>NZ_CDRJYY010000001.1:0-4800000 GCF_976985675.1 Mycobacterium sp. NTMscope_MAC_12
CCGTTGTCGTTCTATCTGAGGCAGGTGCGGGCGTCTGACCTGCGGTGCCTCAGATCAAATGGCGATCCTGTTGCGGGTGGTTTGTCATCTGATCTGAGGTAAATAGGCCGGATCCTGGCCGCCTACGGGGAGGCGTGTTCGTCGGCGGCTCGCTGGCGTGGGGTATGGCCCTCGAGGGGTTCCGACCCGGCCGCTGGGACGTGCTTGGCGCCCCTGGTTTTCCTGGCCGGCGTTGCCGTGAACATGTACGCTCCTCGCGGCCACTAGCTTTCGGCCGCAATCGCCCGTCGCAGCGCGGTCAGTATGACGTCACGGCTGGGCAGATCCAACCGACAGACGTCACCCGTCGGCGGCCGATCGGGACGCATCACATCGGTGCCGTCAATCAGTATCGACGGTGACGGAAAGGGTCCGACCCGCTCAACGATCGCCGTGTTGATCCCGACCACGGCCAAACAGTCGACCAGCATTTCATGGGCCGTTGCCGCGTTCGGACAGCCCGGGCTGCTCAGAATCTCAATCCGCATCCCACGGTCTCCCAACACCCGTCATTAGCATCTCAGGTGGGATGCTCCTATAGATTGTCAAGGGCTGACCGCTGGGTCTTCGGGTGTGGGTGTGAATCGTGTTGGGCGCGTGAGTTCCTGGTAGATCTCGCGGGCGATGGCCCGTTTGAGGCAGCGCATGATGTCCTTCTTTGACAGTCCTTCGGCGGTTCGCCGGCGAGCATAGGCGCGGGTGCGTTCGTCATATTTCAGCCGCACGACAGCGACGGTGTGAAGTGCTTTGTTCGCTGCCCGGTCGCCACCCCGGTTGAGCCGGTGGCGGTTCGTGCGTCCCGAGGATGCCGGGATAGGAGCAACACCGGCGAGATGGGCGAAGGAGGCCTCGGAACGAAGCCGTTCGGGGTTGTCGCCGGCACTGACCAACAGTTGTCCGGCGACCTCGGTGCCGACGCCAGTCTTGGCCAGCAGACCTGGAGCAGCAGTGGTGGTCAGCTCATCCAAGACGATGTCGAGCTCTTTGATCTCGTCATTGAGCGCCAGGTGGCGGCGAGCCAGGGATCGAAGCGTAAGTCTGATCGCTGCCGCTGGCGCCGAGAGGTCTGTTCCGGGGCGCAGACGCGACAGCGCCTGGATCAATGCAACGGTTCCCAACGGTTTCATGTGCTCACGCAAGTCCATCGGGCCGGTGATCAGCAGTCCGCGAATCTGGTTGATGCACTGAGTCTTTGCCTTGACTGCCGATCGCCGAGCCACGCGAAGACAACGGATGGACTCCACGATGCCGTCTCGTGATTTCGGAACGCTGTCGGCTCGCCCGGAGGCTACCGCTTGGGCTGCTGCGTAGGCATCAACGGGATCAGACTTGCCATTGGCGCGCCGGGTCGCACGGTCGGGCCGGTTGACCTCGAGCACCGCCAGGCCCGCTGCCGTCAACACCCGGCCCAGTTGGGCTCCGTAGGTTCCGGTGCCTTCCACTCCCACACCGGCGACCGATCCGATCGAGGAGATCCAGTCCAGGAGGCTGCGGTAGCCGTCCGGATCGGCGGGGAATTCTCGGTCGCCGAGGTGGCGTCCGAGTTGGTCGATGACAGCAACGTGGTGCGTATCGGCGTGGGTGTCGACCCCGACAAAGACAGCGGTCGATGCGGCAGGCATTGGCCTCCTTCAGTGGTACTGATACGGACAGCACCCTGAGCGCGGGCCGATGGGACAAGACAGTGATGGGCCCCGTTGCTACGACAAGCTCCTATAAGGTCACCAAGCACGCCCTCAACGGGTGCATGGGCTCAGTGACGGACCGGCAGATCCCACTCAAAGGCAGCCATCCGGCGCCGGTCAATTTTCGGGCCAGGCCCGCCACCAAGCTCCGAAACAATGATCACTGTCAATTTTCGCGACCCGGTGACAGTTGCAGCCGGAGTTCGACGCGCCCGGTAGCTCGGCGATTTCGGGTACGCCGTGGCAGGCGCACTCCCTTGCGGCGAGTTCAAGCCGCGGCTCGCCGCTGCTGCGGTCGCAAAGTGTGCCGAGACGCGTCTATGCCGGCCATTTCTTGCGCCTGCTCGGCTGCGGTCTGCCCTAGCCGGACCAAATCCGCTCGCTCCTGGACCGAAAGCGGCTGTTCGCCAGCGACATCTGGCCGCTGGCCGTCACCGCTGCGGGCCTGGGACATCAGCCACCGCTCATCGCGCACCCATGTATGCAGCAGGCTCGTGTCCACGTTTAGCTGGCGGGCTACCTCAGCGACTCGCCGCTGCCCGTCGATCACCATGTGCGCGGCCGTGACTCGATACTGCGGGGTGAATGAGCGCCGATGTTGTGGCATACCTACTGGCTTCACGAATCCCACGTCGCGCTATCTGGGATGTCCACCATGTGGGCGGTCTGGGGCGATCCTTGTCGGGTGTGGCGGCCGAAGCGGCGTAGCCGCAGCGAGTTGGTGACCACGCTGACCGAGGAGAGCCCCATCGCCGCTCCCGCGATGATCGGGTTGAGCAGACCGAGTGCGGCTAGGGGGATCGCGGCGGTGTTGTAGCCGAAGGCCCAGCCAAGGTTCTGGTGGATCGTGCGCAGCGTCTGCCGCGAGAGCGCGATCGCCTCCACAACACCGTCGAGCCGGCCGGACATCAGCGTGATGTCGGAGGCCTCGATGGCCACGTCGGTGCCGGTGCCGATCGCAATGCCCAGATCGGCCTGCACCAGCGCGGGGGCGTCGTTGACGCCGTCGCCCACCATCGCGACCACCCGCCCCTGGTCTTGTAGCCGCTCGATCTCGGTGACCTTGTCCTGCGGCAGCACCTCAGCCAGGACGTGATCGATGCCGACCTGTGTGGCGATCGCGGCGGCGGTGCGCGCGTTGTCGCCGGTGATCATGGCGACCTGCAAGCCCATGGCGTGCAGTTGAGCGACCACGTCGGCGGCGTCGTCCTTGACCGTGTCAGCGACGGCGAGCACGCCCACAACGTGGTCGTCGCGGCCGACGAACACCGCGGTGCGGCCCTGCTCTTCGAGTTCGGCGGCCGCCGCCGCAAGGTGCTCAGGCAGCAGCAGCTCGTGGTCGTCGACAAGTGTGCGACGTCCGACCAGCACGGTGCGGCCGTCGATCTGGGCCTGCACCCCGTGGCCGGCGAGGCTGGCGAACGCCGTGGCGGCCGGAATCTGCAACCCCAGCTCGCGCGCGGCCGCGACGATCGCCGCGCCGATGGGGTGCTCGGAGCCCGACTCGACCGCGGCGGCGATCTGCAGCACCAGATTGGGCTGGCGCCGCTTGCCGGCAATCACATCGGTGACCCGCATCTGGGCGCGGGTCAGCGTGCCGGTTTTGTCGAACACCACGGTGTCGATCTTCTTCGACGCTTCCATCACCTCGCCGCCTTTGACCAGGATCCCCAGCTCCGCGCCGCGGCCGGTGCCGACCGTGATCGCCGTGGGAGTGGCCAGGCCCAGCGCACACGGGCACGCGATGATCAGCACCGCCACCGCGGCGGTCATACCGGCGACCGGGTTGGCGGCGATCAGCGTC
Source organism: Mycobacterium sp. NTMscope_MAC_12 (assembly GCF_976985675.1). Taxonomy (NCBI): domain Bacteria; kingdom Bacillati; phylum Actinomycetota; class Actinomycetes; order Mycobacteriales; family Mycobacteriaceae; genus Mycobacterium; species Mycobacterium sp. NTMscope_MAC_12. The sequence continues at coordinate 3,529 of NZ_CDRJYY010000001.1, forward strand.
CACCCGGCAAACGTCACCGCGGCAACCCCGACGACGGCCGGGACGAACACCGCCGAGACCCGGTCAGCCAGTCGCTGTACCGGCGCCTTGCCGCCCTGTGCCTGCTCGACCAGGCGCACAATCTGCGCCAGCGCGGTATCGGCGCCGACGGCGGTGGCGCGCACGGTCAGCAGCCCGTCGATGTTGACCGTCGCACCGGCAACACGGTCGCCCACCGATTTTTCGACCGGGACGGACTCGCCGGTCAGCATTGACTCATCGACGACGGCGCGCCCGTCGGTGATCTCGCCGTCGACCGGGATCTTCTCCCCAGGCCGTACCCGTACCAGGTCTCCGACTTGTACCTGATCAACCGGCACGAGAATTTCTTGCCCGCCGACGAGCAGGCAGGCTTCCTTGGCGCCCATCTCCAAAAGCTTGCCGATCGCCTCCGACGCCTTGCTCGTGGATCTGGCCTCGAAATAGCGACCCAGCACCACGAACGCAATGATCAGCGCCGCCGTCTCGAAGAACAGTGCGCCACCGGCGAACAACTCATACGTGGAGTAGCCGAATGCGGTCAATGTGCCCAGTGTGATCAGCGTGTCCATGTTGGCGCTTCCCGCCCGCGCCTGCTGCACCGCGCCGCGCAGGAACGGCCACCCGGCGACGAATTGCACCGGTACCGTCGCCGCGAACGCCAACCACCCCGCCCACGGATAGGCGCCGAACACCATCGTCGACACCGACGCCAGCAGCGCCAACGGCATGGCCAGCCACAACCGCCGCAACCAGTTCCGCTGCTCACGCCTGTTCAGTTCACCCGAGGACGCCGTGCCGCACGCACCGCCCTGTCCCTGCCCGCAGCCGCCACTACCCTCGGTGTCGCGCGGCGCGTCGCTATCGGGCCGGGCGCCCAGTAATCGGCGGAGTCCACCGATGGCCTTGCGCACCACCCCGGGGGTGCGCGCATCGCCGGAATGCGGGGCACGGGTGGGCACCAACTCTGCAGGGATGTGCTCGGCTACGCCGATCGCCGACAGCACCGCCGCGGTGTCGCAGCGCTGCGGCGAATACTGGATCACCACCGATGCCGTGCGCGGATAGGCCGTCACCGCCTGCACACCGGGCACCGTGGCCAGAGTCTCCTCGATCGCGACGGCCCGGACCGCATCGACATGAAATCCGGTGATGCGCAGCCGCATCCGCCCGGACGCGTCCGATACGACCGTCGCCGTGGCGTCGGCGGCCGGCAGGACCTCAGTCGTCATGGCCGTCGCCCGGGCTCGTCACGATCGCCGGTTCGGTGTCCTCTCCGGCGCGCTCTCGTGCCTCGGCAACCACGTCGGCGACCGTCAATCGGATCTGTTCCGTGTTCGTTTCGGCCGTGCGCTGCGCTTCGCGGGCGGCCCGGATGCCCCACGCGGTCACAGCAACGGTTGCCGTGCGCAACGGAACCTTCGCCACGGCCGTGCGCACTGCCTCATACGCCGCAACCCCCACCACCCCGGTTACCACCGTGGGCGCCGCCTTCATCAAGAACCCATGCCACGCCATACCAAGCACTCCCTTCCCGTCGTTGCACCGCCAAACGGTGACCAGTCGGCCACGGTCGCTGCGGAGCGACACGAACCCATCCTTGACCTTCCAGTACAGTGGAAGGTCAAGGATGGGTTCCATGCAGATCGGCGAACTAGCGAAACTCAGCAATACCAGCGCGAAAACCATTCGCTTCTACGAGAACGCGGGGCTGCTCCCGCCACCGGCACGCACGGCGTCGGGGTACCGCGACTACGGGCCCGAGGTCGTGGATCGGCTGCGGTTCATCCATCGGGGCCAAGCCGCCGGGCTGACCTTGCAGAAGGTGCGCCAAATCCTGGCGATCCACGACCGCGGTGAGGTGCCGTGCGGGCACGTGCAACAGGTCCTGCACACCCGTCTGGACCAAGTCCGCGCGCAGATCGCCGAACTGGTCGCCCTCGAAGGCCACCTGCAGACCCTTCTCGACCACGCGGCGCACGCCGCGCCCACCGAACATGACCAGTCCACGGTGTGCTGGATTCTGGAAAGCGACCTGGATGCCGACGCCACCGTCGGTCCCGGCCACTAGACCATGAACAGCACCGAAATGCGTGAGTGGTCATGGACTGATGCGTGGTTGCCGGCCGCCCTGCTGGGTGTGGCGGGGGTGGGCTGGTGGTGGTCAGTGGTCAGCATGACCGGCGACGCCATGTCTATGGACACCGAGCCAGGAATGCCCATGGAGACCGCGCCAATGATGTCGTTCGCCGGTTTCCTCATCGCGTGGGTGGCCATGATGGCCGCGATGATGCTTCCTGCGGTCCTGCCCGTCGTTCGCGCCTACGCCCGCGCCGCCACCGGCAGCGCCGCTCCAGCGATCGTCTTCGTCGCCGGATACCTGGCCCTGTGGAGCGCCACCGGGATCCCCGCCTTCTGGGCGTGGAGCCACCTCAACGGGCCACTGGCACACGGATCACCGTGGGTCGGCCGCCTGGCCGGCGCCATAGCGCTGGCCGCCGGGATCTATCAGCTCACGCCGCTGAAAGCAGCGTGCCTGCGGCACTGCTACTGGCCATTGTCGGTTTCCCCGCCGTGCGGCAAGTACCACGACAGCCCGGCCCGGGCGCTTCGTGCCGGTGGGCGCTACGGCGTCTTTTGTCTGGGCAGCTGCTGGATGCTGTTCGTAGTCATGATCGCCTTCGGCACCATGCAATTGGCGTGGATGCTGGCGCTCTCGGTGGTGATCTGGCTGGAGCGAGTCGCCTCCTTCGGCGATTGGCTCACGCGCGTCACGGGGGCGGTGCTCGTAATCCTTGGCGTTGTGCTGCTGGTGCACCCCGCGTTGGTCATCAACCTTGTCTAGCGAGGAGTTAAGTCATGACGACGACGACACAACCACGCACCCGCCCCTGCGCTTTAGCGGCGACATTTTGATCTGGCTGTCCGCTGTCGTTTGATCTGAGGCGCTGCTGGCCGTTTGACCTGCGGCGCCTCAGATCCGTGCGCTTGAGCACAGTATTGCGGGGTTGATCGAGGATGCCGGTGCTGCCTGCGTGAGCGGGTCCAGTGCCGAGTGCCCAGTTCTCGAAGAACTGACTGAACCGGCAGTGCGGCATTCGATTTGAACGCCAACGCATTGCCGTGTTCACGTCGGTTCCCGTGGGTTGGCTCTCTGAGTATGGTGTGCGGGGCAGGTGTCTGTCACGGGTACGCGCACGGGTCGACGATCGGGTTGTGGGGCTGCCGCGTCCGGAAGCCGGGGACGCCCCGATGCCCCGGCACGGTCTCCTAAGATCAGCAATCATGGTGGCGCGTTCAATCCTGTTATTCGTCCTGGCTGCGGTCGCCGAAATCGGCGGTGCCTGGCTTGTCTGGCAAGGCGTCCGCGAGCAACGTGGTTGGCTCTGGGCGGGACTCGGCGTCATCGCGCTAGGAATGTACGGGTTCGTCGCCACCCTGCAGCCCGATGCCCATTTCGGCCGGATCTTGGCCGCCTACGGCGGCGTATTCGTCGCCGGCTCGCTGGCGTGGGGCATGGCCCTCGACGGGTTCCGACCCGACCGTTGGGATGTGATCGGCGCCCTGGCCTGCCTGGTAGGCGTTGCCGTGATCATGTACGCCCCTCGCGGCCACTAGCTCAGCATCACGTGGCGGCCGGGCAGGCCCAAACCGACCCATCGGGGGCGGATCGGGACGCATCACCTCGGCCCCGCCGATCAGTATCGACGGTGACGGAGACGGGCCGGCACGCTCAGCGATCGCCGTATCGATCCCGGGTACGGCCAGACAGTCGACCAGCATTTCATGGGCCGTTGCCGCGTTGGATAACCCGGGGGGATCTCAGTGGCGCAACAGGTTTCGGTGACTGTGGGTTTGGGTTATGTAGTGGTGCCAGGTAGCAGTTCGGCGATCAGGGTCTGGACGCGGTTGGCGATGTCGTCGCGGATGGAGCGGACGACCTCAAGGGCTTGGCCGGCGGGGTCGGGCAGTTTCCAGTCCCGGTAGGTGACTCCCGGGAAGTATGGGCAGGTGTCTCCGCAGCCCATGGTGATCACGACGTCGCTGGCTTGCACCGTGTCGGCGGTGAGCACCGCGGGGCTGTTGGCTGTGATGTCGATGCCCAGTTCGGCCATCGCGGCAACGGCCGCCGGGTTGACTTGGTCGGCGGGTTCGGTGCCCGCGGAACGGACCTCGATGCGGCCACCGGACTGGTGGATCAGCAGTGCGGCCGCCATCTGGGAGCGACCGGCGTTGTGCACGCAGACGAACAGGACGCTGGGTTTGTCGGCCATCAGCGGGCACTGCGTGATTGGGACTCGGGTCCGAAGAGGCGGGTACGCAGCGCCAGGGACACGTAGACGAGTCCGACCAGCACCGGTACTTCGATGAGCGGGCCCACGACCCCGGCCAGGGCCTGCCCGGAGGTGGCGCCGTAGGTGGCGATCGCGACGGCAATCGCGAGTTCGAAGTTATTGCCGGCAGCGGTGAACGCCAACGTGGTGGTGCGCTCGTACCCGACGTTGAGGAGGGCGCCGAGCAGGTAGCCGCCGGCCCACATGATCGCGAAGTAGGCCAGCAGCGGCACCGCGATGCGGGCGACATCGAAAGGCCGGGAGGTGATCTGATCACCTTGAAGGGCAAACAGGATGACGATGGTGAACAGCAGTCCATAGAGTGCCCAGGGGCCGATGCGGGGCAGGAATTGCGACTCGTACCAGGTGCGGCCTTTGGCGCGTTCGCCTAGGCGGCGGGACAGGTACCCGGCCAACAGTGGGACGCCGAGGAAGATCAACACCGATTTGGCGATCTGCCACGGGGAGACCTCGATCCCGGTCTGGGACAGGCCCAGCCAGCCCGGCAGCACCGACAGGTAAAACCAGCCCAGCGCGGCGAACATGAGAACCTGAAAGATCGAGTTCAACGCGACCAGCACTGCGGCGGCCTCGCGGTCCCCGCAGGCCAGGTCGTTCCAGATGATGACCATGGCGATGCAGCGGGCCAGCCCGACGATGATCAACCCGGTGCGGTATTCGGGCAGATCGGGAAGTAGCAGCCACGCCAGGGCAAACATCACCGCCGGCCCGATCAGCCAGTTCAACACCAGCGAGGACGCCAGCAGTTTGCGGTCGGCGGTGACCTCGCCGAGCTGGTCGTAGCGGACTTTGGCCAGCACCGGATACATCATCACCAACAGCCCAAGGGCGATGGGCAGCGAGACTCCGTCGACCTCAATGGCACTTAGGCCCGCGCCCAGGCCGGGCACCAGCCGCCCCAGCAGCAGGCCGGCGGCCATCGCTACCCCGATCCATACCGGCAAGAGCCGGTCCAGGGTGGACAGCTTGGCGGCCACTGCGGGTGCAGCAGTCGATATGGCGGTGTCACTCATGAGGTTTCTCTCCCGTGGCGCGAGCGGCGTACCGCTTCACTGGCAGCTGTCAACGTGAGGTGGGTCGGGGCGCGGTGGCGCGGTCGTTCGCTGCGGCTGTCTCAATCAGACGATGCGGCGGGTTTGGTGGCGTGGATGATCGCGCCGTGCATCCCTTCGGCCACCTGGTGGGTGAACGTGACCGTGGCATCGGTGAACCCGGCCGCGGCCAGTCCGTCGAGGTACTCCTGGCGGGACAGCGCTCCGGCGATGCAGCCGACGTAGGAGCCGCGTTCGGCGCGCTCGGCCGAACTGAGGTGGTCTTCGGCGACGACGTCGGAGATCCCGATCCGCCCGCCGGGGACCAGCACCCGGAACATCTCGGCGATCACGGCCGGTTTGTCGGCGGACAGGTTGATCACGCAGTTGGAGATCACCACATCGACGGCGGCATCGGGCAGCGGGATGTCTTCGATGGTGCCCTTGCGGAACTCGACGTTGGTGACACCGGCCTTGGCTCGGAATTCTTCGGCGTTCCGCCTCGCCAAGGCCAGCATCTCGTCGGTCATGTCGACGCCGTAAGCAAACCCGTCCGGGCCGACCCGGCGCGCCGACAACAAAACGTCGATCCCGCCGCCAGAACCCAGGTCAAGCACCCGCTCTCCGGGGTGCAAGTCAGCGACCGCGGTCGGGTTACCGCAACCCAGGCTGGCCGCAACCGCTTCAGCGGGAATCTCGGAGTGCTCGTCGTCGCCGTAGAGACCGGCGCCGAAGATGGTCCCGATATCGGCTGAGTCGCTGGACCCGCAGCAGCTCGCGGCGGTCAGCACATCGCTGTTGGTAGCGCCCCCGCTGATCGCGGTGGCGGCGGCGCCGTAGCTGGCCCGGACCTGATCACGCAGCTCATTGTGTTCGGCGGTCATCGCACCTACTCTTTCCATCGACAGACATCTATGTGAGCAGTGTGCGGGAAACATCGATGACTGTCAATGCGTGTGTCATACTGGGGCCATGCCCGCCGCGATCGCCTCCCCGACCGAACGCGATGACTCGTTGCTGGTCGCTGACGTTGCGGCGTGCTGCAGCCCGATCACCGACGGCGTACTCGACGCGGCCGCCGCCGAGCGGCTGGCCGGCGTGCTCAAGGCGCTGGCCGAACCGACCCGGCTACGGCTTGTGTCAATGATCGCGGGCCATGAGGGCGCCGAGGCGTGTGTATGCGACCTGACCGCTACTGTGGGGCTATCCCAGCCGACGGTGTCGCATCACCTCAAGATCCTGGTCGAGGCCGGCCTGCTCGACCGAACCCAGCGCGGCAAGTGGGCGTACTACCGGCTGGTGCCCGCGGCCCTGGATGCGCTCGGCGGGGTGTTTGTTGTCCGTTGTCGTTGTGGCTGAGGCAGCGCTTGAGGGCCTGACCTGCGATGCCTCGGATTCAGTGACGGCCGCCGCTACCTTGAGTTGTCCTGCCGCCGGGTGTCTCGTGCTGGCCCCGCAAGAGGCGTTATGCGTCCGGCGCGTACGCCGTTGGCGATGACGACGACTTCGGCAAGCTCGTGCACCAGTACGACCGTGGCCAGGCCGAGGGTTCCGAACATCGCCAGCGGCATGAGCACGGTGATGATGCCCAGGGAGAGTCCGACGTTTTGCACCATGATCTGCCGGGAGCGTCGAGCATGTGCTAGTGCGTGGGGCAGGTGCCGCAGGTCTTGGCCCATCAGGGCGACGTCGGCGGTTTCGATCGCGACATCGGTTCCCATGGCGCCCATCGCGATTCCCAGGTCGGCGGCGGCCAGGGCCGGAGCATCGTTGACGCCGTCGCCGACCATCGCGGTGGGCCGGTGAGCGCCCAGTTCTGCGATCAGGTGAGCCTTGTCCTCGGGGCGCAGTTCGGCATAGACGTGCTCGATGCCGGCTTGGGCGGCGAGCGCCGCCGCGGTGGCGTGATTGTCGCCGGTGAGCATCGTCACCTGGTAGCCGCCGGCACGTAGCGCGGTGATGACCTCGGGAGCTTCTGGGCGTAGTTCGTCGCGCACGGCGATGGCACCGAGCAGCCGGTCATCGCGTTCTACGAGCACCGCTGTGGCCCCGGCTTGTTGCATGTGCGCTACGTGATCGGCGAGGTCGGCGGGGTCGATCCAGCCGGGCCGGCCCAGCCGGATGGCTTGCCCGTCGAGGTGGCCGGTCAGCCCAGCTCCGGCAACGGCGTGCACGTCACTCGCGGCGGCCACCGGCGCTTGGGTAGCGGCCAGGACGGCCGCGGCCAGCGGGTGTTCACTGCGGGTTTCCAGCGCGGCCGCGACCGCCAGCACCTCTTCGCGGGTGGCGTCGTTGGTGGTGGCGATGTCGATGACGGTGGGCCGGTTGGCGGTCAAAGTTCCGGTTTTGTCCAGCGCGATCCCACTGATGGTGCCCAGGGCTTCCAGCGCGGCACCGCCCTTGATCAGTACCCCGATCTTCGAGGCGGCACCGACTGCCGCCACGACGGTCACCGGCACGGCGATGGCGAGCGCGCACGGGGACGCGGCGACGAGCACCACCAGAGCGCGTTCGATCCACACCAGCGGGTTACCGAAGATGCTGCCCGTCCCGGCGATCAGCGCCCCGGCGATCATGATGCCCGGCACCAACGGCTGCGCGATCCGATCGGCCAGGCGCTGGCTGGCGCCCTTGCGGGCCTGTTCGGCTTCCACGATCTGCACGATTCGCGCCAACGAGTTGTCCTCAACGGTCGCGGTGACCTCCACCTGCAGCACTCCGGACCCGTTGATCGACCCGGCGAACACCTCATCACCGGGTCCGGCCTCTACCGGCACCGATTCGCCGGTAATCGCCGAGACGTCCAGGGCGGTGCGCCCGGCAACAATGATGCCGTCGGTGGCCAGGCGTTCCCCGGGTTTGACAATCATCTGATCACCGACGCGCAGTTCGGCTGCGGCCACCACGGTTTCGACACCTGCGCGCAAGACCGTGGCCTGATCCGGCACCAGCGCCAGCAGAGCACGCAGGCCGCGGCGGGTACGGGCCACCGCGTATTCCTCCAAACCCTCGCTGATGGAGAACAAAAACGCCAGCATCGCGGCCTCGCCGACCTGACCGAGTCCAACAGCGCCGAGCGCGGCGATCGTCATCAACGTGCCGACACCGACACGGCCCTCGGTCAGTCGCCTAACGGTTGAGGGCACGAACGTCGAAGCGCCCACCGCGAGCGCCACGACTTTCAATCCCAACGCCACCGGCCCGAATGGAGTCAGCCACGCCGTCACCAGTGAGGCTGTCAGCACCACCCCGGAGAACGCGGCCCGCCGCAGCTTGACAACGCCCCACAGCCGCTCCGACTCAGGGTGGCTGTCGTCGTGGTCGCAGCAGCCATCGCTTCGTTGCACTGGTCGTTGTGAAACCCTGTCAGCTTGCTCGCCGGATAGCGTCCGCTCGCTCCAGTCGAGGATTCTCTGCACCACACCGGGGTTGCCTCCCTCGACCGAGTGCGGCGCCCGGGCGGGCACCGACTCGGCAGGGATGTGCTCGGCGGCGGCGATCGCCGACAAAATGGCAGCGGTGTCGCAGCGCTCGGGTGAATACCAGACCACCACGGAAGCCGTGCGCGGATACGCGCGGACCGCATCCACACCAGCCACCGTGGCGACCGAGTCCTCGATCGCGACAGCCCGCACCGCGTCGAACCGAAACCAGTTAGCACGCACCCGTATTCGTCGCGCACCCGCAGACACGACAACCAGCGCGGCCCCGTGATCGGAGGAAACCTCAGCAGTAGGCACAATCGACCTTTCCCCGTGAAAACGGCTAACCCATCACTTGGCAGCAGTCGTCATCGTCAGCCTTGGCGGCGGGCGGCCGAGGGGCATCGTCGCCGATGCGTCCGCGGGCTTCGGCGACCACGTCGGCGACTTTCAGCCGGGCCGACTCCGCTGCTACCTCTGCGCTCCGAGTTCCGCGCAGTCCCCACTCCGTCACGGTCACCGCTGCCCGGTGAACCGGCGCCGTGCCCACCGCCTTGCGCAGCACCTCGTAGGCGCTCACCCCGACCAGCCCGGTGAACACTGTCCCGGCTGCTTTGGCCACGAACCCATGTATAGCCACTGCTTATCCCTTCTGTTCTGCCAACTCACTACGATTGAGCGACCGCGATCTTCAAGGTCACCGGATCGCTGCCACTGATGGTCATCGACCAACGGTGGCCTCGGCTGCGCCCGATGCGGCGTCCTCGCCGACACAGGGCTGGTCGGTATCCACCGCCAAAACAACCTGGACCAGCTCGCCCAGAGCACGGGCGAGGTGAGGGTCGGCCAGCGCGTAGCGAACCTGCCGGCCCTCATAGGTCGCGATGACCAGCCCGCAGCCCCGCAAACACGACAAATGATTGGACACATTCGACCGTGTCAACCCCAGCTGCGCAGCCAACTGGCCCGGGTAGCACACCCCATCGAGCAGTGCCACCAGAATCCGACACCGCGTCGGATCCGCCAGCGCTCGGCCCAGCCGAGCCAGCGCCGATTCCCGCGTCTCACACGTCAGCATGCACCAAACAGTACAGCCGATACTGATATGTCAGCAAGGGCTGAATTGTGCCATGGCTCCACACGCCGCCGTCAGCCCTGACGCCGCCCAGCTGGCCCAGCCGGGCACGGTGATCGCGGGGATTGACCTGGTCGTGGTTTCCACGCGTCGAAGTGGTGTGCGCGGCGGGTGGCGCTGAGTTGTTGATCGTGGATCCACTGTTCGATGGGGCGGGTTTGGTCGCGGTGCTGGGGAAACCGGGCGCTGACGTTGACGTAGACCGCATCGACGGCGCGGGCACGGGCGGGTGTGGCTGGCGCGGTGCCCCAGATCCGGCGATGAGCGCCGGCCAGGATGGCGGCCAAGGCGATCAGGTCCGGGTAGGCGCCGATGTGCGTGTCGGCGTCGGCGCGGGCAGGCGGCAGCGTAAACGGGCTGGTGCTGCGTGCCCAGCAGCGGTGAATCCGCGCGGCATCCCTGACCGCGAAGCGCGCAGCGTCGCCGTGACACCGATCCAGTCGGGCATGGCGCTGCGCTGCGGCGATCACCGCGGGGGCGCAGCGCAGATCGCGTTGATCGTCGAGGGTGGAGGTGCCTGCACCGATCCATCGGCGGTGGCGGCAGCAGACGGTCGCGTAGTCGGGCAACCAGCAGTAGACCGGCTCATAGACACCGCGGCGTGCCATGCACAGGCGGCATGCGGGCCGGGCGTGGCGGCGTTGGCGGGTGGTGTCGCGGTCGGGGGCGGCCAGCCCGATGAGCCGGGCGTGAAGGATGCCCACGGGCTGGCCGCTGGCGGTTGCCAACCAGTCCGGCCGGGGACGGCAGATCGCTGGACCGTCGGCCAGGTAGCGCCGCAGACCTCGGGGTTCTAGGTGGTTGGCGTGCGCGAGCCGATCAAGATAGGACTGCACCGTTTCGCCACGAAACGGTGTGACGGTGCGCGGTAGTGGCGCGGCAGGCCCCTGCGGCCACGCCGGTGGGGTTGATACGTCAGCTGGCATGGCGTTGCGCCGATGTTTGGGCTGCGTAGTCGATGAGCACCGTGTCCATCAGATCCCTGGTGAGGTTCTCGGTTTCGTCGAGCATGCTGCGGATCGCAGCCGAGCGGATCAGGTGCGCCAGGCTGCCGATCATTCCGCCGGTGCGTCGATGCAGGTATTTGGCTTCGGCGACCAGCGTTCCCGCGGTGTGATGGTGCAACCGCAGGGTGCCTTCCATCGCGGCCACCAGCGACTTCCATTCCCCGGCGTACGGGAACGGGCTGGTGTTGATCACACCGCAGCGCCCGGCGAGCTGGCGTCCGCGGGTGCCGGTGAACACACCGGAGCGCTCGACGTCGATGCCGGCGTAGACGAACGTGGCGGGCAGGTGTTCGGTGAAGTACTTCAGGTGATCGGACAGTTCCTCGCCGGCCCGGGTATCGAGGTTGAGGTTGTGGATCTCGTCGACGATCACGATGTCGGTTCGGGCGTCGATGAGGACCTGGCAGACAGCGTCGGCGATATCGGTGACATTCATCCGCGGTTGCATCGGCGGAAGGCCCAGGAATCGCGCGAACTCCATCGCGAGTTTGCGCGCCGAGCCTTTCGGGGGCGCGGTCACGTATACGATCGGGATCCGGGACTTGTCGGCGAATCGTGTCCTGATACGCAGTTCGTGGAATCGGCCGAGTTGTTTGACCGCGGTGGTCTTGCCGGTCGCGGCCGCCCCGGAAATGATCAGCCCGCGCCGGGCGCCGATCTCGCGTTGGTTGAGCAGGGTCAGCAGCCGGCCTTCGTTGGTGATGCGCTGGATCGCCGACGTGGTGACCACGACCAGTTCACTGTGATGCGCTACCCGGGCTTCGTTGTAGTTGGTCCGTTCGGTCTCCGACAGGGTGCTCCACTGCTCATCGGGTAACAGGGTGAACTCGGGTGGATCGGCATCGACGAAACGGCGCCAACCCTCGAGCGTGGTGGTGGGTTGGCGCCGGTCCTCGAGTTGGCTCACCGGGGCAAAAGTGTTCACAGCCGCCACGATTCAGCCTCCTTGCGTGCATCGAACACCGGTAGTGGAATGACTTGGGCGATCTCGATGTCGTCGGCGTCCTCGTCACCGCCTGGCGGCGGCTCCTCATCGCAGGGTTCTGCGGTATCCGGCGGGCGGGGCCAGGCCGGTGTCGCGGTGGCTCGCGTTCGACCCGCCACCCTGCGATCCTTGGATTCCTGTCGGGTGGGGGCGGGGCCTTGCGCGGCCCGGTCGAGCAGGTCATCGGCCGCGCGGGCGATCTCGGCTTCGGTGGCCTGATCGCATCCGCGCTGGGCCAGCACGGACCGCGCATGCTGCCATACCAATTCGCCGAACGGTACCGGGTGGCTGCGCAAATGCGTCCAGGTCGCGGCCAGCCAGCCCTCGTCGTGATGGTTGCGCACCCAGATCCGCGACACGTCGTAGGGGTCGTAGTGCACCTCCCACTGGCCCTTCTTGGATTCCACCCCCGAGTGCTGGCGGCGGTAGGGGTTGAGTGCCTTAGCGTCGTAGCTGCGGTTGTTGACCCGGATCCCGTAGGAATTGATGCGCCGCCAGCACGACGGCAGTAACTCGATGTAGTCCTCGGCCGACAGCGGCACCGGAACATACCCGGCGACCTCGACCAAGGCGGCGTACTTTTCGTTGGGCGTCAACGCCTTGCCCGGGGTGACGGGGTCACGCAGGCCGTCGTGGGGCCGGTTTTGCCATACCGCGACGATCCACTCATCCAGCAGGGCTTGCAGCTCCACGATCGACCACACTGCGTCCTGTTCGGCGTTCTTGCCGCGCCGCTCGACGCTGGAGCCGACATACCCGGCGACATGCTGGGCGAACAAGGTGGCCACCGACTGCAGGGTCCGCTCGATCTTGGGTTTGTCGGTCGGCGTATCCGGGTGGGCGGGCTGCAGATTGATCCCCAACGTGCAACACGCCTGCCGGAAGGTTTGCGACAGATACGCCTTCCCGTGGTCGCACACTACGGTCTCCGGGGCGATCACCGGCCGGGCGGCCGCATCGGCCAACCGTTGATCCACGCCGGTCAAACAGCGATACGGCAGCACCGACCGCGACATCCGCAGCGCATCGGACCACTCCGGCCGCATCGGTTCTGGCGTCAACGCTCGGGCCAGCAGCAGCGCCGCGTCGACCGCTTTGGTCGTGGGCCGCAACACCGCGGCCGGAATCGAGCAGGTCGCGTCGTCAACCATGCCGGTCAGCTCGACCCGGTCCACCGTGCCGTCATCGAGGACCACCCGCACATCCAGGGGGGTCGAATCGATCTCGACCACCTCGCCGGGGCGCGCCACCGTCAGCGCACCGAACGGGCCGTCGGGCTGTTTGGACAACGAACGCCGGGTGCGCGCGGACCCGAACGTGTGCCGGCCCTCCGACAGCCTCTTCACCAGACGATAGAACGTCCGCTGAGACGGCATCGCCGGTGCGTCCTGGGCACCGTATTGAGCCACCAGCGATTTGGTCACCCGTCGCTGCAGGCGGCTCACCGTCCCGGTCGACACGTCGGTCTCGTCATCGATGGCCTGCCGCACTGCGGCCACCAGCCGCTCGTCGACGCGGCCGAACATCGCCCGCCGGGGAATGTGCCGGCGATCCACAACCCCCAGCAGGCCGTCTCGTTCGTAGGCATAGCGTTGCCGCTGCAACGTGTACAAGCTGATCTCGTGGCCAGCCGAGCGCAGCTCGGCGAGCTTGGCCAATTCGCGCTGCCGCAACGAACGCGACGCCGGATCGAACTCCGGCCGCGGCCGGCTACCCGCCTCGGAATCAACCCGTCGACCCGTCAACACCTCGATCAAGTGCCGTTCCCACCAGCGGGCCCGCTCGGCGGCAGCCTCGGGCACCCCGGCCAACGCTTCTTCGGAACACAAAGCCGGTCGCGATCCTGACACCAACTCCAACGCCGGGTCGCCCAGCAGCCGAGACAGCGGTACCACCGACTGCCCGCCGACCGCATCGGTCAGCCTGGCTGAACTGCCCGAAAGTGTGACAACCGTGAATACGCCGTCGGATAACCGGATTTCATCGCCCTCGCGGATGACACCCGACCGCATACCCGTCATCGTGACAACGCGGGCCCGACGATCGACTCCTCGGTCAAGACAGCCGCGGAAAGATCCACGCCCAGTCGCCGGTGCCACAACAGGTGAAACAGCACCGGCAACACCATGATCGCTTCACCGACCGGTCTCACCCCGGTCATCAGCGGCCGCGCCGAGTCGAACACCGCCTCCAACGCTGCGGCGACCGCCGGGCGGTACACCCGTGGATGCCGATACCCAGACAACCAGCGCAAATTCGCCGTCACGACCGGATCCGCAACGCCCGCTCGCCGATAGGCCCATCCCAGGGAACGGCACGCCTGCTCGGACCGGTCGAACAACTCAGCATCAGCATCCGATATTCGGTCATCGGCCCGCACGTCAAGAACCGTCGCCGTTCCGTCGGACAACCGCACGAAGTAATCAGGCACGTGGTGCCTGCCGTCACCCCAATGGAGCCGGAACGGCTGCGACGCAACACCAACCACCGCGGGATCGGCGTCCAGCGCGATCAAATGGTCACGCTCCGACCACGACTCGTACCCAACGTGCTCACGAGTCGTCGAAAACCACCACAGGCCTGGATAATTGCCCTGCCCGCGAAACGCTGGGAAACCACGCACGGGTGAGCAGTCCAACTCAAAGGCCACTGCGGCACACTCCGCCAGCGGCAAGCGCGAAGAACCCCCGGAGGAGTTGAATTCCACCTCAACGCCACCGTTGACCTGCGGCCATAGCGCCGCCGGCGCCACACTCACCTAAACAACGCTACCGGCGGTACCTCGGATAGATTGGCAAAGACACGCCGATACCGCAGATACGGTGGCAATACATCACATCGGATGTCAACGGACAGGCGGCGGTGAAGTACCGGACCTTGTGCCCAGCATGAATCGCAGCGACCCCCAGTCCGATCAGGGTGTGGGACTTGCCGGTCCCAGCCGGTCCGATGATCGCCAGATTCTGTTGTGTGCGAACCCATTCCAGGCTCGACAGGTAGTCGAACACCTTGGGCTGAATCGACGATGCGGCCACGTCGAAGGACTCCAAGGTCTTGGTGACCGGGAACCCGGCAGCCTTGAGCCGGTTGACGACGTTGGAGGCATCCCGTGCCGCCAGTTCGGTCTCGACGAGGGTCCGTAGCACTTCTTCGGGGGTCCAGCGCTGGGTCTTGGCGGTGATTAGGACTTCGGGGGCGGTGCGCCGGATCGCGGCGAGCTTGAGCCGCCGCAGCCCGGCGTCGAGATCAGCGGCGAATTGCGGAGTGGACAGTGGTGCAACGGGTTTGGTTGCCTTGGCTGGCGTGCCGTTCATGACGTGGCACCACCGTCTGCGGCCGGGTTGACCGTGTAGGCAGCCAGGGATCGGGTCGGGGCGACTGGGAGGTCCAGGATCAACGCATCCCCGGCGGGGCGGGGCTGCGGCGTTCCGGCGCCGGCGGCCAGGATGGACCGCACGTCGATCGCGCGGAACCTCCGGAACGCGACCGCCCGGCGAAGCGCGCCGACCAAGGCGTCGGTGCCGTGGGCGGCGCCCAACGCCAGTAGGACTTCCAGTTCGGAGCCCAGCCGAGTGTTGCCGATCGCGGCGGCCCCGACCAGGAATGCTTGAGCATCCTCGCCGAGTGTGCAGAACTGTTGCTCAGCATGAGTTTTGGGTCGTGGTCCGCGGCTAGGTTCCGGGCGGGGACCGTCGTAGTGATCGTCGAGGACTGATGCGCTGCCTGGGGCACCCAGTTCGTGCTCAGCCACGATCACCCCAGTCGCGGGCTCCACGATGCACAGCGCGCCGTGATCGACGACGACGGCCACGCTGGTCCCGATCAGTCGGGTGGGCACCGAGTAGCGGGCCGAGGCATACCGGACACACGACAGCCGGTCGACCTTGCGGATCACCGACGGTGCCCCGATTCGAAGTTGCAGCGACGGCAACGGTTGCAGGAGTTCCCGTTCGATCAGCAGTTGCTCATCGGGGACCGCACAGATCTCCGAATGCACCGCGGCATTGACCTCCAGACACCACGCCCTGGCCGCAACGTTGGCAGCACGCAGATCAACCGGCACCCCGGCGATGGCGGCGTCGGTGAGCAGCGGGACGGCGAGGTCGCGTTGGGCGTAGCCGCACAAGTTCTCCACGATGCCCTTCGATTTAGGGTCGGATGCATGGCAGAAGTCCGGCGCGAAACCGTAATGACCTGCCAGCCGGACGTATTCGGCGGTAGGGATCACCACGTTGGCGACCACGCCGCCCTTCAGACAGGCCATCCGGTCGGCCAGCACCCGGGCCGGGACACCACCTATCCCGGCCATCGCTTCGGCGATCAACGCCAACGTCGTGGACGCCTTCTGGTCGGTGGCGAACGCGACGAAGCGCCACCGGGAGAACGCCAGCACTGCGCAGAACAGGAACAACCCGGGTGCGGCTTGGGCCCAGTCGATCACCAGATACTCACCCGGTGACCACACCGCCGGGCGACGTCCCCGGTGATGTTCGTTGCGCCACAACACCTTCGCCTCAGCAACGAGGCGACGGAAGTTGCGTGCCGACCCGTCGTAACCGGCGGCCTTCGCGATCGGCAACATCCGCTTCGCCGACATCCGACCCGCCGACTTCTCGACACGCTCGGCGACCAGATCGGCCACCGCATCGTAATTGTGGGCCCGCTCGACCCGCGGCGGTGCGCTCTCACCGGCTTCGAATTTCTCGACGACTTTCTTGACGGTCCTATGGGTGGTGCCGCACAGCTGCGCGGCGCCGCGGTATGACCCGACTTGTTGATAAGCAGAAATGATGTCCATGCGGTCCCTCGCAGACTTCAATGGAACTCCCCGGTGGTGACGATGAGTGGTTGGCACCTTCACCGTCACCACCGGGGCCCGCAGTTCCTGATCGACACGACGAACACGGGGTGGGTACTTTTATCCGGCCACCAGCGGATACCTCCACTTGGCCACCAGTGGGTACTTTTTCATGGCCACGGACACACGGGATAGGGCCGTCGTCCCGGGCTGGCGAGCCTTACTAAGTCGATGGCCGAACTCGAGGAGATGGTCGGCGGCCAGGAGTGAGCTGCGATCCTGATGGGTAGGGCGACTTCGCTTTTGGGGCGGACTCCGATCGCTGGCGGTCAAGGTCCTGAAAGCCCGGTACCTGTAGCGATCTGGCGCCACTGCGGTGTTCTGGGTTTTCATTCAATTTGGACGTGCTGGTAGCGGGGGTGTAGCGGGGGGCGGTACGGTGCCGGTGTGCCGTTGAAGTTGGCGTCTAAGACGCAGGTTTCGGGTCATTTCTTTGTTCGGCGACGCTTGTCGTTTGCGTTGCTGCGCCGTTCGGTGAGCATGGAGATCAATCCGGTTCGCTGGCACCGCACGCTGTTGATGTTGTCGGCGGTGTTGGGTGTGGTGCTCGTGGTGGGGGCGTTCGTGTACGGGTGGTTTCGCCCGGCGGGGGTGATCGACGACTCGTCGAAGATCGTTGCTGATCGTTCGTCGGGGGCGTTGTTTGTGGTGGTCGACAAGCGACTGTATCCGGCGTTGAATCTGGTGTCGGCGCAGCTGATTGCTGGGTCGCCGGATCGGCCGACGTTTGTGGCATCGGGGGAGATTGCGAAGTGGCCCAAAGGGCCGACGGTGGGGATCCAGGGCGCTCCGGTGGAGACACCGGCGGTGGTGTCTCCGCAGGTTTCGCGCTGGGCTGTGTGCGACACGGCGCCGACGACGGTTGGTGGTTCGCCGTTGGTGACGGGCATCAATGGGCAGTTGTTGCTCGGGGAGGCGGCGGGAGAGCTCGCCGGCAGCGAGGCCTTGTTGTTGTCTTATGGGCCGCAGGTACACCTGGTGACTAATGGTGTTCGGATGCCGATTGATCTGTCTCAGTCCGCGGTCGCCGGGCCCCTGGGGATTGCGCCCGGGGCGCAGGCGACGGGGATGTCGCGGGCCCTTTTTGACGCGTTGCCGGCGGGGGGACCGCTGGCTGTTCCCGCGGTGCCTGGCGCCGGTGGGCCCGGTCAGGTGGATTTGGGGGCGGGGGTTGTTGTCGGTGCGGTGGTGGCGAGCCGGGATGTGGCTGCACAGTCGGACCGCTTTTATGTGGTGCTGGCAGATGGGGTTCAAGAGGTCTCGCCTGTGGTGGCTTCGATGCTGCGCCAGCATGATTCGTTTGGTTTAGCCACGCCGCCGCAGATATCGCCGGATCATTTGGCGCATATTCCGCTGCGTCATGTTCTTGATGTGGATTATTATCCGCGGTCGCCTGTGCGCCTGGTTGATGCGGGCAGTCGGCCGGTTTCGTGTGTGGCGTGGCAGTGGAGTGTGAGCGAGCGTCAGGCGCGGCTCGCGGTGATTTCGGGTCGGGGGTTGCCCATCCGCGCGGATCAGCGGGCGAAGATGGTGCCGTTGGTGGGTGCCGGCAATGGCGGGGTGCAAGCGAATCAGGTCTTGGTCGGTGATGGTGCATCGACGTTTGTTAGCACTACTGGTCAGGCATTGGATTCGCCTGCGCGCGAGACGATGTGGCTGACTAGCTCCACCGGGTCGCGCTATGGTGTGCCGTTTGACGACAATAGCGTGCAGGCGTTGGGGCTGGTGTTATCTCAGGTTCGTCCGGCGCCGTGGTCGATGCTGCAGGTGTGGCCTGCGGGACCGGAGTTGTCGCGGGCGGCCGCGTTGACGGTGCATAGCCCGTCGGACGCGGTGGCTGTGTTGCCGACGAAGACCAACGTACGGGCCGGCGGATAGGAGGGGGAGAAGGTTGTCGACGATTCGTTTCAGCCCGTCTCGGCGGCTGAGGGCGCCCAAAGTTGATGGCGGCATGCAGTCGGTACGCGATTCTCCGATCGCGCCGCGCCGGTTGCCGATGACGAAGGCGCAGATCATTTTGCCTGCAGTCATGGGCGCGGCGTTTTTGGGCATGATGGCCATGATCTTGACTCAACCGGGGCTGCGCTCGGGGCCGATGAGTTTGTTTTCGTTGTTTGTGCCGGTGATGATGATTGTGTCGTTCGCCGGGGTGTTTATGCAGGGCCGTTTTGGTGGCGGTGATAAGGCGTTGTCTCCGCAGGCGTTGGAAGAAGAGCGCCGTGCCTACATGGACGAGCTCGACCAGACACGTGATGTGATTCAAAGTGACGCCGAGCGTCAGTTCGCCAATTACCAGTTCTTGCATCCCGAACCGGCGATGCTGCGTGGGTTGGTCGGGTCGCCGCGGATGTGGGAGCGATCGGGTTCTGCTGAGGACTTGGCGATGCACTTTGGTTTTGTCCGTTTCGGAACCGGTACTTCGGATTTGGCGAAGAAGCTGGCTAAGCCTCGGTTGGGGGAGTCGGCCGATTATGAGCCAGTCTGCTATGACGCGCTGCGCAAGTTTTTGTTGGAGCAGTCCAAGATTAGTGGGATCGCTAAACCGCTGTCGCTCAAGGTGATTCCGCTGATGACGTTGGTGGGTGAGGATGGTCCGGACACAGTCCACGGTGTGGTGCGGGCGATGATTTGTCAGGCGGCCTGCTTCCATTCACCGCAGGACTTGAAAGTCATGGTCGTCACCGACGAACCAGCACGATGGGATTGGGTCAAGTGGTTGCCGCATTGCCAACACGACAAGCTCTTTGATAGTGGCGGGCCGTTGCGAATGGTGTGGACGTCGCCGACGGCGATGGATGCGGCGGTTGGTCACGAATTGCATGGCGCTCGAAAGAATTACGGGGACCCTGGCGCCGCGGACGGGGTACGTCCGCATTGGCTTGTGATCAACGACCAGCTCCGTGTGGATAGTGAATGGGACACGTTGAATCGCAGGGGCGTTGGGGGGGTCGCGGGCGTGACCTTTGTGCGTGTAGTGGTCAAGGAGGGCGCGGCGGATGACAACTGAGTTCACATTGCATGTCAAGCGCGACGGGGCATATGACGAGGAGGGGTTTTTCGCGCTCCCCGATACGCTGGACACGGCGTCCGCGGTCGCGTTTGCGCGCAAAATGGCTAGATACCATGCAGATTCGCGGGTAACGCAAAGTTCGACTGCCGCCGCATCGAAGGTCGTGGATCTGTATGAGATTCTCGGCCACGCTGATCCGGGCGATATCGATGTGGAGGAGGCCTGGGCGGCGACGCGGCTGGGTCCGCCGCTGCAAGACGACGAGGGCGAATTGCAGTGGGGTCGGGAGTGGATGCGGTTCCCGATCGGTATTGATCCACGCAATGGACAGCCCGTGGCCCTCGACTTGAAGGAGACTCACGAGTTCGAGGGGATGGGCCATCACGTCGTCGTCGTCGGCACGACTGGGAGTGGTAAATCGGTGTTTTTGACGGCGTTGATTACGTCGGCGTGTTTGACGCATTCGCCAGACTCGTTGAAGGTCGCGGTGTTTGACTTTAAGGGTAGTGCGTTGGCGCATTTGGTGGCGGGATTCCCGCACTGCGTCGCGGCGATGAGCAACTTGCGTAACGATCGCCTGTGGATTGTGAGGATGGAAGATGTCCTCTACGGCGAGATGGAGCGCCGCAAGTCTTGGCTTGACCGGGCTGGGGTCAGTGACATCGCTGAATATGAGTATTTGCGCATTCACAAGAAGGAGAAGTTGCGGCCGATGCCGCACCTGCTGCTGATTGTCGATGAGTTCACGCAGATGTTCGCTGAACATGACGGAGCCAAAGCGGTCATGGACGAGGTCGGCCGCCAGGGCCGCTCGCAGGGGCTTCGCCTCGTGATGGGGTCGCAGCGGCTGGGCCACCAGATGCAGGGCGGCATCATGAGTAACATCCCGGTGCGGGTGGCGCTGCGAACTGTCGGCGACACCGATTCCCACGAGGTGTTGGGTAGCGATGAGGCCAATCATCTGCCCAAAAAACCTGCTGGGGCTGGGCTTTTGAAGGTAGGTGCCAACAAGAACCTGACGAGGTTTCAGACGGCGTTCGTGCTCAAGAGCTATGTACCGCCCCAACGGGCAGCAGCTGCTGCGGCCAGGCAGGAAGCCGGTTACCTTGAGCCACAAGAGTTCCAGGCGGTCGGTATGCCTGCTCTGCAGATGGCCCGCGACGGCGAGGGCGAGCAGACCAAAATCCCGGAACCACGCGCCATCATTGGCGCCGATGGCCGCACCGTCAAACAGGTGCAGGCAACGGTGGATTGCTTGAATCGGCTGAATCTTCCTCCACTGCAAGCGATGTGGCTGCCGCCGCTGCAGCCGGTCCCTGCTGATGAGCTGGTGCGGCGGTTGCGGGGCCAACCGTGGGATGTCGACTATGGCTCGGCCCAAA
This sequence comes from Mycobacterium sp. NTMscope_MAC_12, assembly GCF_976985675.1. Lineage (NCBI taxonomy): Bacteria > Bacillati > Actinomycetota > Actinomycetes > Mycobacteriales > Mycobacteriaceae > Mycobacterium > Mycobacterium sp. NTMscope_MAC_12. The sequence goes on from NZ_CDRJYY010000001.1 coordinate 24,732, forward strand.
GCGAGCTCTCGAGGCTGATGTTTCCGGTCGGGATCGAAGACAGGCCGCGCGACCACCGCCAGCTTGTCTATGCGCCCAATCTGGCCGAAGGTAACTGCGCGGTCATTGGTATGGGGCAATCGGGTAAGACGGTGGCCATCGCGACGATGATCTCGGGTGCCGCTTTGTTGTATCATCCTCGGCGGCTTCAGTTCTACGTCATCGCACTCAGCGGGCCGGACCTCAACCTGGTAGCTGGTTTGCCGCACGTCGGTGGTTTCGCACGCGAGGTGGACCCCGAGCAGGTCAAACGAATCATCGCCGAGATGCTGGCGCTGATCGATCAGCGCGAGCAGGCGTTCACCAAGCTAGGTCTGACGCTAACCAAGCTGCGTGAACGCAAATTTGGCGGCGTGCCAGGTGAGGTGCCTCAAGACTCGTTCGGCGATGTGTTTTTGGTGATCGATGGCTGGCCAACGTTTGTGAAGAACTGGGAGCTGTTGGTTTCTGACGTGGAACGAATCTTGGCTAAAGGACCCGATGTTGGGGTGCACGCCATTGTGTCGACCAGTGGCTGGGTGGCCAACAAATTCCCGTCAGGAATGACCAAGAATTTCACCAGCAACGTGGAGCTCAAGCTCGGTGACAACGATGACATGACGGTCAACAATGTGAAGGTCGCGCGCGACGTTCCCTTCGGGGAGCAGAAGATGTTCCTCGACGAAGAGGACGACACTGGCGGTGAGGTCGAGCAGGTCAACGTGGTCAAGATCAGGGGCCGCGGCACGACGATGGAGGGGTACCATTTTCAGGCCGGGTTACCGGAGATAACCGTGCAAGGGCGGCGCGCCGACGTGGCAGCAGCCGTTGAGCCAATTCAGCGGCTCGCTGGACCTGACAGTGCGGCCGCGCGGGTACGGATGCTGCCCAAAATCGTCGGTATCGACGAGGTCTTCGCGCAATGGGAGCAGCGTGAGCATGGGCCGGGTGGGGTCGACTGGAGTGGTGTCGTGCCGTTCGGGATTTCAGAAATCGGTTTGGAGCCGGCGGTCGCGAACTTCGCTGCGACCCCGCATCTGCTGCTTACCGGTCGGCCTGAATGTGGATTGTCGAGCGGGTTGGCCACGGTGGCCCAAGCTGTGATGCGGGTGTACGGGCCCGAGCAGGCCCAGATCTATGTGGTGGACCCTCATAATGAGTTGCTGCGCGTGGTCGAAGGTGAACATTTGGGCGCCTACGTTTTCCGGGAGGACCAGGTGCGTGCCTTGGGTGACAGCCTGGGGGCGATCCTGACTGAACGTATGCCGATGACAGACCTAAGCCAGGCGGAGTTGGCTGCGGGGACGCGGCGTTGGAGCGGGCCAGAGATCTTTGTCTTCATCGATCGTGAAGAGACCCTTGCTAGTTGGGACACTGGTGGGTTCGTGGCAGGAACCGGATACCCGTTGGGCCCGCTGGCGCGGTTTATTGCGCGGGGTAAAGAGGTCGGCCTGCACCTGGTCGTGTCGCGGCGGATCGCTCAGTGGGGCCGCACGCTGACCAATCCGATAATCGGGGAGTTGCTCAAGGCCAAAGCACCTGTCGTGGTAATGGACGGCGACCCTGATGAAGGGCCGATCGTCGGCAAAACGAAAGCCGTGCCAGCTGACCCCGGTCGTGGCCTGTACGTCACTGACCGGATGGTGGCGCCGGTGCAGATCGCGTTCCCGGCGAGCGCCCATTGAGCGAGGATGACCCCGCGTGGCTGCTCGTCCACGCGGTGGAACAAGCCCGCTTAGAACAGGGGTTGTCCAAACATGATCTGGCACGCCTGGCGCGCGTGGCGCGGCCTACGATCTCGCGGCTGATCAACCATGGCATGGTCCCGTCTCGTGCGGCCACGCTGGATAGGATCGGCTCGGCGCTGGGCTGGGAGGCCGGGACGTGTGCGGCCTTGTTGGCCGGCCAACCCCTACCGGGTCCACGCGCGCCGGTGACTCGCTCGGCCCAGCTCGTCGCAGCGCGGCTCACCGAGATTGCCGAGGAGGCGCGGTCGGCCGCCGGTGCTGCCGAGCAGTCGATTCTGCGGCTGAAAACCATCGAGGAGCGTGCGCGTGCGGCTGCGCAGTTCGTGCTGGGCGGTTCAGTAGCTGATTAAGCGGTCGATCTGGACCGATTCATGCGTCGGCATGGGCCTTTGTCGCTCGGTGATGCGTGGCGGTATTTCGCCAGGTGAGCGGCGCCGTAGAGGGTGTCGGGAAACAGGGGGTGTTGCCTTGTGTGGAATGTCGGAGGTTTGGTTGCCGGTGTCCCTGGGGGCGGTTATCGTCGCATCAAACGGCGGCTTTATTGCTCGTGGGGCGAATGGGATATGTGGACAGGGGTGGGATTGCAATGATGTTCATTGAGGCGCCGGCGCTGGCGGCGCAGGCAGCATCAGAGGGCGCAGGCGGGGCGACCACGGCGGCCACTCTTGCCGCTGGGGCACCAGCGATGGGCGCTGTGCTGCCGATGGGCGGCGAGGAAGTGTCGGCAATGTTCGCTCAAGCTATCGCCGCGCACGGCGCGCAGTTCTTGGCGGCAGGTGCTCTAGGTGTGGCTCAGCGGGAGGCGTTCGCAGCCACCGTGGCTACGTCGGCGGCCACCTACACCGCTATGGATGCGGTCGGCAAGGCGCTGCTGTCGCTGTAGCGCGGCGGTGCACTGATGTACTGGGGTATCCCACCAGAGATCAACGCATTTCGGTTGACCAGGATGGGCGCGGGTCCAACGGCGCACGTCCCACAGATCACCGCCTACACGGCTGCTGCGGCCACGCACTTCGAGCAAGGGATGCAGCAGTCGGTGACCGCGATCGCGACCGCGCCGGTTTTCCAGGGCTCTGGCGGAATGGGGATGCTCGATAGTGCCACGCCGATGGCGGCCTGGCAGCAGACCGCCGGGCTGCATGCAGAGACTGCGGCGGCCACCATCCAAACTGGGTTGACTGCGTACAGCGCGGCCGTGTCCGCGACCATTCCTCATGAAGTGGTGGTGGCCAACCGGGTCCGCGAGGCCACTTTGGAATCAACAAATTTCATGGGGATCAACACCCCAGCGATCGCCGAGGCGAATGCTGAATATGGGGAGTATTGGTCGCAGAACGCCGGGGCCATGGTCGGCTACTTGGGCGCTATGGCCCCTGTCGTGAGCGCGCTGACCGTTCCCTTGCCGACGTTGCCTGATATGAGCAATCCGCTGGGGGCGACGGCCGGCTTGGCAGGGTTGGTCGGCGACGGGGTTGGTGCTGGCGTGCAGGCCTTAGGGTCGGGCATTAGCGCCGGTGGGGGAGTGGTGTCGGCTGGCAGTGGGATCAGCACAGGCGTGGCCACTGGGATCTCGAGCGGCGTGTTCAACGGCACGGGAGCAGGCGTGCAGGCCGCAGGGTCGCCCACTGGTGGGCAAACCCCGGCACCGCAGCCAGCGACCACCGGCACGACCGCGGGGCAGGGCGTGCCCGCAACGACGGGCACCGGCCAGGGCGTCACGAGTAACGCGCCGCAGGGAAAAGCTCCACCGTTGCAGGCGGGTCAAGGCGGTCAGCCGCCCCTGGAAGAGTCTGGACAGTCGTTGCTCGGCCAACTCACCCAGGCGCCAACCGAAATGATGAGTTCGCTCAGTTCACCACTGGAGTCACTGGGGCAGCTCCCGTCGAGTGCCAGTGGCCAACTAAGCGGCCTGATGGGCCCGTTGTCGGCGCTGACCGGTGGAATGTCCGGTGGATTGGGTGGGCCCCCAGCCGGGGGAGCACCGGGATTCAGCGCAGCCAGTGCACCGTGGTCGGGACTAAGTGGCGCCAACGGCGGCTTCGCCGGGGGCGCGTCAGCGGTTGCCGCGGCGTTGACGAAACCGTCTGCTGGCGGGCTAGGTGGGCCTGTGGGCGTGCCGGGCGGCTGGTGGGCCGACGTGGCTGATGGCGCTGAAACAGACGAGCAACCGGCTGCGGGACTGCGAAGCGGCGCGGCAGCGGGCAGAGGAGCCATGGCGCCCGGAATGTATGGACCCATGGCGGCAACGGGGCGCTCCGGACGCGGCAGTGAATATGCCGATGTCAGCGAGCAGGATAAGACGATCACGCTACCGGCCTCCGCGCATGCGGCGCCGGTGCTCACGTCTGAGGGCGTGGTCCACGTCGGGCAGGGAGGATAACTCCCGGCAGGGGCCCGGGTCATTGCTGAACTGATCGAACCAGCGGTAACCACTTGCTAGTGAAGGAGATACACCATCATGGCGTTGAACGCCGATGTCGCCCAGATGCTTTCGGGCGCAAGTCAATTGTCGAACATTCAACAAGAGGTGCTGTCGGCGTTGGGCCGTTATGTCACCATGAACCAGAACCTCACCGGTACTGGGTTTAGTGGTGATGCGGCGCTGGCCTCCATGGCCACCACCGAGGACATCAACCGGACCGGCCAACAGGTCAGCCAGCGGTTTCAGAGCGTCATCGACATAATGAAGCGCTCGGCGCACCAGTACCAAGAAACGAACGCGCAGAACCGCGCGGCGCTGGGCTCCATCCAGTCGACCTGACCGCGGCCAATCTTTCAGACATCGAACGACTTTCAGAGGAGAATGGTTATGGATTCAATGCGTTACGACCACGCCATGATCGCCGATCACGTGTCGGCCCAGGCGCAGCTGGTCGCTCACATGAACGATCTGCGTACCCGGGCCATGGGAACAATCAACCAGGTCGCCACAGTCTGGACGCAGCATGGTTCTGACGCTGCCCAGGTCGCCATGCACGAGATCGATCAGGCGTTCCAGGCGGTGTTCACCACGATCGAGCGCCATGGACAGGCCCAGGGGCACGCGTCGACGAATGCGCTGGGCACCGACCACGCGGTCCAGGCTGGTTTCCGGGGCTTGTGACCGAGACCGGAACCGCGGTTGCAGCGCGGCTGTCGACCACGTCGGAAGGTTTGTGGTTGACAGCCGCGCTTTGCGGTGTGGCTCAATTGCCACCTGCCCTCAAGATCCGGCCCATTGGGGCGGTGCAGGCCACCATCGCGGCTCACCCCGGGATGGAGGTGCTCGAAAACGCGGGGATTTGTCAGGGCGGCGAGGTTGACCCCAGCGTGGCCTCTTGGGTGCGGGCCTTGGGGCGTCCCGACGTCGAGATTGACGTGACGATTACCCGCCCCGAGATCCGACCGGAGCGGCTTGAAGGCCCACCAGCGGTCTTCACCGCCCCGGAGGACGCGATTGAGGCCGCCGAGGCGCTGGCACGGTGGTACGCCCAGCGGCCTCCCCAGCGAGTTGTGACATTGTGCCGGCGCGATAACGCGTGGGTGGCCGCCGCGCGGCTCTGGCGCCCGGGCCAAGACACCAGCGATGAGGTTGTGGTCACCCCGCTGGGTGGGACCGAGATCGCGCACGTCGTCGTCGACACGATAGGGCCGGCCGACCCGGCCCAATTCCACGGCATCAATAGCGAAGCAGCGGTACTCAATACAGTTCTGTCGGCCTGGCAGGCCAACCCCGCCATCGACATCATCGCGGGCCTCGTAGAGGTTGGACTTTCAGTTCCCCAGGCGCGGCTAGTCGAAGCGGTCGCCGACCGGGGCACCACCCGCGCGGTTATCGGCGCGGCCGAATTCTCTATCAGTGGCCCGGCGCGGGCGCCGATGGCGGTGACCGTGGCTGACACCTTGATCGGCCGCGTCGTTGTCAGCAACAGCGTTGGTCCTGACGGCAGGCAATGGACCACACTGCTGCCCGGCGCCGATCACGCAATCCACACGGCTGTGGTCGAGCTGCTCGAAACTTTGCCCTCGGGACGCGGCTGGGCGACTCATCAGCGGACATAAAATTTCGATACAGGCGAATATGGTGTCCGTTGTAGACGGATGAAAACCGTGGTTGTTACTGTCGCGCTGTGGCCAAATTATGTGGCGCTAAGCGAAATTCGAATACGTCTGGTGACGAGGGGACACGGTATGACAAGTCCGCATGAGCGTGAGGAACGCGACTTTTTCAATGGCCTGGCGGCAGGTCCGCCGCCCGAGACGCAGCCCGCGCCAGGCGCAGTTGAGCCCAGCCATCCCAACAACAGCGGCGAACCGACGAGCGATGATGGGCGGCCGCGGTTTTCACCCCCGGAGGCCGCTCTTGGGCTCCCCGCCCAGGATGCGACGCCGGCGCCGTCTTCGGCGCCCCAACAAGCCCCGGGTTGGCAGCCGCCGCGGTTTTCGCCCCCGGAGGGCACCTTGGCACCCCAGGGCCAAGACACCCCTCCGCCACCTCCGTGGGCGCAGCAGGCCGGTCCCCATCAGCAGGGGACGCCCAGCGAAAGCTACGGTTCCTCAAGTCAATTGGGCCGCCCACCGCAGGGAGTGTCGGAGGCGGCGCTCGGTGGGCGTCACGGCGCACCGCAGCCAGCCGGTCACGCAGATCCCAGCCAGGTTGCGCGTCCGTATCCGCCGGCAGAAGAACATGGTTGGCGTGCGCCAACACCCCAACCGTCGCCTCGCACCGCGGGCACGCCACGGTCTTCGGACGCGCTGCGAGAGCACCTGCGCGCCACGGACTTGATTGCCCCACACAAGGAGGCGCCATCCAAGGGGTGGCGCAGGGCGTTGCTCAAGGTTTCTGGTGGGCTGATTAACGTCGGTGAGTCCAGCGACGAGCGCACAGTGCGTGGCCTCAAGGCTGCGATCGGGGCCAATTTGCGTGGCACTTATACCGTCGTGGTGCTTGGTGGCAAGGGCGGTTCGGGCAAGACCGCGATGACTGTCGCGACCGCCAGTGAGTTTGCACGCAATCGTAACGACCAAGTGGTCGCTGTCGACGCCGATCCGGCACAGGCCGCAAATTTGGCGGCTCGGGTGGATCCCAAGGCGTCATCGCTGCGTGCGATTAACGACGACCTTAATCTTCATCGCTACGCCGATGTTGGGGCCTTGACGGGCCACAACCAAGTTGGTTTAGACGTTGTGGCTTCCCCGCGCCATGGAGGCGCTCGCGGGGAGGGGTTGACCGCTGATGAGTTCAGCAAGGGCCATATGCGTCTACAACGGTTCTACAGTGTGCTTTTCGTTGACTGCGGTGTCGATCTCGAACACGAGGTGATGAAGGGTGTGTTCGAGCGCGCCGATGCGGTGTTGATGGTGGCCTCGGCCGTCCCGGACGGCGCCGAAGGCGCGAGCACCAATTTCGAGTGGTTGCGCGACGAAGGCTATCACCAGTTGCTGTCGCGAACAGTGTTGGTGATCAACCACATTCGCCCGGCGCGCAATCGGAAGGATCGTAAGGAGGCGGCCAAACTGGTCGCCACACTCAGGGAGCATTTCGGGAGCTGGGTCAAAAACGATCGCATTATCGAGGTACCCTTTGACCCCCACATCGCCTCGGCGGGCGAGTTGGACCTTCGAAGGGTCAACCCTAAGACCGCCAGGGCGGTGCTTAAGACCGCCGCCGCATTGGCGGCAGGGTTCTCGACAGCGGCCGATGCCCGATGACCACCGCCAATTCCGCACAACAGGCGCCGGAAGTCCCTCGGCTGTGCAAGGTTCATTTGCTGGTCGGGGATGACACGCTCATCGATTACGTCCTGCCTGCTGGGGTGGCGTTGATTGCGGTGATCGAGGACCTCATCCCGCGGGTCAATGCGATTCTCAAAGATCGCGGGCGGGCACCTCTTGATGACACGTTGACCTTTCAACTGTGCCGTGCAGACGCCACTCCGCTCGATCCGCAGCGATCCCTTGATGACAGCCGTGTCTACGACGGGGACTTGTTGTGTCTCTTGCCTACTGACGCCACCGAACGCTTCGCACCTGTCATTGAGGAGGTGTCGACGGCGCTGGCTCGTTCAGCACGCCAGCAGTTCGCCACAGTCGATGTCACGGTCGCGCGTCGGGTAGCCGGGGGGCTTTTCGCAGCGCTGGTCGCGTGGGCCGAGGTGATGTTGGCGCAGTTGTGGTGGCAACAGCACGGCTGGCTGCCCGCGGCGGTGTCGTGGGGATTAGCCGCCGTTTTCTTGGTGTCGGCGAGGGCGGCGACGCGGGCACGAGATGAGCAGCGACGCCGATCGGCGGACTTCCTGGTGTGGTCGGCGCTGATTTGCGCCGGTGCAGGCGCGGCGATGTCGGTGCCGGGACCACCCGGTGGCTGGCATGTGGTGGCCGCGACGGCCACCGTGTTGGCCGGCGTGGCGGCATTGACGATGCTGACCGGCCGCTATCTGACTGTGTTTGCGGGGATGGCTGTGGTCGGGTTATCTGCGGGCGCGGTGGCGGCGATCCACGCCAGCGGTTGGCGAGTGCTGCCAGCGCATCTGGCGGTCGTCTTCTTGGTAGCGGACCTGGTGCTAGTGACGTTTGCAACCAGCATCGGGATCGTGGGGGCCGGAGTGCCCGGGCCATGGTTTCCTTCGGTCACTAACCGGGGGGTGTTTGAGACTCGAGAAGGCGCTGCCCTAAACACGGTGTCGCCGGTGGAGCGTCCGGGCAATGAAACCGTTGAGCAGATCGCGACGTGGGCTCGGCGCGGCACCGCCATCGTGACGGGTCTGCTGGCTGGCGGCGCTGTGGTGTTGGTGGCGGCCGCGCGCTATGCAGTGATGCCCGAAACTGGCGGCGGGTGGCGGTTTTTGGCATTCACGTTGGGGATTTGCGCAATCTTTCTGCTCCGGGCGCGCTCGTTTGTTGATCGCAATCAATCGGTGATGCTGGCCGTTGGTGCGGTCGTCGCGGTAGCGGTGGTGATCGGACGATACGCAAGCGCTCCCAACCCGGCTTCGCCGGTTGTCACCCTGATATGTGTTGGCGCAGCGCTAATGTTGGCCGGGGCGGGCCTGCTTGGAGCGCTGGTGGTGCCCAATGCGCGGATCAGCGCACCGGTAAACCGCGCCGTCGAAGTCAGCGAGTACATTCTGCTGATTTTCGTTGTGCCATGGGCGATCTGGCTGCTGAATCTGCTGTGGGTGGTACGAAATGCGGTCCACGGCTGATGATTAAAGCCGTGAGTACGCTGGGCGCGATCGGGCTCGCCGCAGCACTGGTTGCCGTATCTGGCGGCGTGGCCGGCGCGATTGATCCCCCGGTGGTGCCGCCTGGGCCACCCCCGCCCGATCCCGCACCCGGGCCGGATCAGCCGATGCGCCAGATCGCGGCGTGCACAACAACCGGCGTGTTGCCCGGCAGTGATTTGCGTGAGTTGCCCGCGGCGCTGCAGCTGATGAACATGCCAGAAGCGTGGAAAGAATCCACCGGTGTTGGCGTGGTCGTCGGGGTTATCGATACCGGCGTGGCTGCACAACCTCGGCTGCCGCACCTAGTTTCTGGCGGGGACTATGTCATGGGCCCGTTTGGCGACGGCTTATCGGATTGCGACGGGCACGGCACAGTAGTGGCTTCACTGATTGGGGCGGCGCCTTCAGGGCTCGCACTGGTCCCCAAGCCGGCGTGGGCGGCGCCTGCGGCCCCGCCGGCCGGGGCTCCGCCGCCGCGCGCGATTCCACCGCCACCGCCTCCGCCGACGGTCACGGTGACCCAAACGGTGGCGCCGCCGCCGCCACCACCGCCGCCGCCGCCGCCGCCCGACGAGCCATCATGGGTGGGTATGCCGCCGTCTCCGGTTACTCTCGGCCACGCTCGCGGGCCGGCGCCGCTGGAACCGTCGCCCGGTGGTGGTCCAGACGGGCTGATCGGCATCGCCCCAGACGCGGTGCTGCTGTCGATTCGCCAGACCGCGCAGACTTTCGGCCTGGTTGATCCCGGCGTGGTCGACAACCCCGAGGATGTTCGCCGCGCCGGTGACATCAATTCGTTGGCTCGCGCGATCGTGCACGCGGCGAATCTGGGCGTCAAAGTGATCAACATCAGTGTGGTGTCGTGCATCTCGACAGCCAAGCCCCAGGATCAAAGCGCCTTGGCCGACGCGGTCCACTATGCCGCGGTTGACCGCGACGTGGTGATCGTGACCGCGGCGGGCAACGTTCATGCCCAGGGCTGCAATGGGCAAAACCCGGACCCATTACCGGGTGATCCCACTCGGGGGTGGTCGTCAGTCAAAACGATCGCCACCCCAGCATGGTTTAGCGACTACGCGTTGGCGGTGTCGGCCACCGATTCGACCGGCGTTCCCGCCAGCGGCGACGCCGCCTCATTGCACGGCCCGTGGGTAGGACTGGCTGCGCCGGGAGCCGACATCGTGGGGCTGTCGACGAGCGGGCAGGTGATCAACGGTTCAGTCGATGACGACAAGCTGCACCCTATCGCTGGTAGCTCGTTTAGCTCGGCGTTCGTCGGGGGAGTGGCGGCTTTGGTGCGGGCCAAATTTCCCAACCTGACAGCCCATCAAGTGATCCACCGGTTAGAGGCCACCGCGCACCCTCCCGCTGGTGGACGTGACAACGTGGTCGGTTATGGAACTGTGGACCCCGTTGCGGCGCTGACCTGGGATGTGCCGCCGGGTGAGACGTTTGCCCCCGGGGTTCAGCGCGCCCAGTTGAAAGTGCCGGCCCCGCCCCCGCCACGCGACGCACGTCCGGGCTGGGTCGCGATGGCCATCACCGGTCTCGCCGTCGTCAGCGTATTGGGACTTGCTGTGGGCCTGACCGTCTCGCGTCGCAGGGAGCGAATCTGATGAAGCAACGGTTTGTCTCGGCCCGTATCGCACCCCGCGCCGTGGTCACCGGCGAAGTGGTCGCAGGTCTGGTTGCGCTGGCACTGAGCGCCACGCTGGATTCGTGGCCGATCGCCGTCGCCAGCGGCGCCGCGACCGGACTGGTGATCTGTGTGCTGACCTTCCGGGAGCGCACCGTGTGGCAGTGGGCGTGGCGGGCCATGTCCTGGACGCGCCGCCGGGTGCGCAGACTCCAGCTGCCTCAACCGGTCGATGTCACCCTCAACGAGCACACAGTCGGTGTTGTGATCGACGGGCACACCGTGTCCACGATGATCACTGTGCTGGGCAAGCCTTACATCCCCACCCTATTGCACGCCGACCACACCAAAACACTTAATACCGTGCCGATTAGCGTAATCGCACAAGAGATGCAGCGCTGCGGGTTGAGTGTTGATGTCGACATCATCTGCGAGGGCAGCCGCACAGCCAGAGACAACTATGCCGAACTGTATGAAGCGGCGCTACGGGGGCTGCCGGCGGCCGGTCAGCGTAGCGTGACGTTGGTAGTCCGCTTCGATACGCGCAGCGACCGCATTCTGCCTGGACTGCTGTGGCGGCGAGACACGATCGGCGCGGCGGTGGCGGCTTCTCAGCGCATCACCAGAGCGCTGTGCCAAACAAACTGTCGTGCAAGGCTTTTGACCGCAGCGCAGATGAACGACGCGGTAGCGGCCAGCCTGGGTGGGCCCGAAAACGCGACAGCTTCTTACCAGGACCGCTGGACGAATCTGCAGCGCGGCGGGAAGGCCTATGTCACAGCGTATTTCTTCAGCGCCAGTGACGTGCGCTCTGCTCAACTCGACGACGTGTGGGCCTACCAGAGCGACCACACGACCCTGGTGATCGCGTTGCGCAGCGATCCTGCCGGCGTGCGGGCTTCAGCCCTCGTCCGGTTGACCACCGTGCAACCGCTTGCCAGCTCGCCGCGGCTGGTGCTCAACCCGATGGCGGGCCGACAGTGGGAAGCGTTGGCGCTGACCTTGCCTGGGTGCAGGCGGCTGAGGTTGCCATCAACGCCAGTAACTACCGAACTCAACACAGCTGTCGTAGCCGGCGCATCGGGTGTTCTGCTGGGTGAACTGCGAGACGCTATGCTGTTGATGCCGATATCAGATCCCGCGGCCCCCACCCGAATTGCTCTGCACGCCGATGATGACCAGGCGGTGAAACGGCTGATTCGCCGGGCGGCCGCAGCAGGCGAACAGGTCGCCGTTTACGACCCCACTGGGCGTTGGACAATGACGTCTGCTTCCCCACGGATCTGGACGACGCGCGACGTCACAGCCCAGCCGCCACGTCCTCCGACGATGGTGGTACACAATGGTCGCGTCAACAACTACCCACCCGCGCGCACATCGATCACGGTCGGCGATGTGCCCGCCAGCGCTGCACCCGATATCCGTATCGAACAGCGGGGCGAGCGAATCACCGTGAAACCACAGCGTTTTCGCACCACGTTGAGGTCTGTGACATTCCGCAACGAGGATGCTTATCTGCGGTAATCGATCCTCCCAATGTGGCTGACTTTGGTAGACGAATACCGGGGTGGGAGTGCACGATTGCGGGTATGGCTTGCGATAGCGCCCGCAGCACTCCCGCCGATACCGATCCGAAAACCCACCGGCGCGCAGTGCGTTTCTTTTGGGTGGTGTTGATAGGAGCAAGCGCGGCCTCGATCGCTGGCAACGCGTTACACGCGATCGTGCAGGCCGATCACGTCGCCCCGGCGCTGGCGGCCGCGGTGGCCACGGCCCCACCTCTGGTATTGCTCGGGTCCACGGAAGGGCTCTCGCTGCTCATCAAGGTGCACCGCCGGCCCACCTTGACGTTCTGGGCGGCGGTGATCATGACGCTGTTACTGGGGGCCGGTGCGTTTCGCCTGTCATTTGATGCGTTGTGCAGCTTGGCTATCCGGTGCGGTATCCGCCCAAGCTTGGCATGGTTGTGGCCGCTGATCATTGACGTCACGACCGCGCAGGCCACCGTTGCGCTGGTAGCCCTGACCCGGCTCCTACACAGCCGCGCCGAGGCGCCGCCGGCCCTCGTCGAGGAGGACGTCCCGGTGTCCCTGTCGGCGACACCTCTGCCAGTCGCTGGGTCCTCAGCAGGTGAGCGTGATAGGGCCATGGTGGCGGTCGAGCCGGACCGGTCGCTGTCATCGGTTCCAAGAGTGGACGCCGCTGTGCCCCCGCGAGAGCGTCATGAACACGCCGTACGCACAGTGATGGCATCGAAAAGAACCAAGCAGCCTGCAGAAATCATTGACGCTGTGCTGCGCCGCCACGCTGACGGGCAAAAGCCGGGTGAAATCTCAGAGGAACTCAAGCTGCACCACACAACGGTGAACCGGATACTGGCGACGGCGCTCCACTCGGCAGCGGCGGTGTAAACCCGAAGCTTCCGCCGCAGTGACCTACGTCCGGCGATCGCGAATGTCGCTGCTTTGATAGACGTTCGCGGCCAGTGGCGCCCATGATGACGTAGTGGTCAACGAACCGTACACCCCGTACTGCGGCCTCACCTACAATCGCCAAAACGTTGCCGTGCGTGCGGAGACAGCACCTCACATTCTGGTAAGCGCACCAACACGTACGGGTAAAACACGCAGGATTTTGGCCCCGGCGGCGCTCGTGCATCCTGGGCCGGAAGTTTTGGTGTCGTCGAAACCCGACCTGGCAGAGCTTGTTCTAACACGACGCAATATCGGGATTACCGGTGTGATTGATCTGCGGCCTGAGCACACTGAGGTATGGCCGGCCGGGGTTAGGCGTATGGTCACCGACCCGACCCGCACGATCGCCAGCGCCCATGAAGCACTGACCGTTGCTGAGACCATGCTCGCGACCTCGGGCGTGGGTTTCAGTGGCGCATCGGGCGGCAACGCTGTTGCTGCGGGCGGGCTTTGGGAAAGTCAGGCCGCACCGCCGTTGGCATGCCTGCTGTACGCGGCCAGCCCGCAGGGCAACAGTTTGGGAATGCCCTGGGTGCTCGATGCCGTGCAGGATTTCGGTATCGACGAAACCGGCGGCGACCAACCCATCCCCGAGCTCGGACGCCCGTCGTGGCTGACCGCTTACGGGCTTTGCGAACAACCGAAACTCGCGGCCCCGCTGTATTCTGTTATCGCCGGGATGGATTCCCGGCTGCGTGACAGCATCAAGATCACGGTGTCCAAGGCCGTAACACCGTGGCTGCGCTTGGGTTTGAGCGCCGACGAGGGAGCACCGTACTTGAGCGCGGTCGAACGTGTCGCTGTGGAGTCATTCGACGTCCACATGCTTGATGAGCCGGACGCCACATTGTTTGTGATCGCCCCGAACACCGGCTCGGTCGCCGGAGCCGCGGTGGCTCTGATCGATTCCATCGTGCGTCATTTCCGCCGCAAGATGGCCAATCATCAACTGACGCATCCGCTGCTGCTGGAACTCGACGAGGTATGTAACTCATGTCCGTTGCCGGATCTGTTGACCTACGTGGGGGAGTCAGCGGGACTGGGTGTCAACATCTTGGCGACGGTGCAGGCGTCGGCGCATTTCGACGTTGTATTTGGGTCCAAGTACGCTGAAGCGCTGCGGGAGATGTTTCCGGGCACGCTGATCATGTATGGAGCTCACGAGCGCCATTTGCTCGAACAGGCCTCACATTGGCTGGGAGAGACAACCCGACGTACCGAAGCCTATGAGCCCACAGGGGGGAGTCGGGGCCAATCGTCGCAATTCGGCCAGGCGATCGGTTGGCAGGAACTGCTTCCCCAAAGCCGGGAAGAAGCCCAGCTGTTGCAGCGCGGCACGGCTGGCGAGCGAGTTCATATTCCAGACTGGACCGAGTTCCTGGCTCTGTTCGACCAGGCGGTTCAGCGGCGAATCAAAAAGGCGCAGTGGGGTTGACGGGCGGTTGCCGCGACGGGCGCAATCTATGACTGACGCATTGGTCTCGGTGCTCGCGTCCAGCTTCCCAAGTGCGACCGCTGGGCAGCTCCGGGTAGCTGCACCGTGTAATCTGCCTGTGCTGCAACTAATTTGCTGTCGACGCGATCAAGCGTTTCTCGACGCTGGCCGTGTCCGCAGTAGCACTCCAGCTGCGGACCTACCGACGAATGTTGCCCTCACATGACCCTGGGTCCTGACGCGTGTTTTTCACGATATCGCTTGCGTCTGAGGCGATTTGACGCAGGATCTTCAAGAACAGCACTTGCCCGGCCGAGGTGTTGAGATACCACGGCGGATCGCTGAGCATGGCAATGATCTGTTGCCGCATCGCCTCGAGCGACTGCGAACCCGGCGGCGTGTCACAAACCTGGCCAGCTCGCTCGAGCGCGGCTAACACCCGATGCACAACTGCGTCTACGGTCGTACCCCGATCCATACCTTGAACCGTATCTGTGCCGCCACCCCCCGCTCACACCCCAATTTTTGCAAAGCGGTGTAGGCATCAGCGCGCCAGAGTTGGCCCCGAGCAGCGAACTCAGTTCGCGAATAGCTGCATCGAGGTTGACCGGGAGCTGACCGTGTCGAGGTGCTGGTTGGTGGAGCCGAACAGGACGCTGATTGCGCAAATGAGACACCAGATGGAGATCGCTGCGATGACCGCAGTCCCGCCAAGGATGGGGACCCAGTGGATAGGTGGTGGGGTTCGCCGGCGCGCGTGCAGGGATGGCGGTATGCGGCGGGCGGAGCCCGGTTCGGGGAGTGGATCTAAGACGGTGGTGATGGGCAGCGTCGGCCCGAGAATGAGGTCGTCGTCAACCTCGACAGCTTGGGGTGTCAGTGGCCACCAGTCGCTGGATCCTTCCACGGCTAGCCAGCCTTCGAGGACCCCGCAGACGGCTGCGGTGAGCAGGGTTGCGGGCAGTTGTGTTAGAAGCCAGGGGATGATCAGCTCGCCCCAGAGACTAGGGGAGGGGTTATAGAACGGCAAGGGCAGCGCTGCGAGCGCGGCGCCCCAGAGCAGTGCCGGTATCGGGTAAGCGCGGAGCCGCTCGGGGATGAGCGTGACGATTAGTCCGTAGGCGAGTTTGCCGGCCAACCAGCCCAGCGGCGCGATGGCCGCACAGGTTAGCACCAGTGCGACTTCAAATGATCCGCTGGCTGAGGTGGCGGAGCGCATCGGTAGTGGCAGGGCGACGACGTCGTCGTGTGGGTCGGGTCGGGCACCAACATGGCTGCGTGTGCGAGCGCGAATCTTTTTGGCGAGCAGCTCGGCGCGACGCTTTTGGAAGACAAATATCCCAGCGTGTGCGGCTATCCATGCTCGGCGTTGGTCGTCGAAAATGTCAGCGGGCATGCTCGGCCGGGTCCCGGCTTGTCAGGAGTTCGGTGAGCAGCTGACGGGCGTCGGCCAAGATTGAGTGGCATTGCTCGACGAGGCCTTCGACGGCGTGCAAAACGGTGTGTACGTGGGTGTCTTGGGGCGGTGGTGTGGCTGGGACCCCGCCGTCAAGGATCGCCCTTGACGACCCGTGGGCCCACCCGAGCGCCTCATCGAGTCGGGCCAGCGTGGCCAGCGACATGGTGCGTGAGCCGTTACTGGATTTGTGCAGTGTCGAGCGGTTGGGTCCGCCGCGGCGGGCCAGTTCGACACGGGACATGTGCAGGACCGCCAGCCGTTCAGAGACGAAGTAGTCGAGTCGCGCTGGCCCATCATTAGGTGCAATCACGCCCACAAAACTACCTAAACGCAACCATTATCGTCTAACCATGTGGACAACCTTGCCTATTACCGCTTACGGTTGCGTGCATAGGCGCCCACCCGATTTAGCGGCGCCGAGACGACGAAGGGACACCGCGATGAAGGGGCTTGTGGCGACGGCCGCAGTGCTGATGACAGTCATCGCCGCGATCGTGTTGGCGATCGTCGAACTGCTCATCAAACTCGCTCCGTTGCTGGTCGCGGCGGCGTGCTTGTGGGGAGCGGCCAAGCTAATAGGCGCACACCGCGCCCGAGGGGCGGCCGACGAGGAGCGTCTTAAGCAGGACTGGAGCCGGACCGCTCCCCAAGGCCCACCGCAGGCGGCGCCATCCACACCGCTGCCGCCGGTAATTGCTCATCGCGAACGCATGTATGTGGTGCGCGGTGAGGACACCGGCTTGGCCTCTGACCGCGACGACGGCTATGTCAAGGTTTCGGCGACGGCATTGCCGCGTGTGCAGCGTTTGCCGGCCACCTACCATCACCGGCGCAAATTCACGCCGCGCCGGGCTAGCGGGCACCGTTCGGGGCGGCGGCGGCCGTGAGCTCGGTTTCTGATCAGCAATGGCTGCGTCAGATTGGGGTGAATCTCGACGCCGATGCAGAACACGACCAAGACACCCTCGACAGCGGCGCGGCCGGGGAGTCAGCCGACGAGCATCCCGATGATGATGGCGCGATCAGCGACAACGACGCCGCACCCTTCGGCGAGGATCAAAGTGCCGACGCCTTTGCGGGTGCGTTCGTTTCCGACGGCGACGACCACACCGACTCGGCAGAAAACGAAAGCCCCGGTGCCGACGCTGATTTAGATCACGAGGCGGAGCGGCGTACGCGCCGATTTACGCCGTGGGTACTCGGCGCGTTCGCTGGCGTCGTGTTGTTGGCAACGGTGATAACCACGCTGGGCGTCACACTCTCAGGTCCCGACAACCCTTCGCCGAGTCTGCGCCAGCACGCAGTCAAATCGGGCCCCGCACCGACAATGGCGGCAGCACCAGCGCCGACTCCTGCTGATGGCGGCGATCACCCACTGCCGTTTACCGCCTCAGCCGACTGCCCGGCGGGCGCCTCAACTTCGGCGAAATCGATTGCCGATCCCGACAAGCCATCGCCGTGGATCTGCGTGCGGCATACGGATGGACAACCGCTCTATATCACGCTCGGGCCCGCCGGAATCGAACGCGCTTACGTGATCACGGCGGTCAGTATCGTGCCGGGGGATACTGCTGCGGCCCAGGGGTCCGGCGGTGACCCATGGCTACAGCATCGGGTGGTCACGTTGCTGCAGTGGCAGTTCAATGACACTGCGCACACGGTCGTCGACCAGGACACCGGCAATGCTCACGGCGAAGCGGTCAAACTGATTCCCGGGATCAGCGCCTCAAAAATCACTGTGATCATTCGGCACACCAGCCGTCCGGTCGCAGCCCCCCAGCCCAGCGTGTCGGCCCCAGACGGCGGACCGTTCGGCGGAATCCTGGGTGGGCCCACCCCGGCCACCGGCCCGGAACCGACCAACGGGCCTGACCCGACCGGCTTTGGGTCGGGACACGACACCGATCCCAGTGATGGAACCTTCGCGGTGTCGAGCATCAAAGTCATTGGGCACCAGGCGACATGAGGACGATGTGGTGAGAATCAGCAACGTATGGAAGAAGCGCATCACGGTGCTGGGCCACAGCGCCGGCCGGGTCGCTCTTGTGATTCTTGTGGCCAGTTCGTCCATCAACGGTATCGCCCTGCTGTGGGGGTTTGTCTTTCCCCCTGAACCAGCACCAGTGGCGGCGGTGGCCCGCGACGTGATCAACGAGACCGATCCCGTGAAGGCTTTCGCCGTGAATTGCGTGAAAGGGCTACTTGTCGGAACCACCTCGGGTGCTTCGAATTTGACACGCTGCTTTCCCGGGGGACAAAAGTACGAGTTGCCCACGACATCGTCGATGACGGTGTCGAACCCGGCGGCGTGGGCATCTAAGCGCAAGACCTCTTCCAACGACATCGTGCTCTATAGCGTGAAGGTTCAAATCGACGAACTGCCCTACCCGTCGGCGCCGCCGACGACGGCTTTCTACCAGCTGCCGGTGGCGGTATACCGGGATATGGGCATTCAGGCTCTTGATCGGATCAGCAGAGTCGATATGCCGCCTCCGGGAGCCTATGTGCCGCTGGGCTATTCAGCACCAATCGCTGCCAACAGCCCACTTTTTACGATGCTGTCTGGGTTTGCGACGTCGTTTTTAACCACCTCGGGTGGACTGGAACGGTTTATCACCACCGACTCGGGCATCACAGCCGTAGGGTCGTACTCCTCGGCCACAGTGACTGCTGCTCAGGCCGACAACACTCCACCCGATGCTCCCTCCGATAACAACGAATTAGCCACGCACATCGATGTTTCGGCGCGCCGATCCGATTACACCCTCGTATCGCTGTCTTATTCCCTGACGCTGCGTTCGGTGGGCGGCACCTGGTTTGTTGCCCAGATCGACGCGATCCCGCTGTTGGCTGACGCGACACCGACACCGGTGCCCACCACGGCGGTAGCACCGCACTGACCATCACTCACGTTGAGAGAAAGAGGGATTGATCATGATTAGACAGCTAACATTACAGACGTTGGCTACCCACACGACAAATGTGGCTGCCGGGGCCGGCGTGATCAACATGAGCCACGAAGTGCTTTACATCATCGTCGCAGTCGGCGGCACATACTTCCTGGGCAGCGGCATCGTGCGCGGTATGAGAGACCATTGGAAGCGCGGCACCGGTGCCGGATTGTCGGCAATCGCCGGCGGGGTGGCTCTTGCAGTTGTCGTAGCCCACATCGTCGGGCTGTATCAGCGCGGTAACCAGGAATTTGAGCACCTGCCCGGCAGCGTTGGCCACTCCAATACCCGCGGATGGTGACCACCGGCCCAGTTGCCCCACCACGGCCCGTCGACAAGGCCGAAGCGTGGTCGGGCATCCGCGACATCGACATCCAGATCGGGGAAGCCGCTCCCGGGCAGGAATGGCCCGGCGGGCCCTACCGCGGGGTGGAATGGGTGGCCATTGCCGCGATCGCGGGTCCCACGCTGCTATGGGTCGACAGCCAGCCCGCCGGAACCACGCTTCCGGTCCTCGCCGGCGGGGTGGTGCTCTGTGTGGTGACCGTTGGGCTGATGCGGCTACTTTTGCCCAAGGGACGTCCATCTCTTTCAGCACGTCTCGTTTTTGCCCGCAACACTATTCGGCCACCTCACCTGATCACCTCGCAGCCTCGTGCCGCTGAGAGGAAGCTGCGTGTTGACTCCAGTTTTGACCCTCCTGAACGTGTCGAGGACAATCTGGTCTTCACCGGCGGAGGCGTCTATGCCGAATTCTTGATCGATGGTTTGTCGGTCAATATGCGCTCGCTTGACGTCCACCGGCGAGCCGCCAGGCTGACGCGGAACTTGGGGCGCTACCTGCCCTCAGGCTCGCAAGTGCGCGGGTTGCTGGTCGCCGAGGACCAAAACGCCATCATGCGGGCAATGGTGGGTCCGCACACCAACAAGTCGACATGGATTGGGCAGTGCAAGCACTGGGTCCCAACTATCGCCCAAGCGAACAAGTGGATCACCAAGGGATATCGCGGTCCCGTGCGCCCACGGTTTTGGCTAACGGTGCCAGTCGATGCTGGCACCGCGGGACGCACACCGCTCGGACAGGGCAGGCGGGCTTGGGACTGGGTCAGCGGGCGTGACAAAGACTCAAGCACATCGATTCAGCACTACGCCAGTGTTGCCCGCCAGATCTGTGGTGCCCTACCTGATGAGTTTCACGTTCGCGCGGCTAGTCCAGCGCAAATCCATTGGTATCGGCGACATCGCGCCATGCTCGGCGTCATCCATGAGCCGATGCCAGCGGCCAGCACGGGGCCGTCCTCACTGAGCGCTCACGATTTCCCTACCATCGCTTTCGATGAAGGCGACAACGCCGGGCGGCCATGGTGGCGACCCAGTTTCAAAGCCTTGGTTCGCGTCTATGATCCCCACGAGCCCACCTGCAGATCGAGCTACCAGTCGTTTTTGACCGTCGAGCACTTCCCGGAGACAGGCCTGGCCTTTCCACGCGCTTCGTATCTGAATGCGCTGCTCAACGTGAACACCCAGGCCAGTATTGAGTGGACCCAACATATTTACATTCGCACACCCCAGGATGCGCAAGCCCGCAATTTCCGCTACACCAAAAACATCAAAGACCAGATGCGTCAGCGTGGTCACCGCGGAGCTGAAAACGACGAATTGCCAAGGAAGCTAGCGCGCACGCGGGCCTACACATCGCATCTGAACGGCAATCCCGCCGAACGCGAGCTTGACCACACGGTGATGATTGCGGTCGGTGCCGACTCACCGCGGGTCTTGGAGGATGCGGTCAAACAGGTCCGCCAGGAGCTTGACACAGTCGGCATCGCTGTCAAACGCCACCGTGGCGCCCAGGCGTTGCTGTGGAAGGCATTCAATACCGGAAGTGAAAACACCTGCCCGCTCGATGAATTTCGCAATCCCACCAGCGCACATAAGTGGTCGCTGTTCTTGCCGCTGATTTCGGGCCGCGTGGGCAACGTCAAGGGCAGTGCGCTGGCCATCGACCAGACCACGATGCGACCGGCGATCATCCTTCACGATCCCGAGGGAACTGCGCGCCGAAACAAGAACACCGGGCTGGCCGTCGTCGGCGATCCCGGCGGCGGGAAGTCCAACCGCACCAAACTCTCGGCGTATGAACTGATCCTGCGTGGCGGACGCGTTGTGGTGTTCGAGCCAGACACAATCGCTGAATGGAAGCAGGCCCTCACACCCATCGAGGGTGTACGGTTCATCGACCCGACAACGCCGCAGTACTTGTATGACCCGCTGGTGATCTTCCCAGCGCACCTGGCAGGGCGCATCGCGGCCTCGCACATCCTGCCCTGGATTGGGCTGTCTTATGACAGCCTGCTTGCCAAGCGTTACCGACGTTTGGTGCGACCGGAAACCCGGGCCAGGCAAGGGATTACGAGCCACCGCACACTGCTGGACTATCTGCGTTCACAGCCGGACGCCGACAACGACGAGTTGCTGCTGCGCTTAGAAACAGCCCAGGAGGATTTTCCCGGGCTTTTCGATGACCACTTGCCGCCCTACCGGCCAGAAGACTCCCCGGCCACGGTCTACCTGACCGGCAACCTGGGCTTGCCCAGCACCGAGGATCTCACCAACGCCGATCTCTACGCGAAACTGTCGGGGACCCAGCGCGCCGGAATGGCTATCTATGGCCTGCTCATTGAGCTAGAGCAGCGATACATGTTCGACCGCCTCGACGTATTCGACGTCATGATCTTCGAGGAGTGCGCCGAACTGCTTGCCTTTCCCACCACGGCACGCATTGCGCACAAATTCACTCGGCGGGGCCGTAAGCACGCGAGTGGAATCTGGTTCATCACACAGGATTTCAGGGACCTTGCCCGCATGGGGGATGAGTTTGTCACACAAAAATGGATCTTTCGTGTTCAAGACCCTGAACTGGCCTACGCGACACTGAAGTGGGCGCGCATCGACCCAGAAATGTATCCAGAGCTTGTCAGCGCACTAAGCGAGGACACCAGTCCTGGCTCCACCGCTGATGAAGACGTGTTCTCTGATCGCGGGGAATGGGGCGGCTACGCCACCGAGGCCGGGGCGGTCGATCGTGCCCGACTCGGCGAGGGATTCTTAGTCGACGAACTTGGACGTCCCGCACGCGTTCAATTTTTCGGCGCGCCAACCGAAGAGCAGGCACGCGCATTCGATAGCACCGCATCGGTGATCGCATGACTGCCAGCGATTCCCTCGCAGTCTGGCTAGTTGAGCACCCACGGTTGCGCCGCGTGATCGGCGCGATGACAGGTGTCTACGTGCTGTGTCTGTGGGCGGTGGTGGCCGCACCTAAAGCCTCGGCGGCGGTGGGTGCCGCTGCTCTGGGGTGGACGGGACTGCATGACTTGGACAACGTGCCGATCGCTGACTACTTCCTCTCGATGGTCGATACCACCGAAGCCACCTTCAACAACGGCCAACACGTCAGCGCGTTCGATCCCGAATCGTGGGGGTCGTGGATCGTCAAAGCCACCCAAACCGCGATCGCGCATACCACCGCAGCCTGGTGGCTGACCAATGAAGCTGCTCTTGTCGTATTCGCTATCGGGATTGCGCTGTGGCTTCTGCGATTTGCAATGTCGAGCTCGTGGCTCTTGGCCCTCGTTCAAATCGGGCGCCCCGTTTTCGCTACAGTGAACATGCTCGTCAACCAGATGTGGCTGGGGCCATTGGCGGTCGCGGTTTGTGTGGTGTTGGCGGGGTATCACCAACAGCGAGGGCGGCCGGCCCAGGCCCGCAATCTGCTAGGCACCGCCGCGGTGCTAGCTGCATTGGTGTGGACGGTCTTTCGTGACCCCATTGACGATCTAGTCAGCGATCACGGCCTGCTGGGCATGGGTCGAGCGACAGGCTTTCAGATCGCCCAGGACGCCCGCCAGAGTTCGTACGCTCCGGGCCAGTCATTGGATACCCAGCTCGACGCCCTGCTGGCGCAGCTGGTGTCTTCGACGGCGCGACCAGCTCTACAGTTACAGAACTTCGGCATGGTCGTTGATGATGTGGGCACCTGCCGCCAGGCCTGGTCCCAGGCCATCTTGGCCGCGCATAGCCAAGGTCCTGGACCGGCGCACGCGATGGCCGGATGCGGTGCTCCCCAAGCCTTGGCGCACGCTCAACAATTGGGGGCCAACGACTTTGTGCTGGGGCTGGTGTTCTTGTTCGCCGCGTTTTGGATCGGCCTGTTCATCTGGTACGTCGGGGTGAGCACGTTGCTGGTCGGTGCCAAAGCCACCTACTACTGCATCGTGGTGGTTCCCGCGGCGATGGTCGGCATGAGCGGTTGGCAGCGCGGCAAGAAATACGCGGTGCGCTGCGTCTCGCAGGTGTTGTTGCATGGCGTCGAGATGATGATCTTCACTGTCTTTTTGGCGTTGAGTGCGGTCGGGATGGGGTGGGCGCTCACCACGCCGCAACTGGGGCATGGCGCCACCGCGGTCCCGCGCCTGTTGTTGGTGAGCCTGGGTTCGGTCGTAGGCATCTTCTTGTTCCATTACATCGACAAGCATTTCTACACAGACAGTTTGGGCACGATCGCCCACCACATCACTGGGGCGTGGTGCTCCACAAGCGGCGCTGTGCGCGATGAGTACAACGATTACGCCGAGGCGGGACGCAAAGCGCGCGGGCTGTTTCGACGGGTCGCGCGACGCGGCGATAGCGATGGCGCCGGCGACGATGACGGTTCTAACGGCGACGCCGACACCTCAACGCCGGGGTTCGATGCGGTCAAACCTCGGCCCAGCCGGATGCGCGGTGAGGAGGAGACCACGGCGACCCGGACGACCGGGGCCACCACCACCCGGATGGCAGCAGAAAAGGCCGGGGCGAGCGAGGCCGCGGCGACCGCAGGTGGACATGCCGCGGCTGCGGCAGCAGAGGGGGCCGGCGCCACAGCGGCAGAAGGCGCCGCCGCGGCCGCCGCGCCAGAGGTGGTGATTCCCGCCGTCATCACCGAAAAGACCGTCCAGCACATCCGCGGACACCACCACCGCAACGGCTCAGACCCCGGGTCCCAACAAGGCGTCCCGGACAGCGACACCAGCCCGCACCTGGCGGCGTCCAATGCCCTCAGCAACGGCCAGCCAGGGGAACCAGATCAAGGCGAGGTGGCGCCGATGGCCGGCTCAGATGGGCTGCCATCGCTACCGAGCCATCCGCGCCGCCCGGCCCAGGGCGTGGGTCGCCACCAGGCGCCCCCGTCGGCAACCCCTGATGAGGACCCCGGCCTGCCGCTAGATACATCATCTGAGCAGCAGCGATCGTTCGAGCTGTCTGAGTCGCCCGTAGAATTTCCGTCACCACCTCGACCACGAGCAAGGGACTATCACCAGTGAGTGCCCGTGACTATTTCGACATCGGGATTAGCCGCCTGGGCTTCGGTGGGCCCGTGGCCGATCACGCGGGAGCGCGCGAAGCCTTCACGCAGGCCACCGACATGGATCCCGGCATGTGCGACGCGTGGATGGGGTTGGCGGTTGCTGGCGACGTCAGCCTTAACACCATGCGCGGCGCATATGATGCGCTATCGACTTTGCATCGCGAAACGCGTCGGATTGGCCTGGCAGATTCTGCGCTAGCGCCAACCGTGTCTACGCCATTCCTCATTGACCTTTACCCGCACACTCCGACCGGGATCACCATCGCCTACGCGGCGACACTTGTTAGCCAAGGCGACTACGACCAGGCCGAAAAGATCCTCGACGGGGTTGACCTCACCGTCGAGCCCGCGCAAGCGCAGATACACCGGTTCATCGGGGCCACAATGTTTTTCCTGACGCGCCGCTGGCCAGACTTGTTGACGTGGACCTCGCAGGCCTCGTCGAGCAGCGGTGGAATCGTGGAGGCCGCCACACGGCTGCTCAAAGGAATCGCCCAAACCGGGCTGGGACAGTTCGAGGCGGCGCTGGCCACATTGACATCCGTCGTGACGCAGGCCGACCAGGCCAAGCTCGACCAGAGCGGCATCGATACCTCGCACCTGCTGGCCGAGGCGGCCGTATATCGCGGCTTGTGCCACCGCGCGTTGGGGGACGAGGCCGCCGCCCGCAAAGAGTTCAGCGCAGCCAGCGTAGACGGTCAACTGCGCCCGGACGCCGCCGCCGCGCTCGATGACCCCGGCTACGGCGTCACCGTCACGACCCCAGACGTGATTGCCGCCCGGTCCAATCGGTGGGACCCGGATTCTGGACCGAGCGTGGCCGACCTGCGCAGAGCCCGGCAACGCAAGGAAGCCGTACGTGTGCTGGAGCGCGCCGAACGCGAACTCGACGAATTCATTGGGCTCCGCCGCGTCAAAGAGCATGTCAAGGAACTCAAGTTCGTCAAGGTCTACGACCAGAAGATGGCCGAGCGCGGCGTCCAGATCGGTGAGCGCGACACCTTGCACATGACTCTGGTCGGCCCGCCGGGGACCGCGAAAACCTCGATAGCACGGCTGATTTGCGAGATGTATTTCGGCCTGGGCATCCTCGAATCGCCAGAATTCATCGAAGTCTCCCGCAAGGATCTTGTCGACGAGCACATCGGTGGCACCGAGAAGAAAACATCAGCGATCTTGCAAGCTGCCAAAGGCTGTGCACTGTTCATCGACGAGGCACCCGAACTCTACAAACCGGATAATGAGCGCGATTTCGGCCACATCGCCGTTGACGTCATCATGAAGTGGGCAGAAGACCATCGCCACGACACAATGATCGCCATGGCTGGCTACGCCAGCCCAATGAACCGGCTTTTGAGCGCTAACCCGGGACTGCGGTCACGGTTCCCGTTCCAGCTCGAATTCACCTCCTGCGACACCGACGACCTGGTACGGATCGCTGAGCTGTTCGCAGCGCGGTTCCATGTGGCCATCGAACCCTCCGCTCTTTCGCGCTTCAGCAGCAACGCTGAGTGGCTATGCAACACGCCAAGTACACGCCCCGGTGAACCACACATGCTCATCGATGTCGCCGCCAACGGCCGGTTCGCCCGAACCGTCATTGAACAAGCCCTGCGCAAAGCCAAAGCCCGCATCGCAGCGGACCCGACGGTGGACTTGCTCACCGCCGACCTGAGCAGCATTAGCACAATCACGCTGGCAGACATGGACGCTGCCCTCACCGACGTCCTGGCGGCCTTTGAGCTCGTCACGCCCTAAGCCCATCGTGGGCGCTGAAATGCGGATCGTTGTAGGCCACACTGATGCTGGGGATGCTGTCCAGGTGGACGTGGGTCAGCATGGCCTCGTGGTGGTCGCCGGCCGTGAGCTCGTCGGTGCGACGTTCATCGACTACCTCGCACTTGGCTGCATCCGCTATCACACCTGGCGATCTAGATGTCTGGGTAGTCCGGTCGGGCCTGCCCGAGCCGGGCGCGGCAGCCGCAGCCTTCGAAGAACTGCAGCAACAACTGCCCACCTCGGACCTTCAGATCGTCTACGACGATATGAGTCGCGACCGTGACCGCTTCGACGCTCTCACAATGCTTTCCGCGCTGCCGAGAGTCGCGACTGCGATGGGACCTGTGGTCGACGAGCCCGACATCACGGACTACCGCCTTGGCACGCCAGAACCATCGGAGGTCTGTAAGGCTGTCCCCGACGATTAGAGAGGTGGACGGGATCCTGAGTGCGACTCTGGATGTCAGCTGCTTGGCGGGGTTGTTCGCCCGAGCTCTTCTTCAAGGGCAGACAGCTGTTGTCGGGCGGTGTTGATGAACGTTCGAGCGCAATCGCTGCAGTAGTGGGCAGTGTCACGGTCGACCTTGACGATAAGTATCGGGTCGCCCTTATTGAGCACGTGGTTTTTGTCTGACCGACACGGGTGCCGTCGTCCTGCCGTGCCAATCGACAGCGTTCGCAGCAGTGAGCGGGGCTTACCCATGTCGCAGTTCCTCCTCGACCGCAGCAACGATCTGAGGCAACCGCGCGATGAGGTAGTCGCAGTCGTCCGCGGTGTAATCCTTCCTATTGGTGGCACCGCTGGGAACCATTGTCTTGATCCGCCTGTCGATGGCCGATTTCACGGTGACGAAGTTCTCCCGGGTGCGGTCCAGCTCGCGGCCAACGCGATTGAGGCTGTGTTTGGCCAGAAACTTGCCAGCCTCGTTCTTCACCAAATCGTCGAGCAGGGTCTTTTTGGATCGACGTGTCTGTTGTTTGGTGGGCTGGACGCGTTGTAGCTGATCGAATTTGACTCCGGTGTCGATACCCTTTTCCTTGAGCACGGTCAGGGCCTGCGCAACATCTGGGTCGGCGCTGAGGGCGATCAGGGTCAGGTTTTCGAGTTGGATGTCGGCCTGGCCAGTGATCACCGGCAGCGGAGCGTTCTGGCCACCTCCAGGTGGGGGTTCGCGAGTGGGCAGGGGTTCAACAACGGTCTCGTCGATGAGCTGCGCGAAGAACTCTTGGTCTGCTTCGGCGAACTCCTGGAAGTCGTTCCAGACCCCGGTGATGTTGCCGCCGACGTGAAAAACGACGACGCCATCGTTGACGGCATCGAAGGGGTCAACATCTGGAATCACCCGCATGATGCGCCCCACGAACTGCATGAAAGGGCTGAGGTTGTTGAAGATGCTGAAGACAGCGGCGACGCTGAGATACGGGTGGTCGTATCCTTCACCGAGTTTGCGCACCTGTACGATCACGTCGAGTTCGTGGTTCTCCAACCGCTGGTAAACTCGCTCGTTCGCTTTGCTCTTGCCTTCGATCAGGCTGTGAACGAAGTCGGCGCGGAGCCCCAGTTCGCGGAACTTGGCGACGACCTGTTTGCAGTGCTCCATGTTCAACGCCGCCGCAATGATCTTAAGCCTGGCCTCGCCGGTCTTTTCCCGCAGCTCGAACAATTTCTGGCGGGAGGCCTCGGCGATGGTGGTGAGGGTGGCGTCTGAGCTCACGACGCTGCGCCGGAAGCCTGCGTCGCGCTCGCCGAGGCGGCGGACCTCTTCCAAGGACACCTCGACTTCGGTGTTGTCGTCAGGGCGCCGGACGTAGTGCAGCGTGGTCGGGTTGAGGCGGTAGCCGTTGATGCGCTTGACGTATCCCTTCTCCACCGCGCGAGAGATGGGGTAGCTGTAGATGATTTCACCGGCCATGATTCGCCCGTCGGCACGACCGGGGGTGGCGCTCACGTTCACGATGCGTGCGTCCGGGAAGTGCCGCCGCAGAGTGTCCCAGCTCTCGGCCACGTTGTGATGGCCTTCGTCGAACATGATCAGATCGAAGAAGTCGGCAGGAAGCTTTGCAAGCCAGGTGTTTTCGGCTCGCTGGAGCTGATGAATATTCGTCACCACGATGTCAGCCACTTCGAGATCGGTGACGTTGGTCGACGTGCCTCGGATTTCTGCGGGCTCTGGGAACGGCGCGGAGTCCAACACTTTGCGCTTAAGGTAGAAGAACTTCGGGTCGCTAGGTGTCAGATCCTTCAGCAGCTGGTCGGCGATCTTGAGGTTCGGTGCGACCAGCAGTGCGCGGTGAGACTGTGCGGCGAACGGCGTGAGAGCCAGGAGGCCTGACTTCCCGCAGCCCACCGGCAGCACGACGGAGACTTCGCGGCCCTCGGGAGCGTCGAAGTCGTGCCCGGTGAGCGTTTCGTATGCCTCGATCTGCGGCTCGCGCAAGGACGCATTGCCCGTCACGGTGGGTCGCAGGGTGACGTACTGGTCGATTTTCATAAAGCTACCCCTTTTGTGGAAAACGTTGTCGGCAAGGCGATCTGGTTCAGGATGCGGAACTCTTCGGAGGCCGCAGCTTCTCGACGCCGCTACGGATCGCGGGGGGCAGCGTGCGGATCGCGAAATCGCTGATCGACCACTCGACGTCATCGGCGTCGGCCGCCCGCAACGCTTCCACTGCTGCCGAGGCCATCTCGTCAGACTTGACCTCCTGCAGGATCTTGACCAGGACGTCACGCACGTGCCACCGGTTGTGGCGGGGCCCCAGCGACGCGAGCGCGCCCACGCTCATCCGCATCACGCTGGAGTCCTTCGTCTCGGCCACGACAATGCGGGTGAAGTCAGCCAGCACGTCGCAGTACTCGAACGAGAAGTTCCCATGCCTCAGAAAGTCGGTGAACCGCTGGTAGACGCGCTGGAACGCGCCCCGCTGTTCGCTCCAGAGGAATTTGACGGACCCTCGAGTGCACCAGGGCAGCACTCGGGTCAGCACGTGCATGTCGTCGTGGCTGGACTCATCCAACGCGGCTGCCCACTCGATCATCTCGATCAAGTCCGCGTCGGCGACCGACGGACTGCGCATGCGGTCCTGCAGGCGCTCCGCTGCCTCTTCCTTCGACTCGTTGGCCACGTATTCCTCGTGTGCATCAACAGCACGCTCGAGTGCATTCATGAAGTGCTCGATCGACTGGTAACGGCGATCAGGCGAGTTGGCGATCGCGGTCTCGATGACAGGTCGCAGCGGGCCGGGCTCCACCTCGTTGTTCACTGGGAAGTCCTGAGTCACGAGCTCCTGCAGGATCTTGCCCAGACCGTAGATGTCGGAACGGTGGTCGGCGCTTCGGGCCCGTTGCCACTGCTCCGGTGCTGTGTAGACCCACGTGCCCAACCCTTGTCGCAGCGTTGAGGTCAGCGGGTCGGTGTGCCGCTCGGCCTCAACGGCAAGCCCGAAATCCGATACCGCCCAATCGCCGTTGCTCAGCCGCAAAACGTTGGCCGGCTTGAGATCTCGGTGATAGATGCCCCGATCATGGACGTAACCGAGCCCCGTGCAGATCTGACGCATGATGTCGACGATCAATCGCGCTTGGCCGCCCACCGTGTCGACGTAGTCGGTCAGGCTGCCCTGCGCCAACGGCATCGCATACCAGATGTTGTCGTCGTCGGTCTCGCCGTGGGCAAGCACCGAAATAACGTTGGGGTGGTGCAGGTCTTCGAGGAGCCGAAGCTCACGCCGAAACCTCTTGATGGCTTCGGGGTCAACCGCGACGGTGTCCTTCAGCACTTTGACGGCGACCAGTTCGCTGGTCTTGCGGTCGGTGGCACGGAAGACGTCGGCGAAGCCGCCACCACCGATCCGAGCGTGTTCCAGCAGGAATCGCCCACCCAGCGTGCGGGTCTTCTCGTCCGACTTCGGCCTGCCGGCCTTGGTCTGACGGAGGCCTGAGCTGTTCCATCCAGCGACAACATCGAGGTCCCAGATAGGGCCCTGCGCAATCTCCCCCACCGCGTCGGGGAAGTCGTTTCGCTGCCGCAGTGTCGCGATGCGCTGAGTGCTCACGCCGAGCTCCTCGGCCACCTCCGATATTCCGCCAAGACGCACGGTTGCCTCCAGAAATAGTTGTTCTCAAATCAAGTATAACACCGAATTGGTTGTGGTTGGCTCAACTATTTATCGCGTCGTCGCCGAGCGGCGACAAAACCGGTTGCCCACGTCCGCGCGTCGTAGCACGGTGGGGACGACGACGAGTCGGTAATTTGGCTGCGAGAGACCCCGAACGGAACGGATCCCTGTTCTAAGCAGATCACTCAGTCATCGGTGATGCCGATTTCTGGAGATTGTTGCTTGGCGTGGGGGCCGCGTTCGCGAAGCCAGGTGGCCTCAAGGTGTCGCTGGTAGGCGGCGTGGATGGTGGCGTGGAGCTGGGCGGCGCGTGCGAGGCTGTCGCGCAGTCGCTCGTCGAGTATGGCTGGGTGCAGGCGCCCTGCCTGGGTGAGCGCGGGGTCGAGGTCGGGCGGGGTCCCGCGGTTGATGACAGCCGACGTTGGGGGCGCGCCGATGGTTGTCGTCCAGGGTAATTCGGTGGCGACGAGTCGCAGGAGCCGCTGGGCAGGCTTGGGTGGCCACGTTTGGCCGGTCGTGTCGAGCAGGACAAGGCCGGACTGGTTGGCCGCGGCGTGTTCGGCGAGGTCGGCGATTATTGCAGGGTCGGCGCTGGCGGCGTCGTCGATGATGATGAGACTGCCGGGGGGTAACGGCGACTGCGACTTTTTGTTGGTGATGGTGGCGTGGGTTTCGGTGATGGTGGCAGCGGTGTCGGCGAGCTCGTTGGTCACGGCGTCCTCGGCTTGTTCGCGAGTAGGGCTGCACCACAGGATCTTTCGTTCGGAGGCTGCAGCCGCGCTGTGCAGGGTGTGCAGGGCGGCGCGGCGCTCGGGCGAGGGTTGGGCGTGCACGACCGTGACGGCGAAGGGCAGCCTTGCGGTGCTGGTGATGGCGGCGGCTATGGCGGGGGAGAGGTCGGCGGCGGCACTGTTGGCAAGGCTGAGGGGGCGGTGCGGTTGGAAGCGGCTGGCGGCTTCGAGCACGCGTAGCTCGATGGCCAGTTGGCCGAGTTGGGCGGTGATGTGCTCGGCCGAACGGGTTTCGGCGGCCGCGAACGCGGCGGCGGCAGCCAGTTCTGCGCGGTCAAGGTCACGGCGCAGCTGGCTGGAGCGCCGGCGGGCGGCCAGCACGGCGCGATCGTCTTCGGATCGTGCTTCGGCGATGACGTTGTCGACGTCGTCACCGCTGATGACGCGGTCCGCGCCGCCGGCGGCCTTTGCACGCGCCGCGAGTGCTTCGCGAAGCGCAGCCTGATAGCGCTCGGCGGGCGCAGTGTCGGGGAGTGCCATGAGTCGCAGTTGGACATCGAGTTTGGCCGAGGCGATGTCAAGTGGGTCGACGTCAGGTTGAGCCTGCAGCTCGTCGAGCTGGTTGCGCGCCCAGTCGACATGGCTTAGCGCTGTCTCGTATTCGGCTTCGGCGTCGGCCCATTCGGCGGTCACGTCGTGAACGGCGATCAAGTAGGGGCGGTCGGCGTCGGCGCGCTGGCGCAGTTCGCGGATGCGCGGGGTGGCTTGGCGCATTGCCGGTCCGTCACCAATTGCGGCGCGGGCATGCAGGGCCTGATGGTCGGCCAGCGCCTGCTGGTATTGGGTCCGCAAGCTGGTGAGGTCAAGCAGAGCGGCCGGCAGTGGCGGGGGTGCCACGCGGTGGCGGGGGAGGTCGTCGAAGTCCAGGCCGGCGAGTTCGTCGGCGGTCTCAAGCGGGGTGTTGGTCGGGTCGGGCTCAACGAGTTCGGGGTGCCACGGTTGCGTAGACAGGTCGGTGGCAGGCATGTCAATCCTGGTTGCGTGGGGGTCGGGGGGAAGTTGTTCTTCTTCCTCGGGGTGCAGTGGGGGTTGTTCGGGTAGCGGGTGGTCGGCGTGGTCGTGGTGGCCGCCGATCAGGTCGACGGTGTAGGTGATGGTGCGGGCGTATTGGTAGGCGGGGATGGTGTGGTCGGGGTCGACGTCGGCCAGGTGCTCGGCGGCGACGTGAAGAAGGTCGGCGGGGGTCCAGCGGGTGGGGTCGGCGGCATTGACAGCTGAGACGAGGCCGGGCCAGGCGGGATCGGCGACGATGGATTGCGCGGTTGCTGACCCAAAGACGTTGTGCAAGTCAGCGATCCAGGCAGGGCGCAGGCCGGTGTGGGGGGCATCGACGGTGGCCGCGGGCGTGAGTTCGGCGGCAAGACGCCACCACAGCGCGGCGGCGGGCAGCTCGTCGGGGAGCGGACGTTGGATGGCGGCCGCGCGAACGAGGCCGGGCAGGTCGGGCCGGCTGGTGGCGGCTTGGGCGAGGTGGGCGGCCAGTTGGGGCCAGTACCCGTCGGCGCGGATGCGCGGATCGATGGAGTCGATCAGCTGCTCAAAGCGGCGAGCATGCGGGCTTTGGGTGCGCACCACCGCTTGAGCCCGGTTTTCGAGGAGTTTTTGGATGGTGCGGGCGCGCACGGCGTATTGGGGTGGGCCGAGCAGGGTGGTGTCTTCGGCAACCACGTTGTGGGCGGCGCGGAAGACCGCGATTTCGGCGGCGAGTTGGGGGTTGGCGGCCAGCACGGGTTTGGCCCAGGCCGGCGCGGTCGCCGGTGTCCATTGGTGGGTGACGGTTTCACGGATCTGGTCTGCCAGCTCGGCAACCAGCACGGCGCGACCGGTCAGGCAGTTCTCCCATGCGGGGTCGTTGGCCAGCAAAGTGGGAGTGGCGGGCAGCCAGCGCAGCGGCCCGATACCGGCAGAGTGTCCGCCGGTGGGGTCGATGCGCCAGTCGAGCACCGCGGCGGGATCGTGGGCACTGAAAAGCTCGCCTACGCTGGCGGCCTCGGTCAGTGTGGCGAACGGGTCGCGCCCGTCGGCGCCGATGATCGCCAAGTGTTTGCAGAGCACTGGCCATGCTTCGGCGCGGGTCAACCCTGGATAGAGCTGATCGGCGGTGATGTGCAGTTGGGCCAGCAGGGCCGGGGAAGCCAGGGCCTGGGCGGCGTCGCCCAAGGCGTTGTAGTACATCGCCGCGGCCGGGCCCAACCGCACGAAGGGGTCGCGGGCTTCGCGTGCGGCACTGGTGGCCGAGACTTGTGCGCCGTCGCGTGACAGCGTTTTGGTCAGGACATCGACGGCCGTTTCGGGGTGAGTTGCTTTGGGCGACAACACCCGGTGCGGGTCGGATTCCGCGGTGGATAGATAGATGTGGTTTTCGATGCGGCCGCGAGTTAATGCCACGTAGAGCAGTTGGCGAGTGAGACTCCCGGCACCGACGATGTGGCAGGCGTGTCCGGCGGTGAGTCCTTGTGCGGAGTCAATGGTTGCCGCATAGCCGAGGGTGACGTGCTTTATGACGTAGTGGGCGGGGAGGCGCACTGTTTGGCCGCTGCCGAGGTGGCGGGCTTTGATGCTGCCGTTTCGGTGGATTTCCAGGATTTGGAAGCGGTAGCCGTTGCGCACGTAATCGGTGGGGCTCAAGCGCAGCCGGCGGGCATTGCGGCGGGTGCGAATAAGGTCGCCGGGAGAGGCGGCAAGCCGATCAGAAAGGGTGATTTCGTGGCCGCGCCGTGTTGCCGGGTCAGCCGCGGCGAGGCGATCGAGTCGGGCTCGGGCGTTGAGGGTATCGACGATGGCGTTGGTGGGTGCTAACAGGAGGGAATCGCGGCCCGCGTCGAGGTCGGCGGCCCACGCGGTGTAGGCCATGTCGGCGGCGGTCTGATCGGCACCGACGTGCACACGCTGGTGGTCGATGTAAAACCCGAGTCCAGAGGGGTCTCCTCTGCGGATCGCCAGGGTCGCTGCGCTTTCGGCGGTGGAGCCAAAGCGAACCAACTGAGACAGCGTCAGTGAATCGGTCTTGTGGGCGATGTTGCGCAGCACGCCACCGGCTGAGATCGACGCGAGTTGGCAGTCATCACCGACCAGCCGGATGCTGGCGCCACGGGCTAAGGCGTGGGTGATCACCGCATCAAGTTCGAGCGTTCCGGCTTTGCCGGCCTCGTCGATGATGATGAGCGTGTCGCGTCCGACGTTGGTGAACCATGGCGGTGGGGCAGAGCGACTCGACCCGCTGGCCGGGTCGGCCGACCAGACGTATTTGGCGATGGTGTCGGTCGGGGCCGACAGATCCTCACCCAGTTCGATGGCTGCCGCCGCGGTGGGGGCTAAGCCGACGATGGTCGCGCCCGAGGAGCGCCACGCATGCGACAGCGCGGCCATCGCCGTGGTCTTCCCGGTACCGGCCGGGGCCAGCGCCAACGCCACTCGGCGCCCGCTGCTTGCCATTTCCCGGACCAGTGCGACCTGGCCCTCGTTGAGTTGCTTATCGCGTGCGGCCGAGTCTGCCAGCGCCAGCTCGATATCGATGTCCTCGACCGTGCGCCCGCCGCGTCGGAGGGCGGCAGCAACGATGCGTCGCTCAGCGGCCAGCAGCTCCTGAGAGGTGTAGGTAGCGCTGCCGTGGCGGCTATGCACGCTGGTTCCATCGCGGCGACGCAGCTGCGCAGGTTCTCCCATTTCACCGTCGTCGATATCGATGTGCTGAACCGACAGCGGCTCGGCCAAAGCAGTCTCGGTGATCTTGTCGGCCAGCGTCTCGTCGGCGGCGTGCCCGCTGCCACGAACGAGGCGCTGCGCCTCGGCGAACACGTGGTGGCGTTGCCAGGTCGCGCGGGACCGGGCAACCGTGGCGATGACTTGGGCAGCGCGCGCGGTGATCCAGTCGTCATCGACAGCATCGATTTGGGGCGCCGGCGCGGACAAGACGGTGCCCAGCATCGCGGTCAGCTCCCGCACAGCGCCGAGCACCTCGATCGCTTGGCCGCGCCACATGTGGCGCTGCTCGGCGAATGATCGGGGTTCGTGTTTGGCTTCGCGGGTCTCTAGGGTCGCTTGTTGAGCCAACGCGATGGTTTCCACGTGGGTCGGCTCGCGGCCGTGGGCGGCTTGAAACTGCTTGGCCAGATCGGCGGTGCGGGCTTCGATGGCCAGCCGCCGCGACGACCACGCGGCCATCAGCTCGACTGAGATTCCCACGATTTCACGCACCGGCCTCTTGCCGCGGCCCTCGCCGACCACATCAGCGAACCGCAGCTGCAGTCGCTGTCCAAGGTGGGCTTCCAGGCGCGTGTTGTACAGCTCGGAGGCGGCCACGGTGAACTGGTGCACAGGCTGCCCGTCAAGCGCCAGCCAACGCAACACACCGTCAGGGCCCACCGTGGCGACCTTGTTGGAGATCGCGACATGGGTGTGCAGATCAGGATCGCCAGCGCGTGAATCGCGGTGGGTGAACGCCGCCCCGAGCAGCCCGGTGGTGTCGACCTGGGCGACACCACCCTTACCTGAACGGGTAAATGCGGCGTGAGTTTCTAGCCACGCCAGCGCATCACCGACCGCTACGTCGTGACATTCCTCTACCACTGTTGCGACGGCGCGCGGTGCGATCGCCCACAGCGTCGACACTGACTTCACGGGCGAAAACGTCAAGTCGTAGCCGGCGACCGCGGTCGTGCGCGCGCGAGTTTCCCGCGCGATAAACCCACTGAGTTCGCGATCGTCGGCGGGCGCGCGCTTGTACTGCTCAGCGAACATTCGGCGCGCGACAACGGTGCGGATCGCGGCGCGCGTGGGCGCGGCGATGGGCGCGTTCCAGTGCAGGCCGGCTTCTTCGTTGTGATCGCGGTAGGCCACTGCCAGGGCGCGCACAAAGGTGGTTTCGCTGTCGCGGATATGGAACTTGCGGCCCAGTTTGGCGGCTTCGGCGGCCGCGAGGCCGCGCACGCCGCATTCGGCGACATACTTGGTGATCGCATCGGCGTTGGGGTGCAAGCCTTCCCCGAACAGGGCCTTCATTTGGGCCTCGGTGACCGGCGAATCAACCGGTACGGCCCAAACTTTCGCGAGGTCTTCGGGGGGCACCGGACGTGCCCTTGTCGAGGACAGCGATGCCAGACCCGATCCCACCCATCGGCCCGGAGATTCGCCTTTGGTCGAGTAGTAGTCGATCAGCGGGGCCCGGCCGCGCGCGGTGGTGTCGACAGCAGCGACTTGCCGGATCAGGTACTGGTAACCGTCTCCGGCGGTGAGCTTGTGGCTAGTCATCGTCACTGCAGTGCAATCCCTTTCGAGGCGCACGTTAGAGACGACACCGCAGATCTGTCCTACACAGATCAGGCGGTTCTTAGGAAACTGTGACCTTAATGCAAGAGGTGTGTGGTGTCTGGGGTGGTTCAGAACGGTTGATGCCGGTGGTCATTGGTGTGTGGTGCATGAGGGTGGGATCGGCTTATGTTGTGGGACTGGGGGATCGGGAAACATTGGTGGTGGACAAATGTGGACGCACTGATGTTGGTCAGTGTGGTAGAGCGGGACAGCCGGTTCGTCGTATGGTGCGGCGATGGGAACGATCAACTCGAAATCAGCGGCGCGTAGGCGGGTTCGCGAGGCGCAGCTTAGAGCGAACGAGGCACGCGTGGAGTGCGAGCGGCAAAACGTCGATGACGCGGCGTCGTTACTCGTTGAGCTGGGTCGCCTGGCGGCCGTGGAGGAGTGGGAGGCAACTCGCATCCTCGAGATTCGGGCAGAGGCAGAGCGGCGTCGGCACACGCACCGCCAGGCCGGCGGCATCGCGGTGGCTCGAATGCAGGGTCGCGGCGAATCACTCGCGGCGATAGCGGAATTGGCTGGGGTCAAAGTCGGTAGCGTTCGGATGATGTTAAAGGCGGCGAGCGCGCACACTGGCGCGGCGGTGCAAGCACTAGGTGAGGGCAACGGCGCGGCGGCCCCTGGCGCGGCGCCGTTGGCACTAGGTGCGAACGGCGTTACTGCGCATGACGATGGCGCGGCGGCGCAAGCACTAGGTGCGAATGGCGCTGCGGCGCATGACGAAGGTGTCGGTGGCCGGGTTTAGCGTGGGCGCGTGCGTGTTCATCTGGGGATGCCGCTGTGGGTCGATCCTGTTGTGCACGCCGACGAATGCCGGCGCTTTGACTCCGACGTGGTGCAAGGACCCGGCGCTGACGACTGCGATTTTTTCACGGGGGCTATCGGTAAAGACGGATATGGCCGGTTCTTCATTTACCGTGGGGGTAAAGGGATTTGCGTGCGGCCGCACCGGTACGCGCTGGCGCGTCGACTCAGTGTGCTCCTTCAGCCAGACGAGTTGGGCCTGCACGAGTGCGATAGCCCGCTGTGCGTGAAAGTCTGTGCGGCCGAGGCGACATTCCAGCATGTGGTAATCGGCACTCAGAGTGAAAATATGCGACGAATGGCCCGGATGCGGCGCGGAGGAGGCCGCAGGTCGATTCCCAGTGATGGGTTATGGGCTCGGCGGGAGCGCTCGGTCGCGTTGCACACGGTGTTGCGGGAACGCGGCTGGGATCGGGCCGCAGTGGAGGCGGCGCGCCTCGGTGATATGCCGATGTTGTGGTGAGGGTGTAAGCACTGTTGGTGATTTAGCCGGCGAGTACTGCCGGTCGTGCTGCGCTGCTGTGGGAACGGGGTGGATGCGATCCAGCCGATAGACGGCGGTATGCATCGCCCAGTAGACGGCGACGATGTTGGCCCCGGGTATCACGCTGGCTAAGACGGGCCCGCACGTCGGCCGGATTGCTTCACCGTATGCGGCTGCGGCGCACTGCTCGGGGCTGGGAAGAACCCTGGCCGGGGCGCTGTGGGCGGTGTGAGGCGACGCTTGGCGCCAACAGGGTGCTTGTCGGACTAGTTCAGTGCACTTGCGGGTCGATGCACCGTACTCACTTCTGCCGCAGGACGAGCGGAATTGCATCTGCTGCAACATAATTGCTCGGTTGAGAGCGAGTATAGCGCCCAGTAAAGCGCGTCCCGCGGACATCGGATCACACCTCAGAAAGGGTGCTGTCTCGACACTTACGTCTGGCGCATCATTGTCGCATCTAGTACAACAGGATGGTGGGCGTCGAGTTGCCGGGGTCAGCAGCGCTGTCGCTGGTGTCGAAAGTGCTTCCGTTGGATCCAGAAGCCACGGTCTTCACCGCGATGCTGTCTGGCTGGGCTGATCAGCAGCGAGCCCGGGTGTGCAAGCCACCGACGGTGCAGGCGCGGGCGAGCGTGGTGCGCCGTTTCGCCGAGTTCACCGGGACGTATCCCTGGCAGTGGCAAGCAGATGACGCGGATGCGTTTTTCTCCCAACTGCTTTCCGGTGCGGAGCCAAAAGCTGACTCGACGGTACGGGGATACCAAAACGCATTGCGGTTGTTCGGCGACTTCGTTACTGACACGCGATATGGATGGGCGTCTTTGTGCGCTGAGCGGTTCGGGCAGGCCCCGGCACAGATCCTGCATGACTGGAACACCGTGCGTCACGTCAACGAGTTTGAGGGGCGGCCGGGACGGCGCCCGCTGAGCTATGACGAGGTTCAAGAGCTCTTCGATGCCGCCGATGGCTTGGTAGATCAGGCGCGACTTCGCCACCGCAAGGGAGCGTTGTCAGCGTTGCGGGACTCGACGCTGCTGAAGACCGTCTACGCGTATGGGCTGCTCTCCGGGGCTCAACCAGATGCAGCGGCGTGATTCTCTGAGTTTGTGCAGTTCAGAAGCTGATGTTGGGATGCTATCTGCTGCAACAGGTGTGGTGCAAGTCGACTCGCGGTTTCAGCGGGGCCGGCCTGGCGCGTTGAGTCGGGCCATGAGTTCGCGGTTGGTAGCGCGGGCGGCGGCGAGGTCTTCGTCGCGTTCGTCGAGTTGTTGTTGTTGGTCGAGGACCTGCTGTTCGAGATGGGTGATCCGTTGGTGGAGTGCATCGATGTCGGTTGGGGCGTCGAGCCCGGACTCGCGCCATGTTTGTTCGCCGAGTGCTTGGGAGAGCCGCTGCTCGAGTTGGCGGATGCGGGCGTTGAGCCGGGCGGCGCGTTCGTGGGCGGCGAGCAGGTCGGCCTGCAGTGAGGCTTGGGTGACCGTGGGGCCGGTGTGTTCGTCGGGGACTGGATCTGTTTGCAGCGCATGGATTTTCTCGAGTAGGTCGCGGTACCGATAGAGGAATGTGCGGTCGACTCCGGCCGCACGAGCGATCGCGGCCGCGCTGAGCCGGTCGCCGGCGGCTGCGGCTTGGTCGATCGCGGCCAGCACGCGCCGGCGTCGGCGCATCGAGTCGCCGCGACGGCCGTCGAGCATCGATCGGGTGCGTGTGCTCGACGAGACAGATTGTGCGCGTGTGTGATTCGACGTGGTGTCGGTGGTTGTGGTCATGCGGTGGCCTCCGAAGCGGGGGTTGCTGGTGCGGGTGGGGTGGCGGCGAGGGTGGGCATGCCGAGCGGGACCGTGTGGGCCGCACGATGACGACGCACGATGGCGACCGCGTCGTTGATCTGCGCTCGCTCCGTGTCGTCGAGTTCGGCGATGTCGCCTTTGATCCTGTTGATCAGTCGCCGGATTCGGGTGATCTCCTCCTCGGTGGGGGTGGCGTCGGCGCGGGCCCATTCGTCCACTCCGTCGATGGTGGCGGCCAGCCGTTCGCGGGTGCGCAGCAGGTCGTCCAGGTATGCCTGCAGGTCGGGCAGGAAGGCGATGTTGGTGCGGAAGTGATCGCAGCCGACGCAGCGGAATCGGATCGGGCAGGCACCGCCGCCGGCCTTGACGTTGGTTGGTTCGGTGCAGGTGCCGTCGGGGACGGCGACCTCGCCGATGGCGTGGCGGGCGCGCTCGGAGTCCAGCAGGGCGTGTGCGTCACGCCAGATCCGGTTGCCGTGCCGGTCGAAGCTGAGCGTGGTGACCGTGTCGACGGCGTCGCGGCGGCGGTCCTCGCCGATGCGGTAGTAGCGGCGGGTCACCGAATAGCTTCGGTGATCGAGCAGTTCGGCCAGGACGTCGATCGGGATGCCGGCGTCGGCGTGGCGTTGGGCGTAGGAATGGCTTGTCTCCGCAGTGGCTGTGTGCGGTCGGGTTCGTGTTGCGTTTGACGTGGCCGATTCTCGGCGTGGAGTTCGTGACGCTGATCGCCGTTCGTGTGGCGATAACGCGAAACCGATTGTGATGGACGTCACTGCCGGGTCGGTCAGCATGGTCCCATTACCCTCTGCTGGTATTTCGGGCGATTCGACGCGAGGCGGGTGATGCCTGCCGCCGGGTCGTTGGCCGTGCGGAGCCGAAGGATCTCGTCGTGCTGGGCAGCGATCCGGGCCAGGGCCTGGCTTCGGAAGTTGGTGAGCTCCTGGATTGTCGAGTTGACGTGGGCGAGGTTGTTTTTCAGCTTCTCGACCTCCGTCTTGAGGCGTTCGATCTGTGCGGTTTTCGGGTCCGGGGTTTCTCCGGCCTGCTGAAGCTGCTGGAGGCGGTGCTCGAATTCGGCGCGTAGGTGTGCGTAGGGCCGGGTGCCGTAGAAGGCGGTGCGGTCGACCCCGGCTGATAGTGCGAGGGTCTTGATATCGCAGTTGCCGCCGGGTGAGATCTCGCCGCGCAGAAGCCGGTCCATGGCGGCGCGGATGCGGTTCTCGTTGTGGATGCGTTGGGCGGCAGTGATTCTCATGCCTGTTCCTCGGGTGCGCTGGTTCCTGTGGCAGTGTCGATGCTGGTGATGACCTGGACGGCGCGGTCGTAGTCGGCCTGCAGACGAGCGCGTTCGGCGGTTCGGGTTTTGCCGAGTTGGCCGAGGAAGGTTTTGGTGCGTTCGGCGTGCTCGGCCCAGACGGGCCGGTGGTGCTGGTGGTGGGTGGCCTGCGGGCAGCGTGCGGAGTCACACATGCCGATCATCGGCCGGTCCGCGGTCAGGGTGCCTGCAAGTTTCAGGCAGAGCGCGCGGGAGGGGTCGGTGAACCAGCAGTAGTTCGCTGGGCCGAGGTGCAGCGCCGTGGCGCGTTTGGACAGCAGGTTGAGGATGTCGCGGTCGTTGCGCTGGATCTTCGGCGCCGCAGTGGCTTTGGTGTTCGGGTCGGTGTCGATGGTGGCGAAGAATTCGGTCAGGCTGCGGGCGCCGGGTCCGGCGGGCAGGATGCCTTGCTGGTAGTTGCGGAACTCGGCCAGCACGAGCTTGAGTATGTGGTCGGCCTCGAGCTTGTTGACCTCGGCCAGCAACTCTGCTTGAGCGCCGCCCGGTCGAGCCGCGTAGCCTTCCGTTGTCGCCGCGGCGATATGTTTGAGGTGCAGTTTTGCGGCGAGGACACCGCCAGGCCGGTAAGCCATCTCCAGGGCAACCGTTCTTCTGAGCATACGCAGTGCTACTGGTTCGTCGGGGATCGGGACGAGTCCGAGACGGGCTCCGGCCGGGGAATTCACCCAGGCGCGGAACCAGAGGTAGCGGACTCGGAAGCTGAACCGGGACAGCAGGAGAACACCGTCACGCGGGTCGTCGTGGAGCTGCTCGATGAGTTCGATCGCGCGGTGGACCGGTTCGATGACGACCCATTCGTCGTCGGTGCCGCCGAGGCCCTGACCTTTGATGATTTTGCTGGCGATGCGATAGCACTTCAGGCCGGAGATCGGTTCCTCGACCCGGCGGCAGCCGACCCGCAGTTCCATCAGCTCACTGGCCCGCATTCCGGACGCGCCAGCCAGGACAACGATCGCTGCGGTGCGGGCGATGCCGACCATGGCGACCGCTTCGGACCGGTGCACTGGCAGTGTCCAAGGCAGCAAGGTCGCACCATCGGCGGCCGGGACTTCGGCGGCGTTGCGGCCGAAGATCTTCTCGACTCCGACGGTGTTGAGGGTGTCGATCAGCGGTTTGCGCAGTGTGGGCATCCATTTCGCCCAGAACTGGACGTATCCGGCCTGCCGCGCCAGGGTCCCGGTGGAGACCGGCAGCAGCGGGTCGTTCGCGTCCCAGCCAGCCTTGAGTCTGCGGTTGACGTCGTGTTCTTCGAGCATCGGCAGCGGTGTGTCGGTCGCCCTGTGGTCGGCCAGCAGCATCGTGATGTCGCTGACCATCGCCGGGGAGCCGTGACGAAGCCCGGGGGCTCCGGTAGCCCAGACACGGTCGATCTTGCGGATCTGCTCGTTCAGCTCGACAACGTGCGGGCCGAGGATCTGCACCAGGTGCAGGGCCGCGGCCAGCATCGGCTGCAGCACTTCGGCAGGAACGGCAGGTGTCTTGTTTCCGTCGCGACCAGAAGGCATTTCGGCGACCGCGGATGCTGTTGCGCCGCCCCAGGGGCGCAGATCGGCCGGAACCCGGTCGGCGGTGAACAGGTCACGGTAGTCGACCAGATCGACGATCATCTGCGCGGCTGCGCGCCGGACGCCTGGGCTCTGCTCGCCAACGATGACGCCGTCGGGGTCGATCACGTAGCGTCGGAACGCCAGGTATTCCTCGCAGAGGTGGGTGTCGAGCTCGGTGAGGGCAGTGATGCCCCGCTGATCGAGCCAGCCGAAGAACTTGCCGGCCTCGTAGAGGCGGCTGTAGCAGCTGGTCAGATGCAGTGGGGTGCGGTAGGCGCGTGGCAGACGGACCACGGCATTGTGATTCGGGGCCAGCAGCGCCAGGATCAGCTCCTTGGCGACCAGCCGCCAGCGGGTGTCGGTGATGGTGGTGAAGTCGAATCGGCGTCGGTAAAGGGCCATTTGGACCGGGAGCCCGACCACGTCGGTGAAATCCCACAGGTCGTCGTCGAATACCGGTCGTGGCGTGCCGCCCGGCAGCGTGAGCCCGGCGTCGCGGCAGATGTCCGCGCCGGTGAACGGCGACCGTGGTTGAACGCCGGGTGCTGCGGTCGCGATTGTGCTCGTCATGCGGTGCGTTCCTCTGGGCGCAAGGGGATTTCGTCGTCGCTGTCGGTGACGCGTGCGGCTGCGACAGCGAGTTCGGCGGGGTCGAAGCGGTCGAGGATCTGGTCGATCCGGGCGGCGTAGGGGCCGAAGACGGTCATGAAGTGGGCGGCGGGCATCTGCTGCCACTGGCGCGAGAAGAATGCCTTGAGCCGCAGCAGGTTCACTGCGTGCCGCGGAGCGAACACCGCCAGCGGGCAGAGCAGGCAGACCCAGGGACGTGCCGGGCATGGTTTGCCTGCCGGCCCGTGTAACCCGGCCAGCTGATCGGCGCAGGCTGCGGTGAACACATCCCGCGCGCCACCGACCAGCTCGGCGAGCACGCCTTCGTCGAGCTTCATCACCGCCAGCAGCTGCGGGTAACCCTCGGCGAGCGCCGCCGCGTCTTCCTCGGTGATCACGGCCGGAGGGTGCGCGCGGCGGAGGATGTCGTGCTGGGCGTCGGCGATGATCGTCTCGACGGCGTGGCGTTGACCGGGAGTCGTCGCCGACAGGTAGTGGTCACCCTCGACCGCGGGCGTGTGGTTCGGGTCGATCGTGGCGCGCGCATTCCCGGTCCAGGACTTCTTGTCCCGCATCGCGTGATGGGTGGTGCGGATGCGGGACCGGTGCAGTTTCATCGGCTGACCGTCGTCGCCGACGATGCCATGGCGGCGCATCCACCGGCCAATCGCGGACCGGTTCACGTCATCGAGGCGGCGGGAGTAGCCGGGCTGGCTCATCCCCAACCACAGCGTGGTGCGCTCGTCCGGCGGCACGAAGCTGCGCAACAGCGCCGAGTGCGCCAGCCACTGCTCGAGCAACCGCACCGCCGGCCGCGGCAACGTCGCGCTCTCGGCGGCGGTGCGCCGTTTGATATAGGACAGCAGAACAGTCGAATCCCCGGCCCAGTCGATGTCCCCGATGTCCAAGTCGGCGATGCCGTCGGGGACGATGCCGGAATAGATCCCGAACAGCAGCCGGTAGGCGATCACGACCTCGAGATGCGGGAACATCGCCAGCGCAGCCTCGTGGAAGACAGCGATGACTCCTCGATGACGGAAAACGTTGATGGACATGCCAATTTCCTCAGCAGCTTCGCTGCTGCCAAGCGGGCCGAGTGTCGACAACAGCCAGCAGAAGTTCTGATGAGTCCACGCACCCGTGCCCGGATGCCGCCCTCCGGCGGCGGACGCCAGCGCGCGCCGATGTGCCGCGTAGGAGTCGTCGACCTGCTGTCGGCAGGCCATGGTCAGCCGCTGCCATGCGCCCTCGGAATAGGGCGGCAACGGGCGCCGATTGCGCTGAATGTTGAAGTGCCGCCCTGCGGCCAGCTCCAGCACCCCCTCGCCGAGACGGCCGCCGGATCGCGCATAACCTTCCACCAAGTACCGAGTCAGCGCCTCCAGCCAGTTCGGGCCCGCCATCCAGAACTGCGCCAGCTGTCCGCGCCGCAGATCGCCGACACCG
Organism: Mycobacterium sp. NTMscope_MAC_12; assembly: GCF_976985675.1. Lineage (NCBI taxonomy): Bacteria > Bacillati > Actinomycetota > Actinomycetes > Mycobacteriales > Mycobacteriaceae > Mycobacterium > Mycobacterium sp. NTMscope_MAC_12. Next base: position 69,086 of record NZ_CDRJYY010000001.1, read on the forward strand.
CCGGTGAAACCCTGATCAGAAAGTGTTCGCACCATCCTGTGCAACCCACGCACGTACTGGTCGACGGTGCCAGCAGTATCGACGCTGCCGTGAGGATGGATCAGCTCCACCAACCCGGTGGCCAGATCACGCACCAACCCGGGGTTCGGCAACCCCGTGAGATCGAATGCAGCTCTGCTGCCGTCGCTGAACACGCAGGCCAAACGCAGCGGATCATCGAGCACCGTCGTCGGCATCACAGCTCCTCTTCGGTGTCGTCGTCGAACTCGGCGTCGGCTTCCCGCTGTGCGGCGGTATCCTCGGTGAGTCCCGCTGCGGCTCCGGCGGTTTCGTAGGCTTGCCGGTAAATCCGCGTCGTATCAAGACGTTTCAGGTATTTCTCGGTCGTCAGAACCGTGGAATGCCCGAGCAAATCGCGCAGCACCAGCAGCGGGTCGGCCTTGGTCAGGTAGAACACCAGCGCTGCGTCGGCGTCGGTGTCGCATACCAGCTTCGCTGCCTGTCGGTAATAGCCGGTCACCAGATATTCCAGCGTCTGCATCGAGAACGAGTGGCGGAGTCGGTGCGGGTGGACGTGCGGGAACCGTGGTTCGAACCGTGCGCGGATCCGGTCGGAGGTGCGTTCGAACACCGTCGCCCACGCCGTGAACGGGCCACCATCACCCTTCACCGCTAGCAGGCACGACCCGCCCTCGGGTGCCACCAGCCGCCGTCGCTCGGCCGGGGTGAGCGACTCCCAGGACCGGCGGACGCCGTTGATCCGGCCGCCACGGGCGTCCGGTTCGGTGACCTGCAGCGGTTCGCCCCGGCGTCGTGGTGGCCGCCAGGCCGATCCGTCGGTGACGGCAGCGCGGTCGAGCTGCAGGTAGTCGTGCAGCCCGGCCAAGGCGTCGTAGGAGATCCAGGTGGTTCTGAACTTGCGGCCCTTGGTGATTCCCGCAGGCACCGGAAACGGGATCGGGATCACCGTCGGCGCCGGCGGCAGAGCCGGGATTTCCCACGGCAGCAGATGTGTGAACTCGCCCAGCCGCAACCCGGTCGCCAGCGCGAGGTCCCCGATCGCGGCGTTGCGGGTCATCTCCCGGCCCGCGAACCCGGTGTCGCGGGTGCCATCCGGCGCCAAACCGCGCAACCCCTTCCGGAACAGGTCGGTGAAGTCCGGCTCCAAATACTTGATGGTCACATGCGGTTTCGGGGTGCGGCGCACCGCCAAGTTCACCCGGACATCGCGGCCGGTGCCGGCGAAGACCGCTCGCGCGGATCGGTAGGTGAACGGCTCCGCCTCGGCGTATCCCTCGTCCATCGCCCACCGGTAGAACAGCGACAGGATGCTCATGTGCTGCGCCCACGTGGTCGCCGCGAATCTCGCCCGGATTGCTCCGGCGGCGCGGTGCTCGGCGTATCGGCTCAGCCCTGCCTTGAGCCGGTCTCGCGAATCGAACAGGCCCACACCGTGTTCGGCGAGGAATTCCGTCCATTCCTTGACCGCCCGCGCGTAGTTCTCCCACGAACTCGGCGCCGGAGCCCCGCTGGCCGGAAGCAGCCGCAACCACCGATTGATCACCGTCGTCGGCCGCGGCACGGCCGGGCCGTCCTCGAACAGCAAGTCGTCATCGATCAGCACCGGCATCCCCTCTGGGATCACCGGCCGGTGCTCGACACCCCAGGACTGCCAGCCCTGCGACGAGAAAAAGCTCAAGATCACGACTGGAGACCATACAAACACCACACGGCCTCACCAAAGCAGAAACGCCGAGCACGCCCGGGCCTTTCAGGCCAATCGCAACACGGGAACTAAGCGGGGACAATGTGCCGGTAGGCGTAGGGCACGATCTTGGTCATGTCAAACTCGACTCCATCGCGGGTGCGCAGTGTCGGCAGGTCGGCCACCCAGTCGCGGTGGCGCGCCTGCAGGGTGGTTCTGCTGATTGCCTTGTGCCCGTCGGGATTTCGATAGGGCGTGGGCAGCAGCTTCAGCTTCGCGGCCAGGGTGTGGGGGAAGCGTTGACGGATTCGTTGTTGTTGGCCGGTGATCACCGCGGCGGTGGCCGTGCTGATCGGCAGCCGTCGGCCGAGCCGGTTGGCTTTGATGTTGTCGTAGACCAGTACGTCGCCGCCGTCTTTGTCGCGGGCCAGGCAATCCAGCGGCAGATTGAGGATGTCCTCGGGGCGGCGGCCGGTGTCGATGCCGATCTGGGTGGCGACCCTGACCTCGACGGGTTCGAGGGAGTCGAGGTTGGCGCACAGGACGGCCATGATCTCCGGTGGCAGGCATCGGCCGGGCTCGCCGCGTTCGGGGTCGGCGGGGATGTCGGCGCGTTCGATGGCGCAGTCGCCGGGCAACCCGGCCGCCGGCCGTCCGGTTCTCGTCAGCCCCAGGGATCGGATCCCGGCCAACACCTGCCGCATGTCACGGCAGATCATGTTGCGGCGGTAGCGACCGATCTGGCCGGTGAACTCCAGATGGCCGAGCCGGTTGAGGAATCCCTCCAAGTCGGTCCGGCCCAGCGCGGTCGGGTCAAGCCCGTGATCGGGTCGGCGATGCAAGTGCTCGGACAGCAGCCCGATGCTGTTGATCTTGCCGCGAACGCGAGAGGCGCCGCTGCCGCGGTGCTGGGGCAGTTGCTCGGCAGCCCACCGCTTCGCGGCCCCGGCCAGCCAGGGCTGGGTGATCTTGGTGAACGACAGCGTGCCGGGGTACCGAAGATCGCCAGATCCCAGCGGTCCTTATCCTGCTCGACACCCGGATCGGCCAACACGCGGCGGGCGTCGCGGGCGAACGAGGCCAGCACCGAGCGTGCACGCTTGCCGGGAGCCAGGCCCGGATCGCAGTCGTGGATCGAGCCGACCTGGTGGCGACGCAGCGTGTCGCAGACCGCTCGCAGCACAACGTCGGTGAGCCGCAAGCCATCCCTAACACGGGTCTGCAAGCCCGTCAGCACTTCCACAACTACCAGGGAAGGCAGCGCCCGCAGGTTGACCTGCCCCGGCTCGGCCACGCCCGATTCCCGGACCCGCCACCACTGTTCATCGAGTTCGGCATGCTCTTGCTGGTCCACGCTCCATCGCTGATAGTGGGTCGTGCAGTAGCCGATCGCGCCGTCGGCCGTGCGGGTGCACGCCGGCACCAGGCATGCCGGCAGCGGCGGCCTTGGCCGCACTCGCGGATCGCTCACGAACTGTTCCAGCGAGATCGGGATGCGCCTGCCCCGGAACTGTTGGGCGTGCGGTTCACACATCACCGCGTCCCGCACCGTCGGCGTGCACCGGCACTGCGGGACGGCGCAGCGTTCCGCGGGAACCGGTGCGGCGGGCAGGCTTTCGGCAGCGGCGATGTCCTCGACGCTCATGCCCATGCCGGTCAGCCTGGTGAAACATCGGTGGCAGATCTCGGGGGCGTCGTTGTGGACGGTTCCGACGCATCGTTCCACCCGGCACACCTTCCGGCCGAGCAGCCGATGCTGCGCGGGCAAGTACAGCACCCGGGTCACCGGATCCCATCCGGCCTCGTCAAGCAGTCCTTGGTCCAGCGCCCTGGCCAGGTGCGTGGCCGCGCCACTCAGGGCGGCCCCGTCCAACACATGCGCGAACTTGCAGGATTCCTCATCGCCCGGGATCGTCCTGGCCGACGTCACGGCGGTCACCGGCTCGCTCCGGTCTGTTCGCGGGGGCTGGGCACCGCGTCCACCGCGGCCCGCAGTCGAGATGCGTCCGGATGCAGGTAGATCTGGGACGAGGAGACAGCCGCGTGTCCGAGCAAATCAGCGACCACGTCGATACCGGCCCCGGCGTCGACGACGTTGCTGCCGTAGGCGTGTCGCAGCTGGTGCGGGCGGACCGGGGTGTCCAATCCGGCCCGGCGGGAGACCGCTGCCATCAGCTCGCCGATCGCGTCGGGCCGCATCGGCGCGCCGACGCGGCCGCGGAACAGGTTGACGAACACGAAATCACTACCCGCCGCGGCCGGAACTCGCATGCGCTCGAACTCGTAGACGTCGAATGCTTGCACGACAAGGAAATCCAGCGGCACCACCCGCTGTCGGCGCGATTTGGCCCACGCCCCGTTCGGGTTGTCGTCTCGGCGCACCACATGCAGATGCGCCCGAGCGACCTCGCATCCCAACCGGCGCGAATCCACCAGCAGGTGCACATCACTGCGCCGCAGCCCGCACACCTCGCCCCGACGCAGCCCGCCCCTGGCCATCAGCAGCACGATCAGCTTGTCCCGCGTGGACCGGCAGGCCCGCAGCAGCGCGACGATCTGCTCATCGCTGGCCCGATCGATCGTCGTTTCCGGTTCCCGCAACCGGTGCCGGGCCCGCATCCGCCATGCCAGGTGGCCATCGTCGTTGCGGGCTTCCGCCGGCAGGTCTCGGTCATCGGCCACCTCGTACAGCATCGACACCAAACCCGCCGAGCCGTTGCCGGTCGCGACCGCGTGCACCACCATCCCCCGCACCGCGGTGAGCACCCCGTTGATCCGCGATGGGCCCCGCGCCGGGGCGGCCCCCGGACCGGCCAACACCACTCCCGAAGCGACGTCATCGACGCCCGCTGGCCAGCGGTCCGGCATGGGCCAGCCACGTCATGAACAACGCGAACTGCTCGACACCGGCCTGCCAGGACCGGCCCGTCCTGGCGCACCAGCGCAGGAACAACGCGATCGCGTGTGCATACGCCTTCGTCGTGGATTCCGCGCCGTCGCGGCCGAACCGCTGATGCCGCAGATACTCATCGGCGATGCCGACTACCTGCAGATCCTCATCCAGCACCGTCCAATACCGTTGCCCGGACGGCAAACTCACCGGAAACGCTCGCATGGGCCCTCGCTTTCAAGTCGACAGTCAGAAACGACTACCAGCCACGAGCACCACACCCACGGAGAAACGCCGCACCGCCCACCAGATCACCCACTACGAGCGACGTCATGCAACAGGTCGCAGACCCCCGGAGAAGGCTTGCGGCGCCAAGAGGCGGTGGGGCTAGACCTGGTGGATCTGAGATCGAATCCAAAGCTACCGTCCTACGGGCGTTTTGGCGGCGTATTCGTCCGATTCGGAAAAGCGTCCCGCGGTAGTTCGCCGAAGCGACGCGTCGTGCTGACGGTGCCGGAAATGGACTGGATTGTCCAGGTTTTCGAGTCCTACCTGGAGGAGGTTCGTCCATGCTTTCGAGCGGGCCGGCATCCGGCGTTATGGGTCACCGAACGTTGCGGCCGTCTCTCCAGACGCGCCGCGAACGAGGCCTTTGTGGCTGCGCGTGACGCCGCGGGGTTGCCGCAGGAGCTGGACCTGCATTCGCTGCGCCAGACCCTACGTCACACACCTGACCGAATTCGATTACCCGGAGCGCTTCGTGCAAGTTCTCTCGAGCCCGCACAGGGGTGTCCACGACGTGCAACACGCACGTGGCGTTGGCGGCGATCTTCGTGGCGGAGGTGGTTATCTGCAGCGGTCCATCACGCAGATTCCACGGAGGTTTGATGCTTGTGCAACGGGTACTGATGCCCACTTCGTCGCTTGAATCCTGGACGGTCCTCGGCGACGGAGGCGGCTCGGTGGAGCCAATCGAGCGCTACCTGGCCTATCTGACCGACATCGAGCGGTCCCCGAACACGGTCAAGGCCTATGCGCACGACCTGAAGGACTGGTTCGTCTTCCTCGACGCTCGCAGCCTGAACTGGCGCGAGGTCCGATTGGAGGATCTCGGGGAGTTCGTGTCCTGGCTGCGGCTGCCGCCGGCTGGCCGGGCTGGCGCAGTGGTGCTGTTGCCCTCGGCTGAGCATCACTGCTCTGCGGGAACCGTCAACCGGAAGCTGGCGGCGATCAGCGGCCTCTACACGTTTCACGCCCGGCACGGAGTCGACCTCGGCGACTTGGTCACTGAACTGCACCCAGGTCGGCGCCGGCGCTCGGGATGGAAGCCGTTCCTCTACCACCTGAGCAGCGGCCAGCCGGAGCGGCGGCGCACGATCAAGCTCCGGACCCCGCGTCAGCATCCGACCATTCTGACCGCCGGTCAGGTGCAGGCGATCCTAGATGCCTGCATCCACCTGCGGGATCGCTTGTTGTGGGCGTTGTTGTGGGACACAGGGATTCGGATTGGTGAAGCGCTAGGTCTGCGTCACGAGGACGTGGCCGCTGCCGAGGGTGAGTTGACGGTCGCGCCGCGATCCAACGACAACAGGGCGCGCGCCAAGTCGGCGACACCGCGCACCATCCCGATCAGCCCGCAGCTCATCCGCCTCTACGCCGACTACCTGCACGACGAATACGGCGATCTGGACTCCGACTACGTGTTCGTCAACCTCTGGGGCGAACCGTTCGGGCACCCGTGGGGCTATCCCGCGGTCTACGACCTGGTGTTGCGGCTGCGCCGGAGCACCGGCATCGACTTCGATCCCCACTGGTATCGGCACACCTACGCCACGCGTTTGCTCCGCCAGAACACCCCGATCGAGGTCGTCAGCACGCTGCTGGGACACTCCTCGATCGCGACCACGATGGACATTTACGGGCATCTGTCCGTCGAGGACGCCCGCCGGGCTCTGGAGGCGGCCGGCTTCCTGACCGGGCAGGAGGTGCAGTGGTGACCGCGGCAGTCCCGCCGCTACCGTCGGCTGCGGCTCCGGGCTTGCTGCGCAAGCTGGTGGCCGCGGTTCGACCGGAGTTCCGGGTGGACATCCTCGTTCCCGAGCGTGGTGCGCTGGTGTTCGACACCGCGCCGTGCCGGGTGCCGGGCTGCGTGCGCCAACCGCGCACCCGCGGGCTCTGCAAAGGCCACTACGTCGGTTGGCAGCAAGAAGGCCGCCCGGACATCGACGTGTTCGCCACGACTGCAGCACCGGAAGGGCTCGGGCGCAAAGAGCTCACGGTCTGCGCCGTCCAGGGCTGCCGGTACGGAGGTGCTCGCCGGGGTTTATGCCCACGCCACCAAGGGTTTTGGGAACGGTCCGGCATCGCCGACCGAGACGTATGGCTGGCTGCCGTTGCTCCGGTGGATGATCCCGATCATCCCGTCTGCGCGTTGTCCTATTGCACGCTATGGACGCAGGGACGGTCGCCGTTCTGCGTCAATCATCGGTCCCGATGGGCAGCGGTGGGATGTCCCGACATCGACGAGTTCATCGTGCTCTGCGAGTCCTATGGCGACGACCGGTTCGACTTCCGACCGTTCGGTGATCGCCGACAGCTCAAATTGGAGATGCAGTACGCGCTGCAGTGCCGGCACGATGAACGCCAGGTCAAGACTCCCGCTGCCGTCGCGCGTCCTGTCATCGCACTCACGGCCGCCAGTGGGGTGGCCTCGCTGCTGGACTGGCCGATGGCACGTTGGATCGAGTTCTTCGACGCCAACCACGCTGCGCAACACGGCCAGAACGGACAGCTGGCGTTTCTGCGTTACGCCTATCGCTGTCTGGAGGACCTGCACTGCGGCAGCGGGTGGGAGGCCGAGTTCCCGCGCGACGTGTGGGAGCTGCACCGGCTCGGCGTCGAGGGCCGCAAGCGGCTGCGCTTCGACGGCATTGCGCAACCGTGGCTGCGGGATCTGGCCAAGCGGTTCGCCCGCTGGCGGTTAAGCATCGGACGCAGCCCCAACCAGACCTACATCGACGTCCAGGCGGTGACGCGTTTGGCCGGCTTCTTGGCGTCCCCGCCGGTCGACATCACCAGCCTGGCCGGCATCAACCGCGCGGTATTGGAGCGCTACCTGGCCGACCTGTCCACCGACCCCCGGGCACTGCACTCCCGCAGCCGCGACATCAGCTCGCTCGGTGCGTTCCTCGACGCGATCCGCCGCCACGAGTGGGACCACGACCTGCCCGCGAGTGCCGCGTTCTATCCCGACGACTTCCCCAAACCCGCGAAACGCCTGCCCCGCGGGCTGGCCGAGCACATCATGGCCCAGGTCGAACAGCCCGCGAACCTCGACGGATGGAACAACCCCGAGAGTCGGCTGCTCACGATCATCCTGATGCGCTGCGGACTGCGCGTCGGTGACGCCACCAAGATCGCCTTCGACTGCGTCATCCGTGGCGGCGACGGAGCTCCCTATCTGCGCTACACCAACGGCAAGATGAAACGCGAAGCTCTCGTCCCGATCGACGAGGAAGTCGAGCAGGCCATCGCCGAGCAACAACAGCGGATCCTGCGCCGCTGGACCAACGGCAGCCCCTGGCTGTTCGCCGCTCCGAAGATGAACCCAGACGGCCGCCGGCCGCTGACTACGCCCTCCTACCGCGGCCAGCTACGGGACTGGCTGGCGCGCTGCGAGATCCGCGACGAGCACGGCCGTCCAGTGCATCTGACTCCGCACCAATGGCGGCACACCTTTGGAACACGGTTGATCAACCGGGACGTGCCGCAAGAAGTCGTACGGGTGTTACTCGATCACTCCAGCGGTGAGATGACAGCTCACTACGCCCGCCTTCACGACACCACCGTCCGCCGGCACTGGGAGTCCGCCCGCAAGGTCGATGCCAGGGGCCAAACCGTTGCGATCGACCCCGACGGCCCACTGGCCGAAGCGAACTGGGCCAAGCAACGGCTCGGGCGCGTGACCCAAGCATTGCCCAACGGCTTCTGCGGGCTGCCAGTTCAAAAGACCTGCCCGCATGCCAATGCTTGTCTGACATGTCCGATGTTCGTGACTACGCCCGAGTTCCTGCCGCAACACCACGAACACCGTCAGCAAGTCCTGCAGATCATCTCCGCTGCCGAGGCGCGCGGTCAGTTACGCCTCGTCGAGATGAACCAACAAGTCCTGGGAAACCTCGACACCATCATCACCACACTCGAAACCGACTCCGGTTCAGAGGAATTGGATTCTGCTGATGCGGGCTGACAACACCCGGCACCTCATCGTCGCCGCCCGACAACGCCACGAACTCACCCGAGCCAAGGCGATCCAGGCATTGAGGACCCTCGACGCCGAAGGGCGCCCGGTCACCTTCGAGGCCGTGGCTCAAGCAGCGGCGGTGTCTCGGTCCTGGCTCTACGCGCAATCCGACGTCCGAGCTGAGATCGAACGGCTTCGCGCTGCCCACCGTCGAGCACCCGCGACACCGGTCCCCGCGCGGCAACGAACCTCGGACGCCTCACTGCTACGCAGGCTCGAAGCCGCCAACCAGCGCAACCGGAAATTGGCCGAGGAGAACCGCACGCTCCGAGACCAACTCGCCCGAGCACTCGGCCAGCAGCGCACCGCATCCGAAACCACGTCAACCCGCACCCCCCGGAAACGTCTCAGCTCGATAACGATCGGTCCCTGCTGAAAGGCCTCCCCCATGACCCCACCTCAAACGTCGACGACAACGTCCACAACGAAACACCGCAGGTCAAAGCCCCGAATAGGCCAGCGGCTCAAGATAATTCAACACCAAGTCGGACATTCCTATGCGAGCACCACGTCGATCTATAGCCACGTCTGACGAGTACCGCAACCGTTTGCTCCGTGAAGCGCTCACCAAACGCGGCATTGCCGTCGGGGAGGATCAACCGTGATCAAGAAGATGGGTTATCAGTGGCGGCTGCGGGCGCTGATGGCGCAACGGGAGCTGTACCAGACGACTGATCTGGTTCCGCTGTTGGCCGAACGTGGCGTGGTCCTGTCGCGAGAGCAAGTGTTTCGCCTGGTCACTGCGCCTCCCCAACGGCTCTCAATGGACGTGCTGGCAGCGTTGTGCGACATCTTGGAATGCTCGCCCAACGACCTGATCGAAATCGAAGCCGTCAATCAATCGGTGAAGAAGGCGGCCGGGGACTCACCGCGGGAGGTGCCGAAGGTGCGGCGCACGACTGTGCGTCGACCTGACCGCAGCTCATGAGAGGATCGGCGAACTTCAGGCCCGACGCGTGGGATCGAGTCCGCGCTCACGTAGTCCGCGCTCTTGGCGACCTATCGCTTGCAGATGCCGACCGCCTCCTGAAAGCTGCTCGTGTCGACCGGCCGAAAACGCTCAATCAGGTCGACGCGTACCTGGCCGCTCATGGCGACGGAGTGCTCAACCCGGACGCGTCCTGCCCGCGGGGGCTTATGCGCTTGACGCACGTACTGGTGGCTGATGGCCACGCGTCGGTGAAGCCGCCGGCCTGTACGAATTGTCAACAGCGCGTGTCTCTGACCGCGATCGGTCCGACCGGCCGCATTTGTGGTCGCTGCAGAGATCTCGATCGATCGTTCACGTGCGCGCGATGCGCAAAGACCTCTGTCAGCAGACGCGTCAATCTTCCCGACGGACCCGTGTGCACGAACTGTTACAGCCGCGACCCGTTGTCGCGCAAGGAATGTAGCATCTGCGGACGCCTCCGTCCCCGGGCACGTCGACTCGTCGACGGCGGCGTGCTGTGTCCCACGTGCGCGCCACCGCGCCTATACACCTGCTCGGGATGCGGACAACGGCGCCGCGCCCCGTACGTGGCATCGGAAGGACGCATCTGCACGAACTGCTACGCCAAAGCCAGCACCGTGTGGGTATGCGGATTATGCGGAGCCACCCGGCGCCGCCAAAGCAGCAGCGTCCTCGGCCCGCACTTGTGCGGCACCTGCCGCGCCATCACAACGAGGACCTATTCCGGGATACGTTCACCACACTCGAAATCCACCTGCGCGTTCTGCCGACAACGGCGCGTTGTAGCCCGCCATTGGCCAGCGGGGCCTGTCTGCACACCGTGCGTGCGCAAGGCGAAGATGTACCCGTCACCATGCGCGGCGTGCGGCCAGCAGGCGGTGCTGATCGGATTTGACCCCGACGAGCGCCAAATCTGCGGGCCATGTTCTGGCTCCACGCTCGACTACCGCTGCGCCAATTGCGGTCAACCGGGTATTCGCGCGCATAATCGATGTAGCCGCTGCCACACCGCCGAATTACTGCACAACGCCTTAGCCGGGCCGGATGGCCAGATACCGGCGCAACTGAAGCCACTGGCGGACGCTCTTGCCAACGCCAATGATCCACGCAGCGTCGCCGTCTGGCTCGGCAAGAGCGCCGCCGCGGAGCTCCTCATGAATCTGGCGCGCACCGGACAGACCATCACTCACCACGCACTCGATCAGCTCCCACCCGGTGGGCATGTCAACTACGTACGTGAAATCCTCGTTCGCACAGCAGTATTGACGCCGCGTAACGAATACCTCGAACGTATCGAGCCATGGGTGGATCGCCACCTAGCCAACTATCCCGCCGAACACGCACGGCTGGTCCGCAGCTACACCATCTGGTACCTCCTGCACCGAGCCCGCCGAGCCAAACAACCACTAAGCAATCCCGGGTGTCAACGGCGGGGTGGCTTCTAGTCAACGTCGCAACAGTTGATGGTCTGGTGAGGTTAGCAGCGCGGTGAAAAGTTCGGCGGGACTGCGGTCTTCGAGGGTGTGGCGGGGGCGGTTATTGATCTCGTATTCGACAGCGCGCAGATGGTCGGGTGTGTAGGTGCTTAGGCTGGTGCCCTTGGGGAAATATTGGCGTAGCAGCCCGTTCGCGTTCTCGTTGCTGCCGCGCTGCCACGGCGAGCGGGAGTCGCAAAAGTAGACCGGCACGCCGAGGTCTGCGGTGATGTCGGTGTGTCGGGCCATTTCGATGCCCTGATCCCAGGTGATCGATCGGATCAAGTTCGATGGCAGGCCACCCATGGTCGTGGCGATCGCGATACGCAGGGAGTCGGCGTCACGGGTGGGAAGGTGCATCAGCCGAATCAGGCGGGTCTGGCGCTCGACCAGGGTCCCGATCGCCGAGCGCTGGTTCTTGCCGACGATGAGGTCACCTTCCCAATGCCCCGGCTGGCTGCGGTCGGCGGGAGCGAATGGCCGCTGATGGATCGACAACATCGGCTGGGCGAACCTCGGACGCCGCCGACCCGGCCGCTGGTGCGCGCGGCGATGGGTCCTGCCAGTGCGCAACGGACCCCGGTGTGACGACCTGACCTGTGGCGGCCGTATCAAGCGCGAATGGGGTTGGTACACAGCCCGGTAGATGCTTTCGTGGCACAACCACATCAATCGGTCCTCGGGGTATTCGCGCCGCAAGTGTCGGGCGATCTGCTGCGGGCTCCACCGTTGAGCGAGGAGCTCGGCGATCAGGTCACACAGGGCGGGATTCTTGTCGACCCGCCGCTGGTGACGACGCGCTCTGCGCTGAACCGCCCAGCGGTGGGCTTCAAACGGCCGGTACTGGCCGTCGCGGCGGCTGTTGCGGCGCAACTCCCTCGATACGGTCGATGGTGCCCGGCCAAGCGTGGTGGCGATCTGCCGAACACCCATGCCCGTGCGGCGCAGATCGGCGATGCCGATCCGCTCCTCTTCGGATAGATAGCGATCGCTGATCTGGCGCACAGCCAAACGATCGAGTGCGGGCACGAATCCCACGGCCTCGCCACGCCGATAGGTTTTGTACCCCCTTGCCCAATTGTTTGCTGCGGTACGGGACACACCGACTTCACGACCCGCCGCCAAGATGGACCAGCCCCGGGCGCGCAGCTCCGTAAATCGCTCACGCTTGGCGGACTGTGGCCGTCGGCCCGGGCCTTTTTTCACGCGACGCGACGATGACAACACAACCTCCAGAACCTAGAGAAGTGTTGCGACCGCCCCTAGAAACCACCCGGGGACACGGGGTCAGTTTTCAGACGACGCCGACACCGGGGCAGCACGCATTCGCCGCCAGGTGTGCGTCGCACTGGAATTCCTCGCTTGGCTCGAGACCCGGGGACGCACCCTCGCCACCATGGACCAAGCAGACATCGACAACTGGTTGGCCCACGGCACCTGGCGACACCGAGAGATCCGGCCCTTCCTGCACTGGACAACTCAGCGTCGCATCACCCACGGCGCCTCCGCGCCGGCCAACCGACCCAGCCCGCCCTCGGTGTTCATCGACGAAGCCACGCACCTCGAGCAACTCCGCCGATGCCTCAACGACAACACCATTGACATCGATGTGCGCGCCAGTGGTGCGCTCATCCTGCTGTACGGAATCACCACCATGCGAGTACTCGGGTTACGACAGAACCAGATACACACCCAGGACGGCCACACCTACCTCACCCTGCGCGACCACGAAATGGTGCTGCCTCCTAAGCTCGCCCAACTGCTCGCACAACTGCCGCGTCCAACCCGGCGCTCGACCCTGCCCGAACCCTCAACACCGGACCGGCTCCTGTTTCCCGGACGAACACCAGACCGCCCAGTCAACTCGGGCGTGTTCGGCAAGCGACTCAAACATAGCGGCCTGACAATCCGAGGCGGTCGCAACACCGGCCTCATCACAATGGCAGCCGAGTTACCGGGCGCAGTTCTGGCCGACCTACTCGCCATCGATATCGTCACCGCGACCCGCTGGGCGGCATATGCCAAACGCGACTGGAATCAGTATCTTGCCACCCGAAAAGCGGGCTCTACCTAGCAATTGCGCCTGCCCCACTAGGGTTAGCCCATTTGATCACCGGTGGTTGCCGTTACAAATATGGTGTGGGGTTTCGGGTTACCGGCCGGGTCCTCCGGGCTGTGGACGTGGCAACGGCCGCGGCTGCCGCCGAGCGCGATGGTTCATCGCGGTCCGCGATTAGTCGAATCCGGCTAGTGTGATTCTCAAGGCTTGTTCCAGTTGAATGTGGAGCGGTGGACTCGTTTTGGTGTCCGTGCTAAGCCAGCGCCGAAGTATGAATTGTGCAGTGGCCAAACCCGTGTGGACCAGCAGCGAGGGGCGGATGTCGGTCACCGCGTCGACGTCCATATGCGTAGCGACCAGTTCGATGAGCCGGTGGTTATCGTTCTCGCTGATCAGCGCCGATTCGCCCAGTAGGTGGGGGGCGGTCCGGATGGCTTCTCGCCAGTATTGCAGATTCTGATTTGCTTTGTCCCAAGCGGTTTCGATAAGCAGACGCATCAGAGTTTCGGTTGCTGATGCATCGGACGGCTGGGCGCGGTAGGACGCAACGATTTCGGCGACCGTTTGCCGGACGGGTGCGACAAGCAGGTCTTCCTTGGTGGGTGCGTAGCGGAAGTAGGTACTGATCGAGATTCCGGCCGCGGCCGCGATGTCCTCGGTTGTCACGGCAGCGAATCCGCGTTCGGCGAAAAGCTGGTGTGCGGTGTTCTGGATCTCGGAGATCAACTCGGCGCGGCGTCGGTCCCGTAACGAGCGGATGTTTGCTGACGGCATGCCATCACCTTCGTCAATGTGACATTCCAACTGCATTATGAGCTATGGTACGAACAGTAGCGTAGCGAAACCGAAAGTACTGGGGGTATTTCCTTGCCGGTGTCGCAGCGTCGGGTGCCGTGGGTTGCGTGGGGAATTGCGGCTACCCGCATGAGTATTCGCTGCCGAGTGCGCCCGGAAGCGTCCGCCGATCGGGTCCGCGTTTCGCACCGCGGTCTGGACGGCACAGCTTCAGTACCCACTCATGGCTGTGTCACCAGTACGCTCGTGCTAGCCCCGTTTACCGCACTCGCGGCTCTTGCAGTTGCGCTTGCGGCTGCACGCATATCCAACGGTCTGCAAAGACATCGTCTTCCCCGAAGGGGGATTTGAGGAATGTCATCCCGCCACCTCCTCGTCGAAAGGTCTATCCCCGAAGTGAAGTCGTAGTGTCGGTTGACGTACCGTTCCGCGCGGCGCCAGATTCCGAGACCGGTACCGGGGGCAGCACCGCAATCCTCGATGCTGCCCGAGCGGTCGCAACGGCGGGCGGTTTCAAGGCCGTGCGTCTCAAGACGGTGGCCAAGCAAGCTGGCATCACTGTCGGGTCACTGTATGACCATTTCGCGTCGAAGACCGACCTGCTGGTGACGCTGCTCGCCCGTGAGTTCGAGCGGGTGAATCAGGAACGCGACTGGAGCACGTGCGCCGCTTCCCCGAGTGACCGACTGGGATCGTTGACAGCGCGGCTCCACGACGAGTGGCAGCAAAACCTGCAGCTCACCGAGGCCGTGGTTCGGGCATTCGTTATGGCGGGCACAGACGAAGCCTTGACAGTGCAACACGCCGCCGACGTCGTCGAAAGCATGCTGGCGCGCACGGTTGGTGGGCCGACGCAGGGAGCTTGCGAGCGACAGATCGCCGGAGTCATCGCAGATATCTGGCTGGCCAATCTAATGGCTTTCGTCGTCGGACGGGCGACAGCAGCGGAGGCGCGCGAGCGCATTGATCGAGGTCTGCAGCGCATTCTTGCTGCGTGGAACGCGAGCAAGAGCGCATAGCAATACTAATAGTATCGGTGCGCTACTAGCGGTAGCATAGGTAGGCGACTCGCTGGTGCGTCGAAGGGAGTGGTTATGTACACGCAATGGATCGAGCAGTGCACCGTGCAACGAGTCTCGCTGCACGAAGGGCTGGTAGTCGACCTGGACGATCACAACCAGCTGGTGATTTCCCGACCGATGCGGCTGACCCTCCCTCCGGCAGCAGGCTGGCCTGAGGAAGAAGTGTTGATCGACCCTATCAATCTTTCGGCCGAGGAGCGGCCACTGTTGGACCTGGCCGGAGCGATCTGCACGCGTGCCTGGTGCGACGACGACGGTGCGCTGCATCTGTGTTTCTCCCGCGGCCACCGCATCGATGTCGACCCGGATGCGGCGGCGACTTCGTGGGAGCTCTATGGCAAGTGCCACGGCTACATGGCGTGTCTGCCGCGGGGTCGAGTCCGGGTGATTCGGCACGACCTTCCTGTTGACGAGAATGACTTAGACGCAACACAATCAGTGGCCATGGCGCATCAGTAGCCGCGCGCCTGGCGACAGGACGGCACAAGCGCCGAAGGCGTGCGAACGATAGATCGAGCCATCTCGATGGGTGTCCGACGTGTCAGCCGGGGCGGGTGCAGGTTCGCTGGATGCTTACGTCGGGGTCCTTGTGGTGCGGTCGAGGAAGTCGGTGACCGCGGCGGTAAACGCGTCGTTGTTGTCGCCGGCAACCATGTGACCGGTGCCGGTGACGTCCGTCGTTTCGGCGTGCGGGACGAGCTGGAGGAATTCGTTGACGGTTTCCTGGGAGACTACGTCTGACAGTGCGCCGCGTACTAACAGCGTTGGGGCCGTGATTCGACGTGCTCCTTCGGCGAGAAATCCGCTGATGGCGTCGAACTCCTCGCTGCCTGTCATGAGATTGCCTTGCAGGACATCGAAGTTGGAGCTGATGAACGCTGGGTCCCAGCGCCAGATCCATCGTCCGTCGCTACGTTGCCGCAGGACCTTGTGCAGGCCGTCGAGATTTTCGGGTCGCGCGCGCCGGGGGTTGTATTCGGCGATGATGTCGGCGGCGTCATTGAGTGAGCCGAATCCGTCGGGGTGGGCGGCCATGAATGACACGACGCGACGGGCTCCATGAAATTCGATCCGCGGGGTGATGTCGACCAGGACAACGGCTGCCCAGAGGTCGGGTGGGGCCAGCAGATGGGTAGCGAGGATGATCAGCCCACCCAGCGACGCGCCGACGACGGCGGGGGGACTGTCGGCGCTGACGTGTCCTCGTACCGAGATCAGATCGGATACGAACCGTTCGACGTCGTATTGTCCGATCGGGTCCCAGTCGCTGTCGCCGTGACCTCGTGTGTCGTAGGCGACGACGGTGTAGCCGTGGGAATGGAGTCGACGAGCGGTGGTGGCCCACGCGTGACGGTTCTGACCGCCGCCATGGAGGAGCAGCACGACGGGGCGAGTCGCGGCGTGCCGGTAGCAGTCGGCCACGAGAGTGATCCCGTCGCTGGTGCGGATGCGCTCCTGGCTAATTGTCATGTGGTCCGATGTGGTCGGCCGTTGTGAGTCAGGGGTTTCCGTTGCGGCCACCAGCTCGCTTCGCGCAGCAGTGTGGCGATCGCGGGAACCGTGAGCGTGCGAACGACGAAGGTATCCAGAAGTAGGCCGCAGCCAATGATGAACCCGGCTTGGATCATGATCGCGATGGAGCCGACGATCAGGCCGAACATGCTGGCGGCGAAGATGAGCCCGGCCGAAGTGATGACTGAGCCGGTATTTGCGACGGTTCGCAGGACGCCGACGCGAATGTTGTGGGTCGATTCTTCGCGTAGTCGCGAGATGAGCAGCATGTTGTAGTCGGCGCCGACGGCCACCAGGATTATGAACGCTAGAAGCGGTACGGGCCAGGCGATTTCCTTGCCGAGGCCATATTGAAAGACGAGGGTTCCCAGTCCGAGCGCGGCGCCGTAGTTGAGCACGACGGTACCCAACAGGTAGAGCGGGGCGACCAGGGCGCGCAGCAATACGACCAAGATGAGGCCGACGATGACGAGGGTCGCAAAGGCCAGCTGATGAAAGTCGGCGGAAAGCAGGCGTTGGATGTCGGAGTTGACGGCGGGGAATCCGGCCATCGACACCGTGGCGTTGGCCAGCGAGGTGTTGGGTCGTGCGGCATCGGCGATCTCGGTGATTTTGTGGGCGAGGTTCATCGCGTCGCTGCTGTAGGGGTCGTAACTGGATTCGATGGCGAAACGCGCGGTTTTGCCGTCGGGCGACAGGAAATGCTTTGCGACGTCGGCGAATTGGCGGTTCTCGAAGGCATTGGTGGGAAGGTAGAAGCCGCTGGCGTTGTCTGAGCCGGCGGTGGTTCGTGCGGAATTCTGCAGTTGGGTGGCGATTTGGCTCATGCCCGACAGCATTTCGATGTTGCTGTCGGCCAGGGTGTGCACGCCGGTGGCGAGGGCCTGTGCGCCGGAGGCGAGTTGGCTGATGCCGCTTTGGAGGCGGCGGATGTTGCCGGCCAGGTCGGCAGGGTCGCCGAGTGCTCCGAAAGCCTTGTCCAGCGACGTGATTGCGTTTTGGACGTCGGCCACGGTGCCGGCCGCGGTGTCGCTGCCGGGCTGGTAAAGGTCGCCGAGGTTGGCGAGCTGGTTGAAGAAGCCGGTATGGCGCAGGGTCACCAGGATCTGCACCTGGTCGCGGAGTTGGGCGCATTCCGGTGTGGTCGCACACCATGGGGAGGTGTTGAGCGCACCGACGAGCGGGTCGATGGCGGCGATTGCGTTTTGGGCTTGGTCGGCTTGCTGGCGCAGTCCCGGACCGGTTCGGATGGCTTGGTCGACGGCCGGGGCGGTAGCCGAAAGCTGCTGTAGCAGCGGACGGAACCGCTGGACTTGGGATCCACTGGATTGGGCCTGGGTGAGGATCCCGGTCAACGGTGTCAACGCGGTGCGCAAGGTGGTGTCCAGTTGCGCGAGACCGCCGGCGAGTTGGTCGGCGCCGTGGGTGAGTTTGGCCAGGTCATCCTTATGGGCGTCTCCCTTGGCGACCGCGCCGGCCATCTTGTTACCGATCTGGCCGTTTTGCCACGACAGTTGAGCCTGGTCCAGGCGTGCGCCCGTGGGCCGGGTGACACCGGAGACCTTGGTGACACCAGGCAGTTGCGAGACCCGAGACGCCATTTCATCCAGGTCGGCCAGGGCCTTGCTGGTGCGCATATCAGTGGGCGATTCAACCAGCATGAATTCGGTGATGATGACGTCCTTGCGAAAGTGGCGGTCCAGCAGGTGATACCCCTCATTGCTGGCGGTGGTCGCCGGCTGTCCTTGGCGATCGTCGTAGCTGATGTGCATAGTCAGCGCGACGGCCGCCAGGCCTAGCACCAGGGCCAGACTGGCGACCAGCAGTGGAACGGGTCGACGCACCACGGCCACGGCGATCCAGTTCCAGTAGCGGCGTGTGCGGTCGGCCTTGGGTTCACCGATGCCGCGTTTGGCCGCCAGCGCCAACACCGGGGGAAATAAAGTCACCGTGGCCGCAAATCCGACAAAGACGGCGATTGCGCACGCGGGACCCAACGCGGCGAACACGCTCAACTTCGCGAACACCATGGCCAGAAACGCAAACGCCACGGTGGCGGCCGAAGCCAAAATCACGCGCCCGATGGTGGCGGTCGCGTTGATCACCGACAGATCCGGCGGGACGTTTTGGCGTCGCTGCTCGTGATATCGACTGATCAAGAACACCGAATAATCGGTGCCGGCACCCAGCAAGATCACCGTCATGAAGGCGATGGTGAACTGCGACACCGGCATGCCCGATTCGCCCAACGCTGATAGCACTCCGCGCCCCACCGCCAGGCTCACGCCGATGACCAGCAGCGGCAGCAAGGCGGTAAACACCGACCGATACACGACCAGCAAAATCATCGCGATCAGGCCTGCTGTCGCGACCGAGATGACAACCAAATCCTCTTCGGCCGAAGCGATTTGATCGCGGAAGGTGGCCGGGGGCCCGGTGACGCGAACATCGGTGGGTGAGCCGCTAAATGCCTGGGCGGCGATCGTGCGGACCGCCTGGACCGATTCGGCAGCTTTGAGATCGCCCAGCGTTCCGGCCACTCCCACCGGCACATACCAGGCTTTGCCGTCTTGGCTGACTGCCTGGCTTGCGGTGACTGGGTCGGCCAACAAGTCTTGAACCAAGCGCACATGCTCCGAATCGGCACGCAACCGGGAAATCATCGCGTTGTAGCGTCCGCGCACCGGCGCAGTCAGGCCCGCCGGATCCTCCATCGCGACAAATATCGTCGTCTTGGATCCCTGCTCGCCGAAGGCCGCGCCCATGCGGTCTACCGTCTGAAGCGATGGCGCATCGCGCGGTATGAGATTCACTGACTGCTGTCTAACAACGGTTTCCAGCTGCGGGAACAGCACCGCCAGGGCAGCGGCGCTCACCACCCACATGCCGATGATCAGCACCTTATGTCGGATACTGAAACCCGCCAAGCGCGCTAGCCGATCGCTGTACGCGCCCTCACCGGCCGCAACCTTTTGAAGTCGCTCCCGAACAGGGCGACTCAAGGTCGCCACGCCCGAAGAGACCCACCCGTTGTCTGCCATCCCCCGCCCCGCTACTTCGAAAGAAATCAACGGTATCGCAACAGTACTACCAGTACCCTTCTACCTGCCCGGCGAAACCGCCACCGGTGTCCGAAGCTCTCTGATCGCCGCCGCGCAACCAGCCGCTTCAGGCGGTGACCAACGCGCCGTCGACGGTCCAGCATGTCCGGTACAGCGACACGTGATCCCTTTGCGCACAGGCGGTTTGACAATGACGATGCACCGACTCCGAAACAGTGACCGCTTCATGAACGGCGCAGGCGAAATCCCAGCCGGGAGATCAACCTGATCGGCTCGTCGCGCACGTGGTCATACATTTCCCGGTTCATCAACTCGTCGTCCAAGTAGGAGCAGGAGCGAGGAGGGTAGTGACGGGGACGAACGCGGCCGCGGTCATCAACCGGCGGCTGTCGGTGTAGGCGCCGAGTGATACCGCGGCGGACCAGCCTGAAATCGCGAACCCCCCGCGCCCACACATGCGTCTTGGTTAGCCCAAGCGGCACATTCATCGCCGACCAGCCCCGCCCGTCTGTGCGATTCCCCCTCGCGCCCGCCGGCAGAGTTCGTTCGTCCGCCACACGAACCGGCCTGTGGTGGCCGCGCCCTGGAGCTGCTCAACCAGGGATCGTCCGACCCGCTGCCCGATCATGCGTCCTCCTTCGCCCCACAGACCCTTACAGACAAGTGTACTAGTGGTATCGCTACGCTACTAGTAGTAGCGTAGCCGTCTAGGGGTCGAATCAATCGACCGATGCAGCCGCGATTCGGTGCCGGCCAGCTACGCGCGAGGTTTACGGTGACTACATGGAGCGCGACACCCTGGAATTCCCGGTCGACGACGATGATGACGTCGACCCGCGCCTGTTGCGCTCACGAACCCGGCTATTGGATGCGGCCACCAAACTCCTGAGCGCCGGCGGCATCGAAGCCGTCACCATCGACGCGGTCACCAAAGCCTCCAAAGTCGCGCGCACGACCCTGTATCGCCACTTCAGCAGCTCCACTCAACTGCTTGCCGCCACATTTGAAAGGCTGCTGCCGCAGGTCCACCCTGCACCGGAGACGGGATCGTTGCGCGACCAACTCATCGAACTGTTGAGCCGACAGGCCACGCTGTTCCAGGAGGCACCGCTGCACGTCACCACCCTGGCCTGGGTCGCGCTTGGCCGCACACCAAACGGCACCCAGGAAACCCACGACCGGCACGCGCTGCGCACACGGATCATCGACCAGTATCGCCAGCCATTCGATGCCCTGTTGCAAAGCCCCGAAGCCCGCGCCGACCTCGACGATTTCGACCCGGAGCTCATCCTGTGTCAACTCGTCGGGCCAGTGGCGTTTGCCCGACTCACCGGGCTGCGTGCCATCGATCGTCAAGACTGTGAGCGCATCGTCGATGACTTCCTCGCCGCGCACCGCCGCAAGGCCGATGAGCCCGCATCGTAGGCCACCGTCCGCAAACCCCTCTTTCCGCAGCAGCCGCTTCACTTTGTCCTCCAAGACTTCAGGACTTCATGCTCGACGGTGAGGTCTTTGATGGTTTCCCTATAGACCAACCGCCAACGTCACCAGCGGGCCTATGTCGCCGAAGTGTCTTCTGGTGCGGGGTGCAGCAGAAAGTAGGCGTTTAGGTCGATGTCTTAGCGACCGTCGGGCGCTATTGAGAAAGGTGCGTTGGATGTTGCAAAACTCGCGTGTTCTCCGAGGCTGTCTACGGCGATCCGCTTTGGTTCGCGTGGCCCAATCACATGAAGATCTTCTGCAACAACAAGGGCGTTGTCGCCAAGTCCACCCACGTGTGCAACAACTACCTTCCCCGGGGAAATGTCGGTCTGGAACTGGAGCTAACCCCGCCCTAGTCCCGCCGCGGTCGGGACTGCATGCACCTCAGCAATGCCTTAGTAGTGCGGTGAGGCCGCCGGGAACCGGTCGGTGGTCGCCGACTGCGGGTCATCTTGCCGGGGCAGCAGGTAGGCGCGAACCGCCGAACGTGGCCCGTAGGGCCGAAGTAGCTGGCTGGCCGGGCGAGTGCGTACCTGCTGCGGCCACCAGAACCAGCGCCCCAGCAGCGCGGCGACGGACGGCATCATGAATGAGCGCACGATCAGGGTGTCGAACAGCAGACCCAGGCCGATGGTGGTGCCGACCTGCCCGACGACTTTCAAATCGCTGAATATGAACGAGGCCATGGTGGCGGCGAAGACCAGGCCCGCAGACGTCACCACCGCACCGGTGCCGGCCATCGAGCGGATGATTCCGGTTTTCAAACCGGCACCGATTTCTTCTTTGAAACGGGACACCAGCAGCAGGTTGTAGTCGGATCCGACGGCCAGCATCAAGATGATGGACATCGCCAGCACCATCCAGTGCAGTTTGAAGCCGATGATGTCCTGCCACACCAGCACGGACAGTCCGAACGAGGCGCCCAACGAGATCAGCACCGTGCCCACGATGGTGACCGCGGCGACCAGGCTTCGGGTGATGATCAGCATGATGATCAAAATCAGGCTGGCCGCAGCTATTGCCGCGATCATCAGGTCGTATTTGGAGCCGTCGCGCATGTCCTTGTAGACCGCGGCGGTGCCGGCAAGGTAGATCTTGGCGCCCTCCAGCGGAGTTCCCTTGATGGCTTCCTTGGCTGCGTTCTTGATCGGCTCGACGTGCGAAATGCCTTCCGGGGTCGCGGGATCCCCTTCATGGGAGATGATGAAGCGGGCCGCGTGCCCGTCCGGCGACAGGAACATCTTCAGACCGCGCTTGAAGTCGGGGTTGTCGAAGACTTCCGGCGGGATGTAGAACGAGTCGTCGTTCTTGGCGGCGTCGAAGGCCTGGCCCATGGCGGTCGAGTTTTGGCTCATCACGTCCATCTGGTCATACAGCGACGACATCGAGCTGTGCATGGTCAGCATCATTTGCTTCATGGTCGTCATGGTGGCGATCATGGGCGGCATCTGCGCCAGCATCTGCGGCATCAAGGCGTCCAGCTGAGATATGTCGCCGGCAAGATAGGTGAATTTTTCGGTGATCTGATCCAGACCGTCGAGCGCGTCGAAGAGGGATCGCAGCGACCAGCAGCCCGGGATGTCGAAGCAGTGCTTTTCCCAGTAGAAGTAGCTGCGAATCGGCCGGAAGAAATCATCGAAGTTGGCGATGTTGTCGCGCAATGTGTTTGTGACATCCAACATTTCATGCGTGAGGCCGTCCATGTGGTGGGTGACCGCGGCCATCTGCGAGGTGATGTTGTACATGCGCTGCATGGTGTCGATGGACTGTTGCATCGCGTCGGCCTGCTTGAGCATGTCGTCCATGCGCTGGTGCATGTACTGCTGGTTTTCGACCTGCGTGGTGTTTTGCATGCTGATCTGGAACGGGATTGAGGTGTGCTCGATCGGCGTTCCCAGCGGCCGGGTGATCGCCTGGACGCGCGCGACACCCGGGATGTGGAAGACCCCCCTGGCGATCCGGTCCAACACCAGCATGCCCGCCGGGTTGCGCATGTCGTGATCGGTCTCGATCATCAACAATTCCGGATTCATCCGGGACGCGGGGAAATGCCGTTCGGCGGCGGCGTAGCCGATATTCGCGGGGACGCTCGGGGGTAAATACAGCCGGTTGTCGTAATTGGTTTGATAACCGGGTAGGGCGAGTAGACCGATGAGGGCGATCGCGACTGACACCGCGAGAATTGGCCCGGGCCAGCGCACGATCGCGGTGCCCACCCGTCGCCATCCCCGGGTCCGCATCTTGCGCTTAGGATCGAACAGCTTGAAGAAACTGCCGACGGTCAGGACCGCCGGACCCAAGGTCAGCGCGGCAGCAACGGCGACCAGCATCCCGACCGCACAAGGGATACCCATAGTCTGGAAATACGGAAGCCGGGTAAAGCTCAGGCAATACATCGCACCGGCAATAGTCAGGCCAGAGCCAAGGACGACGTGCGCGGTTCCGTGGAACATGGTGTAGAAGGCTTTTTCGCGGTCCTCGCCTAGGCCGCGCGCCTCTTGATATCGGCCGAGAATAAAGATCGCATAGTCTGTCCCAGCGGCGATGGCCAACAGCACCAAAATATTAACCGCGAAGGTCGACAATCCCATGATGTTGTTGTAGGCCAGGAAAGCGACAACCCCCCGAGCCGCCATCACCTCGATCACCACCATGAACAACGTGCTGAACACGGTGATAATCGAGCGGTATACCCACAGCAACATCACGATGATCACCACGAAGGTGATGATCGTGACCTTCTGGAGGCTCTTTTGTCCGGCCGAGTGCTGATCGGCGATCAACGCCCCAGCGCCGGTCACATAGGCCTTGACCCCCGACGGCGCAGGCACGCTGTCCACGATCTTGCGGACCGCCGCGACAGACTCGCTGGCCAGGCTCTCGCCCTGGTTACCAGCAAGATACGCCTGCACATAGGCGGCCTTGCCGTCGGAGCTTTGCGAACCGGCGGCCGTCAGCGGATCCCCCCAGAAGTCCTGGACGTGCTGGACGTGTTTCGTGTCAGCCTCGAGTTTGCGGACGATCTGGTCGTAGAAATGGTGGGCCTCATCGCCCAGCGGCTTGTCACCTTCCAGCACGATCATGACCGCACTGTCACTGTTGAATTCGTTGAATACTTTGCCGATGTGCTTCATCGCTTGCATCGACGGCGCGTCCTTGGGGCTCATCGACACGGTGTGTTCTTCGGCGACCGCGTCCAGCGATGGAACCAAGACGCTGAGGACGACGACAAGCCCCACCCAGGCAAAGACGACGGGCACCGCGAGTTTGTGGACCGTTCGCGCGAAAACCGGCATATGCGGCAGCCCTGCGGCCCGGTCATCGGTCATGCGGACTTCACTATGCAGAACGTTTGCGCATTCATACCCTGACTCGACCTTTCGTCCTTGACCACCTCGTCCACGATGATCCGGCAGCCGATTTGGTTGCTGTCGCCCTGCGCGACGATGTTGACGCTCACCGAGGGCAGCGTCGAGGTAACCGAGAGCGTCCAGGGCAAAGGCACGTTGCTAGCTTTCTGGGGCTGGGCATTGATGTCCAAGTAGTTGATGTTGGCCACCGTCCCCGGGGGACCATAAACCTGGTAAACCACGCGCTTGGGATTGAACGGCTTGATCTCATCGGCGATGCCGCTGGTCATCGTCTGATCGTCGTGGACGCCGAAAAAGGTGCGAAGCCGCAGTACGCAGAAGCCCGCTACCGCCACCACCGCCACGATGACCAGGACGATCCACATTTTCTTCATCGCAGCGCCAACGTGAATCCTCCCCAGCCAACCATCTCCCGCTAGTTGGGCGCCCCACCGCCCATTCGACTGGATCGATCGCAACTTAGCGTTTGGCGCAAAGCCATTGCCGGCGGAAGGCTGCGCGGTCTCGCCTGGTTCCCGGCCATCGACAAGGTTGGCATCGTTTTCACCGGTTGCAGTTCGCCAAGCCACTGCGTCCTGGTCTCCTTTTCTGTTCATGAGGTTTCAGAGATGAGGCCGATGCACCTGGCGGTCAGCAGGCGGGTCAAGGCGGACGCGAAGCCCAGATTCCACTCGGGCGGAACGACTTGCGCGCCCTTTGCGTAGACATCGGTGAGCCGCTCTGGCGGGTTGGCGTCTGCCAGAGGGTGGCCACCAGCGAGTAGGCGGCCAACAGCATATCCAGTGATCCCGAACGGCCGAGCGCAGGCAACGAGCTCTCAATTGCGTCGGCGGGGATAGCGTCGCGGCGGTCCTGATCCGCTTGACCTCGACAACCCGTTCGTCGTCCACCTCGTGCTGCGACCGGCGTCTTGGTCCGCGCCGCACTTGAAGCCCTGCGCTACTGGCTGCTCTATGTTCCACGACCTGCGCGATGGGCGGATTATGCGCTGTTCTTTTCCGGCGCGGTGGTGAGATGACGGATAAACATCGCCACCTCCTCAACCGCGCGAAGCGCATCTGGGTTGACGTCGAAACCGAGCTGGAACATGTGCATCGCCTTGTGCCACTGCTGCACCCACACTGGTACGCCGTGAGCCCGCAGCCGGTCGGCCAGCGTGAGGGTGTCATTGAGCAGCATCTCGTGGGTGCCAACCTGGAGCAAAAATGGGCCAAGGCCATGCAGATCGGCCTCCGACGGCATCACTGGCGCCGCCCGGGTGCCGTTGACAGTACCGAAGACGTCATAGAGGAACTTCACCGTCATGAACGGAAACATCACGTCGCGATGGTCTTTGAGGGCCCGGTACTTCAGCCCCATATCCGACGACGTCAGCGGTGACATCAGCGCCTGACCCGCAGGCACCGGCAGCCCGCTGTCGCGGGCGGCCAGTGCGGTACCGGCAGCCACCATGCCACCGGCCGAATCTCCTGCTAGCACAATGCGATCCGCTGAAAAGCCGAGCGACATAACGTAGCGGTAGGCGTCGAGCCCGTCGGACACGGCATCCTCAAGGCGGGCCTGCGGGGCCAGCCGGTAACCGACATTGAATACCCGCGCGCCGGTCTCTTGGGAGAGCTTACCGACAAACCGCCGATGCGAATTGAGACCCAAAGTCACCAGCGCCGAGCCGTGGAAGTAGACGATAACCCGGTCGGACTGGCGGGCCGTCGGGAATACCACCCACTCGGCCGGACACTGTGGCAATGCGACGGGGGTCACTTGAGTTCCCGCCGGTGGCGGCACCACGCGCAGCGGTTTGTCGATGACGTCAAGGCGTGCACGCTGCAACAGGTGAGGACTGAAACGGTTGATGACTATGCCGATGACGGTCAAGGTAGCGAGCACTGGGCGCGCGAAGATAGCCGTCAATAACGCCAGCAGGCGCGACTGCCAGCAGATGGAGCCGAAGTGGGCGCTCGCGGGCCGATCCCGCCAATCAGACGAATTCACAGAGCCAACGGTATCAGGTACCGCATGTATTAGATACTATCTGTATGGGGTCCGCTGTAACGCGCGAAGGAGTGAGGACGGTAGCGGTCTGCACGTTCGACAGACCCCTCGCGATCGGACGGGAGGGGCCCAGATCGCCGACTTCACAATGCTAGCCTCGAGGTTTCATGTCGTTGGGGGTTGTGACGGCGTGTAATGCACGGAAGCGCCTGTCCTGCAGGGAATTCTTGGGATTGCTGAAGTCTCAAGATCCTCAAGCAGGAAGGCAACTCCGTAGGTGAAGCGTAACGCAGTTGGTGGGCTGGTCGTCGATGATGTCCGCGAGTCGTTGGTGACGTCATCGGGCGCGGCGATGATGAACGAGACGATCCGGGTTGCGGGCCTGGGGCTTGTCCTATCGAGGGCGCTGGGGCCGTGGCGGCTGGCGCGGGCCCGCCATGATCCGGGCAAGGTGCTGCTTGACGTGGCGATCGCGGTCGCGCTCGGTGGTGACTGTTTGGCCGATGTGGCCGCAGTCCGTGCGCAGCGCGACTTGTTCGGAGTCGTGGCCTCCGACCCGACTGTGTCTCGGTTGTTTGCGGCGTTGGCCGTCGATGACGCCACCACCGATGCTGCGGTCATGGCGCTGCGCTCGGCACACGCTGCAGCCCGTGACCGGGTCTGGTCACGGCGTCGGCCGCTGGCGGGAACACCGGGAACACGAGAGGGTGGGCAGGTCATCGTCGATATCGATGCCACCCTGGTGGCGGCGCATTCGGATAAGGAGGGCGCTGAGGCGACCCACAAGATGTCTTATGGGTTCGCCCCGATGTGCGCTTTTGTCGACCATGGCGAGCACGGCACCGGAGAAACTCTGGCGCTGGACCTACGCCCGGAAAGGCCTCGCCGTTCAATAGTTCTGATCACATCACAGTGCTGGGCGCCGCGCTGGAACAACTGCCCGCCGCCGAGCGGGGCCAGGTGCTGGTGCGCGCCGATGCCGGCGGGGCGTCTAAAGCATTCCTGCATCACCTCACCGACGCCGGATTGCACTATTCCATCGGGTTTCCCGCTCACGGCCCTGTCCAGGCCGCGATCGAGACGATTCCCGAGCAGGCTTGGGTGGCTGCGCTCGACAGTGACGGCGCACCTCGTGAGGGTGCGCAGGTCGCCGAGCTCACCAACTGGATGCCGACCCCGGTCAAACCCACCCGTTCGCCGGCCAAGTACGGCCCCCAGGAATGGCCACGCGGGATGCGAGTCATCGCCCGCCGTGAACGTCCTCACCCCGGTGCCCAGCTACGGCTGACCGACCATAACGGCTGGCGAATCACCTGCTTTGCGACCAACACTCGCGGAACCGGCTGGACGCTGCCGACCCTGGAAGTGCGTCACCGCCAACGCGCCCGCGCCGAAGACCGTATCCGCTGTCTGAAGGACACCGGCCTGCGTAACCTGCCTTTCCACAGCTACCGGGCCAACCGGATCTGGCTCGAAGTCGTCGCCCTGGCTGGCGACCTGATCGCCTGGACTCAAACCCTGGCCTTCGAGCGTCATCAACCCGCCCGCAGCCAAGATCGATCTCGTGACACGGACGGGTGTGATTTGTGATGAGTTTTGGGCGGTGGTCGAGCCGTTGATGCCGTCGCATGACGGTAAGCGAGGCAACAGGTTTCGTGATCACCGGCTGATCCTGGAAGCGATCGCCTGGCATTTTCGCACAGGATGCCCGTGGCGGGACCTGCCCGCCGAATTCGGGCCGTGGCAAACAGTGTGGAAACGCCATCACCGGTGGTCGCTGGACGGCACGTACGACGAGATGTTCGCCCGGGTCGCGGCCTCGTTCGGGTTCGACGCCGACGTGCACGCCGACATCGAAAAGCTGTTATCAGTCGATTCGACCAACGTGCGTGCCCATCAACGGCTCTTCGTAATTCAGAGTGCATTGACAAGTTGGTGGAGTGCTCCGCTGTGTAGTAGTGAGCGCCAACGGTAGTGGGTGAGGTTGCGGAATCCGAGGGCGTTGCGGCGCAATGCTTCCAGGCGGCCGTTGATGGCCTCGGTGGGTCCGTTGGAGACGTGGTGGTCGAAGAAGGCCAGGATGTCGGCGCGGCGGCGCGATAGCGTGCGGCCGAGTTGGGCGATCTCCTCCAATCCGGCGGGTACGCCGCGCCGTATCGACTCGATCAGCCTGGTCATTGCCTTCTTGCCGTGACGTCGGTTCGGGTCGGCGTAGGCGGCGATGATCTTCTGATAGATCAGCCAGGCGACCTTGACGGCGAGATGGTCGTCGCCGTCGAGCACCTCGGTCAGCCGGGTGTATTGGCGTGGGGAGAGCAGCTGCAGGCGGGTTCGGGCGATGCGCCGGATCCCATAGAGCGGGTCACCGGTGTGTCCGCGCCGACCCAGGGTCTGCTGCTGGATGCGTTGGCGGATCAGGTCGAGCTTGGTCCCGGCCAAAGCCACAACGTGGAAGGGGTCCATCACGGTGACCGCGTCCGGGATGACCTCGGTGGCGGCGGTCTTGTAGCCGGCGAACCCGTCCATCGCAATGACCTCCACGGCCCGGGCAAAGTCGGTGGGTTGGGCGGCCAACCACGTGGCCAGTGCGGTCGCTGAGCGTCCTTCGACCAGGTCGAGCAGGCGTGCCGGGCCGGTCTGGTCGTGGGTAGGCGTGAGGTCGATGATCAGCGTGACGAACCCCTCTGTGCCGCGACGCCGAGGCGCCCAGCGATGCTCATCGACACCGATCACCGTCACCCCGGCCAGCCGATCCGGCCCGGTTGTGGCGATCAGGCCGGCGGTCGCACGCATCGCGATGGAGCTGACAGTATGCCAGGACACCCCGAGTTCGGCGGCGATCGCCGAAATGGTGGTGCGGTCGATCATCAACCGCCGCAATACATACCGGGCACAGCGCCGCGTCGTCGATGAGCGCGGGGCCGCCAACTTGCCCAGATCCTGGTTGAACACTGCCCGCCCACACGCTGGCGTTGTGCAGCGGTAGCGAGGTAGGGCACCCTGCAGCACCAGCGGGTAGCCGGCCACCGGCAGATCCGTCAACGGCCGAGTCACAGTGTCGCGGTAGCGGCCCTCCCGGCCGCAGTCCGGACACCTGGCGTCACAGGCCACCGGCCTGCAGAAGATCGTCGTCGTCTTCTCGTCGACCGCGGCGTCGGTGATCGTCACCCCCAACTCGATGGTGCGCATGATCGTGTCGGCAACAACCGACGGCGGGCAGGCAGTAGCCTCAGGCAAGGGTCACCTCGGTGGTGTTGGTGAAGCGGCGTGTAGGAACCTGAATCGTCACCCACCGAGGCCCCACCTCAGCTCAACGACACGAACCCCCACCGCGGATATCCGCCAACCACTGCTGCACGCTCATTTCCGCAGAGCCCCATCAACACTCGGCGGGCGCCCGTTCGGACACGTTGTGCACAGGGGGCACTGTCGAATTCGAATTACAAGAAATCTGCCGATGAGCCCGACGATCATGCGATCGGGCGTTCCCGCGGCGGGCTGACCACCAAGATCCACGCGCTGACTGATCCTCGCGAAGCTCCCGTGGCGGTCCGGCTCACCGCCGGCCAAGCCGGCGACAACCCGCAATTGATGGCGCTGCTCGATGATTACGCCGCGACATGCAGGGATTCAGACCAGTCCGCTGACGATTTCCGGTTGCTCGCCGACAAGGCGTATTCGCATCCGAGCACCCGTACCCAATTGCGTTCCCGCAGAATCAAGCACACGATTCCCGAACGTCGAGATCAGATCGACCGCCGCAAGGCCAAGGGATCCGCCGGCGGCCGCCCACCGGCGTTCGACGCCGAGATCTACGCGCTGCGCAACACCGTCGAACGTGGCTTCAATCGGCTCAAGCAGTGGCGCGGCATCGCGACCCGCTACGACAAGTACGCCCTAACATACCTCGGCGGTGTACTGCTGGCCTGCGCCGTGATCCATTCGATGGCTTTATCTGCGGTGGAGCTTGCCTGTCTCAAGTAGCAGATCCTCATCTGCGTTGATACACCGGGCGTTCGGTCGTCGCTATCTTGTCAAAGCGACCTCGAAATAATCTCTTTCATTATTTCGTTAGACCCCGCGTAGATTTTCTGTACTCGCTGATCAACCCAGAGACGCGAAATCGGATATTCCGTCATGTATCCGTACCCGCCGTGCAGCTGCAGGCAGTCGTCGAGGACTTTCATCGCCCGTTCCGTCGTCCACCATTTGGCCATCGCGACAGTTTGCACGTCGAGCTGGCCCTGGAGGTGTAGGCAGATGCAGTGGTCGAGGAATACTCGCGCAATCCTTGTTTCAGTGGCCGCTTCGGCCAGGGTGAACTTGGTGTTCTGGAACCCGAAGATCGTTCGTCCGAAGGCCTCTCGTTCGCGCGTGTATTTGACCGTCTGCTGCAAGGCCAATTCCATGGCGGCAACCGCTCCGACCGCAACGATTAGTCGCTCCTGCGGCAGTTGCGTCATCAGCTGGATGAAACCTTGCCCCTCGGTGTCGCCTAGCAGATGCGTCTTGGGGACGCGCACGCCGTCGAAAAACAATTCAGATGTGTCCTGACCGCGCTGACCTATTTTGCTGAGGACTCGTCCTCTCCGGAACCCGGGGCGATCGGCTTCCACGACAATCAGCGAAATACCGTTGGCACCTTGAGTATGGTCGGTCTTGGCCACGACGACAATGAGATCGGCTTGCTGACCATTGGTGATGAACGTCTTCGAGCCGGTGATGACGTACTCGTCCCCATCGAGGACGGCGCGCGTCTTCACGCTTTGAAGATCAGATCCGGTTCCGGCCTCCGTCATCGCAATGGCACCGATCAATTCGCCCGACGCCATCTTGGGCAGCCACTGCCTTTTCAGGTCTTCCCGGGCGTAGTGCAGGATGTAGTGTGCGACGATGCCGCTGTGCAGGCCGGCGCCCCACGAACTGTCCCCGATTCGAGCTTGCTCTTCGAGCAGAACTGCCTCGTGTGCGAATGTCCCGCCGCCGCCGCCGTATTCGACCGGCATCGACATGCACAGCAGGCCCAGCTCGCCTGCTCGTTCCCACACCGCCCGGTCGACATGGTGTTGCTCGGCGAAGCGCTC
Organism: Mycobacterium sp. NTMscope_MAC_12; assembly: GCF_976985675.1. Taxonomy (NCBI): domain Bacteria; kingdom Bacillati; phylum Actinomycetota; class Actinomycetes; order Mycobacteriales; family Mycobacteriaceae; genus Mycobacterium; species Mycobacterium sp. NTMscope_MAC_12. The sequence continues at coordinate 100,850 of NZ_CDRJYY010000001.1, forward strand.
TGAGTGGGGTGCAATCTCAGTGGCAACGAACTTTGCGGCGAGATCACGAAGCGCTTCCAATTCCGGGTTGAGCCAGGGTGAGGCGGCTGTCATAGGGAGGCGTCCTTTCGGTTAGCTGCCGTGAGATATCCCGCATTAGTGCTTTGCACAAGCATAATCTTTCAAACTGTTAATTGGTGAACGAGTCTGATATGGGCGGAGGTTCGTAGATGAGTTCGCTGTAGTTGTCGCGCAGCGCGTCGATGATTTCCGTGAGGGGAAGGTCGTCGAAAACGCCACGGTCATGGAGGTATTCCATGTGTTGGGAGCCGTCGCCTGTGTGAGCGTGCAACATGGCGTCTCGCTGACCGTCGAATTCGATAGGAGGGACCCCGAAGCGCGCGCATAACTCGCGGTTGAACGCCGGCGTGGCCTTGACCCACCGGCCATTCAGCAGCATTTGACTGTAGCCGTGGTAGACGAAAACGTCCGAGCCACCCATCCGTTCACGGAGACTCGGGGTCTGCAGATGGTTGCGGACGTCGGCGAAACCCAACCGCGCCGGAATCCCCGCGGCGCGACACGCAGCCGTCAAGAGCACCGCCTTGGGGACACAGTAGGCGCGCTCGGCGACGGCGACCGCGCTGGCTCGGTACTGGCACGGGTCGTCGGAGACGGAATACGGGTCGTACCAGATCGAATCACGGACAGCGGTGAAGATGCGGCACGCCTTATCGACGGAATCAATGGCGTTACGCGTCGCCGATTCGGTGAACTGCTGCACGGCATCGTGTTTCCAGTCGAGGAATTCGGTGGGTGCAAGGAACCGCGCGAACTCTAACTTCATCGGTGGTGGAGCCTGATCGGTAACCCGTCGACCGGGATCGGCAGCGATGTGTTGTCCCAACGGATGCGGTAATCGGTGTCGAGGCCGAAGGTGAACGTGCGCAGCATCTGGTGCAGGATCGCTTTCACCTCGAGGGTGCCGAAATGCATACCGATGCATTTGTGCGCGCCACCCCCGAACGGCAGCCACGCGAAGCGGTGGGCTTGGTCTTCGCGGCGCGGGACGTCGAAACGTAAGGGGTCGAAGCGATCCGGGTTATGCCAGACTTCGCGGACGAAATGGTTGACGGCGGGAGTGATCGCCACAAGCGTGTCGCGGGGAATGTAGTGGCCGTCTATTGCGGTGTCTTCCACTGTTTTGCGCATCACTAGCGGAACCGGCGCCACGAGTCTCATGGATTCCTTGATCACCAGATCGAGGGACCTGAGCGCTTCCAAATCGTCGATCTCCGGTGACCGGTCGCCGAGAACATCGCTTTCGGCGCGAACCCGATCCTGCCATTCTGGATGCTTTGCCAGGTAATAAGTTACCGCGGTGGTGGTGATCGTCGATGTGTCGTGAGCGGCCATCATCAGAAAAATCATGTGGTTGATGACATCGGAGTCACTGAAACGTTGCCCGTCTTCGGTGCTGGCATGGCACAGCGCGGCGAACAGGTCATTGCTGTCGCCGGCCCGGGCGGCCGGCAAGTGCCGGGCGAAGTACTCCTCGAGCACCCGTCGGCCGCGGACCCCGGCGCGATAGCGGGTACCGGGAAGCGGCGCGCGGACGAGCGAACTGGCCGCGCGTACCGTAGCGACGAACGCCTGGTTAATGGCGTCGCTGCTGTCTTTGCCTCGGCCACCCATGAACACATCGGTGGCGATGTCGAGGGTCAGGTTTTTCAACAGCGGGTACATGCGGACGGACGGGCCGGTCGGCCACGTGGGCAGGGTTGCGCGGACGCAAGGGGTCACTTGGGTGACGTAGCCGGCCAGTCGCGGCCGCGTGAAGGCCTCCTGCATGATGCGCCGGTGCATGAGGTGTTCGTCAAAGCTCATCAGCATCAATCCGCGGTGGAAGAACGCGTCGATGAGAAAGGCCCAGCCGTCTTGCGAGAACGCCTTTGCGTTGGTGGTGAGCGCCTCCTGGGTAGCTTGGGGGCCCGCGATGACCGCCATTTTGGTACCGAACGCTCCCATCCACGAGACAGAACCGAACCGCTCGTAGCGCTCTCTGCCCAGGTCGGACCCAAACCGGATGTAGTCGAGGGTGTGCCCGACCAAGGGGAGCCCGGCATCACCGAGAACCGGTCGCAATCCGCTTCCAGCCGGGGGCGCGGCTAGTTCACGCACTGGCCACCGCCGACTCCACCGGCGAAGTCCGTCGTCCACCCGTTGCGGCGCGGGAATCAAGATGACCGAAGATAACCGTTCCCGGGCTTTATGGCTTTATCGACGGGCGCGTGTAGCGGGTTAACCATTGTCGCTCCCCGGCCTGTGGTCGTCGTTGGCGGCCTGCTCGCGATGAGGAACCGACCAGCTGTTTACATTACGCCCAATAATGTCAAAATTAATACATGCATATCTGACTTGTCAACGGGCTCCCAGTGGCGCGCAAAGGCGGTCGCCGCGCAGCTAGCCGCTGCGCCCGCGTTCAGCTCCGGCGTCAAGGAAACTTGCGTTCAGCGCTGTCGGCGAGAAACGCCCCGCTGAGGCGCAAAGCGTGACGCGCCTCGGGCAAGAGTCGAAACAGGGCTTGAAACACGTGAATTTGACCGCGAAACACCTGAAGTTGCACGGACGACCCCGCGGCGAGCATGCGCTCGGCGAGTCGTCGGGAATCGTCGAGCAGCATTTCTCTCCCGCCCACCTGGATCAATGTCGGCGGCATGCCGGTGAGGTCGGTGGCGAGCACGTTGACGCGGGGGTCGTGCGGATCGGCGTCGCCCACGTAGAGACTCAGCGCCCGCGACGCGGATCGGGCGGATGCGAAAGGATCGCGGCGCCAGATTTCGCGAGCCGTCGCCAGCTGACACGTCAGATCGATGACGGGGGACATCAGTAGCATGCGGTCAGGCAACGGCAGGCGATGTGCGAGTGCACCCAACGAGGTCGCGACCGCCAGTTGGCCGCCCGCCGAATCGCCTGTGTCGGCGGCAAGTGAATACTGACCAGTGCGCGGCCGACTCCTGATCAGTTTTCGATTGCCGTTGACAGCCTGCGATCGCTACCGTGCGGGCTGATGTCGATTCTTCAGAGCCCGCCAACCACCGGTAGGCCCTCAGTGCGTCGTCAGCAGCCGCCGGATACGGGTAACGCGGAGCCAATCGATAGCGGACCGCGAAGACCGGGCGCAGCGACGCGGCAGACAGTTCGCCCAGCAGACCGCGATGGGTTTTGGGAGAGCACATCGAAAATGCGCCGCCGTGAATGTAAAGGATCGGTGGCCCGTCCGGGTTGACGTTCGGTGCGACGACCCAATCTCCCCTCACTCGATCGCCGGCGAAGACGGTGTCGACCAGCCTTACGCGCAGTCCTGGGCGTGGGCGGGACGCGATGAGCGCCGCCCGAAGCACCCGATCCATCACAGCAAGCCCGTACTGGTTGGACGGTAGTGCTTGCGTCAATGGGCGAAGGACCCCGCGTGCGGATGTTGCGATGAGGTAGCTTGTCAGGCTCGGATCCCAATCCGAGGAAACGGATATCACGATAAGCCAGCCAGCTTGTCCGTGGCCATGAAAAAGTACCCACTGGTGGCCAAGTGGAGGTATCCGCTGGTGGCCGGATAAAAGTACCCACCCCGTGTTCGTCGTGTCGATCAGGAACTGCGGGCCCCGGTGGTGACGGTGAAGGTGCCAACCACTCATCGTCACCACCGGGGAGTTCCATTGAAGTCTGCGAGGGACCGCATGGACATCATTTCTGCTTATCAACAAGTCGGGTCATACCGCGGCGCCGCGCAGCTGTGCGGCACCACCCATAGGACCGTCAAGAAAGTCGTCGAGAAATTCGAAGCCGGTGAGAGCGCACCGCCGCGGGTCGAGCGGGCCCACAATTACGATGCGGTGGCCGATCTGGTCGCCGAGCGTGTCGAGAAGTCGGCGGGTCGGATGTCGGCGAAGCGGATGTTGCCGATCGCGAAGGCCGCCGGTTACGACGGGTCGGCACGCAACTTCCGTCGCCTCGTTGCTGAGGCGAAGGTGTTGTGGCGCAACGAACATCACCGGGGACGTCGCCCGGCGGTGTGGTCACCGGGTGAGTATCTGGTGATCGACTGGGCCCAAGCCGCACCCGGGTTGTTCCTGTTCTGCGCAGTGCTGGCGTTCTCCCGGTGGCGCTTCGTCGCGTTCGCCACCGACCAGAAGGCGTCCACGACGTTGGCGTTGATCGCCGAAGCGATGGCCGGGATAGGTGGTGTCCCGGCCCGGGTGCTGGCCGACCGGATGGCCTGTCTGAAGGGCGGCGTGGTCGCCAACGTGGTGATCCCTACCGCCGAATACGTCCGGCTGGCAGGTCATTACGGTTTCGCGCCGGACTTCTGCCATGCATCCGACCCTAAATCGAAGGGCATCGTGGAGAACTTGTGCGGCTACGCCCAACGCGACCTCGCCGTCCCGCTGCTCACCGACGCCGCCATCGCCGGGGTGCCGGTTGATCTGCGTGCTGCCAACGTTGCGGCCAGGGCGTGGTGTCTGGAGGTCAATGCCGCGGTGCATTCGGAGATCTGTGCGGTCCCCGATGAGCAACTGCTGATCGAACGGGAACTCCTGCAACCGTTGCCGTCGCTGCAACTTCGAATCGGGGCACCGTCGGTGATCCGCAAGGTCGACCGGCTGTCGTGTGTCCGGTATGCCTCGGCCCGCTACTCGGTGCCCACCCGACTGATCGGGACCAGCGTGGCCGTCGTCGTCGATCACGGCGCGCTGTGCATCGTGGAGCCCGCGACTGGGGTGATCGTGGCTGAGCACGAACTGGGTGCCCCAGGCAGCGCATCAGTCCTCGACGATCACTACGACGGTCCCCGCCCGGAACCTAGCCGCGGACCACGACCCAAAACTCATGCTGAGCAACAGTTCTGCACACTCGGCGAGGATGCTCAAGCATTCCTGGTCGGGGCCGCCGCGATCGGCAACACTCGGCTGGGCTCCGAACTGGAAGTCCTACTGGCGTTGGGCGCCGCCCACGGCACCGACGCCTTGGTCGGCGCGCTTCGCCGGGCGGTCGCGTTCCGGAGGTTCCGCGCGATCGACGTGCGGTCCATCCTGGCCGCCGGCGCCGGAACGCCGCAGCCCCGCCCCGCCGGGGATGCGTTGATCCTGGACCTCCCAGTCGCCCCGACCCGATCCCTGGCTGCCTACACGGTCAACCCGGCCGCAGACGGTGGTGCCACGTCATGAACGGCACGCCAGCCAAGGCAACCAAACCCGTTGCACCACTGTCCACTCCGCAATTCGCCGCTGATCTCGACGCCGGGCTGCGGCGGCTCAAGCTCGCCGCGATCCGGCGCACCGCCCCCGAAGTCCTAATCACCGCCAAGACCCAGCGCTGGACCCCCGAAGAAGTGCTACGGACCCTCGTCGAGACCGAACTGGCGGCACGGGATGCCTCCAACGTCGTCAACCGGCTCAAGGCTGCCGGGTTCCCGGTCACCAAGACCTTGGAGTCCTTCGACGTGGCCGCATCGTCGATTCAGCCCAAGGTGTTCGACTACCTGTCGAGCCTGGAATGGGTTCGCACACAACAGAATCTGGCGATCATCGGACCGGCTGGGACCGGCAAGTCCCACACCCTGATCGGACTGGGGGTCGCTGCGATTCATGCTGGGCACAAGGTCCGGTACTTCACCGCCGCCGACCTCGTCGAAACCCTCTACCGCGGCTTGGCCGACAACACCGTCGGCAAGATCATCGAATCCCTGCTCCGTGTCGATCTGATCATCCTCGACGAACTGGGCTTCGCCCCACTCGACGACACCGGCACCCAGCTGCTGTTCCGCCTCGTCGCCGGCGCCTACGAACGCCGCTCCCTGGCCATCGGCTCGCACTGGCCCTTCCAAGAGTGGGGTCGATTCCTGCCCGAGCAGACCACCGCCGTCAGCATCTTGGACCGGCTCCTGCATCACGCCACCGTCGTCATCACCGACGGCCAGTCCTACCGAATGAAGGACGCCCAACACCGGAAGGAGAACCCCCAACCAATCTAAGAATCACTGCACGGGGTGGGTACTTTTATCCGGCCACCAGCGGGTACTTCTACTTGGCCATTGACACAGCTTTTCGTTGGTGCGGCCCCCTGTAGCATCCCAAAGCCCGCGTATAGCGGATCGAGGTCGCTGGCGCGGGGCCACGTCGTCTTTGAAGTGGTGGGTATAAGAAGGAAGCAGGCCTTGTAGGAACCACTGTTACTGATCTACCGGCAGCCTTCAAAGCGACGCGCGCCGTCGTCGCCAGAGCCGCAGAGCTACGCGATCCAGAGCGGGTCGTCCCCCGGTCGAGCTGGCGCAGGAACGTAGGCAACGATGATGCAGCGACGGCTGTCGAAGTTCTCGATTACCGCCGACCGGCCGGCAGTTGCAAGGTCGCCTCACTGGGCACGCATATGCCCTCCTCGCTGGACACTGCCAGTTCCAGGTCGACCAGGCGCATTCCGCGGTCTTGGCGCTTGGCCACCACCCGCCCGGTAAGGGTCGCGGTCTGTCCCGGGTAGATCGACTTGATCATCGATATCTTGCGCCGGCGCAGGAGCGCGTCGGGGCCCGCCCAGTCGGTGAGGCCCCGGTCGATGAAGCCGTGAAAGAACAGCGTCGACAGGTAGATCGTTCGCTGGCCCTGGCTGCGTGCGTACTCCGGATCGTGATGGCCCGGGAACCAGTCCCACGTCGCCGCGGCGTTCATGCAGACCCGCTTGTAGGTGATAGGAATCGACACCGGCGTGATCTCGTCGCCGACAATGACGTCATCGAAGGTAAGGCCTTTGATGTCTGCAGTGCTGATCTTGGTCATGAGCGCCCCCGGGTTTACTGGGCTGTGTCGTAGCGGAACAGGACGTTGGTGTTGCGGGCGATGTTCTCGCCGTGCTGGTCGGTGTAGGTGGTAAGCGATGTGATGAAGACGCCGGTTCCCAGCCGAGTCGTCTTCTCGTCGGATAGCGAGACGATCTCCTCGACTATCCAAACGTGGTCACCGACTCGGGGTCGGCGCTCCAGCTCGGTGGTGGTGGAGGCGTTGATGATGTGGTGGCCGGGCAGGGGAACGTTGAGCGCGAAAAGCCCGTCCTCGCGGTGCAGGTGCGCGGGCGCCCATTGCGGGTTCATGCCCAGGGTCATCAGCAGGCCCGGTGGGCACTCGTCGCCCTCCCAGTACCGTGGGTTGGCGTCCTCAACCAGAGAGCAGTAGTAGAGGATCATCGATCGGTCGATCGGAAACCACGCCTGCTTTGGCTCGGAGCGACGACCGACCCAGGACCGGCCCTCCTCTAGAGTGCCGAACGCCATCCCGAGCCCGGTGACATCGTTGGTGTGGGAGCTCACGGTGTTGCCTTCCCTTCGATGGCGGGTTCGGGCAGGGGCATGCGGGACAGGATCGAACACATCGACTTGCCGGTCTCGTCGAAGCGCAGTGTTGCGGTTGCGCCGCCGCCGAGGGCTCCCCGCATGACGATGTTGAACGCATGCAGGCGAGGCAGCGTGTAGATCGTCACGGTTCCGGTGACCAGACCCTTCATGAAGGAGGTGATGGCCTCCGGCCGCAGTCCGCGTTGCAGCGCGGCAAAAGCCTCGGCGTCGCGGGCGAGCACCACGACGTTGGAGATGTCACCCTTGTCGCCTGAACGCACGAACGCCAACTCGTCAATGGTGGGCATCGAGCATCTCCTTGGCGGCCTGGACACGGACGTGCTGTGGGACGAACTCACGCGGTACCAGGGTCGGCCACAGCGCTATCACCTTGCGCACCGCCAGCGGCGCGCCGAAGGCGGTACCCACCGGACCGGCCGTCGCTGGCAGCAGCATCGCGCGGCGGGCGACCTCGGCCTCGCTGCGGGTGCGGCACTTGGCCACCATCCGGAGCTCGACCTCGTTGGGCTGGGCGTCGGGTGCCGGTCGTGGGGCCACCGGGCCGGCCAGCGCGTCCCAACCGACACGGTCGAAACGCATCTCCTGCGGAATGACACCCAGGTACTTGATGCGGCCGCGCACTAGCCTCTCGCAGAAGTCGGCCTTCTCCAGAGCATCGGGCCAGGGGATCATCGTGCGCCCCTCGGCGAGGTAGCCGTCCTCGTAGCCGATCTGCACCTTGAGCGTGTCCGGCCGTCGGCGGCCGGTCATGCCCGTGAGCTGCACGCGGTCGGGGCCGAGTTCTTTGACCTCGACACCGCCCATGTCGACGACACCGTCGGGCAGCAAATAGCAGAACGGGTCGTGCACTTCGTAAAGCAAATGCTCTTTGATGGTCCACTCGTTGAGCACCCCACCCGAGCCCGGCACCTTACTGATCACAGCGGTGCCGTCAGCCGACATCTCGGCCATCGGGAACCCGAGCCGCCACGGATCACGCGACAGCCGCCACTGCGAGGACATGCCGCCGGTCGCGATGCCCGCACACTCCAGTACATGACCGACGGTAAGCGCGGCGCCGATCAGGTCGGGATTACGCTCAAATATCCACCCGAAGTGGCGCATGAGCGGCCCGCAATAAAGCGCAGAGTCGGCAAGCCTGCCGCCGATCACGACATCGGCGTCGCCGTCAAGTGCGTCAATGATCCCGTCGGAGCCGGTGTACGCCGAGACAGCGACGATCCGGTCGGCGATGCGGTCGATGTCTTCTTCGCCGGACTCAAGGTGCGCGAATTGCCAACCCGAATCCCTGATTTCGGCGATTCTCCCCGTCAAGTCGTCGCCCTCAATGGTTCCGATGCGGGTGTCGGGATATCCGGCGTCACAGGCCACTCGCGCAGCGGCCAGTGCGGCGGCACCCGGGTTCGCTCCGCCCCCATTGGTCACGATGCCGACGTCGTTACGGCGGGCAGCGGGCAGCGCCTGACGCAGAATGGGTTCGACATCGGGCACGTACCCTTTACCCGGGTCACGCATCTTGGCACGGGTAAGGAGCGCAACGGTCAACTCGGCCAGCAGGTCGAAGCAGGCAAACTCGACACCGCCCTGCTCAATGAGTTCCACCGCGGGATCCACCATGTCACCCCAATAGCCGGCACCAGCACCGATCCGCACGCTGGCACTCATGCGCACTCCTGCGCCGCCTCGGCGCTTGCCGCCGCGATGTCGGCACTAGGCGGCGGCGCGCTTGGCGGTATCCCGCCGACTGCCGGATCGACAAAGGGCACGAATGCGGCGCGCCCGGCCAGCCGTCCTTTGCCGGTGACCCCCGCAGCAATCAGCATCGTTCCGGGCATCGTGTTTTCCTCCTCTCTGTCCCCGGCCGTCGACCGCAAAGCTCTTGGCCGCGGGCCTGTTAATTGGCGTTAGCGTACGCTGTCTTGACACCGCTCGGCAGTGACCCGAGGCCCGGCGTCCGGGTCAAGCGAATCGAGCTTCCCGAAGTTGTCGACGTTGCGCCACGCCAGAGGGGCGAGATTGCCTTTCTGCTCATGGGCTGGGGATTAGAACGACTCCGGCTGCTGCCGAGAAATCACGTATCCGGCGTGGCGTAAAGCCGGTCACTGGAAGTCGACGCACTACCGACACGCGGACTTGCGCGTCAATGTTAACGGCCGATAACGTATCACCGGGCGATTACGCTGCTGTCGAGCGGTGACGGAAGCTGCCCTCGAATTCCTCGGTGTGTCGCCTGAAGTTTGTCGTGGCCGGTGCAAACCCGGACCTGCGGGTGATTCAAGGGGTTGAGCGGTATGGAGATATCAGAGAGCCAGGAACGGCGGGATCTGCGGGCGGCGGTTGCGGCCATCGGGAAGTCGTACGGCCACGATTACTACCTGACCAAATCCCTGGGGGGCGAGAAGTCTACGGAACTGTGGCAGGAGGTAGGTAAGCAAGGTTTTCTCGGGGTGAATATTGCCGAGGAGTACGGCGGTGGCGGTGGGGGTATCTACGAACTGCATGCCGTGGGAGAGGAGTTGGCGGCGGCGGGGTGCCCGTTGTTGATGACGGTGGTGTCGCCGGCCATTTGTGGCACCATCATCCAAGCGTTCGGAACCGACGAGCAGAAACGGCGTTGGCTTCCGGGCATTGCGAGCGGCGAGATCATAATGTCGTTTGCGATCACCGAGCCCGACGCGGGCTCAAACTCGCACAACATAGCGACGACCGCCAAGCGGGACGGCGCCGACTGGGTTCTGCGTGGCACCAAGTACTACATCTCGGGAGTGGACGAGGCGCAAGCCATCTTGGTGGTCACCCGAACGGGTACTGACGAGCGTGGGCGCGGCCGGCTGTCGCTGATGGTGGTTCCCACGGACGCTGCCGGCCTGCAGAAGACTCTGATTCCCGTGCAAGCCGTGACACCGGAGAAACAGTTCACCCTGTTCTTCGACGATGTACGTGTTCCCGGTGACAACTTGATCGGCGCTCGGGACGAGGGACTGCGGCAGGTATTCGTTGGTCTGAATCCGGAACGGATAATGGGGGCGGCGCTGGGCAATGGGATCGGCCGGTACGCGTTAAACAAGGCATGTACCTACGCCCGGGAGCGCAGGGTGTGGGACACCCCTATAGGGGCACATCAGGGAGTCGCTCATCCGCTGGCGCACGCCAAAATTCAGGTTGAACTCGCACGCTTGATGACCCAACGGGCGGCCGCCTTACACGATGCCGGCGAGGCAGGGGCCGGCGAGGCGGCGAATATGGCCAAGTACGCGGCAGCTGAAGCCGGAATCCTTGCGCTGGACCAAGCGATTCAGACGCATGGCGGCAACGGTCTGGCTACGGAGTACGGGTTGGCGACGTTGTGGGGACCGGCGCGGTTGATGCGGACGGCACCGATCAGCCGGGAGATGATCCTCAATTATGTTGCGCAGCATAGTCTCGCGCTTCCACGGTCATACTGAACGTCGACTAGGTTTGGGTGGCTGCTTCCATGAGGTCAACGTGAGAACTTGGGCACTTGCCAGCGAGCCGGCTATCGCCGCAGTAGAAGAACTACCGCCAGGAAAGTACGAAGGCCACGACGGCGCGGGCATGCAGGAGTTGGTGCTTCGTCGGTTTCTGCAGAGCCATTCACTTGGTCCCCGCGATGTGGACGGCCTGCTGGTTTGCCCGTCCGGCATGGCCAGCGGTGCGGGTGCCGACATCTTCGTCCACGAGCGCCTCAATGACGTGTTGGGCATCCGGCCGCGCTTTTGTGAGACTGTCAACGTCGGTGGGGCGACCTACACGATCATGCTGTCGCGGGCTGCACTTGCAATCAGCGCCGGCCTTGCAAACGCGGTGCTCTGTATCGGTGCGGGGAAATTCCCCAAGGTGGGGCGGGGAGGCGGCGCCAACGCAATGGCGCGCATGATCAGCCACCCGGACTTTGAGTACCCATACGGCAGCTTCATCCCAGCCCTTTACGCCTTAGCCGCCACGCGGCATATGGCCGAACGCGGAACGAGCCGCGATGCTCTTGCCGCCGTGGCGGTCTCGAGCCGCGAGTGGGCGTTACGGCATCCAGATGCTTTGATGCGCAACGCGGGTCCGCTCACCGTCGAGATGGTTCTGGCTTCACGACCTATCGCGTGGCCGTTCAATTTGCTGGACTGCTCAGTACCGTGTGAAGGTGGCGCCGTGTTCCTAGTGGCCCATGGTGACCGCGCGCGGGAAATCACCGACCAACCGGCCTATGTATTGGGCTTCGGTGAACACCACGATCACGGCAACATCACCCACACCAGCGACTTCGCAACAATGGGTGCCAGCGTGTCAGCGCGTGCCGCGTTCGAAATGGCCGATCTTTCGCCTTCGGACGTGCAGGTGGCCGAACTGTACGATGCCTTCACGATCAACCCGATACTGCTGTTGGAGGAAACGGGGCTGGTGGCGGCAGCTAAAGGTGGCCACTTCTTCCTGGATGGGCGGGGGGCGCCCGGCGGTGACCTTCCGGTGAACACCTACGGGGGTCTGCTGTCATTCGGACACACCGGCGACGCGTCGGGAATGTCGATGCTGATCGAAGCTGCGCGCCAAGTGATGGGGAAGGCTGCGGATCGTCAAGTGTCTGCAGAAATAGCATTGGTACACACTTACGGCGGCATGATGGCAGACCATTCGACCGTACTCTTGGGGAGGACGCCGTGACAACTGCTCCCATGCCCACCGTGACTGACAGCACGGCCGTGTACTGGCAGCAGGCAGCTGTCGGGCGGTTTGTGCTCCCGAAATGTCGGGAGTGCAAGCGATTCCATCATCATCCCCGCCCTTGGTGCCCATACTGCTGGGCTGCGGATCTGGATTGGCAAGAACCTTCGGGAAAAGCGACGATCGTCACCTACACCGTCGTCCGTCAGGCCCCGTCGCCAGCTTTCACCGCTCCTTACGTCTTGGCGATAGTGGAGCTGGAAGAAGGACCTCGAATGATGACCAACGTGATCGAATGCAACGTCGATGAAGTGCGGGTCGGTATGGCTGTCGAGGTGGTCTTCGAATCACGAGGCAACCTGGCACTTCCGCAGTTCCGACGGGTCACGTCAACTGCGTGACGAGCCGACGCGAAAACTCACTTATCCAGCACCGATTACCTGTATTTGTGGGTGGATGGCATCCACCTCAAGGTGCGCCTTGAGGTGGAGAAACTCTGTTTGCTGGTAATGATCGGGGTCCGTGCTGATGGCCGCATGGAGCTCGTCGGGCTGGCTGACGGCTTCCGGGGATCGACTGAGTTCTGGGCTGATTTGCTGCGCGATTGCCGCCGCCGCGCCATGACCGCAGCGGTGCTCGCGGTCGGCGACGGCGCCCTGGGCTTCTGCAAGGCGTGCGGGAGGTGTTCCCGGATATTCGAGAGTAGCGCTGCTGGTGGCATAAGCAGGCCAATATTCTTGCCGCACTGCCGAAATCGGTGCACCCAGGGTGCAGTCGCGGCGATGAAGGAGATCTACAACGCCGAGGATATCGACAAAGCCCAGCTCGCGATCAAAGCGTTCGAGATCGACTACGGCGCCAAATACCCCAAAGCGGTCGCCCAAGATCGTCGACGACGCCGAGGTGTTTTTGGAGTTCTACCGGTATCCCGCCGAGCATTGGATCCACCAATCGCACCACAAATCCGATCGAAAGTACCTTTGCGACAGTACGTTTGAGGACCAAAGTCACCAAAGGGCCGGGCTCCCGCGCGGCCTGGCTGGCGATGGCCTACAAGCTAATCGAGGCCGCCCAGGCCCGCTGGCGCGCGGTCAACGCACCACACTTGGTCGCCCTCGTCCGTGCCAGCGCCGTCTTCCACAAGGGCAAGCCGCTCGAACGGCCTATCGACATCACACCCGAACCGTCGGCAGCTGAGCCTCGAACCGTCGGATCATCCGCCATCCCGCTGCGCTGCCACTCGTATCCACCCATGAACGACTCTCACCCAAAGCGATTCGGCAGGCGTGCGAAGATTTACGTCCATGCTGCCGCTGACCGCATTCTGCGTACCGCAACGTGGTCGAGGTGTGGCGAAAAGCAAATGTGCGTCTGGCCGAGAGAACGGCGTTTCAACGCAGAACTGAAAGCCCCTCCCCGCCGAATTGCAGGCGAAGCTCCGTCTTGAGCACCTTGCCGGTGGCGTTTCGCGGCAAGTCGGGAACGACATGTACTCGTGACGGGCATTTGAAGTGGGCAAGGCGTTCTCGAGCGTAATCGATAAGCTCCTCTGCATTGACGGCGGCATCCTGCTGAAGGGCCACGACGGCCACCGGAGTTTCGCCCCAACGCGGATGCGGCACACCGACAACCGCGACCTCGCGCACGGCATGGTGACGGTAGAGGACCTGCTCCACCTCGATCGGGTAAACGTTCTCACCACCGCTGATGATCATGTCTTTTTTTCGGTCGACCAGAGTGATGAAACCTTCTCGGTCAATGCGGCCCAAGTCGCCAGTATGAAACCAGCCGCCACGAAAAGCTTGCACTGTCGCCTCGGGAAGACCCCAGTAGCCCGCGAATACGTTAGGGCCGCGCACTACTAACTCGCCCACCTCGTCGACGGGGACGTCGTTGTCGGCGTCGTCGACGATACGAGCTTCGACGTGAAAAGCCGTCCGACCGATCGATCCGGCCTTCTCCTTAACGTGTTCAGCGTCGAGGAATGAGACGATAGGCGCGGTTTCGGTCATCCCGAAACCCTCCTGGAACGGCAGACTGCGTCCTTGGAAGAATTCGATGACGGTCAACGGACACGGTGCGCCACCCGCAGCCGCCAGTTCGAGAGCCGACAAATCGTGGTCCTCGAATCCATCGACGTTCATCAGCGCGGCCCACATCGCCGGAACCATGAATTGCACTGTCGCATGCTCTTGGGCCATCATCGCCAGCGTCTGTCGCGGATCGAAGGACGGCAGCAGCACGCTGCAACCGCCGACATGCAGCAGCGGCAGCGTGTGCACTCCGAGTCCCCCGATGTGGAACATCGGAGCCACGGCGACGGTCACGTCCGTCTCACGCAGCCCGCGCCCGATTGTCAGCGCGTTCATGACGTTCCACAGATGGTTGTCGTGGGTGAGCATCACACCTTTGGGACGCCCCGTAGTCCCGGACGTATACATCAGATTTGCAATGTCATGGCCCGCCACGTCGGAGCCCACAGCTGTGGGCGCTTCACTGTTCACAACGTCGTCGTAGGAAAGCTCACCGGCAAGGCATTCACCGCCGACGGCCATTTGGTGGCGGACCCGCACCCCATCCTCTGACACCGCGGCGCGGGCGACCGGGGCCAGCGGGTTGGAATACACGAGCACGTCTGCGCCTGAGTCGGCCAGCTGGTAAGCCACCTCTGCTGGCGCCAACCGCACGTTCATGGGCACGAAGATCGCGCCTAGTTTCGCGGCCGCCAGCATCGTTTCTATGAACGCGGGACTGTTGATCAAGAGACCGCCAACCCTGTCGCCCTTGCGGACACCGAGCGCTCGCAGGGCACGCGCAAGCCGGTTGGTCCGTTCATCGAGCTGAGTGAAGGTGATCCGTCGGTTATCGTCAACGAGGGCGGTGCGGTCGCCGGACAGGAAGGCCCGTTTCGTCGCCCAACTGCCAATACCCCTGTCCATGTGAACTCCTTCGGAGCCGGTCGCCCAGACACGTCGTCGTGGGCCGATTCAGTGCCGAACAGCTATAAGCCGATGCGCTTGGCGATGATCTCGTTCATGATCTCGTTGGTGCCACCGCCTATTCCGAGAATGCGGCAATCTCGGTAATGCCGTTCGACTTCGGACTCGCGCATATAACCCATCCCACCAAAGATTTGAACCGCCTCATTCACCACATAATCGCACGCGTATACGGCGGTGTTCTTGGCCATCGACACCTCAGTGACTACATCCTCCCCGGCCAGCCACCGTTGCATCACGGCGCGGGTGTAGGCGCGCGCGACGTCGACCTGCCTGGCCATTTCCGCGAGCTTATGGCGGATCACTTGACGAGCCGTCAGAGGTTTCCCGAAAGTCTGGCGTTCGCGCGCCCAACCCTTGGCTAATTTGAGCGCGCGCTCCGCCGTCGCGTATGCCTGCACGGCAATGCCGAGTCGTTCCGACTGAAACTGCTGCATGATCTGCAAGAATCCGCCGTTCTCTGCCCCCACCAGGTTCGCAGCGGGAACGCGAACGTCAAAGAACGAGAGTTCTGCGGTATCGCTGCAACGCCATCCCATCTTGTCCAGCCGGCGGTCAACCTTGAACCCCGGTGTGCCCTTGTCGATAACCAGCAACGAAACTCCGCCGTACCCGGGTCCCCCGGTACGCACCGCGGTAGTCACGAAGTCGGCGCGGACACCGCTCGTGATGAAGGTCTTAGCACCGTTGACCACGTACGTGTCACCATCGCGGACTGCTCGTGTGCGTAGGTTCGCCACATCTGAGCCCGCTCCGGGCTCGGTGACTGCCAGCGAGCCGATCATATCTCCGGCCAGGGTGGGGCGAACGTAGTGGTCGATCAGGGCATCCGATCCATTCGCGGCGATGTGCGGAAGCGCGATGCCGTGGGTGAACAACGCGGCGCACACGCCGGTAGACCCACCGCACGCCAGAATTGCCTCGGTTACCAACGCCGAATCGATCGCGTCGCCGCCGCTGCCTCCCACGTTCTCGGGGAATCCAACCCCGAGAAGTCCCACATCGGCAGCCTTACGGTGCAGCTCGCGCGGGATTTCACCTGCCTCCTCCCAATCCGTCACTTTCGGTGTTATCTCGCGAGCGACGAAAGATCGCGCCAACTGGCTCAGTGCTAGCCGCTCCGGCGTGGTCCACGGATCGTTGGGCACAGCGCAGCCTTCCGTCCCGGCTATGTGTTTGGTGGTTGCTTCGATATCCGTCATGATGGCTCCCGGATCGAATTGCGTCGGCAACCGAACAGCGGTTGCACGCAGGTGCAAGGTGTCTCAATTCGATTGTGCAGTCGGACGATTCGGAAAGCATTCGCCCAACGGGGCGAGCGGCCCGTGTGCTGAATTCCGAAACAATCGGAGCGAAACTTTGTCTTCGCCTCCCAGCGCACGCGCCGAAAGCATTGTCCTGGAGCATGACTGCGCCGCCCACCAACACGATCAAGCGCATAGGCGGCATCGGTCAGCCAGGCTCCTCGCGCGAGGATCGGCACTGAATCTCTCAAACCGATCCCTTCCTACCCACTCGCGACCGCGACTTAAGTCAATGCAAGGCTCGGGCGTCGCGTGCAAGTGGCCACCTCAAGGAGTGCTTCGCGTGCCCCGATTAGTCCAGAAACCGTCGAAGCTCAACAGCCTCAGTTACTGGTGGCTAACGTTACGTGCGAGGCCCAAGGATTTGCAACACCCATCGCGTAGATGTCGCGCTCCGGTGCACCAGATCTACGACTCATGCGAATGAAGGAGGTCTCGTCCGCCGATCACTGCAATCTATCCGGGTTGATTGTCTTGGTGGTTGCAGCCGCGCCGCGCTTGGAGGTACCCCGGGGCCTCTCCCAGTATGGACGTTGGATGGCGCGGCAGTTGTGCGTGGGGAGTGGGCATCGTGAAGAAGTGTTAACGTTCGTAGATCACCCGGAACGTGTGGGCGTTTCGAACGGAAGAGGTATTGCTGCTTCGACTGCGAAAGGATGGTCGACCGTGACCGACACAGTCACCGTCGGCCGCACGCGAGGAGGCGAGCGTCGCGAGCGGATTCTGGCGGCCGCCGCCGAACTCATCGCGGACCGTGGCTATCACGCTGTTTCTATGGCCGATATCGGCATCTCGGCAGGGGTCGTCGGTCCAGCGATCTACCGGCACTTTGACAGCAAGGCGGGCTTGCTGGCGGCACTGTTCGAACAAGTGATTGACACGCTGCTGCGACGGGCGTCGGCGATCGTTGAACAAAGCCGAGATGATCGCGAGGCGCTGACTGCCTTAGTAGCCGACCACGTTGCCCTGGTGATGGAGAAGCGCGAACTCGCCATTGTTTACTACCGAGAAGTCCATAATCTGCCTGACCATCGACGTAGTCGCCTGCGCCGCAAACAGCGCCTCTACGTTGAAGAGTGGGTGCACGTTTTGGGCGAGTTAAGGCCGGAGTTGGACGAGACGGAATTGCGCGCCGTTGTTCACGGCGCGATCGGTGCCATCCAATCGACGTTGCAATATCGCGATACGGGGATGCCTCCCGAGCGCGTCTCGGTGCTGCTCGCGCGGATGGGGCACGCTGTTCTCGGCGTTCCACCGTGCGAGTCGCACAGTGAGGATCGGGCAAGCCACGCGTTGCCGCAGCGCCGAGGTCGACGGTAGGCGCAACCTCGGAGTGTCCTCGCCTCGGCGTGTCCTCGGGAGGGTGATTTCGCTGAGCAGAGGCTGTCAATGATTTGCTTCGTGTCGATGGCTCCCTGGCCACGATTAAGCACGCCGCCAATCGGCTTGCTTGGCGGGCCCGCACGCCGCGCCAGTCAGCCGGCGGTCTCGCCGCGCGGTCCTTGGCACGAGCATTCGCAGACATCCGGCGTGTTCAGCGTCCCCGCCATACAGGTGCCCGTTTCTCCCGGAATGCGCGTGGGCCCTCCTGCGCGTCCGCGGAGTGGTACACGGGTTCCCAGATCTTCTCAGCCAGCGTGTATGCCTCCTCAAGGCGATGTCGCGCCGATAGATACGCAGTCTGTTTAGCGGCCAGCACCGACAGCGGAGCATTTCCAGCGATTAGAGCGCCCAGCTTCTGGGCTCGATCCCTAAGCCGAGCGGCGGGCACCACCTCGTTAACAAGACCCACTTCGAACGCCCGGGCCGCGCTGATCGGTTCGCCGGTGAGCATCATCTGCAGAGCGATTCTCGGTGGAACGAGCCACGAAAGAGGAGCGGCCCAGGGAGCTCCACGGCCGACTTTGACTTCGGTGATCGCGAACAGGGCATGCTCGGCGGCGACGATCAGGTCACACTGCTGTGCGAGCAGGAACCCGCCGGCGAATGCAACACCGTTGACCGCCGCGATGGTCGGTTTAGCGATGTCGATGTTGCGGCCGAACTGCGGGGCGAAGTCCAGTGGCGGAACCGCCAGCGCCTGGTGCGCCATCTCTTTAAGGTCGCCGCCGGCGCAGAATGCCTTTTCACCCGCGCCGGTCAAAACGAGTACGCGCGCGTCAGCGTCCTCATTGAACCGACGTGCGCCATCCCATAATCCTTGGCGCACGGCGACACTGAGCGCATTGCGAGAGTGGGGCCGGTTGATAGTCAGCCAGGCCACCCCATCGACGACGTCATAAATCACCGGATCATCCAAGGTAGTCCTTCCGCGTGTTCTGGGCACTGTCTCCATCGACAATGCCGGCGTCCCATCGGCGACCACTTGGACGTCCCAGCGACACCTTCTGCGGGGCGTGCAGGTCTGGGCTGCGACGGGGTCTTCGATTTTATCGCCTCCAACGCCACCTAATTGGAGTAGTCGACTTGGAAGTGGGGACTGGTAACACCGTTCCCGCCACAAGTCGCAGCATATGTGACTAAGCATTCACGATTGTGGGACGTGACGACGATTCGATGCAGGCGGGTGACTGGGTGGGCTCTCAGTTGTCGAGTTCAAAGGACGATTGTGCTATCCATCGGCGCCCCAGTAATGTTAACCACTGATAACGTGAGGGCGCTCGGGGCCACTGGATGTGTCATTGCCGGGCCCGCACCGGTTGAGAGTTCAGGAGGAGACGTGATGTACCTCACGCAGGGCTTGCACAGAGCACTGCAACAACACCCGGACCGCCTCGCCACCATCGACGCGGATCGAACACGGACCTATGCGCAGTCCGCACAACGAATCGCGAAGTTGGCGAGCGCATTACGGACGATTGGCGTTAACCGCGGGGATCGCGTCGGCATGCTGGCGCTCAACTCCGACCGTTACCATGAGTACCTGCTGGCGGTGCCGTGGGCGGACGCGGTATTAAACCCGATCAATATCCGCTGGAGCCCTCCGGAGATTGCCTACGCCCTGCGCGACTCCCAAACCGATGTCTTATTTGTCGATGACGCCTTCAGTCCAGCAGTCCCCGCACTTCGCGCGTCATATCCTGACCTGCGCGCAGTCGTTCATTGCGGAAACGCCCCGACCCCGGAGGGAATGTTCTGCTATGAGGAACTCATAGCCGGCGGCGAAGTCGGTGATGACGTGCGGCGCAGCGGCGATCAACTGGCCGGTGTGTTCTACACCGGTGGCACCACGGGTCTACCCAAGGGCGTCATGCTTAGCCACGCGAACCTGATGACCTCCGTGCTGGGAATGCTCAGCGTGGGAAGCTTTCTGAGTTCGGAGGCTCGACTGCTTCATGTTGCGCCGTTGTTCCATCTCGCGGACTTGGCCGCCTGGGCGGGGCAAACCACCCTGGGTGGCACACATGTGATGCTCTCGACTTTCGAGCCCAGTGCCATTCTCCAGACCATCGAACGCCACCAGGTCACCGACGTCCTTTTAGTGCCGACCATGCTGCAGATGGTCGTCGACCATCCCGCCGTCAGGGATTACGACCTCTCCAGCCTCAGAAACGTGATGTACGGGGCATCGCCGATTTCCGAGGCGGTCCTGTCGCGCGCGATGAAGACCGTGCGGTCGGCGCGATTCATGCAGGGTTATGGCATGACAGAACTGTCCCCCCTAGCCACAGTCCTGCGTCCTGAGGACCACGAGCATCCGGACCTATTGCGTTCAGCCGGCCGCGCCGCGCCCTGCGCCGAGGTCAAAATCGTCGATGCTGACGATAAGGAAGTGCCGCCGGGCAATACCGGCGAAATCGTCGTGCGTGGCGGCAACGTGATGTTGGGCTACTGGAATAAACCAGACGAGACAGCGGCCGCGCTGCGCAATGGGTGGATGCACACCGGTGACGCCGGTTACATGGACGAGCGGGGTTATGTGTTCGTCGTCGACCGCATCAAAGACATGATTATCTCGGGTGGCGAGAATGTCTACTCGACGGAAGTCGAGAATGTTCTGTCCAGGCACCCGGAGGTGGCGGCGTGCGCGGTCATCGGAGTTGCCGATGAAAATTGGGGCGAGCGCGTTCATGCGGTCGTCGTCTTGACCGAAAACTCCTCGGTGACAGCCGAAGAGCTCAGAGACTTCTGTAAGACTCAGATCGCGGGATACAAGGCGCCCCGTACAGCCTCGTTCGTTGATGCGCTCCCTCTCTCAGGTGCTGGCAAGGTGCTCAAACGCGAACTGCGAAAACAGTTCCGGCAAGAGTGCACAAGCACTAGCCGGGGTCGATAGGTGCCCTTGCAGCGCGCCCCGCGGCCATCGACGCGGCTGCCTCCAAAGGATTTCCCTAGACGCCCTGGGCAGGCCGTCAGGACGGGATCGTCATGGCGCGCGTAGAGGTGCCTTACAGACACGAGCTCGGCGGCCACTGCGGGTCCGGTGCCCTCCGCGATCTGACCGAGTGGGCCGGACTCCGTTGGGGTGTGCACGCCCCCCGCGAAGGACTGGTTTTCGCGCTGAGCGGCACGCTGGATTTTTCCTATGCCCGTTCCGACGAGTTATTTCCGCCGGTGTACCTCGTTGGCAGGGGCCCCGATCTCGAAGAGCAATACCTCACTAATGTCGGTGCACAGTTCGAGATTCGCGCCACCGATGACGGCGACCTCGGGTGGAAGTGGGTGACCGATCAACTCGACCGCCGCACCCCCGTGATGGTTTGGGCCGACATTGCTCATCTGCCCTATCTGCGCGCACGGTTGAGCATGAGCCGCCACGACATTGTCATCACCGGCTACGACGACGACCGAGGCGTGGCCTTGGTCGTTGACAACGACCGAGATTCGGTCCAACTGGTCCCCTACGAGGATCTCCGTCGGGCACGGTCTTCGACCGGCTTTCCCGTGCCGACCCGTCACACCGCCTACATCGTCGACTGGCCGACTACGGCGCCGGACTTGGCGGCGATCGCCGGTCCCGCCCTTATCCGAAGCGCGCAGGCGATGGCGGCAATCACCGACAGCCGGGGTCTTACAGTCACTCGCGACCCTGAGGCACAGAAGGATGGACTCGATGGTGTCGAGCATTTCGCCGTCGACGTGGCGGCGTGGCCTGACGCCCTGGACGATCACAACCTCGAAAGCGCCCTGTTTGCGCTGTGGGCGTTCATTGAGAAGGCGGGGACGGGAGGGGGGTTGTTCAGGGCCCTGCAGGCCGACGGCTGTCGAAGCATCGCCAACTTGCTGCATTCCGAAGCCGCCCTGGAGGCGTCGAGGGCTGCTCGGGAGGTGTCGACCGCCTGGACCGAAGTAGCCCGGATGGCTTACAACCCAGGCACCCCACTGCGGGCTCGCGCCGCCGCCACTGCGGCCGCAGCCGAGCGTGTGCCTGACGCCGAAAAGCGGCTCACGGAATCGCTCTTCGCCGCCGGAGCGGCTCTGACGTAACAATTTCCGCCTTGGGCCGGCCGCTGCATTCAGCTTGGCATCTGGGTGCCGAACGTCCACGCAGCGCGGCTTTTGACCCACCGGAGCCATTTTCGAGGGGTACGCTAACGACGGTTAACACTGTTGGTGGCTCCACACGTGTAGCGGTCCGCAACTGGGGCAGCAGGAGGGAACGCTTGGTGCACGGAACAAGGGTCGCCGCACCGGCGTGCGCGGGTAGGACGGCTGGTCGTGTGCCGACAACGAGCGGAAGCGCGCATCAATGCCTTAGTGCGTAGCGGCGCCGGTATCGGCGTGATCGGCAGTGCCGAGTACAAGTAGCACTTCAAGAATGAGTGATGAACATGACGGAACAACGGTCAGTCAAAGTCGCAATCATCGGTGCGGGCATGTCGGGACTGTGCATGGCGATCAAGCTGCAGGACGCCGGCATTGACTCGTACACCATTTTCGAACAGGCCGAGGATGTCGGCGGCACATGGCGAGACAACACCTACCCGGGGCTAACCTGCGATATCCCATCGCGGTATTACTCCTACTCGTTTCGGCCCAACCCGAACTGGTCGCACCTGCTGCCGCCGGGGCCGGAGATCCAGGCCTATTTCCAGCAGGTGGCCGACGAACGGGCCATCCGCCCGCACATCAAGTTCGGCGCCGAGGTCATATCCGCCCGATACGACGACGAGCGGTGGCGGATCACGACCGACGACAGCGAAGAGACATTCGACGTCCTTGTCACCGCGACCGGCGTGCTCCGGGTGCCGCGCTATCCGGACATTCCCGGCCAGGAGAGTTTTGCCGGGCCGGTGTTCCACTCCGCGGAATGGGATCACTCCGTCACCTTGCGGGACAAGCGGGTCGGACTGATCGGGACGGGCTCGACAGGCATACAGATCATTGCCGAACTCGGGGGCAAGGTCAGTCGGCTCACCGTCTTCCAACGCACTGCGCAGTGGGTCTTTCCGATGCCCAATCCGCACTACTCACCGCTGATCCAGGCCGCGTTGACGCGGTGGCCGAGGTTGAACGGCCTGGGCTATTGGTTCTGGGGATTGGTGGTCAGGCGCATCTTCGGCCGCGCGCCGATCCGTCCGGGATTTCAGCGCCGCTTGGTTCAGACGCTATGTCGATGGAACCTGCGACTCTCGGTGCGCGACCCGCAGTTGCGCGCGAAACTCACCCCGAAAGATCAGCCGATGTGCAAGCGCCAGATTATGGCGGGACATTTCTACCGTTCGGTCCAACAACCGGGTGTGGAGGTGATCAACGAGACGATCGACCACATCGAGCCTCGCGGCGTCATCACGGCCGACGGTACCTTGCACGAACTCGACCTGCTGGTCTATGCCACCGGGTTTGACGCCCGGGCCTACGTGCGCCCGCTGACAGTGGTCGGGGAGCGTGGGCTCACCCTCGACGAGGCATGGGCCGATGGCCCCACGGCGTATCGGTCGGTCGCGGTGCCCGGATTCCCAAACTTGTTCATGCTGATGGGTCCGCATTCGCCGATCGGCAACCAGTCACTGATACCGGTCGCCGAGGACCAGGCTGATTATGTGCTGTGGTGGATTAACCGGATCCGTGAGGGCCGCATCGTCGCCGCCGCGCCCACCAAGTTGGCCACCAAGGGCTACAACGACAGCATGAAAGCAGCGATGCCACAAACAATTTGGGTTACCGGTTGCAACAGTTGGTACCTAGGCAAAGATGGGCTTCCCGAATTGTTTCCGTGGACACCCGAGCGGCACCGAGAACTATTGCGTGCACCTGAGATCGCAGATTTCGAACTCCGATGAGACGCGCATCGAAAGCCAATCAAGGTCTTTTCGCGCGGATCCTGTCGCGCTTGGTGCCATGCACGTCATCGGTGAAGATGGTTTGGGGCCCTAACGCGAGCGCAAGCGTCTCGGATCAGGCGGCGGCAGAATTCGGAGCGAGGACGCTACGACGCCCATGGAATGGGGAACGACTTCGCGTGGTCTTTGGTGGTGACGACCAAGCGTGGCCACTGTCCTGGCAACGCTTACGCCCACCGTTATCACGCCGGCGTTTGCCGACTAAGCCATCGAACGCTCCGAGCCGGCGTTAGAACCGCATCAACGAAATCATGCAGGGACCGGCGATTGGTCATCTTCGACAGCAAGCAGGTGTGGTCCTCCACCGCCCGGACGGAACACTTGTGCAAGACGCATATCCTGCTCACCATGTCCACAGAGTCCGTTCGCCTCTCGTTTCGCCAGCACATGCGTGAGCAAGTTCTCAGGGCTGCGCGTGACCTCACTATCGAGAAGGGCTGGCATCGGGTTCGCATGAGTGAAGTCGCCAAGCTTGTCGGCGTGTCCCGCCCGACGCTCTACAAGGAATTCACCGATAAGCAGGGACTGGGTGACGCGCTGGTTGTGTCCGAAGGCGAACGATTCTTGAACGGCATTCACGCAGTTTCGGCACAACACGCCGGAGATGTCCGCGGGGGTATCACCGCCGCGGTGTCGTACACCCTCGAGGAAGCGGAAGCGAGCCCGCTCTTGAAGGCGGTGTTGACGTCAAATCGGCCTACAGACAAAACGGTTTCCGAGACAACCGGTATGTTGCCGCTCCTGCCGACCTCGGCATCGCTGCTGGAGCTATCCTCGGCAGCCCTCGTGACTTGGTTCAACGAGCACTTTCCAGGTCTGGATGCCGATGACGTGCATGAAGTCGCCGATGCGCTGGTGAGGCTCACTGTGAGCCATGTCGTGCTTCCTTCTGCCGATGCAAGTCTGACCGGTGAGCGGATCTCGCGGATCGCCCTTCGCTATTTGGGCGCAGATCCCGCGAGGCCGTTTACACAACGCAGATTTTTGTCTGGATGTTGACTTTATAGAGAAAAGTGTAAACACTGGCGTGGAGACACTAGCTCGGGAGGACCCTCATGACTGTCAGCGCTTCCGCTCCGAAGTCGTCGGTGGAGCGTCGTTCAGCACGTTCGTATGATTCTGCCGACCTGTCCTCGACTGCCTTTTGGGCTGGCACCGCCGCTGACCGTGAGAAGACCTACGCGGAGCTGCGCCGACGCGCCCCCATCAGCTGGCACCCGCGCGTCGAGCACACCATGATCGACGACGAGGACGACCAAGGCTTCTGGGCCGTGGTCACCCACCCGCTACTTGTCGAGGCGACCCGGCGACACGACGATTTCCTGTCTGGTCAAGGCATTGTGATGGAGTCGATCCCGCAGGAACTGCTCGACACCGCGCAAGGCTTCATCGCTATGGACCCGCCGCGGCATACCAAGATTCGACGATTGCTGGCATCCGCATTCACACCGAAGCAAATGCGGCTGACCAGTCACCAGATCGAGGCCAACGCGAAACGGGTCGTCGATGGCCTTGCCCCGCAAGGCGAGGCTGACTTCGTCGACCAGTGCGCCGCGTTGCTGCCGATGCACAACATCTTCGACATGATGGGCGTGCCGGACTCGATGCGCCGCGACATCGCGTGGGAGTCACGGTATGCCGGTGGGTGGAGCGACCCGGAGGTGATGGGCGAAGACCCGGTCATACCTCGCCTGTTCCAAGCGATGGGATTCTTGGGCGATGGCGCCCGCGAAATCATCGCCGCACGTCGCCGGCAGCCCGAAGATGACCTTATGACGAACCTCGTTCAAGCTGAAGTGGACGGCGAACAACTCACCGACGACGAGATCGTCTCGTTTTTCATACTTCTCACGATCGCCGGGAACGACACCACGCGCCAAAGCACCAGTCACGCGATGAAAGCATTGACGGACTTCCCAGACCAAAGAGCTTGGCTCATGGAGGATTTCGACGGACGGATCAAAGGGGCCGTGGAAGAATTCGTCCGGTGGGCCACACCAATCATGACATTTCGCCGGACGGCGGCTCGCGACTGCGAACTGGGCGGGCAGCAGATCACCGAGGGTGACAAGATCATACTTTTCTACAGCTCGGCCAACTGGGACACCACCGTGTTCACTAACCCGGAGAAGTTCGATCTGTCGCGCGACCCTAACCCGCACGTGAGCTTCGGAGGCGGGGGAATCCATCACTGCCTCGGCAACCAGCTGGCCAGGCAGCAACTCGCTGCGCTCTTCAGAGAACTGCTGCACCGCCTGCCTGATATTGAAGTCTGCGGGCCACCCAGCTACACCGTCAGCACGTTCTTCCACGGCGTGAATCACCTTCCCGTCCGCTTCACCCCGAACGCGTAAGGCGGCGTGGTATGAAGATCAGAGTCGACCGCAACCGATGCTCGTCAATCGGAATGTGTGAAGGCCTGGCTCCTGACTTCTTCGAGGTCAGGCACGATGGCCAACTCAATATCGTGAACCCCGAGCCACCGGAATGCCACAGATCACTCATCGAAGAAGCAGTATCGTGCTGCCCCACAGGCGCTCTCGCCGTCGAGGACTGAGACCGCGGTCCTGAGGCAACGCTGACACACCTGCTTGCTGTCGGCGGCGATGGGCTTTCGCCTTCGGGTCAACTAGCCGCTGACACCGTCTGTCACCTACCACACGATGGAGCCGTCACTTATGAGTACTTATGGACTTTCAGTCGTCGCCCCTGAACTTGCCGCGATGAAGGCCACCGCCGCGGCTGCCGACCAGGCCGGGTTCGACGCCGTCTGGGCATCCGAGTTCTACACCCGGTCGGGATCCATCTCGATGGCGGCGATGGCAACCTCGACGAACAGGTGTCGCATCGGGTCGTCAATCCTCTACGGCATCGGACGTAGTCCGCTGGTCTTGGCGACCGAAACACGCGACCTCGACGAACTGTCCGGTGGTCGGGTCGTGCTCGGGATCGGCAACGGCACCAAACGGATGATGAGCGATTGGCACTCTGTCACCGATACCAGCGCCCCCGCCCTGCGCGTCGAGGAACTCGTACCCCTTATCCGGCGCATCTGGAACCTGCACGAAGGACCCGTCCGCCATGAGGGCCGTTTCTACAATATGAATCTCGTCCCCACCGGGCCGGTAGAACCCCCTGCGCGCAATATCCCCATCGTCACCGCCGCCGTGCGGCCGCGAATGTGTGAAGCCGCCGGACGGGTCGCTGACGGCTTGGCCGGGCATCCACTCTTCACCACCGCGTATGTGGAGGAAGTCGTGCGGCCTGCGGTGGCCAAGGGCGCACAACGCACCGGGCGCGACCCTAACGGCGTCGAGATCGTGTCGATGGTGATGTGCTCCATCCACGACGACCCCGAGATCGCTCGTCGCGAGGTAGCGCAGCAGATCGCATTCTACGCCTCGGTCAGGACCTACGAACCGCTGCTCGACTTCTGCGGATTCGCCAAGCAGGGTGCCGTCATCCGAGAAGCCTTCACCCGCAGCGACTTTCAGGCCATGTTCAACGCCGTCACCGATGACATGATCGACGTCATGGGTGTCGCCGGCACCGCTGACGAGGTTCGCAACGGGCTACGCCGCTACGAGGGCGTGCTAGACCACATCATGCTCTACCCACCGTCGGTAGGTACCGCGCCTGAGCGGGTCGGACAGAACGTCGATGATCTCATCAAGCATTGCGCCCCGCCCAATATGCCTCCGGCCTCCCAGCTGCACGCGCGACCCGGACCACGGTAGCGACACGGCGATCTCGCACACAAAGTGCGCTGCCGCATCGATCGATGCCGACCTTCGGGTTCGCATGAAACTACTCATTTCCCTCTGGGACTATCTCGGTGGGGTGCAGTCCCCCAGTGACAGCCGAGCTTGCGTTTGGCAATAACGGTCCTTGGGGAAGGCTAGGACGATGCCGGTCCTCTTTCACTAGGAAGTGAAGTGGTCAGAACACGTTGTGGCACGCAGATGCGTTGCGGCGCGGACCTTCTGCGCCGCATCAAGGCGGTCCGACGGAGTAGATGCGGAGTCGATCGAGCGGTTTGGCGACAAGGTCATCGGGTTGCTAACCTCGATTAACATGTCAGAGTTGTTCGATGTGGTGGTCGTGGGAGCGGGGATTTCCGGTATCAGCGCTGCCTGGCACCCGCAGGATCGCTGCCCCGGTAATAGGTACGTAGTTCTAGAGCGCAGAAGTGATCCGGGTGGCACGTGGGATCTGGTCAAGTATCCGGGCATCAGGTCGGACTCAGATATGTGCACGTTCGGATTCCTTCAAGCCCTGGCACTCGGCCAGGTTCACTGTCGACGCGCCGACAATCAAGAACTATCTGCGTGAGGTCGCGACCGAGAACGGCATCCATGAGCACATTCACTTCGGTACCCAGGTCTTGTCTGCCGCTTGGTCGGACGCCAGCCGGCGCTGGACCATCAAGGCGGTTCGGAACGGCTGAGGAATTAGAGCTCGAGGCGCGGTTCGTCTTCATGTGTAGCGGCTATTACAACTACGACGCGGGTTACCGACCAAACTTTCCCGGCGAGGAGAACTTCGGTGGGCCCATATTGCAACCTCAGCACCGGCCCAGAGACCTTGATTATGCCGGTAAAGAACGTCGTCGTTATCGACAGCGGCGCCGGGCACATAACGATGCTGCAACGTTCGCCAACATCGACCGCTTCACCAGAACGGGTCACGAGTTGGCGGCCGATATCATCTTCTACCGCAACAGGATTGAACTTGTGGCTTTTGGGGGCGCCAAGCTTGGTCGTAACGGCCAGGATGTCGACGTCAGCAAGTCGATGACCTATAAGTCGATGTTGCTGTCCGATGTGCCCACCATGGCGTTCACCATGGGCTATATCAATGCATCGTGGACCTTGAGGGCCGACCTGGTATCGGAATACGTTTGTCGCCTGCTCAATTGCATGGACGCGCGCGGCTACGACACCGTCGTAGCCGCTCATCCAGGGAAGATGTCGAAGAAGAACCCTTCGCCGATTTCGCACCAGGCTACTTCCAGCGCGCGATGGACCAGCTACCGAAGGCGGGATCTCGAGGGCCATGGCAGGTAAAACACCAATTACCTCTTCGACATCCGTGAGTGAGATATCGTCAAGACCTGTGGATCGGTGAGTTTCAGGCGACCTGCGATCCGACGGTTTGAGGCTCAGCTGCCGACGGTTCGGGTGTGATGTCGATAGGCCGTTCGAGCGGCTTGCCCTTGTGGAAGACGGCGCTGGCACGGACGAGGGCGACCAAGTGTGGTGCGTTGACCGCGCGCCAGCGGGCCTGGGCGGCCTCGATTAGCTTGTAGGCCATCGCCAGCCAGGCCGCGCGGGAGCCCGGCCCTTTGGTGACTTTGGTCCTCAAACGTACTGTCGCAAAGGTACTTTCGATCGGATTTGTGGTGCGAAGGTGGATCCAATGCTCGGCGGGATACCGGTAGAACTCCAAAAACACCTCGGCGTCGTCGACGATCTTGGGCGACCGCTTTGGGGTATTTGGCGCCGTAGTCGATCTCGAACGCTTTGATCGCGAGCTGGGCTTTGTCGATATCCTCGGCATTGTAGATCTCCTTCATCGCCGCGACTGCACCCTGGGTGCACCGATTTCGGCAGTGCGGCAAGAATATTGGCCTGCTTATGCCACCAGCAGCGCTACTCTCGAATATCCGGGAACACCTCCCGCACGCCTTGCAGAAGCCCAGGGCGCCGTCGCCGACCGCGAGCACCGCTGCGGTCATGGCGCGGCGGCGGCAATCGCGCAGCAAATCAGCCCAGAACTCAGTCGATCCCCGGAAGCCGTCAGCCAGCCCGACGAGCTCCATGCGGCCATCAGCACGGACCCCGATCATTACCAGCAAACAGAGTTTCTCCACCTCAAGGCGCACCTTGAGGTGGATGCCATCCACCCACAAATACAGGTAATCGGTGCTGGATAAGTCACGCTTGCCGAAGGCTTTGGCCTCGTCCTGCCGCTGCGCGGTCAGCCGAGTAATCTCGGTCGCCGAGAGCGCCGCGCCCGTGCCGAGGAAATGCTCCGGCGCCGGGCCGAAATCCCCGCTGGACAGCCCGTGCAGGCACAGCAGCGGCAACACCTCGGTCATCTGCGGCGACTTGCGCGCCCACGCCGGCAAAATCGGGGAGGAAAACCGGCACCGCTCACCGGTGTCAGCGTCGATGCGCTTGTCGTTGACCCGCGGGGCCTTGACCGGCACCGCCCCAGCGGCCGTCAACACGGTCCGCTCCTCGTGGTAGCCGTTGCGCACCACTAGGCGATGCCCATTCTCGTCAACCTGATCGGTGAACTGCGCGATATAGGCCGACTTCGGCCTCCAGCGCCGCCGCAAGCATTTGCCGGGCGCCATCGCGGACGACCTCATCGAGTAACGAGCGACCCGAACCGGTGTTGTCGTTGGACTCGTCGACGTCGTGAACTACCGTGAGCATGGGCGTACCTTCCCAACCAGCGCGCCAACGCCGGTCCTTGATCAGACAAACCGAATTCAGAGCACCCTCGGGAAGGCGGCGCCCCTTCAGGCTGCCTCACCGAGGCTCATGTCGGGTAGGACCGCCGCATTGCTGCGGCGGTCCCCCCTCAGAACCGTACGTGCCAGTCGTCCCGGCATACGGCTCAAGCAAGCCCCGAGGACGTTGCGGGAACTGCGTAATTCGTTGGGCTCCCGCGCAACTTAGCCCGAAGGCTGCGATGGCAGGAGGCGTGTACCAGGTGGGTCTCGTCCAACCGGGCCAGCCGCCCGTGGTGGGTGAGATGCTCGGCGGCGATGGCTCGCTTGACAACTCCTAACCACCACCGTTCCCATTCGGAGGGCGACTGCGGGGGTTGATCGACGGTCAACAAATGATCGCCACACAGCGGGCACCGTCCGTCCTGCTTGGCGAGCAGGCGCAGGTTGTAGCTGTCCAGCGCGGGTTTGACCTTGCGCCGTCGTTCGGCCCAGTAGCTGGCCAATTCCGGGGCGTCGGGAGACGCCCGGCCCGCGACTAGCGTGTGTCGGACGATGTGAGTCCAGGAGAATTTGACCAGACACGCGATGTTTTCACGGCGGTCATCCAACGGCCGTTCGGGATCGCCGAACACCCACTGATCGTTCCTGAACTTGTTGAACCGACCCCAGTGGCGGCGTGCGATCCACTTTTTCGGCTTCTTCGGATGCGGTCGGCGCGCCCGCCCGGAGGTGAGCCGCCACATATAGTGGTCCAGCGAGCTGAAAACCTTGCTGGACACCGCACCTCGATAGTAGGCGGACCATCCCCGGATAATCGGGTTCATCCGGGCGATCACCGCCCTGGCGTTGGAGCCGCGCAGCCTGCGCATCTCCTCGGCCAACCGTTTGCGGATACGCTCGATCGCCTCCGGGCTCGGCTTGATCAACAACTTGCCCGGCCGTCTACCGTGGCGGTAGCAGCGGATGTTGAATCCGAGGAAGCTGAATCCCTCTTCGAGGTGGACGATGCGCGTCTTATCCTCGTTGAAGACCAGACCCCTCGGAGCCAGCCACCGGGCAAGCTGCGCCTTGACGTGTTCGGCCTGCTCACGTGAATGGCAGCAGGCGACCATATCGTCGGCATATCTCACCAGAACCGGGTTGCCCGCTATCGCCGCGCCGGCGTAAACACCGGTCGAACTGCGGTAACGAACTCCCGCGGCCTCCTCCAGGCCATGCAGTGCCACGTTCATCAGCAACGGGCTGATCACCCCGCCCTGCGGAGAACCCTCCTCGGTCGGCGCGAACCCGCCGTTCTCGATCACCCCGGCTTTCAGCCACTTTCGGATCATTTCCTTGGCCGGGAACGACCCCAGCTTGTCGAGTAGCCGAGGATGGTCGATTCTGTCGAACGCGGCCGACAAATCGGCGTCCAGAATCCATGCCCGTTGGGCTCGTGGCCCTTTGAGCGTGAGGAAAAGGGACTGGATCGCATCGGCACAGCTACGGCCCGGGCGAAACCCGTAGGAACGGGCCTCGAACCGAGCCTCCCACTCGGGCTCCAGCGCGTTGCGTACCCGCGCCTGATGACAGCGGTCCATCACCACGGGGATACCGAGCGGACGCTGATTTCCGTTGGCCTTCGGAATATACACACGCCGAACCGGCAAGGGCTCCCACGACGACCGCGAATCATGCACTCGCACCGCAATATTCGCTCTCGCCTCGGGCGACAGGGCAACCTCCCCATCGATCCCGGCCGTTCGACGCCCAGCATTGCGCTGAGTCACCTGTCGCACACTGACCAACGTGTTCGACCAGGAACCCAGCATCAGTTTCTGCAGCGACCGGACCGAGGCCCAGTCCTGCTCCCGCGTCGCCTTGAAGATCCTGCGCCGCAACCTCGCTACGTTTTCCTCATGGACACGCCAATCCACGACGGTCCAATCGAAAACGCCCTCCGGTCCGTTCACCTCTACGGTGTCCAACTTGCCCTTCCGGTTCGCAAGGCCCTCGGTCTCGGTATTTCAAAGGCTCACCTGCCCACGTCAGCGCCCTTTCGAGCCCAGCCACCACGCTGGTATCCGACCGGTTCCCCATGATCGCCGCCCAGGAGGAGCGGCGGCACCACGACCACAGGTCCCGCTGCCTTTCGGCCATCGGCATTCGCTTCTTGAGCATCCTGTTCCCGCCGAGGGATTCCGCCCCTCTCACGATCGGCCTACCGGCCCGAAGGCCGGACCCGACGGGGTTTCCACGTTCCGCGCATACGAGATACGGCCGGGGAGGGCGCCCTCTATACCCCGAGACCAGCGGTGTTCGCACGACCGGCCTGTGGCCTCCGGTCGCCGCTTGCCGCCACTGCCAGCGGCCGGGTCCTATCACCCGGGTTCTCAACCCGTCTTCCCGGGCTTCAAATAACGAGGCGTCATCAAGGGTTCATTCGCATTCGCCCGTCCGGCCTTCCCTCGCCCGGTCGTTCCCCCAGACGGAACGGGGGCCCTTGGGCTTCTTCCCTGAGCTTCGCACGCCCACGGGCAGGACCCGTCGACGCACGTCAGGGCGGGGATCGGTCACGAACACCAACCGAGAACTACGCGACCGGCATCGCCGACCTCCACTCCACGAGCTCACTCACATGCGCGACATCGCGTCGCACCCACAGACCTCCGATCTTGTTAACAGTCAAGCGGCGGCTCGTGTGGGGTGCGTCGGGGGTGGTCGGTATGCCTTGATTGGGTCGTAGGTTTGGCTGGTTTGCAGGCAGTGGTAGAGCTGGCCGAGCATGCGGTTGTAGAGGTGGCGCAGGGCTGCGGGGTGGCGGTCGCCGTGGTCGCGGCGTGTCAGGTAGTGAGCGCGGGTGGGTCCTTCGCAGCCGGCCGCGATGAACGCCCAGACGAATCCGACGGCGGCAAGTCGGTTGTTCTTCACGTGCCGGTGAGTGATGCGGATGCTGCGCCCAGAGGCTTTGGTGACGGGCGCCGACCCGGCGAACGCCTTCAATGCTCGGGCGTCGGCGAATCGTGTTCGGTCGTCGCCGATTTCGGCGAGCAGGCGGGCACCGGTAAGGTCGCCGACCCCCACAAATGAGGTGATGATCCTGTGGTCGGCGTGCTGGGCAAAGGTGGCGGCGGTGGCCTCGCCCAGCCGGTCGACGTTGGCGCACTCAGCGTCGAGGGTGGCCAGCAATGCGACTGCTTGGATACCGAAGGCGTCTTCGACCGGGGCGGGGTGTCGCAGCTGCGGCAGCCGCAGCTGCTGGTGGATTGTCGCCGCGAGCGTGGTCAGGCCGCGTTGGCGTCCGGCGCGGCGCAGGGCGGCGGTGATCTGCGGCTTTGACAGCCGCGCCGCCTTGGCCGGGGTGGCAGCGATGGCGAGCACCGCACGAGCTTCGGGTGCGGTGATTCCGCCGGGACGGTCGGCGAAGGCGTGCAGGAAACCCGGGAAATATTCCCGCAGCAGCGACCGCAGTTCGTTGCCGGCCCGGTTACGCCGCCAGGTGGCGTCCTGGTGGGCACGGGCCAGCACGGTGATCGATTGCGCCAGTTCGGTGTCGGCGGGTAACCGACGATGCTGGTCGATGTCGGTACGCAGGATGTTGGCCAGCGTGACCGCATCGCCGTGGTCAGACTTCTTGCCCGACATCGACGTCCGTTCCCGATAGCGGGCCACCGACATCGGGTTGATCGGGTAGATCGGTCGACCGCTGGCCCGCAACACGGCGACCAGCAACCCGCGCGGGGTCTCGATCGCGACCGGGATCGGATCCTCAGGGTCGTCGTCGGCATCGGCCAGCATGGCGGTCAGTTCGGCGAATCCGGCGACCGACTCGGGGATGCGCCGTCTGGCGACCAGCCGACCGTCGGCATCCACCAGCGCGACGTCATGATGATCCTGGGCCCAGTCGATCCCACACGTGACCATGGACAAATTTACCTCCTTGGTTGTCGAAATGTGTTGGGTGCGTGACCCTTTGTGAGAACGCGCGGCGCCCTAATAGCAAGGCTCTGATGGCCTGACCTCCGATTGAGCCGTTCGCGACCCCAGCAACCCGCACGACCCCCAGTCTTTGTCAGAGCTCAACGGCTCCCCGTCGATGAGGTGTCGATCGTGCAGGCGGGCTCGAACCACGTTCCCCACCCCAACCCCTTCCGAGGAGCAGCCGGTCACGACACGCCGACCTCGCCGTTCTCCCGGCAGGTCTAGCCGACCCCGGTATCGGTCAGGCGTTCCGTCGACACTCGCTGGCCGACCGCTCACTCGGAAGGTCGCAGAGCAGCCGGCGTTCCCGCCTGTGGAAGGGGGTCTAGCCCCGAGTTCTGATCAGGAATCGTCCAGTGCCCTACAAAGCTATTAGGTTCCTGATCATTGCTCCACCGCAGCGCCGTCGGGCGGGTATCACGCTGTCTGGCCAGGCGGTCAAATTCGAGGACCAGGTCCTCGCCGGTGATGCCGCGCGCCACCCGACCGTCGACGCATTTGCGGGTGTGTTCGTCGATGATCGAGACGATCTTTGATCTGGCGGCGGTCAGTGGTGCCATCGAAATGGAAGTCAACAGCCACACCCGCTTCAGGCGCATCTGCGTACCCCGGGCATGGCGCTTTCTGCGCCCGCGTCTCCCCAAGCGAGCGAGCGGGACATTTGACTTGTAGCACCACGTCTACACCCGATACTATCGGTATCCGAAACTGGATGTTCGAGGAAGGGCAGCCTGTCATGGTCGACGGAGACATAGGACAAGGGGCAGTGACCACTGCAAGTGCGGCAAGTGTGGGGTCTCGGTATCCGAGAACCCGGCGGATACGTTTCCCCTTTGGCGAGGGCAGCAAGTATTTCTTCGATGACGACATCATCTTCAGCCACCTGTGGGCGAACTTGTCGGGGTCGTTCCCGCCGGGGGAGGAGTTGTTCATTCGGTCGGTGCGCCGGTTTGCCGATGAGATCGCCGATCCTGGGTTGAAGAAGCGGGTGGCCGGGTTTATCGGTCAGGAATCGGTGCATGGCCAGCAGCATCGGGCGCTCAATGACAAGCTCGTTGACATGGGGTATCCGATTGGGTGGTGGGATTCCGAAAAGTTTGTTGATTGGGTGAAACGCATCGAGGAGGTGCTGCCGGCCCGGATTCCGCTGGCGGTGACAGCAGCCGCAGAACACTTCACCGCGATACTTGCTGAGCGGCTGCTCGGCGATGAGGACTTCCGGGCGATCCCGGGTGATGCGGAGGTGTGGAATCTCCTGAAGTGGCATGCGCTGGAGGAACTTGAGCACAAGTCGGTTGCCTTTGACGTATTCCGCTCGGTGGGGGGTACCGAGCGGGTGCGTCGACGTGTGATGGCGGTAATGATCCCCCTTCTGCTCCTCCTCATGAGTGGCACGCTGGCGTATTCGGTGGCGCGGGATCCCGAAGCGTGCCGTCAGCCAGTGCGACTGGTGCGTGAGACCTATCGGGTCTACCGCGGTCCGATATTTCGGGGTTTGATCCCAGAGCTCAGGCAATACTTGCGACCGGGATTTCATCCCGACGACATCGACACCAACGCGTTGCTCGAGCAATGGCAGGAGGAACTCTTCGGCACCAAGGGGGCCCTGGTCGGCTACCTGAAGTGAACCGAATTTCACCGAGACCGTCGCCAAGAAGGGAGCAAGCAGTTTTATGTCCGAATCCTTTGACGTTGTGATTGTGGGTGCGGGTATTTCCGGTATCAGCGCTGCCTGGCATCTGCAGGAGCGCTGTCCCAACAAGAGTTATGTAGTTCTAGAGCGCAGAGCTGATCTGGGTGGTACATGGGACCTGTTCAAGTATCCGGGCATCCGATCGGACTCCGACATGTGCACCTTCGGGTTCCGTTTCAAGCCGTGGCACTCGCCGCGCTTTACCGTTGATGGCGCCACGATCAAGGATTATCTCTGGGAAGCTGCCGCCGAGAGCGGCATCGACAACCACATCCGGTTTGGTAGCCAGGTATTGTCTGCGGACTGGTCGGACGCCGACAGGCGCTGGACGATCAAGGTGGCTGGGGACCGCCAAAAGACGACCGAGATCACGGCCGCGTTCCTGTTTGCGTGCAGCGGCTACTACGACTACGACCAGGGGTATCGTCCAGAATTCCGGGGCGAGAAGGATTTCGAAGGAATTATTGTTCACCCGCAGAACTGGCCCGAAGACCTCGATTATGCGGGTAAGAACGTCATCGTCATCGGCAGCGGTGCTACCGCAGTGACCCTTATTCCGTCCCTCGTGGATTCAGGCGCTGGCCAGGTAACGATGCTGCAGCGTTCACCGACTTACATCGGATCGCTGCCAAACATCGACCCCATTGCCGTGCAGCTCATCAAGTGGTTACCGACAAGGAGCGCGGACTTCGTCAACCGCTGGAAGAACATCCTGTTAGCTGTGGCGCAGTACAGACTGGCGCGTCGCTTTCCCCGTTCCATGCGAAAAGCGCTGATCGCTTGGGCTAAGCACCAGCTGCCCGCAGGCTATGACGTGGATAAGCATTTCGGGCCGAAGTACAACCCGTGGGATGAACGGATATGCCTGGCCCCTAACGGCGACCTTTTTAAGGCCATTCGGGACGGCAAGGCCGATGTAGTCACCGATACTATCGACCACATCACCAGGACCGGGATCAAGCTTTCCTCGGGTCAGGAGTTGACGGCCGACATCATTGTCGCCGCGACCGGTTTGAACATGCGGCTGTTCGGCGGCGCCAAGATTACCCGTAACGGCCAGGTCGTCGACGTCGCGAAGTCGATGACCTATAAGGCCATGATGCTATCCGACGTCCCGAGCATGGCGTTCACTATCGGTTACATCAACGCGTCCTGGACACTGAAAGCAGACCTGGTGTCTGAATACGTCTGTCGCTTACTCAACTACATGGATGCGCACGGCTACGACACCGTCGTAGCTCCCCACCCTGGCGAGGATGTCGAGGAACTGCCGTTCACGGATTTTGCGCCCGGCTACTTCCAACGCGCGATGGATCAACTCCCTAAGTCTGGATCCCGCGGTCCATGGAAAGCAAAGCAGAATTACCTCTTCGATGTCCGTCAAATACGCCGCGGCAAGATCGATGACGGTCTGCGCTTCACGACCAAAGCATCCCGGCCGGCAACTCTGCCGGCCTCGACATCACACCAAAGCACTTCCGAAATGGCTTCTGGCTCAAACCGAGGAAACGGTGAGCACCGCACAAATCCGCTCATCGCCGGATAATCCAACGGGGACTGTCTCGGTGAGTCCGGAGACTTTCTGATGTGAGAGCTCAGCTGGCGGCTGCTCTCTCGCGTTGAGCGTAATAGGCGGCCTCGAGTTCGGCTGGCGGAACATCGCCGCAGTATTCATACAGGCGGCGGTGGTTGAACCAGTCGATCCGCCGTGCGGTGGCCAGCTCGTTCGACCACCACGCCTCCACCTGAGGGGCTGTTGGCGCAGATGACCAAGGCGGTGCTCCAACGCGCTTTGGATGTCGAGATCGCTGATCACCTGGGCTATGAGTACGGCGATCCGGCTGGTTATGGCTCGGGCAACTCCCGCAACGGGCGCGGCCGCAAAACCGTGCTCACCACGGCCGGAGCGGTCGACCCGACTTTATCAAACTAGCTTCTCGGGCGCGCTTCGCTCTCACCGTGGTGATCGAAAATTCCGCGAGCCAGTTGCGGTTCCGAACGGGGCCTGCGCTGGGTTCAGCGTCCAGGCGGCCGACGGTTCATGCTGGAAGGTGTTTCGGTTGACCCCGGTTGCACTATGTTGCCTGTGAGCCCGCAAATTAGCCTGAGGGTGGAGAGCCCCCCATCCACGGGGACCGTGGAATGTTGCCGTCGAGCACGAGTGTCAGAATTCTGTTTCATCCCGCTCTCCTGTCAACGGCGACACGGGGTCAGTTTTCAGACGACGCCGACATCTCCCCGGAACACGCCCCTTTGTCAATCCTGTTGGGAGGCGGTGAGTTCGATGGATGTGGTGCACCCGCGGTGCGCGGGAATCGATTGCTCGAAGAAAGACGCGAAGGTCTGTGTGCGGATTCAGGGCCATGGACGCAGAGGAGCGTCGTCGACAGTGACGACATGGGGTGCCATGACATCACAGATCCTGGCGTTGCGTGAGCATCTTATCGCGCAGAAGGTCACGTGTGTGGTGATCGAGTCCACCAGCGACTACTGGAAACCGTTCTACTACCTGCTCGACGATGAGCTGAACATGATGCTGATCAATGCGTCGCGGGTGCGCAATGTGCCCGGCCGCAAGACCGATGTGTCTGATGCTGCGTGGCTGGCCGATCTCGGGGCTCACGGGCTGGTGACGGCGTCGTTGGTGCCGCCGCCGCCGATTCGTGTCGGCGGCAAGTGAATACTGACCAGTGCTTGCCGACTCCTGATCAGTTTTCGATTGCCGTTGACAATTCGCGCGCTGCGGGATCTGACCCACGCACGCACGCACATCACCCGGGAATGCTCGCGCGAGGTAATGCGGTTGGAGAAGCTGCTCGAAGACGCCGGGATCAAACTCACCTCGGTGGCCACCGACATCACCGGAGTGTCCGGACGAGCGATGCTCGAGGCGCTGATCGCCGGCCAGAACGATCCAGCCATGATTGCCGATCTGGCCAAGCGGACGCTGCGCCGCAAGATCCCGGCGTTGACCGAGGCGTTGATCGGCCGGTTCAGTGAGCATCACGCGTTTATGTCCCGGTTGTTCCTTGACCGCATCGATGCTCACACCGCCGATATCGGTCGCCTCGATGAGCGCATCGAGGAAGCGATGGCGCCCTTTCGCCTCACCCGGGAACTGCTGATGAGCATTCCGGGATTCTCCGGCAAGACTGCCGAGGTGTGAATCGCCCTGGAAATCCCGGAGGCTCCTGACCTTGGAAACGAGGATGCAGGTATGCCGAAGGAACAGTCGTCTGGGAAGCCCACGGCGCGTCGTTACAGCCCGGAGGAGAAGGCCGCTGCAGTGCGGATGGTGCGGGCACTGCGTGCCGAGTTGGGCACCGAGCAGGGAACGGTGTCACGGGTAGCCCGCCAGCTCGGCTACGGGGTCGAGTCGGTGCGCTCCTGGGTGCGTCAGGCCGATATCGACGACGGGTATGCACCTGGGGTGTCCACTGCGGAGTCACAGCGGGTCAAAGAGCTCGAGCAAGAGATACGAGAACTGAAGCGGGCGATCGTTATCTTGGGCGGGCTCGACTGTTTGGGGGCGTGATCTGGGTGTTTGTGTCGTGGACGGTGTCCGTGATGTGGGTGTCGGCGATGCGGTTGGCGCGGAGCTGTCCGTGCAGGAGTGCGATCTGGTTTCGTAGTTGACGGTTTTCGTTGTCGAGTTCGCGGATGCGTTCGTGTGCGAGGGTGAGGCGTTGGCGCAGGGAGGCGTCGGAGCCGCGCTCGACTGGGGCAGGTGGTGCCGGCTCGGGCGTCTCCGATATGGCGGTCAGTCGGCGGAGTTGGTCGCGCAGTGCGGGCTGGGCATACAGCCATGAGCGGGAGACGCCGGCGAGGGCGGCGATCTGTGTGATAGTGCGCCGCTGGCCGGTTTCGCCGAGTTCCTGCAGGGCTTGCCGGGCGCGTTGGAGGGTGTCGGCGCGGCGGCGTTGGGCAGCGGCGAGGAGGTAGTGGCTGTTGTCATGGCGCATCGGATGGTTCCTTTCCGCAGCATGTTTCGCTGCCCGCTGCAGCGCACCGGCAGTCGCGTTGGTCGGTTTCGAGGGTGGCGATGATGGTAAGCAGGTTGGTTTCGACGGTGTGGTTCATCTCGGCCAGGCGGGTGTGGCCGTCGGTTTGAGCACGCGAGATCAACGTGCGGGTGTCATCGAGCTGCTTGCGGTGTTGGGGTAGGAATTCGGCGGTCGTGATGAACAGCGGACAAGTCAAACATGCGTTGGCGTGCGGGCACGATTTCTGTAGTGGCAGACCACAATAGCCGTTGGGCAGCGCTATTTTCGCGCGTGCAAGGTTCTGCTTCATCCACTCGCCATCGGCGAGGGGCCCGTCGACGGTGATGTCGACCGGCTCACCGTGGATGTTGATCTTCTGGGCGCGTTCCCACTGCTCTCGTATGGTGGTGTCGGCCAATCGGGCATACACGGCGGTCATGGTGTGGCTGGTGTGGTCGAGCAGGCGTCGGACCACTTCCTGCGGCACCTCATGGTTGATCCATCGTGTGGCCGCCGTGTGCCGGAACTGATGAGCGGTGATATGCGCTGGCTGACCGAGTTCATCTGTGACACCACATGTTTCGAGCCACTGCCCGAGCTGGAGGTGGAACGTCACGGTGGGAATGGGCAGCCGTCCGTCGGGGTTGGCGCTGCTGCGCGGCAGCAACACGGCGGTGGTTGGAAACCGCTGCCGGGTGCGCTCCTGCTGCGTCTGGATCATGGCGGTGAGTTCGTCGTCGATGGGCACCACCGCGTCGCGGCGCATCTTATGGTTGCGGTAGCGCAAATAGACCGCGCCCTGCGGGTCGCGAACCAGACAGTCCAGCGCCAGCCGGGTGGCGTCGCCAATGCGCAGGCCGGTGCGGATGAGGACCTCCACCAGCAGCCGGATCCGCGGGTCGCTGATCCGGTCGAGGTTGGCCGGGCTTTCCAACTGGCCCATGACGAACTCGGGAATCGCCCGCGGTGCCGGTGTCTCGTCACGGCGGGGCTGGTCGCTGGGATACAGCTGCGCCTCGGCCGGCAGCGATGCCCACCGGTGCTGGCGAACGGCATTCAGAAACCCGGTCACACAGCCGATCTCGGCGCTGCGGGTCTTCGGTTGTGGGATCTCAACGGCCAGTCGAGCCAGGTAGGCCTCCAGCGCTGCCCGCTCGAGCGCACCCGGGCCCGACGAGCTCGCTAGTCCGGGCATGAACTGCGACAAACGAACGAGCGCGAGGCGATCACTGCGTAGCTGCCCCAGCCCGACTCCGCACGACATGCGCCACCGGCACCATCGTTTGGCCAGCTCTCGAAGCCAGACTGGGTGCACCGCAGTGAAATCCAGTTTGGCCCCGTCATGGCCGGAAACACCGAGCCGCCGTAGCCGCCACACGTCACGCTGGTATTCGCTGTCCCAGCCGGTCCCGTCGCGCAAATCGAGCACGCACTCGATCGCGTAACCGAGGAACGCGCGCGGGGTGTTGACCGACGCCGCGGCCGGCAGCCCGGCCAGCCAGTCGGCCAGCGGACGATCCAGCAGCGACTCGGCCCCGGTTGCCGACAAGTGGTCCAGCAGCGGCTTGATCGATCGCGGTGTGGTGCGGGTTCGGTTCAGGTCGACGCGGCATTGCAGCGCGTAGCCGATCTCCAGCCGCAACTGCGGCCGCAGCGGCCGCAAGTCGAAGCGATCCTCGCCGTAGCTGGCGCAGTAGGCGATGAACTCCGCCGCCGACGGGCGACCACGCAGCCGCCACCGCCGGTGGTGGGAATGACACCACCCGGCGTCCAGTTCGGCCCACAACATGCACCCCGGGATGGCGCACACCGCTGCCGGCGTGCCGGCCACGTCCGGCTTCCACCGATCCACCACTGGGCGTCCGGCCTTGTCCCAGGCGTGGGAATGCGTGTAGCACAACCGATACCGATGCTGCCCGAAGCCGCAACCGGGCACCAGGCACGATTGCAGCGGCCGGTACCCCATCACCTCTGGATCAGCGGTCGCCGCCCACGCCCGTCGGTCATCCGGGCGACCCGCCTTTCTCCACCGGCCCAGATGGGCCGGGCAGAGCCCGGCGTAGCGACTCGAACGCACACACCCGGGCACCGCGCATGCCGGCGACCCGAGAATCGGATCCGCGACGGCGGGCACCAGCACCTCGACCCGGAACTCCGCACGCACCGCTGCGCCCAAACGCGCAACCCAGCCGGGCTCAATCGGCGGCGCCAGCACCTCGACGCTCACCACGACCCATCCCGGTCCGCCAGCCACCCCGCGGCCACCAACGCGCGGCGGGTGTCCTCGACCTTCAGATGCGCGTACGCGTCACTGGTCGTCGCGATCGACGCGTGCCCCAACAGATGGGCCACCACCTCGACCGGCACCTGGCGGCGCAACAACTCTGTCGCATACGAGTGGCGAAAAGTATGCGGCCCGAACATGATTCCGGTCCGCTCCCGCAATCGGCAGACCAAATCGTAGACGCTGGCATACGTCAACGGATACCCAATAGGACCGGACCACAAGTTGACGAATACGTAATCGCTGTCCAGCTCGCCGTACTCGCCATGCAGATAATCCGCATACAGCCGGATCACCGCGCCCGGCACCGGCACCTGGCGACCCCCGCCCTTGGCTCGGGCACGATTCGT
This sequence comes from Mycobacterium sp. NTMscope_MAC_12, assembly GCF_976985675.1. NCBI lineage: Bacteria > Bacillati > Actinomycetota > Actinomycetes > Mycobacteriales > Mycobacteriaceae > Mycobacterium > Mycobacterium sp. NTMscope_MAC_12. The sequence goes on from NZ_CDRJYY010000001.1 coordinate 143,224, forward strand.
ATTCACCCTCGGCACCACCGTCACCAGCCGAGCAGCCGCATCGATGTCGCTGTGCCGCAACCCCAACGCCTCACCAACCCGCAGCCCGGATGCAGCCAGCAGAGAAAACAGGAACCGATCCCGCAGCCGATCACAGGCCGCCACGATCGCCGCGACCAGTTCCGTGTCCAGCGTGTCCGGGATGCGCCGCTGGGCCCGTAACCGGATCCGCCTGCTGCGCTCCGGTCGAGATCCCAGGTGCGCCAGCAGTGGTCGCCACGATCCACCATGTCCCTTATGCCGCTGCCAGGTCGTCAACAGATCACCCAGGTCCACTCCGTGGCGCTGATGGAATTCATAAAACGCCGAGATTGCCGATAGCTTGCGGTTCACCGTGGCCTCCGAGCACATGCTCTCCGCCGTCGGCAGCGCTGACACATTGCCCACTCGCCCCGCCGCGGGTAGTCGCAGCCACGCCACGAACCGGCCCACCTCCTCCAGTCGCACCCGCGACCACACCAGGCCGCCCCGATCGAGGAACTCGAACCAATCCCGCAGATCATGGGCATAGGCCTTGACCGTGTTCGGTGAGCGCTCGATCGCGTGCAGATGCGACAAGAACGCCTCGACCGGCTCCACCACCACCGCATCCTGATCCACCAGCGTCCACGATTCGCGGTCGCCGAACGGCATCACCACCGACTGCACCCGCAGCCCAGGACTCGTCACAGACACCGAAGATAACTGGTCCACAACGCATTTCCCGGCATCTCCGAACGCGTGTCGTCTACATGGTGAACAGCTTCCTCACGGCCTCAGATAACCAACGAGATTCTGAAACGAGCGGCCAGTTTCTTCGGCGCGGAGCTCGACCGCCAACACAAGAAGTAGTCGACTTCATCGACACCCACCGTGGGGAATTCGGGGTCGAGCCCATCTGCACCGTCCTGCGCACCGCAGGGGTGTCGGTGGCCCCGAGTACTTACTACGACACCAAGGCACGGCCGCTGTCGGCACGGGCCCGTCGAGACGCCGAGCTGGCGCCCGCCCTGGTGGCGCTGTGGGACAACTACCGGGTCTACGGCGCCCGCAAGCTGTGGAAAGCCGCCCGCCGTGCCGGCCACGACGTCGGGCGAGACCAGGTCGCCCGACTGATGCGCGCAGCCGGCATCCAAGGAGCGCGGCGCGGCAAACGGGTCCGCACCACCAAACCCGACCTGACAGCGCCTCGCCACCCCGATCTGGTCAAGCGGAAGTTCACGGCGACTACGCCGAACCAACTGTGGGTCACGGATCTAACATTCGTGCCGACCTGGGCTGGGGTGGCGTATGTGTGCTTCATCGTCGATGCCTACTCCCGGATGATCGTGGGCTGGCGGGTGGCCTCCCACATGCGCACAACCATGGTGCTCGACGCGATCGAGATGGCCCGCTGGTCACGTGGAAACACATTGCCGGGCTTGACATGTCACTCCGATGCCGGGTCCCAGTTCACTTCCATCCGCTACGGTGAACGTCTCGCCGAGGTCGGTGCGGTGCCCTCGATCGGCACCATCGGGGACAGCTACGACAACGCTCTGGCCGAGACCGTCAACGGTTACTACAAGGCCGAGCTGATCTACGGGCCGGCTCACACCGGGCCCTGGAAGACCGTCGAGGACGTCGAGCTGGCGACCCTGGCCTGGGTGTACTGGCACAACACCAGCCGCCTACACAGCTACCTCGCCGACGTTCCTCCGACCGAGTTCGAAGCCACCTTCTACGATGCACAACGGACCGACCAACCCCTGATCGGAATCCAATAACCCGAGCCTCCGACAGAACCAGGGCGATTCATCACGCAGCTCCGGCGGATACCTCCTCAATGAACCACCTGACATGACTCCAACCTTCCCAAGAAGTGGAGTCTCCGGACATGCCGGGGCGATTCAGTGTGGAGCTCTTAAAGGCCATGGCCTGCATTCCAGACGGTCGCGACGAACGCTATAGTTATTGGCCATGAGATTAGATTCGATTCGCCGTTCGGGCGTTGTAGTGCTTGTCTTGGCCACGGCCTCGGTAGCAATGGTCGTGGAGGCGCTGGGGTGGCGCCGTTACCTTGTGCTGGGCACGGCCACACTAGCACTTGTCGTCAAGGCGGCGGGAGGGCGGCGTCGCCTCGGCGTCCGGCGCAGTCTGGGAAGAAAAGGCAAACGAACGGTCGCGTCCTAAAGCCGGTGTAAATGGGCCGGGCATAGGTTCTGCTTCGAGACCTACCAAGTCATCGAAGAAAGGACCTATGCCCGTGCCTGCACGAGTATCGCCGACTGATCGTGTTCGCGCCAAGATCGACGAGCTGTTCGCATCCGATCGTGAGCTGCCCGAGATTCTGGAGGAGGTGGCCCGGCTCGGCGCACAGTTGCTGATGCAGGCCGCGCTGGAGGCCGAGGTGACCGAGTTCCTCGGCCGTGACCGCTACCAACGCGCCGCGGCCGCGCCGGATGCGCAGCCCCGGGGCGCGCAATGGTTATCGGCCAGCGACGGTCAAGACCACCGTCGGCCCAGTCACCCTGGAGCGGCCCAAGCTGCGCGGCACGACCGCCGCGTTCGTCTCACGCCTGTTCGGCAAGCACGTCACCAAAACCAATGCGCTGGAATCGCTGGTGATCGCCTCGTTCGTGCGCGGACTGTCGGTGCGTGATGTCGAGGCCACCCTTGCCGATGCGCTCGGTGATCAGGCCGCGATCTCGAAATCGACTGTCTCGCAGGTATGCCAAGCGATAAAAACCGAGTACAACACCTGGGCGCGGCGCCCCTGGGCGATGTCGTGCTCGATTAGCTGTTCCTGGATGCCTCCTTCTTCCGGATGCATCCCGGCTCGCCGGCCGAGCCGATCCTGGCCGCGTGGGGCGTCACCACCGCCGGCAAGCCCGTCTTTGTTGGCCTGGCCCCCGGCGTGGTGGAGTCGACCGAGGCCTGGGCCGATTTCCTGACCGATCTCACCGACCGTGGGCTAGCGTGCCCGCTGCTGGTCATCTCCGACGGTGCCCGCGGCCTGATCGCCGCGATCGAGCAGGTCTTCCCGACCGCGCTGCGGCAACGCTGCCTGATCCAGCGGTTACGCAACGTGCTGGCCAAGATCCCGGCCGGGATGCAGGCCGAGATCCGCGACGGCTACTGGGCCTGCTTCGACACTGAGGACCTCAAAACCGAGCCCGGTCCGCGGCTGGTCGAACTGGTCGACGCCCGGCTGACCGCGTTCGCTACCCGCTACACGACCACCTACCCGGCAGCGATGAAGATCATGCTGACCGAGCGCGAGGGCCTGACCGCCTATCTGCGGTTCCCGCCCGAACATCATCACCGCATCCGCCACTCGAACTTCATCGAACGCACCTTCGGAGAAACCCGCCGCCGCGCAAAGGTTATCGGCCGCTTCCCTGGCGAGACCAGTTGTAACAGCATCGCCTGGGCCGTGCTCGACCGCGCATCCCGCGGCTGGCGCGGACTCACCATGACCCCCGCCGGGCTGCGCCAGCTCCAAGACCTGCGCCGCAGCCTGCTGCAACCACCCCGGCAACTGTGGCCCCAGCACACCCCGGACTTCGCTAGCAGCACCACCGAAACCGTCAGCGCCACCGCGTAGCATCACTCACCGAAGCCAGAACCTCCGCAGGCCGATTTACACCGGATTCCGGACGCCACCCAAACGAACTAGTGCCCTGAGTCATTAATTTTGGTGCAGTAGTTGCCGACGATGCTGATCAAGATTTGGTCGACGGTCTTGGTCCAGACGTATGGGGGCCCTCGTTCCGGGTTTCGACTACTGCGGTGATCGCCGCCCACTGCGAGGGGTACTGCGGATGCACCTCAGCGACCATGCGCACTGCACGCTCACGAAGCTCGTCGGGATACTTGCTCGGGCGTGCCATAACTCGAATCCTCCCAAGATCGGGAGTCTCCGGAAACGCCGGGACGGCTCAGTGTGTGGGAGCTGTTCAGCAGGTGCGTAGACATTGCCGACGCAGTGCTCGTTCAGTGTGTCGGATACCTGAACCAAGCAACGGCTCGATAGCGCGCTGGAGGACTTTGCCCGCGAGCCCACCGGGGAACTTGTAGTCGGCAGTTATGTCAACGCGGGTCACTGCTGATCCCATCGGCGTCGTGGCAACGGCTGCCAAGGCAACTATGCCGTTGTTGGTCACCAAGGCCTCTGTGATGCGCCGGCACGGCTCCCACTCGGTGATGCGACTCGTTCCGGTCATCGCGATTGGGCCGATCTTGCCGGTTCCTCGAAATTCGGCGCCGACCCCGTCTGATAGTTCGCCGATTGGCGTAATGGTGCGCAACCCAAAGACCCACTCCGGCATCCGGCGGTAGTCGACAGCGTAGTCGAAAACCGCCTCAGCCGGCAATTCTAGAGTGCCAGACGCGAACACCATCGTCATGCGCCACCAGCCCAGGCCAAAGACTCCGCCGTGGCATCGCCTACAGAATGATCCCTGCAGTCAGTGCGCATGGGTTGATGGTGGCATCACCGTCACAACCCGTCAATAGAATTGGATTTCGAATCTCCCTCGTGGTGGGTCGGCCGGCCGCTACGATGAATCGCGTTCATGATGGTGAAGACGGATCGTCACGCGCGGCGCGACGTTCAGGCGCTTCCAGGCGGGCACCGAGAGGCTCAACGCGTGAGGAGTTGCCTGACGCACCGTTGGCTTGTGCAGTAGCTTTAGCTTTTAGATTAGAATTTCGGGGTGTCGATGAACCTGGGTGCCGTGGGGCGGCTGCTACCGGAGTTGACCGGAGATGCCCGAGCCGATCGTTGGCGCGAGCATCGAGCTGCTGTGCGGGCGGAGCTGATAGAAGCGACGCTTCGCGCGATCGACGAGTATGGGCCTGACCTGTCCATCGACGATGTCGTAAAGACCGCGGGGATCCCCAGGCCCAAGCTGTATCGATTCTTCGCGGATAAGGACGCCTTATTCGCCGCGGTCGGCCAGCGGGTGCAGGAGATGATCATCGAGCAAGTCGTGCCGCAGTTTGATGCCGCCACCACGGCGCTGGAGCTGGTCAGCTCCGCGGTGGCCGCTTACGTCGGGCTCGTGGATAAGCGGCCTAATCTTTTTCGTTTCCTGGTGAATTCCCACTTCAGGGACGGGCGTTCGCCCGCGGATTTGATCGAGGGCGGCAGGCCGCTCTCGGACGCCACGGTGGATGTTTGGTCAGCCGCTATCGAGGCGCGTGGTGGCGAGGGCGCCAACTTTGAATATGTTGTGGATGCTGCTCTGGGAGCGGTGGGACTTGGTGTGCTGCGCTGGCTGAATTCCCCGACCGTCAGCAAGGATGCCCTTGTCGAAGAGTTGACCGCTTTTTTGTGGGGCGCCTTTTCGGCAATTGCGGAAGTGCGTGGGGTGCACCTCACTCCTGACACGAAGCTAGAGTCATCGGCCGAGGCAAATTAAGCGGTCGCTTTCCCAGTTCGGGCGGCTGGCGGCGCCGACATGCTGAACCTGCCCTGAACCGTAGAGGCATACACTACGAGGAGTGGATGTGCCGGAGACACGGATCGGGAGTGGAGATATCGTCAAGACCTGTGGATCGGTGAGTTTCAGGCGACCTGCGATCCGACGGTTTGAGGCTCAGCTGCCGACGGTTCGGGTGTGATGTCGATAGGCCGTTCGAGCGGCTTGCCCTTGTGGAAGACGGCGCTGGCACGGACGAGGGCGACCAAGTGTGGTGCGTTGACCGCGCGCCAGCGGGCCTGGGCGGCCTCGATTAGCTTGTAGGCCATCGCCAGCCAGGCCGCGCGGGAGCCCGGCCCTTTGGTGACTTTGGTCCTCAAACGTACTGTCGCAAAGGTACTTTCGATCGGATTTGTGGTGCGAAGGTGGATCCAATGCTCGGCGGGATACCGGTAGAACTCCAAAAACACCTCGGCGTCGTCGACGATCTTGGGCGACCGCTTTGGGGTATTTGGCGCCGTAGTCGATCTCGAACGCTTTGATCGCGAGCTGGGCTTTGTCGATATCCTCGGCGTTGTAGATCTCCTTCATCGCCGCGACTGCACCCTGGGTGCACCGATTTCGGCAGTGCGGCAAGAATATTGGCCTGCTTATGCCACCAGCAGCGCTACTCTCGAATATCCGGGAACACCTCCCGCACGCCTTGCAGAAGCCCAGGGCGCCGTCGCCGACCGCGAGCACCGCTGCGGTCATGGCGCGGCGGCGGCAATCGCGCAGCAAATCAGCCCAGAACTCAGTCGATCCCCGGAAGCCGTCAGCCAGCCCGACGAGCTCCATGCGGCCATCAGCACGGACCCTCGGCACGGGCGCGGGGCTCTCGGTTCCCAACCAGCGCGCCAACGCGATGACCGATGCCCACGTTTCCATGACAACTGTTTTGGACCGTGAAAGAGTTGGCATGCGCGTTCAACCGCCCCGGCATGTCTGGAGACTCCATTTCTTGGAAAGGATGGAGTCATGTCAGGTGGTTTGTCGAGGAGGTACCAGCCAGAGCTGCGGGAGCGGGCGGTGCGGATGGACGCGGAGATCAGCGATCAGCACGATTCGGAGTGGGCAGCGACCAGTGAGATCGCCGGGCTACTTGGTGTTGGCACGGCCGAGGCGGTGCGCAAGTGGGTGCGCCAGGCTCAGATCGATGCGGCGCACGCGGGGATCACGACCGAAGAGTCCTCCGAGCTAAAACGACTGCGGCGAGAGAACGCCGAATTCGGAAGGACCAACGTTATCTTGGGCGGGCTCGACTGTTTGGGGGCGTGATCTGGGTGTTTGTGTCGTGGACGGTGTCCGTGATGTGGGTGTCGGCGATGCGGTTGGCGCGGAGCTGTCCGTGCAGGAGTGCGATCTGGTTTCGTAGTTGACGGTTTTCGTTGTCGAGTTCGCGGATGCGTTCGTGTGCGAGGGTGAGGCGTTGGCGCAGGGAGGCGTCGGAGCCGCGCTCGACTGGGGCAGGTGGTGCCGGCTCGGGCGTCTCCGATATGGCGGTCAGTCGGCGGAGTTGGTCGCGCAGTGCGGGCTGGGCATACAGCCATGAGCGGGAGACGCCGGCGAGGGCGGCGATCTGTGTGATAGTGCGCCGCTGGCCGGTTTCGCCGAGTTCCTGCAGGGCTTGCCGGGCGCGTTGGAGGGTGTCGGCGCGGCGGCGTTGGGCAGCGGCGAGGAGGTAGTGGCTGTTGTCATGGCGCATCGGATGGTTCCTTTCCGCAGCATGTTTCGCTGCCCGCTGCAGCGCACCGGCAGTCGCGTTGGTCGGTTTCGAGGGTGGCGATGATGGTAAGCAGGTTGGTTTCGACGGTGTGGTTCATCTCGGCCAGGCGGGTGTGGCCGTCGGTTTGAGCACGCGAGATCAACGTGCGGGTGTCATCGAGCTGCTTGCGGTGTTGGGGTAGGAATTCGGCGGTCGTGATGAACAGCGGACAAGTCAAACATGCGTTGGCGTGCGGGCACGATTTCTGTAGTGGCAGACCACAATAGCCGTTGGGCAGCGCTATTTTCGCGCGTGCAAGGTTCTGCTTCATCCACTCGCCATCGGCGAGGGGCCCGTCGACGGTGATGTCGACCGGCTCACCGTGGATGTTGATCTTCTGGGCGCGTTCCCACTGCTCTCGTATGGTGGTGTCGGCCAATCGGGCATACACGGCGGTCATGGTGTGGCTGGTGTGGTCGAGCAGGCGTCGGACCACTTCCTGCGGCACCTCATGGTTGATCCATCGTGTGGCCGCCGTGTGCCGGAACTGATGAGCGGTGATATGCGCTGGCTGACCGAGTTCATCTGTGACACCACATGTTTCGAGCCACTGCCCGAGCTGGAGGTGGAACGTCACGGTGGGAATGGGCAGCCGTCCGTCGGGGTTGGCGCTGCTGCGCGGCAGCAACACGGCGGTGGTTGGAAACCGCTGCCGGGTGCGCTCCTGCTGCGTCTGGATCATGGCGGTGAGTTCGTCGTCGATGGGCACCACCGCGTCGCGGCGCATCTTATGGTTGCGGTAGCGCAAATAGACCGCGCCCTGCGGGTCGCGAACCAGACAGTCCAGCGCCAGCCGGGTGGCGTCGCCAATGCGCAGGCCGGTGCGGATGAGGACCTCCACCAGCAGCCGGATCCGCGGGTCGCTGATCCGGTCGAGGTTGGCCGGGCTTTCCAACTGGCCCATGACGAACTCGGGAATCGCCCGCGGTGCCGGTGTCTCGTCACGGCGGGGCTGGTCGCTGGGATACAGCTGCGCCTCGGCCGGCAGCGATGCCCACCGGTGCTGGCGAACGGCATTCAGAAACCCGGTCACACAGCCGATCTCGGCGCTGCGGGTCTTCGGTTGTGGGATCTCAACGGCCAGTCGAGCCAGGTAGGCCTCCAGCGCTGCCCGCTCGAGCGCACCCGGGCCCGACGAGCTCGCTAGTCCGGGCATGAACTGCGACAAACGAACGAGCGCGAGGCGATCACTGCGTAGCTGCCCCAGCCCGACTCCGCACGACATGCGCCACCGGCACCATCGTTTGGCCAGCTCTCGAAGCCAGACTGGGTGCACCGCAGTGAAATCCAGTTTGGCCCCGTCATGGCCGGAAACACCGAGCCGCCGTAGCCGCCACACGTCACGCTGGTATTCGCTGTCCCAGCCGGTCCCGTCGCGCAAATCGAGCACGCACTCGATCGCGTAACCGAGGAACGCGCGCGGGGTGTTGACCGACGCCGCGGCCGGCAGCCCGGCCAGCCAGTCGGCCAGCGGACGATCCAGCAGCGACTCGGCCCCGGTTGCCGACAAGTGGTCCAGCAGCGGCTTGATCGATCGCGGTGTGGTGCGGGTTCGGTTCAGGTCGACGCGGCATTGCAGCGCGTAGCCGATCTCCAGCCGCAACTGCGGCCGCAGCGGCCGCAAGTCGAAGCGATCCTCGCCGTAGCTGGCGCAGTAGGCGATGAACTCCGCCGCCGACGGGCGACCACGCAGCCGCCACCGCCGGTGGTGGGAATGACACCACCCGGCGTCCAGTTCGGCCCACAACATGCACCCCGGGATGGCGCACACCGCTGCCGGCGTGCCGGCCACGTCCGGCTTCCACCGATCCACCACTGGGCGTCCGGCCTTGTCCCAGGCGTGGGAATGCGTGTAGCACAACCGATACCGATGCTGCCCGAAGCCGCAACCGGGCACCAGGCACGATTGCAGCGGCCGGTACCCCATCACCTCTGGATCAGCGGTCGCCGCCCACGCCCGTCGGTCATCCGGGCGACCCGCCTTTCTCCACCGGCCCAGATGGGCCGGGCAGAGCCCGGCGTAGCGACTCGAACGCACACACCCGGGCACCGCGCATGCCGGCGACCCGAGAATCGGATCCGCGACGGCGGGCACCAGCACCTCGACCCGGAACTCCGCACGCACCGCTGCGCCCAAACGCGCAACCCAGCCGGGCTCAATCGGCGGCGCCAGCACCTCGACGCTCACCACGACCCATCCCGGTCCGCCAGCCACCCCGCGGCCACCAACGCGCGGCGGGTGTCCTCGACCTTCAGATGCGCGTACGCGTCACTGGTCGTCGCGATCGACGCGTGCCCCAACAGATGGGCCACCACCTCGACCGGCACCTGGCGGCGCAACAACTCTGTCGCATACGAGTGGCGAAAAGTATGCGGCCCGAACATGATTCCGGTCCGCTCCCGCAATCGGCAGACCAAATCGTAGACGCTGGCATACGTCAACGGATACCCAATAGGACCGGACCACAAGTTGACGAATACGTAATCGCTGTCCAGCTCGCCGTACTCGCCATGCAGATAATCCGCATACAGCCGGATCACCGCGCCCGGCACCGGCACCTGGCGACCCCCGCCCTTGGCTCGGGCACGATTCGTATTCACCCTCGGCACCACCGTCACCAGCCGAGCAGCCGCATCGATGTCGCTGTGCCGCAACCCCAACGCCTCACCAACCCGCAGCCCGGATGCAGCCAGCAGAGAAAACAGGAACCGATCCCGCAGCCGATCACAGGCCGCCACGATCGCCGCGACCAGTTCCGTGTCCAGCGTGTCCGGGATGCGCCGCTGGGCCCGTAACCGGATCCGCCTGCTGCGCTCCGGTCGAGATCCCAGGTGCGCCAGCAGTGGTCGCCACGATCCACCATGTCCCTTATGCCGCTGCCAGGTCGTCAACAGATCACCCAGGTCCACTCCGTGGCGCTGATGGAATTCATAAAACGCCGAGATTGCCGATAGCTTGCGGTTCACCGTGGCCTCCGAGCACATGCTCTCCGCCGTCGGCAGCGCTGACACATTGCCCACTCGCCCCGCCGCGGGTAGTCGCAGCCACGCCACGAACCGGCCCACCTCCTCCAGTCGCACCCGCGACCACACCAGGCCGCCCCGATCGAGGAACTCGAACCAATCCCGCAGATCATGGGCATAGGCCTTGACCGTGTTCGGTGAGCGCTCGATCGCGTGCAGATGCGACAAGAACGCCTCGACCGGCTCCACCACCACCGCATCCTGATCCACCAGCGTCCACGATTCGCGGTCGCCGAACGGCATCACCACCGACTGCACCCGCAGCCCAGGACTCGTCACAGACACCGAAGATAACTGGTCCACAACGCATTTCCCGGCATCTCCGAACGCGTGTCGTCTACATGGTGAACAGCTTCCTCACGGCCTCAGATAACCAATGCGATTTTCAAGACGGCGTCGGCTTTCTCCGCGGCCGAGCTCGACCTGCCAACACACTAATCACCCAGTTCATCGCCGATCATCACGGTCACCGCGATGGCCCTGATGGTTTGCGGTGGGGTGTCGAGTCGATCTGCACACAGCTGACCGAGCTGGGTATGCCGATCGCCCCATCGACCTATTACGACCACATCAACCGCGAGCCCAGCCGCCGCGAACGCCGTGACGACGAACTCAAAGAACAGATCAGCCGGCTCTACGCCGCCAACTACGGCGTGTACGGTGCCCACAAGGTGTGGCTGGCGCTCAACCGCGAGGGCACTCCAGTGGCCAGATGCACCGTCGAGCAGGGTTTGCCTACGTCGCTTTCGCCACCGACGCCTACGCGCGGCGGGATGCTGGGCTGGCGGGTCGCTTCCACGATGGCCACCTCGATGGTCCTCGATGCGATCGAGCAAGCCATCTAGAACCGTCAACAAGAAGGTGTACTGATCTCAAAGACGTTGTCCACCAGACGGATCGGGGATCGCAGTCAATACACCTCGATCAGGTTCAGCGAACGGCACGCAGAAGCGGGCATCCAGTCCTCGGTCCGAGCGGTCGGCAGCTCCTATGACTGTGAGAATGTTGGCGGCTGTCTGGTCGCCTGACTCGTGTTATGACTGACCCAGCGGTATGGGTGTCCTGGCTGTTGATCTGTCGTCCAACGGGCGGTCGTTCCACCTCGTGCTGACCGAGCGGGCAGTGACCTCATAGAAGCCTGACCACACCAGGTCCCATCGCAGTCCCGTCACCCGACCGGCCAGCCTCAACAACCCGCTGAAGGTCGCAATGACAAGCATGGCAACCACACCTCGCCGCGGTCGAGTCGTGATCGGTGTTGATACCCACAAGTTCGTTCATGTCGCCGCCGCGTTCGACGACTTCGGCGCGGTGCTTGACACCGGAACGTTCCAAGCCGACCGCGCCGGCTATGCCGAGCTGATCGAATGGGCTAGCCACCCGGGCCACATCCTGACCTTCGCCATCGAAGGCACCGGCTCCTACGGAGCCGGCCTGACCGCAGCCGTGCGTCGCAGCGACATCGGTGTCGTGGAGGTAATGCGCACCGACCGGCGCGACCGGCGGCTGCGCGGCAAGTCCGACTTCCTGGACGCCGAAAACGCCGCCCGTGCCGTGCTTGGTAGCCATGCCACCGCCACCCCGAAGACCGCCGATGACACCGTGGATATGATCCGACAGATCAAAATCGCCAAAAATATTGCGGTCAAAGCCCGTTCGGCAGCGATGATCTCGCTGAAGACGGTCATCGTTAACGCCCCAGACGAGCTGCGTGAACAACTGCAGCCCTTGTCCAAGATGGCCCTAATCCGCCGCTACGCCGGCCTGAGGCCAGCTGGCATCAGCACGGTCGAAGCCGCAACCAAGCACACCCTGCGCTCGATCGCCCGCCGCTGGCAGCATCTCAACGAGGAGATCACTGAACACGAGAAACTACTCGCCCAATTGGTCACCGAGATCGCGCCAGAGTTGACCGCAGCATTCGGCATCGGCGCCGACACCGCCGCCGAGATGCTCATCGTCGCCGGCGACAACCCCGACCGGATCCGTATTGAAGCCGCGTGGACCAAGCTGTGCGGCGTGTGCCCGATCCCAGCCTCCACCGGCAAAACCGTTCGCCACCTGCTCAACTGGGATGGCCACCGCCAGGCTAATGCGGCGATCTACCGCACCGTCATCGTGGGCATGCAACACCATCAACCCACCCAGGCGTACCTCGCAAGACGCACCGCCGAAGGCAAGTCCAAGGCCGAAATCATCCGGTGCTTAAAACGCTTCCTTGCCCGTGAGATATGGGCCTCGTGCATCCACTGCGCACCACTCCACAAGCCGAAAAACCAGCCGCTTGACGGATATAGGAGCATCAATGCACTAGCCGAGACGGTCAACGGCCTGTACAAGACCGAGCTGATCAAGCCCGGCAAGCCCTGGCGCTCCATCAAGGACGTCGAGCTGGCCACCGCACGGCGGATCGACTGGTTCAACCACCGTCGCCTCTACGAATACTGCGGCGATATCCCCACCAGTTGAACTCGAAGCCGCCTATTGCACTCCACGCCAGAGACCAGCCGCTGGCTGAAATCTCACATCAGAAAGTCTCCGGACTCACCGGGGCGATTCAGGTGGCGGACAGATCCCTGCCGCCGAACGCGGCGACTTCGTCTTGCCACTGGGCGGTCAGCCGGGTAATCGTGGCTGCCGACAACCCGGCCCCCGACCCAGGAACTGCTCCAGGGCTCCGGCCTGAAATCCCCGCTGGACGCCCATGCAGGTACAGCAACGGCAACACCTCGGCCATCTGCGGCGACTTACGCGCTTACGCCGGCACGATCGTCGACGAGAACCGCTGCCGCTCAACGGTATCGGGATCAATACGTTTGTCATTGACCCGCGGGGCCTGCACCTTGACCGCCCCCCCGCGGTCAGCACGTCGCGGGGCTAGCGTTGCGCACCCTGTCGCTTCGCAGTACTGTAACGCCCGACACCCTGTACTGTCAGTATCCGAAACTAGAAGTTCGGGGAAAAGGTAACCTTCGTGGTCGACGGGGGCACAGGCTAGATATATAGGGGGTCGTGACCACTATGAGTGCACCGAGTGGGGTCTCGGTATCCGAGGACTCGGCGGATATGTTTCTCGGTGGGGGGAGGGCAGCAACTATTATCGTGGATGACGACATCATCTTCAGCCACTTTCTGGCGAACTTGTCGGGGTCGTTCCCGCCGGGGGAGGAGTTGTTCATTCGGTCGGTGCGCCGGTTTGCCGATGAGGTCACCGATCCTGGGTTGAAGAAGCGGGTGGCCGGGTTTATCGGTCAGGAATCGGTGCATGGCCAGCAGCATCGGGCGCTCAATGACAAGCTCGTTGACATGGGGTATCCGATTGCGTGGTGGGATTCCGAAAAGTTTGTTGATTGGGTGAAACGCATCGAGGAGGTGCTGCCGGCCCGGATTCCGCTGGCGGTGACAGCAGCCGCAGAACACTTCACCGTGGGTTCGCGACCTATGGATGACCCGGTGATCACGGCCAGAGTCATTCTCGTCGAAGACGTCCGGGATCAGACCTTTTCCAGCGTTGGGAGCTGGCGGCGTGTTTTCGCAGATGCCATTTCAATTCGGCAAAAGGCCGTGCTGAGAGGCCGTTCCAATGGTTTGAGTTCATCGTCCAAGTTGCGGTTTTTGATGCAGATGTCGACCCTGCCAACCATCGCAGCTTCTTCGTCCCTGGCGGCGCTAAGCATCTTCACGCTCAACGTGTTGTTGTGCAACGTCGGCACAACGGACATCTCTGGCGCGAGCGATGGGTTGAGCGCTACCACCCAGTATGGTCTGCTGGTCACGGTTTCGGCGGTCGCGCTGTACGTTGATCGGCTGCTGCAGCGCGACGCACGTGGTGCTGTTGTCGAGGGGCATCGGTGACGGCATCCAACGGTTTGTCGGTATACCTTCGTGAACAACTGCGGAAACCGCTAGGGCAGGTGGCCAGCTTCACTCAGATGTGTGTGCTAACCGGCAAGGCGCTTGCACGTCCGTTCCAATGGCGCGAATTCATCCTACAGGGTTGGTTTCTACTCGGTGTGTCGTTCCTGCCAACCGTTATGGTCGCAATTCCGCTCACCGTGCTAATCATCTTTACGCTGAATATCTTATTGGCCGAATTTGGGGCCGCCGACGTCTCCGGCGCTGGGGCTGCGCTCGGCGCCGTCACTCAACTGGGCCCCCTTGTGACGGTGCTCGTGGTCGCTGGCGCAGGTTCTACTGCGATTTGTGCGGATTTGGGCGCTAGGACTATTCGCGAGGAGATCGATGCGATGGAGGTGTTGGGCATCGACCCGATTCATCGACTGGTAGTTCCCAGGGTGGTTGCATCGACCATTGTAGCCCTGCTGCTCAATGGCGCGGTGATCAGTATCGGGCTGGTCGGCGGGTTCTTGTTCGGTGTGTATATCCAGAATGTTTCGGCCGGCGCATACGTTTCGACCCTAACCTTGATTACTGGATTGCCCGAGGTGCTGATCTCGATTGTGAAGGCCACCTTATTCGGGCTTATTGCCGGGCTGGTGGGTTGCTACCGCGGGTTGACAGCCGGCGGGGGAGCCAAAGGGGTGGGCACAGCAGTCAACGAAACGTTGGTTCTTGCGGTGGTCGCATTATTTGCGGTCAACGTGGTGCTGACTACCATTGGTGTGCGGTTCGGAACGGGGCGTTGAGATTGGCTTCCCCGACGGTCGTGCAATCACGTTTCCCACGCGCTTGGAAGCTAGGCGCCGGATGGGTCGGCGCTCCTGGCCGTGCGCTCGACGCCTCTGGTGATGTCGCGCTGTTCGTCGGCGAAGTGCTCCGTTATCTCGGGTTTACCCTAAAGAATTACCGAAAGGAAGTCTTGCGCCTGATCGCCGAGATCGGCATGGGCACTGGCGCAATGGCCGCCGTCGGCGGCACGGTGGCGATCATCGGCTTTGTGACGCTATCGGCCGGTTCGCTGATTGCGATTCAAGGGTTCGCCTCGCTAGGCAATATCGGCGTTGAGGCGTTCACCGGTTTCTTCGCCGCGCTAGCGAATGTGCGTGTGGTGGCGCCAATCGTAACTGGCACTGCTTTAGCCGCGACCGTCGGGGCCGGTGCTACAGCGCAATTGGGCGCCATGCGGATCAGCGAGGAGATTGATGCGCTTGAGGTGATGGGAATCAAATCAGTTTCGTATTTGGTATCTACCCGAGTTATTGGCGCCTTCATCGTCACTATCCCACTATATTCGGTCGCGGTCCTCCTCTCGTTCTTTTCCGCCCAGCTGGTGACAACTTTGTTCTATGCGCAATCAATCGGAACGTATGACCATTACTTCAACACTTTCCTGAGGGTTAACGACTTCTGGTACTCTCTTGCGGAGACGGTCGCCATTTCGGCAGTCGTGATGTTGAACCACTGCTACTACGGATACAACGCCAGCGGCGGTCCGGTTGGAGTCGGCGTGGCAGTCGGGAGATCGATGCGCGCATCGCTAATCGCCATCGTAATGGTCGTGCTAATGGCTTCGTTAGCGATTTACGGCGTCAACCCCAACTTCAATCTCACGGTGTAAATTATTATGGCAACCACAAGCAAGCGGCTACGGCGACTTATTTCGGTCCGAAAGTTAGCGGGGCTGGCTTTGTGGCTCATCACCGCGGTCGTGCTGATCGTCGTCTGGGTCCAGTTCCGGGGTGGCTTCACACCCAAGATAACCTTAACAGCATTGGCTAGCCGGTCGGGTTTGGTCTTGGATCGGGGGGCGAAAGTCACTTACAACGGGGTGGAGATCGGCCGGGTGGGCAGCATCAGCGAGGTGGAGCGTGACGGAAAGCCGGCGGCCAAGCTGCTGCTGGAAATTGCGCCAAAATACGCCGGGCTGATCGCGCTAAACGTAAATGCCGAAATTACAGCCACCACGGTGTTTGGCAACAAGTACGTGTCGTTGAGTTCGCCCAAACAACCTGTGGCCCGGAAGGTTACACCGGCTGACATAATTGTGGTGAGGTCGGAAACAACGGAGTTTAACACGTTGTTCGAGACGGTCATGCAGATTTCAGAGAAGGTGGATCCGGTCAAGGTGAACTTAACGCTTTCGGCGGTGGCTGCAGCGTTAAATGGGCAAGGCGATAAATTCGGGGCTTCGATCATCAATGGAAACACCATACTCGATGACATCAACCCGCAGATGCCTCAAATCCGCCATGATATTCAACGGTTGGCGGATTTAGCCGATATCTACGGGGATGCCTCGCCGGATCTTTGGAGCGCCCTCGATAACGCAGTCACCACGGCGCGTACCTTCAACCAGCAAAAGAAGGATCTGGACGCCGCACTCTTGGCCGCGGTGGGGGTTGGAAACACCGGTGCCGACATCATTGACCAGAGCAGATCGGACCTGCAGCATGCGGTCAGCGACCTGGTGCCGGTGACTCAACTGCTTGACACCTACAGTCCGGAGCTTTACTGCCTTTTTCACCATGGCGCTAATGTGCTACCGAAAGTGACGGATGGGGAGAGCGGCAACGGTTACTCGGTAAGGTTAACAGGCACGATCTTGGGAGGAACAAATGCGTACGTCTATCCTGACAACTTGCCGCGAGTGAATGCTCACGGCGGACCGGGCGGGAAACCGGGATGCTGGAAGACCATTACCCGCGATCTGTGGCCTGCTCCGTACTTGGTAACGGATAGCGGTTCCAGCATCGCGCCATACACCCACTTTGGAATCCCGCAACCGCAGGCCAATGAATACGTGTGGGGCCGCCAGTGGGGGGAGAACACGATCAACCCATGAAAAAAATCACCGCTACGGCAGTGAAGTTTAGTACTGCCGTATTAACTTTAATTGCCGTGACGGTCATCATTGTCGTGGTGTTCGCCCAGTTGCGCTTTAACAAGACCTCCAGCTACACGGCCGAATTCAGTACTGCGAGCGGCTTGCGCGCCGGCCAGTTTGTCCGTGCCTCCGGGGTGGAGATCGGCAAAGTAAGCAGCGTACGGATCACGGAGGGCGGTCATCGGGTGCGTGTGGACTTCGAAGTAGACCGTTCGGTGCCGCTTTATCAGTCGACGACCGCGTCCATTCGCTATGCCGACCTACTTGGGCAGCGCTACGTAGAACTTAAGCGCGGCGACGGTGAAGGGATGGATCGGGTGTTGCCGCCGGGTGGGTTTATCCCGCTGTCACGTACGGAGCCAGCCCTGGATTTAGATGCACTGATCGGTGGTTTCAAGCCGGTGTTTCGCGCGCTCGATCCCGACAAAGTCAATACGATTGCGACCGCGATCGTCACTGTGTTTCAGGGCCAAGGTGGCACGATCAACGATATCTTGGACCAGACGGCGCAACTAACCGCGCAGATCGCTGGACGTGACCAGGCAATCGGTGAAGTCATCTCAAACCTTAACGTCGTGCTAGAGACCACGGTCAAGCATCGCAAGGAATTCGACCAAACGATCGACAACGTCGATAAGTTGATCACCGGGTTGAGCAATCAAGCCGATCCGCTCGCGGCCAATGTCGCGCACATCGGTAATGTGGCCGGCACGCTGGCGGATCTGTTGTCAGACAATCGGCCACTGCTGCAGAAGGCCGTTGGCTATGTGCAGAATACCCTCCAACCGCTAATTGACCGGCTCGACTACGTCGACGGGGTGTTACGGGACGCCCCACAATCTGCGAAGCGTGTCGCGGGTATCGGGGGGCTTTATGGCGACTTCTTCAATTTCTACGCGTGCGACGTCACGCTGAAGGTTGATGGCCTGCAGCCTGGCGGGCCCGTCCGTACCGTGAAGCTTTGGAGTCAGCCGACGGGGAGGTGCACTCCGAAGTGAGAACCCTTCAAGCAATCAATCCGTATCGGATGGGGGCGATGGGAATCATCGTTGCAGCGGTGGTGACCGGAGTAGGGCAAAGCTTCACCAGCATTCCGATGTTGTTTGCCCAGGCAACCTATTACGGAGAGTTCAAAGACACAGGCGGGCTGAACAAGGGCGATAAAGTTCGCATCGCTGGGGTAAATGTCGGCGAAGTGCAGGGATTTACGATCAATGGCAACCATGTAGTCATGAAGTTTTCCATCGGCTCCAATACAATCGGATCTAAAAGCCGTCTTGCGATCCGTACCGATACCATCCTGGGGAAGAAAGTGCTCGAGATCGATCCCCAAGGCTCCCGCGTGCTCCAACCAAATGCGACACTCCCGCTTGGGCAAACCACCAGCCCGTACCAGATCTACGACGCGTTCTTCGACGTCACGAAGGCGGCTACCGGCTGGGACATCAATACAGTCAAACGCTCCCTGAATGTGCTGTCGCAGACAGTTGAGCAGACTTACCCGCATCTGAGTGCAGCACTGGATGGTGTGGCCAAGTTCTCTGACACGCTAGGGAAACGCGACGAGCAAATCCAACGGCTGCTTGCTGACGCTAGGAAGGTGGCAAGCATACTCGGTGATCGCAGCAAGCAAATCGATCGGATTTTGGTTAACACGCAGATCGTTCTGGCGGCGTTCAACGAGCGCAAGAGTGCCATCGACGGCTTGCTGGGCAATATCGCCGCCGTTTCCGCCCAGTTGAAGGGTTTGATCGATGACAACCCGAATCTGCATAACGTTGTCGAGCAATTGAGGACGATTAGCGATCTGCTACTCAAACACAAAAAAGATCTCGTCGAGTGGGCGCCTAACGTAAGCTATTATGCGTCGGCTTTGGCGGAGTCGGTAGCGTCGGGTCCCTACTTTAAGGTGGCTCTGCTGAATCTTGCACCTTTTTGGATGACTCAGCCTTGGGTCGACGCGGCGTTCAAGAAACGTGGGATCGACCCTGAACAATTCTGGCGCAGCGCTGGTTTGCCCGCCTACCAGTTCCCCGATCCTAACGGCACCCGGTTTCCCAATGGCGCGCCACCGCCAGCTCCGCCGGTAAGGGAGGGCACCCCGGACCATCCAGGACCGGCGGTTCCGCCAGGCGCGTCGTGCGCTTACACCCCCGCAGAGGACGGTTTGCCGCGGCCATGGAACCCGCTTCCCTGCATGGGTTTGGGCGCCGGCCCTTTCGGTGGCCCGTCGACGATCGCGCCGTTTGACGTCCAAACGTCACCTCCCGACCCTAATGGGCTGCCACCAACACCCGGTATCCCGATTGCCGGACGACCTGACGAGCCCCCGCCGAATGTGCCAGGCACTCCGGTGCGGCTTCCCGTAAAAGCTCCACCAGGCGCGCGTACCGAGAACCTGGCGCCGGCCGGCCCGACATCACCGCCGTCGACCTTCGCGCCAGGACTCCCCCCGGGACCACCATTCCCGCCGGGCCCGGGCCCGCAGCTGCCGGGCCCATTCATCACCCCGGGCGGAACAGGAGGCAGCGGCGCTGCGACGGGAGGCAGCCAGAATTGAGTACTGTTTTCGATATACGCAAAATTCAACTCCCGAAGTTTTCGCGAACTGCAATCATCGTTGGGTCCTTGGTGATACTGCTGGCGTCTATTACGACGCTGGCTGCTCGGGATTTCTACGAAAAAATGACCAATAACACGGTGGTTGCGTATTTCCCGGAGGCAAACGCGCTTTATGTCGGGGACAAGGTCCAGATAATGGGTGTGCGAGTGGGCGCGATCGACAAGGTCGAGCCGTCGGGTGACAAGATGAAGGTGACTTTCCACTACGAGAAAAAATACAAAGTGCCCGCTGACGCCTCTGCGGTGATCCTCAATCCCGCGCTGGTCGCCTCGCGCGTCATTCAGCTGGAACCGCCCTATGAAGGCGGCCCATCGCTAGGAAATCATGCGGTGATCCCCATCGAACGAACACAGGTGCCGGTGGAATGGGATCAGTTGCGCAATGGTATCACGGACATTATCTCGAAGCTGGGACCTACGCCCGAGCAGCCCAAGGGGCCTTTCGGCGAAGTCATCGAATCTTTCGCGGACGGCTTGGCCGGCAAAGGCAAAGAGATCAACAGTACTTTGACCGGGCTTTCGCAAGCGTTGACCGCGCTAAATGACGGGCGTGCCGATTTCTTTGCCGTGCTGCGCAGCATGGCCTTATTCGTCAACGCGCTATATAAAGATGATCGGAATTTCGTCGCTTTGAATAAGGACCTCGCCGTATTTACCAGTTCACTTACCAGCTCAGATCCCGGGCTTGCGAAGGCACTGCAACAGGTAGACGATATGCTTCCCGCATTGCGAAAGCTTCTAGCGGACAATCGTGATGGGCTAACCCACGACATCAACACCCTCGCCGATGTGACCACCGCGCTGGTTCAACCCGAGCCGCTGAATGCGCTTGAAACGGCGCTGCATGTCTTCCCCCATTTTGCCGCCAACGCCCTCGCAATCTATGAGCCGGCGCACGGCGCGCTGACAGGTGCAATAGCCCTGCCAAACTTTGCCAACCCATTGCAGTTCATCTGCAGCGCGATGCAGGCCGGCAGCCGTATGGGATACCAAGAGTCTGCCGAACTGTGCGCACAATACTTGACGCCGGTTTTGGATGCGATCAAGTTCAATGGACCCCCGGCTGGCATCAACCTGTACCAAACTCCTGCTGTACTGCCCAAACATATCGCATATTCCGAGCCTCGGTTACAGCCTCCGCCGGGGTTCAAGGACACCACGGTCCCCGGGATTTGGGCGCCGGACTCGCCGTTGTCACATGGTAACCACGAGCCCGGCTGGGTCGTAGCGCCCGGTGAGCAAGGCCTCACAGTGGGACCGGCTACCGAAAGCTTGCTGACACCGGACTCGCTCGCTGAGCTGATGGGAGGCCCGGACACGACACCGCCGCCATCAAGGTTTCAGACGCCGCCGGGGCCGCCCAACGCCTATTCCAATATGGGTCCACCGCCGCCGGGCCCGCCACCCGCCGCTGACGCAGCATCAGTCGCGACAGGATCCGGCCAGTGAGCATGCGGGCGGGAATGTCACGGTTCGTGGCGCTATTTGCGGCCGCTACAGTACTTACCTCGTGTGCTAGCTGGCGAGGTATCGCTAATGTGCCACTGCCTGGTGGCCCGGGAAGCGAATCCGGCTCTTATACGATTTATGTGCAGATGCCGGAAACGCTGGCTTTGAATGCCAATAGTCGGGTACGCGTCGCCGACGTTTTTGTCGGCAGGGTACGCGCAATCGGCCTGAAAAACTGGATCGCGACGTTGACCTTGGATCTAGAAAAGGGCGTCAAGCTACCGAAGAACGCCACCGCGAAGATCGGGCAGACCAGCCTGCTCGGCTCACAGCATGTGGAGCTGGCGTCGCCAGCCAACCCATCACCGCAACTATTGAAGAACGGCGACATCATCCCGCTGCAGAATGCGTCCGCCTATCCCACCACCGAGCGGGTCCTGGCCAGTTTTGCCGCGGTGCTGCGCGGTGGCGGCATCCCTAACGTCGAAGTGATCGCAAGTGAAGTCCGTAACATGCTGACTGGGCGGGCCGATCAGATACATGATTTCCTCAAGAAGCTCGACACCTTCACCGCCCGACTAAACGAGCAACGTGATGACATCACTCGCGCTATCGACTCCACAGACCGGCTGTTGACTTATGTAGCCAAGCAATCAGACACCCTGGACCACGTTCTCACCGAGTTTCCCCCATTGGCAAAGCATTTCGCTGAACAACGACAGCCGTTCCTCGATGCGACCAATGCGTTGGGCCGGTTTAGCGACGTCCTCAATCAGACCTTGACGGCGGCGCGTCCCGACTTGGATAAAGACGTGCGCCAACTGCAGCGTCCCCTGAAACAACTCAGCCGGGCTTCGATGGATCTGGTCGAGACGCTAAAGATTGCCTTGACCCTCCCGTTCAGCGCCGACGCCATCCCGAAGGTGGTACACGGCGACTCAATGAATGTTTCGATAACCTTGGACCTCACCTTGAGTGCAATCGATAATGCGCTCCTCACCGGAACCGGGTTCTCCGGCGCACTGCGAGCGCTTGAGCAATCGTGGGGCCGCGATCCGAACACCATGCTTCCCGATGTCAGGTTCGCACCCAACCCCGCCGACGAACCCCCCGAGCGTGACGAGGAGTAGGCAGCATGTTGACTCGACGCCTTCGCCTTCAGCTAACCGTGTTCACTATCGTCACGATGCTCGCCATGAGCGTTCTTGGGTGGCATTATCTGAGGTTGCCGAGCGTCGTTGGGATGGGCCAGTACAGTTTGGAGGTGGATTTACCCACGTCGGGAGGGCTTTATCCCACTGCAAACGTCACCTACCGCGGAATCACCGTGGGAAAGGTAACTCGGGTAGAGCCGACCGAACAAGGAGTTCGGGCCACATTGCGTATCAGCGACCAGTACAAAATCCCAATTGACTCCTCGGCGAACGTGCATTCGGTGTCGGCGGTCGGCGAACAATACATAGACCTAGTATCCGCGCAGAATCCGGCCAAGTATTTCTCGCCCGGCCAGACCATCACTAACAGCACGGTGCCTAAACGAATTGGCCCGACCCTGGATACCGTTAACCATACATTGGACGTCCTGCCCAAAGACAAGATCGCCGGACTACTCGATGAGACAGCTCAAGCGGTCGGCGGCCTGGGCCCAGCCCTGCAGCGGCTAGTCGACTCGACCCAATCGATCGTTGGGGATTTCAAAACAAACCTTAGCGACGTCAACGATATCGTCCAAAACGCAGCACCGATCATCGACAGCCAGGCCAACTCGCGTGATCCCATCGAGCGGTGGGCGCACAACTTAAATACTCTCGACGCGCAGGCCGCGGAAAAGGACAAACAGCTCAAGAGCATCCTGGGCCAGGTTGCGCCGACCGCCGATCAGATTAAAGCCGTGCTCGGCGACGTTCGCGAAACTTTGCCGCAGACCCTAGCAAATGTTGCGATTGTGGCCGATCTGCTCAAGCGGTACAACAAGAATGTAGAGCAATTGCTGGTCATACTTCCGCAAATTCCCGCATTCGGTGAGACAGTGACCGCTGCTTACCCACATACGTTTTCTCTTTCGTTCCAAACGCCAATAAATATGACCCCTGCTTGCCTGACGGGGTTCTTGCCGGCATCGCAATGGCGATCCTTTGTGGACGAGACTCCCGGGCTTTTGACCACGCGATACTGCAAGATTCCGATGGAGGCACAAAACGCGGTCCGCGGCGCGCGTAATTATCCCTGTGTCGATGTTCCCGGCAAGCGCGCGGCCACGCCGCGCGAATGCCGCAGCAAAGAGCCGTATGTCCCGCTGGGGACCAATCCTTGGTACGGGGATCCGAACCAGATTCTAAGCTGCCCCGCACCTGCGGCGCGCTGTGATCAGCCGGTGAAACCCGGCTTGGTCATACCGGCTCCGTCGGTCGATACCGGCATCAATCCGCTTCCTTCCGACCGGGTGACGGGGACGCCTCCTCCACGAAGCGATCCACTGCAACGGCCAGGTTCTGGGAGCGTCCAGTGCAACGGTCAGCAGCCGAACCCGTGCATTTACATTCCTAGCGGTGCTGCAGCTATCTATAGTCCGCAAAGCGGCGAGTTCCTAGGGCCCGATGGCGTCAAATACACCATCGAAGATTCGGCCAAAATAGGAGACGACGGTTGGAAGGAGATGTTAGGACCTCAACCTCGGTGAAGCGGCCGCCCATCGGTGGTGACATCGAACTGGAAGTCGACCGCCCACACCCGGTTGGCCGCATCGGCGACCGTGGTCGGCGCGGTGGAACTGCCGCGGCGGTTGCGTCGTCACCGCTGCGGTACGCGCAGTCCTTCTTCACGCCAAAGCGGCTCTTCGTA
The DNA here is from genome assembly GCF_976985675.1 of Mycobacterium sp. NTMscope_MAC_12. NCBI lineage: Bacteria > Bacillati > Actinomycetota > Actinomycetes > Mycobacteriales > Mycobacteriaceae > Mycobacterium > Mycobacterium sp. NTMscope_MAC_12. Next base: position 167,171 of record NZ_CDRJYY010000001.1, read on the forward strand.
ATTCAGAGTGCGTTGACGAGTGAGTGCAGGGCTCCGCTGTGCAGCAGTGAGCGTCATCGGTAGTGGGTTAGGTTTCTGAATCCCAGCGCGTTGCGGCGCAGTGCTTCCAGTCGGCCGTTGATCGCTTCGGTGGGGCCGTTGAGGCGTGGTGGTCGAAGAAGGCCAGGATGTCGTTGCGGCGGCGCCATAGAGTGCGGCCGAGTTGGGCCAGTTCCTCGAGCTCGTCGGGGACGCCATGGCGCAGGGTGTTGATGATCGTGGTCATCATGGTTTTGCCGCGGCGGCGGTCGGGGTGGGCGTAGGCGGCGATCAGGCGTTGGTAGAAGCTCCAGCACAGTTGGACCGCGAGGTGGGCCTCATCGGTGAAAACGGCTTCCAGTCGGGCTTTTTGGTGCGCATTGAGCAGCGGATAGCGGGTGCGCAACGTGCCCCGCACAAGGTAAGCGGGTCACCCGTGCGGCCGCGGTGCCCGCATGTCTGTTGTTGGATGCGCTGGCGGCACAGGTCGAGCTTGGCGCCGGCCAGCGCGACGACATGGAAGGGGTCCATGACCGCGGTGGCCTCAGGCAGCTGATCTGTCGCCGCGGTCTTGTAGCCGCCGAACCCGTCCATCGCCACGACCTGCACCTGTTCGCGAAACGCTTAGCTCTGCTCAGACAGCCAGCTGCTCAAGGCGGCTGCCGAACGTCCGGGGACCAGGTCGAGCAGCCGCGCACGGCCGGTGCCATCGAGCACGGGAGTCAGGTCGATGATGACGGTGACGTAGCCCTCTGAGTCGGGTCGACGCACATGTGACCAGCGATGCTCATCAACCCCGATGACCCGCACGCCGTCGAGTCGGCCGGTGTCGTTGGCCACGATCAGCTGGGTGGCGTCCATGGCGATGGTGTTGACAGTGTCCCAGGACAGGCCGAGCTCGCGGGCGACCGCGGCGACGGTGGCGTGGTCGATCATCAGCCGGTGACAGATGTAGCGGGCGCATCTGCGGGTGGTCGACCATCCTGGCCGCGCTAGCGCAGAGGTGTTGTGGGCGAACACTTCCCGCTCACAGGCGGTGTCGACACAGCGGTAGCGCGGCACCCGCAGGCGAAGTGGATGCCCGACCACCGGCACATCAGTCACGTTGCGGATCACAGTGTCACGGTTGACGTCTCGACGGCAGCCCGGACAATGCCGCTGGCCATCATCGAGCAAGTTGCAAAACACCACCGTGGCCTCGCCGTCGACAGCAGCATCGGTGATCGTCACCCCAAGTTCGACCGTGCGCACGATCGTGTCGGCAACAACAGCAGCAGAACAAGACGTAGGCTCGGACACAGGACTCCCCAGAAGGCAGACGACAAAGGTGTAGGAACCTGCATCCTCTGCCCGCCGCCCGTATTAGCTCACCGACACGACCCAATCAACAAGTCGCCGCAGCGTTTACCTGCACTCCATTTCCGGAAGAGCCGGCAAACGGTTCGCTGACCCCCAGCCGGCACCGACGATCAGAACGGTCGATTGATCGGTCACTTGGAAACCGGTTCGTATGTCATGTCCCCAGCCCAGGAGGGCAGTTTGCCGAACACCTGGACGGGGAAATGGTCGACAAGGGTACCTAGCCCCTGGGAAAAGAAATGGAAAGGTTGAGCGCGGTTGATAGTCGCAGACATGTGCGTCCGAAGGATGTGATAAGCGGGAATTCGGCGGGTGAACTCGCTTCGATCGCCGATATTCGAGTAGCGTGTGACCGCGTTGTATAGCTTCTCCTCCGAGAGGCCCCACGCAGTGAGGTTAGCCATCATCCTGGTGAGCAGCGGTATATACATTAGGGAGCCGAGGAGAATTCTCGGATCAATAATGGACCCCACCGTCTCGATCACGTGCACCCGCACCGGGCTGGCGCCGAGGTCATTGAGAACTTGGAAACCCACTGCAAGATGGCGAGATTCGTCACTATTGACCTTACTGAAGACCTCGCCGCACAACGGGTCTGCCACCTCGTCTAGAAGGAACTTCAGCAACGCGCCGTCGAGGGCGCATTCCAACGCCGGGATCGCAGAGCTCATCACCGTCAACGGGAGCGCATCGCTATAGTGGTCGATCCACTCGATCCCCAGCCGAATATTCTTATTCGGCACAGGTGTCTCTCCTGGCTCGAGCATTCCCCAGCGATGCATGAGGGCAAGTTCGGCATTAGCGTGCCGCTGCTCCTCGGCGTGGAAGTAGTGGTAGATCTCTCTTAACGCCTCGAACGGCGCCTTAGGCGCCATCGCCTCGAAAGCACGCGCTCCGACATGCTCGATCCACACCACATCTGACATGAATTGTTTGAGGTGGGGCCGTTGCTCGTCGGTAATCAACTCCGCGCCTGGGGCTTCCCAATCGATGTCGGCAAGCGCCCACTGTCGGTCTTTAATCGTTTGCAGCATATCGCTGTATTCGAACGCCATTTCCCTACTCCGATCTGGTTCTTCAAATCGCCCGGTGGCTATTTACCGCGCGACCCACTCGATGACACCAAGCCCACCGGTATAGCTCCTGGGCGCCATTCTCTCGGCCTGCCATCACAGGTAATGTCCGAACCTTGACCACCAGCTTGGACGACAAGTCCAACGGTCTCCTTAGCCCGTCCCGGATCGATATCGGCGCAGACACCCGCGCACCCCGACGAGCAAGCTCAACGCCAAAGCCGCGGCCAATGCCGCTGCCAGCTCTCGTGACTACAGCGACAGCACCATGAGTGAGCACATCTGAGCCGCCGAATGGCACCAGCCTCATCGGCGACCGCACGCGCGGGAGCCAGCAGGATCCGCAACCACAAACTGGTGGCACTGGCCCTAAGTGTGGGCGCATGACACCAGTTTTGTGCCGCTCCGGGCGCCTTGTCAAGACGCCGCCTGGACTCAGCAAATGCGTGGGTAGACCCGCTCGTCGCGTCAGCTAAGAATGCGCGCGTGCGGCGCACCTGATCAGCCAAGGATAACGCGCTGGATAGGCCCAGCTGGTGGTACTGAAGGTGAGTCAACGCAAGGTGGTGCTGAGGCGATCGTAACCGCTACGTGGGGACGGACAGGGCCGGCAATGGCCGGAATCTCGACCAGTTGTGCGCCATCACCGGCTGGCGTCGCAATCACGTGCGTAACGCACTCAAGGACACGCTGCGCCCGAAGGTCGTCACGAAAAGACGGCCGCAGCCGCCAAAGAATGGGCCGAAGTCCTTGCGGTGCTGACCTTTGCTGGGAATTGTAGGGCATGCTGGCGGCAGACGACTGCCGCCTTATGCTGGGCGGGTTAGACGGGTATGGGGGGCTGGGGCCTCCGCTCACATGTGAACGTGGGTTGCCGTCAGAAAGTTGGTCCTGGTCGGTAGAGCCACAGTTGTGGGAGGCCCAAGTGGTAGTTCAGCGGACGAGCCATTCTGACCTGGCGCTCGCCCTCAGGAGATGAAAATTATGCAGTGGTCGCCTGTCGACGCCGTCTAACAACTGTGGTCCTACGAGGCCGTGCATCGAGCCGGGCGTCGGATGCCGCTGTTGGGCCCTTCACTGTTGCCGCTAGTTGAGCACGAGGATCAGAATCGTTGTCCCCATGCGTTATCCGCGGGCGGCCGCACCTTGAGATGAACAGGTGTGAGTGTGCAGTGAGGAGATGATGGCGCGCGGATTCCCCGTTTCGCCGCGGCCCGCTGAACACCCTGTCCGACGTCGAACACGTCACCGCCGACTATGTCGCCTGGTACAACCAGCAGCGGCTCATGCACCGCCTCGGACGAGTCCCACGCGCCGAAGCCGAAGCCCAGTACTATTCCCAACACGTGACCGACCAACCGGCCGGCTCACAGAACCCCGAGGGTGCATAGGATGGTTCACTTCGGCCGCACTGCTTGAACACAGCGGCTGGAGCGTGCCTCGAGGACGCGACGAGCGGGATAGTGTACAAATTACTGATCGCTGATGCCCCCAACCTCGGCTCCGGCGACATCGGTGCCCGCGCCCCTGCCAAGCGAGCTAGGAGCGGGCGATATCGTAATGAAAATGACTTTCAATAGGCTCGTGGTGGCGTGGCTGCGCGACGGCCCGAACCTGTTGCGGCGGGTACAAGCCCTTAAATGGACAGGCTTTTGAAAAGTTGGCGATACCAGCGGTACCGTATCAGTAGCTTTTCTGATGTGAACTTTCGGTAGGAGGCTGGCGATGGCCCAGAAGATCGCTCGGACGAGGTTGGTGCGGCGTTGGCGCCGCAACATGGACGTGCTGGACGACGCCGAGTATGCCGACGTGCTGCGCGTCCTGTCTGAGGGCTCAGTGCGACGCAATTTCAACCCATACATCGACATCGACTGGACCGCACCTGAGTACGCGGTAGTCGACAACGACCCCCGCTGGAAGTTGCCGGCGACTGACCCGCTGGGCCGGCACCCGTGGTATCAGGCGCAGTCGGAGGAACGCCAAATCAGGATCGGCATGTGGCGTCAGGCCAATGTGGCCAAGGTGGGGCTGCACTTCGAGTCGGTCCTCATCCGCGGCCTGATGGGGTACGCGTTCTGGGTGCCGAACGGGTCCCCGGAGTACCGGTACTGCCTGCACGAGGCGGTCGAAGAGTGCAACCACACCATGATGTTTCAGGAGATGGTGAACCACATCGGCGCCGACGTGCCTGGGATGCGGCGGCAGCTGAAGTGGCTTTCGCCGCTGATCCCGCTGGTCGCTAGCCCTCTGCCGATCCCGTTCTGGTTCGGCATCCTCGCCGGTGAGGAACCCATCGACCACACTCAGAAGAACGTGTTACGTGAGGGCAAGGAACTGCACCCGATCATGGAGCGGGTGATGTCCATCCACGTGGCCGAAGAGGCTCGGCACATCTCGTTTGCTCACGAGTATCTGCGTAAGCGTGTGCCGCACTTACCGCGGCGTAAGCGGTTTTGGCTGTCGTTATACGTGCCGGTGATTATGCGGGTGGCATGCTCGGCGATCGTGGTCCCGCCGAAGGCCTTCTGGCAGGAATTCGACATCCCGCGCGAGGTCCGCAAGCAGGTGTTCTTCGGGTCCCTGGAGTCGCGCAAGGCGCTGCGTGACATGTTCGGTGACGTGCGGATGCTGTGCTACGACACCGGGCTGATGAACCCGATCGCGCGAATGGTGTGGCGGATCTGCAAGATCAACGGCAAGCCGTCGCGTTATCGCTGCGAGCCGCAGCGCCAGCACCTGGTCGCGGTCGCCTAGCGTTGTGAGTCACTAATTTGGAGCAGTAGTTAGCTGATGCTGCCAGGATTTGGTCGGCGGTTCTGATCCAGACGTAGGGTCGAGGATTGTCGTTCCAGATGAATCGTCCTGCAAATCCCGGAGGCTCCTGACCTTGGTAACGAGGATGCAGGTATGCCAACGTTGTGGCTCCACCAGCAAATCATTTCGCCAGTCGTCAGGGTTGGCTCTTACTACCTGGGCAGGCCGAGGCGTTCGGCGAGTCGACGCCCCGCACCGTAGCGCCCGGTGCGATAGAACGACGCCATGATGTCCTCGTAGCGAGGGCCGAGGATTCGGGGAATGGCATCGAAAACTCTTGCGTCAGGACCGATCAGCACCCGCGGCTTATTCTTCTTGACCCCACGCAGTATCGCCCTCGAGGCTGATTCGGGGCTGGTGAACGCGATCCTATGGAAAAGGCGGCTAAGCGTTTCGGGGTCCGAGCCGTCGGGCAGCCCTCGGGCGTGACCGGCGATGTTGGTCTTCACCCCGCCCGGGTGAACGCAGGTCACACCTACCGGATGCCTGGCGGCCCGGAGTTCTTGGCGTAGGGCCTCGGTGAAGCCGCGGACGGCGAATTTGGCGGCATTGTAGGCGCTTTGTGACGGAATCCCGACGAACCCGAAAACCGATGACACATTGACGATGTGGCCATCGCCGGACGCGATCAGGTGCGGCATGAATGCCTTGGTGCCATGGGCCACCCCCCAAAAGTTGATGCCCATCAGCCACTCGAAGTCGTCCCAATCCATGTCGGCCACGTCGGCCGAGAGTGCCACACCCGCGTTGTTGAAAACAAGGTTCACTCTGCCGAATTCACTGACGACATTCTTTGCGTGTTCGTAAACTGCCGGCCGTTGGGCTACATCGAGCTCGAACGGCACCGCCTTAGCTCCGACCTTCTCGCATCGACCAGCGGTATCGGCCAGCGCGCTCGTATCGATGTCCGACAGCGCCAGCTGCGCCCCCTGTTCAGCCAAGCTCAACGCCAGGTTACGGCCGATACCTGAGCCAGCGCCGGTGATTACTGCCACTTTATTGGTGAAGTCCTTCATAAACTGATCGCCTCCGAATGTATTTGGACTGGCCGACGGCCGGTTCCGCAGATCGTTGACACCGCCCCCATCCTCTTCTGTAACAACCAGAGTCCACTGCACTACACGGCATGGCGCTGGGTGCCAATCCCGTCCGGGATGTTCACCGTCGCCACAGGCGCCCGTAGAGCAGCTAGAACCGCTAGGTATCCCGGAACATGAAACGCGAGCCTCCCTGTTACGCGCCGTACGAGTGGTTGCTGAGAGCCTCGATGCCGGTATCCAGCTTGAACGCTCCCTGCTTCCGAGTAAGCAATTTTCCGAACAAACAGTATACGTAACGACTAGTACTATGTACTGCGGTTTGGGCCGATTGTCAAAACAGTTTAAAGGCAGGAGTCGTGGAGGTGACAGCGTACGCGGCGGTGTGATGCGGCTCTCAAACGCAGCGCTTCTACACGTCATTGCGGAGTCTTGCGCGCCCTGTCGATCCGCAGTAACGTCTCACTAAACACCTAGTACTGTCGGTATCGGAAACCGGGTGTTCGAGGAAGGGGTATCTTGTTATGACGAGCGACCACATAGTGCAAGAGGCAGCGACCACTGCAAATGCGGTGAGTGAGGGGTCTCGGTATCCGACGACCCGGCGGATACGTTTCCCGTTTGCCCAGGGCAGCAAGTATTTCGTTAACGACGACATCATCTTCAGCCACTTTCTGGCGAACTTGTCGGGGTCGTTCCCGCCGGGGGAGGAGTTGTTCATTCGGTCGGTGCGCCGGTTTGCCGATGAGATCGCCGACCCTGGGTTGAAGAAGCGGGTGGCCGGGTTTATCGGTCAGGAATCGGTGCATGGCCAGCAGCATCGGGCGCTCAATGACAAGCTCGTTGACATGGGGTATCCGATTGGGTGGTGGGATTCCGAAAAGTTTGTTGATTGGGTGAAACGCATCGAGGAGGTGCTGCCGGCCCGGATTCCGCTGGCGGTGACAGCAGCCGCAGAACACTTCACCGCCGTACTTGCTGAGCGGCTGCTCGGCGATGAGGAGATCCAGGCGATCCCGGGTGATGCGGAGGTGTGGAACCTGCTGAACTGGCATGCGCTGGAGGAACTTGAGCACAAGTCGGTTGCCTTTGATGTATTCCGCTCGGTGCGGGGTACCGAGCGGGTGCGTCGACGTGTGATGGCGGTAATGATCCCCCTTCTGCTCCTCCTCATAACCGCCGTACTGGCTTGTTCGGTGGCGCGGGATCCCGAAGCGCGCCGTCAGCCAGTGCGACTGGTGCGTGAGACCTATCGGCTCTACCGCGGCCCCATTCTTCGTGGCGTGATCCCAGAGCTCAGGCAATACCTGCGACCGGGATTTCATCCCGACGACATCGACACCAACGCGTTGCTGGAGCAATGGCAGGAGGAACTCTTCGGCACCGAGGGGGCCCTGGTCGGCTACCTGAAGTGACCGACCACCACACTCAAAACAAAGGAGAGTGTCATGGTAGCTAGTCACGCAGCAGTTGCGAACACAGGAATGGCACCGGAAAGACCAGCAAAAAAGGCGTATCCGAAAACTCGCCGGATTCGGTTCTCATTCGGTGATCCGCAGCCGATGCAGCGTCACTTCGTTGAGGGCGACATCGTGCTTAGCCACCTTGTGGCGTTGCTGTCGGGCATATTTCCGCCCGGCGAGGAATTATTTATCAGGTCGGTCCGGCGCTTCGCCGATCGGGTGACCGATCCGGAGTTAAAGAAGCGGGTGGCCGGATTCATTGGTCAGGAGTCGGTGCATGGGCAGGAACACCGCCGGCTCAACGAGCAATTGGTGGACAGGGGCTATCCCCTGGTCAGTTTTTTCATGTTCGATGCCAATAGTCGGCGGCAGCGGCTGTTGGTGCGGATCGAAAACCTGCTGCCCGCGCGGGTACCCCTGGCGGTCACTGCAGCGGCTGAACACTTCACTGCCACGCTGGCTGAGCGAATGCTAGGCGAGGAGTTACAGAAGATCCCTGGTGATCCCGAGGTGCGAAACCTGCTCAACTGGCACGCGGTGGAAGAGCTGGAGCACAAATCGGTTGCCTTCGACGTTTACCGGTCGGTCCGCGGGCCGGAGTGGCTTCGCATCGGTGTGATGGGGGTTTTATACGTTCTGGCCATCCCGGTGATAACGATCGGCGTGTTGCTGTCCATCGCGACGGACCCTAAAGGGTGGCATCCGATCAAAGTGACGCGTCAAGCGCGTGCTGTGTTTCGAGGCCCGCTGCTCAAGGGTTTGATGGCCGACCTGCGCATCTACATGAAACCCGGCTTTCATCCCGACGATGTCGACACCCGTGCGCTGCTGAACAAGTGGCAGCAGGAACTGTTCGGGACCCATGGCACCCTTGTGGGTTACCAAAAGTAGCAGCAAGTCCGGCGAGCCCGAATTGAGTACAAAAGTCGAGATTGAACAGTTACCTGCTGCCGAGCGTGTCACTCCTGACCATGACGTCGTCATTGTGGGCGCTGGGTTCGGCGGTATCGGCGCCGGTATCGCCTTGCAACGGAGAGGTATTCACGACTTTGTCATCGTCGACAAGTGGGATCGGGTGGGCGGCACCTGGCATGCGAACACATATCCGGGTGTGGCGGTGGATATTCCGTCGTTTGTCTACAGCTTTTCCTACGAGCAGCGCGGTGATTGGTCGCGGATCTTCGCTCCGGGTGACGAGCTTCGGGATTACGCCGATGACGTCGTGGACCAATACGGCCTGCGTGAGAAGCTTCGGTTGAACACCACCGTCGCCTCGGCGGTGTTTGATGAGCACAACAGTCTATGGCGATTGACCGCCGCCGGCAACCAGGAGATCACGAGCCGATATGTCGTAATGGCGGTCGGCGGCCTGGAACGCCCGAAGATGCCCGATATCCCAGGTTTGGACGAGTACGGGGGTGCGCTCGTGCACACCGCGCTATGGGATCACGACGTGGTGCTGGCCGGTAAGCGCGTCGCGGTGATCGGCACGGGCGCCACGGCGCTCCAGCTTGTCCCGGCCATCGTTGACGAGGTCGAACATCTGACCGTCTTCCAGCGAACGCCGATCTGGGTGTTCCCCAAACCGGATATGGAGATCAAGTCCGTCGGCCGATGGGTCCTGGGCCGTAAACGAATCCGCTCGGCTATCCGCACGGTGGGCACTGTCGCAACTGAGATCGGGATGGCGGGGATGTGGGTCGGTCCAGGGTGGCTAGTGAACGGGACTCGCCAGCTGCTCGAGCTAGCTACACGCCGCTGGATGCGTCGGCAAATCGAGGATCCAGTAATTCGGGAGAAGCTGATCCCACACTATGGCTTGGGCTGCAAGCGCCCATCGATGTCAAACGACTACCTCCGCACATTCAACCGCGAAGATGTCAGCCTGGTCACCGATGCGATCGAGTGCATAACCAGGAAGGGGGTGCGGACAGTGGATGGTGTAGAGCACGAGGTCGACGTGTTGATATGCGCGACCGGGTTCAAGCTGTGGGATACGGGTGCAGTGCCACCCTTTCCCGTCATCGGGCGCGACGGCATCGATCTCGGGCGGTTCTGGTATGAGCAGAGATACCAGTCGTATCAAGGCGTGTCTGTTCCCAAATTTCCGAACATGTTCTCCATCACTGGGCCTTATGGCTTCGTGCTGGGATCATATCTGTGGATGATCGAAGCGACGTCGGCTCATCTGAGCCGCGCTATAGCCGAGGCGAAGCGCTGCGGCGCGACGGTCTGCGAGATACGTCAGGAAGTCCACGACGAGTATTTCCGGAAGTGTTTGAAGCGCCAGGAAAAGAACTTTCTGTTCACTCCGACCTGCGCGGATTCGAATACCTACTATATCAACAGCCAGGGCGATTCACCGTTTCGGCCGTCGACGCATGGCGAAATGTATTGGCAGAACCGACATTACAACCTTGATGTCTACCGCTACAGTACGGGCGTTAAGCTTCCGGGTGCGATCGGGGCCATGAGGAAGGAGAACGCGTGAAGGTCAATCGGTTGCGTCCACGCGTGGTGGTGGTCACCGGGGCTGCAAGCGGTATTGGCCGGGCGACAGCGATCAGGTTTGCCAAGCTCGGCGCCCATGTCGTGGTGTCCGACATCGATCTGGATGCGGCACAAGCGACCACGGCGATGATCCGTGGTCATGCCCGCAGCGCGTCGGCGGCGCAATTGGATGTTATCGACCCCGATGCCTGGGAGGCGCTCGCTCGCAGCGTGTTAGCCGATTACGGATACGCCGATGTGCTGGTCAATAACGCAGGAATCTTGGTGGGCGGCCCGTTCTTAGAGCTGCGTCCGTCGGATTGGGAACGCCAACTCGGTGTGAACCTAATGGGCGTCGTTCATGGGTGCCGTTTCTTCGGCGCCCAGATGGTTGAACACGGCGGTGGCCATATCGTCAATATCGCCTCGGCGGCGGCATTCACGCCCACCCCGGTTATGTCGCCGTACTCGGTTTCCAAAGCGGGCGTGAAGATGCTGACCGAATGCCTGCGGCTCGAGCTCGGACCGAAAGGCATCGGCGTCAGCGCGATATGCCCGGGTGTGATCAATACCAATATAGGTGATCGCGCGGTGGTTGTCGGCGTCAACCACGAACTGATCGAACAAGGAAAACAGTTCACCAAGAAGCTCCAGGAATTTGGCGAGAAGTTTCCGATCTCACCGATGAGTCCCGACCTCGTCGCTCGCGCCGCCGTGCGTGCTGTACGGTTTGATCTCGCGGTCGTACCGGTGCGCACCGAGGCCTGGCTGGGCTATTTCATGCTCCGCATTGCCCCCGCTGTCAACCGCCGTATGACACAACCATTCTCAGTGGAGGCGTTGCAGCGGCTGGGCACTCGCCTGTTGAGCACCCAGCGCGCCACGAACCAGGACAAACTTGTCCCCCGTCGAGCCGATTCGGCGGCGTCGGTCGTCAGCACGGGAAAGTAGTCTGCTGACGATCAATGGCCATTCCGAAGTCGAGTGTTTCCGACATCATCAGTCCTTCCCGCCAAGCTCACGCCCGGCGTGTCAGACCAAGATCAGATCCACCGTTGTTCAGACAGTCCCAGGTATGGAAAATGACCCCGACGAAATCCTGCCCCACACCCGTAAACGGGTTTCAGACGCAGGACCCTAGTAGCGCAGGGCTTCAAGTGCGGCGCGGACCAAGACGCCGGTCGCAGCGACCAGGCCGACGCTTATCCGGCCCGTTCGAACATCTACGCTCGAGGAGCTTGATGTACGCCATACAGCTTGACGACTTGTCGACGCGCGTCAAACAACCAGCAGGTCAGTACGGCCCTCAGCCCGCAGCAGCTCCTCGTACCGCGGGAAAAGCTTCTTGGCGACGGGAATAAGCTTCAGGATCTTTGGAACCGGCCCCTTGGCGCGGACCTGGCCTTTGGCCAGCGCGACAGCGAGATTGAGGTTGCCCTGCCAAAACCGGTTGGCCATGTCAGAGGTCATGAACATCGCTACGGTAGGCTTGATGTCACAGTTCCCGGTGAACACCTTCTTATTAGGCATGTCGACCGTAACCTGGATATCCGGGTCAGAGCAGTTGAGCTGCAGCACAACACCGGATGCCGCTAGTTGATCGGCGATCGACTCATCGTCCACCGCCTCCTCGAAGATCCCGGCAATGTACTTCGTTGCCTCGACGCCGTCTTTGAAAACGCCCATGACACAACTCCTAGTCATTTGATGGGGTGGTGATGGTCGGGACGCCGCGAGGTCTGACCGAAAAACCACGATGATGATGTCGTGATAGATCGGCAAAGCTGACGGCGACGCGGCGGGAGCTCATGCGGCAGCTGACATTGTGGGTCGAAGCCACAGCTATCGCCTGTCCGAATTTTGGCAGAGAGGTCAGAATCAACCTCCGCGCCAAGCGGCCGCGCGACACGTGGCCCCGGCCACCAATCTGATGCCAATCCCTCAGCTCCTGGATCTTTTGATGTATCAGCTATCTTTGCGCGCTGCCCAGTCGTATAGCTTTCCGATCTTCGTGTAGCCATTGTCCGGGACAAATGCCGCCTCGACCCGCCCGTCGTGAATACAATCGACGGGGCACAGCGGGACGCACTTCCCGCAGTCGATGCATTCATCGAGGTCGATGACGAATCGGCCCAGGAAATCGTCGGCCTTCTTGGATATGGCATCGACCCGTCCCGGGCACGAGTGCTCACACGCTCCGCACCCGATGCACGTGTCATCGATGTAGAAATGGCCTCGCCGAGTGCCGCTCATGCTCTTTCCTTTTCTTCAGCGGCGACTCACAGCCGAGCGCTCTTGTTGATGAAATGCTGCAAACTCTGGTTGTAGCGGAAAAACATGTCCTTGCCCAGAGGATCAGATGACCAGACCCGTATCGGCGTCGACGCCATGCTCAAGGCGTTGAGGGTGTGATCGAGGTCCGGTCGGCCGTCTCCGGCGCGGATGTTGTCCACCATGTCCAGCCACGAATCACGGTCGGTTTCGATGACGAAATCCATCGACTCCAACCCTGTGTCGCTGATCTCTTTGATCTCGCTCACCTCGAAGCCGTCGAACGTGAGCTGGACAATCAACGCAGACCCATCTGGGCCGCCATCGAAGATGTTGACGGCAAACCGGCAGTCGACCTCGCCGAGTTTACGGAACTCGGCGAGGTCAGCCTTACTGACCTCCGCCAGCCTGGTGAACCACTCAACGGTAGGAAGATCTGCGCTCGTACTTACGCCGTCCACGGCATCTCCAAGGGGATCGTCACCTTCTCGCGACGGTCAAACCCGGCCCGCTCACAGCGCTGCAGGTACTCCTCAATAATCGTCCCCCACAGGAACGACACACCCTCCATACCTTCGTCGATCTTGTCCACTCCACCGCCCATAAGAACGGCCAGCGGTTCCAACAGCCCGGGACTGCTCAGTGCGGTGAGGATGATCTGCTCGCCAAGATCGGCGAAGCGATGCATATCCGAAAGCGCCTTTTCCCGATCAGTCGAGCTGTCGAGGAAGTTCTTCAATTCCAGGGTCCCGTACGACACGTGACGGGCCTCGTCCTGCATGCAGCGCCGGAAGATCTCCTTGTCGACATGCGTCTTGGACAGGTACTCCCCGGCCCGGAAAATCGTAAGGACAAGCCCTTCGCCCAGCACGTTCAGCAGGAACGTGCCCTGGGTGTGGCTCGGCGACTCGAGGATCGCCTTCAGTGCCCACTCCAGGGCCGGGCTGGCGTGCAACAAGCCTCCCCCGCCGGCGAGGGCACGCTTTCGGAACACCTCCATGTGGCGGGCCTCGTCCATCATCTGCGTCACGAGGAAGTTCTTAACCTCGTAGAAATCCGGTGAGGTGCGATACACCCACCGCGACGGAAAGTCACCGGCGACGAACTCAACCTCCGTCAAAGAGGTAGCCAGCTGGCACGCCGCCTTCTCCAGATCCTCACTGGCGGGCTCCAGCTCGTTCCACGGAATATCGCTGGTGGAGTTCCACTGCCGTGCCTTGGCCTCCTCATACAGCGTCATGACGTTGTCCGCCCAGGCCTCCTTCTTGTCGAGGATGTCATAAGCGTCGATGGTCGGCATCTGGTCAACATAGGGCTCACGCACAGAGCCGCGCGGGGCGAAGTTGCGCCACGTCGTGTGCTCGGGCAGCGTGCCGTAGGCTGGCGGGCGGTTGATGTCGGTATAGGTCAACCCCCGCGAACTCGGGCGCGCGCGAACACCCCAATTGGCCTTGTCGGTGTTCATCCAGTGCAGCGAAAACGAGCCGCGCCCGAGCCGGTCGAGGTTCTCCTGCAACAACTCAGCCCAAATCGTGTTGTCCTCCCGAAACTTCTTCTCGTAAGCCGCCAACGCCTCGTCTTCGAGCGGAGTTTCACTGGGAAGCGCCTGCATCTGGGTCAGCATCTCGGTCATGTGGTGATCCTTCACATTAGTGACCTAATCCATTCGTAGCGCCAGCGTATGGCGCCGCTCACATCGCGTGTAAGGTCCGGCAGGTGTCCGTGGCCATGAAAAAGTACCCACTGGTGGCCAAGTGGAGGTATCCGCTGGTGGCCGGATAAAAGTACCCACCCCGTGTTCGTCGTGTCGATCAGGAACTGCGGGCCCCGGTGGTGACGGTGAAGGTGCCAACCACTCATCGTCACCACCGGGGAGTTCCATTGAAGTCTGCGAGGGACCGCATGGACATCATTTCTGCTTATCAACAAGTCGGGTCATACCGCGGCGCCGCGCAGCTGTGCGGCACCACCCATAGGACCGTCAAGAAAGTCGTCGAGAAATTCGAAGCCGGTGAGAGCGCACCGCCGCGGGTCGAGCGGGCCCACAATTACGATGCGGTGGCCGATCTGGTCGCCGAGCGTGTCGAGAAGTCGGCGGGTCGGATGTCGGCGAAGCGGATGTTGCCGATCGCGAAGGCCGCCGGTTACGACGGGTCGGCACGCAACTTCCGTCGCCTCGTTGCTGAGGCGAAGGTGTTGTGGCGCAACGAACATCACCGGGGACGTCGCCCGGCGGTGTGGTCACCGGGTGAGTATCTGGTGATCGACTGGGCCCAAGCCGCACCCGGGTTGTTCCTGTTCTGCGCAGTGCTGGCGTTCTCCCGGTGGCGCTTCGTCGCGTTCGCCACCGACCAGAAGGCGTCCACGACGTTGGCGTTGATCGCCGAAGCGATGGCCGGGATAGGTGGTGTCCCGGCCCGGGTGCTGGCCGACCGGATGGCCTGTCTGAAGGGCGGCGTGGTCGCCAACGTGGTGATCCCTACCGCCGAATACGTCCGGCTGGCAGGTCATTACGGTTTCGCGCCGGACTTCTGCCATGCATCCGACCCTAAATCGAAGGGCATCGTGGAGAACTTGTGCGGCTACGCCCAACGCGACCTCGCCGTCCCGCTGCTCACCGACGCCGCCATCGCCGGGGTGCCGGTTGATCTGCGTGCTGCCAACGTTGCGGCCAGGGCGTGGTGTCTGGAGGTCAATGCCGCGGTGCATTCGGAGATCTGTGCGGTCCCCGATGAGCAACTGCTGATCGAACGGGAACTCCTGCAACCGTTGCCGTCGCTGCAACTTCGAATCGGGGCACCGTCGGTGATCCGCAAGGTCGACCGGCTGTCGTGTGTCCGGTATGCCTCGGCCCGCTACTCGGTGCCCACCCGACTGATCGGGACCAGCGTGGCCGTCGTCGTCGATCACGGCGCGCTGTGCATCGTGGAGCCCGCGACTGGGGTGATCGTGGCTGAGCACGAACTGGGTGCCCCAGGCAGCGCATCAGTCCTCGACGATCACTACGACGGTCCCCGCCCGGAACCTAGCCGCGGACCACGACCCAAAACTCATGCTGAGCAACAGTTCTGCACACTCGGCGAGGATGCTCAAGCATTCCTGGTCGGGGCCGCCGCGATCGGCAACACTCGGCTGGGCTCCGAACTGGAAGTCCTACTGGCGTTGGGCGCCGCCCACGGCACCGACGCCTTGGTCGGCGCGCTTCGCCGGGCGGTCGCGTTCCGGAGGTTCCGCGCGATCGACGTGCGGTCCATCCTGGCCGCCGGCGCCGGAACGCCGCAGCCCCGCCCCGCCGGGGATGCGTTGATCCTGGACCTCCCAGTCGCCCCGACCCGATCCCTGGCTGCCTACACGGTCAACCCGGCCGCAGACGGTGGTGCCACGTCATGAACGGCACGCCAGCCAAGGCAACCAAACCCGTTGCACCACTGTCCACTCCGCAATTCGCCGCTGATCTCGACGCCGGGCTGCGGCGGCTCAAGCTCGCCGCGATCCGGCGCACCGCCCCCGAAGTCCTAATCACCGCCAAGACCCAGCGCTGGACCCCCGAAGAAGTGCTACGGACCCTCGTCGAGACCGAACTGGCGGCACGGGATGCCTCCAACGTCGTCAACCGGCTCAAGGCTGCCGGGTTCCCGGTCACCAAGACCTTGGAGTCCTTCGACGTGGCCGCATCGTCGATTCAGCCCAAGGTGTTCGACTACCTGTCGAGCCTGGAATGGGTTCGCACACAACAGAATCTGGCGATCATCGGACCGGCTGGGACCGGCAAGTCCCACACCCTGATCGGACTGGGGGTCGCTGCGATTCATGCTGGGCACAAGGTCCGGTACTTCACCGCCGCCGACCTCGTCGAAACCCTCTACCGCGGCTTGGCCGACAACACCGTCGGCAAGATCATCGAATCCCTGCTCCGTGTCGATCTGATCATCCTCGACGAACTGGGCTTCGCCCCACTCGACGACACCGGCACCCAGCTGCTGTTCCGCCTCGTCGCCGGCGCCTACGAACGCCGCTCCCTGGCCATCGGCTCGCACTGGCCCTTCCAAGAGTGGGGTCGATTCCTGCCCGAGCAGACCACCGCCGTCAGCATCTTGGACCGGCTCCTGCATCACGCCACCGTCGTCATCACCGACGGCCAGTCCTACCGAATGAAGGACGCCCAACACCGGAAGGAGAACCCCCAACCAATCTAAGAATCACTGCACGGGGTGGGTACTTTTATCCGGCCACCAGCGGGTACTTCTACTTGGCCATTGACAGCAGGGTCAACTCTGACCCGAGTGGGCCATCCCACTATCGAAACTTTTGGCCCGCCGCCGTAGCGCGAGCCGATAGGCTGAAGCTCAAGCGCTCCGCGCGCAACTACCTGGGCGTCTGGTTCCATTCCCAGGTGGTGGTGGTAATCAGCAGCTGACGCGACGAACAGCGGTTCAACGTAGGGCTGAACGCCGCTCCCCGCCGAATTACGGGCGAAGCTCTGTCTTTGAATACCTCGCCCGCGGCAGTTCGCGGCATGTCGGGAACGAGATGCACACAGAATGCGGTCAGGGGCGGCGGAAGGTAAATCCCTCCCACGCCTGGCGCCGAACCGCAAGCGGGTCACACTCGACCCGCGATGTCCTGTCGAAGATCATCACCGCATGGTCGGCACTGACGTGGCTGGGCCAACCCGCGCCAGGCACGCCTGTGCGGGCGAAGGCGCACCACCGCGACTGGACATCCTCGGTAATGCGCAGCGCCGTATATTTGTCGCCTGCCGCGCTGAGCAGCCGACCCAACCGCGTTCTGTAGACGTCGAAAACTGCGAGCAATTCGGTAGCATGAGTGGCCCCCAGCCCGGACCATCGCAACGTGCGCGGAGCGTAGTCATAGCGGTACACGTATACCGGAGCGTGTGCGCTGTGCGCGTCGGCGATCTGCCATACGACCGATGCGAACGTGAAGTCGCCTCCCAATTCAATACAAGCAGCGGCTTTCGGATAAGAGGGGTACGCCGCCGTAATCCGCTCACGGTCAGCAGATTCCACAGTCGATAGCAGCAGCTCGATCTTGGGTTCGTTCGTTGGCAGTAGTTTCAGGAAGCGGGTGAACAGCTTGGCTTCTTCCGCATTGTTACCCACGACGAGAGGCACTCGGTGTGCTTTTCCCAAGCGCAACGAATCCATTGGATCCAGCGGCAGGTAGTCGGTTCCATATGTGGGACCGACCGGATATACGCCCGGCGCGTTGCGGCTTTCCTGCATGATCAGATGATCCAAAGTCGCTACGAGGTCGGTCGGCGGCGCGGTCAGCAAGACCGCGGCAGCGTCTCGCCTCCGAGCTCCGAGAATCGCCGCAAACCTTGCGGCGTATTCTTCAGATTGTTCACGGGAACTAGCCAAACCTCCCGCGGGGCTCTCAGAAATGGCTTGAGCGAACAGCCCTTTAGCAGCTGGAACAGCCAACAGCGTCGCCACTGCGTGTGCCCCTGCGCTCTCGCCGAATATCGTCACAGCGTCGGGATTGCCGCCGAAGCTTGCGATGTTGTCACGCACCCAACGGAGCGCCATAACCAGATCACGCAGATAAAGATTGTCGTCGATGCGGAAGGCGTCGGTAGACAGAGACGAGAGGTCAACTGCTCCAAGCGCGCCCAGCCGGTAATTAACTGACACGAACACGCACCCCTTGCGAGCCAACGATGCCCCGTCATATACCGGTGTCGCGGAGCTGCCGAGGAAGTATGCGCCGCCATGGATGAACACCATCACAGGTAACGGCCGCTCGTATCTGGTGTCGGGCGCGACGACGTTCAGCGTCAGGCAGTCTTCGCTCATCGGCTGATATTTGCCGAGGCCAACAAAAGTGTATTTGCGCGGCTGTGGTGCACAGTACCTGAAACGGTGACACGGCAAGACTCCCTCCCACGGCTCGATTGGCCGGGGGGCTCTTAGGCGCAACGCCCCGACGGGCGGCTCGGCGTAGGGGATGGATCGCCACCTGGTCACGCCGTCTCGGGAGAAACCCTCGACCAAGCCGGAAGTTACTGTGGTGCAGACGGTACGAAGGTGCATCGCTCGACTGTAGCTAATGGCCATTCACATCCTGCTTAAGTGGATGGATGTCACGCATATCTTGGTTTTGGTAGCTGTCGGCTGCCCTTAACTATGGCCAGCTTTGGGCTGCGCCACACAGCTCAGAGGTTCTCAGGCCGAATTGGCTATCGTGCGGTCGAGAAATCCG
Organism: Mycobacterium sp. NTMscope_MAC_12; assembly: GCF_976985675.1. Classification (NCBI taxonomy): domain Bacteria; kingdom Bacillati; phylum Actinomycetota; class Actinomycetes; order Mycobacteriales; family Mycobacteriaceae; genus Mycobacterium; species Mycobacterium sp. NTMscope_MAC_12. Next base: position 185,921 of record NZ_CDRJYY010000001.1, read on the forward strand.
GCGACTGCTGCAGTGAAGGCGTCGTTGTCGTCGCCGGCCACCATGTGACCTGTGCCGGAAACGTCCACCGCTTCGGCGTGCGGGACAACCTGGAGGAATTCATCGACCGACTGCTGCGATGTCACATCCGAGAGGACGCCGCGCACCAGAAGCGTTGGTGCCTGCACGCGACGGGCCCCCTCAACAAGCAGTTCGCTGATCGCGTCGAACTGTTCGGCACCAGTGGCGGGGTCACCTTGCAGGAACTGAAAATTAGAGGTGATGAAAGCCGGATCCCATCGCCAAATCCACCTGCCATCGTCGCGTTGGCGCAACACTTTTCGCAGTCCGTCCAGGCTTTCGGGACGAGCGCGGTGCGGATTGTATTGGGCGATGACGTCGGCCGCGTCGTCGAGCGTGCCGAATCCGTCGGGATGGGCGGCCATAAATGACACGACGCGGCGTGCACCGTGGAACTCCATTCGCGGGGTGATGTCGACAAGAACGACTGCTGACCACAAATCGGCTGGTGCCAGCAGATGGGTTCCCAAAATGGTCATGCCACCCAACGACGCACCAACGACCACCGGCGGGCGGTCGTCACTCGCATGTTCGCGCACAGCCAGCAGATCGGATGTGAGTCCTGCGAGTTCGTATCGCCCAGTCGGGTCCCACCCGCTATCGCCGTGGCCTCGGGCATCGTAGGCGACGACGGTGTAACCGCGCGCATGCAACCGGCGCGCCGTGGTGGTCCAAGCGTGGCGATTTTGACCACCACCATGCAGGAGAAGTACGACGGCGCGGGCGGTGTCGTGCCGGTAGAAATCCGCCGTGAGGGTGACGCCGTCTTCGGTGCGGATTCGCTCGCAGGTAACAGTCATTTGATTAGGCCGCGATAGCCAATTCGGACGGCACTCGTGCTCAGTCTCGCCATCAACCGGAATACCCCCTCGGGCTAACCACCGTCACGGTTCCCTGCGCCGCGCATACCGCGCGCCCCGCGTTGGAGACATCGATTCTGGCGACACCGCTACGCTTGCCCAGCGCGATGATCTCGGTGACCGCAACGCACACTCCGCTCGACACGGGCTGCAGCAGATTTAGCTTGAATTCCGTTGTGGCCACCCATGATCCCGCTGGGATAACCGGATAGAACACCACGCCCAGACAGTGGTCTACCATCGCCGACAAGCATCCGCCGTGCAGGTTGCCGAACGGCGTCATCAGGTCGTCCCGAGCATCCATCTCCACAACCAGACGTCCCGCGGCGAATTCGGTGTGCCGAAATCCCAAGTAGCTGGACAGCCCACCCGCGGTTGCCGCCGCATTCTGCAACTCGTCGGCAATCTCTTGGCTGAACTGCTCGAACTTCATGTCTAGAGCCCCTCGTCGTTCACCGATACTGCTGCCACTAACGAGACATTACTCCGTACTTGTTGCATCAGCGCAAGACCGGGTGGTGGTGAGCAGAGGAGGAAGCAGGAATCTTCGTAGAAAAGCATCGAGGCCCTCCGGGCTGCGCTGCCTTGGGCCTTCGACCGTGAGTAGGCTGAGGATAGCCCGCAGTATCCACTCGGATGCATCGTCGACCGACACCCCACGCTCAAGTTGATCCCAGTGCGCGGCGAAGACAGGGCGAAGGAACTCGGCGACGAGTTCGAACAAAGCCACCGACGTACCCTTGGCCAGCCCTACGCCGGCGAGTTCGTCGTCACTGCCGAATAGCAATCCGATTATGGGTTCACGGTGGGCCGCACGGAGTGTAACCTCGACGAAATCCAGTATCGCCGAGCCTAAATCGGCATGCGCTGCGATCCGCGCACTAATGCGGCGGAGGTAGCGTTCGGCTGACCGCAAGATAACACCGGAAATGACGGATTCACGACTCGGAAAGTAGCGATACACCGTGGCGCGGGACACCCCGGCCTGCCTGGCGATGTCCTCCATCGTGGTGCCCGGTAGCCCCTTGTTCTCGAGGGACGTTGCGGCGGCATCGAGCAGATGGTCTCGGGCGATGTCGCGGCTCGCGGCGGTCGCCGTGCCCCATCGCAACGATTTTTTCGTCACCATTCAAGTATGCCGTCCCGTGCCGTTCGTGGGCTGACGATCGAAGCAGTTGTCGTATAGCACCTTATGTGACAATATCGCAGATATGTCGCAAAGGCGTCGACGATGACCGCGGCCTGACCGTTGCCGATTCCACGCCGCACTCCGGTCGTCGTCGCAGTTGGTGAGATCACGCACCGCGACGACGGTGTCGTTGACCCCATCGATTTGGCTTCCGAGGCCGTGCGTCGAGCATTGCAGGACTCGGGCGCTGCTATCGGGCATCGAATCGATATGGTGGCGACGCCCGGAATCTTGATGATTCCGCGTGACAATCCTGCGACGAGGATTGCCGAAGCGGCTGGGCTGGCGCCAATACGGCGCATCAGTTGTCCGGTTGGCGGTAATACGCCTCAGTACCTCGTTGAGGTGCTCGGCGCCCGCATCGCGCGCGGTGTCAGCGACGCGGTGTTAGTCGTCGGAGCGGAGAGCGGCGCGTCAGCTCGTAGGGTTGGATCGGGTCAGGTGCGACGAGACCCGAAACCCGTTGAGGGCCGGGATGAGTCACTTGGCGATACTCGCCCCGGTCTGAGCGCGGCCGAGATGTGTGCTGGACTGCGTTGGCCGCACCAGGTGTACCCGGTCTTCGAATCGGCGATTGCGGCTCGATCGGGCCGGACCTTCGATGAGCAGCGTCGCTGGCTGGGAAACCTGATGGCCCCCTTCACGCTCGAAGCATCGAGGCATCCCGGCCAGGCATGGTTTCCGCGCGCGCGCACTGCCAGTGAGCTCAGCTCGGTCTCGCCAACTAACCGGATGGTGTGCGAGCCATATCCCAAGATGCTCAACAGCATTATCACCGTCGATATGGCAGCCGCCTTCGTCATGATGGCTGCCGAAGTCGCCGACGAAATCGGTGTTCCTCGTGACCGATGGGTTTTCCCATGGTGCGCGGCCACTTGCAACGACGTGTACTTTCCGGTTCAGCGGCCCGATCTCAGTCGGTCCGCGGGAATTCGCGCTGTCGGACGGGCGCTCCTAGCTGCCTGCGACCTTTCCGCCGATGACATCGGATGGTTCGATTTGTACTCCTGCTTCCCTTCCGCGGTCGAAGTTGCGATCGAGGCGCTCGATCTCGATCCAGCGGATCCACGCGGGTTCACGGTGACCGGTGGATTGCCCTACCACGGAGGACCGGGTAACAACTATGTCAGCCACTCGATTGTGGAGATGGTTCGACGCTGCCGAAGCGAACCGGACGCCCTAGGACTGGTTTCCGGATTAGGTTGGTACATCACGAAGCACTCGTTGGGCCTATGGTCGGCGACGCCGCCGCCGACTGGGTGGCAGACACCGGACATGGCGGAAGCGCAGGCCGCGATTGATGCGACTGCGGTTCCAGTCGCTTCTGCCGCCGACACATCCGGTAGGGCAACGATCGACGGCTACACGGTGGTACACGACCGCGACGTTGGCCCTTCGTGGGTGCCTGTTCTCGCGCGTCTACCCGACGGCCGGCGCGTCGCGGCTCGCAACGACGATGCGAAGGTGGCGAAGGAAATGTCAAAAGAGATGATGGTCGGACGTCAGGTAACTGTGCGGCCCGCTGATCAGCGCGTCGAATTCGAACTGCCATGAAGGCCGATGCGCTCGTGCTGACCAAGCCGCGCGCCCTCGAGCGGCGCACTCTTGCGGTACCGCCCGTCGACGGCCACTCCGGAGTCCTTCGGATCGAGGCGTGCGGGCTCTGCGGAACCGATCACGAGCAGTACAGCGGTCACCTACCAGCGGGCTTCGCCTTCGTCCCGGGACATGAAATCGTCGGTGTCGTTGAGGCAGTCGGTGACGCCGCAAGCGCGCGTTGGGGTGTGTCGGCAGGTGATCGGGTTGCGGTCGAGGTTTTTCGATCGTGCCGGGAGTGCGACGCGTGCCGCCGAGGTGAGTATCGCAGGTGCTCGCGCAACGGACTGGCCACGATGTTCGGCTTCGTCGACGTAAACATCGATCCCGGCCTGTGGGGAGGGTACGCAACGCACCTGCATCTGCCCTTCGATTCCATGCTGTTGTCGATTCCAGACAGACTCGACCCGATTGTCGCTACGTTGTTCAACCCGCTGGGCGCGGGAATCAAATGGGCTGCCACGCTGCCGGAGACCGCGTCAGGCGACGTCGTCGCAGTCCTGGGGCCAGGCATCCGCGGCATCTGCTCGGCCGTAGCAGCGAAGGAATCCGGAGCGGCATTCGTCGCTATGACCGGACTCGGACCACGCGATCGACCACGGTTAGCCGCAGCGTCCAAGTTCGGCGTGGACCTGACCATTGACGTGACCCGTGAAGACCCGGTCAAGGCCCTGCAACGAGCGACCGGTCAACTCGCAGACGTCGTCGTCGACGTCACCGCCAAAGCGCCAGGTGCATTCGCTGACGCCGTCGCACTTGCTCGACCAGGCGGACGCGTGGTGATCGCCGGCACCCGCGGCGGCGGCGGAGCACCAGGCTTCGAGCCAGACCTCCTCGTTTTCAAAGAACTACGCGTCCTCGGCTCGCTGGGGGTCGATTACCCCGCCTATCAGAGCGCGATCGAATTGCTCGTCTCTGGGCGTTGGCCCTTCGATGAACTATCCCGGGACGTCGCCGGTTTCGCGGGCCTACCACGATTACTCGACGTCTTAGCCGATGGCGAGCCGGGCACGATTCCGGCCTTGCACAACGTCTTCGTACCGATGGCCTGACGTGCCAGCAGTGCCCAACTGAAAGGACTCTCAATGACGATGTCAAGCCGCCGACTGAGTGATCGGGGGTGAGTCGGGTTGCCAGGTGCGGTTGTCGCGGATGAGTGCGTAGAGGACGTTGGTGCGGCGTCGGGCCAGGCAGATGGTGGCTGGGATGGGTCGTTTGCCTTGGTTTCGTTTGCGTTGGTAGTAGGCGCGGGAGGCCGGGTCGCAGCGGATGGCGGTCAGTGCGGACATGTACATCACCCGGCGCAGCCGGCGGCTGTAGCGCTTGGGGGTGTGCAGTCGTCCGGTGCGTTTTCCCGAATCTCGAGATACCGGTGCGAGCCCGGCCCAGGCGGCGAGCTGGTCGGCCGAGCCGATCAGTTCGGGATCGCCGACGGCGGCCAGGAATTCAGCACCGAGCCGAAATCCCATGCCTGGGATGCTGGTGATCACTTCGGCCAGTGGATGGCGGCGAAATCGGTCCTCGATGTCGGCATCGGTGGTCTTGATGCGGTCATCGAGGGCAATCACCCCCTGCGCCAGATCAGCGATCAGTCCGGCGGCCACTTGTTCGCCGGGCAGTCGGACCGTTTGAGTTTTGGCGGCCGCCACCGCAGCCGCCGCAATGGCCGCGGCATTACGCACTCCGGCGTCGGCCAGGATCCGGGTCAGCCGCGAAATACCGGTCTGGCGGATGGCTTTGGGGCGCTGGTAGCGCGCCAGCAGCACTACCCAGCCCCGGTCAGCGCTGAGCTGGGCGGCCCGCTCCAGCGCCGGACACACCGCAACGAGTTGTTGGCGCAGTCGGTTGATCGTGCGGGTGCGGTCAGCGACCAGGTCGGCGCGATGAGCGGTGAGCAGCCGCAGTTCGGTGATCAGATCGTCGTCGGGATGCAGCAGTGGCAAGTCATCGCCGCGCATCCGCGACTGATCAGCGATCACCCGGGCGTCTTTGGCGTCGGTCTTGGCTTCACCACCTCGATAGACCGCCGAGGCTTGCCAGACCGCACGGCCCGCCAGGTAGCGCACCGACTTGCCGGCATCAGCCAACACGGTCAACAACAGGGCGGCATACACCGTGGTCAGGTCCACCGTCCAGGCAACCTGATCAGCCAACGAGTCAATCTCGCCGATCAGCGCACGGATCGGTTGCTCCTCGTTGCCGAGTCTGCGCGACAACACCACCGTGCCGCTGTTGTCGACCACGCACACCCAGTGATGTTCCTTGCCGACATCAACCCCAGCCCACAACTGGCCCGCTGCCATCGATCTCCTATCCGCTTGTCTGCCAACACGATCCCCACGGACAACCCCGCCAGCATTTCCTTAAACAAGCGATCACGTCGCAGATCTCAATCAGCGGCCCGAGGAAGTCCAGGAAGGCCGGGCGGCCAGTCCTTTCAAGCCGCACCACCAGGCCGGCAACCGACATGCCGCCTCACCCGACCCACCCGGGTCACAGCACAACGTAACAACACGAAGTAACTGCACCTACGAACTTAAGGACCGACTGTGGGCAGTGGAAACCGCGTCGAAATGCTCGGCCTGACAGACGCGCGCCGGCGCGCTGCTCAATGTGGCATCCCCGAAGCCATAGCGGAGTTGTCGATATTCCGAATCGCGCTTCACCAGCCTAGTGTGGCAATGGCCTTGAACGGACTGCTGGAGGCGTTGCTGTGGACCGGGGACCTCGACGCGCGGCTGCGAGAGCTGATCATCATGCGAATCGGCTGGGTCACCGGCTCGGTCTATGAATGGACGCAACATTGGCGACTCGCACGAATGCTCGACGTGTCCGAGCGTGACCTGCTCGCGGTGCGAGATTGGCAGAATGCTAACCACTTTGGCGATGCCGAACGTGCTGTACTTGCGGCGACCGATGAGACACTGCGTGACGGCACCATCTCGGATGGCACGTGGGCTGTGTGCCGAGATGCGTTGCAAGCAGACCCGGGGCTCCTTGTAGAACTTGTCGCGGCGATTGGCAACTGGCGACTCTTTTCTGCGCTCCTGCGATCTCTGGATGTGCCGCTCGAAGACGGCGTCGACGAATGGCCCCCTGACGGTGTTCGACCATCGTGACGCAGCGTGTCCAAAATGCCTGCGGTACCGTGCTAACGGTATCGCGCCGAAGCGGACCGTACTGGCGCTTGGATCGCCCGGCGCGGCTCGCCGTGACCATGAGCTGCACTTTGCCAGGTCGGCATACGCCAAGTTGCTGCGTTCGGCACCTTAATGCGGGATTTCTCGTCGTTTAAGGCCGCAATGGCCGAAGTTATCGAACACGTCCAACCGGAAACGAGGCCGCAACCTTGGATGCTCCAAATTCAACTGAACCGCAACGCCTGCCGTCACACACGCCTACCTGTATGGGTTGCGGGACCCGAGAATTCCAGTGGCCTGCAGCTAGAGGTCTATCGTCTGGACGATGAGGTATATGCCGATGTGGCATTCGATGAGCGTCATATCGGTGCGCCCGGCTTGGCGCACGGCGGGGCTATCGCGGCGGCGTGCGACGACCTTTTGGGCTTCACCCTGTGGATCGCCGGCACGCCTGCGGTCACGCGCAATCTCGCGATCGAGTATCTAGCGCCGGTTCCGCTACACCAGCCCCACCGCATTAGCGCACGTATCAGCGTGCGGCAAGGACGTGCCTTACACTGGCGAGGGGGTCGGTGAAGATGGCGTCATTCGTTTCACCGCAACAGCGGTTTTCATCACGGTAGAACCCGAACACTTCGCCGCCCACGGCGACATCGCCGGTTTCGGAGAGCTTCTTGACCAGCTCGTCCGCTTCGCTGGACCCAACACCGCTCATGACTCAGATGAAGGTGCGTAATCGTCGGTATTTTAGTCAAAATGCAAGAGTTTCAAGCGTCCTCACGTTTACGTTGCGGCCACCAGCTGGTCTCACGGAGCAATGTGGCGATCGCGGGAACCGTGAGAGTGCGGACAACAAAGGTGTCGAGTAGTAGGCCACAGCCGATGATGAGCCCGGCTTGGATCATGATCGCGACCGAACCGACCATAAGGCCGAACATGCTGGCCGCGTAGATGAGCCCGGCGGAAGTGATGACTGAGCCGGTGTTTGCGACCGTGCGCAGTACGCCGACGCGGATGTTGTGAGCGGATTCCTCGCGTAACCGCGAGATCAGCAGCATGTTGTAGTCGGCGCCCACCGCGATCAAGATGATGAACGCCAAAAGCGGTACCAGCCAAGCGATTTTCTTACCGAGGCCGTATTGGAAAACGAGCGTCCCGATGCCCAGTGCGGCTGCGTAGTTGAGCACGACCGTACCGAGCAGGTAGAGCGGGGCCACCAAGGCGCGCAGGAGAACGACGAGGATCAGTCCGACGATGACGAGCGTGGCAATGGCCAGCAGATGGAAGTCGGCCGACAGAAGGCGCTGGATATCGGAGTTGACGGCGGGGAATCCGGCCATCGATATTTTGGCGTTGGCCAAGGAGGTGTTGGGCGTGCAGCATCGGCAACTTGGGTGATCTTCTGAGCGAGATCCATCGCTTCGCTGCTGTAGGGGTTGTAGCTGGATTCGATGGCGAAGCGTGCGGTCTTGCCGTCAGCGGACAGGAAGTGCTTTGCCACATCGGAGAACTGGCGATTCTCGAAGGCGTTAGCCGGGAGGCAAAAGCCGCTGGAGTTGTCCGAACCGGCGCTGGACCGCGCGGAATTCTGTAGTTGGGTGGCGATCTGACTCATGCCGGACAACATTTCGATGTTGCTGTCGGCAAGGGTATGCACACCGGTGGCTAGGGCTTGTGCGCCCGATGCGAGCTGGCTGATGCCGTTTTGGAGGCGGCGGATGTTGCCGGCCATGTCGGCGGGGTCGCCGAGCGCTCCGAACGCCTTGTTCAGCGAGGTGACCGTGTTCTGCAGGTCTGCCATGGTGCCCCCCGCAGTATCGCCGCCCGGCTGGTACATGTCGCCGAGGTTGGCGAGCTGGCTGAAAAAGCCGCCATCGCGCAAGGTCACCAGAATCCGTACCTGGTCGCGGATCTGGGTGCACTCGGGTGTGGAGGCAAACCAGGGGGAGGTGTTGAGCGCACCGACCAGCGGGTCGATCGTGGCGATCGCATTCTGAGCTTGTTGAGCTTCTTGACGTAGCCCAGGTCCGGCTCGGATAGCTTGGTCGATGGTCGGTGTGGTAGTCGAAAGTTGCTGCAGCAGAGGGCGAAAGCGCTGAAATTGCGAGCCGCTGGACTGGGCTTGGTTAAGGATACCGGTCAGCGGAGTCAACGCTGTGCGAAGGGTGGTGTCAAGTTGCGCCAGGCCGCTGGCGAGTTGGTCGGCACCGCCGGTGAGTTTGGTGAGATCGGTCTTGTGGGCGTCTCCTTTGGCGACGGCATCGGCCATCTTGTTGCCGATCTGGACGTTTTGCCAAGAGAGCTGTGCCTGATCGAGTCGTGCCCCGGTGGGCCGGGTGACGCCGGATACTTTGGTGACGCCCGGCAATTGCGACACGCGAGACGCCATCTCATCCAGGTCGGCCAGGCCTTTACCGGTGTGCATATCGGTCCGTGATTCCACGACCATGAACTGGGTGATGACGATATCTTTGCGAAAGTGCCTGTCCAGCAGGTGATAACCTTCGTTGCTGGCGGTTGTGTCCGGCTCTCCTTGGCGGTCGTCGTAGCTCATGCGCATGGTCAGCGCGACAGCCGCTAGCCCTAATACAAGGGCCAGGCTGGCGGCCAGCAGTGGGGTGGGTCGGCGGACTACGGCCACGGCGATCCAGTTCCAGTAGCGGCGTGTGCGGTCGGCTTTGGGTTCGCCAATGCCGCCGTTTGGCGGCCAGCGCCAATACCGGAGGGAACAATGTCACGGTGGCCGCGACTCCGACGAAGACGGCTATCGCGCACGCTGGGCCCAGCGCGCCAAAAACGCTCAGCTTTGCAAAGAACCATGGCCAGAAATGCAAACGCCACAGTCGCGGCGGAGGCCAGGATCACCCGGCCGATGGTGGCGGTTGCGTTGATCACCGCGAGGTCAGCCGAGACGTCCTGGCGGCGCTGCTCGTGATACCGGCTGATCAAAAATGCCGAATAATCGGTGCCGGCGCCCAACAGAATCGCCGTCATGAACGCGATGGTGAATCGCGACACCGGCATTCCCGCTTCGCCCAGCGCCGAGAGCACTCCGCGCCCTACCGCAAGGCTGACCCCGATAACCAACAGAGGCAGCAACGCGGTAAACAGTGACCTGTAGATGACCAGCAAGATCAGCGCTATCAGCCCGGCGGTCACGACGGAGATGACAATCAAATCCTGCTCAGCCGAATCGATTTGATCGCTGAACGTCGCGGGAGGGCCGGTTACGCGGACCGTCGTGGATGTGCCGCTAAAGGACTGGGCGGCGATAGCGGTGATGGCTTAGTAGTGCGGTGAGGCCGCCGGGAACCGGTCGGTGGTCGCCGACTGCGGGTCATCTTGCCGGGGCAGCAGGTAGGCGCGAACCGCCGAACGTGGCCCGTAGGGCCGAAGTAGCTGGCTGGCCGGGCGAGTGCGTACCTGCTGCGGCCACCAGAACCAGCGCCCCAGCAGCGCGGCGACGGACGGCATCATGAATGAGCGCACGATCAGGGTGTCGAACAGCAGACCCAGGCCGATGGTGGTGCCGACCTGCCCGACGACTTTCAAATCGCTGAATATGAACGAGGCCATGGTGGCGGCGAAGACCAGGCCCGCAGACGTCACCACCGCACCGGTGCCGGCCATCGAGCGGATGATTCCGGTTTTCAAACCGGCACCGATTTCTTCTTTGAAACGGGACACCAGCAGCAGGTTGTAGTCGGATCCGACGGCCAGCATCAAGATGATGGACATCGCCAGCACCATCCAGTGCAGTTTGAAGCCGATGATGTCCTGCCACACCAGCACGGACAGTCCGAACGAGGCGCCCAACGAGATCAGCACCGTGCCCACGATGGTGACCGCGGCGACCAGGCTTCGGGTGATGATCAGCATGATGATCAAAATCAGGCTGGCCGCAGCTATTGCCGCGATCATCAGGTCGTATTTGGAGCCGTCGCGCATGTCCTTGTAGACCGCGGCGGTGCCGGCAAGGTAGATCTTGGCGCCCTCCAGCGGAGTTCCCTTGATGGCTTCCTTGGCTGCGTTCTTGATCGGCTCGACGTGCGAAATGCCTTCCGGGGTCGCGGGATCCCCTTCATGGGAGATGATGAAGCGGGCCGCGTGCCCGTCCGGCGACAGGAACATCTTCAGACCGCGCTTGAAGTCGGGGTTGTCGAAGACTTCCGGCGGGATGTAGAACGAGTCGTCGTTCTTGGCGGCGTCGAAGGCCTGGCCCATGGCGGTCGAGTTTTGGCTCATCACGTCCATCTGGTCATACAGCGACGACATCGAGCTGTGCATGGTCAGCATCATTTGCTTCATGGTCGTCATGGTGGCGATCATGGGCGGCATCTGCGCCAGCATCTGCGGCATCAAGGCGTCCAGCTGAGATATGTCGCCGGCAAGATAGGTGAATTTTTCGGTGATCTGATCCAGACCGTCGAGCGCGTCGAAGAGGGATCGCAGCGACCAGCAGCCCGGGATGTCGAAGCAGTGCTTTTCCCAGTAGAAGTAGCTGCGAATCGGCCGGAAGAAATCATCGAAGTTGGCGATGTTGTCGCGCAATGTGTTTGTGACATCCAACATTTCATGCGTGAGGCCGTCCATGTGGTGGGTGACCGCGGCCATCTGCGAGGTGATGTTGTACATGCGCTGCATGGTGTCGATGGACTGTTGCATCGCGTCGGCCTGCTTGAGCATGTCGTCCATGCGCTGGTGCATGTACTGCTGGTTTTCGACCTGCGTGGTGTTTTGCATGCTGATCTGGAACGGGATTGAGGTGTGCTCGATCGGCGTTCCCAGCGGCCGGGTGATCGCCTGGACGCGCGCGACACCCGGGATGTGGAAGACCCCCCTGGCGATCCGGTCCAACACCAGCATGCCCGCCGGGTTGCGCATGTCGTGATCGGTCTCGATCATCAACAATTCCGGATTCATCCGGGACGCGGGGAAATGCCGTTCGGCGGCGGCGTAGCCGATATTCGCGGGGACGCTCGGGGGTAAATACAGCCGGTTGTCGTAATTGGTTTGATAACCGGGTAGGGCGAGTAGACCGATGAGGGCGATCGCGACTGACACCGCGAGAATTGGCCCGGGCCAGCGCACGATCGCGGTGCCCACCCGTCGCCATCCCCGGGTCCGCATCTTGCGCTTAGGATCGAACAGCTTGAAGAAACTGCCGACGGTCAGGACCGCCGGACCCAAGGTCAGCGCGGCAGCAACGGCGACCAGCATCCCGACCGCACAAGGGATACCCATAGTCTGGAAATACGGAAGCCGGGTAAAGCTCAGGCAATACATCGCACCGGCAATAGTCAGGCCAGAGCCAAGGACGACGTGCGCGGTTCCGTGGAACATGGTGTAGAAGGCTTTTTCGCGGTCCTCGCCTAGGCCGCGCGCCTCTTGATATCGGCCGAGAATAAAGATCGCATAGTCTGTCCCAGCGGCGATGGCCAACAGCACCAAAATATTAACCGCGAAGGTCGACAATCCCATGATGTTGTTGTAGGCCAGGAAAGCGACAACCCCCCGAGCCGCCATCACCTCGATCACCACCATGAACAACGTGCTGAACACGGTGATAATCGAGCGGTATACCCACAGCAACATCACGATGATCACCACGAAGGTGATGATCGTGACCTTCTGGAGGCTCTTTTGTCCGGCCGAGTGCTGATCGGCGATCAACGCCCCAGCGCCGGTCACATAGGCCTTGACCCCCGACGGCGCAGGCACGCTGTCCACGATCTTGCGGACCGCCGCGACAGACTCGCTGGCCAGGCTCTCGCCCTGGTTACCAGCAAGATACGCCTGCACATAGGCGGCCTTGCCGTCGGAGCTTTGCGAACCGGCGGCCGTCAGCGGATCCCCCCAGAAGTCCTGGACGTGCTGGACGTGTTTCGTGTCAGCCTCGAGTTTGCGGACGATCTGGTCGTAGAAATGGTGGGCCTCATCGCCCAGCGGCTTGTCACCTTCCAGCACGATCATGACCGCACTGTCACTGTTGAATTCGTTGAATACTTTGCCGATGTGCTTCATCGCTTGCATCGACGGCGCGTCCTTGGGGCTCATCGACACGGTGTGTTCTTCGGCGACCGCGTCCAGCGATGGAACCAAGACGCTGAGGACGACGACAAGCCCCACCCAGGCAAAGACGACGGGCACCGCGAGTTTGTGGACCGTTCGCGCGAAAACCGGCATATGCGGCAGCCCTGCGGCCCGGTCATCGGTCATGCGGACTTCACTATGCAGAACGTTTGCGCATTCATACCCTGACTCGACCTTTCGTCCTTGACCACCTCGTCCACGATGATCCGGCAGCCGATTTGGTTGCTGTCGCCCTGCGCGACGATGTTGACGCTCACCGAGGGCAGCGTCGAGGTAACCGAGAGCGTCCAGGGCAAAGGCACGTTGCTAGCTTTCTGGGGCTGGGCATTGATGTCCAAGTAGTTGATGTTGGCCACCGTCCCCGGGGGACCATAAACCTGGTAAACCACGCGCTTGGGATTGAACGGCTTGATCTCATCGGCGATGCCGCTGGTCATCGTCTGATCGTCGTGGACGCCGAAAAAGGTGCGAAGCCGCAGTACGCAGAAGCCCGCTACCGCCACCACCGCCACGATGACCAGGACGATCCACATTTTCTTCATCGCAGCGCCAACGTGAATCCTCCCCAGCCAACCATCTCCCGCTAGTTGGGCGCCCCACCGCCCATTCGACTGGATCGGTCACAGCCAATTGGACCGCAGCGCGGCTAGTTCGCCGACCAGGAGATCGGCAACGACAAATAGCCTCGGATCGGGCCCGACCGCAGGCGCTGCGCGCGGCCCAAGTCGACTTCCCAGTTGGGCACGCGGGCCAGCAAGGCGCGCAACGCGATCCGGGCCTCCATCCGGGCCAAGGACGCACCGAGACAGAAGTGAATGCCTCGGCCGAATGCCACTTGGTGTTCGGGTTTGCGCCCGATGTCAAACACGTCGGGATCAGCGAACACGCGTTCGTCACGATTAGCCGAGCCGAACAACAACAGCACCGAATCACCCGCCGACATTGTGACGCCATGCACTGTCACGTCGCGGGTCAACGTTCGCGAAAGTCCTTGAGCCGGTGAGTCATACCGCAGCAGCTCCTCAACAGCTGCCCCGAGCAAGCTCTCATCGCCAGCCAGCCGGTGGCGGGTGTCGCGATAGTCGGCCAGTACCACCGCGGCGTTGGCCAGCAGATTCGACGTCGTCTCATGACCGGCGATCAGCAGCAGCAGGCAAAAGCCAAGCAGTTCGTCGTCACTAAGGTGCTTTCCGTCGATCTCGGCACACACCAACGCTGACATCAAATCGTCGCGCGGTTGGCCGCGGCGGTCGGCGAGGAAATCGGTGAAGTAGCCATAGATCGCGGCCGCGGCTGCCAAAGCCTCGCCGGTCTCGCCGTGGGTGGGATTGGACTGCACCAACGCGTTCGACCATCGCCGAAATTGTGTACGGTCCTCGCGCGGCACACCGAGCAAATCAGCGATCACCATCGCTGGTAGTACAGCTGCGAAGTCGGCGACGAAATCGGCCGAACTGGCTTCCTGGATCAGGCCGGCCGTCAACTGATCAGCGAGGTCCTCGATCGCGCACGTCAGCGCCGCGATTCGTCGCGGGGTGAAGGCCTTGCTAACCAATGCCCGCAGCTGATCGTGTCGCGGGGGATCCATCAAAATCATCATCGGCAGCAGCGATTCGCGAAAAGTCGAGCCCGGTGGAGTCGGAAATACTCCGTCGACCGACGAGTAGCTGTGATGGTCAAGCAGCGCGCTGATGACATCCGCGTGGCGACTAAGTACCCAGGTGTTGGTATCGGCGGCGTGATAGACCGGTGCCGCGTCGCGTAGCTGCCGGTAGACGGGGTAGGGGTCGTCCTGAATTTCCGCGTCAAAGGGATCGTAGCGAAGTTGTACCGTCGACATAGCGTCTCCTGCCACATTGCAGAACGTCGGTTTAGACTGAGAGTTTAAACCGAGGGGAGGACTTTATGCGGAAGATTCCCGCTCAGATTGCCGACCGGTTGCCTGCCGCGGCCGAACTCTTCGCCGAGCGCGGGCTCAACGACACAAAGATCGAAGACGTCGCCGCGACCACGGGCATCGCCAAGGCCACGCTCTACTACTACTTCGCCGGCAAAGAAGAAATACTCGCCTTCCTCCTCGAAGACGCCCTACAACACGTCGCGCACGAGGTCACCGCGATCGTCGAGGCAGACGGCGCCGCCGCCCAACGCCTGCACGACGTCATCAGTGCCCAACTGCGCGTGATGGCCCAGCGGCCCGCTGTCTGTCGCGCCCTCATAGGAGAACTGGGCCGCGCCGCCCGCATGCCCGTCATCGCCAACATGATCAGCACTGCCTACTTCGAACCCGTCGAGACCTTGCTTCGCGCGGGCGCTAACGACCGTTCACTCGAGGCTCTCGACAACCCCAGAGCTGCCGCCATCGCGCTATTCGGTGCAGTCACCACCAGCGCACTGACCTACCTAATCACCGACGATACGCTCGACGAAGATCTAATCGCACGAACAATTCACGACGTCGTGTTTACCGGCATACGGCCACGCTAGCTCCCCCCGCAGACCAATCTGCGACCACGCGTGTGCTCGATAGTCAACGACTTTGAGCATTTCTGAACATCTCCTACCGCAACAGCTCACCCCCAGAACGCCCGCGTCCGATGGAGGTTCGCGGCCGGCGAGATCCGGGCACCTGACCAGTGCAGCCAGAACGTCGGACCCGAAAACCGCTAGCCCACCACGGCAATACCGCAGGTTTCGAATACGACCACTCCACCAGCACAGTGCCAACACACGACTTACACACCGCCCCTTGGTGTTTCGTGCACTGTGCAAAGTCTCGATGGTCGTCGCACACCAACCATGCGCCCGCACACGACGGGTCAAGTAGCCCGTGGCCGCGGGCAAAATTAGCGTCAGACGGGGGACTTGCCAGGGCTACGGAGGCGTGGCACAGCCTCGAAGCATCCAGGTCTCGAATGGCTCCGCCGGGCGGCGGCCGCAATAGTCAGATATGGCCAATCCGACCCGCGTCTCGGCAACGTGGGATGTCCACATCGCGATATTCGGTATCGCCGGTGGATCCTCACCCGAAGGCTGTCCCCGACGGCCTTCCGTTGTGTGGGCCACAGCCGCGAACCTCCGCGACCGGGCTTCCTTGGAGGCGCCGGGGGAGACCTCGACGTGATGGACGCTCTACGTCTTGACGTCGGGATCGTCTGTGTCACGCTGCGGGTTGGAAAGTCCTGGCGCGGGTGTATTTGATTGAGCTGCTGGCGGATTCGCCCCAGTCGTGCCAGTACCAGCAGTGCCAGGCGCCTTTTTCGTAGTGGTGTCTGCTTCGGGTTCAATCGGGTCGCGCAGATCGATCATTTCGGTGCCAGCCTGGGGAGATATGGTCTTGGTCGTCCAGGTGGACTTGACCCTCGACGATTTGCCTTTGTGTTCGACGTGTACCTCGATGGCATCGGTTGCACTCGCCCCGCTGGTGAGTGTGAAGTAGACGCGAATCTTGGCTTTGCCGCCATCGAAGTTGATTGGCCCGGCACCAGTTTTGGAACGTCCGATTAATGGCAGCTTGGTGTTGGTGCCAGCTGCCATGAGTTCAACCGAATCGACTTGCGCGGCCCCGCTTCCCTCCTTGGCGAGGACGACTTCCACGAACCCGGTCTTGTCGAATTCGCTTGTCACCGTGATGTTGGCGCGGTTCTGACGGATGTAGAGGACGACCGGCACGCCGATTGCGGCCCCCAACGTGGCGGCGGCAATGATGACGCCCCAAATAATCCAGTCGATGCCGAACATCAGGGACACCCGCACGGAAATGACTGTGCGCCCGTTATGGGGTCCACCTCGATGCCTCTATGACACACCTCGCTGCACCCGACCACCTTGCATTGCAAGAGGCCGTTGAAGAATCGTCTGAGATGGCAGCGGTCGTCGTTGTCCTCCCACACGACCTCATACGGGCCCCTCGACGCAGTGCCCACGCGAAAATCGATCGCACCCTCGTCGTCATTGCGCGTGGCTCGATAGAACGACACCGCTTCAGGGTGACCCGGATCCGGGGTCAACAGGTAGTCACCGTTGACCAGCGGAACCGCCGTGTGCCAGATGGCCGCGATGCGCTCGCCCTGACCCCGCTCAACGATGCCCAGACCTGAGCGCGCCTGAGCCCACGATTCTGCGGTGAAAGACAATACGGTAGGGGTGTGGAGCGACGGATGATCCGCATCCGAGAACACGATATCTTGTAGCGAGGGTTCTTCCGCTAGACGCTGCGCGAGCTCGACACTCTCTTCGTCTTGAGCCAATTCATTTCGCACTCTTGGATCTAGCGGTGGCACGATCCCGGCGAGTTCGAGCACGAATGCTGCCATTGTTGCCGGCCACGCCGGCATGCCTACCCCCGTCATGGCACAAACGATAGGGCGATCGCCGCAGCATGGGGCGCATTTCGGCATTTTCGCAGCGGTGGTCAATTTCATTGATCAACGCTGCGCCCCTCGCGGTCCGCGGTGTCGGCGGACGGTGGCTACGGTCTCCACCTTGTCGTAGGGAGACGTTCCCAGGTCGCTGCTTCGACGAGGCCCACCGTGATGAGGAAGGGCACGAACATGCGTTGTTGGGCTTCGGGTTGGCGGGCCAAAGCAGGCTCCAATCCCCCGGCGGGGGAGCGGCTGCGCAGTAGGACCACAGGCAGGAGCGTTTGCTGGAAACGCCCGCCCGCTCGACCGCTCGCCCGGTTATCGGCCCTAGGAATTGACTCATCGAGTGAATCACAATGCGTTAGTGCCACACTCGCTGCATCACGTCGAAACCGGTTGCAAGAGCGTGCGATGCGTATGGCGGCGGATTATCGGGAATGTATAGTGGCGCTCGACTACGTTGAAGTACAACCGATTGCGCTATATGCGGTAGTTAACCAACAGTCGACGGGTTCCTGAGCCACCGAGTGGTGTGCGCCAGCCCGTCGAGTGCCTGGACCAGCTGTTGTGGGCGTGTCCCTGCTGCAAAACCCGCGAATGAAGTGGCATCATCTTTGCCGACTGGATAACTGATCAGCTGATGATTCTTCACTGTGGGTGAAGTTGAGGAGGCGTGGGTTGGCTCTGGCTGTCGTGCGGGACCTGAGGGAGCAGCGGGCACCGGCGACCGAGGATGAGCTCGCCGGCTTCGAGACCGATGTGCTGGCCGGATTCGTCCTTGCCCGGGCATCGGCCGGGTTGGTCGACTCGACCATCCGCAACGACGTGAATCACCTTGAGCTGATCCGGGACTGGTTCGGTCGGCCGCTGTGGGAGATCCAGCCTGCTGACGCCGACACCTACTTCGGCAAGGTGCTGCGTGATGCCCGGGCGTCGACTCGGACCGGGCGGGCGGCCGCGCTGACGGTGTACTTTCAGTTCCTCGAACTGCGTCACAAGGTCGAGTTGCACAATCTCAGCGGCCGGGTCATCGAGTGCCCGCTCGATGAGATCAACCGACCGCGGGCGTGGGTGGATCCGCAGCTGCGCATCCCGCCGACCGCCGACGAGGTGGAGCAGCTGTTCGCGGGGTGGCGCGGGGAGCTGGTCACCTGCCGCAAGTTCGCCCCGACCGCCCGAAACTACGCCGTGGCTCGCCTGGTGGCCGATGTCGGATTGCGGATCAACGAGGCGCGGATGCTCGACCTGGATGACGTGCGCTGGGAGCTGGGCCGGTTCGGCAAGCTGAACGTCCGTCATGGCAAGGGATCTCGTCGCAAAGGTCCCAAGCCGCGGGTAGTGCCACTGATCAACGGCGCCGACCGCAGCCTGCAGTGGTTCATCGAAGACGTGCTGGGCCTGTTCGATGTCGACCCGAAAAACCATGCTGCGCCGCTGTTTCCGTCCGAACGCAAGAACATCGACGGGACGTGTATGCGCGCGACCGCCGACGTCTATCGCCGCGCCCTGGCCGAGGCCACCGACCGATATCTGCCGAGGTGGTCGGGGAAGCTGACACCGCATGTGCTGCGGCATTTCTGCGCATCCCAGCTTTATCTGGCCGGTATGAACCTATTCGCGATCCAGGAACTATTAGGTCACGCCTGGACGGGCACAACGGCTCGGTATATCCACGTGCACGCCACCCACGTCGAAGATGCCTGGGTCACCGGGCAACGCCGGGTCGCCGATCGATGGAAAGGACTCGCTCGATGAAATGGAACCTGCGATTGGCCGCGGCCAATCGCGGCATCTGGAAGGCCAGCGAACTCCAGCGGATGCTCGCCGACCGCGGTCTGGTCATCAGCGCCGGCAAGATGTCGGGCTTGTGGTCGGGCAACCCCAACGCCATCAAACTGAACGACCTGGACGTCATCTGCGCCGTCCTCGGCTGCGGGGTCGACGAGTTGCTGATTCCCGAACCCGAAACCGTGGCAGCGGCCACGCCCGTCACCGACGACGAGTCAGCGGCGGTCGGTGAGGCCCGGTCGGTCACGCCGCGCACTCGCGCCGGCAGGTCGCTGCCGCCGCGATGAACTGCCTGCACTGCGGGACTGCGCTGCCTGCCAACGGTCGCCGCGACCAAAAATACTGCGGCAGAAGCTGTTCAAAAAAAGCGCACTACTATCGCGGAAAGGCGGGACTGCCTGCTCGCCCGCCCCGGCGGCATCCAGCCTTGGAATCCGACGACCCCGTGCTCGTGGCCGCTGCGGTATACGCCCGGGAACTCGGTGCCGCCCACGATTGGTGCGGTGAGACCACAAACCGATGCCTCGACGCCCTGGTCACCCTTCTGGCCGGTCGGCCCACCGGTGATCGCGTGCCGCTCACCGAGGTTCGAACCCGGCCGCATCGGCTCGCGTCCCGTCGCAGGCTTGTCGAAATCCTATCCCACTTCGACCTGCTGAAAGACGACACCGAACCTCCGATCCGTGCCTGGATCGACCGCGTCACCGCGGAACTTCCGCCAGGGTTCGCCGAGCCGTCGCACCACTGGCTCCTTACCCTGTTGGTCGGCGGCGCACGTGCTCGCCCACGATCACCGAGGACGCTCTACAGCTACTTCGGCGCGGTCAGGCCCCTTCTCGCGCACTGGTCCACCTCCTACGAGCATCTCAGGGAGGTCACCAGGGCCGACGTCGACGCGGCGCTGCGGCCGTTTCAGGGAAACCAGTGCCACAATCTGATCAAGGCGCTGCGGTCGCTGTTCCGGCACGCCAAGAAGAATGCTCTGGTCTTCAGCAACCCAACAGCGGGTTTGAAGAGCCAACCAGTAGACCAGGACCTCCTGCCCATCACCGATGATGAGGTGCGCTCGATCGAACAGCTCGCGAGCGAACCGCGTGCACGCCTAGTTGTGGCGCTGAGCGTCGAACATGCCTGCCGCACAGCCGTTATACGCAAACTCACGCTCGACGACATCGACCTGCCGAACCGGCGGATCACCCTTGCCGGACACAACCAACGGCTCGGTGAGCTCACCCACATCGCGCTGAACACATGGCTCGACCACCGCCGGGACAGATGGCCCCACACTCCGAACCGGCACGTTCTACTCACGACGAAAACTGCATTGCGCACAACGCCGGTCAGTCAAAAATCGGTGAAACCATCGTTGAGCGACAATGGATTCACGATCGAACGCATCCGTGCCGACCGAATCCTTCACGAAGCGCTGACCGCAGGCCCGGACCCACTGCACCTGTCTCTCGTCTTCGGCATCTCCCACAACACCGCACGGCGCTACACCACCGTGGCCGAACGGCTGCTCAGCGACGAACTCGAGCAGCCGGTAGAACCGTAGTGCCACCCAACGCCGCCAGACTCAGGGCCCGCGAACCCGCCGCAGTTATGAACCTTCACAGCCGAAAGGCCGTGGGTTCCAACTGAAATCGCTTCAATCCGGCTGAACTCACGGGAAACTCACTGGTAACCCGCCATATTCGATTCGGTCGTATTGCCGCTTGACAGTGTCGGCGTCGTCTGAAAACTGACCCCGTGTCGACGCGGTGGTTTCTAGGTGCGGTCGCAACACTTCTCTAGATTCTGGAGGTTGTGTTGGCATCGTCGCGTCGGGTGAAGAAGGGGCCGGGACGTCGTCCGCAGTCGGCCAAGCGTCAGCGGTTCATGGAGTTGCGGGCTCGCGGGTGGAGCGTGCGGGCCGCGGCCCGCGAAGTCGGTGTGTCCCGGTCCGCTGCGACGAACTGGACACGCGGTTACAAGACCTACCGCAACGGCGTCGCGGTCGGGTTCGTCCCGCCGCTAGATCGACTAGCGGTCCGCCAGATCAGCACGCGATACCTGTCCCAGGACGAGCGCATCGAGATCGCCGATCTGCATCACTCAGGGCTGAGGGTGCGGACGATCGCCACCCGACTCGGTCGAGCGCCGTCGACGATTTCGAGGGAGCTACGGCGCAACGCACCAGCCGGCCGCGGATATCAGCCCTTCGATGCCCACCGGCGAGCCACCGCGCGACGAGCACGTCACCACCGCCGTCGGGTCGACACCAACGACCAGCTCGGTAACGCGGTCGCCGAGCTGCTTCTTCAGCGTTGGAGCCCCCAACAGATCAGCCGTCACCTCCGCCACCGCTTCCCCGATGATTCATCGATGTGGTTATGCCACGAAAGCATCTATCAAGCTGTCTATCAACCGAATTCACGTTTCATGCGGCCCTCGCGATTAGCGCCGCACCGACGCTCACCGCTGCGCACCGGTCGAGATCACCGCCGAGCGCATCACCGCCAGAGTTGCCGGCGGCCGCGGTTCCAGCAGCCGATGCTCACCATCCACGACCGGTCCTTCTCGGCTGTCGACCGGTCTGAAGCCGGCCACTGGGAAGGCGACCTTATCATCGGTAATAACCACCTCTCGGCGATCGGCACTCTGGTCGAACGCCAGACCCGGATGCTGCGGTTGGTGCATCTGCCTCGCAGTGACGCCGACTCCCTGCACGCGGCCTTGGTGGCCCGCATGAAGGATCTGCCACCCACGCTGATGCGGTCGATCACCTGGGACCAGGGCACCGAGATGGCGCGCCACCTTGCCACCACCGACAAGCTCGGCGCGCCCGTCTACTTCTGCGACTCCAGATCACCCTGGCAACGCGGCACGAACGAGAACACCAACGGACTGCTGCGCGACTACTTCCCGAAGGGCGTCACCCTCATCAGCCACCCGCCGGAGCAGTTGTTGGCCGTCGAACACGAACTCAACCATCGCCCCCGCATGGTCCTCCAAGACCGTTGCCCCGCCGATCTATTCGCTGCCCTGTTAGTCTCGAGTGATCCGTCGGTGTTGCGACGTTGAGTAGAACCCACCCCGTCGAAAAGGGGTCAATTTTCGGCCGCCGTTGACAGCGGTTGTGCTAAGTAGTTGGGTGAGGGCGAATCGCTCTACACCCGAGTCGATTCCAGCCAATCTTTGACGTCATCCAGTAACCATCGACGGTGCCGATCGCTAAGCCTGAGGTGATGTGGACCAGGCGCATCAATCCCACGTTCCCGCCTGGCCGCCCATTCATGCAGCGTTGAGACCGGAACTCCGGTCATCGCTCGAACTTCATGAGCGGTGAGCATGACCGACGCATTTTCTATCGTCATCGTCTCCAACCCCAGTTGCGTCAGCGGTTGTGCTAAGTAGTTGGGTGAGGGCGAATCGCTCTACACCCGAGTCGATTCCAGCCAATCTTTGACGTCATCCAGTAACCATCGACGGTGCCGATCGCTAAGCCTGAGGTGATGTGGACCAGGCGCATCAATCCCACGTTCCCGCCTGGCCGCCCATTCATGCAGCGTTGAGACCGGAACTCCGGTCATCGCTCGAACTTCATGAGCGGTGAGCATGACCGACGCATTTTCTATCGTCATCGTCTCCAACCCCAGTTGCGTCCAGCAGAGTGGTGTACGAGCCGGTGATGACCGGCGTGTCGTAGCCGGATGAATGAAGGTCATCGCGTGATTCTTCGAGGGACCGACCAAAGTCACTCGAGCAAAGGAATCAACGCGATGACCATTGCCCACGATATCGACCTGTCTGCCGTGCTGGCCGAACGACTCACCACCACGCACCCTGATGTGCTGCGCGAGTTGTTGGCCGCCTTCATTCACGCCCTGATGGGCGCCGAAGCCGACGCGGTGTGCGGTGCCGGCTACGGCCAGCGCAGCAGCGAGCGCACCAATTCCCGCAACGGGTATCGGCACCGCGAGTTTGACACCCGCGCAGGCACATTGGATCTGGCGATTCCCAAGCTAAGGCAAGGTTCGTACTTCCCGGACTGGCTGCTGGAACGGCGCAAACGCGCCGAGCGGGCCCTGACCACGGTGGTGGCTACCTGCTACCTGCTGGGCGTTTCGACGCGGCGGATGGACAAACTCGTCGAGACTCTGGGCATCACCAGCTTGTCGAAGTCCCAGGTCAGCGTGATGGCCAAAGAGCTCGACGCCGCGGTCGAGGCGTTCCGGACCCGGCCACTGGATGCAGGCCCGTACACGTTCATGGCTGCTGACGCCCTGGTGCTCAAGGTTCGCGAAGCAGGCCGGGTGGTCAACGTGCACGCGCTGATCGCCACCGGGGTCAACGCCGAGGGCTACCGCGAAATCCTGGGCATCGACGTCACCACCGCCGAGGACGGGGCCGGCTGGCTGACCTTCCTGCGGTCGCTGACCGCCCGCGGCCTATCAGGGGTCCGTCTGGTCACTTCCGACGCCCACGCCGGTCTGGTGGCCGCGATCGGCGCCACCCTGCCTGGGGCATCGTGGCAACGGTGTCGCACCCACTACGCCACCAACCTGATGGCCATCACTCCGAAATCATCGTGGCCGTGGGTACGCACACTACTGCATTCGGTCTTCGATCAACCTGACGCCGGTTCCGTTGCAGCCCAATATGACCGCATCATCGACGCACTGGCCGACAAGCTCCCCAAGGTCGCCGACCACCTCGAAGACGCCCGCGCCGACCTGCTCGCCTTCACCGCCTTCCCCAAACAAATTTGGCGGCAGATCTGGTCCAACAACCCACTATCCGTTAACCGGCTCTCCGGGGACACGGTTCGGGCTGCAGCGTGAGGTTCACGCACAAGCGCTGAGCACGGATGGATGCTGTCTGCATCTCGGTGGGGGAAGGCGGAGCGGCGATGCGGGTACTCAAGAGCGACAGCGGATATGTCCTGGAGGGCGACTGGGACGGGCAGGACGCGGTGAACGCGTTTCTCAACCATTTGGCGGGACGGGGGTTCAGCGCGGCCACGGTGCGGGCCTACGCATTCGACGTCGCCAATTTGAGCCGGTTCCTCGTCCAGCAAGCGGTCGGGCTCGCCGCGGTCGATGCGCCGTTGGTGTTCGACTGGATCGACTGGCAAGGCGTCCGCCGAACGGACCAGCCCACCGGCGGTCACCGCTCGTCGACCCCGCCGGCAGCTTCGACGGTGAACCGCCGGGTCGCGGCAGTGCGCGCGTTATTCGAGTATCTGGTGATGACCGGTGTCTGCACCGACAATCCGGTGCCGTCGCCGCGGCGGGGACAGGGGCTGCGCCAGTCGCAGCGGGGGTTGCTCGGTCATCTGGGTCCCGGGCGTGCACGCAGTGGCGGTAGGTTGGTGCGTCAGCCGCAGCGTCTTCCGGAATCGTTGTCCACCAACGATGTCGACGCGTTCCTGGCGACACTGGCAACGCACCGGGACCGGGCGATGGTGCTGGTGATGCTACTCGGAGGGCTGCGTTCGGCCGAGGCGCGTGGCCTGCTGCTCGCCGACGTCGATATGGGCCGGCGCCGGCTTCGGG
The DNA here is from genome assembly GCF_976985675.1 of Mycobacterium sp. NTMscope_MAC_12. Classification (NCBI taxonomy): domain Bacteria; kingdom Bacillati; phylum Actinomycetota; class Actinomycetes; order Mycobacteriales; family Mycobacteriaceae; genus Mycobacterium; species Mycobacterium sp. NTMscope_MAC_12. The sequence goes on from NZ_CDRJYY010000001.1 coordinate 210,548, forward strand.
TGATCGGCAAGGGCGGCAAGGAACGTCATGTCCCGGTCGATGCGGCGTTCTTCACCGAGCTCGCCGCCTACCTGCGATGGGAGCGGCCGCCGGGGTTGGCGACGCCGCAGTGCTTCGTAGTGCTGCGCGGCCCGACGACCGGTGCACCGGTCAGCGAGGCCGGGCTGCGCAGCCTGTTCCGTCGGCACCGGGAGACCTCTGGCGCCACAAGAGTCCGCCCGCACCGTTTACGGCATACCTACGGCACCGAATTGTCGGCGGCCGGAATCGATCTGCTGGCGTTGCGGGCGTTGATGGGGCATGTCTCGCCGGAGACCACGGCCCGCTACGTGCATTTGTCGATCGAGCAGCTCGCCGCCGAATACGGTGCTGCTCGTGCGACGTTGGCCGGAGCCCGGCAGTGACCACGGTGTTGGTCGGCCAACCCGTAGGCGCCGACGAGGTGGTGGCGGATTATCTCGACCACGTCGCCACCCTGGGTTTGAGCGGGCGGGCGGTACGCGACCGGATTCGGATCGCTCGCGACTTCACCGCACGCCACCGCGACCTGCACGCCTGGATGACGCTGCCGGCAGCCGAGCGGATCGCCGAGATACGGGACACCGGGGCGTGGCCGCTGATCTGTCACACGATCGGCACCGGCCGGTTACGGCTGGACGTCGAGCTGGCCGCGGTCAAACAGTTGACCGGGCTGGGCCGCGCAGTGGAGGACCGGGATCCGAGCGGATTCGCCGCGTTGCGGAATGCGGGAATTCGGTTGGGCTGGAGGAGTTCCTGGGTCGAGACGGTCCTCGGCGAATGTCTGGCGGTAGTGCTGGCACACCACGGCGGAATGGTCGCCGACCTGACCGGCGACGCGCTCGACGACTTCGACGCCGCGCTGTCACGTACCGTGGTGCCGCCATCGTCGCGGCGGGCATACAGGGGGCGGCTGGCCAGCCTGCGGCAGCTGTTGTTCGAGACCGCGGTCATCGACACCGCGCCGAAACGCCGGCGGTGGGCCCGTAGCCTCGAGCAGCGCTTCACCGAGGTGGAGATGCCCGACCCGATCCGTCAGACGTTGCTGCGCTACATCGGCGTGCGCGCGGCGGTGCTGCGGCCCAAATCGGTCGAGTCGCTGATCAACGACCTGCTGCCCTTCGCCGAATACCTCACCGCTCACCATCCCGACGTCATCAGCCTGCGTGAACTCGACCGGAGCTGCATCGAGGGCTACCTGAAATGGAATCGCACCCGGGGCTGGCGTGGTCAGCGCGCCGCCGCGGGCGCCGGGCGCACCGTCTCGGCCGCGGTGGCCCAGTCGGCAGTGCTCAGTCTGCGCAACCTGCTCGACGACATCACCGCCTGGGGCTGGGCGCAGGCCCCACCACGGCGGTTGGTATTCGCCGCCGACGTCCCCAAACTCGACCAGCCGTTGCCACGCGCGCTAGCACCCGATGTGGACGCGGCAGTGATGAACGCCGTTGCCCACCTGCAGGATCCGTTCGCCCGCATCGGCCTGACCGTGCTGCGTGGTGCCGGCCTGCGGGCGGGGGAACTGCTCGACCTCGAACTGGGCAGCATCATCGACTACGGACCGGCCGGAACCTGGCTGAAGGTGCCACTGGGCAAGCTCGCCACCGAACGCATGGTCCCGCTCTCCGCCGCGACCCTCGCCGCGCTCGACGAGTGGGTCGCCCTCCGCGGCACGCACCGGCCGCTGCCGCACCCACGCACCGGCGTGCTCACCGACTTTCTGTTCACCCGGCACGGACGCCGCCTGGGCTACACCCGGCTGCGCAACGGGCTGCTCACCGCCGCTGAATCCGCCGGGTTGCACCGTCCCGACGGCGGCGTCCTGATGGTCACTCCACATCAGTTGCGCCACACCTGGGCCACCGAACTCGCCAACGCCGGGATGAGTCTGCAGGCCTTGATGTCCTTACTCGGGCACGTCACTCCACAAATGACGATCCGCTACGCCACCCTGGCCTCGCCCACCCTGCGCGCGGCCTACGACGAAGCGATGGGCAAGATGCGCCGCCAGTTCACCCTCACCCCGGTCGGCAAACCGATCCTGCCCGACAAGGTCGGCTGGCTGCACAGTGAAATGCTGAAAACCCGCGTTGCACACGGATACTGCGCTCGCCACGAATCCGCGGGCGCGTGCCCTTATGCCAACATCTGCGAAACCTGCGACAACTACGTCACCGCCCCCGAATTCCGCGACACGCTCACCGACCAACTCGCCGACGTCCAGGCCCTCAGAACCGACGCCGAGTGCCGCGGCTGGACCGACGAAGCCGCCCGCCACGACCGCGTCGCCCACGCCCTTACCGACCACCTCCAGCGCCTCGATCGATGAACATCCCACCCCGACGGGTTGACCCGCCCCCGAGGGCCGGATAAAAGAACGACTCAACAAGGAAATCCGCCGGCGCACCGACGTCGTCGGAATCTTCCCCGACCGCAACGCCCTAATCCGCCTCGTCGGCGCGGTGCTGGCCGAACAACACGACGAATGGGCCGAATCCCGCCGCTACCTCGGCCTCGACGTCCTCAGCAAATCCCGCGCCGACCACACGCCATCAACAGAACAGGAGGACACCCCGGCGGCACTGACCGCCTAAACCACCAAGTCGAAGAATCACACGACGACGTCGTACACCACGTCCCTGGACTTGACCCCAACCCCGTCTCCCGCCGTTGGTACTGGCCGGCAGGTCATACCGAGATCATGAGGCATAGTTTTCGATTCCCGCTACCAGCAGTGCGACATTCGATCGGAAATGCACCGTCGAGTGCGGTCAGGGGGTCGAATCTGCGAGACCGGCTTTAGGAGAGCGGTCAAGCCCTTCTGGTTGAGGTCCAGAAGGGGTGTCTGAGCTGGTCATATAGCGCCATCGCACACCAAGCGAAACCACCGCGTGCCGACCAGTGCAGATAGCGGGTTTCAGGCTGCTGTGGTACGGGTCTCGTTGGCATAAGTGTGTCGTAGCGCGTGAACGAGCGCACCCGACCGTTTCCCGGATCGGACAGGTGGTTGTGGTGAGTGGTGCGGATCGGTGCGGATGTGTTGCATTGGTAGGCAGTCGATTTGGCGACAAAGGGTGCGGACAAATGGGGACACAGATGATGTTGGTCAGGATGGTAGAGCACGACGATGGGTGCGTCCTATGGTTCCCACGTGGTGAACATCAATTCGAAATCGGCAGCGCGCAAGCGTGTCCGGGAGGCGCAGAACAAGGCCAACGAGGCACGTCTGGAGCGTGAGCGTCAAAATGTCGATGACGCTGCGTCGTTCCTCGTCGAGCTTGGGCGGCTGGCCGCCGTCGACGAGTGGGAGCGCAACCGTATCCTCGAGATACACGCAGAGGGAGAGCGGCGCCGTCACGAACACCGCCAGGCCGGCGCGACAGCGTTGGCCCGGATGCAAGGCCGCGGTGAAAGCCTCACTGCGATCGCTGAACTGGCGGGAGTCAAAGTCGGTGAGGTAGCACACATCTCGGCTGGGCTCAATCCGGGACGTGTGTCGCCAAGTGACTCATCCTGTGCATCAACGGGTTTCGGATCGCGGAGCGCATGACCCGATTTGACTCTGCGGGCGGACTCGCCGGTCTCGGCTCCGACGACCAGCACCGCATCGCTGATACCGCGCACAATGTCCCCACCAAGGACCTCGACGAGGTATTGCGGTGTATTGCCGCCAATCGGGCAGCTGATGCGACGCCGGGGCGCCAGCCCAACCGCTTCGGCAATTCTCGACGCGGGATTGTCACGCGGAATCATCAGAATGCCCGGTGTCGCCACCGTATCGATCCGATGCCCGATCGCAGCGCCCGCGTCTTGCAATGCTCGACGCGCGGCTTCGCAAGCCAAATCGATGGGATCGACGACGCTGTCGCCGCGGTGCGTGATCTCACCGACCGCGACGACAACGGGAGTGCGGGGCGGAATCGCCAACGGTCAGGTCACGTTCATCGTCGGCACCTTTGTTGCGACATATTTGCGATATTGTCACATAAGTAGCCATGCGACAACCGGTTGGGTCGTTAATTCACGATCGGTCCGAGGCTGCATACTTGCTTCGTGACGAAGAAATCGTTGCGCTGGGGCACGGCACCTCCCACGACCCGCGACGTCGCCCGAGACCTCCTGCTCGATGCCGCCGAAGCGTGCCTGGAGGGCAAGGGGCTGCCGGGCACCACCATGGAGGACATCGCCAGACAGGCGGGGGTGTCGCGCGCCACGGTGTACCGCTACTTTCCAAGTCGTGAATCCGTCGTTTCCGGTGTCATCCTGCGTGCGGCCGAACGCTACCTAGACCGCATGCGTCGACGGATCGCAGTACATCGCGATTTGGGCACGGCAATACTCGATTTCGTCGAGGTCACGGTACGCGCCGCTCATCGCGAGCCGACAATCGGATTGCTGTTCGGCAGTGACGAGGAACTCGCCGGCGTGGGGTTGGCCAAGGGAACGTCGGTGGCTTTGTTTGAACTCGTGGCCGAGTTCCTTCGACCTGTCTTCGCTGCGCACTGGGACCAACTCGAGCCCGGGGTGTCGGTCGACGATGCCGCCGAATGGATCCTGCGAACCGTCCTCAGCCTGCTGTCGGTCCGCGGCCCCAGACACCGCAGCCCCGAAGGCCTCGATGCCTTTTTACGCCGATTCCTGCTTCCAGCTCTGCTCACCAACACCCAGCCTTGCGTCGATGCAACAAGTGCAGAGTAGTGTCTCAAACCATCGCATCGATATCCGTGGATGAGAAGGGGCGCTAACCATGGAGTTCGCGCAGTTCAATCAGCAGATCGCCAAGGAATTGCAGAACGCGGCGGCAACCACGGGAGGACTCTCCAAATACCTGGATTTTCGCCACACCGAGTTCGCCGCCGGGCGGCTGGTTGTGCAGATGGATGCTCGGGACGACCTTTTGACTCCGTTCGGCAATCTGCACGGCGGATGCCTGTCAGCAATGGTCGACCACTGCTTGGGCGTGGTGTTTTACCCGGTGATCCCCGCTGGATCGTGGGTCGCCACAACCGAATTCAAGCTGAACTTGCTGCAGCCCGTGTCAAGCGGAGTATGCGTCGCCGTCACCGAGATCATCGCGCTGGGCAAGCGCAGCGGTGTCGCCAGAATCGACATCACCAACGACGGGCGCGCGGTATGTGCCGCCCAAGGAACAGTGACCGTCGTTAGCCCTAGGGGGAATTCCTCGTGATGAAAAGGACCGATGGTATTGTCGTCCGACTTCACAACGGCGAGCGCACCCGATGACCGTTACGCTCGAGCGATTCCGCACCACAGACGGCGTCACCCTCACGGCGGATTGCTACCGGCACGACGCTGCCCGCGCCGTTGTGCTGCTCCTGCACGGCGGTGGTCAAAACCGACACGCCTGGGCGACCACAGCGCGCCGCTTGCACGCTCGTGGGTACACGGTCGTCGCGTATGACGCCCGAGGTCACGGCGACAGCGCGTGGGACCCTACCGGAAGATACGACCTCGGACGGCTAGCGTCCGATCTGCTGGCCGTGCGTGAACACGCGAGCACCGACCGCCCGCCGGCCGTCGTCGGCGCATCCTTGGGCGGCATGACCGTCCTGGGCACGCACTTGCTGGCGCCCGCCGACCTGTGGGGAGCCGTCGTCCTGGTCGACATCACTCCGCGAATGGAGTTTCACGGAGCACGCCGCGTCGTGTCGTTCATGGCCGCCCATCCTGACGGGTTCAGCACGCTCGACGACGCCGCGGACGTCATTGCCGAATACAACAGACATCGCACTCGGCCCAAGAACCCGGACGGACTCCGTAAAGTCTTGCGGCAACGCGACGATGGTCGGTGGATCTGGCGATGGGATCCGGCCTTCATCACTTCCAACTTCCAGTTTCTGCAAGGTGACCCCGCGACTGGTGCCGAAAAGTTCGACGCGATCAGCGAACTGCTTGTTGAAGGGGCCCGCCGCGTGCAGGCACCCACTCTTCTGGTGCGCGGCGTCCTTTCAGATGTGACATCGCAGCAGTCGGTCGACGAATTCCTCAAGGTCGTACCGCACGCCCAAGCGGTGGACGTCTCCGGCACCGGCCACATGGTCGCAGGCGACGACAACGATGCCTTCACCGCAGCCGTCGCCGGATTTCTCGACCGCACGATAAGCACTTCAGCGTGAAAAGCTCTGGGCTATCTGGCGCAGCCCGGGCTGGCCGCGCCAAAATCATGGCCGAGCTCGGCATCAAGGGGATCAGTCCGCGGAGGTTTAAGACCACCACGGTGGTCGATCCGGCCTCGTTTCCGCCGGATCTGATCGGCCAGCGCTTTGATAAGGGCCGACTCGACGCGGTGTGGTCCTCGGATATCGAGCGCCGTGAGGCGCTGTTCAACCGAACGGAGGTGAGAGACCACCGTCGCCGAGCCATCGCAGTGGCCCGGTAGAAGCTGGGGGCAGCCTGATCTAAAGAGACTTTGGTGAGGGTGGGAAGCAGCCCCGACAACGCCGGGACGGCCTGGTACTGCCAGACGGGTCGGGTCCGGCTAGCGAGACGGGAAGGTGTACGCGAGGAACCAGCGGCTGAACGCCTCTTAAGAGAAGACCACCAGCTCCAACCTGGCGGATGCGGGCTGGGCAGCGACGCGCACCCGCCCTGAGGGCGGGGAACTCGTGGGCCGGTTGATGTCGCCGGTTCGGGAGGTCACGGTGAAGGACTGCGGCGTAGCCGTGACGAGGTCGCAGGGGCATAGCTGGACACCTCACCCGTCAAACGGTTGACAGTGAACACGGGAACCACCGCGCCGGTCCCCGGTCAGATCCGGCAGCCAGCCGGGCTGGAGGGGTAGGCAGTCGTCGGCTGATGCCGGTGTGGTGGGGCGGAGGAGCCGTAGTAGTCCGAGGCCGGGAAAGCCGGTCGCATGGCAAAGGGCTCCAGCGGGTTCGCGGCGAGTACGCAGACTGTGGAGGTCACTTGTGAATACGAGTGCTTTGTGGCCCGACCCGGACACGGCCGAGCTGCGGGTACGCAGGATGCAACGCAAACTGCACCATTGGGCGGTTGATGAAAGCGACCGCTGTTTCGATGATTTGTACAACCTCGTTTATGACCCCGCATTCCTCACCCTCGCGTGGGAGCGGGTGCGGACGAACAAGGGTGCGCGCTCAGCCGGTGCCGATGGGACCGCACCGCGGTCTGTCGGTGCGGCAGAGGCGGTCGGACTGCTTCAGCGGCTCCGCGAGGAACTCAAGGAGCGGATATTCCGGCCGGATCCGGTGCGGGAGGTGATGATCCCGAAGGCGAACGGCAAGCTCCGCCGCCTGGGTATCGCGACCGTCGCCGACCGGGTCGTGCAAGCTTCGCTGAAGCTGGTGCTGGAGCCCATTTTCGAGGCGGACTTTCATCCGTGCGCATATGGGTTCCGGCCGGGCAGGCGAGCCCAGGACGCCATCGCTGAGATCCATCACCTCGCCAGCGGCTCACGGGCCTATCACTGGGTTTTCGAGGGAGACATCACGGCGTGCTTCGATGAAATCTCGCATTCGGCCCTTATGGGCCGGGTGCGGCGACGTGTCGGGGACAAACGCGTTCTGGCCCTGGTGAAGTCGTTCCTCAAAGCCGGGATTCTCTCGAAAGATCTCGGCTACCGGGACACCATCACCGGCACTCCGCAAGGCGGAATCCTCTCACCACTGCTCAGCAATGTCGCCCTGTCCGTTCTCGACGAGCACTTCGCCGCGAAGTGGAAGGCGCTCGGCCCGGAATGGACACGTGCCAAGCATCGACGCGCCGGAGTTCCGACCATGAAAATCGTCCGCTACGCAGACGATTTCTGTGTCATGGTCCACGGCACTCGCGCTGATGCCGAAGCGCTTTGGGACGAGATCGCAGCAGTGCTCGCGCCGATGGGCCTGCGCCTGTCGGTCGAGAAGAGCAGGATCTGCCACGTCGACGAGGGGTTCGAGTTCCTCGGCTTCCGCATCCAACGGCAGATCAAAAGGGGCACGACCAAGCACTACGTCTACACCTGGCCGTCGAAGAAGGCACTTATGTCCATCACCGACAAAGTCAGGAATCTGACGCGGCGACACAAACATCGAACGCTCGCTGATCTGCTGCGCCAACTCAACCCCGTCCTGCGGGGATGGTGCAATTACTTCCAGCACGGGGTGTCCAAACGCACCTTCGACTACCTCGACCACTTCACATGGTGGCGGGTGGTGACTTGGATGCGCAAACGGCACCACGGGCTGGCGTGGGGCGTCTTCCATCGACGGTTCCTGCCCAATTGGCAAATCCGCGAAGGCAAGACGGCGATGTTTCGGCCGCAGAAGGTAGAGGTCACCCGATACCGCTACCGGGGCACGAAAATCATCACCCCTTGGACAGCGAGGCCGACGGACATCACTGCACCAGTGGCCTGAATCCGTGGAGAGCCCGTTGCGGAGAAATTCGCTCGGCGGGTTCGGAGGGCGGGCCGGGGAAACGGATCGGTAGAAATGCCGACACCGCGCCCCGGTCCGACCCCTACACCTATCTGGGCTGCGGGGAGGGCGACATGTTCTTGTGCGCGATCCGCGACGAGCACTCGCGGCGGGCACTGGGTTGGGCTGTGGATGATCACATGCGCACCGAGTTGGTCACCGTGGCCGTGCAGCGGGGGGTGTTCGCGCGCGGTGGGCGCTGCGCGGGTAATGCTGGGACAACGTCGGCGCCGAGTCGCTGTGGTCGAGTTTCAAACAGGAATGCTACTACCGGCACACCCTACGCGACCAAAGCGGAATTGATTGCAGGAGTTGACAATTGGATGAACTTCTACAATAATCAACCAAGGCATTAAGCGATCGGGACGCGCTCACCTATCGACTACGAGCGGACGCTGAACCCTGTCGCGGAAGCAAGTTATCCGTGTCCATTTTTTCAGGGGAACCCCAGACTTCGATCGCGACGTTGGCATCAGCTCGAAGCGTGGCGGTCGCCAAGCCGATGTCGCGAGTTCCACCGGATGATGACAGTGCCATGGTGAGAAGTAGCGGAACCCGGACAGCCAAACCGGCGAAGTGCATTGTTGTCGGCGTGGTCCTCGATAGCCCCGACGGAACACTTGTGCAAGACGCATATCCTGCTCACCATGCCAACAGAGTCCGTTCGCCTCTCGTTTCGCCGGCATATGCGTGAGCAAGTCTTGAGGGCTGCCCGGACCCTCACTATCGAGAAGGGCTGGGATCGCGTTCGCATGGGTGAAGTCGCAGAGCTTGTCGGCGTGTCCCGCCCGACGCTCTACAAGGAGTTCACCGATAAGCAGGGACTGGGCGACGCGCTGGTTGTGGCCGAAGGCGAACGCTTCTTGAATGGCATTCACGCAGTTTTGGCACAACACGCCGGAGACGTCGGCGGGGGCATCACCGCTGCGGTGTCGTACACACTGAAGGAAGCGGAAGCGAGCCCGCTCTTGAAGGCGGTGCTGACATCGAACCGGCCTACGGACAGGACGGTCGCTGAGTCAACCGGTATGTTGCCGCTCCTGCCGACCTCTGCGTCGCTACTGGAGCTGTCCTCGGCAGCCCTCGTGACCTGGTTCAACGAGCACTTTTCAGGCCTGGACGCCAATGACGTCAATGATGTCGCCGATGCACTGGTAAGGCTGACGGTGAGTCACGTCGTGCTTCCGACCGCCGACGCCGAGACGACCGGGGAGCGCATCTCGCGGATCGCACTTCGCTATTTGGGCGTTCATTCCTCCGCAGGCGAGGCGCGTTAACACTAAGGATTTTATGTTCAAATGTTGACTCTGAAGGAATAATTGTAAACACTTGGAGTGGGGCCGCACGAACCTTAGGAGATTCTCATGATTGCCAGCACGACGTCCGCACTGAAAACGTCGGCGGAGCGGCGTTCAGCACGTCCATATGATTCTGCCGACTTGTCCTCGACTGCATTTTGGGCCGGCACCGCCGCCGACCGGGAGAAGACATACGCCGAACTGCGCAAACGTGCTCCCATCAGCTGGCACCCGCGAGTCGAGCACACCATGATCGACGACGGGAACGACCGGGGCTTTTGGGCTGTGGTTACGCATCCGTTGCTTGTCGAGGCGACCCGGCGACACGACGATTTCCTGTCAGGTCAGGGCATTGTCATGGAGTCGATCCCGCAGGAATTGCTCGACACCGCTCAAGGCTTCATTGCGATGGATCCGCCGCGTCATACCAAGATTCGACGATTGCTGGCATCCGCATTCACGCCGAAGCAGATGCGACTGATCCACCATCAGATCGAGGCCAACGCGAAGCGCGTCGTCGACGACCTGGCTCCACAGGGCAAGGCCGACTTCGTCGACGAATGCGCGGCGTTGCTGCCGATGCACAACATCTTCGACATGATGGGCGTGCCGGACTCGATGCGCCGCGACATCGCGTGGGAATCACGGTATGCCGGTGGGTGGAGCGACCCCGAGGTGATGGGCGACGACCCAGTCATACCTCGCCTTTTCCAAGCGATGGGATTCCTAGGCGACGGCGCCCGCGAAATCATCGCTGCACGTCGCCGGCAGCCCGAAGACGACCTCATGACGAACCTCGTTCAGGCTGAAGTGGACGGTGAAAAACTCACCGAAGATGAGATCGTCTCGTTTTTCATACTTCTCACGATCGCTGGGAACGACACCACGCGCCAAAGCACCAGTCATGCGATGAAAGCCTTGACCGACTTTCCCGATCAACGAGCGTGGCTGATGGAGGATTTCGACGGACGAATCAAAGGAGCGGTCGAAGAGTTCGTCCGGTGGGCCACCCCGATCATGACCTTCCGCCGAACGGCAGCTCGCGACTGCGACCTGGGCGGACAACAGATCACCGAAGGTGACAAGGTCGTACTTTTTTACAGCTCGGCCAACTGGGACACCACAGTGTTCACCAACCCGGAAAAGTTCGATTTGTCACGGGACCCCAACCCGCACGTGAGCTTCGGAGGTGGAGGTATCCACCACTGCTTGGGCAATCAGCTGGCGCGGCAGCAACTCGCCGCGCTCTTCCGGGAATTGCTGCACCGCCTGCCTGATATTGAAGTCTGCGGGCCACCCAGCTATACCGTTAGCACTTTCTTCCACGGGGTGAATCATCTTCCCGTCCGCTTCACCCCGACTACGTGAGGCAGCGTGGCATGAAAATCACAGTCGACCGCGATCGATGCTCGTCAATCGGGATGTGTGAAGGCCTGGCTCCCGACTTCTTCGAGGTCAGTAACGATGGGAAACTCCACATCCTGAATCCTGGGCCACCCGAATGTCACAGGGCACTGATCGAAGATGCCGTGGCGAGTTGCCCCACAGGCGCGCTCGCGTTGCACGATTGACAGACTGGCAGCAGCGAGATCCGGTGCAGCTGTTCGGCACTGGCTTCCGGCCGGTCCACGATGACTGCTCCTCGTCCAACGGGCTCGCCGACATCGCTCAGGAGCACAACACAACGCAATGGAGCCGCAGTAGTGAGTACCTTTGGACTCTCTGTCCTAGCCCCTGACCTTGCCGCGATGAAGGTCACCGCCACCGCGGCCGACCAGGCCGGGTTCGACGCGGTGTGGGCATCGGAGTTCTATACCCGGTCGGGATCCATCTCGATGGCGGCAATGGCCACCTCGACTGACAGGTGTCGCATCGGGTCGTCGATTCTCTACGGCGTCGGACGCAGCCCGCTGGTCTTGGCGACCGAGGCGCGCGATCTCGACGAACTGTCCGGCGGTCGCATCGTGCTCGGCATCGGCAACGGCACCAAACGGATGATGAGCAACTGGCACAGCGTCGCCGATACCAGCGCCCCCGCCCTGCGCGTCGAGGAACTCGTACCCCTTATTCGGCGCATCTGGAACCTGCACGAGGGACCAGTCCGCCACGAAGGCCGCTTCTACCAGATGAATCTCATCCCCAGCGGCCCGGTAGACCCGCCTGCGCGCGATATTCCGATCATCACCGCCGCGGTGCGCCCGCGGATGTGCGAAGCCGCCGGCCGGGTCGCTGACGGGCTGGCCGGGCATCCGCTCTTCACGACCGCCTACGTGGAGGAAGTCGTGCGGCCCGCGGTGGCCAAGGGCGCCGCACGCACCGGGCGCGATCCCGACGACGTCGAGATTGTGTCAATGGTCATGTGCTCCATCCACGACGACCCGGAAATCGCCCGTCGCGAGGTCGCGCAACAGATCGCGTTCTACGCATCAGTCAGAACCTACCAACCGCTGCTCGACTTCTGCGGATTCGCCAAACAGGGTGCCGTTATCCGAGAAGCCTTCGCACGCGGTGACTTTGCGGCCATGTTCGACGCGGTGACGGACGACATGATCGACGTGATGGGCGTCGCTGGCACCGCCAGCGAGGTGCGCGCCGGGCTGCGCCGCTACGAGGGGGTACTCGACCACATCATGCTCTACCCGCCGTCGGTGGGTATCGCACCTGAGCGGGTCGGCCAAAACCTCGGTGAGATGATCAAGCACTGCGCCCCCGGCCAGTAACATCCCGGTTCATGTAGGTGCGCCAGCGTCTGTGTCGACGACAACCCGCGGCGGTGAATGAGTCTCCCGTCTAATTCGAAATGACCGGTTCATCGACGGTGTGCTCCTGCCGGTACCGTAGGGATCGCCTTCGACGACGAGTTCGTAAGCCACCTAGTGCCAGTGCTTCTCTGCTCGCGCTCACCGTTGATGCTAGACGCGGCTCCCGATTCGCTGGGCGCCATCGGAGTCGAAGAGTTCTTTGGCCCAGCGTTCGAGGACTTCGGTGCTGTCCCAGTCGTCGGGGTGGAAGCCGGCGCGGGTGTAGGAACGGAAGCGCTGCACCGCGTCCGGGCTGAACAGTGGGGAACGACGGAAGGCTCGAAGGCTGCGCAGTAAGCGCAGTGGGTTGTAGGCTGCGCGGTCACCCGCCAGAGAGCGAGTGGTCTGGATGACCAACTCGGTGAACAAGATGACTGTGGCAATCCGCATTCCCCAGACCCTGGTGCGTTCGGTTCCACCGACCGTCTCGAAGACGTCGAAAGCGACGGCCTTGTGCTCGGATTCTTCTAAAGCGTGCCAGAGCAGAATCGGCCGGACCTCGGTGTCGCCGATCAGCTCTTGTGCCTCGTCGCTGGTCAGAATGATTTCGGCGAACGTCGCCGTGTAGTGCTCAAGGGCAGCCGTCACGGCCAGGCGCATCTTCGGAGAGAATCGCTTCTCGAGCCGGTCAACCAACTTCTTGATGTGCCGATCGATCCCGTCGGTCGGATAGCCCATCGCTTGGAGCCGCTCGTTAAGCAGCCGATGCTGGTGCCGGTGGGTGGCCTCCTGCGCGATGAATCCCTTGACCGCCTCTTGGAGGTCGGGGTCGCTGACCTGGTCACGGTACTGGCGCACCGATCGGATGAAGAAGTCTTCGCCCTCGGGGAACGTTGCCGACAAGGTAGAGACAAAGTGGCTCATCACCAAGTCGCCGTCGACGAAGTGCTGGCGACTGGTCCCAGCAGGCATTGCGAAACGGACACGGCGAGCCTTTGGCAGCACCCTCTTTGCTGGCCGTGTGGGCGACTCACTGGTCATGTGCTACTCCCATCTCCAAGCGGACCTCAATAATCTGACTTTATACCTAGTCAGATTTAGATGACAAACTGTGTCTATGCGTTCAGTCCGGGTGTATCGCGGAGTGTCTGCAGAGCAGCGCCATCAGCACCGGCGTACACGTCTCATCGACGCCGCTATCGAGCTGATCGGTACCCGAGGCGTGGCCGCCACCACCGTGACTGCCGTCTGCGCCGAGTCACGTGTCACCTCGCGTTACTTCTACCAGCATTTCTCCGACCGCGACGCGCTCTTGCGGGCCGTCTACCAGCAGCTCTATGCCACCTTCCAAGACGTAATAGTCCAAGCGATCCCAGACGCCGGCGCGCCACCCGACGTGTTGGCGTATGCCCCCATCCGCGCACTGGTCAACATGATCGAAGACGATCCTCGGCTGGCCCGCATTTTGTTCGTTGAATCCGCAACGGAGCCACTCCTTCGCGAGTTGCGGAGCCAATTGATGGCCGGTTTCGCCGACCTCGTGCTGCGCGAGGCCAGACTTCACCTGGATATCGCCGACTCTGCGGTGGGCGTCGCGCATCTGGCTTCAACCCTCGGTGTCGGAGGACTCTTCGAGGTTCTGCGCCGCTGGCTGGACGGCGAACTGGACTTCAGTACTGATGAACTCGTCCAACACTGCGCAGGTTTCCTGGGCAGCCTCGGCACCTACGTGCTGCTGCAGAACATAGGCGAGGCGCCGGTTCCTGAATCCGGGGCATCGGCAAACGCTCTATCGGCTCGCGGCCACGCCCGGCGATGCTGAGTGCGTGTCCGGTTTGACGCCCACGATCAGGACGGTAGCGTCCCGGGCACGTCATCGACGCTGAGCGCGTGCACCAGATAACGTTCAGCTAGGGTTTCGGCGAGCCGACTGGTGTGTTCGACGATCTCCTCCTGACTTACGTCGAGCAAGCCGGCATGCCAGGCGGTGATCAGCTCGACGAAGCCCCCAACCGCCACCAAGGTGTCCATGCGGAGCGCGGTTTCATCGGCATCCGGTCTCAGATGGGGCTTGCTCGCCGCGACCACGAGGTGCGTCGCCTCTTGCAGGGCAACAGCGCGCCGGTCTTGCAGCGGTGAGCTGCCCACGTGCTGGGTCAGCAAGATCTTTGCCCTGCCGGGATCTTGTGTGATGCGGTCGACCACCATAGAGATGGTCATGCGAATAGTCTCGAGGGGCGGCTGCCCGACGCGTTCTGCGAGGGTCGCGGAAACCTCACCGAGCATCTCGTTCCGTACCCCGTCCCAGGCGGCAACCAGCAACTCGTCGCGGGTCTTGAAGTCTTCATAGAAGTAGCGGTCGTTCAGGCTGGTCCGGGAGCAAACGCCCCTCATGGTGACTGCGGCCCAACCGCTTTCGCTCCAGATCTCGGTCGCGGCATCGATCAGACGCTGCCGACGTTCCGCGCGGCGTTCCGCGCCGGTACGCCCGCCCCATCGTTTCGCCTTCGTCCGCACATTTCCATCTTGACAAAGCAACGTAGGTCACACCAAACTGACGGCATGTGCCCACAATGGTGGCTGGTGCCACCAGTTGCTTTCGAGGCAGCGACGGAATCAACCGTCAGATCGCAGCAACGGCGGATACTCCGATGAGGCTGCTGCCGTTTGGGAATCCCCCCCGCCGGAGTGACCGTGCCGACGCGGTGATCACCGGTGCAGGCAGCGGCATTGGCCGCGCATTTGCCGTCGAGCTGGCGCGCCGGGGCGGCCGTGTGGTGTGCGCCGACATCGACGGCATTCGCGCCAAGGAGACAGCGGACCTGATCTCCAAGCTGGGCGGTCATGGCATCGGCGTTGTTTGCGACGTCTCAGACGAGCATCAGGTCCGGGATCTTGCCGATTCGGCCGAGAAGTGGTTCGGCGGCGCTCCCGGACTGGTGATCAACAATGCCGGAATTGGCGCTGGAGGCAACGTCGTCGGTGCGACATCCACGAGCGATTGGTCCGCGACGTTGTCGGTCAATCTGTGGGGAGTCATCCACGGCTGCGAAGTCTTTGTCCCGCGGCTCCGGGAACGTGGATTCGGAGGGCTCATCAACGTCGCGTCGGCGGCAAGCTTCGGTGCGGCCCCCCGCATGGCCGCCTACAACGTGAGCAAAGCGGGCGTACTCGCGCTGTCCGAAACCTTGGCAGCCGAGCTCAGCGGAACCGGCGTCACGGTGACCGTCCTATGCCCCACCTTCGTCAAAACAAATATCGTCGACAATCCACGCATCGAGGAATCGGCGGCCACGCTAGCCGCCAACTTGATGAAGTGGACCGGCGTATCACCAGAGTCGGTAGCACGAACCACCCTGGATGCGCACGACCGCGGCCAGCTATACGTCCTGCCGCAACTCGACGCCAAAATCCTCTGGCAGCTCAAGAGAACCATGCCGGGTACCTTCACCCACGCGATGGGACTCATCCAGCGAATAACGCGTTGACACAACCTAGGAGGAGACATGGCTTTCGAATACGGCGATATGCTGCAGACGATTAAAGACCGCCAGTGGGCGCTGGCCGACATCGACTGGGACGCACCGGGTGCCGAGTTGATCACCGACGAACAGCGCCCCAGCCTGAAACAGTTCATGTCAGACGTGGTATGGATCGAGCATGTCGGTGCCCGCGCTTTCGCGGCCATGGCCCCCAAGGCGCCGTTCGACGCGTTGGGTGAGATTTACAGGTATTTCCACGCCGAAGAGCAGCGGCACGCCAACGTGGAGCTCGCTCTCATGCATCGCTGGGGGATGCTCGAGGAGGGCGAGACTCCGGTGCCGAACAAGAACATCCGGCTGGTCATCGAATGGCTGGACCGATACGCCGAAGCACTTCCGTTGACGGTGATCGGTGCTGCCATACCGGCTTTAGAAACCGCTCTGGACGGAGCACTGTTGAAGTTTTTGGTGGACGAGGTGTCAGATCCCGTGTGCGGCGAAGTTTTCGCCAAGGTCAACAGCGACGAGTCTCGCCACCTGGCGGTGGGTTTTCAGGTGCTCAACGACCTGGGCGCCAGCCCAATGAGGATCCATGCGATTCAGACGGTGGGAGCTCTTATCGACCCGAGGGTACTTACCGGTGCGTTGCTTTACATCCCGCTGCTGACCCGGATGCTGATAAACCTGAACGCCTGGGGCCTGTCCGAGGAAAGGCTGTACAACGCAGTCACCCGCTACTCGAACGTCGGCGATCGCAGCGAGCACACCCGCCGTGTTCCCCCCTATCACATCCTCAAGGCCCATATGTCTGCCACGATCAAGCACTCCCAACCGCTGCACTTCATCTCGCAGCGCCTCGGTAGGGTGATCGACCACTTCCCCACGCAAGTGCTCGGCAAGACGCCGTCATGGACTGATGAGCTGACCTATGAACCGGTGGCCAGATGAGCGACACGACCAGTGTTCTGATCATCGGAGCCGGCTTTGCCGGACTTGGCACGGCGATCCAACTACTCAAGCGGGGTATCGACGATTTCGTCATCCTGGAGCGCGCGGGCGAGGTCGGAGGAACCTGGCGTGACAATAGCTATCCCGGTGCCGCCTGCGACATTCCGTCATTGTTGTATTCGTACTCCTTCGAACCAAATCCGGACTGGTCGCGTGCGTACTCGGGAAGCAGCGAGATACTCGCCTACATCAAGGCCATGGTCGACAAGCACGCGCTGGCGCGCTTCATCTGTTTCCACGTCAACGTGACCGGCCTGGCGTTCGACGAAGACAGCGGCACGTGGACCGTCGAAACGGATGGCGGGTCAAGCTACCGGTCGCGCACGGTGGTGATGGCAAGCGGCCCACTGGCCAATGCAAATTTTCCTGACATTCGCGGACTGCACAGCTACGCAGGCCACAAAATCCACAGCGCGCGCTGGGATCACGACTATGACATGAGCGACAAACGTGTTGCGGTAATCGGTACCGGGGCGAGCGCGGTGCAGATTGTTCCGGAATTGGTGAAGACGGCGCGATCAGTCAAAGTGTTTCAACGGACGCCCGGTTGGGTGCTTCCCCGGCCTGATTTTCCGCACCCCAGTGTTGCCAAGGCCGCGTTTGGTCGGCTACCGATTCTGCAGAGCGCCGCTCGCCAGGCATGGTTTTGGGCGCACGAAGTCATGGCCGTCGGCATGGTGTGGAACACCCCGGCCACTACCGCCATCGCCTGGGCGGCCAAGGCGAACCTTCGTCGCCAGGTGAAAGATTCGTGGATGCGGCGACAACTGACGCCCGACTTCCGGCCCGGCTGCAAGCGCATGCTGATGACCAGCGACTACTATCCGGCTCTCCGACAGAACAATTGCAAACTCATCACCTGGCCGATCGCGACCATCTCGCCCATCGGCATTCGCACCGCGGACGGCATCGAACACGAGGTGGATTGCATCGTATTCGCGACCGGCTTCGATGTGTGCAAGGCCGGCACACCGTTTCCCATCACCGGCGTGGACGGTCGAAAGCTTGCGGAGGAATGGTCTAACGGCGCCTACGCCTACAAGAGCGTCAGCGTCTCAGGCTATCCCAACCTCTTTTTCACCTTCGGGCCGAATTCCGGGCCAGGACACAACTCGGCCTTGGTCTACCTGGAAGCGGAGATCCGCTACATCGTCGACGCCATCGGCATAATCATCGAAGGCGGTATTCAGACCTTCGACGTCAAAGAGGACCGGCAGAACAGCTATCACGCCCAACTCCAGCGTCGGCTTGCCGGCACGACGTGGAACTCCGGATGCAAGAGCTGGTACCTCACCGAAGACGGCTATAACGGGACCATGTATCCCGGCTTCACCACCCAATTCGCCCGACAACTAGCGAGGGTCGAGCTCGACGATTACTCGATGAGTTCACAGCCCCCTCCCCGCAAGAAGCCCAGGCGGGCGCGGCCCGAGTTGGCCGCGGAGAGTTCGCACGGCGCAAGCAAAGGAGGACGGCAGCGCAACGACGATCGCGTGTCCGTCGACAAGCGCGAAGGTGTTCGTTTCTCGGCGCAAACCGCTTCACCCGAGGCAGCATCACCGCGGATGGTGGATCGTGCTTGAGCCGCGACTGGCTCCGGCTAGGCAGTCGGCGACAGGTGCCTGGCATCAGCCCCCAGATAAGCCAGAAGGACGGTATGGACCACAGCGATAAGCACCGCTTCGAAATCATCGTGATCGGTGCAGGATTCTCCGGGATCGGAATGGGGATAAAACTCCTGAAAGCCGGCTTTTCGGACTTTCTTATTGTCGATGAGGCAGACGACGTAGGCGGAACGTGGCATTGGAACACCTATCCGGGCATCGCCGTCGACATTCCGTCGTACAGCTACCAATTCTCCTTCGAAAAACGGTCGTCATGGTCGCGGACGTATGCGCACGGCAACGAGTTGAAGGACTACGCAAGACACTGCGCGCACAAGTACGGTCTTAGCCCACGAATCCGCTTCGCCGTCAAGGTGACTGAAGCTTGGTTCGATGAGGACGCGACCCTGTGGCGCTTGCACACGGCCGCAGGACAGGACCTATCCGCGCGCTTCGTGATCAACGCCTCGGGCGTCCTGACACGCCCCAAGCGGCCGGATATCTCCGGTGTCGATGATTTCGGCGGGATCACCATGCATACATCCCGCTGGGACCACAACGAAGACATCGCCGGCAAGAGGGTGGCTGTCATCGGAACGGGCGCGTCGGCAGTGCAGTTGATCCCGGCAATCGCGAAAGACGTCAAGGCGCTGACCGTGTTCCAGCGCACACCGATCTGGTGCCTGCCGAAACTGGACTTCCCGGTGCCGCGGCTGGCAAGAGGGTTCCTCAAATACGCTCCCGGCGGACAACTCGCGGCGCGCGCAGCGAGTCAAACCTTCGTCGAAGTCACGTTCCCTGTCGCCGCTCACTTCCACACCGCCATTCCCTTGGCGTCACTCATCGAGCGTGCCGCGTTGCGGTACATGCGCAGCCAGGTGACCGACCCCGCCGTCCGTCAAAAACTGACCCCCCGTTACGCGCTCGGGTGTAAGCGCCCAAGCTTTCACAACGAGTACCTGGCCACATTCAACCGAGACAACGTCCACCTCGAGACCAGTCCGATAAGCCACTTCGATGCCGCCGCCGTCCACACCGTCGACGGCCGATCGCACGAGATCGACGTCCTCATCCTCGCCACAGGCTTCAAAGTGATGGAACCGGAGAACATGCCGACCTATTCGCTCAGGGGGATCGGTGGACTCGATCAAGCCAAGTGGTGGGACGAGAATCGGCTCCAAGCGTACGAAGGCGTCAGCGTGCCCGGATTCCCCAACCACTTCTCCATCTTCGGACCCTATGGATACAACGGTTCCTCGTACTTCACGCTCATTGAAGCCCAGACCAGGCACATCGTGCGATGCCTTCACCATGCGCGGTCCCGGCACGCCAACTACGTCGAAATAACCCGGCAAGCCAACGACCGCTTCTTCGCCGAAATGCTCAAACGCCGCCACCGCCAAGTCTTTTGGCAACCCAGCTGCGCAACCGCCAATAGTTACTACTTCGACAAACACGGCGACGTACCGCTACGCCCGACGACCACCCTCGAATCTTTCTGGCGTAGTCGCACCTTCGACCTTGGTGACTATTCGTTCGAGCGGCGCACCACTGAAAAGGTACTTAGCTCATCGTGACAACCCTTTACTCGGAACAGCATCCGAGCACGGCAAGTTATCTCATCGCGACGTCGGCCCGCGGGATCCTGCGCCCACTGACGCAAGCACTACCGTCTAACCAGTACGGGCTCGCGGTAATGGACCGGGTGCTTCGGGCGGCGCTCATTGCGTCCCGCCCGCGGCGCGGATTGCGAGTTGAACAGGTCGACACCGTCTTTGCTGGCGATCGGGTGAGAGGCGACTGGATCGTTGCCCCGGACGTCGACCCGGACGGGCCGCCGATTCTCTATATCCACGGCGGCGCCTTTTCCATGTGCTCCCCGCAGACCCATCGTGGTCTGCTAGGCGAACTGTCTGCCGCGTCGCTCAGGCCGGTGTTCGCCGTCCGCTACCGCCTGGCTCCGCGATACCCGTATCCCGCGGCCGCCGACGACGCACTGAGGGCCTACCGGTGGTTGACCGGCTCTGAAGAATCGGCGTCAAACCGCACGGTGGCGATCGCGGGAGATTCGGCGGGCGGCCAACTCGCCGTCGCGACCTCGTTGGGCGCGCTCGCACATCGCTCCCCGCCGCCCGATGGCATGTTACTCATGTCCCCCGTCGTCGATCTGACGTGCCAGCTGGCGATGGCACGTGAAACTCGCCGCCGCGATCCTTTCGCATCGGCCCGGTCCGCAACGCGTGCGCTCAGCCTCTATGTAGGCGATGCCCACCCGACCGACCCCCGCGTCAATGTCCTCGCCGCAGATCTCACCGGCTTGCCGCCGACATTGATCCAGGTCGGTGGAAGGGAGATGCTGCTCGACGACTCCCGTCAACTCGCCGAGCGCATGCGCGCCGCAGGAGCATCCGTGCGGCTTCAGGTGTTTCGCGGCCAGATTCACGTGTTCCAAGCCCTGTTTCGACTCTTGCCCGAGGCGCGTCACGCTTTGCACCTCAGCGGAGCGTTTCTCACAGACAGGGCCGAAGACACGTTTCCTTGACGCACGGGCCGAACGCAGGCAGGCGGCTAGCGCGCAGCAACCGCTTTTGTCACGCCCCACCGCGAAGGACCCGTTTGACAAACAGGGCAATTATGTATAACTATTAACATTGGTGGCCCAACTGTAAACAGCTGGTCGATCCTCCATCCCACGACGACCACAGGCCGGGGAGCGACAATGGTTAACCCGCTACACGCACCCGTCGATAAAGCCCGGGAACGGTTATCTTCGGTCATCTTGATTCCCGCGCCGCAACGGGTGGACGACGGACTTCGCCGGTGGAGTCGGCGGTGGCCAGTGCGTGAACTAGCCGCGCCCCCGGCCGGAAGCGGACTGCGACCGGTTCTCGGTGATGCCGGGCTCCCCTTGGTCGGGCACACCCTCGACTACATCCGGTTTGGGTCCGACCTGGGCAGAGAGCGCTACGAACGGTTCGGATCTGTCTCGTGGATGGGAGCGTTCGGCACCAAAATGGCGGTCATCGCGGGCCCCCAAGCTACCCAGGAGGCGCTCACCACCAACGCAAAGGCGTTCTCGCAAGACGGCTGGGCCTTTCTCATCGACGCGTTCTTCCACCGCGGATTGATGCTGATGAGCTTTGACGAACACCTCATGCACCGGCGCATCATGCAGGAGGCCTTCACGCGGCCGCGACTGGCCGGCTACGTCACCCAAGTGACCCCTTGCGTCCGCGCAACCCTGCCCACGTGGCCGACCGGCCCGTCCGTCCGCATGTACCCGCTGTTGAAAAACCTGACCCTCGACATCGCCACCGATGTGTTCATGGGTGGCCGAGGCAAAGACAGCAGCGACGCCATTAACCAGGCGTTCGTCGCTACGGTACGCGCGGCCAGCTCACTCGTCCGCGCGCCGCTTCCCGGCACCCGCTATCGCGCCGGGATCCGCGGCCGACGGGTGCTCGAGGAATACTTCGCCCGGCACTTGCCGGCCGCCCGGGCCGGCAACAGCAATGACCTGTTCGCCGCGCTGTGCCATGCCAGCACCGAAGACGGACAACGTTTCAGTGACTCCGATGTCATCAACCACATGATTTTTCTGATGATGGCCGCTCACGACACATCGACCATCACCACCACCGCGGTAACTTATTACCTGGCAAAGCATCCAGAATGGCAAGATCGGGTTCGCGCCGAAAGCGATGCTCTCGGCGACCGATCACCCGAGATCGACGATTTGGAAGCGCTCAGGTCGCTCGATCTGGTGATCAAGGAATCCATGAGACTCGTGGCGCCGGTCCCGCTAGTCATGCGCAAAACAGTGCAAGACACCGCAATAGACGGCCACTACATTCCCCGCGACACGCTTGTGGCGATCACTCCCGCCGTCAACCATTTCGTCCGCGAAGTCTGGCATAACCCGGATCGCTTCGACCCCTTACGTTTCGACGACCCGCGCCGCGAGGACCAAGCTCACCGCTTCGCGTGGCTGCCCTTCGGCGGTGGCGCGCACAAATGCATCGGCATGCACTTCGGCACCCTCGAGGTCAAAGCGATCCTGCACCAGATGCTGCGCACGTTCACCTTCGGCCTCGACACCGACTACCGCATCCGCTGGGACAACACATCGCTGCCGATCCCGGTCGACGGGTTACCGATCACGCTGCGCCGCCGATGAAGACAGAATTTGCGCGGTTCCTCGCAGCCACCGAATTCCTCGACTGGAAACACGATGCCGTGCAGCAGTTCACCGAATCGGCGACACGCAACGCCACCGATTCCGTCGATAAGGCGTGCCGCATCTTCACCGCTGTCCGTGATTCGATCTGGTACGACCCGTATTCCGTCTCCGACGACCCGCGCCAGTACCGAGCCAGCGCGGTCGCCGTCGCCGAGCGCGCCTACTGTGTCCCCAAGGCGGTGCTCTTGACGGCTGCATGTCGCGCCGCGGGGATTCCGGCGCGGTTGGGTTTCGCCGACGTCCGCAACCATCTACAGACCGCGAGTCTCCGTGAACGGATGGGTGGTTCGGACGTTTTCGTCTACCACGGCTACAGTCAAATACTGCTGAATGGTCGGTGGGTCAAGGCCACACCGGCATTCAACCGCGAGTTATGCGCGCGCTTCCGCGTCGCTCCCATCGAATTCGACGGTCAGCGAGACGCCATGTTGCACGCCTACACAGGCGACGGCTCTCAACACCTGGAATACCTCCATGACCGTGGTGTTTTCGACGACCTTCCCCTCACGGAAATCATCGACGCGCTGCGCGACAATTACGGCGAACTCATCTACGAACCTCCTCCAGTGCCGGACTCATTCACCAACTAGCAGTTTGAAGGATTGTGCCTGTGCAAAGCACCATGCAGGATATCCCCTTGACCGTAGCCTCGATCGTCAGGCACGCGACATCCATCCACGCTGACAGCCAAGTCGTCACGCCGACCGGATCGGGCTACCGCACAACGACCTACGGTGCGCTCAAGCGACGAATCAGCCAGTTGGCCAACGCACTACGGAGTCTGGGCATAACTGACGATCAGCGCGTGGCCACCTTCCAATGGAGCAATCAGGAACACCTGGAAGCCTACTGTGCGGTGCCGTCGATGGGCGCGGTGCTTCACACCCTCAACCTTCGACTCACCGCAGAACAACTTGGCTACATTTCAGATCACGCCGACGACAAGGTCATCATCGCGGACGTCTCTGTGGCACCGCTTCTAGCGAAGGCACTGCCGACGATGTCGTCGGTGCACACCGTGATCGCAGCGGGCGACGGCGACCTGGAGCCGCTGCTGGCCAGCGGTAAAAACGTGCTGCGCTACGAGGACCTGCTTGCTGATCAAGACGGCGAATTCGACTGGCCAGAGCTCGATGAGAGGTCGGCCGCGGCGATGTGCTACACCAGCGGCACTACCGGAAACCCGAAAGGTGTTGTCTACAGTCATCGTTCCACCTATTTGCACTCGCTGACTGGCTGCACACCCAACGTGCTGTCCATCGGTGAAGAAGACCGCGTCTTGGCGATCGTCCCGATGTTTCACGCGAACGCATGGGGGCTGATCTATTCCGCGCTGATGTGTGGAGCCGACCTCGTGCTGCCCGACCGATACCTGCAGGCGGCACCGTTGGTTGCCATCATCGAGGACACGCAGCCGACCGTGGCCGGTGCGGTACCGACGATCTGGAATGACGTGCAGCATTTCCTGGAATCCGAACCGGAGCACGATATTTCGTCGCTACGCCTGGTCGCCTGCGGCGGGTCGGCCGTTCCAAGGTCACTGATGGAGCACTTCGAGAGTGAATTCGGTGTCCCGATCCTGCAGGCCTGGGGGATGACCGAAACCTCGCCGCTGGCAACCGTGGCGCGCGCGCCGAAGGGGACCAACGGCGAGCGCCAATGGGAGCTACGCGCTTGTCAGGGTCGTCCCGTCTGCGGTGTCGAGATTAGGCTGCGTGGCGACGATGGCCGTACCCTGCCCTGGGACGGACGGTCTATCGGCGAGATCCAGGCCCGCGGACCGTGGGTCACCGGCTCGTACTTCGGCGACAACGACTCCGACAAGCTCGACGAAGGATGGCTGCGCACCGGCGACGTGGGTCGCATCGATCAACACGGCTACCTTACGCTTACCGACCGGGTAAAAGACGTCATTAAGTCAGGTGGCGAATGGATTTCCTCGGTCGACTTGGAGAATGCGCTCGTTGCCCATCCAGCCGTGCATGAGGCGGTGGTGATCGGCGTGCCCGACGAGAAGTGGCAGGAAAGACCCTTGGCGTTGATCGTCACGAAGACCGAAACCAGCTTGGATATCAACGAATTGCGGGTCTTCCTGGACGGCGCGGTCGCCAAGTGGTGGATCCCGGAGCGCTGGGCGTTCATTGCTGAGGTTCCCCGAACCAGTGTGGGCAAATACGACAAAAAATTGCTGAGAGCACGCCACGGCGCCGGCGAATACCAGGTCGTGTACTGCGGCTAACCCGAAAAGCCGCCAACGTCGTCAGCAGCACCTAACCGAAAGGACACCATGACAGTCGCCTCACCTTGGCTCAGCCCGGAATTGGAAGCGCTTCGTGATCTCGCCGCAAAGTTCGTTGCCACTGAGATTGCACCCCACTCAGAGCGCTTCGCCGAGCAACACCATGTCGACCGGGCGGTGTGGGAACGAGCAGGCGAGCTGGGCCTGCTGTGCATGTCGATGCCGGTCGAATACGGCGGCGGCGGCGGGACGTTCGCGCACGAAGCAGTTCTGCTCGAAGAGCAAGCTCGAATCGGGGACAGTTCGTGGGGCGCCGGCCTGCACAGCGGCATCGTCGCACACTACATCCTGCACTACGCACGGGAAGACCTGAAAAGGCAGTGGTTGCCCAAGATGGCGTCGGGCGAATTGATCGGTGCCATTGCGATGACGGAGGCTGGAACCGGATCTGACCTTCAAAGCGTGAAGACGCGCGCCGTCCTCGATGGGGACGAGTACGTCATCACCGGCTCGAAGACGTTCATCACCAATGGTCAGCAAGCCGATCTCGTCGTCGTCGTGGCCAAGACCGACCATACCCAAGGCGCCAGCGGTATCTCGCTGATCGTCGTGGAAGCCGATCGCCCCGGGTTCCGGAGAGGACGAGTCCTCAGCAAAATAGGTCAGCGCGGTCAGGACACATCTGAATTGTTTTTCGACGGCGTGCGCGTCCCCAAGACGCATCTGCTAGGCGACACCGAGGGGCAAGGCTTCTTTCAGCTGATGACGCAACTGCCGCAGGAGCGACTTATCGTCGCGGTCGGAGCGGTTGCCGCCATGGAATTGGCCTTGCACCAGACGATCGAATACACGCGCCAACGAGAAGCATTCGGGCGAACGATCTTCGGGTTCCAAAATACCAAGTTCACCCTCGCTGAAGCCGCCACCGAAACAAGGATTGCGCGAGTGTTCCTCGACCACTGCATCTGTCTGCATCTCGACGGTAAGCTCGACGTGCAAACTGTCGCGATGGCCAAATGGTGGACGACGGAACGGGCGATGAAAGTCCTCGACGACTGCCTGCAGCTGCACGGCGGGTACGGATACATGACGGAGTATCCGATTTCGCGTCTCTGGGTTGATCAGCGAGTACAGAAAATCTACGCGGGGTCTAACGAAATAATGAAAGAGATTATTTCGAGGTCGCTTTGACAAGATAGCGACGACCGAACGCCCGGTGTATCAACGCAGATGAGGATCTGCTATTCGAGACAGGCAAGCTCCACTGCAGACAAAAGCCATCCCGGTGCCGTATCGGCGGACACGGCGGATCCGTCAAGCTCCCGCGGTTCCCCCTGGCCTCAGGGCTTATTCGCGGACGAGGAGTGTCCGGCTGCAGCTGTCCTCTCGCCACGATTCGTTCTCACGACGTGAATCCCGGAATCCGGCAACGCCGTCAGCCCACGTTGCCGACCTCGGCGATCTTGATTCCAGTAAGGAAACTTCTCACATGCTGCGTCGGGGGCGTGATGCATCACGTCAAGTTGCCCGCGAAACCTGATCCATGCATCACGTAAGGAATGCCCGCGAAAACGAGGTCAACTGGCGGTCTTGTTCTGGATGCGGATGCCGGATCTGACCTCGGGTAGGGCGGTGGGGATGGCGGCGAGGTAGAGGTGTTCGGTCTTGTTCTTGGCGAGTCTGAGCAGGGCGGCTTGTAGATCGGCGATCTGGCGTGCGATCGCGGCGGGGTTCAGGGTGTCGCGGTAGGCAAGCAGCTCCGATTCTTGGGCTGGCGAGAGGACCCCGGCTGCCAGCAGCCGGTCCAGTGGGGTCATGGGCTCGTCGTAGAGGCGGCGGCGCTGGCCGTCGCGGCCAGCGCCGTAGCCGATGGGTTTGATGGCTCTTCGTAATTCAGAGTGCATTGACAAGTTGGTGGAGTGCTCCGCTGTGTAGTAGTGAGCGCCAACGGTAGTGGGTGAGGTTGCGGAATCCGAGGGCGTTGCGGCGCAATGCTTCCAGGCGGCCGTTGATGGCCTCGGTGGGTCCGTTGGAGACGTGGTGGTCGAAGAAGGCCAGGATGTCGGCGCGGCGGCGCGATAGCGTGCGGCCGAGTTGGGCGATCTCCTCCAATCCGGCGGGTACGCCGCGCCGACTTCCAGGCGGCCGTTGATGGCCTCGGTGGGTCCGTTGGAGACGTGGTGGTCGAAGAAGGCCAGGATGTCGGCGCGGCGGCGCGATAGCGTGCGGCCGAGTTGGGCGATCTCCTCCAATCCGGCGGGTACGCCGCGCCGTATCGACTCGATCAGCCTGGTCATTGCCTTCTTGCCGTGACGTCGGTTCGGGTCGGCGTAGGCGGCGATGATCTTCTGATAGATCAGCCAGGCGACCTTGACGGCGAGATGGTCGTCGCCGTCGAGCACCTCGGTCAGCCGGGTGTATTGGCGTGGGGAGAGCAGCTGCAGGCGGGTTCGGGCGATGCGCCGGATCCCATAGAGCGGGTCACCGGTGTGTCCGCGCCGACCCAGGGTCTGCTGCTGGATGCGTTGGCGGATCAGGTCGAGCTTGGTCCCGGCCAAAGCCACAACGTGGAAGGGGTCCATCACGGTGACCGCGTCCGGGATGACCTCGGTGGCGGCGGTCTTGTAGCCGGCGAACCCGTCCATCGCAATGACCTCCACGGCCCGGGCAAAGTCGGTGGGTTGGGCGGCCAACCACGTGGCCAGTGCGGTCGCTGAGCGTCCTTCGACCAGGTCGAGCAGGCGTGCCGGGCCGGTCTGGTCGTGGGTAGGCGTGAGGTCGATGATCAGCGTGACGAACCCCTCTGTGCCGCGACGCCGAGGCGCCCAGCGATGCTCATCGACACCGATCACCGTCACCCCGGCCAGCCGATCCGGCCCGGTTGTGGCGATCAGGCCGGCGGTCGCACGCATCGCGATGGAGCTGACAGTATGCCAGGACACCCCGAGTTCGGCGGCGATCGCCGAAATGGTGGTGCGGTCGATCATCAACCGCCGCAATACATACCGGGCACAGCGCCGCGTCGTCGATGAGCGCGGGGCCGCCAACTTGCCCAGATCCTGGTTGAACACTGCCCGCCCACACGCTGGCGTTGTGCAGCGGTAGCGAGGTAGGGCACCCTGCAGCACCAGCGGGTAGCCGGCCACCGGCAGATCCGTCAACGGCCGAGTCACAGTGTCGCGGTAGCGGCCCTCCCGGCCGCAGTCCGGACACCTGGCGTCACAGGCCACCGGCCTGCAGAAGATCGTCGTCGTCTTCTCGTCGACCGCGGCGTCGGTGATCGTCACCCCCAACTCGATGGTGCGCATGATCGTGTCGGCAACAACAGACGGCGGGCAGGCAGTAGCCTCAGGCAAGGGTCACCTCGGTGGTGTTGGTGAAGCGGCGTGTAGGAACCTGAATCGTCACCCACCGAGGCCCCACCTCAGCTCAACGACACGAACCCCCACCGCGGATATCCGCCAACCACTGCTGCACGCTCATTTCCGCAGAGCCGGTTTGATGGTGGGCGTCAGGTAGTTGAGCCGGTCGTTGACCAGCCTCCAGAGCCGGTTGAGCACCGCACGTTCCTCGTCGGTGTCATAGCGGTAGTAGAACCCATACTTGCGGACGAGGTGGTTGTTCTTGGACTCGATTGTGGCCTGATCGTTCTTCTTGTACGGCCGCGACCTGGTGAAGAAGATCTCCATCTGCGCAGCCCACTTGATGACGGCCTTGTTGAGGAATTCGGTTCCGTTGTCGAAGTCCAAACCGGTTACCTCGTAAGGTATTTCATGGACACCGGCTTTGAGGGCGCCGAGGATGTGAGTGTGGGCGTTGTTGCGTTCGGTGCGGGTGAAGACCCAACCGATATGCATATCGGTGAGGTTGACGGTCCGGGCGAACTCGCCTTTGAGGGTTGGACCGCAGTGCGCGACGGTGTCGCCTTCGAAGAACCCCGGAGATCCCTCGACCTCGTCGGTTGCCTTGCGGATCTTGATCGAAGACCGCAGCAACGGGGAGGCCTTGGTGGTCGATTTCCCCTTGATCTGGTCGCGCGCCTTGACCGCACGCAGGTAGCGGTCGATCGTCGCGCTGCTCATCGCCAACAGCTCGGCACGCACCTGCGGGCTGTAGCGGTCCACACCTGCGCGTCCGGCCGGGTTTCCAGCAGGCGAGGTACGACGCGGCGACCAATAAACCCGGTACCGCCGGTAACGACATAGCGCATGCAAGCCATCGTGGCGGGTCACACCGCGCACGTCAACCATGCTGTCCAGGCATCAGCCGGCGAAGTTGCGGATGCCGTCCCAGTCCACCAGCGTCCAGCCGGTCATCGGGTTTCCGGTGATCACCACGCGGCCGACGTTGGGCAGCGGATGACTGGTCGCCAGGCTGTCCTTGGCGTTCTTCGTGTTCATCAGCGTCCAGTACTCGATGGCGTACAGATGCGAGAACACCACCGGTTGGTTGTGGCCGCTGTTGTAGATCTTCTGCACGGCCGCGGTGAACCAGTCGTTGAACTCCTTGCCGGTGATCGACCCGGGGATGCGGTCTCCGACGTCGCCGTTGAGCCAGTCCGCCGGTACGTCGAGGGGGCCATCGAGACGGGCTTGCCCTCGTACCAGCCGGCGTTGATCTCTTGGATGCCTTGCAGCACCTCGACTTGCTTGCCGAGTTCGGCGGCCAACGGCGCGGCGGTCTGTTGCGTTCGCACCATGGTGGAGGCGTAGACGGCGTCGTACTTGTTGTGGGCGAGTTGGTGCGCGACCTGTTCGGCCTGCCCCTTGCCCTCCGGGGTCAGGCCCGGGCCCGGCACGTCGGTGTCGATGACGCCGCTGGCGTTGGTCTCGGACTCCGCGTGCCGGACGAACGTCACGGTGATGCTGTGGGCCTGCGGTGACCCGCCGCAGGCGCCGACGATTACCGTTGCGGCCAGCACGGCTACCGCTTTTGAGGCCTTCCTGATCAAGCTGGGATTGCGCATGGCGATAGCCTGCCCCGCCGACGGTGCCGGTGGGAAGGGTTTGCGATGGTTGGGTGGCAGAAAAGCTTGAAGGGAGACTCGTATGGCGATTGACCCGAGTGCCGTCGGTGCGACGACGGAGCCGATGCTGTTCGAATGGACGGACCGGGAGACGCTGCTCTACGCGCTCGGTGTCGGCGCCGGAACTGACGACCTATCGTTCACCACCGAAAACAGCCACGACATCACCCAGCAGGTGCTGCCCACCTATGCGGTGATCTGCTGCCCGGCGTTCGGTGCGGCGGGCAAGATCGGAAAGTTCAACTGGGCCATGCTTTTACACGGGTCGCAGGGCATCCGGCTGCACGCACCGCTGCCGCCGGCGGGCAAGCTGTCCGTGGTCTCCGAGGTCGCGGACATCCAGGACAAGGGCGAGGGCAAGAACGCGATCATCGTGCTGCGCGGCCGCGGCACCGACCCCGACTCGGGGGAGCTGATCGCCGAGACACTCACCACGTTGGTCATCCGGGGCGAGGGCGGGTTCGGGGGAGTGCCGGGTCAGCGGCCGATCGCGCCGGAGTTTCCCGACCGCGAGCCCGATGCCCGGATCGCGCTGCCCACCCGTGCGGACCAGGCGCTGATCTATCGGCTCTCCGGTGACCGCAACCCGCTGCACAGCGACCCGTGGTTCGCCAGGGACATGGCCGGTTTCCCGAAGCCGATCCTGCACGGGCTGTGCACCTACGGGGTGTCGGGCCGCGCGCTGGTCGCCGAGCTGGGCAAGGGCGTGGCCGCCAACGTCACGTCGATAGCGGCGCGATTCACCTCGCCGGTGTTTCCAGGGGAGACGCTGACCACGCTGATCTGGCGGACGGAACCGGGCAAGGCGGTGTTTCGGACGGAGGCTTGTGGCGCCGAAAGCGCGAACGCGCGGATCGTGTTGGACGACGGCGCGGTGGAGTACGCGGAGGCCTAGCCGATGGCTTAGAACCCGGTACGTCGCCCCGGCGCGCAGGCGTTCACTGGTGCGCCTGGCCTGCCGTCCAGCCATGACCTGTCCCGCATTCGGCGGGCTTCGGGGGGATCGCTCGGGCGCTAAGCTAAACAGCTATGTGCTACAGTTAGCACATGTCTACGGTGGGCGTTCGTGAGCTGCGGCAGCGGGCCAGCGAACTCCTCCGTCGGGTCGAGGCCGGCGAGACGATCGAGATCACCGACCGTGGTCGGCCTATCGCCCTTCTCTCGCCGATGCCGGAGGGCGGTCCGTACCAGCAGATGCTGGCAAGCGGCGGGATCGAACGTGCGACGCTTGACTTTGATGACCTTCCCGAGCCGGTCCGACTCAAAACGGGTATCGAGCTGCCGTCCGTGACGCTTGCGCGCCTGCGTGAGCACGAGCGTTGATGGCGGCCATCTACCTGGACTCGTCCGCAATCGTCAAGCTTGCAGTTCGTGAGCCAGAGTCGGATGCGCTGCGTCGCTACCTTCGCACCCGGCTGCCGCGGGTGTCGAGTGCCCTTGCGCGGACGGAGGTCATGCGGGCTCTGCTCCACAAGGGTGAATCAGCCCGAAGAGCCGGACGCCGGGCGCTCGCGAGCCTAGACCTACTACGCATCGACAACCGATTGCTCGATCTTGCTGGTGGGCTGCTGCCAATCGAGCTACGCACCCTCGATGCAATTCACCTGGCGACTGCCCAGCGGCTCGGCATGGATCTTGGCCGGTTGTGCACTTACGACGACCGCATGCGCGACGCCGCCGAGGCGCTCGGCATGGCAGTGATTGCCCCGTCTTGATCGGCTACCTAGGGTGGCGCGTGAGGCGGCCAACGCTTCATGTCCCGGCATGTCGCGCCAACCTCGTGCCACCGCCGAATGGGGACACCGTCGTGCTGGATCACTCGAATGTTGGCACCCTGAGCGCCGTTAGAACCGTTGCCGTCGCTAATTTACGCGGGCGTCACTTAACCGCTGTGCCAACCTTTCGGTGAACTCGGCGGCGCGCGCGGGACTGTCCAACGCAAACAGCGCGGCGGTGGCGCGGTCGCCGTCTTCGCTGTGTCGCACCAGGATCGGGATACCATCATCGCGGACCGCGTCGAACGCGTCCTCGTCGGTGATGTCGTCGCCGAGATAGATGGGCACCAGCGGACGCGCGTCGGCCTCGCGCAGGTGATCGATCACCCAGCGAAGCGTCTTTCCCTTGTCCCAGTCCATGTCCGGACG
Organism: Mycobacterium sp. NTMscope_MAC_12; assembly: GCF_976985675.1. Lineage (NCBI taxonomy): Bacteria > Bacillati > Actinomycetota > Actinomycetes > Mycobacteriales > Mycobacteriaceae > Mycobacterium > Mycobacterium sp. NTMscope_MAC_12. The sequence continues at coordinate 242,783 of NZ_CDRJYY010000001.1, forward strand.
CAGCTCGATGACTTCGCGACCCGTCGTCACCCGAAGTCCGTCCCGCCGGCCCGCCGCGCGCACCGCCGCGGCAACCTCGCCCACGCGGTCCCGCGCGGCGTTGCGGTAGTGGACCGCAACGCCAAATCGCTTGTGCTCCATCATAACTCCGGGGATCGAGTCGAGCCGGTCGCGCAGCTCGGCGGCGGCCTGTTCGAGCACCGGTGTGGCCGCCGCCGCGGCGTCGTTCTGGTGGTGTGTGCCGTCGGGTGCGGTCAGCTCGAAACCGTGGCTGCCGGCATACCAGATCCCGGGCACACCGAGGCGCTGTGACACGTCGGCGAGGTCGCGGCCGGACAGAACCGCGACCGGGCATTGCGCGGCCAGCTTCCGCAGCGCCTCGACCGCGGCGGCGACGGGCCGGGCCGCGGCGGGATCGTCGACGATGTCCGACAGCGTGCCGTCGAAGTCGAAGAACATATGGCCGGCCTCCGGTCGGTGAGGGCACCGAGGGCCTGCACAGCATCGGGTAGCTGGGACATCCGGTGGTCCCCGGTGCGCACGGCGACCTCATCCAGATCGCCGACCACGGCGTCGGCGCCGACGCGCCGCAGGGCGTCACTTTGCCCTGTTCGGTCGAGGCCGATGACCAACGCGAATCCGCCGTCGCGCGCGGCCTGGACGCAAGCCGCGTTGTCGGTAAGGACGGCGCATCGCCCCGGGCGGACCGACAGCTTGTCTGCTGCCTCACTCAGGGTGTCGCGGACGTTACCGTTCGACGCGAAGACGCCGGTGTCGACGCCGGCTTCGCGCAATCGCCGGGTCAGCGCCTGGGTGCGGTCCAACGCGGTGTCGAACAGCACCGCGTCATGGCGGCGCGGGTCGATGGTGACCGGCATTGACCAACCTTCTCACGGTGTTCAACGCCGGTGAGAGCGGGTCAGTGACGTGCCGGCGTGGGTGCCGACGGTCGCGGCCGCTGCGCCTGGCCCGGAAACGCGCGCGCCGCGCGCGTGCGCCGGCGGTCCTTGCTGAACAGCAACACCGAATCCTGGCTGAGCGCCACCATCCGTGCCATGCCCAGCTCGATACCGGCTGCCAGCTGCTTGACGTCGGCCGTGGCGTCGTATTCGGCGGTGATGCCCGAATACCAATTCGTCGCCGTAGCTGAGCATCGCGACCCCGGTGCTCAGCTGCAAGGCGATCGGGGGGATCGGCAGCAGGCGCTCCATCGTCTGGCCCATCAGCCGCAGCTGATGGCGAGGCCCGGGCGCGTGGTTCGCCAGCGTTACGAGGCCGCGCTGCGGGAGCCTGGGTAACAGTTGTATGAGGTTGCCGCGCAGCATAGTTGGCAGACAATTGATCGCAGACTCCACGATACCGGGCGGAGATTTGTCGGCGTGCTGCGCTTTCCACCGGCTGTGCACGGTCCGCAATTGCTGGACCGGGTCGTCATGCTCGACGGGCAGGTATGGCAGTAGTGCCGAACGTACCGGCATCGGCACCAGGGTGCGCAGCGAGTCCGCCCGCGGTTCTTCGCCGCGGCGTAGCAGAACCCTTCGGAAGCCCTCGGTGATGGCCGCCAGCGCGACATCGTTGACGGTCACACCGAATTTGCGGCACACGCACTCGACGTCGGCAATCGGGACGCGCACCGTGCTGTAGCGCCGCAGGACCGGGTCGACCGAGGGCCGTGCCGTCGGCCAGATCGCCCCGACGAAGTTGCCGGCGAGTGCCCCAGCCCACTCCAGGGGCCAGCCGCGCTTCGAGGCCTGCGGCGGCGAATCATGTTTGTCGCCAACACCGTTCGCGAATGCATCGTGGTCGGCGTCGTCGCAAAGCCGGGTGAGCAGGTGGGCGGCTGAGTTCCCGTCGGCCAAGCCGTGGTGGATCTTCATCAAGATTGCCCACCGGCCGCCTTTCAGGCCCTCGATCACCCAGCACTCCCACGGCGGACGGTCCAGGTCGAGGGGACGCTCCAGGGCGTGGGCGATCGCGCCGGACAGCTGGGCGTCGTCGCCCGGGCGCGGAATCGCCACCCAGCGCACATGATGGGCCAGGTCGAATCCGGGACAGTCGATCCACTCGAAGCTCTGCGTCCGCAGCACCTGTGTGCAGCGCGGTATCGACTGAATCCGTTCCGCCAGCAGCTGTTTCAGCAGTGCGTAATCGGGGACGCCACCATCGACGATGGCGACCGCGCCGATCACCAGGCTGGCGTACTGATCGGGATCTTGAGCTCTCAGGTACGCCGTATCCAGTGTTATCGCTTGCGCCATGCGCAGTCCCCGCCCCTCGTTTCTCGCACTTGTACCAGTATTTGCGCGGGACCTCCGGGGCGGTAGGCCAGGAGCGTTAAGAATGTGTTTAGACCCGTTAAACAGCTCGCCTAAGTCGAACATACTTATTGCTTATCTGCTTAAGTGGACTCGTTTGCTTAAAAAAATTCGTCAAAAGTACTGCCGGGCAGTGGTTTAGCAGTTGCTCGCAGAGTTTGCTCTTGGCCTTCGGCGGCGCCGATGAGGTCGGCTAGTGGGTGGGGATCGGTGTTGACGCTTTGTTGCAGGAGTCGGTAGAAGAGCATTCCGCGGGCTTTTGACCTGCGGCGATTGAATCTGAAGGTGAACTCGTCGAGGTAGTACTGCAGGTGCTCGCGTTCCACGCGGGTGTAGCGGCCATGACAGGAGCGATCGTCGGCGCCCGCGACGGCGTTGAATCCATCCCTGCTCGCTGGCTCGAAGCACTCGAAGACGGCGACCGCGGACGCACCCACGTGAAGCAGCTCGCCGCGCTTCTGCTCAGGTAGCGCGCTCTGCGCCCTACCCCCCCGCTCACCTAGGTGCGTGGGTCGGTATCCACGAGTTGTTGGTGTGTCACGCTGATGGCGACGTGGATGGTCGGGAAAACTGTGTCCATGGATTTGATGACGGCCCAGGATCAGCTGTTTGAGACCGAGTCCGCGCGGCCTCGCTCGTCATCGTCACCGGGCGAGGTTTCGGTGGACAAGACGTTTCGGGCCTATGACCAGGATCAGTCGTTTTTGATGCCGCCGTCGTTGCGGGATTGGTTGCCTGACGATCATCTGGCGTTGTTTGTGTCCGAGTTGGTCGATGAGGTGCTTGATCTGGCAGTGTTTTTCGCCTCCTACAGCGAGGCCCGGGGCTTTCCGCCGTATCACCCGCGGCTGATGCTCAAGCTGCTGCTCTACGGGTACACCAGCGGGGTTCGTTCATCTCGCAAGATCGAAGCCCGTTGCCATGACGATGTGGCGTTTCGGTACCTGGCCGCCAACACCGCACCGGACTTTCGCTCCATCGCCCGCTTTCGGCGCCGTCACCTCGCCGCGCTGGAAGCCCTGTTCCTGCAGGCGCTGACCCTGTGCCAGCAGGCGGGCATGGTCACGATGGGCCGGGTGGCCCTCGATGGCACCAAGGTCAAGGCCAATGCCTCCCGTCACAAGGCGATGAGCTATGACCGGATGTGCGAGGCGGAGCCGGCCCTGCAAACCCAGGTCGAGCAGATCATGCGGGAGGCCGAACGCGTCGATATCGACGAGGACCAGGCCCACGGCCCGGACAATCGTGGCGGTGACCTGCAGGGCGAATTGGCCCGCCGTGAGAGCCGGCTGGCCAAGATCCGCAAGGCCAAGGCCGACCTGGAACAACACGCCAAAGACCAGGCCGCGGACAAGGCCCGGGCAAGGGCGCAAAACGCCGGCCATGATGACGACGCGGCCGCGCGGGCCGCCGAGCAGGCAGCACAGTGCGCGACCGTCAAGCCCAAGGCGCAGCGCAACTTCACCGACCCTGACGCCCAGATCATGAAGACCGCCGACGGCAGCTTCCACTACTGTTACAACGCGCAGGCCGTCGTCGATGAAGAACATCAGGTGATCGTTGCGACCGACTTCGCCGAATCCGGCGCCGACAACCCCGCATTCGGCGAGCTGCTCGCCCAGACCATCACCAACACCGCGACCACACCGCGTCAGACGCTCGCCGACGCCGGCTACTTCAGTGAGAACAACATCGACGCCGCCCACAAGGCGGGCACCGATCCGCTGATCGCGACCGGCCGGCTCGCCCACGGCGAGCAGGTTCCCGACGCGCCACGGGGACGGACACCGAAAAATGCGACACCAAAGGCGCGGATGGCCCGCAAACTTCGCACCAAGAAGGGCAAGGCCGCATATTCGCGGCGCAAGGTGATCGTCGAGCCGGTGTTCGGGCAGATGAAGACCACCCAGGGGGCGAGTCGACTCCTGCTCCGCGGCCACCATCACGCCCGCGCCGAATGGCGCCTGCTCGCCGCCTGCCACAACCTGCGAACCCTCCTACTACAACATTGCAGCGCAGGCTGCGGCCGGCTGAAAGGGTCGTGCGCAGCGAGTTACGGCCACCGATCCGCCATCCCGCGGAATGCGGCCCGCCCGATCACACCACCAGGCCAACAAAACGCCGCCCGATGCCCTCCGTCCAGGACAAATCCACCTGCCGACCCGACAAATCCGTTACCGACCCACGCACCTAGCCGGGGGCAGCAGGAATCAAGATCACTACAAGTCAAGTCCCCACGGAATCAGGGGAACCCCTTCACCCGAGCTGCACGGCGTATTGACGGCAGAGCACCTACGATTGGCCGCTGATCAGCCCGCACCCTACTTTCCCGTGCTGGTGACCGGTGCCGCCGCCTCGGCTCCACCGGCGGCAAGCTCACCCTGGTCCGCAGCACCCACTGTCTTTGACAGGCGAGCACCCAGCCGCTGAAATGCGTCCACCGAGAATGGCTGCATCATACGGCGGTTGACACCAGGGGCGATACGGAGCATGAAATAGCCCAGCCAGGCCTCGGTGCGCACCGGCACGACCGCCAAATCAAACCGTACCGCACGTACGACGGCACGAGCTACGAGGTCCGAGCTCATCGGCGAGACCCTAAACTTCTCGCTAAATTCCTGGAGCTTCTTCGTGAACTGCTTTCCTTGTTCGATCAGGTTCTGATCGACGCCGACTACGATCGCGCGATCAGCGATGTTGGTGTTGATCACACCCGGGCACACGGCGCTGACGCCGATGCCTCTCGGTCCGAGTTCGAGCCGCAAGCACTCGGTCAGCATCTTCACGCCCGCCTTGGACACCGAGTACGGCGCCATCACCGGCGTGGGTGTGAACGCCGCCGCTGACGCGATGTTGACGATGTGGCCACCGCCGCGCTCAACCATCTGGGCGCCGAACACACGACATCCGTGGACGACACCCATTAGGTTCACACCGAGTTGGCGGTCCCAATCCGAGGGACTCAGCTGCAAAAAGTGGCCGCCCACCAAGATACCTGCGTTGTTGACCAATACATCGGTGTAACCGTGATCGGCTAACACATCGCGACCGAACACCGCCCAGGCGTCGGGGTCGGTGACGTCCAACTGCGCCGCCGACGCGCCGAGGCCGTAACCGCGGATCATCGCGGTGGTCGCTTGTGCCGCATCCAGATCGATGTCGGAGACCACGACGTGGGCGCCGAGCTTAGCGAACCTGATCGCTGTCGCCCGGCCAATGCCGCTTCCAGCCCCGGTGACCACCACCAGGCGCGGTCGCAATCGGTTGAACTTCACAGGCTCTCCTTCGTCATGGCCGCGGCTGCGTCCAGAACCGCAACGCCCCTGCTGTATCGGTAGACATCAAGGTTGTAATAGCGGTTCTGCCAGTACATTTCGCCGTGCGTCGACGGCCGAAACGGTGAATCGCCCTGGTTATTAATGTAGTAGGTGTTCGAACCCGCACACGCCGGAGTGAACAGGAAGTTATTCTGTTGGCGCTTCAGGCATTTCCGAAAATACTCGTCGTGGGCTTCCTGACGAATCTCGCAGACCGTTGCACCGCGGCGCTTCGCTTCGGCTATGGCGCGGCTCAGGTGAGCCGATGTCGCTTCGATCATCCACAAGTACGAGCCGAGCACGAATCCGTAGGGCCCGGTGATTGAGAACATGTTCGGAAATCCGGGAACCGAAACACCCTGGTACGACTGGTATCTCTGCTCACTCCAGAACCGCCCGAGATCGACGCCGCCCCGCCCGATGACGGGGAAGGGAGGCACCGCGCCCGCCTCCCACAGCTTGAACCCGGTCGCGCAGATCAACACGTCGATCTCGTGCTCCACGCCGTCCGCCGTCCGTACCCCCTTCTTGGTAATGCACTCGATCGCATCGGTGACCAGGCTGACGTCGTCGCGGTTGAAGGTACGCAAGTAGTCGTTTGACATCGACGGGCGCTTGCAGCCTAACCCGTAGCGTGGGATCAGCTTCTCCCGAACGACCGGGTCATCGATCTGGCGGCGCATCCAGCGGCGGGTAGGAACCTCAAGCATCCGGCGGCTCGCGTTCGTCAGCCACTGTGGACCGACCCACATCCCGGCCATGCCGACCTCGGTTGCGACGGTTCCCACCAGGCGGATACCCGAACGGATTCGCTTACGCCCCAGAACCCACCGGATGGCGGACGTGACCTCCTTGTCAGGTTTTGGGAACACCCATATCGGTGTTCGTTGGAAGACTGTCAAATGTTCGACTTCGTCGACAATGGCCGGGACGACCTGCAGCGCCGTTGCGCCAGTGCCGATGACCGCGACGCGCTTGCCCGCCAGCGCCACGTCATGGTCCCAGAGTGCGGTGTGCATGAGCACACCCCCGAACTCGTCGAGACCCGGGATATCAGGCATCTTCGGGCGTTCGAGGCCACCGACCGCCATGACTACATTTCGGCCGGTAATCTCCTGATCGGCGTCGGTAGTCAATCGCCATAGGCTATTGCGCTCATCGAGCACCGCCGAGGTGATCGTAGTGTTCAGCCGCAACTTTTGAGCTAGGCCGTACTTGTCCACAAGGTCGCTGGCGTAATCGCGAAGCTCGTAACCCGGAGCGAAGATCCGCGACCAATCACCACGCTGCTCGTAGGAAAAGCTGTAGACAAACGAGGGAATATCCACCGCCACACCCGGATAAGTGTTCGCATGCCAGGTGCCGCCCACCTGATCCCACTTGTCGACAATCACGAAGTCGTGAATGCCTCTGCGTTGCAAGGAGATACCAGCACCGATACCGCCGAATCCAGCGCCGACGATCACGACTTCATGGTCTGGAGTGACACGCTCGACAGTCGGTAACTGCTCGATGTCGATCGTTGTACTCAACTTGAACTCATGGCCTTCCTGCTACTTGAGATGACCGACAAGGGCACCGTCGTCGCCGAACAGCTCCTGCCGCCACTGCTGCACCAGCGCGGTCGTGTCGATGTCGTCGGGATGGAAGCCCGGCTTTAGGTACATGCGCAGATCGGCCATCAGCCCCTGCACCAACGGGTCCCGGAACACCGCACGCGTTTGACGCGCCACTTTGATCGGGCGCCATCCCCGCGGATCGGCCAAAATAGACAACAGCACCCCGATCGACACCACCGGGATCGTCAGGATGTACAGCACCGCCATCACCCCGATCCGGAGCCACTCCGGCCCATCGACGGCCCGGTAGACGTCGAACGCCACCGACTTATGTTCCAGCTCTTCCACCGCGTGCCAGTTGAGCAGGTTTCGCACCTCGGGATCGCCAGGAATCTTTTGTATCTCTTCGCCCAGCATGCGCTCAGCCAGTGTCGCGGTGTAGTGCTCGGCCGCCGCCGTGACCGCCAGGGGTACCCGCGCTGGCAGCAGGTTCTCAATTCGCACGATCAACCGGCTCCCGGCGGCTGTCATGCGGGAACATAAACAGCCGGACAATCGGGTAGCCCATCTCGATGAGCTTCTCGTTGAGCCGGCGGTGTTCCTGGCCGTGCACCGACTCCTGGCCAAATGAATCCGGCCACCCGCTTCATCAGTACCGGATCGGTCATCTGATCGGCAAAGCGCCGAACCGACCGGATAAACAACTCCTCACCTGGCGGAAACACGCCGGACAGCAACGCCACAAGGTGGCTGAACACGATATTGCCCTCAACGAAATGGTGGTCCATCGGCTCGGGATCGCCGAACCAAAACCGAATCCGCCGAGCCTTAGGATACGTACTCTCGGCTACTTTTTCGGCTGCTGTTCCGCTTTTCGCAGCCATTGCCTGACTAGCTACCATGGCAATCCCTTTTGTTGTGGATGTTCGCAATCACTTCAGGTAGCCGACGAGTTCTCCGTCGGTGCCGAAGAGTTCCTCTTGCCAGTGCTCCAACAACGCGTTCGTGTCGATGTCGTCAGGATGGAATCCCGGTCGCAGATATTTCGTAAGGTCTGGGATCAAACCCCGGAAGATGGGGCCACGGTACAGCCGATAGGCCTCCCGTATCACCCGTAGCGGCTGACGACGCCCATCCGGGTCGTGCGCCAGCGAGTAAACCAATGTGACGGCTATGAGGAGAAGCAGGGTCGGAATCATCACGGCCATCACACTCCTGCGCATCCGCTCCGTACCTCCCGCCACCGTGCGGAAGACATCGAATGCGACCGATTTGTGCTCAAGTTCCTCCACGGCATGCCAGTTCAGCACGTTCCACACCTGCAACTCGCCCGGAATCGCCTGGATTTCCTCTTCGCCCAGCGTGCGCTCAGCAAGTACGGCGGTGAAGTGTTCTGCAGCTGCTGTTACCGCCAGGGGTAGCCGCGCAGGCAGCCGCTCCTCCAGTCGCTTGACCCAGTCGTTAAACTTCTTCGAATCCCACCAAGCGATCGGGTAACCCATGTCGATGAGTTTCTCGTTCAGCAGGCGGTGTTGCTGTCCGTGGACCGATTCCTGGCCGATGAAGCCCGCCACCCGTTTCTTCAACGTGGGATCGGTGACCTGACCGGAAAATAGACCCAGGTGACCGGACGCGGCGGAGCCACCCGGCGCAGCCGGGTGTTCTTTCTCGCAGTTGTCGGGTTGTGTTGTGGGAGTTGGCCGGTGTCAGGCGACGGGTTCGAGGGTGACGCGATAGCCCAGGGCTGCGAGCTGCGCGACGTGGTTACGGGTCCGGCGTTCGGTGTTGATGCGGGTCGCGTGGTAGTCGGCACCGAGATCGTGGAAACGGGCCGTGGGGTCGTGCAGCAGGTTCCAGATGATGACCAGGATGGATCGGGCAACAGCGACGAGGGCCTTGAGCTTGCCGCGGCGTTTGACGATGCGCCGATAGCGTTCACCGAGGAAGGTGTTGGTCTTGGCAGCGGCTGTCGCGGCTTCGCCGAGAGCACCTTTCAGATATGGGTTGCCTTTGCCCGCCTTGCCCGAACGTTGCACCGGACCGGACTGGATGGTGCGTGGACACAGTTTTGCCCACGACACCAGGTGTCCGGCCGTGGGGAACCGGCTCATGTCGAGCCCGATCTCGGCGAGAATGATCTGCGCGTTCACCGGGCCGACGCCGGGAATCTCATCGAGTCGGTCGATCGTGGTCAACTCGCCGGCTTTGCGCGAAGCGGGGTTTGCTCCGCCGGTGGCGTCCCCACCGTTGACAGGTTCGGGCTCCATTGCAGCCAACAGTTGGTCGATGCGGGTGGTGAGCCTGCCGATCTTGGCGTCCAGCGCGTCGATCTGATCGAGCAGCATCTGGGCAAGTTCGGCGTGGTGATCGTCGAATCTGCCGGTCAGCGCCTCGACCAGAGCGGCTTGCTTGGGTCTCATCTTGCCGCGCGCCAGCCCGGCCAGCCGGCGCGGGTCCCGCTCGCCAGCGATCAGCGCCTTGAGCATGTCGCGCACCGACAGGGTGTCCAGAGTCGAGGCCACCGACGACACCTTGATCAGCGCGTCCTCGAGCAGCTTCTCGATCCGTTGCCAGTACCGGGAACGTTCGCGAGTCATATCGATCCGTAACCGGGTGTAGTCGCGTAACTCGCGGATCGGCGCCGGCGGCACGAAACTTGGCCGCAGCAGACCTTTCTCGGTGAGCTTGGCTAGCCAGACCGCGTCGAGTTTGTCGGTTTTGGGCCGACCGGGCACGTTCTTCACGTCGCGGGCGTTGACCAGCTGCACGTCGAGCCCGGCCGCCTCCAGCAGGTAGTACCAGATCCGCCAGTAATCCGACGTGGACTCCACAGTGACCTTCTCAATCCGCTCGTCAACGAGGTAGTCGGTCAACTCACCGACTGCGCCGGACGTGGCGGCCACGTCCCACACTTTGCTGACCCGCCTGCCCGCGCGGCTGCCCACACGCACGCACACCTTGCCCGAGGCCTTGGCTACATCGATCGCGCACACACGCTCGATCACCAACTCATGCTCGGTGTCAGCAATCTCCTCCGGCTGCTGCTGCTTCAACTCGCTTGCCCTCCATCAACATCGACGCTCTCAACAAGGCGGGCCGCCCGGGGGCCTCGGTTCAGGGAATCGAAATTCTGACCGGCGTGCTCGAAGCAACAGTGCGTGACCCTTCCAGGTCGGGCCCCGGCACCAGGCTCATCAACAGGCTCACAAAACCCAAGTTAACGTCGGCGTCGGCAGGCAACCCGACCCCCATTTTCACGCCTGCGAGGCGTCACCCGAAGGGAAACAGGGGGCTCATCTGAGAATCGACGCACCGACCGAATAAACAACTCCTCCCCTGACGGGAACGCACCCGATAGGTTCGCCACGAAGTGGCTGAACACGATGTCGTCGTTGACGAAGTACTTGCCGTGTGTGCCGCCGTCGCCGCCAAACGGAAAGCTTATCCGTCGGGTCCTCGGATAACGGGATCCAGCGCTCGCTGCGGTCACCGACTTTGCCTCTTGCCTTGCGTGGTCACTCGCCATGAATGCTAGCCCCTTCCTTGAACGTGTGACGTGTAGTTCCAGGTACCAATAGTACTAGGTGTTGGAACCACGCTACTGCGGATCCACGAGGTCGGCAAGCATCCGGCAAGCATCACGAAAAGTGCCCGCGAAACGCCCTCGGTGCATCACGTAAGAATGCCCGCGAAACGGTGATCCCCGCCAGGCATGGAGAGTGGGCTGTCGATGTCGTCTCGTGCCGAGATCACCGCGAAGTTCGCCAAGGCGTATGTGAAGGCGTCGAAGGCGAATAAGGGGCAGATTCTGGATCAGGTGGTGGAGGTCACCGGCTGGTCGCGTGACAATGCTCGGCGCCGGTTGACGGCCGCGGCCCGGCCGCCGGGAGCGGGCCGGCAGGTCGCCAAACGACCTCGCCGGCAGCGCAAGCCGAAGTATTCCTATGACGCGCTGAAGGTGCTGGGCCACTGGAGCGAACGGCGACGTGCAGTGTCGGTTTGTCGTCGTCTGACTCGTCTGGGCGGGAGACTTGATCCCACATGGTGTCGATCATCGGTTGCAGGAAGAGCTGTCCCAGCTGTCGGACCATGATGTCGATGATCTGGGTGGATCCGCTTCGCTCCGCATTTGCGATACCGGCGTCGCGGGCTTTGATGAGCTCCGTTCGGGTCAGCTCTGTCAATCGCTGGAGCAGTTGGCCTTTAGACCCTGCGGGGTCCAGTAGCGCGCGGCGCAGATAGTTGACGACGGCTGGGTTCGATTCGAGCATCTCCTTCACAGCCACGTCACGCGCCGTGGCGACTTGTCTTGGTGTTCCATCAACGGGGACCTGCGCGATCGTCTGCGCGAAGTAGTCGACGACGAGTTGTTCAACGGCGCGGCGGATTCCGTCCTTGGTCTTGAAGTGGTGGACAACCAGCCCGACCGTGACGCCGGCTCTCGAGGCGATATTTCGCATCGACGTGCGGTCCTCCCCGAACTCCGCGAACAGGTCCATCGCGGCGTTGCGAATGCGCGCCTTCGCGGTCAGGTCGTCTGCGCCTGCGCGTGGATCGGCGAACGGTCCCATGCGTCTCCTTCGTTCCGGGCAAGTGTACAGTGAACATCACTTCTTGTACAGATAGGAAGCTTCCTGTACAGTCGTACGGTATCAATTGAAGGACCACATGGTGCAGGGCAGTCTGAACGGCGTTCGCATCGTGTCGCTTGCGGTGAACATCCCGGGCCCGCTCGCGGCGGCACGGCTGGCGCGCTTCGGCGCGTCGGTAACAAAGGTGGAGCCCCCTACCGGAGATCCCTTGGCCGCGGTCGCGCCCGGCTGGTACGCAGAGCTCGCCAGCAAGCAGACGGTCTTGGTTCTGGACCTCAAGGACGCCGGCGACCGCGCCAAGCTGGACGTCGAGCTGACTTCCGCCGATGTGTTGCTCACCGCCATGCGCCCTTCGGCGCTACGCAGGCTCGGGCTCGACGACGCGCATGTCAGGTATCCGGGGCTCTGTCACGTCGAAATCGTGGGCTACGACGGTGACCTCGAGGAGCGTCCTGGCCACGACCTGACCTATCAGGCCACGCACGGCACCCTGCAGCCCCCGTTGATGCCGGCGGTTCCGGTCGTGGACCTCCTGGGTGCCGAACGTGCCGTGTCCGGGGCCCTGTTGGCGCTGCTTGATAGGCCGAATTCCGGTGCCGGCCAACACGTCCGGATCGTACTGGCGGACGCCGCAGCCGACGCCGGCGCAGCCGTGCGGTACGGCGTCGCAGGGCCCGGCGACCCGCTCGGTGGCGCGACTCCGACCTACGGGATCTACGCCAGTGCCGACGGCTATATCGCCCTGGGCGCAATCGAACCGCATTTCCAGAAGCGGACCCTCGAGGTCCTGGGCGCAGCAGATACCCACGAGGATCTCGCACGAGTCTTTGCCGGACAAAGCACGCGCCACTGGGAAGAAGTCGCCGAGACGGTTGACATCCCCATCGTTGGAATTCGTACACCGGAACAAGGAGGAGTGGAACATTGAACGCGCGCGAAGCAGTGATTGTCGGGGCGGTGCGCACGCCGGTGGGTAAACGAGGTGGCGCTTTGAGCCGGTGGCATCCGGCCGACTTGCTCGGTCACACCTTGCGAAACCTGGTGGAGCGCAGTGCGATCGATGCCAAAGACATCGATGACGTCATCGTCGGCTGTGCGATGCAGCATGAGCACCAGTCCGGAAATATCGGGCGGCACGCGGTGCTGGCTGCGGGTCTACCCGAATCGGTGCCGGCGGTCACCATTGATCGCCAATGCGGGTCCGGTCAGCAGGCGGTCAACTTCGCTGCATTCGGCGTCACCGCGGGCATCTACGAGCTGGCGATTGGGTGCGGTGTGGAGTCGATGTCGCAGGTGCCGATGCCTGCGTCGTTCATGCCGGGCGCGCCGCTCGGTCCGCAGTACTCGCCCGTGGAGTTGGCCCGCTACGACGACAACTTGGTGGCGCAAGGGGCGGCGTCGGAGTTGCTGAACTCCAAGTTCGGTATTTCTCGCGAGGAACTCGACGAATTCAGTATCCGAAGCCATGAGCGAGCATTCGCCGCGACCCGGGCGAAAAAGTTTCGCGCGCAGTTGGTGCCGATCACCGTCGATCCGCTGGATCCGTCGGCGGCGCCCGTCAGTGCCGACGAAGGAATCCGTGAGCAGTTGGATCCGGCGAAGATCGCGTCGCTGGAGCCTGTTTTCGCGGCCGACGGCCGCACAACCGCGGCCAATTCTTCCCAGATCAGCGACGGGGCAGCGGCGTTGCTGATCGCCGAGCGTGGCTACGCAGAACGCAGCGGGCTGGTTTCGCGGGCGCGGTTCCTGGCGATGACGGTCGCCGCGGCGGACCCGGTACTGCAGTTCACCGCGGTACTGGACGCCACCCACAGGGCGCTCGAGCGCGCCAACCTGAGTGTCAGCGACATCGACTTGTTCGAGGTCAACGAGGCCTTCGCCGGGGTGCCGCTGATGGTGCAACGCGAGTTCGGCATTCCCGATGACAAGCTCAACGTCAACGGAGGCTCGGTCGCAATCGGGCATCCGCTCGGGTCGACCGGGGCCCGCATGCTCACCGATCTGCTGTGCGAACTCGAGCGCACCGGACAGCGCTACGGCCTGCAGACCATCTGCGAGGCCGGCGGAACCGCCAACACCACCATCATCGAACGAATCTAAGGCACAGACATGGTCAGGGAAATCGTGAAGGGCGTGCCGTCGACGCACGGCGACCACTACCAGCTCAACACCACCAACCTGATCAGACATGCGGCGCGCACCTATCCCGAGCAAGAGGTCGTCTACCGCACCACGGAGGGCGACTGGCAGCGGTACACCTACGCAGACTTGTACGTTCGGGTCAAGCGGGCGGCGAACGCGCTCAGAGGAATAGGGATCGGCCCGGCCGACACAGTCGGAGTGCTCGACTGGAACAGCAAGCGGCACTTTGAGCTCAGCTGGGCCATTCCCGGCATCGCCGCGGTGATGCTGCAGATGAATCTGCGGCTGGCCACCGAAGACCTGAGCTACGTCACTGACCACGCCGAGGCGCAATGGATCCTGGTCGACGAGACACTCCTTCCGGTCGCCGAGGCGTTGGCTCCACACGTGCCGAAGGTCAAGGGCTGGATCGTAATGTCGGATAAGCCGCTCACCGAGATCGACACCACGCTGGAAAACGTCTTTCACCTCGAGGACCTGATGGCCGAGTCCGACACCGAGATCGACTGGCGGGTCATCGACGAAACCTCTGCTTACAGCGCGTGTTACACATCGGGAACGACGGGTCGGCCGAAGGGCGTCTACTACTCGCATCGTGGCAGCTACCTACACGCGATGGCGATGGCAGCAGCGATCAATCTCCGTCGCGAGGACACCGCGATGCTCATCACCCCGATGTTTCACGGCCAGTCGTGGGGGCTTCCGCACACCGCGATGTGGACCGCGGCGAAGGTGATCCTACCCGGCCGCTACCTGGCCGAGAACACGCAAATGCTCGTCGACGTGATGATCGCGGAGAATGTGACCGTCGCGAACGGCGCACCGGCGATTTTCCAGCCGATGCTGGACTACATCAAGACCCTTGCTGTGAAGCCAGATTTCAGCAGGACGAGACTGCTGTCCGGTGCGACCGAGCCGGCGAAGTCGCTGATGCGCGATTTCCACGAGCTCACCGGCGCCGATTTTGTGCAGGGCTACGGTGCGACCGAGACGACGCCGCTGATCACGATGAACATGGGCATCAAACCGTCCCTGCAGGGCACGATCACCGACGACGAGAAATGGGATTTCAAGCGTTTTCAAGGGCTGCCCGCTTCCGGTATCGACATCCGGATCGTCGACGACAACGGCAATGACCTGCCGCACGACGGTAAGAGTGTCGGCGAGGTACTGATGCGTGGGCCCTGGGTCATCGAGCGATACCACCAGCTCGACGACGACGACAACGCCGACCGCTTCCTCGACGGTTACTGGCGCAGCGGCGATGTCGGCACAATCTACCCGAACGGGTATCTCAAGCTCACCGACCGCCTCAAGGACGTAGTCAAGAGCGGCGGTGAATGGATTTCCTCTATCGATATGGAGAACGCCATCGTCGGACATCCGCTGGTGAAGGAGGCCGCGGTTGTGGGGATCAGCCATCCGAAGTGGCAGGAACGTCCGCTGGCCATCGTCGTGCCCGTCGAAGGTGGCGTGCTGACCCGCGATGACATCGTCGGTTGTCTGCAGGGGCAGTTCGCCAAGTGGCAGATGCCCGACGCGGTTCTCTTCGTCGAGGCGTTGCCGCGCACCAGTGTCGGCAAATTGGACAAGAAGATCCTGCGGGCCGAACACGCCGACGTTTACCGGGATGCGGTCACGTGAACAAACAAATTTTGCGATCGACTCGCGACGGTGCGGTGGCCCTGCTGGAGATCAATCGCCCGAAGTCGAAGAACAGCCTCAACGACGAGCTGTTGGGCGCGATGGGGGCCGAGCTGGCGGCGTTGCGGTCCGACACGGCCGTGTTGGCCGTGGTCATCGCGGGCGCCCACGGCATGTTCTGCGCCGGCGCCGACATCACGGCGTTCGACGAGATCCGGGCCCGGCCACTGGTCACCGGAGAGTCCAATGAGAGCTTCTGGTCGATACTGGCTGCGTTTCCGAAGCCGGTCATCGCCGCGGTCGAGACATACGCACTCGGGGGCGGCTGTGAGCTGGCGTTGGCCTGCGACATTGTCATCGCCGGCGAGTCGGGCCAATTCGGACTTCCCGAGGTGAAGATCGGCGCAATCCCTGGCGCTGGCGGAACTCAACGCCTCATTCGGGCGATCGGCAAATCCAAGGCTATGGCAATGCTTTTGACGGGCGATTCCATCAAGGCCCAGGAGGCGTGCGATGCAGGGTTGGTAGCCGAAGTCGTCGCCGACGGCGAGGCCGTGCCACGGGCGCTGGCGATGGCGCAACGGATCGCGACGAACTCCCCGCTAGCGGTGGCGCTGGCCAAGGATGCCGCTGTGCACGCGTTTCAGACATCACTGACGCAGGGACTCGAACACGAGAAACGGAATTTCTACGTGGCGGTGCATTCCGCCGACAGTCACGAGGGCCAGGCGGCATTCCTCGCCAAGCGCGCGCCCCAGTTCACCGGAAAGTAGGTAAAGCATGCCCGGACTCTTATTCCCGGACTACGTCGTTCCGTGGGAGACCGAGGATCAAAAACTCCTGCGCAAGCACGCCGCCGAGTTCTTCCGCAAGGAAGCGACTCCCAACCAAGCCAGGTGGGCGAAACAGCAGAAGGTGGACCGAGAATTTTGGAACAAAGCCGGCGCTGCCGGGCTTTTGGGCCTCGACCTGCCCGAGCAATACGGCGGTGGTGGCGGCAGTTTCGGTCACGAGGCGGTGGTGATGCAGGAGCGCGCCTACGCGCACGACACCGCGTTCGGTTTCTCCGTGCATTCGACGCTGGCTTCCCACTACATCGCCGAGTATGCCTCCGAGGAGCAGAAGAAGCGCTGGATCCCGAAGATGGTCAGCGGGGAGATGGTGATCGCCGTCGCGATGACCGAACCGGGCACCGGGTCAGACCTGCAGTCGATTCGCACCACCGCGGTTCGCGACGGCGACGAGTACGTCATCAACGGCTCGAAGACCTTCATCTCCAACGGTTCCCACTGCGACCTGGTGGTGATCGTGGCCAAAACTGAGTCCGGACTGTCGCTGATGGTGGCCGAAACCGAAGGGCTGGCGGGTTTCCAGCGCGGCCGGGTTCTGGAGAAGGTCGGCCAGCACGGCCAGGACACCCGGGAGCTTGCGTTCACCGACATGCGGGTGCCGGCCGCAAACCTGCTCGGCGGCGTTGAGGGCAAGGGCTTCGCCCAGTTGATGGAGCAACTTCCGCGCGAGCGGTTGACCATCGGGGTCGAGGCGATCGCGATGGCGGAGGCGGCGGTAGTAGAGACGATCCGTTATGTCAAGGAGCGCACCGCGTTCGGCAAGCCCCTCCTCGCCTTCCAGAACACCAAGTTCGTGCTGGCCGAATGCAAGGCGGAGGTGCTGGCCGGCAAGGCGCTGATCGACTACTGCACCGGCCGGTACCTCGACGGAAAACTCGATGCCGCAACCGCATCGATAGCCAAGATGTGGGGATCTGACAAACAAGTAGAGGTCACTGACAAGTGCCTGCAGCTTTTCGGTGGATACGGCTACATGATGGAATACCCGATCGCGCAGATGTATGCGGCGGCTCGGGTGCAGAAGATCTACGGCGGCACCAACGAGATCATGAAGGTGCTGATCGCGCGAAGCCTGTAGACAGACACACAAAAGGAGCAGCCGAATGGACATCGCAGCTAGCAGCGCGGTCGTCACCGGTGGCGCGTCCGGGCTCGGTTTGGCGACGGTGGAGACGCTGGCGCGGTCCGGAGCGCGGGTGGTCGCCGTCGACCTGCCCAATGCAAACACGGACGCGCTAAGCCTCCTCGGCGACACCGTCCGGTTCGCGCCCGCCGACGTCACCGACGAGGATGCAGTGACCAGGGCCATCGAGATCGCCAACGCGGACAAGACATTGCGTATCATCGTCAACTGCGCCGGCGTCAGCGATGGCACCAAGACCGTCAGCAAGAAGGGCCCTTTCCCGCTCGACGCGTTCGAGAAAGTAATCAAGATCAACCTGATCGGGACCTTCAACGTCGTGCGCCTGGGCGCATACGCAATGTCGCAGAACGACCCCGTCGGCGGCGAGCGTGGCGTGATCGTCAACACTTCCTCCGGCGCGGCCTTCGACGGCCAGATCGGGCAGGCGGCCTACTCCGCTTCCAAGGGAGGTGTGATGGCGGCGACGCTGCCGATCGCGCGTGATCTGTCGTCGTACTTGATCCGGGTCAACACGATCGCTCCGGGGCTGTTCGAAACCCCGCTTCTCAACTCACTTCCAGAGGCTGCGCTAACCGCTCTCAAGGCGCTGACGTTGCACCCAAACCGACTCGGTGATCCTGCCGAGTACGCACACCTGGTCGTAGCCATCGTTGAGAATCCGATGCTCAACGGCGAGACGATCCGTCTCGATGGCGCAGTACGGATGCCTCCGAGGTGATGTCCGGCCGTCAGAGTTGCTGATTGGATCCCACAACTCCAGGAGAGAATCAACGTGCAGGACAGTGTCCGCGTCGTCGTCGACCATGTGAACGAACACGGAAAATCGCGGCTGAGCGAGCGGCGGGTGGTGGCATCGGTGGGCCAGGCACTGCGTTGCAAGATGCGCAACGAGCGTGAACGCAGTTTCGTCTTCGTCACTCCGAGTCGGAGTCGGAGAGAGAGAGGCTTAGTCACGTTAGCCAACAGTCGACGAGTTCCTGAGCCCACGGGTATCGCCCGTTAGCCCTTTCAACGCCTGGAACAGCCGTTGTTGGCGTGTCCCTCCATCAAAACTCTCTGATGAACCGGCATCATTCTTGCTGACTGAATAGTTGATCAGATGATGTTTCTTCACTTTAGGTGAAGTCGAGGAGGCGTGGGTTGGCTCTGGCTGTGGTCCGCGATCTGCGGGAACATCGAGTACCGGCGAGCGAGGAGGAGCTTGCCGACTTCGAGACCGATGTGTTGGCCGGGTTCGTGCTGGCACGGGCGTCGGCCGGATTGGTCGACAGCACGATCCGCAACGACATCAACCACCTCGAGCTGATCCACGACTGGTTCGGCCGGCCGCTGTGGGAGATGCGGCCCGCCGATGTCGACGTCTATTTCGGCAAGGTGCTGCGCGACGCCAACCCCTCGACTCGCACCGGGCGGGCGGCGGCACTGACCGTGTACTTCCAGTTCTTGGAGCTTCGGCACAAGATCGACCTGCACAACATGACAGGTCGGGTCGTCGAGTGCCCGCTGGACGAGATCAACCGGCCGCGAGCCTCGGTCGATCCGCAGCTGCGTATCCCTCCGACCGCCGACGAGGTGGAGCAGCTGTTCGCCGGGTGGCGCCAGGAACTGGCTGGATTCAATCGGTCGTTGCAACACCTCGATTCCTCGGAGGTGTGTGGTGGCGTATGGGAAGCGGCAGTTGGAGGTTCGTGCGTATCGGGGGCAGATGCCCTCCCCGGGGCGGCCGTCGGTGGCCTGGCGGCAGGACAGGGTCCGGTTCTGGGCGGGGATCGCTGCCGGAGCGATGACCGAGGACGCCGCTACCGAAGCGGGCGTGTCTTCGCCGGTCGGGTTCCGCTGGTTCCGCCATGCTGGCGGCGTGAATCCACGCTTGCCAGAAACTGTTTCGGGCTGCTACCTATCCTCGAATGAGCGCGAAGACATCGCTTTATGGCGTGCCCATGGTGCCGGAGTGCGCGAGATAGCCAGGAGGCTGCGCAGGGCGCCGTCGACCATCTCGCGTGAGCTGCGCCGTAACGCCTCGACGCGCACGTATCGGCTCGACTACAAGGCCTCGGTCGCGCAGTGGCATGCCGAAAGGCGGGCGAGGCGCCCGAAGACGGCCAAGCTGGTCGGCAACGACCGGCTGCGCCAGTACGTCCAGGACAAGCTCTCCGGTGTCGTTCGTGGCGCTTACGGGCAGATCATGGCTGGTCCGGCCGCGACGCCGTGGAAGGGACGCAACAAGCCGCACCGAGGGGATCGGGCCTGGGTGACAGCATGGAGTCCTGAGCAGATCGCCCATCGGATCAAGCTTGACTTCCCTGATGATGAATCCATGCGGATCAGCCACGAGGCCATCTACCAAGCGCTCTACGTGCAAAGCCGCGGTGCGCTCAAGCGGGACTTAATCACCTGCCTGCGCCGGGGTCGGGCATTGCGGGTGCCGCGGGCACGGTCTCGGCAGAAAGCGTGGGCGCACGTCACGCCGGAGACGTTGATCAGCGCTCGGCCGCCGGAGGTCGCTGATCGCGCGGTCCCGGGACACTGGGAGGGAGATCTGCTGATCGGGTTGCAGCGCAGCGCGATCGGCACGCTGGTCGAGCGCAGCAGTCGGTTCACGATGTTGATCCATCTTCCGCGGGAGGCCGGATACGGGCTGATTCCGCGGACCAAGAACGGGCCGGCTCTGGCCGGCTACGGCGCCCTCACGATGGCCAACGCCCTAGCGCAGACGATCACCTCGCTGCCCGAGGAACTGCGCCGGTCGCTGACCTGGGACCGGGGAAAGGAACTGTCGGCGCATGCCCAGTTCTCGATCGCCTCCGGGGTCAAGGTGTACTTCGCCGACCCGAAGAGTCCGTGGCAGCGTGGCACGAATGAGAACACCAATGGCCTGTTGCGCCAATGCTTTCCGAAGGGCACCGACCTATCCCGGTGGAACGCCGACGACATCGCGGCGATCGCTCACACCCTCAACACCCGACCACGCAAGACCCTCGGATGGCGCACCCCGGCCGAAGCGTTCAACGAACACCTACACTCACTTCAGCAAGCCGGTGTTGCAACGACCGATTGAATCCAGCCTGGTCACCTGCCGCAAGTTCGCCCCGGCCGCCCGCAACTACGCGGTCGCCCGGCTGGCGGCCGACGTGGGACTGCGCATCAACGAGGCGCGGATGCTCGACCTCGACGATGTGCGGTGGGAGCTGGGGCGGTTCGGCAAGCTGAACGTCCGTCACGGCAAGGGATCACGCCGCAAAGGCCCCAAACCGCGACTGGTGCCGCTGATCAACGGCGCCGACCGCAGCCTGAGATGGTTCATCGAAGACGTGCTTGGACTGTTCGATATCGACCCGAATAGCCATGCCGCGCCACTGTTTCCGTCCGAACGCAAGAACATCGACGGGACGTGCATGCGCGCGACAGCTGACGTCTATCGCCGATCGTTGGCGGAGGCGGCGGACCGGCATCTGCCTGCGTGGTCGGGGAAGCTGACCCCGCATGTGCTGCGGCACTTCTGCGCGTCCCAGCTTTACCTCGGCGGAATGAACCTGTTCGCCATCCAGGAATTATGTGGTCACGCCTGGACGGCCACGACGGCTCGATATATCCACGTCCACGCCACCCACGTCGAAGATGCCTGGGTCACAGCACAACGTAACAACACGAAGTAACTGCACCTACGAACTTAAGGATTGGCTCAATGAAGTGGAATCTACGCCTGACCGCGGCCAACCGCGGCATTTGGAAGGCCAGCGAACTCCAACGGATGCTGGCCGAGCGCGGCCTGGTGATCAGCGCCGGCAAGATGTCGGGCTTGTGGTCGGGCAACCCCAACGCCATCAAGCTCCACGATCTCGATGTATTCTGCGCCGTGCTCGACTGCGCCATCGACGAACTGCTGATCCCCGAGCCCGAAACCGTGGCCGCACCCACGCCGAAGGGTAGCGAGGAGGCCGCCGCTGCGGCCGGTGAGGCACGTCCCGTCACCCCGCGCGCTCGGACGGGAAGGTCGCTGCCGCCGCGATGAATTGCCTGCAATGCGGAGCCGAACTGCCAGCCAACGGTCGCCGCGACCAAAAATACTGCGGCAGAAGCTGTTCAAAAAAAGCGCACTACTATCGCGGAAAGGCGGGACTGCCTGCTCGCCCGCCCCGGCGGCATCCAGCCTTGGAATCCGACGACCCCGTGCTCGTGGCCGCTGCGGTATACGCCCGGGAACGCGCTGCCGCCCACGATTGGTGCGGTGAGACCACAAACCGATGCCTCGACGCCCTGGTCACCCTTCTGGCCGGTCGGCCCCCCGGTGATCGCGTGCCGCTCAAAGAGGTTCGAACACGGCCGCATCGGCTCGCGTCCCGTCGCAGGCTTGTCGAAATCCTCTCCCACTTCGACCTGCTGACAGACGACACCGAACCTCCGATCCGTGCCTGGATCGACCGCGTCACCGCGGAACTTCCGCCAGGGTTCGCCGAGCCGTCGCACCACTGGCTCCTTACCCTGTTGGTCGGCGGCGCACGTGCTCGCCCACGATCGCCCAGGACCCTCTACAGCTACTTCGGCGCGGTCAGGCCCCTTCTCGCGCACTGGTCCACCTCCTACGACCATCTCAGGGAGGTCACCAGGGCCGACGTCGACGCGACGCTGCGGCCGTTTCAGGGAAACCAGTGCCACAATCTGATCAAGGCGCTGCGGTCGCTGTTCCGGCACGCCAAGAAGAATGGTCTGGTCTTCAGCAACCCAACAGCGGGTTTGAAGAGCCAACCAGTAGACCAAGACCTCGTGCCCATCACCGATGATGAGGTGCGCTCGATCGAACAGCTCGCGAGCGAACCGCGTGCACGCCTAGTTGTGGCATTGAGCGTCGAACATGCCTGCCGCACAAGCGTTATACGCAAACTGGTGCTCGACGACATTGACCTGCCGAACCGGCGGATCACCCTTGCTGGACAACCAACGGCTCGGCGAGCTCACCCACAGAGCGCTGATCACATGGCTCGACCACCGCCGGGACAGATGGCCCCACACTCCGAACCGGCACGTTCTACTCACGACGAAAACTGCATTGCGCACAACGCCGGTGAGTCAAACATCGGTGAAACAATCGTTGAGCGACAATGGGTTCACGATCGAACGCATCCGTGCCGACCGAATCCTTCACGAAGCGCTGACCGCAGGCCCCGACCTGCTGCATCTGTCTCTCTCGTTTTCGGCATCTCCCACAACACCGCGCGGCGCTACACCACCGCGAGGGAGTATCCGAAATTCGGTGTAAGTGGCCCGACACGCCGGGTGTGAGCCTGGCGGGGAAGGTCCACGATGACCGAAACGATGAGGGCTGTGACAGCAACAGCCGATGTCCACGATGATGAAGTGATGGTCAGCTCTCCGACACCGGAGGAGCTGGCGACGGCCCGCGAGCTGGTGCGGGCGGCCCAGGCCCGCGGGGTGTCGTTCGCCGATACCGCTGACGGGGTGCTTAAGGCGCTGACCAAGACGGTGGTCGAGACCGCGCTGGAAGAGGAGCTCGCCGATCACCTCGGCTATGACAAGCACGATCCGGCCGGGCGGGGGGCGCCGAATTCACGCAACGGCACCCGCACCAAAACCGTGTTGACCGACACGGTCGGACCGGTCGAGATCGCCGTGCCCCGCGACCGCGGCGGCAGCTTCGAGCCCCAGATCGTCAAGAAAGCATCAACACCGGTTGACCCGGGTCGATGAGATCGTGTTGTCGTTGTATGCCAAGGGATTGACCACCGGGGAGATCGCCGCCCACTTCGACGAGCTCTACGACGCCAAGATCTCCCCGGACACCATCAGCAGGATCACCGACAAGGTCCTGGCCGACATGGCGGAGTGGACCGCGCGGCCGCTCCGTCTACGCCGCAATCTTCATCGACGCGCTGAGCGTGAAAGTGCGCGACGGTCAGGTCGCCAACCGACCGTTCTACGCCGCGATCGGGGTCGATCTGGCCGGGCACAAGGACGTGCTCGGACTGTGGGCCGGCGACGGCGCCGGGGAATCAGCCAAGTTCTGGTTCGCCGTATTGACCGACCTGCGCAACAGAGGCGTCACCGACACGTTCTTCTTGATCTGCGACGGACTTAAGGGGCTGCCCGACGTTGTCGGTGAGGTGTGGCCGGCCACCATCGTGCAGGCCTGCACCGTGCATCTGATCCGCAACAGCTTCCGCTACGTACCGCGCCAGCACTGGGACGCCCTGCGCCGCGATCTCAAACCGATCTACACCGCCCCGACAGCGGCGGCCGCAGAAGCGGCGCTCGAGGCGCTCGCCGACCGCTGGGGCAGCCGATATCCGGCCCTGATCCGACTGTGGCAGTCGTGTTGGAATGAGTTCATCCCGTTCCTGGATTACGACACCGAGATTCGGCGGGTTCTGTGTAGCACCAACGCAATTGTTATCTGGAGTCCTCCGGGCGGTGTCCTTGATGTCCGACACGAGGCGTTCAGATCCCAGGTTCTGCGTGGTGGACGTGATTATCTGCAGTCGTCCAGGAGGCAAGAACCTGCGGAGGGACGATGCAGATTGCGGTCAAGTCCAGGGACGTGGTGTACGACGTCGTCGTGTGATTCTTCGACTTGGTGGTTTAGGCGGTCAGTGCCGCCGGGGTGTCCTCCTGTTCTGTTGATGGCGTGTGGTCGGCGCGGGATTTGCTGAGGACGTCGAGGCCGAGGTAGCGGCGGGATTCGGCCCATTCGTCGTGTTGTTCGGCCAGCACCGCGCCGACGAGGCGGATTAGGGCGTTGCGGTCGGGGAAGATTCCGACGACGTCGGTGCGCCGGCGGATTTCCTTGTTGAGTCGTTCTTTTATCCGGCCCTCGGGGGCGGGTCAACCCGTCGGGGTGGGATGTTCATCGATCGAGGCGCTGGAGGTGGTCGGTAAGGGCGTGGGCGACGCGGTCGTGGCGGGCGGCTTCGTCGGTCCAGCCGCGGCACTCGGCGTCGGTTCTGAGGGCCTGGACGTCGGCGAGTTGGTCGGTGAGCGTGTCGCGGAATTCGGGGGCGGTGACGTAGTTGTCGCAGGTTTCGCAGATGTTGGCATAAGGGCACGCGCCCGCGGATTCGTGGCGAGCGCAGTATCCGTGTGCAACGCGGGTTTTCAGCATTTCACTGTGCAGCCAGCCGACCTTGTCGGGCAGGATCGGTTTGCCGACCGGGGTGAGGGTGAACTGGCGGCGCATCTTGCCCATCGCTTCGTCGTAGGCCGCGCGCAGGGTGGGCGAGGCCAGGGTGGCGTAGCGGATCGTCATTTGTGGAGTGACGTGCCCGAGTAAGGACATCAAGGCCTGCAGACTCATCCCGGCGTTGGCGAGTTCGGTGGCCCAGGTGTGGCGCAACTGATGTGGAGTGACCATCAGGACGCCGCCGTCGGGACGGTGCAACCCGGCGGATTCAGCGGCGGTGAGCAGCCCGTTGCGCAGCCGGGTGTAGCCCAGGCGGCGTCCGTGCCGGGTGAACAGAAAGTCGGTGAGCACGCCGGTGCGTGGGTGCGGCAGCGGCCGGTGCGTGCCGCGGAGGGCGACCCACTCGTCGAGCGCGGCGAGGGTCGCGGCGGAGAGCGGGACCATGCGTTCGGTGGCGAGCTTGCCCAGTGGCACCTTCAGCCAGGTTCCGGCCGGTCCGTAGTCGATGATGCTGCCCAGTTCGAGGTCGAGCAGTTCCCCCGCCCGCAGGCCGGCACCACGCAGCACGGTCAGGCCGATGCGGGCGAACGGATCCTGCAGGTGGGCAACGGCGTTCATCACTGCCGCGTCCACATCGGGTGCTAGCGCGCGTGGCAACGGCTGGTCGAGTTTGGGGACGTCGGCGGCGAATACCAACCGCCGTGGTGGGGCCTGCGCCCAGCCCCAGGCGGTGATGTCGTCGAGCAGGTTGCGCAGACTGAGCACTGCCGACTGGGCCACCGCGGCCGAGACGGTGCGCCCGGCGCCCGCGGCGGCGCGCTGACCACGCCAGCCCCGGGTGCGATTCCATTTCAGGTAGCCCTCGATGCAGCTCCGGTCGAGTTCACGCAGGCTGATGACGTCGGGATGGTGAGCGGTGAGGTATTCGGCGAAGGGCAGCAGGTCGTTGATCAGCGACTCGACCGATTTGGGCCGCAGCACCGCCGCGCGCACGCCGATGTAGCGCAGCAACGTCTGACGGATCGGGTCGGGCATCTCCACCTCGGTGAAGCGCTGCTCGAGGCTACGGGCCCACCGCCGGCGTTTCGGCGCGGTGTCGATGACCGCGGTCTCGAACAACAGCTGCCGCAGGCTGGCCAGCCGCCCCCTGTATGCCCGCCGCGACGATGGCGGCACCACGGTACGTGACAGCGCGGCGTCGAAGTCGTCGAGCGCGTCGCCGGTCAGGTCGGCGACCATTCCGCCGTGGTGTGCCAGCACTACCGCCAGACATTCGCCGAGGACCGTCTCGACCCAGGAACTCCTCCAGCCCAACCGAATTCCCGCATTCCGCAACGCGGCGAATCCGCTCGGATCCCGGTCCTCCACTGCGCGGCCCAGCCCGGTCAACTGTTTGACCGCGGCCAGCTCGACGTCCAGCCGTAACCGGCCGGTGCCGATCGTGTGACAGATCAGCGGCCACGCCCCGGTGTCCCGTATCTCGGCGATCCGCTCGGCTGCCGGCAGCGTCATCCAGGCGTGCAGGTCGCGGTGGCGTGCGGTGAAGTCGCGAGCGATCCGAATCCGGTCGCGTACCGCCCGCCCGCTCAAACCCAGGGTGGCGACGTGGTCGAGATAATCCGCCACCACCTCGTCGGCGCCTACGGGTTGGCCGACCAACACCGTGGTCACTGCCGGGCTCCGGCCAACGTCGCACGAGCAGCACCGTATTCGGCGGCGAGCTGCTCGATCGACAAATGCACGTAGCGGGCCGTGGTCTCCGGCGAGACATGCCCCATCAACGCCCGCAACGCCAGCAGATCGATTCCGGCCGCCGACAATTCGGTGCCGTAGGTATGCCGTAAACGGTGCGGGCGGACTCTTGTGGCGCCAGAGGTCTCCCGGTGCCGACGGAACAGGCTGCGCAGCCCGGCCTCGCTGACCGGTGCACCGGTCGTCGGGCCGCGCAGCACTACGAAGCACTGCGGCGTCGCCAACCCCGGCGGCCGCTCCCATCGCAGGTAGGCGGCGAGCTCGGTGAAGAACGCCGCATCGACCGGGACATGACGTTCCTTGCCGCCCTTGCCGATCACCCGAAGCCGGCGCCGGCCCATATCGACGTCGGCGAGCAGCAGGCCACGCGCCTCGGCCGAACGCAGCCCTCCGAGTAGCATCACCAGCACCATCGCCCGGTCCCGGTGCGTTGCCAGTGTCGCCAGGAACGCGTCGACATCGTTGGTGGACAACGATTCCGGAAGACGCTGCGGCTGACGCACCAACCTACCGCCACTGCGTGCACGCCCGGGACCCAGATGACCGAGCAACCCCCGCTGCGACTGGCGCAGCCCCTGTCCCCGCCGCGGCGACGGCACCGGATTGTCGGTGCAGACACCGGTCATCACCAGATACTCGAATAACGCGCGCACTGCCGCGACCCGGCGGTTCACCGTCGAAGCTGCCGGCGGGGTCGACGAGCGGTGACCGCCGGTGGGCTGGTCCGTTCGGCGGACGCCTTGCCAGTCGATCCAGTCGAACACCAACGGCGCATCGACCGCGGCGAGCCCGACCGCTTGCTGGACGAGGAACCGGCTCAAATTGGCGACGTCGAATGCGTAGGCCCGCACCGTGGCCGCGCTGAACCCCCGTCCCGCCAAATGGTTGAGAAACGCGTTCACCGCGTCCTGCCCGTCCCAGTCGCCCTCCAGGACATATCCGCTGTCGCTCTTGAGTACCCGCATCGCCGCTCCGCCTTCCCCCACCGAGATGCAGACAGCATCCATCCGTGCTCAGCGCTTGTGCGTGAACCTCACGCTGCAGCCCGAACCGTGTCCCCGGAGAGCCGGTTAACGGATAGTGGGTTGTTGGACCAGATCTGCCGCCAAATTTGTTTGGGGAAGGCGGTGAAGGCGAGCAGGTCGGCGCGGGCGTCTTCGAGGTGGTCGGCGACCTTGGGGAGCTTGTCGGCCAGTGCGTCGATGATGCGGTCATATTGGGCTGCAACGGAACCGGCGTCAGGTTGATCGAAGACCGAATGCAGTAGTGTGCGTACCCACGGCCACGATGATTTCGGAGTGATGGCCATCAGGTTGGTGGCGTAGTGGGTGCGACACCGTTGCCACGATGCCCCAGGCAGGGTGGCGCCGATCGCGGCCACCAGACCGGCGTGGGCGTCGGAAGTGACCAGACGGACCCCTGATAGGCCGCGGGCGGTCAGCGACCGCAGGAAGGTCAGCCAGCCGGCCCCGTCCTCGGCGGTGGTGACGTCGATGCCCAGGATTTCGCGGTAGCCCTCGGCGTTGACCCCGGTGGCGATCAGCGCGTGCACGTTGACCACCCGGCCTGCTTCGCGAACCTTGAGCACCAGGGCGTCAGCAGCCATGAACGTGTACGGGCCTGCATCCAGTGGCCGGGTCCGGAACGCCTCGACCGCGGCGTCGAGCTCTTTGGCCATCACGCTGACCTGGGACTTCGACAAGCTGGTGATGCCCAGAGTCTCGACGAGTTTGTCCATCCGCCGCGTCGAAACGCCCAGCAGGTAGCAGGTAGCCACCACCGTGGTCAGGGCCCGCTCGGCGCGTTTGCGCCGTTCCAGCAGCCAGTCCGGGAAGTACGAACCTTGCCTTAGCTTGGGAATCGCCAGATCCAATGTGCCTGCGCGGGTGTCAAACTCGCGGTGCCGATACCCGTTGCGGGAATTGGTGCGCTCGCTGCTGCGCTGGCCGTAGCCGGCACCGCACACCGCGTCGGCTTCGGCGCCCATCAGGGCGTGAATGAAGGCGGCCAACAACTCGCGCAGCACATCAGGGTGCGTGGTGGTGAGTCGTTCGGCCAGCACGGCAGACAGGTCGATATCGTGGGCAATGGTCATCGCGTTGATTCCTTTGCTCGAGTGACTTTGGTCGGTCCCTCGAAGAATCACGCGATGACCTTCATTCATCCGGCTACGACACGCCGGTCATCACCGGCTCGTACACCACTCTGCTGGACGCAACTCAGATTGCACGAGTTATCTCGCCGGTCTCGTTGCGTGAGTCGTGGACCGTTCTCGGCGACGACGATGCTCCGGTAGCGCCGGTCGACCGGTATCTGGCGTATCTGACCGACATCGAGCGATCACCGAACACGGTCAAGGCATACGCGCACGATCTCAAGGACTGGTTCGGTTTTCTCGCCGAGCGTGGTCTGGACTGGCGGGGCGTTCGGCTCGACGATCTCGGTGAGTTCGTGGCCTGGCTGCGGCTTCCGCTGCAGGCCCGGCATGGGCAGGTCGCGGTGTTGCCGTCGGTGCCGCATCATTGCACGGAATCGACTGTAAACCGCAAACTTTCGGCCGTCGGGGCGTTTTACACCCACGCTGCACGAGATGGGGTGGATGTCGGTGAGCTGCTGACCTCGTGGCAGGTCGGCGGCGCGCGCGGCGGTTGGAAGCCGTTCCTGCACCACATCAGCAAGGGCACGCCGAGGTCGAGGCGGGTGATCGCGTTGAAGACGCCGAAGAAGCTGCCGCGGGTGCTGTCGCCGGACGAGGTGCAGGCGATCCTGGACGGCTGCGGCCGGTTGCGGGACCGATTGCTCTTCGCCGTGCTCTACGACACCGGGATGTTCTCCAGGGCTCGGCCCCCGTGCGCCAGCGTGATTCTCTGAGTTTGTGCAGCTCAGAAGCTGATGTCGGAGATGCTATCCACCGCAACAGGTGTGGTGCAAGCAGACTCGCGCGTGTCATCGCAGCCGGGTTGGTGTGTTGAGTCGGGCCATGAGTTCGCGGTTGGCCGCCCGGGCTGCGGCGAGGTCTTCCTCGCGTTCGTCGAGTTGTTGCTTAAGGTCGAGGTTGTGCTGCTCGAGCTGGCTGATGCGCTGGTGGAGGGCGTCGATATCGGTGCGGGCGCCGAGCCCGGACTCGCGCCACGTCTGTTCACCGAGCGCTTCGGACAGCCGCTTCTCCAGCTGCTGGATGCGCGCGCCGAGCCGGGCGGCGCGTTCGTGGGCAGCGAGCAGATCGGCCTGCAGTGAGGCTCGGGTGACCCCAGGGCCGGTGTGCTCACTCGGGACTGGATCTGCTTGCAGCGCATGGATTTTCTCGAGCAGGTCGGGGTGTCGGTAGAGGAATGTGCGGTCAACGGCGGCGGCGCGGGCGATCGCGGTGGCGCTGAGCCGGTCGCCGGCGGCGGCGGCTTGGTCGATCGCGGCCAGCACGCGCCGGCGTCGGCGCATCGAGTCGTCGCGCCGGCCGTCAAGCATCGATCGGGTGCGTGTTGTCGACGAGACGGATTGTGCGGGTGTGTGATTCGACGTGGTAGCGGTGGTGGTCATGCGGTGGCCTCCGAGGCGATGGTTGTCGGTGCGGGTGGGGTGAGGCTGGGCATGCCCAGCGGGACGGTGTGGGCCGCGCGGTGACGGCGCACGATAGCGATCGCGTCGTCGATGCGGGCTTGCTCGGTCTCGTTGAGGTCGGCGACGTCTGCTTTGATGCGGTTGATCAGCCGCCGGATGCGGGTGATCTCCTCGTCGGTGGGGGTGGCATCGGCGCGGGCCCAGTCATCGACCCCGTCGATGGTGGCGGCCAGCCGTTCCCGGGTGCGTAGCAGATCATCGAGGTAGGCCTGCAGGTCGGGCAGGAACGCGATGTTGGTGCGGAAGTGATCGCAGCCCACGCAGCGGAACCGGACCGGGCAGGCCCCGCCGCCGGCCTTGACGTTGGTGGGTTCGGTGCAGGTGCCGTAGGGGACGGCGACCTCGCCGACGGCGTGGCGGGCGCGTTCGGATTCCAGCAGCATGCGCGCGTCACGCCAGATCCGGTTGCCGTGCCGGTCGAAACTGAGCGCGGTGACGGTGTCGACGGCGTCGCGGCGACGGTCCTCGCCGATGCGGTAGTAGCGCCGGGTCATGGAATAGCTACGGTGATCGAGCAATTCGGCCAGAACGTCGATCGGCACCCCGGCATCCGCGTGACGTTGGGCATAACAATGCCGATAGGCATAGGGCGTGACCTTGGTCTTGTCGACCTCGACCCCGTCGCGGGTGCGCAACACGGGCAGGGTCGAGATCCACTCGCGGTGCCGGTTGTCGAGCGTATCGATGCTGATCGGCTTTCGCCCCTCGGGGTTGCGGCGTGGTGTGGGCAGCAGTGTCAGTTCTGCGGGCGGGGTGTGAGGAAACATCGCCCGCACCCGGTCCTGCTGAGCGGCAATGACTTTCGCGGTAGCTTCGCCGATCGGCACACGCCGTCCGAGACGGTTGGCCTTGGCGTTGTCGTAAACCAGCACCGCCGATCCGTCCTTGTCGCGGTGCAGGCAGTTCAACGGCAAGGCGAGAATGTCCTCGGGCCGGCGCCCGGTGTCGATGCCGATCTGGGTGGCGACCCGCACCTCGACGGGTTCGAGGGCATCGAGGTGGGCGCACAGGATGGCCAGGACCTCCGGTGGCAGGTCGCGGCCGGGTTCGCCGCGTTCGGGTTCGGCGGGGATATCGCCGCGCTCGATGGCGAAATCGCCGGCCAGTCCGGCGGCTGTCTGCCCCGGCCGGGTCAGGCCGAGGGCGCGGATCCCGGCCAGCACCTCGCGCATGTCACGGCAGATGCCGTTGCGCCGGTATCGGCTGATCTCGCCGACGGACTCCAGATAAGCGAGTCGGTTGAGGAAATCCTCGATGTCGCTGCGGCCCAACGCCGAAGCGACGAGTCCACCATCGGGTCTGCGGCCGAGGAACTCCGACAGCAGCCGCAGCGCGTTGATCTTGCCGCGCACTCTCGCGGCGCCGCGACCTCGGTGGCGCGGGAGTTGTTCTGCTGCCCACCGCTTGACGGACTGGGCCAGCCAGGCCTGGCCGATCCCGGTGAACGACAAAGACCCGCGATGGCCGAAGACCGCGAGATCCCATGTGTCCTTTGCCTGTTCGCTGCCGGGATCGGCCAGAGCCCGCCGGACGTGCTGGGTCAGGGCGCTCCGCAGCGACCGCACGGACTTGTTGCGGGTGATCTCGGCCCGGTCGGTGGTGATCGAGGCGGCCTGTCGCCGGCGCAGCCCGTCGCAGAGCACCCGCAGCTCTACCTCGGTGATCTTCGCCCCGCCCCGGACGCGCTGCTGAACGCCGAACAGCACCTCGACCACCACCAGCACCGGCAGCGCGCGCAGGTTCACCCGCCCGCACTCGGCCACACCCGATTCCTGGGCTTGCCACCGATGCGAATCGAACTCAGGGTTGGTACCGAGCGCGCTACGCCAGCGCTGGTAGTGGGTGTTGCAGTAGCCGCGCGCGCTGTCGGCGGGCCGGGTGCACGCGGCCACCGCGCACGCGGGCATCGGCGGCAACGGCCGCACTCGCGGGTCGGCCAGGAACTGCTGCATCGACACCGGCGGTCGCCGCAGGCGGAACTTCTTGGCGTGCGGCTCGCACAACACCGCGTGCCGCACCGTCGGCACACACCGGCATCCCGGCACCGCGCACCGCGTCGCGGACGCGGGTTCGGCGGGCAGGCATGCGGCAGCGGCGATCTCGGCCGTGTTCATTCCCCGCCGAGTCAGGCGCGTGCAGCACCGATGACACACCGTGAGACCGGATTGCACGGTGTTCTGGCATCCCTCGGCCCGGCACACCGTCCGGCCCAACAATCGATGCTCCGCGAGCAACGACAACACCCTGGTCCGCGGATCCCACCCCGCCTCGTCCAAGAACCTGCGGTCGAGCATCCTCGCCAGCCGCGCGGCCGTGCCGATCACCACGACCCCGTCCAACACGTGCGGGGACTCGCCGCAGTCCTGCTCGACCGCGATTCTTTCAGCCAGCCCCACGGCGGTCACCGGGTCACCTGGGCCTGCTCGCGGGGACTGGGCACCGCATCCACGGCGGCCCGCAGCCGGGAGGAGTCCGGATGCAGGTAAACCTGCGACGAGGACACCGCGGCGTGGCCCATCAGGTCGGCGACCACATCGATCCCGGCCCCGGCATCAACAACGTTGCTGCCGAAGGCATGTCGCAACTGGTGGGGCCGCACCGCGACGTCGAGTCCGGCCCGCCGGGACGCCGCGGCCATCAACTCGCCGATCGCATCCGGCCGCATCGGCGCACCGATCCTGCCGCGGAACAGGTTAACGAACACGAAGTCACTGTCGGCGGCGCCGGTGACACGCATGCGTTCGAACTCGTAGACGTCGAACAGTTGCACCACAAGGAAATCCAGCGGCACCACCCGCTCCCGCCGCGACTTGGCCCAGGCCTGGTTCGGGTTGTCGTCTCGGCGCACCACATGCAGATGCGCGCGCTCGACATCGCAGCCCAGCCGCCGCGAGTCCACCAGCAGGTGCACATCGCTGCGCCGCAGCCCGCACACCTCCCCGCGGCGCAACCCGCCCCGCGCCATCAACAACACGATCAATCGGTCCCGCGCCGACCGGCACGCCCGCAGCAGCGCGACGATCTGCTCGTCGCTGGCCCGATCGATCGTCGTCTCCGGTTCCCGCAGCCGATGCCGGGCCCGCATCCGCCACGCCATCCGCCCGTCCTCGCCGCGGGCCTCCGCCGGCAGGTCCCGGTCATCGGCGACCTCATACAGCATCGACACCAGCCCCGCCGCGCCGTGGCCGGTCGCCACCGCGTGCACCACCATGCCCCGCACCGCGGTCAGCACCCCGTTGATCCGCGACGGGCCCCGCACCGCAGCAGCGCCAGGTCCGGCCACCACCACGCTCGCGGCGTCATCGACCGATGACCGGGCGTGAGCCAGCCACGTCATGAACAACGCGAAACCCTCCACACCGGCCTGCCAGGACCGGCCCGACCGGGCACACCAGCGCAGGAACAACGCGATCGAATGCGCATACGCCTTCGTCGTGGACTCGGCCGCGTCGTGGCCGAACCGCAGATGCCGCAGATACGCATCGGCGACATCAACCACCTGCAGGTCCTCATCCAGCACCGTCCAATACCGTTGCCCGGACGGCAAACTCACCGGGAATACTCGCATGGGCTCTCACTTTCGGGCCGACAGTCACAAACAACTACCAGCCACGAGCACCACACCCCCGGAGAAACGCCGAGCAACCCGCCCGATCATGTAGATCGAGCAACGTCCCGCAACAGGTCAGGAAACCCCGGAGAAGGGATGCGGATCGGCGAGGTACTTGGTTTGCGGCACAACGACATCGCCTCCGCTGAGCATGAAGTAACGGTGCGGCGACGCGACAACGCCAATGGCGCGCGCGCCAAGTCACAGACCGTCCGCACGATCCCGGTCAGCAGCGCGTTGATCCGATTGTTCGCCGACTACCTTCACACTGAGTACGGCGATCTGGACAGCGACTATGTGTTCGTCAACCTGTGGGGCCGTCCGCAGGGGCATCCGCTGACCTACGCCGCGGTCTATGACCTGGTGCGGCGGCTGCGCCGGCGGACCGGGATCGACTTCGACCCGCACTGGCTGCGACACACGGCCGCAACCCGGCTGCTGCGCGACGGAGTCAGCATCGAGGTGGTCGCGCATCTGCTCGGACATGCGCACGTGGCGACGACGACCACGACGTATGGGCACCTCACCGTGGAGGACGCTCGGCGGGTCATGGAACAGGCCGGTTGGTTCACCGATGGGCAGGTGCGGCTGTGAGGGCGCCGTCGCTCAAGCCTGCCGGCCCGTCGGGGCTGCTGGGCAAGCTGATGGCCGAGGTCCGCAACGAATTCCGCAGCAATGTACTGGAATTCGGGCCCGAGGATCCGGTGTTTGGTGGAGCCGAGTGCCGGGTTGAGGGGTGCGAGCGAACCGCCCGTGGACGCGGCCTGTGTGAAGGACATCGGCAACGGTGGCATGAAGAGGGGCGTCCGTCGCTGGAGCGGTTCGCCGTGTCGACCGATCCGCGGTGGCGGCGGCGACAACCCAACCAGCGCTGCCGGGTGCCCGGTTGCGGTTACGGCTCTGCCCGTGGCGGCATGTGCGGGCTGCACGCGCAACGATGGGAACGAGCCGGGCGCCCCAGCCTGGCGGGATGGCTGGCCGAACCACAGCCGTTCAAGCAGCCAGCGCCGGGCGCGACCTGCCGCATCCCGCATTGCGAGCTCTGGCCGCAGGGCACGTCTGCGTTCTGCCAAACCCACACCAATACCTGGAAGGGTCAACGGCAGACCCGACATTGACGAGTTCGCCGACCGCTTCGCCGCCGAAACCCCGCTGGCCAGCGAGCAGATCCGGCTCGACCGGCTGACCGGTCAGCTGAAGCTGGAACTGCAGTACGTGCTGCAACGCCGTCACGACGATCGGCAGGGCAAGCTGACCCCGGACGTGGTCATGCGCGTCGTGAAGGCACTGGCCGCAATAGGCGTGGGCTCCCTGCTCAACCACGACGAGGACATCTGGCACGACTGGGCTCGGTCGACGATCAATGACACTCGCTCCCGTGGGTTCCTCAGCTACGCATCCCGGGTGATCGCCGACCTGGCCGAAGCCGGCGGCTGGGACGCCGAATACCCGCGCGATGTCTGGCGCATGCGCCGGCTCGGCTACGACGGAGACCGCACGCTGCGGTTCGGCGGTATTCCGCAGCCGTGGCTGCGGGATCTGGCCAAGCGGTGGGCCCGGTGGCGGCTGTCGACCGGATTGGGCCTGGAAGCCGGCGGCGGCAGGCCGGTCGTTGTGCTCACCCGCTTCGCCGGGTTCCTCGCCGACATCGGCGTCGAGAGCATCGACCGGATCGACCGGCCGGTGCTGGAGCGCTATCTGGCCAACCTGCGCGGCGACTCCATCGGTGCCCAACGTCGCGGGACCCATATCGGGCTGCTCAACCGGTTCTTCGCCGCCGTTCGCCAACACCGTTGGGACACAGACCTTCCCGCAGACGCGATGTTCTTCGCCGAGGACTACCCGAAACGCGACGAACGGTTGCCTCGGGCACTGGCCGAACAGGTCATGGCTCAGCTCGAGGATCCCGACAACCTCGCCCGATTCACCGATCCTGCCCACCGGTTGATCACGATCATCTTGATGCGTTGCGGGCTACGGATCACCGATGCGCTACGGCTGCGCCGCGATTGTGTGGTCGCCGACGCCGAAGGTGCTCCGTATCTGCGCTACCTCAACCACAAGATGAAACGCGACGCGTTGGTGCCCATCGACGTGCAGTTGCGCGAGCTCACCGCCGAACATCGCAACCGCACCGCCCAGCGTTGGCCGGCAGGCACGCCGGTGTTGTTCCCACGGCCGACGAAGAACATTGACGGCACCCACCCGATCGCCAGCCCCACCTACCGGATGGCGCTGTTGCGCTGGCTGTCCGTCTGCGACATCCGTGACGAGCACGGCCAGCCGGTGCACCTAACCCCGCACCAGTGGCGCCACACCCTGGGCACCCGGCTGATCAACCGCGACGTCCCACAAGAGGTCGTGCGACGCATCCTGGACCACGACTCCGCGCAGATGACCGGGCATTACGCCCGCCTGCACGACACCACCGTGCGCCGCCAGTGGGAGGCGGCCCGCAAGGTCGACATCCACCGCACCACAATCATTTTCGACCCGTCCGGTCCGATCGCCGCGGCCGCCTGGGCCAAACAGCGCCTCGGCCGAGCCACCCAGGCCCTACCCAACGGCTACTGCGGACTGCCGGTGCAGCAGAGCTGCCCGCACGCCAACGCACCGTTGACTGAACTAACTGGCCCAGCCGCGTGGCGTGGCGCGGCGTAATGCGCCGGCCCCGATAGCTTTCGGCCATGAACCAAGAGCCAGTACAAACCAGGGATGTAGCCCGTCTTGTTGTTTCTCGCTGTGGGGAGCTCGCCTCAACCGGCGATCTGGGTGAGCCTTACCGGTTGATCGACGCCGAGGGCGCCGTCGTGGAATCAGTGGCCGCGTTTCTACGGGAGCTGCTCGCGGCTGGGCGTTCTCCAGCGACGCTGCGTTCCTACGGCATGGACTTGCTGCGGTGGTGGAGATTCCTCGGCGCGGTCGATGTCGATTGGCGCCGCGCGACGCGGATCGAAGCGCGCGATTTCAGCTGTTGGATTCAGCTGACGGTCAAACACCGGAGAAGGCCATCGTCGGACCAAGTGGTTGCAACCGTGGAGTCGGTTGGGCCGCCGAACCCCGTAACGGGCAAGGCCGCCCTCGGCCCCGGGTATGCCCCGGCGACGATCGCTCACAGCGAGACGGTGCTACGCGGCTTCTACGACTTCCAGCGTGACCTCGGTGCCGGACCGATCTTGAATCCGTTTCCCCTCGATATCGCACGTCGGTCGGAGCGGGCGAATGCCCACCACAACCCGATGGAGGCCTGGAAGCACGACCGTGTAGGGCGCTATCGCCCCAAAATGCCGCAGCGGATTCCGCGGGCGATACCCGACGATCGGTTCAACACGCTGTTCACCGCGCTGCCGTCGAATCGGGACCGAGCAATGGTTGCATTCTGGATCTCAACGGGAGCCCGCGCGTCCGAGCTGCTGGGGGTTCGCCAGTGCGATGTCGACCCAGGCCAACAACTGATCACCGTGGTGCGCAAGGGTTCCCGCGCCATACAGCAACTGCCCGCGGCGGCGGACGCATTTGTGTGGCTCCGCCTGTATCAGCAAGACCTGCAGGCCAAGTTGCCGCGTGGCCGGACCCGGCCGCTGTGGTGGACACTACGCCGACCACACCGTCCGCTGACCTATCACGCCGCGCACAGGATGTTCGAGCGGGCCAATGCCTGCCTGGGCTCGGATTGGACGTTGCACGACCTGCGGCACAGCGCCGCGATGCGGATGGCGCGGGATCCGCAGATGACGTTGAGCGACGTGCAGTGGGTGATGGGCCACGCCCACTTGACCACCACCGAGTTGTATTTGACGCCCTCCAAAGAGGAGGTCGTAGCGAGTGTGCTGGCTCACCACGCGCGGCAAGCGGCGCGGCGCGAAGATCCGGTTCCACCGCCGCCGGCGCCGGGCTACGACCCGCAGTCGCTGAGCGTCCTGTTCGGGAGGTCGATGTGACCACGATCGCCAAACACGTTGCGCGCAAACCACTTGCCGTGGCGAATGCGACCAAGACTCAGATCAGCGGGCGGAACAAGCAGCTGCGCGAACGGTTCCCCGCCCGTCAGCCCGAGCATTGTGGGGCAGCCACGGCCGGAACCGCCCAGGACACCATGGTCAGGCTGACCTCCGGATTGTTTACCTCGGATGTCAAGGGGACCCAGGCGGGTCGACGACGCGGTGTGACCAAGCTGCTGGACTGGCTGGCGACGTTTCCGGGCGACACCTGGCAACAGCGTTGGGAACTCAGTGGCGTCGAGCAGCATCCCGGCAAGACCTGGACCGGGCTCTCACTGAGGTGGCTGCAGGAGCGCGGTCAGGACGCGTCGTACGACGTCGACGATCTGGCCTCGGGCCTGCTCGTGTTGATCTGCGGCGACGTCATCCGTCCGGGTGTGCCGTGGATGCTTACCCGCACCCACGCCCGGCTGGCCGGTGCGATGGCGCACATCAGAGACCCGCAAGGGTTCGCCCAGCTGCGGCGACTCGCCGAGACCCAACCGGCCAGCTCCGCCGTCGACGCGCGGGTCGCGGCGACCAGGATCGCGACCATCCTCGCGTGCAAGGGCGGACGTGTCGCCGACATCACTGTCGGCGACTGTGTCGAACTGGTCGACACCCTGCGCCAGGTACACGCTCGCGGCGGACAAAAGAAGGTCGACTTCTACCTACGCCTGCGTGCGATTGGCATCTTCCCCGACGATGCGCCGCACACGATTCGCGCATTCGGGCAAGCCACCGGGCGACTCACGATCGAAGAATTAGTGGATCGATATCCGTTGCGTTGCCGACCCATTCGCGACCTGCTTGTCGACTACCTGCGGGAACGTCAGCCGTCGCTGGACTTCGCCAGCATCGACGCGATCTCCCGCAGCCTGGCCGGGCTGTTCTGGGCCCGCATCGAAGCCATCGCACCGGGCATCGACACCCTGCAGCTGCCCCAGGACGTCATCCGGACCTGGAAGGACGACCTGGCCACCAAGAAGCGAACGATCACCAACGCCGCCGGTGAGCAGATCGAGGTCGCAACCCCGCGACTCAACGCCAAAGACGAA
This sequence comes from Mycobacterium sp. NTMscope_MAC_12, assembly GCF_976985675.1. Classification (NCBI taxonomy): domain Bacteria; kingdom Bacillati; phylum Actinomycetota; class Actinomycetes; order Mycobacteriales; family Mycobacteriaceae; genus Mycobacterium; species Mycobacterium sp. NTMscope_MAC_12. The sequence continues at coordinate 281,497 of NZ_CDRJYY010000001.1, forward strand.
CTACTCCGGGTGCGAGCGTTCTACCTCGACATCGCTCAATGGGCCGTCGACGATCCCGCCCGATGGGCCCGGTGGGCGGCTCCCTGCCCGATTGGCGACGCCGAGATCCGACGAGCCAAGGAACGCAAACACCGCAAGGCTCGGATGGACCAGCGCACCCGCGAACGACTGCCTGTGCTGCCGGTGCTGGTGCGCACCGCGAACGAGCGCCGCCGCACCGCACAACAGTTCTTGCAGGCCGCTGACCAGACGGTGTCTGGAACCCTGATCCCCGGCACCGACGCCAAATTACGGAAAGCGCACGTCCCCAAAGCCATAGGCCGCCACGTCTGGGCCGACGACACGGCCACGGGCAAACGGCGCAACCTGTCCTACGAGGACGACGAGGCGTTCTGGGCGTTCGCGACGATTGAAGTATTGCGACTGACCGGCATCCGCTGTGAGGAACTGCTTGAACTCAGCCACCACAGCATCACCGAATACCGCCTGCCCTCCAGCGGCGAAGTGGTGCCGCTGCTGCAGATCGCCCCCTCCAAGACCGACACCGAACGCCTGCTGCTCGTCAGCCCCGAACTCGCCGACGTGCTCAGCGCCATCATCACCCGCCTCCGCGCACCAAGCGGTGCGATACCCCTGGTGCCGTCCTACGACACCCGAGAGCGAGTCTGGAACCCGCCGATGCCGCTGCTGTTCCAACGCGCCATCGGCAACGAGCACCGCCCCTTCACACCCAGTGCGATCCGCAAACTGCTCATCGACGCACTCGCCGCCAGCGGGCTCACCGACGCCACCGGCGAACCGCTGATTTTCTCGCCCCACGACTTCAGAAGGATCTTCGTCACCGACGCAATCATGAGCGGGCTACCACCGCACATCGCCCAAATCATCTGCGGGCACAAGACAATTGACACAACCATGGGATACAAAGCCGTCTACCCCATGGAAGCGATCGAAGCCCACCGAGCGTTCATCGCTCGCCGACGGGCAACCCGACCCAGCGAGGAGTACCGGACCCCGACCGAGGACGAGTGGGACGACTTCCTCGCCCACTTCGAGAAGCGCAAGGTGTCGGTCGGGACGTGCGGCCGCGCGTTTGGAACGCCGTGTTTTCACGAGCACGCTTGCGTCCGATGTTCGCTTCTCCGGCCGGACCCAGCGCAACGACCACGCCTGGAAGAGATCCGCAGCAACCTCGAGGACCGAATCGAGGAGGCCAAACTTCACGGCTGGCTCGGCGAAGTCGAGGGACTCCAAGTCAGCCTCGCCGGGGTGAAAGACAAACTCACTCAGATCGACACGAGCCGTCGCCTCGCGGTCGACCTCGGAACCCCCTCCCTACCAACAAATGCGCGGCCACGATGAACGGATCGCTAAGTGCCCCAGCTAAGTTCAGAGAAGCCTGTCTGACCTGTCCGATGTTCCTCACCACCGCCGAGTTCCTGCCCCAGCACCACCAGCAGCGGCAACAGAGCCTGCAGCTGATCACCGCCGCCCAAGCCCGCGGACAACAACGTCTGGCCGAGATGAACCACCAAATCCTGCACAACCTGGACAACATCATCACCGCCCTCAACGATCCACAACCAGGGAAGGCCAAACATGCCGGCTGACAACAGCATCCACCTCATCCACGCCGCCCAGCAGCGGCACGAACACACCCGCGCCAAGGCCATCGCTGCGATGCACGAACTCGACCGGACCGGCGCCCTGCTCACCTTCGAATCCGTCGCCCGCCACGCCGGTGTCTCCCGCTCGTGGATCTACACCCAAACCGACCTCAAAGACGAGATCCGCCGGCTCCGCACCCAACACCGACCCGAGCCAAGCACACCGTTACCCGCCCGACAACGCGCCAGCGACGACTCCCCGCGGCAGCGCCTCGAAATCGCCAACCGCCGCAACCGCGAACTCGCCGACGAGAACCGGCGGCTACGCCGCCAACTGGCGTGCGCCCTTGGCCAACTCCGCGACGACACCGGCCGACATCATGAACCGACGCATCGCGATTCGGTAACAATCGGGCCGTGCTAACCGCCAAGCGATATCCATCTCCAACCGCGTCATGGACACCCTCCACGACACAAACCTGCAGGTCACAACAGCTACCGCGGCCAGAACTCCAGATAACAATCGAGTCACTCAACGCCCGCTACCGACGGGCGATCAAGGCTCGCGGCCATTTCCCCTCGGAGGCCGCGGCGCTGAAGTGCCTGTATATGGTGACTCGCTCCCTCGATCCCAAGGGCACCGGCCAGCAACGCTGGGCGGTCCGCTGGAAGCCCGCTTTGAACGCGTTCGCAGTAACATTCGCCAACAGAATGCCCGACCTCAACCGAGGATAGGGAAACGCCACTTACACCGAATTCCGGATGGACCCGTCGGCGAAGTGCGCGGCCACTTCGCCGGTCGTTAATCCTTTAGCGGTCAACGACAACACGATCTCGTCGATGCCGGTCAGCCGACGTTGGCGCTTCTTGACGATCTGCGGATCGAACGAGCTGTTGGTATCGCGCGGCACCTCGATCTCGACCGGTCCGATCTCGGTGAACACCGTCTTGGCCCGGGTGCCGTTGCGGGCGTTGCCGCTGCCACGTCCGACCGGGTCGTGCTTGTCATAGCCGAGGTGCTCGGCCATCTCTGCGTCCAGCGCGGTCTCCAATACATTCTTGGTGATCTGGTTGAGTAGCCCGTTCGGGCCGACCAGCTCCACGCCCTGCTCCTTGGCCTGGGCCAATAGTTGTTCAGCGAGCTGCTTTTGATCCACCTCGGTAGCCATGGGCTCGAGTGTTTCGGACATCATCAGTCCTTCCCGCCAAGCTCACGCTCGGCGTGTCAGACCAAGGTCAGATCCACCGCTGTTCAGACAGTCCCCATCCTCAGTTTCGATTGCAGGGACCAGATCTTGTTGAGCAACAGTGCCTTTGTGTCGTAACGGTGGTAGCCGACCACGGTGCGCACGATCGCCCAGTTCTTCTGCTCGACGTGGCAGCCGTCGTTTTTGTTTCCGGGCCGCGAGCGGGTGAAGGTGATCTGGCGCCGCTCGCACCAAGCCAGCAGGTGGTGGTTGATGAACTCGCTGCCGTTATCGAAAGCCCAGGATCGGGAAGGGCATGGTGGTGGCGATCGAGGTGCCTCACCAAAAAGTGAGCGCGAAGCGTGGGCTGGTGCCTCACGCATGGTGAGCGCGTGGGGGCTTGCACTACTTCGCCTTGGCCAATCGGTCGATTGACGGTTGCAATGCTTCCAGGTCGATGTGGCGGGCGGCGGCAAGGGCGTCGGTCTTGGTCTTGGCCAGGTCCAGTAGCTGCATTTGGATGGTGTTGATCTGCCGGGTCAAATCGGCCGGGTTGATGCCCTCGATTCGGGCGGACACATGCGAAAGCTGTTGCGCATCAAGTATTCCCGATTCCTGCAGACGTTGCCACGGCGTGGCCGGCGTGTCGTAGATGCGCGTGCGGCGACTGGCCGCGGTGGTGCTGTAGCCGATGGGCTTTTTCGTCGGGGTGAAGAAGTTGCACCGCAGCGACACCAGCTTCCACAGCCGGTTGAGCAGCTCCAGCTCCTCGGAGGTGTCGTAGCGCCAGTAGAACGCGTGTTTGCGCACCACGTGGTTGTTTTTTGACTCCACGTGCGCTTGGTCGTTCTTCTGGTACGGCCGCGAGTGGGTCTGGGCGATGTCGCGGGTCTGCAGCCAGGCGGCGACCTCGTGATTGATGAACTCACCGCCGCAGTCCAAAGCGAAAATCACCAGATCGAACGGGAACCGCTGTTGCAGCTCGTCGATGCCGGCCGTGATCCACTTCGAGGCGTTGTTGCGGATCGAGAAGTTCTCGGTCCAGCCGATCACCAGGTCGGTCATCGTCAGCGTGCGGGCGAACTCGCCGATCAATGTCGGGCCGCAGTGCGCCACGGTATCGGCCTCGATCACCCTCGGGGCCTCAGGTGCCTCATCGGCGCAGGTACGGATGGCGATCGAGTTACGCAGCAGCGGCGACGGTTTGGTCGTCGAGATGCCCTTGATGCGCATCCTGTCCCAGGGCCGGTTTCAGGTAGCGGTCCAGGGTGGCCGCGCTCATCGCCTTCAGCTCCGCTGATGCCGCCTCGGTGGCGAACGGCCTGTCAAGATCACCGGATTCAGCCAGCAGCGGCAGCCACAGACCCACCATGACCACCAGGTACTTGCCGCACGGCATGCCCATCAAGGCCCACACATACTCCAGCAGTGCCCTGGCGTCGTCGCTGAAGCCCCGCGGCCGCAACGTACGCCTGTCAACCTGCTCGGCCGGGTCCGGCAGCCTCGGGCCGGTCAGCATCCGCCGAGCCGTCGAGCGGCCCATCCCCGTGGTGGACACCACCCGATCCAAAATCTTGCTCTTGTCCGCCTTCAACGCCTTGCGGTACTGACCTCGCAGTTTGTTCGCTACCTGCCGCCTCGCAGCCATGTCGATCTTGCCTTCCACATCGGGCAGGCCTTCCGGGCCACGCGCTCAAAATAGGTGAGGCACCACCGCCGGCCACGCGCTCAAACTCAGTGAGGCACGCCGGACTATTGACAATTGGTCGATCTTTGTAAAAGATTGGTAATACCGTCTGTCCGGGGTATTCGGGAGCAGCCAGTTGCCCGGTCGACGGCCGTCAGTATCCGGGAATGACGGGCAAGGGATCCACGCTATGCAAAGCACTATGCAAGACGTTCCGCTTTCTGTGACATCGATCGTCAAGCATGCCAACTCCATTCACGCCGACCGCCGCGTCGTCACACCGACCGAGTCGGGCTACCGGGCCGCGACCTACGGCGAGGTCGGCCGGCGGGTCGGTCAGTTAGCTAATGCGCTGCATGACCTTGGCGTCACCGGCGATCAGCGTGTGGCTACCTTCCAGTGGAGCAACCAGGAACACTTGGAGGCCTATTGTGCGGTGCCGTCGATGGGCGCGGTGTTGCACACGCTCAATATTCGTCTTACCGCCGAGCAGCTTGGCTACATCGCCAACCACGCCGACGACAACATCGTCATCGTCGACATGTCGTTAGCGCCGCTACTTGCGCGTTCTTTGCCGGCCATATCGTCGGTGCACACGGTGATTGCGGTCGGTGAGGGCGATCCCGAGCCGCTACGGGCGGCCGGCAAGGCCGTCGTTTCGTACGAAGACCTGATCTCGACACATCCCACCGAGTTCGACTGGCCTGAACTCGATGAGACGTCGGCCTCGGCGATGTGCTACACCAGCGGCACCACCGGAAACCCCAAGGGCGTGGTCTACAGCCACCGATCCACCTACCTGCATTCACTGGCCGTCTGCACTGGCAACGGGTTGGGCATCGCTGAAGCCGACCGCATCTTGGCTATCGTGCCGATGTTTCAAGCCAATGCGTGGGGCCTTATCTATGCCGCGCTGATGGCGGGGGCCGAACTGGTACTCCCGCACCGATGGCTACAACCTGGAGCGCTGGTGGCCATCATCGAGGACACCCGCCCGACCGTGGCCGGTGCGGTGCCCACAATCTGGAATGACGTCCGGCACTTCCTGGGCTGCGAGCCCGGTCATGACATCTCGTCGCTGCGTCTGGTCGCGTGCGGCGGATCGGCGGTACCGGTGTCACTGATGCGCGGCTTCGAACGCGACCACGGCGTACCGATCGTGCAGGCGTGGGGAATGACCGAAACCTCGCCGCTGGCCACGGTGGCCAAACCGCCGACTGGGCTCGACGAAGACCAACAGTGGGCGCTGCGTGCCACCCAGGGCCGCCCGATATGCGGCGTGGAAATCCGGCTGCGCAACGACCAGGATCGCACCCTGCCGTGCAACGGAGAAGCGGTCGGCGAGATCCAAGCCCGCGGGCCGTGGGTAACTGGCTCTTATTTTCGCGACGACGACGCCGACAAGTTCGACCAGGGGTGGCTGCGCACTGGCGATGTCGGCCACGTCGACGAGCATGGCTTCTTGACGCTGACCGACCGTGCCAAAGACGTCATCAAGTCCGGCGGGGAGTGGATTTCGTCGGTCGAATTGGAGAATTTGCTGATCGCCCATTCCGGGGTACATGAAGCCGCGGTCATCGGTGTGCCCGACGAGAAGTGGCAGGAGCGTCCACTCGCTCTAGTGGTGGTCAAACCCGGCGCCGATATCACGCCAGATGAGCTACGTGCCTTCTTAGACGGCAAAGTCGCTACGTGGTGGATCCCGGAGCGCTGGGCCTTCGTCCCCGAAATCCCGCGAACCAGCGTCGGTAAATACGACAAGAAAGTGCTTCGGGCATGTTACACCGCCGGTGACTACAACATCGTGGAATTCGTCTAGCGACCAAGGTTCGCTAGACCCGGCAATGCAGCCGAATAATTAAGGAGGTTACATGGCAACCACACGTTACCATTCGCTGGGTGCCGGCGGGCTGAACTGGGAAAGCGTGCCACTCAGGCTGTTCGCTGGCGGCATCGCCAAACTCTGGGACCCCGCCAATATCGACTTCTCCCGCGACAGCGCCGATTGGGAGGCGCTTTCCGACCGCGAACGCGTGTACGTCACCCGATTGTGCGCGGGCTTCATTGCCGGAGAGGAAGCAGTCACCCAGGACATCCAGCCGTTCATGGCCGCAATGCGGGCCGAAGGCCGGCTCGGCGACGAGATGTACTTGACGCAGTTTGCGTTCGAGGAAGCCAAACACACCCAGGCGTTCCGCTTGTGGCTCGATGCCGTCGGGGTGCGCGACGACTTACATAGTTTCCTCGATCAAACTCCGGCATACCGGCAGTTGTTCGACGAGGAACTTCACGAATCGCTCAACACGCTCTATGTGGATCCCTCGCCGGCTGCCCAGGTTCGCGCTTCGGTGACGTACAACCACATCATCGAGGGCATGTTGGCGCTGACCGGCTACTACGCCTGGCACAAGATCTGCGTGGAGCACGGCATTCTTCCCGGCATGCAGCAGCTGATTCGGCACATCGGCGACGACGAGCGACGCCACATGGCATGGGGCACTTTCACCTGCCGGCGCCACGTCGCTGCCGACGACACCAATTGGACGGTGTTCGAAACGCGCATGAACGAACTCATTCCGCTGGGGCAGCGCCTGATCGACGAGGGTTCTGCACTGTATGGCGACGACATACCCTTCAATCTGTCAATCGACGAGATGAGGACCTATGCCACCGACAAGGGGATGCGCCGGTTCAGCACGATCAGCAGCGCCCGCGGGCGACCGCCCGAGGAAATCGACCTCGACTACTCGCCACTGCAGCTGGAGGACACCTTCGCGGACGAGGACGCGAGGGTGCTGGCCGGTTCGGCCTGACTTCGACGAGATCGGCGCCAGTGCGTAAAAACGCGGAATTTTTGCGCTGGAGTCGATTCGGCACTGCGAGTACCAACACTGCTCCAGCTTAGTTGCCGTCGCCGGTGCCACTATCTCGGCACGCTTCAAAGATCCGCGATGGCGCAACGCTCCAAGCGGCGGCGAGGCCAGTCATTGACCGCACGACCCGGAGGAGACGACACACGATGCGTCGACCACTTGAGGACGGCTACTTCACGATGCCCAACGGCGATGAGCAGCCGCGGTTGATCGGTTCCTATAGCCCTGCTGCCGACAAGTACTTCTTCCCCCGCCGCCGCCGCTGTCCGTTGACGGGCGGCCCGGTCGAGGATGTCCTGCTGTCACCAACCGGCGAACTGTACGCCTGGACCTACGTCGAGTCGGCGTGGATGGGCAAGTCCCGGTTCGGCTCCACAGGCGACGGGCACGGTGTCGGCCAAGTTGACCTACCGGAGGGCGTGCGCGTGCAATCCATCCTGCGTGGCGAGATGGGCGACTGGGAGATCGGCATGCCCATGCAGCTTGAGGTCTACCCCCTCATGACCGATGCCGATGGCACTGAGCTGTGCTCGTTCCGCTTTTGCCCTACTCGACGGGGGGCATCTCGGTGATGGCCCGCGACGTCTATGTGATCGGCGTGGGGATGGCCCCGTTCGGCCAGCCGGACGCCAACGCGGCCGACTTGGGCTTCGGGGCCGGTGTCAACGCGCTCGGTGACGCCGGCATCGGCTTCGATGAAGTCGGCTACCTCTACAACGGCTACATCGGCGCCGGTCTGCTCACGGGTGTCACCCTTGCGAAGGATCTCGGGCTTACCGGCATCCCGATCACCCACGTCGAGAACGCGTCGGCCACCGGATCGTGCGCCTTCCATGAGGCGGTCCAGGTGGTGGCGGGGGGGAGCGTCGATATCGCGATGGCGCTAGGGTTTGACGACCTCAATCGCGCCACTCGAGCTATCGGGGGCAGCAAGCCCGGCATTGGCCAGGTGATCCTCCCGGCGGCGTTTTTCGCCATGTGGGCGACACGTCGCATGCACGAAGTGGGCACGACGGTCGAGACCTTCGCCGCCATCGCGGCAAAGAATTGGAACCATGCGCGGCTGAATCCCTACGCGCAACGTCGGGCCGACCATGAGGTCACCGTCGAAGAGATCCTCGCCTCGCGCATGATTTCCTACCCGCACACTTCGAAGATGGCCTGCGCCGCTGGCTCTGGGGCTGCGGCCGCGATCGTCGCGAGCCGCGAGGCGGCAGAGCGCGTGGCCGGTTCACGCCCGCTGGTGAAGGTGGTCGCCAGCCAGCAGCAGTCCGAGCAGTTCGTTGACGGCCACATTTTCATGGGTGCGGTCGTCGGTCCGGGCGAGCTCACCGCGGCCACGGCAAAGGCCGCCTACGACGAGGCCGGTGTCGGGCCGGCCGACCTCGACCTCGCCCACGTGCACGACGCATTCCCCATCGAGGAACTGATGTATTACGAGCTGCTCGGGGTGTGCGCGGCTGGGGAGGGGGACAAGCTCGTCTCCGAGGGCGCGACCAGCCTGGGTGGTCGTATCCCGTTCTCGACCGACGGCGGGCTGATCGGGCGCGGTCATCCCGGTGGGCCGACCGGCCTGGCCCAGATCTGGGATGTGACACGGCAGCTGCGGGGCGAGGCGGGCCCGCTGCAGGTCGAAGGCGCTCGAACCGGGCTTGCTCACATGATGGGCGCGGGCTCGGTCTGTGTCATCCACATCCTGCAGGCCGGGCGGTGACGTCATTCAACACATCCGATAAGAGAGAAATCGCCCTGCGGGGCGACAGCATGGAAGGGAAATCGCGTGGCTGAGCTTAGCTTCGACGGGAGGGTCGCCATCGTGACCGGGGCGGGAAACGGTCTCGGCAAGGAGCATGCGATGCTGCTTGCATCACGCGGCGCGCGCGTGTTGGTGAACGATCTCGGCGGCAGCGTCGCCGGCGTCGGCGCGGACCTGACCGCGGCGGAGGCCGTCGCTCAGGAGATCGAAGCCGCCGGCGGTATCGCGGTCGCCGATGGTCACAGCGTGGCGACCCGAGAAGGTGGGGCGGCCATCGTGCAGGCGGCTCTCGACGCCTTCGGGCGGGTCGACATCGTCGTCAACAACGCGGGCATCCTGCGCGACAAGTCCTTCCACAATCTCACGCCGGAGCTACTCGATCCGGTGATCGATGTCCATCTCTACGGCACCATCTGGGTGACCCAGCCGGCGTTCCTCAGGATGCGCGAGCAGGGCTACGGCCGGATCGTCAACACCTCCTCCGCCGCCGGGATTTTCGGCAACTTCGGTCAGACCAACTACGGGGCCGCGAAGATGGGGGTCATCGGCTTCACACGGGTGCTCGCCCAGGAAGGCGCGAAGTACAACATCAAGGTGAACGCGATCGCGCCGATGGCGCGGACCCGGATGACCGAGGAACTCCTCGGGCCGATCGCCAAGAAGCTGGACCCGGCACTGGTCGCCCCGGTCGTCGCGTATCTCTGCCATGAATCCTGCGATCTCACGTCGAGGATCTTCTCCGTTGGGGGCGGGCGAGTGGCCGAGATCTTCATCAGTGTGACGAAGGGCTTCTCATCGCCGACGCTCGATATCGAAGCGGTCCAGGACAACCTTGAGGCGATCTGCGACCGAGAGGGATACCAGACTCCAACGCAGGCCAACGACGAGATCGGCCTCGTGCTTCAAGCGCTCGGCTGAACACGTACGTACGTTGAGGAGGACCATGCCATGGCCGTGATCGACCTGCTGCGCCAAGCGGTAGAGGACCGACCGGACAAGACCGCCGTCATCGCCGAGGACGGCGCGGCCACTTTCCGCGAGCTCGACGCTGCCAGCAGCCGGGTCGCCCAGCAATTGCACGCCGCTGGGGTGAGCCGCGGTCACAAGGTGGCGATGCTGCTCGCCAACGACCAAGCGATGCATTTCAATGCAGTGTATTTCGGCATCCACAAACTTGGTGCCGTGCCGGTGCCGCTCAATACCCGGTGGGCAGCGCCGGAAAAGCTGTTCGTGCTTGAGCACAGCGACGCCGTGGCGGTGATCACCGGTCTCGCCCACCGGGAGGTTCTGGTTGCGCTTGCCGAAGGCGAATCTGTCGAGATCGGCGGCCGTCCCGGTAGCTTCCAACTTGAGCACTTCTTCGTGACCGGCAGCGAGGCGCTGGATGGATTCACCCCCCTGGGCGACGTGGTGGGCGCGGGCTCTGCGGACGTGCCGCTCCTCGAGCCTTCCCTGAGCGCCGACGACCCGGCGGATCTGCTCTATACGTCCGGCACCACCGGGATGCCCAGGGGCGTGCTGGTGCCCGAGGGCAACCTCGCCGACGAGCCCGGCCAGGCGAGCCTCGGGCAGCTTCTCGGCGCGATGTTCGGCGAGAGCCTGCTTCATGCGGTGCCCTTGTTCGGTTTCACGGGCTGCCATGGCCTGATGCTGCTAAGCATTCGTGCCGGGGTCACGCAGATCGTGTTGCCGCGTTTTGATCCCGAGCAGTTGCTCGCGGCGATCGAGCGCTACCGCGCCACGTCGATCATGGGTGTGCCGACAATGCTGAATTTGGCCATGAAGCACCCCACGGTGGGTGATCACGACTACAGCTCGCTGCAGCTCGTGTTTTTCGGGGCGGCGCCGATCCAGCCCGACACCGTGCGCAAAATGCGGCAGGTGTGGCCCGGAGCGAAGATGCTGAACGCTTACAGCCTCACCGAGGCCGGTGCCGGCGCGGCCTGCATCCTCGGTCCCGACCCAGATGACATCCTTGCCCGGCCGGGCTCGGTTGGCAGGCCCGTAGGATGCGAGGTTGTCGTCGTTGATGACTACGATAACCCACTCCCCCCAGGCAAGGTCGGCGAGATCTGCTTTAAGTCGAAGATAGCTCGGCGCAGCTACTACAAGGGGGAGCAGCCCACCGCGGAACTTTGGAGCGGTGGACTGTTGCACACCGGCGACGTGGGTTATGTCGCTGACGATGGCTACGTCTATCTGACCGAGCGCAAAAAAGACATGATCCTGCGCGGCGGCTACAACATCTTCGCCATCGAGGTCGAGCGCGTGCTGCTCGAGATGCCCGAGGTGCTCGAGGCCGCAGTCATCGCGGTGCCGCATTCGGACCTCGGTGAGGATCTCCTAGCGGTGATCGCGCCCAAGCCCGGGTTCAGCGGCGGCGAAGGCGAACTCACCGCGGAGCGGATCAACCAGTTCTGCCGCCAGCACCTCGCCGACTACAAATGCCCGCGCCACATGGTCGTAGTGGACGAGCTACCGAAGAACGCCATGGCCAAGGTCATGAAAAACGAACTCCGACAGCGCTTCCGAGATCACCTGTTCGATCAAGGGGCCGAAAACAAATGAATGCTCCTTGAATATCGGCTTAACAGCGCGACGGCGGCCATTCCGAGCAGTGTCCGGCGCATAGCCACAGAAGAACCGTAAAGCGAGCGGATGGGGACGGCGGAAGATGCCAAGGCCGGTGAGACAGTGCTTACGCGGAATTGATGAGCGCTTCGGTGTGTGGATTGGTCGATCCAGGCGACGGTAAGGCCGTCCCTATTTCTTTTCGCGACAACAACTGTTTGAAGAGAAGATGAGGTGCCATGTCATGGATTTCATGCTCAGTCCAGAACAGGACGATTTCCGCCAGACTATACAGCAGTTCGTTACCGAACTGTCACCGCTGGCCAAGGTTCGCCAGGCGGTAACAACTGCGCCGGGATATGACATCGACCTTTGGTCTCGCATGAGTCGGGAACTGGGGCTGCCGAGTCTGCTCGTACCGGAGGAGTACGGCGGTGCGGCAGCAACGATGATCGAGGCTGCTGTCGCCATCGAGGAGCTTGGACGCGGCATCGTGCCGTGCCCGCTGTTCGCGACCGTCGCGCTCGGTGTCGCGCCGATCTTGATCGCGGCCAGCCAGGAGCAGAAGAGAGAACTGCTTCCAGAGATAGCCGCGGGCGCTCGTACAGTCACGACTGCTATCAATGAACCGGGTTGCGTTGACGGCTTCGGTGCTGTAGCCATGCGAGCGGCGACAAATGGCGACGCCGTCACGCTGTCTGGGACCAAGATTCATGTGATCGACGGCCATAGTGCGGACACCCTGCTGGTGCTCGCTCTGCCGCCCGGTGACTCCGCTGAGCCGGCATTGTACCTCGTTGACGGTAACGCCGTCGGCCTCACCCGTACACGCGTCGAGACCCTGGACATCACCCGACCGCTGGCCACCCTGACCTTCGACGCCGTCTCTGCGGTTCCCTTGGCTGGCGCGCACGGCGTCGCGCCCATACGCCGTGCGTTAGATGTCGCGAAGACGTTACTCGCAGCGGAGATGGTTGGTGGCACCGAGGGCGCTATGACCATGTCCGTCGAATACGCCAAGGTGCGTCACCAGTTCAATCGGCCCATCGGCTCCTTCCAGGCGATCAAGCACCGATGCGCCGAGATGGCAATCGAACTGGACAGTGCTCGTGCAGTCACTCTCTACGCGGCTCATCTGGCAGCGGAGGAGAGCGCTGACCTCGCCAAGGCGGCCCCCATTGCCGTGGCAACCGCCGCGGCCGGATTTGACTTCACCGCATCGTGGAATGTGCAGATTCACGGCGGGATCGGGTTCACCTGGGAGCACGACGCACACCTCTACTACCGGCGGGCGAAAGCCGACCGGGTACTGCTGGGCTCAGTACGCGAGCAATGGCTCGAGGTCGCTGACCGCATCGGGCTCTAAACACCGCCACATACTTCGTCGGCACGAACAGAGAAAGATGACATGTGGATGGGGACCCCCTCAGCTCAGACGCTCGTTGATATAGGCGTTAGAGGAATTTTTCAGGAGCTCGAGGAGGTCCCGATGACGATGGTAGGCGGTTTCGACGTGCGGCGACAGCAGATCACATTCGATTACGTCGATTATGACGGCTTGTTGCGCTGGGGTCAGATCGGTCCGGCGACCCGGAAAGCGTTGCGGAACTGGCTGGCTGAGCACTGCAGCGATGGGGACGGCCAGTTCGCGCTGGAGGGCTGCCCGGGGTGGCGGTATGTGTGCGAGGAGCTGGCCGCTGCTGGGATCTGCGCGCACCTGGGGGATGCGGCCGAGATTGCCGTCTTACCGGAGCCCAAGAAGCGCGCCAAGACCGACCGCGCCGATACTCGGTTGCTGCGTACGCTGTTGTTCGAGGACCGGTTCCCCGAGTCGTGGATCCTACCCGCACACATGCTGGAGATCCGCACGCTGGGCCGGTTGTACTACACGTTGATGGACGAGCGGCGGGCCTGGCAGCAGCGCATCCATGTCCAGCTGTTCCATCAGGGCTGTCCACCGATTCGGGCGCTGTTATCCGGCGCAGGCCGCGCGGCGCTGGACAGCGTCGACTTGTCGGCGGCGGGCCGGCGGTGCGTTGACACTGCGCTACGGCGCATCGATCAGCTAAGCACCGAGATCGACCCGCTGCCAAGCCAATTAGTCAACTTCGCCCGACGCCAAGCCGGGTGTCAGGCAATGCAGCGCCATTACGGCATCGGTTGGTTGTGCGCGGCGATCATCTGGTCCGAGGTCGGTGATGTCCGCCGATTCAGCAGTTCCCATCGGCTGGTGCGGTTTGCTGGGCTGGATGTCACCGTGTACTCCTCTGATACCAAACGCTCACCAGGGCACCTGTCGCGAGAGGGCTCACCCGAGCTGCGCTGGGCGGCGTTTGAGGCAGCCGAGTGCGCGAGCCGGCGCCGTTCCCTTGATTACGGTTACTACCACAAGCTGGCAGCCAAGCGCGACGGCCACAACGGCAAGAATCCCCACCCTGGCGGTGGAACGCAAAATTCTGCGCCGATGCTATCACCCGCTGCGTGCGTTCGAAGATGGCGCCCTGGCGCTGCCAGTCCCCGAACGCCAGGAGGTGGCCTCTTAAATGATGCGTTGCGCGCCTGCCATGCCCATTAATCACCTGATGCTAATCACCTGATGCCTGCGGCCAGCGCCCGTGTGGTTCCTGTCGCCACTCCGCTGTTGGGTGGACTTCCCGGAAAGATTGAGCGGCCGCGCCTTCGTTGCCCGCACGTCGGGCACCCCATCGATCATCAAGTTGCCGGATATCGTCCGTGGACTCAGATAAGGCTGGGCGCCGGCACACGCGACGCGCGTCTTTCGCCCCACATTTATGCACCGGAGGGCAGCAGATGACTTGAACCACACCGTCTTTTCCTGTTCCCCGGCGGCCAAGTATGCGGCGGATCCTCGTCGGTCTCAAGGTCGTTCGTCCTCGCTACGCTGCGGGCGCTCCGCCTTGACCCCGACCGCGGTCCACCGCCTTCAAGCGGTCGAAAACGAAGCAAAACACGCAAAAAATAACCCAATGGATCCACCTTTACGCGGGTCCTCAACACAGATAAGGGACGACGATTCGATATGGACCTGTCTTATCCCCCGTCAGCTGAGGCGTTCAGGTCACGAGTGCGCGACTTCATCACCGCGAACGTCCCTGCCGACTTCGCTGGAATCGGGGCGTTGGATCAAACCCGGCGGAAGGAGTTCATCCGAGAGTGGCGGAAGACGCTCGCGGACAACGGCCTACTCGCCGTGTTGTGGCCAAAGCGATATGGCGGAGCGGGACTGACCCCACTCCACCAAGTCGTGCTGGCCGAGGAGTTTGCTCGCGCCGGGGTACCCGCCGGAACTGAGAACGACATGTTCGGGATTCAGCTGCTTGGCAACACGCTTGTCGTCTGCGGCACCGAGGACCAGAAGAATTGGTTCTTGCCGCGAATTCTGTCCGGTGATGATCGGTGGTGCCAGGGGTTTTCCGAACCCGACGCGGGATCGGATCTGGCCAGCCTGCGGACGAGAGCGGTTCTTGATGGCGACGAATGGGTCATCAACGGGTCCAAGATCTGGACTTCAGTGGGACACCTCGCCAACTGGATCTTCGCACTGTGCCGCACCGACATGGATGCTCCCAAGCACCGGGGGATCTCATTTCTGCTCGTGCCGATGGATCAGCCCGGCGTGGAGGTTCGACCCATCAAGAATATAGTGGGCCAGTCGATGTTCAACGAGGTGTTCTTCACCGACGCCCGAACCGCTGCAGACAACGTTGTCGGGGAAGTGAACGCAGGATGGTCGGTGGCCATGACGCTGCTGGGTTTCGAGCGTGGAACAAGTGTCACCACCGACGCGATTCGCTTCCAAGCTGAGATCGACCGGCTCTTCGAGCTGGCGAAAGAACGAGGTAAGACTAACGACCCGCATATCCGTGAGCAGCTCGCTTGGTGCTATGGTCGCGTCGAGATTATGCGGTGTCGTGGGTATCAGGCGTTGACGCGCTTCTTACACGGTGAGTATCCAGGTCCCGAGGCCGCGATGACCAAGATCCTCTGGAGCGAGTTCTTCCAACGCGAGACCGAACTGGCGATGGAGATCCTCGAGACGGACGTGTTGACGCTGTCGGGCACGGGAACGAACGGCGCCTTGGCGACTGCGGATGTCGGAACACCGAATTCGTCGCTCGCGTGGGTTGAGTCGGCATTGGCGGCGCGAGCCGCCACGATTTATGCGGGCAGTTCACAGGTGCAGCGCAATATCATCGGCGAGAAACTGCTCGGCCTGCCCAAGGAACCGCGCCTCTAGGATCCGAACAATGCCGGAGCCCGTAGACACCAGTAGTGCCGCTTCCGGTAGATGGGCGGCCATCTCGAATGCGGAATACCTGCGCAAGTGGCTGGGCCTTGGTATCGCGATCGGCACTCGGCGACGCCTGAAAACTGACCCCGTGTCGACGCAGATTTTGACCCCTTCGACCGATTCTCGGCTTGGGCCGAGAGGAGAAAGGAGTTGTTGTCAGTGGACGATTGGCTGAGATCCGCAGACCGCCGCTGTTGAAGATGTTGCCGAAAAGCGGTTCTCCGCGCAGCGGTCACCGTGCCGGTGATGGGTGCGACCAACCGATAATCCATTTTGATGATCATCACCGGCTCGTCGTGACGAAGTATCTTGCGGGAACAGCGGATGACACCGGACCGGATCCGCAGCGTCTTAGGACGATGCGGGCTTGCTCTTTGAGCAGCAAGGCCTCTGTCAATGGCCATTTAGAAGTGTCGCTTGCCAGGGTGATGGGGCCACCTGATTGCCAGGGGGATGGGACCACCGTGGCGCGTTATTGAGGAAGCTCGTCGTCGTGGTCTGGGTCAAGCTGGCTGGGTCGGGTGCGTTGACGGTAGGACGGTCCTTCGATGACGAGGGTGTGGGCGGTGGCCGTGAGTCGGTCGATCGCTGATTGGGCCAGCAGGGTGTCGGCGGTCATGGTCAACCATTCGGAGGGTTCTCGGTTGGAGGTCACGATGGTCGTTTTGGCGCGGTGGCGTTCGACGATGATTTCGTAGAAGTCGCTGGTCTCTGTGGCGCCGAGGGGTCTGAGCGCAAAGTCGTCGATAATGAGGACGTCGATGGTGGTGAGTCGGCGGATCTCGGCGTCGACGGTGTTGTCCAGGCGGGCGGCGCGCAGCCGGGTGAACAGCTTGTCGGATCGGGCGAACAGTACGGAGTTGCGTCGGCGAATTACCATGTGTCCCAATGCTGTTGCCAGATACGTCTTGCCTACTCCGACCTCGTGTCAATGGCCAAGTAGAAGTACCCGCTGGTGGCCGGATAAAAGTACCCACCCCGTGCAGTGATTCTTAGATTGGTTGGGGGTTCTCCTTCCGGTGTTGGGCGTCCTTCATTCGGTAGGACTGGCCGTCGGTGATGACGACGGTGGCGTGATGCAGGAGCCGGTCCAAGATGCTGACGGCGGTGGTCTGCTCGGGCAGGAATCGACCCCACTCTTGGAAGGGCCAGTGCGAGCCGATGGCCAGGGAGCGGCGTTCGTAGGCGCCGGCGACGAGGCGGAACAGCAGCTGGGTGCCGGTGTCGTCGAGTGGGGCGAAGCCCAGTTCGTCGAGGATGATCAGATCGACACGGAGCAGGGATTCGATGATCTTGCCGACGGTGTTGTCGGCCAAGCCGCGGTAGAGGGTTTCGACGAGGTCGGCGGCGGTGAAGTACCGGACCTTGTGCCCAGCATGAATCGCAGCGACCCCCAGTCCGATCAGGGTGTGGGACTTGCCGGTCCCAGCCGGTCCGATGATCGCCAGATTCTGTTGTGTGCGAACCCATTCCAGGCTCGACAGGTAGTCGAACACCTTGGGCTGAATCGACGATGCGGCCACGTCGAAGGACTCCAAGGTCTTGGTGACCGGGAACCCGGCAGCCTTGAGCCGGTTGACGACGTTGGAGGCATCCCGTGCCGCCAGTTCGGTCTCGACGAGGGTCCGTAGCACTTCTTCGGGGGTCCAGCGCTGGGTCTTGGCGGTGATTAGGACTTCGGGGGCGGTGCGCCGGATCGCGGCGAGCTTGAGCCGCCGCAGCCCGGCGTCGAGATCAGCGGCGAATTGCGGAGTGGACAGTGGTGCAACGGGTTTGGTTGCCTTGGCTGGCGTGCCGTTCATGACGTGGCACCACCGTCTGCGGCCGGGTTGACCGTGTAGGCAGCCAGGGATCGGGTCGAGGCGACTGGGAGGTCCAGGATCAACGCATCCCCGGCGGGGCGGGGCTGCGGCGTTCCGGCGCCGGCGGCCAGGATGGACCGCACGTCGATCGCGCGGAACCTCCGGAACGCGACCGCCCGGCGAAGCGCGCCGACCAAGGCGTCGGTGCCGTGGGCGGCGCCCAACGCCAGTAGGACTTCCAGTTCGGAGCCCAGCCGAGTGTTGCCGATCGCGGCGGCCCCGACCAGGAATGCTTGAGCATCCTCGCCGAGTGTGCAGAACTGTTGCTCAGCATGAGTTTTGGGTCGTGGTCCGCGGCTAGGTTCCGGGCGGGGACCGTCGTAGTGATCGTCGAGGACTGATGCGCTGCCTGGGGCACCCAGTTCGTGCTCAGCCACGATCACCCCAGTCGCGGGCTCCACGATGCACAGCGCGCCGTGATCGACGACGACGGCCACGCTGGTCCCGATCAGTCGGGTGGGCACCGAGTAGCGGGCCGAGGCATACCGGACACACGACAGCCGGTCGACCTTGCGGATCACCGACGGTGCCCCGATTCGAAGTTGCAGCGACGGCAACGGTTGCAGGAGTTCCCGTTCGATCAGCAGTTGCTCATCGGGGACCGCACAGATCTCCGAATGCACCGCGGCATTGACCTCCAGACACCACGCCCTGGCCGCAACGTTGGCAGCACGCAGATCAACCGGCACCCCGGCGATGGCGGCGTCGGTGAGCAGCGGGACGGCGAGGTCGCGTTGGGCGTAGCCGCACAAGTTCTCCACGATGCCCTTCGATTTAGGGTCGGATGCATGGCAGAAGTCCGGCGCGAAACCGTAATGACCTGCCAGCCGGACGTATTCGGCGGTAGGGATCACCACGTTGGCGACCACGCCGCCCTTCAGACAGGCCATCCGGTCGGCCAGCACCCGGGCCGGGACACCACCTATCCCGGCCATCGCTTCGGCGATCAACGCCAACGTCGTGGACGCCTTCTGGTCGGTGGCGAACGCGACGAAGCGCCACCGGGAGAACGCCAGCACTGCGCAGAACAGGAACAACCCGGGTGCGGCTTGGGCCCAGTCGATCACCAGATACTCACCCGGTGACCACACCGCCGGGCGACGTCCCCGGTGATGTTCGTTGCGCCACAACACCTTCGCCTCAGCAACGAGGCGACGGAAGTTGCGTGCCGACCCGTCGTAACCGGCGGCCTTCGCGATCGGCAACATCCGCTTCGCCGACATCCGACCCGCCGACTTCTCGACACGCTCGGCGACCAGATCGGCCACCGCATCGTAATTGTGGGCCCGCTCGACCCGCGGCGGTGCGCTCTCACCGGCTTCGAATTTCTCGACGACTTTCTTGACGGTCCTATGGGTGGTGCCGCACAGCTGCGCGGCGCCGCGGTATGACCCGACTTGTTGATAAGCAGAAATGATGTCCATGCGGTCCCTCGCAGACTTCAATGGAACTCCCCGGTGGTGACGATGAGTGGTTGGCACCTTCACCGTCACCACCGGGGCCCGCAGTTCCTGATCGACACGACGAACACGGGGTGGGTACTTTTATCCGGCCACCAGCGGATACCTCCACTTGGCCACCAGTGGGTACTTTTTCATGGCCACGGACACCTCGCCGGTGATCACGCCGATGCGGCGTTCGGCGATGCACCAGCCGATGCGGGCGAGGGCTTCGTTGTGGGCGCTGTGGCGGTGCAGCATGCCGGGGGCCAGGTCGCGGCCGAACGGCGTGCGCGAGAAACCGTAGTAGGAGATCAGGTTGTCCATCATCGGGGTTGGGCCTCTTCGCCGGTGAGTAGGTCGAGCTGGCCGGGGATCTGGTCGGCCCCAGTCAGGGCGGCGTAGTTGACGCCGCGGGCCAGTTCGGTCTGATGCGCGGTCTCGATCAGCCGCGCGTAGTCGACACCAGTGGGTTTCGGTGGTATCGACGGGGTTTCGGGTTTGGCCTTGGGGTGCGAGTGCCGCCCGATGTGGTGCGGGATCGCTAGCCCCATCGGCACGCCGGCCAGACGCACCTCGATGCGGGTCAAATCGAACGGGTCGAATACCAGCTCCACCTTGCGCCCAACCAGTGCGGGGTCGACCTCGTAGCTGTTGCCGTGCAACGAGACGGTCGCCGTCTTGGTGACGCGGCGGTGCTCCTCCCACAAAAACGCCTCGGTGAGCGCCTCCGGGGCGGGCAGGCCGACCGGGCCAGACGCGCACCAGCGGGCCAGCGGGGTCTGCCCGGTTTCGGAATGGACGGTGCGGTGGTAGACAGTTTCGACCCAGGCCGCAAAGAGCCGGTTCAATTCGGCCAGATCGGCGACGTGGTGGCGTCCGGCGACGTCGGGCTCGCCGGTGATCTCGACCAGGAACTGCTCACGCACGGTCCTGAAAAACCTCTCTATCTTCCCTCGCCCTTCCGGCCGATGCGGTGTCGAATGCACCAGGCGCACACCGAGTTTCGCGCACGCCCTCAACAACCACGTGTCTATATAGGCCGATCCGTTATCGACATACACGGCCTTGGGGACGCCGCGCGAAGCCAGCGCCGGGCGCAGTGCGGCGGCCAGCCGCACGGTGTCCTCGGCATACCCCCACCGATAGCCGGGCAGCAGCCGGGAATGATCATCCAAGAACGCGAATAAATAGGTTTTACGGGCCGCGATCGCGATGCCGTGCAGCGCATCCCCGGTCCACAGGTCGTTGGGGTGCTCAGCCTCGAACCGGCCGAACACCGGCGCCGACCCGCAACCGGTGCCGGCGGTCAGCCCCAACCGGTGGAAGTTGCGTTGCAGGGTCCGCTCATCGGGCGCCCAGCCCAACTGGGTGAGCAGGATCCGGCGGATCGCCGCGGCGGTGCGGGCGGGGTTCTCCCGACGCAGCGCCACCGCCAGCTCCAGCACTTCGGCCGGGGTGCGCGGCGTGCATTGGCGCGGGCTGGGCACCAGCGCATCGAACCCGCCGGCACGCCAGTCCCTAATCCACCGATCGATGGTCTGCCGCGAGATCCGCACCCGCCGCCCAAACGGGTCGGTGTGCTCGCGCGACGCCAACTCGCGCACTATCTTTCCCCGCTCCTTGGTGGAGTGCGCCGGCTCGGCGGCCTCCCGGATCAACTGGTACCGGAACAATCCGATCACCCGGGCCCGCTCGGCCCGCACCCTCGCCTCATCATCGCCGACCACCACCGGCCGCCTCCTTTGCTGTCTTTTAAACACACGACAGCGCACAGGATTACGGCCTCATCTGCCTTGGCGGCAGGGTCGACTCGTGTTGCACCCACTCCCCGGGCCAGCCCGACGCCAACAACCGGCCACCGGAGACCGCCACCGCGACTTCGGCCAGCGACACCTCGGGCAGCGCGAACCGGCGCTCGATCACGGACGAGGACGAAGAAGATATCGCCGATTGGTCCGTTGCCGAAGACCGCACGACCGACCCGCGACAAGACCGATGGATATTCAGTGACATACGGCGTTGCATGAGTGACGTACGCGAGATAGGCGACACCGGCCAGCAAGAACCCGAGAATGCAGGCCATCGCGGTGAGCACTCGACGTGCGTTGACGCCCTGCGGCTTTCGGAAGACGTCGACTGTATTTGGAAATCGCCTCAACCCCGGTCAATGACGAACCCCCGTTGGCGAACGAACGCAGCAAGGTCAGGATCGTGGCGCCCATCACCAAGCCGTTGCCCTGCTGTACCGGCACCGTTCCGGCCAGGTGATGCGGGTCGTACACCGGTAATTCCCAAAATATTTCGCGAATGACACCCACCACGATCGTCAGACTGATCATGGCGATGAAGGAGTAGGTCGCCACCGCGAACGGCATTCCCGCTTCCTTTAAGCCACGCAGGTTCAGGTAGCAGATGACAAGCACCACGCCAACCGTGATGGCTAGGCTGTAGGGACCCAACACCGGGATCGCCGACACCACCGCCACCGTTCCAGCCGCCGACTGCACTGCCACCGTGACCACATAGTCGATCAACAGTGCAGCGGCCGCGACCTGCGCGACCCGGGGTCCGAAATTCTCCCGCGCGCCAACGCCGCCAGCCCGGCCTGGGGCAGCAGTTCGATCAAGATCTGCTCCGGGCCGTATGCGGTCGATGAGATTGCGTCCGGTGAAAGTGCCCCAAGCGCAACGGGATTCGACAACTTCTCGGATGTCAGGTTCTCGGTAATCAGCGGCTTTCCCAGAAAGACGCGCTTGGCTATGTCCCCGACAGTCGCCGGGATACGCTGCTTGCCAGTCGAAGTTGTCACGACCACATTCTTTACCCGAGGTTGAGCGCTAAGGAAGCACTTGGCAACGCCTTCGATGCATTCTGCCGCCCGCCCCCTCCACGCGGGTGCGCAAGCTAAGCGAGGCGGCCGGCCGCGGCGGCGACGCGCTCGTCAGTGGCGGTCAGCGCAACCCGCACATGCTGTGCACCGCGCGGGCCGTAGAACTCGCCGGGCGCCACCAGGATGCCGCGCGTGGCCAACCACGGATGCTGTCCCGGCATGGCTCACCGCGGGTGGCCCACAAGTAGAGTCCTGCTTCCGAATAGTCGATAGCAAAACCGGCTGAGCGCAGCGCCGGCAACAGGGCCGCCCGCCGCCGCGCGTACCGCTCGCGCTGCAGCTTTTCGTGATCGTCGTCGTCCAGCGCGGCCACCATGGCAGCCTGCACCGGCGTCGGCACCATCATTCCTGGCATGTCTGCGTACTGCCAGCAGTTCGACGACCAGGGCGGGATCACCGGCGACGAAACCGGCCCGGTATCCCGCGAGCGACGAGCTCTTCGAGAGCGAGTGCAGCGCTAGCAGCCCGGTGTGGTCGCCATCGCAGATGGACGGATGCAGCACCGACAATGGCTCGGCATCCCAGCCCAATCCCAGGTAGCACTCGTCGGAAGCCACCACAACGCCACGATCGCGCGACCACCCCACCACCTTGCGCAGGTGTTCGGCGCCCAGCACGCGCCCGGTCGGGTTGCTCGGGGAGTTCAGATACACCAGTGTCACCGATTGCGGGCCCAACTGGGTCAGCGAGTCCGCGAGCAGCACCTGCGCTCCCGCCAGCCGGGCGCCGACGTCATACGTCGGATACGCCAGTTCCGGCGCCACGACCACATCCGCTGGGCCCAGGCCCAGCAGGGTCGGTAGCCAGGCGATGAGTTCTTTGCTACCGATCACCGGCAGCACGGCCGCCTTGGTCAGCCCGGTGATGCCGAAGCGGCGGTCAAGGGCAGCCACTGCCGCTTCACGCAGCCGCGCAGTACCGGCGGTTGCCGGATAGCCCGGCGCGGAACTGGCGGCCGCCAACGCCTCTCGGATCACCGGCGCAACCGGATCTACCGGAGTGCCGATGGACAAGTCGACGATGCCGTCCGGATGGGACCCGGCCAGCGCCTCCGCCTCGGCCGACGTGTCCCAAGGGAAATCCGGCAGGGAGGCCGACACTCCCCTGCGAGCGGGTGGTACCCCCAGTCGGCCCATCCCGGGCTTCTGCAGCACCGGCGCGCTCAGTCGCCTTCGCCCTGCGGTGGCAGATCCTTCACCACTTGGGGATCGTTCTCGGTCATGCCGACCTTGGCCGCACCACCCGGCGACCCCAGCTCAACGAAAAAGTCGGCGTTGATCTGCGTGTACTGGCTCCACTGTTCGGGCACATCGTCTTCGTAGTAGATCGCTTCGACAGGGCAGACCGGTTCACAAGCCCCACAGTCGACGCATTCATCGGGGTGGATGTAGAGCATCCGAGCACCCTCGTAGATGCAGTCGACCGGGCACTCCTCAATGCATGCCTTGTCCTTGATGTCGACGCAGGGTTCGGCAATTGTGTACGTCACGGACGTCTCCTCAAGGTGTCCTCCATGTAATGCCCCGTGTGGGCTGCCGTTCGCATTGTCGCGGCGGTTCTGGACCGCTTCCAGACAAAGCGTTTGATTACTGATACTAGACGTTGCACATACACGTCAACCACTTGGCACGCCCGTCAGACCGCAGTGCTATGCACCTAGTCGCACCTAGTCGCACAGCGGCGTGGTGTGCCATTTCTGCTGCCCGGATGGCACCGGCGTACGCGACCTTGGTGTCGCTGTGCGAACAGGCCGGCTCGGGCTACCAGTTACCCCCTGGTTGATCAAGTTCCTGTGGGAGTCCGATGCCCCAGAATTGGGGCGAGGAGGACTCGATTCATGGCACGTCGACGGCATACACCGGAGCAGGTGGTCCGCAAGCTTCGTGAGGGTGAACGGCTGCTCGGTGAGGGCAAAGACCTCGGGGAGGTCTGCCGGCATCTGGAGGTCAGTGAGCAGACCTGGCATCGCTGGCGAAATCAGTACGGCGGGATGAAAGCCGAAGACACCAAACGGCTCAAGGAGCTTGAGCGGGAGAATCAGCGGCTCAAGAAGCTGGTCGCCGAGCAGGCCCTCGACATCGACATGCTCAAGGAGATGAGCCGGGGAAACTGGTGAGCCCCGACCGTCGGCGGCGAGCGGTGGTGATGCTCGTCGAGCGGTTCGGGGTCTCGCAGCGGCGTGCCTGCCGGGTGGTCGGCCAACACCGCTCGGTGCAGCAGTATGGGCCGCAACGACCCGATGGCGTCGAACAGCGGCTGCGCGCCTGACTGCGGGAGATCGCCATCAGCCATCCGCGGTGGGGCTGGCGCAAGGCGCACGCCATCGCCAAGTCAGAAGGCCTCGTGGTCAATCCCAAACGCACGCACCGATTGTGGAAAGACGAACGGCTGCAACGTCCGTCGAAGACCCGCAAGCGGCTGCGCCTGGGCCACAGTGCGGCGCACCGGCGCATGGCGGCGGCCCGCCCCGATCACGTGTGGGCGCTGGACTACCAGCACGACCTCACCGTCGACGGCCGCCAGCTGCGTTTCCTCAACGTCATCGACGAGTTCACCCGCGAGGCGTTGGCGACACGGCCACGTCGGTCGTGGAACGCCGATCAGACCACCGGACTGCTCGACGAACTGATCATGACCACTGGCCGCAAGCCCGAACACATCCGAATGGACAACGGACCCGAACTGACCAGTCACGCCCTCGCCGACTGGGCCCGCTTCGGCTCGGTAGGCGCCGTGTTCATCCAACCCGGCGCACCGTGTTCGGGGGCATTCAGGTTGAGCACTTGGGGGTAGCGATCCGGCACTGACGGTGATCAGTTCGTCGGCCGGTCGTTTCTGCGTTTGGTCTTTGTGGTGTCGGGGCGGCACGGTGATCACGTCGTTGTGGGCGGCGGCCCTCCCGATGTCTCTGGGCGGAGTCTGCGGGAGGGCCGTCTTCGCGCTTGGAGGCGCAGTGGTCACGGTAGAGGCAGATGTCGATGTGGTCGAGCGCAGGCTGGCGGCGGGCGAGTTGAGCTGCCCGGCATGCAGCAGCGTGCTGGCGCGTTGGGGGTGGGCCAGGCCGCGACAGCTGCGCGGTCGGGACGGGTCGGTGCGGTTGTGTCCTCGCCGGTCGCGATGCACCGGCTGCGGGGTGACGCATGTGTTGTTGCCCGTGACCGCGTTGCTGCGCCGTGCCGACACTGCGGCGGTGATCGTGTCGGCGCTGGCTGCCAAGGCGTTGCGGCGGCGGGTGGGGTTTCGCCGGATCGCGGCCGACTTGGCCCGTCCGGTGGAGACGGTGCGGGGCTGGCTGCGTCGCTTCGCCGAGCGGGCCGAGGCGGTGCGGTCAATGTTCACGGTCTGGTTGCGCGCGGTGGACCCCGATCCGGTGATGCCTGAGCCGGCCGGCGGGGTGGTCGCCGATGCGGTGACGGTGATCGCCGCGGTCGCGGGCCCATTTCGATGATCGACCCGACATATCACGTGATCGAGGACCCCGCGAAGGCCGGCAGGCCCGGGGACTCCGGGGAATCCGGGCAACGCAGCGAAACGTAATCTTTTGGCCGGATATCGGGCTGACCCGAGGGGTGTAAATGGCCGAAAGCCGGGCAGTTAGATTCGTTAACTAGTGGGCGGTGTACGTCATGCCCGCGGTCGACGGAAAGGACAGCTGTGAAGCGACTGGCAGCCGTGTTGGTGTCCGTGTTGGGTTTCGCATTCACCGCCAATGGTTACCGGGCGCTGACTAAGCGCCCGTACGGCTCGGTTTTCGCGTCGGAACTTCCAATGCAATCGCTCGGCGTCCAGGTCACGGCGCTGGCGGCGGTGGCTGGGGCTGCTGGGCTTGCGCCACGTCGGGCGAAAGGCCGACGAACCGCTGACCGCTGCGCTCGATGCCGGCCTGGGTCCCGAGCGTCGCACCGAGTCGGGCGATCTATGGAAGCGGCCCGCGCCCGCAGGTGCGACCGCGAAGAAACCTGGCGTGGGACGAATGCTGCGGATCTACCGTGACTACGCGCATGACGGCGATATCAGTTACGGGGAGTGCGGCTCCAGGAACCATCTCGACATCTGCTCCGGTCCAGGTCGGGCCAGTGGGGCGTCGGCAACGTCGGAACGGTGGCGCTTCGCCATTTCGTCGGTAACCCTGCGTACGAGGTGGTCGGCGTGCTCTGTAATCGTCCGGAAAAAGTTGGCAAGGATGCCGGTGAGCTCGTCGGCGCCGCGCCGATCGGTGTGCTTGCGACCACCGACAAGGAAGCCATCGAAGCGCTTGACGCCGATTGCGTGTTCTATGCGCCACTTTGGTCCGATCCCGAAGAGGTCTGCCGTCTGCTGCGCGGGGGCAAGAACGTCGTCGCCTCGGGTGGCGCATGGTGGTATCGAACCGAACACAGCAAGGCGGATATCGACAAGATCGACGCAGCGTGTCACGAGGGCGGTACTTCGTTCCACGCAGGTGGTATCAATCCTGGCTTTGCCGGAGACCTGCTCGTGCTGACGCTGGCCCGAATCGTCAGCCGGATCGACGCTATCCACATCTACGAGGTGGTGAATTTCGGCAAGGACACTTTGAAGTACCTGCACGAGATGGGGATGGGGAGCGATCCCGAAGAGTTTCTGGCCGGACCGAATCTCCTGGGGAACGCATGGCCGTTGTTCGCCCAGTCGATGGCCATGGTGGCGGACGGATTCGGCAAGACGGTCGACAAGTACACAACGGATGTAGAGTTAGGGACGGCCACGCGCGACATCCGGTACGAAGGGGGGCCGACCAGCGACATGCCAGGCTTTAAGGGCGTGATCAAGAAGGGAACAGTCGCCTCACAGCATCACAAGTGGACGACTTGGGTGGACAACAAGACCTTCATCACATTCCACGAGATGTACACGATGGACGAATACAATGCCATTGAGCCGCAGCCTGATTGGGGCGGTCACTATCACTATCGCATCGTGATCGAGGGCGACGAACCCACCGAGCTGATCCTCCAAGCGCCTCCGGATGCGCAGGGCAACTACCCGAAGCCGGGCTACACCTGGACCGCGATGGGCCCCGCGAACGCGATTCCAGCCGTTTGTGACGCCCCGCCTGGATTCCTCACCCATAAGGAGCTCGGGCTTGTGCCGCTGCGCGGCCTGGTGCGCTTGTAGCGATTACAAAACCGCTGGGCCCGAATCAGCCGGGAGACGGCGGGAGGATCCCGCGAATCCGGGCCGTGAGCCACGAGGCCACCGCTCAGGTTTTGCGCGCCGTCAATGAGCTTGCGGACCAGGAGGGTTCTCGCTCCGGCGGGTATTTCGTGCGGGCAGTGGGGGCGATGAAGCCACGTCATCCTTGCGGTCGGGGTCGCTGTCACCTCGGTGCCGGCGGTGTCAAAAATCTTCGCCGACCTGAAAATCCTGGACACACGGTTCAGGCAAGACGACTCTGCATCCGTGGCAGATGTTCTGGCACCTTTTCGCAACGGTGGCCTACTTCATCCTCGGGCTCAAGCTTGTTCCACGCGTCATCAAGCGCATCAACACTTCTCGCTGGAATGTCTTTGCGCGGCAGTCGCCCACCGGCTACCCCATAGCGGTCCTGCTGGCATACTGCGCAGTTGTCGGAGCCCTCGACGTCAACCTCGTCTTCGCGGCGTTCCTCGCAGGTTTTGCCGTCGCGCATAGGAAGCGCAGGATCTTCGCCGACGCGCTCGAGGCAATCGGCAAAGTCTCCTTCGCCTTCTTCATTCCCATCTACTTCGCGATCGTCGGCCTGAAGCTGGATCTCATCCGCGGCGTCTCGGTATGGATGATCGTCATCTTCATTGTCGGCACCTGCGCGATCAAAGTGATGTCGGTATCGCTCGCCGGGCGGTTCGCGGGTTTCCGGGGACTTGACCTGATCAACCTTGCGATCACCACCAACGCCCGCGGTGGCCCCGGCATCGTTTTGGCCAATGTCGCCTTCGACGCCGGCATCATCAGCTCAAAGTTCTACACCACACAGGTAATCGCAGCCGTGCTCACCTCCCAGTTCGCCGGTACTTGGCTCGACTACGTCATGCGTAAAGGCTGGCGGGACTGTCTGAACAACGGTGGATCTGATCTTGGTCTGTCACGCCGAGCGTGAGCTTGGCGGGAAGGACTGACGATGTCAGAAACACTCGATCCTGTGGCGATGGAACTGGATCAACGGCAGCTCGCTGAGCAGCTGCTGGCGCAGGCAAAAGAACAGGGTGTCGAGCTGGTCGGCCCGAACGGGCTGCTGAATCAGTTGACCAAGAACGTGCTGGAGACCGCGCTGGATGCCGAGATGGCCGAGCACCTGGGCTATGACAAGCACGACCCTGCCGGGCGCGGCAGCGGGAACTCCCGCAACGACACCAGGGCCAAGACGGTGCTCACCGAGATCGGCGCCGTCGAGATCGAAGTGCCTCGCGACACCAACAGCAGCTTCGAGCCGCAGATTGTCAAGAAGCGTCAGCGTCGGCTGACGGGTATCGACGAGATCGTATTGTCACTCACGGCAAAGGGATTGACCACCGGTGAGGTCGCTGCCCACTTCGCCGACGTCTACGGCGCCACGGTATCCAAGGACACGATCTCGCGGATCACCGACAAGGTAGTCGCCGAGATGACCGACTGGTGTAACCGGCCACTGGTGCCCGGGCGGATTCCACTCATCGTTGCGAATCAGTGAAGTGTGTACTGACGCTCCCATCGTCGCAGAAGTTCGGTCGGGGTGTTGTCCTTGAGGCACAGTCGTGGGCGGTCGTTGAGTTCATCGGCGATCTGCCGGAGTTGGCCGTCGTCCCAGATGCTGAGGTCGGTGCCCTTTGGTAAGTATTGGCGTACAAGCCCATTGGCGTTCTCATTACTTCCGCGTTGCCAAGGTGAGTGTGGGTCGGCGAAGTAGATCTTCAGCCCTGTCGCCGCCTCGATACGTTTGTGATGAAACATCTCGTTGCCCTGGTCCCAAGTCAGGGTCCGGCGCAGTTTGACCGGCATTTGGGTGAACGTTGCGATCAGGGCATCCCCGACATGCTGTGCCGAATGTCCATTCGGCAGTCGAATCAGCAGTGTTAGACGCATCTTTCGTTCCACCAGCGTTGCGACCGCCGACCGCTGCTGGGCGCCGACGATGAGGTCACCCTCCCAGTGGCCCGCCTGTCGGCGGGTTTGGACGCTCGCCGGTCGCTCGTGGATTGACCGCAGCTTGGTGAGTTGTTTCAGCGCGCCGTCGATAGCGCGATCCGTACCGAGGCCGACACGCTGGAGCGCATTCGGCGGCTGGCAGCCCACTACGACGACGCGACGATCGCGCGTCTGCTCGCACGGCAGGGCGTGATGACTGCGACCGGGCTGGCGTTCACCCGCGACCGGGTTGGCAGCCTGCGCCGCAAACACGGTATCGCCGGGCCGACCGAGCCTGTCGTACCCGTCGGCGACGATGTACGCATGGTCAGTATCGCCGAAGCCGAGACGCTGCTGGGGCACCTCCCGCGCCACTCTCTACCGGTGGCTGGCAAGCGGCTTCATCCACGGCGAGCAACATCGCCCTGGCGACCCGTGGCGGATCCGCATCGACCCCGAGCTACGCGCCAATATCACCCCAGACACACCCGACGGATGGGTTGGGCTCGAGCAGGCTGCCCGCCGACTCGGCGTGGCCAAACAGACCGTCCTGGATCGAATCCGCCGCGGAGAGCTCAACGCCGTCCACGTCAACCGTGGCCAACGCAAAGGCCTGGCCATCCAACTGCCGCTGCCGGAGGAGACCTTGTTCACTACGGCGCCATGAAACGCCGACAGCAGCTTGTCGCATCCGGTCCAGAACACCTAATCGCACCACCCGCCCGACCATGAACACCAACAACAACGCAGCATTCGGCCCGAATCTGGACCGAATGAGACAAACGACGAAAGGAAATTAGCAGTGAGAACCGGGATCGACCGGGTTGCCCAACTCGTCGCGCAGATCGATCGTTCGCTTGCGTTCATGAGTCTATGCGGTAGCGCTGACAGGCTCGGTTGGCACCAGGCCAGTTTCGGTGTGATTTTGCGGATTCCTTTGCGGCAGTTCGGTCGGTGGGTCGTGCAGCGATCTGCGTAGGTCGGCCAGCAGCCGCAGCCCGGCCGGGGTCATGGTGAACCCGCGCCATCCGGCGCTGGCGCGGTCGAGTACGGCCCACACCAGTGTGAGGCAGGAGTACTCGCCGGGCAGGCGGCCGATCACCTTGACTCTGCGCCGTGTTTCGCCGAAGGTGCGTTCGATGAAGTTGGAGTGTCGGGCCCTGGGCCAATGCTCACGGGGAAACCGCAGGTAGACGGTCAGCGAGTCGCGGTCATCGAGCAGGGCCCGCACTGCGGCCGGGTAGGAGTCGCGCCAGCGCTTGGCGAACGCGTCGGTCCTGTTTTGGGCGAGTTTGACCGCGGCGATGCCGGGTTCGACATCGGCTGGTAGGTCGAAGACCGCCCAATAATCGGCTTTGACGTCAGCTTGGGCATTCTTGGGCACCTTGGCCAGGATGTTTCTGGCGCGATGAATAAGACACCGCTGCCGCAACGCCGCGCCCATGGTGGTCTCGACCGCGCCGATCAGCCCGGGTGCGCCGTCGCTGATCACCAGCAGTGGGCACGCCAGGCCGCGTTCGCCGAGCCCGCGCAAGAACCCTTCCCAGGCCGCACCGGATTCCGAGGAGGCCGCCTCAAGCCCGACGAACACCGGTTTGCCGTCGGTGTCGATACCCCACGCGGCCAGTACCGGCTCGGCTGAGGCGCCTGCGTGGTATTTAAAGTGCGACCCGTCCAGGAACAGGTAATCGAGCTCGACGTCGTCGAGGCGGCGAGCGCTCCACTGCTCGAACTGAGCCGTTGATGTCCTCGCAGATGCGCGACACCGTCGACTTCGACACCGCGGCGGCCTCGCCGAGCGCTTCGACCAGGGTGGCCTCCACGTCGCGGACCGACAACCCGCGCACGAACCCGGCGATCACCAATGCCTCCAATGCGTTGGTCTTGGTTACTCCCTTGCCGAACAGCTGGGAGGCGAACCGCTCGGTGGTGCCGCGCATCTTCGGCCGTGCCAGCGTCACCGGTCCCGCGGTGGTCTTCACCGTGGTCGGGCAGTATCCGTTGCGCATCCCGGCGCGGGCGTCCGCACAGCTCGCGGTCCGCTGGTAGCGGTCCCGGCCCAAAAACGCGGCCACTTCGGCCTCGATGGCGGTCTGCAGCAGCAACCGGGCACCAAGCCGGGCTACTTCCTCGATCGCGCCCGCCAGGTCCTCGCCGCCGGCGAACACACCATCAATTTCTGCCTGCAACCGCTGCACAGGCGATACCCTCTTCGACACGGACGTAGGCTCCTTCCATCAGACTGGCCGGTCTTCGAGGGAACCTACGTCCGGATTCTTTTACACCGCGGCAGGGACACGACCTAGCGAGGACACTGTCGCGTTAGAGGACTTGCTGACTCCGACACTCGACGAGTTGGACACGATCGCTACCAATGGCGGTCTGGCGCGGGGCGTGCCGACCGGATTCGCTGATCTCGATGAGATCACCTGCGGGCTTCAGCCAGGAACCATGGTTACCGTTGCGGCTCGTCCGGGCGTTGGAAAAGTCCGTTCTAGCACTGGATTTCATGCGATCGTGTTCGCTCAGACATCGGATGGCCAGTGTCATCTTCTCGTTGGAAATGAGTAAGTCCGAAATTGTGATGCGGCTGCTGGCGGCCGAAGCGAGGGTCAAACTTGCGGATATGCGTTCGGGGCGCATGAATGACGATGACTGGATCCGGGTGGGCGGCACCATGAGTCAAATCAGCGATGCCCGGATTCGGCCCGTTGCTAGGAGGCGGAATTCGTGGCCGCGATTAACGGCGATCTAGCTAACTACGAGACCGTGGATAGGCTTGCGGGCATCGCTGGTCTTTCACCAGTGCCACACGATTCCGGGCGCGTCACGGGCAACCTGAAACGTCCACGCAGGTATGACCGGCGCTTACTCCGAGCCTGCTACATGGCTGCCCACAACAGTCTCCGCACCAGTCCAGCATCGCGTGCCTTCTACGACCGGAAACGAGCCCAGGGCAAACGCCACAGTTGTCGGCGTCGTCTGAAAACTGACCCCGTGTCGACGCGGTGGTTTCTAGGTGCGGTCGCAACACTTCTCTAGATTCTGGAGGTTGTGTTGGCATCGTCGCGTCGGGTGAAGAAGGGGCCGGGACGTCGTCCGCAGTCGGCCAAGCGTCAGCGGTTCATGGAGTTGCGGGCTCGCGGGTGGAGCGTGCGGGCCGCGGCCCGCGAAGTCGGTGTGTCCCGGTCCGCTGCGACGAACTGGACACGCGGTTACAAGACCTACCGCAACGGCGTCGCGGTCGGGTTCGTCCCGCCGCTAGATCGACTAGCGGTCCGCCAGATCAGCACGCGATACCTGTCCCAGGACGAGCGCATCGAGATCGCCGATCTGCATCACTCAGGGCTGAGGGTGCGGACGATCGCCACCCGACTCGGTCGAGCGCCGTCGACGATTTCGAGGGAGCTACGGCGCAACGCACCAGCCGGCCGCGGATATCAGCCCTTCGATGCCCACCGGCGAGCCACCGCGCGACGAGCACGTCACCACCGCCGTCGGGTCGACACCAACGACCAGCTCGGTAACGCGGTCGCCGAGCTGCTTCTTCAGCGTTGGAGCCCCCAACAGATCAGCCGTCACCTCCGCCACCGCTTCCCCGATGATTCATCGATGTGGTTATGCCACGAAAGCATCTATCAAGCTGTCTATCAACCGAATTCACGTTTCATGCGGCCCTCGCGATTAGCGCCGCACCGACGCTCACCGCTGCGCACCGGTCGAGATCACCGCCGAGCGCATCACCGCCAGAGTTGCCGGCGGCCGCGGTTCCAGCAGCCGATGCTCACCATCCACGACCGGTCCTTCTCGGCTGTCGACCGGTCTGAAGCCGGCCACTGGGAAGGCGACCTTATCATCGGTAATAACCACCTCTCGGCGATCGGCACTCTGGTCGAACGCCAGACCCGGATGCTGCGGTTGGTGCATCTGCCTCGCAGTGACGCCGACTCCCTGCACGCGGCCTTGGTGGCCCGCATGAAGGATCTGCCACCCACGCTGATGCGGTCGATCACCTGGGACCAGGGCACCGAGATGGCGCGCCACCTTGCCACCACCGACAAGCTCGGCGCGCCCGTCTACTTCTGCGACTCCAGATCACCCTGGCAACGCGGCACGAACGAGAACACCAACGGACTGCTGCGCGACTACTTCCCGAAGGGCGTCACCCTCATCAGCCACCCGCCGGAGCAGTTGTTGGCCGTCGAACACGAACTCAACCATCGCCCCCGCATAGTCCTCCAAGACCGTTGCCCCGCCGATCTATTCGCTGCCCTGTTAGTCTCGAGTGATCCGTCGGTGTTGCGACGTTGAGTAGAACCCACCCCGTCGTCAACACCTCACACCTCTGCCGCGTGGACCGGCCCTAAGTCATTACGTCACGATCGGCGGTGCCCTTGCCGCCGCGAGTGTCCTCACGGGCAAGACACTGCGAAAAGACCGCGCTTCGGCTCCATCACCGCGAATCGTGCGTCGGGCACGGCCACTCGGATGTCGGTGGAGCTCAACATCTCGAATCCGCCCGCCACGCAAGTGCCGTTGACCGCGGCGATGATCGGCTTGTACACGGGGAAGCGATGCAGGACGGCGTGGATTGCGTCGAGCTTGTCCAGAGAAGAATCCGGTTATTTCCGCCTGCATCCTGCGAGTCCGAGGCGGTCGGCGGCATCTCGCTGCCAGATGTCAAGACCCGGGTGTGTGCCAAGTGATAGGTCGACGGTTCGGCGTGTTCGTTGGTCGCCTGTCTACCGGATGGTCATGAGGCGTTCGGTCGGCCCGGTGCCTGTAGGTGAGGGCGGGGTGGCAGCCGCGGTGTTTCTGTGGGACGGTGCGGCGCTCGATTCGATGCGGCTGCGGCCGGTGCTCATTGCGGCGATCCCCTCTTCGGGTGCGTTTCAGTAGATCTGCATATCAGTACGCGGATCAATGAGGGGTCCTGCACTTGGGCCCAAGGTGAGGCGCGGCACCCCTCGCGCGTCGTCGGCGATGAGTTGCCGGCGGGCGTCTGCTGAGGCCCTGTGTTGGGGACGGTCTAGGTGCACGCGGCGAGGTGTGACTGCTGATCGGACTACGCAGGGAGCGATTTTTGGCCAACAGCGATACTGAATTCTAGGAAGAAAGGTTTCTGCAGATATCGGGCACCAACCGAGTAAGTCTAGTTTGCTGGCACCTTGAAACTCTGATAATCGTAATCAAGTCAGACTCTGGCCTGAATGATTCACGTTGTGCTCGATATCAGTAAGTACGCAGACGCGAATTGGCGCATGTCAGTACACCAGTACATGGTTGTTGAACTGCTGCAATATACGATTGTAGGTGTGGAAGTCAGTGTCTACTGAAACACTGAATTTATGAATATGAATCACTTTGCAAACAAGGTAGCCCAATTGGCTTGACGCTCACTTTCTGTAGTAGCTAAGCTGCATTGCATAGCCAAAGTTCATACAGCTGGTGGCATTGCTATCACCAGTTGTGGGAATCCAGTTGTGGGAATGGAGGTGAGCCCCATTACCACCTAAGTGACTGTGCAACGCACGACAAGTGCGCCGATCATAACGCGATCATCTAATGATCCATGAATTCGGAGGGGAACATGACTTGCAAGACACGACGCCGCGGTATCACGATCAAGCTCGGCATGGCCGCAGGTGCAGCTTTGGCCGCCGGGCTCATCCCGATAGCCAGCGCGGGCGCTGCCTGGGCGGATGAGCCAGACCCAGGGATCACAGTTGGGGGCGGCGGGTCTGGTGGAGTGTCCACCCCGATCGGTGGGGGCAGGGCGTCGACCGGCGGGTCCGGTGCTTTCAACGACAATGGCGGCGGCTTCGGTACTGGCACGTCGGGCGGTTTGACCGGTCCGGGCGGCGCTGGGAGCGGCGCTTCCACCGGCGCGGGCGGTGGTTTCACCCTGCCGGGATTGCCGGGATTTTGAGGTAGGCACCGCAGCGGGAATCGACATTTGACTGGCGTGGCCGCTAGCCGCGCAGCAACGGATGTCGACATGCGGGGCAAGCGGATGACGCACCCCGAAGCCTCGGGAGAGGACGTTTGCTTGGTGATTGGGACCGGTCGCCCGAGTCGCGCACATCGTGGCCGGGCGACCGCTCGTCGGCGGGTATGACGGTCGGCTGCCGAACACGCCTGGCGCCTGAAGCGGCCACCCATGATGCCGAGCATGAAGTGTTGGTGCGCGCGCCCAGTCGCAAAGTTCGTGATTGAGGCGTGACGGGCGGTCCACCACGCAACGCACGATGTCTTGCGGTCACCATCTTCCACCATCTTCGAGCCAGCGCCCGTTCACATCCGGCCACCAGGTCGGCAACGGGTCGCGGCGGGCAAGGCGGGCGGTTCATCGCGCTGCGCGGCGCACCAGACAGCGCGGTCGCCTGGCGTTTCTGCCGCGCGCTCGCAACGCCGTGCTGCGCCGCTTCATCGAGGCTGCAGTGCGCTTCATCGCGTCGATGAGGTCCTTGGCCTCGCCGATCGATTCCAAAATGGCCACCCGAGCTTGGCCGGCCTCCTTAGTCAGTGGTGTGCCCAGGAGCTGCCAGTCCGAGCGCAGCCAGTCGCGCGCCGCGCTGAGCGCTGATCTCACTTCGTCGATGCAGGCGCGGGCGTTCTCGAATAGTTCGGGACGAGTTGGCAGGTCAGCCATGGGTTGTCCTTTGCGGCGGGTTGTAGCGGGAAGCCGTGGGAGTGACGGCCGGCGAGGTTTTCACCAGCCGGCGTAGGCAAGGGGCAGGTCGGCGATGACTTGTCGGCGTGATTCGTCGAGGCTGGCAGCAATGTCGCTGAGGCCATTTGCGCCAAGTGATCGCAAGAGTTCGCCGCCGGGCTCAGAGTTGTAAAAGCTCACCATCGCCGCAAGGAACATCGCTTCGCCCGAGGACAGCCATCCGATAGCTGATCGGATCTCGTCGACCCTCGGCGAGAGATCCCACTTGCTGGTCGCGCTGTCCGGGGAAGTCTGGCCGTCGGCGAACCATCGGGGACCGGCGATCTCTACACCGCGCTGCCACGCTTGAAAAACGGTCTCATCATAGAAACGTGCTGACATGTGTTCTCCTCCTGAGCCGTTCATGAGTTTCTTCCAGGTGTGACAATCGTTATCCCGAGGGCACGGGCGGCGTCGCTGAGTCGACTGTCATAGGCGACCATGGCGGTCAATGGTGCTGTGGATGCGGCGATTTGAGCGGTGGCCAGGTGTATCGCATCGAGCGAGCGCAGCGCCGGATCGGGGTAGGCGGCCGCGGTGGCGCGGATGACCTGGTCGATTTCGAACCGATCCAGTCTGGCCAGCACAGAGGGGACAGCAGATAAGCCATTTGGGGCGACTGCGCGGATGGCTCTGGGGAGCTCCACTTCAGCCAAGGCAGATGTTATCCAACGTGTTTCGGTGCGTTCATCGAGCCAGTCAGCTAGAGCATCAGATTCGACTTCGATCCGGATCAGCTTGACCAGAGCCGAGGTATCCAGGTAGATCACCGGCTAATACCTTTCCTCGGCGCGCAGACGTTGCAATAGCGCGCCGGCGTCGAGATTGTCGTGCATCGGAACGGTCGGCCGCGGGGCTGGGCCGGCCAGCGTCGCCGGTTGCACTCTGCCGGCAGTGATCAACGCATCCAGTGGGCCGGCGGTAGCGGGGATTATTCGGGCGATGACTTCCCCGCGCTCAGTAAGCGTGATCTCTTCGCCACGCTTGACGCGGGCCAAGACCTTTGCCGTCTCTTGGTTGAGCATTCGGAGAGGTACTTCACTCATACCAATAATGTACTACATAGTTGTACTACATGCTATGGTGGCGCAACTGGTTCGGAGCGCCGGCGGCCCATGTCCACACGCCCGCCCCCGAGAATCAACCTATCGACGAAGCCGTTCAGGAACTCCGCGCCGGCCTCGTCGTCAGGCTCGCGGCCATCGGTGCTCACAAAGGGACCT
Source organism: Mycobacterium sp. NTMscope_MAC_12 (assembly GCF_976985675.1). NCBI lineage: Bacteria > Bacillati > Actinomycetota > Actinomycetes > Mycobacteriales > Mycobacteriaceae > Mycobacterium > Mycobacterium sp. NTMscope_MAC_12. The sequence goes on from NZ_CDRJYY010000001.1 coordinate 318,720, forward strand.
ATCCGTCTCTAGCTGCCTTGTCAGCTCAATTCTCACAGGTGGGGCAGAGATATGCGACGGTCAGCGCGTGGTTATACGGCCGAGCCATTCGCTTGATGCCGGCGGTCTGCGGGCGGTGCCGCTCAGTCAGTGCCGTCGTCCCGACCATTGGTGGCGCCAGCCACTCGGCCAACCTAGCCTTGACCTGCTCCGCCTGCTCCCGACTGTGGCACATGTCGTTTGCCATCTTTCCGAGTGTTACGCGGCAGGGGAGAAGGTCAAGTCCAGGGACGTGGTGTACGACGTCGTCGTGTGATTCTTCGACTTGGTGGTTTAGGCGGTCAGTGCCGCCGGGGTGTCCTCCTGTTCTGTTGATGGCGTGTGGTCGGCGCGGGATTTGCTGAGGACGTCGAGGCCGAGGTAGCGGCGGGATTCGGCCCATTCGTCGTGTTGTTCGGCCAGCACCGCGCCGACGAGGCGGATTAGGGCGTTGCGGTCGGGGAAGATTCCGACGACGTCGGTGCGCCGGCGGATTTCCTTGTTGAGTCGTTCTTTTATCCGGCCCTCGGGGGCGGGTCAACCCGTCGGGGTGGGATGTTCATCGATCGAGGCGCTGGAGGTGGTCGGTAAGGGCGTGGGCGACGCGGTCGTGGCGGGCGGCTTCGTCGGTCCAGCCGCGGCACTCGGCGTCGGTTCTGAGGGCCTGGACGTCGGCGAGTTGGTCGGTGAGCGTGTCGCGGAATTCGGGGGCGGTGACGTAGTTGTCGCAGGTTTCGCAGATGTTGGCATAAGGGCACGCGCCCGCGGATTCGTGGCGAGCGCAGTATCCGTGTGCAACGCGGGTTTTCAGCATTTCACTGTGCAGCCAGCCGACCTTGTCGGGCAGGATCGGTTTGCCGACCGGGGTGAGGGTGAACTGGCGGCGCATCTTGCCCATCGCTTCGTCGTAGGCCGCGCGCAGGGTGGGCGAGGCCAGGGTGGCGTAGCGGATCGTCATTTGTGGAGTGACGTGCCCGAGTAAGGACATCAAGGCCTGCAGACTCATCCCGGCGTTGGCGAGTTCGGTGGCCCAGGTGTGGCGCAACTGATGTGGAGTGACCATCAGGACGCCGCCGTCGGGACGGTGCAACCCGGCGGATTCAGCGGCGGTGAGCAGCCCGTTGCGCAGCCGGGTGTAGCCCAGGCGGCGTCCGTGCCGGGTGAACAGAAAGTCGGTGAGCACGCCGGTGCGTGGGTGCGGCAGCGGCCGGTGCGTGCCGCGGAGGGCGACCCACTCGTCGAGCGCGGCGAGGGTCGCGGCGGAGAGCGGGACCATGCGTTCGGTGGCGAGCTTGCCCAGTGGCACCTTCAGCCAGGTTCCGGCCGGTCCGTAGTCGATGATGCTGCCCAGTTCGAGGTCGAGCAGTTCCCCCGCCCGCAGGCCGGCACCACGCAGCACGGTCAGGCCGATGCGGGCGAACGGATCCTGCAGGTGGGCAACGGCGTTCATCACTGCCGCGTCCACATCGGGTGCTAGCGCGCGTGGCAACGGCTGGTCGAGTTTGGGGACGTCGGCGGCGAATACCAACCGCCGTGGTGGGGCCTGCGCCCAGCCCCAGGCGGTGATGTCGTCGAGCAGGTTGCGCAGACTGAGCACTGCCGACTGGGCCACCGCGGCCGAGACGGTGCGCCCGGCGCCCGCGGCGGCGCGCTGACCACGCCAGCCCCGGGTGCGATTCCATTTCAGGTAGCCCTCGATGCAGCTCCGGTCGAGTTCACGCAGGCTGATGACGTCGGGATGGTGAGCGGTGAGGTATTCGGCGAAGGGCAGCAGGTCGTTGATCAGCGACTCGACCGATTTGGGCCGCAGCACCGCCGCGCGCACGCCGATGTAGCGCAGCAACGTCTGACGGATCGGGTCGGGCATCTCCACCTCGGTGAAGCGCTGCTCGAGGCTACGGGCCCACCGCCGGCGTTTCGGCGCGGTGTCGATGACCGCGGTCTCGAACAACAGCTGCCGCAGGCTGGCCAGCCGCCCCCTGTATGCCCGCCGCGACGATGGCGGCACCACGGTACGTGACAGCGCGGCGTCGAAGTCGTCGAGCGCGTCGCCGGTCAGGTCGGCGACCATTCCGCCGTGGTGTGCCAGCACTACCGCCAGACATTCGCCGAGGACCGTCTCGACCCAGGAACTCCTCCAGCCCAACCGAATTCCCGCATTCCGCAACGCGGCGAATCCGCTCGGATCCCGGTCCTCCACTGCGCGGCCCAGCCCGGTCAACTGTTTGACCGCGGCCAGCTCGACGTCCAGCCGTAACCGGCCGGTGCCGATCGTGTGACAGATCAGCGGCCACGCCCCGGTGTCCCGTATCTCGGCGATCCGCTCGGCTGCCGGCAGCGTCATCCAGGCGTGCAGGTCGCGGTGGCGTGCGGTGAAGTCGCGAGCGATCCGAATCCGGTCGCGTACCGCCCGCCCGCTCAAACCCAGGGTGGCGACGTGGTCGAGATAATCCGCCACCACCTCGTCGGCGCCTACGGGTTGGCCGACCAACACCGTGGTCACTGCCGGGCTCCGGCCAACGTCGCACGAGCAGCACCGTATTCGGCGGCGAGCTGCTCGATCGACAAATGCACGTAGCGGGCCGTGGTCTCCGGCGAGACATGCCCCATCAACGCCCGCAACGCCAGCAGATCGATTCCGGCCGCCGACAATTCGGTGCCGTAGGTATGCCGTAAACGGTGCGGGCGGACTCTTGTGGCGCCAGAGGTCTCCCGGTGCCGACGGAACAGGCTGCGCAGCCCGGCCTCGCTGACCGGTGCACCGGTCGTCGGGCCGCGCAGCACTACGAAGCACTGCGGCGTCGCCAACCCCGGCGGCCGCTCCCATCGCAGGTAGGCGGCGAGCTCGGTGAAGAACGCCGCATCGACCGGGACATGACGTTCCTTGCCGCCCTTGCCGATCACCCGAAGCCGGCGCCGGCCCATATCGACGTCGGCGAGCAGCAGGCCACGCGCCTCGGCCGAACGCAGCCCTCCGAGTAGCATCACCAGCACCATCGCCCGGTCCCGGTGCGTTGCCAGTGTCGCCAGGAACGCGTCGACATCGTTGGTGGACAACGATTCCGGAAGACGCTGCGGCTGACGCACCAACCTACCGCCACTGCGTGCACGCCCGGGACCCAGATGACCGAGCAACCCCCGCTGCGACTGGCGCAGCCCCTGTCCCCGCCGCGGCGACGGCACCGGATTGTCGGTGCAGACACCGGTCATCACCAGATACTCGAATAACGCGCGCACTGCCGCGACCCGGCGGTTCACCGTCGAAGCTGCCGGCGGGGTCGACGAGCGGTGACCGCCGGTGGGCTGGTCCGTTCGGCGGACGCCTTGCCAGTCGATCCAGTCGAACACCAACGGCGCATCGACCGCGGCGAGCCCGACCGCTTGCTGGACGAGGAACCGGCTCAAATTGGCGACGTCGAATGCGTAGGCCCGCACCGTGGCCGCGCTGAACCCCCGTCCCGCCAAATGGTTGAGAAACGCGTTCACCGCGTCCTGCCCGTCCCAGTCGCCCTCCAGGACATATCCGCTGTCGCTCTTGAGTACCCGCATCGCCGCTCCGCCTTCCCCCACCGAGATGCAGACAGCATCCATCCGTGCTCAGCGCTTGTGCGTGAACCTCACGCTGCAGCCCGAACCGTGTCCCCGGAGAGCCGGTTAACGGATAGTGGGTTGTTGGACCAGATCTGCCGCCAAATTTGTTTGGGGAAGGCGGTGAAGGCGAGCAGGTCGGCGCGGGTGTCTTCGAGGTGGTCGGCGACCTTGGGGAGCTTGTCGGCCAGTGCGTCGATGATGCGGTCATATTGGGCTGCAACGGAACCGGCGTCAGGTTGATCGAAGACCGAATGCAGTAGTGTGCGTACCCACGGCCACGATGATTTCGGAGTGATGGCCATCAGGTTGGTGGCGTAGTGGGTGCGACACCGTTGCCACGATGCCCCAGGCAGGGTGGCGCCGATCGCGGCCACCAGACCGGCGTGGGCGTCGGAAGTGACCAGACGGACCCCTGATAGGCCGCGGGCGGTCAGCGACCGCAGGAAGGTCAGCCAGCCGGCCCCGTCCTCGGCGGTGGTGACGTCGATGCCCAGGATTTCGCGGTAGCCCTCGGCGTTGACCCCGGTGGCGATCAGCGCGTGCACGTTGACCACCCGGCCTGCTTCGCGAACCTTGAGCACCAGGGCGTCAGCAGCCATGAACGTGTACGGGCCTGCATCCAGTGGCCGGGTCCGGAACGCCTCGACCGCGGCGTCGAGCTCTTTGGCCATCACGCTGACCTGGGACTTCGACAAGCTGGTGATGCCCAGAGTCTCGACGAGTTTGTCCATCCGCCGCGTCGAAACGCCCAGCAGGTAGCAGGTAGCCACCACCGTGGTCAGGGCCCGCTCGGCGCGTTTGCGCCGTTCCAGCAGCCAGTCCGGGAAGTACGAACCTTGCCTTAGCTTGGGAATCGCCAGATCCAATGTGCCTGCGCGGGTGTCAAACTCGCGGTGCCGATACCCGTTGCGGGAATTGGTGCGCTCGCTGCTGCGCTGGCCGTAGCCGGCACCGCACACCGCGTCGGCTTCGGCGCCCATCAGGGCGTGAATGAAGGCGGCCAACAACTCGCGCAGCACATCAGGGTGCGTGGTGGTGAGTCGTTCGGCCAGCACGGCAGACAGGTCGATATCGTGGGCAATGGTCATCGCGTTGATTCCTTTGCTCGAGTGACTTTGGTCGGTCCCTCGAAGAATCACGCGATGACCTTCATTCATCCGGCTACGACACGCCGGTCATCACCGGCTCGTACACCACTCTGCTGGACGCAACTGGGGAGAACTGGCACCGTGACGAATTGACCACCAAGATAGAGTTCAACCTACGCCCATCCGCTTACGATCAGAGATCTTCAGGGTCACCAATGTCCGATAAGGCACCGCGGCACAAGCCTGCAGAACGGATGACAGCGGAACAGCTCCGCCGAGCAGCCGACGCTTGCCGAGACCTCGACGATCCGACGTTGATGGCGAAGGCTTGGGACGAGCCACCGCCGCCCGATATGCAAGCTTCAACAAACACACCGCGTCAATTCGGCCAGCTACAGAATCTCTCAGTTTCCGACACCTTCGATAATCCGCTGCCTGACGTGGAAGTCGCTGCGTGGGAAGCCGATTGTCCCCTTAGGTCCCAGACTCCAACGCGGGCGTCCGCCTTACGAAATGCAACGTCGCAATTGTTACTCAATGGCCGGCGCGCCCTTGAACACCCCGGACTTGTCGTTGGACAGGTGCATTGTGAACGTACCGCGCAGCCAGGGCGTGTTTGGTGTTGTAATAGGAGACTCGTTATGCAGCCGGATCAGCAGATGATAGAAGCACTGGTCAATTTGGCGACGAACGGCGTGCTGGACCGCATCGGCAACCGTGCCAAGCGTGCGCGGAATTGCGGCAGTGGGGACTGCACCCGCACCATCCTGAGCCGGGGAGCCCGTTTGTCGGCGACGACGCCGCTTTTAAGGAGGCGTATCCCTTAGTGCCGGCGGGGGATGCGGCGGTTGTCCGTTATCACTGGATCTGGGGCATTCTCAATGAATCTGGGGCACGACGTCAGTCCCAGGGGTTGACCAGGTCGACGCCCGTTCCGTCGAAGTGGCGAGTATTGCGGGTAGCCACAGTTGCGTGCCGGGACGCGGCGATGCCGGCGATCTGCACATCACGAATTTCCACCGCACGCCCACCTCGTTGTTGGGTGGCGGCGATGGTCCCAGCGGCAAACGCAGCCGTCAGGTCGAAGGATTGCACACGACCATCAAGGTCTTCGTCGAGGAGTTGAGAAAAGATCTCGTCGAGCCGCTTGCGTCGGCGGCTTGGCGTCAAAAGTTCAATACCAGTGCGTATCTCGAATACTGTTACCGATGTCGTCCAGATTGATTCGGTGGGCTGATTATCGAGCCATTCCACGACGGCCGGATCGGGTGTGTCCCGCATCAACGCGGAGAGCACATTGGTGTCCAGCACGATCATGATTCGTTGAACTGTGCCGGCTGGACGGGCTGTCCCCGCAGTTCGGGTATGTCCTCGGTCAGGCCCACGCCTTTGAAGCGTGACGCGATACGAGACCCGAGCCGCCCAGGCGGATTATCGACGTGCCGGACTGCGTTCCGTAAGATCTCGCGCACCTCCTCCTCGGTGCTGCGACCGTGTTGACGGGCTAGTCGCTGCAATTTGGCCTTGGTGTCGTCCTCAAGTTGACGGATGAGAATCTGCGCCACAGAGCGATGCTATCACGATATCGTTCAGATAGTGCGTTGACCTCGCCTTCATTGAGAATGCCCCAGATCCGGTTATAACGGACAGCGGTCACCGAGGAGTGTTTGATTCCGATGATGAGCGCCACGGAGAACCTGTACGCGGCCGCGTTGCTCGTAGATCAACGGACGACGACGAGGAACCTCTACGCGTCGTCCATAATGCAACTATGCCGTTCGGCGATGGAGACATCGGCGCGAACCATCTGGTTGCTCAGCGACCCCGACAGGAACGTACGGCGGGATCAACGGGACGCGGATTCGCTCGTGCCCGAGCGCATGGAGCCGACCATCGCACGGTGGATGAGTCTCTACGCCTAGGTGGCTCGGACGCGCTCGCCGATCTTCTCGTGGTGACGTTCGCGGCTTATCTGTAATCGTGTCACCCGCGACGGCTCGCGCCGCGGGTTGCGCATGGGCCCACTTATGGCTGTTGGAATGGCCACGGATTTGGCCACAGAACACGGTGGAACCGATGCGAACAAGAGGGACGGAGCGTCACAGCGGGAACGGCTGAACCTCGCTGACGTGCAGCTATGAGACCGTGCGCACTGGAGGAGACGGTGACCGGTTAGCTCATACCTTAGAGGTCGAATCGTGGCCAGTGAGCGGCGTCGTTGGCGGCATTTTTGCGCGAACATGCTGATTCAACGGCTCCAACCGCGAACCGTAGGCCAGGCCTGGTGGCTATCAGGTGTAGCTTCAGGGTGTGTTCTCAGGTGTTTATGTGGTAGCGTCTCAGGTAGATCAACGTGGAGGTGCGATATGCCAGTCTTGACCGTCTCTGCGGCGCAGCGGCTTGATGATGAGGCAGCGACGCTTTCGATCCGCGAGATCGCCGCGTATCTGCAAGAGGCCGTCGGCCAGCGCGTCGCGGCGGCGATGGCGGGCTTGGCTGACGCCAAGCAAATCGGCCGCTACGCGCGCAAGGGCGGCCCGGAACCTCACGGCGCGACCGAGCGCCGGTTACGTGAGGGCTACAAGGTCGTCAGGATGCTCGTCGATGCTTACGACGACAAGACGGCGCGGGCGTGGCTGTTTGGCACCAACACGCGCTTGGACGATCGCGCGCCGATCGAGGTGCTCGGTGCGGCGGTCGACACCGCGGAGTTCGCGATGGTTGTCCGGGCTGCACGGCAGGTCGCCAGCTTCCAGTCGTGATCGCGGCGCCCGAGCAGGGGCGAACCCTGTGGCGGGTCGGCTATTACGCTGACCCGCTCGGCTTCACTCCGCTGGAGCTGTACCAGTTCAGTCACCGTTTCGACGACGTCTACCGCCGGTTCCGCACGCTCTATTGTGCTGACTTGGCGGAAACGTGTCTTCGCGAGGTGCTAGCCGACTTCCGGCCGAACCTCGGCGCGCTGCGCCGCCATGTTGAGCGCTACGGACCTGAGGCTGCCCAAGACTTCACTGAGAAGCCGGTCACTGCGCAGTGGCGCATACAGCACGCCCTCGTTCCCACAGTCCTGAAGCTCGATGGCCCCTTGATCGATCTCACCGACGTGCCCACACGCCAGGAGATCGAGGATCGCCACGTCGAACTGCTGCTCGAGCACGACCTGCAGCACCTCGATCTGCGCGAGATCACCACCAGTCGCCGCGCCATCACGCAGACGATCGCCGCGGACCTTTTTGACCGAGGCGCCGGCGCCGTCCGGTTCCCGTCCCGCCTGGACGGCAACGCTTGCGTCGCACTCTTCGAGGGGCGCGGCACCGCGAGCTTGGCCGGAGACCCCATCGCGCTCACCGACCCGCCGCCCGAACCGCTCCTCAACGTCACCACGCCGTGGGGCCTAGTGCTTGAGCCAGCGCCGGTGAAACTGCTCTAGATTGGGATGCGCGCGGTGGTGCCCATCGGACCACACGCAAGCAAATTGGACTGCATCCAGCCTTTCAGTTGCGGTCGATAGTTCAGTTGGCGTCTCTATGAGATCCGCCGGGACCGCCGCGCTCTGTTCGGTAAGCGAAAACCATCGCACTAAGACTTCGCCCAAGTCCGCTTCTACCGACCAAGTAACCCGATCGGCTTGCCACGCAGATTGGGTTATCTCATGGGGCCAACATGGGGCCAACGAGCCAGACCGACTGATCCAACACGTCCGAATGCCGGTTGCGCTTCTGGTCTGACCGGCTGAAACACATTGGTGTAGGCCAGAACTCCGCCTGAAAAGCGGAAGGTCGGCGGTTCGATCCCGCCCCTGGCCACCGTAGATGGTGATCGCCAAAGATCATCGAGATGGAGCGCGAGGTCGCCGCGACGCGGTCGGCTCATCAGCCCTCGCAAGATCCAGGCGGGCGTTGTGCGCCACCCTGACAGTCGCCAAAGCCAGCAGTGCCCACGGGGCCCTGCTGGCGTCGGCGAGTAAGCGAAATCCGCTACTTGAGCATGCTCCCGGCGTCGACGGTGACCGGAAGACCTGTGATGTAACGCGATTCGTCGGAAGCCAGGAACAGCACCGCGTTGCTGATGTCCACCGGTTCGACCCACCCGATCGGCAGCACGTGCATGAACTGCGCGGCGACCTTGAGGTCGTCCGGGCCGGGGTTTTCCAGGTCGGGCCGGAACAGCTTCATCGTCCCCTCGTTCATGAACATGGGCGTGTTCACGTTGGTGGGATGAACGGAATTCACCCGGATGAAGTGCTCGCCGAGTTCGACGGCGAAGGTGCGCATCAGACCGACCACGCCGTGTTTGGCGGCGATGTAGTGACCGGTGTGCGGGTAGGCCTTGAGCCCGCCGACGGAGCTGGTCAGAATGATAGAGCCGCCTTGGCCCTGGGAAATCAGATGCGGCACACCGGCTTTGACGGTCTTCCAGACGCCGGAAAGGTTGACGTCGATCATGTCACGCCAGTCGTCTTCGCTGGTTTTGTCGAGGGTCAGGCCGCCGTTGCCGATTCCGGCATTGGCGCAGATGATGTCCAGCCGGCCGAGCTGTTCGACGCCGCTGTCGACCGCTGCCTTCAGCGCGTCGTAATCGCGGACGTCGACTTCGGCGGTCACGATGCGGCGGTTGAGGGCCTTGATGAGGTCGGCCGTCTCGGCCAGGTCGTCGGGTGTCGACGGCGGGATGACGCTATTGCTGCTGATCGGCGTGCAGACGTCGACGGCGATGATGTCGGCGCCTTCCTGCGCCAGGCGCACCGCGTGGCTGCGGCCCTGGCCGCGGGCCGCCCCGGTGATGAACGCGACCTTGCCCTCAACTCTTCCACCCATGACTGCACCTCACCTAGACGTTCGCGACATTATTTGTCGATCGATCAGGAAGGTTGGCACCATTCGGTCGCAGTGTCAACAGACATGTGCCCGGCCGCCCGGTTGGCGGCCCGCGACGCGGAAGTGGCTCTGCTGTCCTCGCGGCAGCGCTCGCGCGTGCTAGCCGCTGGGTGTGGCCGCGGCGGCGGGCGCCTTCAGCAGGCTCATCTGGCGCTCGACGAAGGCGCGCAACTCGTCGTGTCCCTGGGTGACACCGACGGCGCTCTCGTTGCACAGGCTGCGCGCCACCTGCGCGATCAGCATCGAGATCGCTACCGGCGGATATTCCTCGAGATCGACTCCGTTGGCCCGCAGCACCATGGTTACCGCCGCCGTCTCGATGTCGCGAACACGCTCGGCGTAGGCCTTGAGTTCGGCGCCAATTGCCTTGCGGTGGTTAGCCAATGCCATGAATTCGGCGTTGAGTGCGGTCACCGCCGTATCGCTGTTCATCAGCCACAGCGCTTGCAGTGGGTCGTCCTCCGTCAATAGGGCGCGCATGCGCGTCAGCGCGGTCTCCGCGCCGGCCCGCAGCACTTCGACGAACAGGTCGTCCATCGTCGGAAAGTAGTAGTAGACCAGGGCCTGCTTGACGCCGGCCTCGGCGGCGACCCGCCGGGACGTGGCCGCGGCATAGCCTTCCTGGCGCATGATGTGGGCGGTGGCCTCGATCAGTTTGCCGCGCGCCCCGGCGTCGGGGGTCCTCCTGTTTTGGCGAGCCGCCCCGCGGTTGGGCGCACCCGATTTGCTTGACCGGTCCGCGCGATCCGTGGTAGGCATACCGCATCCTAACAATTTGGTCGATCGATCAGTTTGTGGGTCGCAAACAGGAAGACGGGCCGGGCGGAGGGTCAAATGATGACAGCGCGCATGCGGGTCCGGGTGGATCCGCGCCTGTGTGAGGCGCACGCCCTCTGCGTGGAGATCGCTCCCGAGGTTTTCGACCTGGGTGACGACGTTGCGACCTGCGACGAGGCACCGAGTGAAGCGTTGCGCCACAACGTGGAAGCCGCCGTGGCCGCCTGCCCACGGCAAGCCATCAGCGTGTCCACCGACGAAGCACCGGCGTGACCCACCGCGCTTTTCGGTGCCAGGAAAAGGAATTGAACCCATGACCGATCTCGCCAACGTCGACTACTTCACCGACGCCGACGTCGCGCAAGATCCCTATGACTACTGGGATTACCTGCGCAGCCAGGGGCCGGTGTTTCGCGAACCGCACTACGGCGTCGTGGCCGTCACCGGCTATCAGGAGGTCCACGCCGCCTTCAAAGATGTCGACTCGTTCTCCGCGGTCAATGCGATCGGCGGTCCGTTCCCGCCGCTGCCGTTCACCCCGGATGGTGATGACATCACCGAGCAGATCGAAGCGCATCGCCACGAATTCCCGATCTTCGAGCACATGGTCGTCATGGACCCGCCCGAGCACGAAAAGGCGCGTTCCCTGCTCGGACGGCTGCTCACCCCGCGCCGGCTGCAGGAAAACAAGGACTACATCTGGCAATTGGCCGACCGGCAGTTCGACGAGTTCATCGCCAACGGGCAGTGCGAGTTCCTCAGTGAGTACGCGAAGCCGTTCGCGACACTGGCGATCGCCGATCTGCTCGGGGTTCCCGACGAGGACCGCCCGGAGATCCGCCGCAATCTCGGGGCAGGTAATGCGCCGGGCGCCCGGGTGGGCGCGCTGGATCATGAACCGGTGGGCAGCAATCCGTTGCAGTACCTCGACGATCTGTTCAGCGCCTACATCACCGACCGGCGGCAGCAACCTCGCGAAGACGTGTTGACGGGCCTGGCGACCGCCACGTACCCCGATGGCTCCATCCCCCCGCTTCTGGAGGTCGTCCGGCCGGCAACCTTCCTGTTCGCGGCCGGGCAGGAGACGGTGACCAAACTGCTCAGTTCGGCGGTGCAGGTCCTCGGCGACGACCCCGAGCTGCAAGAGCGGCTGCGCTCAGATCGAAGCCTGATCGGCACGTTCATCGAAGAGGCGCTGCGCATGCAGAGGCCGACCAAGGTCGACTTCCGCCTGGCGCGCAAGACCACAACCCTCGGCGGCGTGCACATCCCGGCCGGCACCGTCCTCATGCTGTGCCTGGGAGCGGCTAACCGCGATCCGCGAAAGTTCGACAATCCCAACGAGTTCCGGGTCGACCGGAAGAACGTCCGCGAGCACATCGGATTCGGTCGCGGCATCCACACGTGCGCGGGCGCGCCCCTGGCGCGGGTGGAAGGGCAGATCACCGTCAACCGCCTCCTGGACCGGACGCGGGGATTCAGGATCAGCGAGGCCAAGCACGGCGTGGCTTCCGGCCGCCAGTACCGCTACGAACCGACGTTCCTGCTGCGCGGCCTGACGGAGTTGCACATCGAGTTCACCCCGGCCGAGTGACGCCGGAGACCGCCGACATCAACTTCCCGAGATGCCCGAGCGCGGTGGCGTATTCGTGCTCCGGCGGTGTCCCGTAACCGATGATGATCCCGTCTGTGCGCCGGGTTGCGCCGTGCCAGAAGGGCGACAGCCCGGTGAGGGCGATGTCGCGCTCGTGCGCGGCGGTCAGCACGTTGGCCTCCGAAATCCCCTCGGGGAGCGCCACAACGGCGTGCAGGCCGGCCGAGATTCCCAACGCCGGCATCCCGGGGGCGCACCGGTCGAGGGTGGAGACGAGGGCGTCGCGGCGGTTGCGGTAGCGCCGACGCATCCGCCGGATGTGCCGGTCGAGCGCCCCGGATTCGATCAACTCCGCGAACGTCAGCTGCGCCAGCACGTCGGTTCCGCGGTCGGCGCGTCGCTTGGCATCGACCACCCCGTCGACCAACGCGGCCGGCAACGCGAGCCAGCCAAGGCGGAGGCCGGGCGCCAGGCTCTTGCTGGCGCTGCCCGCGTAGACGACGTGCTCGGGCGCGAGGCCCTGCAGCGCGCCAACGGGGTGACGGTCGTAGCGGAACTCCCCGTCGTAGTCGTCCTCGATCAGATACGCGCCCCGGGCTGCGGCGATTTGCGCGAACTCGGTGCGCCGGTCGGCGTCGAGCGTCGCCCCGAGCGGAGCGTGGTGTGCGGGGGTGAGCACGGCCGCGGTGACGGCTTTGTTGAACTCCTCGGGCCGCGCGCCCCCGTGGTCGACGCCGAGGGGCTCGACGGTGAGGCCGCTCGCCGCCGCCGTCGCGCGATGGTCCGGCAGACAGGGATTCTCGAGCGCGATCGACCGGGCTCCGCCGGCGGCCAGCGCCTCACACACCAGCCGCAGCCCCTGCGTGAACCCGCTGCAGACGACGATGTGCTCGCCGGTGGTGAGCACCCCGCGCACGCGACCCAGGTAGTTGGCCAGCGCCGCGCGCAGGCGCGGCGACCCGCGCGGATCCGCCGGCCCGAGCTCGGCGTGGGGAGTGACCTGCAGGACTCGGCGCAGCGCGCGTAACCATTCGGCGCGAGGGAACATGCTGAGGTCCGGCCGGCCGAGGCGAAAATCGGCCGCATAGCGCCGAGTGGCGCGCGCGGGATTGACCGGTGTCTGAAGATGCGGCCCGCCCGCCACCTGAGTTGCCGCACCTGGACGGGTGCGGAGGTAGCCCTCGGCTGCCAGTTGCGCATAGACCTCCACGACCGTTCCGCGCGCGAGCCCGAGTTGTGTGGCGAGGGCACGCGAGGAGGGCAACACTTCGCCCGCGGCGAGGCGCCCACCCCGGATAGCTTGTCGCAGAGCGTCTTCGAGCGCAGCGCGCCGGCCGCGTCCTGATGGCAGGTCAAGATGCAGGTCGACTCCGGTGCCGAGACTGGTCCACGAATTCGTCATCGAATTGGACCTTACCGATGGTCCGGTCTGTTGGATAGCGTCGAACACCGGGAGTTCGTGCAAAGGGGAGTCAATGGTTGATGTGGGCACTCGGCGCCTCGATCGCGCCGCGAGTTGGACCGCCGAAGTCAATGCGTTCCAACGCGCGGCGGAAACGTTGCGGCCACCGGGGCGGCGCCTAGTCGAAGACACGTATTCCCGACACTTCGTCAAACACCCCGCATTACGCGCCATGCTGGTCCACCGCTGCGCGGCCGACGCCGCTCTTCGGATCTTTGACCGTCGGTGGGGAGGGCTGCACGCCCACATCGCGCTTCGGGTGCGCTATGTCGACGACGCATGTGAGACCGCGATCGCCGCGGGAATCGGCCAACTCGTGCTGCTCGGCGCCGGCTTCGACACCACCAGCCTGCGGCGCGCGGGCGCCCCGGTGACAATCTTCGAGGTCGACGCGCCGGCGACGCAAGCCGAGAAGCGCCCGATCGTCGAACGACTGCTGCCGCCGCAGCATCTTTGCCGAATACATTGGGTCGCTTGCGATTTAGAGCGGAATGCGCTCCGCGAAGCACTTCTCGCCGGTGGCTTCGACCCCACCGCGGCGGCGCTCGTGGTGTGGCTGGGTGTCACTCCGTACCTGACGCGCGGTGCCATCGACGCCACACTCGCCGACCTCGCCGGACTCTGCGCGCCGGGGAGTCGCCTCGTCCTCGACCACATCGCTGCGGGCGTCGTCACCGCAAGCACCCCGTGGGCGAGCGCGGGCCGGATCACCCGGATGGTGGCCCGGCGCGGCGAACCGTATCGCAGCGACTTCAGCGAAGCCGACCTGGCCGCCACCTTGGCAGACCACGGATTTGACCTGCGCGAGCACGTGACCGTACCTGCGCTCCTGCGCCGCTATGACCCGTCACGCGCGAGCCGGCTGTCGGCCGACGATTGGCTCGCCGTGGCGACGGCAGAACGCGGATGAGGCGCAACCCGGCCACGCCTTGACGGCCCAGATAACCCGCCGCCACCGGATCAACCGGGACAATGGCCGGATGCGTCTTGCGTGGGTTCCCAAGCTGGCCGCCGCCGTTGTAATGGTCGCGGGATGCGGCGCGGCCTGGAGCACCCCTCGCGCCCCGGCCGGCCCCGACGTGCCGCCGGTGAGCGACGCCGCGCGAGCGGCCGGATTCGTCGACATCCGCACCGTCGTTCCCGACGCGGTCATCGATCTGCGCTACGCGACGACGAACAACTTCACCCACACGCAGTTGTATCCTTCCGACGCCAGATGCCTTGTGCACCAATCGATGGCCCCCGGGCTGGCCGCCGCCGCCACCGCGCTGCGCCCACAGGGCCACCTCCTGGTCTTCTGGGACTGCTATCGACCGCACGACGTTCAGGTCAAGATGTTCGCCCTGGTGCCCAACCCCGCCTGGGTGGCACGCCCGGGCCAGTACGCGCGCAGCCACGAGTCGGGACGCTCGGTCGATGTGACCTTCACAACGACCCAACAGCCGTGCCCATCGGGACAACACGCGGGCGGGCTTTGCCTGGCCGATATGGGCACCGACTTCGACGATTTCACCTCTCGGGCAACGGCTTTCAACACCCAAGGCATCAGCGCCGAGGCCGTCGCGAATCGAGCCGCGCTGCGCAAGGCCATGAACTATGGCGGTCTGAAAGTGTATTCGGGCGAATGGTGGCATTTCGACGGTCCGGGAGCCGGTGTCGACCTCCCGATTCTCAACGTCCCCGTGGACTAGCTGTCTCATAATATGAGATAAACATTTCATCATGTGACCGCTCGCCGGTAGGCTGGCGCCATGAATGACCGGCCCAGTTACACGCACGGACACCACGAGTCGGTGCTGCGCAGTCACCGGCGCCGCACCGCCGAGGACTCGGCGGCGTATCTGCTGCCACACCTGAAGCCGGGCCTCTCGGTGCTGGACGTCGGCTGCGGACCCGGCACCATCACCGCTGATCTCGCCGCACGCGTCGCGCCCGGATCCGTCACCGCCGTCGACCAGGTCGCGGACGTCCTGGGCGTGGCCCGCACCGAAGTCGAGCAACGCAACCTGTCCAACGTCGGGTTCGGCACCGCCGACGTGCACAACCTCGAGTTTCCCGACGGCACCTTCGATGTCGTCCACGCCCACCAGGTGCTACAGCACGTCGCCGACCCGGTACGAGCCCTCCGCGAGATGCGGCGAGTGTGCGCGCCGGGCGGCGTCGTGGCGGTCCGCGACGCCGACTACGCCGGGTTCATCTGGTATCCGCAGCTGCCCGCCCTCGACCTGTGGCGAGAGCTCTATCAACGGGTCGCCCGTGCCAACCGCGGCGAACCGGATGCGGGCCGACGACTGCTGTCCTGGGCGCAGCAGGCGGGATTTGACGACATCACGCCCACCGGCAGCCTGTGGTGTTATGCCACACCCGAGACCCGCGCATGGTGGGGCGGCATGTGGGCCGACCGAATCCTTCATTCGGCCGTGGCCCGCGACCTGGTGAGCCTCGAGTTGGCAACCCCGGCGCAGCTCGAGGAGATCTCCGCCGCCTGGCGAGAATGGGCCGCCGCCGAAGACGGCTGGATCGCCATCCCGCACGGCGAAATCCTTTGCCGCGCGTAGGAATTCAGTCCAGAAATAGGTCCGGAATCGGCTGCTCGCCGCCGCCGTACCGGGACAGGTCGGCCACCCCGGCCGATCGCAGCACCGCGGCGTCGATGTGGCACTCGCCGGTGGCTTCCCGCGCGGGTCGAGAGACGATCTCGACGGCGGCGTCGCCCATGATCTCGGGGCTGCGCGAGGACGCGGCCAACCGGTCACCATCGGCCATGTTGGTGACGGCGGCGGTGGCAATGTAGGTCTCCGGCCAAAGACAGTTCACGCCGATACCGTCGTCCGCGAACTCGGCCGCCCAGCCCAGCGACAGCAGCGTCATCCCGTACTTGGACAGCGTGTAGGCCGGGTGGGCGCCCAACCAGCGCGGGTTCATGTTGATCGGTGGCGAGATGGTCAGGACGTGCGGGTTGGCCGATTTCTGTAGATGGGGCACGCACGCCTTGGTCAGGAGGAACGTGCCGCGCAGGTTGACCTCCTGCATCAGGTCGTATTTCTTGGCCGACAGCGCGGCGGTCGGTTCCACCGCGATGGCGCTGGCGTTGTTGACGCAGACGTCGATGCCGCCGAACCGCTGCACCGCCGCCTCGACCACGCGCTGCACGTCGTCTTCGCGGCGCACATCGCCCACGACGGCCAGCGCCTTCCCGCCGGCGGCCTCGACGTCGGCCGCCGCGGTGTGCACGGTCCCGGGCAGGCGCGGATGCGGTGTGTCGGTCTTGGCCAGCAGCACCACGTTGGCGCCCTGGCGGGCCGCGGCGATTCCGATGGCGAGCCCGATGCCGCGGCTCCCACCGGAGATCACTACCGTGCGATCGGCGAGCACGTTGTTAGCCATTCGTCTCCTTTGACCTGGTCAAGCATGTGGTATTGGCATTCTCTTTTTTTGCAAGTACGTTATTCACCGATGGATAATACGGCCCACACTCCCTCCGGCATCCCGCTGCAGCCCGTATATGGGCCGGCGGATAGGGGCGCGGAGCCTCCCCAGCCCGGGGAGTTTCCCTTCACTCGCGGCAACTTCGCCTCGGGCTACCGGGGCAAGCTCTGGACCTTCCGCCAATATTCGGGGTTCGGCACCGCCGAGGAATCCAATCGCCGTTACCGCTACTTGCTGGATCAGGGCGGGACCGGGTTGTCGGTGGCGCTCGACCTGCCGACGCAGTGCGGATACGACTCCGACGATCCCGAGTTCGGCGAGGAAGTCGGCCGGGTCGGCGTCGCGGTGGACACCCTGGCCGACTTCGAGATCCTGTTCGACGGCATCCCGCTGGACAAACTCAGCACGAGCATGACCATCAACGGCACGGCGGCGATCCTGCTGGCGTTCTACGTCGCCGCCGCCGAGAAAAAAGGGATCCCGCGCTCGAAGCTCACCGGGACCATCCAGAACGACATCCTCAAGGAGTACGCCTCGCGCGGGACCTGGATCTGGCCGCCGGAGCCGTCGCTGCGGTTGATCGCGGACACCATCGAGTTCTGTGCGGCCGAGGTGCCGAGGTTCAACGCGATTTCGGTCGCCGGCGCGCATTTCCGCGACGCGGGGGCCAACGCGGTGCAGGAGATGGCGTTCACCCTCGCCGACGGCGTCACCTACTGCGACACGGTCGTGGAGCGCGGCCGCATGACGATCGACCAGTTCGCGCCGCAGATCTCGTTCTTCTTCTATACCCATGGGGACTTCTTCGAAGAGATCGCCAAATACCGGGCGGGACGGCGTCGTTGGGCGACGATCGTGCGGGAGCGCTACGGGGCGACGAAGGACAAGGCGGCGATGTTCCGCTTCGGCTGCGTCTGTGGCGGGGCGTCGCTGTATGCCCCGCAGGCCCACAACAACATCGTCCGCGTGGCCTACGAGGCCATGGCCGCCGTTTTGGGCGGTGTCCAGTCGATGTTCACGGCGGCCTGGGACGAGCCGTTCGCGTTGCCCACCGAGGAGACGACGACACTGGCGCTGCGCACCCAGCAGATCCTCGCGCACGAAACCGGCGTGGCCAGCGTCGCCGACCCGCTGGGTGGCTCGTACTTCGTCGAGGCGCTGACCGACGCGACCGAGGAGCGCATCATCGAGATCATGTCCGACCTCGAGCGCCACGGGGGGATGGTCCATGCCATCGAGGACGGTTACCTGCAGGGCCTGATCGCCGACGAGGCGTTCAAGATCCACCAGGACATCGAATCCGGCGAACGCCCGGTCGTCGGGGTCAACCGGTTCGTGACCGAGGAACCCGAACACGACGTCGTCACCTACGAGCTCGACGCCGAAGGGCGCGATCTTCAGCTCAAGCGGCTCTCCAAGGTAAAGTCCGAAAGGGATTCGGCCGCAGTGAAATCCAGCCTCGCCGCCCTGTCGCGTTCCGCCGAAGGAGACGACAACCTGATGCACAAGTTGATCGACTGCGCCAACGCCTACTGCACGATCGGTGAGATGGTCTCCGCGCTCAAAGCAGTGTGGGGCGAGTTCCAGCAACCGGTGGTGTTCTAAATGGCCGTTCGCGTTCTGGTTGCCAAACCCGGCCTGGACGGGCACGACCGCGGCGCCAAGATCGTCGCCCGCACCCTGCGTGACGCCGGATTCGAGGTCATCTACACGGGCATCCGTCAGCGCATCGAAGACATCGCCTCGATCGCCGTCCAGGAAGACGTCGCGGTGGTGGGCCTGAGCATCCTGTCCGGTGCGCACCTCGCGCTCACCGCGCGCACGGTCGAAGCGCTGCGCGCCGCCGACGCCGCCGATATCTCCGTCGTCGTCGGGGGAACGATTCCGCACGCAGACGTCCCCAAACTGCTCTCCGCCGGGGCCGCGGCGGTTTTCCCCACCGGGACACCGCTGGACAACCTGGTGCGCGAAATCCGCGCGCTGACAGGGGCCCCCGAGCCCGCTTCGGAAGAAAAAGAGGAACAGTGCGCGTCGGAGTAATGATCGGTGCCGAGCGTGGCGACATGGCCCGCAAGGTGCACAAGCTGGCCTCCGATATCGAATGGGCCGAATCCGCGGGTCTGGACACCGCGTGGATGCCCCAGGTGCCCAACGACTTCGACTGCTTGACCATGGTGTCGCTGATGGCCGCGCACACCTCGCGCATCGAGCTGGGCACCGCGGTGGTGCCGCTGCAGGCCCAGCACCCGATCGCCCTTGCCCGCCAAGCGCTTTCGACGCATGCGGTGGCCGGCGGGCGGTTGGCCCTGGGTGTTGGGCCGTCGCATCACTGGATCGTCCGGGACATGCTCGGCTTGCCGTATGAGAAGCCCGCCGCCTACACCCGCGACTACCTGCAGGTCCTCAACGCCGCCATCGCCGGGCCGGGGCCGGTTGACGTCGAGAACGATTCGTTCACGGTGCACAATCCGCTGGCGATCGGGGCCGACACCCCGATTCCGGTGTTGGTCGCCGCGCTGGGACCGGTGATGCTGCAACTCGCCGGTGAGCTCGCCGATGGCACGGTGTTGTGGATGGCCGACGAGCGCGCGATCGGTGATCACATCGCGCCGAAGATCACCAAGGCCGCCGCCGATGCCGGCCGCCCGGCGCCGCGGATCGTCGCGGGCATTCCGGTATGCCTGTGTGCGCCTTCGCAAGTCGAGGAGGCCAGACAGCGGGCCAACCGGATCCTGGGGGAGGCCGAGGTGTCGCCCAACTACCAGCGCCTGCTCGACCGCGGCGACGCCCGCGATGTTGGCGACCTGTGCGCGGCAGGTGACTCGGAACAGATCTTGGCCCGGATGCGTCGTTTCGCCGACGCCGGTGTGACCGATCTGTCGGTGCGGCTGCTGCCCATCGGCGACAACCGCGACGAGCTGGTCGCCTCCAAACGTCGCACCCGCGAAATGATCGCCTCGCTCGCGGCGGAATTGCGTTGACTGGCAGCAACACCGGGCCGCTGGCGGGGATCCGCATCCTCGAGGTCGGCACCATGCTGGCCGGCCCGTACGCCACCATGCTGCTCGCCGACCTCGGGGCCGAGGTCACCAAGATCGAACCCGCCGGCGGCGAGATTTCCCGCAGCGTCGGCGCCACGTACTTCGCCAGCCTCAACCGGAACAAGTCCAGCATCTGCCTGGACCTGAATTCGGATGCGGGACAACAGCGCTTGGGTGAACTGGTCGGCGACTCCCACGCGCTGCTGGTGAACCTGAAACCGTCCGCCATCCGCCGGCTGGGGCTCACCTACGAGCAGCTGCGACGGCACAACGACCGGATCGTTTGCGTGGCCATCACCGGCTTCGGCCTGTACGGCGGCGACGATCCCGCGTTCGACTATGTGGTGCAGGCCGGTGTCGGCACCGCCGCGCTGACCGGTGACCCGGACGGCCCGCCGACGCTGCCCGGATACTCCTCGGCCGACAACTCCACCGGAATGTCCGCGGCGCTGGGCCTGTTGGCCAAGTTCATCTCCGGCACCGGCGGGCAAGTGGATGTGTCGCTGCGCGACGTCATGCTGTCGCAGCTGAACTACCATGCCTCCGCCTATCTCAACAGCGGTGTAGAGCCCCAGCGTCGCCCGCACGGTGCCCACTCCTATTACGTTCCGGCTCAGCTGTTTCCAACGGCCGACGGATATCTGGCGCTGTTCATCACCCACGATGGGTTCTGGAAGTCTTTTGCCGCAGAGGCGGGCATCGGGGGATTCGAGACGATGGCCGAGCGGGTCGCCCGCCGCGACGAAGTGCTCGCCGTCGTCACGGCGATGCTGGCGACCGACAACGCGGCCGGGTGGGAGCGTCGACTGCGTCCCCTCGGGGTTCCGGCAGCGGCCGTCAGGACCCTGCCCGAGGCGCTCGAGGCGACCCCGGAAGTGGTTGTGACAGCGGGCGATTTCCGTTTGGTGGGCAGCCCGATCCATGTCTCCGGGTATGAGCCGCAGTACAGTCCGCCGCCCGAACTGCCGAGCGTCGAGTAGATGCGCGGAAATCGCCGATTTCGCGCAACGAGCCGACGTTGGACGCCAAGACACTGGCCACATCTCGCTGGTGAAAGGGGAATTCTCATGGGGCGCATCGGGGTCCTGAGACGTTACCGGCCGAAGGCCGGGGTGCCGGCGTGAATGCGTTGCCAACGGTCGAGGATGTCATCGACTCGTACACCGGCCGATCGCGCGCGGTGCTGCAGTACGGCGCCACCACGAAGCGGCTCGTCGACCAAGCGAAGAAACCGGGCTTCTCGGTGGACAGTTGGAGACCGCTGGCCGAGCTGGTCGCCGTCGGCGAATTCGAGCGAATCGGTGCGTTCAAAGAGGTGATGAAGTGGCCGGATTATGTCGAATTCCTCACCAATTGGGCGACATCGTCGGAGTGGGAGTGTTCCTTCAAGCACATCACCGAGTCCGGTGGCCGCGTGTTCCTCGAGCTCGAGGAACGGAGCGAGGTAGGCGAATTCCGTAGCGTGGTCAATTCGCTGACCGTCTATGAGTTCACCGATGATGACCGGATCCGCCACATCGACGTTTATCTTCAGATGACGCCGCCACCGGCCGAGATGCTTAAAAGCTTTGAGGGAGTGGAACTGCCGCAAGGCTAGTCCGTCCGCCGAACGTCGAGTAGTGGCGCCAAAATGGCCCGATTTCGCGCAACAAGCCGATGCTCGGCGCAAAGAGTATAGGGTGCAACGATGGATTTGCAGCGGGTCGCCGACGAACTCGAAATCGGCGCTCTACTCAACAGATACGCCCGCGCGGTCGACGCCAAGGACTGGGAGCTGTACCGCTCGGTCTTCACCGACGACGCGCATATCGACTACTCCTCGGCGGGCGCGGCGGCGGGTCCTCGCGACGAGGTGACCGCGTGGCTGGAACAGGGCTTCGGCGCGATCCCGATGTCGATGCACTACATCACCAACGTGGAAATCCTGGCGCTCGACGGCGATTCCGCGACGGTGCGCGCCATGTTCTACAACCCCATGCAGCTGCCGGGCATGGCGGAGTTGAGTTACTGCGGCGGCTATTACCACCACGAGCTGACGCGCACGGCCGACGGTTGGCGCAGCCGCAGCCTGCGCGAGGAGAACGTGTGGTTCGTCAACCCGCCGACGGGCTGAGTGATCCCCGAACGTCGAGTTGTGGCGCAAAAATCGCCCTTGCCCAACAAGTCGACGCTCGGCGTTAAGAGGTGAGCTTCTCCTGATAGCGCCGCGCCCATTCGGCGCGCGACCGAATCGACACATCCACGTCGGTTGCCTTGGCGCGCAGGGCCTTAACGGTCGCCTGATCGCGGGGCGTGCGGGCGAACGGGTCCCAGCCGAAGAACCGGCAGGCGTTGGCCCAGGTGATCTTGTTGATGTCGGCGTCGTCGGCGCCGGCGGCGTTCAGTTCGGCCAGCACCTGCTCGGGCGCGTCGGGCCAGAAGCAGTCCGAGTGCGGGTAGTCGCACTCCCAGGCGATGATGTCGATGCCGATTTCGTGGCGCAGCTTCAGCGACGTCTTGTCGGTGACGTAGCAGGCCAGCGAGTGTTCGCGGAAGACGTCGCTGGGCAGCTTGTCGCCGAAGTCACGACGCAGCCATTTCTGGTTGGTGTAGTGCCGGTCGCTGCGGTCCAGGTAGAAGGGGATCCAGCCGATACCGCCTTCGGAGAAGGCGAATTTCAGGTCGGGGTAGTTACGCATGCCCGGGCCCCACAGCAGATCCTGGGCGCACATCGCCGAGACCTGGGTGGCCAGGATGATCATGTTGTCGATCGGCGCATTGGGGGCCATGCTGATCGCCCCGAACCCGGTGCCGATGTGCAGACACATCACCACGTTCTCCTCGGACAGCGTGCGGAACACCGGTCCCCAGTAGTCCTCGTCGTGATAGCTCGGAAGCCCTTCCAAATGAGGCAATTCCGGCATGGTGACCGCCCGGCAGCCCTTCGCGGCGACCCTACGGATCTCGGCGCACATGGCCTCGGGGTTCCAGGTGGGCAGGACGGCGATCGGGATGAACCGATCCGGGTAGGAGCCGGCCCACTCGTCGATGTGCCAGTCGTTGTAGGCCGACACCATCACCAGCGTCACCTCTTCGCGGTGCATGTTGAGGTGCCGGGCGGAGAACCCGGTGAACGTCGGGAAACACATCGACGCCAGGATGCCGTTGCGGTTCATGTCGCGGACGCGTTCGTGGACGTCGTAGACGCCCGGGCGCATCTCGGCGAAGCCGGCGGGATCGCGGCCCCACTCCTCGGCCGGCCACGACACCACGGCGTTCAGTCCGCTCACGCCCTGCGGCCGCCCCTGATACATCCACTGGTCGACGCCCTTGTCATCGGTGACGACGATCGGGGCCTCGTCCTTGTACTTGGCGGGCACGTGGCGCAGGAACATGTCCGGCGGTTCGACCACATGGTCGTCAATGCTCACCAGGATCAGGTCATCGGCCTTCATCAATGTGCTCCTCTTGTGTGCGCGACGCGAGCTCGGTCAGCCGCTGCACTCGGTGGTGGTTTCGAGCAGTCGTGGAATCGGTGCCGGGTCCAGCTGCAGGGCGTCGGACATGTGCAGCTGTCCGGCATTGGCGATCATGCCGTCCAGAATCGCCTGCAGATCGTCGCCTTCGATCTCGTAGATGGCGACATAGGGGCCGTCGCCGTCGACGGGTCGCAGCCGGCGTGCCGAGACGAATCCGTCGAGCGCCACCAGCTCACCCAGGTGCACCTCGTCGTACCAGGTGTTGTATTCCTGTTCCCGCTCCGGCGAGCTCGGCCGGCTTTCCACGAGGATGATGCCCTTGGCCATCGCTATCTCCTGGCTGCTACTCGTAGCGCACCGTGACCGACTCCGTATCCGGAACGCCCTGGCACGTCAGAATGTAGCCCTCGGCGACCTCGTCGGGTTCGAGAGCGTCGTTGACCCGCATGGTGGCGTGGCCCTCTTCCAGCATGGCCATGCATGTCCCGCAGTTGCCCGCCTCGCAACTGAACGGCGGCTCCAGCCCGGCGCGGCGCGCGGTCTCCAAAAGCGTCTCGCCCGGAACCCTGGGCACCGAGACCTTCTTGCGGTCGAGATGAATTGTCACCGTTCCGGCACCAGAGCCGTTTGTGGCCGGATCTGTCACCCGCGGGGTCTCCTCGATGATCCGGGTGACCGTCACGTTGACCGCCCCCTCCCGTACTTGCATTCTTCAGTATAGAGAATACTATTCTCACGAAGCGATAGCATCTTCTCAAGCCTTGTATGGATGTCGGGTCAGCCCGGTCTGTCAGGGAAGGACGGGACGTGACCGAGCCGGCGGCGCTCGTGTTCGAGGAACGGCGATTCAGCGCGCCCGAACTCCACGCGTTGGCCGACGGATGGGCCGCGGCCCTGGTCAAAGACGGCGTCACAGCGGGTCAGCGGGTCGCTGTCATGGCGTCCAACCGGCCGGAGTTCCTCGCCGTGGTGCTCGCGATCTGGCGGCTGGCCGCCACGGCCGTCCTCATCAGCCCGGCCTGGAAACGCGACGAGGTCGACCACGCGCTCGCGCTGACGGGCCCCGCGCACGCCGTCGGCGACCACCCGGTGCTGGCCGGCCTGATGCCGATGCTGCACCTGGACGAGCCGGTCCCGCTCGCCGAGCCGGCCGCCGGTCCTCCGCCGCCCCCTGAGGCCGACGCGGCGCTGGTGTTCAGTTCCGGCACCACCGGCCTGCCCAAGGCGGTCCGGCACACCCACGCCTCGCTCGACGAGGCCGTGCGGCACTGGCGGGACGCCCTGCAGTTGACACACCGCGACCGGATCCAAGTCGCCACCCCGCCGTCACACATTCTCGGGTTGCTGAACCTGCTGACCGCGTGGGAGACCGGCGCCTGCGTGCGGCTGCATCCCCGGTTCGACATCGACCGGGTGCTGCACCACATCGAAAGTGACCGCATCACAGTGGAAATGGCGGTCGCGCCGATCGCGCTCGCCATCGCCTCGCACCCGCGCTTGGAATCGTATGACCTGTCGTCGCTGCGCTACATCATGTGGGGGGCCACACCGGTCAACGCCCACGTCGCGGAGACGGTGACCCGGCGCACCGGCGTGAGGTGGCTGCCCGCCTACGGGACCACGGAATTGCCTGTCATCACGTGCAATTCGATCGAGGACGCGCGGCTCGACACCGTCGGGCGGGCGGTGCCCGGTGTGGACCTGCGGGTCGTCTCGCTGGAGACGGGCGAGCCGGTCGGCTCCGGTGAGGTCGGTGAGATTCAGGCCCGGTCGGCGTCGCTCATGGCCGGCTACCTGCCGACCGAAGCGACCAACGAGGCGATCCGCGATGGCTGGTATCGGACCGGAGACGTCGGCTGGCTCGATACCGGCGGGTGGCTGCGGATCACCGACCGCCTCAAGGAGATGATCAAAGTCCGTGGTTTCCAAGTCGCCCCGGCCGAGATCGAGACGGTGTTGCACGGTCACCCGGCGGTCAAAGACTGTGCGGTGTTCGGGATTCCCGACGGGATCAACGGCGAGGCGATCGTCGCCGCGGTCGCGGCCGCCGAGCCTGTCGATGCGTCCCAACTGACCGCCCTGGTGGACGAGAAGTTGGCGTCCTACAAACATCTGAGCCGCGTGGTGTTTGTGCCTGAAATTCCCCGCCTGCCCTCGGGCAAGGTGCTGCGCCGAGTGCTGAAGGAGCGCTATGGATGTACGTCTGACAACTGAACAACAGCAATTGCGCGACGCCGCCGCGAAGCTGGCCGACGACCTCGGACCTGCGGCGGTGCAGGAACTCGACGACCAGACCCGAATCACGCGCCTGGACAAGCAGATCGAGTCCACCGGTTGGCGCTCGTTGCGTTCCGATGGGGCCTCGGGGGTGGAAGTGGCCATCGTGGCCGAGGAATTCGGCCGCCGTCTGGTTGACTCGCCGTTTCTCGGCCCGGTGCTCGCCGACGATCTCGCCCGTCACATCGGCGAAGACGCCTCGGGGACAACGGTCGCGGTCGACGATCGGGTGATCGACGCCCGCGGCGCCCGGCGTGCGTTAGCTCTCTCGGGCGGCGCGGTCTCGGCCGTCGAGGTGCAGGCATTGACCGAGGGCGTCGATCTGACGCGGGCCGACGCGAAGATCGTGGGGTCACCGGTGGCGCTGGGCGAAGTGTCCACTGAGGTCGCCAAGCAATGGCGGGCGCTGGCTCTGGTCGCGACGACGGCGGATTTGGTCGGCGTCGCCCGCGGCGCGCACGCCGTCGCCTGCGACTACGCCAAGATCCGCGAACAATACGGCAAGCAGATCGGGTCGTATCAGGCCATCGCGCATCTGCTGGCCGAAAGCCTTGCGCTGATTGAAGGTTCGGTGAGCGTGTTGCGCCACGCCGCGTGGGCGGTCGATGAGCTGGCCCCCGCCGAAGCCATTCGGGCGGCCCAAATCGCCAAGGTCTACTGCGCGCGGGCCACCCGAACCGTCTGCGAGACGGCGATTCAGGTGCACGGCGGCATCGGCAACACCTGGGAGTGCGTGGCGCACGTCTATCTGCGCCGCGCCCTGACCTCGACCGAGCTGTGGCCGGTCGCGTTGAAGGAGATCGATCTTGGACTTTCGTGACTCACCCGACGAGGCCGCGTTTCGCGACCGTTTGCGCGCCTGGCTTTCGGCGCACGCCAAGGAGTTTTCCGGCTCGGGAGACGAGTATTGGGCGCGTATGGCCGACTGGCATCGCGCCCTGTACGACAACGGATTTTTCGGCCTGTCCTGGCCCCGCGAGTGGGGCGGGCGGGACCTGGCTCCGGTCTACGACGTCATCGTCGACGAGGAGCTGGTGCGTGCCGGCGCGCCCCCGCGACCCAGCGTCGGCTATCTGGTGTACGGGATCGGCGAGCACGCCAACGATGAGGTACGCAAACGCTTCCTGCCCGGCATCATCAACGGCACCGAGCGCTGGTGCCAGGGCTTCAGCGAG
Organism: Mycobacterium sp. NTMscope_MAC_12; assembly: GCF_976985675.1. Lineage (NCBI taxonomy): Bacteria > Bacillati > Actinomycetota > Actinomycetes > Mycobacteriales > Mycobacteriaceae > Mycobacterium > Mycobacterium sp. NTMscope_MAC_12. The sequence continues at coordinate 345,507 of NZ_CDRJYY010000001.1, forward strand.
CCTGGCGCCGGCTCGGATCTCGCGTCGCTGACCACCACCGCCCGCCTCGAGGGCGACAAGTATGTGGTGAACGGCCACAAGATCTGGACCAGCTATTCCGACGTGGCCGACTGGTGCCTGCTGCTCGCGCGCACCGACCCCGAGGCCAAGCGCCACCGCGGCCTGTCGGCGTTTGTGCTGGAGATGAAACAGCCTGGCGTGCAACAGCGCCCGCTGCAGATGATCAACGGGGTGACCAACGAATTCGGTCAGGTGTTCTTTGACGATGCCACGGTCCCGGCGGACCGGATGGTCGGTGCTCCCGGCGACGGCTGGGCGGTGGCCATGACCGTCGTCGGGCACGAACGCGAACCCTCGACCCTGGGCTACGCCGCCCGCTACGGCAAGCTCGTCCGAGAGCTGTTGTCGCGCAACGACGGCGAAGTGCCCGAAGAGCTGGCGTGGGCCGCGGTTCAGTCGGACATGCTGACCCATCACGTGCGCCGGCGGTTGTCCGAACAGCTCGACGGGGTGTCCCACGGCTCGGAAGGGTCGCTGGACAAGCTGCTGATGACCTGGGTCGAACAATCCGTCGGGCACGCCGCCCTGGCCGTCGCGGGCACGCGCGATCCCGACCTGCTCAGCGCCTATCTGTACAGCCGGGCGCAAAGCGTCATGGGCGGGACATCACAAATACAGAAGAACATCATCGCCTCACGAATCTTGGGATTGTAGGAGTGATCGCGAGCGCGGGCGTAGCCCGGGTGAAGCGGGTCACGACCGTTGAAGTAGGAGTGATCGCGAGCGCGGGCGTAGCCCGGGTGAAGCGGGTCACGACCGTTGAAGTAGGAGTGATCGCGAGCGCGGGCGTAGCCCGGGTGAAGCGGGTCACGACCGTTGAAGTAGGAGTGATCGCGAACGCGGGCGTAGCCCGGGTGAAGCGGGTCACGACCATCGAAGGAGTCTGACGTGTACGACATGCCTACCGAAATCGACGTCCAGGCCGACGGCGCGCTGCGCGTCATCACGCTCAACCGGCCGGATTCGCTCAACTCGGTCAACGACAACCTGCACGTCGGGCTCGCGCGGCTGTGGCAGCGGTTGACCGACGACCCCACCGCCCGCGCCGCGGTGATCACCGGCGCCGGTAGGGCGTTCTCGGCCGGCGGCGATTTCACGTACCTGGAAGAGCTGGCCAACGACGCTGAGCTGCGCGCCAAAACCATCCGGGACGGTCGCGAAATCGTGCTAGGCATGGCACGGTGCCGAATCCCTGTGGTGGCGGCCGTCAATGGCCCCGCGGTCGGGCTGGGTTGCAGCCTGGTCGCGCTCAGCGACATCGTGTACATCGCCGAGGACGCTTATCTGGCCGACCCGCACGTGCAGGTGGGATTGGTGGCAGCCGATGGCGGGCCGCTGACCTGGCCGCTGCACATCAGCCTGCTGCTCGCCAAGGAATTCGCGCTGACCGGAACCCGCATCAAAGCGCAGCGTGCCGTCGAACTCGGTCTGGCCAACCATGTGGTGGCCGACCCGTTCTCGGAGGCGATCGCCTGTGCGAAAAAGATTTTGGAACTGCCCCAGCAGGCGGTCGAGAGCACCAAGCGGGTGCTCAACATCCACCTGGAGCGCGCCGTGCTCGCCAGCCTCGACTACGCGCTGTCGGCCGAGAGCCAGTCGTTTGTCACCGAGGACTTTCGGGCCAACGTCGCGAAATTCAACGCGGCCAAGAAGAACTGACGCCGCTGCGGCGCGGCTGCTTCAGGCGTCGTGGCGAATCAGGAAGTCGCGCATCACCGAATCGAACTTGTCCGGCTCCTCGATGAACGGCATGTGGGCGCTGGATTCGAACAGCTCGAACCGGGAGCCCGCGATGCGCTGGTGCATTGCCCACATGTGTTCCGGCACGCATTCGTCGTAGCGGCCGGCGAGCAGCATTGTCGGCAAGGAGATTTCGGTGAGCCGATCGAACACGTCCCAGTCCCGGATCGTTCCGACGATGTGAAAATCGCTCGGGCCGAACATCGTCTCGAAGATTTCCGCCCCCATGCTTCTGAACGCCTCCTCGAGCTCGCGCGGCCAGGGCCGCACCCGGCACAGGTAGGTTTCATTCCAGGTGCGTATCGCGGCCTGGTATTCCGGTGCGTAGGTCGTGCCGGCGGCTTCATGCCGGTCGATGGCCGCCTGGGTGCCCGGATCCAGCTCGGACTTCAAGCGCGCCACCATCTTCGCGAACTCCGGGATGGACGCGATGCTGTTCGAGATGGTGAGGCTCGCGGCGCCCCCGGCGGCATTGTCGAGCACATACTGCTGCGCCAACATCCCACCCCAGGAGTTACCGAAGAGATGGAAGCCGTCCAGCCCCAGGGCCCGCACCACGGCATTCACCTCCGCCACCGAGCGGTCCATCGTCCAAAGCCCGGGGTTTGGCGCGCATTTGGAGTTCCCGCAACCCAGTTGGTCCCAGAAGATGACTTCGCGTTGCGTGGCCAAGCGTCCCAGTGGCCGCAGGTAGTTGTGCGGCAAGCCCGGGCCGCCGTGAATGACGAGCAGCGGCAGGCCCGCGCCGCCACCCGTCCGCTTGAACCACACCTCGCCGCCCGGGACCGCGACCCTTCCCTCAGTCATTGATCCACCATCGCAAATCGGCGCGTTTTCCGCAGGACCGCCGCGCACGCCGGTTGGGCGCATCAACCGGTATTCGGTGAAAACCTGCTGTACGAGCGGCGCCGCGCCCTGGCAGGATCATCACCGTGACAGCCGACACGGCTGCGACCCAAGTAGGAGGAACGGCAATGACCAGCGTCGCAAATCCGATTCCGCCGCAGGACTTTTCGGGAATCGTCGGGCACCGCTTCATTTACACCTATGCCAACGGATGGCAGTACGAGATGTACGTCAAGAACGCCACCACCATCGACTACCGCATCCACTCCGGGCATGTCGGCGGCCGCTGGGTCAAGGGCCAGGACGTCAACCTCGTCCAACTCGACGACGACAGTTTCAAAATCTCCTGGACCGAACCCACGGGAACCTGTGTCGCGGTCAACGTCCTGCCATCCAAGCGGCGCATCCACGGCGTCATCTTCTTCCCCCAGTGGATCCGCGTGCACGGCGAGCGCACTGTCTGCTACCAGAACGAACACCTGGATGAGATGCGGGCCTACCGAGATCAAGGCCCGACCTACCCGATCTACGAAGTCCCCGAATTCGCCTACATCACCCTGTTCGAATACGTCGGGACCGACGACGAGACCGTCATCGACACCGGCCCCGACCGCCTCCCGCCGGGATGGTCCGACCGCACCAACTGATCGGTCTTCCGCCGCTTGTTGCGACTCGTACTCTCGTAATGAGAGAATACGATTCTCGTGAATGTGCGGGTGGCTTTCACCGCCGCGCACCCACCGGCCGAACTGGAGAAGACCCGTGCCTGAAGCCGTCATCGTGTCCGCCCTGCGCACCCCGATCGGCACGGCCCGCAAGGGGACCCTGCGCGACACCAGCGCGTTCGATCTGGCGCACCACGTCATCACCGAAGCGGCAACGGATCTGGACCCCGCGCAGGTCGACGACGTAATCCTGGGCGAGGGCCTTTACGGCGGCGGCGTGCTGGCGCGCCACGCCGCCATCACCGCGGGCCTGACCCAGGTGCCCGGCTTGGCCAACAATCGCCACTGCGCGGCGGGCCAGGCGGCCGTGCAGAGCGCGGCGGCGAGCGTGCGCGCGGGAATGGACCAACTCGTCATCGCCGGCGGCGTGAACTCGGCATCCACGTCGCCGCGGTCGCGGATGCAGCTGGATGGCGAATGGGTCGACTGGTTCCCCCCGACCCACCCCGATCGCCCCGAAGCACCCAACATGGACATGTCCATTACGGTCGGCTGGAACGCCGCCGTCAAGGCCGGCGTGAGCCGCGAGGAGATGGACGCCTGGGCGCTGCGCTCGCACCGCAACGCCATCGCCGCCATCGACGAAGGCCGCTTCAAAGAGGAGATCGTCCCGATCGACACCCCACACGGGTTGTTCGCGGTCGACGAGCACCCGCGACGCGACACCAGCATGGAGAAGCTGGCCGCGCTCAAGCCGTTGCACCCGGAGATCGAGGGCTTTTCCATCACCGCCGGCAACGCCTGTGGCGCCAACGACGGGGCCGCCGCGTTGACGATCGCCAGCGACCGGCTCGGACTACCCGCGCTGGCCACCATCCGGTCCTGGGCGTCCGTCGGTGTCGACCCGGCGATCACCGGCCTGGCACCCGTCGAGGCGATACCGAAAGCCCTTGGCCGCGCTGGTCTTTCAATCGCCGACGTGGACCTGTTCGAAATCAACGAAGCCTTCGCGGCGATGTGCGTGGCCACCATCAAGCTCCTCGAGCTTGACCCCGAGAAGGTCAACGTCAGTGGCAGCGGCTGCTCGCTGGGGCATCCCGTCGCGGCGACCGGAGCCCGGATGCTGGTCACCCTGGTGCACGAATTGCGCCGCCGCGGCGGCGGCATCGGCGTCGCGGCGATGTGCGCGGGCGGTGGAATGGGCTCGGCGACGGTGATCGAGGTCGCGGCCCCATAATGCGTACATGACCATCGCTGACCTGATTGACCGCGCGCGCAACGGATCTCCCCGCGCGGCAGGTCGGCTGCTCAGCCTCGTCGAGGGTGAACAGCGCGACGAGGTCCTGGCGGCGATCGGACCCGCACCGGAGGGCATGGGGCCGGTCATCGGCATCACCGGGCCGCCGGGCGCGGGCAAGTCGACGACGGTCGCCGCCCTGGTCGGCGCCTACCGCACGCGTGGGTGCCGGGTGGCGGTGCTGGCCGTCGACCCGTCGTCGCCGTTCAGCGGCGGTGCGCTGCTGGGCGATCGAATCCGAATGGCCGCGCATATCAACGACTCCGACGTGCTCATTCGCTCGGTGGCAAGCCGAGGTCATCTCGGCGGGCTGGCCGCCGCGGTTCCGGCGGCCATCCGCCTGCTGGGGGCGATCGGCTACGACGTCGTCCTGCTCGAGACCGTGGGGGTGGGGCAGTCCGAGATCGAGATCGCCGCCGTCGCAGACCCGACCGTCGTCATTCTCAATCCCGGGGCGGGCGATGCTGTCCAGGCCGCCAAGGCGGGAGTGCTGGAAGTCGCCGACATCGTGGCGGTCAACAAGGCGGACCGGGACGGCGCGAAGCAGACCGTCCGCGATCTTCGGGCCGAGACCAGCGCCCCGATCGTTCCGCTGATCGCCGCCAAGGGCGAGGGCATCGAGGACCTGATGGCCGTCATCGAGGACCACCGCCGCACCGACAGCCGCGCCCGCCGGCTGGCCCGTGCCCGCGCACAGATTTTGTCGCTGGCCCAAACCCGGCTGCGGACCCAGCCGGATCTCGACCGGCTCGCCGAGGCGGTCGTCGACGGCGACCAGGACCCCTACACGGCGGCCGATAGGCTGCTCTCACCGCGCACACCTCAGACGGACTGACCGCCCGTTTGTCCCGCAATCGGGGGAAAGGGCACCTGCGTTTTGCTAGTGCTCCAAGGCGGTCTGGATTGCACCTCGCCTCCACCACGTGAGTACCAGTGACCATGGCACGAGGTGAGTCTCGTTTGCGCTATCACCGGTGCTATCACAAACGAGACTCACCTGGTGGTCCTTAGCCGCAATCGCTGATGAGTAGGCGGTATCCGGCGTCGAGTTGTTGCTGTCCAAGCAGTTCCGCGTGTCGTTGCTGCCATCGTCCGGAGCGCAGGTCGGCCGCGAGCCGGCCCAATCCTTCGGCCAGGGCGCCGTGATCCGCGTAGGCCAGCATCGAGATCCCCGCGCGGACGCCGGGATCCAGATACGCATGCGGGCGGCGCCAAAAGGCGGCGCCGAACCCGTCGGTGCAATCGTGCGGCACGGGCACGGCGTGCACCTGCGCGCCGCCCAGCAACTCCACCAGTCGTTCGATCGGCACGTACAGTGCCTCGTTGATCCGTGCGGCATCGGGCAGATATTCACGTAGCAACCAGAAATCGCCTATCACCGCTTGATCCCAGGTGAAAATCACGATTCGGTGGCGGCTGACCCTGCGCAGCTCGCCGATCCCGGTGGCGAGATCGCCCCAGTGATGCACGGTCAACAAGGCCATTGCGGCATCAACACACTTGTCCCGCAGGGGCAGTGCCTCCGCCACGGCCTGGACACACGGCGCCGAGCCGGCAGGACGCTGCGCGATCATCACCATGCTGGGCTCGATCGCGGCGACGGTCTGGGCCGGTTCATAGGAGCCTGTGCCCGCGCCGACGTTCACGACGGAGCCCATCGTGGCCAGCGCGTCGCGCACCTGCCAAGCGATCCGCGGGTCGGGCCGGCGAGTGCTGCGATAGGTAGCACCGATCCGGTCGTAGGCCACCATCAACACAGGATGACGCAGGTCGGACCGATTGCGCCAGCCCCACTGTGGGTCACACGAATTCGTACCCGAAAAGAATTGGTGTGTAGCGAGGCAAGCTGTCACGCGGAGCCCTTGGTGCTTTACGTTTCGGGCGCGAAAACCAGCTGCCTACGCTGGGTACCTGCGGCGGATACCAGCACATTGTTCTTGAATTTGCCCGTAACGTACTCGGCTTCGACGATGCGCAGCACGCCGAATACGATCCGTACGGCTCTCTGCTGTTCATCTCATCATTGACGTGTTCCCTGGCGGGCCGAACCATGCCGGTCAACCTCCGGCCGGGATCACTGGCCGCGCAGTGCTATGGAGAGCGGCGAATTCACGAAAAGTACTACTGCAACTTCGGATTGAACGAAACCTATCGACCCGCGCTGGAGGAAGGTGGACTGCGCGTCACCGGAGTCGACGATGACGAAGAAGCTCGCGTCCTGGAGCTAACGGGCCACCCGTACTACATCGCCACGTTGTTCGTTCCGCAGAATCGCTCGACCATCGACGAACCTCATCCGCTTGTGACACAACTGTTGTGGGCGGCCGCCAACCGCAAACTCGCCGCGCAGCACGATCGGCCAGCAACTGGGTCGCGACCGGCGCCGTAAGAACCCACGCTCGGTACACCAGGCCGGCGTCGGCTACTCCAGGTCGACGGACTTCCCGGTGGCCGCCGCGTGACCGGCGCGATAGCCGAAAACCATTGCCGGACCGATTGTTCCGCCGGCGCCCCCGTAGGCTCGCCCGGTCACGCCGCCCATCGCGTTACCGGCCGCGAAAAGCCCCGGTATCGGCTCACCGCCGACGTGCAGAACGCGCGCGTCGTGATCGGTGCGCGGGCCGCCCTTGGTGCCCATCGCGCCGATGCTCACCGGCACCGCGTAATACGGGGCGGTGTCGATGGGCCCCAGCGTCTTGCCGGCCTGCGTGGTCGCGCTGTCGTCACCCCAGTAGCCGTCGTACGCGCTGGAACCCCGCCCGAAGTCGGGGTCCTCACCGGCCGCCACGTGACGGTTCCAGCTCTCGACGGTGCGGGTCAGGCCGCCAGGGTCGATGCCGGTCTTAGCGGCCAACTCGGCGAGGTCCGCCGACTCGCAGAACCACTCCGGGACGGGTTGTCCCGGTTCGACACCGAGGAATCCGTAGCGCTGCAGGTGCACCGAATCGAACACCATCCAGCCGCGATCGTTGACGTACCCGCCGCGAGGATCCAGATAATGGAAGGCGCCGGCCATCGAGTTGTAGTCGCAGGCCTCGTTGACGAAGCGCTGCCCGGCGGAGTTGACGATGATGCTGCGCGGTCGCGTTCTTTCCAGACGCACACTGCGGCTGCGTGGCTTGCCCTCGATGGTGTCGCCCGGGATTTGGACGATCGGCACCCACCACGCCTCGCCCATGTTGGCCAGGTCGGCCCCGTGGGCCATCGCCATGCGCAACCCGTCGCCGGTGTTGTTGGGTGGAGAGACCGCGCCGTGCATGGGGCCGCGCAGAAAGGCCTGTGCCAGAGCATGATCCCACTCGAAGCCACCGGTGCCCAGGATGACCCCGCGTCGGGCGCGGACGCTGATCGTCCGTTCCGGCAGCGCGACGCGCACCCCGGTGATCTCACCGCCCTCGGCGATGAGTTCCTCGGCCCGCGCATGGGTGTGGGGGGTCACCCCGGCGTCCAGCAGACCCTTCAGCAACCCCGCGATCAGCGCCGTGCCGGCGACGCACAGGTGGCCGGTTCGCTCGTCGATCGCCGCGTGCAGGCGTGCCCTGGTCTCGGCATCGAAACCGACGTTGGACCAGTCGGCTGGGAAAGACGTTATCCGCTTGGCCCATTCGCCCAACTGGGCCAGATCGAAGGGAGCCGCGCTCAGTGATCGGCCGCCGGTCGGTTGTCCCCCCGGCAACTCCGGCCGATAGTCGGGGAAGCCGGTCGCGATCTCGAAGTGCAGGCCGCTGTGCGCCTCGATGAAATCGAGCATCGCCGGACCGGTGCGCACGAACGTGTCGACCAGCTCGTCGTCCATCGAGCCGAGCGACTGGGCGCGCAGGTATTTCAACGCGTCGGATGGCGTCAATTCGCCGTCGGGAGAACGGTTGTGGGCGGGAATCCACACGATGCCGCCCGACACGGCGGTGGTCCCGCCTACCGTCGCGGCCTTTTCGTAGACCTCCACGGATGCGCCCGCCACGACCGCGGTCAGCGCGGCGGTGAGGCCCGCGCCGCCACTGCCGAGCACGACGACATCGACTTCGTGGTCCCATGACATGGACTGCTATCCCTTCAGCTCAGAAGCTCCGATAACTGCTTGGCGGCCTTGACGACCGCGTCTTTCCCGCGCAGCACCACGTCTTCTCGGTGCGAGATGAGGTTGATGCACGTCGGTGGGGACGGCGCCGGGCGGCGCACCCCCACGGCCAGGCCGTAGGTGTTCGGTTCGATCTCGCCGTACGTCGTCACCCAGCCACGCTCGCGCGCCCGCGAGACCAGCTCCCGTTCGCCGGGGCGCGGCGGCATGCACGCCAGCAGGGCGATCCCGGCGGCGCCGCGGTCGAGCGGGTAGCGGCTGCCTTCGTGAAAGGACAGCTGATAGGCGACGTGGCTGGGCACGATGACCGCAATCGCCACCTGCTGGTCGCCCTCGGCGATGAGCAACGACACCGTCGTGCCGAGATCGTCGGCCAGCGCGCGCAACGTCGGCAGACTCAGTTGGCGCACGTTGCGGTCGAAGGACGCGCCGAGCACGGCGAGACCGGCGGCGGGGCGGTAGCGCCCGTCTTCACCCTTGGCGACCAGCCGAAACTCGGCCAGCGTCGTCAGCAACCGGTAGGCGATCGTGCGGTGCACCCCGACCTGGTCGGCGAGCTGCTGCACCGTGAGCCCGGCGGGGGAATCGGCCACCATTTGCAGCGCGGTGAGTCCCCTGGCCAGGGTTTGCGACCCGGTACCGGAACCCGTCACGGCCTTGACAGACCTTCCCGCGAGAGCGAAGCTCTATATATAACGCACATCAGTGTGCGATATTAGCACACAAAATACGTGGAAAACGAGAACGAGATTTCCCCGATCTGGAGGCCGGACAGGACCGTGGCGGAGTTCGAGAGCATCTGGAGCGATCTCCAGGGCGTCGCGTTTGAGCAGGGCTACCTCGACGCCGGAGGAACACGGACCCGGTACCTACGGGCCGGGGACCCCGGCAAACCGGTGCTGGTTCTGTTGCACGGGTCCGGCGGTCACGCCGAGGCTTACGTGCGCAACCTCGCGGCCCATGCGGATCACTTCTGGACCTGGTCGATCGACATGCTGGGCCATGGCTACACCGACAAGCCAGGCCACCCGCTGGAGGTCCGCCACTATGTCGAGCACCTGATGGCCGTGCTGCGCACCATCGGTGTCGATCGCGCGTGCATCAGCGGCGAGTCCCTCGGCGGCTGGGTGGCCGCGCGGGCCGCCGTCGACCACCCCGACGTGGTCGACCGCCTGGTGCTCAACACCGCCGGCGGCTCGCAGGCCGACCCCGTCGTGATGCAACGGATTATCACGTTGTCGATGGCGGCCGCCGAGGATCCCACGTGGGAAACGGTTCAGGCGCGGATCAAATGGTTGATGGCCGACAAGTCCCAGGAATACGACGATCTGGTCGCCAGCCGCCAGCGCGTCTATCGCCAGCCGGGATTCGTCTCGGCCATGCGCGACATCATGGCGTTGCAGGATCCCGAGATTCGGGCGCGCAACATCCTGGGTCCGGCCGAGTACGGCGCGATCATCGCGCCGACGCTGGTGCTCTGGACCAGTGACGACCCGACCGCAGATGTCACCGAAGGCCGGCGCATCGCGTCGATGATCCCGGGCGCGCGCTTCGAGGTGATGCCCGGGTGCGGTCACTGGCCGCAGTATGAGGACGCCAAGACTTTCAATCGCCTGCATCTCGATTTCCTGCTGGGTCGCTGATGGCGGCTCCGGGGCAAGAGACACCTGACACCGAGACCGACGTACTCGTCGTCGGTGCGGGCCCGGTCGGCTTGACTTTGACCAACATCCTTGGCCTGCAAGGGATCCGCACGGAGGTGGTCGACGAGCGGGACACCCTCATCGACTACCCGCGCGGGGTGGGTCTGGACGACGAGGCGTTGCGCACGTTCCAGTCGATCGGTCTTGTCGACCGGGTGCTGCCGCACACGGTGCCCAACCAGATCCTGCGCTTCATGGACGCCAAGCGCCGCGTGCTCGCCGAAATGGCCCCGCCCGACGCGCGTTTCGGCTGGCCGAAGCGAAATGGGTTCGTGCAACCGCTCGTTGATGCCGAGCTGCTGGCCGGCCTGGACCGATTCGAACACGTCCACGTGCGGTGGGGAAGCCCGATGGCGGGCTGCCGGGAAGACGCCGACGGGGTCACCGTCGAACTCGGCGGCGGCGCCGAAAGCAACGGCGGCACAACGCGAGTGCGGGCACGTTATGTGGTCGGCTGCGACGGCGGCCGCAGCATGACGCGCCGCGTGATGGGGGTCTCGTTCGACGGCACGACGTCCTCGACGCGGTGGCTGGTGGTCGACATCGCCAACGACCCGCTCGGGCACCCGAACAGCGAGGTCGGCGCCGACCCCGAGCGCCCGTACGCCTCGATTTCGATCGCCCACGGTATTCGCCGCTTCGAGTTCATGATTCACGCCGACGAGACCGACGAACAGGCGGAAGACCCGGCCTTCCTGCAACAGATGCTGGCCCGGATGGTGCCCCACCCCGACCGGGTCGACGTGATCCGGCGCCGGGTCTACACGCACCATTCGCGGATCGCCGGCGCGTTCCGCAAGGGCCGGCTGCTGCTGGCCGGCGACGCCGCGCACCTGATGCCGGTGTGGCAGGGGCAGGGCTACAACAGCGGGATTCGCGACGCGGCCAACCTGGGCTGGAAGCTCGCGGCGGTGGTGAGCGGCCGGGCCGAGGACAAGCTGTTGGACACCTACGACGTGGAGCGCCGCAAGCACGCGCGCGCGATGATCGACCTGTCGACCATGGTGGGCCGCGTGATCTCGCCGACCAACCGCCGGGTGGCCGGCGCGCGTGACCTGCTCGTGCGGTCGGCGTCAATCGTGCCGTCGCTCAAGCGGTATGTGTTGGAGATGCGGTTCAAGCCGATGCCGCGCTACGAACACGGTGCCGTCGTGCATGCCGCACCCGGCCGCGCCGATTCGCCGGTCGGAACGCTGTTCATCCAGCCGAGAGTCGACACCCGAGACCAACAGGATGTGCTGCTCGACGACGTGCTCGGCACCTGGTTCGCCGTGCTGTGCTGGAACAACAACCCCCGCAAACTCCTCGGCGAATCCGCCTTCGCCAGCTGGAAAGCCATGGGCGCGCGCTTCTTTGCGCTCCGGCCGGTGACGCAGTTGCACTGGACCGGGCACGACGACCCCGACGTCGTGGTGGTCGGCGATCGCCGCGGGGACCTCAAAGCGTGGTTCGACACCCACTCCGAATCGGTGTTGTTCCTGCGCCCCGATCGGTGTATCGCAGGCGCGTGCATCGCTCAGCGCACGCCCGACCTGAGCGCCGCGCTCCTGGACGCGCTGGCCCTGACGCCGCAAGGGGGTGATTTGCAAAGTGGCACTGGCTCTGTGCTGTATGTCGCACAGCCCGCTCCTGAGTCTTCCGGGGCCGTCGCGGGACCTGCTTGATGACATCGAGTGCGCCATCGCCGAGGCGCGAGGATTTGTCGAGGACTTCGATCCCGAACTCGTCGTCACCTTTTCGCCGGATCACTACAACGGGTTCTTCTACAAGGTGATGCCGCCGTTCTGTGTCGGCACGAGCGCCACCGGGGTGGGGGACTACGGCACCCATGCCGGCCCGCTGGACGTGCTGGAGGAGCTTGCCGGCGACTGCGCGAAGGCCATCCTCGACGCGGATGTCGACATCGCCGTATCCGCCAGCATGGACGTGGATCACGGTACCGTCCAGCCGCTCGAAAAGCTTTTCGGTGACGCCACTTCGCGTCCCGTGATCCCGATCTTCATCAACGCGATCGGCGTGCCGCTGGGCCCGATGCGTCGTTGCCGAGCGCTCGGTGCCGCCGTCGGCGCCTATCTCGGCACCCTGGACAAGCGCGTCCTGGTGCTGGGCTCCGGTGGGCTCTCGCACAGTCCTCCCGTGCCGACGTTAAAGACCGCGGGCCCGCCCGTGCTGGAGCGGATCGTGCATGGACGGCCGATGACATCCGAGCAGCGCCAGGCCCGGCAAGCGGCCGTCATCGATGCGGCCAAGAGCTTCGCCGCCGGAGACAGCGGCCTGCAACCACTCAACCCGACGTGGGATCACCGGTTCCTCGAAATCATCGACGGCGGCGGGCTGAGCGAATTGGATCAGTGGTCGAACTCGTTCGTGGCCCACGAGGGCGGCGGCTCCGCGCAGGAAATCCGCACGTGGGTAGCGGCATTCGCGGCGCTGGAGACCGCGGGCCCCTACGAAATCGTCGGACGCTACTACAAACCCGCTCCCGAGCTGATCGCCGGTTTCGCCATCCGAACGGCACTCCCGAGATGACGGACACAATGGACGATTTCGATCACGTCATCGACGTACTCATCGTCGGGTCGGGCGGGGGTGGCATGACGGCTGCCCTGACCGCCCAGGCCGCCGGGCTCGACGCCTTGGTGGTCGAAAAGTCCTCCCACTTCGGGGGTTCGACCGCGTTGTCGGGGGGCGGTATCTGGGTTCCGGGCGCGCCCGCGCAGCGCCGGGAGGGGTACGCGCCCGAACCCGAGGGCGTGGTGGGGTACCTCAAGCAGATCACCGACGGCCTGGTCAGCGAGGCACGGATACGGCAATACGTCGAGACGGCACCGCAGATGCTCCAGTTTCTGGAGCAACTGTCGGGCTGGTTCGAATTCGTCTGGAAGCCCGGGTATGCCGACTACTACCCGGAGCTGCCCGGCGGCTCCGAGCTCGGCAGCACCATCAACGTGCCGCCCATCGACCTGCGCGAGCTGGGCGCCGACGAGCAGCAGCTGCTGCAGCCGCTGGCGCTGGCGCCCAGGGGAATCTGGTTGGGCCCCAAGGAACTGCGCACCTTCTACCGAATCCGCCAGTCCTGGGCCGGCAAGGGCGTGTTGCTCAAGCTGATCGCGCGGATGGTCAGGGCGAGGGTTTTCGGCGAGCGGATGGCCGCGATCGGACAGTCGTTGGCGGCCCGGCTCCGGTTGGCGCTGAGGGAACGCGGTATTCCGCTGTGGCTGGACTCGCCGATGACGCAGTTGCTCACCGACGCCGACGGAGCGGTGACCGGCGCGGTGGTGGAGACCGGCGGCAAGTCCCGGCGGATCGGTGCGCGGCTAGGCGTGATCCTGGCGTCCGGCGGATTCGACCACGATCTCGCCTGGCGCAAGGAGCTGTTGCCCGAGGTGGACCAGGACTGGAGTTTCGGCAACCCGGCGGCGATGGGTGACGGTATCCGTGCTGCGCAAAAGGTGGGCGCCGCCACGGACCTGCTCGACGAAGCCTGGTGGTTCCCCGCGATCCAATGGCCGGACGGCCGCATGCAATTCATGCTCAACGAACGGATGATGCCGGCGCAGTTCATCGTCAACGGTGCCGGCAAGCGGTTCATCAACGAAGCCGCCCCGTACATGGATTTCGGCCACGCCATGATCGAGGGCCAGAGGTCCGGCGTCACCCACATCCCGTGCTGGCTGATCACCGACCAGCGGTCGTTCCACCGCTATGTCGTCGGCGGGCACCTGCCGATACCGAAGATCCCGTTCGCGCCGGTGCCGACCGGCCGGAAGGTTCCATCCGCCTGGCTGGAGTCGGGTGTGGTGAAGGAGGCCAAGACGTGGGAAGAAATGGCGGGCAAGATCGGCGTGCCCGCGGGCGAGCTCACCGAAACCGCCCGCCGCTTCAACGAACTCGCCCGCAAGGGTCACGACGACGATTTCAACCGCGGCGACAGCGTGTACGACAACTACTACGGCGATCACACGTTGCCCAACCCGAACCTGTATCCGCTCGGTGATCCGCCGTACTACGCGTTCCGAATCGTCCTCGGGGACCTCGGGACGTCCGGCGGCCTGCGCACCGATGAACACGCCCGGGTGTTGCGAAGCGACGACACCGTGGTGCCGGGGCTCTACGCGGTGGGCAACGCCTCCGCGCCGGTGATGGGACGCAGCTATGCCGGTGCCGGTGCGACCATCGGCCCCGCCATGACCTTCGGCTTTGTCGCCGCGAAACACGTTGCGGCACAAGCAGCCAATCGAGCCGTTAATACTCATAGGAGGTAGCAATGAAGATCTCGCTGTTCTACGAATTCGCCCTGCCGCGGCCCTGGGCTCCCGACGACGAGCACATCATGATGCAGGACTGTCTCGACGAGGTCGAGGCCGCCGACAAAGCGGGCTTCTCCACCGTGTGGCTGACCGAGCATCACTTCCTCGAGGAGTACTGCCACTCGACGGCGCCGGAAATCTTCTTGGCCGCGGCCAGCCAGCGCACCAAGAACATTCGCCTCGGCTTCGGCATCATGCACCTGCCGCCCGTGGTCAACCACCCCGCCCGGGTCGCCGAACGTATCGCCACCCTGGACCTGCTCTCCAACGGCCGTGTCGAATTCGGCACCGGGGAATCGTCGTCGGTCGGTGAGCTCGGCGGATTCAACATCGACCCCGCCGACAAGCGGGCCCAGTGGGAGGAGGCCCTCGAGGTCTCGATCCGCTGCATGATCGAGGAGCCGTTCACCGGTTTCAACGGTGAGCACGTTCAGATGCCGGCGCGCAACGTCGTTCCCAAGCCGCTGCAAAAGCCGCATCCGCCCGTCTGGGTCGCCTGCACGCGGCCCGCCAGCGTGCAGATGGCGGCCCAAAAGGCCATCGGCGCCTTGAGTTTCGCCTACACCGGCCCCGGACCGCTAACCGAGCGGGTCAACGGCTACTACAAGGAATTCGAAGAGAACGGCGTCCCGGTGACCCCGCGAATCAACCCGAACATCCTCGCCATCGGCGGCGACCTGTCGATGATGGTGGCCAAGACCGACGAGCAGGCGCTGCAGCGGCTCGGGCAGGGCGGCGGCTTCTTCTCGTTCGGCATCATGCACTACTACATGACCGGGGTGCACACGCCCGGCCGGACCGGCGTGTGGCAGCGGTACCTCGAAGAGGTCGACAAGGATCCCACGCTGGCTTACGGGCCGGGACGCGGCGCAATCGGGTCGCCCGCCACGGTGCGTGAATTCCTGCGCGGCTACGAGGAAAGCGGCGTCGACGAGATCATCCTGCTGCTCAACCCGCGCAGCCACGAGGGCACCATGGAATCCATCGAGCTGATGGGCAAGGAGGTGCTGCCCGAGTTCATCGAGCGCGACGCCAAGGCGGTGGCCGACAAGGCCACCAGGCTGGCGCCCGTCATCGAAAAGGTGGAGGCGCGCCGCCCGAAATCGACGGCGCCGCAGTTCGATGAGGACTACTCGTTTGGTGGACTGCCCACCGGCCGCGGCGGTAAATTCACCGCCAGCGAGATCCCCGAAGCGATGGCGGAGATCAACGAAGGCCGCGTGCAGGCCGCGCAGCGGGCGAAGGAACAGCAGAAGTAGAGCCCGAGTTTTACCGAGATGTCGGGGCGAGCCTTGGGAGCAATCGACGAGCTGTGGCGCTACGACGGCCGCCGGGCCGTGGTGACCGGATGCGCTTCGGGCATCGGCGAATACGTGGTGCGCCAGCTCACCGACCTGGGGGCCGACGTCGTCGGGCTGGACAAGCGCCGGCCCGACTTCGCTGTCAACGCGTTCCATGAGGTCGACCTCGCCGATCCGGCGTCGATCGATCGCGCGGTGGCGTCCCTCGACGGGCCGGTCGACGCGCTGTTCAATATCGCCGGGGTCTCCTCCGGCGTCGGCAACCCGAAGCTGATCGTCACGATCAACTTCTTGGGATTACGCCACGTCACCGAGGCGCTCATCCCGAAGATGACCGCGGGGTCATCCATCGTCAGCGTGTCCTCGCTCGCGGCGGCCGCCTACCGTGAACACCTGCGCGAGGTGGCGCCGTTGCTCGACACCGCGACCATGCCCGAGGGCATCGAGTGGTGCGACCGACACCCCGATGCGCTGGGCACCGGCTACCAGCTGTCCAAGGAAGCCATCATCCTCTACACCATGCGCAGTGCCACGCCGCTGGGCGCCCGAGGGATCCGCATCAACTGCACGGGGCCGGGGGTCACAGAGACGCCGATCCTGGACCAGCTGCGCTCGGCATACGGGCAGGGCTTCCTCGACGACATCCCCAAGCCGCTGGGTCGTGTTTCCGAGCCCGCCGAGCAGGCGGCGGTGCTGCTCTTCCTGAATAGCCGTGCGGCCAGTTATATTTCGGGTCAGGTTGTGTGGGTCGACGGCGGAAACGTGGGCGCCGCAATAGCTCGTGAACTCGAGGAAGGGCGTACTTCGTGGCCAGTGTGACCGACTTTCGCCGGGCCGCTCGCGATGTCAGCAACTGGGGCCGCTGGGGCGACGACGACGAGCTCGGCACGCTGAACTTCATCACCGAGGAAAAGATCGCTCAGGCCGCCGGCCTGGTCCGGCATGGCAAGGTGTTTCCGCTCGGCGTGGACTTCGGCTCGTCGGGACCGCAGGGCGCCTTCGGTTTTCGGCACAACCCCATCCATGTGATGACCGTGGACGGCGGTGACGCGAACACGCTGGCCCAGTACGGCCCCGGCTGGGACCGGAATCCGACGGCGGCGCAGATGGGCCCGTACTTCGTCGACAACCTCTTCCGGTTCAACGACGACATGATCATCATGCCGCTGCAGGCGGCCACCCAGTGGGATGCGCTGTCGCACGTCTATTACGACGACCTGCTCTACAACGGGATCCCGGCGGGCTCGGTGACCAGCCTGGGCGCCCGCCGCCTCGGCATCGAGAAGGTGGACGGGAAGGGCATCACCTCCCGCGGCGTGCTGCTGGACCTGGTGCGCCATCGCGGCGCGGAGGTCTTCCTGGAGCACGGAAACCCGATCACTCCCGAGGAATTGGACGACGTCGTTCGCTCCCAAGGCGTGACGATCGGGCGCGGCGACATCGTGTTGATCCGGACCGGTTGGTGGGCAAGGTATCTGGACACCGGCAACAAGACCGAACCCTATTCGGGACTGGACTGGCGATGCGCCCAGTGGCTGCACGATCACGAGGTTGCGGCGGTCGCGTCCGACAACCTCCAGGTCGAAGACCCGGTGTCCGGGGTCGACGGCGTGTTCTTGCCCTTCCACCTGCTGACCCTGCGCGACATGGGGCTGATGCTCGGCGAGTATTGGGACCTCACCGCCCTGGCGGCCGATTGCGCCGCCGACGGCGTCTACGAGTTTCAGCTCATCGCTCCGCCGCTGAGATTCGTTGGGGCCGTGGGATCCCCGGTGAACCCGATAGCGATCAAGTGATGCAGATTAGGCGCAAGACCATATCGGTCGACGGCCTGGCGACCAGCTACCTGGAAGCCGGCGAAGGCGATCCGGTGGTGTTGCTGCACGGCGGCGAGTTCGGCGCCGGCGCCGAACTCGGCTGGGAACGCAACATCGCCGCCCTCGCGGCGCGGTACCGGGTTCTCGCTCCGGACCAGCTGGGCTTCGGGCAGTCGGCCAAGGTGATCGACTTCGTCGACGGGCGCGGCATGCGGATCCGGCACATCGCCCGGTTTTGCGAATTGGTCGGCGCCGACTCGGCACACTTCGTCGGCAATTCGATGGGCGCCATCAACCTCCTCACCGACAGCACGTCGGAGACGCCGCTGCTGCCGGTCCGTAGCCTGGTGATCATCTGCGGCGGCGGCGAGATCCAGCAGAACCAGTACTTCGAGGCGCTGCAGAACTATGACGCCACGTTGCCGGCCATGCGCCGCATCGTCGAAGCGCTGTTCTCCGACCCGGCCTATGCCGCCGACGAGGAGTACGTGCGACGCCGCCACGAGTCGAGCACCGCACCCGGGGCGTGGGAGGCCATCGCCGCGGCCCGGTTCCGCCGCCCCGGGGCCGCCCCGTCCTCGACCCCATCCAGCGCGCGCGCCTACGAATGCATCGGCGTGCCAACACTTGTCATCGAGGGCGGCGACGACAAGCTGTTACCCGGCGGCTGGGCCGCCCAGATCGCCAAGCAGATCGACGGAGCCCGTTCGGTGGTCGTCGACAAGGCCGGGCACTGCCCCCAGATCGAGCAGCCGTCGGCGGTCAACCAGTTGCTGACGGATTTTCTGGGTGGCCTCTGAATCGTCAGAAGACGTAATCCAGTCGGGTCTCCATCCCGGCGACCTGGTGATAGGTGTTGTGGCAGTGCATCAGCCACGTGCCGGGGTTATCGGCAACGAGGACGGCGGCGAGCTTCTGCTTGGGCAGCACGATGACGGTGTCCTTGCGGGCGCCCGGGCTCCCGTCCGGTTTGATCACCTGGAACGTGTGCCCGTGCAGGTGAATTGGGTGATACATCGTCGTGGTGTTGTCGAACGTGATGGTGGGCCGCTGACCCTGTTGCACGCGCAGCGGGCTCGTCTTGCCGTAGGGCTGCCCATTGATCGTCCAGTTGTACTGCATCATGTTGCCGCCCAACACGACCGGAAGATTGAGGTTCGGGTCAAGGCGGCCCAGGTTGACCGGCGTTGTGGCGGTGAACATTTCGACGGTGCCCACGCGCTTGGTGAGTTCGCCCGGCTGCAACTGCGGATCGGGCGGGCTGCCCACGCCCGTGGACAGCAATGCCCGCGCCAGAGCGTTCTTGCCTTCCGCGACGGCGACCAGTGGGAAGACACCGTCCGCGGCGGTCACCGTGACGTCGTAGCGTTCGGCCATGCCGATGAGCAGCGCATCGACCTGAGCGGGCACCACGGGGTAGCCGTCGGTATGCGTCACCGTCATCGAATGGCCGGCCAGCGCCACCCGGAAGGTGGTGTCGGAGGCGGCGTTGATGAAACGGATGCGTATCCGTTCACCGGGCTTCGCATCGAACGTCATGGGGGAAGCGGGAATTCGCCCATTGATCAGGTAGTAGGGATAGGCGATGTCTCCGGCGTCGCCTCCGAGGAGGTCGCTGCTGCCGGCGCTTCCCGCGGACGGCGCGGGACCGCCGGACGCCGGACTCGACGAGGTCGTCGGGCTGGTCGACGTCGTCTCGGTCGTGCTCGTTTCCGTCGGCGTGGTGGTCGGGGTCGTCTCGGACGTGGTGGGCATGGGCGACTTGTTCGGGTTGCTCAGTTCGCTGTAGAGCTGTTGCGGACTCTTCCCGGCGCCGTCGGTCCAATCGTCAAGGACGACGATCCATTCGGCGTCGTAGTTGCCCTCGGTCGGGTCGTCGACGATGACCGGCAGGTATAGCCCGGTGTCCCCGTCCAGGCCGGTGTGGGGATGTGCCCAGTACGTGCCCGAATTGGGCACGGAGAACCGGTAAGTGAAGTCGTGGCCGGCCGCGATGTTGGGCGTCGCGGGCTCGGCGCCGTCCATGTCGTTGCGCATGGCGATGCCGTGCCAATGCACCGACGTCGGATGATCGAGCCGGTTTTTCACCGTCACCACGACTTCGTCGCCGATGCTGGCGCGGATCACCGGACCGGGGATGGAGTTCCCGAAGGCGAGCGTGCGGACGACCGGTCCGCCCAGGTCGATCTGGGCCTGCTGGGACGTCAGGGTGGCGGTGACGGTGCGGCCGCTGTGCGGCCGGGCGGCCTCGGCCGCATCGATGGCGGCGGCCATCCGGGCGTTGCCCGACGGCTCGGGTTGGGATTGGCTGCACGCCGTCAGCGCCAATCCGCCGGCGATGCCCGCGGCCATGAAACCGCGCCTGGTGAGCCGAGTGTCGAAGGGGATGTCGCTGGTGGGTTGCACGGGCAATCAATGCTCCTCGTCTTTGCGCAACTACCCACCGTAGAGCGAAGGCCGACGAAATGTCCGCAGCAACTCGACGTTGGCCGCCGTGGGGTCAAACCGCGGCGCCGCCGCCGTCGACGTGCAGGGTCGAACCGGTGACGAAACTGGAGCGGGGGGAGCTCAGGAAGAGCACCGCTTCGGCGATCTCGGACGGCTTACTTGGCGTTGCTGGGCACCTGCGCAGCCAGCCAGTCGCCGAACCGGGTGGGGTAGAGGGTCACTTCCTCGCCCTCGACGGGAACGATCATGCGCTCGTCGAGCACCGCGCCGTAATACTGCGCATCCGGATCGGTCACCACCCGGCGGGCATCGCCGGTCGCGGCGAACCGGGTCCGGATGAAGTCGTCCATGCCCTGCTTTTCGGGTCCGGCGATGTTGATCACCCCGTTGACCGGCTCACTGATCGCGGCGCGGGCGACGGCCGTGGCCACATCCACGGCCGCGATCGGCTGGAATGCCCCATGCGGCGCGCGGACCGTGTCACCGTCGGTCATCGAATCGGCTATGCCCTCAACGAATTCGAAGAATTGCGTCGCGCGCACGATCGTGTAGGGAGACCCGGATTCCACGATCACCTTTTCTTGGGCGATCTTGGCCCGCATGTATCCACTCGCGGCCGCCCGGTCGGCTCCGACGATCGAGAGCGCGACGTGATGCTGCACGCCGGCGGCCCGCTCCGCCTCGAGAAGGTTGCGGGTAGAAGTGGTGAAGAAGTTCAGCACATCGTCATCGGCCCAAGACGGCGAATTGGAGACGTCCCCCACCGCGTGGACGCCCGCGACGGCCTCGGCAACGCCCTCACCGGTCACGGTGTTGACGCCCGTGCTCGGTGACGCCGGGATCGCTTCGTGTCCCTGCTCGGTGAGCATGGTGACCACCTGTGATCCGATCAGCCCACTGCCGCCGATTACCAAAACCTTCATGATCACGCCTTCCAAGCTTCCCGACGAATTGGCCTCTTCAGCATGGCCCGCGCACCAGTCCGTGGGAACCCTGGAAAGTCCGTAGTCATGCCGAACTCAGGGGCCGAATTCCTTGGTCATACCCCGCAGTTGTCGACGCGAGGTGATGCCGAGCTTGGCGAACACGCGCATTTCGCGCGCCGGCCGGACACCGGGCCCTGCGCGGTCTTAAATCAACTGCTTGACTTAACGCTTGCGGCCCCGATTAACTCGTCAGGTGGTTAACGAACTTGACGGCAAGGTCGCCATCGTCACCGGCGGCGCGTCCGGCATAGGCCGGGGTCTCGTGGAGCGGTTCGTGGCGGAGGGGGCGCGGGTCGTCATCGCCGACGTCGAGAGCGACCGTGGGGAGGCGCTGGCGACGTCGCTGGGTGCCACTGCCGTATTCCAGCGGACGGACGTCTCCGAGCCCGAAGAGGTGGGGGCGCTGGTTTCCTGCGCGGTCGCGAAGTTCGGCGGCCTGGACGTGATGGTGAACAACGCCGGGGTCTCGAGCCCCCTGCGGAAGTTGCTCGACGACGACCTTGCCGACTTCCACCGGGTGATGGGGGTCAACGTGCTGGGCGTGATGGCGGGCACCCGGGATGCCGCGCGGCACATGGCCGAACATGGCGGTGGATCCATCATCAACATCACCTCGATCGGCGGGATCCAGGCCGGCGGCGGCGTGATGACCTACCGCGCGTCCAAGGCGGCGGTCATCCAGTTCACCAAGTCCGCCGCAATTGAGTTGGCATACCACGAGATTCGGGTCAACGCGATCGCACCGGGCAGCATCCCCACACCGATCTTGGGGAAGTCGGCGGCCGGCATGGACCCCGAACAGCTCCAGCAGTTCGAGGCGCGGATCCGCCAGGGGATGCGCGATGACCGCCCGCTGAAGCGCGACGGCACGCCCGATGACGTCGCCGAGGCCGCACTGTATTTCGCCACCGACCGGTCGCGTTACGTCACCGGGACCGTGCTGCCCGTGGACGGCGGAACGGTGGCGGGCAAGGTCATTCGGCCCAAGCGGCAAGGCTAGAGCGCCGGCCCCGACCGTGACGATGCGGTCACGTTCGGTCGCCAGCGTGACGTTGTTGTCACGTTCGGGCGTCGGCGGGACGTCGTGTTCGGCACCCGCGTCCACGGGCGTCGGATCAAGGGCCCCGCGGATTTAAATCAATCGCTTGACTTAAAGCGTCCCGCGCGGTTGACTAGGCCGATGACCACCGTCGGCCGGACCGTGCGCACCGAGCGGGCCAGCTCCACCCAAGAGGCGATCTTGGTGGCAGCCGAGCGGCTCTACGCCGAGCACGGCATGTTCGCGGTGTCCAACCGGCAAGTCAGCGAGGCCGCCGGCCAGGGCAACAACGCCGCGGTCGGTTACCACTTCGGCACCAAGGCCGACCTGGTGCGCGCGATCGAGCACAAGCACCGCGGGCCCGTCGAGCAGCTCCGTGAGCAGATGGTCGCCGAGCTGCTCGGCTCGGGTGCCGACGACGGCCGGGACGCCGAACTGCGCAACTGGGTGGCCTGTCTGGTGCGTCCGCTCACCGATCACCTCGAGGAGCTTGGAAATCCCACCTGGTACGCGCGGTTCGCGGCGCAGGCGATGACCGACCCCGCGTACTACAACATCATCGTCAAGGGCGCGCTGAGCTCCCCGTCGCTGGTTCAGGTCGTCGAAGGCATCAACCGCTGTCTGCCCGAATTGCCGACCGAAGTGCACTTCGAGCGCAACATCATGGCCCGAAACCTGTTGATGCACACCTGCGCGGACCGCGAACGCGCGCTTGCCGCAGGCGCATTGACGTCCCATCGTTCATGGCGGGCTGCGGCGTCCGGACTTATCGACGCGATCGTGGGCCTGTGGCTGGCGCCTGTGACGGCGGACGAGTGAGGGGCTGGAAGATGAAAGTGACTGTCGACCAGGACGTTTGCGCTTCTTCGGGGAACTGCGTCATGAATGCGCCCGACGTGTTCGACCAGCGCGACGACGACGGCGTGGTCGTTTTACTCAATCCCAGTCCGACGGCCGAGCAGGCCGAGGGCGCGCGGCGGGCGGCGGCAGCCTGCCCCGCCCTGGCTATCCACGTTGAAGAATGAAATACGGCGAGGAATAGAGATGTCAGACATTCTGACGAGCACCACAACAGAGCAGACCGCCGACATTCCGGACTATCCGATGGCCAGGGAGCCGCGCTGCCCGTTCGCCCCGCCGCCGGACGTCATGGCACTGGCCGAGTCCCGGCCGCTGTCCCGGGTGCGGATCTGGGATGGCAGTACGCCGTGGCTCATCACCGGCTACGAGCAAGTGCGCGAGCTGTTCTCGGATTCGCGGGTCAGCGTCGACGACCGGGTGCCCGGCTTCCCGCACTGGAACGAAGGCATGTTGTCGACCGTGCACAAGCGGCCCCGGTCGGTGTTCACCTCCGACGGCGAGGAGCACACCCGGTTTAGGCGGATGCTGTCCAAGCCCTTCACGTTCCGGCGGGTGGAGGGTCTGCGGCCGACGATCCAGCAGATCACCGACGACCACATCGATACGATGCTGGCCGGTCCGCAGCCCGCGGATGTCGTTGGCGCCATTGCCCTTCCGGTTCCGTCGCTGGCCATCAGCCAAATGCTCGGGGTGCCCTACGAGGACGCCGAGATGTTCCAGCACCACGCCAATGTCGGCCTCGCGCGCTTCGCCGCCGCCGAGGACACCATGAAGGGTGCGATGAGCCTGCACAAGTACCTGGCTCAGCTGGTCGAAGCCAAGATGGAAAACCCCGCCGAGGACGCGGTTTCCGATCTCGCCGAGCGAGTCAAGGCCGGCGAACTCAGCGTCAAGGAAGCCGCACAGCTCGGCACCGGATTGCTGATCGCCGGGCACGAGACGACCGCGAACATGATCGGGCTCGGAGTGCTTGCGCTGCTGGAGAATCCGGACCAGGCCGCCGTCATCCGCGACGCCGAGGACCCGAAGATTCTCGCCAACGCGGTGGAGGAATTGCTGCGCTACCTCAGCATCATCCAAAACGGACAGCGTCGCGTCGCTTTGGAAGACATCCATGTCGGTGGTGAGACCATCCGCGCGAACGAAGGCATCATCATCGACCTGGCACCGGCCAACTGGGACGCGCAGGCGTTCGCCGAACCCGATCGCCTGTACCTGCATCGCTCTGGAGCCGATCGCAATGTCGCCTTCGGCTATGGCCGCCACCAGTGCGTGGGTCAGCAACTGGCGCGGGCGGAACTGCAGATCGTGTTCCAGACCCTGCTCCGCCGCATCCCCACCATGGCTCTGGCGGTGCCGATCGAAGAAGTCCCGTTCAAGCATGACCGCCTCGCCTACGGCGTCTACGAACTGCCGGTGACCTGGTAGCCCAGCTCGCTACTGTGAAAAAACTGCGGATCGACAATGGAGGGTCAACGATGACGACTCAAACAAGCACGCTCTACCCGCCCGGAGGTTATGGCGCCCCGAAGGACCGACGTGGCCACGCCGCCGGCAGCGATGTGGGCCTGCCCCCGGGGACCGTCGTCTTCTCGGCCGACAACCACATCTCGCTGGCGGATGACATCTTCTACCAACGCTTCCCGGATGACCTGAAGGACAAGGCGCCGCGGATCTGGTATGAGGAGGGCGCCTACCAGGTCGGGCGCAAGGGGCAGTCGTTCCTGCCGGGCGATTTCAGCGCGGTCCTGATGCAGTACGACGACCTGCCCGGCGCCGCCAGCACCAACATCGAGGCCCGGATCCAGGAATTGCACGACGACGGGGTCGAGAAGGAACTGGCCTTTCCCAACGCGGTGCTGGCACTGTTCCACTACCCGGACAAGCAACTTCGCGAGCTTGCCTTCCGTATCTACAACGAATACATCGCTGAGTTGCAGGAGCGCTCGGGCGGCCACTTCTACGGGGCCGGCCTGATCA
Organism: Mycobacterium sp. NTMscope_MAC_12; assembly: GCF_976985675.1. Lineage (NCBI taxonomy): Bacteria > Bacillati > Actinomycetota > Actinomycetes > Mycobacteriales > Mycobacteriaceae > Mycobacterium > Mycobacterium sp. NTMscope_MAC_12. The sequence continues at coordinate 370,638 of NZ_CDRJYY010000001.1, forward strand.
ACTGGTGGGACCCACAGGGGACCCGCAAGACCCTCGAAGAGTTGAAGTCCTTGGGGCTCAAGACGTTCCTACTGCCGCTCAACCCGGGCAAGGACGACGAGGGCAACATCATCGACTACGGCAGCACCGCGATGAAACCGGTCTGGGACGAGATCGAGGCCGCCGGCCTGCCGGTGACCCACCACATCGGCGAGACCCCGCCGAAGACCCCGTGTCAGTTCAACAGTGTGGTGGTCGGCATGATGATCAACGTCGACGGATTCCGCGAGCAGTTCGCCAAGTATCTCTTCACCGGAATTCTCGACGATCATCCCGGGCTGCGGATCGGCTGGTTCGAGGGCGGAATCGCCTGGGTGCCATGGGCTTTGCAGGACGCCGAGCACCTGGTCGCGTCCTATCAGCACATGTTCAACCGGCCGCTGCAGCACGATGTGCGCTACTACTGGGACACCCACATGAGCGCGTCGTTCATGGTCGACCCCCTGGGCCTGCAACTGATCGACCAGATCGGGGTGGACAGGGTGATGTGGTCCAGCGACTACCCGCACAACGAAAGCACCTATGGCTACTCGGAGAAGTCGCTGAAGGCCGTTGTCGACGCCGTCGGTCCGGCGAACGCCAAGAAGATCGTCAGCGACAACATCACAACGTTCCTGGGCCTGTAGTGAAGACGCTCGCACACCTGGGGACCAGCAGAGGCAACGGGCTGGTGATTCCCGAAACACCCGACCTGGCCCGCCTGCGCCGCGAGACGGGAGCCCGGCTGCGGTCGGCGATGGCCGAACGCGGGGTCGACGCGATGATCCTGCTCGGCAACAACGCCGTCGTCTACGCCACGGGCGCAAGTTGGCCACTGGGCGACGCCGGGCTGTCCTATGTCGAGCGTCCGGTGGCCGTGGTGCTCGCCGACGACGAGTGGCCGCACCTGTTCCTCCCGTTCCGGGAGGGCGCCTCGCAGGAGTCGGATCTGCCCGCCGACCACCTGCACGGGCCGGTCTATCTCGAATTCGACGAGGGGGTGGCCCATTTCGCGCGGACGATCGCCGGGCTGATCCCGGCCAAAGCGGTGGTGGCGGTCGACGAGTGCACGGGGGCGATGTCGCGCGCCGCGAACGCCTTGTTCCCGAACGGGGCCCCGGTCGACGCCGCGGCCATCGTCAGCGCGGCCAAGTCGGTCAAGACCCCGGATGAGTTGTCGTGCATGCGCACCGCCATCCGGATCACCGACGAGGCCATGGTCGAGGTGCAGAAGCGGCTGGCGCCCGGGATACGTCAGATCGATTTGTCGGCAAGCTTTTTGCGCCGTGCCTTCGAGCTGGGTGCCACGGCCAGCATGCTCGAACCGATCTGGCAGGTGATGCCGCCGAGCAAGGCCGAGGGCGTGTGGACCACGCACGGCGACCTGGCGCTGCCGCTGCTGAGCACCGAGCGCGAGCTGGCCGAGGGCGACGTGCTGTGGACCGACGTCAGCATCACCTACCAGGGCTACTGCTCCGACTTCGGGCGTACCTGGATCGTCGGGCGGGACCCCTCCCCGCGCCAACAGGCGCAGTTCGACACCTGGTTCGAGATCATGTCCGCCGTCCTGGGGGTCGCCAAGGCCGGCGCCACCGCGGCGGATCTCGGCCGGGCCGCGATCCAGGCCAACGGCGGCAGCAAGCCCTGGCTGCCGCACTTCTACCTGGGCCACGGGATCGGTGTCAACGCCGCCGAAATGCCCATGATCGGAACGGATCTCGGACAGGAGTTCGACGAGAACTTCGTCCTGCAACCCGGGATGGTGCTGGTCCTGGAGCCCGTCGTGTGGGAGGACGGCACCGGAGGCTACCGCAGCGAAGAGGTCCTGGTGATTACCGAGGAAGGCTGGATCCGTTTGACCGACTACCCCTATGACCCCTATGGCAACTGAAGTCCTGCCCGATGAGCGCACGCTGCGCTCGGGGCGTCGCCAGCGGGCGCTCGACGAGATGGCGGCGCACGATCTCGATGTTCTGGTCCTGGGCCGGCAGGCCAATGTCCGTTACGTCACTGGTGCGCCGCAGTTGTGGGTCGCCGGCACCCGCCCCTTCGGTCCGACCTGTGTGGTGGTGCGTGAGACCGGCGCCGTGCACCTCCTCAGCACGTGGGACGAGGGTGTGCCCGACGACATCCCCCACGAGAATCTCTACGGCATCTCGTGGAACCCGATGAACACCATGTCGGCGCTGCAGCGCATCGACGGAGCGGCCAGTGCGCGGCGCGTCGGAACCGACGCGCTCTCACCGGTTTTCGCCCAGCTGCTGCCGACCGCATTCCCCAACGCACAGCTGGTCGACGGGGAGCTCGCGATGCGGGCCGCCCGCCGAGTCAAGACCGCCGAGGAGATCGCCGCGGTGCGGGAATCCGTCGCGGTGGCCGAATCGGCCCTGGCGGCCGCGGTCGAGGAGTTGCGGCCGGGGGTGAGCGAACAAGCGCTGGCCGGTGTGGTGTTGGAGGCCTCGGCGGCCGGCGGCGTGAGCACGCCGTCGAATCAAGACGTCGCGTGGGTGACCTCGCGCACGCACCCGTGGCGTCGCGCCCACGGTGACGGCCGCATCCAGGACGGCGATCTGGTGGCGTTTTCCGCCGGAGTCCTGGCCGGGGGCTACGTCGGCGAGGTGGGACGCACCTGGCCCGCCGGCAAGTCGCACGTGCCCGACGGCGCGGCGGCGCTCTACCGACGCTGGGACAGCCTGTGGGGCAGGTTGTTCGACGCCTGCCGGCCCGGCGCGGGGGCGGCCGAACTGTTGGCCGCCTACCGAGCCGCGGGGGAACCGGACCCACCGATGCCGGTGGCCCGCGGCCTGGGCATGGGGTTCGACCCTCCCGTCGTCTCCAAGCATCTGCCCGCCACCGCGGCCGACGAACGGTTGGAACCGGGGATGGTGCTTGCCGTGACGGGATATGTGTGGGAAGAGGGAGTCGGCGCGGTATTCGGGCGAGAAGCGGTCCTGATTACCGCCGACGGTTCGGAAGTGCTCACCGCGAGCCCGTTCTGGCGGCCCTAGCCATGCCGGACCCCGCGGAGTCGTCGGCCGAGGAGATGATCCGCTACGACAAGGACGCCACGACGCGGATCGCCACGATCACGTTCGACCGGCCGGATTAAGAAGGTCTTCTTCGAAATCATGAAGCAGTTCCAGGGCGAGTATCTCAGCAGCATGCTCAGCGGCGTCTTCGAATCGATGGGCGGCATGGTGCGCCCGGACGTCGGTGACGAACTGACGCTCGCTGACGCCATGAAGCGGGGTCTGGGCGATGCGGTCAAGGACAACGACGGCAGGTTCCCCGCCGACTGGCGCCTGAGCAAGAAAGCGAGCAAAAAAGCCAAAGCGAAGAAAAAGAACTCGTGACGCAACACCGGGTCGAACCGCCACTGACCGGCTACACGGTGATCGATCTGTCCACCGGCATAGCGGGCGCCTACTGCACCAAACTGCTCTCCGACGGCGGGGCTGATGTCGTGAAAGTCGAACCACCAGAAGGTGATCCGCTGCGCAGGTGGTCCGCCTCGAGTGCGTCCATCCCGGATGGCGGTGACGGTGCGCTGTTCAGCTTCCTGGCCGGCGCAAAGCGCAGCGTCGTCGCCGACTCCGCCGGCGACGACGACGCCGAGCTGCTGCACCGGTTATTGGCCTCCGCGGACGCGGTGGTCTGGTCTGCCGGTTCGGCAGTGGCCGAGCACCCGGCCTTTACGCCGCACGCCATCCATCGGCGGCACCCGCACCTGACCGTCACGGCGATCACGCCGTTCGGGCTGGAAGGTCCCTGGTGCGACCGCGCCGCAACCGAATTCACGCTGCAGGCCTGGTCGGGAGGAATCGTCGGGCTCGGCCGCGGCGAGCAGCAGCGCCCGCCCGTCTTCATCGGCGGTCAGGTCGGCGAGTACCTGGCCGGAGCCTATGCCAGCGCGGCCACCCTGGCGTCGCGTTGGCGCCGAATCGGCGGTGGGGCAGGAGAACTGCTGGACCTGTCGATGCTCGAGACCCAGATTTTGTGCCTCACCTATTATCCGGTGTCCTACTTCGAGGTGCTCCGGCGGCCGTGGCGAGACATGCGACGGCCGACGATACCGGGAGTGGCTCAGGCAAAAGACGGTTTGGTGGATCTCGGCTGCGGGACCGCGCAGCAGTGGTTCGACTTGTGCGCGATGGTCGGGCACCCGGAGTGGATCGATGAGGACTCGCCGCTGTCGATCACCGAGCTGGCCAACGTCTACGCCGAGGACATCTTCGACTGGGTGGCCCGCACCACCGTCGACGAAATCCGGGAACTGGCTACGGCGTTCCGTATCCCCAACGCCCCCGTCGCCAACGGCGCGAACGTCGCGTCGTTCGACCAGTTCGTGCAACGCGGTTCGTTCGTCCGCAACCCGCGCGACGGCTTCCAGCAGCCGAGTCACCCCTACCGGATGCGGCCCGCGCAGTTGCGCGGCCCCCATCCGGCGCCACGGCTTGGGGAGCACACCGAGGATTACCGGGCCGCGGATCTGCCCGCCCGGCCGGCGCCGACCGGTGCCGCGAAATCGTTGCCGCTCACCGGCCTTCGGGTGTTGGACATGACGACGTTCTGGGCGGGACCCTGCGCCACGCACTTTCTGGCCATGCTCGGCGCCGAGGTCATCCATGTCGAATCCACCCGGCGCCCGGACGGCACGCGGCTGATCGCCGGCGTGCCGGTCACCGAGGAGCAATGGTGGGAGAGATCGCCCATCTTCGAGGCGCTGAACACCAACAAAAAGGGCCTGACGCTGGACCTGCAGAGCCCGCGCGGCAGGGAGTTGCTGCGCCGGCTCATCGCCACGTGCGACGTCGTCGTGGAAAACTTCACCCCCCGGGTGCTGGATCAGCTCGGCCTGGATTTCGCCACCGTTCAATCGATTCGGCCGGACGTGGTGATGGTGCGGATGCCCGGATTCGGTCTCGAAGGGCCATGGCGCGATAACCCCGCGTTCGCCTACGTCATCGAAGCCGCGTCCGGAGTCAGCTGGCTCACCGGCTACCCGGACCGCACACCGTATGACCCGTATTCGATCGGCGACCCATGCGCCGGTGTGCACGCGGCCAACGCGCTGCTGCTGGCGCTGGAGCACCGCCGCCGCACCGGCGAGGGCGTGTTCGTCGAAGCGGCGATGGTCGATGCGGCCCTGAGCATCTCCGCCGAGCAGGTCATCGAGCACTCGGCCTATGGGGCGCTGCTGGAGCGTGCGGGCAACCGCGGGCCGACGGCGGCGCCACAGAACCTCTACCTCAGCGCGGATATCGACGAATTCGGCCGGCTCGACAGCTGGGTCGCCATCGCCGTGGCCACCGACGATCAGTGGGCAAAACTGTGTCGCGCGATCGGATCACCCTCCTGGGCAACATCTCCCGAGCTGTCGACGCACGCCGGTCGGCGCGAGCACCACGACCTAATCGACGAACAACTCGCGGCGTGGTGCGAAGGCCGCACCCGCGACGAGATCGTCGCAACCCTCTGGGACGCCGGGGTGCCGGTGGCCAAGGTGATGCAACCGCATCGTCAAACCGAGTTGGAGCAGTTGGCGTTCCGGGGCTTCTTCGAAGAAGTCGACCACCCCGTCAACGGTCCGGCTAGGCTCAGCACCGTGCCGATGAGATGCTCAGCCGGGCCCAGCAGGTTCCACACCGAGCACGCGCCGCTGCTGGGACAGCACAACCACGAACTGCTGACCGGGCTCGGCTTGTCCGACGCGGAGATCGCCGGCCTGGAATCCGACGGTGTCATCGGCAGCGCGCCGGCGATGCACACGGCGGGCTGATCGAGGATGGCGATCGACCCCTCGAACATCCTGCTGACCGGCCACGTCGCGGTGGTGACCGGCGGGGGCGCGGGCATCGGCCGCGGCATCGCGGCCGGGATGGCCGCGTTCGGCGCACGGGTGGCGATCTGGGAGCGCGACCCGCAAACCTGCGCGCAGGCGGCCGAATCCATTGGCGCCCTGGGGATCGTCACCGATGTCCGGGACGGCGCCCAGGTGGATGGCGCGCTGGACCGCACCATCGCGGAGCTGGGCACACCGACGATTCTGGTGAACAACGCCGGCGGCGTGTTCTCCTCGCCGCTGCTGGAAACGAGCGAAAACGGTTGGGATGCGCTGTATCGCGCCAACCTGCGCCACGTCCTGCTGTGCAGCCAACGGGTTGCCCGGACGATGGTGTCGGAGGGCCTGCCCGGCAGCATCATCTCGCTGACCTCGATCGAGGGCGTACGAGCGGCGCCGGGCTACGCAGCCTACGCAGCCGCCAAGGCCGGCGTCATCAACTACACCAAGACCGCGGCACTGGAATTGGCGCCCCATGGGATCCGGGTCAACGCGATAGCCCCGGACATCACCCTCACCGAGGGGCTGGCGCAGCTGGGCGGGGAGGCCGCGACGAGTGCAATGCGCGACATGGTGCCGATGGGCCGTCCCGGCCACGTCGACGAAATCGCCAGTGCCGCAGTATTCTTGGCCTCGGACATGGCGGCCTATCTGACCGGGCAGACGCTGCACGTCGACGGCGGCACCCAGGCCTCCAGCGGGTGGTATCACGACCCGCGGACCGGCGACTACCGGCTGGGCCCGCCGAACTAGTGCGTCCAGCCCTCGGCGGCCTGTTCGTCGAAGGTCCGGTCGATGCGCTCGAACCTGCGGCGGATGGACTCGCGGGCCGCCGCGTGCGGCAGGATGTACAGCCGGTTCGCCAGAATTGCATCCGCCGTCAACCGCGCGACATCGTCGGCGCTGACGCTCTCGTCCTGGGTGGGCAACGTTCCGAACGCCCCCTCCGGACTGGCCGACAGCCCGTAGTCCGCGCCGCGGATCCGCTCGGAATTGGAGACCAGCTTGGTTTCCACGACCATCGGGCACAGCACCGATACGCCAATGCCATTGGCCTTGACCTCACGCGCCAGCGTTTCGGCGAGTCCGACGACCCCGTATTTGGCAACGCCGTACGTCCCGAGACCGGCGTTGGGCACCAACCCGGCGAAGGAGGCGGTGAACGCGATGTGCCCGCCCGTGCCCTGTTCGATCAACCTGGGCACGAATGCCTCGACGGCATGGATCGATCCCCATAGGTCGATGTCGATCACCCACCGCCAGTCGTCGTGATTCATCTGGCCCATCGGACCCGCGACGACGATGCCGGCATTGCTGAAAACGACGTCGACGCTGCCGAGCAACCGGAAGGCCTCGTCGGCGAGGTGAACCATCTCGTCGAGATTCCGGACGTCGCAGACGACGCCGTGCGCGTCGAAGCCCTCGCCGCGCAGCCGATTCACCGCCTGTTCCAGCGCGGGCTGATCGACGTCGGAGAGCACCAGGCGGGCGCCGCGGCGGGCGAATTCGGTGGCCGTGGCCAAGCCGATGCCGCTGGCACCGCCGGTGATCACGGCCCCGCGGCCGTCGAAACCAGACAGAGTTCCGTCCATGGGACGGAACTCTATTTCAGGCAGCTACCCGCGTCGATCGGCAGGGTCACACCGGTGATGTAGCGGGCCTCGTCCGAGGCGAAGAACAGCACCGCGTTGCTGATGTCGATCGGCTCAACCCAGGGGATCGGCAGGGTGTGGAACAGCTGACAGATCGGCGCCATGTCGTCGGGGCCCGGGTTCTCCAGGTCCGGCCGGAACATCTTGAAGGTGCCTTCGTTGTGCAGCATGGGGGTTTTGACGTGCGTGGGATGCACGGAGTTGACGCGAATCATGTGCTGTCCCAATTCAACTCCGAAGGCACGCATCAGCCCGACGACGCCGTGCTTGGCCGCGACGTAGTGGCCGGTGTGGGGGTAGGCCTTGAGGCCGCCGACCGAGCTGGTCAGGATGATGGAACCGCCGCGACCACCGGCCAGCAGATGGGGCACACCGGCTTTCACGGTTTTCCACACCCCGGCCAGATTGATGTCGATCATCTCGGTCCAGTCTTCTTCGCTGGTCTTGTCCAAAGTCTCGCCGCCGTTACCGATTCCGGCGTTGGCGACGATGATGTCGAGACGCCCGAGTTGTTCGACGCCGTTGTCCACCGCCGCCTTGAGCGCGTCGTAGTCGCGGACGTCGACCTCGGCCGTGAAGATCCTGCGGTTGTGCCCCTTGACCAGGTCGGCGGTCTCGGCCAGGTCCTCGGGCGTCGACGCCGGGATCGCGGTGTCCAGCACGCCCTCGCGGATGGGCTTGCAGATGTCGATGGCGATGATGTCCGCGCCCTCCTGCGCCAACCGCACCGCGTGACTGCGGCCCTGACCGCGCGCCGCTCCGGTGACCAAGGCGACTTTGCCCTCAACACGTCCGGTCATGGCTACCTCAACTCCTGACTTTGATCTGATCGGCACGCCTGCGCGGAGAACAATCGCGTCCCCGGATCGTGGGTCTTGCCGCTTTTGAACTCTGTCATTCGGCCGTCACGGGTGTCAATGGCGAATCCGTTTCGGCTACTCGTGGTTCTAGATATTAGAGAATCTCATTCTCACCGGCAAACGGCGTGCGCTATTTGCTCAGCTCCGGAGTGAGGAAGATTACGGCCCGTGGGGCGGTGTTACGCGACGAAGCCGCGTGAGCAGAAGTCCCATACCTCTTCTGCGGTGATGGGGTGGGTCGTCGCGTCGTCGGGGCCGCCGCTGGACTGCGCGATGAACATCACCGTCTGCATGGTCATGGCGGCCACGCGCTTGGGGTTGATGGTGGTGCGCAACTTCCCGGCATCGTGGGCCGCGTCCATCAGTTCCGTCAGCAACGCTAGCAACGGAGCGTGCGCGACCTTGACCTCGGCCGGATGTGTCACCAGCAATCGAGGAGCAAAGTCGGTGAACAGCGGGCGCTTGGCGGTCGGATCCGGGCGCGAGGCTTCGTACAACAGTTGTACGGCGACCTGCAGCCGCTCCAGCGGATCGCTGTGGCTTTCCGTGGCGGCGCGGATCTGGTCGGCGGAGCGGCTCAGCGCATCTTCGAACAGCGCCAGCAACAGCTCGTGCTTGCCGTCGAATTGCAGGTAGAAGCTGCGCAGTGACTGGCGGGAGCGGTCCACGACCTCCTGGACGGTAAAGTCGGTGCTGCCCTTTTCGATGATGATGGCTTGGGCGGCGTCGAGGAAGCGCTGAACCCGTTGCGCCGCACGCAATTTCGCCGTCTTGATGGACCGCTCGACGGCGCGCTGCTTCCAGGCCGGCTCTTCGCTGGGATTGGTCACGGCCGACTCAGGTGATTGCCGCGCTGGGAGAACATGGTTGGACTCTACCGGAGAACGCCGTGACATCGCTGCGCTCGACCCCCTCACGGATCACGTGTCGGAGATTGTAACTTTCTTACCACGAGAATAGTATTCTCTTACACGTGTCTAGGGAAGCGTAATCGCAAGAGCGAACCGCGCCGTTGGCGGAAAGCGTGATCTACCGACGGAGTAAGTGCGCTCAGGACCATTTCGGGAAGTGCCGTGCAGCTGACGTTTGACGCCGACGTGGAGGCGTTCCGCGCCGAATTCGTCGCTTTCCTCGATGAGCATCTGCCGTCCGAGGCTGAGGCGCTCGACCGGCCGCAGTCGAGTTCGGACATCCCCGCGTGGGCCCGCCGGTGGCAACGCCTGCTGTTCGACAGCGGGTGGCTCCTGCCAGGCAATCCGCCGGAGTTCGGCGGGCGCAACGCGACGCTGCTGCAGCAATACGTGTACCAAGAAGAGTTGTCACGACGGCGGATCTATCAAAGTTTCAACCCGCAGGGCGTGGGCATCATCGCGGCGTCGTTGTTGACGTTCGGCACCCCCGAACAGAAGCAGCGGTGGGCGGTACCGATCCTGCGGGCGGAGATCACCGCGTCGCTGGGTATGAGCGAACCGGGCGCGGGATCGGACCTCGCGTCGCTGAAAACCCGCGCGGTGCTTGATGGTGACCACTTCGTGGTCAACGGACAAAAGGTGTGGACATCGGGCGCCCATCACGCCGATGTGCTGTTGACGTTCGTGCGCACCGATCCGGACGCCCCAAAACACAAGGGCATCAGCGCTTTACTGATTCCGACCGACACCCCCGGTGTGGTCCGCCGCCCGTTCGCCTCGATGGGCGACATCGAAGACGTCGACTTCAACGAGGTCTTCTTCACCGACGCGCGGGTGCCGGCCGAGAACCTGGTGGGCGAACTCAACGCGGGCTGGCGCGTCGCGACCGGTTCGCTCGGTCACGAACGCGCAATGCTGTGGCTGGATTACGCCGACATGTTGCACGCGCTGACCGTCGAAACCAGCCCCGCGGGGCCCGTCCAGCGGGATCGCTACGCGACGCTGGTGATGGATTTCTACGCGATGCGACTACTCGGGTCGGCGACGCTGGCCAAAGCCGCGCGCGGGGAAGAAGACGTGCCCGCCCAGTCGGTGCTCAAGCTGCTCGGCTCGGAGGCGATGCAACGCGCCTGCGAGGACGCGCTGGCCGCCAAGGGCGGCGACGGACTGGTGTTGCGCGGGGTCACCGCCCCGTTCGCCCCGCTCAACCTGGACAGCCACTACGGCGCCTGGTTCGACCGGTACACGCGCACCTTCGCCGCGACCATCGCCGGCGGAACCTCGGAAATACAGCGCAACATCATCGCCGAGCGCGTACTCGGGCTGCCGCGGAATTGATCCGCGCGTCAGTGCTTGGCGACGTCCAGCCTGGCGTAGTAGCCGATTGCGACGAGGCCCACCAGTATCGCGATCACGCCTAAAACCATCCCGGCCAACGCGATTCGAGGATTGTTCGCCTCCCCGCGGGCGACGCGCCGCCGGGCGATGTCGCCCGTCACCACCGCCGCGATGCCGAATGGCACCCCCAGCATCATCCAGCACGTGATGAGCCCGACCAGGCCGAGCAGCAGCGAGGCGACGCCGACCTCGTTTCGCGGTGTGTCGGGGTGACTCATTGGGTCCCATCCTTTAGGTGTCGGGACGAGTCTACGTCGACGCCCCCAGGGGTCCGCTCATGGCGCGAAAACAGCTCCGTTACAGCTGGGCAAGCCGTGGCGCGGATCCCGTTGCCACCAGCGCGCTTCCGGCTTCGCGCGTGAGTTCTCGGGCGCTACCCAGCAGTCCGTCGAGGATGAGCGAGCGCTTGATGTGGTGGTGCAGCGGGTGTTCGGCGGTGAATCCGATGCCGGCGAGCACCTGCTGGCAGTGGCGCGCGGCGGTCAGCGCCGCCTGGCCGGCCGCGGCCTTGGCCAGCAAGGAGGCCAGCCCCTCGTCGTCGCACTCGGTCGCGGCCCGCAGCGTCGCCTCGGCGCCCTCGATGGCCACCAATGTCTCGGCCAGGCGGTGGCGGATCGCCTGGAACGAGCTGATGTGCCGACCGAACTGAACGCGGTCCAGGGCATGCTGACGGGCCAGCGAGAGCATGGCGCGGCTGGTGCCGACCAGCCACCAGCCCAGGGCCCGCCATCCCGCCTGTAGCGCGGCCGACGGCAATGGATCGCCTTGCGGCACAGGGCGTATCGGGAGCAACTCATCGATTGCCGACTCGGACCCGTCGCGACGCTCCCACAGCACCCACGTTCCGCCGGCGAACGGCAACGGCAGGGCGCCTCCGGGCGCTTCACCGGCCGCGCACAGCACCACGTCGTTGAGCACGGGCGCGTGCGCACCGGTCTCGCCGAGCAGCGTGAACACCAACGGTATTGCGATGTCGGGCATTTCGTCGAGCATGTCGCGCCAACCGAGGTCGGTCAGCGCCGCGTCGAGCTTGGCTCCCGAGGCGGCGCCCATCGTCGTCCGCAGCGAGTCAACCAGCAGGCGCAGCGATTCGGGATCTGACTCGGTGTCCGGCGAAGGCGTCACGCTTCACTCCTTCCCGAGGTCGAGCAGTCGGCGGGCGATGATGTTGCGCTGAATCTCGGCGGTGCCGCCATAGATCGTCGCCGCGCGTGAGTACAGGTACTCCGAACGCCACGGTGTGTCTTCGAGTTCGAGCCTCGCCGGCAGCAGGTCGCGGACGGTGTCGTAGAGCCGCTGCTCGGCGGCGGCCAGGAGCACCTTGTCGATGGAGGTCTCGGGGCCCAAGCGGGCCCCGTCGCGCATCCGGTGCTGGGTGGCGCGCGACCGGCAGCGCAGGGTGTGCAGCGCCAGATAGGCTCCGCCCAGCGCGGATTCGTCGGGGGAACCGATCTCGGACGCTTCGGCGATGAGGTCGTCGAAGCGGGAGTAGAGGTAGGCGATTCGCTGCCAGAAGCAGGAGGAACGCTCAAAGGGCAGCAGGTCCATGGCGAGCCGCCAGCCGTCTCCGGGGCGGCCGAGCATCCTGCTCGCCGGAATCACGACGTCGTCGTAGTACACCTCGCAGAATTCGTCGACGCCGTGCATGGTGCGCAGTGGCCGGACGGTGATGCCGGGGGTGTCGAGGTCGACGAAGAAGGCGGTGATTCCCTCGTGGCCGGGCGCGGTGCGGGTGAGCAGGACGCACCGCGTCGAGAACTGCGCGAAGCTGGTCCACACCTTTTGCCCGTTGACGATCCAGTTGTCGCCTTGGGGGGTCGCGCGGGTGGTCAGCGACGCGAGGTCACTGCCGGATCCTGGCTCGGAAAAGCCCTGGCACCATTGCTCTTCGCCGCTCAGCAGCCGCGGCACCATTTCCGCGGCGAGCTCCGGGGGCGCGTAATCGATCATGGTGGGTGCGAGCACCTCGAGCATCGAGTACGGGCCGGGTTCGGCCAGCCGACGGCCCACCACCTCCTCGCCGACGACCGCGCGCAGCAGCGCCGGACCGCCCAACCCGCCGACTTCTTCCGGCCAGCCGTACCGCATCCAATCGGCGTCGTAGAGCGCGCGACTGACCCGGGCGAACTGCTGCATGTGGCCCTGCAGCGAATGGTCCGGCCCGGGTGTCAGATCGTTGTCGTCGAGCCACGCGCGCAGGTCTGCTCGGAACTGCTCGACATTGACCGCACTGTCGATTGGTTGGCTCCTTAGGTCGTTGCCTGGGTCGCCGAGTCACCGGCGGGGCGCCCGATGGCGTGGGGGCGCCCGGAATCGTGCACACCGCTGCGGCGGATAAAGGTCATCGCGCGGGTCTTGAGGCGCCACCCGTCGGCGGTTCGCACATAGGTGTCGCGATAGTAACCGATCCGCATGTCGTGACTGGAGTGGTCGATGAAGCACAGCGGTTGGGTTCCGCTGGCCGCGTCACCGTCAAGGTCGACCACCGCGGTCCCGGTGAGAAACAAGCCCTTTGGGGCCGCGGCCACCAGTTCCGGGAACCGGTTCAGGCTGTAGGTTTCGCCGAACGCGCTGTAGGTCCCGTCCGGAGTGAAGACGGCGACGAGACCGTCGATGTCTTGCTGGGTGATGGTCACCGCGTAGCGGCCGAGCAGCTGCTGGATCTCGACAAGGTCGTCAGTTCTCGTTGGCATAGACCTTGCCGCCTTTCATGACGAAGCTGACGCGCTGGGTAACAGTGATGTCTTCCAACGGGTTTCCCGGCACGGCGATGATATCGGCGAGCTGGCCTTGCGCCAGCCGGCCGCGGTCGCTCGAGTTGATGAGATCGGCCGCGGTGGTGGTGGCCGCGCGCAGCACCGCCAAGGGCGGCAAACCCCACTCCACCAGCGTGACGAGTTCGTCGGCGTTTTTTCCGTGCGGGATCGCCGGGGCGTCGGTCCCGACGGCGATTTTCACACCGGCCTTGTGCGCGGCCAAGATCGACGTGCGCGACTTCGGGAACATCTCGGCGGCCTTGGCCTGTAGTTCGGGCGGCGCGTGCGAGACGTCCATTCCTTCGGCCAGCCGCCGCGTGCTCACCAGGAAGGTGCCGTGTTCGACCATGCTGGCGATCGCCTCGTCGTCGATCAAGAAGCCGTGCTCGATGCAGTCGATCCCGGCGGCGACGGCATGCTTGACCGCATCGGCGCCGTGGGTGTGCGCGGCGACGCGCATCCCGCGCCGGTGCGCCTCGTCGACGATCGCGCACAGCTCTTCGTCCGAATAGTGCTGTGCGCCAGGGGGACCCGTCAACGACATCACCCCACCCGAACAGCAGACCTTGATCAGCTCGGCGCCGTGCTTGATCTGATAACGCACCGCTTTGCGGATCTCGTCGATTCCGTTCGCGATGCCTTCCTCGATGGTCAGCTCCAACACGTGTGGCGAGAATGCGGCGAACATCGTCGGGTCCAGATGCCCGCCGGTCGGTGTGATCGCGTGCCCCGCCGGCACCACCCGTGGACCGTCGATCCAGCCCGCATCGATCGCCTTGCCCAGCGCGACATCCAGCAGGTATCCGCCGGTTTTGACGAACAGACCGAGGTTGCGCACCGTGGTGAACCCGGCGCGCAGCGTGCGGCGCGCGTTGCCGACCGCCCGCAACATGCGCGTCGGCGGGTCGTCCTGCACCTGGGACAGGCCGGGTTTCTCCCCGCGACCACCCATGAGCAGGTTGACCTCCATGTCCATCAACCCGGGCAGCAGGATCTGATCGCCGAGATCGATGAGCTCGCCTTCCGGCTCGCCCCCGACACCGACGATCCGGTCACCCTCGATCCGCACAATGCCGGGCCGAACGATCTCACCGGCGTCGACGTCGAGCAGCCCGGCCGCCTTGAGCGTAAGCACGTGTCAGATCACCGGCTCCCGAAGCACTTCCACCCACGCCGCGCCGCTGTCGGGGACGCGCGGCTGCTTCCATGCCTCGATCGGGAACGACACCATGACCAATGATTGCATGATGTGCATCAGGGTCTTTGCGTCATCCGGCAGGTCGTTCAGCGGAAATTTGTCGCAGTAGGCGATCACGTCGTTGAGCAACGGGAACGCGGCGTCGTAGAACTCCTGCATCTGAGGCATCGTCGAGGCGAGCCGCTTGGCGTAGCGCTCGGGCTCGGTGGCCAGGTCCCAATCCAAATAGGGCTCGAGGGCGGCGAATTCAGACGGTAGCGCCATTGCGCTGGTACTCCTTGACGTAGTTGGCGGTCGTGTGGTGCAGATGGCGGATCAGGACTTCCTGGTCACACAGCAGGAACTCCTTGACCGCCCGGGTCCCGATCATGGTCTGCGTCGCTTCCAACGTGTTGGCGTCCTGCAACGCATACTCCTTGAACGTCACCGCGGCCAACTCCTGGGCCAGGCGTTCCCGCGCATTGCGGGGCGGGACGAAATACAGCGTGGACTCGAAGATGTGCTTGTCCACCGCGGTCGGCCAGTAGTGGTAGGTCAGGTACCAGCCGGGCTCCCAGATCAGCAGCATGAAGTTCGGGTAGAACAGCCACGAGTCGATGCCCCACTGCGGCACCCGCTTGACGTTGACACCCGAAGGCAGGTCAAGCTTTTCGATGATCTCCGGCTTGTCCCACGGGCCGAACAACCCGCTGCGCAACACCTGGTCCATCGGCTTGACCATGGACATGTCCGGGGGCGGCGCCTGACCACCCCAGGTCGACTGCAGGCTGTGCGGACCGGCCAGCTCGTAGTGCAGCGCCTCGTAGCCGAACTTCTGGATCTTGGCGGCTTCTTCCTTGGTGTACTGCCCCTGGTGCAGGATCGGCGCGTGGTAGAACTCGACGAACGCGTCGATGAACAGCTTCCAGTTGCTGCCGACCTCGGCCCGGTAGGAGTAGGCCTCCGTCATCTCGCCGAAGGGGTACCCCTCGATGCTCTTGGCCAGCGGCCCAAGGTAATCGGTGAGCGGCGCCGCGTTGTCGTCGAAGTTGATGAAGATGAAGCCTTCCCACACCTCGCAGCGCACCGGCGCCAGCCCGTAGTCGCCCTTGTCGACGTTGAAGAACTCTTCTTCCTGTTGGATGAAGGTCAGGTCACCGTCGAGGTTGTAGCGCCAGGCGTGGTACTTGCAGGTGAACTGCCGGCAGGTGCCGGAGGTCTCCTCGTTGGGAAAGTCGTTCCACACCAGCTTGTTTCCGCGGTGGCGGCAGACGTTGTGATACGCCTTGACCGACCCGTCCTTGGTCTTGACGATGATCACCGACGTGCCCTTGCCGGCCGCCGGCAGTTCCCTGGTGAAGTAGCTGCCGGTGCGGGGGAGCCGGTTGACCCTGCCGACGTTCAGCCACATCCGCCGGAAGACCGCGTCGCGCTCGGCTTCGAAGAACGCGGGATCGATCGAGTCGGTGTAGTCAACCGGCTCGGTGCCCAGTTCGGGATAGTTTTCTGTCCAGCTGCCGGCGGCTGGCTTGGGGAAGTGCGGCAACGTTCTTACTCCTCTTATTCGACGTTGGTAGCGGCTGGGGCGGCGTGCTCGGGCTGGATGCCAAACGTGTTGAAGGCCATGGCCAGCAGGGCGTAGCAGCCGACCGTGAAGACGAAATCCATGCGTTGCTGGTCGTTGAGACGCTCGCCCAGCGCCGCCCACGTGTCGTCCGACAGCTCCGACTTCTCGTCGAGCTCGTCGACCCCGGTGACGACGACCTGGTCGAACTCGTCGAGGGCCTCTCCGCGCTGCAAAGCCGCGATCTGATCCTCGGTGATCCCTTCTTCCTTGGCCATCCTGACGTGGTGGGACCACTCGTAGGCCGACTGCCGGCGGTGGGCCACCCGCAGGATGGCCAGTTCGCGGATGCGCGGCGGCAGCGTGGACGACACCAGTAGGTGGGCGTTGAATCGAAGGAACGCCTTGGCCAGCGCCGGGTGGTGAGCCAGGGTGGACAGCGCGTTGTTGGTGTCCGCTTCACGCATGGCCGAGAGGGCCTGCTGGGTAGCCTCGTCCCACTGATCGGCGGGGAGCGGCCGCAAGCGCATTAGCAGTGTCCTCTCGGTGAAAGAGAATTAGATTCTCATTTGCAACTAACAGACTGGCACGAAACGTGTGCCCGGTCAATGCCGGCGTGTCGCCCCGGCGCAAGTCCGGTCACCGCGCAGTCCGCCGGTCGGTCGGGACGGCTGCTTTCCTGAATAAGGGGGTCGGGCCATCGCGCCGGTGCGTCGCGCCAGGTATTACGTCACGGCATCGCGGCTCGGTGGCGCGAAATTCGCCGTTTCCTTCGGTCGCTGGTCAGGCGGGTGCGGGCCGGCTCAGCAACCGATGGATGTTGATTCTCGCCAGGCGAGAAGATAGTTTTCACTTTAGTGATCTTGGCACGGGACAGCGTTTCGCCGAGGCTGTGATCGATTCGGTGGAACCGACGAAAGGGACGGCCATGAACAAAGAAGACATGATTCTGATCAGCGTCGATGACCACACCGTCGAGCCGCCCGACATGTTCAAGAACCATCTGTCGAAGAAGTATCAGGACGATGCGCCCCGCCTGGTGCACAACGCCGACGGTTCGGACATGTGGAAGTTCCGCGACACCGTCATCCCCAACGTGGCGCTCAACGCTGTGGCCGGTCGGCCCAAAGAGGAGTACGGCATCGAGCCGACGGGGCTCGACGAGATCCGGCCGGGTTGTTACAACGTGGACGAGCGTGTCAAGGACATGAACGCCGGCGGCATCCTGGCCTCGATCTGCTTCCCGTCGTTCCCCGGCTTTGCGGGGCGCCTGTTCGCCACCGACGACAATGACTTCTCGATCGCGCTGGTGCAGGCCTACAACGACTGGCACATCGAAGAATGGTGCGGCGCCTATCCGGCGCGGTTCATCCCCATGGCGATACCGGTGATCTGGGACGCCGAGGCGTGCGCCGCCGAGGTGCGCCGGGTGTCCAAGAAGGGCGTGCATGCGCTGACATTCACCGAGAACCCGGCCGCGATGGGCTACCCGAGTTTCCACGACGACTATTGGGCTCCGCTGTGGAAGGCGTTGTGCGACACCGACACCGTGATGAACGTGCACATCGGATCGTCCGGCCGTCTGGCCATCACCGCGCCCGATGCGCCGATGGACGTGATGATCACGCTGCAGCCGATGAACATCGTGCAGGCCGCCGCGGACCTGTTGTGGTCCAAGCCGATCAAGGAGTACCCGGACCTGAAGATCGCGCTGTCCGAGGGGGGAACCGGCTGGATTCCCTACTTCCTGGAGCGCGCGGACCGGACCTTCGAAATGCACTCCGCCTGGACGCACCAGGACTTCAAGGGCAAGCTGCCCAGCGAGGTTTTCCGCGACCACTTCCTGACCTGCTTCATCAGCGACAAGGTTGGCGTGGCGCTGCGCAACATGATCGGCATCGACAACATCTGTTGGGAAGCCGACTACCCGCACAGCGACTCGATGTGGCCGGGTGCGCCGGAAGAGCTCTGGGATGTCTTGTCCCTCAATAGCGTTCCCGACGACGAGATCAACAAGATGACCTACGAGAACGCTATGCGCTGGTACTCGTTCGACCCCTTCACGCACATTTCGCGCGAACAGGCGACCGTCGGTGCGCTGCGCAAAGCCGCCGAGGGGCACGATGTGTCCATCAAGGCCCAGGGCCACGACAAGGACAGCCGAGGCGGCTCGTCCTTCGCGGATTTCGCGGCCAACGCCAAGGCCCTTTCCGGCAATAAGGACTGATCTGGCGAGCAGACGCAGAATCGCACTGTTCGGGAGGAATTCGTGCGATTCTGCGTCTTCTCGCGCTGAGGACGAGGAGTGCCACCAGTGGCTGGAATGAACTTTGAGCTGACCGATGACCAGGAACTGATCCGTCGGTCGGTCGCGGAATTGGCGCGCAAGTTCGACGACCAGTACTGGATGGAAAAAGACCAGGCGCACGAATTTCCGACCGAGTTCTACCGCGCCATCGCCGACGGCGGCTGGTTGGGAATGACCATCCCCACCGAATACGGCGGCCATGGCCTCGGAATCACCGAAGCGACAATCCTACTCGAGGAGGTCGCCAAATCCGGCGGTGCGATGAACGCCGCCAGCTCGATCCACCTGTCCATCTTCGGCATGCAGCCGGTGGTGGTGCACGGCTCCGATGAGCTCAAGGCCCGAACGTTGCCCGCGGTCGCGACCGGCGAGGTGCACGTCTGCTTCGGTGTGACCGAACCCGGTGCGGGGCTTGACACTTCCCGCATCACCACGTTTGCCAAGCGTGACGGCGATCGCTACATCGTCAACGGTCGCAAGGTGTGGATCTCCAAGGCGATGGAGTCCGACAAGATCCTGTTGCTGACCCGAACCCAAAGCTATGACGAGGTCACCAAGAAGACCGACGGGATGACGCTGTTCCTCACGGACCTCGACCGTAGCCGAATCGACATCCGCCCGATCCGCAAGATGGGCCGCAACGCCGTCAGCTCCAACGAACTGTTCATCGACAATCTCGAGGTGCCGGTCTCCGACCGAGTCGGCGAGGAGGGCAAGGGATTTCAGTACATCCTCGACGGTCTGAACCCGGAGCGGATGCTGATCGCGGCCGAAGCCCTCGGTATCGGCCGGGTGGCGCTGGAGAAGGCGGTGAAGTACGGCAACGAGCGTGAGGTCTTCGGCCGGCCCATCGGGATGAACCAGGGCCTGCAGTTTCCGCTCGCCGATTCCCTGGCCCGGCTCGATGCGGCCGAGCTGATGCTGCGCAAGGCCACCTGGTTGTATGACAACGGCAAATCCTGTGGGCGCGAGGCCAATACGGCCAAATACCTGTGCGCCGACGCGGGCTTCACCGCCGCGGACCGGGCGTTGCAAACCCACGGCGGCATGGGTTACGCCGAGGAATACCACATCACGCGCTACTTCCGTGAGGCCCGGCTGATGAAGATCGCGCCCGTGAGCCAGGAGATGATCTTGAACTTCCTGGGCGCCAACGTCCTGAAGCTGCCGAGGAGCTACTAAGCACTGACGGCGAACGTGCAGCCACGGCGAATTTTTGGCGAGTTTTTCGCCCTCAGTACACGCTCGGCGATCATGGGATAGTTGGGCGCAGCGATCGGAGTAGAGATATGCGTGAAACAGTCATCGTCGAGGCCGTCCGCACCGCGGTCGGCAAGCGCAACGGCGCACTTTCCAGCATGCACGCCGCCGACCTGTCCGCGGTCGTCCTCAACGAACTCGTGGAACGCACCGGCATCGGCCCCGAGATCGTCGACGACGTGGTGTGGGGCTGTGTCTCCCAGGTGGGCGACCAGTCCAGCAACATCGGCCGCTATGCGGTGTTGGCCGCCGGCTGGCCGGAAAGCATTCCCGGGACCACCGTCAACCGCGCCTGCGGTTCCAGCCAGCAGGCGCTGGACTTCGCCGTGCAGGCGGTGATGTCGGGTCAGCAGGACGTCGTCGTGGCCGGCGGCGTCGAGGTCATGAGCCGAGTCCCACTCGGTTCGGCGCGCGCCTCCGGCATGCCCTATGGCCCGAAAGTGCTTGCCCGCTATGACGATTTCTCTTTCAATCAGGGCCTGTCGGCGGAGATGATCGCCAAGAAGTGGGGCTTCTCCCGCACCCGGCTCGACGAATACAGCGTCGAGTCCCACGAGCGTGCGGCCGCGGCCCAGGACGGCGGCGCGTTCACCGACCAGATCGTGCCGGTATTCGTCGACGGGGCCGAGAACAACGTCGTGGCCGCCGACGAGGGCGTGCGGCGCGGAAGCAGCGTGGAGAAGCTGGCCGCGCTCAAGCCGGCCTTCGCCGAGGACGGCGTGATCCATGCCGGCAATTCCTCGCAGATCTCCGACGGCGCGGCCGCGTTGTTGGTGACCACCGCCGAGATGGCGGTCGAGCTGGGCCTGACCCCGATCGTGCGTTACCTGGCGGGCGCGGTGACCGGGGCGGATCCGGTGCTCATGCTCACCGGGCCCATCCCGGCGACCGAGAAGGTGCTGAGCAAGGCCGGCGTCGCGCTGTCCGAGGTGGGCGTGTTCGAGGTCAACGAGGCCTTCGCCCCGGTGCCGTTGGCGTGGCTGGCGGAGACCGGCGCGGACCCCGCCCGGATGAATCCGCTGGGCGGTGCCATCGCGCTGGGACACCCGCTGGGTGCTTCGGGCGCGGTGCTCATGACCCGCATGGCGTATCACATGCGCGACAACGGGATTCGTTACGGGCTGCAGACCATGTGCGAGGGCGGGGGCACCGCCAACGCGACGCTGGTCGAGCTCGTCAGCTAGCCACACCCACTCTCGCGAGAACCACTCCCGCGGTGACCCTTGTCACAGCGGCCAAACTAACTTACTGTGTGTTCACTAGGTTGGTTGAGCCCGCCGATCGTGCCCCATTGCTTCAGGAGTCCATTTGGCCGTCGCCCGGCGTTACGACACGCTCCTCGCCAAGGGTGAGGACCGCAAGCAGCGGATCCTCGACGTCGCCCAACGCCTCCTCACTCGCAACGGCTGGCGTAACACGACGCTCGCCCAGATCGCCGGTGAAGCCGGGGTCACCCCGGCGGGGCTGCTGCATCACTTCGAATCGAAGGAGCAGCTGCTGCACGCCGTCTTGGACGCGCGTGACCTCGACGACGATTCCCATGCCGACCGCGCCGGCGATCTCCTCGTCGAGATCACCCGGGTCGCCGACCGCTTCAGTCGGGCACCGGACATGGTGGGCACGTTCACGGTCTTGCTGGTGGAGAGCATCCTTCCCGAGGCGCCGTTGCATGACCGCATGCTGGCCCGCCACCGGGCCGCGACCGACATCGTCATCGACCTCATCCGTCGCGGTCAGGCCGAGGGCCGGTACCGCGAAGACATCGACCCCGCCCTCAAGGCGATAGAAATCCTCGCCTTTGTCCACGGAATGGAAACCACATGGTTGCTCGATCCTTCGATACCGCTACCCGAGGTGTTCAAGCAGTACGCCGAGACGCTGGCGCGGGACTTCGCGCCGCCGAAGAAAACCGCGACGACATGAGATACCGGCTCGACGTCGTCGCCGCCACCGTCATCGACGTGGTGAGATTCGCCGGCGGCTGGCTCTTCGACCGGTCGATGGCGGGATGGGACGTCACCGTGCTTTTGATGGATCTGGCGGACCAGCCCGACGCCCGGCCCCTGCAGATCGTCGGGGCCCGGGTGCTCGACCTCGAGGACGCGCTGGCATCGGCGCATTCGCGCCCCCGCCCGCAGGCCCTGGCGGCCGCGGCCGACCTGTTCGGCTGTGATCCGCGGGTGCGCCAGGGCGTCCTGCAGGCCCTCGATCACGGCGTCACCGAGGTCACGCTGTGGGGCGAGAACTGGCCGTCCGAACTCGACGACAGCGTCGGCCTGGTGCAACACCAGCTGAGCACGGCCGCGCAGACGTTCAAGGCCAAGGCCCTGGCGGCCGCCTCGAATATCGGAGGGGCGCCGCCGATTCCGGTGGGTCACGTCGAGACCTTCCGTAGCGGGCTGTTGGCGTGGCCGTCGGTCGCCGCCGATCTGGTGCCCGCCAGCTGACCGGCTGTCACGGGGCAGAGCGCTCGTTTGGCCGTGCCGGGCCGGACCCGCGTTGACGATCACCGTGCCCCTATGGAAATGTAATACTCATCTGCGAGAGGCACGTTCTCACTCGCCGAGATTCAAGGAGCAGGGGATGACGAGGGAATTCTCCGAGTTGGATTTCTTCCGCGGCAGCGAGCTCATCGAAGACCCGTACCCCTACTACGAGGCGCTGCGTCAGCGGTGCCCCGTCACGCGGGAGAGCCATCACGACGTCACCATGATCACCGGCTGGGACGAGGCCTGCGCGGTGCTCAACGACGCCGAGACGTGGTCGTCGTGCATCTCGGTGACCGGGCCTTTCCCCGGCTTTCCGGTGCCGCTCGAGGGTGACGACGTCACCGAGCTGATCGAGCGGCATCGCGACGAGCTGCCCTTCAGCGACCAGCTGCCCACGCTCGACCCGCCGACCCACACCAACCACCGCTCCCTGCTGATGCGGCTGATCACCCCGAAGCGCCTCAAGGAGAACGAGGACGCGATGTGGGCGCTCGCCGACCAGGCGCTCGACGAGTTCCTGGCGCCCGGCCACGGCGAATGGATCAAGGGCTTCGCCGGGCCCTTCACGCTGCTGGTGATCGCCGATCTGCTGGGCGTCCCCATGGAAGATCGCGACAAATTCATCAAGGGCATCCGCGAGCACTCGGGTGGCGGCGTGGGCGGCACCGGCAAGGAATCGCTGGCGCACAGCCCGCTGGAATTCCTCTACGGCCTCTTCTCCGACTACGTGCGGGACCGTCGCCGCGAGCCCCGCGACGACGTGCTGACCGGCCTGGCGACCGCCACCTTCCCCGACGGCTCGATCCCGGAGGTCGAGGACGTGGCGCGCGTGGCGGCCAACGTCTTCTCGGCCGGCCAGGAGACCACCGTGCGGTTGCTCGGTGCCGCGCTGCAGACGTTGGGGGAGCGGCCCGACGTCCAGGCGCAGTTGCGCAAGGACCGCAGCCTGCTGCCCAATTTCATCGAGGAGTCGCTGCGCCACGAGAGCCCGGTCAAGGGCGACTTCCGGATGAACCGGGTGCCGGCCACCGTCGGTGGGGTCGACCTGCCGGCGGGCAGCACCGTGATGATCGTGCAGGCGGCCGCCAACCGCGACCCGCGTCGCTTCGAGGACCCCGCCACGTTCGACCCGGCGCGCAAGAACGCCCGACAGCACATCTCCTTTGGCCGCGGAATTCACAGTTGCCCGGGCGCGCCGCTGGCGCGGGCCGAAACCCGGGTGGCGCTCGAGCGGCTGCTCGACCGCACGACCGACATCAGGATCAACGAGGACAAGCACGGTCCGGCGAATGACCGCCGCTACCAATATGTTCCGACGTACATCCTGCGCGGTCTGACCGAACTGCACCTGGAGTTCACGCTGGCATGAAGGTCTGGGTAGACGATCAGCGCTGTCGCGGTCACGGGATGTGTCTGACGCTGTGTCCCGACGTGTTCAGCCTGACTGACGATGGCTACGCCGTGGCGATAGATGCCGATGTCCCAACGGAATTGGAGGCTGACGCCCGGGAGGCCATCCAGTGTTGTCCCGAGCAGGCGATCAGCGAAAAGTAACTAATACAGAGGCAGGCAAGGAGATTCGGCGTGGCAAAAGGTTATGTCATCTTGACCGAGGCGATCAAGGACCCGGAGGGCATGAAGGCATACGCCCAGGCAGCCGGATCGGCGATGAGCGGTGCGACGGTTCTCGCGGTGGACACCGCCCCCAAAGTCATCGAAGGCGACTGGCACGGCGACCAGACCGTCGTCCTGGAATTCGAATCGGTGGATGCCGCGCGCGCCTGGTACGAGTCCGAGGGCTATCAAAAGGCGGCCAAACTGCGCCAGGCGGCGGCCGACTGCAACGCGGTCATCCTCTCCGGATTCTGACCGCTACTCTCCGACGATGGAGATCGCCTGCCGAGGGCACTGACGGACGGCCTCGCGCACGTCCGCCTCGTTCTCCGGTGTGACTTCTTCCTGGTGGACGGTCAACATGTCGTCGTCGCCGAGCTCGAAGATGTCCGGGTTGATGCCCATGCAGACACCGTTGCTTTCGCAGAGTCCCCAATCGACTTCGATCTTCTTCGTCATTGTGGCCCCCTCAGCGAAGTACCTTGACGGGCACGTTCTTCCAGCCCGCCACGTTTTGCATGGTCACCCGTTTACATCCCGCCAAGTTGACCTCGTAACGCGGCATGAAGTCGAGCAGCCGCTCCAGCGCGATGCGGCTTTCCAGGCGGGCCAGCGCGGCGCCCAGGCAGCTGTGGATCCCGTACCCGAGCCCGAGGTGCTGCGCCTCGGTGTGATCGCGCTCGATGTCGAACGTGTCGGCGTCGGTGAAGGCCTCCGGGTCGCGGTTGGCCGCGGCGCCGCACAGGAACACCGGTTTGCCCGCCGGAATGACGCCACCGCTGACATGGGCCTCTTTGAGGGTGTAGCGGACGTTGTATTGCACCGGCCCCTCGTAGCGCAGTAGCTCTTCGACCGCCCCGGGGATCTTGTCCCGGTCCTCCTGCAGCTTCTGCCACTGGTCGGGGTGGTTGGCGAAGATCACCGCGGCGTTGCCCATCAGTTTGGTGACGGTCTCCGCGCCCGCGCCGCCGAGAAGGGTTGCGAACCCGCAGATCTCGATGTCGTCGAGCTTGCGCAGCTGGCCGTCTTCGCCGGGAATCTCGGCGGCGATCAGCCGGCTGATCATGTCGTCCTGCGGCTCCTGGCGCCGCTCCTGGACCAGGCTGAAGTAGTACATGGCCGTGTCGATGTTGGCCTGCACGCCCGCTTCGCTGACCTCGATCTGGCCCGGCTCGTGGTGCAGGCTGGTGTCGATCCAGTGCCGGACCTGCTGGCGGTATTCCTCGGGCACACCGGCCATCCGGGTGATGACCTCCACCGGGAACGGCCCGGAGAAGTCCTGCACGACGTCGAAGTTGTCGGGGTCGACCGCGCCCAGGTACTTGTCGATCACCTCGATGATCGTCTCGCGCTGCGATTGGATCGCCCGGGGGGTGAACGCCTTGTTGAGCAGGCTGCGCATGTGGCGGTGCTCCGGAGGATCCATGAAGATGATCGACTTCTGCTCGGGGGCAATGCCCCGCCGCACCATCGCCAGGTCGCAGCCGCGCGCCGAGGAATACGTCTCGAAGTCCTTGAACGCGGCCGCCACGTCTTCATGGCGGGTCAGCGCGTAGAAGTCCTCTTTTTCGTCGTAATACAGGGGCGCGTCTTCGCGCATCCGCCGATAGATGTCGAACGGGTTGTTGAAGTAGTCCTCGGAGTACGGATCGAAGACAACCTTCGGTTTTGTCACTGAATCCTCCTCAGCGGCGAGGTCGGGCTGAAACCTTTACAGCGGAGTCCCCGACTGTAACGCTAACGGTAATACCTTCGTGACGAACCGGAAAGACCAAAACGCTGGCATCTCAAACCTTCTTCGCGACGTCGATCGTCGTGAGGACGTCGTCCAGCGCGCCCAGTCCGCCGCCCAGTTCCGCGGCGATGTCGCGGACGACGGCCACGTCCTTGCCGACGAAGTCGCCGGTTACCTCGATGAACGACGCGACGGACCCGCTTGCCGCGACGAGGCTCAGCACGCGACTGCTCGCGCTGCCTCGGCCCAGCGCGCTCAGCAATGTCGATTCGGGCACGCCGAGCCGCTCGCCCAGCCGGACGGCCTCCGCGAGCAGCCCGATCTGTCCCGCGAAGAGAGCGTTGTTGACCAGCTTGACCTTCTGGCCGGCGCCGACGGGCCCGACGTGCAGGACCGGATCCCCGTAGCAGGCCAGCAGCGGTCGCACCCGGTCAACCGCCGCCCCGGCGCCGCCCACGAACAGCGTGAGCCGGCCGGCCGCGATGTCGTGCGGGCCTCCGCTGATCGCGGCGTCGACGACGTCGACGTGATCGGCGCGCGCGGCGATGGCCTCGACGGTGTTGGGGCTGGCGGTGGTGTGCACCACCAGCGCCGAACCCGGCGGCATGGCCGGCAGCAATCCGCTGTCCAGGCACACCTGGCGCGCCTGCTCGTCGGTGAACACGCAGAGCACCACCACGTCGGCGTGCGCGCCGGCGTCGGCCGCCTCCGGTACGGCGCGCGCGCCGAGTTGTTCTAGTTCGCGGCGCTTTTCGGCGGTCCGGCCCAGGGCGTGGAAGTCGTGGCCGGCGGCGACCAGACGACTTACCATGGGGCGGCCCATCCGCCCCGCGCCGACGAATCCGACTCTCACCGTGGATTGCCCATGAGGCGCAGCGCCGCGTCGGCCGCCTCGAGCACGGCGCCGCCGTCGGCCCCGGCCTGCTCGGCAAGGTCGACGACCAGCCGGACGTCCTTCTGCAGCAGCCCGCCGGCCACACCGGCCAGCCGATCCAGCCCGCCGATGCCACCAAGGGCGTTGAGCGCAAAGCTATTTCCACTGCTGCGGGAGACGACCTCGGTGAGTCGCTCCGGGGTGACACCCAGCGCGTCCGCGAGCGACAGCGCGGTGGCCGCTGTGGCGAGGTTGGCGGTGAACAACAGGTTGTTGAGCAGCTTGGTGGTCTGCCCCGAACCGAGCTCGCCGAGATGAACGACCGGATCGGCATAGGTCTCGAACACCGGGCGGCAGCGTTCGACGGCCTCGGTGTCGCCGCCGGCCATCACCAGCAGGCGGCCTTCGGCCGCCGCTCCGCCGCCCCCGCTCACCGGCGCATCGACGATCGAAACACCGGCCGCCCCAGCCCGCTTCGCGAGTTCTCGGCACGTCTTGGGGTGCACCGTGCTGTGCACCGCGATGATGCCGCCCGGCTTCATTGCCGCGAGCAATCCGCCTTCGCCGCCGGTGAGTTCGTCGATGTCGGCGTCGCCGACGACGCAGAGGCAGACCAGATCGCTGGCCGCGGCCAGTTCGGCCGGTGAACCTGCGATCGTGGCCGGGGTGTCGGCGAACGCCTCCAGGGTCACGGGCCTGCGCGCCCACAACGCGGTGGGGTAGCCGCCCTCGGCGATGCGCCGCGCCATGGGCCCGCCCTGACTGCCCAACCCGATGAATCCGACGCGCATCAACCGGCCTCCAAATCGGGTTCGTCATCGGGCGAGCGTGACACCACAGTCACATTCGGGTCCGAAGGTGACTGCGCGGTCACGTTCGACGAGTCGGGCGAATCCGCACGGGCGCCCACGCATTCGTCCGCGAATGCCAGCACCTTGGCGTGGTAGTCGGCGGCCGTGTGGCCGAGGCTGATGTTGTGTCCCGCATCGGGCTGTCGGTGAACGGTGAACCGCGGCGCCGCGGAGAACAGCTCCGCGATCTCCTCCATCGCCGAAGTGTCGTTCTGCCAGACCTTTTCGTGCTCGGCGATGCTGAAGTGCACCGGTACACGCACGGCCGGGGCGAGCGCCGGGAAATCCTGGCGCGCCCAGTTCGACACCATCCGGTCCTCGTAGGACGGCGCGGTCGGGGAGACCGTGGCCCCGTTGAGAACCTCGGGCGGATACAGGCTTTCGGGTTGCCACAACAGGTCACGCAATCCCGCGGGACGACGTTCGCGCGTCGCCGTTTTCAGGATGTCCCGGGCCGCGGGGTGATAGTGCCGGCCGGTCCCGGCCAGTTCGATGCCGAGCAGATCCGCGTCGCGGCCCTCGGCGGCCATCCGCATGACGAGTTCGCAGCCGCCCGAATGGCCCATCAGGAACAGCCCGGCACCGCGCGGCTTCTGCCCGAGGATACGATTCAGCGCCCCGTAAGCGAGATCAACCCGCTGCTCGGGTTCGGCCATCGCCTCCGGATAGGGGGCCGAACTGCCATAGCCCGGCCGGTCGAGGGCGATGACCGTGAATCCCGCTGCGGCACCGGCCCGTAACAGTGACGACGAAGGGTGGCCGGGGCAATCGAAGTAGACGGCGGTGGTGCCGCCCCCGTGGATGGCCACGATGACGGCCTTCGGGTCGGGGGCTTCCGCGACGATCGCCGACATGGGCACCCCGTCGACGATGACGAGCCGGGGACGGGGGTGGGCACTCATGCGCCGCCCCTCATCGCTTCGCTCTGCATCGTCGCTGGCGGTGCTCACCGGTCTGCTCGCAGCAGGATCACGCCGCTGGGAGTGAGGCCGCCACTGCTGACGACGCCGACGCGGGCGTCGGCGACCTGGCGGTCACCGCCCTCCCCGCGCAGCTGGGTGACGGCTTCATGCAGCAGACCCATGCCGTGGGTGCGGCCGTGCGAAAGCTGCCCGCCGTGCGTGTTGAGCGGGAGTTGGCCGTCGCGCGCAATGTTCTTGCCGCCGTCCAGGAATTCCCTGGCCTCACCGATTCCGCAGAATCCGAGCGCTTCGATCCAGGACAGGCAGTTCATGGTGAACCCGTCATACAGCTCGGCCACGTCCACGTCGGCGGGTCGCAGCGAGGTCCGCGTCCACACGTGCGCCGCCTGGCCCAGCACCTGCGGCTCGTGGGTGAGAGTGCTTTGGTCCCAGTCGATTCGCTCGACAATCTGCGTTCCCACCGCCTCCACCAGCACGGGTGGCTTGGCCAGGTCGCGGGCGGCGTCAACGGCGGAGACGATGACGGCGATCGCCCCGTCGCAGGGCACGTCGCAGTCGTAGAGGCCGAACGGCGTGGTGATCGGCCGCGCGTCGAGATAGTCCTCCATCGTCATCGGAGACCGATAGACCGCGGTCGGGTTGAGTTCGGCGTTGGCTCGCTGGTTCAACGCGATCCAGCCCAGCGTCTCTTTGGTGGTGCCGTAACGGTGAAAGTGCCGCTGCGCGTTCATCGCGAGGGTGTGTGCCGCAGAGGTCGCACCGAATGGCATCTGCCAGCCCGACATCCGGCCCATCGCCGGGGCGATCTTGCCCTGCTTCATCAGCTCGCCGTGGGTGGCTTCCCACAACGTCCGGAAGCACAGCACGTGACGCGCCAATCCGCCTGCGACAGCGAGCATCGCGACGATCACGGAGCCGCCCGGGCCGAACGTCTCCATGGCGCCGTTGTGCCATGTCGGCCGAATGCCCAGCGCGGCCTCGAGTGCGGTGACGCCGCCCTCCCCGAATCCGCCGACGTTGATCGCGCCGGGGTAGGTGGACAGGCCGTCGATGTCGGCGATCGTCAGTCCGGCGTCGGCGATGGCCGCCTCGCAGGCCTGCACGGTCAACGCCAGGGGCGGCCGCATCAGCCGACGCCCGATGGGCGACATGCCGATTCCCGTGAGGGCGACCTTGTCCTCGAACTTCTCGGTCGTGAGCATGGGCCGGACGTATTCGCCGAAGCGGTCGGGCGCGATCTCGTCGACCGGCAGCCGGCCGGGCTCGGCGTCGGTGACGGGCCGAAACAGCGGAAACCACACGTCTTCGACCTGCTCGAAGACGACCTCGACCTGCTGGCCGAGTTCGAGCTTGTCGGGATCGCATTCCACGATGTTGGTGGTCAGCCGAACCCGGGGGTCTTCATCGATCGCGACCTGGGCGACCACGTACGGCGCCGGCAAGCCGGGCAGGCTGAACCGGTGGTTGATGGTGAATCCGGCGAGGGTCGCCCTGCCCGAGACGGCCCGGACCCCGATATCCAATGAGCGGCAGTACCGGCAGACCGGCGCGGGCGGATGGATCAGCGATTCGCAGCTCTTGCATTCCTGCAGCCGTAGCTTTCCGTCGGCGCCCGAAGTCCAGAAGAACTCGTTTTCGGGCGTGACCAGGGGCAATGGGCGGCCGGGTGCTGCTGACACGTCACCTCCGGTGCGTCACACGGCCAACTCGGTAGGGCCGTTATACGAATCGGAGAATCACGTTATCACTTGCGAGCAGGCACGATCTAGACCGCAGCCTGCCGTGCGAGCACCGTCAGTACGGCACCCAGGTGCCGGTGAAATAGGTGCCCCATTGGTGAAAGCCGGCATTCCACATCGGTTCGTTCGGTGACCACGACGGACGCGGCGGAGGGGGTGGCGGCACATCCTGCGCCGCGAACGGCGGCGCGTATTCCGGCGGGGCGGCGTACCAGTCCGGCGGTGGCGGCGGCGGTTTGCACTCTTCGGTCGTCCGATTCCAGGACATGTTGCGATCGCACTCCGCCGAGCCGATCGCCGGGGTTGCGATCACCCCGACCGCCATCGCCGCGAAGGTGACCGCGATGACGGCGGTCAGGCGACGAACAAACCACTGCATGGGGGCCTCCCACTGGGCCATTCCGACCTTGGCGGGTTCAGCTTATGCCGTTGATACCGCCACGACCAGGGGAAAGTTCCTCCGCGGACGACGCGACATCGAGCGCGCCCTGCCGTGGCGTTTCGCTTCGGCCGAGAGTTATGCTCCAAGAGCGTTATCAAGTACTTAACATTCGGAGGCCTGGTTGCTCGAAGCGGAGAAGATCCTGATCACCGGGGCGACGGGCAAGATCGCGTTTCCCATCGCGCGCGCCCTGGCGGCCGCGGGAAACGAGGTGTGGGGCGCCGCCCGCCTGAAAGATGCCGCGGCCCGGGACAAACTCGTCGAGGCCGGCATCAAACCCGTCGCGCTGGACGTCGGCGCCGGCGACTTCTCCGGTCTCCCCGAGGATTTCACCTACGTCTTTCACGCGGCGGTCGACCCCGGCGCAGACGACTGGGGCCACTGCGTCGAAACCAATGCGCAGATGTCGGGCGAACTGCTCTACCACTGCCGCACCGCCAAGGGCTTCGTGTTGTGCTCGACCGGTTCGATCTACGCCTACCAGGGACAGCGCCCCTTGACCGAGGCCGATCCGCCGGGGGTGCCGCTGCGCGCCAACTACAGCTTCTCCAAGGTTGCGGCAGAGGCGGTTTGCACGTGGATCGCCAAGCATTTTCACATTCCGCTGACCATCATCCGGATCTGTTCGACGTACGGCCCCCAGGGCGGTGCGCCCGCCGACCGCCTCGATGCGATGCTGGCGGGCAAGCCCATTCGACTGCACCCCGACAAGCCGAACAACTACAACCCGATCTATGAAGACGACTACGTGGAACTCGGCATCCGCGCCATGGAAGTGGCCGCGACGCCGCCGGTCGTGGTGAACTGGGCCGGCAGCGAAACGGTCAGCGTCGAGGATTACTGCACCTTCATGGGTGAGTTGATCGGTGTCGAGCCCATCTTCGAATACACGCCCGAGGCGCACACGCCGTTATGGCCGGACGTCACCCACATGCATGAGGTGCTCGGCCGCACGAAGGTGCCGTGGCGTGAGGGCTTCCGCCGCATGATCGCGGCCCGCCACCCGGAAATACCGCTGCCCCAGCATGATTCGACGTGAACGTGAGGACGAACGCGATGCATCTACCCGGCGCACCCTCGGATGAGGTCACCGAGGTCCTTGCCACCGGCGACGGCGGGATCACCACCCTGTTCGTGTCCATGGCGACCCGCCACCCCGACGGTAAGGATGCCGAGTACCTGCGCTGGCACACCCTTGACCACCGTCCGGAACAACACCGTCTGGCCGCGGTGCGCGCCTCGTTGCGCCTGGTGTCCACGCCTGCGTGCCGCTCCGCGCGTGCGCTCACCGACGGGCCGTTGAGCGCGGTCGACCACGTGATGACCTACTTCTTCGCCGACGTCGCCGGCCTGCACGATTTCAACGAATTGTCCACCGCCCTCGGCAATGCCGGCCGCAAGCTGCCCTTGCTGCCCCCGGTGGAGCGCGGCGTGTACGACGTCCAGCACAAGGCGTCGGCGCCCGGAATCAAGGCCGGGTCGGACGTGCTGCCCTGGTTGCCTGCGCGGGGCGTGTACCTGTTGGTCGAACGCGGATCGGCACCCGCGCACCGGCTGCTCGAAGTCGACGGTGTCACCGGCGTCTGGTCCGCGCTATCGCGTCAGGTCGACGCCGAACTGGCCAGCGCTCAGGGCAATCAGTCGATCACGTACTGCTTCTTGGATGACGATCCGGTCGTCACCGCCGAACGGATGCGGGCGGTGCTGTCCGACCGCTGGGCCGATGGCAGTGTCGAACCGCTGTTCGCCGCACCGTTTTTCGCGGTGGTGCCCTACGAGTGGGACCGATATGTCCCTTAGGCAAGGGGAGTCGAGGGTCGCATGCGCATCGGCTTGATGATTGGCTCCGACAAGGAGCGCTCACGTGCCGACCGGCTCGCCGGGCTGATCGACGACGGCGCCGGCGCCGAAACCGCCGGCTTCACCGCGTTCTGGATCCCCCAGGTGCCCGGCTACCTCGACGCGATGACCGCCGTGACGCTGATCGGGCAAGCGACCGATCGCATCGAAATCGGGACGGCGGTCGTCCCGATTCAGACGCGCCATCCGATGATCATGGCGCAGCAAGCCTTGACCACGCAGATCGCGTGCGGCGGGCGGTTCACGCTGGGCATCGGTCCGTCACATCATTGGATCGTCAGCGGTCAACTGGGACTGCCGTACGATCGCCCGGCGCGCCTGATGGGCGACTACCTCGAGGTGCTCGCCGCGTCGTTCGGCGGGCCCGGCACCGTTGAAGTGGACAACGAAAGCTATTGCGTCCATTCGCCGGTGGACGTCACGGACACCTACGGCGTGCCCGTCTTGCTGTCGGCACTGGGACCGGCGATGCTGCGACTCGCGGGCGAGCGAGCCGGCGGCACCGTTTTGTGGATGGCCGACGAGCGAGCAATCGGGGACCACGTCGTCCCCCGCATCACCGCGGCCGCGACCGGGGCCGGCCGGACCGCGCCACGGATCGTCGCCGGCGTTCCCGTCGCACTGTGCTCGGCCAACGAGACCGACGATGCCCGCGCCTACGCCAGCGAGGTGCTCGGGCACGCGGATTTCTCGCCGAACTACGTGCGGCTGCTGGAACACGGCGACGCCGAGGACGTCGGCGACACCATGGCGGCCGGTGATGAGTCGACGATCCTCGCGCGGCTGTGCCGCTACCGTGACGCGGGCGTCACCGACCTGGCGGCGCGAATTGTGCCACTGGGCAAGGATGTCGATGAACGAGCCGAATCGCGGCGCCGGACCCAGGAGTTCCTGTCGTCGCTGTGTCCGGAATTGTGATCAGCGCGCCGGCAGGCCCAGGACCCGCTGGGCGATGATGTTGCGCTGAATCTCCGACGTGCCACCGGCAATGGTGCCCGCGTAGCTGCTGATGTAGCGGGCGAACCAGCTGGCAGTGAAAAGGTCGGGGGCGTAAGGGTTGTACGGGGCCGTCAGCGCCTTGGCGCACAAGCCGTCGACGCCGGCCGCGTCCAGCGCGTGACGCAGCGCGCTCTGCTCGGCTTCCGAACCGAAGACCTTCAGCACCGACAAAGCGGCCACGTCGACGTCGCCGCGGGCCGCGCGCCCCAGCGCCGCCGAACCGAGCAGCCGCAGCGCGTAGTAGTCCATCACGATCGTGGCGTAGTGGTCCGCGTTCACCTCATCGGCCGGCCGGTAGT
The DNA here is from genome assembly GCF_976985675.1 of Mycobacterium sp. NTMscope_MAC_12. Classification (NCBI taxonomy): domain Bacteria; kingdom Bacillati; phylum Actinomycetota; class Actinomycetes; order Mycobacteriales; family Mycobacteriaceae; genus Mycobacterium; species Mycobacterium sp. NTMscope_MAC_12. The sequence goes on from NZ_CDRJYY010000001.1 coordinate 404,209, forward strand.
CCTCGAGCAGCTGCTCGAGCCGGTTCGCGAACGCCATCCACATCAGGGTGCGTTCGTGGCCGAGCGACCCGTTGGCGACCCGCCATCCGCCGTTGAGCGGGCCGACCAGGTTGCCCGCCGGTACCCGGACATCGTTGAAGAACACCTCGTTGAAGTCCAGCTCGTCGCGGTCATAGACCGACGCGAAGGGGCGGCGCTCCACCCCCGGGGTGTCGGTTGGGATGAGCAGCGCGCTGATCCCCTTGTGCCGGGGCGCATTTGGATCGGTGCGAACGAACGTGAGGATGACGTCGGCGTCATGGGCGCCCGAGGTCCATACCTTCTGCCCGTTGACCACGAAGTGGTCGCCCACCAACTCGGCTTTTGTCCGCAGCCCGGCCAGGTCGGAGCCGGCTCCGGGTTCGCTCATACCCAGTGACGCGGTCTTGTCGGCCCGCAGAATCGGGACGGCCCAGCTCTGCTTTTGCTCCTCGGTCCCGAAGGACAGCAGCGACGCGGCGATGATGCCGACGCCTTGGGGGTTGAAGCAGTGATAGATCCGGCGCCGCGAGAGTTCTTCGCGGTGCACGAACTGTTGCAGGATGTTGGCGTTGCGGCCGCCGAATTCCGGCGGGTTCCCGGGCAGCAGCCATCCGTGGTCGAACTGGAGCCGCTGCCAGCGGCGCGACCATTCGGGCACGTGTGAGGTCGACGAAGGGCGCTCCGCGGCCTGCGCCTCTGTGGGCAGATGTTCGGCGAGGAAGGCGACGAACTCCGCGCGGAAGGCTTCGACTTCGGTGTCAAAGGTGAGTTGCATGTTGCTAAAAACCGGGCCCGCAGAAGTTCATCGCGTGAATCCCCATTCCGCCTCGTTCTCTTCGGTTTTGAGATTCGCGGCCGGATCTGAGGCATCGGTGAGTGGCGGCTGGGGGGCGCGGGAGGTGCGCTGACCGATTTCGGTGATGGCGTGCACCGGGCAGTCCAGCAGCGCCCGCATGACCGCATCACGGTCCGCCTCCGCCACCGTGCCGTCCCCGATGAGGGACGCGTACCCCCAGTCATCCAGCGAGAAGTATCCCGGCGCGTGTTTGGCGCAAATGCCGAAGCCGTCGCAAACAGTGCGGTCCAGACGGATTTTCATGCCTGCCTCACAGCTTCCGCCTCGTAGGGACGGTCGGCGTGGAATGCGCCGCGGGCGCAGTCCGGGCACGCGCCGTCGAGGTGCGCACCGACTTCGTCCGGGAACTGGTCGAGCAGGCTGGCGGCCACGTTGGTGGCGGCATCCAGGGTCGCGCACGCCCCGCGCCCGCGCAGCACCACCGACCAGCGGCGCAACCGCTCGACGTCCTCTGTGGTCGCGGCGCCATCACGCAGGGCGCCGGCCGCCGCGGCCATCGCCGCCGTCCCGTTGAAGCAGGAGCCGCACTGGCCGGCGTTCTCGCGGTCGAAATAGGCCAGCACCGACGCCGCCACCGCCACGGGGCAGTCGTCCGTGATGACCGAGATCGCGCCGCAGCCCAGGCCGCTGCCCACCCGTCGCATCGTCTCGTGGTCCAGCGTTGTCTCCAGCACAGAGCGGTTGAGTAGGCCGGCGAAATAGCCGCCCATCAACGCGCCCCGCACTTGGTCGGCCGGAACACCGTGCAGGGCAAGCAATTCGGTGAACGGCAGCCCATGGGGAAGCTCGTAGAGGACCGGCGGCCGCCCGGCCCCGGTGATGGTGGCCAGGAAGGTGCCCGGCGACAGCGGCGTGCCCTGCGCGCGGAACGCCGCCGACCCATGCCGCTGTAGGTAGGGCAGGTTGGCCAAGGTCTCGACGTTGCTCACCAAGGTGGGCCGGTCATCGACGCCCGCCTCGAATGGGCGGGGCGGCTTGTCCGTTGGCTTTGCCGGGCCGCCGTTGATCGCGCGGACCGCGGCGGTCTCCTCACCGGCCACGTAGCCGGCCGGCACGCTCAGCATGGTGATCGTCACGCCGAGCGTGTCGGGACCCAGTTCGCCCAGTGCGGTTTCGACGCTGTGCGCCGATTCCGGGTCCGACACATAGATATAGGCGCGGTCGGCGGAGACAATGGCCGCGGCCGACCGCAGTCCGTCCAAGACCAGGTGCGGGCGATTGCGCAGCAGCCAGCGGTCCTTGATCGAAGCCGGTTCTCCCTCTTCGCCGTTCGCGACGACGACGGGGCCGCCGGTGTCCGCCATCAGGCGCCCGTTCTCGCGGACCGTGCGCAATTTCACCGCGAGCGGGAAGGCCGCGCCGCCCCGGCCGACCAGTCCGCTGGCCTCCACCTCGCTCAGCAACGCGTCGGTATCGGTCAGCGGTTGATAGCCGCCGGTTTGCTGATAGGCGGCCAGGTCTTCCCGGCCGGCCTGCTCGGGCAGCAACCGCGGTGAGCACCCGGCGGGCACGGCGGTGGTGGTTGTGGACTGAGTGGTGTTCAAAGCTGGCCTGCCATCGTCTTGGTTAGGCTTGCACACATGCGAACTGCCGTGGTGCGTGTCAACGTCGACCCGGAAAGCGGGCTCACGCCCGCACAATTACGTGATGGCATGGCAGCTCTCCACGAGCTCGCGGCCGAGGTGGGCGCCGAGGTGGTCAAAAACGACCTCGCCACCATGCCGGTGCGCCGACGCGAGGTCGAACTGCTCATCGCGGCCGAAGACGGTGGAGCCGCGCAGAAAATCGCAATCGATGTGTGCGCCAAAGCGTTTGGCACCGCCCCCAACCCGGGCGTCATCACCTTCGTCAGCCGCGGGACCGACGACGACGCGCACGGGGTGCTGTCCGCGTTCGGGCTCACCGGTGACATCGAGCGGACCCCGGGCGACGACGGCTTCGACATCGTTCACGTGACGCTTCGTGAGAAAGACCTCGAACGCATTCCGGAAAGCCGAGTGCACACGGCGCTGGAGGCGTCGCTCAATTGCGAGGTCCACATCCGCACCAGGTAGGAATCTCACAGAACGACGTAGCGCCATTACGAGCCCAGGAACTCGAGGATCGCCGGTGCCGCCTGCACCCACGTGTCGAACATGTTGAAATGCTGCACCCTGCCCGCGGCGCGGTCTTCGGACGCGCGCTCCCAGGCGTCCTCCGGCCAGGGCGGATCGATGAGCTTTGATCCCTTGATCAAGCAACTGACCTCCAGCGATGTCCGCTTGGGGTGATCCATGTCGTTCTCGCCACCACGAATGATCAACGTGGGCACCTGGATCCGGTCGAACATCTCGTCCTCGACACCCGGAATCGTCTGTCCCGGCTTCGAAACGAATGCGTTGAGCCAGCGCAGCATGACCTTGAGGAACTCGCCGGAGTCGAAGTCGAGGAACCGCTGTTTGTTGTCCGGGTTTTCCTCGATGCGCTCCCGCCATTCCTGGACCTTGACCACGCCATCCATGCCGGTGCCGCGCACGGCGAGAATGCTGGGAACGATGTAGAAGGAGCCGAGCACGAAGGTCCCATAGATGCCACCGACGATGTTCCACACCACGAGCTTGGTGACCATCTCGGGGTAGAGCATCGTGGTGAGCATGGAATCCCGTGCCCCGCCGGAGCCTCCGGCGAGAATGCAGCGCTCGAAGCCCAAGCCCGTCACCAGTTTGTGCAGCGTCTCGGCGCGCATGTGGGACTCGCTTTGTCCGTAGAACTGCACGTCTGAGGCGCCGCAATTCGGCCGATCCCACAACAGCACCCGATAGCCGCCCGCGACCAGGGCGTCGGCCAGCGGGCGCAGACCGGGGATCTCCATGCTGAACCGGCCGCCCGGCGTCAGAGCAATGAGATCGCCTGAGTCACCGAGGATTTCGTAGACGACATTTCCCCCGTTGATCTCGATAGAAGGCACCCGATTCTCCTGTAGTTAGGCCTGTACCAAAACGTCGTTGCCGACGACGCGCACCGGATAGGTGCGGATGCTCCATTCCGGCTTGACCGCGGTGGTGCCGGTCGCGAGCTCGAAACCCCATTGGTGCCAGGGGCAGTAGATGTATTCCAGGTCGCGCACCATGACCGAATCACCGGGCGCCGTCTCGTCGACTATCGTGCGGCCCCGGGCACGTCCCGAACACAGCGGACCGCCTTGGTGGGGGCAGTAATTCGCGATGGCGTAGAAGGTGCCGTTGACGTTGTACACACCGACCCCGTGTCGTCCGATCGGTACCAGTTTGTGTGTGCCCGGCGGGATTTCGTCCACCGTCGCGACGACATGCTCGCGGCCCTGGGCGAGACGGGGCTCGGGGCGCCTGGTGGTTGCCCCTTCTTCTTGCGTCGTCAATTCAGAGCACCCGGGTCTGACCCTCGAGGACCGGAACGGTCTCGGGCAGGTGATAGGTCGCGATGCCGTTCTTGTACATCACCGCGTCGCGGGCCGCCTTGGGAAGGTGCTTGACCAACCAGCGGGGGTCGTCGAACGTCCAGTGCGGGTAGTCCGAGGAAAATAGCAGGATCTTCTCGCACTCCATCCATTCCAGCGCCCGAGTCAGTTCGGTCTTGTCTTCGGGGTAGTCCAGCGGCTGGGTCGTGAACTTGATGTGGTCCTTGACGTATTCCGACGGCTTGCGCTTGATGTCCACCCACGACTTGCGCGCTTCGTAGATCGAGTCCATGCGCCACATCAGGGGCAGGATCCAGCTGAAGGCGTGCTCGACGAACACGATCCGAAGCGTCGGGAACCGGTCGAAGACGCCGTCGAAGATCAGGCTCATCACCTGGTTGGCGGCCAGCAGCGAGTAGGTCACCATGAAATCGTGGTTGTAGCTGGGGAATCCGACCGGAGGGATGGGTAGCTCGTCGAACTGGCTGCGCGACAGGTGGCAGCTCACCGTGATGTCGTGCTTGGTGGCGGCCGCCCAGATCGGGTCGTACTTCGGGTGTCCCCAGGACGGGCGCGGCTCGGCCTTGATCAGGATCTGCGCCATGTAGGGGTGTCCGGCCCAGCGCTCGATCTCGCGCACCGACTCTTCCGGCTCCTCGATGGCGAGGCAGATCGAACCGCGCCACCGCTCGTGCCAGTTGTTGTGGCTGTCCAGCCAGTGATTGGCCTGCCAGTCGTTGAGTGCGGCCGACATCGCATGTTGCGCTTCGGGAATGCGCGCCGGGTACGCCGCCGGCTCCAGGATCGCGATGTCGGAGCCGGCCTCCATGATCAGCTGACGAAACGCCAAGTCCGGGTCGCTGCACGGAAACTCGCCGTTGGCGGGGAAGGAGTCCACCCGCATCGCGTACGAGTGCGCGTAGTCCGGGGCGTCGTAGTAGATCTGCTCGCCCACGTTGCGGGTGAGGAAGTACTTGCTGCGCCAGGGCTCGGGGATGTACGGGAGGAGCTCTCCGCGCTTGGGTGCCGGGTGGACGTCCGAGTCGACGCACCGGACGGCGATGCGCTCGGCAGCGGGAAGCCGCTCCTGAGAATGGGTCAAACTCATCTGAAACTCCTCGTCTTTCTCGGTCCGCCCGCGTCCACTTCTACTGTGCGCCCACCCCGGCGGGAATGTCTATGCCGTACAGCTGCGCGGCATTACGCCAGCACAACTTCTCGCGCTGTTCGGCCGAGAGCGCGCTGGGCAGCTTCGTGATATCGCCGCACTGCCAGTGCGGATAGCTGGATCCGAACATCACCATGTCGTCCTTGCCGGTGAAGCCGAACCATTCGCCGGCGAACTCGACGTCGCCGGGACCGTCGAGGCTGCCCTGGACGAAATACACGTGCCCGGGCAGGTAGTCGCTGGGGATCCGCGGGGACCACGGCGTCTGCTCCAGGTGCGGCCGGCCAAACGTGTCCATCCGCCAGATGAACGGCGTGATGAAGTCGGCGGCGCCATCGCCCCACACGAACTTGAGGCCGTCGAACCGCTCGAAGACTCCCTCGGCGATCATGTTCATCAGGTGATACAGGTAGTTCAGCGCCATGAAGCTGACGTACTGCTCGTAGGTGCGGGTGTTCCCATTCGGCGTCGGCGGAAACGCGATGCCCGACCCGACCTCGATGTGCGCGGCGACGGGCAGGCCGGCGTCGACGGCCGCTTCCCAGATCGGCCAGAACTGCGGTTTGCCGTACAACTCGCGGGACTGCAACGGGACGCCGATCTGGACCACGCGCGGATGGGAGCGCCATCTCTCGATCTCGCGCAAAGCGCCGGGGATGTCATCGGGGTTGACCCGGATGGTGCCGCGGAACCGCTCGCCGAACTCGCTGGATTCCAGCCAGTTCGACACCATCATTTCGTTGTGCGCGGCGTGCAGCGCGCTGCCCAGATGCCGGTCCGGCATGATGCCGCGGGCCATCGGGTGCAGGACCGCCACGTCGACCCCGCGCTTGGTAAACAGTTCAGTGGCAACGAATTCCGGATCCGACCCGGGGTACTGGCGGTCCGGCCCCTCGGTGTTGGGCGCGTACTCCCCGCCGGGGGCGCCGTACCAGTCCATCTCGTAATCGGGGAAGCCGCGGCTTTTGAACGGCTCGCGCAGCGTTTTCCGCAGCGCCTTGTTGGACGGGAAGAAGATGTGCACGCTCGCGTCGATCAGCGGTGTGCGCGTCCCGTCAGCGTGTGTGATCACGAGAGCCACCCTTCGGCTCCGGCGCCGGCCAAAGCGGGCCGTGCGAGGTCATATGATAGCCAATCTAACATTTTCTGGAGCGGTCAATCAATGGGTTTCCGGTAAGCATTTCGTTTAGTCATTAACGCTGGTAATGGGCTTTTTGTAGGTTCCTGGGCAAGTGTGGTTCTTCATTCCGGATAATACCATTCTCCCGGGTTGACGAGGGATGGGATCCGTGCGGCCTGCGCCGCGGACGCCCGGCACAGACCCGACGTGAGGCCCGCGCGGCCTAGGCCGGGGACGGACCCACCGTGACCCCGGCGGCCCTCTCGAGCGGTTTGATTACCGTCGTGAAGTCGGAATCGGGCCCTTCATCGCGGGCGACGGCCTCCCACAGGCGGGCGGTCGCCTCCGCAACCTCGGCGGGCACGCCGAGCGCGTTGGCCTCGTCGAGGTAGAGACGCACGTCCTTGACCATCAGGCCGGTGGCAAAGCCGTAATCGAAGGTGCGCGGCAGGATCGCGCGCGGGAACTTGTCGCGGCTTGCGCTCGTCGCGCCCGAACCCGCGTTGAGCACCTCGATCATGACGTCGGGGTCGAGCCCGGCTTTGACCCCCATGACGACCACTTCGGCCGTCGCGGCCAAGACGTTGGCCGCCAGGATGTTGTTGGCCAGCTTCATCGTCTGCGCGGATCCGGGTTTGTCCCCGACATACACCGGCCGGCCGAGGGCTTCGAGCGTCGTTCGGATGGCATCGAATTCGCCGCGGGGGCCGGACACCATGAGCGCCAGCGTCCCCTTCTCGGCACCGGCGACACCGCCGCTGACCGGGCTGTCGATCCGCACGATGTTTCGTTCCGCAAGAAGCCCATGGATCTGCATGGCCATTTGGCTGCCGACGGTGGACAAGTCGACATAGCGCTTGATCCGTTCGCCCCCGATCACTCCCGCCGCGCCGGTGGCCACCTCCAGCGATACGTCCGGTGTGGGCAGGCTGGCCAGCACCGTCTCGGCGCGATCGGCGACCTCTTTGGGCGACGACGCCGGGCATGCCCCCAGGGCGACGATGCGCTCGAGTGCCGAGGCCCGCGTGTCGAAGGCGACGACGTCGTGTTTTTCCTGAATCAGGCGGCATGCCATGGGAAAGCCCATGTTTCCCAACCCGATGAACCCGACCTGCATGACTAGTCCCGCTCCAGCTCGGCGAACGCCTCGCGCGCGATGCGAAAGCTGTCGACAGCGGCCGGCACGCCGCCGTAAATGGCCACCTGCAGAAAGATCTCGCGGATCTCCTCACGGGTGACGCCGTTGGTCAGCGCCGCCTTGACGTGCATCCGTAATTCGTTGGGCCGATTGAGCACCGAGATCATCGCAAGGTTGAGCATGCTGCGCGTCTTGCGCGGCAGCTCCTCGCGGCCCCACACCGCACCCCAGCAGTACTCGGTGACGAGATCCTGCAGGGGCCCGGTGAAGTCGTCCGCGCCGGCCAGCGCGCGCTCGACGTACTCCGCCCCCAGCACATCGGAGCGGATTTGCAGCCCCCGCTCATAGGTTTCGCGATCCAATGTCGTCCTCCTCCACTCCGGGTGCGGCGGCCACGGCGGTTGCCGATCGCGCCCGCTGAGCTCCCATTGCGTGAGCGCAGTCTTTCACCGCACCATATCCGCGAGGGCTACAGTCGAGGTTCACCTGGACCTGCCCGCTCGCCTGGTCGTTTCCGGCCCAAGGGCGCTACCGTCCAATTCACTTGCGGTGAACAGGAATACGAGCGGAACGACCCTCGACGTTGAGGAGAAGCGATGACCGGAGCAAGCGCCGACGTCTGGGAAGTGATGGCGACCGCCCGAACGATCCGGCGCTTCACCGACGAGCCGGTGGACGACGCGACCCTGGCGCGGTGCCTCGAGGCGGCGCGGTGGGCCCCCTCGGGTGCCAATGCCCAGGGCTGGCGTTTCGTGGTGCTGCGGTCGCCCGAGCAGCGCGCCGTGGTGGCCAAGGCCGCCGCCCACGCGCTGGAGGTGATCGAGCCGGTCTACGGAATGAGCCGGCCCGCCGACGGCGACAACAGCCGCCGCGCCCGAACCTACCGAGCGACCTACGAATTGCACGACCGCGCCGGTGAATTCACGTCGGTGTTGTTCGCGCAGGCGCACTACCCGACGGCGTCGGAACTGCTGCTCGGCGGTTCGATCTTCCCTGCCATGCAGAACTTTCTGCTGGCCGCCCGCGCGCAGGGGCTCGGCGCCTGCATGACCAGCTGGGCGTCGTATGGCGGTGAACAACTGCTACGCGATGCCGTCGGTATCCCCGAGGGCTGGATGGTCGCCGGCCACATCGTGGTCGGGTGGCCCAAGGGAAGCCATGGGCCGCTGCGCCGGCGTCCGCTTGCCGAGTTCGTGAACCTAGACCGGTGGGATGGCGCCGCCGACGGGCTGTTGACCAGCGGCTAGTCGCTGGGTGCGATTCAGCTCGTCACGGACCCTCCGGTGACCTCATGCCCGGATTCAGAGATTATTACTTCCGGAACCGAGAATGATATTCTCGCCGTGACAGTCACGACGAGAGGCGGCGCGGATGCTGTTGGAGTTCGATGCTGATCAGCGGCTGTGGCAGGACACGGTGCGCGATGCCGTCACCAAGCAATGCCCGCCCTCGCTGGTGCGCAGCGTGGCCGAAGAAGGCGTCGACCCGAGCCCGCTGTGGAAGTCCTACGTGGATCAGGGTTGGACCGAGCTGAACGACCCGGAGAGCACGGTCGAACTCGCCATCGTTCTCGAAGAACTGGGCCGCGCGACCGACCCCACACCGTTCCTGGCGACGATGAGCCAGTTCGCGCCGTTGGTGGCGGATCGGTTCGACCCGCACGAGTCGGGCACGGCGGTGTACGGCGGGGTCGTGGCATACCGCGACGCCGAAGGCTGGGTGTTGGACGGCACCGCGCGCCATGTGCTTGACGGCGATCGCGTCGATCGCCTGGCAGTGGTGACCGACGCGGGCGTGTTCATCGCCGCGTCCAGCCAGGTGTCGGCCCGCCGCTCGGCGGTCTTCGACCCGGTCCTGCACGTGGCCGACCTGTCGTTCAGCGAGGTCCGGGTCCCCGACACCGCCCGGCTCACCGTCGACCACGAGCGCGCGCACCATATTGCGTTGACGGGCATGGCAATCACCATGGTCGGCGCCTGCCAACGCATCCTCGACCTGGTGCTCGAGCACGTGAGTAGCCGCCAGCAGTTCGGTGTGCCGATCGGCTCGTTCCAGGCCGTGCAGCACAAGGCCGCCGACATGCACGTCGCGGTGCAACGGGCGAGGGCGTTGGCGTACTTCGCGGCATTGACGATCGCGGCCGACGATCCCCGTCGCCGGCTGGCGGCCGCGATGGCCAAGGCCTCGGCGGGGGAGTGCCAGTCGCTGGTCTTCCGCCACGGCTTACAGCTGCACGGCGCAATGGGATTCACGTGGGAGAACGACCTGCAGTTCGCGCTCAAGCGTGCCAAGGCGGGCGAACTGATGCTCGGTGGCGCGGCGGAGCATCGGGCGCGGATCGCTGAGGAATATCGTGCAGCTGACTTTTGATCCCGACGTCGAGGCGTTCCGCGCCGAGTTCTCGGCGTTTCTCGACGAAAACCTGCCTCCCGCAAGCGAAACCGGGGAACGACCGCGATCGGTTTCGCACATGCCCCAGTGGGCTCGTCGTTGGCAACGGCTGCTTTTCGACAACGGCTGGCTGTTACCCAGCCAGCCGCCGGAATTCGGCGGGCGCAACGCGACGGTGCTGCAGCAGTTCGTCTACCTGGAGGAACTGAGCCGCCGCCGCATCTATCACAGCTTCAACCCGCAGGGTGTGAATATCGTTGCGGCATCGCTGTTGTCGTTCGGTAACGATGAGCAGAAGCAACGTTGGGCCGTGCCCGTCCTGCGCGCCGAGATCACCGCGTCGCTGGGGATGAGCGAGCCCAGCGCGGGGTCTGATTTGGCGTCGCTGCGCACCCGCGCGGTGCTGGACGGTGATCACTTCGTGGTCAACGGGCAGAAGGTGTGGACCTCCGGGGCTCACGACGCCGACTTCTTGTTGACCTTCGTGCGGACGGACCCAGATGCGCCCAAACACAAGGGAATCAGCGCCCTAATCATTCCTACCGACACGCCCGGCGTCGTCCGCCGCCCCTTCCCGTCGATCTGCTCGATCGACGATTTGGACTTCAACGAGGTGTTCTTCACCGACGTGCGGGTGCCGGCCGAAAACCTGGTGGGCGAACTCAACCAGGGATGGATGGTCGCCAACGGTTCGCTGGGCCACGAGCGCACCATGATGTGGCTGGGCTTCGCGGACCGTCTCGAGAACATGATCGACGACTTCCACCCCACAACCGACGTTGAGCGCGACCAGTACGCCACGACGATCATGGACCGGCAGGCGCTGCGCCTGCTGGGCTCGGCCGCGCTGGCCCGCACCGCCCGCGGCGAAGACGACGTGGCCGCGATCTCGGTGCTCAAGCTGCTCGGCTCCGAAGCGGAGTTGCGCGGGATGGAACTGGCGCTGACCTCGGCGGGGGCCGACGGACTCGTGCAACCGGGCCAGACCGGGCCGTATGCGCACATGAACCTCGACCACTACTTCGCCAGCTGGTTCGAGCGTTTTGCCCGCAGCTTCTCGGGGACCATCGCCGGCGGCACGTCCGAGATTCAGCGCAACATCATCGCCCAGCGGGTGCTCGGCCTTCCGCGCGGCTAGCGCGTATCAGAGCGCCTGCCCAGATCCGGTGCCGAACGTGCGGCCAGCTTCACGCTCGGCGCCGAACGTCCGGCCAGCTTCACGTTCGGCGAGGAAGCGCCAGACGCCGCAACGGAATTCGCCGTGTTTCTAGACGGGGTCGAATTTGGTGATCAGCCAGCTGCCGTTGACCCGGCTCAGCCTGACCAGCACGCTGCTGGAGGCCATCGCTGGGTCAGGGTTGTCCTTGCTCGTGGTGCTCTGATCGACCAGCACCAGCACGACCGCCGAATCCGGATGTAATTCCTGGACCCCGGCCCCCAACACCCGAGCCGTGGTCTTCAGCGATTTTTGTTTGGCCGCCGGAGCCACGATCTGCTCGGTGAACTGGTTGTAGTACGACAAGAAGTCGCCGGACAGGTGCGACTTGGCGGCGGCGAAGTCTTTGTCGAGAGAATCGGGCGAGTAGGAGAGCAGCGCGACCGTTCCGTCGGACGCCGCATTGGCGACCGCGCTCGCGACGCTGGCGTCAGTCTGTTTATCGGGCCGGTACTGCTTGAAGTACAGCCACGTCGCCGCGCCGCCGGAGAGCAGGAGCAGCGTAATCAGAACCACCGGAACGATTTTCACCCCGCGCCGCGCGCGTGGGGCACTAGTTTCGCTCCGCTCGGATTGTTCGACGGACTCGTCGGCGGTGTCCGTGCCGGCCTCGTCCTCGCTCATGGGATGAACTCCACGTTGGACATCTTGTATTGCCCGCCGTCGTTTTTGACGGTCACCTTGAGCCGCCAATTGCGCGGTTCGTCTTTGGCGCCCGCGGCATTGGTGATGTGCGATGTCGCCGCGACCAGAACCACCGCGAAATCGCCGTTCATGGTTTGCACGGCCGCCGCATTCACGGTTCCTTGCGTGACCACTTTGGACTGCTCGACGACGGTCGTGAAATCCTTTGCGCGCGCCTGGAAGTCGTCGTGGAACGGGCCGGTCGAGCTGTCGATCACCCGCTGGACGTCCTCCTTGGCCTTGTTGAAGTCCATGGAAGTCAAGTTGACGACACCTTGTCTGGCTCCCGCGACGAAGTTCGCGGCGCGCTGGTTGCGCTCGGTGACCTCATGGCGGTTCCACATCATGTATCCGCTGGCCGCGACAAAGGCACAGATGAGCAGGATGACGGCCGCTTTCCACGCCACCGACAGGGACGGCATCCGCAAGCGCCGCCGGGAGCGGGCCGGCTCGGATTCCGGTTCCGCGCCTTCGGGGGTTTCGTCGGAGACTCCTTCTTTTTCGGTCTCCGCCTCGTCGGCTTCGGTGGTGTCGGCGACGCCCTCGTCGGCCTTCGCCTCGGCGCCGTCGGTTGCGTCCTCGTCGGCGGCTACCGTTTCTTCGGCGTCCGAGGCCTTCTCCTCGGCGGCCTCTTTCTCGGCTTCGGCTAGCGCTTCGCGCCGGAGCCTGGCGGCCCGAGCGCGGGCGCGCGCCGCTGCGGCCAGCGCTTCGGCTTCGGCGGCTTCGGCCTCGGCTTCCTCGAGCAATGCCCTCGCATCGGCTTTCGAGGTGGCCGAATCGCGCGACGGTTCTTTGGCGTCAGCCATCGTGCTTACCGACTCCTGTACCTCTCACGCGGCTACCATCGCACGAGCGAGAACGGCCAACTGTCGGCGCCCCCCGGTCCACCACCGCAGCCGGTGTCGAACGTCGAGTCGACCTGGCCCGCCAGGGTCACCGGATCCCATGAGTAGACGTCATGCGAGGGAAAGAACTGGACCACGCAGCGCACACCGTCGGGCACATCGACGGCCATGGTGTAGCGGCCGTTGGACAGGTGGGCTTCTCCGCGGTAGACCGCCGCCTGCCCGTTGGGTTGCGGAGTTGCGTAGACCTGCAGGCATCCCGGCGCGTTGGGGAAGCACGGGTTGATCGACCAGATCCAGCTGTGGCCGGGGTCCCGGCTCGTGTCCACCCTGTAGTTGGCATACAGCATGTCCGCGTGGGCGGTCGGCGTGACAGTCAGCGCGGCGGCGGCAAGCGCAAGGCTGACTGCGAAAGGCTTCACCGTTGCGTCTCCCATCTCTGTCTACGCGCTTGGGCCCAAATATAGGGGGCGGTCACGCTGAACAGGCCTACTCGGAAAAATTGCGGCAGTCAACGACTGGTCCGTCCGGGCCTACCTAGTCGATGACCGCGGTCTCCTTGCGTTCGGTGATCGGCCTGGCGAGCTCTTGCTCGTCGCAGATCCGTTGGAGCTTTTCGAGCGTCTCGTCCAGGCCGGCTCCGATCTTGCGGCCGGGTGTGAAGGTCGCCGGCAGCTTACGCATGCCCTGGATGACACCGATGGTCTCGTAGTGGACGGTCCCCTCGGGATCGCACCTGTAGTCGGGCATCCGGTCGAGAACCGCGGTGAGCATGGATTTGAACACGGTGCGGGCGACATTCGACCCGATGCACCGGTGGACCCCGAGCCCAAAGCTGAAGTGCCGGTTACCCTTACGGTCGAGGATGATCTTGTCCGGGTCGTGGAACACCGCCGGGTCGCGGTTGGCCATCGCCCACGAAATCCAGAGCCGCTCGCCCTCTTTGAACTGGGTGCCGTCGAGTTCGGTGTCGTCGGCGAAGGTCCTGCCGTCCCCGGGTGCCGGGGTGAAGTAGCGCAGGAACTCTTCGGTCGCCGGGTCGAGCAGAGTTTTGCGCTCATCGCTGAGCAGCTGCCGTTGCTCCGGGTGCTCCGAAAGCCATTCCAGCGAGTGGGCGGTGAGCGCGGTGGTGGTGTCGAAGCCGCCGCCGATGACCAACCCGAGGTTGCCGAGGATTTCCAGCTCCGGGGCGGGCTCACCGTCGATGCGCATCTGGAGCAGACCGTTCACGATTCCGGGCCGCGGGTTGGCGCGGATCTCGATCATGTTGTTGACCATGTCGAGCCCCATCTCCCGGTGCATCGCGGTGACCCGCTCGATGTCGGGGGAGTGCTCGGGCGTGTAGACGGCGGCATGCACCGGCTCGCTGTACATGTTCCACTTCTTCAGCGGGATGCCGAGCATGGCCAGGGTGAAGACGGCGGGCACGATGTTGGCGAGGTCGTCGACGAAGTCGATGCTGCCGCCCTCGATCTTCTCGTCGAGGCAGGCGCGCGTCACGTCGTCGATGAAGGGCTCCCAGCGCTTGATCGCGGCCGGGGACAAATAGGGGTTGAGCACGGTCCGGTAGGTGCGGTGCTCGGGGTCGTCCATTTCCAGGATGCCGCCGCGAACCGCGCTGACGCGGCTGGCCGTGGGGATCGAAATGCCTTTATAGCCACGGCGTTCGCCGTGAAGGTCGTGGTCGTTGGAGACCGCCGGGCAGCGCGCCAGCTCGAAGACCTCGTGGCTACCGGCCGCAACCCAGTGTCCGCCATAGGTGTCCGTCCAGGCCATGGGGCACTTGGCGTGCATCTCTTCGGTGATCGCCTTGAACTGCGACCGGTACTCGGAAGAATGCCGATCGAAGTGGTATCGGTTCTTCTTGCGGTCGTTGTCATTGACGACGTCGTCGACACTCAACGCTCTGTCTCCCTCAGTGTTTCGCTGCTAAGGACTTCGGTGCCGGCTCAGTCTTCGGTGATCATGATGGCCTGCTCCGGGCAGGACTGCGCCGCCTCCCGAACCTGATCCTCCCGATCGGCGGGCACCACTTCGTCGATTGCCGACGAGCTGCCGTCGATGTCGCTGAGCTGAAACGAATCCGGAGCGATCATCGCGCACAGGGTATGGCCCTGGCACCGCTGCGAATCCACCCAAACCTTCACGGCTGTCTCCTCTCACCTGATGCTGGTTGCCGGGCACCGTTGACGAATCGCCACCGCTCAGGTGTTGCGACCGCCGTTGACGCCCAAGATCTGACCGGTGATGTAGCCGGCTTCCTCGGACACCAGAAACGCGCATGCCGCGGCGATGTCCTCGGGCGTGCCGATGCGGCGGACCGGGGTCCGGGCGATGGTCTCGTCGATGTCGCCGAGGAAGCCGTTCTTCTCGGCGGCGCGCAGCATCGGGGTGTCGATGAAGCCGGGCGGCACGGCGTTGACCGTGATGCCCTTGGGCCCGTACTCGAGTGCCAGCGACTTCGTGAGGCCGTTGACCGCCGACTTGGCCGCCACGTAGTGACTCATGTAGGGCGCGCCGGAATGTGTGCTCGACGAAGAGATATTGACGATGCGTCCCCACCCGGCCTCGACCATGTCGGGCAGCACCGCCTGGACGGTGTGGAAGACGCCGTTGAGGTTGACGTCGATCACCCGCCGCCAGTCCTCGAAGGTGATGTTGTGGAACTTCTTGAAGCCGTCCAGCCCGGCGGCGTTGACCAGAACCGTCACCGGGCCGAGTTGGGCGCGGATGGCCGACAGCGCCCCATCCACCTGCGACCGGTCGGTCACGTCGGCGGTGAAGGTGAGGTCGGCGTCCGACGGTCGCAAGTCGATGCTGGCGACGTTCAAGCCGTCGGCGCGTAGGCGCTGCACGACGGCAAGGCCGATGCCGGATCCGCCACCGGTGACCACCGCAGTCTTCATGTTGAGGCCTCTACTCCGACGGGGGCCATTTCAGCCACAAAGAATCTCCCTTACAATTATGAGAACCCTACTCTCCACGCGGAGTGGCGTGCAACACGCCCGCGAAACCGCGTTCGGCCTGCGTCGAGAGGGTCGCAGCGGCAGCTTCTGGCCGTTTGCGCCCCTGGTCAGCACCGGGATCTCATTCCTGAGACTTTCTTGAATTATCGAAACTCGAATGTAAGATTCGCCGGGGAAGAGAATGAAATTATCGTGATCGTCACCACACGAGGGGGTACCGGCATGCCTGCGCAGGACACGGCAGAACCCGCCGCTGGGTCAGTAGCGACCATCGCGGATGCCGCGCCTGCGCCGGGCCTGGAGTCAATCGCAGACCGCCGTCTGTTGATCGACGGCCGGCTCGTTGCCACCGGCAAGACGTTCCCTTCGCTCAACCCCGCGACGGGTGCGGTCATCGGGCAGGCACCGGACGCCGGAGCCGAAGAGGCCGAAGCGGCGATCGCGGCGGCGCGGCGGGCGTTCGACGACACCAGCTGGCCCACCGATGTCGAGTTGCGCATCCGTTGCCTCGACCAGCTGCATCGGGCACTCGTCGAGCACGCCGACGAGTTGCGTGAGCTCACCATCGCCGAAGTCGGCGCCACCCGCGCGCTGACCCAGGGTGCCCAACTCGACGAGCCGATCGGCATCGTGCGCTTCTACGCGGACCTGCTGCGCACCTACCAGTTCTCCGAAGACCTCGGCGAACGGGAATCACGGGGCATGCGGCACCACCGCTGGGTGGAAAAGGAAGCCGCCGGCGTGGTGGGCGCCATCATCGCCTACAACTATCCGAACCAACTCGCGCTCGCCAAGCTGGCACCGGCGCTGGCCGCGGGATGCACGGTGGTGCTCAAGGGGGCCCCGGACACGCCGCTGATCACCCTGGCGCTCGGCGAGCTGATCGCCAACCACACCGACATTCCCGCCGGCGTGGTCAACGTGCTCAGTTCGTCGGATCCCGCTTCGGGGGTCGCCCTGACCACCAGCCCGGACGTCGACGTCATCACCTTCACCGGCTCGACCGAGGTCGGGCGCAAGATCATGGCCGCCGCCAGCGAGACCGTCAAGCGCGTCTTTCTGGAACTGGGCGGCAAGTCGGCGGCGATCATGCTCGATGACGCCGACTTCGCCAACGCGGCGCTGTTCGCGGCCTTCAGCATGGTGACCCACGCGGGCCAGGGCTGTGCGCTCACGTCGCGGCTGCTGGTACCCCGATCGCACCACGACGAAATCGTCGACCTGATCGCGCAGAACTTCGCCAAGGTGAGTCACGGCGACCCGGCCGACCCCAAGACCTACATGGGGCCGCTGATCAACGAACGGCAGCGGGACAAAGTCGATGGCATGGTCCAGCGCGCCGTGGCCGCCGGGGCGACCCTGGTCACCGGGGGCAAGCGGCTCGACCCCGGCTATTTCTACGCGCCGACGCTGCTGACCAATGTCGATCCCGACAGCGAGATCGCGCAGGACGAGGTCTTCGGGCCGGTGCTCGCGGTGATCGCGTTCGACGATGACGACGACGCGGTGCGCATCGCTAACAATTCGATCTACGGACTGGCGGGCGCGGTCTTCAGTCGCGACCAGGACCGGGCGCTGGCCGTGGCGCGCCGGATCCGGACCGGATCGTTCTCGATCAACGGCGGCAATTACTTCGGCGCCGACAGCCCGTTCGGGGGCTTCAAGCAGTCCGGTGTCGGCCGCGAGATGGGGGTGGCAGGGTTGGAGGAGTTCCTGGAGCGCAAGACGTTTGCCGTTCCCGCGGCGCCGGCCAAGGGGGCGGGCGCGTGAGGCCGCTCGAGGGCATCCGGGTCCTGGAAGTCGCCATGTACGGGTTCGTCCCGTCGGCCGGCGCGGTGCTCGCCGAATGGGGCGCCGACGTGGTCAAAGTCGAGCACGCGGTGACCGGCGATCCGCAGCGCGGGCTCCGCCAGACCGGGATGTTGCGCGTCGAAGGCGATCCCAACCCCAACATCGAGCACGCCAACCGCGGCAAGCGCAGCATCGGGCTGGACATGTCGGTGCCCGAGGGCAAGGAAGTGCTCTACGAGCTGGCCCGCCGGTCCGATGTGTTCCTCACCAGCTTCCTTCCCGCTCATCGGAACAAGTTCGGCATCGACGTCGACGACATTCGTACGGTCAACCCGAACATCATCTACGCCCGCGGCAGCGCACTCGGCCCGCGCGGCGCCGAGGCGGAGAAGGGTGGCTACGACATGACCGCCTTCTGGTGCCGGGCCGGAACCGCGGCGACCATCACTCCCGCCGGGATGCCCGGGATGATCGCCCCGCCCGGGCCCGCCTACGGCGACACCATCTCGGGGACCAACCTCGCCGGCGGCATCGCGGCGGCGCTGCTCAAACGGGAGCGCACCGGGGAGCCGTCCGTCGTCGACGTGTCACTGCTGGGCAGCGGTTTGTGGTCGATGGGGCACACCGTGGCGCTGACCAAGCATCTGGGGCAGCGGCTGGAGGCGCCCCCGCCCGGCGTGCACGGCGCCCCCAACAATCCGTTGGTGGGGCTGTACACGACATCCGACGGGCGCTACATCTCCTTTGTGATGATGCAGCCCACCAAGTTCTGGGCTGACGTGTGCCGGCACGTCGACCTGCCGGAGCTGGCGGACGACCCGCGCTTCGCCACGGTGGAGAAGATCGCCGCCAACACGGCGGATGCGGTGGAGCTACTGACCAAGGCCATCGCAGGCCGCACGCTGGCCGAGTGGAGCGAACGCTTCGCCACGCTCTCCGGGCCATGGGCGCCAGTGCAGGACACCCTGCAAGCCGTCGACGACGCGCAGATCCGCTCGAACGAGTACATGGTGCAAGCGGGTGAGCTCGAGTTGGTTGCCAACCCGGTACAGTTCGACGTCGCAGCGCCACAGACCGGACCGGCCCCCGGGTTCGCTGAGCAGACCGACGAAATATTGATGGAACTCGGACTCGATTGGGACCGCATCATCGAGCTCAAGACGGCCGGCGCCGTCACCTAGGACTGGAGTTTGCCGATGCCGAAGATTGTTGTTGCGATCCAACCGCCCTGCGCCGGCGTTCTGATGTTGCGAGGTCCGATAACGGTTATGCCTTTTTCGTTCCCTCTGGACGCGGCATGAGTCATAATCGCCGGACGCTTCAAGACGTGGGGCCCCCCGTCTTGCAGCGCCAACTCCCGCAGCAGAACGGAGGACTGGCGTGAGCGAGGTCGCTGTCGGATCGGACGTCAATTCCGAAATGCGGCCGCCCGCTGAGCTTTTCGCCGTCGGCGGCACGCCCTTGTGGGGGCCGGTTCTGCCGAATCTACCGCAGGCCTTGCGCAGGAACAAGACTGGCAGTCTCGTAATGCCGAAAGGGCGTTGTTCCCATGGCGAGTAAAGGTGCTGACCGCTGGTCACCCGGGATCGTGTTGGGGCGCGGCTCCAAACCGGCGCAGGCGATCGGCGGATTGTTCGCGATGTCGGCGGACGCGGTCAAGTTCTTGTTCCAACGCCCGTTCCAGTGGCGTGAGTTTCTCGAACAATCGTGGTTCATCGCACGTGTCGCCATTGCGCCGACATTGTTGGTGGCCATCCCGTTCACCGTTCTGGTCAGCTTTACCCTCAACATCTTGTTGCGAGAACTCGGTGCCGCGGACCTTTCCGGTGCGGGTGCAGCGTTCGGTGCCGTCACTCAGATCGGCCCCATGGTGACCGTTTTGATCGTGGCGGGCGCCGGCTCCACGGCGATGTGCGCGGACTTGGGGTCGCGAACCATCCGCGAAGAGATCGACGCGATGGAGGTGCTTGGCATCAATCCGGTGCAGCGCCTGGTGACTCCGCGCATGCTGGCCGCGGGGCTGGTGGCCCTGTTGCTGAACAGTCTGGTCGTCATCATCGGCATTGTCGGCGGCTATGCCTTCTCGGTGTTCATCCAAGATGTCAACCCTGGCGCGTTCGCCGCCGGCATCACCCTGCTCACCGGCGTGCCGGAAGTGATCATTTCTTGCGTCAAGGCAGCGCTTTTCGGCCTGATCGCCGGACTGGTCGCGTGCTATCGCGGATTGACGATCACCGGCGGCGGCGCCAAGGCGGTCGGCAACGCCGTCAACGAAACGGTGGTGTATGCGTTCATGTCCCTGATGGTCGTCAACGTCGTTGTCACCGCTATCGGCATCCGGTTTGCGGCCAAGTAATTACGAAGGAGGTGTAAGGACAGATCGTGACAGCCCTACGCGCTACCTACCCGCGCCTGACGCGACAGCTGGGTAAGCCCGTCAGCACGCTGAGCCGGATCGGCGATCACACGCTGTTCTACGCCAGGGCGCTCGCCGGGGTGCCGTTCGCGGCTGCCCACTACCGCCGCGAGATCATTCGTCTCATCGCCGAAATCAGCATGGGGGCGGGGACATTGGCGATGATCGGCGGAACGCTCGGAATCGTCGGCTTCATGACGCTCGCCGCCGGTGGCGTGCTGGCCGTCCAAGGCTATAGCTCGCTGGGCAATATCGGCATCGAGGCGCTGACCGGATTCCTCTCGGCCTTCATCAATGTGCGAATCGCCGCGCCGATCGTCGCGGGGATCGGTTTGGCGGCCACATTCGGCGCCGGCGTGACCGCGCAGCTGGGTGCCATGCGGATCAACGAAGAAATCGACGCGCTGGAATCCATGGCCATACGGCCGGTTTCGTATCTGGTCAGCACCCGGATCGTCGCGGGGATGCTCGCGGTGACCCCGCTCTATTCCATCGCCGTCATCTTGTCTTTCATAGCCAGTCAGTTCATCACGGTGTTCATGTTCGGTCAGTCGAGCGGTCTGTATCAGCACTACTTCACGACGTTCCTCAACCCCATCGACTTGTTGTGGTCATTCCTGCAAGCCGTTTTGATGGCGCTGACCGTCTTGTTGATCCATACCTACTTCGGTTACTTTGCCTCCGGCGGCCCGGCTGGTGTCGGCGTCGCGACCGGCAACGCGGTACGCACCTCGCTGGTCGTGGTGGTATCCGTGACGCTGCTGGTCTCGCTGTCGATTTACGGCTCCAACGGCAACTTCAACTTGTCCGGGTAGGGGAGGAGACCTGACGTGACGGACCGCCTCGGGCCCGGCCCTATCGACCGTTCGGAAACAGCCAGCAGCGCAGCGCCTGTCGCGGCGTCACCGGGTGGCAACTTCGGGGCGCAATCGTATGCGCGCCCCCTGGCCGGATTGGCGACCGTCGTCGTGGTCGCCGTGATCGTCGCCATTGCCATTGGTCTGTTTCGGGGCTCTTTCACCGAAACCGTGCCGGTGACCGTGATTTCGCAACGAGCCGGCCTGGTCATGAACCCGGACGCTAAGGTCAAGATGCGCGGCGTGCAGGTGGGCAAGGTCGCCTCGATCGACTCGCTGCCCAACGGGCTGGCGGCCATTCACTTGGCGATGGACCCGTCCCAGTTGCACTTCATCCCCGGCAACGTGCTCGTCGACATCGCGTCGTCAACGGTGTTCGGCGCCAAGTCCATCCTTCTCGTAGAGCCTGCCCAACCCTCGGCGCAGCGGCTCCGCAGCGGCCAGACGCTGCAGGGCCAGCACGTCATGGTCGAAATCAACACGGTGTTCCAGCAACTGGTGTCGGTCCTGAGTCACATCGACCCGCCGAAGCTCAACGAGTCGCTGGGTGCGCTGGCACAGGCGTTCAGTGGGCGGGGTCCACAGCTTGGCCAATCGCTGAGCGACCTGGATTCCTTTCTCGCCAAGCTGGAGCCGAGCCTGCCCGCTTTCCGGCATGACCTCTCGGTCTTACCGGTGGTGTCCAACGCCTATGCCGACGCGGCGCCCGACCTGATGAAGACCGCCTCCAACGCGACGCGGATCAGCAAGACGATTGTCGACGAGCAACGCAATTTGGATGCGTTGCTGATCAGCGCGATCGGTCTGGCCGACATCGGCAACGACGTCTTGTCGACGAACCGTCAACCGCTGACGGATGTGGTGCATCTGCTGGCGCCGACCACCGATCTGACCAACGAGTACGCCCCCGCGCTCAACTGCGCATTCGCCGGGCTCGTACAGATATCGCACGGGGCGCCGTTGTCGGAACCGAGCATCAATATCTCGGCGAGTCTCACGTGGGGCGCCGAACGTTATCGGTATCCGACGAACCTGCCCAAGGTCGCGGCGACGGGCGGCCCGCAGTGTGTGGGCCTGCCGAAGCTGCCGTTCAATACCGCCCCGCCGCAATTGATTGCCGATACGGGCGCAGACCCGGTGAACTACGGAAACCCACAGCTGCTGCTCAACTTTGACGGGCTGAAGCAGCTGTTGTACGGGCCGATCGCCGGCCCGCCGCGCAACCCCGCCCAGATCGGACAACAGGGATGAGAACGCGCGCAACGCTCATCAAGTTCGCGACCTTTACAGTCGTGATGGCGGTGCTGACCGCCTTCCTGTTCTTCATCTTCGGCCAGTACCGAACGGGTGCGACGACCGGGTATTCGGCAGTGTTCAACGACGTGTCGCGGCTGAAGCCGGGCGAGTCGGTGCGCGTCGCCGGGATTCGAGTCGGCACGGTCGACAGCGTTTCGTTGCGGCCCGACAAAAAAGTTGTGGTGAAGTTCGACGCCGACCGCAACGTCGTCCTCACCGAGGGCAGCAGGGCGGCGGTCCGCTACCTGAACCTGGTGGGCGACCGCTACCTCGAACTGCTCGATGGCCCGGGCTCGCCCAAACGCCTGCCCGCCGGTGGTCAGATTCCCGTCAGCCGCACCGCGCCCGCGCTCGACCTCGATCTACTGCTCGGCGGGCTGAAACCCGTTACGCAGGGCCTGAATGCGCACGATGTCAACGCGCTGACCTCGGGTCTGCTGCAGGTCTTCCAGGGGCAGGGCGGGACTATCGACTCGCTGTTCACCAAGACGACGTCGTTCTCGAACGCCTTGGCCGACAACGATCAAACCGTGCAGCAACTGATCGACAACCTCAACGTCGTGATCGGCACGGTGGCCAAGGACGGCAAACAGTTCTCGGGCGCAATCGATCGCCTCGAGCAGCTTGTCAGCGGATTGTCCAATGACCGCGACACGATCGGGTCCGCGATTGACGCCCTGGACAAGGGAACCGCCTCGCTGGCGGATCTGCTTGCGCAGGCCCGCCCGCCGCTGTCCGGCACCATAGCTCAGTTGAATCGACTGGCACCCATTCTCGACAACGACAAGGACCGTCTCGAGACCGCAATCGCCAAGGCGCCGAGGAACTACCGCAAGCTGGTCCGACTCGGCGTGAACGGCGCCACCATCCCGTACTACATCTGCCAGTTCGCGCTCCGCGGTACGGATCTCAATGGCAAGACCGTGCGCGCCAATATCTTCAGGTCAGATGCAGGAAGGTGCACGGAACCCTAATGCTCAAGTATCGCGGAGTTGGCCTGGTCAAAGCCGGGCTCATCGGCGTCGTCCTGGCGGTGATGATCATCCTGGTGGGGCTGTCGCCCGACCGATTCGTCGCATGGGCGACGATGGTCAGGTACCAGGCGTTGTTTACCGAAGCCGGGGGCCTTACGGGGGGCAACCCGGTCATCGTGTCGGGGATGAAGGTCGGCACGGTGTCGGATGTGAAGCTGCGTCACGGCGACGCGCTGGTGACTTTCACGATGAAGGGCAACATCCTGCTCGGCTCGGAGACTTCCGCGCACATCCGCACGGGCACATTGCTGGGCGAGCGGATGCTGTCGGTGGAGTCCGCGGGCAGCGGCACGATGCATCCGATGGCTCTCATTCCGGTCTCGCGCACCTCTTCGCCTTACTCGCTGACGGAAGCGGTCAGCGACTTGACCACCGACACTGCGGGAACGAATACCGCAGCGCTGAACCAGTCATTGGACACGCTGGCGGCGACGCTCGATCAGATTGCGCCCCAAATGGGGCCGGCCTTCGACGCGCTCACCCGGTTATCGCGCACCCTGAACAGTCGTAACAAGAACCTGGGTGACCTTTTCAAGAGTGCCGGCGACGTCACCGGGGTTCTCTCCGAACGTAGCCAGCAGGTCAACAAGCTCATCCTCAACTCCGACTCCCTGCTCCAAGTCCTGGTGGCGCGGCGTCAAGAGATCGTGGACCTGCTGGCCAACACGTCGGTGGTGGCCAAGCAGCTGACGGCATTGGTGCACGACAACGAAAGCACATTGGCACCGACGCTGGAGAGATTGAATTCGGTGACGGCGATGCTGGAAAAGAACCGCGACAACATCGCCAAATCGCTGGCGGGCCTCAAGAAATTTCAGATCACGGTTGGTGAGGCCATCTCCGGCATGTACGCCTACCAGGCGTTCGCCCCGAACTTCCTTATCCCGCAACTCTTCCAGGAGTTGTTCGACTACCTCTGGGGATTCCGCACCTTCGATACGTTGAAGGGCCCCGGCTTCCCATCGCCGGTGCCTCGGGCGCTGACCCCCTGGCCCTACAACTCCATTCCACAGTGCCCTGGCTGCACGTTGGGCGGACGGATCGGAGGATCACAGTGACCTTCCGCATCCCGCGCACGCGGCTGGTGGCCGTGACGGCGGTTGTCTTGGTCGGGCTCCTGCTTGCCGGAGCTGCCGTGGTCGTCCGCAATACGTTCTTCGGGCAGAAGACGATCACCGCCTATTTCACCACCGCCACCGCGATCTATCCCCATGACGACGTACGGGTTTCGGGTGTCAAAGTCGGCACGATCAAATCCATTCAGCCGCAGGGCACCCAGGCCAAGATGACCCTCAAGGTCGACCACGACGTGCCGATTCCGGCGGACGCGAAGGCGGTGGTCGTCGCCTCGAACCTGGTGTCTGCCCGCTACGTTCAGCTCACGCCGGCCTACCGAGACAGTGGGCCGGTCATGCGCGACGGCGCAGTCATACCGGTCGAACGGACCGCGGTGCCGGTCGAGTGGGACGAGGTCAAAACCCAATTGATGCGGCTCGCAACGGATTTGGGACCCAAAAGCGGGGTATCGGGCACATCCGTCGGTCGGTTCATCGACAGCGCCGCCAACGCCCTCGACGGCAACGGTGACAAGCTGAGGCAAACACTCGGTCAACTGTCGGGCGTCGGCCGGATCCTCGCCAACGGCAGCGGCAACATCGTCGACATCATCGAGAACCTGCAGACCTTCGTCGGCGCGCTGCGCGACAGTAACGTCCAGATCGTGCAGTTCAACGACCGCCTGGCCACGCTCACCAGCGTCGTCAATGACAGCAAATCCGACCTGGACGCGGCGCTGACCGATCTGTCGACGGCGGTCGGCGAGGTGCAGCGCTTCATCGCCGGCACGCGCAACCAGACCAGCGAACAGATTGCCCGGTTGGCCGATGTCACGCAGAACCTGGTCGATCACCACATGGATCTGGAGAACATCCTGCACGCAGCGCCGAACGCGTTCGGCAACTTCTTCAACGACTACAACGCCGACACCGGAACCATCGTGGGAGGATTCGGGCTCATGAACATGGCGAATCCCACATGGGGCGGCCAGGTTCTGTTGGGCGTACCGGGCTGCACGCAAATCGGCGCCATCGAAAACATCACCGCGGTCGAATCGGGCAAGCTGTGCTCCCTGTTCATCGGTCCCGGCTTGCGGCAGACCAACTTCAACAACTCGCCGATTCCCATCAACCCGTTCATAGCCAAGTCGGTTGACCCGGCGAGGGTTCTCTACACCGAGCCGCGCCTGACGCCCGGCGGCGAGGGCCCGAAACCCACAGCGCCCGAAATCCCGCCCGCGGTGTCGGCCTACACCGGCCTGCCGGGTGACCCGGTGGGACCGCCGGGGGCCGTGCCGCCGGCGCGGATACCGGGCGCGGCGATGCCGCTGCCGCCCCCGCCGTCGACACCGGCGCCACCACCGCCGGCGCCGAGCGCGTCGGAAATGCTGCTGCCGGCAGACGGGCCACAACAATGATCGCCCGGATGGCGGCCCTGCGACGATGCGGGCCCTCGGCCCGCGGAGGAGTTGGGCCATCAGGTGTAGCACGGCGGGTGTTCACCGTCGGCTGTTGCGTGGTGTTGACCGCGACGGGATGCGCGTTCCACGGCCTGAATTCACTGCCCCTGCCCGGTGCCGTCGGACGCGGGCCGGGGGCCAACATCTACCACGTCGAACTCCCGAATGTCGGTACGATGGAGTCGAATTCGCCGGTCATGATCAACGACGTCGTCGTCGGCAGTGTCGGCACGATGAGGGTGCAAGGCTGGCACGCCGACGTCGAGATCTCCGTCAAGCGCGACGTGGTGGTCCCGGCCAACGTGGTAGCCACCGTCGGTCAGACCAGCCTGCTGGGCTCGATGCATGTGGAGCTCAATACTCCACTGGGCCAGCAGGGGAGCGGACGGCTGCAGCCCGGCGCCACCATTCCGCTGAGCCGGTCGTCGGCCTACCCGTCGACCGAGCAGACGCTGTCGTCGCTGGGGGCGGTGGTCAACGGCGGTGGACTGGGACAGATCGGGGAGGTCATCCACAATTTCTCGGCCGCCCTGTCCGGGCACGAGGGTGCGGTGCGTGATCTGATCACCCGCCTGGACACGTTCGTGGGAACTCTGAACGACGAACAGGACAACATCGTCGCCTCCATCCAGGCCCTGAATCGGTTGTCGGCCACCTTCGCCGACCAACGCGACGTCGTCACCGACGCGCTGCGCAAGATCCCGCCGGCGCTCGAGGTGTTGATCAAGGAGCGGCCCCGTCTGACGGCCGCCCTCGATCACCTTCGCGTGTTCAGTAACACCGCCAACCGGCTGGTCAACGACGCCCAGGCCGACCTGGTGAGGAACCTCAAAAACTTGGAGCCGACCATCAAAGCGCTCGCCGACGTCGGACCGGATTTCGGCGCGGCCATCGCGGCGTCGTTCGTGTTCCCGTTCACCCAGAACTTCGTCGACCGAGCCGTCCGAGGCGACTTCTTCAACCTGCACCTCGATTTCGACCTGACGATCCCACGGCTCAAGAAGGGATTGTTCCTCGGAACCCACTGGGGGCAACTGGATATGCCCGTGCCACCGGTGCCCGGGGATCCGTATCGCCTCAATTACACACTCGATCCTTTGCATAACCCGCTGAGGCCACCGTGGGTCGATCCCGACGCGTTGCCACTGCCCCCGCCGCCGCCGGGCGCGGTGCCGGCACCGGGACCGGGAAATTATGGGCCGCGCCCCGGGCCGGTCCCGGCTGAGGCGCCGGTGCCTGACGCGGGTCTTGGACAAACGCCGGCGCCGGCAGAGGCGCCGCCGGCGGGAGCGGGTGGATAGATGCTGACGCGCTTCGTTCGGATCCAGTTGGCGATTTTCACGGTCGTCGGGGCCATCGGCGTGATCGCGATGGTGCTCTTCTACATCCAAGCGCCGACGCTGCTGGGCATCGGTCGGATGACCGTGACGCTGGAGCTGCCGGCCACCGGCGGCCTCTACCGGTTTTCCAACGTGACCTACCGTGGTGTCCAGCTCGGCAAGGTCACCGCGGTGGGTTTGACGCCGACCGGCGCGAAAGCGACGCTGTCGCTGAGCACTTCACCGAAAGTGCCCGCCGACCTGACGGCCCAGGTCCTCAGTGTCTCCGCGGTGGGCGAACAGTACGTGGACCTGCGGCCCAAAACCAATTCGCCACCCTACCTGCACGACGGCTCGGTAATCTCCGTGCGCGACACGACAATTCCGCAGCCGGTCGCCCCGATGCTCGAGCAGGTCAACGCCATGGTCCAAAGCATCCCGAAGGCCAAACTCGGCCAGTTGCTGGACGAGTCCTTCCAGGGCTTCAACGGCACCGGTTACGACCTGGGGTCACTGATCGATTCTTCGAAGACGCTGTCGCGCGACTCCAACGGCGTCGTCGACCGCACCCGGGCCCTCACCGAAGACACCGGGCCGCTGCTGGATACCCAGGCGCGCACCACCGATTCGATCAGAACGTGGGCGCGTAGCTTCGCCGGCATCTCGGATGTCATGGTGAACAACGATTCCCACTTCCGAACCATCCTGCAGAAGGGTCCTGACACCGCGAACGAAGCGTCCCGGCTTCTCGAACAAATCAAACCGACGCTGCCGGTGTTGCTCGCCAACCTGACCACCATCGGGCAGATCGGCATCACCTACCATCCCTCGATCGAGCAGCTGCTGGTGTTGTTGCCGTCGGGGGTCGCCATCGAGCAGGCGGCTCAGGGTGAAAACCACCCCGACGGTAAGGCTTACGGCGACTTCGCGGCCACCGTCGACGATCCACCTATTTGTACGGTCGGCTTCATGCCGCCGAACACCTGGCGATCCCCGGACGACCTGAGCGACATCGACACACCGGACGGTTTGTATTGCAAACTCCCGCAGGATTCGCCGATCGCGGTTCGCGGTGCCCGCAACTATCCCTGCATGGGTCACCCGGGTAAGCGCGCGCCCACCGTCGAAATCTGCAACAGCGACAAGCCGTACATGCCGCTGGCGATGCGTCAGCACACCACCGGGCCCTATCCCTTGGATCCGAATCTGATTTCCCAGGGCGTCCCGCCCGATGACCGGATTACCGTCAATGACAGGATCTTCGGCCCGGTCGAGGGAACGCCGCTGCCGCCCGGGGCGGTGCCGCGCGGCGACGCGGCGGGGCCGCGGGGAGCAAACCCACCACCGGGCACGGTGGGGGCGGCTGTGCCCCCCGTGCCGTCGTCGGGACCGACGCTGGCGCCGATGTCGAGAATGTCGGCTGACATTCCGGCTTTTGCGCCACTCGATGTCGCTGCGCCGGACGAGCTTCCGGCACCACCACCGCCGCCGCCACCACCGGCGCCCGCACCGCTGGATCAGGTCGACGGTGGGCAGCCCCAGGCCGCGCCAAGCTCGTTCGGAGCCAACACATCTAAGCCCGCGCCCTCGGTCGTGGTGGCAAAGTACGATCCGCACACCGGTCGTTATGTCGGCCCGGACGGAAAGTTGTACCAGCAGTCGGATCTCGTTGCTCCGAAGGCGCCCAAGACGTGGAAGGACATGATTCCCACCTGAATTCGCCCTGAGGCAATGCGGAGCCGCGAAGCGGCGGGGGCAGTGAAGCTACGACCGCCCGGTCAGGAGAGCTGATCCAGGCGCAACGGCATCGCGACGTCAAGCCACTGGTTCTGCCCGCAGGCACCGCTGGGGCCGACCGTCTTGTCCTTGCCCGAGAGGACTCGCGACCCGAGTTGCCATCCGCCGTTGTCGTTCACGGGGAAGAACATGTAGGTCTGCACTCCGGTGAACGTGGTGCCGTCTTCACACCGTTCCCAGTTCGGCACTTCGCGTCTCACCTTCCACGTCTCCCCATCAGTCATGTAGAGGGGCGCGGTCCAGCCCTGGTCGCTCGTCACCTGACCATGGCATTCCTGGGTCGAGTCGCATGTCGAACTGATGGTCCACGTTTGGTAGACCGTCGGCTCACCCTTGTACTGATCGTTGGTCTGGGCATAATCGCCAATGGACGTGGCACGGAAAGTTCCGTTGATCGCCACGTCTTCCTTGGTGATTGCCTGGGCCGTGGGGGCGGTGCTCAAACCGCCGAATGCAGTGGCAGCCACCAGCGTTGCGGTGGTGAGTGTTTTGGCTGAACGCATCAGGTGCTCCTCGAAGCGCGTAATCCGAGAGTGCCTATGGCACCTTTTCGCCGTCGGTCGCGGCGTTCTCGAGCGATGACGTTACACCGCTTCGCCCGGCCCGGTAACGGTTAGGACAACATCCGCCGTGCTCACCCGGAAGGGTCGAATTTCGAGATCAGCCAGGAACCGTCGACTTTTGTCAGCGTGACCAGGATGCTGCTCTGCGTCTTGTCGGGATCTTTCTTTTGCACGCTTGCCGTGGTCTGGTCCACGAAAACCAGCACGGTGGCCGAATCGGGATGCAATTCCGAGACTGCGGCCCGAATCACCTTGGCGGTCGCCGTCAATTGTCCCTTCTGCGCCGTCGGCGCGACCACCTCGTCGGCGAATTTGCTGTAGTAGGTGAGAAAGTCGCCGGTGAGATGGGATTTCGCGTTGTTGAGATCGCGGTTCAAATGCTCGTACGAATACGACAACGCCGCCACGGCACCATCTGACGCTGCCTGGATTGCCCGGTGCGCCGCCGCGTCGCCGACCTGCTGATCCGGCCGATAAAGAAAAAAGTACACGCCGGCAGCGACTCCCACGGCGGCAATCACCAACGTTGCCGCGACGATCGAACGCCACCTTGCCAAATACCGGTGGGCGCGACGCCGAATCGCTGCCCGTCGACGCGGGCGTGCCGGTGCCTCGCCGGCGGGTGGCTTCGCGTCCTCGTCGGAGCCGTTCGGCGACGAGCCATGTTCGACGGTCATCGCAGGAAGTCGACTTTCGACATCTTGAGCTGGCCGTCGTCGCGGTCCAGATTGACGCTGAGCCGAAACAAGGCCGGCGGCGGTTTGGCGTTATCCGGCCCAGTGGGAGTGGTTTTCGCCGCCACCAGCACGACTCCCGAATTGTCGCTCAACGACTCGACGGCGACGGCTTCGATGGTCACCTTGGTGCCGACCTTCGTTTCCTCGGCCTTGTTCACTATCAGGGGCGACAACACGGCTAGCTGGTTCTTCTGGTCCCCTGTGGAGGCATCGATCGAGCGCTGCACATCCTCCCTGGCATGATCGGGGTCAATCGACATCAGTGCCGTGACCCCTTGCCGGGCGGCTGCACTGAACTCCGCGGCGAGTTGGCGATTATGCACGTTGATGTGGTGCTGCCGCAGCATGTAGCCGCTCGCGGCGAGAGACGCGGAGGCGAGCACGATGCCGACGCCGACAGATAGCGTTTTCCGCCCCGGGCGCCGGAGCCACCCTGGACGTCGAAGCCACCCAGGACGCCGCAACCGTAACCGTTTCCGGGTCCCCTTGGCGGGGTGCTGCTCGACATCTTGGGCGTCGTCGTCCGCGCGCCCGGCTTCGGTTGCCCCGCGCAGCTTCAACAGGCGTGCCCGAGCCGCCTCGGCGCGCGCTTCGGCTTTGGCGACTTCGTCTTCTACGTCCGTTTCTGACGGGCCCGCCGCGGCGCCGGAGTTCGAGTGTGATTCGTCGGGAGCGGCACTCCTCGGGTCACTAGAATCGTCGGCGTTGGGCCCCTCCGGATCGTGCACGGAGAAGCAGCTTATCACTGGAGCCTGAGCTCAACGCCGCCGTCGGACGGCCGCCTTCGTGGCTCTTACATGCGGAAATGCGCGCCCGCCGGGGCGCGGAGCCGGGTGGCGTTCGGGATGGCCCGGCGCTGACCGCCTTTCGGTCCACGTGATCTTCTCCAACCAGGAGAATTTTCTTTTCAGGTGTGGCAGAGTAATCGGGTGCGATCAATCGTGCCTCTGGTTGCCGCGTTGCTCGGCGCCGGTGTGGTGGCGGCGCCGCCAGCCTCGGCCGGGCCGACTGTCTGCGACTACCCCGCCTGCACCCCGGGCATCATGCCCCATCAGGTTCTCGGTGCGCCGTGTGACAACACGACCTACTACGCCTTCGGCGTCGCCGACGGATACGTTTCCTTCGCCTCCGAGCCCGGACGGCTGATGTTCTGCGGCTCGCCGCGGAGATATCAGCCTCGCTGGTTCCGCTCGCCTCCGATGGCCGGGGTCAAGGAAGAAAACGCCGACTGCACGAACTATCTGAACTACGTCGCGCAGGCGCCCGATGGTCTGTTCCTGATTTGTATTGCTCACGACGGCATATCGAGCTGGGTCCGCGCCGACACGTAGCCGCGTCAGCCGCGGGTCTCCCGCGGTAGACCGAGCAGCCGGCGGCTTAAATCGGTAACCCGGTCGAGCAGTGTGTCGTCGTCGATGTCGGCGACCAACGGATGCATGACCGCGGTGCTGAGCGCGCCGGAGAACATCGCGGCCTCGATGCGCCCGTCGAGACCCGCATCGCTCAGTAGCACCCGATACAGGCGGTCCATGAAGAGTTGAAATGGCTTGTGCTCGGCCAGCAATCGGACGACGACGGGGTCGAATTGCAGCGTGCGCACCAATCGGCGGTCGCGAACGGCCATCTCAACCACGCCCACCAGCAAGGCATCTCGTGCCGCAGGCCCGTCGTCATAGGCCTCGGCGGCCTCGAGCGCCGGCGCGAGGCGGCCGAGTTCGCGCTCGGTCACGGCGATGACAATCTGCTCTTTGGTCCGGAACTGGTGGTAGACAGCGGCTTTCGTGATCCCGACGGCGTCGGCGA
This sequence comes from Mycobacterium sp. NTMscope_MAC_12, assembly GCF_976985675.1. Classification (NCBI taxonomy): domain Bacteria; kingdom Bacillati; phylum Actinomycetota; class Actinomycetes; order Mycobacteriales; family Mycobacteriaceae; genus Mycobacterium; species Mycobacterium sp. NTMscope_MAC_12. The sequence continues at coordinate 436,157 of NZ_CDRJYY010000001.1, forward strand.
TCATCTGCAGCGACGTACCGCTGACCCCGTGGGTGGCGAACAGATCCAAAGCGGCATCGAGTACCCGCGTCCGGGCCGGGCTGTGCGCGACGAGCCAGAATCGCTCACCGATGGCGGCCTGCCGTGCTGTTCCCACGCACCGAGACTAGACCACGCTATTGACCGAGGCTAGCCGATCGGCTAGCTTCGCTCACTAGCCGAGCTTTGGCGGCGATTCGTGCGGGGAAGGAGTACCGATGTCCGACGTCGGCGCAAACGATGCAAGCGGCGCCCAACAGGCGCGCACCGCGCCCCGGCGGACCGACGGCGAGCTGATCCTGCTCTGGACGCTGCCGGTGGCGCTGATCCTATGGATCGCCTCGTTCTTCCTGTTTCCGGGCTTCAATCCGCCGATGTCACCCTCCATGCCGGCGGATGCGGTCGCCGCGTTCTACCGCGATCCGGCCCACGTCCCGCAGATTCGCTACAGCATGATCCTGTTCAACTGGTTCGGGGTCTGCCTCGTCCCGATTCTGGCGCTGATCGTCCTGCAAATCCGCCGCATGGCGCATCGGACGCCGATCTTCTCGTATGCGATGTTGGGTTGCGTGGCCGGCGGTCCGACACTGTTTCTCGTCGCCAACGTCTGCTGGTTGCTGGCCGCCTTTCGACCGGAACGCAGCCCGGCGCTGACCCAGCTGCTCAATGATCTGGGCTGGATCACCTTCACCATCCTGGTCCCGTTCCTGATCGGGCAAAGCGTAATCCTCGCCCTGGCAATCTATTTCGACGATCAGCCGCGTCCGGTATTCCGCCGCTGGGTGGCTTACTTCAACCTGGCGGTGGCGGCCGCGCTGGTTCCCGCCGCCTTCGTCGGCGTGTCGTTGACCGGCCCACTGGCCTGGGACGGGTTCTTGTCCTTCTGGGTCAAAAACGTGGCGATCGCGGTCTGGATCGTCGTGATGGGCGTGGTGCTGGGGCAAGCCGTCTACCGGGAGCGCGCCGAAAACGCCGGGCGCGCAGAGGAACTGGTCGACGCATGAGCGCGGTGATCACACCGCCCGCCTTCCCGGTCACGCCGCCTGCCGGACCGCTGCGCCAGCGACTCGCCTGGCATCTACGGCACAACCCCAAGCGCGAACTCTGGTTGGCGTGGTGGACGCTCGTCGTGTTCTACAACATCTTCTTCCCGATGTTCTTCATCGTGGCGCAAGTCCAGCCCCCGCCGCAGCCCACCTGGGACCTTGCGACGCAGGCCCACTGGTTCTCCGAACGCCACCTCGGCATACCGTTTGGCTTCGGCGTCATCTTCGCCATCAGCGGCATGATCGCGATCAACAACGCCCTGATCGCGTATTCGATGCGGCGCATGTCCGTCAGCCCCGCGTTCGGGTACAGCTATCTGATCATCTACTCGCTCAGCGCCGTACCCGGCATGCTGCTGCTCAACATCGCGCTGATCGTCGGGACGCTGCGACCCGAGCGAGACCCCGAAGCTCTCGGATGGCTCTACGACTTCGCCTTCCTGTCTTTCGACGGGACCATGGGGGTGTTCCTCATCGGGTCGCTGATCTGGATGGTCGCCATCCTGCTCGACAAGAATCGCGTGTTCCCCAAATGGTTCGGCTATCTCAACCTGTGCAACGCGCTGACCGAGGTGGTCGTGGCGCCGTGCTGGATCTTTCGGCGGGGCGTCTTGGCCTGGAACGGCCAGATCGCCTGGTGGCTGGACATGGTGGTGTTCGGCATCTACCAGGTCACGTTCATCGTCATGCTGTTCCAGATGATCCGGCGCGAAGACTTCGGCACCGGGCCGCTGCCCGACCGCGCCCGCAAAGAGGTGGCCACCCGATGACGGACCTCGCCGATCGGAACCGACGCGCCGTACCGGGGCAGCCGGACATGTGGGCGTTCGTGTTGTTCGAAACGCTGGTCTTCACCGCGTATTTCGGGTTCTACCTGTTCTACCGTGCCCACAATCCCGAGCTGTTCTTGCACTCCCAGGCGCAGCTGGATTTGCGGATCGGGGTCTTCAACACCCTCGTCTTGCTGCTGAGCTCCTGGTCGGTGGCGCGCTGCGTTCAGTCGGCGCGCGCCGGCGCCTACCGGGCGGCGCTCAAAGACGTCTACATCACCGCCGCATTCGCCGCGGTCTTCCTCTTCTTCAAGGTGTTCGAATGGGCACGTCTGGTCGGCATCGGACACGGGTTCGACAGCGACGACTTCTTCACCTACTATTTCTTCCTCACCGGTATCCACTTCGTGCACCTGCTGATCGGCTTCGTCGCGCTCGGCGTCATCGTCTACCAAATCCGCAGAGCGGCGCGAAAAGCGCGGGGCGCCAACGACGCCCAGCAACTTGTCGAAACCTGCGCGACCTATTGGCACACCGTTGATTTCCTATGGGTGCTCATCTTTGCGCTGCTGTACGTGGTGAGGTGATCGGAATCAAGTTCAACAAGCGGTTGATGATCGTCTGGCTCGTCCTCTCGGCGCTCACGCTGGCCTACCTCTGGATAGATCATTCCGCCGGCGCACTGCTGAAGTCCAGCGCGGTGGTGACGTCGAGCGTCATCGTGATCGCACTCATCAAGGTGCGCATCATTTTTCGCGAGTTCATGGAGGTGCGAAGCGCTCCGGTCCTACTGTGCCGACTCACCGATGCGTGGGTGGCGCTGATCGGCGCCGTCTTGCTCGGCTGCTACTTCGTCGGCATGCAGGTCTGACTAAGCCACGGGTGCGACCGCATCGGCGGTCGTGAACGTCAGGTGCAGCTCGCTCAAACCCCGCAAGATATACGTCGGCTCGTAGCTGTAACGGCGCTCGGCGCTCGGTCCGTGATGGGCCGCGTCAATCTCGATGTGCGACATCCGATCCAGGAGGCGCTCGATCGAGACACGGCCCTCGACGCGGGCGAGCGGACCGCCCGGGCACGAGTGCACGCCGCGGGCGAACGCCATGTGCTCGCGCACATTCTTCCGGTTGATGTCGAACTCGTGCGGGTTGTCGAACCGGCGCGGGTCGCGATTGGCGGCGCCGGGCAAAATCATCACCACGGTGCCGGCGGGGATGTCGACGCCGCCGATGCTCGTGGCCTTACGGGCAAGGCGGGAATCGCTTTTCACCGGGCTCTCCATCCGCAGCGATTCCTCGATGAAAGCGGGGATCAGGCTGCGGTCCTCGCGCACCTGCCGCTGGATGTCGGGCCGGTCGCCGAGCACCTGCAGGGCGGCGCTGAGCAACTTGGCGGTGGTTTCCTGCCCGGCGGCGAAGAGGAACGTCGCCGAGCGAACCACGTCGATCACCTCGGGCGTCGACCCGTCCGGGTACTTCGCCTCCGCCAAGAAGGTCAGCACGTCGCCGCGTGGCTCACGTCGCCGCTCCTCGATGTAGTGACAGAACTTGTCGTCGAGCCATTCCAGCGGGTTGATGCCGACCGTCTCGTGATCCAGGGCGCCCACCCGCGCGCCGGGACGATCGGCACCCAGCACGGTGCGGAACTGCGTGTGGTCTTCCTCCGGGACGCCGAGCAGGTCGGCGATCACCAAGGTGGCGAACGGCTTTGAGTATTCGGCGATGAACTCGCACTCACCGTTGTGCAGGAACTCGTCGAGCTGGCGATCGGCGAGTCGCCACATGAACTCCTCGTTCTGCTTGAGCCGGCTCGGGGTCAGCAGCTTGGCCAGGACCGACCGGGCCTTGGTGTGGTCCGGCGGATCCATGGTGACCATGTGCTCGAACATCGGGAACGAACTGCGGTGCTCGTCGATCTGTGCGCTGATGTCCTCGCCTTCGGGGGTGAACGGCAGCGGAGGGAACGGCCCGCCGAGCGCGACGATGTTCGAGAAGGTGTCCGGGTCCTTGTAGACCTCGGTGGCTTCTTCGTAGCCGGTGATTGCGACGACGCCGTAGTGCGGCAGCCGCAGTACCGGGTTCTGGCTGCGCAGATAGTCGAAGTAAGGGTGCGGATCTGGGACCAGAGACGGATCGGTGAAGAAGTCGATCGACTCGAAGGTGCTCATCGGATTGCGTCTCCCTGGGCTGGGTTTACCGGTGGTATCGGCGGCAAGCGGTACCGCCGCGGTGATTTCGAAATCGGAAATGTGCTGAGCACCTGCTTAGCATGGCGGTAATGTCAGGGTCAAGATCGAGGGCGCCGCGCCACGATACGATCCGAGTGGTCGGCACGGGATGGCACACAGTACGGAGCAGGGACATGACATCTGCCCGCAGGATCGGGGCGCCGGACGCGAAAAATCGCGCGTTGCTGCTCGATGCCGCCGAGCAGCTGATGCTCGAAGAGGGCTATGCCGCGGTCACCTCGCGTCGCCTCGCGAACAAGGCGGGGCTGAAGCCTCAGCTCGTGCACTACTACTTCCGCACCATGGAGGAGTTGTTCCTCGAAGTCTTCCGCCGCCGCGCCGAGGAAGCGCTCGAAGTGCATGCGCGACTACTGCAATCGCCGCAGCCGCTGTGGGCGCTGTGGCGGTTCGGCACCGATCCCGCATTCACCCGGATTTCCATGGAATTCATGGCGCTGGCAAACCACCGAAAGGAGATGCGTACCGAAATTGCCTACTACGCTGCGCGCCTCCGCGAGGACCAGCGCCAGGCGGTGACGGCCGCGCTGGAGCGCTATGGGCAAGTCCGAGAAGACATACCACCCGTGGTCTGGACGCTCTTGATGAGCAGCCTGTCATGGTTCCTGGTGCTCGAGCAGGCGGTGGGCATTGACGGTGGCCACGCCGAAACCGTGGAGCTGGTCGAAAGTTATCTGCGTCGCTTGGAGGGCGAGCCGCGACCCATCGAAGGTATCCCGCAGACCTGGATGGTTCACCAATTCCGCAGCGAGCAGAGCACGCCTTTGGGGCCGTCCTTGGATACGACGACAGCTCCGTCTACCGCCAAGTCGCAGTGAAGGTTTGGCGCCCCGGGCTCGGTACCCGTGCTCGCCACGACCATCGCATACACGTCGGGTTTTGACAGGTCCAGCTCGTAACTCCACGGCTTGCCCGGTGCGAGGTCGATGTCGACGTGCGGCGTGAACGCGTAGGGGTTGTGGCTGTAGTCGGCGAAAATGGCCGGCTCATGATCCAGGTAATAAATGCTGGTGTAGATCGGATTCTGCGCGGACACCGTGTACTTGACGTGATGCATGACGGCCTCGTCGGCATGCGCCTGGCCACTTCCCGCCAGCACGCCGGCCGCCACCAACAGGGAAGCCGACGACACGACGGACCCGACGCCCATCGCCGTCCTCAGATTGATGGTCATGACGCTCCTCCGGCCGCCGGGCGAGGTTTGCTGTTGCGGGTCATGACCCGTTCCGCGGCCTGCCAGTGCGGGTCGGCAACCCATAGCCGTGCAAAGGATGCTATCGCCTCCTCAGGGGAAACTCCGCGGATTACGCGCTTTATCTCAGTCGCCGGGAGGCGGGCGAGCGACCGTGCCACAGCACGCCACCCTTCGTCGGGTGAGTCGAAGACGGCGCGCGGTAACACGCGGTCCACCAGGCCGATTTGCTCCGCGTCCGCCGCGCTCAGCGTGATTCCCGAGCCGGCCAGCAGCAGCGCCTTGCTCTTTCCGACCAGCGCGGCCAACCGCTCGGCACCGCCCCAGGCCGGCATGATCTCGAGCTGCACCTGGTTGAAGGCGATCTTGATGTCGTCGGCGGCCACGCGGATGTCGGCGGCGACGGCGACTTCGGCGCCCCCGCCGAACGCATGACCGTTGAGCGCGGCGACGACGGGAGCGGGGAAGTCCGCCAGCTGATCGCAGATCGACCGCATGCGCCGGGCCATCGCTGCGGCATCGGCTTCGGTCCGCAGCGCGCTCAGTTCCTTGAGGTCACCACCGGAGACGAAAGCGTGCTCTCCGGCGCCCTTGATCACCAGCGCCTGGGCGCCCGCCGCCGCGTCGATCGCCTTCTCCAGCTGGTCCATGGTGTCCAGGCCGATCGCGTTGCGGGCGTGCGGGCGGTCGATGGTGACCACCGCCAGCCCGTCGTCGATCTCCAGGTCCACCATGCGTCATCGCTCCTCGACAGCAACCCGATATTGGCATTCTCTTTTCGCGAGAATAACATCATCGCTGCAGGCAAAAGAATTTTCGCCTGCGGGATGGAGGTGGCTTGGTGCGGAACCGAACAGTGGCCGCCGCTGCGGCCCTTGCCGTCGCCTTGCTGGGGGCATGCACGTCGCATCCACCGACCCAGATCGCCAGCACGGCATCAGTCACCGTGAACGGGACCGATCGAAACTTCCACATCGTGAAGTGCGGTCAGGTGCAGTGGACTCGGATGATCGACATCGGCAGCGAATTCACCGGCGCCAAGGTCGTCGTCGACGAGAGCGCGCAACCGGCGACGGCCCAGTCTGTGCGCATCCGGAACGTGGGCGGGTTCAGCGGGATGTACTCCCAGGGTGGCGACGGCAACGCCGACATGAGCATGACGGGCGACAAATTCACCGTCACCGGCACCGCCAACGGCTACAAGACCGACAAACCCAGTGAACCGGCCACCGCCACGTTCAAAATCGTCGTGACGTGCTGACACCGCGCCGAAGCGGGCTCGGCGAGGCCCACGTTGCGGTTGGGCGCCTGTAGAGAATAGTATTCTCACAAATCAAGAAGGAGGATTCCATGGGCCAGTTGTCCCACAAGGTGGACGTTCCGTTCCCGATCTTTGACGCGGATAACCACCTCTACGAGCCGCCGGAGGCGCTGACCAAGTTCCTGCCCAAGGAGTACAAGGACTACGTCCAGTACGTGCAGATCAACGGTCGCACCAAGATCGCCATCCGCGGCCAGATCAGCAACTACATTCCCAATCCGACCTTCGAGGTCGTCGCCCGGCCGGGCGCCTGGGAGGAGTACTTCAAGTACGGCAACCCGGACGGCAAGAGCAAGCGCGAGCTGTTCGGTGAGCCGATGCGCGCGATCCCGGCGTTCTTCGAGCCCGGCCCGCGCCTGGAGACGATGAACGAGCTGGGCCTGGACAAGACCCTGATGTTCCCGACGTTGGCCAGCCTCCTGGAGGAGCGCCTGCGTGACGACCCGCTCGCCATCCACGTCCTGGTCCACGCGCTGAACGAGTGGCTGGACGAGGTCTGGGGCTTCAACTACCAGAACCGCATCTTCACCACGCCGGTCATCACCTTGCCGATCGTCGAGAAGGCGATCGAGGAGCTGGAGTGGGCGGTCAAGCGTGGTGCCCGCGCCATCCTGGTCCGCCCGGCGCCGGTCCCCGGCTTCCGCGGCCCGCGGTCGTTCGCGGTGCCCGAGTTCGACCCGTTCTGGGAGCGGGTCGTCGAGCACGACGTGCTGGTCGGCATGCACTCCAGCGACAGCGGCTACTCCCGGTACACCTCGGAGTGGGACGGCGCCGACCAGGAGATGCTGCCGTTCCAGACCAACGCGATGGGCATCCTCAACGAGTGGCGGCCGATCCAGGACTCGGTGGGCTCGTGGGTGATTCACGGCGCGCTCTACCGGCATCCCAAGCTGAAGGTCGCGATCGTCGAGGCCGGTTCGAAGTGGATGACCCCGTTGCTGGACGGCCTGGCAGAGGTCTTCCGCAAGGCCCCGGAGGCGTTCCCGAGCGACCCGGTCGAGATGGTCAAGAGTCGGATTCACGTCAGCCCGTTCTTCGAGGACGGCATCGACGACCTGGTCAACCTGGTCGGTGTGGATCAGGTGCTCTACGGATCGGACTGGCCGCACCCGGAGGGTTTGGCGGAGCCGACGTACTACATCGAGGCGCTGTCGCACCTGTCCGTCGATGACCAGGCAAAGATCATGGGCGGCAACCTCGGTCGACTCGTCACGGTGTGACCCGCGCTGCGACGATCAAGGGCGCGAAGCGCCCGATGAGGAACAGCGCGAGATGACCGAGGCCGTTGAATGGCGGACCATCCCCGAGATGGTCTTGAGCGCGGCGGACCGCTTCGGCGACGCGGAAGCAGTCGTCGACGGTCCGCTGCGCCTCACCTTCACCGAAGTTGTCGAGCGGATACGCTGTGCCGCAGGCTCTTTCGCGGAACTCGGCATCGAAAAGGGTGACCGCGTCGCGATCTGGGCGCCCAACTCGGCCGAGTGGATCATCGCGGCGTTCGGGTTGCTGACGGCCGGCGGCGTGCTCGTCCCGGTCAACACGCGGTTCAAGACCGAGGAAGCCGGCGACATCATCGTCCGCGGCAAGGTGAAGGCCGTCCTGGTCCAAAAGGGCTTTCTGGACCAGGATTACACCCTGTCTTCGAAGCCCTCCGGGCTTCCACCGGTCATCGATCTGAAGTCCGACTTTTTGTCCAGCGGTTCGCCCTTCGAGGGGCCGGTGCGCGGCACCGACATCTCCGACATCATCTTCACCTCGGGCACGACCGGCCGCCCCAAGGGGGCGATGCTCAATCACGGCCAAACGCTGCGGATGTACGAGGAGTGGGCGACGCTCGCGGACCTGCGTGAGGGCGATCGCTACCTGCAGATCAACCCGTACTTTCACACGTTCGGTCTGAAGGCGGGGTTGGTGACGTCCTTCCTGCGCGGCGCGACGATGCTGCCGGTCGCGGTCTTCGACATCGACACCGTGGTGGATCTCATTGAGCGCGAACGCATCACGATGCTTCCCGGCCCGCCGACGCTGTACCACTCGTTACTGAGTGTCGGTGACAAGTCCAAGCTGTCGACGCTGCGGGCCGCGGTGACCGGCGCCGCCGACATCCCGGTCGAACTGGTCCGTCGCATCCACGGCGAACTGCCGTTCGAGACGTTGATGACCGGCTACGGCCTCACCGAGGCCGGCAACGTGACGCTGTCGCGGCCCGGGGATTCCTTCGAGGACGTCGCCACCACCGCGGGGCTGCCCTGCGACGGAGTCGAGGTGCGCATCGCCGACGACGGCGAGGTGGTGGTTCGCGGCTACGGCGTCATGCAGGGCTACCTCGACGACCCCGACGCGACGGCCCAGGCGATCGATGCCGAGGGCTGGCTGCACACCGGAGATTTGGGAAGTTTCGACGACGCCGGCCGGCTGCGCATCGTCGGCCGCAAGAAGGACATGTTCATCGTCGGGGGCTTCAACGCCTATCCCGCCGAGATCGAGGGCTTCCTGCTCAACCACCCCGCCGTCGCGCAGGCGGCCGTCATCGGTATCCCCGACGAACGGATGGGCCAGGTGGGCAAGGCGTTCGTGGTCCGCAAGGGCGAGGTCGGCGCCGACGAATTGATCGGCTGGTGCCGCGACCGCATGGCCGGGTTCAAGGTGCCGCGCGCGGTACAGTTCCTTGATTCACTCCCACTCAACGCGACGGGGAAAGTGATGAAGGACCAACTTCGATGAATGACGGCGATATTCATTCGATGGTGATCGCGTCGGACTACCGTGTCCCGGATCCGTCGCGAGTATGGCCGTTGCTGGAACGCAACAAGGCGGCCCTGGCCGATATCGGCGCGCACCACGTGCTGGTCTACACCTCGACGCACGACTACGGCCGGGTCCTGGTGATGATCGGAGTCCACAGCCGCGAGCCGATCGTCGAGCTGCTGCGGTCCCGGGTGTTCTTCGATTGGTTCGACGAAGCCGGCGTGGACGACATCCCCGCGGTATTCGCCGGCGAGATCATCGACCGGTTCATCGCCCAGCCACCGCACACCCCGGCGGCCCCCGGGGTCGTGGTGGCCGCCATCGCGTCCGTCAACGATGTAGCCCTGCTGACCTCCGAAGTCAGTACGGCCATGGACAGATTCACCACGGCAGGCATCCGAAAGACCTGGGTATTTCAGGCTTTCGACGATGATCACGAGGTGCTGATCCTGCAGGAGTTCCCCGACGAGGAAAGCGCGCGGGAGTGGATCGACCACCCTGACGCCGCGGCGCAGTGGATGTCGGGAGCGGGCATCGGCGCCTATCCGCCGCTGTTCGTCGGGCGGTTCTCCGACATGATGCGCATCGAGGCGGACTGAGGGTCCGCCGGTGTTCGTGTGCCTGTGTAACGGGGTCACCAGCCAGACCGTGACCGAGGCCGTCGAGTGCGGGGCGTCGACCACCAACGAAGTCGCCCAGGCGTGCGGAGCGGGCACCGATTGCGGTCGCTGCCGGCGGACGGTGCAGGCCATCCTGCGATCGTCGGCGCCGGACCGGACGCCCAACTCGATCTGAGGCGGCCGGCGCGGCTGTATATCAGCGGCGCGGACTGCCGTCCGGTGACGTCGGCTGGACGAGTTCGACGAGCAGGCGAGGAATCTCGAGCCGCGGCAGCACCACCTCGACGAAAACCATGCGGTCTTTGTGTTCGGCGGCGGCGGTCAACGCCTCGTCGAGCTCCCCGTAGGTCTGGACCCGAAACGCCAGGTGATCGGTGACGCCCAGCGCGTGCGGAACGTCCGTCCACTTCCAACTGACGATGTCGTTGTACGGCGCCGTCTCGCCGTGGATGGCGCGCTCGACGGTGTAGCCGTCGTTGTTGACCACCACGATGACGGGGGAGAGCCCCTCGCGTGAGAACGTGCCGAGCTCCTGGACGGTCAGTTGCGCGGCGCCGTCCCCGATGAGCAACACCGTGCGGCGGTCCGGATGCGCCACGGCGGCCCCGAGGGCGGCCGGCAACGTGTAACCGATTGAGCCCCATAGCGGTTGACCGATGAAGGTGACCCCTTGCGGCAACCGGTGGTCGGCCATGCCGTAAAAGGAGGTGCCCTGATCGGCGAGCACCACGTTGCCCGGTGTGAGGGCCTGGCACAGCCGATCCCACACCATTTTTTGGGTCAGGGGTTGATCGCGCGGCGGGGGCGGCGGGAGCGGCTCGGCCGGCGGCGAGGCCACCGGGGGCGACGAGGCCCCGCGCCGGGCCAGGATGGTGGCCAACGCTTCCAGCGCGGCGCCCATTTCCAACGGCGCGAAGACTTCTCCGGCCACGCTGCTTTGGTACTGGCCGACGTCGATGGTCCGGGCCGGGTCGATCCGCTGGCTGAAGAAGCCGCTCACCATGTCGGTGAACACCACGCCGGCGGTGACCAACACGGGAGCCTCTTCGATCGCGGTGCGCACCGCCGGGGCGCTGGCCGAGCCCGCGTAGATCCCCAGGAAATTTGGTGAGCTCTCGTCGAGCAGGCTCTTCCCCCACATCAGCGTGGCATGCGGGACGACGTCCGCCGCCAGCAACGCCTCGAGTTCTTTGATCGCCTGCAGGCGGTGGACCAGCAGGTCGGCGAGGACGGTGAGCCGGTGGCCGCCGATGAGTTCGGTCGCGGCCTCGACGAACATCGCCAGCGCGCGAGGGCTGGTGCCGCCGCTGTAGCGGGGCAGCGGAGCCTCGGGCGGCTCGGTGGGGAACCGGGCCACGTCGGTGGACAGCAGGATGTATCCGGGGCGCTTCTGCTCGCGCACCTCGGACAGCACCCGGTCGATCTCGCGGCGTGCCGTTGCGGGCATGAGATTGGCTTGAGCGCAGGTGATTTCGCGGCTGACCCGGAAGAAGTGTTCGAAGTCGCCGTCGCCGAGCGAATGGTGCAGCGCCCGGCGGGTGCCCTGGGCGTCCTTGGACGGGCCGCCGACGATGTGGACGACGGGGACCTGCTCGGCGTAGCTGCCCGCGATCGCATTGGCCGCAGACAACTCACCGACGCCGAATGTCGTTACCAAGGCTGACATTCCGCGCAGCCGTCCATATCCGTCGGCGGCATAGCCGGCGTTGAGCTCGTTGGCGTTGCCGACCCACCGCAGGCGGGGGTGGGCGATGATGTGGTCGAGGAACTCCAGGTTGTAATCACCGGGAACGCCGAAGATCTCCGAGACGCCGAGTTCGGCGAGGCGGTCCAACAGGTAGTCACCGACGGTGTATGCGGGATCGGTCGCAGCATCAGTCACAGGCACGACGGTACGCTCGGCCGAATCCATTCCGGGCGCGACGCCGTGCCAGTATCGTGCGGGCCATGGCACTCAAAGAATCCCGCGACATCGTGATCGAAGCCAGTCCCGAGGAGATTCTGGACGTCATCGCCGATTTCGAATCGATGCCCGAATGGTCGGAACCGCACCAGAGCGCGGAGGTCCTCGAGACCGGCGACGACGGGCGCCCTCGGCAAGTCAAGATGAAGGTCAAGGTCGCCGGGATCACCGACGAACAGGTGGTCGCCTACACCTGGGCGGACGACGCGGTGAGCTGGACGCTGGTCAGCTCCTCGCAGCAGAAGGCGCAGGACGGGAAGTACACCCTGATACCGCAGGGCGACAAGACCCTGGTGAAGTTCGAGCTGCTCGCGGACCCGAATGTGCCGCTGCCCGGCTTCGTGCTGAAGCGCGCCGTGAAGGGGACGATCGACTCCGCCACCAAGGCCCTGCGTGAGCGCGTGCTCAAGGTCAAGAAGGGCAAGTAGTCACCGTGAGCGGCGGTGGCCCGCTGGCCGGGGTCCGAGTCATCGAACTCGGCGGCATCGGACCGGGGCCGCACGCGGGAATGATGCTCGCGGATCTGGGCGCCGACGTGGTGCGGGTGCGGCGGCCCTCGGGCGGTCTCGAAATGCCGGCCGAGAGCCGGGACCTGTTGCACCGCGGCAAGCGGATCGTCGACCTCGACGTCAAGTCGCAGCCTCAGGCACTGCTGAACCTCGCCGCCAAGGCCGACGTGCTGCTGGACTGCTTTCGGCCCGGCACGTGCGAAAGACTCGGCATCGGTCCCGACGATTGCGCCGCGGTCAACCCGCGGCTGATCTTCGCGCGGATCACCGGCTGGGGGCAGGACGGGCCGCTGGCGCACACGGCGGGTCACGACATCAACTACCTGTCGCAGACCGGCGCGCTCTCGGCGCTCGGCTACGCCGACCGGCCGCCGATCCCGCCGCTGAACCTGGTCGCCGACTTCGGCGGCGGCTCGATGCTGGTGCTGCTCGGCATCGCGGCCGCGCTCTACGAACGGGAACGTTCGGGCAAGGGTCAGGTCATCGACGCGGCGATGGTCGACGGGGTCAGCCTGCTGGCCCAGATGATGTGGACCATGAAGTCCACTGGCGCACTGCGGGACCGACGCGAATCCTTCCTGCTCGACGGCGGCGCCCCGTTCTACGGTTGCTACGAGACCGCCGACGGTGGCTACGTGGCCGTCGGGGCCATCGAGCCACAGTTCTTCGCGGCGTTGCTCGATGGGCTCGGCCTGTCACCCGAGGACGTGCCCGGCCAGCGCGACCGGGACTCCTACCCACAGATGCGCGACGTCTTCGCGAAACGGTTCGCGAGCCGGACCCGTGACGAATGGGCGCGGACGTTCGCCGGCACCGATGCGTGCGTCACCCCGGTGCTGACGTGGACCGAAGCCGCTGCCGACGACCACTTGCGGACGCGGTCCACCGTCATCACCGCCCACGGTGTCGACCAGGCCGCACCCGCCCCACGCTTTTCGCGAACACCGTCCGGACCCATTGAGCGACCGCCGGCGGCGACCACACCGCTTGACGAAATCAACTGGTAGACCGTCGATTACATCGAACCTATCCACGCCTGGGCCGGCGTTGCTAAATTTGATCTCAGTGGCCGTAAAAGCATCACGCGAATTTGTCGTCAACGCGCCGCCAGAAGTGGTCATGGAGGCGCTGACAGATGTCGGCGTCCTCTCGTCGTGGTCACCGCTGCACAAACACATCGAAGTGATCGACCGGTATCCCGACGGCCGGCCCCACCACGTCAAGACCACCATCAAGATTCTGGGCCTCGTCGACAAGGAGATCCTGGAATATCACTGGGGCCCCGACTGGGTCTGCTACGACGCCAAGGGAACCTCACAGCAGCACGGCCAACACGTCGAGTACAACGTCAAACCCGAAGGCGTCGGCCAGACCCGGGTGCGTTTCGACATCACCGTCGAACCGGGCCGGCCCATGCCCGCGTTCATCGTCCGGCGGGCAAGCGAAAGCGCCCTCGACGGGGCGGAAAAGGGATTGCGCGACATGGTGATGCGCGCCAACCGTTCAGCCGAGCCGGAATAGAGGGTGTCTGTGGTTTTAGGGCCTCACCGGTTGCGGCGCTGTTGTTAACTTATTAGTAGTGGCTGTACAAGCATCGTCGGAAATCGTGATCGATGCGCCTCCGGAGGTCATCATGGAGGCGCTCGCCGATATGGACGCGGTGCCGTCGTGGTCGTCGGTGCACAAGCGGGTCGAGGTCGTCGACAAGCACCCGGACGGGCGGCCGCACCATGTGAAGGTCACGATCGCGGTGACCGGCATCCACGACACGGAACTGCTCGAATACCACTGGGGGCCCGACTGGATGGTGTGGGACGCCCACAAGACCGCCCAGCAACACGGGCAGCACGGGGAGTACAACCTGAGCCGGGTGGGCGACGACAAGACCAGGGTGCGGTTCACCATCACCGTCGAACCGTGGGCCCCGCTGCCGGAGTTCTGGGTCGCGCGGGCCCGCAAGAAAATCCTTCATGCCGCGCTGGAGGGCTTGCGCAAGCGGGTGATGGGCCGCGAGGGCTTCGGCCCGGCTAGGTAGCGCCGTCCTTGAGCGCGGACAATCGCTTGATCGCCTCATCGAGCGTGTCGTCGCGTTTGCAGAAGGTGAAGCGCACCAAGTGATTCCACACGTCGGCCGGCCCGTGCACGGTGTCCGGATCGCAGAAGGCCGACATCGGGATCGCCGCGACCCCGACCTTTTCGGGTAGCGCCGCGCAGAACGCGGAGCTGTCGTCGTAGCCCAGCGGGCGCGGATCGGCGCACAAGAAGTACGTGCCGGCGCTGTCGTGCACCTCGAACCCGATGTCGGTCAGCCCGGCGGCCAGCCGATCGCGCCTGGCCTGCAACGTGGCGCGCAGGTCGTCCACCCACGCGCCCTCCCGCTCCAACGCCAAAGCCACGGCCGGCTGGAACGGCGCGCCGCCGACATAGCTCAGATACTGTTTGGCCGCGCGCATTCCGGCGATGAGTTGCGCTGGGCCGCAAGCCCATCCGATCTTCCAGCCGGTGCAGTTGAACATCTTGGCGGCGCTCGAGATGGTGATCGTCCGCTCGGCCATGCCGTCGAAACCGGCCAGCGGCACGTGCTGGCGGCCGTCAAACACCAGATGTTCGTACACCTCATCGGTGATCACCAACAGGTCGGCCGCGACGGCGATCTCGGCGATGGCGGCCAGCTCGGTCGCGCCGAGCACCGTGCCGGTCGGGTTGTGCGGTGAGTTGACGATCAGCGCGCGGGTCCTCGGCGTCACCGCGCGGCGCAGTGCGTCGGCGTCCAGGGCGAAACCGCGGCCGTGGGGGACCAGCGGCACGGCGACCCGCCGCGCGGAGGCCATCGCCACCACCGGCGAGTAGGAGTCGTAGAACGGCTCGATGAGCAGGACCTCCGAGCCGGGCTCGATCAGGCCGATCACCGCCGAGGCGATGGCCTCGGTCGCCCCGACCGTCACCAGCACCTCGGTGTCGGGGTCGTACTCGATGCCGTATTGGCGGCGACGCTGGGCGGCGATCGCGTGCCGCAGCGGCGCGATGCCGATCCCCGGCGGGTACTGGTTGACGCCGTGGGCGATGGCCTCCTGGGCGGCCTTCAGCATGGCCGGCGGCCCGTCCTCGTCGGGAAATCCCTGGCCGAGGTTCACCGCCCCGATCCGCGCGGCCAGGGCCGACATCTCGGCGAACACCGTGGTCGCGTACGGACGCAGTCGCGAGACCGTCATGGTGGTCGAGCTTAGGCGCGGCGACGATGCGCGCCGCGGTGCGGCGCGAGGAGGAGGCGGGCAATCGAGCTTAGGCCCGGCGGCGATGCGCGCCGCCCCGGGCGTGACTGCAGCGTCACGCTCGCCGCCGAACGTGACTGTCGCGTCACGCTCGAGGCCCTGACCTGCGCCGACCGGCTCAACCAACAGGTTGGCCGGGCCCTGCTGTTAGGGTGGTGCGGGACCTAGTCTTGAAGACGGGATTCGAACCCTATTCGCGAACAAGGAAGTCGTCATGTCCGAAGAAGCTTTCATTTATGAGGCCATCCGCACGCCGCGGGGCAAGCAGAAAAACGGCTCGCTCAACGAGGTGAAGCCGCTCAACCTGGTCGTGGGCCTGGTCGACGAGCTGCGCCGGCGTTACCCCGACCTGGACGAGAACCTGATCAGCGACATGATCCTGGGCGTCGTGTCCCCGGTCGGCGACCAGGGCGGCGACATCGCCCGCACCGCGGTGCTGGCCGCGGGCCTGCCGGAGACCACCGGGGGCGTCCAGCTCAACCGGTTCTGCGCCTCCGGCCTGGAAGCCGTCAACACCGCCGCGCAGAAGGTGCGTTCCGGCTGGGACGACCTGGTGCTGGCCGGCGGCGTCGAGTCGATGAGCCGCGTGCCGATGGGCTCCGACGGCGGCGCGTGGGCGACCGACCCCGAGACCAACTACCGGATCGGCTTCGTGCCGCAGGGCATCGGCGCCGACCTGATCGCCACCATCGAGGGCTTCTCCCGCGACGACGTCGACGCCTACGCGTTGCGCAGCCAACAGAAGGCCGCCGAGGCGTGGTCGGGCGGCTACTTCGCCAAGTCGATCGTGCCGGTGCGCGACCAGAACGGCCTGGTCGTGCTCGACCACGACGAGCACATGCGGCCCGAGACCACCATGGAGGGCCTGGCCAAGCTCAAGACGGCGTTCGACGGCGTCGGCGAGATGGGCGGCTTCGACGACGTCGCGCTGCAGAAGTACCACTGGGTCGAAAAGATCAACCACGTCCACACGGGCGGCAACAGCTCCGGCATCGTCGACGGCGCCGCGCTGGTGCTGGTCGGTTCGGAGGCCGCCGGCAAGTCGCAGGGGCTGACCCCGCGGGCGCGCATCGTCGCGACCGCGACCAGCGGCGCGGACCCGGTCATCATGCTGACCGGCCCGACGCCCGCCACGCAGAAGGTCCTCGACCGGGCCGGGCTGACCGTCGACGACATCGACCTTTTCGAGCTCAACGAGGCGTTCGCGTCGGTGGTGCTGAAGTTCCAGAAGGACCTCAACATTCCCGACGAGAAGCTCAACGTCAACGGCGGCGCCATCGCGATGGGCCACCCGCTGGGCGCCACGGGCGCCATGATCACCGGCACCATGGTCGACGAGCTCGAGCGCCGCAACGCGCGTCGCGCCCTGGTCACACTGTGCATCGGCGGCGGCATGGGTGTCGCCACCATCATCGAGAGGGTTTAAGGCCATGGCAGAGAACACAATTCAGTGGGATAAGGATGCTGACGGCATCGTCACTCTGACGATGGACGACCCCACCGGGTCGGCCAACGTGATGAACGAGCACTACAGCGAGTCGATGCACAACGCCGTCGAACGTCTTGTCGCGGAGAAGGATTCGATCACCGGTGTGGTGATCGCCAGCGCGAAGAAGACGTTCTTCGCCGGGGGTGACCTGAAGGGCATGATCAACCTTGGCCCCGAGAACGCCGGCGAGGCGTTCGACACCGTCGAGTCGGTCAAGCGCGACCTGCGCGCGCTGGAGACCCTGGGCAAGCCGGTGGTGGCCGCCATCAACGGCGCCGCGCTGGGCGGTGGCCTGGAGATCGCGCTGGCCTGTCACCACCGGATCGCCGCCGACGTCAAGGGATTGGTCGTCGGTCTGCCCGAGGTGACGCTGGGCCTGCTGCCGGGCGGCGGCGGGGTGACCCGTACCGTGCGGATGTTCGGCATCCAGAACGCCTTCATGAACATCCTGTCCCAAGGCACCCGCTTCAAGCCGGACAAGGCCAAGGAGATCGGCCTGGTCGACGAGCTCGTCGGCTCCGTCGAGGAATTGGTGCCCGCCGCCAAGGCGTGGATCAAGGCCAACCCGGACTCGCACGAACAGCCTTGGGACAAAAAGGGTTACAAGATGCCCGGGGGCACCCCGGCCAGCCCCGCGCTGGCGGCAAACCTGCCAGCGTTTCCGGCGCTGCTCAAGAAGCAGCTGAAGGGCGCCCCGATGCCGGCGCCGCGGGCCATCCTGGACGCGGCCGTCGAGGGCGCGCAGGTGGACTTCGACACGGCCAGCCGCATCGAAAGCCGTTACTTCACCCAGCTGGTCACCGGCCAGGTCGCCAAGAACATGATCCAGGCGTTCTTCTTCGACCTGCAGCACATCAACGGCGGCGGTTCCCGCCCCGACGGCATCGAGCCGGTCAAGATCAACAAGATCGGCGTGCTGGGTGCGGGCATGATGGGCGCCGGCATCGCGTACGTCTCGGCCAAGGCCGGCTTCGACGTCGTGCTCAAGGATGTCAGCCTCGAAGCCGCGCAGAAGGGCAAGGGTTACTCGGAAAAGCTTGAGGCCAAGGCGCTTCAGCGCGGCAAGACCACCGAGGAGAAGAGCAAGGCGCTGCTGGACCGCATCACGCCGGCCGCCAACCCCGCCGACCTCAAGGGCGTCGACTTCGTGATCGAGGCCGTCTTCGAGAACCAGGAACTCAAGCACAAGGTATTCCAGGAGATCGAGGACATCGTCGAGCCCAACGCGCTGCTCGGTTCGAACACCTCGACGCTGCCGATCACCGGTCTGGCGACCGGCGTGAAGCGGCAGGAGGACTTCATCGGGATCCACTTCTTCTCGCCGGTCGACAAGATGCCGCTGGTCGAAATCATCAAGGGCGACAAGACTTCTGACGAGGCGCTGGCCCGCGTGTTCGACTACACGTTAGCCATCGGCAAGACCCCGATCGTGGTCAACGACAGCCGCGGGTTCTTCACCAGCCGCGTGATCGGCACGTTCGTGAACGAGGCGCTGGCGATGCTCGGCGAGGGCGTGGCCCCGGCCAGCATCGAGCACGCCGGTTCGCAGGCCGGGTACCCGGCGCCGCCGCTGCAGCTGTCCGACGAACTCAACCTCGAGCTGATGCACAAGATCGCCGTAGCTAGCCGTAAGGCGGTGGAAGATGTGGACGCCGTCTATACGCCGCACCCGGCCGAGGCGGTGGTCGAGAAGATGATCGAGATCGGACGGCCCAGCCGTTTGAAGGGCGCCGGCTTCTACGAGTACGTGGACGGCAAGCGGACCCGGCTGTGGCCCGGTCTGCAGGAGACGTTCAAGTCCGGCAGCGCGGACATTCCGTTGCAGGACATGATCGATCGCATGCTGTTCGCCGAGGCGCTCGAGACGCAGAAGTGCCTGGACGAGGGCGTGCTGACGTCGACCGCCGACGCCAACATCGGCTCCATCATGGGCATCGGCTTCCCGCCGTACACCGGGGGTAGCGCGCAGTTCATCGTCGGTTACTCCGGTGCCGGCGGCACGGGCAAGGACGCCTTCGTGGCGCGCGCCAAGGAACTGGCCGCCAAGTACGGCGACCGCTTCCTGCCGCCCGCGTCGCTGACGTAAGCCCTACCGCGAGCAGACGCGGAATCGCACTGCGCGGGGATTCCGCGTGCGATTCTGCGTCTGCTCGACGGTCAGGGGCGCCTCTGGAACAGGTAGTAGCGAGCCGGGGTTTTCTCCGCGCGATCCAGCTCGCGTTCGGCACCCGCGGACAGCAATGTCCAGCTTTGCGTGAACCGCCGTTCCATCTCGGCGTGATCGACGCCGCGCACCCCGACCCGGCCGCCGGGCACGAACGCGACAATCAACAGCCGGGCACCCGGGGCCGCCACGGCGCTGATCTCCCGCACATAGGCGTCGCGATCCGCGTCGCTCATGTTGTGCAGGCACCCGTTGTCGACGATCAACTCGAAGTTCGCACCGATTCCGGCCTGGCTCAGCTGCGTGACGTCGGCCTGGACGAAGTCCACCGCCGCGCCGGCCGCGCCGGCCTTGGCCCGCGCCCGTTCGAGGGGTTTGGCCACGAAGTCGACCGCGGTGACTTTCCAGCCGTGTTGGGCGAGGTAGATCGAACAGTCCCCGGTACCGCATCCGAGTTCAAGGGCGGACCCGGCGGGAAGCGCGGCGGCGTCGCGGGTTCCCTCGACCAGGTCCCGGACGCTTTGGGCGAGCGGATGACCGTCCCACGGGGTGAAACCGATGCGATAGAAGATCCGAAACAGCGTCTGCTTGGAAGCCATAGCTCACCCTAAGCGTGCCGGTCACCTTTCATCGGGTGGCGGCGGCGATCCGGCGCCATTCCTCCCGCGGGAAGGCCCTCGGGTCGGCCCGCAGCACCTGCACGCAGACGTGATCGGCGCCGGCGGAACGATGCTCGGCGACCCTGCGCATGATGGCGTCTTCGTCACCCCAGGCGATGATCGCGTTGAAGAGCCGGTCACTCACCTGCGCCACATCATCTTCGGAGAAGCCGCTGCGCAGCAGGTTGTTGGCGTAGTTGGGCAACGCCAAATAGGACCGCAGCCACTCAATTCCGATCTGGCGCGCCTCGTCGGGGCTGTCGGTCAGGATCACCGTCTGCTCCGGCAGCAGCAGCGGACCCTGCCCCAAAGCCGAACGCGCAGAAGCGGTGTGGTCGGGAGTGACGAGGTAAGGATGGGCGCCCGCGGCGCGGCTCGCGGACAGCTTCAGCATCTTCGGTCCGAGCGCGGCAAGAACCCGGCGCTCGGTGGGAACGGGCCGCGGCGCGGCATCCAACCCGTCCAGGAAGGTCGCCGTCGCCGCCAGCGGTTTGCGGTAGCGCCCGGGCTGGCCGGCATCGATCAGCGGTGCGTGGCTGACGCCGATTCCCAGCAGGAAGCGGTCCCCGTGCTCGGCGGTCAGCGTCGCATAGGACTCGGCGACGTCGCCGGGCGCGTGCATCCACAAATTCAGGATGCCGGTCGCGATCACGGTCCGTTTGGTCGCGGCGAGCAGATGACCCACCGAGTCGAACACCGGGCCGCCGACGTCGGGTATCCACAGCGCAGGGAAGCCGAGTTCATCGAGTTCGGCTGCCGCGTCGGCGGATTCGGCCGGGTCGCCGTAGCGCAGCTGACTGCTCCAGATCCCAACACCGGTCAGTTCCATCTGAGGCCTTCCCTTCTTGGCATGCGCTTCGGTCCGCGTCCTACCGGACATGCTGTCAGACGTCGCATCCGGCGTAGTCGGGGACCGGCATCGAATCGTGCATGCGGACGCCCTTGGTGTTCAGCTTGGCCAGCGACCGGGACAGCGACCTGGGCATCGCCGAGATCAGTTGGGCTCCACGGGTTAACGCCCAGACTCCAGCGCGGGAACCGGGGATGATGCCCTTGGCGGCGCCGCGGGCGAAGGACCGGCTTCGATGCACCGGTTCGCGCATCTGCAGTTCGTAGGCGGCGAAGGCGCGCAGGTGGTCGCCGTCGGCCCGGGCGAGCTCTCCGGCCAGCACGTAGGCGCCGAGGACGGCGAGGCTGGTGCTGCCGCCCACCGCCGGCCCGGGGCAGTATCCGGCGTCGCCGACCAGGGTGACGCGGCGGCGCGACCACCTGTCCGTGCGCAGCTGGGTGATGGAGTCGAAGTAGAAGGTGGGCGTGCGCTCGATTTCGGCCAGCCAGCCGTCCACCTGGTCATGCATTCCGGCGAACGCGTCACGCAGTAAGTCCTTCTGCCGCAACACATCGCGGTGGTCGTAGTCCAAACCCTCCTTATTGCGAAACAGGAACACCACCCGCGCGTCGTCCAAGTGGTCCGCGGTGTAGATCCCGGCGAAGCGGCCGACGCCGACGTGGCCGACCATCTCGCCGGGCTCGACCAGCGTTTTGGGCGCCGACAACACCGACAGGTATCCGCCGAGGAAGCGCGTCAGGCCGGCCTCCTCGCCGAAGGTGAGGCGCCGAACGTTGGAATGCAGGCCGTCGGCGCCGACGATGACGTCGAAGCCGCGCGCCGGGGAGCGCTCGAACGTCACGGTGCCGTCGTGCTCGATCGCGGTGATCGAATCGCCGAACAGGTACTCGACGTCGTCGCGGGCGGCGTCGTAGTAAATCTCGCTGAGGTCGTCGCGCATGATTTCCACGTGCCGGTCGGAGCTGGCGGCGTAGATCTTGGTGAGGTCGATCTCGGTGGCCCGCGGCCGGCCTTCCCGGTACAACGCCATCCGGTTCGTTCCGGTGGCCAACGACTCGATGCGCGGCAGGACGCCCATCTTCGCCGAGATCTCCATCGCGGGACGGAACAAGTCGACGGCGTGGCCGCCGGTTTTGCGCAGTGCCGGGGCGCGTTCGACGACGGTGACGTCGAAGCCGTAACGGGACAGCCAGTACGCCAGGACCGGGCCGGCGACGCTGGCGCCGGAAATGAGTATCCGCACGATCCACCTCCCGACTTACTTAACGTTCGGTAAGCATAACATCTCACTTACCGATCGGTAAGTCAGATAAGCTCTGGGGGTGAGCAGGCCCCGGTCGGACACGCGCGAGCGGATTCAGGAGGCCGCTCGCGAGCTGTTTCTGCAGCGGGGCGTGCAGCGCACCAGCCTGCAGGACATCGCCAACCAGTTGGGCATCACCAAACCCGCGCTGTACTACCACTTTCCGTCACGCGAGGACCTGGTGCGCAGCATCCTGGTGCCGCTGATCGACGAGGGCGAGCGATTCGTCGCCGACCACGAGGGCCGCGGCGCCGTCGATGCGCGCGAGTTGTTGAAAGGCTATTTCGATTTTCACTACCGGCACCGCCGGGATCTGGTGCTGTTGCTGACCGAGTTGTCGACGCTTATCGATTTGGACCTCATCGACACCGTGCTCGCGTGGCGCGAGCGGTTGGCGCGGCTGGTGTTCGGCGAGACGCCGACGCTCGCGCAGTCCACCCGCGCGGTCGTCGCGTTCGGCGGGTTGCAGGACTGCTGCGTGCAGTTTCCCGACGCGCCCCACGGGGAGTTGCGGGAGAAGTCCGTGGCGGCCGCACTTGACGCGCTGCGTGGCTGAGATCTGGCCGGGCTAAGGTCCGTTGGTATGCGCTTCGGTCTCTTCATTCCGCAAGGCTGGCGAATGGATCTGGTCGGCATCGAACCCGAGAAACACTGGGCGGTGATGCGCGACCTGGCCGATTACGCGGATCGGGGGAGTTGGGACTCGCTGTGGGTCTACGACCATTTCCACACCGTGCCGGTGCCCACCGGGGAAGCCACCCACGAAGCGTGGTCGCTCATGGCCGCGTACGCGGCCACCACGTCTCGGATCAAGCTCGGCCAGATGTGCACGGCGATGAGCTACCGCAACCCGGTGTACCTCGCCAAGGTGGCGGCGACGGCCGACATCATCTCCGGTGGCCGGATTCAGATGGGCATCGGTGGCGGCTGGTACGAACACGAATGGCGCGCTTACGGTTACGGATTCCCGTCGGCGGGCGTGCGGTTGGGCCGGTTGGACGAGGGCGTCCAGATCATGCGCGACGCCTGGCGTGACGGCAAGGTCAGCTTCGACGGCAAGCACTACCAGGTGGACGGCGCGGTCGTCTCGCCTAAGCCCTTGCAAGACAACGGAATTCCGCTTTGGATCGCCGGCGGTGGCGAGAAGGTGACCTTGCGTATCGCCGCACGGTACGCGCAGTACACCAACTTCACGCCCGAGCCGGAGACGTTCGCCCACAAGTCGCAGGTGCTGGCCGAGCACTGCCGCGACATGGGCACCGACTTCGACGCCATCGTGCGTTCGGCCAATGTCAACGCCGTCGTCGGCACATCGGAGGCCGACGTCAAAGACCGGCTGCAACGGGTCCGCGACCGCATGGTCGGTTACGTCGGCGAGACCGCCGCGGATGCGATGATCGCCGGCACCAGCGGGCCGGATTCGGCAACGGGCACACCGGAACAGGTCATCGAGCGCCTGACAAAGCTCCGCGACCTCGGTTGCGAGTACGCGATCTGCTATTTCCCCGAGGCTGCCTACGACCGCTCGGGCATCGAGCTGTTCGAACGAGAGATCATTCCCGCGCTGAGCTAGTTGCGGCGCCGGCCGGTGGGCCGGGTGAGCTCGCCCGGGCGCGGGGTTGACAATCTACAACCGTTTGGTTGTACATTTGCTTCATGTCCGACGACGACGCAGACCGGGTGGACGCCTTGTTCCACGCGCTTGCCGACCGGACCCGGCGCGACATCATGCGCCGGACCCTGGCCGGGGAACACTCGGTGTCGAAGCTCGCACTGAAGTACGACATGAGCTTCGCGGCCGTGCAGAAGCACGTCGTCGTGCTCGAGAAAGCCGGCTTGATCACCAAACGACGGAGCGGTCGCGAGCAGCTGGCCACGGGTGACGTGGCGGCGGTGCGGTCGGTGGCGTCGATGCTGGCTGAGTTGGAACAGGTTTGGCGCGACCGCATCGCGCGCATCGACGAACTCATTTCATCGGACTCGACCAAGGAGGACTGAACCGTGCCCGTGACCGACGTCCAGCAGGACCTCGACAACCTGACCCTGACCATCACCGCCCACTTCGCCGCGCCGGTGGAGCGAATCTGGCAGGTCTACGCCGACCCGCGTCAGCTCGAGAAGGTGTGGGGCCCGCCCACCTACCCGGCGACTGTGGTCGACCACGACCTCAGGCCCGGAGGCCGCACCACGTACTTCATGACCGGCCCGGACGGCGACCGGCATGCCGGATACTGGGAGATCACCGCCGTCGACGAGCCGACGAGCTTCTCCTTCGTCGACGGCTTCGCCGACCTGGACTTCAACCCCGACCCGGGGCTGCCGGTCGCCACGAACGTCTACACCTTCACCGAGCACGAAGGCGGCACTCGCGCGATCTACGTCAGCACTTTCGCCTCCGCCGAGGCGCTTCAGCAGGTGTTGGACATGGGCGTGGTCGAGGGCACCTCATCGGCAATCAGCCAGATCGACGACCTGGTTGCCTGCTGAATTCGCGCCGACGCCCGAACGCTAGCGGTAGCGCAGCCCTGTCAGCATCAGTGCGGCGCCGCGAGGTCAGACGTCGGTCGTGACGTATCTCGTCTTGACCGGGGGCGCGGCCAGCAACGGAGGCAGCTGGGTCAGCTTTCCTTCGCCGGCGCGAAACGCGCGGTACGCCTCGTCGTGCTCGACCGCCTCCCAGATCTCATAGATGAGCCAGTGCGCTTCGTCGTCCTCGTCGACGAGCACGTCGGTGCGAACGTTGCCGTCGAATGCCCGGGTGTCTTGCAGCGCCCGGCCCATCAGCTCGCGCCCCGCGGCGACCTCGTCGGGCTTGAACCTGAGCTCGAGTATCACGGTGACCGTCATGGCGCCAACATATCTCCCCCGCGCTGCCGCCGATGTTCAGCCGTTGTGCGGCGACGAGAATGTGGTTTCCACTTTTCGGAAAGCTGTTATACGGTTCAGTGAGTTCTGTTGGCGGAATGTCGACGATCCTGGAGGATCCCCCGATGCAGAAGGCGCTAGCCCCCGAGATCTCTACCTGGCCCGATGAGAGCCCGCAGCTGATCGGCAGCCGATGCGGCAGCTGCGAGGCCACCACCTTCCCCGTGCAGCAGTGGTGCCCGCGTTGCAGCGGCGGCGAGATGTCCGACGTGTTGTTACCGCGCCGCGGGACGCTGGTGGCGTGGACGACGCAGGGCTTCCCCCCGGGAGCCCCCTACATCGGCCCGGCCGGAAAGGACTTCGTCCCGTTCGGAGTGGGTTTGGTCCAGCTCGGTGACGTCATCCGCGTCGAAGGGCGGTTGACCGAGAACGACCCGGCCAAGCTGCAGTTCGGCCAGGAAGTCGAACTCACCATGGTGCCCCTGGCCACCGACGACGAGGGCGCCGAAATCATGACCTTCGCGTTCCAGCCGGTCTAGCGGCGGGCCGCTGCCAGTTATCCGTGGCGATCGCGAGCGCGGCGGCGCCGGGCGAAGCGGGTCGCGACAAGTTATCCAGGAGGATTGAGATGACCAACGACGTCGCCATCATCGGCGTGGGCCTCCACCCGTTCGGCCGGTTCGAGAAGACCGCGATGCAGATGGGCGCCGAAGCCGTCCAGCTGGCGCTCAAAGACGCCGGAGTGGACTGGAAAGACATCCAGTTCGGATTCGGTGGCAGCTATGAGGTCTCCAACCCCGACGCCGTGAC
Organism: Mycobacterium sp. NTMscope_MAC_12; assembly: GCF_976985675.1. NCBI lineage: Bacteria > Bacillati > Actinomycetota > Actinomycetes > Mycobacteriales > Mycobacteriaceae > Mycobacterium > Mycobacterium sp. NTMscope_MAC_12. Next base: position 462,001 of record NZ_CDRJYY010000001.1, read on the forward strand.
CCGCCTGGTCGGGCTGACCGGCATCACCTTCACCAACGTGTTCAACGCCTGCGCCACCGCGGCCAGCGCCATCCAGCAGACCGCCGACACCATCCGGCTGGGCAAGTACGACATCGGAATTGCCATCGGCCTCGACAAACACCCGCGCGGGGCGTTCACCGACGACCCCGCCAAGCTGGCGCTGCCGCAGTGGTACGCCAACAACGGGCAGTTCGTCACCACCAAGTTCTTCGGCATGAAGGCCAACAAGTACATCCACGACCACCACATCTCCCAGGAGACGTTGGCGCGGGTGGCCAACAAGAACTTCCGCAATGGTGCGCTGAACCCGAATGCCTTCCGGCGCAAGGAGATTTCCGTCGAGGAGATCCTCGCCTCGCCCGCGCTGAACTACCCGCTGACCCAGTACATGTTCTGCGCGCCCGACGAGGGGGCCGCGGCGGTCATCATGTGTCGCGCCGACATGGCCGAGAAGTTCACCGACAAGCCGGTCTATGTGCGCGCCTGCGAAATTCGGACGCGACGGTTCGGCGCCTACGAGGTGCACGCCACGTCGGCGCCCCTGGACGAGGACGCATCGCCGACGGTGTACGCGGCCAAGGCCGCCTACGAGGCGGCCGGCATCGGACCCGAGGACGTCGACGTCGCGCAGCTGCAGGACACCGACGCCGGCGCCGAGGTGATCCACATGGCCGAGACCGGCCTGTGCGCGGACGGCGAACAGGAGAAGCTACTGGCCGACGGCGCCACCGAGATCCACGGCTCAATACCCGTCAACACCGACGGCGGGCTGATCGCCAACGGCGAGCCGATCGGCGCGTCGGGGCTGCGGCAGATGCACGAACTGGTGCGCCAACTGCGCGGCGAGGCCGGGGAACGTCAGGTGCCCGGCGATCCCCGCGTCGGCCTGGCGCAGGTGTACGGGGCGCCCGGCACCGCGTCGGCGACCATCCTGTCTCGGTAGCGCCAGCAGACACAAAAGCCCCCGAAACAATGGAGTTTCGGGGGCTTTTGCGTTCCCTAGTCTAGATGGCCGGGCCCAGGAGGTCGTCGGCGTCGCGGATGATGTAGCCGTAACCCTGCTCGGCCAGGAAGCGCTGCCGGTGCGCGGCATACTCGGCGTCCAGGCTGTCGCGCGCCACCACGGAATAGAAGATGGCGCCGCCGCCGTCGGCCTTGGGCCGCAGTAACCGGCCCAGCCGCTGCGCCTCTTCCTGGCGCGAGCCGAACGTTCCCGAAACCTGCACGGCCACCGCGGCTTCCGGCAAATCGATGGAGAAGTTGGCGACCTTGGACACCACCAGCGTGTTCACCTCGCCGCGGCGGAAGCCGTCGAACAGCTCTTCGCGTTCCTTGGTCCGCGTCGAGCCCTGGATCACCGGGGCGCCCAGCTCGGCGCCCAGCTCGTCGAGCTGATCGAGATACGCGCCGATCACCAAGGTCTGCTCGCCCGGATGCTTCGCCAGAATCGTTTTGACCACAGCGATTTTGGTGTGCACCGTCGAGCAGAGCTTGTAACGCTCTTCGGGTTCGGCGGTGGCGTACATCATCCGCTCGTTGTCGGTCATGGTGACCCGCACCTCGACGCACTCCGCCGGCGCGATCCACCCCTGCGCCTCGATGTCCTTCCATGGCGCGTCATAACGTTTGGGGCCGATCAGGGAGAACACGTCGCCCTCGCGGCCGTCCTCGCGCACCAGCGTGGCGGTCAGGCCGAGGCGCCGCTTGGACTGCAAGTCGGCGGTCATCCGAAACACCGGCGCCGGCAACAAGTGGACCTCGTCGTAGATGATCAGTCCCCAGTCGCGGCTGTCGAAGAGTTCGAGGTGCCGGTACTCGCCCTTGGTGCGGCGAGTGATCATCTGGTACGTCGAGATGGTGACGGGCCGAATCTCCTTGCGCTCACCGGAATATTCGCCGATCTCCTCCTCGGTGAGCGAGGTGCGGGCGATCAGCTCGCGCTTCCACTGTCGCGCCGCGACGATGTTGGTGACCAAAATCAGCGTTGTCGCACCGGCTTTCGCCATCGCGGCGGCCCCCACCAGCGTCTTACCGGCGCCGCAGGGAAGCACCACGACACCGGAGCCACCGGACCAGAACGAGTCGGTGGCCATCTGCTGGTAGTCGCGCAGGTGCCAGCCGTCCTGGGCCAGGCTGATCGGATGCGCCTCTCCGTCGACGTAGCCCGCGAGATCCTCTGCGGGCCAACCGATCTTGAGCAGCATCTGCTTGACCCGGCCGCGTTCGCTGGGGTGGACGATGACGGTGTCGTCGTCGATCCGGGCGCCGAGCATCGGCGCGATCTTCCTGTTGCGCAGCACCTCCTCGAGCACCGCGCGGTCCAGGCTCACCAGGGTGAGACCGTGCGCCGGGCTTTTCACCAGCTGCAAGCGGCCGTAACGGGCCATGGTGTCGACGATGTCGACGAGCAGCGGCTGCGGCACCGCGTAGCGGGAGAAGGAGACCAGCGCGTCGACGACCTGTTCGGCGTCGTGGCCGGCGGCGCGGGCGTTCCACAGCGCCAGCGGCGTGATGCGGTAGGTGTGCACGTGCTCGGGTGCGCGTTCCAGCTCGGCGAACGGCGCGATGGCGGCCCGCGCCGCGCCGGCCTGCTCGTGGTCCACTTCGAGCAGCACCGTCTTGTCGGACTGCACGATCAACGGTCCGTCAGTCATTTAGGCGCCACTTCTCCTCATCGCTTCGCTCTGCATCGTCGTCGGCGCGCATCTAGGCGCCACTTCTCCTCATCGCTTCGCTCTGCATCGTGCCCGGCATGCCATTCATTATCGGCCGGGGGCCGACACCACCGACGTGATGCGGTGGATGGCGAAGTCGCGCAGCCTCCCCGAAGCCGAATCAAAGGCCACCAGCTGACCGCCCCGGACGGTGATCGGCGACACGACGCGCTGGGTCGCCACGCCGGCCGCGTCTAGATAACCGATCACCAGGGTGCCTTGTTCCCTGGCGGCGCGCTGCAACAGGGTCATGGTGGCCGCCGGGTCGACGCGGATGTTGCCGAACGGTGCGGCGGTGACCTTGCGCAGCACCGCGACGACCGCCTGCAGGCTTTCGCTGTTGGGGCGCCGCACGGGGCGATACGGGCGGCGTTGCTGCGGCGTGGCCACCCGGGCGCCGCGGGGCCGGACGTCGACGATGGCGCCCGTAGAGTCTTCGGCCGCCGGGGCGAAGCCGGCCGCTCGCAGCGCGGCGAGCACCTCGCCGATCGGCGCCGGCGACACCGCCACCGTGGGGGCCAGGGCGCGCAGCTGCACGTCTTCGGTCGCGGGAGCGGCCACGGCCTGGGCAAGCAGCGCCGGATCCTCGCAACGCACGAACGACGCGGCCATGCCGATCCGCAGCTGCCCGTGCCTGCGCGCGACGTCGTCGATGAGGTAGGTAAGCCCTTGGGGCACTGGTGTTTTGGAGTGTTTGGCGAACAGGGCGTGCATCCAGTCGCGGGTCTTGCCGACGTCGAGCGCATGCCGGATCGACTGTTCGCTGACGCGGTACACCATTGCCGTCCCGGCCGATTCGACGGTGGCCACCGTGGCGAGTTGCTCGGCCAGGTCGCGCTGCAGCGGGCCGGGCACGACAACGGTCAGGTCCGCCTGCACCAGGAAGTGATCGACCGGTTTGGGTAGCGCCCGGGCCATCGCGTCGATCGCGGCCTGCGGATCGGCGTCCACGTCCAGCAGCGCCCGGCCGGGCGTGCTGATCGCCCCGCGCCCCACCAGGCCCATGGCATGGCATTCGGTGAGCAGATCCCCGACGGGCCCCGGCTGTAACCGCTTGGCCCAGCGCGGCCGCCGCCAGATCAGCGCGGCCGATGCTTCCGCCGCGTTGACACCGGCGCCGGGCGGGAGCTCAGACAACATACCGAGCAACAGTCGGCGATCCAGCGGTGCGGCCGTGGAATACAGGGCATCGGTAAGAGCCCCATAGGGTTTGGCGTCGGGGCTGCGCGTACCGATCAGCGTCGGGCGGCTGGGAAGGTCGAGCCAACTGCCGGCCAGCAGCTGCCAGCGCTCGGCGGTGGACAGCGCGGCGAACCGGTCGGTGGCGACCGTCGGCGCCCAGTACGGTGCCTCACCGACGGTGGGTTCGGGGTCAGGCATGCCGCTGGCGATCAATCCGGCGGCCGCGGCGACTTCCAGGATCAACCCCAGCCGCGGCTCGTCGATGCCGGTCACCTTGCTCAGCCGCTTGACGTCCCGGATTCCCAGGCCCCCGCTGCGCAGCTCGGAAACCGGTGCGGCGGAAAGTGTTTCGAGTAGGACGTCGAGTTCGCGCAGCAGGTCGATGGCCGCTCCGGCGGCGGTCGCGTCGGCATCGTCGGCCGTGGCGGTCGACACAACCGGGTCGGGCGCGGTCAGCTGCATGGGACCGGGCTGCTCGCCGCGCAGCACCTGTCCCACGTAGCGGGGCAGGATCACGGTCTCGGCGTCGATGCGCCGCAACAGACCCATCGCCAGCAGCTGGGGCACCGGGCGGTCCGCCGGTGCGCCGGGCGCGGCGTCACGGGTGCGGCCCATCGGCGAACCTTCGAGGAGTTTCTCCAGCACCTCGAGCTGCGCCTGGTTGAGGTCGTCGATCAGGCCGGCGATCTGCTCGGCGCCGCGCGAGGTGTCCTCGAGAATGACCTGCCCCGGATGCCACGGCATTCCGGTCCCGGCGTCCGGGGCGACCCGCAGCGCGGTCTCGCCCCAGACCAGGACGCGTTGCCGGAGGTCGTCGACCGCGTCGAGGACGTCGCCTTCGGAGGCGCGGTCCCCGATGAGCGCCAGCAGCTTCGCGGTCGGCACCGGTTCCGCGTCGGCCTGCAGCACCAGCAGCGCGTCGAGCACCGCCAGCCGCAGGAAGTCGAGGTCGTCGGTGGCAGCCTTGATCGACTGGCGGGCCTGAGCTCGGGCCGCCAGCGCGGCGATGCTGCCGGGCGGGGGCTGGGCGAGGTCCGGCCGTAATTCCAGCAGTCGGATCAGGCGCTCGTCGGGCAACTCGGCCAGCCACGACCCCAGCGGGATATCCGGGGTGTTGTCGGTCATCGCTGACCAGCGTAAAGCAGGTGGCCGGTACCCAGCAGACAGCAAAGCGGCGGGCGCCCGGCGACTCGAACCTACGGTCTTGCGCCACGCGCGTCGGGGCCACCTGTCAGAATGGACCTCGTGGCTGACACTGCTGAGGGCAAAGCTCGCAAATCCAAGTATGTCGACAACGGCTGGCCGACGACGGACCCCGACGACCACGCGGTCAGTGAACTCGTGACCGACCGGACCGGTGCGCTGTCGCCCTTCGGCGAGCTGACGTTCCCGCTGCCCTCCACCGAGCTGCCCTACCTGCACCCGGTCACCGTCGTCAATCGGTAGGTCTCCCACATGGCTAGGGCCTCTGAGGCCTCGAAAGCCTCGACGACCTGGGCGTCGGGAGAATCCCACCCGGGTGCGCTGTCACACGTGGACGACCAGGGGGCGGCGCACATGGTCGACGTCAGCGAGAAGGTAGCCACCAAGCGGACCGCCGTCGCCGCGGGCGCCCTGCGCACGTCGGCCCACGTAGTCGCCCTGATCTCGACCGGGGGCCTGCCCAAGGGCGACGCGCTGGCCACCGCCCGGGTGGCGGGTATCCAGGCGGCAAAGCGCACCAGCGATCTCATCCCGCTCTGCCATCAGCTCGCGCTGACCGGGGTCGACATCGACTTCGACGTCGCGGAGTCGGACATCGAGATCACCGCGACGGTGCGCAGCACCGATCGCACGGGGGTGGAGATGGAAGCGCTGACCGCCGTCGGCGTCGCGGCCCTGACGCTCTACGACATGATCAAAGCGGTCGACCCGGCCGCGCGGATCGATGACATTCGAGTCCTGCGCAAGGAAGGCGGCAAAACCGGAATGTGGACGCGGTCATGAGCACCCGATCGGCCCGCGTCATCATCGCCTCGACCCGGGCGTCGGCCGGACAGTACGAAGACCGATGCGGGCCGATCATCACCGAATGGCTGACGCAGCGGGGCTTTTCGCCCGGGGAGCCGGAGGTGGTCGCCGATGGCCCACCGGTCGGTGATGCGCTGCGCAAGGCGATCGATGACGACGTCGACGTCATCCTCACCTCCGGCGGCACCGGCATCTCACCCAGCGACAGCACGCCGGACCAGACTGTGGCCGTCATCGACTACCTCATTCCCGGACTGGCGGAGGCAATCCGCCAGTCGGGCCTTCCGAAGGTGCCGACGTCGGTATTGTCCCGCAGCGTGTGCGGGGTGGCCGGGCGGACCCTGATCGTCAACCTGCCGGGTTCCCCGGGTGGGGTGCGCGACGGGCTCGGGGTGCTGGCCGACGTGCTCGACCACGCGCTCGATCAACTCGCCGGTAAAGACCACCAGCGATGACGTTGGTCGTGCGCGCAGCCATGACCGAGCACCCGATTTTTCTGGCTGAGCATGAGGAACTGGTCGGCCACCAGTCGGCCGGGGCCATCGTCGGGTTCGTCGGCATGATCCGCGACCACGACGTCGGGCGCCGGGTGGTGCGGCTGGAGTACTCGGCGCACCCGTCGGCCGCGCAGGTCATGGCCGACGTGGTGGCCGATGTGGCGGCGCAGTCCGGCGGCGTGCGCGCCGTCGCCGCCAGCCACCGAATCGGTGTGCTGCACATCGGAGAGGCGGCATTGGTGGCGGCGGTCGCCGCCGATCACCGGCAGGCGGCATTCACCACCTGCGCGCAGCTGGTCGACACCATCAAGGCGCGGCTACCGGTGTGGAAGCACCAATTCTTCGCCGACGGCACCGAGGAGTGGGTGGGTTCGGCCTGACGCCGTGGCGATCTCAGCCCCCCGCAGCCGCGCCATGCCCGACACGCCCCGAACAGGAGGGTTTTCGGGGCGTGCGGGGAATCTGGCGGTAGAGCCTCAGGCGTTGGGCGACGGCTGCGCCAGGGCGTCCAGCGCGTCGTTCCCCTGAACGTCCTGTGCCCGAATCGCTTCCCACAGCTGCTGGGTGTAGCTGGCGTCGGACGCGAGTTCCGGCATGCCGGCCGGGACGAATCCGCGGAAGTCCGCGTCCGCGACGGGCGCGTCCGCCAGAGGTGCGGGCGGCGTCGCTTCGGCCGGGGGCGCGGGGGGCAGATCGGCCGGCGGTGCGGCGTCCGCGGGCGCAGCGGGGGGCAGCTCGGCCGGAGGCGCCGGCAAATCTGCCGGGGGAGCGTCCGGTGCCGGACGGTCGAAGGAGGCCAGCTGCACCGGAGCGGGCGGCGGGGCGTCTTGCGGGGGAGCGTCAGGCGCCGGTGCACCGTTGATGCCGGGCGCGTCCAGCGGGGCGTCCAGGCCGGCTGGGGCGGGTGCCTCGCGCGGGCTGGGAGCCGACAGCGGGCCGCCGCAGACGGGCCATGCGCCGCGACCCTGGGTTGCCAGCACCCGCTCGGCGACGGCGATCTGCTGTTCCTTGGTGGCAAGCTCGGCCGACGGGGCGTATTGGCCGCCGCCGTGTGCCGACCACGTGCTGGCGCTGAATTGCACCCCGCCGTGGTAGCCGTTGCCGGTGTTGATGGCCCAGTTGCCGCCGGACTCGCAACGGGCTACCTGGTCCCATTCGCCGTCGGTGGCCGCGGCCGCCTGGCCGGCTAGGGCGATGCTGCCGCCACCAAGCACTGCGCCCGTAAAGGCGATCTTGGCGACGTTGACACTGGATGCGGTGGGCTTACGGTGACGTCCGCTCATGCGCGCCGATGTATTCCTCTCTCGTCACGCGCCTGCGAGGTCAGCTGTCGGGTTCGGGTTGGAGAGGCCACCCGGCCGACGTGGTCGTCGAAACGACGACGCCGACTTCACCCCTAGGAGCCGCGAGCGGCCCCAGTCCGATCACGGTGGACCGGTGGGTCCCCCGTCTCCATCCATGAGTTGGTTGCCCCCGCCTATTGGATGGAGCTCGGCGCGATAGGGAGGGGAGGTCCGCCAATCGGGATAGCTGGCGAGCCTTCGGAGACCGTAACGGTTTCTGTTGGTCGCGTCACGTGTCGCGACACCTGGCGTTTCGCTCTCGGCCATCTGCGAAAACCGCAGCAACACACGGTATTTGCGCAGGTCATTACACGCGAGATTGGACCGTGATCGCGCCGTTATCGTTCCGTTATGTGAGATGTTTCACAGTTTCAGCCGCCGGAAAAGGGCGGCAAGACATCGATCGTGTCACCGGATCGCAACGTTGTGGTCTCGTCGCGCACGGCGACCCCGTCGCACAGGTAGGAGCATCGGCTCAACACGGTGGCGAGGCTCGATCCGCGCGTGGCCAGCCGCTCGACCAGCTCGCCAAGCGTGGTGCCGGGGCGCACCACCAGCGTCTCCGCCTCGACGCCCGCGGCCGCGTGGGCGGCCGCGAAGTAGCGCACCGTCACTCCGATACCGGTTTCCTGGACGGGGGGCTGCCCCATGGGGCTAGCCACCGATCGCGCTCATCGGTCGGTCGGGCTGGATGAAGTTCGGGTCGTTGATGCCGTGGCCCGCGGGCTTGCCCCACATCGCGGTGCGCCACGCCGCCTCGATCGCCTCGTCGGGCGCGCCGTTGCGCAACAGGCCCCGAAGGTCCGTCTCTTCCTTCGCGAATAGGCAGCTGCGGATCTGCCCGTCGGCCGTCAACCGGGTGCGGTCACACGTCGAGCAAAACGCGTGCGAGACCGATGCGATGACACCCACCTTGCCGCCCGGCGTGCCGGGGCCCTCGTCGACCAGCCAGAGCTCGGCGGGAGCGGACCCGCGCGGCGCCGGGTCGGGCCGCAGCCGGAAATGCGGGCGCAGCGCGGCCAGCACGTCGTCGGCGCTCAACGCCGCCTCGCGGCGCCATTGGTGCCCGGCGTCCAGGGGCATCTGCTCGATGACGCGCAACTGGTAGCCGTGCTCGAGGCAGAACCGCAACAGCTCCACCACGTCCTCGCGACCGGTCGCGGGGTCGAGCACGGCGTTCACCTTCACCGGCGCCAGGCCGGCCTCGTGGGCAGCAGCCAGCCCTTCCAGCACGTCGTCGAGGCGATCGCGGCGGGTAATGGCCGCGAAATGCTGCCGATCCACGGTGTCCAGCGACACGTTGACGCGGTCCAGCCCCGCCCGGGCGAGCCCGGCGGCCCGCCGCGCCAGCCCGACGCCGTTGGTGGTCAGGGAGATCTCGGGGCGCGGCCGCAACGCGGCCGCCGCGGCGATCACCTCTTCGAGGTGGCGCGCCAGCAGCGGCTCACCGCCGGTGAACCGCACGTTGGTGACCCCCAACCGGGTGACCGCGATGTCCATCAGCCGGGCCAACTCGCCGGCCGTCAGCAGTTGCTCGCCCGGCAGCCAGTCCAGGCCCTCGGCGGGCATGCAGTAGGTGCACCGCAGATTGCAGCGATCGGTCAGCGAGATCCGCAGATCCGTGGCGACCCGCCCGTAGGTGTCCACCAACGGGCCCGCGGACGGTGCTTCGGCGACGACACGGTCACCGGCCGGGCCGTCAGGGCGGCTCCGCACCGTCGGGAAACCCAACGCCGTCAGGGTCATGCGGCCACCGGCGCCGCGTAGTGAACCGGCGAGTCGAGGGGAACGATCTCCTTGCCCAGCGGCATCAGCGACACCGGAATCAGTTTGAGATTGGCCAGCGCCAGCGGAATGCCGACGATCGTCAGCGCCATCGTCACCGCGCTGACTAGATGACCGACCGCCAGCCACAGCCCGAACAGCACCACCCAGATGATGTTTCCGATCAGCGCGCCGGACCCGGAGGTCGGCTTGGCGACGATCGTGCGGCCGAACGGCCACAGCGCGTAAGAGGCGATGCGCAGCGACGCGAAGCCGAACGGGATGGTGATGATCAGCAGAAAGCTGATGAGCGCCGCAACGAGATATCCGGCGGCCAACCACAGGCCACCGAACAGAAGCCAGATGATGTTCAGGATCAGGCGCATATCTCCTCCGCGGGTAATACCAAGCGTACCGAGTGACGAATAACGGGGGTGCTCGTTAGGCACGCATCCGAGTAGGATCAGACTCTTAATACGGCGTCCTGCGCAGGCGGGACGCTTATTGTGTTGCCTATTTCTATTGATCCGTTAGACAAGCAGGTGAGACCAGTGCCGACCGGCAAGGTTAAGTGGTACGACGCTGACAAGGGCTTCGGCTTCCTGTCACAAGAGGGCGGCGAAGACGTCTACGTCCGCTCGTCGGCGCTGCCCGCCGGGGTCGAGGGGCTCAAGGCCGGCCAGCGGGTGGAATTCGGTATCGCCTCCGGACGCCGCGGGCCGCAAGCGTTGAGCCTCAAGCTGATTGAGCCGCCGCCCAGCCTGACCAAGGCGCGGCGCGAGGCGCCTGCCGAACACAAGCACAACCCCGACGAACTGCACGGCATGGTCGAGGACATGATCACGTTGCTGGAAAGCACCGTGCAGCCCGAGCTGCGCAAGGGCCGCTACCCCGACCGCAAGACGGCGCGCCGGGTCTCCGAGGTGGTCAAGGCCGTGGCACGGGAGCTCGACTCCTAACGCGCCCGACTCAGCCAATTTGCCGGCGACGGCTCGGTGACGAGCCGCAGATGGGGTACTCCACACCCCATGACGGTCGTCTAGCAAGGAGGCTGCGATGGCACAGCAAGCGCAGGTCACCGAGGAACAGGCGAGAGCGCTCGCCGAGGAGTCTCGCGAAACCGGTTGGGATAAACCGTCCTTCGCAAAGGAATTGTTTCTCGGTCGTTTTCCGCTGGAGCTGATACACCCGTTCCCCACGCCCACGGAAGCCGACGAGACCCGCACCCGGGCGTTTCTCGACAGCGTGCGCGAGTTTCTGGAGACCGTCGACGGCAGCGTCATCGAACGCGATGCGCAAATTCCCGACGAGTACGTGAAGGGACTGGCCGACCTGGGCTGCTTCGGGATGAAGATTCCCGCCGAATACGGCGGCCTGGGCATGTCGCAAGTCGCCTACAACCGGGCGCTGATGATGGTGACGAGCGTTCACCCCAGTCTCGGCGCACTGCTGTCGGCGCATCAGTCCATCGGGGTGCCCGAGCCGCTCAAACTCGCCGGGACCCCCGAGCAGAAACAGAAGTTCTTGCCGCGCTGCGCCGCCGGGGCCATATCGGCGTTTTTGCTCACCGAACCCGACGTCGGCTCCGATCCCGCCCGATTGGCGTCGACGGCGACCCCCATCGAGGACGGCCAGGCCTACGAACTCGACGGCGTGAAGTTGTGGACTACCAACGGTGTGGTCGCCGAGCTGCTGGTGATCATGGCCCGGGTGCCCCGCAGCGAAGGGCACCGCGGCGGCATCAGCGCCTTCGTCGTCGAGGCCGATTCACCCGGGATCACCGTGGAGCGGCGCAACAAATTCATGGGCCTGCGCGGCATCGAGAACGGCGTCACCAGGCTGCACCGCGTTCGGGTCCCGCGCGAAAACCTGATCGGCTCCGAAGGAGACGGTTTGAAGATCGCGTTGACCACGCTCAACGCCGGACGGTTGTCGATCCCCGCCAGCGCGACGGGCTCATCGAAGTGGGCGTTGAAGATCGCGCGCGAATGGTCCGGTGAGCGTGTCCAGTGGGGCAAGCCGCTGGCCGAGCACGAAGCGGTGGCCCGCAAGCTCTCGTTCATCGCCGCCACCAATTACGCGCTGGACGCCGTGCTCGAGCTGTCCGCGCAGATGGCCGACGAAGGGCGCAACGACATCCGGATCGAGGCGGCGTTGGCCAAGTTGTGGTCCAGCGAGATGGCCTGTGTGATCGCCGACGAGGTCATGCAGATCCGCGGTGGACGGGGCTATGAGACCGCGGAGTCGCTGGCCGCGCGGGGCGAACGCGCCGTGCCCGTCGAACAGGCGGTGCGGGACCTGCGGATCAATCGCATCTTCGAGGGGTCCAGCGAGATCATGAGGCTGCTTATCGCGCGCGAGGCGGTCGACGCGCACCTCGCCGCGGCCGGCGACCTCGCCAAGCCCGACACCGGCCTGCGGCAGAAGGCCGCCGCGGCGGTTGGTGCGAGCGGATTCTACGCAAAGTGGTTGCCGCAGCTGGTTTTCGGTGAAGGTCAGCGACCGCGGGCCTACCACGAGTTCGGCCCGCTGGCGGCACACCTCCGGTTCATCGAACGCTCCAGCCGCAAGCTCGCCCGGAACACGTTCTACGGCATGGCGCGCTGGCAGGCCAAGCTGGAGCAGCGGCAGGGATTCCTCGGCCGCGTCGTCGACATCGGCGCCGAGTTGTTCGCGATGTCCGCGGCTTGCGTGCACGCGGAGTCGCAACGTGCCGCCGATCCGGTGGTGGGCCAGCAGGCCTACGAGCTGGCCGAAACATTCTGCGCCCAAGCGACGCTGCGGGTGGAGACGCTGTTTCATGCGTTGTGGGACAACACCGACGGCAGCGATGTGCAGCTGACTCGCAACCTGCTGCAGGGCCGGTACAGCTGGCTGGAGGCCGGGATCATCGATCAGTCCGAGGGCACCGGGCCGTGGATCGCCCACTGGGAAGAGGGTGCGTCGACTGAGAACAACCTGGCCCGGCGATTCTTGTCCAGCGACCGCTCGGCAACGAGCCCGCGTTGAGCCACGATGGAAGACATGGCTTCCTACATCGCGCAAGCAGGCGAGTTCAACCGCGACACCGACTACATCACCACCCGCATCACCGCCGCCGGGCGCGACGGCTACCCGGTCGAGCCCGGCCGGTACCGGCTCGTCGTCGCCCGCGCGTGCCCGTGGGCCAACCGCGCCATCATCGTCCGCCGGTTGCTGGGCCTCGAAAGCGTGCTCTCCATTGGCTTTTGCGGCCCCACCCACGACGAGCGCAGTTGGACGTTCGATCTCGATCCCGGCGGTGTGGATCCGGTGCTGAAGATCCCGCGGTTGCAAGACGCCTACTTCAAGCGGTTCCCCGACTACCCGAAGGGGATCACGGTCCCGGCGATCGTCGACGTACCGACCGGCGCGGTGGTCACCAACGACTTCGCGCAGATGACGTTGGATCTGTCGACGGAGTGGTCGGCGTACCACCGCGACGGAGCGCCCGAGCTCTACCCCGAGCGGCTGCGCGCCGAAATCGATGAGGTCAACAAGAGGGTCTACACCGAAATCAACAACGGCGTGTACCGGTGCGGCTTCGCCGGCGCGCAGGAGGCTTACGAAGCCGCCTACGATCGGCTGTTCGCCGCGTTGGATTGGGTGAGCGATCGGCTGACCAACCAGCGTTACCTGGTGGGCGACACCATCACCGAGGCCGACGTGCGGTTGTTCACCACCTTGGCCCGCTTCGACCCGGTGTATCACGGGCACTTCAAGTGCAATCGCAGCAAACTGAGCGAAATGCCGGTGCTGTGGGCTTACGCGCGCGACCTGTTCCAGACGCCGGGCTTCGGGGACACCATCGACTTCGTCCAGATCAAGCAGCACTACTACATCGTCCACGCCGACATCAACCCCACCCGCATCGTGCCCAAGGGCCCCGACCTGTCCGGGTGGTTATCCCCGCACGGACGAGAGAGTTTGGGCGGCAAGCCTTTCGGGGGCGGGACGCCCCCGGGCCCGCCGGTCGAAGGGGAGCGGGTGCCCGCCGGCCACGGGGCGTAGCGTTCGCGGGGCTTGAAATTTTCTCGCCGAACGTCGACTTGTTGCGCGAAATCGCCTGGGGTTGTGCGACAACACCTCCACGTTGGGCGCGCTAGGGCTCAGAACGTCAGGCGCACAGACCATTCCGCATGCGGGACATCGCGGAGTTCGCCCGCCGGGTCCACCGCCAACGTCAGCAACTGCACGACGATCCCGGCCAGCCGACCGCGATGCGGGTCGACCGGGGGAATAGTCACGGCGAGCCGGGTGCCCGGCCGAAAGATGGTGCTGGTGCTGTTCGTTGGATCCTCATATACCTGCACCAGGCGCCAGGGCGCCCGGTAGATGGCATCGGGCACCGAGAGCTGAATCGGATAGCGCTCGCTGACGTGGAGCTCACCCTGGGTCTGCGGCGTGTCACAGTCTTCGAGGTTGAGCACGTTGCAGTAGAGGTAGGGCCCCACCCGGGCCAGGTGACCATGCGAATACGCGCTGATCTCGGGGCGTTGCGGACCGGAGCGCCCTACCAGTAGCCACGTGCCGACTCCGACACCCACACAGAGCAGAGCCATCAGGCAGGCCAGCAGCACGGCCACGCCGCGGTTGATTCGGGGTTTCACTCGGCGACCACCGCCGGACTGCCGACGCCGCGACGGGTGCCCTCTTGCTCGACCATGATGGGCCTATTACCTCCCAGGCCGGGAATCAGCGAGTTGCCGCGGAAGCTGACCAGCGTCTGCGCCAGGCCCGGGATGAGCAGGGCAGTGACCGCGGTGAATCCGACCCACAGTTCGGTGTACACCAACACACCCACGGCGCCGCCGAGGACCCAGGCCAACTGCAGCGTCGACTCCGAGCGCCCGAAACCCGATGCCCGGGATTCCTCCGGCAGATCGTTCTGCAACGAGGCGTCCAGGGACGCCTTCGCGATCGCGCTGGCCCCCGACGTCACCAGCGTGGCGATCGCGGCCAGCATCAGGTTGCCGGCCACCGAGGCCGCCAATGCGACCGCGCTCACCGCCAGCGTGCAGCGCACCACCAGCACGGCGGGCCGGCCCAGTTTGAGGCGCGCGCTGGTGAAGTTGCCGACGAAGTTGCCGATGCCGGCCGCCGCGCCGATCACCCCGAGTATGGCGACCTGCGCCCACCCGCTGGCGTCATGCGCCTTGGCGACGAATGCCGGATACAAGAACAGAAACCCCACCATGACCTTGATGGTGCAGTTACCCCACAGCGAAGTAATGATGTTGCGGCCCAACGGTTGCCGAAGTGCCCCGCTGACCTCTTTGTGCCAGCTTCGGCGCAGGGGTTCGCTGTCCTGGCGGTAGCTCAAGGTGGCGGGGACCTCACCGGCGGTCACCTCGACCCAGCGCGGGATCCGCATGGACAGCGCCGCGCCGGCGATCGTGACCGCGACGACGACGAACAATGCGCCGGGCAGCTTGAACAGGTGCGTGCAGACGAATTCGACGCCCCCGGCGATGGCGCCCCCGGCGATGGTGCCGCCCAGCAGACCGAACATGGTCAGCCGCGAGTTGACCCGCACCAGGTCGATGGTCGGCGGCATCACCCTGGGTGTCACCGCGCTGCGCAGCACGCTGAACGACTTCGAGAACACCATCATGGCCAGCGCGCACGGGTACAGCACCATCGACGGGTAGCTCCCGCTGGCGCCGTCGTAGTTCATGATCAGCACCAGCGCCAACGCCGTGCGTAGGGCGAACGACGCGGCGAGCGCGACGCGGCGCCCGTGCTGCAGCCGGTCCAGCGCCGGACCGATGAGGGGGGCGATCACCGCGAACGGCGCGATGGTGATCAACAGGTACAGCGCGACGCGGCCCTTGCTCTCCCCGGTCGCCGCCGCGAAGAACAACGTGTTGGCCAAGGCGACGGCCATCGCGGCGTCCACCGCGAAGTTGGCCACCGTGGGCCAGGTGAGCGCCGTCAGACCGGACTTGTCGGCGCCGTCGGCCGTGGCCGCGCGCTGCACCATCCAATACATCCGGGAACCCATTTCGCGGCTGCGCAGCGCCGCGGCGCGGGTGACGGTGATCCGCTCGCCGGGAGTCGGGGCACGAGGGGGCGCGCCGGTGCTGTGGTCCGGCTCCGCCTGGTGGCTCAGCGGGGGCAGATAGCGGTTGGCGCTCGGCATCGGCGGTGGGCGGCGCGTCCGGCGCTGGGCGCCGTCGCCGGCAGGGTAGTTGGCCGCGCCCGGATGTTGTGCGGCAACGCCATTGGGGGCCCGGCGGCCCGGCCTGGAGCCCACCCGGCCCGGATCGCCTTGCCGCCGCCCAGACACTCCCCGATTCTCCCCTATGCCGGCGACATGCGTCTGCAGGTAACGGGGCGTGGCTCGTCAACCTAGTATTGGAACCGCAATGCAGACAGAAGACAGCGTGACCAGACCCATCGAGGGATCGCCCGTGGCGACCGTGGGCGAGTGGCCCGAACGGTTGGCGGCGGTGCTCACGGGCGCGGCGGACCAGGCCAGGGCCGCCGTTGTGGAGTTCAGCGGGCCGGAGACGCTCGGCGACTATCTGGGCGTCAGCTACGAAGACCCGAACACCGCCACCCACCGGTTCCTGGCGCATCTACCGGGCTACCAGGGGTGGCAGTGGGCCGTGGTTGTGGCCGCCTATCCCGGCGCCGATCACGCCACCGTGAGCGAAGTGGTGCTCGTCCCGGGCCCGACGGCGTTGCTGGCGCCGGAATGGGTGCCGTGGGAGCAGCGGGTGCGACCCGGGGACCTCAGCCCCGGGGACCTGTTGGCCCCCGCCGCCGACGATCCTCGGCTGGTTCCCGGCTACACCGCCAGCGGGGACCCACAGGTCGACGAGACCGCCGCCGAGATCGGGCTGGGCCGACGCTGGGTGATGAGCGGCGAGGGACGTGCGGAGGCGGCCGAACGCTGGCACACCGGCGACTACGGCCCCGACTCGCCGATGGCGCGATCCACCAAGCGGGTGTGCCGCGACTGTGGCTTCTTCCTGCCGCTGTCGGGATCCCTGGGGGCCATGTTCGGCGTGTGCGGCAACGAGCTGTCGGCCGACGGGCACATCGTCGACAAGCAGTATGGCTGCGGTGCGCACTCGGACACCCCGGCGCCGGCGGGCACCGGGTCCCCCGCGTACGAGCCCTACGACGACGGGGTGCTGGACGTCACCCAGGCGCCGGTCGAGCCGACGGCGCCACCGGAGCCGTCGGAGCCGCCCGAAACGTCGGAGCCGTCGGAGCCGTCGGACACGTCAGAAGCTCAGCCGGAGGCGGTGACCGAAACGCCGGAGGCGGAATCCGAAACCGGGTCGGCCGAGTCCGAGCAGCAGCCCGCGCCGGAGAACCAGAGCGAGACCCCCGACTAGCCCCGTGCGGCGCCTTCTGCGGCGGCCTTGATGCGCGCCAAAGAGGCGTTCATGCCGTCGAGCAATTCGTGTTCGAAATTATCGGTGCCGCCGAAGAGCGCTTTGACCGACAGGTTCGAAAACGCGGTGACGCCGTTTTCGGCGTGGCGGCTCTCGATCACCCGGGTGCCCTCGCCGGCCGGCTCGAGCTCATAGCTCCAGATGGTGTTGTTGGTGTCGACGCGGAACGCGAGTTTGCGGTCCGGGACGATCTCGACCACCGTGCAGGTGGTCGGCCAGAACATTCGATTGCGACGGTTGAGGTTGAGGGTGCGGGTGCCCTGACGCACCGGGCCGAAAGGCTTCATCCAGCGGCACTGCGGACTCCATTCCGGCATGCGCCGAAGATCGGAAATCAATTCCCACACTTTGGCAACCGGTGCGTTGATGTCGACGTGCGCTTGCAATAGCGGGGCTACCATCGCTCCTCCAACAGGTCAGCGAATCATCTTTGGTCGAGGTAATTTTCGAGTCCGGCCTGGGCGCCGCGCGCGCCACGGCGGGCCGCCGCAAGCTGCAGCAAGAAAATGGTCGTGCCGAGCACCCCCACGCCCAGCCCGGCCAGCGTCACCGGGCGCCAGCCCGCCAGAGCGGGCACCAGGAACGCCGCGGCCGCCGCGATCACCCATCCCAGCGCTCCGAGCGCGATGAACGGCCAGGCGTGCACCAGTACCGCGGGCAGGGGCGGCGCCGTGCGGTTGTGGCCAGGTTCGGCGGACATCGCGATTAACATAGCCCGCCGCCGGCGCCCGCTGGCGCCGCGCCCATTTGCCGAAACGGACCGTCGAAGGTTCCGAGCAGGACGGGGTGGCGCGCAGCTAAGCGTTTCGATGAAGTTTCGTGCGGTTTAGTGAACGCCCGTCGTTCACCGGTTGGTGTCCCGGTTTCTCAGGCTTCCGTGTAACCTCGCGCCATGCCTGACAGCGATGCGCGGCTGGCCAGCGACCTGTCACTGGCTGTCATGCGGCTGGCCCGCCAACTGCGGTTCCGCAACCCGTCGTCGCCGGTGTCGCTGTCGCAGCTGTCGGCGCTGGCCATGCTGGCCACCGAAGGTCCGATGACGCCCGGCGCCCTGGCAATTCGCGAACGGGTCAGGCCGCCATCGATGACGCGGGTGATCGCGTCGCTGGCCGAGATGGGTCTGGTGGATCGCGCGCCGCACCCCGTCGACGGCCGGCAGGTCCTGGTCTCGGTTTCCGAGGCCGGGGCGGAGCTGGTCAAGGCCAACCGTCGCGCCCGTCAGGAATGGCTGGCCAAGCGGCTGTCGACGCTGGACTCCGAACAACGTGACATCCTGCGCAGCGCGGCCGATCTGATGTTGGCGTTGGTCGACGAAAGCCCGTGAGCGCCGGCGCCGATGTTGGCAACGTTCACGACGTCGACGACCCCGACGACCCGAGGCTCGACGATTTCCGCGACCTGAACAGTGTCGATCGCCGTCCCGACCTGCCGTCGGGAAAAGGGCTGGTGATCGCCGAAGGCGTGCTGGTGGTGCAGCGCATGCTCGCGTCCCGGTTCCGCCCGCATGCCCTGCTCGGCACCGACCGCCGGCTCGCCGAGCTCAAGGACGACCTGGCCGGCAGCGCCGTGCCGTTCTACCGGACGTCGGCCGACGTCATGGCCCAGGTGGTCGGCTTTCACCTCAATCGCGGCGTGCTGGCGGCCGCCCGGCGGGTGCCGGAGCCGAGCGTGGCCGAGGTGCTCGCCGGCGCCCGCACCGTCGCCGTGCTCGAAGGGGTCAACGATCACGAGAACCTGGGCTCGATCTTTCGCAACGCGGCCGGGCTGGGCGTCGACGCGGTGATCTTCGGCAGTGGGTGCGCCGATCCGTTGTACCGTCGCGCCGTCCGGGTCTCGATGGGCCACGCCCTGCTGGTGCCGTACGCGCGCGCAACCTGTTGGCCCGCCGAGCTGATGACGTTGAAGGAGAACGGATTTCGGCTTCTGGCGATGACCCCGCAAGACTCGGCGTGCCCGTTGGCCGAGGCGATGACGGCCGCGCGCGGCGAACGCGTCGCGGTGTTGGTGGGCGCGGAGGGTCCCGGGCTGACGCCGGCCACCTTGCGATTGAGCGATGTGCGAGCGCGCATTCCGATGTCGCGGGGCACCGACTCGCTCAACGTCGCGACCGCGGCCGCGCTGGCGTTCTACGAGCGGGCCCGGCTCGGTGACGTCGCGGGCCGCTCGGCGGCGAAAGGCGGGGATGGACGGTCAGGCTAGGCTTCGGCTGATGAAGGACCAGTCCGTGCCCTGGGCAACGGGTTTGACGGTGACCGCGTTTGTCGCGGCGGTCACCGCCGCGGCGATCGTGGTGCTCAGTCTGGGCTTGGTTCGCGTGCATCCGCTGCTGGCCGTCGGGCTGAACATCGTGGCGGCCGGGGGACTGGCGCCGACCCTGTGGGGGTGGCGGCGCACCCCCGTTCTGCGCTGGTTCGTGCTGGGCGCCGGAGTCGGCGTGACGGGAGCGTGGATCGCGCTGCTCGCGATGGCGGCCGCGGGTCGCGCCTAGTGGTGATCGCGAGCGCGGCGTAGCCGGGCGAAGCGGGTCGCCACCATTTGCTCTAGCGGGCTAGCGCTGCCCGCCCGAGCGCACGCCGAGCAGCACGTCTTCCCACGCCGGGATGACCGGCTTGCCCCGGCGGGTGTGTACCGGCTTCTCGTCGGGCTCGGGGGCCGGCGCTTCCGCGACGGGTGGCTTCGCGGGCTCTTCGAAGTCGACGTGGGCCACCCGCGCCACCGGTCGCAACGGACGCTCGAAGGTCGGGTCGATCAACGCGCTGGCGGCGTCGTCGATGGCGGTGACCGTTCCGCCGTGGGCGCCGGGGGCGAAGCAGAAATGCGCGAGGTTGTCCGAACGACCGACCTTCCACGCGAGCTGCACCGTCCAGCGGTTGTCTTCGTTGCGCCAGGCGTCCCAGCTGAGTTTGTCGTGGTCGAGGCCCCGGGTCACCAAGGCGGTGCTGACGGTCTCCAGCAGGGTCAGCACGGCCGGACCGTCGGCCAGCATGGGGTGTGCGGCGGTTGCCAGTTCCGCGGCGCGAAACCGTTCCAACAGCACCGGGTGAGCGAAGCGGCGGATCCGCGAAACGTCCGAGCCCGACGCCGCGGCGACCTGCTCGACGGACGCGCCGGCGCGGATCTTGGCCTGAATTTCCTTGGGGCTGAGCATGTTGGTGACTTCAATCTCGAGCTGCGGTTGCTCGGGGTGCTGGGCCGCGTCGCGCAGAGCGGCTCGCAGGCGGTCGTCGGCCGCCAGCTTGAACTGCTCCGCGGGATCATCGCTCTCGCAGATGACGTATTTGCTGTCGGCGTCGAGCCCGACCACTTTGAGTTCCCGCATGGCTATCTCCTCGCAGGCTCCGTGCAGGTCAGCGACGGATCCGTCACGGCGCACTTTAGTCCAGCAACCGCCCATCATCTGTGCTGACACGCTGGGCGGTTGCGCGCGATTGCCGGCTGTTCCAGGGCGTGCGACTAAAGCCGCTCGACGACCCAGTCGACGCACTCGGTGAGGGCGCTGACGTCGTCGGGATCCACCGCCGGGAACATCCCGACCCGCAGCTGGTTGCGGCCGAGCTTGCGGTACGGCTCGGTGTCGACGATTCCGTTTGCCCGCAGGATCTTCGCCACGGCCGCGGCGTCGACGTCGTCGACGAAGTCGATGGTGCCCACCACCTGCGAGCGCAGCTTCGGGTCGGTGACGAACGGGGTGGTGTAGGGCCGCTCCTCGGCCCACGAGTACAGGCGTCCCGAGGAGTCCGCCGTGCGCTTGACGGCCCAGTCCAGCCCGCCGTTGCCCAGCATCCAGTCGACCTGCTCGGCCATCAGCGCCAGGGTGCCGACCGCCGGGGTGTTGTAGGTCTGGTCCTTGAGGCTGTTCTCCACCGCGATGGGCAGCGACAGGAAGTCGGGGACCCAGCGGCCGGATGCGGCGACCGATTCGACGCGGGCCAGCGCTGCGGGGCTCATGACGGCCAGCCACAGCCCGCCGTCGCTGGCGAAATTCTTCTGTGGCGAAAAGTAGTAGGCATCCGTCTCGGTGATGTCGACGGGCAGGCCACCGGCCCCGGACGTCGCGTCGATGACGACCAATGCCTCACCGGAGTCGGTGGGTCGGCGCACGGGCACGGCGACGCCGGTCGAGGTCTCGTTGTGGGCCCAGGCGATCACGTCCACGGAGGGATCGCTCTGCGGCTCGGGTGCGCTGCCCGCATCCGACTTGATGACGATGGGATCGCCGACGAAGGGGTTCTTGGCGACCGCGGAGGCGAACTTCGAGCTGAATTCGCCGTAGGAGAGGTGCAGCGAGCGCTTGTCGATCAAGCCGAACGCCGCGGCATCCCAGAACGCCGTCGCGCCCCCGTTGCCCAGAATGACCTCGTAGCCCTCCGGCACCGAGAACAGCTGGGCGAGCCCCGACCGCAGTCGGCCCACCAGATTCTTGACCGGCGCCTGCCGGTGCGAGGTTCCGAACAGCGGCGCCGCGGTCGTGGTCAGCGCCTGGAGTTGTTCGGGCCGGACCTTGGACGGGCCGCACCCGAAGCGGCCGTCGCGGGGTTTGATGTCAGCGGGGATCTCGAGCTGGTCAGCCATGTTCATCAGGGTAGTGAGCCGCCCTGGCGGCCCGATTCAGCGGGCCGTCCGCCGACGCCTGCCGTCGGGGCAAAAGGCCTGCTCGGACCCGCCGCAACGTTTCGCTGGTTGTGATCCAGGGCATATGAATCGGATGACCACTGGTCAGGTCACAGTGCGTCGGAGGGGTCTAGGAAATATCCGGTACCTCCGGTACTGTCTGGACATAGCACGTCCAAATGTAAACCTCGTTGAGGAGGCCTGAATTATGGCTAGGACGCGATTGGTCCGGCGTTGGCGCCGCAACATGGAAGTGCGCGACGACGTCGACTACGTCAACATGCTTGCCACACTGTCCGAGGGGTCGGTGCGGCGGAACTTCAACCCATACACCGACATCGATTGGGACTCACCGGAATTCGCTGTCACCGACAACGACCCCCGGTGGATCCTGCCGGCGACCGACCCGCTGGGCCGCCACCCCTGGTACGCGGCGCAGTCAGATGAGCGCAAGATCAAGATCGGGATGTGGCGGCAGGCCAACGTGGCCAAGGTGGGGTTGCACTTCGAATCCATCCTGATCCGCGGCCTGATGAACTACACGTTCTGGGTGCCCAACGGATCACCCGAATACCGGTACTGCCTGCACGAGTCGGTCGAAGAGTGCAACCACACCATGATGTTCCAGGAGATGGTGAACCGGATCGGCGCCGACGTCCCGGGCATGCCGCGGATGCTCAAGTGGCTGTCGCCGTTGGTTCCGCTGGTGGCCGGGCCGCTGCCGGTGGCGTTCTTCATCGGCGTGCTCGCCGGCGAGGAACCCATCGACCACACGCAGAAAAACATTCTGCGCGAAGGCAAGTCGCTACACCCGATCATGGAACGAGTGATGGCGATTCACGTCGCCGAGGAAGCGCGCCACATCTCGTTCGCCCACGAGTTCCTGCGCAAGCGGGTGCCCGAACTGACCAAGCGGCAGCGCTTCTGGACCGCGTTGTACCTGCCGCTGACCATGAAGGCGCTGTGCCGCGCAATTGTGGTGCCGCCCAAGGCTTTCTGGCGGGAGTTCGACATTCCGCGCGAGGTCAAGAAGGAACTGTTCTTCCGGTCGCCGGAATCGCGGAAGTGGCTCAGCGACATGTTCGGTGACGTGCGGATGCTGGCCTACGACACCGGCCTGATGGAGACGCGCTCGGCGCGGTTGATGTGGCGGTTGTGCAAGATCAACGGAAAGCCGTCGCGCTACCGCAGCGAGCCGCAGCGCCAGCACCTCGCCGCGGTCCCGGCCGCATAACGGGTCCGGTTTGTAGGTTTCATGCCGCACGTTATTACCCAGTCGTGCTGCAACGACGGGTCCTGTGTTTTCGCGTGTCCGGTGAATTGCATTCACCCCACACCGGACGAGCCCGGCTTTGCCACCTCGGAGATGCTCTACATCGATCCGGTGGCCTGCGTGGACTGCGGCGCCTGCGTGAGCGCGTGCCCGGTCGGGGCCATCGCGCCCGACACCCGGCTGGATACCAAGCAGCTGCCCTTCGTCGAGATCAACGCGTCCTTCTACCCGAAACGGCCCGAGGGCGAGAAGCTTCCGCCGACGTCGAAGCTGGCCCCGGTTATCCCGGCCGCCGAAGTGCGTGCCCGCCGCCGGCCGCTGACCGTGGCCATCGTCGGATCGGGTCCGGCGGCGATGTATGCCGCCGACGAGCTACTCACCCAGCACGGCGTGTGCGTCAACGTCTTTGAGAAGTTGCCCACCCCGTACGGGCTGGTGCGGGCCGGGGTGGCGCCCGATCACCAGAACACCAAGAGGGTCACCCGGCTCTTCGACCGGGTCGCCGGCCACGAGCGCTTCCGCTTCTATCTCAACGTCGAGATCGGCAACCACCTCAGCCACGACGACCTGTTGGCTCACCACCACGCCGTGCTGTACGCCGTGGGTGCGCCCGACGACCGCCGTCTGGACATCGAGGGCATGGGACTGGCCGGTACCGGCACCGCGACCGAATTGGTCGCCTGGATCAACGGTCATCCCGACTTCGCCGATCTGCCAGTCGATCTCAGCCACGAACGGGTGGTGATCATCGGCAACGGAAACGTCGCCCTCGATGTGGCCCGGGTGCTCACCGCGGACGCCGACGACCTGGCCCGCACCGATATCGCCGACCACGCGCTGGCGGCGTTCCGCGGCTCAGCGGTGCGTGAGGTGGTGATCGCCGCCCGGCGTGGCCCGGCCCAGTCGGCGTTCACGTTGCCCGAGCTGATCGGGCTCACGGGCGGTTCCGAGGTCGTGCTCAGCGCGGCCGACCACGAGCTGGTCGCGGCCGACCTCGCGACGGCGTCGGATGCCTTGACGAAAAACAAGCTGGAAATCTTGAGCACGCTCGGCGACGCCTCGGCGCCGGCGGCACGCCCGCGGATCAGGCTGGCTTACCGGCTCACTCCGAATCGTGTGCTGGGGGAGCAGCGCGTCTCCGGTGTGGAGTTCTCGGTCACCGGCACCAATGACGTGCGCCGCGTGAACACGGGTCTGGTGCTGACGTCGATCGGCTACCGCGGCAAGCCAATTCGCGGCCTTCCCTATGACGAATCGTCGGCCGTGGTGCCCAACGACGGCGGGCGCGTCGTCGATCCCGCCTCCGGCACACCGGTGCCCGGCGCATACGTCGCGGGCTGGATCAAGCGGGGGCCGAGCGGGTTCATCGGGACCAACAAGTCGTGCTCGTTTGAGACCGTGCAGGCCCTGGTCGCCGATTTCAACGCCGGCAACCTGACCGATCCGGCGGCCAAGCCCGAGGCGCTGACCGCCCTGGTGCGCGCCCGCCAGCCCGACGCCATCGACGCGGCGGGATGGCGTGCCATCGACGCCGCGGAGATCGCGCGCGGCAGCGGTGAGGGCCGGCCCCGCAACAAGTTCACCGACGTCGCCGCGATGCTCGCGGCCGCAGCGACCGCCGAGCCGGCGCCGCCGCCGCGACGCCGGCTCTTGGACCGGCTGCTCGGCTAACCGGCTCCCTGCCCGGACATCGCCGCCGTGATCTCTTCCATGCTGACCTCGCGGACCGGCTGCCCCAGCGACCAATGGTGGCCGAACGGGTCGGCGACCACGCCGTAGCGGTCGCCCCAGAACTGGTCCTCCAGCGGGGCCACCACGGTGGCACCGGCGTCCAGCGCCCGCTGGAAGCCGGCGTCGACGTCGGTGACGGTGAGGTGGATCGTGACCGGGGTGCCACCCAACGAGGTCGGGGTCATCGACTTGCCGCCACACATCTCCGGGAAGTCGTCGTTGAGCATCACCGTGAAGCCGTTGATGCGCACCGCGGCGTGGACCAGTTTGCCGTCCGGACGCGGCACACGGCCAATCTCCTCGGCCCCAAAAGCCTTGACGTAGAAGTCGATTGCCGCGGCGGCATTGTCGACCACGAGGTGCGGGGACAATGCGGGTTCGATGTTGATCGCCATGCTGGTTCTCCTTGCTATCGGTTCCGTCGCCTGCCCACGGCAGGGCAGGCTCACGACGTATGACTGCGTCGGTGACGCAAACTCATCGCGCGACAGCGACCATTAAATCGCCGGGTACCGACAAGCTGGAAGGGCTCAGGCGTTGGTGAGGCTGCGGTCCCAGCCCTCGACGGATTCCGGGCTGCGCGGGGCGGGGCCCACGTAGATCGCCGACGGCCGGACCAGCTTGCCGAGCCGCTTCTGCTCGAGAATGTGGGCGCACCACCCGGCGGTGCGCCCGCAGGTGAACATCGCGGGCATCATGTTGGCCGGCACCCGGGCGAAGTCCAGGATGACCGCGGCCCAGAACTCGACGTTGGTCTCGATGGCCCGGTCGGGGCGCCGCTCACGCAGCTCGGCGAGGGCGGCCTGCTCCAGCGCGACGGCAACCTCGTGGCGCGGCGCGGCCAACCGCTCGGCGGTGGCGCGCAGCACCCGCGCCCGCGGGTCCTCCGCGCGGTACACCCGGTGCCCGAATCCCATCAGCTTGTCGCCGCTGTCCAGGATCTTCTTCACCAGGCCGCGCGCGTCGCCGGTGCGCTCGACCTCTTCGATCATCGGCAGCACCCGCGCCGGCGCGCCGCCGTGCAGTGGGCCGCTCATCGCGCCGATCGCCCCGGACAGCGCCGCGGCCACGTCGGCGCCGGTGGAGGCGATGACCCGTGCGGTGAACGTCGAGGCGTTCATGCCGTGCTCGGCGGCCGAAACCCAGTAGGCGTCAATCGCTTCGACGTGACGCGGGTCCGGCTCGCCCTGCCAGCGCGTCATGAAACGGGCAGTGACCGTTTCGCACTCGTCGATCACCCGCTGCGGCACCGCGGGCTGATAAATACCGCGCGCGGACTGCGCCACATACGACAGCGCCATGACGGACGCCCGGGCCAGCTGGTTGCGGGCGGTGGCCTCATCGGTGTCCAGCAGCGGCTTGTACCCCCAGATCGGGGCGAGCATCGCCAGGCCCGCCTGCACGTCGACGCGCACGTCACCGGTGTGGATGGGCAGCGGGAACGGCTCGGCGGGCGGCAGCCCGTGGCCGAACTTGCCGTCGACCAGCAACGCCCATACGTCGCCGAAGGTGACGTGCTGACCCACCAGGTCTTCGATGTCGACACCGCGGTAGCGCAGCGCGCCGCCGTCTTTATCCGGTTCGGCGATTTCGGTGGTGAAGGCCACGACGCCTTCCAGTCCGGGGACAAAGTCTTCGGGGACCACAGTCATGCCGAAAATTCTCGCACCCCCCGCTCGGGCCGACGCTACCGGCCGGTAGCAAGCGCCGGTAGCGTGGACGCGATGGCAGGACGAGACCCCGAGCCAGGAAAAGAGCACCTGCAAAGAATGCGTGTGGAATACGGATCGGTGGAGAAGGACGGCAGTCCAGACCTCGACGCGGACTGGCTCGCCGACGGTTGGGTTTCGTTGTTGCGCAGATGGATCGACGACGCCGAGGCAGCGGGTGTCGCCGAGCCCAACGCGATGGTGCTGGCCACCGTCACCGCCGACGGCCGGCCGGCCAGCCGGTCGGTGCTGTGCAAGAGCATCGACGAGACCGGAATCACCTTTTTCACCAACTATGGCTCGGCCAAGGGCGACGATCTGGCCGCGACGCCGTACGCCGCGGTGACGTTTCCCTGGTACCAGCTCGGCCGCCAGGTCCACGTCCGCGGCCCGGTGCGCAAGGTCACCGCGGAGGCCACCGAGGACTACTGGTCGAAACGGCCGCGCGGGTCACAGCTGGGCGCCTGGGCCTCGCATCAGTCGCACCCGATCGCCTCGCGGGCGGCCCTGCTGGGCCAGCTGGCGGAGGTGACCGCGCGCTTCGCCGACCGCGACCAGGTTCCGGTGCCGCTGGGCTGGGGCGGCTATCTCATCGCGCCGGAGGTGGTCGAGTTCTGGCAGGGACGGGAAAACCGCTTGCATAACCGCATCCGGGTCAGCGGCGATCGCGTCGAGCGCCTCCAGCCGTAGCGCGCCGACCGGCGGCTAACTTGGCTGGCGATGGACGAAACGGAATCGGTGCGCCGGCTCACGAAGTCGCTCGGGCTGCCAGGCATCGTCGACGTGCACACGCATTTCATGCCCAAGTCGGTGATGGACAAGGTGTGGCGATACTTCGATGATGCCGGTCCACTGGTGGGACGGCATTGGCCGATCGCCTACCGCAGCGACGAACAACAGCGCCTGCGGGCCCTCCGGGGCTTTGGGGTCCGGGCGTTCACGTCGCTGATCTATCCGCACAAGCCGCACATGGCGGCCTGGTTGAACCAGTGGGCGAGATCGTTCGCGGCGACGACGCCCGACTGCCTGCACACCGCGACGCTGTACCCCGAACCGGGTGTAAAGGACTACGTGGGTCAGGCCATCGCCTCGGGCGCCCGAGTGTTCAAGGCCCACATTCAGGTCGGCCGATACAGCCCCACCGACCCGCTGCTCGACGGCGCCTGGGGCCTCATCGAAGACGCCGCAATCCCCGTCGTCATCCACTGCGGCTCGGGTCCCGTCCCCGGCGACCACACCGGCGTCGGGCCCGTCGCCGCCCTGCTCGCGCGCCATCCCCACCTGCGGTTGATCGTTGCCCACCTGGGCATGCCCGAGTACACGGGCTTCCTCGACCTGGCCGATCGGTACGACGACGTGCGCCTCGACACCACCATGGCGTTCACCCCGTTCATCGAGGAGGCCATGCCGTTCCCGCCCGCCGAGTACGGACGGCTTCGCGACCTCGCCGACCGCATACTCTTCGGGAGCGACTTTCCCAACATCCCGTATGGCTACCTCGACGCGATCCAAGTCCTCACCCGGCTGCCTGGCGTCGACGACGTGTGGCTGCGAAAGGTGTTACATGACAACGCCGCTCACGTCTTCGGGCTGGCTGAACCGATGTCCACGACGGGGTGATGGCCGCCGCTTGCCCGGGCAAGGGCGGTGCGGGTGAACCCGTTGCGGTCTGCGCTTCGGCGGATCGCGTCGCACCCGCGGGCGAGCGCCGGGCGCGCAGTGGCGAAAGTCACGAGCCGCCGGGACGGTCACCGCGCTACCTGATGAAAGCTTAAGGAAGGTTCGTAGACCCGACCCCGGACGGGCGCCTCGTCGCCATAACGACTACCTTCAGCTGTAAGCACCCAAGTCAGGGGGCAGCCGTATCAGCCGGAAGCACGAAGGGGTTCTCGTGGCCGACACCGACGACACCGCCACTCTGAAGTACCCGGGCGGTGAGACCGACCTGGAGATCGTCAGCGCCACCGAAGGCGCCGACGGCATCGCGCTGGGCTCGCTGTTGTCCAAGACCGGCTACACCACATTCGACAACGGTTTCGTCAACACCGCGTCGTGCAAGAGCTCGATCACCTACATCGACGGCGACGCCGGAATCCTGCGTTACCGCGGCTACCCGATCGAGCAACTGGCCGAGAAGTCGACCTTCATCGAGGTGAGCTACCTCTTGATCTACGGCGAGCTGCCCAGCAAGGAGCAGCTGGCCGAGTTCACCAAGCGGATCCAGCTGCACACCATGCTGCACGAGGACCTGAAGCGGTTCTTCGACGGTTTTCCGCGCAACGCCCACCCGATGCCGGTGTTGTCCAGCGCGGTCAACGCGCTCTCCGCGTACTACCCGGACTCGCTCGACCCGACCGACACCGAGCAGGTCGAGCTGTCCACCATCCGGCTGTTGGCCAAGCTGCCGACCATCGCCGCCTACGCATATAAGAAGTCGGTCGGTCAGCCGTTCCTCTACCCGGACAACTCGCTGACGCTGGTGGAGAACTTCCTGCGCATGACCTTCGGCCTGCCCGCCGAGCCCTACCAGGCGGACCCCGAGATCATTCGGGCGCTGGACATGCTGCTCATCCTGCACGCCGACCACGAGCAGAACTGCTCGACGTCGACGGTGCGGTTGGTTGGGTCGTCACAAGCCAACCTGTTCACCTCCGTTTCCGGCGGAATCAACGCGCTGTGGGGCCCGCTGCACGGCGGCGCCAACCAGGCGGTCCTCGAGATGCTCGAGCAGATCCGCGAAAGCGACGACAACGTCAGTGAATTCGTCCGGAAGGTGAAGAACCGCGAGGCCGGCGTCAAGCTGATGGGCTTCGGCCACCGCGTCTACAAGAACTACGACCCGCGGGCCCGCATCGTCAAGGAGCAGGCCGACAAGATCCTGGCCAAGCTCGGCGGCGACGACGACCTGCTCAGCATCGCCAAGGAGCTCGAAGAGGCGGCGCTGACCGACGACTACTTCGTCGAGCGCAAGCTGTACCCCAACGTCGACTTCTACACCGGCCTGATCTACCGCGCCCTCGGGTTCCCGACGCGGATGTTCACCGTGCTGTTCGCGCTGGGCCGGATGCCCGGCTGGATCGCGCACTGGCGTGAGATGCACGACGAGGGCGACAGCAAGATCGGCCGCCCGCGCCAGATCTACACCGGCTACACCGAGCGCGACTACGCGACGATCGACGCGCGCTAGTTTCCCTGCCGAGCAGACGCAGAATCGCCTGCGGGCGGCGGGATTTATGCGATTCTATGTCTGCTCGCGAGGGAGGCGAGCACTGCCATCGCAGCGTTGTGCCCGCCGATGCCCGACACCGCCCCGCCGCGGCGAGCGCCCGAGCCGCACAACATGATTCGTTGGTGAGTGGTGGCCACGCCCCATCGCCGCGCCGGGGTGTCCAGCGGCTCGTCATCGTCGGCGAACGGCCAGCACAGCCCGCCGTGGAAAATGTGGCCGCCGCTCATGCGCAGGGCGCGCTCGAGGTCCGATGTGGTCGTCGTCTCGATGCACGGGCGCCCGTGCGCATCGTGCAACAGCAGCTCTTGAATCGGTTCGGCCAGAACGGAATTCAGCGACGCCAGCACCCTGTCGGTCAGCTGGTCGCGCAGCGCGTCGGGGTCGGCGTCGTCGAACAGCGCGTGCGGGGTGTGCAGGCCGAACACCGTCATCGTCTGGGCGCCCGAGCCGCGTAGGTCGTCGGACAGGATGCTGGGGTCGGTCAGCGAGTGGCAATACGCTTCGCACGGCAGGGGATTCGGCGCTCGCCCCGCGGCCGCCTGCGCGTAGGCGGTATCCAGTTGCGTCCAGGTCTCGTTGACGTGAAAGGTTCCGGCGAAGGCCTGCTCGGGTGTGACGCCGCGGTCGCGTAGGCGGGGCAGTCGCCGCAGCACCATGTTGACCTTGACCTGCGCGCCGCCGGCCGACGGTGGCGGTTCTTCGCCGAGTAGCCCGGCCAGCACGGTGGGCGTGACGCCGGCGAGGACGAACCGGGCCCGGACCCGCCGCTCTCGCTCGCCGATGCGATAGCGCACTTCACCGCTCGGGTCGACGGCGTAAACGTCTGCGCCGCTGACGATTTCGGCGCCGTGGCCGACGGCCGCCGTGGCCAGGGCGGTGGTCAGCGCGCCCATCCCGCCGATCGGCACGTCCCAGTCCCCGGTGCCACCGCCGAGCACGTGGTACAAGAAGCAGACGTTCTGCGTCAACGACGGGTCGTCGAGGCGGGCGAAGGTGCCGATGAGGGCGTCGGTGGCCATCACCCCGCGGACCAGGTCGTTGCCCACCGCGCCGGCGATGGCCCCGCCGATCGGTTCCTCGATCATGGCTTCCCAGGCCGCCGCCGCGCGGGGGTCGTGGCTTTCCACGACGCGGTGGCGGGCCTGCCCGCGGCTGCGCAGCGGTTCGAGCAGTGTCGGCCACAGCCGTTCGGTCACCAGCCGGCAGCGCTGGTAGAAGGCGGCGAAGCCGGGGGCGTCGTCGGCCGCGCCGATGGCGGCGAAGGTGTTACCGGTCGCCCCGATCAGCAGGCCGCCACGACCGCCGGTGGCCGGGTCGGACGTGTACGACGAAAAGGGCCGTCGCGCCAGCCGAATCCCGGCGCCCAGGTCCTCCACGATGCGGCTCGGCAGCAAGCTGACCAGGTAGGAGTAGCGCGAGACGCGGACGCCGACGCCGGCGAAGGGTTGCGCCGAGATGGCCGCGCCGCCGGTCTGTTCCAGCCGTTCCAGCAGGCGCACCCGCAGGCCCGCCCGGGCCAGATAGGCCGCCGCGACGAGGCCGTTGTGCCCGCCTCCGACGACGACGACGTCTACCGCGTCGACGCCTGCCGCCTGGCCGCTCAGCTCAGGTAGCCCTCGACCTCGTCGGGCGGTCGCACCTCCGCCTCGCGTGGGTCACCGCCGCTCTCGCGCAGCGCCCGGCGCTGCCGCAGCAGATCCCAGCATTGGTCGAGTTCGATCTCCATGCGCCGAAGGCGGTCGTGTTCCTCCGACGTGTCGATGTCACCGCGCTGCAGTTGGGCCCGCAGCGCCTTTTCCTCGGCGACGAGGTCGCGGATGTGTGCCAGGGTGTCGTTGTCGGTGGGTTTGCTGCCGTTGGCCATCGCTCCAGTCTGCCCGACTCGCAAGCCGGCTGATAGCCGCCGACGGCCAGCGGCTAACTGGGGCCGGGGAGCCGCAGCACCAACCGCGCACCACCCAGCGGGCTGCTTTCCAGCGCGGCGGTCCCGCCGTGCAGCTGGGCCTGCTGGGCCACCAAGGCCAATCCCAGGCCCGACCCGGAATGCGACGCCGTCGATCCGCGGGAGAACCGGGCGAACACCACCTGACGCTCGTCCTCCGGCACGCCGCGCCCGTTGTCGTCGACGGTGATCTCCACGCCGGCGCGCGAGCTGACCGCCGACAGCTCAACGCGCGTGGCGCCGCCGTGCTTGACGGCATTGGCGATCGCGTTGTCGACGGTGAGGCGCAACCCGGCCGGCAACCCCACGATGATGCAGGTGGGCGACGGCACCAGCGAGACGTCGACCCCGGGATAGATCCGCATGGCGTCGTGGGCGGCCCGGTCGAGCAGCTCGGTGATGTCGACCGGCACGTGATCGTCGGACGTCGACAGTTCGCCCTGGGCCAGCCGCTCGAGGGCGCTCAGCGTGGCCTCGATGCGCGACTGGGTGCGGATGACGTCGCCCAACACCTCTTTGCGTTGTTCGTCCGGCATGTCCAGGGTGGACAGCACCTCGAGGTTGGTGCGCATCGCGGTCAGCGGAGTGCGCAACTCGTGCGAGGACACGGCAGCGAAGTCGCGCGCGGACGCGAGCGCCTCCTTGGTCCGGTCCTGTTCCTTCCAGATGCGCTGCAGCATGCCCCGCATGGCCTCGGCGACCTCGACCGCCTCGGTGGCGCCGCGCACCGCCACCTGTGGCCGCTCGTCGGCGTCGATCGAGCGGGCTTGCTGCGCCAGGCGCTTGAACGGCCGGACCGCGAAAGCCGCCAGGAGCCAAGCGAATACCGCCGCCGCGCCGATCGACAGCGCGCAGATCAGGATCACCCGGCGATGCAGGTTGTTGGTCTGGGCGATCGTGTCGTAATACGTCGCACCCACTGCCACCGTCGCCGGCTGCGGCGTCGCGACCTCCAAGGTTCGGACGCGATAGCGGACCCCGTTGATGTACGTGTCGGCATAGCCCACGTCCAGCGGCGGCAGCGTGACGTCCGAGTTGGACTTGACCTGTCCGTCGCGCCGGACGGTGATCACGGTGTCCTGATCGTGGGGGGCGCGCGGGATGTCGTCGAGCCCGCGCGGCAGGAAGGGGATGGCGAAGCCCGCCGCTTCGTCCAGGCGCCGGTCCAGCCGCTCCTTCCAGGCGCTGGTGATGCCGAACCACACGACCGCCCCCGCGATCACCACCACGATGGCGGTGCCGATCGCGGTCGCGACCGCGACCCGGGCCCGTAACGACGGCGTACGGGTCAGGATCCGGGACAGGATGTTCATGGCCGCTCGCCCGGGTTACTGCATGCGCAGCACGAATCCCACTCCGCGCACGGTGTGCAGTAGCCGGGGCCCACCGTTGGCCTCCAGCTTGCGGCGCAGGTATCCGATGAAGACGTCGACGACGTTGGTGTCGGCGGCGAAGTCATAACCCCACACCAGCTCGAGCAGCTGCGCGCGGGACAAGACCGCGGTCTTGTGTTCGGCCAGCACCGCCAGCAGGTCGAATTCCCGCTTGGTCAGGTCGACGTCGACGCCGTTGACGCGGGCACGACGGCCCGGGATGTCGACTTCCAGCGGCCCCACCGTGATGGTTTCCGAGGAGGAGGTGGCGGTGGCGCCGCGGCGCCGCAGCAGCGCCTTGACCCGCGCGACCAGCTCGGCCAGCACGAACGGTTTGACCAGGTAGTCGTCGGCCCCGGCCTCCAGGCCCGCCACCCGGTCGTCGACCGAGCTGCGGGCCGACAGCACGCAGACCGGGACGTCGTTGTCCATGGCGCGCAGCGCGGTGACGACGCTGACGCCGTCCAGCACCGGCATGTTGATGTCGAGCACGATCGCGTCCGGCCGCGTCTCGGTGGCGCTGCGCAATGCCTCGGCGCCATCGACCGCGGTCGACACCTCGAATCCGGACAGCCGCAGGCCACGTTCCAGCGACGCGAGCACATCGGAGTCGTCGTCGACGACCAAGACCCGCGGTGAGCTAGCTCCTGTGTCCATGCCGCCCATTTTGCCTGATTGCTGCTTTCGGCGGTGGGAGGCGCGACCTGGGGCGAGCAGACGCGGAATCGCATCAAACTCGCTGATTCTGTGCGATTCCGCGTCTGCTCGCCGGAAGTGTTTCAGCGCACACCGATGTTGCGGTAGCGCCGCAACCGGGCGGCCAGCCGCTCGGCGGCGGGCATCCCGCGCAGCGCCTGCACCTCGGCGGCGATGGCCCGCGACAATCGCCGCGAGAACTCGACGGGCTCGTCGGCGGCGTCGGGATGTTCCGCGACGACGACGTCGACAATTCCGGACTCCAACAGATCAGCCGACCGAATGCCTTGGGCCGCAGCGAGTTCGGCGGCATGATCGGTGTCGCGGAAGACGATCGCGCTGGCGCCTTCCGGCGGTAGCGGCGCCAGCCAGCCGTGCAGCGCGGCCAACACCCGGTCGGCGGGCACCATCGCCAGCGCCGGCCCACCGCTGCCCTGGCCCAGCAGCACGGAGACCGTCGGGGTATCCAGGGTCACCAGCTCGGCCAGGCACTGGGCGATCTGCCCGGCGAGCCCACCCTGCTCGGCCTCGGCGGACAGCGCCGGCCCCGCCGTGTCGATCACCAGCACCAGCGGCAGACGCAATTCGGCGGCCAGCGCCATGCCGCGCCGGGCCTCGCGCAACGACGCCGGGCCCACGGTGCTTGCCCGGCCGCCCGCTATCCGCTGCTGGCCGAGCACCACCACGGGCTGGCCGGCCAACCGGGCCAGCGCCAACAGCGTGGTCGCCGCCTCTCCTCGACCGGTCCCCGACAACAGCACCTGATCAGTTGCGCCGTGCCGCAACAGAAGTCCGACGCCCGGCCGGTCGGGCCGCCGCGATGCGACCACCGAGTCCCACGCCGCGACGTCGGGTGTCGGTTCGGGTGGTGGCGGCGCGGGCAGCGGCTCGGGAGGGTCGGCGATGACGGTCATCGCGCGGTCCAGCGTGGGGCGCAGCTCGTCGAGCGGGACGACGCCGTCGATCACGCCGTGCCGCTGCAGGTTCTCCGCGGTCTGGACGCCCTCGGGGAACGGTTCGCCATAGAGCAGCTGGTATACGCGAGGCCCGAGGAAGCCGATCAACGCGCCCGGTTCGGCGAGTGTGACATGGCCCAGCGAGCCCCACGACGCGAACACGCCGCCGGTGGTCGGATTGCGCAGATAGACCAGGTAGGGCAGGTGCGCCTGGGTGTGCAGCCGGACGGCGGCGGCGATCTTCACCATCTGCAAGAACGCGACCGTGCCCTCTTGCATGCGGGTGCCCCCGGAGCTCGGCGAGGCCAGCAGCGGCAAGCCCTCGGCGGTCGCCCGCTGCACCGCGGCGGTGATCCGTTCGGCGGCGGCCACCCCGATCGAGCCGCCGAGAAAGCCGAATTCGCAGACCACCACCGCGACCCGGCGCCCGAAGATGCGCCCTTCGCCGGTGAGCACCGATTCGTCCAGGCCGGTAGCGGCGCGGGCGTCGGCCAGCTCTCGCGCATAGGCGGTGCTGAGCGGCACGGCGAGCGGCTCAGCGTCCCAGCGGATGAAGGAATTCTCGTCCAGGACCGTGTCGCGTAGTTGACCAGCCGAGATACGACTCACGTGACGAGGCTATATAGGGTGGCTCCCATGATCGGTGTCAGCCAGGCCGAAGCCGTTTTGACCATCGAGTTGCAGCGCCCCGAGCGCCGCAACGCCTTGAACTCGCAGCTTGTCGAGGAGCTGCGGGAGGCCGTGCTGAAGGCGGGCGACGGCTCCACCCGGGCGATCGTGCTGACCGGCCAGGGCACGGTGTTCTGCGCCGGTGCGGACCTGAGCGGCGACGCGTTCGCCGCCGACTATCCCGACCGGCTCATCGAGCTACACAAGGTGTTGGACGCGACCCTCATCCCGGTGATCGGCGCCATCAACGGCCCGGCCATCGGCGCGGGCCTGCAGCTGGCCATGCAATGCGATCTCCGGGTGGTCGCGCCGGACGCCTTCTTCCAGTTTCCGACATCGAAATACGGCCTGGCCCTTGACAACTGGAGCATCCGGCGCCTGTCGACGCTGGTCGGTCACGGCCGGGCCCGCGCGATGCTGCTGGCCGCGGAAAAGCTGACGGCCGACGCGGCGCTGCAGACCGGGATGGCCAACCGCATCGGGACGCTGGCCGACGCCCAGGCCTGGGCCGCCGAGATCGCCGGCCTGGCCCCGCTGGCGATCCAGCACGCCAAGCGGGTGCTCAACGACGACGGCGCCATCGAAGAGGCCGGGCCGGTGCACAAGGAGCTCTTCGACAAGGCCTGGAGCAGTCAAGACGTCGTCGAAGCCCAGGTCGCCCGCATCGAGAAGCGGCCACCGAAGTTCCAAGGAGCCTGACGAACCATGCGCGGGGCGCTACGGCTGGTCGCCGGCACGGCGTCGCTGGCGGGCGGGGGTTGGCTGGTGCGCGCGCTGCACGGTGCGCCGGACGCGCTCGGCGCCCATCCCGCATCGATCGCCGCGGTGACGGCCGGGTCCCCGCACTGTCGCGACGGCGTTTTCGTCAACCTCGAGCCGGCCTCGGACACCAAGATGGACCGCGAGCAACTGCGGCTCATCGCGTGGGAGCTGGTGGGAAACCGGGGTGGAAGCCGGCCGCGGGGGCCGATCCCGCTGACGGCCCCGGGGGTCTTCGGCGCGGATCCGAGCGGGCTGGCGGTCAGCTGGTTCGGCCACTCCACGGCGCTGCTGGAAATCGACGGCTACCGGGTGCTCACCGATCCGGTGTGGAGCGACCGGTGTTCGCCGTCGGACATCGTCGGGCCGCAGCGGCTGCATCCACCGCCGATTCAACTCGAGGGGCTGCCCGCCGTCGACGCGGTGGTGATCAGCCACGACCACTACGACCACCTCGACATCGACACGATCAGGGCGTTGGCCCGCACGCAGCGGTCGCCGTTCTTCGTTCCGCTCGGTGTCGGCGCCCACCTGCGCAGGTGGGGGATACCCGAGCACCGCATCGTCGAGCTCGATTGGCACCAGAGCGCGAAGGTCGACGAGCTCACCGTGGTTTGCGTGCCGGCGCGGCATTTTTCGGGCCGCTTCCTGGACCGCAATACGACGTTGTGGGCGTCGTGGGTGTTCCGTGGGCCGACCCATCGCGCGTACTTCGGCGGCGACACCGGTTACACCAAGAGCTTCGCCCAGATCGGCGCCGACCACGGACCGTTCGACCTGACCCTGCTGCCCATCGGGGCCTACAACACGGCCTGGCCCGACGTGCACATGAGCCCCGAGGAGGCGCTGCGGGCGCACCTCGACGTCACCGACGGGGGACTGCTGGTGCCGATCCACTGGGGCACCTTCCGGTTGGCGCCGCACCCGTGGGCCGAACCGGTCGAGCGCCTGCTCGCCGCCGCGGAGCCCGAGCGGGTGAACGTGGCGGTGCCGGTGCCCGGTCAGCGCCTTGATCTCGCGGCCCCGGTGAAATCGAACCCGTGGTGGCAGCTCTGATTCATGCGGCGCGCATCGTCACCGGGCTAAGGTCGCGCCATGACCAAACGCGCGGCCGCTGCCATCGCGATACTGCTCGGGTTGACGGGATGCGGCTCCGCGCAGCCGACCGCCGGGCCCCCGCCCACACTGTCTGACGTCCCGCCCAACCAGGTGTCCGGCGTGGCGATTCCGGCCGGCCGCATCGACGATGCCGTCGCAAAAATCGACGGCCTGGTCGGCGACCTGATGAAAAGCACCGGTGTCCCCGGAATGGCGGTCGCCGTTGTCCACGGCGGGAAGGTGTTGTACGCCAAAGGCTTCGGCATCAAGGACGCGAGCAAGGGGCAGGGGCAGGACAACAAGGTGGACGCCGACACCGTCTTCCAGTTGGCCTCGGTGTCCAAATCGGTCGGTGCGACGGTGATCGCGCACGAGGTCAGCGACAACATCGTCGGCTGGGACACCCCGGTGGCCGCCAAGCTGCCGTGGTTCACGCTCAGCGACCCCTATGTCGCCGGCCATGTGACCGTCGCTGACATGTATTCGCATCGCTCCGGGCTGCCCGACCACGCCGGCGACAAACTGGAAGACCTGGGCTACGACCGCCGTCAGACACTCGAGCGGCTCAAGTACCTGCCGCTGGCGCCCTTCCGGATCAGCTACGCCTACACCAACTATGGGATCACCGCCGGTGCGGAGGCGGTGGCGGCCGCGGCGGGCAAATCATGGGAGGATCTGTCCGACGAGGTGCTCTACCGCCCCCTGGGGATGACGTCGACCAGTTCACGCTTTGCCGACTTCATCGCCCGGCCCAACCATGCGGTCAACCACATCAAGGTCGCCGACAAGTGGGAGGCCCGTTTCCAGCGGGACCCCGATCCCCAGTCACCCGCGGGCGGCGTCAGTTCATCGGCCAACGACATGGCCCACTGGCTGATGATGTTGCTGGGCAACGGAACTCACAACGGCCAGCGGATCGCCTCGCCGGAAGCCTTGCTGCCCGCGACCAGTCCGCAGATGGTGTCGGCGCCCGCGACGACGCCCAAGGCCCGCACCGGTTTCTACGGATACGGCTTCAACGCGTCGGTCGACTCCTCGGGCCGCACCGAATACAGCCACTCCGGCGCTTTCGATTTGGGGGCGGCGACGAACTTCGTGGTGATGCCCTCGGAGGACTTGGGCATCATCGCGCTGACCAACGGCGCGCC
The DNA here is from genome assembly GCF_976985675.1 of Mycobacterium sp. NTMscope_MAC_12. Lineage (NCBI taxonomy): Bacteria > Bacillati > Actinomycetota > Actinomycetes > Mycobacteriales > Mycobacteriaceae > Mycobacterium > Mycobacterium sp. NTMscope_MAC_12. The sequence continues at coordinate 500,153 of NZ_CDRJYY010000001.1, forward strand.
CTACGGCATCCCGGAGACGCTGACCGCCGAATTCATGGACCTCGTCCAGTACGGCCAGATCCGCGAGGACTGGGGCGCCTTATACAAAAAGGCGATCGGCTGGCTGAACAATCCGGTGGGCTCGCTGGTCGGGAAGCAGCCCCCGCCCAATCCCGCCCCGGCCAAACCGCTCGGCGAGTACGCCGGCGTCTACGCCAGCGACTACTGGGGTCCGGCCGTCGTGACCGAACGCGACGGCGCCCTGCAGTTGGCGATGGGCCCGAAAAACCGGACGGTCACCCTCACCCATTGGGACGGAGACACCTTCACCTTCCCGCTGACCGACGAAAACGCCCCACCCGGAACAGTTTCCACAGCGGTGTTCGCCAACAACACGGTGAACCTGGAGTACTACGACACCGAGAAGTTGGGGACCTTCACCCGATGAGCGCCGGCCTGACCGATGCCGAGGTGACGCAGCGGGTTGCCGACGGCCAGAGCAACGCGATACGGAAACGCGCGACGCGCAGCATCACCGATATCGTGCGGGCCAATGTGTTCACCCGGATCAACGCGATCCTTGGGGTCTTGCTGCTGATCGTGCTCGCGACGGGTTCGCTGATCAACGGGATGTTCGGCCTGTTGATCGTCGCCAACAGCGTCGTCGGCATGGTCCAGGAAATCCGGGCCAAGCAGACGCTGGACAAGCTCGCGATCGTGGGACAGGCGAAACCCTTGGTGCGCAGGCAATCCGGAACGCGTGCGGTGCCGCCCGAGGAGGTGGTGCTCGACGACATCATCGAGCTCGGACCCGGCGATCAGGTCGTCGTCGACGGAGAGATCGTCGAGGAGGCGAACCTGGAAGTCGACGAGTCGCTGCTGACCGGCGAGGCCGACCCGATCGCCAAAGCCGTCGGCGACCCGGTGATGTCGGGCAGTTTCGTCGTCGCGGGCACCGGCGCCTACCGGGCCACCAAGGTCGGTCCGGACGCCTACGCGGCCAAACTCGCCGAGGAAGCCAGCAAGTTCACGTTGGTGAAATCCGAACTGCGCAACGGCATTAACCGCATCCTGCAGTTCATCACCTACCTGTTGGTGCCGGCCGGCCTGCTGACGATCTACACCCAGCTGTTCACCACCCACGCGGGCTGGCGCGAGTCCGTGCTGCGGACGGTGGGTGCCTTGGTACCGATGGTCCCCGAAGGGCTGGTGCTGCTGACGTCGGTCGCGTTCGCGGTCGGGGTGGTCCGGCTCGGCCAGCGCCGCTGCCTGGTGCAGGAGCTGCCCGCCATCGAGGGACTCGCGCGGGTCGACGTGGTCTGCGCCGACAAGACGGGCACCCTGACCGAAAGCGGCATGCGGGTCGCGCGGGTCGACGAGCTCGACGAGGCCGGGCGGCGTGGCCGGATCGGCGACGTGCTGGCCTCCTTGGCCGCCGCCGACCCGCGGCCCAACGCGAGCATGCGCGCCATCGCCGAGTCCTATCCCGATCCGCCCGGCTGGACCGCCACGGCGACAGCACCTTTCAAGTCGGCCACCAAGTGGAGCGGCGTGTCCTTCGAAGGACACGGCAACTGGGTGATGGGGGCGCCCGACGTGTTGCTCGAGCCGGCGTCGGCGGCGGCCGAACAGGCCGAGCGAATCGGGGCGCAAGGTTTGCGGGTCCTGCTGGTGGGCGCCGCTGACGTGGCCGTCGACCACCCGGACGCGCCGCAGCATGTCACCCCTGTTGCGCTGGTAGTGCTCGAACAGAAGGTGCGTCCCGACGCCCGCGAAACGCTGGATTATTTTGCCGGTCAAGGCGTTGCGGTCAAAGTGTTGTCCGGGGACAACGCCGTCTCGGTCGGCGCCGTCGCCGACAAGCTCGGGCTGCACGGCCAGACGATGGACGCCCGCCAACTCCCCTCGGAACCCACGCAATTGGCTGACGCGCTGGACACCCACACCACCTTCGGGCGGGTGCGGCCGGATCAGAAACGCGCCGTGGTGCACGCCCTGCAATCGCACGGGCACACCGTCGCGATGACCGGCGACGGCGTCAACGACGTGTTGGCCCTCAAAGACGCCGATATCGGCGTCGCGATGGGGGCCGGCAGCCCGGCCTCTCGCGCCGTGGCGCAGATCGTCTTGCTGGACAACAGGTTTGCGACGTTGCCGTACGTCGTCGGTGAGGGACGGCGGGTGATCGGCAACATCGAGCGAGTCGCCAACCTGTTCCTGACCAAGACCGTCTATTCGGTGCTGCTGGCGTTGTTGGTGGGCATCGAATGCCTGCTATCCAAAGCGCTGAAAGCCGACCCGTTGCTGTATCCGTTCCAGCCGATCCACGTCACCATCGCGGCGTGGTTCACCATCGGAATACCGTCGTTCATCCTGTCGCTGGCGCCCAACAACGAGCGCGCCGAGCCGGGCTTCGTGCGCCGGGTCCTGAGCTCGGCCCTGCCGTCGGGGCTGATCGTCGGCACCGCGACCTTCGCGTCGTACCTCATCGCCTACCACGGTCGTCACGCCAGCTTTCAGCAACAGGATCAGGCGTCGACCGCGGCCCTGATCACCTTGCTCATGACGGCGCTGTGGGTGCTGGCGGTGGTCGCACGTCCCTACCAGTGGTGGCGGGTGGCGCTCGTAATCGCCTCGGGCCTGGCCTATGTGGTGATCTTCAGCCTGCCACTGGCCCGCAAACAGTTCCTGCTGGATCCGTCCAATGTGACGGTGACCGCGACCGCTGTGGGGATCGGTCTGTTGGGTGCCGCCGCGGTCGAGGCCATGTGGTGGATCCGCGCCAGAATGCTGGGCGTGCAGCCGCGGTTGTGGCGCTGAGCACACCGAACTCGACTCCGGCCGGTTTCGCCGGGCAAGTACGATGCCGGGAAAAGGGAGGGCGCATGGGATTCCTGGACAAGGCCAAGGATCTGTTGTCGCAGAACGCCGACAAGGTCGAGATGGCCATCGACAAGGCCGGCGAGTTCGTCGACGAGAAGACGCAGGGCAAGTACACCGACACCATCCACCAGGTGCAGGAACAGGCCAAGAAGGCGACCGGCCCTGCGGACACGGGCGACCAGCAGAACTGAGCCATGGCCAAGCTTTCCGGATCCATCGATGTCCCGCTGCCACCCGAGGTGGCCTGGCAGCACGCTTCTGACCTGTCCCGGTACAAGGACTGGCTGACCATCCACCGGGTGTGGCGCAGCGCCTTGCCCGACGAGATCGAAAAGGGCTCGGTCGTCGAGTCGATCGTCGAGGTCAAGGGCATGCCCAACCGGATCAAATGGACGGTGGTGCGCTACAAGCCGCCCGAGGGCATGACGCTCAACGGCGACGGTGTCGGCGGCGTCAAGGTCAAACTGATGGCCAAGATCCAGCCCAAAGGGGACGGCTCCGTCGTCAGCTTCGACGTGCACCTCGGCGGCCCGGCGCTGTTCGGCCCCATCGGCATGATCGTCGCCGCCGCACTGCGCGGCGATATCAACCAGTCGCTGGAGAACTTCGTCGCGGTGTTCACCCGACCCGACCCGAGCACCAACGGGCATCGCTGATCGCCGGGGCCTGCCGATGAGTTTTGGGCACCGCAGCGGTCGATAGTTGTGAACCCCGTTGTCCAGGGGAAACACCACCAGGAGGTCACTGTGCCCATTCGTGACAGCGCGCCGCTGGGCGCCCCATGCTGGATCGATCTGACCACGTCCGACGTCGCCCGCGCCCAAGAGTTCTACGGCACGGTTTTCGGCTGGGCGTTCGAGTCCGCCGGTCCCGAATACCACGGATACGTCAACGCCGCCACGGACGGCCACGTGGTCGCCGGGATCATGGCGAACGGGCCCGAAGCCGAGACCCCGGACCGCTGGGTCACCTACTTCCACACCGCCGACATCGACACGACACTGACCGCGGCGAGCGGGGCGGGTGGTTCGGTGTGCATGGCGATCGAGGTGCCCGCCAAGGGCCGGATGGGCCTGGTGACCGACCCAACCGGCGCGATGTTCGGCTTGTGGCAGCCGCTGGAGCATCTCGGCTTCGAGATCACCGGCGCGGCAGGGGCCCGGTCTGGCACCAGCTGACCACGCGCGACTATGGCGCGGCCCTCGACTTCTACCGCGACGTCCTGGGCTGGCGTACCGAGTCCGCGTCCGACACCGACGAATTCCGCTACACCACAGCGTGGTTCGGCGACGAGCAATTGCTCGGCGTGATGGACGGCGCCTCATTGTTGCCGGAGGGGACCCCGTCGAACTGGGTGATCTTCTTCGGCGCCGAAGACGTCGACAACACCCTGCGACTGATCGTCGACCACGGCGGCGCGGTGCTGCGCGGCGCCGAGGACACCCCGTATGGACGGCTGGCCGCCGCGAGCGATCCGACCGGCGCCCTCTTCAATCTGTCCTCGTTGCCGAGCTGACGCCTCGGATCGCCGGCGCCACGCTAGCGCGGCGCTCGGTGCCGCGGCACGGCGTCGGAGTCGGTTAACCTCGCTACCATGACCCGCCGACTGCGCCCCGGTTGGCTGGTGGCGTTTTTCGCCGTGGTGGTTTCGGCCAGCGCGTGGCTGCCGTGGCTGAGGACGGCGGTCAACGGCGGGGGCTGGGCCAACGCCATCGGAGGCGCCCACGGCAACTTGGAACTGCCCCCGGGGTTCGGCGCCGGCCAGCTCATCGTGCTGCTGGCCTCGACACTGCTGGTGGCCGGCGCGATGATGGGCCGCGGCCTGTCGGTGAAGCTCGCTTCGGTTGCCGCGCTGTTGATTTCGCTGCTTATCGTGGCGCTGACGGTCTGGTATTACAAGCTCAACGTCAACCCGCCGGTGTCGGCCGAATACGGCCTCTACGTCGGTGCGGGCGGCGCGGTGTGCGCCGTGGCGTGCTCGATCGTGGCTGTGATCGCGGCGCTGGCTTCCGGTCGGTCGCGGCGCTGAGCCCTCAGGCCGAGGGGAACTCGTGCTTTCCCGAGGCGGCGCTGGTGTCCGGTTCATTGACGCCGAATACGAAGGGCGCGAAGACGATTTCGCGCCCGTCCGGGTCCCGATAGGTGATCGCGCCGGTGGCCGCCCAGTAAGGGTGCTGCTCGACGGGCTCGACGCCCGCGTCGTGCAGGCGCGCGAGGGCGGCTTGCTGTGCCTGGGGGTCGGGGAAATACAGGCAGAGCTGTTCATGGTGGTCGACCGCGACGGCGTCGACGGCCTCCACGATCTCCATGGTGAGGTTCCAGCTGGGTAGCCCGAAAATCGCGCCGTTGCTGCCGTAGCTTTCTTCGAACGTTTCGTAGAGAGGCAGCCCCACCAGGTCGCGGTAGAACCGCACCGTTTCCGCGAAGTGCGACGAACGGCGCGCGAAGCGGATGGCACCGATCGGCGCCAACTGCGGTGGCCAGTGCGTTGCGCGGTGCTGCTTGTGCTGGTCGGCGCTCATCGCAATCCGATCGCGTCCGCGGCGGACTCGGCGCTACCCCAGCGCCGCAATTCGGAGCCGGGCGCCCATGTCGAGTGTGTGCCGCTGGAAACCCGTTCCGGCAGTGGGAGTTTGCACACCGGCCCGTCGCCGAGGCGGGCGGCGTCGAACACCAGGCAATATGAGGCGTCGGTGTTCATGTCGGTGGTGAGGGTGACCAGGTAGCCGTCGTCTTCGCCGGTGGCGCCCAATCGCGGCGCCATCGCGGTCTCGCTGCCGTAGACGCCGTCCCCGAACGAGAACCCCTCCTCGGTGCCGGTGAGCAGGTCGTGTTTGACCAGGCCGTCGAACAGGAACCAGCCCGGTCTCCCGGTGGCGGCGTAGGTGTAGCGGTAGTGGGCGGCGGCGTGGTCGGGGTTGATGGTGCCGAACTCGGTGATGCATTCGGAGAGCTGCTCTTCGCGCACCGCACCGGTGACGAAGTTGAAGCGCCACCGGTGCAGGCGGGACTGCAACCGATCCAGGGCCAGGAAACGAAACAGCTTGTCCCACTTGGTCCCACCGGTGTCGAGCGGGGACGGGTCTCCTTCGAAGAAGCCGTCGAGCACGATCTCGTCGCCATCCTCGTAGGCGTTGGTGAAATGCAGCACGAACGTGGGGTCGGCCTCGAACCAGCGAATGTCCTCGGTCGCACCGCGGCGCGGGATCACCGCGAACCGCGACGGGATCTCGGGGTAGAAGCGCGGCAGGTGCACGTCGTGCTCGAGCAGCTGCGGATCCCAGAACAACGGGAAATCGTTGAGAATGGCGTAGTTTTCGGTGAACGCCATGTCGTGGGGGAGACGCGGCCCGGGCAGCGGGATGTCGACGTAGTGGGTCAGTTCGTTGCGCTCGTCGACGACACCGTAATGCATATACGGGTCTTGTTTGCTGTAGTTGAAGAACAGCAGTTCGCCGGTCGTGTTGTCTACCTTGGGATGTGCGGACACGCCCCACTCGGTCGGGAAGCGCCCGTTCCAGGACTCCTTGCCGAGCGTGTCGGCCGAATACGGGTCGATGCGGTACAGGTCGCCGCACTGGTAGAAACTGGTCAGCGCGATGCCGCGGTGCACGATGACGTCGGTGCTCGAGGCGTCCTTCATCCTCGTTCGCGCGCCCCACCCGTTCCGGCGCCGGGCCAGCTGCACCTGCTCGGCCAGACCCGGCCACAGCGGCCCGCCCGCTTCGTTCTCGGCCAGGAACCCGTCGGTGCGGATAAAGCGGTTGCGGTAGAACGCCTTTCCGTCGCGAAAGCCGACCACGTGCAGCATGCCGTCGCCGTCGAACGGGTGATAGGTCTTGAAGGCGGGGTGCAGCGGGTTCTCTGTGTTGCGTAGGTAGACGCCGTCCAGGTCGCGCGGGATTTCACCCTCGACGGCGACCAGATCGTCGGCGTCCCACTCGGTGGTCTGGGGACGCCAGGGGCCCGTCCGGTAGGGGTGGTCGTCGTCCTCGGGAAGGGTGGACAGGAACTTGCCGACGATCTCAACGTCCATCATCAGATGCCTTTGCCGACAGCGAAACTCACGGTGGCGGCGGTGTTGCCGCCGAAATTCAGGGTGCCGAAGGTGTGCGCGTCGCCCAATCCGTGACGGCGGTCGTACGCGTCGGCCACCCGGGCGAACATGGACGGCCACAGATAGCGCGCGTCGGCCCCCTCGTGACCGGTCCAGGCCGCGGCCCCCAGATGCTGGGCGGCGGTGTCGCCCGGGACCGTTTTCTCCAACCCGATCCCCACCACCAGCGCGCTGTCGTAGGCGCCCGGGCGCGGATCGGCCATCGCCGCCGGCACCGCCACACTGCCGGACGGGCAGGCGGCTTCGTGGCGCGAGGCCGGGGTGTTCCGAAGGCCGTCGCAGACCGTGGCCGGCACGGCTCCGAGGTGGCCCTGCCGGGCGAACATCTCGCCGTAGGCGTTGCCGACGTGCACCACCGCGATGCCGGCCGCGTCCACCTTGGCCGAGGCCAGCTTCAGCGCGGCGACGTCGCAGCTTTCCTCGATGAGGTGGCGAGCAAAATCGCTTTGACAACCGCCGAGAATCCACCCACCGGGCGAGCCATCCATACGCCGACGGTACCCCCGCGCGGATGGGTTATTGAGGCCAATCGGCGGGCAGGTGCGCGTCGGAGGGAGGTCCAGAAAGGGCGGCCCCGTCGGCTCTCGGGCTGAACCGACGGGACCTAGGCGGGCGCGAAGGCCGGCCGACGCACTCGCCTACTGTTGGATCATTGCCCCCCAGGGGCGCCGACAAACATGCGGCCTCAATCTGTTTGACGCCCGGGCGCCCACGGCACCGGGCCCGGTTAACGACGATTCATCTTTTTTGAGTGCGCGCAGGGCGTACTGGGACGCGGTCGGGTGGAAGTCTGAGCTGCGGCGATGCGGCGGGGTTGTGCCGGGATTCAGCGGGTCGCACCACGAACGGGTCGAGCCGCATCGTGGCGTCGCGCCAGCCTGCGGAACAGGCCGATATACGCACTCGTGGTTGGTTCGTTTAGCGGCCGTCCAGCAAAGTAGCCAGACCTTCACCCGCGGGCGGCGACAACCTCACCAAGGCCGGCAGGCGCGTGTGAGGGCGCGGCCGGATCTCCCGCACCCGGGCGGACCCCCGCGGGACGGGCGCCCGTCCCCGGGGTGGCGTTGTCTGCGGTCCATCGTGACATCCCCTCGGTCGGATTCCGACCCGGGCAAGCGCGGCGTCGGCAAAGCTAAAAACTCCGTTCAGCTGCTTGCATCAGCCGTCAGCTAATGGCTCAAGGGGGAAGTTCGGCCGCGGATCCGCGCGTTGCGACACGGTCACGGATGCATACCTATCGGCTCATCGTTGGTCACATATGCCCCGCAGATAACTATCGTCACAGAAGCCAACTACGGACGTCAGCGCGGTGTCCTACCCCTCGAAAGGTGTTACATGTCGGCGATTCTTCGAAGTGTGTCGCTATCGATGGCGTCGGCGGCCGCTGTCGGATTCGTCCTCGTGGTCGGGCCCGCGCCTACCGCCCACGCGACACCGTGCGGCGCTCCCGAGGCGAACGTCGATCCTCCCGCCGCGCAGCCGGCCATGCCCGCGCCTCAGCCGGTGGTACAGCCGCCGACCGGGCGCAGGCCCACTCACACGAATGACCAGGCGCCGCTGCCGAGGCTGGGTCCGCTGATCTCCTCGTTGCTCAAGCCCGCGACACCGGGGCAGCGCTACTCCGCACCCGTCCATCCGCGTGCCGAGGGGCCGACTCCCGGACCCGGCCCGTCCGCGCCGTTGCAACAGCAGGCCGAGGTGTTGCCGCCTGGACCCAACCCGCCCGCGCCCGCCGTCCCGCAACCGCCGAATGCCAACCCGCTGCGGCCCAACGCCGCACCGGTGCCCCAACCGCAACCCGAGCCGGGACCGCCGCCTCCGTCGATCGCGGGCGCCCCGACATCCCTCGTCGATTGGGTGACCGGACCGGACGGCCCCAACAAGACTCTGCAACGTTTCGGCATCTCCGGTACCGACCTCGGGATTGCCTGGGACAACGGCGATCCCGTCAACCGCCAGGTGCTGATGGCCTTCGGCGACACCTTCGGCTACTGCAAGGTGCACGGCCAGCAGTGGCGCTACAACACCCTGTTCCGCAGCAACGATCGCGACCTGTCCAGGGGTATCCACATCGCCGACGGCGTGCCCAACGACAAGTACTCCGGCTCACCGGTGTGGGCGCCCGGACTTTCCAAACAGGTCGTCAACACCATCCACAAGGCCGCGCACGAGACGGGAATCATTCCGACCGGGGCGATGTCGATGGGCAGAACCCAGTACATGAGCTACATGTCCATCCGCCAGTGGGGCCGTGACGGCGAATGGACAACCAACTATTCGGCGATCGCGCGGTCCAACGACAACGGCCAGAACTGGGGGATTTTCCCCACCACGATCCGCACGGCGTCCGCGGATGCCATTCCGGGAGCCGGGTTTACGCCCGGAAATGAGAACTTCCAGATGGGCGCGTTCCTGAAAGGCAACGACGGTTACCTCTACCAGTTCGGGACGCCATCGGGGCGTGGCGGTGCGGCCTTCCTGTCGCGCGTTCCACCGAATCAATTGCCCGACCTGACCAAGTACCAGTACTGGAACGGCGACAACGGCGGTCACTGGGTCGCCAACAACCCGGGTGCGGCGACGCCGATCTTCCCGGCGCCGGTGGGCGAAATGTCAGCCCAGTACAACAATTACCTCAAGCAGTACCTGGTGCTCTACACCGACGGCGGCAGCAACGACGTCATCGCAAGGACCGCGCCGGCGCCGCAGGGGCCATGGAGTCCCCCGCAACCACTGGTGTCGTCGTTCCAAATGCCGGGCGGCATTTATGCGCCGATGATCCATCCCTGGTCGTCGGGACGGGACCTGTACTTCAACCTGTCGCTGTGGTCGGCATACGACGTGATGTTGATGCACACCGTGTTGCCGTAAAAACGTCGCCGTCGAAGATACGATGGTTCTAGTGAGAGGAGGGCGACGATGATCGCCTTGGAGTATCACGACAACTGTTGCGGTCTTGCTGATCCGCTCACTCCTCTCGCCGCGGCCGCGCTACCCGATGATGTGCCCGCCTCTTCGGCAGGCGAACTCCCCCAGGGGGAGAACGTCGATGGCGTGGACGCCCACACGGTCTTTGACGGGCATCGCCCGGACTACTGGACCGTCGGCAGACCGGGGCTCCGAGACATCGAGGTGTGCATCGAGAGTGCCCGCGCGGACGGCGCCATCAGTCTGGGCCTGGTGGTCAACGGTTTGGATTGCAGCGGGCTCCCCATTGACCAGGCGCTTTCGCTCGCAGACGCCCGGGGGGATGCGGGCGTCTGCGGCGTTAGCTGCCGGGGAGGCGGACACCTCAAAGCCAGTTGATCAGCGGCTGAGGGGATTTCGCCGGGCGAGCTCACGCGGTATCGGCTACGGAGGCGGCGGGATCCACCGTTTGCCATCCGTTGTCCATCCGCACGGCAGGTAGTTCCAGTGCGCCGGCGGATTGGGGTCGAAAGACAAACACTTCGGTGCGTAAAAATCGGGCGCCGGAGAAGGCGGCGGTGGCGGCTGGTCCGTGGCGCGAGCGGTAGCCTCGCCGCTGAGCATCAAGGCCCCAACGGCCATCAGTGTCGCGACTAGCTTCCGCATCGCAGGCCCGGCAAGTGCTATGCCCCAACGAAGCGACGGTCGCTACGTTTCTTCCCTTACACGCACGGTATCGATGGTAGTCCGCATTCCCGCGCATTGTGGGACTTGATTGCATCCGCTCTGGGCATTTCGGGGTGCCGCGCTGGTGTGGGATCGTGAGCGGGTTTGCGCAGCCGCGGGCCGTGCCGACCTGCTGGTATGCCGTGGACGCGAACTGGACACGGTCTGACCGGGATAAGTACGATCGTGGTCTGTCATTTTTGTATGCAGGCAGGAGCACCGCGATGAGATCTGTCGATGGGGGTTCGCCGTCATCGACTGCGGTGAGCGCTCGACCGATTGTCTCGCGTGGCCTGATCCCCATGCCGGCCCGCACCCGAGCGCGGCTATGTCTCGCATCGGTCACCGTTGAGCAAACACGCCAAGATAGCTGGCGCGCAATTGAAATCATTGCCGACGGGCACAACCGCCGCGTCGAGTCCTATCTGCAGCGTCGACGGCACCGCCCGTGGCGCAACCGGGGTTCCTAGCCCTCGACGTTGACCTTCATGTCGACGACGATCGGCGCTGTTTCACAGCGCCGATGATGTGGGCACACCACAACGGTCGAAGAACTGCCTAGCTCACGAGGAAGTTCGCCCCTCGCCTCCTAGCAGCGCCATGTCGGCACTGCTGTGGAATGGATGTGCCCGTCGTTGAATGGCCCTGCGCTACAACGGTAACGGCGCTTCGCCGCGGCTGCAGCGGTTGACGACTCTCACTGTCCGGCCGGTGGCATAGCGCCAGGGCGCGATTTCAAAGTTCCGTTTATCAATCAGGCGATGCGGCGGTCGACTCACGCCGTCCCTCAAGCGTCGCGCACTGAGTTATGAGGTATAGCAATGGATTTCGCAGGGCTGCCGCCGGAGGTCAACTCCGGCCGAATGTACTCTGGCCCCGGGTCGGGGCCGATGCTGGCTGCCGCGACGGCTTGGGATGGGCTGGCAGCCCAGTTACACTCCGCGGCAGCGTCTTACGAGTCGGTGATCTCGAACCTGACCGCCGGGTGGCGGGGTCCGTCGTCGAGCATGATGGCGGCCGCCGCGGCGCCGTATGCGGCATGGATGAGTGCGACCGCTGCCCAAGCCGAGCAAACCGCGAATCAGGCGAGGGCGGCGGTGGTCGCGTATGAGGCGGCCTTCCTTGCGACGGTGCCGCCACCGGTGGTAGCGGCCAATCGGGCGCAGTTGATGGGGCTGATCGCCACCAATTTTCTCGGCCAGAACACCCCGGCGATCATGGCCACCGAGGCCCAGTACGCCGAGATGTGGGCCCAGGATGCCGCGGCGATGTACGGCTACGCCGGTTCCTCGGCGTCCGCCGCACAGGTGACGCCGTTTGCCCCGCCGCCGCGAAGTACCAACCCGGGCGGGACCGCGGGACAGGCCGCCGCCGTCGCGCAGGTCACCGGCGGCTCGGTCGCGACGAACACGGAATCGGCGCTGCCGCAACTGATGTCCGCCGTGCCGCAATCGCTGCAGGCCCTGACAGCGCCCATCGCCGCCGCCGATCCGCCGTCGCTGCTATCGGCATTCGACTCGGCGCTCACGGGCCCGTTGGGTCCGGTGTCGCTCTTCGGCATCGGGGGCAGCCCGTATCTGCTGGGCGTCGAAAACTACCTGGTGCCTCAGAACGTGGCGAATGTGAACAGTGCCCGCCAACGTCTGGACCGGGACCGGTCGACGCTGCGGCTGCTGGGCGGCGGGGCTGATTCGGGGACGCGAGTGCTGAGCGCACCGACGCCCGGCGGGGCCGGAATGCCGACGGGCATCGGCCGCGCCGGCGTCGTCGGGCGTTTGTCGGTGCCGCCGGGGTGGGCGACCGCCGCCCCGGAGATCCGGCCGGTCGCCACGGTGTTTCCCCAAACCGCTCTTGCCGGCGCTCCGGCGGCTCTCGCGGCCGATGGAGAGGGATCACTGTTCTCCAGCATGGCCGCGTCGGGTCTGGCCGGGCGCGCGATGGCCGCCACCGGCGGTGGCTCGGCTCGGGCAATGGGCGTCGGTGGCGGCGCTTTCGGGCGCGCCGCGACCACGGCCACGATCATCGTCATCAACGCGGACGACCCGCAGGAATAGCACAGACCACTCATCGCGAATAATAAGGAGTAACAATGGATTTCGGAGCATTGCCGCCGGAGATCAACTCAGGTCGGATGTACGCCGGTGACGGTGCAGGCTCACTGCTGGCCGCGGCGTCGGCATGGGATGGGCTGGCCGCCCAGCTGCAGTCCGCGGCGACGTCGTATGAGTCGGTGATCTCGAACTTGATCAGCGGTTGGCAGGGGCCGTCCTCGCTGACCATGGCGGGTGCGGCCGCGCCGTATGCGGCGTGGATGAGCGCGACCGCCGCTCAAGCCGAACAGGCCGCCTCGCGAGCCAGGGCGGCGGCCGCGGCGTACGAGGGCGCGTTCACGGCGACGGTGCCCCCGGTGGCGATCGCGGAAAACCGCGGCCGCCTGGCCTCACTGGTGGCGACCAACGTTCTTGGGCAGAACACCGCCGCGATCGCGGCCACCGAAGCGGAATACGGGCAGATGTGGGCACAAGACGCCGCCGCAATGTACGGCTACGCCGGATCGTCGGCGATCGCCGCTCAGATGGAGCTCTTCACCGCGCCCCCGCAAACCACCAACCCGGGCGGGGCCCCTGGCCAATCAGGCGCGGTCGCCCAAGCCGTCGGCGCGGCGCCCGCCAACGCGCAGTCGGCGTTGTCGCAGCTGATGTCGTCGACGCCGCGAACCCTGCAAAGCTTCGCGTCGCCCTCCGCATTGTCGGCGGCCGATCCGTCGTCATTGGCGACGTGGTTGAACAACCTGAATTCCACGCCGTTGGCGAAGATCGCCGCGAACATCGAGTTCGTCACCAAAGGCATCCGCCCGGTCAACGACACGTTGCTGAGCCTCAGCTTGGGCCTGGTGGCAACGGCACGGACCTGGAGCGACACCGCGGTCGAACTCGAAGGGCCGCTGTTCGCGGCGCTGGGTTCGAGCACGCAGGCGGTGGGAGCCGCCGGCGCGTCCGCGGTGACCGCGGGCCTCGGTAACGCGGGTCTGGCGGGAGCGTTGTCGGTGGCGCCGAGCTGGGCCGTGGCCAGCCCCGCGGTCAAGCTGGCCGCCACCGTATTGGAGTACACCAGCGCGGGTGCCGCGCCGACGGTCGCGGCCGGCGCGAGTGCGCTCGGGCCGATGGCCGTGGCGGGCTTGGCCGGAGGAGCGCTGGGTGGTGCGGTGCCCCGAGCGGTCACCCCACGCGCCGGCCAGGGTTTGGGCCGCCGCTCGTCGGACAACGACGACAAAACTCCGGACAAACTGAAGTCCGTCCTGGCGGATCTGCAGGAGGCGCCGGAGTCCGTCCAGCACTGGCACACCGACAAGGCGCACCTGGAAAGCCTTTTGGATCAGCTGTCGAAGAAGCCGGGTGTCCACGCCGTGCACTTGTCCTCCGTCGACAAGTCCACGGTCACACCCCCACGGGCGACGTGGGGATAGCGAGAGGGCAGTCAGAACAGTCTCCCTACCATCCGGGGCGAGGCGCCACGACCCCCTCCGGGCGCAAGGCTTATCGACTTTTAGCCTTGTGTATCAGCGGGTTTGGTAGTAACTCGATTCATGACGACAACCATCGCGGCGAGCAATATCGCGTACGAGAGTATGTAGAAAGGGATCAGAATCCAGATCGACATGCTATGGAAGATCAGCTTCATCAGAGCCTTCAGGCCGTCCTCGATGACGCCCGAATGAGAAGTGCAATAAGGAAACCCATGTACACGCGCTCACGTTTAGGAGGTACCTTCCCGCGGGATCTCTGCACGAGATACCAGGCCACGATCAGGACTACGAGCACGGCGAGCACACCTACGCACAGCGGGACGATACATTCACGCCGGGAGTTTCCTGGTACGGACCAGAGGTTAGCTGCGTGCGATGTCAGCTCGATACAGGCGCGCAACCCGCCGATATGCCTGGCCGGTGTTGGCGGGTATGTCGAGCTTAAAGCCTGATGGTATGAGTTGGCTTGCGATCAACCCATTGCCGCTGGTGATTACTACCAACCCTGAGAGTCGGCAAATTCGACAATCAAGTGGGAGTTGGCGCCCGAGAGTTCAACTATCCATGCACAAGCCATCAGGAAATCATTGCCCAGCCTGAATGCGGGCGTCGCTGACCATCGAAAATTGTTGCCATTGATACTCATCGACGCCGAGAATCCCTTCGCCCCCGGATGGGCGTACTGACTGAGCTCGGAGTAAACGTCCTTGAACGCGCCGAAGCGTGGACTCTGGTTTGCGTGTGCCGTGAGCCTTCCCACAGGAATCGGATGGCCGTCCAAACCGAGCACTCTGTCGACCACGGTCGGGTGATCGGTGGCGTAGAGGATTGCGGCCGCGTTCTCAGCGAAGGAGCGGATAAGTGTGAATGCTGCGAAAGGGTTGTCCGCCCCGAGCGCTGCGACGGCTCCGTTATGCAGACCGATCCCGCGAGTCACCAGGCCACCAAGCAGCGCCACAGCAGTGCTGAAGGCCTGCCCTCTATCGAACGCGTTTGCAGCGGCCTCGATGAGTGGCTGACGTGAGGCGCGCGCTACAGCGATGCCGGTGTCCCGGTCAGTGATGCCATGAGCCCGAACCCAGGCCGGAACGGGATTCGGTGTGTCGCCGACGTTACTCACCGTCCGAAGTTCCCATGCGAAGGCGACAACCAACCGTAATCAATGCGTATGAACGCGTAAGAGTTGCATCCGCGTGGGCGTCCAGGCCTGGAGTTGGTGATCACGATTGCCTTTCCATTCCAACTAATTTGGACAAGGGGCCCTCGACGCCCCCAGTTTTCTAAGCGGCAACGCGGGCCGGTCACTCGCCCGTGTCGCGTAAATTTTGGAGGTGGCTCCGCATCGCTTTTCGGATGTTGCTTCGTTTTTGCGGATTTTTGAGTAAGTCGCGGTTCGTCGACCCATCGTCGTTCGCGGTCGCTAGCCAGGCGTCGATTTGGCTTGTCGCAGTTGCGATGTCAACGCCGTCGTCTTCACGGTCGATACACCAGTCTTCGGTAATGTCGGCCTCTTCGAACTGGGCGCTGCTTACCTCTTGGTAGAGGTGGGTGGCCACAACAGCCCGGCTGTTGTGATGGACCCAACGCTGTAGAAGGAGGTTGACACCTATCTGCGACATGCATGCGATGCGGGTCGCACCTTGCAGTTCGGCCGGCGTTGCGAGGTGCGGCATGTGGAGCATTGCCGCGTAGTGTTGCGGACCTTTGTCTCCGTCGTCAGGAACCAACTCTGCGAGCGGCATCTGTTTGAAATGCCCCGTGGGCCATTTCGAAGGCGCCAAAATTGATGTCCGTTGGACCTCGGCGACCAGAACGCGGGGCACCAAGGTGACGCCGTCGGTCCTGATAGCGCACGGATGCTGAAGGATGATCAGCGTTTTCGGCTTAGATTCGGCGGCGAGCCGAACCTCAGTGAAGACGTCGCCGGTGAAGATTGGCCGGTGGGGGACAACCTCGTCTCCGCGAGCCCGATAGATACTCGCCCAATTGGGCGCGTCATCGGTCCCGGGCGCCTCGAGGTTGTCCGCCACTCGCTACTGACCCTTGGCTCGAATCGATAGATTCCCGTCGCCGGCCTCGAAGGTCTCCCAGTTACTGCGGAAACTTTCCCGCCAGTCTGGCCGGAATTCGTTCATCGCCTGCTCTGGCGTCATATGCTGCGTAGCATATTCGAACAGCACCAGGTAGTTTCCCGCGGACCAAATGTCTATCGGGGTTATTGGGGCGCCGTCCATTATGGGTGTTTCAAACCATTGAGCGACGTCTTCGGCGTGGAAATGCGCAATTATGAAATCGCAAGCGGCGAGCAAACTGGCGAGCTTGTGGCGATTCGGTCCCGTGACATTTTCACCTTTCCGCCATTTCTGAATAGCGGCGACGCTGACTCCCACCATCCTCGCGATGTCACGCCAACTGAAGCCAAGGTCGGCAAGGTCACTCAGCATGGTCCCAGCGCTGGATAGCGCCCGTTGTTGGGTGAGTACCTGCCACTCATGCTGGTACGTCTTTTGATGCGTTTCACCAACATCGACACCAAGGTTCCGAACACGGTTTCGGAGGTCGTGAGCGTCCTCCGTTAGCAGAAGGGCCGTTGATCGGGTTGTGGTCGGCCTCGGCGGCAGCGTTATGCCTGTTCCTGCGGTGCCGAGGTCATCATCGCCCCATAACAAGTCGTGGTAACGGCCCGATGTTCTAACCATTGCGAAGCACCTCATTTCTGTAGCGGTTGGTGATCAAGTCTTCGAAGAGGGTGCGAACAGGGCGGTGTAGGTCGTCATAAATCGAATCTAGATAACCCTTTTCAAACTCGGGGATAGGACCGTCGGGAACCCAGAAACTATCTATATCCATGAGAAAAAACGGGCCAGGGTCGACGGCCTTTATTCGACGTAAATCGGAATTTGGATCAACCGCATAGCCATCACGGGGGCCGTAGCGGAGAACCAACGATTGCCCAGGTCGAGGGCACCGGTACACCGCTGCCCCCTGTAGCTCCATCAATTCGAGACCGGTATCAGTAGACGTATCGGCCTTGGGGCCGAGCAACGAAGCATCGACCCAATCGCCCCAATTGTTAACGCCCGCAGCGGGTTCGGGAGCGCGGACCTCGTCTATATACCGAAGCCCAACCCGCTCAATCCCAGCGATCGGCGAAACGTGCACGCGTGCTTCAAGTACCAGCCACAGGAGCTCGACGAACGATTGCCAACCCTGGTAGGCGCTGGTTTCGACGATCGTCGATTGCTCGCGGATGGCTGTGGCGATGTTGCTCTCGCGGTTCAGGAATCGGGGAAAGCGTTCAATCGTGGCAGTTGGTTGGGCGGGGGGAGCGACCATCTCAAAATGCACATTCTGGCCAGGCCTTTCGATCGGCAGTCGCTCGGCGAGCAGTCGCTTTAACGCGCGATTTTCCGAACTGGTCAGTGAGCCTGCCGGCGGATGGCGGATCTCCATGGTAACCAGGACGACAGGCGCGTTTGGATAAACCTCGTCCTCGGTCATCCTTCAGATGGTACCAAAACAACAACTAAAACGACAACCACCGTGCTGTCCCGGAGATCGACAACCTGCCGGGGATCTCCGGCTAGTCAGGTGATGCACTACTGGCCTCCCGTCGTGAAAGGGGCCGGATCGGCAGCGGTGACTTCTCGAGTAGCGGTGTTCCCCATAACCTCTGTCCTTTCGCGTTGGTGTTTGCTACACAGAAAGGCAGGAGCCGCGAAGGGCATCCTGGGGCACGGATCTGGTCATGTTGGGCGGCTGACCGCTATTTAGCTGCGGAAACCCTGGTGCCCCTGGTGCCCCTGTTCAGAGTCGGTTGATCCTTGACACTCATCTTGTGGTTAGCCCTGCGCGCTGGTGCGTAGGGCCCGTTTGTTTCGTACCTCGCCGCGGTTGGTACGGGCAGCGGTTCTGACGAGATTTTCGCCGATCCAAAACCGCAGCAGATCACCATCGACGTGGACATCGCAGCGGGCGCCGGCGTAGTGGCGTCCGATGCTGACTTGCTGCCAGGACACACACACGATGCCGTTGGCGCACACCCGGCGGCTGACCCAGCCATCCCCGGTGCGCTCGGCGCCGCCTGGTGGCTGTGACACCGCTGCCGGCGCCGCTGGGGCTGCTGGGGTGAACCGTTGCGCCGGGGTGGCCATGTCCAACGACTGATGCGGCCGGCTGGTGCTGTAGTAGTCCACCCACTCATCGAGTGCCTGCTGGGCCACCTTCAGGTTCGCGAAAGCCGGCTTGTTACTGAGGAATTCGGCACGCATACTGCGGTGGAACCGCTCAATCTTGCCGGTGGTGGTCGGGCTGCGCGGCTGAGTCAACAAATGCTCGATCCCGTTTTCCCGGCAGATCCGATCAAAGAGCACCTCGACCACCGGGTGATGGAACCGCCCGGTGAACACCTTGCCGTTATCGGTCAAAATCTGCTCCGGCGCCCCGTAAGCGGCCAGCGCGCTGCGCAGCCCCTCACAAACCGCCCGGGTGCGCTCACGGGCCATCAACCGCGCGCAAACACACATCCGGGAATGGTCGTCGATGCCGGTCAACGCTTTGGCACTGGTGCCATCGGCCCGCGCAAATCCGCCCACGATGTCCATCTGCCACAACTCCATCGGGGCGCCGCGTTCCCAACGTTTCCACTTGCGCGAGCGCCGATCCCGCATACCGGGGTCAATCATCTGAGCCCGCACCAACGCCCGATAGGCCGCCGATTCTGAGGGCAACGGCACCACCCCGCGCTTGCCCAACTCGAACACCAACCGCCGCGGCCCCCAATACGGACGCGAACGGCGCAACTCCAACAACTGGGCCTCCACCGCTGCCGGCATCTGATGCGGACATGACACCGGCCGATGCGACCGATCCACCAGCCCCTCAAGGCCCTCGGCCTCATAGCGGGCCAACCACGAGTGCAGCGTCTGGCGCGACACCCCAACCTTCTCGGCGACCTGCCAGATCGCCAACCCATCACCAATGACCGACAACACGGCCTGATACCGCTGCTCAGCCACGCTCAACTCCCTCATCTAGTGTCAAGGATCAGCCGAAGTAGCTGTCAAGCATCAGCCGAAACACCGTCAAGCATCACCCGAAGGCAAAACGACAAGCATCAACCGACGTCATACACGCCGCGCAGTGCCCCCGGCAGGATTCGAACCTGCGACACCGGCTTTAGGAGAGCCGTGCTCTATCCCCTGAGCTACGAGGGCGGACGGCCTGAGCTTACCGGGCAGGTTCAAACCCGAAGGCCACGGCGGTCAGCGCAGTTCGGCGATCACCTTCGAGAAGTTCTCGATGTTGTTGTCCTGCACGGTGAAGGACGACACACCGTACTTTTCCCGGTACGCGATCAACGTGTCGGCGATTTCGCGAGGCGAACCGCTGAGCACCGAAGGCTGCGACAGGATCTCCTCATCGGACAGGTCCGGCGCGTAGCTCCGGGTCAGTTTCAGGTCCGGCTCGGTCTCGCCGACGCGCGGCATCGCCGTGATCGCCAGGTTCAGCTCCAGGGCGTCGAAGCGATCCCCGGCGGCGTTGCGGACAAAGTCGACACGCTCGGCGAACGGGTCCTCGACGGCGCGCACCTTGGAGCCGGTCAATCCGATGATGTCGGCGTTGCGGGCGGCGATGGTCAGCACCCGGTCGCCGTTGCCGGCGATGATGAGTGGCGTCGACGGGTGGTGTTCCTTCAGATACTTCGTCATGTGTTCGAGGTAGTCGACCCGGGCGCCCGCGCTGGGATATGGGATCTCGGCGGCTTCGAACTCTTCGCGGACGTAGCCGGTGCCCAGCCCGATCTCGAGGCGGCCGTCGCTGAGCAGATCGAGGGCTTGCATGTCCCGGCTGAGCAGGGCCGGCTTGTAGAACGCGGAATTGAGCACGTACATGCTCAGCCGCAGCGTCGCGGTGACCATCGCGACCGCGGTCAGGGTCGGGAAGGGTGCGGCCGCGCCTAAATGGTCTGGCACACAAAGAATGTCGAAGCCGGCGTCTTCAGCGCGCTTCGCCTTGTCGAGCAACGCCTCGCGCGACTTGAAGAACCGCATGCTCATACCGAAGCGAAAATCCTTGGCCACCAACAACCTCCGTTAACGTTCTAATGACACTGACCAACTGCGAGCGGTAACCGCCAGCCCCTGGATCAGCGCGCTGGTGACCGATGACAAACCGTCATCGCCCGGCAGCGGGCTGCGCGGGCTGATCCCCCGGACCCGGGCGGAAAGCTCGAGCTGGGTTCCGCCCTCCCGCACCCGGTTCACCGGGTTGCGCGGGTGCAGGCCGCGTAATTCCGGTGGAATGTCGTCGAGGTCGGTGATCACCTGGTAACCGGTCAGCCGGATGTGGCGGGCCAAGTGGGCGGCCAACTCCCGGTTGCGCCCGCCGGCCAGCAGCTGGGTGCTGCGACCGTCGCGGCCGTAGCCGTGCAGGGACACCGCGACGTCGACGTGGTCGAGGAACTCGGCGAGCGACGGCGACTCGGCCGGATCGAACAGGGCTGACGGCAGGTGATGCGGGTAGTGGTCGGGATGACGCACGAAATACACCGAAGCATCGGCGGCCTCGGCGGCGCGTTCGGCGATCACGTCGGTCATCTCTTCGAGTCCACCGCCGTGGATGGCGAGAAAGCCGAAACGCGAACGCAATTGGCTGACCTCGGTAACCCCGGGCTCGCTCAGCAACGCCGAAAGTGACTGTGGCGCAGGGCCGGACGCCGCCGACGGTTTCGGGCGAGGCCAGCCTGCGGGGTCCCAGCGGCGCAAGAAGTCCAGCCAGCGCTGGGGCAACCCGTGCTGCGTGGCGCCGTCGATGATGGTGGGCAGGTAGCCCGGGCGCGGGGGTCCCGGCGTCACCCGGTGGTCGATGTAGACCCACGCCGGTGACGGCCCGTCGTCGGTGTGCACGGTCAGCCGGTCGCGTCGGTAGCGCACCGGCACACCCTCGGCGCTGTCCAATGTCGCCAGGTCGCCGTCGGAGATCTGCCAGAGCACCCCATGCACCCGGTTTCCGGCCAACGGTTCGACGGTGGCCACGCCGCGCTGGTTGATCAGCCAGTCGTGATCGGCGAGGACCGCCGGCCGCGGATCGGCGGC
The DNA here is from genome assembly GCF_976985675.1 of Mycobacterium sp. NTMscope_MAC_12. NCBI lineage: Bacteria > Bacillati > Actinomycetota > Actinomycetes > Mycobacteriales > Mycobacteriaceae > Mycobacterium > Mycobacterium sp. NTMscope_MAC_12. Next base: position 521,388 of record NZ_CDRJYY010000001.1, read on the forward strand.
GTCGGGACAACGCCGCGCCATCTGCCTGACGCATAGGTTCGAGCCGTATGCGAAGTACAGATGCCGCAGGGCCGGCATTCAGCCGGTCACCGTCAGCCAGACGAGCACCATGTTAAGCAGACTAATCAATATGCCGACGCCCCAGCCAAGAATTGTCGTGATGCGGTGGTTGGCGTCGTCGCCCATCAGCTCGCGATTGCTCGTCAGCTTGATCAGGGGCAGCACCGCAAACGGAATGCCGAACGACAACACCACCTGGGATAGCACCAATGCGCGGGTGGGGTCGAAGCCGAGCGCCAGGATCACCAGGGCGGGGCACAGGGTGATCAACCGGCGCGCCACCATCGGGATCGACCGGTGCAGCAACCCCTGCATGATCATGGCGCCGGCGTAGGCGCCCACCGATGAGGACGCCAGCCCGGACGCGAGCAGTCCGATCGCGAACAGCACCGCGATGGTCGCGCCCAGCGTGTTGTGGATGGCGGAATAGGCGCCCTCGATCGAAGCGCTCACGTTGCGGTGCTGCAGGTTGATCGCGGCGACCAGCAGCATCGCGGCGTTCACCGTGCCGGCCACCGCCATCGCGAGGACGACGTCCCAGCGGGTGATGCGCAGCAGCAGGCGGCGATGCGATCCGTGGTCGGGATGCCCGTGCCGGTCCAGGACCAGACCCGAATGCATGTACACCGCATGCGGCATGACGGTGGCCCCCAGGATGGCGGCCGCCAGCAGCACACTTTCGGTGCCGCGGAACCTCGGCAGCAGCCCACCGAACACGTCGTGGGGCGGCGCGGTCTTGACGAAGAAGCTCGCCGCGAACCCGATCGCGATGACCAGCAGCAAGCCGGTGATGACCCGCTCGAAGATGATCTGTCCGCGCCGGTCCTGAATGCCCAGCAGCAGCAAGGCCACCACGCCCGTGATGAGCCCGCCGACCATCAGCGGCAGGCCGAACAGGATATGCAAGGCGATGGCCCCACCGACGACTTCGGCCGCGTCGGTGGCGATCGCCACGAGTTCGGCCTGGGCCCAATACACCAGCCGCAGTGGACGGCTCATCCGCCTGCCGAGGGCGGCCGGCAATGAGCGCCCGGTGACCAGTCCGAGCTTGGCCGACAGGTACTGGACCAGGCCGGCGAGGACGTTGGCCGCGACGATCACCCATAGCAGCAGGTAGCCGTACTGCGAACCGGCGCTGACGTTGGCCGCGACGTTGCCCGGGTCGACGTAGGCGATCGCGGCGACGAAGGCCGGCCCGAGCAGGTACCAGTTGCCCTTGAGCGAGCTCTGGGTGCGCTGCGCCAACGTGCCGACCTCGATTCACTTCACCGAATAAGAAAGTGAGGTTAGTCGAACATCTCGACGGGCTGGCTGGCGGCGCGACGTTTCACCCCCGTGGGGCTCACTCCGGGAGGTAGAGCCCCTTGCCGGTGACCAGCGGCAAGTCGAGCGTCGTCACGATTCCCGGGTCGGCGGCCACCACCGCCGGGATCGCGTTGACCACCCGCATCGCGGTGACCACCAATCCGGCGTGGTTGTGATCGCCCTTGCGGCTGCTCAGGCAGACGTCCATGGCGTACGACGGTTCGCCGGTGACCTCGATGCGGTAGGAGCCGCCCTCCTGTGCGGGCTGCGGCCACTCGGGGCACAGGTCCTCACGAAGTCGGGTGACGTGTTCGAGCACGACGGCGGGACGGCCGTTGACCATGCCGAACACCTCGAAGCGCAGCGCCGCGGCGGTGCCCTTGGCGATATGACCCGAGGCGATGTCGAAGTCCTCCGGGGCCGGTACGCGAACGTGCGACTGGGTGACCTCATCGAGCGAAATGCCAAGGCCCGCCGCCATTTGCCGGATCACCGAACCCCACGCCAGGCTGAGCACACCGGGCTGCAGCAGCATCGGAATGTCGTCGAGTGGCTTACCGAATCCCATGACGTCGAACATGACCGCGGCGCTGTCATAGGTGGCGTAGTCGACGATCTCCATGCACCGGATCTGCTGGATGCTCTGGCAGGTGCCGGCCAGCGCCAACGGCAGCAGGTCGTTGGCGAAGCCCGGATCAATACCATTGACGTACAGGCTTGAATTGCCTTCGCGCGCTGCGTCTTCCAGTGGTTTGATCAGCTCCTCGGGGATCACCTGCCACGGATACTGCAAGAAGACGGGGCCGCTGCCGACGATGTTGATCCCGGCCGCCAACACGCGGCGGTAGTCCTCGAGCGCCTCGGGTAACCGGTTGTCGGCCAGCGCGTTGTACACCGCGCATTGCGGCCCGGTGGCCAGCACCGCATCCAGGTCGGTGCTGGCGAGCACACCCGTCGCCTCCGCGAGCCCGGCGAGCTCTGCGGCGTCCTTACCCGCCTTGGCGTCCGAGGACACCCAGACGCCTTTCAAGTCGAACTCCGGATTGGTGATGAGCGCCCGTAGCGCGTGGATACCGACGTTGCCGGTGCCCAGTTGGACGACGGGGATGGGCATGACGTGCTCCTTAGCGGTCGGGGGTCACAGGTCCGGGACGGGGATGTCGAGGTTGGGGAACGTGAGGCCGCCGTCGACCTCGAGGGTCTTGCCGGTCAGGAAGTTGCCGGCGGGCGAGGCCAAATAGACTGCGGCAGCGGCGATGTCGACCGGATCGCCGAGCCGGCGCATCGGGGTGGCCTTCTCCATCGGGGAGCGCAGCTCGTCGTTGGAGGCCACCACGTCCAGCGCGGAGGTGAGGATCGATCCCGGCGCGATCGCGTTGACCCGAATCCGGGGGCACAGGTCCAGGGCGGTAAGCCGGGTGTAGTGAGACAGTGCGGCCTTGGCGGTGCCGTAGGCCGCGAAGCCACGTCCGGCCAGCCGGCCCATGGTCGAGGTGATGTTGATGATGCTGCCGCCGCCGGAGTGCTCCAGCATCAACGGCACCGCCGCCAGTGTCAGCGCGTGGGCGGTGCCGACGTTGAAGGTGAACGCGTCTTTGAGGTCCTTCGTCGAGGTCGTCAGCAACGTGTTGGGCATGGTTCCCCCGACGTTGTTGACGACGATGTCTAGTTTCCCGAACGCCTCGACGGCCTGACCGGCCAGCTCGGCGGTGGACTCCGGATGCGCCAGGTCGGCGGCCACGATGTGGGCACGGCGCCCGGCGGCGCGGACCTGTTCGGCGACGGCCTCTAGTTGGGATTCGGTTCGCGAGGCGATGAGAACATCCGCGCCCGCCTCGGCGAAAGCCAGCGCGATCGCCGCCCCGAGGCCGCGGCCTGCACCGGTGATGACGGCGACTTTGTCGTCGAGACGGAACCTGTCAAGGATCATGGAAGCCCCTCTTCGTTTCGGTGTCAGGCGACACCGTAGCAAGCCGGGCCGCCCCGGATAAGGCATTTCTAGAACAAGTTCTATTTTCCTGTTGGGCCCGCGGTCGGTGCGGCCCTCGGATTGCTGGCCGGTGGCGGGCCGAGTCGGCGACCGCGGCCCGCGCTGCCAGACCATTTGCCCGCCGTTCACCTTGTTGCGGTTAGCTCGGTGTCGCCGACCATTTTGGTCCTTACCGTGAGGAAGAGAATTGGGACGCAACCGATTTGGTGCCTTGTTGGGCGTCCTGGCGGCCGCCGCGTTCTTGTCGTCGGGATGCGGAATTCACGACAGCAGGGCCTGGGGAAGACGGGCGGGCTCGCCGGGCACGGTCGACTGCGGCGGCACGACGGCCCTGAAGGCGGCGGGATCGACGGCCCAGGCCAACGCGATGACCCGGTTCTCCGGCGCGTTCGAGCGCGCATGCCCCGGTCAGACGCTGGACTACACCCCCAACGGCTCCGGCGCGGGAATCGGCCAATTCACCGGAAACCAAATCGATTTCGCGGGCTCGGATTCACCGTTGACCCCGATCGAATACTTCGCGGCGCGGACCCGATGCGGTTCGCCGGCATGGAATCTGCCCGTGGTGTTCGGCCCGATCGCCATCACCTACAACGTCAAGGGCGTCAGCTCGCTGATCCTCGACGGTCCCACCACCGCGAAGGTCTTCAAGGGTGCCATCACCGCTTGGAACGATCCGGCGATCCAGGCGCTGAATCCGGGTACCGCGTTGCCCGCCGAGCCCATCCGTGTCGTGTTTCGCAGCGACCAGTCCGGCACCACCGACAATTTCCAGAAATACCTGGATTCCGCGTCCGACGGTGTCTGGGACAAGGGCATCGGGAAGACGTTCCACGGTGGGGTCGGGGAGGGCGCCGACGGCAACGGCGGGACGTCGGCGGCCGTCAAGGCGACCGAGGGGTCGGTCAGCTACAACGAATGGTCGTTTGGCCTGGCGCAGCAGCTGACCATGGCCAGGATCGTCACCTCGGCCGGACCCGAGGCGGTGGGGATCAGTGCCGATTCGGTCGGGCGGACGATTTCCGGTGCCACCCTCACCGGGCAGGGCAACGACCTGGTGGTGGACACCTTCTCGTTCTACAAGCCGACCCGGCCCGGTTCGTACCCGATCGTGCTGGCGACCTACGAGATCGTGTGTTCGAAGTATCCCGACCCGAAGGTCGGCGCCGCGGTGAGGGCGTTCCTGCAAAGCACCATCGGCGCCGGGCAGAATGGCTTGGCGGACAACGGGTATGTGCCGGTGCCGGAGGCGTTCAAGTCGCGGTTGTCGAGTTCGATCAACGCCCTCGCGTGATCTGAGCATCCGGCTGGCGCGCCCTCGGCGGGGCGGATGCGTGCTTTGCTGACGAATGCCGACAAGGCGACGTCACGGTGTGCTCCCGTCGACGTCGCGACGGTGCGCCGGCGCGTTCAGCGGCGATCGCCGAAAAGTTTGCTCAACGTTCAATTGTTACTGTTACGTTCGTGGCTGCGAGGCGGACCGGTCGGCGCGCCATGGCTAACTGACCGGAGCCGATCATGGTTCATCCCCACCGTAAGGAAGCGAATTGAAACTCAACCGATTTGGCGCCGTGCTGAGTGTCCTGGGCGTTGGTGCGCTGGCGTTGTCGGGGTGCGGAAGCGACAACAACGGGACTGGCGCCAATGCACCGGTCGGTTCGTCGTCGGGCAAGGTGAGTTGCGGCGGGAAGAAGGCCCTCAAGGCCAGCGGGTCGACGGCCCAGGCCAACGCGATGACCCGCTTTGTCAACGCGTTCGAGCAGGCCTGCCCGGGCCAGACGCTGAATTACACGGCCAACGGATCGGGTGCGGGAATCAGCGAATTCAGCGGCAACCAAACGGATTTCGGTGGCTCTGATTCGCCGCTGGCGGCCAACGAATACGCTGCCGCGCAGCAGCGGTGCGGTTCGCCGGCCTGGAATCTGCCGGTCGTTTTCGGCCCGATCGCCATCACCTACAACGTGACGGGCCTGGATTCACTCACCCTCGACGGACCGACGGCCGCCAAGATCTTCAACGGCGCGATCACGATGTGGAACGACCCCGCGATTCAGGCGCTCAACGTCGGTGCCACATTGCCCGGCGTGCCGATTCACGTCGTCTTCCGCAACGACGAGTCAGGCACCACCGACAATTTCCAGAAGTATCTCGACGCGGCCGCGGACGGTGCGTGGGGCAAAGGCGCCGGAAAGACCTTCAAAGGCGGCGTCGGTGAGGGAGCCAAGGGCAACGACGGTACGTCGGCGGCGATCAAGGCCACCGAAGGGTCCATCACCTACAACGAATGGTCGTTTGCTCAGGCGCAGAAACTGAACATGGCCAAGGTCATCACCTCGGCCGGCCCGGACGCGGTGTCGATCAGCGCCGAATCGGTGGGCAAGACGATTGCTGGGGCCAAGATCTCCGGTCAGGGCAACGACCTGGTGCTCGACACGCTGTCGTTCTACAAGCCCAAGCAGGCCGGTTCCTACCCGATCGTGCTGGCGACCTACGAGATCGTGTGCTCGAAGTACCCCGACTCCGGTGTCGGTACGGCGGTGAAGGGATTCCTGCAAAGCACCATCGGCGCCGGGCAGAATGGCCTGGCCGACAACGGCTACATCCCGATCCCCGACGCGTTCAAGGCGAGACTGTCTGATTCCATCAACGCCATCGCATAGCCTGAGGTGGTCGTGACACGAGGAACAGCAACCAGCCCGTCGACCGCGGAAGAGCCGGCATCAACGGCGCTGAGTGCACGCGTGGCGCGGCGGGGGGACCGGCTGTTCAAGCTGGTCGCCGCCACCGCCGGCTCGACGATCGTGGTCGCCATCCTGTTGATCGCGGTGTTCCTGTTGCTGCGCGCCGTCCCGTCGTTGCGCGTCAATCACGCAAACTTCTTCACCAGCGCGGAGTTCAGCACCAGCAACCCCCACAAGCTGGCCTTCGGCATCCGCGACCTGCTCATGGTCACGGTGCTCAGTTCGCTCACCGCGCTGGTGCTGTCCGTGCCCATCGCGGTCGGTATCGCCGTGTTCCTCACCCAATACGCGCCGAAGCGGCTGGCGCGCCCGTTCGGCGCGGTGGTGGACCTGCTGGCCGCGGTGCCGTCGATCATCTTCGGGCTCTGGGGAATTTTCGTCCTCGCCCCGCGGATCGAGCCGGTGGCGGCGTTCCTCAACCGGCACCTGGGCTGGTTTTTCCTGTTCAAACAGGGCAACGTGTCCTTGGCCGGCGGCGGCACCATCTTCACCGCCGGCGTCGTGCTCTCGGTGATGATCCTGCCGATCGTCACCTCCGTCTCGCGCGAGGTCTTTCGGCAGACCCCCCACATCCAGATGGAAGCGGCGCAGGCCCTCGGCGCGACCAAGTGGGAGGTGGTGCGGATGACCGTGCTGCCGTTTGGCCGCAGCGGCGTCATCGCCGCCTCGATGCTGGGATTGGGTCGCGCGCTGGGTGAGACGGTGGCGGTGCTGATCATCTTGCGGTCGGCCGCCCAGCCGGGGCACTGGTCGCTGTTCGACGGCGGCTACACGTTTGCCTCCAAGATCGCGTCGGCGGCCGCGGAGTTCAGCGCACCGTTGCCCACCGGGGCGTACATCTCGGCGGGATTCGCGCTGTTCGTCCTGACGTTCGTCGTCAACGCGCTGGCCCGCGCGATCGCCGGCGGCAAGGTCAACGGGTGACGCGCCCATGACGGTTGACGCGCTCGACCGCCCGGTCAAGGCCGAGGTGTTCCGGCCGCTCAGCTTCCGGCGGCGGATCACCAACAGCGCCGCGACGATCTTCTTCCTCGCCTCGTTCCTTGTCGCGCTGGTGCCGCTGTTCTGGGTGCTGTCGATCGTGATCGCGCGAGGCTGGTATGCCGTGACCCGGTCGGGATGGTGGACCCACTCGCTGCGCGGCGTGCTCCCCGAACAGTTCCTCGGCGGCGTCTACCACGCGCTGTACGGGACGTTGGTGCAGGCAGGGGTGGCCGCCGCCCTGGCGGTGCCGCTGGGCCTGATGACCGCCGTCTTCCTGGTCGAATACGGTTCTGGCCGCCTGGTGCGGTTGACCACGTTCATGGTCGACGTGCTGGCCGGGGTTCCCTCGATCGTCGCGGCGCTGTTCATCTTCAGCCTCTGGATCGCCACCCTCGGCTTCCAGCAGAGCTCGTTCGCGGTGTCGCTCTCGTTGGTCTTGCTGATGCTGCCGGTGGTGGTGCGCTCCGCCGAGGAAATGCTCCGGTTGGTGCCTGACGACCTGCGCGAGGCCAGCTACGCGCTGGGCGTGCCGAAGTGGACGACCATCGTGCGGATCGTGTTTCCGATCGCGATGCCCGGCATCGTCTCCGGCATCTTGTTGTCCATCGCGCGGGTGATCGGCGAAACCGCGCCGGTGCTGGTGCTGGTCGGCTACAGCCGGTCGATCAACTTCGACGTCTTCCACGGCAACATGGCCTCGCTGCCGCTGCTGATCTACACCGAACTCACCAACCCCGAACACGCCGGTTTCCTGCGGATCTGGGGTGCGGCGCTGACGCTGATCATCATCGTCGCCGTGATCAACATCGTCGCCGCGGGCACCCGTTTCCTGGCAACCCGCAAACGTTGATCGAGGCGTGTCGGGTCAGGACTTCGAGGCCGCCTTCTTGGCTGGAGCCTTCTTGGCGGCGGTCTTTTTTGCGGGTGTCTTTTTTGCGGGTGTCTTTTTCGCGGCGCTCTTTTTCGCGGGTGCCTTTTTCGCCGGGGCTTTGCCGTCCCCGCCACCGGAGCGCGCCTTCACGCTGGCCTCCAGCTTGGCCAGCAGATCGGAGACGTCCTCGGTCTCATCCAGCTCCTTGGGCTGCTCCTCGGTGGTAAACGCTTCTCCGCCTTCGAGTTTGGCTTGGACCAGCTCGTGCAGCTGCTCCTGGTAGTCGTCGTGGTAGCGGTCGGGGTTGAACTCTTCGGCCATCGAATCCACCACCTGCCCGGCCATTTTGAGTTCGGCGGGCTTGACTTCGACCTTCTTGTCGAGGATCGGAAAGTCCGGGTCACGAATCTCGTCGGGCCACAACAGCGTATGGATGACCATCACGTCGCGCTTGCCGAAGTCCTTGACCCGCAACGCCGCCAGCCGGGTCTTGTTGCGCAGCGTGAAATGCACGATCGCCATCCGGTCCGTCTCGGCGAGCGTCTTGGCCAGCAGCACATAGGATTTCGACGACTTGGAATCGGGTTCCAGGAAGTAGCTGCGGTCGAACAGCATCGGGTCCACGTCGCTGGCCGGCACGAACTCCAGCACTTCGATCTCGCGGCTGCGTTCTTCGGGGAGGGTGGCAATGTCGTCGTCGGTGATGATGACCATCTGACCGTCATCGGATTCGTAGGCCCGGGCGATGTCCCGGAATTCCACGACTTCGCCGTCCACGTCGCACACGCGCTGGTATCGGATGCGGCCGTTGTCCTTGGCGTGTACCTGGTGGAACTTGATGTCGTGGTCCTGGGTGGCGCTGTACACCTTGACCGGGACGTTCACCAGACCGAACGCGATGGAACCCTTCCAGATGGAGCGCATGTAAGTCAGTATGCCCATAGTGTTCGCTGCCTAACAGCACCCGCGCCGTCGCGCCGCTGCTCAGACGCCCGCGCGCGTAACGCCACGGCGAGGTCGTCCTGGATTTTTCGCCGTGGCGTTACGCCCGCGAGCGTATGGGCCCCGCTCGAGAAAGCTAGGGGCCGCGGTTTGCCTCGGCCCGCAGCTCGGCACGATCGGGGAGATCGGCGCCGGCCCGCGAGACCGTCAGCGCCGACGCCAGGCCGGCGGTCTCGAGTGCCGCCGTGAGCGCGTCGAGCCCGACCCGGCGCAGGGCGGCCCGATGGTCGGCGCCCAACAAATCCAGTGCCCACAGCGCATCCAGCAGGCCGACCATGAATGCGTCGCCGGCACCGACGGCGTCGATCACCCGGACCTGCCGGGCATCCACCCGCGCATCCCCGGCCGCGCAGAACGCCGTAGCGCCCCGGCCGCCCATGGTCAGGACGACGATCGCGGGTCCCGCCGCCAGCCAGCCTCGGGCCGTGCGCTGCGGCTCGTGATCGGGATCGATCCACTTCAAGTCCTCGTCACTGACCTTGACGATGTCGCTGCGCTCGACCAGATGCGCGATACGGGCCCGCGCCGCTTCCCGGTCGGCGATCAGCGAGGGTCGCACGTTGGGATCGAAGCTCAGGGTGGCCGAGACGCGATAAGCCTCGAGGAGCGCCGCGACCGCCAAGCACCCCGGCTCGCGCACCGCCGCGATCGACCCGGTGTGCACCAGCAACGGCGGCGCCACCTCGGGGGTGCCGGAAAGCCGCCATTGCAGATCGAATGTGTAACTGGCCGAGCCGTCGTCGGCGATGGTCGCGATTGCGGTCGGCGTGCGTTCGGCCGAGACGCTTCCCGGAACAAGTTGCACACCAGCGGATTTCAGGTACTCGGCGATGCGCCGGCCGGGTGGGTCGTCGGCGATATGGGTCAAGAAGTCGACGCGATGTTCCAGCCGGGCCAGACCGACCGCCACGTTGAGTGGGCTACCGCCGACGTGCTCGGCGGCGCCGCGCCCTTCGACCCTGTCGATCAGCGCTTCACCGATCACCAGCGCGCCGCCCATAGACTCACAGTATGAGTTCGACGGCGGGTCCGCGGGTCAAGCTGACCAACGCCGAAAAAGTGCTGTACCCCGCCACCGGAACCACCAAGAGCGACATCTTCGACTACTACACGCGGATCGCCGAGGTGATGGTCCCGCACGTCGCCGGGCGCCCGGCCACGCGCAAACGCTGGCCCAACGGCGTCGAACAGGAATCCTTCTTCGAAAAGCAACTGGCCTCGTCGGCGCCCGACTGGCTGCCGCGCGCCAGCGTGACCCACCGATCCGGAACCACGACCTATCCGATCATCGACGACCCCACCGGCCTGGCCTGGATCGCCCAGCAGGCGGCGCTGGAAGTCCACGTGCCGCAGTGGCGGTTCGTCGCCGAGTGGACGCGGCGCCGGGCCGAAGAACTCAAGCCCGGCCCGGCGACGCGATTGGTGTTCGACCTCGACCCCGGCGAAGGCGTGACGATGGCCCAGATGGCCAAGGTGGCGCGCGCCGTCCGCGACCTGATGGGCGGGATCGGGCTGACCACGTTCCCGCTCACCAGCGGCAGCAAGGGCCTGCACCTGTACGCGCCGCTCGACGAGCCGGTGAGCAGTAAAGGCGCCACGGTGTTGGCCAAACGCGTTGCGCAACAGCTGGAAAAGACGATGCCCAAGCTGGTCACGTCGACCATGACCAAAAGCCTTCGGGCGGGGAAGATCTTTCTGGACTGGAGTCAGAACAACGGCTCCAAGACGACCATCGCGCCGTATTCGCTGCGCGGACGCGAACATCCCACCGTCGCGGCGCCGCGCACCTGGGACGAACTCGACGACCCGTCGCTGCGCCAGCTGCGGTATGACGAAGTGCTGGCCCGGGTCGCGCGCGACGGCGATCTGCTGGCGCCGTTGGATGAGGACGCGCCGATCCCGGATCGACTGAGCAAGTACCGCAGCATGCGCGACGCGTCGAAGACCCCTGAGCCGGTGCCCGCAGCGAAACCTGCTGTTGGGCAAGGGAATAGCTTTGTCATCCAAGAGCATCATGCCCGCCGGCTGCACTACGACTTCCGGCTGGAGCGCGACGGTGTGCTGGTGTCCTGGGCGGTGCCCAAGAACCTGCCCGACACCACGTCGGTCAACCACCTTGCCGTCCACACCGAGGATCATCCGCTGGAATACGGCGGGTTTGAAGGCGTCATCCCCAAGGGCGAATATGGTGCGGGCAAGGTGATCATCTGGGACTCCGGAACCTACGACGCCGAGAAGTTCCTTGACGATGAGGTCATCGTCAACCTGCACGGCAGCAAGATCTCCGGACGCTACGCGCTGATTCAAACCAATGGCGACCAGTGGCTGGCGCACCGGATGAAGGACCAGAAGACCTTCGAGTTCGACACGATCGCCCCCATGCTGGCCACCCACGGTTCGGTGGCGGCCCTGAAGGCCGGCCAGTGGGCGTTCGAAGGCAAATGGGACGGCTACCGGCTTCTGATCGAGGTCGACCACGGCTCCTTTCGTGTGCGGTCGCGACGCGGCCGCGAAGTCACCCAGGAGTACCGCGAACTGCGTTGGCTGGCAGAAGATCTCGCCGAGCATCACGTGGTGCTCGACGGCGAGGCCGTCGTGCTGGACTCCTCCGGGGTGCCCAACTTCCACGAGATGCAAAACCGCGGGCGGGGCTCGCGGGTCGAATTCTGGGCGTTCGACCTGCTCTACCTCGATGGCCGCTCGCTGCTGCGGGCCCGCTATCGGGATCGGCGAAAGCTGCTGGAAATGCTGGCCGCCGGCAGCAAGCTCATCGTCCCCGACCCGCTGCCCGGGGACGGCAAAGAGGCGCTGGCGCACTCCGGGGAACGCGGCTGGGAGGGGGTGATCGCCAAGAAGCGCGACTCCACCTATCAGCCGGGTCGCCGTTCGTCGTCGTGGATCAAGGACAAGCACTGGAACACCCAGGAAGTCGTCATCGGCGGCTGGAAAGCCGGTGAAGGCGGGCGCAGCAGCGGCATCGGCTCGCTGCTGATGGGCATCCCCAGCGCGGGAGGGTTGCGGTTCGCCGGGCGCGTCGGCACCGGGTTCACCGAACGTGACCTGGCCAATCTGAAGAAGACGCTGGCGCCGCTGCACACCGGCGAATCCCCCTTCGCCCCACCGCTTCCCAAGGCCGAGACCAGGGGCGTGACGTTCGTCGAGCCGGTCCTGGTGGGGGAGGTGCGCTACAGCGAGTGGACCCCGGATGACCGGTTACGTCAATCGAGCTGGCGCGGGTTGCGACCGGACAAGGAGGCAAGTGAGGTGGTGCGCGAGTGAAATGGGTTACCTACCAAGATGGTTCGGGCGGTGAACGCGTCGGCGTGCTCTCGGGCGACGCCATCCATGCGATGCCGTCGGGCGCGACGCTCCTCGACCTCGTGGCCCGCGGTTCCGAGGGATTGCGGCAAGCGGGTGAGGATGCGCAGCGATCCCCGGCGGCGGTCGTCCCGCTGGCGGAGGTGCGACTGCTGGCACCGATCCCACGCCCACCGTCGATCCGGGACTCGCTGTGCTTCCTTGACCACATGCGCAACTGCCAGGCCGCGCTGGGCGCCGGACGCACCCTCGGCGACTCCTGGTACCGCATACCGGCCTTCTACTTCGCCTGCCCGGCAACCGTTTTGGGTCCGTACGACGACGCGCCGACCGCGCCCGGGAGTGCGTGGCAGGACTTCGAATTGGAGATCGCCGCGGTGATCGGGGCCGGGGGCAAGGATCTCACGGTCGAACAGGCGGAACAGGCGATCATCGGCTACACCATCTTCAACGACTGGTCCGCCCGCGACCTGCAGCAGATGGAGAGTCAACTGGGCATCGGGCAAGGCAAGGGCAAAGACAGCGGGGTCACGTTGGGCCCCTACCTGGTGACCCCCGACGAGCTCGAACCGTATTGCCGGGACGGCAAACTGGACCTGCGGGTCACCGCCCTGGTCAACGACGTCGTCATCGGCTCCGGATCGACCGCCCAGATGGACTGGACCTTCGGCGAAGTCATCTCCTATGCGTCGCGTGGCGTCACCCTCGCTCCCGGTGACGTCATCGGCTCCGGGACGGTGCCCACCTGCACGCTGGTTGAGCACCTCAATCCCGCGGCCCTGGAATCGTTTCCGGGCTGGCTGCACGACGGTGACATCGTCACGCTGCAGGTCCAAGGGCTGGGGGAGACCCGGCAGACCGTGCGTGCGAGCGGCGCGCCGCACCCGCTGGCCGCGCGGCCGAATCCGGACGCCGCCCCGGCCCGACCGCGGGTCAACCGGGCCCGCGCCCGAGTGCCCTACACCCGTGGACTGCACGAGGTTGCCGACCGGGTGTGGGCCTGGACCCTGCCCGACGGCGGCTACGGATGGAGCAACGCCGGGCTGATCGCCGGCGACGGGGCCTCCCTGCTGGTGGACACCCTGTTCGACCTGGCGTTGACCCGCGAAATGCTCACCGCGATGCGGCCCCTCACCGCGTCCGCGCCGATCACCGACGCGGTCATCACGCACTCCAACGGGGACCACACGCACGGCAACCAACTGCTCGATCCCTCGGTGCGGATCATCGCCGCTCGCGGCACCGCCGAGGAGATCGAACACGGGATGGCCCCAGAAATGCTGGCCATGGCGCAGACCGCCAACCTCGGGCCGATCGCCACCCCGTACACGCGAGAACGCTTCGGGCACTTCGACTTCAGCAACATCACACTGCGCAACGCCGACCAGACGTTCGAGCGCAACCTCGCCGTCGAGGTGGGTGGGCGGCGCATCGATGTGCTGAATCTCGGTCCCGCGCACACCGCCGCCGACTCGGTGGTGCACGTGGCCGACGCGGGGGTGTTGTTCGGCGGCGATCTGTTGTTCATCGGCTGCACACCCATCGTGTGGGCCGGCCCGATCGCCAACTGGGTAGCCGCCTGCGACGCCATGATCGCGCTGGACGCGCCGACGGTGGTGCCCGGCCACGGACCGGTCACCGACCCGGACGGAATCCGCGCGGTGCGTGGCTATCTCATGCACGTCGCCGAACAGGCCGAGGCCGCCTACCGCAAGGGCCTGTCGTGGGCCGAGGCCGCCGACACCATCGACCTCGGCGAGTACGCGTCCTGGCTGGACGCCGAGCGCGTCGTCGTCAACGTCTACCAGCGATACCGCGAACTCGACCCGCAGACACCGCAATTGGAGGTCATGGCCCTGCTCGTGATGCAGGCCGAATGGCTCGCCAAACGGGCTGGGTGACGCTGCTTATGTCCGCGAAAGTGCAACTGCCAACGCATTTCTCGACTTGATTTCAAGGGATGGATGCAACACATCTTCTGAGTGAGGAGTGTTGCGATGGCCAATGGGACGTTGCGGTCGCGGGTTCCGGTGTTTTGGGAATGTGTTCGGCGGGGCCTTGATCCGGGCTCGGCGGGCGTGGCCGTCGGCGTGTCGCAAGGCACGGGTCGGCAGTGGTTCCGTGAGGCTGGCGGGGTGAAACCCCGTTTCAGGACACCGAATATCTGCGGTCCCCGGCCGCGGTTGAGCTTGCAGGAACGCATCGAGATCCAGGCCGGTGTGCATGCCCAGGAATCTTTGCGCTCGATCGGGCGCCGGTTGGGCCGGCCAGCATCGACGATTAAGCGTGAGATCGACAGCAACTGCGAGTTGCGTAACCGCCATACGGGCTGCAAATCGGGGTATCGGCGCAAAGAGGCGTTCGGGGCCCGCCAAAGCGGCAAGACCGCGAGCGTGCGCTATCTGGCCGTGTCGGCGCATGACCGTGCCGCTGATCGGGCGCGGCGCCCCAAGACCCGCAAGCTCGCGATCAATGACAGGCTGCACGCCGAAGTGCAGACTCGGTTAAAACAGTTGCATAGCCCAACTCAGATAGCCGCGCGGCTGCGCCGCGACTTCCCTGATGATCCGGAGATGCGGGTGTCCCACGAGGCCATTTACCAGGCCATTTACGTTCAGGGCCGCGGCTCGTTGCGCCGCGAGCTGCATCGGTGCCTGCGGACCAAACGCGCGGTGCGCCGATCCCAGCACCAGCCCGGGGCCCGCCGCCACGGACGTATCCCCGACATGGTCAATATCAGCCAACGCCCACCCGAGGTCGCCGACCGTGCCGTCCCCGGTCACTGGGAAGGCGACCTGATCCTGGGCAGCACCAAATCGGGGTCCGCGATTGGCACTCTGGTTGAGCGCACCACCCGTTTTGTCATGCTCTTGCACCTGCCCGATGACCACGGCGTCCTGGCGGTGCAAAACGCCATCGTGGCCAAAATGGCCGAGTTGCCCGACCATCTACGCCGCTCGTTGACCTGGGACCAGGGCAAGGAGTTGACCAACCACCTCGCCATCGCTGACGCCACTGACTTGGATATCTACTTCTGCGATCCACACTCGCCGTGGCAACGCGGTAGCAACGAGAACACCAATGGGCTTTTGCGCCAATACTTTCCGAAAGGCACCGACCTATCGGTCTATGGCGCCGGCTACCTGGACTACGTCGCCGCCGAACTCAACGGACGACCACGCCAAACCCTGGACTGGAATACACCCGCCGAAGCCCTCAACGAACTATTGTCCAAACCACCCACCGTTGCATCCACCGCGTGAAACCACCCGAGAAGACGCGCCGCCAGTTGCACTCTCGCGGTCAGATCCGCACCGCCCGAACGAAGCTGATCGTGGCGGCGGGGGCCTGGTGCTCGGCTTCCCCCAATTCCAGGAGGCCCGCGGCCGAAAACAGGTCGGAGAGCCGGAATTCGGTGGTCTCCCATCCGTTGGCCCGCAGATGCGCGGCCACGTCGGTGTGCTCCCCGGGATAGGTCAACGCGGTGATGTCCAGGTCGAGCCCCTGCCGTCGCCACCCCTCGGCCATGAGCCGGGATTTCTCCAGCGCCTCCGGCGACGTCCCCGCGACGGCCCCGAAATCGGCGGCGAACCGGCTGCCCTCGCCGGACAGCGGAATGATGGCGTCCAGCAACCGCACCTCCGCCTCCGGCGGAAGAAATCCGATCAGCACTCCCTCGGCCAGCCACGCCGTCGGCTTGGCGGGATCAAAGCCCGACGCCTGCAGGGCCGCCGGCCAATCCTCGCGCAGATCGATACCCACGGTGCGCAGTTCGGCGGTTGGGGCCGCGCCGATCTCGGCCAGCGTCGCGGTCTTGAATGCGATCACCTCCGGCAGATCGATCTCGTACACGGTCGTCCCCGCGGGCCACGGCAGCCGATAGGCGCGCGAATCCAGCCCGGACGCCACGATCACGACCTGGCGCAGGCCGGCCTGCCCGGCCGCGGCGAAGTAGTCGTCGAAAAACAGCGCCCGCGCGGCGAAGGTGTCGACGAACCGCGAAAACCCGACGCCGCTTTCGATGTCGGAGGAATCGAGTTCGCCGGTCGCCAACTTGGTGAACAGGTCGAGGCCGACGGCGCGCACCAGCGGCTCGGCGAATTCATCGGTGATGACCGGTTGCGGCCGTCTGGTGGCGGCCGCCCGGGCCGCGGCCACCATGGTGGCGGTGGCGCCCACGCTGTTGGCCAGGTCCCAGGTGTCACCTTCGGTTCGTGCCATGGCTGCTCCTTCGATAGGCGGCCAAACCACGGTATGCCTGATCGGTCGCCTACGGTCTCGGTATGCCTTCAGTGAAACTGGAAACCCTCGAGGACAACATCGCCTGCATCACGCTGAACCGGCCCGAACGCCTCAATGCGATCGACGGGTCGTTGATCGACGGTGTCGATGACGCCTTGGACGCGCTCGGCGCAGGCGAGTTCAGGGTGGCGATCCTGACCGGCGCCGGACGGGGATTTTGCGCCGGTGCGGATTTGAGCGGCACCGGGCAGCCCTGGACTCGGAACAAGCCGACCACGCCGGCGTTCAAGGTCACCTACGACGCTCAGGTCCGGCTGGCCAACCTGTACACCCGGATCTACGAGCTGGACATCCCGGTGATCGCCGCGGTCAACGGTGTCGCCGTCGGGGGCGGCCTGGCCTTCACGTTGGTCAGCGATATCCGGGTGGCCTCGGATCAGGCGCGGTTCGGTTCGGTGTTCATCAAGGCCGGCTTCTCGTCGATGGACATGGGCACCAGCTACCTGCTGCCGAAGATCGTCGGTGCCGGGGTGGCGCGCGAACTCATGCTCACCGGTCGCATCATCGACGCCGCCGAGGCCCATCGCATCAAGCTGGTGCATGAGGTGGTCGCGCCCGACGACCTGATGCCCGCCGCACTCACGCTGGCCCGCTCGATCGCCGAGAACAACGCATATGGCGTGTGGCAGACCAAGATTGGGCTCAACGCCGCGCTGGATGCGCCCAGCCTGCGCCACGCCATCGAGATCGAGAACCGCACCCAGATCCTCAGCGGCTTCACCAACAACCCGGTCGAGGCCGCCAAGGCTCACCAGGAAAAGCGCGCGCCCAGGTGGGATCCGCTGTGACGCTTGCTAAAGCTTGGCGATCACGTTCTCGGCGAACATCTCCAGGTTGCGGATCTTGCTCTCCAGCGGCTCGGTGTCCTTCCCCTTGATGTAGGGGATGCGGAAGCCGACGATGACGTCGGTGACGCCCTTGTCCTCGAGCCGCTTGATGCCGTCGGGGGTGTAGGCGTCGGCGGAGATGACGTGGATCTCGAAAGGCCCGGTCTTGCCCGCTTCTTCGCGGAAACGCTTGAGCTTGGCGAGCAGCTGATCGAGTTCCTCGGGGTCACCGCCGCCGTGCATCCAGCCGTCCAGGCGGGCCGCGCGCCGCAGCGCCGCGTCGGCGTGACCGCCGATCAGGATCGGGACGGGCTTGGTGGGAGCCGGCGTCATCTTGGTCTTGGGGATGTCGTAGAACTCGCCGTGGAATTCGAAGTAGTCACCGGAGGTCAGGCCGTGAATGATTTCGATGCATTCGTCCATTCGCTTGCCGCGCTTGGCGAAGGGAACCCCCAGCAATTCGTAGTCCTCGGGCCACGGGCTGGTGCCGACGCCGAAACCCACCCGGTTGTCGGTCATCGCGGCCAGTGACCCAATTTGCTTGGCCACCAACGCCGGTGGCCGGATGGGCAGCTTGAGGACGAAGAAGTTGAACCGCAGCTTCGAGGTGACCGCACCCAATGCCGATGTCAGCACAAAGGTTTCGATGAACTCCTTGCCGTCGAGGAACTCGCGGTTGCCGTCCGGGGTATAGGGGTATTTCGAGTCGGATTCGAAGGGGTAGGCGATGCTATCGGCGATCGTCATGGCGTCGTAGCCGGCCGCCTCGGCCGCCTTGGCCAGCGGGACATAGAACCGAAAGTCGGTCATCGCCTCTGCGTAGGTAAAACGCACGTCATCTGCCTTCCTGAAGGGGTCGTCCCACGACATTAGAACGTGTTCTAGTTTCAGCACAACCGGCAGATGGGTGTGGCTAGAACTGGTTGGAACGAGTTACAGCTGGTTCTCGGGGCCGATGACCGCCCACACCGTCTTGCCGGACGACGTCGGCGTGCTGCCCCACGCGCGGGACAACGCGTCGACGATCGCCAGGCCGGAGACGTCGATGCCCTTCGCCGGGGACGGAAGCCGCGCGGCGGGGGTGGTGCTGGCGTCGGAGACCGCGATGGACGCCGCCGTGCCCTGCGCCTCGATCCGTATCACCGGGACGCTGGCGGTGTGTTCCAGGACGTTCTCCACGAACACGTTGACGACCACCAATGCGACGGGGATGAGCTTGGCCTGCGACCACGTGGTGAGCCACTCGCGGACCAGCCGCCGCGACTCGCGCAGGCTGGTGAGGTCGGCGGGCAGCTGGGCATCGGCACGCCGCACCGCGCGGCGGCTGCTCTGACCAAGCGCCTTCATCGCCGCCTTCTGGCTGGAATACACCGGCATGAAGTGGGCGATCCCGCTTCGGGTGATCGCCTCGCGGGTCGTTCGGTTGGTGCAGGCGAACACGATCGGAACGTGGGTCGCGCTACCGATCTGCCAGTAGGCGCCCATGAAGGTCGACCATGCCGGTTCGGTGTTCAATTTGAGCCCGGAGACGTCGACGATAACGGCGGAGGCCCCGTCCGACGTCGCCTTGATGAGGCGGTCGCGCAGCGCGGTGGAGTTGGCGGTGTCCAGCACGCCGTCGACGGTCAGCACGGCTATCGAGTCATCCGTGCGCGTCGCGACGGCCAACGAGCTGGCCGACTCAGCCACCGGGCTCATCCCAGCTCGATCGGGACGTCCGGAATCATTTCCCGCTCCTTGTGTTCTGCCGGGCCGACTGCTTGAGTATCCGCCCTCAGCGGCAAAAGTCTAGTTCGCGGTGGGCCGGCGTCGATGCATCGAGAAGCTGCAGGTTGCGATCGGGATCCCCCCGGACTCACGCCGCAGACCCGCATCGAATAAATCATGCGTCCCCCTCCGTGTTCGTCGAGGCGTCGACCTGCACCGCCCGAACGCGCCATGGAGTTCATTGCTCAGCACGCGCTATCCCTCGGGGTTACCACAGAGCGGGCGCGGCCAAACTTTTCGGTATGGCCGAAAAACAGGGCGTTTCCTGCAGAAATGCGCTAGCCGGCGGCGAGGTGCCGGCACCGGTTCATGCGTCGCTCAACGCGTAGGGGGGAGCGCCCACGCCGGCGACCGAATGCGTGCCCCAGGGCGTCCGTTCCACGATGCGCGCGGGTGCGCTGCGCTCACCCACCGTCAGCGTGGCCGTCCGCGCCTTTTTGAGGTCGTCGGACGGCGACCCGAATACCGTTCCCTGCCAGTGATAGCGCCCATCGATCGGGTCCAGGTGCCCGGTGAGGCGCACCCGTACCGGGTGGCGGTTCCCGGCGATCTCCAGCGTGGCGGCGCCGTCGTAGGCGTCGTCACCGGCCGGCGCGCTGGCCGAAAGGTCGAAGGCGGACGCCACCGGCGGCGGTTCGGCCGGTCCCAGTTGGGCGCGTTCGTTGAAGACATGCTGGCTGCTGGCGCGCACCTCGATGCGGTCGCTGCCGGTGCGCCTCATGAGTTTCAGGCACTCGACGATGTAGCGGGCTTGCGCGCCCGGATCGGGGCCGGTGATGAAGAAATAGTTGGGGAACCCGCGAACCGCCATGCCGCAGAACGGCTCCATGCCGTCGTGCCAGGCCTGCCGGATGGGCCGCCCGCCCGCGCCGGTCAGCGTCTCGTCGGCGACGTCATCGGGGATCGAGAATCCGGTGCCGTAGACGATGGCGTCGACGCTGTGGTGCACACCATCGGCGGTCCGCACCCCTGACGCGGTCACCGTTTCGACGGCCGACGAGACGATCACCATCGAAGGCCGCGACGCGCTCGGGCGGCGCAGCCAGCGGGTGGCGCGGGTAGACCACAGCGGCAACTCGGTGACGACGCGACGCGGGGCCCGCGCAAAGACGGTGGTGGACGCCGCCACGCCGGCCAGCCGGCCGAGGTGATAGCCGGCAGTGGCGTCGGTGCCGATGACCGCGATGCGCTTGCCGGACGGGTCAAATGCCGGATCCCACGCCGCGGCGTGAAACGACTCGCCGCGAAAGCCCTCGCGCCCGGCAATGGGCGGCAGCCACGGGACATAGATGCCTCGGCCGGCGGCGACGACGACATCGGCGCGAACGATCTCGCCCCCGGCCGTGGTCAACAGCCACGTGTCGGAGGGGTCGTCGAACCGCGAGCTGGTGACGTCGTGGCCGGGTTGGTCGAGCAGGACCAGGCCGGTGAACCGGGCGCCCGACAAGGCGTCACGGGCGTTCTGACCGCCGGCCCCCGCGCCGACAATGGCGATGTGGCAGCGAGATTCACCGCCGACGCGCGAAGCCGTCACAGAAACCTGCTGCGCTTCCAGCCGCGGCGCGCGAGCCGGCCCATCAGGCCTATCTCGGTCAAGAACGCCGCCAGTGGAGCGAAGCCCGCAACCTGAACGTCGCGGCGATGTGGGCTGGTGCGCGCGGTCTTTCGGGCGCGCTGCGGGTCGAGACCCGTTCGCGCATAAGGGACCGGGTTGCTGAACAGATAGTTGAAGAAGTAGCCACCCAGCCCGTTGATGTTGGCCATGAACCAGCGGTTGAACCGGGGCATCTCGGCGACTCGTTTGCGCGCCCCGTCGCGCGCGAATTGGATGTGACGCGCCTCTTCTGTGACGTGAATGCGCATGAGCCGCTGAATGATTGGCTGCAGTTCGGGGTCGTCCATCATCTGCCGTTGCAGCGAGTCGAAGATCTCCTCACCGATCAGCGCGGCCACCCACAGCATCGAGCCACGCTGAAACGCCAGGGGGAGCATGTTGATGATCATCCGGTGAAACAGCCTGGGGCGCACCGGTTTTGCGCCGACGCGTTCGATGGCCTTGCCGAACATGACCATGTGACGGGTCTCGTCGCCCAGTTCGGTCAGCTTGTAATGCGTCGAGTTACTCGTCGGGTCTTCGTGCAGGATCGTGCGCAGCAGCGACTGGTTGAGCATGTTCTCGAACCAGATCCCGGCCGAGAGTGTGTTGACCAACTCCTGGCGGGAAAGCTCGATCTGCTGTTCGCGGGTCATCTCGTCCCACATCGGGGTGCCGTACAGCGACACCAACCGCGGCGGCAGATAGAACTTGTCCGGGTCGAGCGGAGCGTCCCAGTCGATGTCGACGACGGGCTCGTAGGACTTTTTGACCGAGCCCTTCAGCAAGCGTTCGGAGAACTCTTCACGGCTCGGCCCACCGGGCTTCAGCGACGTGGTCATCCCTGGCGTCCCTCCATTGGGTGCGTAGACAGTACCCATGGTACTGGGTACTTCAGGTCCCGACTAGGCCTGTGCGATATCGATTCGGCAATGTGGTCGAGCAGCGACGCGAGTCAGGAGAGTTCATTGGGCCGGCACATCCACGTCATCGGCATCGGCGCCGGCGATCCCGGCTATGTGACCGTGCAGGCGATCGAGGCGCTCAACGACACGCAGGTGTTTTTCGCGATGGACAAGGGCGAGCACAAAAGCGACCTGGTGGCGCTGCGGCGCGAGATCTGCAGCCGGTTCATCCGCGAACCGGGCTACCGGTTCGTCGAGCTGCCCGACCCCAAGCGCGCCGATGATGCCGAGTACCGCGACGCCGTCGCGGACTGGCATGCCGCACGCGCACAGATCTGGGCCAGGGCCATCTCGGCCGAGCTGGGTCCGCACGGCGTCGGGGCCTTCTTGGCCTGGGGCGATCCGTCGCTGTACGACAGCACGCTGCGGATCCTCGACGCCGTTGGCGCGCAGGTCGATTTCACGTTCGACGTGATCCCGGGCATCACCGCGGTGCAGGCGCTGACCGCCCGGCACCGCATCCCGCTCAACGAGGTCGGCGAACCCGTTCTGATCACCACCGGACGCCAGCTGCGCGCGCAGGGATTGGCCGGGGACGCGGTCGTGATGCTCGACGCGGACTGCTCGTTCCAGACGTGCCCGCCCGAGACCCGGATCTGGTGGGGCGCCTACCTGGGTACCGACGACGAACTGCTCATCGCCGGCACGGTCGGCGAGGTGGGGCCCCGCATCGTTGCGCTGCGGGCCGAGGCCCGCGCCCGGCACGGCTGGATCATGGACACCTATTTGCTCCGACCGGCAGACTGACACCGTGCCCGAACTGCCCGAGATCGAAGCGCTGGTCGACCACTTACGGCGCCACGCCGTGGGCCTGTCCGTCGGCCGGGTCGACATCGCCGCCCTGTCCGTCCTGAAGACCTTCGACCCGCCGATCAGCGCGCTGCACGGCCAGACCGTGGTCGGGGCCGACCGCTGGGGCAAATACCTGGGGCTGCGGACGGACAACCTCTCCTTGATCGCGCATTTGTCCCGGGCGGGCTGGCTGCGGTGGTCCGACAAGTTGGCCGCGGCGCCGCTGCGACCCGGCAAGGGCCCGATCGCGCTGCGGGTGCATCTGGGCACACCGGGGGAGGCGCCCGGCTTCGACCTCACCGAGGCCGGCACCCAGAAGCGGCTGGCGGTGTGGCTGGTGAGCGACCCCCAGCAGATCCCGCAGATCGCCTCCCTCGGGCCGGACGCGCTGGAGCTCGGCCCAGACGATCTGGCCCGCGTTCTGGCCGACAACACCGGGCGGATCAAGACGGTCATCACCGACCAGAAGGTGATCGCCGGCATCGGCAACGCCTACAGCGACGAGATCTTGCACGTCGCGAAGATCTCGCCGTTCGCCACCGCTGGCAAGCTGTCCGAGAAACAACTCGCCACGCTGCATGACGCCATGGTCACCGTGCTCACCGACGCGGTGAGCCGATCCGTCGGCCAGGGCGCGGCCACCCTCAAGGGCGAGAAACGCTCCGGATTGCGCGTGCACGCCCGCACCGGGCTGCCCTGCCCGGTGTGCGGGGACACCGTGCGTGAAGTGTCGTTCGCGGACAAGTCTTTTCAGTACTGTCCGACATGCCAGACCGGGGGCAAGATCTTGGCCGACCGGCGGATGTCGCGTTTGCTGAAGTAGTCGCGCGTGCGGCTTCTGGGGGCCGCGAACGTGGACTAGTTGTGCCAACGAGCCGCTGTCGAGCCCAACAACCCGACGTTGGGCGGGCACTAGTTATGCTGCCCCGATGACTCGCCAGAAGATCCTCATCACCGGTGCCAGCTCCGGCCTGGGCGCCGGCATGGCGCGCGCCTTCGCCGCCAAGGGCCGCGACCTCGCCCTGTGCGCGCGTCGCACGGACCGGCTCGACGAGCTCAAAGCCGAGCTGACGCAGAAGCATCCGGGCGTCACCATCGCGGTCGCCGCGCTGGACGTCAACGACCACGAGGCCGTTCCCAAAGTGTTTGCCGAACTCAGCGACGAGCTGGGCGGCATCGACCGCATCATCGTCAACGCCGGCATCGGCAAGGGCGCCAAGCTCGGCTCCGGCAAGCTCTGGGCCAACAAGGCGACCCTCGAGACCAACCTGGTGGCCGCACTGGTGCAGATCGAGACCGCGCTGGAGATGTTCAACAAGAACGGTTCGGGTCACCTGGTGCTGATCTCGTCGGTGCTCGGCAACAAGGGCGTGCCGGGGGTGAAGGCGGCGTACGCGGCGAGCAAGGCCGGCGTGAGCTCGCTGGGTGAATCGTTGCGCGCCGAATACGCCAAGGGGCCCGTCAAGGTTTCGGTCATCGAACCCGGCTACATCGAGTCGGAGATGACCGCCAAGTCGAACAGCACAATGTTGATGGTGGACAACGAAACTGGCGTCAACGCGCTCGTCGCCGCGATGGAGCGTGAGCCGGGCCGGGCGGCGGTGCCGTGGTGGCCGTGGGCGCCGCTGGTGCAGCTGATGCGGGTGCTGCCGCCCCAGCTGACCAAGATGTTCGCCTGAGATCGATCAGCTGGTGCGCCCTCGTTCGCTGCGGTAGCGGCGGACCAGGGCATCGGTCGAGCTATCCGACTGCGGCGCCGGCGAGGTGTCCGCGGTAAGCACCGGCAGCAGGGCTTTGGCCTGAGTTTTGCCCAGCTCCACGCCCCACTGGTCGAACGAGTCGATTCCCCAGATCACGCCCTCGGTGAAAACCTGATGCTCGTAGAGCGCGATCAGCTGACCGAGCACCGACGGGGTGAGCCGGTCGGCGAGGATCGAGGTCGACGGCCGGTTACCCGGCATCACCTTGTGCGGCACGACATCCGCGGGTGTGCCTTCGGCGGCGATCTCCTCGGCGGTCTTGCCGAAGGCCAGCACCTGCGTCTGGGCGAAGAAGTTGCTCATCAACAAGTCGTGCATGCTGCCGTCGCCCTCGGCGGTGGGCAAATCGTCGATCGGTTGGCTGAAACCGATGAAGTCGGCCGGCACCAGCCGGGTGCCCTGATGCAGCAACTGATAGAACGCGTGTTGTCCGTTGGTTCCCGGTTCGCCCCAAAAGATTTCACCGGTGCCGGTGGTGACCGGGCTGCCGTCCGCGCGGGTCGACTTGCCGTTGGACTCCATGGTCAGCTGCTGCAGATAGGCGGCGAAGCGCGCCAGGTCGTTCGAGTACGGCAGCACCGCGCGCGATTGCGCGTCCATGAAGTTGGAATACCACAGGCCGATAAGTCCAAGCAGCACAGGCGCGTTGGACTCCAGCGGTGCGGTCTTGAAATGCCGGTCGACGATGTGGAATCCGGACAGGAAGTCCGCGAACGCTTCTCGGCCGATGGCGGCCATCACCGACAGGCCGATCGCCGAGTCCACCGAGTAGCGGCCCCCGACCCAGTCCCAGAACCCGAACATGTTGTCGGTGTTGATCCCGAAGTCGTCGACCAGGCGCTTGTTGGTGGAGACGGCCACGAAGTGTTGCGCCACCGCCGCGTCGCCGAGGGCGTCGGTCACCCAACGGCGCGCGGCCGTGGCGTTGGTCAACGTTTCCAGCGTCGAGAACGTCTTCGACGCGACAATGAAAAGTGTTGTGGCGGGGTCCAAGTCGGCCAGGGTGGCGATCAGGTCGGCGGGGTCGACGTTGGAGACAAAGCGCGCCGAGATGCCCGCATCCGCGTAGTGGCGCAGGGCCTGGTAGACCATCACCGGGCCGAGGTCCGATCCGCCGATGCCGATGTTGACCACGGTGCTGATCCGTTTCCCGGTGGCTCCGGTCCATTCGCCGCTGCGCAACCGGTCGGTGAAGTCGCCCATCCGGTCCAGCACGGCGTGCACGTCCTCGACGACGTTTTGACCGTCGACGGTCAGTTCGGCGTCCCGGGGTAGCCGCAGCGCGGTGTGCAGCACCGCACGATCCTCGGAGGTGTTGATGTGGACGCCGGCGAACATCTGGTCGCGGCGCTGTTCGAGGTTCGCGGTGCGGGCCAGATTCACCAAGAGCCGCAGCGTTTCTCGCGTGATCCGGTGCTTGCTGTAGTCGATGTAGAGGTCGCCGACCGAGACGGTCAGCTCGCGGCCGCGATCGGGGTCCTCGTCGAAAAGCTGGCGCAGATGGGTGCCGCCGATTTGTTCATGATGCCTGCGCAGGGCGTCCCACGCCGGGGTGGCGGTGATGTCGGGGAGGATGTGCACGGAGGTCATGGGCGTCATGGGCGTCGCTCCTCTTCATCGCTGCGCTCTGCATCGTCGCCGACGCGGGTCATGAGTCGACCCTATGGGCTCTGACGTGAAGGAGCCAGTGTGGCGATGAGGCCGGCGACGGGCGCCGCGCTCAGTGACCGAGCCGGCCCCTGCCCAGCCGCAGCAGCAGTATCGCCAGGTCCTTACCGTCGGGGCCGAGCTCGCTGTAGCGCTCGATGACCTTCATCTCGCGGCTATGGACCAGTCGCGTGCCCCCAGATGCCATCCGGGCCTTGCCGATCGCTTGAGATACCTCGGTGCGCCGTTTGACCGCGGCGAGGATCTCGGCGTCCAGGCGATCGATCTCGTGACGCAAGTCGTCGATGTCGGTGGCCTCTTGGGTCTCCACCATCTCGATGTTCATCTCTGCTGCCTCCGCGCCGTCGTCGTGATGTGTGGGTTCTGGACTCATGCAGTTGGGCCTCACTGAAGACGAACCCCGGGTGCCGAAGCGGGCCCGGGGCTCTGCGGAAGCAGTTAGACCACGGGCGCCGCGGACCGGCACCCGTAGGGGAATCGGCGGCGCCACTCGAGGGTCGAGCAGCGTCGTCGGCACTGCAGATTGAGCACCAAATGAGTGTGCCACTAAAAACGGCTCACGCGCAAAAAAACATGTTTAAGCTGCTCTTTTTGGACTTGGGTGCAATTGCGGCGCCGGGCCGAGGAGGCATTGAATAGTGCATTCCGACACGCCGATTTTTCGGTAGAACGCGTGGCGCGATTCAGGCCGGCCGAGCCACTAGCCTGGTTTGATGCCTGGGCGCTTTGTGTCACTGGGCGGCGGTAAGTTTGGACTGACATGAGTGTGCACGCAACAGATACCAAGCCGGCCTCCGAAGCCGATCAACTGCTCGAGGGGCTCAACCCGCAACAACGCCAGGCGGTGGTGCACGAAGGTTCCCCGCTGCTGATCGTCGCGGGGGCGGGTTCGGGCAAGACCGCGGTGTTGACGCGTCGCATCGCCTACCTGATCGCGGCGCGCGGGGTCGGGGTCGGCCAGGTGCTGGCCATCACCTTCACCAACAAGGCCGCCGCCGAGATGCGGGAACGGGTGGTGCGGCTGGTCGGCAACCGCGCCCGCGCCATGTGGGTGTCCACCTTTCACTCGACGTGCGTGCGCATCCTGCGCAACCAGGCCTCCCTGATCGAAGGCCTCAATTCCAACTTCTCGATCTACGACGCCGACGATTCGCGGCGGCTGTTGCAGATGATCGGGCGCGACATGGGGCTCGACATCAAGCGCTACTCGCCGCGGCTGTTGGCCAACGCCATCTCCAACCTGAAGAACGAGCTGATCGACCCCGCCGACGCGGTCTCCAAGCTGACCGATGATTCCGACGAGTTGTCCCGCACGGTGGCCAGCGTCTACGGCGAGTATCAGCGGCGGTTGCGGGCGGCGAACGCGCTGGACTTCGACGACCTGATCGGGGAAACCGTGGCGGTGCTGCGGGCCTTCCCGCAGATCGCCCAGCACTATCGGCGGCGGTTCCGGCACGTGCTCGTCGACGAGTACCAGGACACCAACCACGCCCAGTACGTGTTGGTGCGGGAATTGGTCGGCCGCGGTTCAGAAGCACCGGAATCGTCTGATGAGGTGCCGCCCGCGGAGTTGTGCGTGGTCGGCGACGCCGATCAGTCGATCTATGCATTCCGCGGCGCCACCATCCGCAACATCGAGGACTTCGAACGCGACTATCCCGACGCGACAACCATTCTGCTGGAACAGAATTACCGCTCTACGCAGAACATTCTGTCGGCGGCCAACTCGGTGATCGCCCGCAATTCCGGGCGCCGCGACAAGCGTCTGTGGACCGCCGAAGGCGCCGGCGAGTTGATCGTCGGCTACGTCGCCGACAACGAGCACGACGAAGCCCGATTCGTCGCCGAGGAGATCGACGCGCTCGCCGAGAAGGGCGAGATCACCTACAACGACGTCGCCGTCTTCTATCGCACCAACAACTCGTCGCGGTCGTTGGAAGAGGTCTTCATCCGCGCCGGAATCCCCTACAAAGTCGTTGGGGGAGTGCGCTTTTACGAGCGCAAGGAGATTCGCGACATCGTCGCCTATCTGCGGGTCCTGGATAACCCGGGGGACGCGGTCAGCATGCGGCGCATCCTCAACACCCCGCGTCGCGGCATCGGGGATCGCGCCGAGGCCTGCGTCGCGGTGTACGCCGAGAACACCGGGGCCAGCTTCGCCGACGCGCTCGTCGCCGCGGCCGAAGGCAAAGTGCCGATGCTGAATTCCCGCGCGGAGAAGGCGATCGCGGGCTTCGTCGAGCTCCTCGACGAGCTGCGGGGCCGCCTGGATGACGATCTCGGCGATCTGGTCGAGTCGGTGCTCGAACGCACCGGGTACCGCAGGGAGCTGGAATCCTCCACCGACCCCCAGGAACTGGCGCGGCTGGACAACCTCAACGAACTCGTCAGCGTGGCACACGAATTCAGCACCGACCGCGCGAACGCCGAAGCCCTGGGTGAGTCGCTGCAAACCCCCGAAGACGAGGACGTGCCCGATACCGGTGTGCTGGCGGAGTTCTTGGAGAGGGTGTCGCTGGTTTCCGACAGCGACGAGATCCCCGAGGATGGTGCCGGCATGGTCACGCTGATGACCCTGCACACCGCGAAAGGCCTGGAGTTCCCGGTGGTGTTCGTCACCGGGTGGGAGGACGGGATGTTCCCCCACATGCGGTCATTGGACGACCCGACCGAACTGTCCGAGGAGCGACGGCTGGCCTACGTGGGCATCACCCGCGCACGGCAGCGGCTGTACGTGAGCCGGGCCATCGTCCGGTCCTCCTGGGGGCAGCCCATGCTCAACCCGGAATCCCGTTTCCTCAGGGAGATTCCGCAAGAATTGATCGAATGGCGCCGCACCGCGCCGGCCCCGTCGTTCAGCGCGCCGGTGAGCGGTGCCGGACGATTCGGCACGCCGCGCGCGGCGCCGACTCGTTCCGGGATGAGCAAGCGACCGCTGCTGGTGCTCGAGCCCGGCGACCGGGTGACGCACGACAAGTACGGCCTGGGCCGGGTCGAGGAAGTGTCCGGCGTCGGCGAATCGGCGATGTCGCTGATCGACTTCGGCAGCTCGGGACGGGTCAAGCTGATGCACAACCACGCCCCGATCAGCAAGCTCTAATCGGGCGAGGACTAGGCGCGTCGAACGTGCACTCAGGGCGGAGAAATCGCGAAAACATCGCCGCCAGTACACGTTCGGCGAAGGTCAGGCCTCCAGCCAGCGTTTGGTTTGCGGCAGCATCACCAGCACGACCGTGGCGATCGGCAACAGCGGCAGCAGGTGCACGACCCACGCCACACGGGCACCGGCGATGAACACGCCGATGTAAGTAAGGAAAGCGACGAGCGCGCCGGCCAACAGGAGGTAGCGGCTGACCGACCGGCGCTGCAGCAGCGCGATCACACCCGTCACCGTGGTGGCGCCGAACACGAGGGCCAGAAACGCGACCGCGATGCAGAACAGGCGATCGGTTCGCCACCAACCGGCGATCAGATCGGTGGCCACCACCGACGTGGCCCACCCGCTGACGATGCTGACCGCGCACGCGGCGACGGCCGTGCGATCGGTGGGCTCGAAGGCCGGCATTCCGGCATAGCCGGTGCGCCCCGCACGCGGGCCACCCCGGTACGGCGGGGCCGGCGGCACGAACTGACTAGTCGGAGAGTCCGGGGTGGTGGGAATGGGTCCGGTCGGCGCGCGGCGGATGATCCGTGTCCGTGAGTCGGAGGGCGATGATGGCTCCGCACTGGCCTCGGGCGGACGCGGACCGGAAGGCTGTTCGTTCGGCGCGGTCACCCTAACCAGCGTAGTTGCCGACCATAAGTCCACGCTTAGCCAGCCACGGCACCGGATCGATCCGCTCGGTGCCGCCCTGCAGCACCTCGAAGTGCAGGTGCGGGCCGGTGGAATTGCCCCGGTTGCCCATGGTGGCGATCTGGTCGCCGGCCATGACGCGCTCGCCGACGCTGACCAGGGCGGTGTTGATGTGTCCGTAGAGCGTGACGGTGCCGTCGGCGTGCCGCAGCTTGACCAGCATCCCGTAGCCGCCGGCCGGGCCGGCTTCGATGACGACGCCGTCGGACACGGCGAGGATCGGCGTGCCGATCGAGTTGGCCAGGTCGATACCGGCGTGCAGCACGCCCCAGCGGTAACCGAAGTTGGAGGTGAATATCCCCTTGGTCGGCATCACGTAGAGCGGTTGCTGCAGGCGCGCCTCGCGCTGGGCGCGGTCGTTGGCGAAGGCGACGCCCCTGGCGAGTTCCTGGTTGTGCAGGGCCGCGTTGGCCGCGGGCTCCACCGCGATCACCTGGGGGCCGCGGACGGTGTTGCTGCCCGACCCGCCGGTGAGTGCGGACGCGTTGGCGGTCAGCACCGCCTCGGTCTTGGGGGTGTCGGCGTGGCTGGTGGCCGTGTGGGCAGCCGCGGCGGCCGCGCCGGCGGCCATCGCCGAGATCAGCAGGCGGCCGCGGGCCGCGCTGGTGGGCTGCTTGCGGTGCTGCCCGCCGCGGCGCGCGGCGCCGACGACGTCGGTGGTGTGCGGGTGCTCGAGGCGCCGCTCGGTGCGGGGGCCGACGGTGACCCGGGGCAACACCTCGGTGGCGGGCGCCGCCAGCCACCGAGGCTTCAGGTCGTCGGTCTCGTGGAGGTCGTCGAGCTCCGGCGCCAGCAGGACCTGCGCTGCGTTGTCGAACGTCGAGTCGTTGCTGAAGTCCAGGCCGGCGTGATCGCCGAGATCGTCACCGGAGTCGCTGAAATCGAGGTCGTCGAAGTCAAAGCCGTCGAGCGGAAGGATCTCCGTGACTTCGGTCCGATGGGGCTCCGCCGACCGGGCGCCTGCTGCGCGACTCACCCTCAAGATGCCTGTTGTTACGGCAGAGGGCGTGGCAAAACGGTGCTGGGGCAACCTGAAATGTCCTCGTATCGTGACCATAACGTTATCTGGACCCTAGGAAGGTATCCGCTGACGCGCGGGACTGGCAACCTCGTCGCACAATCCGGGCGGAATTGTGATTTGGATCACGCGGACGGTCTATCCATGTCCCGTGAGCTGTGCCACATCGGCGGACGCGGCGGTCAAAGCCATTTCGAGGGTGGATACAGTTCGTCCGTGCGAGTTGCCGGATGCGGCACCGCCCACCAAGAGGCCTAGCAGTTGAGTCGAGCGAAGACAGAGAGTCCATGGACCTTTTCGAGTATCAAGCAAAAGAATTGTTCGCCAAGCACAACGTACCGACTACGCCGGGACGCGTGACCGACACCGCCGAAGGCGCTCGCGAGATCGCCACCGAGATCGGTCGCCCGGTGATGGTCAAGGCGCAGGTGAAGGTCGGCGGACGCGGCAAGGCGGGCGGCGTCAAGTACGCGGCGACGCCCGACGACGCCTTCGAGCACGCCAAGAACATCCTCGGTCTCGACATCAAGGGACACGTCGTCAAGAAGCTGTTGGTCGCCGAGGCCAGCGACATCGCCGAGGAGTACTACATCTCCTTCCTGCTCGACCGCGCCAACCGCACCTACCTGGCCATGTGCTCGGTCGAGGGCGGCATGGAAATCGAGGAGGTGGCCGCCACCAAGCCCGAGCGGCTGGCCAAGGTTCCGGTGGACGCCGTCAAGGGTGTCGACCTGGCGACCGCGCGTTCCATCGCCGAACAGGGCCACCTGCCGGCCGAGGTGCTCGACGCCGCCGCGGTCACCATCAACAAGCTGTGGGAGGTCTTCGTCGCAGAGGACGCCACCCTGGTCGAGGTCAACCCGCTGGTGCGGGATCCCCAAGACCGGATCTTGGCGCTGGACGGCAAGGTCACCCTCGACGCCAACGCCGACTTCCGTCAGCCCGGCCACGCCGAGTTCGAAGACCGCGACGCCACCGACCCGCTGGAACTCAAGGCCAAAGAGCACGACCTCAACTACGTCAAGCTCGATGGTCAGGTCGGCATCATCGGCAACGGCGCGGGCCTGGTGATGTCCACGCTCGACGTCGTCGCCTACGCCGGCGAGAAGCACGGCGGGGTCAAGCCGGCCAACTTCCTGGACATCGGCGGTGGCGCGTCGGCCGAGGTGATGGCCGCGGGCCTCGACGTCATCCTGAACGACAAGCAGGTCAAGGCCGTCTTCGTGAACGTGTTCGGCGGCATCACCTCCTGCGACGCCGTCGCGAACGGGATCGTGACCGCGCTGAACATGCTCGGCGACGAGGCGAACAAGCCGCTCGTGGTCCGGCTCGACGGCAACAACGTCGACGAAGGCCGGCGCATTCTGGCCCAAGCCAACCACCCGCTGGTGATCCAGGCCGAGACCATGGATGCCGGTGCCGACAAAGCCGCCGAGCTGGCGAACAAGTAAGGGACCCAAGCCATGTCGATCTTTTTGAACAAAGACTCCAAAGTCATCGTCCAGGGCATCACCGGTGGCGAGGGCACCAAGCACACCGCGCTGATGATGAAGGCCGGCACCCAGGTGGTGGGCGGGGTGAACGCCCGCAAGGCCGGCACCACCGTGTCGCATGTGGACCCGGTCGGCAAGGACGTCGGGCTCCCGGTGTTCGGCACCGTCGCCGAAGCGATGAAGGAGACCGGGGCCAACGTGTCGGTCGTCTTCGTGCCGCCGAAATTCGCCAAGGACGCCATCATCGAGGCCATCGACGCCGAGATCCCGCTGCTGGTCGTCATCACCGAGGGAATTCCGGTGCAGGACAGCGCCTATGCGTGGGCCTACAACGTCGACAAAGGACAAAAAACCCGCATCATCGGACCGAACTGCCCCGGCATCATCACCCCGGGCGAGGCGCTGGCCGGCATCACCCCCGCCAACATCAGCGGCCCCGGCCCCGTCGGGCTGGTGTCCAAGTCCGGCACCCTGACCTACCAAATGATGTACGAGCTGCGCGATTTCGGTTTTTCCACCTCGATCGGCATCGGTGGTGACCCGGTGATCGGCACCACCCATATCGACGCCATCGAGGCCTTCGAGAAGGACCCCGACACCAAGGTCATCGTGATGATCGGTGAGATCGGCGGCGACGCCGAGGAGCGCGCGGCCGACTACATCAAGGCCAACGTGTCCAAGCCGGTCGTCGGCTATGTCGCGGGATTCACTGCGCCGGAAGGCAAGACGATGGGCCACGCGGGCGCCATCGTGTCCGGCTCGTCGGGCACCGCGGCCGCCAAGAAGGAAGCCTTGGAGGCCGCCGGCGTCAAGGTCGGCAAGACCCCGTCGGAGACGGCGGCGCTGGCCCGGGAGATCCTGCAGAGCCTGTAGGGGCGCGAGCCGATGCTGCGAGGGCCCCGGATTTGGCCGGGGCCCGGCCCAAGGTAGATAGTGGGTCTATGAATCTCGACCCGAACACCCCAGTCATCGTCGGCGTGGGGCAGTTCACCGAACGCATCGAGGACTCCGGCTACCGCGGAATGTCGTCGGTGGAACTGGCGACGGCAGCGGCGCAGGCCGCGCTGCATGACACCGGGGCCGACGTCACCGCCGTCGCCGCAGCCATCGACACCGTCGCCGCCCTCCGGCAGTTCGAGATCTCCGGGCGCACACCCGCGCCCATGGGCAAGTCCAACAACTACCCGCGGTCGGTGGCCAAGCGCCTCGGCGCCGCGCCGGCCCGCGCGGTTCTCGAGCCCATCGGCGGCCAGGGACCCCAGCATCTGGTCACCGAATTCGCCGGCGTCATCGCCTCGGGCGAGGCGGAGGTCGTGATGATCTTCGGCTCCGAAAACACGTCCAGCATCCGGTATTTCGCCGACCGGGATAAGCCGGATC
The DNA here is from genome assembly GCF_976985675.1 of Mycobacterium sp. NTMscope_MAC_12. Classification (NCBI taxonomy): domain Bacteria; kingdom Bacillati; phylum Actinomycetota; class Actinomycetes; order Mycobacteriales; family Mycobacteriaceae; genus Mycobacterium; species Mycobacterium sp. NTMscope_MAC_12. The sequence goes on from NZ_CDRJYY010000001.1 coordinate 555,078, forward strand.
ATTCCGACACGGTCGAGGGGTCCCTCGAGGACCGCGGCTTCGGATACGACGGCCTGTTCGACGACTACACCGTCGCGCACGGGCTCATCGGAGCGCCGGCCCAGTACGGGCTGCTGGAGAACGCACGCCGCGCCCGGCTGGGCTTGAGCGTCGCCGACTACCGGCGCCAGATGGGCGAGCTGTTCGCCCCGTTCACCAAAGTCGCGGCGAAAAACCCGTTCGCGTCCTCCCCGGTGGAGCGCAGCGTCGACGAGCTCATCACCGTGACCGCGTCCAACCGGATGATCTGCGACCCGTACCCGCGGCTGCTGGTGGCCCGCGACCAGGTCAATCAGGGTGCGGCCGCGCTGCTGATGTCGGTGGCCGCCGCCCGCCGGCTCGGGGTGCCCGAGGAGCGCTGGGTGTTTCTGCACGGGCACGCCGACATGGTGGACCAGCCGCTGCTGGACCGCCTCGACCTGACCTATAACTCGGCGTCGGTGCTGGCGGTCCAGGAAGCGCTCGCCGGGGCGGGTGTCGGCATCGACGACGTCTCGACCTTCGACCTCTACAGCTGCTTCCCGGTGCCGGTGTTCAACTTCTGCGACGGGACTCAGCTGGCCACCGACGATCCCCGCGGGCTGACGCTCACCGGCGGTCTGCCGTACTTCGGCGGACCGGGCAACAACTACTCACTGCACGGCATCGCCGAGACGGTCAGCGAAATGCGGGACCTCCCAGGGCAATTCGGCCTGGTCGCCGCCAACGGCGGGATCATGAGCAAGTACTCCGTCGGGGTGTACTCGACCACGCCGGTGGACTGGAAGCCCGACAACAGCGCCGCGCTGCGCGCCGAGGTCGCCGCCCGTCCCAAGATGGCGGTGACCGTCAAGGCCGACGGTCGCGCGAGGATCGAGACCTACACCGTGCGCTACGACTGGCCGGTGCGCACCGGCATCATCATCGGCCGCCTGGACGACGACGGTAGCCGTTTCCTGGCCCTGAGCGAGGATCCCGAGCTGGTCGGGTTGCTCAGCGACGGCGAGCCGCTGGGGGCGTCGATCGTGGTCCGGCCGACCGAAAAGGACAACCGGGCCACGCTGGCCTGAGCGGCCGTCCGCGCCGCGACACTTAAACCTGGTACACGACACGCCGCTGCGCGTCGCAATGGTTTAAGTCTCGACGCGCACCGCGCAACTAAACGAGAGCCGCTAGTTTGCCGGCGAGCCGCTCGACGTAGGCGGCGACCTCGGCATCGGGCTTGTCCGGCAGCCCGAACAACACCTCGGTCACCCCGAGCTCGGCCCATTTGGCGAGCTTCTCGGGAACGGGCTTGAAGTCCAGCGCCACGATCTGCGGGGCGGCGTCGCGGCCGGCGGCCGCCCAGGTGTCCTGCAGCAGCTTGACCGGTTCGTCGATGTCGAAGTCGCGCGGAGTGGTGATCCAGCCGTCGGCGCTGCGCGCGATCCACTTGAAGTTCTTTTCGGTGCCCGCGGCCCCCACGAGCACCGGGATGTGCGACTGCACCGGCTTGGGCCACGCCCAGCTGGGACCGAACTTGACGAACTCACCGTCGTACTCGGCTTCTTCCTGGGTCCACAGCGCCCGCATCGCTTCGAGGTATTCGCGCAGCATGGTGCGCCGCCGCCCGGGCGGCACGTTGTGGTCGGCGAGCTCGTCGGTGTTCCAACCGAATCCGACGCCCAGGCTGACCCGGCCGCCGGAGAGATGGTCCAGGGTGGCAATACTTTTCGCCAGCGTGATCGGGTCGTGTTCGACCGGCAGCGCCACCGCGGTGGACAGCCGCACCCGCGACGTGACGGCACAGGCCGCGCCCAGGCTCACCCACGGGTCCAGCGTGCGCATGTAGCGGTCGTCGGGCAGCGACGCGTCGCCGGTGGTGGGGTGGGCAGCCTCCCGCTTGATCGGGATATGAGTGTGTTCGGGGACGTAGAAGGTTTGAAAGCCGTGGTCGTCGGCAAGCTTCGCGGCCGTCGCCGGAGAGATGCCGCGGTCGCTGGTAAAAAGCACAAGCCCGTAATCCATGCAGAGAATTAGAACGTGTTCTACCTCTACTGAGCAAGCTGTAGTGATACGGACCGTCTCGCCGGAGGGCCGCGGCATCGCCGCCGCGGGCCCCGCCTTCCAAGCCAGTGGCAGCGGCACCGGTTGTCGCACGTGCGCTAGCGTGGGTGATCGACCGCGTCGCAACGCAGTGACGCGCCTGCAGGCACAGCGTCGCATCGCCACCGTGGCGCCCGCTCGGCACTTAAAGGCACTGGAAGCAACAGGAGGAGCAATGACCTACTCTCCCGGTAGCCCCGGATACCCACCGGGTCAGCCCGGCGGCACCTACGCAGGCGCCACGCCCTCGTTCGCCAAAGAAGACGACGGCAAGAGCAAGCTTCCGCTGTACCTGAACATCGCGGTGGTGGTGCTCGGTTTCGTGGCCTACCTGCTGAACTTCGGGCCCACGTTCACCATTAGCGCCGACCTCGGTCCGGGCATCGGCGGTCGCGCCGGTGATGCCGGCACCGCGGTCGTGGTTGCCCTGTTGGCCGCGCTGCTCGCCGGGCTGAGCCTGCTGCCGAAAGCCAAGAGTTACGTGGGGGTTGTCGCGGTCATCGCGGTACTGGGCGCGCTGCTGGCCATCACCGAGACGATCAACCTGCCCGCCGGTTTCGCGATCGGCTGGGCGATGTGGCCCCTGGTGGCGGCCGTCGTGCTGCAGGCGATCGCCGCGGTCGTCGTCGTGCTGCTGGACTCCGGCGTGATCACGGCGCCGACGCCGCGCCCCAAGTACGACCCCTATTCGCAGTATGGCCAGTACGGGCAATACGGGCAGTACGGCCAGCAGCCCTACTACGGTCAGCCGGGCGGCCAGCAGCATGGCGGCCAGCAGGGATACGGATCGCAATACGGCGGGTATGGGCCCGGCGGGTCGCCGACCCAGGGCGGCGCTCCGACCGGCGGTTTCGGCGCCCAGCCCTCGCCGCAGTCGGGGCAGCAGCCGTCCGCGCAGCACCAGGGCTCGTCGACGCCCCCCACCGGCTTCCCCAGCTTCAGCCCGCCACCGAACGTCGGCGGCGGATCGGATGCCGGTTCACCCACCAACTACTCGGAGCAATCCGGCGGTCAATCCTTCGGCCAGGAGCAGCAGTCGCCGTCATCACCGTCTGGGCCAGCGCCCGCCTAACCGTGCGCTGTTGCGTCTAGTCGGGGACGTGCCCAAGAGTGACACGGCTAGAGGACAACCGGGCAGCGGGCGCTCGCCAGGCGCGTGACCTCGTCAGGGTCGCGTTCGCCCCGGCCGTGGTGGCGTTGGTCATCATCGCCGCGGTCACGCTGATCCAACTGCTGATCGCCAACAGCGACATGACCGGCGCACTGGGCGCCATCGCCAGCATGTGGCTGGGCGTGCACCAGGTTCCGATCTCCATCAGTGGCCGCGAACTCGGTGTGATGCCGCTGCTGCCGGTGCTGCTCATGGTCTGGGCCACCGCGCGCAGCACGGCGCGGGCCACCTCACCTCACTCGTCGTGGCTGGTCGTTCGCTGGGTGGTCGCCTCGGCGCTGGGCGGACCGTTGCTGATGACGGCGATCGCCCTGGCGGTCATCCACGACGCGTCCTCGGTGATCACCGAGCTGCAAACACCGAGCGCGCTGCGCGCGTTCCTCAGCGTGCTCGTGGTCCACGCCGCCGGCGCGGGGATCGGTGTGTGGTCCCGGGTGGGGCCACGCGCGCTGGCGGTGTCGTCGCTGCCCTATTGGCTGGGCGATTCGTTGCGCGCCGCGTCCGCCGGCCTGCTGGCGTTGCTCGGGCTCTCCGGGTTCGTGACGGCCGGGTCGCTGATCGTGCACTGGTCGACCATGCAGGAGCTCTACGGCATCACCGATTCGATCTTCGGCGAATTCAGCCTCACCCTGCTGTCAATGTTGTACGCGCCCAACGTGATTGTGGGCACCGCGGCGGTCGCCGTAGGATCCAGCGCTCACATCGGTTTCGCGACGTTCAGCTCGTTCACCGTGTTCGGCGGCGACATCCCGGCCTTGCCGGTGTTGGCCGCGGTCCCCAGGCCGCCGCTGGGGCCGGTATGGGTTGCGCTGCTCATCATCGGTGCATCGTCTGGCGTGGCGGTCGGACAGCAATGTGCCCGGCGTGCGCTGCCGCCGGCCGCGGCGCTGGTCAAGCTGCTGGTCGCCTCAATCGCCGGGGCGTTGGTGATGTCGCTGCTGGCATTCGCCGGAAGTGGGCAGCTGGGTAACTTCGGCCATGTCGGGGTGGACCAGGGCGCATTGCTGCTCGGTGTCTTCTTCTGGTTCGCGGTGATTGGCGGGATCACCGTGGTGCTGAGCGGGGGGATCAGGCCTCGACCCAGGCGGCTGCGGGCCAAACCCGCGTCGGCCGCACCGGCCGAGGAGCCGGCCGATTTCGCCGATGTTTTCGACGACAGGGTGGCGGAGGAGGACTTCTTCGAGCCGACCGCGGGCGACCCGGGGGAGGGCGAGACGGAGCCCCCCGCCGAGCGCGATCCCGGGGCAGGCGAGACGGAGCCTCCCGCGGACGAGGGCGATCCCGGGGGAGCCGAGCCGGGGCCGCCCGCGGTTGGGCCCGATCCGGGGGAAGGCGAGCCGGGGCCTTCCGCGGTTGGGCGCGATCCGGAGCAATAGGCAATTGCCCTACCGGCCAGTGTGATCGTCAAACGCACGACGCCGGCCGCCGCCCGTCGGGCTCCTCAGCGCGCCCGTGAGGGCGCGCATCGTCGCCCGCTGTGTGGATGGTCGGGCTCCTCAGCGCGCCCGTGAGGGCGCGCATCGTCGCCCGCTGTGTGGATGGTCGGGCTCCTCAGCGCGCCCGTGAGGGCGCGCATCGTCGCCCGACTAGGCTCGCCGATGTGGTCGAACCCCTCCATGTGCCCCCCAACGCGTCGGCGCGGGTAGTGGTACTGGCCTCGGGCACCGGATCGCTGCTCAACTCCCTGATCCAGGCCGCCGTCGCGGACTATCCCGCCCGGATCGTCGCCGTCGGCGCCGACCGTGACTGCCTGGCCACCGAGATCGCCGCGGCCGCGTCCCTGCCCACCTTCACCGTCCGGCTCGGCGATCACGCCGACCGCGACGCCTGGGACGCCGCGATCACCGACGCCACCGCCGCCCACTCGCCCGATCTGGTGGTTTCGGCGGGGTTCATGAAAATCCTTGGACCGCAGTTTCTTTCACGTTTCTACGGACGCGTCATCAACACCCATCCGGCGCTGCTGCCGGCGTTCCCGGGTGCGCACGGGGTGGCCGACGCGTTGGCCTACGGTGTGAAGATCACAGGCTGTACGGTGCACCTGGTGGACGCCGGGACGGACACCGGGCCGATCTTGGCGCAGCAATCCGTTCCGGTGCTCGACGGCGACAACGAAGAGACTCTGCACGAACGCATCAAGGTCACCGAACGCAAGCTGCTCGCGGACGTGGTGGCCGCGATCGCAACCGGCGGCCTGACGCTGGTCGGGAGAAAAGCGACGATCGGATGAAAGGCGACAACGGATGAGCACCGACGACTGGCGGGAGAACGCCAAAAGGCCGATCCGCCGCGCCTTGATCAGCGTGTACGACAAGACCGGGCTCATCGACCTGGCCCAGGGGCTGACCGCGGCCGGCGTCGAGATCGTCTCCACGGGATCCACCGCGAAGAACATTGCCGAAAAAGGCATTCCGGTGACCCGGGTCGAGGAGCTGACCGGTTTCCCCGAAGTGCTCGACGGCCGGGTCAAGACCCTGCACCCGCGCGTGCACGCGGGCCTGCTGGCGGACCTTCGCAAACCCGAGCACGCCCAGGCACTCGAGCAGCTCGGCATCGCGGCCTTCGAACTCGTCGTCGTCAACCTGTACCCGTTCAGCGAGACCGTCGACTCCGGCGCGAGCATCGACGAATGCGTCGAACAGATCGACATCGGTGGACCGTCGATGGTGCGCGCCGCCGCGAAGAACCATCCCAGCGTGGCGGTGATCACCGACCCCCAGGGCTACGACGGGGTGCTCGCCGCGGTCCGGCAAGGCGGATTCACCCTCGCCGAGCGCAAAAGGCTAGCGGCGCTGGCGTTTCAGCACACCGCCGAATACGACATCGCCGTGGCGGGCTGGATGGAGTCGACGCTGGCTCCCGAACATCCACCCACCGCCTTCCCGAAGTGGCTGGGCCGCAGCTGGCGCCGCTCGGCGATGCTGCGCTACGGCGAGAACCCGCACCAGCAGGCCGCGCTCTACAACGACCCCAGCGCATGGCCGGGCCTGGCGCAGGCCGAGCAGTTGCACGGAAAAGAGATGTCCTACAACAACTTCACCGACGCGGACGCGGCGTGGCGGGCCGCCTTCGACCACGAACAGAAATGCGTGGCAATCATCAAGCACGCCAACCCATGTGGGATTGCGATCTCGTCGGCATCGGTGGCTGACGCGCATCGCAAAGCCCACGAATGCGATCCGCTGAGCGCATTCGGCGGGGTCATCGCGGCCAACACCGAAGTCAGCGTCGAGATGGCCGAGTACGTCAGCACCATCTTCACCGAGGTCATCGTCGCGCCCGCCTACGAGCTGGCCGCCCTGGACGTCCTGACGCGCAAAAAGAACATCCGGGTGCTGGTGGCGTCCGAGCCGCTGACCGGTGGCACCGAACTGCGGCCGCTCAGTGGCGGGCTGTTGGTCCAGCAACGCGACGAGCTCGACGCGCACGGGGACAACCCGGCGAATTGGACCCTGGCGACCGGGGAGCCCGCCGATCCGGAGACGCTGGCGGACCTCGTTTTTGCGTGGCGCGTGTGTCGCGCCGTCAAATCGAACGCGATCGTGATCGCCGCCGGCGGCGCCACCATCGGTGTGGGCATGGGGCAGGTGAACCGCGTCGACGCCGCGCGGCTGGCCGTCGAACGCGGCGGCGACCGGGTGCGCGGCGCGGTCGCGGCCTCGGATGCGTTCTTCCCCTTCCCCGACGGGCTCGAGACGCTGACCGGCGCCGGAGTGAAGGCGATCGTGCATCCGGGGGGATCGGTGCGCGACGACGAGGTGACCGCGGCCGCCGCCAACGCCGGCATCACGCTGTATTTGACGGGGGCGCGCCACTTCGCCCATTAGCCCCGTGACGGGGGTCACACAAGGCGGCCGAATCCGTGCTCGGTACGATGCGTTCGGGGAAGACCGGCGGGCATCGTTGCTGCAGGTTCTTCCGTCGGGGGGTCGCGGATCGGCCTACTTCCCTTTTCGATACGCGGACGGCGAATCCCGTCCATTATCGAGAGGAATGAGATGCGCGAGATTACAAAACGAACGGCGGCCTTCTCTGTAGCGCTTGCGGGGTTCGCGCTGATCGGTGGCGGTTGCAGTAAGTCCAACAACGCCGGTCAAACAACCAGTCCTGCCAGTTCTTCGGTGACATCGTCGGCAACCGCGGGATCATCCGCAAGCGCGGCGCCATCGGAAAGCACCACGGCGAGCGGTGCCCCGAGCTCGACACAGATCAACGGCGCCAACGGCACCCCCTACACCGTCGAGGGGCCAATCCTGGCGAAGTACAACGCCCTCGACGACAAGGCGCGCAAAGACCTGGGTGCCCCCACCGGCAACGAGCAGAAGAACCCGGATGGCGGTGTCTACCAGCAATTCGACGGCGGCGTAATCGTTTACAAGTCTCAGGCCTACGTCGTGTGGGGCAAGATTCGCGACAAGTGGAACGAGCTCGGCGGTTCGCAGGGCAAACTGGGGTACCCCACGAGCGACGAGGTGGACACCCCCGACGGCGTGAAGAAGTCGACATTCGAGCACGGCAGCATCACCTGGAAGCCGGGTGACGCCGAGGCCACCGTCACGTCCAGCTGACCGGTCCTGCCCGACCGCCGAGGCGCGGAGGGCTCGGTAACCCAGTACGAGGGCCGGACAGTCGCTTCACGCTGTCCGGCCTTCGTCGGGCATCGGCGGCCCGCGAACGGTGGTGGGATCCGCGTGTCAATACGCCTGAAGTGAACGCCCTTCGCATGACTCGTCTGAGCCCGCGTCGTAGCGTGGAGTGGTGACGTCACCGAGCAACCTGCCCCGCACCGTCGGCGAACTGCGTGCCGCCGGTCACCGTGAACGGGGAGTCAAGCAGGAAATCCGCGAAAATCTGTTGACCGCGTTGGCCGACGGGCCGGACAGCGCAGCCATCTGGCCCGGCATCCTGGGATTCGACGACACCGTCTTGCCCCAGCTCGAGCGGGCTTTGATCGCGGGGCACGACTTCGTCCTGCTCGGCGAACGCGGCCAGGGCAAGACCCGGCTGCTGCGCGCGCTGGTCGGGTTGCTCGACGAGTGGACGCCGGTGATCGCCGGCGCCGAACTCGGTGAGCATCCCTTCTCGCCGATCACGCCGGAGTCGATCCGCAAGGCCGCCACCCTGGGCGACGACCTTCCGGTGGAATGGAAGCATCGCAGCGAGCGCTACACCGAAAAGCTCGCCACCCCGGATACCAGCGTCGCCGACCTGGTGGGCGATATCGACCCGATCAAGGTCGCCGAGGGCCGCAGCCTCGGGGACCCGGAGACCATCGCCTACGGGCTGATTCCACGCGCGCACCGCGGCATCGTCGCGGTCAACGAACTTCCCGACCTCGCCGAGCGCATCCAGGTGTCGATGCTCAACGTGATGGAGGAACGCGACATCCAGGTCCGCGGTTACACGCTGCGCCTGCCGCTGGACGTGTTGGTGGTCGCCAGTGCGAACCCCGAGGACTACACCAACCGCGGGCGCATCATCACCCCGCTCAAGGACCGCTTCGGCGCGGAGATCCGGACGCACTACCCGCTGGAGCTGGAGGCGGAAGTCGGCGTGATCGCGCAGGAGGCGCACCTGTCGGCCCAGGTGCCCGACTACCTCATGCAGATCATCGCCCGGTTCGCCCGCTACCTGCGGGAGTCGAACTCCGTCGATCAGCGCTCGGGGGTGTCGGCGCGGTTCGCCATCGCCGCCGCCGAGACCGTCGCGGCCGCCGCCCGCCATCGCGGCGCGATCCTGGGGGAGACGGACCCGGTGGCGCGGGTGGTCGATCTGGGCACCGTGATCGACGTCCTGCGCGGCAAGCTGGAATTCGAGTCCGGTGAGGAAGGCCGCGAACAGGCGGTGCTCGAACACCTGCTGCGCCGGGCGACCGCGGACACGGCGTCGCGGGTGCTGGGCGGCATCGACGTCGGTTCGCTGGTCTCCGCGGTCGAGGGTGGTTCCGCGGTGACGACGGGCGAGCGGGTCTCGGCCAAGGACGTGCTGGCCGCGGTGCCGAGCCTGCCGGTGGTGGAAAAGATCGCGGACAAGGTCGGCGCGCGGTCGGAGGGCGAGCGCGCCGCCGCGCTGGAACTGGCGCTCGAGGCTTTATATCTGGCCAAGCGCATCGACAAGGTGTCCGAGGAGGGGCAAACGGTCTATGGCTGATTCTGATCGTGACGACCCGCGGCGCCCGGCCTCGCCGCGCTCGCGATCGTCACGAGGGCACTCTTCGCGGTACTCGGCGTACACCGGCGGGCCCGACCCGCTGGCGCCGCCGGTGGATCTGCGTGAGGCGCTCGAACAGATCGGCCAGGACGTCATGGCCGGCACCTCGCCGCGCCGTGCGCTTTCGGAGCTGCTGCGCCGCGGCACCAAGAACATGCCCGGCGCGGACCGCCTGGCGGCCGAGGCCAACCGGCGACGACGGGAGTTGTTGCGGCGCAACAACTTGGACGGAACCTTGCAGGAGATCAAGAAACTGTTGGACGAGGCGGTGCTGGCCGAACGCAAGGAGCTGGCCCGCGCGCTCGACGACGACGCCCGTTTCGGCGAACTCCAGCTCGACGCGCTGCCGGCATCGCCGGCCAAGGCCGTCCAGGAGCTCTCCGAGTACAACTGGCGCAGCGGCGAGGCGCGCCAAAAGTACGACCAGATCAAGGATCTGCTCGGCCGCGAGATGCTGGACCAACGTTTCGCGGGCATGAAGCAGGCGCTAGAGGGCGCCACCGACGAGGACCGTCAGCGCGTCAACGAGATGCTGAAGGACCTCAACGATCTGCTGGACAAGCACGCCCGCGGCGAGGACACCCAAGAAGACTTCGAAAACTTCATGGACTCCCACGGCGAGTTCTTCCCGGAGAACCCGCGCAACGTCGACGAGCTGCTGGACTCACTGGCCAAGCGCGCCGCCGCCGCGCAGCGCTTCCGCAACAGCCTGAGCGCCGAGCAGCGCGCGGAACTGGATGCCTTGGCGCAGCAGGCATTCGGCTCCCCGGCCTTGATGGAGTCGCTGAATCGGCTCGATGCGCACCTTCAGGCGGCGCGGCCGGGCGAGGACTGGAGCGGGTCCGAACAATTCTCCGGTGACAACCCGTTCGGGATGGGCGAGGGCACCCAGGCGCTGTCCGACATCGCCGAACTCGAGCAACTGGCCGAGCAGCTCTCCCAAAGCTATCCGGGCGCCACCATGGATGACGTCGACCTGGACGCGTTGGCACGCCAGCTCGGCGACGAGGCGGCCGTCGACGCCCGCACGCTTTCCGAATTGGAACGCGCGTTGGTCAATCAGGGCTTTTTGGACCGCGGTTCCGACGGCCAGTGGCGGCTGTCGCCGAAAGCCATGCGCCGGCTCGGCGAGACGGCGCTACGCGATGTGGCACAACAACTTTCCGGGCGGCGCGGCGAGCGTGATCATCGGCGCGCCGGGGCGGCCGGCGAGCTCACCGGCGCCACCCGGCCCTGGCAGTTCGGCGACACCGAACCGTGGAACATCTCCCGCACCCTGACCAACGCCGTTCTGCGGCAGGCGGGAACGGCCACCCTCGACGGGCCGGACGCGCGGTTGAAGATCTCCGTCGACGACGTCGAGGTCTCCGAGACAGAAACCCGCACGCAGGCCGCCGTCGCGCTGCTGGTCGATACGTCGTTTTCCATGGTGATGGAGAACCGCTGGCTGCCCATGAAGCAGACCGCGCTGGCGCTCAACCACCTGGTGTGCACGCGTTTCCGCTCGGATGCCTTGCAGATCATCGCCTTTGGCCGCTACGCCCGGACCGTGACCGCCGCCGAGCTCACCGGACTCGAGGGGGTTTACGAGCAGGGCACCAACCTGCATCACGCGCTGGCGCTGGCGGGCCGCCATCTGCGACGCCACCCAAACGCCCAACCCGTCGTGCTGGTGGTGACCGACGGCGAGCCGACCGCTCACCTGGAGGACTTCGACGGTGACGGCACAACGGTCTTCTTCGACTACCCGCCGCACCCGCGGACCATCGCCCACACCGTGCGCGGCTTCGACGAAATGGCCCGCCTCGGTGCGCAAATCACCATATTCCGGTTGGGTAGCGACCCCGGCCTGGCGCGCTTCATCGACCAAGTCGCCCGGCGCGTCGAAGGACGTGTCGTGGTGCCCGATCTCGACGGGCTGGGAGCGGCGGTCGTCGGCGACTACCTACGATCCCGCCGCCGTCGGTAAACCTCAGAAGGAGAAACGCCCCATGAGCAAGGTTCCCACGATCGAACTCAACGACGGCGTCGAAATCCCGCAGCTCGGTTTCGGGGTGTTCCAGATCAAACCCGACGAGACCGCCTCGGCGGTCAAGACGGCGCTGGACATCGGATACCGGCACATCGACACCGCCGAGATGTACGGCAATGAAAAGGAAGTCCGAGAAGGCATCCGCGACGCCGGCCTGGACCGCGGCGAGGTCTTCATCACCAGCAAGCTCAACAACGGCTTTCACAGGCCCGACGACGCGCGCCGCGCGTTCGACCAAACGCTCAAGGCGCTCGATTCGGACTACGTCGACCTGTTCCTCATCCACTGGCCGCTGCCCACGCTGTACGACGGCGATTTCGTCTCGACGTGGAAGGTCTTCGAAGAATTCGCACGGGACGGGCGAGCCCGCAGCATCGGTGTCTCGAATTTCCAAGTCGCACATCTGAATCGGCTCGCCGACGAAACCGGTACTGTCCCGTCGGTCAACCAGATCGAGGTGCACCCCTACTTCGGCAATGACGAGGTGCGGGCGTATGGACGCGAGCATGGCATCGCCACCGAGGCGTGGGCTCCCATCGCCCAAGGCAAGGTGCTCGACGATCCGGCGATCAAGCGCATCGCCGAGTCCCGTGACAAGACGCCCGCGCAGGTGGTGTTGCGCTGGCACATTCAGCGCGGCGACATCGTCTTCCCCAAGTCGGTGACACCGGCACGGGTCAAATCCAACTTCGAGCTGTTCGACTTCGAATTGGACGGCTCCGACATGGACGCGATCTCCGCGCTGAACAAGGGTGAGTCGGGACGCAACGGACCCAACCCCGACACCTTCGACTACGTGCCCGGCTGACGCTCCGTTACCAGGGAGGGCCTACCCGCCGCGCGGCCTGCGGGCTTTGCGCACGATCCCGACGCCGCCCCACAGCGAAAAGCCGCGAACGTGGACCGTCGGTGCCCCGGGAGCGCCCTGGCCGTCGACGCCGCGGTCGAAGTTTCCCATCACGCCGCGGCCATGCACCTCCACGTTGACCTCGGGCGGCAGCAAAATGTTTTGCACACCCATGATCGACATCGCATGGATGTCGACCTCGGTCGAGGTGAAGTCGGCGTAGCGCAAATCGACCACTCCGCTGCCCCACAGCGTGAAGGTGGTCAGTTTCTTCGGCACGTTCCATCGGCCGCGCCGCTCGAAGCCGCTCATCAGGGCCAGCAGCAGCGTCGAGGGCGCCGGGTTGGGTTTGCCGCCGCGGCGCGGGCTGATCGGCGCGCCGGGCAGATCGGCCCTCAACCGGTCCAGTTCCTCATACGTCGTTGCGGCATAGGCCCTGGTCAAACGGTCTTCGTAGTCGTTGAGCTGCAGGCGGCCCTGCTCGGCCGCGTACGCGAGCAACTGCGCAGTCTGTATGCGATCGGTATCGGCCGCGCGCGACGGCTGGTCGTGCGTGTCCTCCGCATCCCGTTGCGTTGAGTTGCTCATCACCCACGAGCCTACGACGTCCAGGTTTTGCTGCAAGAGGATTGGCTAAACTGCAACCTTGCACCGGCGCGGGCGCGACCGCCGACCGATTTGACCGGACCGCTCTTAGACATCTGGCTAACTTGTCGGTGGCTAACTCGTCCAGCTCGGCGGCCGCTTCTGCAAGAACGCCAACATGCCTTCGCGGGCCTCGTCGGACACGAACAGCCGCGCCGATTCCTCGGCGAGCCGTTCGGCATCGCGGTCGAACCCCTCGAGCACCGCGGCGGTGGTCAATGCCTTGGAAGCCGCGAGCCCTTGAGGCGACCCGCGGCCGACATCGGCGACGAGTTTGTCGACCGCCGCGTTGACGTCCTCGGCGGCGATGGTGATCAGCCCGATTTCGGCCGCCGCATCGGCGTCGAATTTTTCGCCGGTCAGGTAGTAGCGCGCCGCAGCGCGCGGCGACAGCTTCGGTAGCAGCGTCAACGAGATGATCGCGGGGGCGACGCCGATGCGGGCCTCGGTCAGCGCGAAGGTACTGCGCGGCCCGGCGACCGCGATGTCGCAGGCGCCCACCAAGCCGAAGCCCCCCGCACGGACATGCCCATTGATGGCGGCGATCACCGGCAGTGGCGAGGCGACGATGGCCCGCATCAACGCGGCCATCTCCCGGGCCCGGGCGACGGCCATGTCATATGACGATGGTGGCGACCCGCTTCGCCCGGCCCCGCCGGCCTCGCGATCGCCACGTGCCGATGGTGGCGACCCGCTTCGCCCGGCTGCGCCGCCCTCGCGATCGCCACTAGCCTCGGCTCCGCCGGCCTCGCTCAGATCCGCACCGGCGCAGAAGGTGCCACCGGTGTGGCCCAGCACCACCGCGCGCACCGCCGGATCCGACGAGGCGTCGCGCAGCCCCTGATGCAACTGGGCGACCAGCGTGGTGGAAAGCGCGTTGCGGTTATGCGGTGAGTTCAACGTCAGCCGCGCGTACGGCCCGCCCGTGTCGGCGGGCCCGGCGTATTCGACGAGCGTGTCCATCGGCAGGATCTCAGTAGCTTCGCGGCAGGCCCAGTGACGTCTGCGCGACGAAGTTCAGCACCATCTCGCGGCTGACCGGGGCGATGCGGCCCAGCCGCGCCGAGGTCAGCATGGCACCCACACCGTATTCTTTGGTGAGCCCGTTGCCGCCCATCGACTGCACCGCCTGGTCCACCGACCGGGTAGCCGCTTCGGCCGCAGCGTATTTGGCCATGTTCGCGGCCTCGGCCGCGCCCATGTCGTTGCCGGAGTCATACAGCGTCGCGGCCTTCTGCATCATCAGCTTGGCGAGTTCGACCTCGATGTGGCACTGCGCCAAGGGATGTGACAGGCCCTGGTGCGAGCCGATCGGCGCGCCCCACACCTGCCGGGTCTTGACGTACTCGGCGGCCCGGTCGAGCGCGAACCGCCCCATCCCGACGGAACTGGCCGCGCCCATGATGCGTTCGGGGTTCAGGCCGGCGAAAAGCTGTGCGATGGCGGCATCTTCGGCGCCGACGAGCGCGTCGCTGGGTAACCGGACGTCGTCGAGGAAGACCTGGAACTGGCGTTCGGGGCTGATCAATTCCATTTCGATGGGCGTATAGGTGAAGCCCGGCGAATCGGTGGGCACCACGAACAGCGCGGGGCGCAGCTTGCCCGTTTTAGCCTCCTCGGTGCGGGCCACCACGAGCACCGCCTGCGCCTGGTCGATGCCGGAGATGAACACCTTCTGGCCCTTGAGGATCCAGTCGCTGCCGTCGCGGCGGGCGGTGGTGGTGATCTTGTGTGAGTTGGATCCGGCGTCGGGCTCGGTGATGGCGAACGCCATCGTCAGGGTGCCGTCGGCGATGCCGGGGATCCATCGCTTCTTCTGCTCCTCGGTGCCGAACTTGCTGATAATGGTGCCGTTGATGGCGGGCGACACCACCATCAGCAGCAGCGCGCTGCCGGCGGCGGCCATTTCCTCCATCACCAGCGACAGCTCGTACATTCCGGCGCCGCCGCCGCCGTACTCCTCGGGCAGGTTCACCCCGAGGAAGCCGAGTTGGCCTGCCTCCGACCATAATTCGTCGGTGTGCTCGTGGGCGCGCGCCTTTTTCAGGTAGTATTCGCTGCCGTAGTTGGACGCCCACTCGGCTACCGCCTTGCGCAGGGCCTGGCGTTCTTCGTTCTCGATGAAGCTGCTGTCGGTCACTGGGGATCTCCTTCGGATTGCGGGGCTTCCACTCGTGCCAGCACGGCGCCCACTTCGACTTGCTGACCGGTCTGGACATTGAGCTCGGCGAGAACGCCGTCGACCGGTGCGGTGATGGTGTGTTCCATCTTCATGGCCTCTAACCAGATCAGTGGCTGCCCGGCGGTGACGGTGTCGCCGATCGTGGCACCGAGCCGGATGACGTTGCCGGGCATGGGCGCAACCAGCGAACCCTTTTCGACGGTCGAACCGGGCTCGGGGAACCGTGGCAGCGCGATCAGGTGCACGGGTCCGCGCGCGGAATCGACGTAGACGTCGGAATCTCCCGTGTCGTAGCGTCGCACCGAGAAGTGGTGGTCCACGCCGTCCGTCCTCAGCACCACCGCTTTCGCCGTGGCCGACACCAGTTGCACGGAAGGGTCGTCGGGGAGGGCCAACCGGGTTCTGTCGAAACGGTATTGGACGCGGTGTTCGTTGCCGTCATCGTCACTGTAGGTCTTGACCTGGAAGCCCGACCGCAGGTTGCGCCAGCCGCTGGGGATGGCACCCAGCACCGGCGCGAGGGCGCGGTTACGCGCGGCGTCGGCGAGGGCGGCGGCGATCGCCGACAGACGAACCGCTGCGGCGTCGCCCAGCGGCGCCGCTAGCCCCGCCAGGCCGTGCGTGTCGAAAAACGCTGTGTCGGTGGCGCCGTCGAGGAACGCCGGGTGACGCAGCACGTTCACCAGCAGGTCGCGATTCGTGCGCAGCCCGTGCACCCGGGCGCGGGCCAGCGCGTCGGCGAGGACCAGCGCCGCCTGACGGCGCGTCGGGGCGTAGGAGATGACCTTGGCCAGCATGGGGTCGTAGTGGATGGACACCGTGGACCCGTCGACGATCCCCGAATCCAGCCGGATGCCGGTCCGTCGTCCCAGCGAGCCGAATTCGGCGCGCACCGACGGCACCTCGAACGCGCGCACCACACCGGCCTGCGGCTGCCACCCGCGCGCCGGGTCCTCGGCGTAGAGCCGGGCCTCGATCGAATGACCCTGGGCGGCCGGAGGTTCGGCGTCCAGGCGGGCGCCGTCGGCAACCGCGAGCTGCAGCTCGACCAGATCCAGCCCGGTCGTCTCTTCGGTGACCGGGTGCTCGACCTGCAGCCGGGTATTCATTTCCAGGAAATAGAACTCGCCGTCGTCGTCGGCCAGGAACTCCACCGTCCCGGCGCCGGTGTAGCCGATCGCACCGGCCGCCAGCCGGGCCGCGTCGAACAGCTTCGCGCGCATGCCCGGCGTGCGCTCCACCAGCGGTGCGGGAGCCTCCTCGATGATCTTCTGGTGGCGACGCTGAATGGAACATTCGCGTTCCCCGACCGCCCACACTGCGCCGTGGGTGTCGGCCATGACCTGAACCTCGATGTGGTGACCGGTCGGCAGGTAGCGTTCGCAGAACACCGTCGGATCGCCGAAGGCGGACTGCGCTTCGCGGCGCGCCGCCTCGACTTCGCCCGGCAGGGCGGTCAATTCGCGCACCACCCGCATCCCGCGTCCGCCACCGCCCGCGGAGGCCTTGACCAGCACAGGCAGCTGCGCCTCGGTGACGGTGTCGGGATCGAGCTCGTCGAGGACGGGCACGCCCGCGGCGGCCATCATCTTCTTCGACTCGATCTTGGAGCCCATCGCGCGCACCGCGTCCACCGGCGGCCCGACCCAGATCAGTCCGGCGTCCTGGACGGCTGCCGCGAAATCGGCGTTCTCCGAAAGGAACCCGTAACCCGGGTGGATGGCGTCCGCACCGGCCGCGCGGGCCGCGGCGATGATGGCCTCGGCGTTGAGGTAGTCGTTGGTCTTGGGCAGCCGCACCCGGGCGTCGGCCTCGGCGACGTGTGGCGCGCCGGCGTCCGGGTCGGTGTAGACCGCGACGGTACCCAGGCCGAGCCGTCGGCACGTGGCGAACACCCGGCGCGCGATCTCGCCGCGGTTGGCAACTAGAACTCGCGTGATTCCCATGGGGCTCACATCCGGAAGACGCCGAAGTTCGACGTCCCCTTGATCGGGCCATTGGCGATGGCGGACAAACAGATTCCCAGCACGGTGCGGGTGTCGCGCGGGTCGATCACCCCGTCGTCGTAAAGCATCCCGGACAACACCAGCGGCAGCGACTCCGCCTCGATCTGGCCCTCGACCGCGGCCCGCATCACCGCGTCGGCCTCCTCGTCGACCTGTTGGCCGCGGGCTTCCGCGGCCGCGCGGGCCACGATCGACAGCACGCCCGAGAGCTGGGCGCCGCCCATCACCGCGGACTTCGACGTCGGCCAGGCGAACAGGAAGCGCGGATCGTAGGCGCGGCCGCACATGCCGTAGTGGCCCGCGCCGTAGGAGGCGCCGATCAACAGCGAGATGTGCGGGACCGTCGAATTGGACACGGCGTTGATCATCATCGAGCCGTGCTTGATCATCCCGCCCTCCTCGTAGTCCTTGCCCACCATGTAGCCGGTGGTGTTGTGCAAAAACAGCAGCGGCGTGTCGGACCGGTTGGCCAGCTGGATGAACTGCGTGGCCTTTTGCGACTCCTCGCTGAAGAGCACCCCGCGCGCGTTGGCCAGGATCCCGATCGGATAGCCGTGCAACTGGGCCCAGCCGGTCACCAGCGAGGACCCGTACAGCGGCTTGAATTCGTCGAATTCGGACCCGTCGACGATCCGGGCGATCACTTCGCGGGGATCGAACGGGATCCGCAGATCCGCGGGAACGATGCCGATGAGCTCCTCGGTGTCGAACAGTGGCTCGCTGATCGGTTTGGGTTTCGGGCCCTGCTTGCTCCAATTCAACCGGGCGACGACGCGGCGGCCGATGCGGATCGCGTCGAGTTCGTCGACGGCGAAGTAGTCGGCCAAACCCGAGACGCGGGCGTGCATTTCGGCGCCGCCCAGCGATTCATCGTCGGATTCCTCGCCGGTGGCCATCTTCACCAGCGGGGGACCGGCGAGGAACACCTTGGAGCGTTCCTTGATCATCACCACGTGATCGGACATGCCGGGGACGTAGGCACCGCCCGCGGTGGAGTTGCCGAATACCAATGCGATGGTGGGGATTCCGGCCGCCGAGAGCCGGGTCAGGTCGCGGAACATCCGCCCGCCGGGGATGAAGATCTCCTTCTGGGTGGGCAGGTCCGCGCCGCCGGATTCCACGAGCGAGATCACCGGAAGCCGGTTCTCGAAGGCGATCTGATTGGCCCGCAGGATCTTCTTGAGGGTCCACGGGTTGCTGGTGCCGCCTTTGACCGTCGGGTCGTTGGCGACGATCATGCATTCGACGCCCTCCACCACGCCGATGCCGGTGACGGTGCTGGCACCGACCTTGAACGCGCTGCCCCAGGCCGCCAGCGGGCTCAGCTCCAAAAACGGCGAGTCCGCGTCGACGAGCAACTCGATGCGCTCGCGCGCGGTCAGCTTGCCGCGGCCGTGGTGGCGCTCAACGTATTTGGGCCCGCCGCCCGCGAGCGCATTGGCCAGCTCGGCGTCGATCTCATCGAGTTTCGTCATCGCCGCCGACGCCGCCTCGGTGAACACGGCGTCGTCGCGGTTGAGCGTGGACTGCAGCGCGGTCATGACCACCGCCGACGATGCAGAGCGACGCGATGACAAGGACGCGGTGTGATCATGATTGGAATCCCAGGAGTTTGGCGGACAGTGCGGTCAGGATTTCGGTGGTGCCGCCGCCGATGCCCAGGATCCTCATATCCCGGTATTGGCGCTCGACCTCGGATTCGGCCATATAGCCCATCCCACCGAACAGCTGGACGGCCTGATTGGCGACCCATTCGCCCGCCTCGACGGCGGTGTTCTTGGCGAAACACACCTGCGGAATCAGATTCGTCTCGCCGGCGAGCTGGCGTTCCACCACGCTGCGCGAATAGACACGGGCAACGTCGATGCGGCGGGCCATCTCGGCCAGCGTGTTCTGCACCGACTGCCGCGAGATCAACGGGCGACCGAACGTCTCACGGTCGCGGCACCATTGCACCGTCAGGTCCAGGCAGCGCTGCGCGCTCGAATACGCTTGCGCGGCAAGGCCGATGCGCTCGGCGACGAAGGCCTGCGCGATCTGGGCGAAACCGCTGTTCTCGGCGCCGACCAGGTTCGCCACCGGCACCCGAACGTCGGTGTAGGAAAGCTCGGCGGTGTCCGAGGACCGCCAGCCCATCTTGTCCAGCTTGCGGGTCACCTCGAAGCCGGGAGTCCCCTTTTCGACGACCAGCAACGAAACCCCCGCCGCGCCAGGGCCTCCGGTGCGGGCCGCCGTGACCACGTAGTCGGCGCGCACGCCGGAGGTGATGTAGGTCTTGGCGCCGTTGACGATGTAGTGATCACCGTCGCGCTCAGCGGAGGTCCGCAGGTGCCCGACGTCGGAACCGCCGCCGGGCTCGGTGATGGCCAGCGAACCGATCTTCTCGCCGGCCAGCGTCGGGCGCACGAACTCCTCGATCAGCCGGGCATCGCCGGAGGCGATCATGTGCGGCACCGCGATGCCGCAGGTGAACAGCGATGCGAAGACGCCCCCGGGGGCTCCGGCCTGATGCATCTCTTCGCAGATGATCACCGCGTCGGCGCCGTCGCCGCCCCCGCCGCCGACCGATTCGGGGAAGCCCGCGCCCAGCAGCCCGGCGGCTCCCGCGCTGCGGTGCAATTCGCGCGGCAGCTCGCCGCTGCGCTCCCACTCGTCGACATGGGGCAAGATCTCACGTTCTGCGAAGGAGCGCACCGTCTTTCGCAGCTGTTCGCGCTCGGGCGTGGTCCAAAGGTTCATCACAACAGACTCTCCGGGATGTCGAGGTGCCGGCCGCGCAGCCATTCGCCCAACCCCTTGGCTTGAGGATCGAAGCGGGCCTGGTAGGCGACGCCCTGGCCGAGGATGCCGTCGATGACGAAGTTGACCGCCCGCAGATTCGGCAACACGTGGCGGGTGACATCGAAGTCCGCCGCTTCGGGCAGCAGCTCCTTGAGTCGTTCGACGGTCAACGTGTGGGCCAGCCATCGCCATTGCTCGTCGGTGCGCACCCAGACCCCGACGTTGGCGGAGCCGCCCTTGTCGCCGCTGCGGGCACCGGCGATGCGGCCCAGCGGCGCCCTGCGCACCGGGCCATCCGGAAGCGGCTCGGGCAGCGGCGGGGCATCGGCCGGAGCCAACACCAAAGTATCGGTGGCGCAGGGGATGTCGATGCGCGTCCCGTCGGCGTGCACCGCGACGTGCGGCACCTGGTCGGCGTCGACGTAGCCGGGGGTGAACACGCCGTAGACCTGGCCGTCGCCCGGCGGGGCGGTGACGTGGAAGCCCGGGTAGCTGGCGAGCGCCAATTCTACGGCGGCCGAGGAGAATTGGCGTCCGACGTTGGCGGGGTCGGGGTCGCGCACGACGCAGTGCAGCAGTGCGCTGGCGGCTTCTTCGGTGTCGGCGTCGGCGTGGTCGGTGCGGGCCAGGGTCCACTCGAGTTCGGCGGGCTTGACGGTGAGCGCGGCGTCGAGCTGCCGGCGCACCAACTCGGCCTTGGCCTCGATATCGAGGCCGGTGAGCACGAAGGTCATCGAATTGCGGAACCCGCCGATGCTGTTCAGCGACACCTTGTAGGTGGGTGGCGGGGCTTCGCCGCGCACGCCGCTGATGCGCACCCGGTCGGGGCCGTCGGACGCGAGCTCGACGGTGTCCATCCGGGCGGTGACATCGGGGTTGGCGTAGCGGGCCCCGGTGATCTCATAGAGCAGCTGGGCGGTGACTGTGTCGACGCTGACCAAACCGCCGGTGCCCGGGTGCTTGGTGATCACCGACGATCCGTCGGCGTAGACCTCGGCGAGGGGGAAGCCGGCGTGGGTCAGGTCGGCGATCTCGGTGAAGAACGAGTAGTTGCCGCCGGTGGCCTGGACCCCGCATTCGATGACGTGGCCGGCGACCACGGCGCCGGCGAGCCGGTCGTAGTCGCTGCGATCCCACCCGAAATGCGCGGCGGCCGCCCCGACGATCACCGAGGCGTCAGTGACCCGGCCGGTGACGACGACGTCGGCGCCGTCGCCCAGGCAGTCGACGATGCCCCACGCACCCAGGTAGGCGTTCGCGGTGAGCGGGCTGCCGAGCCCCAGCTCCGCGGCGCGCGGCAACAGATCGTCGCCTTCCACGTGGGCGATCCGGGCGTAGATGCCCAGACGCTCGGTCAGCGCGCGGATCGCGTCGGCCAGGCCGGCCGGATTGAGGCCGCCGGCGTTGGCGACGATGCGCACACCGCGGTCGCGGGCCTCGCCCAGGCAGTCTTCGAGCTGCGTCAGGAAGGTTTTGGCGTAGCCGCGCTCGGGGTGCTTCATCCGGTCCCGGCCCAGGATCAGCATGGTGAGTTCGGCCAGGTAGTCGCCGGTGAGGTAGTCGACCTCGCCGCCGGTGAGCATTTCGCGCATGGCCGACAGCCGGTCGCCGTAGAACCCGGAGCAGTTCGCGATCCGGACGGAAGCGCCGGAAGCAGAGGCCATGCCCGTCCTCCATTCAGGGATTCACCGGTGAGACCCAACCAACCAACCGGTAGGTTATCGGGTACCGCGGGTGTCACGTCAAGGATCCCACTTCGGGGCGGGTGCGCCAGGGCCGTGCCCGCACGGCGGTGCGCGAGCGCGCGGCGGCGTCCGTTTTGGCGACGAGCGGACCAGCGACTATCCTGATACGCGATCGTCGCCCGTTCGGCCCCCCGGCCACGCCGCGCGACATGCCGAACCGCAAGCCACATTGAGGAGTTAGGCCCGACCATGGCCGTACCCAAGCGCAGAATGTCGCGCGCGAACACCCGTAGCCGGCGCGCGCAGTGGAAGGCCGAGAAGACCGAACTCGTCGGTGTCACGGTCGCAGGTCAGCGGCACAAGGTGCCGCGCAGGCTGCTCAAGGCCGCGCGCCTCGGTCTGATCGACCTCGACCGCCGCTGACCTGATGGCGGCGGCCCGCTGCGCCCGGCTTCGCCGCGCTTGCGACCACCGCTGACCTGATGGCGGCAGCCCGCTGAATGCCTCACCGGCGCGCCTCTCAGGTCAGTCTCAGGCGGTGGGACGAAACTAGGGGCCGTGCGAATACTGGTCGTCGACGACGATCGCGCCGTGCGCGAGTCGCTGCGTAGGTCGTTGTCCTTCAATGGCTACTCGGTCGAGTTGGCCCATGACGGGGTCGAAGCTCTCGAACTGATCGCCAGCGATCGGCCCGACGCACTCGTCCTGGATGTGATGATGCCGCGGTTGGATGGCCTGGAGGTGTGCCGCCAGCTCCGCAGCACCGGCGACGACTTGCCGATCCTGGTGCTCACCGCCCGCGATTCGGTCTCCGAGCGCGTCGCCGGGCTGGACGCCGGCGCCGACGACTATCTGCCGAAGCCGTTCGCTCTGGAAGAACTGTTGGCCCGGATGCGCGCGTTGCTGCGCCGGACCAAGCCGGAGGACGACGCCGAATCGGTGGCGATGAAGTTCTCCGACCTCACCCTGGACCCGGTGACCCGCGAGGTCGCCCGCGGGGAGCGCCGGATCAGCCTGACGCGCACCGAATTCGCGTTGCTCGAAATGCTGATCGCCAATCCGCGCCGCGTGCTCACCCGCAGCCGCATCCTCGAGGAGGTTTGGGGATTCGACTTCCCCACCTCGGGCAACGCGCTGGAGGTCTACGTGGGCTATCTGCGCCGCAAAACCGAGGCCGACGGTGAGCCCCGGCTGATCCACACGGTGCGCGGGGTGGGTTACGTCCTTCGGGAGACGCCACCGTGACGACGCAATCCCCACGATGATCAAGTTCCCCCGGCCTCAGCGCCCACCCATGCGCCCACCGCTGCGCGCCACCCCGTCGCTGTCGTTGCGGTGGCGGGTCATGCTGCTGGCGATGTCGATGGTCGCCATGGTCGTGGTGCTGATGGCGTTCGCCGTCTACGCCGTGATCTCGGCCGCGCTGTACAGCGACATCGACAATCAACTGCAATCTCGGGCGCAGCTGCTGATCGCCAGCGGTTCACTCGCCGCGGACCCCGGCAAAGCCATTGAAGGCACCGCCTATTCGGACGTCAACGCGATCCTGGTGAACCCGGGCCATGCGATCTACACCGCCCAGCAACCGGGTCAGACCCTGCCGGTCGGCGCGCCGGAGAAGGCGGTCATCCACGGCGACCTGTTCATGTCGCGGCGTACCGCCGGCGATCAGCGCATCCTCGCCGTCCACCTGCAGAACGGCACCTCGTTGCTGATCTCCAAGAGCCTCAAGCCGACCGAGGCGGTGATGAACAAACTGCGCTGGGTGCTGCTGATCGTCGGCGGCGTCGGGGTGGCGGTCGCCGCGGTGGCGGGCGGCATGGTCACCCGGGCCGGCCTGCGCCCGGTGGGCCGCCTGACCGAGGCAGCCGAACGCGTGGCGCGCACCGATGACCTGCGACCCATCCCGGTGTTCGGCAGCGACGAATTGGCCCGGCTCACCGAGTCGTTCAACCTGATGCTGCGCGCGCTGGCCGAGTCGCGGGAGCGCCAGGCGCGGCTGGTCACCGACGCCGGACATGAACTGCGCACCCCGCTGACGTCGCTGCGGACCAACGTCGAGTTGCTGATGGCGTCGATGGAACCGGGAGCGCCGCGGCTGCCCGAACAAGAGATGGTCGACCTGCGCGCCGACGTGCTCGCGCAGATCGAGGAATTGTCAACGCTGGTAGGCGATTTGGTGGACCTCACCCGCGACGACGCCGGCCAGGTGGTGCACGAGCCGGTCGACATGTCCGATGTGGTCGACCGCAGCCTGGAGCGAGTCAGGCGGCGCCGCAACGACATTCACTTCGACGTCGACGTGACGCCGTGGCAGATGTACGGCGACGCCGCCGGGTTATCGCGTGCGGTGCTGAACCTGTTGGACAACGCGGCCAAGTGGAGCCCGCCCGGTGGCCATGTCGGCGTCACCATGCGACAACTCGACCCGTCGCACGCGGAGCTGGTGGTCGCCGACCACGGCCCCGGCATTCCACCGCAAGAGCGGCGACTGGTGTTCGAACGCTTCTATCGCTCGACGTCGGCGCGCGCCATGCCCGGCTCCGGGCTCGGGCTGGCGATCGTCAAGAAGGTCGTGCTCAACCATGGCGGACTGCTGCGCGTCGAGGACACCGTCCCGGGCGGCCAGCCCCCGGGTACCTCCTTCTATGTGCTGTTGCCGGGGCGGCCGCTGCCACCCACGACATACTCCGCATCCGAGCCGGAAGCCGGCCAGGTAGACGCAGCGTCCGACGCAGGTGTGCCGGTGGCCGGCGACGAGGCGAACTCTCGGGAATCGGCGAACGTTATCTCAGTGGACTCTCAGTCCGCGCGGGCAAGGTAGGTCTGCGGCTACTGTTAAACCCAGCCGTCGACTTGCCGAAACATTGAGATAGAGGAAGAGCGACTTAGCGACATGACGAATGACCCGAGGTATTCGCCACCGCCGCAGCAGCCGGGATACCCTCCCGCGCCGAATCAGACTGCGTCCGTCCCGAGCCATGCGGGGTCCTCAGGCTATGCCCAGGGGCAACAGCAGCCGTACAACCAGCAGTTTGACTGGCGTTATCGGTCGCACCCGTCGCAGACGACCCAGTTCCGTCCGCCCTATGACCCGTATGGCAACACCGGCCCCGGCCGGATCCCCGGCACGGGCCAGATTCCCGGCATGCTGCCCGGAATGCCGGCCGCGCCGGAACCGCGAAAGCGTTCTCGCGCAGGGCTTTTGACGGTCGGGGCGTTGGCCATCGCGGTGGTGTCGGCCGGTATCGGCGGCGCGGCGGCAACGGCCATCGAGCTTGGCGACCACGCGTCGGGCAACGGCGGCGGGCGCATCGTGGGTGCGGCGCCCAGCGTCCCGGCCGCGAACATGCCACCGGGCAGCGTCGAACAGGTGGCCACCAAGGTCGTGCCCAGCGTCGTGATGCTCGAGACCGACATCGGGAGACAGTCCGAAGAAGGCTCCGGCATCGTCCTGTCGACCGACGGGCTGATTCTGACCAACAACCACGTGGTCGCCGCCGCGGCGGGACCGCCCAAGGCTCCCGCGGGGCCTCCCGGGGCCCCGCTGCCTCCCGGTGGGCCCGGCGGCCCGACGCCGAAAACCACGGTGACCTTCTCTGACGGTCGCACCGCCCCGTTCACGGTGGTCGGCACCGACCCCACCAGCGACATCGCCGTGATTCGCGTGCAGGGCATGTCCGGGCTCACGCCCATCTCGCTGGGCTCCTCGTCGGACCTACACGTCGGTCAGCCGGTGGTGGCGATCGGGTCGCCGCTGGGCCTGTCGGGCACGGTGACCACCGGGATCGTCAGCGCGCTGAACCGGCCGGTGTCCACGACCGGTGAGTCGGGCAACCAGAACACCGTGCTGGACGCGATCCAGACCGATGCCGCGATCAACCCCGGTAACTCCGGCGGCGCGTTGGTCAACATGAGCGGCCAGCTGGTCGGCGTCAACTCGGCCATCGCCACGCTGGGCGGTGAGTCGCCGGACGCCCAGAGCGGCTCGATCGGCCTGGGCTTCGCGATACCGGTCGATCAGGCCAAGCGCATCGCCGACGAGCTGATCGCCACGGGCAAGGCGTCGCACGCCTCGCTCGGCGTCCAGGTGACCAGCGACAAGGGCACCCCGGGCGCCAAAGTCGTCGACGTCGTCGCGGGCGGCGCGGCCGCGGCCGCGGGAGTGCCGAAGAACGTGGTCGTCACCAAGGTCGACGACCGCCCGATCAACAGCGCCGACGCGCTGGTGGCCGCGGTGCGGTCCAGGGCGCCCGGCGACAAGATCTCGCTGACGTTCTCCGACCCCGCCGGCGGCGGCAGCCGGACTTTGCCGGTGACTCTCGGGAAGGCGGACCAGTAGTGAGAGTGGACGAACCCTCGGCGACCGGGCTGTCGGACCTCGGATATACGGTTGCACCCATGGAAACGGGGGCGGAGTTGGTAGTTGGCCGGGCTCTGGTCGTGGTGGTCGACGATCGCACCGCGCACGGTGACGAGGACCATAGCGGCCCGTTGGTCACCGAGCTGCTGACCGAGGCGGGTTTCGTCGTCGACGGCGTGGTCGCGGTCTCCGCCGACGAGGTCGAGATCCGCAATGCCCTGAACACCGCCGTGATCGGCGGGGTGGACCTGGTCGTCTCGGTCGGCGGGACGGGTGTCACCCCTCGCGACGTCACCCCGGAGGCCACCCGCGAGATCCTGGATCGCGAAATCCTTGGTATCGCAGAGGCCATCCGCGGCTCGGGGCTGTCCGCGGGCATCATCGATGCCGGTTTGTCCCGCGGTCTGGCCGGGGTCTCCGGCAGTACGTTGGTGGTCAACCTGGCCGGCTCCCGCTATGCGGTGCGCGACGGAATGGCGACGCTGAATCCGTTGGCGGCCCAGATCATTGGGCAGCTGTCGAGCCTCGAGATCTGATTCGCGGTCCTGGGGTTCGGCGGTGACAAGACCTTCCGGTGTCGAGGCCGAATTGGTTTCACGAACCCAGGAGTCAACGGACGGGCTCGATTCCGACGCGTACGAGCACGAGCAGTGGTTGCGGGAGAACGTGCCCCCACACCACCGTTGAGCAGCGGCTCCCAGGTAAAGACATCACGACGCGGTCAACCTTTGGTGACTAATCGTTCGGGAAATGTGTGATAGCGCACAACCTGGCATAGCGTTTTCTCCGGGCGGCAGCGCGCTGCCCTGATTGTTGGCGCTACGGGAGGTGTGCGCATGATAAAGGGATTCAAGAGTTTCGTGATGCGCGGTGACGTGATCACCGTGGCCATCGGTCTGGTCGTAGCCTTGGCCTTCTCCAACCTCGTCAAGGCCTTCACCGACAGCGTGATCAACCCGCTGGTCGCCGCCGTGCAGCCCGGTACGAAACTCGGATTGGGTTGGCAGCTCGGCGATGCGGGCAACAAGGCGACCTTCCTCGACATCGGATCGTTCATCTCGGCGATCATCTACTTCGTCGTCTTCATGACGGCCGTGTACTTCATGATCGTGGTGCCGTACAAGCACATCCAGGCCCGCCGCGGCGTCACCGTGTTCGGGGAGGAGCCGGCCACCAAGGCATGCGCGGAGTGCAAGTCCGACATCCCGGAGGCCGCGCGCAAGTGCAAATACTGTGCCAGCCTCCAGACGGCCGCCTGATCCAGCGAATACGGATGCGAGGGTGGGGCGACGCGCTCAGTGCAGGGTGAGCGTGACCGATTGACCCAGCGCCGAGCCCGCCACCGTGTTGGCCACACGGGCCGGCAACGCAACCAACACCACGCGGTCGCCATCGGCGGCCTGGAGTTTTTCCTTGGCCGACACGAGGACAACGACGGCGTCGGTGGCCACCACCTTGGGGGCGGCGTGGGCGGTTTCCGGCCCGCCCGTCGCCGCCGGTGCGGCCAGCACATCGACGACGTCCCCGACCCGGACCAGGTCGATCAAGGCACCGTCCGACAGATGCAGCGGCACGATGCGGGCCCCCGGTCCCGCCTTCGCCCCGAGCGCGGCATCGGCCAGCCGGCTGCCCAGTAGCCGGACGTCGGTGAGCACCTCGCCGCGCCTGGCCGGGCCGGCCAGCGTCGAACCCACCACCGCGCCCACGTCGGCGCGTGCCCCGTCGGGAACCGTTGCAGCCAAACGCTTTTCGAGTCGAACGTCGGTGGCGGTCAACGCGGCGCCGGGCCGCAGGTCGTGATCGGCGACCACCACCTGCGCGTAGTCACCGGCGGGATTGGAACGCAGAGTCGCGATTCCGGCCAGCACGACCAGCACGCCCGCCGCGACACGGCGCGCCAGCACGGTGCGCGTCCAGTCCGGTCGCAACCACAGCGACAGCCGGCTCAATACGCTTGGGTTCAGCGATGATTCGCCCACGCCGCAACGGTAGGCGCAACGCGGCGCGCGGGTCGCCGGTCAGCAACGCCCGTGTGGATAACCTCAGCTGGTGGCGGCGGCGGTGGACGCTGTGGAGGTGCTGCTCGACTTCTCGCTCGAGCTGGACTTGTCACTGGAACTGGACTTGTCGCTGGAACCCGAGCTCGATCCCGAGTCGCTCGACGACGAGCCATTGGTGGAGGCCGCCGACTTCTTGCCGGACTCGCGGCTGTCGGTGCGGTAGAACCCGCTGCCCTTGAACACCACTCCGACGGAGTTGAAGCGCTTGCGCAGCCGACCGGAGCAGCGTTTGCACGTGGTCAGCGCATCGTCGGTGAAGGCCTGCACGATGTCGAAGCGATCGTCGCACTCGGTGCACTGATAGCTGTAAGTCGGCACGAAAACCTCCGGATGATTGCAAACCTGGCTAGCACTCTAGCGTCTCAAGTGCTAGAACCGCCACGTGACATGTCTCATTCCCGACGTGTCAGCGCGAATCGAGGGCGATCAGTCCTCGCTGCGGAGTGAGCGCATGGGTCATGGGGACGTCGTGCGGACCGGCCGGGATCTCGTCGAGAAGTTCCGCGTCGCGGACGAGCGCGACCAGCGGCGCCCGGGGGTCGCGGCCGCCCAGCGAGCGGTCGTAGAAGCCCCGGCCCCGGCCCAACCGCACCCCGCCGCGGTCGACGGCCAGCGCCGGCACCAGCACCAGGGCGGCCTCCGCCAGGGCCGATGCCGGCAGCCACGGCTGCGGCGGCTCGAGCAATCCCCACCGTCCGGTGGTCAGGGTGCCGGGCCGGTATTCACCCCAGGACAACGGCAAGGGCGTGTTGTCGGCGGTGGTACGCGCGACCGGCAGCAGCACCCGCCCGGCGCGCCGCAGCAACATGTCCAGCAGCTCGATCGACCCCGGCTCGGTGCCCACAGGCACGTAGGCACAGACCGTGCTGTCGCCGCTCACAATGCTTTCCGAGGCTTCCAGCCTCTGCCGCAGCAAGTCCGCCTCGGCGGCCCTAACGTCGTCGGCAACGCGGCGCCGGGCCGCGAGTAGCTGTTCGCGCAACGCGGCCTTGCCCGTGGTTGCCATGCGACAACCATGACAGCCAGGACTTTGCCCGCGCCACATCGACTCGGCAAAGAGGATGCGGGTTATCGTGTGAACGATGTCATGCCCAAACGTGGTGGTGCCACGCACGGCTGTTGTGCCCGCCGCCGGTCTCGGTACCCGCTTCTTGCCGGCGACCAAAACGGTCCCCAAGGAACTGCTGCCGGTCGTCGATACCCCGGGCATAGAGCTGGTCGCCGCCGAGGCGGCCGAAGCCGGCGCCGAACGCCTGGTGATCATCACCTCCGAGGGCAAGGACGGTGTCGTCGCGCATTTCGTCGAAGACCTGGTGCTGGAAAGCACGCTGGAGGAGCGCGGCAAAACCGCGATGCTCGACAAGGTCCGCCGCGCCTCGCGACTGATCAAGGTCGAGTCCGTTGTGCAGAGCGAACCGCTGGGGCTGGGCCACGCGATCGGGTGCGTGGAATCGCGGCTGTCCGACGACGAGGACGCGATCGCGGTGCTGCTGCCCGACGACCTGGTCCTGCCGACTGGCGTGCTGGGGACGATGTCGAAGGTGCGGGCCCACCACGGCGGCACCGTGTTGTGCGCCATCGAGGTCACCCCCGAAGAGATCAGCGCCTACGGGGTTTTCGACGTCGAGCCCGTGCCCGACGACGACAACCCCGACGTGCTCCGGGTCAAGAGCATGGTCGAGAAGCCGAAGGCCGAGGACGCGCCGTCGCTGTTCGCCGCGGCGGGCCGATACGTGCTCGACCGCGCCATCTTTGACGCGCTGCGCCGCACCGAGCGCGGGGCCGGCGGCGAAGTGCAACTCACCGACGGGATCGCGCTGCTGATCTCGGAGGGCCACCCGGTGCATGTGGTCGTGCACCGCGGATCTCGACACGACTTGGGAAATCCTGGCGGCTACCTCAAGGCTGCGGTTGACTTTGCATTGGATCGTGACGACTACGGCCCGGAATTGCGGCAATGGTTGGTGGCGCGATTGGGCCTGGCCGAGCAGTAGCCCGGCGGTAACCCGGCCGGCGGGCCGCCGCCTGTCAGGCATTGAGGGCAGAGAGGCGCGCTGTGCGTTCTGTGGAAGAGCAGCAGGCCCGGATCACGGCTGCCGCGGTGGCCCCGCGGCCCATACGTGTGGCGATCGCCGAGGCGCAGGGACTGATGTGCGCCGAGGAGGTGGTGACCGAACGCCCGATGCCCGGTTTCGATCAGGCCGCGATCGACGGCTATGCGGTGCGCAGCGTCGACGTCCTCGGCGTCGGCGAGGTCGGCAACGACAGTCTCCCCGAGCCGCTCGACGACTCACCCGAGAACGACGCGCGCGACGGGTTGGTGCTGCCGGTGATGGGAACCGTCGAGGCCGGTTCGCGCACGCCCAGCCGCTTGCAGCCACGCCAGGCCGTCCGCGTGCAAACCGGAGCCCCGCTGCCCACGCTGTCCGACGCGGTCCTGCCGATGCGGTGGACCGACGGCGGAACGTCGCGCGTGCGGATCTACCGGGGAGCGCCGTCGGGTGCCTATGTGCGGCGCGCCGGCGACGACGTCCAACCCGGTGACGTCGCGGTGCGCGCCGGAACGGTCATCGGCGCTGCCCAGGTCGGGCTGCTCGCCGCGGTCGGTCGCGAACGCGTGCTGGTCCATCCGCGGCCGCGGGTCACGATCATGGCGCTGGGCGGCGAACTGGTCGACATCTCGCGCACCCCGGGAAACGGGCAGGTCTACGACGTCAACTCCTATGCGCTGGCGGCGGCGGCCCGCGATGCCGGCGCCGAGGTCAACCGCGTCGGCATCGTCGGCGGCGGCCCCAGGGAGCTCCGCGACATCGTCGAGGGCCAGATCAATCGCGCCGAGGTCATCGTCGTCGCCGGCGCGGTCGGGGGCGCCGCGGCCGAAGCGGTGCGCTCGGTGCTCTCCGAGCTCGGCGAGCTCGAGGTCGTCCGGGTCGCGATGCATCCCGGCTCCGTTCAGGGCTTCGGGCAGCTGGGCCGCGAGGGCGTTCCGACGTTTTTGTTGCCGGCCAACCCGGTGAGCGCGTTGGTGGTCTTCGAGGTGATGGTCCGCCCGCTGATCCGGCTGTCGCTGGGCAAGCGCCAGCCGATGCGCCGCATCGTGCAGGCTCGCACACTGTCGCCGATCACGTCGGTGGCCGGGCGCAAGGGTTACCTGCGCGGCCAGCTGATGCGCGACCAGGAGAGCGGGGAATATCTGGTGCAGGCACTCGGCGGAGCCCCGGGCGCGTCGCACCTGCTGGCCACCCTCGCCGAAGCCAACTGTCTGGTGGTGGTGCCCACCGGCGCCGAGCAGATTCGCACCGGCGAGATCGTCGACGTCGCTTTCCTGGCCCAGCGCGGCTGAGCGGAACGACTGCGTCCACGGTGAACCTGTTGCGCTCCACTTCTCGTCATCCGGGCTGGCCCATGAGCGTTGGGCCGCTGCGGGTTCCGGCCGGCGTGGTCCGGCTGCGAGCGGTGCGGCTGCGCGACGGCGCACAGTGGAGCCGGATCCGGCTGGCCGATCGTGCGCACCTGGAACCGTGGGAGCCCAGCGCCGAGGGCGACTGGACGGCCCGGCATGCCGTGGCCGCGTGGCCGGCGCTGTGTTCCGGCCTGCGGGCGGAGGCACGCCAGGGCCGGATGCTGCCCTACGTCATCGAGCTCGACGGCCGGTTCTGCGGCCAGCTGACCGTCGGCAACGTCACGCACGGCGCGCTGCGCTCGGCATGGATCGGCTACTGGGTGCCGCGGTCGGCCACCGGCGGCGGAGTGGCGACCGCGGCCTTGGCCCTCGGCCTCGATCACTGCTTCGGACCGGTGATGTTGCACCGGGTGGAGGCGACCGTGCGCCCGGAAAATGCCGCGAGCCGGGCCGTGCTGGCGAAGGTGGGGTTTCGCCAGGAGGGCGTGTTGCAGCGCTACCTCGAAGTCGACAAGGCGTGGCGCGATCACCTGCTGATGGCCATCACCGTCGAAGAGGTCACCGGGTCGGTGGCATCGGCGCTGGTCCGCGCCGGTAACGCGAGCTGGGTATGACCGCCGCCGATTAAATAGGCGCCGCGGTGGCGCGCCGGGGGAGATGCAATCCTT
This sequence comes from Mycobacterium sp. NTMscope_MAC_12, assembly GCF_976985675.1. NCBI lineage: Bacteria > Bacillati > Actinomycetota > Actinomycetes > Mycobacteriales > Mycobacteriaceae > Mycobacterium > Mycobacterium sp. NTMscope_MAC_12. Next base: position 587,234 of record NZ_CDRJYY010000001.1, read on the forward strand.
ACCAGTTTGGGACTAGCGCGACACGAGTGACTCATGGTGCTTGTGAGAGGCAAATTACAGGTGTGTAATTGTCCTGGTCGTCATGACCCGGCCGCGGTGGCCACCGATGGGCTTCGCGGGGGACGAGAACCAAAGAGAGCAGGTCGTCATGCCAAGCATCCCGCAGTCGTTGTTGTGGATATCGCTCGTGGTGCTGTGGCTGTTCGTCTTGGTGCCGATGCTGGTCAGCAAACGAGACGCGGTGCGCCGCACCAGCGACGTGGCGCTGGCGACCCGAGTCCTCAACGGCGGGGCCAACTCCCGGCTGGTCAAGCGCAGCGGTCCGGCCGCCGGCCACCGCAGCGACCCCGACTGGCAGCCGCCGGAAGACTCGGCCGACACCGACCTCGACGACGAGCACGACCTCTCCGAGAACGAAGACCGCGACCGGGAACCGGACGACGACGCCGACACCGACGAGCTGAGCCGCCGGCGCCCGGTGGTGATGAAGATGGCCATGACCGAGCCCGCCGAGGCGGACGAGCCCGACTACCTCGACGTCGATGTCGTCGAGGATTCGGCGGCACTTCCGGTGGGGGCCAGCGCTTCCGCGGGCGAGGACTCCGATGAAGAACCCGCCGAGGCCGCCGAGGATGACGACGCCGACACCGAGGCTGTCGCCAAGCACGACGACGACCGCTACGAGTACGTCGAGGACTCCTCCGGATTGGAACCTGCCGCCGACAGCGACGACGCCGACGAGGAGGCGCCGGCGCCGATCCCGCGCAACGCCGCGCGGCGGCGCCGCTTCGACGCCAAGACCGCCGCCGCGGTCAGTGCCCGCAAGTACGCCTTCCGCAAGAAGGTCTTGATGGCGATGGCGTTCGTCCTGGTCGGCTCGGCCACCGCGGCGTTCAAGATCTCGCCGAGCGCCTGGTGGGTGTGCGGCAGCGCGATCGGCATCACCCTGCTGTACCTGGGTTATCTGCGGCGCCAGACGCGCATCGAGGAGAAGGTGCGCCGCCGCCGGATGCAGCGGATGGCGCGGGCGCGCCTCGGCGTCGAGAACGCCTACGACCGCGACTACGACGTGGTCCCCTCCCGCCTGCGCCGCCCGGGCGCGGTGGTGCTGGAGATCGACGACGAGGACCCGGTCTTCGAGCACCTGGACTACGCGATGGCGATGCGGACCTACGGTTGGCCCCGGGACTTGCCGCGCGCTGTCGGCGAATAGCGCTGGCGTTTCGGCCGTGGGTGCCGCGGCTGGTAGCCTGCTAGCGGTCAGGGGCTATGGCGCAGTTGGTAGCGCGACTCGTTCGCATCGAGTAGGTCAGGGGTTCGATTCCCCTTAGCTCCACAAAGTTTGAGCAGATCGGGGCGCATTTCCCGGTTTATTCGCATTCACCGAGCGATGCCCGGCGCGCAGCGGCCGCCGGACTCGGTAACCGCCCACCCGTAACGCTGCATCTCACCTATGAGGGCTCGTCTTCCGCGGGGGAGCCGCCGTCTGTGGCCAGGTGGTGCAGGACTCGTTCGTTGAGGGCGGCGAGCATGTCGAGCTCAGCCGGCGTCAGCAATCCGATGAAGTTCCGGCGGACGTCCTCGACGTGCTTGGGTGCCGCCTTCTCGATCGCGGCGCGGCCGGCCGGCAGCAGGCAGACCATGGTGCTCCGGGCGTCGTCGGGGTTCGGCTCGCGGCAGATCAGCCCGCCCTTCTCCATGCGTCGCACCTGGTGGGAGACACGGCTTTTCTCCCAGCCCAGTGCGTTGCACAGGGCGCGGGCAGGCATGCGGTCCCGTTCGTGCTCCGAGAGCACCGCCAGGATCTGGTAGTCGGCCCCCGACAGGCCCAATTCCTGCAGACCCCGGTTCAGGTGCACGTCGAGCTGATGATGCGCGTGCTGAAAGGCCCGCCAGGCGCGGTCTTCACGAGGGTCCAGCCAATTCGGTTCCATCAGCCCCAATGCTACCCCAATTGGTTGACGCATCACCAAAACTAGTTAAGGTAGACACATCAACCTTTTCTTCGATAATCAGGATGGACACCTTATGAGCAGCATCAGCATCATCGGCACCGGGAACATGGCCCGCGCCATCGGCGCGCTGGCATTAGCAGGCGGCAACACCGTCGAGATCACCGGCCGCGACAAGTCCAAGGCCGCTGACCTGGCCAAGGCCCTCGGCGGCGGAGCCACGACGGGAGAGTTCGGCGCCGTCCCGGCCGGCGACATCGTCATCGTGGCCCTGTTGTACGCCAATGTCGTTCCGGTCGTCGCCCAGTACGGAGAAGCCCTCGCGGGCAAGGTCATCGTCGACATCAGTAACCCCTTCAACGCCGCGGCGGACGGGCTGGCCATCCCCGATGACACCTCGATCGCGCAGGAAGTTGCCAAGGCCGCCCCGGCCAGCGCCAGCGTGGTGAAGGCGTTCAACACCATCTTCGGTGTCGTCCTGACCCAGGGCCGGCCGCTCGACGTCTTCATCGCCGGCGACGACGCGCGCGCCAAGGCGGGCGTTGCGGAGTTCGTCGGGAGCCTCGGGCTGCGCCCGCTGGACGTCGGCGAGTTGCACATGGCGCATTGGCTGGAAGGAACGGGCCTGGTCGTGATGGGCCTCGCCCGCCACGGGGTAGGGAATTTCGACTTCGCCCTCGGCGCCGCCGTTACCGCCTGAGCCGCACCGCCCGGTCCAAGCCGTGAACGGACCGGGGCGCCGTGCGCCCAAAATAATGGTTGATGGATCATCGAAAGGATTCGCGATGAAGCTAGGTTTCGCACTTCCCATAGTCGGGTCCGCCGTGAGCGGCGCCGCTGGTCTGAGCGCGTTCTGCCGCGGACTCGAGGACCTCGGCTACGACACGCTGTGGGTCGGCGATCGCCTGCTCACGCCGGTTGATATGCACAGCACCTATCCGGGCAAAGAGCAGCCGTACCCGCCGCAGATGACCCGGTACCTCGATCCGGTGTTGCTGTGGACGGTGGCCGCGGCGGCGACCAGTCGGGTGCGGCTGAACTCCAGCACGCTCAGCACGTTCTACTACGAGCCGGTGCACCTGGCTCGACTGCTGACCACGCTCGACGTGCTCAGCGACGGCCGCGTTGACGTTGGCGTGGGAGTCGGGTGGATGAAGGACGAACACGACATCGCCCGCGGCGCGGACTGGCGCCGGCGTGGGCGGATGCTCGATGACCTGCTGGCGTTTCTGCACGAGTGGTGGACGACCACCCCGGTGTCCTGGGACAGCGAGTTTTTCTCGCTACCGCCGGTCCATGCCGACCTGCGCCCGGTCCAGGCCGGCGGTCCGCCCATCTGGATCGGCGGTGCCAGCGAGGCCGCGATGCGCCGGGTCGGCCGCAGCGGCACCGGCTGGCTCGGGGTCGAGGGGCTGCAGGACGAGGTCACCGACCACCTGTGGTCGATTGCGCGCGGTGCGGCGCAGGACGCCGGCCGCGACCCGGACGCGTTGAAGACGGCCATGCGGATCAACCTCGAACCGGGCACGTCCGTTGACGCTGTCGCCGACAGGCTCGAAGGCCTCGCCAAGTCGGGTGCTGACGAGGCGGTCGTGGATGCTTTCGCCATGTTCCCCACCCTTGAGGAGTTGCTTGACTTCGCCGGTCAGGTAATCGCCCGATGGGGTGACGCAGGGAAGGCCTGACGGCAAATAGCGGTGAACACGGGCGGATGCAACGTGTTCGCCGAAGAACTCGGCATCGGCGCTCGCCTGACGGCGGTTTCGCATCACCCGCGATAGCCGCCGGCTATCGCGGGTACTGATCCTCTGAACCCAATGACGGAGAGGATCTCATGGCGCACCCCGACCGCGACTCAACCGACGAGTTGCTTCAAGAACTCCTGTGGACCTACGGGCCGTGCGGTCAGGAGGACGAGGTGCGCGCGGTCATCGCCCGCGAGCTGCAACCCCTCGTCGACGACATGTGGACCGACGACGCCGGAAACCTGATCGGATACATCGCCGCCAGCGCGTCGGCCGGCGACGCCGGGGCTCCCGACCACCGCCAGCGGACCGAGGCCATCCCGGGCACCGCGACCCGGGTGATGGCGCACATGGACGAGCTGTCGATGATCGTCAAGCGCGTGGAATCCGACGGCACACTGCATTTGACGCAGCTGGGCACGATGTACCCGGGCAACTTCGGACTCGGCCCGGTCGCGGTGCTCGGCGACAACGAAACCCTCACCGCCGTACTGGCTCTCGGCTCCGAGCACACCACGCAGGAAAGCTCGCGGATCTGGGAGACCAAGCCCGACAAGGGCGACCGCGCGCTGGACTGGCATCACGTGTACGTGTTCACCGGCCGCAGCACCGAGGAGTTGGCCGAGGCGGGAGTGCACGCCGGCACCCGCGTGTGCGTTGACCGCAGCAAGCGATCCGTGGTCGAGATCGGAGACTACGTCGGCGCCTACTTCCTGGACGACCGCGCCGCGGTGACCGCGCTGCTGAACGCCGCCCGCCTGTTGCGCGAGCGCGACCAACGCCCCGCCGACGACGTCTACCTGGTCTTCACCACCAGCGAGGAGATCGGCGGGGTGGGGGGCACCTACGCCAGCGCCACCCTGCCCGGCCACCTCACGCTCGCCCTGGAAGTCGGCCCCACCGAAGTCGAATACAACACCACCGTCACCGGCGGCCCGATCATCGGCTACAGCGATGCGTTGTGCATTTACGACAAGGAGGTCGCCGACCGGCTGCTGAAAATCGCCACCGACCACGGCATGTCCCCACAGCCGGCCGCGCTGGGCGCATTCGAATCCGACGCGTCGCACGCCAAGGCCACCGGGCAGGCCGCGCGCGCCGGCCTGCTGTGCCTACCCACGCTGAGCACTCACGGCTATGAGGTCATCGCGCGCAGTGCGATCGACGACATGGCCGCCGTCGTCGTCGATTTCGTGCTGCAACCCAGTCAGCAGATCGCCTGAACCGGGCCGGGGCAGTCGGGCGAAAACCCGATAATCGTGCTGGTCAGCCTGTTAGTCTGGCGGCGCTTCCGGACGCAGAACGATGGGGTTGGCACGTGGCACGCGTGGTCTCGCAGCTGAGCGATCCGCTCGACAGAGAATCCCCATGACACGTCCACGAATCCGCGCACGCGCGCCGCTGCGGATCTCGTTCGCCGGCGGCGGCACCGACGTGCCGCCGTTTCCGACGACCGAAGGCGGTTGCGTGCTGTCGGCAACCATCGACCGCTACGCCCAGGGATCGCTCGCCCCGCGCACCGATCGCCGGGTCAGCATCGAGTCGGTGGACTTCAAGACCACGCACGAAATGACGCTCGACAGCGAAATTCTCTACGACGGCAGCCTCGATCTGATCAAGGCCGCGGTGCGCAGATTCGGCCGTGACGGCACGGACGGCTACGACCTGGTACTGCGTTCCAGCGCCCCGCCGGGCTCCGGGCTGGGCTCGTCGTCGACGATGATGGTGGCACTCACCGGCCTGCTCGCCGAGCACTACCGGGTGCCCATGGGCGAATACGAGACGGCCCAGCTGGCGTGCGCCATCGAACGCGACGACCTGGGCATCGCGGGCGGGATGCAGGACATGTACGCCGCGACCTTCGGTGGGTTCAACTTCATCGAGTTCACCGACCGGGTGATCGTCAATCCGCTGCGGATCCGCGACGAGACGGCCTTCGAACTCGAGCTCAGCCTGCTGCTGTGCTACACGGGCATCACGCGGGACTCCGCGCGGGTGATCGAGGACCAAACCCGGCGCGCCACAACGGGTTCGGACGACACCCTGGCGGGGCTGCGGGCCCAGAAGGATTTGGCGGTCGCGATGAAGGCGGCGCTGCTGACGGGCAAGCTGAACGATTTCGGTGCTCTGCTCGGCGAGGCGTGGAGCCACAAGAAACGCATGTCGCCCTACATCACCAACGAGCGCATCGACGATCTCTACGAGCTGGCCCTGAAAAACGGTGCGCTGGGCGGCAAGCTCACCGGGGCCGGCGGCGGGGGATACATCCTGCTGTTCTGTGACTTCGCCAAAAAGCACCGTCTCATCGAAGCGCTCGAGGGCGCCGGGGCCGGCATCACCGAATTCGCCTTCGAGAGCAAGGGTTTGACCACATGGCTGGCATGACCGGGTCGGACCTCGTCGCGCCGAGCGTGCAGCTGGTGCAGCAGCGCTTGGCCGAGACCATCGCGGTCAAGCAGCAGATGCAGCAGGGCGATGTCGCCGCGCAGACCGTCGAGGTCGCGCGAGCGATCATCGGCTCGCTGCGCGCCGGGGGAAAGGTGATCTTCTTCGGCAACGGAGGATCCGCGCAAGACGCCGGGCACCTGGCGGCAGAACTCATGGGCCGCTTTGCCTTTGACCGCCCGGGCCTGGCCGCGATCAGCCTGCCCGATGCCACCGCCGCGATCACGGCGATCGGCAACGACTACTCCTACGACGAGGTGTTCGCCCGCCAGGTCCTCGCCACCGGGCGCCCCGGGGACGTCGTCGTCGGGCTGACCACGTCGGGCAACTCTCCCAACGTCGTTCGCGCGCTCGAGGTCGCCCGCCAGGCGGGGATGACGACCGTCACCCTCACCGGCGCAAGCGGCGGCAAAGTCGCCGACGTCGCCGAATTGTGCATCCGGGTTCCCAGCGAGGACACCGCGCGGATTCAGGAGGCTTGCCTGCACCTGGGCCACTCGATTTGCGAAATGGTCGAAGCGGCACTGTTTCCCGGACCCTCCTGACATCGACGATGGCCGCACCCGACCTGCGCAACGTGCGCACCGTCTTCTTGGACCGGGACGGCACCATCAACGTCAAGGCCGCCGAGGGCGAGTACATCCGATCACCGGCCGAGTTGGTGCTGTTGCCGGGGGCGGCCACGGCGCTGGCCGCGCTGAACGCCGCGGGGCTGCGGACCGTGCTGGTGACCAACCAGCGGTGGCTCTCCGAACCCGCCTCCGATCCAACGCATTTCGCCGATGTGCAGCAGCGCTTGCAAGAACTGCTCGCGGATCAAGGCGCCCGGATCGATGCCGCCTACCATTGCCCGCACGCGGCGAACAGTTGCGACTGCCGCAAGCCCGGCACCGGCATGCTGTTACGCGCCGCGGCCGAGCACGCCATCGACCTGACCGCGTCGGTGATGATCGGCGACAGCGACATGGACATGAGGGCGGGCAGGGCGGCGGGAACGGCGACCATCCTGCTTCGCTGCGGCGGCGAGACGTCTCCCGACGCCGACATCGTGGTCGACGACCTCGCCGCCGCCGTCGGGCTGATCTTGGACGCCTAACCGGCGCTTTAGTTCGATCATGAACACGCCGCGGATCCTTGCCGCGGCCGCAACCTGCTCATAACCTGGCAACATCCGAGCGTGTCCAGGAGTCTCGGGCCTGGCGCACCAGACGACGGCAAGCAGGCGGGACAGGTCATGGCACCATCGCGACGCGCAGAGCGGTGTCGCGATGCTGCGGGCGGCGGTCCGTAGCGGTGGCCGGACTGACCGGCGCCCGGGTGGACGAACTGGCGACGATGGACATCTTCAAGGGATGTCCCGCCGGAGACCTTGCGCCGCTGGCGGGCCGCCTACAGCCCCTGCGCGCCGCGGCCGGCGAGGTGCTGATGCGGCAGGGGGAGCAAGCCGTCTCGTTCCTGCTGATCTCCTCGGGCACCGCCGAGATCAAACACGTCGGCGACGACGGCGTGGTGATCGTCGAGCATGCGTCCCCGGGCATGATCGTCGGCGAGATCGCCCTGCTGCGCGACATCCCCCGCACCGCGACGGTGACCGCCGCCGAACCGCTGACCGGCTGGGTCGGTGACACCAGGTCCTTCGCCAGCATGGTGCACATCCCGGGCATCACGCCCCGACTGCTGCGCACCGTGCGCCAGCGGCTCGCCGCGTTTATCACGCCGATCCCGATCCGAGTTCGTGACGGCACGCTCCTGTTGCTGCGCCCGGTGCTCCCCGGCGACAGCGAGCGCACCGTGCACGGACACATCTACTTCTCCGGCGACACGCTGTATCGGCGCTTCATGACCCCGCGTCTTCCCACCCCGGCGCTGATGCACTACCTGTCGGAGGTCGACTACGTCGATCACTTCGTGTGGGTGGTCACCGACGGCAGCGACCCGGTGGCCGACGCGCGCTTCGTGCGCGACGAAAACGACCCGACGGTCGCCGAGATCGCCTTCACCGTCGCCGATGCCTATCAGGGTCGCGGCATCGGCACCTATTTGATCAGCGCACTGTCGATCGCCGCCGATGTTGACGGCATCGAAAGGTTTTCCGCGCGAATGCTTTCCGATAATGGTCCGATGCGCGCGATCATGGACCGCTACGGCGCCGTCTGGCAGCGCGAAGACATCGGCGTGGTCACCACCGTGATCGACGTGCCGCACCCGCGTCACCTGCCGTTCAGCCAGGACGAGGCCGAGCAGATCAAGCGCGTGGCCCGGCAGGTGATCGAGGCGGTCGGCTGAGACCGGCGCACGCGTAGTGCTCTATCCGCGGTCGGTCTCCGGACCATGAGGTGGCTTCCGAATCACGGAAGTTATCGAACGGCCCGGCACTGGCGTGGGGGAGACGCCATGGCGGTGTCGTGTGCTATCAACTCCTCATGCGGGCGTTCGGGATTGGCCCGGTGGTGACTACCGCGTTCACGTTGGCGGTCGCCGGGTGCGCTCATCAACCCGCGCCCAAACCGCCGGCCGTTCCGGCGAAATCGCCGCCGAGCAACGCCGCCGCCGTCAACCCCGCCAACATCAAACGGATCGTTCGCGACCTGCCGCCCGGTTACGAGGTGAGCACCGGAATCCCCAGCGGCGCCTCGCCGAGGGTGCTCTGGAGCCTCGGCGACGGCCTACACTCCAAGCCTGCCAAATGTGGGGCGCTGGCCGACCCCGGGAACGGGCGCGACCAATCGGCGCAGGGCGTGTCGGGCTCGGGGAGCGGCGGCATCGTCAACGCGGTGGTGGTGGCTTTGCCGGGGCCGGTGGATTTTCCGGAGGACCTGGTCACCGCGTGTGCCCAATGGTCGGAGACCGCCGGGAACACCGTGGTGCATGTCCACCTCACCGACGCGCCGTCCATCGAGGGCGTCCCAACCGTCGGCATGGTCGCCGATGTCAAGTCATCGGTCGAGTCGGGCACCGAAATAGATTCTCGCGTCTTCACATTCACCGCGTATCTGGGCAACTTCTACGCGTTCACCACGCTGACCACCGACCCAGGTTCAGCGCTTCCGGTACTGCCACCGCAATTCGCCGCGGATCTGCTCGCCAAAACCGTGTCCACGTTGCGCAGCTGAACTCCCCGCTTGGGTAGATTGGCCACGATGTCCAAGATGTTGCTCGCGGTCGCGGCCGTCGGCGTCCTGGCCGGCTGCTCATCGGCCACCCACGCGGCGAAGGTCGACATCAGCAAGGTCGTCGACGTGAAGTCCAGCTTCGGGCCCGATTTCAAGGTCAGCGACATCAGCGAACGGGGAATCGATCCCAAGCTGCTGGCCGGCCGGAAGCTGCCCGACGGGTTGACATTCGATCCCGCGAACTGCGCGAAAGTGGCGGCGGGGCCGGACATGCCGGCGGACCTGCAGGGCAACATGTCCGCGGTCACCGCCGAGGGCCACGGCAACCGGTTCGTGGTGATCGCGCTGGAGACCTCAAAAGCCTTGCCCGTCAACGATCCCGGAAAGGACTGCGCCAAGGTGACCTTCGCCGGCCCGCAGATGCGCGGCGGCGTCCAGGTGGTCGAGGCGCCGCAGATCGACAGCACCCGCACGCTGGGCGTGCATCGCGTCATGCAGGCGCTGACACCCGGGGGTCCACGCACCGGCGAGCTGTACGACTATTCGGCCTCATTCGGCGACTACCAGGTGATCGTCATCGCCAACCCGCTGGTGATTCCCGATCAGCCCGTCGCCCCGGTCGACACCCAACGCGCCCGCGACCTGCTCGTCAAAGCTGTCGCGGCGGTGCGCACCTGACGGCGGGGACGTTTTCAGCGCACGCCGCGCGGCCGAAATTGGATGCTCACCCGAGGACCGACGGCTGCCGCCGTCTTGGGCACGGCGTGCTCCCAGGTGCGTTGGCATGACCCGCCCATCACCAGCAGATCCCCGTGCGCCTGCGGCAGCCGCAGCGACGGGCCGCCGCCGCGGCGCCGCATCGCGAACGCGCGGGTGGCGCCGAGGCTGACGATCGCCACCATGGTGTCCTCGGAACTGCTGCGGCCAATCGTGTCGCCATGCCAGGCCACGCTGTCGGAGCCGTCGCGATAACAGCACAATCCCACCGTGGTGAACGGCTCACCGAGTTCGCCGGCGTAGATGTCGTTGAGCCGCCGCCGCAGCCGGGCCAACATCGGGTGCGGCGGGTCATCGACGGTCAGGTCGTGAAAGCTCACCAGTCGCGGCACGTCGACCACCCGGTCGTACATCTGGCGGCGTTCCTCGCGCCACGGCACGGTCGACACCAGGGCGTCGAGCAGGTCGTCCGCGTCCGTCAGCCAGCCGGCGCGGATCTCGATGAACGCGCCGTCGCCGAGCTGCCTGCGCTCGGTGTGCTGGAACAGGGAGCCTTGAACCGCAACCTCCACGCGACCGAGTTTATCGCACATCCGTTCGATGGCGCCGGGGCGCGCGACGGGCGTGTGAGGGGCCCGTCCGGCCCGCGCCGCCGCTACGGTTGAGGCGTGGGTGTGGTGGAGCTGGGTACCAAATCCGAGGTCGGCGCGCTGCGCACCGTCATCGTGCACCGGCCGGGCGCCGAGTTGCTCCGGCTCAATCCGCGCAACGTCGACCAGCTGCTTTTCGACGGCCTCCCGTGGGTGGCCCGCGCGCAGGACGAGCACGACCAGTTCGTCGAGGTGCTGCGTTCCCGGGGGGTCGAAGTGCTGATGCTGTCGGAGCTGCTCACCGAGGCGCTGACGCACAGCGGGGCCGCGCGGATGCAGGGCGTCGCGGCCGCCGTGGACGCGCGTCGGCTCGGAGTGCCTCTGGCGCAAGAGCTTTCGGCGTACCTGCGGGGACTGGAGCCGGCCCGGCTGGCTCAGGTCCTGATGGCCGGCATGACGTTCAACGAGTTGCCCGCGGACACCCGCACCGACGTGTCGTTGGTGCTGCGCATGCACCACGGGGGCGATTTCGTCATCGGCCCGCTGCCCAACCTGGTGTTCACCCGCGACTCGTCGATCTGGATCGGCCCGCGGGTGGTGATCCCGACACTGGCGCTGCCGGCCCGGGTCCGTGAGGCGTCGTTGACCGATCTCATCTATGCCCATCACCCGCGGTTCACCGGGGTGCGGCGCGCCTACGAGTCGCGCACCGCACCGGTTGAGGGCGGCGACGTGCTGCTGCTTGCGCCCGGTGTGGTCGCGGTGGGGGTGGGGGAGCGCACCACGCCCGCCGGTGCGGAAGCGTTGGCCCGCAGCCTGTTTGACGACGACCTCGCGCACACGGTGCTCGCGGTGCCGATCGCGCAGCGGCGCGCGCAGATGCATCTGGACACGGTGTGCACGATGGTCGACACCGACACGGTGGTGATGTACGCCAACATCGTCGACACGCTGTCGGCGTTCACCATCCAGCGCACCCCCGACGGCGTCGCCATCAGCGACGAGGTCCCCTTCCTGGAGGGCGCCGCCAAGGCGATGGAGATCGACAAGCTGCGGGTCATCGACACCGGGCTCGATCCCGTCATCGCCGAGCGCGAGCAGTGGGACGACGGCAACAACACGCTGGCGCTGGCGCCCGGCGTCGTCGTCGCCTACGAACGCAACGCGCAGACCAACATTCGCCTGCAGGACGCCGGCATCGAAGTGCTGACCATCGCGGGATCCGAATTGGGCACCGGCCGCGGCGGCCCCCGCTGCATGTCGTGCCCCGTCGCGCGCGACGCAATTTCATAACGCCGCGAAACTGTAACTGGCAACGCATTTCCCGAGTGACCCCGTCGCTGGTTGCAGTCTCGGGGCAAAGGTATCAGCGCCAGCTGGGCAGCCAGATCTCCATGTTCCACGTCTGTTGCGAAATCGGCATACCGGTGAGCACCGGGAACAGCCAGGCGAAGTTCGTCACCACCAAGGCCACATAGGCGCAGACGGCGATCAGCCCCAGCGAGCGTCGTTCCGAGTTGACGCCGGGGCCCCGGGCGGGGGCTCCCGGGGTGTAGAGGATGTCGCCGCAAATCAGCGCGATGGCCATCACCAGGAACGGCGCCATGGTCGCCGCGTAGAAGAAGTACATCTGCCGATCGATGTCGGCGAACCACGGCAGCCACCCCGCGCAATAGCCAACCAGCACAGCGGCGTAACGCCAATCGCGGCGCACCAGCATCCGCCACAGCGCGAAGATCAACACCGGTACCGCCAGCCACCACATCGCGGGCGTGCCCACCAGCATCTCGGCCTTGACGCAGGACTGGGCGCCGCACCCGGGCACGTTCTGCTCGTCGATCGCGTAGAGCACCGGCCGCAACGACATCGGCCAGCTCCACGGTTTCGACTCCCACGGGTGGTAGTTGCCGGCCGAATTCGTCAAGCTCTGGTGGAATTGGAAAGCCTTGGCGGAGTAATGCCACAGCGATCGGATCGCGTCGGGCAGCGGGATCAGCGAATGCGGGCCGATCGTCTGGCCCACCTCGTGCCGATCGATGGCGGTCTCGGAGGCGAACCACGGCGCGTAGCTGGCCAGGTACACCAACACCGGGATGAGGCCCAGCGCGTAGCCGGTGGGGATGAGGTCGCGCCGCAGGGTCCCCAGCCAGGGCCGGTCCACCTGGTACTGGCGCCGCGCGGCCACGTCGAACGCCAGCGACATCGCGCCGAAAAACACCACGAAGTACAGGCCCGACCACTTTGTGCCGCAAGCCAATCCGAGCAGGATCCCGGCGCCGAAGCGCCACCACCGCACACCCAGCCGCGGGCCCCATGCCGTGTCGGCGATGCGGCCCTGCACCAGCGCGACGTGCATTCGTTGCCGCACCTGGTCGCGGTCGACGATCAACGCGCCGAACGCGGCGACCACGAAGAACGTGAGGATGCCGTCGAGCAGCGCGGTCCGCGAGGCGACGAAGCTGACGCCGTCGCAGATGACCAGCACGCCGGCGATCGCGCCGATCAGCGTCGACCGGCTGATCCGTCGGACGATCCGCATCACCAGCGCCACCATGACCACGCCGAGCAACGCGCCAGTGAACCGCCAGCCGATGCCGCTGTAGCCGAAGATCGCCTCACCGATCGCGATGAGCTGCTTGCCCACCGGCGGGTGGACCACCAGACCGAACCCCGGATTGTCCTCCACCCCGTGGTTGTGCAGCGCCTGCCAGGCCTGCGGGGCGTAATGCTTTTCGTCGAAGACCGGCGTGCCGGCATCGGTGGGCGAGCCCAGGTTCAGGAAGCGGGTCACCGCGGCCGCCACGGTGATCACGCCGGTCGCCACCCAGCCGCGGACGTGATCGGTCGGCCCGAAATCGGCCACCGGAACCCGCGGGCCCGGGCTGACGACGGGGACCACGCGCTGCTTCTCGGCGCCCTCGATGGTCAAGGGGGATTCGCGGGGCGGGGCAGTCATCGGTGTCGATCGTAGGCTGTCGACCATGACCACCGGCCGCCTGTTGCTGGGCGCGACCCCCTTGGGCCAGCCCTCGGACGCCTCGCCCCGCCTCCTGGACGCGCTGGCCAGAGCCGACGTGGTGGCCGCCGAGGACACCCGCAGGGTCCGGACGTTGGCCCACGCCCTCGAGGTGACGATCACCGGCCGGGTGATCAGCATGTTCGACCGGATCGAGGCGACGCGGGTGGAGTCGCTGCTCGAAGCGATCACCGCGGGCGCGACCGTGCTGGTGGTCAGCGACGCCGGGATGCCCGTCATCAACGACCCCGGGTTCCGGCTGGTGACGGCGTGCGTGGAGGCCGGCCTGCCGGTGCACTGCTTACCGGGGCCCTCGGCGGTGACGACCGCGCTGGCCCTATCCGGCCTACCGGCGGAGAAGTTCTGCTTCGAGGGGTTCGCGCCGCGTAAGAAGGCGGCGCGGCGAACCTGGCTGGATTCGCTGGCCGACGAGCGCCGCACCTGCGTGTTCTTCGAGTCACCGCGCCGGTTGTCCGGTTGTCTGCAGGACGCGGTCGAACGGCTCGGCGGCGCACGCCGGGCCGCGGTGTGCCGGGAACTGACCAAGGTGCACGAGGAAGTGGTGCGCGGATCGCTCGACGAACTGGCGGCGTGGGCGGCCGACGGTGTGCTCGGCGAGATCACCGTCGTGCTGGCCGGTGCGACGCCGCGCGCCGACCTGCCGTCGCTGGTCGCCGAGGTCGAGGAGATGGTCGCGGGCGGTGCCCGGGTCAAGGACGCCTGCGGTGAGGTGGCGGCCGCGCATCCCGGGGTGCGGTCCCGTCAGCTTTACGACGCGGTCCTGCAGTCTCGCCGCGGCCATCAGGATTAGCGGCGGGCCGCCGCCATCAGGACAAGCCCGCCGGGGCGGCGGCCGCGATCGATGGCAGCCCGACGATGGGCGACGCCTTGTGCAGGCATTCGGCCCACTCGGCGTCGGGGTCGGAATCGGCGGTGATCCCGCCGCCGACACCCAGCACCGCCCCGCCCGCGGCATCGAATTCGACGGTGCGGATCGCGACGTTGAGTTCGCAGCCGGCGACCGGTGAAGCCAACCCGATTGTGCCGCAATAGATTCCGCGACGGTGCGGCTCCCACTGTGAGAGCAGTTGGCGGGCACGGTGTTTGGGTGTCCCGGTGACCGACGCCGGCGGAAAGGTGGCGTCCAGCAGCGCCGACGTCGGCAACTCGACCGGAACCTGGGCCGCCACCGTGGACACCAGGTGCCACACGCCCGGTGCGCGGCGCACCACCAACAGCTCGGGTACGGTCACCGAACCGACGATCGCCACGCGGCCGAGATCGTTGCGGACCAGGTCGACGATCATGATGTTTTCGGCCACCTCTTTGGCCGACGCGCGCAGCGCCGACGGCCAGGCGTCCAGCGGCAAGGTGCCCTTGATGGGGCTGGAGGTGACGGCCGTCCCGCGCCGCCGCAGGAAAAGCTCCGGCGACAGCGACGCCACCGCGCCCCAGGGGGCCGCGACGTAGGCCGCCCGGGCCGGAGACGTGCGTGCGACGCCGTCGATGAAGAAGTCGAGCGAAGAACCGGTGACGGTGCCGGTGAATTGGGTGCACACGCACGCCTGGTAGACCTCGCCGGCGCGGATGGCCTCCAGGCAGGCGAGCACCCCGTCGCGGTGCGCGGACCGGTCGGCGACGCCCCAGTCGATCCGGCACTGCCGCGCCGGTGCCGCCGGCGCGGCCAGCGCGGTGGCGAGCCAACCCGGCATCGGCGCGCCGGACAGGCTTTCATACCACCAGTGCCCGTCGCGGTCGCGGCGCAGCACGCAGTCCGTCCAGCCGCCCGCGGCCTCGGGGATGCGGTTCGGATGCGCGTCGGCGCCGGGGTCGGGATACGACAGGTAACCGATCCACCCGCCGCCCACCGCGCGCGGCTCCGGCGTCCGCGAGACTTCGACGGCGAACACGTCGTCGACACCCACCGGCCCCACCGACACGCTCGGCGCGATCACCGCCAGGGCACCAAACCACTCGCCGGTCAGCGCCGCCGGCGGCGGCAGACCCAACCGGGTCGTGGCGTCACCGACGGCGCGCAGCACCTGGGGTGCGGCGCCGAGATCGCCGAGCCGGTCGATGCGCACCGCCCCAGTCTGCCGCTCACCCGCGGCTGATGTCGCGAGCGGTGGCCAGCGCCGCCAGTTTGCGCGGGTTGCGCATGACGTAGAAGTTGGTGATCTTGCCGTCGGCGATCTCCAACGTGATCACGCCTTCGAGCTGCTCGCCGAGGTAGAGCAGCACCGCCGGGGCGCTGTTGCAGGTCACCGTGTCCACGCGCAGGGTGGGCATCTCCGTGGCCCGGCGCATCAGGCCGGCGATCGCCCGGGCCACCTTCTCGGCGCCGATCACCGGCCGGCGGGCCGCGCTCACCACGCCACCGCTGTCGGCCGTCCAGGTGGCGTCCGGGGCCAGCATCGTCATCAGCGTCTCGACGTCGCCGCTGGCCGCCGTGGCCAGGAACTGCGCGGTGATCTCGGCGTTGCGTTCCGGGTCCGCCGCCTCGAATCGCCTGCGCCGGGCCCGCACGTGTGCACGGGCCCGGTGCGCCACCTGCCGCACGGTGGGGGCCGGTTTGCCGACCGCCTGGGCGATCTCGCCGTATTCGAAGCCGAACACCTCGCGCAGCACGAACACGGCCCGCTCGTCGGGACTCAGCGTCTCCAACAGGACCAGCATCGCCATCGAAATCGACTCTGCGAGAACGACATCGGTCGACGGATCCTGCTCGTCGAGCAGCAGCGGCTCGGGCAGCCACGGACCCACGTACTCCTCGCGCCGCCGGGCGTCCGCCCGCAGCGCGTTGAGCGCCTGCCGGGTGACCAGCTGGGCCAGGTAGGACTTGGTGTCGCGCACCGTCGCCAAGTCGACGGCCGACCACCGCAGATAGCTGTCCTGCAGCACGTCGTCGGCCTCGGTTGCCGAGCCCAGCATCTCGTAGGCGATGGTGAACAGCAGTGGCCGCAGCAGGGTGAACCGTTCGGCGTGCTCGTCGGGCGACGAGCGGCCCGCAGAGGTCATCGCAGCGCGATCCGCTCGTCGGCCGGTGACTGCGCGGGCCGCTTGCCGCCCTTCAGCCAGAAGTACGAACCGGGTTTGGCGGCCTCGCGCCGGATCGTCCACAACGTGGCCTTGCAGATCGTCTCCTTGAGCGACGCCGCCGCCCGGCCACCGAGGTACATGTTCACCGGGGTGTCGTCGGTGCGCGCCAGCTGGAAGGTGGCGTGCGTGCGACCCAGGCTGATGCATTGCCCGACGAACGCCTGGCTCAGCGCCGCGGGCGTGTCCCCGGCGATGCGGCTGAGCACGGTGTCGGCGGCTTGGGCGCCCATCGGCCCGGCGGCCTGGCAGCTCATCCGCAGCGGCTGACCCGACGGCGCGGCGGCGTCACCGGCGGCGACGATGCGCTCGTCGTCGATGCTGGTCAGCGTTTCGTCGGTGAGCAGCCGGCCCATCGGGTCGGTGCGCAGCCCGCTGCGTGTGGCCAGATCGGGCACGGTGAATCCGGCCGTCCACACCGTGGCCGCGCTGGGCAGCACGGCGCCGTCGCTGAGCACCACCTCATCCCAGCGCACCTCGGCCACGGCGACGGATTCCAGCACGGCGACACCGAGGCGTCGCAGCCGCTTGGCCACCGAGCGACGGCCCCGCTTGCTCAGCGACGGGCCGAGAACGGGGCCGCAGACCAGGGTGACCGGGCGTCGTTGCTCGGCGAGCTCGGAGGCCATCTCGATGCCCGTCAGCCCGCCGCCGACCACGGTGATGGGCGCGGGCAGCGGCAGATCCGTGAGCGCGTAGTGCAGTCGCTGCGCGCTTTCCAGGTCGGCGACCGAATGAGCGAACTCGGCGAAGCCCGGCACCATCGACGGCGTCGCGCCGGTGCTGCCGACGGCGTAGATCAGGTAGTCGTAGTCGACCTCGAAGCCCGAGCCCAGCAGCAGGCGCCGGCCCGGCGCGTCGATGCCGTCGACCGTGTCGACGATCAGCTCGCCCCCGTCGCCGAGCAGCGTCGCGTAATCGGCGGTCGCGATGCCGGTGTCGGCGACCATCTGGTGCAACCGGATGCGCTCCACGAAGACCGGCCGGGGGTTCACCAGCGTGATGTCGATGTCCGGGCGCTGGCGCAGACGGTTAGCGGCCAGCGTTCCGGCGTATCCGCCGCCGACGACGACGACATGAGTTCTTTGAGGGGCCACCTCGGTCATGGCTGTCTCCTATTCGTGAGGACTTGTGCCCTTGAGACACCGCAGACCGGCCGAGCGTGACAGCGGCACCGCTATTGTGACCGGTCTCACTGCACGCGGGCGGACGGAAGGGGCCGTCTCAGGAGCGCACCGCCGCTGAGCTGCGGCGGAGCGGCGCCGGAACGCGCGTGATACGCTGCGCTACGCCAATTCGCGGCCCGCCCCCGGGTCGGATACACGCACCAGACAAACCCACGAAATATGGGGCCACGTGCATGCGCATCGGTGTGTATTGGGAGAAGCAACCTTGACGACGACCATCTCTGCGAGCGGCCGCGTGCCTGTGTCGTTGAGCGTTTCGTCGGGTGTGATCTGACGCGGTGACGATGTTGTGCTCATGGAGGACAAGCGCGCTTGCCGCTGTCGTGTGCGCGGCGCTGGCGTTGAGCGGATGCGGCGGCAAGAGCGACCCCGGGCCGCTGTCCGCGATGGTCAGTCCGGCCATCCCGCCCACCGCGCAGGAGATTCCGAACCCGCTGCGCGGACAGTACGAGGAAATGCTGAATCCGCTTTTCCCACAAGGAAATTCGGCGCAACAGCGATACTCCTCCTGGCCCGCGTCCTACGACGCCAGCCTGCGTGTCTCGTGGCGGCAGCTGCAGCCCGTCGATCCGCGCACACTGCCCCCCGACGCGCCCGACGACCGCAAGTTCGATTTCAGCCCGATCGACGACGCGCTGAACAAGCTCGGGGCCCGGAACATGCGGCTGACCCTCGGCGTGTATGTCTACAAGTCCTGTTGCAACGACAGCTATTCCGACAACACCAACATCGCGATCCCGGACTGGGTGCGCCCGTTCGCCGCCAGCTATCCCGCGCCGGCGAAGGGCTCGGCCCCGGGAGTCACGCAGGTGGTGCCGAATTTCAACGACCCCGACTACCTCAACGGGGTCAGTCAACTGCTGGCCGCCCTCGGCCGTCGCTATGACGGCGACGAGCGCCTCAGCGTGTTCGAGTTCTCCGGATACGGCGACTTCGGCGAGAACCAGGTCGCGTATCTGCGCGATTCGCTGAGCGCGCCGGGACCCGAACCGAACGACAGCGCGGCAAAGCTGGGCTATTACAGCCAATTCCGCGACCAGAGCATCACCAAGGCCTCCATCGCGCAGTTGGTCGCGGCGAACACGAATGCGTTCGGTCACACGCAATTGGTGGTGGCCCCCCAGAATCCGGAGATCGTCCGCGAATTGTTCGCCGACGACGTCACCAAGAAACTGGCGGCGCCCGTCGGCATCCGCGCGGATTGCCTCGGTGTGCAGGCGCCGTTGCCGGAATGGGCAGACGCCAGCGACTCGCATTACGTGCGCTCCAACGACGCCGTCGTCAACGCGATCAAGCAGCGGCTCACCTCGGCGCTGGTGATCAGCCAGTGGTGCCGGTTGCCGAGCGGTGCGGACCCCCGGTCGTACTACGAGAAGGGGCTGCACGACGTCATCAGGTATCACGTGTCGATGACCTCGAGCGCCGACTTCCCCGACCGCGATGCGGCCTCGGCGATGGATCCCAAGCTGTTTCTGCTGTGGGGTAAGGCCAATACCTCAGCGGGCTACCGGTACTCGGTCGAGGCGCAGCCGGGATCGCAGTCGATCCAGGGCAAGGTGGCGACGATCTCGGTGGCGTGGACCAATTACGGCTCGGCGGCGGCCACCGAGCACTGGGAGCCCGGTTACAAACTGGTGGACTTCTCCGGGACGGTGGTTCGCAGCCTGCCGGCGACGGTGAATCTGGCGAAGCTGGTCCACGACGAGACCAGCCAATCGCGTGAGGAACCGGTTCCCGAATCGTCGAGCGAGTCGGTGCACGTCGACGTCACGGGTCTGGCGCCCGGCCACTACACGCTGCGGGCCTCCGTCGAATGGCGACAACACAAACCGGGCACCTCGCACGTCGTCAACTACGCACCCATGGCCCTGGCCCGGGACGGCCGAGACGGTTCGGGGCTGTACCCGATTGCCACGCTTGACATCCCGAGTGACTCGGCCACGGCAAACGGTCAGTAGCGACGTTTCGCTCGCTGCGTGCTTTTCGTAACCCCGGATGGGCGCGGTCCTGCGTGATACCGTTCTCGGACATATTTCGACGTCGGGACCCAGACGGGATAGTGCCCCGTATCGGAGGAGTCCGTGCCGCGCAGCCTGAACCTGGTGGTCACCTCCGTCGCCACCGCGCTGATGGAGGCCACGGCACCCACCGCGACCTCGGTCAGCGAAAAGGTACTCGCGCAGCTCGTCGAGCAGTTCGATGTGGACGCCAGCTTCCTGCGCCACCACGACAGCGAAGCCGCGACGTCGGCGGTGGTCGCCGAATGGCCGCGCCGAACCGACGGCCCGGATCCGGATCTGATGGCCGCCCTGCAATGGGACGGCCTCGAGTCGGTGCTCGCCCAGTGTGAGCGCGACCGCCAGCCGGTGGTGACGCCCCCGGAACGGCCCGACGGGTGGGTGCGCCGCGCGCTGAGCCGGGCCACGGCGCCCGCGTCGCCGTCGGTGGCCGCCGCCCCGCTGGTGTCCGGCGACGCCTGCACCGGTGTGCTCGGCTTCGTCAAGCTCGGCGCCCGCAAGTGGAAGCAGGAGGAGATCAACACCCTCGAGGCGGTAGCCGCGCTGTTTGCGCAGCTCCAAGCCCGCATCGCGGCCGAAGAGCGGCTCCGCTATCTCGCCGAGCACGACGATCTGACCGGGGTGTACAACCGCAGGGCGCTGGTCGCGCACCTGTCCGGACGCCTCGCGGCGGGAAGCCCCGGGCCCGTCGCGGTCTTCTACCTCGACCTCGACCGGCTCAAGCCGATCAACGACTACCTCGGCCACGCCGCGGGTGACTGGTACATCAGGGTCTTCGCGCAGCGCATCGAGGAGTGTGCGGGAACGCCGAGCATGATCGCCCGGCTCGGTGGTGACGAGTTCGTGGTCATCCCCGATGAGCCGATGTCGTCGGAAGCCGCCGAGGCGTTCGCGCGTCGCCTGTCGACGATGCTGTGCGACCGGCTGACCATCGGCGGCCACGTGATCAGCCGGACCGTCAGCATCGGGCTCGCGGTGGGCACGCCGGGGTCGGACAACTGGACCGATCTGCTCCGTCGAGCGGACGAGGCCGTGCTGACGGCCAAGCGTGCCGGCGGCAACCAGACGGCGGTGTCCACCGACGACATGTCGCTCAAGCGCGCCTTCCGCAACGACATCGAGCTGCACCTGCAGGGCGACATCGGAAGCGAAGGTCTGCTGCTGCATTACCTGCCCGAGGTCGACCTGTGGACCGGAGCCATCGTGGGTGCGGAGGCGTTGGTGCGCTGGCGGCACCCGATCTGGGGGCTGCTGCTGCCCGATTCGTTCATCGGTGTGGCCGAATCGACCAACCTCGCCGCGGAGTTGGGCGGGTGGGTGATGCGCAACGCCTGCGCCGAGTTGAGCCGGTGGCGCGCCAACGGCGTCGGGCACGGCGCCACGCTGCGCATCAATGTGTCGCCCATCCAGCTGATCAGTCGTGGCTTCGTGGAAAGCGTCGCGGACACGATCGGCGAGTTCGGCATCGATGCCGGTTCGGTGTGCCTGGAGATCACCGAGCGCGCCGTGGTGCACGACATCGAAACCACGCGAAAGACCTTGGCGGAGCTCAAGGACGTGGGCGTGCAGATCGCCATCGACGACTTCGGCACCGGCTATGCCGTCCTGTCCCACCTGAAGTCCCTGCCGGTCGACATGCTCAAGATCGACGCCGGGTTCGTGCGTGACGTCGGCACCGACGCCGGCGATCTGGCGATCGTCCGCGCCATCATCGGGCTCGCCGAGGCGTTCGGCCTGGAAGTGGTCGCCGAGGGCGTCGAGACCCCCGCTGCCGCATTGACTTTGATGCAACACGGGTGCCATCGCGCGCAAGGCTTCCTGTTGTCGCGTCCCCTGCCCGGCGACGCGATGGAAGCGCTGCTGTCCGCGCGCTGGATGCCGATGCCGTTTCTCGCCGATCGCGAGTCGTCGTCGCTGGGCTCGACGTAGCGGCGCGGATCGCGGTGGCCGCTCAGCCTTGGGTGGGCAGGAAGGCGAAGTTGTTGACGTAGGTGCCGTGGCCGGCCCAGCCGTCCTCCCGGCTGCCGACGTTGGCCGGGTCCTGGTGCCGGGCCGGGTCGAACTCGGCGATGGGCCGCCGATCGCCACCGAGTTCGAAGTAACCCGCGTAACCGAGTCCGGTCAGCAACGCCGTGATGTCGGCGACGGCGTTGGGATGATGGCGCTCCTCGGCTTCCACCACAATCGCGGGTCGATTGCGGGCGAGCGTCTGTGTGGCGCCCTGCAATACTGCGAGTTCGTGGCCTTCGACGTCGATCTTGACCAGGCCGACGTCGTCGAGATGCAAGTCGTCGAGGCGCTTGACCGGCACGTCGATGCTGCGAATTTCGTCGCCGTCGACGTCGGCGAGTTGATTGCTGGTGTCGATTGTGCTTCGGCCCGGCTCGGATTCGACCACCCGCATGGCGATCCTGCCGGGTTTGTCCGACAGCGCCACCGCCTCCACCTGGACCGGGGCCCCGACGGCGTCGAACATCGCGGCCAGATCGCGGGCCTGCGCCGGCCGCGGCTCGAACGCGATCACCGATCGCGACGACGCCACCATCGCAATCGTGAATTCGCCGAGGTCCGCTCCGATGTCCAGGGAGATCAGGTTCGGATCGCACAACGACGCCACCAGCGCGACGTCCGAGCGGGATTGCCCCAGGCGGTGCAGAATTCGAAATTTCCGCCGCCAGAACAGGCGCGGTGCAAGTGTTTTTGCCGCCGGCGCGAGCCAACTTTTGGCCGAGCGTGCGACAGCCATCTGCTGTTCTCCTGTCCGATGCGGAGCCCCAGCTTAGTCGACGCGGGCCTCCGCAATCCTTAAAGCGCCCTCGAAGTCGACGAGCTTTTGGGTGCGTGCCCCCAATTCAGCTATACGGCGTGGGCCCGGACTGTAGCCTGTTGTCACCCTTGATATCCCGCGCAACGTAGCGAATCGCGAACCGCCAGAGAGGTAGCAATAGATGCATTTGTCGGGCACGGTTTAGCACAACCAATTATGGTCCGGACAATTAGGAAAATTCTCCTTGTCGCCGCCGTGTGCGTGACGTTGGTGCTCGACGGATGTGATGGCCGCAGCGACCTCGATCCGCTCGCCCTGATCAGCAGTCCGGCCATTCCGCTGTCCGTGCAAGACGTGCCGAACCCACTGCGCGGCCAGTACGAAGATCTCCTGCAACCGCTGTTCCCGCAGGGCAATCCGGCACAGCGGCGCTACCCGGCGTGGCCCGCGTCGTACGACGCCAGCCTGCGAGTCCCCTGGCGCCAGTTGCAGCCCACCGATCCGAGCACACTGCCGCCCGACGCTCCTGACGATCGCAAATTCGATTTCAGCGTGATCGACGACGCGCTGACGAAATTGGCCAGTCGAAACATGCGCCTGACCCTTCGCGTGGTCGCCTACAACTCCTGTTGCGACACCGTCTATCCGAACAACACCAACATCGCGATGCCCGACTGGATGCGCCCCGCGGCCACCAACTACTCCGGTCCACAACGCTATTGGTGGATGCCCGGCGTGACCCAGGTCGTCCCGAACTGGAACGATCCCGCCTACCTGAACGCCTTCGGCCAGCTGTTGGCCGCGTTGGGCCGTCGTTACGACGGCGACGAGCGGCTGAGCGTCTTTGAGTTCTCTGGCTACGGCGATTTCAGCGAGAACCACATCTCCTATCTGCGTGACACACTCGGCGCGCCGGGTCCGGCACCCGATGAGAGCGTCGCGAAGCTGGGGTATTACAGCCAGTTTCGTGACCAGAACATCACCGCCGGGTCCGTTCGGCAGTTGGTTGCGTCGACGGTAAACGCCTTTCCCCACACGCAATTGGTGACGACGGCGTTGAACCCGGAGATTGTGCGCCAGCTGATCGCCGACGATGTCACCAAGAAGCTCTCCGCGCCGGTGG
Source organism: Mycobacterium sp. NTMscope_MAC_12 (assembly GCF_976985675.1). Lineage (NCBI taxonomy): Bacteria > Bacillati > Actinomycetota > Actinomycetes > Mycobacteriales > Mycobacteriaceae > Mycobacterium > Mycobacterium sp. NTMscope_MAC_12. The sequence goes on from NZ_CDRJYY010000001.1 coordinate 611,003, forward strand.
GCATCCGCGCGGATTGCCTGGGCGTCCAGGACCCGTTGCCCGCGTGGGCCGAAAGGGACGGTTCCCACTATGTGCAGTCGAAAGATCCGCTGGTCGGCGCACTGAGGAACCGGCTGGCGTCGGCGCCGATGATCACCGAGTGGTGCCAGCTGCCCGGGGGGACCGATCCGCGGACCTACTACGAAAAGGGCCTGCAGGACGTCGTCAAGTACCACGTTTCGATGACATCGAGCTTCAACTTCCCGGCCGTGGATTCGGCCACGCCGATGGATCCGGCGCTGTACTTGCTGTGGGCGCAAGCGAACGTCGTCGCCGGATACCGGTATTCGGTCGAGGCGCGGCAGGAATCGCAATCGGTGAAGGACGGGAAGGCGACACTGGCTGTCACGTGGACCAATTACGGCGCGGCCGCCGCGACGGAAAACTGGGTCCCCGGCTACCGGCTGGTCGATTTCTCGGGCGCCGTGATCCGCACGTTCCCCGCGACCGTCGCGCTGAAAACCCTGGTCCAAAGCCCATCCGGTGACGGCTCCCGCAAGGAGCCGATCCCGGCGTCGTCCACGGAGTCCGTTCACGTCGACCTGGCGGGTTTGGCACCCGCGCACTACACCTTGTGCGCCTCGGTCGATTGGCAACAGCACAAGCCCGGCGCGTCCCATGTGGTGAACTACCCGCCCATGCGGCTCGCGCGCGACGGGCGCGACGGCAACGGGTGCTATCCCATCGCGACGCTGAACCTGTCCCGCGAAGTGTTGACTCGCGCCCCTTGACGATGACGGCCCGCGCGCCGCGTCACCAATTACGCGGTAATCAACCGGGGCAGCGGGACTGCGATTCCGCCAAAGCCTGCCTGATGATGCTGCATAATCTGCAGGGAGTATGGGCGGCTGGTGGTCCAAAACCGAAGAGTTTTCTTCCCGCCGAAGGCTTTTAGAAAGGTTAATAGCCGATGGATTTCCGTACCTTCGTCCGGATTCTCGGCGCGCACTGGAAACTCGCCTTGACCGCACTGCTGGCGTGCACCGTCGGCGCCGCGTTCGTGACCGCACTGCAGACCAAGCACTACCAGTCGTCGGCCACGGTCCTCATCTCGTTTTCCGGTGCGACCGACCTCAACGAGGTGTACAGCGGGACCCAGGCCGCACAAGAACGGCTGTCGTCGTATGCCCAAATTGCCGGCGGCCACATCGTCGCCGAGCGCGCCATCCATCAGCTCCAACTTCCCATGCGCGCCGATGATCTGCTGAGCGAAACCCAAGTGAAATACACGCCGAAATCGGTGCTCTTCACGATCAGTGTCAAAGACACCGACCCGGCGCGCGCCGCCGCGCTGGCAGGCGCCATGGCCGGTCAGTTCAGCGCGATGCTTCCGACGCTCGCCCCGAACACCGCTGCGAACGGTGTGGGCGCGCCGATCACCGGGGGGCCGCGACCCGAGGTGGTCGAAACGACGACGACGCCATCGGGTCAACCGTCCGACGTGCCGGCATCGGCAGGACCCACGGGGAAGCCGTGGCCCTCGGCGCGGGCGACCATGGTCGAGCCGCCCCGCGTACCGAAAGTTCCGATTTCGCCCGTGCCGCTGCGAAACATGGCGATCGGGTTCATCGCCGGTGTGCTGTTGGCCATCGCGGTGGCGCTGACCCGCGAGGCCGGCGATCGCACCGTGCGCACCCGCGCAAAGCTGGAGGAACTCTCGGGCTTGCCCACGCTGGCGGAGCTGCCGGGAAAGCGCGGCGGCGCTCCGCGGTTCGGCACCGACACCGCATTCGACGACGCGGTGCGGGGCATGCGCACCCGGCTGCTCAGGGCGATGGGACCCAATGCCCGCCAGGTGCTGGTGGCGGGGCCGTTCGGTGGCGAAGGAACGACGACGACGGCGATGAATCTGGCGCTCGCGCTGGCCGAGATGGGCGAAGACGCACTGCTCGTCGAGGGCGACAGTCGCCGACACGTGATCGCCGGTCTGCTGAGGGTCGAATCGGGGGAGGGACTTGCCAACGCGCTCGCCAACCCCGACGCCGCCGCCCAGGCGGTGAAGCCGACGCCGATTTCGAAGCTGTTCATTCTCGCGTCGCGGTCCGCCCGGCGCGAGAGCCTGCCGCCCAGCGCGTACCTGCCGGAAGTGATCGACCGAGTGGTGCAGGAATTGTCGTCACGTTTTGATCGGATCGTGGTCGATGGGCCGCCGGTGCTTGCCACCGCCGACACCGGTCTGCTGGCCGGCGCCGTCCCGGCCACGGTGTTGGTGGTTCGGGCGAAGCGCACCACCGCGGACGAACTCAAGGACGCGTTGACCGCCCTGCGTGCGGCCGGCGCGCAGGTCGTCGGCACTGTGCTGACCGACGCCCGCCAGTCGCTGCACATCAGGGCCGCGGACCGTGCCTACCGGTCAAAGGTCAGCAGGCCGGCGTGATCCCGTACCTGCGGGCCCGTCACCGCCTGGCAGTGGATGGAGCTCTGCTGGCGATGTTCGTGTTCGGCTGCTTCGCGTTCGGCGTGTTCTCGGTGCGCCGAACCACCGAGGGCGTGCTGCTGACCGCAGCGTTGTTCTGCGTGGTCGTCTACTGGGTGAAACCCGAAGGGATGGTGGGGGTCACGCTGTTCGGTGCGTTCGCGGCACTGCCGGAAGGCCTGCACGTCGGGAAAGTCTTTGGGCCGCTGACGATTTACGCCTACCACCTGGCTGCCATCCTCGCGATCTGCTACCTGATTCCCACCGCGAAACCGCGGTCGTCGGATTTCGTGCTGCCGGGGATCCTGGTGGCGGCGGTGCTGTGGTCCACGGCCACCGGATTCGCCACGGGCAACCCGGAACTGACGGTGACCCGTGAATCGACCACCATGATCGAAATGGCCATTGGCTTCGTGCTGGCGATGTTTGTCGTCTACAGCGGTCATGTCAGATTTTCGATTCGGGTGATGATCGTGATCCTGTGGTTTTCGGCGGGCATGGCGATCATCAGCTCGTTGTACGCCATCCGGCTGGCCGGTCGGGCGGAAAGCCTGGAGGGGACGACGGGTGCCGGCCAGGCCGTGCGCATCATCCTGTCCACCCAGACGCCGGCCACCGCGGTGCTGAGCGCGCTGGTCGCCGCCCCGATCGTGGGCCGCGTCCGACCCATGGCCTATCTCGCGTTGGGCGTTCCCGCGCTGAGCATTTCGCTGCTGTCCTTCTCCCGCAACACGCTGATCTCCATGGGGGTGGCGGCCGGGGTCGCATTGCTCGGCAGTTTGAGTTGGGCGGCCGTGCGGCGGGCGGTTGTGGCCGCTACCGTCGGCCTGGTTCTCGTCGCGGTGACGGTGCCCGGGTCGCTGTTTTTACTACAGCGTTCGAAGACCGGGGCGTGGCTGGCCGATCAATACGTCGCCTTCAATCAGCGGGTACTCGGCGGGGTTACGTCGAGTGCGCTCGCGGTAGACGATTCGGCGCTGGAACGACTGCGGGAAATCAATCTCCTCAAGGAGACCATCGCCCAGGCGCCGGTCTTCGGCCATGGACTGGGCTTCGTGTATCAGCCGCCCACCGGCGACGACGAATTCCATCGGTACCTTTATCCCGCCTATTCCCACAACTTCTACCTGTGGTGGTTGGCCAAGGCCGGGGCGGTGGGCATGGCTGCGTTCGTCCTGTTCGCGCTCACGCCGGTGATCCTGGCGCTGCGTTGCGCCCCGACGCCCGCGAAAATCAGTGCGGCGGTCGCGGCGGGCCTCTTGGCGATATCCGCCGTGTGGCCGTTGCCGGAGATGCCGATGGACGCCTTGGGGTTGGGCATGGCGCTGGGGGCAGCGATGGGATATGCCGGCCTGCGGCGCCGGGGCGCGGAGGGCGGGCAACCCGAGGACAACTCCGCGCCGGCGCCGACCGCGACGCCCGGCCCGACCCTCAACGCCAGGGTCGGCGTGGTCGCTTCCCCCTAGACGAGCGTGGCCAACATGATCGCAGTGACACACGTCGGACCCGACATGTACAGCATCGGCGGGACGCAGTCGGTCATTCGCGTGTTGCGCGACAACAAGATTGGCGCCGACGACATCCGAGTCCTGTCGACGTGGAACGGCAACGGCCATCTGAAGAACCTGTTTCTCACGGCACGCGCGGGGATTTCACTGGGCCGGACCCCTCTCCCCACCGTCGTGCACTTCCACATCTCCAATGGCGGGGCCTGGCTGCGCGAAGGACCGTTGATCCGATTGGCCAGGGCCAAGGGCTTCCGGGTGATCGCCACCCTCCATGGCCCCGACTTTCCCGAGTTCGCCAGGGCGCACCCCCGCTTCGTCGGTGCGACGTTGAAGCGTGCGGACCATGTGATCCTGTTATCGGAGGAAGCGCGCGCCGCCGTCGCCGAGGTGGCGCCCACGGTGCGGACCGCCATCGTGCCGAACCCGATCGTGGTGGACCGGGATGCGCCCGGGGCCGGCTCTACGCCACCCGTGGCGCTCTTTGCGGGCACCGTCGGTCACCGCAAAGGTGTCGACAGGCTTGTCGCGGCCTGGCGGCTTCTTCTTGCCGAGGGTATCGAAGGCCGTTGTCGGATAATCGGTCCCATCGACGACTACGTTCCGCCCGAGACGGAACGGCTGAGCGTCGAAGGTCCGATACACCCCGACATGGTCCGTGGGCTGCTGCGCTCGGTTCGGGTGGTTGTGCTCCCGTCGTTTGCGGAGGGAATGCCGATGATCCTGACCGAGGCCCTGGCCGGCGCGCGCCCGTTCGTGGCGACACCCGTCGGCGGTACGGCAGAGATCGCGCCGGACCCGGGCATGCTCGTCCCGGTCGACGATGTGCCCGCGTTGGCGAAGGCGATCGGTCGGTACCTGCGCGACCCGCAGCTGGCCGAGCGTGACGGGTTGCGCGGCCAAGCGCACGTCGCGGCGACACGAAGCCCCGACGTCATCGACGCCGAGCTTCGCCGGATCTACCTGGGCTGCGACATTGCGGCGGGTTGAACTGCAGGGACCGCAATTGGCGGTCAGCGCAATCGGTTTCGGATGCGGCGCACTGATGCAGTCGCCGTCCCGCAAGGAACGGATGGCGGTGCTCGCCGGCGCCGTGGACAGCGGCATCACCCACTTCGACACCGCGCGGATGTACGGGCTGGGGATGGCCGAGGCGGAGCTGGGGGCCTTCCTGCGCACCGTCGACCGCGACAGCGTGACCATTGCCACCAAGTTCGGCATCGAGGTCGGCGGCGCGGCGCGGCGGCTCGGCCGATTCCAGGCCCCGGCCCGAGCGCTGCTGAAAAAGGCGCCCGCGCTGCGCCGTATCGTCAAGCGGCGGCAGGCGCCGCCGGCGACCGGCCGGGTGTACGACGCGGCCGTCGCGGCGCGCAGCCTTGACGAGAGCCTGGCGGCCCTCGGCGTCAACTACGTCGACATCCTTTTCGTGCACGCCCCACGGCCTCAGGACACCGTCGCAAGCGGCGAACTCCGCGAATTCTTTGAGCGGGCAAGCCAACAGGGGAAGATTCGCGCCTGGGGTGTCTCGCAGGACGAGGGGCTCGACGTCGACTTCGTCCGCGCATTCGCGCCGCGGGCAGTCAGCCAACTCCGCAGCGACTTGCTCAATCCTTCGCCGCGACCGGCCGATCTCGCGTTCGGTGTCCTCGATGGTCCGTACCGGAAGCTCTCGGGCGCCCTGCTGGCGGACCCTGGATTGGCGAGGCGCTGGCGCGAAGCCCTGCAGGCCGATCCCCTGGCCCCCGGCGTGCTGCCCAGGCTGATTCTCGCCTCATCCTTCGCCGCAATGGGTTGCCGCGCAATCCTTTACAGCACCACCAGGCCCCAGCGGGTCTCCGAAGCCGCGAACGCCGTCTCGTCGCCACCCGATGCCGAGACCCTCACACGGTTCCTCGCTCTCGTCAAGGAGTTTCGAGAGGGTGCAGCGGCGTGATTCGCGACATGAAGGACTTCGCCGGCGGCATGAGGATCGAGGCGGACGTGGTGGTCATCGGGGCCGGCCCGATCGGCATCGCGACCGCGCTGGAACTCGTTGGTTCGGGCGTGCAGGTGGTCCTCCTCGAGAGTGGCCTCGAACGCAACGATGCGGCGGCGCAAGCGCTTGCGATGTTCGATTCGCGGCACGACGACTACTTCCATTCGCGTAGCGAGCTAACGGTCCGCCGGCAGGTCGGCGGAACGTCGGCGCTCTGGGGCGGACGCTGCGTCAAGTTCGACCCCATCGATTTCGAGGATCGATCCATCACCGCGCAGGCACCGTGGCCCATCGGATACGACGATGTCGAGCCGTATCTCCAGCAGGCCTGTGATTGGGCGGTGTGCGGTCGGGCGGCATTCAATGCGCGCGACCTACCCGAGATCGCGCATCGCGACTTGATCCGGGGGCTCCCCGACGGTGACGTGCGCACGACGGATCTCGAGCGCTGGGCGCTACCAACCCGGTTCGGGCGTCGGTACCGCACGACGTTGCGGAAAGCTCCCCTTCTCACGCTATGGACCGGCCTCACGTGTACCGAAATCGTGACGACACCGGCCGGCGACGCCGTCGACCACCTGGTGGTCAAGGCGCTCAACGGTGGAGAGGGGACAGTGGTGGCGGCGGATTACGTCATCGCGACCGGCGGTTTGGAGGCCACCCGCCTGCTGCTGGCATCGGACCGCCATCACCCCGGGGGGCTGGGCAACGCGGGCGGGCACCTGGGGCGCTGGTACATGGCGCACGTCGAAGCCCGGATCGCGCGCGTGCAATTCACCACCGACGAGGTCATCCACGGCTACGAGCGGGACAACGACGGGGTGTATGTTCGCCGGCGCTTCACCTTCCACCCGCAGCTGCTGCGCCAGAACGGAATGCCCAACGCCGCAATCTTCTTGGTGAATCCGCCGATCAGCGACCCGAGCCACGGAAGCGGGATCTTGTCCGGGGTGTACCTGACGCTGATCTCCCCGATCGGCCGTTTCCTGCTCGCCGGGGCGATCCGCGAGGCGCACACCAAGACGGACGGGTCGCCGCGGATCCTCGCGCATCTGGGCAATGTTGTGCGAGACCTGTTCGGTTCCCTCCGGTTCGCCATCGCGTTCTGCTACGCGCGGTTCGTCCGCCGAGGTCGCAAGGCGCCCGGATTCTTCGTGAAGAGCGCCGACAATCGCTACCTGCTCCAGTACCACGGTGAGCACCTTCCGCACCGGGAGAGCCGGGTCGAACTGACCGACGAGCGAGACGCCCTCGGCATGAGGAGGATTCGCACCCGGATGCACTTCTCCGAAGCCGATTACGCGAGTGTGCGCAGGGCCATCGTCGCGGTCGATGAACACCTTCGTCGCCACGGTGTGGGATACGTGGAGTGGCTGACCGACGACGTCGAGGCCTCGGTACGTGCCTACATGGAGAAGCGGGCCGGTTTCCACCAGGCGGGAACCACCCGGATGTCGACATCGCCGGAAGGCGGCGTCGTCGACCCGCACCTGCAAGTCCACGGCGTTCGCGGGCTCTACGTTGCCAGCACCTCGGTGTTGCCGACATCGAGCCAGGCCAACCCGACGCTGCTCGGGATCGCGCTGGGCGTGCGGCTCGCGGAGCGTCTGGCCAAGGCGCGAACAGCCTGCACGTCAACGGATTCAAGCTAACCCGCGTCAAGGACCTACCTCGGAACCGGCCAGAGCTCGTCGATCAGGGACTTCGTCTGCCGGATGTTCGCACGGCTGGATGCGCCGAATACGATCGAATGGATCTGCGGCTGGCCGCACACGTAGTCGATGGCCTCGCGGGGCGGGATCGCGCCCGAGGCGAGCACCGACATCGCGATCAGCCGGCAGCGGCGCTCACGAATCGTCCTCTCGTAGAGCTCGATGCCGCCACACATCCGGAAACCGATCTTGTTGAAATTGGCGCACACGATCGGGTTCTCGATTCCCTGTCCGTCGAGGGCATCGAGCAGGCGTGGGAGATTCATCGTGATGAAGCCCGGCTCGGCACCGTACTTGAGCCGCACGTGGTCGGAGAAAAACCGGAAGCCCTCATTCATGCCCAGGCCGAGAAGCAGGTCGGTGACGACGTTTTGAATGAAGATGACGGGCGTGGACAGTCCGGCGAACATCTTCATCTCGGCGTCGACCAGAAGCTGCATGATCGGCTCGATGTCCTTGCTCGCGATGGCGACACCGCCCTTGAACATCGACCTGACGGCCCCGTCGTCGGGCAGGAACTTTCGGAGCGCCTCCACCATGCCGAACTCGGTCACGGCGTTGGCGTACTTGTGGGCGTACGGCATGCACGGGTAAAAGACGTAATCGGGGTATCGGGTTCGGTTGGCGCGGAAATGATCACAGATTTCGCCGACACGATCGTGCGTCGTGCAGACGAACGTGCGGATGCCTTCCTGGTACGCGGCGTCCAGCGTCGCCAGCACGGCCGGCAGGTGCTGAAACCGTATCGCCTGCGCGCGCGCTTTCTCCTCCGACATGTGGTTGACGCCGAAGAACTGGTTGTCGCCGAAGAGCACCCGGTCCATGGTCACGACGCCCTCGGGGCAGCGAGTTTCCTGATGCGCGCGACGAGCTCGCGCCGCAACGAGCCGCGCGGGGAGCCGTTCGCGGCCGCCTGCGGCGGCGGGGGACCTCCGCTGACGGCGGCACCGGTGATCATGTCGACCACACGATCGACGTCGAGCGCCGAGCGAAATGTGTTCTGGCCATTCACCCGGTTGTGCTTGATGCTCTGGGCGAAATAGTCGATCTGCGCCGAATACTCCTCGCCCCGAAGGTAATACCAGACCTCGTCGGTGAGATCGGTCGTGTAGCGGATCGTCCATCCCGGCCCCAAATCGGGAAAGCCGGGGTGCGTCTCGCGAAGGTAGATCTGGCATTCCTGACGATCAGCGACGACCCGGCCGTTGGTTCCCCACGCCGAGACCTTCGTCGACATCTTGCGAAAGCTCTCGTCGCTCCAGTTCACGCACAACTGGCCGCTCGCGCCGTTGTCGTAGCGCATCGTGCAGTAGACCTCGTCGTCGACGTCGCGCGAGAAAACGCTGTGCCGGACGACTCCGTCGACCGAATGGGGCACGCCGGCGATGAAGTTCATCAAATCGATGGCGTGGCAGGCGTAGTCGTAGAGGGCGCCCCCGCCTTCGGCCTTCACGCCGCGCCACGTGCTTCCCTTCGGGCGAAGGACGACCGGGCCGTATGCCTCGGCGCGCACATGGTGCACCTGCCCGAGAGCGCCCGACGCGACGATACGTGCCGCCTCTTGGAAGGCGCCGATGAAGCGGCAGTGATAGCCGACCTGCGTGACGAGTCGATTGCTCTCCGCGAGCGTCACAAGTCGCTCCCCGTCCCGGACATCGAGGACGAACGGCTTCTCGCAGAAGACGTGTGTCCCTCGGGCAAGGGCCTTTTCGACCATCGGCGCATGCAGCCGTGATGGAACGGCGACGACAACCGCTTCGGCCTTCGTCTGCGCCAGCATCCGATCGAAATCGTCGTAGCACTCCAGACCGGTGTACTTGGCCAGGATGTCGCGCACATAGCCGGCGGAGTCACAGACGCCGACCACGTCGAGATCCGGGTGCGTGCGAAGGATCGCAAGGTGCGAAAGACCCATCTTGCCCAGACCGACTATGGCCGTTCGAATCATCGTCCGCGCCTTTACTCACTCCGAGTGCCGCATCGGCAACGTGTACGGCCCGCCAACGTGGACGTTAGCATCCGGCCGGATCCTCATCGCGAAATCTCGTCGATCTCTTCGCTGTCGGCATCCCGGCGCCGGCCGCGACGGGAGTTAGTCTCTAACACGGGATCGTCGCGACGTTGCCGGAAAGATCGGCGCGCGCCTCAACCGAGGGGAGACATGGGCCGGCTGCTCCTCATCGCATCCTCCGGCGGGCACATTTACGAGATGTTCTGCCTGCGGGAGTTCTGGCAGGACAAGGATCGGTCTTGGGTGAGCTTCGGGACCGCCGATGCCCGTTACCTGCTGCGCGACGAGCAGGAGGTCTACTGGGCCGCGCACCCGACGGTCCGCAACGTGCCCAACCTGCTGCGCAATCTATTGCTGGCGCTGCGGCTTTTGATCCGCCACCGCCCCGCCATGATCCTGACGACCGGATCGGGCGTGGCGGCCCCCTTCCTCTGGCTGGCCTGGCTGCTGCGGATTCCCACCGTGTTCATCGAATCGATCACCCGCATCACCGAGCTCTCGCTCACCGCCCGCATGGTGAAGCCGTTCGCCTCCCGCTTTCTCGTGCAGTGGCCCGAGTTGGCCGACCGGATTCCCCGCACCGAGTACCACGGGAGGATCGTGTGATCTTCGTGATCATGGGGATGGAGGTCCATCCCTTCGACCGGCTGGCGCGCGCGGTGGACGAGCTCGCGCGCACGGACGCGGTGGGGGAGGACTTCTTCGTGCAGCTCGGAACCTGCAAGTTCGAGCCGCGCCACGCCGCGTTCGAGCGCTTCCTGTCCTTCGGGGACGTGTGCACGCAGATCCGGCGGGCCTCCGTCACCGTCACCCACGCCGGCGCCGGATCGACGCTGCTGTGCGTCGAGCAAGGAAAACATCCCGTGCTGGTGCCGCGTCGCTCGTCGCGCGGCGAGCACGTCGACGAGCACCAGCTGCCGTTCGCCGAGAAGATGGCGGATGCGGGACTGGCGACCGTGGCCCGAGAAACCGAGGAGCTTCCGGCGGCCATCGCGGCGACGCGGTCCCGAGCGGCCGCACCCGATGCGCTGGGCCGGGCCCGCGAACTGACCGGATGGCTGGAGACGTTCTGGCGGGGCCTCGCCTGAGCGCCCCGTCACCGTCGCCCATCCAGCACCTGGGTGATGACGTCCAAAAAGCGCACGGCGACAAGGTCAACGGCGCATCGGCGCGCGTAGTGGCGCGCCGCGTCGGCCCCGAGCTGAGCCGCGGTCACCGGCTCGGCCAGGAGGTCGAATGCGGCGGCGAGCCCGGCGACGTCGTCGACGCCGACGGGGGCCAAACCCGGCGGCTGGTATTCGGGCAACGCGCCGGCGGTGGACACGATCGGCATCACGCCCAGCTGCATCGAGAGCGATTGCACGCCGCTCTGTGAGGCGCGCCGATAGTGGGCGATCGACCCTTTGGCGGCGGCCAGTGTGGGGATGACGTCGGCGTAGCGGAAGCTGCCGTTGCGCCAGCGCGTGTGTTTGGGCAGGGCGTCGGCGTCCAGTGGCCCGTCGCCGATGAGCACGAGGTTGTCGCCGCGCCAGCCCCCGCCGACCACATGTCGCTGCCAGGCCGCCAGCACGACATCGACGTTCTTGTAGGGATTGAGACGGCCGAACATGACGAAATCGCGGCGCCCTTCGGGCCTGACGAACGGTGGAACGCGGTCGAGATCGAGGTCGCTGGCCAACGGCACGACATGCACCGGCGTGCCGGCGACGTCGCGGCGCGCGGAGATGGCGGCCGCGACATAGTCGCTGTAGGTGATGGTGGCGGCCGAATGCGCGGCCCAGCGGTCGAATACGGCGCGTTCGTAGGCCGGCGTCAGTTCGTGGGGGTCGTGCGGTCGATCGTCGTGCACCACCTGAATACGCGGAGTGCGGCCGGCCAACGCGATCCAGCGTGGATCCCGCACCAACTCGGCGATAACAATGTCAGGGCGGAACCGTCGGACGCGGCGCCAGGCTTTCAGGGTCGGCAGCCAGGTCGCGGCCGTGCGGAATCGCGGGTCGAGCACCAACTCGTAACCGCGCGCGGCGTCCGACTCCGGGTGCTGATCGGAGGTGACCAACAGAACGTCGGCGCCCTGGCGCTGTAGCGCTTCCGCCTGCACCCGCACCGCCGGTCGCGTCCATGGCGAAAGCCACAGCACCCGAGGCGAATTCACAGCACCGCTCCGATGGCGCTCAGGTAGGCGTCGGCCATCGCCTCCACCGTGTAGTGCTTGCGCATGCGCTCGTAACCGCGTTGCCCCACCGACGGCAGCGCATCGGGATCCGCCATGATCCGGGTCAGGTGTTCTCGCCATCCCGACACGGATACGGGCTCGACGAGAAATCCCGCCTCACCGAAATCCAGCATCTCCGGGACAGCGCAAATCGCCGACGCCGCAACCGGCACCGCACGGGCCATCGCCTCGAGGATCACCACCGGGAACGCTTCGGAGCGGCTGGGAACGCACAGCAGATCCGCGTCGGCCAGCGCCGGTCCGGGCCCGGCCGACCATCCGCGCCATTGCACCCGATCGCGCAGTCCCGCGGGCGTTTGTTCCTGCAGCCTCTCCCGATCGGGCCCGTCGCCGAAGATCGACAGCTTCCACGGCACCTCGACGAGGCCGCCGAGCGCCTCGATCAGCAGATGCGGGTTCTTGTGCTCGACGATGCGCGAGAGCATGACCAGGTGCAGCGGTTCGCCGGCGCTTCGATGCCGACGGCTCGGCTCCCCGCTGTCGGTGACACCGTTGGGTGCGACGAAGCGCCGTCCCCAGAGCCGGTGCTGTTTGGCCAGCATGTCCCAATGTCGTTGTGCCAGAACGATGAAACCGTCCGCGCGTCGCATCGCGGCGGTCAGCGGGCGCGAGTAGATCGGCCGGTGTTCCTCGGGTGGGACATGCGGTGCGACCAACCATCGACGGCGCCTGCCGGCCGCGCGCCACAGCGTGCCAAACCCCACCTCGGTATTGGTGTCGCCGGTGATCAGCACCGCCGGGCCCTCGGCGATATCGACCATCGGCGCCCACCAAGGCTGGCGAACCACCCGCACCGTGTTCGGGATTTCGGCGATCAGTGGGCCGAACCGCTGCACGCAGACGATGGTGACCGGGTAACCGCGGCGGTCCAATTCCGTTGCCAAGAGCGCCTTTTGTCGCTCCGCACCCCCGTAGACCAGGCGGTTGGTGGCGATGACTATCGAGGGCAGGTCGGTTCGCCGGCGCGCGCGCTGCGGCCGCCGCAGCCGCCGCAATGCGGCGGTGCCGGCCAGGTATACGTCCGCGTGGTGAACGCCGCGTTGATGCTCGAGCAACAGCGCGGTATTGGTTCGCACCAAGTCCCGATCGCGGCGCCGTCGGGGGCCGTCGTCGGTTGTCGGGTCGCGGCGCTCGACGCCGAGCTCGTCGGCGAGCAGGATGCGCCAGCCGGCCGCGCGGGCCCGGGCCTGCCAGTCGGCCGCCTCGCCGTAGCCGAAGTACTCCTCGTCGAAGCCGCCGATGGTATTCCAGGCCGCCCGGCTGATCGCCAGGCAGATAGGTGCCAAATCGCCGTCGATGCTTCGTGATTCGGGGGGCTGGCGAGAATACCGCCGTGCGGGCGGCGTACGGCGGAGCGGGGCGGAGCGGCCGGCGGCTGCGCTCAGCTCCCGGGTGACGGTGTGGTGGCGGGCAGCGACGTCCCATGGCGCCCGGCCCGGCGCGGCGGCGTCGCGGGCGAGCGGCGAGACCGCCGCCACGCGGGGCTGGCGAAGCAACTCGCGGGTGCGGTTCAGCGGCCCGAGCACGCGGGCATGGGGGTCCAGCAACAGCAGGTCGACATCGGCGGGCATCTGCTCCACCACGGCGTTGCAGGCCGCGGCGAAACCGGCGTTCGGCTGACCCGGAAACCACTGGACCGCGGGGTGTTTCGCGGCGAGTTCCGCATGCTCCGTGCCGCCGTGGTCGTAGACGTGAATCGGTAGTTCGGGTAGATGCTCGGCGACGCTGTCGAGGCAGACCTCGAGCGGCTCGTGGGCGCGTTGGCTCACGATCAGCACGGCCAGCGTGCGCGTCGACGGCAGGCCGGCCGTGTCGCCGACGGGGCGCTTCAGATAGGCACGGTCCGTTTCACGGGTCATGCCGTCGGCTGCTTCTCGCGCAGCGTGGCCCGCAGCGAGGCGAGGGTGGACCAGCTGATCGGGCCGAAGGTCGCGCTGGTGGCCAGGTAGGCGGTGGCCGCCGCGGTCAGCACCAGGATCACGTGGTGGCCCGAGAGCAGCAGTGTCACAACGACACTCGCCCCCGTCGGGATCAGCAAGCGCAGCACGAACAGCACGGGCGTGCGGTAACCGCAGCGGCGGCGCAGCCACCAGCTGGAGATCGCCATGTTGAACAGTTCCGTGCACACCAGCGCCACGCCGGGACCGACGGCGCCGAACCGCCCGGCCAGGGCGAGGTTGAGCGCGACGTTGAGCACGAGGGTCGCCACCGTCAACCAGAGCAGCACCTGTTGATGATGGGAAGCCACCAGACCCTGGCCCAGGGTGCCGCCGACAAACCGCAGGGCCGCCGCGACGAACAGCAACGCCAGGGTGGGCGTCCCGCGTTCGATGAACGCGCTCTTGCCGAACAACCCGATCAACGGTCCGGCCAGCAGCACGCCCACCACGGCGATCGGGACCGCCACGAAGTACATCAATTCGACGCTGCGGCGCAGAAATCGGGCGAACGCCGCGACGTCACGCGAGAACAGTTCGGTGGCCGTCGACAGCGTCGACTTGTGGAAGATCAGCGAGACCACGATCGTGTTGAACGAGATCGTGAGGGCCAGGCCGTACACGCCCACCTCGGAGTGGGTGCTCAGCAGGGACAGGATCACGCCGTCGGCGCGGCAGTACAAAAGCCCCACAATCATAAAACCGATCAGCGGCAAGCTTTCCCGTAACAGGTCGGCGGCTTCCCGCGGGGCGAACAGCGGCCGCACCGAGATGTGCCGCATCGCGGCGGCGCCCTGGATCAGCAGCTGCACGGCGGGCGGGATCAGTTGTGCGACCGCGAACCAGATGACGTCCGAGTGCGCCGCGACCAGCCAGGCAACCATGGCCAGCGTGCTCACCCGGGCGGCGACGTCGGAGATGGCCACCGCGGAGAACCGGACGGTGGCAAGGAATACCGGTTCGAATCGTGTCGTCATGGTCTGCAGCAGCAGCCCGCCCGACAACACGACCAGCATCACCCGCACCTGCGTGTCGTGATAGATGAGCAACCCCGACCCGGCTGCCAGCACCGCGAGGGGACCGCAGTAGAGCAGGGCCAGGCCGCTGTTGATGCGCACCAGGCGTTCGAGTTCGCCGCGGCCGGAGGTCACCCGTCGCACGATCACGGTGGCGATGCCCAGATCGGCGAAGCTGGTCCACATCGCGACGAATGCCACCGCGATGGTGAGCTGGCCGTAGCGGCCGGGCCCCAGATAGCGCGCGGTCATCGCCACCGAAACCACGGATGCGAGCATCCCCAGCGCGCGGCAGATCAGCTGGATCGAGAACGCGTGAGCCATTCGCGCGAGCGGCACCGAGGGCACCACCGCGGCGGGTGCCGTTGGCTCAGTCATGGCTCGCGAGCCTAGTAGGCTCCGTGGCTTGTCAGGACCGCTTTCACCGTCTTCGCGACGATCATCAGGTCACCCGACATCGACCAGTTGTCGACGTACGACAGATCCAGCCGCACTGACTCTTCCCAGGAGAGGTCCGACCGGCCGCTCACTTGCCACAACCCGCTGACGCCCGGCTTCACCAGCAAGCGCCGCTTCACCTCGCCGTCGTAGTTGTCGACCTCGCGGCGCAACGGGGGTCGCGGCCCGACGACGCTCATGTCCCCCTTGAGAACGTTGATGAATTGCGGGAGCTCGTCGATGCTGTACCGGCGAAGAATTCTGCCGACGGGGGTGACCCGGGGGTCCTGACGCATCTTGAAGAGCATGCCGCCGGCGCTTTCATTGACCGCCAGCAGGTGCTCGAGCTGGGTGTCTGCACCGTCGACCATCGTGCGGAACTTCAGCATAGTGAAGGGCTTTCCGTCGGTGCCGATACGTTCCGCCGGGTAGAAGACGGGTCCCTTGCTGGTCAGCTTGATGGCGATGGCAGCGGCGACGAGCACCGGTGCTGTGGCGACCAGCGCCGCCAGCGAGAACACGAAGTCGAAGGCCTGCTTCTGAAAGCGGTGCGCCCCTTCGTATTGCGGCTTGTCGACGTGCAGCAGTGGCAGCCCGCCGGTCAGGCGCAGGGTCAACCGCGCCTCGGTCACGTCCATGACGCCGGGCGACACCACCAGGTCGACGTCGCGGGTCTCCAGCTGCCACAGCAGCTCCCTGATCCCGTGCATCCCAAAGTGATCCGTCTGCGTCACCGCCACGGTGTCCGCGCCGCAGCTGTCGATCGCCGTCGCCACCTGGGTCTGGTCGCCCAGGATCGGTACCTGACGGCCGCCGATCGTCAGGGTGTTGCCGCGGGCCGGCCCGTAGCCGGGGATGCAGACGCCGACCACGACGCACCCGGCCACCGCGTTGCGGTCCAGTTCATGCGCGAGGTGCGTGACCGATTGCCGGTCGCCGATCGCCAAAACGCGGGTCTGGCATTCGCCCTGGACTCGCTTGCGGCAGATGTGCTTTCGCCACACGCTACGGCTGGCCAGCAACCCCACGGTGCCGACGGGAAGCGCGATCGCCAGATAGCCGCGGGCCAGGTCGACCTTGGCCAGCAAGGTCACCATGGCGATGATCCCGAACGTCCAGAAGGACGCGGTGCCGATCCGGCGGTACTCCTCGATCCCCGCCCCGATGATTCGCGTTGAGCGCGTTTGGAATACCGCGAGGGCCGACAGCCACAGCGCCGCGAACAGGAAGGAGAACAGCGTCATGGTCTGGTCCGAGTAACCCGACGTGTTCGCGATTTCGCCGAATCGGACGTACTGGGCGAGCATCACCGACGCGAAGACCATCACCGAGTCACTGATGCGCAGGCCCTGCGAATAGCGATCCTGCCAGCGCTGTACGGGATTCCCACCGGCCGAAGGCGTGACGGGCGCGGTCATGGGCGAACCCGCCGTCTCGCTGCGATGCAACGCGGTCGTGCCCGCAGGCCAGGCCTTGAGCTGCCGCCAGCTGGGCTGCACGACATCCACCGTGCTGGGAACGATCACCGACTGACGCATGATGCCACCCGTTCCACTGGTGCCAATCTGGATTTGCGCGAGGGCCAGCTCGCGTCTTGTTCGGAGATGACCGTGACCGGTATCGGCCACGAGATCCCGAATTCGGGGTCGTCCCAGCGGATCCCCTCCTCGTCGGCCATCGCGTACCGACCGCTGACGTGAAAGGTGACCTCGGTGTCATCGACCTGCGTCTGGAAGCCGTGAGCGACGTACGGGGGCAAGAAGAGCGTGCGGTGGTCGTCGGCGCTCAACTGCACCATCACGTGGTCGCCGTAGGTCAGCGAGTCGGGGCGAACGTCGACCGCGACAGCGGCGATAACACCGCGGGTGCAACGGACCAGTTTCGCCTCGGCGTGTGGTGGCACCCGACGGTACAGGCCACGCACGGTGCCGCGGGTGTAGTTGAAGAAGATATTCGTCTGCGCGACTTCAAAATTCAGCCCGTGGTTGGCGAAGTCGCGGGCGGAGAACGAACGTGAGGAATACCCGCGATGGTCGTGGTGGAGTTCGAAGTCGATGATTGTCACCCCGGCGACCTTGGTGGGCGTGTACTTCACTTGCCGCTCCTTCTCGTGCACCGGGCCTTCAAAACCTGTCCGCTCATGAGATGGCCTACGCGTATCCGGCCGACAGTGGGCGTGTCATCACGGTCGGGATCACGCCGTATCGCGGCCCGAGGTTCTTGCCCGAGGCGGCCGCGAGGCGGGGCAGCGAGCCCATGACGCTGGGCGGCACATTGGCGCCGGCGAGGTTGATGGCGGGCAGCGCCGAGACGGCGCTGTGGGCGGCGGGAATCACGCTGGTCCAGCTCGCCGGCACCGCCAACGGACCCAGCATGGCCGCCTTCCCGAGGCTGCCGAAGATGCCGGATCCGAGCGATCCGAGCGCTCCGGCGCCCGAACTGGCCGCACTCGCCGCTCCCGAGGCGGCGGCCATGGCGCCGTCGCCGGCGGCTTTTGCCAAGCCTTGCGCGGTCTGGGCTATGCCGAGGATGGAGGACATGCCGTACAGGGGGGTCGCCGCCGCCGAGAATGCGCTGGGGATGGCGCCGGGGATACCCGACGCGAGACCCGTCATGATCGAGGAATTGGCGGCGTCGCCTGCACCGGACCCAGCGTTCCCAATCGTCCCGCCGAGATCAGGGCCCGTATCGGCCGTGACTTTCATCGGCGAGGAAAGCTGGTGCAGCGAGTTGGGCACCTTGGACACCACATTCGCCAGGTTCGCCTGCTCCGTTTCCGAAGTGGCCTTGCCGACGGCGGCGGCCTGCTGGGCCGCGCCGCTCTCGTTGGTCACGTTCGGCGCCGGGGTGAAGGGTGTCACCTCGCACGCGGCCGCCGAGCCCGCCGCGTAGGCATACATCGCCGCCGCGTCCTGCGCCCACATCTCCACGTATTCGGCCTCGGTGGCGGCGATCGCCGCCGAGTTCTGCCCGAGGAAGTTGGTCGCGACCAGCGTCGCGAGCTGGGCCCGATTGGCGGCGACGGCCGGCGGCGGGACGGTCATCGCGAAGGCGGCCTCGAAAACCTCCACGGCAAGCCTGGCTTGACCGGCCGTCTCCGCGGCTCGCGCTCCGGCACCAGCCATCCACGCCATGTAGGGCGCGTACGCCGAGGCCATGGTCAGCGAGGACGGGCCCAGCCAGCGTCCGGTGGTCAACCCGGCGATCACCGAGCGGTAGCAGCTCGCCGCGGCGTGCAGTTCGGCGGCCAAAGCGTCCCAGGCCACCGCCGCGGCCATGAGGGAGAAGGGGCCGGGACCGGCGTACATCCGGGTGGAGTTGATCTCCGGGGGAAGCGCTCCGAAATCGATCACTTGACGGCCCGCCCGTCAGCGGATCGCGTCGTGGATCCGGCGGAAGCGCCCTCTCGGCATGCTCCGAGATCAGCAAAACGGCCAAATCCATACCGAAAGTATGGAAATAACGGGATTTGAAAGCTAAAGGTCATCCGTCCCGGCCTGAAGGTGTTTAGTCCGCGCCGACCGGGGCTGGCGGTCCCCAGGGCCGGCAAGGAGATGAGCGCGGCGCCCACGTCCCCTCCCGCCACGCGGCCCGAATAAGGCGTGGTGAGAGGGGACATGGGCTTTCTCCTTCGTGCGATTCGAACGGTCGAGACGATCTAGGCGTCCGATCAGACTGACGTACGCACAATAGCGTATAAAACATACTATAGGTTTGACAACACGCTGTGACGTAAACCTCAAGTATTTACACGGGCGTCAACCGGGACAGCCGTATGACTGCTAACCTCAGAAGTGGGCTAGAAATCTCGAGCGACGCGGGTGCGTGTTCGCTCCCAATGTCTGAAGAACCGAGGTGTGTGTGCCCTGCTTGAGCAAGGCGTCGTGCGACGCAGGGGTGGCCGACGCCGCCCGCGGCCTCAGCCTCGGTGCCACGGCGTGCCCCACAATTCGCGCCGCGGAGAGCTGAGTTCTCGATCGCGATGACCACACACTCGACTGACGGACGAGCAGACGCGACCCGGCAACAGATTCTGCGGGCCGCGTCGCATCAGTTCGCCCGTCGGCCCTACCACGACGTCGGCCTCGACGACATCCTCGCCGAGGCCGAACTGACCAAGGGCGCAATGTACTTCCACTTCAAGTCGAAGCATGCCTTGGCGGTCGCCATCATCGAAAGCCAGGTCGAGGCCGGGGCGGTCGGCGTGCGTGACCTGCTGACGCGCGGGCTCTCGGGCCTCGAGACGCTCATCGACTTCTCGTATCTGATCGCCATTCGGGACATCAAGATGGACCTCGTCAGGTCGGGACTGAATCTGATGGAGTCCGTCGGCCTGCCCGACGGGCTCCAGGAAAAGTTGTTCGACCGCTGGATCAGAAACCTGGGCCGAGTCGCCGAGCAAGCCCAGGCCGAGGGCGACATCAACGCACAGTGCGACCCGCAGGACGTCGGCCGCATGATGGTCTCCCTGCACATGGGACTGCGAAAGACCAGCAACCTGGACGACCCGGAACGCTTCCTGCTCGACCTGGAAAAGTGCTGGTCCTTACTGCTTACCGGGATACTGCAACCGGACCGTTCCGAGTACTTCCGCCAATTCCTCAGGCGGCGTACGGCGCTCGCCGTCAACACCGGTTCAAACGATGCCGACTCGCAGTAGTAACGACGGCGAACGACCCGCGCGTCCGACGAGACTCTGGAGGTGCAGCGGCGATGCCGCGCCAGGTTCGGTCTGAGGCCACTCGGCAAAAAATCCTCGACGCCGCGATCGAAGTGTTCGGCGAGGTCGGGTACGCGGCCGCCGGATGGAGCACGATCATCGAGCGGACGGGCATGACCAAAGGCGCCCTCTATCACCACTTTGATTCGAAAGAATCGTTAGCCTCGAACATCATCGAGGAAGGGTCTGACGCGATCCTCAGCGCTTATCGAAATGTCTGTAAGTCGTCATCGCCGGGGCTGGAAAACATTGTGCACGGCTCATTCACGATCGTCGACGTGTTGGGCTCCGACAAAATGGCCCGGGCGGCCGCGCAATTGGCCACCGCCTTAAGCGGATTCAACGGGGCGGCCTCGCGCTTCTACGCCAACTTGGTGCTGGAGACGGCCCAGGAGGCGCGCCGCGCGGTCAAGGAAGGCGACCTTCGGAGCGGCATCGACCCCGACGTGCTCAGCGCGTCGATCGTGGGCACGATATCCGGGACACGGCTGATCGCGACCGCGATATCCAGCCACGGCAGGATCGGGGACGTCATCGGTGATCCCTTCGCTCGGTTGCATCAGCTCTGGGAACTCCTGCTGCCCGGCGTCGTCTCGGAAGCGTCGCTGCCCTACTTCCAGCAATTTCTGCGGCGCGAAGTGATGCGCCATACCGCGGCCAGCGCCCCGCTCGACGAGGACGGCGGGGAACCGGAAACCGATTAGCGTTCGGTGAGAGCCGTTGCGGGACACCTTTTCGCGGTCGCCGCAACGGCCTTTCCGTTATTGGGGTTGAAGCGCTTTCAACAATGCATACTGTTCCGGTGATGTTCCGGAAAGCTCTCGGCCGAGCAATTGCACTCGCCGGTGTCGTCGGTTTCTTGGTGATGAATGCTCCCGCGGCATCATGGGGTGCGCCCACCGATCCGCTCACAACGACGGATTCGACGACGACGCTGACGTTGGCCGATCTTGGGTCTTCCTCCACCTTGGAGTTCTGGGGCCTGACCAACAACGTGCCGCTGACTCTGCCGGTACTGCATGGGCTGACCCCGACGGCGCTGAACGCGACCGTCGAACTGCCAATCAATCTGCGGTCGGGGCTCATCACCGTGACACAGGGCGATCGCACCATCGCGCGGGTCAACCTGCCGACGACCGATCAGGCCCCGATCGTCATCCCGCTGACCGGAGCGGAGGTCGTCGACAACTTTCTGAGCGTGACGGTGCGTACGTACCTGGTGCCGCTGGACGGATATTGCTTGTACCCGGAAAGCCCGCTTCGGCTCGCCAACGGAACGGTCACCTACACCGGGACCGAACTGCCGCCCACCACCGTGGCTCATTTCTTGCCGCCGGTGCTGCGAAAGCTGACCATCTATTTGCCGCAATCGCCGTCAACTGCCGAGTCCGACACGGCAATCCGACTGGCCGCCTCCACCGCGTCGCATTACGGCAAACAGGCTCCCGAGATCGTCGTGGTCCCGTTGCAGGAAGGACAGGCGGCCCCGCCGACGCCGCCGGCGCCGCTGGAACGCCAGGTCGTCGTCAAAGAGGGCCCGGACAACGGCCTTTCCCTGCAGGGCGCGACCGGTGTGCCGTGGCTCCTGGTCTCCGGGCCGCTGGGCCAAACGGACGAATCGAACATCGCGGTGCTCTTCAGCGACCTGTCGGAGCTCGCCTTTTCCTCCAGGGCCTCGGCGGAATCGGTGAAGCCCACAGTGCAACTGGCGGGGGACACCGCCACGCTCCGCGACCTCGGGCGCCCGTTCATCAACGCGACTTCCCTGCAACCGCGGGTGTCGATCGGACTGGACCAGACCCGGTTTGGCAGGTCCATCCACGGGGTCCGCGTGCATCTGCAGGGTTCCTACACGCCGACGCCGCCCAATATCGCCGGCCGGATCGCCGTCACGATCGGTCCCGAGACCATCGATCACTGGCCGACCGATGGCCAGGGCGGCATCGACCGGTGGATCGACGTGCCGGATCGGCTCCTGCAGCGCTACACCAACATCGAAATGGTGCTCGACGTCGCGAGCAACGTCGGGCATTGCGGAGACTTCTACACCGCAGGGCCCGGAAATCAGCTGCTGACGTTGAACATCAACGGCGACAGCACTATTCAGAGCAGTAGCGCGGCGCCGCCGACGCCGGACGGCCTTCAGTCGGTACCGCAGACCTTGATGCCCCGCGTGCAGGTGGGCATCGCGGAGCACTCGTTGGTCGACACGGTGCGCGCGCTCGACATCATGGTGGGTCTGCAGCGGATGAGTTCGATGCCCATCGACACCACCGTCACCAGCGTGAAGCAAGCGGTCGATTCCTCGAATCCCGCGCTGCTGATTTCCGCCGACGGCTGGAATCAGTCCGACGTGACGCTCCCCGTGGCCGCGGGGCCCAGCGGCCCGATCACCGTCAACGCCGTCGGGTCCGGCGACAAGCCCACCAAGCTCACGTTGGACCCGGTGCTGCGATTCGCCTCTCTCCAAACGGTTTTCAACCGCGGCCGCACACTGCTGATCGCGACGTCCAATGGGGCGCCCGGACAGCTTGACGAGCTGATCAGGTGGCTCAAGGGCGACGACAACAAGCACTGGCAGCGGCTCAAGGGCGTTGCGGTGGTGTCGGTACCGGGACAAGACCCGGTGACCGTCGATCATCCGCCGTTGCCCGCCGGTGCGGCCGCCGCGGGATCCGGAAGCCATTCCGACCTCGACTGGCTGTGGTGGTTCGGCGCGGGGTGGGTCGTTGTCGCCATCGTCGGGGCAGGGGTGATCGTGTGGCGTGTCAGGCGCGAATCATGGCGGCGCCGATAGCGTTTGACTGGGCGCGCCCCTGAGGACCTGCTAGCGCGCTTCTTCCCAGA
This sequence comes from Mycobacterium sp. NTMscope_MAC_12, assembly GCF_976985675.1. Classification (NCBI taxonomy): domain Bacteria; kingdom Bacillati; phylum Actinomycetota; class Actinomycetes; order Mycobacteriales; family Mycobacteriaceae; genus Mycobacterium; species Mycobacterium sp. NTMscope_MAC_12. The sequence continues at coordinate 633,855 of NZ_CDRJYY010000001.1, forward strand.
GTTGCTCGGTCAGATCCTGGAATGCGGCGAGGGCGAACTGATCATCCACCCGCCGCACCGCGGACTTGCTCATCATCGCGCGCACGACCGAGCCGTCCTTGTGCGCCAGTTCGACGACCATGTTCGCGAGAGCATGCACGGTCGCCAGCAGCGATTCCGACGCCGGGGCCTGATGGAAGATCTGTTCGAACCGCAGCGACAGGGTTTCCTCCGGCTCGTAGCCCATCATGTCGGCAAACGCGGTGTTGGCGAACAAGATACTGCCGTCGTCGCCGATGGCCAGCACCGGAACCGGGATCCGCTCCAGCACCACCAGTGCCGGCAGCTCCTTCAAGGTCGTCATCGGCGATTGGCTCTGTTGCCGGTTCTGGCGTCGTTCCACAGCCCGATTATGGGCTATGGCAGCGGATATGTTGGGGGCTTTCCCCGAAAGGGATTTGCTGGCGTCGTTGAAGTCGCTTGATCCGCAACCGAATTGTTCGGCCATTCACGCGCCGGTCACCGGCCTCAGGTCGCCGGTGTGGGGGCGCCGCACAACCCGCTGATCAGGATGTCGACGCGGGCGGCGTGGTGGTCGGGTCGCAACCGGGCGCCGCGATCGAGGGTGACCAGGCCGTGCAGGGCCGCCCACAGCACCTCGGTCAGGGTGTCGGGGTCCCGCGGGCCCGCGATCGTCTCCACCACCGCGCGCAGTTCGGCGAACGCCGCCGTCAGCTCGGCCGGGGTTTCCGCGGCGGCGAACGGCAGCGTGGTCGCGCGGGTGAACATCGCATCGAACAGGGCGGGGTTGTCACGAGCGAACCCGATGAAGGCCTCGGCGACCCGCGCCAGGGCGTCCCGGCCGTCGGTGGCGCCGCCGCGCGCGGTGCGGAGCGCGTCCGCGAGTTCGCCGAATCCCTCGACCGCGACCGACGCGGCGATGTCTTCCATGCCCGAGAAGTGTTTGTAGAGCACCGGTTGGCTGTACTCGATTTCGGCGGAGAGCCGGCGGGTGGTGACGGCGTCCCAACCCTCTTGCTCGGCCAGCTTGCGCGCGGTAGCGGTGATCAGCCGACGGCGGGCGGCCCGTTCGCGTGCCCGGCGGTCCTCGATGGACATGGACCCATCGTAGCGCCGATATAAAATCTAGCGGTGCTATTGACACGGCCGGTTATGGGGGTTAGCGTCGCTAACACCTGCTGCCGACGAGGAGTGCGCATCATGATCGCCACGCTGTTCGCGGTCATCGCGGTGCTGGGCACCGCGGTGGTTTACGGCACCGACGTGTTCTGCGCGATGGTGCAGCGGCCCGCGCTGGCCCGCGTCGACGACCGGGCGCTGCTCGCGGTGATGGGCAACATTCATCGCTACGGAGACCGCCGGATGCCGGTGCCGGGAATGCTCGGCCTCGGCGCCGCCGCCCTCAGCGCGGTATTCGCCGCGGCGGCCGGCCACTGGGCGCAAGCCGGCGCGGCCGGCGCCTCCGTGGGCCTGCTGCTGGTGTGGCTGCTGCTCTATCTGCGGGTGAGCGCACCGATCAACCACCAACTCATCGCCGGAGTCGATCGGCCCGGGCCGCCAACGAATGTTCGAGCGCTGCAACGTAACTGGGACAAGGTGATCACCACGAGGGCCACCCTGCAGGGCCTGGCGGTCGCCGGGTTATGCCTGGCGCTGCTGATCTGAACTCGGAAGGGATATCGGGACAATGACCATGGGCAACAAAGTCGGGCGCCTGCTCATGCGCGCGGCGCCGCTCTTGAACGCGCCGGTCGCGGCGATAGCGGCCTCGCGCTTCGGCGCAGGCATCAGGCGCAGCATCACGCTCGTCACCTACACGGGACGGCGTTCGGGACGGACGTTTTCGATACCGGTGGCCTATCGCCGGCGCGGCAACGATATCGAGATCGTCGCGAATATGCCCGACGCCAAGACATGGTGGCGCAACTTCGTCGGCGAGGGCGCTCCGATGTCGCTGACGCTCGATGGCGCCGAACGGGCCGGGCATGCGATCGCTCATCGAGACGCCAACGGCCGCGTCACCGTTCGCGTTCGCCTCGCAGGCAATTAGTCGACTTGGTAGCGCGGGAAGACGCCGCTCGGCGCCGGCAGTGCCGTGCCGGGCGCCAGCCGCGTGCCGATGGCGTCGAACCCGCGCTGCTCGGGCTTCTGGCCGAGCAGCTCCAGTAGCTTGCTCGCCGCATCGGGCATCACCGGCTGAATCAACAGCGCCGCAATGCGAACCACTTCGCACGTCGTGTAAAGCACTGTCGCGAAACGCTTCTGATCCGCCTCCGACTCGCTCTTGCGCAAGACCCAGGGCTGTTGCGCCGAGAAGTATCTGTTGGCCTCGCCGAGCATCAGCCAGATCGCTTCCAGCGCCAGGTGCATCGCCTGCGCTTCGAAACTGGCGCGCAGGCGCTCCAACAGACCGTCGGCCGTCGCCAGCAGGGCGGTGTCGGCTTCGGTGAACTCCCCGGGTTCGGGCAGCACGCCGCCCAGGTTCTTGGCGATCATCGACAACGACCGCTGGGCCAGGTTGCCCAGTTCATTGGCCAGATCGGTGTTGATCCGGGTGATGATGGCCTCTTCGCTGAAGCTGCCGTCCTGGCCGAACGGGACTTCCCGCAACAGGAAATAACGCACCTGGTCCACGCCGAACTCCTCGATCAGGGTGATCGGGTCGACGACGTTGCCCACCGACTTGCTCATCTTCTCGCCGCGGTTGAGCAGGAATCCGTGCGCGAAAACCCTTCGCGGCAGCTCGATTCCGGCCGACATCAGAAACGCCGGCCAGTACACGGTGTGAAACCGGATGATGTCCTTGCCGATCATGTGCAGGTCGGCCGGCCAGTAGCGGCGGAACATCTCCGAGTCGGTGTCCGGGTAGCCGACCCCGGTCAGGTAGTTGGTCAGCGCGTCGACCCAGACGTACATCACATGGTCGGGATGCTCGGGCACGTGCACGCCCCAGTCGAACGAGGTGCGCGAGATGGACAGATCGCGCAGGCCGCCCGCCACGAAACTGACGACCTCGTTGCGGCGCACCTCGGGCGCGATGAAGTCCGGGTTCGCCTCGTAGTGGGCCAGCAGCTTGTCGGCATACGCCGAGAGGCGGAAGAAGTAGGTCTGCTCCTCCGTCCACGTCAGCGGGGCGCCGGTTTCCACAGCCGCCCGGGTCCCGTCCTCGAGGAGTCTGGTTTCCGATTCGACGAAGAAGCGTTCGTCGCGCACCGAGTACCAGCCCGAGTAGGTGTCCAGGTAGATGTCGCCGGCGTCGGCCATCCGGCGCCAGATCGCCTTGGATGCCTCGTGATGGTCGGGGTCGGTGGTGCGGATGAAGCGGTCGAAGGAGATGTTCAACCGCTCCTGCAGGCGCTGGAACACATCGGAGTTGCGCCGGGCCAGCTCGGCCGTGCCGATGCCCTCGGCGGCCGCGGTCTCGACCATCTTGAGGCCGTGCTCGTCGGTGCCGGTCAGAAACCGAACGTCGAACCCGTCGAGCCGCTTGAACCGGGCGATCGCGTCGGTGGCGATGTATTCGTACGCGTGCCCGATGTGCGGATCGCCATTCGGGTAGGTGATTGCGGTGGTGACGTAATACGGCCTCATCGCAGTTCACCCTATTGTGTGCGCGTGAGTTCCAAACGCCAGCCGCCCCCGGCTCCCGAGCCCCTGAGCCCCCTCGTCGATGCGCACACCCACCTCGACGCGTGCGGCGCCACCGACGCCGGGGGAGTGCGGGCCATTGTCGACCGCGCCGCGGCGGTCGGGGTGGGCGCCGTCGTCACCATCGCCGACGACCTGGAATCGGCGCGCTGGGTCAGCCGCGCCGCCGAATGGGACCCGCGGGTCTACGCCGCGACGGCGTTGCACCCCACCCGCGCCGACGCGCTCACCGAGGCCGCCCGCGCCGAGATCGAGCGGCTGGTGGCGCACCCCCGCGTGGTGGCGGTCGGCGAGACCGGCATGGACATGTATTGGCCCGGGCGCCTGGACGGCTGCGCCGAGCCCGCCGTCCAGCGGGAGGCCTTCGCCTGGCATATCGATCTGGCGAAGCGGTGCGGCAAACCGCTGATGATCCACAACCGGGAGGCCGACGCCGAGGTGCTCGACGTGCTGGCCGCCGAGGGCGCCCCGGAGGTCGTGATCTTCCACTGCTTTTCCTCCGACGCCGCCATGGCGCGGCGCTGCGTGGACGCCGGATGGCTGCTGAGCCTGTCCGGCACCGTCAGCTTCCGCAACGCGCGCGCCCTGCGCGAAGCCGTTCCGTTGATACCGCCCGAGCAGCTGCTGGTGGAGACCGATGCCCCGTTTTTGACGCCGCATCCGCACCGGGGGACGGCGAATGAGCCCTATTGCCTTCCTTATACTGTTCGGGCGATCGCCGAACTGGTGGATCGCCGCCCGGAAGAGCTGGCTAAGGTCACGACGAGCAATGCTCGACGGGTGTACGGATTGGCCGCTCACTGAGGCGACTGACCGGGCGATTCATTTCACATCGCCGCGTCGGAGTTGCCCAACATTGGCCAGTTCGTTACCGTCTTGTGATCGAACGGTTGGGCCTACGGGCCCTTAATTTATGACCTGCTGCTAAATGAGTGGTTGCTGAGGGTTGGGTAGCGCGCGTTGAGTGTATTGACAAAACTTCATCAGAATCCTTCGCCGATGTTGCGTCTCGTGGTCGGAGGGCTGCTGGTAGTCCTGGCATTCGCGGGCGGATATGCGATCTCGGTGTGCAAGACGGTGACGTTGACTGTCGACGGCGTCGCCATGCAGGTGACGACCATGAAGTCCCGGGTCATCGACGTCGTCGAGGAGAACGGCTTCGTCATCGACGACCGTGACGACCTGTACCCCGCCGCCGATGTCGCGGTGCACGACGCCGGCAAGATCGTGCTCCGGCGCAGCCGCCCGTTGCAGATCTCGCTGGACGGCCATGACACCAAGCAGGTGTGGACCACGGCGTCCACCGTCGACGAGGCGCTGGCCCAGCTGGCGATGACCGATACCGCGCCCGCCGCGGCCAACCGCGGCAGCCGCGTCCCTCTGGCCGGGATGGCGCTGCCCGTCGTCAGCGCCAAGACCGTCCGCATCAACGACGGCGGCGCCGTCCGCACCGTGCATCTGGCCGCCCCCAACGTCGCCGGCTTGCTGAGCGCCGCCGGCGCGCCGCTGCTCGAGAGCGACCAGGTGGTGCCCGCCGCGACGATGCCGATCGTCGACGGAATGGAAGTCCAGGTGACCCGCAACCGGATCCAGCAGGTCACCGAGCGAATCCCGTTGCCGCCCAACGCGCGTCGGATCGAAGATCCGGAGATGAACATGAGCCGCCAGGTGGTCGAGGACCCGGGCAGCCCCGGCACGCAGGACGTGACCTTCTCGGTGGCCACCGTCAACGGGGTCGAGACCGGTCGGCTGCCGATCGCCAACACGGTGATCACGCCCGCCCGCGAATCGGTGGTCCGGATCGGCACCAAGCCGGGCACCGAGGTGCCTCCGATCAGTGACGGCTCCATCTGGGATGCGATCGCGGGCTGTGAGGCCGGCGGAAACTGGGCGATCAACACCGGAAACGGGTATTACGGCGGTGTGCAGTTCGACCAGGGCACGTGGGAGCGCAACGGCGGGTTGCGGTTCGCCTCCCGCGCCGACCTCGCCACCCGCGAGGAGCAGATCACCGTCGCCGAGGTGACCCGAGAGCGCCAGGGTTGGGGTGCGTGGCCAGTGTGCAGCGGAAGAGCTGGTGCGCGCTGACCATCCGGCTACTCGGGCGCACCGAGATCAGGCGGCTGGCCAAAGAACTTGAATTTCGGCCACGAAAATCGCTCGGCCAGAATTTCGTCCACGACGCCAACACGGTGCGACGGGTGGTGTCGACTTCCGGGATCAGCCGGTCTGACCACGTGTTGGAAGTCGGTCCCGGCCTCGGATCGCTGACGCTCGCATTGCTGGACCGGGGCGCCCCCGTCACCGCGGTCGAAATCGATCCGGTGCTGGCCGAACGGTTGCCGCGCACCGTCGCCGAGCACTCGCACAGCGAGATTCAGCGCCTGAGCGTGCTCAACCGCGACGTCTTGACCCTCCGCCGTGACGAACTGGCCGTCGCGCCGACGGCCCTGGTCGCGAACCTGCCCTACAACGTCGCGGTCCCGGCGCTGTTGCACCTGCTCGCCGAGTTCCCGTCCATTCGGGTCGTGACGGTCATGGTGCAGGCCGAGGTCGCCGAACGCCTTGCCGCCGAACCCGGCGGCAAGGAGTACGGCGTGCCCAGCGTCAAGGTTCGCTTCTTCGGCACGGTTCGCCGTTGCGGCACGGTCTCGCCGACCGTCTTCTGGCCGATTCCCCGCGTCTACTCCGGCCTGGTCCGCATCGACCGGTACGCGACCTCGCCGTGGCCCACCGACGAGGCGTTCCGGCGGCGGGTGTTCGAGCTGGTGGACATCGCCTTCGGTCAGCGCCGCAAGACCTGTCGCAACGCGTTCCTGGACTGGGCCGGCTCGGGTAACGAGTCGGCGGACCGGTTGCTGGCCGCCAGCATCGATCCCGCCCGTCGCGGTGAGACGCTGTCCATCGACGACTTCGTGCGGCTGTTGCAGCGCTCCGCCGAGGCGCCGCTACGTGTGGTTGGCCGGCAGCAGCGATAGTCTGCTGCGGTGTCCGCGTCTGACGGCAATACCGCTGCGGCTTGGGTGCCCACCGGGTCGGTCACCGTTCGGGTGCCCGGAAAAGTCAACCTCTACCTGGCGGTCGGTGACCGCCGCGAGGACGGCTATCACGAGCTGACGACGATATTCCAGGCCGTCTCGTTGCTCGACGAGGTGACCGTGCGCAATGCCGATGTGCTGTCGCTCGACATCGTCGGCGAGGGCGCCGACAAGCTGCCCACCGACGAACGCAACCTCGCCTGGCAGGCCGCCGAACTGATGGCCGAACACGTCGGCCGGGCTCCGGATGTGTCGATCATGATCGACAAGTCGATACCCGTGGCCGGCGGCATGGGCGGCGGCAGCGCCGACGCGGCGGCGGTGCTGGTCGCCATGAACTCGTTGTGGGAACTCAACGTGCCCCGCCGCGACCTGCGCATGCTCGCCGCGCGGCTGGGCAGCGACGTGCCGTTCGCGCTGCATGGCGGCACCGCGTTGGGCACCGGGCGCGGTGAGGAGTTGGCGACGGTGTTGTCGCGCAACACCTTCCACTGGGTGTTGGCGTTCGCGGACAGCGAGCTGCTCACGCCGGCGGTCTTCACCGAACTGGACCGGCTCCGGGAGGCGGGGGATCCGCCGCGGCTGCCCGCGCCCGGGCCGGTGCTGGCCGCGTTGGCCGCCGGTGATGCCGAACAGCTGGCCCCGCTGCTGGGCAACGAGATGCAGGCGGCCGCGGTGAGCCTGAACCCCGGTCTGCGGCGCACGCTGCGCGCCGGCGTGGACGCCGGTGCCCTGGCGGGCATCGTGTCCGGCTCGGGCCCGACGTGTGCGTTTTTGTGCGCGTCGGCAGCGTCGGCGGTCGACGTGGGCACCGAGGTGTCCGGGGCGGGGGTGTGCCGCACGGTTCGAGTGGCCAGCGGGCCGGTGGCCGGTGCGCGGGTGGTGCCCGCGCCGACCGAGGTGTGAATATTTTCCCATTTTGCGCATTAGTTTGGCGCGTCCCTAAGAGGAGCTTAAGATAATGCGCGGTGACGGGAAGCGCTGAGCAAGATCACTTAATTCCATCGTCCGCCGGGCGTTCCGGCGGACGATTAATGCATCCGGCCCGACAGAGTTTGTCGGGCCCGTTTTGCGCTTGTCGGGCGAACGCACGCCGCCGTTTCGCGGCGGGCGCGGGCGCATCACCGATCCGAGACCTAACCGCCGCCCAACCGTGTTTGCGTGCCTGCGGCGTAGAGCTACCCGGCGGGCGGAATATGAGATCCCGGGCGTTGGGACGAGGGCTGGAACCGAGGAGGCTGTTGTGAGCAGGTTTACCGAGAAGATGTACCGCAATGCCCGGTCCGTGACGACGGGCATGGTCACCGGTGAACCGCACGACCCGGTACGCCACACCTGGGGCGAGGTCCACGAGCGCGCGCGCCGCATCGCGGGCGGCCTGGCCGCCGCGGGCATCGGGCCCGGCGACGCGGTCGGCGTGCTCGCCGGTTTCCCGGTGGAGATCGCGCCGACGGCGCAGGGCCTGTGGATGCGCGGGGCCAGCCTGACCATGCTGCACCAGCCCACGCCCCGCACCGACCTGGCCGTGTGGGCCGAAGACACCATGAACGTCATCGGCATGATCGAGGCGAAGGCCGTCGTCGTCTCGGAGCCGTTCCTGGTGGCCATCCCGGTGCTCGAGGAGAAGGGCATCAAGGTCGTCACCGTCGCCGATCTGCTCGCGGCGGAGCCGATCGACCCCGTCGAGGTCGGCGAGGACGCGCTGGCGCTGATGCAGCTGACGTCCGGTTCGACCGGGTCCCCCAAGGCGGTGCAGATCACCCACCGCAACATCTACTCCAACGCCGAGGCGATGTTCATCGGCGCCCAGTACGACGTCGACACGGACGTCATGGTGAGCTGGCTGCCCTGCTTCCACGACATGGGCATGGTCGGCTTCCTCACCATTCCGATGTACTTCGGCGCCGAGCTGGTCAAGGTCACCCCGATGGACTTCCTGCGCGACACACTGCTGTGGGCCAAGCTCATCGACAAGTACAAGGGCACCATGACCGCGGCGCCCAACTTCGCCTACGCTCTGCTGGCCAAGCGGCTGCGCCGGCAGGCCAAGCCCGGCGACTTCGACCTGTCGACGCTGCGCTTCGCGCTGTCCGGCGCCGAGCCCGTCGAACCCGCCGACGTCGAGGACCTGCTGGACGCCGGCAAGCCGTTCGGCCTGAAGACCTCGGCGATCCTGCCCGCCTACGGCATGGCCGAAACCACACTGGCCGTTTCGTTTTCGGAGTGCAACGCCGGCCTGGTCGTCGACGAGGTCGACGCCGACCTGCTGGCCGCCCTGCGCCGCGCCGTACCCGCCACCAAGGGCAACACCCGCAGGCTGGCCACGCTCGGTCCGCTGCTGCAGGACCTCGAGGCGCGCATCATCGACGAGAACGGCGAGGTGATGCCGCCCCGCGGTGTCGGCGTGATCGAGCTGCGCGGCGAGTCGCTGACGCCCGGCTACCTGACCATGGGCGGTTTCATCTCGGCCCAGGACGAGAACGGCTGGTACGACACCGGTGACCTCGGCTACCTGACCGAGGAGGGCCACGTCGTCGTGTGCGGCCGCGTCAAGGACGTCATCATCATGGCCGGCCGCAACATCTATCCGACCGACATCGAGCGCGCCGCCTGCCGCGTGGAGGGGGTGCGGCCCGGCTGCGCCGTGGCGGTGCGGCTGGACGCCGGCCACTCCCGCGAGACGTTCGCCGTGGCCGTGGAGTCCAACGCCTTCCAGGACCAGACCGAGGTGCGTCGCATCGAGCACCAGGTCGCCCGCGAGGTGGTGGCCGAGGTCGACGTGCGGCCGCGCAACGTGGTGGTGCTCGGACCGGGGACCATCCCGAAGACGCCGTCGGGCAAGTTGCGGCGATCCAACTCGGTCACCCTGGTCACCTAGGGTCCGTCGCCTTTACCAGGCGTGGACGCGGTTCTGCGCGGGCTCTAACCCCAGCTCGATCAGCAACTCGGTGGCGTCCGCGGCCTGTTCGCAGATGGTGGGGACGTCGGCGCGCTCGGCGGCATTGAAGTTTTCCAGCACGAACGCCGCCGGGTCTTTGCGTCCCGGCGGACGGCCGATGCCGATGCGGACCCGCTGAAAGTCCTTGCTGCCCAAAGCATTAGCCAACGAACGCAGCCCGTTGTGGCCGCCTTCGCCGCCGCCGATCTTGAGCCGGATGCGGCCGAAGTCCAAGTCGAGATCGTCGTGGATGGCGATGATGTCGCCCGGCGTCACCGAGTAGAACTTCGCCAACGGGCCGACCTGGCGGCCGGATTCGTTCATGTAGCAGCGCGGCTTGGCGACGACGACCGAGTGCCCGACGAGGCGGCCGCTGACGATCTCGGCGCCGGAACGCTTGTGCGCCTTGAACTTCGAACCCATTCGGGCCGCGAGCAGGTCGGCGACCATGAACCCGACATTGTGTCGGGTGCGGGCGTAGTTGTCTCCGGGATTGCCCAGGCCGACGACCAGCAACGGCTCGGCCATGTTGCGATCCGCCTACTCGGACTCGGTTTCGGCGGCCTCTTCTTCGCCGGCCTCTTCGGCTTCGCCCTCGGCCGGCGCGGCCTCCTCGGTGACCTCGCCCGCGCCCTCTTCGGCGAGCTCCTCGGCCGTCGGCGCGTTAACCACGTTGACCACAAGCATTTCCGGGTCGGAGATCAGGTTGACGCCCTTGGGCAGGGTGATCTGTCCGGCGGTGAACTGGGTGCCGGGCTCGGTGCCCTCGACCGACACCGTCAGCTGTTCGGGGATCGACATGGCGTCGGCCTCGACCTCGATGGTGCTGGTTTCCTGGGTCACCAGCGTGCCGGGCGCGGCGTCACCCTCGATGACGACGCGGACCTCGACGACGACCTTTTCACCGCGCCGCACGACCAGCAGGTCGGCGTGCTGAATGGTGCGGCGGATGGGGTGGATGTCGAGCGACTTGGTCAGCGCCAGCTGCTCCTTGCCCTCGATGTCGAGGGTCAGCACCGCGTTGGTGCCCGCGTGCCGCAGCACGGCCGCGAAGTCATGGCCCGGCAGTTCGAGGTGCTGAGGATCGGCGCCGTGGCCGTAGAGGACGGCCGGGATCTTGCCGTCACGGCGGGCTCGCCGGGACGCACCCTTGCCGGTCTCGGCTCGCACCGTGACCTTGAGCTGGTTGAGTGTTTTGGCAGCCATCGTGTCGCTCCTGTGTGTGCTCGGTGGTTCGGGGCACGGCCAGGGTCGCGACGATTCGTCGGTCTCCGTCGATAACGGTGCTGGCCAGCCAGCCACCCTCGCCGTGACGCCCGGTCAGGGTAGCGCATGTGCACCTCAGAGGGGAAATTCGGCGTCGGGGGTGGTCTCGGCCGTGGCCCAGGTGACTCAGAGGGGGAATTGCGTCTTCGTGAGCTTTGCGGACAGCGCCCACAGCGCCGCCGCGGTGGCCGCGTCTTTGGCCCGCGGGCTGCGGCCGACCGGTTGCGTGCGGCCCATCTGGCCAAACCTGGGACCGACGAAGGTGTCGCCCGGCAGGTCCTGGGACGCCGCGTACAGGGTTTGCCGGGCGCCGAAATCGGCGTCGGTCGCGAACACCCGGGTGGCGGCCGACATCAGCGCGTCACCCAGCTTGCGGCCCGAGGCGCCCTGCAGGTTGGTGTGCGAGTAGCCGGGGTGGGCGGCGATCGCGCGCAGCGGGGAACCGGCCGCGGCCAGGCGTCGCTGCAGCTCGCTGGTGAACAGCAGGTTGGCGAGCTTGGACTGGCTGTAGGCCAGCCACGGCGAGTACCGCCGCGTCTGCCAGTTCAGGTCGTCGAGGTTGATGCGTCCCGGCCAGTGCGCCATTGACGAGACCGTCACCACCCGGTCGGTGAGCTTGGGCAACAACAGATTAGTGAGCGCGAAATGCCCCAGGTGGTTGGTGCCGATCTGGCTCTCGAAGCCATCGACGGTCAGGGAGAACGGGGCCGCCATGATGCCGGCGTTGTTGATCAGCACGTCGGCCGTGCTCACCCCGTCGGCGAACCGGCGCACCGACGACAGGTCCTGCAGGTCGAGCTCACGCACCTCGACCTGGCCGGCCATCGTCCGCGCGGCCGTCTCGCCCTTGCGGATGTCGCGCACGGCCATGATGATCGTGGCCCCGCGCCGCGCCAGCTCGCGGGCGGTCACGGCGCCCAGCCCGCTATTGGCGCCCGTGATGATCACGGTGCGTTCGGCGAACGACGGCAGATCTGCGGCGGTCCAGTTCGTCATGGCTGAACAGTACCGACATCGAACTCCAGCGGCAGCTCGCGCTACTTACTTGGCCGCGACGACGAATCCACGGATGATCGCGTCGATGTCCGTCGACTCGGCGGCGGCCTGGTTGGCCATGCTGGTGATGGTCAACTGCACCAGGTAGCGCTTGTGGTCCGGCGGCGGCCCGGTGGGGATCACGATGCGGTTCCAGCTGTGTAGCCGCATGCCGTCGAGGTCGTAGCTGCCCTGGATCATCGACGACGGGAAGCCGTTGTACGGCGCGCCCGAGGCGTCCAGCTGCTTGAAATTCTCGAACAATTGCGCATCGTCGTTGCCGTGCTTGATGACTTCGGCCGGGTCGAAATCCCCGTTCAGCTGGAAGACCACCAGCCGCGCCGTCGGAAATTTGCCGCCCTTGGAGATGATCAGCGTTTGCGGCGTGATGTTGGGACTGGTGAAGGGCGCCCAGCCCTGCGGCGTCGGGATCGAGATCGTCAGGCCTGGCACGGATCCCGGTGCCACGGGTTGGCCGGTAACCCCGATGCTCTGCAGATACTGCGACAGGGGGACCGGCTTTGCCGTGGGTGTGGTCGTCGAGGTCGTCGGCGTCTTCGACAAGATCGATTGGTAGTCAGGAGCTTTCGGGGCGCAGCCGACAGCCGACACCGCTAGTGCAACTATCGCGGCGGTGGCCGCGCAGCTGCCGAAGCGATTCACAGAATCTCGCGGACCGCGTCGATCGGACGGGCCAGCCGAGTGCCCTTCGGCGTGACGACGAAGGGTCGTTCGATGAGGATGGGGTGTTCGGCCATGGCGTCGAGCAACTGATCGTCGGTCGCGTCGGCGAGATTGAGTTCCTCATACAGGGATTCACGCTTGCGCACCGCGGTACGCACGTCGATGCCGGCGTCGCGGATCATCTTCACCAGTTCGGCACGCGATGGTGGGGTCTTCAGGTATTCGACGACTTCAGGCTCAAAGCCGCTGTCGCGCAACAAGTCCAGTGTCTTGCGGGATGTGCTGCAGCGAGGGTTGTGGTAGATGACGGTGTCGGCCATTTAGGCGTCCCCGTCGAATAGCCCTGTGACTGAGCCGTTTTCGAATACGGCGCGGATGGTGCTGGCCAGCAGCGGCGCGATGGACAGGACGGTCAGCTGCGGGAAGCGCTTCTCCTCGCCGATCGGCAAAGTGTTCGTCACGATCACTTCCCGGGCGCCGCAGGCGGCCAGCCGCTCGGCGGCCGGATCGGAGAGCACGCCATGGGTGGCGGCGATCACGACGTCGGCCGCGCCGTCGTCGTGCAGCAGCTTCACCGCGCCGGCGATGGTGCCACCGGTGTCGATCATGTCGTCGATCAAGACGCAGGTCCGCCCCGCCACCTCACCGACGACGCGGTTGGACACCACCTGGTTGGGCACCCGCGGGTCGCGGGTCTTGTGGATGAAGGCCAGCGGGACACCGCCCAGGGCGTCGGCCCACTTCTCGGCGATGCGCACCCGGCCGGAGTCGGGGGAGACGACGACCATGTTGCCGTCGGGGTAGTTGTCCCGGATGTACCCGGTGAGCAGGTTCTGCCCGCGCATGTGATCGACGGGCCCGTCGAAGAAGCCCTGGATCTGATCGGTGTGCAGGTCGACGGTGACGATCCGGTCGGCGCCGGCGGTCTTGAGCAGGTCGGCGACCAGGCGCGCCGAGATCGGTTCGCGGCCGCGGTGCTTCTTGTCCTGCCGGGCGTAGGGGTAGAACGGCATGACGGCGGTGATCCGCTTGGCGCTGCCCCGCTTGAGCGCGTCGATCATGATGAGCTGTTCCATCAGCCAGTTGTTCACCGGCGCCGGGGCGGACTGCAGGACGAAGGCGTCACACCCTCGCACGGATTCGTGGAACCGCACGAAGATCTCGCCGTTGGCGAACTCGCGCGCGGTCTGCGCGGTGACGTGGACGTCGAGCTCCTTGGCCACCTGCTCGGCCAGCTCCGGGTGCGCCCGACCGGAGAAGAGCATCAAATTTTTGCGGTTATCGGTCCAGTCGTGGCTCACCGTGCTGCCCTTGCCGTTCGGATCCAAATGGAAGTGCCCATCGTACGAAGCGAATCGTACGGAAATGTGGCCGGGTTGCCAGCTACTGACGTCACGGTGTCTGTTCGGCTTCCGCGGCGGGCGCCTTCTCGGCGGCCTCCGCCGCCTGCGCGGCCGCACTGCCGGGGCGCTTGCGGCGCACCCAGCCCTCGATGTTGCGTTGCGGACCTGCGGAAACCGCCAGCGTTCCCGGCGGGACGTCGTTGCGCACCACCGTGCCCGCGCCGGTGTAGGCGCCATCGCCGACGGTCACCGGGGCCACGAACATGGTGTCCGACCCCGTGCGGACGTGGGAGCCGATGGTGGTCCGCCGCTTGGATTCGCCGTCGTAGTTGACGAACACGCTGGACGCGCCGATGTTGCTGTGCTCGCCGATATCGGCGTCCCCGACGTAGGTCAGGTGCGGCACTTTGGAGCCGGTGCCGATGGTGGAGTTCTTGGTCTCGACGAACGCGCCCAGCTTGCCGTCGTCGCCCAGCACGGTGCCGGGCCGCAGGTAGGTGAACGGGCCGACGGTGGCCCCGGCGCCGATCGACGACGAGGTGCCGTGGGTCCGCACCACCGACGCGCCGTCGCCGACGCTGACGTCGGTGAGGGTGGTGTCCGGGCCGACGACGCAGTGCCCGCCGACCTGGGTGCGGCCCAGCAGCTGAGTCCCGGGGTGGATGACGGTGTCGCGGCCGATCGTGACGTCGACGTCGATCCAGGTGGTGGCCGGGTCGACGATGGTGACGCCGGCCATCTGGTGGGCGGCGACGATGCGGCGGTTGAGTTCGGCGCCCAGCTGCGCGAGCTGGACCCGGTTATTGACGCCGGCCACCAGCGCGCTGTCGTCGACGTGGCGGGCGTGAATCGCCAGGCCGTCGCCGCGCAGGATCGCGATGACGTCGGTCAGATACAGCTCCTGTTGGGCGTTGTTGGAGCTCAACCGGTTCAGCGCCGAGCGCAACGCCGCGGTGTCGAAGGCGTAGACGCCGGCGTTGACCTCGCGGATCTCGCGCTGGGATTCGGTGGCGTCGGCGTGCTCCACGATCGCCGTGACCTCGTTGTCCTGGGTGCGCAGGATGCGGCCGTAGCCGCTGGGATCGCTCAACGTCGTGGTCAGGACCGTGGCCGCGGCCGGCGCCGCGCTATGGGCTGCGATGAGGTCGGCCAGGGTGTCGGCGTCGAGCAGCGGGGTGTCGCCGGAGGTGACGACGACCACCCCGGCGTAGTCGTCGGGCAGCGCGGACAGGCCGCACAGGACGGCGTCGCCGGTGCCCCGCGGCCGGTCCTGCAGGGCCACGTCGATGGGACGTCCGAGGGCGTCGGCCCAGTCGGCGACCAGCGGCGCGATGCGCTCGTGATCGTGGCCCAACACCACGGCCAGGTGCTGCGGCGCCACCTTGGCGATCGCGTGCAGGAGGTGGGACAGCATGCTGCGCCCACCGAGGGTGTGCAGCACCTTCGGGGTGTCCGACCGCATCCGGGTGCCGGGCCCGGCCGCTAGCACCACGACCGCGGTATCACCAGGAGACGACATCAACCCTCCTTTTCGGGTCTGTCCCGCGCGAGCTGCGCGCGGAAGCGCCGACACGCCGTCAAGCGTGTCATCTCATCTGCGGTGAAGGCAAAAAATCGAGCCGCGGGAGACCCGCGCTCGATTCGGAGGAAGCTCCGTCGCCAGGACTCGAACCTGAACTATCTGAACCAAAATCAGAGGTGCTGCCGATTACACCACGACGGATCGCCAAGAAGACTTTAGTCGGATGACGATGCGGGGCGCTTGCGGCCCGAGGAGGAATCCGACAATCTCGGCCTAGTCGGATGACGATGCGGGGCGCTGGTCGGCCGCTGAACCGCCCGCCGCCCGATACGCTGATTGACGTGGCCGTGCTGGACTCCCAAACGCAAAAGGAACCCGACAAAGAGGTGCGGGCGCCGCGCGCGCGGATGACCGGCACCGAACGTCGGCAACAACTCATCGGCATCGCGCGTTCGCTGTTCGCCGAGCGCGGGTATGAAGGCACCTCGATCGAGGAGATCGCGCTGCGGGCCAATGTGTCCAAGCCGGTCGTCTACGAGCATTTCGGGGGCAAAGAGGGCCTCTATGCCGTGGTCGTCGACCGCGAGATGTCGGCGCTGCTCGACGGCATCACGTCGTCGCTGACCAACAACCGCTCCCGGGTGCGGGTCGAGCGGGTGGCTCTTGCCCTGCTCACCTACGTCGAAGAGCGCACCGACGGCTTCCGGATCATGATCCGCGACTCGCCGGCCGCGATCAGCTCGGGCACCTACTCGAGCCTGCTCAATGACGCCGTCAACCAGGTCAGCTCCATCCTGGCCGGTGACTTCTCCCGTCGGGGCCTGGATCCCGGGCTGGCGCCGCTGTACGCCCAGGCGTTGGTGGGCTCCGTGTCGATGACCGCGCAGTGGTGGCTCGACACCCGCGAGCCCAAGAAAGAAGTGGTGGCCGCGCACCTGGTCAACCTCATGTGGAATGGGCTGATCGGGCTGGAGGCCGACCCCCGGCTGCAGGACGAGTAGGCCGGTTTCGCGAGCGTAACGCCACGGCGAATATCGGCCCTCAAAGTCAAGTGGCTAATGCATTTTTGTTAGGCGGCTTGGTCGAGGAGAGCGGCCAGGCGTTGGGCGGGGGTGTCGAGGTCAAGGGTTGGGCGGGGTCGTCGGTTGAGGGTGTCTTGGATGCGTTTGAGGTCAGCCGGAGTGTGACCGCTGAGGTCGCTGCCCTTCTCGAACCAGAACCGCAGGAGGCGGTTGGTGTTTTCGTTGGTACCGCGTTGCCAGGGCGAGTGCGGATTGCAGAAATAGACCGGGGTGTTGAGCTGCAGCTGAATGTCGCGCCAGCGGGCCATTTCACTGCCCCGGTCCCAGGTAATCGATCGCCGAAGGTGTTCGGGTAACTGGCGCATGGCTTCGATCATCGCGCTGGCCACCGTCTCGGCGGTGTGATCGCTGGGCAAATGCAACAGCATCGTAAAGCGGGTGGACCGCTCGACCAGGGTGCCGATCGCGCTGTTCGGGCCGACGATCAGGTCACCCTCCCAATGGCCGGGCACAGCGCGGTCGGCGGCCTCGGCGGGCCGGTCACTGATGGTGAACACATCGTGGAATTTCCCCCGCCGTTCGGTGTGGCCCCGGGATTTGCGGGCCGTGCGTTTCGTCGACAAGCGCTTGCTCAGATCGGCCCGCAGTTGACCACGAGTTTGGACGTAGAGGCACTGGTAGATGGTTTCGTGGCTCACCCGTGCCAGCCTGTCACCGGGGTGACCGCGCGCCAAGACATCGGCGATCAGTTTTGGACTCCATCCCTGATCCATCCAGTCCTCGATGGCCTCGCATAGCGCGCGGTCTTCGAGCTTGAATGCTTTGGGACGCTTGGCTTTCTGGGCGGCACGGGCATGGGCCAGACCAGCGTGATAATCCCCGTCGAGATTGCGATTGCGCTTGAGCTCACGGGAGATGACGCTGGCATTGCGGTCGAGCTGACCGGCGATCTCAACCTGAGTGAGGCCCTTGTCCAGACCCCGCATAATGACCAGGCGTTCTTCGAAACCGAGCCGATGTCCCCGCGCGCCAGGCCGGGTCAGATCACCCGGTTCGGCCAGGCCGGTATCAGAGCCCGTACCACTTCGTAATTGCATTGATCCAGCGTCATGCCACCAGCTCCATCCGGTCTGGATCGACACACCGACCTGACGGCCGGCTTCACGCAATGATTCCCCGGCACACACCCGATCAAAGAACTCTCGCCGCATCGAACGCGGATAAGCACCTGGCACCTGCAACCTCCCTAAACATGGAAATTGCATTGACCGTATGAATCTGCCCGCGAAAAGTCGCCGTGGCGTTACGCCCGGCGACCGGCAAGCGCCCTGACCGGCGCGCGATCGCCACTACCCGCAGTCGCGGGCCAGCAGGTCGGCCACGGTTTCGCGGCGAACCAGTTCGCGCGCCCGGCCATCCTTGACGGCCACCAGTGACGGCCGGCCGACCATGTTGTAGTTGGACGCCATGCTGTGGTGGTAGGCGCCGGTGCAGGCCACGGCCAGCAGGTCGCCGGGCCGCAGGTCCGCCGGCAGCTCGATGTCGCGGGCGATCTCGTCGCCCGATTCACAGTGCCGGCCGGCCACGGTGACGCGCTGCTTGAGGCCCAGCGGATGCCGATTGGCCAGCGCGACGGCGTATCGCGCGCCGTACAGCGACACCCGCGGGTTGTCGCTCATGCCGCCGTCGACGGCGACGAAGGTGCGGCCACCGAATTGCGTCTTGACCGAGCGCACCCGATACAGGGTCACGCCGGCGCGGCCGCTGATGGCCCGGCCCGGTTCGACCACGACCTGCGGGCGGGGGAACCGCTCGGCGGCGCAGGCCTCGTCGAGGGCGTTCTCGATCACCTCGGCCAGCTCGTCGAGATCCAGCTCCCGATCGCCGGGGACGTACGGGATCGCATGTCCGCCACCGATGTTCAGCTCGGTGAGGATGACGCCGTGCCGGGCCCGGATATCGGCCATCGCGGCGATCATCCGCCGAATCGCCTCGCCGTACAGGGCGGCATCGCTGACCTGCGAGCCGATGTGGCAGTGCAGGCCGACCAGGTCGAGGATGGGGTGCGCCAGCACGCGCCTCACCGCGTCGGCGGCGTGGTCGCCGGCGAGGGTGAAGCCGAACTTCTGGTCGCTGACACCGGTGGTGACGGCGCGGTGCCCGTGGATGTCGATGTCGGGGGTCACCCGGATGAGCACCGGCTGGCGCCGCCGCGCCAGCCCGGCGAGGTAGGCGATTTCGATGCAGGAATCCAGCACGATGCGCCCCACCCCGGCGCCCACGGCGTCGCGCAGCTCCTCGGGCGACTTGGCGTTGCCGTGCATGACGATGCGTGCCGGGTCGACGCCGCCGGCCAGGGCCGTGGCCAGTTCACCGGTCGAGCAGACGTCGACGCCGAGGCCCTCTTCGCGGGCCCAGCGGGCCACCGCGGTGCTCAGCAGCGACTTGCCGGCGTACACGACCTCGATCCCGCGCAGGACGCGGCGGTAACGGCGGGCGCGATGCCGAAAATCGGTTTCGTCGATGACGTAGGCCGGGGTGTTGAACTCGTCGGCGATATCGGCCAGCGGCACACCGCCGACGCACAGCCTGCCCTCCTCGTCGGGGTGGGCGGTGAGGGGCCAGATCGCGGGGTCGAATCGCGGGGGAGCCGCGTGGCCGAGGGACGGCAGAATGTCCAGCAATGTCATGAATCCAACGTGCGCCCGCGGGCGCTCGCGTGGCGTTTTCTTGACGATCCATTGACGACGCCGACCGCAATATTGACGCAGTTCGCCGTGTCCGGCGGCCCCCGCCCGGCGACGGCGGGCGCCGCGTCGGCGGGAGGAAGGAGCCGGGCAAGCAGCCCTAGAATGGAATTCATCATGACCGCACCGGGGGCTGCTCGCCCAGAAACCCCGATCGCGGGGCTCGTTGAATTGGCGCTCACCGCGCCGACCTTCCAGCAGTTGATCGACAGCGCGGCGACGTCGCCGGCTGAATTGAGCCTGGTGGGTCCAGCCAGCGCACGGTTGTTCGTGGCCAGCGCGCTGGCGCGGTTGGGTCCTTTGCTGGTAGTCACCGCGACCGGGCGCGAAGCCGACGACTTGACCGCTGAACTGCGCGGTGTCTTCGGCGATGCCGTGGCGGTCTTCCCGTCCTGGGAGACGCTGCCGCACGAGCGGCTCTCGCCCGGCGTCGACACCGTCGGCGCCCGGCTGACGGTGCTGCGCCGGCTGGCCCACCCCGACGACGCGCGGCTGGGTCCGCCCCTGCAGGTGGTGGTGACGGCGGCCCGCTCGCTGCTGCAGCCGATGACGCCGCAGCTGGGCCTGATCGAGCCGGTCACGTTGAGCGTGGGCCAGGAAGTCGAATTCGAGGGTGTCATCGCCCGGCTGGTCGAGCTGGCCTACACCCGGGTCGACATGGTGGGCCGGCGCGGCGAGTTCGCCGTGCGCGGCGGGATCCTCGACGTCTTCCCGCCGACGGCCGAGCACCCGGTGCGCATCGAGTTCTGGGGTGACGAGGTCAGCGAGATGCGGATGTTCTCCGTCGCCGATCAGCGTTCGATCCCGGAGCTCGAGGTCGACACCCTGATCGCGGTGCCCTGCCGCGAACTGCTGCTCACCGAGGGGGTGCGGCGACGGGCCGCCGAGCTGTCCGCGGCGCACCCGGCGACCGAACCCGCGATCACCGGCAGCGTCACCGACATGCTGGCCAAGCTCGCCGACGGCATCGCGGTCGACGGCATGGAGGCCCTGCTACCGGTGCTGCGGCCCGGCGAGCATGTGCTGCTGACCGACCAACTGGCGCAAGGCACCCCGATCCTGCTGTGCGACCCGGAGAAGATCCGCACCCGGGCCGCCGACCTGATCAAGACCGGCAGCGAATTCCTCGAAGCCTCGTGGTCGGCGGCGGCCATGGGCACCGACGCTCCCGTCGACGTCGCGCAATTCGGCGGATCGGGATTCGCCGAGCTCGACGAGGTGCGGGCCGCGGCCGCCACGGGCGGGCATCCGTGGTGGACGTTGAGCCAGCTGTCCGACGAGTCGGCCGTCGAGCTGGACATCCGGGCCGCGCCCTCGGCGCGCGGACACCAGCACGACATCGACGGCATCTTCGCGATGCTGCGCGCGCACGTCACCACCGGCGGCCACGCCGTCGTCGTCGCGCCCGGCGCCGGAACCGCGCATCGCGTGGTGGAACGGCTGGCCGAATGCGACACCCCCGCCGGCATGCTGGAATCCGGCGCCGCGCCCAAGCTCGGGGTGGTCGGCGTGCTCAAGGGGCCGCTGCACGACGGCGTGATCATCCCCGGCGCCACGTTGGTGGTGATCACCGAGACCGATCTGACCGGCAGCCGCGTCGCCGCCGTCGAGGGCAAGCGGCTGGCGGCCAAGCGGCGCAACACTGTTGACCCGTTGGCGCTCACCGCCGGTGATCTGGTGGTGCACGATCAGCACGGCATCGGGCGGTTCGTGGAGATGGTCGAGCGCACCGTCGGCGGCGCCCGGCGCGAGTACCTGGTGCTCGAATACGCCTCGAGCAAGCGGGGCGGCGGATCCGACAAGCTGTATGTGCCGATGGATTCGCTGGATCAGCTGTCGCGCTACGTCGGCGGGCAGGCGCCCGCGCTGAGCAAGCTGGGCGGCAGCGACTGGACCAACACCAAGACCAAGGCCCGCCGCGCGGTGCGCGAGATCGCCGGCGAGCTGGTGTCCCTGTACGCCAAGCGGCAGGCCAGCCCCGGGCACGCGTTCGGGCCGGACACGCCCTGGCAGGCCGAGATGGAAGACGCGTTCGGGTACACCGAGACGGTCGACCAGCTGACCGCGATCACCGAGGTCAAAGGGGACATGGAAAAGCCGATCCCGATGGACCGGGTGATCTGCGGCGACGTGGGCTACGGCAAGACCGAGATCGCGGTGCGGGCGGCGTTCAAGGCGGTCCAGGACGGCAAGCAGGTCGCCGTGCTGGTGCCCACCACGCTGCTGGCCGACCAGCATCTGCAGACCTTCACCGACCGGATGACCGGGTTCCCGGTGACCGTCAAGGGCCTGTCCCGGTTCACCGACCCCGCGGAGTCCAAGGCCGTGATCGAGGGCCTGGCCGACGGATCGGTGGACGTGGTGATCGGCACGCACCGGCTGTTGCAGACCGGGGTGCGCTGGAAGGACCTCGGCCTGGTCGTGGTCGACGAGGAGCAGCGGTTCGGCGTCGAGCACAAGGAGCACATCAAGTCGCTGCGCACCCACGTTGACGTGCTGACCATGAGCGCCACCCCGATCCCGCGCACGCTGGAGATGAGCCTGGCCGGGATCCGCGAGATGTCGACGATCCTCACCCCGCCCGAGGAGCGCTATCCGGTGCTGACCTACGTCGGCCCGCACGACGACAAGCAGGTCGCGGCCGCCCTGCGGCGCGAGCTGCTACGCGACGGGCAGGTCTTCTACGTGCACAACCGGGTCAGCTCGATCGACCGGACGGCGGCGAAGATCCGGGAGCTGGTGCCCGAGGCGCGAGTGGTCGTCGCGCACGGGCAGATGCCCGAAGAACGGCTGGAACGCACGGTGCAGGGGTTCTGGAACCGCGAATACGACATCCTGGTGTGCACGACGATCGTGGAGACCGGGCTGGACATCTCCAACGCCAACACGCTGATCGTCGAGCGCGCCGACACCTTCGGCCTGTCGCAGCTGCACCAGCTGCGCGGCCGGGTCGGCCGCAGCCGGGAGCGCGGCTACGCCTACTTCCTGTACCCGCCGCATGCGCCGCTCACCGAGACCGCCTATGACCGGCTGGCCACCATCGCGCAGAACAACGAACTCGGCGCGGGCATGGCGGTCGCGATGAAGGACCTCGAGATCCGCGGCGCCGGCAACGTGCTGGGTGTCGAGCAGTCCGGGCACGTCGCCGGCGTCGGCTTCGACCTGTACGTCCGCTTGGTGGGCGAGGCCGTGGAGGCGTATCGCGCGGCCGCCGACGGCCACACCGTCACGACCGCCGAGGAACCCAAGGACGTGCGGATCGACCTGCCGGTCGACGCGCACCTGCCGCCGGACTACATCGCCAGCGACCGGCTGCGGCTGGAGGCGTACCGCCGGCTGGCCGCCGCGGCCTCCGACGGTGAGATCGACGCGGCCGTGGAGGAACTCGTCGACCGCTACGGGGCGCTGCCCGAGCCGGCCCTGCGGCTGGTGGCGGTGGCGCGGCTGCGGCTGCTGTGCCGCGCCGCGGGCATCACCGAGGTGTCGGCGCCGTCGGCGGCCACCGTGCGGCTTTCGCCGATGACGCTGCCGGATTCGGCCCAGGTGCGGCTCAAGCGGATGTATCCGGCGGCGAACTACCGCGCCACGACGTCCACGGTGCAGGTTCCCATCCCGCGCGACGGCGGGGTCGGCGCGCCGCGGTTGCGCGATGTCGAGCTGGTGCAGATGGTGGCGAATTTGGTGACCGCTCTGCAGGGTAAACCGCAGGCAGATATTGGTATAACGAGTTCAGCTGCAGCGATGGCAAGTGAGGGGCCACGGTGATCGTCGTCTTGTTCGACCCCCGCCGCCCGTCGCTGGTGCCCATCGAAGCCATCGAGCACCTCGCCGGCGAGGTGCAGTACACCGAAGAGATGCCCGTCGCGGTGCCCTGGTCGCTGTCGGCGGCGCGGCCGGTGCACTCCGGTGAGGACGCGCCGGTGCTGCTGTCGTCCGACCCCGACCACCCGGCCGTGACCGCCCGCCTGGCGGCCGGGGCCCGGCTGATCTCCGCGCCCGACACGCCGCGCGGCGAACGCCTGGTCGACGCCGTCGCCATGATGGACAAATTGCGCACCGCCGGGCCGTGGGAGAGTGAGCAAACCCACGATTCGCTGCGCCGGTTTCTGTTGGAGGAAACCTACGAGCTGCTGGACGCGGTGGGCAGCGGCAACGCCGACCAACTGCGCGATGAGCTCGGCGACGTGCTGCTGCAAGTCCTCTTCCATGCCCGCATCGCCGAGGATGCGCGGCAGTCCGCCTTCACCATCGATGACGTCGCCGCCGCCCTGATGCGGAAACTGGGCAACCGGGTCCCGGGAGTGCTTGCCGGGCAATCCATTTCGCTCGAAGAGCAGCTGGCCCAGTGGGAAGAGCGCAAGGCGGCCGAAAAGCCGCGCAAGTCGGTGATGGACGACGTGCACACGGGGCAGCCCGCATTGGCGCTTGCCCAGAAGGTGATCCAGCGGGCCGACAAAGCCGGTCTGCCCGCCGACCTGATCCCCGACGCGATCACCTCGATCCGCGTGTCGGCCGACGTGGACGCCGAAAGCGCCTTGCGCACAGCGGTTCTGGAGTTCGTCGACACGGTTCGCGGCGCGGAGCGGGCGATCGCGACGGCGCGCCGCGGGGGCGGCGTCCCCGACGAGTTCGACGTGGCCCCGCTCGGTGAAGTCTCCGAACAGGAGTGGCGTGAGCACTGGCCGACGGGTGAATCGGCGGCCGACCCGGCCGCCGAGGAAGTCACGGCCGACGGCGGGGCCGGCGACGGCTGAGTGGCGCCTTGCAGCGGCCGCGCCGCGGATTATTACCCCCCGCCGGCATGGGCGCGAGCGATCGCGGCAATGTTTGCCGGATTTGCCCTCGGCCGGTCGGTAATATCGCGGATGAGGTTGCGAATCCCCGTGGTCGGCCGTGGTCTGACCGCGCTAGCCAAGGCGGCCGGCAGCTAATCGATGATTAGCTGCAACCGGCGAGACGTCGCTGCGCCGAGGCCCGACGCGACCGAGCAGTACCCCGACGCATGGGACGATGGTGTGGCGGAAGTTGGTGCAGGCGAGTTTAGGGGAGCTCAGGAAAGCATGGTGTCGCCGAGGCGTTGGATGCGCGCGGCCGCCGTGATCGGCGCGACCGCGATCGTTCTGGCCTCGAGCTGCACGTGGCAGCTCAGCCTGTTCATTCCCGACGGCGTGCCGCCCCCGGCGGGAGACCCGGTGCCGCCGGTGGACACGCATGCCAGCGGTCGGCCCGCGGAACAGTTGCGCGACTGGGCGGCGCAACGGTCGGCGGCGTTGGAGATCCCGGTGATCGCGCTCGAGGCCTACGCGTACGCGGCCCGGGTCGCCGAGGTCGAGAACCCGAAGTGCCACATCGCCTGGACCACGCTCGCGGGCATTGGTCAGGTCGAGAGCCGCCACGGCACTTACCGCGGTGCGACGCTGGCCCCCAACGGGGACGTCAGCCCCCCGATCCGCGGTGTCCGACTGGACGGCAGCGGCGGGACGCTGCGCATCGTCGACACCGACGAAGACCTCACCGACGGCGACGGCGTGACGCGCGCGATGGGGCCGATGCAGTTCATCCCCGAGACGTGGCGGCTCTACGGTGTCGACGCTCACAATGACGGCCGCGTCAGCCCGGACAACATCGACGACGCCGCGCTCGCCGCCGCGGGCTACCTGTGTTGGCGCGGAAAGGATCTCGCAACACCGCGGGGCTGGATCACCGCGCTGCGGGCCTACAACAACTCGATGGTCTACGCGCGCGCGGTCCGGGATTGGGCGACCGCTTACGCGAAAGGTCACCCGTTATAGCAGGATGTATCGCTGACCCAGGCTTACGCGAACAAGGAGAACCCAGTGCCGATTATCGAGCAGGTCGGGGCCCGCGAGATCCTCGATTCCCGCGGTAACCCGACAGTCGAGGTCGAGATTGCCCTGATCGACGGGACGTTTGCCCGCGCGGCGGTGCCGTCGGGCGCGTCGACGGGCGAGCACGAGGCCGTTGAGTTGCGCGACGGCGGCGAGCGTTACGGCGGCAAGGGTGTGCAAAAGGCGGTGCAGGCCGTGCTGGACGAGATCGGCCCGGCGGTGATCGGCCTCAACGCCGACGATCAGCGGCTGGTCGACCAGGCGCTGCTGGATCTGGACGGCACGCCCGACAAGTCGAGGCTGGGCGGCAACGCGATCCTGGGTGTGTCGCTGGCCGTGGCCAAGGCGGCGGCCGATTCCGCCGAGTTGCCGCTGTTCCGCTACCTCGGCGGCCCGAACGCGCACATCCTGCCGGTGCCGATGATGAACATCCTCAACGGCGGCGCGCACGCCGACACCGCCGTCGACATCCAGGAGTTCATGGTGGCGCCGATCGGTGCGCCCAGCTTCGCCGAGGCGCTGCGCTGGGGCGCCGAGGTGTATCACTCGCTGAAGTCGGTGCTCAAGAAGGAGGGGCTGAGCACGGGGCTGGGCGACGAGGGCGGCTTCGCCCCCGACGTGGCGGGCACCACCGCGGCCCTGGACCTGATCAGCCGGGCCATCGACTCGGCCGGGTTCAAACTCGGCGCCGACGTAGCGCTGGCCCTCGACGCGGCGGCCACCGAGTTCTTCACCGACGGGACGGGCTACAAATTCGAGGGCAGCACCCGCACCGCGGAACAGATGGCGGAGTTCTACGCCGGGCTGCTCGGCTCTTATCCGCTGGTGTCCCTCGAAGACCCACTGTCCGAAGACGATTGGGATGGCTGGGCGACCCTGACCGCGGCGATCGGTGATCGGGTGCAGATCGTCGGCGACGACATCTTCGTCACGAATCCCGAGCGCCTGGAAGAGGGCATCGACAAGGGCGTGGCAAACGCGTTGCTGGTCAAGGTGAATCAGATCGGCACGCTGACCGAGACGCTGGACGCGGTCGCGCTCGCGCACCACAGCGGCTACCGCACGATGATGAGCCATCGCAGCGGCGAGACCGAGGACACCACGATCGCCGACCTGGCGGTGGCCGCCGGCTGCGGGCAGATCAAGACCGGTGCGCCCGCCCGCAGCGAGCGCGTCGCCAAATACAACCAGCTGCTGCGGATCGAGGAGGCGCTCGGCGACGCCGCCCGTTACGCCGGCGATCTCGCCTTCCCGCGGTATACACCGCCGGAGGCCAAATAGGTTGCCCGGCAAGCCGGATCCGAAGCGGCGTTCCCCGGCATCGCGCCCGGGGAAGGCCGGCGATCCGGTTCGGCGTCGGCGCTCGGCCAAGCCGCCGTCGAAGCCAAGTGCGAGGACGTCGCCCACGGCGAATCACGGCGGCCGCAACTCCACCCAGCAAGAGCATGTCGTCGAACCCATCACCCGGCAGGCCGCCGAATCGGTTGAGCAGCGCTCCGAGCAACGGCTGGGTTTCACCGCGCGGCGCGCGGCGGTGCTGGCCGCGGTGATCTGCGTGCTGACGCTGACCATCGCCGGACCCGTGCGCACCTATTTCGCGCAGCGCACCGAGATGAATCAGCTGGCCGCCAGCGAGGCCGCGCTGCGCCGTCAGATCGCGGATTTGGAGCAGCGAAAGACCAAACTCGGTGACCCGGCCTACATTGCGGCGCAGGCGCGCGAGCGGCTCGGCTTCGTGAAGCCCGGAGACATCCCGTTCCAGGTTCAGCTGCCGCCGTCGGCGGCCGAGCCCACCCAGCCGGGATCCCCGTCGGCGAAACCGGTCAACAACGACCCGTGGTACACGTCGCTGTGGCACACCATCGCCGACGCCCCGCACCTGCCGCCGGCCCCGCCGCCGGTCCCCGAAGCCCCGCCCCCGCCGGCCGAACCGGGTCCGCCCGCACCGAATCCCACGGGTCCCGGTGGTTGACCGTGCCGACCTGGAGGCGGTGGCTCGCCAGCTCGGGCGTGAGCCGCGCGGGGTGCTCGACATCGCCTACCGGTGCCCCAACGGCGAACCCGGCGTGGTGAAGACCGCGCCGAAATTGCCTGACGGCACGCCGTTTCCGACGCTGTACTACCTGACGCATCCGGCGCTGACGGCGGCCGCGAGCCGGCTCGAGACGACGGGATTGATGCGCGAGATGACCGAGCGGCTGGGACGCGACGCGGATCTGGCGGCCGCGTACCGGCGCGCGCACGAGTCGTACCTGGCCGAGCGCGACGCGATCGAATCGTTGGGGACCACGTTCACCGGCGGTGGGATGCCCGACCGGGTCAAGTGCCTGCACGTGCTGATCGCCCATTCGCTGGCCAAGGGGCCCGGCGTGAATCCGTTCGGCGACGAGGCGCTGGCGATCCTGGCCGGCGAGCCCGCGATGGCGGGCATTTTGGTGGAGGGCCAATGGTGAACGGCAGGCTCGCGGGAATCGACTGCGGTACCAACTCGATTCGCTTGTTGATCGCCGATGTTGAAGGGTCCGGGCGGCTGCGTGACGTGCATCGGGAGACGCGGATCGTGCGGCTCGGCCAGGGTGTCGACGCGACCGGCGAGTTCGCGGCGGAGGCGATAGAGCGCACCCGGGCCGCGTTGGCGGACTACGCCGCGCTGCTGGCAGAGCACGGGGCCGAGCGGGTGCGGATGGTGGCCACCTCGGCGGCCCGCGATGTCGCCAACCGCGACGACTTCTTCGCGATGACGGCCGACGTGTTGGGCGCGGTGCTGCCCGGCGCGGTGGCCGAGGTGATCAGCGGCGCCGAAGAGGCCGCGCTGTCGTTCCGCGGCGCGGTCGGCGAATTAGATAGCGCGGCAGGCCCTTTCGTCGTCGTCGACCTGGGCGGGGGCTCCACCGAAATCGTAGTTGGGGGCGGGGCGGTGGTGGCCAGCCACTCGGCCGACATCGGCTGTGTCCGGCTGACCGAGCGTTGCCTGCATTCGGACCCGCCGACGCCCGCGGAGGTGGCCGCCGCTCGGCAGGTGGTGCGCGAGCGGCTCGAGGTCGCGCTGGGCGTGGTGCCCGTGGAGGGGGCACGGACCTGGGTCGGCCTGGCCGGAACGATGACCACGCTGTCCGCGCTGGCGCACAATTTGCCGGCGTATGACTCTGCGGCCATTCATCTTTCGCACGTCGCCGGCGCGGATCTGTTGGCGGTATGCGAACGGCTGATCGGGATGACACGCGCCGAGCGCGCGGCGCTGCCGCCGATGCACGAGGGGCGGGCCGACGTGATCGGCGGGGGCGCGATCGTGGTGGAGGAGTTGGCGCGCGAGCTGCGTGCCCGTGCGGGCATCGAGGAGCTGACGGTGAGCGAGCACGACATCCTGGACGGCATCGTGCTGTCGATCGCCGAGTAGTTCGGCCGCCAGGTCTCACGCCTCGAATCGATAGCCCATGCCCGACTCGGTCAGCAGGTGTTTGGGATGCGACGGGTCGTCTTCGAGCTTGCGGCGCAGCTGCGCGAGATACACGCGCAGGTAATGGGTTTCGGTGGCATACGCCGGACCCCAGACCTCCTTGAGCAGCTCCTCGCGTCCGACCAGCTTGCCGCGGTTGCGGACGAGGACCTCGAGCATCCCCCACTCGGTGGGGGTGAGGTGGACTTCGCCGCCGTTCTTGCTGACCTTCTTGGCGGCCAAATCGACCGTGAACGAGTCGGTTTCGATCACCGGCTGCTCGAGCTCGGAGGCCGCGGTGTTGCGGCGCACCGCCGCGCGCAGCCGGGCCAGGAACTCGTCCATCCCAAAGGGTTTGGTGACATAGTCGTCGGCGCCGGCGTCCAGCGCCTCGACTTTGTCCGACGAGTCGGTGCGCGCGGACAACACGATCACCGGTGCGGTGAGCCATCCGCGCAGACCGGCCAGCACGTCGATGCCGGAGATGTCGGGCAGGCCGAGGTCGAGGATCACCACGTCGGGCTTGTGCTCGGCGGCGGCGCGCAGCGCGCCCGTGCCGCTCGACGCGGTGACCACCTCATAGCCCCGCACCGACAGGTTGATGCGCAGCGCCCGCAGGATCTGTGGCTCGTCGTCGATCACCAATACGCGGGTCATGGGGCATCCATAGCTTGCGGCGCAGCCATTTCCACGATCACGGTCAGTCCGCCTCCTGGGGTGTCGGTGGCCGTTATGCTTCCGCCCATCGCTTCGACGAAGCCCCGCGCCACCGACATCCCCAGCCCGACGCCGGTGGTGTTGTCGTGATCGCCGAGCCGCTGAAACGCTTCGAAGATCTGTTCCTCGGCACCGTGCGGTATTCCGGGCCCCTCGTCGATGACGTTGATCAGCACCCGATCGCCCACCTGCCCGGCGTTGACCCGGACCAGGCAGTTAGGCGCATACCGCAGCGCGTTATCGATCAGGTTGGCCAGCACCCGCTCCAGCAGCCCGGCGTCGGCCATCACCACGGCGTCGCCCACATCCACCTTGACCCGGTCGATGGCGGACCGGAAAAAGCCGGTGGCGCCCTTGCCGATGCTGACCAGCGCGCGTTGCACGGTTTCCTCCAGGTACACCCGGCTCAGTTCCGGGTGGATCGCCCCGGCGGCCAGCCGTGAGGAATCGAGCAGATTGCCGACCAGCGCGGTGAGTTGGTCGATGGACTCCTCGATGGTCGCCAACAACTCCGCGGTGTCGGCGGCGGAGAAGGCGACGTCCTCGGCGCGCAGGCTGGACACGGCGACCTTGGCCGCCGCCAGCGGCGTGCGTAGGTCATGGCTGACCGCCGACAGCAGGGAGCGCCGCAGTTCGTCGGCCCGCACGACCGCCTCGGTCCGGCTGGCCTCCTCGGCGAGCTCGCGCTGCCTGACCAAACCCGCGGCCTGCCTGGCCACCGCGCTGAGCACGCGCCGGTCCCGCGCCGAGAGCTTGCGGCCCGCCAGCAGCATCCAGAATTCGTCGTCGCCGACCTCGATCGCGGTGTCCGCGGAATCGACGGTGACACAAGGATCCCTGCCCACGCAGGCGACGACGTCGCTCGTGGTGTCCCCGGCGCCGGGCTCGCGCAGCATGCTGACCGCGCGCTGGGCGTAGGTCTCTCGCACCCGTTCGAGCAGCGTTTCGAGGTCGGCACCGCGCAACACCGAACCCGCGAACAGGGTCAGCAGCTCGGCCTCCTGCGACGCGCGGCGGGCTTCCCGCGTGCGCTTGGCCGCGAAATCGACCAGCACCGCGACCGCGACCGCGATCAGCAGCAGCACCAATTCGGTGACGGCGCTGTTGGGTTCGGCGATGGTGAAGCTGTGCCGCGGGGCGATCAGGAAATAGTTCAGCAGCAGGCCGGACAGCATCGCCGAAAGCGCCGCGGGCGCAACACCTCCGAACAATCCGACCAGCAGCACCCCCACGAAGAACAACGCGCTCTCGCCGCCGGTGTCCAGGTACGGGTCCAGCGTCGTCACGGTGATCGCGCAGATGATCGACGGCACGATGAGCGCCGCCAGCCACGACGTCACGCGCCGCTCGCGCGGGGCGAGCGAGGCCGTGCGAAACCCGCGCTTGGCCTCCTCGTGCGTGACCAGGTGCACGTCGATCTTGCCGGACAGCTCGACGATCCTCGGGCCGATGCCCTCCTCGAACAGGCGCGCCCAGCGGGAGCGGCGCGAGGTGCCGATCACCAGCTGCGTGGCGTTCATCTCGCGGGCGAACTCGAGTAGGGCCGTGGGCACCTCGTCGCCGACCACGGTGTGCAGCGTAGCGTCCAGGCTGGTCGCCAGTTCCCGGATCTTGGCCATCCGCGACTCCGACAGGCCGGCCAGGCCGTCGCCGCGGACGACGTGGACCACCATGAGCTCGGCGGTGGACTTCGACGCGATCCGGGACGCCCGTCGCACCAAGGTCTCGGATTCGGGTCCACCGGTGACCGCCACGACGACCCGCTCGCGGGCTTCCCACGTGTCGGTGATCTTGTTCTCGGCCCGGTAGTTGGCCAGCGCCATATCGACCTGGTCGGCGAGCCACAGCAGCGCCAGTTCCCTTAGCGCGGTGAGATTTCCGCGGCGGAAGTAGTTGGACAGCGCCGCATCGATGCGATCGGGCGCGTAGACGTTGCCATGAGACAACCTGCGCCGCAACGCCTCCGGCGTGATGTCGATGAGTTCGACCTGCGCGGCCTGCCGCACGATCAGGTCTGGGACGGTCTCTTTCTGCTCGATACCGGTGATCTGGGCGACGACGTCGTTGAGGCTTTCCAGGTGCTGCACGTTGACCGTGGAGATCACGGTGATCCCGGCGTCGAGCAATTCCTCGACGTCCTGCCAGCGCTTGGGGTTTTTGCTCCCCGGCGCGTTGGTGTGCGCGAGTTCGTCGACGAGGACGACCTGCGGGCGGCGCGCAAGCACGGCCGGCACGTCGAGCTCGGGGAAGCGCCCGCCACGGTATTCGACATAGCGCGGCGGAATGATCTCGATGCCCTCAAGCAGCTCAGCGGTTTTCGCACGCCCGTGGGTTTCCACCACGCCCGCCACCAGATCGGTACCCCGCTCCAGCCGCCGATGCGCCTCACCCAGCATGGAATACGTCTTACCCACGCCCGGAGCAGCACCGAGGTAGATGCGTAGCTCCCCCCGCCTGGGGTGGCGGCCGCGGAGGTTGACGTCAGTCACGTCAACCATCATCCCCCTTGGGACTAACTAGTGACCGGATACCGGTGGTCGAGTTGCAGGTTGAGTTGCAGCACATTGACGCACGGTTCACCGAAGAACCCCAGCGCGCGGCCGCTGCGGTTCTGCGCCACCACCGCACGGATCTGATCCGGGCCGACACGGCGGGCGTTGGCGACCCGCGCCACCTGGATGTCGGCGTAGGCCGGCGAGATGTTCGGGTCGAGGCCGCTGCCGCCGGCCGTGACCGCGTCGGCCGGCACGGCCGGGGAGGCGGGCGCGGCCCCGCGGACGGGCACGGTCTGACCGATCGAGTAGTCATCACCGTACCGGGCGCATTCGACCCGCACACCCTGGTAGAGGCTGAGGAACGGCGCCGGCGTCGATCCGCACGGCTCGTTGACGCTGACCACCCGAGTCGGGTGGATGACGTTTCCGCGCGCCTCACGCGGGCCGATCACCGACAACACCGCACCTACCCCGCGGCCCGTGCAGAACGGCCGCGACCCATCGACACCCTCCAACGCGCCGACGGCGGCGCTGCGCGAACACACCGTCGTCAGCAGGCTCGGCTTGAAGCCGGCGTCCGCCGCGGACTTGCCGGCGGCCAGTTGCGCCGGGTCGGCGGGCGTGTCGACGAGGCTTTCCGGTCCGAGGTTGCTGCCGCCCGACGAGGTCGGGTCGTAGCCGGCGCCGGCCGCCGAGGGCCGGCTCTGGAAATACTGCGGCAGCGGGTTGCCGTCCTTGTCGGTGAACGGCTGGCCGATCAGCCTGCTGCCCACCGGCTTACCGTCCGCGGTGAGAATCGAGCCCTCGGCGTGCTCCCGCAATCCCGGCAGCTGCGCGACCGCCCAGACGAAGAGGGGATAGGCCAGACCGGTGATCGCGGTCAGCACCAGCAGCGCACGCAACGCCGCCCAATGCAGGCGGAGGAAATTCGTCATATCAGGACATCCCTGGGATGAATTGGACGATCAGGTCGATCGCCTTGATTCCGGCGAAGGGGGCGACGATGCCGCCAAGACCGTAGACATACAGGTTGCGGCTCAACAGTTTTGACGCGCTGCTCGGTGTATACCGCACGCCGCGCAGCGAAAGCGGGATCAGCAACACGATGATGATCGCGTTGAAGACGACCGCGGACAGGATCGCCGACTGCGGGCTGTGCAGCCGCATGATGTTGAGCAGATCCAGGCCGGGGAACAGCGCGACGAACATCGCCGGGATGATCGCGAAGTACTTCGCGATGTCGTTGGCGATCGAAAAGGTCGTCAGCGCGCCGCGGGTGATCAGCAGCTGCTTGCCGATCTCCACGATCTCGATGAGCTTGGTGGGATCGGAGTCGAGATCGACCATATTGCCGGCCTCTTTGGCCGCCGACGTGCCGGTGTTCATCGCCACCCCC
Source organism: Mycobacterium sp. NTMscope_MAC_12 (assembly GCF_976985675.1). NCBI lineage: Bacteria > Bacillati > Actinomycetota > Actinomycetes > Mycobacteriales > Mycobacteriaceae > Mycobacterium > Mycobacterium sp. NTMscope_MAC_12. The sequence goes on from NZ_CDRJYY010000001.1 coordinate 666,991, forward strand.
ACGTCGGCTTGCGCCAACGCCGGCGCGTCGTTGGTGCCGTCGCCGGTCATCGCGACGAGTTTGCCGCCCGCCTGCTCACGCTTGATCAACGCGAGCTTGTCCTCCGGCGTGGCCTCGGCCAGGAAGTCGTCGACCCCCGCCTCGTCGGCAATCGACTTGGCGGTCAACGGGTTATCGCCGGTGATCATCACCGTCCGGATGCCCATCCGCCGCATCTCGTCGAAACGGTCCCGCATGCCCTGCTTGACGACGTCCTTGAGGTGGATGACACCGAGCACTCTCGCCTGCCCCTCGGCGCTTTCCCCGACGACCAGGGGAGTGCCGCCGCCGGCGGAGACGCCGTCGACGATCTCGCCGAGCTGCGCGGGGACGTTGCCTCCTTGGCCGCGTACCCATTCCGCGACCGAGCTCGCCGCGCCCTTGCGCAGCAGGTGCCCATCGAGGTCGACGCCCGACATCCGCGTGGTGGCCGAGAAGGCCACCCAGCTCGCCTGCGACAGCTCGCCCGGTGTGCGGGCACGCAGGCCGAAGTGCTGCTTGGCGAACACGACAACCGAACGGCCCTCGGGTGTTTCGTCGGCGAGGCTGGACAATTGCGCGGCGTCGGCCAACTGTTCGGCGGAGACGCCGTCGAGGGGGATGAAGGCGGCGGCCTGCCGGTTGCCCAGCGTGATAGTGCCCGTCTTGTCCAGCAGCAGGGTGTTGACGTCACCGGCGGCTTCCACCGCCCGCCCGGACATGGCGAGCACGTTGCGCTGCACCAGCCGGTCCATGCCGGCGATGCCGATGGCCGACAGCAGCGCGCCGATGGTGGTCGGGATCAGGCACACCAACAACGACACCATCACGATGCCCGTGACGCCGCTTGCATCCAGCGCCTGCGTATTCGGGACGCCGGGATTGTTCGCCTTGGCGTAGGTCGCCAACGGCTGCAAGGTCGCCACGGCGAAGACGAAGATGATCGTCAACGCGGCGAGCAGGATATTCAGCGCGATCTCGTTCGGGGTTTTCTGCCGGTTGGCGCCCTCGACGAGCGCGATCATGCGGTCGATGAAGCTCTCACCGGGTTTCTGGGTGACCTTGACGACGATCCGGTCGCTCAGCACGGTGGTGCCGCCGGTGACCGCCGATCGGTCGCCGCCGGACTCGCGGATCACCGGCGCCGACTCGCCCGTGATGGCCGATTCGTCCACTGAGGCAATGCCTTCCACCACATCACCGTCACCGGGGATCACCTGGCCCGCCTCGACCACCACGACGTCGCCCCGTTGCAGCTGGGCTGCGGCGACCGCTTCCTCGACCGCGGCGGCCCCCGGAACCCAGTCCTTGAGTCGCCGGGCCACGGTGTGCGTTTTGGCCCGGCGCAGCGTTTCGGCCTGGGCCTTGCCCCGGCCCTCGGCGACCGCTTCGGCGAGATTGGCGAACAGCACGGTCAACCACAACCAGATCACGGCCAGCCAAGCGAACCAGCTCGGCGCGGCGATCGCCAGGACGGTGCTCCAGGCGGCGCCGATTTCGACGATGAACATCACCGGGTTGCGGCATAGGCTGCGCGGGTTGAGTTTTCGCAGCGCGTCCGGAGTAGAGCGCCACAGCATCTTCGGGTCGAGCAGGCCGCCCTGCACCCGTTTTCTGCCGCTGGACGCCGCCGGATGCGTCTGCTCGGTCGGCTGGATCGCGGTCGCGGTCATCAGTGGATTCCTTCGGCGAGGGGCCCGAGCGCGAGCATGGGCAAGAACGTGAGGGCAACGACGATCAACGTGACGCCGGCGACCATGCCCACGAACTGCGGCCGGTGGGTGGGCAGGGTGCCCGCCGAGGCCGGTGTGCTGCCTTGCCGCGCCAGCGATCCGGCCAGTGCCAGCACGAGCACGATGGGCAGGAACCGGCCGAACGCCATGGCCAGGCCGAGAGCCGTGTTGTACCAGTCGGTGTTGGCGCTGAGCCCGGCGAAGGCCGACCCGTTGTTGTTGGCCGCCGAGGTGAACGCGTAGAGGATTTCCGAGAGTCCGTGCGGTCCGCCGTTGAGCATGCCGGCGCGTTCGCCGGGCAGCGCCATCGCGATCGCGGTGCCGGTCAGCACGATCAAGGGAGTGACCAGGAAATAGCTTGCGGCGAGCTTGATTTCGCGCGGGTTGATCTTCTTGCCGAGGTACTCCGGGGTGCGCCCGACCATCAGCCCCGCGACGAACACGGTGATCACCGCCAGCACGAGAATGCCGTACAGGCCGGAGCCGGTGCCGCCGGGCGCGACCTCACCCAGCTGCATGTTGAACATCGTGATCATGCCGCCGAGGCTGGTCAGCGAGTCGTGGGCGGAGTCGACGGCGCCGGTGGAGGTGAGCGTCGTGGCGGCGGCGAACACCCCCGAGTCGGTGACGCCGAAGCGCTGCTCGACCCCCTCCATCGCAGCGCCTGTCGCCGTCGGCACCGTGCCGTGGTGCTGCGTCTGGAACCACAGCATGAAGGTGGTGCTGATCGTGTACAGCGTCGCCATCACGGCCGCAATCGCGTAGCCCTGCTTGGTGTTACCCACCATGCGCCCGAACGTGCGCGGCAGCGAGAACCCGATCACCAGGATGAGGAAGATCTCCAGCCAGTTGGTCCAGCCGGTCGGATCCTCGAACGGGTGCGCGGAATTCGCGTTGTAGAAGCCGCCGCCGTTGGTGCCGAGTTCTTTGATGACCTCCTGGCTGGCCACCGGCCCGCCGGTGATGGTCTGCCGGGCGCCGCTGACGGTGGTGACCACCTGGTCGTGCAGGTGGAAGTTCTGGATCGCCCCACCGGCGATCAGCAGGATCGCGCTGACGACGGCGACAGGTAACAGGATGCGCAGCGTCCCGCGCACCAGGTCGACCCAGAAGTTGCCCAGCTCGCCGGTGCGGGTGCGGGCGAACCCGCGCACCAGCGCGACGGCCACCGCCATCCCGACGGCGGCGGACACGAAGTTCTGCACCGCCAGGCCGGCCATCTGCACGAGATGGCCCTGTGTCGACTCGCCGGAGTAGGCCTGCCAATTGGTGTTGGTGACAAAGCTGACCGCGGTGTTCCACGCCAGCGAGGGCGTCAGCTGTGTGGCCGGATCATGCAGGTGCAGCGGCAATTTGCCCTGGGCGAGCTGGAACGCGAACAGGACCAGGATGCTGATCGACGAGAACGCCAGCACGCTTCGGGCGTAGGAGCCCCACGTCTGTTCCGCGCGGGCATCGACGCCGATCAGCCGATAGATCATTCGCTCGGCGGACGAATCGTTCTCCGAGGCATACACGCGAAACATGTAGTCCCCGAAGGGCACGTGGGCAACCGCCACCGCCGCGACGAGAACAACGAGGAAGATGATCCCGGCCGTCGTCGTGCTCACTCAGAACCTCTCCGGGAACAGCAGGGCGCCCCCGAGATAGAGCGCGATGAGGACGGAAAGCACCAAGCCGACGGTGTTTTGGTAGTTCATAGCCGTTCGACCAGCTTCTGAGCCACGCCGAGCGCGGCGAACACCGCCACGGTCAGCCCGACGTATACCGCCACGCCCATCTCGTCTCCGTTCCGCACCAATCACGCGCATACGCAAGGGACCTCGCCGAGTCAGCCGCAGCGCCATCGAGCGACAGTCTCGGATGAAGTCAGCCTGAAATTAACCGGGCGGCGTTCGGGTAACGAGCGTGGTTGACGGTTTCCTAACGGGGCTACCGTGCACCTTTACGGTTTCTTAACGCCCCGTGGCGGACCGTCGATCAGGGGGAGCCGTACCCGGAAGACCGTCTCGTCCTCCGTGGATTCGACGGTGACCGAACCATGATGGGCCTTGACGATCGAACTGACGATCGGCAGGCCCAGCCCGTGACCCGAACCGTCGGATCTCGACTTGTCCGCCCGGACGAACCGCTCGAACAGCCTGGGCAGCAGCTCTTCGTCGATGCCCGGCCCGTCGTCGGTGACGGTCAATTCCACGAACGGCGGCTCGGGACCGTCACGGTAGCAGGTGATTCCGGTCGTCACCGTCACCCCGGGCGGCGTGTGCACGCGGGCGTTGCCGAGCAGGTTGCTGACCAGCTGATGCAGCCGGGCGTGGTCGCCTCGCACCCAGACCGGCTGGTCGGGCAGGTCTTTGACCCAGTGGTGGGTCAGCGCAGCCACGGTCGCGTCGTTCACCGCGTTGTTGGCCACCGCGGCCAGGTCGACGTCCTCGGACTGCAGATCCTGCCCTTCACCCAAACGCGAAAGCAGCAGCAACTCATCGACGAGCAACGCCATCCGCCGGGCCTCGGATTCGATGCGGGCCAGCGCGTATTCGGTGGTCGGCGGCAGCTCGGAACTGTCCTGGCGGGTGAGTTCGGCGTAGCCCTGAATCGCCGCCAGGGGCGTGCGCAGTTCGTGGCTGGCGTCACTGATGAATTGCCGCATCCGCAGGTCGGATTCGGCCCGATGCGCCAGCGCGCCGTCCACGTTGTCCAGCAAGCGGTTCAGCGTGCGGCCGACGATGCCGACCTCGTTCTGCGGGTCGGTGTCCTGCGGCTGGACCCGGAGGCTGATCCGGTGCTCGTCATCGGCGAGCGGCATCGCGGCGACGTCGGCCGCGATCGCGCCGAGCCGGCGCAGCGGACGAAGCGTATACCCGACGACCCATCCGGTGAGCGCTGCGGTAAGCGCCAAGGCCCCCGCGATCAGCGCGATGGTGGTGATCTGTTTGCGGGCGATGATCCGGTCGGCGAGGTTCTGCGACATCCCGACCACGAGCACGTCGGAGCCGTCCACCGTGCTGTCGAGGCGGTAAGACCCCAGGCTGCCCAGCATTTCGGTCCGTGGCGGCCCTCCGGACCACGACTGCCCTTCCAGCGCGCGGATGACGTCGGCGGGCGCGGGTTTCGGTTCTCCTTCGGAGAACACCGCCGACCCGATCACCACGCCGTTGCGCAGCACGGCGATGAGGTTTCCCGGCGTTTGTCCGGTGAATTCCAGCATCGCCTGTCCGATCGGCGGAGTGCCCGGACGCGTCGAAGTGTGTTCGCCGTTGCGGTATTTCGTGTACTGGTGGCTGAACGCGTCGAGCGACTCGGCGATGTCGGCGTCGCTCATGGCGTTGACGTAGCCGCGCAGACTGAGCACGGACACGATGCCGACGGTCACCAGCACCACGCTGACCACGGCCAGCACGCCCAACAGCAGCTGGCGGCGCAGCGACGAGGGAAACCACCGGGGAAAGATCCCGGATGCCGCGGCCTTGTCCTGGGTCATTCCGCCGGGCGCAGCATGTACCCTACGCCGCGGACCGTATGAATCATCGGCTCGCGGCCGGAGTCGATCTTTTTCCTCAGGTACGAGATGTAGAGATCCACGATGCTGGTGCGCCCGGCGAAGTCGTAGTTCCAGACCCGGTCCAGGATCTCGCTGCGGCTCAGCGCGCGCCGCGGGTTGCGCATGAGGAAGCGCAGCAACTCGAACTCGGTGGAGGAAAGCGACACGGGGGTGTCACCGCGGGTGACTTCCCGGCTGGCGGTGTCGACCCGCAGGTCGCCGACGACGAGGGTTTCGGCGGTCGGCGTGGGTGGCGGGCCGGAGCGGCGGAGCAACCCGCGCAGCCGGGCGACCAATTCCTCCAGGCTGAACGGTTTGGTCATGTAGTCGTCGGCACCCGCGGTCAGGCCGGTCACCCGGTCCATGACCGAGTCACGCGCGGTCAGGAACAGCGTCGGGGTGTAGACGTCGGATTGGCGCACCCGTTCGAGGATCCGCAGGCCGTCCACGTCGGGAAGCATGATGTCGAGGACGAGCACGTCGGGGCTGACCCTCTCGAACTTCGCCATGGCCTCGCGCCCGTTGTGGGCGATGTCGACCACCCAGCCCTCGTAGTGCAGGGCCATCCTCACCAGATTGGTCAAGGCCGGCTCGTCGTCGACCAGCAAAACCCTGATGGGTGAGCCGTCGGCACGGTTGATCCGCGGCAGCTGCCCCAGGATGGCTTGGCGGGGGCGCTGCGAGCCTGAGTATCCGGCCATTGCGGTCATGTCCCTATATTCTGACCGGCCGCACACGGGATTGTCACGGAGTTCATAGAATTCTCAAATGTTGGGAGCGGCCGACACTTGTAGCCACTCGCACGGTGCCACCTTCGAACGACTCGCGGCGCTGCGGGCCCGCCTGACTGCCAAAACAAGAAGGTCGCCGAGAACTCGGTTGCGTCCAGCAGAGTGGTGTGTGAGTCGGACCTGATCAGCGGTACCGGCGTGTCGTAGCCGAATGATTGAAGGTCATCGCGTGATTCTTCGAGAGACCCGTCAAAGTCGCTCGAGCAAAGGAATCAACGCGATGACCACTGCCCCCGATATCGACCTGCCCACGGCGTTAGCCGAACGACTCACCACTACCCACCCCGACGTGTTGCGCGAGCTGCTGGCCACGTTCATCCACACCCTGATGGGCGCGGAAGCCGACGCGCTGTGCGGTGCGGGATACGGGCAACGTAGCACCGAACGGACCAATCAACGCCACGGCTAGCGGTACCGCGAATTCGACACCAGGACAGGCAATCAACAGAGTTTAGTTGCACACCCAGTTGACGACCTTTCCGCCGCCGAGCCTCTTCAACGCGTCGTCTTCTGCCATTTGGCGCGTGTAGCCGCGTCCGCCTTGGTAGGTCGCGCCGTCATAAGCGACCGCACCGCACAGGTTGAAGTTAATGATGACTTTGCAATCTGTGTCGCCACACCGTTCCACTGCAGCTTCGTTCGCTGCTGCCTGACTTGGCAACCGCCACGAGCTACCCCACGCACCGCTTGGCGCATAGGCGATCGCGCCGTAGCGCATCACATGAGGGACGCCCAGCGACACACCCATCTCGGACAGCACAGCATCGTCGATACCGGCGCTTACCTGCGGAGTCAGCGGAAGCGACATGATCATCATCCCCGCCGTCCCCCCCAGGCTGGCGCCTAGCAGCGCGATTCGCTGCCAGCGCTTCGTCATCATTGTCCTAACCCCTTTCTGAGGTCGGTGAACGGAGCGGCTCTGAGGGTTGATATCGCATTCGACATTGATTGCACCAAACGCAAATTGGCTAGGCGCCGCCGGTTCTGACTGGCCCTGCAGTCGCGCTGCGCTACGGGTGCGGCGCCGGCTGGGATGTCGGGCTAAGCGTGTGCCCTGGATCTACCGATGCGCCCGGGCCCATCATGCCGGGTCCCATGTCCCGGCCGGATTGCATCATCGGGCAGGTACCGTCACGCCCGCCGCTGGAAATCCGGTAGCCGCCGTCTGAGGCCCGGGCCAACCAGAACCCCGAGAAAAAGATCACGGCCACAACGAACACGACACCCGCGGCGATACCCACTATGGCCAAGAGTTGATCCCACCGGCTATGCCGATCAGAGCGATTCACATACTCGGGCTGCCCCGCCGCCGCAGGCGGTTCAGTCGATCCTGGTGATTGCATCATGCAGCTAATAATGTCACATATACCCTACTGGGGTAGTGACAAAGGCATGAAATAATGATGCGGTTTTGTGTCGATGCCGTTTCCCGCCGCTGTGATCGCACTGCCAGTGCTTGGTGAGTGGCGGCTGGGCCCTCACGGGCCCGTGTTTTAGAGGTTGACGGACGCCGTCGACGTTCCGGGTTCGGACAGGCGCTGGGTCCGCAGCCGCAGCGCGTTGCCGATCACGCTACCCTCATCACTCTCTCCGGATGCGTCATGCCCCGGACGCTCGTGGCTATTTTGCGCTGAGCTATAGCGATCGGGCTCGGCCTGAAACCGCGCACGGCACTACCGCGTCGAGGTTCTCGGGTCGTTGATAGGTCTAGACATCCCAGGGATTTAAGTGTCAAGCGGCTGCTGTTGTGCGGTGTGCCCAGGCTGTGTGTTCGTCGTAGAGGGTGTGGATGCCGACCAGGCGGTTACCCAGGGCGCGCAGCGCTTGGTGGTGGGTGTCGCCGGCGCTGTGATGTTGGTTGTAGAGGCCCCGGGCGCCAGGGCTGTTGGTGAGCGCGCAGAAGGCCCATTGGTCGATGCCCACTGAGAATCGGACAACAACTCAAATCGCGACATGACTCAAGCCTCAGGCACAACACCTGAAACTTTTGTCAGACACGCCCTAGCCCTGACTCCAGAATTCGCACATCAAGCTGCGGCATGTCGGGTCGACGTTGCGATGCAGGTTTACCGATTAGACCGTTCCCCACGAACCAGCCAAGCCCCAAACCACCTTGGGACACTATCGGATACAGCCCAAAACGGGGCCGCACACCAGTCGGTGTGCGGCCCCGGTGTCGAGACGTGGCGTCAGGCCCAGCTGGACCCGACGGCGCTGTCGGTGCTGGCCATGTTGCTGCCCGCGGACTGAACCTTCTGTCCGTGGGAGTTGGCCTGCTCGTAGATCACCTGGAAGTTGCGACCCAACTGGGTGATGAACTCCTGGCACGCCACCGAACCGGCACCGCCCCAAAAGTCACCGGCAGCAAGCACATCGCGAACGATGGCCTGGTGCTCGGCTTCCAAGGACGCGGCCTGGGCGCGGATCAGGGCACCATGGGCGTCTACATCGCCGAACTGGTAATTGATGCTCATTGCGTGGCTCCTTAAAAGTGTTGGGCAGCAGCGGTTCTGGGCTAGCTGCTGAGGATTTGCTGCGAGGCCTGCTCTTGCTGCTCGTAGTTGTTCGCGTCGCGAATCAGTCCGTCGCGCACCCCGTGGAGCATGTTGACGATGTTGCGGAAGGCCTGGTTGACCTGGCCCATGGTGTCGTAGGACGTCGCCTGCGCCTGGCCGCTCCAGCCCGCGCCGGCGATGTTCATCGACGAGGCCCACATCTTGCGGGCCTCGTCCTCGACGGTCTGGGCGTGCACCTCGAAACGGCCCGCCATCGCCCGCATCTCGTGCGGGGCGGTCATAAAACGTGTTGCCATCTCGGCGGTCTCCTATCTTGAAGCTTCAGTTGGCCGAAGTCTTAACAGTTGTAACTGATGAGGTGGTGGCCGCGTCGTGAATAGATGACGGCCTGCCGGTTAATTGCTCGCCTCACACGGGCGACACGTACCCCCTTACCTCCCGTATCGGCGGTCCCTTCTCAGACGACAACCTGCTTGGGCATGACGATCGGCTTGAAGCCGTACCGGGGTCCGGTGCCGTAGCCGCCGGCGCCCTTGGCGGCCGCGGCCATTCCCGGCATGCCGGGCATCGCCGTGACCCCTTCCGCTTCGGCGGCTGCCGTCCAACCCGAACCCCCGAGCGGGGCGGTGGCCGACGCCAACGACGCCGGGGCGGCCGCATTCCAGCCTGCCGGCACCGACAAAGCGCCGACCGCGGAGGCCTCACCCAGGGCCGCCGAGGCGCCCGCGCCCGACACCGAGCCCACCATGGTGCCGGGCATTATGGCGGCGCCGGTCGCCGGTGCGACCGAGTCGGCCAGCGAGAACGGAATACCCGGCACCGTCCCAAGCGTGTGCCCCAACGACGCCGCGTTCGGGATGGCGTTCATGGTGAACCAGGCCCCGGTGTTGATCCCGCCGTTGATGGCATTGAAGACGAATGGGGTGCCCATCAAATTGTCAACGGACTGCAGCAGGCCTCCACTGCCGGTTGGCGACGTGATGAGCGACGACAGGTCCAAACCGGTCGCCTGCGTCGTGCCATTCACCGCGTCGAAAGCGACCGCGCTGTTGTCCACGGCCGCGGCGGCCGCCGGGTCGGTGGTCGACGTCAGCGGCGTCACGGGGGTGAGGACGCCGGCCGCCGCCGAGGCGGCCTGATAGGTGGCCATCATCGTGGCGTCTTGAACCCACATCTCGGCGTACTGCGCTTCGGTCGCGGCGATCGCGGCCGAATTGACGCCCAGGACGTTCGTCGCGACGAGGGTGGCCAGCAACGTCCGATTGGCCGCGATCACCGGCGGGGGCACCGTCGCCGCGAACGCCGCCTCGTAGGCGGCCGCCGATGCGGTGGCCTGAGCGCTCGCCTGCTCGAGCGTCGTCGCCGTCTCGGTCAGATAGGTCACGATGGGCTGGGCCGCGGCGGCCGCCGCGGCCGACCCACCACCGGTCCACTGTTCGGTGGTCAGCAGCGAGATGATCGACTCCCACTGCGTGGCGGTGGCGCTCACCTCGGCGGCCAGGTTGGCGTACGCGGTCGCGGCGGCCATGAACGGAGCGGACCCCGCACCGGCGTACATGAGCGAGGAGGTGACCTCTGGCGGGATCACCGAAAAGTCAAGCACCATTTGTGTATTCCGCTCCCTTTCTCTGTTCGGATTCCACGTCTATCCGGGTGACCGTGGCTGTTTAAACGGCCGTCGGTTTCGGCATGACGATCGGCTTGACGCCGTAACGCGGCGCGCCGAAGCCGGCGCCGTTGCGCCCCATCGCACCCACGCCGGGCATGCCCGGCACCACCGTTCCCGGACCGCCCTGCGGCGCGGCGGCTGTCCAGCCGACCGTCTGCAGCGGCGCGGCGCTCGACCCCACCACCGCGGTGGAGCCCGCCCAACTCGGCGGCACCGAGAGCTTGTTGACCATGGTTGCTTGGCCCATCGCGGCCGCTGGCATCGCGCCCATGCCCGTCGCGCCACCCACACCGACGCCGACCGGGGCGGTATCGGTGGCCAGGTCCGCCGCGGCGGCCGCACCGGCGGCGCCGCCGGAGGTGTCCAGCAGGCCGCCACTGGCCAGGCCGAGCAGGTCGGAACCGGCGGAGGCCCAGTTGCCGAAACCGATGTTTCCGATGTTGGCGCCGTTACTCGACAGCCCGAACATGCCACCCAGACCACCGCTGGACTGGCCGTTGAAGCCGAGGAGCCAGGCGAGGATGTCGATCGGGTTGGAACCCGTCGCGGCAGACGTGCCGGGATCCACGGCGTCCAACGCTTGGAGGGCGGCCTGGCTGGCGTTGACGGCCTCGGTGTCGCCGTAACTGTTGGAGCTGATGCCCAGGGTCTGCGAGTACTGCTCGAGAAGCGCTTGCGCCTCGGCGGCGATCGTCTGGTACTGGGTGCCGTACGCCGAGAAGATTGCCGCCTGCTGGGCCGATACCGGGTCGGCGGCGGCGGGAGCGATGACGGTGGTCGCCGACGCGGCGCCCGCGTTTTGCGCTGCCAGGTTGCTGTTGATTCCGGACAGCAACGTCTCCGCGGCTAGCATTTCTTCAGTCTGTGTGGTCAGAAACGACATTTGTTGCTCCTATGCTGAACGAGCCGACCCCCGGTGTGGATCGCTGTGTGTTCACGTAACGGCCGCTGTGCGTTGGCGTAACGCTAGCGAGCCACAACTCCACATTCCCCACCCAATGAGCTGGGGTTACAGTCGTTTACGGCTTCTTAACGACAAGGGCGGCAGTTTTAACAAGACCCTGTCGGACGACATCGGGACGTCATCTGATCGCGGGCGCGGAAAGGCAGAAATCGCGCGCGGCGCGCGGATACTAATCGATGGGGGCGGGCCCCGCATCTTGGACGTCTGGCAAATATCGGCCGCAATGCGATGCCGCGTGTTCGGGGTTCACGCGCTAGATTCGCCGCCGGGCCCCCATAGCCCAATTGGCAGAGGCAGCGGACTTAAAATCCGCCAAGTGTCGGTTCGAGTCCGACTGGGGGCACCGATTGTGTGCAGTTCGGCTGGCCCACGTGATCCGGTGGCCGTGTCGCGCCGAATACCTGCGGGACGCTGATGCACCCGACGATTTGTCCTGACTTGGCTCACGATTCGTGATTCGCGGTGATTGCTGCCGATAGACGTGTTGCTTGCCGGCGAGCGGGATCCGACGGCTCCGGTTTTGTCGGTGGTCGCTGCGATGATGGCGTCATGTCTTCGATCGCATCTGTTGACGCCGAGGTGGTGACTGCGAGCGACCGTCTTGAGGTGTTGTTTGAGGAGTTGGCGGAGTTGGCCGGTCAGCGCAATGCGATTGATGGGCGCATCGTGCAGATCGTCGCCGAGATCGATCGCGACCAATTGTGCGGTGTGACCGGTGCGCGCTCAGTGCCGGCGTTGGTGGCCTGGAAGTTGGGGTGTTCGTCGGCAAACGCGCACACGCTGGCCACCATCGCTGGCCGGTTGAGCGAGTTCCCGCGGTGTGCTCAGGGGATGCGCGAGGGCCGGTTCTCGGCCGATCAGGTGGGGGTGATCGCGGCGCGCGCGGGGCAGGGTTCTGATGACCATTACGCCCAACTGGCCGCGGTCGCCACGGTCAATCAGCTGCGCACTGCGGTCAGGCTGGAGCCGCGTCCTGACCCCGAACCCCGGCCCGAATCGGCGTCTGAGCGGTCGTTTATCGCGACCGCCACCGAGCAGGGCGCGTGTTATCGGATCACCCTGGGTCACGTGGATGCCGCGAAGTTCGACGCCGCGTTGGCCTCGCATCGTGACGCGCTCATCGCCGAATGGAAGCGCGACCACGGCGAGGGCACGGGCGTGGGTGATCAGCGTCCGCCGATGCCGGGCACGGCCGAGGCGTTTATGCGTTTGGTGGAGGCGGGTTGGGACGCCGAGGCCACTCGCCGCCCGCAGGGGCAGCACACCACGGTGGTGGTGCACCTTGATGTCGCCCAGCGCGCTGCCGCGCTGCATCTGGGTCCGCTGCTGTCCGATGCCGAACGCCGCTACCTGACCTGTGATGCCACCTGTGAGGTGTGGTTCGAGCGCCACGGTGAGGTCATTGGCGCTGGCCGGTCGACGCGGGTGATCAATCGGCGGTTGCGCCGCGCGCTCGAGCACCGCGACCGCACGTGCGTGGTTCCCGGTTGTGGCGCTACCCGGGGTTTGCACGCCCATCACATCCGGCACTGGGAGGACGGCGGCCCCACCGAGTTGGCCAACTTGGTGCTGGTCTGCCCCTACCACCACCGGTTGCATCACCGTGGCGAGATCACCCTCACCGGACCCGCGGATGCCCTGGTGGTCACCGACGAGGACGGCCGAATCCTGAGCCCGGGATCACTGGCGCGCCCACCTACACAGGCCCCGCCCGCGGTGGCGCCATGCCCCGGGCCTATCGGCGAACGCGCCGACTGGTGGTGGTATGACCCCTTCCAACCCCAACCACCACCGACCAACAACTAGCCCCGGCTACCGGGACTGCATCGACGCTCAAACATGTTGGTGCATCAAATAATTCGTTTCACACCACGCGCCACTGACGTCGGGCTGCACAAACAATTGCGCCCACCGCCAACCCGCGATCCCTAGACCTGCGCGCCGCTCAGTCAATACCCGACTGCCGGTGGCGCTCAAGCAGAGCATGTTTGCGCCCGGATTCAGCGCTGCCGAAAGACGCCACGCGAAGTACGTTGGTCGGGACCGTTGTGCGAGCCGCCACCGCGAAGGAGCCAGCGCGAAGGTGTCCGAGGATCCGCGGGCTGACGGTGTCTCCCGCCAATACGATCGCTGGGAATATCCGCCCCCGGTAACCGATCTCGAGACGTGGACCAAGAACCACTGGGACTGGTTCGACCCCTACTGGGCGCACCGGGTGCTCTGGCCCGACCGCGCATACCGGCCGGATCTCGACATCCTCATCGCGGGTTGCGGCACGTTCCAGGCGGCGGTTTTCGCCTTCATGAACCGCGCCGCTCGGGTCGTCGCGATTGACGTCAGCCGCTCCGCGTTGGATCACCAGCAGTACCTGAAAGACAAGCACCAGCTGGTGAACCTGGAACTGCATCTGCTGCCCATCGAAGAGGCCTCGGCGCTGTCACGCGACTTCGACCTCATCGTCTCCACCGGCGTCTTGCACCATCTGGCGGACCCGTTGGCCGGGCTCAAAGCGCTCGGTGGATGCCTGCGACGCGACGGGGCGCTGGGCGTCATGCTCTACGCCAAGTACGGCCGGATCGGCGTCGAGATGCTCGAATCGGCGTTCCGCGACCTCGGATTGTCGCAGGACGACGCGTCGGTTCAGCTGGTCAAGGAGGCGGTTGCGGCGCTGCCGGCCGACCATCCCGTCCGCCCGTACCTGCAGGGCGCGCGTGATCTGCTGACCGACGGGGCGCTCGTCGACGCCTTCCTGCACGCCCGGCAACGCAGCTACACCGTCGAGGAATGCCTGGGCCTGGTCGACGCCGCCGGGCTGGCGTTCCAGGGCTGGCTGCGCAATTCGCCGTACTACCCGCACGACGCGCTCGTCGGACAGACGGGCCCGTTCCAGTCGCTCTTGAACCGGCTACCCGACACCACGCTCTGGTCGGTGATGGAACGTCTGCAGCCGGCCAATGCCACCCACTTCTTCCTCGCCTGCCGGCCCGAACGGCCGACGCAGGACTATGCGATCGACTTCTCGGCGGCGTCGTCCCTCGATTACGTCCCGCTGCCGCGGACGGCGTGCCTGCTGTCCGGTGACGAGATCCACCTGCCCGGCGCTCAGCTCAAGCTCACCCCCGCTCAGCTGCCCTTTGTCCAGCACGTCGACGGCCGGCGCACCATACGAGAGATCGTCGACTCCGTGGCCCAGGGCAACCGCCAAGACGGGACGCAGGTGCGGGAGTTCGGGCGCCAGCTCTTCGAGTCGCTGTGGCGCCTAGACTTTCTGGCGATGGCGCTGAACACGACGCCCGGTTAGCCGGGCGTCCGCCGACAGCTCCGCAAACCGCCACTCATACACTGACCCAGCATGGGCATGCTGTTCGGTCTCGCGCCGTGGATTGTGTATTGGGTCCTTGTCGGAAACGTTCCTTTTGCCGCTGCCGCGTTGGTCGCGCTGGCGGTCGCCGCCGTCAGCCTGGGCCTGGGCGCGGCGACGGGCAGGCGGTGGCAGTTCTTTGACTTCGCTTCCCTCACAGCGCTTTTGATTCTCGCGGTGCTGACTTTCACGCTCAGCCAGTCGTTCCTCGAACGGTGGATACTGACGCTGAGCAACGCCGGCATCTTTGTGGCAACGCTGGTCGGGATGCTGGCCGGCAAGCCGTTCGTGTCCGAGTTCGTCGCGGCGGAACACGCTGCCGACATCGTCAAGACCGGGCTGTTCGGCCGCGTCGTCCAAACCCTCGGCTGGGTCTGGGTCGCGACGTTCGCCGCCATGACGGTGTCCTCGGCGATCCCCTCGATCGCGCAACGACCCGCGGCGACGACCGCCGCCTCGATCCTGGACACCAAGACCCCGCTGTCGTTCCTCTGCTACTGGATCATCCCCTTCGGGCTGCTGGGCCTGGCCGCGGTCGCCTCGCGCCTGCTGCCCGACCGGATGCTGGCCGGGATCGACGACGTGGCGCGGGAAACCTCGTTCGTCGCCTACGACGAGGCCACCATCGACGAGTTGTACTTCCTCGCCCAGGAACACGCCAACCGTGAGGTGGGCCCCGGCAAGGAGGCCTACGCCGTCAAGGTCGGCGGGATGGGAACCCCATTGACCGGGGACGAGTCCCGCAAGTCGTGGCCGTCGACGTACAAAGTGCGCGACAAGCGGCACTGAACCCGAGCAGGAGTCGTGATGAACGCGCCCAGCCCCGACGAGGACACGTGTGGATTCACCACATACCGGGAGACGACCGACCATGACTGACTATCCGCAGATGGCCGCCGCCCGGGGCAGGATCGAACCCGCGCCCCGGCGGGTCCGTGGTTTTCTCGGCGACGCGCTGGTCTTCGACACCACCGCCGCCCGATACGTGTGGGAGGTTCCTTACTACCCGCAGTACTACATTCCGCTGGCCGATGTCCGTACCGAGTTCCTGCGCGACGAAAACCACGCCCAGACAGTGCAGTTCGGCCCGTCGCGGCTGCACTCCCTGGTGGCTGGCGGCCAGACGCATGAGTCCGCCGCGCGGGTATTCGACGCCGGCGGCGACGGCCCGCTGGCCGGCACCGTGCGGTACGAATGGAATCCATTGCGCTGGTTCGAGGAAGACGAGCCGATCTACGGTCACCCGCGCAACCCCTATTCGCGTGTCGACGCCCTGCGCTCCCACCGCCACGTCCGGGTGGAGCTTGACGGAATCACCTTGGCGGACACCAAGTCTCCGGTTCTGTTGTTCGAAACGGGCCTGCCCACAAGGTATTACATCGATCCGACTGACGTCGACTTCGAGCACCTGCAACCCAGCACCACACAGACGTTGTGCCCGTACAAGGGAACGACGTCAGGCTATTGGTCGGTGCGTGTGGGTGACCTCGTGCATGAGGACCTGGCGTGGACCTACCACTATCCGCTGCCCGCGGTCGGTCAGATCGCCGGTCTGATCGCCTTCTACAACGAAAAGCTGGACATCGTCGTCGACGGGACCACGTTGGCGCGGCCGCAGACCCAGTTCAGCTAGCGATCCGTCATCTCGCGGCCGACGCGGGGCGATGTGATATTCCCCTCGTCGGCGGCAAATCCTGAGAATTCCTTACTAAAGCATCGGTAGAGCGGAAACGCGAATCGTTAGCGGCGCAGGCAAAATCCGCCGGAAGGGGGTTTGCATGCGTTTCGCTACGGGTAAGCGATTGCGATACAGCGTGATTGGAAGTCTGAGCAGAACCTGAGTGCGGGAAGTGACGTAGCTAACGTCGAGCATTTTGAACTGCTTTGAGGCGAATTTTGGTCAGTAGACTACCGAAAACCAGTCTCGTCGGCGCCTTTGGGTGCTGAAAGCCGGTGGATCCGGAGGCCAATTCGTCGCGTGCGTGCGACATCGTCACTTTGGCCACCAGGCCGACGAACACAGCAAAGGCGGTACCAGCGTGAGTGATGCATACGACCCAACGACGACGGGGTTCGAGGTCGACGACACCGCGGTGGTGCGAGTCCCGGTGCGCCACGGCCCGATCAGCGACATGGACCTCAGCGGCGACGGGCGCCGGCTGCTCGTCACGAACTATGGCCGCGACGCGGTATCGGTCATCGACGCCCGCACCCTTCGGGTCTCGAGCACCATCGCCGGGCTCAGCGAACCGTCCGCCGTCGCCATGAGCAGCGCGGACGCCAACTACGCCTACGTCAGCACGGCCACCGCCGCCTATGACGCCATCGAAGTCGTCGACGTCGTCACCAACTGGCGGATCGCCACGCATCGGCTCGCGCACAGCGTGAGCGCCCTGACGGTCAGCGCCGACGGAAAATACCTCTACGCCAGCCGAAATGCCGTTCGCGGCGCCGACGTCACCGTCCTGGACACCACCACCGGCGAACTCGAGGTGATCGACCTGGCCACCGCGCCCGGCACCACCACCGCCTGCGTGCGGGCCAGCGCCGACGGGCGGCGCCTCTACGTCGGCGTCAACGGCCCCAACGGCGGCAGCCTCGCCGTCGTCGAAACCCGCACCCGAAACGACGGCGGCCGTGTCGGCGGCCGGTCGCGGGTCGTCGGCACCATCGAGCTCGGCCTGCCCGTCCGCGACGTGGCGCTGAGCAACGACGGCACCACGGCCTATGTGGCGAGCTGCGGCCCGGTGGTGGGCTCGGTGCTCGACGTCATCGACACCCGCACCAACAAACTCGTCAAGACGCACAAGATCAACGAGATCACCGGACCGCTGGCGCGGATGACCCTCAGCCGCGACGGCGAGCGGGCCTACCTGACCAGTGACGACCGCGTCACGGTGCTCGGCACCGGCACCCTGGACGTCCTCGGCGAGGTCACCGTGACCAACAACCCGTCCTGCGTGCTGGAAAGCCCCGACGGGAGCCACCTCTACGTCGCCGACTATTCCGGCGTCGTCACCGCGGCGCGGATCGTCACGGGCCCGGCGCCGCACAGCGGCGATGCGGATCACCCGGACGCGCCGCCCGCCGGCTGGCTGTTCGATGTGCCCCTGTGGGAGCCTGCGCTGGCCTAGCCGGCCTCGTCGCGGGGACGGCGCGAGGTCCAGGGTGTGAATCTTCGCCCTTGAGCGTGCATCCTCGGTGGGGATCGTCGGCGCGCGCCGCCCAGCGTTCACACTCAAATCCCAGGACGCACACTCAACCGAAGAGTCATCCGAAAGCCCTGCCGGCCGAACGGGATCCACGTCGTCGCCCATCCGCCGGGGTGATGTCTGCCACGATGGCCGAATTCGGGCTTAGGGTGGGAAGCGGTCGGCGGCCCCCCGCGTCGACCCGGAATGCGGGCACCGCATTTCGCGGATTGGCACGGACCGTGCCGCGCGGAGAGTGAGGCGGTACATCAATGGACGGCACGATGCAGGACTATCCGTTGACGATCACCGCGATCATGCGCCACGGCTGCCGGGTTCACGGGGATCGCACCGTCACCACCGCCACCGGCGACGGCTACCGCACGACGAACTATCGGGAACTGGGCTGCCGGGCCGCCCAGCTGGCGAACGGATTGCGCCGGCTCGGGGTGACCGGCGACCAGCGGGTGGCGACGTTCATGTGGAACAACGCCGACCACCTGACCGCCTACCTTGCGGTGCCCTCGATGGGCGCCGTCCTGCACACCCTCAACATCCGCCTGTTCCCCGAACAGATCGCCTACGTCGCCAACGAGGCCGAAGACCAGGTGGTGCTGGTCGACGCCTCGCTGATCAAACTGCTCGGGCCGGTGCTGCCCAGCCTCGAGACCGTGCACACCGTGATCGCCGTCGGCGACGGCGACACCGAACTGCTGCGGGAATCGGGCAAGACCGTGCTGGACTACGCCGACGTCATCGCCGGCGAGTCGACCGAATTCGACTGGCCGCGCATCGACGAAATGTCCGCGGCGGCGATGTGCTACACCAGCGGCACCACCGGCAACCCGAAAGGCGTGGTGTACAGCCACCGTTCGAGCTACCTGCACACCATGGGCGCGTGCACCACGAACGGCATCGGCGTCGGCGCCGTCGACAGCGTGCTGGCGATCGTGCCGATGTTTCACGCCAACGCCTGGGGACTGCCGTACGCGGCGCTGATGGCCGGCGCCGACCTGGTGCTGCCGGATCGCCACCTCGACCCAGCGTCGGTGGTCGGCATGGTCGAAGACCTGCGGCCCACCGTGACCGGCGCGGTGCCGACGATCTGGAACTCCGTCCTGCACCACCTCGAGGACGACCCCGACCACGACATGTCGTCGCTGCGGCTGGTGGTCTGCGGCGGCTCGGCCGTCCCGGTCTCGCTGATGCGCACCTTCGAGGAAAAGCACAACGTGCAGATCCGGCAGTTGTGGGGGATGACCGAGACCTCGCCGTTGGCGACCATGGCCTGGCCGCCCCCGGGCACGCCGGAGGACCAGCACTGGGCCTTCCGCGGCACCCAGGGCCAACCGGTCTGCGGGGTGGAGATGCGGATCGTCGACGACGACGGCCAGGTGCTGCCCAACGACGGCAGCGCCGTGGGGGAGGTCGAGGTCCGCGGCCCGTGGATCGCCGGCTCCTACTACCTGGGGCGCGACGAATCGAAGTTCGACTCCGGCTGGCTGCGCACCGGCGACGTGGGTCGCATCGACGGCCGCGGTTTCGTCACCCTGACCGACCGGGCCAAGGACGTCATCAAATCCGGCGGGGAATGGATCTCCTCGGTGGAGCTGGAGAACGCCCTGATCGGTCACCCCGAGGTGGTCGAGGCCGCGGTGGTCGGCGTTCCCGACGAGCGCTGGGACGAGCGCCCGCTCGCGGTGATCGTGGCCAAAGAGGGCGCGTCGGTCACCGCGGAGCAGCTGCGAACCTTCCTCGCGGACAAGGTCGTTCGATGGTGGTTGCCCGAGCGGTGGACGTTCGTCGACGAGATCCCGCGCACCAGCGTCGGCAAGTACGACAAGAAGATGATCCGGTCGCGATACGCCGACGACCGCTACCAGGTGATCGAGGCCCGCGACTGACGCAGCGCTCCGACCGGAAAGGCTTGGAACAGTGGCACATTCACTCGTCGTCGATCAATCCGTCGTCACACCGGTCGCGGTTCACGACGCATTCGGCCGGACGCTGCCGATGCCACTGCCCACGCTTTTCAACCGCTGGTACGGCCCCTTCCCGCCGATCCGCGACGTGCGCGAGCAGACCGGCGCCTGGGATGCGGCGGGTCAGACCCGCATCGTGCACCTGGCCGGTGGCGCCACCATGCGCGAGGAACTGACCAGTGTCGACCCGCCGCGGTCGTTCGGCTACCGGCTCTGCGAAGTCACCGGCCCGATGGCGGTGCTCGTCGATCACGTTGTGGGCGAATGGGTTTTCGCCCCGGCGGCCGCCGGAACCGAGATCACGTGGCGCTGGGACATCCACCCGAAATCGCCGCGAACGGCCTGGGCGCTTCCGCTGTTGGGCAGGATGTGGAAGGGCTACGCGCGCCGCGCGCTGGCCAACCTGTCGGCCTTGCTGACGACCTGAGGCCGTGGACCACTACGGTGTGAAGGCATGTGCCGACTCTTTGGCCTGCACGCCGGGACGCACGCGTGCACAGCAACCTTCTGGCTGCTGGACGCGCCGGACAGCCTGTCCGAACAGAGCCGGAGAAACCCCGATGGCACCGGTCTGGGCATCTTCGACGAACACGCGCGACCGCACCTCTTCAAGGAGCCGATAGCGGCCTGGCAGGACGCCGCATTCGCGACCGAGGCGCACCGGATGACCGGCACCACCGTCATCGCCCACGTCCGCTATGCGACCACCGGCTCGCTCGACATCCGCAACACCCACCCGTTTCTGCAGGACGGCCGGATCTTCGCGCACAACGGAGTCCTCGAAGGGCTGGACATCATCGACGAGCGGCTGCGTGAGATCGGCACCGACGACTTGGTGTTGGGCGACACCGACTCCGAGCGGGTGTTCGCGTTGATCACCGGCTCGATCCGCGCCCGCGACGGCGACATCACCGCGGGGCTCGTCGACGCCATGCGATGGCTCGCCGAGCACGTCCCGATCTACGCCGTCAACGTGCTGCTGAGCACGGCCACCGACATGTGGGCGCTGCGTTATCCGCAAACCCACGAGCTCTACGTCTTGGATCGATCCGACGGGGCGGCGTCGCAGGACCCCGAATTCGACTTGCACACCATACGAATTCACGCGCGATCCGAGCACCTGTGCACCCGCTCGTCGGTGGTGTTCGCCACCGAACGCATGGACGGCGACTCCCGCTGGCGCCTTCTCGAGCCGGGGGAGCTGATTCACGTCGACACCAGGCTGCGCGTCACCCGCAGCCTGGTACTGCCCGACCCACCGAGGCAGCTGCTGCGCCGCGAGGAGCTGAGCACGCCAGTGGCGGACTCGCAGCACGCGCTGCCGAGCACCCGGCGGCTGGTCTGACGCCGTTTGGCAGAGTTGGTGAGCGTGACGAACAAACGCGCCCTGGTGCTGGCGGGCGGAGGGATAGCGGGAATCGCCTGGGAGACAGGTGTTCTGCGGGGCATCGCCGACGAGTCGCCGGCCGCGGCCCGCGTCTTGATCGACTCGGATGTGCTGGTGGGGACGTCGGCGGGCTCGGCCGTCGCCGCGCAGCTCGGCAGCGGCCACACGCTGGACGAGCTGTTCGACCGGCAAGTCGCCGAGTCGTCGGCCGAAATCGATTCCGGCGTCGACGTCGACACCATCACCGAACTGTTCTTGACCGCACTGGGTGCCCCGTACGACGAGCCGCTGGACAAGACCCGCCAACAAATGCAGCGGATCGGGGCCGTGGCGCTGGCGACCAAGACCGTCGCCGCGCCGGTGCGCCGCCAGGCGATCGCCCAGCGCCTGCCGTCGCACGACTGGCCCGACCGGACGTTGCGGCTCACCGCCATCGACGTCGCGACCGGAGAACTGGCCGTCTTCGACCGCGAGTCCGGCGTCGACCTCGTCGATGCCGTGGCGGCCAGCTGCGCGGTGCCCGGGGCGTGGCCGCCGGTGAGGATCGCGGGCCGCCACTACATGGACGGCGGGGTCGCCAGCTCGGTCAACCTCGTGGTGGCCGCCGACTGCGATGCCGCGGTGGTGCTGGTGCCCTCGGGCGTCGACGCGCCATCGCCGTTCGGTGCCGGGCCCGCCGCCGAGATCGCATCGTTTCCCGGCGCGGCGTTCGCGGTGTTCGCCGACGCCGATTCGCTGGCCGCCTTCGGGCCCAATCCCCTGGATCCGGGCTGCCGCATCCCCTCGGCCCTGGCCGGGCGCGCGCAGGGTCGCCGCGAAGCCGCGGCCATCGCCCGGTTCCTGGGTTTATGACGGGTTGGCCTGCCGCGCAATACCTTTAGCGTGCCTTAGCGGTCGAGCGCGGGCGGGACGGCCTCGTCGCCCCCGGCTTCCAGCGAGTCCAGGGCGTCGTCGGCAAGCGCCCGGCCGGCGGCGATCACCTCCACCGCCCGGTGAAACTCCAAAGCCCGGCACGTCGACCGCGGAACCTCGATGAGCAGGTCGGGCGGGTAGACCGCCAGGGTATGGCGCGACAGCGCGGCCTGGGCGATGTCGATCGTCCGGTTCATCACCTCGAAGCTGCCCAACTTCGGCACGTCGGACACCGCGGCGGCCAGTTCGCCGGCGTCAACGTCGGCCGCGGGCTGCTGCTCATCGGGATGGTCCGGCCAGTCCTCCGGCTCGCCGCCGGGCCCACCCAGCCTGCTCAGCACCGCCCGGGCGGTCGGCCGGTCGAGCAGCGAGCGGGCGGCGGCCGTGTCGAGCAGCGCGGAGGTACTGCGCACCATGCGGGTCAACCATTCGACGGTGGCCCCCGGCTCGGCTTCGCGGGTGGTGATCGCCTCGCTGCCGGACAGGCTCACCGCGATGGTCAGGTCGGCGTTGACGGCCGAGAGCGGTGCCATCGGCAGCGGATCCAGGATCCCGCCGTCGGCCAAAAGCCGCCCGTCGACCGCGTGCGGCGCGATCACCCCCGGGATGGCGATGGACGCCCGGATCGCCTCGTCGAGCGGACCGCGCTGAAACCACACCGACTTGCCCGCCAACAGGTCGGTCGCCACCGCGGTGAAGGGGATCCGCAGGTCTTCGATGGCGACCGGGCCCAGGATGTCGCGCACCGCGTCCAGGATCTTCCCGGCCCGCATCACGCCCGCCGCGCTGATGGACGGGTCCAGCAGCCGCAGAATGGTCCGCTGGGTCAGGGACTTCGCCCACTCGGAGAACTCGTCGAGCCGTCCGGCCGCGTGCAGGCCGCCGACCAGCGCGCCCATCGACGAGCCGGAGATGCCGACGATGTCGTAGCCGCGTGCTCGCAGCGCCTCGATCACCCCGACGTGGGCGTAGCCGCGGGCGCCACCGCTGCCGAGCGCCAGTGCTACCCGAGTCGGTGCCGAGCGACGCGGAAGTTCGTCAGGCACCCCACCATTTTGCGCGGCGCGGGCCCTCGGTGGGCCGCGCGGGGACTTTTTTCAGCCGTGATCGTAATTACGGCGCGGGAAGGTTCGTGCGCGGGGCGTTACCCGCATTCGTCGTTGGCGGCCGCCCGCGCGGCGACGATCACGGCGGCCTGCCGGGCCGGGGTCAACGTCGACCAGGGGGCGTTCCAGCTGCCCGGGGTGCCCGATGGCGACGCCTGCAGCATCGCCAAATAGGGCTCGAACAGCGATGCACCCGTCTTGGGCTGGCCGTCCATCCACACTTTTGCGGCGTGACAGGCCTGGTAGTACTCCTCCTCGGTCGAGTGCGCGGGGACATCGACCCTGGTCGTCACGCCGCCGGGGGACACGCCGATGGCGTCCGCCGGCGCCGAACCCGGGCCGCCGGCGACGTCCGATTGCCGCGCCGACGAGGCCGGCGCACCGTGATGGTCGCCGTGCGAGCAGCCCACGACCGCCACCAGGACGGCGACCACGGGGGCCGCGGCCACCACCGCGCCCCGCCGCCGGGGTCGACCACCGCGCCAGCGCACGGTCTCAATCTATGCAACACTGGCGGCCGTGATGGAGCGCTTCGGATTTTGCGAGTGTTGTCGGCCGTAACACGCCGCCGCCTGTCCGATCCTTTTTCGCTCTGGAGTTCTCCCCATGTCTGTGTCCCTCGCCGGGGCTGCGCCCGTCGCCGCCGCGGTCACGCACCCCCGAACCCACTCGTCGCCGTCGGCGGGCCCGACCCGGCTGCGCGTCCCCGACCTTCTGCACGCCACCGACCGCGCCGCCGACGCCGTGCTCAGCGGCCGCTGCGATCACCTGCTGCCCGAGGGCGGCATCCCCGAGTCGCAGCGCTGGTTCACCCGCATCCACGGCGACGAGGAACTCGACGTCTGGCTGATCAGCTGGGTGCCCGGCCATCCGACCGAGTTGCACGACCACGGCGGGTCGCTGGGCGCGTTGACCGTCGTGTCCGGCTCACTCAACGAATACCGTTGGGACGGAAGGGCTTTGCGCCGCCGTCGGCTGGATGCCGGAGATCAGGCCGGGTTCCCGCTGGGCTGGGTGCACGACGTGGTCTGGGCGCCGCGGCCCGTCACCGTGCCGGTCACGGGGCTGCCGGGCGCGAGCGCCGCGCCGGCGCAGCAGCCGACCCTGAGCGTGCACGCTTACTCGCCGCCCCTGTCCGCGATGTCCTACTACGACATCACCGATCGCAACACGTTGCGCCGGCAACGCACCGAACTGACCGACGAGCCGGAAGGATCTTCGTGAGCCGCATCGACGTCGTCCTGAGGTCCGCCCGGCGCCGGTATCGCCGCCTGCCCGCCGCCGAAGTGCCCGACGCGCTGCGGCGCGGCGCGGTGCTCGTCGACATCCGGCCCGAGGCGCAGCGCCTCCGCGAGGGCGAGGTACCCGGCGCGCTGGTGATCGAACGCAACGTCCTGGAGTGGCGCTGCGACCCCACCAGCGAGGCCAAACTGCCCGAGGCCGTCGGCGACGACGTCGAATGGGTGATCGTGTGCTCGGAGGGCTACACGTCGAGCCTGGCCGCGGCCGCGCTGCTGGACATCGGCCTGCACCGCGCCACCGACGTCATCGGCGGCTATCACGCGTTGGCCGGCGCCGGCGTGCTCACCCAACTGGCCGGCGGTGCGACCAACGCCGCGTTGGTGGACACGGGTGCCGGCGGCCGCCGCTGGATCTAGCCGCCGTGAGTCGTTGACTCGTTTGGCGGTAGTGGCGACGGATCCCGGCGTCAGGGAACGCGCGAAACTAGTTAACGGCAACCCCGACGGGTGATTCGACACCGGCCGCGGGAACGCATGCGGTCGCGGTTACAGCGGTGATGGCGAGGACCGTCGCGACAACGATTTTCGCGGCCAAGCGTGACATGAGGACTCCGTTCGTCGGCCCCCTGGCAGAACTGTAGAGGGACCGCTGGCAAATTTCAATAGTGATTGAATTAGCGGGATGGTTCGTGTGGCATGTCGGCGTGACCGCAGAGTTTCTCGGCGGGTTATCGCGACGCCAGGTGTAGCCCCAGCTCGTCGGCGGGCGCGGTGAGGAATCGATGCACTGCTGGCCCCACCAATCCGACCACCTCATCGACCGCGAGCTCTGACAGTGGCGGCACACGCATGACGTACCGCAGCATTCCAGTGCCGACGAGGTTGGTCGCCGCCAGCGTCGCCCGCAGACGCGCCTCATCTCCACCGCCCAGAGCGCCGGACACCGCGCTGAGCAGATAGTCGTGCAGGAACCCGCGAAACGCGTCGTTGGCGTCGCCGTTCGACGTCGCCGACTGCACCATCGACGCCATGCTCGCGGCCGTGTCGGGCTGCTCCCAGATGCCAAGGTAGGCCCGCACTACGCGGCAGCCCAGATCGTCGTCTTTCTGCGCGATCTCACTCGTCAGCAGGTCAGACGGCAGCACCAACTTCATCGACTCGCGAAACAACGCCGCCTTGGAGCCGAAGAGATAGAGCACCATCGAGGGATCTACCCGCGCATCGTCGGCGATCGCGCGCAGCGTCGTCTTGTCGTAACCATGCGCGGCGAACTGCCGCTTCGCCGCGCGAAGGACCGCGTCGCGCGATACCGGTTCGCCTTGGCGTCTACCGCGCCGCTTCTGCATTTCCCCAGGTGGCGACACGTGCGAACGATATCATTTCAACAGTTAGTGAAAAGGCTGGCCGACGCCTGAGCCGACGTCCCTGCCGGTTCCCGGCCCACCCGGCTAGTCGCCGGCGTGCAGCAGCGGCCGCAGCCGGGCCGTCTTCTCCGGCGTCCACCCGGGCGGCGACAGCACCGCCGCCCACCCGTCGGCGACGTCGGCGACGTAGCGGTGGCCGTGGCCGTCGGGGACGTCCACCGCGACGGCCATGTCGGCCGACACCTGTAGGAATGTGACGACCGGGATCCAGCGCGTCTGGGGCAGCACGTCATAGCCGCGCCGCTCGCGCAACCAGTCGGGCTTGCTGAACACCAGGTCCGGGGTCCACCAGGCGATCGGGTCCGAGGCGTGCTGCAGATAGACCACCCGCGGGTGGTCCCACGGTTCCTTGGGGCGCGCCAGGTTGCCCGCGCGGGCCACGAAGCGGACGTAGCGGCCGTCGTCGTAGATCGGCAGCCACTCGGGGGAGCCGGGGTCACGCGTCGAGGTCAGATCGGTCCAGATGGTGTTTTGGAACGTCGGCCCGCTGAACAGGGCGCCGTCGGTGCGGGCGAGCACGTTGTTCAGGCTCATGAAGGACGCCTCGCCGCCGAACGAGCCGAGGCTCTCACCGAACACCACCAGCTTGGGGCGTTGCCCTTCCGGCATCTGCCGGATCAGGCGGTCGACGGCCTCGAACAGCGCCTGGCCGGCGTGCCGGGCGTTCTCCTTGTCCACCAGAAACGACAGCCAGCTCGGCAGGAACGAATACTGCATGGTGACGATCGCGGTGTTGCCGTTGTACATGTACTCGAGCGCGCTGGCCTCCGCCTCGTTGATCCAGCCGGTGCCGGTGGTGGTCGCGACCGCGACGACGGCGCGCCGCAGCCCGCCGGTGCGCTGCAGCTCGCGCGCGGTGAGCTCGGCGGTCGCGGTGATGCCGTCGGCGGAGTTCAGCCCGGCGTAGGCGCGGATCGGTTCGGTCGCCGGGGCGCCGTTGAACTTGGTCAGGTCGTCGAGCTTGGGACCGCCCTCGATGAAGACGCGCCCTTGATGGCCAAGGGATTCCCATGACACCAGCGACTCGGGACCGCCGGAACGCAGCGGGGTCTTCGGCGGCGCGCTGTCCGGGTTCATCTCGTTGTTGGTCGCGGCGAAGGTGTTGTTCATGGTGCGCATCGCGAACTTGAGCACGACGCCGTTGAGCACGGTGATGGTCAGCACGACCAATACGACGACCACGATGGTTGCCGAGAGCCGAAACGGTACGAACCGGTCCACCTGATTGACCAGGAAGCGGACCAACCACCGGGTGAACTGACCTATCTCGACCGCCGTGAACAGCACGACCAGCGATAAGACTCCCGACAGCGGGTAGTCGTACCACTGCAGGTGCGCTACGCCCATCAGGTCGCGCACGTCGTCCTGCCACACGTGGAACCAGATCGCCATGAGTACCTGGCCGACCACGCCGATCGGGATCAAGACCTTCCATGCCCAGCGCGGCGGCGGCGGGCTGTCATCCTTTTCCCGCATGAACCGCACCAACCAGACCGAAAAGACGCCCAGCCCATAGCCGATGGCGCCGGAGAGCCCGCTGACCAGCCCCTGGAACAACGGGCCGCGCGGCAGCAGCGAGGGGGTCAGCGAAAGCCAGATGAAGATCAGGCCGACCGTGGTGCCGGTGAACGTGTAATGTCGTACCCACCAAGGCTTTTCGGTCCACGGCAGGGTGGGCGCGGCGCGCCCGGCCCGCGGTGCGGGCGCCGGTACGGGTGCGGCTTCGGGGCCGGCGCTCGCCGACTCCTCGGCGTCGTCCGCCGGCAAGGCGGCGGCGTCGATGTTCGTCGCGGAGCCCGGTTCGCTCATGGAGGCGTCCTAGCGGTGGGTGAAGTTCGGCGCGCGCTTCTCGACGAAGGCCGCCATCCCCTCGGACTGGTCCTCGGTCGCGAAGGTCGAGTGGAACAGCCTGCGCTCGTAGAGAAGTCCCTCGGCCAGCGTGGATTCGAACGCACGGTTGACGGCCTCTTTGGCCATCCTGGCCGCCGACCGCGACATCCGCGAAATGGTGGTCGCGACGGCCTTGGCCTCGGTCAGCAGGTCGTCGGCGGGCACCACGCGCGAAACCAGGCCGCTGCGTTCGGCTTCGGCCGCGTCGATGGTGCGCCCGGTCAGGATGAGGTCCATGGCCTTGGCCTTGCCGATGGCGCGGGTCAGGCGCTGCGAGCCGCCCATGCCGGGCAGCACACCGAGTTTGATCTCGGGCTGGCCGAATTTCGCTGTGTCGGCGGCGATCAGCACGTCGCACATCATGGCCAGTTCGCAGCCGCCGCCCAGCGCGTGCCCGGCCACGGCGGCGATCGTCGGGGTGCGGACGTCGGCGAGTTTGCCCCAGGGGGCGAAGAAGTCGGCGCCGAAGGCATCGGCGAACGTCAGGTCGGCCATCTCCTTGATGTCGGCGCCGGCGGCGAACGCCTTGGCCGAGCCGGTGATGATGATGGCCCCGATGCCGGGGTCGTCATCGAAATCCGCTGCCGCACTGGTGACCTCGTTCATCACCTGGGTATTCAGCGCGTTGAGGGCCTTCGGCCGGTTCAGGGTGATGATGCCGACACGCTCATCGCGCTCGACGAGGATGGTCTCGTAGTTCTTGGAGGGTGCGCCCGTCATTCCAAACCGCCTTTCTAGAAACTCAGGTCGTCGTCGACCGGGGCGAAGTACGCCTCGACGTCGGCTGCCGTGACGGCGGCCAGCTGCGCCGGCGACCACGTCGGATTGCGATCCTTGTCGATCAGCTGGGCGCGAATGCCCTCGACCAGGTCGTGTGAGCGCAACGACGCCGAGGACACCCGATAGTCCTGAACGAGAACGTCTTTGAGCGTTTGCAGCTTGGCCGCGCGGCGTACCGCCTCCAGCGTCACCGACAACGCGATGGGGGAGCGGGTGGCGATCAGGTTGGCGGCATCGTTCGCCGGGCCCGCGTCGTGGCCCCGAAGGGCCGCGACGATGTCCTCCACGGTGTCACGCGCGAAGCAGTCGTCGATCCAATCACGTTGTGCCGCAAGTTCGCTCGGTGGCGGTTCGACGGTGTATTTGGCGAGCGCGTTCTCGACGCCGTCGCTGACGATGGCCCGGCGGAACGCCTCGACGTCCCCGTGCGGCAGGTAGTGGTCGGCGAAGCCCATGGCGATGGCGTCGGCTCCGGAAAACGGCGCCCCGGTCAGCGCGGCGTGCAGGCCCAGCCCGCCGGGCGCGCGCGAGAGCAGGTAAACCCCGCCGACGTCCGGGATGAAGCCGATGCCGACCTCCGGCATGGCGATCTTGGAGGTGTCGGTCACCACCCGGGTGTTCGCGTGCGCGCTGACGCCCACGCCGCCACCCATCACGATGCCGTCCATCACCGCGACGTACGGCTTGGGGAACTCCGCGATGCGGGCGTTGAGCAGATATTCGTCGCGCCAGAAGCGTCGCGCCTCGACGCCGTCCTTGCGTGCGCTGTGGTAGATCGACACCACGTCGCCGCCCGCGCACAGTCCGCGTTCACCGGCGCCGGACAGCACCACCGCGCGCACCGCGTCGTCGTCCGCCCAGCCGGTGAGGATGGCGGTTAGATCGTCCACCATCTGCTGGTTCAGCGAGTTGATCGCCTTGGGGCGGTTGAGCGTGATCAAGCCGACGCTCCCGTCAACCTCGGTGAGAACCTCATCGGATCCGTCGGTCACGCAGCCTCCCTCGAGCCGGTCCAGCCTCGAGGAAGAAATCTAGATCGTCGCGACCGGCCCGGTATGCGCGGGTAAGGGTTATCTTTAACGCGACGGCAACGGCGTAGGCCTTCCTAGGCGCTAGACCTCCACAAAATGCCCAGCTCGGCTGGGAACCAGCGTGGGCCGCTGATCGTTGAGAGTGTGTTCGCACAGCTCGAAGCCAATAAGAGAGGATCCGACGGTGCGGGAGACAAGCAACCCGGTATTTCGTTCGCTGCCTAAGCAGAGGGGCGGATACGCGCAATTCGGCACTGGCGCGGCCCCCATGCAGGGCTACCAGGCCGACCCCTATGCGGCTCCCTACCAGGCTCCGTACCAGGAGACCAGGGCTTCGCGTCCGCTGACCATCGACGACGTCGTCACCAAGACCGGCATCACGCTGGCCGTGCTGGCGGCCACGG
Source organism: Mycobacterium sp. NTMscope_MAC_12 (assembly GCF_976985675.1). Classification (NCBI taxonomy): domain Bacteria; kingdom Bacillati; phylum Actinomycetota; class Actinomycetes; order Mycobacteriales; family Mycobacteriaceae; genus Mycobacterium; species Mycobacterium sp. NTMscope_MAC_12. The sequence continues at coordinate 696,932 of NZ_CDRJYY010000001.1, forward strand.
CCGTGGTCTCCTACTTCTTGGTGGTGTCGAACCTCGCGCTCGCGATGCCGCTGACCATGATCGGCGCGCTGGGCGGGCTGGGCCTGGTGCTGGTCGCGACCTTCGGTCGCAAGCAGGACAGCCCGGCGATCGTGCTCAGCTACGCCGTCCTCGAGGGCCTGTTCCTGGGCGCGATTTCGTTCGTGTTCGCCCACTTCTCGGTGTCGAACGCCAACGCCGGCGTCCTGATCGGGGAGGCCGTGATGGGCACCTTCGGGGTGTTCTTCGGCATGTTGGTGGTCTACAAGACCGGTGCCATTCGGGTCACGCCCAAGTTCACCCGCATGGTGGTCGCCGCGCTGTTCGGCGTGCTGGCCCTGATGCTGGGCAACTTCGTGCTGGCCCTGTTCGGTGTCGGCGGCGGCGCCGGCCTGGGCCTGCGCAGCGGCGGCCCGCTGGCGATCATCTTCTCGCTGGTGTTAATCGGCATCGCGGCGTTCAGCTTCCTGATCGACTTCGACGCGGCCGACCAGATGGTCCGCGCCGGTGCACCGGACAAGGCGGCGTGGGGCATCGCGCTGGGCCTGACCGTCACGCTGGTCTGGCTGTACCTCGAGATCCTGCGTCTGCTCAGCTATCTACAAAACGATTAGCTCTGCCACACAAAAAACCGGCACGCCGATGGGCGTGCCGGTTTTTTGTGCGCGAGAGTGCAACTGTCGACGCCTGCACTCGGTCGGAAAACGAGTCGCTAGTTGCACTCTCGCGAGTGTGAACGGCTCAGCTCAGTCGCTCGATCACCATCGCCATGCCTTGGCCGCCGCCGACGCACATGGTCTCCAGACCGAACGTCTTGTCGTGCGTCTGCAGGTTGTTGAGCAGCGTGGTGGCGATGCGGGCGCCGGTCATGCCGAACGGGTGGCCCAGCGCGATCGCTCCACCGGACACGTTCAGCTTGTCCTCGTCGATGCCCAGCTCGCGGGCCGAACCCAGCACCTGGACGGCGAACGCCTCGTTGATCTCGAACAGGTCGATGTCGCCGACGGACAGCTTGGCCCGCGCCAGCGCCTTCTTGGTCGCCTCGATCGGGCCCAGGCCCATGATCTCCGGCGAAAGGCCGCTGACCCCGGTGGACACGATCCGCGCCAGCGGCGTGAGGCCGAGCTCCTTGGCCTTGGTGTCGCTGGTGATCACCACCGCGGCCGCGCCGTCGTTGAGCGGGCAGGCGTTGCCGGCCGTCACGGTGCCGTTGGGCCGGAACACCGGCTTGAGCTGGCTGATCTTCTCGTACGTGGTGCCGGGGCGGGGGCCGTCATCGGTGCTCACCGTGGTGCCGTCGGGCAGGGTCACCGGGGCGATCTCCCGCTCGAAGAACCCGCTCTTGATCGCTTCCTCGGCGCGGTTCTGGCTGCGCACTCCCCAGTGGTCCTGGTCTTCGCGGCTGATGCCGGTCAGCAGGGCGACGTTTTCGGCGGTCTGCCCCATGGCGATGTAGACGTCGGGCAGGTTGTTGTCGGCGCGGGGGTCGTGCCACTCGTCGGCGCCTTCGGCCGCGGCGGCGGAGCGCTCCTGGGCCTCACCGAACAGCGAGTTCTTGGTGTCCGGCCACGAGTCGGCGCTGCCCTTGGCGAAGCGGGACACGGTTTCCACGCCCGCCGAGATGAACGCGTCGCCCTCACCGGCCTTGATCGCGTGGAACGCCATCCGGGAGGTCTGCAGCGACGACGAGCAGTACCGGTTGACGGTGGTGCCCGGCAGGAAGTCGAAACCGAGCTCCACGGCGATGACCCGCGCCAGGTTGTAGCCGGATTCGCCGGCGGGCTGCCCGCAGCCCAGGATCAGGTCGTCGATCTGGTGCGGGTTCAGGGCGGGCACCTTGTCCAGCGCGGCCCGCACGATCTGGACGGTCAGGTCGTCGGGGCGCATGTTGACCAGCGACCCCTTCATCGCGCGGCCGATCGGCGAGCGAGCAGTTGAGACAATGACGGCTTCAGGCATGGTGGTTCCCTTCAGATCCCTGCAGATCCCACAGATGTGGCTGGCTCGCTTCACCATCGGGCGGCGGGTCCACCCCGACGGGCGAAGACAAATCTAGTCGCTGCCGACCTCGGGGCACGAAGACGGGGCAGGTCCGGGTGCCGGACGCCGCCACAGCCGCGACATCACGCTGGCCCGCGTGTGGCGCTGCCCGAGCACCGGCGTCGCCGGCGCGGCCAGCGGGCTCAGCGGCGGGCGCTCCACCTCCTCGCCCAGCGCGTCGCACAGGGCGAGCAGCAGCGCGTCGGCGGCCAGCGCGTAGGCGGGCGCCGACGGGTGGAAGCCGTCGGCGGAGAACATCGCGTCGGGTGTGGCCCGGAATTGCGGTGCCATCAGCTGCGCCAGCGGCACCGGCACGCCGCCGGCCGAGCGGACCGCCGCGGTCTGGGCGCGGGCAAGCTGCAGGCAACGCTCGTGCGCCAGCGAACGCAGTGGTTGCGGAATGGCGCTGATGAACCCCAGATCCGGGCAGGTGCCGACGATCACCACCGCGCCCCGGGCGCGCAGCTTGCGGACGACCAACGCCAGCCGTTGCGCCGACTGGCTGACCCCGTTCAGCGCGGTCACGTCGTTGGCGCCGACCATGACGACCGCCACGTCCGGCGGCGGGCCGGCCACGAACATCGCGTCGACTTGGCCACACACGCCCTTCGAGGTGGCGCCCACGATGGCCTTGGTGCTCAGCCGGATTCGCTTCCCGGTCTGCTCGGCCAGGCCCCGCGCGATCCGCACCCCCGGGACCTCCTCGGCGCTCATGCAGCCGTAGCCGGCGGCGGTCGAATCGCCGAAGATCATCAGGTGCAGGTCGGCCGCCATGCCGCGGCGCCACCGTTCCACCGGCCCGCCGCCACGCGCGTACACACCGTCGGCGCGGGGCGGGATGTCCCACGCCTTCGGGATGATGGTGCGCGCGTGGGATGCCTGGCCGACCAACAGACTGCGCGCCCCCAGGTAGGCGGTTCCTGTCGAGGCCAGCGCGCCCGCTGTGGCCAGGGCGATCGCCGAACGGCGTGGCACCCGAATGGTCACCCTTTCAAGTTTAGGGCCGCTCCGGAGTTTGCGCGGTCGCTGCGAAAAAACGAAGTGATCACGGTGCGAAGCAAAACTGGTATCAAATCAGCAATTTCATACGTTGCACTAAGCAATGGCTGTCAAGCTGGGAACAAGGGGATGGCTGAGCGCTATGGCAAACGTCTGAACCAGACGCTCGGCTGCCTCGTCACATGCTGTACCGCACTACAACGGCGTAGGAGGTTTTGAGCATGACCGCACCTAGCAAGGTATCGGGGTCGCCCGAGACCACCGCTCGCGCCCATGATGTCCTCAGAGCCCGTCGCGCCCAGACGCGCAAATTCGCGATCAGCGACGGCGCGCCGGTCGAGGTCCTCGAATCCGGTCCCAGCGTTGCTGCGCGACTGGCCAACCTGACGTCACGCCTGACGATCCGGCCGATTCTGACCGTCGGCAGCCACGTCCCCAACCTGCCCTGGCCGTGGGGTCTCATCGACCTCACCGCCCGGGTGCTGATCCCGGCGTCGGCCACCGTCCGCGACACGGTGACGTTGCCGCACGCGTCGGCGCAGCTGGTGCGCGCGCCCGGGGTGCTTCCCGCCGACGGCAGCCGCCGGATCGTCGTTTATCTCCACGGCGGGGCGTTCCTGACCTGTGGGGCGAACTCCCACGGCAGGCTCGTCGAAGCCCTCTCCAAGTTCGCCGATTCACCCGTCTTGGTGGTCAATTACCGCCTGCTGCCCAAGAATTCGGTCGGCATGGCGATCCAGGACTGCCACGACGCCTACCGGTGGTTGCGGCTGCGCGGCTACCAACCCGACCAGATCGTGCTGGCCGGCGACTCCGCGGGCGGCTACCTGGCGCTCACACTGGCGCAGCGCCTGCAGGAGGAAGAGGAAGTGCCCGCGGCACTGGTGGCGATCTCGCCGCTGCTGCAGCTGGCGAAGGAACCCAAGCAGGCCCACCCCAACATCGACACCGACGCGATGTTCTCCGCCGGGGCGTTCGACGCCCTCGCCGCGCTGGTTGCCGGCGCGGCCGGGAAGAACAACGTCAATGGCAAGCCCGAAGAGATCTACGAGCCGCTCGATCACATCAAACCGGGCCTGCCGCGCACGCTGATTCACGTGTCGGGCTCGGAGGTGTTGCTGCACGATGCGCGGTTGGCGGCGAGCAGGCTGGCCGCGGTCGGCGTGCCGGCCGAGGTGCGGGTGTGGCCCGGGCAGATCCACGACTTCCAGCTGGCCGCACCGATGGTGCCGGAGGCCATCCGCTCGCTGCGCCAGATCGGTGACTACATCCGCGAGGCCACCGAATAGCGCCGCCGCACCAAACTCGCGGCGCAGTTGTGCGCCGCGTGAAACCGCCTGAGACGATGTGACGCATGCGGATCGCGCAGCACATCAGTGACCTCATCGGCGGCACGCCGCTGGTGCGCCTGAACTCCGTCGTTCCCGACGGTGCCGGCATCGTGGCGGCCAAGGTCGAATACCTCAACCCCGGCGGCAGCTCGAAGGACCGCATCGCGGTGAAGATGATCGACGCCGCCGAGGCCAGCGGGCAGCTGCGGCCCGGTGGCACCATCGTCGAACCCACGTCGGGCAACACCGGCGTCGGGCTGGCCCTGGTCGCGCAGCACCGCGGGTACAAGTGCGTGTTCGTCTGCCCCGACAAGGTCAGCGAGGACAAGCGCAACGTGCTGATCGCCTACGGCGCCGAGGTCGTGGTGTGCCCGACGGCGGTGCCACCCGAGCACCCGGACAGCTACTACAGCGTCTCCGACCGGCTGGTCACCGAAATCGACGGCGCGTGGAAACCGGACCAGTACGCCAACCCGGAGGGCCCGGCCAGCCACTACGCCAGCACCGGCCCGGAGATCTGGGCCGACACCGACGGCAAGGTCACCCATTTCGTCGCCGGCATCGGCACCGGCGGCACGATCACCGGCGCGGGCCGCTACCTCAAAGAGATATCGAACGGGGCCGTGCGCATCATCGGCGCCGACCCCGAGGGGTCGGTGTATTCGGGCGGCACCGGCCGGCCGTACCTGGTCGAGGGCGTCGGCGAGGACTTCTGGCCGCAGGCCTACGACCGCACGGTGCCCGACGAGATCATCGCGGTGTCCGACTCCGACTCGTTCGACATGACCCGGCGCCTGGCCCGCGAGGAAGCGATGCTGGTCGGCGGGTCATGCGGGATGGCCGTGGTCGCCGCGCTGCGGGTCGCCGAGGAAGCCGGACCGGACTCGCTCGTCGTGGTGCTGCTGCCCGACGGCGGGCGGGGCTACATGTCGAAGATCTTCAACGACGCCTGGATGTCGTCATACGGGTTCCTGCGCAGCCGCCTCGACGGGTCGACCGAGCAGTCCAGGGTCGGCGACGTGCTGCGCCGCAAGTCCGGCGCGCTGCCCGACCTGGTGCACACCCACCCGTCGGAAACGGTGCGTGACGCCATCGGCATCCTGCGCGAGTACGGGGTGTCCCAGATGCCGGTGGTCGGCGCCGAGCCGCCGGTGATGGCGGGGGAGGTCGCCGGCAGCGTCTCCGAACGCGAACTGCTGTCGGCCGTGTTCGAGGGTCGCGCGAAACTGGCCGACGCGGTCGCCCAGCACATGAGTCCGCCGCTGCCGATGATCGGCGCGGGGGAGTTGGTCAGCGCGGCGGGCACGGCGTTGCGCGACTGGGACGCGTTGATGGTGGTCGAGGAGGGCAAACCGGTGGGCGTGATCACCCGCTATGACCTGCTGGGCTTCCTCTCCGACGGGCCTCGCGGACTGAGTGGGCGCCGGTAGCGACCGGCTGGTGTGCGTCTCGCCCGTCCGTGAAACGCTCAGGTACGGTAATTCGGCCAGTCCAGCTAGAGACGTCCAGCTGTTCCGCAGTGGAAGGTTGCCCATGACTGATCAACCGCCGCCCGGCGGCGCTTACCCGCCGCCTCCCTCCTCGCCCGGCCCCTCCGGTGGGCAGCAGCCGCCGTCCGGTGGCCAGGAGTTCCCGCCCCCGCCGTCGGCGCCCGCCGGCGGGTCCTATCCCCCGCCGCCACCCGTCCCTCCGGCGCCCGGGGGGTCCTACCCGCCGCCGCCACCGTCGTCCGGCGGATACGCGCCGCCACCGCCGGGCCCGGCGATCCGCACCTTGCCGACGCAGGACTACACGCCGTGGCTCACCCGCGCACTGGCCTTCATCATCGACATCCTCCCGTACGTCGTCGTGCACGGCATCGGCACCGCGATCCTGCTCGCCACGCAGCAGACGGCCTGCATCACCGACGTCACGCAGTACGCCGTCAACCAGTACTGCGCCACCCAGAACTCGACCATCGGCATGGTGGCGCAGTGGCTGGCGTCGATCGTCGGGCTGTTCTACCTGATCTGGAATTACGGCTACCAGCAGGGCACGACGGGGTCGAGCGTCGGCAAATCGGTGATGAAGTTCAAGGTGGTCAGCGAGATCACCGGCCAACCCCTCGGCTTCGGCATGTCCGTGGTGCGCGCGCTGGCGCACTTCATCGACGCGGTCATCTGCTTCATCGGTTTCCTTTTCCCGCTGTGGGATTCGAAGCGTCAGACGTTGGCGGACAAGATCATGACGACGGTGTGCCTGCCGATCGACGGCGCCGAAAGGCCGCCGGTCACTTAGGCTGATCGTCGATGAGCGACGACCGCAACCGACACCCCGAGTTCACGGGGCCGGCCACCAAAGCGATTCACGCCGGCTACCGGCCGGATCCGGCGACCGGAGCTGTCAACGCCCCGATCTACGCCAGCAGCACCTTCGCCCAGGACGGCGTCGGCGCGTTGCGGGGCGGGTACGAATACGCGCGCACCGGCAACCCGACCCGGGCCGCCCTGGAGGCCGCGCTGGCCGCCGTCGAGGAGGGCGCCCACGGGCGGGCGTTCGCCTCGGGGATGGCCGCCACCGACTGCGCGCTGCGGGCAGTGCTGAGGCCGGGCGACCACGTGGTGATCCCGAATGACGCCTACGGCGGCACGTTCCGGCTGATCGACAAGGTCTTCACCCACTGGAACGTCGAATACACGCCCGTCGCGCTGCACGAGCTGGACGCCGTCGCCGCCGCGATCACGCCGCGAACCCGGATGATCTGGGTGGAAACCCCGACCAACCCGTTGCTGTCCATCGCCGATATCGCCGCCATCGCGGATCTGGGCGCGCGGCATTCGGCGAAAGTGTTGGTGGACAACACGTTTGCTTCCCCCGCGCTGCAGCAGCCGCTGACGCTGGGGGCGGACATCGTGCTGCACTCCACCACCAAATACATTGGCGGACATTCCGACGTGGTGGGCGGCGCGCTGGTCACCAACGACCGGGAGCTGGACGACGCGTTTGGTTTTCTGCAGAACGGGGCCGGCGCGGTGCCCGGCCCGTTCGACGCCTACCTGACGATGCGCGGCCTGAAGACCCTGGTGCTGCGCATGCAGCGGCACAGCGAAAACGCCACGGCCGTAGCGGAATTCCTCGCCGGCCATCCCGCGGTGAGCGCGGTGCTGTATCCCGGTCTGCCCTCGCACCCCGGGCACGAGGTCGCCGCGCGGCAGATGCGCGGGTTCGGCGGCATGGTGTCGGTGCGCATGCGGGGCGGCCGGGCAGCGGCCCGGGATCTGTGCGCCAACACCAAGGTGTTCATCCTGGCCGAATCGCTGGGTGGGGTCGAGTCGCTGATCGAGCACCCCAGCGCGATGACGCATGCGTCGACGGCGGGGTCGCAATTGGAAGTGCCCGACGACCTGGTGCGGCTGTCGGTCGGCATCGAGGACGCCGCCGACCTGCTGGCCGACCTCGAGCAGGCGCTGGCCTAGCACGCCGAGCAGAGCCAGAATCGCACGCGCTGCGCGCGTTTAGTGCGATTCTGCGTCTGCTCGCGAGAAAGCGATCAGGAGTGGTACGGCTCCGCGCTGACGAGGGTGACCTCGACGGTGTTGCCGTTGGGCACCACGTAGCTGCGGGTCTCGCCGACCTTGGCGTCGATCAGGGCGCCGCCCAGCGGTGAGTTCGGCGAGTACACCTCGAGCTTGCCGTCGTTGACGCCTTCTTGGCGGGTTGCGATGAGGAACGTCTCGGTGTCGGACTTGTCGCCGTTGTAGTAGACCTTCACCACCGATCCGGGCAGCGCCACCCCGGACTGCTTGGGCGCCTCGCCGACCTTGGCGTTGTTGAGCAGATCCTGCAGCTGGCGAATCCGGGCCTCCTGCTGGCCCTGCTCTTCGCGGGCGGCGTGGTAGCCGCCGTTTTCGCGCAGGTCGCCCTCCTCGCGGCGGTCGTTGATCTCCGCGGCGATGACCGGACGATTCGCGATCAGCTGGTCGAGCTCGGCCTTGAGTCGGTCATGTGACTCTTGGGTCAGCCAGGTCACCGAAGTGTCCGTCATCTCGTCGTGCTCCTCGTATGTTGTTCCGCGAGTTCGCGTAAGTCCTGTTGACTCCGCCGTCGAAAGCGTGCGGGTCCATCCCCGTGTGCTGCGGCGCCGATCTGCTGACGGCCGCTAATGCAGCAACACGGTCCCAACCGGAACCGTGCATTCACCCATGTTACCACCGCGCAAACAGTTGATGACTCCATATTCGCTGTTCGGGGTCGATGGCAGGGTCAGGACGGGCGCAGGTAGGCGGGCACATCGGTGCCGCAGCCATAGATGTCGGCGACCGCCGGCGGCTCGGAGGATTTGACCGTCGTCGTCACTTGCACCGTGGCCGCGTCGGACGGCGGGACCAGCAGCTCGCGCCGTCCCGTCTCGCTGCCGTCGGCGGCGCGGACCCGCACGATGCAGTCCACCGGCCGCGACGGATCCGATCGGGTCACGCTGATCGTGATCGACGCCGTCTGGTCGTCGACCACCCGGTAACCAGCCAGCGTCCCCTTGACGTCACTGGCGCCGAACCGGTGGTAACCGATCGCGGCCACGGCCAGTCCGGCCGCAACGACCAGCACACCCAGCGCGACAATCACCCATCGCCGGGGGATGCGCGACAGCCGGGAACGCCCGTAGCGGGCCTCCGGACGCGGAGCGGGGGTATCGGTCATGCCTGGTTATACCTGGTTGTGGGCTGCCTGGCACCGGCCGACAGCATGCAACGATGTGGAACTGGAATTATAGGGTCAGACCGGGCGACCACCAGAGGTGACAAGGGAGCACGTGAGCGAATTGCGGTTGATGGCGGTGCACGCCCACCCCGACGACGAGTCCAGCAAGGGCGCGGCCACCCTGGCCCGCTACGCGGACGAGGGCCATCGGGTGCTGGTGGTGACGTTGACCGGCGGTGAGCGCGGCGACATCCTCAACCCGGCGATGGATCTGCCCGAGGTGCACGGGCACATCGCCGAAATCCGCCGCGACGAGATGGCCAAGGCCGCCGAGATCCTCGGCGTGGAGCACACGTGGCTCGGGTTCGTCGACTCCGGATTGCCCAAGGGCGACCCGCCGCCGCCGCTGCCCGAGGGGTGTTTCGCGCTGGTGCCGCTGGAGGAGTCGGTCGAGGCGCTGGTGCGCGTCGTACGCGAGTTCCGCCCGCACGTGATGACCACGTACGACGAAAACGGCGGCTACCCGCATCCCGATCACATTCGCTGCCACCAGGTTTCGGTCGGCGCCTTCGAGGCGGCCGGCGACTATCGGCGTTTCCCGGACGCCGGTGAGCCGTGGACGGTGTCGAAGCTCTACTACAACCACGGCTTCCTGCGGGCCCGGATGCAGTTGCTGCACGACGAGGCCCTCAAGCACGGTCACGAACCGCCGTTCAAGAAGTGGCTCGAGCACTGGGACGCCGCGCACGACCCGTTCGAGTCCCGGGTCACCACGCGCGTCGAGTGCTCGGCCTATTTCAGCCAGCGCGACGACGCGCTGCGGGCGCACACCACGCAGATCGACCCCGACCACGACTTCTTCGCGGCTCCCATCGAATGGCAGCAACGTCTTTGGCCCACCGAGGAATTCGAGTTGGCCCGCTCGCGGGTCCCGGTCCGGCTGCCCGAGGACGACCTGTTCGCCGGGATCGAGACGGACGCGTGAACCACGTCGTTCTCCTCGCGAGCGCCGCCGGCTGGCAGGCCGACAACGCGCCGCAGCACGGGCCCGACTTCGGCAAGGCCAGCCCGGTCGGGCTGCTCATCGTCGTATTGCTGGTGATCGCCACGCTGTTCCTCATCCGGTCGATGAACCGGCAGCTGAAGAAGGTGCCGGAGTCGTTCGATCCCAAGCATCCCGAGCCGGACCAGGCCGCGGACGAGGGCACCGACGCCGTCGACCCGGGCTTTGGGCAGACCCCGGATCAGGCGGACGGATCGCCGCGACCCCCGGGATCCGGCGATGAGCCAGGCTGACCCGCCCGCCACGAACACCCTGGGGCTGGCCACCAGTCCGTATCTGCGCCAGCACGCCGACAACCCGGTGCACTGGCAGCAGTGGACACCGCAGGCGCAGGCCGACGCCGCCGCCCGCGACGTGCCGATCCTGCTGTCGGTCGGGTACGCCGCCTGTCACTGGTGCCACGTCATGGCGCACGAGTCGTTCGAAGACCCCGACGTCGCCGCCGCGATGAACGCGGGATTCGTCTGCATCAAAGTCGACCGCGAGGAACGGCCCGACATCGACGCGGTGTACATGAACGCCACGGTCGCCCTCACCGGGCAGGGCGGGTGGCCGATGACGTGTTTCCTCACGCCCGATGGGCGGCCCTTCTTCTGCGGCACCTACTATCCGAAAGATGGCTTCCTGCAACTTCTTTCGGCCGTCTCCGCCACCTGGCGGGAGCGTCGCGGTGAGGTGGAGGAGGCGTCCGACCATATCGCCGGCGAGCTGCGCAAGATGGCTCCTGGTGTTCCGGGGGAGGGCCCTGCCGTGGCGCCCGACCTGTGTGACCACGCCGTCGCCTCCCTGCTCGAGGATGAGGACACCGTGCATGGCGGGTTCGGGGGTGCACCCAAGTTCCCGCCCTCGGCGCTGCTCGAGGCGCTGCTGCGCCACCACGAACGCACCGGATCGCCGGCGGCGCTGGACGCGGTGTCGCTTGCGGGCAACGCGATGGCGCGCGGCGGCATCTACGACCAGCTCGGCGGCGGCTTCGCCCGCTACAGCGTCGACAACGCTTGGGTGGTACCGCATTTCGAGAAGATGCTGTACGACAACGCGCTGCTGCTGCGCGCCTACGCGCACTGGGCCCGGCGTACCGGCGACCCGCTGGCGCGCCGAATCACCGACCAGACCGCTCGGTTCCTGCTCGCCGACCTCGCCGACGGTCCCATGTTCACCTCGTCGCTGGACGCCGACGCCGACGGCCGCGAGGGCTCGACCTATGTGTGGACACCGGAACAGCTGAACGACGCGCTCGGTCACGACGACAGCCGTTGGGCCGCAGAGGTTTTCGCGGTCACCCCGGCCGGCACGTTCGAGCACGGTGCCTCGGTGCTGCAGCTGCCCGCCGATCCGGAGGACCCGCAGCGGGCTGAACGTGTGCGGACGGAGTTGTTGATCGCCCGGCGCGGCCGGGTCCAGCCCGGCCGCGACGACAAGGTGGTCACCTCCTGGAACGGCCTGGCGATCACCGCGTTGGCCGAGGCCAGCGTGGCGTTGGACGAACCCGAATTCGCCCACGCCGCAAGCCGTTGCGCGCGCGCGTTGGTCGACCTGCACGTCGTCGATGGGCGGTTGCGGCGCGCCAGCCTGGGCGGCGTGGTCGGCGACAGCGTCGCCATCCTCGAGGACCACGCGATGCTGTCCACCGGGCTGCTGGCGCTCTACCAGCTGACCGGCGAGGCGGCCTGGTTGACAAGGGCGACCGATCTGCTGGACACCGCGTTGGCGCACTTCGCCGATAGGGAGCGGCCCGGCCGCTGGTTCGACACCGCCGACGACGCCGAGCAGCTGATGCTCCGGCCGGCCGACCCGCTGGACGGGGCGACCCCGTCGGGCGCGTCGTCGATCACCGAGGCGCTGCTGACAGCGGCGCATCTGGTCGACGGGGAGCGCGCCGAGCGGTACCTGCGGGCGGCCGACGACGCGCTGCGCGCGCACTCGGTCCTGCTGGAGCGCGCGCCGCGCTCGGCCGGGCATTGGCTGGCCGTCGCGGAGGCCGCGGTCCGCGGACCCCTGCAGATCGCGGTGGCCTGCGACCCGTCGCGCTCACCGCTGCTCGTCGAGGCGCGGCGGCTGGCGCCCGGCGGGGCGATCGTGGTGGGCGGGGAGGTGGATTCGTCGGCGCTGCTGGCCGGGCGCGACCGGGTGGCCGGCGCCGACGCCGCTTACGTGTGTCGTGGCCGGGTCTGCGACCTGCCGGTGACCCGCGCACCCGAACTGGCCGCCGCCCTGGGTGTTTTCGACGACTGAAGCCGATGGTGGTGACCCGCTGCGCCCGGCTGCGCCGCGCTGGCGCTCACCACTGGGCCGGGTTACCCTGCCTCCCATGCCGAATGCCGCCAAGACCGAAGCGATCAGAAGCACGGTCCACCGCTACATCGAACTGGTCGCCAAGGGCAGCGCCGATGACTTGGTCGAGTTGTACGCCGACGACGCCACGGTCGAAGACCCGGTCGGCGGCGAGGTGCACATCGGGCGCCAGGCGATCCACGGCTTCTACTCCGCGGTCGACAATCTGCAGCGCGAATGCGAACTGAAGACGCTGCGCGTGTGCGGCAACGAGGCGGCCTTCCAGTTCCGGCTGACCGTGACCGCCGGCGAGCACCGGATGGTGATCGAGCCGATCGATGTCATGGTCTTCGACGGCAGCGGGAAGATCGCCGCGATGAAGGCGTACTGGTCGCCCGACGACGACGTCGCCCAAAGCTAGGCGGCGGTCAAGCTCCCAGCAGCCAAGCGTGGTCTTGCGTGTAGAAGACGGCGAACCACATGGCGATGTAGTGCAGGATCGCCGCGACCGCGGTGAAGGCGTGGAAGAACTCGTGATAGCCGAACGTCCGCGGCCACGGGTCGGGCCAGCGTAAGCCGTAGAAAATCCCGCCGACGCTGTAGAACACACCGCCCACGGCCAGCAGCACCATCGCGGCCACCCCGGCCTGGTGCAGGATCGTCGGGGCGTACCAGATCGCCACCCAGCCCAGCAGCAGGTAAAGCGGTACGCCCAGCCAGCGTGGCGCCGTCGGCCAGCACACCTTCAGCGCGATGCCCGCCAGCGCGCCGCCCCACACGATGCACAGCACCACCACTCCGGTCTCCTGCGGCATGACCAACCGCGCGAACGGCGTGTAGCTGCCGGCGATGAAGATGAAGATCATCGAGTGGTCGAGCCGCTTCATCCGGATCCGGGCCAGGTCTGACTTCCAGTGCACCCGGTGATAGGTCGCGCTGACCGCGAACAGCGCCACGGTGCACGCGGCGTAGATCAGCGTCGAATGACCGGCGCGGGGCGAGGAGGCCGCCCACGACACCGACACCAGCGTGGCGCCGGCGATGATCGCCAACCACGCCGAGTAGAAGTGGATCCAGCCGCGCAGCCGGGGTTTGCCCAAAACATTGGCGGCACCTTCTGCGAGTCGCTCGACGGTGTTGCCTGGTGCGATGGGCTCGGGTTCGCGTTCCGGATGCGGGACGGTGCGGGTCTGGCTGCTCATGTCTCCTGTGTTGTGTCTCTGCAACTGGGGACGCCGATGGCCACGGTGCCATGGGCGGGTGTAACAGCCAGAGTAGCCAGGGATGGTTACGGCGCAGTGTCGACTTCTCGGCCGGCTGCTCATATGACCGGCCGAAATTGCAAGCCGGAATCCATTGCGCCTGGCAGTAGGGTGTGTGTTCGTGGAAATCATCCCGCGGCGACTCAAAGAACCGCTGTATCGGATCTACGAGATGCGGCTGCGGCAGGGGTTGACCGCTTCCAAGTCGGAACTGCCCCGCCACATCGCGGTGCTGTGCGACGGAAACCGGCGCTGGGCGCGCGACGCGGGATACGACGACGTGAGCTACGGCTACCGGATGGGTGCCCTCAAGATCGCCGAGATGCTGCGCTGGTGCCAGGAGGCCGGCATCGAGATGACCACCGTGTACCTGCTTTCCACCGAGAACCTGCAGCGGGATCCCGAGGAGCTGGCCGGGCTCATCGAAATCATCACCGACGTCGTCGAGGAGATCTGCGCGCCGGCCAATCGCTGGAGCGTGCGCACCGTCGGCGACCTCGAGCTGCTCGGCGAGCAACCGGCCCGCCGACTGCGCGAGGCGGTGGAATCCACGCCGGTCGTGGCGCCCTTCCACGTCAACGTCGCCGTCGGCTACGGCGGCCGTCGCGAGATCGTCGACGCGGTGCGGTCCCTGCTGAGCAAGGAACTCGCCAACGGCGCGACCGCCGAGGAGCTGATCGACACGGTCACCGTCGATGCGATCTCGGAAAACCTCTACACCTCCGGTCAGCCGGATCCCGACCTGGTGATCCGCACCTCCGGCGAGCAACGGCTCTCCGGTTTCCTGCTGTGGCAAAGCGCGTACTCGGAGATGTGGTTCACCGAGGCGCACTGGCCCGCCTTCCGCCGGGTCGACTTCCTGCGCGCGCTGCGCGACTACAGCCAGCGGCATCGCCGCTACGGCAAATAGGGCCTCGCCGCCGCTGCGCCTTGTGACTCGTGGGGCGGCTGATCCCGCCGGACTGGCGCGTGTCAAATATTTACCCGATAACGGGAATAGCCGGGTGAACCACCTCGTCGTTGTATCCGTGGCAATAGCCAACACCGCCATCGCGAGGAGTAATCACATGATGTCTGTCTCTGGTGTATCGGGCCTCACCACACGGCCCCTCTATGACGCGACCGACTCGCTGTTGCGTTTTGCCGTGCGCGCCGACGCGACCCTGACCGGGTTGTTCGGCTTGGCCGTCGCTTTCCTCGCCGACCCGCTCTCGTCGCTGACCGGCCTGACGTCCTTCGAGGATTACGCCGTGGGGGCCTCCTTCGTGATCTACGGCCTCGTGGTGTTCAGCCTCGGGGCGTTGCCGGACCTGCGCAGCGTCGGTATCGGCGTCATCGTGGCCAACGTCTTCTTCACGCTGGCCTCGATCGTGGCGGCCGAGGCATTGCCGCTGACCGTCACCGGGGCCGCGCTAACGCTGGCCGGCGGCGCGTACACGGCGGCGTTCGCCGCGTTGCAATACCTGGGAGTGCGTCGGCTCGAGACTGCCTAGTCGCGCCTAAAGTTTGCGCAGCCGCAGCCGGTTGATGGAGTGGTCGGCGTCCTTGCGCAGCACCAGCGTGGCGCGCGGCCGGGTGGGCAGAATGTTCTCGACCAGGTTGGGGCGGTTGATGGAGCGCCAGATCTCGCGCGCGGCGGCGACGGCCTTGGTGTCGTTGAGCGCCGCGTAGTGGTGGAAGTGCGACTCGGGATCGGCGAAAGCGGTGCTGCGCATGGCCAGGAACCGCGAGATGTACCACTGCTCAATGTCTTCGATCCGCGCGTCCACGTACACGCCGAAGTCGAACAGGTCCGACACCATCAGGGTCGGACCGGTCTGCAAAACGTTGAGGCCCTCCAGGATCAAGATGTCCGGATGGCGCACCACGTGCTTGGCCCCGGGGATGACGTCGTATTTCAGATGGGAATACACCGGCGCGCACGCGTAGTCGGAGCCCGACTTGACCGACGTCACGAACCGCATCAGCGCCCGACGGTTATAGCTTTCCGGAAACCCCTTGCGGTGCATCAGGTTTCGCCGGTCCAGCTCTGCGTTCGAGTACAGGAACCCGTCGGTGGTCACCAGATCCACCCGGGGGTGATGGTCCCAGCGGGCCAACAGCGCCTGCAGCACGCGGGCGGTCGTCGACTTGCCGACCGCCACGCTGCCGGCGACCCCGATGATGAACGGCACGGGCCGGTCCGGATTTTGCTGAGGCTCGCCCAGGAACTCCGCGGTGGCGGCGAACAACCGCTGGCGGGCCGCGACCTGAAGGTGAATCAGCCGGGCCAGCGGCAGATAGACCTCTTCGACCTCGAGCAAGTCGATTTGTTCGCCCAGACCGCGCAGGCCGACCAGTTCCTCCTCGGTGAGGGCCAGCGGCGTCGACATACGAAGCGCACGCCATTGCTTTCGGTCGAACTCCACATAAGGGCTCGGCTCGCTAAGCCGCGGCATAGTGCAAGTGTTGCAGGAGCGCCGAAAAGCCCGACGGCTGGGCTGGCCAAAAGTCGCCGCTGGATAGACTGGCGCCGTGACTGCTGCACCTGACGCCCGCGCCGCGACCTCTGTGATGTCCGCCCCCCTCGCCGAGGTCGACCCCGACATCGCCGCGCTGCTGGGCCAGGAGTTGGGCCGCCAGCGCGACATGCTGGAAATGATCGCGTCGGAGAACTTTGTTCCGCGCTCGGTGTTGCAAGCCCAGGGCAGCGTGCTGACCAACAAGTACGCCGAGGGCCTGCCCGGGCGCCGCTACTACGGCGGCTGCGAGTACGTCGACGTCGTGGAGAACATCGCCCGCGATCGGGCCAAGGCGCTCTTCGGCGCCGACTTCGCCAACGTGCAGCCGCATTCGGGCGCCCAGGCCAACGCCGCCGTGCTGCACGCGCTGATGTCACCGGGGGAGCGGCTGCTGGGGCTGGACCTGGCCAACGGCGGCCACCTGACGCACGGCATGAAGCTGAACTTCTCCGGCAAGCTCTACGAGAACGGGTTCTACGGGGTCGACCCGACGACGCATCTCGTCGACATGGACGCGGTGCGCGCCAAGGCGCTGGAATTTCGCCCCAAGGTGATCATCGCCGGCTGGTCGGCCTACCCGCGGATCCTCGACTTCGCGGCGTTCGCCGCGATCGCCGACGAGGTCGACGCCAAGCTCTGGGTGGACATGGCGCACTTCGCGGGCCTGGTCGCGGCCGGCTTGCACCCCTCGCCGGTGCCGCACGCCGATATCGTGTCGACCACCATCCACAAGACGCTCGGCGGCGGCCGCTCGGGCATGATCCTGGGCAAGCAGCAATACGCCAAGGCGATCAACTCGGCCGTGTTCCCCGGCCAGCAGGGCGGTCCGCTCATGCACGTGATCGCGGGCAAGGCCGTCGCGCTGAAGATCGCGAGCACCCCCGAATTCGTCGAGCGACAGCAGCGGACGCTGTCGGGCGCCCGCATCCTCGCCGAGCGGCTGCTGGCCGCCGATGTCGCGAAGGCCGGTGTGTCGGTGGTCAGCGGCGGCACCGACGTGCACCTGGTGCTGGTGGATCTGCGCAACTCCCCGCTCGACGGCCAGGCCGCCGAGGACTTGCTGCACGAGGTCGGCATCACCGTCAACCGCAACGCCGTGCCCAACGATCCGCGGCCGCCGATGGTCACGTCGGGCCTGCGGATCGGCACGCCCGCCCTGGCCACCCGTGGCTTCGGCGACGCCGAGTTCAGCGAGGTTGCCGACGTCATCGCCACCGCCCTGGCGGCCGGCAGCTCGGCCGACGTGTCGGGCCTGCGGCAGCGCGTGACACGGCTGGCCCAGGAGTTTCCGCTGTACGAGGGCCTCGAAGACTGGGCGCTGGTCGGCCGCTAACCGGCGGCGACGCCGCCCTGACGGCCCGGCCGGGCCGGGTTCGAGGATCAAGGTCAGCACTTGTTCCGACACGACCCCGGCGATTTCATGAACCTGTGTACGCGGGTTACAGTTATCTCATGGCACAGAGACCCGTCGCTAACGCGCTGACCCTGGAACTCGAGCCGGTCGTCGAAGCGAACATCGACCGCCACCTGTCCACCGAAGAACTCTGGTTCGCGCACGACTACGTGCCGTTCGAACGGGGCGAGAACTTCGCATTCCTCGGCGGACGCGACTGGGAACCCTCGTCGGCGACGCTGCCCCGGCCGCTGACGGATGCCTGCGAGATCATGCTGCTGCTCAAGGACAACCTGGCCGCCCACCACCGCGAGCTGGTCGAGCACTTCATCCTGGAGGACTACTGGGGCCGCTGGATCGGCCGATGGACCGCCGAGGAGCATCTGCACGCCATCGCGCTGCGCGAGTACCTGGTGGTGACCCGGGAGGTCGACCCGACCGCCAACGAAGAGGCCCGCGTCCAGTACGTGATGAAGGGCTACCGCGCCGACACCTACTCGCAGGTGGAAACCCTGGTGCACCTGGCGTTCACCGAACGCACCCACGCCGTGTTCTGCGAGAACCTGGCCGCCAAGCTCGAGGAGCCCATCCTGGCCGGGCTGGTCGACCGGATCGCGCGCGACGAGCGGCGGCACGAAGTGTTCTTCTCCAACCTCATCGCGCACTGCCTGGACTACACCCGCGACGAGACGATCGCGGCGATCGCCGCCCGCGCGGCCGACCTGAAGGTGCCCGGCGCCGACATCGACGCGTATGCGGACAAGGTGCAGAACGTCGCCGACGCAGGCATTTTCGGTCCGGAGCAGCTGCGGCAGGCGATCTCCGACCGCATCACCGCATGGGGGCTCGCGGACGAGCCCGCCCTGCGGCAATTCATCGTCGGCTGAGCCGGCTGCCCGCTCCCCGCTGATCCCTCCGCGGGGTTGCCGCGGCTTGTCGTGTCGGCGCGCCTGCACAGCGGGCGGACGGCCACGGGAGTAGCGTCGTTCCCGATGGTCAGCGTCAAGCTCTGCTGCCAGGGCGGCACCTCCCGTCACCACAACGGAAGGACCGGCCCCGGTCCTGGTGCTGCGGTTCCCGTCGACATGCCTGTGCGGGTCCGCGCGGGCTCATCCCGCTCGAGGAGCGCTACGTGACCGATATCCGGACCTACGTGATCGACACTTCCGTGCTGCTGTCCGACCCGTGGGCGTGCAGTCGGTTCGCCGAGCACGAGGTGGTTGTTCCGTTGGTGGTGATCAGCGAGCTGGAGGCCAAACGCCACCACCACGAGCTGGGATGGTTCGCCCGCCAGGCGTTGCGCCTGTTCGACGATCTTCGGCTTGTGCACGGCCGCCTGGATCAGCCCATTCCCGTTGGGACACAAGGCGGTACGCTCCACGTCGAACTCAACCACACGGACCCGGCGGTGCTGCCCGCCGGCTTCCGCGGCGACAACAACGACTGCCGGATCCTGAGTTGCGCCGCCAACCTCGCCGCCGAAGGCAAACGAGTCACGTTGGTCAGCAAGGACATTCCGCTTCGGGTCAAGGCCGCCGCGGTGGGGCTGGCCGCCGACGAGTACCACGCGCAAGACGTCGTGGCCTCCGGATGGTCGGGCATGCGCGAGATCGAAACCGCCACCGACGATATCGATGCCCTGTTCACCGACGGTGAGATCGATCTGGCCGAAGCCCGAGACCTGCCCTGCCACACCGGCATTCGGCTTCTCGGTGGTAGCTCCCACGCGCTGGGCAGGGTCAACGCGGACAAGCGCGTTCAGCTGGTCCGCGGTGACCGCGAAGTGTTCGGACTGCGCGGGCGGTCCGCCGAACAACGGGTCGCCCTGGACCTGCTGCTCGACGAGTCGGTCGGCATCGTGTCGCTGGGCGGCAAGGCCGGCACCGGCAAGTCGGCGCTCGCGTTGTGCGCCGGCCTGGAGGCCGTGCTGGAGCGGCGGACCCAGCGCAAGGTGGTGGTCTTCCGCCCGCTGTACGCCGTCGGCGGCCAGGAGTTGGGGTACCTGCCCGGCAGCGAGAGCGAAAAGATGGGGCCGTGGGCGCAGGCCGTTTTCGACACCCTCGAGGGCCTGGCCAGCCCGGCGGTGCTCGAGGAAGTGCTGTCCCGCGGCATGCTCGAAGTGCTGCCGCTGACCCACATCCGGGGCCGGTCGCTGCACGACTCGTTCGTCATCGTCGATGAGGCGCAGTCGCTGGAGCGCAACGTTTTGCTGACCGTGCTGTCCCGGCTGGGCACCGGGTCGCGGGTGGTCCTGACCCACGACATCGCTCAGCGCGACAACCTGCGGGTGGGGCGCCACGACGGGGTCGCGGCCGTGATCGAGAAGCTCAAGGGCCATCCGCTGTTCGCCCACATCACCCTGCTGCGCAGCGAGCGGTCGCCGATCGCCGCGCTGGTCACCGAGATGCTCGAGGAGATCGCCGGACCGCACTGAGCGTTTTCGCCGCGAAACTGTATTCCACTACCGTTTCACCCGCGAAACGCGTCGCTGGTTGCAGTCTCGCGGTGAGTAGGCTCTTACCGTGGCGAAACGACCCGACACTTTGGCCTGGCGCTACTGGCGCACGCTGGTCGGTGTCGTCGCGGCCGTCGCGGTCCTGGTGATCGGCGGGCTGACCGGTCACGTGACACGCGCCGACGACCTGTCCTGCGCGGTCATCAAATGCGTCGCGCTGACCTTCGACGACGGCCCCGGCCCCTTCGACGAGCGGCTGCTGCACGTCCTGAAGGACAACGACGCCAAGGCCACGTTCTTTCTGATCGGCAACAAGGTGGCCGCCAACCCGGCGGGGGCCAAGCGCATCGCCGACGCGGGGATGGAAATCGGCAGCCACACCTGGGAACACCCCAACATGACGACCATCCCGCGGGAGGACATCGCCGCGCAGTTCTCCAAGGCGAATGACGCCATCACCGCCGCGACGGGCCGCACGCCGACGTTGTACCGGCCCGCGGGCGGATTGTCCGACCCGGTGGTGCGCCAGACCGCCGGTCAATTCGGGCTGGCCGAAATCCTTTGGGACGTCATCCCTTTCGATTGGGCCAACGACTCGAATACGGCGGCGACGCGATCCATGCTGATGACCTACATCAAACCGGGTTCGGTGGTGTTGTTCCATGACACCTACTCAAGCACCGTCGATCTGGTGTATCAGTTCATCCCGGTGCTCAAGGCCAACGGCTACCGGCTGGTGACGGTCAGCGAACTGCTGGGACCACGCGCGCCCGGCAGCAGTTACGGCGGCCGGGAGAACGGCCCACCCGTCAACGGTCTGCGCGACATCCCCGCCGGTGATATCCCCACGCTGCCCGACACGCCCTCACCCAAGCCGATGCCCAACTTCCCGATCACCGACATCCCCGGGCAGAACTCCGGCGGGCCGAACAACGGTGCCTAGCGCCAACGTCGGGCCCGCCGCGAAAGGACGAAAGTCCGCTCGACGGTGGATGTTTCACTACGGGCTCGACCTGAGCCTGTCCTATGTCCTGGCCGTCGTCGAAGCGGCCGCCATCTTGATCCCCCTGCGCGGCCACACGTCCGTCGCGGCCAACGACGACTTCGCGCGGCACAGCACGGCGCCGGTGGCGCTGCTGATCGTGTTGGGCATCATCGGCGTCTCGGTGTCCGGCGCCCTGAGCCTGGCTCCCACGCTGCGCTGGTTTGTGGCGGGCGACGAACCGACACCGGAACAGCGCGAGGCCGTGATGAAGCTGGCCGGGCGCCAGTCGGCGATCCTGGTGACGGCCTGGGCGCTGAGCGGCGGAACCTTCATCCTGCTGAATCTGGGTGGTGGGGCCCGGCTGCTGCTGCCCATCGTGCTCGGCGTGGTGCTCGGCGGCTCCGCCGCCGCCGGCACGGGGATGCTGCTCGCGCAGCGCACCATGCGCCCCATCATGCGGGCCGCTACGCTGGGCGCCGAGCCGCGGCTGGCCGTGCCGAGTGTGTACGCGCGACTGGTTCTGCTGTGGTTTCTGTGCAGCGCGTTTCCCATCGCGGTCATCGCGTCGCTGATCGTCCTCCGCTCCTACGGGTGGCTGATCGAGAAGTCGGCATCGTTGGACGTGCCGATCCTGGTGGTGTCGCTGGCGGCGCTGGTGCTGGGGCTGCCGACGATGATCCTGACGTCTCGGTCCATCTCGGACCCCATCGGCGAGGTCGTCGACGCCATGGCGGAGGTCGAACACGGCCGCATGGAGACCTACGTCGGCGCCTACGAACGCTCCCAAATCGGGCGGCTGCAAACAGGATTCAACCGAATGGTGGCCGGGCTCGCCGAGCGTGACCGGCTGCGTGACCTGTTCGGGCGCCACGTTGGGGCCGACGTCGCGCAGCGCGCCGTCGAAGAGGGAGCGTCCCTGTCCGGCGACGTGGTCGAAGCGGCGGTGCTGTTCATCGACCTGGTGGGTTCCACGCAGCTCGCGGAAAACCGCCCGCCGCAAGAGGTTGCCGAGGTGCTCAACGACTTCTTCCGGATCGTCGTCAACGCCGTCGACGAACACCACGGGATGATCAACAAATTCGCCGGTGACGCCGCGCTGGCCGTGTACGGGGTGCCGTTGCCGACGAGCGAGCCGGCGTCCTCGGCCCTGGCGACAGCCCGTGCACTGGCCACGCAACTGCGGCGGTTGCCGGTCGATTTCGGCGTCGGCGTCTCCGCGGGGCGCGTTTTCGCCGGCAACGTCGGCGCCGAGAACCGGTACGAATACACCGTGATCGGCGACGCCGTCAACGAGGCCGCGCGGCTGGCCGACCTCGCCAAGACTTCCGATCGGCGAATCCTGTGCTCGGCGGCCGCCATCGAGGCGGCCGGTGAGGCCGAACGCGGGCACTGGGCCGAATGCTATTCCACCGTGTTGCGGGGGCGATCCGAGGCCACGCACGTCTCGGCGCCGACGGCCCCGGCCGGTTAGGGCCGCGTCAGGACTTCGAGACCTTCAGCGCGGCAATGATTTTGCCGACGAGGTCCGCCGACGCGGTGTCACCGATGGGTGTGCTGCCGATGAACACGGTGACCGGTTTGGTGTCGACCGCGATGATGCTGACCGAGTCGCCTTTGACGTTGCGGGTGGGGTCGGCGATCGTGACGTCGGCGTCGGCCCGCACCGCCTTGGTCCCGTCCACGGTGATCGACGACGTCTTGACCGGTCCCAGCGTGGGTGCCGCGTTGGCATACCCGGGTCCGTTGACCACGCACTGCATCAGTTTGGTGGCTTGCGCCGTGAGGTCCATGCTGGCAACGAAATTGGTGACGGCGACCTCGGCCGTCATCATCCATTGATTGGCGCCGGGCACGTCCTGGGCGACGCCGAGTCCGCCGATCAGGTTGGGGCCCTGGTCATCCGAGAACACCGTCCACCCGGAGGGCGCCGCGCCGGCCGGGAACGAAAGCTTGCCGGCGGCGATCGAGTCGCTGCGGGGCATCTCACCGCCGGACACATTCGGCGTGCAATCGGTGGCGTTTTGCGCCGAATTCCTCGGTTGCGAGACCGACGTGCTCGTCGACGGCGGCGCGGCGCTCGACGGCTTCTTGCCGTGGCCGCCCTTCATCACCACGAGGGTGGCCACCAGCGCGATCACGGCCAGCGCGACCACACCGGCGACGATCAACCACGGCAGCTTCGAGCCACCGGGGGGACGCCCCGGCGGGTAGGGGCCGCCAGGCGGGAATGGTTGTCCCGGTGGGGGATACTGCGGGCTCTGGTACGGGTTGGCGGGGCCGCCCGGCGGCGGATACGGGTACGGGCCGCCCGGCGGATAGGCGTACGGACCGCCCTGCGGGTAAGGGCCCTGCGGGTAGGGGCCGCCGGCCGGCGGCTGGCCGCGCCAATTCGGGTCCTGCCCATACGGATTGCTTCCGTAAGGCCCCTGACCGTAGGGGCCGCCGGGAGGAGCCGTCATGGAAAAACCACCCTTACTCTTCGTCGACCGCCGTCACCGCATGACGGCCAGCCTAGTCTTTCGGCTTGACCTCGTCTTGGACGCGGGCCATGGCCAGCACGTCGAGGCGGCGGTCGAGCTCCTCGATCGACAGCTTGTCGCCGATCAGGCCGCGGTCGATCACGGTCTGGCGAATCGTCTTGCGCTCCTTGAGGGCTTGCTTGGCCACCGCGGCGGCCTCCTCGTAGCCGATCGCCGAGTTCAGCGGCGTCACGATGGACGGCGACGATTCGGCGAGCTCCCGCAGGTGCTCGACGTTGGCCGCCAGGCCGCTGATGCAGCGCTCGGCGAACAGCTTCGACACGTTGGTCAGCAGCTTGAACGACTCGAGAATGTTGCGGGCCATCATCGGGATGTACACGTTGAGCTCGAACGCACCGGACAGGCCGCCGACGGCCACCGCGGCATCGTTGCCGATCACCTGCGCGGCGACCTGCGTAACCGCTTCGGGGAGAACCGGATTCACCTTGCCCGGCATGATCGAGCTGCCCGGCTGCAGGTCGGGCAGCTGGATCTCGGCCAGGCCGGTCAGCGGGCCCGACCCCATCCAGCGGACGTCGTTGGCGATCTTGGTCAGCGAGACGGCGATGGTGCGCAGCGCCCCGGACGCCTCGACCAGCCCGTCGCGCGCGGCCTGGGCCTCGAAGGAGTTTGCCGCCGTGCGCAATTCGCTCAGGCCGGTGGAGGCGATCAACGTTTCGACCACCTTGGCGCCGAAGCCGTCGGGAGCGTTCAGGCCGGTGCCCACCGCGGTCCCGCCGATCGCCAGCTCACCCAGTCGGGGCAGCGTGGCGCGCACCCGCTCGATGCCCGCCTCGATCTGGCGGGCGTACCCGCTGAATTCCTGGCCGAGCGTCACGGGAACGGCGTCCATCAGGTGGGTGCGGCCCGACTTGACCACGGTGTGCCATTCGCGGGCCTTGCCCGCCAGCGCGTCGTGCAGCACCTCGAGCGCCGGAATGAGGTGGCGCACGGCGGCTTCGGTGGCCGCGATGTGGGTTGCGGTCGGGAAGGTGTCATTGGACGACTGCGACATGTTGACGTCGTCGTTGGGGTGCACCGTGACACCATTGGCCCCCGCGATGCTGGCGATCACCTCGTTGGTGTTCATGTTGGAGCTGGTGCCCGAACCGGTCTGGAAGACGTCGATGGGGAACTGGTCGTCGTGGCGGCCGTCGGCGATCTCGGCGGCCGCGGCGATGATCGCGTCGGCCTTCTCCGGAGCGAGCAGCCCGAGGTCCTTGTTGACCTGCGCGCAGGCGCCCTTCAGCAGGCCCAAGGCACGGATCTGGGTGCGCTCCAGGCCCCGGCCCGAAATCGGAAAGTTCTCGACCGCACGCTGGGTTTGCGCGCGCCACAACGCTTTTGCGGGGACGCGGACCTCCCCCATGGTGTCGTGCTCGATGCGGTACTCGGTGTCATCCGTGGCCATAGAGTGCTGGCTTCCTCGTTCTTCGAAGTGGTCAGGGCAGGGGATAGGCGGCAGAACTGTCGCCGGTGAAGTCGATGGCGGAGTATTCGTTGAGCTTCGAAAGCCGGTGGTAGGCCTCGATCATCCGGACGGTGCCCGACTTCGACCGCATGACGATCGATTGGGTGGTGCAGCCACCGGGGTAGTACTGCACGCCCTTGAGCAGGTCGCCGTTGGTGACGCCGGTGGCGCAGAAGAAGACGTTGTCACCGGACACGAGGTCCTCGGTGGTCAGGATCTGATCGAGGTCGTAGCCGGCGTCGATGGCCTTTTGGCGTTCCTCATCGTCGGTGGGGGCCAACTGCGCCTGGATGGCGCCACCCATGCACCGGATCGCGGCGGCGGCGATGATGCCTTCGGGGGTGCCGCCGATCCCGGCCAGCATGTCGGTGCCCGAGTGCGGCCGGCAGGCCGAGATCGCGCCGGCGACGTCGCCGTCGGTGATCAGCCGGATGCGGGCTCCGGTGGCCCGGACGTCTTCGATCAGCTGGGCGTGCCGCGGCCGGTCCAGGATGCACACGGTCATGTCGCGCACCGACAGCGCCTTCACCTTGGCGACGGCCTTGATGTTCTCGGCGATCGGCGCGGTGATGTCGAGCACGTGCGCGGCCTCGGGGCCGACGGCGATCTTGTTCATGTAGAACACCGCCGACGGGTCGAACATCGCGCCGCGGTCGGCCACCGCCAGCACGGAGATGGCGTTGGGCATGCCCTTGCTCATCAGCGTGGTGCCGTCGATCGGGTCGACGGCGAAATCGCACTCCGCGCCGTCGCCGTTGCCGACCTCTTCGCCGTTGTAGAGCATCGGCGCGTGGTCCTTCTCACCCTCGCCAATGACGACCACGCCGCGCATCGACACCGAGTTGACCAGCTCGCGCATCGCGTCGACGGCTGCCCCGTCGCCGCCCTCTTTGTCGCCGCGGCCGACCCAGCGTCCGGCGGCCATGGCGCCGGCCTCGGTGACGCGGACCAGTTCCAAGGCCAGGTTGCGGTCTGGCGCCTCACCGCGCGGCCGCGCCTGCGCTGGAGCCCGGCCGTTGGCGGTGGACGAGCGGTCGCCCTCAACTGTCATGGTTGCTGATTGTCCCAGAAGCGGATCGGTCCGCTGGAACTGGGATACTCGGGGGATGACCGAGAAGCCGCCGCTGAATGCCAGCTCGGACGGCTCTGTGGCCGACGAGCCGGCGCCGGCCGCCGGCCCCGCGCCGCGGCCGGCGAAGCCCCGGCTGCTGCAGGACGGCCGCGACATGTTCTGGTCGCTGATTCCGCTGGTGATCGGCTGCGTGGTGCTGGCCGGCCTGCTGGGCATGTGTTCGTTTCAGCTCGACAGGCACCAGGGCCCCATCCCGTCCTATGACGCCGCGGCGGCCCTGCGGGCGGACGCCGCGACGCTCGGCTTTCCCATCCGGCAACCGCAACTGCCGAGCGGCTGGCGGGCCAACTCCGGGCACCGTGGCGGGATCCCCAACGGGCGATCCGACCCCGCGACGGGCCAACGGGCGAACGCACCCCTCTCGGTGGTCGGATACATCAGCCCGAGCGGGATGTATCTGAGCCTGACCCAGAGCAACGCCGACGAGGACAAGCTGATCAATTCGATCCATCCGTCGGCATACCCGACCGGGGCGGTCGATGTCGCCGGGACCAACTGGGTCGTCTATCAGGGTTCCGGCGAAGGCGGCGCGGACGCCGAGGCGGTGTGGACGACCCGGCTCAGCGGTTCGGGCGGCGCGACGCAGATCGCGATCACCGGCGCCGGAAACAGCGATCAATTTCGTACGCTGGCCTCGGCGACGCAATCGCAGCCGCCGCTGCCGACACGCCGATAGAAGGGACCCGCGTGACCGCTCCAGAGGCCGATCTGTCCGGATGGTCGGCGGCGCCGTTCAGCGGTGGCGGCTACACGCACGACGTCTACCGCAAGGGCGCCGGCCCCGGCGTGGTGCTGATCCCCGAGATCCCTGGGATTCACCCCGGTGTGCTGGCCTTGGGTAATCACTTGGTGGACAACGGCTTTACCGTCGCCATGCCGTCACTATTCGGCCAGCCGGGCACGCCAAGGACGTTCGGTTCCATCGCGGCGACCACCGCCAGGGCCTGTGTGACAAGGGAGTTCGCGGCGTTTGCGACCAACAAGGCGCGGCCGGTGGCGTCGTTCCTGCGCGCGCTGGCGCGCGACCTCAACGCCGCGACTCCGGGCAGGGGTGTCGGCGTCATCGGTCAATGCTTCACCGGTGGGTTCGCGCTGGCCGCCGCGGTCGACGACAGCGTGCTCGCCCCGGTGCTTTCGCAGCCGTCGATTCCCGTGGCGCTGGGCGCCGCGCGTCGCCGCGACCCCGGCCTGAGCGAGTCCGAGCTGACCACCGTGGCCGACCGCTGCGCCAACGACGGCTTGTGCGCCATGGGATTGCGATTCAGCGAGGACAAGCTGGCGCCGGGCGAACGGTTCGCGACGCTCAAGGAGCGCCTCGGCGACGCCTTCGAGGTGATCGACATCGATTCGGGGCCCGGCAATCAGCACGGTTTCGGCAAGATGGCGCATTCGGTGCTCACCGACGAGGTCCGCGAAGTCGACGGACACCCCGCCTACGAGGCCCGCAAACGGGTGGTCCAATTCCTCACCGAGCGACTCACCTAGGAACGCGCATGGCGATCGACGACCTGGTGGTCGAAACCGGCTACGGCCCGGTCCGCGGTGTCGACGAGGGCGGCGTCAAGGCGTGGAAAGGCATTCGCTACGCGGCGGCGCCGGTGGGCGACTTACGTTTCCGGGCGCCGCAACCGCCCGAGCGCTGGACCGAGATCGCCGACGCCACCGCGTTCGGGCCGGCGTGCCCGCAACCGGTATTTCCCAACATGCCGCTGGATCTGGGCGCGCCGCAGGGGGAAGACTGCCTGCGGCTCAACGTCTGGGCGTCCTCGGACACCCGGCCCGGCGACGCCAAACCGGTGCTGGTGTGGCTGCACGGCGGCGCCTACGTCCTGGGATCGAGCAGCCAGACCCTCTATGACGGCAGCAGGCTGGTCAGCCACGGCGACGTCGTGGTTGTGACGGTCAACTATCGGCTCGGGGTGCTCGGCTTTCTCGACCTGGCGTCGTTCGACACCGCGGGGCGAAGGTTCGACTCGAACGTCGGGCTGCGCGACGCGCTCGCGGCGTTGGAGTGGGTGCGCGACAACGTCGCCGCCTTCGGCGGCGATCCGCAACGGGTCACGCTGTTCGGTGAATCCGCCGGGGCGGGGATGGTCACGACGCTGCTGGCCAGCCCGGCGGCCCAGGGCCTGTTCGCCGGCGCGATCGCGCAGAGTTCGCCGGCCACTTCGGTGTACGACCGCGATCGTGCGCACCGGGTCACCCGAGCCTTTCTCGACAAACTGGGAATCGCCCCCTCGGAGTTGCAGCGGCTGGTCGACATGCCGATGGCGACCATCCTGGCCACCTCGCAAGAGGTGTTCGACGAGGTGCCGGCGCGCAACCCGGGAACGCTGGCGTTCGTGCCGATCGTCGACGGCGACGTGCTGGGCGACTACCCGGTCAAGCTGGCGCAGGAGGGTCGTACCCATCCGGTCCCGCTGATCATCGGCACCAACAAACACGAGGCGGCACTCTTCCGGCTGATGCGTTCGCCGCTGATGCCGATCACCCCGAGCGCGATCACCTCGATGTTCAACCAGATCGCCGCCGAACAACCCGATTTGCAGTTGCCCACCGAGGAGGTGATCGGCTCGGCGTATTCGCGTATACGGCGCAAGGCAAGGAGTTTGAGCATCGCGACAGACGTCGGCTTCCGGATGCCCTCGGTGTGGCTTGCCGAGGGACACGCCCGCGTGGCGCCGGTGTATCTGTACCGATTCGATTACTCCACCCCGCTGTTGAAGCTGCTGACGGTCGGGGCCGCGCATGCCACCGAATTGCCTTATGTCTGGGGAACTCTCGGTGCTCCCAAGGACCCCACGCTGAAGCTCGGTGGCACCAGAACCGCCAAGGCGGTCTCAAAGAGGGTGCGTACGCGATGGATCAACTTCGCCGCGCACGCCGAGCCCGCGGGCCCCGCCGGTGAGCCGGAATGGCCGCCGTACCGGGCGGACGATCGAGCCTGCCTGCTCATCGACAAGAAGGACGCCCTCGCGCATGACGTCGACGCGAACATCCGCGCCGCGTGGGGCAGCGAGATGGTGAGCTTCCGCTAAACGGAAGCCTTGGCCGCCAACGCTTCTCGCTTCATCTGGTCGAACATGCCCACGTAGTACGGCAGACATTCCGACAGCGCCTGTTCGGTGGTGAACAGGGGCTGGTAGCCGAGATCACGAGACGCCTTGGCGATCGAGAAGAAGTTGTCCAGATAAAGCCGCTCGACGGCTAGTGGCTCGAGCAGCGGCGCCGGTATGCCGAACCGGAAATGCAGCCGCTGCCAACCCGTCATCGCCGCGCGAACGAGCGGGCCGTTCACCCGGACCCGCGGCCAATTCTCGCCGCAGGCCTCGACCACGGGCCGGGCGAACTCGAACATGTTGATCGGCTCGGCGTCGTTGATGAAGTACGCCTGACCGGGTGCGGTGCCGCCGGGCGCCAGATGCTGGGCCGCCAGGATGAAACCGTGAATCAGGTTGTGCACGTAGGAGTTGTCCAACCGGGCCGATTTGCGGCCGATCAGCACCTTGACGTGACCGGCGATCACGCTTTCGAACAGCTTGCGGAACATCGTCTGGTCGCCGCGGCCCCAGATGCCGCTGGGCCGAATCGCACAAGTCAGTAGGCCGGCCCCACCGTTCGGGGAGCCGTTCTGGCCCAATACAAATCGCTCGGCGATCACTTTGGTCTCGGTGTACAGATCGTTGAATCGGTCGGTGTAGGGCAGTGTCTCGTCGCCGCCCGCAATGTTCTGGCCGCCCATCACGACGCTGTTCGACGAGGTGTAGACGAAGCGCTGCACCCCGGCCGCCTGCCCGGCGCGGACCAGGTTCTCGGTGCCCCCGACGTTGACCCCGAAGCTGCGCTGCCGGTACTCCTCGGTCACCGACGCGCCGCCCATCAGGTCGATGATCGCCGCGGTGTGAAACACCGTGTCGATGCCGTCGACCGCTTGGGCGCACACCGCCGTGTCGGTGATGTCTCCTTGCAGCACCTCCAACTGAGGATGCTCGGGCAATGGCGAGGGGGCCCGGTCAAACGAGCGGACCTGATACCCGCGGTCGAGCAGGGTGGTCACCAGGTTGGCGCCGACGAATCCGGACCCCCCGGTGACCAGGACGCGGCCGAGTTCGGCCGTCAGCGATGGATCACCCATGCGTCAAATCATAACTGAAACGTGTTCCAGTTCGGAAAAAGTCTTTCAACCCAGCCCTCCGACGTTGCGCGATTCAGGCGTCCTCGGCGTCGCCCGCCGCGAGAGCGTCCTCGATCCGCTTGCGAGCGCCAGCTAAATGTTCTTCGCACCGTTTAGCCAGCTGTTCGCCTCTTTCCCATAGCTGCAGCGACGCATCCAGGTCCAGCCCGCCCTGCTCTAACAGGCGCACGACCTCGATCAGCTCGTCCCGGCACGCTTCATAGCCCAGGTGACTAATAGGTGTAATGGATTCGGTCCCCTCCGGGCCGGCTGAGCCGTCCCCGCCGTCGTTTTTACGCGCCATCGGCCGGCCCTTCGCTGACCGCGGCCACGGCACCGTCGGCCACCCGCACCCGCAACCGGGTGCCCGCCGGCGCGTCGTCGACCGAACGCATCACCTTGCTCTCGGTGGCGCCGACCGTTTGCACGACGGCGTAGCCGCGCGCCAAGGTGGCCGCCGGCCCCAGCGTCGCCAGCCGCGCGCTCAGATGGCCGATCCGTTCGGTCTCGGTGGCGGCCAGCCGAGTGACGTCGCGGCGAATCGCCGAGCGCGCGCGGTGAACCTCCTCGGCGCGCGACCTCAGCGCCGCCAGCGGCTCGGCCAGCACCGGACGGCTGCGTATCTGGGCCAGGGCCCGCTGTTCGCGAGATACCCAGTTGCGCAGCGATTGTGCGCTGCGTCGGCGCAGTTCGTCGACCAGCCGCTGTTCGGCCGCGGCGTCTGGGACCACCTTCTTGGCCGCGTCGGTGGGCGTGGCCGCACGCAGATCGGCGACCAGGTCGCACAGCGGATTGTCGGGCTCGTGACCGACCGCGCTGATCACCGGGGTGCGGCACGCCGCGATCGCGCGGCACAGCGTCTCGTCGGAGAACGGCAACAGGTCTTCGACGCTGCCGCCGCCGCGGGCGAGGACGATGACGTCGACGTCGGCGTCGCCGTCGAGCTCACGTAGGGCGTCGACGATCTGCGCAACCGCGTTGGGTCCCTGGACCGCCGTGTTGCGCACCGCGAAACGCACCGCCGGCCAGCGTCCGGCCGCCACGGTTTTCACGTCCCGCTCGGCCGCGCTGGCCCGGCCGGTGATCAGGCCGATCATGTTGGGTAGGAAGGGGATTGGCCGCTTGAGCCGGGCGTCGAAAAGCCCTTCGGCGTCCAACAGCCTGCGCAACCGATCGATGCGCGCCAGTAGCTCGCCGACTCCCACCGCGCGAATCTCGCTGAGCCGCAACGAAAATGTGCCGCGGCCCGTGTAAAACGATGGCTTGCCGCACACCACCACCTGGGTGCCCTCGGCCAGCTTCACCGGTGCGTTCAGCACCAAATCGCGCGGGCACGTCACGGTCAGCGACATGTCGGCGGCGGGGTCACGCAGCACCATGAACACGGTTTTGGAATCGGGCCGCATCGAGACCTGGGCGAGCTGACCCTCCACCCAGACGGTGCCCAACTTGTCGATCCAGCCCGCGACCCGGATTGCCACCGCGCGCACCGGAAAAGGGTTCTCGGCGGAGTTCGGTTCGGACGTGGCGGCGCGGGTCACTTCGCGTTCGCGCGGGTGATCCTGTTGGCGAGCAGCGTCTGGAACGGCGCGCGGCCCTTGGTCGCCTGCTCGTAGGCCAGCAGCTCTTCGAGTTCATCCACGCTCAGCGATTGCAGGCGGGCCCGCAGCTGCGCCAGCGTCAGGGCCGAGTAATCCAGTTCGGTGGCCACCGCCGGTAGGGGCACCGACGCGTCGGCCGCCGGCTTCTTCGAGGGGCGGGCGGGTTTGGTCAGCGCGCTGGCGTCCTCGTGCGCTTCGGCCACCGAGTACAGCGCAAACCGTCCCTCGGCCCGGCGCTCGCCCTCGCCGCCCTCGGTCACCGTGGCATATGCCCCGTCGACCGCGTCGTCCACGTCCTCGTCGAACGTCGCCCATTCCGGCTTCTCGTCCTTGGGCGGGAAAATCGACTCGAGGGTGCTGTCCCCCTTGATCACCAGCTCGGCGAGGTTTTGCTGGAAGCGCATCACCACGTGCGCCGCCTGACTGGCCAGTGTCATCGGGTACATCAGGATGGTTTTCGGCAGCCTGATGGTCTCCTCAACGGCGACCGTTGCCGCGCCGACCAGCAGCCGAACCCCATACGGTGCAGTAGCCATGGGTCCAAGATTGCCTTAAGCGGCGGCTAACTCCAAGCCCGCCGGCGCGAGCTGGCAGCCCCGTGTCGGCAGAACGTACCCTGGGGGACATGCCCTCGACCGTCGACATGGGGATTCCCGGCGCATCCAGCTCGGTGGCCGTGCCCCCCACCCGCAAGCGCGTGCTCCTGGCCGAGCCGCGCGGCTACTGCGCGGGCGTGGACAGGGCCGTCGAGACCGTGGAGCGCGCGCTGGAAAAGCACGGCCCGCCGGTCTATGTGCGTCACGAGATCGTGCACAACCGGCACGTGGTCAGCACGCTGGAAAAGGCCGGGGCCGTGTTCGTCGAGGAGACCGACGAGGTGCCCGAAGGCGCCATCGTGGTGTTCTCCGCGCACGGCGTCGCCCCCTCGGTGCACTCGGCGGCCGCCGAGCGCAACCTGCACACCATCGACGCCACCTGCCCCCTGGTCACCAAGGTGCACAACGAGGCCCGGCGATTCGCCCGCAACGACTACGACATCCTGCTCATCGGCCACGAGGGCCACGAGGAGGTCGTCGGCACCGCCGGCGAGGCGCCCGACCATGTGCAACTGGTCGACGGGGTCGCCGCCGTGGACAACGTGACGGTCCGTGACGAGGACAAGGTGGTGTGGCTCTCCCAGACCACGCTGTCGGTCGACGAGACGATGGAAATCGTCGAGCGGCTGCGGCAACGATTCCCGAAGCTGCAGGATCCGCCCAGCGACGACATCTGCTATGCGACCCAAAATCGGCAGGTTGCGGTCAAGGCGATGGCCCCGGAGTGCGAGCTGGTGATCGTCGTAGGGTCGCGCAATTCGTCGAACTCGGTGCGGCTGGTGGAAGTGGCGTTGGGCGGCGGGGCCGCCGCCGCCCACCTGGTCGACTGGGCCGAGGACATCGACCCGGCGTGGCTCGAGGGCGTCACCACGGTCGGCGTCACGTCCGGGGCGTCCGTTCCCGAGGTCCTGGTGCAAGGCGTGCTGGAGCGGCTGGCCGAGTGCGGCTACGACCTGGTGCAACCGGTGACCACCGCGCAGGAGACGCTGGTGTTCGCGCTGCCGCGCGAGATCCGCTCAGCCCGCTGAGGGGCTTAGACCGCTAGACGTCGTACTCCCAGGATTCCGCCGGGGGCCGTCCGTGCGCGCGGCCCGGCGTCCGTGAACGGCTCCGGCGCTCGGTGTGCGGCTCCCGCGGCTGGTCCTGGGTGCCGCCGCGGTAGCGGACCTGCGAGATGGGGTGATGCGTCCCGTTGTTTCCGGTCGACGGGGGTCGCCGGCGCCGCGGCTCGTAGGGCTCGCGGCCGTCGTCGTACTTGTCGCCGTAGGACTCAACGCCGTCGAAACGGCTGGTGCGTGGCGCGGGCCGATCGTAAGGCCGCTCGTAGGGATTGCGGCGGGCGCGCGGCTCGCGGCGCGGCTCCCGGGGCGGTTGGCCGCGCAACTCCGGATCGACGTCCGGCCTGGGCCGGCGGCGTGACCGACGGGGCGGTACGGCGCCGTCGTAATCGCGGGCAGCCGCCGGGTTCCGACGGGCGCTGCGCCGCGGACGCTCCGGCCGCTCAACCGACTCCTCGTCGAGGGGCGGTCGCGCATGCCGGGAGCGGGCCCGCGCGGAACGCGTGGACGCGCGACCGTCGCGCGCCGTGCGGCGGGTCCTGGCCGACGAACCCGACGTGCGACCGCGCCGCGCCTCGGAGGCCTCGTCGGTGTCGTCGGCATCGGACTGCAGCGCCGACTGCAATTTGGCGCCGATGTTGCTGAAGAAGGATTTGACGTCGACGCCGGCGACGCCGGCGGTCTCGGCGGACGTGCTCACCGTGGTCGCGCCCCGGGCGTTCCCGAAATACCAGCGGGCCAGTCCGATCGCCAGGACGGCACCGGCGGTGCCCAGCATGAGCGGGAAGCGCTCGATGAGTGGATAGCCGCAGTTGATCAGCAGATCTTTGAGGCGGCCGATTTTGGCGTCATGGAACAGCCAGTAGGCGCCGGGCACCGCGCAGAACAGGATCAGTGGCGGCTGGATGATCGTGGTGAAGATGCTGTCCTGGCGCACCGCGAGCACCGCCGCCACGCAACCCGCTATATAGAAGCCCGCGAAGACGTGGGTCAGTTCCTTGTGGCCAGCGTCGATGCCGTAGCCGATAGCTGTCGCGGTGACGGCGATAAGCACGGCTGCGTACCAGGGGGCGCCTGGGATATTGGGGTGGATCGAACGGTGCGCACTGTCCACCGTCGCACTAGCCCGCTGTGCTGACACATGTAGACCGTACCGGGAATGGACCGAAAGGCTCGTAAATACCTCGTAGCGATCCTGTGGCGTGCCCCATTCTCGCGCAGATGAGGCGCGTGACGGTCCCGATCGTCCGGCGCCGCCGGGCCCCCTAGACTTGGCTCCCTGTGAGCCTGAGCCTGGGAATAGTCGGCCTGCCGAATGTCGGCAAGTCCACGTTGTTCAACGCGCTGACCCGGAACAACGTGGTGGCGGCCAACTATCCGTTCGCGACGATCGAACCCAACGAGGGCGTCGTCCCGCTACCCGATCCGCGGCTGGACAAGCTGGCGGAGATGTTCGATTCCGAGAAGATCGTGCCGGCCCCGGTGACGTTCGTCGACATCGCCGGAATCGTGAAGGGCGCCTCGGAGGGTGCCGGGCTGGGCAACAAGTTCCTGGCCAACATCCGCGAGTGTGACGCGATCTGCCAGGTGGTGCGGGTGTTCGCCGACGACGACGTGGTGCACGTCGACGGCAAGGTCGATCCGAGCGCCGACATCGAGGTCATCGAGACCGAGCTGATCCTCGCCGACATGCAGACCCTGGAGAGGGCGGTCCCGCGGCTGGAGAAGGAAGCCCGCAACAACAAGGACCGCAAGCCCGTGCACGAGGCGGCCGTCGCCGCCGAGGCCGTGCTGGACTCGGGCAAGACGCTCTTCGCCGCCGGTGCCGACGCGTCATTGTTGCGCGAGCTGAACCTGATGACCACCAAGCCGTTTCTGTACGTGTTCAACTCCGACGAGTCCGTGCTGACCGACGATGCCCGCAAGGCCGAGCTGTGCGCGATGGTCGCACCCGCCGACGCGGTGTTCCTGGACGCGAAGATCGAGGCCGAGCTGCAGGAGCTGGACGACGAGTCGGCCGCCGAGCTGCTGGAGTCGATCGGGCAAACTGAGCGTGGCCTGGATGCGTTGGCGCGGGCCGGTTTTCACACCCTCAAGCTGCAGACCTACCTGACGGCTGGCCCAAAAGAGGCGCGCGCGTGGGTGATTCACCAGGGCGACACCGCTCCGAAGGCCGCCGGGGTGATCCACACCGACTTCGAGAAGGGCTTCATCAAGGCCGAGATCGTGTCCTACGACGACCTGATCGCCGCGGGTTCGATGGCCGCGGCCAAGGCCGCCGGCAAGGTCCGCATGGAAGGCAAGGACTACGTCATGGCCGACGGCGACGTGGTGGAGTTCCGCTTCAACGTCTAAACGTCTAAGCCCAAGTAGGGCAGTCCGTTTCGATCGAAGCCGGAAGTCGACCTCAAACGACTACCCGCACTCGTTCGCGACGTTTCACGCGAGGGCGTGGGCGATCAGCAGGTGCGGTGCGTTGGCGTCTTCACTGATCTGACGGTGTTCGACTGTGAGGCCGGTGCTGCGTAGCGTGTCGATCACCTCCGGCACCGGACGGAGCTGAAATCCGTGTCCCGTGAATGGCAGTTTCGCCATCACGTCGGGGTCGGCCAGTCCGATGACGAGTCGACCCCGGCTGTTCATCACCCTGGCAAGCTCTCGGAACGCTGTGTCGAGCTCCGCGACGAAGTAGATGGTGTTGACCGTAATGGCGCCGTCCAATGCCCCATCGGCGAAGGGCAACTGCGTCATGGTCCCGGAATGCAGAGACAGCCGCCCGGATGCGATGTCGCGGCGGTATCGCCCCGCGGCCTGGCTGAGCATCGTCTCCGACACCTCGACACCATGAACACAGCCGGACGGACCGACACTGTGGAGCAGGAGTTTCAAGCCCACGCCACCACCGAATCCGACATCGGCGACCGCCGATCCTTCATCGGGTTCCAGCGCCCGCGCGGCGGCGCTCACGAAGCGCCGGTTGCCCCGGTTGAGCGCCGCACCAACTAGCCGCCCGGGCAAACCAGTTGGATGACCGAGCTGCTTGGCAATACCCGCCATGACGGCGTGCCGGACCCCCATCCGACGACCGTAGAGCACGGACGCTGATGCGGCACGGCATATTGGACGACGTAATGGAACCGTAGCCGAGGAGGGGGTCCAGTCGGCGGAAGAATATCGTCTGCGCATCGTGACCTGGGGCCGACTGTGACCTCGTGGAGTTTCCCTTCAATGTGTAAACGTCTGCGGTCAGAGTGAGTTACGAACGGGTGCCAGCAGGTGTACCTGATGCTGCCGTAGCTGTCCCCGGCAAGGTCTTGGACCTTGCCGAGTCAGGCAAGGTTGAGGTCGTTTGGCGTAATGAGCTGGGCGGCCTGACGTTCCGGTCTCACGGCCAGGAGCGGACGCGCTACATCAAGTGGCAATCTTATGCTGGCCTGCACCCGGCGGAACGCGGCGACGTGGACCTCGCCATGGAGTCCGAAAAGCTGCGATGGGCCGGTCAGTTCGTTTCAGTTCCCAGTGTCCTTGACTTCGGTGCGGACGGTGATGCTGCCTGGCTGGTCACCGAGGCGATCGACGCGACACCGGCCTGCGATCCACGATGGCGCGACGATCCGGAGGTTGCAGTTCGGGCCATCGCCACGGGGTTACGCCGGTTGCACGACACGTTGCCGGTGGAAGGCTGTCCCTACCGCGGCGGTTGGTCGTCATGCGAGCCGTCGGAGCCGGCGCAGAGCCTGGTGGTCTGTCACGGCGACCCATGCGTGCCGAACACCCTGCTGAACAGTGCGGGTGAGTTCGCCGGGCACGTTGACCTCGCCGGCCTTGGTGTTGCGGATCGATGGGCCGACCTGGCCATCGCGGCCTACAGCATCAGTTGGGATGTGAACTTCGGGACGAGCTACGACGACCTGTTCTTTGAGGTCTACGGAATCGACCCGGACCCGGAACGTATTCGGTTCTACCGGGAGCTCTGGGACGGTGACTAACCTTGCTCCGCGGTGACCTGGTGGCGGCCCGCTCGCGGAGAACCCTCAGCGAGTGGGCAATCCGCTTCGCGGCCAGTTGGAGGGACGGTATTCGGCGCGCCAAGGCGAGTTTCGCGTCATTTACCGGATTTTCGATGAACGGGTGGTGGTCCGCGTCATCCACATCGCGCATCGCCGCGACGTTTATCGGTGAGGCGGTGTCATCGAGTTCTGCTTCAAAAGCAACAATAAGGAGGAACGATGCGGTGGCGGGGCGTGTGTCACGTCGAGTTCGCGGTGTTGGACTACGACGACTCGATCGCGTTCTACGACGCGCTGTTCGGCTGGCTCGGGTACAGCAGCTTCTCGTCGCTCAACATGGAGTACGAGTCGACGTATTACATGACGCGTAATGTCAACCCGCACAGCTACATCGGCATCCAGCCCGCCCGCACCGGTGGAAAGTTGACGCATTTCGACCAGGCGGTCGGTATCAACCACATCGCGTTGTGGGCGCGCAGCAGAGCAGAGGTCGACCGCTTCCACCGTGAATTCTTGGTCGAACGTGCTATCCCCGTCACCGACGAGCCCAAGGACTACCCGCAGTATTGGCCCGGCTACTACGCGGTGTTCTTCGACGAGCCGATCAACGGGATTCACTGGGAGTTGGCTTGGGTGCCGAAAGTACCTACGCCTCGCCAACTTTGGGCGTTCTATCGGGCGATCCGCGCTTTCGCGAAGAGTCGGCCGGACCTGGCGAACACCGTCCCGGGCGTCACGTTGCAGGCAAGGAGAACCCTGCCGGACCGATGACCGCCGTCGTTGTCGGAGGCGGCGGCTAGCATCCTTCGCGCACGACACCCACACCACCAGGGGCCTGCAGGAGGAGCGCATGAAGTTCGTATCGACTCGCATCATCACCGCCGACGTGAAGCGGCTGGCGGGTTTCTACGAGATGGTCACCCAAATCGCGGCCGTGTGGGGCAACGAGTTGTTCGCGGAGATTCCGACCCCGGCCGGCACCCTGGCCATCGGTAGCGACAAGACGGTCCCGCTGTTCGGGGACGGATCCGCCGAACCGGCAGCGAACCGGAGCGCAATCGTGGAATTCATCGTGGACGACGTGGACGCCGAATACGAGCGGCTCCGCGAGCGTGTCACCGAGGTCGTGACGACGCCGACGACCATGCCGTGGGGCAACCGAGCGTTGTTGTTCCGGGATCCGGATGGAAACCTCGTCAACCTGTTCACTCCCGTGACCGACGAGGCGCGCGACAAGTTCGGGTTGAACGACCTCTAGGGCGATGAGGCGGTCGAACGCCTCGCGGGACGGATGCCGGGGCCGTGGCCGCTCCTCGACGCCGTAGTGGGGCTGGATGATCCTCGTCGACGCCGCGGTGTCGATTGCGCATCTCCACGCGGCGGAGTCGCGGTTTGTCGAGCTGCTGGAGATCGACCAAGTGGGCTCGAGGGGGGACCCGCACATTGCAGACGATCCCAACAACTACTTGCCCGGATCCCAATCCGGGGAAATCCTTGGGAGATGGCGACTGTCAAGGGGACGGGATCGTGGCTGCGGCGGGGTGCGCGTGTGTTGGTGGGCAGCGGATTGGCGCTGTCCTTTTTGGGACTGGCCGGCGGCCCGGGTGCGCAGGCGGCACCGGCCCCGACCGATCACTGGTGCCCGGGCGATCAATGGAGCCCGGCGTGGGGCAACGTCTTGGACTGGGACTGGAATCGCTGCCACGATTGGCAACATCCCGGCGGCCCGACCGGCCCGTCGGGCTCGGGGCCTTGGGGACCCCCGCCGGCGTGGGCGCCCCCACAACCACCTCAACCGGCGTGGGCCCCGGGGGCTCAACTGATGTGGAACCCAACTGATGCCGATTGGGGCCTCTGGAACAACGGGATATGGACGCCCATCTGAGCAGACGCGTTTGGCGGCTCTAGCGATCGGCCCTCCCAGCGTTGGGTGAACTGCGGCCGACGACGACTGCGCCGAGCGGCCCGAGATTGGTCGCGAGGCCACCTGATGAGTGACGCGACGAGTCTGGGGGTATCCCCGGGAAAAGGGATCGCTTGAATGCGAGCAATTTGCCGCCAAAAATATACCCGTGTGTAATAACTTTGCTTTAGCTGCGGCGCACGTCATTGTTGGTTTACCGAATGACCTGCGCCACAAATTTTGGTTTGCAATAAATGTTATTGCTAGCCTCGCTGCCCATGGTCGTTATTGCAACATTGATGTCGTTGATCAATCAGGTCTCCGGCACCCCGTATATCGCGGGTGGAGATTCTCCCGCCGGGACTGATTGTTCGGGTCTCGCTTCTTGGATTGCGAATGCCGCAACCGATAGGCCAGTTTTTGGGGATCGATTTAATACCGGAAACGAAGAAGCTGCATTGTTGGCGCGTGGGTTCCAATATGGGACCGCACCCAACGCCTTGGTCATCGGATGGAACGGTGGCCACACCGCGGTGACCCTGCCCGACGGAACGTCGGTGGCCAGCGGGGAGCGCGGCGGTGTGCACGTCGGCGGCCCGGGCGCCTACCAGGCAGGATTCACGCATCACATGTTCCTTCCGGTGGAGCTGGAGGACGGTGGCGCGCCGCCGCCGCCGGACGCGTTGCCGCCGCCGCCGGACGCGTTGCCGCCGCCACCGGACGCCTTGCCGCCGCCACCGGACGCCTTGCCGCCGCCGCCGGACGCGCCGCCCCCGCCGCCGGACGCCCCTCTGCCTCCGCCGGAAGAGCCTGCCGTCTTAATCGATGCTCCGGCGCCACCGATGGACGCCCCGCCGGCACTATGATTGTTTTTATCCCGCGACGCGGTAATTGCGGATTCATAACAAATGAAATGAATGCCGCCGCCCATTTTTTTAGTACTTTCCGGCGGTGGGCGACGGCCAGCCCACTGTTCGGCAGAATAGTGAAATGACGCCGGCGCCCCGGTCGAGTGTGAGCTGCGACACTACGATCCCGAAAGTGGCGGAAGTGTGCGCCGCGGCGAAAGTTTCGCATGGGTTGTTTGTGACTCGTGAGCACACTTTGCTGTTGGAATCGCTGACCGGAAATCGCGCCCGGCATCCCGACCGGGCCGTGGGCCCGCCGGATAAGCTGGCGCTGCCCGCGGTGCGGGCATACGGAAACCGGCGAACCAAGGCGGGGCCGCATGATCTTCATCGTCGTCAAGTTCGAAACCAAGCCCGAGTGGACCGACCGATGGCCTGAACTCGTCGCCGCGTTCACCGCGGCGACTCGCGCCGAGGAAGGCAACCTGTGGTTCGAGTGGTCGCGCAGCCTGGACAATCCGGCGGAGTACGTCTTGGTGGAGGCGTTCCGGGACGGTGATGCGGGCGGCGTCCACGTCAACAGCGATCACTT
This sequence comes from Mycobacterium sp. NTMscope_MAC_12, assembly GCF_976985675.1. NCBI lineage: Bacteria > Bacillati > Actinomycetota > Actinomycetes > Mycobacteriales > Mycobacteriaceae > Mycobacterium > Mycobacterium sp. NTMscope_MAC_12. The sequence continues at coordinate 737,834 of NZ_CDRJYY010000001.1, forward strand.
CAAGCGGGCGATGCAAGAACTTCCGCAGGCGCTGAAGTCCACGCCCAAGATCATCAACCAGACGATCGATGCCATCGGCTGGTCCGAGATGGGTGAAATGTCGGTCGGCTAGCTGCACCGGCCACGGACGTCGGCGACCGGATTCACACCCTCAACGTCGCCGCGCCGCGATGTTGCCGATACGAGGATCGGCGACCCCGACGTCCCGGTCGAACGCGGCGACCTGATCGTTCCAGCTGCGGAACTCGGTGTCCCACCCGAGGTCATTGAGCCAACGCTCGGTGTCGAACTCGGCACCGACGCCCGGGGCGGCGGTCGTCGCGGGGACGGTTGCCTCCCCGGCGACGAGGGCTCGCAGATCCCGGTACCGGGCGTCGTCGGGGTCACTGATGAAGCGGCCGACGCCGAAGAGACTGCCCGGCGCGGACAATCCCGTCAGAGTCCGCACAACGCGCTGGTTCCACTCCTGTGTCAGGAAACCGAGCGTGCCTTCATCAACCCAGTAGGCCGGTTCTTCCGCACGAAAGCCGTTCTCGCGCAGCGGCGTAACCCAGTCGTCGCGTAGATCGGCGGCTACGACGTGTCGTCGGCAATTCGCGACCGCCCCGGCGTCGTGCAAGACCGGCTCCTTGAATGCAAAGAGCTCGGCGAGGTCGATCTCGAACACGACGACGCGGGGTGGCAATCCCATCCGGAACGCCCGGGTGTCCAATCCCGCACCCAGCAGCACGATCTGATCGATGCCCGCCTCGACCGCTTCGCGAACGCGGTCGTCGACCAACCGCACCCCCACGGTGCGGCCCTCAAAGAACCCGTCCGCGAGCGTTTCCAGCTGTGCCCAACGCTCTGCGGTGAAGCCCGCGCGCGCCGCGTCGACGAAATGCCGCGCCAGCGGGTCGTTGTACAGCCGGTCGGGCCGGCCGGACTCGCGGGCGCGAATGACGGCGACGCCGATGGCCGTCAGCGCGACGCCGTCAACGGGCACGCGCGATACGTCGTCAGACACCCTTCCCCCCTAGCCAGCTTGCCGACTAGCCCACCATGATCTCGATTTCCCCGCCCAGCGCGTATCCCGGTGCGAGCGGCAGACTGTCACCGCTCCAGAACGAGCCCGGGTCGAACCAATTCGAGTACTTCTCCGTGGTCATCAAACCCATTTCTTCGTAGGTGATGGCCACCGTCTCCGCGCAGTAGGCCGCTTCCAGGCCGAGGCGCTGGCGCTCCTTGCGCCGCTGCGTCGACTCCCGAACCTTCTTGTCCACGACCGGGATTCCGCGCGCCCAATCGTAGGCGTTCGGCAGCCGCCCGCGCAGCCACCGGCCGGTCAGGCGCATGGTGGTCGGAAACGCGGTGCCGTCCATGCGGGCGATGACCCGCAGCAGCGTGTTCTCTTGCTCGCGGGTGGCCGGCGGAGTCAGCTGGCGCAGCCAGCATCGCTGGTGGTAGCGCTGGGTCCACTGCACGACGGATTGCTGTAGATCGTTGAGTTGCACGCCACGGTGGTTCGTCCCCGTCCACAGGTCGACGAGCTTGTCACCCAGTTCGGCATGCCAGATCAGGGGCGGCAGGTCATCGATGGCCACCGTCATGCCCACGTGGTTCACCGGGCTGTTCGTCAAGGTCTGGATGGCGCGGTCGGGTCCCGAACCGCCGCGAAACAGCCAAAGGTCGCCCGTGCGGGTTTCCTCGAGCGCCTGGTTCAAGGTGAGCATGTTCGTGTAAGCCCGTTCGCCGCTGCAGCTTTCGCCAATCTCGTCGTCATCATGAGCCCGCCTGCACGTCGCGGCTGTGCGTTGCGGGCACACAAGTCAATCACAACCAGCGCACCGCGACGGTGCTACGCATAGCCTGGTGTCATGCGCAGTGTGTGGAAGTGGCTGGGACTGGCGGGTGTCGCCGGGGTCGTTGCCGGGGGCGTGCTGGTGGCTCGCGACCAGCGCAAGCGGCGTGCCTACACCGCCGACGAGGTCCGGGATCGGCTGCATCAGCGGCTGGCCGAATTCGACGGGGAAGGCCTTCAGTCCGGGCCGGGATCGGCCGAGGGCGCAACGGCGAACAATCGATAGCTGCCCGAAAACCCCTTCAACTCGACGTCGCGGCCGTCGTCGAACCGGATGCCATCGCAGTCTGAAACCGCGTCCCGCACCGGCTTGCTCACCAGGATCTCACCACCGGCGGCTTGTGCCGCCACCCGCGCCGCCATGGCGACGTTTCGGCCGAACAAATCATCGCCGCGGCGCACCGACCGGCCCATATGTATACCGATTCGAACGCGAATCTCCTCGTGCCGCTTGCGGTTTGCGCCTCGTCGCAACTCGCGCTGCAGGTCGATACCGCACCGCACCGCCTGTTCGGCGCGCGCGAACGCGATCATGAATCCATCACCCTGACTTTTCACCACATGGCCGGACCGTCGCCGCACAAGATCCGAGACCAACTTGTCGTGCGAGCTGATCAGTTTGACCCAGGCCCGGTCGCCGATCCGCTCATTCAGTGCGGTGGATTCTTCGATGTCGGAGAACAGGATCACCACCTTGCCGTCCGGCGTGACGCGCGCAAGGTCGGGCCGTTCGACTTCGGCCCAGTCCGCGAGGTCCTCGATCGAGCTGCGCACGGCCGCGCCGAAGCCCTCCTTGCGCACCAGGTTGGCGGTGTTCCACACCGTCTTCACGGCTTCGCGACCGCCCGACAGCAACCAGCTGCGGGCGTCGTTTCGCTGGCGCAGCTCGTCGAGTTCGCGGTGACTGCGCGCCAGCAGCTGCCACAGCACCACCAACCCGATGGCCTCGATGGCAGCAAACCCGGCCAGAATGTAGACCGAGACATGCAGCGCGTCGCCCATGCGGTCATCCTTGCAAGGCTGTGGTCCGCCGAGGTTGTCGGCCCTGTGAGCAGTGTCTAGGGTTGAGTCCGCCGGCCGCGGGTAGTGATCTCAGGGGCGCCCCATTAGGTGACTTTCGGGAGGAGCGGTTTTGGCCGACGGCGACAGTAACCCATCTGACCTGTTGGTGATCTTCGGAATCACCGGCGACCTGGCGCGCAAGATGACGTTTCGGGCCCTGTACCGCCTCGAGCGCCGCGACGAGCTGAACCATCCGATCGTGGGCGTGGCCAGCGACGACATCACGACCGAGCAGCTGCTGGACCGGGCGCGCGACGCCATCAAGAAGTCGGGCGAGAAGTTCGACGACGCGGTGTTCGAGCGGCTGGCCGGTCGGCTGTCCTACTTGCACGGCGACGTCACCGACGCCGATCTCTACAAGCAGCTCGCCAAGAAGATCGGCTCGGACGCCCATCCGCTCTACTACCTCGAGATGCCGCCGGCATTGTTCGCGCCCATCGTGGAGAACCTGGCGAAGGCCGACCTGCTGGAGGGGGCGCGGGTGGCGATCGAAAAGCCGTTCGGCCACGACCTGGAGTCGGCGCGCGACCTCAACGCCCGGCTGCGCGCGGTGCTCGACGAAGACCAAATCCTGCGCGTGGACCACTTTCTGGGCAAACAACCCGTCGAGGAACTGCAGTACCTGCGGTTCGCCAACAACGCTCTGGCCAAACTGTGGGACCGCGAGAGCATCTCCGAAATCCACATCACCATGGCCGAGGACTTCGGGATCGAGGACCGCGGCAAGTTCTACGACGCGGTAGGTGCGCTTCGCGACGTCGTGCAAAACCATCTGCTGCAGGTGCTCGCGCTGGTCGCCATGGAGCCCCCGGTCGGCGCCGGCGACGACGACCTGAACGACAAGAAGGCCGAGGTTTTCCGGGCCATGCCCGCGCTGGACCCGGAACGCTGCGTCCGTGGACAGTACCGCGGTTATACCGAAGTCGCAGGCGTGGCAAAGGATTCCACCACCGAAACCTACGTCGCGCTGCGCACCGAGATCGACAACTGGCGCTGGGCCGGAGTGCCGATCTTCCTGCGCGCCGGCAAGGCGCTGCCGGAAAAGGTCACCGAGGTCCGGATGTTCCTGCACCACGTTCCCGGGTTTTCGTTCCTGCCCAACCGGCGGCCACCCGATCCCAACCAGATCGTGGTGCGCATCGACCCCGACCCCGGGATGCGGCTGCAGCTGTCGGCCCAGGTGGGGGATTCGTGGCACGACGTTCACCTGGACTCGTCGTTCGCCGAGGATCTCGGCGAGCCGGTACGCCCCTACGAACGGCTGCTCTACGCCGCGTTCAATGGGGATCGCCAGCTGTTCGCCCGGGAGGACGCCATCGAAGAGACGTGGCGGATCGTGCAGCCGTTGCTGGACAAGCCGGGTCGAATCCACCACTACGACCAAGGTTCCCGGGGGCCCGAGGCCGCCGAAGCGCTGGTGCGTGGTCACCACACCTGGCAGGAGCCGTGGCTGCCGCGCAGCACGGCCGCGAAACAGTAAGGAGACTGGAGACACGATGCAGCTTGGGATGATCGGCCTCGGCCGGATGGGCGCCAACATCGTCCGGCGCGTGGTCACCGGCGGACATGAATGCGTGGTCTACGACCACAACCCCGACGCGGTCGAGGCGATGGCGGGGGAGGACAAGACCACCGGGGTGTCCTCGCTGCAAGAGCTCGCCGAGAAGCTGCCGGCGCCGCGCGTCGTGTGGGTGATGGTGCCGGCCGGGACGATCACCACCGGGGTGATCGACGAGCTGGCCGAGACCCTCGAGTCCGGCGACATCGTCATCGACGGCGGGAACTCCTACTACCGCGACGACATCACTCACGCAAAAACGCTGTCGGAGAAGGGAATTCATTTCCTGGATTGCGGCACCAGCGGCGGGGTGTGGGGCCGCGAACGTGGATACTGCCTGATGGTCGGCGGCGACGACGAGGCGTTCGCGCGCGCCGAGCCGATCTTCGCCACCGTCGCACCGGGCGTCGACGCGGCCCCGCGCACACCGGGGCGCGACGGCGAGGTCGCGACGTCGGAGCAGGGGTACCTGCACTGCGGGCCGGCCGGCGCCGGGCACTTCGTGAAGATGGTGCACAACGGCATCGAGTACGGCATGATGGCCTCGCTCGCCGAGGGTCTGAACATTCTGCGCAACGCCGACATCGGCAAGCACATCCAGGAAGGCGACGCGGAAACGGCGCCACTGTCGAATCCGGAGTTCTACCAGTACGACTTCGACATCCCCGAGGTCGCCGAGGTGTGGCGGCGCGGCAGCGTCATCGGCTCCTGGCTACTGGACCTGACCGCGATCGCGCTGCACGAATCCCCGGAGCTGAAGGAATTCTCCGGCCGCGTCTCGGACTCCGGCGAGGGCCGCTGGACCTCCATCGCGGCGATCGACGAGGGAGTCCCCTCGCCGGTGTTGACCACCGCGCTGCAGTCGCGCTTCGCCTCGAGGTCGCTCGATGACTTCGCCAATAAGGCGCTCTCGGCGATGCGTAAGCAATTCGGCGGGCACGCGGAGAAGCCGGCGAACTAGCGTTTGACGAATTTCACGACGGCGTCGCTGAACGCGTCGTTGTCGTCGCCCGCGGCGGTGTGCCCGGCGTTGGACAGCTCGACGAACTCCGCGCGCGGCACGGTGGCCAGGAAGTGCCGAACGCCCTCGGGGCTCACCACGTCGGACAGCTTGCCGCGGATCAGCAGGACCGGAATCCTCAGGTTCTTGGCGGCCTGCTCGAAGCTCTCGGTGCGCAGTTCGGGATCGTCACCGGGCTTGGTCATGAACGCCGGGTCCCAATGCCAATACCAGCGGCCGTCGCGCAGGCGCAGGTTCTTCTTCAGCCCCTCGGGGCTGCGGGGCTTGCTCCGGTAGGGCAGGTAAGCGGCGACGGCGTCGGCGGCCTGCTCCAGCGACTCGAACCCGTCGAGGCCGCTGAACATGAAATCGCGGATGCGGGCGCTGCCGCCCTTCTCGAAGCGGGGCACCACGTCCACGAGCACCAAGCGGGTCACCTTCGCCGGGCCGGCCCGGTGCGCGGCGAGGATGCCGGTCAGCCCGCCCATGCTCGCCCCGATGATCGTCACGGGCCGCCCGATCGCCTCCAGGACCCGCAGGACGTCGCCCGTCAACGTCTCGATTTCGTAGTCGGCATCGGGTGAGCGATCGCTGTCACCGTGTCCCCGCGAGTCCAGGGCCACCACGTGCAGCCCCTCGTCGGCCAGGGTCTGACCGGTGTTCTTCCACGAAAACCGGTTCTGCCCGCCCCCGTGCAGCATCAGGATGCTCGGCCGGCCGGCGGCGTCGGCGCCCCGATTCCATTCGTCGGCGACCAGGGTGATGCCCTTGTAGCCGGCAAACTCAACCGTCTCGGGGCTGCTGCTGACGGTACTCATGCGTCCTGACGTTACATAGGCCACATAAGCACTCTTGCGGGGGTCGACGACGCGATGACTTTCCGTGTTCGTGGGGGTCTGTCTGACAAACCCCCACCAGCGATCCCAGGAGGCCACGCAGATGCCATCGATCACCCCGTCGTTATGGTTCGACCACAACCTGGAGGAAGCGGCCAGCTTCTACACCGAGGTGTTCCCGAATTCCCACATCGAGGGGCTCAACCGGACCACCGAGGCCGGGCCGGGGGAGCCCGGCACCGTCCTGTCGGGCAGCTTCGTGCTCGACGGTGCCCGGTTCATCGGGATCAACGGCGGCCCGCACTTCCAGTTCAGCGAGGCGGTGTCGTTCACGATCCACTGCAAGGACCAGGACGAGGTCGACTACTACTGGGACCGGTTGACCGACGGCGGCGAGGAATCCCAGTGCGGCTGGCGCAAGGACCGCTTCGGCCTTAGCTGGCAAATCGTCCCCGACCGGCTCTACGAACTGATCGGCGATCCCGATCGGGACCGGGCGGCGGCGGCCACCCAAGCGATGTATGGCATGCGCAAGATCATCATCGCCGAGCTGGAACGGGCCGCAGAGGCGTCCGGCGATCCCGTCCGATGAGTCTTCGTCTGCCGAAATCGGTTGATATAGGCACCATCTGAAGAACATCCCGCTCCGGTCGGTGCGTCGCGGAGCCGCACGGGTTAGGTTTGTCCGTGCGGACGCGCCGAACAGGAGTGGATATGGCGGACAACGCGAGATGACCGAGCCGCGGTGGATCGACGTGCCGGGACCTCCCGGGGATCTCAAGGCGCTGACCTGGGGACCCGCCGACGGCCCGATTGCCGTATGCCTGCACGGCTTTCCCGACACGGCCTACGGCTGGCGCAAGATGGCCCCGCTACTTGCGGCGGCGGGCTGGCGGGTCATCGCGCCGTTCATGCGCGGATACGCGCCCTCGTCCATTCCCGACGACGGCAGCTATCACGTCGGGGCGATCATGGACGACGCCCTGCGGGTGCGGGAGGCCGCGGGGGGAACCGACCGCGACGTGGTGATCGGCCATGACTGGGGTGCGCTGGCGGCCACCGGTCTGGCCGCGATGCCCAACAGCCCGTTCGCCAAAGCCGTGATCATGTCGGTGCCGGTCTCGGCCGCATTCCGTGGCCAGGTGAGCGAGCGGGGCCGGCTGGCCCGTCAGCTACCGCGTCAGCTGCTGCGCAGCTGGTACATGTTCTACTTCCAATTGCCTTTGCTGCCAGAGCGTTCCGCGCGCTGGATCTTGCCGCTGCTGTGGCGGCGATGGTCGCCGGGGTATCGCGGTGCCGACGAGGATTTGCGACACGTCGACGCCGCGATCGGCACACCGGAAAGTTGGCGCGCGGCGCTGGGAACGTACCGGGCGACGCTGCGCAACACCAAGCCCCCGCAGCGGTACGCCGAATTGAACGAGCGCTGGACCGAGGCGCCCATCCTGCCGAGCCTGTATCTGCACGGCCGCGACGACGGTTGCATGACTTCGGCTTTCGCGCATTGGACGGAGAAAGTGCTGCCGCCCGGAAGCGACGTGGCCATCATCGATCACGCCGGGCATTTCCTGCAGCTCGAACAGCCCGAGAAGGTGGCCGAGCGGGTGCTTGCGTTCGTCGGCTCACCCGGCTGACGCCATGACTGCGCGCCGGATGGCCGCCGTCGACGCGCAGTTCTACTGGATGTCGGCGAAAATCCCCAGCGACGAGTTCCTGCTCTACGCCTTCGACGGCGCGCCCACCGACCTGGGCCGAGCCGTCGAACAGGTTCGCGGCCGGGCCGACGCATGCCCCGGGCTGTCTGTGCGGGTCCACGACCGGTCCGTGCTGAGGTATCCGCAGTGGGTTTCCACTCGGGCCGTGCCGGAGCAGATCGTGTGCCAGGAACTCGCCGATCGCACCTGGGATGGCTGCCTGACGGCGGTGGCCACGCTTGCCGACGGCCAGCTGGACGTTCGCCGGATGCCCTGGCGGCTGCACGTGCTCACGCCGGTCGTCGGCATCCCGGGCGTCGACGGTCCGGGTGCGGTAGCGGTCGTGCAGATCGCGCATGCGCTGGCCGACGGGGGCCGCGGTGCGGCGATGGCGGCCTGGCTCCTCGGCCGGGACGTTCCGGTGCCCGAGGCGCGACGGCTATCGGCGGGGTTCCTGCCGTGGCGGGCCGTGCAGGCGGCCCGCGGCCACCGCCGCCAGGTCCGCGATATCCGCGCGGGCCTGTTGACGGCCGGGGCCGGGCCGCGGCCGCTGCTGGCGACGAACGCCCGCCCGGACGGCGCCCGCTCGGTGCGCACGCTGGTGCGTCCCCGCGCCCAGCTGCGCGGGCCCACGGTCACCGTCGGGGCGCTCGCCGCCGTGTCCACCGCGCTGCATCGTCTGCTCGGACCCGGATCCGAGTCGTTAGGGGCGGAAGTCCCGATGGCCAAACCCGGTGTGCCGCATGCCAATAACCACTTCGGGAACGTGGTTGTCGGGCTGTACCCGCAGCTGGACCTGGATGCGCGGCTGCGGCGGATCGCGGCCGACCTGGCCAACGGCCGGCGCCGTTTCGAGCATCCGGCCACCCGCGCGGCCGACCGGGCCTTCGCCGCGGTGCCCGCACCGCTTTTACGTTGGGGCATCAACCAATTCGACCTCGACCAGCGTCCCACGCAGGTGGCCGGCAACACCGTGCTGTCCAGCGTCTACCGCGGTGCGGCCGACCTGAGCTTCGGCGGCGCCCCGGTGGTGCTGACGGCGGGGTACCCGGCGCTGTCGCCGATGATGGGCCTGACGCACGGCGTACACGGCATCGGCGACACCATCGCGATCAGCGTCCACGCGTCGGCGTCGGCCGTTCCCGATATCGACGCCTACGTGGCGCTGCTCGAGGCGGCCCTATAGCTATTGCGCATCGCCGGATCGGGCCGCTTCCTCGCGGGTCAGGCCGACGGCGACGATGAGTTCCTCGTGCAACTCGAACCACACGGTGTGGTAGGAATCGACCAGCGGTCTGGTCAGCCACGCGGTCTGCCCGGCCTTGATTTTGTCCAGCGCGGCAGCCAGTTTCGTCGCGTAGGCGTTCAACCGCGGCAGTTGGGCCGCGGCGGCCTCGACGATCGGCACGGCGCGGGCGTGCACGTCGTCGAGGCGGGCCAGCACCGCGGCGTCATACTCGGCATCGTCGTGGGCGTTGGGAACGCCGTCCGGGCCGCCTCTGAGCTGCCAATCCGTCACGAGGCGTTTGAAGTCGGCGTTGACGGCGCGAAACTCGCCGTACACGGCGGCCATCGCGCCCGCATCGATGCCGTCGCGTTCCTCGGCCAGCAGCGCCGCCAACCTGTCGCGGCCGGCGGGGGTGATCTGCACGGTCGCACCCTCGGCCAGCAGACCCGCCGCGGTCAGTTCCTCGAGGAGGGGGCTGAGGTCACCGGGATCCACCCCCAACGTCGCGGCCAGATCGGTTCTGCTCAGCCGACCTTTGAGTCGGACCCCTTGCAGCACATCCAGTTCGGTCATGACGCCGCCCCCGCGGCCAGGCGCAGCGCGGTCAGCATGACGATCAGCGGGGTGGCCGAGACCACGTCGGTGTGTCCGCTGTCCATGGCGGCGCGCACGGCGGCCTCGGAGCTGTCGCCCAGGTGCGGATGGCCGCCGGTGATATGAGCGCGCAGCGGGCTGACGCGCCGCGCGATGTCGGCCAGCTCGCGCAGTTCCGGCGAATCGTCTTCCGACCAGGCGGACAGGCTCAAAAGTCCTTCGCGCACTTCGCCTTCGGCACCATCGACGGTGATCTGTCTGCCCGCCAGCGAGGCCGCCACGCCCTGACCGCAGCCCACCACCGCCACCCGGCCCAGTTCGCGGCTGACCACCGCCGCATGGCTGGCGGCGCCGCCGACCTCGGTGACAACGCCCTGCGCGGCCAGCATCCCTGACACGTCTTCGGGCCGGGTGTGATCGCGGACCAGGATCACCCGTTCGCCACGGTCGGCGGCGCGCAGCGCCTCGTCCACGTCGGTGTACGCCGTGCCCGATGCCACACCGGGACAGGCCGGTAGGCCCTTGGCCAAAAGCGGTGCCGCCAAGCGTATTTCGGGCTGAAGCGCGGGAAGCAGCAACCTCTGGACGTGAGCCGGGGTCACCCGCCGCAGTGTTTCCGCATCGTCGATGAGTCCCTCGTGGCGCAGCTGTAGTGCGGTGCGCACCGCCGCCTGCGCCGACCGTTCGGCCGCCCGCGTCTGCAGCAACCACAGTTTGCCCTTTTCGACGGTGAACTCGATCTCTTGGACGTCGGAGTCCAGCCGCTCCAGGGTGGCGGCGGCGGCGATCAGCTCGTCGTAGACGGCCGGCTGCTCATCACGCAGTGCGGTGATCGGTTCCACGTCAACCGATCCCGACACCACGTCGTCGCCCTGGCCTCCGGGCAGCCACTCGCCGAACGGCTCGTTGTCGCCGGTGATCGGGTTGCGTGAAATGAATGCCCCGGCACCGGAATTGGGGCCGAGGTTGCCGAACACCATCGCCTGCACGACCACGGCGGTGCCGTGCTGATCACCGAAACCGTAATGGGCGCGGTAGGCGACCGCGCGGGGCGAGTTCCACGAGGCGAACACCGCCTCGATGCCGGCGCGCAACTGCGCGTACGGGTCGGCCGGCACCTCGCGTTGGTCACCGCCGCCCACGATGCGCCGGTACATCGCGCAGAACCGCCGGCGGGTGTCGCGGGCGAACGCCGGGTTGCCGGCGGCCGCCAGCGCCTGCTCGACGTCGTCGTTGATGCCCAGGTCCAGGATGGTGTCCATCATGCCCGGCATGGACTGGGTGGCTCCCGAGCGCACGCTGACCAGCAGGGGGTGCGGTCCCCGTCCGAACGTGCGCGAGGTCTGCGTCTCGAGCCAGCCCATCCGGTCGAGCACGCCGTCCCAGATCGCGTCCATCGTCGCCGCGGGGTCGGCGAGATACCGCAGTCCCACCTCGGTGGTGATGCAGAAGGCGGGCGGCACCGGCAGCTGGTGGCGGCGCATCAGCTGGATGCCGTGGCCCTTGTTGCCCAGCAACTCGCGCGGGTGGCTCGATGTGCCGTCCAGCAACACCACGGAATGCTCGGGAGGCGCGGCCCTGCTTGACGCGGTTTGGTGGGCGCCGCCTCGTGCGGTACGAGCCGTGGTGCACCCCCTTTGTGGCTTAGCTACCGATGCCGACGTCGGAACGCCCGCTATGTTCCCACACGTACCAGCGGATAAAGCGCCGTAGCTGCTCGGCGGCTCTTGTCTTGCCACCCGCCCCATGATCTAGGTTTACAGTTATGACTTCATATGACACGTTCCATGACGTCGGAGTACTGATCCTGCGGCTGGTGTTGGGCGTGACGTTGGCCGCGCATGGCTACAACAAGTTTTTCGGCGGCGGCCGCATCCCGGGCACCGCGCGGTGGTTCGAGAGCATCGGCATGAAACCCGGAAAGTTCCACGCCACCGTGGCGGCGACCACGGAAATGGCCGCGGGCCTGGGTTTGGCGGTGGGGTTGCTCACCCCGATCCCGGCGGCGGGCTTCGTCTCGCTGATGCTGGTCGCGGCCTGGACGGTGCACCGCGCCAACGGCTTTTTCATCGTCAAGGAGGGCTGGGAGTACAACCTGGTGTTGGCGGTCAGCGCGGTGGTCGTGGCCACGCTGGGCGCCGGGAAGTACAGCCTGGACCACCTGGTCTTCGGGAAGAACTGGATGGACGGCTGGCACGGTCTGGCGATCTCGGTGGTGCTCGGACTGGCCGGGGCCATCGGCCAGCTGGTCATCTTCTACCGGCCGCCGGCCAAGCAAGTCGGCTAGCTCGCTCCTCTTTCGCCCAACGTCGAGTTGTTGGGCCGACGCGCGGGCGCTGCGCCCCACTAGTCGACGTTCGAGGCCGCCACCGCCGCCGTGTCCGCCGCGGTCACCTCGGTGGCGGCGCGCTCGCCGGAGCGAATGGCACCGTCGACCCACCCGCACATGACGGCCGAGCTCTCGGTGCCGGCCCAATGGATGCGACCGCAGGGTTCGCGCATGGTGTAACCGAATTCGGTCAGCACGCCGGTGGGGGCGTGGCTGATCATGCCGCCGCCGGAATACCGCTCCATTGTCCAGTTCTGCTCGTGGAATTCGCGATAGTCGTTCGCCTTGCTACCGAAGCGATCGACGAGTTCGCCGATGACGACCGCTTTGCGTTCCGCCTCGCCGAGCCTGCCCAGCCGTCGCGCGGCGGGTCCCTCGCTGATGACGCACATGACCCCCGGGCTCCCCGCGTCGGTGCAGGCGTCGATGGTCAGGGTGGCCGGCGATCCCGGCGCGGCCGTCTGGCCGGACAGCCCGTCGGCACGCCAGAAGGGCTCGTCGTAGACGACCGAGATCTTGATGACGGCGCCGCTCGGCATGCGCTGGTGCAGGAAGGCCCGGTCCACCGGCAGGGCCGGTTCGTAGGCGATCGACGTGGCGATCGCCAGCGGGATCGCGACGATCACCCGCCGCGCCCGCACCGTCATGCCCTCGGCGCTGACGGTGACGCCGTCGGCGTCCTGCGCGATCTGCCGGACCGGCCGCGACAGGTGCACCGCATCGCCGAGTTCGGCGGCGATCTGTCGGTAGATGGCGCCCATGCCGCCGACCGGGCGGGCGTCCTGGGAGCCGCCCTTGCCCGTGATGGCGAAGGTCGGGCCGCCGGCGGATCCCGTCTGCAGCAACGCCCACAGCAACGACGTCTCTGACCCCGCCGAGGTGTACAGGCCGGACAGGGCCATGTTCAGCATTTCCCGGGCCGCCTTGGACAGCGTGTTCTTCTCGATCCACGCGCCGAGGCTGATCCGGTCCCACGAGGCGGCTTGCGTTGCCTCCCAAGGGGCTTCGCGCGGGAGCGCTTTGCACATCCTCGCGAACGACATCAGGGCGAGGCCCAGGTTGGTGACCGCCCACGGGCTCATCGTCCAGGGGATGGTGCCGCCGTAGCGGTGCTTCTTGCCGCCGACGATCATCATCGCGTCGCCGTCGTTGTGCTGCTTGTACTCCGGCACGCCGAACTCGTTCATCAGCGCGTAGATCCGGTCCTGGCCCGGGCCGATCCACGCGCCGCCGCGGTCGATCCACGTCCCGTCCGGGCGGGTCTCAGTGAAGGTGCGCCCACCGACCCGGTCGCGCGCCTCCAGCAAGGCCACCGATCGGCCCGCCTGGTGGAGCCGCAAGGCGGCTGTCAGGCCCGCGAATCCCGCTCCGACCACGCAATAATCGACCTCAGACACGGCTGGCTCCTCAACCTCGTCCACCCCAGCGGCAAACTACACCGAGCGGGTGCCGGCGGTGCGGGGTTGACGCGATTTCCCCGAGGCCGCGGGCAGCGGCGGCAGATCAGTCCGGTTCGCCGTACTCGTCGAACCAGTACGCCAGTTTGCCGCGGCGACTCACCGCGCGGAGCCTGCGCTCGGTGGGCGCCCGCGTCTTGGGTGTCGTGACGATCAGCAGCTCGTCGCCGGCCTGGATGCGGGTGTGGGGCTGGGGAACGAACGTGCGGCCCTTGCGGATGATCAGGGTGATGACGGCGGGGTCCGGTAGCCGCAACTCGAGCACCGAGACGTTGTGCAGCCGCGACGGTGGCGACACGGTCATCGTCAACAGTTCGGCCTCCAACACGTCCAGCGGCGCCGCCTCCACCTGGATCTCGCGAGTGGCTTCACCGGAGATCAGCCCGATCTTGTGGGCCAGCAGGCTCAACCCGGGGCCCTGGATCAGGGTGAAGACCACGACCAAGATGAACACGATGTTGAGCAGCCGGTAGCTGTCCGCGACGCCTTCGACGATGGGGAACGTTGCCAGCACGATGGGGACCGCGCCGCGCAGGCCGGCCCAGGAGAGGAACACCTGCTCGCGCAACGGCACCCGAAACGGGGCCAGCGAGATCAAGACCGAGAGCGGCCGGCCGAGCAACAGCAACACCGCGCCGATGACGATCGCCGGTATCAGTTCGGGGCCCAATTGACTCGGGCTCACCAACAGCCCGAGCAGGACGAACAGGCCGATCTGGGCGAGCCAGCCGAGCCCTTCGGCGAAAGACCGGGTGGCCGAGCGATGGGGCAGCCCGGAGTTCGCCAATATCACCGCGGACAGATACGCGGCGATGAAGCCGCTGGCGTGAGCGCTGGCGGCCGCGGCGAACGCCACCATGCCCAGCGCAAAGGTCGCCAGCGGATAGAGCCCGGAGGCCGGTAGCGCCGCACGGCGCATCGCGAACGCGCCGAGCACCCCGCTGAACAAGCCGACCGCGACGCCGACGACCAGCTCGTACACCACGCCGGTGGCGGCGGTTCCCGGGGCGAGTGTCAGCGGTGTCGTGCTGAACATGAGCACGAGAATGGCGGCGGGCGCGTCGTTGAATCCGGACTCGGCCTCGAGGAGGCCGGCGACGCGCCTGGGCAACGGCAGGACGCGCAGGACGGAGAACACCGCGGCGGCATCGGTCGGCGACACGATGGCCCCGAGCAACAGGGAGAGCTGCCAGTTGATGCCGAGCAGCAGGTGCGCGCCCGCGGCCGTGACCACCATGCTGATGCCCACTCCGACGGTCGCCAGCACACCCGCGGGCGCCAGCAGTTTGCGGATGTCGGCGAACCGCGTCGTCAGCCCGCCCTCGACCAGGATCACGGCCAGCGCCGTCGTGCCGAGATCGCTGGCGAGTTGGACGTCGTTGAATTCCAGCCCCAGCCCGTCGTCGCCGAGCGCGACGCCGACCGCGAGGAACAGCAGCAGGCTGGGCAGCCCCACTTTGGCGGCCGCCCGGGTGGCGACGATGCTGGCCAGCAGCACGAGGCCCCCGACCAGCAGCGTCACGTACAGCTGCTGCAAGGTCATGTTGTTTATCGCCGTTCGGTCGCGGCACAAGCCAGCGAAGTCGGGTTGTGTGCAAGTGAATCACTAGTAACACTAATGACTAGCTGGGTTACACGCCGACCAGCCGTCAGGAGAGTGGATAGTGCGCATCGGGATCGCCGGCGCGGGCGCGGTCGGTCGCTCGGTCGCACGTGAGCTACTCGAGGCCGGACACCGGGTGTTGCTGATCGAGCGCAACGTCGACCATTACGTGCCGCACACGGTGCCCGAGGCGGAGTGGTTACTTGCCGACGCGTGTGAGCTGGCGTCGCTGCAAGAGTCCGGGCTGCAGCTGTGTGATGTGGTCATCGCGGCCACCGGCGACGACAAGGTGAACCTCGCGGCGGCGCTGCTGGCCAAGGCCGAGTTCGGGGTTGCCAGAGTGGTTGCCCGCGTCAACGACTTGAGAAACGAGTGGCTGTTCACCGAGGCCTGGGGCGTCGACGTGGCGGTCTCCACACCCCGCGCCATGGTCGCCGGGGTCGAGGGGGCCATCGACGTCGGCCACCTCGTGCGGCTGATGGGCCTCGCGCATGGTCAGGTCAACCTGTCGAAACTGACACTGCCGGTGGACAACCCGCTCGTCGGCCAGCGGATTTGTGACCTGCCACTGCCGGAGAACGCCGCGTTGATCACCGTGCTGCGCGGCGGCAGGGTGATCCTGCCGCAGCCCGACGACGTGCTCGAGGCCGGCGACGAAATGTTGTTCGTCGCAGGCAGTACCGCCGAGAATCAGGTTCGCGCCCTCATCGTCCACGGCGGCCCAAGCCGGACAGCGCACGCGGTGAAATACCCGCTAGCCCAGTGAGAAACTTGCCGGCCCAGTTTCCGCCCCAACGCGTGCCACCCGCCTAGAACACGTTCTAGTCTGTGGAACCATGGGATTTCTGAAGCCCGAGCTACCACAGCTCGACATGGCCGAATGGAACAAGGGCAGCCGCAGCGACAAGATCCGCCCGATGGCCAAGCACTGGGCCGAGGTCGGCTTCGGCACGCCGGTCGCACTGCACCTGTTCTACGTCGTCAAAATCCTGCTCTACATCCTGGGCGCGTGGCTGTTCGCCTCGGCCACCCGAGGTCTCGGCGGGTTCACGCAGGTCGCGTCGTGGTGGTCGGAGCCGATCGTGTTCGAGAAGGTCGTGCTCTACACGATGCTGTTCGAGGTGATCGGTTTGGGCTGTGGCTTCGGGCCGCTGAACAACCGGTTCTTCCCGCCGATGGGCTCGGTCCTGTATTGGATGCGTTTCGGCACCATCCGGCTGCCACCCTGGCCGGACCGCGTGCCACTGACCAAGGGCACCAAGCGCAAACCGATCGACGTCGCCCTGTATGCGCTGTTCCTACTGGTGACCCTCGCGGCGCTGTTCGCCGACGGCACCGGGCCCATCCCCGAACTTGGCACGACCATCGGGCTGCTGCCCACATGGAAGATCGTGCTGATCCTGCTGCTGCTCGCGGTGCTCGGTCTGCGCGACAAGGTGATCTTCCTGGCCGCGCGTGGTGAGGTCTACGCGACCATGGCGGTGACGTTCCTGTTCGCCGCCCCCGACATGATCGTCGGGTCCAAAGTGGTGTTCCTGGTGATCTGGATGGGCGCGGCGACATCCAAACTCAACAAACACTTTCCGTTCGTCATCTCCACGATGATGTCCAACAACCCGCTGGTGCGGCCCCGCTGGCTGAAACGGCGCTTCTTCGAGAAGTTCCCGGATGACCTGCGGCCGGGGCGGCTGTCGCGGTGGCTGGCGCACCTGAGCACCGCCATCGAGATGCTGGTGCCGCTACCGCTGTTCTTTTGTCACGGCGGGTGGCCCGTCACGGTCGCCGCCGTCGTCATGGTGTGCTTCCACCTCGGCATCCTCGTCTCGATCCCCATGGGCGTGCCGCTGGAGTGGAACGTCTTCATGATCTTCGGGGTGTTGTCGTTGTTCGTCGCGCACACCCACATCGGGCTCGCCGACCTGAGGCACCCGGTGGTGGTCGCGATCCTGTTTGTCGTGATCGCGGGAATCGTTTTGCTGGGCAACATGTTTCCGCGCAAGATCTCGTTTCTGCCCGGGATGCGTTACTACGCCGGCAATTGGGACACCACCCTGTGGTGCATCAAGCCGTCCGCCAACGAGAAGATCGGCAGGGGCATCGTGGCGATCGCCAGCATGCCGCAGGCCCAGCTGGAGCGGTTCTACGGCAGCCCGGAGGCCGCGCAGATCCCGCTGTACATGGGATATGCGTTCCGCGGGTTCAACACTCACGGCCGGGCGCTGTTCACGCTGGCGCACCGCGCCATGGCGGGCCAGAACGAGGACGACTACGTCCTCACCGACGGCGAGCGGATCTGCAGCACCGCGATCGGCTGGAACTTCGGCGACGGCCACATGCACAACGAGCAACTGATCACCGCGCTGCAGGAGCGCTGTCACTTCGAGCCGGGCGAGGTCCGCGTCGTTCTGCTTGACGCGCAGCCGATTCACAAGCAGACGCAGACGTATCGGTTGGTCGACGCGGCGACCGGTGAGTTCGAGCGCGGCATCGTCCGGGTCGCCGACATGGTCACGCGGCAGCCCTGGGCCGACGACGTTCCGGTCGAGGTGGTGTCGAAGCCGGCGTAGGTCCGCGAGCGTAACCTCACTGCGAAATAATCGCTCGAAAATCGCAGTGGGGTTACGCTCGCGAAAACCTAAGCCCCCGCGCGGACTTCGTGCGCGGCGGCGACCATGTTCTTCAGCGACGCGCTCACCTCATCGGAGTTGCGGGTCTTCAACCCACAGTCCGGGTTGACCCAGAGCCGTTCGGCCGGAACGGCCCGCAGCGCCGCGCGCAGCGACTCGGCCATCTCCTCGGTGCTCGGCACCCGAGGCGAGTGGATGTCATAGACGCCCGGTCCCACACTGTTGGAGAAGCCGATCGCGTTCAGGTCGTCGAGCACCTCCATGTGTGAGCGTGCCGCCTCGATCGACGTCACGTCGGCATCCAGATCGGCGATCGCACCGATCACATCGCCGAATTCCGAGTAGCACAGGTGGGTGTGGATCTGCGTGGAGTCCGCGACGCCGGACGTGGCCAGCCGGAAAGCCCCTACGGCCCAACGCAAGTAGTCGTCCTGGTCGGCGCGCCGCAGCGGCAGCAGCTCCCGCAGCGCGGGCTCGTCGACCTGGATGACCGCGATACCGGCGGCCTGCAGGTCCACGGTCTCGTCGCGAATCGCGAGCGCCACCTGGTTGGCGGTGTCCGCGAGCGGCTGGTCGTCGCGCACGAACGACCACGCCAGGATCGTGACCGGACCGGTCAGCATGCCCTTGACCGGCTTGTCGGTCAGCGACTGCGCGTACTTGGCCCAATCCACCGTCATCGGGTGCTGGCGGATCACGTCGCCGTAGAGGGTCGGCGGGCGCACGCAGCGGCTGCCGTAGGACTGCACCCAGCCGTTCTTGGTGGCGAAGAAGCCCTCCAGTTGCTCGGCGAAGTACTGCACCATGTCGTTGCGCTCGGGCTCGCCGTGCACCAGCACGTCGATCCCGAGGTTCTCCTGCAGCTTGATGACGTCGGCGATCTCGCGCTTCATCCGCTTTTCGTACTCGGCCGCGTCGATCTCGCCGGCGACCAGCGCGGCGCGGGCCTTGCGGATCTGAACGGTCTGCGGAAACGACCCGATCGTGGTCGTCGGCAGCGGCGGCAGGTGCAGCCGCTCGTCCTGGCTGGCCCGGCGCCCGGCCGCGTCGCCCCGGTGTACGCCGGAGGCCACGATCGAGTCGATGCGGGCACGGATGCGGTCGTTGTGCAGGCGCGGGTCGCTCTTGCGGGACGCGACCGCGGCGTTGGACGCCGCGATCTCGTCGGCGACCACCTCGCGCCCCTCACGCAGCGCGCGGGCGAGCGCCACCACCTCGGCGACCTTCTCCTGCCCGAAGGCCAGCCAGCTGCGCAGCGCCTCGTCCAGCCCGGTCTCCGGCTCCAGCGAATACGGCACGTGCAGCGTCGAGCAGGACGTCGAAACGGCAACTGCGGCAGCCGAACCCAGCAGGCTCGCCAGCTTGCCCAGCGCGGCCTGCAAGTCGGTGCGCCAGATGTTGCGTCCGTCGACGACGCCGGCCACCAGAATTTTGTCCGCCAGTTCGGGGACGGCGGCGATCGCCGTGTCGGGACCGTAGACCAGGTCGACGCCGATCGCCTCGACGGGCGTGCGTGCCAGACCTGCCAACGCCGCGCCGGGGTCGCCGAAATAGGTGGCCACGTAGATCGACGGCCGGTTGCTCACCGCGCCCAGCTTGTTGTAGACGGCCTCGGCCAACGCGGGCGCGTCGGGGGAGGTGTCGGTCACCAGCGCCGGCTCGTCGAGCTGCACCCACTGCGCACCGTTGTCGGCGAGCAGCGACAACAGCTCGGAATAGATGGGCACCAGTTCCTCGAGTCGTTCGATGGGTGCGCCGGCGCCGTCGACCCCCTTGCTGAGCAGCAGGAAGGTTACCGGTCCGATGACGACGGGCCGCGCGGGAATGCCCTGTGCCAGCGCCTCTTTCAGCTCCGAGAGCACCTTGTCCGGATTCAGCGCGAACTTCGTGGTGGGTGCGATCTCGGGGACGATGTAGTGGTAATTGGTGTCGAACCACTTGGTCATTTCCAGCGGCGCGACGTCGGAGTTGCCGCGCGCGGCGGCGAAGTAGCGGTCGAGGTCGTCGGAGACCTGCGTGGCGCGGGCCGGCAGCGCGTCGAGCATCACCGCGGTGTCCAGCATCTGGTCGTAGTAGGAGAAGGTGTTCACCGGCACCGAGTCCAGGCCGGCCGCCGCGAGGCCCGCCCAGGTGTCGCGGCGCAGTGTCGCGGCGACGGATTCCAGTTCCGATCTGCTGGTGCGGCCGGCCCAGTAGCCCTCGGTGGCGCGCTTGAGTTCGCGTTTCGGGCCGATGCGCGGCGAGCCGGTAACCGTGGCGGTGAATGGTTGAGTGGTCACGTTTTTCGTCCTTTTATCAACGGTCTGGTCACCGCCGGCGGACGCGAGGCCGAACCATCTCGGGTGTGCACCACCCTCAACGGTTGCGGTCAAACGCCCATTCCACGAGGCGATGAGCCCGCCGGACGCGGCGCGTCCGGCACAGCTGGCAGGTCTTCGGACTCGCAGGCGCGCACTGTGGTGGTGCTCCTAATGGCCGTCGCTTCCCAGTCTTTTCAAGACCAGTGCTCGTGACGGCGGTCGTTCCTGCATACCGCTGCGGGACAGTCCCGGACTCTCACCGGGTTCCCTCTTGCGAAGCATGTCTAACATGTCTCGCTCGATGCCGACGCCGCGTTGTGCGGCGATGGCAGACCAGCTGCGTAGCGCAGCCTACTCCGCTGGTCGAGGGGTCAGCGAGCCAGTGCCTGGGCGATCGGGACGTCACCGTTGTTGAACTCGATGGTGCGGCCGATCGTGGAGTCATCCGCCAGTGCGGCGGCGGCGACCTGCGCGACGTCGGCGCGGGACACCGACCCTTTGGCCTGATCGACCGCGATGCGCCCGGTCGCCGGCTCGAGCGTCAGCCGGCCCGGGCCCAGCACCGTCCAGTCCAAATCGCTGGAGCGCAGATGGGCATCCGCGGCCGCCTTGGCCTCCGCGTAGGCGAAGAACGGGTCGTCTTGCGGCACACCATGATCCGGGCCGGCACCGAAGTAGGACACCATCACGAATCGCGTGACGCCCGCCTGGGCGGCGGCATCGATGACCCGGATGGCCGCGTCGCGGTCGACGGCATAGGTCCGTGCCGGGTCGCCGCCACCGGCCCCGGCGGAGAACACGACCGCGTCATGCCCGGCCAGCAAGCCGGCCAGCGCGTCGGTGTCGAGCTGCTCGATGTCTGCGGTCACCGGTTTGGCGCCGGTGGCGGCGACGTCGTCGGCGTGGTCCGGGTTGCGGAAGACCGAGCTCACCTCGTCGCCGCGTTCGGTCAGGAGGCGGGCCAGTTGCAGGGCGACCTTGCCGTGGCCGCCGATGAGGGCGATGCGAGCCATGCCCCCACGCTACTTTCCGCGAGACTGCAACTACCAACGCGAACGTCGGGTAGAGCGGTAGGCGGTTACAGTCTCGCGGGCGAGAAGTTAGAGCTTCACCTTGCCCATGATGATGTCGATGATCGGCTTGCCCGGCGCGTAGGCGCCGGTCATCGAGGCCATGGTGTGGCCCGAGTCCACCAGCAGGGTGATCCCACTGACGCCGCAGGCTGCCTCGCTGTTGAGGAAGGCCATCACGTCGCCCATCTGCTCGGGCGTGTGCACCTTGGAGCCGGTCTCGTCGCGGTAGTCCTGGGCGAAGGACAGCCACAGGTCGGCGTTGGCCTGGGCCAGCGGGGTGTCGGTGGGGCCGGGGCAGATCGCGTTGATGCGGATGCCCTTCTTCGCCAGCGGGTAGCCCTGGGTCGCCACGTAGGTGTTGATCACCTTCTTGCTGGTGCCGTAGTGGTTGATCCCTTCGGCCTCGTGCGCCTGGCACCATGCCTCGGCCGCCGCGAAGTCCGGCGTGGCCAGGAATTCCAGCATCAGGTCCAGGTCGTTCTCCCAGCCCATGCCGGCCACCGAGGAGATGAAGCAGATGGCCGAACCGTTGGGCAGTTGGTCCTTTTCCAGCAGACGGTCGATCAGGTGGCGGTGGCCGATGAAGTTGATCTTCATCAGGTCGATCGTTCCGTCGGCGACGCCGGCAGCGGAGAACACCGCGTGGATGGGGCCGTCGAGCTGCTCGAGAGCGGAATCGATGGACGCGGGGTCGCGCAGGTCCACCTGGATGGACTGGGCGACCTTGTAGTCCACGGGCGCGTAGTCCATCACGATCACTTCGGCGCCGAGTTCGGCGGCTGACTTGGCCGCGGCGGCGCCCATGCCAGTCGCGCCACCGACAACAAGAGCGCGCTTGCCGTCGTAGCGCAACCGATCGACAATGGTCATGGAAATCCCCTTCTCCGATAATGCCAACGCGGTTCTAACCGCTCAACTGTATGGGTAACAGTTATTTGGTTCAATACCGGGGCGGGTTGATTGAGATTTACTTGCCGCGGACCGCGACGCCGCGCAGCACGGTGTCACGCGCGTGCACCAGTCCCGCGCGTTTGCCGACTTCCCGCAGGATGTTCTCCGGTATCCACTGCAGGCCGACGACACAGCGGGACAACATCGCGGTGGACGGTGCGTCCACGCCTATTTCCCCGGACCGGATCCCCTCGGAAAGAAGCGTTTTCATTTGCCGCAGCCGCGTGGCGTACAGCCAGCCCGGGTTGGGCGTGTCCGGGGGCGATTGGCGCATCCAGGCGAGCTGGATCCTGAACTCGTCGGAGAAGCGGTCCAGCGCGTTGACGTTGACCCAGCTCAGCGCGTCCAGCTTTTCGACCGGGGTGGCATCCGAGCGCAGGACGCTGACCCAGCCCGCCTCGACCTTCTTGCCGAAGGATTCCATGATCGATGCGAGCAACTCGTCCTTGGATCCGATCACCCGGTACACGGTGCCGGTGCCGAGCCCGGCCGCCGAGGCGATGTCCCTGATCGTGGTGACCTCATAACCTCGGCGGCCGAATTCCGTCCGCGCCACCGCGCGCACGTGTGCCGCCTTGTCGCTGGGGTCGGCGTCGCTGTCGTCGGACCAGGTGGCGATGACGTCGTCGGCGGCGGCGAAGGCCTTCGAGCGGTCCAGCGCTGCGTCGGACGGCGGACGAGTTGCCAACCCCTGCAGGATGATTCGGCAGAGCAGCCGGGCCACCTGGTCTCCGGGAGACTTGTGGCGCATGACGTCAAGACCGACCTGCAGCATGGTCTGGCAGATGCGGTCGGCCAGTGCCGGAAGGTCGATGTCGGGTTTGATGTAGCCGCTCCACCGGCCGGCGCGCAGCGTTTGCAGCATCGCCTCCTGAATCGCCACGGGCCGCTGCTGCGTCAGCTTGATCAGCTCCGGATCCGTGCTCGGCCCCTCGTAGAAGGACATCTGCAAGGCGGCGCGGTGTTCGACGGCGCAATTGGCGATCGCCGATCCGAGCTCGATGATCTGTTCGGCGACCGGACGGGAGTCTGGTTCGTCCAATTTCGCCTGGGCGGACCGCCCGATCCGGTCCAGATCGTCTTGATAGCGCCGGATCAGCTCGACGAGGATCGCCTCTTTGGACTCGAAATGGTGATACAGGCTGCCGGGGAGAATGCCTGCGGCATCGGCGATTTCCTGTAGCGAGGTCCGCAACCCCGAGGACGCGATCAGTGACGCCGCCGTGGCGAGGATCTCGGAGCGGCGCGTCGGGGAATCGGTTGTGCCGCTGGGTCGCAGCGACTCGGCTTTCGCCATGATCAGCGGTGCACGAGCCGGGACGACTGCGGGTTGGCGAACATGCGCATTCGTCCTCTCGTACCGAACCAAATCTTTGTTAGAGGCTATCAGACCGGGCACCGTGAATGCGCTGCACAAAGCGGTGAAAGCCCCATTCTAGAGGGCCGGGCCATCCCAGCGATCGCACGCAACCACTTCCTCGACCGGCCGTCGTGGGGCCGGCTGGAAGGTGCGGCCGGCGCGGAGGCGGCCCACCGGCAGCAGGCAACCCTGAACGTAGGTTTGCGGAATTCCGAGCAACTTTCGGACTTCTTCCTCGTGGTGCAGGTGCAGGGTCGTGATGCAGGTCCCGTATCCGCGGGTGTGCAGGGCCAGCTGAAAATTCCACACCGGCGGGAAGATCGAACCGTACAGCGTTGCCAGGTGGAACGATTCGTCGCCGTCGATGCGCGGCAAGTAGGGCTGATAGCAAGGGATTACCAGCATCGGTATTGTTGCCATATTCTCGACCAGCCACTCCGTGGACGACATGACCCGGCTCTCGGGTGTTCCCGCCGGCATGAGATCGGCAATCAGCTGCCCACCGACCCGCCGTAGATAGGCTTCGCGATACAGCTCGGCGATCTTGGCGCGCACCACCGGATCCGTGATCACCAGCCAGCGCCACGACTGGGCGTTCGACCCGTTCGCGGCCTGCAGGCCGATCCGCAGGCACTCGCGGATGTCGTCGAGGTTGACGGGCGCGTCCAGGTCGAGCGACTTGCGCGCCGACGGGGTCGCGGTGAGCAGATACTCGATCTCCATCAGTGACGACCTCTCTTCGCAAGGTGCGCACCGATTTCGGTGAGGTAGCGATCGGGCGCGTCGAGAAATGCGCTCCAGCCCAGCAAGCGCTTGAGATAGAGGTGAGCGTCGTGCTCCCAGGTGTAGCCGATCCCGCCGAACACCTGGATGGCGGTGTCGGCCACGGCGGCCAGCCGCCCGGCGAACGCCTTGGCCCGCAGCGCGGCAAGGTGTCGCTCGCCGGATTGCCCGTCGGTGCCGGGCAACGCGTCGCTGGCCCACAGGGCGTGGATCACCCCGCTGCGGGCCAGCTCGACGGTTTCATACATGTCGACGCACAGATGCTGGACCGCCTGGAACGAGCCGATCGGCTGACCGAATTGCGTTCGGGTCTTTGCGTATTCGATGGCGAGGTCCATGACGGCGCGTGCGGCGCCGAGCGCATCGGCGGCGGCCGCGATCAGCACGTCGTCGATCACCGCGGCGATCTGTTGCGCGGACGCGGGGCCCAGGCGCCGGGCGGGCGCCGCGTCGAACGCGACGCGAAAGTGCTTGCGGGTCGGATCGATGCCGGGTTCGGCTGCGACCGAAACCCCCGGCGAGCCTTTCGGCACCGCGAAAAGCCCGGCGTCGCCGGCATCGACGGCGAATGCGAGCAGGACGTCAGCGGCAGCGGCGCCCGGTACGCCGGTGACCTCGCCATAGAGCACCATGCCGTCATCGCGCCGGCCGGCGGTGACGGACGCGTTGCCGAGGTCCAGGAAGCTGACGGCGGCGATCGTGGTGCCGTCCGCGATACCGCGCAGCAGTTTCGCGGCGGTGTCGTTGGCGCCCAACAGGTTCAGCGCCCGTGGGGCGGCCACCGCGGTCGACAACCACGGCCCCGGATGCAGCGCGGCGCCCAGCTCTTCGGCGACGATGCCGGCCTCGACCATCGTCATGCCGGCGCCGCCGCAGTCCTCCGGCACCAGCAGACCCGTGACGCCGAGACCGGCGAGACCGCGCCAGACCGATGCGTCGGTCCCGGTCGGGTCGTCGAGCAGCGGGCGAACGTGATCGGAGATCGATGCCTTTTCGGCGACGAAGCGCCGGGTGGTGTCGCGCAGCGCCACCTGTTCGTCGGTGAGTTCGAGGTTCATTTGCGCGGCAACCCCAGTACCCGTTGGGCGGTGATGTTCTTGTTGATCTGGCTGGTGCCGCCCGCGATGGTCAGCGCGCGCGACGTCAGACGGTAGTCCGCCCACGACGCGCCGGCGTCGCGGTTACCCAGCACGTCGAACGCCAGGGCGGCCAGGTCCTGCCCGATCTCGCCCCACACGGTCTTGGCGAGGCTTGCCGACCCCAATGCGTCACCGCCGTGCATCGTGGCCGAGATCGAGCGTTGACACAGGACTTCGAGATACTTGATGCGGACCGCGATTTCGCCGAGGCGCCGCAGCGTGACCGGATCGTCCAGCGCGCCGGTGTCGGCGGTGGCGAGATCGTCCACCAGCTCTTCGAGCCGCACCTGCATCTCGGCGTACAACCGGGCGGCCCCGGCGCGCTCGTGGCTGAGCGTGGTGGTGGCCACCTGCCAGCCCGCATTGAGTGGCCCGAGCAAGGCGTCCGCGGGCACCCGCACGTCGTGAAAGAACACCTCGGCGAAGTCGGCGTCGCCGTTGAGGGTGACTAGCGGGCGTGCCTCGATGCCGGGCAGGGTCATGTCGACGATCAGGCAGGAGATCCCCTTGTGCTTGGGAGCGTCGGGATCGGTGCGCACGTAGAGCTGACACCAGTCGGCCCGATGTCCCAGCGACGTCCAGATCTTTTGGCCGTTGACGATGAAGTCGGCTCCGTCACGCACGGCGCGGGTGCGCAGCGCCGCGAGGTCGGAGCCCGCCTCCGGTTCCGACATGCCCTGGCACCAGATGTCGTCGGCGCGCATCATGCGCGGGAGCAGCGTGCGCTTCTGGGATTCGGTGCCGTATTGCATGATCGCCGGCGCGATGTTGTTCAACCCAATGACGTTGAGCGGCACCGGGGCTCGGGCGCGGGTGGTTTCCTCGGTGTAGACCAGTTGCTCGAGCACCGTCGCGCCGCGGCCGCCGTACTCAGGCGGCCACGACACCGCGGCCCATCCCGCGTCGGCCATCGTCGCGTTCCACACCCGCAGCTTCTCGAACGCGGCGTCGTCGCGCCTAGTGGGCCGGCGGGCGGCCACCAGCTCGTCGGTCAGGTTTTCTGAAAGCCACTCACGCAGCTCGATGCGGAACTGTTCCACTTCCGCCGGGTATGAGAAGTCCACTTTCCCGGACTTTACGGTTGGGCCCATGCTTGGTCAATGATGTCGGCTGCCACGCGGGATGCCGTGGCCGGCACCGGTGACCACCGCCGCCTGGCGGTGAAGTCAATCATGATGTGCTCCTGACTAACTCGTGTACACGCGCGGTGACGCCGCCTCTTGTGACGGAAAAGCCGATTGACTGCACTCATGGCGGACTTTACGGTGGAACAGATATTTGGTCAACGACGGTTCGGAGGGCTGGCGTGGCAGACGACGCGCGCGGTGACCGGGTGCAGGGGCTCGGGATGCTGGCCTCGGCACTGGCGGGCCGGGCGGTGGCCGTCGCCGAGCTGCGGCCTGGTGAATCCGCGTGGACGGACGGCCAGACGATCTACATTGACCCCGCCGCGCCAGACCGCGCGCGGCTCGCGTCGGTCGCGGTACAGGCCTCGATGATCGCGGCCGGCAGTCTGGATCCCGACGTGGTGCGCGCCTTGGTGCGCCACCCGCGGCTGGCCAGACGCTATCTGGCGGTCGAGGGTCATCGCGCACTGGTGAGCAACGTCCATCTGCTGCCGGGCATCCTGTCGCCGGTCGGTGATCGCGCCGTCGCGGGTCGCAGTGACTCACCCGCAGCGTCGTTGCGCATCGCCGCCGCGCGGGGGGCCATCGAGGACCCGCGACCGGAATTCGGCGTGATCCGTGCGGCGAAGGTGGCGGCGGCGGCCTCCCGGGTGTCCGCGCAGCAGAATCAGGCCGAACCCCAACATGTTCCGCGAAATTCGAGCAACCAGAAGCGGGAACTCGAGGAGCTCGACGATGGTGAGGTCGACGATTCCGACGACCCGGACTTGTTCACCAGTCCCGTGGGCGGGGGCGGCTTCATCGGCAAATGGCTGAAAAAGATGCTGTCCTCGGCGCGCAGGACCGGGAGCGGCGGCGGGCCGCCCGGCGCGGACGGCCCCACTCATCGCATCAGTTCCACCCGGCGCGGCGCCTACGCCGTGGCGTCGCTGGCGCCGGCCCCCGGCGACGAGGGGCACGATGAGGACCCCGCCGCGGACGGTGTGCGGTATCCGGAATGGGATGTGGCACACAGGAATTACCGACCGGCATGGTGCACCGTGCGCGAGATCGAACCGGAGATCAACGCCACCGCGACGCAGGCCATCGACGACGCCCTCGGTGTGCGCCGTCCGCTTTCGCGGCTCGGCATGGGTCTGCATCGCCGGCACCGGCAGTCGCAGGGCGACGACATCGACATCGACGCGGCCGTCGAAGCCCGGGTCGAAGTGCGGGCCGGGTCGGTGCCCGACGAGGCGGTGTACCTCGACAGCCTGCGGCGCCGACGCGACCTGTCGGTGCTGCTCCTGCTCGACGTGTCGGGGTCGGCGGCCGAGCCGGGAACGGTCGGGCGGACGGTGCACCAACAACAGCGCGCCGCGGTCGCCAACCTCACGGTGGCCCTGCACGACCTGGGTGACCGCGTCGCGCTTTACGCGTACTACTCGCAGGGTCGGCGCGCGGTGAGCATGGTGCCCGTGAAGCGGTTCGACGACCATTTGAACGCCCAGGTCATCCGGCGGCTCAACAGCCTGGAACCCGGCGCGTACTCGCGGCTGGGCGCGGCGATCCGCCACGGTTCGGCGGTCTTGGAGGCGCGCGGCGGAACGTCCCGGCGGCTGTTGGTCGTGCTCTCCGACGGCCTCGCCTATGACCACGGATACGAGCGGGCCTACGGTGCCGCGGACGCGCGTCGCGCGCTGACCGAGGCCCGCCGGCGGGGGACCGGCTGTGTGTGCCTGACCATCGGCGCGGGAACCGATGTGCAATCGCTGCGCAGGGTGTTCGGCAGTACCGCGCACGCGACGATCGCCCGCCCCGATCAGCTGGCCGGTGTCATCGGACCGTTGTTTCGGTCGGCGCTGCGCTCGGCGGAGGTTCGCCGCAGGCCGTCGCTGATGTCAAGTCCCAGAACACCGTTGGCGAACCAACTCGCCGGACCCGCTCGTCGCGGCCACTTGAAAACAAACATCTGTTCCGGATAGGCTCCAATCGCCGGACGATCTGAAGGGAAGCTATGGCCAACGAGTCCGGGCTTGCGTACTTCAACCGCGGTCCGTCCGACGCGGACGCAAAGGGAGTGCGGCCCTATTACCAGGCGGTCGGCGGCGAAGAGTCCGTCTTCAAGGCGGCGTACCGCCAGGGCCTGTCGCTGGTCCTCAAGGGCCCGACGGGCTGTGGGAAGACCCGATTCGTCGAGGCGATGGCCTACGACCTGGGCCGGCCGCTGATCACCGTCGCCTGCCATGACGACCTGACCACCGCCGACCTGGTCGGGCGGTATCTGCTGCGCGGTGACGAGACCGTCTGGGTGGACGGCCCGCTGACCCGGGCCGTGCGCGAGGGCGCGATCTGCTACCTCGACGAAGTGGTCGAAGCCCGCCAGGACACCACCGTGGTCCTGCATCCGCTCGCCGACCACCGGCGCCAGCTGCCCATCGAGCGACTCGGCGTCACGCTGGACGCGGCCCCCGGATTCGGCCTGGTGGTGTCGTACAACCCCGGGTATCAGAGCGTGCTCAAGGATCTCAAGGATTCGACACGTCAGCGCATGGTCGCGATCGAATTCGACTTCCCCGCAGTCGATGTCGAAGAGGGAATCGTCGCGCACGAGGCCGGCGTGGGCGCTGCCACCGCGGCCGAGTTGGTCCGTTTCGGTCAGGCGATTCGCCGGCTCGAGACGGGCGGATTGCGTGAAGTCGCGTCGACGCGCGTGCTGATCGCGGCGGGCAAGCTGGTGGCCGAGGGGCTGAGCATGAGGGAGGCGGCCCGCGCGGCCATCGCGGGGCCGCTCACCGACGACGTGGCGGTGGGCAAGGCCCTGGGCGAGATGATCGAGATTTACCTGGGCGAGCACGACGATTGACGCTGCATATCGCCCCCCGCTAGTGTCTGAACAAATATTAGGTTTTTTATTTGGGGACGCGCGAACATGCCACCCGGGAGGTCAGATGTCCTACGAAAGCAGCGCTGAGCCGATCAAGGTCGGCTACCTGATGGATTTCACGCTGCCGCCGGGGTTTCCCGATGATCTGTTCGCGTCCTTCACCCAGACCTTCGACCTCATCTTCGAAGAGGCGGTCGCCCAGGGGCTGATGGACCGTCCGGTGCAGATGATCTACCGCGAGGTGGAGGGCCTGCCCAAGGGTTCGGTCAAGGCGGTGATCGATGCGTATGGCGAACTGGTCGACGAGGGCTGCCTGGTGGTCTTCGGCCCCAACATCACCGATAACTGCGTGCCGTTGCGCGAAGCGATCGAGGAGCGGTTCAAGGTGCCCGCGATCAGTGTGACCGGCACCGACGATTGGCTGGGCGAGTGGACCTTCGCATTCCCCCAGGGATCCATGACCGATGAACCCATCTTCCTGGCCGACCTGATCGCCAAACGGGGACTGGCCGAGATCGGTGTCCTGGTCGAGCAGAGCCTCATCGGCGAGAGCTACCTGAAGAACCTGCGAAGTGCCTGTCGGCGCAAGGGCATTCGGATCGTGGCGGAAGCTGAAATCGCCCAGACCGCCCAGGACATCAACGCTGCGGTGCGGACGCTGCACGAGGCGAAGGCCGAGGCGATCGTGCACCTGGGATTCGGATTCGGAATCGTCTTCATCAACCCGGCCCTCGAGGCTCTCGCCTGGGACCCGCCCCGTTTCACCACCACCGCGTGGCAGAACGCCTGGGTGAACCCGATCATGTGGAACGCGTTCATGGGCTGGATCGGTGTCGACCAGTACGACGAGGCGAACCGGATCGGCCAGGACTTCCTCGACAGCTACGCGAAGCGGTACAACGGCAGCCGGCCCGAGTTCTGCGTGACCGTGGTGAATCGCGACGTCGCCGCGACACTCGTGCGCGCGTTCACCGACGCGCACCCGCTCAGCCCGCGCGGAATCAAGGAGGCGCTGGAGCGGGTGAAGATGATGCCCGCCGCCTCCGGGGCGCCCGGAACCCGGATCTCCTTCGGCAAGTGGACGCGGCGGGCATGGATGGGCGCCGGGTATCTCGTGGCCCGCACGCTCGATGCCGATGGCGTCAACTCGCACCTGGTTGATCGCTTCGGCGAGGAAGGCTGACGACGATGTCCACCGAACAGTCCACACCGCCTGCCGCGCAACAGGAAGCGGTTTCCCCGCCGCGAACCAACAGGCGCGGCTGGGGCGGCTGGATCTCCGGCGCCGCGCTGGCCGCCTTCGTGTTGTTCTTCATCGCGAATTGCCGGGTGGCCCTTGACCCGCGCGTGGCGAATCCGAACGTGCAGGGGCGGCCGCGCCCGGTGAAGTTCATGTTCGGGCTGGACTACATCGACTTCCTGGACTGGGCCACCGTGGTGGCGCTGATCGTGCTGTTGATCGTCTTCATCAGGGGCTGGCGCCGCAACCCCGGCAGCCCGGCGATGCTGATGTTCTTGTGCACCACGCTGATCGTGTGGCAGGACCCGATCATGAACTGGTCGCCATTCGCGGTCTACAACCCCGATCTGGTGCACTGGCCGGAATCCTGGCCGCTGGTTTCGCTGTCGCCGACGGTCGAGCCGTTCGTCGTCTTCGGTTACGTGATGTTCTACTTCGGCCCCTACTTCCCGGCCGTCTGGCTGCTGCGCAAGCTGCAGGCGAAATACGGGCCCGCGAGCTATGCGTCGCGGCACCCCTTGGTGTGCCTGGGTCTGATCACCCTGGTGATCGGTTTCGTTTTCGACGCATTCCTGGAGAACACCCTCGTCCACTGGGGCATGTACATCTACTCGCAGGTCATTCCGTGGGGATCGGTGTTCACCGGCACGACATTTCAGTTCCCGTTGATCTGGGAGTCGTTCTCGGTGTGCTTCGTGATGGTGCCGGCCGCGATCCTGTGCTATCGCGACGACACCGGGAAATCGGTCGCGGAAAAGCTTGCCGCAAAGGCGAAGTTGTTCCCGGGGCGACCGGTGCTGGGCACCTTCCTGGTGATGTTCGTCATCATCAACGTGTCCTACTTCGCGTACGGCGGCTGGTTCTGGGTCATCAAGGTCAGCCATGCCGCCACCTCGGTGGCCTGCCCGTGGCCGTACCCCGAGGCCAAAGTCTATGACCCGCAAGGTTTCTACGAGAAGGCCGGCGCGCAAGGTCCGTTCTCGGTCGGCATCTGGTCGACGTGGGCGAGCGGAGAGCCCAACGGTCGGCCCCACGTCGAGCCCCCGCCACCGGGCGAAGGCGCGTGCGCAACCCCCGCACCGAGCAACCATGGCTGAGCCGCGCACGGTCGTCATCACCGGCGCGTCGCGCGGGCTGGGGTTCGCCTCGGCGGTGCGGCTGTATCGGGAAGGGTGGCGCGTCGTCGCGGCCATGCGCACACCCGACCAGGGAATGCCGCTGCTGCGTCAGGCGATTCAGGACCAGGGGCTGACGCCGTCCGACGACGAACGATTGATCGGTGTGCAGCTCGACCTGACGGACACCGCGTCAATCACCGCGGCGGCCAAGGCAATCGAGGAAGCCGTGGGCGCACCGTATGCGCTGGTGCACAACGCGGGCATCTCCGCGGCCGGAATGGTGGAGGAAACCGATCTGGCGTTGTGGCAGCGCATGCTTGCTACCAGCGTGCTGGGGCCTGTCACGCTCACCCAGGCTCTGCTGCCGTCGATGCGGGCGGCGGGTGCGGGGCGAATTGTGTTGGTGTCCAGCGCCGCTGGAGTGCGCGGCCAGCCCGCCACCGCGCCGTACTCGGCGGCCAAGGGGGCGCTGGAGCGGTGGGGGGAGTCGATGGCGTGTGAGATCGCGCCCTTCGGTCTCGGGGTCACCGTGGTGGTCGCCGGCACGTATGACACCGAGATCATCACCGACGCCGGCACCACCGACGATCGCGACTTCGCCGGCCCGTACGCCCGGCTGCACAACACCATGAACAGCCGCGGCCGCTTCGCGATGAAGATGGCCCGGCCGCCCGAGCGCTTCGCCGACGGCCTGCTGAAGGCGCTCGATGACCGGGAGCCGTTTCGCCGCCGCGGCATCGGCCCGGACGCGTCGATCCTGCTGGCCGCCAACAGGATCCTGCCCGCCTCGGGCATGCACCACCTGTCGCGGATCGTGCTGGGCATACCGAGACAGGGGTCGATGCGGGGCGGGGCGTGGCCGCTGACCGCCAGCCAGAAGGCGATGGTGATGGCCGCGAAGATCCTTCCGGCACCGGTGCTGCAGCGCCTGGCATCGCTGGCGGCCAAGCGCCACAAAGGAAACGAGGGGGAATAGTGGAGCAACTTTTCGACGACTTGGAAGACTTCGGCGCGTTCGACGACGCGGTCTCGGGCGACGTGCGCGACCCGTACACCGAGCTGGCCCGGCTGCGCCGCGAGGAGCCGATTCAACGCCTGGACACGTCGGGGATGCCGCATGAGGAATCCAAGCCCGTCTTCATCGTCTACCGTCACGAAGAAGCCCAGCAGATGCTGCGCGACAACGAGACGTTCTCCTCGGCGGCCGTCATCGCCGCGTTCGGCCCGGTGCTGGGGGAGCGCGTCATGCTCGGCATGGACGAGCCGGTGCACGGCCGGCTGCGATCACTGGTGTCCAAGGCCTTCTCGCAGAAGGCCTTGGCGCGGTGGGAAGACGAGCTGGTCGGCCGCGTGGGCAACAGCCTGATCGACAAGTTCGCCGCCCACGGCAAGGCCGATTTGGTCAAGGAATTCACCTTCGACTACCCCAGCCAGATCATCGCCGGCCTGCTGGGCCTGCCGCAGGAGGACTACCCGCAGTTTCAGCGCTGGTCCATCTCGCTGCTGAGCTGGATCCTGAACCCGGAACGCGGCCTTGCCGCCTCGGCCGCGCTGTGCGACTACTTCGCGCCGATCCTCGCGTCCCGCCGCGCCGAGCCCCAGGACGATCTGATCAGCGCTCTGTCCCAGGCGGAGATCGACGGCGAGAAACTCGAGGACGAGGAGATCTACTCGTTCCTGCGCCTGCTGCTGCCCGCCGGGGTGGAGACGACCTACCGGTCGCTGGGCAGCCTGCTGTTGGCGCTGCTGTCCGACCCCGTGCAGCTCGACGCCATCCGCGCCGACCGGTCGCTGCTGCCGCAGGCCATCGAGGAAGGCGTGCGGTGGGAACCGCCCCTGCTGACCATCACCCGGGTGGCCACCCGCGACACCGAGCTCGGCGGGGTGCCGATACCGGCTGGTTCGACGGTAATGCCGATGCTGGGTGCGGCCAATCGGCAGGAAGACCGCTATCCCGAACCGGACACGTTCGACATCTTCCGCGCACCCAAGAGCCACCTGGGCTGGGGGCACGGTGTGCACGTCTGCCTCGGCATGCACCTGGCGCGGCTCGAGATGCGCACCGCCATCAACCTTTTGCTCGACCGGCTGCCGAACCTTCGGCTGGACCCGGACGCGGACGATCCGCACATCCGCGGGCAGGTTTTCCGGTCGCCGACGTCGGTGCCGGTGCTGTTCGACCCGCACTAAGCGGCCCCGCGGCCGGCTACACCTTGCCAATCGGCTAGTTTCCGGTAAGGCTCTCCGTAGCCCCTCAACGACCCAGAAGAGAGTGACAGATATGACTGAGGCTGTAAAGGTCCGCTTCGAGCCGAAGATGATGATCGACGGCAAGCTCGTCGACGGGCAGGCCGGCACCTTCACCAATATCAACCCGGCCACCGAGGAGCCGCTCGGCGAGGTTGCCGACGCCTCGAAGGAGGACATGCAGCGGGCCATCGACGCCGCCCGACGCGCCTTCGACGAGACCGACTGGTCGACCAACCGCGAACTGCGCAAGCGCTGCCTGTTGCAGCTGCACGAGGCGATCGAATCGGAGAAGGAAGAACTGCGCGAGGAACTCATCCTCGAGGTCGGCTCGCCGCGGGCCATCACGTTCGGCCCCCAGTTGGACGCCCCGCTGGAAGACGGGCTGCGCTATCCCGCCCGGTTGATCGACGAGTACGCGTGGGAGACCGACCTGGGCGACAAGGTCATCAGCCTCACGGGCACGCTGACCACCCGCAAGGTATGGCGGGAGCCGGTCGGTGTGGTCGGCGCGATCGTGCCGTGGAACTTCCCGTTCGAGGTCACCCTCAACAAGCTCGGCCAGGCGCTGGGAACCGGCAACACGGTGGTGCTCAAGCCGGCGCCGAACACGCCGTTCAACGCCACCCGGCTCGGCCGGCTGATCGCCGAGAAGACCGACATCCCCGCCGGCGTGGTCAACGTCGTCACCGCGTCGGACCACTTCGTGGGCGAGGAGCTCACGCTGTCACCGAAGGTCGACCTGATCTCCTTCACCGGTTCGACGGTGGTCGGCAAGCGGATCATGGAAAAGGGCGCCGCCACCATGAAGCGGCTGTTCCTCGAGCTCGGCGGCAAGTCGGCCACCATCGTGCTGGAGGACGCCGACTTCGGGACGGCCTGCATGGTCGGCATCGCGCCGTGCATGCATGCCGGTCAGGGTTGCGCCAACCCGACCCGGCTGCTGCTGCCGCGGTCCCGCTATGACGAGGGCGTGGAGATCCTCAAGAACATCTACGAGAACGTCACGTGCGGCGACCCGCAGGACCCCGGCACGCTGTGCGGCCCAGTGATCTCGCAGCGGCAGCTCGAGCGGGTGACCGGCTACATCAAGAAGGGTGTGGAAGAAGGTGCCACCGCACTGGTCGGCGGTCCCGACGCGCCGACGGGTTTCGACAAGGGATACTTCGTGCGGCCAACGCTTTTCACCAACGTCGACAACAAGATGACCATCGCGCAGGAAGAGATCTTCGGCCCGGTGCTCTCGGTCATTCCGTTCGACGACGAGGAGGACGCGATCCGGATCGCCAACGACAGCGTGTACGGGTTGGCCGGCAACGTGTTTGCGGGTTCCCTCGAGCGTGCGCTGTCGGTGACCCGCCGCATCAAGGCCGGCTTCATGGGCGTCAACGGTGGCGCCCCCTACGGCGCCGACACCCCGTTCGGTGGTTACAAGGAAAGCGGCGTGGGTCGCCAGAACGGTGTCGCCGGGTTCGACCAGTACACCGAGATCAAGTCGATCGCCTACCCCGCCGGTTGAGGGCGGCGCGACTTGGTCGCGCCACCCAAAACGGCTGTGCCGGCCTGCTTTACGTGGCTTTCGAATCCGCTCGCACATGCGGTAGCGCGTGCGACGGCGTAGTTGGTCACCTCGGTCGATACGGGGGAGAAGCACCCCGGGGTTCGCCCTCCCAACCCCTTGGTTGACAATCGAGGCAAGACTCAACTCTTTCGAAGTCCACGTGTCAAAGGAGACAAGACCATGGCTGAAGCCGTCATCGTCGAGGCAGTGCGTTCACCGATCGGGAAGCGCAACGGCGGATTGTCCGGGCTGCACCCGGCGGATCTGTCCGCGCAGGTGCTCAACGGCCTGGTCGACAGGGCCGGCGTCGATCCGGGCATCGTCGACGACGTCATCTGGGGCTGCGTCATGCAGGCCGGCGAGCAGGCCCTCGACATCGGCCGCACCGCGCTGCTGACCGCCGGCTGGCCCGAGACCGTCCCCGGCGTGACCGTCGACCGCCAGTGCGGGTCCAGCCAGCAGTCCATCCACTTCGCGGCCGCCGGGGTGATCGCCGGGCACTACGACGTCGTCGTCGCCGGCGGCGTCGAGTCGATGTCGCGCACCCCGATGGGGGCGTCGCTGGCCAACGGGGGCAGGCCGTACTCCCAGGCCTTCCTGGATCGCTACGAAGGCCAGATCCCCAACCAGGGCATCGGCGCCGAGATGATCGCCGAGAAGTGGGGCTTCGACCGCACCGCGCTCGACGAATTCTCGTTGGCCTCGCACGAAAAGGCCGCGGCCGCACAGGATTCCGGCGCCTTCGACGGCCAGATCGTCGGCATCAAGGATCAGGACGGCAACGTCGTCCTCAAGGACGAGGGCATCCGCCGCGGCACGCCGATGGAGAAGATGGCCTCGCTGAAGCCGGCGTTCAAGGAGGACGGCGTGATCCACGCCGGCAACTCGTCGCAGATCTCCGATGGTTCGGCGGCGCTGCTTTTCATGTCGGCCGAGAAGGCCAAGGAGCTGGGCCTCAAACCGATCGCCAAGGTGCACACCGCGTCGCTGGCCGGGGCCGACCCGGTGATCATGCTGACCGCGCCCATCCCGGCGACGCAGAAGGTGCTGAAGAAATCCGGGCTGTCCATCGACGACATCGGCGCCTACGAGGTCAACGAGGCGTTCGCGCCCGTCCCGCTGGCGTGGCTCAAGGACATTGGCGCCGACGAGAAGAAGCTCAACCCCAACGGCGGCGCCATCGCGCTGGGCCACCCGCTCGGCGGATCGGGCGCCCGGATCATGACCACCCTGCTGTATCACATGCGGGACAAGGGGATTCGCTACGGTCTGCAGACCATGTGCGAGGGCGGCGGCCAGGCCAACGCCACCATCGTGGAACTGTTGTGACGGAAGCGCCCGGCGCCCTGGCGGAACGCCGGGGCAACGTGATGGTGATAACCATCAACCGGCCGGAGGCCCGCAACGCGGTCAACGCCGCGGTCAGCATCGGCGTCGGGGATGCGCTGGAAGCGGCGCAACACGATCCCGAGGTGCGGGCGGTGGTGCTCACCGGCGCAGGCGACAAGTCGTTCTGCGCCGGCGCCGACCTCAAGGCGATCGCTCGCCGCGAAAACCTTTACCACCCCGACCATCCCGAGTGGGGTTTCGCCGGCTACGTCCACCACTTCATCGACAAGCCGACCATCGCGGCGGTGAACGGGACCGCCCTGGGCGGCGGCACCGAGCTGGCGCTGGCCAGTGATTTGGTGGTGGCCGACGAGCGGGCCCAGTTCGGG
Source organism: Mycobacterium sp. NTMscope_MAC_12 (assembly GCF_976985675.1). NCBI lineage: Bacteria > Bacillati > Actinomycetota > Actinomycetes > Mycobacteriales > Mycobacteriaceae > Mycobacterium > Mycobacterium sp. NTMscope_MAC_12. The sequence goes on from NZ_CDRJYY010000001.1 coordinate 775,145, forward strand.
CTCCCCGAGGTCAAACGCGGGCTGATCGCCGCCGCCGGTGGCGTTTTCCGCATCGCGCAGCAGCTGCCCCGCAAGGTGGCGATGCAGCTGCTGCTGACCGGTGATCCGCTCACCGCGGCCGCCGCCTGCGAGTGGGGGTTGATCAACGAGGTCGCCCCGCAGGGATCGGTGCTGGACGCCGCGCTGGCGCTGGCCGCGCGGGTCACCGTCAACGCGCCGCTGTCGGTGCAGGCCAGCAAGCGGGTCGCCTACGGCGTCGACGACGGGGTCGTCGTCGACGACGAGCCGGGTTGGGAACGCACCGTGCGCGAGATGCGGGTCCTGATCCGCTCCGAGGACGCCAAGGAGGGACCACTGGCGTTCGCCGAGAAGCGGGACCCGGTCTGGAAGGCGCGTTAAAAGGCGCGAGCAGACACAGATCGCACGCGAACTGCCCGCACAACGCGATTCTGCGTCTGCTCGCGCTTCAAAGCCCCGTGTCAGTGCGCAAGGATGTTCACCCCGCGCCGAAACACGCCGGGTAGCAGCGTGCACGCCGGCACGACGGCGCGCCGCACCGCGGGCGGCGTGCTGGCCAGCACCAGCCCGCGGGTGAGCAACCGGTAGTCGCGGGTGATCCGGTGCCACGCCTTCTCGTACGAGGCGGGAGTCTCGTCGGCGATGGCCTCGACGGCCGCGGCGGCCTGCTTGAGGGCGAGGCTGATGCCCTCGCCGGTCAGGGCGTCCTCATAACCGGCGGCGTCGCCGACCAGCAGGACGCGGCCCGCGACGCGCCGCGAGACCACCTGGCGCAGGGGGCCGCAGCCGCGGGGCTGCCCGGCGCCGGCGCCGTCCAGCTGCCGGGCCAGCCGCGGGAACCAGGCCAGGTCGGGCCGTCCACGAGACAGGATCGCCACGCCGACCAGATCGGGCTCGACCGGCGTCACGTACGCCTCGCCCCAGCGCGACCAGTGCACCTCGACGAAGTCGGTCCACGCCGGCACCCGGTAGTGCCAGCGCACGCCGTAGCGTCGCGGTGTCCCCGCGCTCGCCGCGATGCCGACGGCCCGCCGGACCTGAGAATGCAGGCCGTCGGCCGCCACCAACCATTTCGCGCGCACCCCGGCGGCCGAGACGCCGTGCGCATCCTGCCGGACGCCGGTCACCCGCGTGCGGATCCAGTCGGTGTCTTGCTCTTTGGCGCGCGCGGCCAGCGCCGCGTGCAACGTCGTGCGACGCACGCCGCGCCCGGGCCCCCCGCGAAACCGAGCCTGGGCCCGCCGTTGTTCGCTCACATAGGCGATGCCGTGAAACGGCATGCCCACCGGGTCGACGCCCAGCGCGGTCAGTTCGGCCAGTCCGCCGGGCATCAGCCCCTCGCCGCACGCCTTGTCGATGGGGCTCTCGCGCGGCTCGGCCACGATCACCGAAAGTCCAAGGCGTCGAGCGTGTAACGCCGTGGCCAGGCCGCCCGGACCGCCGCCGACGATCAGCAGGTCCGCGTCGTAATCGCTCATGTGTAACCCAGAGCCGAGTTCTCCACCTGCAGACGCACCTTCAGCAACGCGGCGTTGGCCAGGGTGAAGATGGCCGCGGTCAGCCACGCCGTGTGCACCAACGGCAGCGCCAACCCTTCCGCCACCACTGCAACATAGTTCGGATGGTGCAGCCAGCGGTAGGGACCTCGTCGCACCAGCGGGGCCGCCGGCAGCACGATCACCCGGGTGTTCCACCGCCGGCCCAGCGTCGTGATGCACCACCAGCGCAGCGCCTGACTGGCCGCCACCACCGCCAGCATCGGCCAGCCCAGCCAACCGATGAAGGGCCGGTGCAGCGCCCACGGTTCGACGAGGCAGCCGACCAGCAGCGCGGTGTGGATGACCACCATCACCGGGTAGTGCGATCGACCAAACTCCTTGGCGCCCTGGGTAAACGACCATCGCGCGTTGCGGGTGGACACCACCAGCTCGGCGACGCGCTCGACCCCGACGGCCAGCACCAGCAGGTAATACATGGATACAGTCTTTACCAGCCCTACCAGGCCAGCAGCACCAGCTCGGAGCAAAACGCCGGCCCCATCGCGATCATCAGGCCGATCGAGCCCGGTGGCGGCGGATCGGCCATGTTGGCCGCGAGCACGTCGAGCACCGAGACCGACGACAGGTTGCCGTTCTCCCGCAACGACTTTCGCGTGCGGTCGAGGGCGTCCGCGGGCAGGTCCAACACGCTCTCGACGGCCTCGATCACCCGCGGCCCGCCCGGGTGGCAGACCCAGGTTGTGACGTCGTGCGGGCGCAACCCGTGATCGGCGAGGAATTCGCGGACGTCATCGCCCAGGTATTTCTCGGCGATGGTGGCGATGTCGGCGGAGAGCACGATGCGGAATCCGTCCCCGCCGATCTTCCAGCCCATGACGTCTTCGGTGTCGGGATAGATCCGGCTACGGGTGGCCAGCACCCGCGGGCCGGTGTGTTCGGCGCCGGTGCGCTGGGCGCCTTCGCTGATCACCACGGCCGCGCCGTCGCCGAAAAGGCTGGTGGCGACCAGGTTGGCGACCGACGTGTCGTCGCGCTGGATGGTCAGCGAGCACAGTTCGACCGCGAGCAGCGCGGCCGTGTGGTCGGGGAAGGCGCGCAGATAGTCGTGCATGCGCGCCACCCCGGCCGCGCCGGCGACGCAGCCCAGCCCGAACAGCGGGACGCGTTTGACGTCGGGCCGCAGCCCGACCCGCGTCGCCAAGCGGGCCTCCAGCGTCGGAACGGCGAGGCCGGTGACCGTCGTCGAAAACACGATGTCGAGTTCCGACGGCTTCACCTTGGCGTCGTCCAGGGCCGCCACCAGCGCCTGCTCGCCCAGGTCGAGCGCCACGTCGAGATAGGCGTCGTTGGCCTCGGTGAAGCCGTTCAGCTCGCGGTAGCGGGGCAGCCGCAACGCGGTGTTGCGGAATTCGACGCCGCTGCTGAGGCCGAAGCGGCGAAAATCGGGGCCGGCGATGTCGGTCAGCGCGCGGATGGCCTCGTGTTGCGTATAGCGGTTGGGCGGGAACTTCACCGCCACGCCGGCGATGGACGGATATTTCACCGCGACGTCCGCGGTGCCCCCAGTGAACTTCTTCATGCACCCGGGAACGATGCCGCCGCCGCACCGGTTCAAATCCGTCTTTGCGTCGCGCGGGCCAGGGGCCTGGTCGTCGGGCTAGGGTCGGGGTATGCGGGTTCTGGTCACCGGTGCCACCGGCTATGTGGGATCACGACTGGTCACGGCGCTGCTGCAAAACCGGCACCAGGTTGCGGCCGCAACTCGAAACCCGTTGCGTCTCAAGCGCTTCGGCTGGTTCGACGACATCACGCCGGTGACCCTCGACGCCGCTGACCCGGATTCGCTGCGAGCCGCCTTCGCCGGCTGCGGCCCCGTTGACGTGGTGTATTACCTGGTGCACGGCATCGGTCAGCCCGGTTTCCGCGACGCGGACAAGTCCGCGGCTGCCAACCTCGCGACCGCGGCCCGCGACGCCGGGGTGCGCCGCATCGTCTACCTGGGCGGTTTCGTGCCCGCCGACGAGGCCTTGTCCGAGCACTTGACCAGCCGGGCCGAGGTGGCCGAGGCGCTCACCGTCCCCGACGGCCCGGAGCTCGTGTGGCTGGGCGCGGCGATGATCATCGGTGCCGGCTCGACGTCGTTCGAGATGATGCGCTACGTGGGAGATCGCTTCCCGGTCATCCCGATTCCGAGCTGGATGGACAACCCGATCGACCCGATCTCGATCCGCGACGTCCTGCACTACCTCGTCGCCGCGGCCGATCCCGACCGGGTGCCGGCCGGGGCATATGACATCTCCGGGCCCGAAACCACGTCCTACCGCCGGCTACTCAAGACCTATGCCCGCATCTCCGGGCGATGGCATACCGGCTTGTCGGTCGGCAGGGTCGACACGACGCTGGCCTCGCTGATCACCGGCGTCGCCCTGCCGGTGCCCCCGGGCCTGGCCGGGGACCTCGTCCAGTCGCTCGACCACCCGATGGTGGCGTCCGTCAGCGACCTGCGCGACCGGGTGCCCGATCCGCCCGGCGGCCTGCTCGGCATCGACGACGCCATCGCGCTGGCCCTGGCCGGCCGGTCGAATCAGCGGCCGCGCCCCGTCAATGCCCTGGCCGATCCGCACGACCTCGCCAACACCGATGCCGCCTGGGCCGGTGGCGACGCGCGGCGCATCCGGCAACTCGCCCAGCGCGTCACACCCCCCATCGTGCGGCCGACCCTGGGGCTGGTGAACAGGGTCCCCGGTCCGGTTGCCGGAGCGCTTCGCACCGGCCTCGACGTTCTGATCGCCCTGACCCCGAAGGTGCGTCCCGCATGAGCCAGTCAACGACCCCCTACCACAGCAGCGCCTTCGCCGAGTTGCGCCGCGCCGTCACCAATGTTGCTGTGCCGCACCATGAATCGCCGTCCGTGGTGCGGCGGCGCCGCGTCATCGTCGCGATCACGCTGGTGGTCGGCGCGGCGGTGCTGGGGTACTCGTTGCGGCGCCATCCGGGGGAGGCCAGCTTCTACTGGCTGACCCTGGCGCTCGCGGCGGTGTGGACCGCCGGTGCGCTGGTCTCCGGTCCGTTGCACCTGGGCGGCATCTGCTGGCGGGGCCGCAACCAGCGGCCGGTCATCACCGGAACGACCGTCGGCCTGCTCGTCGGTGGCGCGTTCGTCGTGGGCGGGCTGATCGCCCGAGAGATCCCGGCCGTCTCCGAGCTGATCACCCGGGTGCTGCTCTTCGCCCATCAAGGCTCTTTCGTGTTGGTGGTGCTGATCACCGTGATCAACGGCGTCGCCGAGGAGCTGTTCTTCCGTGGCGCGCTCTACACCGCGCTGGGCCGGTATCACCCGGTGTTGATCTCCACGCTGCTCTACACCGCCGCGACCATGGCCAGCGGCAACCCCATGCTGGGATTCGCCGCGATCATCCTCGGGACGGTGTGCGCGCTGGAGCGCCGGGCCAGCGGCGGCGTGCTGGCGCCGGTGCTGACCCACGTCGGCTGGGGGCTGATCATGGTGCTGGCCCTGCCGCCCATGTTCGGCGTCTGAGTCAGGCCGACGAGACGACGTTGTGCGCCAGAGCGCGCAGGGCGGCGACCCGCAGCGGCCACACCGTGAGCCGGTACATCCGGCCAGCGACGCCGCGCGGCACGAAGATCACCCGTTGCGTGTACCGGCTGCCGCCGCCGTCCGGCCGCACGGTGATCTCCAGCCAGGCCCGGCCTACTCGACCCGGCATGGAGTGCAGCCGCAGCCTGGCGCCGGGATCGCTTTCCTCCACGCCCCAGCCCGACAGCGGCAGGCGTCGCTGCCAGCGGCGCGCGGCTGTCGCGGCGCGGGCCGCCGACCATACGTCGGCGGGCGCGGCGGCGGCGGTCGCGGTCTGCACGCTGGTGTAGACGATCTCGCCGGCCCAGTCGGGGTCGCTGGGCAGCGGCTCGGCCGGCTCGGACCGCAGCGACGACCAGCTGGCATCGGGGAGGCCGCGCTTTGCGCGCTGCAGCGCCAACTCGACCGCGCGGCGGTATCCGGTGAGTCCGTCCGGTGGCGGCTCGATGATCATGTCGATATCGGAATCACGCGCCACCGCATCGCATTCCAGCGACTCGATCAGTGGCCGCGCCAGGCCGGACGGAATCGGGGTCACCAGCCCCACCCAGAGGCTGGCGATCGCCGGGGTCAGAAACGGCAGTACGAACAGGTAGCGGTTGCCCAGCCCGGCGACCTCGGCGTAGACCCGCATCATGTCCCCGTACTCCAACACGTCGGGTCCACCGATGTCCCAAGTTCGTGACTTCGGGACCGGGGCGCTCGAAACAGAAGCCGCCGCGGCCAGGTAGTACAGCACGTCGCGCACCGCGATCGGCTGGATTCTGTTGTGCACCCACTTCGGCGTGGTCATCACGGGCAACCGGTCGGTGAGGTGCCGGATCATTTCGAACGATGCCGATCCCGAGCCGATGACCACCCCGGCCTGCAGCACCACGGTCTCGATGCCGGAGTCGATGAGGGCCTCCCCGACGGCTTTGCGCGACGCGAGATGTGGTGAGAGGTCGGTGTTTTCCGGATGCAGTCCACTCAGATACACGATCCGACGCACCCCGGTGCGCCGTGCGGCGGTCACCACATTGCGGGCGGCGCGGGTCTCCTCGGCGGCGAAGTCTTTCGAACTTCCCATCGAGTGGACCAGGTAGTACACCACGTCGATTCCGTCGAACGCGGCGATCAGGGAATCGACGTCACCGAGGTCACCGCGCGCCACCTCCGCGTGCCGGCGCCATGGCGCCTGCGCCAGCTTGTCGGGGTTGCGCGCCAAGGCCCGTACGTGATGACCGTCCTCGAGCAGCCGGGGCACCAGGCGCCCGCCGATGTAGCCGGTCGCGCCGGTCACCAAGCACCGCACGGGTTCGGGCATCGATCCTCCGTCGCTCGTCAGCCATTGGGGTCTTACGAGGAGGATTACCGCATCGACGCGGACTCAAGCGTTGCGCCGGGTCAGCGCAACGACATTCAGCGATCGGTGAAGTTCGGCGTGCGGCGCTGCTGGAAGGCCGTTGCGCCCTCGACGAAGTCGGGGGACTTCAGCAGCACCGACTGTCCGTCGAATTCCCGCTGCAGCGCGGGATCCAATTCGGTGAGCGTGGCCGCGTTGATCGCCAGCTTGGTCTTCGCGAAGGCGACGGCCGGGCCGCCCAACAACCGCGCGATCACCTTGTCCACCTCGGCCTCGAAGTCGTCGGCCGGATAAACCGCGGTGACCAGCCCCCAGGACAGTGCGTCGGCGGCGGTCAACCGTTCGGGAAGCAACGCCATCTGCATGGCCCGGATCCGGCCGATCGCGGCCGCGATCAACGCCGATGCGCCGCCGTCGGGCATCAACCCGATCTTGGTGAAGGCGAGCATGAAAAACGCGCTCTCCGAAGCCAATACGACGTCACAGGCCAGGGCGATGGAAACACCGACCCCGGCCGCGGGTCCCTGGACGGCCGCGACCACCGGGTGGGGCAGCGCGGCGATCGCGCGCACCAGCCGGTTGATCTCGAGGATGATCTCGTCCGGCGGGACGGCGCCCCCGCCGGACACGTCGTCGGCGCTGATGCCCGCGCCGGAGCTGAAGCCGCGTCCGGCGCCGCCGATCCGCACCACCTTGACCTCGGGGTCGGTCGCCGCGTACTCCATCGCGTCGGCGATCCCGGTGATCACCGGAATGGTCAGCGAATTCAGGCTGTCGGGCCGATTGATGGTCACCGAGAACACGCCGTCGGACAGCGTGACGTCGAGGCCTGCGACTGGGGCGAGGGTGGCGATCGCGGATGAAGGCATGGGCTCACCATAAGTGACCGGGCTGCGCGGGCCGCGGGCACGGCTGCGAAGATGTCGAACGACCGGTTGTTTGAGCACGAACGGTCAATGTCGTCGGAGCGGACGAAAGGTCGGTGGATCATGGCTGGACCGTTGAAGGGACTGCGCGTCGTCGAGTTGGCCGGCATCGGGCCGGGCCCACACGCCGCGATGATCCTGGGGGACTTGGGCGCCGACGTGGTGCGCATCGACCGCCCGTCGTCCGGTCCGGGCGGTGTGGCAAAGGACGCCATGATGCGTAACCGCCGCGTGGTGACCGCCGATCTGAAGTCCGACGAAGGCCGCGGCCTCGTCCTCAAACTGATCGCCAAGGCCGACGTGCTGATCGAGGGCTACCGCCCGGGCGTCACCGAGCGGCTCGGCCTCGGCCCCGAAGACTGCGCGAAGGTCAACGACCGCCTGGTCTACGCCCGGATGACCGGCTGGGGCCAGACCGGTCCGCGCAGCCAGCAGGCCGGCCACGACATCAACTACATCTCGCTCAACGGCATCCTGCACTCCATCGGCCGGGTGAACGAACGGCCCGTCCCGCCGCTGAACCTCGTCGGGGACTTCGGCGGGGGCTCGATGTTCCTGCTGCTGGGCATCCTGTCCGCGCTGTGGGAGCGGCAGACCTCCGGCAAGGGGCAGGTTGTCGACGCGGCGATGGTGGACGGCTCGAGCGTGCTGGTCCAGATGATGTGGCAGATGCGGTCGTCGGGCATGTGGACCGACGCGCGCGGCACCAACCTGCTCGACGGCGGCGCCCCCTACTACGACACCTACGAATGCGCCGACGGCCGCTACGTCGCGGTCGGCGCCATCGAGCCGCAGTTCTACGCCGCCATGCTCACCGGGCTGGGCCTGGACGGGGCGGACCTGCCCGGGCAGAACGACGTCGGCCGCTGGCCGGAACTACGCGCGGTGCTGACCGAGAAGTTCGCCAGCCAGGACCGTGACCACTGGGCCAAAGTGTTCGCCGACTCCGACGCGTGCGTGACGCCGGTGCTGGCTTTCGGTGAGGTGCAGACCGAGCCGCACATCACCGAGCGGGACACCTTCTACGAGGTCGACGGCGGCCTGCAGCCGCGGCCCGCGCCGCGGTTCTCCCGCACCGCGCCGGAGACACCGCGTCCCGCTGCGCCGGTGGCCGACGCCGAATCGGTACTCAACGACTGGGTATAGTCCCGACCAACCAGTTGGCTGGAATCGAGGGAAATAAGGAAGGACTCGCATGGAGATCAAAGACGCCGTCGCCGTCGTCACCGGGGGCGCCTCAGGGCTGGGCCTGGCCACCACCAAGCGGCTGCTCGACCGCGGCGCCCAGGTGGTCGTGATCGACCTGCGCGGCGAGGAAGCCGTCCGCGAGCTGGGCGACCGCGCCCGCTTCGTCGAGGCCGACGTCACCGACGAGGCCGCCGTCGGCAAGGCCTTGGACGCCGCCGAGTCGATGGGCACGCTGCGCATCAACGTCAACTGCGCGGGCATCGGCAACGCCATCAAGACGCTGTCCAAGGACGGCCCCTTCCCGCTGGACGGCTTCAAGAAGGTCATCGGCGTCAACCTGATCGGCACGTTCAACGTGCTGCGGCTGGCCGCCGAGCGCATCGCCAAGACCGAACCTATTGGGCCCGAAACGAGCCCAGAGCGCGGAGTCATCATCAACACCGCCTCGGTCGCCGCGTTCGAGGGCCAGATCGGCCAGGCCGCCTACTCGGCGTCCAAGGGCGGCGTGGTCGGCATGACGCTGCCGATCGCCCGCGACCTGTCGCGCGAGCTCATCCGCGTGGTGACCATCGCGCCCGGCCTGTTCAAGACCCCGCTGCTGGGTTCGCTGCCCGAGGAGGCGCAGGCCTCGTTGGGCAAGCAGGTGCCGCACCCGGCGCGGCTGGGCGACCCCGACGAGTACGGCGCGCTGGCCGTCCACATCGTCGAGAACCCGATGCTCAACGGCGAGGTCATCCGCCTCGATGGCGCCATTCGCATGGCGCCGCGCTAGCGGCGTACGCCCCTGCGAAAAACATCGACAAAACGAAAGCCCCCCGCATCGGCGGGGGGCTTTCGTGATAACCACGATTCGATGGTTACTTACGGAACCACCGACTGACGGAGGGTTCGGCCATTAACAGCCGTGCGAGCATGCTCATGTCGGGCCTCAGCTCGCCGCTTGCAGTTCGTCGAACTGCTCCGAGGTCTCGCCTTCCACCAGCACGTCGCCGTGGTAGAGGGCCTCGAAGTCGACCTTGATGACGTCGGCACTTGTGTCGTCGATCCACATGACACTGAGCGTATGGGCCACCATTAAGGAAACTTTGAGTCACGATTCGGAAAATGGTGGCAATTTACCGACGGGTAGGGTGGCCGCCATTTCCGCTGGGATTTGCGCCGTGAGCTGCTTACTTGCGACACATTTTTCTGGCCGGACTCTTACCGTCCCCGCGGTTTAAAAGCCGGCGTTGAACGGTCTGCGGGCCCTTTCACGTGCTTAGAGACAACACTGTTCGACGCGTGGACATTAGCGTTTGTTACGTTGTCGCGGACTAGCCAGCGGCCAGCGCAAAGGGGCACCGGCAGCGGAAGGGCTTGAAAAAATGCTGCAGAAAATCGCCCGGGTCGCCATCGCGGCGCCGCGCCGGATCATTGCGATAGGGCTGCTGGTTTTCATCGCCGCCGCCGTCTTCGGCATTCCCGTCGCCAAGAGCTTGTCTCCCGGCGGCTTCCAAGATCTGGACTCGGAGTCCGCCCGCGCCATCGACGTGTTGACCGACAAGTTCGGGCAGAGCGGTCAGCAGATGCTGATCCTGGTGACTTCCCCCGGCGGCACCCACAGCGAACAGGCCCGCACGGTGGGCACCGCCCTCGTCGACCAGTTGCAACGGTCCCCGCTGGTGTACAACGTCTCCTCGCCGTGGGCACGACCCCTCGCCGACGGCGCCCCGGGAGCGTCGGACGATCTGGTGAGCCGCGACGGCAAGTCGGGCCTCATCGTGGTCAACCTCAAAGGCGGCGAAAACTTCGTTCAGCACAACGCGCAGACCCTGGCGGACCAGTTCGTCCACGACCGTGATGGGGTGACCGTCCGCGCCGGCGGCGCGGCCATGCAGTACGCGCAGATCAACAAGCAGAACCAGGACGACCTGCTGGTGATGGAGATGATCGCGCTGCCGCTGAGCTTCGTGGTGCTGATCTGGGTGTTCGGTGGGCTGCTGGCCGCCGCGCTGCCGATGGCGTTGGGCGCGCTGGCCGTTGTCGGCTCGATGTCGGTGTTGCGCCTCGTCACCTTCACCACCGAGGTGTCGATCTTCGCCCTCAACCTCAGCACCGCCCTGGGCCTGGCGCTGGCCATCGACTACACCCTGCTCATCGTCAGCCGCTATCGCGACGAACGGGCCGACGGGCACGAGCGCGACGAAGCGCTCGTGCGGACCATGGCCACCTCCGGCCGCACGGTGCTGTTCTCCGCGGTCACCGTGGCGCTGTCGATGTCGGCGACGGTCGCGTTCCCGATGTACTTCCTCAAGTCGTTCGCCTACGCCGGGGTGGCCACCGTCGCCTTCGTCGCCACCGCCTCGATCGTGATCACCCCGGCCGCGATCGTGCTGCTGGGCGACCGGCTGGACGCGTTCAACGTGCGCCGGCTGCTGCGGCGGGCTCTCCGGCGACCCGAGCCGTCGCGCAAGCCCGTCGAGCAACTGTTCTGGTATCGGTCGAGCAAGTTCGTGATGCGCCGCTGGGCGCCGGTGGGCCTGGCCGTCGTGGGCCTGCTCCTGCTGCTCGGGCTGCCGTTCTTCTCGGTGAAGTGGGGGTTCCCGGACGACCGGGTGCTGCCGCGCTCGGCGTCGGCGCATCAGGTCGGTGACCGGCTGCGCAGCGATTTCGCCGACGATTCCGCGACGTCGGTGCCCGTCGTCATCGCCGATGCCTCCGGCCTGAATCCGGGGGACTTCGACGCCTACGCCGCCGCTCTTTCGCGGGTGCCCGACGTGGCGGCGGTGTTTGCGCCCGGGGGAACCTTCACGGGCGGAAACCGGATGGGGCCGCCGGCCGGGGCGACCGGGCTGGCCCACGGCAGCGCGTTCCTGACCGTCAGCAGCACGGCGCCACTGTTCTCCGCAGCGAACGACACCCAGCTCGCGCGGTTGCACGGCGTCCCCGGCCCGGCGGGCCGATCCGTCGAAATGGGTGGGGTGGCGCAGGTCAACCGCGACAGCGTCGACGCGGTGACCGAACGGCTTCCGCTGGTTCTCGGGCTGATGGCCGCGATCACCTTCGTGCTGCTGTTCCTGCTGACCGGCAGCGTGCTGCTGCCGGTCAAGGCGCTCGCCTGCAACTTCCTGTCGTTGACCGCGGCGTTCGGTGCGCTGGTGTGGATCTTCCAGGACGGCCATCTCGGCGCGCTTGGCACCACGCCGAGCGGGACGCTGGTGGCCAACATGCCGGTGCTGCTGTTCTGCATCGCCTTCGGGCTGTCGATGGATTACGAGGTTTTCCTGCTCTCCCGGATCCGCGAGTACTGGCTGGCGTCCGGCGCCGCCCGACCCGCCAAGCCGACCCCGAAGCAGGCCCACGCCGCCAACGACGAGAGCGTGGCTCTCGGCGTCGCCCGCACCGGCCGGGTCATCACCGCGGCCGCGCTGGTGATGTCGATGTCGTTCGCCGCGCTGATCGCCGCCCACGTCTCGTTCATGCGGATGTTCGGTCTGGGCCTGGTGCTGGCCGTTTTCGCCGACGCCACCCTGGTGCGGATGGTGGTCGTCCCGGCCTTCATGCACGTGATGGGCCGCTGGAACTGGTGGGCGCCCGGGCCCCTGGCGCGGCTGCACGACCGGTTCGGCATCAGCGAAGGCGAACAACCCGCACACCGCGAGCCCACTCCGGCGCCGGTCGCCGGGGCCGCGCTCGGGGAGCCGGTGCCCAATATCGGTTAACGGCGACCCATGCCGTCGCCGAACCCTATTCTGGGCCTCATCCGAGTCGGAAGGTTCACACACGTATGACAACGGCGGTCGACAACCCCTTCTTCGCGCGCGTCTGGCCCGTCGTCGCCAGCCATGAAGCCGAGGCGATCCGGGTCCTGCGACGGGAGAACCTGGCCGGCTTGTCCGGCCGGGTGTTGGAAGTCGGCGCGGGGATCGGGACGAACTTTCCGCACTATCCGGCCTCCGTCGACGAGGTGATCGCGGTGGAGCCCGAACCGCGGCTGGCGGCTCGGGCGCGCGCCGCGGCCGACGCGGCGCCGGCCCGCATCATCGTTTCCGGCGAGACGGCCGAAAGCCTCAGCGACGGGGAGCCATTCGACGCGGTGGTGTGCTCGCTGGTGCTGTGCTCGGTGCGCGACCCGGGCGCCGTGCTGCGGCGCCTGTACTCGTTACTGCGACCGGGTGGGGAACTGCGCTACCTCGAGCACATCGCCAGCGCCGGCGCGCGGGGCCGTTTTCAGCGTTTCGTCGATGCGACGTTGTGGCCCCGGCTATTCGGTAACTGCCACACCCATCGCGACACCGAACGCTCGATCGTCGAGGCGGGATTCGAAGTCGACACGTCGCGGCGGGAGTGGACGCTGCCGGCCTGGGCGCCGATGCCGGTTTCCGAGCTCCTGCTGGGCCGCGCGCGCCGGCCCGCCTGAGGGGCCCGCCTACTTGAGCAGTGCCGGCAGCCGCTGCAGCAGTCCGGGCAACGCCTGGCCGGCCGACTCGCGGATGCTGAGGGTGGCGTTGGCCGATAGCGGCGTGACTTCGGGATTGACCTCGATGACGGCGGCGCCGCGCGCCAGCGCCAGCTCCGCGAGCCCGGCCGCCGGATAGACGATCGCCGACGTCCCGACCACCACCATCACGTCGGCGGACTCGGTCGCCTCGAGGGCGCGCTGCCAGGGCTCGTCGGGCAATTGCTCACCGAACCACACGATGTCGGGCCGGATCAGGCCGCCGCATTGACACACCGGAGGCTCCACCTCCAGCGCCGGCTCGGCCATCTGCGGCAGCGCGCCGCTGTACGGCACAGCGCAACGCGCACAACGGAATTCGAAAAGGCTCCCGTGCAGGTGGTGGACGGAGTCGCTGCCCGCCCGCTCGTGCAGGTCGTCGACGTTCTGGGTGATCACGGTGACCTGGGCATCGTCTTGCCAGGCGGCGATGGCGCGATGACCCGCATTGGGTTGCACATCGGCGACCAGGTAGTGCCGCCACAGATACCAGCCCCAGACGCGCTGCGGGTTGTCGCGCCACCCTTGTGTGCTGGACAGCTCGTAGGGATCGAAGCGTGCCCACAACCCGTTCTTGTCATCGCGGAAGGTCGGCACACCGCTTTCCGCGGAGATCCCCGCGCCGCTGAGCACCGCTACGCGCATCCCACCAAGATAGCCGGAGCTGGGGGATACTGAACGGGTGGAACTGGGTGACTGGTTGCGGGTCGACGTGAAGGCGGGCAAGCCGTTGTTCGACCAGCTCAGGACGCAGGTGATCGACGGAGTCCGCGAGGGCGCGCTGCCGCCGGGCACCCGCCTGCCCACCGTGCGGGACCTGGCCGGCCAGCTCGGGGTCGCGGTCAACACCGTGGCTCGCGCCTACCGCGAGCTGGAAACCGCCGCCATCATCGAAACCCGGGGCCGCTTCGGCACATTCGTCGCCCGCTACGACCCGACCGACGCCGCGATGGCGGCCGCCGCCCGCGAGTACGTTCGGGTAGCGCGGGGACTCGGGTTGGACAAGGCCGATGCCCTGCGCTACATCGAATCGGTGCCCGACGAGTAAGCGGTATCGTCCGGCATCGAAAAGTGTTGGCGCACAGTCTGTGTGGTGCTGCCGCTCAGCGCAACACCTTGTCGAGCGTACGCAGGTTGCGCGTCGTGGTCGACGACTTGTAGCGGGCCTTGCCCATCGTCTTGCCGATGGTGCTGTCCAGGGTGGCGCCCTTGCGGACCTGCCAGTAGAGCACGCCGTCACCGCGGCTGATCCTCTCGTCCGGACCCGCGTCCTTGCCCAGCCCGGCGAGCTCGTCGAGCACCGCCTCATCGGCGACGAACGTGACGTAGGACTGGTAGCCGTCGGCGTCGCGCTCGAACGGATAGGCGGCGACCACGTCGCGCACGGTGCCGAGGTCATAGGCCAGCACCCAGGCGTCGTAGCCGAACCGTTCGCGCAACGCGGACTCGGCCTTCTTGCGCACCGCCGCCGCGCCGGCCGACGACTCCAGCAGGACGTTGCCGCTGGCCAAGACGGTTCGCACCGTGGTGAAGCCCGCGTCGGTCAGCGCGGCAGCCACCTCGGCCATCTTGAGGTTGACGCCCCCGACGTTCACGCCACGCAGAAACGCCGCGTACTCGGCCATGCCCCGATTCCACCAGCCCGGCCGCCAAACGGCCATCCCGGGCCGCCCGGGCGGCGCGCGACGTAGGCTTTCGTCATGGGACGCCAAGTCTTCGACGACAAGCTGCTGGCCTTGATAAGCGGACATTCCCTCGGGGTGCTGGCCACCATCAAGCGCGACGGGCGACCCCAGCTGTCGAACGTCAGCTACCACTTCGACCCGCGCAGCATGGCGATCCAGGTGTCGATCACCGAGCCGCGCGCCAAAACGCGCAACCTGCGCCGCGACCCGCGGGCGTCGATCCTGGTCGACGCCGACGACGGCTGGTCGTACGCCGTCGCCGAGGGCACTGCCGAACTGACGCCCCCGGCGGCCGCGCCCGGCGACAGCACCGTGGAGGCGTTGATTGCCTTGTACCGCAACATCGCCGGCGAACACCCGGATTGGGACGAATACCGTCAGGCGATGGTCACCGACCGGCGGGTGCTGCTGACGCTGCCGATCACCCACCTGTACGGCATGCCCCCGGGCATGCGGTAGCCGCGCCGGCCGCGGGCCCGCCCGGCAGACCGGGGCTAAGCTGCACCCATGGCTGAATCGAATGCCCGGCAGGGTTCAAAGTCGTCCAAATCTTCGGGGGCTTCTGAATCGCCCGGGTCGGACGAGGACACCAAGCGCAAGTTCCGCGAAGCCCTCGACCGCAAGATGGCGAAATCCTCGAACGCGTCCGACCACAAAGACGGCGCCGGCAAGCAGTCCCGGGCGCACGGCGCGGCGGGAAACCGCCGCGAATTCCGCCGCAAGAGCGGCTGACCCGAGAGTCGTTGGCAGACAGCCTGATTCGTTTATCCCCGGGGTGGGTAGAACAGGCCGACCGACGGGTCGTCTTGCCCCGGTCTGCCGCGTAGGCTTCCCCGCGTGCTGGGGTGTCCGAAGTTCACTTGGGACGGGTCGTTTTGGTATGCCCAGTCCGCCACGATGGTGCGTCGACTGAACTTCCAGCGCCCGTCGTGCTTGGTGTACTCGTCCAGGTACCGGCCGCCGATGACCACGTCGACGTCGTGCTCGGGGCCGGCGAAGGTGTGAAACACCAGGCAGTAAACCTCACCGCGGGCCGCCTCGCCCTCGATCACGAAGTTCGTCGTGGTGATGTTGTGTTGGGAGACACGCACATACGGCTCCGCGGCCTGCAACTGCGCGATGAACTGTTCGACACCGCCGGTCGAGAACGACCCGTGCGCGTCGGTCGCGTCGGGGTGATACAGGCCCCGGAGGCCGTCGTAATCGGCGCGGTCGACGGCCCGGCAATAGGAGGTGACGAGCGCGTGCAGTTCGTCGCGGGCCAGCATCAGCGCCAATCGGGCCTCATCCACCACCACGTCACGATAACTCGATGGTTAGGGTGCTGGTCATAGGCGCAATTTCGGTGGTTGGTGTCGCGCCAGGCGGTCTCGGTCGTAGGGTGTTCAGCGGAAGGAAGGTCGTTGACGGTGAAACTTTGGCTGGCTCAAGATCCCGAGGCCGACGCGCTGCTGGACGAGAATCCGTTGGCCCTGCTCATCGGGATGGTCCTCGATCAGCAGGTGCCGTTCGAGACCGCCTTTTCGGGACCGAAGAAGATCGCCGACCGCATGGGCAGCTTCGGCGCTCACGAGATCGCGGAGTACGACCCGGACAAGTTCGCCGCGCTGTGCTCGGAAAGGCCTGCGATCCACCGGTTTCCGGGATCGATGGCCAAACGTATCCAGACCCTGGCCCAGATCATCGTGGACGATTACGACGGCGACGCCGCGGGCTTGTGGACCGCGGGCGACCCCGACGGCGAGGAGCTGCTGCGGCGCATCAAGGGGCTGCCCGGTTTCGGCGCCGTTAAGGCGCAGATCTTTCTGGCGCTGCTGGGCAAGCAGTACGGGGTGACGCCGTCCGGGTGGCGACGAGCCGCCGGCGAGTTCGGCAAACCGGGCACGCACATCTCCGTCGCCGATATCGTCGACGCCGAATCGATGGGCGCGGTGCGTTCCTATAAGAAGCAGATGAAAGCGGCAGCCAAGGCGGCGAAGTAGTGGGTGCACAGAAGGGAAGGGCGGCAACGTGAAGACACACCTGACGTGTCCGTGCGGCGAAGCCATTGTCGGCAAGGACGAGGACGAGCTGGTCGAATTGACCCAGGCTCACCTCGCCAGCGTTCATCCTGGCCTCGAGTACGACCGCGACGCGATCCTGTTCATGGCGTACTAGTAGCGAACGCGCGTGACCCCGGTGCGGGGACACGCGCGTTCGCAGGTGGCGAGACGGTGACGGCGCCGGTCTGTTACGGCACCACCGTCGAGCCGATCGTGGGCATGAACTGGCACTGCTTTTCCTTGGTCGTGACCTGCCCGAAGATCGTCGACATGATGCTGCCCGAGCCCGTGTCGGCGATCGCGCTCAACGTCGTCGGCCCCTCCGGGTTGATGTCCGAACGCGGCTTGAGGGCGACGGTGCCGGACTTGCCGGTGGTCAGGTTCACCCAGGTGACGTTCAACGGCAGCTTCTGCACCTCGGCGGGTCCGGGCGTGCCGACCGCGGTGAACACGTAGGCGGTCTGCCCGGGCCCCGGGCCGGGAAGCGGAATCTTGGCCGGGCCCGCGACCGACAGTGCGGTGGCGATGGCGCTGCTGCCATCGGCAAGGCAGTTGGTGCCGATCGAGGGATACATGAAGTCCTGGGTCGGCGGCGTGTCGGCGCCGAACCCGGGGGCGGCCGCCGTCGGGGCGGCGTCCGGCGCAGCGGCGGGCGCCGGGGCTGGCGCCGCCGCGGCCTCCGGTGCCGGCGGCGCGGCGGCCGGCGCAGGTGGCGCCGGAACCGGTGCCGCGGCGGGCACATTCGCGGACTGGGCGGCGGGCTGGGCGGGCACGGGTGCCGGCGCTGGCCCGGCCGCGTGCGCCGGGTCGACGCCGGCGGGCAGGTGCGCCTCCGGTGCCGCTTCGGGTGCGGGACCCGCCGCGTGCACCGGGTCGATTCCGGTCGGCAGGTGCGCCTGCAAACCGGGTTCCACGCCGGTCGCGGGAACGTGTTGCACGGGTGCGGTGGGCTCTTGGACGAACTGATTCACCGCCGCCGCCACGTTTTTCGACTCGCTGGGA
This sequence comes from Mycobacterium sp. NTMscope_MAC_12, assembly GCF_976985675.1. Taxonomy (NCBI): domain Bacteria; kingdom Bacillati; phylum Actinomycetota; class Actinomycetes; order Mycobacteriales; family Mycobacteriaceae; genus Mycobacterium; species Mycobacterium sp. NTMscope_MAC_12. The sequence goes on from NZ_CDRJYY010000001.1 coordinate 792,925, forward strand.
GCGGTCGGGCTGTGGGCGAAGGCTTGCGCGGCGGCCATCAGCAGTTGCGTCGCTTGCTGCGGGTCGCCCGCCGCTTGCTGGATGAGCGGGCTGAGCTGCGACAGGGCAGGCAGACCCGGCAGCTGTTGGGCCGCGTTGGATTGTGGTGTCGGCTGCGGCGCCGCCGGATCGGCTACCGCGCTCGGGCTAAGCCCGAGCGCGGCAACCGATGCCGTGACGACAGCGGCCAAACCTTTGGACAGATTCCAAGTGGTTGCCACGGTGTCCTCCGGTTCTCAGTGGTTGATTGGTCCGACTACGACGCTGCTCAAGGCAATGCGGCAAGCAGCGGCGCTGCCGGTCCGGCCGGGCTGGCAGCCGGCGCGGGTGCGGCCGGAGCGGCTGGTGCCGCCGGAGCCGCCGGGGTCTGGCCCGAAGCCAGCGCCGGCAGATCCTGCGGGAGCCGCACCTGCGAGGGCACCGGAAGGCCCGCGGGCATCGCCGGCATGTTGACCTGCGCCTGCGGGATTTGCGGTGCGGGCGGCGTGGCCGGCGCGCTCGGTGCCGACAGCCCCGGGATCGCGGGCAGGCCCGGGATCGACGAGGACGCCGGAGCGGCCGGGCTCGCGGCCGCCGGCTGTGCGCCGGTCAGGCCCTGAATCATTCCCGGAATGCCGGACGCCGCGGAAGGTGCCGCCGGCGCGGCCGGCGTCGCCGACTGCGCCAGCCCCGGAATGGACGGGAGCGCCGCCGGAGATGACGCGGGAGCGGCGGGTGCCGCCGGCGTCAGGCCGGGGATCGACGGGATGCCCGCCGTGGACGCCGACGCCGGCGAGGCGGCGGCCGGAACACCCGGGAAGCTGATGCCCGGTGTGGCCGGCGCCGAGGGCGGCGTGGCGCCCAGTGCGGTCGCGAGGTTTTGCAGGATTTGAGGTGCGTTGGCCGCCGAGCTGATCAGCTGCTGCGGAATGTTCGGCACCGCCGGAGCCGGCACGGGGTCGGCGTGGGCGATACCGCCCGTCAATAGTGCTGCGGACGAACCGGCCACGACGGCGGCTGCACGCAAGTAAGTCCAGATGGTTGGCATGACTCTCCCTGATTGATCGATTACAGGTCCCGCCGCTGAAGCTACTTTGATGCAGATGGGACTCAAGTGACACGTGTGGCATTTATTCATTCGTTACGGAGACGAGTGAGAGCGGTGACCGAAAGCGCGAAATGCGGTTCCCTAAATAGAAGTCCGGGACCGACGGGGCGGCGCCGCACGCCCCGATCGCTAAAGTCGGGCGGATAGAAACCATCTCGGCCGCCCCGGCGGCACCCATCACCCAGCGGTTGGCGAGTCTCCTCGAAGGGGGCGCGCCGATGCTGCTCATCGTGAGCATCGCCGCGCGGCTGGCCTGGACCTACCTGGCCCCCAACGGCGCGAACTTCGTCGACCTGCACGTCTACCTCGGCGGGGCCGCCGCGATCGACCATCCCGGCGCCCTGTACAGCTACGTCTACGCCGACCAGACACCGGACTTCCCGCTGCCGTTCACCTACCCGCCGTTCGCGGCCGTCGTCTTCTACCCGCTGCACCTGCTGCCGTTCGGGCTCGTCGCATTTCTGTGGCAGGTCGCGACCATGGCCGCCCTGTACGCCGCGATCCGGATCAGCCAGCGCCTGACGGGTGTGGCGGCCGGCCCCCGCGGCCGCCGACTCGCGATGGCGTGGACGGCGATCACGATCTGGATCGAGCCGCTGCGCAGCACATTCGACTACGGCCAGGTCAACGTGTTGCTCATGACCGCGGTGCTGTGGGCGGTCTACACCACGCGATGGTGGCTGTCGGGATTACTGGTCGGCGTGGCGGCCGGAATCAAGTTGACCCCCGCCATCTCCGGGGTCTATCTGGCCGGCGCCCGGCGGTGGGCCGCGGCGGTGTTCTCGGCGGTCGTTTTCGTTGCCACCATTGGGATTTCGGTCGTGGTGGTCGGGGATCAGACCCGCTACTACTTCACCGACCTGCTCGGCGACGCCCACCGGGTGGGCCCCATCGCCACCTCGTTCAATCAGTCGTGGCGCGGCGGCATCTCGCGCATCCTGGGCCACGACGTCGGGTTCGGCCCGCCGCTGGTGGTCGCCCTCGTCGTCACCGCGGTGCTGGCCGTCCTGGCCTGGCGCGCGCTGGACGCCGCCGACCAATTGGGCAGGCTGCTCGTGGTCGAGTTGTTCGGGCTGCTGCTCTCGCCGATTTCCTGGACCCACCACTGGGTGTGGCTGGTGCCGTTGATGATCTGGGCGATCCACGGCGCGGGGCGCACGCTGCGCGGGGCGCGAATCGTCGGCTGGGGCTGGTTGGTGCTGACCCTGATCGGCGTGCCGTGGTTGCTGAGCTTCGCTCAACCGACCATCTGGCAGATCAGCCGCCCGTGGTACCTGGCCTGGGCCGGGTTGATCTACACCGTGGCCGCGGTGGCGACGTTGATCTGGATCGCGGCCACCGGCAGCCGCGGGCGGTTCGCCACGCCCGGCGAACGCGCCGAGGCCACCGGCTAGCTGTCGACGATGCCGTTGATATCGCGGGCCATGTCGATATCGTTTTGTGTGATGCCACCCTCGGAGTGCGTGACGAGAGCGAAAGTGACTGTCCGCCAACGAATATCGATGTCCGGGTGATGGTCCTTGCTCTCCGCGTGCTCGCCCACCCGGCGCACGGCGTCGATGCCGGCGAGAAAACTCGGAAATTTGATTGAGCGGCGCAGGGCCCCATCGGCCCGCTCCCATCCGTCGAGCTCGGGCAGTGCGGCGTCTACTTGCTCATCCGTTAACACGGCCATATCGGACTCGTCCTCTCCTGTCGGATAACGGGTTGATCGAGGGGGCGGCCCCGAACGCGACCTCCCGCGAAGGTGGTCACCTACGAGGCTACGGCGGAGTTACCCGGTGCTTGCTTTTTCTGGTCCAACGCCACCACGACGTCCGCCTCCGGGAGGCTCTGTCTTTGCTGGTAAGCGGACTCCAGGCTGGTGGGAACGCCCTCTAGGTCGCGGGCCACGCCCATCAGTTCTTCCAGGATCATGATCCGTTGCTGATTCGCCTCGTCCATCGCCCGGTGGGCTCGCTCATCGAACTCGTGAGCTTTCTGCTTTGCGTCGGCGAGCAGCTGCTCACGTTCATGCTGGGCGTCCCGCGAGGCCGCATCGATCAATGCCTGGGCTTCGGCCCGCATCCCGGCGAGGTCGGCGTCGAGCTTCTTCCTGGTTTCCTCACACTCCACTTCGAGCGCTTTTCGCTGCACGGCCATGTGCTCCAACAACTCTCGGTGTTCTCGCCGCGCGGCCTCCCCCTCGGCCACGGCATCCGCGATCAGGGCATCCGCCTCGGCGCGCGCCTCGTCCTGCATCCGGGAAACCTCATCGAGCGTGCGCCGCAGCAGCTTCGCCATCCGATGCTGCATCGCATAGGGCGTCGGTGACGTGTCCGACAGTGCGGCGACCTCGTCCTTGAGGCAGGCGACCTCGATCCGCAGCCCGGCCGCTTCATTGCTGGATTCGTCTCGCTGGGTCCTGAGGTTCAGGACTTCGTCGATCAGTACCTTCTCCTTGGCGAGCAACGCCTCGATGTAGGGGTCGACCAGAGCCGGGTCATAGCCCCGGAAGATCCGAGTGAACGACTTTGCGGGTTTGGCGATCATTGTCAACTCCCCTCGTTGGAAGTGCCTGTAGTGGTCGTGACCGACTAGGGTCGAGTATTCCACGGCGGCGACTAAACCGTAAGAGAGTCGTTGTGTCCCAACATAATTCGATAGAGAAATCGACTGGGGTGGCCGTCTCGGCGGCAGTTTCGCGGGCGAGGCTGCACGGCCCTTGCTCCGATGCCGAGACGTTCGCCCTCGCGTGCGGGGCCCGAAGCTGTCCGGATCCCACCGGCGGTGCGGCCGGCGTTGCCGAGCGGTGGTGATTCGCAAGGGCGCCGTATACCGTCACTGGCCATGCCGACCCAGATCGTCGTCGCCGGCGCCCTCATCTGCGACGCGCGCGTCCTGGTGGCACAGCGCGTCCGCCCGCCGGAGTTGGCCGGCCGCTGGGAGCTACCCGGGGGCAAGGTCGCGCCCGGCGAGACCGAGCGCGACGCCCTGGTCCGCGAGCTGGCCGAGGAGCTGGGTTTGGCGACGGGCGACGTCGCGGTGGGCGACCGGCTCGGCGCGGACATCGCGGTGGACGGCGGGATCACGCTGCGCGCCTACCGGGCGCGTTTGCTCAGCGGCCGCCCGGACGCGCGTGATCACCGAGCCCTGCGCTGGATTACCGCCGCTGAGCTGCATGATCTCGACTGGGTGCCGGCCGACAGGGGCTGGCTGGCGGACTTGGCCGGCGCCCTGTGAACGCCCCTCATAACAAGCCCACAGACTTCCCGCAGCTGATGCACAGCCGCGTTGCAGGTCGCCACAGTCAACTGAATACGACGATATGACTTGTAGTAACGCCACACGAATCTGCCCTGGATGTGCGTGCCGATAGCCAGCCGAATGATTGTTCAGACCCTGCCGTCCCGGCTCGGTGCCCGACCGGGAGGCCCTCGCGTGCGCGAAAACCGATGCTCATGACCCTGTTTTCCCGGATTCACCGCGCGCGGCGAAGGTGATCGGCCCGTCCACGCCGACCTATGCTGGTGCTGTATCGCCGCCCAGGCCGCGGTCCCGAACTGCCGATGGTTGAGCCGATCCGAGTTGGTGCGGACGGGCGGATCACGGGGATGATCGCCGCACACAACTCAACTGGGATCACACGCAGGGCCGGACGACGAGGCGCGACGCTATCGACGAGGAGGAGTACTTCTTGACTGCCACACCGCACATTGGTGGAGTGCTCGAGGAGCTCTTGGAGCGCAGCGGGCGGTTCTTCACGCCGGGCGAGATCTCGGCTGACCTGCGCACCGTGACGCGGCAGGGCGGACGCGAGGCCGACGTGTTCTACCGCGACCGGTGGAGCCACGACAAGGTGGTTCGCTCCACGCACGGCGTGAACTGCACCGGGTCATGCTCGTGGAAGATCTACGTCAAAGACGGGATCATCACCTGGGAGACCCAGCAGACCGACTATCCGTCGGTGGGTCCGGACCGTCCCGAGTACGAGCCGCGTGGTTGCCCCCGCGGCGCCTCCTTCTCCTGGTACAGCTACTCGCCCACCCGGGTGCGCTACCCCTACGCCCGTGGCGTGCTGGTCGAGATGTACCGGGAAGCCAAGGCGCGGCTCGGCGATCCGGTGCTGGCGTGGGCCGACATCCAGGCCGATCCCGAGCGCCGCCGGCGCTATCAGCAGGCCCGCGGAAAGGGGGGACTGGTCCGCGTCACCTGGGCCGAGGCCACCGAGCTGATCGCCGCCGCGCACGTGCACACGATCAAGACCTACGGCCCGGATCGGGTCGCCGGATTTTCCCCGATCCCGGCGATGTCGATGGTCTCCTATGCCGCCGGCTCGCGCTTCTTCGAGCTGATCGGCGCCCCCATGACGTCGTTCTACGACTGGTACGCCGACCTCCCGGTGGCCTCACCGCAGGTGTTCGGCGACCAGACCGACGTCCCCGAGTCCGGAGACTGGTGGGACGCAGCGTATTTGATGATGTGGGGCTCCAACGTGCCGATCACCCGCACGCCGGACGCGCACTGGATGGCCGAGGCGCGCTACCGCGGCACCAAGGTCGTCACCGTCAGCCCCGACTACGCCGACAACACCAAGTTCGCCGATGAGTGGATGCCGTGCGCGGCCGGCACCGACGGGGCGCTGGCCATGGCGATGGGTCACGTCATTCTCTCGGAATGCTATGTGCAAAAGCAGGTCCCGTTCTTCACCGACTATTCGCGTCGCTACACCGATCTGCCGTTCCTGATCAAGCTGGAAGAACGCGGCGACATGCTGGTGCCGGGCAAGAACCTGACGGCGGCGGACCTGGGTGAGGCGGTCGAGAACGCGGCACTCAAGCCCGCGGTGCTGGACGAAGCCACCAATTCGGTTGTGGTTCCGCATGGTTCGCTGGGCTTCCGGTACGGCGAGTCCGGGGTGGGAAAGTGGAACCTGGATCTAGGTGACCTGGTGCCGGCGCTCAGCGTGCGAGACGCCCACGGCTCCAACGGGGATGGCAGCACCGCGCTGGTGCACATGCCCAGCTTCGACACCGTCGACGGCGAGGGCACGACCGTGGCGCGCGGTGTCCCGGTGCGCCGCATCGGTAAGCATGTGGTGTGCACCGTCTTCGACCTGATGCTCGCGCAGTACGGGGTGGCGCGCGAGGGGTTGCCCGGCGAATGGCCCACCGGCTACGACGACGCGACGCAGCAGAACACCCCGGCGTGGCAGGAGGCGATCACCGGTGTGTCGGCCGCCCAGGCCATCCGTGTGGCACGGGAATTCGCGCACAGCGCGGAGGAATCCGGCGGCCGCTCCATGATCATCATGGGCGGCGGCATCTGCCACTGGTTCCACGCCGACGCGATCTACCGTGCGGTGCTGGCGCTGCTGATGCTGACCGGGTCGATGGGCCGCAACGGAGGCGGCTGGGCCCACTACGTCGGCCAGGAAAAGGTGCGCCCGCTCACCGGATTTCACACGATGGCGATGGCCACGGACTGGGTGCGGCCGCCGCGGCAGGTGCCCGGTGCCTCGTACTGGTACGCGCACACCGACCAATGGCGCTATGACGGCTACGGGGCGGACAAGCTGGCCAGCCCGGTGGGCCGGGGCCGCTTCGCGGGCAAGCACACCATGGACCTGCTGGCGTCGGCGGTGGCCATGGGATGGAGCCCGTACTACCCGCAGTTCGACCGGTCGAGTTTGGACGTCGCCGACGAGGCGCGCGCCGCGGGCCGCGACGTCACCGACTACGTCGCCGAGCAGCTCGGCCAGCGCAAACTCAGACTCGCGGTGACCGATCCCGACAACCCCGTCAACTGGCCGCGGGTGCTTACCGTGTGGCGCGCCAACCTGATCGGGTCGTCGGGCAAGGGTGGCGAGTACTTCCTGCGCCACCTGCTGGGAACCGACTCCAACGCCTCAGCGGTGCCGCCCGAGGACGGGGTGCGCCCCGTCGATGTGACGTGTGAGGGGGACATCCCCGAGGGCAAGCTCGACCTGATGATGTCGATCGACTTCCGGATGACCTCGACGACGCTGGTTTCGGATGTCGTGCTGCCGGCGGCGACCTGGTACGAGAAGGCCGACATCTCCAGCACGGACATGCACCCCTACGTGCACGCGTTCAGCGCCGCGACCGACCCGCCCTGGGAAACCCGTTCGGACTTCGAGGCTTTCGGCGCGATCGCGCGCGCCTTCAGCGCCATGGCCAAGGAGCACCTGGGCACCCGCACCGACGTCGTGCTCAGCGCGCTGCAGCACGACACGCCCGACGCGATGGCCTATCCCGATGGCACCGAGCAGGATTGGCTGCACAACGGTGGGACGCCGGTGCCGGGCCGCACCATGGGCAAGCTGACCGTGGTGGACCGTGACTACGGTGCCATCTACGACAAGTGGCTGACGCTGGGTCCGCTGGTCGACAAGTTCGGGTTGACAACCAAGGGCATCACGGTGCACCCGTTCCGGGAGGTGGAGGAGCTCGCCGCCAAATTCGGTGTGCTCAAATCCGGTGTGGCAGCGGGCCGTCCGGCCGTCACCACCGCCGCACGGATGGCCGATGTGCTGCTGCTGTTGTCGGGGACGACCAACGGCCGGTTGGCGGTCGAGGGTTTCCACGAGCTGGAGAAGCGCACGGGTCAGCGCCTGGTGCATCTGGCCGAGGGCAGCGAGGACAAGCGCATCAGCTACGCCGACACCCAGGCGCGGCCCGTACCCGTGGTCACCAGCCCGGAATGGTCGGGCAGCGAAACGGGCGGTCGCCGCTACGCACCGTTCACCATCAACATCGAAAACCTCAAGCCGTTCCACACCCTGACCGGGCGGATGCATTTCTATCTGGCCCACGACTGGGTCGAGGAACTCGGCGAGCACCTGCCGGTCTTCCGGCCGCCGCTGGACATGGCCCGCTTGTTCGGCCAGCCACAGCTCGGCCCGACGGACGACGGAATCGGGCTCACCGTGCGGTACCTGACGCCGCACTCGAAGTGGTCCTTCCACTCCACCTACCAGGACAACCTGTACATGCTGTCGTTGTCCCGCGGCGGCCCGACGATGTGGATGAGCCCGGGCGATGCGGCGAAAATCCAAGTGCGCGACAACGATTGGGTCGAGGCGGTCAACGTCAACGGCATCTACGTGTGCCGGGCGATCGTCTCGCACCGGATGCCCGACGGGGTGGTGTACGTCTACCACGTGCAGGAGCGCACCGTCGACACCCCGCGCACCGAAACCAACAACAAGCGTGGCGGCAACCACAACGCGCTCACCCGGGTGCGGATCAAGCCCAGCCACCTGGCCGGCGGCTACGGTCAGCACGCGTTCGCATTCAACTACCTGGGGCCGACCGGCAACCAGCGCGACGAGGTGACCGTCGTGCGTCGCCGCAGCCAGGAGGTGACGTACTGATGAAGGTCATGGCGCAGTTGGCGATGGTGATGAACCTCGACAAGTGCATCGGTTGTCACACCTGCTCGGTGACCTGCAAGCAGGCGTGGACCAACCGATCCGGGACCGAATACGTGTGGTTCAACAACGTCGAAACCCGTCCCGGCCAAGGCTATCCGCGCACGTATGAGGACCAGGAGAAGTGGCGGGGCGGCTGGATTCGCGACAAGAAGGGCCGGCTGCGGTTGCGCGACGGCGGCCGTATCCAGAAGCTGCTGCGCATCTTCGCCAACCCGAAGCTGCCCGTCATCGGCGACTATTACGAGCCGTGGACCTACGACTACGAGAACCTGATCACCGCACCGGCGGGTGACACCTTCCCGACGGCCGCGCCCCGCAGCGCGATCAACGGTGAGCCGATGAAGGTGTCGTGGGGGCCGAACTGGGACGACAACCTGGCCGGCTCGTCGGAGATCCTGGCCGAGGACCCGATCCTGAAGAAGATCAGCGAGGAGATCAAACTTTCGCTCGAAGAGACCTTCATGTTCTACCTGCCCCGGATCTGCGAGCACTGCCTCAACCCCTCCTGCGTGGCGTCGTGCCCGTCGGGGGCGATGTACAAGCGCAGCGAGGACGGCATCGTGCTGGTCGACCAGGACCGCTGCCGCGGCTGGCGGATGTGCGTGTCCGGATGTCCTTACAAGAAGGTCTATTTCAACCACAAGACCGGCAAAGCCGAGAAGTGCACGCTGTGCTATCCGCGCATGGAGGTCGGCCTGCCGACCATCTGTTCGGAAACCTGTGTGGGGCGGCTGCGCTACCTCGGGGTGGTCCTCTACGACGCCGATCGGGTGCTGGCAGCGGCGTCGGTGGAAAAAGACACCGATCTCTACCAGGCGCAGTGCGAGATCCTGCTGGACCCTAACGATCCGAACGTCATCGCCGGTGCGCGGGCCGAGGGCATCCCCGACGAGTGGATCGAGGCCGCGCAACGTTCCCCGATCTACGCGCTCATCCACACCTACAAGGTGGCGCTGCCGCTACACCCGGAATACCGCACCATGCCGATGGTTTGGTACATCCCGCCGCTGTCACCGGTGGTCGACGCGGTCAGCCGCGACGGGCACGACGGGGAGGACATCGGCAACCTGTTCGGCGCGCTGGACGCGCTGCGCATCCCGATGCAATACCTGGCCGAGCTGTTCACCGCCGGCGATACCGCCGTCGTCGAAGGGGTGCTGCGGCGGCTCGCGGCGATGCGCTCCTACATGCGCGACATCAATCTCGGCCGCGACACCCAGCCGCACATCCCGCATTCGGTCGGCATGACCGAAGAACAGATCTACGAGATGTACCGGCTGCTCGCCATCGCGAAATACGAAGAGCGCTACGTGATTCCGACGGCCTTCGCCCCGCAGGCCCGCGAGCTCGAGGAGATGGGCTGTTCGTTGACGGGCGAGGGCGGCCCGGGCATGTACGAATCGGAGCCCGTCCCGGTGTCGGTGGAGACCTTCCACGCGCTCCAGCGTGGCGGCGCTGCAGACGCGGAACCCGTTCACGCGCGGCCGCGGGTGAACCTGCTCAATTGGGACGGTGGCCAGGTGCCCGCGGGAATGTTCCCCGAGGAGCAGAAGCGGTGAGACTCCTGTCCGCGCTCCGCGAGCGTTCCACCGGCCGGGCGATGCAGGATCGCCTGGTGTGGCAGGCGGCGTCGCTGCTGTTGGCCTACCCGGACGACGGGTTCGCCGAGCGCCTGGACGCCGTCGACGAAATACTCGGCCACATCAGCGGTCCCGCGGCGGCGCTCCTCGAGCAGACGGCGGCGGCGCTGCGTGCCCGTGAGCCGATGGCCGCCGCGATGGACTATGTCGCGACGTTCGACCTGCGCCGGCGCGCCACGATGTATCTGACGTACTGGACCGCGGGGGACACCCGCAACCGCGGCCGGGAGATGCTGGCGTTCGCCACCGCGTACCGGGAGGCGGGTGCGCAGCCGCCGAGCGGGGAGGCGCCCGATCACCTGACCGTGGTGCTCGAATTCGCCGCGACCGTCGATCCCGAGGCCGGCCGGCGACTGCTGGTCCAGCACCGCGTGCCGATCGACGTGTTGCGCGGCGCCCTGGCCGACGCCAAGTCACCGTACGAGCCGGTGGTTGCGGCGATCTGCGAGACCCTGCCGGCTGCCACCGATCAGGAGGTGCGCCGCGCCGAGCGGCTGGCGCAGGCCGGCCCGCCCGCGGAAGCCGTTGGGCTGCAACCGTTTACCTTGACCGTGCCACCCCGCAAAGGAACGCCAGGTGTTTAGCAACGTCCTGTTCTGGGATATCGCCCCGTACGTCACGCTGTCGGTCCTGATCGTGGGGACCTGGTGGCGCTACCGCTACGACAAGTTCGGCTGGACCTCACGGTCCTCGCAGATCTACGAGTCGCGACTGCTGAGCATCGCCAGCCCCGTCTTCCACTTCGGCATCCTGGCGGTGTTCGCCGGGCACGTGGTGGGGCTGTTCATCCCGCCGAAGGTCACACAGATGATGAAGATGAGCGACCACCTCTACCACATGCAGGCGGTCATCGCGGGCTCGGCGGCCGGCATCGCGACGCTGGTCGGAATCGGGCTGCTCGTGTACCGGCGGTTCACTCGCCCCGCCGTGTCCATGGCCACCACCCGCAGCGACAAGGTGATGTATGTGGTGCTGGTGCTGGCGATCGTGGTGGGCCTGTACTGCGACCTGATCGGCACGGGCCCGCACGGGGGCGAGTTCCACTATCGCTACACGGTCGGTTTGTGGTTCCGCCGGATCTGGATATTGCAGCCGCACGGCGAGGTGATGATCAACGCGCCGCTGGACTATCAGCTGCACGCGTTGATCGGCATGGTGCTGTTCACGCTGTGGCCCTTCACCAGGCTGGTGCACGTGTTCAGCGCCCCGGTCGTCTACCTGTTCCGGCCCTACATCGTCTACCGCAGCCGCGAGGCGGCGGGCAAGGGCCAGCTGGTGGGCACGGCGCCGCGGCGCCGGGGCTGGTAGCGGACCCGGCCAAGGCGCGAGGCGCCGTCTCGCCGTTCGGTGTGCGACGTGGGCTTTGGTCGTGCAGCCAGGCCGACGACACGCCGATCCGCCACGCCGCCACCGCACACTCAACGCCGCCACCGCACACTCAACGCCGCCACCGCACACTCAACGCCGGCGCCGGCCACCAGCCGGTTCGCTAGCCAGTTCGCTTTGACAGCCCCCCGCTGCCACAATCACCGACGTGTCATTTCGCAACGTCGCTATCGTCGCCCACGTCGACCACGGCAAGACCACCCTGGTTGACGCGATGCTGCGGCAGTCGGGCGCGCTGCACCACCGCGGTGACGACACCCAGGAACGCATCATGGACAGCGGTGACCTGGAGAAGGAAAAGGGCATCACCATCCTGGCCAAGAACACCGCGGTGCATCGCCATCACCCGGATGGGACCGTCACGGTGATCAACGTGATCGACACCCCCGGTCACGCCGACTTCGGCGGGGAGGTCGAGCGCGGGCTGTCCATGGTGGACGGGGTGCTGCTGCTGGTCGACGCGTCCGAGGGCCCGTTGCCGCAGACCCGGTTCGTGCTGCGCAAGGCGCTGGCCGCCCACCTTCCGGTGATCCTGGTCGTCAACAAGACCGACCGGCCCGACGCGCGCATCGCCGAGGTCGTCGAGGCCAGCCACGACCTGTTGCTCGACGTCGCGTCGGACCTGGACGACGAGGCGGCCGCGGCCGCCGAGCACGCGCTGGGCCTGCCGACGCTGTACGCGTCCGGGCGCGCGGGCATCGCCAGCACCGAGCAGCCCGCCGACGGCGAGGCGCCCGCCGGCGACAACCTGGACCCCCTGTTCGACGTGCTGATGGAAAACATCCCGGCGCCGTCGGGCGACCCGGAGGCCCCGCTGCAGGCGCTGGTGACCAACCTCGACGCCTCGGCGTTCCTCGGCCGGCTCGCCCTGATCCGGATCTACAACGGCAAGCTGCGCAAGGGCCAGCAGGTCGCGTGGATGCGCGAGGTCGACGGGTTGCCCGTCATCACCAGCGCCAAGATCACCGAGCTGCTCGCGACCGAAGGCGTCGAGCGCAGCGCCACCGACGAGGCGGTCGCTGGCGACATCGTCGCGGTGGCGGGCATCCCCGAGATCATGATCGGCGACACCCTGGCCGATCCCGACCACGCCCACGCGCTGCCGCGCATCACGGTCGACGAGCCCGCGATCTCGGTGACGATCGGCACCAACACCTCGCCGCTGGCGGGCAAGGTGTCCGGCCACAAGCTGACCGCGCGCATGGTCCGCGGCCGGCTGGACGCCGAGCTGGTCGGCAACGTGTCGATCCGGGTCGTCGACATCGACCGGCCCGACGCCTGGGAGGTGCAGGGCCGCGGCGAGCTCGCCCTGGCCGTGCTGGTCGAGCAGATGCGCCGGGAGGGCTTCGAGCTCACGGTCGGCAAGCCGCAGGTGGTGACCCGCACGATCGACGGCAAGCTGCACGAGCCGTTCGAGGCGATGACGATCGACTGCCCGGAAGAGTTCGTCGGCGCGATCACGCAGCTGATGGCCGCCCGGAAGGGCCGCATGGAAGAGATGGCCAACCACGCGGCGGGCTGGGTCCGGATGGACTTCATCGTGCCCAGCCGCGGACTGATCGGGTTCCGCACCGACTTCCTCACCCTCACCCGCGGCACCGGCATCGCCAACGCCGTGTTCGACGGCTACCGACCATGGGCCGGGGAGATCCGGGCCCGCCACACGGGGTCGCTGGTCTCCGACCGCGCGGGCACCATCACGCCGTTCGCGATGATCCAGCTCGCCGACCGGGGTCAGTTCTTCGTCGAGCCCGGCCAGGACACCTACGAGGGCATGGTCGTCGGAATCAACCCGCGCGCAGAGGATCTCGACATCAACGTCACCCGCGAGAAGAAGCTGACCAACATGCGGTCCTCGACCGCCGATGTCATCGAGACGTTGGCCAAGCCGCTCGAGCTCGACCTGGAGCAGGCCATGGAGTTCTGCGCGCAGGACGAATGCGTCGAGGTGACTCCGGAGATCGTGCGGGTGCGCAAGGTCGAGCTGGACGCCACCGCCCGGGCGCGCAGCCGGTCGCGCGCCAAGGCCCGGGGCTAACCTCTGGTGGTCGAACGGGCCGCTGCGCGGCTGCTCGCTACCCTGATCAGCGTGCCGAGACGCGTCCGCCGCTTGTTCATGGTGCTCGGCGGCCTCGTCTCGTTGGTCGGGCTGGTGGTTTCGGCGTGTACGGTCAACCCGCCGCCGGCGCCGCAGAGCACCGATACGCCGCACAACTCGGTTCCGCCGCCGCCCCGGGTCAGCGAGATCATCATGGGCATCGACTCGATCGGCGCGGGCTTCAATCCGCACCTGTTGTCCGACCTGTCCCCGGTGAACGCGGCGATCAGCGCGTTGGTGTTGCCGAGCGCCTTTCGGCCGGTTCCGGACACCACCGCGCCCACGGGCTCACGCTGGGAGATGGACCCGACGCTGTTGGTGTCCGCCGACGTGACGAGCCAGAACCCGTTCACCGTGACCTACAAGATCCGGCCGGAGGCGCAGTGGACCGACAACGCCCCCATCGCCGCGGACGACTTCTGGTACCTGTGGCGCCAGATGGTCAGTCAGCCCGGAGTCGTCGACCCGGCCGGTTATGACCTCATCACCGGCGTGCAGTCGCTCGAGGGCGGCAAGCAGGCGGTGGTGACGTTCGCGCAGCCGTATCCGGCGTGGAAAGAGTTGTTCAGCAACATCCTTCCCGCGCACATCGTCAAGGACGTGCCCGGCGGATTCGCGGCCGGGCTGGCCCGGGCGCTTCCGGTCACGGGTGGGCAGTTCCGCGTGGAAAGCATCGACCCCCAGCGCGACGAGATCCTGGTCGCCCGCAACGACCGCTACTGGGGGCCGCCGGCCAAACCCGCGCTCATCCTCTTCCGGCGCGCCGGGGCGCCCGCCGCGCTGGCCGACTCCGTGCGCAACGGCGACACCCAGGTGGCGCAGGTCCACGGCGGCTCGGCGGCCTTCGCGCAGCTGTCCGCCATTCCCGACGTCCGGACCGCGCGGATCGTGACGCCGCGGGTCATGCAGCTCACGCTGCGCGCGACCGAGCCCAAACTGTCTGACACGCAAGTCCGTAAGGCGATCCTGGGGTTGCTCGACGTCGACCTGCTCGCCGCCGTCGGCGCGGGCAGCGACAATACGGTCACCCTGGATCAGGCCCAGATCCGCGCGCCGAGCGATCCCGGCTACGAGCCGACCGCGCCGCCGGCGATGACGACGGCGGCCGCGCTGACCCTGCTGCAGGGGGCCGGATACCGGGTCGAACCCAATGCCTCGGCGTCACCCGCGCCGACCCCGGCGAACACCGGGCCGCCCGAGGTCATCCGGGGCCGGATCAGTAAGGACGGCCAACAGCTGTCGCTGGCGATCGGGGTGGCGGCCAATGACCCGACCGCGGTGGCGGTGGCCAACACCGCCGCCGACCAGTTGCGCAACGTCGGCATCGCCGCGACGGTGCTGGCGCTGGACCCCGTCACCCTCTACCGCGACGCGCTGAACGACAGCCGCGTGGATGCGATCGTCGGCTGGCACCAGGCGGGTGGAAACCTGGCGACCCGCCTCGCTTCCCGCTACGGCTGTCCCGCGCTGCAATCGACCCAGGTCCCGGCCACCGGGGAGGCGACGCCGGCCTCGTCGGCTCCCGCCGGGCCCGCGCCGTCCACCGGGCCGGGCACCACGACCGCCCCCACCTCGACACTGCCGACGTCCGCACCGCCGCCCAGCCGGCCCGCGGATCCCAACGCTTTGGTGCAGGCGCCGTCGAACTTCACCGGGATCTGCGATCGCAGCATCCAGTCGAACATCGATGCCGCCCTCAACGGCACCAAGAGCATCAACGACGTCATCACCGCGGTCGAACCGCGGCTGTGGAACATGTCCACGGTGTTGCCGATCCTGCAGGACACCACGATCGTCGCGGCCGGACCGAGCGTGCAGAACGTCAGCCTGTCCGGCGCCGTTCCGGTCGGCATCGTGGGCGACGCCGGCCAGTGGATCAAAACCGGGCCCTAAGCGGTCGGCCGCGCGGCCCGCGGCGGGATCACGGTGTCGACGATGAGCGCCAGCTCCCGCCGGTTCGGCGCCGACCCGTTCAGCAGGAAGTGCTGGTTGATCAACGCCGGCCCGATGCGCGCGGTCAGCGGTGTGATCGTCGTCGGATCGAGGTCACCGTCTGCCACGGCGGCCTGCAGGATCGATTCCACGATCCGCAGGCGCGGCCGCACCACGGCGTCGGCGAAAATGGTCCGCATTTCCGGTTCGTGCAAGAGCTGATGGATGACGTCCAAGCCGGGAAAGGCGGTCTTTCCGGCCAGCAGGTCGCGCTGGGCGGTGAACATCGCCAGCAAGTTCTCCCGGGCCGAACGACCCGAACGCAGCTCGGGCAGCGGCGGCAGCGCGAAAACCAAAGCGGCGTGCACCA
Organism: Mycobacterium sp. NTMscope_MAC_12; assembly: GCF_976985675.1. NCBI lineage: Bacteria > Bacillati > Actinomycetota > Actinomycetes > Mycobacteriales > Mycobacteriaceae > Mycobacterium > Mycobacterium sp. NTMscope_MAC_12. The sequence continues at coordinate 808,912 of NZ_CDRJYY010000001.1, forward strand.
GCTCGCACTTGGTGTCCCAGCGGCGGTAGAGCGCGGCCTTGCCGGTGTGGGCGCGCGCCGCGATCCCCTCCATGGTCAGGCCCCCGTACCCGACTTCGGTCAGTTCGGCCAGGGTGGCCTCGTAGAGGGCGCGTTCGAGGACCTCGCCTCGCCGGCGGCTTCGGCTGCCGGTCTGGTCTGCGTCCGTGAGCTGAGGCATTTTTCGATAGTAGCCGTGCGCGTTCCTATCTGCTGCGTGTCGGTAGGGTGCCGTCCATGCCTGAGACGCCGCGGCTGTTGTTCGTCCACGCACATCCCGACGACGAAAGCCTCGGCACCGGCGCCACCATCGCCCACTACTCCGCCCGCGGCGCGGACGTCCGCGTCGTCACCTGCACGCTGGGCGAGGAGGGCGAGGTGATCGGCGATCGGTGGGCCGAGCTCGCCGTCGATCGCGCCGACCAACTCGGCGGCTACCGCATCGGCGAATTGACCGCCGCGTTGCGTGCGCTGGGGGTCGACGGCCCCAGCTATCTCGGCGGCGCCGGCCGGTGGCGCGATTCGGGCATGCGCGGCACCCCCACGCGGCACCGGCAACGCTTCATCGACGCCGACGAGCGCGAGAGCGTCGGCGCGCTGGTGGCCCTCATTCGCGAGCAGCGCCCCCACGTCGTCGTCACCTACGATCCCGCCGGCGGCTATGGGCATCCCGATCACGTGCATGCGCACACGGTGACCACGGCCGCCGTCGCCGCGGCGGCCGGCGCTTCCGAGTTTCCCGGCGAGCCGTGGGCCGTGCCGAAGTTCTACTGGTCGGTCTTCTCCACCCGGGCATTCGAGGCGGGCCTGGCCGCGCTGACGCCCGAGGACCTGCTGCCGGAATGGTCGCTCCCGTCGGAGGAGGGGTTCACGTTCGGATACGACGACGGCGACATCGACGCCGTCGTCGAGACCGGCGCGGATGCCCTGGACGCCAAACGGGCGGCGCTCGCGGCGCACGCCACCCAGGTGGTCGTCGGGCCCACCGGCCGCGCGTGCGCCCTGTCCAACAACGTGGCGCTGCCGATCGTGGGGCATGAGCATTACGTCCTGGCCGCCGGCGATGCGGGGGAGCGCGACGGGCGTGGCTGGGAGACCGATCTGCTCGCAGGGCTCGATCTCAGCGCGGCCAGCACGCGGTAGGCTCCAAACAGGCAGCCACGGAAGGAATTCGCATGGACCCCGACCTGGACCCTAATCAGCAGCACTGGCAGGACCGGCTCGACAGCCTGCAGTGGGTTATCGGCTCGATACTCTCCAACATCGACAGCGTTCCGACCTGACCGACATCCAGCCACGCGTCGCCTCCGTTGAAGACAGCGGCGCAACAGACCCCGCGATTCGTTTCGTTGTCCTGTCCCTCTTGGCGGTCGATGGGGTTCTTTCCGCACTAGCCGGGGCCCTGCTGCTGCCTTTCTATATCGGGACGGTTCCGTTTCCCCTCAGCGGATTGATTTCCGGGCTGGTCAACGCGGCCCTGGTGTGGGCCGCGGGGCGATGGGCCCGGTCCCCCCGGGTGGCGGCACTGCCGCTGTGGACGTGGCTGCTGACGGTGGCGGTGATCAGCCTGGGCGGACCGGCCGACGACGTCATCCTGGGCGGTCGCGGCCTGATGGCCTACGCGGCCCTGCTGCTGCTGGTGCTCGGGGTGGTGCCGCCGGTCTGGGTGCTGTGGCGGCGCGGCCACAGCGGCTGATCTTGGCCTGCGCCGAGCGATCGTTTCGGCCGGGATGTCGCCCGCTTGTGCCCACGGGCATGGCGCTACTGTTGACTGTTGCCCATACGGGACCCGCCGCGGGTGCCACGATTTCACATGTTGGGACGCACGGATGAAATTCGATCGTGGGGAAGTTACACCAAGGTGCTGTTGACTCCGGGCGAGGAGCCTACCGCTTTGCCTGATCCACAGATTCCGGCGAAGGCCAGTGCGTCGAAGGCCGACGCGTCGGCGCTGCGACGGGTATTGCGGCGGGCGCGGGATGGCGTTGCGCTGAACATCGACGAGGCCGCGGTGGCGATGACCGCGCGCGGCGCGGATCTGGCCGACCTGTGCGCCAGCGCGGCCCGGGTGCGCGACGCGGGCCTGGAGTCGGCCGGACGGCGCGGCCCCGGCGGCCGGCTGCCGATCACCTACTCCCGCAAGGTCTTTATCCCGGTCACCCACCTGTGCCGCGACAACTGCCATTACTGCACGTTCGTCACCGTGCCGGGCAAGCTGCGCGCCGAGGGCGCCGGCATGTACCTCGAGCCCGACGAGATACTCGACATCGCCCGCCGTGGCGGCGAACTTGGTTGCAAGGAAGCACTATTCACGCTCGGGGACCGTCCCGAGGATCGCTGGCCGGGGGCGCGCGAGTGGCTCGGTCAACGAGGCTACGATTCGACGCTGTCCTACGTGCGGGCGATGGCGATCCGGGTGCTCGAGGAAACCGGGTTGCTGCCGCACTTGAACCCCGGTGTGATGAGCTGGTCGGAAATGGCGCGGCTCAAGCCGGTGGCGCCGTCGATGGGCATGATGCTCGAGACGACCTCGCGGCGGCTGTTCGAAACGAAAGGGCTTGCGCACTACGGCAGCCCGGACAAAGACCCGGCGGTCCGGTTGCGCGCGTTGACCGACGCGGGACGGCTGTCGATTCCGTTCACCACCGGGCTGCTGGTCGGCATCGGCGAGACACTGGAAGAACGCGCCGACACCTTGCACGCGATTCGCAAGTCGCACAAGGAGTTCGGTCATGTGCAAGAAGTGATCGTGCAGAATTTCCGGGCCAAGGAACACACCGCCATGGCCGCGGTTCCCGACGCCGGCATCGAGGATTACCTGGCGACGGTGGCGGTGGCGCGGCTGGTGCTCGGCCCCGGCATGCGTATCCAGGCGCCGCCGAACCTGGTCTCGCGCGAGGAGTGCCTGGCGCTGGTCGGCGCCGGAGTCGACGACTGGGGCGGTGTCTCGCCGCTGACGCCCGACCACGTCAACCCGGAGCGGCCGTGGCCGGCCCTGGACGAATTGGCCGCCGTCACCGCCGAAGCCGGTTACGAGCTGGTCCAGCGGTTGACCGCGCAGCCCAAATACGTGCAAGGGGGCGCGGCCTGGATCGACCCGCGGGTGTCCGGACATGTGCAGGCGCTGGCCGATCCGGCCACCGGTCTGGCCCGCGACGTCAACCCGGTGGGGCTGCCGTGGCAGGAGCCCGACGACGTCGGTTCGGTGGGCCGGGTCGACCTCAACGCCGCGATCGACAGCGAGGGCCGTAACACCGAAACCCGCAGCGACATCGAGAGCGCCTTCGGCGACTGGGAATCGATCCGCGCGCACGTCCACGAACTCGCCGCGCAGGGCGCCAGCGCGCCAGAACGCCTGGACACCGACGTGCTTGCCGCGCTGCGCTCCGCCGAACGCGATCCCGCCGGCTGCAGCGACAACGAATACCTGTCACTGGCCACCGCCGACGGTCCCGCGCTGGAAGCCGTTGCCGCACTGGCGGATTCGTTACGCCGTGACACGGTCGGTGACGACGTGACGTTCGTCGTCAACCGCAACATCAACTTCACCAACATCTGCTACACCGGGTGCCGGTTCTGTGCGTTCGCGCAGCGCAAGGGCGACGCCGACGCGTATTCGCTGTCCACCGACGAGGTCGCCGACCGCGCCTGGGAGGCGCACGTCGAAGGCGCCACCGAGGTGTGCATGCAGGGCGGCATCGACCCCGAGCTGCCCGTCACCGGTTACGCCGACCTGGTCCGCGCCGTCAAGGCGCGGGTGCCGTCGATGCACGTGCACGCGTTCTCTCCGATGGAGATCGCCAACGGGGTGACCAAGAGCGGGTTGAGCGTGCGCGAGTGGCTCACCAGTTTGCGCGAAGCGGGCCTGGACACCATCCCCGGCACCGCCGCCGAGATCCTCGACGACGAAGTGCGCTGGGTGCTGACCAAGGGCAAGCTGCCGACCTCGATGTGGATCGAGATCGTCACCGCCGCGCACGAGGTGGGGCTGCGGTCGTCGTCGACCATGATGTACGGCCACGTGGACAGCCCGCGGCACTGGGTCGGCCACCTCAACGTGCTGCGCGACATCCAGGACCGCACCGGCGGTTTCACCGAGTTCGTGCCGTTGCCGTTCGTGCACCAGAGCTCGCCGCTGTACCTGGCCGGCGCGGCCCGGCCCGGGCCCACCCACCGCGACAACCGGGCCGTACACGCGCTGGCGCGAATCATGTTGCACGGCCGCATCTCCCAGATCCAGACCAGCTGGGTCAAGCTCGGTGTCGAGCGCACGCAGGTGATGCTCAACGGCGGCGCCAACGACCTGGGCGGCACGCTGATGGAGGAGACCATCTCGCGGATGGCCGGCTCGGAATACGGGTCGGCCAAGACGGTGGCCGAACTGACCGCGATCGCCGAAGGCATCGGGCGACCGGCGCGCCAGCGCACCACCGACTACACGCCGTTGGCCGCGTAGCCGCTTGCCGGTCAGGCGCGGCGGGTATACCCGACGCCGTGACGCGACGAGTTGACGAAGACCGATTCCCGGAGTGGCGGCCGTTCGTGGATGCCGTGCAACGGCACGGCCCGGACGCCGGCACCTGGTGTGAGGCCTGGACGGTGCGCGACTCGCTTTCGTAGGTCGTCCTCGGCCTGGAAACGCCGAAGAACTCGCGCGAGTGCTCGGCGGCCACCTGGCCGGTCAGCCGGTGGCCACCCGCGGGTTCGAGGAGCGCGAGGGTCCGCTGCGCGCCTTGAACGACGCGGACCTGTGGGACGCGCTGCTAGACCGGATGGCCACCCTCGGTGACGTCGCGGCGGCGGCCGAAGGAGCGCCCGCCGACACCGACGTCGCCTGGACCGGCCGCACCATGAAGGTGCCGTGGTTCGCCGAGCACATGCGCGAAGAGCTCGTCCTGCACAGCTGGGACATCACCGGCGACGAACCGGCCGCCCAGGCCCGGCTGGCCGAGCCATGGATGACCACGCACAGCGTCGTCGCGGTCGGCAAGCCGCTGTTGGCGAAGGGGGCCAGGCTGCTGAACCCAGGTGAGCGCATCGAGGCTCGCCTGCGGGCCGAGGGCACCGACGACGTCGTCCTGACCGCCGATCCGGATCAGGTCACCATCGGATTCGCCGAGCCGGACGGCCCGGCCACCCTGGACACCGACGCGGCCGCGCGCGTGCTGCTCCTGTGGGGGCGCAGGCCCGCCGACCCGTCACGCATTCGCAGCCGCGTCGGGCCGGAGACCCTGGGACGGGTGCGCCGCCTGCTCGGCGGCTACTGAACCGCTTCGTACGAAGCGATCGGCTCAGTAGTTGTTACAGGTGACCGCGACCTGGTTGATGGTGTTGTAGTACTTCTGCGCCGCCGGCATGGCCTGGATCTGCTGGGCCATCTGCTCGCGCTTGGGCGGCGGCGCGGCCAGGAAGTTGCGGATGTAGGACTGCGCCACCGGCGACGAGTTCAACTGCTGGGCAGCTGCCGGGTCGGTCGCGTTGAGCGCCGCAATCACCTGTCCGTAGTTGCAGGTGGTGTTGATGATCGCGTCCGTGGGGTCGGCGGATGCGATCCCGGCCGCGGCGGTCAACGCCACTGCCGCGCTGCCAACCGCAACGCCCAATTTGCTCAACGACACCCTCATGTGTGGACACCTTCCCCAGTTAATGCACCGCTCTTACGGCGAAAAAATCTGCCCAGCGGTTGCCGTCCTTCGGTTGAGATTACCAGGCCCCGCGAGCGTGCCGGCAACGCAACAGATATCGAAGCCTACCGCCCGGCCGTAACTCTGTGCAGGTCAGCGCGTTGTGCGCCATGTTCGCCCTCGGCGAAAGGGGGGCCGCGCGCGGGGTCCGAGACTGTCAGTCTTAAATCGGTATTTCGACAGGCGCGCCAAATGGTTGACCTGTATCTGCAACGTCTAGTATCAGTAACCGAAAGCTTCACCGGAAGAGGACGGACGCGCCGGTGCGAGCTGAACCGCAGCCCACGTTGAGTAGTACATGGAGGAGACGTCTGTGACGTACACGATCGCCGAACCCTGTGTCGACATCAAGGACAAGGCCTGTATCGAGGAGTGCCCGGTCGACTGCATTTACGAAGGCGCCCGGATGCTCTACATCCACCCCGACGAGTGTGTGGACTGCGGCGCATGCGAGCCGGTCTGCCCCGTCGAAGCGATCTACTACGAAGACGACGTGCCGGACCAGTGGAGCCAGTACACGCAGATCAACGCCGACTTCTTCGCCGAGCTGGGATCGCCCGGCGGCGCGGCCAAGGTCGGCATGACCGAGAACGACCCGCGGGTGGTCAAGGATCTGCCGCCGCAGGGCGAAGGCGACTGAGCGGCCCGGTGCCACACCAGCTCAAGAAGCGCCGGCCGGCCGTGTCGGCGTCCCTGCCGGAATTCCCCTGGGACACGCTGGCCGACGCGAAAGCGCGGGCCGGCGCCCACCCCGACGGGATCGTCGACCTCTCCGTCGGCACGCCGGTCGACCCGGTGGCCCCGGTAATCTCCGACGCGCTGGCCGCGGCCGGTTCGGCGTCTGGCTATCCGGCGACCGCGGGCACCGCCCGGCTGCGCGAGGCGGCGGTCGCCGCCCTGGCCCGCCGCTTCGGCGTCACCGGGCTGGCCGAGGCGGACGTGCTCCCGGTGATCGGCAGCAAGGAGCTCATCGCGTGGCTGCCGACATTGTTGGGTCTGGGCTCCGCGGACACGATCGTGGTGCCCGAGCTGGCCTACCCGACCTATGACGTCGGGGCGCGGCTGGCCGGGGCGCGGGTCCTGCGGGCGGATTCGCTGACCCAGCTGGGCCCGCAATCGCCGACGCTGTACTACCTGAACTCCCCGAGCAATCCGACCGGGCGGGTGCTGGGCGTCGACCACCTGCGCAAAGTGGTCGGTTGGGCCCGCGACCGGGGCTGTCTGGTGGCCTCCGACGAGTGCTACCTCGGACTGGGCTGGGACGCTCAGCCGCTGTCGATCCTGCATCCCTCGGTCTGCGACGGCGACCACACCGGGCTGCTCGCGATCCATTCCCTGTCGAAGAGCTCGTCGCTGGCCGGGTATCGGGCCGGCTTCGTCGCCGGCGATTCCGATCTCATCGCCGAGCTGCTCGCCGTGCGCAAGCACGCCGGGATGATGGTGCCGACGCCGGTGCAGGCGGCCATGGTGGCCGCCCTGGATGACGACGCCCACGAGCTGCAACAGCGGCAGCGCTACGAGCGGCGCCGGGCCGCCCTGTTGCCGGCCCTGCGTGCGGCCGGCTTCACCGTCGACTATTCCGAAGCCGGCCTTTACCTCTGGGTCACCCGCGGCGAGCCCTGCCACGACAGCGTCGCCTGGCTGGCGCAGCGCGGCGTCCTGGTGGCCCCCGGCGATTTCTACGGCCCGCGCGGCGCACAGCACGTGCGCGTTGCGCTGACGGCCACCGATGAGCGGATCGACGCGGCGGTACGCCGGCTCGCCTAACTGCGCCCGGTGACGCTGTGCGCCGCCCCCGACGCGGTCCGAACGTGCACAATGCTTCGGAGGCGTTTCACGTTCTTGAACCTCGGGTAAGGACGGTGCTTGTGACCAGTTCGACCGGCAAGCTGCGCATCCCGCTCTCGGTCGGGGACGTCGCCAGGCGCGTGTTCCTCGGTAAGCCGCTGATCACCGAGGACATCGCGGCCGAGAAGTTGTCCAATGGCGTTGCGCTCGGGGCGCTTTCACCTGATGCGGTGTCATCGGTCGCCTACGGTCCCGAGCAGATCCTGATCGAACTGTTGCCGCACGCCGGGTTGGCGGCGTTCCTGCTGTTGCTTCCCATCACCGGCGTCATCCTGTTCATCCTGGTGTTGGTGGCCGCGTCGTACCGGCAGGTGGTGATGGCCTACACCCGGGCCGGCGGCTCCTACATCGTCGCGCGCGACAACTTCGGCCCCCGCGTCGCGCAGATCGCCGCCGCGGCGCTGCTGATCGACTACGTGGTGACCGTCGCGGTGCAATCGGCGGCGGGGACGGTCGCGGTGGTGTCGGCGATCCCCGCATTGGGTCCCTACAGCTTGGCGATCACGGTCGGCGTGGTGCTCATCATCTGCTACGCGAACCTGCGGGGATTGCGGGAAGCGGGAATGCCGTTCGCGGTGGCGACCTACTCCTTCATCGCCATGGTCGGCCTGACCATCCTGGTCGGCGTCGTCCGCGCAATCGGCGGGGGTTTGCCGGTCTACGACCCGGCGCACACGGCCGGCACCGTGCCGGTTCATCAGGGCAACGGATTGGTGCTGGGCGCAACGATTCTGGTGTTGTTGCGTGCTTTCGCCAACGGAGGCTCGTCGCTGACCGGTGTCGAGGCCATCTCCAACACGGTCGACTACTTCCGAAAGCCCCAGGGCCGCAACGCCCGCCGGGTGCTCACCGCGATGGCCTGCATTCTGGGCTTCCTGCTCGCCGGTGTCGCCTACCTGGCCCACGCCACCCATGCCACGCCGTATCTGACCGAATATCCGTCGGTGTTGTCGCAGATCGGTCGCGCCGTCTACGGCAACGGCACGCTCGGTGACGTGTTCTACGTCCTGGTCCAGGCCTCGACGGCGGCCATCCTGTTCACCGGCGCGAACACCAGCTTCAACGGCTTCCCGGCCTTGGCCAGCTTCGTCGCCGAGGACCGCTTCCTGCCGCGGCAGCTGACGAAACGCGGTCACCGCCTGGTGTTCTCGAACGGGATCATCACGCTGACGGCGCTGTCGGTGGCCCTGCTGGTGGTGACCGGCGGCTCGGTCAACGCGCTGGTTCCCTTCTACGCGATCGGCGTGTTCACCGGATTCTCGATGGCCGGCTACGGCATGACCAAACACCACCTGACGCATCGTGAACCGGGCTGGCGGCGCCGGCTGGCGATCAACCTGTCCGCGGCGATCCTTTCGACGATCGTGGTGGGCATCTTCGCGGTGGCGAAGTTCACCGAGGGCGCCTGGTTGGTGGTGGTCGTGTTCCCGCTGTTGGTGTTCGTGCTGACGCGGCTGAACCGCGAATACCGCGCCGAGGCAGCCATTCTCGAGATGTTCCGCACCGATCGCCCCGAATTGGTGAAGTACGCGCGGCACAAGGTGCTGGTGTTCGTCGACTCGGTCGACCTGGCGGTGATCGAAGCCTTGCGTTACGGCCGCGGCCTGCGGGCCGACGAGCTGGTCGCCGTGCACTTCATGGTCGACCCGGCCCACGCCGCGCAACTGCGAAATCGTTGGGACCACTTCGGTCTCGACACCCCGCTGCGGATCGTGGACTGTCCCGACCGGCGGATCAGCAGGTCTGCGCAGCTGCTGGTCGCCAAGGCGCGCGACGAGCATCCGAACACCAACGTGACGGTCCTCCTGCCGCGCCGGACGTTCGCGCGGCTGTTGGGGCGGCTGTTGCACGACCGGACCGCGGACAAGGTCGCCCGGGCCGTCAGCCTCATCCCGGACGCCGCGGCGACGATCGTTCCCTATGACGTGGAATCGCGGATCAGGGAGGCCTACCCGGACTCATTCGAACAGCGCATCGGGCAGGAGATCGACAAGATCCAGGCCTGGGTCTCCCAGGACGAGGACCAGTCGGTGGAGGCCTACGAACACCCCGAACGGCCGTCGTCGGTGATCATGGTGGCCGGCCTGATCTCCGGGCAACGCGCGACCGTCGAAGGACGCGTCAGCGAGGTCGAAGACGTCGCCGAACGCGGACGAACCCGACGACAGATCGTCGTGGGGGACAGCAGCGGCGAGCTCACCGTGACGTTCCGTCCCGGCCGCGGGGGTGCGGACATCCAGCCCGGTCAGCTCTTGCGAATCAGCGGCAAAGCCCGCCAGGTCGGCCATCGTTCCCTGTCGATGGTCGATCCGGCATATCAGGTCATCGAGGATCCGGCGAAGGACGCCGAGTCCGGGGCGACGGAACAAGCCGACCAGTCTTAGGGCCTCCCGCCGACTCATGTGACGCGCGCGCGGTGTGAAACACCGTGAAAGGCAGGGCATTTCGACATCCCGGCCCCGGCGCACCCGCCAGACGTGGTGCGTCTGTGGTGCGCGGACGAAATTGTTTAATCCCGCTAACTGACGTGGGTCCGGTAGGTAAACTGACGCCTGCACAATTACGCCCGACCACGTGCGAAGAGACGGTGCGCGCCGCCGCTCACGGGCGGTCGGCGAGAACAGGGGACTGCACATTGCGCGCCGCGAACGCCACACCCGTGGCCGTCATCGGAATGGCCTGCCGACTTCCCGGCGGGATCGATTCCCCGCAGCGCCTCTGGGAGGCGTTGCTGCGCGGTGACGATTTCGTGGGCGAGATTCCCGCCGACCGGTGGGACGCGGACCTGTACTACGACCCCGAGCCGGGCGTGCCCGGCCGCTCGGTGACCCGGTGGGGGGCGTTCCTCGACGACGTCGGGGGCTTCGACTGCGATTTCTTCGGGATGACCGAGCGTGAGGCCACCGCGGTCGACCCGCAACACCGCCTGCTGCTGGAAACGTCGTGGGATGCCGTCGAGCACGCCGGCCTCGCCCCCGCGTCCCTGGCCCAAACGCTGACCGGCGTGTTCGTCGGCCTGACGCACGGCGACTACGAACTCCTGTCCGCCGACTGCGGCGCCGCCGAAGGGCCGTACGGATTCACCGGCACCAGCAACAGCTTCGCGTCCGGACGGATCGCCTACACGCTGGGGTTGCACGGCCCGGCGGTCACGGTGGACACGGCGTGCTCGTCCGGGCTGATGGCCGTCCACCAAGCGTGCGGCAGTGTCGGCAGCGGCGAGAGCGACCTCGCCCTGGCCGGTGGCGTGGTGGTGACCCTGGAACCGCGGAAATCCGTTTCCGGTTCGCTGCAAGGCATGTTGTCCCCGACGGGGCGCTGCCATGCCTTCGATGTGCGGGCCGACGGCTTCGTGTCCGGCGAGGGCTGTGTCATGCTGCTGCTCAAGCCGCTCGACGCCGCGCAGCGCGACGGCGACCGTATCCTGGCGGTGCTGCGCGGCACGGCTGCCAACCAAGACGGCCGCACCGTGAACATCGCGGCGCCCTCCGAAACGGCTCAGATCGCCGTCTACCGAACGGCGTTGGGTGTGGCGGGCGTCGAGGCGACCACGATCGGCTACGTCGAGGCGCACGGCACCGGCACCCCGGTCGGCGATCCGATCGAATTCTCCAGCCTCGCGACCGTGTACGGGACCGAGGGGCCCTGTGTGCTGGGGTCGGTGAAGACCAACTTCGGCCACCTGCAGTCGACGTCCGGGCCGCTGGGATTGATGAAGGCGATTCTCGCGCTGCAGCACGGCGTGGTGCCGCAGAATCTGCACTTCACCCGCCTGCCCGATGAGATGGCCGGGATAAAGACGGAACTCTTTGTGCCGCAATCCAATACACCGTGGCCCGCCAACGCCCATCACCCGCGCCGCGCCGCGGTGTCGTCGTATGGGATGTCCGGCACCAACGTGCACGCCATCGTGGAGCAGGCACCGGCAGAAGCCCCGGCGCGGGCACCTGACGGGCCTGCTGCACCCGGGATCGCCGGGCCAGCGCTGTTTCCCCTGTCGTCCACGTCGGCTGAGCAGCTGCGCGCCACGGCCGCCCGGCTCGCGACTTGGGTCGACGGGCGCCGCGGTGCTGTCCCCGACGGCGACAGCGGCGCCCCCCTGTGGGACCTGGGCTACACGCTGTCGCGCCGCCGCGCGCATCGGCCGGTGCGGACGGTGGTCTCCGCGAACAGTTTTGACGAGTTGAGCGCGCGACTGCGCGCGGTCGCCGAGAGCGACATTCCGTATGAGCCGGCCGTGGGACAAGACGACCGCGGGCCGGTGTGGGTGTTCTCCGGGCAGGGTTCGCAATGGCCGCAGATGGGCGTCGAACTGTTGGCCACCGAACCGGTGTTCGCCGCGACGATCGCCGAGATCGAGCCGTTGATCGCCCGCGAATCGGGGTTTTCGGTCATCGAGGCCATGACGGCACCGGAGCCGGTGACCGGCATCGACAAGATCCAGCCGACGATCTTCGCGATGCAGGTCGCGCTCGCCGAGGCGATGAGGTCCTACGGGGTGCGCCCCGGCGCCGTCATCGGCCATTCGCTCGGCGAATCCGCGGCGGCCGTGGTCGCCGGCGGGTTGTCGCTCGACGACGGCGTCAAGGTCATCTGCCGCCGCTCGCGGATGATGGCGCGGGTCGCCGGGAGCGGCGCCATGGCATCGGTGGAACTGCCGGGCCAACAGGTGCTTTCGGAACTGTCCATCCGCGGAATCTCCGACGTCGTGCTCTCCGTGGTCGCTTCGCCCACCTCGACGGTCGTCGGCGGTGATGCCCAGGCAATCCGCGACCTCGTCGCGGCCTGGCAGGAACAGGATGTGATGGCACGCGAGGTGGCGGTGGACGTCGCCTCACATTCGCCGCAGGTGGAGCCGATCCTCGACGCGTTGGCCGGGGTCCTCGCTGACCTGCAACCGACGGCGCCCGAGGTTCCGTACTACTCCGCCACCTTGTGGGACCCCCGCGAACGGCCGTCTTTCGGCGCCGACTACTGGGCCGAAAACCTGCGGTACACCGTGCGATTCGCGGCGGCCGTGCAGGCCGCCCTTAAAGACGGGTTCCGCGTCTTCGGTGAGCTGTCGCCGCATCCGCTGCTCACCCACGCCGTCGAGCAGAACGCCGCCAGCCTGGACATGCCCATCGCCGCACTCGCGGCCATGCGCCGACGCGAGCCCGGGGTACCACCCGCTCGCGGGGGAGAGCTGCCAATCGGCTTGCGCGGCTTCGTCGCCGACGTGCACAGCGCCGGCGCGCTGGTGGACTTCGCCGTCCAATACCCCAGTGGGCGTTTGGTGGACGCGCCGCTGCCGACGTGGACCCATCGCCGGTTGATGCTCAGTCGCGAGACGGTGGAGCGGCCACACGGAGCCTCGCTTCAGGCCGTGCACCCGCTGCTCGGGGCGCACGTGCATCTGCGCGAGGAGCCCGAGCGCCACGTCTGGCAAGGGGAGGTCGGCACCGACGCCCACCCGTGGCTCGCCGACCACCAAATCCACGGAGTCGCAGCCTTTCCCGGCGCCGCCTACTGCGAAATGGCGCTGGCGGCCGCCGCCGCCCTCGGTGAACGCGCCGAGGTCCGCGACGTCACGTTCGAGCAGACGCTGTTACTGGGCGGGCACACGCAGGTTTCGTCGACGGCCACGGTCATCGCGCCCGGGGTGCTCGACTTCACGGTGGACACGCACGAGGAAGGCGAACGCCTCCGCCGGGCGGGCGCGATCCTGCACGTTCCCGGCGACGACGCGGGACCCGAGCCGCACCCACCGCCCGCCTACGACCTGGAAACCCTGATCGCCGACCACCCGTCGCGCATGGAGGGCGCCGAGCTGCGAAAGGCCTTCGACGCCGTGGGTATTCAATACGGCCCGGCGTTTTCGGGTCTGTCCGCGGTGCGGGTCGGCGACGCGGACACCGCGACGGCGCTCGCGGAAGTGGCGCTGCCGGGGGCGATCCGATCGCAGCAGTCGGCCTACTCCACGCACCCGGCTCTGCTCGACGCCTGCTTCCAGTCGGTGATCGTCGCGCCCGAGGTGCAGAAGGCCGGCGACGGAGGACTGCTGTTGCCGGTGGGGGTGCGCAGGCTGCGCAACTACCACTCGACGCGCAACGCGCAATACTGCCTCACCCGGGTCACGTCCTCGGGCCCCGGCGAGTGCGAGGCCGACGTCGACGTGCTGGACCAATCCGGAACGGTGTTGCTGACCGTCGAGGGGCTACGGCTGGCCGGTGGAACGTCCGAACGCGAACACGCCCACCGGCTGCTCAACGAGCGGTTGTTGACCATCGAATGGGAGCCCCGCGAACTTCCCGAGCCGGCGCAGAGCGGGCAGGGATCCTGGCTTGTGCTCAGCGCCTCCGACGGCCACGACCGGTTGGCGGTGCAACTCGACGCTGCCCTGAATTCCGATGGGGCGCAATGCACGACGGTGTCCCTGCCCGTCGGATCGGTGGACACCGCGCGGTTGCGTTCGCTGCTGTCCGGTGGTGGCCAGGCCGGCGCCAACGGCCACGGGTCCCTCAGGGGGCTGGCCGGTGTCGTCGTGGTGACCGCGGCCGCCGATGACCGCCCGGACGACCCGCAGGGCCGGCGCGGGCGGGACTGCGTGTCGCACCTCGCGGCCATCGCCCGTGAGCTCTCGGAGCTTCCCGGGGAATCGCCGCGGTTGTTCGTGGTGACCCGTGACGCCGCGAGCGTGACCGCCGGCGACGTGCCGAACCTGGCGCAGGGCGGCCTGCGCGGGCTGATGCGGGTGATCGACGCGGAGCATCCGCATCTGAGCGCCACCCTTATCGACGTCGATGACGCTACCGACCCGGAAAAAATTGCGCTGCAACTGAAGAGCGGCTCGGAAGAAGACGAGACCGCCTGGCGCGACGGCCACTGGTACACCGCGCGGCTGCGGCCCGGTCCGCTGCGTCCGGCCGAGCGGCGGACCACCGTCGTCGACCACGGGCGTGACGGCATGCGACTGCAGATCCGGACCCCCGGTGACCTGGAATCGCTGGAGTTCATTGCGTTCGACCGGGTTCCGCCCGGGCCCGGCGAGATCGAGGTGGCGGTCACCTCGTCCACCATCAACTTCGCCGACGTGCTCGTCGCGTTCGGGCGCTATCCGACGTTCGAGGGTTATCAACAGCGTTTGGGCGGCGACTTCGCCGGCGTGGTGACCGCCGTCGGGCCCGGTGTCACCGAGCACAAGGTCGGCGACCACGTCGGCGGGGTGTCGCGGAACGGATGCTGGGGCACGTTCGTCATCGCCGATGCGCGGCACGCGGTCACCGTGCCTCCCGAAGTGCCGTTGCACGACGCCGCCGCCGTGCCGACCGCGTCGGCGACCGCGTGGTACGGCCTGCACGACTTGGCCCGCATCGCCCCGACGGACAAGGTGCTGATTCACTCTGGCACCGGCGGCGTCGGGCAGGCGGCCATCGCGATCGCCCGGGCCGTGGGTTGTGAGATCTTCGCGACCGCCGGCAGCCCGCAACGCCGGGAACTGTTGCGCGACATGGGCATCGAACACGTCTACGATTCGCGCAGCACGGAATTCGCCGACCAGATTCGCCGTGACACCGACGGCTACGGTGTCGACGTGGTGCTCAACTCGCTGCCCGGCGCCGCGCAGCGCGCGGGCATCGAACTGCTGGCCGTGGGCGGGCGCTTCATCGAGCTGGGCAAGCGCGACATCTACGGCGACAGCCGTCTCGGGCTCTTTCCGTTCCGCCGCAACCTCTCGCTGTTCGCCGTCGACCTGGCGCTGCTGACCGTCAGCCACCCGCACACCGTCCGGCGCTTGCTCACCACCGTGTACGGACGCACCGCGGCGGGCGAATTGTCGATGCCGCGCAGCACGCACTATCCGATCCACGACGCGGCCGCCGCGGTGCGCCTGGTCGCCGCCGCCGGGCACACCGGCAAGGTGGTGCTCGACGTGCCGCGCGCGGGCAGCAGCGTGGCGGCGGTGCCCCCGGAAAAGATCCGGCCGTTCCGCGCCGACGGCGCCTACATCATCACCGGCGGGATCGGCGGCCTGGGCCTGTTCCTGGCCGGCGAGATGGCTTCGCGTGGTGGCGGAGCGGGTTGTGGGCGCATCGTGCTCAACTCCCGCTCGCAACCCAACGAGCAAGCGCGCCAAGTGATCGAACGCCTTCGCGCCGCGGGGGCCGACATCGCCGTGGAGTGCGGTGACATCGCCGAACCGCGGACGGCCGAGCGGCTGGTCGCGTGCGCGACGGCCACCGGGCTACCGGTGCGCGGCGTGCTGCACGCAGCGGCCGTCGTCGAGGACGCCACGCTGGCGAACGTCACCGATGAGCTCATCGACCGGTGCTGGGCCCCAAAGGTGCACGGCGCGTGGAACCTTCACCACGCCACCATGGGTGAGCCACTGGATTGGTTCTGCTCCTTTTCGTCGGCCGCCGCGCTGGTGGGTTCGCCGGGGCAGGGCGCCTACGCCGCGGCCAACAGCTGGCTGGACGCGTTCGCTTATTGGCGTCGCGCACAGGGCCTGCCGAGCACCGCGATCGCGTGGGGGCCATGGTCAGAGGTCGGCCGCGCCACGGCCCTGGCCGAAGGCGCCGGCATGGCGATCACACCGGCCGAGGGTTTCCGCGCATTCGAGACGCTGCTGCGCTACGACCGCCCCTACTCCGGCTACGCCCCGATCGTGGGCACGCCGTGGTTGACGTCCTTCGCGCAACGCAGCCGCTTCGCCGAAGCGTTCGGATCGATGGGGCAGGGCAAACCGGAGACGGGCAGGTTCCTCGCCGAGCTGCAGGCCCTGCCGCGCGAGGAATGGCCGTCGGCGATCCGGCGGCTGGTATCCGGTCAAATCAGCCTATTGCTGCGGCGCACAATCGATCCGGATCGCCCGCTATCCGACTACGGCCTGGACTCGCTGGGGAACCTGGAACTGCGGACCCGCATCGAAACCGAAACGGGCGTGCGCATCAGCCCCACCAAGATCACCACCGTCCGCGACTTGGCGGACCACTTATGCGACGAGCTGACGGGTGTGGAAGCGGCGCCGTCAGCACCCTGACCCACCGGCGTCGCTACCCGCCGTATGCCGGGCGCGGCATCTTGAAGATGCGACGTCCGTTGCGCAACACCGGGACACCGGCGGCGTGGCCCGCGGTGCGCGCCGCGGGCATGGGCCCCGGGACGCTGGAAGGGTCCGCCGCGGACGCCGGAGCTGCCCGGAATGCGTTGTGCAGCAGCGGATTCGACACCGCAGCGGCAGCGGACGCGGGATTCGCGGCCGTCCAGGCCTGCGGGACGGACAGCTCGCCCACCAGTGCCGCCCGGCCCAGACCGCCCAACACGGGACCGCGAACGGCCGCGACCGCCGGCGCCGCAGGTGCCGGGATGTCCGGCACGATGGGCACGCCGCCCTCCGCGGCCTTCGCGGCCTGGATATCGGACAGGTCGAGCCCGTACCCCAATTGCCCCCACCCCAGCAATGTGCGGGCGCCCGCCAGAAACGTCTGTCCCGGTGTGGTGATGAGCGTGTTGAAGTCGCCGACCGAACCGATAAGGGACAGACCGGATCCGGACGCCGGCGCCTCGCCAAGGGCGGCCGGGGCAGCGTTCGTGAACACACCCGCGGCCAGCGCCCCCCGGGCCTGACCCGCGGCGGCACTCGCGGCTTCGTTGACCGCGGCGGCCTGGGCCGATTGGCCGTGCGCATTGGTGGTGCGGGGCGGCTCGGTGAACGGCGTGAAAGCGGTGGCGGCCGACGACGACGCGGCGTAGCCGTACATGGCGGTGGCATCCTGCGCCCACATCTCGGCGTACGCGGTCTCGGTGGCCGCGATCGCCGGCGCGTTCTGTCCGAAGAAGTTGGTCGCGATCAGGGTGAGGAGCGCAACTCGGTTGGCGCCGACCACGTGTGGCGGCACCGTCGCGGCGAACGCCGCCTCGTAGGCCGCCGCCGCGGCGCGAGCCTGCGCGGCGGCCTGCCCGGCCGCAGCCGCCGTGGTGAACGCCCACGCCACATACGGTTCGACCGCGGCCGCCATGGCCGCTGACGCTTCGCCCGACCACGCGCGCCCGCGCAGCTCCGAAAGCGTGGCGGAGTAACCCGCGGCGTGGGACTCCAGTTGCGCCGCCAACGCGTCCCACGCCGAGGCGGCAGCCGACAGCGGGGCCGAACCCGGCCCGGCATACATTCTGGCCGAATTGATCTCGGGCGGCAGCGCCCCGAAACCAAGCATCGGCGATCCTTTCTGAACAAGCGCACACGCGGCCGCTGCAGGTCCATGCCTGCACTGAAGGGTGGAACTGGTGGCTATCCGCCCGCGGAAGGACGCGGCATCTTGAATTGGCGTGGCGCCACGCGCAAGACGTTGTTGACCGAGGGCCGCGACAGGAGCGCCGACGAGGCGCCCGCGCCCGCCGCCGGCGCGCCGCCCCACATGTTGGTCGCCGGGCCTTCATGCCATGACGGCCCACCGTCGAGCTCGGCGTCCGACAGCCAGTGCGACTCGGCGACGGTGGCGATCGTCGGGTTCGTCGCCGCCCAGCTTTGCGGGACCGACAATCGGCCTACCGCGCTCGCGCTGCCCGTGCTCGCCAGGGTCGGGCCGGCGACACCCACGGTGCCGGTCGAGAGACTCGCCGTCGCGGCGGGGGCGACGGCCGCCTTGGCGGCTTCGCCCGCCGCCTGCAGGTTGGCGCGGAAGGCCCCGGTGCCGAAGGTGCCCGCCGACGTGACGGTGCGGCTCATGGCGTCGCCGAGGTTCACCGGCGCCGTCAGCGTGTTGAAATCATCGACGGCGTCGAGCGCGGAGCCTGTCGAAGGGCCGCCACCAGTAGAGCCAGGCGGTGGTGTTTCGGAGAGGTTGTGCAACTTCTGGGGCACGCTCGACATCGTCCGGGACAGTGCGGCGTGGGACTGCGACGCGGCCGAGTTATTCGTGGCTTGGGCGACCGCGGAGGCTTGCGCGGGCTGCCCGTCGGCGTCGGTGGTCCGCGGAGGCTCGTGGAACTGCGTCAGCGATGTCGCGCCCGACGACGACGCGGCGTAGCCGTACATGGCGGCGGCATCCTGGGCCCACATCTGTTCGTAGGCGCCTTCGGTCACCCCGATCATCGCCGTGTTCTGTCCCAGAATGTTGCTCGCGACCAGTTGCGCCAGGAGGGTGCGGTTGGCCGTGACCAACGCGGGCGGCACCGTCGCTCCGAAGGCGGTCTCGTAGGCGGCCGCCGCGGCCCGAGCCTGGCTTGCGGCCTCCTCCGCTTGTGCCCCCGCCGTCGCCAGCCATGCCACGTACGGCGCGGCCGCGGTGGCCATCGCGGCCGAGGCGCTGCCGGTCCAGCTTTCGCCTTCCAGCTGGGCGATCACCGCGGAGTACCCGCGCGACGCGGTCTCGAGCCCGTTGGCCAGTACGTCCCAGGCGGCCGCCGCGGCAACCATCGGCGCCGAGCCGGGGCCGGCATACATTCTGGTCGAGTTGATTTCTGGCGGCAGGGCCCCGAAATCGAGCATCCGTACTTCCTCTTCGTCAGTCGGCTCCGGGAACGCACCGCCACGAGGCGGCAGGGCCGGCTGGCGGTGACCCCGGGACCGTTGGATCGGTACGCGCTCGCTGTCGCGGGCGACGACGGCCTCGTGCGTTGCGGCCCGGGCGCGTCGACGAGCAGGCAATGGCGAGCGAGTCAAGGGACTTAATCATCGGAATGTTAAATGAAATTAACTTGGTGTTTACGGCCGCCCCCGCGCCGCCTCGCCTGCTGCAAATTTGCCCGCGAAGTTATGGCATGTTCGCCGGGATCGCCGAGGATCGATCCTCACGCGCGGTTATGGTGAGCCCGGTCGTCATCGCGTCTTGCCGCACGGGCGCCCGCGGCGGCGCGAGGCAAATTTTTCTCTGCTTGAGTTAAACCCGACGGCCCGGCGTCGGCGGCCATGATCGGTTGGCGCACAAACGATCGACAGTCCGACGTCACCAGCGGAGCGTGGTATCGATGCGTGCACACCAACGCCGGCGTCCCCCGGCCGCCGGGATGGCAAACACAAGCCATCCGTCGCGCCCCGGCAAAGACCGGGATGGCCTACTTCGCTGAGCCTCTCGCGCTCGTTTGCTGACGAGGCTGCTGCGGGGAACATGGCTGGTCAACCCCGCGACCGGAAAACTCCCGTAAGTTGACCATCTTTACTTGTAGGCTGGTTCTAATCCGGTTTGCTTGATAAGCAAGATGGTGAAGGTGCGCGGCCGTCGGCGCCGTAGCTGCGTATCGCAAGGGTCGCCGCCGAGCCGGCGCGATGGCCGGCCGCTACCGACTTCGTTGGAACAGGACCTGGACATGTCGAACAACATCACCTGGCACGAACACAAGATCAGCCGCGGCGAGCGCGAGGAACTCAATGGCCACCAGGGCTGCGTCATCTGGTTCACCGGCCTGAGCGGCAGCGGCAAGAGCACGGTCGCCAACATCGTCGAGCAAAAGCTCTACGAGCGGGGCATCCGGAGCTACCTCCTGGACGGCGACAACGTCCGCTACGGGCTCAACGCCGGGCCGGAGCTGCTCGAGGAGCGCCACGGGCCCGAGTTCGCCCAACGGTTCGGGCTGGGATTTTCGGCCCAGGACCGGGAGGAGAACATTCGCCGCATCGGCGCGGTCGCGAAGCTGTTCTGCGAGGCCGGCGTCATCGCTTTGACGGCCTTCATCAGCCCTTACGTGCGTGATCGCGACGCGATCCGGGCCACGCTGGGCGACGGCGACTTTCAGGAGATCTTCATCGACACCCCGATCGAGATCTGCGAACAGCGCGATCCCAAAGGCCTCTACAAGAAAGCCCGGGCGGGGGAAATCAAGGGATTCACCGGGATCGACGACCCCTACGAGGCGCCGGTGCGGCCGGAGTTGCGCCTCGAGGGCGGAACGAAGGACGCGGACACGCTGGCCGACGAGGTGATCGCCCACCTGGAGAGGACCGGCGTCATCCGGGCCCCGGATCGAGATCACGAGGGCGGGGACAGGAGCGAGGTCACGGCATGAGCTACACGGGTCACAACGGGAAGCCGATCGTGGAGCGGGTGTCCACGGACGATGCGGCGGGCCGGATCGAGGGGCTGCCGCATGTGCCGATCTCGAAGGCCACCGCGCACGAGGTGATCAGCCTTTCCTACGGTTTCTTCACCCCGCTGACCGGATTCATGGGCCGCCACGAGGTCGACGGGACCCTGGACAACTTCGCGCTGCCGGACGGGACGCTGTGGAGCATCCCGATCGTCTTCGACATGTCCGCCGAGGACATTGCGAAGCTCGACATCAAGGAAGGCGCCAGCGTCGTTCTCGACTATCTCGGCGCCCCCATGGCCATCTTCGACGTCGCCGAGATCTACGAATACGACCTCGAGCGCATGGCCGAAAAGACCTACGGCACAACCGATCCCCGACACCCTGGCGTCAAGAAGACAATGGGTTACGCGAACCGGTTCATCGGCGGGGATGTCACGCTGATCAACGAACCCGTATTCAACGAGCCCTTCAAAAGTTTCTGGCTCACCCCGAAGCAGCACAAGGACGCGCTGGCCGAGCGGCACTGGCAGCGCGTCGTCGCCCACCAGACCAGGAACGTGCCGCACACCGGCCACGAGGCGTTGATGAAACAAGCGTGGCTGGCCGCGAACGAGGACCAGCCCGTCGACAACCTGAACACCGGCGTGTTGGTGAATGCCATCATCGGCCAGAAGCGCGTGGGCGATTACATCGACGAGGCAATACTGTTGGCGCAGAACGTGCTACGCACCAGCGGGTATTTCCGTGAGAACGTGCACATGGTGTCCTTCACCCTCTGGGACATGCGGTATGCGGGGCCGCGCGAGGCGATCTTCCACGCGATCCTGCGGACGAACCTGGGCTGCACGCATCACATGTTCGGGCGCGACCACGCGGGCGTGGGCGACTTCTACCACCCGTACGACTCCCAGAACATCCTCAAGCAATACCGGAGCCAGCTGGGCATCAAGCCGGTGTTCCTGCGGGAAAACTGGTATTGCCCGGTGTGTTTGGAGGTCACCAACTCTGCTCTGTGCGGCCATGATGCACAAGCGCAGAGTTTCAGCGGCAGCCTGATACGAAGCATCCTCACCGACGAAGTCAAGCCGACGCAGAAGGTGATGCGGCATGAGGTGTTCGAGGTCGTGATGGAGTGCGCCGCCGAGCATGGTCAGGGTTCGCCGTTCGTCACCGAGGAGTATTTGCGGGACCGACGGCCCGTCTTCACGCTCAACCAATTGGAGGGTTCGTGAGCAGCGACGAGACAAAGATCAAGGTCAACGTCTGGATCAACGAGGAGCGGCTGGAAGCGTTGGCGAACGCCGGGATGGCCGACCTGGCAAATGAGGCTTTCGCAGGAATGAAGCTGCTGGAGATCTACACCACCGAAGAGCAGAAAAATATTGTCCTGCAACGCTATCCGGGGTCCAAGTATGATTCCGCCACCACCCGGTCCATCGAGCTGCTGCCCAAGCATGCCAAGGACAGGCTGTTAGAGCTGTCTATCGCCATGCATTCCACCGGGCCCGACGTGATGGGCCGTTTTCTCGAGGAGACGAAGCCCTGAGTTGCCTCCGGCCGTTCTCACAGTTCGGCTAAGCCCACCACCAGCAGGACAAGCCCGACCGCGGCAAGCAGTGCGGCAACCTCGATGCGACGCCGCGACCGTATCCAATCCTGGAGCGCGGTCATCGCCGCGCGCGTTGCCGTTGGCGCCAACAGGTAAGCGACGACTGGGATCTCGACAAGTGAGAACGCGATGACGTTGAACATCAGCAGCGCTCCCAATTGCGTCATGACCGGCGCGCCGGACGCCAGGATGACCGCCAGGGCGGCCAGATAATCCACCGACGGCAGCGCAATCCCGAGGCCCGCGGCGGCGGCGACCCACAGGGAACGTCCGTCCAGCAGTCGTCGGGCCCGAGTCCTCAGCCAGGCGGGGCCGGCGCCGTCGCCGTCGGGAGGAACGTGGCGCGTTCCGCGCCGCCGGTCCGCCACGATCTTGGCCGC
This sequence comes from Mycobacterium sp. NTMscope_MAC_12, assembly GCF_976985675.1. Lineage (NCBI taxonomy): Bacteria > Bacillati > Actinomycetota > Actinomycetes > Mycobacteriales > Mycobacteriaceae > Mycobacterium > Mycobacterium sp. NTMscope_MAC_12. Next base: position 831,459 of record NZ_CDRJYY010000001.1, read on the forward strand.
CAGGCCCGCGGCGGCCACCAGCGCGAGTGCGCCGATGAGGATTTGCACCCGGGGCAAGGTGAAGTACGTCGAGCGCAGCAGAACGCGCCGGAAGAGGAACAAGGCGGTCGCACCCACCGTCAACCCCATCGCGAATCCGCCGGTTAAAAACGCGAGCAGTTGCATCAGCGGCCTGGGGCGATTCAGCATCAGCACCGTCATGCCGATCCGGAACGGTTCCAGGCTCACGGCAATGGCCATCACACCGATGGTGAACAACATCGCAGATATGGGACCGTTCAGGCGTCTAACCGGGCGAACTGTTGCCGTCGGTACTGCTCGACGCAGGCGGCCCGCCGGATCTTGCCGCTCGTCGTGGTGGGAATCGATCCCGGTGGCACCAGTACCAGGTCGGCGACGTTGAGCCCGTGCGAGTTCGAAATCGCGGCGGTGACATCGTTCTTGACGGCGTCGAGGGTGTGTAGCGCGTCCTGGCCGGAGCCACCGCGGTGTTTCAGTTCGATGATGGTCACCAATTTCTCGGTCTCGTCCACCGGAACCGAGATCGCCGCGACGCGGCCCCCGGTGATCGCCTGCACCGTCGACTCGATGTCCTCGGGATAGTGGTTGCGCCCGTAGACAATCAGCAAATCCTTCATCCTGCCCACGATGAACATCTCGCCGTCACAGACGAAGCCGAGGTCACCGGTGCGCAGCCACGGCCCCTCGGGGGTACCCGGCGCCGGATCGGCCAGGACCGCGCAGAAGGTGCGCCGCGTTTCCTCCGGCTTTTGCCAGTAGCCGTCGGCCACGTTGTCGCCGTTGACCCAGATTTCACCGACGGTCCCGTCCGGGCACTGTGTGCTGGTGTCGGGGTCGACGATTCGTACCGTCGGCGATTGCGGCGTCCCGTAGCTCAGCAACGGCGAGCCGGTCCCCGGTGAGCACGGCTGGGCGTTGCCCTCCGACAGCCGCTCCGGCTCGAAGTGAACGACTTTCGGGGCGCCGGTCTGCGCGCGGCTGGCCACGTAGACGGTCGCCTCCGCCAGGCCGTAGGAGGGTTGCATCATGTCTTCGCGAAAGTTATACGGGGCGAACTGCTTACAGAACCGGTCGAGCGTGGCGGGATGGATTCGTTCGGCGCCGCTCACGATGCTGATGATGTTGCCGAGGTCGAGTCCGGTCATGTCCGCATCCGTCGTCTTGCGCGCGGCCAGCTCGAAGGCGAAGTTCGGCGCGGCCGAAAACACCGGATCGGCTTGGGCCATCGCTTGGATCCACCGCGCGGGCCGCTGCAGGAAGGCAACCGGGCTCGTCAGATCACCGGGGTAGCCGCCCAGGATGGGGGCGATGACGCCTTGCATCAGGCCCATGTCGTGGTAGAAGGGCAGCCACGACACGCACACGCTGTCGCGCGGGGCCACGCCAGCGAAGTCCGGGAAGTAGGCAGCCATCAGCTGCTGGAAATTCACGTGGAGGTTCCGGTGCGAGACCATGACTCCGGCCGGAAGGCGAGTCGAGCCCGACGTGTACTGCAGGTACGCGACGCTCGGGGCGCCCCCGATTGGGATGCTCGGCGGATTCGGATCGTCGAGGCCCGGGGAATCGACCTCGATGATGGCCGGGGTTGCTCCGTCCGGTTGGTGCGCGTAATCGCCAATGGCCGCGGCCGCCGCGGAGGTGGTGAGAACGACGGTCGGGCCGGTGTCGGCCAGCACGGCACTGACCCGCTCATCGCGCGTACCGGGCTGCGGAACCAACAGCGGAACCGCGATCAGCCCGGCCTGCATCGCGCCGAGGAACGCCACGATGTAGGAGAGGCCTTGGGGGGCAAGGATCACGGCCCGGTCCCCGCTGCTGCCGTGCCGCTTGACCTCGTGCGCGAGGTTCAGGGTCCGCCGATACAGCTGTGCCCACGTCAGCGATTCGGTGACGCCCGCCCAATCCTGCTCGTAGTCGGTATAGCGAAAGGCCACATCGTCGGGCTGCAGGCCGGCGCGTTCCCGCAGCAGGGAGACGACCGACGAATGTTGCATGCGGGCTAGGTTACCGCTTCGGCTTTTTCGCGCACGACGGTCGTGCGAGGCCCGGGGCCCGAGAAACCGTCTCGGGCCAAATGACCTATGCCGCTTAGGGTTTCGATCCCGTCGGGTCGGCATCCCAGGTTCCCGGCACCATCGGCGTGCGGGGGCCGTCGTCGAACTCGTCGACGACGAGCGCGCTCAATCCCGCCGGTGCGGTGGCGGCCTTCGTGGGGATGGTTCCGGCGAACCCCATCGCGGGGGCGGGCCGGTCCGAGGCCGTCGTCGCGGGCTCGAGGTCCATGTATTCGTACCCGCGGCCGAGTTGGGTGGCCCTGACCCGCTGCCGGCGCTTCTTCGTCTCCTCTTCTTCCGGCAGTGCCACCGCCTCGGCCTCGGCGGCGCGCGCCGCTGCCGCCCTCCGCGCGCGGGCGCTGGTGCTCGCGGCCCTGCGCGCATCCGCGGCCAGGCCACCGACCATGTAGCCCAGACTTTGCATCGCGGCCGCCGGCGGTCCCGCCGGCGTCGGTGGTGGGGCCCCGGGCGCGGGCGGCGCGGGTGCCGTGGCGGGTGCGGAGGCGGGCGTCGGCGCGGGAGCCGGCGCCGGGGCCGGTGTGGGAGGCAGGGTGGGCGCCAGTGCGACGGGGACGAGGGCCGGGGCCGGGATGAGCGGCACGATCGGGATGGCGTGCAGTCCGGCCAGGCCCGTCAGGCCCGCCAAGCCCCCGACCAGCGTGGGGACGACCAGCGGAACCACGGCGACGGTCAGCAGCGGCACGATGAGCGGGATCAGCACGATCATCTGCTCGAGCAACGTCTTGATCAGCGCGATGGTGTCGGTGATGACCGTGCCGATCACTTCGATGGTGGTGAACAGGATGGTCCACGCGATCGTCGCGGGGTTTCCCGAGGCGAACGCCGCCGCGAGATCCGCCGCGACGAAGCTGAACATTTGCCCGAGATAGGCGAAGTACGAACCGAAGTCCATCGGATAGCCCAGGGCGAACGCGATGTTGAACGGGTTCAGGAAGCTCAACGGGTTGCCGAGTGACGGCAGCCAGGGGTCGAAACCGGAGAACATGGACTGGAAGAACGGGTTGTTCATCAGCTGGTCGATCAACGGCTGGATGTACCGGTTGTAGAAGTCGACGAACCCGGTCTTCTCCAGCCAGTCCATCCACTGGTTCTGCGTGTCGGGGGGATACGACGACGACTGCTCGGCCGTGGCGGCCAGCGCAGTGGCCTTCATGACCTCGGGAGCCGGCTCGGCCGGCGGCGCGGTGGCCACCGCGGCGGTCGCCACGCCCTCGTAGGTGCTCATCACGGTGGCCGCCTGAACCCACATCCGCGCGTAGTCGGCTTCGTTCACCGCGATCGGAATGGTGTTGATGCCAAAGAAATTCGTCGCCGTCAATACGGCGTGGGTGGCGTGATTGGCGGCCAGCTCCGGCATCGTCGGCATGGCCGCCAGCGCCACGGTGTAGGCGGTGGCGGCCATGTCCTGCTGGGCGGCCATGGTCGCGCTATGCGCGCTGGCCTGCGCCAGCCACGCCAGGTAGGGCGCGTGCGCGGCCACGTACGCCGCGGCCGTCGGGCCGTCCCAGCTGCCGGCCTGCGCGGCGCCCAGCAGCGCGGCCAGCTCGTCGGCCGACTCCGCGTATTCCACGCTCAACGAGCTCCAGGTCGCCGCGGCGGCCAGCAGCGGGCCCGGACCCGGACCGCTGCTGAGCAGCGTTGAATGCACCTCCGGCGGGGAGGCCATCCAGATCGGGGCGGTCATCGCTGGCCGCCGGTGGTCGTGTGGGCGCGGCAGCACGGCGCCGCAGTGGCGGCGTCGACGGCCACCCATGCCGGAGGAAACATGGACGCTGACAGCTCTCTCGGGGTACACCCGCCCCGGGTCGCAGTACGCGATGACGTGAGTGTCCTGGCTCTCGGATCGCCGCTCGCCTCGCCTTCCAGCTTTTCAGCCGTGGCCGTTGAGGTTCGCTCCCCGATGACAGTGGCGGGACCGCGCCGGATTCGCACCGGCTTCCTGCGTCGTCATCACCTTACGGGGTGACATTGTTGCATCCGCTGGGAGCAAATGTCGCCAAATCGTCCGGAGACGGTCGGCGAGGACTTGCGGATACCCGCGCTAGCGGCGTTCCAGGATCCGTAGCCCCAGCGAGAACAGCAGCCGGACCTCGGGATCGGCCAGCGAGGTCGACAGCAGCTTCTCGATCCGCCGCACGCGGTAGCGAACGGTATTCGGATGGACCTGCAACGCGTGCGCGGCCGCGGCGATGTCGCCGAAGGAGTCCAGGTAGGTCCGCAGCGTTTCCGCCAGCACCGGATCGTCTTCGCCCAGCTGCACGATCCGCGGATCGATCAGGCGCTCGTCGCTGCCGACCAGGGTCACGATTTCGTCGACCAGGACGGCGGTGCGCGCTTCGGCCAGCGACGTCACCTGTCCGAACGAAATGGGGTGGCGCCCAGCGCTGTCCAGCACCCGATCCACCTCGATGCGCGCGGCGGTGGCCTCGGCCAGGCCGGCGACCGGCGCCGCGATGGCCGCCCGCAGCTGCACCCCGAGCTCGGCGCGCATTGCGCCGATGGTGCCGCGCACCCAGGAGGTGACCGACCGGTTCTGGGTCTGGGTCTGGGTCTGGGGAAGCAGCACGTACGTTCGCGAACCGTTCGAGGCCACCTGGGCGTCACGCCGGAAAGCGCTGGCGCTCAACGCGATGATGTCGGCCAGCCGAGCATGACCGGCCGAACTGTCGGCGGCGTCCCATCCGATCAGGGCCGCGGTGGTGTCGGTGGCCAGGCCGAGTTCGCGGGCGATGGCCGTCGCGTCGGCGGATTCGTCCGCCAGGCCCAGCAATTGCTGGACCCGCCGGGCATGGGTGGACGGGCGGGCCGCCAGCCGCCACATGATGCGGGCGGCCAGCACGGCGGCGCCCCGCAACATCTCCTCGGCGTCGTCGGCCAGCGGCTGCGAGCCCTGCTGCACCCAGATGGTTCCGGCGAACACCGGCGGTCGCCGGGCGTCGGTCGCGGGCTGGTGGATCCCGATGGCCAGCCGCGGGCGCAGGCCTAGCTCGGGCCGCTCGTCGACGCGCACCACCTCGGTGCCCGATCGCAGCGCATCGAAGATGCCCCATTTGCCGATCCACTCCAGATGCTCGGGCGGGCCGGCCCTGCCCAGGATGGAAAGGCGGCGCAACTCGTCAGCTTCGTCGTTGGAGGCCGAGTAGGCCAAGACATGGGATTGCGCGTCCTCGATGCTGACCATGCCGTGGATGCGCTCGGCGAGCGACTGCGCCAGCCCGAACAAGTCGGTGCCCGAGTCGTCCAGCGCGTCGGCGCGGTCGCCGTGGTGCTCGAGGACGTGGTTGACCAATTGGTAGAGGCGTTCCCACCGGGCGCGCGGATCGACGGCCACCACCGCCGAGCCCGCCGCGACGGCCGTGTTCACCAGCGCGGGCGAGGGCTGTTTGACGAAGATGGCCACCGGCACGCGCTCGCGCGCCTGCCTGCCCATCCATCGCATCGCCTCGTCGTCGGCGACCCCCAACAGGAAGAAGACGTCCGCGGCACCCGCCGCGGCCGCGAGACCCAGGCGCACGTCGTCGGAGTCGATCAGCGCGGCCGAACCCACCGGGAGGTCCAGCCCCCGGGGGGCGTCGGCGAGGCTGACGAGGGTCGCGTCCAGCGCAAGCAACAGCCGACCCAGCCCCACACCGGCCATGTTGTGCGATTTTACTATGGAACCAGTTCTGTCTTGTCCGATTGGCTAACTCCATGCGTGGTCGCCGCGAGGACCCTGGCGTTATGGACGCCATCACTGGATTTTCTGAGGTGCCGACACCAGCAAACGAGCCGGTCCACGACTACGCGCCGCACTCCCCGGAACGCGCCCGGCTGCGCGCCGAACTGGCCGCGCAGGCCGATCACCCGATCGACCTGCCGCACGTCATCGGCGGCGACCACCGGATGGGCGACGGTGAGCGCATCGATGTCGTCCAGCCGCACCGGCACGCCGCCAAGCTGGGCACCCTGACCAACGCCGTGCACGCCGACGCGACGGCGGCGATCGACGCCGCGATGGCCGCGAAAAGCGACTGGGCGGCCATGCCGTTCGATGAGCGGGCGGCGGTGTTCCTGCGCGCCGCCGACCTGCTGGCCGGGCCGTGGCGGGAGAAAATCGCCGCCGCGACGATGCTCGGCCAATCCAAGTCCGCCTATCAAGCCGAGATCGACTCGCCGTGCGAGCAGATCGACTTCTGGCGATTCAATGTTGTCTTCGCGCAACAGATCCTGGCGCAGCAACCCATCAGCGGGCCGGGGGAATGGAACCGCAGCGAGTACCGCCCGCTCGACGGCTTCGTGTACGCGATCACGCCGTTCAACTTCACCTCCATCGCCGGCAACCTGCCGACCGCGCCGGCGCTGATGGGCAACACGGTGGTCTGGAAGCCCTCGATCACCCAGACGTTGTCGGCCTATCTGACCATGCAGCTGCTCGAGGCCGCCGGCCTGCCGCCCGGGGTGATCAACCTGGTGGCCGGCGACGGCTTCGCGGTTTCCGATGTGGCGCTGGCCGACCGGCGGCTGGCCGGCATCCACTTCACCGGGTCGACGGCCACCTTCCAGCGGCTGTGGTATCAGGTCGGCACGAATATCGGTCACTACCACAGCTATCCGCGCCTGGTCGGCGAGACCGGCGGCAAGGACTTCGTGGTCGCGCACGCGTCCGCGCGACCGGATGTGTTGTGCACGGCCTTGATTCGCGGGGCCTTCGACTACCAGGGGCAGAAATGCTCGGCGGCGTCGCGGGCCTTCATCCCGCAGTCGGTGTGGCGGCGGATGGGTGACGACTTGCTGGGGGAGACGGCCGCGCTGCGTTACGGCGACGTCACCGACCTCACCAACTTCGGCGGCGCGCTGATCGACCGGCGCGCCTTCACCAAGAACGTCGCCGCCATCGAGCGGGCGAAGGGCGCGCCCCACGTCACCATCGCCGTCGGCGGCGAATACGACGACCACGAAGGGTATTTCGTGCGCCCCACCGTATTGCTGTCCGATGATCCGACCGATGAGTCGTTTTCGACCGAATACTTCGGCCCGCTGCTGTCGGTGCACGTGTACCCCGACGCCGATTACGAAAGGATCCTCGACGTCGTCGACCGCGGTTCCCGGTACGCGCTGACCGGCGCGGTCATCGCCGACGACCGGGACGCGGTGCTGACGGCCCAGCACCGGCTGCGGTTTGCCGCCGGGAACTTCTATATCAACGACAAGCCGACCGGCGCGGTCGTCGGGCGCCAGCCGTTCGGGGGCTCGCGTGGCTCGGGCACCAACGACAAGGCCGGATCGATGCTGAACCTGTTGCGCTGGACGTCGGCGCGCACCATCAAGGAGACGTTCGTCCCGGCGACCGAGCACACCTATCCGCACATGGGTGCCGACTGATGGCCGGACTGTTCGCGAGCACCCTGCGCCCGGTGCTCCTGGCGGCCGGACAAAGCGAGGTAGCGCGCCGCGCCGCCGAGCGGTTGCCGGTCACCCGTCGCGTGGTGCGCCGCTTCGTCCCCGGGGAGACGATCGAATCCGCGCTGGATCGCGTTGCGGCGCTTCGCTCGTCGGCGCTGTTCGTCAGCGTCGACTATCTGGGCGAGGACGTTCTGAGCGCCGACGACGCCGACGCGGCGGTGCGGACCTACCTGGACCTGATCGAGCAGTTGGGCCGACTCGACGCCGGGGGAGATGTCACGCGGCCGCTGGAAGTCTCGGTCAAGTTGTCGGCGCTGGGGCAGGCGGTGGAGCGCGACGGGCCCAAGATCGCGCGGGAGAACGGGTGGTCGATCTGCGATGCCGCCCGGCGCGCGGGCGTGTGGGTGACGGTGGACGCCGAGAACCACACCACCACCGAGTCGACGCTGTCCATCGTGCGCGATCTGCGGGCCGACTTTCCTTGGCTGGGCGTGGCTTTGCAGGCGTACCTGCGGCGCACGCCGGGTGATTGCGAAGCGTTCGCCGCCTCTGGCGCCCGGGTCCGGCTGTGCAAGGGTGCCTACGACGAGCCCGCGTCGGTGGCATATCGCGAGCCCGCCGAGGTGACGGAGGCGTACCTGCGTTGCCTGCGGGTGCTGATGGCCGGCTCGGGTTATCCGATGGTGGCCTCCCACGACCCGGCTGTGATCAACGCGGCCGGCACCCTTGCCCGCGAATCGGGCCGTGGCGCCGGGGAATTCGAATACCAGATGCTCTACGGCATCCGCGACGACGAGCAGCGACGCCTCACCGCGGCCGGGAACCACGTGCGCGTGTATCTGCCGTTCGGCACGCAGTGGTGTGGGTACTTCATGCGCCGACTGGCCGAGCGTCCCGCCAACCTGACGTTCTTCTTGCGGGCTTTGGTCGGGCGTTGAGCACGCGTCGCGTCGAGTGTGCGATCACGGCTTTCAGTGTGAATCGTGGGCTTTCGGTGTGCGCGTACGGCGGCGACACGCCGACGATCCCCGCCCAGGATTCACACGCAACGCCGACGATTCACACGCAAAGCCCAGGATTCACACGCAACGCCGTCACTGAGCGCGGCGGGGCCGCGGGCGATCGCTGGCGAAGCCGCGCACCACATGCGCGCGGACGAACTCCGCCGCCACCTCGGGATCGTCCATATCCAGGGTCGAGGACGGCGTGCTGAAGAGCGAGAACAGGATGCGCGCGAACCACTCACCGGCGGCCTCGACGTCGAGATCCTTGCGCACCTCACCCGTGAGCCTGGCGGCCGACAGGTAGGGGGCGAAGAACTCGACGCATTCGCGCAGCAGCACGGCGGCGTCCTTGGTCAGCAGCAGGCTGATCGCATCTTCGTCAAAGTACTTCTCGGAAGCGATGACTCGTCGCGCCTGGGTGACGAAAACCGCCGCGGAAGAAAGCTTTTCCTCGAGGCTGCTGCCGCGGTCCATCGCCTTGGACATCTCGCGGTAGAAACGCTCGGACGCGTGCTCGGCGCATGCCTCGACGATCGCGGCCTTGTCGCTGAAGTATTCGTAGATGGTGCTGCGGGATACCCCTGCCTGCTTGGCGATGTCGACGATCGTCGCCTTGTCCAATCCCTGCTTGCCGAAGCACGTGAACGCCGAGACGACGATGAGCTCGCGGGTATCGGCGGCCTGGGCCGGTTGAGTCGTCACGGGACCAACGCCCCTCATCCCGCCGGGGCGAGGATCAGCCCACTGGTGGGCACACCGGTTCCGGAGGTGACCAACACGTGCTCGACGTTATCGACCTGATTGTGCGAGGTGCCCCGCACCTGGCGCACCCCTTCGGTGATGCCGTTCATGCCGTGGATGTATGCCTCGCCCAACAGGCCTCCGTTGGTGTTGATCGGGAAATCTCCACCCAGCGAAAGCCGTTCGACGGTCGCGAAGTCCTTGGCCTCGCCGCGCCCGCAGAAGCCGAGCTCCTCGAGCTGGGTGAACACGAACGGCGTGAAGTGATCGTAGATGAAGGCGGTTTGGATGTCCTGCGGCTTGAGTCCGGAATCGCGCCACAGCTGCCGGGCCACCACCCCCATCTCCGGAAGCCCGGTGATGTCGTCGCGGTAGTAGCTCGTCATCATCTCGCCGTTGTAGGCCGCGCCCTGCGCGGCCGCGGTGATGACGGCCGGGGGCTGCCGCAGATCGCGGGCGCGTTCGGCGCTGGTGATGACGAGCGCGACACCGCCGTCGCTTTCCTGGCAGCAATCCAGCAGTCGCAGCACCGGTTCCACGATCCAGCGCGAATTCTGGTGATCTTCCAACGTGATCGGACGCTCGTAGAACCAGGCGTCGGGATTCTTCGCCGCGTGCGCACGATCGACGACCGCGATCCTGCCGAAGTCCTCGTTGGTGACCCCGTACGTCGACATGTAGCGCTGGGCGTGCATCGCAACCCAGGCGGCGGGAGTGAGCAATCCGAACGGCGCGTAATGCGCCATGAACAACGGGGTTTCGGCCATGCTGCGCCCGCTGCCGCCGAACCGGAACCCGGAACGTTCGTTGAAGGCACGCCAGCACACCACCACGTCGGCCACACCCGTGGCGACCGCCATCGCCGCGTGCACCACGGTCCCGGCGGCGGCGCCCCCGCCATGGTGCACGCGCGAAAAGAAACTCAGATCGCCGATGCCCACGTTGCGCGCGATGTCGATCTCGTCGCTGGAATCCATGGTGAACGTGACCATGCCGTCGACGTCGGCGGGCGTCAGGCCGGCGTCGTCCAGCGCCGCGCTGACCGCCTCGCACGCCAATTGCAGTTCGCTGCGCCCGGATTCCTTGGAGAACTCGGTCTGACCGATCCCGACGATGGCCGCGGCGCCCGGCAACGTCCGGCTCATGCGTCCGGACCGTCGAGCAGGCTGAGCACCGCCGTGCCGGAGACGTGGTCGCCCAGGCTGTTGGCGCCCGCGAAGGTCACCTCGACGAAATTCTCGCCGCCCGAGCCTTCACTCTTGCCGGTGACGCTGCCGGTGAACCGCAACGGGTCGTCGGGAAAACAGGGCACGCCCAGGCGGATCGACAATTTCTTCACCATCGCCTCGGGCCCCGCCCAGTCGGTGAGGAAGCGCACGCAATAGCCGTTGGTGGTCAGGATGTTCATGAACAGGTTGGGCGAACCCTGCTGCTTGGCGTAGTCGCGGTCGTGATGCACCGGCATGAAGTCACGGGTGGCGATCGCGCCGGCAACGATCATCGTTGTGGTGATGGGGATTTCGAGGGGCGTGACCTCGTCACCGACCGAAATGTCTCGCCATTGCAAAGTGCGGTTCGCGGTGGTCGTCATGCGTGTCCCTCCGAATACGTCGCGTCAAGGCGAACTGACTGACCGCGGGGCCGAAACTGGTGTAGCACGAGGCCGTCATCGAAGACCTGGTAATAGACCTCCACGGCCAATCCGGGTGTGATGCCGGAGGGATCCACGCCGGTCAGGTTGGACACCAGCCGGACCCCTTCCTCGAGTTCCACCAGCGCGACGACGTAGGGATAGTCGAAGAACGGAAACTTGGGTTCGTGTGGCATCACGTAGCTGTACACCGTGCCGAGGCCGGAGGCCTCGATCGTGTCCCACTCGAGCGAACGGCAGTGCGGGCACATCGGCCGGGGCGGATGGCGGAGCTGCCCGCAGCCACCGCAACGCTGGATCAGGAGCTTGTTCTCCCGCAAGCCATTCCAGAAGAATTCGGTGTCCGGGGTGATCGCCGGCGCCAGACGGGCCGCCATCAATTCGCCGGCCTGAATCGCAGCACCCGGAATCGCTGCCGGCCCAGCACTTCGCCGTTCTGGTCGGTGTAGGTGGTCAGCCAGGTCAGAAAGAAGCCGGTGCCCAGCGCCGTCTTCTTCTCGTCCGAGACCGATTCGTAGACCGTCGTCGCGCTGATCTCGTCGCCCAGTCGCGGGTAACGTTCGATCTCGAACTCCGAATTGGTCGCCACCGTGCTGGTGTAGCCGGCCTCGTCGAGGAATTCGGTTGGGTTGCTTTTGATCTCGATCGGCGCCCCGCCCCGCTCACCGATTCCCTCCAGTATCGGCGACGGCATTGTCCACGTCTGCAGCATCACCGGTGGCGACACGATGCCGCCGAACCGGGACGAGGCCGCGAACTCGGGGTCGAGATATACCGGGTTCATGTCGGCCATCGCGTACGCCCAGTGCCGGATCATCGGCTGGTTCACCGGGTCCGGTGCCAGCGACGGCTTTCCGGTGCCGCCGGTCGGCTGCCCGACGAGGGCCCGCACCTTGGCGCTGACGGATTCTGAGTCGGTCACGTAGCAAGCCCCTCTCGCAGGACACCTTGATCCGACAGATTGGCGCGATCTGTCTCGCGAGATGTGTGTACTCTGCGGCGTCGCATGCTGTCAATACAACAGCAAAGTGCGCGAGGAGCTCCGGAATTCGCGCAAATGACGATTGACGGCGGCCGCTGGTGCGGGTACACCAAGTGATCAGATGACCGGAGGAAACACATGGCCGATTTGCCCGCTCTCGTTCAGTCCTATCGGCTCTACATCGACGGCAACTGGGTCGAGCCGCAAGACGGCCGGTATGAGGACATTTCTCCGTCCACCGAGGCCGTGATCGCCACCGCGCCCGACGCCAGCGTCGCCCAGGTAGGTGAGGCGATCGCCGCCGCGCGCCGCGCCTTCGACAGCGGACCCTGGCGCACCATGAGCGCCGAGCAGCGCGCCGGGTGTCTCAACCAGCTGGGTGAGGCGCTGAGCAAACACGCCGACGACTTCTTCGCGCTGTCCCAGGTGGAATGGGGCTGCGTTGCTAATGAGCGCATCATGCAGATCGACGGCGCCGGGTTCATGTCGATGCACGCCGCTCAGCTGGCCACCCAGTTGACCGACCAAGAGGTCACCGGGATGGGCGCCGGAACCACCTTGTTGCGTCATGCGCCACTGGGTGTTGTATCGGTGCTGACGCCGTGGAACTTCCCGCACTGTCTCAACGTGATGAAGCTCAATCATGCTCTGGCAGCGGGCAATACCGTCGTGCTCAAGCCCTCGCCGCTGACACCGCTGGCCGGGCTGGCGCTCGCGCGGATCATCGACGAACACACCGACATCCCGCCGGGGGTGGTCAACGTCGTCACGCCTTCCGGGGTTGACGCGGCCAAGCTGCTGACCACCGATCCGCGGATCGACATGGTGAGCTTCACCGGCAGCTCGGTGATCGGCCGACAGGTCATGTCCGCCGCCGGCGACACGATGAAGCGGATCCTGCTCGAGCTCGGCGGCAAGTCCGCCAGCATCGTCCTGGACGACGCGCAAGTCACCGACGAGATGCTGCAGCAGATGCTGTTCGACTGCTGTTCGCTGCACGCCGGACAGGCCTGCATCCTGCACAGCCGGCTGCTGCTGCCCGATTCGCTGCACGACGATGTCGTCGATCGGCTCGCCGCGTTGGCGCGTGAGGTCAAGGTGGGCGATCCCGCCGATCCCGACGTGCAGATGGGCCCACTGATCAGCGCGGCGCAGCGGGACCGGGTCGAGGCGCACGTCGCCGGTGCGCTCGACGACGGGGCGAAGCTGGTGACCGGCGGTGGCCGTCCGGCCGGCCTGGACGTGGGGTTCTACTTCGAGCCGACGATTCTGTCCGACGTGGAGCCGAATTCGACTATCGCGCAAGAGGAAGTGTTCGGTCCGGTGCTGACGGTGCTGCGCTACCGCGACGACGACGACGCGGTGGCCATCGCGAACAATTCGCAATACGGGCTCTCCGGGGCGGTGTGGGGCGGCGACGTCGACCGCGCCGTCGGCGTCGCACGCCGCATCCGTACCGGACAGATCGCGGTCAACGGCTGCGGTCCGGGCGGCGCGCCGTTCGGCGGCTTCAAACTCAGCGGCCTGGGCCGCGAGGGCGGCGGAATCGGCGGGCTACACCAGTACATGGAGCCGATGGCCATCGGGGTTCCCGCGTGACGACGTGGCAGAAGTCCGGCAGCGCCCCACCCCGGAGCCCGTTCGGCACCGGCCCGAAGCGCCTTTGGTAAAGCGCGCGTCCCGTGCCAAGCTGCTGACATGGCCATCGAGATCGCCCGCCCCAAGCTCGAAGGAAACGTCGCCGTCGGCGAAGACCGCCAGATCGGCTTCGCCGAATTCGGTGATCCCCAGGGCCGCGCGGTCTTCTGGCTGCACGGCACCCCCGGCGCGCGTCGCCAGATTCCCACCGAAGCCCGCCTCTACGCCGAAAACCACAAGATCCGGCTGATCGGGCTGGACCGGCCCGGGATCGGCTCGTCGACACCCCATCGCTACGAGAACATCCGGGCGTTCGCCGACGACCTGCGGACCATCGCGGACACGCTCGGCATCGACAATATGGCCGTCATCGGCCTGTCCGGCGGCGGTCCGTACGCGCTCGCGTCGGCCGCGGTGCTGTCCGACCGGGTCGTCGCGGCCGGAATCCTCGGCGGCGTCGCGCCCTTCGTCGGCGACGAGGGGATCACCAGCGGCCTGATGAACCTGGGCAAGCGGTTGGCGCCCCTGCTGCGGCTGGGCGGTGACCCGCTGCGGATCGGTGCGAGCCTGGTGGTCCGGGCGATCCGCCCGGTCGCCAATCCCGCCCTGTATCTGTATGCCGCGATATCGCCCGAGGGCGACCGGCGCCTGCTGACCCGCCCCGAGTTCGGGGCCATGTTCCTCGACGACCTGCTCAACGGCAGCCGCAAGCAGCTGGCGGCCCCGTTCAACGACATCATCCTGTTCACGCGGGACTGGGGATTCCGGCTCGACGAGGTCAAGGTCCCGGTGCGCTGGTGGCACGGCGACAGCGACCACATCGTCCCCTTCGCCCACGGCGAGCACGTCGTGTCCAGGCTGCCCGACTGCGAGCTGATCGTGCTCCCGGGCGAAAGCCACCTCGGCGGGCTGGGCCGCGGCGAGGAGATCTTGTCCACCCTGATGAAGATCTGGGACGAGAAAAGCTGATACCTCTACGCCGGGTAGCCTGCTGACGTGCTGCTGGCGTCGTTGAATCCCTCGGCCGTTACCGCCACCGATATTGCCGACGCGGTCCGCATCGACGGCTCGGTGCTCAGCCGCAGCGACCTGGTCGGTGCCGCCACCTCGGTGGCCGAGCGGGTGGGCGGCGCGGGCCGGGTCGCCATCCTGGCCGCCCCAACCGCCGAGACGGTGCTGTCGGTCACCGGGTGCCTGATCGCCGGGGTGCCTTTCGTCCCGGTGCCCGCCGACGTGGGCACCGCCGAGCGCCGGCATATGCTCACCGACTCCGCGGCGCAAGCGTGGCTCGGGCCGGTCCCCGACGAGCCCGAAGGGCTCCCGCACATCCCGGTGCGCCTGCACGCCCGCTCCTGGCACCGCTACCCCGAGCCCTCGCCCGACGCCACCGCGATGATCATCTACACCTCGGGCACCACCGGGCTGCCCAAGGGGGTGGTGCTGAGCCGGCGCGCGATCGCCGCCGACCTGGACGCGCTGGCGCAAGCCTGGCAATGGACGGCCGACGACGTGTTGGTGCACGGCCTGCCGCTCTTCCACGTGCACGGCCTGGTGCTGGGCCTGCTCGGCTCACTGCGGGTCGGGAATCGCTTCATCCACACCGGGAAACCGACGCCGGCGGGCTACGCCGCGGCCCGCACCGACTTCGGCGGCACGCTGTTTTTCGGCGTGCCCACCGTGTGGTCGCGGGTGGGGGCGGACGAGGCGGCCGCCCGGGCGCTGGGCCCGGCGCGGCTGCTGGTCTCCGGAAGCGCACCGCTGCCGGTGCCGGTGTTCGACCGGTTGGCCGCACTCACCGGACATCAGCCCGTCGAACGCTACGGCGCCTCGGAATCGCTGATCACCATTTCGACGCGGGCCGACGGCGAGCGGCGCCCGGGGTGGGTGGGCCTGCCGCTCACCGGCGTGCAGACGCGGGTGCTCGACGACGACGGCGGTACGGTGCCGCACGACGGCGAAACCGTCGGGAAGCTCCACGTTCGCGGTCCGATGATGTTCGACGGCTACCTGAACCGGCCGGACGCCACCGCCGAGGCGTTCGACGCCGACGGCTGGTACCGCACCGGTGACGTCGCGGTCATCGACGGCGGGGGGATGCACCGCATCGTGGGTCGCGAGTCGGTCGACCTGATCAAGTCCGGCGGCTACCGCATCGGTGCGGGCGAGATCGAGACCGTGCTGCTCGGACATCCGGGCGTGCAGGAGGCCGCGGTGGTCGGGATGCCCGATGCGGACCTGGGGCAGCGCATCGTCGCGTACGTCGTCGGATCCGCCAACGGCGACGAACTGATCGACTATGTCGCGCAACAACTTTCGGTGCACAAGCGCCCGCGCGAGGTCCGCGTCGTCGACGCGCTACCCCGCAACGCCATGGGCAAGGTCCTCAAAAAGCAGCTGCTGTCCGACGGCTGAGCGCGGTGCGTGGGCCCGTCACCACACCGCGAATTTCAGCTCGATTCTTCGCAGTCCCGTTACGCCCGCAGTCCAACCGGCGGCAGGTACCGTCGTAAAAGTGCAAGGACGGAACCTACCCCCGGCCGGCGCCGCCGCGACCGTCGTAACCGGGCCCACGCCGATGAGGCGGATCGCGGTCGCCTGCCTGGTGGGCTCGGCGATCGAGTTCTACGACTTCATGATCTACGGGACCGCGGCGGCACTGGTGTTCCCGATGGTGTTCTTCCCGCACCTGAGCCCCTCCGGCGCCACGATCGCCTCGATGGGGACGTTCGCGACGGCTTTTTTGTCCCGGCCCCTCGGCGCGGCCGTGTTCGGATACTTCGGGGATCGGCTGGGCCGCAAGAAGACCCTGGTCGCCACGCTGCTGATCATGGGCGTGTCAACGGTGTGCGTCGGCCTGGTCCCCAGCTCGGGGGTGATCGGTGCCGCGGCGCCGCTGATCTTGGTCGCGCTTCGGCTGCTGCAGGGGTTCGCCGTCGGCGGCGAATGGGCGGGTTCGGCGTTGCTGAGCGCCGAATACGCGCCCGACGACCGGCGCGGCCGGTACGGCGTGTTCACCTTGATGGGCGGTGGCATCGCCGCCGTGCTGAGCAGTGCAACCTTTCTGGGGGTGAACCTCACCATCGGCGAAGGCAGTCCGGCGTTTCTGCAGTGGGGATGGCGGGTGCCGTTCCTGCTCAGCGCGGTGTTGGTCGGGCTCGCGCTGTACGTGCGCCTGAACATCGAGGAGACCCCGGTGTTCGCGGAGGAGAAGGCGCGTGAGCTGATACCCAAAACCCCGCTCGCGGAGCTGCTGCGGCTGCAACGCCGTGAGATCGCGCTGGCCGCGGGCAGCATCCTCGGCGCGTTGGGGTTCATCTACATGGCCCACACCTATCTGGCGATGTACGCGCACTCGCACCTGGGGTATTCGCGCAACTTCATCTGGTTCGTCGGCGCGCTGTGCGGGGTCGCGAGCATGGCGTTCATGGCGGTATCGGCCACTCTGTGCGACCGGCTCGGGCGTCGCCGCATCATGCTGGTGGGGTGGAGCTGTTGTCTGCTGTGGTCGTTTCTGGTGATGCCGTTGCTGAACACCGGCAAGCCCGTGGGGTACGCGGTGGCGATCGTCGGCATGTGCACGGCCGCGGCGATCGGCTCCGGCCCGACGGCGGCATTCATCCCCGAACTGTTCGCCACCCGCTACCGCTACAGCGGAACGGCGCTGGCGCAAAACCTCGCCGGCATCGTCGGTAGCGCAGCGCCGCCGCTGATCGCCGGGACCCTGCAGGCGACATACGGCAGCTGGGCGATCGGATTCATGTTGGCCGCCCTCACAGCGGTCAGCCTGGTGTGCACCTACCTGCTGCCCGAAACCAACGGCACGGCGCTCGGAGTCGGTTAGTTGGCGTGCAGGTCCTCGTTGAGGGCGATGCCCTGGCCGCCGCGGGCCACCACCTCGACGGCCCCGCTCAGCGAATTGCGCCGGAACAACAGGTTGTTGCCGCCGGAGAACTCGCGCGCCTTCATCTCTTTGCCCTCGGGCGTGATGACCTTGGTGCCCGCGGTGACATAGAGGCCGGCTTCCACCACGCAGTCGTCGCCCAGTGAGATGCCCAGGCCGGCATTGGCGCCGAGCAGGCAACGCTTGCCGATCGAAATGACCTCGGTGCCACCGCCGGACAGCGTGCCCATGATCGAGGCTCCGCCGCCCACATCGGAGCCGTCGCCCACCACCACGCCGGCCGAGATGCGGCCCTCCACCATCGACGCTCCCAGCGTGCCGGCGTTGTAGTTGACGAAGCCTTCGTGCATCACCGTGGTTCCCGGGGCCAGGTGGGCGCCGAGCCGCACCCGGTCGGCGTCGGCGATGCGCACCCCGGTCGGCAACACGTAGTCGACCATCCGCGGGAACTTGTCGACGCCGTAGACCATCACCGGTCCGTGGCGGCGCAGCCGGGCCCGCACGGCCTCGAACCCCTCGACGGCGCAGGGCCCGCGGTTAGTCCAGACGACATTGGTTAATACCCCGAACAAGCCGCCGGCGTTCAGCCCATGCGGCGCCACCAACCGGTGCGAAAGCAGATGCAGCCGCAGGTAGGCGTCGTAGGCGTCGGCGGCCACGTCGTCCAGTGAGCCGATGACCGTGCGCACGGCGACGGTCTCGGTGCCGCGGTCGTCGTCCCGGCCGATCAGCGCCGTCAGTTCGGGGGGAACGTCGGACAGCGCCAGCCGCGACGTCGCCCCGGTGCCCGATTCGGTCAGTTCCGGTGCGGGAAACCACGTGTCGAGGATCGATCCGTCGGCGGCCAGCGTTGCCAGCCCGATACCTGCAGCTCCAGTCACGGCGGTCAGGTTACTTGCCGGCCCGCTTCACCGGTCCGCCCGCCCTGCGGGCGACGACGCCCCGGGGGTCGTGAAATGGGCCGAGTGCGCCGCCGCCTGTGAAAAGCTGGCCCGCGCAACGTGATTCGGAGGTCCTCGCTGCGCGGTCGCTGCAGTGTGCGTTTCGAGGCCGCCGTCTTGCCAGGTCAACCGAGTGAACTGGGCCGTTTCGGGGTACCTCGCTCCCGGGCATCGGCTGGTCACGTCCTGGGCCTGGTGGAGAGCCACCGGCGCGGGTCCGCAAGGGACCGGCTCGTTTAGAGAAGGAGAACACCATGTCCTTTGTCACCACACGGCCCGAGGCGCTGATGGCCGCGGCGAGCATGCTCGAAGCGCTCGGCTCCTCAATGGACGCCCAAAACGCCGCCGCCGCGGCGCCCACCACGAGCATCGCTCCGGCGGCGGCCGACGAAGTGTCCGCGCTGCAGGCCGCGCAGTTTTCCGCCTACGGCGCCTGGTATCAGCAGGTCAGCGCCCAGGCGAAGGCGATCCACCAGACGATGGTGAACAACCTGGATACCAGCGCCGGTTCCTATGGCGAGACCGAAACCGCGAACCGGGTGACGACCGCCGCCTCGTCGTTGTCGCCGTTTGCCGCCGGACAGGCCGCGGCGGCCGACCCCCCGCCCGCGGGAAGCACCACCCTCGGGACCGGGATCGGGTGGGGTCAGAACGTCGGTGCAGCCGCGTCGGACTTCATCACCTTGGGGGAGGGGCAATTCGCCCCCGTCACCGGCGCCGCAGGGATTCCCAACTTCACTCCCGGGCTCACCTCGGCGTCAGCGCCCGCGCCTGCGGCCCCCGCCGCAGTGGGTGCCGCGCCGGTGCTGGCGAGCATGGGCCGCGGGCCTGCGATCGGCGCGTTGTCGGTGCCGCCCAGCTGGGCGGCCGGTGGTGTCCCGTCGGTGAATGCGACCCCGGCGCAACTGGTCGGCGCGGGCTTCACCAGCGCCGCCCCGCAGGCCGCGCCGGTGACCACCGTCCCGGGCGGCCTGCCGTCGATGGCCACGAGCGGACGCGGCGGCTATGGCCTCGGCGCGCCGCGCTACGGGGTCAAGCCGACCGTGATGCCCAAACCAGCCATCTAGCACCCCACGAACAACAACCGAGAATAGGAGCGACGCAATGTCTTTCGACTTTGGAGCACTTCCCCCCGAGATCAACTCCCGCCGCATGTACACCGGGGCGGGGGCCGCGCCGATGATGGCCGCCGCGGCGGCCTTCAGCAGCCTCGCCGACGAATTGAGTACGACGGCCTCGGCCAGCCAGTCGGCGATCTCGAACCTAACCGGCGAGGAGTGGATCGGGCCTTCCTCGTCCGCGATGGCCACCGCGGTCGAGCCATACATCACGTGGATGCACACCACCGCCGCCCAGCTGCAGCAGGCGGCCTCCCAGGCCATGGCGTCGGCGGCGGCCTATGAGGCGGCCTTCGCGATGACGGTGCCACCCCCGCTGATCGCGGCGAACAGAGCCCAACTCGCGGCCCTGGTCGCGACGAACGTCTTGGGTCAGAACACCGCGGCCATCGCGGCCACCGAGGCGCAGTACGGCGAAATGTGGTCCCAGGATGCCGCCGCCATGTACGGCTACGCCGCGGCGTCGGCGGCCGCGGCCAAGCTGAGCCCCCTGACCTCGCCGGCGCCGACGAACAACCCGGGCGGGCTGGGGGCGCAAGCCGCGGCCGTCTCCCCCAGGCGGCGGCCACGGGCGCGCAGACGAGCGGCCTCCAGCAGACCGTCGCCAACGCGCCCAACGCGGTGCGGACGTTCGCCGCCCCGCTGGCCGACCCTCCGTCGGCCCTGAGCGGGCTGGACAGCTTCCTCGGCAACCCGGTGGTGAACAACGTCGGCAACGCCGGTTTCGACGTGGTCTCCTGGAACGTGTTCAACACCATGGTGTCCAACATCCTCTACAACCACACCCTCGACGTGGCGGCGGCCACCGGCACGGCCGGCGATGTGGCGGGCGCGGTCGGCGGCGGCATGTTGGTGGGCGCGGCGGCACCGGCCAGCACCGCGGGCGTCGGCGCCGCGCCGGTGCTGGCGAGCATGGCTTCGGCCTCACCGGTCGGCGGGCTGTCGACGCCCGCCGCGTGGTCCGCGGCCACGCCCGCGCCTGCTGCCGCGACGCCCGTGAGTTCGGGGTGGACCGCGCCGGTCGAAGAGCCGCGCACGACGTGGGCGACGGGCATGCCGGCGGTCGCCTCGGCCGGGCGCGGCGGCTACGGCATGGGCCCGCGCTACGGGGTCAAGCCGACGGTGATGCCCACGCGGTTGCTCGTGTAAAGCGAGTCGCCATTGGCGACGCACTACCTAGATGGTGGCGGCCCGCTGCGCCCGGCTCCGCCGCGCTTGCGATCGCCACTGGGTCAGATGGTGGCGACCCGCTGCGCCCGGCTCCGCCGCGCTTGCGATCGCCACTGGGCCAGATGGTGGCGACCCGCTGCGCCCGGCTCCGCCGCGCTTGCGATCGCCACTACCCTGAGACCGTGCTGGACTTACGCGGCGATCCGATCGCGCTCACCGCGGCGCTGGTCGACATCCCCAGCGAATCGAGAAACGAAGCGCGCCTGGCGGACGAGGTCGAGGCCGCGCTGCGCGCGCAGACCTCCGGCTTCGAAATCGTCCGCAACGGCAACGCCGTGCTGGCGCGAACCCGGCACCAGCGTCCGTCGCGGGTGCTGCTGGCCGGCCACCTGGACACCGTCCCGGTGGCCGGGAACCTGCCCAGCCGTCGCGAGGGCGGCGAGCTGCACGGCTGCGGCACCGCCGACATGAAATCCGGGGACGCCGTCTTCCTCCACCTCGCCGCCACCGTCGCCGAACCCGTGCACGATCTGACGCTGGTGATGTACGACTGCGAGGAAATCGACGCCGCGGCAAACGGTTTGGGTCGCATCGAACGGGAGCTGCCGGACTGGCTGGCCGCCGACGTGGCCATTCTGGGCGAGCCGACCGGCGGCTACATCGAAGCCGGCTGCCAGGGCACCCTGCGCGTGGTCGTCAGCGCCACCGGGACCCGCGCCCACTCGGCGCGATCCTGGTTGGGGGACAACGCCATTCACAAACTGGGTGCCGTACTCGAGCGGCTGGCCGCGTATCAGGCACGCAGCGTCGACATCGACGGCTGCACGTACCGTGAGGGCCTGTCCGCGGTGCGCATCGACGGCGGAGTGGCGGGCAACGTCATTCCCGACGCGGCCGCGGTGACGGTCAACTTCCGCTTCGCCCCGGACAGGTCGGTGCCCGACGCGCTGCAACACGTGCACGACGTGCTCGCCGGGCTGGACGTGCACATCGAACAGACCGACGCGGCGGCCGGGGCGATGCCGGGGCTGTCCCAACCGGCCGCCAAGGCCCTGGTCGAGGCGGCGGGCGGCAACGTGCGGGCCAAGTACGGCTGGACCGACGTCGCCCGGTTCGCCGCGCTGGGCATACCGGCGGTCAACTTCGGCCCCGGCGACCCGAATTTGGCGCACCGGCGCGACGAACGCGTGGCGGTCGACAACATCACCGCCGCGGTGGACATGCTGCGCCGCTACCTGAGCGGCTAGGCGCCACACCGCCGTGCCTGCGCGGCGGCGTCGGCGGCGGCCGCGTGCATCCCGATCGACGTCAGCTCGTCCGACACCGCCCGCAACGCCGCGGCATCACCGGCGGTGAGCGCGCGGGCGTGGGCCAACGCGATTCTGCCTACGACACAATCGATCTCGTCGCAGAGCCGGGCCAACGGATCGGCGGCCCGGCTATCGCCCAGCCGCACGGCCTCGTGCCAGATGCGCACCGCCACGGCCCGCTGGCCGCCGCGCTCGGCCGTGCGGGCGGCGTCGCGCGCGGCGGCCACCGCGCCGTGCGCGTCGCGCATCAACGCCAGCCGCCATGCCCGCGCCACCCCGAGCTCGGGCGCGAACAACGCCGACTTGGTTCCGTGCCGGGATTCGGCCCTGCTCAACGCTTTTGCCGCGGCCGCGGTATCGCCCAGTTGGGACAGCGCGGTGGCCAGCAACGTCAGCGACAGCGGCCCCCACGAATAGCCGGTGCGTTCCAGGGTGGCGGTCGCCGGAATCAATAGTGCTGCCGCAGACGAGAATTCGCCTTCGGTCAACAACACATGCGCCAGCAGCACCTCGCCGATCGCGCGGCCGGGCTGCTGCAGTTCGGCGAAGTCGGTGAACTGCCGGGCGAGCTGGCGGGCCTCGTCGAGCCGTCCCGCCAACAGCAGCGTGGTCGTCTGGGCCAGCCCGATGGTGAAGCGCAGCAGCCCGGGATGCTCGGCACCCAAGGCGCGCTGCGCCAACGGCTCGACGTCACCGAACCGGCCCTGCCGCGCCGCGCACAACGCGGCCGCGCTCCCGGCCCAGGCCACCGCCTGGTCATCGGCCGACGCCGAGGTGAGCACTTCGTCGGCGACCTTGACCGCGTGCCCGACATTGCCCGCGTTCATCGCGAAGGTTGCGCTCAGCGCGTCGAGGGTGGTCCGCGGGCCGGCCTCCGCGACGCGGTTACGCACGGTCCGCAGGAAAGCCGTCGCGCGCTCCGGCTCGCTGAGCATCCAGAACTGGTTCGCCGCCCGCAGCAGCGCCCAGTCCATCAGCGCGGCTTCGGTCAACCCGGTGGAGTCGACGTCGGCCAGCACCGCATCGGCCTCGCGGCCACGGCCCTGCCACGCCACCGCGTGGGCCAGCGCGAGCCGCGCCGCCAGACCGCCGGAGCGCTCCAGCGCTGAGCGGGCCAGCCGCTCGCCCAGCGTCAGGTCACCCAGGCGCAGTGCCTGCTGCGCGGCGGCGACGACGTCGGCCGGCCGCGGGAGCGCGTCGCTGTCCAGCGCCAACGACACCAGCCGCAGCCGGTCGCTGAGATGGTCCGACGGGCGCTGCGACATCAGTTCGACCAGCTCGGTGCGGCGTTGGCGCGCGTCGTCGGGGTCGAGCGCGGCGCGCGCCCGCTCGGCGAACAGCGGGTGGGCCGTATAGACGACCGGGTCCTCGGAGGCCCCGCCCCGCACCCGGGTCTCGGCCGCACCCCACTTGACCGCCTCGGCCACCGCGCCGTCGCCGGCCAGCACGGTCAGATCGGTGAGCGACAGCGGCTCGCAGACGGCGAGATACTCCAGCACCGACCGCGCCGGCGCGGGCAGTTCGGCGAGGAAGGTGTCGACCTCAGCGGGCGCCGTCGTGCCGCCGGGCGGCTCGATGTCGATCCGGTCGAGCAGGCCGTCGGTCCACAGCGCGGCGATCGCGTCGGGGGAGGACTCGGCGCGGGCGGTGACGATCAGCCGCGCCGCGCCGGCCCGCGCCAGCTGGTAGACCAGCGTCGCCGACAGCACGTCCAGATGTTGGGCATCGTCGACGACGAGCAGCAGGTCCTCGCCGCCCAGCGAGACGCGGGCGGCCCGCAGCAGCGCGGCCGGCTTGCCGATGTCGGCGATCTGCACCAGGTGGCTGAAGGCCCCGAACGGGACCGCGCGTTCGGTCGGGGTGCCGGTGACCCAGCGGACGAGGGTCTCGGGGTGCTGACCGGCGAAGTGCTCGGCGGCCACGCGGGCCAAGGTGGATTTGCCGACACCGTCGGGTCCCAACACCACCGCTCCCCGACCCCCGTCGGCCAAGGCGCCATCCAGCCGCTCTGAGGCCGTCGCATGTTGGGGGACGTTCCATCGAATCGGCACTGCCGGATTTTATGGCGCACGGGCCGTCGGCAAGGCGAAAGCCCCAGATATGACGGGCTATTGCGCTTGGTCTACCTTTGGCGGATATGCCCGGGGAACGCGATTCAGCCCGCGAGTGGGCGGTGTGTGTGTACTGCGCGTCGGGTCCGCAGCATCCCGAATTGCTCGGTGTCGCTGCGGAACTCGGCGAGGCGATCGCGGAGCGGGGCTGGACGCTGGTGTGGGGCGGTGGCCGTGTTTCGGCGATGGGCGCGGTGGCGAGCGCGGCGCGGGCCCGCGGCGGCCGCACCGTCGGCGTCATCCCCCAGGTCTTGATGCGCCGCGAGATCGCCGACGCGGACGCCGCCGAGCTGATCGTGAGCGACACCCTGCATGAGCGCAAGCAGATCATGGAGGACCGCGCCGACGCGTTCATCGCGCTGCCGGGCGGCATCGGCACCCTCGACGAGTTGCTCGACACCTGGACGACGGCCTACCTCGGCCTCCACGACAAACCCATCGTCCTGCTCGACCCCGTGGGTCACTACGAAGGGCTGTGGATGTGGTTGTGCGGATTGCTGGACAGCGGTTACGTCTCCCAGGCGGCGATGGACCGATTGGTGCTGGTCGACAAGGTGAGCGCCGCGCTGGACGCGTGCGCGCCCGGCTGAGCCCGCCGGCCGGTCCCAGCCCCTACTAGGCTGTCCGCCGAGCTTGACTTTTTGGAAACGAATCGAGGGGATCACGTGTCCGATCGTGACGGGGGAGCGCGCACGGCGGTCAAACTGACCGACATCGCATCTCGGGTGCCGGCCGTGCTGGCCGACCTGCCGGTGATCGCGCGCGGGGCGCTGACCGGGCTGCTGGCCCAGCCCGGCTCCAAGAAATCGATCGGCACGGTGTTCCAGGAGCGGGCCGCCCGTTACGGCGACCGGATCTTCTTGCGGTTCGGCGACCAGCAACTGACCTACCGCGACGCCAACGCGGCCGCCAACCGGTACGCCGCGGTGCTGGCCTCGCGCGGCGTCGGCCACGGCGACGTCGTCGCCATCATGCTGCGTAACTCGCCCAACGCCGTGCTGGCCATGCTGGCCGCGGTCAAGTGCGGCGCGGTCGCCGGCATGCTCAACTACCACCAGCGCGGCGATGTGCTCGCGCACAGCCTCGGCCTGCTGGAAGCCAAGGTGCTCATCGCCGAGACCGATCTGGTCAGCGCCGTGGCGGAGTGCGGGGGCTCGGGCGGCACCCAGACGCTGACCGTCGAAGACCTGGAGCGGTTCGCGGCGAGCGCCCCGGCCACCAACCCGGCGTCGGCGTCGGCCGTGCACGCCCGGGACACCGCGTTCTACATCTTCACCTCGGGCACAACCGGTTTCCCCAAGGCCAGCGTCATGACGCACCTGCGGTGGCTGAAGGCGCTCGCGGCGTTCGGCGGCATCGGGCTGCGGCTCAAGAGCGCGGATACCCTCTACTGCTGCCTGCCGCTGTATCACAACAACGCGCTGACGGTCGCGTTGTCGTCGGTGATCAACTCGGGGGCGACGCTGGCGCTGGGCAAGTCCTTCTCGGCGTCGAAGTTCTGGGACGAGGTGATCGCCAACGACGCCACGGCCTTCATCTACATCGGCGAGGTGTGCAGGTACCTGCTCAACCAACCGGCCAAGCCGACCGACCGGGCGCACAAGGTGCGGGTGATCGCCGGCAACGGGCTGCGCCCGGAGATCTGGGACGAGTTCACCAAACGATTCGGGATCGCGCGCGTCTGCGAGTTCTACGCCTCCAGCGAGGGCAACGCCGCGTTCATCAACGTCTTCAACGTGCCCCGCTCCACCGGTGTTTTTCCGCTGCCGTTGGCCTACGTCGAGTACGACCCGGACACCGGCGCCCCGCTGCGCGGCGACGACGGGCGCGTGCGCCGGGTGCCGGCCGGGGAGCCGGGCCTGTTGCTCACCCCGGTCAACCGGCTGCAGCCCTTCGACGGCTACACCGACCCGGAATCCAGCGAAAAGAAGTTGGTGCGCAACGCTTTTCGTGAGGGCGACTGCTGGTTCAACACGGGCGACGTGATGAGCCCGCAGGGTCTGGGCCATGCCGCGTTCGTCGACCGGCTCGGCGACACCTTCCGCTGGAAGGGCGAGAACGTGGCCACCACCCAGGTCGAGGCGGCACTGGCATCCGACGAGTCCGTCGAGGACTGCACGGTCTTCGGGGTCGAGGTGCCGCGCACGGGTGGTCGCGCCGGGATGGCGGCGGTCAAGCTGCGCGACGGCGCCGAGTTCGACGGGCGGTCGTTGGCCCGTGCCGTCTACGAGCAGCTGCCCGGCTACGCGCTGCCGTTGTTCGTGCGGGTGGTCGAGTCGATCGAGCAGACCACGACCTTCAAGAGCCGCAAGGTGGAGCTGCGCGAGCAGGCCTACGGCCCCGACGTGGCCGACCCGCTGTACGTGCTGGCCGGACGCGACGACGGCTACGTGCCGTTCTACGACGAGTACCCCGACGAGGTCGCCGAGGGTAAACGCCCGTAGGGGGCGGCCGCGCCGATCAGTCGGTCGCGAGCGTAACCACACTGCGAGATGGCGAGTCGGATTTCGCAGTGCAGTTACGCTCGCGACCTGGCACTGCACGCTGTTCGGCGACCAGGCACCATAGACGCGTGCAATCGTCGTTCTGCGGCCGTCCCGTGTCAGCCGATCGCGCGCTGATCATGGCGATCGTCAACCGCACCCCGGACTCGTTCTACGACAGGGGCGCGACCTTCAGCGACGAGGCCGCCCGCGCGGCCGTGCACCGGGCCGTGGCCGACGGAGCCGACGTCATCGACGTGGGCGGCGTCAAGGCCGGCCCGGGTCAAGAGGTCGACGCCGACACCGAGATCGCCCGGCTGGTGCCGTTCATCGAATGGCTGCGCGACGCCTATCCCGACCAGGTGATCAGCGCCGATACCTGGCGATCCGAGGTCGCCACGGTGGCCTGCGCGGCCGGGGCCGACCTGATCAACGACACCTGGGCCGGCGTCGACCCCGCCCTGCCGGAAGTGGCCGCGGAGTTCGGGGCGGGTCTGGTGTGTTCGCACACCGGGAACGCGCAGCCGCGCACCCGCCCGTTCCGGGTGAACTACGGAACGAGCACGCGCGGCGTGGTCGACGACGTGATCGCCCAAGTCGCCGCCGCCGCCGAGCGAGCGGTCGCGTGCGGCGTGGCCCGCGACCGGGTGCTGATCGACCCGACCCACGACTTCGGCAAGAACACCTTCCACGGGCTGCTGCTGTTGCGCCATGTCGACGATCTTGTTAATACCGGGTGGCCCGTGCTCATGGCTTTGAGTAACAAGGACTTCGTCGGGGAGACTCTGGGTGTGGAATTGACCGAGCGGCTCGAGGGAACGCTGGCGGCCACCGCGCTCGCCGCGGCCGCCGGTGTGCGGATGTTTCGCGTGCACGAGGTCGCCGCCACCCGCCGGGTGCTGGAAATGGTGGCCTCGATCCAGGGGACGCGCCCGCCGGCCCGCACGGTGAGGGGGCTCGCATGACGATGTCAGACCTGGTCGCGGGCGATCTCGCCAGCGACGGGTTGCTCGCCGCGAGGCCGGGGGACACCTGGCTGGCCGACCGCAGCTGGAACCGCCCGAGCTGGACCGTCGCCGAACTGGAGGCGGCCAAGGCTGGGCGGACCATTTCGGTGGTGCTGCCCGCCCTCGACGAGGAAGAAACCATCGAGTCGGTGATCGAAAGCATCTCACCGCTGGTCGACGGGCTGGTCGATGAGCTGATCGTGCTGGACTCCGGCTCGACCGACGACACCGAGATCCGGGCCGTCGCCGCCGGCGCCCGCGTCGTCAGCCGCGAGCAGGCGCTGCCCGAGGTGCCGATACGGCCCGGCAAAGGCGAGGCGTTGTGGCGTTCGCTGGCGGCCACCCGCGGCGACATCGTGGTGTTCGTCGACTCCGACCTGATCAACCCGCACCCGATGTTCGTGCCGTGGCTGGTCGGCCCCCTGCTCACCGGCGACAGCGTTCACCTGGTCAAGAGCTTCTACCGGCGGCCCCTCAACGTCGCCGATGTGGGTGGCAGTGCGGGTGCCACCGGCGGTGGGCGGGTCACCGAGCTGGTGGCCCGGCCGTTGCTCGCGGCGCTGCGGCCCGAGCTGGGCGGGGTGCTGCAGCCGCTCGGCGGCGAATACGCGGCCACCCGCGAGTTGCTGACCTCGGTGCCGTTCGCCCCGGGCTACGGCGTGGAGATCGGCCTGCTGGTGGACACCTTCGACCGGCTGGGTCTCGACGCGATCGCCCAGGTCAACCTGGGCGTGCGGGCACACCGCAACCGGCCGCTGGCCGAGTTGGGCGCGATGAGCCGCCAGGTCATCGCGACCCTGCTGTCGCGCTGCGGGATCCCCGACTCCGGGGTCGGCCTGACCCAGTTCGTGGCCGTAGGGCCCGACGGTCAGGGCTACTCCCAGCACACCTCGCCGGTGTCGCTGGCCGACCGGCCGCCGATGCAGGTGATCAGGCCCCGATAAGCCCCAAGGGGTCACGCTGGACATCGCCGTGTCGGCGGCATAGGGCAATATCGATCCCGTGGCGTTGGTGTTGCTGTACCTGGTGGTGCTGGTGCTGGTGGCGATCGTCCTGTTCGGCGCGGCCAGCCTGATGTTCGGTCGCGGCGAGCAGCTGCCGCCCCTGCCGAAAGGGACGACGGCGACGGTGCTGCCGGCCTACGGGGTGACCGGTTCCGACGTCGACGCCGTCAAGTTCACCCAGACGCTGCGCGGATACAAGACCAGCGAGGTGGACTGGGTGCTGGACCGCCTCGCCCGCGAGCTGGAGGCCCTGCGCGGCCAGCTCGCCGCGGTGCACGCCGCGCCCGCGGCCGAACAGGACACCGAGGACGATTCCGCGGAACCCGGCGAGGGCGAGGATCGTCAGGACTGAATGTGAGCGAAGACGAGCTGGTTCGGTGCAGCTGGGCGGCCATTCGGCCCGGGCCGGACTTCGAGATGTACCGCAACTACCACGACCAGGAGTGGGGTCGCCCGCTGCGCGACGGGTTGGGCCTGTTCGAGCGGATGAGCCTGGAGGCCTTTCAGAGCGGCCTGTCGTGGCTGATCATCCTGCGCAAACGGGAGAATTTCCGGCGTGCGTTCTCCGGGTTCGACATCGCGACCGTCGCCGAGTACACCGACGACGACGTGCAGCGGTTGATGGCGGACCAGGGAATCGTGCGCAACCGCGCCAAGATTGACGCGACGATCGCCAACGCCCGCGCGGCCGCGGAGCTGGGAACTCCGGCGGACCTGGCGGAGCTGCTGTGGTCATTTGCGCCATCGCCGCGGTCGCGCCCGGCCGACGCAACCCAAATTCCCTCGGCCACTGACGAATCGAAGGCCATGGCGCGTGAACTCAAGCGGCGTGGGTTCCGCTTCGTCGGTCCGACCACCGCCTATGCGTTGATGCAGGCGACCGGCATGGTCGACGACCACATCCGGGGTTGCTGGGTGCCCGCGACCGCCCGCTGAGCACACAGTTGTGGGTCTTTGTACGAGCGGTGACCTGGATAGGGAACAATGGAGGGGTGATAAGTCAGTTCGATGCCGGGCATGGCTTGAAGTTCGCTGGCGGGGCGTGCTCGGTGCCGACCAGGTCCGCGCGGGCGGGCCAGCTCGAACCTGGAGGGAGCACTCGATGGCGGCGATGAAGCCCCGGACCGGAGACGGTCCTCTGGAAGCAACCAAGGAGGGGCGCGGCATCGTGATGCGGGTACCACTTGAAGGTGGAGGTCGACTGGTCGTCGAGCTGACGCCCGACGAAGCCGCTGCCCTCGGTGACGAACTCAAGGGCGTCACGAGCTCCAGCTAGGGCTTGCCGCCGAACGAGAGTCGGCGGTGCTACGCACACACCTTCCGATAGATCTCCAGGGTCTGCTCGGCGACGTGGGCCCAGGAGAACTCCTCGACGCAGCGTTGGCGTCCTGCCTTGCCGTAGCGCTGCGCTTTTTCGCGGTCGGCGATGAGGTCGTTGACCGCCTCGGCCAATCCGGCCTGATAGCCCGCCACATCGTCGGGGTCGTAATGCACCAGGGTCCCGGTGACCCCGTCTGCGACCACCTCCGGAATACCGCCCACATC
Organism: Mycobacterium sp. NTMscope_MAC_12; assembly: GCF_976985675.1. Taxonomy (NCBI): domain Bacteria; kingdom Bacillati; phylum Actinomycetota; class Actinomycetes; order Mycobacteriales; family Mycobacteriaceae; genus Mycobacterium; species Mycobacterium sp. NTMscope_MAC_12. The sequence continues at coordinate 861,543 of NZ_CDRJYY010000001.1, forward strand.
CGAGGCCACCACCGCGGCCGCGCAGGCCATCGCCTCCAGGTTCACGATGCCCAACGGCTCATACACCGACGGGCACACGAAAACCGATGCGGCCGATAAGATTTCGCGCAATTCCCCGATGGGAAGCATTTCCCGGACCCAGAAGACGCCGGTGCGGCCGCGAGCCAGGCCGGCGACCGCATCCCGAATCTCGTCGGCGATCTCCGGGGTGTCGGGGGCCCCGGCGCACAGCAGCACCTGCGCCTCCGGGCTGAACCGGTGGGCGGCCGCCACCAGGTGCGCGAGCCCCTTCTGCCGGGTGATGCGACCCACGAACACCACCAGCGGGCGGGCGGGATCGACGCCGAGTGCGGCCAGCATCGACCCGGTCTGCGGTGGGGTCGCGGGGAACCAGACGTCGGTGTCGACGCCGTTGCGGATGACGTGTACGGCGCCGGGATCCAGCGCGGGGTAGACGCGCAGGATGTCCTCGCGCATCGCGGAGCTGACCGCAATGACGGCGTCGGCGGCCAGCACCGCGGTGTGTTCGACCCAGGTCGAGATCCGGTAGCCCCCGCCGAGTTGTTCGGCCTTCCACGGGCGCAGCGGCTCGAGCGAATGCGCGGTCAACACGTGCGGGACGTCGTAGAGCAGCGCGGCCAGGTGACCGGCCATGCCGGTGTACCAGGTGTGTGAATGCACCACGCTGGCCGCCGATGCCGCGGTGGCCATCATCAGGTCGGCGGACAGGGTCGTCATCGCCGCGTTGGCCCCCTGCAACCGCGGGTCGGGCTGGTGCACGTGCACTCCCTGGGCTTCCGGGCGGGGCGCGCCCATGCAATGCACGTCCACCGCGCACAGCCGGCGCAGGTGGCTGACGAGTTCGGTGACGTGTACCCCCGCCCCGCCATAGACCTCTGGGGGATATTCCCGAGTCATCATCGCCACCCGCATACCCGCACCGTAGTTCGGCGACGACGAGGGCCGTGAGTCGGGCGGGGTCGTCTGTTTGCCCGCAGACCCAAATACCTTGACGGACAGCCCCACAGAAGCGGGCAATGACGCCGTCCCCCTGGCAGCGTTTCGCGGCGGCCGATAGGTTTGACACCATGAGGGAAGCACCACACGTGCTGGGCATCGTCCTGGCCGGCGGTGAGGGCAAGCGGCTGTATCCGCTGACCGCGGATCGCGCCAAGCCCGCGGTTCCCTTCGGGGGCGCCTATCGGCTGATCGACTTCGTGCTGTCCAACCTCGTCAACGCCCGCTATTTGCGGATCTGCGTTCTGACGCAGTACAAGTCGCATTCACTCGACCGTCACATTTCGCAGAACTGGCGGTTGTCCGGTTTGGCCGGTGAGTACATCACGCCGGTGCCCGCGCAGCAGCGCCTCGGCCCGCGCTGGTACACCGGTTCGGCCGACGCGATCTACCAGTCGCTGAATCTGATCTACGACGAAGACCCCGACTACATAGTGGTTTTCGGTGCCGACCACGTGTACCGGATGGACCCCGAGCAGATGGTCCGGTTCCACATCGACAGCGGGGCCGGCGCGACGGTAGCCGGCATCCGGGTGCCCCGCAGCGAGGCCACCGCGTTCGGCTGCATTGACTCCGACGAGTCCGGGCACATCCGCCAATTCGTGGAGAAGCCGCTCGATCCGCCGGGCACCCCGGATGACCCCGAGACGACGTTCGTGTCGATGGGCAATTACATCTTCACCACCAAGGTGCTCATCGACGCGATCCGCGCGGACGCCGACGACGACCATTCCGACCACGACATGGGTGGTGACATCATCCCGCGACTGGTGGCTGACGGGATGGCCGCGGTTTACGACTTCAGCGACAACGAGGTGCCCGGCGCCACCGATCGTGACCGGGCCTACTGGCGGGACGTCGGAACGCTGGACGCGTTCTATGACGCGCACATGGACCTGGTGTCGGTGCATCCGGTGTTCAACCTCTACAACAAGCGCTGGCCGATCCGCGGCGAGTCGGAGAACCTGGCGCCGGCCAAGTTCGTCAACGGCGGTTCCGCGCAGGAGTCGGTGGTGGGTGCCGGCAGCATCATCTCGGCGGCGTCGGTGCGCAACTCGGTGCTGTCGTCCAACGTGGTGGTCGACGACGGCGCGATCGTGGAAGGCAGCGTGATCATGCCCGGCGCTCGGGTCGGTCGTGGCGCGGTGGTGCGCCACGCGATCCTGGACAAGAACGTCGTCGTGGGGCCGGGCGAGATGGTCGGGGTGGATCTGGAGAAGGACCGGGAGCGCTTCGCGATCAGCGCCGGTGGCGTGGTCGCGGTGGGCAAGGGCGTCTGGATCTAGGGGATCTCCGGGATCAGCAGGTGCGCGCCGCGTTCCGGGCCCCAATGCAGGGTGACGCGCCCGCGCGGTGAGCTCTGGTAGGCCGCCGGGAATTGGCCCGTCAGCGGGTTTCTCGGGCACAACCAGCGCCCGGCGACCACCAGCCGCAGCTGCTCGCCCGCGCGGAACAACGTCGCCGACGGGCCCAGCGCGACGTTGACCTCGACCACCTGGCCGGCGGAGACCGGCCGCGGATCGGTGCCGGTGGTGACGGGTTCGGCCGGGCGGGACAGCTCGGGGTCCAGGGTGCGCAGCGAGACGCGCTGCCAGCCGGTGCTCACCCGGTCTCGGCCGTAGCCATACGAGCCCTCGAATCCGACGAAGCGGCCCCCGCGCCACTTCTCCACCCCGACGAACAGGTTCGCGTCGTCGCAGCCGGTCAGCTCGACCCACAACCGGGCGGCCATCGGCCCGGTCAGTTCGATGTCGTCGGGAACCGTCCAGGTGAAAGTTGCCGCGCGCGAACGTGTTCCGAATGTCACGCGGCCGGGGTGCGAGGGAGGATCGGACGTCAACACCCCGCTGGTGCCCAAATAGATTGGGCGCCATCGGGTTCGGTTCAGTGGCCACTCGGCTTCTTCGCGCACCGCCGCGACGGTGTCGCGGTCCTCGCGTACCTCGAGGCGCACACTGCGCGACGCGGGGGCGCCGTTGAGCACACCGCGAAAGAACGCCAGCTGCTCGGCCAGCGCGTCCTCGGAGTAGAAGGTGGCCCACTTGCCGCCCCGATGCATGTAGAGCCGGGCGTGGCCGGACCCGCCGTGCGTGAACGCGCGGAGGGAGCCGCGGTGTGCAGGTTGTTGTCGGACAGGCTCCCGCACACCAGCATGGGCACCGTGATCGAGGCCAGGTCCGGTGCCAGGGAGCGCCAGAACTCGTCACGCTGCGGGTGGAGGTCCTGCATGCGTTCGAGGTCGTAGGTCTGCCGCGTAGCGCGTCGCACGTTTCGCGACCACATCCGGGTGAAGCCCCGCTCCCGGACGCCGCCCGGAAACGTCAGGTCGCGGTAGGCGTCGGTGAAGCCTTCCCACGGACAGATCGCGCGCAGCGCCGGCGGCCGCAGCGCCGCGACGGCGTACTGGCTGATGGCCAGGTAGGACACCCCGAGCATGACGACGTTGCCGTCGCTCCACGGTTGGCCGGCGACCCACTGCACCAGGTCGTAGGTGTCCTCGGCCTCTTGCCGCGACAGCAGGCTCCCGGTGCCGTCGGAGTGCCCGCAACCGCGCGAGTCGGCGTTCACCACGACGAAGCCCTGCGCGGTCCACCACGCCGGGTCGGGCGCCTCCCAACCGGTCAGCGCCGAGAAGGTCACCGGCCGCGGCTGGCGCAGTACCCGGTACTGCGCGGAGAACGTCCACGTGTCACCCCGCCGCTGCGGCAGGTTGTCCTTGCCGTAGGGGTGGATGCTGAGGACGACCGGTCGTGCTTCGGCGCCGGCACTGCGAAAGACGTTGATCCGCAACACCGTTCCGTCGCGCGTGGCGACGGCGACGTCGCGCTCGACCTCGAGGTCGGCGGGCGGGTCGGTGACGGTGACGGGCGGTCTGGCGACGCCGCGAATCCGGCTCAGTGCGTACCGCAGCCCACCGCGCCGTCGCCACGGGCGGTCCAGGGCCGGTAGCCGATTGGGCGCCACGGCAATACCCTAGGCGCGCCGGCTACCAGATGTAGGGAACCAACCGATAGCGCACGCGCTCGGCGTATTCGCGGTAGCCGGGCAATTCGTGAATGAGCAGCTTTTCCTCGTCAAAGATGCGCAGCGCGAGCACGATGGTGCCGGGGATGACGAAGAGCAGCCCCCAATACGAGTCGAGTGCCAGGGGGATGCCGATCATCATGATCACGTTTCCGACGTACATCGGATGGCGCACGAATTGATACAGGCCGCCGGACACCACGGTCTGGTCCGCTTCCACCGTGACCGTGGCGCCGGCATAACTGTTCTGGACGATCACCAGCATGGCGATCCCGAGCCCGATCGCCACCAGCACGTCGCCGAGCAGCGACAGCCACGCCGGCACCGACGACCAGTCGAACCGATGGTCGAGCGCGCTGAAGACCATCGTCGCGAACAGACCCAGGAACGAGCCGGTGATGATGAATTTCTGAGCGGTTCTGGGTTCGGCCCGCGGGCCCGCACGCATGCGCCGCTGCAGGGCCGCGGGGTTGGCCCGGCTCAGGTAGACCGTGGGCACGATGGTCGCCACGGTGAACACGGCGATGAAGACCCACGCCTGCCAGTAGTGCAGCGTGCCCGCCGGTAGGAGCAGGATCAAGACCCAGGAAAGAATGCCTCCGAGGGATGTCGTCGTCACGCGGATGCCGGTTTTCATCACGCTCCTAGCAGCGTAGATCGCGGCGCCGAAAAGCCATGGCACCCAGAACCACCAACCCTACGTCGATGGCCAGTAGCCATAGCAAGGGCACGGCGGTGAAATCAGCGCCAATTCTCGGGATGTGCCCGAACGGTTCGAGGTCGAGCAGCCACTGCGGGAACCGGGCCAACGATCCGATCAGGTACAGGGCGATGAAACCGATCAGCACGCCCCAGGCCACCGGTGTGAACCGCGGCGTGACGCCGAAGACACCAACCGTCACGGCCGACAACAGCCAGACGGCGGGCAGTTGGACCGCCGCGCTTGCGACGACCGTCGCGAGTTTGCCACCGACATCGCCGGCCGCGATGCCGTAGACAACCCCGGCGGTCACCCCGCTGGCCAGCATCGCCAGCGCGGACCCACCCAGTGCGGTCACCAAATGGCTTGCGAGCCAACGGGTTCGCGACACCGCCGCGGCCAACACCGTCTCGGCCCGCTGGGTGGACTCTTCCTGGTGCAACCGTAGTGTGAGCGAGACGGCGAACGCGGCTGCCACCATGCCCATCATGGCGAACGCCACGGTGATGAAGGCATCCTCGAGGGCGCTGGTGCCGCCCATCCGGGCGACGATGTCGCGGGCCGCGCCGCTGTCGCCCAGCTCGTCGCCGATGCCGTGCACCACGCTGCCCACCAGCAGCCCGTACAGGCACAGTCCGACCGTCCACAGCAGCAGCGCCGCGCGGTCGAGGCGCCACGTCAGCCCGAACGCGTTGCTCAGCGCCGGCGAAGCGGTCGCGGGCCCGGGGCGTTCGGCGATGAGCCCGGCGCCGACATCGCGGCCGGCGAGTAGCCGATACGCCAGGAGGGTCAACGCGGTCGCCGTCGCCAGGTGCAGCAGCAGCACCCACCAGCGATCACCCGCATACGGTTTGACCAGCAGCGACCACCCCAGGGGAGACAGCCACGACAACGTTCCCGACCCGGCGTCGCCGACGGCGCGCAGGGTGAACGCGGTTCCCAGGACGGCGAATGCGGCACCGCGCGCGAACCTGGCGCTGGGCGACAACTGTGCGGTCACCGCGGCGACCGCGGTGAACACGAGGCCGGAGCAGGCCAGCGCCGCCCCGAACGCCAGCGACCCGGCGGGCGGGACGTCGGTGCTCAGCAGGCCCGCCGCGCCGATCGCGCCGGTGCCGATCGAGGCCCCGAACGACAGCAGCAGCGCCGCGCTCAGGCTGGCGTAGCGGCCGATCGCGGTCGAGTCCACCAACTCCGTCCGCCCGTTCTCCTCGTCGGCGCGGGTGTGCCGGATCACCGTGAGGATGACGGCCACCGCGATCAGCACGTGGAACATCCCGGCTTTCCAAATCCCCACGGCGCCAAGGCTGTCGCTGTAGACCTGGCCGTACAGCGCGCGCTGGGCCGGGCTGGCCATGATGGACGCGGCGAATCCGGCACGGCCGGCCTCGGTGGGGTAGATCTTTTCGATGCTGCCGACGTACACCGTCGCCAACGGCACCGACAGCAGAAACACCCACAGCGGCAACGAGACCCGGTCGCGGCGCAAGTAGAGCCGCAACATCGCAAGCGTTCCGGAAAAATTCGAACTGCGGGGTGGCGCAGGCGATGCCGACGCGTAAGGCCGGTCCAGTGTTGGCGCGCTCATGACAACGACACCTTTTCCGCGTCGCGCCCGTGCCGGCCGTCACCGCCGGAGGTGTCTCCGGACGTGTCATAGTGGCGCAAGAAGAGCTCTTCGAGCGTCGGCGGCTGGCTGACGAGGCTGCTCACGCCGGCGTCGCCGAGCACGCGGATGAGCTCGCCCAGGCTTTCGCTATCGACCTGGGCGCGCAGCGTATTGCCCTCGACGCTGACGTCCTCGACGCCTTTGATCCGCCTGAGATCGCCCGGGTCGCCGGTCATTTCGGCCCTGATCGAGGTGCGGCTCAGATGCCGCATGGAGTCGAGCGAACCACTTTCGATCGTCTTGCCCGCCCGGATGATCGTCACCCGTTCGCACAACGCTTCCGTCTCGGCCAGGATGTGGCTGGACAACAACACCGTCGTGCCCCGGTCGCGGGCGTGCGCCACGCACTGTTGAAACACGTTCTCCATCAACGGGTCCAGGCCGCTGCTGGGCTCGTCCAGGAGCAGCAGCCTGGCGTGGGATGAGAACGCCGAGACGAGGGAGACCTTCTGGCGGTTGCCCTTGGAATACGTGCGCGCCTTCTTGTGCGGGTCCAGGTCGAAGCGCTCGATCAGCTCCGCGCGGCGCCGCTTGTCGATGCCGCCGCGCATGCGGGCCAGTAGATCGATGGTTTCGCCACCTGTCAGGGAGGGCCACAGCGTCACATCACCCGGGACATACGCGATTTGGCGATGCAGCGCGACGGATTGGGTCCAGGGATCACCGCCCAGCAACCGCACGCTGCCACTGTCGGCTTTCACCAGACCCAACAGGATGCGGATGGTGGTGGACTTCCCGGCGCCGTTGGGGCCGAGGAAGCCGTGGACTTCCCCTTCCTGCACGGTGAGGTCGAGGCCGTCCAGTGCCCGCACCGCGCCGAAATTCTTGGTGAGCCCTCGGATCTCGATCGGGGCAGAGCCGATGGAATTTTCAGTTGCCATGGGATTCTCCTTGATCTTCGGCAGCCAGGAACGCGTCGTACATGGTCCGGCCGGTCAGCAATCCTTCGGTGTAGACCTCGAGGGCGGGCAGGATCATCTCACGCGCGTAGTCGCGCAGCACCGCGCGGAGATCCGTTGGTGTTTCATGCATTTGGATGTAGAGAAGGAACCCGCCGCCGCCGGTGATCGCCATATATTTCGCGCGGGCCTGGGGATCGCGGCTGGGCTTGATCGTCCCGGCGCGCACACCCTCTTCCATGTATTCTTGCGCGTTGTCAATCATCCTGCGCCACATCATGTTCGCCAGCTCGCCGCCGGTCTGCATGCTGCGCACCAGGTATGCCATCAGCGGTGCGTACTCCTCGATCTCGGCCATCTGGGCGAACCAGGTGGCCGGGTCGTTGGATTGGAGCGCCTCGGACTTGGTGTTGCGGATCTCCTCGGCGATGTGGTCTTCGCAGGCCTTGCGCAGGCCCTCCTTCGAGCCGAAGTGGTGGATCACCAGCGCGGCACTCACGCCCGCCGCTTCGGCGATGGCACGAAGCCCGACGCCGAACCCGTGCTCGCCGAACTGCTCGATGGCCGCATCGCGGATTCGGGCCGCGGCCGTCAGGTCGGCTGAACGCATGTTCAGTACGCTAAACACACGTTCAGTCCGCGGTCAAGGATGACTCGCGTCAAGAATGCGTAAAAGCGCGCGAATTCAGTCGCGAACCGCGGCCAGGATGCCGTCGCCGAGCGGCACCAGCGCCGGGGTGAGCCGCTCGTCCTCGGCGATGAGGCGGGCCGCCTCGCGCACCGCCACCACCTCGGCGTCGCGGGCAGCCGGATCGCCGGCCCGCCCGCCCAGCGCCGCCCGGTGCACCACGATCACGCCGCCGGGGCGTAGCAACCGGACGCCCTCGACGACGTAGTCCGGCTGATCGATCGGGTCGGCGTCGATGAACACCAGGTCGTAGGACTCGTCGGCGAGCCGGGTGAGCACCTCTTGGGCGCGCCCGCCGATCAGCCGGCTGCGCGAGGGGCCGATGCCGGCCTCGGTGAACGCCTGCTTGGCCAGCCGCAGGTATTCGGGTTCGATGTCGATGGTGGTCAAGACGCCGTCATCGCTCATGCCCGACAGCAACCACAGGCCGCTGACGCCCGCGCCGGTGCCCACCTCGGCGACGGCCTTGCCGCCGCTCAGCTTGGTCAGCAGGCTCAACAACGCGCCCACGGCCGGCGTCACCGCGCCCGCGCCGATGTCGACGGCACGCTCGCGGGCGGCCGCCAACACCGCGTCCTCCGATATCGATCCCTCGGCGTGGGCAAAGAGCGATGCGGCCCGACTGGGCGCTGTTTGGCCAGGGGCTTCTGCGTCGGTGCCGTCCATGCCCGCAGCGTATTCCAATTGATCGCGCGAACCGACAGGCGCGCCTAAAACCGCACGCCGGCGACACGCCCAACCGGCCCGGTGCGTTTAAGGTCACCGTGCGATGGATATTTCCTGCACAGCGCAGGTAACGAAACGGTTTCTCAGGCTCAGCTCAGACTGTTCATATACCGCACATACGCCGATACGCGACGGTGTCCGTATGGATCGCGGAGCGCGTTGGGCGGGGAATACCGAATGGCAGCTGCCTGTTGCCGTCAATGACGAAGTGCCAGTGATCGGCACACCCGATTCGGAGGAATTGATCATCACCACCTTGCTCAGCCCGTCCAGCATGTCTCACGCGCAGGAGCGCCCCACCGACGAGTGGGTGCAGCCGACGGATGCTCCGCAGGGGACCGCGGTTTTCGACGCGACCGGGGACAAGTCGGCCATGCCGTCGTGGGACGAGCTGGTTCGTCAGCACGCCGACCGGGTGTACCGGCTGGCCTATCGGCTTTCCGGCAACCAGCACGACGCCGAGGACCTCACCCAGGAGACCTTCATCCGGGTTTTCCGGTCGGTGCAGAACTATCAGCCGGGCACGTTCGAAGGGTGGCTGCACCGCATCACCACCAACCTCTTCCTCGACATGGTGCGCCGGCGCGCGCGCATCCGGATGGAGGCACTGCCCGAGGACTACGAGCGGGTGCCCGCCGACGAGCCCAACCCCGAGCAGATCTACCACGATTCACGGCTCGGCCCTGACCTGCAGGCGGCGCTGGATTCGCTGCCGCCGGAATTTCGTGCGGCCGTCGTCCTGTGTGACATCGAAGGTCTGTCCTACGAGGAGATCGGTGCCACCCTGGGCGTCAAGCTCGGGACCGTGCGCAGCCGCATCCACCGCGGACGCCAGGCCCTGCGTGACTACCTCGCCGCGCACTCCGATCGGCACGAGCTGCGCGCCCAGTCGGCGTAGACGGCGACGCCCGCCTGTCTCGGCAGCGGAGCGATCAGGTAGATATTCAGCGGCTTTGCGCCCGTAGCTGCGCTATTGCTCACCGGCTCGCGCTACATTCGAGACGAGGCGGCAAGGACAATGAGTGGCAAGGAGCTGGTGATGCCCGATCGAGGACATGTGTTCCGCCGCGCGTTCTCCTGGCTTCCCGCCCAGTTCGCCTCCCAGAGCGACGCGCCCGTCGGCGCACCCCGCCAGTTCGGTTCCACCGAGCACCTGTCCGTCGAGGCGATCGCCGCGTTCGTCGACGGCGAGCTGCGGATGAACGCCCACCTGCGGGCCGCGCATCACCTGTCGATGTGCCCCCAGTGCGCGGCCGAGGTCGACGATCAGAGTCGGACGCGCGCGGCGCTGCGCGATTCCCACCCGATCCGCATCCCCAGCACGCTGCTCGGCATGCTGGCTGACATTCCCTACGATTCGCCCGACGACGCGACCGCGCCGGCATCCGACGGTTTCGCCGACCGCGATGCCCGCGAGCGGCGCAAGCGTCGATAGCAATCGAACCCGCTGCGCAATCGCCCCACACGCTCGTTCATGTCGACCCACGACGCGCCGTGGATACTAGGGTGGACACGGACAACGCCGCTGCCGCACATATCGACCGGTAAAGGCCCGTCTCGAGCGCTCAAGTAGAGGATCCAAAAGGGATAACGTGACCTCCGACCAAGGCTTCGACCGAAGCAATGACAGCGGCAACCGCCTAGCGCCGCGCCCCGTCTCGCGTCCGCCGGTCGACCCCGCATCGCGTCGGGAGTTCAGTCGTCCCGACGGGCTGCGCGGGTCGTTCGTGGCCGAGCGCGTCCGCCCGCAGAAGTACCGGGACCAGTCCGAATTCCGGCCGAGCGATCGCCCGGCCGACCCCGTCCTCCAGGAGGCCTTCCACCGGCCGCAGGGCAGCCTCGATTCGCTGCAGCGCCACCCCGTGGACGTCGGCGCGCTGGCCGCCGAGAAAGACGGCGGGGAGCCCGACGAGCTGGACGATCCCTGGCGGGATCCGGCGGCCGCGGCGGCCTTGGGAACCCCGGCGGTTGCGCCATCGACCTCGCGCTCCGCGCTGGGCTACGGCGGCAAACTGGGTGTGCGCGACGTGCTGTTCGGCGGCCGGGTGTCCTACCTGGCGTTGCTGGTGTTGGCGCTGATCGCGTTGGTCATCGGCCTGATCGGCGGGGTGGTGGGCCGCAAGACGGCCGAGGTCGCCGAGGCGTTCACCACCTCCAAGGTGACGCTGTCGACCAACGGCAACGGGGAAGGCCCGGCCGGGCGCTTCGCCAAGGTGGCGTCGGCGACCGCGAACGCCGTGGTGACCATCGAGTCCAAGAGCGACCAGGAGGGCATGCAGGGCTCCGGCGTCGTCATCGACGGGCGTGGCTACATCGTCACCAACAACCACGTCATCTCCGAGGCGGCGAACAACCCCAGCCAGTTCAAGACCACCGTGGTGTTCAACGACGGCAAGGAAGTGCCCGCCAACCTGGTCGGGCGCGACCCCAAGACCGACCTGGCGGTGATCAAGGTCGACAACGTCGACAACCTGAGCGTGGCGCGCCTGGGTGATTCCGACAAGGTGCGGGTGGGCGACGAGGTCCTGGCCGCGGGTGCGCCGCTGGGGTTGCGCAGCACCGTGACGCACGGGATCATCAGCGCGCTGCACCGGCCGGTCCCGCTGTCCGGGGAGGGCTCGGACACCGACACGGTGATCGACGCCCTGCAGACCGACGCGTCGATCAACCACGGCAACTCCGGCGGCCCGCTGATCGACATGGATTCCCAGGTGATCGGCATCGACACCGCGGGTAAGTCGTTGTCCGACAGCGCAAGTGGGCTCGGCTTTGCGATCCCGATCAACGAGGCCAAGGAAGTCGCCCAGACCTTGATCCGGGACGGGAAGATCGTGCACCCGACGCTGGGCGTCAGCACCCGCTCGGTGAGCAACGCGATCGCCTCCGGCGCCCAGGTCGCCAACGTGAAGGCAGGAAGTCCGGCGCAGAAGGGCGGCGTCCTGGAAAACGACGTCGTCGTCAAGGTGGGGAACCGCAAGGTCGCCGACGCCGACGAATTCGTGGTCGCGGTGCGGCAACTGACCATCGGCCAGGATTCCCCGATCGAGGTGGTCCGCGATGGCCGGCACGTCACCCTGACGGTGAAACCGGACCCGGATAGCGGCTAGATGTTCGCCAACGTCGGCTGGGGAGAAATGCTCGTCCTCGTCGTGGTCGGGTTGGTGGTCCTAGGCCCCGAGCGGCTCCCCGGCGCCATCCGGTGGTCGGCCAACGCGCTGCGCCAGGCGCGCGACTACCTGAGCGGTGTGACCAGCCAGTTGCGCGAGGATCTCGGTCCCGAGTTCGATGACCTGCGCGGTCCGCTCAGCGAATTGCAGAAGTTGCGGGGCATGACCCCCCGCGCCGCGCTGACCAAGCACCTGTTGGACGGCGATGACTCGTTCCTGACCGGAAACTTCGACAAGCCGGTGAACGGGGCCGCGCTGGAGACTCCGCCGCCCGCCCCTCCCGCACCGGCGAACGGACAACCGCTCGGGGCGGAACAGCAGACGGGCGGCCACACGCCGTTCGACACCGACGCAACCTAAACCGGCCCGGCCGGTTTCAGCGGCCTTTCGGATCGAGCCCCAGCGATACGCCGGCCAGCCCGCGCCGACGCGAGGACAAGCTGTCGGCCACCCCGCGCAGCGCCTTGCCCACCGGCGAATCGGGCGCGCTCAGCACCAGGGGAGTGCCGGAATCGCCCGCGGCCACCAGCTCGGGATCCAGCGGGATCTGACCCAGCAGCGGCACATCGGCGCCGACCGCGCGCGACAGCCGCTCGGCCACCTGCTCGCCGCCCCCCTCACCGAACACCTTCAGCGTGGAGCCGTCCGGCAGCGTGAGCCCCGACATGTTCTCCACGACGCCGGCGAGGCGTTGGCGCGTCTGCAGCGCGATGCTGCCGGCCCGCTCGGCGACCTCGGCCGCGGCCAGCTGTGGCGTCGTCACCACCAGAATCTCCGCGTTCGGGATCAGCTGCGCCACCGAGATGGCGATGTCGCCGGTCCCCGGCGGCAGATCGAGCAGCAGCACGTCCAGATCACCCCAATAGACGTCGGCCAGGAATTGCTGCAGGGCGCGGTGCAGCATCGGCCCGCGCCATACCACCGGCGTGTTGCCCTCGGTGAACTGAGCGATCGAGATGACCCGCACCTCGTGGGCGATGGGCGGCAGGATCATCGACTCGACCTGGGTGGGCCGGTCGGTGGTGCCCATCATCCGGGGGATGGAATGGCCGTGGATGTCGGCGTCCAGCACGCCGACGGACAGGCCGCGGGCCGCCATCGCCGCCGCCAGGTTGACCGTGACGGTGGACTTGCCCACCCCGCCCTTCCCGGACGCGACCGCATAGACTCGGGTCAGCGAATTCGGTTGTGCGAACGGGATAATCGGCTCACGGGCGTCACCACGCAACTGCTTGCGCAGCTCGGTGCGCTGCTCGTCGCTCATCACGTCGAGGCTGACCTTCACCGCGCCCGTGCCCTGGACGTCGGAGACCGCTTGGCTGACCCGTTCGCTGATCTCGTTCTTCTTCGGACAGCTGGCGGTGGTCAGGTAGATCGCGACATGGACCGAGCCGTCGGGTTCGGTGTCGATGCTTTTGACCATCCCGAGATCGGTGATAGGACGCCGCAGTTCGGGGTCGATCACCTTCCCCAGTGCGGCGCGGATTGCCGCGCTCAGGTCGGCGGAATCAGAAGAGTCATGGCTGGACATCACCGCCGAGTGTAGGCGTGCGCGATGGAGCAGTTCGGTGGCGACCCGTTGAGGATCAGTTGGCGGCGACCCGCTGCGCCCGGCTTTGCCGCGCTGGCGATCGCCGCGGCGTCAGTTGGCCGGACCCGGCGCGGGCTTGTGCACCGCGGGCGCGTTCGGCGCCGCCGCCGGGCCGGCCGGTTTGGGCGACGGCACGGCTTGCGGCGCGCCGGCGGCCGGCGGCGCGACGACATCCGGGGGCGGCGGAGCGAAAGGCTGCGGCGGAGCGAACGGTTGCGGAGGTGCCGCCGGAGGTGAGCTCTGGGTGCCGATGCAAATCACGGTGCACCCGGGAAGTTGGGCCGGCGCCTGCTGAGGCGTGGGAGACATCCAGGGGAACATCGGCGGGGGACTGACCATCGCGGGGCTGCTCAGGTCGATCAGTGGTACGCGCGCCAGCGGGTCGTCCAGCGGCAGGCCGTTGATGTTCATCGGCAGGTTGGGCCCCAGCCCTTCGGGATGCTCAAGGTGCGCGTCGCCCAACGGCGGCGGCGGTCCGGTCATCGGCGGCAGGTCGACCGGGACGACGCCCGTGGCGTAGGCCGCCGCCCACCCCAGCACGTTCTGCGCATAGGGCATCGAGTTGTTGTAGCGCAGAATCGCGCTCAACACCTGCGATTGATCACGCAGGTTCAGCCCCCCGCTGCACAGATACCGGGCAGCCGCGAGGGTGGAGTCGAACAGGTTCTGCGGGTCGGCCACGCCGTCGCCCTTGCCGTCGGAGGCGTAGCGCGCCCAGGTCCCCGGCAAGAACTGCATCGGTCCCATCGCGCGGGCGTAGGTGACGCGATTGGCGGCGCTGCTCTGGATGATGACTTCGTTGCCGGGCAGCGTGCCGTCCAGCGACGGGCCGTAGATCGGGGTGATCGCGGTGCCGCGTGCGTCGACCGCGCCGCCGCCCGCGTGCCCCGATTCAATGCGCCCGATGCCTGCCAGCAGGTTCCAGCTGACGCCGCAGCCCGGGGCGGCGACGGCCATCTTCTGCTCCGCGTTGCGGTATGCGGCCAATGCGATGCTCGGAATGCCCAGTGCGCCACGCGCATTGACGATCATCGCCGGCGGCGGCGCGGACAGCGCGGGCTCGGCGACGTGAAAGGCGGTGGGGCTGCGGTCGACCGCGACGACGGCGGGCCCGGTGAGGTCGGGGAAGGTGGGGGAGACCGCGGCCACCGGAGTGACGGCGGCATGAACCGGCGGCATCTGCGCCGGAAGTTCAGGTGCCGCCCCGCTGACGGCGCCCGCGAAGACCAGCGGAGTGATCATGGCGACGCCGAATATCGGCTTGCGCGTATTCCGAAGTGCTAGCTGCCGCGCAGTCGCGGCGGCCGGGCTCGCACCCCGGTTTCCCCCTATGCGCACTCGACCGTCCTAGGTGTGAGCTGGACTTACTTTCTGTTAGATCGGTGAACCAGATCACCATACATAACTCTTGTGGCGCGAGTGGCGCAATGGTCGAAGCGGATCTCACCTTGATTTCTTAGCCGCGCGCTCCAGGTTGTCGCCCTGCGGTGCCGGGCCCGCATCGGGGGATTCCGGCGTCAGATCGGCGAGCAGTTCGCGCAGGTCATCCAGTTCGTGGCGCAGGTATTCGCGGGTCACCACCTCGCCGACGGCCAGCCGCAATGCCGCCAATTCACGGGCCAGGTATTCGGTGTCGGCCTTGGTCTGGGCGGCGCGACGGCGGTCCTCTTCGAGTGCGACGCGGTCGCGGTTCTCCTGCCGGTTCTGCGCCAACAGGATCAGCGGGGCCGCGTAGGCGGCCTGTGTGGAGAAGGCCAGGTTCAACAGGATGAATGGGTAGGGGTCAAAGCGCGCCTTGGCCGCGAACAGGTTCACCGCGATCCACACCACC
Organism: Mycobacterium sp. NTMscope_MAC_12; assembly: GCF_976985675.1. Lineage (NCBI taxonomy): Bacteria > Bacillati > Actinomycetota > Actinomycetes > Mycobacteriales > Mycobacteriaceae > Mycobacterium > Mycobacterium sp. NTMscope_MAC_12. The sequence continues at coordinate 876,855 of NZ_CDRJYY010000001.1, forward strand.
ACCATGACCGTCTGCAGCAGAAGGTAGCGGCCGGTGCCGAAGAAACGCGCGATCGATTCGGTGAGCTGCCCGACGGTCTCCGGATCCAGCCGGGGGGAATACCTGCGCGATGTCCGCGGGGTGTACAGCCCTCGCGGAGCCGTGGATTTGCTCACGCGGAACCTCCCAATCCTTGGAATTGGCCGGCCGCGTCGAGTTCCTGCATGTCCACGCGCCAGTCGTGCGGCAGCAGGTGATCGAGCAGGTCGTCCACGGTGACCGCACCCAACAGGTGGTTCTGGTCATCGACGACGGGGCCGCACACGAGGTTGTACGCGGCGAGGTAGCGGGTCACCGCGATCAGCGGCGTCTCCGGTGTCAGGGTGAGCAACTCGCTGTCGACGATCCCGCCGACCAGCTCGGCTGGCGCCTCGCGCAACAGCCGCTGCAAGTGCACGCAGCCCAGGTAGCGGCCGGTCGGCGTCGCCGTCGGTGGACGCGCCACGAACACCATTGAGGACAGGGCGGTGCTGAGGTCCGGATCGCGGACCCGGGCCAGCGCCTCCGCGACCGACGTGTCCGGGGTGAGGACCACCGGATCGGAAGTCATCAGGCCACCCGCGGTGTCCGGCGAATGCGTCAGCAGCCGGCGCACGGGCGCGGACTCGTCGGGGTCCATCCGGGTCAGCAGCATCTCGGCGTCGGTGGGGTTCAGCACGCCGAGCAGGTCGGCGGCGTCGTCGGGATCCATCTCCTCGAGCACGTCCGCCGATCGCTCGGTGCCCAGCTGCGACAGCACCTCGGCCTGATCCAGCTCCGGCAACTCCTGCAGGATGTCGGCCAGCCGGTCGTCGTTGAGCGCCCTGAGCACCTCGTAGCGTCGCTTGGCCGGTAGTGCGCGGATCGCGTCGGCCACATCGATCGGCTTGCGCCCTTCAAACTGGCCCAGCAGCTGCGCCACCCCCTGCCCCGGCAAGGCCAGCGCCGACGGGGTCAAACCCTGCACGCTTTGCCAGTCCACGACGTGAACGGGACCGCGCCGTCCCAGCCGTCGGTGCGGGCGCACGGCGACCCGACTCACCATCCAGTCGCGCGTCCGGTTCTGTTCGATGCCCAGATCGGTGACCACGACGTCGAGGCCGGCCAGCTCGGGCAGTTCGGGGTCGTTGACCTTGACCTGGGTGTCCAGCACCTGGCCGATCGCCAGAACTTCCCCGGGCCGCTGCACGAAGTGGCGTAGGGACACGTTGCCGGTGCTCAGCGTCACGCCGTTGGGCTCGATGGACGCGACTCGCAGGATCGGGATGAAGATGCTGCGCCGGGTCGCGAGGTCGACGACCAACCCCAGGACGCGCGGCTGCTGGCGGACGATGCTGATGCTGATCACAACGTCGCGGACCCGGCCGACGGACTCCCCGAGTGGACCCAACACCAACATTCGCGCGAGCCGCGCGATGTACACCCTGTTGACCGATCCCATGGAAGTAGAGCCTAGGCAGCCATCGGTCCGATGGCAGACCGGCCGGGCTTATCGCGCCGGGCACTGATGCGGGGCGACCCGCTGCGCCCGGCTCCGCCGCGCTTGCGATCGCGCCAGGCACTGATGCGGGGCGAACGCCGCTAATGCGTGCGCAGCGCGAAGAGCACGATCACCAAAGTCACCACCAGCGTGGCGATTCCGATGACGATGCCGGCGACCGCCAGGCCGAAACCCTCCTGCCGGGTCCGCTTGATCTGGTCCAGGGCGATCGCGCCCAGCACCATGGCCACGATTGAGCCGATGCAGCACAACAGGCCGGTGAACGACGCGATGAGCGAGGCGATCGCCAGCGGGTTCGTCCCGGGCACAGCGGCCTGGGCCGGATAGCCACCGTGGTAGTCCGGCGGCGGGTAATAGCCGCCCGCATATCCGGGAGACCCGTAGGGGGGCGGCCCGGCGTACTGCGGTGGTGCCGGCGGGTAGGGCGATCCGCCGTAACCGGGTGGTTGTTCATAGCCCGGTGGTGGCGGGACGGGCGGGGGGTACGACGGCGGCGGATACCCGGCTGCGTAGTCGGTGGGATAGCCCGGCGGTGGATACGGCGGGGGCGCCGAATCGGCGGAGGGCGGTTCCCAGGGGGCCGGCTGGTCCTGCTGCTCAGAGGCGTCGCCGCCGGTGGGTGGGTCGGCCTTGTCGTCGTGGGCACTCTCGCCGAAGCCGCCGCCGGGAGCTGTCATGGTGTTCAACCTAACCCATGGGCAGGTGGCGGCCACCGTTGCGAAACGTCAGGGCGCCGCGCAGCCCCGGGCTGGTCACCCCGCGCCAGCGCGCCGTGTTTTCGCAGGTGGCGCCGGGCCGCGGGATAGGGTGGAAAGGCCCTGAGATGAAACGACGACCGAGGCGGAGGACAATGAACGGCGATGACTAATCCTTTCCAGCCTGGGCAGGTTCCCGGCGCGACGCCAGGAGGCGCGACGGGGCGTGGGCGAGGGTCGCCTGGACTGCCGACACCTCCGCGGGGCTGGCCGGTCGGGTCCTATCCCACCTACGCCGAGGCGCAACGCGCCGTCGACTACCTCTCCGAGCAACAGTTCCCGGTCCAACAGGTGACCATCGTGGGTGTCGACCTGATGCAGGTGGAGCGAGTTACCGGCCGATTGACCTGGCCCAAGGTGCTCGGCGGAGGCGTGCTGAGCGGGGCGTGGCTGGGCCTGTTCATCGGCCTGGTGCTGGGCTTCTTCAGTCCCAATCCCTGGGGCGCACTGGTCACGGGCCTGGTCGCCGGCGTCTTCTTCGGGCTCATCACTTCGGCTGTTCCGTATTCAATGGCCCGTGGCACAAGGGATTTCAGTTCGACCATGCAATTGGTGGCTGGGCGCTACGACGTGCTCTGTGATCCGCAAAACGCAGAAAAGGCGCGGGACCTGTTGGCGCGCTTGGCGATCTGAGGCGCGCACGAGAGGTGTGATCGGTGGTGAGTCGTCGTGTGCGCGTACGCCGGACGGGCGCAATCGCGCTGGCGACGCTCACCATCGCCGCGGCGGTATCGGCATGCGCTTCCGGAACGCACGGGCTGGTAATCAGCTTCTACACCACGGCTGCCGACGGTGCGACGTTCACCGCGGTCGCGCAGGATTGCACCAAGCAATTCGGCGGCCGCTTCGCCATTCAACAGATCAGTCTGCCCAGAGCCCCCGGCGAGCAGCGTTTGCAGCTGGCGCGGCGGTTGACCGGTCACGACCGCACGCTGGACGTGATGTCGCTCGACGTGGTGTGGACGGCGGAGTTCGCCGAGGCGGGCTGGGCGCTACCGCTGTCCGACGATCCCGCGGGGCGCGCCGAACCCGACGCGACGGCCGATATCCTGCCGGGCCCGCTGTCGACGGCGCGCTGGGAAGGCAAGCTCTACGCAGCCCCCGTCACAACGAACACCCAATTGCTTTGGTATCGGCCGGATTTGGTGCGTCAGCCGCCGCGAACCTGGGATGGGATGGTGCGCGAGGCCACCAGATTGCACGCCGCGGGGCAGCCCAGCTGGATCGCCGTGCAGGCCAACGAGGGCGAAGGCCTGGTGGTCTGGTTCAACACGTTGCTGGCCAGCGGGGGCGGCCAGGTGCTATCCGACGACGGCCGCCACGTCACGTTGACCGACACGCCGGCGCACCGGGCAGCCACCGTCACTGCGCTGCGGATCCTCAAATCCGTGGCGAGCGCGCCCGGGGCCGATCCGTCGATCACCCGCACCGACGAGGGCACCGCGCGGTTGGCGGTCGAACAGGGCAGGGCCGCGCTCGCGGTCAACTGGCCGTACGCGCTGGCATCCATGCTGGAGAACGCGGTGAAGGGCGGTGTGCCCTTTCTGCCGCTCAACCAGGATCCGCGGTTGGCCGGCAGCATCAACGACGTCGGAACGTTCGTGCCCACTGACGAGCAATTCCGCATCGCCTATCAGGCCAGCCAGAAAGTCTTCGGCTTCGCGCCGTATCCCGGTGTGACGCCGGGCCGTCCGGCCAAGGTGACCATCGGCGGCGCGAACCTGGCGGTGGCCAGCACCACCCGCCACCGAGCCGAGGCGTTCGAAGCCATCCGCTGCCTGCGCAGCCTGCAGCACCAGAAGTACGTGTCGATCGCGGGGGGCCTGCCCCCGGTGCGCACGTCGCTGTATTCGGACCCGCAGTTCCAGGCCAAGTACCCGATGTACACGATCATTCGCCGCCAACTCACCGATGCCGCGGTGCGTCCGGCCACGCCGGTCTATCAGGCGGTGGCCATCCGGTTGGCCGCGACGCTGAGCCCGATCACCAAGGTCGACCCCGAGCGGACCGCCGACGAGCTCGCCACCGAGGTGCAGAAGGCCATCGACGGGAAGGGGCTGTTGCCGTGACGGCCACGGCCCCCGAAACGCGCCCGGCCCGACTGCCTTCCGTCGCATCGCGTTTGCGGACCCGGAATCAGCACTCCGAACAGCGATTGGCTTTGTTACTCGCCGCCCCGGCGGCGATCCTGATGCTGACGGTGACGGCATATCCGATCGGCTACGCCGTGTGGTTGAGCCTGCAGCGCAACAACCTTGCCGTCCCCGACGACACCGCGTTCATCGGCCTGAGCAATTACGTGACGATCCTGACCGATCGGTATTGGTGGACCGCGCTGGCGGTCACCCTGGGCATCACCGTGGTTTCGGTGTCCCTCGAATTCGTCCTCGGCCTGGCGCTGGCGCTGGTGATGCACCGCACCCTCGTCGGAAAGGGCTTGGTGCGCACCGCGATCCTGATCCCGTACGGCATCGTGACGGTGGTCGCGTCGTACAGCTGGTACTACGCCTGGACCCCGGGGACGGGCTATCTGGCCAACCTGCTGCCGCATGGTAGTGCGCCGCTGACCGCTCAGATCCCGTCGCTGGCCATCGTCGTGATCGCCGAGGTCTGGAAGACGACACCGTTCATGGCGCTGCTGCTGCTGGCCGGGCTGGCGCTGGTGCCAGAGGATCTGCTGAAGGCCGCGCAGGTCGACGGCGCCGGCCCGTGGCGCCGCTTGACCGGAGTCATCATGCCGATCATCAAGCCGGCGGTAGTGGTCGCCCTGCTGTTCCGAACACTCGACGCCTTCCGCATTTTCGACAACATCTACGTCTTGACCAATGGCGCCAACAACACCGATTCGGTCTCGATCCTGGGCTATGACAACCTGTTCAAGGGGTTCAACGTCGGGCTCGGCTCGGCGATCAGCGTGCTGATCTTCTTCTGCGTGGGCCTCATCGCCCTACTGTTCATCAAGGTCTTCGGCGCGGCGGCGCCCGGTGGTGACGTCGATGGTCGTTGACGGGCAGGGCGCGCGGCGCACCGCGATCTGGGCGGTCATCGACATCGTGGTCGTGGTGTACGCGCTGCTTCCGGTGTTGTGGATCTTCAGCCTCTCCCTGAAGCCGACGTCAACGGTCAAGGACGGCAAGCTGATTCCGTCGTCGATGTCCCTGGACAATTATCGCGGCATCTTTCGCGGCGACTTCTTCAGCTCGGCACTGATCAACTCCGTCGGGATCGCGTTGATCACCACCGCGATCGCGGTAACTCTCGGGGCGATGGCGGGCTATGCGATCGCGCGCCTGGATTTTCCGGGCAAGCGACCGCTGGTCGGCGCCACCCTGCTGATCACCATGTTTCCCGCGATCTCGTTGGTCACACCGTTGTTCAACATCGAACGCTTCATCGGCCTGTTCGACACCTGGCCGGGCCTGATCCTGCCCTACATCACGTTTGCGCTGCCGCTCGCGATCTACACGCTGTCGGCGTTCTTCCGCGAGATCCCATGGGATTTGGAGAAGGCGGCGACAATGGACGGCGCCACGCCGGCTCAGGCGTTCCGCAAGGTGATCGTCCCCCTGGCGGCGCCCGGCGTGGTGACCGCCGCGATCCTGGTGTTCATCTTCGCCTGGAACGATCTGCTGCTGGCGCTGACCCTGACCGCCACCAAAGCCGCCATCACCGCACCGGTGGCGATCGTGAACTTCAGCGGCAGTTCACAGTTCGAGGAGCCGACCGGATCGGTCGCGGCCGGGGCCGTGGTGATCACCGTTCCCATCATCGCTTTTGTTCTAATCTTCCAACGACGAATCGTCGCCGGGTTGACCTCCGGCGCTGTGAAGGGATGACGCGATGGCCGAGATTGTGCTGGACCATGTCACCAAGAGCTATCCCGACGGCGCCGTGGCGGTGCAGGACCTGAACATCACCATCGCCGACGGTGAATTCCTGATCCTGGTAGGCCCGTCGGGCTGCGGTAAGACCACGACGCTGAACATGATTGCGGGGCTTGAAGATATCTCCTCGGGAGAGCTGCGCATCGGCGGCGAACGGGTGAACGAGAAAGCGCCCAAAGACCGCGATATCGCGATGGTGTTCCAGTCCTATGCGCTGTACCCGCACATGACGGTGCGGCAAAACATCGCGTTCCCGTTGACGCTGGCGAAGATGCCGAAGCCCGAGATCGCGCAGAAGGTCGCCGAGACCGCCAAAACCCTTGACCTGACCGAGTTTCTGGACCGCAAGCCTTCGCAGTTGTCCGGTGGGCAGCGGCAGCGGGTGGCGATGGGCCGCGCCATCGTGCGTCATCCCAAGGCGTTTTTGATGGACGAGCCCCTGTCCAACCTGGATGCCAAACTGCGCGTCCAGATGCGTGGCGAGATCGCCAGGCTGCAAAAGAGGCTGGGTACGACCACCGTTTACGTCACCCACGATCAGACCGAGGCCATGACCCTCGGCGACCGAGTGGTGGTGATGCATTCGGGCGTCGCACAGCAAATCGGCACCCCCGACGAGCTTTACGAACACCCGGCCAACCTGTTCGTCGCGGGCTTCATCGGCTCGCCGGCGATGAATTTCTTCCCCGCCACGTTGACCCCCATCGGGTTGACGCTCCCCTTCGGGGAGGTGATGCTGACACCGGAAGTCCGGGAGGTGATCGCTCAGCATCCGACACCGGGCAGCGTCATCGTGGGTGTGCGGCCCGAGCACCTGTCCGACGCCGCGTTGATCGACGGGTACCAGCGCATCAGGGCGCTGACCTTCGAGGTGAAGGTCGACCTGGTCGAATCGCTGGGCGCTGACAAGTACGTGTACTTCTCCACGGCGGCATGGGCCGCGCACTCGGCTCAACTGGACGACCTTGCCGCCGAGGGAGACGCGCACGAAAACCAGTTCGTAGCAAGGGTTCCCGCAGAATCCAAAGCGGTCATCGGGCAGTCGATCGAGTTGGCGTTCGACACGACACGGCTCGTTGTCTTCGACGCCGACTCGGGGGCCAACCTGACCATCGCGCCGTCGGAGCCGCGGTGACCCAGCCGTTGGAGCAGGTTCGTGCGCATGTACGCGCTCACTTCGGCGACCTCGAACCCGACTCGGCGAGCGTGACATTTCTGGGCACCGAAACCATCGAGGTGCTGCGATTCCGCGAGACAAGCGGGCTGGTCCATTACGTCTCGCTGGGCTGCTCGCGCCACCCGATGACCGAACCGACCCTGGATGTCGCCGACCCGGTGCGCGGCCCGCGTGCCGAAATCGTCCTGCAATTGCGCGATCCCGGCCCGATCACCGGAATCGCCCGCAGCATCGCGATACTGGCGGCAACTCCGGCCGTCGAGGGTGCCGTGCTGAGTGCCGATGCGCTGATCGACCTCGGCTCCCCGCTGTGGGCGTCGCCGTCGCGGAAGGTGCCGTTCACCGCGGTGTTGCTGGGCCGCAGCGAGATCGCGGATCTACCACTGGAACCGCCCCGGGACCCGGTGCGCTTCTTGTCGGCGACGCCCATCACCGCGACCGAGGCGGCGTGGGTGCGGCTGAAAGGCGCCGAGGCGATGCGGCAGGCGTGGGACAACGACGGCGTCGACGTGCTGAACACCAATCGCCCCGCCGCGCAACCCAACTGACCGCGCTGAGCGCATCGTCGAACGTGCACTCAGGGCGAGAATTCTGCGATTTCGCCGTGGATACACGCTCGGCGAAAAAGCATCAGAGCCAGTTGCGGTTGCGGAATTGGAAATACAGCACCAGGCAGACGACGACCATGACGGCCATCACCCCGGGGTAGCCCCACGTCCAATTCAGCTCGGGCATGAAGCGGAAGTTCATCCCGTAGATGGCGGCGACCATGGTGGGCACCGCCAGGATGCCGGCCCAGGCCGCCATCTTGCGCATGTCGTTGTTCTGCTGCATCCCGACGCGGGCCAACGCCGCCTGGATCAACGAGTTGAGCGTGTCGTCGTAGCTGGCGATCTGGTCTGCGGCCTCGGAGTGGTGGTCGGCGACGTCGCGCAGATAGCGCCGAAGTTCCTTGGAGATCACGTCCTTGTTCTCCACCTGGATCCGGTGGAACGCGGCCGACAGCGGGTTGACGCACCGCCGGAGCTCGACGACCTCGCGTTTGAGTAGGTAGATCGGTTCGACGTCGATCTTGCTGCCCGGAGCGAACGCCAGGCCCTCGATGCTGTCGATGTCGGACAACATCAGACTGCTCACCTCGAGGTAGTGGTCCACCACATGGTCGGCGATCGCGTGCATCACCGCGAAGGGGCCCAGCCGCATCTGCTCGGGGTCGCCGTCCATCCGCTTGCGCACCTCGGACAGCCCGCCGTGTTCACCGTGGCGGACCGTGACCACGAAATCGCGGCCGACGAAGACCATGATCTCGCCGGTCTCGACGATCTCGCGGGCCAGCACCACCGATTCGTGGCGGACGTAGTTGACGGTCTTGAGGACGAGGAACAGCGTGTCGTCGTAGCGCTCCACCTTGGGGCGCTGATGGGCGCACACCGCATCTTCCACGGCCAGCGGATGCAGCCCGAACACGTCGGCCACTTCCTGCATCTGGGCCTGGCTGGGTTCGCGCAGACCCACCCAGACGAACCCTTCGTGGCCCAGCGTTTCGATCTCGCGCACTTTGTCCAGGGACGCGGCGTAATCGATCTTGCCGGGCAGCCGGTGGCCGTCGGCGTAGACGGCGCAGTCAACGAGCGTTTCCTTGGGGGGTCGAGGGTCGGCGCTCGGCTGCGGCTCCGGTTCCTGCGCGAGCGGCCGAAGCGCTTCGGGCAGTGCGTCGAATCCTTGGAACACATCCACCTCCCACGCAGCACAGGTCCGACCGGGCGGTGCTCCATGCTACGCGTCCCGGCTGTTCAAAGCCTGACGATCAGCCCTGGTAGCGGACCGGAGGACGCGGTCGGAAAAGGGTGCGCTAGTTTCGAGCCGAAACCCGAATCTGCACGACCTTCTCCACAAGGAGTACATCGACGTGAGCGCAAGTCCTCTCAAGGTCGCCGTCACCGGCGCCGCCGGCCAGATCGGCTACAGCCTCTTGTTCCGCCTGGCGAGTGGCTCGTTGCTGGGCCCCGACCGCCCGATCGAGCTGCGTCTCCTTGAGATCGAGCCCGCTCTCAAGGCGCTCGAGGGCGTCGTGATGGAGCTGGACGACTGCGCCTTCCCGCTGCTGTCCGGTGTCGAGATCGGCGCGGACGCGAACAAGATCTTCGACGGTGTCAACCTGGCTTTGCTGGTCGGGGCGCGGCCGCGCGGCCCGGGCATGGAGCGCAGCGACCTGCTGGAGGCCAACGGCGCGATCTTCACCGCCCAGGGCAAGGCGCTCAACTCCGTCGCCGCCGACGACGTCCGCGTCGGGGTGACCGGCAACCCGGCCAACACCAACGCGCTGATCGCGCTGAGCAACGCCCCCGACATCCCCAAGGAGCGGTTCTCGGCGCTGACCCGCCTGGACCACAACCGGGCCATCTCGCAGCTGGCCAAGAAGACCGGTGCCGCTGTCACCGACATCAAGAAGGTGACGATCTGGGGCAACCACTCGGCCACCCAGTACCCCGACATCTTCCACGCCGAGGTCGGCGGCAAGAACGCCGCCGAGGTGGTCAACGACCAGGCCTGGATCGAGAACGACTTCATCCCGACCGTCGCCAAGCGCGGCGCCGCCATCATCGACGCCCGCGGCGCGTCCTCGGCCGCGTCGGCCGCATCGGCGACCGTCGACGCCGCCCGGTCCTGGCTGCTGGGCAGCCCGGAGGGCGACTGGGTGTCGATGGCCGTCTATTCCAACGGCTCCTACGGCGTGCCCGAGGGCATCGTCTCGTCGTTCCCGGTGACCACCAAGGACGGCAACTGGTCGATCGTGCAGGGCCTGGAGATCGACGAGTTCTCCCAGGGCCGCATCGACAAGACCACCGCCGAGCTGGTCGAGGAGCGCACCGCGGTCACGGAACTCAAGCTGATCTAGCTCGGCGCTTCGCGCTCGGTATGACCCACGTCACCAATTAGGCCTACTAATGGGTAGTCAGTACCCTGAACCCCGTGTCCGAATTGCTTGAATCGATACAGACGCAGGCCGAGCATGGCGCGATCACCGACGAGGAGATCTTCGAGGCACACGTCGGCGGGAAGCTTTCGGTAGGCCTGACGTCCCCGCTGGACACGCAGCGCGCTTTGTCCATCGCGTATACCCCGGGTGTGGCGCAGGTCAGCCGTGCGATCGCCGCTGACCACGCTCAAGCGGCCCGCTACACCTGGGCGAACCGGTTGGTGGCGGTGGTCAGCGACGGCAGCGCGGTGCTCGGCCTGGGCGACATCGGGCCCGCGGCGTCGTTGCCGGTCATGGAGGGCAAGTGCGCCCTGTTCCAGGCGTATGGCGGGCTGAACGCCATCCCGATCGTGCTGGACACCAAGGATCCCGACGAGATCGTGGAAACCCTGGTGCGCCTGCGCCCGACGTTCGGCGCCGTCAACCTCGAGGACATCGCCGCGCCGCGTTGCTTCGAGATCGAACGCCGAGCCATCGAGGCGCTGGACTGCCCGGTGATGCACGACGACCAGCACGGCACGGCCATCGTTGTGCTGGCCGCGCTCATGGGTGCCAGCAAGCTGCTCGGCCGGGACATGAACTCGCTGAAGGTGGTGGTTTCCGGGGCCGGCGCGGCCGGCGTCGCGTGCACCAATCTCCTTATGGTGATGGGTGTTTCGGACATCACCGTCCTCGACTCGCGCGGGATTCTGCACACCGCTCGGGACGACATGAACGACGTCAAGGCGGCTCTGGCGCGGCGCACCAATCCCGACGGGCTGTCCGGCAGCGCGGCGGAAGCCCTGCGGGGCGCCGACGTGTTTCTCGGTCTGTCGGGCGGCGTGGTCCCCGAAGAGATGATCGCCACCATGGCCCCTAACGGGATCGTGTTCGCGCTGTCCAACCCGGATCCGGAGATCCACCCCCAAATCGCGGCCAAGTACGCCTCGGTGGTGGCCACCGGCCGCAGCGACTTCCCAAACCAGATCAACAACGTGCTGGCATTCCCCGGGGTGTTCCGCGGTGCGCTGGACGCCGGTGCCCGCCGGATCACCGAGAAGATGATGGTCGCCGCGGCCGAGGCGATCTTCTCCGTCGTCAGCGACGACCTCGCTCCCGACCGGATCGTCCCCAGCCCGCTGGACCTGCGCGTCGGGGAAGCGGTGGCCGCGGCCGTGGCGATCGCGTCCGACACCACGGGGTGAGGATCGGCAGGCTGGCGGCACCGCTGCTCGCCGCCTTAATTGCCGTTTCCGGTTGCGCGACCGACACCGGGGGCGATCGTCGTGCCGGCGCGGAAGTGGTGGTCGGGTCCCGGTCCGACGCCGAGTCGACGGTGCTGGCCGACATCTACGTGGCGGCCTTGCGGTCCTACGGATTTGGCGCGCGGTTCCAGGCGACCGCCGACCCCAAGGGTCAATTGGATTCGGGCGCAGTCACCGTCGTTCCCGCCTTCACCGGCCGGGTGTTGCAGGCCCTGCAGCCCGGCGCGACGGCGATGTCCGACAAAGACGTCTACCGCGCGATGATCGCCGCGCTACCCGAGGGCATCGTGGCGGGCGACTACACGACGGCCGCCGAGGACAAACCCGTGCTGCTGGTGAGTCGAGCCACCGCCAAGGCGTGGGGCGGCAGCGATGTCAGTGCGGACTTGAGCACGCTGCCGCAACACTGTGCCGGCCTCGTCGTCGGGGCCGTCGCCGGTCAACGGCCGCCGTCGGCCATCGGCCCCTGCCGCCTTCCCGCCCCGCGTGAATTCCCGGATGGCACAACGATGTTCGCGGCGGTCGCGGCCGGACAGCTGACCGCGGGATGGACGACCACCGCCGATCCCGGCGCGCACGCCGACCTGGTCGCGCTGGCCGACGCCAAACCCACACTGATTCGGGCCGAGAACGTGGTGCCGCTGTATCGTCGCAACGCGCTCAGCGACCGGCAATTGTTGGCGATCAACGAAGTGGCCGGCGTGCTGGACACCGCCGCCCTGGTCGACATGCGCCGGCAGGTGGGTGCGGGCGCCGACCCGCAGGCGGTGGCGGCGGGCTGGTTAGCCGAGCACCCGCTGGGGCGCTGAACGTCAGGGCTGATGTGCCCCGGCTCTCTTCGCGCGTATTCACGCGCTCATCGACCGGGTCAGCGCTTGGGCATCAACCGGTGCACAAACTGCTGAAGCCGGCCCATGATGGGCCCACCCAGCAGCAGCTCCGGTCGCGAACCCGTCAGCCGCACGACCAGGTCCATCGCCTTGACGTCCGGCCCCACCAACACCCGGGCCTTGTTCTTGCGCACCCCTTCGAGGATGAGCTGAGCCGCCCGTTCCGGGGTGGTTTTGGCCTGCTGTTCCTCGAAGAGGCTGGCCAGCTCGGCGTGGTCGACCCCCTCGACGCCGGTGGCGTTGCGGGCGAACGCGGTTTTGATGCCGCCCGGGTGCACCGTCGTCACCCGCACCGGGTGACCGGCGCGCGCCATCTCCTGGTGCAGCGCCTCGGTGAACCCGCGGACGGCGAACTTGGCCGAGACGTATGCCGCCTGGCCGGGCGCCGAAAACAGGCCGAGCGCGCTCGAGATGTTGATGATGTGTCCGTCGCCGGAGGCGATCAGGTGCGGGAGGAAAGCCTTGGTGCCGTTGACGACGCCCCAGTAGTCGACGTCAATCACGCGTTCGATGTCCTTAAACCGGCTGTCCTCGATGGATCCGATGAACGTGATGCCGGCGTTGTTGTAGATCTGGTTGACCGCACCGAAATGCTCGTTGACCGCGTCGGCGTAAGCCAGGAAGGCGCTGCGCTCGGTCACGTCGAGCTGATCGGACTTGACCGGCGCGCCGGTCGCCGCCAGTTGCTCGGCGGTCTGCGCCAGTCCCGCGGTGTCGACGTCGCTGATCGCCACCTTGGCACCGGCGCGCCCCAACTCCACCGCCAACGCCTGGCCGATGCCCGAACCCGCGCCGGTGACCACGGCGACCTTGCCGGCGAACCCATCCATGCAATACTCCCTCGACCAGGCTTGACGCGTTGACGCTAATCGTTACCAGCGGCGGTGGCTAGCGCAGGGCGAAATGGTGAACATGCGGCCGCGCCGCACTGAGAGATCGATCACTGCTTGGGCAGCAGCCGGCCCATGACGGGCCCGAACAGCTGCTGATACCCCGAACCCGTCAGGCGAACCAAGATGTCCAGCAGCTTGGCGTCCACCCCGACGAGCACCCGCGCCTTCTTCTTCCGCACCGCGTCGAGGATGATCTGGGCCGCGCGGTGCGGGGTGGTCTTGGCCAGCCGTTTGTCGAACAACTTGGCCAGCTCGGCCTGGTCGAGGCCCTCGGCGGTGGTGGCGTTGCGCGCGATCGCGGTCTTGATGCCGCCCGGGTGCACCGTGGTCACCGCCACCGGGTGGCCGGCCGCCACCATCTCCTGCCGCAGCGCCTCGGTGAAGCCGCGGACGGCGAACTTGGCCGAGTTGTAGGCAGCCTGCCCCGGCACGGAGAACAGCCCGAACACGCTCGAGACGTTGACGACGTGTCCGTCGCCGGAGGCGATCAGGTGCGGGAGGAAAGCCTTGGTGCCGTTGACGACGCCCCAGAAGTCGACGTCCATCACGCGTTCGATGTCCTTGAACTGGCTGACTTCGACGTCACCGGTGAAGGCGATCCCGGCGTTGTTGTAGATCTGGTTGACCTTGCCGAAGTGCTCTTTGACCGCGTCGGCGTAGGCCAGGAACGCTTCACGTTCGGTCACGTCGAGGCGATCCGCCTTGACCTGCGCACCGATCGCCTTCAGCTGCTCCTCGGTGTGGGCCAGGCCTTCGAGGTCGACGTCGCTGATGGCCACCTTGGCTCCCGAGCGAGCCAGTTCCAGCGCCAGTGCCTGCCCGATACCCGAACCCGCACCCGTCACCACCGCGACCTTGCCGGCGAACCCTTGCATGAGCACCCTTCCTGTTGGCCCGTTTGCGTCGAGGCTAGCCGGTACCGGCGGTACCGCTCTCGTCGGGTGTGAACGTCGAGCAGTTGCGCGAAACCGGGCGTCTCCGCCCAACCAAATCGACGTTCGTCATTAGCCGAAGGCGGTGTCGATGATCTCCTGCTGCTCGACGGCGTGCACCTTCGACGAGCCCGACGACGGAGCCGACATCGCCCGCCGGGAAATCCGCTTGAGCCCGGTCAGCTTGTCGGGCAGCAGCTCGGGCAATTCCAGACCGAAGCGCGGCCACGCGCCCTGGTTGGCGGGCTCCTCTTGAACCCAGAAGTACTCCCTGACGCTCGGGTAGCGGTCCAGCGTTTCGCCCAGCCGGCGCTTCGGCAGCGGAGCGAGCTGCTCGATCCGCACGATCGCCACGTCGTCCCGATTGTCCTTGGCCTTGCGGGCCACCAACTCGTAGTAGAGCTTGCCGCTGGTCAGCAGGACCCTGCTGACCTTGCTGCGATCACCGATGCCGTCCTCGTAGGTCGGCTCTTCGAGCACCGAGCGGAACTTGATCTCGGTGAAGTCCTTGACGTCGCTGACCGCCGCCTTGTTGCGCAGCATCGACTTGGGCGTGAACACGATCAGCGGCCGCTGCACGCCGTCGAGGGCGTGCCGCCGCAACAGGTGGAAGTAGTTGGACGGCGTGGAGGGCATCGCGATCGTCATCGAACCCTCCGCCCACAGCTGCAGGAAGCGCTCGATCCGGCCCGAGGTGTGGTCGGGGCCCTGGCCTTCGTGGCCGTGCGGCAGCAGCAGCACCACGTTGGACAACTGGCCCCACTTGGCCTCACCGGAGCTGATGAACTCGTCGATGATCGACTGCGCGCCGTTGACGAAGTCCCCGAACTGGGCTTCCCACAGGACGAGGGCGTCCGGGTTGCCCACGGTGTAGCCGTACTCGAAGCCGACCGCGGCGTATTCCGACAGCGGGGAGTCATAGACCAGGAACTTGCCGCCGGTGGGGGTGCCGTCGGGGTTGGTCGCCAGCAGCTGCAGCGGCGTGAACTCCTCACCGGTGTTGCGGTCGATGATCACCGAGTGCCGCTGCGAGAAGGTGCCGCGCCGGGTGTCTTGCCCCGACAGCCGCACCAGCTTGCCCTCGGCCACCAGCGAGCCCAGCGCCAGCAGCTCGGCGAAGGCCCAGTCGATCTTGCCCTCGTAGGCCATCTCCCGGCGCTTCTCCAGCACCGGCTGCACCCGCGGGTGCGCCGTGAAGCCCTCGGGCAGCGCCAGGAATGCGTCACCGATACGGGCCAGCAACGCCTTGTCCACCGCGGTGGCCAGGCCCGCGGGCAGCATCTGGTCGGCTTCCACCGATTCGCTCGGCAGCGCGCCGTGCTTCTCCAGCTCTCGGACCTCGTTGAACACCCGCTCGAGCTGGCCCTGGTAGTCGCGCAGGGCGTCCTCGGCTTCCTTCATCGAGATGTCGCCGCGGCCGATCAGGGCTTCGGTGTAGCTCTTGCGGACTCCGCGCTTGATGTCGACGACGTCGTACATGGCGGGGTTGGTCATCGACGGGTCATCGCCTTCGTTGTGCCCGCGCTTGCGGTAGCACAGCATGTCGATGACGACGTCCTTCTTGAACTCCTGCCGGAAGTCGACGGCCAGCTTGGCCACCCACGCGCACGCCTCCGGGTCGTCGCCGTTGACGTGGAAGATCGGCGCCCCGATCATCTTCGCGACATCGGTGCAGTACTCGCTGGACCGCGAGTACTCCGGCGCGGTGGTGAAGCCGATCTGGTTGTTGGCGATGATGTGAATGGTGCCGCCGACGCGGTAACCGGGCAGGTGGGTCAGGTTGAGGGTCTCGGCGACCACGCCCTGACCGGCGAACGCCGCATCGCCGTGCAGCATCATCGGCACCACCGAGAAGGCCTTGTCGTCGCCCTGGTCCTCGGCGCCCCGGTCCAGCAGGTCCTGCTTGGCCCGGACCAGGCCCTCCAGCACCGGGTCGACGGCTTCCAGGTGCGACGGGTTGGCGGTCAGCGAAACCTGAATGTCGTTGTCGCCGAACATCTGTAGGTACACGCCGGTGGCGCCCAGGTGGTACTTGACGTCTCCGGAGCCGTGTGCCTGCGCCGGGTTGAGGTTGCCCTCGAACTCGGAAAAGATCTGTGAGTACGGCTTGCCGACGATGTTGGCCAGTACGTTGAGCCGGCCGCGGTGCGGCATCCCGATGACCACCTCGTCGAGCCCGTGCTCGGCGCACTGGTCGATCGCCGCATCCATCATTGGAATGATGCTTTCCGCACCCTCAAGTGAAAACCGTTTCTGCCCAACGTATTTGGTCTGCAGGAAGGTTTCGAAGGCCTCGGCCGCGTTCAGTTTGCTCAGGATGAACTTCTGCTCGGCCACCGTCGGCTTGACGTGCTTGGTCTCGACACGCTGCTGCAGCCATTCCTGTTGCGAGGGCTCGAGAATGTGGGTGTACTCCACGCCGATGTGACGGCAGTAGGCATCGCGCAGCAGACCCAGCACGTCGCGCAGCTTCTTGTATTCGGAACCGGCGAACCCGTTGACCTTGAACACCCGATCCAGATCCCACAGCGTCAGACCGTGGTTGAGGATCTCGAGGTCGGGGTGGCTGCGGAACCGGCTGCCGTCCAAGCGCAGCGGGTCGATGTCGGCCATCAGATGGCCCCGATTGCGGTAGGCCGCAATCAACTCCATCACCCGGGCGGTCTTGTCGACGATCGAGTCCGGGTTGTCGGTGCTCCAGCGCACCGGTAGATAGGGGTTTCCCAGCTCGCGGAAGATCTCGTCCCAGAAGGCGTCCGACAGCAGCATCTCGTGGATGGTGCGCAAGAAGTCGCCGGATTCCGCGCCCTGGATGATGCGGTGGTCATAGGTCGACGTGAGCGTGATCAGCTTGCCGATCCCCAGCTCGGCGATGCGTTCCTCGCTGGCGCCCTGGAACTCGGCGGGATATTCCATGGCGCCGACGCCGATGATGGCGCCCTGGCCCGTCATCAGCCGCGGCACCGAGTGCACGGTGCCGATGGTGCCCGGGTTGGTCAGCGAAATCGTCACGCCGGCAAAGTCTTCGGCGGTCAGCTTGCCGTCGCGGGCCCGTCGCACGATGTCTTCGTAGGCGGTGACGAACTGCGCGAACCGCATGGTCTCGCAGCCCTTGATGCCGGCCACCACCAGAGAACGCTTGCCGTCCTTGCCCTGCAGGTCGATGGCCAGGCCGAGGTTGGTGTGCGCCGGGGTGATGGCGGTGGGTTTGCCGTCGACCTCGGCGTAGTGCCGATTCATGTTCGGGAACTTCTTGATCGCCTGCACCAGCGCGTACCCGAGCAGGTGGGTGAACGAGATCTTGCCGCCGCGCGTGCGCTTGAGTTGGTTGTTGATGACGATCCGGTTGTCGATCAGCAGCTTGGCGGGGACGGCGCGGACACTGGTCGCCGTCGGCACGTCCAGCGACGCCGACATGTTCTTGACGACGGCCGCCGCGGCGCCGCGCAGCGTCTGCAACTCGTCGCCTTCGGCCGGCGGGGGAGCGGCGGCCTTCGCCGGCGCGGGCCGCGCCGGGACCCCGTTGCCGGCGGCCGTGCTGACGGGGGGTGTCGTGCTGGAAGGGGGCGCGGGCTTGGGGCTTTGGGCGGGAGCCGGGGCCGGCTTCGCCGGCGCGGGGGCCGCGGCCGGCCGGCCATCGCCGCTGGTCGGGGCCGCGGGCGCCGCCTCGCCGGTGGGCTCGGGGTTGTAGTCGACCAGGAATTCATGCCAGCTCGGATCCACCGACGAGGGGTCATCGCGGAACTTGCGGTACATCTCCTCGACCAGCCATTCGTTCTGACCGAATGGTGAACTTATGTTGCTCACGACCGCAGTTCGCCTCAATCCCTTTGTCCTACAGGGTCACCGCAGCGCTATTGCGCGGCAGCACCCTCGTCGGCCCCGGCGGGCCGAGCACCTCATAGCCATGGCGGCACGCATTGCTTCCGCCCTATAAAGGCTAACCTCTCGCCACCAATCTGCCAGGCGGACCGGGGGGCCTCGGGGAGGGTCAGCCGGCTTCGGGGACCGGGGGCACCAGATGCAGGGCGCGGGGCCAGCGCGCGGGTGGGGCGCCGAACGCCCGCTTGGCGTTGCGGACCATCTTCTTGCCGGCGAGGTAATTGCCCACTGCCCCCACCACGACCCCGATCCCGACCGGCAGCAGTTTGCCGAACAACAGGGCGCCCCGCCGCACGGTGTACTTCCTGACCCACGACTTGAGCAGTCGCGAGTTCAGTCCCGACATCGACGACAGCGGCAGCGCGGCCAGGCTCTCGGAAATCCAGCCGCCGCTGGTGCGCCGCGGACCGAGCAGCTCCGCGACGGCGTGCTCGCTGTTGTCACCGACGAGCACCGCCAGCACCAGGGCGCGGCGTCGTTCGCGGTGATCGGCCGGAATGTCGTGGACCACCGCGACCGCCAACACGAAGAACGCGGTGGCCTCGAGGAACGTCACCGTTTCCGCGGCCGCCGCGGACAGGGCACTCAACGTGCCGATTCCGGGGACGGTCGCCGCGGCCCCAACCGCAACGCCGCCGGCCGTCACGATGGCCACGTAACGCTTCTGCAGCTTGGCCAGGATCTCCGCCGGGCTGGCCTCGGGATCGGCGTTGCGCAGCCGGTTCACATAAGCCTCGGCGGCGGGGCCCTGTATCCGCGAGCTGCGCTCGATGACCTGCGCCAACGCCCGCGCGGACATCTTGGGCCGACCGTCCTTGCCGGTCGGCGCCTCTCCCGCGTTGGCCATGTTGAAAAACCGCTTCCGCGACCTGTTCCGTCGGGCCCGCATACTGTCTCTCCTGCAAATGGGGTTCCTTCAGGCTAACGTGCCCGCGGCACATCCTGACGCGTTATCTGTCCCCACCGGATCCGTGGCTGCCGGCCCTCTTGCGCCGCCGGGAATAATGCAGGCTGGATGTCTGCGACGGCCGTGCCGTTGGTCGGTCGTCGTGGTGAACGGTTCGCCGTGCGCGCGGTCGATGACCTGGCAGTTCAGGCCGGTCGACCAGACGGGCCGATGCGGCGTAAACGGCATCGTCGGGAGCGAAACGAGGTGGGGTGGATGACCACGGCTGCGCCCCGCACGCCCGAGGGTGAGGGGCGTGCGGGTTCCGGGCCGGCGCGGGCCGCCCATCGCTGGGATTTCATCACCCGGAGCTCGCCGCACTCACAGAACCCCTGGAACCCGCTTTGGGCGATGATGATCGGCTTTTTCATGATCATGGTCGACTCGACCATCGTCGCGATCGCAAACCCGACCATCATGGCCAACCTGCGCATCGGCTACGACACCGTGGTCTGGGTGACCAGCGCCTACCTGCTGGGTTATGCCGTCGTGTTGCTCGTGGCGGGTCGCCTCGGCGACCGGTTCGGCCCCAAGAACCTGTACCTGATCGGCCTGGTGGTCTTCACTATCTCCTCGGTGTGGTGCGGACTGTCGGGCAGCGCCGCCATGCTGATCGCGGCCCGCGTCGTGCAAGGCATCGGAGCGGGCGTGCTCACCCCGCAAACCTTGTCGACGATCACCCGGATCTTCCCGCCGGAACGGCGCGGCATCGCGGTGAGCTTGTGGGGCGCCACCGCGGGAGTCGCCAGCCTGGTGGGCCCGCTGGCCGGCGGTGTCCTGGTCGACGGGCTGGGCTGGGAGTGGATCTTCTTCGTCAACGTCCCCATCGGGGTGATCGGGCTGGCGTTGGCGTATTGGCTGATCCCGGTGTTGCCCACCCAGTCACACCGGTTCGATCTGATCGGGGTGGGCCTGTCCGCGGTGGGCATGTTCCTGATCGTGTTCGGGCTGCAGCAGGGGCAGGCCGCGCACTGGCAGCCGTGGATTTGGGCGTTGATCGTCGCGGGCTTCGGGTTCATGACGGTGTTCGTCTTCTGGCAGTCGGCGAACCCCCACGAACCGCTGATTCCGTTGGTGATCTTCGGTGACCGCGACTTCAGCCTGTGCAACGTCGGGGTGGCAATCGTCTCGTTCGCCGCGACGGCGATGATGCTGCCGCTGACGTTTTATGCGCAGGCTGTTTGCGGGCTGTCGCCGACGCGCTCGGCCCTGCTGATCGCGCCGATGGCGATCGCCAACGGGGTGTTCGCGCCGTTCGTCGGCAAGATCGTCGACAACTACCATCCGCGGCCGGTGCTCGGTTTCGGTTTTTCGGTGCTGGCGATCGCGCTGACCTGGCTCACCTTCGAGATGGCGCCGACGACGCCGATCTGGCGGCTGGTGTTGCCGTTCTTCGCGATGGGCGTGGGGATGGCGTTCGTGTGGTCGCCGCTGACCGCGACCGCGACGCGAAACCTGCCCGCGCAGCTGGCCGGTGCGGGCTCTGCGGTGTACAACTCGGTCCGGCAGCTGGGCGCGGTGCTCGGCAGCGCCGGCATGGCCGCATTCATGACCTGGCGGATCAGTGCCGAAATGCCGCGGCGGCCGTCCGGTGGGGGCGTCGACGAGGACGCCATCGCGTTGCAGTTGCCCCCGTTTCTGCGCGAACCGTTTGCGGTCGCGATGTCGCAATCGGTGCTGTTGCCCGCGTTCATCGCGTTGTTCGGGATCATCGCCGCCCTGTTCTTGGTGGGCTTCGCCCCCTGGTCGCGCACCGGCCGAGGCGGCGATCCCTTCGGGCCCGACGACGATGACATCGTCGACGACGACTATGACGACGACGAGTACGTCGAATTGCTCCTCCAACGCGAATCCGATGTCGAGCGCGGCGGCCCGCCGTCAGGGGAGCGGGCTAATGCGGGGCCCCCTCCCGCCGGCCCGCGGCCGCGGGGCCCGGTCGATTCGTCGCGCAGCGTGTTCAATGAGCCGGTAGCGCCGGCGCAACCAATTGGCTTTGCCCACAACGGCTCTCATGTCGACAGCGGCAAGCGCCTCCGTCAGGTGGCGGTGCGACGCTCGGTCAAGCCCAGCCCGCCGGTGGAGCGGTTTACCCGACCGCCGCGCCGCCCCCACAGGGGTCCGGCGGGTCACCACTTCACCGAGGGCGACTCGCTGCGAGGTCACCACCACCGCGCCGATCCCGACGACGATCCCACCGGTTACGGCCGGCACTCGTCGGGAAATTAGGCGCCTCAGCGCAGATCGGGTTGGGTGAGCGCCAAGAATGCGCCCAGGTCGGTCAGGCCCGCGGGCGTGGCGGGCAGGTAGTCCGTCAGCGACGGCGACCGCACGATCACCGCTGCGTATTGCGCCCGGCTGACCGCCACGTTGAGTCGATTCCTGTTGAGCAGGAAGGACATTCCGCGTGGCACCACGTCCGTGGAGGAAACCGTCATCGAGATGAACACCACGGGCGCCTGGCCGCCTTGGAACTTGTCGACGGTCCCCACCCGCACACCGCCGAGCCCGGCAGAGCTCAACCGGCGACGCAGCAATGCCACCTGCGCGTTGTAGGGTGCCAGCACCAGCACATCGGCGGCCGTCAATGCCCGGCGGCCGTGCTCATCGGTCCATGGCGCGCCGAGCAGTTGCCCGATCTCGGCGGCGATCGCGTCGGCCTCCTCCGGGCTTTCGGTCGAATTACCCTGGTGCTCAACCGAAAGCAGCCGCACACCCGGCCCGTACCCGTCCAGGCGGCGGGCGGCGGTGCATTCATCCGAATGCAGCCTGCCTTCGTAGGACAGCGAGGACACAGCGGCGCAGACGGCCGGGTGCATCCGGTAGGAACGGTCCAGAAAGTAGCCACGTTCGTCGGGCAGCGTCCGTTGACCGTCGACCAGCCAAGCCAGCGCGGACGTGTCCACCTGCTCCGGATGGGTGCCCTGGCTGACTTGCGGCAACTGTTGGGGGTCTCCGAGCAGCAGCAGATTCGCGGCGGCCGGAGCCACGGCGATGGTGTTGGCCAGACAGAATTGGCCCGCCTCGTCGATCACCAGCAGATCCAGGCTGCCCGGCGGTATCCGGTTGGCGTTGGCGAAATCCCATGCGGTGCCGCCGATCACACAACCCGGCGTGTCAGCGAGGAACGCGGCGTACGCGCTGCCGTCGATCTCTTGCCAGCGCGGAGCCTGGTGGTCGTTGCGCTTCTTCGCGATCCGTTGCGGATCCAGGCCGGCGTCGATCACGCAGTCCAGCAGGTTCTCCACCGTGGCGTGCGATTGCGCGACGACGCCGACGCGCCAGCCGCGCTCGGTGACCAGGTGTTGGATCACTCGCGCGGCCGTGTGCGTCTTGCCGGTGCCGGGCGGCCCGTGCACCGCCAGGTACGACGAATCCAAATCGAGTAGTGCGGCGGTGATGTCGGCTGTGATGTTCGAGGCGTCGGTGCCGCGCGGCAGGGGAGTGCCGCTGCGCGTGCGGGGCGCGCGGCGCAGCAGGACGTCGACGATGGCGCTGCAGGGTAGGCGCGGGAGTCCGTCGGTCAGTGCTGCGGCGGTCGCCTCGATCGACTCCCGCAGCGCCGTGGTGGGAATCGGCGGGCCGGGGGTCAGCGCGAAGGGCAGCTGGTGAAATGGCTTGCCGTCGCCGCCAACTCGTTCGAGGACGATCACTGTGGTGGGCACCGCCGGGTCGTCGGCTTCGAGGACCGTGGCCCGTCCGGCCGCCCGTCGGTCCGGGCTGTCGGTCATGCCGGGCGGCGCCGGCGGTTTGTACAGCGCAAAGACGTCGCTCTTCAGGTCGCCGCGGGCCAGCTCGCCGTGTAACTGCAGGCGTCGCTGCGGTTTGCGCGCGCGGGGCGGGGTGTGCCAGTCGACGCTGACGGACGCGTCCTCGGCGACGAAAACATCGGTGTTGTCCGCCCATTCGTCGACGGGGAAGTTCAGCCGGTCGAAATGCGCCCACCAGAACGGTTTGTCCTCGCGGCGGTGGTAGCCGCGTGCGGCGGCCACCAACGCCACCGCCGTCTGCTCCGGGGTGCGCTCGTCGATGCCGGCAGCCCCGGTGAACGCCGACAGCGTCACCGCCAGTGGGTCGCGGTCCTCGACGGTGTTGCCGTCGCCCACGGGCTGGGCGCCGATCGGTACGACGCCGGATTCATAGGCGCGCAGCAGCAGCCAGTTACGCAATTCCTGAGTCGACCGGCAGTCGTAGTGGTTGTAGTCCTCGATCTCCTTGAGCACGGACGAGGCCTCGTCGCCCCGGCCCTCTGCGCGCAGTTCGCAATACCGTGCGTAGGAGGTGATCGAATCGGTCGCGGTGGTCACGTCCCCCGCGCGCAGTTGGGACCCCATGTAGAGGGGCTCGAGCGCCTTGAGGCTGAATGACTCCGCGCCGACGCGAATGCTCCTGCGCACCAACGGGTAAAGGTCGACCAACGTGCCGCTGCGCAGCAGTTCGTCGACTTCGTCCTCGCCGACGCCGTAGCGCCCGGCCAGCCGCAGCAACGCGGTCTTCTCGTAGGGCGCGTAGTGGTAGATGTGCATGTTGGGGCGGCGCTTGCGCCGTTTGGCCACCATCGCCAAGAAATCGGTCAGTGCTTTGCGTTCATCGGTCCGGTTGTGCGCCCACAGCGGGCGGAACGTGCCCGTCGGGCCGGCCTCCAGGACACCGAACAGGTATTCCAGGCCCCACTCGCGGCCGTCGGTGGTCCACAGCGGGTCGCCTTCGAAGTCGAAGAACAGATCGCCGGGGTCCGGCTCGGGGAGTAGCGCCAACGGCTGTGGGTCGATGACCTCGACCTGCGCCACGCCTGTGTCGCGTTGGCGCACTTGCAGTTTCGCCTGAGTCGTCAACGTGGCGACGACACCGGGGGCAAGCCCGGGCACGGGTCCGTTGTGGGCGGCCAGTTCGGCGACGGTGGTGATGCCGGCATGGAACAGCTTGTCCCGCTGGCTTACTCGTAAGCCGGCGACCAGCAGCACATCGTCGGCGGCCCGTAGCTGCTCGAGGCACAACGGACAATGAAAACAGGCGGCCACGCTTTCGTCGTCCCACCGCACCGCGGCGCCGCTCGCATAGTGGTCGACGAGCAGCCGCTGCAGGCGCGCCCGCTGCGAACGGTAGACCGGGACCAGGTCGCAGACGCGGTGCCGCACGGCCGTTCCGTCACCGAGCCGCAGTTCGGCCTCCGGCGCGACCGGCACGCCCGAGGCGGCCAGCGCGTCGGCGTAGGCGGCGAGCTGCAACAGCGCGGTCACCTTTTCGGAGCGGGCCAACTTGGTGTCGACGACCCGATACTGCTCGCCGTCACGCACTAGGAAGTCGGCGAATCCGAGGAAGCGGCCGTCGAACATCGCGGCTTGATACACCGCGGGGGCGCGGTCGGCGACGGCGCGCAGCGTCGCGTCGGTGGCCGCCGCCAGCCCGGCGGTCGTGTACGCCGGGCGGCCGATGACCGCGACCTCATCGCCGAACCGCTCGCGCAATCGGGCGAGCTCGCGCCGCTCATGCTCGTCGCCGAGGGCGGCTGTCCGCGTGAGCAGTTCGTCCTCGATCGCGGTCGCCGGGCCGCGGCCGAGTTTCGCGTCGAAATCCCGCAGCAGCGCGAATTCGCAGCGGGCGGCGGCGGCAAGGTCCGACGCGCTGTAAACGATGCTGTCGCCGGTCACGAACACTGGAGCCACTGTAGGACAGGGCTCCGACAGGATGGTCGCGCTGGGCGGGCGTGCCCGGGATCAGTGCCCGGGCGTATTGCCGATCAGTTCGACCGCGTTGCCGTTCCAATGGAACTTCACGTCGGTGTTCAAGCCCTTGATCCCGCCCGGGTAGGTCAACGCCACGGTGTCGCCCGTGGTTTGCGCCGGGTCGATGCCGTTGAAG
Organism: Mycobacterium sp. NTMscope_MAC_12; assembly: GCF_976985675.1. Lineage (NCBI taxonomy): Bacteria > Bacillati > Actinomycetota > Actinomycetes > Mycobacteriales > Mycobacteriaceae > Mycobacterium > Mycobacterium sp. NTMscope_MAC_12. The sequence continues at coordinate 901,816 of NZ_CDRJYY010000001.1, forward strand.
CCGTAGGTGTCGGGGACACCCTGCGGGATGAATTGGCCGAGGTGGAACAGCACCGCGCGGGTGGTCGGGCTGACCGCGTTGGTGTTGGCCTTGATGATCACCGCCGAGAGCTGCGCGCACTGGTTGTAGTTGCCGGCCAGCGGCTCGGGATTCCACGGCTGCTGGCTGCGCGGGTCGCGCGGCAGTTCGGACACCACCTTCGCGATGGTGGGCGAGGCGAGATTGACCGCGCATGGATCGGCCGGTGGCGCGTTGCCGGGCTGGGCAGCCGGCGACGGCGTGGCCGGGGCAGTGATCGACGGGGTTTCCGACGTCCTGGCCTGCGGTGTCTTTGCGACGGTGGAATCTCCTGAACCGCAGCCGGTCAAGGTGATGGCGATTAATGCAACAGCGGCCGAGCAGGTCAGTGGCTCGGTACGACACGGTAGCGACCACACATCGACGCACCGTACCGTCATCGGCTCCGCGGGTGTGGCAGGCGTGGCCGGGCCCCGCTCGGCTGTGCTGATGATCACGCGGACCGCCGGACGGCCGGTCACCACTAGACTCCTTGGGCGATGACCCTCTCAGACAGCTCGACCGGGGCTGCCTCTCCGACGTTTGCCGACCTGCAGATCCACCCTTCGGTGCTGCGGGCGGTCGCTGACGTCGGTTACGAATCACCCACCGGCATCCAGGCCGCGACGATCCCGGCGCTGATGGCGGGCTCGGACGTCGTCGGACTGGCGCAGACCGGCACCGGCAAGACCGCCGCGTTCGCGATCCCGATCCTGTCCAAAATCGACGTCACCAGCAACGCCACCCAGGCCCTGGTGCTCGCCCCGACCCGGGAACTGGCCCTGCAGGTTGCCGAGGCGTTCAGTCGGTACGGTGCCCACCTGCCCAAGATCAACGTGCTGCCGATCTACGGCGGCTCGTCCTACAGCGTGCAGCTGGCCGGGCTGCGCCGCGGCGCCCACGTGGTGGTCGGGACGCCCGGTCGGGTGATCGACCACCTCGAACGGGGGACGCTGGACCTGTCCCACGTCGACTACCTGGTGCTCGACGAGGCCGACGAGATGCTCACCATGGGCTTCGCCGAAGAAGTCGACCGCATCCTGTCCGAGACCCCGGAATACAAACAGGTGGCTTTGTTCTCCGCGACCATGCCGCCCGCGATCCGAAAGCTCACCACCAAGTACCTGCACGATCCGCTCGAGGTCAGCACCAAGGCGAAAACCGCTACCGCCGAGAACATTTCGCAGCGCTACATCCAGGTCGCCGGCCCCCGCAAGATGGACGCGCTGACCCGGGTCCTCGAAGTCGAGCCGTTCGAAGCGATGATCATCTTCGTCAGGACCAAACAGGCCACCGAGGAAGTCGCCGAAAAGCTCAGGGCGCGAGGTTTCTCCGCGGCCGCCATCAACGGCGACATCGCCCAGGCGCAGCGCGAGCGGACCGTCGCCGCCCTGAAGGACGGCAGCATCGACATCCTGGTTGCCACCGACGTGGCCGCGCGCGGGCTCGACGTGGAGCGGATCTCGCACGTGCTCAACTACGACATCCCGCACGACACCGAGTCGTACGTGCACCGGATCGGGCGCACCGGCAGGGCCGGACGTTCGGGAACCGCGCTGCTCTTCGTCTCCCCGCGAGAGCGCCACCTGCTCAAGGCGATCGAAAAGGCCACGCGGCAAACGCTCACCGAAACCGAGTTGCCCACCGTCGAGGACGTCAACGCGCAGCGGGTGGCCAAGTTCGCCGATTCGATCACCAACGCGCTCGGGGCCCCCGGCATTGACCTGTTCCGCAAGCTGGTCCAGGACTACGAACGCGAGCACGACACCCCGATGGCCGATATCGCCGCCGCGCTGGCCTTGCAGTCCCGCGACGGCGAGGCGTTCCTGATGGCACCCGAACCTCCGCCCGAGCGACGCGAGCGGCGCACCGAACGGCGCGATCGGCCCGAAAAGCCAAGGTCGACACGGCCGTTCGCCACCTACCGCATCGCGGTGGGCAAGCGCCACAAGATCGGTCCGGGGGCGATCGTGGGCGCCATCGCCAACGAGGGAGGGCTGCATCGCAGCGATTTCGGCCACATCTCGATCGGGCCGGATTTCTCGCTGGTGGAACTGCCGGCCAAGTTGCCCCAATCGACGTTCAAAAGGCTTGAGCAGACCCGCATTTCGGGGGTGTTGATCAACCTTCAGCCGGACAGGTCCTCCGCCAAGGCCCGCGGCGGCCGCGACGGCGGGAAACCGCGCAGGAAACACGGCGGATGACGCTGTCTGAAGAACAGGACGCCCAGGGCGGGCTCGAGCAGACCTCCCGCGTCGACCGCGTCGCCTCGCTGACCGGCGTCCGCGCCGTCGCCGCGCTGCTCGTCGTCGGCACCCACGCGGCCTACACCACCGGCAAATACACACACGGCTATTGGGGCCTGGTCGGTTCCCGGATGGAGATCGGGGTGCCGATCTTCTTCGTGCTCTCCGGTTACCTGTTGTTCCGTCCGTGGGTGAAATCCGCCGCAACGGGTGGCCCGCCGCCGTCGCTGAGTCGCTATGCGTGGCACCGGGTTCGGCGCATCATGCCCGCCTACGTCATCACCGTGCTGTTCGCCTACGTGCTGTATCACTACCGCGAGGCGGGGCCAAACCCCGGACACTCGTGGCTCGGGCTGGCGCGCAACCTGACGCTGACCCAGATCTACTGCAACGGCTACCTGGGCAAGTATCTGCACCAGGGGCTGACCCAGATGTGGAGCCTGGCCGTGGAGGCCTCGTTCTACGTCATCCTTCCGCTGCTGGCCTACCTGCTGCTGGTGCTGATCTGCCGGCGGCAGTGGCAGCCGAAATTGGTGCTGGGCGCCCTGGCGGGGATGCTGTTGATCAGCCCGGCGTGGTTGGTTCTCGTGCACACCGATCACTGGTTTCCCGACGGTGCCCGGCTATGGCTGCCTACCTACCTGGCCTGGTTCCTCGCCGGCATGATGCTCACGGTGTTGCAAGAGATGGGTGTGCGCGGCTACGGGTTCGTGGCCATCCCGCTGGCGATCATCAGCTATTTCATCGTCTCCACTCCCATCGCCGGCGCGCCCACCACCTCCCCGGCAACCCTGAGCGAAGCGTTGTTCAAGACCTGTTTTTACGCCGTGATCGCCGCGCTGGCGGTGGCGCCGCTGGCGCTGGGGGACCACGGATGGTATTCGCGGCTCCTGGCCAGCCGCCCCATGGTGTGGCTGGGGGAGATCTCCTACGAAATCTTCCTGATCCACCTGATCACCATGGAATTCGCGATGGACTACGTGGTGGGCGCGCGCGTCTACACCGGGCCGATGCTGTACCTGTTCATCGCGACGCTGGTGCTGACGATCCCGTTGGCATGGCTGCTGCACCGTTTCACGCGCGTCCGCGACTGAGCCCACAGATCGACAAAGATAGGTTACCCTTACCTACGTTCAACTTGAGGAAAGGGCATCCGACGCATGAGCGATCACCAGGCTTCACGGGGATGGACCGGCACGGTGCTCAAGCTGCTGGGGGCCGGCGATTACCGGCTCACCGTGACCGCCCGCCGCGAGATCACCCCGCACTACCTGCGCCTGAGCTTCGCCGATGGCGGATTGCTCGGCCAACACGGGGTCCATCCCACGATGTGGGTACGGCTGTGGTTCGCCGACGGCGACAAACTGCACCAGCGCGGATACACGCTGGTGGACCCTGACCCGGCGGCCGGCGCACTGGACATCGAGTTCGCTCTGCACGACGGCACCGCGTCGCGGTGGGCGCGAACGGCGCAACCCGGCGACACGATCGACGCCACCGTGCTCGGCAGCAGGTTCGCCGTTCCCGATCCGGCCCCAGCCGGCTACGTCATCGTCGGGGACTGCGCGTCGCTGCCGGCGATCAACTCGCTGCTCACCTCGATCGGTGAGGTGCCGGCGCGGGTCTTCTTGGAGGCGGGCCACGAGGGTGACAAAGACCTGCCGGTGGCGCGTTGCGCCGATGTCATCTGGGTGGACCGCAAGGATGCCGGTCAGGCCTTGCTGGAGGCGGTGCGGTCGGCGGCCTTTGACGCCGGGGACCACTTCGGTTGGGTGGCCTGCGACAACCGCACCACCCGCTCGGTTGCCAAAGCGTTGCGGGAGGACTTCGGTATCCCGCGCAAATCGATTAAGGCGCAAGCCTATTGGGTGGCCTGATGAAGGAGAGGGGGACGGCTGCCAGCTAGCGGCGGGCGCTTGCCGGGGCGATGATCGGGACGACGAACTCCTCGATCATCGCCCGCTCCTCGTTATCGTCGCGGCCCGGATACATCAGCATCGACACGATCACCCGGACCACCCAGCGCGCCCGGCGCTCGACGATCGCGGGATCGTCGGCCCCCAGGGAGTGCAGGAACGCCGCCGCCAGGGCCGCGATGACGTCGGACTGGCCTGCCAACTCGCCGCCGACCGGCGGGCGGCTCGTCGCGAACCAAGACGCAAGCGCGGGACTCTCGCGCACCATCCCCAAGGTGACGAGAATGCTCACGATCAGCCGTTCGTGCGGGTCCTCGATGCCGCCGGTGCGCGCGAGGATCTCGCGGCCCAGTCGGTGGGTCTCACGGTGCACATAGGCGGTGCGCAGAGCCTCGCGGTTCTCGAAGTACCGGTACAGCGTCGAGCGGGAACACCCCGCGGCCCTGGCGATCTCGTTCATGCCGATCGAACCCGAGTCGCGCACGGTGTAAAGCTCCTCCGCCGCGTCGAGTATCCGGTCGACGGCCGCCTCGTTGCGGCGCGAGGAAAGCCAGTCGTTACCCGCCATCAGGACCGCATTCGGATCGGCACCGACAGCTGCCGCCGCACGTAACTGCCGCCGGCCCAGACGATGCCCGCCTCGTCGACCTCGAAGTCCGGACACCGCGCCAGCAGTTCGGTGAGCGCCACCCGGGACTGCATCCGGGCCGCGGCGGCGCCCAGGCAGTGGTGCGCTCCGTGGCTGAACGTCAAAATGTTGCGCGGGCATCGCGTCACGTCGAGTTCGGCGGCGTCCGGCCCGTATTGGCGTTCGTCGCGGTTGGCCGACCCGTACAGCAGCAGCGCCCGACGCCCGGCGGGAATGGTGGTGTCGCCGATCGTCACGTCGCGGGTGGTCGTGCGCGCCAACCCCTGGACCGGTGAGGTCATCCGTAGCAACTCTTCGACGGCGTCGGTGATCAATTCGGGGTTGTCCACCAGAAGCTTTCGCTGGTCGGGCCGCTCGTGCAGCAATGGCATCGACCCGCCGAGCATCCCGGTGACGGTGTCGTTGCCGCCGGTGACCATCGTGAACGTGAAGGCGAGGATCGACAGCGTGCCGGCGATGTCACCGTCGGCTCCGACGCCGGCAGAAACCAGGTGGGAGATGGTGTCGTCCTCGGGTTCGGTGCGACGCCATTCGATCAGGCCGGTGAAGTAGGCCATCATCGACCCGACCGCATCGCCGACGGTTTCCAGCGCGCCCGCGACGCCGCCCTCGGCGGTGTTGGCCGCGACGATCGCCTGGGTCCATCCGTCGAACTGCGCCCAATCCTCTTCGGGCACACCCAGATAATGCGCGACCACCATCGACGGCAGCGGTTTGAAAAGCTCGGTGACGATGTCACCGCCGCCGGCCGCGCGCAACCCCTCGATGCGCTCGACGACGAAATCCCGCACCTTGGGTTCCACCGCCTCGACCTGTCGCGGCGTGAACCCACGCGACACCAGCTTGCGGAACTCGGTGTGCACTGGCGGATCCTGCATCACAAACGGCGGATTGTCCTGCAGCCCAATCAATTCCAGATCGTCATAGTTGACGGTCAGGCCCTTTGCCGAGGAGAAGGTTTCGTGGTCCCGTGCCGCGGCCCACACATCGGCGTGCCGGGACAACACGTAGTAGTCGTCCGCGGGGGATTTCGGGGGAACGACGTGGTGCACGGGATCGTGGTCGCGCAGGGCGCGGTACATCGGCCACGGGTTCGGCCAGGTGGCGGCGGTCGCGAGCTGGAATGCGACCGGCACGTTCTGGGACATAACAGTAGCCATGTCTCATTCGTACGACAGTGGTAGCAATATGTCAACCGTCGCTGGCGACGACAGCGCGGCCAGCTTCACGTTCGGGACCGAGCGTGCGGCCAGCTTCACGCTCGACCAGCGGCTCGCCGCCGAGCCAAACCAGAACTAGATGCCCGACCCTGGGTTGAGGATGCCGAGCGGATCCAGCGCCTGCTTGATGCGCCGGTTGAGGTCCATCACGTCCGGCCCCAGATAGCCCGCCAGCCAGGGCCGCTTCAGCCGGCCGACGCCGTGCTCGCCGGTGATCGTGCCGCCGAGCCCCACGGCCAGATCCATGATCTCGCCGAACGCCAGGTGCGCGCGCTCGGTCATGTCGGCGTCGGCGGGGTCATAGACGATCAGCGGGTGGGTGTTGCCGTCGCCGGCGTGCGCGATCACCGAGATCATCAGGTCGCGTTCGGCGGCGATGCCCGCGATCCCGGTGACCAGCCGGCCGAGCGCCGGAAGCGGCACGCCTACGTCCTCGAGCAACAGCGATCCCTTGGCTTCGACGGCCGGGATGCAAAACCGCCGCGCGACGACGAACGCTTCGCCCTCATCGGGATCGTCGGTCGAAAACACTTCCGTCGCAGCGCTTTCCGCGAACACCTTGGCCATGATCTCGGCGTCCTCGCTACCGGCGCGGCCGCGCTCGTCGGACCCGGCCACCAGCATGGCCGCCGCCCCGCGATCCAGGTCCATGCGCAGGGTGTCTTCGACGGCGTTGATCGCCGTCGAATCCATGAACTCCAGCATCGACGGGCGAAGCCGCGCGGTGACGGCGAGCACCGCGTCGACCGCGTCCTGCACCGACGCGAAGCTGGCGACGACGATGCTGGACGCGTTCTGCTTGGGTACCAGCCGCAGCGTCACCTCCGTAACGACCCCCAGCGTGCCTTCGCTGCCGACGAAGAGCTTGGTCAACGACAGGCCCGCGACGTCCTTGAGTCGCGGCCCGCCCAACCGGACCGCGGTGCCGTCGGCCAGCACCACCTGCATGCCCAGCACATAGTCGGTGGTGACGCCGTACTTCACGCAGCACAGCCCGCCGGCGTTGGTGGCGATGTTGCCGCCGATGCTGCAGATCTCGAACGAGGACGGATCCGGCGGATACCACAGGCCGTGTTCGGCGGCGGCCTTTTTCACCTCCGCGTTGAACAGCCCGGGCTGACATACCGCGGTGCGGGTCACCGGGTCGACGGCGACGTCGCGCATCTTCTCCATCGAGAGCACGATGCCGTTATCCAGCGCGGTCGCCCCGCCGGACAAACCGCTGCCGGCGCCCCGGGGCACGACCGGAACCCGGTTCGCTGTGGCCCAGCGCAACACGGTCTGCACCTCTTCGGTGCGCCGCGGCCGGACCACGGCCAGCGGTTTGCCGGCCGAAGGGTCGAACGCGCGGTCCTGGCGATAGCCCTCGGTCACGGTGGGATCGGTGACGACCATCCCGTCGGGCAGGTCGGCGATCAGGCTGGCCAGGGCGTCGGAGCTCACGGCCCGATAGTAAGCCCGTGTCGCGGCCCCGGACGGCGCCCGGGTCGGCACGACGTGGCCGCTGAATGCAGGATGTTCATGTGCTCGACCACCCGCGTACCGGCCAGCCGTTCGACTCTCCGGTCGGCGCGGGCACCGGATGGCCGGGTGATCCGGCCACACCGCAGACCCCGGTAGCGGCCGATGCCGCCCAGGTCGTCGCGCTCGCGCAACGCGCCACCTCGATCCCCGAACTCGACGCCCTGGTCAGCGTGTGCCGGGCCTGCCCGCGGTTGGTCGATTGGCGCGAGGAGGTCGCGCTCATCAAACGGCGGGCCTTCGCCGACCAACCGTATTGGGGCCGGCCGGTGCCCAGCTGGGGAGCGGCGCGGCCCCGGCTGTTGATCGTCGGGCTGGCGCCCGCCGCGCACGGCGCCAACCGCACCGGCCGGATGTTCACCGGCGACCGCTCGGGCGACCAGTTGTACGCGGCGCTGTACCGGGCCGGACTGGTGAACCAGCCGACCAGCGTCGACGCCGCGGATGGCTTGCAGACCAAGCAGATTCGCATCGTCGCCCCGGTGCGGTGCGCGCCGCCCGCCAACGCCCCGACCCCGACCGAGCGGGACACCTGCTGGCCCTGGCTGCAAGCCGAATGGCAGCTGGTGGCCGACCACGTTCGCGTGGTCGTGGCCCTCGGAGGTTTCGGGTGGCAGATCGCGCTGCGGCTGCCGGGTCCCTCCGCTACAAGAGCGGGGCGCAAGCCCCGGTTCGGTCACGGCGTCGTTGCCGACCTGGCGCCCGGCGTGCGGTTGCTCGGCTGCTACCACCCGAGCCAGCAAAACATGTTCACCGGTAGGTTGACTCCAGCAATGCTTGACGACGTCTTCCGCGACGCGAAAGAACTGGCAGGGATCAAGTGAGCGAGGTTCTGGTTTCCGGTGCCAGCGTGGCGGGCACGGCGGCCGCGTTTTGGCTTGGGCGGCACGGCCATTCGGTGACGGTGGTGGAGCGTCATCGCGGGCCGCGCCCGGGCGGCCAGGCGATCGACGTGCGCGGCCCGGCGCTGACCGTACTCGACCGCATGGGGCTGCTGGCCGCCGCCGAGAAGCGCAGGACGCAAATCCGCGGCTCCTCCGTCGTCGACCGTGACGGCAATGAACTGTCCCGCGACACCGAGTCGACTCCGACCGGCGGACGCATCGACAGTCCCGACATCGAACTGCTGCGCGACGACTTGGTCGAATTGCTTTACGGCGCAAGCCAATGGACCACCGACTACCTTTTCGACGACAGCATCACCGCGCTGGAGGACGTTGGTGCGGCCGTCCGCGTCACCTTCGAGCGCGCCGCGCCACGCGAATTCGACCTCGTCATCGGTGCCGACGGATTGCACTCCAACGTACGGCGATTGGTGTTCGGGCCGGAGGAGAATTTCATCGAGCGGCTGGGCACGCACGCGGCGATCTTCACCGTGCCCAATTTCTTGGACCTGGATTACTGGCAGATGTGGCACTACGGGGACTCCACCATGGCGGGGATCTACAGCGCGCGTAACAACGCCGAGGCCCGGGCCATGTTGGGTTTCATGGAGCCAGAGCTGCGGATCGACTACCGCGACACCGAGGCCCAATTCGGCGAGCTGGAGCGGCGGATGGCCGGTGAAGGATGGATCCGCCCGCAACTGCTGGAGTACATGCGGACCGCGCCGGATTTCTACTTCGACGAGATGTCGCAGATCAAGATGGACCGCTGGTCACGCGGCCGGGTGGCGCTGGTCGGCGACGCCGGGTACTGCTGCTCGCCCCTGTCGGGTCAGGGAACCAGCGTCGCGCTGCTGGGCGCCTACGTGCTGGCCGGCGAGCTCAAGTCCGCCTCCCAGGACGGGACAGCCGATTACGAACGCGGATTCGCCGACTACCAGCGCGAGTTCGGTGACTACGTCCAGCGCAACCAGTGGCTGGTCGTGGACAACATTCCGGGCGGCGCACCGATTCCGCAAGAGGTGTTCGACCGTATCGTCTCCTCGATCACCCTCAAGGACTACTAGGGCGGGTTCGGGAACGTTTGCCGGGCCGCACACGTTGACGCCATCGTGCGTCTTTCCGTCCTTGATCTCATCCCGGTGCGCACCGACCAGACGACCGGCGACGCCCTGGCGGCCACCGTGCAGCTGGCGCAGGCCGCGGATCGGTTGGGCTTTACCCGCTACTGGGTCGCCGAGCACCACAACATGCCTTCGGTCGGCGCCACCAGCCCGCCGGTGGTGCTCGCCTATCTTGCCCCGCAGACCTCGCAGCTACGGCTCGGCTCGGGCGGGGTGATGCTGCCCAACCACGCGCCGCTGGCGGTGGCCGAACAATTCGCGCTGCTGGAGGCGGCCGCCCCGGGTCGCATCGACCTCGGCATCGGCCGGGCGCCGGGATCCGACCCGGTGACCTCATATGCGCTGCGGGGTGGGCATGACGGTCGGGACATCGAGAACTTCCCCGAATACCTCGACGACGTGGCGGCGCTGATGAGCGCGCGCGGCGTGCGGGTTGCGCTGCGCTCCGGCGACTACACGCTCAAGGCCACCCCGGCCGCCGCGACCGAACCGCGCCTGTGGCTACTGGGTTCGTCGATGTATTCGGCGCATCTGGCCGCCGCCAAGGGGTTGCCGTACGTCTTCGCACATCACTTCTCCGGCAGGGGAACCGAAGAGGCGCTCGAGGTTTACCGCTCCCGCTTCAAGCCCAGTGCCGTGGCCGCCGAGCCGCGGACGTTTTTGACGGTCAACGCGGCGGTGGCCGAAACCCGGGAGGAGGCAACGGCGTTGATGTTGCCCAACCTGCAGATGATGGCCAGGCTGCGCACCGGGCAGCCGCTTGGGCCGGTGCCGCTGGTGGAGGAGGCGGCGACGGCCGAGCTGACGGGACCGCAGCAGGGGATCGTCGAGAGTGGTCTGCGACGGGCCGTCCTGGGTGCGCCGGCGGAGGCCGCCGAGCAGATCCGGGCGCTTGCCAAAGGGTTCGGCGTCGACGAGGTGATGGTGAACCCGGTGGCTTCGGCCCGCCGCGGCACCGACCCCGACGCCGCACCGGCGCGCGTCGCGACGCTGGAGCTGCTGGCCAAAGAGTTGTTCTGAGCCCCGCTCAGGCCCGCGGGTTGGACTGGCTGGGGCGGGGTTCGGGTGCGTTGTCGGCCATCCAGTGCCGCAACTCTTCCGGAGGCATGGGCGGGCTGTGCACGAAACCCTGGGTGATCATGCAGCCATAGCGGTGCAGGGCGTTCAGCGTGGTCTCGTTTTCGACGCCCTCGGCGACCAGGTCGGCGCCCAGGTTGTGCGCGAGCGCCACGGTCGAGCGCACGATGGCGACCGATCGCGTGTCGTGGGCCAGGCGGGTTACGAAAATCCGGTCGAGTTTGAGCTCGTCGACCGAAACCTCTTGCAGGCGAGCCAATGACGACCAGCCGGTGCCGTAGTCGTCGATCGATATGCGAATTCCCAGGCGTTGCAATGCGGCGACGGTGTTGCGGGATCGCGCGGAATCCATCAGCGCGCTCTCGGTGATCTCGAGGATGAGCGCGTCTGCGGGCAGGTCATAATTTGCGAGCAGCCGCTCGACGGTACCGACGAGCTCGATGTCGAGCAGGTTGGTCGTCGACAGGTTCACCGCGACGGTGAGCGTGATGCCCTGCTCACGCCAGCACCGGACCTGTTTGAGAGCCATGCTCAGCGTGCGGTTGGAGATCTTGCGCATCAGTCCGGCGCGTTCGGCGATGGGCAGAACCTCCTCGGGCAGCAGGGTTCCGCGGGTGGGGTGCTGCCAGCGCAGCACCGCCTCGACGCTGTGAACGCTGCCGTCGCGCCCGTCGATCTTGGGTTGGTAGTGCAATCTCAGCTCGTCGGTGTCGAACAATGCCGTGCGCAGGTCCTCGATGAGGTCGGGGTCGTTGTTCCGATAAGCCTCGAACGACGAGTCGTACACCGCGATCTTGCTGCGGGCGGATTTGGCGTGCGCCATCGCGGTTTCGGCGCGGCTCAGCAGCTCCTGCGGGCGGTCGCAGTGGTCGGGACACAGCGCGATGGCGATGCGGCCTTCGACTTGGACGGTGATCGGATCCAGGGCGATCGGCTCGCTCAACGACTCCAGCAGCCGGCCCGCCTGGGCGCTGGCGGCGGTGAGGTTGGCCCCGTCCGAGAGCAGCACGGCGAATTGGTCATCACCGACCCGCGCAAGCATGTCGTCGCGGCGGACGCTGCCGGACAATCGGTTTGCGATATGGCACAGCAACTCATCGCCGAATTGGCGACCGATCGAGTCGGTGATCTCGCGAAAATCGCTGAGGCTCAACAACAACAATGCCCGCCGCGCGTGCGCTTTGCTTGGCAGCGACGACGGCCCCGGCGACGCCGAAGCGGGCAACGCGGTCAGCGCCGCCGCCAGTGAATGCCGGTTCGGCAGCGCGGTCAACTCGTCGGTCATGGCGTGCTTGCCGTGCGTGTGCAGCAGGCTCACGTCGCGGAAGGTCAGCGAGAACCGCCCCGTCGCCACGACCAGGCTCAACGCCGCCAGCGTCGCGGCTGGTCGCGAATGATGCGCCAGGACAATCACTCCCAGTGCGACAACCGAGGTCATCGCCGGGGTGATATACGGGCTGAATCGGTACTTGGGCAATGGCGCCGCCGGCGACGAAGGGGACCAGCTGGCCATCGCGATGAGTAACGACGACGCCGGCCAGCAGGCATCCAGCAAGGTGCCGACCCGATACGAGCCGGCGGTCGTCTGGAACAGATACGCCCCGTCCGCCACCGCAAACAAGACCAACCCGGCCACCAGCAGAGCCCAACGAAATTCATTGCGCCAACCGAGTATTGGCAACATGCCGGCGGCCAGGGCCAGGAGCACCAGGTCGATCCAGGGGTAGACCAGGCCCATCCAAACCGTCGCCGGTGTGCGTAACGTCGCCGCGCGCATGGGGCCCTCGGTCAAGGCCACGGCCACCGCCGCCAACGTCAGGGCGCACACCAGCGAGTCGAGCTGGATCGGGATCGGCAGCCGCTTGAACCGTGCCCGCATGAGCAGCAGCAGCCCCGCGTAGACCAAGGGGTAGTACGCCAAGTACACCGGGTCGGCCACCGACGGGGACCGACCGTTGGGCACCCACACGGCGTAGACGATGTCGCCCGCGGCCGAGAACGCCATAGCGGCGGCGATCAGTGACCACGCCAAGCGGTCGCCCGGGACGCGGCACACGCGAAGGGCAACCAGACCGGCCGCCAACACGTTCAGCGCCGAATACAGCGTCGTGGCCGAGAACATGCCATGTCCCGTATCCGGATGTACGACGCTGGACGCGGCGAAGGCGATCACCCCGATGGCCAGCACCGCGAAGCCGGCCTGGACAACGCTCGGCGGTCGACGGGGGGCTTGCGCGACATCGGCGGCGGGCGAGGTCGTGGGTGTTGTCGCGACGTCGGACACGGGCGGCGGCGGTGTCGCCTCGGCGCTGACGGCGACACGCGACGCAACCGCGGAATCCTGCGAACCGGGAGACGGCGGAAAGGCATACGGCAGCGGCCGGTCGGGCATGAAGCTGCGGATGCATTGCCCGCCTTCGCGTTTGGCGGCGTACATGGCGAGGTCGGCATGCCGCAGCAGCTGATCGACCGTGCAGGCCGACGCGCCGGTGCACACCGTGAATCCGATGCTGGGCCGGACGGTGATCGGAATGCCGTCGATCAGAATGGCCCCGGTGAAGGCGTCGAGGATCCGATGCGCGGCCGCCTGCGATTCCGTGACGGAAGCCTCGATGACGGCCGCGAATTCGTCGCCACCAAGGCGGGCGATGGTGCCGGCTTCCCCCAACGCCGCGGTGAGCCGCCCGGCCACCCGGATGAGGAGCTCGTCGCCGGCGGGATGCCCCAGGGCATCGTTGACCGCCTTGAAGTTGTCGAGGTCCAGGCACAACACCGCGATGGGCATGCCGTTGGGATGCCGGCGCGCCACCGCCTGTTCCAGGCGCTGCAGGAAGAGGGCCCGATTCGCCAGACCGGTCAGGTTGTCACGAAAAGCTTCCCGCGCGACTTCCGACAACAGATGCTGGTTGTCGACCAGGACGACGAATTGGCGGGCCAGGACGGCGGCCACCAGTACGCCCAGCGCGGCCAGCATGGGATCGTGCAGCGAATTTCCCGCCGCGTGTGCCCAGACCGCCGCGGCGGCGAGGATCAACGGCAAGTAGGGCAGCCACAGCCGGGCCCGGAATTCGATCTCATCCGGCGATGCCGGCGCGGGACCCTCGTGCACCGCGGACAGCGCCGCGAGCGCCAACAACGCCAGCCCGGCCACGCGGATCAGGTCACCGACACCGCCCGTGTGATAGCTGGCGATGCCGGTATAGAAGACCAGCGCCATGTCGGCGAGGCAGATGGTCGCGACGCCACCGGCGAGCAGGGTGCGGCTCGGCCGGTCACCGGGACGAGCCCGGGACAGCATCAGGATCGCCGTCGTCACCTGGATGATGTCGGCGAAGACCTCCGCCGAGGTCACCAGCCGTGCACCGGAATGCTTTTGCAGCTGCGCTTCGACCACGAACACCCAGGCGATGACGAACAGCGACGTCGCCACGATGAGACCGTCGAGAAGCAGACGCCGGGGACTGTTGCGAGACAACTGGGACAGCAGCACCAACGACGTCATGGCGCCGACCGGCCACAGCAGCAGCACGAACTCTGTCGCCGCGGGGTGGGTGGCGTGGTCGAATTCCGGCCGCACGTCATAAACCGCCCAGATGACCTCCCCGGCCGCCCAACCGAGCAGGGCCGCGACCAGCGCCAGCCAGCCGTATCGTTGCCGCGGGGGCTTGGAGCGGGCCGCGCGCCCGGCGTATGCCGCCGCGACGGCAAGGCACATCGCGATGACGAACCCATTGACCGGGTGCGTCCCGTACGGGCCGCGCCATCCCCAGAACGACGACAGCACGATCAACAACCCGGCTACGCCGTATACGGCGACGAGGAGCCACCCGGCGGGCGCGGGCACCCCCGACCGCCGCCACGGATTCACCGCCCGCCGTTTCATGCCGCTCCAGCCGCTCCCCTGCTGTGTGGTGAAAACGAACAACTTCACCACGAGTTACAGGGCATTAAACCGCTGCGGATGTGCGCTGAGTGTGGCTTTTGCCAGGTTGGTGCGGCCCCTGCCCACCGAGCGGCGGCGGGCGCCGAGCCTAGTCCGGCTGACTTGCGTCGATACGGGCCAGCGCGTTGCGCAGAATCTGGCCGGTGGCGTCGCGGTCCGGGTCGCGGCGCAGCAGCATTCCTTTGGCCACCGACAGCTTGTCGCCGTTGCGGCGCGGCAAGACGTGCAAGTGGATGTGGAACACCGACTGAAAGGCCGCGCTGCCGTCGTTGATGGCGATGTTGGTCGCGTCGGCCAATTCCGTCGTGCGCGCGGCCCGGGCGATGCGTTGGCCCAGGGTGACCATCCCGGCCAGCGTTTCCGGTGCGGTGTCGGTGAGGTCGACGCTGTGCCGCTTGGGCACCACCAGCGTGTGGCCGCGAGTGAACGGGCGGATGTCGAGGATCGCCAGGTAGTCGTCGTCTTCGTAGATCCGGATGGCCGGAGCTTCCCCGGCGACGACCGCACAGAACACGCAGGACATGTCGCCCACGGTACTTGTTGCTGCGCCGCAACCCCGCCGGGACCAGCCAGGGCCCGGCCCGTTTACGGGGTTACGCTGCCGCAGTGAGCGACGATCTCGCCTTCGCCGGCACGGCGGCGCAGGCGCGCATGCTGGCCAACGGTGAACTGACCGCACCGGAATTGCTCGAGGTCTACCTGGAGCGGATCGCGCAGCTGGACAGCCAGCTGCGGTGTTACCGCGTGGTGCTCGCCGACCAAGCCCGCTACGAGGCCGCCGTGGCGCAGGACCGCCTGGACGCGGGTGAACGGCTGCCGCTGCTCGGTGTGCCGATCGCGATCAAAGACGACGTCGACGTGGCCGGGGAGGTGACGACCTTCGGTAGCGGCGGGCACCGGCCTGCGGTGAGCTCCGACGCGGAGGTGGTGCGGCGGTTGCGCGCCGCGGGCGCCGTCATCGTCGGCAAAACCAATGTGCCCGAGCTGATGATGCTGCCGTATACCGAGTCGCTGACGTTCGGAGCTACCCGCAATCCGTGGGATCCCAGGCGCACGCCGGGCGGCAGCAGCGGCGGCAGCGCCGCCGCGGTCGCGGCCGGGCTGGCTCCGCTGGCGTTGGGGTCCGACGGGGGCGGGTCGATTCGCATCCCGGCGACCTGGTGCGGCGTGTTCGGCCTGAAGCCGCAACGCGATCGGGTGTCGCTGGAACCCCACGACGACGCCTGGTACGGGTTGAGCGTCAACGGCCCGATCGCCCGCACGGTGATCGACGCGGCCTTGTTCCTGGACGCGACCTCGACGGTGCCCGGCCCGGAGGGGGAGTTCGTGGCCGCGGCGACGCGCAGCCCCGGCCGGCTACGAATTGCGTTGAGCACCAAGGTCCCAACGCCGCTGCCGGTTCGGGTCGGCAAGCGAGAGTTGGCCGCGGTCGACCAGGCCGGCGCGTTGCTTCGCGATCTCGGGCATGACGTCATCACGGCCGACCCGGAATATCCGGCCTCGGCGATCCTCACCAACTACCTGCCCCGCTACTTGCGCGGCATCTGCGACGACGCGGACGCCCTGGCTCATCCGGAACGCTTGGAATCACGCACCCGCAACATGGCCCGCTTGGGATCGTTCTTCTCGGACCGCCGGATGGAGTCCCTCCGGGCGGCCGAAGGAGCCGTGGTCTCGCGGATCCAGGCGATCTTCGACGATGTCGACGTCGTCGTCACGCCCGGAACAGCAACGGGCCCATCCCGTATCGGCGCCTATCAACGGCGCGGTGCCGTGTCGACACTGCTGAGAGTGGGGCAATACGTTCCCTACCAACAGGTCTGGAACCTGACCGGACAGCCCGCGGCGGTGGTTCCGTGGGACTTGGACGCAGACGGTATGCCGATGTCGGTGCAACTCGTCAGCCGGCCTTATGACGAAGCGACGCTGTTGTCGCTGTCGGCGCAGATCGAAGCCGCTCGACCGTGGGCCCTTCGCCGGCCGCCGGTGTCATAAGAGCGGCCCAGCCTCCGCGATCGGCTGGATCTACGCGCGCCGACCCGCTTCGCCCGGCGGCGCCTCCGCGATCACTGCCCACGCCGCGAGCTTCGCGCCCGGCCGCATCACGTGGGCCGGGCTGGTCGACGGCAGCCGGGTGCACCGGATCTCGCTAGGCGATGCCACCCGCCTGCGGTAGAGCTCCGCGGCCTTGACGCCGTTGAAGTACACCGTCGTGAGGGCGGGGTAGTCGGCGAACAGCTCGCCGAAGTCGTTGACCGCCAGGCTGGTTGGGTCGATGGCTGAGTCGGAACTGCCGCGGCGACGACACGCGTGAAGCACATCCCAGAGCGCAATTCCGTGGGATTGCAGTTCGGCCAGGCGCCTGTCGTAGGGCGCGGCGGTATCGAAGCCGAAGAGCTCGCCGGTGATCGACCAGAACGCGTTGCGCGGATTGGCGTAGTACTGGCCCGCCACCAGTGATTGCGCACTGGGAAACGATCCCAGGATCAACGTCCTGGCGCGCTCGTCGATGACCGGCGGGAATCCCCGCAGCAACGGTGTGCTCATCACCCCACATCATGACGCCCCCGCGTTGTACGTTGGCGACGTGCACGACGGGGACGACCACACCATCGAAGACCTGCTCGAAGGGCTCGAGGGAACCGCGCGCACGGAACGGGCCGAACTGGTGCAGTGGCTGCTCGAACAGGGCATCACCGCCGAGGAGATCCGGGCGACCAATCCGCCTCTGTTGCTGGCCACCCGCCACATCATCGGCGACGACGGCACGTACGTGTCGACGCGGGAGATCAGCGAAACCCACGGCATCGACCTGGGATTGCTGCAGCGAGTGCAGCGCGCCATCGGTCTGGTCCGCGTCGACGACCCCGACGCGGCCGTTCACATGCGCGCCGACGGCGAGGCCGCCGCCTTCACCCAGCGGTTCGTCGAGCTGGGACTGGACCCCGAGCACGTGGTTCTCGTGGTTCGGGTGCTCGCCGAAGGTCTGTCGCGCACCGCCGAGGTGATGCGGTATTCGGCGCTTTCGGCGATCATGCGCCCGGGTGCCAGCGAGCTCGAAATCGCCCAAGCGTCAAAGGCTTTGGTGACCAAAATCGCGCCCATGGTGGGCCCGATGATCCAGCACATGTTGTTCATGCAGCTGCGCCACATGCTGGAGACTGAAGCGGTCAACGCCGCGGAGCGCGCCGCCGGCGAGCCGCTGCCGGGCGCGCGCCAAATCAGCGTCGCCTTCGCCGACCTGGTCGGCTTCACCCGGATCGGTGAGGCGGTCACGCCCGAAGAGCTGGGGCATTTGGCCAACCGGCTGGCCATCCTCGCCCGCGACATGACCGTTCCTCCGGTGCGTTTCATCAAGACCATCGGTGACGCGGTGATGTTCGTCTGCCCCGAGCCGCAACCGTTGCTCGACGTCGTCGTGAAACTAGTCGAAGCGGTCGATTCCGACAACGACTTCCCTCGGTTGCGGGCGGGCGTGGCCTCCGGCATGGCGGTGAGCCGGGCGGGCGATTGGTTCGGCAGTCCGGTCAACGTGGCGAGCCGTGTCACGGGCGTGGCGCGCCCGGGCACGGTGCTGGCGGCGGATTCGGTGTGGGACGTCATTGGGGAGCGCGGTGAGTTTTCGGCATCGTTCGCGGGTTCCCGCCACCTCAAGGGCATCAAGGGCGAGGTCAAACTGTTCCGCATCCGGCGGGGCGACGCCGACGACTGACGGCCGCGGCGGTGCCGGTATGGGCAGGCCCGGTGCGACTCTAGGGGGCGTCTGACTCCGTCTTACGCGTGTCCTACGCGGCCGGATTCCTACCCCGTGTTCCGGCACTTCGAATTGGTCGCTTCCCGGGCCTGCTTCGCTACCCAAAATACGCCGTCGAACAGCCCGGATCAACGGTTTTTCGGGTCCGGCGACGAGATCGGCGGCCGGTCGCCTTCAGCTCCCGGCGAACGCCTGTTCCGTTTCAAGTGCAACGGTGTAATCATGTAATCATGAAGGCTCATCACGCACACGGGCGGCGCTACGGCCGCCCCGGGGGCTGGCAGCAAGCCCAGCAACCCGACGCCGGCGACGCCGCGGAATGGTTCGCCGGACGTCTACCGGAGAAGTGGTTCGACGGCGACCCCACGGTGATCGTCGACCGCGAAGAGATCACCGTCATCGGAAAGCTCGCGGACACGGCGAGCGCCGAAGGTGGGGAGAGCGAGGCCCGCGCGGCCGGGCGGGCGTCACGATTCCGCGAGGAAACGCGCTCCGAACGGATGCATATCGCCGACGAAGCCCAGGATCGCTACGGACGCAAGGTTTCCTGGGGCGTCGACGTCGCCTCCGCATCCGGCACGGAACGAATCCTGTTCACCCACATCGCAGTACCCGTCATGACCCGGCTGAAGCAACCAGAACGTCAGGTGCTCGACACGTTGGTCGATGCCGGCGTCGCACGGTCCCGCGCCGACGCGCTGGCGTGGTCGGTGAAGCTGGTCGGTGAACATGCCGAGGAGTGGCTGGCCAAATTGCGCGACGCGATGACGGCGGTCGACGACCTGCGCGCGCAGGGCCCCGATCTGCAGTCATAGCAATCCCACAGCGCCCCAACGGCATTGGCGCGCAACCGCGTGCTACTCGTTGTCGATCCTGGCGACGATCTTGTCCGCGATCTGGCCGCCTTGATCGCTGATGTGGTACCCGCACGCATTGATATCGACGATCACGTTGTTGGCCACGCTCAGCGCGCGCTGACACTCCCAGCCGTCGGCGCCTTCCTGGGTGTCCATCAGCGTGATCTTCGGCGGACCGCCTTGCACCTGAGCGAACGTCCACCGGTATGTCTTGCTCTTGTTCGTGACGGTGACCGTCTTGCCCGCGCAGCCCTTCCACTTCTCCGCCGAGTTCTCCAGGAAGCTCTTGGCCTTGTCGGCGGACGGGAACAGCACGACCGCTTGGTTGAGCCAGTGGTCGTAGTTGTCGCCCGGCTCCGAGGACACCAGTCCGCTCACCGAGGTGTAGCCGGTGCCCGCGTACACCGGATCCTGGGTCGTGTAGAGCGCGCCCTGGCAGTCGGGCGTCGACACCGTCACCGACGAACTGTCCGTTGACGTAATGGGTTTGCCCGGCTGCATCGTCGACGAGCCCATCACGGCGTTGATGTCGGACGGGCTGAGCAGCAGGGCGCTGAGACGGTCGGCCGCCAGCGGGGCGGCAGGTGGCGGTTCCGGATCGGGCCGCACGGCGAGCCAGATGCCCAACCCGCTCCCGAGGAGAACAAACACCACGGCAACGGCCACTATGACGGGCCAGACGTTGCGGCGCGGCCTGGGTGGGGGCGGACCCCAGGGAGCCGCGTTGGCGAACTGCGGAGGAGGGGCGCCCCAATTGGCGCTGCCGCCTTGGTAATACGGCGCCCCGAGTGGCGACGGCGGCGGGGTATTGAAAGCGGGCTGGTACGGCGGGGGAGGCGGTACCGGCGGCGCCGGAGCGGTGTTCTGCCGGGCATCGGCGTTGCCGGCCGTGGGCAGTGCGGCTTCCTGGCTGCGACGCAAAATGGTGGCTGCGCGGTCTCGATCGGGATTGCTCAGCGCCTGCTTGGCGGCCAGCGCGAGGTCACCCGCGCTCGCGTAACGGTCCTCGGGCTTTTTCGCCATGCCGCGCGCGATCACCGCATCGAAGGCCCTGGGAATATCCGGGCGCTGCCGGCTGGGCGCGGGAATGGGGTCCCTCATGTGGGCGGAGACCAGCACGCCGGCGCTGTCGGCCCGATACGGCGGGGACCCGGTCAGGCATTCGAACAACACACACGCCAGCGCGTAGATATCGGCACGGTAGGTGACCTCAGCATCGGAAAACCGTTCGGGCGCCATGTATTTCCAGGTCCCGACCGCGGTGCCGAGCTGGGTGAGTTTTTCGTCGGTGGTCGCGCTGGCGATGCCGAAGTCGACGAGGTAGGCGAAGTCGTCGCTGGTGACCAGGATGTTTTGCGGTTTGACGTCGCGGTGCATGACACCGGCGGCGTGCGCGGCATCGAGAGCGGCGGCGATCTGTGTGATGATGGCGACCGCGCGTGGCGGGGCCAGCGGGCCGAAGCGTTTGAGCACGCTGTCCAGGTCGGTGCCCTCGACCAGGCGCATCTCCAAAAAGATCTGGCCGTCGATTTCACCGTAGTCGTGCACGGGCACCACGTGGGGTTCCTGCAAACGGCCGGCGGTGCGGGCCTCACGTTTCATCCGCTCGCGAAAGACGGGGTCTCTGCTGAAGCTTTCCGAGAGAAGTTTGACCGCCACGGTCCACTCCTTGACGGTGTGTTCGGCCTCGTAGACCTCACCCATCCCACCGCGGCCCAGCAGCCGTTTCAGGTGGTAGGGGCCGAACATCGACCCCGCCCGTGAGGCCTGCTCGTCGCTCATTCCTCATCCTTCCAACCCGACCCCGCACCCGCCGGTCCCATGACGATGTCTGCGGGCGGACGCACGATCGTGACCCATGACCGAGCAATCATGACGGTAAGCGCCCACCCGCCCCGGCGCACGATAACGGCGACAATCGCCGGGCACGCCCTGCGCGGCAGGGCGCCCGCACTTCCTAGGCCTCGTTTTGGCCGTTACCGGCTATCTGGAAGGTGAATTCGTGGTCGCAGATGCGGATACGGTCACCATTCCGCAGGCTGGCGGCTGCGACGATTCGCCGGTTCTGCACGTGCACCCCGTTCGAGGACCGCAGGTCGTTGATCATGTAGCTGCTTCCTGTGTCGACGATGACGGCGTGGTGCCGGCTGACTTCAGGGGAGTCGAGGACGATGTCGTTGCCGCCAAGGCGCCCAATCGTTGTCGACGCGTGGAGCGGATACCGGCGCCCGGACGCGTCGTGCAGATGCGCGACCGCCTTCCGGTCGGATGCCACGGTGTATTGCTCGAGCACGGTGATCGTGGCCGCCGCGGTCGTCATGGCGTTCTTCTTGGCGTCCAGCGGTTCCTGGCGCAGGATCCGGTCGTTGAGGGTGCGCAAGTTTTGGCCGGGGTCGATCCCGAGGTCATCGGCGAGCGATCTCTGCACGCGCCGGTAGGCCGCCAGCGCGTCGGACTGGCGGTCGGTGAGGTAGTAGGCCGTCATCAACTGAGCCCACAGCCGCTCGCGGTACGGGTGTTCCCGGGTCAGCGCTTCCAGTTCGGTGATGACGGTAAATGCTCGCCCGCAAGCTATTTCGGCCTCGGCCTTCGCCGTGTGGGCCAGGATCTTCTCCTCGACGAGGGAGGTGGCGAACGCGTCGACGAACCGAAAGTCCGCCAGGTCCTCGAGCACCGGGCCGCGCCATTGGGCCAGCGCGGCCGATAGGTGCTGACTGGCGTGTTCGAACCGGCCGGAGGCCGCCGCGTGCACCCCGGCGGCGTTCTCGGCGATGAACCGGCCGAGATCGCATGCGTCTTTGGGGACATTGAGCCGATAACCCGGCGGCGCGGCGACCAACACCGCGCGCGGGTCGACCCCGGCGCCGGCTAGCAGCTTGCGCAGGTTGGACACGTAGGAGTGGATGCTGGCTCGCGCCCCCGACGGCGGCGACTCGTCCCACAGGGCGGTGATCAACCGGTCGACGCCGACCGGGTTGTTGCGGTTCATCAGCAGCATGGCCAGCACCGCCCGCTGCTTGGGCGTGCCCAACGGAATTAGGACGCCGTCGACGCTGCACTCCAACGGTCCGAGTAGCCGGAAGTCGAGATGTTTGTCGGTCATCGCGCCTACCAGCCTTTCGCGTCCGCGGCGCGGGGGGCGGTTGTCATGCCCGGGTCATCGCGTAGTAGGCGCCGCGGCGGGCCAGCAGTTCGGCGTGGTTGCCTTGTTCGACGATCCGGCCGGCCTCGACCACCAGGATCCGGTCGGCGTCGCGGATCGTCGAAAGACGATGCGCGATAATGAAACTCGTCCGATCTCGGCGCAGTTCGCACATCGCGTGCTGGATGTGGGCCTCGGTGCGGGTGTCGACCGAGCTGGTCGCCTCGTCCAGGATCAGCAGCTGCGGGCGGGCGAGGAATGCGCGCGCGATGGTGATGAGTTGTTTTTCGCCGGCGCTGATGTTGGCGCCGTCGCCGCTGACCCGGGTTTGGTAGCCGCGCGGCAACGACCGCACGAACCGGTCGACGTAGGCCGCTTCGGCGGCCGCCACCACCTCGTCGTCGCCCGCCTCGGGGCGCCCGTAGGCGATGTTCTCCGCGATGGTGCCGTCGAAGAGCCAGGTGTCCTGCAGCACCATGCCGATCCGCGACCGCAGCGAACGCCGGTCCAATGTGGTGATGTCCACCCCGTCGATGAGGATCTGGCCGGAGTCGACGTCATAGAACCGCATCAACAGGTTCACCAGCGTGGTCTTGCCGGCCCCGGTCGGTCCGACGATCGCTACCGTGCTACCGGGCTCGGCCACCAGCGACAGGTCGTCAATCACCGGGGCGCCGGGGCGATAGGCGAAGCTGACGTGCGCGAATTCGACGCGCCCGCCAGACCGCGGGGCGCCGTCGGTGGGCGGCGGGGGCCCGGCGGGGTCGGGATCCTGCGATTCTTCGGGTTCGTCGAGCAGGGCGAAGACGCGTTCGGCGCTGGCCACCCCGGACTGCAGGGTGTTGTACATCCCGGCCAGTTGGCTCAGGGGCGAATTGAACTGCCGCACATATTGAATGAAAGCCTGGATGTTGCCCAGGGTGATGTGGCCGGTGGCCACCTGCAGGCCCCCCACCACGGCGACGGCGACGTAGCCGAGGTTGCCGATGAACGTCGTCGCGGGCGCCACCAGCCCGGAGAAGAACTGGGCGCCGAAACTGCTCCGGTAGACGTCGTCGTTGAGGGCGCGGAACTGCTCCCGGGCCGCGGCCTGGGAGCCGAACGTCTTCACCACCGTGAACCCGCTGTAGGTTTCCTCGATGTGGGCGTTGAGGCGCCCGATGCTCGTCCACTGGGTGAGGAACAGGCGCTGCGAACGTTGGGCGATCGCCCGCGTCGCCAGCAGCGACAGCGGCACCGTCAGCACCGTGATCCCCACCAGCAGTGGCGAAATGGACAGCATCATCGCCAGCACCGCCACCACGGTGAGCACCGATGTCAGCAGCTGGCTAACCGTCATCGACAGTGACGATTGGACGTTGTCGATGTCGTTGGTGACCCGGCTGAGCAGCTCGCCGCGCTGGCGTCCGTCGAAGTACGACAACGGCAATCGGTGGATCTTGTCCTCGACATCGGAGCGCAGCGCCACCATGGTGCGCTGCACGGTGAGGTTGAGCAGCCGGGCTTGCGCCCAAATCAACACCGAGGCAACGAGATAGAGGGCCAGCGCCAGCGTCAGGGTCCGCGCGACCGCCCCGAAGTCCACGCCGTGGCCGGGCACCACGTTCATCCCGGACAGCAAGTCGGCGAAGGTGTCCTCGCCTCGGCCGCGCGCGGCGGAGACGGCTTGTGCCTTGCTGATCCCGGCGGGAAGCTGCCGCCCGATGACGCCGTTGAACAGCAGATCGGTGGCATGGCCGAGGATCCGTGGAACGATCACGCCGATCGCGGTGCCCGCGATGCCCAGCGTAATCACCCCGATGCTCAGCCCGCGTTGTGGCGCAAGTTGTTTCACCAACCGGGCGGCCGAACCCCAGAAATCGCGGGACGCCCCGGCCGGCGCCGCGCCGCGGGTCGCGGTGTTGGTCATTGCGCGCCCCCGACTTGCCCTGATGGCAGGGCGCCCACCGCTTGCGAGTCGGCGAATTCCGCGTAGGTGGGGCACTCGGTGAGCAGCGACTCATGCGTGCCGGCGCCCACCAGTCTTCCGCCGTCGACGACGAGCACCTGGTCGGCCTGGGCGGCAGTCGAAACCCGTTGAGTGACAACGATGACGGTGGCTTCGCCCGATAGGTGTTCGAGGGCGGCGCGCACTCGGGCATCGGTGTGCACATCGAGGGCGCCGAAGGAGTCGTCGAACAGATAGATGGTGGGGCGGCGGATGACCGCGCGGGCGATGGCGAGTCGTTGCCGCTGCCCGCCCGAAAAGTTGATGCCGCCCTGGGCCACCCGCATGTGCAGCCCGTCATGGTGTGCGCGCACGAACCCGTCGGCGTCGGCCACCCGCAACGCTTCCCACATGTCCTCGTCGGTGATGTCCTGCCCCGGGGCGGCGCCGTACCGCAGGTTGTCGGCGACCGTCCCGGAAAAGAGGTAGCCGCGCTGGGGGACCAGACCGATCGCCGACCACAGCCGCTCGGTGTGGTAATCGCGGACGTCGATGCCGTCGATCAGGACAGCTCCGCCGGTCACGTCGTAGAGCCGGCAGATCAGGGAGATCAGCGTCGACTTGCCCGAGCCCGTGCCGCCGACGATCGCGGTGGTGGTTCCGGGCCGGGCGCAAAACGAGATACCTTGCAGCACGGGGCGATCGGCGCCCGGGTAGGTGAATGTGGCGCCATCGAGGCGGACCACGCCGGTGATGCCGCCCGGGGGAGATGTTGGGCTCGGTGGGTCGGTGACGGCGGGACGGGTGGAGAGCACCTCGGTGATCCGCTCGGCGCATACCGACGCTCGCGGCAGCACCACCAGCGTCATCGTCGCCATCAACACGGCCATCAGGATCTGGGTGAAGTACGCCAAAAATGCGGTCAACGAGCCGACCTGCATTTGGCCGCGATCGATGCGCAGCCCGCCGAACCAGATCAGCGCGACGCTGGACACGTTGATGGTCAGCGTGGTCACCGGCAGCATCAACGCCTGCCAGTTGCCCGCCGTCAGTGCGGTATTCGACAGCGCGGTGTTGGCCCGCGCGAAGCGGTCACGCTCAAAACCTTCCCGCGCGAACGCCCGGACCACCCGGACGCCGGCCAGCTGGTCCCGCATCACCCTGTTGATGCCGTCGATCAGGCCCTGCATCCTGCGGAACAGGGGCAGCATGTGCGACATCACCCAGTAGTTGGCCACCGCCATGATCGGCACGCTGACGAGCAACAGCCACGTCAGCGCCGCCTCCTGGTGAATGGCCATGACGATTCCGCCGAGGCACATGATCGGGGCCGTCACGAGCACGGTGCCCGTGATCTGGACCAGGTACTGGATTTGCCGCACGTCGTTGGTGCTGCGCGTCAGCAACGTCGGCGCGCCGAACCGGGCGCTCTCACGCTCGGAAAAGGTGACGACGTGTTCGAACATCGCCGCGCGCAGATCGCGACCGAAGCCCATCCCGGTCCGGGAGCCGAAATAGGTCGCCCCGACCGAACACAACACCTGCAACCCGGTGGCCCCGAGCATCACGATGCCGAGCCTGACGATCGTGGCGGTGTCGCCCTTGGCCACACCCTCGTCGATGATGGCGGCGTTGACGGTCGGCAGGTACAGCGACGCGAGGTTGCTGATCAGCTGCAGCACCATCAGCACCGCGACCAGCCGGCGGTACGGCTGGATGTACTGGCGCAGCAGTGCCAGGAGCATGGGGTAACTGTCGCACACCGGCGGCCCGGTCGTCCGCGCCAACCGCCGACGGCCAACGCCCGCACGGCACGGGTTGGTGGCGTTGAAATTCCTGCTCAGGCGCGTCGGTGGTTGACCCGCTGGGCTGCCGCTACAGTGCATCGTGTGGACCAGCAGCGGGCGGAACGGAAGCAGGGTAGCGGTGCGGCGTAATGCGAGGGCGCTGGCTTTTGTCGCGTCAGCATTGACGATCCTGATTCCCGCGGTTGCGGCCTGCTCCGATTCCGGCGGCAACAAACCCGGAGCGACGGCGTCGTCGACGCCGCAGAAGGGGCAAGGCAACCACGGGCCGATGTTCCCGCAATGTGGCGGCATCAGCGACCAGACGGTGGCCGAGCTCACCAGGGTGACCGGACTGATCAACACCGCCCGCAACTCCGTCGGGTGCCAGTGGCTCGCCGGCGGCGGCATCCTCGGGCCGCACTTCTCCTTCTCCTGGTATCGCGGCAGCCCGATCGGACGCGAACGCAAGACCGAGGAGCTTTCACGTGCCAGCGTCGACGACATCAACATCAACGGCCACGGCGGTTTCATCGCCGTCGGGAACGAGCCGAACCTGGGTGACTCGCTGTGCGAAGTAGGCATCCAGTTCCAGGACGACTTCATCGAGTGGTCGATCAGTTTCAGTCAGAAGCCGTTCCCGCCGCCGTGCGATATCGCGAAAGAGCTGGCTCGGCAGTCGATTGCGAACTCGAAATGACGGCCCCGATGCGCGCCGTGGCGGCCGTCGTCATGGTTGCGCTGCTGGTGTTGACGGGCTGCTCCAGGTCGGTCGGGGGCAACGCGGTCAAGGCGGGCGGCAACGTGCCCCGCAACAACAACTCCCAGCAGCAGTACCCGAACCTGCTCAAGGAATGTGAGGTGTTGACCAGCGACATTCTGGCCAAGACGGTCGGGGCGGACCCGCTCGACATCCAGAGCACGTTCGTCGGCGCGATCTGCCGGTGGCAGGCGGCCAACCCGGGCGGCCTGATCGATATCACCCGGTTCTGGTTCGAGCAGGGCAGCCTGAGCAATGAGCGCAAGGTCGCGGAGTTCTTGAAGTACAAGATCGAGTCGCGGCCGATCGCCGGGATCGACTCGATTGTGATGCGTCCCGACGACGCCAACGGCGCGTGCGGGGTGGCCAGTGACGCGGCCGGTGTGGTCGGCTGGTGGATCAACCCGCAGGCGCCGGGCATCGACGCGTGCGGGCAGGCCATCAAGCTGATGGAGCTGACGCTGGCCACCAACTCCTAGCCATTTCACCCCGCCGAACGTCGATATCGTGTTTCGAGCCCAACAAGTCCACGTTCGGCGCAGCGGAGTGCGCTTAGCGCGGAACCACGAAGTCGACCAGGGACGCACCCCCGAGCTCCAGCTCGTTCCATGCACACGGCACCGCAAGGACCGCGATCGCCGACGTCGGGAACTTGGTCGAAATGCGTTGGGCCGCAGCGGCGTCGGTGCCGCCGGCACGGCCCAGTCCCAGGGCGAGGGTCGACATCGTCGGCTCGTGTCCGATGACGAGCAGCGTGCGGATGCGGTCGTCCACCGCGTTGATCTCGTCGATGATCGTGCCCGGGGTGCTGGCATAGAGGCGCTCGCTGTATCGCACGGGCGCATCGATGCGGGTGTTCCGCAGCGTCTCGCGGGTCCGCGTCGCCGTGGAGCACAGCACTTCGTCAATGGTGGGCGCGTGGGCGCGCAGCCAGTCTCCGGCGAGCCCGGCCTGCCTGATGCCGCGGGGCGCCAACGGCCGATCGTGGTCGGCGACCCCGGCCGGATACTCGGACTTCGCATGCCGCATCAACAGCAAGGTGCGCTCGGCAGTCACGAACAATCAGATTAGTCAGAGCGGCAGCCCGGCCGGCCATGCCCTGCGCGCCGGTATTTGGCCAGTGCCAAGACCTGCCGATCGAGGTCCCGCGTCTTGTCGGTGCGCAGACCTAAACTCGCGATGCCCCGGTAAACACGCAGTTCGAAAGGGGGTCGCCCGCATGCGATTCCTGCATACCGCCGACTGGCAACTGGGCATGACCCGGCACTTCCTCGCCGGCGACGCCCAGCCACGCTATTCGGCGGCCCGCCGCGACGCGGTTGCCGGTCTGGGTGCGCTCGCCGCGGAAGTAGGCGCCGAGTTCGTCGTCGTGTCGGGCGACGTCTTCGAGCACAACCAGCTTCCGCCGAAGGTGATCGGTCAGTCCCTGGAAGCCATGCGCGCCATCGGAATTCCGGTCTATCTGCTTCCGGGCAACCACGATCCCCTGGACGCCTCATCGGTGTACACCAGCGCGCTGTTCACCGCCGAGCGTCCGGACAACGTCGTGGTGCTCGACCGTGCCGGCGTCCATCAGGTGCGTCCCGGGCTGGAGATCGTCGCCGCGCCGTGGCGGTCGAAGGTGCCGACCACCGACCTCGTGGCCGACGTTCTCGACGGCCTGCCCGCGGCCGCGGGCACCCGAATCCTCGTCGCGCACGGCGGAGTCGACGTCCTGGACCCCGACAAGGACAAGCCCTCGCTGATCCGGCTCGCCACGCTCGACGACGCGCTGTCCCGCGGCGCGGTGCACTACGTGGCGCTGGGGGATAAGCACTCACTGACCCAGGTCGGCAGCAGCGACCGGGTGTGGTACTCCGGCGCGCCGGAAGTCACCAACTTCGACGATGTGGAATCCAAGCCCGGCCACGTGCTGGTGGTGGAGATCGATGAGGCCGACCCGGGGCGCGCGGTCTCCGTGACCGCGCGGCACGTCGGATGCTGGCGCTTCGTCACGATGCACCGGCAGGTCGACACCAGCCGCGACATCGCCGACCTCGACGTGAACCTGGACCTGATGACCGACAAGGACCGAACCGTGGTGCGCCTGGCGCTCACCGGCTCGCTGACGGTCACCGACCGTGCGGCGCTGGACGCCTGCCTGGACAAATACGCGCGGCTGTTCGCGTGGCTGGGCCTGTGGGAACGGCACACCGATCTGGCGGTGATCCCGGCCGACGGCGAATTCAGCGACCTCGGCATCGGGGGATTCGCCGCCGCGGCGGTCGAGGAATTGGTGGCCACGGCCCGCGAGGAGGATTCCGCCGCCGCCGTCGACGCGCAGGCGGCGCTGGCGTTGCTGCTGCGCCTCACCGATCGGGGCGCCGCGTGAAGCTGCACCGGTTGATCCTGACGAACTACCGCGGCATCTCGCACCGGGAAATCGAATTCCCCGACCACGGCGTCGTGGTGGTGTGCGGCGCCAACGAGATCGGCAAGTCGTCGATGATCGAGGCCCTGGATCTGCTGCTGGAGTCCCGGGATCGCTCGACGAAGAAGGAAGTCAAGCAGGTCAAGCCCACTCACAGCGACGTGGGCTCCGAGGTGTCTGCCGAGATCAGCTGTGGCCCCTACCGTTTCGTCTATCGCAAGCGGTTTCACAAGAAATGCGAAACGGAGCTGACGGTCATCTCGCCGTGCCGCGAACAACTGACCGGCGACGAAGCCCACGAACGGGTCCGGGCGATGCTGGCCGAGACGGTGGACAGCGACCTGTGGCATGCCCAGCGCGTGCTGCAGTCGGCGTCGACGACCGCGGTGGATTTGTCCGGGTGCGACGCGCTGTCGCGCGCGCTCGATGTCGCCGCCGGTGACAGCGGCGGCCTCTGCGGCACCGAGCCGTTGCTGATCGAGCGAATCGACACCGAATATGCACGGTATTTCACGCCGACCGGGCGTCCGACGGGGCAGTGGGCCGCCGCGATTGCCCGGCTGGCCGATGCGGAGGCCGCGGTCGCCGAGTGCGCGGCCGCCGTCGCCGAGGTCGATGACCGCGTGTCTCGTCACGCCGTCTTGACCGAGCAGGTGGCCGACTTCTCCCAGCGGCGCATCGCCGCCGGCCCGCGAGTCGCGGCCGCGCAGGAAGCGGCCGACAAGATCGCGGAGCTCACCGCGCAGCGGCGCGAAGCCCAGTTGATGGCCGCCGCGGCGGAAGCCACCAGCGCGGCGGCGGGCGCCGCCCACGCCGGACGCTTGCAGCTGCTCGCCGAAATCGACACCCGCGCTGGCACTGTCGCCGAAACGGAAGCCCACGCGCACCAAGCCGCGGCCGCGCACTCGGCGGCGCGTGCGGAGGCGGAGGCGTGCGACGCCACGCTCCAGCGGGCCACCCAGGTGCTGGCCGACCTGCAGTGCCGGGTCGACGCCGCACGGCGCGCCGTCGACCGGCTCGCCGACCGCGAGGAGGCCGACCGGTTGAGCGCCCGGCTGGCCAGGGTCGATGCCATCGAGCGGGATCGTGAGCGAATCTGCGCCGAGCTCAGCACGATCGCCGTCACCGAGGAAGTGCTGCGCCGAATCGAGGACGCCGCCGCCGCGGTCGATCGCATCGGCGACCAGTTGGCGTCGACGTCGGCGGCGGTCGAATTCACCGCCTCCGCCGACATTCACCTCGTGGTCGGCGGCGAACGGATCACCTTGGCGGCGGGGCAAAGCTGGTCGACCACCGCCGCCGGGCCCACCGTCGTCGAGTTCCCCGATGTCCTGACCGCCCGGGTCACCCCGGGCGCCACCACGCTGGATATTCACGCGAAACACGCCGCGGCACAACAAGAAATGACCACGGCGCTGGCAGCGGGCGAGGTGGCCGATCTCGCCGCCGCGCGCTCGGCCGACCGGCGACGCCGCGAGCTGCAAAGCACCCGCGATCAGCTCAGCGCCACCCTGGCCGGTTTGTGCGGCGACGAAGTGATCGAGGAGATGCGCTCGCGCCTGGCGCAGCTTCGCGCCGAACACCCGGCCGAACCGGAGCCGGGCGCCACGGACATCGGCGCTGCCCGCGCCGAACTCGACGCGGCCCGACAGGGTCACGCGGCCGCATCGAGCGACTGCGAGGCTCGCCGTCAGGCCGCCACCACCGCCGCCGCGGCACTGGCCGAATTATCAACCCGGACAAGCGTTCTGCAGAACACGTTGGAAGCCCAACGCGCCGAGCTCCAGGCGGCCGCGGCCCGGCTGGACACCGAACGCGCCTCGGTCAGCGACGAGGAACTGGCGGCATCGGCGGACTCGGCGTTGCGGGCCCGGCAGGCCGCCGAACAACGGCTCGGCGAGCTCGACGCCGCCTTGGCCGCCGCGTCCCCCGAAGCGGTAGCCGCCGAATTGGCCGAGGCCACAAAGGAAGCCGAGTCGTTGCAGGAGCGCTACGAAGAAGCCGCCCGCGCGTTGCGCGAGATCACCATCGAACTCTCGGTGTTCGGCAGCGAGGGGCGCCAGGGCAAGCTGGACGCCGCGGAAACGGAACGCGAGCACGCCGCCACGGAGCACAGGCAGATCGGCGGGCGGGCCCGGGCCGCGCAACTGCTGCGCTCGGTCATGACGCGCCACCGCGACACCACCCGGCGACGCTACGTCGAGCCCTATCGCGCGGAGCTGCAGCGGCTCGGCCGTCCCGTGTTCGGCCCCAGCTTCGAGGTCGACATCGACAGCGACCTGTGCATCCGTAGCCGCACGCTCAACGGCATCACGGTGCCCTACGAATCCTTGTCCGGCGGCGCCAAGGAGCAACTCGGCATCCTGGCCCGGCTGGCCGGCGCCGCCCTGGTCGCCAAGGAGGACGCCGTCCCGGTGGTCGTCGACGACGCACTGGGTTTCACCGACCCCGACCGGCTGGCCAAGATGGGGCAGTTGTTCGACAGCGTCGGCACTCACGGCCAGGTGATCGTGCTGACCTGCAGTCCCGACCGGTACGACGGTGTCCGGGGCGCACACCGCATCGACCTCAGCGCCTAACCCGGGCGGCTGACCTCAACCGATACGGCCGGCGTGACGACTCGTCACCGCCGGATGCGCTGCCTGCAGAATGGGACCATGGCGGTCCGACACGAATGACCATGAACGCGAAGCGCAGCCGGGTGCAGCAGAAGCTGGCGGAATTGCCCGGCGTGCGCGCCGTGCGCCGGCCGATCTCGCCCCACAGCGCCGAAGAGTTCGATCTGTACTACCTGCGCACGGGCCGCAAATCCCCCCACCCGCTGGTCATCATCCCCGGCGGGCCGGGGGTCGCGTCGGTGCAGATGTACCGGGGGCTGCGCAGGCGCGCCGCGGCGGCCGGTCTCGACGTCATCATGATCGAACACCGCGGGGTGGGGATGTCGCGCCACGACGATTCGGGTGCCGATCTGCCCCCGCAGGCGATGACGGTGAATCAGGTGGTCGACGACGTGGCGGCGGTGCTCGACGACGCCCACGCGGACGCGGCCGACATCTACGGCGCCTCCTACGGCACCTACATCGCGGCCGGGGTCGGTGTGCGCCATCCCGACCGCGTACACGGGATGGTGCTCGATTCGCCACTGCTGTCGCGGCACGACATCGTCATCGTGCGACGGGCGATCCGCCGACTGCTGCTCAAAGGCGATAGTCCCGAAACCGCCGCATTGGCACCGAAAATGCGCAAACTCGTCGACGCCGGCGTCATGACCCCGGCGGCAACGCATGTCGTCGCGACCATTTACGGCTATGGTGGGGCAGCACTGCTCGAGCGTCAACTCGACCTGTTGCTGGAGCGCCGAAAACTCTTGTGGTGGGCGCTATCCCGGTTCACCACCCTGAGCAACCTGCCGTACCGCTACGAGGAAGACCTGGTGAGCCGCATCGCGTTCCGCGAGCTGGACTACGCGGCCGAACCCGACGGCCTGCCGCTGGATCCCGCGGTGGCCGAACGCGAATCACGCACGCAGCGGGTGTCGTTCGAGGACGAGCCCTATGACCTGCCCGCCGAAATGCCGAATTTCAACTGGCCCACCGCGGTGATTTCCGGCGGCCGTGACCTCATCACCCCGCCCGCGGTGGCCGAACGCGTGGCAGCGCTGCTGCCCAGCGCGGTGCTCGTGAGCCTGCCAAGCATGGCGCACAGCGCGCTGGATTTTCGTGAGCCCGTCGCGCTCGCCGCCGCCGACGCCGTTGGGCGCGGTGACCTGGATGGCCTTGCCGCCCAAGCGTCGTCGCTGGACGCGCTTCCGCCGCGCCCCGAGGTGCGCCTGCTGTGGAAGTTGGTCGGGACGGCGGCCGCCGCCGAAGGGGCGCTGCCGATCCCGTCGCGGCTGCTGCGGCGGCTCAACTCCGCGTGAAACCGATGGCGGTGTAGTCCAGGTCGCCGAGGCCGGCCGCGCCGAAGTTGGCCAGCGTGCTGCGCACCGCGACATCGCCGGGCGATTGGGTGAGCGGGAGGCTGAACCCCTCCGCCCAGATGAGTTTGTCGAGGTCGTTGGCCAGCGCCCGCGCCTTGTCGGGGTCGAGTTCTTCCAGGGTCCGCTCGATGGCGGCGTCGATCTGCGGGCTGCCGATCTTGCCGAAGTTGCTCTCCCCATCGGATTTGTAGATCTGGGTCAGCCCCGAGAGCGGGAAAGCGTCTCCGAGCCAACCGAATTGGGCGAGATCGAAGTCTCCGACGTTGACGTAGTTGGTGAAGAAGCCGCTGCCCGCCCGGGCGACGAGTTCGAGCTTGACGCCGATTTGGGCGAGGCTGTGCTGGGTGATCTGGGCGAACTGTCGGCTGCCCTGGGCGTCGTAGAACAAATCACGAATGACCAGCTGTCGACCGTCCTTCTCCCGGAACTGGCCGACCTGCCGCCAGCCCAGGGCGTCGAGCTCGCGTTTGGCGGCGGCCGGGTCGTAGGGAACCACGGCGGCGTTGTCCTGGTAGCCCTTCTGGCCCGCGACGTAAATGTGATTGCCCAGCGCCACCGGGTCACTGGTGAGGCCATATTGGACCACCTTGGCGATGGTCTGCCGGTCGATGCCCTTGGACACCGCGACCCGCAACGCCTTGTCGGCCAGGATCGACCCCGGCGCGCCGTTGAACGTGATGTGAGACCAGGCCGGGCCCGGGGCGCGCCGGATCGTGATTCCCTTGGCGCGCTGCGCGATGGTCAGTTGATCGATCGTGCCGACCCCGGCGGCGTCGATCGTGTTGTTTTGCAGCGCCGGCAGCCGCGCGGCGTCGTCGAGCACCAAGTAGGTGATGCTGTCCAGGCGGGGCCGCGGACCCCACCATCTCGGGTTGCGACTCAACACAATCCGCTGGGTCGTCCGATCCAACGACGATGCGACGAACGGGCCGCTCGACGGGCCCGGCCCGTCGAGCTGGCCCTTGTTGAACGCCTCCGGGGTGGCGGTCATGCTCTTGGGCAGCAGCATCCCGTTGCCGGCGAACATGCCGCGCCACTCCGCGTACGGCTTGGCGAAGGTCATGACGGCCTGCCGGTCGTCGACCCCGCGGGTTACCGAGGCGACGCGGTCGGCGCCGCTGGGCCCGGCGATCTCGAAATTCTTGTCGGCGCCGCTCAGGGCGTGCACCTGGCTCGCGATGTCCTCCCAGGTGATCGGTGTGCCGTCCGACCACACCGCGTGGGGGTTGATCGTGTAGGTCACCACTTGCGGTGCGGTGCCGGTCAGTTCGATGCTGGTGAAGTAGTTGGTGTCGACCGTCGTCGAGCCGTCCGGCCCGATGATGAAGGCGCGCGGCAAGGTGGCCTTCATCATCGCGGCGACCTCGGCCGAATTGCCGTCGATGTGCAAGATGTTGAAGTTAGGCGGGAACGCGGTGAGCGCGAGCCGCAGGTCGCCACCGTCTTGCAGGGTCGCCGGATCGTGCGGATTGATGTCGCTGGTCGAGCCGATGCGCGCGTTTTGACCCGTCTCCGGAATCACGTTGATCGCCGGTGAGCAGCCCGGCAGCGCCAGCGCCATCGTGAAAAGCGCTGCCGCGAACCGGATGCCGCGGTTAGACACGATTGCCCGGATCCGGTTGCGGCACCGCATTCAGCAGCTGCCGGGTGTATTCGTGTTGCGGGTTGGCGAAGACCTGCCGGCTGTCGCCCTGCTCGACGATCGCTCCGGCATGCATGACGACCACCTCGTGCGCGAGGTGCTTGATCACCGAAAGGTCGTGCGAGACGAACAGATAGGACAATCCGAAGGTTGCCTGCAAATCGAGCAGCAGGTTGATGATCCCGGCCTGGATGGAGACGTCGAGCGCGGAGACGGGCTCGTCGAGTGCGAGAATCTTCGGTTGCAGTGCCAGCGCACGCGCGATGCCGATGCGCTGCTTTTGCCCGCCGGAGAACTCGGCGGGGTAGCGGATCGCGTCGGCGCGGCGCAGCCCCACGATGTCCAGCAACTCGGCGACGCGCGCGTTGGTGTGGCTCTTGTCGAACCCGTTGGCGCGCAGGGGTTCGGCGAGCAGCTCGAACACGGGCAGCCGCGGGTCCAGCGAGGCGACCGGGTCTTGGAACACGACCTGAATGTCGCGCCGCAGCGAACGTCGACCGGCCGGGCTCAGGGTGGTGACGTCGGTGCCCAGCACCTCGATCGATCCCGATTCGGGCCCGGTGAGCTCCAGGATCTCGTGCAACGTGGTCGATTTCCCCGAACCGGACTCGCCGACGATGCCCAGGGTGCGCCCCTGACGCAATTCGAAGCTGACACCGTCGACCGCGCGGACCTCGCCGACACTGCGGCGCAACACGCCCTGCGTCAGTCGGTAGGTCTTGGTCAGGTCACGCACCCGGACGACGACCGACGAATCACCGGATTCCGCCGCATGGGCTTCGGTGCTGACGCCGTAGATGTCCGCGGCGCTGCGGCCCTCGACCTGGTCGGTGCGGATGCAGGCCGCCCGATGATCGGCGCCGACGGACAGCAATTCCGGCTCCTCGAGCCGACATTCGTCGATGGCAAGCGGGCAGCGCGGGGCGAAGGGACAGCCGGGATCCAGGCCGGCCAACGACGGCGGTGCGCCGGGGATCGGCACCAGCCGGGTGCCCTGTGCGGCGTCCAGGCGCGGAACCGAGCCCAACAGCCCGACGGTGTAGGGCATGCGGCGGTCCCGGTAAAGCGTGTGCACGTCGGCGGATTCGACGACCCGTCCCGCGTACATCACCAGCGCCCGGTCGGCGAACTCGGCGACCACACCGAGGTCGTGCGTGATGATCAGCACCCCGGCTCCGGTGACGTCGCGTGCGGTTTTGAGGACCTCGAGGATCTGCGCCTGCACGGTGACATCGAGTGCGGTGGTGGGCTCGTCGCAGATCAACAAGTCGGGGTCGTTGGCGATCGCGATCGCGATGACGACCCGTTGCCGTTCGCCGCCGGAGAGTTCGTGCGGAAACGCGCGGGCGCGTCGCTCCGGCTGGGCGATGCCCACCAATTCGAGCAGCTCCACCGCGCGGCGGCGGGCCGCTCTCCTTCCCACCCGCGGCTGGTGGATCTCGATCGCCTCGGCGATCTGGTCGCCGACGGTGTAGACGGGCGTCAGCGCCGACATCGGATCCTGGAACACCATGCCGACCGTCTTGCCCCGGAACCGCGACATCGCGCCGTCGTCCAGGCCCAGCAGCTCGGTGCCGTGCAACCGGACCGAGCCGCTCACCCGCGCATAGTCGGGCAACAGGCCCACCACCGCCATCGCGGAAACGGACTTGCCCGAACCTGATTCGCCGACCATGGCGACGACTTCTCCCGGTCCGACGCGGTAGCTGACGCCGCGCACCGCGGTCACCGGGTCGCCGCCGGTTGCGAAGGTCACGGCCAGGTCGGTCACCTCGAGCAGGGTGCTCATCGGTCGCCCCCTCGGCCCGCTGTGCTGCCGGGGTCGAGCGCGTCCCGCAGGCCGTCGCCGGTGAGGTTGGCGCACACCAAGATCAGCACCAGCACCCCGGCGGGGAACAGGAACACCCACGGGAACGTGGTCGCCGACTGGGTGCCATTGGCGATCAAGGTGCCCAGCGACACATCCGGCGGCTGAATGCCGAAACCCAGGAAGCTCAGGCCGGTTTCGGCCAGGATGGCCGACGCGACGTTGAGCGCCGCGTCGATGATCAGGATGGAAGCCACGTTGGGCACCACATGCCCGACGATGATGCGGCGACTCGATACGCCCATATACCTTGCGGCGCGGATGAATTCGCGCTCACGCAAACTCATGGTCATCCCGCGCACCATGCGGGAACTGACCATCCAGCCGAACCCGGCCAGCAGCAGAACCAGCATCAAGATATTGGCCGAATCCTTGGTTCGCGGCGTCACGATGGCGATCAGGATGAAGCTGGGCACCACCAACAGCAGGTCGACCACCCACATCAGCACGCGGTCGCGCCAACCGCCGAAATAGCCTGACACCGACCCGACGGTGGCGGCGATGCCGGTGGAGATCACCGCGACACAGACACCGATCAGCATCGACTTCTGCATTCCCCGCAGGATCTGCGCCAACAGGTCTTGGCCCAGCGCGTTGGTGCCCAGCCAGTGGCGTGCGCTGGGCGGCTGCAGCAGCGCGGTGAAATCGAGGTCCTCGTAGGAATAGGGCAGCACCGCGGGCAGCGTGTAACAGCCGACGAACAGCAGCACCAACAACGTCAGCGACGCCACCGCGAACCGGTTGCGCGCAAACCGGCGCAACACCAGCGTGCGGCGCGAGGTGAAGCCCGCCACCTCGTGACCCGAAAACCCATGGGCGCCATCGATATCCGCCGCGGAGGTCCGTGGACGCCCCTCCTCCTCGTCGCTTCGCCCTGCATCGTCGGCGGCGCGGGTCATGACACCCTGACCCGGGGATCGAGGGCCGCGTAAAACACGTCGGAGAGCAGGCCGGCCAGCAACACCACCGCGCCGGAGAACAAGGTGATGGCCGCGACGATGTTGGTGTCCTGCGTCGCGATGCCCTGCACCAGCCATTCGCCCATGCCGTGCCAGCCGAAGATCTTCTCCACGAACACCGCTCCGGTGACCAACCCGGCCACCCCGTAGGCGAACAGGGTGGCCAGCGGGATCAGCGCGGTGCGCAAGCCGTGCTTGACCAGCGCACGCCGGCGGGTCAGCCCCTTGGCGCGCGCGGTGCGGATGAAATCCTGGCCGAGGACGTCGAGCATCGCGTTGCGCTGATAGCGGCTGTATCCCGCCGCGGCCACCAGCGCCAGGGTCAGTGACGGCAACACCAAATGCCGCAGCCGGTCGAGCAACTGCGCGCCGGCCCCGCCGGACACACCCGGTGAGGTCTCCCCGGTGTAGTCGAAAATATGCAGGTCCACGGCCCAGTTCACCCGCAGCGCGGCGAGGATCAACAGGTTGGCAATGACGAACGTCGGGATGCTCAGGACCAGCAGAGCCACCATGGTGACGACGCGATCGCTGAGCCGGTATTGCCGAATGGCGCCCCACGCCCCGGCCGCGATGCCCGCGGCGGTGCCCACCAGCGAACCAATGACCAACAGCCGCAGCGTCACTCCGACGCGGCGCCACAGTGACTCCCCGACGGGCTGGCCGGTGATGGTCTTGCCGAAGTCACCGCGGACGGCGTGCGAAGCCCAGTGCGCGTAGCGGATCGGTATCGGTTCGTCGAGACCGAGCGCGTGGGCCTTGGCATCGATGACGGCTTGTGGCGGTCGCGGATTGCGCTGCAGCAGGCTGTCCAGCGGTTTGAAAGCCACCGACGTCAGGCAAAACGTCAAAAACGATGCCAGCGCGAGCAGCACGACGTAGTTGAGCAACCGGCGCGCGAGGAACCGAGTCATACCCGTCCGCACAGCCCGCGTCGCATTGGGACAGGTTATCGAGCCGACAGCACAGCGTCGCGGGTGCAGCGCCCTGTGCGTTCGGTGACCTTTGGATCTGCTTGATTCTCATGCGTGCATCGCGTGTGATCGGTTGTTAGCATCCACCGCGGTACCGAGCGGTGCGGCAATTGCGGCACGCCTCAGACCGCGACACTCCCGAGGAGGCTTGCGTGACGGTTACCGACGATCTCCTGGCCAACAACGCCGAATATGCGACCACCTTCAAGGGCCCGCTGCCGATGCCGCCGGGCAAGCATGTGGCGGTTGTCGCGTGCATGGATGCGCGGCTCGACGTGTATCGCCTCCTCGGCCTCAACGAGGGGGAGGCCCACGTCATCCGCAACGCCGGGGGAGTCATCACCGACGACGTCATCCGCTCGTTGGCCATCAGCCAACGACTGTTGGGAACGCGCGAGATCATCCTGATTCACCACACCGATTGCGGGATGCTCACCTTCACCGACGATGACTTCAAGCGCGGCATCCAGGAGGAGACCGGGATCAAGCCGTCGTGGGCGGCCGAGGCGTTTCCGGACGTCGCCGAGGACGTCCGTCAGTCGCTGCGCCGCATCGAGGGCAATCCGTTCGTCACCAAGCACGTCTCCCTGCGCGGCTTCTTCTTCGACGTCGCCACGGGCAAGCTCAACGAGGTCAAGATCTAGAAGCGTGCGCCGAGCGTGTAGCCACGGCGAGAAATCGGCCCAATCCCCGCCATCAGTGCACGTTCGGTGGCCCTTCAGCCGACCTTGTAGGTCGCCAAGGCCTTGGCGACCAGCGTGCCCCCCGAGTCGACGATCTCGGCCTCGCAATTGACCAGCGATCGGCCGCGTCGCAGCACCCGGCCGATGCCGATCACGTCGGTGGCCCGAGCCGGGGCCATGTAGTCCAGCGCCATGGACACCGTCACGCCTCGTAGTTCCGGCGGGGCCGGGACGCCGCACCACGCCGCGGCCATCACGGTGAGGTCGGCGAGGGTGGCGATGGCCCCACCGTGAACCATGTCGCCGAGCGTCACGTTGGACGGGTCCCAGGGCAGCCGCAGCCGCACCTCGTCCTCCTCGAGCCGGTCGGCGACGATGCCCAACTTGACGACGAACGGGGACTGGGGGAGGAACTGCGCGATAACGTCGCGGCCGCTCGGCGTGGGCGGGTGAGAAGGTCCGGAGGTAGAAGTCATTCGTTTATGCTTTCGCACCCCAGGTTGACAGGTCCAGCGCCAGCTGGTCTCATATATCGCTAAGGTGCTAAATATGGTCAATTCTGCCAGGTTTTAGCGATTGCGAAGGAAGCGATGACCAGTGATCTGAAGGCGGCCCCCGCCGTCGGACAGTACGAATTGAGCCATCTGCGCTCGCTGGAGGCAGAGGCGATCCACATCATTCGGGAGGTGGCGGCCGAGTTCGAGCGGCCGGTGCTGCTGTTCTCGGGCGGCAAGGACTCCATCGTCATGCTGCATCTGGCGCTGCGGGCGTTCCGTCCCGGCCGGCTGCCGTTCCCGGTGATGCACGTCGACACCGGGCACAACTTCGACGAGGTGATCGCCACCCGCGACGAGTTGGTCAACGAGCACGGGGTGCGCCTGGTCATCGCCTCGGTCCAGGAAGACATCGACGCCGGCCGGGTGGTCGAGCCGCGGCAGGGGCGCAACCCGATTCAGACCGTGACCCTGCTTCGCGCCATCCGGGAGAACAAGTTCGACGCCGCGTTCGGCGGGGCCCGCCGCGACGAAGAGAAGGCCCGGGCCAAGGAGCGCGTGTTCAGCTTCCGCGACGAGTTCGGTCAGTGGGATCCGAAGGCGCAGCGGCCGGAGCTGTGGAACCTCTACAACGGCCGGCACCACAAGGGCGAGCACATCCGGGTCTTCCCGCTGTCCAACTGGACCGAGTTCGACATCTGGTCCTACATCGGCGCCGAGAACATCGCGCTGCCGTCGATCTATTACGCGCACCGGCGCAAGGTCTTTCGCCGCGACGGCATGCTGCTCGCGGTCGACCGGAACATGCAGCCGGGCGCCGACGAGCCGGTGTTCGAGGCGACGGTGCGCTTCCGCACCGTCGGGGATGTCACGTGCACCGGATGCGTTGAGTCGCAAGCCGCCACCGTCGACGAGGTCATCGCCGAGACCGCGGTGTCCCGGCTCACCGAACGCGGGGCGACCAGGGCCGACGACCGGATCTCGGAGGCCGGCATGGAAGACCGCAAACGACAGGGATATTTCTGATGGCCACCTTGCTGAGGCTCGCAACCGCGGGTTCCGTCGACGACGGCAAGTCCACCCTGATCGGTCGCCTGCTGTACGACTCTAAGGCCGTCATGGAAGACCAGTGGGCCGCGGTGGAGCAGACGTCCAAGGACCGCGGTCACGACTACACCGACCTGGCGCTGGTGACCGACGGCTTGCGGGCCGAACGCGAGCAGGGCATCACGATCGACGTCGCCTACCGCTACTTCGCCACTCCCAAGCGGAAATTCATCATCGCCGACACTCCCGGTCACATCCAGTACACCCGCAACATGGTCACCGGGGCGTCGACCGCCCAATTGGTGATCGTGCTCGTCGACGCGCGGCACGGCCTGTTGGAGCAGTCGCGCCGGCACGCGTTCCTGGCGTCCCTGCTGGGCATCCAGCACATCGTGCTCGCCGTCAACAAGATGGACCTGATCGGTTGGGACAGAGAGAAATTCGAAGCCATCCGCGACGAGTTCCACGCGTTCGCCGCTCGGTTGGACGTGCACGACGTCGCCACCATCCCGATTTCCGCGCTGCACGGCGACAACGTCGTGACCAAGTCGGACCAGACGCCGTGGTACGACGGGCCGGCATTGTTGTCGCACCTCGAAGAGGTGTACATCGCCGGTGACCGCAACATGGTCGACGTTCGGTTCCCGGTGCAGTACGTCATCCGGCCGCACACCCGCGAACATCAAGACCACCGCAGCTACGCCGGCACCGTCGCCAGCGGCGTCATGCGTGCCGGGGATGAGGTCGTGGTGCTGCCCGTCGGCAAACACACCCGCATCACCGCGATCGAGGGGCCGAATGGTCCGGTCGAAGAAGCGTTCCCGCCGATGGCCGTATCGGTGTCCCTCGCCGACGAGATCGACATCTCGCGGGGAGATCTGATCGCGCGCACCCACAACCAGCCCAGGGTCGCGCAGGAGTTCGACGCGACGGTGTGCTGGATGGCCGACAACGCGACGCTCGAGCCCGGCCGCGATTACGTCATCAAGCACACCACCCGCACCACGCACGCCAAGGTGACCGCGCTCGATTACCGGCTCGACGTCAACACCCTGCACCGTGACAAAACCGCGACGGCGCTGAAGCTCAATGAGCTTGGCCGTATTTCGCTGCGCACCCAGGTTCCGCTGTTGCTGGACGAGTACACCCGCAACCCGAGCACCGGCTCGTTCATCCTCATCGACCCGCACACCAACGGCACCGTGGCGGCCGGCATGGTGTTGCGCGACGTGTCGGCGCAGGCGGCGAGCCCAAACACCGTGCGGCACAAGCCCTCGGCCACCGCCGAGGCCCGGCCCCGCGGTAAGACGGTGTGGTTCACCGGCCTGTCGGGTTCCGGCAAGTCGTCGGTGGCCATGCTGGTCGAGCAGAAGCTGCTCGAAAGCGGTTCTCTGGCTTACGTTCTCGACGGTGACAATCTGCGGCACGGGTTGAACGCCGACCTGGGCTTTTCCATGGCCGACCGCGCCGAGAACCTGCGCCGGCTCGCGCACGTGGCGGCGCTGCTCGCCGACTGCGGCAACGTGGTGCTGGTGCCGGCGATCAGCCCGCTGGCCGAGCAACGCGAACTGGCGCGCAAAGTGCACACCGACGCCGGATTCGACTTCATCGAGGTGTTCTGCGACACCCCGATCGACGAATGCGAAAAGCGTGATCCGAAGGGCCTGTATGCGAAGGCGCGCGCGGGTGAGATCACGCAGTTCACCGGAATTGACAGCCCGTATCAGCCGCCGGTGAATCCCGATCTGCGGCTCACCCCGGACGGCACTGTTGAGGAGCAGGCGCAGCGGGTCCTCGACCTGCTGGAATCACGCGGCTAGCCTGCCGGTCCAGCCCGGCTGCACCGAAATGCACGCTCTGGATGGCACAATCCTGAGAGTGCGCATGTCAGCGAAGGCGGAGTACGCCGTGCGGGCGATGATCCAGCTCGCCACGGTGTCCGACGGGACGCTGGTGAAGACCGACGACTTGGCCCAGGCCCAGGGCATCCCGCCGCAATTTCTCGTCGACATCCTGACCAACCTGCGCACCGACCGGCTCGTGCGCAGCCATCGCGGCCGCGAGGGGGGCTACGAATTGGCCCGCTCTGGCAGCGACATCAGCATCGCCGACGTGCTGCGCTGCATCGACGGGCCGCTGGCCAGCGTCCGCGACATCGGCCTCGGCGACCTGCCGTATTCGGGACCGACCGCCGCGCTCACCGACGTCTGGCGTGCGCTGCGCGCCAGCATGCGATCCGTGCTGGAACAAACGACCCTGGCCGACGTCGCTACCGGTGGCCTGCCCAAGCATGTCGCGCAACTGGCCGATGACTATCGGAAACAGGAGAGCCAGCGGCACGGCTCGGCGCGCACCGGCGACTAGGCGACGCGCTCAGCGGCTCAGCCGGCTGACCCGTAGGGACGAGTGAGAATCTCCATGGCATGGCCGGACGGGTCGAGAAAATACACCCCGCGCCCGCCGTCGTTGTGGTTGATCTCGCCGGGACGCTGGGCGCCCGGATCGGCCCAGTGCTGCAGGCCGCGCGACCGGATCTTGTCGTAGATGGCGTCGAACTCCTGCTCGGACACCAGGAACGCGTAGTGCTGACGCGGGATGTCCGCGCCGTCAGGAGCGTCCGCGTAGTCGAGGTTGGCGCCATGTTCGAGTTCGACAACCATGAAGTGGCCGAACGGCTTTGGGCTGGGCAGCCCGAACAGCTCGGTGAGAAACTCGGCGGATTCTCGTTTGTCGCGCGACGCGACGAGGGTGTGGTTGAAACTGATGCTCATAGTTCTGTCCAGTCAACCACCGGTCGCCCTGCGCGACAACGCTGAAAGAGCGTTGCGCTACTTCGGCGCGGTCAGCTCCAGGGCGATGTTGTCGGGGTCGCGGAACTCCAGAATGTATGACGGCCCGATGTCCTTGACCGGCTCGTGGGCCACCCCAAGATCATCGAGATGCGCTGCCGCCGAATCCAATTCGACCCTACTGGTCAGCCGGAACGCGATGTGGTCCAGCCCGACGCGATCCTCGTCGAAGCGGTCCGCGGCGACGGGCCGCAGCCCGAGCAGCGTGCCGCCGAGGTCGTAGATGACACCGCCGAACAGAAAGCTCAACTGATTGCGGGTGGATTCGTCGGCGTTGTCGGGGACCTCGAGCAACACCGGCCAGCCGAACACGCTCTCGTAGAACTGCCGGGATCGCTCGATATCGGTCACCGTCAGCCGGACATGCGCGATGGAAGTGCTGGTGAAGTCCACTCGCTCCATGGTTCCACTGATGGGCCGTATGTTAAACA
Source organism: Mycobacterium sp. NTMscope_MAC_12 (assembly GCF_976985675.1). Classification (NCBI taxonomy): domain Bacteria; kingdom Bacillati; phylum Actinomycetota; class Actinomycetes; order Mycobacteriales; family Mycobacteriaceae; genus Mycobacterium; species Mycobacterium sp. NTMscope_MAC_12. The sequence goes on from NZ_CDRJYY010000001.1 coordinate 946,012, forward strand.
TGCCAGAATCGCCGTCGTGCAGATAGCGATGACCATGCCGGTGATGGAACCAGACCTGGATGCGACAGTGCTCGAGGCCTGGGCGCGCACCATCGACGACGGACCGTTCTCGTCACTGTGCTGGGGCGAGCGCATCGCATTCGACAACCCGGACAACCTCACGCTGCTGGGCGCGCTGGCCGCCTGGACCAGCCGGGTGCGGCTGCTGACGACCGTGATCGTGCCGCAACTGCACGACCCGGTCATGCTCGCCAAGGGTCTGGCGACCGGCGACATGCTCAGCGGCGGCCGGCTGACCGTGGGCGTCGGGGTCGGCGGCCGGCACGAGGATTACCACGCCGTCAGCGCCGACCCGGCCACGCAGACGATGCGCGGGATGGCCGAACGGGTGGCCGTGATGAAGCGCGTCTGGGCGGGGGAAAAGACCGCCGACTCGGTGCTGCCCGTCGGGCCGGCGCCGGTGCAGCCCGGCGGTCCGCCGCTGTTCGTGGGCAGCATCGGTCCGAAAACCATCCGCAGCGCCGCGGCGTGGGCCGACGGGCTGGCCGGCACCACCCTGGACCTCGACGTCGCCAAGCAGAACGAGCTGTTCGACGTGACGCGGGACGCCTGGGCGCAGGCCGGCAAGCCCAAGCCCCACCTGATCACCTCGTTTTGGTTCGCGTTCGGCTCGCCCGAGGAGTCCCGCGCCCAGATACACCGCCATCTGCGCCGCTACATGAATTGGATACCGGCCGAATACGTCGACGCGATGGCGCCGATGACCGGCTGGGCCGGCAGCGAGGACGAGCTGCTGGAGGTCTTGCGCCAGTTCGAGGAGATCGGCACCGACGAGGTTCAGCTCATCCCGACGAGCTCGGATGTCGAGCAGCTGCGCCGCGCCGCGGAGGTGGCCGCGCGGCTGTAGCTCGTCCGACGCAGGGTGAATTGCCGCATCGGCGCCGCGGCGTTTTCATTAGCGAATGACGCAGCAGGAGTTGCCCGCCCCGCTGGCCGAAATGACCGGGCTGATGGCGCAGTGCGCGAACAACGGCGATTTCGCGGGGGCCGCGGTGCAGGCCAACGAGCTGGTGACCCTGTGCCGGGCAACGCTAGGGGAGCGCGATCCCAACGTCCTCGAGCTCAAGGTGGCGCTGGCCACCGTGCAGCTGCGGGCGGGCGAGGACGCCGCGGTCTACGCCGACCTCGACGGGCTGATTCCCGATCTCGTCGAGGTGCTCGGTCGCGATCACCTGAGCACCTTGACCGCTCGTCACCTGCTGGCGGGTCGCCAACAATCCCCGCTGTCCTCGCTGTCCGAATGGTCACAGCTCGTCGCCGACGAACAGCGCATTCTGGGGGCCGATCACGAGAGCACGCTGATGGCCCGCGAGAGGGTCGCTGAGAAGCATTGGGAGACCGGTGATTTCGCCGGAGCTATGACCGAGGGGCAACACGTGCTCGCGGCACGGCGCCGGGTGCTCGGCGACGATCACGCCGACACCCTCGGGACGCGGTTGATGCTGGCGATCTGGCGGGGCCGGGCGGGTGACATCCCGGCGGCGGTCACCGAACTCGAGTGGTTGATCGGCGAACTGCGCGACAAGCTGGGAAGCGACCACGTTCACCTGCTCATGGCGCGGCACATGTTCACGCTCTGGGCCCCGGACCGGGCCGGCGTGACGGACGGGGTCGCCGCATGGGAGGCGCTGGTCGAGGAAGAGGCGCGCGTGCTTGGCGACGAGCATCCGGTGACGGTCGCGGCCCGCCACGAATTGGCCGGCTGGTGTGCCCGGCACGGCGGCCGCGCGGACAAACCCGACACCCACGGGTCGGTGGACTGGTCTGCGTCCTGACCTCGATGTGCCGCTGTCAGGTCACCGCTTTATCCGCCGGGCGTTCGTCGTCGACGGAAGGCTCCTGGTGCGGCTGCCCCTTGCGGAGCGTCTCGAGCAGCTCGCGGTACGGCCCGACCAGGTAGACGGTGTCGCCGCCGCGAAGCCAGGCGTCGCGGCGCGGGTGCAGCTCGACCGGGGTATCGCGACGGGTGATCGCGATGACCCGGGTCTGGGTGGACATTTCGAACATTCGCAGCCCATCGAGTTCGCTGCCGGCCGCTACGTGCATGGCGCCGACCATGAACGAACGCTGCCCGACCGAGAACGTGCCCAGCACCTGCAGGCCCATCGCGGCGCCGATGAACCAGGGGGCGGCCAGGTCGACCGTCGACCGGACGTTCTCGAACCCGAACCGTTTGGCCACCGCGTCGCCGAGGGTGCGGTCGTAGATGCGCAGCACGATCGGCACGTCGGGCCGGTTGACCTCGGGCATCACCCGGGGGCCCAGCATCTCGCGCAGCACGATGCCGATCTCGATGTTGACCATGTCGTCCTGGGTCAGCACGGCGACGGCCCGCGCGCGATCGACGCGGGCCGACTCCAGCGTCTGGCGCAGCGTCGCGTCCCCGAAGATCACCGGCACGTCGAGTTCGGCCGCGGTCGACAAAAACCGGTTGTTCTCGTCGCGTTCGATCACCGCGACGTCGTATCCGGCCGCGGTCAGATCGCCGACGACGCGGCTGCCGAAAGACCCCAGCCCCACCACGATGATGTGGTCGCGCAGGTGGCGCGCGCGCCGCACTCCGGCCGATTGCAGGACGCGGCGCGACAGCAGCAAGTCCGCCACGAAGGCGACGAGCAGCGCGGTGGTGGTCACGCCGGCGAACATCAAGGCGACGGCGAAGATCCGTAGCCACGCGGATTGTTGGGCGAAGGTGAATTCGCCGTATCCCACCGTGGTGATGGTCTCCGCGGTGAAATACATTGCGTCCAACCAGGACAGCCGCGGCTTCGTGTAGGAGAAGTGCACGATGATCGTCGATGCGAGCAGCAGGCCGAGCGCGAGCAGCATTGCGGGGAAGAGCATGGGGTTCACGTCGTCGCGCATGGCGCGCGCGGCGTCCGAGGCCCGCCGCACCCACGATCGGCGAGAGCGCGTCCCGGCCGGTTGGGGCGTTTTGATGCCGCGCGCGGCCAGCTCGTCGGCGCTGCCGATCATGGCGGTCCAATCACCGGCGCGCACTCGATGGTCGCGGCCCGGACAGGGCACCACCTCGTCCGGGGTGGCGGCGTCTTTGCCGTGGATCACGGCCACCGGTGCCAGGTCGCCGTAGATCTCTCGAAGGGTCGCGTCGCGTGGCGCCTCGGCCCCCGACACGACGAAGTTGATGCCGGCCGCCTCGACCGGGTGGGTGTTGCTCGCCAAGCAGGCCTCGACGACCGACGGCGCCGCCAGGTCGGCGACGTCGAGAATGGCGCCGGGACCGTTGTCGGCGGCCACCGCTCCGCGCAGCACGTCGTTGCCCAACCGGGCGACCACACGCAGATCCGGATTCGTTTTCCTTGCCAACAAAGCGTTTTCGAGATTCTTCGCGTCGTCATGCCCGGCGCAGACGATGGCGCTCGCTCGGGCCAGGTCGGCGCCGGCGAGCTCCTCGCTGGGCAGTTTGACGATGGTGGCGCCCGCGCGGTTCAGTTCCGTGGCGATCGTGGTCGCGAGCACGTCGTCGCCGCTGACGATGATGTGACTGCGCGCGCTCATGGACGTTTCGCCGCGACGGTGACGGCACAGTCGCGGTCGTTTTGGCGTGGTGAGTCGTCACGCATAAACCCCACCTCTGATGACTTGGCGCTCACTTGTTGCTACGACTATCGGGCACCGTGTCGATTGACGCCAGTGCGACATGTGCTCGAGCGCGAATTGAATTGGGTGGCCGCCACGCCACGGCGGCGGCCACGGGCACGCGCGATCACCGCCCGCTTCCGAGTTGAGCCGTCCGCCAACGGAATTGGCCAGGTTAGTTACAAAACCTGAACGTCCGCAGGTGACCAAAACGCCCGCATCGACGTGATCTTGGCGTCCGCGTCGAAGGACATCGTCGAGATGGGCGAGATCCGGGTGCGGCTGTCACCGGCGTCCAGCGTGAGGTGCCAGAGGAAGGCGGCTTCGCTGCCAGAGACCCGCAATTCGGCGAGTTCGGTGTCTTTCTTGGCGTCTTGGAAACCGGCATAGAAGCCGCGGATGGCGTCGTGCCCGCGGCGAATGTCGGCTCCGATCGGATCCTCGATGGTGGCGTCGGCAGCGTACAGGGTCACGATGTCGTCGGCGGTGCCCGTGGCGACCAGCGCCAGGTAGCGATTGACGGTCTCGGTGATGGCTTCTGGGGACGGCATGGATTCGGACGCTACTCCCTCGCGCTTCAGGTGCGGTATGGCGGCGATACTGGCGGCGTGACTTTTATCGAATGCCTCGCGAGCCGCGAGGTCTACCGGAATCCGTGGATGGTGCTGCGCGAGGATGACATCCGCCGCCCGGACGGCAGCACGGGCCTCTACGGGGTCGTCGACAAGCCGGCGTACGCGCTTGTGATGCCCTATGACGGGCACCGCTTCCGGTTGGTCGAGCAGTTTCGCTACCCCATCGGGGAGCGTCGTTGGGAGTTTCCGCAAGGCACCGCTCCAGGCCTGGCCGACGCCGCACCGGCCGAGTTGGCCGAGCGTGAGCTGCGCGAGGAAACCGGATTGCGCGCAACGACGTTCGAGGTGCTCGGCGAGCTCGACGTGGCTCCGGGGATGACCAGTCAGCGCGGCCGGGTGTTTCTGGCCACGGGGATCATCGAGGGCGAAGCCGACCGCGAACACGAGGAGCAGGACATGCGCAGCGCGTGGTTCGCGCGCGACGAGGTCGAGCAGATGATTCGCGGGGGAGTCATCGCTGACTCGCAGTCGATCGCCGCCTACGGCCTGTTCCTCTTGCGCTGAGGACCGACGTCGCGCAACACCGTGATCGTGTCCTCGCCGAGATCGCACTGCGTCATCGGACACCCACCATTGACCAATGCGGCCGAGGTTTCGGGTAGTTGCGGTGCTCACTGCCGTGACTGCCTCGGTCGCCGGTACACCCGCTGTCGGCGCGCACGCGGTGTCGCCGTCGTGGAACGGCAAATATTCACTGGTGCGGTATGCGGCCGGCAAATCCGGCACCAGCGTCGCCGCGACGCAAGCCGAACCCACGTTCAGCGCCGACTACGTCTTCACCACCGCATGCTCGTCGGGCACGTGCGTGGCCACCGCCACCAACGGCCCCACGCCCAAGAATCCGACCCTTCCCCAGCCGTCGCATTACACCTGGGATGGGGCGAAATGGGTGGAGCGCTTCGACTTCCAGTGGGATTGCTATATGGGAGACAGCGCTGCGAAGGTGTGGGCCCCGGCGCGATCCTGGGCCTTCTACACACCGCAGGCGGACGGATCGTTGCGCGGGCTCTGGCACACCGACATCAACGGCGGCCCGTGCGGCGGGACCGTCGAGATGCCGGTGGCGGCGTTTGCCGCCGAGCGGGGCTGACGAAGACGCCGTCGATCAGTCCGGCGGCGCGCTGGTCATGGAGGCGATGTAATAAATCTCGTGACCGGTGGGATAGCCACCACCGTCGGTGGCGATGTGAACGTGGTCGTAGTGGTCGGCGGTTTCTGAGCCCAAGTCGGCCATCCAGTTTCCCCCGCCGACGCCCGGGTAGATCTTCTGCCGCCAGATGACGTGGTTGATTCCCCACCGCTTCGCATTTGCCAGCGCATACCCGGCGATCTGATTGCCGAGCTCGATGCCCTCCGGGGTGTGGAAGTTCGGGATCATCACGTCGATCGCCAACCCCTTGGGATGCCACGGCAGCGGGTCTTCCCGATACCCGTAGATGGTCTTGATCTGGGGGAAGAGCACGCCGATGGCACGGGCCGCCCAGATGGTCTTGACCTGCAGCCGATCCTCGGACGCGACGCCGCGGGGTAGCGGGAGCTGGAATTGCTGACCGGCGGAAGGCGCGGGGGGCGCCAGCGCGGTCAGCGCCTCCAGCTCGGCCGGACTGGCGGTGCGCGGCGCGCCGGGTGGCGGAGTCGCCGCGGTGGAGGTGGTGGGGGTCGCTGCCGGGGTCTCGACGCAGCACCGCGGCTTGGTGCCCTGGGCGTGGATCATGGCGGCGGAGACGACGAGCGACGCCGCGATCGCCAGCCATCGGCCACTGCCCTTAGCGAACACCTTCGCCCCCACGACCAGCAGCTTAACGTTGTCTGTGACCTGTGGGGCGAGGTTTTCAGAAGACTGGCGTGCGAAGCGTCGTTCAAGCAAATGACCGTCTCGGCGACGGCAGAAGTGGGTAAACAACGCACTAGCGCGCGGAGTTCACGTTCGAGAGCGAGTCACCGGTCGAAAGGCGGCATCACATGGTTCGTCACGAGGGAGGCCGATGGGACGTCGGAATCAAGGATGCCGCGGTCTACGTCGAACGTATCTCTGACAGCGACGAGCGCCTCTTCGAGGATTCGTTGGCCGCTGAGGAGGCCCGCGACCTAGCCGGGCTGCTGACCAAGTATGCGGACAAGCTCGACGAGGCGAAGGATTCCGACAAGGCCAAGGAGGCCGAGGAATCCGAGGAATCCGAGGACTCGGAGAAGTCCGATAAGTCCGACGGGTCGGAGGACTCCGACGGATCCGACAAGTCCAACGGGTCAGAGGACTCCGACAACTGACGACCTGAGCTGGTTAACCGCGCACGCTATAACGTTGTTGCGCAGTGCAATACCTCGTGAGAGAAGTCAGCCTCGCCGCCCGGCCCGCTCGGCGAATGCGTCGAGCGCGGCCAGCACTTCAGGAGAACGCCACACTCGGTTGCGGGGTCCACTGGCCGTTTCGACAAGGATTCCCGCCTCGGTGAGCGGGTTGAGGTAGCGGTGAGCGTTGGTGGATTCGATGCCGAGCTCCTGCGCCAGGAGCGCAGCGTTGACGACCGGGCGGCGGGGCAACAAATCGGCGACCTTCCACACCGCCGAGTCGGACCGCGCGGTGATCACATCGTTCCAGCTCTCCCGGATCCCGCGAATCTCGACGACCAGCTGACGCCCGTTCGCGATAGCCAGGACGCTGGCGTTGGAGAAGCGCTCGACAATCGGGGCGGCATCACCGTCGCGGTACGCGGTGAGAGCGGCGAAGTAGGAGTCGGTGTCGGCCAGCAGCCCTGCCGAGACCGGGACCGTCACCTGGTGGGTCAAACCTTTGTTGCGCAGCATGGCTTGCACCAGTGCCCGGCCCGTGCGTCCGTTTCCGTCGGTAAACGGGTGAATGGTCTCGAACTGCGCATGGACCACTGCGATCTGCGGCAGCGCGGGGACATCGGCGCGCTGCGCGAACGTGAGCAGGTCATCAATGGCCCCGGGGATTCGCTCGTGGCGCGGCCCGACGAATGTCGCGCCGATGGGAGTGGATCCACCGCCGATCCATACCGGCTCGGTGCGGAATTCGCCTGGGGTATGGCGCGGCTCGTTGGCCATCAATGCACGGTGCATCGCCAAAATGGCGTTGGAGTCAACAGTGTCGGACAGGGCGATCGCTGCTTGCATCGCGGCCGTGTTGGCGACGATCATTTCGGCGTTTCTCTTCGCCTTGCCGCCGGGCAGCTCGGCCTCGGCGATGGCTCGAGACGATGCGGTCAGGTTTTCGATTTGCGAGCTGGCGGCGGATTCCGACCGCATCAAAACGGCGGCAAATGGTGCGATCTCGCCTCCGAGCTCGGCGTCAAAACGCGTGATCTCGCGGCTGGCGGATTCGGCCTCCGCCAACACGGACGGCGGCAAGTCCAGGATCAGGTCGGCAACGTTGGCCGGCACTGCCGGGTGGTACGTGCCGTACTTCGGCCGCGCCGCGTTCGCATACCGCGTCCCCTGTGGTTCCCAACGAACATGTTCGTGAGTGACCGGCTGAAGTGAAGTCATTGGTCCCAGTTAACCTCACTTGCGCGGTTAAGTGAAGTCAATGGTGGTGGTAGACGTCACTTAACAGATCTGGTGCGTCAAGCGCGTGCGATCTCGGCGCCTTAGCGCAATTGTTGTGCCGAGCTTGACAGCGGCGACGAAGTCGAATCACACCTCAGCAAAACCATGCCTGAAGTGCGGTGACACTACTATTACGATCTCTCGCGGCACTACCCGTCGCGAAGGCGTATGCAGAATCGACACTCCCAAGAGCGGCAAGGGCCGCACTGTCGTGGTGCCGCCGCACATTCGGGTGGCGTTGAAGGACCACCTGGCGAACCATGTCGGTGAGTCTGCCGACTCGCTGTTGTGGTCGCCGGCGCGCGGCGGCTGCCACCTCGACGGCAAGGTGTTCCGCGATAGCTACTTCGTGCCCGCGCTGGACCGCATCGGCCGCGACGGCGAGAAGCTGCCCCGGCCGACGATCCACGACTTGCGACACTTCGCCGGCACGTCGGCGGCGAGGGTAGGCAACCTCCGCGAAACAATGGACCGCCTCGGACATTCCACGGCGAAGGCGAGTCTGCGGTATCAGTCGATCGCGGCGGGCCGCGACGCTGAGGTGGCCGTCGCGTTGTCGAAACTTGCTGAGCCGCCAGCAAAATCGTCCAGGCGACACTAGAAGGGTTTCGAACTCTGGACCCGATGATTTTTGTCAGCAAGTTTGCAATTGACAACCACTACAGCGTGCGCGTTTGTCTGCGCCTGTGTTCAACGGTGCCCTAAGTACAGCTAACTGGACCTAAGTTTCTAGGCGACACTTTTTGCTGACAGCAATAAGCGACACCGAAATATGCTGCAGTAACGTCTAATTGCTAATCGTCGACATTTGCGCGCGTTCGTTCGCTGTGCTTAGCCGTGCGATTGCAAGTTGATCCGCACGAGGAGCCGAAAATGACCTCCACAAGAACCGAACTCAGCCCCGCCGAGGCGGCCGAATACAAGGGAGTGCACCCCGCGACGATACGGCGGTGGCTGGCGTCGGGCGCACTGATCGGCAGGCGCTGTGGGCCAAAACTAATCCGCATCAAAGTCTCCGACCTCGACGCTATGGGCGCACCTGTCGGCGGTGCGGCGTGAGCCCGCCGGGGCCGGCGCGGCGATGGCGCCACGTCGGGGAGGGTGGTAATTGGGACACGGTGGCCGATAGGCCGCTCACCGCGGTGCGCGCCGCTGGGCATAACGGGGGGCGGCGCTGATGGCGCGCCTACGGGTGCCGGCCGCGCAACCGGTGTCGGATTACGACGACTCGGGTGACTGGTTTCGGGCCGTCCACTGCCTGCGGTACGCGAAACACGCCGGTGTTGTGGATGATTCGTGCTCCGCGGTCGCGAACTTCCTGGACGGCTGGGAGGCTGCGAACGGCGGGGCGCCGAGGCGGCTGGATGGGGAGCGCATGTCGTCGTGGCCGGCGTTCTGCGGCAGCCGTGAACGGTTCCTGGTGCCCGGGTTCCGCGGGGAGCGGAAGCTGACCGAGCTGGCGGTCCGCGAGGGCTGGTACGCCCCAGTTGATTTCATGGACCTGTGATGCGCTGGGTGTCGTGGCCGCGGTGGTGGTCGCTTCGTCGGCGGGTCGCGGACCTCGAGCGGCGGATCGCTGCGTTGGAGGCCAGGCGGCCGCGGGTGTGCGGGTGTGCGGCGTCGCGTCACCCTCGGAGCGGGGCGTCTGACCCGACAACGACATTAGGGTCATGGCCACGTTCTTCCAGCAATCCTCGTGCCATCTCGATTCGGCTCGGTTGATCTGAACCGGGGCCGACGACAAGCTTCGCGATTGTCGTCGGAACATCCGTGTCGTTCATGTTCACCGCCATGTCGAGATACGGAAGATCCTTCCCGCCGGGGCCGTTCCGAGTTTTGGCCGGGTACTGTGGCTCGCTCACTGCGACCAGTCGCCACTCTCGTTCGTGGCTCCACGCGCCGTGCTTGACCGACGCGAGTTGGCCTAATACAACTGTTGCTAGGAACATCTGTCCGATGTAGCCGCCCTCTACCATCATGCGCACAACCCCGGGTTGTGCATAGGTATCCCGCAGCCAGCTGACAACATCATCCGCTACTGCCGCGGCGTTTTGGTTGTCGTATGACACCCGGCGCAGACCGGATGGAAACGGGGTGGTGCCTGCGACCGTTGTCCCTGGATGAAATGCGAAGGAGTGCTCGGCTACTGCATCCCACGAAAAACCAATCGCGTAACCACCGGTCCCACCTGCGTAGCTCTGCCATTGGGTCATTTGGTCACCCGCCTCAGTCAGCGACGCCGCGTAACACTTCAAGTCCCAGCTGAGAACGTCCTCGTTGCTGAATACGTCTGCGAGCCAAGTAAGGGTGGGTATTAACCCCGTCGGCGTGACCGAGTCAGTGGCGGCCGCACGGAGCCGCTGCACCAGCGGCACGGCTCCGAACAGCAGCTCTTTCACGTCGTTCATGTACCTCACGTCGGACGCCCACAACTGTGCAGCCCGATCGAGCGCGGAACTGTTAAAGTCCCACGACGGCGGGCTCACAATTCCCTTCAGCCCTGCCTCGCTGGTCTAGTGGTAGAGAATTTTCGGGTGGTTCCCCCGGGCGCTCAGCTGTCTGGCGAATACCCGGGGGTCGAATAGAGCCGAGATTGGGAATGTCTGGATGAAGTTCGGCCGGCCGGTAGTCATAGGGGCATGAGTTTATTCGGCCGAGGTAAACCGTAGGTTGGCGTCCCTACGGGAATCGCCCCGTGTCTGAACGCAGCGATGCGCACACGGCCGTTTCAGTGCCCTCCGCCCAGTTCGGCGGCGAACTGGATGGCGATGTCGCGCCAGCCGTCCGCCCGTTCCCGCAGTTTGGTGATCTGCCGCTGGGCGGCGACGAGAAGCGCCACGCATACCGCGCAGGCGATGAGCGCGATGACGGCGAGTTGCACTGCTGGGGTCATGCTGTTCTCCCGGGTGGTCGTTGCGCCCGATGCTGGCACGCCGTACCCCTGTCCGGGCACTTATCGGGCAAACTTGGTGAAAATCGTTGCGGCAGGCTCGGAGATGGTGGCGGCCCGCATCGTCAGGGGCTGTCGCGCATCTCGCGAGTTGGTCAATTGCGTTGCGTTCCTTTGGATGTTGGGTGGGATTGGTCAGTGGAATAGGCTCACGATGAAGCCGAGAAGCATGCAACCGCCGACCAGTGCGCCAATGACGACCAGGGTCGCCTCGTTCTCCGACATGCGGCCGAGCCAATTCGCGGTCGGCGACGCCGGCGGCCGGTTTGTGCGTTGCACATTGCCGTTTTCGTCAACGCTGACGGTGGTGCGTTTCTCGCCGCCGTTGACGGCCATGATGATCCATACCGGCAACCAGAAGCCGACCAAGAGCACGGTTATCAGCAGGTGCAGAATGTGGTTGACGGGCTTGCCCGTGGTCACGATCGCCGAAGTCGATGTCCGTGTCTCAACGCGGCCGCCATGCGCCACCATCCTCATCAGCTCCTGGTCGCGAGCGCTCGCGCGCTGCTGTTCAGACAGCATGTACGGCACCTCCGGGTAGGGCGATGGGAAACGGCTCACGGTACCAATGCGCGGCTCCCGCGCGGGCGGGAATCGACGCCCTCATACGGATGTCACAGACAGCGCCCCGCCGAGGTTGCGAAACGCAGCTACGTTGCGTTGTGGGTCTATTGCTGGTTGGTGCGGCGCTTGCCGAACCAGGCTCGGTAGGCGAGGTACCCCATCAACACCGCTAGGCCTCCGGTACTGATGAGGCCCAGCGTCGTGCCGTGGGTGCAGACGTTGAGCACGAACAGGGCAAGGACTAGCACGGCCAGCCCTGTGTAGAACGCTGGACCGTACAGGAAGGGGGGCAGGCCCCGATGGTCACCCGATTTATTCACGTCGTCTAATCCTTCACGGGCGCTTCGCGTTTGGCCGGTAGCTGCCGCCAGCGGTTTTGTATGGCCAGGTACGCGGCGTTGCCGGCCATTACCGCCCCGGCGATGATTTCCGACGTCGCTACCACGCCGGTGGAGCTGTACCACCCGGCGACGATCACGAAGAGGCCGCATCCAAGAGAAATGAAGGGCACCAAGCGTTTCCATTCTTCGGCCGCGTCCAGATCGCTCCGAACGAGAAGGCGCACCATCCCGACGACCAGAACCCCGACAACAATGACTGCCGCAGAAATCTCGAGGGCTACCCCGACCGTCAACGTGCCTGCTAGTTACGCGGTGAAGAACCGCTGCGGTCGTCGACGTTGCCACTGCGGTTGTCTAGCGCTCTCGCGGTGAACGCGATCGTCCACAGCAGAACGACGTAAGCGAGCGCGTAGCTGGGGGCCATGACCCACAGCGATTTTCCGCCCATGAACAGTCCAGCAATCGCGCTCACAGTGTCACCTACGAAGCCCGATACCACCACCCCTGCCATGATGGCGATGTAGGCGTGTTCACGTTTCGGTGTGACCTTCCCGGCGCTCCGTTGCGTGAAGTACCAGATTCCAACGGCGACAACGATAATCGCGGAGGCGATGAAGCCGACCACTATCCAGACCGGAAGAGGTTTGGTGGGGCTGACGTGGGCTGAGTTGAACACAATGTCCACGGTGATCATGGCCGCGACGTACAGCGGCAAAAGAAGAACCGCCCGCTTCAAGTTGATCATGGCACCCCTGGGATCGGATCGACGGCGCATTCCACCGCGCCCTCAACTGCGGCTTTAACCGGCGCTTCCAAAAGCCCTTTCGCGAAGCCGCCGACAAAGCCTAGGACAGCGCCGGGTATCGCACCGGCGCCGCCGATTTCCGGGGTGATTACCCCGCCACCTACAGCACCGCCGATAGCGCCCTTGATCGCGGTCTCGTATCCACTTTTGATCATATCTTTGCCGATGTTGGCCTTCACTTTTCCTTCCACGCACTGCCCGAAACTCGGTGGGGGTGTGACAGTCGGCATCGGCCCCGGCGCCGGTTGCGGTCCGGGGTCGGGTGGCTTACCGAACGCTGGCATGGGTGTGACGGGTGGCTGTGATTGCGGGCCGGCCGAGGTCAGTTGGCGCTCATACTGATCCATGAAGCTGGGCTGTTGCCCGGGCTGCGGGAGCCCAGGTTGGGGCTGGGGTTGCGGGCCGCCGTCCTGCTTGAAGTCGACCAGCTTGACCCCGTTGTGGTTCGAGCCGGGCGCAGTCCGGTTGTCGGCCGGGGCACTGCGATTAGAGCCGCCTTGTGCTGGCGCAAAGCCGCCGCCGGTGAGGCCGGCAGTAGCGGCGGTGAGTTGACCGGAGACCTTGGTGTCGGCCCCGTCGAGTTGCTCGGCGCGCAACCGAATGTCAGCGGCGAACGCTTCCGCCTGTGCTTGCCGCGTGGCACGTTCTGCCGGGCTGGTGCTGCGGGTGTCGGTGACCGACAAGTCTTCTCCGACCGCGAATCCTGCGTTTTGCGCGTCTTCGACGCCGTAGAGGACTCGGCGTTGGGCTGCGCTGATGTCGCTGGCGCCATTGCGCGCAATGCCTGCTGCTTGGCGGAGTAGGTCGGCTTTGCCGGTGACGACGGATACGTCGGCTCCCGTGCGTTGCCGCAGCGCGTCGCCGCCGGCGCCGTGCCAGGTGATGGATTGCGCCTGGTTGCGCATCGTCAGGAATGCGTCTTCCCAGCGGTCGGCGGTTTGGGTCCAGTAGGCGGCGGCGTCGATGAGGTGTTCGGTGCTCCACGCGTGGATTTGTGAGAGGGTGGCGGGCATCTAGATCACCGTTATCCCGGTGGCGATGCCCATCTCGGCCGCTGACGTGGCTTCTTGGGCGGTGTATCCGCAGGCGGCCTGGGTGACCCCACCGACGGTCTCCTGCGTCCGCGCCGCAAAGGATGCTGCAGTGACGCCGATCGCCGCGTTGACGGCGTTCACGGCCGCCGTGGTGGCCTGGAATGGTTGCCCAGGTGCCGGCGGCGCTCCCACGAGTTGGGAGCTGAGCGCCTGCCACTGGCCGGCTGTAGCTACTAGCTCGGCGGGGACGACCTGCAATGGATCTTGCCCCATGCTGCAGCAGTTTATGCGGTTCGCGCGTGGATCGGTATTCACCGACCGGGTGTTGAAGCCGGGCGGCCAGTGATCGTGCGCGTGGGCGGCGCTACTTAATCGGCTGGTGTCGCCGCTGGCGGACGATCACGGCGACGTCGCTGGCGGCCATCACCAGCAACGCGGCCGCGGCGGCCGCGACTGGCAGGCCGTGGGTTGTGACCAGCAGCCAAACGGCAACTGCGACCAGTGCAGTTGCCCGCAGCGCTAGTTTGGTCACTTCCCGCATTTGGGTGGCTCGCTTTCTGTTGCGCCCTCGATGAATGCTTCGATCCCGCCAGGCCGCCCATGATGCCGCCAGTTCCGACGCGGGATAGGAACTTTCGCCAGAAGTTGCTGTTGTAGTTAGGGTCGTCGCACGCGCGTAACGCGGTTAGTTCTCCGCGTCGTCGTCTTCGATGATTATGTCGGCGAACATGAAAGCATCCTTACTCGCTTCGTGAGTACGGAGAATGAAGCCGGCCAGAAGCGGGACGGCGAAGGAGTATTTGCCGAATCTGTTTTTGTGTACTAGGCCACGCTCGATCAGGCTCGCGAGCATCTGGCTCGCGTGGCTTGAGGAGAACGGTTTTGGCAGCAGCACTCGGGCTTTCTCGACAATCTCGGAGATAGAGAATTCGGCGTCGGGCTCGTCCACATGCGCGATGACCCACAACAGATCCCGCTGCCTGTCTGTCGCCCTCTCCCAGCGTCCGGCAAAGAAATCGTCGTCGAGCCGCGCCTGGATGGCGTCGATGTGCACGGTCGGATCCTTGCCCATGCTCATCTGTGAAATCCAGACGTCGAACACCTCGCGGCAGATGAACTGGATGAAGTAGGGGTAGCCGCCCGATCGCTGGCAGATGTCTTCGATCGTCTCGTCCCGAAATCGAATGGGGCAGCTCGCGGTATCGAGCGGCTTGATGATGGCTTCGCGGGCGTCCGACCGCTCGAGCCTGCCGAGTGTCACGACGCGAAACATGCGCTCGCTGTAGGTCCGCGCCTCGACCAGTTTCGAGAACATGGTCGGTAAACCGGTGAGGACGAGCATGAACGGAATCTGTTCACGCTGTAGGTACTGGAAGACGTCCAGCAGGGTGGAGAGCGGATATTCTTCGCGCGAGTGATTGTCGCTTAGGTTCTGTGCCTCGTCGTAGGCGAAAACAACACGGCTGTGGCCGTATTGGGCTTTCATCTGCATCGCCACAAAAGTCAACAAACTCTTGAGCTTGTCCGCGACAAGTCCGGGCGCATTCTCGTATATCTGGCGCAGCACCTGATATGACAACGGGATGTCAGTGGTTGCCGGGGCCTGCTGCTGACCGAAGCCAAAGCCTGCGGGCGTAGGTGTCGGTACGGACATCGCCGACGTGACTACGGCAAGATCAGTCATCACGCGGACGGCCAGATTGTCTTCTGAGACGCTCGCGCTCTGCGACAAGTCCGTTCCGACCCAGTTCCACCCGGCCTTCACGGCGCGCGGCTTGAATGTCTCGAGCAGGACGGTCTTGCCGACACCACGAAGCCCCGTAAGAATTAGGTTCTCGAGGACCGGATCTTGTGCGAGCAGTCCGTCGAAGACTTCGTATTCGCGTTCCCTGCCGGCGAGGTAGGGCGGCATGTGACCCGCTCCGGGGCGATAGGGGTTGGTGAATCCCAGGTCGACTTCAACAGTTTGTTCGGCCATGTACTAAATTTAGCGTGTACCCTAAATTTAGTAAAGACACTACACACAGCTAATCGGATGGGGGTCTTCTGTGAACAAGCCAACCTTGCGGGAGGGTCAACCGCTGCTCGCGCCCGACTACGTGACCATCATTCCCGGCGATACCGAGCCTGAACTGCGTGCGGATGGAAGCGTTGGCGAGCGTCACCTGAAACCCGGCATCTACGTCCCGGGCCAGGTCATTCCCGCCGTAGAAAAGCCGTAGTTTTCTGCTGACCCGGCCAGCGTGGCATGGGCGTGTGGCCGCGGCAAGTGCATGCGTTGCGAGACCAACCCAGGTGCCTGCCGACTCGCAGCGCGTTGACGGCGTTCACTGCCGCTGTGGTGGCCTGGAATGGTTGGGGCCGCATCAGGTGGCGCGGGTGGTGTGCCTGCCGTACACATCTGTTGCAGAAACCAGCGGTACATGACTGCGCCCAGCGGGTTTTGGACGTCGAGCCGCGGGTCGGCTGGTATGAGCTGTCCGCTGCATTCGACGTACCCGGGCGGGGCTGGTGCTGGGTCGGCGGCAGCGGCCGGCGCCCATGCCACCCATGCGGCGGCCATCGCCCAACGGATCACCAGGCACCGCCTGCAAGCTGACCGAACAGGACGCGCGGCCAACCGACGACCGCTGGGTCGAACGCGGCCGGGTCGGCGTGCAGCAGCACCCAACCCACGGCGGCCAGCGTCAGGGCAGCGAACCACGCCCAGCCTCCGCGGGTCACCGTGCACTCCCGGCGGGGTGGCGCTGCTTAGCCTCGCCGATCGCCTGGCGGCGGTCGTCGAGGGCAGGGCTGCGGAAGCCGTCGAGGTGGTCGAGCAGGTTGGCGCAGGCCCGGGCCGCCGCGGTGACGTCGACGCACAGCTCCGCGGCGCGCAGGGCGGCGGGTGTGGCTTCGCCGAGGTCGGCCATGGAGCGGCCCGCACAGCGCAGCGCGTGCCGAAGGTGCCGCAGGGCATTGGTCAGCGCGGTGTGCGCCTCGGTGGGGACGATCTCAGTGGTTGGCATGGTGTCCTCTCGGTGGTGTCGAAATTTGCTGACACCGGACCGGAGGATTTCGAGGGGCATGCCGGGGGCATTCGATGTTTGGCCAGGTAGCGGAAAACCCGCGTTCACCTGCTTTAATGCTCAGTGCCCCCGGCAGGATTCGAACCTGCGGCCTTCTGCTCCGGAGGCAGACGCTCTATCCCCTGAGCTACGGGGGCGCGACAACTTTGTTGGTGCACCATTGGGCTCCGACAGACTAGCGCATCGAGGCGGCTGCCCCGCCACCGCAATGGATTCGGGGCGCGGGCGCCCCAGCCAATAGGATGGACGCTCGTGACCCCCGCTGACCTCGCTGAGCTGCTCAAAAACACCGCCGCCGCGGTGCTGGCCGAGCGTGGGCTGGACGCTGCCGTGCTGCCGGCGACGGTGACCGTCGAGCGGCCCCGCAACCCCGAGCACGGCGATTACGCCAGCAACCTGGCGATGCAGCTGGGCAAAAAGGTGGGCGCCAACCCCCGCGAGCTCGCCGGATGGCTCGCCGAAGCACTCATGCAGGCCGACGGCGTCGCGTCGGCGGAGGTGGCGGGGCCGGGCTTCATCAACATGCGCCTCGAGGCGTCGGCGCAGGCGGTCGTCGTCAACAACGTCATCGGCGCCGGCGCTCGCTACGGCCACTCCGACGCGCTGGCCGGCCAGCACATCAACCTGGAATTCGTCTCGGCCAACCCGACCGGACCGATCCACATCGGCGGAACCCGCTGGGCCGCGGTCGGCGACGCGCTGGGCCGGCTGCTGTCCACCCAGGGCGCCGACGTGGTGCGCGAATACTATTTCAACGACCACGGCGCCCAGATCGACCGATTCGCCAGCTCGCTGATCGCCGCCGCCAAAGGCGAACCCACCCCGGAAGACGGCTACGCGGGCGCCTACATCAACGACATCGCCGCCCAGATCATGCAGAAGGCGTCCGACGCGCTGAGCCTGCGCGACGCCGAGATGCACGAGACCTTCCGCGCCATCGGTGTCGACCTGATGTTCACCCACATCAAGGAGTCGTTGCACGAATTCGGCACCGACTTCGACGTCTACACCCACGAAGACGCCATGCACACCAGCGGCCGGGTCGATCAGGCCCTCGCCAAGCTGCGTGAGACCGGCAACATCTACGAGAAGGACGGCGCAACATGGTTGCGCGCCAGCGCCTTTGGTGATGACAAGGATCGCGTCGTGATCAAGAGCGACGGGAAGCCCGCCTATATCGCCGGGGACATCGCCTATTACCTGGACAAGCGGCAACGCGGCTTCGACCTGTGCATCTACATGCTCGGGGCCGACCACCACGGGTACATCGCCCGCCTCAAGGCCGTGGCCGCCGCCCTCGGCGACGACCCGGCCACCGTCGAGGTGCTCATCGGCCAGATGGTCAATTTGGTCCGCGACGGCCAGCCGGTCCGGATGAGCAAGCGCGCGGGAACCGTGCTCACGCTCGACGACCTGGTCGAGGCGATCGGCGTCGACGCCGCGCGCTACAGCCTGATCCGGTCCTCGGTGGACACCCCGATCGACATCGACCTGGCGCTGTGGTCGTCGGCGTCCAACGAAAACCCGGTCTATTACGTGCAATACGCGCACGCCCGGCTCTCGGCGCTGGCCCGCAACGCCGCCGAACTCGGCCTGATTCCCGACACCGGGAACCTCGGGCTGCTCAGCCACGACAAGGAGGGGACGCTGCTGCGCACCCTCGGCGAATTCCCCCGGGTGCTCACCACGGCGTCGTCCCTGCGCGAACCGCACCGGATCTGCCGCTATCTGGAAGACCTCTCCGGCGACTACCACCGGTTCTACGACTCCTGCCGGGTGCTGCCCCAGGGCGACGAGCAGCCCACCGATCTGCACACCGCGCGCCTGGCGCTGTGCCAGGCGACCCGCCAGGTGATCGCCAACGGCCTGGCGATACTCGGCGTCACTGCCCCGGAGCGAATGTGAACGTTCATCCCGCCGGTCCCCGGCACGCCGAAGAGACCCGCCACGCCGAAAGCCCGCCACGACCGCAGTCCGCCGAGGAGCTGCTACTGCTGGCGCCAAACGTGTGGCCCCGCAACACGGCTCGCGATGAAGCCGGCGTCGCCAGCATCGCGGGCGTCGCGGTGACCGACCTCGCCCAGGAGTACGGGACCCCGCTGTTCGTCGTCGACGAGGACGACTTCCGTTCCCGCTGCCGCGAGATCGCGTCGGCCTTCGGTGGGGGCAAGAACGTGCACTATGCCGCCAAAGCCTTTCTGTGCAGCGAGATAGCACGCTGGATCGACGAGGAAGGCCTGTCGCTCGACGTGTGCACCGGCGGCGAGTTGGCCGTCGCGCTGCACGCCAACTTCCCGCCGGAGCGGATCACCTTCCACGGCAACAACAAATCGGTCGCGGAGTTGACCGCGGCGGTCAAAGCCGGCGTCGGCCATGTGGTTTTGGACTCGATGACCGAGATCGAGCGTCTCAATGCCATTGCCGGGGAGGCGGGCATCGTCCAGGACGTCTTCGTCCGTCTCACCGTCGGCGTCGAGGCGCACACCCACGAGTTCATCTCGACCGCGCACGAGGACCAGAAGTTCGGGCTGTCCGTGGCCAGCGGGGCGGCGTTGGCCGCCGTCGGCCGGGTATTCGAAACCGAACACCTGCGGGTGGTCGGTCTGCACAGCCATATCGGTTCGCAGATCTTCGACGTCGCCGGCTTCGAACTCGCCGCGCGCCGTGTCCTCGGCCTGCTGCACGAGGCGGTCGAGCAGTTCGGCGTCGAGAAGACCGCGCAGATCTCCACCGTGGACCTCGGTGGTGGACTTGGTATTTCGTACCTGGCGGCGGACGACCCGCCACCGATGGGAGACCTGGCCGCCAAGCTGAGCTCGATCGTCAAGAACGAGTCAGCGGCGGTCGGGCTGCCGACACCGCGCCTGGTGGTCGAGCCCGGACGCGCCATCGCGGGACCCGGCACCATCACCCTCTACGAGGTGGGCACGGTCAAGGACGTGGATGTCAGCGCCACCGCACACCGGCGTTACGTCAGCGTCGACGGCGGCATGAGCGACAACATCCGCACCGCGCTCTACGACGCGCAATACGACGCCAGGCTGGTCTCCCGGCTCAGCGATGCGCCCGCGGAGCTGGCGCGCGTCGTCGGAAAGCATTGCGAGAGCGGCGATATCGTCGTGCGCGACACCTGGGTGCCCGGCGACCTGCACCCCGGCGACCTGATCGGGGTGGCCGCCACCGGCGCCTACTGTTATTCGTTGTCGAGTCGTTACAACATGATCTGCCGGCCCGCCGTCGTCGCGGTGCGCGACGGGCGCGCGCGCCTGGTCCTGCGCCGCGAGACGGTCGACGATCTACTGAGTCTGGAAGTGAGGTGAACTGTGCCCCGTGACGAAAAGCCGGTCGGTGTAGCGGTACTCGGGTTGGGCAACGTCGGAAGCGAAGTTGTCCGAATCATCGAGGACAGCGCCGATGACCTCGCGGCTCGTGTCGGTGCGCCCCTAGTGCTGCGCGGCGTTGGAGTGCGCCGCGTCGCCGACGACCGCGGCGTTCCCGCCGAGCTGCTCACCGACGACATCGAAGGGCTCGCCGCACGCGACGACGTCGACATCGTCGTGGAGCTCATGGGGCCGGTCGAGCCATCTCGCAAGGCCATCCTGTGCGCCCTCGAGCACGGCAAATCGGTCGTCACGGCGAACAAGGCGCTGCTGTCCGTCTCCACCGGCGAGTTGGCGCAGGCGGCCGAAAGCGCGCATGTCGACTTGTATTTCGAAGCCGCGGTCGCGGGCGCCATTCCCGTCATCCGGCCGCTCACCCAGTCGCTGGCCGGCGACACGGTGTTGCGGGTCGCCGGCATCGTCAACGGCACCACGAACTACATCTTGTCCGCGATGGACAGCACCGGCGCCGACTACGACACAGCGCTGGCCGAAGCCAGCGCGCTGGGCTACGCCGAGGCCGACCCCACCGCCGACGTCGAGGGCTACGACGCCGCCGCCAAGGCCGCGATCCTGGCGTCCATCGCCTTCCACACCCGCGTGACCGCCGACGACGTCTATCGCGAAGGCATCACCAAAGTCACTCCGGCCGACTTCGAATCCGCCCGGGCGTTGGGCTGCACCATCAAGCTGCTGTCCATCTGCGAGCGCATCGCGGGCGACGATGGCCAGGAACGGGTTTCGGCCCGCGTCTATCCGGCGCTGGTGCCGTTGGCGCATCCGCTGGCCTCGGTCAGCGGCGCATTCAACGCGGTCGTGGTCGAGGCCAAGGCCTCCGGAAGGCTGATGTTCTACGGCCAGGGCGCCGGCGGTGCGCCGACCGCGTCCGCGGTAGCCGGTGACTTGGTGATGGCCGCGCGCAACCGGGTGCTGGGCAGCCGCGGACCCAGGGAATCCAAATACGCCCAACTCCCCGTGGCCCCAATGGGTCTCATCTCCACGCGCTACTACGTCAGCATGAACGTGGCGGACAAGCCCGGTGTGCTGTCCTCGGTGGCAGCCGAATTCGCCAAGCGCGAGGTCAGCATCGCCGAGGTGC
Organism: Mycobacterium sp. NTMscope_MAC_12; assembly: GCF_976985675.1. NCBI lineage: Bacteria > Bacillati > Actinomycetota > Actinomycetes > Mycobacteriales > Mycobacteriaceae > Mycobacterium > Mycobacterium sp. NTMscope_MAC_12. The sequence continues at coordinate 967,118 of NZ_CDRJYY010000001.1, forward strand.
GGCAGGAGGGGGTCGCGGACGAAGGCGGACGACGGGTGGGGGCCCGGATCGTCGTGGTCACCCACCGCGCCACGGACGCCGCGCTGTCCGAAACCGTCGACGCCCTCGCCGATCTCGATGCCGTGCAGAACGTGGCAAGCGTGCTGCGACTGGAAGGGACCACCCTATGAGCGCGCCGCGCACCGCCGTCCATCAGCCGTGGCCCGGCCTCATCGAGGCCTACCGGGACCGGTTGCCGGTGGGCGACGACTGGACCCCGGTCACCCTGCTCGAGGGTGGCACCCCGCTGATCGCGGCGACCCGCCTGTCGGAAAAGACCGGCTGCAGCGTTCATCTCAAGGTCGAGGGCCTCAATCCCACCGGCTCTTTCAAAGACCGGGGCATGACGATGGCGGTCACCGATGCGGTGGCACGCGGCCAGCAGGCCGTGTTGTGCGCCTCGACCGGCAACACCTCGGCGTCGGCGGCGGCGTATGCGGCCCGCGCCGGGATCACCTGCGCGGTGCTGATCCCGCAGGGCAAGATCGCGATGGGCAAGCTGGCGCAGGCGGTCATGCACGGCGCCAAGATCATCCAGATCGACGGCAACTTCGACGACTGTCTGGAACTGGCCCGCAAGATGGCCGCCGACTTTCCGACGATCTCGTTGGTCAATTCGGTCAATCCGGTGCGCATCGAGGGCCAGAAGACGGCCGCGTTCGAGATCGTCGACGCGCTGGGCGTCGCGCCGGACGTGCACGCCCTTCCCGTCGGCAACGCGGGAAACATCACCGCGTACTGGAAGGGCTACACCGAATATCACCACGAGGGCCTGATCGAAAAGCTGCCGCGCATGCTGGGCACCCAGGCGGCCGGCGCCGCCCCCCTGGTGAACGGTGCGCCGGTCAAAAACCCGGAAACGATTGCGACCGCAATCCGCATCGGCGCCCCCGCATCGTGGACCGCCGCGGTCGACGCGCAGCAGCAATCCAACGGCCGCTTCCTGGCGGCCGCCGACGAGGAGATCCTGGCCGCCTACCACCTGGTGGCCGAATCCGAAGGTGTCTTCGTCGAACCCGCCTCGGCGGCCAGCATCGCCGGTCTGCTCAAGGCCGTTGACGACGGCTGGGTGGCTCGCGGGTCGACGGTCGTGTGCACGGTGACGGGCAATGGCCTCAAGGATCCCGATACGGCACTGCGGGATATGCCCACCGTGACTGCGCTGCCGGTCGATCCGGTCCTGGTGGTCGAAAAGCTGGGGCTGGCCTAGTGACGATCGCAAGCGCGGCGGAGCCGGGCGCAGCGGGTCGGCACGCATTGGGATCGGTTGAAGCTTGCGCGACGAAGGGCTGTTGGTGACCTCGACGCTGCCCGCCGGGCTGGTGGCCACCGCCGTGGTTTCGGCGTCCAGCGCTAACCTCGGCCCGGGCTTTGACAGCATCGGTCTGGCCTTGAGTCTCTGCGACGAAATCACCGTGGAGACAACACCTTCCGGCTTGTCGGTTACGGTCGAGGGTGAAGGCGCCGGCCAGCTACCGGCGGGTCCCGACCATCTGGTGGTGCGCGCTCTCGAGCGCGGCCTGCAAGCCGTCGGGGTCCGCGCTCCCGGCCTCGCGGTGCGCTGCCGCAACGCCATCCCGCACTCCCGCGGCCTGGGCTCGTCCGCGGCGGCGGTGGTCGGCGGCCTTGCGGCCGCGAATGGCCTTGTCGCGCAGACGGATTGGGACCCGCTCGACGATACTCAGCTGATTCAGCTGTCCTCGGAATTCGAGGGTCATCCCGACAACGCGGCGGCCGCTGTGCTGGGCGGGGCAATCGTGTCGTGGGTTGACCGCAGCGGTGATCACCCTCGGTACGCGGCGGTGCCGCTGCGGCTGCACCCCGAAATCCACCTGTACTGCGCCGTTCCCGAGGACCGCTCCCTGACCGCGGAGACCCGCGTGCTGCTGCCGGCGCAGGTCAGCCATGACGAGGCACGCTTCAACGTCAGCCGCACCGCGTTGCTGGTGGTCGCACTCACCGAACGCCCCGACTTGCTCATGGCGGCCACCGAGGATGTGCTCCACCAGCCGCAGCGCGCGCCGGCCATGCCCGCCTCGGCGGAATATTTGCGTCTGTTGCGGCGTTATGACGTGGCAGCGACGCTATCCGGGGCTGGTCCATCGCTCATCGCGATGACCACGGCGGCGGAGTTGCCCTCGGAGGTGGTGCAGTACGGCGCCACCAACGGATTTGCCCTCTTCAAGATGGCCGCCGGCGAACGAGTTCGCTGGAGTCCGGGAGTCGCCGTCGCGGGTTGATCAACAGCGTGGCCGGAGGGTTTGCTTGCTTCCAGCAGGGATGGGGGCTATCCTCGGAGCCGTCCAGCAATCGCAGCATCTGCATCTGCATCCATACTGCCTTGCCGCTAGGACAACACCAATTCTTCTCGTGGACGAGGTTCGCCGTTTACTCCGCCGATCCAGGCGATCACCGTTGCAGAGTCGATGATTGGGCGCACTCGGCAATTTGGCTGAATGCAACGAACCCCCCTATGACGTGATCAGCGGGGGAAGAAAGGAACTCCGTGACTGATACGGACCTGTTCACGGCTGGCGAAAACACTGACGCCAATCAACTGTCTAATGCCGTGACCACCACCGACACTCCCGACGCGAAGACGAACGCTCCGGCCGGTGCCTTGTCCACCATGGTGCTGCCCGAGCTACGCGCGCTGGCCAACCAGGTCGGCGTCAAGGGGACGTCGGGCATGCGTAAGAACGAACTGATCGCCGCGATCAAGGAAGTCAGGGGACAGGCCAACGGCGCTCCCGCCAACGGCACGAAGTCCGCTGAGGACAGCGGTAAGTCGGACATCAAAGTCAACGACGCCAAAGACAACAAGGACGACAGCGGCGCTGAAGCACCGCCGGCCAAGGAAAGCCAGAACGGTGCCACCACCGAGGCGCCCCGCCGCGAACGACGCGGCGCGTCCCGCGACGCCGGATCGGCCGCCCGCGGCAACGACGACGCCGATCGCGAGCGCACCGCCAGCCGAGAGGGCGGCGAGACCGACGGCCGCGAGCAAGGCAAGCAAGACAAAGACACCCAGAGCGAAGACCGCGGCCAGGGCGGCGGCAACGAGGATCAACAGAACTCCGGCGGCCAGCAGGGGCGCGGTGGGTCGAACCAGCAGGACGACGACGGCGAAGGACGTGGGGGCCGGCGGGGACGCCGCTTCCGCGACCGCCGGCGCCGGGGCGAGCGATCCGGCGAGGGCGGCGATGCCGAACTGCGCGACGACGACGTCGTTCAGCCCGTAGCCGGCATTCTTGACGTCCTCGACAATTACGCCTTCGTGCGGACGTCCGGTTACCTGGCCGGTCCGCATGACGTCTACGTGTCGATGAACATGGTGCGCAAGAACGGCCTGCGCCGCGGTGACGCCGTCACCGGCGCGGTGCGCGTGCCGAAGGAAGGCGAGCAGCCCAACCAGCGCCAGAAGTTCAACCCGCTGGTGCGCCTGGACAGCGTCAACGGTGGCTCGGTCGAGGACGCCAAGAAGCGGCCCGATTTCTCCAAGCTGACGCCGCTGTACCCCAACCAGCGGCTTCGTCTGGAAACCACGCCCGACCGGCTGACCACTCGGGTCATCGACCTGATCATGCCGATCGGGAAGGGCCAGCGTGCGCTGATCGTGTCGCCGCCCAAGGCGGGTAAGACGACGATCCTGCAGGACATCGCGAACGCGATCACCAGGAACAACCCGGAATGCCACCTCATGGTCGTGCTCGTCGACGAGCGGCCCGAGGAGGTCACCGACATGCAGCGTTCGGTCAAGGGTGAGGTCATCTCCTCGACCTTTGACCGGCCGCCGTCCGATCACACCCAGGCCGCGGAGCTGGCCATCGAGCGGGCCAAGCGGCTCGTCGAGCAGGGCAAGGACGTCGTCGTGCTGCTGGACTCGATCACCCGCCTCGGGCGCGCCTACAACAACGCGTCGCCGGCGTCGGGCCGCATCCTGTCCGGTGGTGTCGACTCCACCGCGCTGTACCCGCCCAAGCGCTTCCTGGGGGCCGCGCGCAACATCGAGGGGGGCGGCTCGCTGACCATAATCGCCACCGCGATGGTCGAGACCGGGTCCACCGGTGACACGGTCATCTTCGAGGAGTTCAAGGGCACCGGTAACGCCGAGCTCAAGCTGGACCGCAAGATCTCCGAACGGCGGGTCTTCCCGGCGGTCGACGTGAACCCCTCCGGTACCCGCAAGGACGAACTGCTGCTGTCGCCGGACGAGTTCGGCATCGTGCACAAGCTGCGCCGTGTGCTGTCGGGCCTGGATTCCCACCAGGCCATCGACCTGTTGATGTCGCAGCTGCGCAAGACGAAGACCAACTACGAGTTCCTGGTTCAGGTGTCCAAGACGACGCCTGGGATGGACAACGACTAGCCCGGTCGGAGAGACCTGAGCGCACCCGGGAATGCGCGGGCGCGGCTCGCTGTTTGGGATGATGGCGGTTGACCTGGCATAATCGGGGCTCGATTATCCGCCAACCGCATGAGGTTCGGAGTTCACGCCTGACCGTCTGATTCCTGGACGGGGGCGGGCGACAAACGATCGAAGAGGACACCATGAAAGCTGACATTCACCCCGCTTACGCGGAGACCACGGTGCTCTGCGGGTGCGGTAACACGTTCCAGACCCGCAGCACCAAAGAGGGCGGTCACATCACCGTCGAGGTCTGCTCGCAGTGCCACCCCTTCTACACCGGCAAGCAGAAGATTCTGGACAGCGGTGGCCGGGTCGCGCGCTTCGAGAAGCGCTACGGAAAGCGCAGCACCGGAGCTGCTGCCGACAAATAGCTCGGTTTCCGACGCCCGAACTGTGCGTGCAGTCGCACAGGCCGGGCGTCGGTTTGCGTTTGCGGCAGTGACGGGCGACAGCGAGGCAGGAGGTGTGGCATGACGAAGCCGGTACAGACCATTGACGTGCTGCTGGCCGAGCACGCCGACCTCGAGCAACGGCTGGCCGACCCCGAACTGCACAGCAACCCCGACGAGGCCCGCAAGGCCGGACGCCGGTTCGCGCGGCTGGCCCCGATCGTCGGCACCTACCGCAAGCTGATGGCCGCCCGCGAGGACCTCGAGGCCGCACGCGAGCTGGCCGCCGACGACGATTCGTTCGCCGCCGAGGCGGCCGACCTGGAATCCCGGGTGGCCGAGTTGGACACTGCGCTCACCGACATGTTGGCCCCGCGCGACCCGCACGACGCCGACGACATCGTGCTCGAGGTCAAATCCGGGGAGGGTGGTGAAGAGTCGGCGCTGTTCGCCGCCGACCTGGCCCGGATGTACATTCGCTACGCCGAGCGGCACGGCTGGACCGTCACCGTGCTCGACGAAACCACCTCGGACCTCGGCGGTTACAAGGACGCGACGCTGTCCATCGCCAGCAAGGGTGATTCGGCGGACGGGGTCTGGTCGCGGATGAAGTTCGAGGGCGGGGTGCACCGCGTGCAACGCGTCCCGGTGACGGAATCCCAAGGCCGCGTTCATACTTCGGCGGCGGGTGTGCTCGTGTACCCCGAACCCGAAGAAGTCGGCGAGGTGCAGATCGACGAGTCGGACCTGCGCATCGATGTCTATCGCTCTTCGGGGAAGGGCGGCCAGGGTGTCAACACGACCGACTCCGCGGTGCGAATCACGCATCTGCCCACCGGAATCGTGGTGACCTGTCAGAACGAGCGCTCCCAGTTACAGAACAAGGCGCGGGCGCTGCAGGTGCTGGCGGCTCGCCTGCAGTCATTGGCCGAAGAGCAGGCGCTGGCCGATGCGTCGGCGGACCGGGCCAGCCAGATCCGCACGGTGGACCGCAGCGAGCGCATCCGCACCTACAACTTCCCGGAGAACCGGATCGCCGACCACCGCATCAACTTCAAGTCACACAATCTCGATCAAGTGCTCGACGGCGACTTGGACGCGTTGTTCGACGCCCTGGCCGCGGCCGACAAGCAAAGCCGGCTGCAACAAGCATGACGTCCCCGCGATGCAGAGGGAAGCGCTGAGGATGATTCAGCTCAGTCTGCGGCGCGCGATCGACGATGCGGCGGCCATCCTCGCCGACGCGGGAATCGATTCTGCGCGTTGGGATGCCGAGCAGCTGGCCGCGCACCTGGCGGGCGTCGACCGCGGTCGCCTGGCCGTGCTGGAATCGCCCGGCGAGAACTTTTTCGGGCGGTACCGCGACGCCGTGGCCGCCCGGTCGCGACGTGTGCCGCTGCAGCATCTGCTGGGGACGGCGGCGTTCGGGCCGGTGCTGCTGCGCGTCGGCCCTGGCGTATTCATACCCCGACCCGAAACCGAGGCGCTGCTGGAATGGGCTGGCGCGCAACAACTGACGCCACGGCCGGTGATCGTCGACCTGTGCACCGGGTCCGGCGCCTTGGCGGTGGCGCTGGCCCACCACCGGCCGGGGGCGCGCATCATCGCCATCGATGTCTCCGACGCCGCTCTCGAGTACGCGCGCCGCAACACCGAGGGCACCGCGATCGAGGTCGTGCGGGCCGACATCACCGAGCCCGGCGTGCTCCCGGAACTGGACGGTCAGGTCGACTTGGTCGTGGCCAACCCGCCCTATGTTCCCGACGGCGCCGTGCTGGATCCTGAAGTCGCCCAGCATGATCCCCACCAAGCGGTGTTCGGCGGGCCGGACGGTCTGGCGGTGATCGCTCCGATCGTCGGCCTCGCCGGCCGCTGGCTGCGCGCCGGAGGGCTGATCGGCGTCGAGCATGACGACACCACCTCGCGGGAGACGGTGGAATTGTTCGAGCGCACGGGGCTTTTCGAGGACGTCCGGGCGCGGCATGATCTGACCGGCCGGCCACGCTTCGTGACGGCCCGCAAGAAGTCGGCCGTTGGGACGAGTGGCGCCGATGACGCGCGTCGCGACGATGCAGAGCGCAGCGATGAGGAGGAGTGGCGCTAATGACAGACGTTTTTGACTGCGCCGATCCCGAACAGCGCGCACTCGGAATCGCCGCGGCGGCGGGAGCTCTCAAGGGCGGGCGACTCGTGGTCATGCCGACCGACACCGTGTACGGCATCGGCGCCGACGCCTTCAACAGCGCCGCGGTCTCGGCGCTGCTCTCGGCAAAGGGACGGGGCCGTGACATGCCGGTGGGCGTGTTGGTCGGCTCCTGGCACACCATCGAGGGACTCGTCTACACCATGCCGGACGGCGCCCGCGATCTGATCCGCGCGTTCTGGCCGGGCGCACTCAGCCTGGTCGTGACCCAGGCGCCGTCGTTGCAGTGGGATCTCGGCGACGCCCGCGGCACCGTGATGCTGCGGATGCCGCTGCACCCGGTCGCCATCGAGCTCCTGCGTGAGGTGGGGCCGCTGGCGGTGTCCAGTGCCAACATCTCGGGCCGTTCGGCCGCCGTGGACGCCGGCGAGGCGCGCAGCCAGCTCGGCGATCTTGTCGACGTATACCTGGAAGCGGGCCCGTCCGAGCAGGGCGCCGCCTCCACGATCGTGGATCTGACCGGCGCCGCGCCGCGCATCCTGCGGCCGGGCCCGGTGAGCGCCGAGCGCATCGCCGAGGTGCTCGGCATCGATCCGGAAACCCTGACCGCCCAGGCCTGACTGGAGCGGTTGTCGAGCTCCCAGGTTGGTGCACTACGGTCTCGTTGGTGTCCAGCGATGTGACCAACCTTGCCGGTGGTTTGCTCGCCCTTTCTGATCGCGGCGCCGGTGTTCCGCTGCGCGAGCTGGCGCTGGTGGGATTGACCGCGGCGATCATCACCTATTTCGCCACCGGACCGGTCCGCGTGCTGGCGACCCGGCTGGGCGCCGTCGCCTATCCGCGGGAACGCGACGTTCATGTGACGCCCACCCCGCGCATGGGCGGGCTGGCGATGTTCCTCGGCGTCGTCACCGCCGTGTTCCTGGCCTCCCAGCTTCCGGCGCTCACCCGCGGGTTCGTCTACTCCACCGGCATGCCCGCGGTCCTGGTGGCCGGCGCGGTCATCCTGGGGATCGGGCTGATCGACGACCGTTGGGGTCTGGATGCCCTGACCAAGTTCGCCGGCCAGATCACCGCGGCCAGCGTGCTGGTCACCATGGGCGTGGCCTGGAGCGTCCTGTACATCCCCATGGGCGGGGTCGGCACCATCGTGCTCGACCAGGCCTCGTCGATCCTGCTGACACTGGCGCTGACCGTATCGGTGGTCAACGCGATGAACTTCGTCGACGGGCTCGACGGGCTGGCCGCCGGGCTGGGCCTCATCACCGCGCTGGCGATCTGCATGTTCTCGGTCGGGCTGCTCCGCGACCACGGCGGCGACGTCCTGTTCTATCCGCCGGCGGTGATCTCGGTGGTGCTCGCCGGGGCGTGTCTGGGCTTTCTCCCACACAACTTTCATCGCGCCAAGATCTTCATGGGCGACTCCGGCTCGATGCTGATCGGCCTGATGCTCGCCGCCGCGTCCACGACGGCGGCCGGCCCCGTTTCGCAGAACGCCTACGGCGCCCGCGACGTGTTTGCCCTGCTGTCACCCTTCCTGCTGGTGGCGGCGGTGATCTTCGTGCCGATGCTCGATCTGCTGCTGGCGATCGTGCGTCGCACCCGCGCGGGCCGCAGCGCGTTCAGCCCCGACAAGATGCACCTGCATCACCGGTTGCTGCAGATCGGCCATTCGCACCGCCGCGTGGTGTTGCTGATCTATCTGTGGGTCGGCATCGTCGCGTTCGGCGCGGCGAGCACGATCTTTTTCCGCCCCCGCGACACCGCCGCGGTCATGCTGGGCGCCATCGTGGTCGCCGGTGTCGCCACGGCGATCCCGCTTTTGCGGCGGCGCGACGAGTACTACGACGAGGAGTAGTAGTAGGGGCCTGTTGTGTGGTACGGTCCAGGTAGAACCCCAAAAAGCCGCACAGGCAACCGGCCCCTCGGAGGCTAATCCGATCGGGCTGGTTCAAGACCGGCCTCGGGAGATACCCCTTGGGTGATTCAACTGTGACGTGCGATACGCTCGGCGGGCCACCGATCAGTCGGTCGAGGGGTTCCCGTATCACCAACCTGGGATTGAGGTGCTGCAGTGACGACACCAGCGCAGGACGCGCCGTTGGTGTTTCCCTCTGTTGCTTTCCGTCCGGTTCGGCTCTTCGCGATCAGCATTGCCATCACGGCGGTGGCGGTGCTCGCCGCCGGATTGTCCGGTCACCTGATGGTCGGCGTCTTCTTCGGGATCGGGCTGCTGCTGGGTTTGCTCAACGCGGTACTGGTGCGCCGCTCCGTTGAGTCGATCACCGCGAAGGACCACCCGCTGAAAAGGTCGTTGGCCGTCAACTCGGCGTCACGGCTGGCCATCATCACCATCGTCGGGCTGATCATTGCCTACGTCTTCCGGCCTGCCGGCCTGGGCGTGGTGTTCGGGCTGGCGCTGTTCCAGATCCTCTTGGTGGCATCGACGGCGCTGCCGGTGTGGAAGAAGCTGCGCGCCGGCGACTGGGCGGAATCCGCGGACGGTGCCGGAAGCAACGCAGGAACGGAAGGTACGGAAGGAAGGAACACCACCGATGCCTGAGACGACGTTCCTGGCCGAAGGCGCGATCGAGGTCGGCGAACACAGCCACGCCACCTGGCTCGGCATGACCGTCAACACCGACACCATCCTGTCGACGGGGATCGCCGCGCTGATCGTGCTCGCGCTGGCCTTCTTCCTACGGGCGAAGATCACCTCGACCGGCGTCCCGAGCGGCGTGCAGTTGTTCTGGGAGGCCATCACGGTCCAGATGCGCGATCAGATCGAGGCCGCGGTGGGCATGCGCATCGCGCCGTTCGTGTTGCCGCTCGCGGTCACCATCTTTGTGTTCATCCTGATCTCCAACTGGCTGTCGGTGCTCCCGCTGCAATACACCGACGCCGCCGGGCACACCACCGAGTTGCTGAAGTCGGCGGCGGCGGACATCAATTACGTTCTGGCGCTGGCCCTTTTCGTCTTTGTCTGTTACCACGTGGCCGGCATCTGGCGCCGCGGCGTCGTCGGACACCCGCTCGCCGTGCTCAAAGGCCACGTGGCGTTCCTGGCGCCGATCAACGTCGTCGAGGAGTTGGCCAAGCCAATCTCGTTGTCACTCCGACTTTTCGGCAACATCTTCGCCGGCGGCATCCTGGTCGCGCTGATCGCGCTGTTCCCGCCGTACATCATGTGGGCGCCCAACGCGATCTGGAAAGCCTTCGACCTGTTCGTCGGGGCGATCCAGGCCTTCATCTTCTCGATTCTGACCATCTTGTACTTCAGTCAAGCCATGGAGATCGAGGATCACCATGACTAAAGCCAGCATGAATTGTTTTGTCCCACGCACCATTACAGAGGCCTGGTAGACCCCTACCAGATATCAAGGAGGATAAGAATGGCTCTGGACCCCCAAGTCGCTGCCGCTGCACTCATCGGCGGTGGACTCATCATGGGCGGCGGCGCGATCGGTGCCGGTATCGGTGACGGTATCGCCGGCAACGCGCTGGTTTCCGGGATCGCCCGGCAGCCCGAGGCGCAAGGCCGGCTGTTTACGCCGTTCTTCATCACCGTCGGTCTGGTTGAGGCGGCCTACTTCATCAACCTGGCCTTCATGGCGCTGTTCGTCTTCGCCACGCCCGTCGGCACCTAGTTCGCTGTGATGGGTGACGCGAGCCTGAGCGTTCTGGCGTCCAGCCAGGTGGTGGCAGAGGGAGGCAACAACTTCCTCGTTCCCAACGGCACCTTCTTCTTCGTGCTGGCCATCTTCCTGATCGTGCTGGCCGTCATCGGCACGTTCGTCGTGCCGCCGGTCATGAAGGTGTTGCGCGAGCGCGACGCCATGGTCGCCAAGACGGCCGCCGACACCAAGAAGGCGGCCGAGCAGTTCGAAGCCGCCCAGGCCGATTACGAAGAAGCCATGACCGAAGCCCGAGTGCAGGCGTCGTCGTTGCGCGACAACGCGCGCGCCGAGGGCCGTAAGGTCTTGGAAGACGCGCGCGCCCGGGCCGAGCAAGAGGTGTCCTCGACGTTGCAGCTGGCCGCCCAGCAATTGAAGCGGGAAAGGGACGCCGTGGAACTGGATTTGCGTGCCAACGTGGCGTCCATGGCGGCGACGTTGGCCAGCCGAATCCTCGGCGTCGATGTCGCCCCCGCCGCAGCGACCACATCCGCAACCAAGACATCCGGACGGTAATCACGTATGTCGACTTTCATCGGCCAGTTGGTGGGCTTTGCGGCCATCGTGTTCCTGGTGGTGCGTTATGTCGTGCCGCCGGTGCGTCGCTTGATGGCCGCGCGGCAAGCCGCGGTGCGCCAACAATTGAAGGACGCGGCCGCGGCGAGCGATCGGTTGACCGAGTCGACCACCGCGCACAGCAAGGCCGTGGAGGACGCCAAGGCCGAGTCGAAACGCGTTGTCGAAGAGGCGGAGTCGGACTCCAAGCGCATCACCGAACAGTTGGGGAACCAGGCCGGCGTCGAGGCGGAACGCATCAAGTCGCAGGGCGGCCGCCAGGTCGACCTGCTGCGCACCCAGCTGAGCCGTCAGCTCCGCTTGGAGCTCGGTCACGAAGCGGTGCGCCAGGCGGGCGAGCTGGTGCGTAACTTCGTCGCCGACGCCGCACAGCAATCGGCCACGGTGGATCGATTCCTCGACGACCTCGACGCGATGGCGCCCGCCTCGGCCGAGGTCCAGTATCCGCTGATGACCAAGATGCGCTCGTCGAGCCGCGTCGCGCTGACCAACCTGCAGGAGCGGTTCAGCACCCTCGCCAAAGACCTTGACAACAAGGGGCTTTCCACCCTGTCCGGTGAACTCGTCGCCGTGGCCCAGACGCTGGATCGCGAAATCGTTGTCACGCGGTATCTCACCGTGCCCGCCGAGGATGGGGCGCCCAGAGCCCGATTGATCGAGCGGTTGCTCGCCGGCAAGGTCGGCGACCCGACCCTCGACGTTCTGCGCGCTGCCGTATCGGAGCGTTGGTCGGCCAACTCCGACCTCATCGACGCCCTCGAGCACGTGTCGCGGCAGGCGCTGCTCGAAGTTGCCGAACGTGAGGACAAAGTCGACGACGTCGAGGAACAGCTGTTCCGGTTCTCCCGCATCCTGGACGCGCAACCGCGACTGGCCATCCTGCTGGGCGACTACGCCGTTCCGGTGGAAGGCCGAGTTGCGCTGCTGCGCAAGGTGCTCGACAGCGCGAGCGCCAGGGTCCAGCCGATCGTGGCCGCACTGCTGACCCAGACGATCGAGTTGCTCAGGGGCCAGCCCGCCGAGGAGGCCGTCCGGTTCCTCGCCGAGGTTGCGGTGGCGCGTCGCGGCGAAGTCGTTGCGCACGTCAGCGCGGCAGCCGAACTGAGTGACGCCCAGCGCACCCGCCTCACCGACGTGCTCGGTCGCATCTACGGTCATCCGGTCGCGGTGCAGCTGCAGGTCGACAGCGAACTGCTGGGCGGACTGCTCATCTCCGTGGCTGACGAAGTGATCGACGGGACGCTCGCGTCCCGTCTGACCGCGGCCGAGGCGCAGTTGCCCGACTGACCACCTGACCAATCACAAACCATTCCGACACAAGCGTTACGAAGATCAAGTAGGAAGACGAAAAGCCATGGCCGAGTTGACAATCTCCGCTGATGACATTCAGAGCGCCGTCGAGGAGTACGTAGGCTCTTTCACCTCCGACACCGCCCGCGAAGAGGTCGGTACCGTCGTCGACGCCGGTGACGGCATCGCCCACGTCGAAGGCCTGCCGTCCGTCATGACCCAGGAGTTGCTCGAGTTCCCCGGCGGCGTGCTCGGCGTGGCGCTCAACCTCGACGAGCACAGCGTCGGCGCGGTGATCCTGGGTGACTTCGAGAAGATCGCAGAGGGCCAGCAGGTCAAGCGCACCGGCGAGGTCCTCTCGGTCCCCGTCGGCGATGCGTTCCTGGGCCGTGTGGTCAACCCGCTGGGCCAGCCGATCGACGGCCAGGGCGACATCGAAACCGACATCCGGCGCGCCCTGGAGATCCAGGCGCCCTCGGTGGTTCAGCGGCAAAGCGTGAAAGAGCCGCTGCAGACCGGGATCAAGGCCATCGACGCGATGACGCCGATCGGCCGCGGCCAGCGCCAGCTGATCATCGGTGACCGCAAGACCGGCAAGACCGCCGTCTGCGTCGACACCATCCTCAACCAGCGGCAGAACTGGGAGACCGGCGACGAGCAAAAGCAGGTGCGCTGCGTGTATGTGGCCATCGGCCAGAAGGGCACCACGATCGCCTCGGTGCGGCGCGCGCTCGAAGAGGGCGGCGCGATGGACTACACCACCATCGTCGCGGCGCCGGCGTCGGACTCCGCCGGGTTCAAATGGCTTGCGCCCTACACCGGTTCGGCGATCGCCCAGCACTGGATGTACGACGGCAAGCACGTGCTGATCGTCTTCGACGACCTGAGCAAGCAGGCCGAGGCCTACCGCGCGATCTCGCTGCTGCTGCGCCGCCCGCCCGGCCGCGAGGCCTACCCGGGTGACGTGTTCTACCTGCACTCAAGGCTTTTGGAGCGTTGCGCCAAGCTTTCCGACGAGCTCGGTGGCGGCTCGTTGACCGGCCTGCCGATCATCGAGACCAAGGCCAACGACATCTCGGCCTACATCCCCACCAACGTCATCTCGATCACCGACGGGCAGTGCTTCCTCGAGTCCGACCTGTTCAACCAGGGTGTGCGGCCGGCCATCAACGTCGGTGTCTCGGTGTCCCGCGTGGGCGGTGCCGCGCAGATCAAGGCGATGAAGGAGGTGGCGGGTTCGCTGCGTTTGGACCTGTCGCAATTCCGCGAACTGGAATCGTTCGCCGCCTTCGCCTCCGACCTCGACGCGACGTCGAAGGCTCAGCTCGACCGCGGTGCACGGCTGGTGGAGCTGCTCAAGCAGCCGCAGTACCAGCCCATGCCCGTTGAGGAGCAAGTGATTTCGATCTTCCTCGGCACCGGTGGTCACCTGGACTCGGTGCCGGTGGAGGACGTCCGGCGCTTCGAAACCGAACTGCTGGACCACATGCGGGCCTCCGAAGAGAAGATCCTGTCGGGGATCCGCGACACCCAGAAGCTCTCCGACGAGGCGGCCGAAGAACTCGAGAAGGTGATCAACAACTTCAAGAAGGGCTTCGCTGCCACCGGTGGGGGATCGGTGGTGCCCGACGAGCACGTCGAGGCGCTCGATGAGGGCGAGCTGGAAAAGGAATCGGTGAAGGTCAAGAAGCCTGCACCCAAGAAGGCAAAGAAGTAGCAACCTATGGCTGCCACACTTCGTGAATTACGCGGACGCATCCGCTCGGCCGGGTCGATCAAAAAGATCACCAAGGCCCAGGAGTTGATCGCGACATCGCGGATCGGTCGGGCGCAGGCTCGGCTGGACTCCGCCAGGCCGTACGCCTTTCAGATCACCGCGATGCTCACCACGCTGGCCGCCGAGGCCGCGCTGGACCACCCGTTGCTCGTCGAGCGGTCCGAGCCGAAGCGTGCGGGCGTGCTGGTGGTGACTTCTGACCGGGGTCTGTGCGGTGCCTACAACGCGAGCATCTTCCGCCGGGCCGAGGAGCTCTTCTCCTTGCTGCGGGAACAGGGCAAGACGCCGGTGCTGTACGCCGTCGGCCGTAAAGCGCTGAATTACTACACGTTCCGCAACTGGGACATCAAAGGGTCCTGGACCGGTTTTTCCGAGCAACCGCAGTACGAGAACGCCGCCGAGATCGCCGAGACGTTGGTCGAAGCATTCATGCTGGGCACCGGCGACGAGGACGACGGTCAGTCTGACGCCGAGGGTGTCGACGAGTTGCACATCGTCTACAGCGAGTTCAAGTCGATGTTGTCGCAGGCGGCGGTCGCCCACCGGATCGCCCCCATGGTGGTCGAATACGTCGAGGAACAGCCCGAAGTGCGGACGTTGTATTCGTTCGAGCCGGACGCGACAACGCTTTTCGAGTCGCTGCTGCCGCGGTACTTGACCACCCGCGTTTACGAGGCGCTGCTCGAATCGGCGGCATCGGAGCTGGCGTCGCGCCAGCGCGCGATGAAGTCGGCCACCGACAACGCAGACGACCTCATCAAGGCCCTGACGCTGATGGCGAACCGCGAGCGGCAGGCCCAGATCACCCAGGAGATTAGCGAAATCGTCGGTGGCGCAAACGCGCTCGCCGACGCCCGCTAGGTAGCACCACTAGGAAGCGAAAGAAAATATGCCTGCTACGACAGCAACCGACGAGAAGTCCACGAAGTCGGCCAAGAGCGACACCAGCGGCCGGGTGGTACGGGTCACCGGGCCGGTCGTCGACGTCGAGTTCCCGCGGGGGTCCGTGCCGGAACTGTTCAACGCGCTGAACGCGGAGATCACGTTCGAGGAACTGGCGAAGACGCTCACGCTCGAGGTCGCCCAGCACCTCGGGGACAACCTGGTGCGCACCATCTCGCTGCAGCCCACCGACGGCCTGGTGCGTGGGGTCGAGGTGACCGACACCGGTCGTTCCATCTCGGTGCCCGTCGGCCAGGAGGTCAAGGGCCACGTGTTCAACGCCCTGGGGCACTGCCTGGACAAGCCGGGCTACGGAGAAGACTTCGAGCACTGGTCGATTCACCGCAAGCCGCCGCCGTTCGAAGAGCTCGAGCCGCGCACCGAGATGCTCGAAACGGGTCTGAAGGTCGTCGACCTGCTCACCCCGTATGTGCGTGGTGGCAAGATCGCGCTGTTCGGTGGTGCGGGCGTGG
This sequence comes from Mycobacterium sp. NTMscope_MAC_12, assembly GCF_976985675.1. NCBI lineage: Bacteria > Bacillati > Actinomycetota > Actinomycetes > Mycobacteriales > Mycobacteriaceae > Mycobacterium > Mycobacterium sp. NTMscope_MAC_12. Next base: position 982,832 of record NZ_CDRJYY010000001.1, read on the forward strand.
GCAAGACCGTGCTCATCCAGGAGATGATCAACCGTATTGCCCGTAACTTCGGTGGTACGTCAGTGTTCGCCGGGGTGGGGGAGCGCACCCGTGAGGGCAACGACCTCTGGGTCGAGCTGCAAGAAGCCAACGTGCTCAAGGACACCGCGCTGGTGTTCGGTCAGATGGACGAGCCGCCCGGCACTCGTATGCGGGTGGCGCTCTCCGCGCTGACCATGGCCGAGTGGTTCCGTGACGAGGCCGGCCAGGACGTGTTGTTGTTCATCGACAACATCTTCCGGTTCACTCAGGCCGGTTCGGAGGTGTCGACGCTGCTCGGTCGTATGCCGTCGGCGGTCGGTTACCAGCCCACGCTGGCCGACGAGATGGGTGAGCTGCAGGAGCGCATCACCTCGACCCGTGGCCGGTCGATCACGTCGATGCAGGCGGTCTACGTGCCCGCCGACGACTACACCGACCCGGCGCCGGCGACGACCTTCGCGCACCTGGACGCCACCACCGAGCTGTCGCGTTCGGTGTTCTCCAAGGGCATCTTCCCCGCGGTGGACCCGCTGGCCTCGAGCTCGACGATCCTCGACCCGAGTGTCGTCGGTGACGAGCACTACCGCGTGGCGCAGGAAGTCATCCGAATCCTGCAGCGGTACAAGGACCTTCAGGACATCATCGCGATCCTCGGTATCGACGAGCTGTCCGAAGAGGACAAGCAGCTCGTGCAGCGCGCACGGCGCATCGAGCGGTTCCTGTCGCAGAACATGATGGCGGCCGAGCAGTTCACCGGTCAGCCGGGTTCGACGGTACCGCTGAAGGAGACCATCGAGGCGTTCGACCGCGTGACCAAGGGCGAGTTCGACCACGTGCCCGAGCAGGCCTTCTTCTTGATCGGTGGCCTGGACGACTTGGCCAAGAAAGCAGAGAGCCTTGGCGCCAAGCTCTAACTTGCAGCCGGGCCGAAACCGGCCCGCAAGCTATCGAAGGGGTCTGTGGCATGGCCGAATTGAACGTTGAGATCGTCGCCGTTGACCGAAAGATCTGGTCGGGTGAGGCAACCTTCCTGTTCACCCGCACCACCGTCGGTGAGATCGGCATCATGCCCCGGCACATCCCATTGGTGGCGCAATTGGTCAACGACGCAATGGTGCGCGTCGAACGAGAGGGCGACGACGATCTACGGATCGCGGTGGACGGCGGATTCCTGTCGGTCACCGAGGAGGCGGTGACCATCCTCGCGGAATCCGCCGAGTTCGAGTCGGAAATCGACGAGCACGCGGCCAGAGAGGCTTCTGAGTCGGACGATCCGCGTATTGCCGCCAGGGGGCGCGCCCGATTGCGCGCCGTCGGCGCGATCGACTAACCGCCGATGAGCGCGCCCATGACCGCCATGGTCGTGCTCGTCGTCGTGCTGGCGGCCGCCGTTGTCGCGCTGAGTTATCGGCTGTGGAAGCTGCGTCAGGGCGGCACCGCCGGGATCATGCGAGACATCCCCGCGGTGGGTGGTCACGGGTGGCGACACGGGGTAATCCGTTACCGCGGCGGCGAAGCCGCGTTCTACCGGCTTTCCAGTCTGCGATTGTGGCCGGACCGACGGTTGAGCCGGCGGGGCGTGGAGATCGTGGCCAGGCGCGCGCCGCGCGGCGACGAGTTCGACATCATGACCGACGAGATCGTCGTCATCGAGCTGCGCGATACCACCCAGGACCGCCGGTCCGGCTACGAGATCGCGTTCGACAAGGGCGCGTTGACCGCGTTCCTGTCCTGGCTGGAGTCGCGTCCGTCGCCGCGTTCGCGCCGGCGCAGCATCTAGGCCGCATCACCAAACGTGTTGCCGTTTCGGCTAGCTCGGAGCATCCTTCCCGCCGCCCGGCTTCCAGAGCACATCGCCGTCTGGGTTGGCCACTCGCGACAGGATGAACAGCAGATCCGACAGGCGGTTCAGGTACTTCGCGGGCAGGACGTTGACCTGTTGCGGCGCCGCATCGACCGCCGCCCACGCCGAGCGCTCGGCCCGACGCACCACGGTGCGGGCGACATGCAGCAACGCCGACAACGGCGAACCCCCAGGCAACACAAAGGAATTCAGCTTCGGCAACGACTCGTTATATGTGTCACACCACTTTTCGAGCCGGTCGATGTAGGGCTGGGTGACCCGCAGCGCCGGATACTCGGGGTTTTCGACCACCGGGGTGGACAGATCCGCGCCGGCGTCGAAGAGGTCATTCTGGATCTGGCGCAATACGGCGCTGAGCTCGTCGCCGGGCTGACCGATGGCGACGGCGACGCCGATCGCCGAGTTCGCCTCGTCGCAGTCGGCGTAGGCCACGAGGCGGGGGTCGGTTTTGGGGACCCGCGAGAAGTCGCTCAATCCCGTGGTGCCGTCGTCGCCGGTCCGGGTGTAGATGCGAGTCAGGTGCACTGCCATGAGCAAAACGGTACTGCGGCGCGTAAAGGGGCCGGGACTTGCCTCGAGTGCTCGCTGCTCCGCACTCCGCTGCGCGGTGCGCATCGTCGCCACGTGGCCCCGATGGCTTGGCTCCTCCGCACTCCGCTGCGCGGAGCGCATCGTCACCAAGCTGGCCGACTGACAAGCCGATACCGCTTCACTAGACTGACGCGGATGGCTGAGCGATTCGTGGTGACCGGCGGCAACCGGTTGTCAGGCGAAGTCGCGGTCGGGGGCGCAAAGAACAGTGTGCTCAAGCTCATGGCCGCGACGTTGTTGGCCGAGGGCACCAGCACCATCACCAATTGCCCCGACATCCTCGATGTGCCGCTGATGGCGGAGGTCCTGCGCGGCCTCGGCGCAACCGTCGAACTCGACGGCGACGTCGCCCGAATCACCTCGCCCGACGAGCCGAAATACGATGCCGACTTCGCCGCGGTGCGACAGTTCCGGGCTTCGGTGTGCGTGCTGGGGCCATTGGTCGGTCGGTGCAAGCGCGCCCGCGTCGCACTCCCCGGCGGAGACGCGATCGGCTCGCGGCCGCTGGACATGCACCAGGCCGGCCTGCGCCAGTTGGGCGCGCAATGCAACATCGAGCACGGATGCGTGGTGGCGCAGGCTGATACGTTGCGCGGCGCGGAGATTCAGTTGGAATTTCCGTCGGTGGGGGCCACCGAGAACATCCTGATGGCCGCGGTCGTGGCCGAAGGCGTCACCACCATCCACAATGCTGCGCGCGAACCCGACGTCGTCGATCTGTGCACGATGCTGAACCAGATGGGCGCCCAGGTCGAAGGCGCCGGTTCGCCGACCATGACCATCACCGGCGTCCCGCGGCTACACCCCACCGAACATCGCGTCATCGGGGATCGCATCGTCGCCGCCACGTGGGGCATCGCCGCCGCGATGACCCGCGGAGATATCTCGGTCACCGGCGTCGACCCGGGGCACCTGCAGGTGGTGCTGCACAAGCTGCACGACGCCGGCGCCACGGTCACCCAAACGGAAAGCAGCTTCCGGGTGACCCAGTACGAGCGGCCGAAGGCGGTCAACGTGGCGACGCTGCCTTTTCCCGGGTTTCCCACCGACCTGCAGCCCATGGCGATCGCGCTGGCCTCGATCGCCGACGGCACGTCGATGATCACCGAGAACGTATTCGAGGCGCGCTTTCGTTTCGTCGAGGAAATGATTCGGCTGGGCGCCGACGCCCGCACCGACGGGCACCACGCCGTCGTGCGCGGACTGCCGCAATTGTCGAGCGCGCCGGTGTGGTGTTCGGACATTCGGGCCGGCGCCGGCCTGGTGTTGGCGGGGCTTGTCGCCGACGGCGACACCGAGGTCCACGACGTCTTTCACATCGATCGCGGCTACCCGTTGTTCGTGGAAAACCTGGCGATTTTGGGAGCGGAGATCGAGCGGGTAGAGTAACCAAAGTCAGTGCCCCACAAGCGCGATCACCAACGCGAAGGTGGACGAGAGCGGGGCCTTGACTCCCTCGCTGGATTGGTACTAGCCTGGCACGGCTGCTCCCGACACGGTCTCTGGAAGACCAAAAACTGGGAGTTGACTCCACTGCCGGACTTGTATTAAGCTGGCAGGGTTGCCCCAAAACGGGCGAAACAAGTGTTGTTTGAGAACTCAATAGTGTGTTTGGTCTTTTTATTTGTTGTTGTTTTTTGGCCATACCTAACACCCCCCGTGTGTGGGTATGGCAATTTTTGATGCCAGTTTTTGGTGTCTTTTTGTTAGGTCAGATTTTCTCTGATTGTGAATTCGCCTCGTTCATCGAGGAGTTTTTGTTTGGAGAGTTTGATCCTGGCTCAGGACGAACGCTGGCGGCGTGCTTAACACATGCAAGTCGAACGGAAAGGCCCCTTCGGGGGTACTCGAGTGGCGAACGGGTGAGTAACACGTGGGCAATCTGCCCTGCACTTCGGGATAAGCCTGGGAAACTGGGTCTAATACCGGATAGGACCTTTAGACGCATGTCTTTTGGTGGAAAGCTTTTGCGGTGTGGGATGGGCCCGCGGCCTATCAGCTTGTTGGTGGGGTGACGGCCTACCAAGGCGACGACGGGTAGCCGGCCTGAGAGGGTGTCCGGCCACACTGGGACTGAGATACGGCCCAGACTCCTACGGGAGGCAGCAGTGGGGAATATTGCACAATGGGCGCAAGCCTGATGCAGCGACGCCGCGTGGGGGATGACGGCCTTCGGGTTGTAAACCTCTTTCACCATCGACGAAGGTTCGGGTTTTCTCGGATTGACGGTAGGTGGAGAAGAAGCACCGGCCAACTACGTGCCAGCAGCCGCGGTAATACGTAGGGTGCGAGCGTTGTCCGGAATTACTGGGCGTAAAGAGCTCGTAGGTGGTTTGTCGCGTTGTTCGTGAAATCTCACGGCTTAACTGTGAGCGTGCGGGCGATACGGGCAGACTAGAGTACTGCAGGGGAGACTGGAATTCCTGGTGTAGCGGTGGAATGCGCAGATATCAGGAGGAACACCGGTGGCGAAGGCGGGTCTCTGGGCAGTAACTGACGCTGAGGAGCGAAAGCGTGGGGAGCGAACAGGATTAGATACCCTGGTAGTCCACGCCGTAAACGGTGGGTACTAGGTGTGGGTTTCCTTCCTTGGGATCCGTGCCGTAGCTAACGCATTAAGTACCCCGCCTGGGGAGTACGGCCGCAAGGCTAAAACTCAAAGGAATTGACGGGGGCCCGCACAAGCGGCGGAGCATGTGGATTAATTCGATGCAACGCGAAGAACCTTACCTGGGTTTGACATGCACAGGACGCGTCTAGAGATAGGCGTTCCCTTGTGGCCTGTGTGCAGGTGGTGCATGGCTGTCGTCAGCTCGTGTCGTGAGATGTTGGGTTAAGTCCCGCAACGAGCGCAACCCTTGTCTCATGTTGCCAGCGGGTAATGCCGGGGACTCGTGAGAGACTGCCGGGGTCAACTCGGAGGAAGGTGGGGATGACGTCAAGTCATCATGCCCCTTATGTCCAGGGCTTCACACATGCTACAATGGCCGGTACAAAGGGCTGCGATGCCGCAAGGTTAAGCGAATCCTTTTAAAGCCGGTCTCAGTTCGGATTGGGGTCTGCAACTCGACCCCATGAAGTCGGAGTCGCTAGTAATCGCAGATCAGCAACGCTGCGGTGAATACGTTCCCGGGCCTTGTACACACCGCCCGTCACGTCATGAAAGTCGGTAACACCCGAAGCCAGTGGCCTAACCCTTTGGGAGGGAGCTGTCGAAGGTGGGATCGGCGATTGGGACGAAGTCGTAACAAGGTAGCCGTACCGGAAGGTGCGGCTGGATCACCTCCTTTCTAAGGAGCACCACGAAAAGCACTCCAATTGGTGGGGTGCGAGCCGTGAGGGGTTCTCGTCTGTAGTGGATGGGAGCCGGGTGCACAACAGCAAATGATTGCCAGACACACTATTGGGCCCTGAGACAACACTCGGTCGATCCGTGTGGAGTCCCTCCATCTTGGTGGTGGGGTGTGGTGTTTGAGTATTGGATAGTGGTTGCGAGCATCTAGATGAGCGCATAGTCCTTGTGGCTGATGCGTTTATCAAAATGTGTAATTTCTTTTTTGGTTTTTGTGTGTAAGTAAGTGTTTAAGGGCGCATGGTGGATGCCTTGGCATCGAGAGCCGATGAAGGACGTAGGAGGCTGCGATATGCCTCGGGGAGCTGCCAACCGAGCATTGATCCGAGGATTTCCGAATGGGGAAACCCAGCACGAGTGATGTCGTGTTACCCGCATCTGAATATATAGGGTGCGGGAGGGAACGCGGGGAAGTGAAACATCTCAGTACCCGTAGGAGAAGAAAACAATTGTGATTCCGTAAGTAGTGGCGAGCGAACGCGGAACAGGCTAAACCGCACGCATGTGATACCGGGTAGGGGTTGTGTGTGCGGGGTTGTGGGAGGATACATCTCAGCTCTACCTGGCTGAGGGGTAGTCAGAAAGTGTCGTGGCTAGCGGAAGTGGCCTGGGATGGTCTGCCGTAGACGGTGAGAGCCCGGTACGCGAAAACCCGTCACCTACCTTGTATCAATTCCCGAGTAGCAGCGGGCCCGTGGAATCTGCTGTGAATCTGCCGGGACCACCCGGTAAGCCTAAATACTTCTCGATGACCGATAGCGGATTAGTACCGTGAGGGAATGGTGAAAAGTACCCCGGGAGGGGAGTGAAATAGTACCTGAAACCGTGTGCCTACAATCCGTCAGAGCCTCCTTGTGGGGTGATGGCGTGCCTTTTGAAGAATGAGCCTGCGAGTCAGGGACACGTCGCGAGGTTAACCCGTGCGGGGTAGCCGCAGCGAAAGCGAGTCTGAATAGGGCGCATCCCCTTTGGGGTGTAGTGGCGTGTTCTGGACCCGAAGCGGAGTGATCTACCCATGGCCAGGGTGAAGCGCGGGTAAGACCGCGTGGAGGCCCGAACCCACTTAGGTTGAAGACTGAGGGGATGAGCTGTGGGTAGGGGTGAAAGGCCAATCAAACTCCGTGATAGCTGGTTCTCCCCGAAATGCATTTAGGTGCAGCGTTACGTGGTTCACCACGGAGGTAGAGCTACTGGATGGCCGATGGGCCCTACTAGGTTACTGACGTCAGCCAAACTCCGAATGCCGTGGTGTAAAGCGTGGCAGTGAGACGGCGGGGGATAAGCTCCGTACGTCGAAAGGGAAACAGCCCAGATCGCCGGCTAAGGCCCCTAAGCGTGTGCTAAGTGGAAAAGGATGTGCAGTCGCAGAGACAACCAGGAGGTTGGCTTAGAAGCAGCCACCCTTGAAAGAGTGCGTAATAGCTCACTGGTCAAGTGATTGTGCGCCGATAATGTAGCGGGGCTCAAGCACACCGCCGAAGCCGCGGCACATTCACCGTACGGTGGATGTGGGTAGGGGAGCGTCCCTCATTCAGCGAAGCCTCCGGGTGACCGGTGGTGGAGGATGGGGGAGTGAGAATGCAGGCATGAGTAGCGATAAGGCAAGTGAGAACCTTGCCCGCCGTAAGACCAAGGGTTCCTGGGCCAGGCCAGTCCGCCCAGGGTGAGTCGGGACCTAAGGCGAGGCCGACAGGCGTAGTCGATGGACAACGGGTTGATATTCCCGTACCCGTGTATGGGCGTCCCTGATGAATCAGCGGTACTAACCACCCAAAACCGGATCGACCATTCCCCTTCGGGGGCATGGAGTTTCGGGGCTGCGTGGGACCTTCGCTGGTAGTAGTCAAGCAATGGGGTGACGCAGGAAGGTAGCCGTACCAGTCAGTGGTAATACTGGGGCAAGCCTGTAGGGAGAGCGATAGGCAAATCCGTCGCTCATTAATCCTGAGAGGTGATGCATAGCCGATTGAGGTGAATTCGGTGATCCTCTGCTGCCAAGAAAAGCCTCTAGCGAGCACATACACGGCCCGTACCCCAAACCAACACAGGTGGTCAGGTAGAGAATACCAAGGCGTACGAGATAACTATGGTTAAGGAACTCGGCAAAATGCCCCCGTAACTTCGGGAGAAGGGGGGCCGGAATACCGTGAACACCCTTGCGGTGGGAGCGGGATTCGGCCGCAGAAACCAGTGGGTAGCGACTGTTTACTAAAAACACAGGTCCGTGCGAAGTCGCAAGACGATGTATACGGACTGACGCCTGCCCGGTGCTGGAAGGTTAAGAGGACCCGTTAACCGTAAGGTGAAGCGGAGAATTTAAGCCCCAGTAAACGGCGGTGGTAACTATAACCATCCTAAGGTAGCGAAATTCCTTGTCGGGTAAGTTCCGACCTGCACGAATGGCGTAACGACTTCCCAACTGTCTCAACCATAGACTCGGCGAAATTGCACTACGAGTAAAGATGCTCGTTACGCGCGGCAGGACGAAAAGACCCCGGGACCTTCACTACAACTTGGTATTGGTGTTCGGTACGGTTTGTGTAGGATAGGTGGGAGACTGTGAAATACAGACGCCAGTTTGTATGGAGTCGTTGTTGAAATACCACTCTGATCGTATTGGACACCTAACGTCGAACCCTTATCGGGTTCACGGACAGTGCCTGGCGGGTAGTTTAACTGGGGCGGTTGCCTCCTAAAATGTAACGGAGGCGCCCAAAGGTTCCCTCAACCTGGACGGCAATCAGGTGACGAGTGTAAGTGCACAAGGGAGCTTGACTGCGAGACTTACAAGTCAAGCAGGGACGAAAGTCGGGACTAGTGATCCGGCACCCCCGAGTGGAAGGGGTGTCGCTCAACGGATAAAAGGTACCCCGGGGATAACAGGCTGATCTTCCCCAAGAGTCCATATCGACGGGATGGTTTGGCACCTCGATGTCGGCTCGTCGCATCCTGGGGCTGGAGCAGGTCCCAAGGGTTGGGCTGTTCGCCCATTAAAGCGGCACGCGAGCTGGGTTTAGAACGTCGTGAGACAGTTCGGTCTCTATCCGCCGCGCGCGTCAGAAACTTGAGGAAACCTGTCCCTAGTACGAGAGGACCGGGACGGACGAACCTCTGGTATACCAGTTGTTCCACCAGGAGCACGGCTGGATAGCCACGTTCGGACAGGATAACCGCTGAAAGCATCTAAGCGGGAAACCTTCTCCAAGATCAGGTTTCTCACCCTTTTAGAGGGATAAGGCCCCCCGCAGACTACGGGTTCGATAGGCCAGACCTGGAAGCTCAGTAATGAGTGCAGGGAACTGGCACTAACCGGCCGAAAACTTACCAACACACAATCGCAACCACAGTCCATTTCCGCGGCAATTTGCTGCGGAAAGCTTCGACACCGCACCCCTCCACCAAACAAATTTAAATAGAGTTACGGCGGCCACAGCGACAGGGAAACGCCCGGTCCCATTCCGAACCCGGAAGCTAAGCCTGTCAGCGCCGATGATACTGCCCCTACGGGTGGAAAAGTAGGACACCGCCGAACATACACAAAAACACCCCCGGCAACGGGGGTGTTTTTGCATTTGCGCCCAAAACCATTGGGGCGCCGGCATTTATAGACATATGTCGACGCGCGCGAGGGATCGCAGTGTGCGGTTTGCCTTGGCCGGCGACACGGGGTGCGCGGTGGGCGGACCACCGCGCAGCATCCGAACCTCCGTCGCCACACCGCGTGTCGACGTGCGCACGCAGCGCCCGTCTGGTCGATCGAACGTCGTTGCCCTGAACCGGGTCTCGACCAAACTACGAGGTGTCGCCGTCCGGCTATCCGGCAAACGGAGGGCGCGCCATCACCGTCGGACGGATCCCGTAGCGCGGGCCAGTGCCGGCCGAACTTCCGCCGACACCCGCCAGCGGCATCCCGCCCAACAGGTTTCCGGGCCCTGACGTGTCCGGGGTGGTGATGAAGCGGCTGACCGGAATTGATGATGCCCCAGAAGGGACCGCCGGGGTCGCGGCAGACCAGGTGGGCGGCACGGACAACCCACCGACCGGTGCTGCAGAAGCCAGGCTTGCCGATATGGCGCCCCCACCACCCGTGAGGCCGCGCAGCGACGCGCCAACGGTGGGCAGGGCCGCGGCAGCCTTGGCTCCCTCGCTGGCCGCCTTGGCGGCAGGCGCCAAACCCTTTGAGAGCGAGAGGAAATGGGTCGACATCCCGGTAACGCGATACATCATCGCGAGCGTGTTCTGCGCGGGGCTGGCGTATTCGGCCCACATGTCGAACACGGGATTCTGTTCGAGCACCTCGGTGATCGGCGGCGGCGGCGTGTTCGCCGCGGGCGACGCGAGCGCCTGCAGCGTGGGCGGTACCGAGGACAGCAGCTGCGCCTGCGTCGACTCTGCGCCGGCCGAGGTGCCGGCCGCCTGGGCGACCGAGGCGGCTTGCATGGCCTCGCCGGCCGGATTGGTGGTCTCCGTCGGCCGGGTGAACGGCGTCACTTGGGTCACCGGTGCGGCCTGGCCGGCGTACCCGTACATCGCGGTGGCGTCTTGCGCCCACATTTCGGCGTACTGCGCCTCGAGTTGCACGATCAGCGGCGTGTTTTGGCCCAGCACGTTGGTCGACACCGCCTGGGCGAGCTGGGTGCGGTTGGCTTCGATCAAAGGCGGGGGCACCGTGGCGGCAAACGCGGCTTCGTAAGCGCCCGTCGCGGCCCTGGCCGAGATGGCGGCCTGTTCGGCCTGCACGGCGGTGGTGCGCATCCACGTCACATAGGGTTTGGCAGCCTCGGCCATTTGTGCCGACGCGGGACCCATCCACTCTTCGCTGACCAGTTGCGTGATGATCGTGTCGTAGTCATTGGCTGCGGAATCCAACTCCGCGGCCAGCATGTTCCACGCCCATGCCGCGGCCATCATCGACGACGGGCCGGGGCCGGAATACATGCGCCCAGAATGGATCTCCGGGGGTAACGCTCCGAAATCCAGCATGTATCGCCCTCCTCAGCTGGACGCGGCGGCGTTGATGGCTTCGGTTGCCGCATACGAACCGGCGCCGAAGTGCAACATCCTCACGAAGCTGTCGTGAATCACCGTGGCCTGGGCGCAGACGGTCTGATACATCTGGGCGTGCGTGGCGAATTGGGCGGCAACCAGCACCGAGACCTCATCGGTCGCCGCGGGAACCACTCCCATCGTCGGCGCCGATGCCGCTGCATTCTGTGCGGCCAGCGCCGCGCCGATGGCAGCCAGGTTCTGGGCTGCGGCGGATAACGCTTCCGGCTGGGTGGTCACGAAGGACACGGTGAATTCTCTCCTCGCTGGTTCCGGTTTCAACGGTGTTGAACGGCCGCTAAAAGCCGCTCCTCCGCGAGGTTAAGTGCTGCGCGCCCAATAGTGTATGGGCCAAGACAAATGTTCATCTTCAGCTAGATTCAGTTCAGATTCGTGAACTATGACGTACATATATGTTCCTACGATCACATATGTGTACAAACGCCCACTCATGAAACACAGCCGCCGCGGCCGAAGAACGGCATCGCGTTCGTGACTCCCTCGCCGACGGTGTCGGCTGCGCCGGACGGTACCCGCGCACCAGTATCTGACCACAGTTTCGGGCGGCGTTGGTGTGCGTGTGACAGCCGTCGAAAAGACGAGGGGACCCATTAGTGGATTACGGGGCGCTTCCGCCGGAGATCAACTCCGGGCGGATGTACGTCGGCGCGGGTTCGGGGCCGATGCTGGCGGCCGCCGCAGCCTGGGACGGGTTGGCCATCGATCTGTACACCACGGCAGCCTCCTACAGTTCGTTGATCGCCGAACTCACGGGCGTGTGGGTGGGTCCGGCGTCGGCGACGATGGCCACCGCCTCGGCCCCGTACACGGCGTGGCTGACCGCGACCGCCGCACAGGCTGAGCAGACGGCCATCCAGGCGAAGGCCGCCGCGGGCGCCTATGAGGCGGCGTTCGCGATGACGGTTCCGCCACCGGTGATCGCGGCGAACCGCGCGCAACTGATGACGTTGATCGCAACGAACTTCTTTGGTCAGAACCTGCCGGCGATTGCTGCCACCGAAGCCCACTACGCCGAAATGTGGGCCCAGGACGCAGCCGCGATGTACGCCTACGCCGCGGCGTCGGCCGGCGCCTCAACGTTGACCGCGTTCGACCAGCCGCCGTCCACCACCAACCCGGCGGGGCAAGGGGGTCAAGCCGCGGCGGTCGCCCACGCGGCCGAAACAGCCGCCGAGACAAGCGCCCAGCCCGGTACGTCCTCGGGGCTGGCAAACTCCGGCTTAGCCGCCGGCGGAGCGGTGGAGGGATCCGCCGGGACAACCGGATCGTCCGCGTCGGAGTCCTGGAAGAAGTGGACAGGACTGTATACCAACCACCTTGGTATGGCCTACAACCACCTGGGCGACTGGGAGCACATGATGAAGATCTGGGAAGGCGTGGTGCCGGCCGCCGCCGACAGCAAAGGCCTGGCGGCCGCCGCCACCTTGCGCGGTATGGGTGGAACGCTGGGCGGTGGCCCGATGCCCTCGGGCGCGTCCTCGACGGTCTCGGCGGGTCTGGGCAGGGCGGCCACGGTGGGCCACTTGTCGGTGCCGCAGAGTTGGGCCGCCGCGGCTCCCGCGACAAGCGCGGAAACAGCGCCGCCAGCGGTCAGCAGCGTCGGCGCCGGCCCCGAAGCCAAGGGAAGCGGGTTGCTCCGCGGCATACCGCTGTCCGGCACGGGCCGGGGGGCCGGGGGCAAGATCGTCGGACAGCGGTACGGGTTCCGTCCGATGGTCGTGGCACGGCACGTGGTGGGCGGATAAACGCTCAGGTTGCCGAAGGCGCGGGGTGGCCTATTCGCCGGACGTGAACCAGGCGACCTTGGCCTGCCAAGATCGCGCGGATCCGTAGGCGAAGCCGATGGCGCTCAGGCAGGCGCACAACCAGACGGGCAAGGCGATATCGGTGCCCGCCCAGGCGGTGCCGATTTGAATCACGCTCGCCGCCACCCCGAATCCGGCCGAGATCAGGTAGAGGTCGACGGTCGTCGTGGAGCGGGGATCCGTTCGCAGGATCAGCAGCACTCGCCCGGCGTAGGAGAGGAGGTAGATCATCAGGGCGCCCAGGACCAGCCAATAGGCCAGCAGCCAGAAGTCGGCGGGGGCCGCGAAGAAGTCGAGGTGATGGCCTTCGTCGGCGATGACGAACAGCACCACCAGCAGCGGAACCGCGATGCGTAGCGGGCGCGTGACGTGCTTGCGCAACAGTTCGCTCTCGTGGGTTTCGTCGACCAGGCGGATGAGCCCGTGCCGGATGATCGCCGTCACCGCGAAGATCCAGCAGATGTGGCCGAGCAGATGTTGGACGTTCCACAGCCCGAAGATGCGGTGCAGCGGGGGTCCGAGCGCGGCCGCCGCCCAGTGCGACATCAGCAGCACGGCACAGCCATGCAGGGCGATGTTGCGGGTCGCGCCGGCCTCCCATCGGGAGCGCCAGGTGTCGCGTCGGATCCACAGGCTGCACGCGAGGGCGGCCAGGGTGGCGATGATCAGTGCGGTTTTGATCATTCAGACGGTCCCGGCAGTGCCGCTCATACGGGCGGACTGTTGGGATCGGGGCGAAGGTCGCGCAGCCTGGGCGGGCCGGCCTGGGACTCCAGGTACTCGGTGACGGAGTCGGGGTCGATCAAGCCATAGCGGACTTGCAGGTCAATCGGGTTCAACCCCAAATACTTGGCCGCCCTGATCAAGTTGTCGGCGGTGATCAGCCTGCCCTCGCGAGCCGCCTTGTAGTACGCGGACTTGCGGTAGCCGAACGCTTCGTAGACCTCGGTGGCCGCCAGGGGCCGACCGACCAGATACGGCAGCACCACCGCCGGATCCTTCGCACTGTCGTCCACAAATATGGACGATAGCGTCGTACGACGGACCTCGCAAAAGAAACGCGACCGCGCCCGGCGGTTAATCGAACAGCGTTGCGCAACTGTGGACCTTTTCCAGGTCCAGCAGGGCGCGTTTGCGCTGCAGGCCGCCGCCGTAGCCGGTGAGGGTGCCGTTCGCGCCGATCACCCGGTGGCACGGCACGACGATGGCGATCGGGTTATGCCCGTTGGCCAACCCCACGGCGCGCGCGGACCCTGGAGCGCCGATCTGCTCGGCGATCCATCCGTAAGACCTCGTCTCCCCATAGGGAATTGTCAGCAGCGCGTTCCACACGCGCCGCTGAAACTCGGAGCCATGCAGATCGAACTCGAAATCGAAGTCGGTGCGCTCGCCGGCGAAGTAGGCGGCCAGCTGCTCGACGGCAGCGCCGAACGCCCGCGGGTTCGGCGACCAGCCGGCGCGGCTCGGCTCGTAGGTCTGGTCGACCATCCGTAGGTTCGTCAGCACCGAGCCGCGACCGGCCAGGGTGAGCAAGCCGATGGGGCTGTCGACGGTGCGGTACTCGATCATGCGACCTCCTGTGGCGGCCAATGGTTTACCGGATGCGCGAGGGTGGTCCAAAGGTATTGGGTGGCATACGAACGCCAGGGGCGCCAACGGGCACCGCGTTCGACGAGGGAGCATTCGTCGGACGGCAACCCCAGCTGTTTGGCGGCCAGGCGCAGCCCGAGATCGCTGGCGGGGAAGGCGTCCGGATCTCCGAGGCCGCGCATCGCGATCACTTCCGCGGTCCAGGGGCCCACCCCGGGTAGGGCGAGCAATTGTCTGCGGGCACTGTCCCAGTCGCATCCCGTGTCCAGCACGATGCTGCCGTCGGCGAGGCCGGCGACCAATGCGCTCACCGTGCGCCGCCGGGCCTTGGGCACCGCCAGATGGACAGGGTCGATCTCGGCGAGATCCTCGACGGAGGGGAAGGTGTGGGTCAAGGTTCCCCCGGCATCGGTGACGGGGCGTCCGTACGCGGCGACCAGGCGGCCGGCATGGGTGCTCGCGGCCCTGGTCGACACCTGCTGTCCGAGCACCGCGCGCACCGCGAGTTCGGCTTCGTCGACGGTGCGCGGGATGCGCTGCCCGGGCGCCTTGGTCACGACGGGACGCAGCTCGGCGTCCCCGCCCAGCGCTTCGTCGACCGCTTCCGGGTCCGCATCGAGGTCCAGTAGCCGCCGGCAGCGGGCGATCGCCGTGGTCAGATCGCGGAAGTCGTCGAGCACGAGGACGCAACGGACATGGTCGACGGCGGGCGCCAGGGTCACGATGGCGTTGCCGAACGGAAGGCGCAAGCTGCGCCGGTACGCGCCGTCGCGGACCTCCTCGCAACCGGGAACGGTGCCGGCCGCGAGATGGCCGAAGACGCCCTCGTAGGCGAAGGGTGTGCGAACCGGGAGCCGAAGGCACACGGTGCCAGGCGAATTGGCCTCGGACGCGGACCGTGCCGCGGCGCGCTGGCGCAGCGCGCTCGGTGAGCCTTCGAACACCGAACGCACGGTGTCGTTGAACTGACGGATGCTGGAAAAGCCCGCGGCGAATGCAACGTCGCCGAACGGCAGGTCCGTCGTTTCGATCAGCACACGGGCGGTCTGTGCGCGTTGCGCACGGGCCAGCGCGAGGGGGCCGGCGCCGACCTCGGCCTGCAGGAGCCGTTCGAGCTGCCGAGTGGTGTAACCGAGGTGGGCGGCCAGACCGCCGACGCCGTCGCGGTCCACCGTGCCGTCGGCGATGAGCCGCATCGTGCGCGCCACCACGTCGCCGCGCACGTTCCATTCCGGCGACCCCGGAGAGGCGTCGGGGCGGCACCGCTTGCAGGCCCGGAAGCCGGCGCGCTGGGCTGCCGCCGCCGTGGGATAAAACCGCACGTTGCGGGCGAACGGCGGACGCACGGGGCAGCTGGGGCGGCAATAGATCCCGGTGGTGAGCACCGCGGTGACGAACCAGCCGTCGAACCGCGCGTCCTTGGACTGGACGGCGCGGTAACAGCGGTCGAAATCGTCGTGCACGCTTCCAGACTTACACCCGCGCACCGACAAAACTAGCGGGAAAGCGACATCGTGGTGGGCGGGTGCGCCGGGGCGGCGCTTCGGCGTTGGTCGGCCTCACCTCGGACCGGCTTTCTTGTCGATTCGAGGTACTTAGTGCACGCGATGGTATTTACTGTGAGCCAACTCGCCGGCTCTAACGGCGTGACCCGACGGGGTGAGTTCGGGGAAAGGCGAACGATGAAGCGGCTGGCGACGTGGTGGGGGCAGGACGACCACTTCGATTGGCTGACAGGCTATTTGCAAGCGCATGGGCTGAGCACCAACACCCGCAGAGTGCTGGCCGTGGTGGCGGCCTCATTGGTGCTGGTGCCCGTCAACGTGTACTGGGGCCCCGCCCCGTTGTATCCCCATGTGGCGCTGACGGTTTCCCTCGTGTCCGCCGTGATCGGACTGGGCATGACCGTGCTGTGGTTGAGCGGGTGGCCCACTCGGCGCCAGTCCATTTTTTACATCATGACCGGCTGCGTATCCATTGGCGGCGGCTGCCTGTGGCAGCCCCAGCCGCTCGTCGGGCTGATGTCCTGCTCGGCGCTCTCGGTGACCGGCGGCTATATCGCGTTCTTCCACACCACCAGGCTGATGGCGCTGAACTTCTGTGTGGCCAGCGCGATCGGGGCCTGGCAAGCGGTGCGCCTGGCGGCCGAGGGCCAGGCGGTGTTGGCCTTCACCGGCTACTTCTTGGTCCTGGAACTCAACGTCGTCGTTCCGCTTGCCATTCAGGTCGTCGTGCGCGCGCTGTGGGTGGATCTTTCGCGCGCCAACCGCGACCCGTTGACCGGCTTGCTGAACCGGCGCGCCTGCGACAGGGCGATCGTCGGGCGGATGCTCGCCGGCGCCCATCACATGTTCCTGGCGGTCGCGATGGTTGACCTGGACCGCTTCAAAGAGCTCAACGACACCCGCGGGCACGCCGCCGGCGACGAGGCGCTCATCGAGGTGGCCGGCACCCTGACGACCGCCTGCGGTGAGACCGCCATCGTCGGCCGCGTCGGCGGTGAGGAATTCTTGGTCGCCGACATCGTCACCGCAGAACAACTGCCGGAGTGGGGCCGAGACCTTTGTGACGCGATTGCCGCGATGAACGCATCGGTCACCGCCAGCGTCGGAATCGCCACCCTGGCGTTGCGCGGCGTCGTCTCGGACTATGCCGAGCACGCGTTCCACCAATTGGTGGCCCAGGCCGACACCGCGATGTATGAAGCCAAACGGTGCGGCGGCAACCAAAGTCGCCACCGCCAGGTGGCGGTCTGAGCCCGCCGAAAATTTACTGAGCGGGCGGAGCGGCGTCGACGAGTGACGCCAGCCGGGTGGGACGCTCGTGCCCGCGCAGGGTGACGGTGTCGCCCAATGACCAACGGGCGCGCTCGTTTTCGCTCGCACCCTCGAGGGCGTCGGCCGTCGCAAGCACCCGTCGGTGGTGCGACTTGGCGAGCTCGCACAGCCGGGCCGCCTCGTTGACCGGCTCACCGATGACGGTGTATTCGAATCGTTCTTTGGCGCCGACGTTTCCGGCGACGACTTGGCCCGCCGCCACGCCGATGCCGGCCTCGAGGTCGGGCATTTCGTCGGCCAGTCGCTCGGCGATACACCGCGCGGCCGCCAGCGCCGCATCCTCAGGGCGGTCCAGGCGGTTCGGCGCTCCGAAGATGGCCAGCGACGCATCGCCTTCGAATTTGTTGACCAGCCCGCAGTAGCGGTCCACCTCCTCGACGACGATCGCGAAGAAACGGTTCAGCACCGCAACGACTTCGGCCGGAGGCCGGCTCGTCACCAGCTGCGTCGACCCGACGATATCGATGAAAACGACGGCCACATGGCGTTCTTCGCCGCCCAGCTTCGGCCGTTCGCGCTCCGCGGCCAACGCGACCTCGCGCCCGACGTGGCGGCCGAAAAGATCACGGACACGTTCGCGCTCCCGCAAGCCATCGACCATCGTGTTGAAACCGCGTTGCAGCTCACCGAGTTCGGTGCCGTCGAAGACCACGAGGTTCCCTCGCAGATCGCCCCGCTCGACGCGTGCCAGCGCCGCGCGGACCACCCGCACCGGTGTCGCGGTGAGCCAGGCCAGAATCCACATCAGGACGCATCCGAAGATCAACGGGGCCATCGACACGATCAGCACGCCCACCGCGAACTGAGTCTGGGTCAGATTCCGCAGCACGAGCTCGAAGAAGGCCAGCATCATGATCCCGATGACGGGCACGGCCGAACCGAGAAACCAGACCACCATCGTTCGGCCCATGATGCCCGCCGCCAACCGTCGTGGCGGTGGCCCGGCCTCGAGCGCCTGCGCGGCGACGGGCCGCAGCGCGAATTCCGCGAGCAGATAACTAGCGGTGGCGACCACCACTCCGCCAAAGCTCACGACGAGCAGAAACCGCGGAATGAACTGCGTGTTGACCAGGCCGTACAGCGTCGTCAGCAGCGCCGTGCCGACACCCCACAACACGAGGTCGACAAGGGCGATGCGCCACGGGGCGACAAAGGTGTTGCGCTCGTCCTCTGCAGTCGGCTTGCGCTCTTCGATCGCCCAGCGCAGGGCGATCACGGTCCGCCGGGTGATCCAATACGTGCCCCACGCCGAGGCCGCCACGATGTAGGCGGGTGACACACCGAACGTGAGCCACGCCGGCGCGTCGTCGAACACGCTCGGCACCGGGATGGCGACCGTCACCAACAACAGCGCGACGGCGATGCCGATCAGGTTCGCCCCCAGCACCAGCACCGTCATGATGATCTGGATGCGCACCCGGCGACGGCCCTGGCTTTCCGACACCCGCCCGAGCAGCAGGGAGCCGTACGCCGGCGTCTCTGGAAGACGGCCGCTCTGACGGGTGACGCGCTCGAGCACCCGGCCTATTCGTTGCGCCAAGGACGTGTTGGCCGACATGGTGGCGTCAGCCTAATTTGTCGGTCACGCTCTAAGGTGAGTCGGGTGCGTCTAGTGATCGCTCAATGCACCGTGGACTACGTCGGCCGGCTCACCGCGCACCTGCCCTCCGCGCGCAGGCTGTTGCTGTTCAAAGCCGACGGATCGGTCAGTGTGCACGCCGACGACCGCGCCTACAAGCCGCTGAACTGGATGAGCCCGCCCTGTTGGCTGAGCGAACAGGCCGGTGATCACGCACCGGTGTGGGTCGTCGAAAACAAGGCGGGCGAACAACTGCGCATCACCGTGGAGGAGATCGAACACGACTCCAGCCACGACCTCGGCGTCGACCCGGGGCTGGTCAAGGACGGCGTTGAAGCGCACCTGCAGGCGCTGCTCGCCGAGCACGTGCAGCTGCTCGGCGAGGGGTACACGCTGGTACGTCGCGAGTACATGACCGCCATCGGCCCCGTCGATCTGCTGTGCCGCGATGAACGCGGCGGCTCGGTGGCAGTGGAAATCAAGCGACGCGGCGAGATCGACGGCGTCGAGCAGCTCACGCGTTACCTCGAGCTGCTCAACCGGGACAGCGTGCTGGCGCCGGTGCAAGGGATCTTCGCGGCCCAGCAGATCAAGCCCCAGGCGCGCACCCTCGCCGTCGATCGCGGGATCCGTTGTGTGACATTGGATTACGACAAGATGCGCGGCATGGACAGCGACGAATACCGGCTGTTCTGAGGGCTCGTCACTAGACTGATCGCATGCCTCGGCGCCGCCCACCGCCACGTCGGCAGCGCCCGTCAGTGCCGCCGCCGGCATTGCGCCGGGTGGAGGTCGGGCCCGACGGCCACGAGTACGAAGTTCGTCCCGTCGCGGCGGCCCGTGCGGTCAAGACGTATCGGTGCCCCGGCTGCGATCACGAAATCCGCTCCGGCTCAGCACATCTGGTGGTGTGGCCGATCGATTCGATCAGCGGGGGCGACGCGGGTCACGTCGAGGACCGCCGCCATTGGCACACGCCGTGCTGGGCGCACCGCGCTACCCGCGGTCCCACCAGGAGGTGGTCTTGAGTATCGGGTCTCAGGCGGCCGGTTCGACGAGCTCGATCAGAACTCCGCCGCCATCCTTGGGGTGGATGAAGTTGATCCGGGAGTTTGCCGTGCCGCGACGGGGCGTGTCGTAGATCAACCGCACGCCCTGCTCGCGGAGCCGCTCGACCATGGTGTCGAGGTCGCTGACCCGAACGGCCATCTGCTGGATGCCCGGCCCGCGCTTGTCGAGGAACTTCGCGATCGTCGAGGAGTCGTCGATCGGGGCCATCAACTGGATCTGTGCGGTGCCCGCCGGGGCACCCCGCACCGCCAGCATGGCCTCGCGGATTCCCTGCTCCTCGTTGACTTCCTCGTGCACCAGGATCATGCCGAGGTGGTCGTGATACCAGGCGATGGCGGCGTCCAGGTCGGCGACTGCGATGCCGACGTGATCGATCGCCGTCACCAGCGAGGTGGCCAGGATCTGACGGGCGTCAACTTGATCGGTCGTCATCACATAACGGTAACCTGGCGGCAAAGATTGCGCTTCTCCGGGAGGCCGAAACGGCCGTCGGGGGAGCGCCCAGCAGGCCTTAGGAGTAGTCATGACGACGTCGGTGATCGTTGCTGGAGCGCGTACACCCATCGGCAAGTTGATGGGTTCGCTGAAGGATTTTTCGGGCAGCGATCTGGGTGCCATCGCGATCGCCGGCGCGCTGGAGAAGGCCAATCTGCCGGCCTCCGCGGTCGACTACGTGATCATGGGCCAGGTGTTGACGGCCGGGGCGGGTCAGATGCCGGCGCGCCAGGCGGCCGTGGCCGCCGGCATCGGCTGGGACGTGCCGGCGCTGACCATCAACAAGATGTGCCTGTCCGGAATCGACTCCATCGCGCTGGCCGACCAGCTCATTCGCGCCGGGGAGTTCGACGTGGTGGTGGCCGGCGGTCAGGAGTCCATGTCCAAGGCGCCGCACCTGCTGATGGACAGCCGTTCGGGCTACAAGTACGGCGACGTCACGGTCTTGGACCACATGGCCTACGACGGTCTGCATGACGTGTTCACCGACCAGCCGATGGGCGCGCTCACCGAGCAGCGCAACGACATCGACAAATTCACCCGCCAGGAGCAGGACGAGTTCGCTGCGGGTTCGCATCAGAAGGCGGCCGCGGCGTGGAAGGACGGCGTCTTCACCGACGAAGTGGTGCCCGTCAACATCCCGCAACGCAAGGGTGATCCGCTGCAGTTCACCGAGGACGAGGGCATCCGCGCCAACACCACGGCGGAGTCGCTGGCCGGCCTCAAGCCGGCGTTTCGCCGCGACGGCACCATCACCGCCGGTTCGGCTTCTCAGATCTCCGATGGCGCGGCAGCGGTCGTGGTGATGAGCAAGGCCAAGGCGCAGGAGCTGGGGCTGAGCTGGCTGGCCGAGATCGGTGCGCACGGTGTGGTGGCCGGCCCGGATTCCACCCTGCAGTCGCAGCCGGCCAACGCGATCAAGAAGGCGATCAGCCGCGAGGGCATCTCGGTTGACCAGCTCGATGTCGTGGAGATCAACGAGGCGTTTGCGGCGGTGGCGCTGGCCTCGACCCGCGAACTCGGCGTGAATCCCGACATCGTCAACGTCAACGGCGGTGCGATCGCGGTCGGGCATCCCATCGGAATGTCGGGAGCGCGCATCACGCTGCATGCGGCCCTGGAATTGGCCCGCCGCGGGTCCGGCTACGCCGTCGCGGCGCTGTGTGGGGCCGGCGGGCAGGGCGACGCCCTGATCCTGCGGGCGAGTTAGCCAGGGATCGGGGTTCGCTGCGACGTTGCTGGGGCGGTGCGGCCTGGAGAATTGTGTGATCTTCGTCATACGGGCCGATCACACCCCATTTTGAGGTGATTTCGGGCCCCGTCCACCCCCTGCCCGAACGCCGCCGCCACCGGGTGGATCGGTAGCCCGCGCGCATGACAAACTTGACGGCGTGACGCGTCCGCGACCTTCCATCGGCCCCGCACTGGCGGGTGCTGTCGATCTGTCCGGTCTCAAGCAGCGCGCGCAGCCGCCCGGCGCCGCTCCCGGCGGGCCCGCGCCGTCGACTGCCGAGGGCGGCGCCGGCATCACCGCGGTCACCGAGGCCAACTTCGAGGCCGAGGTTCTGCTGCGGTCCGAGGAAGTGCCGGTCGTCGTGCTGCTGTGGTCGCCGCGCAGCGACGCGTGCGTCCAGCTTCTCGACACGCTGTCCGGGCTGTCCGGCCAGGACAACGGCAAATGGTCGCTCACGACCGTCAACGTCGATGTCGCGCCCAGGGTCGCGCAGATATTCGGTGTCGACGCGGTCCCGACCGTGGTGGCGTTGGCGGCCGGGCAGCCGATCTCGAGCTTCCAAGGCGTGCAGCCGGCCGAGCAATTGCGCGGCTGGCTGGACCAGATCCTTTCCGCGACGGCCGGGAAGCTCAGGGGGGCAACGGGTTCCGCGGAGTCTGACGTCGTCGACCCCGAGCTGGCCGCGGCCCGCCAGCAGCTCGAGGACGGCGACTTCGAGGCCGCCAAGGCGTCGTATCAGTCGATCCTGGATGCCAATCCGGCCAGCGTGGAGGCCAAGGGCGCGATCCGCCAAATCGATTTCCTCACGCGCGCTACCGCGCAGCGCCCGGACGCCGTCGCGGTCGCCGACGCGGCGCCGGGCGACATCCAAGCCGCGCTCGCGGCGGCCGACGTGCAAATCCTCAACCAGGATGTCGCCGCCGCGTTCGAGCGTCTGATTGCCTTGGTGCGCAGCACATCCGGTGATGACCGCGCCCTGGTGCGCACGCGCCTGGTGGAGTTGTTCGAGCTCTTCGACCCGGCCGATCCCGAGGTTGTCGCCGGGCGACGCAACCTCGCCAACGCGCTGTACTAGAGCGCATCTCAGCTCAACGAACGTCGAGTTGTGGCGGCCGACAGCGCCGAAATCACGCAACTGGTCCACGTTCGGCGCCGGGTAAGTAGCCCTACTCCGGTTCCAGCCACAGGGCCGACGTCGGCGGCAACACCAGCACCGCCGAGGCCGGGCGCCCGTGCCACGGGTCCTCGGTGGCGTCGACGCCGCCCAGGTTGCCGATTCCCGTGCCGTTGTAGACCGTTGCGTCGGTGTTGAGCACCTCGCGCCAGCGGCCGGCCGACGGCAGGCCGAGCCGGTATCCGCCGTGCTCGGCGCCGGCGAAATTGAACACGCACGCCATCACCGAGCCGTCCTTGCCGTAACGCAGGAAGCTCAACACGTTGTTACCCGAGTCGTTGGCGTCGATCCAGGAGTAGCCGTCGGGCACGGTGTCCTGGCTCCACAGCGCCGGGTGGCTGCGGTAGATGGCGTTGATGTCGCGCACCATGCGCAGGATCCCGTTGGAGAATCCCTGCTCGTCCAGCTGCCACCAATCCAGGCCACGCTCTTCGGACCACTCCGCGTGCTGGCCGAATTCCTGTCCCATGAACAACAATTGCTTGCCCGGGTGCGCCCACTGGTAGGCGAGCAGGCTGCGCAGGCCGGCGGCTTTGACGTGATTGTTGCCCGGCATGCGTCCCCACAGCGTTCCCTTGCCGTGGACCACCTCGTCATGGCTGATCGGCAGCACGTAGTTCTCGCTGAACGCGTAGAGCATCGAGAACGTCATCTCGTGGTGGTGATAGCTCCGATAGATCGGATCGCGGCTGATGTAGTCGAGCGTGTCATGCATCCAGCCCATGTTCCACTTCATCGAAAAGCCCAGGCCACCAAGGTTTGTCGGCCGGGTGACCCCGGGCCACGAGGTCGACTCCTCGGCGATGGTGACGATGCCCGGGGCGGTCTTGTGCGCCGTGGCGTTCATCTCCTGCAGGAACTGGACCGCCTCCAGGTTCTCCCGCCCGCCGTAGATGTTCGGCGTCCAGCCGCCCTCGGGACGCGAGTAATCCAGGTACAGCATCGACGCGACCGCATCCACCCGTAAGCCGTCGATGTGGAATTCCTCGAGCCAATACAACGCGTTGGCCACCAGGAAGTTGCGCACTTCGCGTCGTCCGAAGTCGAATACGTAAGTGCCCCAGTCGAGTTGCTCGCCGCGTTTCGGGTCGGAGTGTTCGTAGAGCGGGGTGCCGTCGAACCGTCCCAGCGCCCACGCGTCCTTCGGGAAGTGCGCCGGCACCCAGTCCACCAGCACGCCGATGCCGGCCTGGTGCAGGGCGTCGACCAGGGCGCGGAACTCGTCCGGCGTGCCGAACCGCGACGTCGGGGCGTAGTACGACGTCACCTGGTAGCCCCAGGAACCGGCGAACGGATGTTCGGCGACCGGCAGCAGCTCGACGTGGGTGAAGCCGTGCTCCACAACGTAATCCGTCAGCTCGCGGGCCAACTGGCGATAGTTGAGGCCGGGTCGCCATGAACCCAGGTGCACCTCGTAGGTGCTCATCGGCTCGAACACCGGGTTGCGCCCGGCGCGCTGGGCCATCCAGTCCGCGTCTTCCCAGGTGTACTTGCTGCGTGTCACCCGGGAGGCCGTGTGCGGGGGCACCTCGGTGGCAAAGGCCATGGGGTCGGCGCGCTCGGTCACGACTCCGTCGGCGCCGTGGACGCGGAACTTGTAGAGCCCCTCGAGCGGAAAGCCGGGCCAGAACAGCTCCCACACACCCGACGAGCCCAGCACCCGCATCGGGGCTTCGTTACCGGTCCAGCCGTTGAACTCGCCGATCAGGCTGACGCCCTTGGCGTTGGGCGCCCACACCGCGAACGACACCCCATTGACGACGCCGTCGGCGGTGGTGAACGAGCGGGGGTGTGCGCCAAGGACTTCCCAGAGTCGCTCGTGGCGCCCTTCGGCGAATAGGTGCAGATCGACCTCGCCCAGGGTGGGCAAGAAACGGTAAGCGTCGGCGACGACGTGCGGGTCGGAACCTTCGTAGGTGATGCGTAGGCGGTAGTCGATCAGGTTGGTGAACGGCAGCGCCACGGCGAACAGGCCGGATTCGACGTGCTGCATCGGGAATCGATCATCGCCGACGAGGGCGACGACTTCGACCGCGTGCGGGCGGTACGCCCGAATGACGGTGTGGTCGCCGTATTCGTGTGCCCCCAGCACGCCGTGCGGGTTGTAGTGTGTGCCGGCGACCAGGCGCGACAGATCGGCAGGATCGGGCGCCAGGTGCGTCCGAGCGAGTTGGTCGGCTTGGCTCATGTCCCTATCGCCTCCGGTCCGTTTCATGTCCCGTCTCAATGCCTGCGCAGCAGTGTCAAGCGAGCGTCACGCGGCACGAGCGGCATGTTGATGATGTGCGCGACCGCCTGCCCAGGATCGATGCGAACGTAATTGGCTTGCCCCCATTGGAATTCCTGGCCGGTGATCTCGTCGCGCACCCAAAACCGCTCGTAGGGCTCCATACCCAGTGCGGCCATATCCAAAAACAGCGTCGCTTCCTCGGCGCCGAACGCGTTGAGGGTCACCACCACCAACACGCAGTCGCCCGTGGCCGGGTCGAACTTGCTGTAGGCGAGCAGCGCGTCGTTGTCCACGCTGTGGAAATGGATGGTGCGCAGCTGCTGCAGCGCGGGGTGGACCCGGCGAATCGCGTTGAGCTGCGTGATGAATGGCTCGAGCGAGCGTCCTTCGGCGAGCGCACCCGCGAAATCGCGAGGCCGCAATTCGTACTTCTCCGAGTCCAGGTACTCCTCGCTGCCTTCCCGCACCGCGCGGTGCTCGAAGAGCTCGTAGCCCGAGTACACGCCCCAGGCGGGCCCCATGGTCGCGGCCAGCACCGCGCGCACGGCGAACATGCCGGGCCCGTTGTGCTGCAAGATCGCGTGCAGGATGTCGGGGGTGTTGACGAACAGGTTCGGCCGGCGGAAGTCGGCGAGCGCGGCGATGTCGGTGCCGAATTCGGTCAGCTCCCACTTCGCCGTGCGCCAGGTGAAGTAGCTGTACGACTGCGTGAATCCCAGTTTGGCGAGCCCGTACTGGCGGGCCGGTGGCGTGAAAGCTTCGGAGAGAAACAGCACATCGGGGTCGATGGCCTTGACCGCGGAGATCAACCACGCCCAGAAATCCGGCGGCTTGGTGTGCGGGTTGTCGACGCGAAAGAACTTGACGCCGTGGTCCATCCAATGCCGGACGACGCGCAGCACCTCGTCGTAGAGGCCGGCCGGGTCGTTGTCGAAGTTGATCGGGTAGATGTCCTGATACTTCTTCGGCGGGTTCTCCGCGTAGGCGATGGTGCCGTCGGGCAATTCGGTGAACCAGTTGCGGTGGCTACGCGCCCAAGGATGGTCCGGAGCGCATTGCAGCGCGAGGTCCAGCGCCACCTCCATGCCCAATTCGCGTGTTGCGGCGACGAACGCGTCGAAGTCCTCGATCGTGCCCAAATCCGGGTGGACGGCGTCGTGGCCGCCCTCGTCGCTGCCGATCGCCCAGGGGGACCCCACATCTCCGGGGGCGGCGGTGGGGGAGTTGTTGCGCCCCTTGCGATGTACCTTGCCGATCGGATGGATCGGCGGCAGGTAGACGACGTCGAATCCCATTGCCGCGATGCGCGGAAGCGCGGCGGTTGCCGTGGCGAATGTGCCGTGCACGGGGTTGCCGTCGGCGTCCCACCCGCCCGTCGAGCGGGGAAACATCTCGTACCAGGAGCCGAACCGGGCCAACGGCCGGTCCACCCAGACGCTGTACTGCTCGCCCCGGGTGACGAAATCGCGGAGCGGGTAGTCCGCCAGGATCTCTTCGATCTCCGGGCCCAGCGCCAGCGCGGTTCGGGTGACCGGGTCCCCAGGCGTGCGCAGCGCTGCGGCGGCGGCCAGCAGCGGTTCGCGCCGGGCCCGCGGCACCTCCGCGGCGGCGCGCTCGAACAACCCGGCACCGACGAGAAGATCGTTGGACAGTTCCTTCTCGCCCTGACCGGCGTCCAGTTTGGCGACCAACCCGTGCCGCCAGGAGTGGATCGGATCGCCCCACCCGTCGACGCGGAAAGTCCACAGCCCGACCTGGTCGGGGGTGAACTGGCCGTGGAACACATAGGGTTCCAGACCCATCGTCATCGGCAACGCCAGCGGCTTGATCCGTTGCTGGTCAGCCTTGCCGTCGCGGTCGGTGACCGGCTTTGCCGGGGCCTGAACCGCTTTGACGCGGCGAGTCTCCGTTACTTGCGGATAGCCTGGCCCGAGGTAGCGCACGACCAGGGTTGCCGCTACGGCCTCGTGGCCTTCTCGCCATACCGCGGCGCTGACCGGCACGACCTCGCCGACCACAGCTTTCGCGGGATACGCGCCACAGGAAACGACCGGCTGGACGCTATCGATCTCGACACGACCGGGCACCACCACTCCGTTCCGATTTTCCCGCTTCCTCCGCGCCCCGCGCCGCGGGCCGCATCGTCACCGGGTGCGTTCCGATTGTGTGCGGCCAATCCGGGTGTGCTCCCCGCGGAACGCCGCTCGTCGGGAAACTTCCTGTCGTGGGGAACTTTCTGTGCGGGGAGGCATCGTTGCGACCCCGATAACTAACCGATACCCACCCTAGTCTTCGGTCACACCCCGCTGCGGAAAAGCGGTCTTTCCCGCCGCCGTGCGCGGGGCGGAATCCTCAGTAAGGTAGGGACGCGTGAAAGCCCTCCGCCGGTTTACCGTCCGTGCTCATCTTCCCGAGCGTTTGACCGCGCTGGACCAGCTCTCGACCAACCTGCGTTGGTCGTGGGACAAGCCGACGCAGGATTTCTTCGCGACGATCGACCCCGACCTGTGGGACCGGTGTGGCCGTGACCCGGTGGCGTTGCTGGGCGCGGTGAACCCGGCGCGGCTCGACGCGTTGGCGATCGATGAGGCGTTCCTTCGCCGGCTCGACGAGCTGACCGCCGATCTGAACGATTACCTGACCCGCCCGCTGTGGTACCAGCAACAGCAGGAACACGGGGCCGAAATGCCGGCGGCCGTCGCCTACTTCTCGATGGAGTTCGGCATCGCCGAAGTGCTGCCGAACTATTCCGGCGGGTTGGGAATCCTTGCGGGTGACCACCTGAAGTCCGCATCGGATTTGGGCGTGCCGTTGGTGGCGGTGGGCCTCTACTACCGCTCCGGCTACTTCCGGCAGTCGTTGACCGCCGACGGGTGGCAGCACGAGAACTACCCGTCGCTGGACCCGCAGGGGCTGCCGCTGCGGCTGCTGACCGATGCCACCGGCGATCCCGCCCTGGTCGAGCTGATGCTGCCGGACTCCGCGCAGTTGCACGCCCGGATCTGGGTCGCGGAGGTCGGCAGGGTCCCGCTGCTCTTGCTCGATTCCGACGTCCCCGAGAACGAGCATGATCTGCGCGGCGTCACCGACCGCCTGTACGGGGGCGATCAGGAACATCGGATGAGGCAGGAGATCCTGGCCGGCATCGGCGGGGTGCGGGCGATCCGCGCCTACACCGCCATCCAGGGCCTGCCCGCACCCGAGGTGTTCCACATGAACGAGGGGCACGCGGGGTTCCTGGGCGCCGAACGCATTCGCGAGCTGATGACCGGTCCGGGGCTGGACTTCGACACCGCGCTGACGGTGGTGCGCTCGAGCACCGTGTTCACCACCCACACCCCGGTGCCCGCCGGCATCGACCGTTTCCCCATCGACATGGTGCGGCTCTACTTCGACGACCATCGTGGCGACGAATCGGAATCCGGCCAGAAAGGCGCGGCGGCCGATGCCACGAGCGCGCCCGCGTTGCTGCCCGGGGTGCCGACGGCGCGCATCCTGGCGCTGGGGGCCGAGGACGACCCGGCCAAATTCAACATGGCGCACATGGGTCTGCGCCTGGCCCAGCGGGCCAACGGCGTCTCGTCGCTGCACGGCCGGGTGAGCCGGGCGATGTTCAACGAACTGTGGCCCGGATTCGACGCCGGCGAGGTGCCGATCGGGTCGATCACCAACGGAGTTCACGCGCGCACCTGGGCGGCGCCGCAGTGGCTGCAGCTGGGCTACGAGCTGGCCGGGTCGGATTCGTTCAGCGATCCGGGGGTGTGGTTGCGCCTGCAGCAGGTCGATGCGGGCCACCTGTGGTGGATTCGCTCGCAATTGAGGTCTCTGCTGGTCGACGACGTGCGGCGCAGGCTGCGCCGCTCATGGCTGGAGCGTGGCGCCTCGGATGCTGAATTAGGTTGGATAGCAACGGCTTTCGATCCGGAAGTGCTGACCATCGGGTTCGCTCGGCGGGTGCCGACGTACAAGCGGCTGACGCTGATGCTGCGGGATCCGGATCGGCTGGAACAGCTGCTTTTGGATAGCGAACGGCCGATTCAGCTGATCGTCGCCGGTAAGTCGCACCCCGCCGACGACGGCGGCAAGGCGCTGATCCAGCAGGTGGTGCGGTTTGCCGACCGGCCCGAGGTGCGGCACCGCATCGCGTTTTTGCCCGACTACGACATGTCCATGGCCCGGCTGCTGTATTGGGGCTGCGACGTCTGGCTGAACAACCCGCTGCGGCCGTTGGAGGCCTGCGGCACTTCGGGAATGAAGAGCGCACTCAACGGGGGGCTGAACCTGTCCATCCGCGATGGCTGGTGGGATGAATGGTACGACGGCGAAAACGGTTGGGAGATACCGTCTGCCGATGGTGTGGCCGATGAGGGGCGCCGCGACGACCTCGAATCCAGCGCGCTCTACCGGCTGCTGGAAGAAGCCGTGGCACCGAAGTTCTACGAGCGCGACGAACGCGGGGTGCCACCCCGCTGGATCGAAATGGTGCGCCACACCCTGCAGACGCTCGGCCCGAAAGTCCTTGCGTCCCGCATGGTGCGCGACTACGTCGAGCAGTACTACACGCCCGCGGCCCAATCGTTGCGCAAGACGATCGCACCCGACGACGCGGCGGGCGGCGGCGAGTTCGGCGCCGCCCGCGAGCTGGCGGCCTATCGCCGGCGCGCCTACGAGGCGTGGCCGAAGATCGTGATCACCGACGTCGACAGCACCGGCCTGCCGGACAGTCCGGTGCTCGGTTCCAAGCTGACCCTGACCGCCACCGTGCAGCTGGCCGGGCTGGCGCCCGACGAGGTCACGGTCCAGGCGGTGGTCGGCCGGGTCGACGCCAGCGATGCGCTGCTGGAACCGGTCACCGTCGAGATGTCGTACACCGGCACCGCCGAGGGCGGCAACCAGGTGTTCTCGACGACGACGCCGCTGCCACTGGCGGGATCGGTCGGGTACACGGTGCGTGTGCTGCCCCGCCATCCGATGCTGGCCGCCGGCAACGAGCTCGGTCTGGTCACGCTGGCCCGGTGATCGGGACGCCTCAGGCCGACAGGTCTTCCGCTGCGGTACGCAGTCGCCGCAGGGCCTCGCGCACCTGCGCCCCGTTGGTGGTCTGCCAGAACGGCGGCAGCGAGGCTCGCAGGTAGCCGCCGTACCCGGCGGTGACCATGCGCGAGTCGAGCACCGCGACCACCCCGCGGTCGGTGACGCGGCGCAACAGACGGCCGGAACCCTGCGCCAGCAGTAGCGCCGCGTGGTTGGCCGCGACCGCCATGAAGCCGTTGCCGCCCCGCGCGGCGACCGCCCGCTGGCGCGCCCCCAGCAGGGGGTCGTCCGGGCGGGGGAACGGGATGCGGTCGATCAGCACCAGCGACAGCGACGGCCCGGGCACATCGACGCCCTGCCACAGCGACAGGGTGCCGAACAGTGACGTCTGCGGCTCCGCCCTGAACTGCTCGACCAGCGCGGACGTGCTGTCGTCGCCCTGGCACAACACCGGCGTCGAGAGCCGTTCGCGCATGGCCTCGGCGGCCGCGCGGGCCGCCCGCATCGACGAGAACAGCCCCAGGGTGCGCCCGTCGGCTGCGGTGACGAGCTCGGCGATCTCGGTCAGCTGCTCGGCCGAGCCGACGCCGTCGCGCCCCGGTGGCGGCAGGTGCGCCGCCACGTACAGGATCCCGGCCTTGGCGTGCTGAAACGGCGATCCCACGTCGAGGCCGCGCCATCGCGCGTCTCCGCCGTCGTCGTCGCTCGCGGGAGCGGTCAGACCCCACGCCGCGGCCATGGCGTCGAACGAGCCGCCGATCGTCAGCGTCGCCGACGTCAGCACCACGGTCGAGCGCGAGAACACGCGCTGACGCAGCAGGCCGGCGACCGACAGCGGGGCCACCCGCAACACCGGGCGCGGTGAACCCCGGTTCTCCTCGTGTTCCAGCCACACCACGTCGGTGCGGTCGGGGATGGCCGGTCCGAACGACGCGAGCACCCGCGACGCGGTCTCCGAAATCTCGCTGAGCGCGGCGACCGCTTCGGCGCGCGCCGACGCCGCCTTGGCGTCGTTCGTGGTGTCGATCGCCGAGCGCGCCGCGGTCGCGACGTCCCGCAGCGCGGCGAGGTAGGTCGTCATGTCCTCGTCGAGGCGGTCGATGCGCCCCGGCGTGCCGTCGTGGATGGCGGCGGCGAAGTTGGCCGTCGTCGCGTCGAGGCGCTGGACCAGTTCCGGGCTCACCAACCGGCTGATCCGCCGCGAGGCGACCCCGAGCGCGGCCGACGTCAGCTCCGCGGTGGCCACCGAGGTCACCCGGTCCACCAACTCGTGCGCCTCGTCGACCACCAGCAGCGCGTGCTCGGGCAGCACCGCGGATTCGGACACCGCGTCGATGGCCAGCAGCGCGTGGTTGGTGACCACGACGTCGGCGCGGCCGGCCAGGCCCCTGGCCCGCTCGGAGAAGCACTCGGTGCCGAACGGGCAGCGGGCCACCCCGAGGCATTCCCGCGCGGACACGCTGACCTGAGACCAGGATCGGTCGGGGACGCCCGGCTTCAAGTCGTCGCGGTCGCCGGATTCGGTGGTCGACGCCCACTCGGTGAGCCGCTGCACGTCGCGGCCCAGGGCGCTGACCGCCATGGGGTTGAAGAGTTCCTCCTGCGGCCGCCCGTCGGGGTCATCACCGTCGGCCGCCCCGCCGTTGTGAATTTTGTTGAGGCACAAGTAATTTCGTCGTCCCTTAAGCAAGGCGAACTGCGGGCGGCGCGGCAGCGCGTCGGCCAGGGCATCGATGAGCCGGGGCAGATCGCGGTCGACGAGCTGGCGCTGCAGGGCGATGGTGGCCGTCGACACGACGACGGGGGAGTCATCGCCGAGGGCCTGCACGATCGCGGGCACCAGATAGGCGAGCGACTTGCCGGTGCCGGTGCCGGCCTGCACGACGAGGTGCTCGTCGGTGGCGAAGGCCCGCGCGACCGCGGCGGCCATCTCCTGCTGGCCGCTGCGTTCACTGCCGCCGAGCGCGGCCACGGCGGTGGCCAGCAGCTCGGGCACGGACACGTCGGACGTGGTCACTCCCTCGGTCAGGCCCGGATCTGCGTCGTCGTGACCGCGGGTTCGCCGTGCGACAAGTTCAAACCCTCCCACGGCAGACTGCGCAGCCCGGAAGCTACCAGCTCGCGCGCCGCGGCGAGGTTCGGTTTGGACACCAGCTCGCCACCGCGGACCAGCGGGACGGTCAACACCCGGGCCGGTTCACCGACATCGGGCTGACGGCCGACCGGATACAGGATCTCCTCGGTGATGGTGCCGGAGCTGCGCGAGGTGCGCAGCGCCTCTTTGTGTCCGCCGTGGGATTCCTTGTGGCTGCTGCGCTTCTGCACCGCCAGGCCGTCCACTTCGACGAGTTTGTACACCATGTTCGCCGTCGGGGCGCCCGAGCCCGTCACCAGCGACGTGCCGACGCCGTAACTGTCCACGGGCTCGGCGGCCAACGCGGCGATGGAGAACTCGTCGAGGTCGCCGGAGACCACGATGCGGGTATTCGTGGCGCCCAGCCGGTCGAGCTGCTGGCGCACCTGGCGGGCCAGCACGCCCAACTCGCCGGAGTCGATGCGCACAGCGCCGAGCCCGGTGCCGGCGGCGACCACCGCGTTGGCCACGCCGGCCGTCACGTCGTAGGTGTCCACCAGCAGGGTGGTGTCGACGCCGAGCGCCTCGACCTGGGCCCGGAAGGCCGCCAATTCGGTCGATTCCGCGGGGGTGTCGGCGCGGGCGTGCAGCATGGTGAACGCGTGCGCGGAGGTGCCCTCGGCCGGTATTCCGTAGCAGCGCTGAGCCTCCAGGTTGGAGGACGCGGCGAAGCCGGCGATGTAGGCGGCGCGGGCGGCGGCGACCGCCGCCTGCTCGTGGGTGCGCCGTGACCCCATCTCGATCAGCGGGCGCCCCCGCGCCGCGCTCACCATCCGCGCGGCGGCTGAGGCGACGGCGGTGTCGTGGTTGAAGATGGACAGCGCAAGCGTTTCGAGCACCACGCATTCGGCGAACGTCCCGCTCACCGACAGCACCGGGGACCCGGGGAAGTAGAGCTCGCCTTCGGCGTAGCCGTCGATATCGCCGCCGAACCGAAAATCGCGCAAGTACCGCAACGTATCTGGATCGAGGAATTGGCCGAGCGACTGGCAGGCCTCGTCATCGAAGGTGAACTGCGGCAGCGCCTCGAGCAGCCGTCCGGTTCCGGCGACCACGCCGTAACGACGGCCCTCGGGAAGGCGGCGGGCGAAAAGTTCGAAGGTGGTCCGCCGATTGGCGCTGCCGTTCCGCAGCGCCGCCGCCAGCATCGTCAACTCGTACTTGTCGGTCAGCAGGCCCGTGACGACCGGGTCGTTCATTCCATAACGGTATCGGCTGCCCGCTGGGCTCGGTAACGTCGTCCATCCCTCGGTATCGTGGAGGCCATGGTTGTTATGTCAGCGCCCACTAAGCCGGGCACTACAGGACAACGCGAGTCCGCTCCGGTCGAGGTGACGGCGAGTCCCTGGGTCACGATCGTCTGGGATGACCCGGTCAACTTGATGACCTACGTGACATACGTGTTCCAGAAGTTGTTCGGCTACAGCGAGCCGCATGCCACCAAGCTGATGCTGCAGGTGCACAACGAAGGAAAGGCCGTGGTGTCCGCCGGCAGCCGGGAGTCCATGGAAGTCGATGTGTCCAAGCTGCACGCCGCCGGTTTGTGGGCGACACTGCAGCAGGACCGCTGACGCTCGAGGCGCTGGCGAATCCCTGTGCGCAAATGGAAGCGCGTCGAGACCGCGGACGGTCCCCATTTCCGGTCGGCCCTGGCGTCCCACGAGGCGGCCCTGCTCAAGAACCTGGCCACCGCGATGATCGGTCTGCTCAACGAGCGTGAATCCTCTTCGCCGGCAGACGAACTCGAGGAGATCACCGGCATCAAAACCGGCAACGCCGAACCGCCGAAGGACCCGACCCTGCGCCGGCTGCTGCCGGATTTCTACCGCAACGACGACCAGGACACCGCGCCTCCCGATGCCGCGGACAGCCTGAACGCCGCGCTGCGCAGCCTGCACGAGCCGGGCATCGTCGAGGCCAAACGCGTTGCGGCACAGAGGTTGCTGAGCACCGTCCCCGAGGACGGCGGCCGGTTCGAGCTGAGTGAGGACGACGCAAACTGTTGGGTCGGGGCGGTCAACGACATCCGGCTGACGTTGGGGGTCATGCTCGAGGTCGGGCCGGAGGGCCCGGAGCGGCTGCCGGCCGATCATCCGCTGGCCGTGCATTTCGACGTCTATCAGTGGCTGACCGTCCTGCAGGAGTACCTGGTGTTGGTGCTGATGGGGTCCCGGTGACCGCGATGGGCGCCATCACCGACGTCGGGGGGATCCGCGTCGGCCACTACCAACGCTTGGACCCCGACGCCGCGTTGGGTGCGGGCTGGGCCTGCGGCGTCACCGTGGTGCTCCCGCCACCGGGGACCGTCGGCGCGGTCGATTGCCGCGGCGGTGCTCCCGGCACCCGGGAGACCGACCTGCTGGACCCGGCCAACACCGTGCGGTTCGTGGACGCGGTGCTGCTCGCCGGGGGCAGCGCCTACGGCCTGGCCGCCGCCGACGGCGTCATGCGCTGGCTGGAAGAACAGGAACGCGGCGTGGCGATAGGCGAGGGCGTGGTGCCCATCGTGCCGGCAGCGGTGATCTTCGATCTGCCGGTCGGCGGCTGGCAGTGCCGCCCGAGCGACGAGTTCGGCTACCTGGCCTGTGCGGCCGCCGAGCAAGGCGCGGCGATGACCGTCGGGAACGTCGGCGCCGGGGTGGGGGCCCGGGCCGGGGCGCTCAAGGGCGGCGTCGGCACCGCCTCGACGGCACTGCCGAGCGGCGTGACCGTCGGCGCGGTGGCGGTGGTGAACTGCGCGGGCGAGGTTCTCGACCGGGCGACCGGCTTGCCGTGGATGGCGGACTTGGCCAAGGCGTTCGGGCTCCAGCCGCCACCGCCCGAGCAGATCGACGCGCTCGCCCAGCTGCCGTCGCCGTCGGACCCGATGGACAACCCCCTCAACACCGTCATCGCGGTGATCGCCACCGACGCCGCCCTGAGCCCGGCGGCGTGCCGGCGGGTGGCCATCTCGGCCCACGACGGCCTGGCCCGCAGCATCCGGCCGGCGCACACGCCGGTCGACGGGGACACGGTGTTCGTCCTGGCCACCGGGGCGGTCGAGGTCGATCCCCCGTCGGCCGCTTCGAAACCCGTGCCGGCCGCGTTCTCCCCGGAAACGCGGCTCGTCACCGAGGTCGGCGTCGCGGCGGCCGATTGCCTGGCGCAAGCGGTGCTCGGCGGTGTGCTGGCCGCCGAATCGATCGCCGGGATACCGAGCTACCGCGACGTGCTGCCCGGCGCGTTCGGCCGGTGAGGAATCCGCCTGCCACGCCGGTAGCCTTGACCATGCTGGAAACGCGCTGGAAGGGCAGCTATGGGTAAGACCGCGCCGAGGGCACCCGCCGCCCAGGCGAAAAAGCGGTCCACGCCGATCGTCGGCGCCGCCACGATCCTCACCTTCGTCGTGTTGCTGTACCTCGTCGAGCTGATCGACCAGATGAGCCGGCATTCGCTGGACGCCAACGGCATCCGGCCCCTGGAGCTCGACGGCCTGTGGGGGATCGTCTTCTCCCCGCTCTTGCACGCGAGCTGGGAGCACCTGATGGCCAACACGGTGCCGCTGCTGGTGCTGGGATTCCTCATGACGCTGGCCGGGCTGTCCCGGTTCGTCTGGGCGACCGCCATCGTGTGGATCCTGGGCGGCCTGGGCACCTGGCTCATCGGCGACGTCGGCAGCAGCTGCGGCCCCACCGACCACATCGGGGCTTCCGGCCTGATTTTCGGCTGGCTGGCCTTCCTGCTGGTGTTCGGGATATTCGTCCGCCGCGTGTCCAACATCATCATCGGGCTGGTCGTGATGTTCGCCTACGGCGGCGTCCTGTTCGGCGCCATGCCGGTGCTCGGAGTCTGCGGTGGCGTGTCCTGGCAGGGGCATTTGTGCGGGGCGATCGCCGGCGTCGTGGCCGCATATTGGCTGTCCGCCCCGGAACGCAAGGCCCGGACGGGAAGGACGGCCGGCACCGCGTCGCCGCGCCCCAAGACATGAGCGGACCACTGGCTCCCGTCGGGGTCTTCGACTCCGGTGTCGGGGGACTCACCGTCGCGCGGGCGATCATCGACCAGCTGCCCGACGAGGACATCATCTACGTCGGCGACACCGGCCACGGGCCCTACGGTCCGCTGAGCATCCCCGACGTCCGGGCGCACGCGTTGGCCATCGGCGACGACCTCGTCGGCCGCGGCGTCAAGGCGTTGGTCATCGCCTGCAACACGGCATCCGCGGCCTGCCTGCGGGACGCTCGCGAACGCTACGACGTGCCCGTCGTCGAGGTGATCCTGCCCGCCGTGCGCCGCGCCGTCGCCACCACGCGCAACGGACGCATCGGCGTCATCGGCACCCAGGCGACCATCAACTCGCACGCCTACCAGGACGCGTTCGCCGCCGCCCGCGACACCGAGATCACCGCGGTGGCCTGCCCGCGGTTCGTCGACTTCGTCGAGCGCGGCGTGACGAGCGGGCGTCAGGTGCTCGGACTGGCCGAGGGCTACCTGGAGCCGCTGCAGCGCGCGCAGGTCGACACGCTGGTGCTCGGATGCACGCACTACCCGCTGTTGTCGGGCCTCATCCAGCTGGCGATGGGTGAGCACGTGACGCTGGTGTCCAGTGCGGAGGAAACCGCCAAGGAAGTCCTTCGGGTGCTCACCGAGCGGGATCTGCTTCGCCCTCATGACGTGTCGCCCGCGACTCGGGTCTTCGAAGCCACCGGCGACCCCGAGGCATTCACGACATTGGCGGCCCGATTCCTCGGTCCCGCCGTCTCCGGAGTACGGCCTGTTCAACAGGTGCGCATTGACTGACGGCCGGGCGAGATTCTCGTCACACCAATGCGGCCATGTTTTCGTCATGGCCCCGTCGGGCATGGCACAGTAGTGTCCGTGCGAATAACCGTGCTCGGCTGCTCGGGCAGCGTGGTGGGTCCGGATTCGCCTGCGTCGGGTTATCTGCTCCGGGCACCGGACACGCCGCCGTTGGTCATCGACTTCGGCGGGGGTGTTCTCGGCGCACTGCAGCGCTACGCCGACCCCGGTTCCGTGCATGTGCTGTTGTCGCATTTGCACGCCGATCACTGTCTCGATTTGCCCGGACTGTTCGTGTGGCGGCGCTATCACCCGACGCGCCCGCTCGGGAAGGCGTTGCTGTACGGCCCCGGCGACACCTGGTCGCGGCTGGGTGCGGCGTCCTCACCCTACGGCGGTGAGATCGACGATTGTTCGGACATCTTCGACGTTCGCCACTGGGTCGACGGCGAGCCGGTGACGGTCGGGGCGCTGACGGTGACGCCGCGGGTGGTGGCTCATCCGACCGAGTCCTACGGCTTGCGCATCACCGATTCCTCGGGCGCATCGTTCGTCTACAGCGGTGACACCGGCGCCTGCGATCAGCTCGTCGAGCTGGCGCGCGACGCCGACGTCTTTCTCTGCGAGGCCTCCTGGACGCATTCGGCGGACCGGCCGCCCGCGCTGCATCTGTCGGGGACCGAGGCTGGCCGGGCCGCGGCCGAGGCCGGCGTTCGCGAACTGCTGCTGACGCACATCCCGCCGTGGACCTCGCGTGAGGACGTGATCAGCGAGGCCAAGGCCGAGTTCGACGGTCCCGTGCATGCGGTGGTGTGCGGTGAGACGTTCGATATCCGCCGCTCCGAGAGGGTCTGAGTACTCCACGTTAGGGTTGCGTCGTGACGAGACGAGAAGACGGCCGCCTTGACGACGAGCTTCGGCCCGTCGTCATCACCCGCGGTTTCACCGAGCACCCCGCC
This sequence comes from Mycobacterium sp. NTMscope_MAC_12, assembly GCF_976985675.1. Classification (NCBI taxonomy): domain Bacteria; kingdom Bacillati; phylum Actinomycetota; class Actinomycetes; order Mycobacteriales; family Mycobacteriaceae; genus Mycobacterium; species Mycobacterium sp. NTMscope_MAC_12. Next base: position 1,020,648 of record NZ_CDRJYY010000001.1, read on the forward strand.
GGTTCGGTACTGATCGAATTCGGCCAGACCAAGGTCATGTGCACCGCCAGCGTGACCGAGGGTGTGCCGCGCTGGCGCAAGGGTTCGGGTCTGGGGTGGCTGACCGCGGAGTACGCGATGTTGCCGTCGGCGACCCATACGCGCTCGGACCGCGAATCGGTGAAGGGGCGGCTGTCGGGGCGGACCCAGGAGATCAGCCGGCTGATCGGGCGGTCGCTGCGGGCGTGCATCGACCTGGCGGCGTTGGGGGAGAACACAATTGCCGTCGACTGTGACGTGTTGCAGGCCGACGGGGGTACCCGCACCGCGGCCATCACGGGTGCGTTCGTGGCGCTGGCCGATGCGGTGACGTATCTCGGGGCGGCGGGCAAGCTGTCCGATCCCCGACCGTTGTCGTGCGCCATCGCGGCGGTCAGCGTCGGAGTGGTCGACGGCCGGGTCCGGGTGGATCTGCCCTATGAGGAGGACGCCCGCGCCGAGGTGGACATGAACGTCGTCGCCACCGACACCGGGACCCTCGTCGAGGTCCAGGGGACCGGCGAGGGGGCGACCTTCCCGCGTTCGACGTTGGACAAGCTGCTCGACGTGGCGTTGGCCGCCTGCGACAAGTTGTTCGCCGCCCAGCGCGAGGCATTGGCGCAGCCGTACCCCGGTGAGCTCCCCGAGGGAGCTCCGGCGCCGAAGGCGTTCGGCAGCTGACCGTGCCCGATGGTGACGACCCGCCGCGCCCGTCACGCCTACTGGTCGCCAGCCGCAACACGAAGAAGCTGGTCGAGTTGCGCCGGGTGCTCGACGCCGCCGGCCTGACGGGCTTGACGTTGGTGTCGCTCGACGATGTGGCCCCGTTCGAGGAGGCGCCGGAGACGGGCGCGATCTTCGAGGAGAACGCGTTGGCCAAGGCGCGTGACGCGTTCACCGCGAGCGGGTTGCCCAGTGTGGCAGACGATTCCGGGCTGGAGGTGGCCGCGCTCAACGGCATGCCCGGAGTGCTGTCGGCGCGCTGGTCGGGCAACCACGGCGACGACGCCGGCAACACCGCCTTGCTGCTGGCGCAAATGCGCGACGTGCCCGATGAACGGCGCGGCGCGGCGTTCGTGTCCGCCTGCGCGCTGGTGTCGGGGGCCGGTGAGGTCGTCGTGCGCGGCGAATGGCCCGGCAGCATCGCCCGGGAACCGCGCGGCGACGGCGGTTTCGGGTATGACCCGGTTTTCGTGCCCGACGGGTGCGAGCGCACGGCGGCCGAGCTCAGCCCGAGTGAGAAGGACGCGGTCTCGCATCGCGGTCGCGCGCTGCGGCTGCTGTTGCCGTCGCTCGAGACGCTGGCCCGGTCCGAGGGCTGAATCCCCGGTCCCTTGCGAGGCATGGGCCACACGGGTCACGGGTGCGGCCTACAAGCCGAAGCGGGCTTTGACCTCTCGGGTTTGGAAGTGCTCGACGATGATCCCGAGCAGCGGGATGGTCCCCGACAGCAGCACGCCGACCGTCTTACCGATCGGCCAGCGCACCTTGATCGCCAGGTTGAACGCGGTCAGCACGTAGATGAAATACACCCAGCCGTGGACCACTTCGATCCACCGGATCTCGTGGTCGAAAACCAGGTGCGAGACGATCTCGTAGCACAGCGCGATGAGCCACAGACCCGTCGTCCAGGCCATGATCCGGTAGCCGAGCAAGGCGGTGCGGATCTTGTCGGCGGGCACTGCGGGCACTGATCCGCCGGGCGTCTGCGGAGTGGTCATGCGGTTGTCCTCTTTTGTTTTTCGGCGTCTTGCGCGGCGAGCTCGGCCAGGTAGTTGTTGTACTCCCGCAGCGCCGGGTCGTCGGGCGGCTGGGGCGTGCGCGTGGGTCGCTCGGGCAGCAGCCCGGCGGGTATCTCCGTCATGGCGTCGTTGCTGCGCGGCTGTGGTGGTTCCTCTTCGTAGCGCACGAATTTGCGGTACGCGTACACACAGAACCAGGCGAACAGCGGCCACTGCAGCGCGTAGCCGAGGTTCTGAAACGAGCCGGAGACGGATTGGAACCTGGTCCACTGCCACCAGCCCAGGGCCAGGCAGCCGCACGCCGCGACGATCACCAGCGCGATCAGCGCGGGTCTGCGACGGTGTGTAGTGGACACCTCTTGACCGTACCGCGCGCCAGTAAGCGCCCGTCGCCAATAAGTTGGCCATGTCACAAGCGATACGATCGGCAAGCCGCGGGCGTGGCGAAATTGGCAGACGCGATGGTTTTAGGTGCCATTGCTCGAAAGAGCTTGAGGGTTCGAGTCCCTCCGCCCGCACTGATGTTTATGCAGTTCAGGTGGTGTTTTCGGCTCCATCCTGGCCAGCCGTGGTCACACTATGAGCACACTTCAAACGCGCGTGGTCGCTGTGGCAAACACCGTCTTGGCGTTCGCCTTCGGCGCGTACCGCGCCTGCAGGTTCTCGGCGCCGTGGTGGTGAACCGAGCTGAGAATTGAGTAGATCGTCCCGACGGACCTTAGACCTACTTCATGAGCAACAAACCTAAGTCCCGAAGCCGCTTGCGGTACCCACAAAGGAAACAAGAAGTCCCCAAATCGCCCAGGTCAGGTCGAGTGCTTGTCGGCTGTCGAGGTTCCGGTCGAATGTCTGGATCTGAGTGGCCGTGTGTGCCTTCATGTTTCGCTCTAACTCCGTCACGGTATCTTTGACCCCATCGATATCCAGCCTCAATTTGGTGATATTGATCGCCATCTCCGATGCCTCGCCGGTTCTGTCGTTCACGTACTGAACAAGGCGTTTGACCTGCTCGTCGAGGCTCTGGGTGATGTCGATGATGTGCGCCGGCGGCGTTTGCGTGACACCCACGCGCCCAAACTTTGCCGTTGACTGGATAGTTGGGACAGTGATCGTTTGGGGCAGGCGCAAGAGCCGTCCCCAGAACATCTTGATCCCGTTGACAATTCGCACCGAGACGGATTGGGCATACGTTGCTCGGACATAGGCGCGGAGCAAACCATAGAAAGCGACCAGCGCCCCCATCGCCTGGATTTCGACGGCGATGTTTTTCCGGCTGAGTAAGCAATGTCGGACAAAGAGCCAATGTGCATTCCACCCGATGGCGGCGCTGCCGGTGTGTTGCCCAACCGACACGGTGGCCGCAAGTATTGCGGCGACGCTACACAGCGCTTTGAGCAACAAACGGGCATCATCACGTCCCATGCGGATTTTTGCTCAATTCGCCTTGCGGCGAATCACATTGCCCGCCGCCCAGCCTGGCCCCGGCTGCGGCTCGCCTTCGAAGAAAATCGTGAACGTCCAACGGCCTGCGTCATCGCGGTCGATCCGCCACGACCGCGACGAACCGTCCCGGACGCGCTCGATTGTTACCCATTGATCATTGAACACGTCAAACAGGCAGTCGCCTACTTGCACGGCAGAGGCCGGAACAATCGCGCGGTCGGATTCGGGAACATCGTGGATGTGCACCGGGGGCTTGGCGGTCATGCCTGGCGACGCTAGCGCCGGATAGTGGGCATACGGAAGTGGTATGCCACCGGCGTGTCTCGCAACACTTCGCGCACCCGGTCCAGCGCGGCCACTATGGCAGCGTTATCGGGTCACGCCCGAGCCGATCCTCGTACCATGTGGCGGCGGGGGCAGGATCGAATTCATGACCCTGCAACGCGGCGGCTTCAATAGTTGTCCACGGTTGATTTGACGCCGACACGTCGGCGTCTGTCCCACGCCGACGAAAACACCCTAGCGTTGCGTTGAGCCAGGGTGTCTAGTCACCACGCACCAAGTCTGAGCGCCGCGCTGTCCCCGAATTGGTGAGTTCTGGTTTATGAGGGGATTGCGCGGGCACTACGATTCGGCGAGTTCCTTGACTCGTGGATCGACCTCGCGGCCCGTCTTTTCACTGGCAGCTACCGCCGCCTGCGCGGCGGCCTTGCGCACGTCGAGGCTGCGTTGCTCGGTTCGGGGGCCGTTATCCGATGTGTGTTCCGTTGTCATCTTCATCCCCTTCACGTCCCGCCCAATGCCGTCTGCTCCGCGATGATCTGAATGATCTCGGAATCGTCTTTAGTCGCCAGTTTAGAAGCCGCCAGCTTAGAGAGCATCTTCCAGCCAACTACGGCTTCGTCATACTCAGTGGTGAACGTACGCTCAAATGCCCACTGTGTGCGCCTCCACCACTCACTGCGCCTGTCGGCCTGATTCTTCTGTTGCCACGTGACGATGACGCCGATGGTCGCTAAGCCCCCGACGATCAGCGTCACCCATGCTTGCGCGGGCATCTGTCCACTATCGCAGATCGGACCCAGCTACGTTGCACGTCGCGAGCAATCACACTCGTGAGCACATTTTGAGCACAACTTCAGCGGAGTTGCACATAATTCATTTGAACCCATCTGACCCTAAAGAGCAGGTCAGTTCGGACTTGAGCGATTGAACAGGATAGCTGAATAGGGTTCGAGTCCCTCCGCCCGCACAGATCTTCAACGCCCGTCAGCAGCGGACGCGCCTCAGTCCTCCACGAAGCGGGCGCGAACCTCCGGCGACGGCAGCGGACAGCTGTCGTACCTCCCGAAAGCCCGGTAGCGGATCGCGGCGAACCTGTCGTAGAGCCAGTCGCGCAGGGGAGCCGGCAGGATGCGGGCGACCGTTAGCACCCGCCATGCCCCGCCGAGGTAATCCGCGACGCGTAGCGCGGCTTCGGATCGGACAGCCACCCGTTCCGACGGCTGGCCGGGGTCGTCGACGAACACCATCGAGTCGACGTTGCCGATCTCCGGGTGCCGCTCGACGATCGCCTTGGCGAACACGCTCTGCAGGGCCGCAAACCGCAGCGGACCGGCGGCATCGAAACGGATTATCGTGCGGACCGATCGATTGCAAAACCCGCAGACACCGTCGTACAGCAGGACCGGGGCCACTGACTCGCCGCTCTCACCGCTCATATTCCCAGGTTACTGACCGCCGCGCAGCGTGGACAGCGACCGAGGTTGACCTATGGTAAGGCAACCCTTAGTTTGTGGGGGTAACGTACCGAGTCGTGACCGGCTGGCCGGTGATCCGCGGCGGGGTGCCGCCCGCGCGGGATCGTGGCAGGCGTCGAATCCACAGTGTGTGCGGTCCTCACCGGCCGCATCGATCCGCGGCCTCGTGGCGGTGATCCCGCCGGATCGTCAGATCGCCGCCGCGGCGCGGAGCGCCGCGAGAAAGGACCGCTAATGGCACGCGGATTCTCCGGTGTGATGTTGCGCAGCTTCGGCGCGCGCGATCACACCGCGACGGTGATCGAAACCGTCCGAATCGCACCGCACTTCGTCCGCGTGCGCATGACGTCGCCGACGCTGTTCGAGGACGTCGATGCCGAACCCGCCGCCTGGCTGCGGTTCTGGTTCCCGGATCCGGACGGATCGAAAACGGAGTTCCAGCGCGCCTACACGATTTCGGAAGCGGACGTTGCGGCCGGCCGCTTCGCGGTCGACATCGTGCTGCACGATCCCGCGGGTCCGGCGTCGCAGTGGGCGCGCACCGTGCAGCCCGGCGCCACCATCGCCGTCATGGCGCTGATGGGTTCGTCGCGGTTCGACATGCCCGACGAGCAGCCGGCCGGATATCTGCTCATCGGCGACTCGGCTTCCATCCCCGGAATGAACGGCATCATCGGCGTCGTCCCCGACGACGTCCCGATCGAGATGTACCTCGAACAGCACGACGACAACGACACACTGATCCCGATCGCGCCGCACCCCCGTCTGCGACTGCATTGGGTCGCCCGTCATGACGAGAAATCCCTTGCCGCGGCGATCGAAAGCCGGGACTGGTCCGACTGGTATGCGTGGGCGACGCCGGAGGCCACGACCCTGAAGCAGGTGCGGACCCGGCTGCGCGACGAATTCGGATTCCCCAAATCCGAGGTGCACGCTCAGGCCTACTGGAGCGCCGGGCGCGCGATGGGCACCCGCCGCGGCGACGAGGCCGAGGGATCCGAAAGCGTCGCACCCGCCGTCTCTGCGGAAGAGGTTGCGGCGCAGCTGGAGTCGGCTCAACGGGTCCCGGAGACGACGCCCGCCCCGGTGTCCCGCGGGAACTGGCGCGCCCAGGCGGCCGGCCGATTGCTCGCGCCGCTGCGTTCGGCGTTGATCCTGTCCGGTGTGTTGCAGGCGGTGATCACGCTGGTGCAGCTGGCGCCGTTCGTGCTGCTGGTGGAGCTGGCCCGGCTCCTGGTATCCGGGGCGCCCGCGTCGCGGCTATGGAACGTGGGCATCGCCGCGGTGTCGTTGCTGGGCCTGGGGGCGTTGCTGGGCGCGGCCCTCACCCTGTGGCTCCATCTGGTCGACGCGCGCTTCGCCCGCGATTTGCGTACGGGATTGTTGCGCAAGCTGTCTCGGCTCCCGCTGGGCTGGTTCACCGCACGCGGATCGGGGTCCATCAAGCAGCTGCTGCAGGACGACACGCTGTCCCTGCACTACCTGGTCACCCACGCCATCCCGGACGCCGTCGCCGCGGCCGTCGCGCCGGTTGCGGTGCTGGTCTACCTGTTCGTCGTCGACTGGCGGGTGGCGCTGGTGCTGTTTGCGCCCGTCCTGGTTTACCTGGTGCTGACGTCGTCGCTCACGATTCAGTCGGGTCCGCGCATCCCGCAGTCGCAGCGCTGGGCGGAGACGATGAGCGGCGAGGCCGGCGCCTACCTGGAGGGCCAGCCGGTGATCCGCGTCTTCGGCGGGGCCGCGGCATCGAGTTTCCGGCGGCGCCTGGACGAGTACGTCGGCTTCCTGGTCGCCTGGCAGCGCCCGCTGGCCGGCAAAAAGACGTTCATGGATCTGGTCACCCGCCCGTCGACGTTCCTGTGGCTCATCGCGGCCACCGGCACCCTGCTGGTGGTCGGGGGGCGGATGGATCCGGTGAACCTGCTGCCATTCTTGTTGCTGGGAACCACCTTCGGCGCACGCCTGCTCGGGATCGCCTACGGCCTCGGCGGCATCCGCGCCGGCATGTTGGCCGCCCGGCGCCTGCAGAACACGCTCGACGAACCCGAACTCGCCGTGCGCAATCACGGCGAACCCGCGGGGGAGTCGTCGAAGGCGGTGGTGTTCGACAACGTCAGTTTCGGCTACCGCCCCGGCGTTCCCGTGATCCACGACGTGTCGCTGACCCTGCGCCCCGGCACGGTCACCGCACTCGTCGGCCCGTCGGGATCCGGCAAGTCGACGCTGGCCGCCTTGCTGGCCCGGTTCCACGACGTCGACGGGGGCTCGATACGCGTTGGGGGACAAGACATTCGGTCGATGACCGCCGACCAGCTCTACGCCCAGGTCGGTTTCGTGCTACAGGAGACGCAGTTGGTGCACGGCACCGTGGCGGAAAACATCGCGCTGGCCGCACCCGATGCCACCGCCGCGCAGATCGAACGGGCGGCGCGCGAGGCGCAGATCCACGACCGCATCATGCGCCTGCCGGACGGCTACGACACCATGCTGGGCGCCGGCACCGGCCTGTCCGGCGGGGAGCGCCAGCGCCTCACCATCGCCCGTGCGATCCTGGCCGATACCGAGATTCTCATCCTCGACGAGGCCACCGCGTTCGCCGATCCGGAGTCGGAATACCTTGTGCAGCAAGCGCTCAACCGTTTGACCCAGAACCGCACCGTACTGGTGATCGCGCACCGGCTGCACACCATCACCCGGGCCCACCAGATCGTCGTGCTCGACCACGGCCGCATCGTCGAGCGCGGCACCCACGACGAGTTGCTGGCCGCCGACGGCCGGTACCGGCGGCTGTGGGAGGGCGGCCGCCGCGACCGGGTGGCCGCCGGCGCGGCCGGGGAGGGTGCCCGATGATCCGCACGTGGTTGAGCCTGGTCCCGGCGGATCGCCGCAACCGGGTCGTCGCCTACACGGTGCTGGCGTTGATCTCCGTGGTGGTGCGGGCGGTCGCCACCGTGCTGCTGGTCCCCCTGGTGGGCGCGTTGTTCAGCGACACCCCGCAGCGCGCGATGGTGTGGCTGGGCTGGCTGACCGCCGCCACCGCGCTCGGCTGGGTGATCGACACCGCGACGGCGCGTATCGGCTTCAACCTGGGCTTCGCGGTGCTGGACCACAGCCAGCATGACGTGGCCGACCGACTGCCCGGCGTTCGGCTGGACTGGTTCACCGCCGAGCACACCGCGACCGCGCGGCAGGCGATCGCGGCGACCGGCCCCGAACTCGTCGGCCTCGTCGTCAACCTGCTCACGCCGTTGATCTCGGCCGTGCTGCTGCCCGCCGCCATCGCGGTGGTCCTGTTGCCGGTCTCCTGGCAACTGGGACTGGCCGCCCTGGGCGGACTGCCCCTGATGTTGGGCGCGCTGTGGGCGTCGGCCCGCCTGGCGCGTCGCGCCGATTCCACTGCGGCCGAGGCCAATAGCGCGCTCACCGAGCGGATCATCGAGTTCGCCCGGACCCAGCAGGCGTTGCGCGCCGCGCGGCGCGTCGAACCGGCCAGGAGCCTGGTCGGCGACGCGCTGGCCGCCCAACACGGCGCGACCATGCGGCTGCTCTCCATGCAGGTCCCGGGTCAGCTGCTGTTCAGCCTCGCCAGCCAGCTGGCTTTGATCCTGCTCGCCGGGGCGACCACCGCGCTGACGGTGAACGGAACGCTGTCGGTGGCCGAGGCCATCGCGCTGATCGTCGTCATCGTGCGCTACCTCGAGCCGTTCACCACCATCAGCGAGCTGGCGCCGGCGCTGGAGAGCACCCGCGCCACGCTCGACAACATCCGCTCGGTGCTCACCGCGCCGCTGATGAACGCCGGCGCCGCGACGCTGCCGGGCGCCACGGCGCCGCGTATCGACTTCGACGACGTGACGTTCGGGTACCCAGCTGTCGGTGGCGCCACCGACCTGGTGCTCGACGGGGTGAGTTTCTCGTTGGAGCCGGGAAGCACGACGGCGATCGTCGGACCGTCCGGATCCGGCAAGAGCACCATCCTGGCGCTGATCGCCGGGCTGCACGAGCCCACCCGCGGCCGGGTGCTGATCGACGGTGTCGACGCGGCGACGCTGGACGCCGACGCCCGGCGCGCGGCAAGCAGCGTCGTGTTCCAGCATCCCTACCTGTTCCACGGGTCGATCCGCGACAACGTGTTCGCCGGGGACCCGGGCGCCGGCGATGACCGGTTCGCGCGGGCGGTGGCGCTCGCCCGCGTCGACGAGCTCGTCGCACGCCTGCCCGACGGCTCCGACAGCGTCGTCGGTGAAGGCGGCTCGGCACTCTCGGGCGGTGAACGCCAACGCGTCAGCATCGCCCGTGCGCTGCTCAAACCCGCGCCGATACTGCTGGTGGACGAGGCGACCAGCGCTTTGGACACCGAGAACGAAGCCGCCGTGGTCGACGCGCTGACCGCCGACCCGCAATCGCGCACCCAGGTGATCGTCGCGCACCGGTTGGCCAGCATCAGTCACGCCGACCGCGTCCTGTTTCTCGACAGCGGCCAGGTGGTCGAGGACGGCACGGTCGACGAATTGCGTGCTGCGGGCGGGCGTTTCGACGAATTCTGGCGCCAGCAGCACGAGGCCGCCGAATGGCGCATTCTGGCCGACTAAATCACCGCGGTTGACCGCAAATCTTGCGGTATGCCTTACAGTTGGTCAGTCGAACCGAGCTGTCCCCGTACAGGAGGCGTGCCGCTTATGAGTGCTGTGCTGTCGTCGATACCGCGTTACCCCGGCGACGTGACCCCGGCATGGTTGTCGGCCGCGCTCAGTGGGCGCGGCGCGCCGGTGGAGGTCGCCGAGGTGGACGTGGTCGCGATCGGAACGGGGCAGACCGGGGCGACCTACCGGGTGACCGCCCGCTATGCGACGGATCCCGGTGACCTGCCGCGGACCTTTGTGATCAAACTGCCGGCCCAGGACGACACCGTGCGCGACAGGGTGGTCATCGGCTACCGCAGCGAATGCGCGTTCTACTCCTCGGTGGCGGATCGGGTGCAGGTGCCGACCCCGCGCTGCTTCTACTCCGAGATCACCGAGGATGCAATGGATTTCGCCCTGCTGCTCGCCGATCAGGCGCCGGCCGTGCAGGGCGATCAGCTCATCGGTTGCGGTGAAGCCGAAGCGCGGCTGGCGGTGAACGCGCTGGCCGGCCTGCACGCGCCGACCTGGTGTGACCCCGCCTGGCTCGATTTCCCCGGCATCGCGTTTGGGCGCCCCGATGAGTCCGGCGCAGCCGGCATGGGCGAAGTGGCGAAGATGAGCGCCGACATCACGCTGGAGAAGCTGGGCGCTCGCATGAGGGCCGAAGACCGCGATACCTTCAGCGCGGCCATGGGTGTGATCACACCGTGGCTGCTGTCCGAGTACGACCGGTTCGCCCTGCTGCACGGCGACTACCGGCTGGACAATCTGCTGTTCGATCCGGACCGGACCCGGGTCAGCGTGGTCGACTGGCAGACGCTCGGGGTGGGCCTGCCGACCCGGGATCTCGCGTACTTCACCGCAACCAGCCTCAATTCGCAGCTGCGAGCCGCCATCGAGGAGGAGCTGGTCGCCGACTACCATCGCGCGCTGACCGCCGGCGGTGTCAGCGACTACGACCGCGAAACATGTTGGCGCGATTACCGGCTCGGGGTCCTGCAGGCGCCGCTGATCTCGGCGCTGGGATTCGCGTTCGCCGCCGCGACCGAGCGTGGCGACGACATGGTGCTGGCCATGCTCAGCCGCGGCTGTCAGGCGATCCGCGAGCTGGGCACGCTCGAATTAATCGAGCACTGATCGCCGGGTTGCCTCCTGAGCCAGCTGCATCCGCGACGTGAGCCCGAGTTTCGCGTAGACGTGGGTCAGGTGCGTCTGTACGGTGCGCGGGGAAATGAAGAGGCGTTCGCCGATGTCCTTGTTGCCCAGTCCCTCGCCGACGAGGCGGACGACATCGCGCTCGGTCGGGGTCAGCGAGTCCCAACCGCTGGGCGGGCGTTTGCGTTCACCCCGCCCGCGGCGGGCGTAGGCGATCGCCTCGTCGGTGGACAGAGCGGCTCCTGCGGTCCAGGCGTCATCGAACTCCTTGTCCGTCAAGGCGTCGCGGGCCTTTTCCACCGACGCCTGGTAGTCGGCGTCGTACACCCGGAAGCGGACTATCCCGGTGCGCTCGCGGACGGCGTGCGCCGCGCCGAGAAGCCGCGTCGCTTCCGGGTGGCTGCCGGCGTCTCCGGCCACCCGGGCGAGGCACTCCAATAGGTCGGGAACGAACAAGTGGGCCTGCGTGTCCGCGGCGCGGGTCAGCGCGTCATGGAGATCGCGTTCGGCTCGCCCGGGCTCGTTTTCCGCCAGGGCCACGCGCGCCCGAGTGAGCGGCGCCTGCACCGTGAACCAGCCCACCCCCGTCGCGACGTCTTCCTCGGCGAAGCGACGCGCGGCCGTCAGATCGCCCCGGGCGAGCGCGGCCTGTGCCGAGGGTTTGTTGGCAGGGCTCGCCAGCGGCAAGCCGGCGAACCGCTCGCGCGCCGCATTGCTGGCATCGGTGGCCGCGCCCACGTCGCCACCGGCGAGCGCTGCGAACGCCAGCGCCGCGTAGACGACACCTTCCTGGTAGCGGCCGATCCCCGCGGCGTCGTCGAGCGCCTCCAGCGCAAGCGCCCGCCCCACGTCCGCCTGTCCGCTGTGGGCCAGCACGTGGCCCAGGGCCGCGCGGGCATTGACCTGCCAGATCAGGGCGTGTGCCGCATCCGCTTCGATCATCAATTCGCGATGCCCCGCTTCGGCCCCCGCGACGTCGCCCCGCACCCATTGCACGCCGGTGAGACACCACCGGCATGCGCGCGAGTAGCCCCGGTCGCCGGCCTCGTCGGCGAGGTCACGGCCTTCCGTCGCTGCCGCCGCGGCGGCGTCCAGATCCCCGCCGCCGAGCAGGGCGGCGAGCGCCTGGCTGTAGAGGAGCTGGCTCAGCCTCCACCGGTCGCCCATCGCTCGGGTCAGGTTTTCCGCCTCCGATAAGTAGGGCCGGGCCAGTTCGGCGTCCAAGGCGGCGAGGCGTCCGCATGCGGTGAGGGTCCGCGCCAATAGCGCCGGATCGTCGAGCTCGCGCGCGATGGCCAGCGAACGCTGCGCGCGGGCAAAGCCTTCCGCGTCGCGCATGTTGTCCAGGAATGCCTTGTCGGCCAGCGCCCGCGCGATCGCGTGGAGAGCCACGTCGGCGCCCGGACGCTCCGCGTCGGCAAGACCCGCGTCGAGCCAGTCCGATCCCTCCCGGAGGCCGCCCCGGGTGAGCCACAGCGGCTGCAGCGACGTCGCCAGCTGCAATGCGCTGTCGGTGTCGGAGTTCTCCCGGCTCCACGCGAAGGCGGCACGCAGATTGTCGATTTCGGTCTGCGCTCGATCGAGCAGGGGCTCCAGGCCGATGTCCCCCGGAACGTCGAGCGCCGTCGCCAGCGCGGTGAAATGGTCACGGTGCCGTTGCCGCACAGCGATGACTTCCGGGGATTCGCTGAGCTTTTCCTGCGCATACTGGAGACGTCTCCAGCAATCGGTATCGCATTGGGCCGCCGGCGGATTCGGCCGTCACCAGCGACTTGTCGATGAGCAGCGCCAGCACATCCAGCACCTGGTGCTGGGCCAGGCCTTTGTCACAGACCACCTTTCGGCAGGCGTCGAGGTCGAACCCGCCCATGAACACGCCGAGCCGGCGGAACAAGATCCGCTCCGGCTCGGTCAACAGCGCGTGCGACCAGTCCACCGAGGCGCGCAGCGTCTGCTGGCGGCGCACCGCCGTCCGCGATCCGCCGGTCAGCAAGCGGAACCGGTCCTGCAGGCCGGCGAGAATCTCGTTGGGCGACAACGCGCGTACGCGTGCCGCGGCCAACTCGATCGCCAGCGGCATGCCGTCGAGGCGGCGGCAGATTTCTTGCACGGCGGCCGCGTTGCCGTCCTCGAGGTTGAAGCCCGGGCGCGCGTGCCCGGCGCGGTCGGCGAACAGCCGCGCGGCGTCGTCGTCGAACGACAGGGACGGCACCCGCCACGTCACCTCGCCGCTCACCCCGATCGGCTCGCGGCTCGTCGCCAGCACCGTCAACCGCGGGCAGGCGCCCAGCAGCGCACCGGTCAGCGCGGCGCTGGCGTCCAGCAGGTGCTCACAGTTGTCGAGCACCACCAGCATGCGCCGGTCGCCGATGAACTGCAGCAGGCTTTTCTCCGGGGATCGCCCGGGCTGATCCGGTAGCCCCAACGCCCGGGCGGTGGTGAGCGACACCAGGTCGGGGTCGGTGAGCGGAGCCAGGTCCACATACCAGATTCCGTCGGCGTAGTCCCCGGCGACACTGGCGGCGACCTGAACGGCCAGCCGGGTCTTGCCCGCGCCGCCGGCGCCGGTCAGCGTCACGAACCTGTTCTGCGCGAGCATGTCTCGCACCTCGCGCATTTCGGCTTCGCGCCCCACAAAGCTGGTCAGTTGCGCGGGAAGGCGTTGAGAGACAACAGATTCGCGTTTCCGAAGCGGCGGAAACTCGTTGCACAGGTCGGGATGGCACAGTTGCACCACCCGCTCCGGGCGCGGCAGATCTCGCAGCTCATGGGTTCCGAGGTCGGTCAACCAGGCGTCGTCGGCGAGCGTGTCGGCGACCAGATCGCCGGTGGTGCCCGACAACACCGTCTGGCCGCCATGCGCGAGCTCGCGGAGTCGCGCCGTGCGGTTGATGGCCGGCCCCACATAGTTGTTCTCGTCGCGCAGCTGAACCTCGCCGGTATGCACACCGATCCGCAGTCGCAACGGTGCCAATGGCGCCCGTTGCAACGCGAGCGCGCACGCCACCGCGTCGGACGCGCGGCTGAACGCGATGACGAAGCTGTCGCCCTCACCCTGCTCGACCGGGCGGATTCCGCGATGGGCCCCGACCAACTCGGCCAGCGTTTGATCCAGATTGGCGATCGCCGCGGTCATCTCCTGCGGCTGGGAGTCCCACAGCTGCGTCGAGCCCTGGACGTCGGCCAGCAGCAGCGTCACGGTGCCGGTCGGCAGGGGCTCGTTCATCGCTTCGCCTACGCCCAGGTCGCTCCACTCGATCTCGCTCATGTTAGCCAGCATGGGCCGGGCGCACGCCGCAAAACATCGGCGGATGCGCGTAGATTTCCGGCGGTTTACAGATCGCCGGTGAAGTCGGCGCTCAGCCAGCGGTCGGGCCGGATGGTGAAGAGCACCTCCTCGACGCCTTCCATGCTTTGGACGAACGCCCGCCCGCCTTCTTCGCCGAGGTAGCGAACGGCGATGGCTTCCTGCAGATCGGCCGGGGCCGGCTTGGTGGTCTCGACCACCGCGCCCTCGACCACCACGTACTGGTACGGCGGCTCCTCGCGCTGGACGACGAGCGTCACCACCCCCGCCCGCTCGATGAGCCGCGCCTTGCGGCTGGACGCGCCGGTCATGATCCGGACGTTGCCGCCGGGCGTGTAGTCGTACCAGATCGGGACGCTAGCCGGCGGCCGGCCATCGGTGGCCGCGACGGACAGGACGCCGACGTGCTTGGCGGCCAGGAACTCCTGACGTTCGGTCTCGGTGAAGGCTTTCATGTGGCGTGAAAGCGCGGATGCTCCGCGATCTATTCCCGCCGCGCTGGTCTCAGTACTGCGTCGAGCCCTGATCGACGGGGATCTGCGCGGCGGTGACCTTGCGGGACTCGTCGCTGGCCAGCCAGCACACGGTGTCGGCGATCTCCTCCGGCTCGGCGATCCAGTCCGGCAGGAACGGGGTGAGGACGTGCGACAGCTGCGGGTTGGTCTCCATCGTCTTGCCCACCGCCGTGACCATGTCACCCGACCCCATCGGAGTGTTCACCGGGCCCGGGTGGACGCTGTTGACCCGGATCGAGTGCTTGCCCAACTCGGCGGCGAACGCCCGCGCCAGCCCGGTGACGGCGTGCTTGCTGGCGGTGTAGTGAATCATGAACGGCTGCATCTTCATCCCGGCAGCGGAACTGATCAGGATGATGGAGCCGCCGCGGCCGCCGTCGATGATCTTGTCCGCGCCGGCCATCACGGTGTTCCACGTGCCGGTCACGTTGATGTCCATGACGTCCCGGAAGTCTTCCGGCGTGATGTCGTCCCATGCCTGCGGCGCCGCGACCCCGGCGTTGGCGACGATGATGTCCAACCGGCCCAGCGCGGCGACACCGTCCGCGACGACCTTTCGCAGTCCGTCGAAGTCGCGCGTGTCCACGACCGACGCGATGATGCGGCGGTTCGATTCTTCGACCAGGCGAACGGTTTCGCTCAGGTCGTCCGGGCTCGCCGGGTCGTAAGGTACGCAGGACGGCAGCTTGCCGGCGATGTCGACGGCGATGATGTCCGCGCCTTCGGAGGCCATGCGCACCGCGTGTGCCCGGCCCTGGCCGCGCGCCGCGCCGGTAATCAATGCCACTTTTCCGGCAAGCCTGCCTGCCATTAACGCTCCTTCGTTGTGCTGGTCCGCCCCGCCGCCTTGACCAGGTTCGATCCGATGATCAGACGCTGAATCTCGCTGGTGCCCTCGTAGAGCCGCAGCAGGCGCACGTCGCGGTAAATGCGCTCGACCGCAACGCCACGCATGTAGCCGCTGCCGCCGTGGATCTGCACCGCGAGATCCGCGACGTTGCCGGCCATTTCGGTGCAGAACAGCTTGGCCGCCGACGGGGCGATCCTGCGGTCCTGATCGGTGACCCATAGCCGCGCCGCGTCCCGCACCAGCGCGCGGCCGGCCATCACGCCGGCCTGCTGGTCGGCGAGCATCGCCTGCACCAACTGGAAGCTTCCGATCGGCGCCCCGCCCTGCGTCGCGGTGGCGGCATACGCGACGGATTCGTCGAGCGCGCGTTGGGCGGCGCCCACGGCGAGGGCGGCGATGTGTACCCGGCCGCGGGCCAGCGAGGTCATCGCCGCCCGATAGCCGATGTCTTCGCTGCCGCCGATCAGCGCGCCGTCGTCCACCCGGACATCGTCGAAGACGACGTCGGCGGTCCACGCGCCTTCCTGGCCCATCTTGGCGTCCTTGGCACCAACCTGCACGCCGGCGGCATCGGCCGGAACCAAAAAGACCGCGATCCCGGGTCCCTTGTCGTCGGCCGGGCGGGTGCGGGCGAACACCACGAAAAGGTTGGCGACTGGCGCGTTGGTGATGAACCGCTTCTGCCCGGAGATCACCCAATTGTCGCCGTCGCGAACCGCTTTGGTGCGCAGGCCGGCGGGGTTCGATCCGGCGCCGGGTTCGGTCAGCGCGAAGGAGGCGACGACGTCGCCGGACGCGATCGACTCCAACCAGCGCGACTTCTGTTCGTCGGTGCCGAACCCGACCAAGACCTGTCCGGCGATGCCGTTGTTGGTGCCGAACATCGACCGCAGCGCCAGCGACGTGTAGCCCAGCTCCATCGCCAGCTCGACGTCTTGCATCAGGTTGAGGCCGAGGCCGCCCCATTCCTGGGGGATCGCGTAGCCGAACAGGCCCATCCTCTTGGCCTCATCGCGCAGGTCGTCGGGGACGCGGTCGTCGTCGAGGAACTCCTGCTCGCGGGGGACGACCGCGCTGCGCACGAATTGCCTTGTCTGAGCCAGGATCTCGCGGAAGTCCTCGTCGGAGACTTCGGCGATTTCGGCGGTGGCCATCGGCTCCACGCTCCTCTCCCGATCCGGGGCACCCCGGTTCAGGGGAGGATCCTATATCAAATATGATATTTGCCTTGAGGGTGCCCGATGGCGGCGATAACAGAGAAGGATGTGTGATCCAGGTGGCGTTGTTGACAGGTCAGACCGCGGTAATCACCGGCGGAGCGCAGGGACTCGGTCTGGCCATCGCGGAGCGCTTTGTCGCCGAGGGGGCGCGGGTCGTTCTCGGCGACGTCAATCTCGAGGAGACCCAGGTGGTGGCCAAGCAGCTGGGCGGTGACGACGTCGCGATCGCGGTGCGCTGCGATGTCACCCAGTCATCCGACGTCGAGACCCTGATCCAGACCGCGGTCGAGCGGTTCGGCGGCCTGGACATCATGGTCAACAACGCCGGGATCACCCGGGACGCGACGATGCGCAAGATGACCGAGGAGCAGTTCGACCAGGTCATCAACGTCCACCTGAAAGGGACCTGGAACGGCACCCGGCTGGCCGCCGCCATCATGCGGGAAAACAAGCGCGGCGCCATCATCAACATGTCCTCGGTGTCGGGCAAGGTCGGCATGGTCGGCCAGACCAACTACTCGGCGGCCAAGGCCGGCATCGTCGGCATGACCAAGGCGGCCGCCAAAGAGCTGGCGTACCTGGGCGTGCGGGTCAACGCGATCGCCCCCGGTTTGATCCGGTCGGCGATGACGGAGGCCATGCCGCAGCGCATTTGGGATTCGAAGGTGGCCGAGGTGCCGATGGGCCGGGCCGGTGAGCCGAGCGAGGTCGCCAGCGTTGCGCTGTTCCTGGCCTCCGACCTGTCGTCATACATGACCGGCACCGTCATGGAAATCACCGGCGGCCGACACCTGTGAGAACCCCCGCGAGCAGTCCCCCGCAAGCGGGAGGTGCCCCCGGCAAAATCGCACAAATCTTGCCGCATCAATGCGATTCTGCGTCTGCTCGGCATCAGGACAGGAGTCACAATGCGTGAAACCGTCATCTGTGAGCCGGTGCGGACGCCGATCGGCCGCTACGGCGGAATGTTCAAGGCGCTCAGCGCCGTCGATCTCGGTGTCACCGCCCTGAAGGGTCTGCTCGGGCGAACCGGGCTGGCGCCCGACGCCGTGCAAGACGTGATCCTCGGCCACTGCTATCCCAACAGCGATGCGCCGGCGATCGGGCGCGGGGTGGCGCTGGATTCCGGTCTGCCGGTGACGGTTCCGGGCATGCAGGTCGACCGGCGTTGCGGTTCGGGCCTGCAAGCGGTGATCCAGGCGTGCCTGCAGGTGGGGAATGGCGACCACGATCTCGTCGTCGCCGGGGGCTGCGAAAGCATGAGCAACGTCGCCTTCTACTCCACCGATATGCGCTGGGGCGGAGCCCGCGGTGGCGTCCAGGTCCACGACGGGCTGGCGCGCGGACGCACGACGGCCGGCGGGCGGCACTACCCGGTGCCGGGCGGAATGCTGGAGACCGCCGAGAATTTGCGCCGCCAGTACGGCATTTCGCGCCAGGAGCAAGACGAGCTGGCGGTGCGGTCGCATCAGCGCGCGGTGGCGGCGCAAAAGGATGGCATCCTGGCTGACGAGATCATTCCGGTTGCCGTCCCCACGCGCAGCGGCGAGGAAGTCATCGACACCGACGAGCACCCGCGCGCGGACACGTCGGTGGAGTCGTTGGGCAAGCTCAAACCCGTTCTGCTGAAGGAGGACCCGGAGGCGACGGTCACGGCCGGCAACTCCAGCGGGCAGAACGACGCGGCGTCCCTGTGCGTGGTGACCACACCGGAGAAAGCCGACGCGTACGGACTGACGCCGTTGGTGCGCCTCGTGTCCTGGGGGGTGGCGGGGGTGGCGCCCAACATCATGGGCATCGGGCCGGTCCCCGCGACGGAGGTGGCGCTGTCCAAGGCGAACCTGGCGCTGTCGGACATCGATCTCATCGAGCTCAACGAAGCCTTTGCCGCGCAAGCGCTTGCGGTGATGCGGGAATGGAATTTCGGCGCGGCCGACCATGAGCGCACCAATGTGCACGGTTCGGGAATCTCGCTGGGCCACCCGGTGGGCGCCACGGGCGGACGGATGCTCGCCACGCTGGCGCGCGAGCTCGATCGCCGGCAGGCGCGCTACGGGCTGGAGACCATGTGCATCGGCGGCGGCCAGGGACTTGCCGCCGTCTTCGAACGGGTCGCATCGAGATGACCGAACCCGGGTTACCTCTGAACGGCCTCACCGTCGTGGAGGTGTCCAGCTTCGTCGCCGCGCCCCTATGCGGCATGACGCTGAATCAGCTTGGCGCAGAGGTGATCCGGGTCGACCCGATCGGCGGCGCGTCCGACGTGCAACGCTGGCCGCTGTCGGCGGACGGTACGTCGATCTATTGGACGGGCCTGAACAAGGGAAAGCGTTCGGCCACCATCGATCTGCGCTCCGAAGACGGCCAGGCATTGGTTCAGCGGCTGATTGTCGAGGGCGACGGCATCGTCGTGACCAACGCCGCCGGGCTGTCCTGGCTGAGCCACGACGTCCTGGCGGCCCGGCGCCCCGACGTCATCCACGTCCAGTTACTCGGGCGCGGTGACGGTTCTACGGGCGTGGATTACACGGTCAACGCAGGGCTGGGCTATCCGCTCGTCACGGGCCCCGCCGATCATGCCGGTCCGATCAATCACGTCTTGCCGGCCTGGGATGTGTGCTGCGGACTGTACGCCGCGCTGTCCGTCGTCACCGCCGTCCACCGCCGTGACAAGTCCGGGGCGGGGACGCGAATCAGCCTGGCGCTGGAGGACGTGGCGCTGGCCACCGCCGCCAATTTGGGGTTGCTCACCGAGCCGCAAGTCAATGGGACGCAACGGGAACGGCTGGGCAACGCCATCTACGGCCAGTACGGGCAGGACTTCACCTGTCGTGACGGCGCCCGGTTCATGGTCGTCACCCTCACCAAGCGGCACTTCCGCGATCTGGTCGAGGTCACGGGTACCGGCGCCGCGGTGTCGGCGCTCGCCGGGGCGCTCGAGGTGGATTTCGGATCCGAAGGCGATCGGTACCGGTACCAGGATGTGCTGTCCGGGCTGTTCGCCACCTGGTTCAGCGATCACAGCGCCGACGAGGTCACCGCCGCTCTGTCGGAGACCACGGTGCTGTTCGAGCGGTACCGAACCTTCGCCGAGGTCGCGGCGGGGCCGAAAGTCGCTGATAATCCGCTGTTTTCGCGATTGCATCAGCCGGGTCTCGGCGACTACTTCGCGCCCGGCCTGCCGGCCGCGTTCGACGGCGCCCATCCCGCCAGCGCGCCCGCGCCCGCTTTGGGACAAGACACCGCCCAGGTCCTCCAGCGGGTCTTGGGGCTGACCACCGCCGACGTCGAGCGCCTGACGGACGCCAAGACGATCGCGGGCTGAGCGGCCGGAAGGGAACCACGCACATGACCAAACTCGCCCAGACGCTTGGATTGACCGACGTCCAGACCGAGATCATCGCCACCGTACGGCAATTCGTCGAAAAGGAAGTCATCCCCAACGCGGTTGAGCTGGAACGCGCCGACACCTACCCGCAGGCCATCGTCGACCAGATGCGTGACATGGGCCTGTTCGGTCTGATGATTCCCGAGGAGTACGGCGGCCTGGGGGAATCGCTGCTGACCTACGCCCTGTGCGTCGAAGAGCTTGCGCGCGGGTGGATGAGCGTGTCCGGGGTGCTCAACACCCATTTCATCGTGGCGTACATGCTGCGCCAGCACGGCACCGACGAGCAGAAGCAACGGTTCCTGCCGCGCATGGCGGCCGGTGAGACTCGCGGCGCCTTCTCGATGTCGGAGCCCGAGCTGGGCTCGGACGTTGCCGCGATCCGGACCCGGGCGCGACGCAACGACGACGGCACCTACACGATCGACGGCCAGAAAATGTGGCTGACCAACGGTGCCACCTCGACGCTGGTGGCGACGCTGGTGCGCACGGACGAGGGCTCGGACAAGCCGCACCGCAACCTGACCGCCTTCCTGGTCGAGAAGCCGGTCGGCTTCGGCGAAGTCGTTCCGGGCCTGCGCATTCCGGGCAAGATCGACAAGCTGGGCTACAAGGGCATCGATACCACCGAGATGATTTTCGACGGCTACCAGGCGAGCGCCGATGACGTCCTCGGCGGGGCGACGGGGCAGGGCTTTTTCCAGATGATGGATGGCATCGAGGTCGGTCGTGTCAACGTGTCGGCCCGCGCGTGCGGGGTCGGGATTCGCGCTTTCGAGCTCGCGGTGCGCTACGCACAACAACGCGAGACCTTCGGCAAGCCTATCGCCGAGCATCAGGCCATCGCCTTCCAGCTGGCGGAGATGGCGACCAAAGTCGAAGCCGCACACCTGATGATGGTGAACGCGGCGCGGCTGAAGGACTCGGGGGAGCGCAACGACGTCGCCGCCGGAATGGCCAAGTACCTGTGCAGCGAGTACTGCGCCGAGGTCACCCAGCAGAGCTTCCGGATCCACGGCGGCTACGGCTATTCCAAGGAATACGAGATCGAGCGGCTGATGCGTGACGCGCCGTTCCTGCTCATCGGCGAGGGAACCAGCGAGATCCAGAAGAACATCATCAGCAAGCGACTGCTCGCCGAATATCAGGTGTGAAACCATGAGCGTTCCGGATTTCGCTGCGCGCCCTCAACTTTCCGAGGACGTTGCGCGCTTGATCCGCAGCAGGATCTTCGATGGCACCTATGCCGCCGGGTCGTACGTCCGGCTCGATCAACTGGCTGCGGAGCTGGGCATCAGTGTCACACCGGTGCGTGAGGCGCTGTTCGCGTTGCGCGCCGAAGGCTTGATCGCCCAGCAGCCGCGCCGCGGTTTCGTGGTGTTGCCGGTCACCGGGCGCGACGTCACGGACGTGGCGAACGTGCAGGCGCATGTGGGCGGTGAGCTGGCCGCGCGGGCCGCGCTCAACATCACCGCCGACCAGCTACGCGAGCTCAAGGAGATCCAGGCGCAGCTGGAGGATGCCTATGCCGGCGATGAGCACGAGCACACCGTGGGCCTGAACCACGAATTTCACCGGGCCATCAACATCGCCGCCAATTCGCCGAAGCTGGCGCAGCTGATGTCGCAGATCACCCGCTACGCACCCGAATCGGTGTTTCCCGCCATCGAGGGCTGGCCCGAGCAGTCCATGAAGGACCATCGGCGGATCTTGTCCGCGCTGAAAAAGCGTGACGGCGAGCTGGCGCGGGCGGCCATGTCGGAACATCTCGCCGCCGGCGCGGTTCCGTTGATCGATCACCTCGTCGCGCGCGGTGTGGTGGTGGAGGAATAGCCACCACCATCCCTTGTCGCACAGCCGGGCTCGGCCTACGCTGCGATCAGGGTGGGCGACGGACGGAGAGAACAAGATGCCCGCAACGCTTCGCGCATCGGCCCTATTCGTTGCAACGCTGACAGGCCTCGCCGTCGCCGCGCCGGCCCGCGCCGACCAAATCGACCCGATCCCCGGCAACGGTGTGTTTGTCGTGGGGCCCGATATCGCGCCGGGCCTCTACCACACGGGCGGCTCGGGTTCGGCCTTCGGCGTGTGGATAAACAATGTGCCGACGCAGGACTCGATGTGTTCGTGGTTCACCTACAGCACCCCTGATGCGAACAAGGACCATGTGCTGCAGACGAATACCTCCATCGGCCCGATGTACGCCAACATCAATTCCGCCGTCAAGGCCTTCGAGTCGCAGAACTGTCAACCCTGGACGCGGGTCCCCTAGGGCCGGTTCGCGTCGATCAACATCTCCCGCAGCCGGCGGACGTCGACCTTTCCGGTGCCGCCGCGGGGAACGTCGTCGTCGGAGTTCAGCAGCAGCCACACTGTGGGTACCTTGAAGGCGCTCAGCAACTTTCGGGCCGACGTCTGAAGCTGCTCGGGGGTGAGCGCGTCGTCGCACACCACCGCCGCGCCGACCCGTTCGCCCGCCGCGCCGGGCACATTGGTGACGAGGGCGTTGCCGACGCCGTCGATGGTGCGCAGCGCGCGCTCGACCTCGCTGGGGTAGACGGTCGCGCCGCTGACTTTGAACATGTCGTCGGATCGCCCGTGGTAGAACAGGAATCCCTGCTCGTCGAGGTGGCCGAGGTCACCGGTCGAATAGAAGCCGTCGGGGGTGAAGAGTTCTTCGCGCCGGCGGCCGCAGATGCCGCGCAGGGTGTGCGGTCCGCGGATCTGGATCATGCCGGCGGTTCCCGCCGTGGCGGGCTTGCCGCTTCCGGGGTCGACGATGCGGACTTCCATGCCGGGAAACGGCTTTCCGCAGCTTCCCCACGCGGTCGTGGGCATATCGGTGTCGGCGGGGTAGCCGCAGTACGGCCCGAATGCCTCGGTCATGCCGAACAGCGTCGCGCGCGCCCCGGGCTGAGCGCGCTGCTCCGGCGGCAACAGGGCTTCCAGGCTGCCGGGTCGCAGCGCCGAGAGATCAACGCCGACCGAGTTGGCGTGCCGTGCCAGTGCCTCGGCCTGATCGGGCCAGCCGCGAAACAGGGTGACTCGTTCGCGCTCCAGCAGTCGCAGGGTGGTTTCGGGCCGGGGGATCTCTTCGGTCACCAGGGTGGCACCGGCCAGCAGGACGGACAGGATTCCACTGCCGAACCCGCCCACCCAGAAGAACGGCATCGGCAGATACAGGCGGGTTTCGGCGGTGATGCAGCGCGCCGCCAGCCCCGACTGCACGGCGCCCAACGCGTTGCCGTGCGAGTGCAGGACCCCCTTGGGCGATCCGCTACTGCCCGAGGTGAACATGATCACCAGTGGGTCGGCGGGGGTGACCGTTTCGGTCATCGCGTCGATGATCCGGCGGGCCCGGTCGCTCGCGGGTGCGCTGTCGAGCCGATCGGTCGACCAAACCTGCTGCAACGCCGGAAGTTCGGGTCTCCCCACGGTCCGCAGGTCGTCGAGATAGCGATGGCCGCGGAATTCCTCGACGCTCACCAGGAACTGGACGGCGGCGACCCGCAGTTGCGCGACGAGTTCGCGGGGCTGCAGCAGCGTGCTCAGTGGCACCAGGACGGCGCCGATGCGGGTCAGCGCGACGGCGATCTGTATCCAGCGGGTGCCATTGGGCATGATCAATCCGACTCGCGTGCCCTTGCCCACGCCGGCCTCGACGAACACCGCGGCCAAATCGCTTGTGGTGACGTCGAGTTCGCGGTAGCTGAGCCGCGACGCGGGATCGATCACCATCGGTGTGTCCGCATTGTGCTGGGCCCGATACCTCACCAGTTGGTCGATGGTGCTAGGCATCGAAGAGCTCTCTCAGCCGTCGCGTGTCGACCTTGCCGCTGGACAACAGCGGGAGGTCGGTGCGGGAGAGGGCGAGGAACCGCTTGGGAATCTTGTACGACGACAGCTCGCCTTTGAGCCGTTCCCGCACGGCCGATTCGTCGAAATCCGGTTGGACAACGACCGCGGCGACCAGCTCTCCCCGTTGGGTATCGGGGACGCCCACCACGTAAGCCTCGGCGCCCGTGACCCTGGCGATCGCCTGCTCGACCTCGGCGGCCGACACGTTGGCGCCCGCCGTCTTGACCATCGCGCCGAGCCTGCCGACGAAGTAGACGAAGCCGTCGGCGTCGGTGCGCACCAAATCGCCGGTGTGAAACCAGCCGTCGGCGTCGAAGCACTCCTCGCGGCTGCGCTTGTAGTAGCCCTGCATCACGTACGGTCCCCGGATGCAGAGCTCACCGACTCCGGAGGTGTCCGGGTCCACGATCATCGTCTCGAAGCCGGGGGCGGGCTTACCGTATGACCCGCGCCGCGTTTCGGGTTGGTCGGATTCGTCCTCGCTGATCAGCACGACGCTGCCGGCCTCGGTCATCCCGAGCATGTTGTGCCGCAACTCCGGGTCGGCCGGCCTTTTGTCGGGGGCCATGATCGGGTAGAGGTTACCGCGCCGCATCGACGACAGATCACGCTCGGCGTAGCTGGGGTGGTCGGCGAGGTGAGCGACCCCGGCGGCGAACCCGTTGGTCATGGTGGGCCTTTCGGCCTCCAACAGGTCGAGTGTGGCCCCGGCGTCGATGGCGTTGGAGCAGACCAGGGTCGATCCGGCCACCACGGTGGCCAGCAGGCCGAACGCGAATCCGCCGATCCAGAAGAACGGCGAATTGCAGAACAGCTTGTCCGAAGCGGTCAGGCCACGGATCGTATTGAGGTTCCGCTGATGTCCGAGCAGCGCGGCATGCGTATGCACCACCCCTTTGGGGACACTGGTCGATCCGGACGTGTAGACGATCGCCAGCGGATCGCAGTCGTAGACAACGTCTTCGGTCGCCCGCAACAGCGGCGGTTCGACTCTGCCGGCCAGCGCGCGCAGCGTCTCGTGAGCGAACGCCACGCGGCGCAGTTGCGGCACTGCGGCGCAGAACAAGCGATCGCCGGAATCGAAATCGGCCCCCGGAAGAACCTCGGACAGTCGCTGTATGTAGTCGTGAGACCGAAATGATGTGGCGCTCAACAGGATTTCGACGTCGCTGTCGACCAGCTGCTCGCGCAGTTCTCGGGCGGTGACGAAAGTGGAGAACGGGACGACCACGGCGCCGATCCGCGCCGCCGCCAGCATGCCGACCACGAAGTCGGGTCCGTTCGGATGGAGGAGGCCCACATGGGTTCCCTTACCGGCGCCGAGTGCCATCAGACCGCGGGCGAGCTCCGCCGACCGGCGGTCGGCTTCGGCGTATCCGATGCGGTCGTCGTCGCAGACCAGCAGCGGGTGATCCCCGCGCACCCGGGCCTGGTGTCGCAACGTCGCGGCGACGGTCAAACAATCAGCGCCCATGGTTGCGCGGCGCCGCGGGCTCGCGGAAGTAGTCCTGGATGGCGCCGAGATCGGCCTTGCCCGACGGCGTTCGCGGAATGGCGTCGACGATCGCGATCTCGGTCGGAATCTCGTAGCGCGCCAGCCGCTCTCGCAGGTGCTCCACCAGTACGTCGGCGTCGGCGGCATCCGATTCGCGCAGTTCGACCATGGCGACCGGCGTCTCGCCGAGCCGCTCGTCGGGCCGGGCGATCACCGCCGCGCCGGACACCGCGGGGTGGCTCTCCAGCGCGGCGCGAACGTCGTCGGGCATCACCTTGAAGCCGCCGCGGATGATCGCCTGGTCGGCGCGGCCGACAATCCAGAGGAACCCGTCGGCGTCGATGCGCGCCATATCCGTGGTTCGCATCCATTGCGCTTCCGGCCCCAGCTGACCCGGCTTGACCTCCAGCAGGCCGACTTCGTCCGGGCCTAGCGGTGTTCCGTCGTCGGCGACCACCCGCAGCTGAGCGCCCGGATTGGCCCGGCCGACGCTGCCCCGTTTGGCCCGCCAGTACCGCTGATAGTCGGGAAGGGTCCAGCCCGCCACGCCGCCCCCGAACTCGGTTGCGGCATAGGAGGTCAGCACCGGGATGCCGTACTTGTCGGTGAAGGCGTCGGCGTCGTCGGCCGACAGCGGCGCCGTCCCGCAGGTGACAACCCGGACGCTGTCCAGGTCGGCGGGCGGCACATCCGAGTGCAAGACGGTGCGTAGGGCCGCCGGTACCAGCGATACGGCGCGGGGCCGGTGCTTGCGCACCGCCTCGGCCCATGCGTTGAGCTCGAATCGCTCCAACAGCACGAACGGTCTGGCCTCGGCGATGCATTGCAGCACCCGGAATACGCCGCCGATGTGCACCAGCGGCGAGTTCACGATGGCGACGCCGCGCCGCAGCTCGGTGGGCGCGGGTGCGCGGTCGGGTTCGGCGCCCATCACGCTGTGCGCCAACATGTCGTAGCTCAGGTCGATTCGTTTGGGCGGTCCCGTCGTGCCGCTGGTCAGCATGCGCACCGCGACACCGGTCGGTGGACCCGCCCCGACGCCGGGTTGCCCGGACACGTCGACGTCGTCTGCCGGTCCCGAAATCGCGACCGTCGGGGTGCCCACCGTCACCAGCGACGCCAGATCGTCGCGCTCGCCGACGATCAGCGGAAGCTGCAGTCGCGCGATGTCGGCCTTGGTGCGCTCGTCGCCGCGCGACGGGTTGATGACCACGACGGTCCCACCGCCTAACAGCACGCCAAGAAAGGCCGCCACATGCCCCGGCCGGTTGCGCAGCAGCATCCCGACCTCGGCGCCGGCGGCCAGGCCGGCGATGCGCCGCGCCAATGCGTCGATCTGGCCCCACGAGATCCATTGGCCGCCATATTCGATGGCGTGTGAGTGGGGCTCGAGGTCGAGCACGTCGGCGATGCGTTGGATGAGCGGGTGACGCGGCATCAGCGGATCTTCGGTGTGGGCTTGGTGGCCCGGACGCGGGCGCCCTGCTGCGCGGCCAGTTCCGCGGTGCCGAGCGGGTTTCCCAGCCGGGTATAGATGAGGCCCTGTTCCAGGGCGGCGCGATACGGCTTGTCCAGCGATTCCCAAATCGCCTTCACCGTACCCTGAGTCGCCGTCGGAGGCTTGGCGGCGATGGTCGCCGCGATCTCGTGGGCGCGGTCCCAGAGCTGATCGGATGAGACGACCTCCGAGACCAATCCGATCCGCAGCGCGGTGTCGGCGCTGACCCGTTCATCGTTGCCCATCAGGGCGATGCGCAGCGTCTCCCCGAGGCCGACGCGGCGCATCAGACCGATCGGCTCCAGCGCACAGATTAGACCGGCCGACACGTGGGAGTCGAAGAACGTGGCGTCTTCCGAGCAGATGACCACGTCGGATTCGTTGATGAAGTAGAACGCGCCCGCGGTGCACATGCCCTGGACCGCGCAGACCACCGGCTTCCACATCTTCTGCCACTTGGGGCTCAGAGCCTCGCCGGGATCCTCGTGGTTCCAGATGTTTTCGGGCTGACCGTAGGGCGTCTTGATGTCCAGCCCCGCGCTGAATGCCCGGTCGCCGGCGGCACGCAGTACCACCGCGTGCACCGACTCGTCGAGTTTGACCGTGCGCCAGGCGCGGGCCATTTCCTCACACATCGTGCGGTTGAACGCGTTCAGCTGCTCGGGCCGGTTCAACGTGATGGTCGCGACGTGGTCGGCGGGGTCGGCCTCGAGGAGGATCGTTTCGAACTTCATCGGCTCGCTCATCGACACTGCCAATTCGGTTTGCGCTTTTCGACGAAGGCCTTGGGTCCTTCGGCCGCGTCCTCCGTCCGCAGCACACGTTCGCGGAACGTCTCGGCGAGTATCTCCGCCTCGTGCAGCGGCACATTCAGGCCCTTGAGGATGGCCAGCCGGGTACCCCGAACCGCCAGCGGTGCATTGGAATTGACGATGTCGGCGATCTCATGGGCCCGGTCCAGCAGCCGGTCGTGCTCGACGACTTCGCTGATCAGTCCGAGTTCGTAGGCGCGCTCTGCGCTCATCCGCTCGTGTTTGCCCATCAGGGCCATGCGCAGGGCGATGGAGCGGGGCAGCACGCGAGACACCCGCACCAACTCGCGGCCCGCCACCAGTCCGATGCTGACGTGCGGATCGAAGAAGGTCGCCTGCTCGGAGGCGATGACGATGTCCGTCGTCGTGACCCAATCCATGCCGGCGCCGCAACAGATCCCGTTCACCGCGGTCAGCACCGGCTTGGCCGTGGTGCGGAACGGCGGCGTGCCCTCCTGCGGCGCCTCCCACTGGTCGTACGTCGACAGGTATGGGCGCTCGTAGATCACCTTGCCGTCTTCGGGAATCTCCTTGACGTCGGCGCCGGTGCAGAACGCGCGGCCGGTGCCGGTGACGATGGTCAGCCAGACGTTGTCGTCGTTTTCGGCCTCGTCGTAGGCGGCCCGCAGTTCGGTGATCATGTGCGGGCTGAGCGCATTGAGGGCGTCTGGGCGGTTCAAAGTGATCGTCGCGGTGTGCCCGTCGACGTCGTACTTGATCGTGTCGAACGAATCAGTGGGCATCAGTCATTCCTTCGCTTTGTATCGAACGTCGCGTGGGGCATATGGGCGAATTCGAGGCAGTTTCCGTGCGCAGGGCCCACATTCGACGCCCAAGGCCTAGCGTCCACGAAAGTCCGGATCCCGCCGCTGCCGGAAGGCCTCCAGGCCCTCCTTGAAATCGACCGTCCGGCAAGACAATTCCAGATTGAACAACTCCTGGTTCAGCGACTGGCTCAGCGTTGCATGCTGCCCGAAGTTCAGGGCCTGCTTGGCCAGCCCGATCGCCGCCGTGGGTCCGGAGGCCAGCCGGCCGACCAGCTCCTCGGCGGCGCGGTCGACGTCGGGGCCGCTCACCGCCTGGTGAATGAGCCCCCACTCGGCCGCGTCGTGCCCGCTCACCTTCTCGCCGAGCAGCAGCATCCGCCTGGCCCGCGCCAGGCCGACGAGCCGGGGTAGCAGCCAGGTGGACCCGGAGTCGGGGCTGAATCCGCGGTCGAGGAACGGCTCCCAGAACACCGCATCGCCGGCGGCCACGGTGAAGTCAGCGGCCAGCGCGAGATTGCAACCGAATCCCACCGCCCATCCCCGCACGCTGCACACCACCGGCAGCTGAATGCCCGCGACGAGTTCGATCACACGGTGAGCGGCATGGGGAATCCGCCGCACCAGATCGCCGACGCGGGGGCGTTGGCCGCCGGGATCGTTGGCGGCCACCCAGTCGGCGCCGGCGCAGAAATCGTCTCCCGCGCCGCGGATGTGCACGGCGCGTAGCGAGTCGTCGGACGCGGCAGTGGTCAGCGACTCGACCAGGGCCCCGATCATCAACTGCGTCAACGAGTTACGCCGTGATGGGCGATCGAGCGTCACCAGTAACACCGCACCCTCTCGGTGCACTGTCACCGAACCCTCGACTCCGGCCGCGCCGGCCCCTTGACTCACCGTCGATCCGGCCTCTCTCCGCCGATACGGTTACCCATACAGTAGGCAATACGATTGATACGCTGTATAAGTTAGCAAGGATACGCTGCCTGCGAAACTACTGAGGTGAAAGAGGGAATCATGGCCCGCGCCGGCGATGATGCGGCGGGCGCACCTCCCGCCTGCTGGGGACGCAGCGATGAGGAGGAGTGGTGCCTATGACCCTGCCGGAGGGGCACGCGTCGACGCGTGGCGACG
The DNA here is from genome assembly GCF_976985675.1 of Mycobacterium sp. NTMscope_MAC_12. Classification (NCBI taxonomy): domain Bacteria; kingdom Bacillati; phylum Actinomycetota; class Actinomycetes; order Mycobacteriales; family Mycobacteriaceae; genus Mycobacterium; species Mycobacterium sp. NTMscope_MAC_12. The sequence continues at coordinate 1,050,232 of NZ_CDRJYY010000001.1, forward strand.
ACGCCAGATTCGGCGAGGCGCCGCTTGCCCAGACCGTGGCCGCGGCCGCCGCCATGCGCCGCCTGAGCTCACTGCTGGTGTCGATGGAGCATCCGCACCCCGCGGTGGACGCCATGTTGGACAAGTTCACCGAGTGGGAGGGCGAATTGTCCGCCGCCGCGCCGGCGGACAACGCACCGCGCATCGGCGACCTGCCGGACGATCCCCGGCGCGTGTATCTCAATCACGCGACCGACATCGGCGCCTACAACCCGTGTTTTCCCGAGTACCGGTTCACCGAATTCGATGCCGAGAAAGCAACGGGAGGCGTCGAATTCCCCGTGATATACGAAGGGCCACCGGGATTGGTGCACGGCGGATTCCTCGGCGTCTTCTTCGACTGCGTCATCCAGCACCACAATTGCGTCACCGGCCTTTCCGGCAAAACCCGGTCCTTGGCGGTGACCTTCCGCAGACCCACACCGGTGTTGACCGACCTGCGATTCGACATCGTGCGCTCGGAAAGCGAACGGGGCATCACGTCGACCGCGCGACTGTTGCTCGACGACGAAGTGCTGTGTACGGGCGAGGTCAACACGTTGGCGTCACGGCCCGAAAAGCTTGCCGGATCGCGATTCGGCAGGCGCCGAAAGGAGTCCGACAAATGACCGCTTCGAGCACCTCTGACGATCGCGTGCTCTTCGACATCGATCCCGACCGGCGCATCGCGACGGTCACGCTGAACAATCCCCAACAGCGAAACTCCTATGACGCCAGCATGCGCGAGGCCATCGCCCGTTGCCTGGACCGGGTCGCCGATGACGACGACCTCACGGTGGTGTTGTTGCGCGGAGCCGAGGGGGTCTTTTCCACCGGGGCCGACATGAACAATGCGTACGGGTGGTACGGCGACAAGTCCAGGCCGCCCGACGACGCGGCGGCCAAACGTCGCCCGAGTCAGCGGCGCCGACTCACCGTGGACCGCAAGTCTTTTGGCTTCTACCACAATTTCATGGGCTTCCCCAAGGTCACGGTGGGGGAGATCGCAGGCTACGCGCTCGGTGGCGGCTTCGAGATGGCCCTGATGACCGACATCTCGGTCATCGCGCGCGACACCAAGATCGGCATGCCGGCAACCCGCTTCCTGGGCCCCGCGCTGGGCAGCCTGCACATGTTCTTCCACCGGCTCGGCCCGGTGCTGGCCCGGCGCCTGCTGTTGACCGGTGACATCATCGAGGCGGGCGAGGTCGAACACCTCGGAATCTTCACGGACACCTGCGATCCCGGTGCGGTAACGGCGCGGGCGCGCTACTGGGCCGAGAAGGCGGCGAAGATGCCGGCCGATGGTGTCGTCATCGCCAAGGAGGCGTTCCGGCTTGTCGAGCAGAGCCAGGTGTACCAGGGTGAGGAGGTCGCCAGCTATCTGTTCCACGCCTTCGGCACCAACCTGCAATTCGGGCCGGGCGAATTCAACTTCGTCAAGACCCGTGCGCAGCACGGCGCCAGGGAGGCGTTCCGGCTACGGGACGAGCACTTCCACGTGCCCGAACCCGAGGCGTAACAAGCGGTTTCGGGCGGGATTAGCGACTCGCCGGCGCCTTGGACCGCCCTCGCGCGGTCGAGGCCTTGCGCTGGCGGCCCGCCGCGGCGGCCTTGCCTTTTGATGCGTTGCTCTCGTCGATCAGCCTGCTGGCGTGATCGAGGATGCAGGTGAGGCCGTACTCGAAATTGGTTTCGTCGGGGGCCCCGATCCGGTGTCCGATTCGGGTTACTTGAGAAAGCAGCGGGGTCTTTTCGGGGTCGATGGCGACGGCGTCCTCGATGGCGCGGGGTCCGATATCCGACGATTGGTTCTTTTCGTAAAGGCGTTGCAGCACCACCGATCCGCGAACGTGAACCGAGACCGCCGAATAGGTGTCGAACGCGTCCTCCGGCGACAAGCCGGCCTCCACCAGATTGGAGACCGCCTTTTCCATCTCCTGTGCGCCCATCCGTGCCGCTTTCGGGGACAGCGCCGCCCGGATCAGAATCAGGTCGCACAGAATTGGGTTGCCCATGAACGTCTTACGCATCAAGCGCGCGTGGTTGCGCAAGGTCTCACGCCAGTCGCTGGCTTCGACATAGGGAGTGGCGAACACATACTTGCTCAGGGCGCGGTCGGTCATCGCGTTGAGCAGGTCGTCCTTCTTGCGGAAGTACCAGTAGATGCTCGTCACGCCCACGCCGAGGTGTTTGCCGAGCAGCGGCATGCTGAGGTTGTCGATCGACACCTCTTCCGCGAGTTCGAATGCGCCGCTGATGATGTCGTCGGGGTTGATGGACCCGCGCTCGCGTCGTTGGCGCTTATCGGCGGTTGCCTGCTTTGCCACTACGGGCACCTCCATCAAAATCTGTTTCGTGCATTCGGTCTGCCAGCCGTGCTGCAGGTAAAGTCGAATTTACCGGCTGTTCTGTTCTGACCTGCGTATACGCTTTCGTGTCGTATTTTCCCTCTGCTACTGTAATACCTATCGTAGGCTTTTTGGTAAATCGGCTGGACAGGCGAAAATGACCAGGTTAGAGCTACGGATTAAGCAATGGATCTAGGGCTGGCGAACGCCACCGCGGTGGTGGTCGGCGGTAGCCGCGGTATGGGTCTGGCCACCGCGCGCTGCCTCGCCGACGAGGGGGCCCGCGTCGCGGTGGTCGGCCGTAGCCGTGACGCGCTGGACTCCGCGGTGACCGATCTCACCCAACGAGGTAGCCCTGACGCACTCGGGCTCGCCGCCGACATCGGGGACGACGCCGCGGTCGACACGGTGTTCGGTGAGCTTTCCCAGCGCTGGGGCGGCGAACTCAACGCTCTGGTCATCACGGTGGGGCCGGGCGCCGCGGGCACCTTCGAGGATTTGACCGACGACCAATGGCGACAGTCGGTCGAAGACGGGGTGCTGGGCATGGTGCGCTGTGTGCGGGCGGCGCTTCCGCTGCTGCGTAAGGCGCAATGGGCGCGGATCGTCAACTTCTCGGCCCACTCGACTCAGCGACAAAGTGTCATGCTGCCCGCATATACGGCGGCGAAATCGATGTTGACGAGCGTTTCGAAGAACCTGTCCCTGCTGCTGGCCAAGGACGAGATCTTGGTCAACGTGGTATCGCCGGGCAGCATCGCATCGGAATCGCTGGTCGGCTGGGCGGATTCGGTGGGTGTCGACGGCCACGATCCGTATGCCCTGATGGAGGCGATCGGCAAGCATTTCGGTCACCCCGCGCACATGCCGCGGGCGGGCCTTCCCGAAGAAATAGGCCCGGTCGCGGCGTTCCTGGCCTCGCGGCGTAACTCCTACATGACCGGAGCCAACATCAACGTCGACGGTGGTTCAGACTTCACCTGACTTCACCTGACCACAGGTCGATGAAATCGATTGACAGACAGAAGGAGTCGAGTGTGGCTACGGCAGCAGAGGCTCGGGCGTGGGCGCCCGGCGCGTTGCGGGGGATCGGTGACTCCCTCTACACCCCGTTTTGCGGCACCGAGGGTGACGACATCGACTGGGACGCCTATCGGACGTTGGTGCGCTACTGCGTCGGTGACCTCGGGCACCCGATGTTGTGGTGCACCAGTGGCATTGCGGAGTTCTGGTCGCTGACCCTCGACGAGCGGAAGCGCCTGCTGGAGGTCGCGGTCGAGGAGGCGCGCAGCATCAACCCCGGTGTGGTGGTGCAGGCCTGCACGGCGGCCATGTCGGCGAAGGACTGTCTGGATTTGACGCTGCACGCCCAGGAGGCGGGCGCCGACATCGTCTACATCCAGACGCCGATGATGGAGGCCCACGGGGGAGAAGGCGTGCTGCGCTTTTTCCACTACGTGGCTGCGCGCACGAACATCGCTCTGGGCATGTTCAATTCGCCGTCGTCGGGCTACGTGTTGACCCCGGCCGAGAGCGCACGCATCTACGACGAGGTGCCCGCGGTGTGCGCCACCAAGGAGGGCGCCTTCCGGCCGGCCGGCAGCCGCCTGCTGCATGAGCTCGCGCCCGGCCTGGCGGTATGGGAATGCGACAAGACGGTGTACCGGGCCGGGTGGCTGCGTGACGGGATCGTGTGCCCGGCACAACTAGGCACCGCGGGCTACCTGTTCGAGACGCCCGAACGGCGAATATATTCCGAATATTGGGATTTGGTGCAGAGCGACAAGCTCATCGAGGCCATGGACTACGGTCGCGAGTCCGGGCTGGATCAGTTCGACCTCGACGTCGGATCGTGGTGGACGTGCTACCCCGGACGCGCGGACTACTTCACCCACTGGGGCGGCGCGTTCAAGTACGCCGCTTCCCTGCTGGGGCTGCCGATCGGTGCCTACCCGCATTCCCGCCCCCCGCAGGCCGAATTGCCCGCCGAGGCGAAGGCCCAGATCGAGAACGCCTACCAGCGCCTGGGTTTGATCCAAACGGTGTTGCAGTAGAACGGATTACAACGCGAAGCGGGCCCGGTGGATAACCGGGCCCGCTCGCTCAGCCGACCGATTACTGCTGTTCGGCCCGCTCACGTTCCTCGTACGCCTTGGCCTTGCCGCGGGCCTTCTCGGCGGCGGCTTCCTTTTTCCCGGCGCTGCGCTGCGCATCCGCCTTGTCCTGCTGGGCCTTGCCCTCTTCGATCAGGTCGTTGTGGCCGATGATGATGCCGACGACCTGCTTGGTCTTTCCGAGGACCTCTTCCACGATGCCCCGAACGAATTCGACCGGACCGCTCTTGGTGTCAACCATTGCCTCTCCTTCCCGGATGTGATGATTGGCTTCTTAACGCGTTCCCGATCACGGGGTCGAGGCAAACATGGGTCAGCGTGTCGATGGCCACAACCGTCGCCAACGCCCGACCCGCGGGGCGGTCGCCGCGCCGAGCCGACGCCCAAAATCGCTGTTTAGTCGCCGTTCACGGGGGTGCGGACGCAGTTGTGGAATGCGGTACCGATAGGTATACAGTATGGGTACAAACTCGCCAGTTGGTCAGCTATGAGGGGACGGTCATATGGGCGCCGCCGACCGTGTGGTCACCGATGAGGCGGTGCTGTATGAAACCACCGAAACCGGTGTTGCGGTCGTGACCTTCAACCGCCCCGAGCGGCTCAACGCCTGGGGCCCCGACCTCTCGCGGGGCTTCTACGCGAGCATCGACCGTGCCGAGGCCGACCCCGCGGTCCGAGTGATCGTGTTGACCGGTGCCGGCAAGGGATTCTGCGCGGGGGCGAACCTGGGTGGCGCGGGATCCATCGACGAAAAACTCGGCGACGGCGACACCGACGTCACCAAGTTGGTCGGCGACCGCCACCCGCACTTCCTCACCGAGCTGCGAAAGCCGATCATCGCCGCGGTCAACGGCGCCTGCGTCGGCATCGGCCTGACCCACGCCCTGATGTGTGACGTCCGGTTCGCGGCCGCCGGGGCCAAATTCGCCACCGCGTTCACCCGGCGGGGCTTGATCGCCGAGTACGGGATCTCCTGGATCCTGCCGCGGCTCGCCGGCTGGGGCGCGGCGATGGACTTGCTGCTGAGCGGGCGCACGTTCTTCGCCGAGGAGGCCGCGGAACTCGGCCTGGTCAAGGACGTCGTCGCGCCCGAACAACTGTTGTCTTGCGCCATGGCGTACGCCGAGGACATCGCGCGCAGCTGTTCGCCGGCGTCGCTGGCGGTCATCAAGCGGCAGGCCTACGGCGATGCGCTGCGCGATGTCGCCGACGTCAGCGCCCGCGCCGAAACACTCATGCACGAGTCGCTACTGCGGCCCGACGTCGTCGAAGGCATCACGAGCTTCCTGGAGAAGCGGCCAGCGCGGTTCCCGCCGTTGGCCACCTAACCAGCCGGAAAGGAACATCATGACCACCCTGAACTATCAAGCGATCGATGTCGACAATCACTACTACGAGCCGTTGGACTCGTTTACCCGCCACTTGGACAAGCGATTCAAACGGCGCGGTGTCCAGATAGTCAGCGACGGCAAACGCAGCTGGGCGTTGATGGGCGACCGCATCAACCACTTCATCCCGAACGTCACCTTCGACCCGATCATCGTGCCCGGCTGCCTCGACCTGTTGTTCCGCGGCGAGATCCCGGAGGGCGTCGACCCGGCGTCGCTGATGAAGGTCGAGCGGCTCGCCGAGCACCCGGAGTACCAGAACCGCGACGCCCGGATCGCGGTGATGGACACCCAGGACATCGAGACGGCGTTCATGCTGCCGACATTCGCGTGCGGGGTCGAAGAGGCGCTCAAACACGACATCGAGGCGACAATGGCCTCGGTGCACGCGTTCAACCTGTGGCTCGACGAGGACTGGGGCTTCGACCGTCCCGATCATCGCATCATCTCCGCCCCGATCGTCTCGCTGGCCGATCCGGTCAAAGCCGTCGAAGAGGTCGAGTTCGTGTTGGCGCGCGGCGCCAAGCTGGTGCTGGTGCGGCCCGCACCGGTGCCCGGGCTGGTCAAGCCGCGGTCGCTGGGCGATCCCAGCCACGATCCGGTGTGGGCCAGGCTGGCCGAAGCGGGAGTGCCGGTGGGATTCCACCTGTCTGACAGCGGTTACCTGGCGATCGCCGCGCTATGGGGCGGCAAGTCGACCTTCGAGGGCTTCGGCGCGAAGGATCCGCTGGATCAGGTGCTCCTGGACGACCGGGCCATTCACGACACCATGGCCTCGATGATCGTGCACGGCGTGTTCACCCGCCATCCGAAACTCAAGGCCGTCAGCATCGAAAACGGGTCCTACTTCGTGCATCGACTGATCAAGCGACTCAAGAAGGCGGCCAACACCCAGCCCCAGTATTTCCCCGAGGACCCGGTGGAGCAGCTGCGCAACAACGTGTGGATCGCCCCCTACTACGAGGACGACCTACCGGAGCTGGCCGAAGTCATCGGCGTCGACAAGATCCTGTTCGGTTCCGACTGGCCGCACGGGGAGGGCCTCGAATCGCCGGTGTCGTTCGCCGATGAGCTGAAAGGCTTCAGCGAGTCCGACGTCCGAAAGATCATGCGAGACAACGCCCTCGACCTCCTGGGCGTCCAAGTCGGCTCGGCCGCTTGATCATCGGGGCCCGGTTACTTCCGTGAGCGAATGGACCATCGGGGCGGTGCTCGACGAGATCGCCGACGTCATCGGTGACCGGACGATGACGGTGTGCGGCGACCGTCGCAGCACCTTCGCCGAGTCGGCGGACCGCACCCGCCGGCTGGCGAACTTCCTGGCCAGCAAGGGGTTCGGCGCACACCGGGAGCGGGCGGACCTGCAGAACTGGGAATGCGGGCAGGACCGGGTTGCCCTGGTGATGCACAACGACCTGTACCCCGACATGGTCATCGGGTGCCTCAAGGCCCGCACCGTCCCGGTGAACATCAACCACTACTACACGCCGCGCGAGGTCGGTGAACTTCTCGATTACGTACAGCCCCGGGTGGTCATCTACCACCGCGCGCTGGGCGCCAAGTTCGCCGACGTCCTCGCCCGTGCGGGCGTCGATCTGTTGATCACGGTCGACGACGGCAGCGACGCACCCGACCTACCGGGCGCGATGTCGCTGGAAGACGCTCTGGCGCAAGGGGAAACTGACCAGCGCGTCATCGCATCGCCCGATGACCTGCTGATGATCTGCACCGGGGGCACAACCGGTCGGCCCAAGGGTGTGCTGTGGCGGCAGTCCGACATCTATGTCTCGTCGATGGTGGGGGCAGACCACGCCTGTGCCCAGGAGATTCACGACAAGGTGCGCGGGGCGGCCGGGGCGCCGTGGTTCGCGGTGTCGCCGCTGATGCACGCCGCCGGCATGTGGACGGCGTTCTCGGCGATCATGGCCGGCACGCCCGTGGTGATGTACGACACCGGCAAAAAGCTCGACCCGCGAACGGTCTTGGAAACGGCGCAGCGCGAGAGGGTCGGCTTGATGACGATGGTCGGCGACGCCTACGCCGCGCCGCTGGTGGCCGAACTGCGCCGCGGCTCCTACGACCTGTCGTCGCTGTACGCAATAGGCACCGGCGGCGCCGCAACGAACCCGAAATACCAACGCGCCCTGGTGGAATTGATCCCCCAGGTCACGGTGATCAACGGGTACGGCTCGTCGGAGACCGGAAACATGGGATTCGGCCACAGCCGGCGCGACACGCAATCCGACACGTTCACCCTGCGGGAGGGTGGACTGGTTCTCTCCGAGGACTACAGCCGCTTTCTCCGTCCGGGCGAGGCCGAGGTGGGTTGGGTCGCCAGGGAAGGACGAATCCCGTTGGGGTACTTCAACGATCCCGACGCGACCCGCAAGACCTTTCCCGAGATCGACGGCAAGCGGGTGGTGATATCGGGCGACCGCGCCGCCCTGGAGCCCGACGGCACGCTGCGGCTGTTCGGCCGGGACTCGCTGGTGGTCAACACCGGCGGCGAGAAGGTCTTCGTCGAGGAAGTCGAAGAAGTGCTGCGCGCCCACCCGGCGATCGCCGACGCGCTGGTGGTCGGGCGCCCCAGCGAGCGCTGGGGAGAAGAACTCGTCGCCCTCGTCGAACTCCGTGCGGAGGCCGCCGCGACGGCCGATGAACTGCACACGCTGTGCACCACGCAACTCGCACGGTTCAAGGCGCCCAAGGAATTCCTCTTCGTCGAGCACGTCCAACGCTTGGGCAACGGCAAGGCCGATTACCGTTGGGCGAAACGTCACGCGACAGCAAAGGCGCCGGTGTCCCCATGAAAGTGATCGATTGCCTGGTCAACGTGCACTTCGGCGAGACCGAGAAGCAACCGACCTGGATGCTCAGGGTGCGTGACGACTACTTCAAGGGGCCGGAGTCCATGTTCGCGCCCGTCGAGCTGTCCGAGCTGCTCGACGAAATGGACGCCCACGGCGTGCGCAAGGCCATCCTGATGGACAATCTCGCCAAGCCGTCGGTGACGGCGCGCAAGTTCGTCGAGGAGAAGCCCGAGCGGTTCGCGCTGGCCATGGGCGGGGTGAACCTGCTGCGGCCGATGCCCTCCCTGCGGGAACTTTCTGCCGTCGCCGGCGACCTGCCCGTGGCGTATGCGGCTGTGGGGCCGAGCTTTTGGGGGGACGGCCAGTACCCGCCCAGCGACGCCGTCTATTACCCGCTGTACACCAAATGCGCCGAGCTCGAGCTTCCGCTGTGCATCAACACCGGCATCCCCGGGCCGCCCATTCCCGGCGAGGTGCAGAATCCGATTCACCTCGATCGGGTGTGCGTGCGGTTCCCAGAACTGAAACTGTGCATGATCCACGGCGCGGATCCGTGGTGGGACATCGCGATCAGACTGCTGATCAAATATGCCAACCTGCGCCTGATGACGTCGGCGTGGTCGCCGAAGCGGTTACCGGAGAGCCTGCTGCACTACATGCGCACGCGCGGGAAGGGCAAGGTGATCTTCGGTTCCGACTGGCCCGTGCTGAAGATGCACCGCGTCGTGCCCGAGGCCGCCGCGCTGGATTTGCCCGCCGACGTCCTCGAGAACTATCTCTACAACAACGCCCAAGAATTCTTTTTCGGTGGCCAGGAGGAACGCTGAGTATGGACCGTTACGAACTACGCAGGCTCGACTACAGCCTGACGTCGGATCACGAGGCGTTGCAGGCCGCGTACCGCGATTTCTTCAAGATCCATTGCCCGATCGAGACCGTGCGCGCCGCGGAGGAGACCGGATTCGACAAGAACCTCTGGGAGCGGTTGTGCGCCATGGGCGCAACGACGATGGCCCTGCCGGAATCCGCCGGCGGCGACGGCGCGACGCTCGTCGACCTGACCCTGGTGGCCGAGGAGATCGGCCGGTCGCTGGCGCCGGTGCCGTGGATCGACCAGGTCTGCGCGGCGCGTCTGCTGGCCCGGCTCGGTGCGGTGGAACCCGATGTGGTCCAAGGCAAGCGACTGGCCGCGTTCGATCCGCAGCACGACAGCCCCTCCGGGACGCGGCTCCTGCCCACCGGGTCGATCGCCGACCAGATCATCGTGCGCGACGGTGCGGAAGTCATCGCGCTGACCTTCGGCACCCGCCCGACGAAGGTAGACAACATCGGCCGCCTGCCGATGGCCTGGGTGGATCCGACGGCCGCCGACACCCGCACCGTGCTAGCCAGCGGGCCCGGCGCGGCGGCGGAATATCAACGCGCGCTGGATGAGTGGCGCGTGCTGTCGGCCGCGGCATTGGTGGGCTTGGTGGAAGAGACCATGACGATCGCCGCCGAATTCGCCAAGACCCGCTACACGCTGGGCGTGCCGATCTCGACGCTGCAGGGCATCTCCCATCCACTGGCCAACATCGCCATCACCGTGCAGGGCGGCCGCAATCTGGCGCGGCGTGCGGCCTGGTTCCTGGACAACGAGCCCGACGAACGCCCCGAGTTGGCGCCCTCGGCGTTCGTGTTCATGGCGGAAGAGGCGGCCAAGGCCGCGACCATGGCGGTGCATGTGCAAGGCGGTCTTGGTGTTTCGGCGGAGGCGGCGGCGACGGCCTATCTGGTGCGTGCCCGCGGCTGGGCCCTGGCGGGCGGAGATCCCGGCGCCAGCGCGAAGTACATCGGCGAGCTCGTCGCCGCACGCGAAAGCGGAAGGGGCGCATAGTGGATTTCTCGCGAGTCACGCTGTCCGACGACGATCAGCGATTCCTCGACGAAGCGCGCGAATTCCTGCGCACCCACGTGACCGACGACGTCAAGCGTCGGGACCGCGAAACCGGCGACAACTTCGACGAAGGGGTGCACCTGGCGCTGGGCGCCGCCGGCTACCTGGAACGCGAATGGAAGCCGGAAGCCGAAGGCGGCTTCAGCCGCGTGCGTCGCCGCATCTGGGAGCTGGAGAAGCGGCGCGCCCACGTGCCCTGGGTGACCTGGGGTACCACCGCCATGGTGGCGCGTTCGGTCGCGCGGTTCGGGTCGAGCGAATTGCAGGACGAAGTGCTGCCGGGCGTCTTCAGCGGACATGTCCGGCTGTGCCTGGGCTACACCGAACCCGAGGGCGGATCCGACATCGCCACCTGCAAGACGCGGGCGGTGCGGGAGGCGGATGGATCAACGTGGATTATCAATGGGTCCAAGATGTTTACCACCGGGGCGCACAATTGCCGGTACGTGTTCCTCATCACCAACACGGATCCGAACGCCCCGAAGCACAAGAGCCTGACGATGTTTCTGGTTCCGCTGGACTCGCCGGGCATCGAGATTCAGGGCATCCGCACGGTCGACGGCGATCGCACCAACATCGTCTACTACAGCGACGTGCGTGTCGACGACAGGTATCGGCTGGGCGACGTGAACGCGGGCTGGACGGTGCTGCGCGAGCCGCTCAACGTCGAGCACGGCGCGGTGGCGGCCGCCCCCGACGGGCTGCAGGACGTGTCGATCATGATGCATCAGGCCGGTTTCATGGCCGACGCGCTGGACAAGGCCGCGGGCAAGGTGTCACAGCGGGACCCGAACGGGCGCAGGCTCATTGACGATGCCGCCGTGGCGTACCGGTTGGGACGCAGCGCCGCGCGAATGGAAGCGGCGCTCAGTGCGCCCGGCATCTTCGGGCGCGTCGCCCTCGCACAGACGATGCGCGACATCTCCCCGGACCTGATGGACATCCTCGGCACGGCGTCCACGCTGCCGATCGGCACCGACGGTGCGGCCGACGACGGCGCCTCGGAGTACGTATTCCGGTTCGCGCCGCTGGTGGGCATTTACGGCGGCACCCTCGAGGTGTTCCGCAACATGATCGCGCAGTACATGCTGGGCTTGGGCAAGCCGGCTTACGCGCCGGTCGCGCAGAAAGCTTCCTAGCGCTGGTTCTTAGCCCTGCGTCTGCTCGCGGGGTCAGGTCGTCAGGACTGTCGCCGCGGCGGTGCCGGGCGCGCCATAGAGCTGAGCGAACCCGACGCGCGGTTCACCGGCCACCTGACGATCGCCCGCCTCGCCGCGAAGCTGGCGCACCAGCTCATGGATCTGCCGCAGGCCGGACGCCCCGATCGGTTCGCCGTTGGCGATCAGCCCGCCGTCGGTGTTGATCGGCATCGAGCCGGTGATCTCGGTGGCACCGTCGGCCAGCAGCTTCTCCTGCTCGCCGTCGGCGCAGAACCCGCATTCGGCCATGTGGATGATCTCCGCGCCGGCGTCGGTGTCCTGCAACTGAATGACGTCGACGTCTTCCGGTGCCACTCCGGCCTTTTCGAACGCGGACTTGGCGGCGTACACGGTCGGCGCCACGTCCTCGTCGACCGGGGCGAAGGTGGTGTTCACCTCGTAGGCGCCGTAGCGGCGGGTACGCACCTCGACCGCCCGCACGAAGACCGGCTTGGCGGTATAGCGGTGCGCGATGTCGGCGCGGCACATGACCACCGCGGCGGCGCCCTCGTCGGGCGCACAGAACATGTACTGGGTGAGCGGGTAGTTCAGCATCGTCGAGTTGAGGATCTCGTCTTCCGGAATCGGTTTGCGCCGAAACGCGTTCGGATTCTGCGCGCCGTTACGAAAGTTCTTGGCGGCCACCTTGGCCAGCGTCTGCTGGGAGATGCCATGCTCGTGCAGGTATCGGTTGGCTTTCATGCCGAAGAACTGAGTGGTGAGGTACTGCCCGTTTTCGGCATACCAGCGCGGCATTCCCACCAGAGCCGGGTCCTCGGTGAACGCCCCGCGCGGATGCTTGTCCAGGCCGATGGCGATCCCAATGTCGTAGTCGCCCAGCCGGATTCCGTCGGCGCACGCCTTGGCGGCGCTGGCCGCGGTCGCGCAGGCGTTGAACACGTTGGTGAAGGGGATGCCCGAGAGTCCGACCATGCCGACGATCGCATCGGGATTGGCGACCGTCCAGCTGCCCCCGGTGGCGGCCTGGATGTCCTTCCACTGCACGCCCGCGTCGTCGACCGCGAGCCGGATGGCGTCGACGCCCATCTCCATCGCGGATTTGCCCTCGAAGCGACCGAAGGGGTGTAGGCCCACGCCGATGATTGCGACGTCATTCATTTGCGCCACTCCTCCTCATCACTACGTTCTGCGTCGTCGTCGGCGCGATTCACGCGATGGCTCCTGCTCCTTTGAGTTCGGCGATGCGGTCCCAGTCCATCCCGAGTTCTATCAAGACGATCTCGGTGTGCTCGGAGGCCTGCGGGGCCCGGGTGGTGACGAGCGGTTCGTGGTTGAACTGCACCGGCCCGCGCACGACCTTGAACGGCGCACCGCCGTCGTTGGCCTCGACTTCGACGATCATGTCGTTGGCGATCGCTTGCTCGTCGTCGGCCAGATCGATGAGGCTCTGGAACGGCGCCCACTGGCCCTTCATCGTTTTGAGGTGCTGTCGCCAGTAGTCGAAGGGCTTGCCGGCGAAGGCCTTTGCGATCAGCTCGGCGGCCGCGTCGGCGTTTTGGATCAACGGCAGCACGTCGGAGAAGCGGGGATCGTCGGCCGCCTCGGGGATGCCGAGGTGCTCGAACGTGTCGCGAATGTAGCCCGTCGGACTGACGATGCACAGGTTGATCGTGCCGCCGTCGGAGGTTTCGTAGTTGCCCAGAAACGGATTCACCGATGCGGCCGCGGATCCTGGCATCGGGGTGCGCATGACCTCCCCGGTCTCCATGCCTTGCGTGACGCTCGCGCCCGCCGCCCACCACGCCGTGCTCAGCAACGACACGTCCAGCTCGAGCGCCTCGCCGGTGCGCTCGCGGTGCAGCAGCGCGGCCGAGATGCCGCCGGCGATGAACATGCCGCCAATGGAGTCACCGAATGCGGGAATGCCCTGTCCCAGAGCGCCGCCCAATTCCTCGGGGGTCAGCGCGTACCCCACCCCGCTGCGCGTCCAGAACGCCGTTCCGTCATAGCCGCCGACGTCCCGCTCGGCCCCCTTGTCGCCGTACGCACTGCCGCGGGCATACACGATGTTTGGGTTCACGGCGCGAATGTGCTCGACGTCGAACTTGTTTTTCTGCCGCTGCGCGGGCATGTAGTTGGTCAGGAACACGTCGGCGGTCTTGGCCAACTCGTAGATCACTTCCTGGCCGCCCGGGGTGGAGACGTCGATCCCGACGCTGCGCTTGCCCCGGTTGGGATGCTCGATCAACGGATGCCGGTCAGGATTGAGCTGGAAGCCACCCATGTTGACAAAGCCACGCTGGGTGTCGCCGCGCGCCGGGTGCTCGACCTTGATGACGTCGGCGCCCCAGTCGGCAAGGATCGCGCCCGCAGCGGGGACGAACGTGAACTGCGCAACCTCGAGGACCCGAAAGCCCTGCATTACCTTCACCATTCCCGGGACCCTACTTCGCGTCGAACGTAACCGGAAGCGCCGTCGGCGAACGGAACGGCTGACCGTGGATATGCGGATCGTCATCGGTGAGCAGGTTGACGTTGGTCACTCGATCCAGCAGGCATTCGAGCGCGACCCGGGTTTCCATGCGCGCGAGGTGCAGTCCCAAGCAGGTGTGCTCGCCGGCGGCGAACGAAATGTGGGGCATGTGCGGACGGAAGATGTCGAACTCTTCCGGGCTCTCCCAGCGGCTTCCATCGCGATTCGCCGAGCCGATGCACACGTCGACCACCGACCGCGCCGGGATCTTGACGTCTTCCAATTCGGTGTCCTCGGCGGTGAACCGCTGCACCGTGGTCAACGGCGTCTCGAAGCGCAGCCCCTCCTCGATCGCCGGGGCGATCAACGTGGTGTCGGCCTGCACTGCGGCGAGCTGTTCGGGGTGGGTGAGCAACAGGAACAGCAGATTGCCCGAGGACCGGTAGGTGGTTTCCAGCCCGGCGGGCAGCAGCAGCCGCAGGAACGAGTAGATGGCTTCGTCGCTGAGCTTTTCGCCGTCGATCTCCGCGGTGACCAGGTCGCCGATGATGTCCTCGGTCGGATTGGCCTTGCGCGCTTCGATCTGCTCGAGGAAGTAGTCCTTCAACGCCGCCGACGCTTCAAAGGCGCGTTCGTAGCGGACCGCGTAGCTGATCAATTCCACCGCGCGCCGGTGGAACATGGGCACGTCGTCGTCGGGCAGGCCCAGCAGCGCGGCGATGACCCGGGTCGGAAACTCGAACGTGAACTGGCGGACCAGATCGGCCTGGCCCTCGGCGATGAACTCGTCAATGAGGGCGTTGCAGATCGGGCGCACGACCGTGGGCTCCCAGCGGGCCAGCGCCTTGGACTTGAACGCTGCCGACACCAGGTTGCGATGATCGCGGTGCTTTTTGCCCTCCATCGCCAGAATCGTCGGCCCCATGAACAGGCCGATGGTGGTGTCGTACATGGCCGAACTGAACACCCGGCCGTCGCGAAACACCTTGTTGACGGCGTCGAAGGACACCGCCGCGAAAGACCGCTTGGGGCGCAGCGACTCGGGGGTCTTGGAATAGTCCATGACGGTGCCGCGAAACACCCCGCCCTCGGTGCGCTTTTGCGCGAAGTAGGGGTACGGGTCGCGCAGGTAGTCGCCCGGCTTTTCGCCGGTGACGGCATCCTGAAGCTGACTTTCCACGGCTGCTCTCCGGCTCGGGTACACGGTCGTACTGTAAAGATTACAGTAGACTATATCGACGCGGCCACGGCTGCCGTAAGCTGTGCAGCCATGGGTTCAGTTGGCCAACAGGTTGACAGTCCGCCGGCGCGGCAGCAGACCGATTTGCAGGCGATGCTGGACCGACAACGGCGATCGTTTCTGGCCGAGGGGCCGCCCACCGCCGCGGTCCGGCGCAACCGCATCGACCGATTGATGGCGCTGCTGCTGGACAACAGCGACGCATTCATCGACGCCATGGCCGCCGACTACGGCACCCGGTCCAAGGCGGCCTCTTTGTTCACCGAGATCATCGGGATCACCTCGGTGGTCGAGCACACCAGATCCCATGTGGCGCAATGGATGCGCCCGGCCAAACTGATGCCCGCCGCCCGGCTGTGTGGCCTGCGGGCCGAAGTCCAGCCCACCCCGCTCGGCGTCGTCGGCGTGATCGGTCCGTGGAACTTCCCGGTCAATCTTGTGGTGCTGCCCGCGTCGGCGGCGTTCGCGGCCGGCAACCGGGTGATGATCAAGATGTCGGAGATCACCGCGCACACCGCGGATCTGATGGCGGCGACGGCGCCCAACTATTTCGACCCGACTGAGCTCGACGTCGTCACCGGCGGCGCCGACGTCGCGGCCGAGTTCGCGGCGTTGCCGTTAGATCACCTGTTTTTCACCGGGTCCCCGTCGGTGGGCGCGCTGGTGCAACGCTCGGCCGCCCAGAACCTCGTTCCGGTGACGCTGGAACTCGGCGGCAAGAACCCGGTGGTCGTTGCGTCGGGCGCCGACATCGCGCGGTCGGCGGCGCGCATCGCCCGGGCGCGGATGGTCAACGGCGGACAGGTCTGTGTCTGCCCCGATTACGTGCTGGTGCCCGACGCCCACCTCGACGCCTTCGTCGACACGGCCCGCGAAACCCTGCGCGGGATGTTCCCGACGGTCATCGCCAACGCCGACTACTGCTCCAGCGTCAACCAGGCCAATTTCGACCGGGTGGTGCGGCTGATCGATGATGCGCGGGCGCACGGTGCTCGCGTGGAAACGATTGCCCCGGAGGGCGAGTCGCTACCCGACCGCGCCAGTCGCAAAATCGCGCCCACCATTGTCCGCGACATCGACGACCGGATGCGGATCGCCGACGAGGAGGTCTTCGGCCCGGTGCTGGCCGTCATGGGGTATTCCCGGCTGAACGAGGCGATCGACTACATCAACCGTCGGCCGGCGCCGCTGGTGGCCTACTGGTACGGTCCCGACGACGACGATTTCCGCACCTTTGTCCGCAATACCCGCAGCGGCGGCGTCGCGCGCAATGATTTTGCGGCGCAGATGATCCCGTCCGCGGCCCCGTTCGGGGGAGTGGGCCGCAGCGGGATGGGCGCCTACCACGGCAAGGCCGGTTTCGACACCTTCAGTCATTACCGCACCGTGGTCGGCAACGACCTGCCGTTCAGCATCACCGGGACCGCGGCGCCGCCGTTCGGCAGTTCGTTGCGGTTCTACGCCAATACCGCCCTGCGGATCGCGCGGGCCCGCACGCACCGCCGGCTAAAGAAGGTTGCGAAATGACCGTCGCCGAACTGGAATTCGACCCGTTCTCGGAGGACTTCTTCAACGGGCCCTACGAGACGTATCGTCGGATGCGTGAGGAAGCCCCGGTCTACTACAGCGAACGGTACGACTTTTACGCGCTGAGCCGCCACGTCGATGTCGCCGCGGCGTATAAGAACTTCGAGACGTATTCGTCGGCGCGAGGTGTGGACCTCGCGGCGGTGCGCTCCGAGGAGCCCATGGGGCACAAGTCGATCATCATGATGGACCCGCCCGAACACCGGCACATGCGCGGCCTGGTCAACAAGGTCTTCACCCCGCGCGCGATCGAATCGATGCGGCCCTTGGTGACCGGCCTGATCGATCGCTATCTGGGCGCCACCGACCCCGCGGGATTCGATGTCGTTCAGGATTTCTCGGCGCTGTTCCCCGTCGAAGTCATCACGACGATGCTCGGGGTGCCGGAGGGGGATCGCCAGCAGATCCGGCTGTGGCTCGACGAATTCCTGCACCGCGAACCGGGCGAGGTCGAGATGTCGGAGGCGGGTGTGCAGGCCGCCACCCAAATGGCGATCGCCTACTACCAGCTGGTGAAGGAGCGCAGGGCCGCCCCGCGCAACGACATGATCAGCGCATTGGTGGCCGCCCAGGTGGAGCGCGAGAACGGCGAGCTCACCGCGTTGGACAACATCGAAATCGCCCAGTTCGCCGTGCTATTGGGCGGGGCGGGCGCCGAGACGGTGACCAAGCTGGTGGCCAACGCGGTGGTGTTGTTTGCGCGCCATCCCGAGCAATGGCATAAGTTGCTCGACGACCGCAGCAGGGTCCCCGCCGCGGTCGAAGAGGTGCTGCGCTACGAATCCCCGAACCAGTACAACGTGCGCTGTTCGCGCGAAGACGTCACCCTGCACGGCGTCACCATCCCGGCCGGCAAGCCGGTGTTCCTGCTGCTCGGCTCGGCCAACCGTGATCCCGACGCGTGGACGAAGCCAGAGGTCTTCGACATCGACCGCGACCGCGCCGAAGCACAGAACCTGGGATTCGGCTACGGGATCCACAGCTGCCTCGGGGCGGCGCTGGCACGCATGGAAAGCTCTGTCGCACTGCAGAAGTTGCTCGACCACATGCCGCGCTATGAGGTGGACTGGGCGGGCTGCCGTCGCGTCAACATGCAGAACGTCGCCGGCTGGAACAACGTCCCGGTGCGGGTGCTGCCGTAATGCGGCGTCAGCGACCGCGGGCGAGCCGGAAGCGCTGCATCATGTAATCGAGGAGCTCTGGGGTCAGCATGCCTCCGGCGTACTCGACCCAGCACCAGCTGCGAGCCGGGGTCTTACCCGTCGAGCTGCTCGTCAGGCGGCCGAAGAAATGGATGGGGCTGCCGCTGGTGTCGAAGGCGAACGAGTATGCGTCCGAGCCGATGGATACGTCCAGCGCAACCAGCTTGTTGTCTTCGTCGAACGTCGGTTTGGCCACGACGTCGTCATGCGCCGAGGTGATCCCGCCCTTGAGCTGATAGCCGGGTCCGAAAGCCACCCCGTCTCGGCCTTGCCAGAAGCAGCCGCCGCCCAGCTCGCCGTCATCGTACTGGTGCAGCCAGGACACCCACATGCCCTGCAGTTGGCGGGCGATCGGAAGTTCCGGGTAGACCATTCCGGGTGGGCCGTAGGCGTAGTCCTGATGGAGGTATCCCGACACCTGCGTCCCATTGACTTGTCCTGTGGCCCAGAGTAGTTGGTGACGGTAATAGACCTCATTGTCGATTCCGTCTTGCGCCGGCACGTGGACGGTGAAGATGTCGGTGGCGTCCTTCCCGTGTATCTCCCAGCGCTCGCTCGCGTCGGACCAGTGAAAGCCATCGGCGTCGCGCTCCATGCGGCCGCTGTAGTAGTTCAGTTGCACCGCGCCTCCGCTGTCGACGTATTCGAGTGGCTCGAACCAGTCGATCGAGGAGTATTCGGCGAACAGGTGGGGCGGATCGGCGTCGAACGTTTTCTGCAGTGCCTTGAATCCGGTGATCGGCGACACTACGTGGGTCATCCCAACGAGGAAGTCGTCGGCTCCCCGTAACCCCCAGTAGTCCTGTCCCGACGCGTCGCTGACAACCGCGCCGATCACATTCCCGCCAGGCCCACATCGGGCCCCGGCACCCATTCGCGCCGATAGTGGTCCAGTGAAGGCACCGCTACCTGTACTTCGAAGTCGATGCGATCCGGCATTCAACTCACCTCTACTTTCTGGCCGAACTGGCTAGGCCGCTGTTGGGGTCGGGCTTATTCCGGTGTGGCGCATAGGTTTTCTCTTGCTGCGCTCACGAGCCGGTGAAGTCGATGACACCACGGATGTTGCATCCTTCGCGCAAATGCTTGATCGCGTCGTTGATCTCGTCGAGCTTGTATCGCCGGGTGACGAGTTCGTCGAGCTTGAGATCGCCCGCCTCGTACATCGACAGCAGCATCGGCATGCTTGCCCGAGGGTTCATCTCCCCGTAGAAGGAGCCTTTGAGGGTTTTGCAGGAGTTGACCATGTCGGCCAGGATGAGCGGCACGTTCATCTCCGATAGCGGGGTCATTCCGGTCAGCACGCACGTTCCGCCCTTACGTGTCATCATCATGGCGACGGGGGTCAACCCCGGGGCCGACCTCTTCGACGATACCGGCGCCTTCGTGACCGCCCAACAGCGGAAACCATTGGGGCACAGGCATTCCGACGGTTGCCATGGCAGCGGCCATATTCTGGTCGGGCACGCTGTCACCGGTGGCGAAATGGTCGTCCGAATGGCAGATGCCCGCAACGGCCATCTTCACCAGCACCTCTCCCGCCCGCGGGGGATCGATGTCGATGGTGGTGACGTCCCAGTCCTGACCGACACCATGAAGGACTGCTGCTCTCGTTTTCATCGAGGTCTCATTTCAGGCGGCTCGTGCCTTTCCTGCGGGCTAGATCCGGACGCGAGAGCCTGGACCCGGCATTACCGACCTGTCGATCCGGCCGACGGTTCACCGATCGTCGCCGGCCTGGACCGGGCGGCGGTCTAGCGCCATTTAAACCTCTAGATGTATCGTTTGTAAAGCCGCATGAGCCACCATCCCGGCGTCGACTGCGTCCGGGCTTTGCGACCTGTTTGGCCCGTATTGGGAAGAATGGGCACCGAACTCATGGGGCGACGCTGACCGAGATTGCCGGACAGTCAATCTCGCGAGTGTGCTGGAATAGTGGCCGGTCGTGCGGTAGGGAGAGACGTGGCTAAGCGCACAACGCTGACGGGCTCGGCGGTGGAGGCCCAGACAGCGGGCAAGCCGAAGCAGATCGCCGACGAATTGCGTGGACTGATCATCACCGGCGGACTCGACGAAGGTGACCTACTGGGCACCGAGGCTGACTTGCTCGAACGGTTCGATGTGTCGCGGCCGTCGTTGCGGGAGGCCTTGCGCATCTTGGAGGCCGAAGGTCTGATCTCGGTTGTGCGGGGCGCCCTCGGAGGTGTGGTCGTGCATCGGCAGCGGCTGCGCGCCACCGTCTTTCGCGGCATCAGATGCGCGGACTGCCGCGGCGACTCGCAGCGATCGGAATAAACCTCTAGAGGTATAGCTGGACGCTGACGCCAACCTGCGGTGCGTTCGGTTGGGTTTTGAAACGTCAGATGTTTATGCGCCTGCGGTGAGAGCCGGCGACTCCGGGAGTCGCGGTGAAGAATCGCCCCGCCTCAATAGGCTCGCGTCAGCGGTCGGCGCGTCCCGAACGCGAATTCGTCACCCTCGCGGCGTAGGCCTGCAGAGCGGCGTAGTGCGCGCCCAGTAGCCGGGGCATCGCCGCCATCACGCGCCCGTCGGGCCCGATGAGGATCCTGGCCCGGTTCTTCTCGGCGCCGCGCAGAATGACCCGAGCGGCCTTCTCGGGTGAGGTGAGCGCCGCGCGCGCAAAGAGTTTGGCCGCCTGGTCGGGATCCTCCGTATCGGCGGCGCGCATGTTGGTCCCGAAGTTGGTTCGGACCACCCCGGGGTGCACGCAGTGCACGGTCACCGGGTGGCGTTCGATGATCATCTCCTGCCGGAGCGCCTCGGTGAAACCCCGCACCGCGAACTTCGCCGTGCTGTAAGCCCCTTGGTAGGGCACCGCGATCAGCCCGAAGGCACTGGACAGGTTGACCAGCCGCGCCGGGCGCTGGGAAGTACCCGATTCGATGAGTTGCGGCAGGAACGCCTTGGTCCCATTGACGACGCCGCCGACGTTGATCCCGATGAGCCAATCAAAATCGGTCCACGACATGTCAGCCACGCTCGCGAACAGGTCAACTCCGGCATTGTTGAACAACATCGAGGCCGGCCCGAGCTGCCGGTGCACGTCTTCGGCGAAACCCAACACCGCATCCCGGTCCGCCACATCGACCCGGTACGGCGTGACCTGGCCGGGCCGGCACGATGTTTGCGTCTCGGCGAGACCCTTGTCGTCGATGTCGGCCGCCGCGACATGCGCCCCGTCCTGGGTGAGCATCTGCGTCAATGCGCGGCCGATGCCGGAGCCGGCACCCGTGACTACCGCAACGCGGTCTTGGTAGTTCATGAATTTTCCGCCTCGACAATCGAGCGAATGCGGCCCACCGAGGTTTCGAGGTTCGTTTGAAGATCGCTACGTCGATCCCGGATGAACAGAAAGAGGTGTTCGAACAGCACGGCCCCGAAAGGCAGCGGGACGCACATCCGGACGGCTTCGGTGAGACGCGATGTGGCGGCGGTGGAACCGGGTTCGATGAGATATGTCCACTGCGTCCAGTCCCCACCCATGGCCTGAACGACGAACGAGAACCGTTGTCCCGGCACCGCTTCGACGATGGCGGCTTCGGTCCGCCACCGGCCCAGTCGCCGACGGTTCCAGGCCCGAAAACGGTCCGGAGCCAGCCACTGCGCACGCACGGTCTCCGGGCTCCACTCCGGGATCCGCGTGACGTCGGACACGACGGCGTAGATCCGGTCCGCGGAGGCGCGTACCTCAGTCGAAGCCGTCAGCGTCTCGTCCTTCTGCAGCAACGACATCGCTCAACCATTCACGGCTTGCTCACGAGCCCACCGGTAGTCGGCCTTGCCCGAGGGGCTGCGCTCGATGACCGGACGGAAGACGATCGCCTTCGGAAGTTTGTAGCGCGCCAAAGTGGTTGAGGCGTGGGCGACCAGCTCGTCGGCCTCGACGCTGGCGCCCTCGGCCAGCGCCACGACCGCGACGACCTCCTGGCCCCACCGCTCGCTCGGCCGTCCGGCGACCACCACGTCGGCCACGGCGGGGTGCGACGCGATGGCCGTTTCGACCTCCTCGACGAAAATCTTCTCGCCGCCGGAGTTGATGGTCACCGAGTCGCGGCCGAGCAGTTCGACGGAGCCGTCGGCGCCGTGGCGGGCGCGGTCACCGGGAACGGCGTAGCGAACGCCGTCGATCACCGGAAAAGTCTTGGCGGTCTTGGCCGCATCACCCTTGTAGCCGAGCGGAACGTAACCTCGCTGGGCCAGCCAGCCCATCCCGTCGTGGCCGGGTTCCAGGATGGTCGTCAGGTCCTCGGCGGCGACGAAGGTGTCCGGCCCGGCGTTGAACGTGCCGGTGGCTACCGCGCCCGAGGTGGACATGTGATGCATCTGGGCACCCGTCTCCGACGACCCGACGCCGTCGACGACAACGGCGTTCGGCAGCACTTCGATCAAGCGTTGCTTGACGTACGGGGTCAGCAGGGCGCCCCCGTTGGCGACGACCGCCAACGACGACACGTCGGCGGTCCCCTTTTCGATCGCGGCAACCAGCGGGCGGGCCATCGCGTCACCCACCACGGTGACCACCGCGACCTTTTCCCGCTCGATGGTGCGCACCACGTCGTCGGCGTCCAAATGGTCGACGACCGTGGGGAAAACGACGGACTGCCCCGTCGTGATCGCCGTCATCACGCTCCACTGGGCCGCGCCGTGGATCAGTGGGGGCAGGATCATCAGCTTGGTGCCGGGACCCGAGGCCGCCCGCTCGACGATCTCGTCGATGGACGCCGAGGGTTCGCCGGTCATGAGATTCCGCCCGCCGAAGGACGTCATGAAGATGTCGTGCTGGCGCCACAGCACGCCCTTCGGCATGCCCGTCGTGCCCCCGGTGTACAGGACGTACAGGTCGTCGGCGCAGTGCTGCACCGGCGGCGGTTCCGGCGACACGGACGCCAAAGCGGCCTCGTAATCGACTGCGCCCTCGAGCAAGTCGTTGCCCGAGCCGTCGGCGATCTGGATCAGCACGCGTAGCTGCGGAAGATCCGGCAAGATCTCGGCGACCCGTGGCGCAAATGCGCCGTGGTAGAGCAGCGCGGTGGCCCCCGAATCCGCCAGCAGATACTGGAGCTCGCTTTTGACGTAGCGGAAGTTGACGTTGAACGGGGCCACCCGGGCCGCGAAGCTGCCCAGCAGCGCCTCGACGAATTCGTTCCCGTTGTAGGCGTAGAGGCCGAGCAGGTCCTGGCCCACCTCGTGGCCGGCCAGCGCGGAGCGCTCGGTGTGGCATCCCAAACCTTGCGAGTGCAGGTAGGCGGCGAGCCGGTTCGAGCGGTCGATCACCTGCGCGTAGGTGTACCGGCGATCGCCCTGGATGACCAGCTCCCGATCGGGGATGGCGGCCGCGACGGCCTTCGCGACGGCAGGAACCGTGAATGTTGTTGTGGTGTCCACTATTTCCTTTCCGCCGAGCAGACGCAGAATCGCATGCGCAAGGCTCGTGCGGTGCGATTCTGCGTCTGCTCGCCAAACCGGGGTCCGCTCACGGCTGGTGGGGTAGCAGGCGAACCATCAGGCCGTTGGCTTCGCTGAGCAGCGTACCGTCGGCGGCTGTCATAGTAGCGTCAATGAAAACCTTCCGGCCGTCGACGTCGGTGATGCGGCCCTGAGCGGTCAGCGGCTGATCGATCGGGGTGATCTGCCGGTAGTCGACGTGCAGATAGGCCGTGCGCGTCGGCCGGATGTCCGCGGTGGACACGACCATGCCGAACAGCCAGTCGTAGAACAGCGGGATCATGCCGCCGTGCACGGCCCGGTTCCCGCCGATGTGCGAGGTGGTGAAATGACCGGCCATCGTGACGCCGTCGGCACCGGCATCGGTCACCATCCAGGGCGGCAGTAGGGGATGGGCCAGCCCGGGCAGGCTCAGCACCCGGCCGGCCACCGCCTCGACCTCGGGGACCTGGTGGCCATCCAGCAGCGCGCAGGCGTTCTCCAGGTGCGCGGTCGCGGCGGCCCACAGCGCGGGGTCCGGCTTGGTGGACACGGTCAGGTCCTGCAGTCGGCGCAGTGCGGCGACGAACGGGCCCAGTTCCGCGGGAGCGTCCTCGACGGGCTTGACGTCGGGGAATCCGCCGCGAACTTCCGGCGCTGTGTCGGTCATCGCGCTTCCTCGTCCCAGGCCCGGAGCAGATCGTCGGTGCTGGTGATGGTGGCAAGCAGCGACAGCGTATTGGCGATCATCGCTGCACCATAGTCGGCGGGTATGCCGGCGACGGCGTCGCGGGGCAGGACCACCCGGTAGGCGGCGTTGACCGCGTCCATGACGAGGTTGGGGATCGCGATGTTCAGCGAAACACCCACCACGACAATGGTCGAGACGCCGAGATTGCGTAACACCGCGTCCAGATCGGTGCCGCCCATCGGCCCCACGCCGTGCCAGCGGCGCAAGACCAAATCCGAAGGCTCCGGACCTAATTCGGGCAGCACCTCCGCACCCGGCGTGCCGGGGGTGATGTCCACCTGGTTGCCGCCGCCCATCGCGAAGATCTTCGCGTTGTGGTTGGAGCCGAGCCCGTCGGGCCGCCGCTGCACCAGGCAATGCACGACCCGCACCCCGGCCGCGCGGGCCGCGGGCAGCAGGCGCGCGATGTTGGGCAACGCCTCGCGGCGGGCTTCCTCGGCCAGCATCGCCAGTCCGGCGTCGGGACCCATCACCGCGCCCTGGCACTCCTGGGCGACGATCGCGGTGTGCTCAGGTGCGACAAGTCCCGCCAGCCGGTCCGTCATGCGGGGGCGCCCACCGGCGCGACGTCATAGAACTGCGTCGCCCACTTCCTCAGCGCCATATAGCCTTTCGCATCGGTCTTCGACAGTGCCGGGTGTTCCACATACTTCTGGTAGCGCCAGATCTGCAGGTCGTCGAACACCGTGGACAGGAACTGCTTCTCGATGACGTCGCGCAGTTTTCCTTCCGGAACGTCCGCCGTGTCGCCGGGGATTCGCGGCCACCAGATCGAGTAGAACAGGTCCGAGCACTCGTCGTCGACCGGCGTGCAGGTGAAGATCAGCCGGTGGTTTTGCGCGCCCTCGAAGACGCTGATCGCCCCGCCGAGCCCGAACAGGTGGCTGTGAAACCGTAACGCGAGATCGTCGGGATTGTCGCTAGTTGCGTCCGGCCAGCCCGCGATGAACTGCCATTCGTGGTCGACGATCTTCCAGTCGAGCACCCGGGGCGTCACCGTGGCGTGGTGCACGTACTCGAAATGGGCGCTGTCGGGTGCGTTTTCGGCCACGATCTGCGGATGCACCGGTTCGCGCTCCGCGCGCCGGGAAAACTCCGGATACGCCCGGTAGTACTGGGCAGGATCGGTCTCGAATTGCGGGAACTTGCGGAAGATATCCGGCATTTCCCACTGTGGCTCCTTGCCGTCCGGGTGGTGCCAGATGAACACGCAGTCGTACTGCTCCCGGACGGGATACACCTTCAGCCGCAGCCCTCGGTTGGGCCGGTCCGGCTGATACGGGATGTATTTGTTGCAGCCGTCCGGCCCCCAGCGCCAGCCGTGGAAGGGGCACTCGACGCAGTCGCCGACCACCTTGCCGCCGTGGCCGATGTGGGCGCCGAGATGCTTGCAGTGCGCTTCCAAAACATGCAGCTCACCCTGCTCATCCCGGTAGGCCACCAGGTCCTCCCCGAAATAGCGCAGCGGCCGGACCTCGCCGACGGGAAACTCCGGGGACCAGCCGACCATGAACCAGCCGGTGACCTTCCAGGTGAAGGGAACTTTCACGCCAGTGCCTCCCGTGATCGTTGATACTAAATCCATTACAGTATAGATTTCAGCAGTCCGGCCCGCGCGCGGCAAGGAGTGACATGACGACAGCGGCTGACGAGCTGGAAGCCATCCGGCAACTGAAGGCGCGCTACTGCCGTTTTCTGGACACCGAAGACCTGGAGTCTTGGTGCGACGTGTTCACCACCGACGTGGTCGTGACGCTGGACATGGCGGTGTCCACCGCGGGTGCCGACCCTCAGACCGCGCCCCCGATCGAGGGGGTGGGGAACTTCGCACCGATGGTGATGGGGGGCTTCGGGGGAAACCTGAGCCGAACCATCTTGAAGATAACCGGCGGCGACGATGGCTGAAGCTGATACCTCCTACGACGTCCTCGTCATCGGCGCCGGGTTCTCCGGGCTGTACATGCTGCACCGGCTGCGGCAACTCGGGCTACGTACCCGCGTGCTGGAGATGGCCGAAAGCGTGGGCGGCACCTGGCTTTTCAACCGCTATCCCGGCGCGCGGTGCGACATCGAGAGCATCGAATACTCCTACAGCTTCTCCGAAGAGATCCAGCAGGAGTGGGTGTGGACGGAGTCGATGCCGGCCCAGCCGGAGATCGAGGCCTACCTGAACTTCGTGGCCGACCGGCTCGACCTTCGCCGCGACATCCAATTCGGCACCAAGGTCGTCGCGATGACGTTCGACCACGAAGCCGCGATGTGGTCGGTGCGCACCGAATCCGACGACATTTTCCGGGTTCCCTTCGTCGTCGCCGCCTCGGGCATCCTGTCCGTACCGCTGGAGCCGGACATCCCCGGGATGGACACGTTCGCCGGGGCGTCGCTGTTCACCAGCCGCTGGCCCGAGGGCGGCGTCGACCTCACCGGCAAGCGCGTCGGCGTCATCGGCACCGGCTCGACCGGCGTGCAACTCATCCCCGTCGTCGCCCGAGAAGCCCTGCAATTGTCGGTGTTTCAGCGATCACCGGCATACACCTTGCCGTGGCGGGTGCATCGCTTCGAGCCGGGCGAGCTCGACGACATGAAGGCCCGTTACGGCGAAATCCGTGCGGCCCAGCGCGCCCACCCGATCGGCGCGGCCCGGCTGAGCGCGTTTTCCGTCCTGCTCGAAATGCTCGGCAGGCCGCCACTGAAGTCGGCGACGCGCGAAGAGCAACTGCGCGCCATCGAGGAGAACGGCGTCATGGGCGCACTGAACTGGGGCGACATCTTCTTCGACATCGACGCCAACCGGATGGCCGCCAAGTTGTACGGCGAGGCGGTGGCCCGGATCGTCAAGGACCCGGACACCGCCGCCTCCCTGGTTCCCGTGCACCCCTTCGCCTGTAAGCGCCCGATCATCGACCAGGGCTACTACGAGACGTTCAACCGAGACAACGTCACCCTCGTCGACCTGCGAAAGTCGCCGATCCGCGAAGTCACACCCGCCGGCATCCGCACCGAGGACCGGTTGCACGAACTCGATGCCATCGTCTACGCCACCGGTTTTGACGCCATGACCGGCGCGCTGAGCCGCATCGACGTCCGTGGCCGCGGCGGTGTCTCGCTCGGCGAATTCTGGGCCACCGAAGGCCCGCTGTCGTACCTGGGTCTGGCGGTCGCCGGGTTCCCGAACCTCTTCACGGTTCAGGGCCCGGGCAGCCCGAGCGCCGCGACGAACTTCGTCGCCGCCCTCGAACAGCACGTGGAGTGGATCGGCGACTGCCTCGCGTATCTGCGCGCCAACGACATCCGCACCATCGAGGCGCTCAGCACCGCTCAGCAGGAGTGGATCGACCACACCACGGCGCTCGTCGCGCCTACGGTTCTGGTCCACTCGTCGTGCAACTCCTGGTACAACGGTGGCAACGTGCCGGGCAAGAAACGGATGTATATGGGCTACACCGGCGGAATCCCCGAATACCGGCGGCGCTGCGACGAAATCGCGGCAAGCGGATACACCGGATTCAAACTGGCTTAGCTGTTGAAGGTGAGCGACATGGCGAAGGCATTGAACGGGCTGAGCCTGGCCAAAGATGTGGCCCGGGAACTCGCAATGCTGGTGCCGCGAACGGTGGCCGGTCTGCAGGAGTCCACCGGTTGGTCCCCGCTGTCGCCACGCGGTGTCCGCCAGTTCGGTGAGGTCATGCTCGACGAGCTTGTGCTGAGCGGCTTTTCGCTGCTGGGCGGCAGCCCCGCGGCGATGCGCCCGCTGGATGCGTGCACCGCGGCCGCCGAGGAGCTCTCGACGCTCGGCATCGACCGGGCGCACGCCGAGCCGAAACCGTTGCGGGCCGCCTCGATACGCCGGCGCCGTATCGCCGGCCTGGCATACGAACGGCTGACCTTCGAACACGATCCGGCCCTGCCGCCGACCCTGGAGGCCGACGGGTTGGGCGGGCCGGCGCGAGCGGTGGTGCACGTGTGCCGGCACCGCGACGGGCCCAGACCGTGGCTGGTATGGGTGCACGGCGCCGGTCAGGGCGGCACCGAAGACCTGCTGATGTCCGGCATCGGCCGGATACATCGCAAACTGGGCTTCAACATCGCGATGCCGGTGCAGCCGGGCCACGGGTGCCGACGCGGCCACTGGCCGGCCTATCCCGACATGGATCCGCTCGGCAACGTCGCGGGAATGATGCGGGTCGTCTCGGAGGTGCGCGCCGTGGTGCGCTGGGCGCAGGCGCAAGCCACCGCCGTTGTGGTGGCCGGGATTTCGATGGGCACCCCGGTGGCCGCGCTGGTGTCGCACCTGGAAAAGCGGATCGATGCGGTGGCCCTGTACACGCCCATCCTGGGGCTCAACGCGATGATCGCGCGACACCTTCAGCGGTGGGGGCCGTCGCGCGACGGATTCCGCGAGTTGCTGGAATCTCCCGTGGTCACCCAGCTGACCTCGGTGATCGACCCCCTGGCGGTCACACCCTCGCCGCCACCGGAGCGCCGCCTCATCGTCGGGGCGTGGCACGACCGGATGGCGATGCGTGAGCCCACGAACGCGCTGCAGGAACGCTGGGCCGGCCAGTTGTATTGGTACGACGGCAGCCACGTCGGGCACATTTTCTCCCGGCGCGTGCAGCGCATCACCGACCGATTCCTGCGCGACGCGGTGCCCGGCTGATGGCGCCGACCTGGACGGCACGGACGGTGGTCGAGCTCTACAACCTCGTCGTGTGGAATGAGCGCAACATCGAGCTGGCCGAGGAGCTGTTGGGCGACACCGTCATTCGGCACGAGGTCGGTGCTTCGCGCACGCTGACCCACGCCGAAGCGGTCCAGCGGGTGGTGGACATGTGGCAGGTGGCCGAATCGTTGCACTTCGACCTCAATGTCGTCATCGAGGGCGAGGACGGCGAACACGTGGCGATCGTCTACGACTCGACGATCAGGACCAAGGACGGCACCCAAACCAACATCGCCAGCATGGAGGTGTTCCGCGTGGTCGATGGCAAGATTACCGAGGTGTGGAACTGCGGCTACCAGCAAGGGGTTTGGAATTGAGTGACCGTACGCTTGATGAATTGGGCTTCTATCTGCTGGCCGGCGCCGGGGGTGAGGGCCCGGCTGCATTGATGGACGAGGCCCGTCGCGGCGAGGAACTCGGCTTCGGCACCGGATTCATCTCCGAGCGGTGGAACGTCAAAGAGGCGTCGTCGCTCGTCGGGGCGGCGTGCGCGGTGACCACCCGCATGCAGATCGCCACCGCCGCAACCAATCACAACACCCGCCACCCGCTGATCACGGGATCGTGGGCGACCACGATGCATCGCCTTTCCGGCGGCCGATTCACCCTGGGCGTCGGCCGGGGCATCGCCGCAATCTACGGGGCCTTCGGCATACCGGCGGTGACGACGGCGCAAATGGAGGATTGGGCCCAGGTCATGCGCCGACTGTGGCACGGCGAGCTGATCTTCAACCACGACGGCCCGATGGGCAAGTACCCCATCCTGTTTCTCGATCCGGACTTCAACGAAGACATCCGGTTGGCCCTGGTGGCGTTCGGCCCTAACACGCTCGCGCTCGGAGGCCGGGCCTTCGACGACGTCATACTGCACACCTACTTCACCCCGGAAACCTTGCAGCGCAGCGTCAAAACCGTGAAGGCGGCCGCGGAGAAGGCGGGCCGCGACCCCGACAGTGTACGGGTGTGGTCGTGCTTCGCGACCGTCGGCGACCACCTGCCCGAAGAGTTGCGGCTGAAGAAGACCGTCGCGCGGCTGGCCACTTATCTACAGGGCTACGGCGACCTGCTCGTCCAAACCAATGACTGGGATCCCGCTGTGCTGCAACGGTTCCGCGAAGACCCGGTCGTCACGTCGATCGCCGGCGGGATCGACCACAAGGGCACGCCCGAGCAGATCGAGCACATCGCGACGCTGATCCCCGACGA
This sequence comes from Mycobacterium sp. NTMscope_MAC_12, assembly GCF_976985675.1. Lineage (NCBI taxonomy): Bacteria > Bacillati > Actinomycetota > Actinomycetes > Mycobacteriales > Mycobacteriaceae > Mycobacterium > Mycobacterium sp. NTMscope_MAC_12. The sequence goes on from NZ_CDRJYY010000001.1 coordinate 1,080,636, forward strand.
ATGGCTGGAGCCCTCGGCGACCGGGACGGCCGAACAGTGCGTGGACCGCATCCGCAAGGAGTTCGACTACGGGGCCGACGCGGTCATCATGCATGGCGCCACCCCCGACGAGCTCGAGCCGATCGTGACCTATTACCGCGAAAGTGCAACTGGCGACGCGTTTCCCGACTTGATTTCAAGGGATGGATGCAACACATCTTCTGAGTGAGGAGTGTTGCGATGGCCAATGGGACGTTGCGGTCGCGGGTTCCGGTGTTTTGGGAATGTGTTCGGCGGGGCCTTGATCCGGGCTCGGCGGGCGTGGCCGTCGGCGTGTCGCAAGGCACGGGTCGGCAGTGGTTCCGTGAGGCTGGCGGGGTGAAACCCCGTTTCAGGACACCGAATATCTGCGGTCCCCGGCCGCGGTTGAGCTTGCAGGAACGCATCGAGATCCAGGCCGGTGTGCATGCCCAGGAATCTTTGCGCTCGATCGGGCGCCGGTTGGGCCGGCCAGCATCGACGATTAAGCGTGAGATCGACAGCAACTGCGAGTTGCGTAACCGCCATACGGGCTGCAAATCGGGGTATCGGCGCAAAGAGGCGTTCGGGGCCCGCCAAAGCGGCAAGACCGCGAGCGTGCGCTATCTGGCCGTGTCGGCGCATGACCGTGCCGCTGATCGGGCGCGGCGCCCCAAGACCCGCAAGCTCGCGATCAATGACAGGCTGCACGCCGAAGTGCAGACTCGGTTAAAACAGTTGCATAGCCCAACTCAGATAGCCGCGCGGCTGCGCCGCGACTTCCCTGATGATCCGGAGATGCGGGTGTCCCACGAGGCCATTTACCAGGCCATTTACGTTCAGGGCCGCGGCTCGTTGCGCCGCGAGCTGCATCGGTGCCTGCGGACCAAACGCGCGGTGCGCCGATCCCAGCACCAGCCCGGGGCCCGCCGCCACGGACGTATCCCCGACATGGTCAATATCAGCCAACGCCCACCCGAGGTCGCCGACCGTGCCGTCCCCGGTCACTGGGAAGGCGACCTGATCCTGGGCAGCACCAAATCGGGGTCCGCGATTGGCACTCTGGTTGAGCGCACCACCCGTTTTGTCATGCTCTTGCACCTGCCCGATGACCACGGCGCCCTGGCGGTGCAAAACGCCATCGTGGCCAAAATGGCCGAGTTGCCCGACCATCTACGCCGCTCGTTGACCTGGGACCAGGGCAAGGAGTTGACCAACCACCTCGCCATCGCTGACGCCACTGACTTGGATATCTACTTCTGCGATCCACACTCGCCGTGGCAACGCGGTAGCAACGAGAACACCAATGGGCTTTTGCGCCAATACTTTCCGAAAGGCACCGACCTATCGGTCTATGGCGCCGGCTACCTGGACTACGTCGCCGCCGAACTCAACGGACGACCACGCCAAACCCTGGACTGGAATACACCCGCCGAAGCCCTCAACGAACTATTGTCCAAACCACCCACCGTTGCATCCACCGCGTGAAACCGCCCGAGAGGCGCAGTCGGTAGATGCACTCTCGCGGCGGTTCTAAGGCAGGATGACGGTCCGGGTTACCGGCTCGGCGGCGGCCTGCCTGCTCGACAGGCCGCGCTTCAAGGACGCGAGCAGGGCGTCGCGTGTCTCGCGGGGATCGATCAGTTCGTCGAACCCCATGTGCTCGGCCGAGCGGTAGGAGGCCTCCAGCTCGGCGTTACGCAGCTTGGCCGAAAGGTCTTCGCCCGCGTGTGAGGCGCGGCTGAGGGCCGCGGCGCTCATGGCGCCCATCGTGGCACCGGGGTAGGCGAAGGTCGCGACCTGATGGTCGAAACCCAACAGCGACATGACCATCGACCCGAAGCCGTACGCCTTGCGCAGTGTGAGGTGCAGCTTCAACGTGGTAGCGGCCGTTTGCGCGGCGAACATCCGCGCGCCGGCCCGCAGCACGCCGGTGCGTTCGGATCGGCTGCCGGGCAGCATCCCGGGGTTGTCGGCGAGGAACACGATCGGCAGGTGGAAGGAATCGGCCACCATGATGAAGTGGGCCGCCTTGTCGGCGGCGTCGGCGTCGATGGAGCCCGCGAGCACCTGCGGCTGGTTGGCCACCACCGCGACGGGGTGGCCGCCGAGGTGGGCGAGTGCGCAGATGATCGCCTTGCCGAACTGGGGCTGCACTTCGAACCAGTCGGGGCTGTCGAAGACCACATCGAGCACGGCGCGCATGTCGTAAACGCGGCGGTTGTCCCGGGAGACGATGTCGAGCAGCTCCGGCGTCGGCCGCGGTGCGCAGGCCGCACCGGACGGTTGCGGCGACGGGTACGACCACGCGCTGGGCGGGAAGTACGACAGGTAGCGGCGGACGTCGTCAAGCACCGCTTCGTCGTCCTCGGCGACATTGTGGATCACGCCGCTGGGCAACGCGACGCCCGGCCCGCCCAGGTCCTCTTTCGAAATGTCTTCTCCGGTCGACTCTTTGACGACGGGGGGCCCTGCGGTGAAGATCGCGCCCTGCCGGCTCATGATCCGGAAGTCGCAAACGGGTGCCACCAGTGCGCCGTGTCCGGCCGAGGGGCCGAGGACAGCGGCGACGGTCGGGACGCGCCCGGAGCATTGCGCCTGCGCGAGCAGGTCGGTCGGGGTGCGCCCGTAATGCCCGCCGGTGGGGCGGAAGCCGGCGCCTTCGAGCAGCATGATCAGCGGGATCTTGTCGCGCAGCGCCAGTTCGGCGATGCGGTACCGCTTGGAATTGCCGCCGGGCCCGATGCTGCCGGCCAGGGTGGTGAAGTCCTCGGCGCCCAGCATCACCGGTGAGCCGTTGAGCTCGCCGGAGCCCACGACCAGGCCGTCGGCCGCGGTCTCACCGCCGACCAGGGTGCCGAGCTCGCGGAACGTGCCCGGGTCGAGGAGGTACTCGATCCGAGCGCGGGCGTCGAGCTTGCCCTTGTTGCGGTGCTTGTCGAGCCGCTCCGGCCCGCCCATTTCGAGCGCGTGCTGACGGCGTCGCTCGAGATCGTCGAGCGTTTCTCCCCAGTCCTGGGCTTTCGGCATGCCTATGTCCTACCTCATAGAGGATTCGTCGCGCGAGCAGTCCTTATGGTGGCGACCCGTCCCCCGCAAGCGGGAGGTGCCCCCGGCGCCGGCTACGCCGCGCTTGCGATCGCCACGTTGCGGGGTCACATACTGGATTGCTTACGGTAAAGTTACCCGCAGTCCTGATGCCCCGTCCCTCGAGGTCCGTCTTTCGCCGGCGGGGACGCCCCGAATCGAGGAGTTTCACCAGTGAGCACCACCACGATGGACGAGGCCGCCAACCTGCTGACGGACCCGTTGGCGTACACCGACGAGCAGCGGCTGCATGCGGCGCTGACTCACCTGCGCGCCAACGCTCCGGTGTCGCGGGTGGAGGTGCCGAATTACCGGCCGTTCTGGGCGATCACCAAACACGCCGACATCATGGACATCGAGCGGGAAAACATGCTCTTCACCAACTGGCCGCGACCGGTGTTGACGACCGCCGAAGGCGACGAGATGCAGGCCGCCGTCGGCGTGCGCACATTGATCCACCTGGACGACCCGCAGCACCGGGTGGTGCGCGCGATCGGCTCCGACTGGTTTCGCCCAAAGGCGATGCGGGCCCTGAAGGTTCGCGTCGACGAGCTGGCCAAGATCTACGTCGACAAGATGATGGCGGTCGGTCCCGAATGCGACTTCGTTCAGGAAGTCGCCGTCAATTACCCGCTCTACGTGATCATGTCGCTGCTGGGCCTGCCCGAGGCCGACTTTCCCCGCATGCTCAAGCTGACGCAGGAATTGTTCGGCAGCGACGACTCCGAATTCAAGCGCGGCAGCTCCAACGAGGACCAGCTGCCGGCGCTGCTCGACATGTTCCAATACTTCAACGGCGTGACGGCGTCCCGCCGCGAACACCCGACCGAGGATCTCGCCTCGGCGATCGCCAACGCCCGCGTCGACGGCGAACCCCTGTCGGACATCGACACCGTCTCCTACTACCTGATCGTCGCCACCGCGGGCCACGACACCACCAGCGCCACCATCTCCGGTGGCCTGCAGGCGCTCATCGAAAACCCCGACCAGCTGCACCGCTTGCGCGACAACCTCGACCTGATGCCACTGGCCACCGACGAGATGATCCGCTGGGTGACGCCGGTCAAGGAGTTCATGCGCACCGCCGCCAGCGACACTGTCGTGCGCGGAGTCCCCATTGCCGCAGGCGAATCCGTGCTGCTGTCCTACGTGTCGGCCAACCGCGACGAGGAAGTCTTCGACGAGCCTTTCCGCTTCGACGTCGGTCGCGACCCCAACAAGCACCTGGCCTTCGGCTATGGCGTGCACTTCTGCATGGGCGCGGCGCTGGCCCGCATGGAGGTCAGCAGCTTCTTCTCAGAGCTGCTGCCACGCCTGGAATCCATTGAGTTGACCGGCGACCCGGAGCTGGTCGCCACGACCTTCGTCGGCGGGCTCAAGCACCTGCCGGTTCGTTACTCACTGCGGCGGTGATCGATACACTCCTGCGGTGACGTCAAAGACGATCGTCATCACGGGCGCCAGCGACGGCATCGGTGCGGCGGCGGCCCGCCGGATCAGCCGTGGCGGGCACAACGTCGTGCTGGTGGGGCGGTCGGAAAGCAAGACCGCGGCCATGGCCGCGGAGTTGGGCGCCGACTATTTCCTGGCCGACTTCGCCGACCTGTCCCAAGTTCGGGCGCTGGCAGACAAAATCCGGTCCGCCTGCCCGCGCATCGACGTATTGGGCAACAACGCCGGAGGAGTGTTCTCGAAGCTCCGGAGAACCCCCGACGGCCATGAGATCACTTTTCAGGTCAACTACCTGGCGCCGTTCTTGCTCACCACGCTGTTGCTGGACGTGCTCATCGGCTCGCATGCCACGATCGTCAACACGTCCAGCTCGTCACAGCGGCTGCTGCGCAATGTCAAGCTCGCCGATTTCGACACGACGGAACGGCGCCGGCCCAGCACCGCCTACGCGGTGGCGAAGTTGGCAAACATCTTGTTCACCAAGGAATTAGATCGGCGCTATCGGGCCGATGGTCTTTCGCTGGCAGTGGTTCACCCCGGTTTCGTCAACACCAACATCGGTCATTCGTCCGGCTCGCGGTTTCTGACGACCATGCAACGCACGCCCGCTAGCCGAATGATCAAGTCCGCGGATGATGGCGCCGATCAGCTGGTCTGGTTGGCGACCAGCGTGCCCGGCGTCGACTGGACGGTCGGCGAATACTACGCGAAAGGCAAAGTCGCCAAAGCCAATCGGGCGGCCTACGATCCGATCCTCGCGCGCCAACTCTGGGATCACGCCCTGGCCAAGCTCCCTTAGCACCATCCCCTTCGATACTTGCTAGTATCCATTCGATACCGTCGAGTATGCTGCTGACCATGTCCCCTGTCAAGCCGCACCGAACCCGCCCCACCCGCGGCGAGGTTCGCGACCGGATCCTGGACGCAGCGTCGAAGGTTTTCGCCGCCGAAGGCTTCGCCGGGGCCACCATCGATGCCATCGGCCAGGCCGCAGGTTTCACCAAGGGCGCGGTCTACTCGAATTTCGAATCCAAAGACGAGCTGTTTTTGGCCCTGCTCGACCGCGAGTTCGAGCTCCGCGGTGAGCAGATCGCCACAGCGCTGGACAGCAGCGGTGGCGACACCGGTGCGGCCGCACGGGAATTGAGCCGGTCATGGCTGGACGCAGTTCGCGACCATTCCGACTTCTACGTGCTGTTCGTCGAATACTGGCTGCGCGCCCAGCGTGACCACCAGCTGCGCGAGCGTCTCATCGAACGCCGCCGCGCCGCCGCCGCCGACCAAGCGGTGCACATCGTCAAATCGAGCCCGTCCGTGGCGTCCGATCGAGAGCTGGCCGACCTCGCCCAGCTCGTCGTCACGATCAACCTCGGCGTGGCGATGGAAGAGGTCCTGCGTCCCGGGACCATCAACCCCGACCTGCTAGCGCAGCTGGTCACCGCGGTGCTGGAATCTATCCGGGCTTCCGCCGGTCAGGAAGGACCTCACCATGGATGCGAATGACGGGCCGGACGCGGTGGCGCCGGTGATCATCGCCCGCGGGTTAGGCGTCGACGGCGAGCACGGCCCCCTATTTTCGGATATCGATCTCGCCCTCACACCGGGTTTTCACGCTATCCAGATGCCCGGCGGGCCGGGGCAGACCACGCTGCTGCTGACGCTCGCGGGGCGTTTCAGGCCGAGCCACGGCACGCTGACCGTCCTCGGCGAAACAACCCCGCGCGCGATCCGCCGGCAATGCTCGATCGCGGCCTTCGACGACATCGACGAGCTGGAGGATTCGGTGACCGTGGAGACCGTGCTCGCCGAGCAACGACGGTGGCTGGCGCCGTGGTATTCATCGGTGCCGCTTCAATCGGGTCCGGCCGAGCTGACCGAGGTCTTCGGCGAGATGACCCCCCCGTCCGGCGACACCTACATCGTCGAATTGTCAGACCTCGAACTGTTTCTGCTGCGCATCACGCTCGCGTTGTTGTCGAATCGTCCGATCCTGGTGGTCGGCGACCTCGAACAGGTTCGTGACAATTCCCGGCGAACGGTCGCGGTCGACAGGCTCGGCGTGATCGCGGAGCAGCGCACCGTCGTCGTCGGGGTGACCAACCCGCTCGGCACGGACTCGCCCGACCACGAACTACACGATCACCGCATCCCGACCGGAGAGGGCTGAACGATGTTGGCTGGACTGGCCTTTGGCTCGGAGATCAAACGTTTCGGCCGTAGCCGATTGACGCGCGTGGCCATCGTCGTACTGATGCTGCTGCCCCTGGTGTACGGGGCGCTGTACCTGTGGGCGTTCTGGGATCCGTTCGGCCACACCAACAAGATGCCGGTGGCGCTGGTCAACTCCGACCGCGGCGCCGTCGTATCCGGGCAGCAGTTCAATGCCGGCGCGGAGATCGCCAAGAGCCTGACCGCGGACGGCGGCCTTGACTGGCACGTCGTGGACTTACCGGAGGCACGCAACGGAGTCGACCACGGCAAGTACTACTTCATGGTCGAATTACCGCCAGATTTCAGCGCGGCCGTCGCGTCGCCGGTGACCGGGCAACCCAAGAAGGCCAACCTGATCGCCGTCTACAACGACGCCAACAACTACATCTCGACGAGTATCGGTCGTACCGCCATCGGCCAGGTGCTCAACGCGGTATCCAGCCGGATCTCGGGACAGGCCGTCAATCAGATGCTGTCGGTGGTGGTTTCGTCGGGATCAGGTATCAAGCAGGCCGCAGACGGGGCCGCGCAACTCGATGACGGCGCGGGCCAGCTGGTGGGCGGCCTGGACACCGCGCGGTCCGGCTCGGCAACGCTTGCCGCTGGTGCCAAGCAACTGTCAGACGGAATCAACCAGGCCACCGACCCGCTGCTCGCGGTGACCAAGGCGGTGTCGCAAATCGGCGGCAGCACGCAGCAATTGCAACAGGGCGCAGCCGCACTTGCGCAGGCCAACGACCAGCTCGGTACCATCGCCGCGGCGCAGGATGCCGCCGCAAACTCGCTGTCATCGGTGATCGATCAGCTCTCCGCGCGACAGGATCCGCTCGCGAACAACCTGCGCGGCATCCAGGATCAGCTCCGGGGTCACCAGTTCACACCCCAGATCCGCCAGCAACTCACCGATGCGCAGAACGCGGCGATCGCCATGACATCGGGGCTGCGTAACCCAGGCAGCCCCCTCGGGTCGGCGCTCGACCAGGTCGGCAGCAAGGGACAGGAGCTGACGAACAAGCTCACCCAGCTGCGCGACGGAGCCCAGCAAGTCGCCACCGGCAACGCCGAATTGGCCGGTGGCATTGCCAAGCTCGACGACGGGGCACGACAGCTCAAGGCGGGATCGGCCGAGCTGGCGACCAAACTCGCCGACGGGGCCAAGCAGGTACCCAACTGGACAAGCCAGCAAAAGGATGCGGTTGCCGACACAATTGGTGGTCCGGTGCAACTCGAGGCCTCGCATGAGAATGCCGCGCCCAACTTCGGCACCGGGATGGCTCCGTTCTTCCTCACGCTCGCCTTGTTCTTCGGTGCGTTGGTGCTGTGGATGGTGCTGCGGCCCTTGCAGTCTCGCGCGATCGCGGCGGAAGTGCTCGCGTTCCGCGTGGTCCTCGCCAGCTACCTGCCCGCCGCCGCGATCGCGCTATTCCAAGCGGTCATTCTCTACTGCGTGGTCCGGTTCGCCCTCGGTATGCACGCCGTCCATCCGGCGGCCATGCTGGGGTTCATGGTGCTGATTTCCAGTGCGTTCGTAGCCGCAACGCAGGCGATCAACGCGCTTGTCGGTCCAGCGGTGGGCCGGGTGCTGATCATGGCTCTACTCATGTTGCAGCTCGTCAGCGCGGGCGGCATGTATCCCGTGGAAACCACGTCACGGCCATTCCAGATCCTGCACCGCTTCGACCCGATGACCTATGGCGTCAACGGGCTCCGGCAGCTGATCCTCGGCGGCATCGACGCGCGGCTATGGCAGGCGATCATCGTGCTGGCCGGGATAACCGCTGCCGCACTGGCGATCTCCTGCCTGTCGTCGCGACGAGACAGGGTCTGGAATCTCAGTAGGCTGATCCCCGCGATCAAGATGTAAGCAGGGCTTCAGCCGATCCCGAAATCGATGATGCCCCGGACGATTTTGCCGTTGAGCAGATCGTCGTAGGCGTCGTTGACCTCGTCAAGGTGATAGCGCTTGGTGATCATCTCGTCGAGCTGCAACTGACCTGTCTCATACAGCCTCGCCAACCTGGCGATGTCGGCCTTCGGGTTACATGAGCCAAAGATGGTGCCCGCCAACGTCTTATTGGTCAGGATGAAATCCTGCAAGTCGATCTTGACGGACCGGGTCAACTGCGACGTCATGCCGGTGAGCACACACGTGCCGCCCTTGCGCGTGAGCCGCACCGCGTCGCGCACGTCGTCGGCGGTGATCAACGACGGTGAGACCACCACGGCGTCGGCCATCACCCCGTAGGTCAGACCCCGCACCAGGTCCAGCGCCTCGGCGGTCGTCGCCACGCTGTGCGTCGCACCGAATTGCAAAGCCGATTTCTGTTTGAAGTCAACAGGATCGACGGCCACGATCTGGGCGGCGCCGTTGATGCGGGCACCCTGGATGGCGCCCGTGCCGATCCCGCCGACGCCGATCACCACGAGGGTATCGCCCGCACGCATGTTGGACCGGTTGGCGACGGAACCGTATCCGGTCGGGATGGCGCAGGACAACAGCGCGCTCGACGTCAGTGGCAGATGTTGCTCGATCTTCACCAGTGAATTCGTCGAGACCACGGTGTGTTCGGCGAAGGCGCCGATCTTGGAAATATGACCCAACTTCCGGCCGTCGGCGGTGTGGTGGCGGAACGTGCCGTCGGTCGGCATTCCCGGAACCATGGTGCCGATGCCCTGGTCGCAGAGGTACTCGATTCCACTGGCACACCAACGGCATTGGCCGCACACGGCGACGAAGGACATCACCACGTGGTCACCCGGCGCGACATCGGTGACGCCGGGGCCGACCTCACGCACGATGCCGGCGCCTTCGTGGCCGCCGATCGTCGGGAACATGGTCGGCAGCCCGAGGGATCGCATCACCTCATTGGGCGCCGACATGTCGCCTTTGAGGATGTGGTCGTCGGAGTGGCACAGGCCGGCGGCGGCCATCTGCACCAGGACTTCGCCGGCCTTGGGCGGGTCCAGTTCGAAATCTTCGACGGACCACGGGCCGCCAACGTCGTGCAGGATCGCTGCGCGGCTTTTCATGCGGCGGGCGTGAAGGTGACCGGAAGCTTGTTCGGCGACCGGAATGTGAGCCCGACGATCTTGGACTCCTCCCCGGTTCCGTCGTCGGGCACGAACGCCAAATCCTCGACGCGGTCGAACAGGCTGTTCAACATGACCCGCGTTTCCAGTCGCGCCAGATGCATGCCGAGGCACATGTGAATGCCGCCCGCGAAGGCGATGTGGGCCTGGCGCGGGCGGCAGATGTCGAACGTGTTGGGGTCGCTCCAGCGGCTCTCGTCGCGATTGGCCGAACCCATACACATGTCGATCTGGGCGTTGGCCGGGATTGTCTTACCGCCGATTTCGACCTCCTCGGTCGTGGTGCGCATGACCATGGTCAGTGGCGTTTCGAAACGCAGGCCCTCCTCGATCGCCATCGGCAGCAACGACCGGTCCCGGCGGACCATCGCCAGCTGCTCGGGGTGGGTCAGCAGCAGATAGAGCAGATTGCCCGACGAACGGTACGTGGTTTCCAGGCCGGCGGGAAGCAGCAATCGCAAGAAGGAGATGATGGCCTCGTCGGTGAGCTTCTCGCCGTCGATCTCCGCGGCGACCAGGTCGCCGATGATGCCATCGGTGAGCTTGCGCCTGCGCTGCTCGACCTGTTTGAGGAAATAGTCGTAGAGCTCCGTGGCGGCGTTCAACCCCGCCTCGATGTCGGTCGGGATCGAGATGAGGTCGAGCGATAGGCGGCGGAACAGGTCGAGATCTTCGGCGGGCAGACCGAGCAGCGTGGAGATGATCCGCGTCGGGAACTCGAAGGTCACCGCCTTCACCAGGTCCGCCTGGCCCTCGTTTTGGATTTCTTCGACGAGCTGATCGCACACCGGCCCGATGACCGATGGCTCCCACCGCGCCAGGGCGGTGGCGCGGAAGGCTTTGGCCACCAGATTGCGATGGTCGTGGTGTTCCCTGCCGCCCATCGCCAAAATGGTGTGTCCCATCACCAGCCCGATGGTCTTGTCGTAGGCGGCCGACGTGAAGACCCGGTCATCGCGAAAAGCCTGGGACACACCGTCGTAACCGAACAGGACCCATTCGTCGTCGGGCCGCAATTCCTCCGGCAGCTGCCCGGAATCGGCCAGGGAGCCATGCCAGACCGGGTCCGTGTGCCGCATGTATTCGAAAAAGGGATAGGGGCTGGTTTCGCCGGTGAAGTCGAGCGGGGGGACCACGGGCTGACCGTTCGGGTCAGTGCTGAGCGTCATCAGCGCTTCCTCCTGGAAACAACCGAGTAAGGCCGTTCGCGCGGACCGATTGACGACCGCCCGCTAGTCCACGGCGGGTTTGTACCGAGCGGAATTTAGCTATCATAGTATAAATAGCAACGAAGCCCAACGGCTTGCTGCGATCGTCGCGTCGGGAGTCTTCTCGCGCCGATGCCTACCTCGTCTGCCTCCGGCGAAAAGCTCAGGTCTACCTTGAAGGTGGTTTAGCGTGCATGACGAGCCGGAGAAATTGAGTAGGTATGACACAGACGAACCTGGCCCGGCCCCATGGCCTCACCCGCATCGACCCGGTATTGCGCGATGCCGCCGTTGAGTTAGGCGTCTTCGAGTTCCGCGCCGAGACGTTGGCCGCCGAGCGGGAGCACGCCAACCTGCTGGCCGCCCAGCGCGCCGCGGCGGCCGACACCGCTGGCGTCTTGATCGACTCCCGATCCATTGCCGGGCCGGGTGGCCAGTTGGGGCTTCGTTTGTACCGCGGCCGCACCGAATCCGCCGCGCCCCTGGTGGTGTACGCGCACGGCGGCGGGTTCGTCACCGGGAACCTGGAGACAGACCATGCGCACTGCGTGGAGCTGGCCCGCGACGGCGGCTGTCTGGTGGTTTCCGTCGACTACCGGCTGGCGCCCGAAAATCCGTGTCCGGCCGCGCTGGACGACGTCGAAGCGGCCTTCCGCTACGCGGTCGACCACAGCGCGGAGCTGGACGCCGACGCCAGCCGCATCGCGGTCATGGGCCGGGACGCCGGCGCGGCGCTGGTCGCGAGCCTGACCCAGCGCATGTTCGACCAGGAAGGTCCACCCATCCTGATGCAGATCCTGCATCAGCCGATGCTCGACTCCGATGCCACGCCGTCGCGTCGCGAGTTCCAGCGCACCCCGGGTCTCAATGGTCCGGCCGTTAGCCGGGCCTGGAACCACTACCTCGGCCACGCCAGCGCCAGTGGGCAACACGTCCCCGCGCACCGGGCGAACCTCGAGGGGCTGCCACCCACGTTCGTCAGCTGCTCCGAAATCGATCCCTGCCGAGACGAGGCCATCGACTACGCCAATCGGCTGCTGCATGCCTACGTCCACACCGAACTGCATGTGATTGCGGCGACCTTCAATGGCTTCGACTCGATGGTGCCGGATTGGATTGTTTCCCAGGAGAACCGGGCGCTGCACGCCCAGGCGGTACGCCGTGTGTTCGCCATGTAGGAAGGGCTCGTCCGGGTAGACCCGGGCGGTTTCCGCGATTCCCCGAGGCGCACGTTCGGCACGGTTTTTACCGACCGAACTCCGGTATCTCTTACCGTATCGCCCGTTGCTAACATCGGAATCGCCAGCCAACCGAGGACCGATCGGGCGGATGATCAAATACCCAAACCGTTTCCGTTGCACCCGCAGCGATCGAATGTCAAGAAGGATCCCCTCGGCGCCATGACCACCATCGACTCTCCCGAAAAGATCCTTTTCACCTCGACCACCCAAGCCTTTCTCGAAAAGGAGGCGCCGCTGCGTCGGGTGCGGGAGCTACACGCCGAGGGCGCGTCGTTTGACCCCGCGTGGTGGCGGCGCGCCGCGGAGCTCGGCTGGGCGGGGCTGCTCGTCCCGGAGGAGCTGGGCGGGGGAAGCGTGTCGGAGAGCGGGTTTGCCGACCTGGCGACGGTCGCCGAGCAACTCGGAAAGACGGTGGCGCCCGGGCCGCTGTATCCGGTCAGCACCGTCCTGTCGGCGCTCGCCGACTGCACGAACTCGGCCGCGCACAGCGACGCCATCGAGGCGCTGATAGCGGGTGAAACGGTGGCGTCGTGGGCGGTTTGTGAGCCCGGCCAGGGGTGGGCGCCGCTCGATCCCTCGGTGACGGCCACCGAGACCGACGCCGGCTACCGCATCGACGGCATCAAGGACCGCGTCGAGGCGGGCGCCCAGAGCGCGGCGCTGCTGGTGGTGGCGCGCAGCGGGGCGAATGCCGCTGAGATTCGCCAGTTTCTGGTCCCGACGGACGCGTCCGGCGTCAGCATCGAGCCCCAGCAGTCGGTGGACCTGGTCAAGCAATACGCGCGCGTGCGTTTCGACGGTGTCGTCGTACCACGGTCCGCGGCGGTCGGCACCGCCGACGAGACGGCCGCGCTGGTCGATCGACAAAGCCAGATAGCCCAGGTGTTGCAATGCGCCGAGGTGGTCGGCGTCCTGCAGACGGTGTTCGACTTCACCACCCAGTGGGCGCTGGACCGGCACACATTCGGCCGGCCGCTGGCGTCGTATCAGGCCCTCAAACACAAGTTCGCCGATATGAAGCTGTGGCTGGAGGCCTGCCGGGCCACCACGTGGGCGGCGGTGGACGACGTGGCCGCCCGCGCGCCGCAAGCGGGTTTGTCGGCCAGCATCGCGAAGTCCTACGTGGGGGAGATGGCCGGCCAGATCGTCCAGGCCTGCGTGCAGATGCACGGCGGCATCGGCGTCACCTGGGAGCATGACCTGCACCTGTATCTTCGCCGGGTTGCGTTGTACCGCGGCATGTTTGGGACGCCGGAGGAACATAACCTGCGGGTGTACGAGTTCGAAAAGGCGGGTCGTTCGGACAGATGACGCAGACCGAATCCGTCGCAGAGTTCGCCGCCCGGGCCAGGGCATGGCTGGCCGACAACATGCCCGCCATCGACCGCGACTCCCCGCCACCGGCCCCGCGTGACGATGCACGGGCGTGGCTGCGGGCGCGAGAGCTGCAAAAGCGCTTGTACGACGGCGGTTTCGCCGGCATCTGTTTTCCCCGCGAGTACGGCGGGCTGGGGCTGGACTACGAATACCAGCAGGCATTCGACGCCGAAACCCTGGACTACGAAATGCCCTTGATCCTCAACACCCCGACGTTCACCATCTGCTGTGCGACGCTGCTTGACACCGGCAGCGAAGACCAGAAGAAGCAGCACATCGCCGCGGCGCTGCGCGGCGAAGAGGTGCTGGTGCAATTGTTGAGCGAACCCAGCGGCGGATCGGATCTGGCCGGCGTGCTCACCCGGGCCGAACGCGACGGCGACCGTTGGATCATCAACGGCGCCAAGACCTGGAGCACGAGCGCGTTCGCCGCCGATTACGGCCTGTGCCTGGCCCGCACGAATTGGGATGTGCCCAAGCACGAAGGCCTGACCATGTTCCTGGTGCCCATCGCTCATCCGGGAATCACGTTGCGGCACATCACCATGCTGAGTGGTTCCACCGAATTCTGCGAGGAGTTCCTCGACGGAGTCGACGTTGGGGACGACGCCGTTGTCGGGGAGGTCAACGGCGGCTGGGCGGTGGCCTCGCGGCAGCTGTATCACGAACGGCGGGCGGTGGGGCAGGGCTCGGAGTTCGCCAGCGGTGGCGGCAGCGAGGGCGGCAACGCGATCCCGGTCGATTACGTGAGCCTCGTGGAGAAGACCGGACAAGCCGACGACCAACGCGTGCGCGAGAAGGCCGGCCGCGTCCTGGTGCACCGTGCCGTCGCCGAGCAGTTGATCGGCCATGTGTACCGCAGTGTCAGGGACGGCGTCCTGCCGCCGGCGGCCGGAACGCTCATCAGATTGTTTCACTCCGAGACCGTGACCACGGATGTCGACACCGCGTTGGAGATCGTGGGAAGCGCCGGCGTGGTGGGGGAGCAGGGCGCCGGCCTGGAGGCGGGGTTGCGTTACTTGTCCCGGCAGACGGTCGCGATCGGCGGCGGCACAACGGAAATGGCCCGCAACGTGATCGGCGAGCGGGTGCTGGGCTTCCCCCGTGAATATGCCGCCGATCGCGGGGTGCCGTTCAACCAGGTGCGGCACGGCGAGCGATCCGAGCGGTCTTAGCCTTCGGCCACGACGTTCTCGGCGAGACCGCTGACCACCGGGATCTGCACCAGTGACAAGACGTGGTGCGCAGGGGTTCCTGGCGGGGCCACCAGCACGTACTCGCTGCCCTGTCGTTGCGCCCGCTCCCGCGCGGCGGCGAGAGCGCTGACGCCCGCCGATCCGAGGTGGGTGACGGCGCTGAGATCGATGGTCAACGGTGCGACGCCGGAACGGCTTTCGACCGCGATCTGACGGTCCAGGGTGGACGCGGTGTTGGAATCGACGTCGCCGCTGACCACGATGCGGCCCGGTTCGGTGACCGCGGAGACGAACTCGGAGTCGTGTGCCCGACGACCGGCCGCGCGGCTGATCAGCGAGTCCGTGACGAAGTCCGCCGGCCGCGACAGGTGGTGCCTCACACTGGCGGTCGTTCCATCGGGGCCGTGACTGACGTGCGCGTGTGACACCAAGGCTTCGGCCATGGCGAGGCCGCGGCCGCGGCCGGTCTCGCCTTCGCGGTGATCCTTCCACCGTCCGCGGTCGATCACCGAGACGTGCAGATCGCCATCGCCGGACAGCGTCGCTTCGACGACGACGCCGTCGGAGACCTCGGTGGCGTACCCGTGCTCGACCGCGTTCTCGACGAACTCCGAAATCGCGTGCACGACATCGGAGATGTCGTCCGCGTCGGCGCCGATCTCCGACAGCCACTGCCGCAGCCGATTGCGTACCGTGCGGGCGGTCTGCAGCGTGGCGTCCAGCGTCATGTTCAGCGGCGCGGGCGGTGTGCGGCGCTGCGCCGCAAGGAGCGTCACGTCGTCGCTGTAGCCGGTCGACCGCAGCAGTAATTCCAGTGTCTCCGAACAGATTCGGTCGACCGGTCGCTCCGATGATGCGATGACAAAGCCGCGTTGCCCTCCGGCGATATTCGCGGCCAGCTCGGCGAATTCGGCGGTGCTGGCGCCCAGTGGCCGGCCGGGTCGCTCGATCAGGCCGTCGGTGTACAGCAGGATCGAGTCGCCCACGTCAAGGAATTCGGTGCGGACCGGAAAGCCGGTGCCGCTGCCGAGCGGGCCCGCGCCGGAGGGCTCGAGATAGCGCGAGGTCGCGTCCGACGTCACCAGCAGCGGTGGTGGGTGACCAACGGTGCAGTACCGGAATTCGCCGGTGCCGAAGTCGAGCGCTCCGACGCAAATCGTGGCCGTGTTCGACCCGGGCACGTGCTTGCGGAATCGGTCGACGGCCTCGAGCGCCTCGGCGATCGGATATCCCGCAACGACCTGCATCCGCAGTGCGGTCCGCAGTTGCGACATCACCGCGGCCGCTTCGACACCATGGCCGACGACGTCACCGACGACGAGAACCAGCCTGTCCCCCAGGGGAATCGCATCGAACCAGTCGCCACCGGCCGCGGTGTCTTCCGTGGCGACGAGATACTGCGCGGTCACGTCCGCGCCGGGAATGACGGGCACCGACGGCGCCAGCAACGCCTGCTGCATGACGGTGGCGGAATCGCGGACGTTGCGGTACCGCTCGGACAGCTCCTCGAGGCGCGCTTCGGCCGCCATCCGCATTTGCACCCGGTCCGTGACGTCGGTGAACGCGAGCTGCACGCCCTCGATCGTGCCGTCCTGGGCGTGGCGCGGCGAGACGATGAAGTCGAAGAAGTGTTCCTGCGCTCGGCCCGCGCCTTCGAAGTCGGCTTGGACCCGCCACTCTGTTCCTGACTGCGGCTCGCCCGTCTGGTACACCCGGTCGAACATCTGGATGATTTCCTGGCTCACAAGCTCGGGATAGACGTCGCGGGCCAGCAGGCCGATCGAGTCGAGGGGAGGACTGAGGATGCGGTAAGCCGCGTTGACCGCGACGAATCGGTGGTCGGGCCCCTCGAGCCCGACCAACAGCATGGGGACATGCTCGAAGACGCGCCGTACATCGTCGGCCGCACCAACGGTTCTGTCCCAGTCCTTTTCGGCCACCATCTGGCCGTTCCTCCTCGCAGTTTCGACGGGCCTGCGGGCAATCAGAGTCGTAAACCGGGTCAAATGAGTTGACTTATTCAGCGCACGTAGGTGTTCAGATTAGCAATGGTATTAGTTGCATACCGCAACGGTTTGATACCGGAGTGTTATATCGCCGAATCCGGCGACAGGCAAAATTGACGTCGCCGCAAATCGCGATAGCCGTCGACGCGGGTGCGCGCGTGCGGAAAGGGCTTGCCCGAGTGCGTCATCGGCAGCGTCATGCGAATTCGTCGCGCCGTGTCCGCAGGTGCATTCCGGAAGGCCGGTTACGCGTTGCCGGGCGAGCGAGTTCGCGATGGGTCACCCAAAACTACAGGCGCACAAAATATTTCGGCCGACCTACCGGACGGCGCCGGGCACCCGATCAGGCCGAGACGGGCTTTTTTGAAGCCGGCGCGGAAACCTTCATCAGCTTCATCAGGTTGCCGCCCATGATCTTTGCCTTGTCCTCGTCGCTGAAGTCGGCCAGCTCGTCGACGAAGGTGATCGGGTCTTTCAAGCCCTCGGGGTGCGGCCAGTCCGATCCGAAGACCACCCGGTCCGTGCCCACCATGTTGACGATCTCGGTGAACCGGTCCTCCCAGAACGGGCTGACGTACACGCACCGCTTGAACGTCTCGATCGGGTCCTCGGCGAACGCTTGCGGCATCTTCTTGTAGACGCCCTTGAGGCCCCGGAACAGGGTCGGCACCCAGTCGGCGCCATTCTCGATCGACAGTATCCGCAGGTCAGGGTTGCGGGTCAGCGCGCCATGGCAGATCAGGGCGCCAAACGCGTCCTCGATCGGGCGATGGCCCATGGCCAGGCTGCGGAAGGCGGTCGGCTTGAACGGCAGGAACTCGTCGCCCGGCTCCCAGATGTTGAGCAACTCGGAGTAGCCGCTATCCGAAGCGTGCATCGAAACGGGGATCTCGGCGCGCACGCAGGCCTGCCAGAACGGATCGAACTCTTCGAGCCCGAACGACCGGCTGCCGCGGTAGCCGGGCACCGGCGCCGGACGCACCAGGACGGTGCGGGCGCCGCGCTCCAGGCACCACTGCAATTCCTCGAGCGCGCGGTCGACGATCGGCAGGGTGATCACCGGGGTGGCGAAGATGCGGTCCTGGTAGTTGAACGACCACTGCTCGTACATCCACTCGTTGAGCGCGTGGATGACGTCATGGGTCATCTCCGGGTCGTCCTTCATGCGCTCCTCGACGAGGCTGGCCAGTGTCGGGAACATCAGCGCGAAGTCGATGCCGAGTTCGTCCATGACCTCCAGGCGTGCGCCCGGTTCGCGGAAGGCAGGGATGGCTTTCATTGGCTCGCCGAGGATTTCGCGGTAGCTCTTGCCCTGCGAGCCGTGGCGGAAGTAGTCCTCCTGGGCGCCCGGGCGGGCCACCACTTCGAACGTCGGGTTCGGGATGTATTCGCTGATGTGGCCGCGCACAACGATCTTGGTGCGGCCGCGGACCTGGACGTAGTCGATGACGTTCTTGCGTTTGTCCGGCAGGAACTTGGTCAGCGCTTCCTGCGGCTCGTACATGTGATTGTCCGCGTCGAAAACGGGGAAGGGAAGCTCGCGAGACGGCATGGCGATCTCCTTGCAAAGATTCTGAATTCTCACTGCCCGGTAACGACGTTACCACTCCTGGGCAACGAGGTATACCCGCGCCTACCCGTCCGCCTGCGGCCCGATGGTCGGCGTTGTGCCGTTGATGATGGCGAAGTTCACGGTGGCGGTGGCGAGCAGTTCGTCGTCGCCGTCCCCGAAGATGTCCACCTGCATCACCATCGCCCGCCGTCCGGATCGCAACACCTTGGGCACCGCGAACGCCGCGCCCTGCCGGACGGGTCGCAGGTAGCGGACAAACAGATCCGAGGTCGTCATCGTGGTGCCGGGCTCCAAATACTCCAGCCCGAATTGCCCGCCCGCCACGTCCACCAGCGTCGCGATCAGGCCCCCCTGCAGGGCGCCGGACGTGTTGACCACCTGCGGGCTGACCGGCATGGTCATGGCGAATTCACCGTTGTGGCTTCCCGGGCGCATGCCGATCTGAGCGAACAGCTCGGCCAGCGACGGGACCGTCGACTCTTCGTCGGTTTCGCGGATGCCGAGGGCGCGGCTGCAGAAGTCGTAGAGGTGGCCGGTATCGACGGGTGCGCCGTTCAATTCCGAACCCAGCCAATGCAATCGCTGCGCGCCCATCACCGTCTGCATGACGATGGCGGCCGACGCGCCGACGTCCAATCCGGGGTTGAAGACCCCTTCGGTGATGCCCTGCCCGACGATGTCGCGAATCAGCCGGTGCAACGGTGAGAGCACGCGGGCGTAATCGCGGGGACGGGTCTCGGCCAGGTGCTGGTTGTACAGGGTCAGCGCCCGATTCAGGCTGTCCTGGGTGCTCGATTCCGGTTGCTGGCTGAGCCGGTCGATCAGCAATTTCAAGGCCGAAGTGCTGTCCAGCCCCTCGGTCTCGGCGCGCCACGCCTGCACCGATTGGGCGATGGTTCGGTCGAACAGCGCCAGCAGCAGTTCGTCCTTGCTGGCGAAGTGTTGGTAGAAGGCCCGCAGCGAAGTCTTGGAGCGTGCCACGACCTCCTGCACGGTGAAGTCGGTGCGTCCCGTTTCCCCCAGAATCGCGACGGCGGTCTTGATGAAGCGGTCGCCGCGCGTCACTTCGGCTTCGTCATTAGGGGCGGTCATCGGCGCTGGTCCCTTCCGTGGCGCAATCCTTGCGCTCCGAGAATGAGGTTACCGCGCTTCGTGGCGTGTCCGCGATGCCCAGACCGGACGCCGTCCTCCCTGGTGGCGGTGCACCGCCCCGCCGCACGCAAATCGACCGGGCCGACCGCCATTTTCACGGTGCGTTTGTTGACGTCACATTTGATTTTGCGGTCATTGAAATTCTCGACGCGGGCGAATATGCCGGCCGGATGCGCAGGTGTGCCCGCCACTGCCGTTGCCGACCAACGGTCCGACGCTCAGCCGCCGCGGGCCTCGATCATCGCCGAGCGGTTGACCTTCGTCGCGGCGGTGCGCGGTATCGCGTCGACGAATTCGACCGTCTTGGGCGCCTTGTAGGGGGCAAGGCGGCTCTTGGCGTACGCGATCACGTCCCGTTCGGTGAGGGGCTCGGCGCCGTCGGCGTCGGCGCGCTGGATCACCGCGTGCACGCGGCGCCCCCACTGCGGATCGGCAAGGCCGATCACGACGACGTCGGCGATTCCGGGGTGGCCGGCGAGCGCCGACTCGACTTCGGCCGGAAAGACATTGGCGCCGCCGCTGACGATCATGTCCACGCGGCGGTCCACGATGTAGAGAAAGCCGTCCTCGTCGAGGTGGCCCATGTCCCCGGCGGAGCGGAAGCCGTCCTCCGTCGACGGAAGCGGGGGCGCCCCACCCAGGTAGCGGTACCCCGCGCTCATCGGCGCTCGCAGGTACACGTCCCCGTCCTCGCCGGGTCCCAGCGGCCGCTTCTCGGCGTCCAGAATGCGGATCTCGGTGTCCCGGAAACCGCGACCCACGCTGCCCGGGTGGGCAAGCCACTCGTCGCCGCGCAGCGCGGTGAGCCCCAGGTTTTCGGTCATGCCGTACGCCGTCACGATCTGCTCCGGGCTGAGCAGTTCGAACCAGGTGTGCAGCAGCGACGGCGGCATCACCGCGGCGCCCTGCAGGATGAACACGATGCTGGACAGGTCGCGCTCCCGGACGTCGGGCCGGGCCGCGATGCGCGCCAGCATGGTGGGCGTCGCGGTGAAATTGGTGATCCGGAAGCGCTCGATCACGTCGAGAGCCAATGCGGCGTCGAACTTTTCGAGTATCACCAGATGGTCGCCCGCCAGCAGCATGAGGAAGGTGGCGAAGCCGTTGGTGTGATACATCGGCGCGGGCACCATGATCGTCTGCGGCTGGGAAACCGGTGTCCAGTTCGACAGGAACGGTTCGCCCTGCTGGGGGATCCACAGCGACGGCGCCAGGTTCAGGATCACCTTGGGCACGCCGGTGGAACCGCTGCTGCAGATTCCGTTGGCGGTGGGGGAGACCGCCACCGGCAGGGGACCGTCGGACTCGCCGGCCGCGCGGGTGTCGAGTTCCCAGCGGCTCTTTTCGTCGACGACGACGACGGGATCGATCACCTCGCGTACCCGGTCGCGCTCCCACTCGGGAAGATCCCAGTGCATGGGCACCGGAACCGCGCCGCTCTTCCAGCACCCCAGCGTCGCCAGCACAAGATGCGCGGAGTTCGGGATGGCAAGGGCGACAAGGGAACCGGTCGCGGCGCCGTTGGCGGCAAGGGCCCGGCCCCACTGGTTGGCGCGGGCGTCGAGCTCACCGAATGTCAGCGTTTGCGCGGTGCCGTCGAGCGCCACGATCGTGACGCCGGTATCGTCCGGACGTTGTTCGGCGAGCTCTTGCAGCTTGGTTCCGAACGGAACTCCGTCCGCGAACGGGTTTTCCGCCGCGTCGGCCGCGACGGGTTCGCTACTCACCTGCGCCGTTCCTCCTCAATCGTCGTGCGGCGGCTCACGCGGATACCGGCTCGCTGAACAGCGTCTCCAGCGACCCGTCCGACACGCTGGGGATCAGGCGCAGGGCGAGTTCCTCGGTGCCCAGCGGCAACCGGATCAGCGGCTGGGTGTGCCGGTCGAGCACGCTGACGTCGGACTCGTCGCAGAAACCCAGGGCTCCGAGTAACTGGTGCGACGTGCGCATCACCTGCCGCGCGGTGTCGGCGGCTTTGAGCCGAAGGACCAGGGCGTCGGCCGAATGGATCTGCGACGGCAGCGATTCGGGTCGGCAGATCGTATATTTCGCGAGTTCGTGCAGCCCGCGCACCGCGACGGCGGCGTCCGCGACGGCAAACCTGACGGCCTGAAAGTCCGCGAGCGGCTTGCCGAACTGAATCCGGGCGCGCACGTGTTCGGTGACAATCTGCAACGACTGCTGCACCGCTCCCAGAATCCGCCATGATCCCAGCACGAGATGAAGATTAACGTCGGCGGCTCCGACGCTTCCCTCGGGTGCGCCCAGGGTGGCCGGAACCAGGAACGGCCCCAGCTTGGCGCCGGTCCGCGCCGCCGGCTGCGGCCGGTACCGGTTGCCGTCCAGGTCCGCGGCGATCCAGTCGCCGGCCAGATCTCCGTGGTCGATGCGCGGGGCCTTCGGATTCACCAGGGCCAGGCGCGCGCCGTCGATCGACAGCAGCTCCTCCACCAGTGGATAGGGCAGCACTGTGGCGCCGGCGGCCTGGCACAGCACCGCGGCAGCCAGCAGATCGTCCGGGGCCGAGCGCACGTCGAGGTCGAACGCGCCCACCTCGTTCAACGCGGCGCGCGCCGCGTCGCGGACGGTGTCGTCGGCCTCGGCGCGCAGCGCGGCCGGCGGTCCACCCAATCGGGTTAGTCGCTTGCCCGCGACCGCGGCGAAATCGCTGATGTCTTGTGGCAGATCGGTTTTCATCGACTTCCTCCCAACACGTCCCGTGCCACCAGCATCTTCTGCACTTCGATGGTGCCCGATGCCACGGTGGCCGCCTGTGCGTAACGCCAATGGTCTTCGATCGCCCCGTGCAGTGGCGCGGAGCTGCCGCTGTCCAGCGCCGTGGGGCCCAGCACGTCGAACAGCAGCTCGGCGACCTGCTGATCGAGGGTCGTCGTGACGATGCGGGCGGCGCTGGCGGCCGCGCCCGCCGCCGGATCGTCCTGCAGTGACACGGCGCGATAGGCCAGCAGCCGGGCGACGCGCAGGTCGACGAGCGCCCGCACCCACCGGGTGCGAATCGTCTCGGGCAGCTCGTCCCATTCGTCGTCGAGCCGGCTGCGCATCCGTTCGAGCAGCGACTCGCACCGCGCGTACCGGGCGATGCCCACCCGCTCGAAGGCCAGCGCTTCGCGCATCACCCGCCACCCGTCACCGACCTCACCGAGCACGTCGCCGGGAAACGCCTGCACGTCGTCGAGGAACATCTCGTTGAGGTGGTGCGGCCCCAGCATCGACGGGATCGGCCGGACGGTGAAACCGGGGCGGTCCATCGGGATCAGAAACAGGGTGAGCCGCTGGTGTTTTGGGGCGTCTGGGTCGGTGCACGCCGCCAGCACGCACCAAGAAGCCATCAGCGCATAGGACGTCCACACCTTCTGGCCGGTGATGCGCCAACCGTCGCCGTCGGGAACGGCGCGGGTGCGCAACGACACCAGGTCGGTGCCGGCCTCGGGCTCCGAAAAGCCTTGGCACCAGATGACGTCCCCGGCGGCGATGGCCGCCAGGTGCTTGGCTTTCTGTTCCTCGGTCCCGTAGCGCATCAGCGCCGGACCGACCCAGTTGATCCCCATGTACTGCGGACCGCGGGGCTCATGTTGGGCCCACATCTCCTCGCGCAGCACCGTCTGCTGCCAGACCGAACCACCGCCGCCGCCATGCTCTTTCGGCCACGCCAGCGCGAGCAGTCCCTCGGTGGCCAGTAGTTTGCAGAACGTCTCGGTGGTGGCGAGGTCCTGCGGGTTTTCGGTGCACGCGCCGAGGAAGTCGGCGGGGATGTGGTTGGCTACCAGCTCGCGCAGGTGGCTTCGCAGTTGTCCGGCGTCGTCGCCGAGGTCGTAGTCCATCGTGGTCATCCCTTCGGCAGTCCGAGCAGCCGCTCGGCGATGATGTTGCGCTGCACCTCCGACGTGCCGCCGTAGATGGTCGCGGCCAGCGCGTCCTGACGTTCGAACAGCAGGTCCGGGTCGGCGGCCGACTCCGGGCCCGCCGTGGCCGCGCCCAGTTCCCAAACACGCTGCAACGTAAGCGATCCGAGCAGCTTCATGGTGTCGGCTTCCGGGCTGGGCCGCCCGGCCAGTTCGTTGCCCAGCGCGCGATATCCGGTGGCCCGCAAGGCTTCGGCGTCGGCGAGCAGCGAGCCGAGCTCGGCGTAGGCGTCGCGGCCCAGGCCCGTGCCGGAGCGAACCGCGTCGAGCCCGCGTTTGATCTCGACCCAGTTCATGATCCAGATCATCTGGCGTTCATGCTGCAGCGACGACAGGGCGACATTCCAGCCGCCGTTGAGCGGCCCCAGCAGATTGTCGGCCGGCACCTCGACGTCGTCGAGGAAGACCTCGCAGAATGTTTCGTCGGAGATCGAGGCCATGCGGATGGGCTCGATCCTGACGCCGGGCGCGTGCAGGTCCAAAATGAGGCACGAAATGCCGCGGTGTTTCGGCGCATCGGGATCCGTGCGCGCATACAGGGTGCACCACCGCGACTCGTGGGCCTGGGTGGTCCAGATCTTGTGACCGTTGACCCGGAACACGTCTCCATCAGGGCCACAGCGTTCGGCGCGGGTGCGCAGTCCGGCGAAATCGGACCCGGCCTCGGGTTCGGACATGCCCAGCGCCCACCACTCGTCACCGCGTAACAGCGGAACGAGCAGCCGCTCGACCTGGGCGGCGGTGCCGAACTGACGAATGCCGGGCGCGGCGACGTTGGGGCCGGCGATGTTGGGCAGTTTGGGCGCAGAGCGCAGCGCGGCCTCGAGCCGGACCTCCATGGCGTCGCGCAAGCCCAGGGACCGGCCGCCGTGCTCGCGAGGCCAGGTCGGCTGGATCCACCCGGCCTCGAAGGCGGCCCGTTGGTAGTCGCGCCGCAGGCCCAGGTCCCACCGGTACTGCCGGTACTTCTCGTAGTAGTCGTCGGGCAGAAACTCCGTCAGCCACCGACCGAATTCCTCAACGACGATGCTCATCGGCACCGCTCCTCCTCATCGCTGCGTCCCCCGCAAGCGGGAGGTGCCCCCGCTGCATCGTCGCCGGTGCGGCTCACGCGGCGCCTCCGCAGAATCGGCGGCCCACCTCGTGATAGAGCGCGCGACTGTCGCCCAGCAGCGCGGCGCCCTGCCAAGCGCGCCTGACATAGAGGTGCACGTCGTGTTCCCAGGTCTGTCCGAGCGCGCCGTGCACCTGGACCGCGGTGCGCGCGCACGCGGCGGCCGCGTCACCGGCCGCCGCTTTCGCGAGGGCGGCGGAGGTCCACGCATCGCCGGGCGTCGCGGCCGGGTCGGAAAGGCGCGCCGCGGCCGCATAGGTGAGACTGCGGGCGCGTTCCAGGCCGACGTAGTTGTCGGCCAGCGCGTGCTTGATTCCCTGGAATGCGCCGATCGGTTGGCCGAACTGGCGCCGCGACTTCGCGTGCTCGACGGAGCGGTGCAACGCGGCGCTCGCCACGCCGACCAGGTCGGCGGCGCAGGCCACCCACGGCGCCGTCAGCGCCGATTCGACGTCGACGCTCGCGGCGGCCGCGGGCACGGCGTCGATGTCGACCGCAGCCAATGGCTGGGCGGGGTCGGTGGGTTCAGCCGCCGGCACCACGGTGACACCGTCGCCGCCACGGACGACCGCCGCCACGGTGTCACCGGCGTCGTCGCGGGCGAGCGTGACGACCAGCTCGGCGCGCGACAGGTGGGGGACCGCGACGGCGCGGCCGCGCATCCGCCCGTCACGCAGTGTCATCGGCGCGCCGGGCAGTCGCGACCCGGGTGCGTGGACGGCCAACGTGGCCACGGCGCCACCGGCGATGTCGGCCAGGACGGAGTCGAGGCCGGCGGCCCGCAGCACGCCCGCGGCCAGACCGACGCTGCTCAGCAACGGGATTGGCGCGAGCGCGGCACCGCATTCCTCGAGCACCACGGCCAGCTCGACCGGCCCGTAGTCGGTTGCTTGGGGGGCGGCGAGTTCGGTCCAGCCGAGGTCGACGACCGTCTTCCACAGGGCGCGCCAGCGCTCCGGATCGGTGATCGCTTGACGCGCGGCCTCAGGCGGGCACTCCGTACGTAATATGTCGCGTACGGCGTCGCGCAGCGACAACTGTTCCGAGTTCAGCCCTACATCCATAAGACCTCTAACATAGTAAAGATAATAAACTAGCCCGGCCGGTGCAATCGCACCGAATCACACGCATAGGTGGCGCATGGTCGAGTGGTATCTGTTCCTGCCGCAGGTCCGGTTGTCGGCGGCCGACATCGCGGAGCGGGCGCGCCACGCCGAGGCCAGTGGTTTCGACGGCATCGCGTTCATCGATCACCTCGAGGCGCCCGGGCTGCCCGACGAAAGCATCTGGGAGGCAATGGGGATCGCCACCTGGGTGGCCGCCAAGACCGAACGGCTGCGGATCGGTCATCTGGTGCTCTGCGACGCGTTCCGCCACCCCGCGGTGCTCGCCAAACAGGCCGTCACCCTCTCGGAGGCGTCCGGCGGCCGATTCGAGCTCGGCCTGGGGTCGGGGTCGTGGCCCGCGGAGTTCGCCAGATTCGATGTCGGCCAGCAGGATCCGAAAGCACGGGTCGCTCAACTCGACCGCCACCTGAAGCTGCTCAGGCAGTACTGGGGCGACGGGATGGGGGAGGGCGAGTCGGCGCCGCAGGCGCCGCGACGGTCGCACCCGATACCGCTGGTCCTGGGTGGCAGCGGTCCCCGGATGATGGAACTCGTTCGCAGATACGCGGATTGGTGGAATCTGCCGGCGCATCAGCTCGACAAGCTGCCGAAACTGGCCGGGGCCGCGGGAACCGCCCGGTTGTCGACCCAGCAGATGGTGGGCTTTGTTCGGTCGGGAACCGATCCCGATGCCGTGCGCGAGGTGAGCACCCGCCGATTCGGCAACCTGGGATCCGGACTGATCTGCGGGGCTGCCGACGAGCTGTTCGGGCACTTCACCGGACTGGCCGGCCAGGGGGTCGAGCGGTTCTATGTCTGGTTCGCCGACTTCGCCGCACCGGACTCCCTGCACGAGTTCGGCGAATCGGTGATCAAGCCCTTTCCGGCGCCGTAGGCGTCAACCCCGTTGCGCGCGGCGGCGGGCCTCGGTGGGCACGACCGGCGGTCGCGCGAAAGGGCCGCGCTCCACCGCGGACAGGCGGATCTCCGGCAAGTCGACCGACGGGTCAACGGTATCCAGCCACACGACCGCTTCGGCGACGTCGGAGACCGCGATCGCGTACATCTCGAACGGAACGTCCTGCAGCATCTCGGTGGCCACCGGGCCCGGCGTGACGACATGCACGCTGATGCCGTCGCGATCGACTTCGAGCGCCAGGGCCCGCGCGAACGCGTTCATGCCGGCTTTTGAGGCGGAATAGGCGGTGCGCGCCGGCATCGGCTCGTGTGCCGCCGAGGACGAGATGAACACCAGCCGCGAGCCCGGCTTCATCCTGGGCAGCACCGCGGACGTCACCACGAAGCACGAATCCAGGTTCGCCGACATGATGGCCTGCCACTGCTCGAACGTCTGCTTGCGCGCGTAGGTTCCGCCGAGCGTTCCCGCCGCGTGGACAACGAGGTCGATTTCCCCCAATGCGCTTATCGCGGTGGGGAATCCGAGCGGATCGGAGGCGTCGGCCACCACATGACGCGCACCGATCTCCTCGGCCGCGGCGCGCAGCGGGCCTTCCCGGCGAGCCGAGAGCACCACGTCGTAGCCGCGCTCAACCAGCTTGCGGGCGCACCCTTTTCCGATCCCGCCGCTGCCGCCGGTGACCAATGCGGTTCGCATGACCGTTGCAGGCCGCCCTTCAGGATTGCCGAATATCCCGCGACCGCGACAAGGCCTGCGGGGACAGCGCATAGATGCGTTGATCGTGCTGACCGGACAGCACGTAGGTCTGGGTGTCGGCAAGGTGGCGCCCGGCGATACGACGGGCCCGGTCGACGTTGCCCTCCGCGATCGTCTCGGTCAGCTTGACGTGGGTGGTGAGCACCGCGCGGCGCTGAGCCAGCGAAGGGTAGGTGCCCCGCGACGCGCTCTCGTCGGCCCACTGCCGTTCGTGACTGGTCCACAGCGTCTCCAGGCTGCCCACGACGGCGATGATCGTGTGGTTGCCGCAGCCGCGGACGACGAGATCATGGAATTCACGGCCGATTTCGGTGAACCGGCGGCCGTCTTCGAGGTGTTCGGCCATCGACTCGTTGATCCGCGTGAGTTCGGGCACCAGGGTCTCGGCCCGGTCCGGGCGGCGGGCGGCCAGCGCGGCGCACGCGGGCTCGAGTTCCTGTAACGCCATACCGAGATCGGCCACCTCGACGGACTCGCTCTGCAGCAACAGGCCGAGCATGTAGGCGGCGCTGGTCTTCGCCGGGGCGTGCACGACGGCGCCGCCACGGTTCCCGCGCCGCACCGACACCAGGCCCTCGGTTTCCAGGATCCGCAAGGCCTCACGCAGCGACACCAAGCTCACGTTGAACTGTTCGACGAGCACCTCTTGCCGCGGCAGGAGATCGCCATCGGCGAGGTCGCCGTCGATGATCTGACGGCGCAACTCATCGGCTACGATTTCGGCGATCCGCGGCGCCGACAACCGGCGCCGGGCGTCGGGGCCAATTCCCAAGGCGGTCATCCGATCCTCGAACAAATCAACTCGCTGGCTTAGCTATTTTAGCAGTAATGATATAAATAGCTTCTCTGATCGCGCGTCGATCGGAAGGGCGGGTGCAAGTGAGCGAGCGGTCCGAAAGCCGGCCGACACCGCTACACGATTTGCGTGTCGTCGAGATCAGTGACCGGATAGCGGGCAGCTACTGCGGGAAGCTGCTGCTCGACGCGGGCGCTCAGGTCTACAAAATCGAACCGCCGCAAGGGGATTGGCTGCGGCGGTATACCGCCAGCGGCTCGCCGGTCGCCGAAAACGGCACCGCGCCTTTTTTCAGCTACCTCAACGCCGGCAAGCGCAGCATGACGTTCGCCCCCGGTGGCTCGGATTCGTCGCGACTGCGCGCCATGCTGGGCGCCGCCGACGTCGTCGTCGTCACCGCCGGCCCGGCGCAGGCCGCGGCGATGGGCATCGACCCGCGGCAACTGCTGGAACATTCGCCGCGGGCCGTCATCGTCACGATCTCCGATTTCGGCTGGGCCGGACCCTACGCGGACCGCGCCGCCAGCGAGTTCACCTTGCAAGCGTGGGCCGGCTCGCCCGGCTTCCGCGGCGATCCCGCCGGGCCCCCGATTTCCATCGGCGGCGATCTGGGCGAGTACATGGGCGGTGTGTTCGCGGCGTTCGGCGCGTTGGCCGTGCGCCGCCGCGTCGAGCGCGGCGGGCCCGGCGAGCATCTCGACCTGTCCATGCTCGAAGCGCTCACCACGATGCAGAGCAGCGAATGGCTGCATTCGCAACTGCTGCGCGTCCCGCCGGTCCGCCGCACCACCGAGGTGCCGTCGATCGAGCCCGCCAAGGACGGCTACGTCGGGATCACCATGGTGACCGGGCAGCAGTGGCTCGACTTCGCCGCGATGGTGGAATGCCCGCAACTGGAGGAGATCGAGCAACTGCGGTTTCAGATCGGCCGGTGGCAATACCGCGACTTGATCCGCGAACAGATCCATCCCTGGCTGGCCGAACGGACCGTCGCGGAAATCGTCGAGCTCGGACAACTGTTCCGGTTGCCGATCGCCGCGCTGGGCAACGGCTCCACCATCCGGGACCTGGAATACGTGCGCCAGCGCGAGGCCTTCATCCACAACCCGGCCGGTTTTCACCAGCCCCGCCCACCGTGGCTGATGTCGGCCTGCGCGCCGGCTCGCGTGGGCGCCACGCCCCGGCTCGGTGAGGCCGATGGCGAATCGCCTTGGCGCCGTGATGAATACGAATCCGAACCGGCGCTGGATGGGTTACCGCTGGCCGGTGTCCGCATCATCGACCTGACCGCGTTCTGGGCCGGGCCGGCCGCGACCCACCTGCTGGCCGCGTTCGGCGCCGACGTCGTCAAGATCGAATCGATCCAGCGGCCCGACGGCATCCGCTACTCGGGCGGCATGCGCACCGACGTGGACGACTGGTGGGAGTACGGCTGGGTGTTCCACGCGATGAACACCAACAAGCGTTCGGTCACACTGGATTTGGGATCCGAGCAGGGCCGTCGCCTGTTCACCGAACTGGTCGCCGGCGCCGACGTCGTGATCGAGAACTTCTCGCCGCGGGTGATGGAGCACTTCGGCCTCACCGCCGAGGTGCTGCTCGGCGTCAACCCCGAACTCGTGTTCGCCCGGATGCCCGCATTCGGTGTCGAGGGTCCGTGGCGGGATCGGGTCGGCTTCGCCCCCACCATGGAACAGATCGCCGGATTGGCCTGGGTGACCGGGCTGCCCGAGGCTCCGCCGGTGGCCCCGCGCGGGGCCTGCGACCCACTGGCCGGTGTCCACGCCGCGTTCGCCGTGCTCGCCGCGCTGAGCTTCGCTGAGGGCACCGGGTCGGGCCAGCTGGTCGAGCTGCCGATGCTCGAAACGGTGCTCAACGCCACCGCGATCCAGGCGATCGAGTCCGAGGTCTTCGGTGTCACGCTGAGCCGCCGGGGCAACCGCGGACACGGCGCGGCGATCCAGAACATCTACCGCTGCGCCGGCTCCGGCGACAAGAACGACGATTGGATCGCCGTGACCGTCCGCGACGATGCGCAGTGGCACGCGCTGGTCGACGTGATGGATCGTCCCGGGTGGTGCGAGGACGAGGCCCTGTCCACCGTTGCCGGGCGCCACGAACGAGCCGACGAGGTCGATGCCCGGCTGGCGGACTGGTTCGTCCACCAAACCCTTGAATCGACGGTGGAACGCTTGGCCGACGCGGGAATTCCCGCCGCGCCCGTGGTGTCGCCGTCGCTGGTCACCGACAATCCGCAGTTGCGCGAGCGCGGCTTTTTCGAGGCGCTGCATCATCGCAGCACCGGACTCGGCCTTTACCCGTGCCCGCCGTTCGCCCTGCTCGACGGCCAGGACCGATGGCTGCTGCGACCGCCGCCCAAGCTGGGCGAGCACAATGAAGAGATCCTGCGCGATCGGTGTGGGCTGACCGACGAAGAACTGACACGCCTTGCGACCAGCGGGGTGATCGGGACCCGCCCCAAGGGTCTGTAAGAGAAGTGGAGGGCATCTGATGCGCGTAACGGTCGACGAGAACCTGTGCGAGGCCAACGGCTTTTGCGAATCGCTTGCACCGGACGTGTTCGAGTTGGGGGACGCCGACGTGGTGCAGATCGCGGACGGCCCCGTGCCGGCCCGGCTGGAAATCGACGTGCGCGCCGCGGTGGATCAGTGCCCGAAGGCCGCGCTGCGGCTGGTCGAGGACTGACTCGCCCGGCGACGGCGAGCGCCGGAAGGGCGCGAGTGAGGAGTCGGGCAATCAGCCTCGCCCGGCGACGGCGAGCGCCGGAACGGCGCGAGTGAGGAGTCGGGCAATCAGCCTCGGCGGCGCTCGCGCAGCGATATCGCCATCTCGTCGTAGATCGACATGTTGGTGGTCAGGTTGGGATGCGCGGCCTTGGCCGGGCCGATTTCGATGTCATCGCAGCGCAGCAGCAGTTCGTCGAAGACCGCGCGCAGTTCCGCGCGGGCCAGCATGGCGCCCAGGCAATGATGCGGTCCGCCGCCCCCGAACGCCACGTGCGGGTTGGGCTGGCGGCCGATGTCGAAGGCGAACGGCGCATCGAAGACTTCCTCGTCGCGATTGGCCGAGCGCAGCATCGACACCACGCGTTCGCCCTTGGCGATGCGCTGGCCGTCCATCTCGACGTCGACCTTCGCGGTGCGCGTCCAATACGCCACCGGCGACGCCCAGCGCAGCACCTCCTCGACCGCGCACGGCCGCAACGCTTCCTGCGCGCGATACCGCTCGATCTGCTGTGGATTGCGCATAAACGCCTGCAGCCCGATGGCCAACGCGTTCTTGGTGGTGTCGCTGCCGGCAAACGCCAGCACGAAGAAAAAGAACTCGAGCTCGTTCTCGGGCAGGCTGAATCGCTCGCCGTCGTCGCCGGTGATCACCGCGGTCGCGAGGGTGCTCCAGATGTCGTCGGTGGGATTGCGGCGCTTTTCGGCGGTGAGCTCCATCGCGTACCCGAAGACCGAAGCAAAGAGATCGAGTTCCACCTGCCCGCTCGGGCGTGCCTCGGGCGCAAGCGCTTTCAAGATCTGGTCGAAGATGCCGAAGATTCGCGGCCGATGCTCGTCCGGGATGCCGATGATGTCGCCGATCACCGTCATCGGCAACGCGTCGGCGACGTCCTCGATCCAATCTCCGCCGCCCGCGGCCAGCAGGTCGTCGATCATCCGCGCGGCACGCGCGCGGATTCCCTCCTCGAGTTTGGCTATGGCGCGGGGATTGAACGCGTTGGAGATGAGTTTGCGGCGCCTGTTCAGGTCCGGCGGGTCCAACGTGATGATTGTTGGGAACGACGAGAACATGGCGACCGGCTGGATGAGCGGGCCGTCGGCCGCGGTGAACGACTCGGTGTCACGGTGCAGGCGGACCGCGTGCCGGTGTTTGGTCGCCATCCAGAAATCGCGGTGCACGGCCTGGGCCACCCCCGGCGTCAGGTCGTGCCGGAAGAGTGGGCTGGTGCGTCGCAGCTCGGCGAACAGGTCGTCGGGAAAGCCGTTGTACCACAAAGACCGATCGGACAGGTCGACCGCTGCAGCCGTCATCGCCGAGCCCCGTTCTGCGGCGACGCACCGACAACCGGTGAGCGCCGCGTTGACGTTCTATGCCTAAGATAGTAAAAATAGAGCTAGTCGTCGAACTGGAGTGCTCGTGACGCGAACAGTTTCGGACTCGGCCCCGGAGTCGGCCGAGGACCCCTCAGAACGAGAGTTCGGGCAGGCCGGCATCGCGCTGTCGACCTACCGTTTCCCGACGGGCTGGTTCATCGTCGCGTTCGGCTCCGACCTGGCTCCCGGTCAGGTCAAGCGCGCGCACTACTTCGGTGAGGAGCTGGTGCTCTTCCGCACCGAGTCGGGCCAGGTCCACGTGATGGACGCCTACTGTCAGCACCTCGGCGCCAACCTCGCCGTCGGCGGCACCGTGGAGGGCGAGCACATCGTCTGCCCTTGGCACGGTTGGCAATGGCGCGGCGACGGCAGCAACGCGCTGATTCCCTACAGCAAGATCGGCTGCAAGAACAATGTCCGCATCCGGACCTATCCGAGCATGGAGTGGTACGGCTTCGTCCTGGCCTGGCACGAGCGGCACGGGCGGGCGCCGTACTGGCAGCCGCCGGTGCTGCCCGAGCTGGAGACGAACGAGTACTACCCCCTGCACCCGCACACCCAGATGCTCAACCGGGTCAAGGTGCACCCGCAGATGATCATCGAGAACGCCGCAGACCCGTATCACGTTCAGTACGTGCACAAGGCCGCCAATCCGGCCACTACCGCGTCGTTCGAGGTGGCCGGATACCACCTGCACGCCACGGTCAACGCCCACTTCGGCGGGGGCCGGGCGCAGACGTGGCTGACGCCGAACGGACCGGTCGACGCCAAGATCATCTACGACAACTACTCGCTGGGGCTGGGTGTGGTGCGATTCCCCAGCGAGCTGGTGGCCACCGTTCAGGTCACCGGCCAGACGCCGGTCGACGAGGACTACACGGACTACTTCTACACACAGGCTTCCGTTCGTGAGCCGGGGGACACCGGTGACGTGCCCACCGGACGCGCCGCCCGGTTCCTCGCGCTTCAGCAAGAAGTCATCAAGCAGGACTTCTTCACCTGGGAGAACATGAAGTATCTGGAGAAGCCGAATCTGGCTCCCGAAGAGGCGCACGATTACGCGGCCCTTCGCCGCTGGGCGCACCGCTTCTATCCGGGAACGCAACCGTCGCCGTCCGATTTCGGCTACAGCGCCGACGGTGAGCCCGACCCGGCGGCGTCGGAAGCCTGACGAAACCCTGATGCCTGGGCCCGCCGATTTCGGTGTCGACGGTTTCACCGTGCCGGCCGTGCTGGATCGGCGGGCCGAGCAGCATCCCGACCGGGTGATGATGTCGATCGCCGGTGTGGACGTGACCTTCGAGCAGATGCGGCGACGGTCCCGTGCGGCGGCAAACATCTTGTCCGGCTTGGGTGTCGGCCGCGGCGACTGCGTGGCGTTGTTCACCGCCACGTGCCCGGAATGGGTGTACTTCTGGCTGGGCGCGGCGCGCATCGGCGCGGTCAGCGCGGCCGTCAATGCCGCGAACAAGGGTGATTTTCTGCTGCACACGCTTGAATTGTCGCGCGCCAAGGTGATCCTCACCGATGCCGAGCGGGCGCCCCGGGTCGACGAGGTCGCCGGCCGCCTGGATGCGGTGACCGACGTTGTGGTGCTGGATGATTCGCTCACCGAAGCGTTGCTCAGCACGCCCGTTCACCCCGTGAGCGACAGTCCCGCGGGCGAGGCGGACGTGGGGGTGCTGTTTTACACATCGGGCACGACCGGGCCCTCGAAAGCGGTTGCCACGACGTGGCATTACCTGTTCTCGGTGGCCGCGACCGTCGCGTCGGCGTGGGAGTTCGGCGCGGGGGAGGTGTTGTGGACGGCGATGCCGCTGTTCCATTTGAGCGCGGCGCCCAGCGTGCTGGCGCCGATGCTGGTCGGCGGAACCACGGTGTTGGCGAAAGCCTTTCACCCCGCAGAGGTGTGGGACGAGATACGCGCCCACGGCGCTATCGGTTTCGCCGGAGCCGGCGCGATGGTGTCGATGCTGCAAAACCTGCCCGCGGATGCCCGTGATGCGCAGCTGCCGCTGCGGTTCATCTCGGCCGCGCCCATCGACGCTGCCTCCTACCGCGACATCGAAAAGCGTTACGGCTGCCGCATCGTCACGATGTACGGGTTGACCGAGGCATTCCCGATTGCCCTCAAGGCCGTGGCCGACGAGGGCGTACCCGGAACCTCGGGTCGGCCCAATCCCGATTTCGACGTACGCATCATCGACGAGCGCGGCGATCCGCTGCCGCCCGGCGCCGTCGGGGAGATCGCCTGCCGGCCCAAGC
The DNA here is from genome assembly GCF_976985675.1 of Mycobacterium sp. NTMscope_MAC_12. Taxonomy (NCBI): domain Bacteria; kingdom Bacillati; phylum Actinomycetota; class Actinomycetes; order Mycobacteriales; family Mycobacteriaceae; genus Mycobacterium; species Mycobacterium sp. NTMscope_MAC_12. Next base: position 1,115,226 of record NZ_CDRJYY010000001.1, read on the forward strand.
GGGCGCACGTGATGAGCGAAGGCTATGTGAGCGAGGGGTTGCGGGTAGACCCGCACCCGGAGTGGTTCCGCACCGGTGATCTTGGGCGACTCGATGCCGATCAGAACCTGACATATGTGGACCGCGTCAAAGACTCGTTGCGCAGGCGCGGCGAAAACGTCTCCTCGGTCGAAGTGGAGGCGGTCGTGATGCGCCACCCGGCGGTTTTCGAGGCCGCGGCCGTCGGTGTCCCCAGCGAGTTGGGTGAAGACGACATCCTGTTGGTCGTGACGTTGCGTCCCGGGGCCACGCTGGAATGCGCGGAGTTGCTCGACTTCTGCGCGGCCCGGATGCCGTACTTCTGCGTGCCGCGATACGTCGAGGTGGTGGACGAACTGCCGAAGAACATCGTCGGGCGCATCCGCAAAGACCTCTTGCGCAACCAAGGTGTGAATCCGGACGCATGGGATCGCGAGAAAGAGGGGTATATCGTTGCCCGGTAACGTTGCCCATCACTGTGAGAGAGGCTGCGAAGCGAAATGACCATGACCTATCAGGAACAGCAGCTGCTCCACGCCGCCACCGGCCGCGCCGCCATCCTGGACCTGAATGCCCGGCACAATCGGGCCTATTCGGGCGGCGACCGCGAGCGCTGGATCGCCACCTTCCGCCATTCCGGCGCCAGCTATACCCGTGACGGTGAGACGTTCACCGATCTGCGCGCGGCCTTCGACGGCGGCGACGGGCAACGGCTGATCACGGTCGACCACGAGATCACCGTCGACGGGGTCAACGCCGACCAGCATTGTGTCGCCATGCTTTTCGCGACCATGTTCGAGGACACCACACTGCGGGCCACCGGAATCTTCCGCGACACTCTGGTCTACGAGCGCGGCGGCTGGTACTTCACATCCCGTACGTTGCAGTGGGATTCGGTCCCTAGCCGGCACCCGCTCGTGATGTGAGCGGCATCGATACGTGGATCAGGATTTCAGCCAGCGGCTGGCCTTCGGCACCTATGAAGATGCGCTGCGGATGGTCGGCGCGAAAAGCGAACCCCGCACCGCGGCCACGGCGGTCAGCGCCGCGCGCATCCAATTGTTCGCCGCGATGGTCCGCGACGGCAATCGGTCCTATTGGGATTCCGAGTTCGCTCGTCAGCAGTGGGGAGGGCTGCTCGCGCCGCCCGCTCTGCTGATGGGATGGTTGATCGCGCCGCCCTGGCAGCCCGGAGGGAGAGGGTCCGGTTCATTGATCGCTTTGCGGGTGCCGCTGCCGGGCACCACATTCATCAACGCGGCCAACGACGTTGAGTTTCCCCACCCCATCGTCGAAGGCGACGTGCTGACCGTCGTCGACGAGCTGGTATCGGTGTCGCCGGAAAAGCGGACCAGGCTGGGCGTCGGTCATTTCGTCGAGACGCTGGAGACCTACCGCCGCCAGGACGGCACCGTGGTCGCCACCTCCCGCAACACCCTGTTCCGTTTCACCCCCGGACCGTCCTCGTGACCGCCGACGGCCTGGACTGGAACCGGATCACCGTTCCGGTCGAGCTGCCCGAAGTGGTTGACCACATCAGCTACCAGCGCGTGGTGGAGAACGCCGGGGCTACGTGGGACTACTTTCCCGGCCATTTCGATCCGGATTACGCCCAGGCCCAGGGCAATCCGACGATCTACGTCAACACGATGCACCTCGCCGGTTTCGCCGACCGCGTCGCGACCGAGTGGGCGGGACCGCGCAGCCGGGTGGTGCGTCGCTCCATGCGGCTGACCGGGTCGGTGTACGCCGGTGACACGATGACGGGCCGCGGCCGGGCCGTGGCCAAACGGCGGGACACCTCGGTGGACCCGCCACGCTGCCTGGTCGACGTCGAGATCCAGGTGACCAATCAGCACGGCGCGCTGTGCTGCCCGGTCGAGCTGACCTTGCAGATGCCCGTATCCCCACCCCACGGCGATGGATGACGCGGTCGAGTTGCATTTGGCGGTGTGTCGGCGGTTCGGTGCGGCGGTCGCCTCGGCGAATGGCAATTGGGACCGTCAAACCCCCTGCGATGCCTGGGATGCCCGAGGAGTGCTCGAGCACGTCATCGGCTTTCACGATGTACTTCTTTTGCGGCCGCTGGGACTCAAACCCGAACGCCCGCACGAAGATCCGCAGCGGCGGTGGCAACTGACCTACCACTCGCTGACGGAGGCTTTTACCTCAGGCGTGGCAACACGGCTCGATGCCTACCCGCTGATCCCGAATCTGACCCGCGATGTCCTGGTGCATACCTGGGACCTCGCGCGTGCGGTGGGGGCCGACGCCAGACTGGACCCCGAGTGGTGTGAGATGTTTTGCGCCCGCCTACCGACGGATCCCCTGGACTTGGGCACGTCCGGAATGTTCGGTGCACCGATTACGCTGCGCGACGAGACCGACGCGCAGGCAAGGCTTCTGGCGCGCCTTGGCCGCGATCCCTGCTGGCGGCCGGAGACCTCATAGGGGCGGCAGCTGTCCTTTGCATACCAGCGTCTGCAGCTCGACGTACTCGTGCAGGCCCTCGGGGCCGAACTCGCGCCCGATGCCGGATTGCTTGAATCCGCCGAACGGCGCGCCGATGTCGAGCGTGTACATGTTGATGCCGTAGGTCCCGGTGCGGACGGCGGCCGCGACGTCGAGGCCGTGCCCGATGTCGGATGTCCACACCGAACCGGCCAGACCGTAGTCGGTCTCGTTGGCGATGCGGATCGCGTCATCCTCGTCGCGGTAGCGCAGCACCGTCAGCACCGGCCCGAAAATCTCCTCCCGGGCGATGCGCATGTCGTTGGTGGCGTCGGCGAACAGCGTCGGCTGCACGTACCAGCCGCGCTCGGACGGACTCTGTTCGCCACCCAGGACGAGGCGGGCGCCTTCGCTGCGGCCGGACTGGATGTAGTCCTGGACGCGGCGCTGTTGTCGTTGGGCGACAAGCGGTCCGATGTCCGTTGCCTCGTCGGCCGGGTTGCCGACATTGAGCGCTGACATCATGCCGGCCAGCGCGTCGACGACCTCGTCGTGCTTCCGGTCGCTGACCAGGATGCGGGTCTGGGCGACGCACGCCTGACCGTTGTTCATCAGGCCGGCGCTCTTCAATCCGGCCACGGTCTTGTCGATGTCGGCGTCGTCGAGAATGATCGCCGCCGACTTGCCGCCCAGCTCCAGGCTCACGCGCTTCAGCTGTTCCCCGCACAGGGCGGCGATCCGGCGCCCGACGGCGCTGGAGCCGGTGAACGCGATCTTGTCCACGCCCGGGTGGCGCACGAGGGCCTCGCCCACGTCGGTGCCGCCGGGCAGGACGGAGACCACGCCTTCGGGCAGGTCGAGCTGCTCGATCATCTCGGCCAACCACAAAGCGTCCAAAGGCGTTTCGGGTGCGGGCTTGACGATCACGGTGCAGCCCGCGATCAGGGCGGGGATCAGCTTGGGCATGATCAAGAACTGCGGCACGTTCCACGGCACGATCGCCCCGACCACCCCGACGGGGGCCCGGCGCAAGTGCACTTCGCCCAGCACCCCCTGGCGGCGTTCGGTCCATGGAAAGTCGCGGGCGGCGGCCAGCGCGAGGTGGATCAGCGTTGCGGCGGCCGCGCCCTGGCCCATCCGGCTGAAACTGCGCGGCGAGCCCATCTCGTCGGTGATCAGGTCGGCCATCTCGTCGCTGTGGCCGGCGTAGATCGCGGCGAGCTGTTCGACTTTGGCCATCCGATCGGCATGACTCATCTGCGGCCACGGTCCGTGATCGAAGGCGCGCCGCGCGGCGACGACCGCGGCGTCGACGTCCTCCGGCCCGGCCGCCTGGACATGGCCGACCGGCTCTTCGGAGTGCGGCGAGATCACATCGAGCTGATGCGGATCGGCGGGCTTGCGCCACTGCCCTCCGATGAACACTTCGTCATAACAACGATGGTCGGCATTCTTCGTCATCGGGGCGCCTCCTCGAGGCAGCGGTGGGTACGGGACGAGACCGTGACCGTGATTCGCTATTGACGCTAACATAGCCAAAATAGAACGAGTAGCAGCCGCGGGTGGATCATCAGCGACGATGTCGAGGCGAGGCGCGATATGAAGAGCGACTGGCGCAGTTATCCATTCCAGTTGGTTCCCGGGGACGGCCAGCTCGAGTTCCCCGCCGCCGAAGGTGAACACCCCGACCAGGAGTCGGACACCTGGTTCATCGCGGGCCAACTCGACGCCGCCGAGACCGACCGGTCATTTGCCTTCCTGACCATCTTCAACAAGAACCGGCCCGGCGGAACGATCGTCGCCGACTTCTACACTATGGCGCTCTTCGACCTCGATACCGGCGATTACGGCACCTACACGGATTACGACATGCCGCCGACCAACCTCGAACCGGGCGCCTCGCGCAAGCTGGAGCTCGCCACCGGCTACCTCGACATCAGCTATGCCAGCGGTGCCGGCACCGCGTCCTGGATCACCTGCCGCAACGGCGACGGGGGTCTGCTGCCCTACACCTACCGCGTCAGCCTGGTGGGGGAGGATCATTCCGGCCGGCGCATGCGGCTGGACCTGGCCGTAACCCCCACGCGCGCACCGACTCCGGTGGGCGCCTCGACCTACAACGGCAAGATCGTCTGCTTCGGCCAGGACGACACCTACTCGTACTTCCAGACCGGTATGGCGATGACCGGCACCCTGCGCTGGGGCGAGGAGGTCCACCAGGTCTCCGGCAGCAGCGGCCATGTCGATCGGCAATGGTTCCCGAAATACGCCGGCGGCGGGGGAACCGCTGGGGATCCGAGGGCCAGGTCGCACGAATGGCGCACCATCAACTTCGACAACGGCGTCGACTTGAGCATCTGGCGACAGTTCGACCGCATGAACGACAATGCCCTGCAGCCGTTCACCGGTGTCACCGCGAGCTATCCCGATCCCGCCACATCGCCGCAATGCGCCGAAGACATCGAGGTCACGATCAACAGCTACGTCCGGTGGCCGGAGACGGTGCGGCCCCTGGTGCGTCCGCTCGCCCCGGCCCGGTACATGCCCGACCGCCACCGGATCACCTGTCCCACACTGGGACTCGACATCGTCGGCGAGCCGGTTGTGGCCGCACCCGCGCACGGCCTGCCGATCGAATACATGGAAGGGCCCTACCGTTACCGCGGGACGCTGGGCGGCCAGCCGGTGACCGCGTTCGCCTTCAACGAACGATCGCTCGCGCTGTATCGGGATTGGGAGCTGGTCGAGGTGCTCACCACCACCATTACCAATACCGGACCGTCCGATCCCGACCTGCAGACCACCGTGGATCAGCTGGTGCCGTTGGTGGCCGCCGGGCGTCGGCGCGAGGCGATCGAACTGCTCAGCGCGGCGCGACCCGCCCAAACCGGCGTGCTGGCAACGCTATTGGACGACCTGGTGGCGGTGCTGTCGGCGGACGAGTCAGCGAGCTGAGCCCGCCAGCGCCTCGGCCCACGTGATGTGGCGGTGCTGCAATCCCGGCTCGTTGCGACCGAACACCAGGTGGTCGCGGGCCCCCGACTCGAGGTTGGCCTGTAGCCCCTCCACCAACCGGTAGTCCTCGTCGCGCACGGTGGCGTGTGCGTATTCGAAGACGGCTTGAGCGCCGGCGGCCACCGATTCGTCGGACAGGTCTTGCGGTGTGGCGTTCTGGTGGACGGTGATCGACCTGCCGGGCTGAACACCCGGGTAGACGCGGAACAGTTCGCCGTTGGCGATGGTTACCGACAGCACGATGTTGGGGAACAGCGCGTAGATCACGACCATGTTGTGGAACGGATTCCACTGCTCCTCGGGCATGTCGTCGAGTTCCAGGATGGTGTTGAGCGGGAAGATCAGCCGATGATGCGGGCCGAAGGAGTCGAACACCGTGCAGTTGCTGCGTGCGATGGTGGCGAAGGTTTGCCGATGGACGGTCGCGAAATGGTAGTTCTCGGCGAACGTGTCGATCGCCAGTTTCCAATTGATCGCAGTGTCGAGAACCTTCTCGCCCAACGGCGACCAGCGCCCGATACCCCAGGAGTCGAGCTCGTCGGCGAGCGGCCCCAGGTGCGCGGCCACGTCCAGCTTCGTACCGGGATCCAGTGAGACCCAAAGGAATCCGGCGAATTCGGTGGCCGGAAGCTCGGCCAGACCGTCGGAGCGCAGCGCCGCGTCCGGGAAACCCTCACGCCCCGGCACCCCCACCAGCCGCCCGGTGTTGTCGTATGTCCACGCGTGGTAGGGACAGGTGAACCGCTTGGCGGTGCCGCATCCCGTGACCACCTGCGACTGCCGATGCAGGCAGACGTTGTCGAACGCCTTCACCGATCCATCGGAGGTTCTGGTCAACAGGATGGACCGCCCCATCACCGTCTTGGTGCAATACGCCCCGGGGGCGGGAAGTTCGGACACGTAGCCGACCAACTGCGGGCTGGCCAGCAGCATGGCCCGGTCGAGGCGGTGGCGCTCGGGGCTGGTGTAGTCCCGCGCGTCGACCCGATGCTCGCTCGGCGCGAGGTCGGTTGTCTTGTCGCGCGCCAACTTCAAGGCACGGCGGGTCAGGTCGATGAGCTGGTCGCGTTCCATCTGAACTCCGGTTGCAGTCGAGCGCTCGCGTTAACTCTACTAACTTTATAGTGATAATAAATTAAGGTCCACGCGCTAGCGCGAGCCGATGTAGGGAAGCACCTGCGGGTGCTGCTGCGCGATCGCTCGCAGACGCCGATCGCTGTCGAGACCGCGCAGGTAGTCGGCGGTGGCCGGGTCCGCGGGAAAGAACGACTCGATGATGAGGCTCTCCACCGAGATGTCGAGCGGGCTGCCGAACGTTGCGATGGTGCTGATGAACCGGAGTTCGGTGTCGTCGAGCGTAAGCATCCGAAACGGCACGTACAGCTCGCCGGTCCGCTCGCCGCGGTCGGCTCCCTCCGGCGCCGGATAACTCGAAAGTTCCTCGCAAAGCCTGCGGATGTCGGGCGCCGCGGTGGCCCGCGCGTGCCGGCGAACCCGGCCCAGGATGGCCGCGTGCACCTCGGCACGGTTGAGCAAGCGCTGCGCCAACCCCCGCGGGTGCAGGCACAACTTCATGACGTTGATCGGTGGGCGCAGGAGCTCGGGGTCAACCCCTTCGGCGAGCACGACGCAACCCACGTTCCCCGCGATCAGGTTCCAGCAGGCATCGGTGACGATGGCCGGGTACGGGGCGTGGCCGGCCAATACCGAGTCGACGGCCTCCTTCACCGGCCTCATTCGTTCGGCATCCAAGGTGTGCTCGCCGAACACCGGTGCGTAGCCGCCGTCGAGCAGCAGTCGGTTGCGCGCAGCCAGCGGAAGATCCAGGGACTCGCCGACGCGCAGCAACAAGGCACGGCTGGGATTGGCCCTGCCGGTCTCGACGAAACTGAGGTGGCGGGGCGAGACGCCGACCTGATGCGCGAGTTCCATCTGGCTCAATCGCCGACGAGTGCGCCACTCCCGCACCGCGGTACCCGCTATGCCCCCAGCCATCTTGAAAAACCTAACGCCGTGGGTGGGCCTATACCACTACCTCGAAGGTAATCGACGTAGTTACCTGGGCGGCGAAGACTGCATGTCATGACCACATCACCGACACCAACGTTGCCGCCGCAGCCCACGGTTCTGCGCCGCGCCTTCGCCGCGGCCGCCGTCGGCCGGATCCTGCTGGGCGCCACCGCATTCGCCTACCCCGCGTCCCAGACGCGCATGAACGGCGTGCCGGATCACCTGCTGTCCACGGAGCTCAAGTACCTGATCCGCATATTCGGGGCCCGCGCCCTGGCCCTGGGCGTCGGTTATCTCAGCAGCGACGAACCCAACCGCCGGCGCTGGCAATACATCGGCCTGATGGTCGACACGCTGGACAACGTCAACGCCCTGATGGAGCTGAGACGCCTCAAGCGCGGCGATCCCAGGGTTCGCTCGCTGCTGAGCCTGATGGCGGTGACCGGCCCGTACGCGATTTTGGGCGCAGTGGGCGCGCTGCAGCGCCGATACGGCACTGCAACACACCTGTGACCAGTGTGATCAATGTGCCACTTGAGGTCTCTGTCGTACCCTGTGGCTTGTGTCATCAGTTTCGCGCCGCGACCTGTTCAAATACGCGGCCGCGGCGCCGGCCCTGGTGGGTCTGGGCGTCGCGGGTGCGTCGTTGCGCGCCGCGCCGGCCTCGGCGTCGCTGGGTACCCTGCTGGATTACGCGGCCGGCGTCATTCCGGCCAGCCAGATCCGGGCTGCGGGCGCCGTGGGATCGATCCGGTACGTCTCGGACCGCCGGCCGGGCGGCACGTGGATGCTCGGCAAGCCGATCCAGGTCGCCGAAGCGCGCGACCTCCACAGCAACGGTCTCAAGATCGTCTCCTGCTACCAGTACGGCAAGGGCAATACCGCGGATTGGCTGGGCGGCGCCAACGCCGGCCTGCAGCACGCGCAGCGCGGGATGCAACTGCATGCCGCGGCCGGCGGGCCCGCCAGCGCGCCCATCTATGCCTCAATCGACGACGACCCCTCCTATGAGCAGTACAAAAGCCAGGTAGCGCCGTACCTGCGGTCGTGGGAGTCGGTGATCGGCCATCAGCGCACAGGCGTGTACGCCAACTCGAAGACCATCGACTGGGCACTGCACGACGGTTTGGGCTCCTACTTCTGGCAGCACAACTGGGGTTCCCCCAAGGGGTACGCTCATCCCGCCGCCAACTTGCACCAAGTTGAAATCGACAAACGCAGCGTCGGCGGGGTCGGCGTGGACATCAACGAAATCCTCAAACCCCAATTCGGGCAGTGGGCCTAGCGGCCCACATCGCCGTCCGTTCCGACCGGGACTCGGACTCTTAGAAACCCCAGCAAACACTCGTTCGCTCATTTCCGGGCGGGGCGGACGCGCGCGCCCGGCGGACGACGACGCCGATGCCGCGTGAACGGCGCTCCACGGCTCAAAATTTTTATGTAACGATTCGATAACAAAACTGCTTTGATCTGCGCAGTTATAGCTACTCGACCGTAACCACCTGCATGCAGCGGGTTTGCGAATCGCATGCGGGCCGCCGGTCAAACCGCGTGTTACCCACAACACGGTTACCCATGCGTAGAACTCGCCAGTAACCGATCACCACGCAAAACGGGGGTCGAATCTTATGACACTCTTAGTACAGCCGATGAAGTCCGTCGCACCGCTCAGCTCCATCCGGGCGGTCCGCCGACAACGCACCGGCAGCCGTATCCCGGCTGTGATTCGACGCTGAACCACGCCGCATCGAGGAGCACCGGCGAGGCCCACCCTCTGGTGGTGACCGCCCACACGAACCGATACGAAAAGACGCATACCAGGGGAGACGCAGAAGGTGACGATCCACGAGCATGACCGGGTGTCCGCTGACCACGACGGGCACGGCCCGCAGGGGGGCAAGCGCCCCGCCGGGGACACCCATGCTCTCGTCGACCGCCTGACGGCCGGTGAGCCCTACGCCGTGGCGTTCGGCGGCCAGGGCAGCGCCTGGCTGGAGAACCTCGAAGAGCTGGTGTCGTCTGCCGGCATCGAGTCCGATCTCGCAGCGCTGGTCGGTGAGGTGGAACTGCTCCTCGAACCGGTGGCGAAAGAGCTGGTCGTGGTGCGTCCCATCGGCTTCGAGCCGTTGACGTGGGTCCGCGCGCTGGCCGCTGAGGACCCGACCCCGTCGACCAAGCACCTAACCTCGGCCGCGGTATCGATCCCTGGCGTGCTGCTCACCCAGATCGCCGCCGTGCGCGCGCTGGCGCGGCAGGGCATGGATCTGAGCGCGACGCCGCCAGTGGCCGTCGCCGGACATTCCCAGGGCGTGCTCGCCGTCGAGGCGCTCAAGGGCGGGGGCGCTCGCGACGTCGAGCTGCTGGCGATGGCCCAGCTGATCGGCGCGGCCGGGACGCTGGTGGCCCGCCGGCGCGGGATCTCCGTGCTGGGCGACCGGCCGCCGATGGTGTCGGTCACCAATGCAGACCCCGACCGCATCAGCCAGCTGCTCGACGAGTTCGCGCAGGACGTGCGGACCGTGCTGCCGCCCGTGCTGTCCATCCGCAACGGCCGCCGTTCGGTCGTCATCACCGGCACCCCGGAACAGCTGTCCCGCTTCGAGCTCTATTGCCAGCAGATCTCGGAGAAAGAGGAGGCCGACCGGAAGAACAAGCTGCGCGGCGGCGACGTCTTCTCGCCGGTGTTCGATCCGGTGCAAGTCGAGGTGGGCTTCCACACGCCCCGGCTGGCCGACGGCATCGACATCGTCGGCAACTGGGCCGAGAAGGTGGGCCTGGACGTAGACCTGGCCCGGGAACTGACCGAATCGATTCTGGTGCGTCCGGTCGACTGGGTGCAGGAGATCACCCGCGTCAACGACGCCGGCGCCCGGTGGATCCTCGACCTCGGCCCCGGCGACATCCTGACCCGGCTCACCGCGCCGGTGATCCGCGGCCTGGGCGTGGGCATCGTGCCCGCCGCGACCCGCGGCGGCCAGCGCAACCTCTTTACCGTCGGCGCCGTCCCTGAGGTGGCGCGGGCCTGGTCGAGCTACGCCCCGACGCTGGTTCGCCTGCCCGACGGCAGGGTCAAGCTCTCGACGAAGTTCACCCGCCTGACCGGGCGCTCGCCGATCCTGCTCGCGGGCATGACCCCGACCACGGTCGACGCCAAGATCGTGGCCGCCGCCGCCAACGCCGGGCACTGGGCCGAGCTGGCCGGTGGCGGTCAGGTCACCGAGGAGATCTTCGCCGACCGGATCGAGGAGCTCTCCGGGCTGCTCGAAGACGGTCGCACCTACCAATTCAACGCGCTGTTCCTGGACCCCTACCTGTGGAAGCTGCAGGTCGGCGGCAAGCGGCTGGTGCAAAAGGCGCGTCAGTCCGGAGCGGCGATCGACGGCCTGGTCATCAGCGCCGGCATCCCCGAGCTGGAGGAGGCCGTCGATCTGATCGAGGAGCTGAACGACGTCGGCATCAGTCACGTCGTCTTCAAGCCCGGCACCGTCGAGCAGATCCGTTCGGTCATCCGCATCGCCACCGAGGTGTCCACCAAACCGGTGATCGCGCATATCGAGGGCGGCCGCGCCGGCGGCCACCACTCCTGGGAAGACCTCGACGACCTGCTGCTGGCGACCTACTCGGAATTGCGGTCGCGCTCCAACATCACCGTCTGCGTCGGTGGCGGCATCGGCACGCCCGAGCGGGCGGCCGACTACCTGTCGGGGCGCTGGGCGCAGGCCTACGGCTTCCCGCCGATGCCGATCGACGGCATCCTGGTCGGCACCGCGGCGATGGCCGCCAAGGAGGCCACCACCTCGCCGTCGGTCAAGCGGATGCTGGTGGAAACCCAGGGCACCGACCAGTGGATCGGCGCCGGGAAAGCCTCCGGCGGCATGGCGTCCAGCCGCAGCCAGCTCGGCGCGGACATTCACGAGATCGACAACAGCGCCTCGCGCTGCGGACGGCTGCTCGACGAGGTCGCCGGTGACGCCGAAGCCGTCGCCGAACGCCGCGACGAGATCATCGCGGCGATGGCCACCACCGCCAAGCCGTATTTCGGCGACGCCGGCGAGATGACCTACCTGCAGTGGCTGCGGCGCTACGTCGAGCTGGCCATCGGCGACGGCGACTCCACCGCCGACACCGCCTCACCGGGCAGCCCGTGGCTGGCCGACACGTGGCGCGACCGATTCCAGCAGATGCTGCAGCGCGCCGAAGCGCGTTTGCACCCACAGGATTTCGGCCCCATCGAGACGCTCTACAACGACGAGAGTCTGCTGGAGAACCCCGAGGCGGCGATCGATCTGCTGCTCGACCGCTACCCCGACGCCGAGACGGTCCAACTGCACCCCGCCGACGTTCCGTTCTTCGTCACCCTGTGCAAGACGCCGGGCAAGCCGGTCAACTTCGTGCCGGTCATCGACAAGGATGTGCGGCGCTGGTGGCGCAGTGATTCGCTGTGGCAGGCCCACGACGCCCGCTACGACGCCGACCAGGTGTGCATCATCCCGGGCACCGCGGCCGTCGCGGGGATCACCCGAATGGACGAACCCGTCGGTGAACTGCTGGACCGCTTCGAGCAGGCGGCCGTCGACGAGGCGCTCGCTGCCGGAATGGAGCCGACGGCCGTCACGTCGCGCCGGACCGGCCGCGCGGACGTGACCGGACCGCTGGCCGTGGTGCTGGACGCCCCCGACGTGCAGTGGGCCGGCCGCACCGCGATCAACCCGGTCCACCGGATCGCCGACCCCTCCGAATGGCTGGTGCACGGAGACTCTGAAGGACCCGAAAGCCGCCGCGCCACGCACTCGTCCACCGGGGCGCGCCTCACCGTCGACGACGACCGGGTCGTTCTCAGCGTCCCGGTGTCGGGGGTGTGGATCGAGATCCCATTCACCTTGCCCCCCAACACCGTTGACGGTGCGACGCCGGTGGTCTCCACCGACGATGCCGCCACGGCCATGCGTGCGGTGCTGGCGATCGCGGCCGGCGTCGACGGTCCCGAATTCATGCCGGCGGTCACCGACGGAACCGCCACCGTCACGGTGGACTGGGACCCCGAGCGCGTCGCCGACCACACCGGAGTCACGGCCACCTTCGGGGAACCGTTGGCCCCCAGCCTCTCCACCGTGCCCGACGCCCTCGTCGGCCCGTGCTGGCCCGCGGTCTTCTCCGCAATCGGTTCGGCGGTCACCGACACCGGCATTCCGGTCGTGGAGGGCCTGCTGAGCCTGGTGCATCTCGACCACGCCGCGCACATGGTCGGCGCACTGCCGAAGACCCCGGCTCAATTGACCATCACCGCAACGGCTTTGGCGGCCGCGGACACCGACATGGGACGTGTCGTGCCCGTGTCGGTCACCATCGCAGGCGCCGACGGTGAGGTGATCGCCACCCTCGACGAGCGCTTCGCGATCCTCGGTCGCACCGGCGCGGCCGAACTGACCGACCCGGTGCGCGCCGGCGGCGCGGTGTCGGAAAACGCCACCGACACACCGCGTCGGCGCCGCCGCGACGTCACCATCACCGCGCCGGTCGACATGCGCCCGTTCGCGATGGTGTCCGGCGACCACAACCCCATCCACACCGACCGGGCCGCCGCCCTGCTGGCCGGCCTGGAATCGCCCATCGTGCACGGCATGTGGCTGTCGGCCGCCGCCCAGCACGCGGTGACCGCCACCGACGGCCAGGCCCGCCCACCGGCGCGGCTGATCGGCTGGACCGCCCGCTTCCTGGGCATGGTGCGTCCGGGCGACGAGGTCTCCTTCCGCGTCGAGCGCGTCGGAATCGACCAGGGCGCAGAGGTTCTGGAAGTCGCCGCCCGCATCGGATCGGACCTGGTGATGTCGGCGACTGCGCGGCTGGCCGCCCCGCACACCGTCTACGCGTTCCCCGGCCAAGGCATTCAGCACAAGGGCATGGGCATGGACGTCCGGGCCCGGTCCAAGGCCGCCCGCAAGGTGTGGGACAAGGCGGACAAGTTCACCCGCGACACGCTGGGCTTCTCGGTGCTGCACGTGGTGCGCGACAACCCGACCAGCATCATCGCCAGCGGTGTGCCCTACAACCACCCCGAGGGCGTGCTCTACCTGACGCAGTTCACCCAGGTCGCGATGGCCACCGTGGCGGCGGCGCAGGTTGCCGAGATGCGTGAGCAGGGCGCCTTCGTCGAAGACGCGATCGCCTGCGGGCACTCCGTCGGCGAGTACACCGCGCTGGCCTGCGTGACGGGCATCTACGAGCTGGAAGCGTTGCTGGAGACGGTGTTTCACCGTGGATCGAAGATGCACGACATCGTGCCCCGCGACGAGCTGGGCCGGTCCAACTACCGGCTGGCGGCGATTCGGCCGTCGCAGATCGACCTGCCGGATGACGAGGTCCCGGGATTCGTCGCCGATATTGCGGCGAAGACTGGCGAGTTTCTCGAGATCGTCAACTTCAACCTGCGCGGGTCGCAGTATGCGATCGCCGGCACCGTCCGTGGCCTCGAGGCGCTGGAAGCCGAGGTGGAGCGGCGTCGCGAGATCACCGGCGGCAAGCGCTCGTTCATCCTGGTGCCGGGCATCGACGTGCCGTTCCACTCGCGGGTGTTGCGGGTGGGGGTCGCGGAGTTCCGGCGCTCGCTCGACCGAGTCATGCCGCGGGACAAGGATCCCGACGTCATCATCGGGCGCTACATCCCCAACCTGGTGCCCCGCCCCTTCACCCTGGACCGCGACTTCATCCAGGAGATTCGCGACCTGGTGCCGGCCGAGCCGCTCGACCCGATCCTCGCCGACTACGACACCTGGCTCGCCGAGCGCCGCATCGAGATGGCGCGCATCGTCTTGATCGAGCTGCTGGCTTGGCAGTTCGCCAGCCCGGTGCGCTGGATCGAGACCCAGGACCTGCTGTTCACCGAGGAGGCCGCCGGCGGTCTGGGTGTGGAGCGGTTCGTCGAGATCGGCGTGAAGTCCGCGCCGACCGTCGCGGGGCTGGCCACCAACACCCTCAAGCTGCCCGAATATGCCCACAGCACAGTCGAAGTGCTCAACGCCGAGCGCGACGCGGCGGTGCTGTTCGCGACCGACACCGATCCCGAGCCGGAGCCCGAGGCCGAAGAGGTTGCGGTCGAAGCGCCAGAGGCATCCGCCTCGCAGGTGGAGGCCGCCCCGGCCGCCCCCGCACCGGCGGCCGCTCCGTCGGGTGCTCCACGCCCCGACGACATCGGATTCGACGCCGCCGACGCGACATTGGCGTTGATCGCGCTGTCGGCCAAGATGCGCATCGACCAGATCGAGGAGCTGGATTCCATCGAATCCATCACCGATGGTGCCTCGTCGCGGCGCAACCAGCTTCTGGTGGACCTGGGTTCGGAGTTGAACCTGGGCGCCATCGACGGCGCCGCCGAAGCCGACCTGGCCGGGTTGCGCGCCCAGGTGACCAAGCTGGCGCGCACCTACAAGCCTTACGGCCCAGTGCTTTCCGACGCGATCAACGACCAGCTGCGCACGGTGCTGGGGCCGTCGGGCAAACGGCCCGCCGCCATCGCCGAGCGGGTCAAGAAGACCTGGGAGCTGGGCGAGGGCTGGGCCAAGCACGTCACGGTCGAGGTCGCGCTGGGAACCCGCGAAGGCACCAGTGTTCGTGGCGGTGCCATGGGTCACCTCCATGAGGGTGCGTTGGCCGACGCCGCCGCCGTCGACAAGGCCATCGATGCCGCGGTCGCTGCCGTCGCCGCGCGCCGCGGCATCGCGGTGGCGCAGCCGTCGTCGGGTGGTGGTGGCGGCGGTGCGACCATCGACGCGGCCGCGCTGGGCGAATTCACCGACCAGATCACCGGCCGCAACGGCGTGCTGGCGTCGGCCGCCCGCTTGGTGCTCAACCAGCTGGGCCTCGACGACCCGGTCAGCGCGTCGCCGGCGGCCACCGATGCCGAGCTGATCGACCTGGTGACGGCCGAACTCGGCGCGGACTGGCCACGCCTGGTCGCGCCGGTGTTCGAGCCGAAGAAGGCCGTGCTGTTCGACGATCGGTGGGCCAGCGCCCGCGAGGACCTGGTCAAGCTGTGGCTGACCGACGAGGGCGACATCGACGCCCGATGGGTGGAGCTGTCCGAAAGGTTCGAGGGCGCAGGCCATGTCGTGGCCACCCAGGCCACCTGGTGGCAGGGCAAGGCCCTCTCCGCGGGCCGCCAGATCCACGCGTCGCTGTTCGGCCGGATCGCGGCCGGCGCCGAGAACCCGGATCCGGGCCCCTACGCCAACGAAGTCGCCGTGGTGACGGGCGCCTCCAAGGGCTCGATCGCGGCGTCGGTCGTCGGGCGTCTGCTCGACGGCGGCGCGACCGTCATCGCCACGACGTCGAAACTCGACGACGAGCGGCTGGCGTTCTACCGGGGCCTGTATCGCGACCACGCTCGTTACGGCGCGGCGCTGTGGGTGGTCGCGGCCAACATGGCGTCCTACTCCGACATCGACGCCCTGGTCGAATGGGTCGGCACCGAGCAGACCGAAAGCCTTGGGCCGCAGTCGATTCACATCAAGGACGCCCAGACCCCGACGCTGCTGTTCCCGTTCGCCGCACCGCGCGTCGTCGGCGACCTGTCGGAGGCCGGCTCCCGCTCCGAGATGGAGATGAAGGTCCTGCTGTGGGCGGTGCAGCGGTTGATCGGCGGGCTGTCGAAGATCGGCGCCGAGCGCGACATCGCGTCGCGGCTGCACGTCGTGCTGCCCGGCTCACCCAACCGCGGAATGTTCGGCGGTGACGGCGCCTACGGTGAAGCCAAGTCGGCGCTGGACGCGTTGGTGAGCCGTTGGCACGCCGAATCCTCGTGGGCGGCAAGGGTCAGCCTGGCGCACGCGCTGATCGGCTGGACCCGCGGCACCGGGCTGATGGGCCACAACGACGCCATCGTCGACGCGGTAGAGGAGGCCGGTGTCACCACGTACTCGACCGACGAGATGGCGGCAATGCTGTTGGCCCTCTGCGACATCGAGTCGAAGGTGGCGGCCGCCAGCGCGCCGATCAAGGCGGACCTGACCGGCGGGCTGGGTGAGGCCAACCTCGACATGGCCGAGCTGGCCGCCAAGGCGCGCGAGCAGTCCGCGTCGGGTGAGGACGACGCCCCCGAGGAGCTCGAGGCCGAGGGCAGCATTGCCGCGTTGCCGTGCCCGCCGCGCGGCTTCGACCCGGCGCCGGCACCCGAATGGGCGGACCTCGACGTCGACCTGAACGACCTGGTGGTGATCGTCGGCGGCGCGGAGCTCGGACCCTACGGTTCGTCGCGGACCCGCTTCGAGATGGAGGTGGCCGGCGAGCTGTCGGCCGCCGGTGTGCTCGAGTTGGCCTGGACCACCGGACTGGTCAAGTGGGAGGACGACCCCCAACCCGGTTGGTACGACACCGAATCCGGTGAGCTGGTTCCCGAATCGGAGATCGTGGAGCGTTACCACGACGCCGTCGTCGAACGGTGCGGTATCCGCGAATTCGTGGATGACGGTGCGATCGACCCCGACCACGCCTCACCGCTTCTGGTCAGTGTGTTCCTCGACAAGGACTTCTCGTTCGTGGTGTCCAGCGAGGCCGACGCGCGCGCGTTCGTCGAGTTCGACCCCGAACACACCGTGGCCCGACCGGTACCGGACTCCAGCGACTGGGAGGTGATCCGCAAGGCGGGCACCGAGATCCGGGTCCCGCGGAAGACCAAGCTGTCCCGGACCGTCGGTGCGCAGATCCCCACCGGGTTCGACCCGACGGTGTGGGGCATCACCCCGGACATGGCCAATTCCATTGACCGGGTGGCGCTGTGGAACATCGTCGCCACCGTGGACGCGTTCCTGTCCTCGGGCTTCACCCCGACCGAGCTGCTGCGCTGGGTGCACCCGAGCCTGGTGGCCTCCACGCAGGGCACCGGCATGGGCGGCATGACCTCGATGCAGACCATGTATCACGGCAACCTGCTGGGCCGGGCCAAGCCGAACGACATCCTGCAGGAGGTGCTGCCGAATGTTGTTGCGGCCCACGTCATGCAGTCCTACGTGGGTGGTTACGGCGCGATGGTGCACCCCGTCGCGGCCTGCGCGACGGTTGCGGTGTCGGTCGAGGAAGGCGTGGACAAGATCCGGCTCGGCAAGGCCGAATTCGTGATCGCCGGCGGGTTCGACGACCTGACCCTGGAGGCCATCATCGGCTTCGGTGACATGGCGGCCACCGCCGACACCGAGATGATGCGGGCCAAGGGCATCAGCGATTCGAAGTTCTCGCGCGCCAACGACCGGCGCCGCCTCGGGTTCCTGGAAGCCCAGGGCGGTGGCACCATCCTGCTGGCCAACGGTGCGCTGGCGGCCAAGATGGGATTGCCGGTGCTGGCCGTCGTCGGCTACGCGCAGAGCTTCGCCGACGGTGTGCACACCTCGATCCCGGCCCCCGGGCTCGGAGGCCTCGGCGCCGGTCGCGGCGGCAAGGACTCGGTGCTGGCCCGCTCGCTGGCCAAGCTGGGCGTGGGAGCCGACGACATCGCGATCGTGTCCAAGCACGACACCTCGACTCTTGCCAACGACCCCAACGAGACCGAGCTGCACGAGCGGCTGGCCGACTCGATGGGCCGGTCGCCGGGCAACCCGCTGTTCGTGGTGAGCCAGAAGACGCTCACCGGTCACAGCAAGGGTGGCGCGGCAGCGTTCCAGCTGATGGGCCTGTGCCAGATGCTGCGCGACGGCGTCATCCCGCCCAACCGCAGCCTGGATTGCGTCGACGACGAGCTGGCCACCGCCGGCCACTTCGTCTGGGTGCGTGAGCCTTTGGACCTGCGCGGCAAGTTCCCGCTCAAGGCCGGCCTGGTGACCAGCCTCGGCTTCGGGCACGTGTCGGGTCTGATCGCGCTGGTGCACCCGGAGGCGTTCATCGCCGCGCTGGACCCGTCCGATCGGGATGGCTACCGCGAGCGGGCCGCGCAGCGCATGCTGGCCGGTCAGCGACGGCTGGCTTCCGCGATCGCCGGTGGGCGCCCGATGTACGAGAAGCCGGCCGACCGACGGTTCAACCACGACGAGCCGGAGAAGCGTCAGGAAGCGGCGATGTTGCTCAACGCCGACGCCCGCCTGGGCGAAGACGACCTTTACGTCGGCTAGGGTCGGTGCGTGGCGATCGTCGGAGTAGGCATCGATCTCGTCTCCATTCCTGATTTCGCCGAGCAGGTCGACCAGCCGGGGACTGTCTTCGCCGAGACGTTCACCCCGGGTGAGCGCCGCGATGCCTCGGACAAGAGTTCGTCGGCGGCGCGTCACCTGGCGGCCCGCTGGGCCGCCAAGGAGGCGGTGATCAAGGCTTGGTCGGGTTCTCGGTTCGCGCAGCGGCCCGTGCTGCCCGAGGACATCCACCGCGACATCGAGGTGGTCACCGACATGTGGGGGCGGCCCCGGGTGCGGTTGAGCGGTGACATCGCCAAACACCTGGCCGACGTGATCATTCACGTGTCGCTGACGCATGAGGCGGACACCGCCGCCGCGGTGGCGATCCTGGAGACTCCTTGAGCGCGAGCAGACGCGGAATCGCACGGGGAGGCGAGTATTCATGCGACTCCGCGTCTGCTCGCGCAATAGAAGAGCGCGTCCGCGAGGTGCTGCCGTCGGTGCGGCGCGACCTGGAAGACCTGGTGCGCATCGAATCGGTGTGGGCCGATCCCGCCCGTCGTTCCGAGGTGCACCGCAGCGCCCAGGCGGTGGCAGATCTGTTGTCGCAGGCCGGTTTCGGCGACGTGCAGATCGTCAGCGAAGGGGGAGCGCCCGCGGTCATCGGACGCCATCCCGCGCCGCCGGGCGCGCCGACCGTGCTGCTGTATGCCCACCACGACGTGCAGCCCGAGGGTGACCGCAGCCAGTGGATGTCGCCACCGTTCGAGCCCACCGAGCGTGACGGGCGGCTCTACGGCCGCGGCAGCGCCGACGACAAGGCCGGAATCGCAACGCATTTGGCGGCCTTTCGGGCGCATGGCGGCAAGCCGCCGGTCGGCGTGACCGTGTTCGTCGAGGGCGAAGAGGAATCCGGCTCGCCCTCGCTCGCCCGATTGCTTGCCGCCCACCGCGACACGCTGGCCGCCGACGTGATCGTCATCGCCGACTCGGACAACTGGAGCGCCGACACCCCGGCGCTGACCGTGTCGCTGCGCGGATTGGTCGACTGCGTGGTCGAGGTCGCCACCCTCGACCACGGGCTGCACTCCGGCCTGTGGGGCGGGGTGGCGCCCGACGCGCTCACCGTTCTGGTGCGCCTGCTGGCCAGCCTGCACGACGACGACGGCAACGTGGCCGTGGCCGGCCTGCACGAAACCGACATCGCCGCGCTGAACTACCCCGACTACCCGCCCGAGCGGGTCCGCACCGATTCCGGCCTGCTCGACGGCGTGTCCGAGATCGGCTCGGGCTCCGTGCCGCAGCGGCTGTGGGCGAAGCCCGCGATCACGGTGATCGGCATCGACACCACCCCCATCGACAAGGCGTCGAACACGCTGATCCCGCGGGCACGGGCCAAGATCAGCATGCGGGTGGCCCCCGGCGGCGACGCCACGGCGCACCTCGACGCCTTGACCGCCCACCTGCAAAGCCGCGCCCCCTGGGGCGCGCGGATCAGCGTCACCCGAGGCGACATCGGCGAGCCCTACGCCATCGAGGCCAGCGGGGACGTCTACGACGCGGCCCGGTCAGCGTTCCGCCAGGCGTGGGACGCCGAGCCCATCGACATGGGCATGGGCGGCTCCATCCCGTTCATCGCGGAATTCGCCGCCGCGTTCCCGCAGGCGAAGATCCTCGTCACCGGCGTGGAGGACCCCGGGACCCAGGCGCACAGCATCAACGAGAGCCTGCACCTCGGCGTGCTGGAACGTGCGGCCATCAGCGAGGCGCTGCTGCTGGCGAACCTGGCCTAGCGGTTGGGCGTCAGCACCACGACGGGAATCGGGCGCGACGTCTGCTCCTGGTACCTGGCGTACTGGCCCTTGTTGACCTTGTTGACGATCTTCCATAGCCGGTCGTATTCGGTGTCGCCGGGCAGGACGGAACGCGCTGTGGCGCCGAAACGCCGTGGGCCGACGTTGATTTCCACCTCGGGGCGCGCCTTCACGTTGTGGTACCAGCCCGGCGAGCGCGCGGCGCCGCCGTTGGACGCGGTTACCAGGTAGTCCTCGCCGTCGCGGCCATAGGCCAGCGCGGCCGTGCGTGGCGCGCCCGTCTTCGCACCAACCGTGTGCAGCAACAGGCTGGGCATCCACATCATCCGGTGCCCGATCCAGCCGTGAGTTCCCCGATACACGTGATCGTGGAACCGGATGAATCCGGCGAGCGCTTTCTCGGCGAGGGAACTCATGGAAGTCAGTATCGCCGAGTGGACAGGATCTCTGCCAGATGAGCCGACAAGCCGCTTGAATGCTTAACGAGACCGACAGTCTCGCTGCATACTGCTTCTATACGCAGCCACTCGTCCGCAGGAGAGGCCACTGTGAGTACGGAAAACGTCAGCAAGACCAACCGTTACCACTTTGATCGCCACACCCCGGAGTACCGCGAGCGGTTCACCGCGATCACCGAGGAGATGCACGCCAGGTGCCCGCTGGCGTGGACCGACACCTACGACGGGCATTGGGTGGCCGCGGGCAACCGGGAGGTCTTCGAGCTCGCTCGGTGCCCGCACGTGTCCAACGACCACGACGTCACCGGAGAGGGCACCGGCTACAAGGGCATCACCATTCCCACGCTGCCGCAGGCCACCGGCGTCCGTGGCGGCATGCTCGAGATGGATGAACCTGAGCACTCCGCCTACCGTCGCATTCTCAACCCCTACATGTCGCCGGCGGCCATCAAGCGCTGGAAGCCATTCGTCGACGAGATCGTGCGGGCGAGCATCGACGAGAAGATCGAAGTCGGGCGGATCGACTTCGTCGACGATCTCGCGAACGTTGTGCCCGCCGTCCTGACGCTGGCGATGATGGGCGTTCCGCTGAAGAAGTGGCAGCTCTATTGCGAGCCGGCCCACGCCAATGTCTACACCCCCGTCGATTCCCCGGACGCCCCAAGGGTTTTGGAGCAGACGATGGCGATGGGAGCCGATCTGTTCAACCACCTCCTCGAGATTCGGGAGAACCCGCGCCCCGGCATTGTGGACGCGTTGGCACGAATGAAGATCGACGGCGAACCCGCCCCCGACGCCGAACTGCTCGGAATGCTCGGCCTGATCATCGGCGGAGGTTTCGACACGACGACGGCGCTGACGGCGCACTCGCTCGAATGGCTGGGCGAAAATCCCGAGCAGCGCGAACTACTGAGGCGGGAATCGGACACGCTGCTCGACTCGGCGACCGAGGAATTCCTGCGTTTCTTCACGCCCGCCCCCGGGGACGGTCGCACGATCGCCGCCGACCTCGAAATCGCGGGCACGCGGTTCAAGGAGGGCGACCGCCTGTGGTTGTCCTGGGCGATGGCCAACCGCGATCCCGCGGTGTTCCCCGACCCGCATCGATTGGACCTTGCTCGTAAGAACAACCGGCACTTCAGCTTTGGGCTCGGCATCCACCGCTGCATCGGCTCCAATGTCGCGCGGGTCGTGTTCAAGTCGATGCTCACGGCGGTGCTCGACCGGATGCCCGACTACCGCTGCGACCCCGAGGGCACCGTGCACTATCCGACCATCGGCGTGATCCAGGGCATGCAGCACCTTCCGGCGACCTTCACCCCCGGCCCGCGGCTCGGACCGGGCATCGACGAGACGCTGGAGAAGCTGCAGCGGGTGTGCGACGAACAGGGGATCGCGCGGCCGATCACCGAGTACACGGAGGCCGCCGTAATCAGCTAGACGGACAGGTCGCGGCGCAGCTTGGCGACGTGGCCGGTCGCCTTGACGTTGTACTGCGCTACGGCGATCTTGCCCTTCTCGTCGACGACGAACGTGGAGCGGATGACGCCCGTAACGGTCTTGCCGTACATCTGCTTTTCGCCGTAGGCGCCCCAGGCCGTCAGCACCTTGCGGTCGGGATCGGACAGCAGCGGGAACGTCAGCCCCTCCGCGTCACGGAATTTGGCGAGCTTCTCCGGCTTGTCGGGGGAGATGCCGACGACGTCGAGGCCGGCGCCGTTGAGCTCGGCCAGGCTGTCCCGAAAGTCGCACGCCTGCTTGGTGCACCCCGGGGTGGAGGCGGCCGGATAGAAGTAGACGATGACCCGGCGGCCCTTGTAGTCGGCCAGCGATACCTTGTTGCCGTCGGCGTCGGGCAGGCTGAAGGAGGGCGCTTTGTCGCCCGGTGCAAGCCGCGTGGTCTCGGTCAAGGTGGGTCCCTTTCTGTTCACCGGGGCGTCGGGGTTACCGCCAGCTGATCTAGGGTAGTTCGGGCAGGTGCATGAGCCGGATAGTGGGCGACTTGGAGGACACAGTGGCGGACCGCGACCCCGAAGCCATCAAGCGAGACATCGACGTCGCCCGCGACCAGCTGGCGGCCACCGTCGATTCCCTTGCCGAGCGGGCGAACCCGCGTCGCCTCGCCGACGACCTCAAGGCCCAAGTGATCGGGTTCGTGCAGAAACCTGTGGTGCTGGCCTCGCTGGCCGGGGTCGGGGCGCTCGTCGTGGTGGTGACCGTGCGCCGCGTCAGGAACCGCTGACGCGGTCGCTCTGCACGTAGACCGGAATGTCGTCGGCCCAGGGCTGATTCACGACCATGTCGGCGACCTCGCAGTAGCCGCGCTCGAATTCGCCCGTCGCCGCGTCGACCAGCCGGTATTCCTGCCGTTGTCGGTGGATGGGTTGGGCGTCGAGGATCACGACCCGCACCTCGCCGGGTTCGAACCCGCACCGTTGCTGCAGCGCCTCGATGAGGCACTCGTTGTGCATGTGCCCGTCGCCGAAGTTCCAGCCGAGGACCATCGAGCACAGGACTTCGCCCTCGCATAGGTTGTAGTCGTCCTCGTCGTAGTCGGCCATCGCCCGGTGGGCCAGGGTGAGCAGCGCGCGTCCGTGGGTGTTCATGCCGCGGAACGCGAGCGCGAGGTGCAGCGGGACCAGGGTTTCCTCTTTGCTGCCGTACAACCGCTCGAGCTGCAGGTGCTGCATCGGGCCCAGGGCGCGTGAGCCGACGCGGAATTTCTCGTCGGCCGAGGGGCGGACGCACCACAGGGTGGTGTCCCAGTTGCCGGCGTAGTAGCGCATGCCGGGCAGGAAGGAGACTTTGCGCGGGTACAGGTTTCCCGCGACGACGGTCCCGGCGATCACCACGAAGACGAGGGCGATCGGCCACGGGTTGCCGATGCTCGACAGGCCCAGGTGCGCGTGCGTGACGAACAGCCACAGCACGCCGAAGATCATGAACACGTTCCATTCCAGCGGCACGCCCATCGGGAAGGCCAGCAGGATGTTCAGGTGGAACACGATCATCACGAACGCGGCGAGTGCCGTCGGCCAGCCGCCGTGGGAGAACAGCAGCACCAGCGGAACCAGCCCTTCGACCGCGGTCGAGAAGTGGGCGATGAAACCCGCCAGCGCGCTGGGCCGCAGGTCATCCGGATAGCGCTTGAACATCGACCGCTTGAGCGGTCCCGACGGGATGAACGGATTGTTGGCCAGCATGGTGGAGATCACGAAGGGGAAGTGCTTGTTGAGTTTCGACGTCGCCGCGCCCAGCCAGATCACCATGAAGACGACCTTGGCCCCGACGACGATGTCCGCCCCGGCGAACAGGAACGTCAGCGCCAGCGGCGCATACACCTCGCCGCGCGCGGCCAGAAAGATCACCTTGTCGCGCAAGCTGATTAGGGCCAGGACCGCCAGGATGGCGGCGGTCTGCCACCGCGGCAGCACGCCAATCGCGGTGTCCAGGGCGGGAATCGGGCCGGTGCCGTCGGACACCAGCGCGAACACAAGTAGCGCCAGCAGGACGCCGTAGAGCAACGCGTCGAACGGAGTTCTGTTGTTGCCCTTGGTCAGCGGTACCCGATCGGGCCAGGGCGGCAACCGGATGGTGCCGGGTCGCAGCCAGTACAGGATCGAACCCATCGGGGGGAAGTAGCGCCCGGCGAGCGGCCCGAAGCAGCATCCGAGGCCCACGACTTCGAACAGCATCGTGTAGAGCACGGCCTTCTGGAACACGACGGGCTCCGCCCACCATGCGCTGACCTGGGTGAAGCCGCCGATGCCTCGCGTGGACCACGCGAAGATCCAGCCGCCGAGGATGTAGAGCGCGATCTTCACGCCGTACATGACGTGCATCACCAGCGGGGTGCCGAACCCGTGCTGGGCGATGTGGCGTGCCATCGGCACGATGCGTTCGGCGCGTGGTCGTGCGCTCCAGTCGGCCACGTCGACGACGGGCAGATTGGGCCGGATGAACCCCATGGCAGCTCCTTCGACGCGGCCCGTCTCCAGGGGGACGTATCGGCGTCAGCAAGAAACTACCTACATGAGCGGCTTTTGTGGGGTGATACGACGGCAAATGGCTTGTGGAGGTTGATCAGCCGCCCCGATTACTCCCACCCGGGCGGGTCATTTTCGGCCATGTACGCCTCCCATGCCGCGCGCCGCCTCGCCCGCGTGTGCAGGCCCTGGCAGATCGCCTGCGCCTCGGCGGCGTCGGCTGCCCGGCCGAGATCGTGGTGCACGAAGCCGTCATCGACCCGTTCGGCGCGGAAGCCGCCCGTGGAGACCGCGTGGACGCGGTACTCGCTGCGGTCATCGATGCTGGCGTGGAAGTGGCCCTCGTGGGGTTCGACCCACTTCAGCTCGGTTTTCACAGGTTCCCTCTGGACAAACACCGTCGCTGCGATGGTAAGACGCCCCGGGGGCCACGGGAAAGGGAGTTCCGAGACACTGGCGCCAGTGTGGAAGCAAAAGCCACCGAACGATGAACTATTCGGTGAGCTGTGCGCCGTCAGGGTTTCGAACCCCGGACCCGCTGATTAAGAGTCAGCTGCTCTACCAACTGAGCTAACGGCGCTTGTGGTCGGCGAGACCGCGTAGGCGACAATAACAGGCGTCCTACCGCGGAGTGAAATCCCGACCATTTCCCAGGATAGCGTGCCCGCGCACCCAGGTGGGCGTTGCCGGGCCGGGCCGTCGTCCCGCTGTCGTCAACTGTTCGCCGCCCGGTCTGCATGGAAGACGAAACGCACTGTCGCGCAGCCGCATTCACAACACCGTGCCGCAGAACGGCGCGCGGTCGGTGGCGAAGGCGGCGTCTAGCTCAGCCAACGCACCCGCGCGCGCTTCGGCGATGCGGCCGGCCCGGGCCAGCTGGGAAGCCCGGTGCGCCCCCATGTAGATGGTGGCCAGGTCGGCCAGGCCGATCTCGATGTCCGCGGGCCCGTCATGCGGCGTGCACTTCCCGGCGCCGCCGCGGGTCTGCAGCTGAAACCGTCCGCCCGCGAGCTGCAGCGGGTCTGTGACTTCCAGCACGAGGTCGGTGTCGGCGGCGTAGGTGCGGGCGCCGAGCACCTCGGGGACGTCGTTGATGCGCACCCAGAGGAAATCGCTCACGCCCTTGATCTCCGCGGCGCGTTGATCGGTGAGTTTGAGCGGAAGCGGATCGTCGCCCGGCACATCGATCTCTATGCGGTAGAACATCTCCAGCACCAACAGCGTCTGCAGCAGCTCGGTGTGAGCTTCATCGGTGATAGGGCAGAAGTCCTCGACGACCACCGTGCCCAGGGGTGGGCGAAACGCATGCTGTTGCGACCCGACGACCCGATACGTCAGGAAGCCATCGGGATGGACCGTGTAATGCAGCGCCGACCCGTTACCCCGCTGCGTTTCCCTGTCGTCCATGTAGTCGGCCCACCACGCGTCGTCGCGGGTGATCGCGCCATGCGTTGCGGCACACCATCGTTCGTAAATTTCGGGCAAGCGGCTGCTCGCTTCGGCGGCGTTGAGCTCGCGCGCCCGGCTCCCGTCCGGCGCGGCCCGCAACTTCGCGAAGCGGCGGTCGATCGAATAGGTGTGGCTATAGCTGGCCACCCCGGCGCCGAAACCGTCGTACATCGCGGTCTGCGTCGGAACGCCGCACACGATCGGATAGCCGCGGTCCAACAGGATCCCGAGTCCCTTCGCGCTGAGCTGGGCCCAAAGCCCCTTGCCCTGATGCGTCGACGCGACGGCGATCATCGTCAGCCACGCGGCGCGCAGGGCGGTGCCACCAGGCACGGTGAGCTGCGCACGGTAGATGATCGACGTTCCCACCAGAAACGGATGCTCGGGCTCGGAGACGTCCTCGGCAATGAGGATGTCGTCGAGGTTGACCCGGCGTTTCCACGCTTCGAGATCCTGCGGACCCACCGGATCGCCGAACGTGCGGGCCTGATTTTCAAAGACCGCCTGCCAGTCGTCTTCGGTTGGATGCCGAATGTTGGTGCCGTCGTCCGTCGAGTTCATTGCACATCCAATCCGCTTGTAGCCCAGGCAAAACGGCACTGCGCACACCGAATCCACGTGCTGAGTGTGCTTTTACATTCGATACCCGAGTACCAGAAGGTCAAACCTCAAGGGCCGCCCACCGGATAACTGCTGTGCGCGAACAATCGGCGGTGGGGCGGGTCAAACGGCGCGGTTTCGGGTAGGCGATACGCCATGCTGCAGGTAATCACCCGGCTTGCCATTGCCGCCCCGCGCCGCGTCGTCGGGCTCGCCTTCCTGGTGCTGGTGGGGGCCGCAGTCTTCGGGCTTCCGGTGGTCAACAGCCTTTCCGGCGGTGGTTTCCAGGACCCGACCTCGGAGTCCGCGCGCGCTACCGAGGTCCTGCGGGGCAAGTTCAACCAAACCGATCAGCAGATGCTGATCGTGGTGACGGCCCCGGACGGCGTCCGCAGTAACCAGGCGCGCCGGGTCGCCACCGACATCGTGGACCAGCTGAAACGATCGCCATGGGTGCTGAACGTGTCGTCGGCGTGGACCATGCCACCCGATCGGCCGCAGGCCGCCGCCCAGCTGATCAGCAAGGACAACAAATCCGGGATGATCGTCGCCGGCCTGAAAGGCGGCGAGAACGACGCGCAGAAGTACGCCAGCACGCTCACCAGCGACCTCGTGCACGACCGCGACGGCGCCACCGTGCGCGCCGGCGGCATGGCCGTCGCGTACGCGCAGATCAACGGGCAGAACCAGCGAGATCTGCTGTTGATGGAGTCCATCGCGATCCCGCTGAGCTTCGCGGTGCTGGTCTGGGTGCTCGGCGGTGTGGTGGCGGCCACGCTGCCGATCGTCCTCGGCCTCCTGGCCATCGTCGGCACCATGTCGGTGCTGCGGCTGATCACCTTCGCCACCGACGTGTCGACGTACGCGCTGGACCTGAGCATCGCGATGGGCCTGGCCCTGGCCATCGACTACAACCTGCTGATCATCACCCGCTACCGCGAGGAGCTGGCCCGCACCGAGGACCGGGACCGGGCGCTGTACCGCACCATGGCCACCGCCGGCCGGACCGTGCTGTTCTCGGCCACGACCGTCGGGCTGTCGATGGCGGTGATGGCGCTGTTCCCGATGTACTTCCTGAAGTCGTCCGCCTACACCATCGTGGTCACCGCGATCATCGTGGCGATCGCCGCGGTGGTGGTCACCCCGGCGGCGATCGTGCTGCTGGGGCCGCGGCTGCATGTGCTGGACGCCCGGCGGGTGATGCATCGCATCCTGCACGGGCAGCGGTCGTTCCGCGACCACGCGCACCGGCCGCTCGAGGAGCAGTTCTGGTACCGGTCGACGCGGTACGTGCTGCGCCACGCCATGCCGGTCGGCCTGAGCGTCGTCGCGCTGCTGCTGTTGCTGGGCGCGCCGTTCCTGGGGGTGAAGTGGGGCTTCCCGGACGAGCGGGTGCTGCCCGAATCCGCGTCGGCGCGCCAGGTCGCCGACATGCTGGACAACGATTTCGCCAACGGGTTCGGCACCGGGGTGTCGGTGGTCGTGCCCGACGCCCGCGGCGTGACCCCCGCCGACCTGCAGCGGTACGCCGCCGAGCTGTCCCGCGTGCCCGACGTGTCCGCGGTCAGCGCACCGACCGGGACGTTCGCCGATGGGGCGCGGGTGGGGCCACCCGTTGCCCCCGCCGGCGTGGCCAACGGCAGCGCGTTCCTCACCGTCTCGACCACCGCGCCGCTCTATTCGCAGCCTCCAACGCCCAGCTCGGCAGGTTGCATCAGGTCGCCGGGCCCGCCGGGCAGCCGGTGGAGATGACCGGGCTGGCGCAGATCAACCGCGACAGCGTCGACGCGATCACCCAGCGACTGCCGATCGTGTTCGCGCTGATCGCGCTCATCACGTTCGCGTTGCTGTTCTTGCTGACCGGCAGCGCGGTGCTGCCGCTGCAGGCGCTGGTGTGCAACGTGTTGTCGCTGACGGCGGCGTTCGGGGCGATGGTGTGGATCTTCCAAGACGGCCACCTGGGCGCCCTGGGGACCACCCCCAACGGGACGTTGAACGCCAACATCCCGGTGCTGCTGTTCTGCATCGCCTTCGGGCTGGCCATGGATTACGAGGTGTTCCTGGTCTCGCGCATCCACGAGTACTGGCTGGCCTCGCAGGCCATGCGGGAGACGCCGGCCACCGCGGCCGAGGCGCGCGCCGCCACCGACGAGAGCACGGCGCTGGGCATCGCCGGCATCGGCCGGGTCGTCACGACCGCCGCCGTGGTGATGTCGATTTCGTTCGCCGCGCTGATCCCGGCGCACGTCTCGTTCATGCGCATGCTGGGGCTCGGCCTCACGCTTGGCGTGCTCGTCGACGCCACGCTGGTGCGCATGGTCCTGGTTCCGGCGTTCATCCACCTGCTGGGCCGCTGGACGTGGTGGGCGCCGCGGCCCCTGCTCTGGCTGAGGGAACGGTCGGCGACCGGTGAAGACGGCGAAATCGCGGTCGGGCGGGGCCGCTGGGCCCGCGACGCGCCCAACGAGGGGCGGTCATTGATCAGGAGGTGGCCCACCAAGACCGCGACCGGGCGCGGCTGACAATCCGACGTGTGTTGTGAGGCAATGACTTTGACAAGCACCGGGCCACCGACGCCGGACAGGACGGAGAAATCCCCATGGGCCGAACGGATATCGCGGCTCTCCTCGCATTGAGCTCGGCGCTATGCGTCGCGATCGGCGACGTCCTGCAGCAACGCGCGGCGCATTGCATCACCGACGGCGCGGTCGGTTCCGTCGAATTGTTCGCCAACCTGCTCCGCAGCCAGCGATGGTGGTGGGGCACTGTGCTTTTGGCGACAAGCATCGGGTTGCAGGCCGCCGCCCTGCGCGGCGGATCGGTGTTGCTGGTGCAGGCGCTGCTGATGTTTTCGGTGCTCTTCGCGCTGCCCATCAACGCCAGGCTGTCGCATCGCGCGGTGACCGCCGGCGAGTGGATGTGGGCCGCATTGTTGACGGCCGGGGTCAGCGTGGTCGTCATCGTCGGCAATCCGCAGGCAGGTCATTCGGGCGCCTCGCTGGGTACGTGGGCCGCGGTGGCCCTCGTGCTGGGGCCGCTGCTGGTCGGCTGCGTGGTGGCCGGACGGATGCGCGGTGGGGCGGTGGCCGCGGTGCTGTTCGCCTTCGTGTCGGGGTCGCTGTGGGGCATCTTTGCGGTGCTCACCAAGGAGGTCGTTGCCCGGCTCGGTGACGGGCTGGGGGCGGTGACCCGGACGCCCGAGCTGTACGCCTGCATCCTCGTCGCGCTCGGCGGAGTGGCGTGGAGCCAGTCGGCGTTTCGGGCCGGGCCGCTGACGGCGTCCATGCCCACTTTGCAGATGTCACAGCCGGTGGTGGCCGCGGTGCTGGGCGTCGTCGTCCTCGGCGAAACGCTGGACACGGGCCGCGCCGGGGCGATCGCCCTGGTCGCGGCCGCGTTGGTGATGACGGCGGCCATCATCAAACTCGCCCGTGTCGAGGCCGTCGCGACGCGCGACAGGGCCGAGGCGCAGCTGCAGCAAGAACCCGCTTAGCGCCGTGCCGCGACGCCGCTGACCTCGGCTGAGTGACGAATTCGTTGCGGCGAAGACACCGAATGGGCGCCCGGGCCGGTGTGAGCATGTGGTGTCGGCAAAACCCTTTAGAATGCCTGCAGCTAGGTCAGCGGTGACCGACTTCGAGAATTGAATGGAAGGTCACTGGATGACGTCTTTGCGTGGACGCCGATCGTGCCTGGCAGCCACGATCGCCACCGTTGCCGTGTTTGCCGTCGCGTGCGGTGGCAACCACGCGGCCGCGCCGGCGAAGGTCATCTTCGACAAGGGCACTCCGTTTGCCGATCTGCTGGTCCCCAAGCTCACCTCCTCGGTGTCCGACGGCGCCGTCGGCGTGACGGTGGATGCGCCGGTGACGGTGAGCGTCGCCGACGGCGTGCTCGCGTCGGTCACCATGGTCAACGAAAACGGCAGGTCGATCAGCGGGAAGTTGAGCCCCGACGGCCTGCGCTGGTCCAACACCGAGCAGCTCGGCTACAACAGGCGCTACACGCTGAACGTCAAGGCGACCGGGCTGGGCGGTGCGGCCAGCAAGCAGATGACCTTCGCGACCAGTTCACCCGCCCACCTGACCATGCCGTACGTCAGTCCGGTCGACGGCGATGTGGTGGGCATCGGCGAGCCGGTGGCGATCCGCTTCGATGAGAACATCGCGGACCGGGCGGCGGCCCAGAAGGCCATCACCATCACCACGAACCCGCCGGTGGAGGGCGCGTTCTACTGGCTCAACAATCGCGAAGTACGTTGGCGCCCAGAACATTTCTGGAAGTCAGGAACGGCCATCGACGTGGCCGTCAACACCTACGGGGTGGACCTGGGCGACGGGATGTTCGGTGAGGACAACGTCAAGACGCACTTCACCATTGGCGACGAGGTGATTTCGACCGCCGACGACACCACGAAAACGGTGACCGTGCGGGTCAACGGTGAAGTCGTCAAGACCATGCCGACGTCGATGGGCAAGGACAGCACGCCAACGGCCAACGGCGTCTACATCGTCGGCGCGCGGTTCAAGCACATGATCATGGATTCGTCGACCTATGGGGTTCCGGTCAACTCGCCCAACGGATATCGCACCGAAGTCGACTGGGCCACCCAGATGTCCTACAGCGGAGTCTTTGTGCACTCGGCGCCGTGGTCGGTCGGCGCCCAGGGCCACACCAACACCAGCCACGGATGCCTGAACGTCAGTCCCAGCAACGCCGAATGGTTCTACGACCACAGCAAGAGCGGCGACATCGTCGAGGTTGTGCACACGGTGGGCCCGACGTTGCCGGGCACCGAGGGGCTCGGTGACTGGAACATCCCGTGGCCGGAGTGGAAAGCGGGCAACGCCAACACCTGACCGGTCCGGTCAGTCGATCTTGTGCCAGCTCCCGCAGCTTCTGGTCATGAACGCGGTATCGGTCGGCAAGATCCGAACCACCTGGGGGCCGTCGCCGACGTTGTTGTCGATGATGTCGTTCGTGTCGAAACTGCGCAGCCTCGCCCAATAGCAGCCGTATTTGCCGCCGTCGGTGCGATAGGTGCCCGCCGCGATGTCCTTGTTGACGATGTAGGTGCCGTTGGCCTCGATCGACGTCTTCGGTCCGGGCGGGGGTGGCGGGGCGACGGTCTTCGTCACCGTTTTCGTCTCCGCCGGCGGGGTCGATATGACCGTCGTCGACGTGTGGCTCGACCCTCCGCAGCCCGCGAGAAACAGCGCGACGGCCGCGACGGCGGGCCGCATCGTGGGCGAGGCGGGACGTTGTCTCTTCACTGCTTTCCACTCACGGGTGCAACAGCGGCGCGCGGAGTCGCTACCACCGTAAAAGGTCAGGGAGCAACGATGCTCCCTGACCAGTGGGGTGAGTGACGGGACTCGAACCCGCGACATTCAGGATCACAACCTGACGCTCTACCAACTGAACTACACCCACCATGGCTGTGTGCCGACCGCAGGCCTGCACGCGCAGCGACTGTAGATACTAGCGGCTCGGCGGGGCGCTGGCCGAATCACTGGGTTCCGGTGCGTCATCTCCGCCGTCCAGGTCGGCGACCACCGCCTCGATTTCGCTGGTAGACGGGCCCGGTGGGGAGACGAAGGCGGTGCGCCGATAGAACTGCAATTCGCGGATCGATTCATGGATGTCGGCAAGTGCGCGGTGGGCGAGCCCCTTGGCGGGCTGACCGAAGTAGATCCGCGGATACCAGCGCCGGCAGAGCTCTTTGATCGAACTCACATCGATCATGCGGTAGTGCAGGAACGTGTCCAGAGCGGGCATGTCGCGCACGATGAACGCGCGATCGGTGGCGATCGAGTTTCCGGCCAGCGGCGCCGTCTTGGGTTGCTTGACGTGTTGGCCGATGTAGTCCAGCACCATCGCCTCGGCGGTCGCCAGGTCGACGGCGGATGCCCGCACCTCGTCGATCAGCCCGGAGCGCGAGTGCATTTCGGTCACCACGTCACCCATCGCCGCGAGGGCGGCGTCGTCGGCGTGGATCACCACGTCCACACCGTCGCCGAGGATGTTCAGCTCGGCGTCGGTGACCAGCGCCGCGATCTCGATCAGCTTGTCCGAACCGAGATCGAGCCCGGTCATCTCGCAGTCGATCCACACCAATTCGTCGCGCACAGGGCTCACACTAACGGGCGCATACGACGTCCGTGCTGGCCCTCGCCCCCGGATCCGCCCGCAAAGTAGGGTGAGCGTTGTCGAACTGCATGCCGAATCACTGGGGAAGAGGGGCGCAGCACGATGAGCACCGATTCAGCGGCGACACCGGCGAGCCGGATCGCGGACGGCTACGCGGTCGGCGGCCAGGCACTGGAATTGGGCACCGTCGTGGTCGACGGCGCCGCCGACCCGACGGCGCAGATCCGCATTCCGTTGGCGACCGTGAACAGGCACGGGCTGGTGGCCGGCGCCACCGGAACCGGCAAGACCAAGACGCTGCAGCTGATCGCCGAACAGCTCAGCGCCGCGGGCGTGCCCGTGCTGATGGCCGACGTGAAGGGCGACCTGTCCGGGCTGTCCACACCGGGAAAGGGCGACGACAAAACCGCGGCGCGTGCCCGCGACACGGGAGACGACTGGACCGGGACGGGCTTCCCGGTGGAGTTCCTGTCGTTGGGCACCGGCGGGCTCGGCGTGCCGGTGCGGGCCACCGTCGACAGTTTCGGCCCGGTCCTGCTGTCAAAGGTGTTGGGGCTCAACGCTACTCAGGAGTCGACGCTGGGGCTGATCTTCCACTGGGCCAAGGAGAAGAACTACCAGCTGGTCACCCTGGCCAACCTGCGTGACGCCATCACCCACCTGACCAGCGACGAGGGCAAGGCCGATCTGAAATCCCTTGGCGGTGTGTCGTCGACGACGGCCGGCGTCATCCTCCGCGCGCTGGTGAACCTCGAGGGCGAGGGCGGCGACACGTTCTTCGGCGAGCCGAAGCTCGACCCGAACGATCTGCTGCGCGTCGATGCGGGCCGCGGCACCATCTCGCTGCTGGAGTTCGGCGGACAATCGTTGCGGCCGGTCATCTTCTCCACCTTTCTGATGTGGTTGCTGGCCGACCTGTTCACCGTCCTGGACGAGGTGGGCGACATCGACAAGCCCAAGCTGGTCTTCTTCTTCGACGAGGCGCACCTGCTGTTCGCCGACGCGTCCAAGGCCTTCCTCGAGCAGGTCGAGCAGACCGTCAAGTTGATCCGCTCGAAGGGCGTCGGGGTGTTTTTCTGCACCCAGTTGCCCACCGACCTGCCCAACGATGTGCTGTCCCAGCTGGGCGCCCGGATCCAGCACGCGCTGCGGGCGTTCACGCCCGACGACCAGAAGGCGCTGTCCAAGACCGTGCGCACCTACCCGAAAACCGATGTCTATGACCTGGAGTCGGCGTTGACGTCGCTGGGGATCGGCGAGGCCGTCGTGACCGTGCTCTCCGAGAAGGGCTCTCCCACCCCGGTCGCGTGGACCCGCATGCGGGTGCCGCGCTCGCTGATGGCGTCGATCGGCAACGACGCGATCGAGGCTGCGGCGAAAGGCAGTGCGCTGCAGGAGAAGTACGGCAAGACGGTTGAGCAACCGTCGCAGCCCCAGGCCGGCCCGGCGGGTACGCAAGCGCAACCGCCGCAGGCCCAGTCCGACTACCCGCCGGTCCCTTCGAACGACCCCGTCCCGCCGATGCCGGAGCCCGCGGAGCCCAAAGGGCCGAGCTTGCTAGAGAGGCTCTGGCACGACCGCGAGGTACAAAGCGCAGTAAACACGGGAATCCGCGAGATCATCAGGCTAAAGTTCGGCGGACGTCGCCGCCGAAAGTAGCAGGGGCCGTACGTCGCGAGCGTAACCTGGTTGCGAAAATCCGGGCCGCAAATCGCAGCCACGTCACGCTCGCGGGGCTTGCCCGCCCGGCGCCTACCCGCCGCCGAGCTTTTTGTAGAACGCGCCCACGATGGGTGCGACGATGGCGCGCGGTGCGTAGCCGCTCGCCACGGACATGGCCTTGGACGTCAGGCCGGGGACGACGCGCATTTTGTTGCGGCCCAACGAATCCAGGGACACCCGAGCGGTGTGTTCCGTCGAGATCCACAGGAAGTCCGGCACCAGCCGCTCCACGATCGACGCCTCGGTGTCGGCGGGCAGGTCGGTGCGGACCGGCCCGGGCGCCAGCAGCGTCACGTTGACCCCGGACCCGCGCAGTTCACCGCGCAGCGATTCGGTGAAGGTATTGACGAAGGCCTTGGTGGCGGCGTAGGTGGCGTTGTAGGGGATCGGCGAATTGCCGGCCGCCGAACCGGAAATCAGGATGCCGCCGGCCTTGCGCTCGACCATGCCGGGCAACACCGCCAACGTAAGGTCGTGCACCCCTAGGACATTGAGCTGCAATTGAGCCTTCTCGCCGGCCGGATCGAGCGTGGCAACCGGACCGAAGGTCGCGGTGCCCGCGTTGGCGCACAGGATCGAGATGGGGCGGGCGGCCAGCTCGTCGCACAGCTTCGCGCGTTCGCCCGGGTCGGCCAGATCGGCGGGTCGCACGTCGACGGTGACGTGATACTTGTCGGTCAGGCGGGCGGCCAGATCCTTCAGCAGATCCTCGCGTCGCGCGGTGACGATCAGATTGTGTCCGCGGGCGGCAAGTTCGGTGGCGAGCGCTTCACCGATGTTCTGCGAAGCTCCGGTGACAACGGCGCGCGCCTCAGGGCTTGGAGCGGGTATCGGCATGCGCCAATCGTAGACAGCCGGCGAATCGCCATCCGCAGGCGATCGCCGGCGCCGCTAGAGTGCCGGGCATGAGTCAGCCGGAGTTGCGTTCCGCCGCGCCCATGCGATCTCGCGTGGTGGCGTGGGCGCTGTGGGACTGCGGCTCGACCGGTCTGAACGCGATCGTGGCCACGTTCGTCTTCGCCGTGTATCTGACCAGCAGCGTCGGGGTGGGCATCGGGGGCAGCACCACGCCGGCGAGCTGGCTGGGCCGAGCCGCGGCCATCGCCGGGCTGACCGTCGCGGTGCTCGCGCCCGCCGTGGGCGTGTGGGTGGAGTCCCCGCATCGCAGGCGGGTGGCCCTGAGCGTGCTGACCGCCGCGGCGGTGACGCTGACCTGCTTGATGTTCTTCATCCGCGACCGGCCCGGCTACCTGTGGGCGGGTCTGGTGCTGTTGGGGGCGACGGCGGCCTGCGGCGACCTGGCCAGCGTCCCGTACAACGCCATGCTGCGCCAGCTTTCGACGCCGCAGACGGCCGGGCGGATATCCGGATTCGGCTGGGCGGCCGGCTACGGTGGCAGCGTCCTGCTGTTGCTGGTGATCTACACCGGATTCATCTCCGGATCGGGCTCGGGACCGGGCGCGACGCGCGGACTGCTGCGAATTCCCTTGCAGGACGGGCTTTATGTCCGCGAGGCGATGCTGGTGGCCGCGGCCTGGCTGGCGGTGTTCGCGCTGCCGCTGCTGTTCGTGGCGCAACGACTGAGCGAGCCGGCCGAGGTGTATCAGCCCACGAGCATGTTGGGCGGTTACCGGAAGCTGTGGACGGAGGTCTCCGCGGAATGGCGCCGCGACCGCAACCTGGTGTACTTCCTGGTCGCCAGCGCG
Organism: Mycobacterium sp. NTMscope_MAC_12; assembly: GCF_976985675.1. Classification (NCBI taxonomy): domain Bacteria; kingdom Bacillati; phylum Actinomycetota; class Actinomycetes; order Mycobacteriales; family Mycobacteriaceae; genus Mycobacterium; species Mycobacterium sp. NTMscope_MAC_12. Next base: position 1,151,698 of record NZ_CDRJYY010000001.1, read on the forward strand.
CTGTTCCGCGACGGGCTGGCGGCGATCTTCGCCTTCGGTGCGGTCCTCGGCGTCAACGTGTACGGCATCTCCCAGGCGGACGTGCTGATTTTCGGGGTGGCGGCCTGCGTGGTCGCCGCGGTGGGCGCGGTGCTGGGCGGGTTCGTCGACCACCGGGCCGGATCGAAGCCGGTCATCGTGGCCTCGCTGGTCGCGATCATCACCCTGGGGCTGACCTTGATGGTGTCGTCCGGACCGGTGGCCTTCTGGGTCTGTGGGCTGCTGCTGTGCATGTTCATCGGCCCGACGCAGTCATCGTCGCGCGCCCTGCTGCTGCAGATGGCCAAACACGGCAGGGAGGGCGTCGCGTTCGGGCTCTACACGATGACCGGTCGGGCGGTGGCGTTCCTGGCGCCGTGGCTGTTCTCGGTGTTCGTCGACGTATTCGGCGCCGTGCGTGCCGGCCTCGGCGGGATTTCACTGGTCTTGATCGCCGGGCTGCTGGCCATGCTCGTGGTCCGCGTTCCGCAGCGCGGCGAGCCGGTCACCGAACTCTCGTAAGCGGGTCGCCGCCTCGAGCGTCGGCGATATTCACGTCCGCGCCGCGAAGCGGGGCTCAGCCCCTGGCGTCGCAGATGGTCAGCCCGCCACCGACGCGCTTGCTGACCTGAACTCCGTCGACGGTGACGGTGCAGGTGACGCTGTGCCCGATGTTGACGATCGTGACGTTGGCCGGGTGGACGGCCGATTTCGCAAGGCTGACCTGCTTGCTCCACGGCAGCGCGACGTTGAATTCGGTCTGGATGAGGTCGCCGGTGTCGATGTACATGATGCTGATCGCGCGACCTTCGCCCGTGACCGTGTAGACGACATCTTGCATCGCCGCCGGACCGGTCGTCGAGGTGGGCAGCTCCGGGCCGCTCGTCGGGGGTATCGGCGCGGGGACGAGGGTGGGCGACTTACGCGCCGACGGGGTGGGGCTCTCCGTTGTCGTTTCCGGCATCGCCGGCAACGGCGGGACCGCGGTCTGGGTCTTGATCGCGTCGTTGGCGAGCGCCAGTGCGATCACCAGCGCGACGACCAGCAGCACCGCAACGCCGGCGGCGACCCACAGCCAGCGCGGCGATTTCGGCCCTTCGGGCGGTGGGGGAGCCAGGCCGTGGGAGTGCGGGTCGTCCGACGCGGGGACGTCCCGTTGCCAATACGCCGGCAGCGGCCTTGTCGTGTTGGTCTCGTTGGCGGTGGGCGCCCAGGGCGACATCGTCCCGCCATAGGTGGGGGCATACGGCGTCTGATCGGCGTATGCGGGATCGGCGGGCGGGGCGTACCCCGGCTGCTGCGGCCCCGGTAGCGATGGACTAAACCGCTCGGTGGGACGTGAATCGTTCATGTCCACCTCATGGCTTGCAGGGTACCTGGGCGGGGCGCTGAAGCGCTTACTCACGGTGCGACGGGGAGCTCAGGGGCACCGATTTCCGGCCGCGAGGGCGGCGACGGTCATCGCCCGCATGACGGCGCGCGATCGTGCGGCGCGCACGCTCTTGCTGCGCGACGCGTCGGGGGATTTCATGCTGTGCGGCGTCGAATTCAGCAAGCCGAACACGGCGTGCGCGCTCAGCCGGGCGTCGGCCTCGGCCAGCTCGGGGTTCAGCTCGCGCAGCACCCCCACCCAGACCTCGACGTATTGGCGCTGCGCTTTGCGCACCTGCTTTTCGGCCTGTTCGGGCAGGTACGCCAGGTCGCGATCCTGGATGCGGATCAGGTCCGGTTCGGTCAGGACGAAGTCGAGATGGAAGTCGATCAGGCCGTCGAGCGCGGCCGCGGCATCCGAGCTGTGGGTCCGCACCTGCCGTGCGCCGGCGAGCAGCCGGGTGCTGATGCCCACCAGCAATTCGACCAGAAGCGATTCCTTGTTGGGGAAATGCCGGTAGATGGCGGGACCGCTGACGCCGGCCGCGGCGCCGATGTCTTCCAGTCGTACGGCGAGAAATCCGCGTTCGGCGAACAGCCGCTCGGCGGCGGACAGCAGTTGCAGGCGGCGGTCGGATTTCAACTGGCTCCGCCGATTTGGGGCCTCGGCGCCGCCGGCCTGGCCTTCGGAGGCAGGCGTTGTCATGACGGACCTCCGTGTGATGAATCGTCACCAACGTAGCACGAGTTATTCGCAATTAACTCGCATTATTCGCCGGGTGCGGTGCCGCTGGACCGGCAACGGCGGTAATGGTATTCTCAAGCCCCGAGTTAATGAGCATTAACTCAGCTGGACCGCCCGAGGGCAAGGAGGCTGCTGCGGCGATGGACAACGTGATGACCTCGCCCGCGAAGGCTCCCGGGGCGTCGTTCGCCGATGAGCACCGCCGGCTGGTCGGCGAACTGAACGCCCGGCTGGCCGCGGCGGCGCTCGGCGGCAACGAGCGGGCGCGGGAACGCCATGTCAGCCGCGGGAAACTGTTGCCACGCGAACGGGTGGACCGCCTGCTCGACCCCGGCAGCCCGTTCTTGGAGCTCTCACCGCTGGCCGCCGACGGCATGTACGACGACGAATCTCCCGGGGCCGGCATCATCACCGGAATCGGCCGTGTATCGGAGCGCGAGTGCGTGATCGTCGCCAACGACGCGACGGTCAAGGGCGGCACCTACTACCCGATGACGGTCAAAAAGCACCTGCGCGCCCAGGAGGTGGCGCTGCAGAACCGGCTGCCATGCATCTACCTGGTGGACTCCGGCGGGGCCTTCTTGCCGCGCCAAGACGAGGTCTTTCCGGACCGGGAGCACTTCGGCCGCATCTTCTTCAACCAGGCAACCATGAGCGCCAAGGGAATTCCGCAAGTCGCCGCGGTGCTGGGTTCGTGCACGGCGGGCGGCGCCTACGTGCCGGCGATGAGCGATGAGGCCGTCATCGTGCGCGAGCAGGGCACGATCTTTCTGGGCGGCCCGCCACTGGTCAAGGCGGCGACGGGCGAGATCGTGTCGGCCGAGGACCTCGGCGGCGGCGACCTGCACTCGCGGGTTTCCGGTGTCACCGACCACCTCGCCGACGACGACGAGCACGCGTTGCGGATCGTCCGCTCGATCGCGGCGACCTTCGGGCCGCGTGAGCCCAGCCCGTGGGAGGTGCAGCCCCCCGTCTCGCCGCGGTGCGCGCAGACGGAGCTCTACGACGTGGTGCCGCCGGACCCGCGGGTGCCCTACGACGTGCACGAGGTCATCGTGCGACTGGTGGACGGCGGCGAATTCAGCGAATTCAAGGCCAATTACGGCAAGACCCTGGTGACCGCGTTCGCCCACATCCACGGCCACCCGGTAGGGATCGTAGCCAACAACGGGGTGCTGTTCAGCGAATCCGCCTTGAAGGGCGCACATTTCATCGAATTGTGCGACAAGCGAAAGATCCCGCTGCTGTTTTTGCAGAACATCGCCGGGTTCATGGTCGGCCGGGACTACGAGGCCGGCGGCATCGCCAAGCATGGCGCCAAGATGGTCACCGCCGTCGCCTGCGCCCGGGTGCCCAAACTGACCGTCGTGATCGGCGGATCCTATGGGGCGGGCAACTACTCGATGTGCGGCCGGGCGTATTCGCCGCGATTCCTGTGGATGTGGCCCAACGCCCGGATCTCGGTGATGGGTGGCGAACAGGCCGCCTCCGTGCTGGCCACCGTGCGCGGTGAGCAGCTCAGTGCGGCGGGCAAACCGTGGTCAGCCGACGAGGAAGAGGCGTTCAAGGCGCCCATCCGCGGGCAGTACGAGGACCAGGGCAACCCCTACTACTCGACGGCCCGGCTGTGGGACGACGGGATCATCGACCCAGCCGATACGAGAACCTTTGTCGGGCTTGCCCTTTCGGTGTGCGCCCAAGCACCGTTGGAACCCGTCTCCTACGGCGTCTTCCGGATGTGAGTGCAATGTTCGAGACAGTATTGGTGGCCAACCGCGGCGAGATCGCGGTGCGGGTGATCCGGACGCTGCGCCGGCTGGGCATCCGGTCGGTGGCCGTCTACAGCGACCCCGACGCCGGCGCGCGGCACGTCCTCGAGGCCGACGACGCGGTGCGGCTGGGGCCCGCCGCGGCCCGCGAGAGCTACCTGAACATCGACAAGGTCGTCGACGCGGCCGTGCGCACCGGATCTCAGGCGATCCACCCGGGATACGGATTCCTCTCCGAGAACGCCGATTTCGCGGCGGCGTGCGAGCGGGCCGGTGTCGTGTTCCTGGGGCCTCCCGCGCAGGCGATTCAGGTGATGGGCGACAAGATCACCGCCAAGAACGCGGTCGCCGCCTTCGACGTCCCGGTGGTCCCCGGCGTGGCCAAACCAGGACTGAGCGACGACGACCTGGTCGCCGCCGCGGGCGAGGTCGGATACCCGGTCTTGATCAAGCCGTCGGCGGGCGGCGGCGGCAAGGGCATGCGCCTGGTGGACGAACCGGCCAAGCTGCGCGAGGCGCTGGTGGGTGCCCGACGCGAGGCCGCCTCGTCGTTCGGCGACGACACGCTCTTTCTGGAACGGTTTGTATTGCGCCCCAGGCACATCGAGGTGCAGGTGCTCGCCGACACGCACGGCAACGTCGTGCACCTCGGCGAGCGGGAGTGCAGCCTGCAACGGCGCCATCAGAAGGTCGTCGAGGAGGCGCCCTCGCCGTTGCTCGACGAGGCGACCCGGGCGCGCATCGGCGCGGCCGCCTGCAGCACGGCGCGCAGCGTCGACTACGTCGGCGCGGGCACGGTCGAGTTCATCGTCTCCGCCGACCGTGCGCAAGAGTTCTTTTTCATGGAAATGAACACCCGCCTGCAGGTCGAGCACCCGGTGACCGAGGCGGTCACCGGGCTGGACCTGGTGGAGTGGCAGCTGCGCGTCGGCGCCGGCGAGAAGCTCACGTTCGCCCAGGACGACATCGAATTGCGCGGGCACGCGATCGAGGCCCGGGTGTACGCCGAGGATCCGGCGCGCGGATTCCTGCCCACCGGCGGCCGGGTGCTGCAGGTCTTCGAGCCCTCCGGCGACGGGGTGCGGGTCGACTCGTCGCTGCTGCCCGGCACGTTGGTCGGCAGCGACTACGACCCGATGCTGAGCAAGGTGATCGCGCACGGGGACGACCGTGACGAGGCGCTGGCGAAACTCGACCGGGCGCTGAGCCAAACGGCAATCCTGGGCGTGCAGACCAATATCGAGTTCCTGCGGTTCCTGCTCGCCGACGAGCGGGTACGGGCCGGCGACCTGGACACCGCCCTGCTCGATGAGCGGCTGGCGGACTTCGCGCCGCTGCCGGCCCCTGATGACGTGCTCGCCGCGGCCGGCCTCTACCGACAATCGGCTCTCGCCTCCCGGGCCCACCGTTTCGCGGGCAATCCCTGGGCGGCGCCCACGGGATGGCGCGTCGGCGGCAGCGCGGCGCCGGTTCGCACCGACATGCGCACCCCGCTGCGCAGCGAGACCGTGTCGGTGTGGGGGCTTCCCGAAGCCGCCACGGTGCAGGTCGGCGACGCGGAAACCTGTTCGGCCGCTGTGCAAGTCGAACCCGCACGAATGAGCGCGGTGATCGACGGCCTGCGCCGCGACTACCGATGCGCCGAAGCCGACCGCCACCTGTGGATCGCCGACGAGCGCGGCACCTGGCACCTGCGCGAGGCCGAGGAGAACAAGATCCACCGCGCCGCGGGGGCGCAGCGGGCCGAAATCCTCAGTCCGATGCCGGGCAGCGTCATCGCCGTCCAAACCCCCTCCGGCACCGCCGTTTCCGAAGGCGACGTCGTGGTCGTCGTCGAGGCGATGAAGATGGAACACTCGCTGGCCGCACCGGTGTCCGGACAGGTGGAGGTGCTGGTCTCGGTGGGTGATCAAGTGACCGTGGATCAGGTGCTGGCCCGGCTGATCCCGGAAGAAGAAAGCAAGGACGAGACATGACCACATCCATCACCGCGGGGACGCTCCCCAAGGAATACGAAGACCTTCGCGACACCGTCGCCGAGTTCGCGCGCACCGTCGTCGCCCCCGTGTCGGCCAAACACGATGAGGAGCACAGCTTCCCGTACGAAGTCGTCGCCAAGATGGGGGAGATGGGCCTGTTCGGCCTGCCGTTCCCCGAGGAGTACGGCGGCATGGGCGGCGACTACTTCGCGCTGGCGCTGGCGCTCGAGGAACTCGGCAAGGTCGACCAGTCGGTGGCGATCACGCTCGAGGCCGGGGTGGGTCTGGGCTCGATGCCCATCTACCGGTTCGGTACCGAGGAACAGAAGCGCACGTGGCTGCCGGACCTGACCGCCGGCCGGGCGCTGGCGGGCTTCGGGCTCACCGAGCCCGGTGCCGGCTCCGACGCGGGCGCCACCCGCACCACGGCCCGGCTCGAGGGCGGTGAGTGGGTGATCAACGGCAGCAAGCAATTCATCACCAACTCGGGCACCAACATCACCTCCCTGGTCACCGTCACCGCCGTCACCGGCACCGTCGGGGCGGACAAAAAGGAGATCTCGACGATCATCGTGCCCAGTGGCACACCGGGATTCACCGTCGAACCAGTCTACAGCAAGGTGGGCTGGAACGCGTCGGACACCCATCCGCTGAGCTTCGCCGACGCCCGGGTCCCGGAGGAGAACCTGCTCGGCGCGCGTGGGCGGGGCTATGCGAACTTCCTGTCGATCCTGGACGAGGGTCGCATCGCGATCGCCGCGCTGTCGACCGGGGCGGCGCAGGGCTGCGTCGACGAGAGCGTCAAGTATTCCAAGGAACGCCAGTCGTTCGGCCAGCCGATCGGCTCCTACCAGGCGATCAGCTTCAAGATCGCGCGAATGGAAGCGCGTGCCCACGTCGCCCGCACGGCGTACTACGATGCCGCTGCAAAGATGTTGGCGGGCAAGCCCTTCAAGAAGGAGGCGGCCATCGCGAAGATGATCGCGTCGGAAGCGGCGATGGACAACGCCCGCGACGCAACGCAGATCCACGGAGGGTATGGCTTCATGAACGAGTATCCGGTGGCGCGTCACTACCGCGACAGCAAGATCCTCGAAATCGGTGAGGGCACCACCGAGGTGCAGCTGATGCTCATCGCGCGTTCGCTGGGCCTGTCGTGAGCGCGCCGGACCAAGCGGGCAAATCCATTGTCCAGCGGGGCCTGTGGTTCGAAGAGTTCGAGATCGGCACCACCTACCTGCACCGGCCCGGCCGCACGGTCACCGAAGCCGACAACGTCTTGTTCACCACGCTGACCATGAACACCCAGTCGCTGCACCTCGACGCCGCCTGGGCGGCCGAGCAGCCGGGCTTTCGGGGCGAGCGGCTGGTGAACTCCATGTTCACCCTGTCCACGGTGGTGGGGCTCTCGGTGTCGCAGCTGACGCTCGGCACCATCGTGGCCAACCTCGGCTTCTCCGAGGTGTCCTTCCCCAAGCCCGTCTTCCACGGCGACACCCTCTACGCCGAAACCGTGTGCACGGCCAAGCGCGAGTCGAAGAGCCGGCCCGGCGAGGGCATCGTCACCCTCGAGCACACCGGGCGCAATCAGCACGGCGATGTCGTCGCGCGCGCCGTGCGCACCACGCTGGTCCAGAAGCGCCCGGCCGACCAGGAGGCCAAGTGAACCTGCACGCCGCCGGCCCCGGATGGCTGTTCTGCCCGGCCGACCGGCCCGAACGTTTCGCGAAGGCCGCCGCCGCGGCCGACGTGGTGATCCTCGACCTCGAGGATGGCGTGGCCGAGGCGGACAAGCCCGCCGCCCGCGAGGCGTTGCAGGGGACGCCGCTGGATCCCGAGCGCACCGTGGTGCGGATCAACGCGGCCGACACCGACGAATACCCCCGCGACCTCGAGGCCCTCGCCGAGACCGCCTACACGACGGTGATGCTGTCCAAGACCGAATCGGCGGCGCAGGTGGAGGCGTTGGCCCCGCGCGACGTGATCGCGCTGCTGGAGACGCCGCGCGGCGCGGTGTTCGCCACCGAAATCGCGGCGGCGCAGGGCACGGTGGCGCTGATGTGGGGCGCCGAGGACCTGGTTGCCACGCTCGGCGGTAGCTCCAGCCGCTGGGCCGACGGGACATACCGGGATGTCGCGCACCACGTGCGCTCGACGGCTCTGCTCACCGCGTCCGCCTTCGGCCGGGTGGCGCTCGACGCGGTCCACCTGGATATCCGCGACCTCGACGGCTTGCGGACCGAGGCCGAGGACGCCGTCGCGCTGGGGTTCGGCGGGACCGTGTGCATCCACCCCAGCCAGATCCCGGTGGTGCGCGAGGCGTATCGCCCCAGTGAGGACAGGCTGGACTGGGCGCGACGAGTGTTGACGGCCGCGCGCAGCGAGCGAGGGGTCTTCGCGTTCGAAGGGCAGATGGTCGACTCGCCGGTGCTCAAACACGCGCACATGACGTTGCGCAGGGCGGGTGAGGCCGTCCCCGACTGACGGCCCCGGCTGTTCAGCGACACCGCCCGGCGCGGCCCAGCGCGACACGTTCCGCAGTCTTCGCAATCAGCGCGGTCTCTTCTGATTTGAGGGCATAATGGGGAATACGCCAGTGTCGCGGCGAGCGAAGCCTTTCGTGTAGCTGGCGATCGACTTCCGCTCGCGGTAGGTCTCGGCTGACCGTTTGCTGGGACCCGCTGTGGCTCGTGGGGCCACGCGGCGCCCGGCGAGGGAGGCGGTGTGGCGCAGATGTCTCAGATGCCCATGGCGGTCGACCTCGAACCGGTGCAACTCGTCGCCGCCGATGGCTCGCCGACATCCGAACGCCGTTACGGCCGTGACCTTCCCGCCGAGACGCTGAGCTGGCTCTACGAGATGATGGTGATCACCCGGGAACTCGACGCCGAATTCGTGAACCTCAAGCGGCAGGGCGAGCTGGGCCTCTTCGCATCCTGCCGCGGCCAGGAGGCCGCCCAGATCGGTGCGGCGGCGTGCCTGCGCAAAACCGACTGGCTGTTTCCCCAATATCGGGAGCTGGGCGCCTTTTTGGTGCGCGGCATCCCGCCCGGGCACGTAGGGGCCGTGTGGCGCGGAACCTGGCATGGCGGCCTGGACTTCACCAAGAAGTGCTGCGCCCCGTTCTCCATTCCGATCGGCACCCAGACCCTGCATGCCGTGGGCGCGGCGATGGCCGCCCAACGGCTGGGCGAAGATTCGGTGACGCTGGCCTTCCTCGGCGACGGCGCCACCAGCACGGGAGATGTGCACGAGGCGCTGAACTTCGCCGCCGTGTTCACCACGCCCTGCGTGTTCTTCGTGCAGAACAACCAGTGGGCGATCTCGACGCCGATCGACAAGCAGACCGCCGCACCCTCGCTGGCGCACAAGGCGATTGGCTACGGCATGCCCGGAATTCGGGTGGACGGAAACGACGTCCTGGCCTGCTACGCCGTGACGGCCGAGGCCGCCGCCCGCGCCCGCGCCGGCGGCGGCCCGACGTTGATCGAGGCGGTCACCTACCGCCTGGGCCCGCACACCACCTCCGACGACCCCAGCCGGTACCGGACACAAGGCGAAGTCGATCACTGGCTGGCGCTGGACCCGATACCGCGGTACCGCGCCTATCTGCGGGCCCAGGGCCTGTGGTCAGAACGCTTGGAGGAACGGGTCATTGGCCGGGCACAGCGAATGCGCACCGAACTGCGCGACGCGATGGTCGATGCGCCCGATTTCGACATCGACGAGGTGTTCACCTCGGTGTACGCCGATATCACGCCGGGATTGCAGGCGCAGCGCCAGCAGCTGCGGGCCGAACTCGACGGAAGTGATTGAGAGGCGTCAATGACTCAGCTCGCTGATCGTCCGGCCGGCCATGACGAAACACGCACCGCGGCAGTGGAAAGCGTGGCGCTTGGTGCGCAGCCGTTGACCATGGTGCAGGCGCTCAACCGCGCCCTGCACGACGCGATGGCCGCCGACGATCGGGTGCTGGTGTTCGGCGAAGACGTCTCGGTCGCGGGAGGGGTGTTCCGCGCGACCGAGGGACTGGCCGAGGCGTTCGGCGAGAGTCGTTGCTTTGACACGCCGCTGGCGGAGTCCGCCATCATCGGGATCGCGGTGGGGCTGGCGTTGCGTGGCTTCGTGCCGGTGCCCGAGATTCAGTTCGACGGGTTTTCCTACGCGGCCTTCGACCAAGTGGTCAGCCACCTGGCGAAGTACCGTACCCGCACCCGCGGCCAGATCAACATGCCGGTGACCGTCCGGATCCCGTCGTTCGGGGGAATCGGTGCCGCAGAACACCATTCGGATTCCACCGAGACCTATTGGGCGCACACCGCCGGGTTGAAGGTGGTGGTGCCGTCCAGCCCCTCCGACGCGTATTGGCTGCTGCGCCACGCGATCGCCTGCCCGGACCCGGTGATGTTCCTGGAGCCGAAGCGGCGCTACCAGGGCCGCGGCCTGGTCGACGCCACCCGGCCCGAACCACCGATCGGGCGGGCGATGGTGCGCCGGCCGGGCACCGACGTGACGGTGGTGACCTATGGGAGCTTGGTCGGCACGGCCGTCGGCGCCGCCGACGAGGCCCAGCGCCAGCGTGGTTGGAGCCTGGAGGTCATCGACCTGCGGTCACTGGCGCCCCTGGACTTCGACACCGTCGCCGCGTCGATCCACCGGACCGGGCGCTGCGTGGTGATGCACGAGGGCCCGCGCACCCTCGGGTTCGGGGCGGAGCTGGCCGCCCGCATACAAGAGGAAATGTTCTACGAGCTGGAGGCGCCGGTGTTGCGCGCGTGCGGGTTTGACACCCCCTACCCGCCGGCCCGGTTGGAGAAGTGGTGGCTGCCGGGCCCCGACCGGCTACTGGACTGCGTCGAGCGCGCTTTGGAACAGCCATGACCGGCCCGTCCGCGCAAGAGCGGGTCAAGCCGTTTCGGGTCCCCGACCTCGGCGAGGGGCTCGAAGAAGTGACGGTGACGCACTGGAACGTCGCGGTGGGCGACGACGTCGAGCTCAACCAGGTGTTGTGCACGGTGGAGACCGCCAAGGCCGAGGTGGAGATCCCCAGCCCGCACGCCGGGAGGGTCGTCGAAATGAACGGCGCCGAGGGCGATGTGCTCAAGGTGGGGGCGGTGCTGGTGCAGATCGACACGGCACCGGGAAGCGGCGAGCCGCCGGCGGCCGCGACGGCGCCGCCCACATTGGTCGGCTACGGTGCCGATGCCGGCGTCGACAGCAGCCGGCGGACGGGGCGTCCGCTGGCCGCCCCTCCGGTGCGCAAACTCGCCAAACAATTGATGGTCGACCTGGCGTCGTTGCCGCACCGCGCCGGGGCCGTCATCACCCGCGAGGATGTGCTGGCGGCGGCCGGCGGGACCGGGAACGGGGCCGATGTCCGATCGATTCGTGGCGTGCAGGCCCGGATGGCGGAGAAGATGGCCTTGTCGCACAAGGAGATTCCGCCCGCAAAGGTCACCGTCGAGGTGGACTGCACCGAGTTGGTGCGGCTGTCCGATCGGCTCCGCACGAAGGATCAGAAAATAACACCCTTCGTGCTGACGCTGCGGCTGCTGGTCATCGCGTTGCGCCACAACGAGATTCTGAACTCGACCTGGGTCGACTCGCCGCAGGGCCCGCAGCTGCGCGTCGACCACCGAGTGCACCTGGGCATCGCCGCGGCCACCCAACGCGGGCTGCTCGTCCCGGTGCTGGCCGACGCCCACGCCAAGACGACACGCGAATTAGCTGCTCGCGCAGCCGAATTGATCGCCGGCGCGCGTGCGGGCACCCTGACGCCGAACGAGCTGACGGGTTCGACGTTCACCGTGTCGAACTTCGGGGCGCTGGGTGTCGACGACGGCGTGCCGGTGATCAATCACCCCGAAGCGGCCATCCTCGGGATGGGAGCGATCAAGCCGCGGCCGGTGGCCCTGGGCGCCGAGATCGTGGTGCGCCCGACGATGTCGCTGACCTGCGTGTTCGATCACCGCATCGCCGATGGCGCACAGGCGGCCCAATTTGTCTGCGAGTTAAGGGATCTGATCGAGTCACCCGAGATCGCGCTGCTGGATTTGTGACGCGCGCCCCAACCTACTTGCGTTGCGCCGCGGCGAGCCGCTGCGCGAATTCTGGTGACTGGATCGAGTGGACCTGCGGCCCAAGCTCGGCGCGCATGGCCTGCTGGTGTTGCTCGTGGTCCAGCGACCCCGGACTGACGGTGGCGCGCATGGTCTCCTTGGTCGCCAGCACCACCTCGCGCGGCGCCGCCGCCGGCCCGGCAGCCAGTTCCAGCGCGGCGGCCACCGGATCGTCGGCGACACTGAGCGCCAAGCCATGCCGCACGGCGGCGTCGGCGTCGAAGCGCATGCCGAACAGCAACGCCGCGCGGGCGGCCTGTGGGCCCACCGCGCGCTGCAGCATCCAGGTCGCGCCCCCGCCCGGGTGAAGCCCCAGCTTCTGGAATCGCGCATCGAACAGGGCGGCGGGTCCGGCGATGCGCACGTCGGCCGCCAGGGCCAGATTCAGGCCTGCCCCGACGGCCGCGCCGTTGACGGCGGCGATGGTGGGGAGTCGGCAACTGCCGATGGCCATAAAGCCGTCGTAAAGCTGCTGCAGGCCGGTCTCGGCCGCTCCGCCGCCCGCGGCCCCCAGGGCACTGAGGTCTGCGCCCGCGCAGAACGCCTTGCCGGCCCCGGTGACCACCACGGCGTGCACGTCGGGATCGGCTTCGACCCGTTCGACGGCCGCGCGCAGCAGCCCCGACATCTCGGCGGTCACCGCGTTGCGGCGGTCGGGATCGTTGACGGTGATGAGCGCGACGCGGTTGTCAACGTCGAGCAAGACCAGATCGGACTGGGCCATATCGGGCACCTCCGGCTTGGGGTTTGGGTTGCGGCCGGGCCTGACCCACCGGTTCGTCCGGCGGCGGCGTGACGGGCGAGGTAAGGGTACTGCGCGCCCGGCTGGGTGGGATCGCCGGTGTGAACGCGATTAGCACGGTGCGCAGGAATGGGTCGTCAAGGAAACAACGGCCACCGCTCTTATTGGACATCTCCCCGGCCGAACGCCATTCACGGCTCACCTCAGTATCTGCGGCCCGAAGTGGCGCAAACCCGCCAATCTTTGCGGGTGCACGAGGGATTCGGAATCTACAACTAATGCTGTGTTTATGAAGCCATTATCTGCAACTTTGGGACTCTTCGTCTGCTCCCCGGAAAGACCAGCGCAAACGCATAACCTGCCAGCTTTGGGGCAGGCGGGGATTGCGGCCGTCACCGGTTCGCCCGGCATCCGCGGAGACTTGCGACAAACTAGGACTCGGGTTTCGCCAACTTCTTAGCTAGCTCATCGAGTTCGGCCTGACGCTCACGCACCGCACACGCCCGCCGATCCCGGCCCGCCCCCTGCAGGGCGGGCCTCGGCAAGGCATTGCTACGCAACTTGATGTTGGCGTAATGGATTGCGGCATCGATCATTTCGATATAGCGCTCCGCGTCATGCTCCGAGCAGGACCCCTCGATCCGCTGGACTTCGTCCCAGCAAGGATAGGACGAGTACCGGGCATCAAGTTGTTGCTGCGAAACCTGAGATCCGAAGTAACATCGCCAATCTCGGCTCAGCCAACCCCTCGTCTTCACTTCGACTTTGATTCGACTACCCACGCCGGCTATGAACCTCGGCTCCCCGACGCGGACTACCGGCTGCCAGTCATTCGACGCCATATATCGCCAACCCCTCGAAGAGAAGACGCCCTAACTAATGATCTCCCCGAGGGCGTCAACTGCTCGTCGTGACACGCTGTTCCAAGAATACTGAATCCTCGAACTTTGGATAGTCACTTTGACTAAGCCCGGGCACCCGACGTATGCGGGCCGGCCCGAATAGCCATTACCGCCGGTCCTATCCGGCGCCTGGTAAGCCGCGATTTCATCTGCGAATAACGCCGTGACCTGCATCACTACGCCATTCTGGGCGGGCCGCCGGGACGCGCCGTCCCGTCGGCCGCAGCGGGAGGAGCGGGACTGCGGCCAAGGATTCATTGAGATTCCGCCAAGGCCGACTTCGCACGCTCATCTCAGCTCGCGAGAGCGCCCATTCGGCATCGACGCTAGGAGCGACCCATGCGGACCGCGGCGGACAAGAGGACGAACGATCGGCGGCTCGGATGCCTGCGCCTGTTCCTGGTCGCTGCCGCCACGGCCGGGCTGGTCGGTCTCGGCATCGGCGTTGCTTACCTCAATCGACCGGCGGTCGGACGGCCGTGTTCGGTGCCGAACGCGACCGGCGGCACCATGTCGTGCACTCCGGCGCTGAACGGAAATCGAGAAGCGGTCTGGCGGTATGTTGCGGAGCGCTGACGCCACAACGGCAAGTGGCGTAACAGATTTCGCTCACGATTCCCTCGACGTCCGCCTGGGCAAGGACGAAGGAGCGCCGCCAGCCTCGCGGATCCTGGAAAATTTTGTGCCTATTTCTGCGGACACCGCCGTGGGGGATCCCGGCCGGGCGTACGCTCTCCGGTTATGACCAGGGGGAAGAAGGTCTTGCTTTCGCTGCTGCTCGCGTTCGCCGTCTCAACGACGTCGGTGAGCTGCATACCTATTGACATACCCACCTGCCCGGCCGGCGGCGGCCCGGTCGGCTGCTGATCGCCAGCGCTGCAGGAATGGGAGCGGCCCGGACGTCGGGCGCTGATGTCATGGCGGGATTCCTGCGCGCCCGCACACCTTGCCTCACAACTGTGCCCCCGGCAGGATTCGAACCTGCGACCTAGGGATTAGAAGGCCCTTGCTCTATCCACCTGAGCTACGGAGGCAATGCGCAGGTCAGTCTATCCAACCGCCCCCGCCGGCCCGATTCCCCGCCGCCACGCGCGCGAAAAGCCTTCCCCCGCCGCGTTTATCGGTTATCGTGATGGGCCTCGACACACGTACAACATCGGCCGGCCATCGGCCGTTAACCGCAACGAGGCGTGTGCCTGACGTCGAGGGGTGACGTAGTCATGAGCGTGGCCAGTAACCTGACTTCGCGCTATTCCTGGGCTAATGCCCAAGCATCACGCCTGGCGGCCGAGGCCAGGGGCGCCTATCAGACCGGCGCCCTGTTGCTACGGGGAGGCCCGTTCGCGCTGGGCTGTTTCGCCGGCTGGCTTTTCACGGAGTTTCCCCCGCACGTCGTCACCGGTCACGCGCTGTCGCGGGTCGCGCACCCGTCGATCGGCCGCGTCGGCAAGACGCTGGCCGCCCAGCGGGCGGATCAGACCCTCACCACCGCGCTCGAGGAATCCTTCGGGCCCGACTTCCGTGACCAGGTATGTCACCCGACCGCGGTGGGGGCGGTGTGCGCCCCGCGCGGTGGCCTGTTGGGCAGGCCCGGCCCGCACCGCCGGTATGCGGCACAGACTTCCGACATCTCCTACGGCCCCCGCGGCCGCGACAACCTGCTCGACATCTGGCGGCGCGACGACCTGGCGCCCGGGTGCCGGGCACCGGTCCTGATCCAGGTGCCCGGCGGGGCGTGGGCGCTGAACGGCAGGCGCCCGCAGGCCTACACGCTGATGAGCCGCATGGTCCAACTCGGCTGGATCTGCGTGTCGATCGACTACAGCAAGAGCCCGCGCAGTGCTTTCCCCGCGCATCTCATCGACGTCAAGCGGGCGATCGCGTGGGTCCGGGAGAACATCGCCGACTACGGCGGGGACCCGGACTTCATCGCGATCACGGGCGGGTCGGCGGGCGGGCACCTGGCCTCCCTGGCAGCGCTCACCCCGAACGATCCCGACTTTCAGCCCGGTTTCGAGGGCGCCGACACCACCGTCCAGGCCGTCGCCCCCTATTACGGTGTCTACGATTTCACCGACTTCGAGAACATGCACGAACTGATGCTGCCGTTCCTGGAGCAGTTCGTGGTGAAGGCCCGTTACGCCGACGAGCCGGAACGGTTCACCGCGGCCTCACCGATTTCCTATGTGCACCCCGACGCGCCGCCGTTCTTCGTGCTGCACGGCGAGAAAGACGAACTGGTTCCCAGCGGCCAGGCCCGCGCGTTCTGCGCGGCGCTGCGCGCGGCCGGCGCCCCCACGGTGGCCCACGCCGAACTGGCCAACGCGCATCACGCTTTCGACATCACCCCGACGGTTCGGTCGCGGCTGGCCGCCGACGCCGTCGCCGATTTCCTGGGTGTCGTCTACGGGCGGCGTGTCAGCTCCGTCCTGGATTCGCTGCCGCTGTCGGCCACTTCCGCCAGTTGAGGGCCAGGTGAGCGCGGGGTCATAAGTCCTCGCCGCTGCTTTCACCAGCGGGGTAACCCGACTAGCGTTGTGGTGACCATCAGGGTTCGCGGGTGCAAGGCGGGAGGCGTGATCGACGGTGACAAGGTTGGTTCGTCGAGTTGATGGCCATGACTGAGTCCGTCGAGGCGATCAAATTGTCCGACGAGCTTGGGCCGGTCGACTACCTCATGCATCGGGGCGAAGCGAATCCTCGCACCCGCTCGGGGATCATGGCGCTGGAGCTGTTGGACACCACCCCGGACTGGCAGCAGTTCCGGGCCCGCTTCGAAAACGCCTCCCGACGGGTGCTGCGCCTCCGGCAAAAGGTGGTCGTGCCGACCTTGCCGACGGCGGCGCCGCGCTGGGTAGTCGATCCCGATTTCAACCTGGATTTCCATGTGCGCCGGGTGCGCGTGTCCGAACCCGGCACGCTGCGTGACGTGTTCGACCTCGCCGAGGTCACCCTGCAGTCACCGATGGACATCTCCCGGCCGCTGTGGACGGCCACCTTGGTCGAGGGCTTGGCCGACGGGAAGGCGGCGACCCTGCTGCATGTCAGCCACGCCGTCACCGACGGTGTCGGCGGGGTCCAGATGTTCGCCGAAATCTATGACCTCGAGCGCGACCCGCCCGCCAAGCCGACGCTGCCGCTGCCCATCCCGCAGGACCTGACGTCGAATGACCTGATGCGCCAAGGCATTAACCACCTGCCGCTCGCCGTGGTCGGCGGCGTCCTGGCCGCGCTGTCCGGGGCGGTGTCGGCGGCCGGGCGAGTGGTGCTGGAACCGACGGCCACCGTCTCGGGAATCGTCGGGTACGCCATGTCGGGCATGCGGGTGCTCAACCGGGCCGCCGAGCCGTCGCCGCTGCTGCGCCGCCGCAGCCTGACCACCCGCAGCGAAGCGATCGACATCCCGCTGTCCGACCTGCACAAGGCCGCCAAAGCCGGCGGCGGATCGATCAACGACGCCTATCTCGCCGGGTTGTGCGGAGCCTTGCGCCGCTACCACGAGGCGTTCGGCGTGCCGATCAGCACGCTGCCGATGGCGGTGCCGGTCAACCTTCGGGCCGAAGCGGACAACGCCGGCGGCAACCGGTTCACCGGTGTCAACCTGGCCGCGCCGATCGGCACCGTCGACCCGGTCTCCCGGATGAAGAAGATCCGCGCGCAGATGACCCAGCGTCGCGACGAGCCCGCGATGAACATCATCGGTTCTTTTGCCCCGGTGCTCAGCGTCTTGCCCACAGCCGTGCTGGAAGGACTCACCGGCTCGGTGATCGGCTCGGACGTGCAGGCCAGCAATCTCCCGGTCTTTCCGGGAGACACCTACCTCGCTGGCGCAAAAGTCTTGCGGCAGTACGGTATCGGACCGCTGCCGGGCGTGGCGATGATGGTGGTGCTGATCTCGCGTGGCGGGTGGTGCACCATCACCGTGCGCTACGACAGGGCCTCGGTGCGCAACGACGCGCTGTTCGCCCAGTGCCTGCTCGACGGCTTCGACGAAATCCTGGCGCTGGCCGGTGATCCTCCGACGCGCGCGGTACCCGCCTCGTTCACCGAGTCCGCCGTGTCGTCTCGATCGGCGTCGGGCTCATGAGCGCGTCCAAAGAACGGGCCGACGACACCCCAGAAAGCGGGGCGGACATGCGGCTGCCCGGCTCGGTGGCCGAGATCATGGCCAGCCCGGCCGGCGCGAAAATCGGTGCGTTCTTCGACCTGGACGGCACCCTGGTCGCCGGGTTCACCGCGGTCATCCTGACCCAGGAGCGGCTGCTGCGCCGTGACATGGGTGTGGGGGAGTTGCTCGGCATGGTGCAGGCCGGGCTGAGCCACACGCTGGGGCGCATCGAGTTCGAGGACCTCATCGGCAAGGCCGCCGCGGCGCTGGCGGGTCGGCTGCTCGACGACCTGGACGAGATCGGCGAGCGGTTGTTCGTCCAGCGCATCGAGTCGCGGATCTACCCGGAGATGCGCGAGCTGGTGCGCGCCCACATGGCCCGCGGCCACACCGTGGTGCTCAGCTCGTCGGCGCTGACCATTCAGGTCAATCCGGTCGCGCGGTTCCTCGGCATCCCCAACACGCTGACCAACAAATTCGAGACCACCGAAGACGGCATACTCACCGGTGGCGTTGAGAAGCCGATCCTGTGGGGCCCGGGCAAAGCCGCTGCGGTGCAACGCTTTGCCGCCGAGCACGACATCGATCTCAAGGACAGCTACTTCTACGCCGACGGTGACGAGGACGTCGCGCTGATGTATCTGGTCGGCAATCCGCGGCCGACGAATCCCGAAGGCAAGATGGCCGCGGTGGCCAAGCGCCGCGGCTGGCCGATCCTGCGGTTCAGCAGCCGCGGTCCGGTGGGTTTGCGGCGGCAGGTGCGCACGCTTGCCGGCCTCGGCTCGATCGTCCCAGTCGGGGCCGGCGCGGTGGCAATGGGTGTGCTGACCGGGAGCCGGCGCCGCGGCGCCAACTTCTTCACCTCCGTGTTCTCCCAAACGGTGCTCGCGACCACCGGAGTGCATCTCAATGTCGTCGGCAAAGAGAATCTGACCGCGCAACGTCCGGCCGTCTTTATCTACAACCACCGCAACCAGGTTGACCCGGTCATCGCCGGCGCGCTGGTGAACGACAACTGGGTGGCCGTAGCCAAGAAGGAACTGCAGAAGAACCCGATCATGGCCCTGCTCGGTAAGGCGTTGGACGGAGTGTTCATCGACCGCGACGATTCGGCCTCGGCGCTCGAGACGATGCGCACGGTCGAAGAGCGAGCCAAGAACGGCCTTTCCATTCTGATGGCTCCGGAGGGCACCCGGCTCGACACCACCGAGGTCGGCCCGTTCAAGAAGGGGCCGTTCCGACTCGCGATGGCCGCGGGCATCCCGATCGTCCCGATCGTGATCCGCAACGCCGAGCTCGTTGCCGCCAGGAACTCGGCCATCATCAATCCGGGCACCGTCGACGTCGCGGTCTTTCCTCCGATCTCGGTGCAGGACTGGACAGTTGACACGCTTACCGAGCGCATCGCCGAGGTCCGCCAGCTGTATTTGGACACGCTCGCCCACTGGCCCGTCGGCGAACTGCCCGAGGTCGACCTGTACGCCGAGAAGAAGGCGGCCACCAAAGCCCGCAGCCGGGCCACCAAAACCACCGCCAAGAAGGCCGCGGCGAAAAAGGCCCCAGCGAAGTCGGCGAGCAAGCCCCGCGCGAAAAAGGCTGCGCCCAAGGCGAATCCGAACGCATCCGAGGTTGCGCTCAAGGACGGTGAGGTACAACAGCCCGCCGCGGGCGGAACCGTCGGCGCCGAATCACCGGAATCGCCGCCCCGAGGGCATCCGTGACCGAACCGGCGGCAGATACCAGCGCCATCCTTGCCGGAACCGACTCGCTGGTCTTGGCGTCGATGGCCTCTCCGCTCGAGATGGAACTGGTCACGACGTGGCTGGACCAACAACGTGCCGGCCACCCGGGCGCGAAATTCGACCTGGTCCCACTTCCCGCGCTCGACGCGCCGCCGGAAGCGATGACATCCCTGGCCGAGCAGCTCGAGTCCGGAGAAGGCCGTTCGATCGTGCCGGTGCGGGTGTTCTGGCTGCCCCCGCCGGATCGCGGGCGGCTCGCGAGGCTGGCCGGGCTGCTGCCCGGCCGGGATCCCTACCACCCCAACCAGCGCCTGCAAACACAGATCCTGCGCAGCGCTCCCCAGCGGGCGCGGGTGGTGGCCGGCGAATCGGCCACCGTCTCCGAACTCCGCCGGCAGTGGCGTGACACCACCGTCGGCGACGACAAGAGCGACTTCGCCCAATTCGTGATCCGCCGCGCCATCTTGGCGATGGAGCGCGTCGAGTACCGAATCCTCGGGCCGCAGTACAAATCGCCGCGGCTGGTGAAGCCGGAGATCTTGGCGTCCAGCCGGTTTCGCGCCGGCCTGGCCAAGATCCCGGGCGCAACCGTCGACGAGGCCGGAAAGATGCTCGACGAACTCGCCACCGGGTGGAGCAGGGCGTCGGTCGACCTGGTCTCGGTGCTCGGCAGGATGATCAGCCGCGGGTTCGATCCCGAGATCGACTATGACGCGTACCAGGTTGCCGCGATGCGCACCGGTCTGGACGCCCACCCGGCGGTGCTGTTGTTTTCCCACCGTTCCTACATCGACGGCGCCGTGGTGCCGGTGGCCATGCAGGAGAACCGGTTACCGCCGGTGCACGTGTTCGCCGGCATCAACCTGTCGTTCGGCGCGATGGGCCCGCTGCTGCGGCGTTCCGGTGTCATCTTCATCCGCCGCAACATCGGCAACAACCAGCTCTACAAGTACGTGCTGCGCGAATACGTCGGCTACATCGTCGAAAAGCGGTTCAACCTGAGCTGGTCCATCGAGGGCACCCGTTCGCGCACCGGAAAGATGCTGCCGCCCAAGCTCGGTCTGCTGGCCTACGTCGCCGACGCTTACCTGGACGGTCGCAGCGAAGACATTCTGCTGCAACCGGTTTCGATCAGCTTCGATCAGCTGCACGAGACCGCCGAGTACGCCGCCTACGCCCGCGGCGGGGAGAAGACACCCGAGGGTGTCGGCTGGTTGTACAACTTCATCAGGGCGCAGGGCGAACGCAACTACGGCAAGATCTACGTCCGGTTCCCCGAAGCCGTGTCGATGCGCCAGTACCTCGGCGCCCCGCACGGCCCGCTGTCGCAGGACCCGGATGCCAAACGGCTTGCGCTGCAGAAGATGTCGTTCGAAGTCGCGTGGCGGATACTGCAGGCCACACCGGTGACGGCGACGGGTCTGGTGTGCGCCCTGCTGCTGACCACGCGCGGCGCGGCGTTGACGTTGGACCAGCTGCACCACACGCTGCAGGACTCGCTGGACTATCTGGAACGCAAACAGAATCCGATGTCGACCAGCGCATTGCGGCTGCGCTCGCACGACGGCGTCCGTGCGGCCGTCGACGCGCTCTCCAACGGGCACCCCATCACCCGGGTCGACGGCGGCCGGGAGCCGGTGTGGCACATCGCGTCCGAAGAGCAGCACGCCGCGGCGTTCTACCGCAACTCCGTGATCCACGCCTTCCTGGAGACCTCGATCGTCGAGCTCGCGCTCGCACACGCCAGGCACGCCGAGGGCGACCGCATGGCGGCGTTCTGGGCGCAGGCGATGCGGTTGCGCGATCTGCTGAAGTTCGACTTCTATTTCGCGGACTCGGCGACCTTCCGGGACCACATCGCCGAAGAGATGGCGTGGCACGACAATTGGGAAGACCACGTCGCCGCCGGCGGCGAGGAGATCGAAGGGCTGCTGTTCGCCAAGCGTCCGCTGATGGCCGACGCGATGTTGCGGGTGTTCTTCGAGGCCTACGAGATCGTCGCCGACGTGCTGCGCGACGCCCCGGCGGACATCGGGCACCGGGAACTGACCGACTTGGCGCTGGGCGTCGGGCGGCAATACGTGGCGCAGACCCGGATCCGCAGCAGCGAATCGGTGTCGACGCTGCTGTTCGCCACCGCGCGCCAGGTCGTCGACGATCAGGACCTGATCGCCGCCGCCCCGGACCTGGCCGAAAGACGAGTGGCCTTCCTGCACGAACTGCGCGACATCCTGCGGGACTCCAACTACGTCGGACGGATCGCGCGGGATCAGTTCGTGGCCCGCGAGTTCAAGGCGCGTCAGGACCGGCTGGACAGCCAAACTCTGTAGCCGGCCCGCCCGCCCATACCCTGGGTGCATGACCGTCGCCCCGCCGGCCGGCAACGCCCCGACCGCGGCCTCATCCCAGCGCCGCGCGTTGGTGTGGCCGGTGCTGGGCGGCGTGGCTGTGCTGGCGGGCTGCACGGCCGCCGGCATCGGGACGCTCTCGCTGGCAAGCGTGTTGACCGCGACGGGTCTGCCCGACCCGGGTCCGGTGACCACCTTGGGGTTGCCGTTCGTTCGGGCGGCAGGGGAGATCGGCGCGGTGCTCGCGGTCGGGTCGTTTCTGTTCGCCGCCTTCCTGGTGCCGCCGCAACGCAGCGGCGTCCTCGACGCCGACGGCTACCGAGCGCTTCGACTGGGGACGGTGGCGTCGGGTGTGTGGGCGGTGTGTGCCGCGCTGCTGGTCCCGCTGACCATCTCCGACGTGTCCGGTCACGCGGTCGTCGACATCAGCCCGGCGCGGATCTGGTCGTTGGCGGGTCTGATCGCCACCGCCTCGGCCTGGCGCTGGACCGCAATCCTGGCCGCCGCGATCACGGTGGCGAGCCTGCCGGTGCTGCGCTGGTCCTGGACCCCGGTGTTGCTCGCCGCGTCGGTGCTGACGCTGATCCCGCTCGGCCTGACCGGGCATTCGTCGGCCGGCGGTTCGCACGACCTGGCCACCAACGGCCTGCTGATCCACCTGGTCGCCGCCAGCCTGTGGGCCGGCGGCCTGCTCGCCCTGCTCGCCCACGCCCTGCGCGGCGGCGCTCACACGGGCCTGGCGGCGCGGCGCTTCTCGTCGATCGCGCTGTGGTGTTGGGTGGCGATGGCCTTGAGCGGACTGGTCAACGCCCTGGTGCGCGTCCAGCCGGGCGACCTGCTCACCACCGATTATGGGCGCCTGGTGGTCGCCAAGTTCGTCGCGCTGTGCCTGTTGGGCGGCGTCGGCTGGCGCCAGCGGCGCGTGAGTGTGGCTGGGCTGCAGGCAGATCCGGGCCCGCCGCGGGCACGCGCCGCGCTGGCGAGGCTGGCGCTGATCGAGGCGGCGCTGTTCGGCCTCACGTTCGGTATTGCCGTCGGGCTGAGCCGCACCGCGCCGCCGCCCCCGCCGGCCCGGCTGCCCTCGGTTGCCGAAGCCGAGATCGGCTACGACTTCGACGGGCCCCCGACCGTGGCGCGCATTCTTTTCCATTGGCGCTTCGACCTGATCTTCGGCACCACGGCCATCGTCTTGGCGGCGCTGTATGTGGCGGGGCTGGTGCGGCTGCGCCGGCGCGGCGACAAGTGGCCGCCGGGCCGGAGCTCTTCCTGGCTGCTCGGCTGCCTGGCGTTGCTGTTCGTGACGTCGTCGGGTGTCGGCCGCTACATGCCGGCGATGTTCAGCATGCACATGGTGGTCCACATGTGCCTGTCGATGCTGGTGCCGATCCTGTTGGCGCTGGGGGCTCCGGTCACCCTGGCGTTGCGGGCGCTGCCCGCGGCCGGGCGGGACGATCCGCCGGGCATGCGGGAGTGGCTGTTGGCCGCGCTGCACAGCCGCTTCTCGCGGTTCCTCACCCACCCGGTGGTGGCCACCGTGCTGTTCGTCGCCGGGTTCTACGGGCTGTATCTGTCCGACCTTTTCGACATCACCGCGAGCAGTCACGCCGGGCACTTGGCGATGAACCTGCACTTCCTGTTGAGCGGCTACCTGTTCTATTGGGTGGTGATCGGCGTGGACCCGACGCCGCGACCGATCCCGCCGCTGGCCAAGGTGGCTGTGGTGTTCGCCTCGTTGCCGCTGCACGCGTTCTTCGGGGTGGTGCTGATGGGCACCAAGAAGGTGCTCGGCGCCGACTACTACCGCTCACTGGGTCTGAGCTGGCACACCGATCTGCTGGGTGACCAGCGGCTGGGCGGCGGTATCGCCTGGTCGGCGGGCGAATTCCCGCTGGTGATCGTGATGCTGGCGCTGCTGGTGCAGTGGGCACGCAGCGACCGTCGCACCGCCAAACGATTGGACCGCGCCGCCGACCGCGACGATGACGCCGAGCTGGCGGCCTACAACGCGATGCTGAGCCGGCTGGCGCAGCGCGAGCGGTCGGGACCGGCGCGTGACAAGCCGCGCGAGGAGTCCGCAACCGACTAGGTGTGGTACCGCTCAGCCTGGTCCGCATGCCCGCGTTCGCATCATGCGGGCGGATCGATCCACAGTCCCGGTTCCTTCCACAGGACCGGTGGGCCGGCGCCCGTCGCGCCGCCGACCCGTCGGTACCGCCGCGCTTACTGGTGGCCATCGAGTCACAGCAAGCAATCGAGAAGGGATCAGCCAATGTTCGAAACACCGCTTACCGTCGTGGGCCATATCGTCAACAACCCGGAGCGTCGGCAGGTCGGCACCCAGGAGGTCATCAAGTTCCGCGTGGCCAGCAATTCGCGCCGGCGCACGGCTGACGGCGGCTGGGAGGCCGGCAACTCGCTGTTCATCAACGTCAATTGCTGGGGCAAGTTGGTCACCGGCGTGGGGGCCGCGTTGGGCAAGGGCGCACCGGTGATCGTGGTGGGCCACGTCTACACCAGCGAGTATGAGGACCGCGACGGCAACCGCCGCTCGTCACTGGAGATGCGGGCGACCTCCGTCGGGCCGGACGTGTCCCGCGCGATCGTGCGCATCGAGCGGCCGGGCTACACCGGTCCGACTCCCGCCGACGCCAACGCAACGCCGGCGGTTGCGGCCGACACCGCGGGTGAGGGCGCCGGTGCCGACGGTGGCGACGAGTCCGACGACGCAGCACCGCTGTCGCTGTCGGCTTAGCTGCGGGCCCGGGCCCGCCGGGCGATGCCTAGGATGGTCCGCGAGATCACTCGCAACCAGAAAGGCACAACCGCGGCATGGCTGAGTTCATCTACACGATGAAAAAGGTCCGCAAGGCGCACGGCGACAAGGTGATCCTGGACGACGTCACGTTGAGCTTCTATCCAGGCGCCAAGATCGGTGTCGTTGGGCCCAACGGCGCCGGCAAGTCGAGCGTCTTGCGGATCATGGCGGGCCTGGACAAGCCGAACAACGGTGACGCCTTCTTGGCCAACGACGCGACCGTCGGCATCCTGCTGCAGGAGCCGCCGCTGAACGAGGAGAAGACCGTTCGCGGCAACGTCGAAGAGGGCCTGGGCGAGATCAAGGTCAAGCTCGACCGCTTCAACGAGGTCGCCGAATTAATGGCCACCGACTACTCCGATGAGTTGATGGAGGAGATGGGCAGGCTGCAGGAGGAGCTCGACCACGCCGACGCGTGGGACCTCGATTCGCAGCTGGAGCAGGCCATGGACGCGCTGCGCTGCCCGCCGCCCGACGAGCCGGTGACCAAGCTCTCCGGTGGTGAGCGCCGCCGGGTGGCGCTGTGCAAGCTGCTCCTGTCCAAGCCCGACCTGCTGCTCCTCGACGAGCCCACCAACCACCTGGACGCCGAGAGCGTGCAGTGGCTCGAGCAGCACCTCGCCTCGTATGCGGGCGCGATCCTGGCGGTCACGCACGACCGGTACTTCCTGGACAACG
The DNA here is from genome assembly GCF_976985675.1 of Mycobacterium sp. NTMscope_MAC_12. Lineage (NCBI taxonomy): Bacteria > Bacillati > Actinomycetota > Actinomycetes > Mycobacteriales > Mycobacteriaceae > Mycobacterium > Mycobacterium sp. NTMscope_MAC_12. The sequence continues at coordinate 1,177,034 of NZ_CDRJYY010000001.1, forward strand.
TCGCCGAATGGATCCTGGAACTGGACCGCGGCCGCGCCTACCCGTACGAGGGCAACTACTCCACGTACCTGGAGAAGAAGGCCGAACGGCTGGCGGTGCAGGGGCGCAAGGACGCCAAGCTGCAGAAGCGGTTGACCGAGGAGTTGGCCTGGGTGCGCTCCGGGGCCAAGGCGCGCCAGGCCAAGAGCAAGGCGCGGCTGCAGCGCTACGAGGAGATGGCCGCCGAGGCCGAGAAGACGCGCAAGCTCGACTTCGAGGAGATCCAGATCCCGGTCGGTCCGCGGCTGGGCAACGTGGTGGTCGAGGTCGACCATCTCGACAAGGGTTACGGCGGCCGCACCCTCATCAAGGACCTGTCGTTCACCCTGCCGCGCAACGGCATCGTCGGGGTCATCGGCCCCAACGGTGTCGGTAAGACGACGCTGTTCAAGACCATCGTCGGACTCGAGCAGCCGGACAGCGGCACGGTCAAGGTCGGCGAGACGGTCAAGCTGAGCTACGTCGACCAGACCCGCGCCGGCATCGATCCCAAAAAGAACGTCTGGGAAGTCGTCTCCGACGGCCTGGATCACATCGTCGTCGGCCAGACCGAGGTGCCGTCGCGCGCCTACGTCTCGGCGTTCGGGTTCAAGGGCCCAGACCAGCAGAAGCCGGCCGGTGTGCTTTCGGGCGGCGAGCGCAACCGGCTCAACCTCGCGCTGACGCTCAAGCAGGGCGGCAACCTCATCCTGCTCGACGAGCCCACCAACGACCTCGACGTCGAAACCCTGAGCTCCCTGGAGAACGCCCTCGAGCAATTTCCCGGCTGCGCGGTGGTGATTTCGCATGACCGGTGGTTCCTGGACCGCACCTGCACGCACATCCTGGCGTGGGAGGGTGACGACGACAACGAGGCCAAGTGGTTCTGGTTCGAGGGCAACTTCGGTGCATACGAGGAAAACAAGGTCGAACGGCTCGGCGCCGAGGCCGCCCGGCCGCACAGAGTGACCCACCGCAAGCTGACGCGCGACTAGTGTCGGCTCTGCCCCCGCCGCGCGGGACCGGGGCGTTTGAGCGCATTGACAACCGTCGCCAGTTGGGAGCAGTCGGCATGACGATCGATCCCGGAGCCAAACAGGATCTCAAGCCATGGACGACCTTCACCCAGCAGCAGGACATTCCCAAGTGGATCTCGAAAGCCTATGTGGAGAGCTATCGCGGTCCGCATAACGACCAGTCCGGGGGCGCCGAGACCAGGCCCATCGACCTGACCGTCCCGGCGGCGATCGTCACCCCGGCCATGCTGAGCGCGCACTACCGGCTCGGCCAGCACCGTCCCGACGGCGAGAGCCGAGTCGCCGTCTACCCCGCGGAGGACCCCGCCGGGTTCGGGCCGGCGCTGCAGGTCGTCACCGACCACGGCGGCATGCTGATGGATTCGGTGACCGTGCTGCTGCACCGGCTCGGCGTTCCGTACACGGCGATCATGACGCCGGTGTTCGACGTGCGCCGCAACCCCGCCGGCGACCTGCTCAGCGTCGAAGCGAAGCCCCAGGGCGCGTCGCAATACGCCGGCGAGGCGTGGATACACGTGCAGCTCCTGCCGACCGTCGACAGCAAGGGACTCACCGAGGTCGAACGGCTGCTGCCCCGCGTTCTGGCCGATGTGCAACAGGTCGCCAGCGACGCGTCGGCGTTGATCGCCGCCCTGACCGATCTGGCCGCACAGGTCGAATCCAACCCCGACGATCGCTTCTCGGCGCCGGACCGCGACGACGTCGCGGCGCTGCTGCGCTGGCTGGGCAACGGCAACTTCCTGCTGCTGGGCTATCAACGCTGCCACGTGCACGACGGGCGGGTGTCCGGCGACGGGACCCCCGGCCTCGGCGTGCTGCGCACCCGCACCGGCTCCCGCCCCCGGCTGACCGACGACGACCGGCTGCTGGTCCTGGCGCAATCCGTGGTGGGCAGCTACCTGCGGTACGGCGCCTACCCGTACGCCATCGCGGTCCGCGAATACGCCGACGGCGGCGTGCTCGAGCACCGCTTCGTCGGGCTGTTCACGGTCGCCGCCATGAACGCCGACGTCCTGGAGATCCCCACGATCTCGCGGCGGGTCCGCGACGCGCTCGCGATGGCCGACAGCGACCCGATCCACCCCGGCCAGCTGCTGCTCGACGTCATCCAAACCGTTCCCCGCTCGGAACTGTTCACGCTGAGCGCCGAACGGTTGTTGGCGATGGCCAAAGCGGTGGTGGATCTCGGCCCGCAGCGCAACGCGTTGTTGTTCCTGCGCGCCGACAGCCTGCAGTACTTCGTTTCCTGCCTGGTGTATCTGCCCCGCGACCGCTACACCACGGCGGTGCGGCTGCAGATCGAAGACATCCTGGTCCACGAATTCGGCGGCACGCGACTGGAATTCACCGCGAGGGTCAGCGAATCACCGTGGGCGCTCATGCATTTCATGGTCCGCCTGCCCTCCGATGACCCCGGCGCCATCCACGTCGACGTCTCCGAGGACAACCGGATCCGCATCCAGGGGTTGCTGAGCGAGGCGGCGCGCACCTGGACCGACCGGATGATCGCCGCCGCCGCCGAAGGCTCCGTCGGGCACGCGGACGCGGAGTACTACGCCGACGCGTTTCCCGAGGTCTACAAGCAGGCCGTCACGCCGGCCGATGCCATCGAACAGATCGGGATCATCAAAGAGCTGCACGACGATTCGGTCAAGCTGGTGTTCCTGGAAGGCGAGGACGGATCCGCCCAGCTGACCTGGTTCCTGGGCGGGCGCACCGCCTCGCTGAGCCAGCTGCTGCCGATGCTGCAGAGCATGGGCGTGGTGGTGCTCGAGGAGCGGCCGTTCACCGTCACCCGGTCGGACGGGCTGCCGGTGTGGATCTATCAGTTCAAGATTTCCCCGCACCCGACCATCAGGTTGGCGTCGACGCAAGCCGAGCGCGACGCGATGGCCGAGCGATTCGCCGACGCCGTCACCGCGATCTGGCAGGGACGCCTCGAGATCGACCGCTTCAACGAACTGGTGATGCGCGCGGGGCTGCGATGGCAACAGGTCGTGCTCTTGCGCGCCTACGCAAAGTACTTGCGGCAGGCCAACTTCCCCTACAGCCAGTCCTACATCGAATCGGTGCTCAACGAACACCCCTCGACCGCGCGGTCGCTGGTCGCGCTCTTCGAGGCGCTGTTCGACCCCGACCCGTCGAGTGCCGCTACGGGTCGTGACGCGCAGGCGGCCGCCGCCGCGGTCGCCGCCGACATCGACGCGCTGGTGGGTCTGGACACCGACCGCATCCTGCGCGCCTTCGCGTCGCTGGTGCAGGCCACGCTGCGGACCAATTACTTTGTGACACGCGAGGGTTCGGCCCGGGTCCGCGACGTGCTGGCCATCAAGCTGGACGCCCAGCTGGTCGACGAGCTGCCGCTGCCGCGCCCCAGGTACGAGATCTTCGTCTATTCACCGCGGGTCGAAGGCGTGCACCTGAGGTTCGGCCCGGTGGCCCGCGGCGGCCTGCGCTGGTCGGACCGTCGAGACGACTTCCGCACCGAAATCCTGGGTCTGGTCAAGGCGCAAGCGGTCAAGAACGCCGTCATCGTGCCGGTCGGGGCCAAGGGCGGGTTCGTCCTCAAGCGGCCGCCCCTGCCCACCGGGGACGCCGCCGCCGATCGGGACGCCACCCGCGCCGAGGGCGTCGCCTGCTATCAGCTGTTCATCTCCGGCCTGCTCGACGTCACCGACAACGTCGACCACGCGACCGGAAAGGTCAGCCCGCCAACGGAAGTCATCCGCCGCGACGGCGACGACGCCTACCTGGTGGTGGCCGCGGACAAGGGCACCGCCACGTTCTCCGACATCGCCAACGACGTCGCCAAGTCCTACGGCTTCTGGCTGGGCGACGCGTTCGCGTCCGGCGGGTCGGTCGGCTACGACCACAAGGCCATGGGCATCACCGCCAAGGGGGCGTGGGAGGCGGTCAAACGGCACTTCCGGGAGATGGACGTCGACACCCAGACCGAGGACTTCACCGTGGTCGGCATCGGCGACATGAGCGGCGACGTCTTCGGCAACGGCATGCTGCTGAGCAAGCACATCCGGCTGCTCGCCGCCTTCGACCACCGGCACATCTTCCTCGACCCGGACCCCGACACCGCGGCCTCGTGGGACGAACGCCAGCGGATGTTCGACCTGCCGCGGTCCAGCTGGGACGACTACGACAAGTCGCTGATCAGCGAGGGCGGCGGGGTGTACAGCCGGGAGCACAAGTCCATTCCGGTCAGCCCCCAGGTCCGCGACGCGTTGGGCATCGGCGGTGAGGTCACCGAAATGACCCCGCCCAACCTGATTAAGGCGATCCTGCAGGCGCCGGTGGATCTGCTGTTCAACGGCGGGATCGGCACCTACATCAAGGCCGAGTCCGAATCGGATTCCGACGTCGGTGACCGCGCCAACGATCCGGTGCGCGTCAACGGTTCTGCGGTGCGCGCCAAGGTGATCGGCGAGGGCGGCAACCTCGGGGTGACGGCGTTGGGCCGCGTCGAATTCGATCTTGCCGGCGGCCGGATCAACACCGACGCGATGGACAACTCGGCCGGCGTGGACTGCTCCGACCACGAGGTCAACATCAAGATCTTGATCGACTCCCTGATCACCGCCGGCAAGGTCAAGCCGGAGGAACGCAAACCGCTGCTGGAGTCGATGACCGATGAGGTCGCCCAACTGGTGCTCACCGACAACGAGGACCAGAACGACCTGATCGGCACCAGCCGCGCGAACGCGGCCAGCCTGCTTCCGGTGCACGCCAGGCTGATCCAGTACCTGGTGGACGAGCGCGGCATCAACCGGGAGCTGGAAGCGCTGCCCTCGGAAAAGGAGATCCAGCGCCGGTCCGACGCCGGCATCGGGCTCACCTCACCGGAGATGTGCACCCTGATGGCGCACGTGAAGCTGGGGCTCAAAGAGGAGATGCTCGAAACCGAACTGACCGAACAGGACGTGTTCGCCTCCCGGTTACCCCTGTACTTTCCGAAACCGTTGCGGGAACGGTTCACTCCGGAGATCCGCACGCACCAGCTGCGCCGCGAGATCGTCACCACCATGCTGATCAACGACCTGGTGGACGCCGCCGGCATCAGCTACGCCTTCCGGATCGTCGAGGACGTCGGCGTCGGATCGGTCGACGCGGTGCGCACCTACGTCGCCACCGACGCCATCTTCGGCGTGGGGGAGATCTGGCGGCGCATCCGCGCGGCGAATCTGCCGGTCGCCCTGTCGGATCGGCTCACACTGGACACCCGGCGGCTGATCGACCGCGCCGGACGCTGGCTGCTCAACTACCGTCCGCAGCCCTTGGCGGTCGGCGCCGAGATCAACCGGTTCGCCGCCAAGGTGAAGGCGCTGACGCCGCGCATGTCGGAATGGCTGCGCGGTGACGACAAGGCCATCGTGGAGAAGGAAGCCGCGGAATTCGCCTCCCAGGGCGCACCCGAAGACCTGGCCTACACGGTCGCCGCCGGCCTCTACCACTTCAGCCTGCTCGACATCATCGATATCGGCGACATCAACGACATCGACGCCGCCGAGGTCGCGGACACCTATTTCGCCCTGATGGACCGGCTCGGCACCGACGGCCTGCTGACCGCGGTGTCCGAGCTGCCACGAAGGGACCGCTGGCATTCGTTGGCGCGCTTGGCAATCCGTGACGACATCTACGCCTCGCTGCGCTCGCTGTGCTTCGATGTGCTCGCCGTGGGGGAGCCCGACGAAAGCGGTGAAGAGAAGATCGCCGAGTGGGAACACCTGTCCGCCTCCAGGGTCGAGCGGGCCCGCCGGACACTGATCGAGATCCAGGAAAGCGGGGACAAGGATCTCGCGACGCTGTCCGTCGCCGCGCGACAAATCCGTCGCATGACCCGCACGAGCGGAAGAGGTTCATCGAGTTGAGCATCGGCTTCGTCGCGCCCGTGCTGGTGCGCTGGTCGGACATCGACATGTACCAGCACATCAACCACGCCACCATGGTCACGATCCTCGAAGAGGCGCGGGTCCAGTTCCTGCGCGAGGCATTCGAGGTGGACATCTTGACGATCGGGTTGCTCATCGCCGAGGTCAAGGTGATCTACAAGGGTCAGCTTCGGCTGGTCGATTCGCCGCTGCAGGTGACGATGTGGACCAAGCGGTTGCGGGCGGTCGACTTCACGCTGGGCTACGAAGTCCGTTCGGTCAGCGCGGATCCGGACTCGAAGCCCGCCGTCATCGCCGAGTCGCAACTGGCCGCCGTCCACATCGAGGAGGAGCGGCTGGTGCGGCTTTCGCCACAGCATCGGGAGTACCTGCAGCGGTGGATCAGGTAGCCGACCGCGGCCTGTGGCTGGGCGCGCAATCCAGGGCCGAGCACCGCAGGGACCTGGCCGCGTTCCTCGACCGCGCGCTGCGACTCGATGAGGCGGCGATCATCCGCTTGCGGACCCGATCCGAGGGGCTTCTGACCGCCTGGGTCGCAACGGGTTTCGACGTGCTGGCCAGCAGGGTGGTGGCAGGCGAGGTCCGGCCCGGGGATCTGTCCGTGGGCGCGGACGCGCTGGCGCGCGGCCTGTCCGCTATGGACGACTCCGGCTACGTCGATCCCGGCTTCGCGATGGACTCGGCGTGGCGGGGCGCGTTGCCGCCGGAATCCGGATTCACTCACATCGAGGACATCCCGGCCAGGGTGGTGCTCGGCCTGGCGCAAAGCGGCGCGCGACTTGCCAAGGAGCACAGCAGCTCTCACGGCCCGCCGGTTTCCCTGCTCGACCAGGAGGTCATTCAGGTGAGCGCCGCCGACGTCCACGTGGGGTTGCCGATGCGCTGCGTGTTCGCACTGACCGCGATGGGCTTCCTGCCGCAGTCACCCGATGCGGTCGACGCCGAAGAGCTGATCCGGGTCCGCATCACGCCGACGTGGCTGCGTGTGGACGCGAGGTTCGGTTCGGTGTATCGCCGCCGCGGCGATCCCGCGCTGCTACTGGGCTGAGTTCAAGGCCCGCCGGGGAGACGAACGAAATCAGCCTGAGTTTAAAGCGGCCGCCGGCGCTCCGGCGGTCGCCGAAGATCAGGGCCCGTAGCGCAGCCACAGCGGCAGAACGGCGTCCAGATAGTCCATGAATTTCTTCAGCCCCACCCGGAATTGCCCGTACCCGTAGGGGTCTTGCGCGTACTGAGGAAACGCGATGCCCACCCCGAACAGGCCGGGAGCGAGGATTCCGTTGGTGCGGTTGTAGTCCAGCGGGCCCCACTGCGGTGTCTCGGGCAATCGTCGGCGTTCGAAGCCCACGGTATAAACCACCCGGTCGCACCGGGCCAGCTGCCCGGAGAACTCCGGGCTCGACACCCAGCACCGCTCCAGTCGTTCCGGAAGCACCCCGTCGATGTTTTCCCGCGCCCACACCGCCGCCTGGCCCTTCAGCCCGGTGTCGTCGAACAGGATCCAATCATCAAAGTACACAGCGTATTTCAGCGGGCTTCGGTAGAAGTTGATCACCCGCTTGACGGGATGGCGCAGCAAATTCGGCAGCACGATCATGGACGAGTGCGATGAGCCGAACACGCCGACCGTCGCGCCCTGCAGCGGCTCCCGCGCGAGCTTCTCGGGATCGAGGGCGACCTCCACCAAAATTTCGTCGAGCTCGGGGTGGTAAAGCTTCTTGGCGGTCGCCCCGACGGCCAGGATCACGTTTGTGGAGACGATGTCGTCGTGTTCGGTCTCGATCCGCCACCGCCGGTTTTCCAGGTACAGCGCCGTCGCGGACGTCGTGAACGTGGCGACCTGCTCACGCAGATGCCCGGTGATCCACACCAGCGGTTCGGCCACCAGCCCCAGGGCGCAGGTTTCCCGGGGGTCGATTTCCCGCAGCGGCATGGGTGGTGCCTCTTCGAATCGAAATGACTTGGAGCCGTTGAAGTATTCGAGGAAGAGGCCCACGTGGGTATTGCTCGACACCGACCGCCACTTTTGGCCGATGTCGCCGCCGGCGAAGGCGGGATCGACCCAGGCGATCCTTTCGGCCGCGATCCCGTGATCGAGCAGCCGCCCCACCGCGGCGACGCCCGCCGGCCCGGCACCGATCACTGCCCACGCGTAGGAAGTCATGCACCACATATAGAGCAGTGCGCGGCGAAACGCCCACCGGGTCCCGGGCCGGTAAGCCCCGAGCCGGCTACGCCAGCCAGGCCGCGGAGTCCGGGGGGAGTTTCCCGTCGAGCAGCGGCGCGCTCGCCAGGATGAGTTCCCCCGGCGGCAGGGGCACGGGTTGTGCGCTGCTGTTGAGCGCGCACACCAGGCCGCCGGGACGTCGGAAGGTCACCGCATCGCCGGACGCGTCGAGCCACTCGACACCGTCGCCGTCGAATTCGACTCGCCGCTTGCGCAATCCGAGCGCGCGCCGGAAGAACGACAGCGTCGAGTCGGGATCGGCGCTCTGCTTTTCGACGGTCAGCGCCGCCCATTGCCTCGGCATCGGCAACCAGGTGTCGGCACACGACGAGAACGCGAACGGGGGGTCGTCGCCCGACCACGGGATCGGCACCCGGCATTTGTCGCGTCCGCGCTCGGTGTGTCCCGAGCGCTCCCACGTCGGGTCCTGCAGCACCTCGTCGGGCAGCTCGACGTCGGGCAGCCCCAGTTCCTCGCCGTTGTAGATGAACACCGCGCCCGGCAGGGCGAGCATCACCATCGCCATCGCGCGGGCCCGGCGCAGCCCCAGGTCGCCGCCGCCGTAGCGGGTGACCTCGCGGCCGACGTCGTGGTTGGACAGCGTCCAGGTCGGTACGGCGTCTTGCAGGGCGGTGGCGGCCAGCGAGTTCTGGATCGCGTCACGGATCGCGGCGCCGTCGAAGTCGATCCGCGTCAGCCGGAAATTGAACCCGAGGTGCAGTTCGTCGGGCCGCAGGTACTCCGCCCAGCGGGCGTTGTCGGTGACCCAGACCTCGCCGACGGTCACCGCCCCGGGATAGTCGTTGATCACCCTGCGGATGTCGCGGTGGATGTCGTGCACGCTCGGGTTGTTGAAGCGCGGGTCGTCGTCGGTGTGGTGCAACACCTTGGACTCGAGGTCGGGCGAATCCGGCAGGCCGGCCGGCTTGGCCATGCCGTGCGCGACGTCGATGCGAAATCCGTCCACGCCGCGTTCCAGCCAGAAGCGCAGCGTCTTCTCGAAATCGTCGAAGACGTCCGGGTGCTCCCAGTTGAGGTCCGGCTGCTCGGTGTCGAACAGGTGCAGATACCACTGGCCGGGATGGCCGTCGGGTTCGACCACTCGGGTCCACGCCGGTCCGCCGAAGACCGAGGTCCAGTTGTTGGGCGGCAGCTCCCCGTCGGCGCCGCGGCCGTCGCGGAAGAAGTACCGTTCCCGCGCGTCGGCGCCCGGGCCGGCCGCCAGCGCCGCGGCAAACCACGGATGGGCCGAACTGGTGTGGTTGGGCACCACGTCCATGGTGATCTTCATGCCCCGCCGGTGCGCCGCGGCGATCAGCCGTTCGATGGCGGCCATCCCGCCGAACAACGGGTCGATGTCGCGCGGATCGGCGACGTCGTAACCGTGGTCGGCCATCGGGGAGACCGTGACCGGGTTGAGCCAGATCGCGTCCACGCCGAGTCGCTCGAGGTGATCCAGGCGGGCCGTCAGCCCGTCCAGGTCGCCGACGCCGTCGCCGTCGCTGTCGGCGAACGACCTCGGATACACCTGATAAAACACCGCGCTCGACCACCACGCTGCCGGGCTCATGCCGCTCCGTTCGGTTCGCTGGGCTTCAAAACGAGGAGTTGACCAGTGAGTCGGCGGCCATCTCGAGATAGCTGAGCAACTCGCGGCGATGCTCGTCGTCGAGTGTCGCCGAATCGATGGAGGCGACGGCCGTGTGCATGCAGCGCAGCCACGCGTCGCGCGCCAGCGGAGTGATCCGAAACGGGACGTGCCGCATCCGCAGCCGGGGGTGTCCCCGCAGGTCAGAATAGGTGCGCGGGCCGCCCCAATACTGCTCGAGGAACATCCGCAAGCGCTCTTCGGCGCCCTCGAGGTCGTCCAGCGGATACAGCTCGCTCAGAATCTCGTCCTCGGGCACCTGAGCGTAAAAGCGCGACACGATCGCGTGGAAAGTCTCGGCACCGCCGACAGCGTCGTAGAAGGACTGTCCTACCTCATCCATCGCCGTCCATTGTGGGGCATCGCCGCGGCGGCGAGCGGAGGCGGCCCGATCACGCTCCCGCTGTTCACCGGCTGGACACGGCGTTTCACCTGCAATAGGGGTGCGATTGGCGACGAATCATGGTGGACTGTTCGCGGAGGATCTATGGCGCAGGGCAAAAGACGCCGCAGCCACCGCAGTAGTCAGGTGGCCGCGGCAGGGTTAACCGGGCCCACAACCGTGTCATCGCTGCACAGTGTTGAGATCCATCCGCCCGCCCGCCCGGAGGGCGCTTCCATCTGGAGTCGGCGGCGGGTGCTGCTGCTGAATTCCACCTACGAACCGCTGACCGCGCTGCCGATGCGGCGCGCCATCGTCATGGTGATCTGCGGCAAGGCCGACGTGGTGCACCACGACCCGGCCGGCCCGGTCATCCACTCGGCGACCAGCTCGATCGTGGTGCCGTCGGTGATTCAGTTGCGGTCGTACGTCCGCGTCCCCTACCGGGCGCGCGTCCCGATGACCCGCGCCGCGCTGATGCACCGCGACCGGTTCTGCTGCGCCTATTGCGGGGCGAAGGCGGACACCGTCGACCACGTGGTGCCCCGCAGCCGCGGCGGCGATCATTCCTGGGAGAACTGCGTCGCCTGCTGCTCGACCTGCAACCACCGCAAGGGCGACAAGCTGCTCAGCGAGCTCGGCTGGGCGCTGCGCCGGGCGCCGATGCCGCCGACGGGGCAGCACTGGCGGCTGTTGTCGACGGTCAAGGAGCTGGACCCGGCCTGGGCCCGATACCTCGGTGAAGGCGCCGCCTGACCGCCAATCCGGTGTCCGGTCGCGCCGGCGGATCGCGTGGTGGGATACGGTTTGCGTCGTGAGTCCTATGCATCTTCACCTGTTCATCGTCGGCATACCGCTGTTGCTGGTGGTCGCGCTGTCGGTGCTGATCTGGTCCCGCAAGGGGCCGCACCCGGCGTCCTACAAGTTGGGCGAGAAGTGGACGCATCCGCCGATCCTGTGGGCCGCCATCGGTGAAGAGGTCGGCCACCCCCACGGCGGGCATGGGGGGCACGGCACGTCGGAATTCTCGGTCGGAGGTGGCGCCAGTGGCACGTGGTGAGGTAGCGACGAGGGAACCCGCCGAGCTGCCGTACGGCTCGGTGATCACCACCAGCGGACGGATCTCCGGCGTCACCGAGCCCGGCGAACTCTCGGTGCATTTCCCGTTTTCGACCAAAGATCTCGTGGCCGTGGACGACGCTCTGAAATTCGGGTCGCGGTCCTCCAAGACGCGCTTTGCGATCTACCTGGGCGACCTGGGCAGCGACACGGCCGCGCGGGCCCGCGAGATCCTGGCCGACGTGCCGACGCCGGACAATGCGGTGCTGCTGGCCGTCTCGCCCGACCAGAGGGTCATCGAGGTGGTCTACGGGTCCGCCGTCCGCGGGCGCGGCGCCGAGTCGGCCGCACCGCTGGGTGTCGCCGCCGCCTCCTCGGCATTCGAGCGCGGCGATCTGGTGGACGGGCTGGTCAGCGCGATCCGGGTGCTGAGCGCGGGGATCTCCCCGGCCTAAGCCTCGGCGGCGTCGAAACGGCGCGCGCGCAGCGAACGCTTCACCCCGGCCTGGCCCTCGAGCACCAGCCGCCGCAACGCGGCCGGGACCTCGGGGTCGGACAGGAATTCATCGGCCGCGGCGATGCCGTCCTCGCTGATATCCCAGTGCGGATACAGGCCGATCACCACCGTCTGGGCCACTTCGCTGGATCGGCGCGCCCAGACCCCGGAGATCGCCTCGAAATACCGCGTGGTGAACGGCTTGAGCAATTCATGCTGGGCCGGCGGGGCGATGCCCGCGATGATCGCGCGGGCGGTGATGTTGGCCAGGGTGTCGTCCTCGACCACCGTGGTCCACGCCGCCTCCTTGACCTGCAGCTGGGGCCGCGCCGTCGCGGCCTGGGCGCCGTGCCGCTTGCCGGCGGCGGTCGGGTCGCGCTGAACCTCGGCGTCGATGAACGGCGTCGCCGGTCCCTCGGCGTCGATCTCGCCGGCGGTGGCCAGCGCGGTGACGATCCGCCATCGCAGATCCGTGTCGATCTCGAGGCCCGGCAGTCCCAGGTCGGCGGGGGAGCGGTCGAGCAAATCCGCCAGCGCCACGACATGGCGAGTCGACAGGACCGACGAGCACAGCGTGTTGACGAAGGCGAGCTGGTGATCCGATCCGGGCTGCGCGGCGCGCGCCAATTCCAGCAACCGGTCGGCGAACTGCGGCCAGCCCTGCTCGCGCGCCCAGCCCGGCTCGGCGTAGGACGCCAGCGCCGTCTGCGCCTGAAGCAGCAGCCGCTGCGCCACCCCGACCTCGGTTTCGGCGTGCACGCCGCCCGCTACCAGGGCCACGAAATCGCGGGCCCGCAGTTCGGCCTCGCGCGTCATCTCCCAGGCCGCCGACCAGACCAGCGAGCGCGGCAACGGCTCGGCGATGTCGGCGATGCGACCCAGCGCGGTGCGCAGCGACTCGGCGTCCAGCCGCAACGAGCAATACGTCAGGTCATCGTCGTTGACCAGAACCAGCTGGCCCCGCGAAACACCAACCAGCGCAGGAACTTCCGTCACCGGGCCCTCGACGTCGAGCTCTTCGCGGCGCACCCGGACCAGCTTTCCCGACCCGTCTGAAGCATCCAGGTCGTAGATGCCGATGGCCAGCCGGTGCACCCGGGTCTCGCCCGCGCCCGGGGCGGCCCCGCTCTGGGTCACCGCGAACCGGGTGAACCTGCCGTCACCGTCGACGTCGAAATCGGGCCGCAGCGTGTTGAGCCCGGTCGTCTTCAGCCACTGCTGACCCCAGTCGGAAAGGTCGCGCCCCGACGCTTTCTCCAACGCGGCGACCAGATCGTCGAACGTGGCGTTGCCGAACGCGTGGGTGCGGAAGTAGTCGCGCAGCCCGGCCAGGAAGTGCTCCAGCCCGACGTAGGCGACGAGCTGCTTGAGCACCGAAGCGCCCTTGGCGTAGGTGATGCCGTCGAAGTTCACCTCGACGGCGGCCAGGTCCGGGATATCGGCGGCGATCGGATGGGTCGAGGGCAACTGGTCCTGGCGGTAGGCCCACGACTTCTCGACCGTGGCGAACGTCGTCCAGGCCTCCGTGAATTCGGTTGCCTCGCTTTGGCATAGCACCGACGCGAACGTCGCGAAGGACTCGTTCAGCCACAGGTCGTCCCACCATGCCATGGTGACCAGGTCCCCGAACCACATGTGCGCCATCTCATGCAGCACGGTCTCGGCGCGCCGCTCGTAGGACGCCCGGGTGACCTTGCTGCGGAAGACGTAGTCCTCCAGGAAGGTCACCGCGCCCGCGTTTTCCATTGCGCCGGCGTTGAACTCGGGGACGAACAGCTGATCGTATTTCCCGAAGGCGTAGGGCAAGCCAAAGTTCTTGTGGTAGAAGCCAAATCCCTGCTTGGTCTGGGTGAAAAGCCGCTCGGCATCCATGTGTGGCGCCAGCGACGCCCGGCAGTAGATGCCCAGCGGTATTTCGCCGTGTTCGTCGGTGTAGGCGTCCTTCCACTCGGCGTACGGGCCGGCGATCAGGGCAACCAGATAGGTGCTCATCCGCGGGGTGGTGGCAAAGGTGTGCAGGCCGTCGTTCACCGACACCGTCGCGCCGTTGGAGATCACCTTCCAGTGCTTCGGTGCGGTCACCCGCATGTCGAAGGTCGCCTTGAGATCGGGCTGGTCGAAGCAGGCGAACATGCGCTTGGCGTCGGCGGTCTCGAATTGCGAGTACAGGTAGGTCTCGTCGTCGACCGGGTCGACGAACCGATGCAGACCCTCGCCGGTGTTGGAGTAGCGGCAGTCCGCGTCGACCACGACGACGTTGCGGTCGGCCAGCCCGCGCAAGGCGATGCCGGTCGATTCGTCGTATCCGGAGACGTCGAGGTCGCGGCCGTTGAGCGTGGCGGCGCGCACCGTGTCGGCGGCGATGTCGATGACCGTGTCGGCGCCGGCGAGCGCGTCGAACACCACCGTGGTGACCGAGCGGAAGGTCCGTTCGCCGGGACCGCCGTGGGAGTCGGTGAGATCGAGATCGATTTGATAGCTGGCGACGGTGATCAGGGAGGCGCGCTCGACGGCTTGTTCGCGGGTCAGGTTGGGGAGTGCCACGTGTCCAACTTACGGGTTGGGCAACCCGGGAACAGGAGCGAGAGGCCTACGGTTGTGCAGACCAGACTTGCAACCGACGAGAGGACTCGCCATGCCCGACAACGCGCCCGCGAAGAACAAAGCCGATTTCTGGTTCGACCCGCTGTGCCCGTGGGCGTGGATCACCTCGCGCTGGATCCTCGAGGTGGAAAAGGTCCGCGACATCGAGGTGAACTTCCACGTGATGAGCCTGGCGGTGCTCAACGAAAACCGCGAGGGCCTGCCCGACGAATACCGTGAACGGTTGGCGAAGGCATTCGGTCCGGTGCGGGTGGCGATCGCCGCCGAACAGGCCCACGGCGCCGAGGTGCTGGCACCGCTGTACACCGCGATGGGAACCCGGATTCACAACGAGGACAACAAAGAACTGGATGACGTGATCAAGCAGTCGCTGGCCGAGGTGGGCCTGCCGGCCGAGCTGGCCGACGCCGCGAACAGCGACGCCTACGACGAGGCGCTGCGCAAGAGCCACCACGCCGGGATGGACGCGGTCGGCGATGACGTCGGCACGCCCACCATCCACGTCAACGATGTGGCGTTTTTCGGTCCGGTGCTCTCCAAGATTCCGCGCGGTGAGGAAGCGGGCAAGCTGTGGGACGCCTCGGTGGCCTTCGCGTCCTACCCGCACTTCTTCGAGCTCAAGCGCAGCCGCACCGAGAAGCCCGACTTCGCCTAGCGCGGTCGGGCCGTCGCGCGGCTGTGTAAGGATGGCGTCCATGCGCGTCTACCTCGGCTCTGACCACGCCGGATTCGAGCTCAAGCAGCAGATCATCGAGCACCTCGTGAAGTCAGGCCACGAGCCGATCGATTGCGGCGCCTTCACTTACGACGCCGACGACGACTACCCAGCGTTCTGCATCGCCGCCGCCACGCGCACGGTGGCCGACCCGGACAGCCTGGGCATCGTGCTGGGCGGGTCGGGCAACGGCGAGCAGATCGCCGCCAACAAGGTCCCCGGGGCGCGGTGCGCGCTGGCCTGGAGCGTCGAAACCGCGACGCTGGCCCGCGAACACAACAACGCGCAGCTGATCGGCATCGGCGGCCGCATGCACACGGTGGCGGAGGCGCTGGAAATCGTCGACGCCTTCGTGACCACGCCGTGGTCGAAAGCCGAACGCCACCAACGGCGTATCGACATCCTCGCCGAATACGAACGCACCCACCAAGCCCCGCCGGTGCCCGGCGCGGCGGGCTGACGCCGGAAAGGTCTGCGCGTGCCCGAAGGGCATACCCTGCACCGGCTGGCCCGGCTGCATCAACGCCGCTACGCCGGCGCGCCCGTGTCGGTGTCGAGCCCGCAGGGCCGCTTCGCCGATGCGGCCGCGGCGGTCGACGGCCGGGTATTGCAACGCACCAGCGCCTGGGGCAAACACCTGTTTCACCACTACGCCGACGGCCCGATCGTGCATGTGCATCTCGGCCTGTACGGCGCCTTCACCGAATGGGAACGTCCCGGCGACGGGTCGTTTCCCGAGGCGGTGGGTCAGGTGCGGATGCGCATGATCGGCGCCGGCTACGGCACGGACTTGCGCGGCCCGACGGTGTGCGAAGTGATCGACGAAGGGCAGGTCAGCGACGTGCTGGCCCGGCTGGGTCCCGACCCGTTGCGCGGCGACGCCGATCCGTCGTGGGCGTGGAAACGAATTGCCAAGTCGCGCAGGCCCATTGGCGCGCTGTTGATGGATCAGGCCGTCATGGCCGGCGTGGGTAACGTCTACCGCAGCGAGTTGCTGTACCGCCACGGCATCGACCCGTTCCGCCCCGGCCGCGACGTCGGCGAGGACGAGTTCGATGCGGCCTGGACCGATCTGGTGGCACTGATGAAGGTCGGTTTGCGCCGCGGCAAGATCATCGTGGTGCGGCCCGAACACGATCACGGCGCGCCGTCGTATCGCCCCGACCGCCCCCGCACCTACGTCTACCGGCGTGCCGGCGAACCGTGCCGCGTGTGCAAAGACGCGATCCGCACGACCGTGCTGGAGGGCCGCAACGTGTTCTGGTGCCCGACCTGCCAAAAATAACGGGGAAACATCGCCGCCTCCGGTTTGAATTCAAACGGGGTGGGCATGTGTTGAGTCCATGAAGACTCTCGCTCGATCGGCTGCAACGATTTCCGCCATCGCGGGTCTGGGCTTGGCGGGGCTGGGCGTCGCGATCGACGCGCAGGCGCGTCCCGGTCCGTTCCCGCAGTGGTGCCCCGGTGATTTCTGGGACCCGGGCTGGGGCGACAACTGGGACACCGGGAACTGCCACGACAATTGGCGCGGATCCGGACCTAATCCGTACCTGAACCCCGGCGGACCCGGCGGTCCCGGTGGGCTGGGCGGGCCAGGTGGTCCCGGCGGCGGCGGTCCGGGCGGTGGTGGACACGGCGGTGGCGGCGGCCACTAACGGCGTCGCTAGCTGACACCCAGCACGGAGTAGACCGCGTTCGACAGGACCAGGCTGCGCGGGTCCGCGTTGGCCTTGGTGGGGTCGAAGTGATTCGCCACGTAGGCATAGCCGATGCGGTGCTCCAGATCGACGAATCCGAACGAGCCGCCCAGCCCGCCGTGGCCGAAGATCCGCGGGTTGGGTCCGTTGACGCAGCGCTGGTTGAGCATGTACCCCAGCCCCCAGCCGTGGTCGGCGACCCGCGGCCCCAGCACCAGGTCGGTCTCCAGCCCGCCCTGACAGACCCGCACCAGGTCCATGTGCTCGCGGCTGAGCACCTTCTCCTGGGCGAGCGCGTTGTAGAACGTCGCCAATCCCAGCGCCGACACCTGCCCGTTGGTGCCCGGGAATTCGAGTTCGCGCCACAGGCTCAGATCGTGTGAGCCGAGTTCGTCGTCGGGGGCGAACCCCATCGAGATGGACAGGCCCGCCTTGGGGTGCTCGGCCAGGCTGGTCGGCCGGCCTGGGGCCTTGGCGTCGGCCAGCAGGTCCCGGGCGTGCGGCTTGTTGATCCGCTCGGCGCAGCGGCGCTGTTCGGCCAGCGGCAACCCGATGTGGACGTCGGCGCCGAACGGTTCGGCGATCTCGGTCCGTAGGTACTGGCCGATCGTGCGGCCCGTGACCCGGCGGAACACCTCGCCCATGATGAAGCCGAAGGTGGTCATGTGGTAGCCCTGGGCGGTGCCCGGCTTCCACCAGGGCTCGGCGGCGGCGAGCTGTTCGCAGACGTAGTCCCAATCCGCGACCTGTTCCCAGCGCATCCGGGTGCGCGGCCCGATCACGCCGGAGCGGTGGCTCATCACCATCGCCAGGGTGATGTCCTGTTTGCCCGCTTGGGCGAACTCCGGCCAGTAGTGGGCCACCGGCGCCTGCAGGTCCAGCTCGCCGCGGTCGGCCAGTTGGTGCACGCAGGTGGCCGACAGGCCCTTCGTGCCGGACAGCACCGTGGTCAGGGTGTTCTGCTGCCAGGGCCGGGTGCGGGCTGCGTCGGCCCAGCCGCCCCACAGGTTGACGACGAGAGACCCATCGACCCACACCGCGACGGCCGCGCCGACGTCGTTGCCCTGCGTGAAATTGCGCTCGAACGCGTCGCGAACCCCGACGAAATCCGACGCGCATGAGCCGTGGATCGACGCGTCCGTCGTCAGGTCGCTCATGGCGCCTCTCTATCGAGCAGATAGTTAGCCCGAGCGGGCGACGGGAATCGAACCCGCGTAGCTAGTTTGGAAGACTAGGGCTCTACCATTGAGCTACGCCCGCATGTAGTTAGTCGAGCGTGACTGTAGCTGGCGACGAAGATCAAATCTAATCGACGCGGCTTTGTGATCTCTGTGTGAGGTCCGCGAGGTCGCTGCCCAAGCCTGTGACGGACCTGGCTTTGCGGGGCCTTAGGATCATCGAGGTCAGCGCGGGGTGTAGCGCAGCTTGGTAGCGCATCCGCTTTGGGAGCGGAAGGCCGCAGGTTCAAATCCTGTCACCCCGACCAGCACGACCGGCCCGCGCGCTGCGCGCGGCCCACCGACCACCAGGAACGAGCACCGAGGAGCACACCCGTGAAGAGCACCGTCGAGCAGTTGAGCCCCACCCGGGTGCGCATCAATGTGGAGGTCCCCTTCTCCGAACTCGAGCCGGACTTCCAGCGGGCCTACAAGGAGCTGGCCCGGCAGGTGCGCCTGCCCGGCTTCCGGCCGGGCAAGGCGCCGGCGAAGTTGCTGGAGGCCCGTTTCGGCCGGGAGGCGATGCTCGACCAGGTCGTCAACGACGCGCTGCCCGCGCGGTACGGACAGGCGGTCGCCGAGTCCGAGGTGCACCCGCTGGGCCAGCCCGAGATCGAGGTCACCAAGAAGGAGTACGGCGAGGAGCTGGCGTTCACCGCCGAGGTCGACATCCGCCCCAAGCTCACCCTGCCGGACCCGGGCTCCGTGACGATCTCGGTGGACCCCATCGAGGTCAGCGACGACGACGTCGACGCCGAATTGCAGTCTCTGCGTGCCCGATTCGGCACCCTGACCGGGGTGGAGCGCCCGGTCGCCGACGGTGACTTCGTCTCCATCGACTTGTCCGCCACTATCGACGGCGAAGAGGTCCCGGGCGCCACCGCGCAGGGGCTGTCCCACGAGGTCGGCTCCGGCCGGCTGATCGCGGGCCTCGACGAGGCGCTGGTCGGCTTGTCCGTCGATGAATCCAAGGAGTTCACCGCGCAGTTGGCGACGGGCGAGCATGCGGGGAAAGACGCGCAGGTGACCGTCACGGTGAAGTCGGTCAAGCAGCGCGAGCTGCCCGAGCCCGACGACGAGTTCGCCCAGTTGGCCAGCGAGTTCGACACCATCGAGGAGCTGCGGTCCAACCTGCGCGAGCAGGTCGGCCAGACCAAGCGCGCGCAGCAGGCCGAAAGCATTCGCGACGCCGCGATCGACACGTTGCTCGAGCAGGTCGACATCCCGCTGCCCGAAGCGATCGTCAAGGCGCAGGTCGACAGCGCGCTGCACAACGCCCTGCACAGCCTCGACCACGACGAATCCAAGCTCGACGAGGTGCTCGCCCAGCAGGGGAAGTCGCGCGAGGAGTTCGAGACCGAGACGCGCACCGCCGCCGAGACGGACGTCAAACGACAGCTGCTGCTCGACGCGCTCGCCGACGAGCTGCAGGTCCAGGTCGGCCAGGACGACCTGACCGAGCGGCTGGTCGCGACCTCTCGCCAGTACGGCATCGAGCCCCAGCAGCTGTTGGCCTACCTCCAGGAGAACAACCAGCTGCCGGCCATGTTCGCCGATGTGCGCCGGGCGCTGGCCATCGCCGAGGTGATCCGCGCGGCGACGGTCACCGACACCGCCGGAAACACCGTCGACACCGATGAGTTCTTCGGCAAGCGCGCGGAGGCGGACGCCTCGGGTGACGTCGCCGGTGACGTCGAAGAACCCACGGCGGCCGACGCCGGGGAGTGACCGTGCGATGACGCTGTGAGCGAACGCGCCCGTTTCGGGGGTGCGTGGCCGCGAAACGGCGGGCCCGGTTGGTTAGTGTCGGTGAAGACAGATCTGACAGAAAGCAGGTAACCCGGTCGTGACTGACATGCGTTCAAACTCGCAGGGTCTCAACCTCACGGACTCCGTCTATGAGCGCTTGCTGTCCGAGCGCATCATCTTCCTGGGTTCGGAGGTGAGCGACGAAATCGCCAATCGGCTGTGCGCGCAGATTCTGCTGCTCGCCGCCGAGGACTCCACCAAAGACATTTCGCTCTACATCAACTCGCCCGGCGGATCGATCAGCGCCGGCATGGCGATCTACGACACCATGGTCCTGGCGCCGTGTGACATCGCCACCTACGCGATGGGCATGGCCGCCTCGATGGGTGAGTTCCTGTTGGCGGCGGGCACCAAGGGCAAGCGTTACGCGCTGCCGCACGCCCGCATCCTGATGCACCAGCCGCTCGGCGGGGTGACGGGCAGCGCGGCCGACATCGCCATCCAGGCCGAGCAGTTCCACGTCATCAAGAAGGAGATGTTCCGGCTCAACGCCGAATTCACCGGCCAGTCGATCGAACGCATCGAGGCCGACTCCGACCGCGACCGCTGGTTCACCGCGCAGGAGGCCCTCGAATACGGCTTCGTCGACCACATCATCACCCGCGCCGCCCACATCACCAATGGAGAAGCCCGATGAACCCCGAAACCCAGCCTCAGGCGCGCTACATCCTGCCGTCGTTCATCGAGCACTCCAGCTTTGGGATCAAGGAGTCCAATCCCTACAACAAGCTGTTCGAGGAGCGCATCATCTTCCTCGGCGTCCAGGTGGACGACGCGTCGGCGAACGACATCATGGCGCAGCTGCTGGTGCTCGAGTCGCTGGACCCCGACCGCGACATCACCATGTACATCAACTCGCCCGGCGGCGGATTCACCTCGCTGATGGCGATTTACGACACCATGCAGTACGTGCGGGCCGACATCCAGACGGTGTGCCTGGGGCAGGCCGCCTCGGCGGCCGCGGTGTTGCTGGCCGCCGGGACCCCGGGCAAGCGGATGGCGCTGCCCAACGCCCGGGTGCTGATCCACCAGCCGTCGCTGCAGGGTGTGATCCAGGGCCAGTTCTCCGATCTGGAGATCCAGGCCGCCGAGATCGAGCGGATGCGCACCCTGATGGAGACCACGTTGGCCCGCCACACCGGCAAGGACGCCGCGACGGTCCGCAAGGACACCGACCGGGACAAGATCCTGACCGCCGATGAGGCCAAGGACTACGGGATCATCGACACCGTGCTGGAGTACCGCAAGCTTTCCGCCCAGAGCGCCTAGCCCCTTTCGCCGAACGTGCACTCACGGCGAATTTTCGGCTGATTCTTCGCCCTGATTGCACGCTCGGCGCACGGCGGCGATGTCCGCCGGCCCCACCCGGCAGCAGCCGCCGATAATGCGAGCGCCCGCCGAAACCCATTGCGACGCAAGCCCCGTCGCGAACGTGCGCGGGCCGGCCCACCCGCGACCGTCCCAGCGTTCCCCGCTGTTCGGGTAGACGATGACGGGCTTGCCGAGCACCGATGCGCTCGCGATCGCCGGCAACACGTCGTCGGGCGCGCAGCAGTTGACCCCGACGGCCACGATCTCGTCGACGCCGGCGGCCACCGCGAACGCGTCGGCCAGCGGTTGTCCGGCACGGGTCCGGTCCCCGTCGATCGTGTAGCTCAGCCACGCCCGCATCCCGACCGAGCGGACCAGGCCGACCAACGCTTCCGCCTCGTCGACGTCGGGCACGGTTTCGCAGGCGAGGACGTCGGCTCCGGCGTCCGCCAGGGTCTCCAGTCGGGGCCGATGCCATCGCGCCAACGCCGCGACCGACAAGCCGTAGCGCCCGCGGTACTCCGAGCCGTCGGCCAGCGCAGCGCCGTAGGGTCCGACCGAGGCGGCGACGAGGAGACCCGCGGGTTCGCCACGGCCGGCCTCGTCCCGCGCGGCCTTCGCGAGCTCGACGCTGCGGCGCAGCAGCCCGACGGTTTCCCGCCGATCCAATCCGCGCGCCGCAAAACCCTCGAATGACGCCTGGTAGCTGGCCGTCGTCGCGATGGTGGCCCCGGCGCGGAAGTAGGCGGCGTGGACGGCGACGATCTCGCGCGGAGCGTCCGCGAGCAGCCTGGCCGACCACAACCGGTCGGACAGGTCATGACCCCGCGCTTCGAGCTCGGTGGCCAACCCGCCATCGAGCACCACGGTTCCGCTGGGCCAGGCGAAGCCCACGGCCAAACCCACGTGGCCACTGTAGGGTGATTTCGTGGGGGATTCGCCCAGGCCTCGTGTGACTATCCGGGGCTGGGTCGGCACCTCCGTCGGAGGTGGGATGGGACGGGCGCCGGACTCGGTCGCATTACGACCGCGACACGCCAAAGACACGCAAAGCGCGCCTTTCGCGAGCGACGGGCATCGTGTGGCTATATCTTTCCTCCATACGGAAGGGGCATGAACTCCCGCAAATACCATCGGCGCGATTCGGCGTTTATGGTCGCGGCGGGCCCGATCAAGCGGGTAGCGTCGGTGAATACATGCGGGACAGGGAAGTCCAACGGCGAAGAGGAAGTAGGCACTGACGCACCATGGCACGCATCGGAGACGGCGGGGACCTGCTGAAGTGCTCGTTCTGCGGGAAGAGCCAGAAGCAGGTCAAGAAGCTCATTGCTGGCCCCGGTGTATACATCTGCGATGAGTGCATCGATCTCTGCAACGAGATCATCGAAGAGGAGCTCGCCGACGCCGACGACGTGAAGCTCGATGAACTTCCCAAACCCATCGAGATCCGGGAGTTCCTCGAGGGCTACGTCATCGGGCAAGACACCGCCAAGAGGACGCTGGCGGTCGCGGTCTACAACCACTACAAGCGGATTCAGGCCGGCGAGAAGGGCCGGGACTCGCGGCACGAGCCGGTCGAGCTGACCAAGTCCAACATCTTGATGCTCGGACCCACCGGATGCGGCAAGACCTACCTGGCCCAGACGCTCGCCAAGATGCTCAACGTCCCGTTCGCCATCGCCGACGCCACCGCCCTGACCGAAGCCGGCTACGTCGGTGAGGACGTCGAGAACATCCTGCTCAAGCTCATCCAGGCCGCCGACTACGACGTCAAGCGGGCCGAGACGGGCATCATCTACATCGACGAGGTCGACAAGATCGCCCGCAAGAGCGAGAACCCGTCGATCACCCGCGACGTCTCCGGGGAGGGCGTGCAGCAGGCCCTGCTGAAGATCCTGGAGGGCACCCAGGCGTCGGTTCCCCCGCAGGGCGGCCGCAAGCACCCGCACCAAGAGTTCATCCAGATCGACACCACCAACGTGCTGTTCATCGTCGCGGGGGCGTTCGCCGGCCTGGAGAAAATCATCTACGAGCGCGTCGGCAAGCGTGGCCTGGGCTTCGGCGCCGAGGTCCGCTCGAAGGCCGAGATCGACACCACCGACCACTTCGCCGAGGTCATGCCCGAAGACTTGATCAAGTTCGGCCTGATCCCCGAGTTCATCGGCCGGCTGCCGGTGGTCGCGTCGGTCACCAATCTCGACCGCGAGTCGCTGGTCAAGATCCTGTCCGAGCCGAAGAACGCGCTGGTCAAGCAGTACCTGCGGCTCTTCGAGATGGACGGCGTGGAGCTCGAGTTCACCGATGACGCCCTGGAAGCGATCGCGGATCAGGCGATCCACCGCGGCACCGGGGCGCGTGGCCTGCGCGCCATCATGGAAGAGGTCCTGCTGCCCGTGATGTACGACATCCCGAGCCGCGACGACGTCGCCAAGGTCGTGGTGACCAAGGAGACCGTGCAGGACAACGTGTTGCCGACGATCGTGCCGCGCAAGCCGTCGCGCACCGAGCGCCGCGATAAGAGCGCCTAACTAGATCCGGGAGCCTCCCAGCACGCCGCGTGACAGCGCTGACGTGATCCCACCGCGTGTTGCGTACGGGCTGGACCTGCTGAACTTCCTCCTCGCCGATGTTCGTGACGGGCTGGGCCCGTACCTGTCGATCTACCTGCTGCTGACCCACCACTGGGACCAGGGCTCAATCGGATTCGTCATGGCGGTCGGGGGCATCGGCGCGATCGTCGCGCAGGCCCCGGCCGGCGCCCTGGTGGACCGGAGCACCGCCAAGCGGGCACTGGTCATCGGCGGCGCGCTGACGATCACCGCGGCGTCGTTGGCGATGCCGTTGTTTCCCGGGTTTTCTTCGATCTCGGTGCTGCAGGCGCTCACCGGCATCGCCGGATCCGTCTTCGCCCCGGCGCTGGCCGCGATCACCCTGGGGCTGGTCGGCTCCCGTCGCTTCTCCCGCCGGATCGGGCGCAACGAGTCGTTCAACCACGCCGGGAACGCCACGGCGGCGGCGATTACCGGCGGCTTGGCCTACTTCTTCGGGCCCGTCGTCGTGTTCTGGGTGCTCGCGGTCATGGCCGCCGCCAGCGTGGTTGCGGCGCTGTGGATTCCGGGCGACGCGATCGACCACGACGTCGCCCGGGGCATGGACCACGATCCCGGGCAACCGCACCCGAGCCCGTCGCGGCTGGCGGCCTTGGTGGGCAATCGCCGGCTGATGATCTTTGCCGCCACGGTCATCGCCTTCCACTTCGCGAATGCGGCCATGCTGCCGCTGGTCGGGCAACGGCTGGCGCTGCACAACAAGGACGTCGGGACCGCCCTGATGGCGGGCTGCATCGTGGCCGCGCAGGTCGTCATGGTGCCGGTGGCCTATGTCGCCGGCGCCAAGGCGGATTCCTGGGGCCGAAAGCCGATCTTCCTGGTCGGATTCGCGGTCTTGGCCGCCCGTGGATTTCTCTACACCCTCTCGGACAACTCCTGTTGGCTGGTGAGCGTGCAGTTGCTGGACGGCGTTGGGGCCGGCGTGTTCGGCGCGCTGTTTCCCCTCGTCGTGCAGGACGTGACGCATGGAACCGGTCGCTTCAATGTCAGCTTGGGGGCGGTGACGGCCGCGACGGGCATCGGTGCCGCGGTGTCGAACCTCGTCGCGGGCTCGATCGTGGTCGCGGCCGGATACGACGCCGCATTCGTCTTTTTGGGTGCTCTGGCCGCGGCCGGGTTCGTCTTGTATCTGGTTGCGATGCCGGAAACGGCGGCGGCCAAACTCGGCGCGGAAAACGCGGCATCCGGAGGCCGACACGGTACGAACGACGGTTGATAACGCGCGAGACGTGACCAACGCCACAGTTTGCCGAGCTACTCATCAGTAGATGGCGCTGACGTCGCCTTTTGACTGCGAACGCGGCCGAGATGACGCCGCAGAGACGGCCATGGCGATCGCAAATCAGTGCCATAATTGGTACCGCCAGTGACATAAAACCGTGATGGCCGGAGACTCCCTTCGCCGACGCGTAACCTGAAGCTGCGCGAACTGTCTGTCCGGTGAACAAATGGAGGGCAAAGACGTGGATCCGAACGGCAGCGGAGCCGGATCAGACTCACAGAACGGGGCTCCCCCGAACGGATCTGTCCGTCAGCGCCTCGAACAGGTCGTCATCCGCTTCGCCGGTGACTCCGGCGACGGCATGCAGCTCACCGGTGACCGGTTCACTTCCGAGGCAGCGCTTTTCGGAAACGACCTGGCGACCCAGCCGAACTATCCCGCCGAGATCCGTGCGCCTGCAGGCACCCTGCCCGGCGTCTCGTCCTTCCAAATTCAGATCGCCGACTATGACATCTTGACCGCCGGCGACCGGCCCGACGTGCTCGTCGCGATGAACCCGGCCGCGCTCAAGGCCAATATCGGCGACCTGCCCCGCGGCGGCATGGTGATCGCGAACTCCGACGAGTTCACCAAGCGCAACCTGACCAAGGTGGGCTACGTCACCAACCCGCTCGAGACCGACGAGTTGTCCGACTACGTCGTGCATTCCGTCGCGATGACGACGTTGACGCTCGGGGCGGTCGAGGCCATCGGCGCGACGAAGAAGGATGGCCAACGCGCCAAGAACATGTTCGCGCTGGGGCTGCTGTCGTGGATGTACGGGCGGCCGATCGAAACCAGCGAAAAGTTCATTCGGGAGAAGTTCGCCCGCAAGCCCGAGGTCGCGGAGACCAACGTGCTGGCGCTGAAGGCCGGTTGGAACTACGGCGAGACGACCGAGGCCTTCGGCACCACCTACGAGGTGTCCCGGGCGACCCTGCCGACGGGCGAATACCGCCAGATCTCGGGGAACACCGCCCTGGCGTACGGCATCGTCGCGGCCGGCCAGCTCGCCGACATCCCGGTCCTGCTCGGCAGCTACCCGATCACGCCGGCCTCCGACATCCTGCACGAGCTGTCCAAGCACAAGAACTTCAACGTCCTCACTTTCCAGGCCGAGGACGAAATCGGCGGCATCTGCGCGGCGATCGGCGCCTCCTACGGCGGCGCGCTGGGGGTCACCACCACGTCGGGGCCGGGCATTTCACTCAAGTCCGAAGCGCTCGGGCTGGCCGTGATGACCGAACTGCCGTTGCTCGTCGTCGACGTGCAGCGCGGTGGCCCCTCGACCGGGCTGCCCACCAAGACCGAGCAGGCCGACCTGCTGCAAGCGCTGTACGGCCGCAACGGCGAGTCACCGGTGGCGATCCTCGCGCCGCGGTCACCGTCCGACTGCTTCGAGACCGCGCTCGAGGCCGCGCGCATCGCGGTCTCCTACCACACCCCGGTGATCGTGCTGTCCGACGGCGCGATCGCCAACGGCTCTGAGCCGTGGCGCATTCCGGACGTCAGCACGCTGCCGCGCATCACGCACGCCTTCGCCAAGCCGGACGAACCGTTCCAGCCTTACGCGCGCGACCCCGAGACGCTGGCCCGGCAGTTCGCCGTGCCGGGCACCCCGGGGCTCGAGCACCGCATCGGCGGTCTGGAAGCGGCGAACGGCTCGGGCAACATCTCCTACGAGCCGGTCAACCACGACCTCATGGTCCGGTTGCGCCAGGCCAAGATCGACGGCATCTCCGTTCCCGACCTGGAGGTCGACGATCCGACCGGTGACGCCGAGCTGCTGCTGATCGGATGGGGCAGCTCCTACGGCCCGATCGGCGAGGCCTGCCGGCGCGCGCGCCGCAAGGGCATCAAGGTGGCGCACGCGCACTTGCGCTACCTCAACCCGTTCCCGGCCAACCTCGGCGAGGTGCTGCGACGCTACCCGCAGGTGGTGGCGCCCGAAATGAACTTGGGCCAACTGGCATTCGTGCTGCGCGGCAAGTACCTGGTGGACGTCCAGTCCGTCAGCAAGGTGCAGGGTGTCGCATTCCTGGCCGACGAGATCGGCCGCGTCATCCGCGCCGCGCTGGGCGGGACATTGGCCGAAGTCGAGAACGACAAGACGATGGTCGCCAAAATGGCGGCGGCAACGGTTGGGGCCGGCGCATGATTCGCGCCGGCGTCAATGCAGAGCGAAGCGATGAGGAGGAGCGGCGCTCGTGACTGACCTGATCGGCAATTTGGCGGGCAAAGACCTCGGTGTGACCCCGAAGTTGACCAAGAACGACGGGGTCCCCACGCTGTCCGCTGAGGACCAGCCCCAGAAGTCCAAGGACTTCACCAGCGACCAGGAGGTGCGTTGGTGCCCGGGCTGCGGGGACTACGTCATCCTCAACACCATCCGGAACTTCCTGCCGGACCTCGGGTTGCGCCGCGAGAACATCGTGTTCATCAGCGGCATCGGCTGCTCGAGCCGCTTCCCGTATTACCTCGAGACCTACGGATTTCACTCGATCCACGGGCGCGCCCCCGCCATCGCCACCGGCCTGGCGCTGGCCCGCGAGGACCTGTCGGTGTGGGTGGTCACCGGTGACGGCGACGCCCTGTCGATCGGCGGCAATCACCTGATCCACGCGCTGCGCCGCAACGTCAACATCACCATCCTGCTGTTCAACAACCGGATCTACGGGCTGACCAAGGGCCAGTACTCGCCCACCTCGGAGGTCGGCAAGGTCACGAAGTCGACTCCGATGGGGTCGCTGGACCACCCGTTCAACCCGGTGTCGTTGGCCCTGGGCGCCGAGGCGACCTTCGTCGGCCGCGCTCTGGACTCCGACCGCAACGGACTGACCGAGGTGCTGCGCGCGGCCGCCGGGCACCGGGGCGCCGCCGTCGTCGAAATCCTGCAGGACTGCCCGATCTTCAACGACGGCTCGTTCGACGCGCTGCGCAAGGAAGGCGCCGAGGAGCGGGTCATCAACGTCCGCCACGGCGAACCAATTGTGTTCGGCGCCAACGGCGAATACTGCGTCGTGAAGTCCGGGTTCGGCCTGGAGGTGGCCAAGACCGCCGACGTCTCCGTCGACGAAATCGTGGTGCACGACGCCCACAGCGACAACTCGGCCTACGCCTTCGCCCTGTCACGGCTGTCGGATCAGAACCTCGAGCACACGGTGCTGGGCATCTTCCGCAACATCAACAGGCCCACCTACGACGACGCGGCACGCTCGCAGATTCAGGCGGCCCAGTCGGCGAAGCCGTTCGACTCCGCGGCGCTGCAATCGCTGCTGCGCGGCCGCGACACCTGGACCGTCGACTGACGTGGCCGAGCAGGTACCCGACACCACAGTGTCCCTGGCCGGAATAGTGCTGGCCGGTGGCGAATCGCGGCGGATGGGCCGCGACAAGGCGACCTTGCCGGGTCCCGGCGGGGCCCCCACGCTGCTCGAGCACGTGGTCGGGGTCGTCTCCCAGCGCTGCGACCCGGTCTTCGTGATGGCCGCGCCGGGGCAACCGCTGCCCGAGGTGCAGGCGCGCGTGCTTCGCGACGAGGTGCGCGGTCAGGGGCCACTGCCGGCGACCGGAGGCGGCCTGCGCGCCGCGGCGGAAACCGGCGCCCGGTTCGCCTTCGTCTGCGCCGTCGACATGCCGCTTCTGTCAGCGGGTTTGATCGACGACCTGATGGGGCTGGCCACCGAGACCAACGCCGAAATCGTGCTGCCGTGGGACGGTCGCAGCCACTACCTCGCCGCGGTGTACCGCACCGATTTGGCCGAGCGGATTGACGGCCTGGTCGCCGGCGGCGCCCGCTCGATGCGTGCCTTGATCGATGCCTCCGATGCCCAACAGATCGTGCTGCCGGAATCGCGTTTCTTGGCCAACGTCAACTCGGAGAGCGACCTGCGCGCTCTGGCGCAGCTCCAAGCCTGACGCCAACCGCTCCGGGCGTCGTGATCCTTTGGGTCAGCGGGCATTTGAGGCCTTTGCGGAGTGCACGAGGAAATCGCGGCGTGTGACGAAGTAGCCGTCCGTTCCTGAAAAGCCTTGTCGCCGTGAGTGTTTAGCGAAAGTCATTGTTGGAAAGCACAATACGCGCCATCCGCGTCGAATGCCGTGCTTCGCTGCGATGCGGTTGACGAATAGCTATGTGGGGCAAGTCAATTCGGCAGAGGTCGCCTTTTTCCTGCCTATCCCGCGTGGGGATGTGAGGAATGGGGCGGGCATGCGGTACGCTGCGCGGCCCGCCGACAAGACGGCAGAAATCCGTTGTGACTGCTTCTAATCGGCGGCAGCGCCGCGAATGAACGTGCGCCAGCTCACAAATTACGCGTGATTAGGCTCACCATTTGTTTGCGGATGCCGTTGCGGTTCCCGGTCCGAAAACTCGCCTGTGACCTGCATTAATGGCCTTGCTATCGCGGCGTGATCGGGTCGTTACCCAAACGAGATATGCGATTTCCGAAGATGACGAACGCCTCGGCGTTCTCTACGGTCCCTGTTAGCCCGCAACGGGTTACGGAAAGTAATCAACAAAATTGAATCCACGGACCCGCGTGTGAGCGGCGCCACGGACGGCGAAAGCCCGACCGTGGACGGTGGGTGACAACCCGCCGGGCAGACCTGGCCCGCCGCTGTCGTGCCTGACCCAGACGGCACGTTCCAAAACAGGCATTCAGCCAACGACCTTCAGCCCACCTGCGTGGGCTTGTTTTGGCGCGCGCGCAGCGAAAGGAAAGATATTGAAGAACGTCCGCAAGACGCTCATTCTTGCCGCGGTCACGGGCACACTTGTGTCCATCCCGTCGGCCACCGCCCACGCCGACGAAGCGGTGGCTTTCGACCCGAACCTGCCGGCAGCGGCCCCGGACGCTCCGGCGCCCGATGCACCTCCGGCCCCGGACGCTCCGGCCCCCGATGCGCCTCCGGCCCCGGACGCTCCGGCGCCCGATGCGCCTCCGGCCCCGGACGCTCCGGCGCCCGTCGGTTTCGACCCGAACGTCCCGCCGCCTCCTGGCCCCGACGTCCCGCCGCCGCCCGCCCACCGGGCGTACAGCGTCAACTGGGACGCCATCGCGCAGTGCGAGTCGGGCGGTAACTGGGGCATCAGCACCGGTAACGGTTTCTCCGGTGGCCTGCAGTTCACGCCGAGCACCTGGCGCTCCAACGGCGGCAGTGGTTCCCCGTCCGGCGCGAGCCGCGAGGAGCAGATCCGCGTCGCCGAGAATGTGCTGCACTCGCAGGGCATCGGCGCGTGGCCGGTGTGCGGACGCCGCGGCTGATCGACGGCTTCGCTGACATACATATAAGGAGTGCCGGGCCCCGTGCCCGGCACTCCTTGTCTCCAGCGGTCGCCACCCCCGTCGTCGGGTAGCGTCGGGCCCGTGACCGCAACGCCGCGCGAATTCGACATTGTGCTGTACGGGGCGACCGGCTTCGTCGGGAAGCTCACCGCCAAATACCTGGCCCGCTCGGCGCCGGACAAACGGATCGCGCTGGCCGGCCGGTCGCCCGGCCGGCTGCGTGCCATACGCGACACGCTGGGCGAAACCGCGCGGTCGTGGCCCGTTCTGAACGCGGATGCCTCGGCGCCGTCGACGCTGAACGAGATGGCGGCGCGCGCGCAGGTCGTCATCACCACGGTCGGCCCCTACACGCGCTACGGGTTGCCGCTGGTGGCCGCCTGCGCCGCGGCGGGCACCGACTACGCCGACCTGACCGGCGAGGCGATGTTCGTCCGCGACAGCATCGACCAATTCCACAAGCAGGCCGCGGATACCGGCGCCCGCATCGTGCATGCGTGCGGATTCGACTCCGTTCCTTCGGACCTCAGCGTGTATGCGCTGTACCGCGCCGCGCGCGACGACGGCGCCGGCGAACTCGTCGACACCGACCTCGTGGTCCGGTCCTTCTCCGGCGGGGTGTCCGGCGGCACCGTCGCGTCGATGTTGGAGGTGCTGGACACCGCCTCCCGCGATCCCGAGGCCCGCCGCCAACTCGCCGACCCGTACACGCTCAGCAGCGACCGCGGCGCCGAACCCGACATCGGCCCGCAGCCCGATCTGCCGTGGCGTCGCGGTGGCCGGATCGCGCCGGAACTGAGCGGCGTGTGGACCGCGGGCTTCGTCATGGCGCCCTACAACACCCGGATCGTGCGGCGCAGCAACGCCCTGCTGGACTGGGCCTACGGACGCGGGTTGCGCTACAGCGAAAGCATGAGCCTGGGGTCGTCGCCGATCGCGCCGGTGGCCTCCGCTGTTGTGGGCGGGGCCGCCGCCGCGACGTTCGGCCTGGGCAGCCGTTTCTTCCGGCTGCTGCCGCGCCGGCTGGTGGAGCGCATCGTGCCCAAACCCGGAACCGGCCCCAGTCCGGCCGCGCGGGAACGCGGCTACTACCGCATCGAGACCTACACCACCACGAGCACCGGCGCCCGCTACGTGGCGCGCATGGAGCAGCGCGGCGACCCGGGCTACAAGGCGACTTCGGTGTTGTTGGGGGAGTGCGGCCTGGCGCTGGCATTCGACCGTGACAAGCTCCCGGACCTACACGGCGTCCTCACGCCCGCGGCCGCGATGGGCGACGCGCTGCTGGACCGCTTCCCCGCGGCGGGTGTGTCGCTGCAGACCCAACGGCTGAACTGACGGGGCATCGATCCGGATCGGCGCAGTTCCGGCAGGTTACCAGTTACTGAACACCAAATCGTTCCTGCCCGAAGGGTGTTGGCCGAAGCCGCATGCGTCTAGTGTCGTAATTGACTTGGCTCCGATATCAGGAACGAAGGTGGACGCACCGATGGCCGGTCTCGATGATCTGTACAGCCAGATTCCCACGTCTGAAATCGCAAACAAGCTCGGCGCCGACGAAGCCGACGTGCAAAACGCCGTTCACACGCTGGTGCCGGAGCTGCTCGGCGGCCTGCACCAGAATTCGCAAGATCCCGCACACGCCAGCACGATCGAGTCCATGGCAACCAGCCATGCCGCGCGGGGCCTACTCGACGTTGGTGGCGCCCCGGGCGAGAGCGACGGGCACCAGGCCGTCGCGGCCCTGTTCGGCGGCATCGACGCCGACCAGGTCGCATCGGCCCTGGCCGATCGCGGTGCAGGTAACCCTGACCTGCTCAAGCAACTGCTGCCGATGGTTCTGCCAATTGTGTTGGCGTACATCGGAAAACAGCTCGGTTCCGGCAGCGGGGCCGGCGCGTCGCAGAGAACGGAGGCAGCCGGCGGTGGCGGTCTCGGCGAGGTTCTGGGCAGCATCCTCGGTGGCTCCGGCAACAAGTCCCTTGGCGGCATCGTCGGAAATGTGTTGGGCGGCAAGGGAGGTGCAATCGGCGACATCCTCGGCGGCCTACTCGGGGGCAAGAAGTAGTCCAGCGCCGAACCGCATTGTTCTCTGGTAGTTCCCCTAGGGTTTCGATCGCGTCGAATCCAGGGCTGCCCAAGGCAATCCAAGATGAGTAGGTTCGTCCTCATCGGACATAGGAAATAACGTCCGACCAATCGGCCGGGCGGTAGACGAGAGGGAAATGCCATGGCGGACACGCTGACCCAAGGACAAAAGCTGGTGCGGGGCGAATCGCTCACCTCGAACAACGGCGCCTACACGCTGACCTTGCAGGACGACGGCAACCTGGTGCTGGCGTCCCGCGGCCAAGCGATCTGGTCCGCCGGTACCGACGGTCAGAATGTGGTGCGCGCCGAAGTGCAACCCGACGGCAATTTCGTCGTCTACACGGCCGACAAACCCGTGTGGCACAGCAACACAGCCGGCAAAAAGGACGTCAAGCTCGTGCTGCAGGACGACCGCAACCTGGTGCTCTACGCCGGAAATGAGGCGGCCTGGTCGACCAAGACCGAGACGGACGCGCCGCCGCCGCCGGCGCCCGAGGCGGCTACGCAGGCCGCCGCAGAGGAGCCCGCCGCGCCGGTCGAGGAGCCCGCCGCGCAAGCGCCTCCCGAGCCAGAGCCAGAGCCGGCCGTTCGGACGTACACCGTCGAATCCGGTGACAGCCTGTGGGCGATCGCGGAGCGCTTCTACGGCGACGGCAGTAAGTACCAGGCGATCGCCGATGCGAGCGGAATCCCGAACCCTGACCTGATCCAGCCCGGTCAGGTGCTCACGATTCCCTGATCGCCGGGAACGGCGTCAGCGCCCCGGATCCCTGTGAGCTGCGGGTTCGGGCACTTACACGAGGGTAAACCGCGCTCCCTAGAATTGACGGGTGACCGCCAGCCGCAGCCCCGCCACCGACCTGCCCAAGTCGTGGGATCCGGCTGCGGCCGAGAGCGCGATCTACCAGAAGTGGATCGACGCCGGATACTTCGCCGCGGACCCGGCCAGCGCCAAGCCCGGCTACTCGATCGTGCTGCCGCCGCCGAACGTGACCGGCAGCCTGCACATGGGCCATGCGCTGGAACACACCATGATGGACGCCCTGACCCGCCGCAAGCGGATGCAGGGGTACGAGGTGTTGTGGCAGCCGGGCATGGACCACGCCGGAATCGCCACGCAGAGCGTGGTGGAAAAGCAGCTCGCGGTCGACGGCAAGACCAAGGAGGACTTCGGCCGGGAGCTGTTCGTCGACAAGGTCTGGGACTGGAAGCGCGAGTCCGGCGGCGCCATCGGCGGCCAGATGCGCCGGCTCGGCGACGGGGTCGACTGGAGCCGCGACCGGTTCACCATGGACGAGGGCCTGTCACGGGCGGTCCGCACCATCTTCAAGCGGCTCTACGACGCCGGGCTGATCTATCGGGCCGAGCGGCTGGTCAACTGGTCGCCGGTGCTCCAGACCGCGATATCGGACATCGAGGTCGACTACCTCGATGTCGAGGGCGAGCTGGTGTCCTTCCGCTACGGCTCGCTCGACGACTCGCAGCCGCACATCGTGGTCGCGACCACCCGGGTCGAGACGATGCTCGGCGACACCGCCATCGCGGTGCATCCCGACGACGACCGCTACCGCCACCTGGTCGGCACCAGCCTGCCGCACCCGTTCGTGGACCGTCAGCTCGCGGTGGTCGCCGACGAGCACGTGGACCCCGAATTCGGTACCGGCGCAGTCAAAGTCACGCCCGCTCATGACCCCAACGACTTCGAGATCGGGCTGCGGCACGGGTTGCCGATGATCTCGATCCTGGACACCAAGGGCCGAATCGTCGACACCGGAACGCAATTCGACGGGATGGACCGCTTCGAGGCCCGCGTCGCGGTGCGCGAGGCCCTGGCCGCCGAAGGCCGCATCGTCGAGGAGAAGCGACCCTACCTACACAGCGTCGGGCACTCCGAGCGCAGCGGCGAACCGATCGAGCCGCGGCTGTCGCTGCAGTGGTTTGTCCGCGTCGAGTCCCTGGCCAAGGCGGCCGGCGACGCGGTGCGCAACGGCGACACCGTGATTCACCCGGCCAGCCTGGAGCCGCGGTGGTTCGCCTGGGTCGACGACATGCGCGATTGGACGATCTCGCGGCAGCTGTGGTGGGGCCACCGCATCCCGATCTGGTACGGGCCCACCGGGGAACAGGTGTGCGTGGGTCCCGACGAGACGCCGCCGGAGGGCTGGGAACAGGACCCCGACGTGCTGGACACGTGGTTCTCCTCGGCGCTGTGGCCGTTTTCCACCCTGGGCTGGCCGGAGAAAACCCCCGAGCTCGAAAAGTTCTACCCGACAAGCGTTCTGGTCACCGGCTACGACATCCTGTTCTTCTGGGTGGCCAGGATGATGATGTTCGGCACCTTCGTCGGCGACGACGACGCCATCACCCTGGACGGGCGCCGCGGCCCGCAGGTGCCCTTCACCGATGTCTTCCTGCACGGGCTGATCCGCGACGAGTCCGGCCGCAAGATGAGCAAGTCCAAGGGCAACGTCATCGACCCGCTGGACTGGGTCGAGATCTTCGGCGCCGACGCCCTGCGGTTCACGCTGGCGCGCGGCGCCAGCCCCGGCGGTGACCTGGCGATCGGTGAGGACCACGTCCGGGCGTCGCGCAACTTCTGCACCAAGCTGTTCAACGCCACGCGTTACGCGCTGCTCAACGGGGCGCAGCTGGCGCCCGTGCCCCCGCCGGCCGAGCTCACCGATGCCGACCGGTGGATCCTCGGGCGGCTGGAAGAGGTTCGCGCTGAAGTCGATGCGGCATTCGACAACTACGAGTTCAGCCGTGCGTGCGAGGCGCTGTACCACTTCGCCTGGGACGAATTCTGCGACTGGTACGTCGAATTGGCCAAGACACAACTGGCCGAGGGGGTCGCGCACACCACGGCCGTGCTGGCGGCGACGCTGGACACCCTGCTGCGGCTGCTGCACCCGGTGATCCCCTTCATCACCGAGGCCCTCTGGCAGGCCTTGACCGATAACGAGTCGCTGGTGATCGCCGACTGGCCGCAACCGTCCGGGATGAGCCTGGATCCGGTTGCCGCACAACGGGTTACCGACATGCAGAAGCTGGTGACCGAGGTTCGCCGGTTCCGCAGCGATCAGGGGCTGGCGGACCGCCAGAAGGTGCCCGCCCGCATGGCCGGGGTCGACGAATCCGATCTGGCCACCCAGGTGAGCCCGGTGACGTCCCTGGCCTGGCTGACGGCCGCGGGGCCGGAATTTCGCCCGTCGGCGTCCGTGGAAGTCAGGCTCAGCGGCGGCACCGTCGTCGTCGAACTGGACACCTCGGGCACCATCGACGTCGCGGCCGAGCGTCGCCGGCTGGAAAAGGATCTGGCCGCGGCGCACAAGGAGCTGGCGTCGACCACCGCCAAATTGGCCAACGAGGACTTCCTGGGCAAGGCCCCGCAAAACGTCGTCGACAAGATCCGGGACCGTCAGCGTCTGGCCCAGGAGGAAACCGAGCGGATCAACGCGCGGCTAGCCGGGCTGGCATGACGGAGCCGCCCGAGTGGGCTGAGGACCCCGAACTTCCCGACGTGGTTCCCGCGCCGGTCCCGACCCCGGACGAGATCGCTTCCTTGTTGCAGGTCGAGCACCTGCTGGACCAGCGCTGGCCCGAGACCAAGATCGAGCCGAGCCTGACCCGGATCAGCGCGCTGATGGACCTGTTGGGCTCACCGCAGCGGGCCTACCCGTCGATCCACGTCGCGGGCACCAACGGCAAGACCTCAGTGGCCCGCATGATCGACGCGCTGATCACGGCGCTACATCGGCGCACCGGGCGGACCACCAGCCCCCATCTGCAATCGGCGGTCGAGCGCATTTCGATCGATGCCAAGCCGATCAGCCCGGCGCAGTACGTGGCGACCTACCGCGAGATCGAGCCGTTCGTGCAGATGGTCGACGCGCAATCGCAGGCCGCCGGCGGGCCCGCCATGAGCAAGTTCGAGGTGCTGACCGCGATGGCCTTCGCCGCGTTCGCCGACGCCCCCGTCGACGTCGCCGTAGTCGAGGTGGGGATGGGCGGACGCTGGGATGCCACCAACGTGATCAACGCGCCGGTCGCGGTCATCACCCCGATCGCCATCGACCACGTCGACTACCTGGGCGACGACCTCGCCGGCATCGCCGGAGAGAAGGCCGGCATCATCACCCGCGCGCCCGAGGGCGCGCCCGACACCGTCGCGGTCATCGCGCGCCAGGCGCCCGAGGCGATGGAGGTGTTGTTGGACCGAACCGTGCAAGCCGATGCCGCGGTGGCCCGCGAAGATTCGGAGTTCGCCGTGCTGGGGCGCCAGGTCGCCATCGGCGGGCAGGTGCTGCAGCTGCAGGGCCTTGGCGGGGTGTATTCCGACGTCTATCTGCCGCTGCACGGAGAACATCAGGCGCACAACGCCGTGCTGGCTTTGGCCGCCGTCGAGGCCTTCTTCGGCGCCGGCGCGCAGCGTCAGCTCGACGTCGAGGCGGTGCGCGCGGGTTTCGCCGCCGTTGCCAGCCCGGGCCGGCTGGAGCGGATGCGCAGCGCGCCCACGGTGTTCATCGACGCCGCGCACAATCCGGCCGGTGCGGCCGCGCTGGCGCAGACGTTGGCGGGCGAATTCGACTTCCGCTATCTGGTCGGAGTGCTCAGCGTGCTCGCCGACAAGGATGTCGGCGGCATCCTCGCCGCCCTGCAGCCGGTGTTCGACGCCGTCGTGGTGACCCACAACGGGTCGCCGCGGGCGCTCGACGTCGAATCGCTGGCCCTGGCGGCGCGCGAGACGTTCGGGCCCGACCGGGTGAGCACCGCCGAGAACCTGCGTGACGCCGTCGACGTCGCGACCGCACTGGTCGATGATGCCGCGCTGGACGGGCACGCCGAAGACTTCTCCGGCACCGGGATCGTCATCACCGGCTCGGTCGTCACCGCCGGCGCGGCGCGCACCCTGTTCGGGCGTGATCCGCAGTGACCCAACCGGACTCACCCGAGAACCCCGAGGGGCCGGCCCCGACGCCGGCGGCCGACCCGTGGCGCAGCTTCGGCGCGGTGATGGCCCTGACGCTGTTTCTGGAAGCGATCGTGGTGCTGCTGGCGATCCCGGTGGTGGGAGCGGTGGGCGGAGGCCTGACGACGGCGTCGCTGGTCTACCTGATCGGCCTGGCCGTGCTGCTGATCCTGATGGCCGGGCTGCAGCGCAAACCCTGGGCCATCTGGGCCAACCTCGGCGTGCAGGTGATCCTGCTCGCGGGCTTCGCCGTGTATCCGGGGGTGGGATTCATCGGCGTGCTGTTCACCGGCCTGTGGGGCTTGATCGCCTACTTCCGGGCCGAGGTCCGGCGCAGACAGGGGTAGCCCGCCGGCAGTGACAAGCGCTGACCCGCCGCGGCGGCACCTGGTTATGTACGCTGTCCGCCGTGACCGAACGGACATTGGTACTGATCAAGCCGGACGGCGTCCAGCGACAGCTGGTGGGGGAGATCATCGGCCGGATCGAGCGAAAAGGCCTCACGATCGCCGCGCTGGAACTCCGGCACGTCAGCCAGGATCTCGCCGCCCAGCATTACGCGGAACACGAGGGCAAGCCGTTCTTCGAGCCGTTGCTGGAATTCATCACGTCGGGGCCGGTGGTCGCGGCCATCGTGGAGGGACCGCGGGCGATCGCGGCGTTTCGGCAGCTCGCGGGCGGTACCGACCCGGTCGAGAAGGCGATCCCGGGCACGATCCGCGGTGACTTCGGGCTGGAGACGCAGTTCAACCTGGTGCACGGCTCGGATTCGATCGAGTCGGCCAAGCGAGAAATCGGGCTCTGGTTCCCCGGCGCCTAGAGCTGCGACGATCGGTCCCGCGGCGCCGTCGTGACCGGGTTCGGCCATACCGAGGTTCCTCAGGTGTGGGTTGGCCCGCCACGTGATGTGGGATACTGATCTCGGGTGAACGTCGCCGGACCGGCGTCAGACACCCGAATGAAGACTTGGACAAGCGCGACCAATAGCCCCGTCGCCTTGGTTTGCAGCATGTCAGGCCGTCATTCAGCACGGCGCCGAGTGGGTTCTAACCTGAGCCGCTCGGGGCGAGACCATCACAAGCCCGGGAGAAGTGACCCGGGCCCATAGCGAAGCCCTCGCGTGGCCGCGTCGAAACGACGCGCCCGGGGGCTTGAGGAGAATACGTGGTAGACGGTGCACCGACTGCAGACCCATCAGAAGAATCGACCCGGCCTGCGGAGCTGCCCGACCGGTTGAGGGTCCATTCGCTGGCCCGAACGCTGGGAACAACCAGCAAACGGGTCCTGGACGCGCTCAGCGAGCTGGACGGGCGGATACGCAGCGCACATTCCACCGTGGACCGCGCCGACGCGGTGCGGGTGCGTGACCTGCTGGCCACCCAGCCCCAGGAAACGCCGGAGAACGCCGAGGCGGACGCCGACTCCGGCGAACCCGAATCCCGGCTGATGCTGGAAACCCCCGACAACGCCGCAGACCGGCCGCATTACATGCCGCTCTTCGTCGCGCCGCAGCCGCTGGACAGCGACGACACCGACGACGACAGCGGCACCGACGAGGACGCCGACTCCGACGATTCCGACAGTGACGACGACGAGCAGGCCGATCGGCCGTCGAACCGCCGGCGCCGCCGCGGCCGCCGTGGTCGCGGCCGCGGACGCGGCGAGCAGGGCGGGCCCGAGGGCCAGAACGACAGCGGTGACGACGACGAGCCGCAGGGCCGGGCCAAGAAGGCCGCCCAGTCCGACTCCGGCGACTCCGACGACACCGACGACGACGATTCCGACGACGCCGACGATTCCGACGGCGGTGACGACGGTTCATCGGATGGCGGCAACCGTCGCCGCCGCAGGCGCCGGCGCCGCAAATCCGGATCGGGCGACGACAACGACGAGGGCGTCGCGCCCGACGACCCGCCCAACACGGTCGTGCACGAGCGGCCGCCCCGCAGCGGCAAGAACGGCGGCGGCGACGGCGGCAGCTCGAGCAACGAGATCAAGGGCATCGACGGCTCGACTCGGCTGGAGGCCAAGCGGCAACGGCGCCGAGACGGCCGCGACGCCGGGCGGCGCCGCCCCCCGGTGTTGACCGAGGCCGAATTCCTGGCCCGCCGCGAGGCCGTCGAACGCGTCATGGTCGTCCGCGACCGGGTCCGCAGCGAGCCGCCGCACCAGGGTTCGCGGTACACCCAGATCGCGGTGCTCGAGGACGGCATCGTCGTCGAGCATTTCGTCACCTCGGCCGCGTCGGCGTCCCTGGTGGGCAACATCTACCTCGGCATCGTGCAGAACGTGCTGCCCTCGATGGAGGCGGCCTTCGTCGACATCGGCCGCGGCCGCAACGGCGTGCTGTACGCCGGCGAGGTCAACTGGGAAGCCGCCGGGCTGGGCGGATCTGACCGCAAGATCGAACAAGCGCTCAAACCCGGCGACTATGTCGTCGTCCAGGTCAGCAAGGACCCGGTCGGGCACAAGGGCGCCCGGCTGACCACGCAGGTGTCGCTGGCGGGCCGCTACCTGGTGTACGTGCCGGGCGCGTCGTCGACCGGGATCAGCCGCAAGCTGCCCGACACCGAGCGCCAGCGGCTCAAGGAGATCCTGCGCGAGGTGGTGCCGTCCGACGCGGGGGTGATCATCCGGACCGCGTCCGAGGGCGTCAAAGAAGACGACATCCGCAGCGATGTCACCCGCCTGCAGGAGCGCTGGAAACAAATCGAGGCCAAGGCCATCGAGGTCAAGGAGAAGGCCGCCGGCGCCGCGGTGGCCCTCTACGAAGAGCCCGACGTGCTGGTCAAGGTCATCCGCGACTTGTTCAACGAAGACTTCGCCGGCCTGGTGGTCTCCGGTGACGAGGCCTGGAACACCATCAACGAATACGTGAATTCGG
The DNA here is from genome assembly GCF_976985675.1 of Mycobacterium sp. NTMscope_MAC_12. Lineage (NCBI taxonomy): Bacteria > Bacillati > Actinomycetota > Actinomycetes > Mycobacteriales > Mycobacteriaceae > Mycobacterium > Mycobacterium sp. NTMscope_MAC_12. Next base: position 1,217,257 of record NZ_CDRJYY010000001.1, read on the forward strand.
TTGCGCCCGACTTGGTTTCGAAGCTGAGCAAATACGAACCGCCCGCCGGGCCGGACGGATCGGGCGGACCGGACGTGTTCGCGGTGCACCGGATCGACGAGCAGCTGGCCAAGGCGATGGACCGGAAGGTCTGGCTGCCCTCGGGCGGCACCCTGGTGATCGACCGGACCGAGGCGATGACCGTGGTCGACGTCAATACGGGCAAGTTCACCGGCTCGGGGGGCAACCTCGAGCAGACGGTCACCAAGAACAACCTCGAGGCGGCCGAGGAGATCGTGCGCCAACTGCGGCTGCGCGACATCGGCGGCATCGTCGTCATCGACTTCATCGACATGGTGCTGGAATCCAATCGCGATTTGGTGCTACGCCGGCTCACCGAGGCGCTGGCCCGTGACCGCACCCGCCATCAGGTGTCCGAGGTGACGTCGCTCGGTTTGGTGCAGCTGACCCGCAAGCGGCTGGGCACCGGGCTGGTGGAGGCCTTCTCGACGTCGTGCCCGAACTGTGGCGGCCGCGGCATCCTGCTGCACACCGACCCGGTGGATTCGGCCCCGTCGAACGGCCGCAAGTCCGAGTCCGGCGGCCGCCGCGGGCGGCGCAAGAAGAACAAGGCCGAGGAGCCGGTCGTGGCCAAGGTGCCCGCCCACTCTCCCGGCGAGCACCCGATGTTCAAGGCGATGGCGGCCGGCTCGTCCACGCAGGCGGCATCCGACGACGACGAATCCGACGAGGCCACCGAGGACGCCACCGACGAGTTCGACCGGAAGCGGGCGACGCGCGACGAGGACGTCGCCGACACCGACACCGACGAGGAGGACTTCGACGACACCGACGACGACTCGGATGACGACGATTCGGATGACGAGGACTCGGACGACGACTCGGATGACGACGACCTCGATGACGAGGAAGATCTGGGCGACGACGACGAGGATCTCGAGCTAGACGACGACGACCTGGACACCGAGGACTCCGACGACGACGACTCCGACGGCGGCCAGGGTTCCGCTGCGGCGGACCAGGGCGGCTCGGCACCCGGTCGGCCCCGGCGCCGACGCGCGGCGGGCAGGCCCGCCGGACCGCCGATCCACGCGGACTGAACGCCCAAAGCCAGGTCGTGTCCGGTTTGACCCTGTAGCCGCTGGTCACGTACCCTTGGACAGTTGTCGTCAGGCCGGGCGACTAAGCTTTGGCCGGCGGCAGCGGGACTCCCGGGGAATCGGCGCAGGCCCGCAACCCAGACCCACCACGTGCACCGCGGCTGGTTCGCGCGCGACGCGCCGAGCAGCGGTTAGAAGAAGGAGCAGAGCAACGATGGCGACCTACGCAATCGTCAAGACGGGCGGCAAGCAGTACAAGGTCGCCGTCGGGGACGTGGTCAAGGTCGAGAAGCTCGACTCTGAGCCGGGTTCGAACGTGTCGCTGCCGGTCGCACTGGTGGTGGACGGCGCCAAGGTGACCACTGACGCGGCCGCACTGGCGAAGGTCGCGGTCACCGGCGAGGTGCTCGAGCACACCAAGGGCCCCAAGATCCGTATCCACAAGTTCCGGAACAAGACCGGTTACCACAAGCGTCAGGGACACCGTCAGCGGCTGACGGTCCTGAAGGTCACCGGCATCAAGTAGCAAAGGCGAAGACATGGCACACAAGAAGGGCGCTTCCAGCTCGCGCAACGGTCGCGATTCCGCCGCACAGCGGCTGGGTGTGAAGCGATTCGGCGGCCAGGTCGTCAAGGCCGGCGAGATCATCGTTCGTCAGCGCGGCACCAAGTTCCACCCGGGCGTCGGTGTCGGGCGCGGCGGCGACGACACGCTGTTCGCCAAGGAAGCCGGCGCCGTCGAATTCGGAATCAAGCGCGGCCGCAAGACCGTCAACATCGTCACGGCCGGTCAAACCACCGACTGAGCGCCGCGAGCGTGCACCCACTGCGATAATTCGAGGCAATTCTCGCAGTAGCCGCACGCTCGGCGAGCGAGACGGGTGAGAGGACCCACGATGCCTCGGTTCGTCGACCGCGTCGTCATCCATGCGCGCGCCGGTTCCGGAGGTAACGGCTGCGCCTCGGTCCATCGCGAGAAATTCAAGCCGCTGGGCGGCCCCGACGGCGGCAACGGCGGCCGCGGCGGCAGCATCGTCTTCGTCGTCGATCCGCAGGTCCATACCCTGCTCGACTTCCATTTCCATCCCCACGTCACCGCGCCGTCGGGCAAGCAGGGGATGGGCAACAATCGCGACGGCGCCGCCGGCGCCGACCTGGAAGTCAAAGTCCCCGACGGCACCGTCGTCCTCGACGACAACGGCCGCCTGCTGGCCGACCTGGTCGGCGCGGGCACCCGCTTCGAAGCCGCCGCGGGCGGTCGCGGCGGTTTGGGCAACGCCGCGCTCGCGTCGCGCGCGCGCAAGGCTCCCGGGTTTGCGCTGCTGGGGGAGCAGGGCGAGACCCGCGACCTGACACTGGAACTCAAGACCGTCGCCGACGCCGGCCTGATCGGGTTCCCGTCGGCTGGCAAGTCCTCGCTGGTGTCCACCATCTCGGCGGCCAAACCCAAGATCGCCGACTACCCGTTCACCACGCTGGTGCCCAACCTCGGTGTGGTGTCGGCCGGCGAGCACACCTTCACCGTGGCCGACGTTCCCGGCCTGATCCCCGGGGCCTCGCAGGGCCGCGGTCTGGGCCTGGACTTCCTCCGGCACATCGAGCGGTGCGCCGTGCTGGTGCACGTCGTCGACTGCGCCACCGCGGAGCCGGGCCGCGACCCGATCTCCGATATCGACGCGCTGGAGGCCGAGCTCGCCGCGTATACGCCCACCCTGCAAGGGGACGCGACGTTAGGCGATCTCGCCGAGCGGCCCCGCGCGGTGGTGCTCAACAAGATCGACATCCCCGAGGCGCGCGAGCTCGCCGAATTCGTCCTTGACGAGATCGCCGAGCGCGGCTGGCCGGTGTTTTTGGTGTCGGCGGTCGCGCGAGAAGGTTTGCAGCCATTGATCTTTGGGCTCTGGACGATGATCTCAGAATACAAGGCCGCCCAACCGGAGATCGTGCCGCGACGCCCGGTGATTCGCCCGGTCCCCGTCGACGACAGCGGCTTTCGCGTTGAGCCGGACCCCCAGCAGCCAGGCGCCTTCGTGGTCAGCGGAGCACGGCCCGAACGCTGGGTGCGTCAGACCAACTTCGACAACGACGAGGCCGTGGGGTATCTCGGCGACCGCCTGGCGCGCCTCGGGGTCGAGGAGGAGCTGCTGCGGCTGGGTGCACGTCCGGGATGCGAGGTGACCATCGGCGACATGACGTTCGATTGGGAGCCGCAAACTCCTGCGGGACAACAGGTTGCGCTATCCGGGCGGGGCACCGACGTGCGACTGGAGCGCAGCGATCGCGTCGGCGCCGCGGAGCGCAAGGCGGCCCGCCGACAGCGCCGCGTCGGCGACGATGCAGAGCGCAGCGATGCGGAGGAGCGGCGCCCGTGACTAAGGTCGGCGACGATGCAGAGCGCAGCGATGCGGAGGAGCGGCGCCCGTGACTGAGGTCGGCGACGATGCAGAGCGCAGCGATGCGGAGGAGCGGCGCCCGTGACTAAGGTCGCCGACGATGCAGAGCGCAGCGGTGTGGGGCCGTGAGCGCTCAACGCGACGCCATCCGGAACGCTCGCAGCCTGGTGGTCAAGGTGGGCACCAACGCGTTGACCACACCGGCCGGGGTGTTCGATGCCGGCCGGCTGGCCGGCCTCGCCGACGCGATCGAGGCGCGGATGAAGGCGGGCACCGACGTCGTCATCGTGTCCTCGGGAGCCATCGCCGCGGGCATCGAACCGCTGGGATTGGCCCGTCGCCCCAGGGATTTGGCGACCAAGCAGGCCGCGGCCAGCGTCGGTCAGGTGGCGCTGGTGAATTCGTGGAGCGCGGCGTTCGCCCGCTACGGCCGCACGGTCGGGCAGGTGCTGCTGAGCGCCCACGACATCTCGATGCGCGCCCAGCACACCAACGCCCAGCGCACGCTGGATCGGCTGCGCGCCCTGCATGCGGTGGCGATCGTCAACGAAAACGACACGGTGGCCACCAACGAGATCCGGTTCGGCGACAACGACCGGCTTTCGGCGCTGGTGGCACACCTGGTCGGGGCCGAGGCGCTGGTGTTGTTGTCCGACATCGACGGGCTGTACGACTCCGATCCGCGCAAAACCGAAGGCGCGCAGTTCATCCCGGAGGTATCAAGCTCGGCGGATCTGGTCGGCGTGATCGCCGGGCCGGGCAGCGATCTGGGTACCGGCGGCATGACCTCGAAGATGTCATCGGCGCTGCTGGCCGCCGACGCCGGTGTGCCGGTGCTGCTGGCCGCCGCGGCCGACGCCTCGACGGCGCTCACCGACGCGTCCGTCGGCACGGTGTTCGCCGCGCGACCCGCCCGGATGTCGGCGCGGCGGTTCTGGGTGCGTTACGCCGCCGAGGCGGCCGGCGCGCTGACCCTCGACGAAGGGGCGGTGCGCGCCGTGGTCGGGCAGCGCCGCTCGCTGCTGCCCGCGGGGATCACCGCGCTGTCCGGCCGGTTCTTCGGCGGTGACGTGGTCGAACTGCGGGGCCCGGACGCGGCGATGGTGGCCCGCGGCGTGGTCGCCTACGACGCAACGGAACTCGTCACCATGATCGGCCGATCGACCAGCGAGCTGCCCGGCGAACTGCGCAGGCCCGCCGTGCACGCCGACGACCTGGTGGCCGTGTAAGAGGCGGTCCCGGCTTGCGGCGCGGGTGGCGTCGACCTCCGAACCATGAGGACTCTCGCAAAGCCGCTAGCTGATGCGCTAGCACGTTTGAGAATCACCTCATGGTCTGATCACCGGGGCGTCGCGCGGGTCAGCTCGCCGAGGTGGGCCTGAGATACAGTGCGCCCCAAACAATTTCGGCCAGGGTAGCGGCCAGCTCCGCGTCGTAGTCGGGCGACTGCGCCGGTAGGTTCTGTTGGCAGGCGCGCTCGACCATCCAGGTCAGCGCGCTGGCGGTGGTCAGCGCCGCCAGTTCGGGGCGGATCGAGCCGTCGGCCTGGCCCGCTTCGATGACCCGGGTGAGCTGTTCGGAGATGCCGGTCAGCAGTTCGCGGTACGTTTCGCCCGTCGGCGGGTCGTAGGCGGCCATCTCGTTGAGGGCCACCAGCACCGCCTGATGCCGTCGATAGGTGGCGATGATGTTGCTCATCGCCGTGTGCACGTCGGCGGGGTCGCGGCGCCCGGCCACCGTCCACCACCGTCGCGCGCCGTCGGTCAGGTCGCCGAACACCTGGCCCGCGAGCCGGCGAAGCAGATGGCCTTTGTCCTCGAAGTAGATGTAGAAGCTGGCGCGGGAGATGCCCGCCTCACCGGAGAGCCGATCCACGCTGAGTTCGGTGAAGCTCGCGCCGTCGCGCATCAGCCGCTCGGTGGCGTCCAGCAGCCGGCGCTCCATCTCCTCGCGCCGCTGCTCGCGCCCCACGCTTCGGTGGCCCTGCGGCTTGCGGGTGAGCGACGGCATGCGCCGAGCATAGCCGACCTTTCGACATCTTGCCTAGACATACTGTCTAGGCATATCGTCAGGCAAAGTTTGTGACCGGCGTCATACAAGGGAGGATCAGCCACCATGGCCGTGATGACGGGTACGCCCGGGGCCGAGAAGTCCGGCCGCGCCTACGACGAGATCGACCTGTCCTCGCGGGCGTTTTGGTCCACGACGGCGGCGGATCGGGAACGTTCGTTCGCCGTGCTGCGCGCCGAGCGCCCGGTCAGCTGGCATCCGCCGGTCGAAGATTCGCTGATGCCCGATCCCGCCGATCCCGGCTTCTGGGCGGTCACTCGTCGCGCCGACATCGTCGCGGTCAGCCGCAACAACGACGTCTTCCTGTCCGGCCAGGGGGTGATGTTCGAGAGCATTCCCGTCGAACTGCTCGAGGCGTCGCAGTCGTTCCTGGCGATGGACCCGCCGCGGCACACCAAGTTGCGCAAGCTCGCCCACGCCGCGCTGAGCCCCCGGCAGGTGCGCCGCATCGAAGACTCGATCAAGGCCAACGCCAAGACCATCGTCGGAGAACTGCGGGCCATCGGCAGCGGTGCGGATTTCGTCGACCACTGCGCTAAGGAGCTGCCCATCCGCACCCTCTCGGACATGATGGGAATCCCGGAATCCGAGCGCGAGCGCATGGCACACGCCACCGACGCCCTGGTCTCCTGGGCCGACCCGGAGTTCCTCAACGGACGCCCGGCGCTGGAAGTCCTGGTCGAAAACCAGCTGTATCTCCATCAGGTCGTCGGCGCCCTGGCCACCGAACGCCGCGAGCGGCCAGGTGACGACCTGATCAGCAGCCTGGTGACCGCCGAGGTGGACGGGGACCGCCTGGAAGACGCGGAGGTGGCGGCGTTCTTCGTGCTGCTCTCGGTGGCAGGAAACGACACCACCCGCCAGACCATCAGCCACACGCTGAAGGCGCTCACCGACTTTCCCGACGAGAAGGCCTGGCTGCTCGACGATTTCGACAACCGGATCGGCACCGCCATCGAGGAGTTCATCCGCTGGGCCACCCCGGTCATGACCTTCCGCCGCACGGCGGCAACGGATATCGAGCTGGGCGGCCAGACCATTCTGGCGGGGGAGAAGGTGGTCATGTTCTATCCGTCCGGCAACTGGGACACCGACGCGTTCGATCACCCCGAACGCCTGAACCTGAGCCGCGACCCCAATCCGCACGTCGGTTTCGGCGGTGGCGGCCTGCACTTCTGCCTCGGCGCGCACGTCGCCCGGGCGCAGCTGCGCGCCGTCTTCGGCGAGCTGTTTCGTCAGCTACCCGGCATCCAGGCGGGCGAGCCGACGTATTTGGCGGGCAATTTCGTGCACGCCGTGCGCAGCATGCCGTGCACCTTCTAATGCGTTGCCAGGGGCGATAATTCGTCGGCGAGCAGCGCGAGCAGCTCGGAGCATCCGCCGTCGACCTTGACCGTGGCCAGGTCGTCGCCGCGGGTGCTGCCGCGGTTGACGATGGCGATCGGGTTGCCCAGCGCGGCCGCGTGCCGCACGAATCGATAGCCGGAGAACACCGTCAGCGACGACCCGACGACCAGCAGCGCATCGGCCTGGTCGACCATCTTATAGGCTTCGGCCACAACGTCTTTCGGAACGCTGTCACCGAAATAGACGATGTCCGGTTTGAGCATGCCGCCGCAGCGCACACAGTCGAGATAGCGGAACGACGCGGTATCGGCGACGACGGCGTCGGCATCGGGAGCCACGGCCAGCCCGCCGATCGCCTCGGCGCGCTCGATGAATCCGGGGTTGAGCGCTTCCAGCTGTTCGGCCAGCGCGGCACGGCTCATGGTGTGGCCGCAGCTCAGGCAGATCACCCGCGCGTAGGTGCCGTGCAGGTCGATGACGTTGCGGCTGCCCGCCTTGGTGTGCAGCAGGTCGACGTTCTGGGTGATGACGCCGGTGACCACCGACGCTGCCTCGAGCGCGGCCAACGCCCGATGGCCCGCGTTGGGCAGCGTGTCGTCCATGTGGCGCCAGCCGACATGGTTGCGCGCCCAGTACCGCTGCCGAAACGCGGCGTCGCCGATGAACTGTTGGATGGTCATGGGATTGCTCGGCGGTGAATCGGGTCCGCGGTAGTCGGGGATCCCGGAATCGGTGGAGATGCCGGCGCCCGTCAGCACCGCGACCCGGCGCCCGGCCAGCAGCGAGACCAGCTCCGGGGATTCTGCGGGGATGACGGTCACCTGGCCAGGGTACGGATCACGCCGGGCCGAGGCAGTCCGCGGCGGTCGTGAGCTCGGCGGACATGTTCTGCTCCATCATCTTGCACGCCGCCGCGCCCAGGTCAGGGTCGATGTGGGCGACCGCGTCGGTCGGGATCACGACGGGAAAGTGCCGCACGTAGGCGTCCAGGGCCGTGTAGAGGATGCATTGCTCGGTGACCTGGCCGGTGATGATCAACCGCTGGGTGTCCAGCCGGCCGAGCAGGTACGCCAGCGCCGTCGAATAGAACGCACTGTGGCGGACCTTGGTCATCAGGCGGCTGCCCTCTGCGGGCGCGATCGGCTTGACCAGATCGGGCCGCGCGCCGTCGAGCGCCGAGCGGACGATTCCGGAGAACTCGGCGGTGAAATCGCCGTAGTTGTCGTTGACGTAGATCAGGTCGACGTCGCCGGATGCGCGTGCCCTCCGGACCAAATCGGTCAAAGGCTCGATGATCTTCTCGACATTGGGTATTAGATCTTCAGCGTCGGGATGTTGATAGGTATTCATCATGTCGACCACGAGGACCGCAGTGTCGCTCATGCCGTTCGGGATACCCGGCGGCGAGGAGTTGACACCCCCGAGGCGACAATGGAAGGGCGATGGACTTTTACAACGTTTACAGCCAGGGCTTCGCCCGCGTTGCCGCGTGCACGCACCACACCGTCATCGGTGACCCCGCCGCGAACGCCGACTCGGTCCTACGGATGGCCCGGGAGTGCCACGACGACGGCGTAGCGCTAGCCGTTTTCCCGGAACTGACACTGTCCGGCTATTCGATCGAAGACATCGTCCTGCAAGACCTGCTGCTCGACGACGTCGAAAAGGCCATCGCCGACATCGTCGCGGCCTCGGCCGAGTTGTTGCCGGTCCTGGTGGTCGGCGCCCCGGTCCGTCACCGGCACCGCATCTACAACGGCGCCGTGGTCATCCACCGCGGCGCGGTGCTCGGCGTGACGCCCAAGTCGTACCTGCCCACCTATCGGGAGTTCTACGAACGCCGCCAGATCGCGCCCGGAGACGACGAGCGCGGCACCATCCGGCTCGCGGGGGTCGAGGCGCCGTTCGGTCCCGATCTGCTGTTCGCCGCCTCCGACCTGCCCGGTTTCGTGCTGCACGTGGAAATCTGCGAGGACATGTTCGTGCCGATTCCACCCAGCGCGGAGGCCGCGCTCGCGGGTGCGACGGTGCTGGCCAACCTGTCCGGCAGCCCGATCACCATCGGCCGCGCCGAGGACCGCTGCCTGCTGGCCCGTTCGGCCTCGTCGCGTTGCCTGGCCGCCTACGTGTATTCGGCTGCCGGCGCGGGCGAGTCGACGACCGATCTGGCCTGGGACGGTCAGACCATGGTGTTCGAAAACGGTGTGCTGCTCGCCATGTCCGAGCGTTTCCCTCAAGGGGAGCGCCGCAGCGTCGCCGACGTCGACCTCGAATTGCTTCGCGCGGAACGGCTCCGGATGGGCACGTTCGACGACAACCGGCGCCACCACCGGACGACGGCGGAGTCGTTCCGGCGCATCGAGTTCCGGCTGGACCCGCCGGGCGGCGACATCGGGCTGCTGCGGGAGATCGAACGGTTCCCCTTCGTGCCCGCCGACCCGCAACGGCTGGAACAGGATTGCTTCGAGGGCTACAACATTCAGGTCGCCGGTCTCGAACAGCGTTTGCGTGCCCTGGATTTCCCGAAGGTCGTCATCGGGATTTCCGGTGGGCTGGATTCGACGCACGCGCTGATCGTCGCGGCGCGCGCAATGGACCGCGAACAGCGGCCCCGCAGCGACATTCTGGCGTTCACGCTGCCCGGCTTCGCCACCGGGGACCGCACCAAGCGCAATGCGATCGAGCTGTGCCGCGCCCTGGGGGTGACGTTCTCCGAGATCGACATCCGCGAGACGGCGCAGCTGATGCTCAAGGAGATGGACCACCCGTTCGCGCGCGGCGAGAAGGTCTACGACGTCACCTTCGAGAACGTCCAGGCCGGCTTGCGCACCGACTACCTGTTCCGGTTGGCCAACCAGCGCGGCGGCATCGTGCTGGGCACCGGCGACCTGTCCGAACTGGGCCTGGGCTGGTCGACCTACGGTGTCGGCGACCAGATGTCGCACTACAACGTCAACGGCGGCGTACCCAAGACCCTGGTTCAGCACCTGATCCGCTGGGTGATTTCCTCGGAGCAGTTCGAGCCGGAGGTCTGCGAGGTGCTGCAGTCGGTGCTCGACACCGAGATCACGCCGGAGCTGGTTCCCAGCGGCGAAGAGGAAGAGCTGCAGAGCAGCGAGGCGAAAGTCGGCCCGTTTGCGCTGCAAGACTTTTCGCTGTTCCACGTGCTGCGCTTCGGATTCCGGCCGTCGAAGATCGCGTTTTTGGCCTGGCATGCGTGGAGCGATCCCGAGCACGGCATCTGGCCGCCCGGCTTCCCGGAAGACAAGCGACCGTCCTACTCGCTCAAGGAAATTCGGCACTGGCTGCAGGTCTTCGTGCAGCGGTTCTACTCGTTCAGCCAGTTCAAGCGTTCGGCGCTGCCCAATGGGCCCAAGGTGTCGCACGGTGGTTCGCTGTCGCCGCGGGGGGACTGGCGCGCGCCGTCCGACATGTCGGCGCGCATCTGGCTCGACGAGATCGACCGCGAAGTCCCCGAAGACTAGCGGGCGCGCCGCGGCGGGGCAGAACGGCTAAGACGCGTTCTGAAGTGCCTTGTCGATCGCGTCGGCGTCCGGCGCGCAATCCCCGGCGCCGGGAACCAGCGTGGCCAGCGCGCCTGCCGCGCAGGCGCGCTGCAGCGCGAGCCGCCGCTCATCGGGTGAGCCGGGATTGGGCGGCCAGTTCGCGGCCAGCACACCGGCGAACACGTCGCCGGCGCCGGTGGTGTCCACCGCGTCCACCGCGGGGGAGGGCACCGAGTACTCGCCGTCGGCGCCGGAGTAGCGGGCGCCGCGCGAACCCAGGGTGACCACCAGGTGCGTTGGGCGCCAAGGCCATTCGTTGGCTTCCTCTTCGTTGGTGATCACCACGTCGGCGGTGGCCGCCAACTCGCCCAGCGAGGCGGGATCCTGGCCGGCCGGTGAGGCGTTCACGACGACGACCGCACCGGCCGAACGAGCGTGTTGCGCCGCCGCGACCGCCGTGTCGACCGGAATCTCCAGCTGGGTCAGCATCACATCGCAGTTGGCGACCACGCTGCGCGCGCGGTCGTCGGTCAGCGTGAAACGCCCGTTGGCGCCCGGCGCGACCACGATGGTGTTCTCCGCGTTGGCGTCGACGACGACGATGGCGGTGCCGCTCGGCCCGGGGATTTCGACTGCCCCGTCGAGCCCGACGCCGTTGGCCCGCAGGTGGGCACGCAACTGTTCGGCGGCCGCATCGTCGCCGACCGCACCGACGAACTGCACCCGCGCGCCCGCGCGCGCCGCCGCCACCGCCTGATTGCCGCCCTTGCCGCCGGGGGCCTGTGTCAAGGACGACGCCAACACCGTTTCGCCGGGCCGCGGAAGGGCGTCGACGCCCAGCGACAGATCGATGTTCACGCTGCCGACTACACATACGCCTGCCATGGGGCCCGACGTTAGTCGTGTCGGGATGGCGGGCTAGAACGGGCCGCGTTACCCGGGCTTTTGCGGCCGGATACCCTGGTTCAATGAGTCTGCAGGCACCATTCCGCAGCGGAGCGGCCCAACGGGGGGAGCCTGACTTGCGCCGGGAGGTGCACGACGCCGCCCGCCGCGCCCGCGTCGCCTCCCGTGTCCTGGCGTTGTTGCCGACCGTCGCCAAAGACCAGGCGCTGCGTTCGGCGGCCGAGGCCATTGACGCCCACGCCGAATTGATCCTGTCCGCCAACGCCGAAGACGTCGAGGCCGCCCGCGCCGCCGGCACCCCGACCGCGATGCTCGATCGACTGGCCTTGGATACCAAGCGCGTTGAGGGCATCGCCGCGGGCCTGCGTCAGGTCGCCGGGCTCCCCGATCCCGTCGGGGAGGTGCTGCGCGGCTACACCTTGCCGAACGGGCTGCAGCTGCGCCAGCAGCGGGTCCCGCTCGGCGTCGTGGGGATGATCTACGAGGGCCGGCCCAACGTGACGGTTGACGCGTTCGGTTTGGCGTTGAAGTCGGGCAACGCCGTGCTGTTGCGTGGCAGCTCATCGGCGACCCGGTCCAACAAGGCGTTGGTGCAGGTGTTGCGGGCGTCGCTGGTCAGCGAGGACCTGCCGGCCGATGCGGTGCAGCTGCTTTCGTCCGACGACCGCGCCACGGTGACGCATCTGATCCAGGCCCGCGGCCTGGTCGACGTGGTGATCCCGCGCGGCGGAGCGAACCTGATCAACGCGGTGGTCCGCGACGCGCAGGTGCCCACCATCGAAACCGGGGTCGGCAACTGTCACGTCTACGTGCACGACGGTGCCGATTTGGACGTGGCGGAGCGGATCCTGCTGAATTCCAAGACGCGTCGGCCGAGCGTCTGCAACGCCGCCGAGACGCTGCTCGTCGACGCCACGATCGCCGAGGAGGCGCTGCCGCGGCTGGTGACCGCCCTGCAAGACGCCGGTGTGACCGTGCACGGTGGCTTTTCTCAGGACGCGCACGAGGACGATCTGCGACGCGAGTACTTGTCGATGGACATCGCGGTGGCGGTGGTCGACGGTATCGACGCCGCGATCGCACACATCAACGAATACGGCACCGGCCACACCGAGGCCATTGTGACGACGAATATGGCTGCGGCGCAACGGTTTACCGATGCCGTCGACGCCGCGGCCGTGATGGTGAACGCGTCCACGGCCTTCACCGACGGGGACCAGTTCGGTTTCGGAGCCGAAATCGGCATCTCCACCCAGAAATTGCATGCCCGCGGCCCCATGGGACTGCCCGAATTGACGTCGACCAAATGGATCGCGTGGGGGGACGGACAGACTCGTCCGGCCTGATACCCCGTGGAGAAAGTGTTTTAGGAGAACCGATTGTGAGTGTGCCCGCCCGGTCAAAGCCGCTGTTCGAGGACATCGACGACGTCTCGCGGCGGTTGGCCGAGACCGGCTACCTGCCCGACACCGCCACCGCGACGGCCGTGTTCCTGGCCGACCGGCTCGGCAAGCCGTTGTTGGTGGAGGGCCCGGCCGGCGTGGGCAAGACCGAATTGGCCCGCGCCGTGGCCCAGGCCACCGGGTCGGGCCTGGTCCGCCTGCAGTGCTATGAGGGGGTCGACGAAGCCCGCGCGCTCTACGAGTGGAACCACGCCAAGCAGATCCTGCGCATTCAGGCCGGCTCCGGCGACTGGGACCAGACCAAGGATGACGTGTTCAGCGAGGAATTCCTGCTGCAGCGTCCGCTGCTGACCGCCATCCGGCGCACCGAGCCCACAGTCCTGCTCATCGACGAGACCGACAAGGCCGACATCGAGATCGAGGGCCTGCTGCTGGAGGTGTTGTCCGACTTCGCCGTGACCGTCCCCGAACTGGGCACGATCAGCGCCGAGCGCACGCCGCTGGTGGTGCTGACCTCCAACGCGACCCGCGAACTGTCCGAGGCGCTCAAGCGGCGCTGCCTGTTCCTGCACATCGACTTTCCCAGCCCCGACCTGGAACGCCGCATCCTGTTGTCCCGGGTTCCCGAGCTGCCCGCCCATCTGGCCGAGGAGCTCGTGCGCATCATCGGCGTGCTGCGCGGGATGCAACTCAAGAAGGTCCCGTCCATCGCCGAGACCATCGACTGGGGCCGCACGCTGCTTGCGCTGGGACTGGACACCATCGACGACGCGGTCGTCGCCGCCACGCTGGGCGTGGTCCTCAAACATCAATCCGACCAGCAGCGCGCGACCGGCGAGCTGCGGCTGAACTAGGAAGACCGCCATGGCCGCCCGCCGCATCCGACCCTCCCGGCCGCTCGCCCCGCACGGGCTGCCCGGGCACCTGGTCGGCTTCGTGGAAGCGCTTCGGGGAGCGGGGATTTCGGTCGGCCCGTCAGAGACGGTGGATGCCGGCCGGGTGATGGCCACCCTCGGGCTGGGCAACCGCGAGGTGCTGCGCGAGGGCATCGCGTGCGCCGTGCTGCGCCGGTCGGATCATCGGGAAACCTATGACGCCATGTTCGACCTGTGGTTCCCGGCGGCGCTGGGCGCCCGCGCGGTGGTCACCGAGGATGAGGCCGGCGACACCCCGGACGACAACACGTTGCCGCCCGACGACGTCGAGGCGATGCGCCAGATGCTGCTGGATCTGCTGGCCGAAAACCCCGATCTCGCCGACATGGACGAGCGCCTCGTGGCGATGATCGCCAGGATCGTCGAGGCCTACGGAAAATACAGTTCCAGCCGGGGCCCGTCCTTCTCGTCCTATCAGGCGCTCAAGGCGATGGCCTTGGACGAACTCGAGGGCAAGCTGCTGGCGGGGCTGCTCGCCTCCTATGGCGACGAACCCACACCCTCCCAGGAGGAGATCGCCAAAGCCCTTGCGGCCCAGCGGATCACCCAGTTGCGCAAGATGGTCGACGCCGAGACCAAACGGCGCACGGCCGAGCAACTGGGACGCGATCACGTCCAGATGTACGGCATTCCCCAGCTTTCCGAGAACGTGGAATTCCTGCGCGCCTCCGGCGAGCAGCTGCGCCAGATGCGTCGGGTGGTGGCGCCCTTGGCGCGGACCCTGGCGACCCGGCTGGCGGCGCGCCGCCGGCGCAGCCGGGCCGGGTCGATCGATCTCCGTAAGACGCTGCGCAAGTCGATGTCCACCGGCGGGGTGCCGATCGACGTGGTGCTGGCCAAGCCGCGCCCGGCGCGGCCGGAACTGGTGGTGCTGTGCGATGTCTCCGGCTCGGTCGCCGGGTTCAGTCATTTCACCCTTCTTCTGGTACATGCTCTGCGCCAACAGTTCTCACGCGTTCGCGTGTTCGCCTTCATCGACACCACCGACGAAGTGACCCACATGTTCGGGCCCGAAGCCGACCTGGCCGTGGCCATCCAGCGGATCACCCGGGAGTCGGGCGTCTACAGCCGCGACGGCCACTCCGACTACGGCAACGCGTTTGCGTCGTTCGTGCAGGCGTTCCCCAACGTGCTCTCCCCGCGCACCTCGCTGTTGGTGCTCGGAGATGGCCGCACCAACTACCGCAACCCGGAGATCGAGCTGCTGTCCCACATGGTGACCGCCAGCCGGCACGCGCACTGGCTGAATCCCGAGCCCAAGCATCTGTGGGGAAGCGGCGACTCGGCGGTGCCGCGCTATCAAGAGGTCATCGCGATGCACGAATGCCGGTCCGCCAAGCAGTTGGCCGCGGTGATCGACCAGCTGCTGCCCGTGTGAGGACCTCGCCGCACCACGGCCCTGCTCACCGCCTCAAGTAAGCTGGCACATCGTGCAAAAGCAGCTTCGCAGGTTAGGAGTGATGGGTGGGACGTTCGACCCCATCCATTACGGCCACCTGGTTGCCGCCAGTGAGGTCGCCGACCTGTTCGACCTCGACCAAGTCGTGTTCGTGCCCAGCGGTCAGCCCTGGCAGAAGGATCGGCACGTCTCCGCCGCCGAGGACCGGTATCTGATGACGGTCATCGCCACCGCGTCCAATCCCCGGTTCTCGGTCAGCCGCGTCGACATCGACCGCGCCGGGCCTACCTACACCAAGGACACGCTGCGCGACTTGCGCGCGCTGAACCCGGATTCCCAGCTGTTCTTCATCACCGGCGCCGATGCGCTGGAATCCATCCTGTCCTGGCAGGGCTGGGAGGAACTGTTCGACCTGGCTCGCTTTGTCGGCGTCAGCCGCCCCGGCTATGAGTTGAGCCACGACCACATCACCGGCGTTCTGGGCGAACTCGCCGACGACGCGTTGACGCTCGTCGAGATTCCGGCGCTGGCGATTTCGTCGACCGACTGCCGCCGCCGCGCCGAGGACCACCGCCCGCTGTGGTACCTGATGCCCGACGGCGTCGTGCAGTACGTCTCCAAGCGGCGGCTTTACCGCAAGCCGGGCGGCGAGGAGCCAACGTGAGCGCCACCCAGGAAGCCATCGACATGGCGACGGTCGCCGCCGGCGCCGCGGCCTCGAAGCTCGCCGACGACGTCGTCGTCATCGACGTCTCCGCCCAGCTCGCCATCACCGACTGCTTCGTGATCGCCTCGGCATCCAACGAGCGACAGGTCAACGCCATCGTCGACGAGGTCGAGGAGAAGATGCGCAAGGCAGGCTACAAACCCGCGCGCCGCGAGGGCACCCGCGAAGGCCGCTGGACGCTGCTCGACTATCGCGACATCGTCGTACACATCCAGCACCAGGACGACCGTGACTTCTATGCCCTGGACCGGCTGTGGAGCGACTGCCCGGTGGTGCCGGTGAAGCTGGACGGGCCCGACGGGGACTCCGAAGACTCGAGCGCGCAATGAAGATTCGTCGGCTGATCATGTTGCGGCACGGGCAAACTGAGTTCAACGCCGGCAGCCGGATGCAGGGCCAGCTCGATTCCGAACTCAGCGAACTCGGGCGGGCGCAGGCCATGGCGGCCGCCGAGGTGCTGGGCAAGCTACAGCCGCTGCTGATCGTGTCGTCGGATCTGCATCGCGCCTACGACACGGCGGTCAGGCTGGGGGAGCGGACCGGCTTGGCGATCCGGGTGGATCAGCGGCTGCGGGAGACGCATCTCGGCGACTGGCAGGGATTGACCCATACCGAGGTCGACGCGCAGGCCCCCGGCGCCCGGCTGGCCTGGCGCGAAGACGCCACCTGGGCCCCGCATGGCGGCGAAAGCCGGGTGGACGTCGCGGCGCGCAGCGTGCCGTTGGTCGCCGAACTGGCCTCCGCAGAACCGGAATGGGGCGATCCCGACGGCCCGGACCGCCCGGTGGTGCTGGTGGCCCACGGCGGACTGATCGCCGCGCTCTCGGCCGCCTTGCTGAAGCTTCCCGTCGGCAACTGGCCGATTCTGGGTGGCATGGGCAACGCCAGCTGGGTTCAGCTGTCCGGCCATTCCGGCGACGAGGACGACGAATTCGAGAGCATCCGCTGGCGACTGGATGTGTGGAACGCCTCGGCACAGGTGTCCAACGATGTCCTCTGAACAGCGGCACCGGCCCACCCTGCTGATTTTCGCCGACTCGCTGGCCTACTACGGCCCAACCGGGGGGCTGCCCGCCGACGATCCCCGAATCTGGCCGAACATCGTTGCCGCCCAATTGGATTGGGATGTGGAGCTGATCGGCCGCATCGGCTGGACATGTCGGGACGTCTGGTGGGCGGCGACCCAGGACCCGCGGGCGTGGGCGGCGCTGCCGCGGGCGGGCGCCGTCATCTTCGCCACCGGCGGCATGGATTCGCTGCCGTCGGTGCTGCCCACCGCGCTGCGTGAGCTGATCCGCTATGTGAGACCGCCCTGGCTGCGGCGGTGGGTCCGCGACAGCTACGGGTGGCTGCAGCCCAGGCTCTCCCCGGTGGCCAGGCCCGCGCTGCCGCCGCACCTGAGTGCCGAGTATCTCGAACAGACCCGGGGCGCAATCGATTTCAACCGACCCGGGATTCCGATCGTGGCGTCGTTGCCGTCGGTGCACATCGCCGACACCTATGGCAAGGCGCACCACGGCCGGGCGGGCACCGTGGCCGCGATCACCGACTGGGCGCACAGCCACGATGTGCCGCTGGTCGATCTCAAAGCCGCCGTCGCCGAACAGGTGATGAGCGGTCGTGGAAACCCCGACGGAATCCATTGGAATTTCGAGGCCCACCAGGCCGTCGCGGAGCTGATGCTCAAGGCCCTCGCTCAGGCCGGCGTGGCGACGATGCAGCGCGCGCAGCGCGATGAGGAGAAGCCGCGCAATCAGGCCGGCGTGGCGACGATGCAGCGCGCGCAGCGCGATGAGGAGAAGCCGCGCAAGCAGGCCGGCGTGTCGACCGAGAAGCCGCGCGGGTAGCGCTCGTGACTGTCGTGGTGGTGACCGATTCGTCGGCGCGTCTGCCGGCCGACCTGCGCGACAGGTGGCGGATACGCGTCGTTCCGCTGCACATCCTGCTCGACGGCGCCGATCTGCGTGACGGCGTGGACGACATTCCGGGTGACATCCACAAGCTGGCGGCGACCACCGCGGCGGCCACCCCGGCCGAACTCGCCGACGCCTACCAGCAGGCGTTGGCCGACAGCGGCGCCGACGGCGTTGTGGCGGTGCACCTTTCGTCGGCGCTGTCGGGAACGTGCCGCGCCGCCGAACGTACCGCGGCCGACCTGGATCCCAACGTGCGCGTCGTCGACTCCAAGTCGGCCGCGATGGGCACCGGATTCGTCGCCGTGGCCGCAGCACGGGCGGCTGCCGCGGGCGGTGACCTGGACACCGTCGCGGATGCCGCGCGCTCGGCCGTGGACCGTGGGCACGCCTTCATCGTGGTGCACCGGCTGGACAACCTGCGCCGCAGCGGCCGCATCGGGGGCGCCAAGGCGTGGCTGGGCACCGCGCTCGCACTGAAACCGTTGCTGCGTATCGACGACGGGAAACTCGTTCTGGCCCAACGGGTGCGCACCGTCAGTCATGCGACCGAGGCGATGATCGAGCGGGTCTGCCAGGTCGTCGGCGACGGCATGGCCGCCCTGGCGGTGCACCACGTCAACAACCCGGACGGCGCCACCGAGGTGGCGACGGCGCTGGGCAAGCGGTTACCGGCGTGTGAGCCGGCGATCGTCACCGAGCTGGGGCCGGTGCTGGCGCTGCACGTCGGCGCGGGCGCGGTCGCGGTGAGCGTGGCGCTCGCCGAAGCTTAGTGGCGATCGCAAGCGCGGCGTAGCCGGGCACTGCGGGTCGCCACCAACGGCCTAGGCGCTCACCGGCCGTCGCGCGTTGTCCCCGCGCGGGTGCACGACCTGCGGCCACCAGAACCACCGCCCGAGCAGGGTGGCGATCGACGGCATCAGCAGCGTGCGCACGATCAGCGTGTCGAGCAGCAGACCGATGCAGACCGTCGACCCGAACTGCCCGAGCACGCGCAGATCGCTCCCCAGCATGGACGCCATGGTGAACGCGAACACCAGACCCGCGGCCGTCACCACCCCACCGGTCCCGGCCATCGACCGGATGATCCCGGTCTTGAGGCCGTGATGGATCTCTTCCCTGAACCGGGACACCAGCAGCAGGTTGTAGTCGGATCCGACCGCCAGCAGGATGATGACCGCCAGCGCCATCACGATCCAGTGGATATTGATGCCGAACAAATCCTGCCAAATCAGCACGGACAGACCGAAAGACGCCGCGATCGAGCTGGCAGCGGTGCCGACGATGACCAGTGCGGCCACCACGCTTCGTGTCAGCAGCAGCATGATCATGAAGATCAGCGTCAGTGACGCGATGACGGCGATCATCAGGTCGTACTTCTCACCGTCAGCCATGTCCTTGAACGTCGCGGCGGTTCCGCCGAGGTACACCTTGGCGTCGGCCAGCGAGGATTGCTTCAGCGCCTCCTGCGCGGCGGTGCGTTCGGCCGCCACCCGTTCAATTCCCTCCGGCGTCATCGGATCGTCCTGGTGGGTGATGAAGAATCGCGCCGACTTACCGTCCGGCGACAAGAACATGCGCAGACCCGTCTGGAAGTCGGGGTTATCAAAGGCTTCTGGTGGCAGGTAGAAGAAGTCGTCGTTCTTCGACTGATCAAAGCTCTGCCCCATGACGATCCCGGTGTTGCTCATCGCCTCCATCTGGTCGATCATCGCCTTGAACGTCTGGTAGAGCGTCAGCGTGATGCCCCTGGTCGTTTTCAAAGTGGCGATCAGCGTGGGAAACAGCTCGGTCAGGTCGCGTGACGCTTTGGCGGTGTGCGTGATGTCGGTCGTCAAATAGTGGAACTGCTCGGCCAATTGGTCGAACCCGTCGAACGTGTCGAACAAAGATCGCAGCCCGATGCACACGGGAATGTCGTAGCAGTGCTTCTCCCAGTAGAAGTACGTGCGGACCGGCCGGAACGTGTCGTCGAAATCGGCGATGTGGTCGCGCAGGCTGTCGGTGATCTGCGACGTCACCTGCGTGGTCTTGGCGCTGTCGTCGGCCGCGTTGGCCAAATCGAGCGACACCTCGTATTGGCGCTGCGTGGTGTCGATTTGGGTCTGCAAGTCATCGGCCATTTTGAGGATGTCGTTCATGCGCTCCTTGAGAAAGCCCATGTTCTGCATCGTCGTCTGGCTCTGGACGCTGTTCTGGAACGGAATCGAGCTGTGCTGAATCGGGATGCCCAGCGGCCTGGTGATGTCCTGAACCATGGCGATGCCGAGCGTGCGCATCTCGTTTTTCGCCACCCTGTCCAACACCAGCATGTCGGCCGGGTTTCGCATGTCATGGTTGGATTCGACCATCAACAAGTCGGGGTTCATTCGCGCTTCGGAGAAGTGCCGATTCGCGGCTTCTTGCCCTTGATTGGCGGGGGCTGACAACGGCAGGTAGTGACGGTCGTTGTAGCTGGGCTTGAAGCCCGGCAGTGCCACCATGCCGACCAGGACGATGGCGGCGCTGACGGCCAAAATCGGTGCGGGCCAACGCACTACCGCGGTGCCCACCCGGCGCCACAGTCGCCCTCGCTTCGCCTGCCTTTCGAAGAAGTGGAAGCGACTGCCGATGAAGACGACCGCGGGGCCGAGGGAAAGCCCGGCGAGCACCACGACCAGCATGCCGATCGCCACCGGCGCGCCCATGGTGTTGAACCAGGGCAGCCGGGTAAAACTCAGGCAGTAGGTCGCTCCCGCGATCGTCAGTCCGGAGCCCAGGACGACCGGGGCGACGCCCTTGAATGTGGTGTAGTAAGCCGTTTCTCGGTCCTCACCGGCGGCCAAGGCTTCTTGATATCGCCCGACGAGGAAGATGCCGTAGTCAGTTCCCGCGGCAATCGCCAGCATGGTGAGGATGTTGGCGGCGAACGTGGTGAGCCCGAATGCGTTGTTATAGGCCAGAACCGCGACGACGCCCCGCGCACACGCCAGCGCCACGAAGGTCATGAAAAGCTGGATCAGCGTCGTGACGATCGACCGGTAGACCAGCAGCAGCATGATCGCGATCGCGCCCAGGGTGAACAGCGTGATCTTGGCCAGGCTGGCGTTACCGATGATGTGCATGTCGTCGGACAGCGCCGCGGGGCCGGTGACATAGGCCTTCACGCCGGGTGGCGCCTTGTTCTCCTCGATCACCTTGCGGACGGCGTCCACGGAGTCGTTGGCCTGTGTGGTGCCCTGATTACCGGCGAGGTTCACCTGCACGTACGCGCCCTTGGCGTCGGCGCTCTGCGCTCCCGCAGCGGTCAGGCGGTCGCCCCAGAAGTCCTGGATGTGCTGGATGTGCGCGGGATCCTTGCGCAGGTCTCGGATCAGCTTGTCGTAGTACTTGTGGGCGTCCGGGCCCAGCGGCTGCTGACCCTCCAGGACGATCATCACGGTGCTGTTCGAGTTGAATTCGTGGAAGTTACTGCCCAGGCGCATCATCGCCTTCATCGACGGCGCGTCCAGCGGAGTCATCGGCGCCGAATGCGCCTCGCCGACCACTTCCAGGGAGGGGACCAGGACGTTCACCAAGACGGTGATCGCTACCCAGCCCAGGATGATCGGGATCGCAAAGATGCGGATCGCGTGGGGGAGGTAGGGGCGGTGGCCGCGCTCGGCCTTCGACAGGCCGCGAGTGCTGATCGGGCCGGTGGCTGCGTCGTCTTCGGCGCTTCTGGCGCCGGAATCGGTCTCGTTGTTCACATTGCTCATGCGGACTTCACCAGGCAGAAGGTCTGGGCGTTATGGCCGTCGGAGTTCTGGTTGTCGCGGACGACGCCGTCCACGGTGATCTTGCAATTGATCGTCGGGCCGTCGCTTTGCGCCATGATGTTGGCGCTCACCGAGGGCAGCGTGGTCGAGATCGTCGTCGACCAGGGCAGCGGGGCGTTGTTGACCTGATGCGTGTTGGCGTTCTCGTCCCAGTAGTTGATGTTCGCCGTGGTGCCCGGGGCGCCGGAAATCTCGTAGACGACGACCTTCGGGTTGAACTGCACGATTTCGATCCCCTTGCCGGCGTTCGCGTTGAGATCTTCCGAGCCGAAGAGCTTGTGCAGCCGCGACACCACGAGTGCAGACAAAGCCAGAACGACGACCAGCAGCAGCGGTATCCACCCATTTTTCAGCACGCGGGTCGCGATGCCGGGGCGAGGACTTGTTTTCGGATCAGCCATCACCTGACCGCCTTTCGCCCACCGCTTCGGGCCTTGCCGCAAAGCTCACCAACCATCGCCGACGACACGGATGTCAACGGAAAATTTGCTCAGCTAGGCATCCTAACCATAGTGCACGCAAGCGTTCCTCCTCGGGGCCGCCGGGTGTGGCGAACGGCATAGCCGTTACTGGGCGAGACGGCCGGTCACCGGCGGCAAATCCGCCAGCGTCACGATGCCGGGCCGGGCCGCCACCACCGCCGGGACGGCATTGGTCACAGGCATGGCGGTGTAGATCATTCCCAATCCCATGAACCCGGGCTCCGTCCAATCCTTGGGCGGCAGGCAGTGCAGCACCGTGCGCATGTTGGGCAGCCCGAACACCTGAATGACGTGCCCGTGCTCGAGCGGTTTGGGCGGGACGACATGGCTGCCCATGGTCCAGTTGAACCCGACGCTGACGACGTTACGGTCGCCGACCCAGCCCCGGTGGTAGCCGTAGACGCTGCCGACGGTCCCGGCCGGAATTTTCATGAACCCTAGATCCGAGTCGCCGGTCGCCGCCGTGAACGTGACGTCGAAGGTCATCTTGTCCAGCTTCGCCCCGATCGCGTCGGCCATCATCGCGGCCGACTCGGCGAAGACCTCGCTCTCCCGTCGTACGCTTTCGGCCAGCCCCGGGGTGTCGGGGTCTTGCGAGAACCCCATCGCGGTTTGGGTTTCCGCCGATTCGTAGGTCGAGCAGTCCACCGACTCGGTGATCCGGATCTCGTCGACGCGCTCGCACGAGGCGGACAGCGCCATGCCGACCATGTTGGTCATGCCCGGGTGCGCGCCGCTGCCGAAGATCGTCGAATCGCCCTTCTGGCAGGCGTCCTCGATGCGTCGACGGTCCTCCGGCGTCTGCTTGCCGCCGGTGATCCAGGCCGCGCTCGTGCACACGTTGACTCCCGATTCCAGCAGCCGCACCAGCTCATCGATGTTGGGCCACAACGGGTTGTAGCAACACGCGTCGGCGCCCAGGGCGATCAGCGCATCGATGTCGTTGGTGGCCTTCACCCCGGTCGGCTGCGGCCAGCCCGCCAGTTCGGCGGCGTCCACCCCGACCTTGTCCTCGCCGTGCGCGTACACCCCGACCAGTTCCATGTCGGGCCGCCCGATGACGGCATGCAGCGACCGCCGCCCGATGTTCCCGGTGGTCCACTGGATGACGCGTAGGGGACGGTCAGTGCTGGTTGTGCTCATCGTGGCTCCTTTGCCGCTGCGGGGGTGGAACCATTATGCGAAGCGCGCTACCCGTCGGCGCGCGCGCGTCCACCGCCCGGGCTCAGGCGTCCAAGCGGGCGAATTCGTGCCGGCTGTACTGCTCCACACAGGCGGCGCGCCGGATCTTGCCACTGGTCGTGGTGGGAATGGACCCGGGCGGTACCAGGACGAGGTCCCCGACATTCACGCCGTGCGCGTTGGAAATCGCGGAGGTGACGTCGGTCTTGACCGAGGTGAACCAGTGCATCGCGTCCTCGTTGGAGTCACCTCGCTTCTTGAGCTCGATGACGGTGACCAGCTTCTCGGTGCTGTTCACCGGGACCGATATCGCCGCGACCCGACCACCCGTGATCTCTTGGACCGTCGCCTCGATGTCCTCCGGATAGTGGTTGCGCCCCCGGATGATCAGCAGATCCTTCATGCGGCCGACGATGAATAGTTCGTCGGAGTGGATGAATCCGAGGTCGCCGGTTCTCAGCCAGGGTCCGTCGGGCGTCCCCGGCGACGGTTCGACCAGTGTTGAGCCGAAGCATCGCTGCTCCTCCGGCGGTCGGCGCCAGTAGCCGTCGGCGACGTTGCCGCCGTGCACCCAGATTTCACCGACTACGCCCTGAGGGCATTCGCGGTTGGTGTCGGAATCGACGATCCGCAACGTGGGTGATTGCGGCACTTTGTATTTGACCAGCTCGGTGCCGGCCCCGGCCGAACACCGTTGAGCGCGGCCGGCGGACAATTCCGCGACATCGAAGTGAACCGCCTCGGCTGATTCACTCCAGGTGCCGGCCGCCACGAACACGGTGGCCTCCGCCAAGCCATATGACGGACGCACCATGTGGTCGCGAAAGTTGAAGTGCGCGAACCGATCCACGAAACGTTCCAAGGTGGCCGGCTCGACACGTTCGGCGCCGCTGATGATGCCCAGCACCTGCCCGAGGTCGAGCCCGGCCAGGTCGCCGTCGGTTGTTTTGCGGGCGGCCAGGTCGAAGGCGAAGTTGGGCGCCGCCGACCAGGCATGGGGATTTTCGGCCAGAGATCGCATCCATCTGGCCGGCCGCTCCAAGAACGAGACCGGGGTCGTCAGCTCGCCGCGATAGCCGCTCAGGATGGGTGCGCAGACTCCCAGCACCAGACCCATGTCGTGGTAGAAGGGCAACCACGACACGATCGTGGCGTCCGGCGGGGCTTTGACGTGCGAGTCCGCGAAGAAGCCGCGCATCAACTGCGCGAAGTTCACCTCGAGATTCCGATGCGAGATCATCACGCCGGTCGGCGTGCGGGTCGAACCCGAGCTGTACTGCAAATACGCGACGCTGGGTAAATCATCCGTCGAAACGCTTGTTTCGCCCTCGCCATCGAGGTTCATCGAATCGATTTCGACGATCTTGGGAACGTCGTCCATGCGTGCCTGATCGACATATTCGGCGACGTCTTCCGCGACGTCGGACGTCGTGAGAACCACCGACGGCGACGTGTCGGCGAGGACCGCAGCCACCCGCTCGTGACTCGAGCCGCGATGCGGCAGCGGCAGCGGAACCGCGATGAGCCCGGCCTGCATGGATCCCAGGAACGCCGCGATGTACTCGAGGCCCTGGGGCGCCAGGATTACCGCCCTGTCTCCGACCGACCCGTGCGGGCCGAGGTCGCGTGCCACGTTGAGCGTTCGGCGCGATACTTGCGACCACGTCAGCGTCTCGCGCACACCCGCCCAGTCGCGCTGGTAATCGGTGAAGGTGTACGCCACATCGTGGGGCCGAAGGCTGGCACGTCCGTGCAACATGGACAGGATCGATGACTGAGACATAGGCGCGTGCTCAGTCGGTAACTTCGCTTGCGCCGTGCGACAACACGGACGTGGCACCGGCGAGGATCTGCGAGAGGGGGTCGGCGTCGCCGCCGAAGGTCGCCTGGTTGGCCGGCGCAGTCACCTCCGCCGGGTCGAAGCCGTGCACCGGGTCCACCTGAACCGGGGCGGTCGACGGGTCGTCGTTTCGCGAATAGCCCGCGTTCACCCGGGGCAGCAGGATGGCGTCGAGCTTGTTCAGCGTGCCTTCGTCAATCCCAACGTATTTCAGCGGCATGACGAGCGGAAGGTGCTTTTCCGGAACCATGATCGTGGTGTCTTTCGCGCCCCTCGAGTTGATCGTCGTCCTGATGTTCTGCGGCGGCACCATGCTCGGGTTCGTGAAGGCCACCGCCGTGTGACCGGTGGCGAGGCCGAGCAGCGTGTTGGCGAGCGCGAACATGTTGTCCGGCCGGTCGGGGAAGTCCGCGATCGAGTCGTAGGCGGCCACGAACCTGTTTGTGTCGTACTGGCTCTCATAGGGCGGCGGCATCGTGTAGTCGAGTGCGGGAACGACGCTGCCGACCGGGAACATCGCGGTCAGGAAGCTCTGACCGAAGGCGTGACGCCCGATCGGGTCGCCGAACGTGGCGAAATTCAGCGTGTCCGGCGGGGGAGCAGTGGGGTCATTCGCCAGCCGCGCCTGCACGCCATCGACCACGAACGCGCCCTCGGACAAGCCGATCGCGGTACCCGGGCGGCCGGTGCGGATCGCCGCATCGAGGTTGTCTATTCCGACGTCGACCGACTCGCCGACGCTGGGGCCGTCCGCACCCAGACCCGGGAACTGCTCATCGAGCTTGCCGATGCCCGGGAAGAGCCGCTCCAGCACGTGCCCCTGAACCTGCCCCGCCGGGTAACGGACGATTTCGCGCTTCTGACCGGGGAACCACTGGGCGCCCTCCTGACGGATGTACTCGTCGTAGGGGATGCCCAGAACGTGAGCGCCGCCGAGGGCGAACGCCGTCTGGTCGCCTGGGGCCCCCGGGGTCGGCGGACCGCCGATGGGTGACTCGTCAGCCGTCGCGGTATTGACGCCGAAACACCCTGTGGCACCGACGGTTACCAGCGCCGTCACTCCCGCGAGTAGTTTCTTCATCCCTACTCCTGACCGCTCGGATTCGCCTCGTAGTCTCACATACATCACGTGTGGGTGCTAACCGGGCTGCGGCTCGGCGCGTCCGTCCGGTGACCGCGTTGCGGCCCGTACGCGCCCGTGTGAAGGCCACCAGTTCGCCCGTCCTACCAGCGCGGCGATGGCGGGAACCGTGATGGTGCGCACCAAGAAGGTGTCCAGCAAAATTCCCACCCCGATCACGAAACCGCCCTGGACCACGGTGTTGATGCTGGAGAACAAGAGACCGCACATCGAGGCAGCGAAGATCAGACCCGCCGCGGTGATCACACCGCCTGTCGAGCCCAGCGTTCGAATGATGCCGTATCGCATGCTGTGTCCAGACTCCTCGCGCATTCGCGAGACGAGCAGCATGTTGTAGTCGGCCCCCACCGCGACCAACACCACGAATGCCAGCGGGGGCACACTCCAATGCAATTGCTGACCCAGCAGGTATTGAAACACGAGCACGCCGATACCCACCGCCGACAAATACGAAATGACCACGGAAGCAACCAGATACAGCGGCGCGACAATCGCGCGCAGCAGCGCGATCAAGGTGAATAGCACGACGATAAGCGTCACCGCGATGATGAACCGGATATCGTGTTGGTAGTAGTCACGGGTGTCCTTCAGGGCGACGGTATATCCCGCCATCGACACCGTGGCGTCCGCCAAAGCGGTATTCGGCTGGGCCCCCCGGGCGGCCGCGGTGATCGCGTTGACCTGATCCATGGCTTCGGTGCTGAACGGATTCAGTTTGGTTTGAACCAAATACCGCACCGAGTGGCCGTCCGGCGAAATGAATACCTTGGCCGCCTTTTGGAACTGCTCTAATTGCAGCAGTTGGGGTGGGATATTGAAACCGGCCATCGCCGGATGCGCGGCGTCGCGTTTCAGCGACAACAGAAACGCCGCTGACTCATTGAGCCCGCTACCGAGCTGCTTGAGTTGGTCGACGAGTTGAGCCACGGCGTCGGCCACTTGGCGGCTGCCGCCGGCCAATCGGTTGGCACCGTCTTGCACAGTGTTCAGATTCGTTTGCATGCCACCGGGTTTGTCCAACCCCATGGAGTGCAACACCTTGGTGAGCTTTGCCAGCGAGGCACGCACACGCTCGGTCGACGCTTTCAGCGTCCGCTTGTCCGGGGACTCCTGCAGTCGATGGGCCAACTCGTTGATTGCGTCGAGGTCCGCCTGATTTTGCGGGCCGACCAGCTGCTCGAAGGCCCCGCGGGTGTCGCTGCACGACGGATCGGCATCGCATCGCGGGTTGCCCTGCAGCGCCGCCAGCACCGGGCCTATCCAGGCGAACACGTTCTTGGCCGCCGAGAAGTTCCAACCCATGGAATTGCTGATCGCGTTGACATGGTCGACGAGCTGGGCCGTGAGGTCGACCTGTCTCACCAGCGCGTCGCCGCTGTATTGGTTCTTCGCCGACGAGAAGGCGCTCTCCAGTTGCTGCACGCTCGCGGCGAGCTCGACGACCTGGCCTCGCACGTTGCCGAGGTTGTCGGCCAACGTGCCCGCGCCGGCGACCAGTCGGTTGAGGTCACCTGTGTGGTCTTTGATCAGGGTGGACCCGTCCGCCAGCAGGGTGCCGATGGCGCCCGCCTGATAGGTCGCCCGGAATTGTTCCGGCACATTCCCGGTGGGACGGGTGATGCCGCTGACCGCAGCGACGTTCGGCAGTTGGCTGACGCGGTCCGCCAGCTGTTCCAGGTCCGCGAGGGCCTTGGGCGTGCGCAGGTCGTGCGGCGATTGGACCAGGATGTACTGCGGAATGGACTGGTTCACCGGGAAATGGCGATCCAGCGCGGCGTACCCGATGGAGCTCGGCGCGGAAGGCCGCAAAGCCTTGCGATCGTCGTAGTTGTAGCGCACCAGGCCCGCGCAGCTGGCCAGGATGATCAACACCAGCACGCTGGCGACCAGATTGACCTTCGGCCGCCGCACGATGCGGATGCCCGAACGCCGCCAGAAGCGCGCGGTCAGCTCGCGCCGGGGTTTGACCCAGCCGCGCCGCCCCGCAAGCACCAGAACGGCCGGCAGCAACGTCACCGCGGCGAGGAACGCCACACCGATCCCGATCGCCGCCGACGCCCCGACCGTTTTGAACACCCCCATCCGGGCGAAGCTGATGAGCAGAAACGTGATCCCGACGGTGGCGGCGGATGCGGCGATCACTTTGCCGATCGAGAACATCGCGCGTTTGACGGCCTGGTCGGAAGTCGCGCCCGCCCGCAAATAGTCGTGATACCGGCTGATGAGAAAGACCGCGTAATCCGTTCCGGCGCCGGCCATTATGGCGCTCAGGAAGACGACGGACTGGTTTGAGACGCCCGAGCCGGTCAGTTGGGAGTAGCCCGCTACCACCGCCTGCGCGATAACCAGGGATGTGCCGATCGTCAGCAACGGCAGCAGCATGGTGACCGCGCTGCGGTAGATCACCAGCAGGACGATGAGCACCAGAACCGCGATCGCCAGCTCGATGGGCATTCGATCCCGGGCGCCCGCGACCGTGAGGTCGGCGACGGTCGCCGCGGGGCCGGTCAGGTTCACCGTCAGCGGCGTGCCGGTGACGACGCGGTTGACGACGTCGTCGATCCGGTTGAACGCGGCGTACGAGTGGGGGGTGCCCAATTCGCCCGCAACGCCGACCGGCAGCACCCAGGCTTTGTGGTCTTTGCTGGTCACCACCGACCGCAGGGCCGGTGTGCTGACGAAATCCTGCAGCATCACGACATCTCGCGTGTCCTGGCGCAGCGTGTCCACCAGTGTTCGGTAGGTGGCTTCGTCGGCGGGGCCCAGGCCCTTGTCGTTGGTCAGGACCACCAGCAGGAGGTTTTCGGAGCCCGATTCGTGAAACGCCTCGGTCATCTTTCGCGCGGTGACGCTCGATGGCGCATCGCTGGGCAGGATGGCGAGCGGATGCTTCTCGGCCATCTCGCCCAGCGACGGGAACGTCAGCGGCAGCGCGACCGCAATCGCGACCCAGATGCCTATCACTGCCCAGGGCCACCGCACCACAAAATCGGCTAGCCGTCGCATACCGCCCTCACCCCCGGCCGGCGGCAACTCGGCCGCACTCGACCGGGCCCGGTCAAACCGCGCGATTTCGCATCACGCGCCATCGAAGTGCTCCACGCTACGCGACGCGTCCCCAACTCCCGCTGCCGGCGACCCGCACGCAGACCGACTTCATCGCTTCCATGTAGCGGACGACAGACTTCCGGGCGACCGGGTTGTCCGGATGCATGATCGCCATGACCGTGCCTTCCCCGTACCGGAATATATAAATGGTCAGCTGATGTGAATACCGGCCGTCGGGGTAGATCCCGATATTGTTCGCAAGCCCCAGGTCGGCGGCGGCAAGAATGGCGTTGAGGGGGGCGGCGCCACCATGAAAGAAGTTCGACACCGGAAAGTTCGATTGCGGCCAGCGCAGCCACGGCGCCATTTCCAACACGCGGTAGTAGGGCACCTTCGCCATGTCCAGGCTGTTATCGAAAGACGCCTGCGCCGCCCACGCGGCATCGCCGAACGAGGCCGCTGCTATCGGCACGGTGATCGGAATCAACCCGGTAAACCAACCCTGCGTCATGAAATTGTCGGTGGCTTTGCGTGAATCCCGGGGAGTGAGGCCGTAATAGGTGAGGGCGCCCGTAAATTCGTGCTCCACCAGGGCGAGGCAGGCGAACAGGCCCCCGACAAAGCGGGCGCCGGCCGCCGCGCAGGCCGATTCGAATCGCTCCGTCTGCGCCACGTCCATCAGCAATTCGGAGGTCATGGTGCTGCTACTGGATTCCTTCGGGTTGCCCAGCGGCAGCGGAAATTCGGGAAAGCCCCCATTGTTGTTCTCGGCGAAGTCAATCCACGCGCGCACCTCGGGCGAATCAAGGGTCAAGGTCGACGTGTATTCGCGTTCGCGGGCGCAGAAATCGTCGAAGCTGCCGGCATCGGGAAGAGTGAGGGCCTCACCACCCCCGCTCAACGCCGTGTACATGCCGTTGGCCTCCATCATCGTGGTGCCGATCAAAGTCGCGTCCCCGTGGACATGATCCATCGCGGCAAAGAAGGTGAAATGGTTCTCGCTTTGGATAATTCCGAAGGTGAAGCAGCCCCATTCCAGCGGATTCGGTATGGCCACCACGTGAGCGTGTATTTCGTCGGCCGTCATCTCGCCGTGCTCTATCGGTGCGAATTCAATATCGGCAGGATCGCTGATGGTCCGCCTGATGAACTCTCCGTCACCGGTGTCCTCGAACCAACTGCGGAACGTGTCGTGCCGACGCAGGTACGTGTTGACGGCGTGGTTCATGGCGGGAACGTCGCACGTCCCGGCCACCTCACAGGTGGCGATGATCTGCCGTGAGAAGTTCAGCCCGGCGGCCGTCCGTTCCCGGTAGTTGCGAAGGTGTTGGCCCTGCATATAACTGACCGGCACGGAACTCACCGGGGCCTGCCGGGCCTTTTCGGTGGCCGCGGGGGTCGGGTGCCAAGAGGTGACCGAGCCTGGTGTCAGCGTCCAATCATCGAGTGAGCCGATCGTAATCTTCCCGATGCGCAAAACTTCGTCCTTCCCCGGTTTGAACGGCTGCGCCACGCTGGCGGCGAGACCAAGATAACCCTGCGCGTGATCGCCGTCGCACCCGTGCGCGGGCACCGCCTACACTCGCTCAGGGATCCGACCGGCCTTTGGCGACCGAGTTGCGGCGATCGAGTTGTGTCGATCGAGCGGCCGGGCGGGGACGCAGGGTGGCGGCCACGCTGGCTGCCGCTGCGCGGTGCGGCGCTGCACATGCGGTGCTGGCCTCCGGAATGATGCTCCGAGCGCAGCTGGCCCCCCGCGGGATCGATCTTGACCGGCCAAGAGAGGACAAGCGCATGGCATCCGTCGAAGGTCTGGGGGAGTCGGCATCGGGTTTTGCGATCGTCGGCTATGCGGCGCGGTTTCCGGGAGCCGCCGATGCAGATGAGTTCTGGGATGTCTTGCGCGACGGCCGGGATGCGATATCCGATGTGCCGCAGGACAGGTGGGACGCCGACGAATTCTTCGACCCGGAACCGGGTGCGCCGGGCAAGGTCGTCACCCGTCGTGCGGGCTTCGTCGACGACGTGACGGGGTTCGACGCCCCGTTCTTCGGTCTGTCGACGCGCGAGGTCAGGTTGATGGACCCGCAGCACCGGATCTTGCTGGAAACGGCGTGGCGCGCGGTGGAGCATTCGGGCTACGCGCCAACGGATCTCGCTGACAGCAACACCGGTGTCTTCGTCGGATTGGCCACGCACGACTACCTGGGAATGGCCTCCGACGAGCTGACCTATCCCGAGATCGAGGCCTACATGGCCATCGGGACGTCGAACGCCGCCGCCGCGGGCCGGATCAGCTACCGGTTGGGGCTGCAGGGTCCCGCGGTAGCCGTCGATACGGCGTGCAGCTCGTCGCTGGTGGCCATCCATCAGGCATGCCAAGCGCTGCGCTTGGGGGAATGCGACCTCGCGCTGGCCGGCGGCGCGAACGTCCTGCTCACCCCGGCCACCATGATCACGTTCTCCAGCGCGCACATGCTCGCGCCCGACGGTCGGTGCAAGACCTTCGATGCGGCCGCGGACGGCTACGTGCGCGGCGAGGGGTGCGGCGTCATCGTGATCAAGCGTCTCGAGGACGCGATGCGCGACGGGGACCGGATTCGGGCCGTGATCCGCGGCAGCGCGATCAACCAGGACGGCGCTTCGGGCGGATTGACGGTCCCGAACGGAGTTGCCCAGCAACGGGTCATCGCTGACGCGCTCAAGCGTGCCGACCTCGAGCCCCGCGATGTCGGGTACCTGGAAGCGCACGGCACCGGGACATCGCTGGGCGACCCCATCGAGGCCCAGGCCGCGGGTGCGGCGCTGGGGGCCGGGCGCGAACCCGACCAGCCGCTGCTGATGGGCTCGGTGAAGACCAACATCGGGCACCTCGAGGCGGCCGCGGGTATCGCGGGCGTGATCAAGGTGATCCTGTCCCTCGAGAACGAGCTGCTGCCGCAGCACCTCCACTTTCAGAACCCGTCGCCCCACATCCCCTGGGAACGGCTGGCGGTCGAGGTCGTCAAGGAGGCCACGCCCTGGAAACGCAACGGGCAGCGGCGCATTGCGGGAGTCAGCTCATTCGGATTCGCCGGGACGAACGCTCACGTCATCCTGGAGGAAGCGCCGGAGCAAGCGGAACCGGCCCCCGCGGCCCCGCTCCCGGTCGAGCCGTCCGGCGACCGGCGGTTCAGCATCCTTCCGCTGTCGGCGCGAACGCCCGCCGCGTTGATGCGGCTCGCCGAGGACTACCGTGCCTGGCTGGGCGCCCACCCGGAGGCCACCCTGGCGGACGTGTGCTTTACCGCCGGGGCGGGGCGAGCGCACTTGGAGCAGCGCGCCGCGCTGGTGGTCAATTCGCGGGACTCCGCCATGGAGCTGCTTGGCGCGCTCGCCGAGGAGCGCCCGGCGCCGGGTCTGTTTCGCGGAGAATCCCATGACCGACCGAAGACGGCGTGGCTGTTCACCGGTCAGGGCAGCCAGTACCCGGGCATGGCCCGGGAGCTGTTCGGCACCGAGCCGGTGTTCGCCGAGACGCTGAACCGCTGCGCGGCCGCGGTCGCCGACGTCCTCGAAAAGCCGTTGCTGGACGTCATTTTCGATGTGGACAGCCCGGACAGCGAAGCGACGCTGCAGCAGACCTCTTACGCACAGCCCGCCTTGTTCGCGGTGGAACTGGGCCTGGCGCGGCTGTGGCAGTCGTGGGGCTTCGAGCCGGACGTGGTGCTGGGGCACAGCGTCGGCCAGTACTCGGCGGCCTGCGTCGCGGGCGTGCTCAGTCTCGAGGACGGCGCGCTGTTGATGGCCGAACGCGGTCGCCTCTTCGGCAGTCTGCCCGCGGGGGGCCGGATGGTCGCGGTGTTCACCGCCGCCGAGCGGGTCGAGCGGTTGACCGACGAGTCTCCCAGCCTGTCTGTCGCCGCCTACAACGGCGCCAACACCGTATTGTCTGGGCCGGCAGCCGATTTGGAGCACGCAGTGGCCGGATTGACGGCCGACGGTGTCCGATGTGACTGGCTGGACACCAGCCACGCGTTCCACTCGGCGCTCCTGGACCCGATCCTCGACGAATTCGAATCGTATGCGGGGCGATTCAACTTCACCACGCCGCAACGGATTTTGATCGACAACCGCACCGGGGCCGCGCTCGGCCGCAGTGTGAAGCTCGACGGTGCCTACTGGCGCCGGCACGCCCGCCAGCCGGTGGAATTCGCCAAGAGCGTGCGCACCCTTGCCGAGCTGAACTGCAAATTGCTGCTCGAGATCGGCCCGCGACCGGTGCTCACCGCCGCGGCCCTCGGCGCGTGGCCCGACCAGGCCACCGCACCACGGGTGATCACGTCGCTGCGCCGAAACACCGCCGACCACCGGCAGATCACCGAAGCGGTCGCCGACGCGTACGTGCTGGGCCACCTGCCCGACTTCGCCGCCTTCCGGCAAGCGTCCGCGCGAAAGATCGACCTGCCGACCTATCCGTTCGAGCGCCGCCAATACTGGTTCCGGGATGATCGCGAGCGCCCCGACCGACCCCAGGACGTCGGCGGACCGCGTACCGAAACCGTCCGCCTCCTCGAGGACGGCCGGATCGAGGAACTCGCCGCCCTGCTCGGCGGTGCGAGCGACGACCGTCAAACCCTGCAGATGCTCACCAAGCTTGCGGCGCAACACAATCAACAGCGCATGAGCCGTTCCATCGGTGAGGACCGCTACGAAATCCGCTGGGACAAGTCGAATTCCCCGCTCTCCCGCGCGGAGGTGGACGAGGGCTCCGGCTGGATCGTCGTCGCCGACGATGCCGACGCGGCCCGGCCGTTGGTCGAGCTGCTGAGTGCGCGCAACCACCGGCACCGGGTCGTCGGATTGCCGGTCTCCGACGCGGACGAGGAAGCGCTCGCCGACGCGTTGCGCGCGGCGGCAACCGACGATTCGACGTTACGCATCGTGCATGTCGCGGCGCTGGAGGCCGCGGCCGCACCGTCGATGCGCTCACTGTTGCGGATGCAACACCGGATCCTGGGCGGGACGCGGCGGCTCTTCCGCGCGGCGGTGGCCGCCGAACTGCGCAGCCCCATCTGGATCGTGACCCGTGGCGCGCAGCGCGTCACCGACACGGACACCGTGGCGCCGCATCAGAGCTGCCTGTGGGGATTCGGCCGTGCCGCCTCGCTGGAGCTCCCGCACGTGTGGGGCGGACTCGCGGACCTGTCAGAAGGCGGCGACAACGCAGCCGACGAATGGTCTGCGCTCATCGACCGGATCGCCGCGTCGCACGGCTCGGCTGTTCGGGACGACCAGCTCGCGCTGCGTGATCGGGCGGTTTACATGCCCCGGTTGGCCCGGCGCTCTGCGCCGCCGAGCGGTGTACCGCTGCAACTGCGCGACGACGCAACGTATTTGGTGACCGGCGGACTCGGAGCGATCGGACTGGAGATCGCCGGATACCTGGCCGCGAATGGCGCCCGGAATCTGGTGCTGACCAGCCGACGCGCGCCCAGCGATGCCGCGCAACAGCGCATCGACGCACTGTGCGAACAGCACGGCTGCACCATCCGGGCCGTGGCCGGCGATGTCGCCGACGCGCACGACGTCGCACGCCTGCTGGCAAGCGTGCAGGCCGAGCTGCCACCGTTGGCCGGCATCGTGCACGCCGCAGGCGAGATCGGCACCACCCCGCTGAGCGCGCTTCAGGACGCCGAGGTCGATCGCGTCTTCGCCGGCAAGGTCTGGGGCGCTTGGCATTTGAGCGAAGCGGCGGTCGACCTGAAACTCGACTTCTTCATCAGCACTTCCTCGATCGCCTCGGTGTGGGGCGGATTCGGCCAGACCGCCTACGGCGCCGCGAACGCTTTCCTCGACGGGCTGGCGTGGCGCCTGCGGGAGCAGGGCATCTTCGGGGTCAGCGTCAACTTTGGGCCGTGGTCGGCGGGCATGGCCGACGCGGAATCCCGTGCGCGACTGGATCGGCGCGGTGTCCAGACGTTGTCTCCGGCCGATGCGCTCGCGGGTCTGGCCGATGCCGTGGCGGCCGCTTCGGCGCAGGGCCCGGCGCAGGGTGTCGTGGCCCGTATCGACTGGGCCCGCTTCTTGCCGCTCTATCAGCAAGCGGGTAGGCGGTCGTTCCTGGCGGAGCTCGAGCGCGAGGTGCCCAGCCTGATGACCGCCGCGACGCCGTCCGCAACGTCCTCGGGCAAGACCGCTTTGGTGGAGCGGCTCACCGGCGCTCCGGTGCAGCAGCGCAAGAAACTTCTCACCGACTACCTGCGCGACGCGGTGGCGGAGGTGACCCGCGTCGATGCCGCGGAGATCCGCGAGGACGCAGGCTTTTTCGACCTCGGCATGGATTCGTTGATGGCCGTCGAGTTGCGCCGCCGCATCGAACAGGGGGTAGGCAAGGAGATCCCGGCCACCCTGGCGATGGATCACCCGCGGCTGTCCGACGTGGCCGACTATCTGCTCAACGACGTGCTCGAGCTCGGCGATCAGGCATCGTCAAAACCAAGGCCGCAGCCGGCATCGGTCGCGACGACGCGCACCGATGAACCGATCGCGATCGTCGCGGTGTCATGCCGTTTCCCCGGCGCGCCCGACCCGGAAGCGTTCTGGGAGGTGCTGTCCGGGGGTGTCGATGCGATCCGAGAGGTCCCCGAGGACCGATTCGACATCGACGAGTTCTACGACCCGGATCCGGACGCTGCGGGCAAGACGTACACGCGGTTCGGCGGCTTCCTCGACGGGATCGACGGCTTCGATCCCGAATTCTTCGGCATCTCACCCCGCGAGGCCGTCTGGATCGAGCCGCAGCAGCGGCTGATGCTCGAAACGGTATGGGAGGGCCTCGAAAGGGCGGGGTACGCCCCGGCCGCCCTGCGCGGCAGCCGAACCGGAGTTTTCGTGGGTGTGGCGGCCAACGAATATGCGCACCTGCTGTCCTCGGAGTCGATCGACAAGATCGAACCCCACTTCATCACCGGTAACGCGCTCAACGCCATCTCCGGCCGGGTCGCCTTCGCGCTGGGGTTCGAAGGACCGGCGGTGGCGATCGACACCGCGTGCAGCTCGGCGTTGGTCGCCGTCCATCAGGCCTGCCAGGCATTGCATTCCGGTGATTGCGACATGGCGTTGGCCGGCGGCGTGAACGTGCTGCTGAGTCCGGTGACGGTCGTCGCGGCCTCCCGCGCGCGGATGCTTTCCCCCGTCGGGCGATGCAAGACCTTCGACGCCTCCGCCGACGGCTATGTGCGCAGCGAAGGATGCGGAATTCTCGTGCTCAAGAGGCTGAGCGACGCGGAGCGCGACGGTGATCGGATCTGCGCGGTCATCCCCAGCAGCGCGGTGAACCAGGACGGGGCGTCCAGCGGTTTGACGGTGCCCAATGGTGGTGCACAGCAACGGCTTATCGGCTCGGCGCTGGCCCGCGCCGGACTGACGGGCGGGGACGTCGATTATCTCGAGGCGCACGGGACGGGCACGCCGCTGGGTGATCCGATCGAGGTCCAGGCGGCCGCGGCCGCCTACGGCGACTCCCGCGACGCGGACCGGCCGCTGCTGATGGGCTCGGTGAAGACCAACATCGGACACACCGAATCGGCATCAGGCGCAGCAGGTCTGATCAAGGTCGTGTTGTCGCTGCAGCACGAGGTCCTGCCGCAAAGCCTGCACTTCGAGGAGCCGTCGCCGCACATCCCGTGGGATTCGCTGCCGGTGCGGGTCGTGGACGCGGCGATGCCGTGGCTGCCCAACGGCAGACCGCGCCGCGCCGGCGTGAGTTCCTTCGGGTTCACCGGCACCAACGCGCACGTTCTGGTCGAGGAGGCGCCTGCCTCCACCGACCGGCGCGTTGCCGACGACGACGCGTCGGCGTCGGAGGCTCGGGCCGGACAGGCGCGGGTGCTGGCGCTGTCCGCTCGGTCTCCGGAGGCGCTGGTGGCGTTGACCCGCCGTTACCAGGACTGGTTGACCGCCCACCCGGATGTGGATCTCGCCGAGGTGTGCCTCACCGCCGGAACGGGCCGCTCGCACTTCGAACATCGCGCCGCACTGGTCGTGGACTCGGTTGAGGGTGCGCGCGAGGCGCTGGCCGAATTGGCGGAGAACCGCCTGCGGCCCGGCGTCGTGCGCGGCGAGCACACACATCACCCGACGACGGCATGGTTGTTCACCGGCCAGGGCAGTCAGTATCCGGGGATGGCGCGTGAGTTGTTCGACAGCGAGCCGGTTTTCGCCGAAACCGTGACGCGGTGTGCGGACGCGGTCAGTGACATATTGCCGCGCCCCTTGCTGGAGGTGCTGTTCGCCACCGATCGCGAAACCGGTGGCGAAGCCGGGGAAAGGCTGCGGCACACGTCGTTTGCGCAGCCGGCGCTGTTCGCCGTCGAAATGGGCCTGGCCCGGCTTTGGCAGTCGTGGGGGATCCAACCCGATGTGGTGCTGGGGCACAGCGTGGGCCAGTACGCGGCGGCATGTGTCGCAGGCGTGTTCAGTCTCGAGGACGGCGCCCGGCTGATGGCCGAGCGCGGCCGGATGTTCGGCAGCCTGCCCGAAGGTGGGCGCATGGTGGCGGTGTTCGCCGACGCCAAGCACGTCGAGCAGGCCGCCGGCGAATTCCCGCGAGTGTCGGTCGGGGCCTACAACGGGCCCAACACTGTGCTGTCGGGGCCGGGTGAGGATCTCGAGCAGATCGTCGCCAAGTGCGGTGACGAGGGGATCCGTTGCACGTGGCTGCAGACCAGCCACGCCTTCCACTCGGAACTGCTGGATCCGGTGCTCGACGAATTCGAGTCGTACGCAGCGCAATTCCGGTTCGCCGCCCCGACGATGCCGCTGGTCTGCAACCGCACCGGTGCTGTGCTCACGGCCCAGACGCCGCTCGACGCGCAGTACTGGCGGAGGCATTCCCGCCAGCCCGTGCAGTTCGCCGAAAGTGTGCGCACCGTGGCGGCGCTGGGCTGCTCGGTGTTGATGGAGATCGGGCCGCAACCGGTGCTGTCCGGCGCCGCGGTGCAGGTCTGGCCGGAGCACCTGTCCGCGCCGCGGGCGATCGTCTCGCTGCGCAAAGGCGTGAGCGATCGGCGCCAGATCGCCGACGCGCTGGCCGCGGCCTACGTCGGCGGGCTTCGCCCCGATTTCGCTGCGCTGCAGGGTCAGCCGCGTCGCAGGCTCGAGCTGCCCACCTATCCCTTCCAGCGCCGCCGCTTCTGGCCCAAGACGTCCGGCATCGCCGTCGACGGAGGGGCCGGTTCGTCCTCGGGCATCCTCGGCAATGCGAAAGACCTCGCCTCGGGCGACTCGGTCTACACCAGCAGGTTGTCCGTCAAATCGCAGCCGTGGCTGTCCGATCACGTCATCTATGGGACCGTCGTCGTCCCCGGCGCGACGTACGCGGCGATGGCCTTGGCCGCGGTCGGCGCCCCGGCGCGAGTGAAGGACGTCTTCTTCTACGAGCCGATCATCTTGCCCGA
Source organism: Mycobacterium sp. NTMscope_MAC_12 (assembly GCF_976985675.1). Lineage (NCBI taxonomy): Bacteria > Bacillati > Actinomycetota > Actinomycetes > Mycobacteriales > Mycobacteriaceae > Mycobacterium > Mycobacterium sp. NTMscope_MAC_12. Next base: position 1,255,886 of record NZ_CDRJYY010000001.1, read on the forward strand.
GAAGAGTTCTCGAGAGGTGCAGCTGACCTTGCACCCGTTGCAGGACGGCGGTGAGTCCACGTTCCAAGTGCACAGCCGCCCGTACGGCGAACGCGGCGCCGAATGGTCGTTGAACGCCGAAGGGACCGTCAGCGCCGGCGCCGATGACGAGCCGGTATCCCAGGGTGACCCGGTCGACGAAGCGATCGAACGCTTGAACCGCATGCGTCCGCAGGAGTTGTTTGAGACCTTCGCCGACCTGGAGCTGGCGTGGGGGCCGACCTGGTCGGGTTCGCTGAAATCACTCTGGCTCGGCGAGGGTGAGGCGATCGGCGACATCCTCGTCGGCGAAGAACTCGCCGAACAACTCGGCAGCGAGCCGATGCATCCGGTGCTGATGGACCTGTGCACCGGCGTCGCCTTCCCGGCCTTCCCGGCGCTTCTCGCGGCCGAACAGGGCGTCAACGACCTGTTCCTGCCGCTCCGATACGGGCAAGTGTCGTTGCGCGAGAAGATGCCTCGGCGGTTCTACTGCCGCGCGAGGTGGCACAGCAGCGAACTCAACAGCGAAACCCAGGTCTTCGACCTCGATTTCGTCGATCGGGATGGCCGTCACCTGGGCGGGATTCGCGAGTTCACGGTCAAGCGCGCACCGCGCGAGGCCCTGCTGCGCGGCCTCGGTGGGGACGCCACCCGTCTGCTCTACACCCTCGGCTGGCACGAGGTACCGCCGCCCGCATCCGGTGATGAGGCCGAGAACCCAAGCGGCACATGGCTGATCGCCGGCTTCGACGAACTGGCCGCCAAGGTGCCGGGCTGCATCCCGTTCGACCGGAACGCGGACCAGGAGCTCTTGGGGCAGGTGCTGACTCAAGCCCACGAGCGCGGGCTGCCGTTCTCCGGTGTCGTCTGGCGCGGCAAGGCGCCGAGCGGGGAAGAGTCGAGCGCGGACGTCACCGCGCGCCTCGAGACCGAAATCGCCAATCTGCTCAGCGTCGTGCACACCGTGCAACGCGGCTCACAAAACGGCGATGTGAAGTTGCCCGGCGGATTGTGGATCGTCACCGAGCGTGCGGTGGCCACCGAATCCGGCGAGCCGGTCGACCCGGTGCAGGCAGCGCTGTGGGGCTTTGGCCGCACCACGATCAACGAGGAGCCGGCGCTGCGCGCCAAACTCGTCGATTGCGACGGCTCACCCGAAGCCGTGCACGCTTTGGCCGCACTGCTCGCCACCCCGGTGGACGAACCGGAACTGGCCGTGCGGCAAGGAAAGCTGCTGGCCTCGCGGCTGTTGCCGTGGGCGCGTAGCGGTCATCTCACGGTGCCGCGCGGGCGCGACTACGTCCTGGCGCCCACCGAACGCGGCGCGATCGACAACCTGCGGCTGACCGAGAAGGACGTCCCCGCGCCGGACGAGGGTTACGTGCAGGTCCGGGTCGAGGCCGCAGGCCTCAACTTCCGCGACGTGCTCAACGTCCTCGGCCTCTACCCGGGCGATCCCGGACCGATCGGCGGCGACTTCGCCGGCGTCGTCACCCAATTGGGCGACGGCGTCACCGGAGTCGAAGTGGGGCAACGCGTCTACGGCTCGATGCAGGGGGCGTTCTCCAGCCGGTTCAACGTGCCCGCCCAGTTCCTGGCGCCGATCCCGGACGGGGTGAGCGCGGTCGAGGCGGCCACGATTCCCGCCGCGGCGCTGACGGTGCGGCTGTCCTTCGACTGGGCGCAGCTGAAGCCTGGTGACAAGGTTCTCATCCACGCCGCCAGCGGCGGTGTGGGTCTGGCGGCGGTCCAGATGGCCCAGCGGTGCGGTGCCGAAGTGTTCGCCACGGCCAGCACCTTCAAGCGCGCGACGCTGCGCAAGCTGGGTGTGAAGCACGTCTACGACTCGCGTACAACGGATTTCGCCGATCAGATCCTGGCGGACACCGACGGTGCCGGCGTGGACGTGGTCCTCAACTCCCTGACCAGCGAAGGGTTCATCGAGGCGACGCTGAAGGCCACCGCCAAGAACGGCCGCTTCGCCGAGATCGCCAAGCGCGACATCTGGACACCCGAGCAGATGGCCGAGGCGCGTCCCGATATCGCCTACGAGATCGTGGCATTGGACACGGTGATGTTCACCGAACCCGATCGCATTCGCGACTTGCTCACCGAGGTTTCGCAAGGTTTGGCCGGTGGTGAGTGGACGCCGCTGCCCGCCGAGATCTATCCGCTCACCGAGGCGAGGGCCGCGTTCCGCCGCATGCAACAGGCGCGGCACATCGGGAAGATCGTGGTCCAGATGCCGAATCCGCTGCAGCCGCGCGATGATCGGAGCTACCTGATCACCGGCGGGCTCGGCGCGATCGGACTGCACACGGCGTCGCATCTGGCCCAACTCGGTGCCGGTGACATCGTGCTGACCAGCCGGCGCGAGCCCGGTGCGGACGCGCAACGGCTGATCGAGGAGATCACCGAGCGCTACAAGTGCCGCATCCATGTCTTCGCCGCCGATGTCGGCGACGAGTCCGAGGTGGCGGGGCTGCTGGAGCGCATCCGCACCGAGTTGCCGCCGCTGGCCGGTGTGGTGCATCTGGCGGGCGTGCTCGACGATGCGCTCCTGTCTCAGCAGACCGTGGAGCGATTCCGAACGACGGTGGCGCCCAAGGCGATCGGCGCCTACCACTTGGACAGGCTGACGAAGGCCGACGAGCTGGACTTCTTCATCGTGTCGTCGTCGGTGTCGAGCTTGTTCGGTTCGCCCGGCCAGTCCAACTACGCGACCGCCAACGCGCTGCTCGACGGCCTGGTCGCGCAGCGCAGGGCGCAAGGCCTGCCGGCCACCGGTGTCAACTTCGGCCCCTGGGCCCAAGGGGGCATGGCCTCTTCGGACGCCGCGACCGCCAATATCAGTGCGCAGGGCCTGATTCCGCTGGAGCCGTCGGCCGCGCTCGGCGCGCTCGCCGAGGTCGTCGCGAATGGAACCGGGCAGGCCACCGTCCTCAAGGCCAACTGGCAGCGTGCCGCGAAGGTGCTGGGCAGTTCGCGTCCGCCGATCCTCGATCTGGTGTTGCCCAGTGCCGCAGGAGAGGTGACCGGCGACAGTGAGTTGCTCAAGCAGCTGATGGAGGTTCCGGTGCCCCAGCGCGCCGGCTTCGTGACCGAATTCCTGCAGCGGGAGGTGCAGAACTTCCTGCGGCTCGCGTCGCCGCCCGCCGCGAGCAGTCGGTTCTTGGACCTGGGTACGGACTCGCTGATGGCGATCGAGCTCCGCAACCGGCTGCACAGCCAGTTCGGCGGCAAGTTCACGATCAACGCGACGGCGGTCTTCGACTATCCGACCATTGGGGGGCTCGCCGAATATCTGGTGGCCCAGCTGCCCGACGCGGAACCGGAACCGGTCGAGGAGGCGTCGTAACGTCCGGCGCGTGCGCGCCCGCACGAACGTGGACTTGTGGCGCGGAAAACCGGTGTCGGCCCAACAAGTCGACGCTCGACCCGTTAAGCGCTCAGTCGCTGATGTCGAACCCCGCGTTGATCTTGGTCGGTCGCACCCGCACCACCAACTCGCCGGGAACGGCGTTGCGGCGGCCGAACTCCTCGGCGCGTTCGGCGCCCATGTACCGGGCGCCGGTGCGGGTGGCGATGTCGAGCACGTCCGCGGGGTCCTCGCTGACCGTCGCCAGACCTTGGACTTGGACAAAGGAATACGGCGGATGGGGATCGTCGACGCAGATCACGACACGCGAATCACGCGCTATCGCACGCCCTTTCGACGTGTCACGCCCGGTGTTGAAGGCCAGCTGACCCTCATCGACGACGAACCACACCGGGGTGACCAGCGGCCGGCCGTCGGCGGCGACGTACCCGAGCATCCCCGTACGGGTGCCGGCTGAGAGGAATGAGACGACCCTTTCGGAGAGCTCGGCCATCCTTAGAGGCGGGCCAGGTCGTAGTCGCCGAGGTGGTCGATCAGGTTGTGCAGGTGCTCACCCGAGGTGCCCAGCGTGTGTTCGATCGCGGTGAGCCGGGCGGCGTAGTGGCTGATCGGGTACTCCGCGGTCACACCGATGCCGCCGTGCATCTGGATCGACTCCTGCGCGATGTGCCGGCCCGAGCGTCCGATCTGCAGCTTGGCCCGCGAGGCGATCACCGGGTCGAGGTTGCCGTCGGCGATCGACATCGCGGCGTACAGGCTCATGCTGCGGGCCAGTTCCAGCGACACGTACATGTCGGCGGCGCGCTGTGTCAGCGCCTGGAATTTGTTCAGCGTGACACCGAACTGCTTGCGGGTCTTGAGGTAATCGGTCGTCAGGCGCAGCGATTCCTCCATCGCCCCGAGCGCTTCGGCGCACAGCGCCGACTGGATACGGATGACGGCGTTGCGGATGGCGCCCGACGCGTCGGCCGCCTCACCCAGGGGTTCGGCGGGGGCGGAATCGAGATCGACCTGGGCGCCGCGTTGCCCATCGAAGGTCCGGTACGGGTGCCGAATGGCGGCGCCCGCGTCGACCAGGAACAGGCCGGTGCCGCCGTCGGGCAGGGCGGCGCTGACCACCAACGTGTCGGCGCAGTCCCCGGCGAGCACCGGGTTCTTCCGGCCGCTCACGGTCCACGAATCACCTTGCCGCGCAGCCTTGGTGGTCACCTCGGCCGACGGTTTGCGCTGGCCCGGTTCGAGGTCGGCGAAGGCCAACAGCCGTTGCCCTGACGCGACCTCGTCGAGCAGCTGCCTCTGCTCCTGGCTGCCCAGCTCGGCGATCAGCGCACCGGGTCCCAGCGCGGCGTGCAGGACCGGTTCCGGGGCCAGCCGCCGCCCGATCTCGGTGAGCACCACCGCGATCTCGATCTGGCCGGACTCGTCGGGCTCGAATCCCAGCCCGAGGATCCCGGTGTCGGCGAGCTGGCTCCAGACCTCGCGGCTCCAGCCCAGTTCGGAGCCGATGACCTTGTTGCGGCTTTCCGGGTCATAGGTGCGCGCCAGCAGGTCGCGTGTGGTGTCGCGGAGCAGGGACTGCTCGTCGCTCAACTGAAAGTCCATGGCTGCCTCACAATCCCAGAATGGTGGACGCGATGATGTTGCGTTGCACTTCGCTGCTGCCGCCGTAGATCGACGTCTTGCGGTAGTTGAGGTAGTGCGGCGCGCTGTGCTGCGCCCAGGACGGCGACGAGATGTCTTCGCCGTTGGCCGGCAACGCATCCGGCCCGGCGACCTCGACGAGCAGTTCGGTGGCGATCTGTTGCAACTGGCTGCCGCGCAGCTTGAGCACCGACGAGGCCGGGTTGGGCTGTCCGTTAGCGGAGTCGGTGACCACCCGTGACTGCGTGAGTTCCAGTGCGAGCAGCTCGTTTTCGGCCTCGGCCAGCCGCGCCGCGAACAACGGATCCTCGAGCACCCCGGTGGCCGCGGCGTGCTTCTTCACCTCGGCGAGGCGCACCTTGGTCCGGCCCACGCCGGCGATGCCGGTGCGCTCGTTACCCAACAGGAATTTCGCGTACGTCCAGCCCTTGTTCTCTTCTCCCACAAGCTGATTGGCCGGCACGCGGACGTCTTCGAAAAAGACCTCGTTGATCTCGTGGCCGCCGTCGATCGTCTTGATGGGCCGCAGCGTGATGCCCGGCGTGTTCATGTCGAAGAGCAGGAACGAGATGCCGGCCTGACGCTTGGGCGCCTGCGGGTCGGTGCGGACCAGGCAGAAGATCCAGTCCGCGTATTGGCCGAGGGTGGTCCAGGTCTTCTGCCCGTTGACGACGTAGCTGTCGCCGTCGCGGACCGCGGTGGTGCGCAGCGACGCCAGGTCGGACCCGGCCTCCGGCTCGGAGAACCCCTGGCACCACCAGATGTCGAGGCTGGCCGTCGGGGGCAGGAAGCGTTGTTTGACGTCCTCCGAACCGAATTCGGCGATCACCGGGCCCACCATCTTGGTGTTGAAGTTCAGCGGCTCCGGGACGCACGCCAGCTGCATTTCGTCGGCCCAGATCTGGTGCTGGGTCGGCGTCCAGTCCTTGCCGCCCCACTCGACCGGCCAGTTCGGTACCGCCAAACCGTGTTCGTGCAAGATCTTGTGGCTGGTGACGATGTCGTCGCGGTTCACTTCCGCCGAGCCCTGGCGCACCCGGTCGCGCAACTCCTGGGGAATCTTGGTCGTGTAGACGCTGCGGAGTTCGTCGCGGAACGCGGCTTCCTCGGGTGTGAGCGCCAGTTGCATGGCAGCCTCCTGTCGTTGCTCCGGTGAGCGTGGCGGCCCATCGCCCAGAGCTGGTTTCTGGCGATGCTGGTCGTTCGCTCAACCTCCATCTTGGCTCATCCCGTGCGGGGCCTGTGCACAGCCTCGGGTTAATCCACAGAACGGGTCGGAGGCGCCCTTCGCCGGGGCGGTTGCGGCGGTGGGCGGATTTACGGTCGGCCCATGCGAACAGAACTTCCGGCCGAGCGCCTGCAGCGACGGCTGCGCGCCGAACCGGATACCGACCCGCACGGCGAGGACTCCGGGGCGGACCCGGACGGGGACGCCCCGAACGACGACCAGAATTCGCTGCTGCCGCGGTGGCTGCCCGACTCGTCCCAGGACCGGGGCTGGGTGGCGAAGGTGCGCGCCGACCCGGGACGCGCGGGCGCCATCGGATTGGCGATCGTGGCGGCGCTGGCGGTGCTGGTCACGGTTTTCACGTTGGTGCGCGACCGGCCGGCGCCGGTGATGTCGGCCAAGCTGCCGCCGGTGGAGAAGGTGTCGACGGCGAGCCCACGCTCCTCGGCGAGCCCGACGCCCGGACCCGATCAGCCGGTGGTCGTCAGCGTGGTCGGCCTGGTACACACGCCCGGCCTGGTGACGCTCGCACCCGGCGCCCGCGTCGCCGACGCGCTGCAGGCCGCCGGCGGCGCGGTCAACGGCGCCGACACCATCGGACTCAACATGGCCCGACCGCTCGGCGACGGTGAGCAGATCGTGGTCGGCCTCGCGCCCGTCTCGGGACAGCCGACGGCCCTGGGCAGTTCGGTGGCCTCCGGATCGACATCCACGTCGAAGGCGCCGCCACCGCGGTCGGGGACGGTCAAGCCGAAACCGGGCGAGGCGGTCAACCTCAACACCGCGACGGTGCAGGAACTCGACGCGTTGCCCGGGGTCGGGCCGGTCACCGCCGCCGCGATCGTGGCGTGGCGCCAGGCCAACGGCAAGTTCACCAGCGTTGACCAGCTCGCCGACGTCGAGGGGATCGGGCCGGCGCGGCTGGAGAAGCTGCGCGCCCTGGTCCGTGTCTGACCCGGGTGCATCACCCCGGGTCGGCCGCCTCGCCCGCGGTGCGGGTCGATGTGCGCCTGGTGCCGGCGGCGCTGACCTGTTGGGCGGTGACCGCCGGCGGCATCTGGTGGCCGATCGGGCGCATCCTCGCCTGGTGCTGCGTCGCGTTGATCGGCGCCTCCGGAGCGCTGGCGTGGCGGGCGCTGCGCGGCCGCGGGGGTGCGCGGTTGCGGGCGATCAGCGCCGGGCTCGCGGCGATCGGTGTCGTGGGGGCGGGATTCGGGTTCGCCATCGCGCTGCGCGCCGACGCCGTCGATCGCCACCCGATCACCGCGGCATACGGCGTGACCGCCGCGGTCACGGTCACCCCCACCGAGAGCCCGGTGTCGTTGGGCAGCGGCCGGTTGATGTTTCGGGCCACTCTGCAACGCCTGCGCGCCGACGAAATATCCGGGCGCGTCGTCGTTTTCGCGCGCGCCGCGGATTTCGGTGGGCTGATGGTGGGCCAGCCACTGCGATTCAGCGCCCGCATCGGCCGCCCGACGCGGCGCGACCTGACGGTCGCGGTGCTCAACGCGTCGGGCCGGCCGACGATGGGCACCGCGGGCGTCGTGCAACGGGCGGCGCACGCCGTGCGCGGTCGATTCTCCGCAACCGTCCGCGACACACTGCCCGGCGAGGAGGCGGCGCTGCTGCCCGCGCTGGTGCTCGGCGACACCTCGGCGGTGCCCGGCGACACGGGCCGCGACTTCCGCGCGGCCGGCATGACGCACCTGATGGCCGTGTCGGGGGCCAACGTGACGATCGTGTGCGCCGCCGTGCTGTTCTCGGCCCGATTGATCGGCCCCCGGACGGCGGTCGTACTGGCCGCACTGGCACTGGTGGCCTTCGTCATCGTCGTGCAGCCGACGGCGAGCGTGTTGCGGGCCGCGGCGATGGGCGCCATCGCGTTGACGGGAATGCTGAGTTCGCGTCGGCGGCAAGCCATTCCGGCGCTCGCCGCCACGGTGCTGCTGTTATTGGCGCTCGCCCCGCACCTGGCCGTCGACGTCGGCTTCGCGCTGTCGGCGCTCGCCACCGCCGCGCTGGTCGTCATCGCACCGGAGTGGTCGCGGCGGCTGACGGGAAGGGGGATCCCTAAGCCGTTGGCCGATGCGCTGGCCGTCGCCTGGGCCGCGCAGATCGTGACCGCGCCGCTGGTCGCCGCGATCTCCGGCCGCTTCAGCGTGGTCGCCGCCGCCGCCAACCTCGTCGTGGCGGGCGATCGCGCCGATCACGGTGCTGGGCACCGCCGCGGCCGCGCTCTGCCCGGTGTGGCCGGCCGCCGCGCGGCTGCTCATCCGGTTCACCGGCCCCGAGTTGTGGTGGGTGGGCGGCGTGGCCCGCTGGGCGGCCGGCCTGCCCGGCGCGACGGTGCCGGTCCCGCAGGGCATGCCCGGCACGCTGCTCGTCGGCGGTGTGACGGTGCTGGCGATCGTGCTGTGGCGGTGGAGCCCGTTCCGCGTCGTCTCGGGGGTGGCCGCGCTGGCCGGGCTGGCCTGGGCGCTGTCCGGGATCGTCGGTCGGTCGTGACACCATCATGGGGTGAGCGAGGTTTCGCCGTTGCACCTGGTGCTGGGAGACGAGGAACTACTGGTCGAGCGGGCGGTGGCCGACGTGCTGCGGTCGGCGCGGAAACGGGCCGGCAAGGACGCGGACATCCCGGTCAACCGGATGCGGGCCGGTGACGTCAGCACCTACGAGCTCGCCGAGCTGCTGAGTCCCTCGCTGTTCGCCGACGAGCGCATCGTGGTGCTCGAGTCGGCCGGTGAAGCGGGCAAAGACGCTGCCGCAATGATCGTTTCGGCCGCGGCCGACATGCCGGCGGGCGTCGTGCTGGTGGTCGTGCACTCGGGCGGCGGCCGGGCCAAGGCGCTGGCCACCGACCTGCAGAAGCTCGGCGCCCAACTGCACCCGTGCGCGCGGATCACCAAACTCAGCGAGCGCATCGACTTCGTCCGCAAGGAGTTCCGCGCTTTGCGGGTGAAGGCCGACGAGGCGACGGTGACCGCGATGTTGGACGCGGTCGGCTCCGACCTGCGCGAGTTGGCGTCCGCCTGCTCCCAACTGGTCGCCGACACCGGCGGGGCGGTCGACGCCGCCGCGGTGCGCCGCTATCACAGCGGCAAGGCCGAGGTGAAGGGCTTCGACATCGCCGACAAGGCGGTGGCCGGCGACATCGAGGGGGCCGCCGAGGCGCTGCGGTGGGCGATGATGCGGGGCGAGCCCCTGGTGGTGCTGGCGGACGCGCTGGCCGAGGCGATCCACACCATCGGCCGGGTCGGCCCGCTGTCGGGCGATCCCTACCGGATGGCGTCCCAGCTGGGGATGCCGCCCTGGCGGGTGCAAAAGGCCCAGAAACAGGCGAGGCATTGGTCGCGGGACACGGTGGCCACGGCGATGAAGGTTGTCGCCGCGCTCAACGCGAACGTCAAGGGGGCGGTGGCGGACGCCGACTACGCTTTGGAATCCGCGGTCAGACAGGTTGCCGAGCTGGCCGCCCAGCGCAGCCGCTGAGAACTCAGAGCTTGTTGAGGGCCTGCGCCAGGGCCGACTTCTTGTTGGCGGCCTGGTTCTTGTGGATCACGCCCTTGCTGGCAGCCTTGTCCAACTTGCGGTTGGTCGAGACCAGCAGCTCGGCGGCCTTCTCCTTGTCGCCGGCGTGGGTGGCCTCGCGGAAGGCGCGGACGGCGGTGCGCAGCGACGACTTCACCGACTTGTTGCGCAGGCGGGCGCGCTCGTTCGTCTTGTTGCGCTTCTGCTGCGACTTGATGTTGGCCACGCTCGAGTTCCTTCTTCGATCAGACGTTTGGTTGGGACGCCGGAATCACCACAGCGATTGCCCAGGTTATCAGTGAGTTACGTTTTCCCCCAAAACGGGAACACGTGGGCTGCCATAACGTCGATCTGAGGCAGCATCTGAACAGTGAGTCTGACGAACCAGCTTGAGGAGACCAGGCGGGGTTTTCGCGCCGCGCGTTCGGAGCGAATTTTCGGCGGATACAACACATCCTCGGACGCCTACGAGATGGCCTTCGATGAGATGTTCGACACGCAGGGCGCCGTTCGCGGCCCCTACAAGGGCATCTATGCCGAACTCGCGCCATCGGACGCCTCGGATCTCAAGGCTCGCGCCGAAGCGCTCTCCCGCGCCTTCCTCGACCAGGGCATCACCTTCTCTTTGTCGGGCCAGGAGCGGCCCTTCCCGCTGGACTTGGTGCCGCGAGTCATCTCGGCCGCCGAGTGGGCCCGGCTGGAACGCGGCATCACCCAGCGGGTCAAGGCCCTCGAGAGGTACCTCGACGACATCTACGGCGACCAGGAAATCCTCGACGACGGGGTGATCCCGCGCCGCCTGATCACCTCCTGCGAGCACTTTCACCGGCAGGCCATGGGCATCGTCCCGCCCAACGGCGTGCGGATCCACGTCGCCGGCATCGATCTGATCCGCGACGAAAAGGGCGATTTCCGGGTCCTCGAGGACAACCTGCGGTCGCCCTCGGGCGTCTCCTACGTCATGGAGAACCGGCGCACCATGGCGCGCGTCTTCCCGAACCTGTTCGCCACGCATCGCGTGCGTTCGGTCGACGACTACGCCGGCCACCTGCTGCGGGCGCTGCGCAACTCCGCGGCCACCAACGAGGCCGACCCCACGGTGGTGGTGCTGACCCCGGGCGTCTACAACTCCGCGTATTTCGAGCATTCCCTGCTGGCCCGCCAGATGGGGGTCGAGCTGGTCGAAGGGCGCGACCTGTTCTGCCGCGACAACCAGGTGTACATGCGTACCACCGAAGGCGAGCGCCAGGTCGACGTCATCTATCGGCGCATCGACGACGCCTTCCTGGACCCGCTGCAATTCCGGGCCGACTCGGTGCTGGGGGTGGCCGGCCTGGTCAACGCCGCCCGCGCCGGAAACGTCGTGATCTCCAGCGCGATCGGCAACGGCGTCGGCGACGACAAACTCGTCTACACCTACGTGCCCGCCATGATCGAGTACTACCTGGGCGAGAAGCCGCTGCTGGCCAACGTGGAGACGCTGCGCTGCTGGCTCGACGAGGAACGCGAAGAGGTGCTCGACCGGATCGACGAGCTGGTCCTCAAGCCGGTCGAGGGGTCCGGCGGCTACGGAATCGTGTTCGGCCCGGAGGCCTCCCATAAGGAACTGGCCGCCGTCGCCAAGAAGATCCGCGACGACCCGCGGAGCTGGATCGCCCAGCCGATGATGGAACTGTCGACCGTGCCGACGCAGGTCGGCAGCGCGCTGGCGCCCCGCTACGTCGACTTGCGGCCGTTCGCGGTCAACGACGGCAACGACGTGTGGGTGTTGCCCGGCGGCCTCACCCGGGTGGCCCTGGTCGAGGGGTCACGGGTGGTCAACTCCAGCCAGGGCGGTGGCTCGAAGGACACCTGGGTGTTGGCGTCGCGGACCTCGACCGGCGATCACGAACTCGGTGCCGCCGAAGTGGTGCGCTCCCTGCCGGACTCCATGGCGGAGCCGGGCAGCGACGGCCAGGCCGACGAGCGGCAGGACGACCAACCCCAGCAGAAGCAGCGGCAGATCGTGATCCGGTGATGCTGGCACGTAACGCCGAGGCGCTCTACTGGATCGGCCGCTACGTCGAGCGCGCCGACGACACCGCGCGAATCCTGGACGTGGCGCTGCACCAATTGCTCGAGGATTCCAGCGTCGACCCGGATCAGGCCTCGCGCCTGCTGCTGCGGGTGCTCGGCATCGACCCGCCCGATCATGACCTGGACGTGTGGTCGTTGACCGATCTGGTGGCCTACAGCACCAACGCCCAGGGCGGCTCTTCGATCGTCGACGCGATCACCGCGGCGCGGGAAAACGCCAAGTCGGCGCGGGAGGTGACGTCCAGCGAGATCTGGGAGTGTCTCAACACCACCTACCACGCCCTGCCCGAACGCGAACGCGCCGCCAAACGCCTTGGGCCCCATGACTTTCTGTCGTTCGTCGAGCGGCGGGCGGCCATGTTCGCCGGCTTGGCGGACTCGACGCTGTCGCGCGACGACGGATATCGCTTCATGGTGTTGGGGCGGGCGATCGAGCGCGTCGACATGACGGTGCGGCTGTTGCTGTCGCGGGTTGGGGACAGCGCTTCGTCTCCGGCGTGGGTGACGCTGCTGCGCTCGGCGGGCGCGCACGACACGTATCTGCGCACCTATCGCGGTGTGCTCGACGCGGGCCGCGTGGTCGAGTTCATGTTGCTGGACCGGTTGTTTCCGCGTTCGGTGTTTTACTCGCTGCGGCTGGCCGAACACAACCTCGACGAACTGGTCCGCAATCGGCAGAGCCGGATCGGGGCCACCGCCGAGGCCCAGCGGTTGCTCGGGCAGGCACGCAGCGAATTGGAGTTCGTCCAGCCCGGTGTGCTGCTGGAGACGCTGGAAAGCCGGTTGGCGGGCCTGCAGCGCACCTGCCGCGATGTCGGAGAAGCCTTGGCGCTGCAGTACTTTCACATCACACCGTGGGTGGCGTGGTCGAACGCCGGTCAGCGCGCCGGCCTGGTCAGCAGGAAAGGGGACGGCTGATGTGGCGGCTGCGGGTGGTGCACACCACGGGGTACGCCTACCAGTCGCCGGTGACCGCCTCCTACAACGAAGCCCGGCTGACCCCGCGGTCGAACAACCGCCAGAACGTCATCCTCAACCGCGTCGAGACCATCCCGGCAACCCGGTCCTACCGCTACATCGACTATTGGGGCACCGCGGTGACGGCGTTCGACTTGCACGCGCCGCATACCGACCTCACGGTGATGTCCTCGTCGGTCGTGGAGACCGAACGCGCCGAGGCGCCGGCCACCGAGGTGGACTGGGGGGAGCTGCATTCGGATGCGGTGATCGATCGCTTCGACGACCTGCTCCGCCCCACCGAACACACCCCGGCCAGCAAGCGGGTGGCTGCGGTGGGCAAAAAGATCCGCAAGAACCACAGCCCCGCCGAAGCCGTTGTTGCGGCGGCCAATTGGGTGCGCGAGGAGCTGGACTACCTTCCGGGGACCACCAGCGTGCACTCGTCCGGGCTCGACGCCCTGAAAGCAGGCAAGGGCGTCTGTCAGGACTTCGTGCACCTGTCGCTGATGTTGTTGCGCGGCATGGGGATTCCCTCGCACTACGTTTCGGGCTACTTGCATCCCAAATGTGACGCCGTCGTCGGGGACACCGTGGACGGGCGAAGCCACGCCTGGATCGAGGCGTGGACGGGCGCGTGGTGGAGCTATGACCCCACCAACGACGCCGAGATCACCGAGCAGTACGTCGGCGTGGGTGCCGGCCGCGACTATGCCGATGTTTCCCCGTTGAAGGGCATATATTCCGGGGAGGGCGCCACCGACCTCGACGTGATCGTGGAGGTGACCCGGCTCGCCTAAGGGCCGATATGCGGCGTTACCGTGACATGCGGTTGGCGTTGATCTCCTCGTGGTGCGCCATGGCCCACTGGGCCAGGGAGATCACCAGCGGCAGCAATGTCCGTCCGAGTCCGGTCAATTCGTACTCGACTCGCGGTGGCACCTCGGCGTAGGCCGTGCGGTCGACCAGGCCATCCTCGACCAGATGCTTGAGCGTCAGGGTGAGCATCCGCTGCGAGATGCCTTCCACGGTCGCCTCCAACTCGCCGAACCGCATTGGCCCGTCACGCAGCGTGCCGATTACCAGCAGGCTCCACTTGTCGCCGATGCGATCGAGGACCTCCCGGACCGCACCGCCCTCGGGTATCCGCGGCGTCTTCCGTGTGACGTTCGTCATATCGAAGTCTCCGTCCTGGATACATACATCGATGTGCCTTATGCGGCGGGCCCAGCGCTGACACACGATGTGGCTACGCACAAATGGTAAGGATTGGGGAACACCGTGAACATCGCACTGTGGGCCGCGCAGAGTCTGCTCGCCTTCGTCTATCTCGTCGCGGGTGGGCTCAAAGTCGTTCGGCCGCGCGAACAACTCGTAGCATCGGGCCGACTCGACTGGATGAAGGACCACTCGGACGCTGCGGTCAAGGCCGTTGGCGCGGTCGAGATCCTCGGCGCGCTCGGCGTGATCCTGCCGGAGGCAACCGGCATCGCCCGCGTCCTGACCCCAGCCGCTGCGGTGGGCCTAGTCATCGTGCAGATCGGAGCGATGCGCGTGCACCTGACTCGTAACGAGCGACAACCGTTGCCAATCAACGTAATTCTCTTGTTGCTCGCGTCCTTCGTCGCGATCGGTCGATCCGTAGGCTGAGCCCTCGACGAGGCCGCTGGCCTCCCGCCCGAGGCGCTGGGTAGCCGACGCCGAGGCGCCGCAGGGTTACCGTTCAGCGATGAACGGTATCCGCGAAGCCGCGGCCCACCTCGAGGCGAACCGTCCCCGGCGCGGCGGCCCGCCCCTGACGGCGCTGGCCCTGCTCTGCATCGGGCTGCTCTTCGGTGGGATCGCGATCGGCGTCGGGATGGGCGGCGTCATGCCCTTGCCGTACGGTCCGGTCGGCGCGGTGGCGGCGTACGTGCGCGCCCAGCCGGTGGCCGTGCGGATCATGGCCGTTGCGACGTTCGCGTCGTCGGTCCCGCTTGCGGTCTATGCGGCGATGGCCGCCGCGCGGCTGAGGCAACTCGGAGCCGGTGCCGCCGCGTCGATCGCGTTCGCGGGCGGTGTTTTGGCCGCCGGGGCGCTGGGGCTGGCCGGACTGCTGGGGTGGGCGATGTCGTGGCCGGACGTCAGTACCGACACCGCCTTGGTGAGGGCGCTGTACTTGCTGGTCTTTCTCACCGGCGGCCCGGGTCACATCGTGGCGTTGGGCCTGTTGGTCGCCGCGATGGCGGCGTCGGGGCGGACCGGGGGAGCGCTGCCCCGGCCGCTGGCACGGATCGGTCTGGCGACTGCTGTCCTCGCCGAATCGGCGGCGGGGGTGTTGATCTGGCCCGCGCTGGGCGTCCTGTTGCCGATCGCGCGGGTCCTGGCGCTGATCTGGCTGGTGGTGGCCGGTGCCGCCATTGTCCGTGCGGTGCAACGGGATTCGCCATCCCGGTGAGCGCGACGTTCGTCAGGACGGCGCGTCGATCTGGACCCGGTGCAGGTCGTCACCGAGCTCGATGCGCCCACCGAACTTCCCGGCGGCCAGCGCCCGCCACTGCTCTTCCTGGCCGGGCACCAGCGCCGGCACGTAGTGCGTCATGACGAGGGTGTCCACGCCCGCGCGGGCCGCGGTCGCCGCCGCCTCTTCCACTGACGAGTGGTAGTCGCAGATGTCGACGAGCCGCTGCTGCGGGATGGTGGCGACGATGTCCTTGCGGATCACGGTGTGCACCAGGGCGCCGGCACCGGCCGCCAGCTCGTCCAGGCTCGCGCACGGCACGGTGTCGCCCGCGAGCACCACCGACGCCCCGTCGTAGTCGATGCGGAACCCGATGGTCGGGGCCACTGGCCGGTGATCGGTGGCGCCCACCCGGATCGATACGCCGTCGCGGTCCCAGACCGGACCGTCGGTGTGTTCGTGGACCTCGACGGCCGGCGGCGCATTCAGATCGGCGTGATGGGCGATCCGGTAGCCGATGTCGTGGCGGAACGCCCCCAGCGTCGCCTCCACCAGTTCGGCGGTGCCGGGCGGCCCGATGATGGGCAGCGGCGCGGGATCGGGGGTGAAGGTGCTGATCCACCGCGTGATGAGGACGTCGCCGAGGTCGCCGACGTGATCACTGTGCAGGTGGGTGAGCAGCAGGGCCGACAACCCGGCCGCGCCCACCCCGACCGCCGCCGCGCGCTGGAGCACCCCGCGCCCGCAGTCCACCAGGAACACCTGCCCGCCGGCCCGCACCAGGGTCGACGGCCCGGCGCGGTTCGGGTCGGGGATCGGACTACCGGTGCCCAGCAGGGTGACCTCGATCATGGCCCCATCTTGCAGGTCCCCGCCGTGAGCAGTGGCCCAATCGAACGATCCGGCCGGCCGTCGGCGCTTGGACACGATCTGTTTGCGGGTTCCGTGGGTGGCTTTTCCGCCGCGCGAGTTAGCCGTAGCCTGATGTGAAGCGGATCACAAACCCGGCTGGAGGCCTTGATGCGGATTGCGGACGTCTTGCGGAATAAGGGCGCAGCGGTGGTGACCATCAACCCGGACGCGACGGTTCGCGAGCTGCTGGCGGGTCTGACCGAGCAGAACATCGGCGCCATGGTCGTGGTCGGCGACGAGGGGGTCGTCGGCATTGTGTCGGAGCGCGACGTCGTGCGCCAGCTGCACACTCATGGCGCCAGCGTGCTCTCTCGCCCGGTGTCCAAGATCATGACCAGCATGCTGGCCACGTGCACGAAGGCCGACACCGTCGACGCGATCAGCGTGCTGATGACCAAGAACCGGGTGCGCCACGTCCCGGTGCTCGACGGGAAGAAGCTGATCGGCATCGTCAGCATCGGTGACGTGGTGAAGACCCGGATGGAAGAACTCGAGGCCGAGCAGCAGCAGTTGCAGTCCTACATCACCCAGGGCTGACTCGCCGGCCCATCTCGGCCCCGCTCGCCGAGCGTGCATTCAGGGCGAAAATTGGCGGATTTCCCGCCGTGGTTACACGCTCGGCGACTTGGCCGACTCAACGCCAGGAGTAGTCGGCGCGCAGCCGGGCCGCCACCACGTCGAAGATCTCGCGATCCAGGATGGCGCCCTCGCGGCGGATGCCCTCCTCGGGCACGTCGAGCACGCGGTCCAGCCGGACCCAGCTGGATCTTCCCTCGTAATCCCAACTGCCAGAACCGATTCCAACCCAGTCGGGATCGGCGGCGTGGCGCTCCTGGCTGGAGACCATCAATCCCAGCAGGGTGCCGCGATCGCGTCCCACCACCAGCACGGGCCGGTCCTTGCCCCGGCTGGGGTCGTCCTCGTAGACCACCCACGTCCAGACGATCTCGCCGGGATCGGCCCGGCCGTCCAGGCTCGGCGCGTACACGAGTTTGCGGGCCCGCTGCGCGGTGGGCAGGCTGTTGCTGGTCACCGGCCGGCCCGCGACCGTCGTGTCGGACGGTGGCGGTGTCGCGGCCGCGATGACGTTCGCGGTGATCCGCACGGCCTGCTGCAACTCGCGCAGGACGGTCTGGGAATTCTGCACGTGCCGCGCCAGCCGCGGGGCCCCGTTGAACACCAGATTCTCGGCGAACCGCTGGAACGTCTTCCACTGCGATTTCCGGGCAGACGCCATATTCGCAGCATAGACGCGAGCAACCGGGCGCGACTGTGTCCAAGTAGGTCCGGACGACGCTGCATAGATACGCTGGACTTGGCCGCGAACGGCCAGCACAACGGCCGCGCAGCGCCCATCACGTTTGACGTAGACCAGGAGATTCCCATCAGCAGTTTCGCCGACAAGACCTTCACCGCGCCGGCGCAGATTCGGAATTTCTGCATCATCGCCCACATCGATCACGGCAAGTCGACGCTGGCCGACCGGATGCTGCAGCTCACCGGTGTCGTCGATGAGCGCTCGATGCGCGCCCAGTACCTGGACCGGATGGACATCGAGCGCGAGCGCGGCATCACCATCAAGGCGCAGAACGTCCGGCTCCCCTGGAAAGTCGACGACGAAGACCACGTCCTGCACCTGATCGACACCCCGGGCCACGTCGACTTCACCTACGAGGTCTCGCGCGCGCTGGAGGCCTGCGAGGGCGCGGTGCTGCTGGTGGACGCAGCCCAGGGCATCGAGGCCCAGACCCTGGCCAACCTCTACCTGGCGCTGGACCGCGACCTGACCATCATCCCGGTGCTCAACAAGATCGACCTGCCGGCCGCCGACCCGGACCGCTACGCCGGAGAACTGGCCCACATCATCGGCTGCGAGCCCGACGACGTGCTGCGGGTGTCGGGCAAGACCGGCGAGGGAGTCGCGGAACTGCTCGACGAGGTGGTGCGCCAGGTGCCGCCCCCGCAGGGCAAGGCCGACGCGCCGCTGCGGGCGATGATCTTCGACTCCGTCTACGACATCTACCGCGGCGTGGTGACCTACGTCCGGGTGGTCGACGGCAAGATCACCCCGCGCGAGCGCATCGCGATGATGTCCACCGGCGCCACGCACGAGCTGCTCGAGGTCGGCATCGTCTCGCCCGAGCCGAAGGCCAGCGACGGCCTGGGGGTGGGCGAGGTGGGCTACCTGATCACCGGGGTCAAGGACGTCCGCCAGTCCAAGGTGGGTGACACCGTGACGACGGCACGGCGCGGCGCGGCCGACGCGCTGACCGGGTACCGCGAACCCAAGCCGATGGTCTACTCGGGCCTGTATCCCGTCGACGGTTCGGACTACCCGGACCTGCGCGACGCGCTGGACAGGCTGCAACTCAACGACGCGGCGCTGACGTACGAGCCCGAGACGTCGGTGGCGCTGGGCTTCGGATTCCGTTGTGGCTTCCTGGGTTTGCTGCACATGGAGATCACCCGGGAGCGTCTGGAGCGGGAATTCGACCTGGATCTGATCTCGACGTCACCCAACGTCGTCTACCGGGTCATCAAGGAAGATGACACCGAAATCGTCGTGACCAACCCGTCGGACTGGCCGGAGGGCAAGGTCCGCGCGGTGTACGAGCCGGTGGTCAAGACGACGATCATCGCGCCCAGCGAATTCATCGGCACCATCATGGAACTGTGCCAGTCGCGCCGCGGCGAACTCGGCGGGATGGACTACCTGTCGCCCGAACGGGTGGAGCTGCGCTACACCATGCCGCTGGGCGAGATCATCTTCGACTTCTTCGATTCCCTGAAGTCGCGCACCCGCGGCTACGCCAGCCTCGACTACGAGGAGGCCGGCGAGCAAGAGGCCCAGCTGGTCAAGGTCGACATCCTGTTGCAGGGCGAGGCCGTCGACGCGTTCAGCGCGATCGTGCACAAGGACGGCGCCTCGGCCTACGGCAACAAGATGACCACCAAGCTCAAAGAGCTGATCCCGCGACAGCAGTTCGAGGTGCCGGTCCAGGCGGCGATCGGATCGAAAATCATTGCGCGCGAAAACATCCGAGCCATCCGCAAGGACGTGCTGTCCAAGTGTTACGGCGGTGACATCACCCGCAAGCGCAAACTTCTGGAAAAGCAGAAGGAAGGCAAGAAGCGGATGAAGACCATCGGGCGGGTCGACGTGCCGCAGGAAGCGTTCGTGGCGGCGCTGTCCGCGGACGCGGCGGGCGACAAGGGCAAGAAGTAGCCATGCGGATACTCAAGGCGGCGGCGACGTTCGCGGCGCTGGCCACGCTGGTGACGGGCTGCGGCGGGGTCGTGGAGGGTACCGCGAAGCCGGCGCCGAACCTGAAGCTGCGGCCGCTGAATGGCGCGGCGGTCAGCAAGGTGCTTCTCGACGGCGCGGCGCTGTCGCGGATGCTCGACCAGACCCTGGTCTCCCGCGATCCGGCCCAAGTCGGCGGCCCCGAGAAGCTCTACCAGGTCAAGCGGTCGACGTCGCAGGCCGGTTGCCTGGGCGTGACGGCGATGCTGCAGAAGAGCGTGTACCGGTCCGGCCAAGTGCAGGACGTCGCCTCGGAGTCGTGGTGGAACAACGGCGAACCGGCGCAGGTGATCACCGTGATGGAGGGCGTGGTCACGCTGCCGTCGGCCGCGCAGGCTCAGGCGCTGTTCGCGCAGTTCTCCCAGCAGTGGCAGCAATGCAACGGCATGAC
Organism: Mycobacterium sp. NTMscope_MAC_12; assembly: GCF_976985675.1. NCBI lineage: Bacteria > Bacillati > Actinomycetota > Actinomycetes > Mycobacteriales > Mycobacteriaceae > Mycobacterium > Mycobacterium sp. NTMscope_MAC_12. The sequence goes on from NZ_CDRJYY010000001.1 coordinate 1,275,763, forward strand.
GACCTCGGAACAGTCCGGCCCGATCAGCACCACGAACGTCATCAGCGATGTCCGCGGCACCGCGACGACCATCGCGGCGACCAAAACCGCCACCTCGGTGCTGCCCAACATGCCGGCCCTGCGGCCCACCCCGCAGGCGCGTGCCATCGGTATCCGGTCGAACTGCCTCGTGGAAGTCGAGGTGGTCTTCTTCGGCGGGCGGCGATCCACCGACCCGGGATCGGCCGACATCAACACCAGCGCGCTCGACATCGCGCACGCCATGATGGACAGGGTCAACGCGCTGAGCTGACGCGGGCTGGGCGGCCGGGAGGGGTGAAGTGAAAAGCACCTGGCGTTCGCTGGCCGCTGTGATCGCGGTGCTGCTGGTGAGCGGGTGCACCGAAACCACGGCCGGCACAGGAGGTCTGGCGCCGAACGCGGGTCGGGTGCCGGCCATCAAACGGGTCTTGTTCGACGGGACCGCGCTGGCAAAACTGCTCGACCAGCCGTTCCAGCCCTACCCGCACTATTCGGAGTTCGGCGGCGGCGACAAATTGGGGACCAATTGGGAGAACGACCGGCCGACCGAGTGCATCGGGGTCGTTCACCTGATGCAGCGGGTCACGTACGGCTCGGCGCCGATACAGGAAACGGCCGGCGAAATGTGGGTGCACAAAGGCGATTCCGTGAAGATCGACAGCGTCCTGCAGGGCATCGTCGCGTTGCGGACGGCCGCGGACGCCGACGCGTTATTCGCCAGGTTCGTCGCGCAGTGGCAGAAGTGCGACGGGACCACGCTGACCGTGGAGCCCATCGATGTATGGGGTTTCGACGCCATCGCCGACGTGCGCGTCCTGGATTCGGTTGTGGCGGCTACGGTTTCGATGCGATCCGGCCCACGCGGGGGATTGAACGCAATCCCATCGGCCCGGGCCCTCGGCGTCAAGGGACCTTACGTGGTCGAGGTGACCGTCGACTTCATTCCCATCTATGGTCCGGGCGATCAGGGCAACGGCGACATCAACACCACCGCCATCGACCTCGCCCGCGCACTCATGGACAAACTCGGCGCCCGCAGCTGACGGATCCAGCTACATCGGCGCGTTGGCGGGCTGGAACATCCCGGAGCCGTCGGCCTCCTCCTCGGCCCGAATGACGTGCACCACGGCGTTGATCAGCGCCAGGTGGGTGAACGCCTGCGGGAAGTTGCCGAGCTGGCGACCGGTGCGCGGCTCGATCTCCTCGGCGTAGAGGTGCAGCGGGCTGGCGTAGGACAGCAGCCGCTCGCACAGGCGTTTGGCGCGGCGCACCTCGCCGATCTCGACCAGCGCCGACACCAGCCAGAACGAGCAGATCGTGAAGGTGCCCTCCTCGCCGGACAGGCCGTCGTCGGTCTCCTCGACCCGGTAGCGCAGCACCAGGCCCTCCTGGGTGAGTTCGTCGGCGATCGCCAGCACGGTGTTGCGCACCCGCGGGTCATCCGGCGGCAGGAACCGCGTCAGCACCACCAACAGCAGCGAGGCGTCCAGCGCGTCGCTGCCGTAGCGCTGGGTAAAGACCCCGCGGGAATCCACGCCGTGCGCCAGGATGTCGGCCTTGATCTCCTCGGCGATGGCCCGCCACTGCTGGGCGTAGCTCTTCTCGCCCTGCCGCTCGGCCAGCTTCGCCCCGCGGTCGAGCGCCACCCAGCACATCACCTTCGACGACGTGAAGTGCTGCGGCTCCCCGCGCACCTCCCAGATTCCGCGGTCGGGCTCGCGCCAGTGCTTGATCGCCTCCTCCACCTGCTTCTTCAGCACCGGCCACAACGTCTCTGGGACCTGCTCGCGCGACTTGGCGTGCAGGTAGAAGGAGTCCAGGATGGAGCCCCAGATGTCATGCTGGACCTGGTCGAAGGCGCCGTTGCCGATGCGCACCGGCCGGGCCTGGTCGTAGCCGGACAGGTGATGCAGTTCCTCTTCCACCAGGCTGCGCTCGCCGCCCACGCCGTACATCACCTGCAGCGGGTGCCGCTCGTTGTTGTTGGCCCCCGACACGTCGGCGATGAAGGCGAAGAAGTCGTCGGCCTCGCGGTCCAGTCCGAGCGTGTACAGGCCCCATAACGCGAACGTGGAGTCGCGCACCCAGGCGTAGCGGTAGTCCCAGTTGCGTTCGCCCTGCGGTGTTTCCGGCAGCGACGTGGTGCTGGCCGCCAGCAGCGCGCCGGTGGGCGAGTAGGTCAACCCCTTCAGCGTGAGCGCGCTGCGCTGCAGGTAGGCCCGCCACGGGTGGTCGGGGAAGTTGCCGATGTTGATCCACTGCCGCCAGCACTCGGTGGTCTGCCACATCTTGTCGGCGGCCTCTTGGTAGGTCTGCGGCGCCGGGTGTTTGGTCCAGCTCAGGGCCACGAACACGTCGTCGCCCTCTTTCATCCGGGTGCGTGCCCGTGCCTCCCGGCCTTCCAGCCCGATCCGCAGGTTGGTCGTCAGCCGCAGTGTCGGGTGGGCGTCGGGCTGCCTGGTGGCGCGCGCGATGGCCTCGCCGTACGCGTTGGCGGAGTATTCCCAGGTGGCCCCCACCCGGTGGTAGTCGAACGCCGGCTCGCAGCTCATCATCAGTTCGACGGTGCCGCTGACGCAGCGCACCGTGCGCAGCAGAATGTGCTCGGCGTCCCAGTCCATCGGGGTGCGGCGGTGCGTGCGCGACCGGCGGTCGAGGTCGTGCCAGGGGCCCATCACCAGCGCGTCACGCACGATCAGCCACCCGGTGTGCGTCTGCCAGGTGGTCTCCATGATGAGGCTGCCCGGCAGATACCGGCGGGCCGACGGCACCGAGACGCCGTAGGGGCCCAGCCGGAAATGGCCGGCGCTGCGGTCCAGGATCGCCCCGAACACGCTCGGCGAGTCTGGCCGCGGCACACACAGCCACTCCACCGACCCGGCCGGAGAGATCAGGCAGGTGGTTTCCCAGTCCGACAGGAACGCGTAATCGGCGATCGGCGGAAAGGGATTGCGCAGGGCTGCACTGGGAGCGAGGGGCCCGGGGGTGCGCAGGTCGATCGACGAAGACATCGACGTTGCGGCCACCGTCTGTGGCGCTTCCTCGGGCATGGTGTCGGCCGGTTGGTCGTCGGGCTGAACATGCAGAACCATCTGGACATCATCGACCGCGCGGCGGCCCGGCGTCCAACGTTTCGCCGAGGCGGCGTGGCGCACACCTGCCCGGGCGCCGGCGTTCACGCATTGGTTTTGTGCGGCAGCGCCGCATAGGGTGAGCTCCGTGAACGCGTTCCTCAACTGGTGGGACGGCAACGAGCTGTGGCTTTCGGGGCTCCCTTTCGTGCTGCAGGCCATGGTGGTGATGCCGGTCGTGCTGGCGGTGGCCTACGTGACGGCGGCCCTGCTCGACGGGCTGCTCGGCAAGGGCATCGAGTTGATGCGCCGTGCCCGCCATGCCGGTGAGACCTCCGGGTGACGCGCATGCCTCGGTCGCACGTGACGCTGGTTCTCCTGATCTTGGTGGCGCTGGTGATCGGCATGTGGCTGGTCACGCACTTGATGCACCGTTGAGTCGCCCGCCGCATTCGCTCGGCGCCGGCTCCGGTGGCGGCACCGTCAATTCCTGTTAGGCTTCCCGCCATGCGCGTGGCGTTTGGCATTCCCGGGTGCTATGCCTTCGTGCACTGTTGTCGCTGACTCCCAAACCCGTGTGCGGTCTGGTTCTGGAGTTCTCGAATCCTCCTGAAGTTCTGGTTGCCTTTCCGCTGATACGGGACCGAGATCCGTTACGTTCCCCACCGGAAGGCCTTCGATGGACATCAGGACCGCGTTGCGTTGGCGGCCTGTCTTCGCCCTGATTGCGATAGCCGGCATCGTCGCCGGCTGCCACGGGGGTGCCAGCGATGCTGTCGGCGGCGGTGGGCTGGCCGGCGCGCACACTTCCATCACGCTGGTCGCCTACTCGGTCCCAGAACCCGGATGGAGCAAGATAATTCCGGCGTTCAATGCCTCCGAGGAGGGCAAGGGCGTGCAGGTGGTGACCTCCTATGGGGCCTCCGGTGACCAATCCCGCGGCGTCGTCGACGGCAAGCCGGCCGACGTCGTGAACTTCTCCGTCGAGCCCGACATCGCTCGATTGGTCAAGGCCGGCAAGGTTTCCAAGGACTGGAACACCGACGCCACCAAGGGAATCCCGTTCGGGTCGGTGGTCACGCTGGTGGTGCGCAAGGGCAACCCGAAGCACATCAAGGATTGGGATGACCTGTTGCGGCCCGGCATCGAGGTCATCACGCCCAGCCCGCTCAGTTCGGGGTCGGCCAAGTGGAACCTGCTCGCACCGTACGCCGTCAAGAGCGAAGGGGGCGCCAACAGCGCGGCCGGTGTGGATTTCATCAAGAAACTGGTGACCGAGCACGTCAAACTCCGTCCCGGATCAGGGCGCGAAGCCACCGACGTCTTCATCCAGGGCAGCGGTGACGTGCTGATCAGCTACGAGAACGAGGCCATCGCCACCGAGCGTGCGGGCAAGCCGGTTGACCACGTCAACGTGCCGCAGACCTTCAAGATCGACAATCCGGTCGCCGTCGTCAACACCAGCCCCCACCTGCAGGCCGCCGTCGCCTTCAAGAACTTCCAGTACACCGCGGCGGCCCAAAAGGTTTGGGCGCAGGCAGGTTTCCGGCCGGTCGATCCGTCCGTCGCCGCCGACTTCCGCGCCCAGTATCCGGTGCCGACGAAACTGTGGACCATCGCCGACCTCGGCGGGTGGAGCACTGTCGATCCGCAGCTGTTCGACAAGAGCACCGGCAGCATCACCAAGATCTACACGCAGGCCACCGGATGACGGCCATCACGCCGGACCCGGCGGCGGTCCGGCCCGAACTCAGCGGCGAGCCCGAGCACGGGCCGCTGCCCGGGCGGGGCCGCGGCACCACCGCCCTGCGGGTCGGGGCGGCCACCGTGTGGTTGTCCGTGATCGTGTTGCTGCCGCTGGCGGCGATCGTCTGGCAGTCCGCCGGCGGCGGCTGGCAGGCGTTCTGGCTCGCGGTCACCTCGAACGCCGCCTTGGAGTCGTTTCGGGTCACCCTGACGATCTCGGCCGGGGTGACTGTGCTCAACCTGATTTTTGGCCTGGTGATCGCGTGGGTGCTGGTGCGCGACGACTTCGTCGGGAAGCGGCTCGTCGACGCGATCATCGACCTGCCGTTCGCGCTGCCCACCATCGTCGCCAGCCTGGTCATGCTGGCCTTGTACGGCAACAACAGCCCGGTGGGTCTGCACCTGCAGCACACCGCGTGGGGCGTGGTGGTGGCGTTGGCCTTCGTCACGCTGCCGTTCGTGGTCCGCGCGGTCCAGCCGGTGCTGCTGGAGTTGGACCGTGACGCCGAGGAGGCGGCCGCGTCGCTGGGCGCCAGCGGCCCGAAGATCTTCACCTCGGTGGTGCTGCCGGCGTTGCTGCCCGCGCTGTTATCAGGCGCGGGCCTGGCGTTCTCACGCGCCATCGGAGAGTTCGGGTCTGTGGTGCTGATCGGCGGCGCGGTGCCGGGCAAGACCGAGGTGTCATCGCAGTGGATACGGACCCTGATCGAGAACGACGACCGCACCGGCGCGGCAGCAATATCCGTTGTGCTGTTGGCGATTTCGTTCGTGGTCCTGCTCGTCCTGCGGGTCGTGGGTGGGCGCGCGGCCAAACGCGAGGAGCTCGCCGGATGACGTCGTCGGCGGGAGTCCGCTATTCCCTGCGATTCGTGGCGCTCGGATACGTTTTCGTGTTGCTGGTCGTGCCGGTGTCGTTGATCCTGTGGAGGACATTTCGACCCGGATTCGGCCAGTTCTACGCCTGGGTCAGCACCCCCGCGGCGATATCGGCGCTGAACTTGACCCTGCTGGTGGTGGCCATCGTGGTGCCGCTCAACGTGGTTTTCGGCATTCCGACGGCATTGGTGCTCGCGCGCAACAGGTTTCGCGGTAAGGGCGTGCTCCAGGCGATCATCGACCTGCCGTTCGCGGTTTCGCCCGTCATCGTGGGTGTGGCGTTGATCGTGTTGTGGGGCTCGGCCGGCGCGTTGGGGTTCGTCGAAAAGGATCTCGGGTTCAAGATCATCTTCGGCCTGCCGGGCATCGTGCTCGCCAGCATCTTCGTCACCCTGCCGTTCGTCGTGCGTGAGGTGGAGCCGGTGCTGCACGAGCTGGGCACCGACCAGGAGGAGGCGGCCGCGACGCTGGGTTCGGGCTGGTGGCAGACGTTTTGGCGGATCACGCTGCCCTCCATCCGGTGGGGCCTGACCTACGGCATCGTGTTGACAATCGCACGTACCCTGGGGGAATACGGTGCGGTGCTTATCGTGTCGTCGAACCTGCCGGGGAAGTCGCAAACGCTGACATTGCTTGTTTCGGACCGATACAACCGGGGCGTCGAGTACGGCGCCTATGCGCTGTCGACCTTGCTGATGGGTGTTGCGGTGCTGGTGCTGATTTTCCAGGTGGTTCTCGACGCCCGCCGCGCCCGAGCGGCGAAGCAGGCCTGACGAGGAGGATGACGTGACAGACACCCGTGCCGGCCGGGATGACCTCGCCATCATCGTGCGCGACGCCTACAAGCACTATGGCGATTTCGTCGCGTTGGACCACGTCGACTTCGTCGTGCCGACCGGGTCGCTGACAGCGTTGTTGGGTCCCAGCGGTTCGGGTAAATCGACCCTGCTGCGTGCCATCGCCGGTCTCGACCAACCCGACAGCGGAACCGTCACGATCTACGGTCGCGACGTGACGCGGGTGCCACCGCAGCGCCGCGGCATCGGGTTCGTCTTTCAGCACTACGCGGCGTTCAAGCATCTGACGGTCCGCGACAACGTGGCCTACGGGCTCAAGGTCCGCAAGCGGCCCAAAGCCGAGATCAAGGCCAAGGTCGACAACCTGCTTGAAGTGGTGGGGCTCAGCGGTTTTCAGAACCGCTATCCCAATCAGCTCTCGGGTGGTCAGCGACAGCGGATGGCGCTGGCGCGGGCGCTGGCGGTCGACCCGCAAGTGCTGCTGCTCGACGAGCCGTTCGGTGCGCTGGACGCCAAGGTGCGTGAGGATTTGCGGGCGTGGTTGCGCCGCCTGCACGACGAGGTGCACGTGACCACGGTGCTGGTCACCCACGATCAGGCCGAGGCATTGGATGTCGCCGATCGGATTGCGGTGCTCAATCACGGCCGTATCGAGCAGATCGGATCCCCGACCGACGTCTATGACGCGCCGGCAAATGCGTTCGTGATGTCGTTCCTCGGCGCGGTGTCCACGCTGAACGGTGCCCTGGTGCGGCCGCACGACATCCGGGTGGGTCGCAACCCCGAGATGGCGATCGCCGGTGGGGACGGCACCGCGGAGTCCATCGGGGTGGTGCGGGCCACCGTGGACCGGGTGGTCGCGTTGGGTTTCGAGGTGCGGGTCGAGTTGACCAGCGCCGCCACCGGCGGCTTCTTCACGGCGCAGATCACCCGTGGCGACGCCGAGGCCCTGGCATTGCGCGACGGCGACACCGTCTACGTGCGTGCCACCCGGGTCCCACCGATCGCCCCCGCCGCGGCGGACCCCAGCCGCACCAATGAGGCCGACGAGGATGAGAACACGCTGACGTCCGCGTGATCTCTCAGGAGGCGTGCAACCCGCATTCCGTCTTGGACAGCCCCTGCCAGCGCCCGCTGCGCGGGTCGGCGCCCGCCAGCGGCTTGGCGGTGCACGGGGCGCAACCGATCGACGAATAGCCTTCGTACATAAGCGGATTGACCAGCACGCTGTGCTCGTCGATGTAATTCTGCACGTCCTCGTCGGACCAGGCCGCCATCGGGTTGACCTTCACCAGCTTGAAGCCCTCGTCGAAACCGACCACCGGGGCGTTGGCGCGCGCGGCGGTTTCGCCCCGCCGCAGCCCGGTCACCCACGCCGAGTATCCCCGCAGCGTCTTGCCGAGCGGAGCGACCTTGCGCAGCCTGCAGCATTCACCGGGATCACGCGCGAACAGGTCCTTGCCCAGGAGTTTGTCCTGCTCTTCGACGGTCTGCTCGGGAGTGACGTTGAGCACCCGGATGTCGTAAACGGACTCGATGGCGTCCCGCGTGCCGATGGTCTCCACGAAGTGGTAGCCGGTGTCCAAGAACACCACAGGCACACCCGGGCGCACCTTGGCGGCGAGATCGATCAACACGGCCTCTTGCATGCTGGAGGCGACGACGTAGTTGCAGGTCGCCCATCCGCGCGGCCCGTTGATGCCGCCGAACGTCTCGTCGGTCCAACGCAATACGTCGCTGGCGCTGGCGCCCTCGAGCTCGGCCGCGCCCCGGGCAGCGAGCTCGCGCAGCTCGGCCTCGGAATGTCTGGTTGTTCGTTCGCTCATCGCAAATCGTCCTCGTCTGCCCTCATGGCCCACTGTGCGAAACGTTCACCCTCGCCGCGATATTTCAGGAAGTTGCGCGCGACCCGCTCGATGTAGTCGCCGAGCTCGTCGCTGGTGACCTTGTGCTGACGCAGTTTTCGGCCAAAGCCGCTGTCTTGGCCCAGGCTGCCGCCCAGGTGTACCTGGAAACCCTCGACTGAGCCGCCTTCGCCGTCGTCGACCATCTGGCCTTTCAACCCGATGTCGGCGACCTGAATGCGCGCGCACGAATTGGGGCAGCCGTTGATGTTGACGGTGATCGGAACATCGAGTTGCAGGTTGATGTCCGCGAGCCGGCTCTCCAGCTCGGGCACCAAAGACTGCGCCTTGACCCGGGTTTCGGCGAACGACAACTTGCAGAACTCAATCCCCGTGCACGCCATCACGTTCCGGCGCCACTGTGACGGCTGTGACTGCAGGCCGAGCGACTCGAGGCCGGCGATCAGCTCGTCGAGCTTGTCGTCGGGTACGTCGAGGATCACCAGCTTCTGGTAGGGGGTCAGCCGGATCCGGTCGGAGCCGACCCGCTCGGTGAGGTCGGCCACAGCGGTCAGGATCGTCCCCGACACCCGTCCCGCGATCGAGGCGACGCCCACCGCGTTGAGCCCGTTCTTGAGCCGTTGCACGCCGACGTGGTCGATCGGATGCGGGACCGGCTCGGGGGCCGGGCCGTCGATGAGTGGACGCTTGAGGTACTCGGTTTCCAGCACCTCGCGGAACTTTTCGACGCCCCAGTCCTTGATCAGGAACTTCAGCCGCGCCTTGGAGCGCAGCCGCCGGTAGCCGTAATCGCGGAAGATCGAGGTCACCGCGTGCCACACCTCGGGCACTTCCTCGAGCGGCACCCAGGCGCCGACGCGCTGGGCCAGCATCGGGTTGGTCGACAACCCCCCGCCGACCCATAGGTCCAGGCCGGGGCCGTGCTCGGGGTGGTTGACACCGATGAACGCGATGTCATTGACCTCGTGCACCACGTCTTGCAGGCCCGAGATGGCGGTCTTGTACTTGCGCGGCAGGTCGGCGAACTCGGGCTGGCCGATGTACCGGCGCGCGATCTCGTCGATCGCCCAGCTCGGGTCGAGCACCTCGTCGAGCGACTCACCGGCCAGCGGTGAGCCCAAGATCACACGGGGGCAGTCGCCGCACGCCTCGGCGGTCTGCAATCCGACCTCGGTCAGCCGCCGCCAGATCTCGGGGACGTTCTCCACCTCGATCCAGTGGTACTGGATGTTTTCCCGGTCGGTGATGTCGGCGGTGTCGCGGCCGAATTCGGTGGAAATCTGGCCTACGGTGCGCAATGCGGCCGCGGACAGCGCGCCGCCGTCGCAGCGCACCCGCATCATGAAGTACCTGGCTTCGAGCAACTCGGCATTGTCGTCGCCGGTGAAGGAGCCGTCGTAGCCCTGCTCACGCTGGGTGTAGAGGCCCCACCAGCGGAAGCGCCCACGCAGGTCGCTCTTGTCGATGCTGTCGAAGCCGTTCTTGGCGTAGATGGTCTCGATGCGCTCGCGCACGTCCAGGGGGGCGCCGGCCTGCTTCATCTCTTCGTTCGGGTTCAGCGGCTCACGATTCCCCAGTGCCCATTGGCCCTCGTTACGGGCCTTCGCGGGTCGGGCGGTGGTCATCGGAAGTTCTCCTTCAAAAAGATCGCCAGCGCGGCCAGCACAGTTCAGCGGTACTTATGGGCGGCACGAAACCGTCGGCCTGCTGGAGACACAGTGGGCTGGGTCTACCAAGTCAAGGCAGACAGATACAGCTGCAAACGCGCTTGAGATCGATGTGCCGTCGCGCCACGAGCACAATGTGCGGGCTGGGCTGGGCGACAGTCACGCCACCATTGTGCCATGGATGCCGAGGGGCCGCGCGAGCAGGTCAAATCTGGGCTCACGATGATTAAAAGTCCCGGCCAAGCCGGGGGTGGTGGAGCCGCATGGCAACGCCGAGCGGGTACTCAGCGCGGAACAGCGGCCAGAATTTCGCCGCGATGGCACGCTCGGCACGGGTGCTCAGCGCCAGGCATCGGCGGCATCGAGGGCCCCGGGGCAACCCGTCTGCCATGGGATCATTTGGCATGGCCATTCGTGAGCAGCCGGTCGACCTGCCCGACGTGCGGGCGGTCGCCGGGCGCCCGTTTGGCATCTACGTGCATGTCCCGTTCTGCGTAACACGTTGCGGCTACTGCGATTTCAACACCTACACCCCGGCCGAGCTGGGGGGCGTCAATCCCGACGCCTGGCTGGGCGCGCTGCGGACGGAACTGGAACTGGCGTCCGCGCGGTTGCAAGCGCCGCCGGTGAACACCGTGTTCGTCGGTGGGGGGACGCCCTCGCTGCTCGGCGGCGCGCGCCTGGTGACGCTGCTGGACATGGTGCGCGAGCACTTTCCGATGGCGACAGATGCCGAGGTCACCACCGAGGCCAACCCGGAGTCGGCGTGGCCGGACCTCTTCGACGCCATCCGAGCGGCCGGCTACACCCGGGTGTCGCTGGGGATGCAATCGGTGGCGCCACGGGTGCTGGGTGTCCTCGACCGCATTCACACGCCGAACCGATCGGCGGCCGCCGCCCGCGAGGCGCTGGCCGCGGGATTCGACCACGTCAGCCTCGACTTGATCTATGGAACTCCGGGGGAGTCCGACGACGACCTGCTGCGGTCGGTCGACACGGCCATCGACACCGGCGTCGATCACGTCTCGGCCTATGCGTTGGTGGTCGAGGAAGGCACCGCCTTGGCCCGGCGGGTGCGGCGCGGTGAGCTGGCGGCGCCCGACGACGACGTGCTGGCCCACCGCTACGAATTGGTCGACGCGCGATTGTCCGAGGCGGGGATGTCTTGGTACGAGGTTTCCAACTGGTCGCGGCCGGGTGGTGAATGCCGGCACAACCTGGGCTACTGGGATGGCGGGCAGTGGTGGGGCGCGGGACCGGGTGCGCACGGCTACGTCGGCACCACGCGCTGGTGGAATGTCAAGCATCCCAACGCGTATGCCGAAAGGTTGTCCGCGAACGCGCTGCCGGTCGCGGGATTCGAGCAACTCGGCGCCGACACGTTGCACACCGAAGACGTGCTGTTGAAAGTCCGTCTACGCCAAGGCCTTCCGGTAGAGGTGTTGAGTTCCGAAGAGCGTGAACGCGCCGAGGGTGTCGTCGCCGACGGGTTGCTGGTGTCGGCCGGGGACAGGCTCGTCCTCACCGATCGGGGGCGGCTGTTGGCCGACGCCGTCGTGCGGACGCTATTGGGGTAGCGGCCCGGCCGACGCGATCAGACCCCGAACCACTGCTCGAAGACCCGGGCGATCTCGATGTAGAGCGGGATTCCGACGGTGACGTTGTAGGAGAACGTCAGACCCAGTGAGGCGGCCAACGGCAACGTCGGGCTCGCCTCGGGGATGGCGAGGCGCTGCACCGCCGGGACCGCGATGTAGGACGCCGCGCCGCACAGGACCGCGAACAGCACGTAGGTACCCGTCTTGAAGTCGGTGTGGGTCAGCGAGGCGTAGCTGCAGGCGACGAAGATGCCCAGTGTCGCAAAGATATTCGGCGCCACGAGACCGAAGACGATGAATCCGGGGCCCGCCGTGCGCAGGTCTTTCAGTTTGCGCGACGCGGTCATGCCCATCTCGAGCAGGAACAGGCACAGCACGCCCTGGAACGCCAGCACGAAGAACTTGTCGTCGTCGGCGACGACCTTCTGGCCCTGCAGCCCGCTGACCAGACCGATGATGATGCCGCCCATCAGCAGGACCAGCCCCGGATTGAGGAACACTTCCTGAAACAGCTCGCGGGACAAGATCGGCATCCGCTTGGTCTTGATGCCGACCGGGCTCTGCTCGGGCTCCCAATCCTCCAGCTGGTGCTCGAGGCCCGCTTCCTGCGTCTCGAGGCTCTGGCCCAGCTGGGGTCGCGCGGCGCTGCCGGGACCGACCCCGACCTTGACGGGCGGTGTGTAGCCGGGCTCGTCGGGCATGTACCCGGCGGAGTCCATGCCTCGGTGGCGCAGTCGGGCCACGAAGTACAGCGCGACCAGGCAGCCCGGAATCTCCATCACGGCGAGCATCACCGGCATGTAAGCGTTGGAGGCGATGTTCACGGCGGCCAGCACGGCCACACAGGTGGCGAAGGTCCCGGCCGAGTCCGACCCGTAATACCCCGCGATCGTCGCGCGGTCGACCTTCCGAAGTGATCGCAGGCGGCCGAGCCCCACGTAGGCCAAACCGCCGATGGCACAGTTCAATACGAAGCCCAGGACCATGAATCCGACGATGGCGCCGACGCTGGAGGCGCTGATCTTCGCGAGCTCTTCGCCGCCGTGCCATCCGATGGCCAGCAGCAGGTACATGGTCAACCCCTGATAGATGACGTACGGGAATTCGAAGCGCACCTTCAGGATCGGGATCAGAAAGCCGAAGTAGAAGAACAGCAGGAGCGGTTTGAACAGGTTGTGGGTGAAGTTGTGCCAAAACTCGTGCAGCATCGATGCCTCCGTTGAGTAGACCCGTGATCAGGGGAAGCACCGTCCGCAACGCGGGGCAACCACGAAACATCCCGACGACCGCCAAAAACTTATCCCCGAGGCCGCGGGCCTGCCACTCGAAAGCTCAGCGGGAACCGCGGGCCCGCCAGACGGGGCCGCACCGAAAACACGCTGCTCAGAGCGGTTTTGGGGACGCCACACCTTCCGCGCGCCGGCGTCCCATCTACCGTGAGATTGGTGTGAAAGTGCTGTGCGTTTATTGTGCAGTCAAATTGGGGTCAGCCGGTCGACGACTTGAGCGAGGGTCTGATCGCGGCGCCCTTTTTTCCGGTGGGTCACCGACGCCCAGGCCGATGGCGAGTAGTGCGTCGTGATTTCTTCGAAGCCGTCGACGCGGGAAACCGAGAGCACACCGGTCTGTTGGTTGATTTCGAGTTCGTCGCCTTCGCTTGCCTGGACTTCCTCGCCGCTGAAGAGGCGAATGCTGAACACGTTGTTCCTCCAATCCAGCCTCCAATCCAGCCAAGTCAGGCGGACGGGCAGCGGCACTAGGACGAGTCTCGCGGCCAGAGCCGTGTGTTGCGCGACAACGACGTAAACGGTGGGGAAACGTTCGAAGTGGCGAGCCTCACAACTGGTCGGCGGGGCCCGGCTCGGAAGTCGGCGCCACCGTCGCCTAGCTGCGCGAACGGAGCGGCCACGGCGACGGCTCGACGCATTCCCGCGGGTAGTCTCGGGCCGGACGGGGCTTCAACTCCGAGAGAGTTTTAGCCGAACGCGCCCATCCGGGGGCAACTCGATGGGATCGGTTGCGCACAGCTACATAGGTTAGGCTACATTTACTAACCGTGACCGAGGTCAGCGTCGAGACAAGTTCCGCCGGTTCTGCGTCGCCATCGATCCCGCTTCCCGCCCATATCGATCCGGCGGACCTGGCGGCCGAGCTGGCCGTGGTGTTGTCTGAGCGCGTCGGGGAAGAATACCTACTCTACGAGCGCGGCGGGGAATGGGTGCTGGCCACCGGTGTGCACGCCATGGTCGAGCTGGACAGCGACGAGCTGCGGGTGATCCGCGACGGCGTGACGCAGCGCCAACAGTGGTCGGGTAGGCCCGGGCCGGTGCTGGGCGAGGCCATCGACCGGCTGTTGCTGGAAACAGACCAACTCTTCGGTTGGATCGCCTTCGAATTCGGGGTCTATCGCTACGGGCTGCAGCAGCGCCTGGCGCCGGGAACCCCGCTGGCCCGGGTGTTTTGGCCGCGGGGCCGCATCGCGGTGTCCCGGGAGGCAATCCGTCTGTTCGACGCGTCGGCCGACCACCGCGACGACGTGCTGGGTGTGATCGGCGACGGCGTGCCCGGTCTGCGTGACGCCTCGGCGGTCGACGTCATCGCCGACCCCTCGGACTACCGCGATCGGGTGGCGTCGGCCGTGGCGGAGATCGCGGCGGGCCGCTACCACAAGGTGATCCTTTCCCGTTCTCTCGAAGTGCCCTTCGCGCTCGACTTCCCGTCCACCTACCGGCTGGCGCGCCGGCACAACACCCCGGTGCGGTCGTTTCTGTTGCGGCTGGGTGGAATTCGTGCCGTCGGCTACAGCCCTGAACTGGTCGCGGCGGTCCGTCGCGACGGCGTCGTGGTGACCGAGCCACTGGCGGGAACCCGCGCGCTCGGTCGCGGCGAGGCGCGTGACCGCGAGGCGCGCGATGACCTGGAGTCGAACTCCAAAGAGATTGTCGAGCATGCGATTTCGGTGCGAAGTTCGTTGCAGGAGATGACCGAGATCGCCGAACCCGGCACCGCGGTCGTCACCGATTTCATGACGGTGCGGGAACGGGGGAGCGTGCAGCACCTCGGGTCCACGGTCAGCGGGCGCCTGGGCACGTCGAACGACCGGATGGACGCGCTCGAAGCGCTGTTCCCGGCGGTCACCGCCTCGGGCATCCCGAAAGCCGGCGGTGTCGAAGCGATCATGCGCCTCGACGAAGGACCTCGCGGTCTGTATTCGGGTGCGGTCGTGATGATTTCAGCCGACGGTGCGCTCGACGCGGCGCTGACGCTGCGCGCGGCCTACGAGCGTGACGGTAGGACCTGGCTACGGGCCGGAGCCGGCATCATCGAAGAGTCCACGCCCGAGCGCGAATTCGAGGAGACATGCGAGAAGTTGTCCACGCTCGCGCCCTATCTGGTTGCGCGTCCATAGGCGAGGAATTCGACGAGCCCAAGCGGCGTTTACCTCGAGCGCGAGAACGCGAAGGACCGAGTAGATCAACGCCAGCAAAGTGCTTCAAACGAAAGGAACGCTGACACCGAGTGGGCCCTGAATACGGTTATGCACAGTTCAGTGGGTAATTCCCGCCCCGTGGCCCACCAAATCTCAATGTCCACTAAAGGGTTGACAGCGAATATCCGTCATTCTCAAGTTTTTTCGCGGTGTTGCGTTTAACATCTGTCCCAACTTCAACGGGATGGAGTATTCGTGTCTGGTCTCAAGTCGAAAGTCATTCTTGCCGTCATGCTGGCGCTCACTTTCCCCACGGCAGCGGCCTGCACGGGCACTTTCACGTGCCCAACCTGCACTGTCGTCCCTTTTTAGCGCTCCACTGTTAGGTCGCGCGCTCACGGCATGAGGCGGCCGAGGACATTCCCGAAAGCCACCGCCGCTCAGGCCGAAGAGCTCGATTCGGCGAGATAGTCCGCCAAAATGCGGCTCACGAGCGACTCGATATTGGATTCGATCGAGGACGCGAGCGTGGCGGTGACCGTCGCCACCGCTTGAGTCCGGAAGCGCACCAGCATGGTGATCAGCTCGGCGATCTCGGCATCGGCCGGCAGCGGCTCGCCGGGCTTGATGCGGTCCAGCACGTGCTCGGCCCCGGCGCGCACCAGCATGTCGCTGATCTTGTCGATCTCGGGCACGATCTGCTCGTGCAGGTCAATGAGCTTGTCGAATTCGACGCCGTAGCCGCGGATCTCGTTGAACGCTTCGATGAGCTTCGGCCGGGTGAGGGTGGCTTGCGGCCCGTCGATCCGGATCAGCTGAAGGGCGACCAGGCGCTCGAACGCGTGCGGGTCGTCGACGAGTCGCTGGGCGTCGGCCAGCGGCAGGGTTTCCGGCTTCTCGGTGGTCCACGGGCCCGCGATGGCGGTTTCGAGGCCCAGCACGTCGCCGAGGTTTTTGCCTTCCTCCCACGCGCTGAGCATTTCTCGTACGTGCGCAATGGTGTAGCCGCGGTCAAGCATCGAGGTGATCAGCCGCAACCGGGTCAGGTGGGTGTCGTTGAACAACGCGATCCGCCCGACGCGCAGCGGCGGGGGCAGCAGCCCGCGGTCGCGGTAGACGCGGATATTGCGAGTCGTGGTGCCCGCCAACCGCGCCAGGTCGTCGATTCGGTACTCACCGGAGTTCGCGCCGCCGTGCGGGTGACGGACCGCCGCGTCGAAGAGCTGCGACACCGCGCCCTCGATGAGCTGGCGATATTCCCGCGATTGGCGCCGCACGCGTTTCGGCGCGCGCCGCACGTTGTGCAGCACGCCCGCGATGGTGCCGGGCTCGGGCCGCGACGCGCGCTCGGTTGCCATGTCAGTCCGGCATCTCAGGCGGACCGGGTCGCGTGTGCCCGGGCGTGCGCCACCGCCTGATAGTCCTCGTACCGGAAATCCCTCATCTGGCGAAGATACTGCGTGGCGAAGCCGGGATACATCGACCCGTTGAATCCGTCCTTGGTGAGGTACCAACTGCGGCAACCTGACATCCAGGTCGTCTTGGTCAGCCGGCGCTGGAGATCCTCGTTGTGGCGACGTTGGACCTGTTCGCGCACATCGAGGTAGCGCAGGTCGTCGTTGAGGATGGTGGTGATGCCGCGGACCACGTAGTCCAGCTGGCCCTCGATGTAGACCAGCAGCGAGTTGTGCCCCGGCCCGGAGTTGGGGCCGGTCATCACGAACAGGTTTGGATAGCCGTGCACGTTGATGCTCTTGTAAGCCTGTGCGCCATCGGCCCATTCGGCGGCCAGCGAGCGCCCGCCGAGCCCGGTGACCGGAAACGGCGGACCGGTCAGATGCACGTCGTAGCCGGTGGCGAACACGATGCAATCCAGGTGGTGCTCGATGCCGTCACTGGTGCGGATGCCGGCCGGGCTCAACGTGGCGATCGGCCAGTCGATGAGCTTGCAGTTGTCGCGCTGCAGCGCGGGGTAGTAATCGCTGGAGACCAGCATGCGCTTACACCCCGGCCGGAAGTCGGGTGTCAGCTGGCGGCGCAGCCACGGATCCTTCACCTGAGCGCGCAGGTGCGCCCGCCCGAGCCGGGCCACCAGCGACGTCAGCGGCGTGTCCCACACCAGCGCCGTCGCGCTGGCTTCGTGGCCCCAGTAGAGGGCCTGGCGCGCAAGCTGTTGGGTGGCAGGGACTTTGGCGAACAAGGCTTGCACGGACGGTGGGGTGGCGACGTCCAAGCGCGGCAGCACCCAGCACGGCGTGCGCTGGAAGACCTTGACGAATTCGGCCTTCTTGACCAGCTCGGGGATGATCTGGATGGCGCTGGCGCCGGTGCCGATGACCGCGACGCGCTTGCCCGCGAAGTCGTAGTCATGATCCCAGCGGGCGCTGTGGATCTTGTGCCCGCGGTAGCTGTCCAGGCCGCGGATGTCGGGGAAGCTGACGTCGGACAGGGGGCCGGAGGCCAGCACCACGGTGCGTGCGCGAAACTTCTTGCGGTTCTTGGTGGTGGCGGTCCAGACGCCGGCTTCCTCGTCGAAGGACAGGTCCTTCACCTCGTGGCCGAACTTTATGCGGCCGCGAATGTTGAATCGGTCCGCCATGTCCTCGAGGTGGCGATAGATTTCCGGGGCGGGGGAGTAGGTCCGCGACCAGGTCGGGTTCTTGACGAACGAGTACGAGTACAGCAGTGAGGGGACGTCGCAACTGGCACCGGGATACGTTGTGTCGCGCCAGGTTCCGCCGACCCGGTCCGCACGCTCCAGTATCACGATGTCGTCGACTCCGGCTTCGGCCAATCGAATCGCCGCGCCTAGTCCGGTGAAGCCGGCCCCGATGATCAGCGCCGCATGGGCACCGTTGTTGTTCGCCATGCTCATGCCGCCGGCTCGTGGGTGAGTTCGCTGACCCAAGTCGGTACCGACGGCAGCAGGGGCCGCGGATATCGGTCGGAAAGCCACACCATCGAATTCGCCAGCAGGTGGTACGGGTGGCGGGGATTTGTGACCACGCCGGCGTAGCGCCTCAGGAACCGATAAGTCGGCACCCGCTTGGTGCGTTCGCCGCGGTCGCCAAGCTCCCTGAATCGCTTCACGGCCCGGTAAAGCCGCTCGGGCTCCAGACCCATCGCGGTGATCTCGTTGCGGATCCTGTTGATCAGCGGTGCACCCATGATCGCGCCGATGATGAGACCCGGAGTGGCATTGTGACCGATGAAGTCGATCAGCAGCCGCCGGATCTTCGCGTGCCCGATCATGTCGAGAACCTCGAAATCGACGACCAGATGGCGTGATTCGTCATTGTTGATCTTCTCGAAAACCTGGTGACAAACGGGGTCGTGCACCTCGTCGAGGAGGAATTTCAACAGGGCGCCGTCCAGCGCGACTTCGAGCATCGGGATGACGGTGCCGAGCAGAGACAACGGCATGTCGTCGGCCCAGCGGTCCAGCCAGTCGATGGCCAGCCGGATGTTCACGTTCGGCTCGGGAATCTCACCATCCTCGAGCATGCCCCAGCGCTTCATCAGCGCCAGTTCGGCGTTGGCGTGGCGCTGTTCCTCGGCGTGGAAGTAGCGGTAGATCTCGGCGATGGTCGCCGTGGGTGCCTTCTTCGCGAGCGCCGCGAAGCCCCTGGCGCCGATGTTTTCGATCCAGCACAGGTCGGCCATGAACGCCTTGAGCTGGGGCCGCTGTTCGTCACTGATCATGTCGGCGCCGGGCGCGTCCCAATCGATGTCGGCGAGTGCCCACTGCCGGTCTTTGATCTTGGCGAGCATGGCTTCCATGTCTATGGCCACCGGGAAGGTCCTTTCCAGTCGGGCGTTCAGGGCAAGTTGATGCGGGAGAGCAGGCCGGCCGTACGCGTATAGGCCTGCGGGGCCAAACGTTTGATGTTCCAGCCGACCTTGGCGTCGAACTGCGGCATGCAGTACAGCTCGCCGCGGTCGTGTGCGTCGAGGCAGGTCCGCGCGACCTTCTCCGCGGACAATCCGGTCCAGCGCATCAATTTCGCGGCGAGTTCGCTGGATTGTTCGCTGATGCGGCCGGACTCGAGAATGTTGGTCTTGACGAAGGTCGGGCACAGCACGGTGACTCGCACTGGTGTTCCGGCCAGTTCGGCGGCCAGCGTCTCGGACAACGAGAGGACGCCGGCCTTGCTGACGTTATAGGCGGCCATACCCGGGGCGGCGCCGAATGCCGCCGCGGAGGCGACATTGATGATGCCCCGGGGCGCACGGGACTCGGCGTCGCGCAGGATCGGGGTGAACACATGGCAGCCGTGAATGGGGCCCCAGAGGTTGATCCCCAACGTCCATGACCAATCATCCAGCGGCGCATCGCCGATCGCGGCGCCGCCGGCACCGACGCCGGCATTGTTGATCACCAACGTGGGTGCCGCTGCGAACCAGTCCTGCGATTGTTCGGCCAGCGCCTGCACCTCGTCGAATCGCGATACGTCGCAACGGATTGCTATCGCTTTTCCGCCGTGCTCGGCGATCGTGTCGGCCGTGCGTTGGGCCGCGGTCTGGTCGATGTCACTGCACACGACCGCGCCACCGCGACGGCCGAGTTCGACGGCGAAGGCTGCGCCGATGCCGCTTCCGGCGCCCGTCACCACCGCCGAGGCGGCGTGGCTGATTTTCGACCGGTTGAGGATTCTGTCCAACATCGTCAGTGGGCCTCCTCGGCCGGGGTGCGGGCATCCTGCAGGGCGTGGGCGATGAATCGCGCTACGTAGGCCATGGCTTTGGCGGCCTCCGGGGTCATGCGTGGCAACGCTTGGAAGACGTGCACCTGGTGGGGCCAAATCTGCAGTTCGCATCGGCCCCCGGCCGTTTGGATGTCGTCGGCGAGTTGGCGCGCATCCTCTTGCAGCATCTCGGCGCCGCCGGCCTGGATCAGCGTAGGCGGAAGCGCGGGGCCGCCCGCAACGTCGAGTGTCAGCCGCTGATGCGTGAGTTCGACGCCGCTGTGGTAAAGGCCGACCAACCGCACCGCGTTCGCGGCGCTGGTGGCGGGGTCGGGGCGTATCCGTTCCCGGGCGAGCGCCAGTTCGAACGTGAGGTCATACAGGGGAGAGAACAACACTTGTGCCGCAGGATGGTTGGCGGAGACGTCGGGTTGCAGCAGCAGGTCGACGGACAGGTGGCCGCCCGCCGAATCTCCGGCGATCACAATCTGTTTCGGTGGCACGCCGCAGGTGTTCACCAGCCAGTCCCAGCCCGCGCGGACGTCGTCGGCCGCGGTGGGGAAGCGGTGACGCGGTGCCAGTCGGTAGTCCACGCAGAACACGGGAAGTCCGGTCAAGGACGAAAGCCAGGATGTCAACCGCCGGTGCGTCTTTGGCGAACACACGGCGTACCCGCTGCCGTGCACGTAGTAGATGGCTCGCGCGGTTGTCGATGAGCGCTCGGTTTCGCTGGTGGGCGTGCGCGGCCCGTAGACCCATTCGCCCTTGATGCGGCGCCCGTCGGGCAGCCTGGTGTCGACCGGTTCGACACGAGTGCCCGCCAGCGAGGGGCCGAAGGTTCCCATGATCCTGGCGATGATCTGGCGCGAGAGCCACAGACCCCATGCCCGCTCGGGCGGGATCACGCTGGTGATCGGCCGAAGGGTGTACGCGCTTACCGCCGCCGCGCCGCGGGATCGCAACGAGCCGCGAGCCGGAACGCCGTCCGTCATACAACGCAGTCAACACCAAATGGTGACATTGGTCAATGGCAGGTTTGGGGTGGGTGCGCCGCATCCTTGATCGCCCTGTAGGTTCTCAGATTCGATGTCATATTCTCAGTTGAGATGTCATATGGATGTCATATATGACACGAACCTGAGACGCTGATGTCTAACTGACCGATGGTCTTGAAGTCCGACGGATAGTCTGATTCATGTCGTTCGGGCGAAAGTTACTGCGAGAAAGCCTTATTCGGCGAGCGACTCATTTACTCCTGCCCCTGTCGTCGCTGACTCCCGGGCCAATGCGCTCGGTTTTGTCGGCAAGATCCGGCGAGCTATCGCGTCTGGTTGCCGGGGAGCGCCGTAACTTCGTGGCAGACGGACTCGATACTTTCTGTGGCGCAACCAGCACCGGCGATGCTTGCAGGCGGGGGGATCGTGGAAGCCGTCAAGACGATGGATACAGCGGTTATCCATGGGAGCGGACATATGTCGTTACCGACCCGCTTGTGAACAGCCGGCGGCTCGACCGAGCGATCCGCGTAGCGGCGTGCTCGCTGCAACTGTGGTGATGAGTGCCCGAGGTCGCGTTGACGCAGGGCTCGGCGACATCGCAGCGGTACGATCAGCGTCGTGAAGTCGTCGGGGGTCTATCGCGCCCTGGGGTTCTCGGGAGACCTACTCCGACTAAACGCGGTGTGTCCTTATTACACGATGTTCCCGCTAGACTTTCCTCTCGAGCAACTGGCCTCCCATGGGGCGACGACGAGGGTGCTCGACCCCTTCTGTGGCAGGGGCACCACGTTGTTCGCGGCGCGAGCCGTCGGCGTCCCGTCGGTCGGAATCGACGTCAATCCCGTCGCCGTTGCCATCGCCCAGGCCAAGGTGGAGCAGGTAAGTGCCGCCGCGGTCGTCCGCTTGGCCAAGCGAATCCTGCAAGACGGCTTACAGCCGGTTGCGCCGCAGGGCGAATTCTGGCAGTTGTGCTACGAAGCAAAAACGCTGCGAGAGATCAGTACGGTGCGCGAAGCGTTGCTGAATCTGCACACGCCAACTGCAGCAATGCTAAGAGCAATCATGCTAGGTATCCTGCACGGCCCTCGCAACAAAGGCGCGCCCTCTTACCTTTCGAATCAGATGCCACGTACGTACGCATCCAAGCCGGGCTACGCCGTCAAGTTCTGGAAGGCCCGAGCACTGCGGCCCGTTCGGGTAGACACTCTCGACGTAATCGCACGACGAGCCGCGAGACTCCTCGAGGCGCAGCCCCCTTCGTCCGGAGGAAGGGTATACCTAGGTGACTCCGCGGAGGTCTTGAAGACACTGCGTCCCACTTTCGATCTAGTGGTCACTTCCCCGCCCTACTACGGAATGCGGACCTATCTGCCCGACCAATGGCTGCGCTCCTGGTTCCTAGGCGGGGCGCCCGAGGTGCCCTACGGGTCGGCGGGTCAGCTCGCGCGCCAGCCGAGCCAGGCGGCTTTTGTCACCGCGCTCGCCGGCGTGTGGCGCGCGACCGCACTTCGGTGCCATCGCAGGGCCCGGCTGGCCGTTCGCTTCGGAGCCCTGCCATCCGCGCGCACTGACCCGACTCGGCTGCTGCTCGACTCGATTGAGCAGGCGGAGTCGGGCTGGGTCGTCATCGGAGTCACGCCGGCTGGCACTTCGCCCTACCAGGCCAGGCAGGCCGAACAGTTTGTGAGGGCGGGCTCCGCGATAGGCGAGGTCGACGTCGTGGCCGAATTACGTTGAATACGAATTGTTCTCAGAGCCTGCGGCGGACCTAGGACCGCTCGGCGTGACAATGGGAAGGATGACGATGTGAGAGTCTCGCTGCTTCCGGGTGAAGCCATTCACGACCTGAAGCGCAAGGACGTTCCACCAGTGAGCGACGCCGATCTGAACCGGCGCTACTCCAAGGAGGGCGTCCGCATCGTGATAGAGCAAGCGCGATATCCGTTGAACCAAATACTCGCGATGTTCACCGACACCTTCGTGACCGAATCGGGTGAAACCGAGGCAAAGTACAAGCGCGATCCGGAATACCAGCGCCGTCACCGTTGGGACGAAGGGCGCCAGTCACGTCTGATCGAGTCGTTCCTCATGAATGTGCCGGTCCCGCCGGTGTTCCTGTACGAGTACGAGCTGGCGCGATTCGAGGTCATGGATGGCCGGCAACGTTTAACTGCATTGATGGAGTTCTACCAAGGCAAGCTCCATTTGACGGGTCTGCAACATTGGCCGGAACTGAATGGAAGAACCTATTCGACGTTGCCAAGCTCAATTCGCGACGGCATCGACCGCAGATATTTGTCATCGATCATCTTGCTAAACGAGACGGCATCAGATCCCGAACAGGCCGCCTTCCTCAAGAAGCTGGTCTTCGAGCGTCTGAACTCCGGAGGAGTACGACTCAGTGGCCAGGAGACCCGCAACGCCGTCTACGACGGCCCCCTAAACGACCTGTGTCTCAGATTGTCCCGAATTACTGAACTGAGGTCGGTGCTCGGCACCCCACTCGATCCCAATAGCCTCGCGGACCCTGACACCGACGAGGAATCTGACGACGACGGCGGCGGACTTCAATTGGGTCGCGATGCCCAAGGCGTCGAGGTGACCGCTGCTGGGCTGAAGCTGTATAAGGCCATGGAAGATGTTGAAATAGTGCTGCGGTTCTTCGCTTACCGGCACTTCGATAAGTTCACCCAGGGACTGAACAAAATATCCGAATTTCTCGACGAATTCCTCGTACGAGGCAACCGCTTCGATCAGGACACGCTGGCCGAGTACGAGCAGATCTTCGTCGACAACATTACTTTCTGGCATGCAGTGGGCGGCCCAGTGGCATTCCAAGTCAAGAACAGTAATCGACACTTCAGCAAGATCGCTTACGACGCGTTGATGTATGCCAGCTCGGCGTTGAGCGGCGAGCAGCGAGCGGCGTTGCTGACTCAGCCGACGATTGTGAAAGCCGCTGTTGACTTGATGTACGACCAACACTCGGAGGTATTTGGTGGTCGCAGGACCAACGCCGCTGACGCGCGCAACCGGAATGACCACGCGTACGAAGCGTTGAACGCCGCGCTGATTCAGATCGAAGGTCAGGCCACACAGTCTTGATTCCTAAGTACGATGCGCTCGCGGCGGATCTGGACTTGATTCGCCGCTACCTCGACACAGTCTCACGACTCCATCAGACGACCGACCAACGCCGATTCGCTTACATCGCCAGTATCTCGGCGCTGTACGCCTCGTTCGAGACGTTCGCCGAGCAGCTCGCGTTCCGATTCGGCCAGTTGATGCTCAGTGACCCCAAGGCCTTGTCTACCCTGCAAGTGCAGAATCTGCGCAGCAAGTACGTGCAGAACGCATCCGCTTTGCTGGGCAAGAATCTCGGGGTGGGCCGGTATAAGGAGATCGACGAACTTGACATTGCGAAGAGCTTGGCCTCATGCCTCGGCGATTCGCATCCCTACGATCTTCGCCTCGAAGTGATTGCACTCCATAACTCCAACTTGCGCTGGGACGCCATGGCCGACCTCTTCCGCTGGGCAGTGCCAGACCTTCCGACCCGCATCCAGCACGCCGATGCGGTCCGCAGCTGGCAGGTGAAATCGGGCCACGGCGACGCGACGTTGCCGACCGAGCTGCTCGCCAGGGAACTGGCAGATCTCGTAGAGCGCCGAAACGAGGTGTCGCACCGGGCAATACCCGATGAAATAGTCTCCCCAGAGCAGCTGCTGGCCAAGGTTGACTTCATTGAGGCGATGAGCCTGGGACTAGTGGCCAGCCTATCGTGTCTGGTGCTAGAGGCTTCCCGCGGCCGAAACGAGAGCGAGGCGTTGGGCGTCCCGACCGAGTACTACCAGCGGGGACGTATTGTTGTCATTCCGACCCTCGGCGCGCCCGTAGGGGTAGGCGACGTCCTCTGGGCATCGAATGGCCGTGTCGCTCGTTGGGGCCGACTCCGGGAAATCCAACTTGACGGCCTCAGCGTTCCACGGGTTGACTCGGCGGTCGAAGCCGGCCTTAAGCTCGAGTTCGCCGTGCCCAGAAATAGTGCACTCTACGTGTGGCGCACACCCGATGCGGAGTTTGTCGAACCCCCGGCCGGCATCTTCGGCGACCGCGGCCCGCTGGCCTCCGAAGTCCACTGACCCGCGCCGGCACCCAGAGGCCGGCGCTAAACGCCGAATCGGTGGGACGTGCGGCTGCGCCATGCATATGATGGGTCCGCTAGCTTAACCGCTGGCCGGGCCGATTAGGAACCACGCTAATGACGATTAGCCATGAACGGGTTCCGGATTCATTAGTGACGAAACAGGCTGCGCTACAACCAATTTTCGAACTGCTTCGAAGCTTGCGTGCCGCGGTGAGCTAAGGCCGAGCGGGCCGCCGGAGGGGTCGCTGGTGTCGCGGCTGCTCGTGATGGCCGATCCGACCGATGGTGTTCGACCCTCTTCGCGATGATGTTGCTCGTTCCCATGGCCCGATGCTCGGCCACCCCGCGCCGCTGCTGAGAGTGATGAGGCACCGTTTGATTCGATCGCCCAACCGCGACAGGGGGCAGCCCTGGCTCGGTTTACTGAACGTTATGCCGGCGCCGCACGCGATCGCATAGCTCGGCGGCGGTGATATTGCCGCGGGCGTAGGCAAGCTGGTCGGCGCGGGTTGCGTTGGTGCTGAGGGAACCTTCGAGTTCGGTGCTGTGGCGGATCGCCCTGATGGCCTTGATCCGACGTTTGGCATTCTGCAACTCGCTCACGCAAACACCAACTTCGGTCGGCTTCCTGCACGGTAGTCGACACAACAGGGATCGGGTGAGGCGCGAGCTTGCGCCGGATTGTCTGGCCTCGGCGCCGATGATGATGATGATGATGATGATCGGACGATCTGTAATCCGCGTTTCGATTTGAGCTGTATTCGGCGGAATGAATCGTTTGTTGGGAGGCGGCTGTGCGGCTATTCCAGGCAGGGGTTGATCGTTGTTGCGGCCCTGTATTGAGTGGACAATTCTGTCGGCGGACATCTCTTTTCGAGAGGTGTGTTCGATCCCGTCGGTGGTGACATCTCGTTATAGACACCGGTTCGGCCGAGGAGTTGCAAACGTAAGCAGGGTGCTGTGGTTGCGTAAGCAACGGTGCTTGGGTTTGCGATCAGTGTGCTGGCGTTTTGCGCTCCGTGCTGTGGTTAGTGCTTTGGTTTCTGCTTGCGAGTGCTTTGGTTGAATGTGTGTGTTCACCAGGATTGCTCGGGTCTTGTAGTCACGCTACAAACACAAATGTGTTAAACGCGTTGCCTTTTGACGCTGATTGGCTGCCATTATTCGGTTAGAAGTTTGGTTGCGATGCTGGATGAAGGCGGTGTGATGTCAAGGAAGGCGACAAATCGTAGCTACACCCCCCGTGTTCAATACAGGCTTGCTGACGGCACTGTTGCCGAGGCGCCCTGGGCTGAGATTGACGCGAGGGAGTTAGTGAATGGCATGCCGTGCCGTACCTTCCCCTGGTATCTGGGTCGACGTAGCTACGCAGGAGAGTATTGGTGCGCGACCGAACACAAACAGGTGAATTACGAGTCACGCCTTGAGCTTTCACGGCTGATGATGAAGGACTTCGACCAGAGTGTACGGCGCATTGCAAGTCAGCCTTTCAAACTGAGGACAAAGGTCGACGGAGTTCTCTTCACCCGAACCCCTGACTTCCTGGCGATTACCGAAGCCGGTCCACTCGTCATCGATGTTAAAGGCGTTCGAGCACTGCAGGATCCGGAGGTATGCCGAACACTCGCGTTGACCCGCACAGTTATCGAAGCGCGCGGATGGGCTTACGAAATCGCCTCTGAACCACCTGAGGTTGAATACGGCAACATCCGGTTTCTGGCTGGGTATCGACGGGAGTGGTTGTTCCAGTCGGACGTGCTGTCCCGGGTGCGCCACGCGCTGCAAAGCGCCGCAGAGGCATCGGTAGACACCATTGTTCGTGCTACGGAGCTTCCCCGGGTGACCGCTTTTCCTGGCCTGATGCATCTGCTCTGGCTGGGTGAATGCACCGCTGATCTTTCCCGGACACTCACTGGCGCAACGACTGTGAGCGCCCGGTCATGAGGGCCGCAGCGCCGATCGGTGTCGGTACAAAGATCATCTACGACGGTGAGATCCTCACCATCATCGAGATTTTCCCGGATAAGTGTGTCCTGAACGCGGAAGGGAGTGTTGATGTAGGTAGCGCTTCTGGAAGCGGTGCTGTGCAGGAGATGAAGGATTGCTGGCCCTTCGGAGCCGCCCTGTGGGGGGAGGCTTCAAACCGCCACATGCTGCGAGAGCGGTGACGCGATCGTGGTGAACGATGTGGAAAAGGCGCGTGTGACGCGTCAGGTGGGGACCGGGAAGGCGAGCGCAAGCGAATCGCTGCTGACGTGTCGTAAGAAAAACAGGTGACATCAAAACCGGGGTGTTTATCCGATCCCGGGACGAGCTTGGCGGGTGCCCATTGATTGGCCAGGCGGTGTCCGGCATGAAGGCGACGCGAGCCCGGTCTGCGGCTTTTGCATGGAACAGGAGAAGGCCGGAACCGATACGTCCCGTTCGTGTTTGACGTGGGAGATAGGGAGTAGCCCATGCGCAGCATGGGTGTGAGTACCGTCGCGGGTCCGGCTGGCGGACTGGCTCGTAGTAGTGGTGAAGCTTCTGTAATGGGAGTGAAGCGAAGGGGCCAGGTCATCTGTGACGTGTTCGTTGGATCAACCGAGACCCGTTGGGGTTCGGGAGGAGTCGGGTGAACAAGTTGAAGTCACCAGGCAAGCCGTTCGAGATTTCGAAGTGGGCGGTTCAGGAGGCTTGGGAGAAGGTCAAGGCGAACAAGGGCGCGCCGGGCGTGGACGAAGTATCGATCGAGGCATTCGAGTCTGACCTGCAAAACAATCTGTATCGGGTGTGGAATCGGATGTCGTCGGGGAGTTACTTTCCGCCTCCGGTGCGTGCGGTGGAAATACCCAAGCCGCATGGCGGCGGGACCAGGATGCTGGGCATACCCACAGTGGCTGACCGGGTGGCCCAAACGGTGGTGGCCGAGGAGTTGAAAGTGAAGGCGGAGACGCTGTTTCACGACGACTCCTACGGCTATCGCCCTGGCCGCTCGGCGATCGACGCGGTGGGTGCGTGTCGGCAGCGCTGCTGGAAAACCAACTGGGTGATCGACTTGGACATCCAGAAGTTCTTCGACAGCGTGTCCTGGGATCTGATGCTCAAGGCGGTGGGGGCTAACACCGATTTGCCGTGGGTGATGTTGTATGTGCGCCGGTGGCTGCAAGCTCCGGTGCAACTGCCTGACGGCACCTTGCAACAGCGTGACCGGGGCACCCCGCAAGGGTCGCCGGTCTCGCCCGTGTTGGCAAACCTGTTCTTGCATTATGCGTTCGATGCGTGGCTGGCTCGGGAGTTTCCGACCGTGCGGTTCGAGCGCTATGTCGATGACGCGGTCGTGCACTGCGTCAGCGAGCGCCAAGCCCACCGGGTATTGACTGCGGTGCAAGACAGGATGGGTGAGGTCGGGCTGCGGCTGCATCCCGACAAGACCCGGATCGTGTACTGCAAAGACGGCAAACGGCGCGGTGACTATGCGCATACGTCGTTTACGTTCCTCGGTTTCACGTTCCGCCCGCGCGGGGTCCGGGACAAAAACGGGAGCATGTTCGTCTCGTTTTTGCCCGCGATCAGCAAGGACGCCTGGAAAAAGATCGGGCGGCAAGTGCGGTCCTGGCGGCTGCACCATCGCACCGGTCATACCTTCGCCGGTCTGGCCGACAAGATCAACCCGATCGTGCGCGGCTGGATGAACTATTACGGCGCCTTCTATCGGTCGGCGCTGTATCCCCTCCTGACTCGCATCAACGCCTACCTGATGCGGTGGGTCCGCAACAAATATCGCCGGTTTCGGGGCCGCTGGGCATTCAACCAAGCGTGGTCGCGGGTGATAAAGCAATACCCGCGGTTCTTCGCGCACTGGGCCTGGACCACCGCCGTCCCCGCCGTCTGGTGACCAAGGTGACAAGAGCCGTATGAATCGAGAGGTTCACGTACGGTTCCGTGGGAGCCGGAGGGTGCAACCCCCTCCGGCCACCCGACAAGAGGAACGGAGGTTCTCGTGGCAGATCGTGGCGGGACTCGCAGGTTCTGGATTGGCCTACGTGAGCTGATAACGCGTGGCCGCGCCATGGTCATCGGTGATGACGATGGTCCCCGCAGCGACGATCCAGGTGAGGTGGCGTCGGTCGCGCTGTCTCACTTGGATGAAGCTACTCGGCAGGACGTCGCCGAAAGGGCTGGCCACGTACGGGAGGTTCTCACGGGATATAAGTCGGGTTCCGAAGTGCTGGCTTTGCCCGGTGAGCCTCGCGCCGAGTACTCCGCTGATCGGCCGCTAGAAGCGCGCTACCGGGCCAAAGCGGCCGAGGTCGGCTGTACGGCAAGGACTATCGAACGCTGGGTGGCGGCTTACCGTGACCACGGTGAGGCTGGGCTGGCCTCGACTCGCGGCAGTGACCCCTTCGGCGCGGCCGATCCACGGTGGGTCCGCGGCGCCGCGGGGGTCATGGCCGAGCACAGCACAAAGTCAAAGCCTTCCCGAGCTAGTGTCATTCACCAGACGAATGCCCGGATGACGTTGACCCATGGCGACGGCGTGGTCGCGACGCCGTCGCGTGCGTCGGCTTATCGGATCCTGAGCACGTTGGAACGCCAGATACACACATTCGATTTAAGTGCAAAACGAAACCGCGACATCGCCCTACGCCCTGCCCGCACATATGGCAAGTTGCGGCCCACGCGGCCGGGGGAATACCTCGTGATGGACAGCACCAGACTAGATGTCTTTGCCCTCGATCCCATCACCCTCAAGTGGGTCAGTGTCGAGCTCACCGTGGCGATGGACTGGTACACCCGCTGTATCACCGCGCTGCGCCTTAGCCCTACCACCAACTCTTCCGATGTGGCGGGGTTGCTCTACCAGACCTTTAGACCGCCACCCGCTCCGGTGGATTGGCCACGCGAGGCCGTGTGGCCCGAACACGGCGTTCCCCGTTCGGTTTTCCCCGCGGTCGAATTCCTCACTGGCGACACCACCGGACAATGCCTTCCCACCGTCGTGCCTGAGACTTTGGTGGTTGATCACGGAAAGGCGTTCCGCTCACAGCACATCAACAGCGTCTGTCAGCGGCTAGGGATCTCCATCCAACCAGCGCGCATCAGGACGGGCCGAGATAAGGGGATCATTGAGCGTTTCTTCCTCACCGTGCGCGAGGATCTGCTGCAACACTTGCCCGGATACAAAGGCCCTGATGTCTACTCGCGCGGTGAGTCACCTGAACACGAGGCGTTTTTCTACATCGATGAGCTCGAACAGATCATCCGCAAATGGGTCGCGGTGGTGTATCACAACCGTCCCCATGACGGGCTGGTCGATCCCAGCGTGCCGGGGCTGCGCATGTCGCCGGCCGAAATGTATGAACATGGCATCGCGCGCGCCGGCTTTATCGAAGCCCCACGCGACCCCGACCTCGCCTTCGAGTTCTTGAAAACCACCCATGGACGCATCCTTCATTACGGCGTTCAATACCACGAACGCCGATACAACGGCCCGGCACTGGACGGCTACCGCAACCTCGACAGCCCTTACACCGGTATGAACTACCCCAGGTTTAGTTCCGATCCTTATAGGAGGATTGGAAGCTATGCCCCGTCAGTATTCGCCGGAGTTTCGGCAGCGTGCGTTGCGGTTGTTGGACACTGTGATGGAAGCCTCGGAAGTGTCGGAGTTCGAGGCCATAAAGTCTGTCGCCAGCAAACTCGATATTTCGGAGGAGTCGGTGCGTCGGTGGCGACGCAAGGCCCAAGTCGATGCTGGTGAACGGCCGGGCATGACCAGTTCTGAGCATGCCGAGATCCGTAAGCTCAAGCGCGAGAACGCTGAACTGCGCAGGGCTAACGAGATTTTGAAGTCAGCGTCTGCGTTTTTTGCCGCGGAGTTCGACCGCCCCGCGACGAAATGATCGCCTACATCGATGCTCATCGCGATCAGTTCGGGGTCGAGCTCATCTGCCGTGTGCTGCGGGCAGCTATCCCCGGATTCCTCACCTCGCGGGGTTATCGGGCCGCGCGGACCCGACCACCGTCGGACCGGGAGATCCGCGATGAGCAGCTGATCGCTGACCTTGAGGCGGTGCACCGGCAGAACTACTCGGTGTATGGGGTCAAGAAGATGCACGCGGCGATGACACGGCGTGGTTGGCAGCTGGGCCGTGAACAAACCCGCCGGTTGATGCGCAAGGCCGGGTTGCGCGGCGCCCAGCGGGGCAAGCCGGTGTTCACCACGATCAGCGACCCGGCCGCGATCCGGCCGGCCGATCTGGTCAACCGCCAATTCCGGGCCGCTGCACCGAACCGGCTATGGGTCGCCGACATCACGTTCGTGCGGACCTGGCAGGGGTTCTGTTACACCGCGTTCGTCACTGATGCGTGCACCAAGAAGATCGTTGGCTGGGCGGTCTCGGCCACGATGCGCACCGAAGACCTCCCGCTTCAAGCATTCAATCACGCTGTGTGGCAGTCGAATACCGATCTATCCGAGTTGGTTCATCATTCCGACCGCGGATCCCAGTACCTATCGCTGGCCTATACCGACCGGCTGGCTGAACTGGGGATCGCGCCCTCGGTCGGGTCGCGTGGCGATAGTTATGACAACGCCCTCGCTGAAGCGGTCAACGCCGCCTACAAGACCGAGCTCATCAACCGCGGCAAGCCCTGGCGGTGCATCGATGATGTCGAACTCTCGACCGCCGAATGGGTGGCCTGGTACAACCAGGAACGCCTGCACGAAGCCCTCGGCTACGTTCCACCCGCCGAGTACGAGGCCGCCCTCACCGGCACCTCACACCCTGCGAGCCAGCCGACCCCGGCCCTCGCAACCGAGTAGGAACTAAACCTGGGGTAGTTCAGTAAGGCCAAACGGCGATGGCCGATCTATATCGACCCCGACGACGTCACTCGCGTCTACTTTCGCGATCCCACGACGCGTAAATGGCACACGCTGCGATGGAACGAGGCACCCGAATCACCATTCCCCTATGACGAGTACACCGTCGCTTACGCGCGCCGGCTCGCGGTCGCCCAGGGACGAAGCGCCGACCCGGCGGCCGCCATGACGGCACTGCTGCGGGACTGGAACCTCGAGCTAGGTAAGTCCGCAGCAGGCCGCCGCATCGCAATGGAACGTTCTCGCGAACGTGCCAGCCTTCTCGATGGCCTAGTGACCGAAGAGGACCGACTCGAATCGGGCACAGAGGCTTCGGTGGACGCAGACATGGAAGGCGCTAGCCCTCAGTCAGGTTCGCCAGCCGTTGATGATGACCTGGATCAGTCGGGCGACTGGGACGACGTGACCGACGACGACTACTACGCCGACGCATTCGAGGACGCCAATGACGACCAGATCTAGACGTGATGACTCGCCAATGGGCGTGAGCGACCGGGCGCTGACGCCCTTGGTGAAAGTTCCCGGGGGACAGGCGTGACGGCTCTGGGCGGTTTAGACAACCTGACACTGTCGCGCAAGGAAGGCTGGCAACGGCGGGCCTACGCTGCCGCACGTATCCAGCCCGAACTGTTGACACGCAAAGAGATCAGATCGCTCAGTGAGAAAGCGCGACAATCTTATAACCGGCAGCGACGGATCTGGCACGCCAACCTCCCGACGATCAGAACTGAACCCTTGAAGGAAATTCAAAAGGCCGTTGAACTTGTCATCGACAGCAACATGCAAGACGGTGACAAAGCCAAAGGATGCCTGGGAATCGAAGGACCTCCAGCCATCGGCAAGTCCATCGCCGTCCAGGACCTCGCCTTCAAATATCATCGGCGAGAAATCGACGAACTAGGCGAATACGTCGGGGACAACGAACGTTGGCCGGTCTGCCGGGTTGGTATGACCGGAAACACCGACATGAGAGCCTTCAACCGGGCCATGCTCAGCTTCTACAACCATGCCGGAGCGAAAACGGGCACCGCCACGGACTTCGCTCGGCGCGCACTGGACTGTGTACTGTCCTGCCAGACAAGGCTTTTGATCGTTGATGACCTCCACTTCCTTAAAGTACGAACTACGAGTCGAGAGATCAGCAACCAGTTCAAATACATCAGCAATGAATTTCCGCTGACCATCGTGTTCATCGGTATCGGTCTGCGCCAGCGCGGACTCTACAGTGACGGCGAATACGCCGGAGATGTCCTGGGACAGTCAGGCAGACGGATCACCGGCTTGACCATGCGTGAATTCACCATCGACGATGAACCCGGGCGATGGGAGTGGCGACGGCTGCTGCTGTCTATCGAGAAGCGGATCGTTGTGGCGGACAAGGAGCAAGGCATGCTCGCCGATGAGCTATCCGACTATCTGTGGGAGCGCAGCAGTGGTCGCATCGGATCGCTGATGGCGCTGATCACCCGTGCGTGTCATCTTGCTGTCACGAGCGGTCGGGAAGTGGTGAATAAGGCCCTGCTCGAGGGTATCCGAAACGATGAAGCCTCAGAACAAAAGCGTGCCGAACTGCATGCTGGGTTCGCCGCCGGCCGATTGATCTCCAAACCGAAACGGTACCGCCGGACGACCTGATGCCCCTATCGGCCCTGCCGGACACCACCGTCCGCGCCCGCTCTCTCAGGCACATCCGCTCTGTAGAGGCCGTGTCGGCGCGCACGCTTCCCATCAGGATCCCGCCACTTGCAGGTGAAGCGCTCGAGTCATGGCTGGTTGCCTTGGCACAACGACTCGACGTGACCTGGGAGGAGCTCCTCGACACCGTCATGCC
The DNA here is from genome assembly GCF_976985675.1 of Mycobacterium sp. NTMscope_MAC_12. NCBI lineage: Bacteria > Bacillati > Actinomycetota > Actinomycetes > Mycobacteriales > Mycobacteriaceae > Mycobacterium > Mycobacterium sp. NTMscope_MAC_12. Next base: position 1,309,363 of record NZ_CDRJYY010000001.1, read on the forward strand.
CGCTTCGTTGCGAAAGCAGGCAGTTGTAACCGCCGCCAAGTTCACTGCGTGGCTAAATCCCGACGAACTCGCCCACATCGCAAGGGTGACGGCCGTAGATGAAAGTCGCCTGCACGCCATGACACTGCAACCACTCGACGGCACGCTCATTACCATTGACAGGCGCCGACGCATCGCCTGGACCTCCTGGGGAGCGATTACCCGGCAACGCTTCTGCCCGCGTTGCCTGGCCGACAACCACGGCCGGTGGTCTCTTGACTGGCGTCTGCCCTGGGTGACCGTATGTCAACGTCACCGTTGTTTTCTCATCGATACCTGCCCGACATGCTCACAAACAGTGTCTGTCGCGTACGGCTGGTGTAACGGCAAATTGAGACCTGGGCCGAATCGATGCTGCGCATCGGTCGGACCGGCCGGAGAACGACGACGCTGCGGCGGCTCACTCATCGATATTCAGCCCGACACTTTGCCACCTGACCACCCAGTGCTGGACTATCAGGGCCAGCTGAGCGCACTGCTAACACAGCCGAGCGTGGACGCCGGAGTGTATGGCGTACAACCGGTCTCATCGGCACAATTTCTCGTTGACATCCAGATGCTCGCTAACCGCATCCTGACGACCACCACGCCGCGGGCGATTGCTCGACATCTAGGGACCGTCGATCACAGCCAACACACGCGCTACTGGCGCACTCGTCTGTGGACCAAACTCGGCCAAACACCCACCCGGCGCGGCCTGGCCGCCACGTCGTGCGCATCAGCAGTGGCCACCGGAACCACGGCAGCCCTAATGGTCATGCTGCAGCCCTCAATTCCACAAGCCGCAGAAATGTTGCGGGGCTTTACCTTTGGTGACTGCCGCTTCCACAACCGCATCAGACCCACTTACAGCAAGTTGGGACAACACCCTAGCACCGTCCTGTGCGCAATCGATATCGCCTCCTGGGTGGGCCGGCGACGTTTCATTGCCGCTACCGACCAGCTTCGCTACCGACTCTATTCGGCAGTTCCCTCCTATCCCATGCCGGCCGGCCCTGATGCACTGATTCTGCGTTGTGTGCCCAATGCCCTGTGGGATGGCTGGGCATTTCGTTTGCGCATCGGCGGTTTCACGATGGCGACGCAACGACAGGCCTTGGCGCTACTTGTCACCATAGTCGCAACCACGACACCGCAAAAACACCTCGAAAAGGCCATGCGATGCCGGATCCCCGACAGAACTACCAGCCAGGTCTTTGCCGCTCTACATGCGCATCCGAAATGGCCCGCTATTGCCGCGGCTCTGATTCGTCTCCACGATCGATTGGTAAGTGCGCCGCCGCCCATCGATTACCGGCGTCGTTGCGCGCTCGACTATAGGGGCCTTCTTTCTCTGCGGCAGTGGGAAGGGCTTACCTCGTTGGCGCGAGTGAGTTCACAAAGCCCGCTGATACATCACGCGGCACGAACGTGGCTCTTCGACCGCATCAGCGGCCTTCCCCCCACCGCAATGCCTTTCTCCATTCCACCGAGAAAGGGTCGGTTTGCTGCTGACAGATTCTTGTTGATGTTGACTCCCGAGCTGGTCACGCACCTAGATGAGGTGGCTGCAGAATTCCTGCGTCGACGTGGAGTCGACGATGAACCCGTTAGTTGGACGCCGCCGCTGGAATGGCTAGGCGAGCTGGATCTGCCGGGACAGTACTGCCACGCGGTGCAGATCCGCGCGCTGCGCCGGCTTCTTGGTGCGGGCAACGTCTCAATACGAGAAGCTGCACGCCGCCTCGGCCTACCCGCAAACGTCATACGACACGAGCTGAAACACAATCCGCTCCGCCAAATCCCGCAACACGTCCCTACTCAGTTCGAACGCGCCCAAGCCGCCCTGCCCGAGGCGAGACTACGAAAACTCTACGAGGACAAAGGGCTATCGCTTCCTCAGATCGCCATGCTTGTCGGAATCAACAAAGGCGGCCCCATCGGCGATCTGGCCCGCAGCTACGGCATGCACCTTCGCGGCAACGACCGAAAGCATATCCCCGCGACATGGATCCGCGACCGCAATATTGTGCAGCACCACACCGTGCGCGAGATGAGCGCTGAACTGGGAGTCTCCGAAGATCGCATCCGGTGCTGCGCCGTCGAGCACAGAATAATGCTTCGCGAATATGACCACCCCCACCCTCCGCTTGCTGCCGCCATCGCTCGTGAACTTCCCGGCGGCGAGATCTTGCTGCCGGCGATGGTCGACATTAAGGCGTGGCGGCGCCTTCAGCGGTTCGCGCGCGCATCACGCTGTCAAACTCTTGCTGCGGCGGCGAGAGAATGCGGCTGCGGCGCTTCGGTGCTAAGAGGGCAGATCATCCGATTAGAGAGCAATTTCGGCGAGGAACTGCTCGTTAGGAGTGGTTCGCGTCTAAGACCATGGCGGCCGACAGCTCTTGGTCATACAGTGGCTGACCTGGTGCATCAGATCGAAGCACGCATCGACACGGTTAAATGACCCCGCCGGCCGGCCAAGGCATTGACACCCCTGCACGCTGTACACCGCGTTCGGCCATCGCCGTTTCCGAAGGGCAAACGACGACAGGGCCTTTGCCAACATCACGGAGTCTGCCCTCCGAGCAAGCGAGCAGCCGTTGGCGGCCGCATCGCATCGCGGCAGCAGCCCATTCCAGATTCAATGTCAGCACCCAAAGTTCGAGGATGCGATTCAACTGGGCAGGAGCTTACCGTGGGGTGCCACAGTAGCGGCTCCCCACCGCATCCGTGTTTCTCCAAAAACTCTGTGGCAGAACGGTCGAGAAGCACCGAGAGGTCCGGCGTCATCGACTGAGTGAGTTTGGACAGCTGGCGGTGGAACTCACGCTTACGGTCGGCCGTGGGACATCGATGCGCAGGGGAGCCGGTCATCCGCTCATACATCCAACACCGGACCAATTCGACCCGCATTGCCGGGCTGGCCTCGACCATTGTCTCACAGCATATTTCGTACCACTTATCACCATCCATCAGCTGATAGAAGGGAAGTGCACGCCGCCGTTCGTAGTCGATGGGGCAAGCGCCTGCATCAAGGTCGTCCGCGACGCGGATCAACGCCGCTCGCAATCCTCCCCAGTCCTTGGCAGTGCTTAACCGTTGAAGAACACGCGCTACGGCCGGCGCCGTCGTGATCGACCCGAAACGCCGGGCCGCTTCGCCGAGGGTAATTCGCGTGCCGACCACCATGACGGCGCAGGCCAGCGTCGCGGCCAGCTGCTCGGCCGCTAGACCTACCGGGGGGAAACGCATTGCAACCGAGTGCCATAGCAACGCCGGAATGTGTCGCTGCCGTTCCGCTAACACGGCCGGGTCACTGGGGGAGTGGGTGCCGCTTCGGTAGCGAAGTTGATCGCTAGGGCCCAGGTAGGTTTCAAGTGCTGACAACTGGACAGCGCGCAACGGGCCGCTGACGATTTTGCCTCTGCCGAAATGAGTCGCAGTCACCGACGTGGCGCGTGCACCCGGAGTCGCTACGATCCAGCGCATCCGTACCTCAGCGTGTCGTACGTCAGGGCTACCCAGAACGGCGAGCGCGGCAACCAGCGCCAACGCAGCACCACCTGCCGTCACCGCGGGATTGGCCACCACCGCTTGGCCAGCGTCACCGGAAACCAGTTGCGCGTAAAGGTCCACGAGGTCGCTCGGCGTGCGCTTCTTAACAATGTCGCCAGATGAAAACCTCAGCACGCGATTTCCAATCGCGGCGACATCGGCGAAAAACTGAGATACGTCAACAGGGCCGCCAATGTAAATGCAATCGGACACCCCTTGTTGGTCAAGGCACTTCAGGATGCGTCGCTGCGCTATGAGCACCAGGTGATCAACGGGGAAACGTTGCACGGCTGACCCCGACAGCGCCGCGCCGCATCGAAACGCCTTGCGACCATGCGCCACTGGCGTTTGTTGCGAACAAAACCCCGGCGCCATAAGCGTGCCCGAAGCTATCGGTCCGACCCTCTGCCAGCGCCCACACTCAGGGCAGCAGTCGACAAGCAGGCAGTGGTGTACGGGGCACGCAATGGCCCAGCGCAGCCGCCACCACAACTGCCACCGACCGCCATTTTCGGCCAGGCACATCGGGCAATAGCGCGACCTTTCGGGCGCCCGCAAAATCGGCACCGCCGCAGCCGGCCTTCTAGCAGCGTTCGGTGAGCGAATCAGTCCCGCAACCGTCATCGACGCAAGCCTGCTGGTATCAACACCGGTGCTTTGGCTCAGTGCCGATGACTGCGATCCGGTGAGCCCAAGCAACCAGCCATAGATCCCGGTTCTTGATCCCATCGACGGGTTGTCGAGACCGACAGCACGGAGAAGGTCGCCCCATGGCGTGTGCGACCGGTACGCAAGCGCTTCGAGATAAGAATCAAGTGCCTCGCCATCAGATGGCGGCAGTCGGATCGGCAGGCTCCGGCATATTGTGGCCGGCGCACCTTCGCCTGAGCACAGCAATACAGGATCGATCGAGGACCAATGCACGCCGCCGGAAGACCCGTAGGGCCCGCCGACCCTCATCCCATATCACCAGGCAACGTCGACCTGCCTTCCGGTCGACGAGTGAGGAAGAAGGCCGACTCCGAGCAATGTACTACTAGTAGGGCAGACATCGGTTGCGCTCGCCGTTTACCTGAGAGCGTGCCCACGCGCCCGAGCCAAAACAACCCCGAGCGGGTTGCCCAATGGGAACGGTGGCGAGGAATAGTCGGGCGCAACATTCGCGAACTCCGCGTTCAACGCGGCATGACGCAGGAAATCCTCGCGCTGCACTCGGGTGTGACGCGCAATGTGCTGATCGATGTCGAGTTCGGCCGGCGTGGTCTGCTCTACGAGCGGCTCTTTGACCTCGCGGAGGCCCTCGATGTGACAGTCGCTGATCTGCTTGCCGTGCCCGAACGGACGCCAGTGCGCAAGAGACGCTCCAAGCGGCCTACCAAATGATGCTGCATTCCAGTCGCCGCACGCGGGCGTCGAGCGACGGCCGGATGCGCGGGGTCTGAAGCAGTGCGAACCGGCCCTTGCACTACTAGTGCTACACTGCGTCAGACGGGCCTGGTCTGCTGGCTGACCAAAAGAGTCGGACAACGGGTGACGATCCGGCCGCGCATGGGGCGGTTCACCGCCGATCAGACGCCTCGCAGTGCCGCCGGCCAGGTCCGCCCCGCAACGTCGGCCACCCTGGTGTGCCCGGGGGCGCGTGTAACCGTGACGGAGGTTGGGCGTGGCCCCACATGGTCGGCAGGAGGTGGCTCGACACCGCTAACCCGAGCAGCGAGGCGCGCTACGCGGCACCATTGCCTACAGCGCACTGGAGGGCTGGACTCCGATCCTGGGGCGTGAATTTTCTCGCCTAATTGAGCAGTGGGGCAATCACATTCACCAAATACCGGGCGATCGTACTGCGTGCAGCGCCGCTTGGTTCCCCGTCCACCCGAATGATCGTCGATGAAGCAGACACAGCGACCAAACACTCCGACATTGAAGGGCTTCCGAGCTCCGATTTGAGGGTGTGATTCCACGGTCGGCCGGAGTCGATCTTAGCGCGGACCGATCTCGATCACCGGTTGACGAGAAATCAAGGTGACACCATGACGAACCCAGTGTCGATGCCGAGCATTGGATTCTGTCGTATGACTTCAGAATCGAGGCTAAAGGGGGTCGTCTTGACCGCGAATCTCGACGCGAAACCAACTTGCGGTTTGCGGTGTGTCGCATCGGCTAACAAGCACTTGACCGCGCAGGAGCTCAGCCGTGGTTTCCCAATCGACCAGATCGTCAGGCCGCTGCCGCACTGATCCGTGCGCTTCTGCGGGTCCGTAGCGCCGACCAGTCACTGGCTGAGCCTAGGACTGCGCTGTCGATCACAGGTAGGTGCCTTGGGGTAGTTCGGGTTTGAAGCGGCCTGACTGGATGGTGGCCAGGAGCGCGGTATCGGTGACCGTGCCGGTGGCTAGAACGGTTCGGCGAACGATTTCGCGGATGTCGGCGCCATTGGTTTGGGCCGTGAAGTGGGCGGCGACGTGGCTGGCATCAATGGATTGGGCTCCGGGAATGCCCCGCAGATAGGTGGTCAGGATTTGTGCGGCCGCCTCGCGTGTGGGATAGCCGATCTCGATGATCGAGTCGAAGCGTGCGGTCCGGATCGCCGCCGCGTCCAAAGCCGCGACGTCGTTTGTGGAAGCCAGCGTCAAGATCGGCGCTGAGGGGTCTGTGTCCATGACAGCCAAGAACTCCGAGAGAGGACGAACTTCGCCGTGGTGGCGGCGATTGCCGACGATGAGGTCGATGTCCTCGAGCACGATCACGGTGGGCCCTAGTGCACGGGCCTCTTTGTACACGGCGGACAGCACTGATTTGCCGGCGCGGGCATCGACATTGATCACGGTGAACGGCCCGACGAGTTCCGCGGCGATGGTTTGCGAGATCGCGGTCTTGCCGACGCCGGGCGGTCCCGCGAGCAAGATTCCTCGGCGTACTCCCAAGCCCAACTGGGTCATCAACTGCCGGTGGGTGGTCAACGCGGCGATATTGAGGTCGATTTCTTCCCATACCGACTCGGGCACAATCACATTCGTGCGGCTAAGGGCCGGGATTTCCGTGACCTCAAGAACCAGGCCGTTGTTCTCGGATGCGGTCAGCGCTCGACCACGGTAGAGGTTTTTGGCGCCATCGGCGTCGTTCATGATCGCCTCGATCACGGCGACGGCGTGACCGCGATCAGCAGGGGTGGTGTAGACCTGCAGCCGTGGCGTATCGGAATACAGCGTCGATGAACTTAGCCGGACCACGACGGGCGCGGGGGCGAGCTGGCCGGCTGTGAAGAACGCCGACAGCCGCGCAGGCGGCGCAAGGTGTTTGTCGCCAATCTCGATGTGCGCCCAGGTCGGTGGCTCATCGTCGTCGCTGGGCCCGACCGGGGGATCGAAGCGGTCAATCAGCGCGGCCAGCGCCAATCCGGCCGCGACGTGTCCGATCGACGACAACCGCCGTGACTCACATACCAGATCCGACCCCGATCGGCCCAACATCGCATGCAGAAACCCCGCGAGGGTGACTTGCGTGGTTACCGACCCCGTCAAGATTTGGCCGACTAACTGCACCGCGCGCCGAACCGACGAATCCTCACCGGCCAACACCGCGGCTAGGGCTGGTGGCTCAACGTCGGACATGCTCAGCAGTATGCCCGCGCCCACCGACAGCACCGGCAGGACCGGCCATCGCTGACACCTTTGGCCCGCGTGGAAATAGCGGGCGCAATAGGGTCGCCGACCGTTTTCCGGCGGCGACCGGTAACAACTAGCTGCCCGGCGAGCCTTGCTGGATCACCTTGGGAACCGGTAGGCCATCTCGACGTAGGTCGCCGGGGAAGCACGGCGATGTTGCGACAATGGTCGGTGGATAGTCGGGAGGATATGCCGCCTTGATTTGTATGTGGTATCCGTCTGGGAAGTAACCGAATGGTTGGGTTTTTCGAAGCCGTCGCGCTCGATCACCGTGATGCCCCAGCTTCGCCAAAGCTCTCCGGCGTGTGCGATGAGATCTGCCCCTTCACGCCGGCGGGCCCGATCACTTTGGCGAACAACGAAAATTCGGTGAGGCCGGGGCCGGGGCCGGGGCCGGTGTAGTTGTCATCGCAGCCGACGTTGCTGCCGCCGATGGTGTCGCTCGTGTCTAGGACGGTGCCCCGTGGCAACCCGTCGACTGTTTTGAACTACCCCAGGTTTAGTTCCTACTCGGTTGCGAGGGCCGGGGTCGGCTGGCTCGCAGGGTGTGAGGTGCCGGTGAGGGCGGCCTCGTACTCGGCGGGTGGAACGTAGCCGAGGGCTTCGTGCAGGCGTTCCTGGTTGTACCAGGCCACCCATTCGGCGGTCGAGAGTTCGACATCATCGATGCACCGCCAGGGCTTGCCGCGGTTGATGAGCTCGGTCTTGTAGGCGGCGTTGACCGCTTCAGCGAGGGCGTTGTCATAACTATCGCCACGCGACCCGACCGAGGGCGCGATCCCCAGTTCAGCCAGCCGGTCGGTATAGGCCAGCGATAGGTACTGGGATCCGCGGTCGGAATGATGAACCAACTCGGATAGATCGGTATTCGACTGCCACACAGCGTGATTGAATGCTTGAAGCGGGAGGTCTTCGGTGCGCATCGTGGCCGAGACCGCCCAGCCAACGATCTTCTTGGTGCACGCATCAGTGACGAACGCGGTGTAACAGAACCCCTGCCAGGTCCGCACGAACGTGATGTCGGCGACCCATAGCCGGTTCGGTGCAGCGGCCCGGAATTGGCGGTTGACCAGATCGGCCGGCCGGATCGCGGCCGGGTCGCTGATCGTGGTGAACACCGGCTTGCCCCGCTGGGCGCCGCGCAACCCGGCCTTGCGCATCAACCGGCGGGTTTGTTCACGGCCCAGCTGCCAACCACGCCGTGTCATCGCCGCGTGCATCTTCTTGACCCCATACACCGAGTAGTTCTGCCGGTGCACCGCCTCAAGGTCAGCGATCAGCTGCTCATCGCGGATCTCCCGGTCCGACGGTGGTCGGGTCCGCGCGGCCCGATAACCCCGCGAGGTGAGGAATCCGGGGATAGCTGCCCGCAGCACACGGCAGATGAGCTCGACCCCGAACTGATCGCGATGAGCATCGATGTAGGCGATCATTTCGTCGCGGGGCGGTCGAACTCCGCGGCAAAAAACGCAGATGCTGACTTCAAAATCTCGTTAGCCCTGCGCAGTTCAGCGTTCTCGCGCTTGAGCTTACGGATCTCGGCATGCTCAGAACTGGTCATGCCCGGCCGTTCACCAGCATCGACTTGGGCCTTGCGTCGCCACCGACGCACCGACTCCTCCGAAATATCGAGTTTGCTGGCGACAGACTTTATGGCCTCGAACTCCGACACTTCCGAGGCTTCCATCACAGTGTCCAACAACCGCAACGCACGCTGCCGAAACTCCGGCGAATACTGACGGGGCATAGCTTCCAATCCTCCTATAAGGATCGGAACTAAACCTGGGGTAGTTCATTTTCCTGCAGGTACCGAAGCACTGAGTCCTGGGCCTCTTGTTAGCTTTTCGGGATCTTCGGTGACGGCGCAATGGGTGTGGATTCCATGGGCCCTTCTGAAATCATTGTCGCGCCGGACGGGGCTGATGACCCCGACCCTGTGTGCTTGGTTGGATGGGTCGATGAGCACGCGGCAAGTACGGCCGCTGCCAACAGAACAGCAAGAACGTGAAGTAATCCGCGAGATTCTTCTTTGTTTTCATTCTGGCCTCGCGGGAGGAGGCCGGGCTGGCATCGTTGCTTCAGGTGTGATCCAGTTCGTTGAGGTTTCCGTCAGCCCACTCTTCCGCGGCCGCCACGGCATCGGGATGATCGGACATCCAGTTGCCGTGCGCCGTGCATCGCAGGCGCAACTCGTCCTGGTCTGCGTCTCGCGGCAGCAAGCCGTAGTGAGCGCGGATGCGTCCCTCGCTGAATGCGCGGCCCGCGCGGGAGTCGGCTTCTGCTTCGATGAGCGATTCACGAACGCCCGGTAGTGCCAACCGGAAGTCGCCGTCGTCGCCGTCGTCGGCCCACTGATCGGCATTACCAGTCACCCCATCAGGGTAGTGGCGTACTGCGATAAACCGAATCTGCTGACTATCGCGATGCGCGGTGGCTTCACGACAATGTCGGCAAAATCCGAGCCGGACCGATTGGTCACCACATCGCCGATGAGGCGTAGACCGGGGTTTGGCGGAGGGCGCGCCGCTGTTCGCTCGCAGTGGCGGCGGATCAGGTCACGTCACTCGGCGCACAGCGTAGAGCCTGCGGTGGATCCTCTAAATCGTCCCGAGCACATCGAGCGCATCCTGCTCGGTCAGCCGGGGTTCGCGGGCCCCAAGGCTTTCGGAAGGCTGCGCAGGCACCTTCGGCCAGGAGCGGTGCGTCCTCGTGCTCGTTGTGCTCGGTAACCGTCGAACAGTCCGTCAGGACGACCCGTCGCTATGCCGCGGAGCACCGCAGGGACGAGGGCGCGGCCGCCGTCGTCGAGGCCGGACTTCTCTCGCAGCCGGGCACAACATCCCGGGTGCGCCCCGCGATCCGTCAGAAGGTTGTGCAGCCGCTCGCTGCGGGCCGACGGCTCGCAGGCTTTGGTCGCGCGCTAGTTTCAGGGTCACCTGTTATCACTGAGTCGTGACTCTCGATGTGCCCGATGACTCGCCTCGACACAGGTTCATGCGGTACGTGCGACCACCCGGTGACCGGAACAGCACACAACGTGAAGCCGGACCACTATTCCCGCTCCGACCGAACACGCGAAAGATGCGTGTTGCCATCGATGTGCAGACCCTCGCGGAGCCCACGCCGGAGCTAATGCGAGTTCTCGCCCATGACGAGGAAGTCGAACCCCTCCTTTTCGTCCAAAACGACGAATCAGAGCCTCAACGTTGGATGCAGGTTCTCGAATGTCGCCGGTGGTACCAGTTCACGTTCACGACCGTCGCAGACGCTCCGAAGTTCATGGATTCCTCGACTGTCGGAGTGTCCGGTTACGAGGACGGCGACAGAAGGCTGGCAGCCAGTGGGCACTTTTTCAGTGTTTACGCGATGCTTGACGAAGCGGCGCTTGCTTCGTACACGGACGACTCGGGGATCACGCTGGCTGACCGTCACCGTGCTGCCGCTCTCGCATGTGCGTCCGCAGCAATTGGGGCTGATGTCATCGTGACCACTGCGCCCACGGCGGGGCGCGACGATGTCGCTGACAACGATCTGATCGTGAGCGTGACGCCGAGCCAGTTGGTCCCGCTGTTCGGGCACTACCTTCGCATGACGGGCAATCCCGTTCTGACCGTGGCCAAAGGACGGTTGCTTGGCGGGGGCGAGTACGTCCAAACCTACAACGCGACCTCGGTCGCAGACCTGTACCAGGCGGGCATCGACGCATCCGTTCCGCACCTCACCTCGATCCGGCTGATGGCCACAGCCGGTCTCGACCTCAACCTCGTTCAGTCCATGTCAGCGATTGCACTGCGCCTCGGCCGCGCCGCGCGGGCTGTGGACCACCTACTCGCAACGTTGAGCACCGCCGCATCGAACGACATGCAGCGATCCGACATGTCAGAGACGGCTGGTGAAGCATTCGACCGAATGCTGCTGTACCTGTGCGCCGCGATGGACAGGTATGCCCGCGTCACCCGGACCTTGTTCGATACGACCCTTGATCCCGACAACCAGCGCGGCTCCCTCACATCCACCGAAGAATTGCGGTCGGTGATTGCGAAGTTCGAGCCGACAGATACGGCACAGCTAGAATCACTGGGCTCGTACGCCTGGGTCATTGGACAGTTGCGCAACCGAATCCACGCGCTTCCGCTCGACACACAACATCGGCTGTCTCGCAGCTACGGCTCGTCGACAACGGTGGCGATCACCCTCAATGGTCTTGCAGAGTTCGACCCCGCCGCCACACCGCTCAGTCAAGTCCAACTGGACAGGCTTGGGGTGTGGAACGCGCAGTCATCCAACCCATTTCAGCCGCCCACGTACGCTGCAGACATCGCCACCTTGGCGACAACCCTCTTCAGAGAGACGCTGTGCTACCTGGAGGAGTTCTCTCACTTCATCATTCGCAACAAGGTGCTGGTAACGGTCACAACGCAGAAACACCGCGTGCTCGGTTGCTGGGCGGATGATCCCCGCCCGATGCCAGACGCGCTGCCAAACGAGCTTCTCTATCGGGAAATGCTGGGGTGGGCTGAGTTCGGCTGATCTGCACAACGCAAACCGCCCCAAGCCCATCAGCGGGTTGGGGCGGTCAAGCAGAATGCGCAGCCAGGCCTACCCGGCGCCGTCCCCACCATCACCCCGTTCCAAGCCGCGCGCATCGTTGGGCGATGGAGGAGGCGGCGAAGGTCGCCCGACGGAGTTGGTCATTATCGGGGAGCCGTCTGAGTATCACGATTCCTCAACGAGAGGGCACTGCGCATGGGCTAATCGGTGAGAACTCGGTTGGACGGTTCGTCAGCACGAGAGAGGGTTCGATTACTTCTCTTGGATACCAGCGGTTGTCCGTCATTGACATGTCGTAGGTGGATCACTAGCCGAGGCCCCAGCTACTCCCACATCGGTGTCGGCGAGTGGCCACTCGAGCGTCCCGATCGCTTCGAGTCCGGCTGCTGTAGACGGAACGTGAGCGCAGGACCCATTGGTCTGAGTACGACGTAGCTGGAGGGCCGCCAAGCGGTTGATCGCTGGACCTTCTAAGAACGCCCTACTCCGATAAGGCGCAAAGTTGCGCGCGGCGTCCTGGGGTGACCGTCGTGGCCGGGTGGCACGGACAGAAGCTAAGTACTACTGCGCCAACGGTTTCACTACACCCCACCACGGGCGATCAACTGTGAGGCGATTACGTTGCGCTGGATCTCGTTGGTACCTTCTCCCACGATCATCAACGGCGCGTCGCGGAAGTAGCGTTCGACGTCGTATTCGGTGGAATAGCCGTACCCTCCGTGGATTCGGACCGCATCCAGAGCGTTCTCCATGGCGACCTCGGACGCGAAGAGTTTGGCCATCCCAGCCTCCATGTCGGCGCGATCTCCGCTGTCGTATCGATCCGCCGCGTGCAACGTGAGTTGGCGGGCAGCCGTCAGTTTTGTGGCCATGTTCGCCAGGTAGTGGCCGATCGCCTGATGCTTCCAGATGGGTTTGTCGAAGCTCTCCCGTTGTTGGCTATAGGACACCGCGTCTTCGAGCGCCGCCGTCGCGACGCCGAGTGCGCGTGACGCTACCTGGATCCTGCCGATCTCAAGGCCGCGCATCATCTGTGAGAATCCCTGTCCCGCTTCGCCACCGAGGACAGCCGACGCGGGCACCCGACAGTCGTCGAACGACAATTCGCAGCTTTCCACGCCCTTGTAGCCGAGCTTGGGAAGATCGCGAGACACCGAGAGGCCGGCAGTGGGATTGTCGACCAGCACGACCGAGATGCCGGCATGCTTGGGATTGGCATGCGGATCGGTCTTGCATAGCAGCGCGATCAGTCCGGATTTGCGCGCGTTGGATATCCAAGTCTTGGACCCCTTGATCACCAAGTCCTCGTCCTCGCGAACCGCGACGGTCGAGATGCCCTGGAGGTCCGATCCACCGCTCGGTTCAGTGAGCGCCATTGTGGCGCGCAATTCGCCCGACGCCATGATGGGCAGGTACCGCGCCTTCTGGTCATCCGTGCCAAACGTGGTCAGCAGTTTGGCGACGACCGTGTGGCCGCCCATGGCGCCCGCCAGGCTCATCCAACCTCTGGCGAGTTCCTGAGTGACCAGCACGTAGCACCTGGTCGACACCGGTGAGCCTCCGAACTCCTCGGGGACGGCGAGCCCGTAGATGCCGATCTGCTTCATCTGATCGATCCACTCGGCAGGGTAGGTGTTCGCGTGTTCGACCTCGCGAACCGTCGGCTTGACGTCTCGGTTGACGAACTCGCGCACAGTGTCGATCAACATCGTCTCTTCGTCCGACAGTCCGGTGTACATCGCGAGCGCCTTTCCCTGCATGTCAGAAGCAATAGAATTTAATATAGATTAAAGTAGGTCGGCAACCAAGGAGGCTGACCTCCTCGTCGGAGTGGCCGCGTCCACGGCCGGACGCTCGTTGGACCGAGTGCCGATAGAAGCCTCGCTGCCGCCGAAGTATTGATGGATCGCGGCATCGCTGAACACCTCGCGGGCGGCGGCGATGATCCGTACGCGCCTCAGGCGCCTTCGCTTCTGGCGGCCGTCCCGGCCCTCTCCGTGTCCGCTTATTCAGTACTGAAGCTTTGACACAGTGCTGCGCGCGTGGGTCGGAACCGGCCGAGGAACGACGGATGCTCGGTCGCCACCGGCGCATCTCGCCCGAGACCAATTCGGCGCCCCTGCCGCGAAGCAGGGGCGCCGAAGTTGGCTGCTGACGAGCAGCGGTGTTAGAGCGAACCCGCGGCTTGCGGCGTACGCGCCGCCTGGCTGGCGGCGTTGCCCAGGACGACGCGAGGCCCCACCACGATCGCCTGTGTCGGATCCTCGGGATCCGACGCGATGCCGTCGCCGCGCTTGACTCCGCCTTCGTCGCACATCTGTTGCCACATGGCCTTTCGAGTGGCACGTGAGGGCGTGAGCTTGCCGTAGGCGAAGACCCGCCAGGTTGTCCACCGCGGCGCGGGTAGCTCTGCGGGCCGACCGACAAGACGGTGCAGGATGACCATCCAGCCGACCATCATGACCATCATGATCGTGGTGGCAACCCAACGCATCCACACAGGGATGGTGGAGTTCAGCGCGAGGATGTGGATCGATCCCACACCGAAGTAGGCCACCATCATCCCGAACGGTGCCGCGAGGAGCAGCAGCAGCTTCTGGGCTCCCTTGAGTCGCGGCACCGCGAACGCCAGGATGGCGCCGACCGTGACGAACGAGCCGCCGTTGATGAAGCCCCACCAGTACGGGAAGTTGAAGAACTTGTAAGGCTGCACGCCGTAGTAAAGGTAGACCCCGAGATTGATGCCGATGCTTTCCATGAGGGCGTCGGTGGCAATGCCGAGCCCGAGGAGCATGAAGAAGACGTTGCGATGGGCACCGTTACGGATCACGAAGTAGCAGAAGTACGACTCCAGCCCGAGAAAAGCGACGTAGCACAGCGGAATGAGAGCTGGCACGGTGATGCCGAAGTTGGTGAACGCCGGTACCAGATTATGGGCCCAGTGCAGGTGGCCCAAGAGGTCGAGCATCGGCTCGAGCAGGCTGCAGATCAGGCCACTGCCGAGTACCAGCAAGGGAACGAAGTTGCGACTCCCCAGGGCAGCCCGAATGGCCCACGGCAAGGCGAAGATGACGACCGCGGCGCCAGCGACGAAGAAGAAGATGACTTCCGATACGGTGCTCGCCGTGAACTCGCCGGGGGCGGGTTGCATGTTGGGTGGCCACCCTTGGTGGTCACTGACTAAAGGCCACCATCCGGTGGCAAGTGTTCGATCCATCGCGTTGGAACCCTTCTCGAGACGTCGAGGCCGCGGCACTGGCACCAACCGATGAGCGGTGCGGCATCGGTCTCATACCACGGCTAATTGTTGACTGCCTCACACTAACACTATGTCCATACACTGTGTATACCAGTTTCGAATTCCAAATAAATTACGAGCACTGCAAATTGCACCGCCCCGTCGTTGCGAGTAGTACGCTCGCGGCGATGTCCGAGATCTCGCGTCGAGCGGCCGGCCGGTACCGATCGGTCGACACCGCGGGCGTGAGCACCGTCGATAGTCTGTTCGACGCGACGAGGCGGTTGCTGGACAAGAAGTCGTTCAACGATATAAGCGTCGCCGACGTGCTCGTCGAGGCCGGAATCTCGCGGGCTACCTTTTACTTCTACTTCTCGTCCAAGTTCTCGGTATTGTGCGGCCTCTTGGAACGGGCGATGGATGACATCTTCGACACCGTGCAGCCGTTCCTGGTTCGGTCAGACGAGGATTCGCCCGAAGAGGCACTCGAGCGAAGCCTGCGCGCCGTAACGGCAGCCTGGCACCGGCATCGACCGATCCTGCAAGCGGCAGCCCATCACTGGCACTCGGACGCCGGCCTTCACGAGCTGTGGTTGAGCATTGTCGAGCGATTCGTAAGCGCGGGAGCCGAGGAGATCGAACGAGAACGGGCCGCGGGCCTCATCACTTCCAACGAATCGGGCCGAACGCTGGCCTCGACCTTGTTCTGGGGCACCGAGCGCGTCCTGTACATCGCGGGTCTGGCGGTGGAGCCTTCTCTGCCGGATGAAGAGGCCGCTCTCGGGCCACTCGTCGCGATGTGGCACGGCACGCTCTACGGATAGCGGACCTTCAGGGCGATCGCGAATATGGCCTCCGGCGTTGACGTTCGAACGGATTCTAATCCATATTAGACCCGAGCTCGCCGTAGCGGCGGTTCGGCGGAAAAGGAGCGACATGACACCCGCATTGCAACGCACTCTCGCCTGGAGTGGGCCCGTTTTCGTGCTCGTGCTCTTCCCGGCGATGATCATGATCGGGCTGCTGCCGCCGGCCCCGCCGTTGAGAACAGCGGTTGAGGTCGCTGAGTTCTGGTCCACGAGAACAGGTCTCAGACGCCTCGGCCTCGTTCTAATGCTGGCCAGCGCTGGGTCGCAGGCCCCGTTCGGTGCCCTCATGGCGATCCGCATCAAGCAGATGGAGGGCCGGCTTTCGGTGCTGGCCTACCTCGAACTAATCGGCTGCGCATTGTCCGTTGTCGCGATCGTGATGCCGACCTTCGCCTTCGCTGCCGCGTCGTACCGCCCGGAGCGCAACCCCGAGATCACCCAAGCGCTCAACGACCTCGGCTGGTTGCCATTCGTGATGAACTGGCCGGCAGCGACGATTCAATGCCTGGCAATCGCCTTCGCGATCTTTGGGGCGACGCGGGAGATCTTTCCGCGCTGGTTCGCCTACTGGAATCTATGGTGCGGTTTCGTCTTCGCCGCCGGGGGACTTGTTGTGCTCTTCAAGGACGGCGTCTTCGCGTGGAACGGGCTTCTAGCGTTCTGGTTGGTTGCCGTGTTCTTCGGCGCCTGGTTCCTCGTCATGACCTGGCAGCTGTTGGCCACCATCGGCACCGCACACGACTCCATGTGCGCGCCCGTCCCGCACGCCGCGCGCACGCCTTGACCATCACCCGACGGCCGGAGCCGGACTCTCCGCGATCCGACGAACGGCGCATCCCGGGCGAAGAAGGCATTTGGGTTCTGGTGCTGGGCGACATGGTGGTGTTCGCGCTCTTCTTCGGATCCTTCATGTACTCCCGTCGTCAGAATCCGCACGCGTTCGCCATCGATCATGTCGGCTTGTTGACTTCGCTGGGCACGGTGAACACCGTCTTGCTGTTGACCAGCTCGCTGTCGGTGGCGCTCGGAGTCGCCAGGGTGCTGGCCGGCGCTCACGTGGGCTCCGCACGATACTTCGTGGGAGCACTGTGTTGTGGCGGCGGATTCGTCGTCGTAAAGGCCATCGAATGGACTCGCTTGTTCAGCGAGGGCAGGCGGGCCGGCGCCGGAGAGTACTTCTCCTACTATTTCGTGTTCACAGGAATCCATCTCGCGCACGTCCTGATCGGGCTCGTCGTGCTCGCACGCGTCGTCGTCGTGACGTCGAAACCGACGCTCGGCCCATCTCAAAGACGGTTCTGCGAGACTGCGGGCGTCTACTGGCACCTTGTCGACCTCTTGTGGGTCGTCTTGTTCGCACTGTTCTACTTGCTCAAGTGAGTTTCACGTGAAGATGCATCGGAACTTATTTCTCGCATGGTCGGCACTCGTCGTGCTGACCTTCGGCTCCTTCGCAGTCGGCATCGAACAATCCGACCGCCTCGCCGCAGCGGCAACCGTGGTGATCATCGCTGCGGCCATGATCAAGGTACGGCTCATCGGCCTGTACTTCATGGATCTGAGGATCGCGCCGCGTGGCTTGCGATTCGTCTTCGACGCTTACGTCGGATTGGTGTTCATCGGTCTGACGGTTCTCGCACTGCCGGTCGGCATCTGACCCGGCGTCACGGCATAGTGTAGCCGCCGCTGATCGAGATGAGCTGTCCCGTAACTTGTCTCGCTGCGAGGTCAGAGGAGAACCAGACGGTGGCCCGGCCGATGTCGTCCGCGGTGGTCAGTCGCCGCAGCGGGGTGTCCTTGAGCATGTAGTCGATCTGCTTCTCATTGAAGACGTTTTCCAGTCCGACCGACCAGAGGCTCGTGGCGCCCACCGCGTCAGGGCCGTCCGGGATGACGAGGCCGGGGCAGATGACGTTGGATCGTACGCCGTGCCTGCCGTGCTCTCGCGCGGTCGTGCGAGCGAGTGCCACCATCGCCGCCTTCGAAGCACCGTAGACACCCTGGCGGATCTGTCCGAAAGCCGCTTCGCTCGCGATGAACACGATAGCGCCCCCACCGGCGTCCTTCATCGGCTCAATGGCCGCTTGGGTGGCCGCAATCGCGCTGAACAGATTGATCTCGATGAGGCGCTGCCATTTGTCACGATCGGTATCGGTGGCGAGGAATGCCGGCACGCTCCAACCGGCATTGTTCACCAAAACGTCGATGCCGCCCCATTGAGCGACGGCCGCGCCGACCGCGACCTCGCCGCCACCTGGTTCGGTGAGGTCGGCGATCGCCAACTCGACTGCGGCGGCGCCACGATCCAGTGCCTCGTCGCGCACCTTCTTGGCCTGAGGTTCGTCGATGTCGTTCAACACGATTCGGGCGCCCTCGGCGGCGAACGCGTGCACGATACCCCGGCCGATGTTGGACGCTCCGCCGGTGACAACGACGCGAGCGTTCGCAAGTCCCAGATCCACGATGATTCTCCTCGCAGGGGGTTGGTTGAGTGATCCAATTGGTTTAACCTAGATTAGAAATTATGATTAAATTTGTCTATGGCCAAACCTCTTCCTCGGTCGTTGCGCATGGCTGACCCGCTGCTGAGTGACAGGGTCGCTGTAGTCACCGGTGCCGCGCGCGGCATCGGCGCAGAGATCGCCCGCTTATTGAAGGTGCACGGTGCAAACGTGGTGCTTGCCGACCTCGACGAGGCCACTGTGAAGTCAACTGCGGACAAGCTAGACAGCATCGGGGTGGCGTGCGACGTGACGGCCGACGCGGACGTGCAGCGGCTCGTCGATCAAGCGGTGGCCGAGCACGGAAAGCTCGACCTGTTCGTCAACAACGCGGGCATCACACGCGATGCGTCTATGCGGAAGATGACGGTGGTTGACTTCGATGCCGTCGTCACTGTCAGCCTGCGCGGAACTTGGCTGGGCGTTCGGCATGCGTGCGCGGTGATGCGAGAGCAGAAGTCCGGCAGCATCGTCAACATCTCGTCGCTGTCGGGCAAGTCCGGTAATCCGGGGCAGACGAACTACAGCGCGGCCAAGGCGGGCATCGTCGGCTTGACGAAGGCGGCCGCGAAGGAAGTCGCGCATCACAACGTGCGAGTCAATGCGATTCAGCCTGGGCTGATCCGGACGCCGATGACCGAGGCGATGCGCCCAGAGGTGTTCGCCGAACGGGAGGCGGCGGTTCCAATGAAGCGTGCGGGACGCGCAGAGGAGGTCGCCGGCGCGGTCGTCTTTCTCGGGTCGGACCTCTCGAGCTACATCACGGGCGCGGTGCTCGAGGTCGGTGGCGGGAGGTACATGTGACCATCTCGCATGCGGTCGACGCCGGTGTCGCAACGGTCGTCCTCGACCGGCCGGATCGACTGAACGCCATCACGACGGCGATGGCGCTTGAACTCGCGGGTGCAATAACCGAGTTGGGCGGCCATCCTGAGGTGCGGGTGGTTGTTGTCAAAGGGGCTGGTGAGAACTTCTGTGCCGGTGGTGATTTCGATGAGGTCGGGCGGCTCCGGGCTGAGGGCGCCGCGCGGCTGAGCGGACTTTTCAGCGCCTTTCGGGCTGCCTGTGACGCCATCGCGGCTGTCGAGGCTCCCGTCGTCGCGGCCGTTCGAGGGGTGGCCGCTGCTGGCGGGTTCGAGTTGATGCAGGCGGCTGACATCGTCCTGGTGAGCGACGACGCCCGCATCGCCGACAGCCACGTGAAGTTCGGCATGATCCCCGGAGGGGGCAGTACCGCACGTCTGCCGCGCATCGTAGGTACGCAGCAGGCCTTGGGACTGCTGTTGTCCGGCGACGAGATCTCCGGCCGAGAGGCCGTTGCCCTCGGCCTGGCCTACCGAACTCTTTCCTCCTCTGAATTCGACGAAGAGGTCGACCGCTTCGCCAGGAAGCTGGCGACTCGCCAGCGCGAGTCGGTCGTCACGATCAAGCGCCTGGTGCGTTCCGGTCTCGGTCAGCCGCTGCACGAGGCATTAGACGCCGAACAGACTGCCGTCGTCGAACACATCATCGCCGCTGGTAGCGGCACAGACCGGTTTGCCAGTAGACCAGGAGCGAAGGTGCGCACATGACAAAATCGATCGAAGAGCCGGTTGCCGTGGAGACGAGCGCCCACGGCGTGGCCCGGCTGCAACTCAACCGGCCCGAGGCGTCCAATGGACTCGACGTGCCGCTCCTGCGTGCGCTGCACGAGGCGATCCTGGCGTGTCACGCGGATCCTGCTGTGCGCGTGGTGCTGCTGACCGGCGCAGGCCGCAATTTCTGCGCTGGCGGCGACGTGAAGACATTCGAGTCCAAAGGCGAAGAACTGCCCGCTTACCTTCGGGAGGCCACGGCGTGGCTGCAACTGGCGACCGCTGCCTTGATACAGCTGCGGGTCCCCGTGGTGACCGCCGTACAAGGTTTCGCAGCCGGCGGCGGCGGGATGGGCCTGGTGTGCGCGTCCGACGTCGTAGTAGCTGGCGAATCTGCGAAGTTCTTCTCCGGAGCCGTGCGAGTAGGGATGGCGCCGGACGGCGGCTCCTCGGTGACCCTTACCCAACTGGTCGGCCTTCGCCAAACGTTGCGCATCCTGCTGACCAATCCCACGCTGAGCGCCGCCGAGGCACTCGAGATCGGACTGATCACCGAAGTAGTACCCGACGATGCCCTGACCGCGCGAGCCGATGAACTCGTCGCCCAACTCGCCGACTTGCCACCACTGGCCTTGTCGGCGACCAAGCGGTTGGTATGGAGTGGGGTAGGGCAGTCGGTGGAGCAGCGTCTTGCCGAGGAGGCGCGAACGGTTTCGGAGCTTTCCGGCACCGCGGATTCCCTAGAAGGCCTCCGCGCCGTCATCGAGCGACGACCCCCGAGGTTCGTGGGCCGATGACGATACGGACCGAGCAGTTCGGCGCAGTCCGCACCATCACGCTGAATCGACCAGAGCGCCGCAACGCGATCGACATTCCGCTGCGGCTCGCTTTGGCGGACGCACTCGAGGCCTCCGACCGCGACGCATCCGTGCGTGCCATCGTGCTCACCGGAGCCGGCCCGATGTTCTGTTCAGGTGGTGACATCACCACGATGCGGCGGATGTCGCCCACCGATGCGCTGGAGCGAGCTCAGTTGGCGCAGCGCGTCATACGAGCCATATGGAACACCCCCAAGCCCGTCATCGCGGCGGTGGAGGGTGGCGCGTTCGGCGCCGGTCTCGCCCTGGCCGCCGCGTGCGACCGCGTCGTCGCCGCCAAGGACGCCCGATTTGCGACCACGTTCCTGAACGTAGGACTTGCGGGGGACATGGGTGCCTACGCCTCCCTGCCGGCCCGGATTGGCGTGGCACGCACCCGCCAGAT
Organism: Mycobacterium sp. NTMscope_MAC_12; assembly: GCF_976985675.1. Classification (NCBI taxonomy): domain Bacteria; kingdom Bacillati; phylum Actinomycetota; class Actinomycetes; order Mycobacteriales; family Mycobacteriaceae; genus Mycobacterium; species Mycobacterium sp. NTMscope_MAC_12. The sequence goes on from NZ_CDRJYY010000001.1 coordinate 1,330,597, forward strand.
GCTTCTCATGGGCAGGCCAATCGACGCAGACACAGCCCTGGCGAGGGGCTTGGTAGACGATCTGGCCGATCCGGGTCACTGCCTCCGATCGGCCTCGGATGATGCGCACACGCTTGCCAATCGACCAGCCCAAGCACTCGGGGTCATCAAGAAGTTGCTCGCCCAGGCGCCGCGACTGCCCGCGACCGACGTACTCGACCTAGAAGCGAATCAACAGGCTGAACTCTTCGGCACCGACGACTTCGCCGAAGGCGTTACCGCCTTCCGGGAGAAGCGCACTCCGCGATTCGCCGGCCGCGAAGACCTACCCCAAGGAGTCCCGTCATGACCTCGGTGCTCAACGACCGTCTCGACCGGCTGATCCAGCGCGATCGAGTGCACGGGTCGCTTTACACCGACGGCGAGATCTTTGCCGAGGAACTGCGCAAGATCTGGTATCGCACTTGGGTCTTCGTCGGTCACGAGAGCGAGGTCGCACAGCCGAACGACTACGTCCGCAAGAGGCTAGGCCTGCAGGACGTCATCATGACCCGCGACCGCGACGGGCAGCTACACCTGCTGTTGAACCGGTGTTCGCACCGGGGAAACCAGGTCTGTGACGACGCCAAAGGCAACTCGGGCACGTTTCGCTGCCCCTATCACGGCTGGACCTTCCGCAACACCGGCGAACTCGTCGGATTCCCCTTCTTTAAGGGCTACGGCCAACGACGACTGGACATGCCGCTCGGGCGGGTGCCGCGGGTGGACACCTACGGCGGGTTCGTGTTCGGAAGTTTCGCCGAGGATGGTCCCGATTTGCACGAGCACCTCGGTGCGGCCGCCGGTGAGATCGATCGGCTGACCCGGTTGTCTCCGGAGGGCAAGGTCGCGCTCAACGCCGGCTGGTTGCAGCACCAGACACGCGCTAACTGGAAGTTGCTGGCCGAGAACGAGACCGATGGATATCACCCACAATTCGTGCACGGCTCGATCTTCGGAGTCACCGGCAGCACCATCGGCCCGCTCTACGGCGACTCCTCCAGCGCCGTCACGCGCGATCTCGGGGGCGGGCACAGTGAGAACGACCTGCGGCCCGAATTCCGGAAGTTCGCCGAACCGATGCGCTGGTTCGGCACCACCGAGTCACGGGTGCCAAACTACGTTGCGGCGATGCGTGCCACGTACGGAGCCGACGCCGAACGGATCCTCATCGAAGGCGCCCCGCACGTGATGATCTTCCCGAACCTGTTCATCGCCGAGATCCAGGTGTTCAACATTCAGCCGGTCGCGGTCGACGAGTGCGTGCAGTACTCGACTGCCGTGCAGTTGGTGGGGGCGCCCGAACTCAACCGGCGGATGGTCTCGCAGTGCATTGGGTCCGTCGGTCCGGCCGGAATGCTGTTGGCCGACGACACCGAGATGTACGAACGCAATCAGCACGGGTTGGAGGCCCTGAGCCCGGAGTGGCTGGACGTGCGGCGCGGCCTGAACCGGGAGCGCGTCGACGAGAACGGCTACACCATCGGCGGGGCGACTGACGAGACGGGCATACGCGGATTCTGGTCGCACTACCGGACCTTGATGGAGGACGCATGACCACCAACACAACGGATGCCATGGTGTCCCCGCTGCCCGCCGGGTACGACCGCTTCGAGATCGAGCAGTTCCTGTTCCGCGAGGCGCGGTTCGCCGACGAGAGCGACTACGACGCCTGGGAAGCACTCTGGACCGACGATGCGCTGTACTGGGTGCCCGCCAATGGCGCCGACACGGATCCACGCAGGCAGATGTCGGTGATCTACGACAATCGCAGCCGCATCCGCACCCGGCTCAAGCAGGCCCGCACCGGACGGCGGTACGCCGCCGCCCCGGTCTCCAACTTGCGCCGCTCGCTGTCCAACATCGAATTCCTCGGTGGTCACGAAACACCCGACGGGAACATCGATCTCGAAGTCGGCGCGAACTTCCTGCTCCTCGAGTCGCGGGCGCGTGCGAACCACGTGTGGGGAGGTCGTGTCACCTATCGCGTTCGGCGGACCGAGTCGGGACTGCGATTGGCCTACAAGAAGGTCGTGCTGACCGACAACGACAAGCCCATCCCCACACTGGGATTCCTCATCTGATGGGCATCCAGTTCGACGATGACGCACTGTCGCCAACCATCGGAAGCGAATTTGCCGAGGTGTCGGTGTCCATCGACGGCGAGGCGAACTCGGTGCGGCTTCGACTCGAGGACCTGCGCACCGGGCGGGTGCGTTACCTCGACGCACTCGAACTCGAGACGCTGGTATGGCTTCCCGAGCCGACGTTGACCGCGCTGATGGACCCGTCCCACAACAGGTGGAGAGGTGAATCGTGAAGCGGGCGGCCATCGTGGCGCCGGTGCGTACGGCGGTCGGCACCTTTGGCGGCGCCCTGCGGCCGCTGCGCGCCGAGGACCTCGCGGTGCCGGTAATTAAGGCCGTCATCGAACGCAGTGGCGTTCCCGCCGATCTCATCGAGGACGTCGTCTTCGCACAGTCCTACGCCAACTCCGAGGCCCCTTGCATCGGCCGCTGGGTCGCGCTGAATGCCGGTTTGCCGACCGCCGTTCCCGGGTTGCAGATCGACCGAAGATGCGGTGGTGGACTCCAAGCCGTGATCACCGCGGCGATGACCGTGCAAAGCGGCGCGGCCGACGTCGTGCTCGCCGGTGGCGTGGAGTCGATGAGTAACATCGAGCACTACACCACCAGCGCACGGTGGGGGAGCCGCGCCGGCAATCAGACGCTCTACGATCGGCTCGACCGCGGGCGCGAGATGTCGCAGCCCGCTTGGCGATTCGGCGCCATCAGCGGGATGATTGAAACAGCCGAGAACCTCGCGTCGGACTATGGCATCGACCGCGAGGCGGCAGACGCCTTCGCGGTCCGCAGTCACCAGCGGGCCGTGGCCGCGCGCGACGCGGGATTGTTCGCCGACGAGATCGTGGCGGTCGAAGTCCCGCAACGACGTGCGGATCCGGTGATCTTCGACCGCGACGAGGGCGTACGCGCAGAGTCAACGCTGGAGTCGCTCAGCCGGCTAAAGCCCATCACCGCGGGCGGCACGGTCACGGCCGGCAACTCTAGCCAGCAGAATGACGCCGCCGCCGCGTGCCTTGTGGTGGCTGAGGACATACTCGAACCGCTCGGCTTGCAGCCTCTTGGGTTCCTCGAGGGGTGGGCCGCCATAGGATGCGAGCCGTCGCGGATGGGCATCGGCCCAGTCGGAGCCGTCGAGAAACTCTTCGGAAGAACCGGTTTGACGTTCGACGACCTCAGCTTGATCGAGGTTAACGAAGCCTTCGCGGTGCAGGTGCTTGCTGTGCTGTCGGGTTGGGGGATCAAACTCGACGACGTCGAGGATCGGCTCAACGTCAACGGATCCGGAATCTCGCTCGGACATCCCATCGGGGCGACGGGCGTGCGAATACTGACCACCATGCTCCACGAACTCCACCGTCGCGGTGGCGGTTTGGCGTTGGAGACGATGTGCGTCGGTGGCGGGCAAGGGCTGGCGGCCGTGTTTCGGGGGGTCGGGTGAAACCACTGCTCGGCTACGCCACCTACGTTCCCGCTCATCGGGTGGGCAAGCGCGTGGTGGCCGGCTTCGACGAGGACTCCACCACCATGGCAGTTGCCGCGGCTGCCGACCTCGGGTCGGGCGAATCCAGCGCGCTGTACTTCGCAACCAGCACGCCGGCCTACGCCGACAAGACCAATGCCTGCGCTATCCACGCCGCCCTCGGATGGGACCCCGGAACCTTCGCCGCCGACCTCTGCGGTACCGGGCGCAGCGGCTTCGCCGCCATCCGTGCCGCCGTCTCGGGCGGCGGTCTGGTGGTGGCGGCGGACGTCCGGGTCGGGAGGGCAGGATCGGCTGACGAAAAGCGCGGCGGCGACGGAGCCGCGGCGCTGAGCTTCGGCGACGGCGAACCCATTGCACAACCGATCACCATGGCGACCCGCACGGCAGAGTTCCTCGACCGATGGCGGCTGCCGACCCGCTCGTTCGGCCAGCAGTGGGAGGAGCGGTTCGGCTTCGAGCGGTACGCGGCGCTGATCCGCGATTGCGCCTCCGATGCGCTCCAGGCAGCAGGTCTTGCGGACGTCGACCACGTCGCGTTGGGCTGTCCGAATCCCGCCGTGGTCAAGCGCTCCGCCACCTTGGTCAAGGGCCAAAAGTCGGTCGTCACCTCGCCGATCGGATTCAGCGGAGCCGCCGATGCCATGGTGGCGCTCTGCGCGGTGCTCGACACAGCCGCACCGGGCGACACCATCCTCGTGCTCTCCGCGACCGACGGGTGCGATGCCCTGGTGCTGCGCGTTTGCCCCGCCCTTGCAGAACACCGGCAACGACATCCCTTGCAGCAACGACTCGCCACCGGGTTGCCCGTCGACCGGCTCACGTACCTGTCGTGGCGCGGATTGCTCGAGCTGGAGCCGCCGCGTCGGCCCGAGCCGGAACGCGCCGCCGCGCCGCCCGCGGGACGCAACAGTGCCTGGAAGTTCGGATTCGCCGGATCACGGTGCACCAATTGTGGATTCGTGCACATGCCACCGGCGCGTGCATGCCGATCGTGTGGCGCCATCGACGAGATGGAGGCGGCGCCCGCTGCGGGGCTCAGCGGCACCGTCGCCACCTTCACGGTGGATCACCTGGCCTACTCGCCGTCACCACCTGTGGTGCAAGTGGCCGTCGACATCGACGGCGGGGGCCGGTGCACGCTGGAACTCGCCGACGCGCAACCGGAGCGCCTCTGCGTCGGCGCGCGGGTCGGCTTCACGTTTCGTCGCCTGTTCACCGCGGGCGACGTGCACGACTACTTCTGGAAGGCGGTGCTGCTCGATGGCCAGTAACGGAATCGCCGGGAAAGTGGCGGTCGTCGGCATGGGCTGCTCCAAATTCGGGGAACGATGGGAGGCCTCAAGCGACGATCTCATCCTCGAGGCGTATCGCGAGTGCCTGCAGACTGCCGGGGTTGTTCGCGAGGACGTGGATGCCTACTGGCTGGGCACGTTGAGCTCCGGCTTGGGTGGGCTCACTTTGAGCCGCGCCATCGGCATCGACGACAAACCCGTCACGCGAGTCGAAAACTTCTGTGCCACTGGGTCGGAGGCCTTCCGCAACGCCTGTTACGCGGTAGCTTCCGGCGCATACGACGTGGCTATGGCTGTCGGCGTCGAAAAGCTCAAGGACTCAGGCTATTCCGGCTTGCTGCGTCAGGATCCGCCGGGGGACGGCACCGCCTCGGAGCTGTCAATGACCGCCCCGGCGGCGTTCTCTCTGCTCGATCCCGCCTACTGCGCGCGCCATGGCGTCCACCCCGACGAGATGCGCGCAGCCATGACCCACGTCGCCTGGAAGAACCATGCGAACGGTGTTCGCAACCCTAAAGCGCAATTTCGGTCACCAGTCGAGAAGGACGTTATCGACAAGGCCGCGAAGGTCGCCGGCCGACTCGGCGTCTTCGATTGCTCTGGGGTCTCCGACGGGGCCGCGTGCGCGCTGATCGTGCCGGCGGACAGGGCTCACGAGTACACCGATGCCCCGATGTACGTCAACGCGCTCGCCTTGGTGGCGGGTTCCGGGCGCGGGAACCTCGACGCTGCCTACGACTTCACCACCTTCCCCGAAGTCGTCAAGGCCGCCAAAGACGCCTACGCGCAGGCAGGCATCACCGATCCCGCCTCGCAGCTGTCCCTTGCCGAGGTGCACGACTGCTTTACACCGACCGAGATCGTGCTGATGGAGGATCTCGGATTCACCGACCGCGGACAAGGATGGAAAGACGTGCTGGCCGGTGAATTCGATGCCGATGGGCGGCTTCCCGTGAACGTCGATGGCGGACTGAAGAGCTTCGGGCACCCGGTCGGAGCGAGTGGACTGCGGATGCTCTACGAGGCTTGGCTGCAGTTCCGCGGACAGGCCGGGGACCGTCAACTCAGCGACCCCCATCTCGCCTTGACCCACAACCTCGGAGGACGGCCAGGAGGATGCGTGTCCTTCGTCTCGGTCGTCTCCCGCGACCGCACCACCCATTAAGGAGCGCACGTGCCAGGACTTGAAGATCGCGTCATCGTAGTCACGGGAGCAGGTGGCGGGCTCGGACGGGCCTACGCCCAGTTCCTTGCCGCCAACGGAGCCCTCGTCGTCGTCAACGATCTCGGTGGCGCCCGAGACGGATCCGGAGCGGGAACGTCCATGGCGGACAACGTCGTCGAGGAGATCCGCGCCGCCGGCGGTCGTGCCGTGGCCAACTACTCGTCCGTTGCTAACGATGAGGGCGCAGCCGAGATCATCGACACCGCGCTCACGGAGTTCGGCGCCGTGCACGGGATCGTCAGCAACGCGGGAATCCTGCGTGACGGCGCCTTCCACAAGATGACCCCGGAGAGCTGGGACTCCGTGGTCAAGGTCCACCTCTACGGCGGCTACAACGTCATCCGGGCGGCATGGCCACACATGCGCGGACAAGAGTTTGGACGCATCGTCGTGGCCACATCCACCAGCGGCCTCTACGGAAACTTCGGCCAGGCCAATTACGGTGCGGCCAAGGCAGGTTTGGTTGGCCTGATCAACACGCTGGCGATTGAGGGCGCCAAGTACGGGATCACCGCCAACGCCGTCGCTCCCTTGGCCGCCACACGGATGACGGCCGACGTGGCGCCGCAGGAGTTGCTCGACAAGCTCGATCCTCGACTGGTCGCACCGGCGGTCGGTCATCTGATGTCGGCGTCGAACACCGATACCGGCTCAGTGTTCGTCGTCGGCGGCGGACTCGTCCAACGTGTCGCACAATTCCAGAACGACGGGGTGACATTCACCGAAGCCCCTTCGCTGGATGAAATTGCCGGCAAGTGGCCCGAAATCAGCGACATGGCCTCCGCGAAGCCGGGCGTCAACCCGGTTTGAGCGGGGCCTCGATGCTGCGGCGGCAGGCGCGGGTGGCCGCCGACACCAGCGTGACGGTGGTCGACACCACGGTCGGCGAATTGCTGAGCGCTCGCGCCGCCTCCCATCCGAACCGTGAGGCTCTCGTCGGCGTCGGACACGACGGCAACCCGGTCAGACTGACCTACGGTGACCTATACGAGGAATCGCGGCGAGTGGCCACCGCACTGTCGGCGATCACCGTGCCCGGTGACTACGTGGCGATCTGGGCGCCGAATGTCGCCGAATGGCCGCTGGTGCAATACGGTGCCGCACTGGCAGGCGTGGTGCTAGTGGCACTCAATCCCATGTTGAGTGAGTCAGAACTGCGCTATGCATTGACGCACTGTCGCGCGACCGTCCTGGTGCACGCGGATACCGTCCGCGATCGGTCGACGGCCGATGTGGCGCGACAAGTCGACGCAGACATGCCTGGGCTGCACCGGATCTCGCTATCGGAGCGAACACGCTGGTGCGCCGACGAAGTCGATGATTCGTTGTTGTACCGGCGAGCGCGCCCCGACGCCGATCGACCTGCCATGTTGCAGTACACCTCTGGTACGACAGGAAGGCCGAAAGGCGTACTCCTGAGCCACCGGGCGATCGTCAACGTCGCCAAGTTGACGATGGAGGCGGTCGACGCCGCACACGGGGCGCGCTTCTTGAACCCGCTGCCGATGTTCCACACCGCTGGCTGCGTCGTCTCCACGTTGGGACCGTTGTGGAGCGCCGGCACGGTGGTACTGGTGGACCGGTTCAGCCCCGATCCGGTTCTGGATTCGTTGGCTCGCGAGCGGGTCGAGGTGCTGTTCTACGTGCCCGCGATCTTGTCGGCACTGGTGACGGTCCAACGCAGCCGGCGCAGCGCCGCGCCGCAACTGCGACTCGTGCTCGGTGGGGCCGCGAGAGTCACTCCGGAGCTGATCCTGGCGGCCGAGTCGTGTTTCGGGGGAACCGTGCTCAACCTGTTCGGACAAACCGAACTCGCCCCAGTGTTGACGCTGACGCGCCCGCACGACGCTCGCCATGATCGGCTCACGACGGTGGGTCGCCCACTGCCGCAAGTCGAGTGCAAGATCGTTGACGCCGACGGACACGTCGCCGAAGTCAACACCGTCGGAGAGATCTGCGCGCGCGGATATCAACAGTTTCTCGAATATCTCCACGATTCCGAGGCCACTGCCGCGGCACTCGACAACGAAGGGTTCGTCCGCACCGGTGATCTCGGGATGATCGACGAGCGCGGCTACCTCACAGTCACCGGGCGGCTCAAGGAACTCGTCATCCGTGGCGGCGAGAACGTTTCACCCACCGAGGTCGAACGACTGATCGATCGCGACCCTCGCGTCGATGAGGCTGTAGTGCTTGGCTTGCCCGACGAACGACTCGGAGAGATCGTCGCAGCGGTCATACGGACACGGTCGCCTAGCCGGCAACTCAAAGACGAGCTCATCGATCATCTCTGGGCACACGCGTCGCCGCACAAAATTCCGGAACGCTGGTTCGTCGCCGACGACTTCCCGTGCACCGCGACCGGCAAGGTTCGGCGATTCGCACTGCGAGACTCGGTCCTGCGTGGGGAGCTGACCGAGCTGTGACGCTCGGAATAGACGAGCGCAGGGCGGCGATCCGGTCGCGCTTCCCCCACTGGCGTCCCCGCACGCTGGGTGACTGGCTTGATTCATGCGCCGTAGAACACGACTCACGACCGCTGGTCATCACCGACGAGCGAATCCTGACTTACCGGGCCGTTGTAGCAGAATCCACGCGCCTCGCGCACGGACTGGCGGCGCTCGGAGTACATCCTGGCGACCGCGTCGGCCTGCTTATGGCCAACCATCCCGAGTTCGTGACACTGAAGTTCGCCATCGCGCGGCTCGGGGCGATCGCGGTGCCATTCAACTACCTCTACCGTCGCGACGAACTGCGGTACGTTCTAAGCGATTCGGGGTGCCGGGTCCTGATCACCATGACCGCGCACGGGCAAACCGACTACCAACAATTGCTTGACGAGGTCGTCCCATCGTGGGGACACACCCCGCTTGCCTGTAGCGATCTGCCCGAGCTGCGACACGTCGTCGTCGTGCCAACGTGCGGCGTCGCTGCGCGACCGGGGGTCTGGACGGCGAACGAGGTGGCCGCGCTTGACATCGGCCCCCCCTTGCCGGCCGTAGAGCCGACCGCCGCCTCGGACATCTTGTACACCTCAGGAAGTACGGGCTTCCCAAAAGGGGTTGTGCTATCCCACGATGCGGTGCTGCGCACTGCATTCGCCTCGGCACTGACCCGAGCCTTCGAGGATGGCCGCCGCATTCTGTTCTCACTGCCGTGCTATCACATGTTCGGCTACGTCGAGGGGCTCCTGGCCGCCATGTTCGTCGGTGGTGTGGTCATCCTTCACACGTCCTTCGACGCCGACGCGTATCTTCGCGGGATCGCCAAGCATCGGGCCAACGACATCCTGTGCGTCCCAACTATGGCGCTCGCCTTGCTGGAAAGCCCCGTTCGTTACCAGAAGGACCACGACACCAGCTCGTTGCGCGCAATCATGTGCGGATCTGCGGCCGGCCCTCTCGAATTGTGGAGCGAGCTCGCCGCTGCCTTCGCCGTCGACGAAATCATTACTGGCTACGGAATGACCGAGTCGGGCGGATGCATGACGCTGACGCTCCCCGAGGATGATCTCGCCGTCACCGCACAAACCGTGGGAAGACCCAAGCTGGCGGGCGCTGCAGGATTGCCTGACACCGATGCACTGTGCGTTTATCGCACCGTCGAGCCGGACACCGGCGCCGCGCTCGGGTCGGACTGCGAGGGCGAGCTCGTCTCGGCGGGCCCCGCGACAATGCTCGGTTACTGGAACCGCCCGGAGCAAACTGGCGAGACCTTGCGCGACGGGTGGGTGCACTCCGGGGACATCGGGTGCGTCCGCGCCGACGGCTACCTGACGGTCTTAGGCCGCAGCAAGGAGCTCTACAAGAGCGGCGGCGAACTGGTGATGCCGCGCGAGATCGAAAACCTGTTGACCGCCTGTGACGACATCAGCCAGGCCTACGCAATTGGCCTGCGCGACCGCCGATGGGGGGAGATTGGCTGCGTGGTGGTCGTTCCCGCCCAAGGGGCTGTACTGAGTGCCGACGACGTGCTTGCTAGGTGCCGCGCCGGACTAGCCAGATTCAAGGTACCGAAGCGGGTCGTGTTCCGGGACGCGGCCGCTCTGCCCACGACCCCGACCGGGAAGGTGCAGAAGTTCAAACTGGCCGCCGAGCTCGAGCAGGGGAGCAGCTCGTCGCTCAAAGGTAGCGATATAATTTAACCTGAAATAAAAATTTGGTATATGGTGGGGTCCGGTCGCCATGGCCGGGTTACGAATTCCAGAACAGTGAGGTTGCGCTGGTGGCTCCGACGATACGACGCTTTTCAGGTCTCGCCGAGATCGCCGACGCCGTCGGCACCGAGTTCGGTCCCACCGAAGGGTTGAGCATCACCCAGGCCCGCATCGACCTGTTCGCCGAAGCCACCGACGATGCACAGTGGATTCACGTCGATCCGACTCGCGCGACCGCCGGCCCATTCGGTGAAACCATCGCGCACGGACTGCTGACGCTGTCTCTGTTGCCGCGCTTCCACCAAGATATGTATGGCGTCGACGGTGTATCGCTGGCCATCAACTACGGCTTCAACAAGGTCCGCTTCATCACGCCGGTGCCTACTGGCTCAGTCCTGCGTGCTCGCGCGAAAGTCGAGAAGGTCGACCGCCTCGACGGTGCCGCGCAAGTCACCCTAATCACGACAATCGAGGTGGAGGGAGCCGCCAAGCCCGCCGCGGTCGTTGAGTCGGTGGTCCGCTATGTCGAATGAGCGCGCGCTCGCGGCCGCACGCTCGATGCTGTTCGTTCCCGGCGATCGCCCCGATCGGTTCCCGAAGGCAGCCAATAGCGGTGCCGACCTGATCGTGCTCGACCTCGAAGACGCCGTGGCACCGGCGCAGAAGGCCTCGGCCCGCGCCGAGATCGACGCCTGGCTCGCATCAGGGCGCTCGGCGGTGGTACGCATCAACGGCTTCGAAACGTCCTGGTACGACGAAGACGTGGCGTTGGTGGCCCCCCATGGATGCCCAGTCATGTTGCCCAAGGCGCACGACCGTGACCAGATCTCGCAACTCGCAGGGCAGCTTCCCGCCGGTTCCGGTGTCATCGCGCTCGTGGAGACGGCCGCGGGGGTACTAGCCGCCGGCGACATCAGCACTCACCCGGCCATCGCCCGCGTCGCCTTCGGCAGCGTCGACCTGGCGGCAGAGCTCGACGTCGATCCGGAGGACTGGAAACCGATGCTGTTCGCACGGAGCGCCCTGGTGATGGCCTTGGCCGCCGCTGGTGCCCCGGCACCGATCGACGGGGTGACGACGGTGCTGGACTTTGCCGCCCTGCGGCGCGCCACTGCGGCCGCAGCTCGACTCGGGTTCGCAGGAAAGCTGTGCATACATCCCGGCCAGGTGTCGACCGTCAATCGTGCCTTCGCGCCGAGTGCGGCAGACGTCGCGCGAGCCCGTCGTATCGTTGGAGCTGCCGAGGGCACCGGAGTCACGATGCTCGACGGCCAGATGGTCGACAAGCCGGTGGTCGAACGCGCACGCCGCCTGTTGGCAAAGGCGGACGGGTTTGCATTGCGGCAGGCCGGCACGTGATCGGAACACATCCGTGCCGCCCAGTTGACTTGTCCTTCCTGGACAGCGAGTATGGTTTTCGTCACAAATTTTCTAAATTAGATTAAGGAGCAAATGGTGGGGTTCAACGACTCGGGGGAGGTCGCCAAGTACATCGGGGGCATCTTCGAGATGGCCTTCGATGATCCGGAGATCGGACCCAGGCTAGTGGACACCGGTTTGGTGGTGGCCTTCGATTTCACCGATCCAGAGGCACTCGTAGTGATCGACATGGCGAACAAGTCGGTTCGTGAGGGTCGAGATGGCGGGGTGCCCCCGATGGCAACCATGTCGATGACGGCCGACACCGGCAACGCCTACTGGCAGGGCAAGGTCAACCTTCCGCTCGCGATGGCAAAGAAGAAGATCCGGGTGGAGGGCAACGTCGCCAGCCTCCTCAAGTTGGCGCCGCTTGGAAAGAAGCTGTACCCCGGTTACATTCAGCGGCTCAAGGACGACGGCCGCGACGACCTGCTCGTCTAGGGGGGGCGATGTATCCGGGCACTCACGCAGCCGCCGCGCCCGATCGGCCGGCCGTGATCCTCGCCGAGACGGGCGTAACGCTCACCTACGGCGACCTCGACGAGCGGTCGGCTCGACTCGCGAGCGCGCTGCACGGTCTGGGCGTGCGCCGAGGCGACGTCGTCGCAATGCTCACCGACAACGTCGCCGAGGCATTCGAGATCTATTGGGCGGCATTGCGTTCAGGGCTTTACGTCACCGCGATCAATCGCCATCTGGCAGTTGGCGAAGCGGCGTACATCGTGCGCGACAGCGGTGCACGGGTTCTATTCGCGTCGGCGGGTGTGCGCGACCTCGCGCAGCAGATGGTGGGCGAGATCGCCGAAGTCGCGCAGCGCTTCGCCTTCGGAGGGGAACTGGAGGGATATGAATCTTACGAGCGCCTGCTGGCCACGGCGGGTCCGCGGCTGACCGATCAACCCCGCGGATCCGACATGCTGTACTCGTCGGGGACCACGGGCAGGCCCAAGGGCATCAAGCCGCATCTGCTGCCGATTCAGGTCGATGAGCCTGGCGACCCCCTTACGGCGATGCTGGCCAAGGTCTTTGGGCTTAGTGAGAGCGACGTGTACCTGTCTGCTGCGCCGATCTATCACGCCGCCCCGCTGAAGTATTGCGCTGCGGTGCAGGCACTTGGCGGCACGGTGGTGTTGATGAAAAAGTTCGATGCCGAAGAATCGCTCGCGGCCATTGAGCGCTACCGCGTGTCCGTCACCCAGATGGTTCCGACGATGTTCGTGCGGTTGCTTCAGCTTCCCGAAAGGACCCGAACGAAATACGACATATCGTCGCTGCGACTCGCGGTGCACGCCGGCGCACCATGTCCGCCGGAGGTCAAGGATGCGATGTTGGCGTGGTGGGGGCCGATCCTCGTCGAGTACTACAGCGCCACCGAAGCGCACGGAACCACGATCATGACCTCGGCGGAGTGGCCGACCAAGCGCGGCTCGGTCGGGAGAGCGGTCCTGGGCGTCGTTCACGTGTGTGACGACGACGGGCGGGAACTTCCCGCTGGGGAGGTGGGCACCGTCTACTTCGAGCGTGACGCCGTGCCGTTCGTCTATCACAACGATCCCGAGAAGACGGCGAGCTCACGGCACCCGCGGTACGAGAATTGGTCCACGGTCGGCGATCTCGGCTATCTCGACAACGATGGCTACCTCTACCTGACAGACCGGAAGTCCTTCATGATCATTTCCGGTGGGGTGAACATCTACCCCCAGGAGATCGAGAACGTGCTCACGCTCCATCCGAAGATCTTCGACGTGGCGGTGATCGGCGTACCCGACCCCGAAATGGGGGAGCAAGTCAAGGCCGTCGTGCAGCTACGCGATGGGGTCGTCGGCGACGACGAACTGTCAGCCGAGCTGATCTCATACGTTCGAGATCGTTTGGCGCACTTCAAGGCTCCGAAGTCCGTTGACTTCGTCGACGAGCTGCCGCGGTCAGCCACCGGCAAGCTCGTCAAGAGAACACTGCGAGAACGCTATCTGGAGGCAAGCGCATGACAACCGAGGCAGCACGAGAGGTCGATCGCCCGCCCTACGACCCCGTCAGCATCTCGTCGCTGGACTTCTGGGCCCAGAGCTTCGACGATCGCGAGAAGTCCTTCAAGATCCTGCGCGACGAGCGCCCGGTGAGCTGGCACCGTCCCATCGAGGGTTCCATGATGGAGCCGGAGATCGACGGCGTCTGGGTGGTGACGCGTCACGAGGACGTCTGTCACGTCAGCAAGAATCCTGAGATTTTCTGCTCGGGACAGGGGATCACGTTCGAGGCGGTGCCCGAGGAGATGCTCGACGCCACTCAGTCGTTCCTCGGCATGGACGGCGCAGCCCACTCGAGCCTGCGCAGACTCGTCAGCTCGGTCTTCACGCCGCGCCAGGTCGCCAAGATCAAGGACCAAATCGAGCATCAGGCGAAGTCGATCGTCGACGATTTGCTGAAAACAACGGACGGCGACTTCGTCGAGCAGGTGGCCAAGCGGCTGCCGATGTGGACCATCTACGAGATGCTCGGGCTACCCGAGGAACAGCGTGACGAAGCGGCGCGCCTGGCTGAGGGCATGGTGGCGTGGGCCGATCCGGACGTCGCGGCCGGACGCGAACCGGGCGAGGTGCTGACCGATTCGCTGGTCGGATTGCTCGACCTGGGCATCGGCCTCGCGCAGGCACGTCGTGAAAAGCCGGAGAACGACTTGATGACTTCGTTGGTACAAGCCGAGGTCGATGGCCGACAACTCACCGACGACGAACTCGGTCCGTACTTCGTCCTTCTTTCGGTGGCTGGCAACGACACGACCAAGACGACGACGACCTTCACCACTATCGCGCTGGACCGATTCCCCGAGCAGAAGGCGCTGCTGCAAAAGGACTTCGACGGTTACATAAAGCCCGCGATGGAGGAATTCGTTCGGTGGACCACGCCGGTGATGACGTTCCGGCGCACCGCGACCCAAGATACCGAGCTGCACGGCCAACACATCCGCAAGGGGGATTGGGTGACGATGGTCTACTCGTCGGCCAACCGCGACGAGCGGGTCTTCGACAAGCCCTACGAATTCGACATCACCCGATCGCCCAATCAACACGTCGGATACGGCGGGGGCGGGCCCCATTACTGCATGGGCGCCTTTATGGCCAAGATGCAGCTCGAGTCGTTGTTCCGCGAGCTGATACTGCGTGCACCACATTTGCGTGTCGGCGAGCCGGAATACCTGACGGGCAACTTCATCACCGCCGTCAAGCACCTGCCCTACACCCTCGACTAGGAGAACCATGGCCGACTTCACTGGCAAGCGTTACGTCGTGACCGGCGCCGCGTCCGGCATCGGCGACGCCGTTGCGGCGCGGCTCCTCGGCGCCGGAGCAGAGGTGTACTGCCTGGACCGCAACACCCCTCCGGCGGCGGTGACACAGCACATCGAGGTCGACTTGGCCAACCCAAGGAGCATCGATGCCGCGATTGAGCAACTGGACGGTTCATTCGACGGATTGCTCAACGTCGCCGGAATCCCGGGCACCGCGCCGGCCGAGTTGGTGTTCGCGGTTAACAGTCTGGCGGTGCGGCACCTGACCGAATCGTTCTTCGAACGGCTGAACCCCGGTGGTTCGGTCGTCATCGTCTCCTCCACAGCGGGATTCGGCTGGCCTCTGCGGCTGGATGCGATCCGGGAGGTGCTCGCGACCGACACGTTCGAAGAGGGTGCGGCGTGGTTCAAGGACCACCCGCAGCAGGGTAACGCGTACAACTTCTCCAAGGAGGTTTCGACCGTCTACACCCTTTCGATGGGACTGGCCTTGGGAGAGATGGGCTTTCGGATCAACGCCGTACTGCCGGGGCCGGTGCGCACGCCGATCCTGTCGGACTTCGAGGAGTCGATGGGGAAGGACACCCTCGACGGGTTGAAGAATCTCCTCGGACGGCACGCCGAGCCCGAAGACATCGCGTCCGTGGTGTCGTTCCTGGCGTCCGACGACGCCCGATGGGTGAACGGACAGGCGCTGGCCGTCGACGGCGGAATCAGCGGTGCCGTCGCTAGCGGCGTCGTTCCGGCGCCGGGGATCTAGTCGTGACGAGCACCCGCGTAAACGACGTCACGGTGACGGCATTCGACGTTCTCGCGGACATGCGTCGTACCTTCGAGAGCGGACGCACCCGGCCGCTGGAGTGGCGACGGCTCCAGCTCGAGGGAATCGAGCGGATGTGCATGGAGCGTGAGGCGGACATCGCCGCGGCGCTCGCCAAAGACCTCGGGCGTTCTGCGGTCGAAGCGTGGTTGGGCGACGTGGCATCAACGAAGGCCGAGGCGGCCTTCGCGCGCAAAAATCTGCGTAAGTGGATGCGGCGCCAACGGATTTCGGTACCCATGGCCCAGCTCCCCGCTCGCGCATGGGTTCAGTACGACCCGTTGGGCACCGTGCTTGTGATCGGGCCGTGGAACTACCCGTTCTACCTGAGCATGGCCCCAGCGGTGGCAGCGGTGGCCGCAGGCAACTGCGTCGTTGTCAAACCCTCTGAACTTGCTCCGGCAACCTCGTCGCTGATCGCCGATCTGGTGCCGCGGTACCTCGACGCAGACGCCGTACGAGTGGTGGAAGGTGACGCCGCCACCACTCAGACCCTCCTTTCCGCCGGATTCGACCATGCGTTTTTCACCGGCGGCACCGAGGTCGGCCGAAAGATCATGGCCGCTGCTGCACCGACGCTCACACCGGTGACGCTCGAGCTTGGGGGAAAGAGCCCCGCGATCGTGACCGCCGACGCCGACGTCGTGGTGACGGCGCGCCGATTGGCCTACACCAAGTTCATCAACTCGGGGCAGACGTGCATCGCGCCAGACTACGTCCTCGTGGAACCGACGGTGGGCGACGAGCTCGTCGATGAGATCTGCCTGTGGGTCGAGCGATTCCGCAGTGCGAGCGACCTTCCCATCGTCAACGAGCGTCAGTTCGATCGACTGATCGGGTTGATCGCAGATACCACAGGTGACGTGGTTTTCGGTGGCAACTCCGACCGGGCGACCATGCGCATCGAACCGACCCTCATCGTCGATCCCGCACCGGATGAACCGGTCATGACGGAAGAGATCTTTGGACCGATCCTGCCGATCATCACGGTGGACTCGGTCGACGCAGCGTGCCAATACGTCAACCAGAAGCCGAAACCGCTTGCGTTGTACATATTCTCCAAGAAGGCGGAGCAAGCCCGCCAGATCATCGACCGCACCCCGTCGGGTGGAGTCGTCGTGAATCACGCGATGATGCATTGTCTGGTGCCGCAACTGCCGTTCGGGGGCGTCGGGGCCAGCGGCATGGGCGACTACCACGGGCGGTGGGGCTTTGAGACGATGTCGCACCGGCGGGCCGTGCTGGCCAAGACGAGTCGGCCCGACCCGTCGATCGTCTACCCCCCATATTCGCGCACTGCGCTTCGTCTGATGCGGAGGATGTTCTGATGGGCGTGCGCGTCGACACCGCGCGGTGTTCGGGAATCGGCATGTGCGAGATGGCTGCTCCATCCACCTTCGAGGTCGGTGAGGACGGCCAGGCTCGCGTCCTTCCGCACAACCCCGAGGGCGCCGACCTCGAAGCGGCCAGACAGGCGGTCTCCGACTGCCCCACTGGTGCGCTGTCGATCGACTGACCAACCCGGCGGTCGACTTCACCACGCCGGCTCACCGGCGCGATCTTCTCAGGAGTATTCGTGACGTTCGTCATCACCCAAAACTGTTGCGACGACGGCAGTTGCGTGCCGGTGTGCCCGGTGGATTGCATCCGGCCAGCACCGAACATGGCGGATTCGCGCCGGACGATGCTCTACATCGACCCGGCCACGTGCGTCGACTGCGGCGCCTGTGTGGCCGAGTGCCCGGTTGGGGCAATCTATTACGAGGACGATCTGCCGGAGAACCAGCGGGCGTTCCTCGGCATCAACGCGGATTACTTCGCCGCACACCCTCTCGCGGTGCGGTCCAAGGACACGCAGTCCCTGCCTTCAGACGTGGAGTCGGACTCACTTCGAGTGGCCATCGTGGGCTCGGGCCCGGCCGCGTGCTACGCCGCCGCCGAATTGGCGCGCATCGACGGGGTGCAGATCTCGTTGTTCGACCGACTGCCGACCCCGTTTGGACTCATCCGCGCCGGTGTGTCTCCCGATCACCCCCGCACCAAGGACGTCACGTCGGTGTTCGTACCAGCCCTTCAAAGCACGGCCGTCAGGTGCTACTTCAACGTCACGATAGGGCGGGACCTCAGCCACGCCGAATTGCAGGCGCACCATCACGCGGTCATCTACGCCGTCGGTGCGTCGACGAGCAAGGACCTCGGGATCCCTGGTTCGGAACTCGATGGCAGTCGGGCCGCCTCGGATTTCGTGGCGTGGTACAACGGGCACCCCGACCACGCCGACGACGAATTCGACCTTCAGTCACCGCGCGTCGTCATCGTCGGCAACGGGAACGTCGCGTTGGACGTCGCACGAGTGTTGCTTGCCGATCCGAAGACGTTGGGCGCCACCGACATCGCGGATCATGCGCTCCGTGCGCTGGCCGATAGCCGCGTGAAGGAGGTCGTGATCCTCGCTCGCCGCTACGCCGGGGATGCCGCGTTCTCGGTGGGCGAGTTCCTGGCGTTGAGCGAGTTGCCCGGCGTCGACGTCGTGGTTGAGGGACCGTTGGGCGACCGACCCTCCGGCGACTTCGAGGCAGCCCTGAAGTACGACGCCGTCGTCGACCGCTCCCGTTGCGAGGCGCGGCCGGGCAACAAGCGGTTGGTGTTTCGCTTCGGTGCGATGCCCACCGAACTCGTCGGAGCCAGCGGCGTGCGCGGCGTGCGGGTCGAGCCCACGAGCGGTGGCGATGGCGAACGCGGCGAACTGATCGCGACCTCGCTGGTGCTGCGGTCGATCGGCTATCACGGTACGGCGATTGCCGGACTACCGTTCGACGCCGACCGGGGGGTGGTACCCAATGACAGGGGCCGGGTACTCGACGGCGGCCAACCAGTTCCCGGCGTCTACGTGGCTGGTTGGATCAAACGCGGCCCCCGGGGTGTCATCGGAACCAATCGGGCCTGCTCCGAGCAGACGCTCGCGGCGATGCTGGAGGACTTCCGTGCAGGCGCGCTCTCGGCGCCGACCACGTCCATGGCGGACCTCGACGAGCTGTTGCGCCAACGCGAAGTAGACGTCGTCGACTGGGGTGGATGGCAGCGCATCGACGATGCCGAACGCCGCGCCGGCGCAGCGCAATCCAGGCCTCGGTCGAAGCTCGTCACAGTCGGCGAGCTACTTGCAGTGGCACGGTCGTGAGCACGGCGGAGCTAGACGAGCACCTCGTCGCCCGTCTACGCCACGTCGCCCGACCCGGCATGGTGCTCGCCTTCGGTGACGGGGTCGGGGCGCTGACGGGGAGCGACAACGGGACGTCGGTCGCCGCGACAGTCAGCGCGTTCGCCCGCGAGCGCGGCGACGTCACGCTGCTGCTCGGCTGGACTCCCGCCCCGCTCGACGGAATCGACACCAGCGCGTTCCATCGGGTCGTCGCGTTGATGCCGGGCTGGGGCGTCAGGGCCGTCGCCAAGGACGGCAACACCGTCCTGTTGCCCACGTCCTTGGCCGCCGTGCCAAGCGTCCTCGCTGGTCCGGCGCGACCGGACGTGCTCATCACGAGAATGGTGCGTCGCGGTGGCACCCTGCAATTCGGCACTGAGGTGTCATGGCAACAGATGCTTCTTGACGAGGGAGTGCCCGTGTGGGTGGTGGTCGACGAGGCCGCGCCGGCCGCGAGTGCGGAGCCGCCGGTCGACCCGCAGCGGGTCACCGTGATCGCAACCACAGCTCGAGGCCCCTGGGAGCTCGCCCCTCGCGAGCCCGAACCGATTCACGAAGCACTTGCCGACGAGGTACTGAAGCTCGTGCCGCCGGGCGTGCGTCTTCAGTACGGGCCGGGACAACTGGGCACCGCGTTGTTGCGCCGCACCAAGGCGCCCCTGCAAATCGATACCGGGCTCCTCACCGATGCGGTGGTCGATCTCGACCGGCGCGGGCTGCTCGCCGGGATGCCCTCCGCCACCTATCTCTTGGGTAGCCGTCTGCTCAACGAATGGTCCGAGGGAAAGCCCATCCTGCGAGGGTTGGACCACAGCCACGACAAGACCCGCCTGTCGCGGGGCGTCCCCTTCGTCGCGGTCAATACGGCAATCGAGATCGACCCCTACGGTCAGGTCAACGTCGAAGGCGTGAAAGACACCGTCGTCGGCGGCATCGGAGGCCACCCCGACTACTGCAACGCCGCAAGACTCAGCCGAGGCGGATTGTCCATCATCGCGGTGCCCTCCCGGTTCGGAAACCGATCCACGTTCGTAGAGAGGCTCACTAGGCCGGCGTCGACGCCGGCCTACGACGTCGAGGTGATCGTTACCGAGCACGGCGCGGTCGATCTGCGTTGCGCCGACTGGGATCAGCGGCGGCGACTCATAACCCGGCACTTCGAAACCGCCGCCTGACCGGAAGGAGAGGGTCAGGCGGCGGTAGATCGAAGGATTCGTCAGGCTCCCGCGATGTCGCGGCCGATGATCTCCTTCATGATTTCGGTCGTGCCTCCGTAGATCGTCTTGACCCGGGTGTCCAAATAGGCCCTAGCGACCGGGTATTCGGTCATATAGCCGTATCCGCCGTGCAGCTGCAGGCAGCGGTCGATGACACGCTTCTGGAGTTCGCTCACGTACCATTTGCCCTTGGCGGCATCCACCGGCGTCAGCTCGCCGGCGTTGTAGGAGATGACGGACTGATCGACGAATGTTTGCGCCACGTCGATCTCAGTCAGCATCTCGGCGAGTTCGAATCTAATGTGCTGCTTGTCCGTGAGCGGAGCACCGAATGCTTGACGTTGACGGCAGTATTCGGCCGTCGACTCGAAGATCGCGCGCGTGGTGGCGATCGCCTCTGCAGTGACGCCGAGCCGCTCACGAGGCAAGTGGCTCATCAAGTAGCGGAGACCGTGGCCTAGTTCCCCGAGCACGTTCTCAGCCGGCACGCGGGCGTCACGGAAGTACAGTTCCGCAGTGTCTTGTGCGGGCAGTCCGATCTTGTCGAGTTTGCGCCCCCGCTCGAAGCCCGGAGTGTCCCGCTCCACCACGAACAGACTGAGCTTCTCACCGGTGCGGGCGGCCACGATGACCAGGTCGGCCATGATGCCGCTGGAAATGAAGGTCTTCTGGCCGTTGAGGATCCAGTCGTCGCCATCTCGGTGTGCGGTCGTTCGGATCCCCCGAAGATCGCTGCCGGCGCCCGGTTCGGTCATCGCGAGCGCACCGACGAGTTCGCCGGCCGCGAACCCCGGTAACCAACGCTGCTTCTGTTCGTTGTTGGTGAGGTCGACCAAGTAGTGCAGCACCAAGTCATCCTGCAGGCTGATCGTCACGCCAAACGACAGGGTGTTGGCGCGGGCCACCTCCTCGCACACCACCATCCGGTAACGGTAGTCTGGCTCGTCCGCCCCGCCGTACTCCTGGCCAACCTGCAGTGCATAGATGCCGGCCTTCGCAGCCCGCGCGAACACCGTGCGGTCGATCCAGCGTTCCCGTTCCCAATCTTCGTGGAACGGAACGACTTCCCGATTCAGAAACTCTCGGACGGTGTCGCGGTAGGCTTCGTGATCCTCGGTGTACAGAGTGCGCTGCACGCTAGAGCCGCTCGATGATCGTCACGTTGGCTTGCCCGCCGCCCTCACACATGGTTTGCAGGCCGTAGCGACCGCCAGTGCGCTCGAGTTCGTGCAACATCGACGTCATCAGACGTGCGCCGGTGCAACCGATCGGATGGCCCAGCGCGATGGCGCCGCCGTTGGGGTTGACCTTCGCCGGATCGGCACCGAGTTCTGCCTGCCAAGCCAGCACCACGGGTGCGAACGCCTCGTTGATCTCCACGACGTCGATGTCGTCCAGGGATAACCCCGTGCGCTTGAGGGCGTGCTGGGTGGCGGGAATCGGTGCGGTCAGCATCATCACCGGATCGGCACCCCGAACGGACATGTGATGCACGCGCGCCCTGGGTGTCAGACCGAAGCGTTGCACTGCATCGGCGGAGGCGATCAGCAATACCGCTGCGGCATCGGAGATCTGGCTAGCCACGCCTGCGGTCAAAACGCCGCCTTCGACCAGGGTCGGCAACTTGGCCATCTTCTCCAGGGACGTGTCGGGACGCGGGCCCTCGTCCGCCGTCACCCCGGCGTAGGGCAGGATCTCAGCCTCGAAATAGCCCGCACGGATGGCGGCCACCGCGCGCTCGTGGCTCGACAGCGCAAAGCGTTCGTTGTCCTCACGCGACAGACCCCAATGCGAGGCGATCATCTCCGCGCCGCGGAACTGTGAGATCTCCTGATCGCCGTAACGGTTGAACCAGCCTCCGCATCCCGTCCACGGATCGGCGGAGCCGAAGGGTTCGCCGGCGCCAAATGCGCACAGGATCGGGTATTGACTCATCTTCTGCACGCCGCCGGCCAACACCACGTCGACGGTGCCGCTCATGACGCCTTGGGCGGCGAAGTGGACGGCTTGCTGTGCGGATCCGCACTGCCGGTCAATGGTCACACCGGGCACGGATTCGGGCAGCCCGGCCGCCAGTGCGGCCGTCCGCGCGATGTCGCCGGCTTGCGATCCGATGTTGTCCAAGCATCCTAGGATCACGTCATCGATGGCCTCAGGGTCGATGTCGTGGCGGGCCACGACGCTGCGGATCACATGGGCGGCCATGTCCGCCGGATGCACGCCCGCCAGCCCGCCGCCGCGCTTGCCGACCGGAGTGCGGGCGGCGTCGATGATGTATGCCTCAGTCACTCGGTTAATTTAACATAGAATCAAAACCGCCGGAAACGCGGAATCGGCCGGGTGGGGACCGGTATCGATTACGCCGAAGGCGTCGTCGTGCGCTTCCGGGTTCGCTTCTTCGGAGCGGGCGTTCGATCGGGCGCCAGTCCCGTACGGACCAGGATTTGGGCGGTGGACACGACGGCGTCGACCGATCCACGACTCGAATTCCACCATTCGGCCGCCCAGTTGAGTGCACCCATGACCAGCAACCGGGCCATGCGGGGGTCGACGTCGCTTCGGAGCTCCCCGTCAGCGATCGCATCGTTGAACAATCTCTGCCAGATCCGGCCGTAGGCCGACTCCTCCTTCTTCTGGCGTGTGCGGAGATGTTCGGGCACCTGCCCCGAATTGCGGATCGACGCAGTGGTGTAGTCGGAGAGCTCGAGCTCGTGCCGGAGATGGGCGTCCACCGCGGCCATGATCTTGTCCATGGATGGCGTCCCGGGGGGCAGCTCATCCAGGATGTTCTGCAGATGCAGCCGCATCTCGTTGATCCCCGCGTACATCACCTCTTCGATGAGGTCCTCGCGGGAGGGGAAGTAGTAGTAGATCGCAGGCGCCTGCAGCTGTGCGTATTCCGCGACGTCGGTCAATCGAGTACCCGCGAAACCCTTGACGCTCAACACGTGTGCTGCGGCGTCCAGGATGCGAATACGCGTCCGCTGAGACTTCGAGTCACTGCCCTCTCCGTTGGTCGACCCGGAGCCGGTGTTTCTAACCATCGTTAGATGATATGCGGAAAAAGCCCTTGAAAACCGAACATTGTGTACGGCCCCGAGCGTGGCGCTCGTGCGCGGAGCGGCTGGTGGCGGGTTCGGCGTGGTAAACGGGGCGTCGATGGGCCAGAAGCCCTTGCGCGATGTCGGCCAGCCCGGGCGGGCCTACGGCGACTTGCAGGCCTCGACGCCGTATTGGTCGGCGTCCTCGATTCTGCTGTCGTGAATACTTGGCGGACCCCTGACATCCGGAGTGCCTTCGGATCGTTTCCTATTTCGCGTTGAACACATGCTGGGCATTGCCGGCGATTGTGTCGAGGCCCGTGGCACCACTCGCCATGGTGAGCGACGTCAGTACAAAACGCTCGATCATCGCGCGCTCCTCACGCCGAGGGATGTTGCGGCGCAGAATGATGGAGGCGTAGACGGTGTGCAGCCAGTCGGCGAGATCACGGTTCGCCAGGTCGTCGCGGAGCAGCCGGTGACTGCGCCCGAAGTCCAGCCACGGACGCCAGAACCTCAACGCCCGCTCGATCAGTTCGGGTGCCCACAGTGCCTCGTGTGCGGTTACGGGGCTGCCCTTCCCCCAAAGGTCCGACAACTCCCGGTCGTTGCGAAGTGACTCGATGACGCGAACGGACAGCTCGACGAACGACTCGGCGAAGAGGTTTCCCGACACGGCGTCGTCGAGGGCCGCGGCGTCGGCGATCTCGATGATGCGTTCGATTGAGGAGGCCAGCACCAATTCGCGCCGATCGAAGAACACCTTGTAGACGGTCTGCCTGGTACATCCGGCGGCGGCCGCCACGTCGGTCATCGTGACGGCGCGCAATCCTTTGGTGCGGAACAGCATCCGTGCCGACAGCACGATCCGGTGCCGGAGCTCGTTGCGAGATGATCGCGCCACGGCGGAAGGGTACCGCCGTGGCGACTCGGACATTGACAAGTGGCCTACTCCGTTGTCAAACTCACATTAGAAAATACAAAACACCCAATTTGTAAATTAAGGAGTATGACGATGTCAATGACCGCCAAGGCGGAGCGCGAGGTCGCCGATCGCCCGAAGGACGTACCGGCGCCGCTAGGGCGCCAGGGTCCCGCGACGTTCCTGGCGTTGATCGGTGTGGTGTGGTTCGCCATCTGCGTCGAGGTGGTCATGCGGTGGGTGGCGTCGGGAAAGGAGTTCGATCCGGCGCCGAGGATCGGTCCCGATGTGATGGAGCCATGGCGGATGGTCTCGTTGCGCGTGTTCGAGGCGATCAGTTTGGCCGTGATGGCGGCCTTCGTCTGGTACTGCGTGGTCGTACCGCTACGAAAGACGGGACGGCTGAGCCTGGACGGCAAGTTCGTACTCGGCGGCATCGTCTGCTTCGTGGCGGACGCGTTCCTCAACGTGCACGAGTACCTCTTCGCGTGGAACAGTGCGAACGTCAATCGCGGCGTATGGGTGCGGTTCCTCCCATTTCACAATCCTGACGCCCCAAGTCGTTATGCGGAGTCGTTGATCTGGGGTCCGCCGATGTACATCTATTTCTGCGCGGGGGTCGCAATCGTGGCCTGCTACGAGGCGAATCGTTTGCGACGGAGGTTTCCAGGGTTGAACAGCAAGTTCACCGTGTTCGTATGCGTATTCGTCTTCGAGTTCCTCTTCGACTTCATCGTGGAGAACGCAGTGATCCGCACGACGCACGCCTACGCGTTCGCCAAGACCTACGAACCGCTGACCCTGTGGCCAGGCGAGGTGTATCAGTTCCCGATCTACGAGTCGGTCCTGGTCGCATTCGTGGGGTGCGTGTTCACATGGGCGCGCATGGAGGCCGACGAGCGGCCGGTGGGACAGTCGCCGATCGAAGTTGGCGTGGAACGGTGGCGGCCGGCCCTGCAGCCGTGGGTGCGGGACTTCGCGGTGCTGGGATTCTGCATGGTGACGCTGTGCTTCGTCTACCACCTGCCGTTCAACTGGTTGGGATTGATCGGTACTTCGCACGCCAACCTGCCGAGTTACCTACTCCCCGGCTGATCCGATCCTCGCTGGCGTCGGCCCCGGGCGTTGCCCGGGGCCGACGTGATGGCGTGCCTGGGAACGCGAAGACGCGCCAGACGCATCGCACGGCTCAGCGATGAAAACGGCAGAACAGGCCGTTACCACCGTCGCGACACGCTTCACGAGTTGTCCCCTTCGTGCTACATGTACTTCGGCGTCGACACGTCTGCTCGGCATCGCGAAGGCGGTGCCCGCGTTCCACTTTTTAGTCTAGAGTAAAAGTCGAATATTTCGTCCGCAGCGGGCGCGGCCACGCATCGGGTTCGGAGCCTTCGCTAAGATCAACCGCCATGGCGGAGCGCTCCCGGCGAAACACTGCAGAAGTGCGCCAACTGCTCGTCGAGGCAGCTGAGCGGGTCTTCAGTGCCAAGGGATTTGCCGCCGCCACAGCCGATGACATCGCCAAGGAGGCTGGGGTTGCACGATCGGCCATCTGGCGGCACTTCGACGATAAGGCCGACTTGTTCGGCGCCGCCGTACTGCAACCATTCGTCGAATTCCTCGAAAACTACCGTGTCGCCTACGACACCAGCAACCCCGAATGGGGCGACTACGAAATCACCCGCACGATCGTGGAACTGTTCTACGACAGTTGCGTCGAGCACCGGCACGCCATCGCCCGAATCGCGGTAGCCGGTGAGGATCTCGATGCGTCGACGATGACCCGGCTCGAAGAGCACTTCGATCGGTTCTTCGACGAGATCATGCGGACTACCGCGATTCAGGCCGAGCGCCGCGGCTGGGTGCCCCGAACCGGCCTCGAGCAGACGATGCGCTTGCTCTTCGGAAGCATCGCGGCCATCGTAATCTTCGACCGCCCAATCATCTTCAGCCAAGCGACGCTAGCCGATCGGGACGGCGTGGTCGACCACGTCACCCGACTCTTTCTGTACGGCGCTCGACTGTCAAGGGACTAGCAGTCCCTTGACACGGGACTCTTGGTCCCTTAACGTCCGGCGTATGCAGACTCCGCGGATCGCCGTAGCGTTTCCCAATCACCGCACCGCTCCGCTCGCGGGGATCCGCGACTTCGTGGGCGCACTCGACGCCTCCGGGGTCGTCGACCAGTTCTGGGTGTGGGATGAGTTGACTGGTTGGGCACCACAAGGTTTCGGCGTTCCGGAAGGGCTTCCCGCACCGGATGCGCACTCAACCCACGACCCGTTCGTCGAATGCGCGTTCGCGTTGGCGGCGAGTCCCACCATCGGCGTGCGGATGACGACCGACGCGGTGCGTACTCGCCCGGCGGAGCTCACCCGGACCCTGCTGTCCCTCGCGTCGGCCACCGAGGGCGCGGTGACCTGTTGCGTCGGACTCGGTGAGGCACGGCATCTTTCGCCGTTCGGACATCCTGTCGGCCAGGCAGTGGGGCGCTTGGAGGACGTCCTCGTCTTGACCCGCAAACTTCTGGACGCCGACGGTCCGTTCAGCTACCGGGGCAAGCGGTGGACGTTCGACAACGGCTACATCGGCACCTACCGACCCTCGCGCCCGGAGATGTGGGGCCTGGGCGGCGGCCCCAAGTTCACCGACCTGTGCGCCAAGTACGCCGACGGCATCGAGGCGTCGTTTCCGAACGCCGTGCCAAACCTCGACGTCTTCGCGACCAGGGTGACGTCCATCCGGGAAGGCGTCGAGAGTTACGGCCGCGATCCGGATGCCTTCGGATTCGGCGTCTGGCTTCCGTGCGGACTGCACGAGGACCCCGGCGTCATCGACGCGGCGCAGAACAGCCCGCAGATCAAGTGGTATTCGGCCAGCTATGGGCGGATGAATCAAGCCGAATGGGAACACGAGGGGTTGCAAAGCGCCTTTCCCCCCTCGTGGCATTACTCGCGTGACTACATGCCGTTCACCATGACGGCCCGCGAGGCCGAGGACATCGTTGCGCGAGTGCCGCAGTCGATGTGCGAGCGCTCCGCCACCTGGGGCACGGCCGAGCAGGCCGCCAAGGTCGGCCAGGAATGGATCGCCGCCGGCGCGACGTTCGTGGGGCTGCTCGACATCATGCCGTTGCACACCGGACCCGCAGAGTTTCCCGCATCGACCGCACGTCTGCTGGACGTCGCGCGTCGTCTGAAGTCGCAGTAACCCCGCTATGGAGATTGATTTAGGAGAGCACCGTGCCGCACGCAATCATGTTGGCGTTTACCCAACCAACCTCGCCGGAGAGCGACGAGGCCTTCAATGATTGGTATTCCAACAAGCACATTCGCGATCTGGTGACCATTCCCGGTGTCATCGCTGCCACTCGCTATGCCATCGCTCACGACGTCGAAACGCTGCCCGGCGTAGGAGGACCCGAGCAGAAGTACCTGGCGATCTACGAGATCGAGGGCGAGACCGAAGCAGACCTCGAGGCATTCGCCGAGACCCTGCGCAACGCTTTGGCCGACGGAACCGCCGACATTTCCACGCATCTCGACATGACGAAACTCGGTGCGTCGCTGTGTCTGCCCCTCACCGAGCGGCTGGCGCGGACCGCCCAGGCGGAGACGTCTCCCGCATGACGACTGCCCTGCCGCCGCTGCAGCGCGATGACCTGATGGCCGCGGCGTCCGCCTTCACGGGCCTCGACGACTGGGGCCGCGACACCAACTTCGTCGACAGCCTCGACATCTTGGTCTCCGACATGCGTCGGACCGCCCAACTCAACGAAGCCGGCGTGGCGGCCCAGGTGCAAGATCTGTTGCGTCTTCTGGTGAATCGACTCGGCTTCGAGCGCGACCTGGTGGAGCACCCGGAGATACTCGATGAGCCGCTCGAGCCGCCCATCATCATCCTGGGATTGCCCCGCACGGGCACGTCCAAGTTGCAGCGCACCATCGCCGCCGACCCCGGGATGCAACGTCTCGAGGTGTGGCGATTGCTCAACCCCTCTCCGGTGATGGGCAACGACTCCACCCGAATCGCCATCGGCGAGCAATTCGAACAGGCCCTCCGCCAGGTCCCCGAGTTCATGGCTCGCCACCCAATGGAGGCACGCGAACCCGACGAGGACCTGTGGCTGATGGAGCTCACGTTCGATGCCCCCGTGGCTTCGCACCGGCTACATCTGCCGAATCACCGCGAGTGGATCGCCGGCCGCCAACCGATCGCGTACTCGTACATGCGCACGATGCTGCAGTACTTGCAGTGGCAGGACGGTGGCGCCCGGGGGCGCCGGTGGGTGTTGAAGTCACCGATGCACATCGGGCAGGTGGCGTTGCTGCACGAACTTTTTCCCGGGGCCCTGTTCGTTCAGTGCCACCGCGACATCCATACCGTCCTCGGCTCGTACTGTTCGTTGATCGAAGTCGCTCGCGGGATGAACTCTGACCACATCGACCTGCCCTCCCTTGGTCCGGACTTCGCTGCGTTCTGGGGCCGGTACACGGCAAACAACCTGGCCGCACGCACCGCGATCCCGGACCTCAACCTGTACGACGTCGGCTATGAGTCCATCCGCGACGACATCCACGGAGTCATCGGCGAGATCTACTCGCGGGCCGGCCTGACCATTACGCCGACAGCTCGCGCCGCCTTCGAACGGTACGACGCGCATCGACCGTCGGGGCACTTTGGAAGCCATGACTACGACCCGAGCCGATGGGCCGTCACCTTGGAACTTGTCGCCGAGCACTTCGGTGACTACCTCGATGCCTTCCCCGAAGTCGGCCGCACGGCCGCGAAAGGAGTTTAGTCAGTGACGATTCCGGAGATCGACACCGCCGACGACCCGAGGATCGCGCACGGTGAGCTGTGGCAGGCCTTCACGGAGGCGGTGGCCAACCTGAGCACCTTCGTCTACCAGAACGACAAGGTCGACGGCCCGCTCCTGCGCGCTGAGGGAATCCGTTACCTCACCCGCCTGATGCAGTCCGCGATCATGATGACGGTCGAGGGATGGGACTTCGACTACCCGTGGCTGATCAAGTTCATCAGCCCCTACATGCAGTACGGGATCCCGGCGACCGACTGCTGCTATCACACCGCCGCGGTACACGGTGATGGCGTCTATCGCATCTACGGCTCGCGTGGCAGTGCCCGGTTGTTCGACGTGGAGACCCGTAGCGGACACACCGCTCACCTCGCGCAGTGGACGGTCGTCGACCGCAAGAGCGAGTTCGACGTCGCCGACGACGGCACCATCGAGATCGTGCTCTCGGCAACCGAACAGCCCGGCAACTGGGTGAGGATCGCCGAGGGCCCCGGCTCGATCATCTTACGCCAGTACTACTGCGACTGGGACACCGAGGAGCCCGCCGATCTCGTCATCGAGAAGGACGGGGTCGCTTACCCGCCGCCCCCGCTGCGCTCGGCGGAATCGGCCGATCGGCTACAACTGCTGATCGACTGGATTCGCAATGTACCGGCCGCCTGCAAGCTGGCCGTCGACGAGTACTTCACCGCTCCGGCGGACACGCTGAAGTTCGTGGGCATCGAATTCGCCTGGGCAGACCTGGTGTACGGCAAGGGAATCTATCGTTGCCGGCCCGACGAGGCCGTCATCATCGAGGTGACACCGCCGAACGCAGCCTACTGGCAGTATCAGCTCACGTCGCACTTCTGGGAGGCGCTCGACTGGAACCTTCGTCAAACGTCGCTGAACGGGCATCAGGCGGTGCTCGACGACGACGGGGTGTTTCGGGCGGTGATCGCGCACCAGGATCCCGGGTACGCGAACTGGCTCGACGCCGGCGGCCACACGGTCGGATTGATCACCGCGCGCTACTACAAGGCCGACTCGGTGCCGTTGCCGACCATCCGCACGGTGCCGCTGGCGTCCCTCGCCGAGGAGCTGCCCGCGAGTACCAAGACGGTGTCCGCCGCTGAACGTCAGGAGTCGATCCGGCGCCGCGCCCGGTCCGTTTGGCGGCGCCGGGTGTGACGTCGGCGTCCTGATTCCGGGCGGTTCGATCATCGAATTCGTTCGCGATGGCGTCATCCACGATCTGCGCTCGAACCGCTTGAACCGCCGTCGTCGTAGGCATGGATCAGGCGGCCGAGAGCCGTGCGGAATCTTCCACGCGCGTTTACTTTGGCGAAGTGCTCTCGGACGTGGCTCAGCGCAGGAAGATCCCCGTCTACAGTGTCGAGCGTGCGGGTCTGATAGATGTCGTGCAGTCGCTGCGAGGTTCCCGGAAGCGCGGCGCCCAGGGTGAATTGAGCCAGGGCCACGACGGCTTCGACGGCGACGTCGGGTGCGAAGCCCGCGGCCAATAGCCGCCTCACCAAATGGTCTGCGTGGAAGCGGAATTGCGGCCCGGCAACGGCCTGCTGGGCGACGATCGTCGTCACCGCCGGAGACGCCACCAACAATTCGTACATGGCAGTGAAGAACTTCAGGAACGCCGTTTGCCAGTCCTCGTCAGTCGGGGGTACGGGCAGATCGGCCAAGGCGCGGTCCGCGAGTAGTTCGAGTACCTCCTCCTTATCCGACACGTGCCGGTACAGCGCACGGGGGGTGCAGCCGAGTCGGTCTGCCAGCACCCGCATCGAGACGGCGTCGAGTCCTTCGGCGTCCGCAATCGTCCGAGCTTCGGCAATGATGGCGTCCAAGCTCAGGAAATTGCGGTAGCCACGATCGGCGGTTTCGCTCAAGCGGAGTCCCCGAAGGCGGCGCGCACGAAGTCCGTCCACATCGCCACCTGGCTGTCACCGTGCCCGATGCGCCCGTCGCATTCCCAGCGAGTCAACCCGATGCTCATGTGGACGTTCGACCAGGTGTGCCAATTGGCCGCGGCCCTGATCTGGCCGTGCAACCGGTGTTCGGCCCCCGTCTCGTCGAGCACGACGACGCGGTGTCCGGCCTGGCGGCGGCCCGCGACATTCCACTCGGTCTCGATGCGGACCGACGCCACGGTGAGCAATCGCCCGTCTTTCCAGACCCAGCCGCGATTCATCTTTTGCGACAACGCCACATCCTCACCGAACCGGTCCCGCCACTGCGCGGTCGACGGGTCCTCGAGGCCGGTGACGTGCACGGCGTAGTCGTCGCCGAACGTCGCCATCAACCAGTGAATTCCGGACATTCCCGTCGGGTCCTCAGTGCGGGCCTCGCCCCAGGACCGATCTCGCACCGAATAGCCGTCGACGCGGAGCTCCTGACCGCGCAGCGTCAGCGTGCCGGACGTCCGCATCACCTGATCGAAGTGCCGGTTGGAGGAAGCATCGCCGGCGGCATCACCGCTGTCGCCGTTACGTCCATCGCGTTGCCGCGGTGCGGATCGGCGTAGCTCATCCGAATCCGTTCGAGCGGTTCGAGCACCTGGTAACGGTAGCCGTTGGGCAAGGTGACGTCGAGGAGGTCGCCGCCGTCGTCGGTGATCGAACGGTCGGGGACGAAATCGCGCATGTCGAAGAGTTCGGCCTCGAGCTGAGTGCGCTTGATGCCCTTCCACGCCCAGACGCCGCCACTCATCAGCCGCAGATTCGGATGCAGCCAGATGTAGTTGAGACAATGAACGTTTGCTTCGGGGATACTGAACCCACTGAATACCGTCTCCACGAGTGCGGGGTCGCTCACCCGGTCGCCCTCGCCGCGATGCATGCTCTCGTCGCTGGGGTAGGCGGTGCCGAACGAGTCGGCTACCTGAGCATTCATGAAGTACGACGTGTTCTTGCTCATGGTGCCTCCTTGAGGATGGTGACTATGCCGGTACCGCCATCGACGCGGACGAGGTCGCCCGTCCGTAACAGTTGCGTTCCATTGCCGGTCCCGATGACGCACGGCATGCCCATCTCCCTGGCGACGATGGCACCGTGCGAGGAGGTCGAGCCGATGTCGATAACAGCACCAGCGGCCAGATGAAACGCCGACGCCCACGACGGGTCGGTTGTTCGGCACACGAGGATCTCATTGGGTTCCAGGTCATCGAGGTCGTCGGCGCTCGACAGCACCCGCGCCAGGCCTTCGGCGACGCCGTGGGCGGCCGCGACCCCAGCTACCGAATCCACTCTGCCCTCGTCGCTGCGTTCGATCTCCACCGGCACCGGAGGCCCGACCCAGGCGTCCGGCACGTCGATCCGCTCGTACGCAGCGCGGAGCAGTCGTCGTGCGATCACTAGTTCCCGCGCATTCGGCGGTGGCGCGCCGCGAATCTCGTCCATGGTCAGGTAGAAGACGTCGTCCGGCTCGTCGAGGACGCCTGCCTCGACCAACTCGCGACCCCGGACCCCGCAGGCGGCGCGCGCACCGTCGAATGCCTGCGCAAGCGCGGCCTTTCCCTCCTCCCGCAGCGGGATGAAAGTGGCGGCTAGCTTCAGCATCAGCCGGCCAAGGGGCCGTTTCCACCGCGGCATCGCGCTCAGGAGGTCGCCTTCGGCCTTCTCCCTGGCCCGAGTCCGCGCCGCGGCCGCCGCGGTCAGGTCCTGACGTTCGGGCGCCGCCTTGTACTTGTCGACCATGCGTTGGATCAGGTCGGGGCGCTCGCGCCACGACGGATTGGATACCTCGATCTCCCCGGCGCACCGAAACCCGAACTCGGAGAGAAAGTGCTCCATCGTAGAGCGGCCCTGGGCGACGTCGTTGAGCGCCACCACGAACTCGGTTTCGACCATCTTGCCGTAACCTGTCGACAATTCGAGGTGCAACCCCGGGCGTCCGATCGATTCCGCCATCTTCCGGAGCGCGTCGAAGACGCCCTGCGCCACGAACGTTCCAGTGACGTGTACACGCATCGCGTATTCGAGCTTCTGCAACGCCTCCGCGAATTGAGCGTCCACCGGCCGAGCCAGGCCGGCCGGCGAGACGGCGTGGCGCCACCACGCATCCATGTCGGCACACATCTTCCGGATACGGGATGGCAGCGAGACGACTGCCAGCGGAGCCTTGACGGCCACGACGGGATACCGCCGCTTGGAGGCGGTGTTCGCCACGTCGGTTCGCGAAGATCCAAAGATCTGCTCTTCGAATGCGGCGCCCGATTGACCGGGAATTAGATCGCTGACGCGACGAAAGTAGTTGATACTGGCCGTGTATCGGCCATAGAAGACGGTGGACGACGATTCGGCCGCCGTCCGGGCCACCCTGATCTCGCTGCGCCGGAGTACGCCCAGATCGTGGAACGTGCCGTTGACCGCCAGATCACTGACCGGCAGCCACAGAGTTGCGCCGAGGGGGCTCATGACGCCTTGATAATTCTCCCGCGTATTGATGGTCGACCAGGCGTCGTTTGGGCCCGACGTACGGTGCATCGGGTTGGGCGCGTGCAGGTCGATGGTCATCGGCTGGTCTCGTGACTCGCGTTGCGCCACGCGGCGATCAGACCGGCATTTTGGCCCGGCGTGCTTCCGTACGTGGTGATCTCGTCGGCACCCGCATGCTTGAATTGCCGTAGCTTCTCGGCGCACTGAGCGACGCTTCCGAGGGCGCACGACTCCGTCATCCATTCGTCGGGCATCAAGGCTGCGGCCTCCATCAGTTGAACTCGATGGAACGCCGTGTCCACGAGCTCGTCGCCGCTGGACTTGCGCGCTACCTCCAGTGCGGCCCGAAGTCGTTCGACCGGTCCGAGACTCCATCCATTGACCTTCGCGAGCGCGTTGCCATACTCGGGCGCCTGCAGATACGTGACGGCGCGGGCGTGCGCCAGCGCGCGTGTCTCGTCGTCCGCGAGATCCGGTGCGGTGATTACGCATTGGACGACGCGCAAGGAGGCGGGGTCCCGGCCGGCGGCCTCGCAGGCTCGTCGCAGTCGTGCCACCGACGCGGCGGTGGCGGCCGGAGTCATCGTTGGCGGCAGGATGACGCCGTCGAACGCCTCCGCGACAGCCTTTGCGGCCTTCGGCAGCCCGAAGGTCCCGTACAGCACCTTCGGGGCGGGTCCGTGGTAGACGTCGCCGAGCTTGATGTCGCGGTAAGTGCCCGCCGGCCCGTCGTAGGTGACGACCTCCCCGGCCCATAGCCTCCGCAGGAGCTTGACGTAGTCGACGACCCCCTCGAAGCCTGCCGTCTTCAAGCCCTCGTGGCGGAGGTAGGCGTGATCGCCGCGGCCCAATCCCAGCAGGAACCGGGGTCCCGCCGCGGCATGCATCGTCGCGCCGAACGCCGCCATGTGCAGCAAGTGTCGCCGCGCGGGGGAGACCAGGCCCGTGCCCAACCCGACCCGAGTGGTGCGGGCGCCAATCGCGCCGAGGACCACTCCGGCCTCCTTGAGGTTCCACCGTTCGGAGAAGTAGACGTTGGCGAAGCCGAGACGTTCGGCATCCACTCCGTCGTCAATGCCTTGGGTGACGGTCCGTGCCGCCGTCTCGTTGACCGGGTTCTCCGGTAGTTGGGACACAACTCGCCCGGCGATGAGATATGCACTGAGATCGTTTACCGGACTGTGGTTTTCGTTGAACATCCTTTATGTATACGGTGTGTACTTCAATTCGTCAAGCAAGAGCGCCGACTGGACAAAATTTGAAATGCGTTGACGCAAAATAGTTTTCGTACACGTCGGCGGTTTTCGGCGAACGACGGCAACGAGGCGAAACGGACGGGTGTCCGTCCTTGAAGCGGTCAGCCGTTCACGATGGACGGACGATCCTCGAGTACCGTTACCGTGCCAAGGTCGCCATCGACCCGAATGAGTTGCCCGTCGCCGATGCGCCGACTCCCGTCCTCGGTCCCGCATACACAGGGAATGCCGAGTTCACGCGCCACGATGGGCCCATGGCTGAGCAATCCGCCATGGTCGGTGACCACGCCGCCGGCCACGAGGAACAGCGGCACCCAGGCGGGATCGGTGGTCTCGCAGACGAGGACGTCGCCGTCATCGAGCTCGATCTCGTCGGGATCCCGCACGATGCGAGCGCGGCCCTCGACCACACCGCCGCTGGCGGCGACCCCGGAGATCGCCTCGCCCGTCGCCAAGCGGGTCCCGGGACCGTCGGCGATGGACACGAGTGTGGGCGTCCCCGTCCACGACTTCGGCAGTCGCAGCGATTGACGGCGCGTGTACTGAGCAGCGCGCTCGGCGACGAGTTCCCTGTGGCTACTGAGGATTCCGCCCATCAGAGCGTCATAGCGCACGTGGAAGACGTCTTCGGGATGGTCAAGGGCGTTCTGGTCGGCGAGCAACTGGCCGATCCTGCGCGATGCCGCCCTCGCGACGTCAAAGGCGATGAGGTATCCGGCCTTGCCCTGCTCCCGAAGGGCGAGATAGCGCGCGGCCACCTTGACCAGGGTGCGTACGGCGGCGCGCTTGGGAGCGGGCATTTCGCCCACCAGCGTGTCGAGGGCTTGTGCGCGAAGCGCCGTCTGTGCAGCGCTGCGCGCACGCGGGGCGCGGGGGCTGTCGGCGGCCACGGCGCGATAGTCGGCCATGCGTGCAAGGATCGGCGCGGGGTCCTCGCGCCAGGTGACGCCGGAGAGTTGACCTTCGTTCGGACCGTGATAGCCGTGCCGATCCATGAACTCGCGCTGGGTGATTCGCTCGTGCGCCAGCGCCCACAGATCGTGCGCGACCTCGTTCTCGTCGGAGCCGACGCCGGACAGCAGTGCCGCTTCGAGTCCGGGGTGACCCGCGTCCCGGGCGACGTGGGCCACCTTCTCGGCCAGCGACGAACTGACCATTGCGACACCCATGTGGATGCTCATGACGTCCTCGAAGCGACGTCGGGCATCTTCCAGCGTGGATCGGCAGTCACTCTCGTCGATACCACCGATGATTGCTAGTTTCCTTTGCCGCCATGCCCGCAACTCGGCGAATATCGCGTCGTGCCGCTGGGGAGTCCGCCACAGCCAACGCGGAGCTTTCGCGACGATGAACGGGTACCGTGTCACCGTATTGGCATCAACGGTCTCGGGCCGGACGTAGCCGAACAGTTGCTGCTCCACGGCGCTCGCGGTGGTTCCCGGCATCCGGTTGGCGATCTCGCGAAACTTGTCGATGTTGCCGGCGCCCCATCCGTCGAACACCGTCCAGAAGCAACCTTCGACATGGTCTGGCACTCGGAGTTCGGCGGAGGAGTAGACCCCGAGGTCATAGAACATTCGTCGGAACGCCATCTCCATGGGCGCGAAGACGAAGCTCAAACCCAACGTCGTGAAGACCCCCGGAAACGCTTCGGCGACATTGCCCGTGGTCCAGGTGAGGTCGGGCGGAGGCGACGGAGTGTCCAACGTGTCGAGCATCGAGTCCACAGTGGTCATCGCGTTTCCGTCCGCTCGCGCCGCCGTCGCATCAAGGTGATGACGTCGGTCGCCGGATCGTGGTCGGCGACTTCATCGCGCAACCAGCCCTCCAGCGTGCGCATGTCGGAGTCGTCGGTCGCCACCGCGGGGCGCACGGGCAGGGCGCCGCCGTGCACGGTGCCGGTGTCGGCGTCCACCGTCACGACCTTCCCTGCGAGTGCGGTGACGGTGTCGATGCCGCAGCCGACGACGCACGGGATGGCCATCTCGCGACAGACGACTGCGGCGTGGGAGGTCGAGCCACCCAGTTCGGTCAAGACGGCAACCGACGCCGACATGGCGGCGACGTCGTCGGGATCGGTGGTGGGCCGGGCGAGGATGACCGACTGGCCGTCGTCGGCGAGCCTTTCGGCTTCGTCCGCGTCGATGACCACCACACCGGTCGCGATGCCGGGGGACGCCGGCTTGCCCGACGCGACGGGGGGAGCGGCCGCGACGCTCGCCGGATCCAGCACGGGGCGCTGGAGGGCACGCACCTGATCCTCGGTCACGCGGTCGAGGGCCTCGCTGCTGGTGATTACGCCATCGCGCTCGAGTTGCACGGCACAACGCAACGCTGCCTGCGGGGTTCGCTTGGCCGCCCTGGATTGCAGGAGCCACAACGTTCCCGATTGGACCGTGAATTCGATGTCTTGCACGTCGCGTCCGTGGCGCTCCAGCACGCTCGCCGCTGCGAGGAGATCGTGATGCACGGAAGGCATCGCCGTCAGCAGATCATCGAGGTGCTGCGCGTCGGCACGACCCGACACGACGTCCTCGCCCTGTCCGCGCGTGAGCCACTCGCCATATGGCTTTGGGTTGCCGCTCAACGGGTCTCGGGTGAACAACACGCCAGTCCCCGAACGATCGTCGAGATTGCCGAACACCATGGCTTGAACGGTGACCGCGGTCCCGCCATCGTCGGAGATGCCGCGGGTTTGCCGGTATGCCTTGGCGCGCTTCGAATGCCAGGAGTCGAGAACTGCACGGATGGCCAACTCGAGCTGCTGCCAGGGAGATTCGGGGGGTCGGACGCCGACGACCTTATCGAACTGTTCGTTGAATCTGCGCCGGGTGTCGGCGGCGTACTCGGCGTCGCCGGTCTCGGCGGCAAGGGCGTGCTCGATGGCGAGGGTCATCCCGAGGTTCAGGATGGTGTCCATCATGCCCGGCATCGAGGTCGCCGCGCCGGATCGCACCGACACCAACAGCGGCCGCTCGGCCGATGCGAAGCGGCGTCCCGTGCGTCGCTCCAGCTCCGCCATGGCGGCCCTCACCTCGTCGAGCACGCCGGAGGGAAGAACCCGGCCGCCGTGGTGGTACTCGCGGCAAACGGCGGTCGTCAGCACGAAGGCCGGTGGCACCGGGATGCCCAGCGACAGCATGTGCTGCACGCTCCAGGCCTTGCCTCCCACCTCTTCTCGCGTCAACTCGCCGCCTTCGACCAGGAACTGAACGCGCGAGGTCGCCGTCTCGGCGGGCGGTGTCATTCGGCCCTCCCAGCGGCCGCTTCCTCGGCGCGAGACAGGCCGGCCAGCCCGATGAGCTCCTCGTGTAGTTCGAACCACACCGTGTGGTAGCTGTCGGCCAATGGCTTGGCGAACCACGAGTGATCACCTGCACCAATGCGAGTCAGAGCGGCATCGAACCGGGCCGGGTAGTGCCCGAGCCGCGGGGCGGCAGCGACCATCTTGGACAGCAGTGGCCGAAAGTCCGCGTCGAGCCGAATGAGGTCGTCGATCACAGCACCGTCGTACTCGGCGTCGTTGTGATCGTTGGGCACGTCTTCGTCCTTGAGTTGCCAGCGGGTCATCAGACCCTTCAGTGCGCCGTTGGGCCCGTCGAATTCCTCGTACAGGCCGAGCACACGTTCCCGGTCGATCGTCTGCCGCTCGACGGCGAGACCGTCGGCGAGCGCCTGCCGTCCACTGGCCGACAACTTGAGCCGCCCGCGTATCTCTTCGGCCTCGCCCCTCGCAATCAGGTCCGCCACGATCGTGGTCGCTCGGTCGCCGTCGAGCCCGGCAGCAGCCGGGAGATCCGCGGCCGGGATGCGTCCCTTCAATCGGAGCGCTTGGAGTGCCCGAATGCGTTCGGTGTCCATCGTCGTGACTTCCTCCCTTTATGCGTGGTGTGGGTGTCCGAATGCGACTGTGGTCAGCACACCCGGTGTACGACGCCTTGTTCGACGAAGCCCGCTCCGTGCCGTTCATGGCACCGCAGGGTCATGAAGTCGTCGTACGTTCCGAATGCGGGACCATCGGTGTCGCGCCCCATCGGCACGAAGAACCCCGCGCGCCGCGACGTCGCCTCGATCGTCTCGACTCGGCCGTCGGCCATCTCGAGAGTGGCTGCAAGGAATTGCGCAGCGGCGTTGCGGCGGAACTTAATGTCGGTGATCAGGACGCCCCCGGCGTCGTCGACCCAATATCCGTCCGAACGCAGCGTGCCATCCGACCCGAGGAACTTCATTGCCGACACGAAACCGCCGTCGATGACGCACACCAGGCCGGCGTATTCGAGCCACTGTGCCGCCTCGTCACGGAATCCCCAAGTGCGATCCCGCATCCCAGTCGCTTCGACCGTCCACGTGTCTCCGTCGGCTTGGACGGTTCCCGACAGGGTGCAAGCCTGTTGGAAGTGTTGCAGCGGCTTGCCCGGTACAAGGGGCGGGATGAGCTCGTTGATGCTGAAATCGGCCGGCGTCCACAGCGGTGCGTTGCCGAACCGCGCCTTCAGGTCCCGATGATCGACGGCGATGGTGCCGTCCAGCCCGAACGACATGGACTGACTGGCGAACGAACCCGCGGGCAGTTCTTCGATGACCTCGAACACTCGGCCCTGGAGACTGACCGAGAATCGTGCGCGACGTGCCTTGTCGTCGTTGGGCGACGTGGAGACGTGCATGGTTCCGTAGACGTTCGAGTCAACGTCCCAGAAGGAGAGGTACGCGTTGTCCTTCCACGTCGGGTCGTCGGGCCCCGCGGCGTCGGCATGCACGGCGGTGGCCAGCGGTCCCCACGCCGCCGCGCCGCCAGCACTCGGAGATGCATCGCTGTTGAGGAGGCCGGTCATGATGAAGTCCTTTCGTCGTCTGTCGTCGGGTCCATGGCCCTGCGGAGTAGTTCGATGGTTCCCGCCGCACCGTCGATCCTGATGAGATCGCCCGTACGCAGCACACTGGTGCCGATGCCGGTGTTCATCACGCACGGAATGTCCAGTTCGCGGGCCACGACAGCGGCGTGGCTCATCAGGCCGCCGATGTCGACGACCAGTCCGGAGCTCAGGAACATCAGTGACACCCACGACG
This sequence comes from Mycobacterium sp. NTMscope_MAC_12, assembly GCF_976985675.1. Lineage (NCBI taxonomy): Bacteria > Bacillati > Actinomycetota > Actinomycetes > Mycobacteriales > Mycobacteriaceae > Mycobacterium > Mycobacterium sp. NTMscope_MAC_12. The sequence goes on from NZ_CDRJYY010000001.1 coordinate 1,370,340, forward strand.
GGTCCGTCGTGCGGGCGACGAGGATGTCACCGTCGTCGACGTCCGCCTCCGCGGGATCGTCCACCACGACCGCACGGCCCTTCACGACGCCTGCGCACGCGCCTACCCCGGACAGGGCGGAGGTCGGCCGCACCTCCGTGCCCCCGTCGGCGATTCGAGGCACCGGCTGCCCGGTCCAGGCGGTGGGGAGCGTCATCGCCTGATAACGGCGCCGCAGTTCGCGCCGCTCTGCGACGACGGCCTTAATGTCGACGGCGGGGTCGGCGGCGAACGGACCGCTTAATTCGTCGATCGTCAAGTACAGCGTGTCGTCCGGCACCGTCAGCCGCCCGGAGGCGACCATCAACGACCCGAGGTGTCGCGCAGCGGCGCGGAGCACGTCGAGGCACTGCAGATAGGACACCTTGCCGGTACCGCGCAATGGGATGTAGCGCCGGGCGAGGCCCAGCACGCTCCGCGATCGAAGCCGGCCCAGCGGCCCGGACGCGGAGAGCAGCGTGCGTTCGGCCCGCTGCCGCTTGTCACGGTGCGTAGCGGTGTGGGCGCTCGGCGACTCCGTGTCCGGTTTCGCCTGATAGCGCCGAACCAAGCTGTTCACCGCGGCCGGATCCTCCCGCCACACGCGGGTCTCAAGTTCACCCTCGCCGGGACCGTGGTAGCCGTGCCTGAGCACGAACTGCTCGACGTCGAGATTTCCGCGGGAGACCGCCCAAAGGTCGTCCAGGACGGCGCCCTCCTCGTGCGAGGCTCCACGCAGCAGTACTGCGGCGTCCACGCCGGCATGCCGGCAGACGGTGGCCAGCTGCTCCTGGAGCGGCTGAATGACCGTGGCGGATATGACCGCCTGTGCGGCGAGCGCATCGAAGAATCGATCCCGTGCGGCGGCCGCGACGCGTTGCGCCTCCTCGTAGCCGAGATCGGTCATTCGGCTCGTCTCGGCCCGCCACCAGGTGTCGATGTCGCCGCGCAGTCGCCTGACCCGCCGGCCGATGGTGGCGACGGCGCGCGGGTAGCGGATCAGGATGTGTGGCAACCGCCTGACAGACGGTCGGCTGTGGAAATCCTCCGGTACGAACCCGAAGAAGTCCCGCGAGAGCGCCTCGCCGGACTGTCCTGGAATCAGATCGCCCATCTCGCATAGGAAGTCCACGCGCACCGCCATGCGCCCGAAGAAGGCGTTGGTGATGCGGTCAGCGGGATCGGCTGGAATGCCCCCGAGGTCAGCGGGCAACGCACCCATCGCCAGGAACGGCTGGCGCAGACCGAGTTCGCTCGCAGGCACCCAGACGCTGGCGCACAACGGCGTCATCACACCGGGCACGGCTTCGGCCAGGTTGATTGAACTCCAGGTGGCGGTCGGTATCGACATCGCGTGAAGCGCGTTGGGCGTGGTGTGATCCAACGCCGATTCCGAGCGCATCCAGACTCCGATCACTTTTCGAACCTGAAATAAAAACGAAGTCTACGGTGTGTACTTGATTCGCCGCAACCTGCGTTAGGTGGGCCCTCCAGCGACGAGGTTTCTGCGCTGCGAGCACGCCGACCAGAGCCGGCAGAAGTCGACGATCGTCGACCGCCCAACCGGGCCCGGCCTGACCGAACGATCTTGCCCAGGCGCCGCGCAACGGGATTACGGGAAGTTCGAAATCCCGACGAGCGAGGGTGGCACCGTCGGTCCCGCTCTCGCGTCGCGAGAATGCGTCGCCTTCCAGACGTCCCGAAGAGGCAGATTGAGAGCCCAAGTCGAGTCTCCACCGGCGGTGCGATCGGCGAGCGCCCGATCCGGCGTCTGCGAGGGCGGCACGCTTCGCCCAAGGGCTCTGAAGGGCGTCGCGTCCGAACCGCCGCTCGCCGTTGGGTGCGGATGAGACACCGGATGACGGGAGTTCCGCTGGCGCACAACCACTGCGGGAAGACCGGTTCGACGTGTCCGCGAACACCTAGTTGACCCGGAGTGACTCAGCTCATACTATGGGCGCGGTCATGAGGCCGAACAAGCTTGTGTTCTATGGTGTCGGGCTAGCTCGTAATTCGAGCAACTTCGCCACGGCGGGGGCGGAACAGCGAACCCTGTCGGGTCCGGATGGAAGGTCGGGGAATCAAACGATGGGCAGCGCGATTGTGGGCGAATCGGTACCCACACGTCACCGCAAGGTCGGATTCCGCGAAATCCGTTGCGTCAGAAAATTTTTTGGCATCATAATTTATTTTGAATTAGAAGAATATTCGTTGGTTCTACCCACGCATCGTTCGTGGTCGAGAACCGTCCAGGATGGGGTGGCGACACCGGCGTCCTCGACTCGACTTGTTGTTGCGCCTTCGACCACGCCGGCGGCCGCCGGATGGTAGGGATCGCAACTCCACCTTCGGTATCCGAACGGTCGGTCGGTCACGAGCCACCACGGATGCGGTGGTCACAAACAGCTGTCGGACGAAAGGTCGCGGAACTCGGCGCCGCTCCCGGCCGAGCTGCAGGCACCACCGGCCGCGGCATTCATCTCGCCGTCTCGGTGCTCCGCTACGCCTTGCAAGACACACTGACCCTTCGCCTCCCCGTCGCGGAGTTCCTCTGGCAGGCGTGGACCCTGCTGAAAGTGACCGCGACTCCAGCCGTGCTGATGGCCATACCGATCGGCGGAATCGTCACGGTCGTGACGTCGGGACTCGTGGCCGAGGTGGGCGCGACCGCACTCCTCGGCGCGGCGAGCGGCGTAGGCGTTCTACGTCAGGGTGCGCCCGTCACCGCAGGCCTTTTGATGGGCGGTGCCGCGGCCTCGGCGATCGCGTCGGACTTCGGAGCGCGTGCCATTCGAGAGGAACTCGACGCGATGCGCGTGCTCGGCGTTGACCCCGTCCGGCGTCTGGTAGTGCCCAGATTCCTGGCGCTACTGCTCATCGCGCCTGTCCTCACCCTCGTCATCATCGCGTCCGGCACGGCGTCGGCGTATCTGCTGTCGGTCACGGTGAGCGATGTAGCACCTGGGAGCTTCTGGAACTCGTTCGGGACCTTCGCCAAGATGGTCGACGTCTACTTCGCGATTGCGAAGGGTCTCGTCTTCGCGGCCATCGTGGCGGTCATTTCGTCAATGCGGGGAATAGAGGCCAAGGGCGGTCCGCGGGGCGTGGCTGACGCCGTCAACGCGGCTGTCGTCATCAACGTCGTACTGATTCTCTTCGCGAATTTGATCATCACCCAGATTCAGACGATGTTCTTCCCCACGGCGGTGGCGTGATGTCAGCTCCTTCTGCCGTCCTGGGGCGGACGCGTAAGGCAGCCGTTGGGTCGGTCACGACACCGCTGCGAGGGTTTGGACAGTGGACGTTATTCATCGCCCAGGTGTTCTGGTACCTACCGCTGACGGTTCGCAAGTACTACCGGCAGACATTGGCGGCGACACTCAACATGGCGTGGGGTCGGGGGTCGCTGATCGTGGACGGCGGCACGATCAGCGTTCTGCTGATCCTGGGTGTCGCCACGGGTGCCTCGCTGGCCATTGAGGCGTTGGCGATTCTGAACATCCTGGGGTTCGGGTCGCTGGCCGGCATCATCGGTGGTATTGGCGCAGTTCGCATCCTCGGACCCATCGTCGCCGGAATCGCTTTCATGTCGCAGGCGGGTACGCGCATGACGGCCGAGATCGGGGCGATGCGCATCTCAGAGGAGATCGACGCCGTCGACTCGATGGGCTTGCGGCCAATTCCATTCGTCGTCGGCACCCGGTTGATCGGCGCACTCACGACGGTCGTGCCCGGCTACCTTCTGACCCTTTTGGGGGTCTTCTACACGATGGAGGCGGTGGCCGTTCTTTTCAACGGTCAACCCGGAGGTACCTACACCCACTACTTCGTGCAGTTCCTGACGCCGATCGACCTGCTTTATTCGGTGATCAAGCTGAGCATCTACTGCGTCGCCGTGACGTTGATCCACTGCTACTACGGCTACTTTGCCTCGGGCGGGCCGGTCGGAGTGGGCCAGGCGTCGGGACGTGCCGTGCGCGCGAGTCTGGTCACGATCGTCGTCCTGGACTTCCTGACAACCGTCCTTCTGTGGGGCATCAAGCCCGTGTTCGTGTTCAAAGGATAGTGGCCCACACATGCTAAGAGGTTCCACTCAACGCCAAGAACGGGTGTTGATGACCATCGGCGCCGCCGTGGTGGCCTGTATCGCCCTAGTCGCCGCCGCCATCGTCACGAACCCGTTCGGTGGGAGAGCCAAAGGGACGTACTCCATTTCGATCATCACGCCGTACGTCGGACAAGGCGTCGAAACCGGCACCGCCATCGTCCTGCACGGCGTCAAGGTTGGTGAAGTCACGAACGTCACCAACACCGCCGGCGGAAAAGTCCAACTTGCGACGGAATTGCAGTCACAGCCGACCCGCGGCCTCACCGACGCGATGAACATCGACTTCCGGCCCATCAACTACTTCGGTGTCCCAGGCATCAACCTGGTCCCGAACTCGGGCGGCCACGCGCTTCGCGATGGTAGCCGACTCGCTCTACAGCCGACGGGAAACTTCACCCTTTCGGAGCTGCTCAATAAATTGGGGGACGTCTCGGCGAGTTCCCTTACCCCACAGCTCATCAGCGTTATCGAACGCGTCACTCGCTACACCGATGCACTCAACCCGACAATCGAAACGGCTGTGACGGTGACAAGAGCGGTCGATGCCGTCCAAACGGTTCCCACCGAACAACTCCTCACAAATCTGTCAACGTCGATCGCCGCGTTCCCGGCATTCACCGACGCGGTGGTGGAGGCAGGCACGAGAGTGGTCAGATACGACTACTACCCCGGTCAAGCAGTGCAGGACCCGGCCACCTCCGGCCCAGTGCTGCAGCGGCCCTACGTAGTTAATGCGAAGACACCCAATATCGGCGATTTGTCTCCGGAGTACTTCCACGATCACTGGAAGGTCACCTTGGACCTCATCCAGAACGGTCTCTTCGCCGCAGTCGGCAAACTCGTCGGCAGCCACGTCGATGACCTGACACCGCTGATCAGCGGAATCAAGGCCATCACCGATACGGGACCGGTCTTGCTGCGGCCGGACGACGTCGCGCAGAAGCTCGCAGAATTGCGTGATCGCTTCCAGAAGCTCTACGCGGGAAACGGTGACCAGCGCGCGGTTTCGGTCCGAATCCTGCTCGACAGCCTTCCCGGAGTAGCCGCGCCGCTGGCAGTCACCACGGAGGGAACGCCATGAAACCATTGGCCGCAACCTGGCGCATAGGCGTAGCACTCGCCCTTGCGGTGGTCCTGTTCATCCTGCTCGCCAATACCCTGACCAATCCGGTCGCTGTCGACACCCGCGCGTACACAGCGGATTTCACGGACGCTTCCGGGCTTCATCCCGACGGCGACGTACGTGTCAGGGGTGTCCGGGTGGGGAAAGTGAAGTCCGTCGACCTGGCGAGGATCAATGGACAGAACGTCGCACGGGTTCAGATGACCTTGGACCAGAAGTACGGCGTGGTGGGGATCACGAGGCTGGCCATCAAATTCCAGGCCCTCACCGGTGTCCGCTACATCGACGTCACCAATCCCGCAGAGGGGTACCGCACCGGCGACGTCGTGACGCAGATACCGACGTCGATGACTCAGCCCTCGTTCGACGTGACAGCCCTTTTCAACGGCTTGCAACCCGTGCTCGCCACGTTGAGTCCAGAAGAGATCAACACCTTCACCGCGAACGCGGCATCGTTCCTGACCGGCGATGGAAGTGGACTGAAGCCGCTACTGGACAGCATCCGGAGGCTGACCGAATTCGTCTCGGAGCGCCAGCAGGTGGTGGCGACGTTGATCCAGAATCTGTCGAACATCTCCAAGGGCATCGGAGGCACGTCCGACAAGTTCATCCACCTCGTCGACCTGGCGAATCAGCCTATCGACGGTGCCCTGACCATTCTGGACGAATTCCGTAAGGACCTCGTGTACAGCAAGGACTTCTTTGATCCCACAATTCGATTGCTCCACAACGCCGGCTTCAGGAACGGAGTCAATATTGATGAGGCGTTCGACCGCGCATTCAGTAATCTCGACAACTTCTTCGACGCGTTCAAGTTGGTGCCGGTGATCAACGAGAACATCCCACCGCCCGGCAACGAAGGAACAGAGATCGAGCCATGTTCGCGCGGCAATTTCCAGCTACCGGAGACGATGGACGTGCTGCTCAACGGACAGCGGGTGGTGCTGTGCAATCGCTGAATCTCGGAAAGCTCGCGCGCAATCAGACCGCCTGGGGCTTCGCGGCGATCGCATTCGCCCTCGTCGTGGCACTGGTGCTGGCGTACATCTACTACAACACCCCCGGTACCAGCAAGATTGTCACCTTTTACACCGACGATGCGAACGCGATCCGTACGGGAGACGAGGTTCGAATGGCCGGGATCAAGGTGGGGACGGTCACCAATCTGAAACTCGAGCCGAGCCAAGTCCTGGTCACCGCGAAGATCGACGATGACGCTTTCGTCGGTGATCAGTCCCAGATCGACGTGCGAATGCTAACCGTCGTCGGCGGCTACTACGTGAACATCGCTTCGATGGGCAGCACCGCTCTGGGCTCGCGAACCATCCCGCGATCGCGGGTGATGATGCCATACAGCCTCATTCGCGCCCTCACCGATACGACCAAGATCACCGACAACGTCTCCACGAAAGCCATCAACGAGTCTCTTGACCAGATTTCGCAAGGCTTGTCGGGCACGAATGTGCAAGTGATCTCCACTGTCATCGACGCCGGCAACGAGTTGATGTCCACTGTGGAACGACAACGAGGCCAAGTCACGAGCATTCTCAACCTGTCGGATGAATACATCAGGGCGTTATCCAACTACCGCGACAAATTCGCTCAACTCGTCCGGAAAGCGTCGATTCTGACCCAGACCCTGGTGATCTACGACCACGGCTTCTCCAACACGATCCAGGGCCTCGGCGACGTCCTCCTCGCGTTGAAACCACTCGGCGATTTCTACGAGGCGCACAGTCTCGAATTTATCGAGAAAGTGCGGAACTTCCTCGAAAGGGGTCGGTTGTTCATAGAACACAACGGCGTGACGATCAAGGCGCTGCGGCGGGTTCAGAATCTGTTCGATCGGGTGCTGAACGCTCAGAACGCGCCACCGGGTCTCTTGGCGACCGACATTTGCGTCCCGGTTCCGGGGAGCGCGTGCTGATGTCCATGCCTCAGATTGTCCGGCGCGCGTTGCCTGCTTCCGTCGCCATTTTCATGGCGCTGAGCAGCGCCTCGTGCACCACTTCCGCGACGTCGGAGTCCGTCGGGTACTGCGCGATCATGCCCGACAGCGTCGGGCTCTACGTGAACAACCCGGTGACCCACCTCGGCTACCCCATCGGCAAAGTCTCCGCGATCACCCCATCGGCACAATCGGTCCGAGTGGATTTCACCATCGACGGTGGACGGGCGATCCCGAAGAACGCAAAAGCTGTTACCCGGTCCACGACCATTCTCGCCGACCGAGCTCTGGAACTCGTCGGTGACTACGAAACCGGTGCGCACATGTCCCCCGGAGGGTGCATACCGCTCAACCGGTCGCTGACGCCGAAGAGCCTGTCCGAAGTGATCGGATCGTCGACCAACTTCATCAACTCCATGAACCCCGCGGGATCGGACAACATCGGCCGAGTGGTCGCCGGCGTCGATCAGGCGGTACACAACCAGGGGCCGAACGCGAACAAGCTTTTGACCACCACGTCGTCGGTACTGGACTCACCCGACCAGGCCATCGGCGACCTGGGCTCCATTTCCGCGAACCTCACCCAGTTGACGACCATGCTCGTCGACATCAATCCGACGCTTAAGGGAGTGTTCGACGACGGTGCCGTCTCCGTATCGCGAGAGGTAGCCGACTCCTTCAAAGGCGCCACCGACGCGTTCGAAGGGCTCCTTCCGATCATCGAGGCCGCCTCGGCCATCGAGAGGGAACTCGGTCCGCAGATCCAGCAACTGCTCGATGCGGTCTCGGTCATGCTCAGGAAGCTCAGCCCCCGCGCGCCCTACTACGCCAGCCTGCTCAACGTGGCGCCTCGCGTGATCAACGGACTCATCAACCTCGCCAACAACCACGAGTTCACCCTGCACTATCGGCCGCCGATGTATCGGCTCCGCACCCCCAACGGAGTTGCCCAATGCAACATCATGAACGCCTCGATGCCGGGTAGCTGCGCGAACGTCAAGGGTACGCCGTACGCAGTGGACGTCGCGTTACTGCAGTACGTGCTCACCGAGGCGGCGAAGCGATGACGACGCGCCTCCGAGCAGCCATCGCCGCAGCCGCTTGTGCCGTGACGCTCACCTCGTGTGCGTCCCTCAACGTCAACGCGATACCAGCGCCGGGCGCCTCCTACGACGACGGTTACGACGTCGTGATGCGCTTCGCCAGCGCGCTGAACCTTCCGGAACGGGCGAAGGTGGTGCTCGATGGCGTGACCGTCGGCGTCGTGTCCAAGATGTCGCTCACCAAGGACAGCGTCGACGTCACCGCGCGGGTCGCGCACGGGGTAACCATCCCGTCAAACATCCATGCCGTACTGCAGCAGGCCACCGTGCTCGGCGATATCTACGTGGCCCTCGAACGGCCGCCGGCGAACGACACGCCGGCGCCCGCAATCAAAGCGGGCGGTGTCATTCCCGTAGCCCAGACCACGTCCCCTCCGCAGTTGGAGGACACCATCGCCAGCCTCGCGAATTTCGTCTCCAGCGGATCGATTCAGCGGGCTCAGAACACGATCATCCGGCTGAATCGAGTCGTGCCGTCCAGCGACGAGGTACGAACGCTGACCGCACGTGTCGAGACCGATCTATCCGCGCTGTCGGCGAACATCGACAGAGTCGACCAGCTACTCGACGGCGTGTCGAAGACCGCCGCCGTCGTGAACGGTTACATTCCCCAACTGCAATACTGGTTCTCGCCGACGGGGCAACGCGGCTTCGATCAGACTGTCGCCGTTTCGAACTACATTGCGACCGTGCTTCCGGGATTCGGCAGCATCACTCTCGGCGGATACTGGTTGGTCCCCCTCCTGACTTCGCTGGCAGACGCAACGGGTGCGCTGCAGCTGTCGAAGGTGGCCGGCGAAGCCGAGATACCAAAGTACCGGCGCTTGTTCACCGACTACTTCCTTCCCGCCGACAAATATCCAGCCATCAACATCACCTCGATAGTCGGGCCCGACGGGCGTGAACTATCCGGAAACGTCCAAGATGTACTGAGAATCCTCGGGGCGACGCCATGAATGCGGTGAGATTGCGCGACGTCGTGTCCTATCTGGCATTCGGCGTCATCATCACGATAGTGCTGGCCTACTTCTGGTCGCTCGGACTGCGGATCGGCCCACCCGATGACCGAACCAATTTGACTATGGACGTTCCCGAGACGAACGGACTGGTCGTCGGATCAAACGTGCTGCTGCGTGGCGTACCGGTCGGCAAGGTGACGGACACCCGGACGTCCGTCGCCGCCGCGACGGTCGGCTTCTATGTCGACGGGCAGTACCGGGTACCCGTGGACACGGAGATACGGTTGGAAAACCTGTCTGCGCTGGGAGAGTCGTACATAGAGCTGACGCCTCGCAGTGACGGCGGGCAAATGCTGAAGAACGATCAGCACATTTCGAGCGAGTCGGTGATTCAGCCGCCGTCCATTTCGGAGTTGGCCACCAGCGTGGTCCGAGTGCTGAATCAACTCAATCCCGACGCCGTCGGGCGCATCATCAGCGAGTCAGACACCGCTCTGCCGGATCCGAATGTCGTGCTGCCCAACCTGTCACGGGCGAGCACCCTCTTCAACAACATGATCAACGACAGGCACGGCCAAGGGCGCGTGCTGCTCGGCAACTTCCAGACATTGCTCCGGAACGCCGAATGGGTCAACCCCGACCTGCTTGCGATTGTCCCCAACGGCATCGACACCGGTGTTTACTGGCAGGACTTCTTCAAGCACCTGCCGATGCTGTTCAGTCGCGATATGCCCCAAGGCATGAGAAATCTCAACAATCTCGTTGCGCGAATTCAGGGCCTGCTGGACACCAATGGCGGCGATTTGAAAGTACTGGGCGAGGCGCTGCAGCCGAAGCTCAACGACATCGGCGCAACTTTGATGAACTTCGACAGCGGGCAAATTCTGGATCACTTCCTCCAGCAAGTGCCTGCTGAAGGAGCCATCACGCTGCGTGTGAGGCCGTGACTCGGCACCAGGGACTCCAAGGAGAAAGGTTGGAACATGAGCATCAGTGACACCGAAGCAAAGGAAGCGTTTGGACCTGAGGGCGTCACCGCTGCCGACGAGTCGGATGCGAACGCCACTGCGGGCGAGACGAAGTCACGCAAAGTGGCCGAAGCGGACACCAAGGCGGCCGACGATGTTGCGCCCAAACGGGAACGAAGGTCGGTGTCTATCAGTCTGCGCGGTCTGATCGGCGCAGTCGTGGTCGCGGTACTGGTGGTCGCCGTGGGCGTGTTGAGTTGGCTGTACCTGGATGCGAAGCATCAGCTCAACGTTCAGGCCACCCAAGCGGATAACGCCGCCCACGCTGAGAAGGTCGCACTCGACTACGCGGTGAACGCGGCGACAATGGACTTCAAAGACATGCAGGGCTGGCGTGTCAAACTCGTCGCGGGAACCAGCCCCGAACTCAGCAAGAAACTCTCCGACGCCGGCACCTCCATGGAACAGGTGTTGGTGCCCCTGCAGTGGAGCTCGTCCGCAAAACCCTTGGTCGCCAAGGTGCGATCCGTCAATGGGGGCATCTACGTCGTGGACAGCTTCGTCAGCGTGCAAACGAAGACGGTACAGGCGCCCGAAGCGTTGCAGTCGACGGCCACCTACAGCACGACCATCGACAGCAACAAAAACTGGCAGATTACCGATGTCGGCGGAATCGGCTCGGCCATGGGATCCAAGTAGCAACATGCCGACAGCGAACGAATCGAGGCGGCGGCCGTGACGTCAATAGCTGGAATACGACGCCATATCGCGGCCGTGGGATGCGCAGTGACCATCTCGGCGATGGGCGTTTTGACGGGACCACCGGCAGGGGCGGATCCCAATGATCAGATCCCCCTCCCCGAACCTCCCCCTGATAGCGCCGTGATCACTCCGTTACCCGTCATCACGCCGAGGGCGTCGAACTGGGCCCCGAAGTATCCCTTTCCCTACGACCAGATCCGGGACCGGGTCACGGGTACCGACATCAGGGCGATGGGCGAGATGTGTCAGTGGTACTCCGCTCAATACGCAACTCTTCGCGCCCAGATCGACCGGTTGCAGTTCAACCGGATCGGCCCGGACGACCGAGATTACGATTACACCAGGGGCAACATCCAACAGCAGGTCGACATCGTCTCCGGCAACATCAGTCAAGCCGTCGACTTCCTGGGACCGCGGGCGCAGTCACTGACTCAGGCGCAGAACCCATACGGGGACAACTACTTCGCGATCTACGAGGGTGAGGCCTTCTACAAGCTCTGGGAGCAGTTGTCGAACGTCAACAACGGGATTCTGGCGCATCAACCCGCCTGGTTCACCGGGCCGTCGGTGCAGAAGGCGAAGCGATGGGGTAGCGACATCCACCGCTCCCACGTGTGTGATTAGGAGAGGTGCGGTGCGCATTGACGAGAGGTCGGACTTCCGGTTTCGCATGCCGAGCCGGCGCGTAACGGCGGCTTTTGCAACGGTATTCACGACCGTCGGGCTTGCCGGCGCGTCGCCCTGTGCGGCGGCGGATCCGACTGAGAGCCTGAGGGCCGCTCTAGTGGCAGCGCGTGGCGCCGCTTCGTGTGGTCCACTGCGGTCGGATCCCACGGTGGACCAGGCGGCGCATGGCGTCAACAAGTCGACGGATGTCTGGCTCGACCACACTTCTCGCGCAGTTCCCGAAACCGATGCGGTTCCCATATTGCGGGATCTCGGTTACGCAGCCGACAAGGCGGCGATCCTGTCGAGCGCTACGAACGACGTGGGCACTGCGGTAAAGGCCCTGATGCTCCAGGGCTACGCCAAGATCCCGGATTGCTCGTACACATCGTTCGGCGTGGCCACGACGTACAACGCCAAAAAGGAGATCTTCCTGATGACTGCAGTGCTTGCTGGTTGAAAGCGCTCCCACCAATGCTCGGACCTGTCCGTCTGAACTTGAGAGGCGCCACGTGAAGCACATTTCGTTGACTGCAATCTTGGCCGTCGGCCTCGGCGGTTTGCTGCACGCGCCGGTGGCGCGCGCGGAGGATTTGGTCACGTACGACATATTTTCCGAATCGGTCGGTCAATTGGCGGGCGTCGAATACCGCGACACGTCGGGGAAGCACCTGCTACAGGACGTGCCGTTGCCGTGGACCCTGACCGTCCCGGTGGTCAAGGCGACGAGTTCGACGGCGGACGGCGCCGAACTGCGCGCGGACTGGCGACCGGACTTTCGTACAGCGGCAACCGTCGGACGAGTTCTGCAGGGCCATTTCGTGACGGTCCGCATCTCGAGAGGAGGGGAGACGCTCTGCGAGAGCATCCTCGACGTCGGAAACGCCACCTGCTACGGGAACGTTCCGCACACTGCGGAAAACGAGTCGTCTCCGGGAAACCTGCCATGACGGCTCGGTGTTGGCCCAGAGTCGGCTGGGTTCTTCGTGGGCTGGCGGTGATTGGATGCGCGATCGCCCAGTTGTTCGCCATCCCGACGGCATCGCACGCCGAGCCGAACGGGGGCGACCCGTCCAGTCCATTCCCGGCAACGTACTTCATTCTGCGTTACTACGACAAGGTAAAGTTCGACGACTATTTCACCAATAGTGCTGGGGGAGTGTGGTTTTTGACCCCGCTGGGACTTAACTGCGGAATCTGGGATAGGGGGGCCTTCGGATGCGCCGGAGACATTCGCGGTGCGCCGGGGACGACGAACATCGGGTGGGTCAGTGGACAGATCCGCATGCGCACCGATCCGGGCTTCGCCTTCCTGACTCCCCCTGGCCGGGGGGAGCGAGAGCTGCCCCCGCGCAGTTACATCGAGTACAACGGGACGACGTGCGCGACCATGGCGGACACGAGCACCTACTGCTCGCGTGGTCAGTTCAGGTTCTTCGTGACACCGACTCATACCTGGCTGAGTCCACAGTGACGACCAGGTCAAGAGTTCAGTACGAGCCGTGCGGAAGAAGGGCGCAAGTGAGGAGGACGAGGTGAACCGACGAAAGGCCTTGGCGGCAGGGCTTTTAGTGACATCGGCAGTCGAGATGATCGGTGCCCAGTCCGCGCACGCCGACCCGTTGACCCCGCTGACCCCCAACGAGATCCAGTACCTGGAGCAGGCCCACAAGGTCTTGGCCATGACGCACGACCCTATGGCGTTCCGTGGCGATGGGCGGCTGTTGACGGACGGCAGGTACGCCTGTGACAGACGGCCTACCGGAATGATCGGAAGTTCGGGCACCTTTGTGAACCCGGCGCTGACCCAGTTGGCGTTCATCTACTTGTGCCCGGAATGATCGGCCACTCCCGCATATCAACGGTCAGATCGCATCTCAGTGCTGTAACCCAGGAGAACGGAACCCCAATGCGAACGTACGTTACGATTCTCGGTTGCCTCGCAATCGGATTCACACTCGCATTCCAGGGTGCACCGACGGCGCAGGCCGACGAGGACAGTTTCGTCAAGTCCGTCCAGGCGATCGGCTTCCCCTTTGCTCCAACGAATCTGAAGTCCATTGCGCAATCTGCCTGCAACATGCTCAGTTACAACAACCGGCCTCCCGACGAGATAGAAGCGCGGATTCTGCGGTACACGAGGGTTGAGCCCGGCCAAGCCCACGAGTTTTTCGTCTTGGCGGTCAACGAGTTCTGTCCTCAGTACGCGGGTGTCGTCGGACCGTGACCGGCGTCAGCGCCTTCTCTCAGCACACATCAGGGTTCAAGTACAAAGTGAGGATTTTGCGTGGGTATCGGTATCCAGGTTGAAGGTCTGACGAAATCGTTTGGTTCACAGACGATCTGGGAGGACGTGACGTTCGACCTGCCCGCCGGGGAGGTCAGCGTCCTGCTGGGGCCGTCGGGTACCGGCAAATCGGTTTTCCTGAAGTCATTGATCGGGCTGTTGCGCCCGGAGCGCGGCTCGGTCGTCATCGACGGCACCGACATCCTGCAGTGTTCGGCCAAGGAGCTCTACGAGATCCGCACGCTGTTCGGCGTGATGTTCCAGGACGGCGCGCTGTTCGGTTCGATGAACCTCTTCGACAACGCGGCCTTCCCGCTGCGCGAGCACACCAAGAAGAAGGAAGGCGAGATCCGTGACATCGTCATGGAGAAGCTGACCCTGGTCGGGCTCGGCGGCGACGAGAAGAAGTTCCCCGGTGAGATCTCCGGCGGTATGCGCAAGCGCGCCAGCCTGGCCCGCGCCCTGGTGATGGACCCGCAGATCATCCTGTGCGACGAGCCCGACTCCGGTCTGGACCCGGTTCGTACCGCCTACCTGAGCCAGCTGATCCTCGACATCAACGCCCAGATCGACGCCACGGTGCTGATCGTCACGCACAACATCAACATCGCCCGCACGGTGCCGGACAACATGGGCATGCTGTTCCGCCGCAAGCTGGTCATGTTCGGCCCCCGCGAGGTGCTGCTGACCAGCGACGAGCCGGTCGTGCGGCAGTTCCTCAACGGCCGCCGCATCGGGCCGATCGGCATGTCGGAGGAAAAGGACGAGGCGACCATGGCCGAGGAGCAGGCGGCGCTGGACGCCGGACAGCATGCGGGCGGTGTCGAGGAGATCGAGGGCGTGCCCCCGCAGATCGTCGCGTCGCCCGGCATGCCCGAGCGCAAGGCCGTCGCACGTCGCCAGGCCCGGGTGCGCGAGATCCTGCACACCCTGCCCAAGAACGCCCAGGAAGCCATCCGCGCCGACCTCGACGGCGGCGACCGGCATGAAACGTCGTGCACCAGAGCGAGTGGCGATAGCGACGACACCGCCCCGCTACAGCGGGTCCTATCCGACCTTGGTCCAAGCTAGGGCGCGCCGCTGCCACTGCGATGGCTCGTCCAATCGAGAAACACCTATGTGTCCAGGAGTGTTGTATGACCGTCAAGACGTCGATCCCATTGATCTCGGATCGATTCACGCATCCGTCGGCGTTCGCTGCCCAGGCTCAGGCAGCAGCGCAGAGCGGCGTGGTGGACGAGCTGTTGGTCTGGGATCAGATGACGAATTTCTGGCCGCGCCAGCTGTGGTCTCCGGAGGAGTCGCCGATGGCAAAAGTGTTGCCGGACATCGATTCCTACGCCGACGCGTTCGCCGTAAGCGCCTACGTTCTGGCCTCCACGCCGGACCTTGGGGTGGCGATCAGCACGGACGCGATCCGCCGCGGACCGGCGGAGATGTTCCAAACGATGTCGACGCTGCAGAACATGACCAACCGGACGGCGATGGTCATGATCGGCGCGGGGGAGGCCAAGCAGGTGACGCCGTTCGGGTGGAAGCGCTCGGAAGGCATCAAGCGACTCGAGGACCAACTAAAGACCTTCCACGCCTTGTGGAACGCCACCGAGCCGGTGACCCGAGACGGCAATCACTGGTCCCTCAAAGATGCTTGGATGGGATCCGCTCGCGGTACGCGGCCGCAGGTATGGGTGCTCGGTGGCGGACCGAAGCTTCTGGACCTTGGCACGACGTACGCCGATGGGATGGCTGCGATCGTGCCGTGCGTGTTCCCCACGCCGGAGGCGTTCGAGGTGTCAGTGGATGCCCTCAAGACCGACCTCGCCGAGAAGGGCCGCGACCCGGCGGATTTTCACTTCGGCATCTGGTTCATGGCGCTCGTGCACGAAGATCAGGAGATCATCCAGCGAGCCTTGGCCAGTCGCTTCTTCCGGTGGATGGCCGGAATCTACGGCCGCCTCGAGATGCCGGCGTGGCGTACCGAGGGCTTCGAGCCGCCACTGCCCGACGACTGGCATTACGCCACGAAACTGTTGCCCGTGAAGTGGTCCGACGGTGAGGTGAAAGAGTTGCTCTCGAAGGTCACCGACGAGATGGCCGCGCGATCGTTCGTCTACGGAACGCCGGCATCGGTGGCGGCTCAAGTCCAGCCCTACGTCGACGCTGGAGCTACCTGGGTCAGCGTATGCGACATCTTGCCTCTCGCTCTCGAGCCTGAGGATGCACAGAAGGGTCTCGCCCGCAGCCTCGAAATCTGTTCGCGTTTAAAGAATGCGACGGCGTGAGTGTCTCGGCTTCCCTCAGCTGCGTAAGGCGTGTCGAGATGGCTCGAAACTTTTTCGCTTCATTCGAAGGGCAGGGACATGAGTGTCAATGAAACGCTCATCCGAATGGACCGAGCTTGGCTCGACGCTGTCCTACGGGACGGTGGGCACCACCAGAGCAGTATCACCGATCTTCGCGTTGAAGCCGTTGCCATCAGTGGCGCAACGACTGACATGGCGCGGCTGCGCATTACCTACGCCGACGCCGACTCAGCGGGACCCGAATCGCTCGTCGCGAAGATTCGTGGCTCGAAACCAGTTCAGGTGCAGATGGATCGAGCGATGGGTTTG
Source organism: Mycobacterium sp. NTMscope_MAC_12 (assembly GCF_976985675.1). NCBI lineage: Bacteria > Bacillati > Actinomycetota > Actinomycetes > Mycobacteriales > Mycobacteriaceae > Mycobacterium > Mycobacterium sp. NTMscope_MAC_12. The sequence goes on from NZ_CDRJYY010000001.1 coordinate 1,386,894, forward strand.
TTCGACCGAGAGCGAAAGTTTTACGCCGACTTGGCGACTCGCGTCCCGGTGCGCACCGCGGCCCTGATGTACGCCGGCGACGGCGACACGACCCCGCTCATCCTGCAGGACCTGGGAGAGCTGCGGATGGGAGATCAGCGCCGCGGGCTCGAGGTCGACGATGCCGCTGCCATGATGGACAGCCTCGCCGCATTGCATGCCGCGTTCTGGCAGTCGCCCGAATTGGACGCCGATTGGCTGGTGTCTCCGACCGAGGGCGTCTACAGCCAAACGATCGTCCAGGTCGTCACCAGCGGTGCCGCCGGGCTGGTGGCACGTTTCGCGGGACGCGTCGGCGACGGCACGCTTGCGGCGGTTGCCGACGCGGTGCAGAACTGGAACCACGTGCTGCAGGGCTGCGCGGAAGGCCCTCGCACGCTCACTCACAACGACTGTCGGCTCGACAACATCTTCTTCGACGACGCTCCGGCATCCGGCACCGTGACTCCTTACCTGATCGACTGGCAAGTCCCTGCTGTCACGCGTGGCACCCAAGACGTCGCCAACCTCCTGGCTGGATCGATGGACACTGCTGACCTGGAACGGCATTGGGAGAGCCTGCTCACGCGCTATCACGACGGGTTGGTCGCCGGCGGTGTCAGCGACTACACCCATCAACAGTGCGTTCAGCACTACCGGCAGAGCATCATCTATCCCCTCGGGCAGGGGTTGGCGATGCTGGGAGCCCTCGACACCGGCGACGGACGCGGCCTCGGCGAGATCAGCGTGCTGCGTTGCCTGAAACACATCGAGGCACTCGACGCGTTCGAAACGCTATGATCGACGATCTCAGCGCCTTCATCATCGCTGGCCGGGTGCGGGCGAATCCGGGTGACGGACCCGAAACCGCTGCTAGAACACCACGCCAGGGCGTCCAAGACGGCGTCGATGCAGAAGTCATCGGTTTCCGTCGGGTGTTCTTGTCGGAGCGGTGGAACCTCAAGGAGGCGGGCGCTCTCCTCGGCGGCGTCGGTGCCCGGACGTCCACCATCGGCCTTGCGACCGGCGTCATTCCGCCATCGGGTCGCCACCCACTTCATGCCGCGTCGTTCGCATCGACGATGCAGGCCGCCTACGGGCCGCGGTTCGTGCTGGGTCTCGGCCTGGGAGGAGGCGGGGCCGACACGATCGTCAACGGCAAAATTCGCTCGGCGAGCTATTCCGCACTACGTGATTACGTCGGCATCATCCGTGCGCTGTGGCGCGGCGAGAAGGTCGAATACGACGGACCCGCAGGCACATTCGCCCCCATGTGCATGGACGATCGACACGACGGGCCGGATCCTGAGATCTGGTACGGATCTTTCGGCATGGAACGAGGTGCACGGCTATCAGCGGAATGCATGGACGGCGTGCTCCTCATCCCGAACCTCACGCCTGACGCGACGTACGAGTCGGTCGTGCGAATCCGCACCGCCTGCGAGCGAGCCGGGCGTGACCCCGCCACGCTGCGCATCGCGCAGAGCGTAGTCACCGCGCCGCAGCTGTGCGACTTCGAGACGCGACAGATCTGTCACGCACGCGCACTCACCTACTTGCAGACACCGGGCTGGGGAGACACCCTGGTCAAGATGAATGGCTGGTCGACGGCCACCTTGACCGAGATTCGTTCGCACGCCCAGCTTCAGGGTCACGACACGATCGCCGACAGCGTCTTTCACCGAGCCGAACTCGCCGAGCCGGCCAAATTGGTGCCAGACGAGTGGATGTACGACTCCTGTGCGATTGGATCCGTCGAGGCATGCGCCGACCAACTGCAGCGCTACCGAGATGCCGGAGTCGACGAAGTCGTGACCTACGGATCGACGCCCGGACAGAACCGCCCGCTGGCCAGCGAATGGTATGGACGGAGCTCGGTGTGAACCGGGGATGCGGCGAGGCGGGCCGATGGCCAGCCGACGCCGGCCGCCTGATCGATCTACGGCACGGGATCTAGGAGAGCGCATGACGGATGGACGTCTGGCTGGCAAGGTCGCCATCGTCACCGGCGGCGGCGGCGGTATCGGAGCTGCCATCGCCCAGGTCCTGCACGCCGAGGGGGCGCTGGTCGCGATCGCCGACATCAGTGGCAGGGAGGAGGCGGTGGCGGCGGAGTTGGGCGACGGCGCGATCGCGGTGTCGACAGACGTGGCCGACGACAGCGCCGTCGCAGCACTCGTCAGCCGAACGGTGTCCGAGTTCGGTCGCCTCGACGCGTTGTACAACAACGCCGGAATCGACGGGAACCTCAGTGCGCTAGCTGATTACACGCTCGAGGAATTCGATCGGGTTCTCGCCGTCAATGCTCGCGCGGTTTTCAGCGGCACACGGTACGCGCTGCCCATCATGATCTCGCAAGGTTGTGGATCGATCGTCAACACCGCATCGGTTGCTGGACTCATTGCCTTCCCCGGCCTATCGGCCTACTGCGCCAGCAAGGCCGCCGTTATCGGTCTAACGCGGTCGACCGCGGTCGAATACGGCCGAAGCGGAGTGCGCTGCAACGCAATTTGCCCTGGGGTGGTGAAGACCACGATGCTCACCGAGCTCGAGGAGCGCCACCCCGAGGCACTCACAGCGTTACTGCACACCACGAAGACCACGACGCCGCTCGGGCGGCTGGGGCTGCCAATGGAGATTGCCTCGGTCGCGGTGTTCCTCGCCAGTGACGAGTCGACGTTCCTCACCGGCGCGGTCATTCCCGTTGACGGCGGCTACACCGCGGTTTGACCACTACCCGCCAGGTTTCGCGCGCCTGCCGTCTGGCAAACGTCCCGTTCGACGGACTCCACGTTCGCCCCTTCGGAAAACGTCTTTGCCGTGGTGGCGCGAATAGCTTCTCCCTCAAGCGATTCGGTCATCCGCCAGTCCGCGGTCCGAGTGAATCCACCAGGAACACTTCGATGAGGGCCCGACGGTGCTCGGGGTCTGGGTCGGGTCGCAAAATGAGGGAGGTGAGTACCGTCTGCATCCACTCGTAGATGTCTGCGTCCGTGACATCGGAACGGACGACACCCTCCCTGCGCGCTTGACGAAGCCAAGGTTGCCAGTCGCGAAACCCCCGGTCGTGTACTGACGGCTGCCACAACGCCTGGTGGAGGGTGACTGGCGAATCCTCGCCGAGCAAGAGCGCCAGTTCGGCGTCGCTGCCCACGGCGTCCACTACCGCGGTCGCGCGCTGGATGAATGTTTCAATCAGAGACTCCTCCCCCCACGTCTGGCCGAGAATATCGTCGGCGAGCTCTGAGATCCGTTCCGCGATGGCTGCATTGATGAGATCGCGACGCGAGGCGAAGCTCTTGTACACGGTCTGGCGCGACACCCCGGCGGCCTTGGCGACATCATCCATAGTGGTGGCCCGAAGGCCCTCCCGACGAAAGCACTCGCGGGCCGCCTTCAGGATCTGGCCTCGGGCGATCTCGCGCGCCGAGGTGGCAGTTCCGGTCGGATTCGGCACATGCGGAGTGTAAGTCACGTCGCGCATCAACACATTGTGTATTGACAAACTGCTATCTATGTAATGTCATTAAGTCCGTAGTGTCAAAGGTCTCGAAGTCGCTTCGAAGTGACTCATAACGTGGGAGTGATAGATGCCGAATGTTCGTGCCGGAATAGCGATTTGGGCCTCCCGCCACGTTAGCCCGAAGACGGCCGGCCCGTACGCACAGGCGCTGCAGGCGACCGGCCAGATCGACTACGCGACGATCTGGGATCAGCTCACCAGCTGGTTTCCCAACGCGCTCTTCACGCCCGAGAACACGCCGTTGGCGGAGCAGTTCTCGGACATCGACTCACTCCAGGATCCCTTCGTCACCATGTCGTTCGCCATGAGTGCGGTTGACCAGCTGGGCTTCGCCATCTGTACCGACGCCACGCGCCGCGACGCTCCGGAACTTGCTCAGACGATGCTCACCCTGGCATCCGCAACCGAGGGCCACGCCTTGCTGTCGCTCGGCGCCGGCGAGGTACGCCACATCGGGCCATTCGGGCGCAAGCGGTCGCAGGGCTTGAAGCGGCTTAACGAGGCGCTGCAAGTGCTACGTCTGTTGTGGACCGAACGCGAACCGGTGAGCTTCGAGGGAGAGTTCTTCAACCTCAAGGACGCTTTCATTGGCAACGCTGCAAAGGATCGCCGGCCCGAGGTCATCGCCATGGGTGGGGGACCGCGACTCGTCGACATGGCGCTGAAGTACGCCGACGGCTTCGGAACTGGTGCGCCCTTCGTCTATGCGGACCCGGAGTCCTACGGAAAGGTCGTCCAGGGCCACCGGGAGACCCTGAAGGCAATCGGGCGCGGTGACGACACCTTCCACTTCGGCCTGCACCACATCTGCTTCATCACCAAGAACAAGGACGACTTCGAACAGTACATCGACAACCCCTTGGTCAAGTGGTACGCAGCGACCGGTGGGCGCATCAACCAGAACGACTGGGACCCCGAGGGCATCGAGCCGGTCATGCCCCGCGATTGGCACTACGCACTGCACATGAGGCCCAACTCGATGACGCTCGACGACTTCAAGGCCGTCACCGATCGCGTGACGCCGGAGATGGTCCGCAAGACGTTCTTCTACGGCACGCCCGACGACATCGCGGCCGAGATCAAGCCATTCGTCGAGCAAGGTGCGACGATCAACCTCGTGGCGGACTTCGCGCCGATGCTCATGCCGGTCGTCCCGGAGGAGATCATCGAGGCCTCGGCCGAGATCTGTCGTCTCATTAAGGCGTGACGACGGCGAGCTGCCGCCGGCCTTCGCGCCGCGAGAGTTGATGTCCGGCGAACGGACCGCGTCCATGATCGAGAACGTCCGCCGGTGACACCGCCTTACCACTTGCCGGACCGCGAGGCCATCGTCCCGAAGCGCACGGAATCGCAGGCGGGCCAGCGGCGAGATGGGCATCGATCGATAGGAGGTGGGGTCTCGTGAACGACTGCTCGCGCACCGTGCCACTACCCAGCCCTGCGATCGTTCCTAGACCGCAGGTGGTCGATCCCGCCGCCTTGCGGCGCACGTTGCGGCGGGCGCGGGATGGCGTTGCGCTGAACGTCGACGAGGCCGCGGTGGCGATGACCGCGCGCGGCGCGGATCTGGCCGACCTGTGCGCGAGTGCGGCGCGGGTGCGTGACGCGGGCCTGGAGTCGGCCGGACGGCGCGGCCCCGGCGGCGGGCTGCCGATCACGTACTCCCGCAAGGTCTTTATCCCGGTCACCCACCTGTGCCGCGACAACTGCCATTACTGCACGTTCGTCACCGTGCCGGGCAAGCTGCGCGCCGAGGGCGCCGGCATGTACCTCGAGCCCGACGAGATACTCGACATCGCCCGCCGTGGCGGCGAACTTGGTTGCAAGGAAGCACTATTCACGCTCGGGGACCGTCCCGAGGATCGCTGGCCGGGGGCGCGCGAGTGGCTCGGTCAACGAGGCTACGATTCGACGCTGTCCTACGTGCGGGCGATGGCGATCCGGGTGCTCGAGGAAACCGGGTTGCTGCCGCACTTGAACCCCGGTGTGATGAGCTGGTCGGAAATGGCGCGGCTCAAGCCGGTGGCGCCGTCGATGGGCATGATGCTCGAGACGACCTCGCGGCGGCTGTTCGAAACGAAAGGGCTTGCGCACTACGGCAGCCCGGACAAAGACCCGGCGGTCCGGTTGCGCGCGTTGACCGACGCGGGACGGCTGTCGATTCCGTTCACCACCGGGCTGCTGGTCGGCATCGGCGAGACACTGGAAGAACGCGCCGACACCTTGCACGCGATTCGCAAGTCGCACAAGGAGTTCGGTCATGTGCAAGAAGTGATCGTGCAGAATTTCCGGGCCAAGGAACACACCGCCATGGCCGCGGTTCCCGACGCCGGCATCGAGGATTACCTGGCGACGGTGGCGGTGGCGCGGCTGGTGCTCGGCCCCGGCATGCGTATCCAGGCGCCGCCGAACCTGGTCTCGCGCGAGGAGTGCCTGGCGCTGGTCGGCGCCGGAGTCGACGACTGGGGCGGTGTCTCGCCGCTGACGCCCGACCACGTCAACCCGGAGCGGCCGTGGCCGGCCCTGGACGAATTGGCCGCCGTCACCGCCGAAGCCGGTTACGAGCTGGTCCAGCGGTTGACCGCGCAGCCCAAATACGTGCAAGGGGGCGCGGCCTGGATCGACCCGCGGGTGTCCGGACATGTGCAGGCGCTGGCCGATCCGGCCACCGGTCTGGCCCGCGACGTCAACCCGGTGGGGCTGCCGTGGCAGGAGCCCGACGACGTCGGTTCGGTGGGCCGGGTCGACCTCAACGCCGCGATCGACAGCGAGGGCCGTAACACCGAAACCCGCAGCGACATCGACAGCGCCTTCGGCGACTGGGAATCGATCCGCGCGCACGTCCACGAACTCGCCGCGCAGGGCGCCAGCGCGCCAGAACGCCTGGACACCGACGTGCTTGCCGCGCTGCGCTCCGCCGAACGCGATCCCGCCGGCTGCAGCGACAACGAATACCTGTCACTGGCCACCGCCGACGGTCCCGCGCTGGAAGCCGTTGCCGCACTGGCGGATTCGTTACGCCGTGACACGGTCGGTGACGACGTGACGTTCGTCGTCAACCGCAACATCAACTTCACCAACATCTGCTACACCGGGTGCCGGTTCTGTGCGTTCGCGCAGCGCAAGGGCGACGCCGACGCGTATTCGCTGTCCACCGACGAGGTCGCCGACCGCGCCTGGGAGGCGCACGTCGAAGGCGCCACCGAGGTGTGCATGCAGGGCGGCATCGACCCCGAGCTGCCCGTCACCGGTTACGCCGACCTGGTCCGCGCCGTCAAGGCGCGGGTGCCGTCGATGCACGTGCACGCGTTCTCTCCGATGGAGATCGCCAACGGGGTGACCAAGAGCGGGTTGAGCGTGCGCGAGTGGCTCACCAGTTTGCGCGAAGCGGGCCTGGACACCATCCCCGGCACCGCCGCCGAGATCCTCGACGACGAAGTGCGCTGGGTGCTGACCAAGGGCAAGCTGCCGACCTCGATGTGGATCGAGATCGTCACCGCCGCGCACGAGGTGGGGCTGCGGTCGTCGTCGACCATGATGTACGGCCACGTGGACAGCCCGCGGCACTGGGTCGGCCACCTCAACGTGCTGCGCGACATCCAGGACCGCACCGGCGGTTTCACCGAGTTCGTGCCGTTGCCGTTCGTGCACCAGAGCTCGCCGCTGTACCTGGCCGGCGCGGCCCGGCCCGGGCCCACCCACCGCGACAACCGAGCCGTACACGCGCTGGCGCGAATCATGTTGCACGGCCGCATCTCCCAGATCCAGACCAGCTGGGTCAAGCTCGGTGTCGAGCGCACGCAGGTGATGCTCAACGGCGGCGCCAACGACCTGGGCGGCACGCTGATGGAGGAGACCATCTCGCGGATGGCCGGCTCGGAATACGGGTCGGCCAAGACGGTCGCCGAACTGACCGCGATCGCCGAAGGCATCGGGCGACCCGCCCGCCAGCGCACCACCGACTACACACTCCTCGCGTCTTAGCGACTCGTCGGATCTAGCCGGCGCCGCGCCCCACCGACGTCGGTTGGAACGGATCGCGCATGGGCTGCGGACGCGCGGCGTCAACTGTCATACGGTGTCGAGCGTGCGAAGATCTTGAGCCGCGACCGCCGCGCGGCGCACGGTCTCCAGCGTCACGTCGGCGCGCTGTGTAGACGGCATCAGCTTGCTCAAACCCAGTGTGCCCAGCCACATCAGCAAGGGATGCATCATCTGCTGGCCATAAAGCAGGAATGCTTCGTCGTCAGTTGGCGTCTCGATGCCCGCCTTCTGCAAGCGCCCGAGATATCGCGCGAGCAGTTTTCGTTCCCACGCTCGGCGATCCTCGGGCGGTAGGTGGGTGGCCAGCGCGTACGCCACGTCGCGAGCCCAGCCGCCCGTCGTGAGACACGACCAGTCGTAGAGACCCATTCGCCCCTCGGCGGTGACGTACCAGTTGCCAGGATGAACGTCGGTGTGCAGCAACGTCTGAGGTCCTTCGACGTTCCTTGCCATCGCGCGCATCAATGCCGGGTGGATCTCGTGGCGCCGTTCGAAGAACTCCGTCGACAAGACCGAACGAGCGCGTTCGCATCCGACGGCGATGCGCTTGCGGGCGGGCAGGGTCACGTTGAGGCGCTCGACGTATTCCACCGAATTCCGAAGCCAATGACCGAATCTCGACATCAATGGGCGCTGCCAGAAGGTGACGTGAAATTCGGCCAAGAGGTCGACGAGATCGTCGGCCTGACCTCGAGTAAGCGTACGATCGAGAGCGGTGCCGAACGTCGCGCCGCGCGCCTTGGCGACGTCTTCGACGATCAGGAAGAACCGCTCCGAATGCGGGTCGTAGGCGGCGTAACGCGCTTGCGGAGCTTCGATCGACAACTCAGGACGAAGCTGCGAATAGAAGGTTGCCTCGACCTCGCTGAGGTTCACAGCCGCCGACAACAGCCGCGTTGCGAAGGTGGGCAATGACTTCGTGAACAGCTGATCGGGCAGTCCAGCCGTGCGACCGACGTCGTTGTAGGTGACGACGAGAGGACACCGCGACGTCGCGCCGTCGTCGCGATTGCCGAACTCGAAGTTCGTGACGCGGGCGCCGGGTACCCCGTCGCACAACGCGAGCGTCAGCCATTCCTTCGTGACGTGTGCGGGACCTTGAGGAACATCGCGCAATGTCGTGGGACGCGGATTAGTTAACCGCTCCCGGACACGGCTGAAGCCGACTCGACCTGTCGTGACTGCGAATTCAACTCGCGGATTTATGCGAACTCCTTCCACGACTTCAGCAAATCTAATCTATTTTAATCAATTTTGAGTATTCTTGGGATGAAGGTTGGCAGCGGATGACTCGAACTGCGCCGACCGTTGGAGCAGTCGAAGTTGGGAAACGACAACATGAACGACTTGATCGACACCGATCTGAGCGATCCCGAGCACTTTCGCAGTGGCCCGCCGTTCGAGGTGTTCAGCGCCCTGCGCGAACGGGATCCGGTGCACTTGAACCCCGTTGGCTTCGTAGGCGAGTCCTTCTGGTCGCTCACGCGGTGGGAAGACTGTGCGATGGCGAGCAAGGACACCGACACGTTCTCCTCCACCGGTGGGTCGACCATTCCCGGTACCGCGGCGCTCGGTGATCTTCAGAAGTTGATGATGGTGAGCCAAGATCCGCCGCATCATACTGCGCGCCGAGCGATCGTCCACAAGGTCTTCACACCGCGCACCGTGATTGGTCAGACCGCTGCGATCACCGCGGTGCTCAACGGGCTGTTGGATCGCGTGCAGGAACGGGGTCGGTGTGACCTCGTCGCCGACGTCACCGCGCCATATCCACTGCTCGTCATCGCCGAGATGCTTGGCGTCCCAGGGGAGGACCAGCACGACCTGCTGCGGTGGTCCAACGCCATCGGCCAACTCCAGGGCAGTGAGGACTCGGCTGGCGAGCTGATGACGGCCATGAACGAGATGCGCGCGTACCTGGTCGCGTTCATCGCGTCGCGCCGCGCCGACCCCAAGGACGACCTGATTTCCAAGCTGATTCATGCGGAGGTCGACGGTCAACGATTGACCGACAACGAGTTGCTCGTCTCGTTCGCCGAACTCATGGTGGCCGGGAATGAGACGGTGCGCACAACGCTCGCCGCGGCGATTTGGTTGCTCCTCGAGCATCCCTCCGAGTTCGAACTGTTGCGCGAGGATCCGAGCCTCACCGGCAACGCCGTCGAGGAAGTCCTGCGCTACTGGACGCCCAACGTCTATCAAGCCCGTACCGTCACCAAGGACGTCACCATCGGCCAGCGCACTCTGCGCGGGGGTGAGCGCATCGCGATGTGGTTGTGTTCGGCCAACCGCGATCCCGAAATCCACGCCGACCCCGACCGATTCGACATCCGCCGAAAAGATCCGCGCCACATGTCGTTCGGCGGTGGCGGTAGACACTTCTGCCTCGGCGCGGGCCTTGCGCGGCTCGAGCTCGGCATCGGATTGCCCATCTTGATCGAACGCCTCCGGGGCCTGAGGTTCGACGGCGACCCGTCGATCATTCCGCATACGTTCTTCCATGCGGTCGGCTCGGTGCCGATCGTCTACGAGCCAGTTCGCGTCGCGTAACGAGACCCCGCACCGCCAAGTCCCAAGAGAAGAGGGAATGACGACATGCCGCAGACGCCACCGTCGACACCCGACGCTCAGCTCCGATGGTTGCTCGCTCGCGCGCAGATCGGCGATCTCCTCACGTCCTACGCCTTGAGCGCGGACGCGCGGGATTGGGCAAGCATCGCCGAACTCTTCGTCACCGATGGAGTGGTCGAGTCTCCCTTGGGGAGCTTCCCGGCGCGCGAGTATCCGCGCTACGCGGAGAATTTGATGGCTCCCTTCGCGGCAACTCATCACACCATCCCCAACCATGCCGTGACGATCGACGGTGACCGCGCTCGGTCTCGCGCTTATCTCCAGGCGATTCACGTGACGGACACGGCGGACCCAAGCCAGCACGCGGATATCGGCGGGTGGTATGACCACGAGTGGGTACGCGTCGACGGCCGTTGGATGGTCGAGAAGATGGTCCTGAGCTTCGTCTGGACCGACGGAGCGCCGCTGACACCGTCGGCCACGGACGCCGAGGGCAGGGCCTGATCACGGGTCTGGATGGACTAAGGCATCGCCAGTCGTCGAGCGCAGGGCTACTGCGGATGCTTTATCGTCAGTCCGGCGACGAGCGACTTCAACCGCGGCTCGGCGGTGGTGCCCGCAAAACCCCCGAGCCAATCAGCCGCCGAATCGACAAGGTCATCGGTCAATGCGATTCCGCGATCAGCGATGACCGTGAGCAGTTCCTCGACCGCCTGGGCGGAATCACCTGCCCCCAGCGTCACGCACAACCAGGTTCGTTCCTGGCTCGTCAATACTGACTCGGTGACGGTCGCCAGCGCCCAGGCGAAGCGCACTTCGTCGCTCGTCGTCATCGGACGGTAGTTGCGGCGTCGGCCCGAAACATCACGCGGCGCAACCTGTTCTGGGGAATTGGGCCGCACCATTATCGTGCGCCACCTGCGCTGATGGTCGTGTCGTGTCAGCATGGAGTGCGCGCCTGAGCGATCAAGGCGTCCGATGACACCGAGGGAGAAGCCATCCGGGCTGCTTTCTTCGAATTGCGCGGCGCACGTCGACACTCGCAGGACAGTCAATTCTGCGCGATATTTTTAATTGAGAATCAATTTCACAGTGATCTGCCCGCCTTGTCAAGACCGAATGTTGGTCCGCAGAGTTCATTTGGAGCCGTTCGGCACTCGGTCCTGAACGGGCACACCTTAAAAGTGCAATGCGTCGAAACGCCAGTCCAAAACGCGACGGTCTTGCTCCTGACTCACCGCGTAGACCACTGACCGCAAGCTGAGCACTCCGCCGCGGCCGTCGGCGCGAGGTCGCGCGGACTCCACGGAGATGTCGCTGTAAAGGGTGTCGCCTTCGTGCACCGGCCCGGTGTGGTCGCAAGACGTCCAGCCCAATACCGTGACGATGTTGGGCAGCGTCCGCGACACCTGGGCGAGTGCCAACCCGATCGTGTGTCCTCCGTAAACCAGGCGAGTCCCGCTCATTCGCGAATCATGATGTACGGCAGCGATGTTGAGCGTGATTCGAGCGAGTTCTGGGGCGCCGCTGACCACGTCTGCAGTGCTGCGCCACGTCCTGCCTGCCAGGGCCTCGTCGAAGCGTGGTCCGGGCACTCTGGTTCGGAACGCGTCGTCGTCCCATTCCGCGGTGGCAGTGGACGTCGAAGCGCCGGCGCTTCCGATCCCGTTCATGTCATCGTCGTATCCCGTGTCGACCGCATTGCTGCTCAGCGGCAGCATCGCACAGCGATGGAAGTCAAGGACGAGCCGTCCGTGCTGATCGACGGTGGTGATGCGAAGCGCAGCCAGCCCGGTTGCGGCGCGGTCCGACCTCGTGGCGTTCTGTTTAAGTCCGACGACTTCGGTTCGGGTGCACAGCGTGTCACCGAGGACGGGGAATCGGTGGAAGGCGAGGCCGCGGTAGAAGAGATTGGCCTTCACCCGTTGCGTGGCCAGAGTCGACTGTCCAATGGCGACGTCGCACACGTAGCCTGGGTGGGCTATCGCCGACGCCGATCCAGTGACGGCACGGCTGAGCGTTTCGTCGAGCGGCAATCGCAGTCGGTCGCCAAGGATCGATTGATGGACTGCTGCTGCGCCGCTACTCAGCGTCATGGCGGGCGCCGAATCGAACACCATGCCCGGGGAGAGATCGTCGAAGAACGGTCCGCCCGTGCGATGCCCTGGGCCGGCCACGTCAGGGCGTCCCACCCGGCTGCTCCGCCGCCGGGTCAACTCGCGCCCGCGAATCGCCGGGGGCGGGGGCCTGTGAGGCGACACCCAGCAGCGCCGCGACGAGACTGATCGAGGCCATCACGATCTTCGGGAGCACCGCTTCGTCTCGGCGGATTGCGCTCGCTGCGACGTAGGAGTCGACGAGATCGGTGACGATTCCCACGTGAGCGACTCTATGTCGGGCTCTTCCTCGGGTGAGCAGGACAAGCAGTGCGTAGCTAACCTGTCGCGCACCGAACAGCTGGGTCACGAGGAGGGCCGCCGAGTCTTGGCTCCTTAGAGCCTTCAACACGACGCGTGGTGCCGTGACCGCCGCAAGACCGGCACCGAGCCTGATCGCGACAATCAGCGCCAGGGCCCGGGCTCCGCGAACCGATCGGAGCTCGATCATGGATTTTCCTCTCCGTTAGATGATGTGAGAAGTCGGGCGCGCAGTTGCGCCAGTGAGTCGGTGGTCATGCCGTGCGCGAGCAGCCACCGATCGGCCCCACCAGCTTCGGCATGGAGCCGAAGCACGGCCTCGATGGCCTCGGCGCTCGCCTCGAGCGCTTCCGGGTAGGTGCCGGCAAGATCTTGAATACGCACCGCTGCAGGCGAATCGAGCGCAGCCAGGCGCGCGAGGATCCGGTGGACGTTCGGGCCGGTCTCGACGTAGTCGGCGATGATTCCGGCGACGGACACCCCGATCGCGCCGAGGATCGTCGCCACGACGATTCCAGTCCGGTCCTTGCCCAAGGTGCAGTGCACGAGAACGGGATGTTCGGACTTCGCGACGACGTCGACGGCCTCCACGATGGCCTGCTCCGCCCCGTCGATCGTGTACTCGTAGAGCCCAGCCAGTCCGCCATGCTTCAAGATGTCGTCGGCGTCGAAGTCGAGAACGTTGAGCTTCTTGGACAGTGGCACTCGATGGATGGTGGCGCCGAACTCGGTCAGCGGGTGCGGACCGACGTACTCGGACACCGAGCGGAGGTCGACGACCGTGGCGGGCGGCCACCCCGGAAGCGATGGCGGGGGATCGCTCTGAGCGGGAGCGTCGCCGCGGAATAACGCATGCGGTCGGACCCGACCTCCCACGAGCGACTCCTGACCCGAGACCTCGCGCAGATTCTGCGATCCAGGGGGTGCCTTGGGCGTAGTCAAGCCGTCTCCAGTTCGGTCATGGTGCGGCGCGAACCGCTGGCGTCGTCACGCGCCCCCCGAGACCGACGGTCCGTCCCCGAGGCGCCGGCTGACGTGCGCTCGAACGTAAGCCTCGATTCCTCGCGCCAACGCCCTCCGATGGCTCGCTATGCTTCACGACCGACATCGTCCGGGGCGTACGGGCCTGCTAGCCCGCTGGTTTCGTTGATTCTAACACGAAATAGAAATCGATGAAGGGTTACGGAAGGAGTGAACGGTCCGGGCCCGCCTTTCATCGTCATGATGCGTGTGGCGCTCGAGCTAATGGACCAGGGCCTTGGGTCGCTCGACGATCCGATGCCCGCACCAACCCCGCGTCGGTGGTCCTCGTGTCGCTCCAGGGCTTCGATCCACCCGGGGCGGAGACCGAGTGGGTCACCGGCCACAGGTGAGAATCGTCGCATCAGTCGGCAGCAACGCGCGTCGGGCCTGTGACGGGCCCCGCAGCGCGGACGGAGGCGTTGGATATGGCCTCGCCGCGCTCGAGGGCATCCCAGATGACCGCCACGCAATCGCCGGGTGGCCTTGAAGCGACTCGGCATGGCAACCATGTCGCCTCCAGTCCCGAGCTGACGCCGAATTCGGTGTCTACCGGCCCTGTCCAGCGCGGTCACCGAAATCCCCACTCTCGCAATCTCGTAGTGCAGTGCGTGCGCGTTTCGAGGTGTGGCTGCCTTACTGGCGCCGTATGCTGCGAAGTTCACAGGGGGACTCAGGATGCCGGCCAGGGATAAGAAGATGGCCACCGCGCCAGACCTTCGATCGATCATGCGCGGAGTAAACGCGCGAGCCACGGGCGCCAGCGTGTTACTCGACGAGGGTGAACGCTACGTCGTCACGAAGACGCGTTGCATCGGCCACCGGGGTCGCTGCCCGCATGACGTGATTGGGTGGACCGCTACGAGGAATACAAAGTCTTCCAAATGATTTCGGTACCGGTTTCCAACAACGACGCGTCGATGGCCTGATTGGGCACCACCTGCTGCATGACGCGATCGACCATGGCCACGAGCCACGGCGCCGTCGTGGCGGCTGCGAGTTCTGCGTCAACCCATCCAGCTCGCTGGCCGCGCACCATGTGTCTGCGGAGGGCGGTGGCGCGACGCTGGAACGCATCGTCCCGGGTACGGCGCAGCAGGGGACTGCGCGCGCCTAGGTCTTGGATCGCGTTCACCACGACGTGCTCGTCGCGGTGCACCGAGGCGAGGTCGGTCAGGACCCTTAAAATCAGGTCGGCGCCCGGCCTCGTCGCTTCCCACCATTCGGCGAGCACGTCGTCGAGGCGGGCGTCGAGGGCGTGGTGCCATCCACGAACGAGCTCACCCTTGTCCTCGAAGTAGAGGTAAAAGCTTGCACGCGACATGCCCGCGCGGCGAGAGAGCCGATCCACGCTGAGATCGGCGAATGTGCTCCCCTCGGCGACGAGAGCCCCCGCCGCGCCGGCGAGGGCGCGCAACGCATCGGCCCGGCGGGCCGACCGGGTGGGAAGACGGCGCCGTTCTGGCCTCGTCACCGCACACCGTGGACTGGCGACGTGTACAAGGTTCGCCACACGATGTCGGTGACTGCGGCGGTGTACTTCTCGACGGTCCGCTCGTCGGCAGGTCCGATCAGCTGCATCTGCCCGTACTCCAACATCCAGGTCAGCCAGATGGCGAGATCGCTCGCCGAACGGGTTGCGGCGATGACGCCAGTACGTTGCCCCTCCCGGACGTGATGCTCCACGGCGGCGACGAAGACGGCCATCATTTCCCGAAAGTGCGCTCCGATGACGTCATCCTGTGTCGACTGTTCGACGATGCACCGCATGACGACCCGATGTGATCGATAGGCGCCGAAGATGATTCGAAACGATTCTTCGTACTCCGCCCTGGTGCCGCCAGCTGTCATTGCGAGCCACGAAGTGGCAGCGTGCAGGAAGTCGTCCCGTACGGCACCGACGAGACTGGAGAGCAAGCCGCTCTTGTCGCCGAAGTATTTGTAGAATGTCGAGCGCGCGACACCCGCCTCGCCGATGAGCTGATCGACGCTCAATTCGCCGTAGCTCGTCTCGTCGTCGACCAATCGCTCGATCGCGTCTGCAAGCCGGCGCTGAAACTTTGCGGCCGCAGTGGGATTTCGCTTGACGACGAGTTCCGCACGCCGTCGCGAACTCGACGGTTGAGCTCTCACGACGCCGATGATAACCATGCGCCGCTGCTCACAGCGCCACTTCACGCCAAGCACACGGTCGCACCAGGAGACGATCGCGGCGCTCGGGACCGTGAGGCGAGGCACGGTTCCACCCGGCCCCGGGGTGGGTCATGCGTCACGACTGCTACCACGACCTTCGACGCCCACGAAACCGCGGAGCGACGTTCGACGCCGTCGTCCTTCGCCCTCGAGCTCAAAGGCTGTTTGATGCAGGGAAATCCCGATGGGAGCGCGCGCCGACGTTGCGCGGGCGGCCAGGTGAATCACGTCAAAAGAATTGCCCATTGTGTTCCATACCTCACGCCGCATACAGTGTGTCTAGTCGTTGCGGTTGCGATGTCGAGAGCCTCGTCAACCGCGCGACGCGCAACCGACGGCATGCGAAGCATCGATTCGTGTGCTGCCACGACTCGCCCGATCACCCCCGGAGATCTGCGATCTCCGCCGTGAGCGCTCTCGCGCTGCCCAAGACGGAAGGATCTGCCATGAAGGATGAACTGCCCCGTGTCGCTGATGTGGTGGTGGTGGGATCTGGCCACAACGGTCTCGTTGCCGCTGCATACCTTGCCAAGGCGGGTTTGGACGTCCTGGTCGTGGAGGCATCGCCGACCGCCGGTGGGATGACCTCGACGAATTCATTTGCCCCGGAGGCGCCGGAATACACGATCAACGAGGCCTCGATTCAGGCGTCGTTGTTCCGGACTACGACAATCAACGCCGACTTGGAGTTGGCGACCCGATATGGGTTGCGGCAAACGGTGATCGATCCGGCGCACTTCCAATTGTCGGCCGATGGTGCGTCGTTGGGGTTGTGGCGTGATCCGCGCAAGACCGCCGCGGAGTTGGAGTATTTCTCCAAGAAGGACGCACGCGCGCTCATCGAGCTTTACGAGGTGATCGACGCCGCGGTGGAGATCGGTCTGCCGATGATGCAGACCAACGTGGTCGCGCCCGACATCTCGGCGATCCTCAAGGCCGCCAAGGGAGTGGCTAAGAACCGCAAGCAACTCTCCGCGATCGGGCGGTGGATGGCCAGCTCGCAGACCGAGGCGGTCGAGGAGAGCTTCGAGCACGACATGATTCGGGCGCCGCTGCTCTCGTCGCTGCCGTTCATGCCCTTCGATGCCGACATGTCGGGCTGGTCGCTGATTTACCTGGGCGTGCTATCCAAGTACGGCGTGGCGATGTTTCACGGCGGCACCGGATCCCTACCTAAGGCCTTGATCTCGGTGATCCGCGACAACGGCGGCCAGGTCGTCACCAACTCCCCGGTCGAAGAACTTATTGTCACCAACAACCGGTGCACCGGCGTGCGGATCCGCGGCGGGGTAGAGGTCCACGCCCGCCGCGGGGTTCTGACCGCGTGCAGCCCCAAGACCACGCTGACCCGGTTGCTGCCGCGCGGCATCCTGGACCACAAGAAGCAAAACGCCGCCGATCACATCCCGACCCGCAAGCGCGGGATCGCCGATGCGAAGGTCAACGTGGCGCTGTCTGGGCGCATCGACATGTCCAAGCATGAGAAGTGGCGCGGCGATGGCATCGACATGCGCCTGGCGTGCAACTGCTACCACACCTACGAAGAGGCCAAGGACGCCGCCAAGGCGTGCGTGCGCGGCCAAGTGCCCGACGCGATTCCCGGTTTGGCGCAGGTGACCAACGCCTTCGACCCGTCGATGTCACCCCAGGGCAAGGACCTGTGGTGGTTTTGGACCGGGCTGACCCCGTCGTTCCCCGTGGACGGCTGGGACGTGGCTCGCAAGAAGATCACCGACAGCATCATCAAGGACGCCGACCAGTACTACAAGGGCGTCGAAGACCTGCAAGTCGCCGTCCGCCCGCTGGTATTGCCCGACATCGAGGAACGATTCTGGGCCATCGACGGCTCGGTCTACCACGTCGACCCCACCATCAGCCGCTTCGGACCCAACAAACCCGTCGTCGGGTTCGCCGGCTACACCACCCCGGTCGAGGGCCTGTTCCTCACCGGCTCGGGCACCCACCCGGTGGCCGGCATCAGTGGCATGCCCGGCCAAAATGCCGCCCGCACCATGCTCAAGCAGTTCCGTCTCGAAGACAAGGGCGGCCGGCTCGGCGCCCTGACCCACCGGCTGTTCCAGGAGCGTCGGCGTGCCGAACTGAATGCCGATCCCTACACCAGCGGCCAAAACGACCCCCTCCCCGGCCGCTCATAATCCCACGTGCCAATGAATCCCAAGCTCCGACTGGCCAAGAAGGCGGCCGTGGTCGGTGTGCATAGTCTGGTCGAGAAGTTCCGACCACCCCCACTGAGCACATCCGAGCACGTCCCGACTTCGGGTGCGGACCTCAACGTCGACTGGCTAACGGCGGTGCTTTGTCACGACACGCCGGGTGCCAGAGTCGTGTCGTTCAGCACTGCGCATGGAAGTAGCGGAACGTCTGAGCGCCTTGCCTTACGGGTCCAATACGACGCCAATGGATCTGCAGCTGATCTGCCCACGGCGTTGTTCACCAAGTCCACCAAACACTTTCGTCAACGCATGACACTGGGCGGCGCTGGAGCGATTAACGGGGAGAGCCAGTTCTACACCCGACTCCGGCCAAAGGCGGAGATTGAGGCACCCATGGGCTACTGGGGTCGAGTGGACCCCGTGTCGTGGCGGTCGATCACCATCATGGAGGACGTCACCGCGACGAAGGGAGTTCGCTTCCTCACGCCGACGACGGGCTTCACCTACGCGCAAATCGCCGATCTGGTAGACGAACTCGCCCGATTGCACGCTCCTCTGTGGGGTGATCCCGACATTCTGGGGCTCAAGACACCCGCCGACTACCTGGCGAAGACACGGGTGTTCCTGGACATCAAGAAGCGCTGCCACGTGGGCATGGAACGCGCGAAGCGCGTCATACCCCGGCGTCTCCTCGGGCAGAGCGATCGACTCTTCGAAGCAACGGTTCGGTCGATGGATCTCAGTAGTCACTGCATGCCACGCACATTGCTGCACGGTGACGCGCACGCGGGCCAAACCTATGTCACCTCTTCGGGCAAGATGGGTTTGGGGGACTGGCAGGCAGTCCTGCAGGGTGGCTGGGCGTTCGATTTCGCCTACCTCGTGAACTCTGGTTGCGAGCCGGAGGACCGTCGGCTCTGGCAAGAGGACTTGCTCCGCCGATACGTGCAGACGTTGCAGGAAGCCGGCGGCCCAACGATCGGGTTCGATGCCGCCATGCTGAATTACCGGCAGCAGTCGTTCTGGCCATACACCGCTTGGGCTTTCACGATTGGTCGGGCACCATACCAACCAAAGATGCAACCCGTCGACACGTGCCTGGCAGTCGTCCGTCGCACGGCGGCGGCCATCGACGATCTCGATGCCGTTGGTTCTTTGGACTGATGAGACGACCCCGAAGGCTACCCGAGGTCTGCGTTGCCGACTACTGGGGCGGACGACGCGTGGATCCGGTTCCTGCTCCGCAGATCGGTGGCAATCAACGAGGAAAGTCGAACGAGATGATCGTGGATCAAATGAAGGTGGCGGCCCAGGCGCTATGGCTCACGGCGGTATCGGCCGACGAGCGCATCCGTGGACGTGACCCGGTGACGCGCGCTGACCAAGTCCCTGCGGCCGTCGAGCAATTGACTGCGGAATGGCTCACGGCCGTTCTGACGGACGGCACCCCAGGCGCGACAGTCAACGCCTTCGAACTCGGGGAGGGATCGGCGGGCACTAGCACTCGAAGAGCGATTACGGTGCACTGGAATCAAGCTGGCGTCGAGGCGGGACTGCCGCGCGACGTGTACTCGAAGTCGACGCCATCGCTTCTCAATCGTCTGCTCGTCGGGGTGACCGGAGCCGCGGGCGCGGAGGCCTTGTTCTACGGCAAGATCCGATCACACCTGGACATCGGGGCGCCGGCGGGATATCACGGTGCGTGGGATCCGCGGACCTGTCGGTCCATGGTCTTGACCGAGGACATCGCCGCAACGCGCGGCGCCACCTTCGCCGATGCCACCCAGTTGAAGGTGACACGCGATGCGGCTGAGTCGATGATCGCCGAGCTCGCGCGCGTGCACGGGACGATGTGGGAAGACGCGCGCTTGGCCGGCGAGTGGAAGCTGATGCGTTCCGACGACTGGCAGCGCATGTTCAATGCTCGGATCGGCTTCGATCGCGGTGCGTTGGTCGGCATGCGCATGTTGTCCGACCTCATACCTGCAGAGTTGCACGCCCGGCAATCCGAGATCCGCAGCGGGCTGATGCGTTCCCTGGAGTACAGCGTGAGCGGGCCGCTCACGCTGCTGCATCAAGACGTTCACCCGAATAACTGGTTCACCCTCCCCGACGGTTCACTGCACCTTTACGACTGGCAAGGAATCGGTACCGGCGGGTGGGCACTCGACTTGAGCTATGCGCTTAGCGCTGGGCTCGACGTCGAAGATCGCCGCGACTGGGAACGCGACCTGATCGGACTTTACGTCGACCAGCTAAGCCTCAACGGTGGTCGGCCTCCCAGCGTCGACGAGGCATTCTTGGCTTATCGGCAACAAATGTTTCGCGGCTTCATCTATTGGACCTACACCTTCCTCGTGGGAAGGGTTTCGAAGCTCCAGCCGGACGCTCACGTACGGCAGGTGGTGCAACGGACGGCCCAAGCAATGGTGGACCTCGAATCGCTCGACAGCCTTCACCGCCCACCGCGCTGGTGAATAACGTGCCCGGTCGTCTCCGGATCCGGCAAAACTCTGGTGGGCTCGCCATAGGTAGTCGTATGCTGGAAACATTGCTTTCTAATGTGGAATAAATTGTGAGGAGCCTGTTGATGTCATCGATGGCCCCAGTAGAAACGCATGGAATGGATTCTCCCGTCAACGAGGTGGGGCAGTGGGTGGCCACCGGATTGACGTGGGGCTTGGGCTTGTTCGTGTTGGTATGGATCGTGACTTTGAGCCGGCGCGAGCGGACGATCTGGCCTCTGTGCGTCGCTGTGAGCGGCACGCTTGGCTGTTTGATGGAGCCACTTTTCGATCACTTATACGGTCTGTGGTTTCGTGAACAGGGCCAGTGGCACCTCTACACCACCTTTGGAAGCTCGCAGCCTGTGTGGCTCCCGGCGGCGTACCTGACCTTCTACGGAGGGGCCACCGTCTACATCGCTCGATACCTCAAGCGTCGGCCGACGATGCGCTCGGTATGGCAGATGTACGGATTCATCGTTGTGATGGCAATCGCCGCGGAGATGACCTACGTCAGCATCCTGCGGGTGTACGAGTATCAAGACAGCCAGCCATTCGTCGTCTTCGGATACCCGATTTTCCTGGGGTTCACGAATGCGATGTCGGCCCTCGTCAGCGGCATCCTCGTATATCGCTTAGTGCCGCTGCTCAAGGGCTGGGGTTACCTGTCCTTGATCCCACTCGTCCCGATAGCCTTTGCTGCGGGGTTGTTCGGTTCGGGCATCGTCTACCTGTCCGTGCGACACGGCCTCGAGAATCCTTCGACGCTCTTGGTCCACCTAGCCGCGCTCACGGTCGTGGGCGGCATCGCGAGCACGGTCGCGCTCTTAGGTAGGTTGCTGGTCGCGCCCGCTGGGGCACCGGTGTCGCCATCCCATGCGAGCGTTCGCCGGCGCCGCGACTTGGCGCCCAATGGCTGAATCGTGTGCTCGCGACGGTAAGTCGATGATCGTCGCGCTCGCGGGTGTGAGCCGGTCGCTCGCCACGATGGCCCGACTCGACGTGGCCCAGGTTGCCGGATCAGAAGTGCGGAAGCATGGTTGACGCTCGGGCGGCGTCGATCGGTCGCGCCGTGGGTCGTGCTGGCCTCACGGCGTCGGCCCGGTTATCTGAGCACGTTCGGCCGAAGCGGATTCGTCGTGTCGAGGACGTGCCCGGGACCATATCGGCGATCAACGAAGAATGGCTGACCGCCGTCTTGTGCCGCGATCATCCCGGGTTGCGGGTGACCTCGTACACGGCCCACGATATGACTTCTCAGACGACGTCCCGCGCTGCACTGAACATCTCGTACTCCGAGGATCGCCCCGGCGGCCCCCCTGCTGATGTGTTCGTCAAGCTGATGGCGACCACGCGGCAGCGACTCTTCGCTGGTCTCATTCGCATCCTCGACGGTGAGGCCGAGTTCTACGGCCGATTGCGACGGCTCGCCGAGTTCGAGTGCCCGCACGGATACTTCGGCGCCGTGGATCGTCGGTCGTGGGCGTGTGCAACGGTCATCGAAGACATCGTTGCGACACGCGGCGCCAAGTTCTGCCACGCCACGACGACGTTCGACCGGGCCGCGATCGAATCGCTTCTCGCCACCATGGCGGCGTATCACGGCCAGTATTGGGGGCATCCAGCCGTCGCGGCGAGCCCGTTGAAGCGGCCCGAAGATCACTTTGCAAACATTGACGTGTTCTTGAACGCCCGCAAGCGGAGCCGGATCGGCGTTCAACGCACGGATGGATTTCCCTCGGCCCTGCGTAGCAGACAAGACGAACTGTGGACTGCCCTCGCATCGTCCATGCGAGAGTTGAGTCACGGCGGACCACCGACCCTCCTGCACGGCGACGCACACGTCGGCAACACGTACCGCACCCGTGATGGCGCGGTCGCTCTTGCAGACTGGCAAGTGGTGATGCAGGGCGGCTTCGCGTACGACGTCGCCGACGTCATCTCGACTGCACTGACGATCGAGGACCGGAGGAACTGGGAGCGGGATCTCCTCGTCTTCTACCTCGAGCGGCTCCGCGAAGCCGGTGGGGACCCTCCTGGGTTCGCCGATGCCTGGAATCTCTACCGCCGCAGCCTGATGTACCCGTTCTTCTGTTGGGCCACCGTGCTCGGCGCCCCGGCCTGGATGCCCGACACCCAGCCCGCCGACCTTGCGCGGACCCTGGTCGAACGCGTCGGAACCGCGATCGAGGACACGGACGCGCTGAGCGCGTTCTGAGACGCCCGTGTTCTGCTGGCCACGCTAAATCCGTTTGCGCGCAACAACTTTCGTGGAATCACTCGTCCAATCCAAACGGCACCCCGTGACGTACGGTTCGATCGATCGAGCTCCGACCGGCCGCAAGGGCAGGCCGACTCCGCGGCCGACTCGCCGCAGTCAGCGCGCCTCGGGAGACGGCAGGAACGAGCGCCGGTAGTCCCGTTCGACGACGCCCCATCCCACCTGGCCGTCGGGGGCCGTGAATTTCATTGCGCCCTGTGTCACGAGCAGTGGGTCGTGTTCCTCCTCCATGGCAGCTCCGTTGACGTTCACGTTCGGTTCCAGCAGCGTCAGCGTGTAGCCGTGAAGGAACTCCGCGGTGTATACCTCTGGCGGGTCGACACCGACGGTCAGCGTCAGGTGGTGCGGTTCGTGCGTGGCCAGGTCGCTCAGACCCGTGATCGTCAGGTCGGTACCGATCGTGCACACTTCGTCCTGCTGCACGGTGGAGATCCGGATGTCGACCTGGCCTTCGCGCCGCCAGTTCACCAGACCGTTGGCGACTCGCCCGCAGTCAGGGAATACCGCGACGAAGAAGTTCAGCCCACCGAAGTCGGCTAAGTGCCGCGGGCCGCTGGAGTGATCGCGATGCGCGACGCCGTCCAGCGACCATTGGCGGTCCCCCTCGACGCTCAGTGACCCCTGGCACCGAAAGCCCTGGGTGTGATGAAACGCCGCCCAACTGAGATTCTCAAAACCCAAGGCGGCGTGCATATCCCACACGGGGGCCGCAGCGTCCAGCTCGACGTCGAAACGAAATGCGGTGGCCCTACCGGCGCCGACCGGTCCCACCGCCATCCGGGCCCTGGTGGTCGGTTCTCCAGCACCGTCGAAGGTGACTTTCCACTTCTTCAGCGGCTCAACACACGTCACCTTCACGTTTCCGGTCGCCGGCCCCCGGCCGTCGGCCGCTCGCCCCCAGGAGCGGTCTGCGAGCAGCTCTCCGTTGGGCAGCATCGCGATGACCTGTCCCCACCACAGATCGAGATCTCCGGGCCATCTCCCGATGTGGACGAATAACCCGACGCCCTCCGCGGGTGACCAGATGTGGAAGTACATGGTCTCGCTCCAGTCGGAAACGTCGTGCTGAACCGGATGGAGGAGATCGTATTCGCCGAGAACCCCGAAGGGGTTCGGTCCCCGCAGAACTCGCTTTGGGGGCGTTGGCGACATCACTTCCTCCATTTGGCTTGCAATTTGAAGCACCGAGCCGAGGCCACGCGGCCCTGCGGCTTTCGGCCGCGGTTTATTCTAGGTTCAAAACAGACGATTCATCTAGGTTGTATCCGCTCGGCTCCCATCCCTATGATGACCCACGTGGCGCACCATCGAGGGAACCCGACAGGGGCCGAGCGCGTCGCCGCATGGCATGGCGCGTTCGGCGATGCCCCGGGGACATGCTGGCTCAAGACTACTCGAGGCCGTCGAACGACTGCTAGTGAACCTGGCGTTTCCAGACAGGCCTCGGCGAGGATTGGTCGACCGTAATTCGGTGCCGCAGTTCGGCGCTGTTCGACGCTTCTTCGGGCCGGGCACCGTCATCGGAGCGACCTTTCCAACGCGGTGGCGACAGGCCGATCATCGCGCCAGTGCCCGGCGCTGAGTTGATCCGGATTCACCACGTCGGCCACGACCGATGATCGATCAACCGGAGACGATCAGCCGCATGATCGTCGACTCCGTCTCGTGCCCAAGGTGATCGACGGCGCCGGACCGATCCGATTAGGCTTCGCCGGAGGCGCGCCCAGATCCGTTGCTAGAACGTACCCCTATTCGGGCAGATGTTCTGAACGGACCGGTCGGCGAAGTGCAAGGCCGTGTCCATGTTCCAGTCCGAATGCATCGACTTCACCTGTTGCCCGGCATCCCACAACGAAGCACCGTCGGGCGGTGCCATGGCCTTGCACACGGCCTGGCCTTCACGGATCGCTTGATGGGCGTCGATCACTATGCCGTCTTGAGCGATCGCCTGAAGGAAGACGCGGTAGTTGGCGACGTTTCCAGTGTCATCGGGTTCCGCCTGTACTGGCACCGCAAGCGTGATCATCAAGGGTAGAACGGCGATCGCCGCGAGCTTCCTTCGCATGCAACTGATCCTACGACCATCCGCCCCCAGATTGGCGCGAATTCGGTGCAGTACGTGTCCGCAGATCGACTCGTCAGTGCGCAGTCGGCGCCGCGTACGAGGTCCGAGGGTGCGCCATCTGCAAAATTCGAATGCGTTTTCGAATCTGTCAGATGGCGCACGCTCATCGTGCGGTCATTCATGATGCGTCGAGGCCGTCATGGGCCGCTGGTTCTGGTGGCCGCTGAATGCCAGGACGAACCGTTAAAAGGGATTGCGCCCAATGCGTTAACGCCACACCGCGCAGGTGGCAAACTCAACCGATGCCGGGATCGGGGAAACGAGGGCCAGGGCGTCCGCCAGCCGCGAGGGTTGACGATACGCGCTCGCGGATCATGCAAGCCGCGCGCTCAGTTTTCAGCGAGCGGGGCTACGAGGGTGCAACGATTCAAGCCATCGCGGCACGCGCCGGACTGACCAGACCGGCGATCAACCACTACTTTCCGAGCAAGCAAGCGCTGTACCGCGTGGTGCTTAACGCCACGAACGAATCTGTCCTTGGGGCCGGTATCAACCACGCGCAACGCGAGACCACGCTTGCGGCCCGGCTGAATGCGTTCATCTCCGCGGCGGTGAGCGCGAACTTGGCTTGTCCTGCCGGATCGGCGCTGTTAGTCAACGGCATACTCGAATCGCAGCGCCATCCGCAGTGGACCAGCACCCAGAACGATACTGTGCGGATCTGCCGAGAATTTCTTAACTACGTTGTCACCGACGCAGTGGACCGCGGCGACATCGCCACGGATATCGACGCGTCGGCGTTGGCCGAAGCGCTGTTGGTGATGCTTTGCGGGTTGGGTCTTTACGCGGGTTACGTTGAGGACTATCAGGGGATGCTCGCCGTTATCGACCGGGTACGTCCGGTTCTTTTAGAAGGTGGACTCTGGGGGGCCACACCCGGAAATTGACCAACGCACGGCTGATGGCGCATCGCCATGCAACGATGCCTGACGAGCGGTCGCCACATCATGTGCCGGCGATGCTGCGTGCGGCTGCTGCGCCGATGAGTGCGAGTCGCAGGCGATCACGGTCGGAAACATCCGACGTTCGTCGCCCCAATTTTTTAATCGATGTTCGGTATTGTCGGCAGCGTGGGATGGTCGATGGATTATGCGAAGAGCGCGCGGTGGCTTCCCAGTCGTAGATTTTGTTTCGGATCAGGTTGTCCGTCGCGTACCTTCGCGCCGTTCGGCAGAGAAGCCCACGACGACGACGTAGGTGTCCACGCCACTTCGGCAGCCCGTGAGTATTTAACAAAAACTAGAAAATATGTTAGTCTGCTCGTCGTTGTGGTTTTCGCTTCACGGATGCTTCTTCGATGAAGTGTGTCAATGATGGGTCAAGCGCCTCCAGTAGATGAGCGCCTCATCTCTGATGACGTGCTGTGTGCAGACCATCAGTTGTGCTAGCGCGCAATAGATTTGACAATGCCCTGAGTGTTGGCGGACGTACGTCGAACACGGTGAGGCAGTCGCAGTAGCTGAACCATTCGCGGGTAGAACTGCGGGGCGGTGACGTTCGAAAATGCAAGACCGGCGCTGAGCCGCCTAATGCACAACAGGTGCCTGTAACAGCGAATCGCTACTGCCCGAACGACATTGAACAGTCAGCGGAGGACGGCCGAACGGGCCTTCGTCGGCGGAGCGCTCGGTGATGCGGTAAAGTCCTTGGCGCAACCGCTGATGGAACTCAGGTTCCGTTATCGGTGCGGTCGGGTACGTCGAGCCTGTTCGAACCACGCGCCGATGACTTGTGGGTTTTTTCGGTAGCCGTTAGTGAGGAGATGGTGGGTGTTTCGACTGCTCAAGAAGGCGTGGATACCGCTGCTTCTTGTCGTCGTGGTCGCGCTCGGCTCCTATGTGGTCCTGCGCGTCCGTGCCAGTTTCGGTGCCAATACCGCTGTCGGGGGAGGCGACGTTTATGCCGATACGAAGCCTTTCAATCCCAAGCACATCACCTACGAGATCACGGCACCAGGGGGGGGGGGGGGGGGGGGGGGGGGGGGGGGGGGGGGGGGGGGGGGGACTGTCAATGCGAATTATCTTGATGAAAACGGACAACCCCATCTCGTCGAGAACGCCGCACTGCCGTGGTCGTACACGATCGTGACGACTCTGCCGTCGATGTCGGCCAACATCGTTGCCCAGGGCACGGGCATGCGTCACCTTCGATGCCGGGTCATCGTCGACGACCAGGTCCGCGACGACCGCAGCTCCGATGAATTCCTTCCCTTCGTTTACTGCTTGGTGAAATCGGTATGAGCAACGAAACAGCGCAACCTTCTCGCTCCCGCATTGCCCGTCTGATCCGCGTGCTGGCGGTGCCGATCATCTTGTTTTGGCTCCTCGTCGCGCTGGGCACCACGCTGTTCACGCCGTCGCTTGGCGAGGTGGCGGGCAAGCACTCGGTGCCCATGACTCCGGTGCAGGCGCCCGCCTTTAAAGACATGATGACCATCGGCCACAAGTTCAAAGAGTTCGATACGGATTCCACGGCGATGGTCGTGTTGGAAGGCGACGACAAGCTCGCCGACAGCGCGCACGTGTTCTACAACAAGATCGTCGCGAAGCTCAAGGCCGACAAGCATGTGCAGAACGTCCAGGATTTCTGGAGTGATCCGCTGACCGCTGCCGGCTCCCAAAGCCCGGACGGCAAGGCCGCCTATGTGCAGGTCTTCCTCGACGGCGCTCAGGGCACCACGCCCAGCCACAACTCGGTGGCTGCGGTGCGAAAGATCGTCAAGAGCGTGCCGCCACCGCCGGGCGTCAAGGCCTATGTGGCCGGCAACACCGTGCTCAATACCGACACACTCATCGCCGCGCACAACAGCATGGACCTGATGACGACCGTTACGATCGCTGTCATTTTCGTGATGCTGCTCTTCATCTACCGCTCGCTGAAGAACGCGTTGCTCGCGTTGGTACTGGTCCGCTTCGAGCTCTACGCCGCCGAAGGGGTAGTGGCCACCGCCGGCAATCTGGACATCATCGGCCTTACCCCGTACGCCGTCAGCATGGTCACCATGTTGACCATCGCCACGGGGACCGACTATTTCATCTTCCTGTTGGGCCGCTACCACGAGGCACGGTCTCGTGGCGAAGATCGAGAACAGGCGTACTACACCGCCTACCACGGCGTGTTGCACGTCATCCTGGGCTCGGGTCTGACGATCGTGGGCGCCTGCTTGTGCCTGACCGCGACCCGGCTCCCGTATTTCCAGACCATGGGAGTCCCGTGCGCGATCGCCTTGGTGGTCACGATGCTGG
Organism: Mycobacterium sp. NTMscope_MAC_12; assembly: GCF_976985675.1. Classification (NCBI taxonomy): domain Bacteria; kingdom Bacillati; phylum Actinomycetota; class Actinomycetes; order Mycobacteriales; family Mycobacteriaceae; genus Mycobacterium; species Mycobacterium sp. NTMscope_MAC_12. Next base: position 1,415,009 of record NZ_CDRJYY010000001.1, read on the forward strand.
CGGGCCTGACACTTGCGCCCGCGCTACTCGCGGTCGCGTCCCGGTTCGGGTTCTTCGATCCGAAACGTGAGGTCTCCGAACGCGGTTGGCGCAGAGTCGGCACTTTCGTGACCCGGTGGCCGAAACCAATCATCGTCGTGACCTTTTTTATCGCAGTAATCGGTTTCGTGAGCCTGACGACCTACATCCCGAGTTACAACGACAGGAAATACACCCCGCCGACCATCGCGGCGAACGTCGCCCAGGCGGCGGCCGAGCGGCACTTCAGCCCTGCCCGGATGAATCCGGAATTGCTGATGGTCGATGCCGGCCACGACGTGCGCAATCCATCGGACATGCTGGTCATCGACAGGATCGCCAAGGCCGTCTTCCATGAACGCGGAATCGGGCGGGTGCAAACGATTACCCGACCGTTGGGTGCGCCGATCGAGCACAGTTCGATCCCGTTTCAGATCGCGATGCAAAATTCGGCCACACTACAAACCGCCAAGTTCAACAACGACAACACGGCGCAGATGTTGCAACAGGCCGACGAACTGAGCCACACCATCGCAATCATGGAGCACATGTACGGGGTCATGAAAGACTTGACCGCCACGACACACAGCATGGTCGGCAAAACGCACGAGATGGTCGACACCACCAACGAGCTGCGCGACCACATCTCCGATTTCGACGACTTCTTCAGACCGATTCGCAGTTACTTCTATTGGGAAAAGCACTGTTTCGACATTCCCGTCTGCTGGTCTCTGCGTTCCCTCTTCGACACGCTGGACGGCATCGACGAGCTTGCCGACCAAATATCAGGTCTTACCGGCGATCTCGACCGCATCGACCAGCTGATGCCCAAACTACTGGCCGATTTCCCGGCGACCATCGACTCGATGAAAACGATGCGCGATTTCCTGGTGTCCACCCACAGCACGATGGCCGGCATCCAGGCACACATGCAGGAGGGAGCCGAGGGCTCCACCCTGATGGGGCAGTACTTCGACGAAGCCAAGAATGACGACTCGTTCTATCTGCCACCAGAAGTCTTCAAAAACCCCGATTTCAAACGCGGCTTGAAGATGTTCGTCTCGCCAGACGGCACGGCCGTGCGGTTCATCATCACCCACCAGGGCGACCCCGCTTCGGTTGAAGGCATCCGGCACGTCCAGGGAATCAAGCAGGCGGTTGCCGACGCCATCAAGGGCACTCCGATGGAGTCCGCGAAGGTGTATCTGGCGGGCACCGCATCGATGTACAGCGATATGCAGGACGGCGTCATCATCGACCTGACGATCGCCGGCATCGCCACCCTGATCTTGATCTTTTCGATCATGCTGCTGATCACCCGCAGCTTGGTGGCCGCCCTGGTGATCGTCGGTACGGTGCTGGCATCGCTGGGCACCGCCTGCGGTCTGTCCGTGCTGCTCTGGCAGGACATCCTTGGGCTCGGACTGCAATGGATCGTGCTGCCGCTGACGGTCATCATCCTGCTGGCCGTGGGGTCCGACTACAACCTGCTGCTAGTCTCCCGGCTGAAGGAAGAAATCCCGGCCGGCCTCAAGACCGGCATCATCCGGGGTATGGGCGCCTCGGGCCGGGTGGTCACCGCGGCCGGCCTGATCTTCGCAGCGACCATGGCATCGATGATCGTCAGCGACCTGCGCGTGATCGGGCAGTTCGGCACCGCGATCGGGATGGGCCTACTCGTCGACACGTTCATCGTGCGGGCCTTCATGACACCGGCGATCGCCGCGGTGCTAGGCCACTGGTTCTGGTGGCCGCTCAACACCTTCCGCACCAAGAAGATTGACGGACCCGAGGAGGACGCGCGCACCGCCCCCATTCCACAATTAAGTTCAAGGTGAAACCCGCTACGCCGCTCTGCTCTGCTGACGAGAACGACGTTGCCAGCTGACAGGTCCGAACCTCTGGCGCAACCGGAATTCAAGCTGCGCCAACGCACTGTCGGGCGACTGGACCGCTCACGCGACCCAGCAATTCTTGACGCCGCGCTGGCTGCTCTGGCAGAGCACGGATATGACGCCACGAACATGAACGACATCGCCGCGCGTGCCGGTGTGGGAAAGGCTGCAATCTACCGGCGATGGTGCTCGAAAGCCGCCTTGATCACAGACGCTCTCGTGTATTGGCGACCCGATTTGCTCAGTACCGACGCACCTGACACCGGCAGCCTGGCAGGCGACCTCGATGCCATCGTCGAACGAGCCGAGCGTAACGACAACACTTTGGTCAGCAACGACCTCGTCTTGCGAGTCGCGCTGGAGGCCTCCCACGACCCCGACCTCGCATCTGCGCTCGATGACCTGATTCTGTTCAAAGGCAGACGCGTCCTTTCGGCCGTTCTGGCCCAGGCCGCGGCCCGAGGCGAAATATCCTCTGCACGCGACTGGTCTCTAGTGACCGACGTCCTAACCGCGATGGGGCTGCTACGCGTCGTCAGCGGACAGACCGTCGGTGCCGAATTTGTGCGCCAGGCCATCGATACGCTCATCTTGCCCGCGGTCAATAACCCACTAGCTGGGCAACCTGGCCTGTTCCCACTGAATGAGTTTCATTTGATTTGCCCCCGCTGTCTCGAGCCATGGTTATGCGAGTAGTTGAGGGATCGAGTAGGCGGACGTTACCGAGTTAGCTGTGGCGGCGTTCGGCGTCACAAAAGTTGTCGATGGCATCGACCACGGTGGCGGCCAACTCGGTGGTGGTTGAGGGCCCTAACCGCAGTTCCTGGCACACGACAAGTGATTCATCTGATGCAAAAGGCGGTGGGTTGCCATGGATAATGTAGATATCTATGGCCCTGAATCATGGCGCTGAACCGTTCTCGGACAACGTGTTTCAGCTACCATAATGTAGTGCGACGTTCACCAACTTCTGCGCTGAAGTGTCCACCCTCTAGCCGCTGTCACGTGACGCAATGGTGTTCATGCTGACGGCCGCGCCGATTGATGACCAGGGCTTGCCGAAGCGACCCAAATGCAGTCCCCTGAAAAAATGACACGAATATGAGACAAAACGCAGATGACACGATGTGAGACAACTGGCATCACCGCAGGTCGGAGGAGCACGATATGACATCTGACATGAGAACCTACACGCCCGTGTAGGTTCTCAGCTTCGGTGTCACATTCTCAGTTGAGATGTCATATGGATGTCATATATGACACGAACCTGAGACGAAGACCCGTGTAGCTGGCGCTCGGCCCGACGAGTCGTCCGATGGTTCGGCGACTAAGCGAAAGCGCCTGCACGAGAGCATTATTCGACTACTAACTCTTTGGCGCTGCCGGCATTAGTAGCTGATGACGACGCTGTGCAATTGGCTTTCGCGACAAAAGTCGGTGGGCCATCGCCTCTGATCACGGCGGGAGCACCGTCACTAGTGGCTGACGGAGTTGGTCTTATCGGCGCCTGGCGGCCGCGCGCAAAGCGTGGTTGATACGACCGCGCGTCGTTTTGCGCTGCTACACGTGCGAGATGCGGTCTGCATCAGGGGTATTGACCTACAGCTCCGCTCGTTGACAAGGAGATTGATCGAGGATCACAGCAGTTACCAACGAAAAGAATGCAGCATGAAAGCCGTCCGTAGGCGGCGCTTATTCCATTGGCTCGACGCGATGTCCTGGCAGCCAGGCAGACAAACCTTCCCGGATCCCCCGATCTGTCTCTTCCCCTAGGGCTGGGCTGCCCGCTGGAGCTATGTCTTGGCAGCTACAGCTGAGGGTGCCGAACGGACTCGGGTCGGCACTGGCCAGTGCGGCTTCCCCGACGGAGCCGATAGCGATAGCAGCGCAAACCAGCACCTGGATAATCACTTGAGTCAACCTGGCCGACCGGTGATTTGTCGCCGCATGCTCAACTCGGTGTGCCTCAAGGCCGTCGAGTTGAGCAGAAGCACCACACGTGTAGCCGACGGATACAGTGGCGTCAGACCAACATCTTTCGATGTAGTCGACACTACCCCCGTAGGGTATCGTGGTCAATACTTCCGGCCGCGCGCCACTTAGACCGTCGTGCCGAACTCAGGGCCGTGCCGGGGCGGTGGACGGCTAATCCACTCTCGGCTGGCGGCCTCGTCGAAAGCGCGGAAGCGCCACAAAACCGGCCACGGCCAACCTTGTTGGCTCCCAACGGCCCCCGTTCCAATCTCGTGCCGACGGGTACTGCAAGGTGGTGGGGCCCGACCAGCGCCCGTCCGGTTTGCCTTCGCCGACCAATGCACATCCACGCAGCGGGAAAGCCTCTGGGCGCCCGGGCTCAGGTAGCCGCGACGGCACTGATTGCTACCGGCGGGTTGATGGTTTATGACCGCTGACGCCCCTTATGGACACACCCGGCAGCTGCGTGCAGTTGGCCTCACTGGAGATAAAGATCGCGTGGAGGACGTGATCGCCTACGCATCGCCCTGACTGTGTGTAGGCGGCGAACGGTGCTGCGGCCCACCAACAGCCGGCCGCTCAGGTTAAGAAGACTTCAGAGTGGGCGGGCTGCAGGCGGTGGGTCCGGTCCAGGCGGTGTAAGGCCACAGCGGCGACGATTCCGACGAGAATCAGTCCTGCCCATGCCAGTTCGCCCAGGCCCATTTGTCGTGCGGATCCCATGACCGCGCCCGTGGCCAAATTACCGACGAGGATTCCGGCCCCGATGATGGTGTTGTACAAGCCGTAATGGGTGGCGACCAGTCGGCCGCCCAGCGAGACCACAATGTCCATCTCGAACGGGAAGACTGCGGCCGAGCCGATGGCCAGCAGGCCCGCAGACATCAGAAGCGCCGCGATCGCCGGAAGAACGCCAAAGCGTTCGCGGTCTGGGACGACCATCAACGGCAGGAACGACGCTGCCATTATGGTCAGGCCAACAGCCAAACTGCGTCTGGTTCCCCACCTCTTGGCGAACCAGCGGGTGATGCGCAGTTGTCCACCGACCGCGGTGAGCCCTGAAACGGCGAAAAGCGCTGCGACTAGTAATGAATGAGATCCTGGCGCCAGCATCGACGCCTGCAACGGCAGTGCGAGATTGATCTGAAACGACAGCACGTAGGAACCGGTCATCGCCGCGGCGAACAACAGGAAAGAGCGATTAGCGACGACGACCCGCCAATCTTGCAATATCGAGGTCTTCTCCGGCACTGGGTCGGCGCGGCGGCGAGGCAACGCCAGTAGTTGCACGACTGTGAGCACGGCGAAGACGACCGCCGCGCCGGCCGCCGCGACCCGAAAGTCCATGGCCATCAGGACAAGTCCAACAATTGGGCCGAGCAAGATGCCGGCGTGATTGAAAATATTGAACATCGCGAACGCCTCGACACGGCGGACGCCGACGTCGGCGGCCAGATACGCGCGAATCGCTGGGTTGAACAATGCACCGGCGAAACCGGTAGCCGCGGCGGCGATCAACACGGCGGGCAAGGACTGGCCCGCCACCAGTAACGCGAACCCGCCGGTGCGCAGTAGACATCCGGCCACGATCAGCCACTTGTAGCCCAGCCGATCGGCCAACGTGCCCCCCACGATGAACATGCCCAGCTCAGAGAAATCCCTGGTACCCAGGACCAGCCCGACAGCCCACGCCGCCAGCGCGAGCGGGCCGGCCAGGTAGCCGGCCAGATAGGGCATCAGCATGTAGAAACCGACGTTGATGCCGAACTGATTGATCAGCAGAATCCGGCTGGGCTTGTCGAACCCGCGGAACCGCGCCACAAAACCCACTGACCGCACCCTATACGTCAACCCCCGCTATCAAAACGCAGACGCCGGTCAGACTGCTTGCGGCAGATCCTTACGGAACCGTCGCAGCAGCAGCGCCGCCGTCGCGGCGAAGCCGGTGCTGAGCCCGATCCACACTCCGGCCCCATGCAATTGCGCCGGGAACGCCAGGAGCAACATGGCGGGCAGGCCAACCAACCAATACCCGATCGTGGTTGCTCGCAATCCGGCTTTGGTGTTGCCGATGCCCCGCAGCAGTCCCACGGCGATGTTTTGGGTGAAGTCCACGATTTGCTGGATTATCGCGAAGAAGAGGAAGAATTTGGCGATCACCATAGTGGCCGAATCGGCGGGGTCTAAAAATGGCCGTAAAACCCAGTAGGGTGCTACCACGTAGAGCAGTCCGAGCGCCACTGTGCTAGTTACCCCAAGAAGAAGCGCGACGACCGCTATCTGCTCGGCCTGCCCTTTATCACCTTTGCCGGTCGCACGGCTGATGAGGATGGATGATCCATGGGATAAGCCGATGCTGATTTGGAAGGCGATGCGGGTCAGCTGAGTCACCACATTGTGCGCGGCCAGCACGATCGGGCCGAAGGTTCCCATCACCACGGCGGCGAGCGACGTGATCCCGGCTTCCGAGCCGTACGTCAAAGAAATAGGCACTCCCAACCGCAGAATGTGGCGGGCCATTCCAGCGTCGGCATTCCAGCCGTCGACCGACAGCAGCGGGGCGAGGTGATTGTCGCGGCGCAGGATGAAATAGAACGCCGCAACGGTGAGTACCTGCACCAGCGTCGTTGCCAGTCCGATGCCCGCCAAGCCCAGCCGGGGGAGGCCCAGCAGCCCGTAGATGAACACCAAATCCAGCGCCGCGTTCAGTGCGATGGAGGCGATGCTGACCGCCAACAGAGGACCGGGGCGGCGCATACCAACGGAGAACTGCCGCAACACATTCAGCCACACCATCGGAAGCAGCCCTGGAGCTAAGGCAATCATCATGGGGCGCGCGAGGGCCAGCACGTCTTTGTCCACCCCGAAAACGGGCAATACATAGCCTAAGGCGATCAGCGCGCCGCCGAGAAGGACAGCCGTCACGGTGGCCACCAAGAAGGCAGATCGGTTGATCTGGCGGATCTCCGTGTGCGCCTTGGTGTCTGGGCGGTCGCTTCCGGAACGTGCCTCCCCTTGAGCGGCTGCAGTGGCGACCAGGTTTCCCACCGCGGTGACTACACCGACGCACATGGTGCGCATCAGGTTGTATAGGATCGCGGCTAGCCCACCGGCGGCGATGGCTTGCACCCCGATCAGTCCCATCATGGCCAAATCGGTGGTGGTCAAAGCAACTTGGGCGAATTGCACACCCGCGATGGGTGCCGCCAAAGCGGTGAGCTGCCGGCCGGTGCGCATCAGCGGAGCAAGCCGCACCCGGCGGTTTTCACCCACGGGCGCCTGGCTCACAAGCGATCACCGTTCTGGTCGGGGCGCCAGCGAAACCGGCCCTCGTCGTCACAAGTCACCTCGAGTTTCGGCGGCAAGGGGAGTCCATGGAACTCGGATTCGTTCTTGTCCATCTGGTAGCCAGCGGTGTTGGGGTAGATCAGCAGGTCACCATAACGCGGCTGCCGCGGTAGCTCCACTTTTCGCCAGGTCAGCATGTCATAGTCCAGGCAGCTAGCCCCGCCGACGCAGCATCGGACCGGGCCCGTCGACTGCAGCTCGTCCGAGCTTTCTTGCGGCCACAGCGTCGGATCTGGGAGGAACTCGCTGGATTTCCACTGCTCCGACAAGCTCATGCTCAGCCCGAGAACGGTGATGATCCCGTAGTCGCCGCGCCGCTTGAATCCCTGCACGGGAAAAACGGTGAACCCTGTCCCGTTGAGCAACGCGCGGCCGGGCTCGAGCAGGAGCTTGGTTCCCGTTGTGGCGAACCGGTCGCCGACGGTGCCTTGGCCGCGGGTGTCCTCGCTGGCGAGGATTGCGGCCAACATGTCGGCCCCGGTCGGCTCCTGATGATAGGGGTAGAAGTGGGTGAACGTCTTGCCGGCGTGAAAGTCGCTTTCGGTGCTGTCGCGCAAGAACCGGTCCCACGTCTCGCCGTCGAGATAGCTCACTGCGAATCCGCCGCCGATAGAAATGGACGTTGCCGCCAGCCCTTGCGCACGTGCCTCAACGACACGGTCAACCAGCTGGGCCGCCAGCTGCGCCCGTGGCGCGACCTCGTATCCGTTGAGGTGAAACGAGAATCCTTCCATGGACACACGCGACCGCTGCCTGGCGCATTGTTGTAGCGCGGCATCCAATTCTGTGGGGTCCAGACCAAATCTGCTCTGCGGGTTCACCTCCGGAAGCACCCGCAACAAGATCCGGACGCTCTCGCCGCGATGGACCAGCGCGATAACCCTGTCGAGCTCGTCGAGGGCGTCCACTGCGATCAAGCAACCGTGGCGGGCAGCTAGCCAGAGCAGATGTTCGCTTTTGGCGGGCCCGGTGACCACGATGTCTGAACCGCGCACACCGCAACTAAGCGCATGAACCAATTCCGGGGCGCTGGCTGCATCGACACCTGCGCCGACCTGCGCGCAGACGCGCAACCAGCACCCCGCCTTGTTGGCTTTCTTGGCGAAAAATACTTGCCCTTCCACGCCCGCCGAGTCGAGCACATCGGTAAACGCCTTCAGGTTTCGGGCGAACTGCGGCGCGAACAGCACGTGAAACGGGCCTCCGACCGCATGAGCCATATCGGCTACCAACGAACGATCAGATATGACTTCGCGGAACCATTCCGGCTCGACCGCCGGCAGCGACAAGGGCATCTGTGCTAGCTCCACAGCCTGATTTCCTGTCCGCGTCCACGAGCGATCGCTTGGGCGGCCAGTTCGTGCGCCACGGGGATGTCGGTGATGGCCATGCCGCTATTGAAAACGAAGACCCGGTCATCCTTGTCTCGCCTGCCCGGTGCTTGTCCGGCGAGGATGTCGGGAAGCTCGGCGTCCAAGCGTAACGAGCCGTTCTCGTCGGCGAAGCGGGTGCCCGTCACCGCCAGTTGGCCCGCGCTCGTCGCGACGGCGTAGTCGGCGTCGCGCAGCGAGGACGAGTGCACGCCGGTCCCGTTGACCGAGACGAACAGCGCCCCTGGCTTGAGCCAGCTGGTGCGGAACTTGACCTCAGTGGCCGGGCCAGCCGACGTCGCGACCAGAACATCGGCTTCGTTGGCGGCTTTCTCGGGGTCGGTGACGACTTCGATGTCTCGGTCGGGGTGCTGCTCGCGGACATACGCGCGCACGGCGGCGATGCCATCCGGATGGGTGCCGAACAACAGCAGCCGATCCAAGTCCGGCAGAGCAGTCCACAGGAACGGAAAGGTGTATCGGCCTTGAGCGCCCGAACCGGTCACCAGCGCGGTGCGAGCCCCCGGCGGTGCGCATGCGCCCGCGATCAGCGCGGTGTTGGCGGCCGTTCGTAGCGCGGTCACTCGGAAGCAGTCCATAAACGCTATCGGCAAACCCGCCTTATCGTCGTAGAGCGTAATGGTGATGTATTCTTTTTTCCCGTCGTCGTTTTGCATATAATAATCTTTAAACGCCGTGATTTGTGAACCGCCGTCATAGCCGGGCATCGCATAGGCAGCCGAATCCCGGTACGGCGAGCGCATCATGATTTTGGCCGGCGCCCGAGATGAACCATCGGCCACTCGCAGATAAGCGCCCCTGACCAGCTCCATTACCTCACTGGGACTGATCGCAATGTCGGCGATATCGCTGCGTGTTAGCACGCGCAGTGCAACGTCCTCGCGGTCCAGAATCTGCTGTACCGGTTGGCTGCCTGTTGCTGCAGAAACCATTACTGTATTACGTCCTCTCGTATTTTTCATCCAGTGCAGTGCCCCAATGGGGTTCCTGCTCGTGCAATTCGTGCAGCGGGGCTATGCAGGAATCTTCACCTCGACTGAGCCATTTCCTCCCTGTATCCCCGCAGCCGCCTTCCGGATCGGTACTGCCCCGCGCAGCAGTGTGGGGTTGGTGATGGTGGTGGTGCGGGTCCAGGAGGTGATGACGTGTTGGTTGGGGTCGATGAGGGTGGTGGGGTGGGGAGTGGGTTGCCAGCCCAGGAGTTGGTGTTGGTGGCAGTAATCGTCGTTGTAGATGGTGTCGAAGTAGCGTTGCGGTCCGTCGGGAAACACCGCGGCAATCCGGGTGTCTTTGGGATAGGTGCGTGCGGCCCAACCGGCGACCAGCGCCACGGCCCCCACGCTCCAGCCGCCGCTGGCGAACTGGCTGGCCGCCAAAGTGCGAGCCGCCCAGACGGCTTCGGCCGGGGCCACCCAGTGGACTTCGTTGAAGGCGGGGTAGTCGATGTTGGCCGGGTGGATGCTGGAGCCCAGCCCGCGCATGAGCCGGGTGGTGGCCGGTTGGCCGAAAATCGTCGAGCCGATGGTGTCGACCCCGATCAGTTTCATGTCGGGGTTGAATCGGCGCAGCACCCGCGCCACACCGGCGGAGTGTCCGCCGGTGCCCACCGAGCAGACCAGCACATCGACGTTTCCGAGCTGGTCCATGAGCTCCAACCCCAGCGACTGGTAGCCGGTGATGTTGTCGGGGTTGCTGTATTGGTCGGGGCACCAGGCCCCCGGCTCGGCGGCCAGGACTTGGGCGACGCGGTCTTTGCGGGCTTGTTGCCAGCCCCCGATCGGGTGGGGTTCGGTGACCAGGTCGATCTGGGCGCCGTAGGCGGCCAGCATGTGGCGCACGATGGGTTCCATGCCGGTGTCGGTGACCACGGTGACCGGATGCCCGTAGGCCTGGCCGGCCAGCGCCAGGCCCAATCCCAGGCTGCCGCTGGTGGAATCCACGATGCGGGCTCCGGGTGTGAGTTCGCCGCGGGCGCGGGCGGCTTCGACCATGTGCAGGGCGGGGCGGTCTTTCATGCTGCCGCCGGGGTTGAACCCCTCCAACTTGGCCCAAAACCCGCGATCGGGTGGGGTCAGCGGGGCCGAGATCCGCAGCAGGGGCGTGTTGCCCACCAGGGCGGCGGGTCGCCGGGAGGTGGCGGGGGCGGGGGGTGCGCAGTCCCGCGGCTTGATGACCTTCAGTGCCGCAACGGGATGAACGCCTGTGTTGTCGAAAGGCAGAATTTCAGCCATGGGATTCGTCGCTTTCACGCGGAAGCCGCGAATATCGGTGCGCGGCACATGGTGATAGGGGTCAACGATCGCCGGCCGCCGCCGCAAAGGGCAGAAACGGCCTGGCGCTGACCAGTCAGCGACGAGACAGGCAGAACCGGGTCAAGACGTCTTGACCGGTAACAGAAAAAGCCGGGGTACGGGGCGGGCCCCGCCCGGCGGGCAGCCCAAACCGGGCCGGCCCAGCGGTCAGGGCCACGGCCAGCACCGCACCCAACACCGCCAGCGTCACCAGCGCGGCACCCGAGCGGGGCAGCACCGCTGTGGTGAACTGCTCATGATGGCCGCCCGAGGACCCCTTGCCCACATGCGGATGATCGACATTAACGGTGAACTCGCCACCCAGCGAAGCCACCAACGCGTGCGCTGGATGGGCTAGCGAAGACTGGGGATGCCCCATGATGCTGTGGGCGCCGATCAGCACCCCCCACATCGCCAACCACGCCGCAGCCCCCACCGCCACCGCATACCGCAGCCGTGGCGTTCCGCTAGCGCTGGCCAATCTCATAACACCCCGACCGTAGCACCGCCGGTCGCGGCCATTCCCGCTCCAAATCGAGTCGACGCCCGGCCGAGACCTGTCCGTGATCGATACCCCTTCAGCCGCCGGTGGGGGTCGGCCGAAGGCCCGAACGAAGGCAGGGGAAAGTCCACACCAACGACGATACGGTCTGTACCCCGTACCCGCAAAGGGTAGTGCGGCTCCAACTTCGCGTGTCGGTGTCGAGAGGGTCCCGCACTCACTGTAATAGCCATGCGGCTGACAGAACGTTGCCCCTGACGTGCGGGGCCACACGAGCCGGAATCGGGCACCGGTCCCGGTGCGCCCTCTAACGGGCGAACGCCCGTCGGGCGCGATACGGCATGCTACGTGCCATAATGAGGCCCATCAGCACTCGCATTTCCGCGATCCTGGCACCGCTTCCACGACACCGACGCCATTGCGATGGCTGACCCTCGTCACCACGCAGTAGGCGCGGGTCCCCGATGACCACGACGCTGGGAGGATAGATGACAACCCCACTCGGATATTCGGCGCAGAAGGACAACTACGCCAAGCGACTGCGCCGCATCGAGGGCCAAGTCCGCGGCATCGCGAAGATGATCGAGGACGACAAGTATTGCATCGACGTTCTCACCCAGATCAGCGCCGCCAGCAGCGCCTTACGGTCAGTTGCGCTGAATCTGCTCGACGAGCACCTTGACCACTGCCTGACCCGCGCCGCCGCGGAGGGCGGCGACCAGGCCCACGCGAAATTGGCCGAAGCGTCCGCCGCAATCGCACGACTTGTTCGCTCTTGATCGCTGCACGCATGAATACATCCGCTGCCAGGTGGAGCTCACACGACGCAGTGAGACGAACGGCTGCGACAACCCGCGGGCAGCCGTCACACCTCGCGCAAGCACACGTCGCTCAACCCTTCGCGAGGGATTAAGCGCCGGGTTACGAACACACGGCATGGGCCTGGATCAGGTTGGCAGCAGGCGCATTCTCTGTTCGTCGAATTCCTGCTGTGTCAGGATTCCGGCGTCGCGTAGCGATGCCAGCTCGCGCAGCTCGGCAGCGATGTTGATCGCTCCGACCGGCGAAACTTGCGGGGCGATTGCTGGGGCGTTTGCCTTGTCCTTCTTGTTCGGGTCGCGCGGGGCCTTCGCGGTGTCGGGCCGGCTTCGCTCCCGACCCATCGCGCTCGTGCCGGCCATCGCGCGCCCGGCCATGCTCGCCACCGCCATCTCGCCGAACAGACTCCCGGTGCCGCTGGGGGCGGCAGCGGCGCCGGCGCTGGTCGCCGGCAACGCCAGGGCGGCCGGCCGTATCGCCGGGGCGGCGGCCGTCCACCCGGGCGGTACCGACAGGCCGCCGACGGCGTTGGCCTCACCGAGCCCCGCTGACGCCAATCCGAATCCGCCCGCCGGGTTGGTGATGACCGGGAACGGCGATGGCGGAACCGCGCCCATCCCCGGGAAGGACTGCACCCCGGCCCAGCCGCTGACGATGTCATCGGTGTGGAAACCGGTCAGCGCGCCGGCGATGTCGAAGGGAAGCGCAACCGTACCCGAGGGTGCTGCTATGCCGAGTCCCGAGAGGCTCGCCGGCCCGTTGAGAAAGACCGTGATCAGATCGCTCTCCACGCCCAGCACGTCCGTCACCGACGGGTCGACGGCATTTGGCCCCACTGCGGCTCTGGTCAGCATGTTGGGGACGGCTGAGAGTGATTGCTGGGTAACGGCGTTGCGTGTGCTCCCGGCGGCGGTGCCGGTGGCCTGGGCTACGGCTCTGGATTGATCGGCGCCGGAGTTGGTGGTCTGATCCGGCTGGGCAAACGGTGTCAGCGTGGTCGCCGACGCTGTCGAACCCGCGTAGCCGAACATCGCCGCGGTGTCACGCGCCCACATCTCCGCATACTCGGTCTCGGTGGTGGCGATCGCCGGCGTGTTCTGCCCGAGGAAGTTCGTCGCGACGAGGGACGCCAGCAGGGTGCGGTTCGCCGTGATCACGGGGGGCGGCACCGTCTGGGCGAAGGCCGTCTCGTAGGCGAACGCCGCGGCCCGGGCCTTGGTGGCGGTTTCTTCGGCCTGGGCGCCGGTGGTCCGCATCCACTCCAGATAGGGGGCGATCGCCGCGGTCATGGTCGCGGCCGACGGGCCGACCCACGGGCCGGAGGTGAGGGCGGTGATCTCCGCCTGGTAGGAGTCCGCCGTCGACTGCAGCGCGGCGGCCAATTCGTCCCAGGCCATGGCGGCGGCCAGCATGGGTCCCGACCCCGGACCGGCGTACATCCGCGCGGAGTTGACCTCCGGCGGTAGTACTGCGAAGTCCACGTTCTCCTCCGATCGCTCTCATGGCCGCGAGGGCATCGACGGCTCCGGTGCGCGTCGTATGGGGGTAGCCAGCCGAACAGCAAACAAATCGCAATCCTTCGGGCAGTGCCGGTACCGCGAAGAAAGGCGACCTAATGAGACCGTCCCGACTGCTGAGGGATCGGCCTCACACGTTTGCAGGTGTGACCCAACGTTAACGAATACAGCGAAATTGTTGATACAGATTACTTGCACATGACACAAGAACTCACAAAGGGTTTGGCGCCTCGTCTGAGAAATCGCGTCCAGCCGCCTTCGAGGCGCCGCACAGCCATGATGGGTTGTGGGGTGTCGATGCCCCTCACTGCCATTGGCGGCACAGCCGGAGTGATTCGCTGAACGAGAATGCCGTCCGCCGCCGCGACTCGGTATATGCCGGTCCACTGGTGCTATCGGGATGCGGTAGCAATACGACCATTCCTCAGGAGGGTCATCGGGATCGTGACCGGGTACGGTCTCTATCGGGTTGGTGGAAGCGTCTGATTGAGCCACAGCGGCTGCGGGCAGACTTGTAGCTGTCGTGCAGCGGTCCAGAAGTCAAAGCACCGCCAAGGGCCGCCAAGGGAACCGGCCCTCGAACCGAGGAAAGGGCTTGTTGTGATGAGAATCAGGACTCTGACGGCGGCTGTCGCGGCGTTAGCGGCGCTGGTCGGCGTCGGCGCATGTAGTAACTCCCACACTGACCAGGCAGGCGCCACAAAGGGCGCACCGACGTCAGCGTCGGCCCCGGACGGCCATAAGCAGGCTGATGTCGTGTTCGCACAGCACATGATTCCGCATCATCAGCAGGCCGTTGAGATGAGCGACATTGTGTTGGGCAAGCAAGGGATCGATTCCCGTGTCGTAGATCTGGCGAATCAGATCAAGGCAGCTCAAGGGCCAGAGATTGAACAAATGCAGACTTGGTTGGGTCAGTGGGGGACGCCGAGCCAGACGATGATGCCCAGCCAGAGCATGATGCCCACTCAGAGCACGATGCCGGGTATGAGCGGGATGTCCGACGAGGACATGGCTGCGCTAAAGAATGCTCAGGGCGTGGAGGCCAGCAGGCTGTTCTTGACGCAGATGATCCAACATCATCGGGGCGCGATCGCCATGGCCCAGGACGAGGTCAATTCCGGTGGATATCCTGCGGCGACGGCGATGGCCCGCTCGATCATCGCCAGCCAACAGCAGGAGATCGACACTATGCAGAAGCTGCTGGCCTCGCTGTAACTGTCAAGACGCCCGCGGGATCACCGGATGCCCGGCTGAAACCGGCGAAGCCGCAAGCTGTTACTGACGACGAACCCCGAGGAGAGCGCCATCGCGGCGCCGGCCAGCATCGGATTGAGCAGCCCGGCGGCGGCGAGTGGCAGCGCGGCGACGTTGTAGGCGAAGGCCCAGAACAGGTTTCCCTTGATCGTGGCCAACGTCTTGCGCGATAGCCGGATCGCATCCGGCACCGCGCGCAAGTCGCCGCGGACCAGGGTGAGGTCACTGGCCTCGATGGCGACATCGGTGCCGGTACCCATCGCCAGTCCGAGGTCGGCCCGGGCCAGCGCGGCAGCGTCGTTGACGCCATCGCCGACCATGGCCACCACCTTGCCATCGGTCTGCAGCCGCTTGATGGTATCGACCTTGTCCTGGGGCAGCACCTCCGCGATCACGTGGTCGATGCCGACCTGACGGGCGACCGTGTCAGCGGCGGCCTGGTTGTCGCCGGTGAGCATGATCGGCGTCAATCCAAGCGCGCGTAGTTGGCTGATGGCCTCGGCCGACGTCGGTTTGACCGCGTCGGCCACCACGAGCACGCCGCGTGGCCTGCCATCCCAGCCGACCGCGACGGCGGTTTTACCATGCGACTCGGCCGCGTGCATGGACTCAGCGAGCTTCTCCGGCAGGTGCTGCGACCAGTCCGCCAGCAGCCGTTCGCGGCCCACCATCACCGCGTGGCCATCGACCACACCTTGGACACCGAGCCCCTCGAGGTTGGTGAATTCCTCGACGGCCGGAAGTTCGCCGAGCTTCTCGCGTGCCGCTTTGGCGATCGCGGTGGCGATGGGATGCTCGGAGGCAGCCTCCAGCGCGCCGGCTACCCGGAGCACCTGATCGGGCTGTTCGCCGTCGTCGGTGATCACATCGGTCAGGGTCATCGCGCCAGCGGTTACCGTGCCGGTCTTGTCGAGGACGATGGTGTCGATGCGTCGCGTCGATTCCAGCACCTCGGGACCCTTGATGAGGATGCCGAGTTGGGCGCCGCGGCCGGTGCCGACCATCAGAGCGGTCGGCGTGGCCAGGCCTAGTGCGCAGGGGCAGGCGATGATCAATACTGCGACGGCGGCCGTGAACGCCGCGCCGATCGACCCGCCGACGACCATCCACAATCCCAGCGTCGCTACCGACAACACGATGACTATCGGCACGAAGATGGCCGAGATCTTGTCGGCCAGCCGCTGCGCTTTCGCCTTTCCGGTTTGCGCCTCCTCGACCAGCCTGGCCATCTGCGCCAGCTGGGTGTCGGAGCCGATCCGGTTGGCCCGCACCACTAGTCGGCCGCCGACATTGACGGTGGCCCCGATGACGTGGTCGTCGGGCCGAACCTCCACCGGCACCGATTCGCCGGTCAGCATCGATGCATCCACCGCCGAAGCGCCCTCGACGACGACGCCGTCGGTGGCGATTTTCTCCCCAGGCCGCACCACAAACTCGTCGCCGACCGCCAGTTGTTCAATCGGAATGCGTTGCTCCACACCGCCTTTGCGCACCGCGACGTCCTTGGCGCCAAGGTCGAGCAACGCACGCAGCGCGGCGCCGGCCCTCCGCTTGGCTCGGGCCTCGAAGAACCGGCCAGCCAGGATGAAGGTTGTGACACCGGCGGCGGCCTCGAGATAGATGTTCCCGGTGCCATCGGTGCGTGTGACGGTGAACTCGAACGCGTGCCTCATCCCAGGCATTCCGGCGGTGCCCCAGAACAGCGCATAGACGGACCAGCCCAACGCGGCGAGCGTGCCCATCGAGATCAGCGTGTCCATGGTGGCGGTGCCGTGCCGCAGGTTGGCCCACGCGGCCCGATGGAACGGCCATGCCCCCCACACGACCACTGGAGCCGCCAGCGTCAGCGAGAGCCATTGCCAATTGGTGAACTGGAGCGGCGGGACCATGGCCATCACGATCACCGGCACGGTCAGCACCAGCGAAACCAGGAGCCGCTGCCGTAGCGACGCGGTGGGGTCGTCGGGCTGCTCGTTCAGGTCGCCATCGGTCGCCTTGGGCTGGGGAAGCGCCGCCGAGTAGCCGGCATCCGCGACAGCGGCCACCAACTGATCGGCCGAGACATCTCCGACGTAGGCCACGCTGGCCCTTTCCGTTGCGTAGTTGACCGTCGCGGTGACGCCGTCAAGCTTGTTGAGCTTCTTCTCAATTCGGGCCGCGCACGACGCGCAGGTCATGCCGTCGATCAGCAGCTCGACGTGGCCGTTGGGTGTTGTCTCGATGACGGGACGCACAATGCTCTCCTTTAGGGGCCCGGCCTGCTAGCGGGGCCGGCGGACCGTTCGACGGGGGTCGCACACAGTTGAGGGTTTGCTTCAGCCGGCGAGCTGGTATCCGGCCTCTTCGACGGCGGCCTTGAGCGCGTCGTTGTCGACTGGGTTGTCGCTCTCCACGGTGACCTTGCCAGTTGACAAATCGACGTCGACTGCGGTGACGCCGGCGATGCTGCCGACCTCATCATGTACTGAGGATGCGCAATGGGCGCAGGTCATTCCCGCAACCCTGACTGTGACGGTGCTCATGTCGGCTCCTTTCACGTCGAAAGCCGTTTCAATCAACAATATACCCCCATAGGGTATCTGTCCAAGTGTCAACATCCCGAACGAACGCGTTGCCGAGCTCACGGGGACGAAGGTTCATTT
This sequence comes from Mycobacterium sp. NTMscope_MAC_12, assembly GCF_976985675.1. Lineage (NCBI taxonomy): Bacteria > Bacillati > Actinomycetota > Actinomycetes > Mycobacteriales > Mycobacteriaceae > Mycobacterium > Mycobacterium sp. NTMscope_MAC_12. The sequence continues at coordinate 1,432,663 of NZ_CDRJYY010000001.1, forward strand.
GGCATAACCACATTTCGCCGAAAATATTGCCCCGATCGAAAGATGGCACGGACCACCAACGGCTATTGACGGCCTCACTGCGAAGCGAAGCGCCCATTTATCGAGTCGCATCGGGCCGGCATGCAGTCCGGCGGCCGAATCGACGCGACGCACAGGAATTAGTTCCTGGTCAGGGTGCAGCTCCCGGTCCGCCCAACTGCGTCAGAACGTCTGCAAGGGATGCCCCTCCGAGAAGCTCCGAGACCTCTAGATCGTGATTGAATTCCGCCTTTACGCGGCGGCGCAACTCCAGTGCCTGCAGGGAATCCAGACCGATGGCGACCATGGGGGCGGTGGTGTCGATTGTCTCGGCGCGGTCGACACCGATGGCTTCGGCCAACAGGTTTACCAACCGTTGGGGCAGGCCTGTCTCCTCGACGGGGGCTGGAGCTTCGATGACAGAAGTTGCCGCGACGGGCGAGGTCAGCCGGGATAGCAGCGGGCCGTAGCCGTAGACCTCCAGTACCGATCGCGCGCGAGGAAAGTCGAATGCCGCGACGATGGCATTGCCAGGAAGTCGGCGCATTCCCAAAGCGATTGCATCGGCGGGAGACATCGGGACGACACCGATGCCTGCCAGCTGCGCCATGCTCGTGGCATCGAGGTCAAAGTGGACGGTCCACTGCCCCCACTGCACGGACACGCAGTCCAGCCCCTGGGCTCGCAGCCGGTGCGCCATGGCATCCAGCATCCGATTGGCCGCCGCGTAGACGACCTGCCCTCGGCCTCCGATCGTCGCCCTGGCCGAGGAGCATAGAACTACACGACAGTTATCCGTCCTGGGGAACGCCCCCAATATCCGCCAGATGCCAACAACTTTGGCGCGTAACGCCTGGTCGACTTTCTCGGCGGTGATGTCCAGGAAATCGACAGCCGAATACTCTACGGCGGCGTGGATTATCAGATCCGCAGGCACGCCTTGGTTTTCGGTAGCCAGTCGCGATACCGCTGCTTGGTCGTCCACGTCGCACCTGGTGACACGGATCTGCGTCGCTGTGGCCGAACGAATGTGCTGCAGCCGATCTGCGACGGCAGCCGTCTCGCCCGATCTGCTTACCAACGTGATCCGCTGCGCGCCGCGGTGCGCGAAGTGCTCACAGAATTCGAGCCCGAGATTTCCTGTGCCCCCGATGATGAGCACATGCTCAAGGGGTGCTGTGTCGCGGTCGCCGGCGAAGGTGTCGCCCTCGGCGAGCCGCTTGGCGTAGAGGCCGCCGTTGCGGAGTGCCAGCTCCGATTCTTCAGCCGTGTGCAGCGCCATGAGGATCGCGTGTGCCGAGTCTGACGCCGTCAACCCGCGCGGCAGATCGAGGTGCCGGAATCCGATGCCCGGATAATCGGCGCCTATGCTGCGAAACCCTGCGCTGGCTGCCGCATGCACCGGATCCGGCGGCGCATCGTCTGCAACAACCGCCTCACCGCCGACTGTTACGAGCCAGCAGTCGGTGAGCGCGTCGTGTATCCCCGGCCACCAGCTGCGGTCGGCAAAGAATGTTGCGACCTCGGCTGCTGCGGCGGCGTCGTCCAGTTCGGGCGATTGCGGAACCAGTATGACGAGCGTATCGAGATCGCCACTGGCGGCGCTGTTTTCGGTGTTGATCATGCGAGCCGCGGCGCCGATCTCTTCTGCCACGACGCATAACGTGGTGGCCAGGTCCCCGCAGGTCCCGGTGTGATCAACTATTCCGATGGCGCGCGGCGGCATCAGTGAGCGCTGCGACAGCCGAACCCACTCCTCGACGAGAAGGCGAGCCGGTATGGCTTCTGCGGCTAGGCCGCGCGCCGAATCAGCCACTGCGGCAACGGGTGTGACAGCGGATGATTGGCGGGCACGCACGGGCAGAACCTCGTTATACGGCAGCCACAGCCGCGTCTCGTTCATCCGGGTGTTGGGAAAATCGCGTAATGGGAGCCGGACGTGGCAGTCAGATTCGGTGCGCAGGCACTCCCACGAATAGTCGAGGTCGTGTACTGCCACCTGCGCGAGGCCGCGGGTGAACTCGCCCAAATCGGTGGCAGTTCGCTCCGACGTGCCGACCACCACCGCCTCGCGTTCACCCGCCTGGACAGCGAGATTCTCGTGAATCGCCAACTGCAGCGTCGGATGTTCGGCCATTTCAACGAAAGTGTCGATGCCGTGCCGCACCGCGGTCGCAATCGCTTTATCGAAGCGAACGGTGTTGCGCAGGTTCCAGAACCAATATTCGTCGACCGGCAGCTCAGGCATGATGGGGCCGCCGAGAGTGCCTCCGAGGCAGTCGATGTCGGTGTCGAGGAACTTCGGATTCTGCAGTTGGCGCTGCATGGACGCACGTACCGAAGTGGCGAGCTCATTGATCAAGCTGCTGTGCGCGGGATACTGCACGGCAATGACGCGCGCGAACGTGCCGCGCTCGGTCAACGTGTCCACGATGCCCTGCACCGTCTCTTGATCACCTGAAATGCCCACCATGCTCGGGGAATTCACCACCGACAGCTGCGCCCAGCCCGAGCAACGTGCGAGTAAGTCCTCGCAGGTGTCGCGGTCGGCGGCGACAACGGCCATGGCGTAATCACCGGACGCGAACTCGTCGGCGGCACGTGCGCGGAGCCCGACGACGAGCGCGGCATCTGCCAAAGTGGTCATCCCGGATACGTAGGCCGCGGCGATCTCGCCCTGACTGTGCCCGATGGTGACGTTGGGCGCAATGCCGAATGATCGCCACATCGCGGCCAGGCCGGCCATCTGGGTGAACAACGCGGGCTGGACGACGCCCGAACTGTCTTCGGCTGGAAATTCGTCGTCGAGAAGGTATTTCAGCGGCGACTCGCCGAACTGCGTCTGGAATGCCTCGGCACAGCGATCTGCCTCGGTGCGGAACGCCGGTAGCGACTCGTAAAAGAGCCGCCCCATCCCCGGCCGTTGGCCTCCCTGCCCGGGAAAAACATAGGCGAGCCGTCGGGTGCTGGCGGGTGTATTCGTGCGAACCAACGAAGGGTGTTCGTGTTCATCGATAACCGCGCGCAGGGCGCTGATCAACTCGTCGTGGTGGGTCACCATGGCCAAGGCTCGGTGCCGGCGGGCGATCCGCGTCCGAAACAGCATTTCGGCGATCCGGTCGGGTGCCACCTCGGGATGATCTGCCGCATAAGAAAGAAGGCCTGCAGCTTCCTCACGCAGAAGGTCGCGGGATTCGGCGGATAGCAGGACGGGAATGGCGCCGTTCGGAAGCCGGTAGGTAACAGGTGCCACTATTCACTCCTGGGAACTCGCGGGCATCGCGACGATTGCGTGCGCGTTGGCGCCTCCAGCGCCGAACGACGACACGGCACCGTAGCGGACGCCGCCTTTGGGCTCCCACTGGTGCAGTTTTGTCGCCAGTCGCAGGCCCGTCAGGTCCCAGTCCACCATCTTGGTTGCGTTGTCCGAGAAGAGAGTTGGTGGGATCTGACCGTGCTGGCCGGCGAGTAACAGTTTGATCAGTCCGAGGATTCCGGATGCCGCTTGCGCGTGCCCGGCGTTCGACTTCAACGAGCCCAGCCGCGCCTCGGATCGCGCCGCGCCGTAGGTCTTGAACAGGGCGAGCAATTCCACCGGGTCGCCCGCACGGGTCGCGGTCCCGTGCCCTTCGATCATTCCGACATCGACCGGATCGATCCCCGCCGCCTCTATTGTCTTGCGGATGAGCTGCTCTTGCGCGCGCACCCGGGGTACGAGGATCGGCTTGCCTTTGCCGTTGTGGTTGGTGCGCACGGCCAGGATGCGCCCATAGATCCGGTGTCCCAGCCGGCGTGCGCGGGATTCAGATTCGACAACCACCATCCCCGCGCCTTCCCCCCACACGGTGCCGCTGGCGTCCTCCGAGTAGGCGCGGCAATGCCCGTCAGTGGAAAGCGCATTGAGCCTTGCGAACTCGTAGAAAGCTCCCGGTGACCCCATGACGCACGCCGCGCCGGCAAGCGCCCATTCGCACTCGCCCGTCCGCACCGCCGTGGCTGCCAGGTGCAGGGCGGTCAACGACGACGCACACGCCGAATCGATACACATCGATGGTCCGGACAGTCCAAGGCAGTGCGAGATACGCCCGGCGGCCCCCAGCTGGCCTAGGCTGGCGATCCGATGCCCGCTGTGGGCATCGGCTACGGCCGCACGCGGGCCGTACTCCATCGGGGACATCCCGACGAAACAGCCGACGTCGGCGCCGTCCAGCGCGCCGGGGTTTATCCCCGAATTCTCCAGTGCCTTCCACGCCACGCGCATCGCCACCCGTTGCTGGGGCTGCATCACGAGGGCCTCGCGATGCGTGATACCGAAAAAAGGCGGGTCGAATGTTGTTGCGCCGTCGAGGAACCCGCCCGCGTCGAACACCGGCCCCCAGCCGTCTAGCTCGGATACCGACAGGAGATCGTCGATCGGCCAGCCGCGATCGCGCGGAAAGGGGGCAATCAGTTCCCTGGCTTCGGCAAGTGCGGACCACAAGGCTGCGGGGCTGTCGATTCCCCCGGGCGCCTCGACGGCCATTCCGGAAATGACGATTGGGTCGTCGCTGCTCACGCCGTCTGCTCGCGGTGCGCACTAGACGCCAACAACTCCGCGACGGCGCCTATGTGCGATTCCAGGTAGAAGTGTCCGCCGTCGAACATCGTGACCTTGAGGGTGTCGGTATGTTTGCCCCACCCGTACAAATCGCCCAACGTGATATACGGGTCCTGATCACCGCCCATCGCGTGTACCGGAGCCGCTACCTTGATGTCGTCGGCGCAGGAGTAGGCGTCAAAAGCGTTGTAGTCGGCTTTAATCACCGGAAGTGCCCGTCTCATGATTTCGCGGTCCGTGAACACGTCCGTGCTGGTTCCCTCCAGCGCCGCTAGATGGTTGAGGATCCCCTCGTCATCCTTGGGATGCGGTGGCTTGGCCGCGGCGCGGTAAGGGGCAACCGCCGCGGAGACGTTCAACTGGCGCACATCGATTCCGCTGGCTTCGGCGATACGGACAAACTCGAACGCGACCAACGCCCCCATGCTGTGCCCAAACGTGACGATCGGGATCCCGCGATTGTGCTCCGACGTCCAGAATTCGCCGAACGCTCCAGCGGCGATCTCGGGGAGTGATTGCAACGACGCTTCAGCCGCCCGGTCCTGCCGTCCCGGGTACTGGAAAATGATGACGTTGAATGTCGTGCGCAGTGCTTTCGAAAATTCGCGGTAGGCCGACGCGCCAGCCCCAGCATGCGGAAAAACCAGCAACGGAACGCTTTCGGGCAAATCCGGTTCGTGGAACTGCCGGATCCACCGCAGTGTGCGCGGCATGCAACGCTACCTTTCGCTTCGTGTCGCTCGATGCGCCACGAGGAACCCGCGCGGCGGCACGACCACCGCGTGCGTCATTAACTTAGCGTAGGCTAACATAAGCTCCTCGCCTTCGGGAGATGGCACTGGCCCGCCGTCCGAGTTTGGGGCGGCGCTTGGTCGGCCCTATCGGTCACGGATCATGAGGGCGGCGCGCTTGTTCGGCAGATCGAGTTCCGTGATGCGCTGAAACCCAGCGTGGTCGAGCACCCGGAGCACCCGCACATTGTCAACGTCGGGTTCGGCGACCACCCGGGCGGCTTGCGTATCCGCATCCAGTTGCCATGACGAGACCGTGCGTAGCAGGTCCACCGCCAGCCGCCGTCCGCGGTACTCGGGTGGACCCAGCAGCATGTGTACGCCTGCGTCGTGCTCGCGGGCGTGGTAGTACTCGGCCAGCGGATCAAGATCGGCGCGGTAGAGCTCCCAGTAACTCATCGGGACGCTATCCAACAGGCCCAGGTATGGAACCGAGTGCGCGCTGGAGTGCTGTTGGTGCAGATAGGACGCAATCCGGACGCGGGACCACGGCTTCCTCCAGAATCGCGCCACCTCGGGGTCGTTCATCCAGCAATGCATCAGGTCGAGGTCGCCGTCGGGGTCCAGCCGGCGCAGCGAGAATTCGCCCGCGAACACTTCATGATCAACCGCGGCGCGGCGTTGCTGCAGATCTAGCGTCTGCACCCCGTGTACCTCCCGACCAAAGGGCCCATGCGGTGCGCGACGAGCACATCGGGCAATGAGCAATCCGATCTCGTCGCCGCGGCAGGCGCACGAGCCATGTAACTTAGCGAAGGCTAACATAAGCCCTCATCGCGGTACGGTGCCGGCGACGAAGGGATCATTGATGCGTGTCGTGTCGTGTCGTTCGGGATTGCGGACCCGGGGGCACAGGACGCTCCGTGCTCTGATCGATCCGGCGAACTGAATAACGGGAGTGAGGCGAGCCATGGCCGACGACGTCAAGACTTTGCAGCAACATCGCCTGGAACTGTTACGAAGGCGCATCGCCGAACGCGGTCTGGCGGCGAGGGACTCGGCCGAGCTGGTGCAGATCTGTGCGGGAGAACGTTACCGTCTGTCGGCCGGCCAGCGCCGGATGTGGTTTCTGCAGGCCATGGACGCAGACGACGTTACGCTGAACATCTGCGTCGCCTACCGGCTGACGGGCGCTCTGGACGAGGCACGCTTACACGCAGCCCTCAATGAGGTCGTTGCCCGGCACGCTGTTTTGCGTACCACATACGCGGTGGATAACGAGGGTGAACCTTATCAAGTATTTTCCGATGATGCTGAGATCGGTTGGCGAACAGATGATTTGACCCATCTCTCAGAGGCCGAGCGCGAGCGCCAGATCCAGGCGTTGGTGCGAGACGAATTCGGCAGGCCATTCGACCTGACCGAGGATCTTCCGCTGCGGACAACCCTGATCCGCTCCGGCCCAGACGAATTCGTGCTGATCCTCGTCGTACACCACATTTGTTGGGATGATGACTCCTGGGCTGTCTTCTTCGGCGAGCTCAGCGCCGCCTACAACGGTCATCAACTGAACGGTCGCGCGCCACAGTTCATTTCGGTCGCGGTGCTTGGGAACGAGGCGGAACCCACCAGTGCCGACGTCGGCTACTGGACGGACACTTTGCGGCCGTCACCGGAACCGCTGGAGCTTCCCGGTGTGGGTGCCGCGCATCCGTCCAGGCGGGCCGAACGTCGAACTCGCGCCCTTCCCGCCGACTTGTTCGGCAGGGTCGAGGATTTTGCCCGAAACCGCTCCGCTTCACCATTTATGGTGTTATTGGCGGTCTTTGGCGTGCTGATACGCCGCTATACCGGCGCAGCAGATTTTGTGATCTCCGTGCCGGTTACCGGACGCAGCGCCCCGGCCGAGGGGGCGATCGGGTACTTCGGCAACACGCTGTTGCTGCGGATCGTCGCTCGACCGCACGACACGTTCACCTCGTTCGTCGACACGGTACGTGAAACCTGTTTTGCCGGGTTCGCCCACCAGTCCGTTGGCATCGATCGAGTGGTGCGCGAAGCCAACCCGGAGCGGGCAATGGGGCACGATGGCATGGACCAGCTGGTCCGCTTGGGTTTCAGCATGCGCAACAGCGCAAGTGGATTGGCATTGGACGGTGTCGCGGTAGGACAACTCGAATTGGGCGCGGTGGCCGCCCACCTTCCGTTGACCTTGACGGTGGTGCTCGACCCGGACGGCGTATCGGTCGAGCTCGAGTACCAGACCGATGTGTTGAGCTCGGCACTCGTCGATCAGATGCTGGCTCATTACCTGCAGCTGTTGAACAACGCCCTGGCCGAACCCGAACGTCGCCTCACCCGTCTGGACCTGCTCGGCGCCGGTGAGCGGGAAGCCGTCCTGGCGCAGTCGCATGGGGAAGTTGTGGCCACGCCCGCCGCCACGATGGTCGCGATGCTTGAAGCAGCCGCGGCCGTCGCTCCCGGCGCGGTCGCGCTCGTTTCCGACGCGGGTGAACTGACCTATGCCGACCTGCATGCTCGCGCAAACCGCCTGGCGCGCTGGCTTATTGGGCAGGGTCTCGGCGCCGAGGACATCGTCGGCCTCCACATGACCACGTCGATCGAGTTCATCGTCGCGCTGCTCGCCGTGCTGAAAGCCGGTGCGGCTTACCTGCCGATCGACCCCGCCTATCCCGACGACCGCATCCGATACCTCGTCACGGATGCCCGCCCGCAGGCGGTTATCGGGCGGCAGGAACTCGACGCCGCCGAAAATGCCGCCGCACAGTTGTCGGACGCCGCGCTCACCGACGCCGACCGGAAACGTGCGTTGAGTCCGGACCACTTGGCTTACGTCATCTACACTTCCGGTTCCACTGGCCGGCCCAAGGGCGTAGCGGTCTCGCACCGCGCGATCGCCGAGCACGTGGAGGGTTTCATCGCCGAGTGGAGTGTGACCGCAGAAGACCGGTGGCTGCAGTCGTCGTCGGTGAGCTTCGATGCGTCACTGGCAGACATTTTCATCCCGTTGTCGCTTGGCGCACAGCTGATCGTGCCCAGGCCCGAGGCCTTCGGTGACATCGACTACGTCGCCGAGCTGATCAATCGGCGCGGCGTCACCGTGCTCCACATGGTGCCCTCCGTGCTGAGCACCCTGCTGATGCTGCCGCAGGCCAGCCAATGGCGGCAGTTGCGTCATGTGCCGGTGGGCGGGGAAGCGCTTCCCGCTGAGGTAGCCGACAAATTCGCCAGCTACTTCGACGCGGAGCTACGCAATCACTATGGCCCGACCGAGGCCGTCGTGTGCTCGACACACAAGCGGGTCGCGGGGTCGCCGGGCGCGCGCGTAGTGCCGATCGGCGTGCCGAACCGCAACGTCTACGCCTATGTGCTCGACGAGCAGTTGCAACCGGTGCCCGCGGAGGTCGTCGGTGAGCTGTACCTCGGTGGCATTCAGTTGGCGCGTGGATATCTCGGTCGTCCCGGGCTGACCGCGCAGCGATTCATCGCCGACCCTTTCAATCCCGGCATGAGGCTGTATCGATCCGGAGACCTGGTCCGCCGCAACATCTCTGGCGACCTGGAGTTCGTCGGCCGAGCCGACGAGCAGGTAAAGATTCGTGGCTTCCGCATCGAGCTCGGCGAGGTCGAGTCCGTGATCGCAACGCATCCAGCGGTGCGGCATTGCCTCGTCGCCGTGGAAGACACCGAGGCCGGGCCCATGCTGGCCGCGTACCTGGTGCCAGCGGCTGATGAACACCTCTCCGCCGACTTGGATCTCGATGAGATACGCGCACATGCCGCCTCGGCCCTGCCTGAATACATGGCGCCCAGCGCATTTGCGGTTATCCATGAGATCCCGCTAACTGTGAGCGGCAAACTGGACAAACGGGCACTGCCCGCACCTACGCCTATCGCCGTGCGCCGCTACCGTGAGCCGGCGACCGAGACCGAGCGCCGGATGTGCTCGATTTTCGCCGAACTGTTCGGCTGGGAGCGTGTGGGTGCTGAGGACTCATTCTTCGGGCTGGGTGGCCATTCGCTGTTGGCGGCTCGGCTGGTCGCGCAGATCCGTGCCGAATTCGGCATAGAGCTGACCGTTCGCGCCGTGTTCGATACGCCCACCCCGGCCGGCTTGGCGGCTGCGCTGGTCGAGCAGTTCCGTGCCGAGTTCGATATCGACCTTGACGCGATGGACGCCGAGGACACTTTCGACGACGCAACGTCGGCGTGGCAATCAAGCCGCCCAGAACTCGTCGAATCGGTCCGCCCGGAGCGGCTTCCGTTGTCCTACTCGCAGCTCGCCGCGTGGTTCCAGTATCGGATGGAAGGGGCGGGGGACGGCTTTAACATGCCCTTTGCGCTTCGCTTCGACGGTCCCCTGGACATCGTCGCCCTCACCGCGGCGGTCAACGACGTCGTTAAGCGCCACGACGCCCTGCGCACGAACTTCGATGAGCACGAAGGCGTTCCGTATCAAATCGTGCACCCGAGCTTGCAGTTGGAACTACCAGTCCGGAAGATCACCCCGGATGGCTTCGATGACACGGTGGCGCAGCTGCGCCGGCACGTGTTTATGCCCGAGTCGGGGCCGTTGATTACGGTCACCCTGTTGGCGCTCGGCAAGGATACGCATGTGCTGTTGGTGGTCGTGCACCACATCGTCAGCGATCACGCCTCTCTGGGGATCTTCTTTGACGACCTCGTCACCGCCTACCGCGAGCGGCACCAAGGGCAGGCGCCGCGGTGGACCACATCGCCGATCCAGTTCGTGGACCACGCGCTGTGGCAACGAGATGCATTCGCTTCCCTATGGGGACAGGCGGACCTGGCGTATTGGCGTGACGCCCTAGCTGGGTTGCCCGACGAGGTCTCGGTTGCCCACGATTATTCCCGCCCGCCGACGCTCGGAAAGCGTGGGGAGGTGGTGACTTTCACCTTACCCCCCACCCGCCGGGCGTCCTTAACACAGCTCGCCGAGCAAAATGGCGCCAGCGAGTTCATGGTTTATCAGGCCGCCCTGGCGGTAGTGCTGCACAAGCTCGGCGGAGGGACGGACATTCCGCTTGGCAGTCCGGTCGCGTCCCGTGTCGAACCGATCACGGCCAATCTGATCGGCTTGTTCGCCAACGTGGTGGTGCTGCGCAACGACCTGTCCGGTGATCCCAGCCTGCGCACCATGCTCACCCGTAGCCGCGACACGGTGCTCGACGCATTCGCACACCAAGAGCTTCCGATCGAACGTCTGGTTGAGGCTCTCAACCCGCCGCGCTCACGGTCCCGAAACCCGCTGTTTCAGAACATGATCCACTTTCGCGGAGAGGACTGGGCGCTGATACCGCGCCCTCTCACCGAGACCGGCGGCACCACGGTCGTACCGCTTCCGATGGACTTCGAGGTCTCACTACTGGATCTGGACGTGGGCATCAGCGTGACGCCGGGCGGTGAACTCGACGTGCGCGTCGTCGCCAATGCCGATCTCTACGAACCTGCGACGGTTGCCCTTATCGCCGCCGCTCTGAACGCAGCACTCGATGCGTTCGCGACGGCGCCGGACCGTCCCGTGTCCAGCCTGGAGTTGCTTCCCACGGATGATATGGAGAAACTCCTCGCCCCGCCGGCCCCGCCCGTCGCTGCGCCATCGAAACCGCCCACCGCAGGCTCGGTGGAAACCGAGCGGATCCTCATCACCTTGCTGGAGGAGTTGCTCGACGTCACCGGTCTCGATCGCGACGACAACTTCTTCGCGCTCGGCGGTGACAGCATCATTTCCATTAAATGGTCGGCGCAGGCAACCGCGCACGGACTGGCCTTCACCCCGGGAATGGTGTTCGAGTACATGACCATCGGCGAGCTGGCCGCGGCGGTCGACGCGGCAGCGGGTGAGCCGGCGGCCGAGGCGGATTCGCCGCCGAAGCAGGAATATACGCCGATGAGTGCGTCGGGCCTGACCCCCGATGCGTTGGCCCAACTCAACGCATCCTGGCTCAACGAGTCGTGAGGTATTTGTGACCACAGATCCGCCGCAGATCGAGGATGTACTCGCTCTTAGCCCTCTGCAGGAAGGGCTGTTTGCGTTATACCGATTGGCGCAGGACAGTATCGACCTTTACAGCATGCAGTTCGTCGTCGATGTCGACGGACCAGTCGATCTCGAGCTGCTCCGCCGCAGCGCTCAAGCCATGCTGGTCCGACACCCGAATCTGCGCGCCGCCTTCTGGGATCGTGATGTACCGAAGCCCGTGCAGATCGTGCCCACGCAGGCCGAGCTGCCCTGGTCCGAACGGTTCGCACCGCCAACGGAATTCGATGCCATCGCACGATCGGAGCGGCGCCGCCCGTTCGATCTGAGTCGTGGACCGGCATTGCGGGTTGTGCTGCTTGGCACTCCCGGCGAGACCAGGCGCCGGATGATTTTCACCGCCCACCATATTCTGGTCGACGGCTGGTCCCTCGCCGTGTTCTTCACCGAGATGCTCACCGTGTATCGGGCGGGAGGATCGACCGACGGGCTACCGACCGCGCGCCCGTACCGTGACTACATCGTCTGGCTCGCCCAGCAGGACAGGGCGGCCGCGGCCGCTCAATGGATGACGTACCTGCAGGGTGTGTCCGGGCCGCTCATGGTGGCAGACGGGACCGTCGCCGCGGGCGAGGGCGAGCCGGAGAAAACCGAACTGGTGTTGCCTGCGGCCGATACGGCGCGGCTGCGACAATGGGTGGGTCGCAACGGTCTTACCCTCAACACCGCCGTGCTATTCGCGTGGGCGGTCGTGCTCAGCAGGCTCACCGACCGTCGCGATGTCGTTTTCGGCACCGTCGTCTCCGGCCGTCCGGAAAACCTGCCCGGCGTGGAAACCATGGTCGGACTGTTCATCAACGCCGTGCCGGTGGTGCACCAGGTGAGCAGCGCCGACTCGGTGGTGGAGCAATGTGCCCGGTTGCAGCGCGAGTCATCGGCGATGCGCGACATCGGTTATCTCAGCCTGTCGGAAATCCAGCGTGAGCATGGCCGGGGAGCCCTATTTGATTCGCTGTTCGTCTTCGAGAACGCACCGATCGAGGACGCGATCCGGGCGGTGACCACACCGGACGGGGCCCGGTTCAGTCCGGTAGAGATGGAAAGTCTCACGCACTACCCGTTGACTGTGGTCGCGCACATGAAAGACGACGCGCTGTTGGTACTGGTCGAGGCGATTTCTGAGGCACTTCCGCATCTTCGGCCCTCCCAGATCGGCGAGCGCTTGCTCGCCGTGCTGCGCCAACTCCCCGATATAGGCGACGGCACCCCCGACGCACTGGATATTCTCACCACGGCGGAGCGCGCCGAGTTCGAAGGGCTTGCGACGCGGCCGCTACCCTCTGCGGAGAGCGTCTCGGTGTGGGAGACGTTCGAGCGGCAGGTGCACGCCACACCGCATGCCGTCGCCCTGACTACCGGTGGTGGTGAGTGCTATACCTATGCCGAACTACACGCGCACGCGTGCCGGCTCGCGGGGGAACTGGCCGAGCAGGGCATAGGACCGGAGAAAATCGTCGCGCTGGTGCTGCCGCGCTCGACTCGATCCATCGTCGCCATCCTGGCCGTGCTTGCCGCCGGTGGCGCCTATCTGCCGGTCGATATCACGTTGCCGAACGCTCGTATCGAATCTATTTTGCGGCAAGCAAATCCGGTACTCGCCATTGTTGAAGCCAGCTACACGGAGTTGGTAAGCGGTGGGGTCGCCACAGTGGTCATCGACGATCCCGCTGCCGCCGGGCGCATCTCGCAACGCGCAGCCGCCAGCCCGGCGGTTCGCCGGCACCCCGAGCACAGCGCGTATGTCATCTTCACATCGGGTTCGACCGGTGAACCCAAGGGCGTCATCGGCACCAATGCCGCGTTACTCAGTTATTTCGCTGACCACCGCGACCGTGTCTACCGGGCGGCCTCGGCACGCCTGGGCCGCCCGCTGCGGATCGCCCACGCCTGGTCCCTGAGCTTTGACGCCTCGTGGCAGCCCATGGTCGGCCTGCTCGACGGGCATGCGATCCATCTGTTCGACGCCGAGGAGATGCGCGACGCAGATCGGCTGGTGAAAGGGATGTCCGCCAACCAGATCGACATGATCGACACCACCCCGTCGATGTTTCTCCAACTGCGTGCCGCGGGACTTTTGGACCACCCTCTTTCGGTGCTGGCCCTCGGCGGTGAGGCAATCGATACCGCGCTGTGGGAGCAATTGCGCGCTCCGTCGCCGACCGCGGTCTACAACTGCTATGGCCCCACCGAAACTACGGTGGAATCCGTGGTGGCACCGGTCGCCGCATATCAGAGGTCGACGATCGGCACCGCGAACGCTGGAACATTCGGCTACGTCCTGGATTCGGCGTTGCGGATGGTGCCCGACGGTGTGGTAGGCGAGCTCTATCTGTCCGGGGCGCAGCTGGCCCGTGGCTATGTCGGCAAGTCCGCGATGACCGCTGCTCGCTTCGTGGCGGACCCGCTGCGTCCCGGACAACGCATGTACCGCACGGGTGACCTGGTACGTCGTCTACCGCACGGCGGATACTCCTATTTGGGACGTGGCGACTCCCAGGTCAAGATTCGTGGCTATCGCGTCGAAATCGGCGAGATCGAGGCTGCGCTGCGTGGGCAGCCACAGATACACGATGCCGCGGTTTCCGTTCTGCGTCGCGACAGCGGCACAAGCCTCGTGGGTTTTGTTGTGTGGCAGGAGGATACGGCTGCTGACCCGGTGCGGCTGCGTGCCGCGCTCGCCGAACGGCTGCCGCCGTACATGGTTCCCGCCCGGATCGTGGCGATACCTCAGCTGCCGGTGAACGCGAACGGCAAGCTGGATGGCCGTGCATTGGACCGGCTCGCCGAGGATGCACTTTTGCGCGTCACTGACGGTGGGGCGGCATCGGCGTCCACCGACACCGAACGATCGCTGTGCGGAATATTCGAAGAACAGTTCAACGGCCTAGTGCCGCACATCGACGACGACTTCTTCTCACTTGGGTTAGACAGCATTGTGGCGATCTCGGTGGTCCACAAGGCACGGCGGCGCGGTCTCACATTGAGTCCACGGATGCTGTTCAGCGCTCCGACAATTCGCCAACTCGCTGCTGCTATCGATGCGGCGCCGGAATCCGCGGCGGCCGTAGAGAACACCGAATACGGTGAGATACTGCCGCTGCCGATGGTGTCCTGGCTCTACGAGTACGGAAACTACCGCCGATTCACCCATACCGTGTTGCTGCGATTGCCGTCTGAAATCGACCGTCCATCAATCGAGGCGATGCTGCAACTGTTGCTCGACGGCCACGACACTCTGCGATCGATTCTGATCGAGACCGCCGAGGGGCCACGCCTGGTTACCCGCGAACCCGGCGTGGTCCGTGCCGCTGACGTGCTCACCCGTCTTGAGCTACCGAAATCGTCCGCCGCGGAATTCAATGCGGCCTTAGCGCATTCGGCGCGTAAGGTCACCGACGAGATCGATCCCCACTCGGGTGCCATGGTGCGAGCCGTGTGGTTGTCCAGCGCCGGACCAGGCGAGATGCTGCTGATCACCGCACATCACTTGGCGGTAGATGTGGTGTCCTGGCACATCATGCTCGGGGATCTCGCGGCGGCGTGGCGCTCGGTGACATCGGGTGCGACGCCGAAGACGATGCCCGAGTTCACGTCTTACCGCCGCTGGTCGGAACTGATGTGGCAGCGGGCCGCTACGGCCGAAGTGCAGAGCCAGCGCGATTACTGGACCGCGCAGGTTCACGGGCCGGATCCTGCGCTGGGTAGGCGGCGTCCTGATCCGACTCGTGACACGTGGTCGACTCTGCGGGTCACACGGGCACTCACACCGACTGACGTCACTGAGCGCGTGCTCACAGCGCTCACCAGAGATGGGGGCATGAACGAATTCTTGCTGGCCGCGCTCACGATGGCCGTCGCGAGTTGGCGGCGTACTCGTGCACAAAATTTTGCGGCGGGCACGCTCGTCACGATGGAGGGCCATGGGCGCGCAGACGCTATTTTGGGGACCGACACCACAAACACGGTCGGTTGGTTTACGACTGCATACCCGGTACGGCTCGGAGTGGGTGCATCAGGTGTCGATGCCGAGCAGGCAGAATGCGATCCGGCAGCGGCCCGAGCGCTATTCGATTCGGTGGCTGGCCATTTGAGTATGGTCCCGAATGAAGGTCTGGACTATGGACTGCTTCGTTATGTGGACCACGTTCCAGAATTGCAGAATTCTGTCGAACCTCAGATCATGTTCAGCTACTTGGGTCGCCTGGACCTCACTGGTGGAACGGAGCAACCATGGTCGTTAGTTGCCGGCGACCAAGGCGACGCATTGCCCGTCGACCCTGAGCCAGATCTGCCACTGCGTTTTGCGCTGTACCTCGCCGTGGCAATACGGGGAACACCGGAGGGTCCGCAACTGACGGCTAACTGGCTCTGGAGCGATGCCCTGTTCGGGCACTCCGACATCGAGCGCCTGACGCAATTCTGGCAGCGCGGCATAGCCGCGCTCGCAGCCGGATTAGATGAAAGGCCGGCATGAAGCCTGGCGCACCCGAACTACCCACCGTCCCGGTCAGCGACCGTACGGCACCGCATCACACCGACGGTTGGCGTGCACGGCGATTTCTTTGGGTTCGGCGTCGATTCAATGTCGGCCGCCCCGATTCGCGCCCTGGCCGTCATTGCACCCCACTGCCTCGACGTCGCAGCATTGACCGACGAGGAGGTTCTCGCCGAAGGCTAGTTCGGGGCGGGTGAGCCGACGATGATACTGCCGACGCTGCACTCCTGTAGTTCATCGACACCGGTGGCCGCGACGAAAGCGGCGGTATCACCGAAGCCTTGCGCGCACGCGCCGAGGCCCATCGCGGTCGCGGCCAGGTAGATCGTCTGCATGAGGACGCCGACATCTTTGAGGATGGCGGCATAGGCGATCTGCTCGTAGGTCCACATGATGCGACCGCAACGTGCAGCCATGACGACGAGCACTTGCGGCTCGGCACCTCCGGTGAGAGTCGCTGCGGCCGGTTTCAACAGCTGGGACACGGCCTTCGAATCTGCTCCGGCGACAGGGCGTAGCACATGGTCGAACGAGTCGTAGTGGTACATCCCCGGCGCGAGTCCGGCGACATTGCGTACCACAGGGTAGAGCTCCAGCTCATAGAGACTGCCACCAGAAGGGTATGGGCGTGACACGAGTTCCTCGCCGTCACCGACGAGTTCGGTTTTCCGTGTTCGCGCTGTGCGATAGAGCAATTCGGCCAGCTGCCCAATAGTAATCGGGCGGGCGTCATCGAATGTCCTTGTGGAAACTCGGTCTTCGAGGACGGCCGTCAAAGTCGGGTCCTGCATTCGTTTGGCCGTCAGATCGGGAACCGAAAGGGTGATCGGCTCACCCGGATAATTCGTCCTGCGCGCCGGCGGCTGTGGGAATCGACCCTTCGCCCACTTGGTCGGGCCGAACCGCTCCCAGGTGACGGTGCGTTGACCCAGCGTGCTGCGGCGGTGAAACCACAGATCCGGTGCGCTCCAGCTGAGGGCATCGAACCTGCCGTCTTCGTCGCCGAGCTGGGTGAGGATGCCGCACCAGTGCAGATCCTCGATGAACCCTGTAGCGACGGCGCTCGGCACGCCTGAGGCGTCTGCTGCAGGCCCGTCGAGTAGGACAAGCAGGCGTGAGTCGTGAATGCGCACATCACACCATGCCAGCGGATGTTCAAGGACCAAGCCCTCTGAGTCTCGGTGCAGTACAGCAAATTTCGATAACGCGAAGGATCGCGGCGACATCGGCGCCGGCCGCATCGCGGGCCGTCCGACCGGCAGGATGGAGTAAAAATCGTTCTTTTCGTCGCGCACCGTGACCGCCAGCCAACCGCTCGTGGTGAGCTGATCTATCAGCGTGCCGACGCCACTTTCGCCCGCCTTCGTGAGTATCTCCGACAGCGTTGCCGGCCCGAGGTTCAGAGCCTTGAGTGCCTGTAGCTGGCCGGGGGTTAATCGGGTCAGTTTCTCGCTGCGCGGAGGATTCAGCAGCACGGCTCCAACGGGCGTGACCAAGCAGGTGACACCGGAACGGAACGCGAATCTCGTTTGGGCGGCGTATGTGACGTCGGGCAATCCGCGAACCCTTCCGCTTCCGATTTGATCCACCGTGTCGACTCCCTCAGCGTAAGCGAGGCACAATTCATGCGGGTTAGCAGCTCCGGCGCGGGCTCACCAGCAAGCCAGCGGATAGCGTGCACGTGACGGACCTATCGCAAAACGGGAAACGCGAATCGCGAAGTGCACATTTGCCACACGTAACACGGCGCTGCCGTTCGGTCTTCCGTGAGAACGGAAGGGAGTATGACCATCAAATAGTCGCTCCGGGCACGGCGGGCGGCGGGTCGGTTGGGAGGGGGGCGATAACAGTGGCCGTCGAGCCGCGCGCCGAGGTTGCCGCGCCCCGCATGGGGTCTTGATAACATTGCTGCGTTTGCGTATGTGGCCGACCGAGCACCGACAGGGTAGAGACGATGCCAACCTGGCCGATTCCCGAGACCTGGATCCCGCGGGTGGTTCTGCTCGGCTACAGTGGGTTGCTCGCCGCGGTCGCGGGGTTCGTCAATTCGGTGGCCCTTTTGGTGTGGGCATTTCCGGTGGGGAACCTCACCGCCTTGACCACCAAGGCGGGTATGCATAGCACGAATCCTCTCATCTACCAGGGCCGCATGATCGCGGCGATCGTGTTTGGATTTCTATTCGGAGCCATTGCGGCGGGTGCGGTGCTGGCTGCCGTGCGGACTTTTGCTGGCCCTCGTCACGCTGCCGTCCTGCTGGCCGAAGCCGCGCTGCTGCTCGCCGCAGCCGGCGTTGAGCACCCGATCGGCAGGGCGCTCCTCGCCGCGTGCGCATGCGGGCTGCAGAACGGCATGACGTCCAATCTTCCGGGGATGCCGATTCGCACCACGCACTTCACCGGCACGATTACCGACCTCGGTCTGCTCTTGGGCCGCAGCCACCGCCACCGGGTGGACAAGTGGAAGGCCACCGTGCTGACGACGACCGTGCTGCTGTTCGTCGGGGGCGCAGCCGCCGGCGTGCTGCTTGGCAACCGGATTGGTGACCACGCGCTGATTCCCCCCGCCGTCGCCTGCCTAGCTCTGGCCGCGGTCATCATGCTGCAATACCGCCGTCGCGGCGCCCGCGAGGCTCCGGTGGCAGCGGTAGTCGAGCCCGCGTAGCGAGTCGTCTCAGCCCGCCGGATCGCTCGGCAGCGACACGTGCACTACTGATGCCGTACATCCTGTCGCACGCGCGGTCATGCGCTGCCGCGCAATGTGCGCTCTGAGTGCACGGACATACATGCACGCTGAGGGGCTAGAAACCTCCATCATGTTCGACGCCGACCGCAGTCGTCCTGGCTGGTAGGCGACCACCACCCGACCGAGCGCCCCTAAACTGAGGTGGCACTCATTTGCCACGGGTAACGACCGACACCGGGTCGTTTCGCGCGCCCCGCGCACATCGGCTGGCCACGCGGCCCGTTGCGATCTGCTGGACAATTCCGCGATTAGCCAGGCACCGCTGGACCACCCTGCGTCTGCCTGGCTGACGATACTGTCGTGGGTGTTGGGCTCGGCCGCCACGGTTGCCCGAAGCCGGCGGTGGTCGAGCTGGTCTATGCGGCGGTCGGAAGCCGGCAGTGGTCGGCGCGCGCCCAGGGGAAGTTGAGAGAGCATCATCGATATCGTGTGCACCACGCGACAGGCCGAGGCGGCGACGGTGGTTATAGAGACCGAGCCGCAGCAGGGGCCGGTGCCGACGCGGGCCAAAGCCGCGGTGGATGTGGCCGCCATCATGTCGACGTTCGGCGGCGGCGGGGACATGCTGGCCGCCAGCGATACAACCGCCGGTCCTGCCGCCGAAATTGTCACTGCCCTGGTCACGGCACTTGCCTGACGAGCACCCGGCGGCTGTGCCGCCGACAGGTCCGCGAAGCCGCCGCGTCGGCGACCTGGAGCGGAGCATCACCGGCCTGGCCCTGCCGGCGCTCGCGGTGCTCGCCGCCGAACCGCTCTACCTGTTATTCGACACTGCGGTGGTGGGCCACCTGGGTGCGGTGAGCCTGGCCGGGTTGGCCATCGGCGCCGTGGTGCTCGGCCTGGTCGGAGTCCAGTTCCTGTTCTTGTCGTATGGCACGACGTCACGCTCCGCCCGCCACTTCGGTGCCGGCGACCGGGCATCGGCGGTCACGGAGGGAGTGCAGGCCACGTGGTTGGCGCTCGGCCTGGGCGCCCTGATCGTCGTCATGGTGCAGGCCGCCGCGGCGCCGCTGGTGTCGGCGATCGCCGCACGCGGGCAGATCGCCGGCGCGGCGTTGCCGTGGTTGCGGATCGCGATCGTAGCCGCTCCGGCGATCCTGGTGTCGCTGGCAGGTAACGGGTGGATGCGCGGGGTGCAGGACACCGCGCGACCCCTGCGCTATGTGGTCGCCGGTTTCGGGCTGTCGGCGCTGCTGTGCCCGTCGCTGGTGTACGGCTGGCTGGGCTTGCCCCGCCTGGGCCTGGCCGGCTCGGCGGTGGCCAACCTGGTGGGCCAGTTGCTGACAGCATTGCTGTTCGGGCGCGCGCTGTTGGCCGAGCGGGTGCCGCTGCGGCTCGACCGCACTGTGCTGCGCGCCCAAGTGCTGATGGGCCGCGATCTGATCGTTCGGACCCTGTCGTTCCAGGTTTGTTTCATCTCCGCCGCGGCGGTGGCCGCCCGGTTCGGCACAGCGGCGGTGGCCGCGCACCAGGTGCTGCTGCAGCTGTGGGATTTAGCTGTGCTGGTGCTCGACGCGCTGGCGATCGCGGCGCAGTCGCTGGTGGGCGCGGCATTGGGGGCAGGCCAGACCGTGCGTGCCAAGTCGGTGGCCCGGCATGTGGCGGCGTATTCGCTGGCCGCCGCGACGCTGCTTGCTCTCATGTTCGGCCTGGGCGCTCCGGTACTGCCCACGTTGTTCACTCACGACCGGTCAGTTCTGGACGCCATCGCTGTGCCGTTGTGGTTCTTGATCGCCCAGCTGCCGATCCAAGGGATCGTGTTCAGCCTGGACGGAGTCTTGGTCGGCGCCGGCGACGCCAGGTTCATCCGCAACGCCACGCTGATCAGCGCATCGGTCGGGTTCTTGCCGTTGATCTGGCTGTCGTTGATCTTTGGCTGGGGACTCGCCGGTGTCTGGTCGGGTTTGGGCACCTTCATGGTGATGCGATTGGGTTTCGTGGGGTGGCGGGTGTGGTCCGGTCGTTGGACGGTGCAGGGCACCGGCTAATGCCCTTGTGGGCAATGCGCCGAAGTTTCGTGCACGGTTAGCCCAACGCCTCGTCGGCGAGTCGGCCTGCACGCGCGCCGAACGACGGATTCCACCACCGCAAGCAGCAGCCCCTCATCCCACGACAGCTCACCATCCGTTCTCGGCACTCACTGTGACTCGGTGACCGCGATGAATCGATACTGCTGCGGTGAAAATCCCCTACAGACTGCGCGGTCAGACCGTGGGCCGCTGGTCGGCCCGCGCCGTCCGGACTGTGCCATTCTGCCGCAAGGCGGGAAGTCGGGTGATGAATGTTGCGCCGTGGCCAGGAGTGCTGTGGGCGGTGATCATCCCGCCATGGGCCTTGACGAGCTGGGCGACGACCGCCAGTCCGATGCCGGAGCCGTCGGCGCGCGCGGTGCGGCTGCGATAGAAGCGGTCAAAGATGTGCGGCAGGTCGTCGGCCGGAATGCCGGACCCGGTGTCGGCGATGGCGAGCTCGGCCCATCCGTCGATCTCGTGCAGGGTGAGGGTGACCGCGCCGCCGGCGGGCACGAACTTCAGCGTGTTGGTCAGCTGATTGGCGACGATTTGGGCAACTCGCACCGGATCCGCGTCAACCCATACCTCGTCGAAGTCGGTGCGCACGTCTATAGCGGCTTCGTCGAATCTGCCGGCCAGCGAGTCCGCGGTGTCGGCCACGATGCTGGTCAGTGAAATCGGATGCCGGTCCAGGGTGAACGCGGCAGCGTCGGCGGAGGCCAGCGCTTCCAGGTCAGCGACCAAGTGGGTCAAGCGCAGGGTTTCGTTATGCAGGGAGCGGATGACGCCGTCGGTGGGCTGGCGAATTCCGTCTTGCACTGCCTCGAGTTCACTGCGAAGGATTGCCAGCGGGGTGCGCAACTCGTGGGCGACATCCGCGGTGAAAGCGCGGCGCAGTTGATCCTCTTTTACGACGTGTTCGACCATGGTGTTGAAAGCCTTTGCCAACTGCCCTATTTCGTTGTTAGGAACAGCGGTGACGCGTCGGTCCCGATGTCCAGCGGCGAGAGCGCCGGCGGCGCTGGTTAGTTCGGTGATGGGTTTGGTGGCGCGGCGGGCGGTGTACACGCCGACGAGCAGCGCTACCAGCGCCGCAGTGAGCGCACCGGCCAGCAGTAGCCGGTTGACCGATGAATGGAATTCCTTGTCCACGGTAGGTACTGCGCCTTGCGGTACGCGAACGACGAGGGTACCGACTTGCCTGCCCGCGACAACAACGGGCAAGCTGCGGGGTGGCCCGAGGCCACCGGTGCCCATCATTTTGCGGTGCATCTCGGGTGTGCCTGCGTCGGTGTTGGCGTCGGCCACTGACCACACGCGATGACCAGAGGCATCGCGAAGTTCGGCCTCAGAGCCGGTCATGATCACGGTAGGCGCAATGCGGTTCAGCGACATGGGGCTCCAGGCATCGTTGCGGCGATAGTCGGCGGCAAACAGCGCCACCAGCTGCTCCTGCTGAGCGTGTTGCTGTTTATCGAGGTAGTCCTGAAACCGTCCGGCGAAGGCCGTGTTGACCAGGACCGCGGTCAGTAGGGCGGAGCCGGCGCCGAGCGCCGCGAAGGCCAGCGCGAGTCGGCGGGCGAACCGGCCCGGCAGCAAACTAGGCATCGCGGTCGATTGCGAATTTGTAGCCGATACCCGGCACGGTAGCCACCAGCTGGAACGGTGCGGCGTCGCCGAGTTTGCGGCGCAGGTTTTTTACGTGCACATCGATGGTGCGTTCGTAGGCATCAAATGCGTGGCCCTGGGTGCGGCCGACGAGTTCCAGCCGTGTCCAGGCCCGTCCCGGCCTGGACGCGAGCACGGCGAGCAAATCGAACTCGCTGCGGGTGAGCTCGACAAGTGCATCGTCGACACGCGCTTCCCGGCGATCGGTGTCGATGCGTAGCCGTCCATCGCCGTAGGAGATGTCGGATTCGGTGGCCGAAGGCCGACTGCGGCGCAGCACCGCCTCGACGCGGGCCACCAGCTCGCGCGGACTGAACGGTTTGACCACGTAGTCGTCGGCGCCCAGCCGCAACCCGGCGACCCGGTCGTTCTCGCTGGCCTTCGCGGTGAGCATGACGATCGGTAGGTCGCTGTCCTTGCGCAGCAGGCGGGCCACTTCGTCACCGGGCAAGCGGGGCAGGCCGAGGTCGAGCAGTACCAGATCAGGGCCCGCGGTCCGGGCCAGGTCGAGGGCCGTTTGGCCGTCGGCGGCCTCGAGCACCGCGTAACCCTCGCGTTCGAGGTATTCGCGCACCAGGGTCCGTAATTTCTTCTCGTCGTCGACGACCAGCACCGTGGGGCTCACGAGTTCACGGTAGGGCACGCCGATCACGGTTTGCTGGCAAGGCGGTTGTTCGAGCGGGGCCGAAAGCTCGTGCCTTTGCCGTTGAATTTGCAATCATCCTGCTGCTGTTCATCGCGCCCACCGTCTTGCTCGTCGCTGTCGTTCCCGACCCGACGCCGTCGGCGTCGACGTGGTCGGTCGCGCGACGGCCACCTGCCAGGTGTCTGAGGCGATTCCTCCGACAACCGGGGTGAAGGACATCGGCTCGACAAGAAACCACACCAGCCGCATATCGCACGCTCATCGGTTCTTCACATCCCCGGCATACGTTGAAGTCGATCCGAACCCCGGATCGCACGCCGAATGGAATCTGTGGAAAAGGAATTCAACCATGACCATCTCAATGCGTCGCGTCGCGCCGTTGTTTGCTGCTGCCACCGCCACCGCAATCTTGGGAATCGGCATCGCCACCGCCTCCTCCGCGGCCGCCGAACCCAGTGGCTCCGGCTCGGGCGGCGTCTCCGGCGGGTCGGCTGGCGGGGTGCAAACCCCGTTTGGTGGGGGAAACTTCGGGTCCAACACCTCTGGTGGAGTGCAAATCCCGGGCCTGCAACACCCGTTCGGCGGGGGGAGTGTTGCCGGCGGGTCGAGCACCTCTGGCGGCGTGCAAACCCCGCTTGGCGGGGGAAACATCGGATCGGGTACCTCGGGCAACGTCGGAGTGGGACATCCCCGCCATCGATGAAGTCGTTAACGCATACGTTGCTGCCCAGGCGACTGTTACCTCAAGTAGCCGGACAGAACCGTACGAATTGATGACCGTCCGCGGGTTGAAGAACCGTGGGCGGTCATCGATGCGCCGGCTAGAACCGCCTCGCCGCCGCCGATCAGATATTGCAATGGGATTCTAATATTGCTATGTTGTTACAACTATGCAGACAGGGACGGCTGCCGAGACCCGCCAAAACCGGCGCAAGGCCCGCACCGCGGGCGCGATTCTCGGCGCCGCCGAACGCCTCTTTTTGACCCACGGTTACCGCGCGACCACCGTCGAGCAGCTCGCCGAGGAAGCCGACGTCGCGATCGGATCGCTGTACGGGCACTTCGGCGGCAAGGAAGGCATCTATGCCGCCTTGATCGAGCGTGCGCTGGAGCTTGACCAGCGCTACTGCGACCAGGGGTGGGCCAGCGGCGGTGAGGACCCGATTGGTCGCCTGGTCGGGCTCGCCGACGGGTACTTGCGGTTCGCGAGCGAGAACCCCGGCTACTTCCGCATCTTTCGTTTTCCGCCTCCGGATGCGCCGACCGACGGGCCGGTCGTCGTCGCCGCCGAGCGGGTGACCCAGCGCATCCGGTCCGAGACCGAGCGGATGGCCGGGGCGATTGCCGAGGCCATCGAGGCCCGCGTCATGCGTGACGTCGATCCGCGACGCGCGGCGGCGTTCCTCTGGGCGGCGTGGGATGGGGTGATTGCGGCCCACCTGCTTCCCGGCAACATGGGGTTCACCGAATCGGAGTTCGAGCAAGTGGTCTCGCTCGGTCGCCAGGTCCTCACCCTCGGCCTGCTGGAACCGCGGGGCGGTGCCGAATGATCGAGCGCGTCCCGGTCGACGGCGGCTACGCCAGGCCCGCGGAGCCGGCCTGGCGGCGCACCGACTGGTCGGCGCGTGAACACGACGCCGTTGTCGGCGGCCGCCGGCTTCGTTACCTCGACACCGGCCACGGCGACCGTGCGTTCGTCCTCGTGCACGGGATGGGCGGTCGCTGGCAGCATTGGCTCGAGGCGATCCCGACGCTCGCCAAGCAGGGTCGAGTGCTCGCCCTGGACCTACCGGGTTTCGGCCGAAGCGAATCGCCCGCCGCGGGCACATCCCTCGACGGGTTTGCCGCCGCCGCGGCTGAGCTCGTCACCAGCCTCGGCATCGAGCGCGTCGTGTTCGTCGGCCACTCGATGGGCGGCCCGATCGCGCTGCGCTTCGCCGCGCGTCATCCGGAGCTGGCCGACGGGATCGTGCTCGTCGCCGGAGCAGTGTTGCAGTTCAGTGACGTGCTCGGCCTGCGCGGGATGCCCAGGTTCGTTCGCGAGCGCCCGCGGGAGACTGCGGCAATCGCGATGGAAATCGCGACGGCGGGGCTGCCCGCACCGGCACCGCTGCGCCGCCTCGTCGTGCGATCGCAAGCGCTGCGTCGCGTATTCTTGTCGCCTTACGTCCTCGACCCACCGGCCCTGCCCGCCGACACCGCCGCGCTGATCGTCGATGGCGCCGGTGCCCGGGGTGTCTTTCCGACCGTGCGGGCGATCGGGCGCTCAAACCCCCGCCAGGGGTTGGCCGACGTGCGCTGCCCGATCCTTTCGCTAGCCGCCGAGCACGACCGGATCGCCCCACTCGGCGATACCGAGTTGCTCGACGCCGAGCTATCAGGCGTTCGGACCGTTGTATTGGAGGGTTGCGGTCACATGCCGATGCTGGAACGCCCGACGGCGTTCAACGCCCAGGTCGTTCGGTTCGCGGAGGAGTTGGGATGACCGGGGATCTGCGCGTCGCGGCCGTCCAGCTCGAGCCCGTCGTGGGCGATGTCGAGGCGAACCTCGACCGGGCAGAGCGGCTCGCCCGGCGCGCCGCCGACGAGGGAGCCGAGGTGATCGTTCTGCCCGAGTTCTTCACCACCGGCATGGCCTTCCTGGCGCAGGTGGGCGGCGGCGCGCTGCCCGAGGACGGCGCGGCCACCGAGATGCTCACCCGGGTCGCGTCCGACAAGCGGGTCATGGTTGGCGGCTCCTTCCTGTGCCGCGGGTCCGACGGCGACGTCCGCAACGCCTTCCTGCTCGCCGGCCCTGACGGGCTCATCGGCCGTCACGACAAGGATCTGCCGACCATGTGGGAGAACTACTTCTACGCCGGTGGCGACGACCCGGGCGTGATCGAGGCGCCGGGTGGCCTGCGGATTGGCGTCGCCCTCTGTTGGGAGTTGATGCGCGCCCAGACCGTGCACCGGCTCCGCGGTCGCGTCGACCTTGTCCTCGCCGGGTCCGGGTGGTGGAGCGTCCCCCAGTGGCGGCCTCGCGCGGTGCTCCGTCGGTGGGAAGCGGCCAACCGGGAGCGGGCGCGGCGCAGCGTGCTCGACTTCGCCGCGCTCGTCGGGGCCCCGGTGGTACATGCCTCGCTGTGCGGGCCGATCACCTGCCCGCTACCCGGGATGCCGGGACGCTACCGCGGCGAATACGAAGGCCCCAGCGTGATCTGCGACCGCGACGGCGAGGTGCTCGCCGAGAGGCCGGCTCAGTCCGGCCCCGGGGTGACGGCCGCCACGGTGCCCACCGGCGCCGCCAACCCCTCGCGGGATCCAGCCCCGGGCTTCTGGCTTCGCCCGCGAGGCCCGCTGCCCGCGTTCGCCTGGGCCTATCAGGGCTGGCTCGGTCGACGCGCCTACCGCCAGTGGCTTGGGAGTCCCCCAGCGGGCAACGGGCCCGCAGACGATTCGGAGGTGGAGCGCATGACCCGCGCGAGAACGAACGAGACGCTCGTGCTGTCCGGCCTGGTCGAGCTCGCAGCCGGGGCGGTGACGGGATGGCCCTACGCGCTCGCGATCGCCGATGCCGAGCGTGCGCGTCGGATCGGGATTCGCTCGACGCCGCGCCTGCGCCAGTGGCATCTCGACCTGATCGCGCTCGGTGCACTCTCCCTGCTGGTCGGCGCCGCGGTGCCCGAGCTGCCGCGCCGCGTCGCCTGGCCGCTGGCCGCCGGATGCTGGACTAATGCGAATGCTTTCGGCTTGCTCGCCTTCCGCCCCGAGGCCGCCGAGACCCCCGCCTACCGCATCGCGGTGGCGGCGTCGTTCACCACCGTCAGCTGGGGCTTCGTGTCGCTCGCCGCGCTCGCCCTTCGACGCCGCTGGCGGATGGATCGCTAGAGCGGCTGGCTCACCAAGTCCTGCACTGCCATCAACCGGTCGAGCAGGCCGGGCGCCCGCCGGATTCGGACAGACAGGGCGGCCGACCCGTTCTCGACCCAGAGCGACTCCAGGGTCAGACCCAGGGCGGCCAGGCAGTCCTCGATCATCTCGGGGTCGTGCGGGAAGTAGCGCAGCGTGGTGGTCAGGGCGGCACTGATCTCGGCAAGCACAGCCTCCTTGTCCCGGCCACGCAGCGTCGAAAGACGGACCGGTTCGATCGAGTCGGGTGGCGCTACGCGCACCGGATCGACCCGGGATGCCCGGAAGCGGCAGGCGCGCCACTGGCCGACGGTCGGCACGCCGTGGGCGAGATAGGCGGGCAGCGCACGGCGGGCGCTGATATGCACGGACCGGCGCCACAGGTCGATCAGGACGTTCTCGCACGCGGGATCGAAGTCCCAGGTGGCAGTGATCGCATCCGCGCCGCCGAGGCCGTGCACATCGCGCACCAGGTTGGTGATCTCGTTGAGCGGCGCGAACCCGCCGGCCTCGCGCACCGTCGCGGCCCGCACGGCCAGGTTGCAGCTCAGCGCGATCGCTTCGGCGTGCTCACCGAACTCCGCGTGGGCGGCCCGGGACGAAGTGCCGGGTTGGCGCAGCCGGCGCAGAGATCTGGCCGCCAGCAATGCGCGGAAGGCATCGGCGGCAAAGAAGGCCGGCAGCATGGCGGCCGGGGTGGATTGCGGGCTGTCGAACAATACCGGGCCGAGCGCCAGCCGGGCCTTACCGGTCACCACCCGCAGCAACCCGGCCAGCGTTCCGGCCGGCAGCCGCACGATGTCGTCGTCGGCCACTACGCAGCGGGTGACTTCTGGATCGCACTGCT
This sequence comes from Mycobacterium sp. NTMscope_MAC_12, assembly GCF_976985675.1. Lineage (NCBI taxonomy): Bacteria > Bacillati > Actinomycetota > Actinomycetes > Mycobacteriales > Mycobacteriaceae > Mycobacterium > Mycobacterium sp. NTMscope_MAC_12. The sequence goes on from NZ_CDRJYY010000001.1 coordinate 1,460,393, forward strand.
GTGCGTCTAGCACCGCGTCCAGCATCAACTGACGCAACACCCCGAGACGGGTGCGTTGCGCTAACGCCACGTCGGCGACGGCGAACCGCACTGCGTCGCAGCCCAGCGCCTCGCCCAGCTGGCGCGCACGGGTGGCGGTGTCATCCGCCGGCCGGGTTTGCGGCCGGTTCACCAGCAGCACCACCGAGATCGGCACCGACGCCCGCTGCCTGGACAGCTCCCGCATGGTGTGGGTGAGCACCCGGACGCTCTGCCCGCCGAAACCGACGGTCGGAATCAGCACCGGCAGCGCGGGGCCGGCCGGCAGCTGAGCGGCCAGCTGCTCACGCACGGTGTTCAGCAATGTCTGATAGGTCGCGTCGCGCTGCACCGCGGCTGACCGCCAGCTGGCCGCCGGGCCGGGTATCGGCGTCGTGTCGATGTCCCAGAGCGCGCTCATTGGTCCTCCCCCTGCCCAACCGGTGCATCCGCCTCGGCAATTGCTGCGGCCCGCTCGGCGATGGTGCTCGCTAGTTTAGCCAGCTTCCGGAAACCCTGCATGGACAGCGGTTTGCGCAGCCCGTCGCGCAGGGGGTCCCACTCCGGGTCGCCGAAGGGACGGTTGCCGGGCCCGATCTCGGCGACCGGATCCAGCGCGGGCACCGCCTGGATCACCAGGTCGCGAAGCCGGCAGAGCAGATCGATCTGGGTGAACTGGGTGCGCGACAGAATGGGTGCGGTGGTCCACCCGAAGCACTCCTGACCATCGCCCTCGGTCACAGTGGCCGTCACGGTGAGCAGGTCCGGCGTCTCGGGAACCCGGATCTCGCAGGTGTGCCGTCCGGGCACCGGCTCGGCCGCGCCGTCGCCCACCGCGACCGTCCAACTGAACCGCGCGGTCTCCGCGACCGGGCGGTCGACATCGACCAGGAAGGTCGCAACCTCACCGGCGACCAGCAGCCAGCGGCGGTGACGGACCGGGAACGGCCCCAGCACGCGGACACCGTGCCGGGCGAGGCGCCCGATGACGTTGCGGGTGACCCCGGCCACCACCGGGTCGTCGCCGCGGGCCAGCACCCGGGGCCAGTCGGTGGTGCCGCACGTGAAGACCGTTCCGGTGTCGGTGTAGGCGCCGAGCACGGCGTTCGCGGCCGGTCCCGCCGGCCGGTCCTGCCATCCCTTTCCCAGGCGCGCCACCCCCAGCACCGCGAAGTCCGCCGGTGTCCCGTCGGTTCCGGCGGCCCGCAGCCGCCCGGCGGGGCCGGGCTCGACCACCGCACCGTCACACTCGTAGCCCACCAGGTGCTCACCGGCGCCGAAGACGTCACCCGAGTGCAGGCCCAGTCCCTGGTAGACCCAGTGGCCGGCGTGCTGGACGGTGTACCCCAGCGGCTCCCGTTCGCCGTCCCACCAGCCGCCGCCCTGCCGGTAGCTGACTCCCGTGAGCCCGTTCTCTGGCCGGCTGCGCCACCAGTTGCCGCCCGACGGGTGGCTGGCCGGCGGATGCACACAGGTCAGATCGCCGGCCGCGTCCAGGTCGATGCGCCACCAGGCGGTGTTGCCGCTGAAGAACGCGACATTCCCGCCGGCACGGACGAAAGCGTGCACCCCGTCACGCATCCGGGCACTCCAGTATTCGTCGTGCCCGACGCTGAGCAGCAGGCGGTACCCGATGAGGACGGCGGGATCGTGGTGCAGGTCGAAGTCGGTGCAGTAGTCGACCTCGATGCCCTCACGTTCCAGCCACGAGATCATCGGAGCGTCCCAGTGCGCGAATCCCTCCCGCGGGGTGGCGGTGTCGTAGACGTCGACGTCCTGGGGGAATGAGAGGGCCCCTCCGGTGCCGCCGCCGGGCCGGCGTGTGGTCAGCCGAGTGGTGGCGATCGAGGGTACGAACGAGGCCGTGTGGTACATGCTGCCGCCACCGGAGAAGTTGTAGGCGTGGTAGGTGGCCAGCGAAAGCTTGTACAGCACAGCGGCGTGTTTCCCGGTTGCCGCGGGCCGCACCACGAACAACGCCTGACCCGACCGGGCGTCGACGTCGGGCAGCCAGCCGGGCACATCGGCGTCCGATTCGTCGTCCAGGATGACCGCCAGATAGGCGCCGGACCGCCAGTCAGCGGGGACGTCGAACGTTTCCGGCGGCCATCCCCAGTCCCGATCGGGCAGACCGGCGGGCAGCAGGTGGCCCCGCCGCCAGGAACTGCTCCCCATCGGCGTGATGTCGCGGCCCACTCGGTAGAAGCCGACGCGGTAGCGCTCAGCGGGCGTGGACACGTGCAGCACCAGCCGCCCACCGGCCGGCACGCTCACGCTCGACGGATACGCCAGGGCGGTCACCCGCGCACGGCCTTCGTGTGCGCCGCGCGGTTCGCCTGAACAGGGCCTGATCCCGTTCGTGTCGACATGATCCTCCCGTCCCGGTCCAGCTAGCGACATGGTAGGCAGGTGCCGGGTGAAATGCCGGGGCGGCGTGATCTGGCATTAGCCGGCCAGGACGGGAAGTGGAGGCGTGGAGTGGGTGTCACGGCCGATGTCGTGGTCGTCGGCGCGGGCTTGAGCGGCCTCGAAGTCGCCCGCCTGCTGGCCGCCGACGGTCTCCGGGACGTCCTGGTGCTGGACTCGGGAGGGGTGGGCACCGGATTCGGGCCGGCCACCCCAGCAGTGCGGTGGCACAGTTCACTGCCGCCGCACTACCAGGTTGTGCGGCGTTCCGACCAGGTCGGCGGGCGGTCGCTGCGCTGGCACGGCGTGGTCATCCGGATGGACGACTGGGCGCTGGCCGATCTGTGCTGGCCAGAGCGCATTCGGGCGGCGCTACTCGAGTCGCTGTACGACGACGTCGAGCGCGATCTCATCGCCTGGGCTGGCGGCCCGCTGGCGCCGGCGCCGCCTGCTCGGCCGCCCGATCCAGTCTCGGCGGCGCTGGGCACGCTGCTTCGCCCGGTCCCGCAGGCGGTGCGGTCCGAGGGTGGCGTTCGGCGCGCATACACCCCGTTCGACCGCTGCGCTGGCGGGCGGGGGCCGCAGATCCGTGCCCGCTGTGAGGCGGTGGAGCTGGTGTCTGGTCGGGGGCGGGTCCGCGGGGTTCGGGTACGGCGTGCCGACGGCGCGGAGGAGGTGATCTCCGCCGGCGGGGTCGTGCTGGCCGCCGGGACGCTGGAGAACACCAGATTGGTGGCCCAACTTCCCGAGCTGGCCGGTCACGGCCCGGTGATCGGGCTCAATGATCACCTCGTGCGCGGTTTCGTGGTCCGGTTGCCGGCTGCGGCGCTCGGGGTATCCGGCTCGCTAGACGCCCTGTGGTACGCACCCGGTGATGCGACTGCCCGCTGCAACGTCTTCGTCCGCCTCAGGGACGCGCCCGACAGCCACCCGGAAGAGGTCCTGCTCGACGTGTGGGCGATGGGGGAGCAGGTGCGATCCGCGCACACCCGGGTGTCGTTCACGCCCATGGCCGGATCGCCGTGGCCGGGCCTGATCGAGCCCGGTTTCGCGCCGGACGACCTTGACGTGCTGGCCGCGCAGCGCGACCTGCTCGGTCGTGTGTGGACGAACGTCGCGGCGGGCGTCGGCCTCCGCGCTCCGGAGCTGCGGTTCGGCGATTTCCGCACCGCCCCCGAACCGTTCGACACGGCGATGATGCAGGTGACCGGACTGCCGGTCGGGGCACCGGCGACCTATGGGTGGCCACTGGGGTCCGTCGATCACGAGGCGGGGACGCTGCCGCTCGGCGGTGATCTCGTCGACGAGCACGGGCGGCTGCGCGCCGTGGACGGCGCCTACGTGGTCGGCCCGGCGTCCTTCCCTCGTTCCGGGGCGGCCAACCCCTCGCTCACCACGCTCGCTCTGGCCCACTGGACCGCGACCGGGCTGACGTCGACGTCCTGACCATGCGCCGGCACGCTGCAGGCCAGCCGGCGGTCAGTCAGCGGCTCACAGCTCGTCTGCGTGTGTGGCGACCTTGTGGAAGGCCGCCACAATCGCCTCTAGGCCGGCGGGCTCGGACAGTAGGGCGCGGTGGGGCAACAGGATCAGGTTCTCGTAGAGCGCCTCGGCCGCAGGGAAGCGTTGCTGCGCCGCCTCGCGCAGTCGGTCATGCAGCCACCGGTAGCGTTCCTTGGTCTGCGGGCAGTACAGGATGTTGTCGTGCAGCGGCCGATCCGAGCGGTACACGCGCAGGCCGAGTTCGGCCGCCAGCGCGGCGCACACCCGATCGGTCGGCGCGTCCGCGAAGGCGCCGGGGTCGCGGCGCACGGTGTAGGCGAAGATGCTTGGCAGCTCCAGCTGGGCTGGCCGGGCCATGGGCCGCACGCCCGGCACCCCGGCGAGTTCGCTGTCGAGCAGCTCGGCCGCCCGGGCCCGCTGCCGCAACTGCTGGGGCAACCGTTCGAGCTGGTCGAGCAGCAGCGCCGCAGGCAGCTCGGCCAGGCAGTGGTTGGTGCCCATCACCTCGCCCGCCTCGACCAGGTAGGGATAGCCGATGTCCGGCTCGGCGGCGGGATAACGCCGGGCATCCGCCCGTAATTGTTGGAGCCGGTCGTAGAGCGCCGGATCCTTGGTGACGACGGCGCCGCCCTCACCGCAGGTGAGCACCTTTCCCTGCTGCATGCTGAAAGCCCCCACCGCGCCCAGCGAGCCGGCCGGCCGGCCTCCCCAGCGGGCGCCGTGCGCCTGCGCGCAGTCCTCGACTACTGGCAGCCCGTGCGCGGCCGCCAGGGCGCCGATCGCGTCCATATCGGCCATTCGACAGTGCAGGTGCACGACGGTGACCGCGCGGGTTCGCTCGGTCACCGCGGCCGACAGGGCCCGGGGATCCATACATCCGGTTTGCGGGTCGACATCGACGAACACCGGGACCGCGTTGACATTGAGCACCGCCGTCGCCGTGGCCACCCAGGTCAGCACCGGGACAATCACCTCGTCCCCGGCTCCCACCCCGAGCGCCTCCAATGCGATCATCAGACTGCTCGAACCGTGGTCGGTGCTCACGCAATACGGCACCTCGACGAATTCGGCGAACCTACGGGCGAACACCTGCTCGTAGGGCTGCGCGCCGGTCCAGCCGCTGCTGACCGTCCACCGGCCGCTGCCCAGCGCGGCGACGACCCGTTCGGATGTGCGCGCGTCATGCTGCGGCCACGCCGGCCAACCGTCTTGCCACAGCGGCGAGCCCCCGGCGATCGCGAGCGTGGCCATTCACGTTCTCCTCGTCTTGGCGGGCACCGCTGGGTTACCCAATGCACCGAGCCAGTCCCGGCGTACTTAACGCGAGATTACGTTCCCGGGACGTCTTGAGTGCCTGACGAAAACGGGCTTGCCGCCGTGCGGGCCCTAATGACAGCTGCGGTCGAGTCCTCCGACGAGAATCGGTCCTTTCATACGACTTCACCGACACAAAACTGTGGCGGTGCACCCATGATCCAGCGGGCGGTAGGTGGCCGACCATCCGCCCCCACGAACCGTCTCTGACGATCATGTGTTGCCTAAGGGGAAGGAATTTTCGTCGCACGATTCCTCGCATTGCGCATTTACCGCCCAGGGCTGGGCATGGGCATGTTCGGCATCGGGGACATGCTCGGCATCGATGGCATTGGCGACATCGACGGCATGCCAGGCGTATTCGGCATGTTTCCCATCGGCATCTTCATGCCGTCCATCATTTTCTTCATGTCCTCTCTCATGGCGGCACAACACGGCATGTCTCCATTCATGGAGCCACAACAGTTAGGGTGCGCGAACAGAAGGTATAGACCCGCGACGATCACGAAGATGCCGACCGCGATGCCGGTAATGGCAACGGCTGGGTAGAGCCAGCGAGTCCACCGGGGGTGGTGGCGGCCGGAGGGGTGGGGGGTTGTGTCGGTCATTGCTTCCCTACCTTTCTGGGTGTTCCAGGCCGAACCGTACACACTCTTGTTTTCGGTGTGTGGGCAATCAAGGTCGGGGGTCGGCGCATCGAGCTTGGCGAGGTGGATTCCGCGCTGGTGAATCTGCTCGGCGTCAGCGCCGCAGCTGCCGCCGTGCGGCGCACGCCCGGCGCCGGCGAGCTTGCTGGTCGGCTACATCGTGAGCATCGATCCATCGTTCGATGTGGCGGCCGCACGGACGGCGCTGGAGCAAACGCTGCCCGCGGCGCTGGTGCCGCGGCTGGTGCTCGTTGAGCAGTTGCCCGCCCGCATGTCGGGCAAAGTGAACCAGGACGCGCTGCCGTGGCCGGTTGGCGAAATGGCGAATGAATCGCCAAACCTCGGGGACACGATGGGCTGGCTGGCCGGGCCGTGGCGCCAGGTATTGGGCGCTGCCATCGACGGGCCGGACGCCGATTTCTTCGCGCTGGGTGGCGAATCGCTGTCGGCGGCTCAGCTGGTGGAAGCGCTGCGCCACCGCTATCCGCAGATGACGATAGCCGAGCTCCACGACCATCCCCGGCTGTCGTCGTTGGCCCGTTTTATCGATGAGTTCGATCCGCCGGTCCGCGTCGCGCCGCACGCGGTGCGCCCGACGCCCGTGGTGGACACAGGCCGCGCAGGTGCTGCTGTCGCTACCGCTGCCGACCCTGACGGCATGCAGTGGGGTGAGGTGGCTGGCGCTGGCAACACTGTCGCCGGCCCGCTGCGGCTGCTGTCATGGCCGGTGACGGTCGACGGGTGGTGGATCATCGCCGGATTTCTGTTGTTCATCACCCCGGCGGGGCGCATAGCCATCGCGGTCTTCGGAGCGCGGCTGCTGCTATCACGCTTGCAGCAGGGCACCTACCGGCGCGGGGGCTCCGAGCACCTGCGGGTCGCTGCAGCTGAAAGCGCTGCGGTCCCTCGTCGAGACCTGCCAGCTGATCCCGTTGATGGTGATGATTGCCATCGGCGTCGCCGTCGTGGACGCATTGCGTTGGCTGGCAAGCGAATTCGGCTACGGCTGGGCTGCTCTGGGCAGCGGTGTCGTGCTGCTGGCGGCCGGCGCGATCGCCGGCGCTGCCACGATACTGGCGAAATGGTTGTCGGTCGGCCGCATCCGGGTGACCGAGCGGCCGCTGTGGTCGTCGTTCGTGTGGCGCAACGAGGTGTCTGAAGCCTTCGTGCAGACGGTGGCGGCCCCTGGTTCGCGCGGGGGCCCGCGGCACGCCGGTGTTGAACCTGTGGTTGCGCGCGCTGGGCAGCGGCGCCAGCGTCAACCGCGGCTGCGTGGTTCAGACGCATTTGTTCCACGACCGGATCATGCGCACCGGCACGGTGGTCCTGGAATCCGGAGCTACGCCGGGCCCGCATAGTGTGGCGCTGCCGACGGCCCGGCCGGGTACCGGCGCCACCGTCGGACCGGCGTCGCTGGTGATGCGCGGCGAGCACGTGCCGTCGTCGACCTGCTGGCAGGGAAATCCCATCGCGCCGTGGGTGTTCCGCAAGAAACGCCTGGGCCGGGCGGTCGGCGGCCAACCGAGAACATCGCCGCGTGAGGAATCCTGCCGAGGCGGCCGGAAAAGTGCGCGCGCTGGCGCCGCCATGATCGACCCGGAGCTGAGTCGCGCTACGAACTTCCACATGGAATACAACGTCGCAAGCAACCGGCTGTCGGGTGGGGCCACGATCACCGCGGTCACCGGCACATGCCTTTCGGCAGCGCACCTTCGAGAGCTGTCAGGGTGGGTTCAAGCACCGGTAGATCCGGCAGGTGGCTCGCGGACGAGCCGGGGTCCTTCAACCCGGTCGACGTCGACAACACCACCACGCTCTCATCAGGATCGATCCACTTCCGCTCGGCAAGTTGTTGAGCTGCGAGCACCGCCAACACGGACGCCCCTTCTGCGTAAATGCCTTCGGTCGAGGCCAATTCGAGTTGCATGCGGGCGATCGCGTCATTGCTTGGTTCGGCGATTGCCGTCCCGTTGGTGGCTTTTATGGCGTCCAATCCCTGATAGGTGGCCCTTCGCGTCGCCACGGAAAACGCCATTGACGGCTGAGTGGCAACCGTTGGCTGCTCTCCTTCTTCGCAATGGAGCCCGCCGACGTAGGCGCCGAACGGGTCGACCGCGACCAACCTGGGCATGCGGCTGATAAGACCCAAACCGACGAGGTCGGAAAATCCCCGGCGAAGACCGGCCAACCCGTCACCGTGGGCGGTTGGCACCACGACAACGTCGGGCGTTTCGCCGAGTTGGCGCCACAGCTCGAAGGCGATCGTCTTGTACCCCTGAATGCCAAACGGATTGGAGCCGATCTGGGGAGTTACAAGCCCGGATACCGGCATCCAGCCGAACGCCTCGACCGCCGCCCGCAGCACCGACCACCGGTCCGGGCCGTTGTCGTAAGCGACGACGCAGGCGCCGTAGGCCTGCATCAGAATCCTGATCTCGCGCGGCACTGAAGACACGGTGAGCACCACGCAGCCAAGCCCCGCGGCGGCGGCGTAGGCGGCGACCGCTGCGCCGTGGTTGCCGGTCGAGGAGACGACGACGGTTGAAGCTCCAAAGGCCGCCGCCTTCGTGACGGCGACCGCTGCGAGCCTGTCCTTGTATGACCATGTCGGATTGCGCGCCTCGTCTTTGAGCATGAGTCTGCGCAAGCCCAGTCGTGTCCCCATCCGACGCAACGAAACCAGAGGCGTCCCACCTTCGCCCAGGCTCACCGGGACGTCGTCGGGCGCCAACGGCAGCAATCCGCGAAAGCCGAAAATGCCCGGCTGGGACGCCTGCCACGGCAAGGGACCCGGCGCCAACGCGTATGCAGGGGCCAGATTGACTCCGATGCCGTGGCGGGCGCAGGCCGGGCATCCCAACGATGCTTGGTCTTCTGTTGCTTGCACTTCGCACCGGGGACAACGGAGAAACCCAAGATAGCGTGCGTTCATAGTGTTACGACGGCGAATTCCCGATCGAGCATGGTTAGAGGTCTGACCCATCTTCGGTGACCACCCCAGGCATTTTCCGGTCGACCACCGCGGTGGATTCGGTGAAAGTGCGGTGATCCGGGCTTACGTGGCATGTACTTCCCGATCGAGGCAACCATGACACGTAACTGTACGACTGGGCTTGACCCCGTTTGGTGGACATAGGGTCAGGCGGCCTGTGCCGTCTGAGTGAATGTGTTTTCGTATTCGACCGGGCTGATCATGCCGATAGCCGAATGTCGTCTGCGCCGGTTGTAGACCCGCTCGATCCAGTCGCCGACAACGAGCTTAGCCGCCGCCCGGTTGGGCACAAGTACCGGTCATAGAACTCGACTTTCAATGTGGCCCATAATGATTCGGATGCAGCGTTATCCCAACACACCCCGGTACGGCCGACCGAGCGGGCCACGTTGTGTGCCGGTCAGCGAAGCGTGCGAGCTGCGCGCAGGTGTACCAAGAGCCGAGGTCGGCATGCTCGCCGCGCATTGCCACCGCCATCGCGACCGCGGACTCCACGAGATCGGTACGCACGTGGTCCCAGATAGGTGTAGGGGTCGGACCGGGGCGCGGTGTCGGCATTTCTACCGATCCGTTTCCCCGGCCCGCCCTCCGAACCCGCCGAGCGAATTTCTCCGCAACGGGCTCTCCACGGATTCAGGCCACTGGTGCAGTGATGTCCGTCGGCCTCGCTGTCCAAGGGGTGATGATTTTCGTGCCCCGGTAGCGGTATCGGGTGACCTCTACCTTCTGCGGCCGAAACATCGCCGTCTTGCCTTCGCGGATTTGCCAATTGGGCAGGAACCGTCGATGGAAGACGCCCCACGCCAGCCCGTGGTGCCGTTTGCGCATCCAAGTCACCACCCGCCACCATGTGAAGTGGTCGAGGTAGTCGAAGGTGCGTTTGGACACCCCGTGCTGGAAGTAATTGCACCATCCCCGCAGGACGGGGTTGAGTTGGCGCAGCAGATCAGCGAGCGTTCGATGTTTGTGTCGCCGCGTCAGATTCCTGACTTTGTCGGTGATGGACATAAGTGCCTTCTTCGACGGCCAGGTGTAGACGTAGTGCTTGGTCGTGCCCCTTTTGATCTGCCGTTGGATGCGGAAGCCGAGGAACTCGAACCCCTCGTCGACGTGGCAGATCCTGCTCTTCTCGACCGACAGGCGCAGGCCCATCGGCGCGAGCACTGCTGCGATCTCGTCCCAAAGCGCTTCGGCATCAGCGCGAGTGCCGTGGACCATGACACAGAAATCGTCTGCGTAGCGGACGATTTTCATGGTCGGAACTCCGGCGCGTCGATGCTTGGCACGTGTCCATTCCGGGCCGAGCGCCTTCCACTTCGCGGCGAAGTGCTCGTCGAGAACGGACAGGGCGACATTGCTGAGCAGTGGTGAGAGGATTCCGCCTTGCGGAGTGCCGGTGATGGTGTCCCGGTAGCCGAGATCTTTCGAGAGAATCCCGGCTTTGAGGAACGACTTCACCAGGGCCAGAACGCGTTTGTCCCCGACACGTCGCCGCACCCGGCCCATAAGGGCCGAATGCGAGATTTCATCGAAGCACGCCGTGATGTCTCCCTCGAAAACCCAGTGATAGGCCCGTGAGCCGCTGGCGAGGTGATGGATCTCAGCGATGGCGTCCTGGGCTCGCCTGCCCGGCCGGAACCCATATGCGCACGGATGAAAGTCCGCCTCGAAAATGGGCTCCAGCACCAGCTTCAGCGAAGCTTGCACGACCCGGTCGGCGACGGTCGCGATACCCAGGCGGCGGAGCTTGCCGTTCGCCTTCGGGATCATCACCTCCCGCACCGGATCCGGCCGGAATATCCGCTCCTTGAGTTCCTCGCGGAGCCGCTGAAGCAGTCCGACCGCCTCTGCCGCACCGACAGACCGCGGTGCGGTCCCATCGGCACCGGCTGAGCGCGCACCCTTGTTCGTCCGCACCCGCTCCCACGCGAGGGTGAGGAATGCGGGGTCATAAACGAGGTTGTACAAATCATCGAAACAGCGGTCGCTTTCATCAACCGCCCAATGGTGCAGTTTGCGTTGCATCCTGCGTACCCGCAGCTCGGCCGTGTCCGGGTCGGGCCACAAAGCACTCGTATTCACAAGTGACCTCCACAGTCTGCGTACTCGCCGCGAACCCGCTGGAGCCCTTTGCCATGCGACCGGCTTTCCCGGCCTCGGACTACTACGGCTCCTCCGCCCCACCACACCGGCATCAGCCGACGACTGCCTACCCCTCCAGCCCGGCTGGCTGCCGGATCTGACCGGGGACCGGCGCGGTGGTTCCCGTGTTCACTGTCAACCGTTTGACGGGTGAGGTGTCCAGCTATGCCCCTGCGACCTCGTCACGGCTACGCCGCAGTCCTTCACCGTGACCTCCCGAACCGGCGACATCAACCGGCCCACGAGTTCCCCGCCCTCAGGGCGGGTGCGCGTCGCTGCCCAGCCCGCATCCGCCAGGTTGGAGCTGGTGGTCTTCTCTTAAGAGGCGTTCAGCCGCTGGTTCCTCGCGTACACCTTCCCGTCTCGCTAGCCGGACCCGACCCGTCTGGCAGTACCAGGCCGTCCCGGCGTTGTCGGGGCTGCTTCCCACCCTCACCAAAGTCTCTTTAGATCAGGCTGCCCCCAGCTTCTACCGGGCCACTGCGATGGCTCGGCGACGGTGGTCTCTCACCTCCGTTCGGTTGAACAGCGCCTCACGGCGCTCGATGTCTGAGGTCCACACCCGGTCCAGCTCCCCAGTGTCGAACCGGCGTCCCACCAGGTCCCTGGGAACCGGGGCATCCAGATCAACCACGGTTGTGGCCGGCGCAAAGGTACGCGGGCTGATCCCGACCAGGTGCTGGCGGCGCAGTGACGCCGCCACCGTCTTACGCGACTCACCGTCCTCCCGCAGATCGGCCAGGATCCGGGGCGCCCACCCGGTAGGCCTCTACCGGTTCTGTTCGGAGACAAAGAAGGCCGCGGCCCTTTTCAAAAATGCACGGTCCAAACGTAATTCAGCGTTTTCCCGCTCTGCGCGCTCATCAGCATCCAAAACCGCGTCAGTATCGCCAGCTGCGGCCGCCTCTCGTGCGAGGCGCACCCAACGACCCAACACCTGTTCGCCGACACCGATCTCGGCGGCAACATGCGCCACCGGTCGGCCGGTCTCGATCACCAGGCGGGCAGCCTGCTCCCGGAACTCCGGGGTGTGCTTCTTACGTTGCCCGACATACGGACAACCTTCCCGCAGGACCAGCAGTCCCACCAGTTAGGTGTCCACCTTCAGGGGTCAACACCACCCCCGAACCACTCACCCAAAGCGGGTGATACACCTACACGCTGCGGTCACCTTATTTTCATGTCAGAAGGCGGCCTCGTATTCCTCGGGCGAAACCTAGTCGAGCTTGCTGTAACGCCGGTGTTGAACCAATCGACCCACTCCATCGTCGCGTTGATGCCGAACTGGTTGATCATCAACATCCGGCTCGGCGGATCAAAGCTGCGGGACTGGCCGATGAAGCCCATCAACGCTTTCCGGCGGCCGGGTCGATGACGACGGGGCAGCGGGTCCAGGACTGCACGACGCGTTCGGTGGGGTGCCTGATGACCGCCGGTTCGCGCGGCGCCTCGACGTCGAGCAGAGCGTGCTCGCGGCAGTAATCATCGTTATAAATGGTGTCGAAGTAGCGTTGCGGCCCGTCCGGGAATACCGCGGCGATGGTGGTATCGCGCGGGTGTGTTCGGACGGCCCAGCCCGCGACAAGTGCGACCGCGCCCACACTCCAGCCGCCGCTGACGTATTGGGTCGAAGCCAGGGTACGACATGCCCATACCGCCTCTGCAGGGGCAACCCAGTGTGCTTCGTTGAAGGCTGGATAGTCCACGTTGCCGGGATAAATGCTTGACCCGAGGCCGCGCATCAGTCGGGGGGCGGCTGGTTGCCCGAAGATGGTGGAGCCGATGGTATCCACGCCGATCAGCTTCAGGTCAGGGTTGTATTCGCGCAGCACCCGCGCCACCCCCGCCGAATGTCCACCGGTTCCCACCGAGCACACCAGTACGTCAATATTTCCAAGTTGGGAAATCAACTCTAAGGCCAGCGGTCGGTAAGCGTCCACGTTGTCGGGGTTGTTGTACTGGTCGGGATACCAGGTATGCGGATCTTCGGCCAACAGCTCGGCGACCCTGTCCTTGCGCGCCTGCTGCCACCCACCGACCGGATCAGGCTCGGCGACCAGATCGAGGTGGGCGCCGTAGGCAGTGAGCATGCGCTCGATGATCGGCTCCATGCCGGGATCGGTGACCACGGTGACCGGATGCCCGTACACGGTCCCGGCCAGCGCCAAACCCAAGCCCATGGTGCCGCTGGTGGATTCGACGATTCGCGCACCGGGCAGCAGGTCTCCGCGCGCCCGAGCTTGTTCCACCATGTGCACCGCGGGGCGGTCCTTCATACCACCGGGATTAAGTCCCTCGAGCTTGGCCCAGAAGCCGCGGTCCGGTTCACTGAACGGCGCGGACACCCGCAACACCGGCGTGGTGCCGACAATCGTGTTCGCCCGTCCCTGCGTGCCCAACGCAACGGGCTGAGATGCTATAGGTCGGTTGTTCTCAGGAGATAAGGCAGAATTCATGTGATCGTCGCTTCTGCGTGAAAGCCGCGGCACAGCGCGGCAGCCGACAATGACAGCAGTCACCAACCGTGATGGCAGCAGAGCCACCGGTCTGACGATGACCGGTCAGCGACGAGTGATGCACAACCGGGACAAAATCTGTTTGCCCGTCAACGAAGCCGCGAGCCGACCGGCCGACGGCCGCATCATTGGCGACAGCATGGCCGGCAGCCACCCGACAATGGCGATGCCCGCCATGGCGATGAAATCGGAACCGGCCCGCGGCGCGATTTGCGGTAAGACCGCGGCAGCAGACATGTCCGACGAACAGATGGATTCATGCTGAACATGGTCGTGACTGGCGAGCGCGAAAACACGATCCGCAGATGCCGATACCGAGCGATGTGAATGGACCGGGGAGACTTCACAGCAGGGCAGCGCGACTCTGGCGCCCAAGACGAGTAGCACCGCCGCGACGAACACCAGAACGGTGGACCTCAGGCGAAAACTCGTCGGGGTGCCGCTGAAACTTACAATGACCCGACTGTAACAGCACCGCGACGCAAAAAAGCGGAACCGCGCACCTGACCTGTGCACTACGAACCAGCAACTTACAAAGTCCTACTTGTTGCGAAAGAACGCACGGCTTGACGGAGTGGTTTGAACCGACTTCGGCCGCGTCGGTCGGGGCGTCATCGAGGCGAGCGCTGAGAGTGCGCGCCGCCAAGCATCCTTGCGCAGGGGGCGCAAGTCGATAAGCGCGACCAGGATATTGGATCCTTTATGGCCGAGGCTCAGCGGCAACCGCACGTGCCCGTCGGGTCCCTAATGATCAGCGCGGCGATGACCCTAACCGCGATCAGCAAAGTCAGCGTAGGATTCCGCGGGCGCGGCGCGCCGGCGCGATGATGTGGTGATAAGGGTGGCGAGATCACCGCGCATCACTGATACCAACCTTCCCTCAGAGTATTGCGCGAGTCATTCTCACCGGTGAGGAGAAACCGGAGCCGCAGCGGTCAGGGCGGTGAGAGCCCGCGCGGCAGAAGCAGGCTCAGTAAGAATTCGGTCATGACAATCCGAGGACACCGACAGGTTCCCGGTCGAAGGGGACGATCGCCGCGACACCAGCGCAGAACGCGCGAAGATTCCCTCGACATCGCTCAAGCGCCGGAAAACTGATACAGCATGATCGCGGCAGGCATGATGGACGGATGGAAACAGTGCCGCAGACTTCAGTGACCGGCGCAGGCCATCGGGCATTGGTGGTCGACAACGAAGTTTCGCTGGCGGGAGTGGTCGCCAGTTATCTCGAGCATGAGCAGTTCGAAGTGTGTATCGCTCACGACGGGTCCGATGCGCTCACTTTGGCCCGTGCGTTTCACCCTGATGTCGTTGTCCTTGATCTGGGCTTGCCGGGGATGGACGGCATTGAAACCTGCCGCCAGCTGCGCACCTTCTCCGATGCCTATGTTGTGATGTTGACTGCCCGCGGCACCGAGGCGGACACGCTGATCGGATTGTCGGTCGGCGCCGACGACTATGTGACCAAGCCCTTCAGGCCCCGCGAACTCGTCGCCCGCATCCTCGCGATGCTGCGCCGACCGCGCACTATGCAGCCAGGGAGCGGGGACGTCGGCACCGAGGCCACAGCCGACTAGCAGGCGGTCATTTCGGTGCGTCGCCTTCGTGCACTTCTTGCCTGGACGCAACTTGACTCCTGTGGAATGGCGAAAGGCCTAGACTGCGACCCAGAAGGGCAGTCGACCGAGTCACCTCTCACATCACGACAAAGGGTTTGCCCCGCGTAGACCTTGGGGAGGAAAGATCACCTCGTCCAGACCGGCTCGGCAAGGTCCTTCGCACACAGTCGAGCGAACACGGCGACGAGCAATTGGGCCGCGATCGATTATCGCCCGTGACCGGCGTCGAATATTGGATGGGAATTGGCCAATGAGTGACAACACCACACCGGGTGCGAAGCCGCGCCGGTTCTTGCGTCGGCCCGGCATCGGGTTGCGCCTGCTGCTGGCCCAGACACTAGTGCTCGCCGCCGGTGCAGCCGCCACCTGGGCAATTGCCGCCGTCGTCGGACCGCCGCTTTTCCATAAGCACATGCATGGGAAGGTGCCCGTCAACTCTTTCCTGGAAATACATGCCGACCATGCCTACAGATCGGCCACCGCCGTGGCCGTCGGCGGCGCCCTTGCCATTTCCGCGTTGATGGCGCTGGCGGTCAGTTGGTATGTCAGCCGTCGGCTGCAACGGTCGGTCACCGAGGTCGCCGCCGCTGCGACCGAGGTCGCCCGCGGCCGATACGACATCCGGATTTCGCCTACCCGCCTCGACGAGGATTTCGACACCCTCGTTGACTCGTTCAACCAGATGGCGGCGCGGCTACAGACCGTCGACGCTACTCGGCGCCAGTTGTTCGGCGACCTGGCCCACGAGATCCGCACCCCCGCCTCGGTGCTGGATGCCTATATGGACGCGCTCGAAGATGGGGTGCGGTCGCTGACCCCGCAGACCACCGCGATGCTGCGCGACCAGACCCGCCGGCTAGTGCGGTTCTCCGAGGACACTGCTGCACTCGCCCAAGCCGAAGAGAGTGCCTTCTCGATGGCCTTTAGCTGGATCGACGTGCGCGAGCTGATCGATGCTGCCGTGACGGCCGCGCAGGAACGCTATCGAAGCAAACATGTCGATCTGGTCGTCACGTTACCTGCGAACCTGCCCCCGCTGCGGGGGGACTCGCAACGGCTATCTCAGGTTCTAGGCAACCTGCTTGACAACGCGCTGCGCCACACGCCGCCGGGAGGACGCGTCGAAGTCCGCGCGGCTGCGGAGGGCGGTGAGTTTACGCTCTCGGTCGTCGACAGCGGTGAGGGCATCCCCGCCGAACACCTACCCCATGTGTTCGAACGGTTCTATCGAGCCGATCTCACCCACGACCGGGGCTACGGCGGAGGCGGAATCGGACTAGCCATCGTCAAGGCGCTGGTCGAGGCCCACAACGGATGCGTCGCCGCGGCCAGCGACGGCGTCGGCAAAGGCGCCGCGTTCACCGTCACCCTGCCGCTGGCTGCATCGGGTGCCGAGCGCACCCTTAAAACCGTGGTATCCGCGGGCGAAAGAGCCAGCTCTACTTAGTGTCGACGTCGATCCCGACTGGGGTGGGGCACCCGGGCGAGCAGCCGGTGGCGTCATCGCTGGCCTCCGATCAGGCTGCGGGACCGTTGGGGTTTGCCGGTGCTGTGCGCAAGAACACCGTCGAGGCGGTGGGGCCGCGCACATATGTGTACTCCCGCGCCGGGAGCCTTGCCTGGCTGTGTGCGACGATGATGGCCACTCGATGCCGTCACCGCGATGCGCCGGCCCGCCAAAACCTGGCGCAGGATCGTCCGAGGCCTATGCCAAGCGTCGGTTTTCCCTCGAAGTCGCTTGGGTACCCATTACGTATGTTTTCACTGGTGAAGCCAAGGCGTTTTGCTTTGGCGACGGCCGTCATGGCCGCTGGTTTGGGACTGGCCAGCGCCACCCCCGCAGCCGGTGCCCAAGCCCAGCTCGGACCCTTGCCGGCTTACCCCTGCTATGGGTATTGGAACCCTGGCTGCGACGACCCCGGACCCGGCCACGGTGACTATGGCCACGGTGACGATGGCCACGGAGGCTATGACCACGGAGGTCCAGGGGGACATGGTGGTGGTGGCGGCCACGACGGCGGCGGCGGCGGACATGGTGGCGGCGGACACTAACGCCGCAGTCACTGTGTGAGGTTCCGAACGCCTAGTGCGGCGTAGACTCCGCCGGAAAGCGCCATGCTGCGCGAATCGGCTCTGACATCTTCCGGAGCCGGTGTATTAGGCCGACGCGGATTCGTATGAGTCAGCCGGGTCGCCGTGGGCCGGATGTCCGCGGCGTTGAGGCACAGTTGAATTGTCTGCGTGGCCCAGACCTCAACGGGCGCGGGCTCTATGGTGCCGGCTTGGCAGCTTCACCTTGGCGAGCTTGTTGTAGAGGGTCGCAGCTCCTAGCACCGACATGTGCCCGGTGGTGGATCGGGGTGCTGTGCGAATAGTCGCAAGCGGAAGATGGCCGTTGGTTGCCGACTGGTCAGCAAGCCGACGGTCCTAGTCTGAGAGCGCGGCTACATCAGCGATCTGGGGAGCATTTCCCAGACGGCACCGGCTGCGATTCCGAGCCCCAGACTCAGGGCCGCCGCCACAACTGCGGTGCGTGCGGACCATTTCTCCGCCGTGACGACGCTGTCCCTCATCCCTTCGGCGGGCCGCTGGAACGACGGGATGATCCAGCGCAGATAGTAGAAGAGACTAATCAGGGAGTTGACAAAGACAACCACGGCGAGCCATGCCTGGCTACCGTCCCACGCCGCCGTCGCCGTGGTGAGCTTGCCGATGAAGACCGCCGTCGGCGGAGTTCCGACCAGGCCGAGCAGCGCGACCACCAGCGCACCGGCCAGCCAGGGCCGAACGTAAGCCAGACCCCGGTAGGAGTCGAGCTGGCGTCGGTCCGGCAGCGCCGTGCTCACCGCGAATGCCGCGCTGTTGGTGAGCGTGTAGCCGGCGAGATAGAACAGCAGCGAGGGGAGCGCGAGCCCGGTGCGTCCGGCGACGGCGATCGGAACCAGCAGGTAGCCGACCTGGCTGATCGTCGACCAGCCCAGCAGTCGCCGCGGATCGTGTTGCCAGTACGCGGCGAGGTTGCCCAGCGTCATGCTGGCGACGGCGATCACGGCGACCAGCAACGGCCAGGCCGTCTTTCCGGGCAGCACATCGACCAGGCGGTAGAGCGCGAGCAGCGCCCCGACCTTCGGCACGGTGGTCAAGAACATGGCGGCGGTCCCGTTTGCCCCTTCTGCCGCATCGGGAATCCAGAAATGCGCGGGCACACCGCCGGCTTCGAACATCAGGCCCGCGACGACACCGAGCAGTCCCGCGGCGATGGCACCTGCTGGTGCGCTGCCAAGACCGGCCGCCAGGCCGACGTAGCGCGTGGTGCCGGAAGCCCCGTAGAGCACGGTCACGCCGAGCATCAGGACGATCCCGAATAGTGCGCCGATCAGGTAGGCCTTCATCGTCGCCTCGGCGCCCTTCGCGGAGCGCACCAGCCCGATCAGCCCATAGAGCGGAATGCCGGCCAGCAGATATCCGGTTATCAGCACGAGCAGATCTTCGGCTCCGGCCAGGACCAGAACTCCGGCGGTGCAAAACAGCAGCAGTGCGTACGTTTCGCTTTCGCGGACCGAGCCGGCGATCTCACCGGCGGCCACCGCGAGCACCAACAGCGTCCCGACCATGACCACGATCCGCGCCACGCCGGTGGCGGTGTCGGCGGCGAAGGTGCCGTCAAAAGCGGTCCGATCTGGACCGGTCATCCCGACCGCAGCGATGGCGATGGCACCGCACAGCGCGGCGACGGCGACACCCCGGGTCCACCACTGCTGGCGCCGGGCCAGAAACGATCCGCTGATCAGCACCACCAGCCCGCCGCCGAACACCAGCATCTCGGGCAGCATGAGCAATGGCCGCATCCCGGTCTCCACGGCCGGCTACCGGCCCACGAGTCCGACGAGGGCGTGAGCGGCCGGCTCGATCAGGTCGAGCAACGGCCGTGGCAACACGCCTATAACGACTGATAAAGCGAGAAGCATTCCGACAGAACATGTTTCGGAATAACGGAGGTCGGCAAATCCCACCGAGTGTCCGCGCGTCTCGCCCGTGAAGATGCGCTGCAGCGCGAGCAGAAACAGCGCCGCGGTGACCAGAATGCCGGGCAGCGCGACGACGGTGATCGGTGCGGCGGCGATACTGCCGGTGAAGATCTGGAATTCGGCGATGAAGCCGGAGAAGCCCGGCAAGCCCAGGGAGGCGAATGCGCCGACGGCGAAGAGCCAAGCCAGTTTCGGGGCCGGCCCGGCGAGCCCTCCGAAGGTGTTCATGTCGTAGCTTTCCGAACGCTCGTAGAAAACCCCGGCGAGCAGAAACAGCGCACCGGTGATCAAACCGTGGCTGACCATCTGGGTGACGGCGCCCGTGATTGCAACCCCGCGAGCCTGTGCGGTGTCACCCGCGATCAGCCCGGCCGCACCGACGGCGAGCACGATGTAGCCCATATGGTTGACCGAGGTGTAGGCGACCATCCGCTTGAAGTCGTTTTGGGCCAACGCCACCAGCGCGCCGTAGAGCACCGACACCACGCCGACAACGATGATCACCCACGCCCACGCGCGCCAGGCCTGCGGCAGCATCGGCATTGCTATCCGCACGAACCCGTAGGCGCCCATCTTCAGCAGCACCCCGGCGAGCACCGCCGAGCCGACCGCGGGAGCATCGGTGTGGGCCGGCGGCAGCCAGGTGTGGAACGGGACGGTGGGAGTTTTGACTGCCAGTCCTAGCAGGATCGCCGCGAGAACCAAGCCGCCGGCGACGGGGCTGCCGCCCAGGGGTGTGCTGGCGGCCAGGGTCACCATGTCGAACGTGTGCGGCTCGGCCGCGATATACAGGCCGATGAAACCGACGAGCAGCGCCAGCGAACCCAGGAAGGTGTAGAGGAAAAACTTCAGCGCCGACCGGCCGGCGTCGCCGTGACCCCAGCCGGCGATCACGAAATACATTGCCACGATGGACAAGTCGAAGAAAACGAAGAACAGGATCAGGTCGGCGGACACGAACAGACCCAGGCTCACCGTCTGCAGGAACAAAAACAGCGCGGCCAGCGGTTTAGGCCGGTCGCGGCCGCGCAGGCTGTAGAGGGCACAGGCCAGAAAGATCACCGCCGTCATGACGACCAGCGGCAACGATAGCCCGTCGACCCCTAGGTGGTAGCTGCTGTTGACCCCGGGTATCCATCGAGCCTTCTCCTCGAACGCCAATGCACCGGGCCGGGGCGTCCGATAGAGCGCCCACACCACCGCAGTCAGCGCCACATCGGCGGCTGTGACCGCAACCCAAATCCAGTTTGCCGCAGCACCGCCAAGCCGCGGCAGCGCCAGCAACACCAGGGCCGCCGCTAGCGGCAGGAAAACGATCACACTGAGCACGCTCACCTCGCTACGACCAGGACCACGACACCGAATGCCAGCACCACCACGGCAGCGAGGTAGTACTGGTGCAGCTGGCCGGTTTGCGGTCGGCGCGCCAATTCACCGAGCCGGCGCATCCAACCCGCGACCGCTTCCACCGCACCGTCGACCGCGCGAATGTCCGTGTGCGCCACACGGTGTGCTGCCCGTAGCGAGTGCGTTGCGGTTGCCTCCACGGCCCGGTCGAGCACCCGGTCGTCGAATCGCGCCAGGATACGCGCGAGGCCGAAGGTGGGCCGGACGACGAGGAGGTTTGCGGCCCGCTCCAGGCCGAGCCAGCCGCCTGCCCATCGGGGCTCGGGTACCCACCAGCGCGCCACCGCCGCGACGACGATGACCGCTAGCGCCGCCGAGGCCAGCAGCTCGAGCGCCGTCGCGGGTGGGCTCGCGGTGCCGCGCAGCGCCCGGGTAAGAGCCGGGCCGGCCGGCGGCAACGCCAACACTCCCGCCGCCGCGGCGCCGACCGCGAGGACGACGATAGGGGCCTGCTGGAAGGCGTTGGGGCCGAAGGCATCTCGCGTGACGCCGGGGCTGTTGTCGGTAGCTTTGGTGCGCCACAGCACGATTAGGACCTTTCCGGCATAAGCCGCCGAGAGAGCCGACGCGGCCAATCCCACGGTGTAGAGGGCGGGGGAGTAGTGCAGGGCGGCGGCCAGCACCGTGTCTTTGGTCGCCCAAAGAGAGAGCGGCGCAATCCCGGCCAGAGTTAGGGCGCCGACGGTGGCCGACCAGCCCAGCAGCCGCCACCGTCGGGCAACCCCCCATAGGCCGTCGAGCTGCTTGGTGCCCAGTACCGACAACCAGGCGCCGGCCGCGAGGAACAATCCGGCCTTGGTGAAGGCGTGGGCGATCAGCTGCGCGGCGCCGCCGCCGACGGCGCCCAGCCCCGCGGCCATCACCACGAATCCGAGCTGCGCCGCGGTCGAGGCCGCCAGCAGCTGTTTGAGATCACGCTGCGCCACCGCGACCGCGCCCAACAGCAGCGCGGTCCCTCCACCCATCCACGCCGCGGCCGGCGCGGCCCACCCCGTGGCCGCGAGAAGCGGTTGCGTCCGCAGCAGCAGGTAGGCGCCCATCGCGACCATCGCGGCCGAGTGCAGTAGCGCGCTGACCGCGCTGGGACCCTCCATGGCCCGCGACAGCCAGAATGAGAACGGCAGCTGCGCGGCCTTTCCGAGGGCCGCGACCAGTACCCCGAACGCGATGACGTGCCGCCAGCCACCGCTCGCGCCGGGTAGGTCGGCGAGCGCCAGCCCCGTGCCACCGGCAAGCGCAGCCGCCGCGGCCAGATAGAGGCCGAGGTCGGCGGTGCGGGTGGTCAGGAAGGCGGTGAGCCCGGCAGACATCCGATACTCATCGCGCCACCTGAACCCGATCAGCGCATACGACGCCGCCCCCATCACCTCCCACGCCAACAGCAGTGCCGGCAACGTCGCTGCCGTCGCCGTCACGACGACGGCGGCGGCGAACAACAGCATCAACCCGTGGAAGCGGCCCGGCGCTTCCCGGATGTCTCCGGCGGCGAACACCAACACCAGCAGCGTCACCGCCGCCACCATCGGAACTACCACCGCGGCCAGCGCATCTATCCGCAACGCGAATTCCGTGCCGGCCATGAACGCCACGGCCAGTTCCGGGCGGGCGAAGCTCACGACTATCGACAGCACCAGCATGACAGCCGCTGTGGTCACCGAGATCGCCGCAGCGTACCGCTCGAACCGGCGGCCCAGCAGTAACATCGCGCCGGCCACGGCCGGCGCGAGCATCAGCAACCACAACCAAAGCTGCGCTGGTGTGCCCCCTGCCACGGTCAACCGGACAGCTCGGAGGCCATGTCGGTCATGTCGGCCCGGTGGTCGCGGTGTAGCAGCGTCGCGACGGCGAAGCCCATCGCCATCTCCACGGTCATCGCCGCGATGATCACCAGCAGCAAAACCTGGCCGGTGGGCGCCGGCGCGAGGAACCACCAAAAGCCCGCGGCGGCAAGGATGATCGCGTTGATCATCAACTCGAGACCCATCATCACCATCACCACGACCTGCTGGGAGAGCGCACCGTAGAGTCCGACGCTGAACAACGCGGCCGCCACCAGCAGCACCGTGTCGAGGGTCATCGCCCGACACCTCCCGGCTGCGGGTCGCGGGCGGGACGGTGTTTCAAGTCATCGCCGAACCGGTCGTAACGGCTCCGCTTGGCCGCCAACACAATCGCGGCCACAATGGTGGCCACCATGATTGGGCTGATAACGGCCATCGCGAGCATCTTCGGTCCCATCAGCTCCTCCCCGAGCGCCACGGTGACATCGCGTGGTGGTGCGCCGCGCCGCGATGGCCAGTCGACCAGCAGGATCCCGGTCGCCAGCAGAACGAAGGTACCCACGGCGGCGGTGAGGCCCCGGCGCCTGTCGTGCACCATGCTCATCGGCATCAGCGCCGGGTTCATGCCCATGAACATGACCATATAGACGGCCATCACCGCCATCTCCATCACCATCATCAAGATCGTCACCACGCCGATGTAGTTCTGCGCCAGCAGCAGCACCGCGACACCCACGGCGACGAACGACACCGCCAGCGCATACGTGGCGCGCGCCATCGAGGTCACCCGGAAGACCGCCGCACCGGCGAGCACGGCGATCGCCGCGCAGGTCCAGAAGACGATATCGACGAGCATGTATCAGCTCCTCCAAGTAGCGATTATGGCCACGACCAGGTCTTGCACGAGGACGGCCGGCAGCAGGACCACCCAGCCGAGCTCCATGAACTTCTCCGGCCGAAAGACAGGAACCCGTCTACGCAGCCATACCAAAACCGTCAGCAGCGCAACGGTTTTGAGCAACACCCACAACCAAGGCGGTAGCAACGGTCCGTCGCCGCCGCCGAGGAACATCGGCACGGCGAACGCGGCACCGGACGCCAGCAGCGCGTACCGCCCGGCGTGGAACACTAGCCGGTCCACACCGGAGAGTTCCGTGGTCACGCCGCCGGCGACGTCGGCGCCAAGCGCCGGCGTGAACGGGCCCCATACCGAAAAGGCTGCTACCCCAAGACAATAGACGACAAACGCGATCGGCATCCACACGGCGAACCACAATTGCTGCTGGGCCGCGGCGACCGCGCCGACACGCAGGCTCTGGGCCGCAATGGCCGGAGCGACCAGCGCGAACATGAGCGGGAGCTCATAGCCCAAGCCGTGGGCCAGGAATCGGTAGCCGCCGATCAGCGAATGCGCCGAATTCGGACCCCAACCGGCGAGCCACACCAGCGCCCACACCATCACGTCCATCGCGTTGAACCACACGACGCCCACATCGAGATCGAACAGCGTCCACCGGCCCAGCGGCACCACGGTCACCATCAACATGGCGGCGACGATCAGACCCGTAGCGCCGACCCGCCACAGCAGCGTGTCCGCCGCGACGATGGTGCGCCGACGCTGCCGCATCAGACGCGCCACCTCCCACAGCGGGGTGGCCGCTCCGCCCGTGCGGACACCGTTGCCGCGGTCGGTCAGCACACCATCGAGGGAGGCGGCATAGAGGCCGAGTGCTCCGAGCAACCCGGCGGCGCCGAGCGCCCAGACGCCTGGCACCGTCGTAACCGTCGGGTCACCCATGAGGGATGCTCTCGTTTGCGCGCGCGGTGTCGATGCCGAGACTGGCGACTACCAGGCGGGCAGTGGCCACGTCCAGGCCGCGCACCAGGGCCGGTAGCGCATCGCTTATCTTTGTCGAGTCAAGTTCAAATAGACTGGACCTTAAGGGTTCTCGCAGGAGAGTGCGCGCTAGACCGACTCGGGTGAGTAGCCGGTCGTAGGTATCGCCGGCAAGTGCCGCGGGCAGCTCATGACGGTCGAGACTTTCAGATGTCAGCGGCGCGAGGTCACGTAACGACCAGCGCAGCAACCTGGACTTGCCGAGCATCTTGTGCAGGCTGTCAAGCAGCTCCCGCGCTCGGTCGACGTCAGAGTCGCCCAACAACAGGTCCCTCGCCTGCCGCGCTACGGCCGCCGCCCGCGGCCACCCCGACAGCTCGAGCAGATCGACGACGTGGTCGCACTGTTGGGCAGCCGCCACCAATTCGGTGTGTTCCGGCGGGGCCTTATATCCGCTTTCATGGTCGTTATCGACGATCCATGCCTCGGCCTCGGCGAGGACGTCTCCCTGCAATGAGCACCGCAATACCAATCCCGCCGGCCAGTGGGGGAGGACCGGGCCGAGACGCAAGTGCAGGACATCCATCTCGAGGCCGTCGCGGTCCTCTCCGCCTTCGGCCAAAGCAATGCCGGCAGGCGCCATCTCCATGTCGCCGTGGTCCATGCCGTGATGTCCACTGTGGTCCATGTCGCCGTGGTTCATGTCGTGGTGGTCACTGTGGTCCATGTCGCCGTGGTTCATGTCGTGGTGGTCACTGTGGTCCATCGCGCTGTGGTTCATGTCGTGGTGGTCACTGTGGTCCATGTCGCCGTGGTTCATGTCGCCGTGATCCATGCCGCCATGGGCCGTTCCGCCGTGGTGACCAGTGTGGTCCGGGTCGGGCAATTGTGCGCGATCACGGGCGTCGTCTCGTTGTTGCCCGAAATCGAGCAGCTCCGCGGCTGCGCGGTCCAGCGCTGAATCGATCGACTCCTTGTCAGTAATGTCGATGCGGACTCGGGGGCCGGGCAATTGGTCCCAGATCCTGTCGACGGCTTCGCCCAACTCGGACCCGGGCATGCCGCACACCGCTAGGACGTCGGCGTCCGCCGGGGACACCGCTGCACACCACCTACGCGCAGCAAGACCGCGCTCCACCGCTGCGCGCAGAACCCAATTCCCTGGGACCTCGACGGTCAGGACGTGGGCCCGGCGGGTAGCAGCTCGGGTTAAGGCGGCGGTCATACCCATCGCAGCGCGCCCTCCCGCCACGCCCATGCGACCGCGACGAACAACGCGGCCAGGAATAGGAACATCTCGACGATAGCGGTGGTGCCCATCTGTGTGACCACGATGGCCCATGGGTACATGAACAACATCTCGACATCGAAAGCGAGAAAGATCAGTGTCGCTGGATACCAGCGCACGTGATACCGGGACAGCGCGTGCTCCTCGGGCCGCCACCCCGACTGGAAGGGAAGCGAAGTCAACGCGTCCGCCCACACCGCCGTGAGCCGATGCATCCCATATGCCGCGGCAACGCCCGCTAGGGATACCAGCAGCGTCGAGGCCACACCGGCATACATGGGCTGCGCTCCTTTCACCGGTGCGGGCCGCTGCGTCTTGTCGACGTCCCCATATGCGCAGCGCACCCGGATAATGGTCTACCACGCTTCCACGAAGCCCCGAAACCGATCGCCGCCCTGTTACTCGGCGGCCGTGTCACCATCACGGGCGACCTCACGCAGTCTGGGCGTTGGCCCCGTAATGGTTGCGCGGCGCCAATCATCTTGCGGGCTAGTTGATTTCGGCTGGCTCCGCGACGTCCAAGGTGGGGGTCCCGCCTGTTCGAGGTGGGCTGCGGGTTGCCCTTCAGTAGAGCTCAGCGTGTGGTGGCTGCACTCTCACCACGAGGCAATCCACGACGGCACTGTCGGCGCCCACGGGAGTCGACGAACAGATGTCGAACCACGGTCAGCCACACATTTCGTCGGCCTGATCTATTGGACCGCCTTTGGTCAGGTCATCGCGCATCCGAGACCAGCCCATCTAGGTCAGCCGACGCGGGGTACTAAGCGGATAACCGGCAGTAGGCGGTCGGTCTTCTGTCGATACCGCGCGAACCGGGGCGAGGCCGCGGTGATCTGTCGCCAAGCCTCTTCGCGCGTCGTGCCGCTGAGCTGCTCGGCAGTTACGGCTAGCTTGCGGCCCGCGACCTCGATATGAACCTCGTCGGGATGTGCGGCGATGTTGTAGTACCACGCCGGGTTTCTTGCCGCGCCGGCCGCTGAGGCCACGACGAGCCAGCTGTCATTCCCGCCGGGGAAATAGCCGACTGGAGTGCGGCGTTGTGCTCCGGTCTTGCGGCCGACTGTCGTCAGCACCAATGCGTCCATGCCACCCATGAACTTGCCGCTTCTACGGATTCGGCTTATGGCCCAGTTGTTAAACCACTGCATCGCGAGACTTGCGCGCGGTTGGCGAGAGCCGCGGGTGCCTTTCGGGTTATCGAAGCTCACGTGACCTCCTTAGTGATCGTTCGACCGAGTGCTTTTGCGGCCTTTTCTGTTTCGGCTATCAAGGCCTTCCCATCCCGCAAGTCGGCGGTGTCAAACCCCTCTGAATACCAGTCGTAAACGGCCGCCAGCACCTTCGGGCGACGCCGGTTGCCTTGCTCGTACCGGAGTCGGGTGATGCTCATTGCCGCTCGTAGCTCCCAGGACCTCGCCTGCTGACGGTGCGCAATGTTCATGGCCCGCTGAAAGCATTCTTCCGCCTCGGCGGCGTTCGCAGCGCCCTGTTCGAGTAGTAGCTGACCCTTCTGCCGAAACGCCTCGGCCTCGTAAAGGTGCTCGTCATTGTGCTTCACCCACCCCAGCGCCTCTTCTACGGCACGCAGGCCATCGTCGACATTTCCGGCTTGTCCGTAGGCCTCGCCCAGCACGGTGTAGAACCACGGTAAGACGGCCTTAGCTCCGGTTGCGTGCCGCGCATCCAACGCCTCGTGTATGTCTGCGACACCTTCTATCGCACGTCCCTGTTGTGCCTCAGCCCAGCCCCGGGGGAGCAGGCACCAGGTGCGATATGCCTCGAAGCCGTGCTCGATACATAGCGCCAACGCCTCCTCAGCGCGGGCCCGCGCAGCCTGAGGTTCTCGGAGCAACTGATACAGATGGGCGGAAAACAGAAGTGTCTGTGCCTCGCTGAAGGGATGCGCTAGTGCGCGGGCGCGTGCCAGTGTTTCGTCCATGCTGTGCACGGCTTGGTCCGGATAGCCTAGAACCCACTTGGTGAGGGCTTGGATCCAACCGCAGCAGACCCCAGAGTCCTGCCCATAGCGGACCAGGCTCGCACGATGCTGCTCAGGATTATAAATAGCCAGGCCTTCACGGCTGTGGTCTCGGGCGTCTTTCAAGGTGCCCTGCCACCACGCGGTATTGGCCAGCATCCGATGGCCCGCCGCAAGTACGAGCGGGTCTCGCTGCCGGCGCGCCAGCTCGAGGTAATCCGCGGCCAGAGCCCGTGCCGTCGGCATCTGGCCCTGCGCGATATGCGCATACCAGAGCCCCCACAGAGCAGCGAACAGTTCCGGTGTGCTGCCCCCTTGACGGGCCAGCTCACAGGCCCGGGTGTAGATGTGACCCACGGCCTGTTGGCCCTGCGTGGCGCCCAGCGCAGCGCCCAGCATGATCTGCAAGCCGAGCTCCTGTTGCGCACGTTCCGGGGTCTCAGGCATGGTGCCCAAGATGTCCAAGCCGCGCGTCACGTGGGCAATTGCCTCCAGGTTGGCGGAGCGCTGAAGTGCTCGCTGCCCCGCGGCTTGCCAGTACGGGACGGCCTTTGCGGTCAAGCCGGCTTCGCCGTAGTGGTGGGCCAGTAGTTCGGGCTCCGTTGCGACGGTCTCACGGAACCGCGATTCGAGTACTTCGGCGATGCGCAGGTGATGGCGCTGACGGGTGCTCTTCAACAGTGACTCGTAGGCTGTGTCCTGGATAAGGGCGTGTTTGAAGCGGTAGGTCGCTTGTGGCGGCAAACCCTGTTGGTAGAGAAACTCGGCTTTTACCAGCTGCTGCAGTCCCTGTTTCAATGGGCCGTCGTCCCACGAGGTGACTGCTTTCAGCAGCGGATACGTGAATTCGCGCCCCAGGGTGGCACACAGCTGGGCCAGACCCCTGACCGCTGATAAGCGGTCCAAGCGTGCCATCAGCGAGTCGTGCAGCGTGCTGGGAATCGCCAGCGGCGGTAGTCGGCTCGTCAGCGCATACCGGTCTTCTTCCTCCCGCAAGAGACCGGATTCGAGGACCATCTTGGTGAGCTCTTCAACGAACAGCGGTACGCCGTCGGTCTTGGCGACCACCTGCCGCACAACCTCCGCCGGCAATCGCTTGCCGTGCGTCACGTGGCCAATCAACACGAGCACCTCATCGGGCGGCAGGCGAGAAAGAGTCAGCTCGGTGACACTTGAGCGTGCCGGCCATGGCGGCGTGAAGTCAGGGCGGTAGGTGAGGAGAGCCATCACGGGGGCGGCGGGAAGCTCCTCGACGAGAAGGCCGAGCAGTTCCAGCGTAGTGGGATCAAACCAATGCAGGTCCTCGATGACGAATAAGACCGGTTGCTGAGCTGCTCGCTGCATCACAACATCGATCAGCGCACGCAACGTCCGTTGCTTCTGCTGTTCCGGGGAGATGTCGACCGACGTGTAGTCATCAGTCAGCGGAATGGACAGTAGGGAGGCGAACAGCGGCACGGTCTCCGCCAAGGGCCGACCGTTTTGGACCAGAAACCCTTCCAGCTTGCGCAGTTTCTGCTCCGGCGACTCCTGACGTTCGAACCGCAGCACGATGCGCTCGAGCAGGTCGATCACCGGATACAGCGCCGAGTGTTGATGGTACGGCGAACTCTGGCCTGGGATGAGCCACGCGTCGCCTTGGGCGGCAATTTCGGTGAGCGCCCGCACCAGTCGGGACTTGCCGATCCCGGCCTCGCCACTCAGCAGCACTACTTGCCCTTGCCCGTCGAGTACCTGGGTCCACCGGTCTTGCAGCAGCGCCACTTCGCGTTCGCGCCCGACGAGGGGGGTCAAACCGCCGATGCCGAGCGCTTCCAGGCGCGTGCGGGCGCTGCTCTCCGACAGCACCCGGTACACCTGCAGCGGTTGTGCGACGCCTTTGAGCGCCGGAGTTCCTAACGGTTCACAGGCAAACAGCCCTCCCAGAAGCTGATGGGTCACCGCGCTGATTACCAGCGTGTTTGGTGCGGCAACCCCTTGCAGGCGGGCGGCAATATTCGGTGTCTCGCCCAACGCCAGCTCTTCGCGGCGCGCGTCGCCCCCGAGCGCGCCCACCACGACCAGCCCGGTATGGCACCCCAAGCGAACACCGAGTGACAACCCGCGCTTGTCGACCAGACCCGTGTTGAGCTGCGCTATGGCCTCCACGATTCCCAAGCCGGCGCGAACGGCTCGGTGCGCGTCGTCCTCATGGGCTCGGGGGAAGCCGAAATAGACAAGCAGGCCATCGCCGAGAAATGCGCCGATATGCCCGTCATAGCGGGCGATCACCTTTTCGCATGTGTCTTGATAGATTTGCACCACTTCGCTGAAGTCCTCGGGGTCCAGCCGGCCGGCGAGCGGAGTGGAGTCAACGAGGTCACAGAACAGTACCGTCAGATGCCGACGTTCTGCGGATTGTGCCGAAGCACTTTCTGGCTGAGTGATTTTGGTCGTCATCCCGGGCGGACTGGCCCAGGCCAAACCGAGTCCATCCTCCGTCACGGCGTCGGAGTGTGCGTAGAGCAGCTCCTCCTTGAGCGCGTCGAGATCACCATCGTCGAGATCGAACTGGCGCTTGAGCGCGCGGTAGGAAACTCGGCCTCGACTGCAAAGTAAGTCGAAAACCTGATCAACGACCGCGTAAAAATCCATGAGAATCCCGGCTTCGCAAAATTTCTCACGCCCCGGGACCGTGCGATGGACAAACCCGTCTCACGAGTTTCAAGCCGCATGGGCGGAGGGGCGTCCCTGTCGAGTCGAAGTAGCGATCGCTTACGCGCAACCGCGTCGCGGCGAACGCAAACGCGCGACCGTGCTCAGTCATCCATAACAAACGTCCTCTCGCTACTCCGACGCCCTCTTCGGATGAACCGTGGCAACCGGCACCTGGCCGAGCGGACGGTATAGGCACGATTCGTGTAGGCGTTCACTGCCCCGTTTCCATTTCTCGGCGGTGAACCGACTTGTCTTCCATTACGGCACCTTTGGTTTGATTTCCTCGATGACCCACTGCGCGTAGTCGAGGTAAGCATTGATGTCCTTGACCGGCGGGATCGGCACCCCGGTCATCGTTACTCCCAGCTCGGCGAACCAGCCGAGCTGGTCGATGATTTCCTCTGCGCTCATGCCGGGCAGTTGGGTGGGGTCGTCGATGACCACGTGTCCTTCTCCGACTCGCGAGCTGCCCAGGCCATACAGCACTTCGAACGGCCGGCCGTCGTAGGTTGGCTGGGACTTGAT
Source organism: Mycobacterium sp. NTMscope_MAC_12 (assembly GCF_976985675.1). Lineage (NCBI taxonomy): Bacteria > Bacillati > Actinomycetota > Actinomycetes > Mycobacteriales > Mycobacteriaceae > Mycobacterium > Mycobacterium sp. NTMscope_MAC_12. The sequence goes on from NZ_CDRJYY010000001.1 coordinate 1,491,094, forward strand.
GAAGTCGAGCTTCGCGGGAATGTCCGCAGGGCTTGTCAGCCACGGGAACCAACCCGATGCGTATCGGGCTGCGCGCTTGAGCATCGGCTCGGCGTCCCCGCCGATCCAGATCGGCAGATGCGGCTTCTGAACCGGCTTTGGCTCGAACGCAACGTCTTTGAACGATACGTACTTGCCGTGGAATTCGGGCCAATCGCTCGTCCACAGTTCAACGATGGAGGCAAGGTATTCGTCGGCCATGCGTCCGCGCTCGCGGAAAGGCACACCGAGAATCTTGAATTCCTCTGCGTCCCAACCGACGCCGAACGTGACGGTGATACGACCGCCGCTCATCCAATCCGCCGTCGACAACGCCTTGGCCATGATGACGGGGTGCTGTAGCGGAAGCAGCGTGACGCACGAGTTGACCCGGATACGTTGCGTGGCGCCGGCTATGAACGCTTGCGCGACCGTCGAGTGAAAGTAGTGCGGTCCCGACAGCTCCACGTGTGCGTTCGGGACGATGAAGTGCTCCGGGATCGGGATCATGTCGTACCCGAGCTCCTCGGCACGTTTGGCCATGACGATCTGATCCGCACCGGTCACGTCGAGCTCGAAAGGCTGCGTCAATGCTTTGACGCGGACCGTATTTGGCATCGCAAAGGAAAACTTCATCGGGCTCCGTGCCTATCCTTAACGGACGTGACGTCGAGACCAACCAGTCGGCCCGCCTTCTTGACCGGGATGTGCCCGGCTTCGACCATCCAGCGAATCGTGTCGCCGAAAGTCGCTTCGCCCGGTCGGAAGCACAAACCCGACTTCGCCACGAAGCGGCTCGAGTCCGCGGGTGGCCACAGGGTGTTGATCGCCATCGACTCGGCGGAGATCTGCGTCTCAAACGTCACCAGCTTCTTGGCATAATCCGCGGTCGTGCCCATCGCCCGCATTAGTCTCGGCGAGACCCGTGGACTGAAGATGCGCCGCCCAAGGAGCGCTTCGAGGCGCCGACGAAGTTCTTCCCACGCATAGAAATGCCCGCCGACGATGTAGCGCGCATCCGCGAAATCGCGTGTGGGCGGATGTTCTAAGAGCCATCGGTGCGCATGAGCCAGGTCGCGCACATCGACACACTGAAAACCCGTTGTGCTACGCGGCAGCACTTGACCGACGAACGTTGCCAGCGCACGGTTGGCCGCACTGAGCTTAGGATCATCTGGCCCGACGCCGGCGATTGGATAGGTGATCTGCACCGGTACGCCCCGCTGCTGCAGCGCCCGGGCATGCTCCTCGCTGTCACGCTTGGACCGCGAGTATGGCTCGGTAGCGTCGGCGAGCGGCGTCGATTCGTCGACGCGCGGGGCCCCAAGGTGAAACAGCGCGGCGACGCTGGAGACATACAGCAGATTACCGATGCCGAGCGCGTGTCCGGCGCCAAGCACCGCCCTCGTCGCGCCGGCGTTGATGTCGTACGTTTCCCGGGCTTTGCGGGGGTCCAGCGACACCGTCGCCGCGGCGTGAAACATGGCGTCGCAGCCCGCCATCGCGTGCTGCACCGCCGCCTGGTCGGTGATGTCGACGGTGACGGAGCGCTCGATGTGCCGACAGCGAGACTCGAACCAGCGCCGCGCCCTTGGTTCGTCGCGTACCAGCAAGCGCATCTCGTGGCCCGCATCGAGCAGCGCCAGTACGGTGTGAGCGCCAACTAATCCGGTCGCGCCGGTGGCGAAGACCCTCATTCGCGACCGACCCGCACCTCCACCGCGATGATCAGCGATTTGAGCCATTCCGCCACTAACGTCACCCATGTCGTTCCGTCCGAATTGCGGCTTGCCAACAATCGTGGCCGCGCCCAGACAAGCTCGATAGGGTAGCTGGCTACTCGGTCTCCCTGTATCCACAAAAGCCTCGTGGTGGTGAGGTGGCCACGACAGCCGGTGGCACCCCTCGCATCGCGGCAGCACCCGCACTGTTGCGGATAGCGCCGCGCCTGATGCTTGGTGCAACATGTCAGCACCCAACCACTCTCGGCTGCGCAATTCCTCATCCAAATGGGTGAGGTCAGCTACCCGTTAACAAGTGACGTTTAGCCAGGGGGAGTGCTATGCAGACGCGACCGGCGAATCGAGGACCACGCGATGGTCACGTCGGTGACTTCCCGCGCCTAGAGGCGATCCATCTCACGAGCCATGCAGGAGTACTCAAGGAATGCGTAGTGCCTCGGGCAGTCATGACGCACTGGGCGGGCATCTCGCCGCGAGGTCCCAATTGTGCGGCGAATGGACGCCAAGAGAACCGAAGCTCTTCCGGTCCAGCGGCGTATCGTCGGCCTCGCCCGCACAGCTACCGCCGTGCCGAACATGACCTCCTGCTCGGTAATCAAGGCGGGCGCAGGTGATGCGGCCTCAACGGTGGGCTCACGGTCCCGTGCACTGGCATAGGCTTCTGGTGTTGCGGTCATTTCCCCGCTCCTCACGGCTCGGATTGATTGCTGATGAGGTGCCGCCCATCCATCTCGACTGGGCGGTCTTGGTGTAGGTGCGATGTTGGCGGCGCATGTGCTTCCTCCGTCACTGTCGCCGGAACAGTTCGACACTTGTGCTGGCCCACGTTCTGTTACTGGGAATAGTGGATCGCGCGGGACCAATCGACATGAGTGGTGCACTACTCACATTTCGCAGCATGGCGGCGTGGTAGCACGGATACGCGATCTCGCGCCGGGGTCTTGTCGGCTCGCCTGAGACGACGAGAATCAATTGTCTTCGTACCGGGGCACGACTGGGAGACGGCGATGGCTGACAGCCAGATGCGGGCACTCGTGGACCGCCACATGAGCGCTGAAGGTCACGGGGATATCGACGGCGCAGTGGCCGTGTACACCGACGACATCGAGCATGATGTGGTCGGATTCCCCAATAGCCCCACTCGCGGTAAGGACGGGGCCCGCGGCTTTTATGCCTACCTCACCGCCAACTTCCGCAGCGAAAGCTGGCATGTCCTGCGCCAGTACGTGGCCGGCGAGGCGATGGTCCTCGAAATGCTCATGACGGGCACCGTGATCGGATCGTTGCTCGGGCTTCCGGGTAACGGGCGGCGCATCAGATTTCGGATGCTGCATGTCTTCGAGTTCCGCGACGGGCTGATTAGCCGCGAGAATGTGTGGCTTGACACGGCCGCGGTGGTTAATCAGCTAGGTTGACGCGCTGCTGCCATGGCGTTGCGCGGTGCAAAACTGGCTGGTCCCGGCATGCTCGGCGCCGAGCGAGCAGCTGTCGGCACGACTCGATCACCACAGGCAGTTCGACGTAGTCGACAGGTTAGATGAGTAGCTGACTACTTACGTGTCCTTGCGGGACCGGAGCGACGATGGCGTCGCGGCTAGCAACCGTTAATGGCCAGCCGACTCGTTCCTACCTGAGAGGCCCTTATGACCGCCGACACGATGCCTACGCCCGTTTGCCCGAACGCCTTCGACGCGGGGCTGCCCATCTTGGCCTATGAGCACCTGCATGATCCTGAGGAGGCGCATCGGCTCATCGCTCAAGCCCGCAGTCGAACACCGATCGCAATGGGTACCCACGGCCCCGAAGTCCTGAGTTACGAGCTGGTTCACGCCGTGCTGCGCGACCAACGGCTCCGCGTGCCTCACGGGATGTTCCTCGCCGCCCAAGGCATCACCTCCGGCCCGATATGGGACCGCGTCGCGACCAACCTGATCAGTCTGGACGGCGACGAACACCACCGGCTGCGCCGCCTGGTGTCAAAGGCCTTCACACCGCGAGCCACCGCACGGCTGCGCACGACCATCCGCGACGTCATCACCGAACTCGTGGACCGCCACACCGCTTACGGGCGCTGCGAGGTGGTCGCGGACATCACACGCCAATACCCGATCCCCATCATCTGTGCGCTGCTGGGCGCCCCAGCCGAGGACTGGCAATTGTTCTCCGACTGGACCGACGACATCTTCAAGGTCTTCAGCTGGAACGCCGCCGACGAAACGGCCTCGATCCTGGCCGCCTGGGAGGCGCTTGACGCCTACATCGACGACATGGTCGCCAGCCGGCGGCGTACATTGACCGACGACCTGATCTCGGAGCTGATCCGCGCGGAAGAGGACGGCGACCGTCTGGGCGCCGGCGAGCTGCGCATGCTGGTAGCGGGGCTGCTGATGGCCGGCACCGACACCACCCGCAACCAGCTCGCCGCCGCGGTGCACGTGCTGTGCGATCACTCGGAGCAGTGGGCATTGCTGGGACGGCATCCCGAGCTGGCGGCCAATGCCGTCGAGGAGATCATGCGCCATTCCCCGGTAGCGTTCGCCATGCTGCGCACCGCCATCGAGGACGTCGAACTCGCCGGCGTCACTATCCCGGCTGGCACCCTGGTCCTCGCAAACATGGCCGCAGCCAACCGGGATCCCGCCGTCTACGACGATCCCGACCGCCTCGACATCACCCGCGACGGCGCCCCGGCGATGCAGACATTTGGCGCGGGCATGCACTACTGCCTCGGTTCCCACCTCGCCCGCCTCGAGCTCGCCGAAGCCCTCACCGTCATGACACAACGCATGCACAACGCGCGCCGCACCGGACCGGCCCCGTGGAAGCCGCTAACTGCGCTCAGCGGGCCGACCACCCTACCCATCGAATTCGACACCGCAGATTAAGCATTGGCGAGCGCGGCGAATGGACCCAACCAGCGGCGCAAACGCGGCACATACGCCCGTTCGCCGTTGGTTCGGCGGCTTCATGGAGTGAGTGCGAGCACGAGGCCGACGAGTTCGGCTTGGCGGTGGGTGTCGGTCTTGTCGAAGGCGTGTTGCAGGTGGGTGCGAACCGTTTCATACGACACCGATAGCTCGTCCGCGATTTGCTTCAGACCCGCACCATGCGTGAGCCGTAGGGCGACTTCGGCCTCGCCCTCGGTGAGTCGGTAGAGTCGGCGCAACAGCGTTGCGGCGGACTCAGTTTCGCGCTCTGGGTCCTTGATCAAAACCAACGCCGATGGCTCCCCTGCCCTTTCACTAGTTCCGATGCGATGCAGCGGGATCACCTGAATCACATAGGGACGCAGGCCCGATGGGCGTCTGCAGATCAAAGAGCGCCCGCCACGAAGCCCTGATTCTCCACCGATCAGCGCACCATGCAGCGCGCAGTGCAACTCGCGCTCGGTCTGCATATTTATTGCCCCGATGCGCCCCGATTCTGTGTGCAGGCCGTCGTTGCCGCGCAGAACGTCTTCGGCGGCGGAATTGAGGTTGATTACCCGGCAATCTGTTCCGACGACGATGACAGCATCTCGGATCGCGTCGAGCGCCCGCGCAAGCTCCGTATTGCGTTCGACTACAGCGGCGAATTGGTCCTGCGTCCGGACCGCCTGCTGCAGATGCACCACCAAGCTGCCTACCAGCTTCACCCGCTCGGGCGCATCAAAATACCGTTTCGATGACATCACTAGAAAACAGGTCGGTCGAGGACCGCCGGTGAGCCGGACGAATAACCCATCTTCTAGTTCGTTGGGCTGCATCCAGCCCGTATAAAACTCCGCATTCCGGTTCGGAACGATGATTTCCGGCCCGGTCCGCACCACGCCGATCGGGCCGTTCTGCACCCTCTCGAGCACATAATCCAATCGGCGGTAATGCTCCGCATAGGTCTCGAGCGCTGCCAGCGGAAGAGTTGAATCCTGGAACGACCAAACGCTGCCCCCGCCCATCAGCAGCGATCCCCCGGTGCCACCGAGCACGCGCTGAACGTCGCGGATGGCCGCGTCCCACTGCTGGGGCGCGACGGCCGCGGCGTAGATGTCGGCTACGAGGCGCGAGAAGTCCTCGACCGTGACCATCGCCCGGCGCCGGATTCGCTCAGTCATGGGCTCAGCGCGAGTAGTAGACGGACGAGCTCAGCTTGGCGGTGGGTGTCAGTTTTGTCGAAGACGTGTTGCAGATGGGTGCGAACTGTCGTCCATGAGATCGACAACTCGTCTGCAATTTGCTTGAGGTTCGCACCGTGCATCACGTGTAGGGCAACCTGGGCTTCGGCTTCGGTGAGGTGGTAGAGCCGGCGCAACAACGCTGCGGCGGGTTCGGGTTCGTCTTCTGGGTCGATAATCAACACCACCGCCATTGGCTGTCGGAGTGGCTCATCGGCATTGCGGCGGTGTGAGGGCAGCACGTGAATGACGTAGGCCCGCTTACCCGATGGCCGAACGCAGGTTAGCGACCGGCCTGTACGAACGGCAGAGCCATCGGCCGCTAGTGCACTTTGGATGGCGCAATGCAGCTCTTGTTCTGCATGGGTGGTTGTTGCGGCGATATGTCCTGACCGCATGCACACGCCGTCTTCCGCGCAAAGGATCCGCTCGGCGGCCGAATTCAGGTTTATCACCAGATGCTCGCCTGCGACGACGATGACACCGTGCCGGACAACCTCAAGTGCGCCTGCCAGCTCAACGACGCTGTCGGCCAGAGCCGCCAGTTTGTCCTCCGTGTGCAGCGCCTGTCGCACGTGTCCAACCAGCCCGTTCATCAAGGTCACGCGTTCAGGCGTGTCGAACGACTCAGTCCGCCGCGGCGACGCCACGATCAAACACGAGGGGCGTTGTCCACCGGTCAGGCCGACGAACAGCCCGTCTTCGATGCCGTTCGGGCGCATCCAGTCGTTGTAGAACTCTTCGTTCGTCCGCGGTGCTATCAACTCTGTGCCGGTGCGTACTGCGCCGGCTGGACCGTTCCCAACCCCGGCGAGCACATAGTCGAGGCGGTGGTAGTGCTCGGCGTAGGTCTTACCGACCTCGGCTGGCGCAGTCGTGGCTTGAATGGACCACACTCCACCCGCGGATTCAATGAGCGTGCCGATCGTCCCGCCCAGGCTGCGGCAAATCTCATCGAGGGCCGGCTCCCAGTGCCGGGGAGTGACCGCGGCGGCGTAGATGCCGGAAACTAGGCGCGAGAAGTCCTCGACCGTGACCATCGACCGGCCCCTGATTCGCTGGCTGGTATCCGCATCGGCACCTTCCTCAGTGTGATTCTCCTATGAAGAGTATCTGGATTTCACCCATTTGGATGAGGCATTGCGCGAGTCAGGGTGCTTGTGTTCAGGCATGTTCGCGCAGGGCACCGCCGCGGCGCCTGCTCTCGCTGCGGCGGACCATCCGCGCAGCGTGGATGGGGTCGGCTACCGACGTGGCAGGGCGAGGCCAACGGTTACCGAGGTGAGACCGCACGGTCGTCAACGGCAGGCGGACCGAGGATCAGTGCGCATACGGTTGCCGCTGACGGGCCGCTTCGAGCAAATGCGGCTTATCGACAGCGCGCTATGGGAGCCCGATGTTTGCGGGATGGTCATTCGTGGGGCTGCGGGTGTTGGCAAAAGCCGGATCGCCCGCGAGGCGCTGTCGTTCGCGGCATCGAAGGGATGCGAAACGCGTTGGGTGGTGGCGACGTCGTCGGCGCAGATGCTTCCGTTGGGCGCGTTCGCCCCTTGGGCGGGGTCGGCCGCGGGTGACACGCTGCAACTGGTAGGCGGCGTGATCGAGTCGCTGACTGCGGCATCGGCTGGGAGCCCGGTGGTGATTGGTGTTGACGACGTCAGTTTGCTCGATGACGCGTCGACATTTGTCTTGCATCAGATCGTCCAGCGAGGCGCTGCGAAACTCATCCTGACGGTGCGGGACGGGGAGCCGATCAGCGCGGGCATGCGTGAGCTGTGGAAGGCTGGCCAGTTCGAGCGGCTTGATCTGCAGCCTTTATCACCCGCCGAAACCCTGGAGCTGCTATCGGCGACCCTCGGTGGATGTGTGGATCTGGACGCGGCCCGCCGCTTATGGAACCTGACCTGCGGCAACGTTTTATACCTGCGCAACATCGTGGAGCAGGAGATCGCCGATGGCCGGCTCGTCGAGCAGCATGGTCGTTGGTGCTGGGTCGGCGAACCGGTCGTGCCGCCCGATTTGGTTGAACTGATCGAATCGCGCATCGGTGCCCTGCCGGCATCGGTGAGCGATGTGGTCGACGTGCTGGCGATCGGCGAGCCGATTGAGCTGGGGTCACTGACGCGTATCACCGATCCGGCGGCGGTCGAGGAGGCCGACGTGCGCGGCCTCCTGACGCTGGACCAGGTCGACGGTCGTGTCGAGGTGCGGGTGGCGCATCCGCTGTATGCCGAGGTGCGCAAGCGGCGTGCGGTACCCACCAGGCTGCGCCGGTTGCGGGGACTGGTCGTGGCTGAACTCGCCACTGTCGGCTGCGCCGACGTGCGGGCGGTGGTGCGGCGCGCCGTGTTGAGCCTGGACTCCGATCTTGAGCCCGACGCCGACCTTCTGACCAGCGCCGCTCCGGGGGCGGTGTGGCTGATGGATCTGCCCCTGGCCGATCGGCTCGCCGATGCGGCCATCCGCGCTGGCGGGGGTCCGGAAGCGAATTTCCTCCGCGCGTATGTTTTATCGTCGCTGAGCCGCGGCGAGGAGGCCGACGCGGTGCTCGCGGACATGCCCACTAGCGAATTGGGCGACGGCGAGCGTGCCAGGCTCGCCAATCTGCGGGCCACCAACAGGCTCTTCACCCTCGCAGATCCCCAAGGGGCGAAGAGGCTGATTGACGACGCGTCGCGAGCGATACCGGCGCAGGCTCACAGCTGCATCAACGCCTTTCTCACCGTGTACTGGGCAGCGATGGGCAGGCCCGACGCCGCCAGCAAAGCGTCGAAAGGCGTTGTGCCAGAACAGCTATCCGATGTGGCCTCCCGTTTTACCGCGTGGGCCAGAACCGTTGCGGCCGGGGACGCCGGCCGAACCATCGAAGCCGCGGCCGCTGCGAGCACCGGATACCCCGTGGCAGTACGCGGCTTCGTCATCATCACCGACGCGCACGTCGGCGCGCTGCTGCTAGCTGGTCAGATAGCGCAAGCTCAGGGTATGGCCGAACTCCTGGGCGAGCGGGTGGCCAACGTTCCAGGGCCGGGCCAGTTAGTCGGTGCACCCGTCGCGGCTCGCGCTGCACTTGGCGCGGGCCGCCTCGATGCCGCATGCGCGCTTCTTGAACCCGTCATCGACACGCTGGTCGCCTCCGGCGAGCGCAACGGATGGGGGTACCGCTGCCAGATCCCACACACGATCGCGCTCGCTATGCGCGGATCAACCAGTGAGGCCGTCGCTGCCCTTGCCAGACTTGACCAGCAGCGGCATCCAGGCTGGCGATACCTCGACTACGAGTACGAGCTGGCTCGTGCATGGGTCGCCGCCTGCCAGGGCAGCGTCAGCAACGCAATCACCACTGCGCTCTCGGCTGCCGGGATCGCCGGCGCCAATGGGCAGTTTGCCGCGGAAGTAATGTGTCTACAGACCGCCGTGCAGTTTGGTGACCATTCCAGTGCGCCGCGCTTGCGCGAGCTTGAAACGATCGTCGAAGGACCGCGCGCAGCTGTTGCGGCCCGATTCGCTGAGGCCCTTAATGCCGGGGACGGGGCTGTATTGGCGTTGGTGTCAGAGGAATTCGAGCGCAGGGGTGATCTGATTGCGGCCTTGGACGCGGCGGCCCATGCAGCTATTGCGTACCGCCGGCAGGACAAGCGCGGGTCGGCGTTGACGTGTTCGACGCGCGCCGAGGCGCTCGCCGAGCAGTGCGGCGGCGCTACCACACCGGCGCTTCGGCAGGCCGCCGAGCGTTTGCCGCTGACCGATCGCGAACGAGAAATCGCGATGCTGCTCGGTGAAGGGCTGTCTAACCGTGAGATCGCGGCGAGACTGACGCTGTCGGTTCGTACCGTCGAAAACCACATCTACAAGGCGATGGCCAAGACCTGCACGGCCAGCCGCGAGGACCTCGCCGCTCTGATGCGTCCACGCAGCGCCAGGCCCCGGTAACCACGTCAGGGCGAGGCGCTCGCAGGACAGGCATTGCGATGGGTGCACGGTGGACGGTCGGCTGCTGGGTTCCGTCCAAATCCGTAGACCGTTCAGCTGGATACCAGGCACGAGATGCCTTCGTACTGTCGCGGACAGACGGCGTCGAATTCACAGGCACAACAATGGCGGGCTGCTCAAATATGCCTGGTACCGCGCAGGCGGGTCGCGCTGCAACGTCCAGGGGCGCCCGAAGCGCTGATCTTGACCGATCGATCATTACCGTTAACGAAACCTGCCGGCGCAGTATCGATCTAAAAGCACCATCCGCTCCCACCGGCGCAGCGGCCACCTTGGTCCAGCTGGAGCGATAACCGTAACGACCTTGTCGTCGCCAGCGCGTCTGTCGCCCGCCTATTGACTGACGAGCGCGGCATCTTCGGGACCGCCAGGTGCAGCTGTATCGAAGCCGTCACTCCAGTCGGCGGTGTCTTCAGCCGGGCTTGCGTTACATTGTGGCATTCATGTCGATGTGGCTGAACCCTCCAGAGGCATGATCCAGCAAGAGCTTTCGAGTTCGCCTAGCTCCCTGGGCAAGGGCGCAGTATCGAACGACAATGCGCAAGTCGTGATTTGCGTTACCTATGCGATCGAGGTGCGGCTGAGGGCGCGGCTAGGTGTGATGTCCAGGGACATTGTCCCGTTTGGTATCGGTGAGCCTGTGTGACAGGTGAAGGCCTCCGGTTATGAAGTGGAGCTGTCTAGAAACCGCTTCATCAACCAGGAGGCCTTCGTGTCCCACGCTAACGCTGCTTTGACGCCACGCGCTCGTTTGAGGCTTGCTCGCCTCGTCGTCGAGCAGGGCTGGACCTACGCCGCGGCAGCCAAGATGTTCATGGTCGCCCCACGAACCGCCAAGAAATGGGCCGACCGATTTCGAACCGAACGGGTGGCCGGGATGGCCGATCGCAGCTCGCGGCCCCGTGTCAGCCCGACCAGGACCGGGCCACGCATGGTGCGGCGGATCGTGCGGTTACGGTGGCGTCACCGGCTTGGTCCAGTACAGATCGCTGGCCGGCTCGGTGTGCCGGCCTCGACCGTGCATGCGGTGTTGACCCGCTGCCGTATCAACCGGCTGTCCTACATCGACCGCGTCACCGGCGAGCCATTGCGTCGTTACGAGCACGCCTCGCCCGGAGCGCTGGTCCATGTCGACGTCACCAAGTTCGGCAACATCCCCGACGGCGGCGGGCACAAGTTCGTGAGCCGACAAATCAGCAAGCACAACGCCCGACAGACCGCCCGGCGCACTGGCCAGCGCGGCAAGGACTATCGCCCCCGGATCGGAACGGCGTTCGTGCACACCGTCATTGACGATCATTCCCGGATGGCCTACGCCGAAATCTGCGCGGACGAGAAGGCGGTCACAGCGATCGGCGTGCTGCAGCGCGCCGTGGCGTGGTTCACCGACCACGGCGTCACCGTCGAACGAGTCCTCTCAGACAACGGCTCGGCCTACAAGTCCTACGCATGGCGTGATGCCTGCGCCGAGCTGTGCATTACCCCGAAGCGAACCCGTCCATACCGACCGCAGACCAACGGCAAGATCGAGCGATTCCACCGCACTCTGGCCGACGGCTGGGCCTACGCTCGACTCTACGAATCAACCCAACAGCGCGACACCGCTCTAGCCGGCTGGCTGCACTTCTACAATCACCACCGACCCCACTCCGCCATCGGAGGCCAGCCACCGGTCACCCGACTGACCAACCTCCCTGGACATCACAACTAGGCCCAGCTGGATCCAACGGCGCTGTCGGTGGAGGCCATGTTGGCCCCGGCGGTTTGGACTTTTTGCCCATGGGCGTTGGCTTGCTCGTAGATGACCTGGAAGTTGCGGCCCAACTGGGTGATGAACTCTTGGCAGGCCACCGAACCCGCACCGCCCCAAAAGTCCCCGGCGGCAAGCACATCGCGGATGATGGCCTGATGCTCGGCCTCCAAGGAAGCGGCCTGGGCGCGGATCAGCGCGCCATGGGCGTCGACGTCGCCGAATTGGTAGTTGATGCTCATCGTCGGTTCTCCTAACTGCCTAGCATCTGCTGTGAGGCTTGCTCTTGCTGTTCGTAGTTGTTGGCGTCGCGGATCAGCCCATCGCGCACCCCGTGCAGCATGGTGACGATGTTGCGGAATGCAGTGTTCGTTTGGCCCATGGTGTCGTAGGACGCGGCCTGAGCGGTCCCGCTCCATCCGGCGCCGGCAATGTTCAGCGAGGACGCCCACATCTTGCGGGCTTCATCTTCGACGGTTTGGGCGTGCACGTCGAAACGGCCTGCCATGGTCCGCATCTCGTTCGGCTCGGTCATAAATCGTGTAGTCATTGAAGTGTCTCCTTACCTGGAAATCATCAGTTTTGCTCGACGTGGCCGGCGTCATGGCCGCCTGCCAAAACGAATTGGTGCTCTCCTTTGCTATCCGAAAGTCGCCGAGGGCGGTACCACCGTCAGGCGGGGCATGAAGCGAAGGTCGGTTTCGCCGACGTTGCCTATGCTGCGCCCGGCCATCGTTGCCAGCGGCGCGCCGAGCATGCTTGCGGGAGCCCCCGCTGTGGCTCCTGGGGCAGTGGCCAGGCTGGCGCTGGGCAGCGCCGACGCGGCAGAACTCATTGCCGGGGCCGCCGAAGCCCAGGTCTGCGGCACCGACAACGCTCCGACCGTGGCCGCCCGGCCCACGCCCGCCGACACGGCCGCCCCGCCGAGTCCTGCTGAGCCGGGTGCTCCCAGCGCGCTGGAAGCGAGCGCGCCCGTCAGCCCCGGTCCCGAAGCTGCGGTGCTGGCGGCGCTGACGGCCGGCATCAAATTCTTCATCTGATTCGCGTTCGAGAGCAGGGCACTCGAGATCCACCCCACCGAACTTGTCATCGATAAAGCCGGATTCATGGAACTGAGCGACGAACTCAGGGACGACAGCGACCCCGTGGACGACTCGGACGTGGACGACAGCGGCGACGCGAGCTGCTGCAGAGCCGTGGGCACCGTGGAGGTCACCTGTGACAGGACCGCCTGCGCGTCGGTGCTGGCCGAGCTGCCGACAGCTTGGCCGACCGCGGTCCCCTGCCCGGCCAGGCCGGCCGGGTTGCTGGCGGGCTGCGGCGGGGTGAACTGGGTCAGGAGCGACGCAGTCGCCGAGGCGGCCGCGTAGCCGTACATGGCGGCGGCGTCCTGGGCCCACATCGCCGCGTACTGTGCCTCGGCGACCGCGATCGCGGGCGTGTTTTGCCCGAGGATGTTGGTCGCGATCAGCGACAGCAACAGGCTGCGGTTGGCCGCGATGACTGGGGGCGGCACCGTCATTGCAAAGGCCGCCTCATAGGCGGCCGCGGCCGCCATGGCCTGCGAAGCCGTCTGCTGTGCCGTGGCGGCAGTGGTGTCCATCCACGCCACGAAGGGGGCGCTCGCGGCGGCCATCGCCGCCGACGCCGGACCCAGCCACGGCCCGCTGGTCAGCCCTGAAACCACCGAGGAATACGAAGCGGCCTCCGAATATAGCTGCTCGGCGAGCCCCTCCCAGGCCGACGCTGCGGCCAGCATCGAGCCCGGGCCCGGACCGGCATAGATCCTTGCCGAGTTGATTTCGGGTGGCAAAGCTGCGAAATCCATCATTTCACCTCGGAGTGCTCAGCCGGCCGCGACCGCGTTGGCGGCCTCGGTGACCGCATACGAATCAGCGCTGACGCCAAGGGTGTTCGCGACTAATTCGTGGATCGCCGCAGCTTGGGCGCTGACGCCCTGGTACATCTGCGCGTGCGCGGCAAACTGCAGCGCCGTCAACGCAGACACCTCATCGGCGGCGGCGGGAACCACCCCGGTCGTCGGGCCGGCCGCGGCGGCGTTTTCGGCGCTCATCGCCGAGCCGATGCCCTGCAGGTTACCGGTCGCCGCCGTCAACATTTGCGGGGCGACGGTGAGTGAGAACATGGACTTCTCCTTGGAGACTTGGGATTACGGACATGGGCTGGCCCTGTCCGCTGCGGTGGTATCGGGTGCGTTGATGCGGTCGTCGTCGAGATGGAGACCGCGTCGGCTGACTCGGCTAGGCCGAGTCAGACAGGATGATGCGTTGGTTGTTTCTGCGTTCATCCGGGGCGAGGCCGGCGAGACGGTTGACGGTGAGCGAGTGCTCACCGATCGTCGTGGCGCGACAAATGGCCTGCCGCCGGCCGATCACCGGCGAGCTATGCAGAACCGCGTCAAAAGGTCTTGACCGTTGAAGGCAATGGCAGCCGCGCGGGGTGGGGCCCGCCCGACCGGCACCACGAGTTTGATGCGCGAACCCGCGACGGCGACCACGGCGACCGCGAGACCGAGTTCCACCAGCGCGGTAACGGGTCCCGACACCGGCATGGCCCCGAACACCTTGGAGCATTTGGCGACCAGGCCGCGGTAAAGAGAAGCATGCTGGGCCTGAATGTCGGACGCGCCAGGGCCAGACCCGCCGCCCGGCGCTGTCACGAAGGCGTGCGGTGGGTCAAATGCGAGGGGAGCGAAATGCACCAGCCCGCACCCGAGGGCGCCGAGGACCAACCACACTGCAGCCGCGATCGCGACAACAACTCGCAACCGCACCGAAGTACCTGCGCCGCGGGGCCTCATAGTGTCTCAACTGTACCCGCCCATAGGGGGGTATGCCATATGCGGGGCAGTCGATACCGCATTGTGCCCGGCTCGCGATCGTGCATGCCGTTGGCCATTTTTATGCAGGTCAAGCTGATATCGACAGTTGGGCATCGGACAGTTACCCGCACATTGCACCGACATCCCAAAATACCCCTACCCGCCCGAGGTATAGAGGCGCCCAAGCGGCATTCCGCTACCTCGGCGGTAGTCGGTGCGGCGGCCGGCTCCCACGACAACACCAGCTCGCGGCTTCGCTCTATCGGCCCGGGACACATGACGACTCACTCGACAGGCGATGCCCGCGGCCGAGCCGCTGGCAGCTGTTCGCGTCGAATCCCTTAATAACATCGGGAGTTCGCGCCGATCGGGTGCTTGACGGCGGATCTTCCTGCGGATTCACATGGGTAACCACAAGGTGATTACATCGACGCGATCGAACGTGAGTAATCTCGCGCCTGGTTGCGTGCCGATGGCATCCTGCGGCGCCCCGTTGGGGTTAGAGTCGTCGTCATCGCGGGCCGGCGCCCGAAAGGATGACCAGGAGACGGGGACACAGATGCCTTGCCGTGCGGCGGTGTGAATCGCCGGCGGGTTATGGCCGGTACCGCAGGTTGGACGTCGCCAAGCTCGGGATGAGCCGGTTGCAGGTCGTGTGCGGGTTCGAGACGGTAGAGGGCAACTGCGGCGATGATGCCGATGAGAACCAGCCCGCCCCAAACCAGTGCGCCAGCGCTCAGCCGTTGTGCCGCACCGAATATCGATCCGGTGGCCAAGTTGCCGATGAGGATTCCGGCTCCGACGATGGTGTTGTAGAACCCGTAATGGGTGGCCACCAGCCGGCGGCCGGCCAGCGAGACGACGGTGTCCATCTCGAACGGGAAGACCGCGGCCGAACCGACGGCCAGCAGCGCCGCCGACACCAGCAGGGCCCCCACCGCCACCGGTGTCCCGAACCGATGACCGTCGGGAATGACTGTCAGCGGCACAAACGAGACCGCCAGGATGGCCACACCGATGGCCAGGCTACGTCCGGGTCCCCAGCGTTTCGTGAACCAACGGGTGATGCGCAGCTGTCCGACCACCGCAACCAGGCCAGAGACAACGAAAAGTGCTGCAACCAAAGCCTTTCCAGACCGCGGCGTCAGCATCGACGCCTGCAGGGGCAGCGCCAGGTACACCTGGAAGGTCAACACGTAGGAGCCGATCATCGCCGCCGCGAAGAGCAGGAACGGCCGGTTGCCGGCGACAACCCGCCAGTCCTGCAGGAACGACTTCTGCTGCGGCGCCGAATCGACACCGCGTTGCGGCAACGCCAACAGCTGCGCCACGGTCAACACTGCGAACACGGCCGCCGCTGCCGACGCGGTGACCCGAAAGTCGAGGGCCATCAATGTCAGTCCGACCAGCGGGCCCAGCAGGATTCCGGCCTGGTAGAAGATGTTGAACATGGCGAAGGCGTCCACCCGGCGATCTCCGGCGTCAGCGGCCAGATAGGCGCGTACCGCCGGGTTGAACAAGGCGCCGGCGAAACCGGTTGCCGCGGCGGCGATCAGCACGGCCGGCAACGAGTGAGCCACCACCAGCAGCGCGAATCCGCCGGTGCGTAGCACGCATCCGGCCACGATCAATGGCTTGTAGCCCAGCCGGTCGGCCAGGGTGCCGCCCACGATGAACATGCCTTGCTGGGAGAAGTTACGCACTCCTAGCACCAGCCCGACGGCCCAGGCGGCCAGCCCGAGCGGGCCAGCCAGGTACCCGGCCAGGTACGGCATCAGCATGTAGAAACCCATGTTGATGCCGAACTGGTTGAGCATCAGGACCTGGCTGGGCCGGTCGAAGCCTCGAAACCGGGTGAGGATATTCCTCATGCGGCTGCGATTAGTGCGGGGTTGACGACGGTGCTGGTTCGAGTCCAGGAGGTCACCACCTGCTGGGTGGGGTCGGTGATGACGGTGGGCTCGGCGACGGGTTGCCAGTCCAGCAGCTGGTGTTGGTGGCAGTAGTCGTCGTTGTAGATGGTGTCGAAGTAGCGTTGGGGTCCGTCGGGAAACACCGCGGCGATGCGGGTGTCCTGCGGGAAGGTGCGCGCGGCCCAGCCCGCGACCAGCGCCACGGCCCCCACGCTCCAGCCGCCGCTGGCGAAGTTGCTGGCCGCCAGGGTGCGGCACGCCCACACCGACTCCTGCGGGGCCACCCAGTGCACCTCGTCGAAGGCGGCGTAGTCGATGTTGCGCGGATAGATGCTCGAGCCCAGCCCGCGCATCAACCGGCTGGCCACGGGTTGACCGAAAATGGTCGAGCCGATGGTGTCGACCCCGATCAGTTTCATGTCGGGGTTGAACTGGCGCAGCACCCGCGCCACCCCGGCCGAATGCCCGCCGGTGCCCACCGAGCACACCAGCACATCGACCCCGCCGAGCTGATCAAGCAGCTCCAACGCCAACGACCGGTAGCCGGTGATGTTGTCGGGGTTGCTGTACTGGTCGGGGCACCAGGAGCCGGGGTGGGCGGCCAACAGCTGGGCGACCCGGTCTTTACGGGCTTGTTGCCAGCCCCCCACCGGGTGCGGCTCGGTGACCAGCTCGACATCGGCGCCGTAGGCGGCCAGCATGTGACGCACGATCGGCTCCATGCCGGTGTCGGTGACCACGGTGACCGGATGCCCATAGGCCTGGCCGGCCAACGCCAGCCCCAACCCCAGGCTGCCGCTGGTGGATTCCACGATGCGCGCTCCGGGAGCTAATTCGCCGCGGGCGCGGGCGGCTTCGACCATGTGCATGGCCGGGCGGTCTTTCATGCTGCCGCCAGGATTGAATCCTTCCAGCTTGGCCCAAAACCCGCGTCCGGGCGGGGCGAACGGCGCCTCGATGCGCAGCACCGGGGTGTGGCCCACCATCGCACCGGGGCGCCGATAGGTGTCGGTGCCGGGCTGGGCGCACTCACGTGGCTGAACAACTTTGAGCGCCGGGATCGGGTGAACATAGTTATCGAAAGACAAAACATCGGTCATGAGAATCGTCGCTTTCTTGCGAACGCCGCGAATCAGTGCGGCACTTGACAGGGGTCAGCGATCACCAGCCGCCGAGCACACACGTGCTGCAAACGACCTGACGCTGACCAGTCAGCGACGAGACAAGCAGAACCGCGTCAAGACATCTTGACCGGTAACAGAAAAAGCCGGCGCGCGCGGGGGGCCGCGCCCGGCGGGCACCCCAAACCGGGCCAGGCAACCGGTCAGCGCCACGGCGGCCACCGCACTAAACGCGATTAACGCAGCCACCACCGCGCCTGAGCGCGGCAGCACCGCCGTGGTGAACTGCTCGTGATGGTCGCCCGAGGAACCCTTGCCCACATGCGGATGATCGACATCAACGGTGAACTCGCTACCCAGCGAAGCCACCAACGCATGCGCCGGCTGCGACATCGAAGACTGCGACACGGAAGACTGCGAATGCCCCATCACGCTGTGGGCACCGATGAGAACCCACGCCGCCAACCACGCCGCAGCCCCCACTGCCACCACATACCGGAGCCGAGGCAGCCTGCTAGCGCCGCCGAATATCACGACACACCAACCCAGGCAATATGCGAGAAAACCAAGGATAGGCCGGGGAGTTTCCGATGCGCGGATTCACAACTCATCGCGTGCGTCGCCGATGAGCAGTTCACTGCGCGCCCGGTGGACATAGAAGCAGAATATACCCCGTACCCGTATATGTAAACCGGCACCTTCCTCGGTTCAGCAGTCCTATGTTGCGCCAAACCAGATGCTGACGACGCTCCACGGAGCGTACGACGGCCGGCATAGTTATGCCTGAGATCTACCGTCACCTTGGGCCCGGCATATCGCGATTACAACCAGTGGCCCGCCGTACCCATCGCCGGACTCACCGACCCTGCGGCCGTTGCGCCGTGATGTAGTGCAGCAACAACCGGTCACCAGTTCCGACGATGGAGAACCCCGCATCGGTAATCAGCTCATCGAGCTGGTGTAGCCGGTTCTGCTCCCTGGCATGGGCGTTGAAAACAGCAGCAAACCGATGCAAGATGCCACCGCCCGAGGGGCGAAGATCGGCGATGCAGAGCCGCCCGCCCGGTCGCAGAACGCGAAACATTTGTCGCACTGCGTCGGCACGTCGGTCAACTGGAAAGTGGTGAAACGCCAAGCTGGATACCACCAGGTCGAACGACTGGTCGGAGAAGGGCAGATCTTCGGCGGAGGCGACCTGAAAGGTGGAGTTCGCCGGTGCACGCCGCGCGGCGTAGTCCACCATCGATTGTGAGGGATCGATCCCGACAACGCTGCCACCCGGGTGCACCGCCCGTGCGATTCGTCGAGTGAAGTATCCGGTCCCGCAGCCGACGTCGAGCACCCTATCGCCGGGCTCGGCGCCGGATAGCCCGACCAGCCGGTCCCACATGCGCGCACGTAGCCCCAGAGACCACGCATTGGTGGCCCATTCATAGGTACGGGGATAGTTGAGTACCCACCCGGAGCCGTCACCGTGCCGATGATCAGCGAACAGCCTCTGCGCCAGTCCCATCTAAAAATCCTTCCCGGATATGCTTTCAGTGCGGCCAACCCAACGGTACAGCAATACCCCTATGCGGTATATTCGAGCCCGCGGGAGCGCGATCGCGGCTCTCTGGGACTGAACGAAACACCGAACGGCGCAATGAAAGACAGGTATCGGGCGTGCGTGAATCGACTTCTGACAGGGCGCGGCTCAGCAGGCGGGGCTTCATAGCCGCCACCGTTGCCGGCGGGTTCGCGCTGGCCGCCTGCGGCCGATCCGGCGAGCAAACGCGTACCGGCAACACAGCGATGGCGGACGCCATCGCTGCTGCCGAGGCGGCGCGGCCCCACACCGGGCGCACCGTCACGGCGGCACTGACGCCTCAACCGACAACGATCGACCTCGGTGGTATCACTGTGCGCACGATGGCCTACGGTAACGCCATCCCGGGGCCCCTGATCCGCGCCAATGTCGGCGATGAACTCGCGGTCACGGTCACCAACCGGCTCGATTCGGCCACCTCGGTGCATTGGCACGGCATCGCCCTGCGCAACGACATGGACGGCGTCGCGCCCGCCACCCCGAACATCGACGCCGGCCGCGACTTCACCTACCGGTTCTCCGTACCCCATCCGGGCACCTACTGGGCGCATCCGCACGTCGGCCTGGACGCCGACTATGGCCTGTATCTGCCCGTGATCATCGATGACCCCCGAGAGTCGGGCCGCTATGACGCCGAATGGATCGTCGTACTCGACGACTGGACCGACGGCATCGGCAAAACCCCCAGGCAGCTCTACGACGATTTGACCAATCAGCGCAGGCCCAGCATGAGCAGCATGCCGGGCATGGAAAACATGCCCCCCATGGAGATGGACGGCGTCGGAACCAGCAATCTGCTTGGCGGCGACCCGGGCGATATTGCCTACCCGCACTACCTCATCAACGGCCGCATTCCCGCCGCTCCCACCACATTCAGCGCCAAGCCCGGACAGCGCATCCGGATCCGGATCATCAATTCCGGCTCCGACACCGCGTTCCGCGTCGCGCTAGCCGGGCACTCGATGACCGTCACCCACACCGACGGCTATCCCGTAGTGCCCACCGAGGTCGACGCCCTGCTGATCGGCATGGCCGAACGCTACGACGTCGTCGTCACCGCCGCCGACGGCGTTTTCCCGCTGGTCGCTCTTGCCGAAGGCAAAAATGCGCTGGCGCGGGCCCTGCTCTCCACCGGCGCCGGCAGCGCCCCTGATCCGGGTTTCCAGCCGGGCGAACTCAACAAACGAGTCGGCACCGTCGAGATGTTCACCGCCGCACCGGAAGTCGACTTGGGTGTCGCCAAATCCGATGTGAATCTCCCGGTGGTCCTGAGTGGCGACATGACGAAGTACGACTGGCTGATCAACGGCGAGCCCTACAGCAAGACCAAGCCGCTACAGGTCCGCCAGGGTCAACGTGCCACGCTGGCATTCGACAACACCACCATGATGTACCACCCGATGCACCTGCACGGACACACCTTCCAGGTGATCAAGCCCGACGGCAAGCCCGGCCCGCGCAAAGACACCGTCAACGTACTGCCCAAGCAGAAAATGAGCGCCGTCCTCCTCGCGGACAACCCCGGCATCTGGGTGTTCCACTGCCACAACACCTATCACCAAGAGGCCGGCATGATGACTCGCCTCGAGTACATCACGTGAGCCATCACGGCGCGCACGCTAGAGGGCATCGGTGGCGGCGCCATGCGGGTAGGTGCCGAGTGAGCACTTAGCCGAGCGAGCCGATGAGCTCGCGGCACGCCCGTTCGCAGCGGCGGCAAACTTCCCCGCACACCCGGCAGTGCTCGTGATGGGTTGCGTGCCCCTCACATTCGTCTGCGCAGCTTTTGCATGTGATGGCGCATGTTTCGAGCACCGTTCTGGTCAGGTTGGCATCGTAGCCGGTGTGTCGGGACAGGACGCGCCCGGTGACCTCGCAGATGTCCGAGCAGTCGAGGCACGTGCGGATGCATTTTCTCAGCTGGTCGACCGCAGCTTCGCCGAGGCAGGCGTCTGCACAGGCTGTGCAGGCTTGCGCACATTCGATACAGGCTTCGATACAGGCTGTCAGTTTGGCCTTATCCATTCCGTCGAGGTCTTGGGGATAGGTCTTCAGCATGCTGCTGGTAGTAGTCACGTGTTCTCCTGGTGTTGAACGGCAGCGGTGTGGATGGTTTTCTGTGGAGGAGTGCCTCCGCGCCAGGCGTACCCGGCCCGACGTACGCTAAACGAGCGGGAGCTGTCGCGGTTTTCATCAACCCTCCGAGTCGGACGGTGATCTTTTTGGCCGGACAAGTTCGATGAAGGTGTTGGTCAGCATCGGGTCGAGCAACCCGGCGGTCGCCGACAAACCGTTGACGCGCTACGGAAGGTCCAAACCAAGTCACCTTTGATCGTGAATTACCTTGCGAGACATCAAAGTTGCGTCCAAGAAAAAGCTCAAAGGTCGCTCCACAACCGATGGTGTTGGGTTTACGGTTTCGTTCGAATGAGGTTGATTCCGATGACATGTCACGCCACGGGCTTGATACCGCGCAGTCACTAGGCGGACGCCGCCAAACGCCGGCAATCGGCCTCCGTCGGACTGGGCGTCGCGACCCCGGCGGGATTTGTGGCGCCCGCCTAAGGCACCGGCTTAGCCACAGGATGGACGAGGTCGGCGTCTTGACCGGATAGCCAGGGTAGGCCCGCAGCTGACGGACGCAGTGCTGCACCAGTTTCGACCGCATGGCCGCTTATGCGCGTCAGCGCCGAACGCAAAGCCCTCGTGCGCGGCGCGACATCGGCACTTCCCCCGCACTCCATCCCGTGATACCAATTACTGATAATGAAAACCAGTGTCAATAGGGCTAGGGTGGTGTGGCCGTCGACTAACCCTGCAACCCCCGCTACACGAGGATGTCTGCGATGACTTTGCACGTTTTGTCCCGAATGCCTCGGCGCCGCCGGTGCGGCTTTCGAAAAATGGGCGCGCACCTGGCGGCCGCGCATCCCGGCGCGCCCCGGTTGCGTACGGCGGTGATACGGCCCTGGGAAGAAACGATGGTCGACCTCTGCCGCGCCGGGATCGGCGTGGCCGAGGTCGGCGCCAGTTGCGTGACCGCTGATGCTGGCGCACGGTCGTGGCATCGAATCGCAGGTGTTTGACGATGACCGCGCCCGTCTGGATGGGATTTCCGCCGGAGGTGCACTCAGCCTTGCTGAGCAGTGGCCCGGGACCCGGTTCGCTGTTGGCCGCTGCCGGGGCATGGTCATCTTTGAGCGCCGAATACGCTTCAGTAGCAGAAGAACTCAGCAGCTCGGTGGCGTCCGTGCAGGCTGGGGCATGGGAGGGGCCGAGCTCAGAGTCGTACGTGGCCGCAAACCTCCCGTATCTGGCTTGGCTGATGCAGGCGAGCGCGAATAGCGCCGCCGCGGCCGCCCAACATGAGACTGTGGCTGCCGCTTACATCTCCGCGTTGGCGGCCATGCCCACACTGGCCGAGCTGGCCACCAACCACGCTAGCCACGCAGCCTTGGTGGGGACAAATTTCTTTGGCGTCAACACGATTCCGATCGCGCTCAACGAAGCCGACTACGCGCGGATGTGGACTCAGGCCGCCACCACGATGAGCACCTATCAAGCGGTCTCCGGCACGGCGGTGGCGTCAACCCCGCAAACCGACCCCGCGCCGCAGATCCAGAAATCCGACAGCAACACCACCGGCAGCAACGGCTGCGGCACCAGAACAGACCCATGGACCGGAAATACCGAGGACGTCTATTGCCCAAACGATCCCCGGTTCTATTCGGAGTGGGCGAACGAATTATTCGGTTCGCAAATTCCGGATCTTATAAACACGTTGCTGACTAATCCCACGCAGGTGCCGGCCCTCCTTGCTTTGATGGAGGCCGATTTCATGTTCCACGTGCAGGCGATCATCTCCTATCTTGCCCAATCGCCGCAGTTGTTGTCGGTCGCCCTCGGCCTGGTAATCGCCAACGTGGGAGCGGTCGCAGCCCTGGGAGCGGCGAGCGGCCTGGCCGGCCTGGCCGCGATACCCACCGGAACCACGCCTGCCGAAACGATCCCAGTCGGGGCCGAGCCCAAATTGCCGGTAGTCGGGATTGCCCCGACCGCAACGACCATCGTGAGCCCCGGCTCGGCCCCCGCTTCGGCTCCGGCGCCCACGCCCGCGACGACCACCGTCGCTGGTTCCGCGCCGCCGACACCGCCGCCCGCGGCCGGCGGCGCGGCAAGTTTTGTTCCGCCCTACGTGGTGGGGCCTCCCGGCATCGGGATCGGCTCGGGGATAAGTGCCAGCTCAAGCTCCAGCGCCAAAAGAAAGGCCCCCGAGCCCGATACCGCCGCGGCGGGGTCGGCGGCGGGCGCCCGGGAGCAGGCCCGGGCGCGGCGGCGACAGCGCGCGACGCTGCGCGGACACAGCGACGAGTTCATGGATATGGATGTCGAGGTCGCCCCACGGTGGCGCCCGCCGCCAACTGCTGATAAGCCAATCACGTCAACCGTGGCCTCGGATCGGGGCGCGGGTCCGTTGGGGTTTGCCGGAACGGCATCGAGGGGCAGCGGGCAGGCGGCCGGGTTGACCACGCTGGACGGCGATGAGTTCGGTGGTGCCCCGTCCGCGCCAATGGTGCCGGGCACCTGGAACCTCGACCAGGTCAGCGAGGCGAGCGAAGAAACAGAACGCAGCTGACGGTCACGACACGGCAACGGCCCAGCTGCGCTTGTTCTCGGTAACCGAATAAGCGCGCATCGGACCGTTACCCGACACCGCCGCCGAACTGGCAGCGAGCGAATCCGAGGACACGTCGCTACGATAGCTGAAGCCGGCGCCGGGCCAGCCCCTCAGCCGAGTGACACGATGAGTTCGCGGCATGCCCGTTCGCAGCGGCGGCAGATTTCTCCGCACACCCGGCAGTGCTCGTGATAGGTTGCGTGCCCGTCACATTCGTCTGCACATCTTGCAGGTGATGATGCACGTTTACGTTTCGAGTACCGTTCTGGTCAGATCGGCATCGTAGCCCGTGTGTCGGGACAGGACGCGGCCTTTGACTCGCAGATGTCCGAGCAGCAGTCGAGGCCCGGCGGAGCTTCTAATCGATGTGTAACCCAAACCACCGTTCAGCTTGTTGAGCCACGACAAGTATGTCGGGATGGAGATGCGGAATCGAGGATGGGCATCAAGCCATTTCGTGATCCGTCGAATTACACAAATCTGCCCGCCGACCGCGGCTCGCGCCAGCTTCACGCACGTCACCTCTCAGGAACAGCAGCAAAGCCGTGATTTCGCGAACGATGTGTCGTTGGCGTCGGTGCGTGGGCGTGCAATGGCTAAGGCCGCCCGCGGAGAGCTCCATGCCCACCAGTGGTGCGCCATTTGTCCGTCTCCATCGTCTATGCCCCCGGCTGAGGGATAACGGGGCGGTGTTGCGGGCAGTAGGAATTCACTGCGGCTCCGAAGAAATAGCCGGCCACATGTGCGGAAAGGTCGGTGTCTTTTACCAGCGATAAAATAAGGTTGGCCGGCGTCTGGTCTGCATCGAGGCCGCTGCACACCCTATGGCCGGTCGCGATCGCGGCATCCCGATTGGTGAAGACGATCCCGTGTTTCCTGAGCGCGGCGAGGAAGTCATCATCAGTTTGGTCCGCTGATGCAGGAGTAGCGAACTGGAGAGCAGCAACGAGCAGGAGCACGCTGGTTGTCAACCACTTCCCACAAGACATTTTCGTTTGGGCCACTAGTCTTCCTCCGGGTGTCAAAAGGCCTTGAAACGCGGGGAGCGTTCCGACCCACCGACATAACCATCCTGGACAGGCCGTAGATTCGTTGCATCGTTATGTTGAATCGTGACTCGATGGCTTTGATCCGGCAAGGGGTTTGATGCGTCCGGCGCGCACGCCGTTGGCGATGACGATCACCTCGGTAACCTCGTGCACGAACACCACCGCGGCCAGACCCAGGGTGCCGAACAGCGACAGCGGCATCAGCATGGTGATGATCGCCAGCGATAGCCCGACGTTTTGCAGCATGATCCGGCGGGAACGGCGGGCGTGATCCAGCGCCTGGGGCAGGTGGCGCAGGTCTTGGCCCATCAACGCGACGTCGGCGGTTTCGATGGCGACGTCGGTTCCCATGGCGCCCATAGCGATTCCCAGGTCGGCGGCGGCCAGGGCCGGAGCATCGTTGACGCCGTCGCCAACCATCGCGGTCCGCCGCTGGGCACGTAGCTCTGCGACCATGCGCGCCTTGTCCTCAGGACGCAGGTTGGCGTACACGCGCTCGATTCCAGCTTCGGCGGCCAAGGCTGAAGCGGTGGCATGGTTGTCGCCGGTGAGCATCGCCACCTCGTAGTTGCGGGCTCGCAATTCGGCAACGACCTCGGCGGTTTCCGGACGTAGTTCGTCGCGCACGGCGATGGCGCCGAGCAGCCGCCCGTCGCGTTCGACGAGAACCGTTGTGGCCCCGGCGTGTTGCATGCGCATTACATCCTCGGTGAGGTCGGCTGGATCGAGCCAGCCGGCGCGTCCCAGTCGGACACCGTGGCCGTCGAGCCGACCGGTCAATCCGGCACCCGGGATGGCTTGCACTTCGCTGGCCGCGGCGGCCGGTGTTTGGATCGCGGCGAGAACAGCCGCGGCCAGTGGGTGCTCGCTGCGGGCCTCCAGCGCGGCTGCCACCGCCAGCACCTCTTCACGAGTGACGCCGCTGGTTGTGGCGACCTCGATGACCGCGGGCCGATTGATCGTCAGGGTTCCGGTCTTGTCCAGGGCAATTGCGCCGATGGTGCCCATGTCTTCCAGTGCTGCGCCACCTTTGATGAGTACGCCGATCCTGGCGGCCGCCCCGATGGACGCCACCACCGACACCGGCACCGCGATGGCCAATGCGCATGGCGAGGCAGCCACCAATACCACCAGAGCACGTTCGATCCAGACCGCCGGGCTACCGAAGACGCTGCCCGCCCCGGCGATCGCCGGTCCGGCCATCATGATGCTCGGCACCAGCGGTCGCGCGATGCGGTCGGCCAGTCGCTGACTGGCGCCCTTGCGCGCCTGCTCGGCTTCCACGATGTGCACGATGCGCGCCAGCGAGTTGTCTTCTGCCGTCGCGGTGACCTGCACCAGCAGCGCGCCGGGACCGTTGATCGACCCGGCGAACACGTCGTCGCCAGGCCCGGCTTCGACCGGTACCGACTCACCGGTGATCGCGGAGACGTCCAATGAGGTGCGCCCGTCACGAATGATGCCGTCAGTGGCCAGACGCTCACCCGGCTTGACGATCATCTGATCGCCAACTTGAAGGTCGGCCGCGGCCACCACGGTTTCGCTGTCCGCGCGCAGCACGGTGGCCTGATCCGGCACCAGCGACAGCAACGCGCGCAAGCCGCGCCGCGTACGCGACACCGCGTATTCCTCCAAGCCCTCACTGATGGAGAACAAAAACGCCAGCATGGCAGCCTCGCCGACCTGGCCGAGACCGACAGCGCCGGCCGCAGCGATAGTCATTAACGTGCCAACACCGATGCGGCCCTGCGTAAGTCGCTTGATGGCCGACGGCACGAAGGTCGAGCCCCCCACCGCCAGGGCGACGACTTTAAAACCCAGAGCGACCGGCCCCAGCGGAGTGGTCCATGCGGTGATCACCGACCCCGTCAGCAACACCCCAGATAACGTGGCGCGTCGCAGCTTGGCGACCTGCCAGAGCCGTTCCGGCGCGTTCTCGCTGTCATCGTGGTCGCAGCAGTAATCGCTGACCGCCCTTGGGGGACGACGTTGTTCAACGTCACACGTACCCGACCGAACCCGCGTGCTCCAGTCGATGACTCGTTGCAGCACACCGGGCTTGCGCTTGTCGGCCGCGTGCGGGGTGCGCGTCGGCAGCGAAGCTATGGGAATGTGCCGGGCATCGGCGATCGCCGAGAGGACGGCGGCGGTGTCGCAGCTCTCAGGCGCATACCAGATCACCACTGAGCCGGTGCGCGGATAGGCCCGCACGTCTTCGACACCGGCCACCATGCCAACCGCGTCCTCGATCGCCACCGCGCGGACCGTGTCGAATCGAAACTGGCTGGCGTGCACCCGCATTCGCCGCGCCGTCGCAGACACAACGTTCAGCCCGAGGTCGGCATCGGGCCTCGCACCAGTGGTCAGCATCGCCAGCTCCTAGCGGTATATCGGTGGATCCCTACCGCGGATGTCAACCTGCCCTGTCCGCCGAGGGCGCAGCGTGCGATGTCAGCAGCAACAGTCGTCGGCTACGGGGTTGACAGGAAGGGAGGCGTCGTCACTGATGCGATCGCGAGCTTCGGCGACCACGTCGGCAACTTTCAGCCGAGCGGTCTCGGCCGCCACCTCGGCGCGCCGGGTTCCCCGCATGCCCCACTCCGTCGCGGTCACAGCCGCGCGGTGGACGGGAGCTTTTCCCACCGCCTTGCGCAACGCCTCGTAGGCACTTACCCCGACGAGCCCGGTGAACACCGTCCCGGTCGCCTTAACCAGTAGGCCATGTGCAACCACAGCTAACCCTCCTTATGTTCTGCTTTCTCGTCGCGCTTCGGCGAGCCCGCTCATCGACCAGACGGCGCGGTGCGCACTTCCTCGAAATTGGATTGCTCGCCGCCGCAAGGCTGGTCGGTGTCCACGGCGAGAACGACCTGAACCAACTCACCCAGGGCACGCGCGAGGTGACTATCGGCCAGGGCATACCGAACCTGGCGGCCCTCATACGCAGCGATTACGAGACCGCAGCCCCGCAAGCACGACAGATGGTTGGACACATTGGATCGGGTCAATCCGAGGTGCGACGCCAACTGACCCGGATAGCAAACGCCATCCAGCAGCGCGACGAGAATTCGGCACCGCGTCGGATCGGCCAGCGCCCGGCCCAGCCGGGCCAACGCCGATTCCCGCACCTCACATGTCAGCATTGGTTAAACAATACAGCTTTCGCTGATACAACAGCAACGGTTGAAATTCCGCTTCGTATCACGCGGCGGTCGCGTAACTGGTGTCGAGTTCGGTGTCGGACGTTGGCGGGGTGTCTGCGAGTTCCGGCGGGTGCTCAAGCCTGGTGGCGAGGTGCGGTTCGTGGAGCACATGCGCTCTCATCACCTGGGGTTCGACATGCCGCAGGACGTGTCACCTCGCTGTGGTCGCGTGCGGGCGGTTGTCACCCAACCGGGATACCGCGGCAGCGACGGAAGCCACCGGTTTCGGGATCGCGTAGATCGACTGGTTCTCCTACGCTCCGCTGCGGTTCGTTCCGACATCCTTTCCCGCACCCTCGGACGAGCCCTGCCCGCCGGCTGAGTTGGTCCGCCCGCTCGAGGAAGGCATGGCCTGGGTCGTCGAAAGCGTTGCGTCGACGCGGCAATCACGTTCGACGGTCTCCCAATGCGAGGATTCGAAAATGCCAGCGTCATCTGGATGACTTCTGCCGCATCGTGGCCAGACATCCGACATTGTATGTGGGCCACGGTTAACCTACTATGTGTGTACGTAGTTAGTGTATGACGGTGACCGGCGTGGGAATGCTGAGCGGATCGGAGGGTGACGGTGCGCGTGCGCGGGTTCGGGGAGTTGGAAGCGGTGGTGATGGACCGCATCTGGGACCGGAATGGAACCACTACGGTCCGCGAGATATTTGACGAGCTGGCCGCTGAACGCGAGATCGCCTACACGACAGTGATGTCGACCATGGACAACCTGCACACCAAGGGGTGGCTGGAGCGTGAGCGAGACGGCAAGGCCTACCGGTACTGGCCTACATTGACCCGCGAGCAGCACAGTGCCCAGCTCATGCGCGAGGTATTTGATGCCGGGGGGCGCTCTGAACTGGTGCTGAGCCACTTCCTCGAACAGATCAGCCCCGAGGAATCCGCGCGTTTGCGTGCAGCGTTGCAGCGGCTGGCCCGACGGACCCGACGCAAGTAACCGTTACGGGGCCGCCGGGTCCTGCCTTCACCCGTCGAATCATGCTGCTTTGCAGACGCATTGGTTCGGAGTGGCTTCGTGATCGCCGGACGCTAGGGTGGTCCCACCCTGCCGCCATCTGTCAATCGGATACGCAGCACCGGTGGCACCGGCACGCCGCGCAGTGCTTATCCCACACACCGCCCACCGCGTCGGGCAGCGCCGCTAGGGCCGCGCGTCGAGTGGATCTACCCTTCTGACGGCTCCCGGATAGCCCATCACTTTTCCGCCGTCAATCACTAGCGCGGTCGCCGCATCTCGCCCGCCTACATCAACCGGCGGCAGACATCATCCCCGTCGGCATCGCCGCGCGCGCCAGGTGACGTTGGCACCTGGCCGGCCCGATCAAAACCGCCGTCCGCTCCCGCCGACGGGACGCTTCGCCTCGCGTCGCGAACATGAATCGCGAGCACCACAGCGGTGATGACGACGCCCAAAAACAGCATCACCGCCAATCCGTTGAACAACGTGCCACACCAAACCCAGCTGTCGGCGCCATACGAGATCATCGCCGCACTACCTCCGTCTCATCACCGATCACCACGCGACCACGAGATCCGAAAACCGAGACCGCCCAACCGCATCGCCCAACTAGGACTGCGCCGTCACCGGCCTGCCGACGAGTCTGATCTGCATTCCTACTATCTATGTACACAGATAGTAGATCAATTCGAAATATCCGGCAACGGACAGAGATGATGCGGCTCTGGCCGCGGCCCGCTGCTCCTGTCCACGGGCCAAGCCGGTCACGCGACGATGAACGCGTTCGGCCATGCGTTGGCGAGGAATCGGACGAAACAATCGTGACAACAACCAGATATGAAACTGCATCTACGTACCGGCTGGCATAGATGATGACGGTCGCGACGCTTCGGCTGGTGAACCTGCCAGGCGCCCCACTCGTGTCATAGCAGGAGGTGATGGAGTGCCAGGGGTCATCGGCGGATCGGAACTGCAAGCGGCGAGGACGGCTCGCGACGACGATCATGCCGCCGCCTTGTGGCGATATGCGTTTCGATTGATAGGCCATGCGAGTCGTCCCGAAGACGTCGTCTGCGAGACCCTGCTCCGGGGACCTCAAATTGCCGAAGGACCGTCAAGTCCCGATTGCGCTAGGTCGCTCGGCACGCCGGCTTACCCAGCAATCACGCCGGCTTACGCAGCAATAGAGCGAGGTGACACGTTGACAGCGCTACCGCCCATCGCGATGCCCGTCGACAGCGAAAGCCAAAAGATGCAAGGCAATTGGCTCGAGACCAAAGCCATCCGACAGCCCGTCCGTGCGCCATCGAGCTCGAATACCTGCTAGTCGCTAGGGATGGAGGGTGATGGTGATGATGACATCGTTACGCGGAGTTGGCCCGCCTGGTGACAACCACCTCCACGCGATGTGGGATGCCGCGTATGTCTTGGGATCACTGTCGGCCACCGATTGGCGTGAATTCGAGGCGCACATGGCCGGCTGCCCGCAATGCCGTCAGGCCGTTGCCGAGCTCAGCGGCATTCCGGCCATGCTGGCGCAGCTCGCCCGCAGTGACATTGGTGCGATCAACGAGGCAGACCACCCAGCCGGAGCAACCGAGATGCCGCCGGATTTGCTGCCGTCGATGCTGGCCGCGGTCCGTTCGCACCGCGTTCGAAGCCGCGCGATGACCTGGGTGGGCTCGGCTGCCGCTGCCGTCATCCTGACGATCGGTGTGCTAATTGGGGTTAATGGTAGGTTCCCGACATCGCCGCCACAGGCGGCGCTGCCGATGGACCAAATCGGTACGACCCTGCTGGCATCGACAGTGTCACTTAGCGGCCAGCAATGGGGTACAAACATCGCGCTGAAGTTCGTGTGCCTAGCTCCACCCGATGCTCCTCACGATACGGTGGCGTTGGTCGTCGTGGGCCGCGACGGCAGCCAGACCCGGCTGGCGACGTGGGTGGCGATCCCAGGCCATACGGCGACGCCCACCGGTAGCATTTCGATGCCGGTAACCCAGATCGCCGCAGTACAAGTGGTTTTGGCCGACAACGGCCACGTGATGCTCCAGCGCTCGATCTAGCCTCGACCGTAGCCGCACCCAATTGTTATGCGAGGCGCAACGCTACGGCTCCGCCTCGAAGTTGTTCTGGTCGGTGTGGGTTCTCCGGGCTGGACGGTGTCGTAGGTCAGGACGATTCGTCGTGTGCGTTGAGGGCAGGGCAGCAGGGTCGCCGCTCATGGGATTGCCATTAAGGAAGTCCCGTAGCGTCTTCCGGCACCGGCTCGCAGCCCGCCGATGCTGCCGGTGGACAGGCCCACGCCCAATTCTGTAAGAACTCGTCGAGGGTAAACGTTCCTTCACGGGCTATTGATATGAATCACTGCGTCAAGCCGTGCGTGTGCACGAGGCCGATTCTCCGACGGGCGACGCCGATCATCGCTGGACCTCAACAGTTACTCAGACTGGGGAGGCCTGTGCGCTTTATCGTTTAATCATCTACTATATGTGTACGTAGACAGTGCTGCATCGGTGACCCCTGAGAGGGATTGGCGCCGCTGACAGATAGGAAAGAGGATTGCTCCGTCGCAACCCGCATATGGGTATTCGATGCTGGCAGCGAATCTGATCGGGTCGAGTCCACAATATTTCCGAGGCGCTTGACCAGCTGGCGGCCGAACGTCAAGGGTGGAACGGCCTTCCAAGGCCAGTAACATAATCTAGCGAAACTCGGAGGTGCACATGACTGAAACACCCCAAGCACCAAGCGAATCCACGGCCGGGAAACCGAACCCTCAGCGATCCAGCCGCCTAGGTCAGGCCGCGGCAGTGGTGGGAATCACCGCCGGTGTTGTCTTCATCGTGGGTGCGGTGTTCTTTTCGGGCTTTTTCCTTGGCTCCCGCTGGGAGCATCACAACGGACCGCAGGTGATGCGCTGTGAGATGGGCGGGTCTGGCGGCGGAATGGGAGGCATGATGGGGGCCGGTGGCATGGGGCCGATGGGGCCTGGTCAACCGCCGTCGTCGACGTCGACTACTCCTTTGGCCCCGGTCACTCCGCGACCGTAGCCGTATCGCCTAGGAACCGCGATCTAGAGGTTCCTAGGCCATTAACTCCGAAAACCTACTCGCAGCAAAGAAATTCGTGCTCGGCCGAAGCATCATCGTCGCCCATCATGGCTGCCCTCGCGACGAGGGCCGCGGCGAAGGACATCGTTGACTGGGCGTCCGCGGACATTCCGTCATCGCACATGCCGGCGGCGCTCACCACTGATCACCACCAACCTAGCCCCGCGGACACCAGAAGGACTGCCAGGCCGGACCTCCGGACCAGGGAGCGAATGCTGGTGGCGCTGGAAGGATGCGCGGATTCAGCTGGGGACTGAGGTGTCAACGGTTTCTGAAAATTGACAGTGATCATTGTTTCGGAGCTTGGTGGCGGGCCTGGCCCGAAAATTGACCGGCGCCGGATGGCTGCCTTTGAGTGGGATCTGCCGGTCCGTCACTGAGCCCATGCACCCGTTGAGGGCGTGCTTGGTGACCTTATAGGAGCTTGTCGTAGCAACGGGGCCCATCACTGTCTTGTCCCATCGGCCCGCGCTCAGGGTGCTGTCCGTATCAGTACCACTGAAGGAGGCCAATGCCTGCCGCATCGACCGCTGTCTTTGTCGGGGTCGACACCCACGCCGATACGCACCACGTTGCTGTCATCGACCAACTCGGACGCCACCTCGGCGACCGAGAATTCCCCGCCGATCCGGACGGCTACCGCAGCCTCCTGGACTGGATCTCCTCGATCGGATCGGTCGCCGGTGTGGGAGTGGAAGGCACCGGAACCTACGGAGCCCAACTGGGCCGGGTGTTGACGGCAGCGGGCCTGGCGGTGCTCGAGGTCAACCGGCCCGACCGTGCGACCCGGCGCGCCAATGGCAAGTCTGATCCCGTTGATGCCTACGCAGCAGCCCAAGCGGTAGCCTCCGGGCGAGCCGACAGCGTTCCGAAATCACGAGACGGCATCGTGGAGTCCATCCGTTGTCTTCGCGTGGCTCGGCGATCGGCAGTCAAGGCAAAGACTCAGTGCATCAACCAGATTCGCGGACTGCTGATCACCGGCCCGATGGACTTGCGTGAGCACATGAAACCGTTGGGAACCGTTGCATTGATCCAGGCGCTGTCGCGTCTGCGCCCCGGAACAGACCTCTCGGCGCCAGCGGCAGCGATCAGACTTACGCTTCGATCCCTGGCTCGCCGCCACCTGGCGCTCAATGACGAGATCAAAGAGCTCGACATCGTCTTGGATGAGCTGACCACCACTGCTGCTCCAGGTCTGCTGGCCAAGACTGGCGTCGGCACCGAGGTCGCCGGACAACTGTTGGTCAGTGCCGGCGACAACCCCGAACGGCTTCGTTCCGAGGCCTCCTTCGCCCATCTCGCCGGTGTTGCTCCTATCCCGGCATCCTCGGGACGCACGAACCGCCACCGGCTCAACCGGGGTGGCGACCGGGCAGCGAACAAAGCACTTCACACCGTCGCTGTCGTGCGGCTGAAATATGACGAACGCACCCGCGCCTATGCTCGCCGGCGAACCGCCGAAGGACTGTCAAAGAAGGACATCATGCGCTGCCTCAAACGGGCCATCGCCCGCGAGATCTACCAGGAACTCACGCGCCCAACACGATTCACACCCACACCCGAAGACCCAGCGGTCAGCCCTTGACAATCTATAGGAGCATCCCTTTTCGGTTCCCGGGAAATCGACCCGCCTTGGCTGTGGTCCTGTCTCGTTAGTGCACGGCTTGGAGGAGGTAGAGGGTTGCGGTTGCGATGGCCAGAGCGCCCAACCCCACGCGGAGGGAGTGTTCGGGAAGGTGTGGTTGCAGCCGTGCGCCGAGGTAGCCGCCAATAAGTCCGCCAGCGCCGGCGATGAGTCCGATGGTCCAGTCGGGTGCGATGTGGTGTCCGGCGGCCGCAATTGCTAGGAGGAGGTAGGTGATCGCGCCGACGGCTGAGGTGATGAAGGTGGAGACCAGGGTGGCCGGCGCAACCATGGCGATGGGAACGCCGCGCCCGACCAGGATCGGGCTTAGCAGTGATCCGCCACCGATACCGTAGATCCCACCGATCACACCGACGATGGTTGCCAGCACGATGGTCGTTGATGTTGGCGGTGGGACTGCCCGCGGTGGCGATGCGGCCGCCGGGTTTTGTGGAAGACACAACCAGATCCCCAGCGGGAGAAGGAATCCAGCGACAAGCAGCCGGAAGACTTGGGGCCCCGGGATGAGGAATACCCGGATGATGGCGCCGATCACCATGCCGGGCAGCGTGCCGATCAGCAGCATGGCGGTCAGCGGGCTATGTAACGGTGCTTGAGTGCGGTAGCGCACAAGAGCGCCGGGAATCGCCACGATGTTAAACAGCAAGTTAGTGGGGGTGACCGCGGGGTTTGGCACCTGCAGCACGGTGAGTTGAATGGGCAGCAGGAACGCTGCACCTGACACGCCCACCGGGGCAGTCAGCAGAGCGACGCCCAATCCCGCCACGAAACTCAGCAGCACCACTTCAAGGGCATTCACCAGTGCACTATCACTGCTCTGGGCTCGTCTGGCCAGGGTTTTGATACAAGACTGATCGTGACCGCCGAGTCGGCAGATGGGGCCGCTTCAAACCGTCGCTACCGAGACCAAACCCGTCACAGACATCCGCAAGTCTGACTCGATGAACCCACTACTGCCTAGGTAAACGCGCAGGAGCCCTCGGAAACCGTGTACGTGCTGGTCCCGCCAGGATGTCGATCTAGCTGTACTAGCCACGGGCGTCCGTGAGTTCGGCGGCTTCTGGGGCGTCCAGGTCGTTTTCCAAGATCCAGCACACGGTGGAATGGTCATGTTTGGTCGGCGCATGGCGTGATGCACGGTCGAGAAGAGTCTGCAAGTGACCCTCAAGCGCGACGAGTTCGGCGATCTGGGCGCGGACTTGGTCAAGGCGGCTATGCAGGACTTGGCGGACGTGCCCGCACGGCATCTCGCCGCGGTCATGAATCGCCAAGATTTGGCGAACCTTCTGCAGGGTCAACCCGGCCGCTTGACCGCGATGGATGAACCGCAGCCGATCCACGATCTCGGGTCCATAGTCGCGATACCCGGAAGCGCTGCGTGCGGGCAACGGTAACAGCCCCGAGTCCTCGTAGAAGCGGATCGTCTTGGTGCTGGTGTTGGTCAGTTTGGCCAGCTCGCCGATCTTCATGCGCCCTCCTTGACCTTCCAGTGCACTGGAAGGATAACACTGGATTCATGGCAATCGCGAGCTGCGGCGGTGCGCTCAAGGTTGACGGTTGGTTTCGGTGAGTCCAGAAGTCACCTTGGTCCCAGAGATTGTTGCCGGCTTGTACGGCAGTAATTGGCCTATGACGCCCGCGGTAGTGGCTTGATGGTCTCTTCAGTCCGGTCATCACGGCGGACACCACCGAAGTTGAACCCACCGACGGGTCAACAATTTGCATGACATGAAAGGGAGCACTCGGAATGGTGTTGCACGGATTCTTGGTGAAGGCGGTACCCACGGTGGTGACCGGCGTAGTCGGGGTTGCCGCGTATGAGGCACTGCGCAAGGCGGCGGGGAAGGCTCCGTTGCGGAAGGCGACGGTCATCGCTACCGCTTGGGGCATACGCGTTGTCCGCGAGGCCGAGCGCAAGGCCGGGGCGGGCGCCGAGCAGGCTCGACTGACGGTCGCCGACGTGCTGGCTGAGGCCAAAGAGCGCGCCGGGGAGGAAGCTGGACCACTGACAGTGGTGGACTCGAGCGACGACAAATGACCACCGGGGTCCTTGACGGCGACGTCGCATTGAAAGTTGTATCCGATGCGTCGGGGCGGATGCGTGTGCGCGTCACGGGGTTTGGTGTGGACGCGGTTCGGGCCGTTGCGATCGAGGAGATGGTCTCCCAAGTGACCGGCGTGCAGGCCGTGCAAGCGTATCCGCGTACCGCATCCGTGGTGGTCTGGTACATGCCCCAAGCCTGCGACGCCGCTGACGTGCTGTCGGCGATCGCCGAAGCCGAGCACATCCCCGCCGAATCGGTGCCCGCGCGGGCCCCGCACTCGGCTGATATTCCAAAGGCCGGTGTGCTGCGAAGAATTGCCAGCGGGATCGGATTGGCGCTGTTCGGCTTGCGCCGTGATGTGCAAGATCGTGCGACGGACGGCGAGAGTTGCGGCGGCTGCGGGTCCGGACCGGTCATCGGGAGTGAGTTGTCGCCGGACGAGCAGAGTCGGCGCGAACGGCGCAAGTGGTGGCGGCGGGTGTGGTTGGCCTTCCCGCTGGGGCTGGTAGCGATGGCTTCGACAATGTTCTTCGGCGCCTACCCTTGGGCGGGCTGGTTGGCGTTCGCCGCGACGGTGCCGGTGCAATTCGTCGCCGGGTGGCCGTTCCTCCAGGGGGCGGTCGAGCGGGCGCTGGAGTTGACCTCGAACATGGACACTCTGATCTCGCTGGGCACATTGACCGCGTTCCTCTACTCCACTTATCAGTTGTTTGCCGGTGGGCCTCTGTTCTTCGACACCTCGGCGCTGATCATCGCGTTCGTGGTGCTGGGCCGCTATTTCGAGGCCAGAGCCCAAGGCAAGGCGCGCGAGGCGATCAGCAAGCTGCTGGAGATCGGCGCCAAGGAAGCCACGCTGCTTGTGGACGGCGAGGAGCGCCGCGTGCCAGTCGATCAGGTCCGCGTCGGAGACCTGGTGCGCGTGCGGCCGGGGGAGAAGATCCCGGTCGACGGCGAGGTCATCGACGGGCGCGCCGCCGTCGATGAGTCGATGCTGACCGGCGAGTCCGTCCCGGTCGAGAAAACGGTGGGCGACCATGTTGCCGGCGCGACCGTCAACACCGATGGGCTACTGACGGTGCGCGCCACGGCGGTTGGGGCGGATACTGCGCTGGCGCAGATTGTGCGACTTGTCGAGCAGGCGCAGAGCGGCAAGGCCCCGGTCCAGCGGCTGGCCGACCGGGTCTCGTCCGTGTTCGTTCCGGCCGTCATTGTTGTTGCCGTCGCGACGTTTGCGGGGTGGACGCTGCTTGCCGGCAACCCGATCGGCGGCATGACCGCGGCGGTCGCGGTGCTGATCATCGCGTGCCCGTGTGCGCTGGGCCTGGCCACCCCCACGGCAATCATGGTCGGCACCGGCCGGGGCGCAGACCTGGGAATCCTGGTCAAGGGTGGCGAGGTGCTCGAAGCCTCGAAGAAGATCGACACGGTGGTGTTCGACAAGACCGGCACCCTCACCCGCGCCCAGATGCGGGTGACCGAGGTCGTTGCCGGCAAGCGGCGCAAGCCCGATCTGGTGCTGCGGATCGCCGCCGCAGTCGAATCGGGCTCCGAACACCCGATCGGTGCGGCGATCGTCGCCGAAGCGCATGAGCGGGGATTGGAGATCCCGGCCGCCGCTGCGTTCACCAACGTCGCCGGGCACGGGGTACGCGCCGAGATTGACGGCAGGCCGGTGGTGGTTGGGCGGCGCACGCTCATCAACGAGCACGATCTGGAGTTGCCCGACCATTTGGCTACCGCCGCCGCGGACCTCGAAGCGCAGGGCCGCACCGCGGTGTTCGTCGGCCGCGACGGACACGTGGTGGGTGTGCTAGCGGTGGCCGACACGGTCAAAGAAGACGCCGTCGATGTGGTCCGTCAACTGCATGCCATGGGTCTACGGGTCGCGATGATCACTGGAGACAACGCCCGCACCGCGGCCGCGATCGCTGCGCAGGTCGGCATTGACCAGGTGCTGGCCGAGGTGTTGCCGGAAGACAAGGTCACCGAGGTTCGCCGGCTGCAGGACGAGGGCAAGGTGGTCGCGATGGTCGGCGATGGCGTCAATGACGCCCCCGCGCTGGTGCAGGCCGACTTGGGCATTGCCATCGGCACCGGTACCGACGTGGCCATCGAGGCCTCCGACATCACCCTGATGTCTGAGCGGCTCGACGGTGTCGTGTCTGCGATCGGGCTCTCCCGGCAGACACTGCGCACCATCTATCAGAACCTCGGCTGGGCCTTTGGCTACAACACCGCCGCAATCCCACTCGCCGCGCTCGGCATGTTGAACCCGGTCGTGGCGGGTGCCGCGATGGGGTTCTCCTCGGTCAGCGTGGTAACCAACTCGCTGCGGCTCCGCCGCTTCGGTCGCGAGGCCCAGCTGGGCGTACGCAAATCAGTGGTCGCTCTGAAATGAGGAGCCACGAAATACCTTGCATCAGGGTTGCGCCACGCCGTATGCGATTTCGACGCGGTTCCGCTGGCCTGCAAGGCATTTGGCGGCTTACTCTGGGGCACGCGAGATTCGCGAACGATGCAGCCCTGAACGGCCGAATGGCACTCCACACTTGAGCGGATAAGGAAGTGGAGACGTACGTCGACCTCGCCCATGCTGAAGGCGCGAAAGGACTATCGGAAGCGGCTTTCGCACGCTCAAATCCGAAATAGCGTGGCGGAGAACAGGATAGACATGCCGATAGCCATCCCTGCCTGACTTAGGTTACCCAGTGACCTGAACAGGGACGGCTCATGCTGACGTTTGACGAAGTACCAGTAGGTCCAAAAAAGCGCCGCAACCGCGAAACCGACGGCAGCGAACCAGTTCACAGCGCTAAACCATACAGGCGATCCGCTGCCTGCCGGCATGGCCGTGCCGGCCATGCCCATGCCCGGCATAGACGACATAGCTGGCGGAGCGTTGTGCTGGGTGCTCGTTCGGGCCGGATACCACCGAGCGTTCATCATGGCGTACATCCAGCCCGTCGCCAGCATCATCAGAGTGTGATATCCGTACCTAACGCGCAAGGCGGTTGTTCGGGCCACAACGAAGGCCATCGTCACGAACGTCATGGCCGCGAGCAGGAAAAACACTGTAGGTCCGGTCGAAGGCAGCTGTGCGCCCGATGGCCAGGCCATCATCACCATTGCCAGTGCCATGACGAAATGCAGCCCGTGACTGACGACCCAGGTCCACGGTCGGCGTTTGCCGACGATCGCCAGCACGCATTCTGCGGCGGTCAGGACGAACAATCCGGTGACGACCCAACGAAGTACCAAGTCATGAATCATGCGATACCGAGCCGCTCCCGTCGACGTCAGAGAGGACGCCAGTGGTCATTTGTGTCGTCCGTGCTTGCCAGTCACGCGCGTGGCACGAGCACGCGCCAGGCTCGCCACTATCGACGTGGCGCCACCGCGTAGAGCATTGCGATCGCACGGCCAGTCGCCAATTGGCGCGCGGTCCAAGTCTTTTAGACGACGCACTCCGAGCCGCGCTACCGAGCCGTATAGTTTCACCGCCACGCGGGGGCTCCAGGCTAAGATCGCGCGCACCGTCGCCTATACAGGTCATAGCCATCGGTCATATGTGTCACCGTCAAACCCACCTTGGCCCTGAGGCTCTCGTCGTGCTTGCTGGGCATCGCGCCATCCTTCCCAAGCAAGAAAGTGCGCACGAAACTCGGGACTGTTAAGTTGCGCCGCGCAATACGCCGAGGCGTTGGCTAGGAAGGCGATAGTTTCTGCCTGTTCAGCCACCTGCTTGCGGAGTCGCACCAATTCCGCTCGCTCCTTGGGTAAAAGCGGTTCACCGCCACTGGGATCATCTAGCAACCTGCCAGCACTGTCGGCAGACATGCGCCACCGTTCATCGCGCACCCATGTGTGTAGCACGCTGTCATTCAGATTGAGCTCCCGGGCGACGTCGACGACACGCTCTTTTCCATCGATGACACGATGCGCGGCCGTAAACCTGTACTCAGGAGTAAACGATCGCCGAGTTCGTCGCATTGCGCCATCCCTCAAGGAACACAAGTCCTGTCATCGCCGGCCCAAACAACCACCTTGGGCGTACTATCTATGTACGCAGATAGTAGATATAGCACTGCGCGACTGGCAATACCGAGTTCGAGCCTTGTGCAAGCCCGCGATTTCGCGGTGATCGATCCGCGGCCGCTGCCGTGACGGATGTGGCCGAGGAGCTCTGGAGAAGCTGTGCGGTTCGCCCCTCCGATGAGTTCAGCACCACCGCTCATAGTCGCGATACCTGGACGCACTTCGCGCCGCGGGTGATACGAAACCCGAGCCCTCGTAGGAGCAGTGGTCTTGGCGCTGGCGTTGGCGAGTTCGGCCAACTCGCCAATCTTCATACCACCGTCCTTGACATTCCAGTGCGCTGGAAGGATAACACTGGGTGGTGTGCCACGGATCGGAGGTACTGGCGGTGAGCACAACGGTCGGTTCGGTACTCGAAACCTCGTGTGCTGCTTGCAAGTGCGCGATTGCTGACGCGATGACGGAACCCACGAACTCACCTGCAAGCCCCGACTTGACCGCGGCTTGCTTCCTCAACCCGATCCTCACGGGCGCGGCAATGGGATTTTCTGCGGTCAGCGTGGGTGCCAATTCGCTGCGCCTGATGAGCTTCGACGAGAGCCCAACGGCACGATGAGCGTCGCAGTCTGCCTGCTGCTGTACAGCTTCGCGGTCGCGACGCTCTCACCGTGGGTGTTGCCTCGCTTGACCCATGCGGGTACCGCCCCGCGGCTAGGGGTGGCTGCGTGGTTAATGGTGATGGTCAGCGTTGTCGCTTCGTGGCTGGCCGCGACTGCATTCCTCATCGTGTCCCTTGTGCGTTATTGGCATGAGCCAGGTCGACTCGCCACCGCATGTTTCGAGTCGCTGCGGCGGCTGGTCGACGGCGGCGCCGCGGTAGCGCTACAGGTGGCCTTGCTCGTGCTGGCCGCGACCGCGGTCAGCACACTGAGCACGCTGGGTTGGCGCTCGGGCAGGTCTCTGTGGCGGGCATGCGCGCAGAGCCGCCGGCACGCCGAAAGAGCTCGGGTGATCGGTCGGCGCATCGATGGAGTGGATGCCGTCGTGGTGGACGCTGCCGAACGGGCTGCGTACTGCGTGGCCGGCCGCCCTGACATCGTCGTCGTGACCAGCGCAGCGCTGGACTCACTCACCGATCGCAATCTGCAGGCTGTGCTGGCACACGAACGAGCCCATCTGGCTGGGCGCCACCACCATGTTCGGGCCTTCGTGCACGCCCTAGCGGTTGCCATCCCCGGGGTGTCCCTGTTCAGCACGGCCGATCGAGAGATCGCTCTGTTGCTGGAGATGGCCGCCGATGACGCCGCGGCCCGCAGGTGCGGTTCGCTGACGCTGTTGGACGCGCTGCTGGCGTTGTCCATGGATGCCCAGGCGCCGCAAGGTGCCTTCGGGGCCACCGGAACGGACGTGCTGGCCCGCGCCGAACGTCTGGCCGCACCGGCCGCCGCTCGAAATCGATGGAACAGCCGGCTGTTGCTTACCGCCGCAACCCTTCTCATCACTGGGGGGCCGCTGATTTTCGCCGTTCTCACTGCAGCCGGCGCCATGTGGTGCTACCCGATAGCCATCTAAAGGGGAACGCCGGCCGAGCACGCTTATCTACCTAATACCGAGTTGCGACACCAGATCGGGGACAACCGCGCATGTCGGAACGCCGCCTGCCGCGTCCCTCGGGCGACAGGGTCCGCCTCTGCGGCGCGATTACGAAAATTGATCCGACAAGCCCCCGCGCTCAGAGCTAAATCGTTCGTACGGCAACGTGATCAGTTCTCACCATCTGTGGACCAGCTGACTTGGTTGCACGCCCATGTGAGGACCCTCCCGCCGCCGAGCCTGGTTATGGCGTCGTTTTCTGCCATGCTGCGCGTAGGGCCGACTCCGCCCGCGGAAGCCGAGCCGTCGTTAGCGAGAGCGCCGCAGCGGGTGAACCAACTGAGCACTTCGCAATTGGCGACGCCGCACTTATCCATTGCGGCGTTCTCTGCTTGTGATCGAGTGCGCCACCGCCATGCTTTGCCGACTGCGCCGTTCGGCGCATAGGCGATCGCGCCATAGCGAATGCCTAGAGCGAAAGGCCGGAGAGGCAGATCGGTGGTGGAACTGTTGTCTGGCTCGGCGCCGGCGGGCGGATTCAGCATGACGGTCATCGCGGCGGTTACCGCCAGGCTCGCGACGGAAAGCACGGTTCGGCGTTGGAGTTTGGCTTTCATTCCGTCACCCCTTTTTCTGGGCTGCAGTCCTGTGGGTTGGATTGGTCGAGACGAGATCGCTGCGGCGGGTTGCGCTGGAGGCCAAATGATTGGCAGCGGTGCGGCGAAAGACCCGGCCTCGAAATGGATGGGGTTGGTGTTTGGGTCGAACCGGGGGAGCGAGAGTGCCGACGAGAGCTAATGCTGCCCAGGGGAGTTCGCCGATCCCGAGACGGTGTGTGGCACCGAATGTCGATCTGGTGGCGAGATTGCCGGGGGAATTCCGGCGCCGACGATGGTGTCCATCTCGAGAGGGAACACCGCAACCGAGTCGATCGCGAGCAGGCCCCCTCATAACAGTAGGGGCGCCCACCGCGGCGGGCGCGCAAAGGCACTGAGTGTCGGGCACCATGAGCAGCGGTACGAACGATGCCGCCGCGAGCATCATGCCGATGAACGGACTACGCCCTGAGTTCCGGCGAGCGACGAACCAGCGGGTGACGCGCAAGCGTCCGGTGACGGCTACTAGAATCGACGTCGCGAATAGTGGTGCCATGAGCCATGTTTGGGACGTTAGCGCCAGCCCTAGGCCCAGGTTGCCGCTGGTGGATTCGCCGATCCGGGCGCCGGGTTGCAGCTCACCGCGGACCGGGCTCAGCTCCGCCATGTGCGTGGCGGGACGGTCTTTCATGCGGCCGCCGGAGTTGAAACCATCATGGTGGTCCAAAAGTCCCGGTCGGGCGGGCGGTTCCGCGATGCACAGCACGGGGATTGGCCCAGTCTGACGCCGACAGTGAAGAGACACCGGCGGCGGGCCGCCGCTACGCGGGTTGCGGGTGTTTAGTGTGTGGATCGGGTGGACACGATGATCAAGGGATGCAACGCCAGTCATGGGTATTGTCGCTTCGGTGCCGGGCCGCGAATCAGAGCAGCAGCCGTTGACAAAGGATCAGCGATCACCGGCCGTCGTGGCAGGACACAACGACCTGACGCTGACCAGTTAGCGACGAGACAAGCAGAACCGCGTCAACAGATCTTGACCGGTAAGCGCAATGCCCGGTGTGACAGGCGGGCCCCGCCCGGCCGAAAAAATAAGCGGCGCCATCCATCCCGTGACGGCGACCACCGCCACGGCTACACCCAGCACGGCCAACTCGGTCGCTGAGCGCACCGGTACCGCCGTCGCCACCTGCTGCGGACAACCGTGTGGTGCACCGTCGCCAAGCGAGGCGTCCTCACCGTGGACAACTAACCGTTGACCCGTCGACGCCAACACCGAGTCCGGCGCATGAGCCCCATATGACTCAGCCTGGTGCAATCCACACAGGCCAAAAGCGAGCGCCCACACCACCGCCGCGGCGATCCCCGTGCCAACGATCAAGCGTCGCCGCGGTGATGTTCCAGCGCCCGCGGGGCTCACCGTGGCGAGACTCCGACTTCACTGTTGCGTGCAATGGTCTGCACGGCCGCTAAACAACACGCAGCTCTTGAGCCGCGACCAACACCTCACCGACCGACTTACCCAAATCGATGCGAGCGTCGCAGACGAGCGGGAAACACCCCACGATCCGACGATAGACCATATCCCTTATACCCTCAAGGGGTATGAGGTAGTCGATTTCGAGCAGTTCGGATGAGTCAAC
Source organism: Mycobacterium sp. NTMscope_MAC_12 (assembly GCF_976985675.1). NCBI lineage: Bacteria > Bacillati > Actinomycetota > Actinomycetes > Mycobacteriales > Mycobacteriaceae > Mycobacterium > Mycobacterium sp. NTMscope_MAC_12. Next base: position 1,534,781 of record NZ_CDRJYY010000001.1, read on the forward strand.
GAGCCGAGAGGGAATGCAGCATGGTCGGTGTGACCAGCATCGGAAGGCCGGCGTTAGCCGCTTAGCATCTGGACTTGGGGCCGGATGTTGACCCACCAGCCAACATCCGGCGTTCTCAACGAAGGGCCCATACCCCCGCGTGCGTCGCACTGACCGATCACAGTCGTAAGCGGTCCATACGTGGCGCCGCGGGCGATGATCGCGACCACCGATCCATTGCGCTGGCTGGGCCCAGGAGCGCCACCGGCCCAGACGCCGCCACCTCGATGACGGTCAGCGGATCACAAATGTCGACGTTGGGCTCCCGCATTAGCGACCACGCCACACTTGCCAATTTGCTGACCTACTAAGTACTATAGTAGACAGTATATGTCCGCTCCACCGGGAGGGGCCAAGACCTCGCCAAGGGGAGCGATGGGATGGCCAAAAGAATGGAACCCCTGCCATGTTCGCCGGCATCACTAGCCACGCCGGCGCCCTGGTTACCGCCACTGTGGTGCTAGCCGGCACCGCAATTGTGGGCGCCGGCACAGTAGCGGCCGACCCCGACCAGGACGACCAGTTTCTGGCGCTGCTCGTTAAAAAAGAGATCCCCGCCCGCCGGAACGTGCCAAGCCTCATCGCCACTGCCCACAAGGTTTGTCGCAAACTCGATGGCGGCATGCCGGTGAACGACGTAGTGGACTTGATGAGGAACACTGCGTTCAACGTGGACCCGCCCGAGCGCCAATATCCCCCCGAGCGGCTCACGCGTACCCTCACCCGATTCATCACTGCGGCCGTGGAAGCCTACTGCCCGTACAACCAACAAAAGATAGCTTCCATCACGGCTATGGCTAGTCCCGCGCCAGGATCGAATCAACCGACGCACCTGGTCGCCGCGTCCACACACAACACGGTCAACTCAGCAAGCGATCCGCGCGAGCCGCCGCGCTTTTACATGATCGACACTTCGGCGGCGCGGCAGGAACCGACGGGCACCGGCGTGGTGCGGCTGCCACACTTGATCGACGGTGCCACCTTCGTGTTGGGCCGCTCCGGGAACGACCGATCGGACCGTGGCGCGCCGGGCACAATGCTCACCTCGCTGACCGGAGCGGTTCCCGAGGGAGATTCCGACTTACCGAACCCGCCGCAGATTCCGCCACCACCGCCGCCGACGGCGCACAACCTGATACCACCCCGGCCAATCGCGGCACCGCCGCCACCACAACGACCGCCGCCACCACCGCAAGAGCTGCCGCCACCACCGCAACAGGTGGAGCCTCCTGCTGCGGCTCCTCAGCCGGGAGGCACTGCCGGCGGTGGCGGTGGTGGTAACGGCGGTGGAGGCATCGACGGGGGCGGCGGTGGTGGCAACGGCGGCGGCGGTCCGGTGCAGTCGGCGCCGGCGCCCCATATGCCGCCGGGCTTTGTCAGGCTCGCACCATGAGACAGCAATGGCGCCGTCGGCCGCCACCAAAGCCTTCCGCTGGTCGCTTCACGACGATCGGATCGTCCGTGGCAAGCCGCGCGGCCATCCTCCCGCTACGAGCGGGGCAGCTTCGCCACCGGGCACAAAACCGTTCGCTGGGGTGAAGTTCGGCCGCGTAGCCGCGAGCAAGGATGGGTGATCGGAGTGAAAGCAGGTTCCGTTCGACCTTGCGCATAGAGCCTTGGCAGCTCTTAGGATTCGCAATCTCACAGTCAGGACGCTGTTGATGTGGATCTCCTCAACTCTGACAAGACGTCGGAAGGACCAATATGACTGGCTATCAGGATGGGCAATCTCTTGGCGAAGACCGCTTTGCGCGCTAGCTGACACAATGTCGAGCTTTGATAAGCAAGGCCGGTCACAGTCACTCGATCTCGGCGCGGTTAACGCATTCGGGTCTGCATAGTCATGCGGGAACCACTGCGTGGATAATGTGGATTATCCATGATTTGGGGCCTTGAAACCGTTCTCGGACAACCTGATTCAGTAAAAGTGGTGCGGTCCGGGGGGACGCCCCGTCGGCTTCTGCACTGAAGTGCCGACCTTCTCGTCGCTGTCACGTGACGCAATGGTGTTCAAGCTGTCCGGCCGCGCCGATCGATGATCAGAGCTTGCTGAAGCGACCCAGATGCAGCGCCTGACGAAATGACACGAATATGAGACGAAGCGCAGATGACACGACGTGAGACAACCTGCATCGCAGCAGTTTGATGGCTCGCGATATGACGCAGGATTTGAGAACCGACAGCGGCGGCTGCGGGTCCTCAGCTTCGGAGTCGCATTCTTGGTTGAGATGTCATGTATGACACGTAGCTGAGACGCTGATGTCTAACTGCTCCGCTGGGTCTAACGGACCCCAACGGTTAGTCTGATGCGTCCGCCTCCCGACGAAAGATATTGCACAACAGCATTAATCGCGATTCGCACTCTTAAGTGCTGCCCATTGTCGCTCCCTTATTCCGACACAATGGATCCGGATTGGCGACAAGAGTCGGAGGGCCATACTTCTGATCGCCGCTAAGCGTCTTCGCCTGGTGAACGACGAAGCCGTCCTGATCGGCGGCGTACCCAACGCCGGCGAAATCCTCAGGTGGAGGCGCGTAAAGCCCCGCCTTGCCGTGGCCGGCGTTCACCTTCGTCGGCGCGCGCCCCTGCCGAATCGATTGATAACGACGATATCCGTGTGAGGGCGTGAAACACGCTGTACCACAGCAGGAGTAGCGTTGTGAAGCCATCATTGGACGTATCGTCCGTTACCGCGCCGCCAGGCTTTCGCAGCCCCATGTGGTGGCAGTGGCAAGCGTGATTATCGACCGCTGCGATGTCACAGTGACGGAAGTGGTCATCGTTGGGGACGGCTGGGTTGCCATGATTTCTTCATCGAGCCGCGACACGTAGGGCGCTGGACCTCACGAGCCCCCGGGCCGCCAATTGCCGCTGTGACCTCATAACCGAGAGCGGGTTAGCATCCGACAAACGCATCGGGTAGCACAGCGTTCGTTTCGGACAGCGTTCTGAACGGCTGCGAAGCCTCTACATCTCAGAAAGGCCAGATCATGACGCAAAAACTGCGACCTCATTTCGAAGACGTGCAGGCGCATTACGACCTGTCCGACGACTTCTTCCGGCTCTTCCTGGACCCGACCCAGACCTACAGCTGCGCCTACTTCGAGCGTGAGGACATGACGCTGGAGGAGGCGCAGCTGGCCAAGATCGACCTGGCGCTGGGCAAGCTGGGCCTGCAGCCGGGTATGACACTGCTCGACGTCGGCTGCGGCTGGGGTGCCACCATGCGCCGGGCGATCGAGAAATACGACGTGAACGTCGTCGGCCTGACCCTGTCCAAAAACCAGCTCGCCCACGTGCAGCAGACGTTCGACGAGATGGACACCCAGCGCAGCCGCCGGGTGCTGCTGCACGGCTGGGAGGAGTGGGACGAGCCTGTCGACCGGATCGTGTCGATCGGCGCGTTCGAGCACTTCGGCCACGAACGCTACGACGACTTCTTCAAGATGGCCCACGACGTGCTGCCCGACGACGGTGTGATGCTGCTGCACACCATCACCGCCTTGACCGGGCCGCAGATCGTGGAGCGCGGCATGCCGCTGACGTTCGAGCTGGCCCGTTTCATCAAGTTCATGGTCACCGAGATCTTCCCGGGCGGGCGGCTGCCATCGATCGAGATGGTCGAGGAGCGCTCGGCTAATGCCGGTTTCACCCTGACGCGGCGCCAGTCGCTGCAGCCGCACTACGCCCGCACGCTCGATTTGTGGGCGGCGGCGCTGCAGGCCAACAAGGCCAAGGCCATCGAGATCCAGTCCGAGGAGGTCTACGAGCGCTACATGCGTTACTTGACCGGCTGCGCCAACGGATTCCGGGTCGGCTACATCGACGTCAACCAATTCACCCTGGCAAAGTAGCCTCCGGGAGGTGTGGGTAGCTCGTCTCGGGGCGTCGCCGCAGAACAAAATTGCAGGTAGCCGAGGTGGCGTATATGGTCAGCGGCTATGACACACGGCAACAGTGAACTCAAGCCGAATGTCGACCACGTCCAGTCGCACTACGACCGGTCCAACGAATTCTTTCGGCTTTGGCTAGACCCGACGATGACCTACAGCTGCGCGTACTTCGAGCGCGACAACATGACGCTGGAAGAGGCGCAGCGCGCGAAAATCGACCTGGCGCTGGGCAAGCTGGGCCTGCAGCCCGGGATGACGCTGCTCGACATCGGTTGCGGTTGGGGCTCGACCATGCGGCGCGCAGTCGAAAAATACGACGTCAATGTCATAGGGCTGACATTGAGCGAAAACCAGTTGGCGCACTGCCGGCAAAAGTTCGACGAAATGGACAGCCCGCGCCACAAAGAGGTGCGGCTGCACGGCTGGGAGGAGTTCGACGAGCCGGTGGACCGCATTGTGTCCGTCGGCGCGTTCGAGCACTTCGCCGACGGCATCGGCACTTACGAGCGCTACGACGACTTCTTCAAGATGTGTTACAGCGTCCTGCCTGACGACGGCGTCATGCTGCTGCACACCATCGTGTTGCCCAGCGCCGAAGAAGCCGAGCAGCTCGGGCTGAAGAGGACGATGTCGCTGATGCGGTTCATCAGCTTCATCCGCAAAGAGATCTACCCCGGCGGCCGGTTGCCGATGATTTCGGTTGTCGACAAATACGCCGCCGAAGCCGGCTTCCATATCAGCCGCCTCCATCGGATCGGGTCGAACTACGTGCGGACTTTGGACACGTGGGCCAAGGGTCTGGAAGCGCACAAGGACCAGGCGATCGAGCTCAAGGGCGAGCAGATGTACGAGACGTTCATGAAATATCTGACCGGCTGCCGCGAGCTGTTTCGGGATGGCTACACCGACGTCTGCCAGTTCACCATGGAAAAACGGGCCGCTTAGCCCGCTACCGGTCCCATCTTTTCAGAAAGCCAACCATACCGTACCGGTCTCAGGCGGGACAGGATCTACTCACTCGCGCTTGCCTGCAAAAAGGACAGACCGTGTTGCCCGTTCTCATTGAGTCTAAGGCAACTTCGGTTCTGCGAGTCGGCTCGGATCGGCCGGAGGGACTAGATAATGCCCTAGGTGGATCATCGCGGTGGCGGCGATGACGTGTGGCCGCAATTCTCTCTCCGTCCGGTCGGCACGTAGCTCACTACAAGGTCGAAGCGGCGCTGCGCGAAAGCTCGATGACCTCAACGATTGCGGTGCAGCTTTTTCATGCAATATCTGCACCGAGTGATCTCAGATCCCGCTGGGCATCGGCGAAATCGTCGCGCTGTCTAACGGCAGCGACTCCTTCTTTGCATCCGTTGCGACCTTGACCGAATTATTCGTCACCCACGCGGCGCCGGTCGAAGACGTATCACCGCCACCGTTGCCGCATCCCGAGGCCGGCGTCGGAGCCGACAAGGCGTCAACACCGACAGCGGCCAAGCGGCCCAACGCTTTCCGCCTGGAAACAGCACTACCGAACCCATTGACTGGTCTGGTCGGCATGATGCCTTCGGCTTAACATCAATGGACCCACTATGTCCAACGGGAACATCTTCTGCTGCGCAAAACCATCACATCCGTCGCTGGCAATTGCTGATTGTTAGCGTCTCCCTTGGGGGACCGCAACGGAGTCGATTAATCGATGAAGCCAACGCATCGTCCCGGTCGTCGCCTCACCGTCCGCGCCGATACGTTTGGGTGAGATCCTCTAGCGCAGCACATTGACCCGTTCGCATGGATCAACGAAGGAGACATCATGCCCGGAATCGCTGAAATGGCCCTATCCGGCGCCCCGATCGCCGGTGGGGCCCTGCTCGGGATGGCAGCGGGAAGCCTCCGGCTACCCGACCTTCGCGGCAACATCAAAGCCGACCTGGAACTAGTCTCATTACTGCCAGCCGAGGACACCGAACGGCGTACGCAACTACAGCGAACCATCGATATGCGCATCGATGACCCGGTCGCTGGACTCGACCGCAACCGTGAAATCAGGGATGCAGTCACGTCCTACCACGGCAATTGGCGTGACATCGTTGTGTTCGCCTGCACCGTGTTGTTCACCGTCGTCTGGTGGAACATCGATCACACCCGAAGCAATTGGTTGATCACATTCGTCTTGCTCGTCATCCTGTCAACCCTGGCTGCCATTTACGCGGTACGTGGCCTAGCCCGAGGAATTTCCACCTACCGCCACCTACACGGCAAGCGCAGAAGCGGACAGCGCGCCCAATAGACGGCAAACGCCAACACAGCGGCCTACTGGCTTCATCTTCGATCCGCGGCAACAGCCCAAGTCAAGCGGGAGCGGTCATTCTCAACAAATCCGTCCGCCTTGGACCGCCCATGTCTCAGCGTCACTCGAACCGATCCAACCGTTTTCACGGACCCGCCGGCCCCGACCGCGGCGCCGGCGGCCCGGTGTTCGTCGCACCCGCTAGCGACCCGAATCCGCTGGCCGCGGCGATCGTTGAGGGCGCACGCTCGGTGGGAATCCCTAGCTACCCAAGCAACAACAGCGCCATGATGGTGGCTGGCGGCGGCGCATCTCTGATCGATCTCCGAGTACGCAATGGATTCCGGCAGTCGATGTTTCGCAGCTATGTGCGCCCGCGTCTCCGCCCGTCAAATCTGACCATTCTCACCGGCGCGACGGTGACGCGGCTGATTTCCGAGGCAAACCGGGTCACCGCCGTAGAGTTTTCGTGCCGCGGGACGAATCACAGCGTTGCCGCGACGAGCGAGGTGGTCGTTTCGCTGGGCGCGATCAACACGCCAAAAGTATTGATGCAGTCGGGCATCGGCGACGCTGACGAGCTGCGCCAGTTCGGCATACCGCTCGTGTCGCATCTACCGGGCGTCGGACACAACTACCAAGACCATCCGCGTATCGACTGCGTATGGGAGTATCGCCAGCCGCTTGAGCCGCGCAACAACGGGGGAGAAGCGATGGTGCTCTGGAAGAGTGATGCACTCATGGAAGCGCCCGACCTACAGATATGCGTCGCGGAGTTGCCGTTGTCCAGTGCGGAAAACGCCGCCGTCTATGGACTACCGGAGCACGGTTGGACCGCGTGTGCTGGCGTGCTCCGACCGAAGAGCCGCGGCCGGGTCCGCCTAACCGGTCCCAATCCGGCCCACCCGGTCGCGATCGAGGACAACAGGCTGGCGCACGACGAGGACTTCAAGGCCGCCCTCGCCGCCGTCGAGCTGTGCCGCGAAATCGGCAACTCGGCCCCGGTGGAACGCTTCAACAAGCGTGAGGTTATGCCCGGCAACCTCGCCGGCCAGCAACTCGAGCGGTTCATCCGCGACGGGGCTGAAACCTTCTGGCATCAATCCGGCACGGCGAAAATGGGGCGAGACACTATGTCGGTGGTGGACGGAAGCCTCAAAGTTTATGGGGTGGAAGGCCTTCGGATCGCCCACGGGTCCATCATGCCGCGCATAACCACCGGCAACACCATGGCTCCCTGCGTAGTAATCGGTGAGTGTGCCGGCGACCTTCTCAAAGCCGAGTACGGGTTATGACGCTCAGGCTGGACGAGCACCTGCCAGGTGTCTGTGCTGATACCGCCGTCGCTGATCATTCGTTGACCATGGACGACGACATCCCCAAACTGATGAGCCGATACCAGCAGCTGTACCCAGCGCAGGACTGATGCGCATCGATCTGACCGGCGGGTAGCTGGGCCGACCGATGTGAGACTATTGCCGACAATGGACAATTGCGTTTATGAGAATAGGCATATCCGAAGCTACCCGGCATGGATGCTTCCCATAACGCGGCCGCATCTCGCGAGTGTTGACGGCTTTCGCGGCCGGCGTGCGTCCGAGGCCAGGACATGAGACCGCTGCCGCAGCTCACGCCGTGGAATCAGTGGTTCTGGGCATCCGGCCGGGACGGCAATCTGCGCATCCAGCGCTGCACCGAGTGCCATACGTACGTGCACCCACCCGTACCGATTTGTCCGTCGTGCCGGGCGACATCGGCTGCACCCGCCGTGGTTTCCGGTCGTGCGACGGTGGTGGGCTACACGGTCAATGAGCACCCATGGCTCCCCGGATTCGAACCGCCCTACGTCGTCGCGGTGGTCGCACTCGACGAGTGCGCCGAAGTGCGCCTGACAACGAATATCGTCGGCTGCTCACCCGAGGAGGTGCACGTCGGCCAGTGCGTCTCCGTGCGATTCGAAAACATTGACGACGTGTGGGTTCCGCTGTTCGAACCAACCGGCGCCACCGATGAGCGGGACCTACTGGGACCGCCCACCACTCCCGTCCCGCGTCAGCCTGTAGCCAGAGAGCGGTTTGAGCATCGATCCGTGATATCGGGCATCGGACGGTCTGCGATCGGCCGCCGACTGATGGTCGATCCGTTGTCGCTCACGGTGGATGCATGTTTGGCCGCGGTTACCGATGCCGGTTTGGAACTGTCTGATATTGACGGTCTTTCGACGTACCCGGGACCCGTGGGCATGGGCATGAGCGAAGGCGGGATCGCCGCCGTCGAGGAGGCTCTGCGTATACGTCCGACATGGATCAACGGCGGCATGGATCTACCCGGTCAGGGCGGCGCGATCATAGCCGCGATGATGGCGGTGGCTGCGGGCCTTTGTAGACACGTCCTTTGCTTCCGGACGGTGTGGGAATCGACGTTCGCCGCGCTTCGGCTGCACGGGGGCGGCGGACGGGTATCGGGGCCACAGCAATGGTCGTTGCCGTTTGGCGCGGCCTCGGCGGCCAATTGGATCGGCGTGAATGCCAACCAGTATCTGCACCGTTACGGTGCCGATCGAGAACTCTTCGGCATGATCGCCGTGAACGCGCGGCGCAATGCCGCGCTCAATCCGTCGGCCATCTACCGGGACCCGATGACGATGGACGACTACCTCGCCGCGCGGCCCATCACGTCCCCATTCGGCCTGTACGACTGCGACGTTCCCTGCGACGGTTCGATCGCGGTCGTGGTCTCTGACGCCTCGGCCGCCGACGACTTGCCGCGTCCGGCCATACGCTGTGAGGCCGTCGGAACGCAAGTGGCCGAACGTATATCGTGGGACCAAGGCACCTTGACCCACGAGCCCCAGGTCATTGGCCAGGCCGCCCATTTGTGGAGTCGCACCGACCTGCGACCGAGGGACGTCGATCTTGCGCTGCTCTATGACGGATTCACCTTCAACTGCGTGTCGTGGCTCGAGGCCCTGGGCTTCTGCGGCTTCGGCGAGACCCAGGGCTGGTTGGACGGCGGCAGACGCATCGCGCTGGATGGCGAACTGCCGCTCAACACCCACGGCGGCCAGTTGTCCGAGGGACGGCTACACGGATTCGGTTTCGTCTACGAGGCGGTGCTGCAATTGCGCCATCATGCCGGGAGCCGTCAGGTTGAGAACGCACGCACCGCCGTCGTCAGCACCGGTGGGGGAGTTCCGTCTGGGGTGATGCTGTTGCAACGCGCGACGTGACGTCGCAACACTATTCGAAGGCGATGACGCCGCGAATGTTCTTGCCGGCGCGGAGATCTTTCATGGCCTCGTTGATATCGTCGAGCTTGTACTTCTGCGTGACCAACTCGTCGAGCTTGATCAAACCCGCCTCGTACATCGCCAGGAGTTTCGGCATGGCCTCGCGCGGGTTCAGCTCGCCGTAGAGCACGCCTTTGAACGTCTTGCACGAACTGACCATGTCAGTGAGGACGATCGGCACCATCAGGTCGGTGATCTTCGGCATCCCGGTCAACACACAGGTCCCGCCCTTGCGCAACAACATCATCGCCGTCAATATCATGTCGGCGGGCACGACCCCGGGCGTGAGAACGACCCGGTCGGCCATCACGCCCCAGGTGATTTCCTTGACCAGTTCCAGCGCGGCGCCGATGTCGGCAGCGACGTGGGTGGCGCCGAACGTCGGCGCCACCTCACGTTTGAACTCGTTGGGGTCGACGGCGACGATGTGCTTGGCGCCGGCGACTTTCGCGCCCTGCACGGCGTTCATGCCGATTCCCCCGACGCCGACCACGACGACGGTGTCGCCGGCTTGGGTGCCCGCCGCGACCGACCCCGACCCGAATCCCGTTGTCACACCGCAGGACACCAGTGAGGCTGCCTCCAACGGGATCCAGTCGTGGACTTTGACCAGTGAGCGCTCCGACGCCACCACGTATTCGGAGAAGGTGCCGACCTGCATCATCGCCATGAGGTCTTCGTCGCCGAGGTGGCGCCGCCGGGTGCCGTCGGTGGTCATCGCCTTGCTGTAGATGTCGGCGCCCACGTCGCACAGGTAGGTGTAGCCGCTGGCACACCATCGGCAGTTGCCGCAGGCGGGCAAGAACGAGATGGCCACGTGGTCACCGGGTTTCAGTGTCTTTACCCCGGCTCCGACCGCTTCGACGACACCGGAGCCCTCGTGTCCGCCGAGCATGGGAAACCATTCGGGCACCGGAAGGCCGGACGCCCGCATCATTTCTGCCATCTCCGCGGTCGGCACACTGTCGCCGGTATAGAAGTGTTCGTCGGAGTGACAAATCCCGGCATAGGCCATCTTGACCAGCACTTCGCCCGCGTGCGGCGGATCAAGTTCGACTTCGGTGACTTCCCAGTCGACCCCGACACCGCGCAGGACTGCTGCTTTGGACTTCATCGCGTCTCTTTCATTAGGAGGGTAGCCGGCCGGCCGACAGTCTTTGGCTCAGACTCGGAGAGCTTGCCGTCGATGAGCATCCGCGATTCGTGGTTCACCATTGCCGGAGTTCCTTCACTGCTTCGGAGGCGCGCGGAGCCAATGTCAGGGAGGGGATGAAACTGCTATTGCCGCAACGGATGACGGAATGGACGACCTCGGTCAGATGATCGGCGTCGACGAGACCGCCCAGCATGTACTTGTTTTCCATCCAGAACTTGATGGCCGCTTCGAGAGCGTCGGGGTCCCAGCTTTTGTTGAACTCGGTCTGTGCGTCGCCGGCGCCGCCGAGGCTGTCGCCCACGGCGAGGCGGGTGAAGCCGATCTCCGGATGTTCGATGCGCCAGGCCTCGACGAGCTTGTCCAACGCCCCCTTGGTAACCGCGTAGGACCCGAGCAGCGGCCACGGGGTCGTGTAGGACGCACTCAGCGACGACAGGTACACGGCCGAGCCCGCAGCCGCCGCCAAATATGGGGCAGCGGCGGCGGTGACGAGCGAGGCGCCGGTGACATTGGTGGCGAACAACTGCGCCCATTGTTCGGCGGTCACCTCGCGCAGTGGTGCCAGCACACCCATGCCGGTCGTGTACACCAGGGCGTCGAGGCCGCCGAGCGCGCCGACCACCTCGGACATCGCCTGCCGGCAACTGTCAGTCACGGTGACGTCGCAGGCGACGGCGACCGCACCGTTGCCGGCGTCCCTGGCGGCGTCGACCAGCCGGTCGTAGCGGCGCGCCAGCAGCGCGACGTGGGCGCCCCGGTGGGCGAGCCCGGTGCCGATGCATCGACCCAGACCGGCGGAGGCACCGACGACGGCGACCCGAAGCGGAAGCTGCCCCTTGTCAGACATTGTCAGACATCGAGTTTGGCGCTGACGGAGCCGAGCGTCGCGCCCATTGGCAGGAGGATCACGCCAGGCGAAACATCGGCGTACTCGTTCGCGACCCTGCCCTCGAACAGGTTCGGCGGCTCCACCAGATGGTCGTCGACGCTCACCAAGATCATGTGTTCGGGCAGCATGGGTCTCCTTGCGCACAGGTTACGAGCGAGGTTATCAGGTTGTAGAGGAACTATATTCAATTACGAAAATGTACATTTCCACAGCGGCGGCGTCAGGCCAGGGCATGAACAGGATGATCACCGCCGCAATGTTTTTCGGGGCTCGGCGGCGAAGGAGAGCAGGAGTCGATCGAGGATCTTGGCGGCCCGACGCCGAGCCCTGGTGGGATTTGCGGCATGCGCCACGAGAAGTGCGGCTTCCTCGAGGGCTGCCACCAGCATGTGGGTCAGTTCCCCGACCGGTTGGTCGTCGATGACGCCCGCCGCGATCGCTTCACGGACCACCTCGTTGATGAGGGCGATGCTGTTGCCCTCCTGGATTTCCCGAAGAGTTTGCCAGCCCAGCACCACCGGCCCGTCGACGAGTATCACCCTCTGGACGGCGGGCTCGGTGGCCGCTTCGAGAAATCCGTGCAGACCGCTCGTGAGCCGCTCCCATGGGTCCGTGCCGGGCGGGGGAGCGGCGATGGACCGAAGTGTGAGGTCGTTCTCGACATCTTCGAAGACGGCGCGAAACAGCTCGGCCTTGTCCTTGAAGTGGTGGTAGAAGGCCCCGCGCGTGCCGACGCCCGACTTGGCCACCAGGTCACCGATGCTCGTGTTGAAGAACCCGTGTTCCACGAACAGTTCCCGGCCCGCCTCGATCAACTCGCGACGGGTCTGCTCGCCACGCGCGCGTCGATCGTCGTCCGCCCCACCGCGCTGCGCCATGCCGACGATCGTAGCAACATTCAGCTTGAATGTTGAGCGCTAGGTAGTGGCGGCGTCAGCGCGCGACACCGCAGCACGGTTCGGACCCTAGGCCCAACCTCCATGCTGTATGTTGCCGGCTATGGCAGGCGAGGTTCGCGCATACGGTTCGGTCGCTCCCCTGAAAGTCGGCTTGCTCAATGACTATCCGACCTCCGGCGACATGGACAACGACACCTTCGCCGCGCTGCGGCTGGTGATGGACGAAGCCTATGACTCCGGATTGCTCGACCGGCCGATCGAACTCGTCGCGCGCAACGTGGTGGGCCTGCCCAACGGCACTTACCTTGCGGTTGAACGGGCCTTCGACGAACTCGTGGCGGAGGGTTGTCTGGTCATTTTCGGGCCGTGGGTATCGGACAACGTCGTGCCGCTGCGTTCCCATGTCGAGGCCACCGCGCGGGTTCCGATCCTGACATTGTCCGGGTCGGAGGGAGCGCTCGGCGACTGGTGCTTCGCTCTGAACAACGGTTCGATGCCGGAGGAGCCGGTGATGCTGGCCGCGGTGATGATCGGCGATGGTCGATCGCGCATCGCCATCGCGTATGAGGCCTCGCTGATCGGCAAGGAGTACCTCGCCTTCGCTCAAAGAGCCTACGATGCCGCGGGTTTGAAGGTCGTTGCGACCGTGGCGATTCCCCAGGTCGAGGCCGACAAATCCGAGGCGGTCACCGCGTTGCGCGCGTCGGAACCCGACGCGCTGGTGCATGTCGGGTTCGGGCACGGCCTGTGGGGCTTCACGGATGCGCTCCGGACCGCCGGCTGGGATCCACCGCGGTACACGACGACGGCGTTCGAAATGGCACACATCAGCACTGAGTGGATGCGGCATCTATCCGGCTGGATCGGGCTGGACAGCTACGATGAGCGCAACACTGTCGGGCAGGCCTTCCTCGATCGCTTCGAGGCCCGATACGGTCGGCGGCCCGGACACTCGATGCCGGGCCTGTCGCATGATGCGGCGACCGTGATCGTGCGGGGCCTCGCCGCAGCGCGCCCGCTGACCGGCGAGGGGGCGAAGAACGGGATGGAGCAGGTGAAACTCGTCCCGTCGGCCAGCGGCGCACCGGGCACGTTTTTGCGGTTCGGCCGGTTCATTCGACAGGGCTGGATGGGTTCCGACTATCTCGTGGCCCGGCGCGTGCTGCCCGACGGCACCGCGCACGTTTTCCACGCGGCGCCCAGCGACCACATCGCCCGCGCCGTCGCTGTTACGTCACGCTAGTTGGATCGCCCCGAACACCGGTGCGGTCACGATGCCGGGCGGTCGGGCAAGCACGTACGGAATGGCGCGAACCGCGCCCATCGCGATCATCAGATGACCGGGCATGGCGTGCTGGCCCGTCGGCGTCACACCATCGAACGCCACGTCGAGCTGGAGTTCGAAGCTCGGCTCACCTTTGATGACCGCGCGGATCAGCGGCGCCTTCTCACCGGGCGCCAACGGAGCCATACCCCACTGGGGCAGGTCGCGGGTGAGCACCCACTCCTCGTGAATGGCCAGCAGAGGGCGGCCTGACCAGTGGCCAACCCACGAGAAACGCTGCCCGACAACCGTTCCCGCCCTCATCCTGCCGGCCGGGACATCGATATCGTGGGGCAGTGTGGTGGCGTCGACCGCCACATCGATGTGCGAGAGGGTGATCCCGAGGACATCGGCCGTCGCGTTGAGGGCCTGGCGGTAGGCCATGTCGAGCTTCTTGATGATTGGGGAGTCAATGCTGACATCTTCCGGCGGTCTGCCCATACCCATCAGGTCGACGAGCATCGGCCGACTGTTGACGGCTGAGACGTCGGTGGCTTCGTAGAGGTCGATGCGGTCGATTGTCTTACTCAGCCCCGTCACTGTCGCGACGAGTCGCTCGAACATAAAACCGGGGTTCTCGCCGGCGGCGTGGAAGCGTGACCCGCCCTGTTGGCAGGCCCTTGCGAACGCCGCCTCGGTCTCCACGCCGTAGGTGGGTAAGTGGTTGTACGACGTCGTGGTGATGACGGTGTTGCCCGCCACGAGTAGGCGGCAGATGTCCTGCGCGTTCGTCTCGACGGCATGGGCCTTGCTGGCCGCGTGCACGACGACATCGGCGCCCAGCGCGATGATCTCGTCCTTGTCCGCCGTGGCGAACACGCCCGTCGTCGGTGGGAGCCCGCAGAGCGCACCCGCGTCGAGCCCGGCCTTCGCCTGGTCGTACACCAGCACGCCCGCCAGCTGATAACGTGGATTCTCAATAAGCTCTTGCAGTGCGGCCCGACCGACGGCGCCGGTGGCCCATTGCACGACTCGGATAACCAATCGACCGCTCCAGGTTGCGCTTTCGGATTTCTCTGAGGTTCTGGTTGGTTCAACCTACATCATGTAGGTTTGCAACCGACAGCTTGTAGGTTGAGCGGCCTTACGGGAGGTGGCGCGTGGCGGAGCCTACGGTTACCGACGACATCGAGCAGCGCATCCGCGCGGCGCAGGCGAAGTTCAACGCGGGAATGGGTGCCGACGGCGACGCGACCCCGTACCCGCTGCTGCGCGAGCTGCGCCAGAAGGCGGCCGTCCACCCGGGTTGGCCGGAAATGGGTGTTCCCGACGATGGTCCCGACGGCAAGAAGACATTCACGGCGTACTCGTTCGATGCGGTCAAAGCCGTCTTCACCGACAGCATCACGTTCAGCACCCGGATCTACGAGGATATGGTGCGACCACTGCAAGGGCCGACGATCCTGGAAATGCAGAAACCCGAGCACGCGACCTACCGCAAGTTACACGAATTCGCCTTCGCGAGGTCCTCGATGAAACGCTGGGACACCGAACTTGTTGGGCCCGTTGTGGATCGCACCATCGCGAAGTTTCGCGACGACAAGCGCGCCGACCTGGTCGATGCGGTGTTCATGCCGATCCCCGTGCGGATCATCGCCGCCCTTCTCGGGTTGCCCGAATCGGATATCGGTGAGTTTCATCGGCTGGCCATCGATCTGCTGGGCTTTCGTGCCGACATGGAAACGGCGATGAAAGCTTCGGCGGAGATGAAGGAGTACTTCGTCGAAGTCCTTGCCGACCGGCGCAAGTCGCCAAAGGACGACATGGTTACCATCCTGTCTCAGGCCGAGATCGACGGTATCAAAATGTCCGATGAACAAATCTACGGATTCATGCGCAATCTCTTGCCCGCGGGAGCAGAGACCACGTCGCGCTCGACGGCCAGCCTCGCGTTGGGTCTGTTGACCCACACCGACCAACTCGATGCGCTGCGGGCCGATCGCAGCCTGTTGCCGCAGGCGATCGAGGAGGGCATCCGGTGGGAGACGCCGCTGCTCAACTTCATCCGAGAGGTCACCACCGACATCGACTTTTTCGGGCTCCGTATCCCGAAGAGTTCGACGATGATGGTCAACCTCGGCAGCGCCAACCATGACGAGACGCGATGGGAGGATGCCGAGTCCTTCAACATCTTTCGGGACCGCAAGCCGCACATCGGGTTCGGGCACGGGGCGCACCTGTGCCTGGGCATGCACCTGGCGCGGCTGGAGAGCACCAAGATCTTCAACGCGTTGCTCGACAAACTCCCAGGGTTGCGACTCGACCCCGATGCTCCGCCGCCCTACGTGAGCGGCACGATTTTTCGTTCGCCACCACGCCTGGACGTCGTGTGGGATTAGGAATCCTGACATGACTCGCGTGATCCAGCGGGCCACCGGGGTGACCGGGATGATGTCTTTGCGGCACATCGTGAGCCGGCCGGACCTGGAACTGGTCGGTGTGCGGGTCTACGACGCGGGCAAAGCCGGGGTCGATGCGGGCGCGCTGTGCGAGGTCCCGGAAGCAGGGGTGCTGGCGTCCGCCGATCGCAACGCCATCATCGGTACGGATGCCGACGTGGTGCTCTAGCGATGTGAGTTCGCGATCAGATGAAGTCCGATCCGCCGTCGACGTTGACGGTGGCCCCGGTCACGTAGCCGTTTCGTCGTGACGCCAGGTACGTGGTGATGGATGCGATCTCTGCGGGCAATCCGGCACGGCCGACGTCACAGGGATGGCCGTACGTCCGCTCGACCCACGTCATCACGTGCTTGGGATCCGATGAGTCCAACCCCTCCGCGGCAAGCACATCCCGCAAGATCTCGGTGAAACTCGCCGTCACGATGGTACCGGGGCAGATGCAGTTGACGAGAATACCCTCGGCTCCAAGGCTTTTCGATAGGTTCTTGGTGAAGCTCGACAGCGCCGATTTGGTGGCTGTGTAGGCGACCAGGCGCGCGCTCTGGCGTTGAATCGAGTGTGCCGAGAACGTGACGATGCGAGCCCAATCGGCCGATCGCAACATGGGCAGCGCGGCCCGCACCGAGCGCACGGCGGAGAGCGCGCCCAGATCGAAGGCAGCGTGCCAGTCGTCGTCGTCGAGTTCTTCGAATGTGCCCGCGTTCGGTCCGACGGTGTGTACCAGGACATTCAAGCTGTCCCAGGTATGACCGACAGACGCGAACGCCGATGTGATGGACTCGGCATCGGACATGTCGACGGTGATCGTCAACACTTCGGGAGCGCCCGCACTGCGGATTTGCCTCGCAGCCGAGTCCAATGCAGTCTGGCCGCGCGCCATGATCGCCACGGAAGCGCCCTCGGCGCCGAGACTCTCGGCGATCGCCAGCCCCATCCCCTTACTGCCTCCGGTGACGACCGCCGTTGCACCGTCGAAACCTAGGTCCATCGAGCAGTCCTTCCTTTATGCGCTGCCAGTGAAAGTCGGCTGGCTCTTGATGATTCGGGGAGCCAGGTGAACGATCTCGCTGACCACTGTGGGGTTGGCGTGCGAAATGGCGATGAGGGAAAGCATTGCGTTGGCCACGTCTTCGACCGTGGACATCTCGTCCGGAATCTGGCCGCCACGCGCCCAGGCTCGGTATAGATCGGCCAGCAGGTCACGGTCGGCTCCGCGCAGGATTTCGGTGTCACACGTGGGGCCGACGCTGACGCGGATCAGGGCGATCTCGGGATGTTCGGCCCGCCAGGAGCGCAGGATCTCGTCGAGTGCGGCCTTGCTCGCATGATAGGCGGCCACACCCGCGCGGGGACTGCCTACGTCGTGGCTCGACGCGACGACGACCGTGGCGTTGTCGGCCAAGTGGGGGAGGGCCGTCCGCAGTACGTGGGAGGCACCGACAGCGTTGACGGCGTATGCGTGCAGCCACGTGTCCACATCGGTCTCTTCGATCAACGCGAACGGCACCACGGCACTGGTGAATACCACTGCGTCGAGTTTCCCGAATTTGGCAGCAACATCGCTGATGACGGATTCGATGGCGCGCGGATCGGATACGTCGAGCTCATGAGCCGATCCGCCGAGCCGATCGGCCAGCTCTGCCAGGCGGTCTACCCGTCGCGCGGCGAGTGCTACCGTGGCGCCCCTGGAGTTTGCGGCGAGGGCCAGCGCCTGTCCGATCCCGGACGACGCGCCAATGATCAGCATTCGTGTCCCCGCGATGGTGGAGTGCCGGTCGCTCATTCTCTGCCTCCTTTGGGTGATTTCATGAATGACGGCGTTACGGCGATCTTGGCGCTGCCCGTCATCTTCTGCCTCTCTCGCATACGTCCCGTCGGCGCGAATGGCGAACTGGACCGAAGTTGTGATTCGCGCATATAAGGATCGACGTTTTCACTGCGGCTGGTTTTATTGCGTCGCCCAATCGATCGCCCCTCAGCGGCGCGCCAGCAGGCCGCTGAGCTGTTGCGCCAGCTGCGACTTCTTAACCTTTCCTGTCGCGGTGAACGGGAGGTCCTGCTTTGCAGTGACCCAAATGAATTTCGGCACCTTGTACGCCGACAGCCGGTCACGCAGTTGCGTCCGCAAGGACTCGCCGTCCAGCGTGGATTCACCGCGCGGGACCACCGCGGCGGCGACCACCGTTCCGTACTCATCGCTTTCGGCGCCGACCACGTACGCCTCGAGCACACCGTCGCAGTCGGATAGCGCCCGTTCAACTTCGCTGGGTGTGACATTAGTGCCGCCACCCGTCTTGATCAGATCGCCCAACCGGCCGGTAAACCTGATCCAACCGTCGTCGTACTCGACGCCGCAATCGCCCGTGCGGTAGTAGCCGTCGGGGGTGAACACTTCTTCGCGCTCACGCTTGTACAGGCGTTGCATCAATGAGTATCCGCGGACCCAGATCTCGCCCGGCGTGCCGAGAGGCGCCGGCAGTCCTGTGTCGGGGTCGACCAGCACATGTTGCAGCCCTTCGATCGATACGCCGCCTGTTTCGGACCGGTCGGGCGGTTGCGGCACGTAGGGGTCGACCCCGATGTGGTTGCCGCACAGTTCCGTCATCCCTAATGCATTGGGGCCCTTGGGTCGCCGCGAGGGCGGCACCATCGCGGGCATGCTGGTGCGTTGCACCGAGCTCAGATCGCGCACCGAAAAGTCGGGATGTTCGGCCAGGGACTTGCCTTGTTGGGGCCAGCCCAGTGTGATCGTCGCGCGGTGGCGCTCGATGAGCTCGAGGGCCTCGGCGGCATCGAAGGCGGGCTGGGTGACCAGGGTTGCCCCGTGGTGGATCACGGCATTCAATCCGGTGATCAAACCTCCCACCCAGAAGAAGGGCATGGCGGTGAACATCACGTCATCGTGGCTGACGCCGTAGGTGAAAGTGAGGTTGTAGGTATGGCGGACCAGCGTGCCCTGAGTGTGGACGGGTCCCTTCGGATCCCCGGTGCTGCCCGAGGTGTAGATGATCATCACGTCATCGGCCGGCGTTACACACAGTTCCACGTCGACGAGGAAGTCGGCGTCGCCGGCCGACACGTCGCCATCGCCGTTGATCGGCGTCGTCCACACCTGATCGGATGATCCCCAGACCGCGACGGTCCGCAGGAACGGTGCTTTTCGTACCGCGATGCGGCCTGGCTCACGCTGATCGGCCAGCCCTGGCAGAGCTTCCTGCAGGCGCGCGACGAAATCGTGATTGCGGAACCGTGACCACGTCAAGATCGCGCGCAGGTCAGCGTGGCGCGCGGTCCAGGCGAGTTCGGACGCCTTGTAAAAGGTATTGAGCGGAACGGCCACCGCGCCGATGCGCGTGGTGGCAAACCACGCCAACGCCCAGTCGATGCTGTTGGGCATCAAGATTCCGACGTGGTCACCCTTGCCGATGCCCTCCGCTAACAGGGAGATCGCCAGCGCGGCCGAGCGGCGGTCAAGATCGGCATAGGTGAGTACCTGGCCATTGGCAATGAGGAACGGCTTGTCCCCGAAACGTGCCGCGCAGGACCTCACCAGAGCAGGAATCGTGGGCAAGATGTTCGGGAACGGCATGTCCGCAGGATAGTAGCATTTGCGAAAAACGAGAACATTGGTTCTCGCAGCTCGCTCCCCGCTTACAATTTCGCCATGGTCACAGAATCGGGGAATCGCGACATAGTCGATCGATTGGACCGGACCGAATCGTGCCTCGCGATCAGTCAGTTGCCCAGCAGGTACGCGATGGCCCTCGACGCGCGAGATCTCGGTGCCCTGGTGGCGTTGTTCGTCGACGACGTCGATGCGGGTGCCGAGGGTCGGGGCAGAGATGCACTGAAGCGTTGGTACGACAGGGTGCTTCGGCGGTTCTATCGCAGCATCCATCTGATCTGCGGCCACCAATTCGACTTCGTCGACGCTGACCACGCGATCGGATCGGTGTATTGCCGCGCCGAACACGAGGACGGCGACGGGTGGTTCGTGATCACGATGCGATATGACGACGTCTACGAGCGTCGCGACGGTCAGTGGTGCTTCGTCAAGCGAAGGGAACACCCTTGGTACTCGGTCGATGTGACGGAGCGCCCGGGCCCGGAGTTCATGCGCTGGCCTGCCGACGTTCGGTTGCGTGCGGCCATGCCTCACCGGATGCCGACGTGGCGGGACTTCTGGGCCGACGGAGATCCTGCGTTGCCCGAACGGCTCTCGGCGCGCCCATAACGTTCGGTGCTGGCTGCCTCACGCTTCGACGCGGTTTACAAATCCGTGCGAAACTGACATTCTCACTGAATGCAAGCAGGCGTTTCCGCCGTTGCTTACCTGTCGGTGCGCTCGCACCTGTACCACCGCGATCAATGGAGGCCGTCATTTCCGCCGACAAAGTACTCAGTGGCGTCCGCGTCCTAGAGGTTGCCGCGTGGACTTTCGTGCCGTCGGCCGGCGCCGTGCTGGCGGAGTGGGGCGCCGAGGTCATCAAGGTGGAGCCGCGCGAGGGCGGTGACCCACAGCGTGGCCTCGTCACGATGGGCATCGTGGACGAGGGCGGCGGCACGGTCAACTACATGATCGAGATACCGAATCGGGGAAAGAAGTCGATCGGCGTCGACCTGAATACTCCCGGCGGCCAGGACGTCATCCGTAAGCTTGCCGCGACGTGCGACGTGTTCCTCACCAGCTATCTGCCGAGCCGCCGCAAGAAGCTCGGCATCGACGTCGATGACATCCGAGCCGCGAACCCAGGCATCGTCTACGTGCGCGGGTCAGGCCACGGCCCCAAGGGCCCGGATTCGGACAAACCCGGCTACGACGGCGTCTCCTACTGGGCGCGCGGCGGCATCGCCACCGTGCTCACCGACGGTGCCGGCGAGCTGGTGCGGTCGCGACCCGCGTTCGGAGACCTCCTCGGGGGCATGGCGATCGCAGGCGGGATTGCGGCCGCGTTGTACAAGAAGGCGACCACAGGTCAGGGGTCGGTTGTGGATGTCTCCCTGCTCGGGTTGGCGGCCTGGAACCTCAGTCCCGATGTCGCCGTGAGCCAGATCCACGGTGGCAGCTCGATCCCGAACTACAGCCACGCCGACGCGCCCAACCCGTTGGTGGGAACCTACCGCACCAAGGATGGACGTTATGTCCAGCTGATGATGCTGCAACTCGACAAGTTCTACGCCGAAGCGATGCGCGCCATCGGCCTACCCGAACTGGTCGGTGATGAGCGATTCTCCGATCCCGCATCACGATTCGCCAACCGAACGGAACTCATCTCGCGCATGGACGACGTGTTTGCCCAACGCACACTGGCCGAATGGCGCGAACAGCTGGCCGACATTTCGGGCGCCTGGGGAGTGGTGCAGACACCGGGAGAACTTTGCCATGACCCAGCGGTGACCGCGAACGGCTATATCGCGAACACCGCCACGATGAACGGTTCGACGTACTGTCTGCCCACCAACCCGGTCCAGTTCGACGAGCGGGCCGTTGTTCCGCCGGGGGCGCCGGAACACGGCCAGCACACCGAAGAGGTGTTGATGGAGGCCGGCTTGGACTGGGACACCATCGCGAACTACAAGGAAATTGGAGCCATTCTATGAGCGCGACGCCGTCGCAGATCGCTTCTGAGAGTCCTGTCGACTTCGACCCGTTTTCGGAGGACTTCTTCAATGGAGCGTTCGACACCTACCGTCGCCTGCGCGACGAGGCTCCCGTTTATTACAACGCGAAGTGGGACTTCTGGGCCCTGACCCGTTACGACGACGTCGCGTCCGCGACCAAAGACCACGAAACGTTCTCCTCCGCCAAGGGCGCGACATTGGACATGGTGCAGGCGCACGACGATGCGCTGCCGGTGCCCAAGGTGATCATCTCGATGGACCCGCCCGAACATCAGAAGATGCGCCGGCTGGTGAGCAACGTGTTCACCCCCCGTGCCATTGCAGCACTGGAAGACATGGTGCGCGAGAAGGTTTACGAGCGCATCCACGCGCTCGACCCGTCCTCCTTCGACGTGGTGGCCGACTTCTCGGCCTTGTTTCCGAACGAGGTCATCACCACCATGTTGGGAGTGCCGAAGCAGGACCGCGACCAGATTCGTCTCTGGCTCGATCTGCTGCTCGAACGCCGTCCAGGTGAGATCGCCACCACTGCAGAGGGTTTCGAGGCCTCGACGAAGACGGGGATCTATTACTACAACCTGGTGCAGAAGCGCCGTGCCGAACCCTGCGACGACATGATCAGCCGGCTCATCGAGACCGAGATCGAGCGAGACGGGCAGATCGAGAAGCTCACCGATGTGGATATCACCGGATTTGCGACCATGCTCGGGGGAGCGGGGGCGGAGACCGTCACCAAGCTCGTCGGCAACGCCATGGTCGCCTTTTCCGACTTTCCCGACCAGTGGCAGAAGTTGCAGAAGGACCGTAGCAAGATTCCGGCCGCGATCGAAGAGCTGTTGCGTTACGAGGCGCCGTCGCAGTACCAGGTCCGCACCGCCACCCGCGATGTGACGTTGCACGGCAAGACAATTCCCGAGGGCAGCGCCGTGTTGCTCGTCACAGGTTCAGCGACGCGCGATGAGCGAATGTTCCCAGATCCCGATCGGCTCGACATCGACAGGGAGCGCAAGATGGGCTTCAATCTCGCCTTTGGGTACGGCGTGCACAGTTGTTTGGGGGCGGCGTTGGCGCGGATGGAGAGTCGCATCGCCCTAGGCGCGCTGCTCGATCTCCTCCCCGAGTACGAAGTCGATCGCAGCGGGTTGCGGCGGGTGGCAATGTCCAATGTTTGCGGGTGGTCCAATGTGCCCGTGCGCAGAACTAGATGAAGTGTTGCGGACGCCGACATGGGCCAGACGGTGATCGAATTGGCCGACCTCGCCGACGCCGGCGACGAGATCGCCGGAGAATTGCTGGCGTGGCTGTACGGGCGGCTCGCGAGACACAAGTGCCCCGGTCGATTTCATTC
The DNA here is from genome assembly GCF_976985675.1 of Mycobacterium sp. NTMscope_MAC_12. NCBI lineage: Bacteria > Bacillati > Actinomycetota > Actinomycetes > Mycobacteriales > Mycobacteriaceae > Mycobacterium > Mycobacterium sp. NTMscope_MAC_12. The sequence continues at coordinate 1,557,916 of NZ_CDRJYY010000001.1, forward strand.
ACGCGGTGCCTCCCGCGCACCGACGCTAAACGCAACCGCGAGCGCGTCGTGATCGCCGCAAGTCGGTTATTCGCCGAGCAATCGGTGCAACTCAGCGGCCTTGAGCGGAGGCCTGGGACAGGCTTGCTCGCCGCGATCGAATCCCAAAGATGATCGCGCGCAACGTTAGGGGAACGTCACGACGACCTTGTCCGCGGCGCCGGGGGTGGCCGCCAGCCGCAATGCCTCCTCGACGTCATCGAACGGAATCGTGTGACTGACGATGACGGCGTATTTCTGCCAGTTGGTCACCAGATCCTTTGTCACTTCGAAGATTTCGTCTGGATACCCGCAGGATCCGACGATCTCGATTTCGTTGCCCATCACGTTGAGCAGCTCCACGGACACGGGTTCCTTGTGGACGCCCACGATCGTCAATCGCGCGCCCCGCTTCGCCACCGACAGGACGGTGTCGGCGACGGCTTTCGCGCCCGCAGCGTCGAGGTAGACATCGGTCCCGACCCGACCGCCGAACATTGATTCGCCCTCGCCGTGCAGTTCCGAGAGGCGAGCGGCGACGTCCTCCTCGGCGGGATTGATCACGGCGTCGGCGCCGACCTGCAGCGCCTTGTCGAGGCGGCCGGTGATTGGGTCGACCACCACCACGTGGCCCACGCCGAGCGATTTGAACGCCAGCACTGCGCCGAGGCCCACCGGTCCGGCGCCGAAGACGACGACCTTGTCTCCGGTTCGAGGGTTGCAGCGATTGGCGCCGTGTAGGGCGACGGCCATGGGCTCGTTGAGCGCTGCGACCTCCCACGGCACGTGCTCGGGTATCACCTCGAGACTGCGTCCCCGCGCCGCGTTCTCGATGAGTAGGTACGGTGCCAACGCCCCTGTGGTGCCGCCGTTTCCGATGATGCCGCTCGGGGCGCTCATCGGGTTGACGACCACGTGATCCCCGACCTGGATCCCTACGACGTCCGCGCCCACCTCGACGACTTCACCGGCGGGTTCGTGGCCCAGAGGCATGCGGCCCTGCACAGGTGGGACCCCGCCCATGGATATGTAAATCCCGTCGGACCCACACACGCCGCAGGCACGCATTCGCAACAGGACGTCGTTCGGTCCGGTTTGCGGCTTCGGAACGTCGAGTAACCCGGTCTCGCCGACGGCAATGACTGTCGCTTGCTTCATGGCATCGGCCGATCGCCGTCCACGCGCGCGGGATCGGCCGCCCCCATGGCGAAGAAGCTCTCCATTACGGGCTGCATCACGCGGTTGACGAGTTCGATCCGGGGACCGATCGGTCCTTTGCAGTACGCCCAGAGCGTTTCGCCGTCGGGGGTCAGACCCCGCCCCTCGACAGCAAAGTGATTTTCTCGCAGCGCCGCGATGTCGTCATCGATGTCGTCGGACCAGTATCCGAGGTGGTGTAGGCCCGAGGTCGAAGGGGTCCACAGGGTGTTGGGAACGGCCTGGACGAGTTCCAGGCGTGGTTCGGTCAGCGAGAACGCCAGCCGTAGGGGGATGGTGTCGACCCGGCCGTCGAGTTCGACCGTCTGGTCCACCTCGAAAGCCTGAGTCCACCGGTGACCGACTACGTCGGTGAGGAAAGCCATCTCGGCGTCGAAGTCTTCGACGACGAGTCCGCAGTGGTACAGATCGTCTGCCTTCATTCTCGTTGCCCTTCTTCCATTTTCATTGCCTTTCTTCGTGCGCGTTGTGAGACGGTCATCAGATGGATGCGAGTAGTTCGCGCGCTGCTTCGACGCCGGGACGCAGTCGTGCGGCCGCTCCGGTACCGGCGAGGGCCGCTTCGCGTTGCGGCATCTCCAGGCCCACGACGACGTCCTTGGGGAGCTCGGCCAGATACTCCTTCAGGGGCACCTCACCGGCACCCGGGACCAGTCGCTCGTTCATGGCCTCGAAGTTGTAGTCGTCGAATCGGCTGGTCATAGTGGTATCGGACAGCTGGATGTATCCGATGCAGGCCGGCGGAATTTCTGCGAGATCGGCGGGCCGTGCGCCCAACCGGGCGATGTGCATGGTGTCGATCAGCAGGCGGAATTCGGGCCGATCGACGTACTCGACCACCGTCATGCCCGTGCGGAGGTCTCCGACGGTGAAGCCTGGCACGACCTCCGTGACGGTATTCATTTCACGCTGGGCAGCCATCTCGGTGATCGCGGCGAACTCGTCACAACTTCGGCGTAGATCGGGCTCGAAGCTCACGACATTGACTTGCTCGGCGCCGAGCTCGGCCATCAGGTCGAGATCGGCTGCCAGACTGGCGGAGTCGCGTTCGGGCAGGATCAGCAGTCCCTCGCCCAACGAGATCTTCACCCCGGTATCGGCCAGGGCGGCGATCACCTCACGCCGCAGACGTGTGTCGTCCTTGAGCGAATACGTCGGGTAACCCAATTCGGGCAGCGGCACCCCGTACAGCGCCGTGGAGATGTAGTGGCAGCCCAACTCCGCGGTGAGAGAGATGAATTCGAGTGGCGGCATGCCGAAGATGCTCAGGAATTCGATGCCCAGCCGGTCCATGGTGTACTCCGATCGGTGTGATTTCTCAGGCGCCCAGCATGATGAGGCCGCCATCGACGGCGAGCAGTTGACCGGTGATGAACCCAGACCCCTCGCCGGCTAGGAAAACCAGCAGCGGAGCAAGGTCTGTGGCCGGGTCGCCGAGGGCTCCGCGCAATGGGATGGCCAACTTCAGGTTCTCGTCCATGAACGCCGAACCTTCCGGACCGAGAAAGCTACGCAGGCGGTCGGCTCCGGGCGTCTGCATCGCCGGCGCGATCGCGTTCACGGTGATGCCTTCACTGCCCCAGGCCTTGGCGGCGGAGCGCGTCCACGCGTGTACCGCTCCCTTCGTCGCCGCGTAGACCGCCGAGATGGGACTGCCCATGACCGCTTCTGCGGAGCCGAAATTGATGATCCGGCCTCCTGAGCCCTGCATGACCCGGTGGGCGGCTTGATTGACGTGGATGGTCCCGCGCACATTGATCGACACGAGCCGATCGATGTCCGCGTCGGTGATCGTTCCCGCGATGCCCGGTAGCCACAGGCCGGCGGCATGAATGACGGCGTCCAAGCCCCCCATGGCTGCCGCCGCTGCGTCGACCGTCGCGTCCACGCTGGTGACACTGGTGACGTCGCAGCGAAGCCAGGAGGCTGGGGAGCGCTCGGGGGCCGGCGCCTCATGGAAGGTGGCGACGACGTCGGCGCCGGAATTCACGAAGACGTCGACGATGGCCGCGCCGATGCCCGTGGCCGCGCCGGTCACCAGGACTCGTCTGCGTCCGGGTATGTTCGCACCAGTCCCGGGCATGTCACGGAGTCCCTTCAAGCTCGATGTCGAAGGCGGCTAAGTACTCGTCGAACACGGGCCGGATCCCGTCGACGGTCAAGCCGTACTGCTCCAATGAGTAGGCGGCAGAACCGAACCGATCTTGAGGATGTTCGGCAAGCCATCGACGCATCCGCTGAACGGTGTCATCGGTGAGTTCATCGCCGGCCCAGTCGTACAGACTGCGCATCACTGAAATCGGATCACGCATCATCTCCGAGTAATACATGTCGAAGAAGCGGTCATTTCCGATTCGTTCGCGGACTCGAAGCGGGCGGGTGACGTGCGCGCGCATCTGATCGGTGGCCTTGCGGCCGAGCGCGCGCCGATCGATGTCTGCTTCATGCATCACCACCTGCTGGGGCATCATCAGCAGGTTGCACAGCGAACCCGTGGCCTTGAACGGGTCACGATGGGCCCAAATCATACGCACGTCGGGGAACACGGTCAGCAGGGTTTCGATGTGCACCGCGTGCGACGGCATTTTCAGGTTCCAGGTGCCAGGCGCCTTCGACTGCAGGATTTGCAGCACCAACTTCTGATACTCGTAAGTGCTTGTCATGTCCGCTTCGCCGATGAGCCACTCGGAGTATCGAGAAGTGGGCTGCCATGATTCCCACGACAGGGCCTGGAAATCGGCGGCGTGGATGAACATGTCCTCGGTCGGACCATCGGCGTCTTCCCAGTGCGGGATAGCAACTTTGGCCTTCCGCGCCATCTTCAGCATCACCTTCTGCTCTTCGAGGATGGCCAAGCATCGCGGGTCACTCTTCAGAGTCGCAGTGGTCGCGGGCGGCACCGGGTGGATGCACTCCCAGTGCAACAGCGAGCGGCGTGCGGGGTCTTCGCCCAGTAAATAGCTGATCACCGTGGTACCTGTGCGCGGCATCCCAAGGGTGACGAGGGGCCGTTTGATCTCCTGCTCGCGCACTTCGGGGTGGCGCTTCGCGTAGTCGTGCACTTCCAGGCGGCTCGCTAGGACCCGTGCGAAGTTGCTGATCAGGTATTCGCGACCGGAGTCGGTGACCAGCGGCGAGGAGTGAATTTCGTCGAGCAGGATCGCCAACCCCTCCCGCCAGGAATCGGAATCGATTTCGTGTAAACCGCTGCGCTGCTGCGCGAGGCGCAGGACGTCATCGGGGCTGCGGACCGCACGGTAATCCACCGCGGGCGGCGTGTCGGTGCTCATACCGTCAGGTACCCTCCGTCGACGGCGATGGTGGTTCCGGTGATGTACCTGGCCGGTTCACTACAGAGGAATAGCACTGCCGCCCAACAGTCTTCAGGCTTTCCCGGACGCCCGAGCGGAGTATGGAATCCGATTTCGACGTCGACGACTTGCGGGAGGTTGATACCGGGGTCACTCAGTCGCGTGTGGATGAGGCCAGGTGCGACGGCGTTGACGCGGATGCCGTCGTTGCACCAGCGTCGCGCGAGATTCCATGTCAGTGCGGTGAGTGCCGCTTTCGACGATCCATATCCCGGTGACAGGATCGCCGAGCGGAACGCCGACATTGAGGTGGTGTTGACGACGTTGGCTCCGCCGGGTGCCGTGCTGCTCTTGAGCAGACCCTCGCATGCCATAGTCAAACGCATCGCGCCGAAGAGGTTCTGCGTCAGGGATAGGGCGAAGCCCTCGGGGGTCCATTCATCCTTCCACTCCGGGAAGGGGCCGCCCGCGTTGTTGACCAGGATGTCCGGTTCGCCAAGCGATTCGGCGAGGTCGTCGACCGATTTTTCGTCGCGGATCTGGCATTGCCGGTAGGTGAATGCGCTCAGGTCGTCGTCATAGTCTTCGGTGGAGGCACGGGTCCCGGTGATGGTCACGGCGGCACCCGCTTTGGCGAATTGGGTGGTAATCTCCTGTCCGATACCGCTCGTGCCACCGGTGACGAGAACCTTGGCGCCGACGAAGTCGAAGGTGACCGCGTTCATGCCGATAATCCTTTGATGGAGTGCTGGATCCAGGCCTTCACCCAGAAGTTGTCTGCATCGCTGAGCAGGCGCTCGTGTGCGGCAATGGCGACGTCCTTGGCGGCCGCATTGGTGTCGTCGCCGGCCAGAATTAGATCGGTTAGGTGCAGCGCCTCGACCGCCTGGCCGGCATCTAAACGCGAGCGGGCGGCCGCGACGAGCCGTTCGGCGCCAGCGGCCGCCACGACGTCTGGCGCGACCGACCACGGCGGGATGGGGAACAGCTCGGTGGTGGAGCGGTGGTGGAACCAGCCGCCGTAGAGCTCCCAGATGGCGCGGGAGTTCCACGTGGTCCGCCCGTAACCCTCGCCGACGTCGAAACGTTCGGGCAGGCGGATTTCGTTCATCAGGCTGTAGATATCGGAGCCCGACACCATGGCATCGATGACGCGGTCGTGTACCCACTGCATGGCATCGCGCATGGCGGTGACCTCGGTCGCGATAAGGTCCGCACCTTCGATGGGGTCAAAGTGCCCGGTGATGAGGCGATCGGGCTGCAGGGACAGCACCAGATCGAGCGCCTCGATGTACTGGATCGGATCGCGATACCGATCACCGCGGATCGTCACGAGATTTGGGACGTGACCGAACAGCGGGCCAAACAGGTTACCGGTGAACAGGACTCGGCTGTCTGGTAACCATGCGACCAGCGCATCGGTGGTTTCGCCTCCGGGCGTCCAGTGCAGGTCCACTTGCCTTCCGCCGACGTTCAGACCAAGGTGACGATCGAACGTGATAGTCGGTTCAGGAAAAGACATGTCGAAAAGCGACATGTCGACGTCCTTGAGGTGTTCGAGCGTGGCTCTGGTGAATTTCTCGAAGGCGAAGGCGGTGTTGCGCACACGGGCCGGCATTAGTCGTTCGTTGTCGTCGCGCCAGTAGTAATAGTTGGCGTGCATCACCACCGCCGTGTCTGGGTCTCGGAGCGCGGCCGCTCCGCCCCAGTGATCAGCGTGGCCCTGCGTGACGATGATCGTGTGGGTCGGCCCCGGCACCGCCTGGTAGGCGTCGCGATGCAGTGGCCCCTCGTAGAAAACTCCGGTGTTGATGATGATCCGCCCGCTGCCGGTCTCTACGGCATAGGTGTTCGACACTCCCGGTGACATCCAGATGCCATCGCCCAGCGATGTCGCTGGCTGACCCGATGCGGCAGCAATCGCCTCGACGCCGGGTCGGCGGTGATGAATTGACCCCATACGCCGTACTTCCTCTCCGCCAGCCGCGCGGCGTGGTTCAGCGGGCCGGACTATGCTATATCGAATATTCGATATAGCATCGATATCATGACACCGAGCGTAACCTTGGATTCCCAACCGCGTCAATCCGTTTCGCCACCCACCGATCGGGTGGTCGCCGTCATGAGCCTGCTGGGTGGTGCCCCCGACCGTTGCTTCACGGTCACCGAAGTCGGCCGAGCGTTGGAAATCAGCAGAGCGACCGCACACGCAGTGCTGAATGCACTGGCCGTTCACGACTGGGTAATTCGGGACCCCGAGACTGGTCAATTCAGTTGCGGCCCGGCCATCGAGGCATTGGCTCGTCCCTCCGGAGCGGGACGACGTCTCGTCCGGGGCCGCCTGGCCGAACTGGCGACTGAACTTCAGATGCAGGTTCTGCTGGTACGGCGCAACGGAACCGACATGACGGTGATCGAGACCGCTGGCCAGACGGCGACGGCTGCCCAGGTAGGCCTCGGCTTCCACATCCCGTTTTTGGCCCCTTTCGGCCGCGAGTTCGTCGCGTGGGCCGATGACCAAACGCATGGGGCTTGGCTCGCACGCTTGAAATCGGCGACGCCCGAATTTCGTTCTCGTATGGACGAAGTACTGGCGGACGTACGCGACCGCGGCTACGCCATCGAGCGTCTGAGCCCTGAATGGCTGCGGGTGCACACTGCGCTTCAAGCGCTGAGCGGGCATGGTGACATCGACATCGTGACCACCAGCCTCGCCACTGCCATCGCCGACGGCACCGTGGTCGACTTCCTAACCAGGGAGCTTCACCCTGGCCAATTGAATGAAGTGGCCATGGTGATGGCTCCGGTGCGGAACACCGACGGCGCGGTCGTCATGTCGGCCTCGGCGATCCCCTTCGCGTCGCTGGAAGCGACCGCCGTGAAGGAGTTAGGTCAGCGGATGTGTCACGCCGCCGCCGAACTCGAAACGGTCATCGCTCGCTACGAGGCGACGTAAATGCCGGCACCGGACAAACTCCCGTGTGAGCTGACCGTCTGACCGGATTTTCTAGTGTCGTGAGTCAATTCGCTTGCAGTAGTTCACGGCGGGTCCACGCCCTCAACTGCTCACGCTAGGCGCTAGACAAAACCACAGCCGCAGCAGCAGGGCCCGGCACAGGCCAAGCCAACTATCCGAATGCGGGTTAACGACTCACGACACTAGCGCCTCTTGAGTCCGTCACTCAGAAATCCCCGCACGACGTGGGCGCGGACGAAGTCGGCGACCACGTCGTCGTCACTCATGTCAAGATACGGCGATTCAGTCGTGAACAGCGAGAACAGCATTCGCGCAAACCACTCCGTTGCCGACCGGATGTCGAGGTCACCGCGGACCTCGCCCGTCAGCCGTGCGGCGGAGACGTACGGCGCAAGAAACTCGCCGCATTCCTGTAGGAGGGTCGACGCGTTCTTGGTCAACATCAGGCTGACTACTTCTTGGTCGAAATAGGATTCTGGCTCCACCACCCGGCGGGCCTGGGTGACGAAAACGCCCGCCCGGACCAGTTTTTCCTCCAGGGTGCTGCCGCCATGGCGGTCGATTGCCTTGGCCAGCCTGCGATAGAAGCGCTGAGACGCCGCCTCCGCACAAGCCCCCACAATCGTCTCCTTGTCCGGGAAGTACTCGTAGAAGGTGCTCCTGGAGACTTCTGCGGTGCGCACGATGTCGACGATCGTCGTCTTCCGCAATCCTTGCGTGCGGAAGCAGGCGAACGCGGCCGAGATGAGCACCTCGCGGGTGTCGACCCCAGTCGCGTACGTCATCTGAAACTTTCCGCGCTCAGTGATCGGGTGCGAGGATCAGTCCGCTCGTCGGAACGCCCGTACCCGACGTGACTAGCACGTGTTCGACGTTGGCCACCTGATTGTGCGACGTGCCGCGCACCTGCCGGACGCCCTCAGTAATCCCGTTCATGCCATGGATGTACGCCTCGCCGAGCAGTCCACCGTTGGTGTTGATCGGCATCCGGCCGCCCAGCGACAGTTCTTCGACCGAGACGAAGTCCTTGGCTTCCCCGCGGCCGCAGAATCCGAGCTCCTCGAGTTGAGTGAAGACGAATGGCGTGAAGTGGTCGTAGAGGAAGGCCGTCGAGATGTCTTGCGGTTTAAGACCGGAATCCCGCCACAGCTTGTCGCCGACGACGCCCATTTCGGGCAGGCCCGTGATCTCCTCGCGGTAGTAGCTGGTCATCACCTCGCCGTCGTAGGCGGCGCCTTGCGCGGCGGCTGCGATGACGGCGGGCGGCTTGGCCAGGTCGCGGGCGCGCTCGACGCTCGTCACCACCATGGCAACGCCGCCGTCGCTTTCCTGGCAGCAGTCGAGCAATCTCAGCACGGGTTCGATGATCCACCGCGATTGCTGGTGCTGCTCAAGGGTTATCGGCTTCTGGTAGAACCAGGCGTCGGGGTTCTTCGCGGCATGCTTGCGGTCGATGACGGAGATTTTGCCGAAATCGGCGTTGGTGACGCCGTATGTCGTCATGTAGCGCTGAGCGTGCAACGCCACCCACGCGGCCGGCGTCATGAACCCGAACGGCGCATAGGGTGCCATCCATAGCGGAGTCACGCCCGGCTGGCGGCCGGCACCACCGAAGCGGAATCCGGAGCGCTCGTTGAAGGCGCGGTAGCACACCACCGCTTCTGCGACGCCCGTCGCGACCGCCATCGCGGCCTGCATCACCGTTCCCGCGGCCGCGCCACCGCCGTGTGGGACCCGGGTGAAGAAAGTCAGATCCCGGATCCCGACATTGCGGGCGACCTCGATCTCCTCGTTGTCGTCGACGCTGAAGGTGACCATGCCGTCGATGTCGGCGGGACGAAGGCCGGCGTCGCCGATGGCGGCTTTGACTGCCTCGCAGGCCAGTTGCATCTCACTGCGGCCCGATTCCTTGGAGAACTCGGTTTGTCCGATCCCGACGAGGGCGGCCTTGCCGCCAATCCCGCTGGAGTCCCTGTTCATGCATCCACGCCTTCGAGCAAGCTGAGCACCGCGGTTCCGGAGACGTGGTCGCCGAGGCTGTTGGTGCCCTTGAAGGTGACCTCGATGAATCCTTCGCCGTCGCCCGACGATTTGTCCGTGACGGATCCCGTGAAGCGCATCGGGTCATTCGGGTATGCCGGTACGCCGAGCCGGATGGACAACTTTCTGATCATCGCCTCGGGGCCCGCCCAGTCATGGAGGAACTTCACGCAAAGCCCGTTGGTCGTCAAGATATTCAAGAAGATGTCTTTGGATCCCTGGGAATTCGCGAAGTCGCGGTCATGGTGTACGGGCATGTAGTCACGGGATGCGATGGCGCCTGCCACGATCAGTGTGGTGGTCACCGGAACGTCCATCGGGGTGACTTCGTCGCCAACGTTGATGGAATTCCATGCGAGCGTGGTGGTGCGGTCGACGGTGGAGGTCATTTGCTTCCTTCCGGGTATGTTGCGCCGAGCCGGGCGAGTTGTTGGGGGGCAGAGCCGAGCGCGAGCTCGATCTGCTTGGCCCACAGGAAATAGCGGTGCAGCGGGTAGGTGACGTCGATGCCCATGCCGCCGTGGACCTGTTGGGCTGATGCGACGACCCGGGCTCCCGCTTCAGCGGCCCAGAATTTGGCGATGGCGGCCTCGCGGACCGCGGGCCGTCCTTCCGCGATCAGCCACGCCGCGTGCCAGGTGGTCCATCGAATCGCCTCGACGTCGATGAATGCATCGGCCAGCCGCTGCTGCACGGCCTGGAATGAACCGATCGGCCTACCGAACTGCTCGCGTTCACTGGTGTACGACGCCGCGATCTTCAGGGCGCGTTCGGTCACGCCGACCTGCATCGCGCATAGGCCGACGAGCGCCCTGGTGTAGAGCGAGCCGACGGCATCCGCACCGCTTGACCCGTTGAGGCGATGTCCGACAGCATGGGAGAGTTCGACGTCAGCGTAGGGCTCACCATTGGTGGTTATTGCCGGTGTGACGACGACGCCCTCGGTGGCCGTCTCGACGACGAACAGCCCAGGGCCGTCGTCGGCTCGGGCCGAGACGATGATGGCGTCGGCAAGCTGGGCGGCGGGCACGAGCTCCTTGACGCCGTCCAGGATCCAGGCGCCTCCATCGGGCCGTGCGGTGGTGCGTGGGACGGCCGGGTCGGAGCTTCCCGGTTCGGCGAGCGCAGCGGTCAGGATTGTGCTGCCGTCGACCACTTTCGGCAGGTATTGTTGCTGGATAGTCGAGTCACCATGCCGCGCAATCGTATCCGCGCCGAGCACCAGGGTCGCATAGACCGGAACCGGCGCAACGCTCCAGCCGACCTCCGCGAGCAGCACGCCGAGGTCGAGGAAGCTGCCACCGCTGCCGCCGACGGATTCGGGTAGCGCGATGCCCAGCAAGTCCGACGACGCCAGCTCCCGCCACAGCGCGGGGTCGAAACGGATCTCGCCCGATTCGAACTCGGTGAGCTGCTCGGTGGTGGCGCGGTGCTCGAAGAGCTGGCGGGCCACCTTGCCGACGGTCTCTTGTTCTTCGGTGAAGGAAAAATCCATGTTCGCCTGGTGCCTCGTGTTCAGCGCGCGGGCCGGAACTGGTGCAGCACCAGCTCGTCCCCGCTCGGGATTGCTTCGAACTTCTCGTAAAAGACCTCGACGGGCATCCCGACGTCGATGGCCGCCGGTTCGATATCGCACAGGTTCGACACGATGCGGACGCCTTCGTCGAGCTCGATCAGTGCCACGACATAGGGGTATTGGAGGAAGGGGAGCGGCGGGTATTGCGGCATCACGAAGCTGTAAACCGTTCCGCGCCCGGTCGATTCGATGGAATCCCAGTTGAGCGACTGGCAATTTCCGCACATCGGACGGGGCGGCACCCGCAGCGTCTTGCAGTCGGCGCAGCGCTGGATCAGCAGCTTGTGGTCCTTGAGGCCCGACCAAAAGAATTCGGTGTCCGGGCTGATCGACGGAGCAAGTCTGGTCGCCATCAGTCCCCAGCCGTTCCGGCGGGGGCCCCGCCCGTCTTGAATCGCAGCGTGCGGAACCATTGGCGGCCGATGACTTCGCCGTTCTGATCGCGGTAGGTGGTCACCCACGTGACGAAGAATCCTTTGCCCATCGCGGTCGTCTTCTCGTCGGAGATCGAGTCGAACACCGTCTCGCCGGTGATCTCGTCACCGACGCGGGGATAGCGTTCGATCTCGAACTCAGAGTTCGTCGCGATGATGCCCGTGTAACCCGCGTCGGAGAGGAATTGCAGCGGGTTCGTCTTGATCTCGATCGGCACGCCGCCGCGCTCATGGATGCCGGCGAGCTTGGGCGGCGGCATCGTCCAGCTCTGCAGCATCACGGGCGGGGAAACCAGGCCGCCGTAGCGGGAGTTCTCCGCGAACTCGGGATCAAGGTAGGCGGGATTCATGTCGTCCAACGCGTACGCCCAGTGCCGGATCATCGCGGCGTTCACCGGATCGGGGGCGCGGGAGGGTCTGCCGACTCCGTCGGTGGGCGTCCCGATCAACGCGTCGAGGCGCTCGCGCAGGTCATCTTTGGCTAGCTCTGTCACGTGGATTTCCCCTCTCCGGAGGCCCGCACGTCTCGGGGTGCGCGGGGCATCCCAAGGCCGGCCATAGCGATGATGTCGCGTTGAAGTTCGTTGGCTCCGCCGCCGAATGTGTTGATGACCGCCAGCCTGTAGGCGCTTTCCAGCTCGCCCTTGAGCGGAGCTGCCGAGTCCTTGCGGACACCCGCCTGTCCGACGACTTCGAGCAGTTCGCGGGCAACCTGTTGGGTGAGCTCGGTGCCGAAAACCTTTGTCGCCGAGGCCTCGCCCATCCCGAGGGCACCCGAACTCATCGTCGCGTTCACGCGCAGGTTCAGCAGCCGGTAGGCGGCGACCTGCGCTTCCACCCGGGCCAGGGCCTGCTGCACCCAGGGCTGATCGATGACCATGCCGTCGTCGAGCGGTGTCGTCGACGCCCACTTGAGCGTCTTGGCGAAGAGCGGCTCCAGGGCACCGAGGTTGCCGAGGGCGGCGCGTTCGAGGTTGAGCTGGTTGGTCACCAGTGTCCAACCCTGGTTTTCGCCGAGCACGATGGCGCTCTCGGGTACCCGGACGTCATCGTAGAACGTGTAGTACGTGGACACCCCCGGCATGGTGTGCAGCGGCTTCCAGGAGAACCCGGGCGAGTCCGTCGGCACGATGAACAGGGTGATTCCCTTGTGTTTCTTGACGGTTGGGTCGGTGCGCGCCGCCAGCCAGATGTAGTCGGCGAACTCCGCGCCGCTGGTGAACATCTTCGAACCATTGATGACGAACTCGTCGCCGTCCCTGACCGCGGTGGTCCGCAGCGAGGCGAGGTCGCTCCCGGCGCCGGGCTCGGAGTAACCGATCGCGAAATCAACGGTGCCCTTGAGGATCGCGGGGAGGAACTTGGCCTTCTGCTCCTCGGTGCCGTACTGAATGAGCGTGGGGCCCACAGTGTTCAGGGTGACAAACGGCAACGGTGCATTGACCCTGCGCGCTTCCTCCGAGAAAATGTACTGTTCCAACGCGGTCAGCCCGCCGCCGCCATATTCGACCGGCCAGGCGACGCCCAGCAACCCGGCATCGCCCAGAGCGCGTCGGCACTCGGTCATCGCGGCGCCGCCCTCGGTGAGGTTGGCGACGGCGGCGCGGCGCTCCGGGGTCATCACCGCCTCCAAGCGCGTCCGGTAATCTTTGCGGAGCTGCTCCTGTTCGGGCGTGTAGTCGAAGTCCATCAGTTGCCCGCCCCCAGTCGGATTGGCATGCGTTTCACGCCCGGCACCATGGTTGCGCGCAGCCGGGTCACGTCACCGGTGAGCTCGATCGTGGGAAAGGCGCCCAGTAGCACCTCAAACATCACCCTGGCTTCCAGGCGCGCGAGCTGGGCGCCAAGGCACGCGTGCTCCCCGGCCCCGAACGCGATGTGCGGGTTGGGATTACGGGTGATGTCGAACTCTTCGCAGGTGGGCCCAAAGATCTCTTCGTCGCGGTTGGCGGAGCCGTAGAGCATGACCACTGTGTCTCCCGCCCTGATCTGCTGGCCGCGGATCTCGACGTCCTCGGTCGCGCGGCGGGCCATGTGGGTGACCGGGCTGGTGTATCGCAGCATCTCCTCGACCGCGCTGGGCAGCAGCGACGGGTCCGATCGCAGCAGCGCGAACTGGTCGGGGTGGTCGATCAGCGCCAACGTGCCCAACGCGATCAGGTTGCGCGTGGTTTCGTTGCCGGCGACCAACAGCAGGAAGGAGAAGTTGAGCAGATCCGCGTCGGTGAGCCGCTCGCCGTCGACCTCGGCCGCGGCCAGGATGCTCAGCAGGTCGTCCTGCCCGCTGACCTCGCCGGAGCGCCGCGCGGCGATGAGCTTGGTGAAGTATTCGTACAGCTCACCGAGCGCGACGATCGAGTCCAGTTCGATGTCCGGGTCGGCGGTGCCGACCGCCGCGTCCGACCACGCGCGGAATTGCTCCCAGTCTTCGGGTGGGGCACCGAGCATCTCGGCGATCATCCGGGTGGGAAGGGGCGCGGCGATCTCCTCGGCGAACTCGTACTCTCGCGACGGCTCGACACTGTCCACGATGCCCTTCACGATCTGGCGCACCTTGGGCTCGAGCAACTGCACCTGCCGGCGCGTGAAGCCGGAGTTGATGAGCTTGCGGAGCTGCCGGTGGCGGGGAGGGTCGGTGAAAATGAGGTTGCCTTCCTGAACGGGTTCAGGCTGGCTGGGATCCGGAATCGTGATGCCCTTCGTCGACGAGAAGGTCAGTGGGTGGCCCGAAACGTAGCGGACGTCTTCGTACTTCAATAGCGCCCAGAAGTTGGTGACGTCGTTCCACACCACTGGCGTCGTGTTGCGGAGTTCCCGGTAGACCGGGTAGGGATCGCCGGCGTAGAAGTCCGGAGAGTGCAAGGGAACTTTAGTAGTGGGCACAGCATGCCTTCCTTGACACTGGGGGCTGGCCGGACAGATGGAGCAAGAATGTCCGTTTCCATGCTGTCTACAGGAGAGCTAGATCATCTGTCAATCGCCGTATATTTGTCCGCAAACGGCGCAAATTAGCCGTTGACGGCGTTGGCGTCGGCGTGTACACACAGGTTGAGTATGTAAGTTATCTCGGTGGCGCGGTCGCGCTGCCTCACGATCGTGCAGTCAGGGAAGGCAGGCAGGATGGCTGGGTCGCGTTCGCTCCTGGAGGCCTACGGTCACTACATCGACGGCCGATGGACCGACCCGGACAGCGGACGCTACGACGTCGTCAATCCCGCCACCGAGGCGGTGATCCAAACGGCGCCCGACGCGAGCGTGGCGCAGGTCCAGCGGGCGATCGCCGCGGCCAGGACCGCTTTCGACACGGGCCCGTGGCCCGCGGCAGAGCCCGCGGAAAGGGCCCGATGCCTGCAACAGCTCAGCGATGCGTTGATGGCCAGGGGCGAGGAGGTCTACGCACTCGCGCAGGCCGAGTGGGGTTGTTCCGCAAACGAACGGCTGATTCACGTCGACGGCCCGGCATTCATGGTCGGTCATGCTGCCGAGCTCGCCACGGAGCCCGCCGAGGCGCCGATGGATGCGTGGGGTGCCGCGGGAACCACGGTGTTGCGCTACGAACCGCTCGGTGTGGTGGCGGCCATGACGCCGTGGAACTTCCCGCACACCCTCAACGTCATGAAGCTGGGCGCTGCGCTGGCGGCAGGAAATACGCTCGTGCTCAAGCCTTCACCTCTGACACCGCTGGCCGGCCTGGCGCTGGCGCGAATCATCGACGAGGACACCGACATTCCAGCCGGCGTCGTCAACGTGGTCACGCCGACCGGCGTCGAGGCCAGCAAAAGCCTGACGCTGGACCCCAGGGTCGACATGGTGAGCTTCACCGGCAGCTCAGCGGTCGGCCGCGATGTGATGGCGGGTGCGGCGACCACGATGAAGCGAGTGTTGCTGGAGTGCGGCGGCAAGTCGGCGACCATACTGCTGCCCGACGTCGACGTCAGCGACGAATTGTTGGAGCGGCTGCTGTTCGAAGGATGCACGATGCATGCCGGTCAAGCCTGCATTCTCAACAGCAGGTTGCTGCTGCCCGAGGCGATCCACGACGAGGTGGTGGACCGGCTCGCCGAGTTGGCCCGCGGGGTCGTGATCGGTGATCCCGTCGATCCCGCGGTCACCATGGGACCGTTGATCAGCCGCGAGCACCTCGACCGTGTCGAGGGATTCGTCAAACGCGCCGAAGCCGACGGCGCAACGGTCGTGGCCGGAGGAGCCCGTCCGAAGGATCTGAGCCGCGGTTTCTATTTCGAGCCAACGATACTCACCGATGCTTCCCCCGACTCGTATATCGCGCAGGAGGAGGTGTTCGGTCCCGTGCTGACCGTGTTGCGGTATCGAGACGACGACGATGCGTTGGCCATCGCCAACAATTCGTCCTACGGCCTTGGCGGCGCGGTGTGGGGGAGCGATCTCGATCGCGCGGTGGCCATCGCGCGCCGGATCAGGACCGGGCAGGTATCGATTAACGGCACGATTCCCGGAGACGCGCCGTTCGGGGGGTTCAAGCAGAGCGGCATCGGTCGTGAGGGCGGCGTGATGGGGCTGCGGGCCTACATGGAGCCCAAGGCCATCGGGATACCCGCGTGAACCGGCCCCTGGCGGGCTTGCGCGTCGTCGAGCTGGCCTCCGAGATCGCGGGCCCCTATTGCACGAAGCTGCTCGTGGACCTGGGCGCCGACGTGCGCAAAATCGAGCCCCCGTCAGGTGACCCACTGCGCCGCTGGGGTCCCTTTCCGCCGGAGGGCCCTCATCCGGAGCGAAGCGGTCTGTTCGAGTACCTGAACGCCGGAAAGCGCGGCACCACACTTGATTTCGCACATGATGGCAGCCGTGACGCCTTGCGCGAAATGATCTCTCAAGCGGACCTTCTTGTCGAAGACCTGCCAGCGGGCGCGCCCGAGCGCCGGGCGTGGGGCCTAGACGCAGAATCGCTGGCCCAGGTCAGCCCGAATCTTGTCGTGGTACGAATCTCGAGCTTCGGTCAGAAGGGGCCGCTGCGCGACCGGGTGACGACTCCGCTGACCCTGCAGGCGGCGGCGGGCTGGGTCAACATGCGTGAGCCCGGCCGAGCGCCGGTGCAGGCCGGTGCCCGAATTCCGGAGTACATCGCGGGCGGCTACGCGGCCCTCGGCGCGCTCACGGCCCTACACATCGGCACAGCCGAAACGAACCGGCCGGTCGAGGTGGACGTGTCGATCTTCGAGTCGCTGTTGTCGACACTGCCCTATCCCATGCTGATGGCTGCCCGCCTGAAAGCCCTTGGCTTGCCGACGAATTCCAAGGCCGCGCCGATGCTGGGTATCGTGCGTGCCGCCGACGGCTGGATCGGGATCAACTGCCTGACCGGTCAGCACTGGTTGGACGTGTGCGCGATGGTCGGGTTGCCCGAGTTCGGCGACCATCAGCTCGCGATCATGCTCGGCGGGCCCGAGCGCGACGAGTTCTTCGCCAAGGCCCAGCCCTTCCTTGAATCGATGTCCGTTGCCGATCTGGTCGAATTGAGCCAGGCCATGCGCATTCCCGCGGCGCCGATCACCGAAGGCGACACGATCCTGGGCTGCCCGCAGTATGCGGAGCGAGGGTTTTTCGTCGAATCAGCCGCTGAAGCATGGCGCTTCACCAGACCGGGAGCGCCGTTCCGGCTTTCGAAGACCCCGGCGCGGCCGCCCTTGCCTGCTCCCGCCCTGCGAACAAACGGCGCGCAGGCCACGTGGAGCGAGCGCGGCGCACCCCGTCCGAGGGGCGACGGTATCGACGTGTCGCTGCCGTTCGCCGGGCTGAAGGTGTTCGATTTGAGCACTTTCTGGGCGGGCGCATACCTGACGTGCTACCTCGGTGCGTTCGGGGCGGACGTGATCAAGGTCGAATCCGTTCAGCGCCCCGACGGACACCGCTACTCGGGCGCGCTGCTGCGTGAGGGCGACGACTGGTACGAGCGTGGGCCGCTCTGGCAGGGAACCAATCTCAACAAGCGCGACATCACGCTCGATCTCACCTCTGCCGCCGGTCGCGAGCTGGCGCTGCGACTGGCCGCAGAAGCCGATGTGGTGGTGGAGAACTTCTCGCCGCGCGTGGTTGAACAGTTCGGGATGGATTACGACTCCATCGCGCACAACAATCCCGGCGTGATCATGGTGCGGATGCCCGGGTTCGGGCTGGACGGGCCGTGGCGCGACTACGTGGGCTGGGCGCTGAACATCGAACAGGTGTCAGGCATGTCGGCCGCGACCGGTTATGCGGACGGCCCGCCGTGCAATCTGCAGGGGCCCGCCGACCCGATCGCCGGCGTACACGCGTGCGTCGCGCTGCTGGCTGCCCTCGAGCACAGGCGGTCCACCGGTGAGGGGCAGCTGATCGAGGTCGCGCAAATCGAGGTTGGCGCGGCGGTGACTGCCGAACCCGTCATCGAATACTCATTGACGGGAGCGGTGCGGCAGCGCGAGGGAAATCGCCACCGCGAATACGCCCAGGGCGTCTACAAAACCAGCAATGTCGACGAGTGGGTCGCGCTCACGGTGCGGGATGACGCGGATTGGCTTGCGGTGCTGGACGTGATTGACCGTCCCGATCTACGTGACGACCCGATGTTTGCGAACGCAGAAGCGCGCCGGGCAAACCACGACGAGTTCGATGAGGTACTGGCGAATTGGACATGCGGGCGAACCGCGGAGGAGGTCGTGGCAACGTTGGGCCGGCATGGTGTGCCGGCCGAGCGACTACTGACGGCCGATCAGATGTATGACGTCGAGCAGCTCGACGCGCGCGGCTTCTATCAGGACCTGGACCATTCGATCACCGGCCGACAGAGGTTTCCCGGCTGGCCGTTTCGCATCTCGCCGGGACCCGCGCACCATCACCGAACCGCGGCGCCGACGCTCGGGCAGCACAACGCCGAGGTGCTTGGAGCGCTTGGCCTTTCCGCTCAGGAAATTGCCGCATTGCGTGAGCAACGTGTCATCGGGGAACGTGTGCTGAACGCGTAGCCGATGACCTCGGCCCGTTCGGTCAGGCGTCGACCATCGCGGCGATCGTGTCGACGACACACGCCGGGCGTTCGCTGCCCTCGACTTCGACGGTGACGCGAACCGTGGCCCGGCCGCCCTTGTCGTTGCGCTCCACCTTGAGCAGTTCGGCGCCCGCCCTGATGCGTGAGTCGACCGGTACCGGCGCGGGGAAGCGCAGCTTGTCGCTGCCGTAATTGACCTGCATCGCCAAGCCGGTCACCCGGTAGATCTGTTGCACGAGAATGGGTACCAGCGACAGCGTCAGATAGCCGTGCGCGATCGTCCGGCCGTAGGGGCCGGCTGCCGCCTTCTCCGGATCGACGTGAATCCATTGATGGTCGCCGGTTACCTCGGCGAACAAGTTGATTTCCTTCTGAGTGACCTGGTGCCAGTCGCTGAAACCGAGGTGTTCGCCGACGTGAGCCTCGAAGTCGGCGATTCCGTCGTAAACCTTCGGGGATATGCGCGCCCGGGTCATGCCGGGACCTTGAGTCCCAACTGCTCAATAGCGTTGCCGCCCATGATCTTCGCCTCGGCGGCCTCCGAGATGCCGTCGAGCCGGTCTACGAAGCTCAGCGGATCACCGATGCCTTCGGGGTGCGGGAAATCGGAGCCGAACATCACGTGATCCTCGCCCATGATGTCGATGATCCCCTTGAGGTCGTCCTCGAGGAACGGATGGATGTAGATGTTTCGCTTGAACACCTCGACGGGGTGCTCGTCGAACTCCTTGGGCATGATCTTGTACGCGGTGTTCAACTGTTCGAGCAGATTGCGCACCCAACCGCTGCCGTTCTCGACGCAGAAGATCTTCAGATCGGGGAAGCGGGACAGGGCGCCGTGGCAGATCATCGCGGCCAGCGTGTCCTCGATGGCGCGGTGGCCCATCACGACCTCGCGTAACGCGCTCGGCTTGAAGGACAGGTACTCGTCACCGCCCTCCCACTCCATGAGGTGCTTCTGGTAGCCGCTGTCCGAGGCATGCATGGTGACCGGCATGCCGGCGTTCACGACTTCTTCCCAGAACGGGTCGAACTCGGGAAGGCCCATGGAGCGCGAACCGCCGAAGCGGCTGGGCACGGGTGCGGGCCGCACCAGGAAGGTCTTCATGCCGTGCTCGACGCCCCAGCGGAACTCCTTGATGGCTTCGTCCACCAAGGGCAGGCAGATGACGGGGGTCGCGAAGATCCGGTCGTGGTAGTTGAACGTCCAGTGCTCGTGCATCCACTCGTTGAGCGCATGAATGATCGCGTGGGTGAGGATGACGTCGTCGGTCGTGCGTTCCTCGATGAGGCTGGCGAGGGTCGGGTACATCACGCACTGATCGATGCCGAGTTCGTCCATCAGTTCCAGTCGGGGCGCGGGTGACTGGTATGCCGGGATGACATCCATTGCCTCGCCGATGAACTCGCGGAAGTTGAGACCCTCGGGATTGTTGCCGAGGAAGTAGTCCTCCGCGCTGCCGGGCCTGGCAACTCGCTCGAATGTCGGATTCGGGATCATGTGGCTGATGTGGTCCTTGACGACGAGTTTGGGCCGGCCGTTGACCTCGACGTAACCGACCTTTCCGCGGTGTTCCTTCGGCAGGTATTTGGTGAGCGCTTCGGTGGTCTCGTACATGTGGTTGTCGATGTCGAAGACCGGATACGGCAGGGACCGGGGTGACATGAGGCTGAACCCTCCTCAGAGCAGCGAATATGAACATTTACGCTATTTGAGAACGACATTATCACCTATGCTATTCAGCATCCAGATCGGGGTCAGGACGCTTGGATTCCTTTCCATGCGCCGATCACAGCATCGGTGGTGGTCACCGTGGCGAGCAGTGCCAGCGTGTTGTCGATGATCGACTCGGCGTACTCCCGCGGATACCCGCTCACCGCGTCGCGCGGCAACACGAATTGATAGCTGCGATTGACCGCGTCCATCGCGAAATTCTGAATGGCTATGTTGATCGAAACGCCCACTCCAACAATGGTCTTGATGTTCATGTTCCGCAACACGGAGTCAAGATCGGTACCGGTCATGGGCCCGACGCCGTGGGTGCGTGTCAGCACGAGGTCGCTGGGTACCGGGCCGAACTCGGGGAGAAGCCACGCGCCAGGGCTGCCGGGAGTCAGGTCGGCGGCGAAGGATTTCCCAGCCATGAACAGCCGGGCGTTGGAGTTCGATCCGCGGTTGTCCGGGCGCTTCTCGATGAGGCAGTGCACTACCGCGACTCCCGCCGCCCTAGCGGCGTCGAGCAGTTTGGAAATGTTCGGAATGGCCTCGCGGCGAGCCTCTTCGGCGAGGTATGGGAGGCCGGCTTGCGGACCTATGACCCCGCCCTGGCACTCCTGAGTCACGAGCGCGGTGGTGGCGGGATCGAGCAGCGATTGGAGCGATGGTGGCGGCATGAGAATAGACGTTATCGTGTGCGGGAACTAAATTTCCAACGAGGAGGCCCCATGGATGTCTGGGAGCTCGAGGTGCGGGAGGCGGTACGACAGACGCTGGCCGACTACACCGCCGCCACCGATCGATTCGATCTCCACGCGCTGGCTTCGTGTTTCGGTGATGCGGGCGTCTTGGAATTCAGTGGTGGTACCGAGCCGCTGAGGGGATCGGCGGAAATCGCGGCCGGTCTCGGCGCCGCGGTGACCCGGCCTTCGAAATCGGGGCAACCGGCACCGACCCACGTCCGGCACCATGTATCCAGCGTCCGGTTCGGGTCGGTGGCCCGCGACAGGGTCGAGGTCAGCAGTTACTTCGCCGTCCACACTGACATTGGGCTCGACCACTGGGGCCGTTACCGCGACATATTGGTCCCCATCGGAGGTCGGTGGCTGTTCGCCCATCGCCGGATCAGTGTGGACGCATTCGCCGCGGACAGCCTGATGGCCTAAGGATCATGCCGTGATGAACTCCTTGCCGAATGCGCGCGAACGCTCGATGAGTTCGGCCCGGTCCGCGCCGGGCGACGCAATGGTAAGCCAGGTGACGCCCATTGCCTCGAGCCTCGCGATGGTGGCGTGCCGTTCGTCGGCCGATCTGCTGTCCTCCAACAGGTTTCCCGCGGAAAAGCAGATGTCCAGCGGTGCGGTGCGGCCGATTTCGGTTGCGTAGTGCCTGGCCCAGTCGATGGCGGCCGCCAACTCGTCGATCGTCGAGATCTCCGCGGTGCGCGACGCGGCGGCGTAGCCGAACGTGTTGAACGGCGCCCATCCCTGAGCGCGCGATACCGCCCGCCGCACGGCCGGCTTGCTGTTGCCGCCGACCCACACCGGTGGCCGGGTCGCCGGCAGCGGGCGCAACCGAACGCCGCGGGCCGCGAACGTCGTCCCTTCGTAGGCGATGTCCTCGCCGGTGAGCACCTTGTCCAACACGTCCAGCGCCTCATCGAGGAGGGCGCCGCGGTTGTCGAAATCGATTCCCAGGGCCCTGAATTCGGGCTTGAGGTATCCCGCCGCCGTTCCGAGGATCAATCGACCTCTCGACAGCGAGGCGAGGCTTTGAATCGATTTGGCGCCGAGAAAAGGATTGCGGTAGGCGGCGATGTAGACATTGGTCAGCAGCCTGACATCGGTCGTTGCGGCGGCCGCGAAAGCCAACGCGACGAACGGATCAAGGGCGTGGTGGCCGCCGTGGTCGAGCCACTTCGCATCGGGTGCGGGGTGATCGGTGACCTGGACGGCCGCGAACCCGCTCTCCTCGGCCACTCGCGCGATGTCGGCGATCGCTTCGGCGGTTACGAACTCATCGACCGATTCGACACGATGAGTCGGCAGTTCGAGGGAAAAGGAGACGGTCACGAGGATCCTTTCATTCAGAGACGAGCGTGGCCAGGCGCTGCGCGTGGTAGTCCGGGTCGCCGAAAATCAGCTGACTGACCTTTGCGCGTCGGACAAACAAATGGGCGTCGTGTTCCCAGGTGAAGCCGATTCCGCCGTGAATGCGCATGTTGTCGAGCGCAACCTGCAGGAAAGCCTCCGAACACACCATCTTCGCGACCGAGGCGGCGGTCGGGAGATCATCGGTGGCGGCCACTTCGGCCGCATGTGATTCGGCCGAACGTGCGCCCTCTACCTGGACCAACATGTCCGCGCACCGATGCTTCACGGCTTGGAAACTACCGATCGGCCGACCGAATTGAATGCGATCCTTGGCGTAGTCGACGGCCATATCGAGGCACCGTTGCGCCGCGCCGACCTGTTCGGCGGTCACCGCGATAATGGCGAGGTCGGATGTGCGCGCGAGGAAGTCCGCGGCGCCACCTTCGGTCCCGATCAGCTCTGCGCGGGCGCCGTCGAACTGCACCCGGGCCAGCTTGCGGGTGCGGTCGAGACTGGCCAACGGTGTGCGACGAAGGCCCTGTGACCCGGCACGTACCGCGAACAACGAGATGCCTGCGTCGCTGATGGCCGGCGACAGGATGACGTCCGCGGTGTGGCCGTCGATCACGAGAGGCGCCTCACCACGGATCCGATAGACGGTACCGTCGCGGTCAGCCCGCACCGTCACCGCGGCGGGGTCCCATGCGTCTAGCCGGCCGTTGAGGATCAGCGTCGCTGTGGTGGAGCCGTCGACGAACCCGGGGACGAACCGCTCCACCGCCGCGTCGTCGCCGCTGGCGAGAATGGCCTGCGTCGCCAGCGCCACGGTGGCGAAGAAGGGGGAGCACACCAGCGCGCGTCCCATTTCCTCGAACACCACCGCCAATTCGGCCACGCCGGCACCGGCCCCGCCCCATTGGTCCGGCACGACGATGCCCTGCAGTCCCAACTCGCCCGCCATCTGGCGCCACGACGCCTCGTCGTACCCGATGTCCGTCGCCATCAGCTTGCGAACGGTCTCGCTGGGCGATGTCGCGCTCAAGTAGTCGCGGACGACGCTGCGAAGCTCGTCGACCTCACTTGACGGCACGCAGGGCATCCCGGTTCGGCCTCACCCGGGCTGCTGCCGGATCTGTGATACGCAGCGCGGCAGACCGAACGCTCAGCGGTGCCCACCCGATCATGTTGTCGTACATCGGTTTTGATGGAGTCATGTCTTCCTTTGCGCGATCGCGGCCGACGCCGGCGTCCCTCACTCGGGCGCCTGGCCATCCCACGCGAGATGGCCATTGTCGGATCAGGATAGTATGTTTTGTGAAAATAGAGAATAACCATTCTCGCGCTTAAGGAGCGAAGCGGTGACGACGAAACTCGACTACGGCATCTTTGACTGCGACACCCACTGCTACGAGACGCGGGACGCGTTCACCCGTTATCTGCCGGAGGAGTTTCGGGACCGGGCGATCACCACCGTGCGCGGGGCGGACGGCGTCGAGGTGATCCTTGCGGGACATCGGGTCGCCACGTTCAACAGCGAAGGGGGACTGGGCCTCGATGTCGCTTATCGGCCGGGCTCGCTCAAGGAGATGCTCAAGCAGATGGGATCGGGCAACCCCGAGGAATCCTACGAGCCGCAACCCATGCAACCGGAATTCATCGAGCGCGGTGCGCGCCTTGCCGTCATGGCGGAGCAGAACATCGAGCGTATGGTCATCTATCCCAGCGGTATGGCCCTGGCCGCCGAACACTACGTCGACGACACAGCGGCACTGTACGCCAACCTGCGCTCGTTCAACCGATGGTTCGACGAAGAGTGGGGTTTCAACTACGAAGACAAAATTTTCGCCACGGCGCTGATGTCGTTGCGCGACTTGGATTCTGCGATCGCCGAGACGGAGGCCATCATCGCGCAGGGCGCAAAGTTCGTGCTGCTGCCGACCGGGCCGGCTTACGGTCGATCGCCCGGCGACCCGTACTTCGACCCGATTTACGCACGCTTGCAGGAGGCCGGCTGCATCCTGGTGTTCCACATCATGCCGTTCTGGTACTTCAATGCGATCTCGCCCGCTTGGGGACAAAACTCCGACCCGGCTTCTTGGCACATGTCGGCGTGGCAGTGGATGAATGTCTACGGCCAGCGCCCGATCGAGGAGACGTTGTCCGCTCTCATCTTCGACAACCTCTTCGGTCGCTTCCCGGGCCTGAACGTCCTCGTCGCCGAGCACGGGGCGGAATGGGTGCCGTTCTTCGTCAAACACATGGACAAGAGCAGAGGGATGGGCCGCAACGGGCCTTGGATTGGTGGGAAGCTGACGGAGCGGCCTTCGGCGATCTTCCGCCGTCATGTCCGTGTGGTGCCGTACCCCGAGGACGACATCCCGGCGATCGTCGAGGGCCTAGGATACGACGACTGCTTGGTGATGGGCTCGGATTACCCACACGCCGAAGGCCTGGCCGTGCCGGCCGAATTTGCCAAGCTGCTCGACCCGCTCGACGACGCCGCCAAGCGACGGATCATGCGCGACAACGCCGACCAGTTGCTCTCCCGGAGCTAAACGCCCGATGGCAGACGACGACGTCGACCTCGACCTACTGAGGGTGTCGGCGCGGCAGTTTCTGGCCGACCGCGGCGAGAAGGAATCCGTCAAGGACCTTGCGGCGATGGACTGGACGGGCCTGCTCGTCGATGAGGTGGTGGGTGGCGCCGGCTGGCGTCCAGTCGAAACGTGCGTCATAGCCGAAGAACTCGGACGAGCGAACTACAGGTCGGCGTGGTTGGGAACCACGGTCGCCGCCGCGGCGCTCGCCTCGGCGCCCGACGACCTGAGGGAACAGTTGCTGCCCGGTCTGCTCGCCGGCACGATGGCGGCGGGCGTCACCGTCGTCAATGGCTCCGCACGGATCATCCGCGGCAATGAAGTCGACATCATTGTGCTTCTGGGACGCAACGGAATTCACGTGATTCGTGACCCGGATCCCGCGCGGACGGTTCTGGACGGCGACCTGCTCGACGTCACCAGAACGGTCTGGCGTATCGACCTCACCGACGCGCCCAGCACCCTTATCGGGCCGCCCGACAGGGCCACAGAGCTGACGGCCGTGGCTCGGCTGCTCGTTGCCGCCGACTCCGTGGGTGCCACGTCGATGACCCTTGAACGGCTGACGGCATACCTGCGGGAGCGCGTGGCGTTCGGGGCGCCGATCGCGAGTTTCCAAGCGATTCAGCACCGCCTCGTCGAGCTGCTGGTCTTCGAAGTCAAAGCGCGCGCCGTCGTCATGAAGGCCGCGCGTGCCATCGCCTCCGCCGACCAACGGGCGACCACCTTGACGGCGGCGGCGCACGCATTCGTAGCGGCGAAAGCCACGGCCGCCGTGGACGAATGCATGCAACTGTCGGGCGGCATCGGATTCACCTGGGAGTACCCGCTGCACCACGAGATGCGCCGTGTCTTCACCAACGCCCAGCTGATGGGCACGGCGCGGTCGAGTCGGGCGCTGCTGGCGGAGGTGTCCGGCTGGTGAGCGCTTTCGTCAACCGGCCCACCGAGGCGCAGCTGAACGATTTCAGGAATCGGGTCAGGACATACATCGCCGACCACGCACCGGCGATCGAGGCCCGCGAAGGCCATCGAGCTCCTGAGACCGCCGAACAGGAAACCCTACTGCGCGCTTGGTTCGCCGGCCTGTTCGACGCGGGTTTCGTGGGCGCGGACTGGCCGATCGAATACGGCGGTCGCGGCGACTACCACCCGCTGCACGATCGCATCGTGAGTGAGGAGATTCTGCGCGCCCGCGCGCCGCGCCCGGTGGACCAGGTGAACCTGGCTGCCCACGTGCTCCTGCACTTCGGTTCTGACGAACAGAAACAGACGTTACTGCCACCGATTCGGCGCAGCGAACATGTCTGGTGTCAGCTGCTCAGCGAGCCCGACGCCGGCAGCGACATCGCCGGAGTACGCAGCCGCGGTGCGCGGCAAGACGATGGCAGCTGGCTCCTCGACGGGCAGAAGACCTGGATCACCGACGGACACTGGGCCGACATGGGCCTCGCCCTGGTCCGCACCGACCCGAGATCCTCGCGCCACCACGGCCTGTCGGTCTTCGCCGTGCCGCTTTCGGCGGAGGGTGTCGAGGTTCGTCCGATCCGCACGATCGGTGACGCGATCGAGGTCAATGAGGTCTTCCTCACCGGAGTCAGGCTGGGCGCCGACAGCCTGATCGGCGAGGTGGGCCAGGGCTGGGCGATCATCATGGCGGGCCTGGACTTTGAACGATTCGGCATCGGCGGGAACGTCATCCTGCTCGAATTGCTGATCGACGATCTGGTCGCGGTGGCCCGTCACGCACATATCGACGGCCTGCCGGCGTTGGAGTGTGGCGACGTCCGCCAAGAGGTCGCCGAGTTAGCCGTGGAGGTCGAAGTGGCCAAGGCGTTCATCGACGATCACGTGGAGCGGCTGACGTCGGGCGACGAACAACCGGGTGACGGGTCGATAGCCAAGTTGAGTTTTGCGGAGACATACCACCGCGTCGCGGCTTACGGCGCCCAGTTGGCGGCGTCCGCGACCGTCGCCGGGGTCGCGGACCCGGAGGTGCAGAACGCCAAACAACGGTTGCGGGAATGCTGGTTGTGGTCGCGCGCCTACACGATTTCGGGCGGCAGTTCGGAGATGATGCGCAACATTCTTGCCAAGCGCCGACTGCACTTGCCGAGCCGGTGACCACAGATCGCGCCGTGCAGACGTACTGGTCTCTGGTCGAGACCGCGGCGGGAGCACACCCTGACCGGGTGGTGCTCGCGGACGACTACGGGCGCAGCCTGTCGTGTGCCCAGCTGCGGGACTCCGCACTGACGTGCGCGGCGGCGCTGGCGCAGCGGGGGATCGGTGCGGGCACGGTGGTGTCATGGCAACTGCCGACCACGCTGGAGACGATGGTCGTCATGACGGCGTTGGCCCGCCTCGGCGCCGTCCAGAACCCGGTGCTGCCGATCTGGCGCGAAAGCGAACTACGGTACGTGACAGCGCAACTCGCGACCGACGTCATCATCGTACCGGGGCTGTGGCGCAGTTTTGACCACACCGCGCTCGCACATCGGCTCGCGAATGAGCGGCCCATGCGGGTCCTGGTCATCGACCACGACGCTCCCATTGCCGACGGGCTTCGATTGCCCAGCGGTGATCCGGAAACGCTGCCTACTCCTCCGAGCAGCGCGGAGGACCCGCGGTGGATCTACTATTCGTCGGGCACTACGGCGGCACCGAAAGGAGCGCGGCACTGCGACCGGTCGGTCATCGCCGGTTCGGCAGGGGTCATCGGAATCGTCGGGGCTTCCAGCAACGACGTCAACCCGATCGCGTTTCCGGTTTCGCACATCGGAGGCGCCGCCATGCTCGCCGCGGCTCTGCTCACCGGGATGAAGCTGGTGCTGTTCGATGCCTTCGACCCCGTCGAGACCCCCTTTGCCATCGCGGCGCACCGCCCGACTCTGCTGGGCAGCGCAACCCCCTTTTTCGTCGCTTTCATGGCGGCGCAGGCGAAGTATGGTGACGAACCGCTCTACCCCGAGCTGCGGGGCTGCGTCGGTGGGGGCGCACCAATCACCGCCGAGCTCGGTCATCAAGTGCGGCAGACACTTTCAGTCGACGGCGTGGCCAATGCGTGGGGCCTGACCGAATTTCCGGTAGCCACCTCTCAGGCGCCTAACGGTCCCGCGGAGCTGCTGGATCACACCGTCGGGAAACCGGTGCCCGGCGTTGCGGTACGGGTCGTCGACGAAGCTGGACAGCAGGTGCCGCGTGGCACGGAGGGGGAGCTGCGGCTCAAAGGGCCGCAGTGCTTCCTCGGCTACGTCGACGCAACTCTGGATGCCCACGCGTTCGACGCCGAAGGATGGTTTCGCACAGGAGATCTGGGCCGCATCGATGATGACGGCAACGTCGTCGTCACCGGCCGAATCAAGGATGCGATCATCCGCAACGCGGAGAACATCTCGGCCTTGGAAGTCGAGGGTGTCCTGGCCAGCCACCCGGCGGTGGCCGACGTGGCGATCATCGGGGTGCCGGATGAGCGAACCGGCGAGCGTGTTTGCGCCGTCGTCGTCGCGCGCCCGGGTGTGGCGGTGACGCTTTCGTCGATCTTCGAACACTGTCAAGCGCGGGGATTGAGCAAGCACAAAACGCCCGAACGACTCGAAATCGTGGATGCGCTGCCTCGAAATATCACCGGCAAGGTGCTCAAGAACGAGCTGCGGGCGAAGTTCGGCTGAAGCACTTCATCGGGCCCGGCTAGATGCCGATGAGGTCCTTGAGGTTGCCGCCCATCACTCGTGCCCTGGTGTCCTCCGGAAGATCCTCGAGCTCCTTGACGAAATCCGCGGGCTCGGCCAGCCCCTCGGGGTGCGGGTAGTCCGAGCCGAACATCACCCGATCCGCACCCAGGATGTCGACGAGGTGCGACATGTCCTCCTCGTGGAACGGATTGATCCACACGTGTCTGCGGAAGACATCGCAGGGATGCTCGCTGAAGTCGTATGGCCTCTTGCGGTATACGCGGTCGAACACGTCCAACAGGCGGTGTGCCCACGAGCCGCCGTTCTCGACCACGCCGATGCGTACCCCGGGGAAGCGCTCGAACACCCCGTGCGCGATGAACGCCGCAAGAGTGTCGAAGATGTTTCGGCTCTCCTCGTAGATGAAACCCCGCAGCTTGCTCAGCGCGAATCCGTTGAACTCCGTAGCTTCCTCCCAGTCGTCGACGTAGCGCTCATAGCCGGAGTCCGAGTTGTGCATCTGCACCGAGATACCCGAATTCTCGACCAGTCGCCAGAAATCGTCGAACTCCGGCAGCGCCGGTGACCGCGACGTGCCGTCCTCGCGCGGAACGGGCGCCGGCCGGATCAATACCGTCCGGGCGCCATTGTTCAGGCACCATTCGAGTTCCTGCACGCCCAGCGCGGGATCGTTCAGCGAGATCGCAGGAACGGGGAAGATCCGGTCCTGGTAGTTGAATGTCCAGTCGTCGAGTAACCACCGATTGAACGCATGCGTGACCGCGTGGGTGAGCTCGGTGTCGGATTTGGTCCTTTCTTCGAGCATGCCCGCTGTCGTCGGGAACATCACGGCGCCGTAGACGCCCTGCCGGTCCATCAGCGCCAGGCGTAGGTCGGGCCGCCGGAACTCATCGGGGCAGCGGATCGGTTCGGCGAGCTCCCGCAATGTCTTGCCCTCTGGGTTTATGCCCCGGAAGTAATCGGACCAGGCGCCGGGTGTGGGGATCACCTCGTATGTCGGGTTGGGGATGCACTCCGTGACCGTGCCCAAGATCTGCAACTTCTTGCGCCCGTTGACGTCGATGAATTTCAGCGCCTCGGAGTATTTCTCCGGCAGATATCGCGTGTAGGCGTCGATCGTCTCGTACATGTGGTTGTCGGCGTCCCAGACCTCGAACGCTTTGTCGTCGCTCACCAGCACCTCCAGCAGGCGTGAGAATATTGATTCTCAATCATAGCGAACGTTGGTATCTGCAGCGAACGGGCTCAGAGGTTCATGAAATGGCCGCCGTCGACACCGAGGGTTTGCCCGGTGACGTAGCGAGCGGCGGGACCGATAAGGTATGCCACGGCTGAGCCGATATCGCTTTCGGGGTCTCCGATGCGTCCCAGCGGGATTCGGCGTGCCAGCCTTTCCTCCATCGCCGGCTCGGCGCTTATCGCCAAGGTCATCGCAGGTGAATATGCCAGCGGTGAAACAACATTCACCGTGATGCCGTGAGGGGCCCATTCCCGCGCGAGGCTCTTGGCGAAACCGCGCAACGCGCCCTTCATTGTGGCGTAGAGCGGCAGGGTCGCGCTGCCTTCGATGCCGGCGGGTGAGGTCATGACGAGGAAGGTGCCGCCCCGCTTCTTCAACGCGGGAAATGCTGAAACGGCGCAGAAGTGCGCTCCACGAAGTGACACCGAGTAGTGGTCGCCCCAAACGGAACGATCGACATCAGCCAGTTGGTGCGGCTGGCTCGAGGCGTTGCTCGTGGCGTTGTGCACCACGGCATCGAGCCGCCCGGTGGTGGTCAGGGACAGCTCTATCGCGCCGGCCACTGCGTCACCGTCGGTCACATCGCATCGTGCCCACGTCGCACCGTGGCCCCGCGCGGTGATTTCCTCGGCGACGGCCAATCCCGTCTCGGACCGGGTGGCGACGACGACGTGCGCCCCGGCCGAGGCGAGAGCCATGGCGATGCCGCGGCCAACCCCGGCGCCCGAACCCGTCACCAGCGCGGTCAGACCGTGCAGGTTCATGGCAGCATCACCGCCCCTCCGTCGGCGACGATCGTCTCGCCGACGAGGTGATTGATATCCGGCCGCAAGAGGAATTTCACGGCCTCGACGACGGTGTGGAGAAGCGTCGAATCGTCTTGGACCACAGCCGCGGTGAGGTGCGCGGTAAAAGAGTCCATCTCGGGCGCGAACAGTCGCAGAGGGGCTGCGACCAGGTTGACGGACACGCCTTCGGGCTGCCATTGCCGCGCAGCGGATTTCGCCATCGCCCGGATGCCTTCCACCGCGGTGGTGTACGCCACCAGTCGGGCCGCACCCGCCATGCCGATCGTCGGCACGACAACGACGATTCGTCCCCCGTGGGGTGCTAACGCGGACCGTGCCCGCTGGAGCGCAGCGAGCGCGGGCCACATCATCCCGTCGACGATGTGATCCCACTCCTCGCCACTGAGGCCGGCCGCGTCGGACGGCCGCGGGGTCGGATCGGTACCGACGACTACGACCGCTCCGGTGATATCCGATGCCAGTCCACGTCCGGGTGCTGCGACGATGCCGTCGAGTCCGTCTGCCAGCTCGCGCGCCAGACCGTCGGCCGCGCCCAAGACGACTGTGGACGACGCCACGTCATCGACTCGGCTGGCGCGCTAGGCGGGCATCGTGAATTTTCACCAGCTCCCTGAACCCGATACGTACGTACCGGGGTTTGGGTTGGATGCCCCAGTCGTCGCGGGCGGTGTGCTGGCCGGCCGCTTCGGGTGCTCCCCCGAACGGGGGCCCGCCGAGTGGATAGGGCTGTTGGCATTGGAGATTGTCGTCGGAGAAGCGCACCTTCATGAGCTCACTGCAGATCTCGGTCAGCGATAGGGTTGGCCAGCCGTACCAGACCGCCATCACGGGTACGGTCAACGAGCCCTCGATGACCAGCCCGAACAGGCAGACGTACAGCCCGCGTTTGAGCCGTTTGTGCATTCGCGCCCACGTCGGGGTGGTTCCGACCGGCAGCGGCTCGACCGAATCCTCGGTCTCCACAGTGGAATTAGACAAGGCGGTCCCTTCTTCGGTGCTAGTCGGAAAAGATCTCTCGGTTGACGGTGTGCAGGTACGGGATGGCGAGGAACGGCGTGACGTAGAAGATGTTGAATGCCCACCACCCGAGAACCGGTAGTCCGACTCCCGTATAGCGGACGTCGGCGTACATCGTCATATTGAAGATGTAGCCGGTCCAGATGACCACGCCGAACCAGCACGTCACGATGGTCCACTGGTGTCCCCAACGTTTCATCTGCAGCAGCGCGATCGCGGCCGCGATCCGCATCGGGAACACGATCAGGACGCAGACCATCACCCACGCCTTTTCCCCTGGGGCGCCTGCACCGCCGATCCAGAGTTCGTTGTAATGCCAGAAATAGCCGGCGTCGATCCAGTTGCCCCACGCGGTGAAGACGGTGCGGGTGATCAGGGCGTGGTTGGCGAACAGGTCGAGCGCCCAGCCGATGCTGTTGATCGCACCGTCGAGGATGATGACGTATCCGATGAGCGTGACCATCATTGGCCGAACCGAAAACCCGTCGCGCTGCGCCTTTCTCAACAGATAGATGCCTCGGCAAAATACGGGCAGGCCGACGACTCCGAGGACGAGGGTGCCCATGAGTGCGGTGCCGGCGATGCACCATCGATCCGCGCGCCGTTGGATCTCCCGCGTGTGTGCCTCGTGCTCGTCCATGGTGAGCGATCGGGTTGGACTCGTCATTGATCACCAATCCCTCGTGAGATACATCTGGAGCTGGATCGCGAACATCGCGATCAGCACTCCGTAGATGAAGACCTGGAACGCGATCAATCCACGTTTGCGTCGTCGATCCTGCTCGTCCACTGTGTCTCCGCGTCTATCAGAAGGTACCGATGTTGGCCAGCATCCAGTAGAAGAATGCGACAAGCCCACACATCACTGCCCAGGTCACAGCCAGTCGGACCAGTTCCTGCCACATGAGACCCTCCTACCGAAGCGACGACTTCCCACCAAACGTTAACATCACTCTCAGAAATGAGAACAGTCGTTTCCGCTGCGGAGGCACTAGAGGGACAGGGTCACACGTCCGCGAGCGCAGCGAGATCGCGCTTGACCACCTTGCCGACATCGTTGCGGGGCAGCTGTTCGACGAACACGATGCGTACCGGAACACGGTAGGGCGTCAGACGCTCGCGACACCACGACACGAGGCCGGCCTCGGAGACCGACTCATCGCCTCTGACGACGAACGCCCACGGCACCTCCCCGAGCCGCTCGTCGGGAACGCCGACGACGGCGGCTTCGCGCACACCATCGGCGGCCAGGAGGACGTCCTCTACCGTGCCGGGAAACACTTTGAGGCCACCACGATTGATCATGTCCGATACTCGGCCATCGAGCCACAGAAAACCGTCATCGTCGAACCAGCCGAGGTCGCCGGTGTGGAACCAGCCGTCGTCGGTGAGCCGGTCCAGGAAGGCCGGATCGATCTTCCGCGCGGCCGTCGTGGGCGTGCGGACCATCACCTCGTCGTCGGCGATCGTGACGTCGATGCCGGGCAGTGGCCTGCCGACCGAACCCAGTTTGGTCTCGCCCCACTCCCGGGCGTCGGCGGCCGACCAGCCCACCACCTCACCCTCGAGTTCGGTCTGGCCGTAGGAGTTCAGCACGATCACCCCGAACTTGTCCCGGAACCGGCGCGCCTGAACGGGCGACAGGGGAGCGGTGATCGACCGCACGATCTTCAGTGGCGAGAGGTCGGCCACCGAGTCGTCGTGCAGAACCATGGTCAGCGCTGCGGGTGGTAATACGGTCGACCGCAACTGATGTCGCTTGACCAGAGCCGCGAAGTCCGTTGGTGAGAACCTCTCCATCAGCACGACACCCGAGCCCGCGCGGAAGGCGAACAAGACCTGGTATATGCCGGCCCACAGCGATAACGACAAGGGCACCAGATTCGGCATGGGGGACCGCTTCGGTTCGGCTGCAGCGGATTTGGAGGCAGGTCTCGTGCCGCGAAGTTTGGCCAGCAGCCGGTCGATCAGATCGAGGACCGTGGTATGGCGAAGCGGCACCGGCTTTGGCGGTCCCGTGGTGCCGGACGTGAACTGCAGCAGGGCCACATCGTCGTCGTAGGACCGCGCGTCGGCCCGGTGACCTGACGATGCGACCCTCGTCCACGACAGCGCCTCTCCGGTGATGACGGGCAGGTGACAAGTCGAGAAACGCCGTACGAGTGCGGGAGTGGTGATGATGGCGACGGGGCGCAACGTTTCCAGCTGGGTGACGATCTCGGCATCGGCCGCCCTGGGGTTCAGCGGTGTGTACACGCCGCCGGCGCGCCACGTGCCGAACAGCGCGGCGACGGTGGTGGCGTCGTTGGGCAGCATCGCGGCGACGACCTGTCCCGTCGCCAGCCCGGACTCGGCGAGCAGCTCGGCGAGTCGCGCGGCGCTGGCCGACAGCTCATCACGCGACACTTGGTTGTCCGTGGCGCCGACCGTGTGCACAGCGACCTCAGGCAGACCGTCCAGCAGCATTGCCAGGCTCACGAATCAGCCACCAGGGGAGCCCAGTTCGGAGTTCGCTTGTCCGCAAAGGCAAGGGGGCCCTCGTTCTGGTCCGGATGCCCCCACATCGACGTCAGGTGCTTCGCACCTTCGCGGCACGCGTCGGTGAGCCCGTATTCGAGTGCGCCCCACAGCGCCCGCTTGGTGGCGCGCATCGCCGCCGGTGAGTTCTTGGCGATCTTCTCGGCGAGCTCCTGGGCGGCGGCAAGCAGCTCGTCGGGCGGGTCGATCACCTGGCTGATCATGCCGAGTTCGTACGCGCGCTGGGCACTGAGCCGTTCGTGACTACCGATGAGCGCCATTCGTAACACGGCTTCGGCGGGCATCTTTCGCATCAGTGCGATGGTCTCGAGCGCGCTGACCTGACCGATGGAGACGTGGGGGTCGACGAAGGTCGCATCCGACGACGCGATGACGATGTCGGCGTCGGCCACCCAGTGCAGTCCGCCGCCCGCGCAGACCCCATTGACGGCAGTGATGACCGGCTTCTCGACATTGCAGTGCCAGGCGCTCAGCTTCAGATCCAGTGTGCGCATGGTCTCCTGAAATTGCTGCACGGCCTCGCCGTCGAGGTCCTCGACATCGGCGCCAACCTGAAACGCCCGACCGTTTCCCGTGTGCACGATGACGCGGACGTCGGGATCGGCATTCAATTCCGCCCAGGCCCTGGGGAATTCCTCGCGCATCACGACGTCATAGGCATTGAGACGGTCAGGGCGGTCATTGATGATCCATCCGACGGGACCGCGCCGTTCGACGATGAGTCGCTGGTATGTCATGAAACCTCCGCCACGTCCGGCAGCGGCTGCCACCGCGGCGCACGCTTCTCGCGCCACGCCCGCACACCCTCGGCATGATCAAGGTGATTGCGGAGCCGCCAGATCTCCTCGGCGGCATCGCGTCGCGCCTGCGTCAATCCGACTTCCAAGGAGTGCCAGAGCGCCTTCTTGGTGGTGCGCATCGCGGTCGGCGAATTTGTGGCGATCGCGGCTGCGAGTCGGCCCGCGGTTGCGCGGAGCTGATCGGTCGGCACCACCTCGGACAGAATGCCCAACTGGTAGGCGCGCCGCGCCGAGATGCGTTCACCCTTGCCCCCCAGCGTCATTCGAAGCACCGCCTCCATCGGCGACTTGCGCAGCAGCGTGACTGCCTCGTACGCGACGGCCTGCCCGATGGAGACGTGGGGGTCGGTGAAGGATGCCTGCTCGGCGGCGATGACGATGTCGGCGTCCGCGACAAGGTGTAGACCCCCTCCCGCGCACACCCCGTTGACCGCGGCGATCACCGGTTTCCACACGCCGCAGTGCCAAGACGAGATCTTCAGCTCGGCGTCCCTGGTTCGGCGGGAGTGCCGTCGCATGGCCCCCTTGTCCCGCGCGACCTGGACCACGTCCATCCCGGTGCAGAACGCCTTGCCGTTGGCGGCGTTGACGATCACGTTGACCTCCGGATCGGTATCGAGGTCGGCCCAGGCGGCCTCGAGCTCGTCGAGCATCAGCGCGTCGAAGGCGTTGCCCGCGTCGGGCCTGTTGAGGATCAGCCAGCCGATCCCGTCGGACTTGGATACGATCAAGCGTTCATAGCCGCTCATGAACGGGGAATGTCCTTCCAGGGCTTGCCCTTCCAGGGATCGGGCTCCTTCGGCAAGCCGAGCACGCGTTCACCGAGGATGTTCTTGTTGATGTCGGTGGTGCCGCCCTCGGTGCCGTTGGCGAGGCTGCGCATCATGCCCTGCACATCCCGTGGCAGAGCATCATCATCGTCGGTGGTGGGCCATGCAATCGCCGCCGTACCCAGCAGATCGACCATCAGGTCCTGTATCTGCTGATTGATGGTGGCCTGGTGAACCTTGCCAATCGAGGACGCCGCGCCCGGTGACTGTCCGGCCGAAAGTGCGGCGCGCACACGATCATTGGTCCAGCCACGGACCCGCTCCTGCGCCCACAGGCGCATCACCTTGTTCCGGACCACCGGATCGGCCCACCGCCCGGTCTCCCTGGCGAGGGTGATCAGTCGTTCGGCGCTCGAGCCACCGAGGCGGCCCATGCCACCCGAACCCGAGCCCGACACCATCTGCCGCTCGCTGGACAATGTCGATGCACTCACGCGCCAGCCGTCGTTGACGTCGCCGACCCGCTGGGCGTCCGGCACGCGCGCCTCGTCGAGGAAGACCTCGTTGAACTCGGCCTCGCCGGTGATCTGGCGAAGCGGTCGCACCTCGACGCCCGGTTGGTGCATGTCAAGCAGGAAGTACGTGATGCCCTTGTGCTTGGGCTGGTCGGGATCCGTCCGCGCCAACAGGATCGCGAAATCGGCCTCATCGGCCCATGTGGTCCACACCTTCTGGCCGGAGATCACCCAGTCTGCGTCCTCGCCCGAGCCGTCCCGTACGGCCTTGGTGGCGAGCGACGCGAGATCCGAGCCAGCGCCCGGCTCACTGAACAACTGGCACCACTTCTCCTCGTTGCGCACGATCGGTGGGAGGAAACGCCGGCGTTGCTCCTCTGTCCCGTGACTGAACAGAGCGGCTGCGGCGTTGTTGAGCCCCAGTGGGTTGAGCCGCGAGAGGCGTAGCGGCGCAAGTACTCCCTCGATGGCGCGCGCCATGTCGTTGTCGATGCCGAGGCCGCCGTGTTCGGGGAGCCACGTCGGCACGACCAGACCCGTCCTGGCGAATGTCGGGTACCACCGCCGGTAGTCGGCGGGGGTGCGGACGGCCCGCAGCGCCGCCGGCCCGTCGGCCGCGGCCGAGCGCCATGCTGCGGGCACCTCGGCATCGATCCACTGCCGTACCACCGCGAGTGCATCATCGACCGGTGTGCCCGGGCGGATCGGTAGTTGGGTCATGATCTCAACCTTTTCAGCGGCCCTTGAACTCTGCGCCGCGCTTGTCGCGGAAGGCGGCCAGGCCCTCCTTGAAATCCTCACTACGGCTGGATAATTCGAGCGCCAATGCCTCGTTCTGCAGATGGCGGTCAAGATCGAGCCCGTTGCCGCTGTGCAACAACCACTTGGTGAGCCCGAGAGAAACCGTGGGCGCTTCTCCGAGTTGCCCGACGAGTTGCTCCGCGAGCGACGGTAATTCGTCGGACGCGCAGGTACCGTGGATGATTCCCCAGTCGGCCGCGGTAGCTCCGGTGATCTGCTGTCCCAGCATCAGCAGTTGTCTGGTGCGGACCAATCCGATGAGCCGTGGCAGCAACCAGGCCGCGCCGCTGTCGGGGGTGAAACCGCGCGCCATGAAGGGTTCCCAGAACCGGGCGTCGTCGGCGGCGACGCAGAAGTCTGACGCCAGCGCGATGTGAAAGCCCAGGCCGATCGCCCAACCGCGGACCACGGCGACAATCGGCACCTGCGTCTGAAGCATCAGCGGGATCAGCCGATTGGCCTTGTTCGGTAACCGGCGCTGCGTGCTGCCCACGCGTGGTTTCCGTTCGGACTTCGCGTTATTGGCGATCAAGTCCGCGCCGGCGCAGAAGTCCGCTCCGTTGGCGTCGATCCGGATGACCCGCACCGACTCGTCGATGCCCGCGTCGGCCAGGTGTCCGATCATCGCATCGAGCATGACGTCGTTCACGGCGTTGCGGCGGTCGGCGCGGTCGAGGGTCAGCCGCAGGATCGGGCCCTGCTGTTCGGCCAGAAGACCAGGAACACTGCGGTAACTCATGTGCTCAGCGCTCGGCGAACTGTTTCGTCACGGCGGTCAGCAATTCGCCGAGGTTCGTCGCGCCGCCCGGCGGGTCGGGCAGGCGCACGGGCCCTCGGTCGCGGCTGGGCAGCAGGATGGTCGCGTGTCCCGGCGCGGTGATCTGGCCGCGGTGGTTGGTCGCCGCGAGTTCGAGGTCGACGGCGGGGCGTTCACCGTCGGCGAGGTACTTGCGGACGACGGTACCGGTGACGGTGTGGACGTCGCCAACGTAGTTGAACAGACGGAACTCGCAATCGAGCTTCCACAGCCAGGCGTCGTCGCCCATCCAGTCCGTGCACAGGTGGATCAGCCACGTCTCGCGCATGCGCCCGTAGTCGAACGTGGTGGGGTTGCCCGCGTTGCGCGCGGCGCCGGGGTCCCAGTGCACCCGCTGCTGGGCATCGGGGACACCGTATTCGTTGGGGGTGTAGAAGCGGGGGATGCGCTGCCGGTTGCGCCATGCGAGTCTCAGCGGACGCACACCATACATGCCGGTACCCATGCCGACGTGCCAGCAGACCATGTCGGTAACCGTCAACGGCCCCTTCGTCAACGGCCCCACATCGTCGCCTTCGGTGACGTCTTCCCACCATCGCGGATCGGCGCCGCGCGGGCTTTCGCGCGCGTAGCGTTCGTCGAGCTCGGCGATCTCGTCCGCGGTCCACGTCTTGAGCTCGACGGTGTCGTACTTCTTGCGGCCGCGCGCCTTGCTGCGTTCGGTGCGAATCATGTTGCGGTACTGCGCGCCCAAGATCGTGCCCTCGTCGTCACGAAACACCTGGGCGGACCACTCGTGGATGGCACGCTCGGCGAAGTCGCTGCTCTTGTCGAGCGCCGCCACCAGGGCGTTGCGCCTGAACACGCGGTGGTTGGCGCGCAGCGGGGCCCACCATTCCCGAGCCGACGAGGCGTAGAAGGCATGTACCCCGCGAAGTGGGTCGCCCTTGGTCAGTGCGCGGTCCTCGTCGGAGAGCGCCGGGACCTCGTCCTCTCCGATCAGCGTGTCGCCGCCGACGAGGGCAGGTGGGGCCACAGACTCTCCCCATACAGACTTCGCTGCGTATTCCGGATCGGTCCATAACGGGTTGGCGTCACCGTAGCTTTCGGCGACGTGACGAAACGTGTCTTCGTTGGGGCGGTAGTAGTGCGGCGGCTGCGTGTGCGGGACGGCGATGCCGATGGTAGCGCGCAACCTGGCCAATCCCTCGTCGGTGATCAGGCCGGTCTGCCCCATCGGATCGCCTCCTCGTTGTGGCCCGCGTCGTAGCCCGGACAAGGTGGAAATTAAGATACCCGAAAAACGGAAACGCCGTTAACGCAGGGGTGAACGAGATGGCAGAAGAAGCATCCGGGATCGTGTGTGCGATCGGCGCCGACGGCGTCGCGCGGGTGACCATAGATCGCCCGGAAACGGGAAACTCGTTGTCTCCGTTCGCGCGTGACGCACTAACCGAAGCCTTCCTACGGGCTAACGACAACCCCGCCGTCCGCGCGGTGCTGTTGAACGCCAGCGGCACTCGGCACTTCTGCGCCGGGGCCGGCCTCGCACCGCAAGCGGCGGGCGCCGGGGCCGCCGTCGAGCCGGTGCAAAAGCGTCCGGGTGACATCGCGCGGATGCTTCAGCAGGGCTGGCAGCGGCTGGTCGCGTCCATTCTCGACTGTGACAAGCCGGTGATCGCGGCGGTCAAGGGCACGGCCGCGGGGGCGGGCGCGAGCCTGGTTCTGGCGTGCGACCTGGTCGTGATGTCAACGGAAGCAAAGCTTGTCGAGGCGTTTGTGCATCGCGGAATCCTGCCGGATTCCGGCGCCATCCACCTCCTGACGAGGATCGTCGGCCTGCGCAAGGCGACCGAACTGCTGATGCTCGGTGAGCCGGTCGACGCGGCCACCTGCGAAAGGCTCGGACTGGTCAATCGGGTGACCGCACCGGACGACACCGACGCCGTCGCCGAGGAGCTCGCGGGGCGCTTGGCCGCGGGGCCGACGGTGATGCTGGCGCTGACCAAGCGGCTGTTGTCGGTCTCGTCGGAGTCCGATCGGCACCGCGCATTCGAGCAGGAGGCGTGGGCTCAGGAGGTGGTGTCGGGTACGGCGGACCTCCAAGAGGGTCTCGCGTCGTTCGCCGAACGCCGCAATCCCAAGTTCCTGGGTCGATGACTTACCGTGGGTCAGCGTGCAGTCGGGCCGCCGCGAACGGTGAACGTTGCGCAGTCGTCGATCTCGTCGATCGACGATGCCACCGACTCCGCCGTCAGCGACGTGTCCTCGACTCCCTTGGTGACACCGATGAATACCCGCGACACTTTCCCGGCGCCAACTGAGTAGATGTGCGCGGTGCGGTCGCAGGACCGGTGGCACAGATAGACCACGACGGGGGTGACAAGCTCGGGATGCATGGCCTTACCGGCGTCGCCCATGATGTCCTCGGTCATTCGGGTCAGCGCGATGGGGGCGATGGCGTTGATGGCGATGCCGTTGCGGGCGCCTTCGATGGCGAGAACGTGCATCATGCCGACCAGCCCCATCTTTGCGGCGCCATAGTTGGCCTGACCGAAATTGCCGAAAAGGCCGGTGCCCGAGGTCGTCTGAACGATTCTGCCGTAATTCTGCGCCCGCATGACCGGCCACACCGCCCGCGTGACGTTGAATGCTCCGGAGAGGTGCACGGCAATAACGGCGTCGACCTGCTCGGCGGTCATGTTCTTGAACGCCGCGTCGCGCAGAATCCCCGCGTTGTTCACCAGCACATCGACCTGCCCGAAAGCGTCCATCGCGGCGGTCACGATTGCCGCACCGCCCTCCTCGGTGGCCACCGAGTCACCGTTGGCGATCGCGGTACCCCCGGCGGCGGTGATCTCGTCGACCACTGCTTGGGCCGCCGATATCGTCGCCCCGCTGCCGTCCACCGAACTACCCAGGTCGTTGACCACGACCCGGGCGCCGCGCCGGGCGAGCTCGAGTGCATGACAGCGGCCCAGTCCGCGGCCCGCCCCCGTGACGATGGCGACCTGGTTGTCGAAAGACATTGAATGCATGGGTGAGAGGTTACATTTACCTAATCGAGAACAACCATTTGCATCGGAGGCTTCGGAGGAGGCCCATGACCGGCCCGACTGAGTTGCTACGACATGCGCGCCGCAGAGCCGAAGGAATGCGGCACCGCTACCGCGAGGCCGGCTACTGGACGGCGGAGCCGATTGACCTGGTGCGGTCCACCGCGGCGCGGCACTCTGCGCGGCTTGCCGTCGCGGATCGAGGCGCCGAACTGACCTACGGGGAACTGGACAAGCGCATCGATTCGGCCGCTCGAGCGATGATCGATGCCGGCGTGGCTCCGGGCGGCGCGGTCGTCGTCGTAGTCGGTAACGACGTGGACTCGGTGGTGTCGGTTCACGCGGCGCTACGGGTCGATGCGGTGGTTCTGCTCGTGCCGCGTAGTGCCGGAGCGACGCAGATCGCCGACATCCTCACACGCACCGGTGCACGATTCGGCGTAGCGCCGAACTGGGCGAGGATCACCGAGGCAGAACTGTCCGGCCACTGCGATTGGATCGGTGACGGTGGCCGAACGGGCACCGCCCAGCCGCCGCGGTCGGTGCGGTCAGCCGATGAGCCGTGCCTTGTGCTTTACACCTCGGGCACAACCGCGCGGCCCAAGGGCGTGATCCACTCGCTGAGCACGCTGGCCAAGGCTTCGGCGAATTACATTGCGGCGGCGGGCCTGGGTTCCGACGACCGGATCTTCTTGATCAGCCCGCTCGCGTCGGTCACCGGGGTGTTGCAGGCGCTGTTCATCGGTCCGATGCTGGCGGCGCCAGTGATTCTGGAGGATCGCTGGGACCCGGCGGCGACCTGCGACCTCCTGGTCAGCTCGGGTGCCACCTGGTACGGGGGCCCGGACCGGCTGCTGGACCGGATGCTGGACCAGGCCGTCGCGCGCGACGCTGTTGTGCCATTACGCGCGGTGTACCTGGGCGGCACGATGCTGGACCGGCGGATCGTCGAACGCATCGAAGACGAGTTCGGCATCGTTGTCATGCGCGCCTACGGGTCTTCGGAGACCCCGATCAGCACGTCCGGACTGCGAACCGAACCCCGAGACATCCGCCATGCCGACGACGGGGTCGCGCTCGGCGGCGTCGACGTGCGCGTCGGATCCGAGGCCGATCCCACCGAGTGCTGCATCAAGGGCCCGCACACGTTTCTCGGTTACACCGATGCCGAGGACGACAAATACGCGTTCGAGGGCGAATGGTTCCGCACCGGCGACGTGGCGGAGGTTGCCGACGGTCGGGTTCGGATCGTCGGCCGGATCAAGGACATCGTGATTCGTAACGGGCTGAAGATCCCGGCCGCCGAAGTCGAGGAAGCCGTCTCGAGGATAGGTGGGATACGCGAATGTGCCGCCTATTCCGTTTCCGACCCCACCACCGGTGAACGATTGGCTATGGCAGTCGTGCTCGAACCCGGCGTCGAGATCTCGCTCGCCGAAATCATCCGGGCTCTCGCCGCGGAAGGCCTGCCGAAATACAAGCTGCCCGAAGAACTTGTCTTCTGGGACGAGCCGCTTCCCCTCAACGCCAACGGCAAAGTCGACCGCGCCAAGCTCGACACGCGGTCGGCCGGGCGGCAGCGGCTGCTCGCCGACCGTCTCACCACTACCGGATGAGAATCGCGCCGCCGGAAGCTAGCCCGCAGCAGGACGGAAGACGGGGACGACGAATCCGTCTTCGTCGTCGCGGAAAGCGATCACCAATTCCATGTCGGCGCGCAGATCTTCGACGCGGCAATTCTCCACGACTGTCATCAGCCGCGGTCCCTCCTCGAGATCCACCATCGCCAGCACGTACGGCGTGCGCACGTCGAAAGGTGCGGCATTGTGGTGGATGACGCTCCACGTGTAGAGCCGCGCGCGACCGGTTGCCGGCGCCAACTCGACGTCCTCAGCCCAACAATGCGGGCAGAACGGCCGGGCGTATAACGATTTCTGACCGCAGGACCCGCAGGCGTTCACCAACAGCCGGCGGTCCTGCGTGGCTGACCACCACGCCTGACCGTCGGCGTCGATCGTGGGCCGATCAGGAGCCGTCATTACTGCCTCCCGAGAATCATTGTGGCGCTGTGGGTGAAGAAGCCCCCCATCGCGTGGACGCATGCCAGCCTGGCATCGGCGACCTGACGCGCTCCGCATTCGCCGCGCAACTGCCGCACCGCCTCCACCATGAGGAACATTCCTCGCATACCCGGGTGACACGACGCCAGGCCGCCGCCATCGGTGTTAGTCGGCAGCGACCCGCCCGGGCGAAGTGCTCCGGACTCTATGAACGGGCCCCCTTCTCCGTTGGCGCAGAAGCCGAGGTCCTCCACGGTCAGCAGGACGGTGGACGTGAAGGAGTCGTAGAGCTGGCACACATCGATGTCGGCCGGGCTGACACCCGCCCGCGCGAATGCTTGCGGACCCGAGCGCGCCGCCGGCGACGTCGTGAAATCGGGCCATTGGCCCATGCTGACATGCGACGTCGCGTCGGCCGTGCCAAGAATCCACACCGGATCCTTCGCGCAATCCTTGGCTACGCGCTCGCTGGCGAGCACGACGGCACCGCCACCGTCGGTGCGCAGGCACACATGCTTGGAGGTGAACGGGTCGGCCAACAGGGGTGCGGCGGCGACGTCGGCAACGGTGATGCGGTCTCGTTCAAATGCGTTGTCGTTCATGGCCGCCCACTCGTGGGCCGCGACGGCGACTTCGGCCAGTTGATCGACCGTGGTACCGAATTCGATCATGTGGCGTCGAGCCGCCATGGCGTACTTGGCAATCAACGTGGGGCCGTAGGGCGCCTCGTATTGCAGGGCACCGCCGGTTCCCATCGCGGCAGCCGACGCGCGCAGCTGTCGCTTGACGTCGGAGCGCGCGGTCGATCCGTAGGTCAACAGAGCGACCTCGATTTCGCCGGCCGCGATCGCGGCGGCGGCATGGCCGGCCATCACTTCCCAGGAGGATCCGCCGACGTTGGTCGCATCGACCCAGGTGGGTCGCAGGCCGAGGTACTCGCTGACTTCCACGGGGGGAAGCAACGTTCCGTGCCCACCGAAACCGTCGACATCCTCCTTCGTGAGCCCGGCATCGGCGACCGCCCGCCGCGAGGACTGGGCCATCAGAGCCATCGCGGTCTTGTCGGGCACTCGGCCGCAGTCGGACAGGGCTGCGCCCACGATGGCGACGCGGTTCGATCGCATAGCTCATGGTTATCACATCGACGTCGTCGCTGATAATGGGCGTTGACGATAATATGGAAACGTTATTCTCGGTCCGCTACCGTGAGCCTATGACGACGGCGCTGCGCGATGCCCTGCGGGGACAGGAGCTGGTGTTGTGCCTGGCGTTGCTGCACTCACGCACGCCCGATGTGCCGGCAATCGCGGCGGCCTGTGGATACGACGCCGTTTACGTCGACCTCGAGCACACGTCCACATCCCTGGATACTGCCCAGATGCTCTGTGCGAGCGCGCTCGGGGCGGGGATCTCGAGCCTGGTGCGGGTGCCGTCCCACG
The DNA here is from genome assembly GCF_976985675.1 of Mycobacterium sp. NTMscope_MAC_12. NCBI lineage: Bacteria > Bacillati > Actinomycetota > Actinomycetes > Mycobacteriales > Mycobacteriaceae > Mycobacterium > Mycobacterium sp. NTMscope_MAC_12. The sequence goes on from NZ_CDRJYY010000001.1 coordinate 1,602,394, forward strand.
ATCCCAGCCTCATCGCACGGGTGCTGGATGCTGGTGCGGTGGGAGTGATTGTGCCACACGTAAATTCGAAGGAAGAAGCCGAAGGAATCGTGCAGGCCGCACGATTTCCGCCGATCGGCAACCGGTCCATTTCGGGTCCCAACGCGGTCACGGGATACACACCGCGAACAGCGCCGCAATTGGTGGAGCTGCTCGAACGGCGCACGGTCGTGGCCGTGATGGTCGAGACCCCGGAAGCTGTCGAAGCGTCCGACTCCATCGCCGCCGTCGACGGCGTCGACATGATTCTCATCGGGCCGAGCGATCTGACCGCCGAAATGGGCATCCACGGACAGTATGAGAATGATCATTTCCAAAGTGCAGTAGAATCGGTCGCGGCGGCTTGTCGTAGTCACGGCGTGGCGCTCGGTATCGCCGGAATAACGTCGGTTGACCTGCTGAATCGATTCGTGGGACTCGGATTGCGATTCATCTCGGCCGGGACCGACATCGGGATGATGACCGAGGCGGCCACAACACGCGCGAAAGCGCTTCGCGGACTGCAGAGCCACCGCGACGAGCGTGATGAATGACACCGAGTAGCCGAGCGATGCCAACATAACAGGAGGACCGGATGCCGACAGCCATCTACACCGAACGCGTCACCGACCCGATGGCGTGGACCGGCGCGGACTTCACGAGTAAGGAAGACTTCGCCTTCGACCTGTCCGCCCGGAATGTGGCTGCGCTGGAATCGATCCTGGCCAAGACCGCGAATAAGGACCGCGACGACATCACGCCAGAGGACGCTCGTCACCCAGACCTCGACGACGATCTGGAACGGCTCTACCGGGACCTGATGTTCGGTAAGGGTCTGGCCTGCGTGCGCGGCTTTCCCGTCGAGCAGCATTCGATTGACGACCTCGAGCGCATCTACTGGGCGTTCTGCACGCATCTCGGCTATCTCGTATCAAACAACTCCTTTGGTCACCGCATGGTGCGCGTTCAGGAAGAGATCCTGCCCGGCGGCGTGCAACCCGCTCGCGGCACGAAGTCCCGCGCCGAACTCGCGATGCACAACGACGCCGCCGACATCCTCGCGCTGCTGTGCGTCTACCCGGCGGCCCAAGGAGGCGAAAGCCAGTTCGCCAGCGGCCCCGCCGCGCACAACCGAATCCTGGCCGAACGCCCCGACCTGCTCGACGTGCTCTACGAAGGCTTCCCGCACCACCGACGCAGCGAACAGCCTGATGACCAGCCCGATGTCACGCCCTACAACGTTCCGGTCTTCTCCCAGATCAACGGGCGAATCTGCATCAACTTCACCTATAGCAGCATCTTGCCGGCCATGAAGACGCTTGGGCGCGAATTCACCCCAGAGCAAGAAGAGGCCGTCGAGCTGCTCCGCACCATACTCGTCGACCAACAGGTCGAATTCCGTTTGGAATCCGGGGAAGCGGCCGTGGCCAACAATTTCGCGATGTGCCACTCCCGATCGGACTTCGTCAGCAGCGACGACCCCAAGAAGGCCCGCTGCTTCCTGCGCGCCTGGATGGAGGTCCCGCGCGAAGATCGTCGGCTGCCTATCGGTCGTGAGTACTTCCACATGGAAAACAAGGATTTGCGGCTCGGATACGACGTGGTGCCCGGGCGCGACGGCGCGATCGCGCGCAACGATTACCGCAACGTCGACACGGCGCTGGCCGACATGTTCAAGGCGGCCCAGGCCAAACCCAAGGCGCGGCCATGAAAGGCGCGCGACGGAGATGACCGGCGCGCCACGACCGCGATTGGTCGTCGAGCGGTGGACTGACCCCGCCGCGGCGGACGTCCTGGAACTGTCCGGCATCGACATCGTCAAACTCGATCTGACTGCGCCCGCCGAATCAGGCTGGGCGGCATTGGAGTCCGCGCACGGCTACCAAGTCGCCACGCGAACCGACGTTGCTTCCGTTGCCGACGGCGCGCAGTGGCTGGCCGGTGAGGCATTGATCGCGCGCTGCCGGTCGCTGCTGGCCGTCTGTTCGGCGGGAGCCGGATATGACGTCATCGATGTCGATGCGTGCACCCGCGCGGGGATAGCGGTGTGCAACAACTCTGGGCCGGGGGCGGAGGCGGTGGCCGAGCACGCCCTGGGATTCATGCTCGACCTCGCCAAGAAGATCACTGTCTCCGACCGGGCACTACGAAGCGGTCCGCTTCGCGATCGGCTGACCCTGCGTGGCAGTCAGCTGTTCGGCAAGACGCTCGGTGTCATCGGGCTCGGTGCCATAGGAAGCCGCCTCGTCGAGTTGTGTGCGCCGTTCGGCATGGAGGTGCTGGCCTTCGATCCCTATCTCGACGAGATGACCGCCCGGACTCGCGGTGTGCAACGGGTGACGCTCGCCGAGCTCGTCGAACGGTCGGACTTCGTGCAGGTGACATGCCCTCTGACCAGCGAGACCCACGGTCTCATCGGCAGAACGCAATTCGCCGCGATGAAGCCGACCGCCTTCTTCATCACCACGGCGCGCGGGCCCGTCCATGACGAGGCGGCCTTGCTCGACGCGCTGGTGAGCGGTGGAATCGCCGGGGCGGGCCTCGATGTGTTCCACGAGGAGCCGCCCCGGCAGGACAACCCGCTGCTGCAGCTCGACAATGTCATTGCCACGCCGCACACCGCGGGCATCACTGTGGAGGCCGCGCGGGATATCGCCGTCGCCACCGCGACCCAGTGGCAGACGATCTTCGAAGGCCGCATGCCGCCTCGCTTGCTGAACCCGGCTGTCTGGCCGCGCTATTGCGAACGATTTCACGACATCCTCGGTGTTCAACCGACCACGCGCGTCACCGCGGCTGCCGAGTGAAACCGACGATTCCCCAACGAGATCGAGAGAAGGGCCTTGACTTGGCGACACGCTACGACACGATCGAGGTCGAGGTCAGGGGTCATACCGCCTGTGTGACCCTCAACCGTCCTGAGGTGCTCAACGCGATCAACGACGAGATGATCGCCGAACTGGCCGTGGCTTATGCGGAAATCGAACGCTCGCAAGATATCTGGACCGTGATCATCACGGGCGCCGGCCGTGCGTTGTGCGTCGGAGCGGACGTCAATAAAGCCGCCGGGCACGACATGGAGAACGCGGCAGGGATCGACAATCAGGGCGAGCCCATTCTCAGTTCGATGCGGCAGTGGGATGCACCGCAGGAGGCGACGCCGCCGTGGCTCCAAATGACCAAGCCGATCATCTGCGCGGTGAACGGCATCGCCTGCGGTGCGGGAATGGACCTCGTGACCACGGCGGACATCACCATCGCGTCCGAGCGCGCGACGTTGATGGACCCGCATGTCAGCATCGGCGTGACCTCCGGGCGCGAGGGGGTCAGGCTCGCCCGCATACTCCCGCTGCCCGTGGCGATGCGGCTGATCCTGATGGGCAAGCACGAGAAGCTCGACGCGCAGCGCGCTTATGACTTGGGCGTCTTCACCGAAGTGGTCGCGCACGATGAGCTCATGGCGCGCGCCTGGGAGATCGCCGACGTCGTGAATTCGAATGCGCCGCTGGCGGTGCGTGGTTCACGCATGGCCGTGCGCAAGGGGCTGACGATGCCCATCTACGAGGCAGAACTGCTTGCCGAGAATTACCGGATGAAGGTGGCACTGACCAAGGATGCCATCGAGGGGCCGCGCGCCTTCCTCGAGAAGCGCAAGCCGCGGTGGAAGGCCCTGTAGGGCTTGACTCCGCGCGCTATACCATCCCGAAGAAGTTCTTTGCGTTGGTGGACAGTACCTTTCGTTTGGTGTCCTCATCCAGGCCCTCCGTCGCCTTGTTTGCGACCTCGAGGCTCCGCGGCCAGTTCGTGTCGTTGTGCGGGTAATCGGTCTCGAACATGAGCTGGTCCGGCCCGACCAGATCCAGGATGCGGAACGCGACCGGATCGCCGAAGGTGGAGAACCACACTCGACCGGGTACCTGGCTGCTCGGCGGTTCGGTCAGCAGCGGGTGAATGCCGCCCCACCCGCGCCGGTCCTCCCAGACCTCGTCGACACGCTGCAGGTAGTAGGGGATCCAGCCCGCTTGCGCCTCGGCGAACGCGAGCTTGAGGTCGGGGAACTGCATGAGCTTGCCCGAAAACAGCCAGTCGACCATGGCGATCGTGCAATTGACGGCCATCAGTGCGCTCGTCACGACATGCGGAGCGTCGGGAGAGGACTTCGTCAGCGACGAACTCGACCCGATGTGCAGCATGATCCCGACCTGATTTCGCTCGCACGCGGCGAAGAATGGGTCCCAATAGCCGCTGTGAATGGACGGCAGGTCGAGACGAGAGGGCAGCTCGGAGAAGCACACCGCGTGCATCCCACGGGCGGCCACCCTTTCGACCTCCTGCGCGGCCAACTCGACGTCCCAGAGCGGGATGATGCCAAGCGGGATCAGCCGGCCGTTCGAGCTGCCGCCCCACTCGTCGATCTGAAAGTCGTTGTACGCCTCGACGCAGAGCTTGGCGAGCTCCTTGTCCTTGGCGTACAGGAAGCGTTGGCCACAAAAGCGTACGAGGGTGTTGGGGAAGCAGGCCGAAGCTTCGATGCCGGCAATGTCCATGTCCGCGAGCCGATCCGCGGGACGGTAGCAGCCGGGACGCATCTCGTCGTAGGTGATCGGGTCGGTGGTGAGTTCGTCGATTTCATAGCCGGCGGCCGCGCTGATGAGTGGGATCGGGATGACCGCGTCCTCGTAGTGCCAGATGTCCGCGGCGCGGCCCTCGTCGTCCTCTACGAACGCCACGTCGGACGTGACGGATGGATCCATGCGCCCACGGGTGCGAACGATCCGCGGACCGATGTCGCGATAACGCTCGGGCAGCCGACTTGTCCACAAATCGGCCGGCTCCACCAGATGGTCGTCCGGCGAGACGATGAGGATATCTGCGCTCAACGCTGTACTCCTTCGAGAGCGGCCCACGACTTCAACGAGCGGCACATTGATTCAAAAATGAGAATGACCGTTTCCACGGTACCGCATGGGGTGTGTCCCGTGCGGCGGGGCGCCTCCAGACTGCCGTTGGCCCCCACCGTGACATCGGAGTCTCACCGGGTTCGAGGTGAGCACCGCCCTCCCGGCCCGCGTTGACGCCGGCAACAACCACTTGCGCGCAGTGAGAATCAACATGCACGTGCAGGTAGATCGCACGTTTTCCGCGTCGGGCGCGTATTCTTTCCCCATTATGCCTACGAAGAAGCCCGCCGGTCCCGACCCCGAAACCGGCTTGGAATTGGTCGATAACAACGTCGAGCTGCACGGCTCGTGGCAGCAACGCACGATCGAGCGCCGTCTGAGTTCTGCCAGAGCGCGTGCTCTCGCTCGCAGTTCGCGGTTCCTGGCCACCGCGCTCGAATTGGTGGAGGAGTCGGGTAAGGCCGATTTCACGATCCAGACCCTCATCGACAGGTCGAATCTGAGCCTGCGTGCGTTCTACCAACACTTCGCCGGTAAAGAAGAACTCATGTTGGCGCTCTACGAGAACGTCACGAGTCAGTTCACCGAGGACATTCGCCACGATGTCGCAGCGGCCGACGGTCCGATGGAACAACTCGAGGCCTTCTGCCGGGGTGTCCTGTCGCGCGCGGAGTCGTCGGAAGCCGTCGGGGGCCGGGTCATGACGATCTACAACCTGAGCCTGGAGATCGAGCGGCCGGACGACTTCGCAAAGGTGTGGGAGCCGCACCTGAAGCTGCTGACGAAGATCCTCACGTCGTGTGCTCGGGCCGGACTGGTACGCACGGATCTGACCCCCGCGCAGCTGACCACGTTGCTGAACACCACGCTGACGGCGCTCGCTCAGATTGGGGTTTTCCATCTGGGCGGCAAGGGTTCCAAGCTGACGGAGGACCAACTGTGGGCGTGGTGCAAACAGGCCGTCACGCCGCCCGCCTCCGACGTCAAAGCCAAGCCCGCACGCAAGGCAGTCTCGCGTGCGGCGTCGGCTGGTCGGGCCGGACGGCCGAAGAAACTAACGGGGTAGGCCGAGCCCACGCTGGGCGATGATGGTGCGCTGGATCTCGCTGGTGCCCGCATAGATGGTCGTGCCCAATGAGAATCGCAGGGAGTGGTCAAACCTGCCGTGTTCGGGAGCGGTCGGTTCGAGGTAGCTGCGCAAGCCGTCCGCGCCGACGAGTTCAACGACGTCCTGGCTGGCGCGTTCGAGCGCCTCGGTGCTGAACACCTTGGACATCGGCCCCTCGGCCACCGGTATGTCGCCCTGCTCGAGCATCCACACGCACCGCCGCTGCAACAGGATTGACACCTCGGCCTCCATCGCGACGCGGGCGAGTCGGCGCCGGACGTCGGTATCGGTGATCGGTAGTGAGCCATCGTCGGAGCGGCTGGTGGTTGCCCAATGCTCGGCGTGGTGCAGCAGCCGGATCAGGTGCGGGCCCCAACCGGATGCGTGCTCGTCCCGCAGGGACAGGCCGAGCACCTCCCAGCCACCATCGACATCGCCGATGCGCCACTCGTCGCCGATGCGGACGTCGCTGTAGAAGGTGATGTTGGTGCGTTCCCCGGAAAGGGTCCACACGGCTTGCGCCGCAAAGCCATCGGCGTCGCCCGGCACCAGAAACATCGTCAGGCCCTGGTGTTTGGGCTTATCCGGGTTGGTGCGCGCGAGCAGGAACACGAAGTCGGCGAGGTGACCGTTGGTGGTGAACATCTTGGAGCCGTTGATCACCCACTCGTCACCGTCGCGCACGGCGCGGGTGGCGGCCGCCGCGACATCCGATCCGCATTCCGGCTCGGTGAAGCCGAGGGCGATGGTGATCTCGCCGTTGATCGCACCGGCCAGGATTCGGTCCTTCAGGAAGGGGGTGCCGATGTCGCGGATGATCGCCGCCACCATCCTGGTTGTCTCGGAGAGGTAGACCGGCGCGTCAAAACGCATCAGTTCCTCTTTGACGACCTGGTCGTCCCATGCGTTGCGGCTCTGTCCGCCGAACTCGACGGGCCAGGCCGGAGCGAAATAGCCCTTGTCGACGAGGCTTTTGGCGAACTCGTCGTCGTGTGCGACGCCGCTGCGGTAGATGCGTTCCTCGAATTCGGGGGACAACACGTCCTGAAGGTAAGCGCGGATCCCGTCGCGGTAGGTCGCGGTCTCTGCATCGAGCTGAAAGTGCATGTCTGCACGCCAATCTGTCGTGGCACGCGGCCCGGGACGGTACGCACGGCAATGTTAATCTCAATTTTGAGAGTAACCATATCCGCATGTGATGGGACGACAAACGTGGACCTGAGCCTGACGGGCGAACAGAGACAGTTGGTGGATTCGTTCGCCGCGCTGTTTGCGCGTGAGTCGACCAGCGAGCGAGTCCGGGCGGCCGAGCCGCTGGGTTTCGACGTGAAGCTGTGGAAGGCCCTGCTGGACATCGGCGCAGTGGCGATGGCGGTCGACGAGGCGGCCGGCGGGTGGGGCGCCTCCGAACTGGATCTCGCGTTGATCGCCGAACAGTTCGGACGCGCGGTCGCGTCCGCTCCCGTCATCGAAGCGCAGGTTGCCGCGCGGCTGCTGGCTGCGTCCGGTGAGGCCGGTGCGGGGTTGTTGAGCGCGGTCCTCGCCGGTGACCAGTTGGTCACGTTCGCGCCTCGCGCCGGACGTGGTGGGCGGCTGGGATTGGTGCCCGGCGGGGCGGTGGCAGACCAGGTAGTAGCCCTGGCGGAGGGGCGGCTGCTGGCGGTGCCGATTGGAGAGGACCGCACCACGGTGGAAAACCTTGGGTCAATGCCGTTGGCGGACATCATCATCGAGCATGATGCCGTGGTGCTGGCAGACGGATCGCAGGCGCGCGTCCTGTTCGACAGCGGACTTGACCTGTGGCTCGCGCTGACCGCTGCCGCCTTGGCGGCGGCGGCCAAGAGGGCCGTGGAGATCGGCGTCGACTACGCCAAGCAACGTCATGCCTTCGGAACCGCGATCGGCGCGTTCCAGGCGGTGTCTCACCCACTGGCCGACAGTGCCACCGCCGCCGATGGGGCGCGGCTGCTCGGGCTCAAGGCCGCGTGTGCCTTCGCCGATGAGCCCGATCGCGTCCGGGAACTGGCTGCGATGGCCTTCGCATTCGCCTATGAGACGGCGCGCGACGCCACGCGGCGCAGCCTGCACATTCACGGCGGATACGGATTCGGCATGGAGGGCGACATCCAGCTGTACTACCGCCGGGTACGGGGCTGGGCAATGGTTTTCAGCGAGCCGGCCGCCGCATTGGACCGTGTAGCCGATGCGCGCTACGGCGCCGCCGGACTGGCGACAGTGGGCTGAACGGGACGCGCGCCGCCAGGATCACGGAGCCCAGACTCGCTCGAGGCGCGGGCCGGGTTCGGCGCGCCGGTCACGCGTCCGCCCGAACCTGGTCTTTGACCGCCAGGACAACGGGGGGAGCGGTCCGCCAGTTCGGTACCCCCTGCGCCTCGCCGGCAGTGGGAAGCTTGTCCTCGCGAATCTGCGCCCAGTGCGAGTGATTCAGTTGGTGCAACGCGAAACACGATTGCAGCGCGTTGTAGAAGCCCATGTTGTCGACCGATTGGTTCACCGACTCTTTTATCAGCAGCGCCGCCATCGTCGGCACCTTGGTGATGCGCCGTGCCAGCTCGAGGGTGCGCCCGGCGAGTTCGTCGCGTTTGAAGATCTTGCTGACCATGCCGAGCCGGTAGGCCTCTTCGATACCGATCGCATCACCGGTGAGCATGAGCTCTTTCGTACGCCGCGGTCCGAATTCCCATGGGTGGCCGAAGTACTCCATCCCGCACATTCCCAACCGCGTGCCCACCACATCGGCGAAGCGCACCTCTTCGCTTCCCACGATCAGGTCGCACGCCCAGATCAGCATGAGTCCCGCCGAGAACACGTCGCCGTGTACCTGGGCGATCGTGATTTTGCGGAGGTTGCGCCAGCGCAGGTTGTTTTGGAAGAAGTAGTGCCATTCCTGCAGCATGGTCCTCTCCGCGCCATCGCGGGTGCCGCCGTTGATGGCCACCGTCGGGTGCTGGCCGGGACCAGGACTGAACTCGGCGCGCGCCTGCGCGGACCCGATATCGTGGCCGGACGAGAACATCGGGCCCTCGCCGGCGAGGATGACGACGCGAACGGCGTCATCGGCCTCGGCGCGGGCGAACGCCTCATCGAGTTCGACCAGCATGCCGCGGTTTTGGGCGTTGCGTTGGTCGGGGCGGTTCAACGAAATCCGAACGATCATGCCGTCGTCGAAGACCTCCCACTTCAAGAATTCGTAATCGCTCACGGCTCGCCCCTTCTCTCGTCTACGTCCGGTAATGGCGTTATCAATAGTGAGAAGGTATGTTCTCACAGGTCGGTCGGTGATGACCGGAAGGGGTGCAGATGGCGGCAGGTCAACGGAAGCCGCGAGTAATCCTGTGGGGTCCGGGCCAGGTCGGCATCGGCGCGTTGCGTGCCCTCATCGCGCACCCTGGCCTGGAGTTGGCCGGCGTGATCGTGCACGCGGAAGCCAAGGACGGCAGGGATGCGGGTGACCTGTGCGGAATGCCCGCGACCGGAGTCATCGCCACGCGCGACATCGCTGCGGTGCTGTCGATGGACGCCGATGTGGTCGCGTACTTCGCGTCGGGCGACTACCGCTACCGCGAGGCGGCGCAGGACATCGCGCGCTGCCTGCGGGCGGGCAAGCATGTGGTGAGTACCTCCTTGGTGCCCATGTGCTATCCGCCGGCCGCGGATCGGGAAACGGTCGAATTACTCGAGGCGGCGTGCGCTGACGGTGGCACCAGCTTCTTCAACAGTGGTGTCGATCCCGGCTGGGCGAACGATGTGATCGCGCTGACGATGACGGGCTTCAGCAGTCGGGTCGATGGCATCACCATGCTCGAGATACTCGATTACGGCCCCATCAACCAGCCCGACATCATGTTCGACTTCATGGGGTTCGGGCACACCCCCGACCATCGGGCGCCGCTGTTCGACACCGAGCGGCTCGCCGCGTTGTGGGGACCCACCGTGCATCTCGTCGCAGACGGCATTGGCCTGCCGCTAGATCGCATCGAGACGACGATCGAAAAGTGGTTGGCGACAGAGCGTTACGAAGTGGCATCGGGGTGGATCGAGCAGGGAACCATGGGAGGTATGCGCTTCAAGCTCGCCGGGATGGTTGACGGCGACGAGCGCGTCGTGCTCGAACACGTCACCCGCATGGGCGAAGGCTCTGCGCCGGACTGGCCGCGGCATCCGTCCCCGCACGGCGGCTACCGCGTCATCGTCGACGGCCTGCCCACCTACACCGTCGACATCGAGATGCACGGCCGCGGCAACAACATGCGCGGTCTGACCTATGCGACCGTCATGCGCGAACTCAACGCCATTCCCGCCGTGATGGCCGCCCCAACCGGTTTGCTGTCCACCCTCGATCTGCCTCCTGTCACGGGTCCCGTGCGCGGCGGAACATGGCAGGGCGTGCTGCCCGGGAAGGCTGCACCGTGAACGACGGACCGGTTCGGCAGACGTCGGCCGACCTGTGGGAGGTCATGCGCACCGCATCGGCGGTGCGGCGCTATCGCGACGAACCCGTCTCGGACCAGGCCATCGACATGTGTCTGCGCGCGGCGAGCTGGGCTCCGTCCGGAGGCAATCAGCAGCCGTGGAAGTTCGTCGTATTGAAGTCGAGCACTTTGCGTGACGTGGTCACGGCCGCGGCCCACAAGACATGGGAGGTCATGACCGAGTTCTATCGGCTTTCGCTGCCGGAGAACGAGGCTGACGACCCGAAGTCGCGCGTGCTGCGGGCTATGGCCGAGCATATGAGCGTCGGTGGCGCGGCGCCTGCGCTGGTCCTGTTCTGTGTCCAACCGCAACGGGGAACCACCGAACTGCAGCAGGGAGGGTCGATCTTTCCCGCCGTCCAGAACTTCCTGCTGGGGGCCCGCGCGCAAGGCCTTGGGGCGGCGATCACCTTGTGGCACGGGTCTTGCGAGGATCAGCTGCGGTCCATGGTCGGGATACCCGACGACTGGCTCATCGCGGCGCTGCTGACGGTGGGCTGGCCCAAGGGCGGGCACCACCCGGTGCGGCGCAAACCGCTCAATGAGGTGGCGGCGATCGATCGGTGGGATCGACCGTGGGGGAAGACGACACCATGACGGCGTGGCGGTCGACGTTGGATCGCCACTCGGTGAGGGTTCCGCGGCACCACCCGATGATCCACCGTCTCGTTGACTACCGAGGAGCCTTTTGTGCAGCTGCGTGATCACGCAGGCTCTGCGAAACCCGCTGTGATCCTTCACGATTCCGGCGTCGAAGTGAGCTTCGCGGACCTCGAAGCCAGCGCAAACAGACTTGCCCACTTCCTGCGACGTTCGGGCCTCGTCGCCGGGGACACCGTCGCAGTGCTCATGGAGAACAACGAGCACATCCACGCGGTGATGTGGGCGGCCAAGCGGAGCGGGCTGTACTACACGCTGGTCAACACGCACCTGAGCGACTCCGAGGCCGCATACATCGTGGCGGACAGCGGGGCGAAGGCAATCATCTCCTCGCGGGCGATGCGGGGTGTGTGTCGCCGGCTGCCCGAACAGCTTCCAGGTGGACTACCACCCGTTGCGCTGATTGCCGACGACGATCTGGAGGGCTGGCAGCGCTATCCCGAATGCGTGGCAACCGAGCCTTTGACGCCGGTCGCCGGTGAATGTGACGGTCAGCTCTTGCAGTACTCCGCGGGCAGCACCGGTCGCCCGAAGGGCATCCGTCGGCCTTTAATGCCCTGCGGCTCTGGTGTTTCCAATCTGTCGACGCCCGTCTTCGAGGCGCTCGGCGTGACAGACGACTCGGTGTACCTGAGCCCCGCCCCGACCTACCACACGGCACCAGCCATGTGGACGATGGCAGCGCAAGCCATCGGCGCGACAACGGTTCTCATGGAGAAGTTTGACGCCGAGCGTGCCCTCGACTGCATACGGCGCCGCGGTGTCACGCACGCCCAGTTCGTGCCGACGATGTTTGTGCGGATGCTGCGGCTACCCGAAGCAATTCGGATGTCCTACGACCTATCGACCCTGCGCCGCGTCGTTCACGCCGCCGCTCCGTGCCCGCCGGAAATCAAACGCCAAATGATCGACTGGTGGGGGCCGATCATCGACGAGTACTACGGGTCATCAGAAGGTGCAGGCATCTCGTTCATCCGAGCCGAAGAGTGGCTCGCCCATCCGGGATCGGTGGGCAAGCCCATTCTTGGTACACCGCACATCCTCGATGGGGACGGCGCCGAACTCGGGCCAGGACAAATCGGTGAGATCTACTACGCGGGCGGTTATCCGTTCGAGTACCTCAATGATCAGGCAAAAACGGCTGCGGCGCGCAGTCCCGAAGGCTGGGTCACCGTTGGTGACGTCGGCTACTTGGACGACGATGGTTACCTCTACCTCACCGACCGGCGAAATCACATGATCGTCTCCGGCGGAGTGAACATCTATCCGCAGGAGACCGAAAATCTTCTCGTCAGTCACCCACTGGTGGTCGACGCCGCTGTGTTCGGTGTCCCGGATCCGGTCATGGGGCAGTCGGTGATGGCCGTCGTGCAGTTGGTGGATCCAGTTTTGGCGTCCAACGGACTCGGCGAGGAATTGATCGCATGGCTTCGGAGTCGCATGGCGCACTATAAGTGTCCGCGGTCGCTGCATTTCGAGGCGCAATTGCCGCGCACTGATGCCGGCAAGCTCTACAAGCGGGTGCTCATCGAGAAGTACGGGGGCGCCGACGAGGGTTAGACCAGGTGCCGCGTGCACTCCCGCGGGACCCGTGTCGTACGGGTGTCGAATATGGCGTGACTCAAGAAACCATTTGGGCGCGCTTGCCGCCTATCGTATTCCCACGCAATATTGTCTGCGGTCGAAAGGCACTGGGGGAGAGCGTAATCCAATTTCAGGCCGGTGTCGTGGGCGGCCGCCGAGATCAATCCGCGGCCTGCGGTCACCAATCATTGCCGTGGGTGAGCAAGCCCGGCAAACGTTACACCTATCTGTGATAGTGTAACTGCTTTGTCACACATGCCGACGGGAAATTGATGACCGCTGAGGAAGTCGTGCGTGCCGAGATCGCCGCATGGAGCCGCAACGATGTCGACGAGGTCATGAGTCACTTCGCCCAGGACGCCACATTCGACATCGGCCCCTCCTGGCCACGGCTATCTGGTCACGACGCGATCCACGAGATGATGACGGTGTTCTTCGCCGGCGGGACGTGCGTTGACCTCGAAATCCAGCATCTCGCGGTGGACGGCGACGTGGTGATGATGGAGCGCCGCGATCACTGGATCGTGGACGGAAAGCAGATGAGCTGGCCGGTGATGGGCGCGTATCAGGTGCAAGACGAAAAGATCAAAGCCTGGCGAGAGTACTTCTACCCGCCGAGTGAGACGTAGGCGCACCAAGCGCTGAAGGACGCTTTCCTGTTCCGATCCAGTTGAACAACCCGGCAGCCCCGATGGAGTTCTGATGACCGTGCCGACCGCCCCCGCCGAGTCTGATCTGTACTACGACCCGTACAACATTGACCTCAATATGAATCCTTATCCGGTGTTCGCCAGGATCCGGGAAGAGGCCCCGCTCTACTACAACGAACAGCACGACTTCTACGCGCTCAGCCGCTACGACGACGTCAACAAGGCCGTCATCGACCACGAGACGTTCATCTCCGGGCGCGGTGCCCTGCTCGAGATCATCAAGTCGGGCATGGAAATTCCGCCGGGCACACTGATCTTCGAGGATCCGCCGATCCACAACATCCACCGCAACCTGCTGTCGCGGGTGTTCACACCCCGCAAGGTGCTTGCCCTCGAGCCGCAGATCCGCGAGTTCACCGCGCGGTGCCTGGATCCGCTGGTCGGCTCGGACCGGTTCGACTTCGTCAACGACCTCGGCGAGCAGATGCCGATGCGCGTCATCGGCATGCTGCTGGGGCTCCCGGAAGACCGGCAGCGGCAGATCACCGACCACGGCGAGGAGACCCTGCAAGGCAAGACCGTCGACGCCTTGGCCACCGGTGAGGTGTTCGCGGAGTTCGTCGACTGGCGCGCCGAACACCCGTCCGACGACATCATGACCGACCTCCTCAACGCCGAGTTCGAAGACGAGACCGGCACGGTGCGCAAACTGCGCCGCGACGAGCTGTTGCTGTACTTGACGGTCATCGCGACGGCCGGTTCCGAGACCACCACCCGCCTGATCGGCTGGGCCGGTAAGACGCTGGCCGACTACCCGGATCAGCGCCGTGATCTGGTGGAGAACCCGGGACTGATTCCTCAGGCGATCGAGGAGATCCTGCGCTGGGAGCCGCCGGCGCTACAGATCGCCCGCTACGTCACCCGCGATGTCGAGTACTACGGCCAGACCGTGCCGGAGGGTTCGGCGATGCTGATGCTCGTCGGCGCGGCCAACCGCGATCACCGCCGGTTTCCGCCGGACGGTGACGTCTTCGACATCTACCGGGAACAGCGTTCGCACATGACTTTTGGCGCAGGCACGCATTTCTGCATGGGCAATGCGCTGGCCCGACTGGAGGGCCGGATCGCGCTGGAGGAGATCCTCAAGCGCTTCCCGGCCTGGGAGGTCGACTGGGCCAACGCGGTACCGTCGGAGACCGCCGCGGTCCGGGGCTGGGCGGCCATGCCCACATTCGTTTCCCGTTCCTAGCGTGGAGCGAACGTCGCTCAGCTGCTTGACCATCGCAAGGGGACCGCAGCGCGGCGTCACCACCCTGGCGACGAATGTTTCGGGTCCTCGTCGTCGGGGACTGTCGCTGGTCGTCAACGTCTAGCCTGACCACGGCCGTGAACGCTCGGTCAGTCGTGTTGCCGCACAACGGGATCGGGCAGGAACAACCGGCAGGCACCGGGTTCGGCGAACGGAATGAGACCCAGGCCCGGCGTGTCGGTGGCGCCGAGCCGCTCCAGCATTCCCTCGACGATCCCGAGGTGGACCTGACAGACGATCGTCGGATAGCGACGGGCCGCGTTCAGCAGGGGACACCGGCGCAGCGCAATGCCTCGCCGGGCGTCGGGGTCGTCGTCGGGCGCGAAGCCGAGGCGGGCCAACGCCTCGAGCACGGACCGCCGCGCGTCATCGCCGGTGTGGCTGCACTCGTCGATGAGTTCGCGTCCCCACTCGACGCCGGCGGCACGCGCGTCGCGCTCCGGGTGCGCGCTGGTGCGAGCCAGCTGTCCGGCCAGCGCGGTCGCCAAACCCGCGTAGTCGCGCATCGCCACCGCGGGGTCGGCGGCCGACACCCGATACAACGTGGCCGGACGTCCGCGTCCGGGTGTCCTGGCGGTGGAGCGTTCGACGAGCCCAAGCTCTGCGACCACGTCGAGATGTTCGCGAACGGTGTTGGCGTGCAGGTCAAGAGCCGCGGCGGCGTCAGTGACCCGGAAGGGGGGGTGTGCGCGCACGTAGTCGAGAACCCGCAGCCGCTGCCCGGACAGCGCCACGGGCGCCTCCAACACCGGCGTGGGCGGGGGGCCCAGGACGACCGGCTCTTTTTTCACGGAATTTATTGTAGTAAATTAATGGGCGATGCACCTAGCGCACTGAGCCGCACCCGCTCGGCGAGCGAGCGCGCTCAATGGAAAGGAACCGAAATGCCGGCCAACGATGTGATCGTGGCGTCCACAGCTGCCGATGCCGAGGCGGTCGAAGCCATCACCAGCCACCACGCGCAACTCGCCGGTCAGCTGGCGGTGCTTACCGATGCGATGGTGTCGGCGGTCGAGCGCGGTGCGGGCTTCGAGCCGGCACGCGTTGCGGCCCTTGCCTTCCTGGCCGGTGAGCTGCTGCCCCACGCCGCCGCCGAGGAGGAGCGCCTGTACCCGGCCGCCACCCGCACCCAGCGCGCGCGGCCCCTGATCGAATCGATGATCGCGACCCACCGCATCATCGGCTCCCTCGTCGACGGCATCCGCACGGAACCGCCGGTGCGCGCGGCCGGTTCCGCCCAAGCCCTGCGGGTGCTGTTCGACGCACACCTGGTCAACGAGAACGAGCGGATCCTGCCCATCGTCGCCGCCGACCCCGACGTTTCCCTGGTGGAGGTGACCCACGGCATGCACGAACTCCTCGGCCACGCGCACCCCACCAACGGCACCGAGCCATCACACAACTGCGGCTGCGGCGAAACCGATGCCGACGATCCCGTGCTCGACGTTCGCGAGGTGCCGCATTCGATCCGGCACGCGACCGTGTTCGGCGCGTTCGACGCCGTTCCAAACGGCGGCGCCCTGGTGCTGGTGGCTCCCCACGACCCGATCCCGTTGCTGCGCCAGCTCGACCACAGAACCTCGGGGCGACTCGAAATCCACTACGAGCAGCGCGGTCCGGAGGCGTGGCGGTTGCGGCTGATCAAGCGGTGAGTGCAGATACATCCCGGGACTGGCCCGAAACCCGTTCGGTGTAGCGGCAATACGGCGAAACCGCGCCGGGCGACTAGTCTTCGCGGGATAGCGCCGCGCGAGGGCACGCGGCGATGGCCTGCTCGGCGAGCGCCACCTGCTCGGCGGGCACGGGGTCGGTGAGGACCACGGCGTATTCGTCATCGTCGAGCTCGAACACCTCGGGCGCGATGTTCACGCAGAAGGCGTTGCCCTCACAGCGATCACGGTCCACTACCACGCGCATTGAAACCTCCTTCGATACTTCAGCGGGCTGCATCCTCACGCGTTCGCCTGCTGGCACACCCACCCGTCGGGCGTGCGTCCGGCCTCGATGAACCGGGTCAGCTCCGCGCTTGTTTGGGGCGGCAGGGTCGGTGTCGGCGTTCGGATAGATGACCGGCTCCTCTTTGGAGTTGTGCTGGTGGAGTTGATCCAGCAGCTGCGTGCACGTATCCCTCAGTCGCGGAATGTCGTTCCCGTCGGCGAGCAGATCCCCCAGCGTGTTCATGGTGTGCCAGAGCTGACCGTGCTCGCGCATCATCACGAAGATCGGCATCACGATCCCGGCCTCGCGCAGCGGCGGGAACAGGAAGACCTCCTCGAGGTAGATGTGCCGGCGCAGGGCTACCAGCGTGTCGGTCAATAGTTCCCGCTGCACGCTGCCGCAGTCGAGCTGTTCAATGAAAGCCTCTATCGCGTCATCGATTTCGCGGTGTTCTCGCGTCAGCTCGGCAGATAGCGTCAGGCTGGTCATTCGCGGTCTCCTCTGCGTCAGGCAGATTCTGTTCTAGTCGAGTTGGGCGTCGACACTGATCGTTGCGCCGGCGAACAGTCGTGACACCGGACATAGCGCCGCGGCCTGGTCCACCACGGCGGCAAACGAGTCGGCGTCCAGGCCGGCAACGCTGGCCTTGACCTTCAGCTGCGAGGTGGTGATCGTCGGAACACCATCGACCGCATCCAGGGTCACGGTGGCGGTGACCTCGAGTCGCTGTGGCGGAGTGTGGTTCTCGCCCAATTTCAGGGCCAACGCCATCGAAAAGCACGACGAGTGCGCCGCCGCCGCGAGTTCTTCGGGGCTCGACTTGCCGCCGGGCTCCTCGGTGCGAGAGGCCCACGTCAGCGGCAGGCCGTCCAGCGCTCCGCTGCTGCCCTGCGACAGTTTGCCTTCGCCCGACGCCAGCGGGCCTTCCCATGTGGTCCGCGCCGCCCGTTCCGCGATGCTCATAGTCCGCGCTCCCTTTCTCCATTGCGTGGCATTTATACAAGTCTTATTTGTGCAAACCCTAGCCCGTCACGGTGCGCGTTGGCCAGCATCATCATGCTGTTGTTTGCCGACGGTATGCGCTGATGACGTCGGGATCGGGGTCGATCCCCAGGCCCGGTCCCTGCGGGACCGAAATTCGGCCCGCCGTCGGGGTGAGGCCATCGCCATAGATGGAGGCTTCCAGTTCGAACCAGCGCCACTCGATCATGGAGTCGACGTCGCCCAGAGCGGCGGTCGCATGAAGCGCCGCGAGCAATCCGGGACCTTCGTAGAAGGAATGCGTCATCACCGGGACGTTGTGGACGGACGCGAGCGGAAAAACCTTGCGCAACTCGCTGATACCTCCCATCTTGGCCGGGCTCGGCTGAACAAAGTCCACCGCTTCCGCGGCGAGCATGCGCTCGAATTCCAGTACGGTGGAGGCGTTCTCGCCTGATGAGATCGGGATGCCGGTGGTTCGGCGCAGTTGGGCGAGTCCGTCGAAATCCTCCGGCGGCCACAGTGGCTCCTCGAGGAATTTGAGCCGAGCCGCCCGGAGTTCGTCAGCGACGGCAGTGGCTTCGGTCAAGGTCCAGGGGCAGCCGGCGTCCACGATCAGCTCGATATCGGGGCCGGCTTCCTCGCGGGCCGCCCGAATTGCCGACACCCCCGCCTCGTGCAGCTTGAGCACTTGGAATCCGGCGTCGATCGCCTGCCGAACCATGGCGCGGACCAGCGCCGGGTCGGAATAGCAGGCGAGGCTTGCGTAGCACGGCATGGTGGTCACCCCGCCGCCGAGGAGCTGGGACACCGAAGCATTGGTGAGCTTCCCGGCGATGTCCCACAAGGCGATGTCGACCGCCGAAAGGCCATAGGTCAACGCGCCACCGCGCCCGAACACGTGCAGCTTCTTTTGAATCTCCAGCATCAGCGGACCGATCCGCGTGGCGTCCCGCCCGATGCACAGGGGTGTGATGAGTTGGTCGACAGCAAGTTTGGCGGAATCGACGGCGCTGAAACCGAAGGCTTCCCCCCAGCCTTCCACTCCGTCGGAGGTCGTCACCTTGACGAGCAGCGAGTCCGCCGCGGTCAGTGCGTCTCCCCAGAGCGACGCCCCGGGAGTGCTGCCCGCCTTGAGCGGGATACGCAGGGGAACCGTCTCGATCTTCGCGATCACTGCGGCGCGGTCAGCGGCGATGGGCGCGGTGATCCCTGCCATGGCCGAGACTCAACTCGTCAGCCGCAACACGTCGGCGAGCGCCCGGCGCGGCGTGGGCGGTGGGGCTGCGTCGAGTGCCGGCGCGACACCCACCCGGATCAAGACCTGGGGGAGGTCGGTGTGACCCGTGACCGCCGCCAGCAGTTCACGGCTGACCGACAGTTCCGTCAGCTGCGACACCGGGCAGGTGGCCAAGCCGGCCATCGTGCATTCCAGGAGGACACCTGATAGCAACTCGCCGCACGCAAACGCGTTGGCGCGGCTGTCATCTTCGGTGGACAGCATCAAGATCTTCGAGAAGTCCCGCGTCACCCCGGCACGCCTGTCCGGGTTGCGGGTGAAGGGGAAGTGGCGATTGACGCCCACCCGATCCGACTCGGCGGCCGAGATCAACGAGCTGTAGGGGATCCCCTCCGATACTTCGAACGGTGCTGTCCACCAATCGAGTTCGACATGATACGCGGAGTCATACAGGCGCAGCGACTCGGTGAACTCGGCTGCTTCGGCCAGGCGCGGACGCATCTCCTCCGGCAGCACGTCCAATCGCACCACGCCCGCGTCGATCCTGCCGCGGAGCAAAGCCTCAAACGATCCCCAGTCGACCGGCGCAAGGAACGGGAGCCGGTCGGTCCGGCGTTGCAGGATCGCGTCGGCGCGGCGACGCTGGTGGTCCGTCACGCCGTCTGACGGAGCGAATGTCACCCTGGCCAGGTGCGTCGGATCGCGCGGCTCGGGAAATCGTTCGATCTCGGCGATCCAGCCCGCGGCCGCCATCGCCACCCGGAGGTGTTCAAGCGCACCCCCGCAGCTGATGTGGGCCTCGCGCATCGATCGGTCCGCGTGCACGACACGGCGTGTGTCGAGAAG
This sequence comes from Mycobacterium sp. NTMscope_MAC_12, assembly GCF_976985675.1. Classification (NCBI taxonomy): domain Bacteria; kingdom Bacillati; phylum Actinomycetota; class Actinomycetes; order Mycobacteriales; family Mycobacteriaceae; genus Mycobacterium; species Mycobacterium sp. NTMscope_MAC_12. The sequence goes on from NZ_CDRJYY010000001.1 coordinate 1,622,122, forward strand.
CAGGTCCAGCCCCGCGCCGTCGGCCTCCCATCGCCACGGTTGGGTGTTGTACAGCGACGGGGCGCGGCAGGCCAAGCGAACCGCATCCTCGATGACCTTGGTTTCCACCATAGTGTCCAACACGGTGCACCTCCGGCTTCTCTGCTGGCCCAAGGCCGTTCGTTAGGGAGGACGACTCGGACATCCAGTGCTATTATTAATGAATAATATCCTCGAAATAGCTGGAAGGCAACCGCACGAGAGGACGGATGGGGTGGGCGAGCACAACGGGAGCGAGGCCGGACGGCCGCACCGCGGGGCGCAAAACCGGCAGCGCCAACGAGTTCTTGAACTGGTGCGTGAGCATGACGAACCGGTCGATGCGACCGAACTCGCCGGACGGCTCGGGCTGCACACGACGACCGTGCGTTTTCACCTTGACACGTTGTGCGCCGCGGGACTTGTCGAGCGGACTCGGATCACGCGGACCGGTGTCGGTCGTCCCCGTACCGGCTACCGCGCGATGCGCGAGCGGCTGGACTATCGAATCCTGGCCGAAATATTGGCCTTGGAACTCGGGGATACCGCCGACAAGAGGCGCCGCCGCGCCGAAGCCGCCGGCCGGCGCTGGGCTGAACGGATCGCCGACGACGTCCCGCACGAAGACGCTGCGGGACAACATGTTCCAGACGCGGCCGCACCGGGGAAGGTTGCTGAGGAGCGTTCGGTGATGATCACGACGGTGTTCGACAGGATGGGATTCGGTCCCGAGTTGGTCCCGGCTCGCAAATCGACCCGCGGCAACCAACGGACGATTCGTTTGCACAGCTGCCCGGTCCGTGATCTGGCCCGGGATCACCCCGAGGTGGCATGCGCGTTGCACCGGGGCCTCCTGCAGGGCCTGGCGGGCCCGACGAAGGCGGTTGGTTCGAAGCCGGGGATGCACGTCGAGCTCGAGCCGTTCGTCGAACCCGAATTGTGTCTTGCCACGGTGATCGCGCATGACTGAGGTGTGCGCCCCGGTTGGCCGAGCGGACGCAGATCTGGTCGCCCGCACGGACATCGAGGCGCTGTTGCGCCGGTTTTACGGCCGGGTGATGGTCGACGACGTCCTCGCTGAGCCGTTCGCGGAGTTGCGAAGCAAGGGCCTGGCGTCGCACCTCCCGGTGATGGCCGACTTCTGGGAGACCGTGCTGTTTCGCGCCGGACTGTACCGAGGCAGCGCCTTGCACGCCCACCGGCACGTCCATCGACGAATCCCGTTGGGCAGCCGTCACTTTGTCCGCTGGCTGAGCGTGTGGAACGACACCGTCGATGAGATGTTCCGGGGACCGATCGCCGAGCGCGCGAAGATTCAGGGCGCCCGGATCGCCTGGGCGATGCACCGACGGCTGACGGGCGCGGACTCACCGGAACTGGACACCCTGGTTCCGCGCTGAAACGCTGACCGGCCGCCGGACGCAAGGTGACGAGCTTGTCATCCGGGTCACGGTTCTTGGTTGCTTGCCGGTCATCGGAGCCCGATCCATCTGGTTTATACAAGCAGACTTGTGTAAACTCCACGGCATGGCATACGTGATAGGAAAGCCATGCGTAGACGTGATGGACCGGTCCTGCGTCGAGGAGTGTCCGGTCGACTGCATCTACGAGGGTGGCCGGGCGCTTTACATTCATCCCGACGAGTGCGTGGATTGCGGGGCGTGCGAGCCTGTTTGCCCCGTCGAGGCGATCTACTACGAGGATGACCTGCCCGAAGAGTTGCAGCCGTACCAGGCGGACAACGCGGCGTTCTTTTCCGAAACGCTTCAGGGCCGTGACGAGCCGCTGGGGTCGCCGGGCGGGGCCGCCAAGATCGGCCCGCTCGGCGTCGACACTCCGTTGGTGGCCAACCTGCCCAAGCAGGCCGAGCCGGCGTGAGCGCGGCCGTCATGTCATGCGACGAGCCGTCCGGCCACCGCCGCGATGAGCCGCGAACCCCTCGGATGGACCTCAACCGGCCGAAGCCGCAAGGAATTTCGGGGTGAACGCCCAGAGATCGATCGCCGTCGCCTCGGCGGGCGGATTTGAACTCCTCACGCCCGCCGGTGGGACGCTTCCTCGGACATCACATCCGCCCATACGCGACGGCCATCAGGAGGAAGATCGCTGCGATCAGAAGAAACATCGTCGCCAGCGGGTCGATCACATCGAATATCACGGGACGGCCATCAGCTGAGGCCCGCCAGGTGGACGCCGTAGGGAACGGCCTTCAGGAGCGTGACGGTGAGCGCGACACCGCTGGGCAGGGTGTAGGTGCGCCGCTCGCCGGGTCGAGCGCCGGCGATGGCGGCGCCCAGCGGCGATCGGATCGAATAAACCTCCATGCCACCGTATTCGGCGCCGCGCACGCTGAACAGGAACGTTTCGACCTCGCCGGTGTCGTCGTAGCGGATGGTCAAAACCATTCCGGGCTCGGCGATCCCGTCATCGGGCGGGTCCTCACCTACGACCGCATCGACCAACAGCTCATGGATCCGTCGAATGCGCACCTGCCACGCACGCTGGACAGCGACCGAATTTTCGTCGGTGGCATCGCCAACGGCGTTGGTGTCGCACAACTCCCGCAGCGTGGCCAGTTCCCGCTGGAGTCGCTCGTAGGCCTGCGGCGAAATCCATGCGGGTTGTGTGCTAGTCATATCTTTTCCCTTTCTTCTGACAGCGTTCGAGTGCACTCGAGAAACGTTCTCGCGGTCGGGACTTCGCGGGAGGTTTGCGTTCGGGGTTATCGGGCGGCGTTGCGCAGGGTTCTGTGCCGCGGGTCAAACTCGGCGAGAGCTTGGGGCTGCTTGCCGGTGGTGATGTGTTCGGCCAACAGCCGCCCGGTCACCGGGCCGTGTGCCAAGCCCCACATGCCGTGCCCGCCGGCCACGTAGATACCGCGCGCCAGCTCGCCGATCAGTGGCCGCCCATCGGGGGGAACCGCGCAAGCACCGGCCCATACGTTGCTGCGCGCGGCCCAATCCACCCCGTCCAGCAGGGAACTGGCGGCGGCGGCGATGGCCTCCACCCGCTCGCGTGGGTGCGGCTGATGGGGTCGGCGAAGTTCCAGGGCGCTTGAAACACGCAGCGCGCCTTTGTAGGGCGTGCACGCCACCCGAATGTCGGGCAGGTAGATAGGCGCCAGTATCGGCCGGTCCACCGGCACGGTGAACGAGTAACCGCTCTGGGCCTGCACCGGGACGCGCAGCCACCGACCGGCCAGCCGCGACAACCGGTCACCGGTGGCGATGACCGCGGCATCGGCGGTCAGCGGGTCGCCGCGGCGCGGGTGCACTACGACACCGCGATCGGAGCCGTGAACGTCGTCGATTTCCCGCCTGTGCATCGCCGCCCCGCGGGCCATCACGGAGCGGCCCAGGGCTTCGACGAATCGTCGGGGATCGACGAACCGCTGACCATTGATGTTCAGGCCCGCGGTGACCCCGGGCGTGGCCAGGGGTACTTGCTCACGCAACGCCGCGCCGGAGAGTGCGGTGACATACATTGGCTGTCCGGCGTTTTCGAGCTGCTGCAGCATTTCCAGCATGCGCTGCGCCTCTTTGGTGCTGCGAAACAGCGCGGTGATCGGCGCGTCGGTGACCGGTGCATCGACGCCGTTGGCGATCAGCACATCGAAGGCTTCGATGCAGTCCTCGTTGAGCGCCACGCCGGCCCGCAGGGCCGACTGCGACGACGAACGCCGATGCGACGGTGAGAGCTGCATGAATATGGCCCCCAGGTGCGCGCCCAGGGTCGACGGCACCTGCGTAGGCGTGGCCGGTTCGCGACGGGCCTGCAGCTCGTCGCGCAGCACGCCGGGGGGCTGAAGCGGCAGAGTCAATGCCGGAGCGATCCATCCCGCATTGCCCCATGACGCACCCGCGGCGACGCCCGTGCGGTCGACCACCGTGACGTCGACTCCGCGTTCCTGGAGGAACCACGCCGTGGACAATCCGACGATGCCGGCGCCCACGACGATCACGGATCTGGGTCCGCCGTCAATAGATTCGACGCCACCCATCGCGCACCTCCGCAGCTGATCTTCTCGATTGGTGATGTCCATGGTGGTGTGCGCAGGTGCCACCGTGTTTGCCGGAACTCGACAACGGGGGCGTGGGCCGTTGTTCCGAACCGACAACGCTGTTGCTGCCGTTATCTCACCGATGTCCGACGAGGTTGTCGAAGTCCCGTTGCCATCTGGCGTAGCGCGACCGGTCGAGCGCGATACGGACGACGCCGAATAAGCCCACCGCCAACAAACTCACGGTGGACCAGGTCGCCGCGGCGAACGCCACGCCCTCGTCGACGGCGGTCCGTACCGGCGGGCGCACCGGGGCGCCCGAGCCGTCGACCCAAATCTCTACCTTGTCACCGGGTTTCACGTTTAAGGGCGCGGTGACGTCGCCGCTGTGTTCGGTCCCGTCGACCGACCAGCGTGCGGGCACCGTCACCGTTGGGCTGTCGAGGGCCCTGCGCGGGTGGCTGTCCCCGGTGGACGTCGCGGTCACCTGCCGGTGAGCTTGGGCCTGCTCGGCGTGAACGCGGCTACTGGACTCGTGGACGGCGGTGCCCACGGCGGCCCCGATGGGAACCGCCACCAGCGAGATCGCAACGGCCAGCACCAACGTCAGCGCCTCCAGCCGGTCGCTGGCGCGTATCAGCGGGTTGCGCCCGAACAACCGCGAGGACAGCCTCCGCGGCAGTGGCACGGTGAAGCTCTCCATGGCGGCGCCGTCGTCCGGGTCGCCGGCGGGCCGAAGGTGATCGGGACGTTGGGTGCTCATCGGATGTTTCCTGTCGACGGGTCGGCGCGGGCTTGACGGTCGCACGCGGCGGACGGAAACACCCCCGCTACCGAAAACCCGGCCTTAGGTGGACAACCTCATGATGGCCGGGAGGGGTGGGGCGAGGTTTGCCGATACGAGACAATGGCGCCGCGGCGCTTTGTCGTATTCCGACAGCGCCGTCGCTCAATCGGTGTCGGTGGCCGCGAGCTCGATCATCATCGCCAGCCGCTTTCTGGCGTCGTCCAACGACAGGGTGGTGATCTCAGCCATCTTGCGCAGCCGGTAACGGACGGTGTTCTCGTGCACTCCCAGCCGTTCGCCGGCCTCGGTCGGGTCGCCCTGAGCCTGTAGCCACGCCCGCAGCGTCAGCACGTAGTCGGTGCCGTTGGCTTGGTCATGGCGGCGCAGTTCGGCCACGGGCCCGCGGGTCGGCGCGCGGCCCGAGCGCGCCGCGGCCCGCAGCCGCTGCAGCAGGATGTCGTCCCATGACTCGTCGTAGGCCGGAGGCGCGGCGGTGGGCGACATCTCGTGCAACGCCAGGCATTCGTCGGCCTCTTGGCGTGCGGCGGCGAGATCTGTCACCTCGGCCACACCGCTGACCCCGGCGATCACTGTCACCCGCTCGGGTAGGGACGCCTGCAAGGCGGTCACCCAGCGCCGCGCCGTCACCGCGTCCTCGCCGGGGAGCACGGTGTAAACGATATTGCCCGCCAAAGCGCTGCGCCCCGGCCGTGACCAGCCGAACCCGGTGGTGGCGCGCCCGAATGCCAACAACAGCGCGGCATCGCGGTCGGCTCCGACGAACGCCTGCACCGCGATGACGCGCAAACCGTTGTGCGCCAGGCCCAGCCTGCTCGCCACCGTGGGCGCGTCGGCGCCGCCCTCGAGCAACCGGATCACCAATTCGGACTCGACCTGGCGCTCCAGGTCCGCGCTCGCGCGTGACCGCAGCAGATGCAGGGCCACGGTGTGCGCGCCGTCGGCCAGGGCCCTGCGCGCCGCGTCGCCCAGCGGTGCCGGGCATGCCACCCACACGGACCCGATCAGTTCCGCGCCGGATCGCACCGCAACCACCATGCGCCCGGTCAAGCCAAGGTCAGGTGCCTCGGCGATGAACAGCGGCTCGTCGGAGGCCGCCAGGTGCGCGAGTACCCCCCGCTCCTCCAACAGCGCGCGAAGCGGTTCCGGCGTCTGCCGTCCGAGGATGGTCTCGACCCGCGCCGGGTCTGCATGGTGCTGCAGCCTCGAATACGCCAACACCCGCAACAGCCGATCGTGGATGACGACCGCGCTGCCGATCGCGTCTGCCAAGCTGTCGGCCAGCGCGAAGAGATCGGTTGGGCCGCGCCCGGATTCGGTCTCGCGGCCTTCCAGCACCAGGCCGTAGACCACCGCCGCCACCGCGCTCCATGACACCGTCTCATCGATGACCATCACCGCGCCGACGTCGGCGTTGCTGTCGAAGGTCACCGGTGTCTCACCGTCGCGCAGCAGCACCACGACCGCGCGCGCCGACGCCGCCCAGCGCACTGCCTCGTCGAGTGAGCCGGCGCCGATGGCCAGCAAGACGTCGCCCACCACCGGGCGTTCGGCGGACGGCTCGTGGACGACCACGCTGCGCAGCTCGGTCGACCGTGGCACCGAGGACCAACGCAATCGGACGCCATACCCACCCAGGACGTTCACCAGGCGGTCCAGTGTGATCATGCGCCGGCTCCAACGATGTTCAGAAACGAGAGGGAGGTGCCTTGAATTGTGCCCCCAGATCGCGAGCAGCGAGGCGGTTGTGGCTGCGGAGCCGGAAACCGCGTCGCGTGGCCGGCTGGACTTTTCACAATATCACTTGTAAAAACATAGGGCGGGCATGGACCACGTGGGCCACGATCAGCCAACGGCCGGCGACGGACATCTGCGAAGAAAGGGCAGCGACGCAATGAGTTTTCGCGACGACGGCAAGGTGTACCTCGAAGTCGGGGTCAACGAAGACGTCGGTAAGGACGAAAACCCGAATGTGCCGTACAGCGCTGAAGAGACGGCCCGCGACGTGGTCGAGTGCATTCAGGGCGGAGCCACGGCCGTCCAATTCCACGCCCGCTACGACGACGGTCGGCAGGCGTGGGCCGACGACGAGGTCTCGCGCACCATCTTGGCGACCGCGGCCCGTGACGTCGACCCGTTGGCCTATCCCGGCTACGCCGGCAGCCTCGACCACATCTGGGCGCTGGCCGAGCATCCACCGGCCGGCACCGGACTGCTGTTCGCGCCGTTCGACCCCGCTCAACACGTCCAGCGTGTGCTGTGGCAGGAGGACGAAAACCAGTTCAAGACAGTCGATTCGAGCGGTCCGAACGGTTCGCATCCGTCTTACCCGCCCGAACTCGACCGGTTCACCAAGTTGGGCCTGGTGCCCAGCATCGGTGTTTTCAACGACGTTGACCTGCGCTGGGTGATACTGGCGGCCCGCATTGGGATCGTGCGGCAACCGCTGAACATCAAGTTGTTCTTCTCCGATCGCTGGGTTTCCCATAGCGATCCCGACCCCGACGTCCTCGACTACCTGGTCTCGCGCGTCCCGACGTGGATCGACCACGAGATCGTCGTCGTTCCGTATGCGATGAGCTCCGCCGAACGGCGCCAAGAGCTTTGGGAGCATGCGCTCAACCGCGGGCTCGGCATCCGGGTCGGCATCGGGGATTGCCCATCGATATCGCGGACCGCCACCAACGCCCAGATGGTGGAACGCGCGGTCAACCTCATCACCAAACGGGGACTCACCCCGGCCACGCAGGATGACGCGCGTGCCCGCTTCGCCCCGGCCGAGGTGGACGAAAGCGAGTTGGTCAGGGTGGTCGTCAACCGGAATCGGTGCATGGGATGGGGTGTCTGCTACTCGCACGCGCCGGAGATCTACCAACCCGATGCCGAGGGCTACTGCGTCGTCGTCAAGCCCCATGTCGATGCCAGCCTGCTCGAGAAGGCCATCGAGGGCGCGGCGAGCTGCCCGGAACGGGCGATCCGCGTCGAGATGTGACAACGGCTCGCCGGCCGACGATTACGACGGGGGTGTTAGTGAGCGACGCAGGAAGGGCGTGAGTATGTCGACGGGCAGTGGGAACACCACGGTCGAGTTCTGGTCGGCGCCCAGCTCCAAAAGCGTTTGCAGGTACCGCAGTTGAAGCGAGGCCGGATTCTTCGACAGGGTCTCAGCGGCCTGGCGCAGCTCGTCGGACGCCTGTAGTTCGCCGCGGGCGTTGATGACCTTGGCGCGGCGTTCGCGTTCGGCTTCGGCCTCGCGGGCCATCGCGCGCTGCATGGATTCGGGGATCTCGACATCCTTGATCTCCACGACCCGGACCTCGATACCCCAGGGTCGGGTCTGCGCCTCGATGATGGTCCGCAGATCGTTGTTGAGATCCTCGCGTTGGGCCAGCAAGGTGTCCAGGTCTGCGCGGCCCAGCAGCGAGCGCAGGGTGGTTTGCGCGATCTGTGAGGTGGCCACTGCGTAGTTTTCCACGGCGAGAATCGCTTTGAGGGGGTCGACCACCTGGAACATCACCACCGCATTGACCCGGGCGGGCACGTTGTCACGGGTGATCACTTCCTGCGGTGGGATGGTCAACGTGACCACCCGCTGGTCGACCCGGATCATCTTGTCCACCAGCGGAATCAAACATCGCAGCCCCGGCCCGTAAAGCGGGCGGGCATGCCCCATCCGGAACACCACCCCGCGCTCGTACTCGCGCACCACCGCCAGCGAAACGAGCGCAAGCACGATCAGCAGCCCCGCGATCGTCAGACCAGCGACAATCAGCCGCGCGCTCACGGTGCGGCGCCCTTCTCCGATCGGCCTGCGCCCCAGCGGGTCGAATAGCGGTCGACCGCGACGGCCACCTGGTCTTCCATCCCCGAGCGGTGCGCCACGTGCTCGGGAGCGTCTGACGGGGTACGCCACAAATGGCCGGCCAGCGGCAACCCCGCCGCCATCGCGATGGCTATGGCGCCGATCAGAACCAGCAGGTCGGCGGGGGAGTGCAGCCTGGCGAGCATGACGAGGGGCATCACGACCGCCAAAGTGGCTACGCAGCAGGCGATTCCGCGGTGAAAGCGTCCTGCCTCGGAATGCGGCCAGGGGTCGATCTCGCGGCTGATTTCGCGCCCGTGCTCCGAGGTCGTGCAGGTCGATTTGACCGGGCAGCTGTTGCACACGCTGGGCTTCGCCCGATAACGCATCACCCGATGCTTCGGATCGAAGGAACTCGGCCACAGCCAGTGGTCTTCGGGACACACCCACGCGTCATGATCGGCGTGATAACGGAATCGGCCGCTGCGCCACTGCGCGGCGCGCTGCGACACCCGCCGCGCCATCATGTCGACACCCCAGGCGGTGGCCACCAGTGCCAGTGCATAGCCGGCAACCAGCCAGGCCGCGACGGTAGGGGACGCCATCGTCAACCTTTCTGCGATGCCGAGGGGACCGGGTCGAGTTCGGTGTAGAGCGGGTGTTCGTTCAGTTCGTCGCTGGCCGGCGCGCGGCGGACGTTGCGTATCGCCGTCCACGCGATCCAGACGAACGGCAGGACACCACCCAGGATGAAGACGAAGTCGCCGGGCAGCCGCAGCCATTCGATCAGCGAGTTGCCGGGGCGGGTGAGGTAGCCCAGCGAACGCGCCTCGAAATACCCTGTGCTCACGGAGTGGTACAGCTGCAAAACCCCCAGCGGCAGCAGGGTGGCGAACACCATCCAGGCCAGGCCGATGTTCATGCACCAGAAGGACAGCCGCGCCCACTTTTCCGGCCACTTGGCGGCGGGGATCGCGTAACGGAAGGCGAACATCGCCAGACCGACGGCCAGCATGCCGTACACACCCATCATCGCTCCATGGGCGTGGTTGGCGGTCAGTGCGGTGCCGATCTGGTAGTAGGACACGATGGGCAGGTTGATCAGGAACCCGAAGATGCCTGCTCCCAAGAAGTTCCAGAAGCCCACCGCGACAAGGAACATGACCGCCCAGCGGTGCGGGAACGGTGTTTCGTGGCTTTGTTGACGAGACCCTAGCTGAAGGAAGGCCCAGGCCTCGACGGTCAGGAAGGTCAGCGGGATCACTTCGGCCGCCGAGAAGAACGCGCCCAGTGCCATGTGTTCCACGGGGGTTCCCGAGAAATACAGGTGGTGCATCGTGCCGATCACACCGCCGGCGGAATACAGGATGATATCGAGGAAGATCACTCCGAGCGCGATGCGTTCGCGTACCACCCCCAGCAGGACGAAAATGTAGGCCACCATTACGGTGGTGAACAGCTCGAGGAAGTCCTCCACCCACAGGTGCACCACCCAGAACCGCCAGAAGTCGGCGACCGAGTAGTGGGTGTCGTGGCCGGCCAACAGGCCCACGGCATAGAAGGCGGGGATCGCCAGGCCGGTGAAGAAAAACATCCACGGCAGGTTCATCTTCGACGCGCCCTTGAGCTTTCCGCGGATGCCACGCCAGATGATGGCGATCCATAAGAACAGTCCGACGGTCAGCAGGATCTGCCACAACCGCGGCAGGTCGAGGAATTCCCACTGCTGGGAGAACAAGCCGCCCGCGGGAATCACCCCGTAGATCGAGAGGGCTTCGCAGATCAGTGAGCCGCCGACGACCAAGACCAGCGCGCCGAGGAGGCCGTAGACCAGCCAACTCTGCCGTCGCGGTTCGCGGCGACTGATGAAGGGCACCAGGAAGATCCCGCCCGCCAGAAACGCGGCCGCCGTCCAAAACAGCGACAGCTGCACATGCCAGGTGCGGGCGAGGTTGAACGGCAACAGCTTGGCCAGGTCCAGCCCGTAGAATGCCGACAGGTCGGCGCGATAGTGCTCGACGGCGCCACCCATCAGGGTTTGCGCCAAGAACAGCACCGACACGATCGCGAAGATCCAGATCGCGGCGCGCTGCGAGGCGGTTAGTCCCACCTCGCCGGGCTGGCGGAACGACAACGTGGATGCCTCGGCGCTGTGCCACCCGATCTTTTGGCTCCACCGCCCGTACACCGCGAACATGATCCCGGTCCCACCCAGCAGGGTGACCAGCGACAACACCGACCACACCACGATCGATGCGGTGGGCCCATTGTCGACCCGCGGCTCGGCCGGCCAGTTGTTGGTGTAGCTGTAGCTGTGACCCGGCCGCTCGGCGGCGGACGCCCACGCCGTCCACGCGAAAAACGCAGTGAGGTCATGGATGTCGGCCTTGCCGGTGATCATGCGCGGCAATAGTCCGTACTTGGTGGACTTCTCCCCGAAATAATCCGCGTAATGCTGTTGGATGTGATCGAAGGCGGCCGCCTGCTTATCGGTGAACACCAGAGTCTTGGTGTCGGCGTTGTAGCGGTTGGCGCGAAACTCGGCCACCACCCGCTCCTTGGCATCGGCCGCCCCCTGCGCCCGCCATTGCGCGGCCACATCGTTGGTCGACATACGCAGATATTCCGCGGTGTAATCGGGCCCCAGGTAAGCGCCATGCCCCAGCACGGAGCCGTACTGCATCAGGCCGCGCGCCTGATAAAGCTCCTGGCCGCGGGTGATCTGGGCGCCGGTGAACAGCACCTCGCCCGATTCACTAACGACGTTGGCCGGCAACGGCATTGAGGCGGTGTAGGTCCGGTACACCAAAATGCCCATCACCAAGAACCCAAAGATCATCACCAGGGCCACGCCCTGAGCCCAACCCTTGCCGATCAACGAGGTGGAGGGTGCTGGCGTGGTAGGTCGTGACGGTGCTGATCGGATTGCCATGTGCCGGTGCGCTCCTCGGGCTGGATGAAGGAGGGAAATCTGTCCGGGTAATTACACAATGGCGATTGTAGAAATTCACTATGAGCTGCATCACGCCCGCCGCGGTGGGCGCATGATCCAGTTAGCCGACTACCGAGCGCGTTTCGTACCCGCCTGCTGGCACACCCATCCATCGGGTATGCGGCCCGTGACGACGAACCGGGTCAGCTGCGCGCTCGTTGGCGCCGGCAACTCGTAGTCGGCGTGCAGGTAAACCACCGGCTCCTCTTTGAAGTTGTGCTCGTGCAGCTGGTCCAGCAGCTGGTCGCAGGTAGCGTCGAGTCGCGGACCTCCCGTCCGGTCAGCGAGCAGGCGCGTCAAGGCTTCCATCGTCCGCCACAGCTGGCCGTGTTCGCGCATCATCACGAAGATGGGCATCATGATCCCCGCCTTCCGAATTGGCGGGAACAGGAAAGTCTCCTCCAGGTAGATGTGCCGACGCAGCGCGTCCATCGTCGCCCTCAGCAGCTCGGGGTGCCGGTCGCCGCCACCGAGCTTCTCGATGAAACATTCGATCGCAGCGGCGATTTCGCGGTGTTGCCGCATGAGTTCGGCGGATAACACCCGGTCGGGCATCACGTGCTCCTCTACGTCGGTCTGCGGATCGGGGAGGTCGGTCTCGTAGCGGGCAATCGGTCAAGCCGGGGGCCTTGCCGGCGACGAACCGACGTTCGGTTCCCGTTGCCCGACAGCAAGCCCCTGCTGCATTCCCCCGATGAGCTGCTGTCTCTGACCAGGGCTGCCGGCGGGCCCGGGCTGTGGGCAGCTGCAGCTGAGGCCGCCGAAGGGATTGGGGCTGGGGCCACCCGGATCCGGATCGGCGCCGGCCTGCGCCGGTGTCGATGCCCCGAACGCCACGATGACGGCAGCGCACATCGAAGCGTTTGCGATGAACGCCAGCGGTTTTCGGGCCGCCGGCCCGGTCGCGCGTTCCTTCGGATTCGGAGAGCTCGCGCCCTCCGTGACGGCCCGCGGTCGGCGTCGGCGCATCACCCGGCCACCGGCGAATGCGGAATGAGCGAGACACGCAGGCCGACGCGCTGAACCGCGCCCTCGGATTCGCGTCCGACCATGCCGCCCAGCGGCAACTTGGACACGGTAGGGCCGGGGGTCGGCGCCGCGGCCCATCCGCCCGGCATGGTGCTGGAGTGGAGAGCCTGCAGCGGCGTGACCGACGACACGGTGGCGGCCCAACTCGGTGGCACGGACAACGTGCTCAGGGAGCTGGCTTGGCCCACACCCGCCGCGGCGCCGTGGCCCACTCCTGCCAGCGGGAGATTTCCCAAGCCCGCCGCGACGCCCATACCGCTTATGCCCTCCACTCCGCCGGCGCCCTCGGCCCCCAGGATGGAACCGGCGCCCGCGTAGTCCAGCGCCAATCCCTGGTAGTCCAAACCGAGCCCCTGGTAATCCAAATCGAGGCCGTAGAGGTCTATTCCGATTCCGCCGGTGTCGGCGATCAGGCCGGCGCCATCGGCCCCGAACCCGGCCGCTTCTCCGGCCAGGGCGCCCGTGCCACCGTCGAGTGCAGGTGCGGCCGCGAGCGTCGAGGCAAGTCCCGTCGCGGCGCCCGCGCCCGTGCTCGCGCTCTTTGTCGCCCCCTTGCCGGAGGCGTTGGTCAGACCCGACAGCGCGCTGAGCGGGGCGGTGGCCCCCGACGATCCCAGCGAAGCGCCCGTGCCCATCGCCGCCTGCGACAGCCCGGTGCTCGAGGACGAGCCGGGTGTCGACAGGCCTTGCAGGGTTTGCGGCACCGAGGAGGCCCACTGCGTCGCCGTCGCGTGGGCGGTGCTGCCGGACTGGAGCGCCGCGTGGGTGACGGCGCCGATGTGGCCGGCGACGGCGGTCGAAGTGGTCGTTTGCGGGGGTGGCGGCGCCACCGGCGAAAGTGCCGAGGCCGACGCCGAACTGGCGGCATAGCCGTACATCGCGGTCGCGTCTTGGGCCCACATTTCGCTGTACTCGGCCTCGGTGGCCATGATCGCAGGCGTGTTCTGCCCGAAGATGTTGGTCTGGATCAATGCCAGAAGCCGAACGCGGTTGGCGGCGACCAGCGGAGGCGGGACCGTCATTGCGTAAGCGGTTTCGAAGGCTGCCGCGGCGGCCGTCGCCTGCGCGCCGGCCTGCTGACATTGCTCGGCGGTCGCCGTCATCCACGTGATGTAGGGCATGACCGCGGCCACCATCGACATCGACGCCGGCCCCGACCAGGACTCGTCGGTGAGACGGGCGATCACGGCTTGGTAGCTGCCGGCGGCATCAGTCAGCTCGGCGGCCAGCGTCTCCCATCCCGCCGCGGCGGCCAGCAAACTTTCGGGACCGGGTCCCAAATACATTCGACCGGAGTTGATCTCCGGTGGTAACGCGCCAAAATCCATGCCTATCCCTGTCCTTGGTGACTCTTTGGGCGGACCTTGCTGATGCCGCGGTGCTCGCACGCGACATCTGGTCAGCAGTCGAAGTGGTGGTGAAAAGTCCAAGCGCCCAACGCATCACGCAGCGACCTGGGACGCCCGTGACCTCGGAATTCCGTTAACTGGCACGCCGGATTTCGCGGCGGTGCCGGGTGTGGTGGCCACAACGCATCGCTGAAACAGCCCAGACAAGCCGATCAGCGGATGCCGGGGGCGCCGGAGCTGAGAGCGGCTAGCGTCCAGCTCGCCGTGCGAGGGTGTTGCACGCCGACGAGCCGGTGTGCCCGATCAGCAACGGGCGACGCAGTATTGAAAAATATTGTGCCCGACGGGGCTGGTCGCCGGCGCGCGCGCCGGCGTATCGACGCGCTGCTGTGACCAGATTACCCCGACAGCGGGCGGGGCCGACGAGCCGGACTGCCGCGGAGTGGAAAGGGCGAAAGTGCTTCCGCGATCGCGCTTTAACGCGGCACTCTTGAACGCCTTGTCGTCGTTCACAGTGGAGCCGACGCCGAGGCGACGCACCGGAACCGACTCGTGGTCCGGGTATATCGGGTTGGAAAGCGGGCTGACCGACGAAGCCGCCACCTCCGGCGGTGAAGCGTTGGCGGCCATTTCGGCTCGCAAAGCCCCGCAACCGAGTACAGCTGCGACGAGGGTCAGCGCAGCAACGATGGCCAGCGCAGCTTGTCCTCGCGGCCACCGTGAAAACATTCCCACTCCGAAATTCACAGTGCCATGCACTCTACCAGCCGCGATACATCACCAGCCAAGCCGTCACGTCCAGCAAAACGATGATCGACATACGTTGGTGCGGCATCGATCGTGCGCCAGCTCGAAAAGGGCGGCGTCGTCAGACCATCCGCGGTCCGCCGAAACCCGGAACCGCGCCTACCGGGATCACGGCGAGCGCGATGACGAGAAGGATGAACAACCGCAACGTTTTTGGCGTGGGCGGCTGATCGATCTCCGGCCTGCGCGCTGCGAAAAGGACGAAAACGACCGCAACGTCGAACGCCACGATCGTCAGCCAGCGGGTCCAGTCGAAGCCGGTCAGAAAGACCGGGACGATCAACAGCAGGCCAGTGGTCACCCAGGTAGTCTGCCCCCGCAGCACCTCGACGAACGCGCGCAGCGGTACGCCCGACAGGACGCTGAGACCCCACACCGTCACCGCGGCGGCACCGGCACCGAAGATCACCGAGACTGTGAGACCGAGCGCGCCGATGTTCCCGACGGCCCGGATGGCGTCCGCGATTCCGTTGTCGTAGTTCGGCATCACGTTGCGGCACACCCAGTCGTGATAATCGGTTTGACTCGGTTGCCCCGCAAACACATAGCGCACCAGCGTCGCCGGCGATGTGACCGTGGCAAAGGGGTTGGGCACCGGGTGGTGCGGCACCGCCGCGCACAGTTGACGGGCGATGTCGTGGCGACCGAACGCCGCCACGGCGGCCGTGGTGAGGACGCCCGGCAACACGGCCAGCACCATGCCACGGCGCTGGGCCGTTTCCAACGCGCCGCCGAGGACGGCGATGGCCAGCAGCGCCCCCAACGCGAACTGCAGCCCTATCGCCTCGTGCACCAGCGTCAGCGCGGCGATGAGGGCGCCGTAGCCGGCGCACCAGCCCGTCGCGACGGGCCGGGAACGCGTGAGCGCCAACGCCGAGCTGAACACCGCCAGAGCCGCCGCGCCGAACAGGTCCGGCCGGGCCGAGAAGGCCGCAAACGGGACACCGAACGGCAACAACGGCATCACCCCCGCGACCAGCAGCCTGCGTTCAGACGGATGGCGACTGAAGAGCACCACACCGGCAACCGTTGCCAGGCCGCACAAATAGAGCGCGGTGGACAACCACCGCAAGCCGAGCGTGGCCGTGAAGTAGTGGCGTGGGGCCAACCGAACCAGCTCACCGGCGAGCCCGCGGCGCACGAAGCCGTGCGTGTAGTCGGCGGTGTAGTACGACATCCAGTACACGTCGAGCGGAACGACCTTGATCGCGAACCACAGCACGGCCGCCGCCCAGGCCGCGATCGCGACGGCGATAGCTACGTAACGGCGGCGTGTGCGTTGATCGGCCTCGAGGCCGAGGTCCACCATCACATCCCGCCCTCGTAGACCGTGGCGGCGCACAACCGCAGGTCGGCCAGCGCGCCACGCGCGAGCTCACGCGTGGCCGCTGTGGTGTCGCCGGCGCCGCTCTGGTAGGCGACGATCGTGAGAAATCGGCTGCCGTTGACCGTTCCTGTGGCGCAGAACAATTGGCCGCGTGTTTGCGCGATGCGCGACTGCGTGATGCCCTGCTCGGCCAGCCGCATCGAGAACTCGGTCGCGTCCGCACCGTCGATGCGGCGGACGGCGGGATCGAGGTTGCCGACGTTGGAGCAACCCACCGGTAGTTGGCCGGACGACATGGCGATGCCCTCGGCGCGACGCACCACCCATCGCGGCGTGAACGGAATGAGTGGCAATCCGGCGAGCATCTCGTTGGGTTGTCGATCCAGGGACGTCAGCAGGTTCTTGACTTCTGCACGCACGCCGCTCAGGTCGTGGACCACCGCGTGGCCGTCGACGGTGAGTGTGATCGAGGTCAGCGCGTTGGCGCGGTCGTCATCGGCGGTGCGATCGCTGACCGGAAGCACCACCGTCACGGAGCATCCGTCGGGGAGCACCCTGCCCATCCGGTGCGCCACGCGAGCGGCGAATGCGACGAACAGCGTGTTGCTGCTGCCGCCGAGGCCGCGGGCACGTGCGTCCCATGCCGCGGCGTCGGTTTGTATCGTCACCGACCCGAATGCGTTCTGGCCCTGACCCATTGGATCGTGCGCCCGAGGCGCCCGCGCCTGCGGGTGAACCTGCCGATCCGACGAGGCCTTGACCAGTATCGCCAGAGTCGCGATCAGCGCCCGGATCGCGGCCGGCAGGGCGAGAACGGCGTCAACCAGATCTTCCCGAATCGCGCGCCACCGGCCACGCGAATTCCGCTGCGGGTAGCCGCGATCGCGTCGTTCTCCCTTGACCGCTTCGGTGATGGCCGCCGCCATCGCGAGCCCGTCGACAACGCAGTGCGACGCGACCAGGGTGACGGCCGCCCCACCGTCGTCGAACGGCAACAGCCCGAGGTGAAACGACGGGCCGTGTTCGGGGTCGACGCGCACCCGCGCTCGTCGTTCGATCCACGCGCCGATCTCACGCCGCGGTTGCGGCGGCTCGCACGCGATGTCCGGCGAGCGGTCGTCGACGACCCAGCGATGACGCCCGAATGGCAGTGGTGAACGCTCGATCCGGCGCCCGAGCAGGCCGGCGCCGAGATTGTCTCGGAAGGACCGCAATTCGTCGATGTCCACGTCGCGGTCGTAGACCCACGTGCATTGCACCGTGCTGCCTTGGCCGGTGGCGCGCAACCGCAGGAACGCGGCCTGGTCCAAAAGCCCCAGCCTCGTCACTAGCAGCCCGCCTCGGCGGCGGCGCGATACCCGCGCACCGCGGCCGGCGCGAACACCGCGACCAGTACACCGGCCCACAGGCCCGCCTGCCACATCGGCGACAGCAGCGGCCCGCCCTCGGCGAGCGCGCGCATCGCCTCGATCGTCGGTGATATGGGTGAAAAGCGCACCACCGGTTGCAGCCAGCCCGGAAACACCCCGGCGGGCGCGACACCGGTGTTGAGGAACAGCAGCAGCACGCATCCCGCGCCCAGCCAGGTCACCATGGCTTTACCGTCCGCGCGGGCGGCGATCGCGATGACCAGCGTCGCCATCCCTGCCGAAATCGCCACGGGCACCAACACAAAGGCCAGTGCCGCGATCCAGCCGTAGCTGAATCGCAGACCCAGAGCCATCCCGAAGACGGTGAGCACAATGGCGGACGCGGTGGTGCGGGCGGCCTCGGCGACCAGCCGGCCGGCCACGGTGCTGGCCCGATGGACCGGCTGCACCCACAGCCTCGTCAGCACGCCCGACTCCCGCTCCGCCGGCAAAGCCAAACCGGCGCCGAGGGTTCCGAACACGGCGCCGACCACCGCACACATGGGGACCAGACCATAGAGGCTGTCGTGTCCCGTGACGGCCAGAACGGCCTTGCCGATCAGCAATTTGTAGACGATGAGCAGGAAGGTCGGGAACAGCAGCGCCTGCACCGCGACGATCGGGTCGCGCCGCCAGCGACGCAGGAGCCGCCCCGCCTCCGAGGCGCTGTGACTGACGAAGGAGGTCAGTGACGGTGCGAACGAAATCCCCTGTGGTGCAGTGGCATTCACCGCCCTGCGAGGTTGTTCGGCGGACACGTCCCGCGCCTGCCGGGCATCCCGCGCTGGAATCCGGACGGCCCGGGCCGCGCGGACACTTCCTCCGGCCGCGCGTTGCTGCATCCGCACCGCCAGAACGCCGAAAAGCGTCAGCATTCCAAGGCACCACGCCGATGCCACCGCCAAATCCCCACGCGTTGCGTGACCGGCGGCGAGTCCGCGCAACGTGTCGGTGACCCGGGAGACCGGCTGGTGCTGGACGAACGGGCCCAGCCATGTCGGAAACGATTCCGCGGGAGCGATACCCGTGGATAACAGGACCAGGACCAGTTGGGGCAGCAGCAGCAACTGGCTCGACGATTCGACGGTGCCGACCCGCGAGCCGAGGGCGTCAGCGCCCAGGCACACCGCCAACGCGAACGCCACGACGATGATCACGAACAGGACGGTGTCGCCCAGTCCGCCGACCATCCGGAAGCCAAACAACCACCCGACCGCGATAGCGGCGACGAGCGCGATGACCGAACGTATCAAGCAATAGAGCATCCGTGCGGCCAGGGGCACCGCCGCGGGCAGCGGCAGAGTCCGAAGCCGAGACCCGAAGCCGGACAGTCGGTCTCGTGCGGCGCGGTCGGCGGTGGTCATCGCCCCGAACAGCATCGCCTGCACGATGACCACCGGAAGGACATATTGCGGGTAGGTCATCGAACCGGTGTGGATGAGACTGCCCAACACCAAGGTGAACCCCAGGAAGCAGCCCACAGGCGCCAGCGCCGCGAACAGTAGGTCGGCATCGCGCCGGGAGCCTGACAGGGTCCGCGCGGTGAGTGCAACCAGGGCACTCATGCCGAGACCTCCTGCGGCGGGACGGAAACCGCATCATGCATCGCTGTTCAGCCCGGCGTCGGCCACCCGGGTGAACTCGGCGCGCATCGTCTCGACGTAGCGCGAGATGGACCCGCGGGCGACGTCGGTGCCGGGGTAGGCGACCACCAGCTGCGTTTTGTCGTGCATGCGATTGACCCACATGCACACCGTCTCCGAGAGCCGGTTGTCACCCCACACACCGGCGCGCAGGCCGTCGAAGTAGTCGCCGAACGGCAACTTGCGAATGTCGATGTAGGACAGCATCGGAACCGGTCGGTCCGGTACCTCGATGGGGCCTGACGATCGGTCCGGCGCCTCGAGCAGGTGGTAGTAGGGCACAGCGCCCAGGGCCGTGTTCGCGTCAAACGATGCCTGGGCGGCGGCGACGACCTCGTCGAACGAGGCGCCGGCGGTCGGAATTGCCAACGGGACGAAACTGGCCAACCATCCGACCGCGGTGGCGTGGGCGGGATCCCGGCGGTTGTCGAACGGCGTGAGGCCGAAATATGTTGCGGCGCCGGTCAACCGGTGCTCGGCCAGGGCGGCGCAGGCGAACACGCCACCGCTGAAACGCGCACCCGCGGCGCGGCATGCCGCTTCGAACCGTCGGCCCTGGTCGTCATCGATCAGGTCGAACACGTCGATGGCCCCCGGCGTATCCGCGGCCGCCTCGCCCAGCTCCAGCGGAAATTTCGGCAGCGCCCCGTTGTTCGCCGCGAGAAAGGCCCGCCACGACCGGATCTCGGGCGACTCTTCGTTCAGGCTCCTGGTGTACGCGTGCTGATTCGCGCTGTATTCGCGATGGCTGGCGGCGGGCGCCAACGGACTCTGCGCCTGCTGCAGCGCGCTGAAGTACATTGTCTGGATGTCGAGGAAGATCACCCCGGCCGACATACCGTCGGCGCGCAGGTGGTCTACGGCGATAAAGACCGTGAACCGGTCGTCGCCCTGGATGACGCCGAAGGTGAAGCAGTCCCATTGCAGGGGATCGGGAGTGTCGAGAAGCAGTTTGCGGATCTGCGGCGGGCCCATCCTCCCGAGATCCGTTGGCGCCAAAGTGATGACCTCCGGGTCGGCAATGACGTAGCGAAGGACCTCGTCGCCGTCGCCGAAGGCAAACCGGTCGTGGTAGGTGTCGTGGCGCCGCAGGTGCGCATTCACGGCGTACGTCATCGCATCGATATCGCAGACACCGCTGATTTCCCAGGCCCCGATGCACAACCGTGGGATATCACGGCCCCGGCTGACCTGGCGTCGGTAGTACCGAAGATGTTGCGATTGCTGATAACTGACCGGCGCCGGATGGTATTGCGCTTCGGCCGCGCGCCGATAGGTGGTCGCGGTGGGGTACCAGGATACGACGGTGCCCTCGGCCGTCCAGTCCTCAACCGTGCCCAAGAACATGCGTTACCTTTCGTCCGTCAGCTGGTGACGCCAGTTCGGATGACCTTAACGGCACCGCGCATGAGTTGCTGAACGAGCTGAGGGCCCAAAGAGCCCCGCTACGCGGGCCTGGCGATTGGCGCACCGCCGGATGCGTCGACGAATGCGCGCGAGAGATTAAGTTCAGCGTGATGTGAGTTGGCGACCCGCATGTTGCCAAGCGGCGCAAAGTGATGACTCGCCGGCGCGCCTGCGGCGCAATCATGAATTCCCCTTTCGGGCCCGAGCAATTCCCCAGGAACTTCTGACAACTCGTCGCGTGCCCGTGTGAGGTCATCGACGATGGGGGGTCATTAAAGCGCGTGCGTTAACACAGAACTGCTGCCCGAACAAGCATTTATCTCGACGCGATGACCAACCTGTCGATTCCCACCCACAGAGCGCTGTCTTGGCGAAGCCACCCGAGACGATGCTGGGCCTGCCGAAACGGCGCCTCGGTTACCATATCGTGATGTATGGCCGTATTGGAATAGTGTCAGCCGAACCTTTCTGGCACGGATGGTCCGGGCAAACAACATAGCCATGCTCAAAAGTGCGGTGGCACTGGGTCGCACGCTCCCGCCGATACGAAGTCGGCACGTGATTGGGCCGGATCCCCAGCGCTGTCAGCAAACTGCGCGTCAGTTTCGTCCAAATATTAGGCGGAGCTCAGGGGCGATTAACGCGTCGGTTTCCCTGGGGCGTTCAACAGTTCAATGAACCCCGCCTCGGCGAACCCGCAGACCGAACGCTTCGCACGTGGATTCGAAGGCGACCGCGAGGTTTTGGCAGCGCACTGACATTTGACAATGTTGACTCAGGGTTACGCGCAGACAAACAGTTGGGGAATCATCGACGATGGTCGTCCGACACCCGCCGTTCCCCTCCCGCGAGATTCCTACAGAAGGGACGTTAACGATGCCCGATGAGCTCCGGGGGTCGGCCAAGCTCTTCGATGCCCTGACCACCAAGGGCACCGCCTTCACCGAGGATGAGCGCCGGCGATTCGGCCTGATGGGCCTGCTGCCCACGACGGTGAAGACCCTCGAACAACAAGCCGAGCACTGCTGGCACGAATTCTCCACTCGCCGCGACGATCTGGACAAGCACATTTATCTGCGGGCGTTGCAGGACCGCAACGAGACGTTGTTCTACCGCGTTTTGCTCGACCACATCCCCGAGGCCCTGCCGATTGTCTACACGCCCACCGTGGGAGAGGCGTGCCAGCGTTTCAGTGAGATCTACCGGAGGCCGCGGGGACTGTTCGTGTCCTACGCCGAGGGGGACTGCCTTGAGGAGGTGCTGAACAATCGGCCCCAGCGCGAGGTGGACGTGATCGTGGTGACCGACGGGCAGCGGATCCTCGGGCTGGGCGATCAGGGTATCGGCGGCATGGGCATCCCGATCGGAAAGCTGTCCCTCTACACCCTCATTGGTGGCATCGACCCCGCTCGCACTCTCCCGATCGTGCTCGATGTGGGAACCGACAACAGCGAACTGCTCGATGACCCTCGGTATCTGGGCTGGCGGCACCGCCGTATCGACGACGACGATTACTACGCGTTCATCGACAAGTTCGTCGCCGCGGTGCACAAGCAGCTACCCAATGTGCTGGTGCAGTGGGAGGACTTCGCGACCACACATGCGCTACCGATCCTCGCCCGCTACCGCGACAAACTCCTTACCTTCAACGATGACATCCAGGGGACGGCCGCCGTCACCGTGGGAGCGCTGCACGGTGCCGCCAAGGTCGCGGGCCGCCCCCTGTCGCAGCAACAGGTCGTCATGCTCGGCGCCGGTGCGGCCGGCATCGGGGTGCTCGACATGATTCGCCGCCAAATGGTGAACGAGGGATTGTCCGAAAAGGCTGCCTCGGAGCGCATCTGGGTTGTCGACGTGGAGGGGCTCCTCACGGATGACCGCGCCGACCTCTCCGACGCGCAACGGGGATTCGCCCAGCCGGCGGGCCGGGTGGCGGGCTGGGGCGTGTCCGGACGCGTCGGGCTCGCCGACGTCGTCCACCATGTCGACGTCGGTGTGCTGCTCGGCCTGTCCACCGCCGCGGGCGCGTTCACCGAAGCCATCGTGCGTGAAGTCGCCGGCAAGACCGACCGGCCGATCATCTTCCCGCTGTCCAACCCGACGAGCCGGGCCGAGGCGTACCCGGCGGAGTTGGATCAGTGGACCGACGGGCGCGCCCTGATCGCTACCGGATCGCCGTTCGCGCCGCTGCGCCGCGGCGGGGTGGAGCGCCCTGTCGCCCAATGCAATAACGTCTACATCTTTCCCGCGATGGGTCTGGCCGTGACCGCGGCCCAGGCGACTCGAGTCACCGACGAGATGATGCGCGTCGCCGCCCAGACCTTGGGGGAGGCGTCGCCGGCTCTCGCGGATCCCGACCAGCCGTTGCTGCCCGCGTGGTCGGATGTGCCCGATGTCGCCGTCAGCATCGCGCGCGCCGTCGCCGTGCAGGCGGTGGCTGACGGCGTCGCCCCGGCCCGCAGCGACGCGGAACTCGGCGAACGCATCGCCGAGGTGCGGTGGCGCCCCCGATATCCAACCGCAGCCAGCCAGTGAGCCCAGGAATGGCGCCCACAACGAGTTCGGTGGGCGCTGCGCGGGTTCATCCCTGACCCGGGGCGAGCGCTGGCCCACCGCGTTACTTTAGGGTAGCCTAACCTAATCGCGATACTGGAGGTTGCCGACGTGCGCACCGCGATTCACCATCCGCTGATATCGGGGATGGACATCCGCCGAGAGCTGCCGGTCCATGAATCCAGCCGTCGCCTGCGCGGACTCTTTCCCGCGTGCCCGTTGGTGTATGGCATCGCCGTGCTCGACGATGTCGCGCGACATCGCTGGTGGCCCCTCGATTCCACGCGGACCGACACCCTGCTGCGGGCGATGTTCGACGATGCCGTGGACAACATCGGTCCCCACGCCGCCGCACGGCAGCTGGCGGCCAGCCTGATCCACGAGATCATCGGGCGGATGCTGCCGCTGGTGCTGCTGGAAGGAAGGGCCTGGGACGTGGGCCTGGAGAATCTCTGGCTGCACCGCGATCGGGACGGTGCGATCGATTGGGCCGCCGTGGTGGACCCCACGCTGCGCGTGCTGCCCGACGATCCCTGCGTGGTCGCGCCCGGCGGCGATGCCCGCGGGTGGCGTGCGCGCCAGGAGGGGCTGATAACGCTGCCGAACGAAGGGGCGCTGGCGATTTGGGTAGCGCATCGCTGCCACCGAAGCCTGACGCGGCTGTTCGACTCGGTGCACGCAATCAGCAACGGCGCCGTCTCGATCACGGCGATGTGGCACATCGTGGGATCGGCGACCATCGGGGTCGCCGCACAGATTCCACGCGCGGCGTCCGTGGACGACCACGTGATCACCCGCCGAAGCCAAGCCATCCTCGACGCGATGGTCGGATTCGGGCTGCCGGTACGCCGATCACGCTGCGCGGCAGCGCCTTTGCTTACCGCACCCGCCGGCTCTCATTGAGCGGCACTGAAACCGCGCCGTCGTCGCGCCCGTCCGGGCCCCCTCGTGCCCGACAGCTTTCGAACCGTCGGGCCCCGCGTGGTATGTTCGCCGACGTGAACATCGGCGTGCGCGCGTATTGGCGCTTTATCGTGGCTCCGGGTGGAGCCGGCGATGCGGCGTCTGGTTGACGCACCCGCACGACTGAGACCCGGAGCCCAGCAGTGACCACAAGGTCGCTGCTTTTCGCTTTTCAGGGCATCGGGAACCAGCGGGCGTGCCCTGGCGGCCAACACAGAAAGACACACCCACCATGTCCCTCACCGACTTACCCACAGCTGTCGACACGTCCGACCACCGGATCGTCTCCTTCCGTGAACTCTCGGCTCCCGCCGCGATTCGCACCGAACTTCCGCTGACCCCTGCGCGCGCCCAGGTCGTCCAGCGCGACCGTGACGAGGTATCGGCGATCCTGGCCGGCCACGACGAACGGCTGCTACTCGTGGTCGGCCCCTGCTCGGTGCACGATCCCGTTGCCGCGCTGGACTACGCACGCCGGCTCGCCCCGCTTGCCGCCCAGTACGCCGAACGGCTGAAGATCGTGATGCGGGTCTACTTCGAAAAGCCGCGCACCACCGTCGGCTGGAAGGGACTTATCAACGACCCCGCGATGGATGGCAGCTTCGACGTGGAACGCGGCATCCGCACCGCCCGCGGGCTGCTGCTCGACATCATCGACGTCGGCCTCCCGGTAGGGTGCGAATTCTTGGAGCCCACCAGCCCGCAATACATCGCCGACGCGGTCGCCTGGGGCGCGATCGGCGCACGGACCACCGAATCGCAGGTGCACCGCCAATTGGCATCCGGGTTGTCGATGCCGGTCGGATTCAAGAACGGCACCGACGGCAACATCCAAGTCGCCATCGACGGCGTCAAAGCCGCGGCGGCGCCCCACCATTTCTTCGGAACCGACGACGTGGGCCGCGCGGCCGTCGTCGAAACGATGGGCAATCCCGACTGCCACGTCATCCTGCGGGGCGGCACCGCCGGCCCGAATTACGATGCGGCCTCGGTGGACACGGCCATCGAACGGTTGCGCAGCACCGGCCTTTCCGAGCTGGTCATGATCGACTGCTCACACGCCAACTCCGCCAAAGATCATGTGCGACAGGCCGAGGTCGCCGCCGAGGTGGCCGCGCGCGTCGCGGCGGGCGAGCGAGGTATCGCCGGCCTGATGCTGGAGAGCTTCCTGGTGGCCGGCGCCCAATCGCTCAGTGGCGAACTGACATACGGCCAATCCGTCACCGACGCCTGCATGGACTTCGGCACCACGGCGCGCTTGCTGGCGGAGCTCTACGAGGCCTTGGGCTGAACGCGGGGTGCAGCGTGCGGTGCGGTGCTCAGCGCGCCGAAACCTGGCCGGCGATGGCCTTTTTGTCAATCTTGCCGATCGGCGTGGTGGGCAGCGCGGTCATCGGAACCAAGACGTCGGGCCGGGCGTGTGCGGCCACGCCACGCTCGTCGAGGTAGCCGTTCAGCTCCGCAAGTGAAAGCTCTTGTCCTTTGAAAACGACCGCTGCACAGATCTTCTCGCCCAGGTAAGGGTCGGGCAACGCCACCGCGGCCGCCGAGAAGATCGCCGGATGGCTGTGCATCTGCTCCTCGAGGTCTACCGCGGAAACGGTTTCGCCGCAGCGGCAGATGACGTCCTTGACGCGGCCGGTGACCACCACGTAGCCGTCGTCGGTGATCCGGACCAGGTCACCGCTGCGGAAGAAGCCCTGCGCGTCAAAGTAGCGCTCATTGTCGCGCTCGGCGCGAAAGTAGCCGTTGAACGTGTAGGGCCCGCGGACCAGCAATTCGCCTTCCTCGCCCGCCGGCACCGGCCCACCGGCCCCGTCGACGACGCGCAATTCATCGGCGGCAGACAACGGCCGCCCCTGCGTGTGCTCGGTGAGGTCGGGTGGATCATCGAGGCGCGTGTAGTTCAGCAGTCCCTCGGCCATCCCGAATACCTGCTGCAGGCCCGGCGTCAAGGCGGCGCGCACCAAGCGGGCGTCCTCGGGCTCCAGCTTGGCGCCGCCGACTTGCAAGAGCCGCAAGGATTTTGGAGTCACCGGTTCCCACTCGCAGGCCTGCGCCCACAGTTTGGCCAGGGCCGGCACCAGGGCGGTGACCGTGACGCCGTGGCGGTCGATGGCGGCGAAGGCCGCCTCGGGGCTGGGATCGGTGCCGAACACGGTGGCGGCGCCCACCGTCATCGCGCCGAGCAGGCCAGGACAGGCGAGCGGAAAATTGTGCCCGGCCGACAGCACCGCAAGATAGACGTCGTCGCAGGTGAGCCGGCAGAGTTCGGCGCTGGCCGTCGCGTTGAACACGTAATCGTCATGGGTGCGGGGGATGAGCTTGGGTGTGCCCGTCGTGCCACCCGAAACCAGAAGCAGCGCAGGCGATCCCGGGTCGCCCGGCGCGGGTGGCGGGCCGACTGGGGCCTGCTCGCACAACTTCGCCCATGAGGTGAACGGTCCCGGGTCGCCGTCGACGATGACGTGCCGCAGCGCGCGGTGTTCCTCGACGAGGCCGAGCGCCATGGTTCGGTAGTCGAAACCCGCTGCCGTGTCGGCGATCAGTAGCCCGGTGGCCCCGCTGACCGCGGCGAAATGCCCGAGTTCGGCGGCCCGATGTCCCGGCAGGCACATCACCGGGATCGCCCCCGCCCGCAGCAGTCCGAACAGCGCCACCGCGAACTGGCAGCTGTTCGGCAGCTGCAGCAGCACCCGGTCGCCCGGGGCGATACCCAGTGCCCTCAGCCCCCCGGCGGCGCGATTAGCCTGGTCGTCGAGGTCCGCATAACTGAAGCCGGTACCGCCCACGGCGTCGAGCACGGCGATTCGGTCGGGCCACTGCCGCGCCGCGTCGGTCAGGATCGTGTCCAGGGGCCGTCCCGTCCAGTAGCCGGCCGCCTGGTAGGCGGCGGCGCGTTCAGCGGGGAACGGCACGAACCCGTCGAGGACTCCGGCCGGCGGCGGTGTGTTCGGGGTCATGGCTCCTCTGGCGGGGGCTTAGTAGCGGGGATGCAGGGAGTAAGGATAGGGTAACCAAAAAATTTAGGGCAGCCTGTGCTAATTCTGGGAGGGTCTGTGGTGCGCGCCCCGGCACGCTCGGAGGACATCCGGGCGGAGGTGGCCGAACTGCTCGGCGTCGACGTCGAGGCAGTTCAGCCGGGTAGCAACCTCATCGGTCAGGGCCTGGACTCGATCCGGATCATGACCCTGGCCGGACGCTGGCGCCGCCAGGGCCTCGCCGTCGATTTCGCCACGCTCGCCGAAATGCCGACCGTCGAGGCCTGGGCGCGATTGGTCGGCGCCGGCGGGCCGAGCGCTGATCGGCCCGCCGAGCCCGCCGATGCGCCCGCGGACGCTCAAGGATCCGGGGAGGACGAGCCCTTTTCGCTGGCCCCGATGCAGCACGCGATGTGGGTCGGCCGCCAGGAAAACCAGCAGCTCGGCGGCGTCGCGGGGCACCTCTACGTCGAATTCGACGGCGGACCGATCGATCCGGAACGCCTGCGCACCGCGGCCACCGCGCTGGCACGGCGTCACCCGATGCTGCGGGTGCGGTTCCTGCCCGACGGCACCCAGCGCATCACCCCGGCCGGCGAGTGCGGCGCGTTCCCGGTCCACGTCGAGGACCTGCGCGAGCGGCACACCGACGCGGTCGATCAGCGACTCGCCGCCATCCGCGCCGCCAAATCACACCAGCAGCTCGACGGCGCCGTGTTCGAACTGGCGGTGACGCTGCTCCCGGACCAACGGTCCCGGCTCCACGTCGACCTCGACATGCAGGCCGCCGACGCGATGAGCTATCGCACGCTGATGGCCGACCTCGCGGCGCTCTACCTCGGCCGCGACCTGCCCGAACTGCGCTACACCTACCGCCAGTACCGCCAGGCCATCGAGGCCGAAGACGCACGGCCGCAACCGGCCCGCGACGCGGACCGCGCCTGGTGGGCGCCGCGCCTCCCGGAGCTGCCGGACCCGCCCGCCTTGCCGACGGTCCGGGGCCGCGCCTGCAACGAGAGCACCCGGCGCTGGCACTGGCTGGACCCGCAGACCCGCGACCGGCTCTTCACCCGCGCCCAAGCGCGCGGATTCACTCCGGCGATGGCGCTGGCCGCGGGGTTCGCCAACACCCTGGCGCGCTGGTCGACGACGTCGCGCTTCCTGCTGAACGTCCCGCTGTTCGGGCGCCAGGCGTTGCACCCCGACGTCGACTCGTTGGTCGGGGACTTCACCTCCTCGCTGCTGCTCGACGTCGACCTCGCCGGCGCGGACACCGCGTCGGCCCGGACGCAGGTGGTGCAGGACGCGATGCGCACCGCGGCTGCCCATTCGGCCTATCCCGGGCTGTCGGTGCTGCGTGACCTCAGCCGCCATCGCGGCACCCAGGTGCTCGCGCCCGTCGTCTTCACCAGTGCGCTCGGGCTCGGCGAACTGTTCAGCTCCGAAGTGACCGGCCAATTCGGCACACCGGGGTGGATCATCTCCCAGGGGCCGCAGGTGCTGCTCGACGCGCAGGTCACCGAATTCGACGGCGGCGTCCTGGTGAATTGGGATGTGCGCGAAGGCATCTTCCCCGCCGGGGTCATCGACGCGATGTTCGCCCACCACATCGACGAGCTGCTCCGGCTGGCCGGCGCCGACGATGCCTGGGACGCGCTGGCCCCCCCGGCACTGCCCGAGGCTCAGCGGGCCGTGCGCGAGGCGATCAACGGTCGCACCGCCGAACCGAGCGGAGAAGCCTTGCACGACGGGTTCTTCCGGCAAGCCGAGCGGCAGCCCGATGCCCCGGCGGTCTGCGCCAGTTCCGGTGACCTCAGCTACGCGCGGCTACGCGACCAGGCGCTGGCCGTGGCGGCCGCGCTGCGTGCGGCAGGCATCACCGCCGGCGACACCATCGCGGTGATGGGCCCCAAAACCGCCGAACAGATCCCGGCGCTGCTGGGCATCCTGTCCGTCGGTGCTGCCTACCTGCCGATCGGCATCGACCAGCCACGCGACCGCGCCGAGCGCATCCTCGAATCCGCCCGCGTGAGCCTGGCCGTGGTGTGCGGCGGACAACGGCTGTCCACGCCGGTACCCGAAGTGGTGCTCGCCGACATCCTTCGCGATGCCCCCGCGGGCGCCGAGATCCAATCCGCGAGAATCGATCCCGCCGGGCTCGCCTACGTGTTGTTCACCTCCGGCTCCACCGGCGAGCCCAAAGGCGTCGAGGTCACCCACGACGCGGCGATGAACACCGTGGAATTCATCGCCCGCCACTTCGAGATCGGCCCGGCCGACCGGTGCCTGGCGCTGTCGACCCTGGAGGGCGACATCTCGGTGATGGACATCTTCGTCACCCTGCGCACCGGAGGGGCCATCGTGGTGGTCGACGAAGCGCAGCGGCGTGATCCCGACGCGTGGGCCCGGCTCATCGACGCGCACCAGGTCACGGTGCTGCATTTCATGCCCGGCTGGCTGGAGATGCTGGTCGAGGTCGGCCGCGGGCGGCTGTCCTCGGTGCGGGTGGTGCCCACCGGAGGCGACTGGGTGCGGCCCGAAGTGGTGCGCCGGCTGCGGGACGAGGCGCCCGACCTCCGGTTCGCGGGCCTCGGGGGCGCCACCGAAACCCCCGTGCACAACAGTATTTTCGAGGTGACCGAGCCGATACCGGAACACTGGACGTCGCTGCCCTTCGGCGTCCCGCTGCCCAACAACGCCTGCCGTGTCGTCGACGACAGCGGCGCCGACTGTCCCGACTGGGTCCCCGGCGAGTACTGGGTGTCCGGTCGCGGCATCGCGCGCGGCTACCGCGGACGTCCCGATCTCACCGCGGAACGCTTCGTCGAGCACGACGGCCGAATCTGGTATCGCACCGGGGACCTGGTCCGCTACTGGCCCGACGGCACCCTCGAATTCGTCGGCCGCGCCGACCATCGCGTCAAGATCAGCGGGTACCGCGTCGAGCTGGGCGAGATCGAGACCGCATTGCGGCGGGTGCCCGGGGTGCGCACGGCGGTGGCCGCCCTGATCTCCGTATCCGGGGAATCCGACGTGCTGGCCGCGCAGGTGTGCGCGGACGACGCCGCCCTGACCGCCGAGGGCATCCGGCGGGCGGTCGCCGACCTCGTTCCCGCACACATGATCCCGCGCCACATCGCGGTGGTGGAGCGGATCGGCTTCACCGATGCCGGAAAGCTCGACCGCCGCGCCGTGGCGCGCGAATTGGAAAACGCCGTGGCGCAATCGCAGCAGCCGGGGCACCGCGCGCCGTCGACGCCGTTGGAATCCGCGCTGGCGATGATCGTGGGCGACCTGCTCGGCCGGCAGAACATCGGTGTCGACGACGACTTCTTCGCGCTCGGCGGTGATTCGGTGCTGGCCACGCAGGCGGTGGCGCGAATTCGGGCATGGCTGGACGCGCCGGACATCATGGTCGCCGACATCTTCGCCAACCGAACCGTGTCGGCACTGGCCGCGGTCCTCAGCGCCGGCGAGCACGAACCCGGCCGGCTCGACCAGGTCGCCGAGCTATACCTCGAGGTTATCGGCATGGACGCCGAATCGGTTCTGGCGGCCTCTCAGCAACCCGCGAAATCGTAAACGGCGCAATGACATTGAATAATCTGATCACCGTGTCCTCCACGTTCCCGTCCTGGATCAAACTGACCCGGGGCCGCAACGACGGGACCGCGGACCGCTCCGCGGGTGCCACCGTGGTATTCCCGCACGCCGGTGCGGCCGCCGCGAGCTACCGGGTGCTCGCCGCGGCGCTGGCCGCCGGCGGAGACACCTACGTCGTGCAGTACCCTCAGCGGGCCGACCGCCTCAGCGAACCCGCACACGAAAGCGTGCGCGACCTCGCCGCCAGCCTCTTCCGGGCCGCACCATGGCCCAGCGTCGCGCCACTGACATTGTTCGGCCACAGCATGGGCGCCGTCGTCGCCTTCGAATTCGCCCGCGTCGCCGAGATGCACGGCGCGGCCGTGCGCAAGCTCTGGGTTTCGGCGGGCCCACCGCCCTGCGTCGTCGCCGACATGCCCGAACTGCCGACCAGCGACGACGGGCTGCTGGCGGACATCGCCGATTTGGGCGGCACCGACCCCGAACTGCTTGCCGACGAAGAGTTCTCGGAACTGTTGACCACCGCGGTGCGCGCCGATTACCAGGCCTTCAACCGCTACGACCCCAGCCCCGACGTCCGCATCGGCGCCGACATCCACGTGTTGGGCGGCCATGACGACCACCGCATCGGGACGGGCGTGCTGCGCCAGTGGGACAAGCACACCGCCGGATCCTTTGTCATGTCGCTGTATGACGGCGGGCACTTCTACGTCTACGACCACGTCGACGCGGTCGCCGCACAGGTGAACGCCGGGTGATACCAATGTCGGACGATGCGTACGGCGCCGAGGGCGTCGACCCTGTCGTGATCGTGGGGATGGGTGTCGAGGCGCCCGGCGGCATCGAAAACTCCGAGGGTTACTGGGATCTGCTGGCGCACGGCCGTGAAGCACTGGGACCGTTTCCCACCGACCGCGGTTGGGCCGTGCCCGAGCTGCTCGCCGGCTCCCGCCGCAGCGGATTCAAAGAGATTCACGATCGCGGCGGATTCCTCAGCGGGGCAACAACGTTCGACCCGGAGTTCTTCGGCATCTCACCACGCGAGGCCGTGGTGATGGACCCGCAGCAGCGGGTGTCGCTCCGGGTGGCCTGGCGCGCTTTGGAAAACAGCGGCATCAACCCCGACGACCTGGCCGGGCACGACGTGGGCTGCTTCGTGGGCGCCTCCGCCACCGGCTACGGACCCGAGATGGCCAGGTTCTCCGAACACAGCGGCCATCTGCTCGCCGGGACCGCCCTCAGCGTGATCTCGGGCCGCATCGCCTACACGCTGGGATTGGCCGGCCCGGCACTCACACTGGATTCTTCGTGCGCGTCCGCGCTGGTGGCATTCCACGTCGCGGTGCGCTCGCTGCAGAACGACGACTGCGACATGGCTATCGCGGGCGGGGTCAACGTGCTCGGCTCACCCGGCTTCTTCGTCGAGTTTTCCAAACAACACGCCCTCTCCGATGACGGGTACTGCCGCCCCTACAGCGCGCAAGCCAGCGGAACCGTGTGGGCCGAGGGAGCGGCGATGTTTGTGCTGCAACGCAAATCGGCCGCGCTGCGGGCCGGCCGGCAGATCCTGGCCGAGGTGCGCGCCACCGCCATCAACCAGGACGGGCGCAGCGCCGGGCTCAGCGCGCCCAGCGGCGACGCCCAGGTTCGCCTGTTCCAGCGGGCCATCACCCAGGCCGGGATCAAGCCCGCCGAGGTGGGCATGATCGAGGGGCACGGCACCGGCACCCGACTCGGCGACCGCACCGAATTGCGCTCGCTGGCACAGACCTACGGCGACACCGAAGCCGGCGCCGGGGCGCTGCTCGGTTCGGTGAAGTCCAACGTCGGGCACTCGCTGGCCGCCGCCGGCGCGCTGGGACTGGCCAAGGTGCTGGTCTCGGCAGAACACGGGGCGGTCCCGCCCACCCTGCACGCCGACAACGCCAGTCCCGAAATCGAGTGGGACAAACAGGGTTTGCGGTTGGCGCAGACTCTGACGCCCTGGCCGGCCGTCGACGGGCAGCGCATCGCCGCGGCCTCCGCGTTCGGGATCGCCGGCACCAACGCGCATCTGATCGTCTCCGTCCCCGAGGTCGCGTGATGCTCACCCATCGTCTGCCCGACGGGCGTATCCCGGTGCTGCTGAGCTCCCACGACCCCGAGCTGATCCGCAGGGACGCCGCGGCGATCCTCGATTACCTGGGCCGCGTCGACCCACCGAACGCGGCCGCCGCCGTCGCATCCACCCTGCTGCGGCTGCGGCGGGCGCGACGTCACCGCGCCGTGCTGCGAGCAGCCGACGGCGCCGAGCTGGTCGCCGGGCTGTCCGCGATCGCGCGGGGCGAAGAACACGAGCTGGTCACGCGATCCGCGAAGACGACGCCGCCGCGCATCGCGTTCGTGTTCCCCGGCCAGGGCAATCAATGGCAGGCGATGGGCGCCGACGCCTACCGTCAGCTGCCCGTCTACCGCGAGACGGCCGACCGGTGTGCGGGAGAGTTCGTCGTCGCCGGATTCGACTCCCCGCTCCCGTATCTGGTGGGGGAGGAAGAGCGCGGCTGGTCACGTGCCGAAATTCAGGGAGCACAGTTCACCCACGCGGTCAGCCTGGCCGAGGCATGGCGACACTTTGGGCTGCTGCCCGAAATCACCATCGGCCACAGCCTCGGCGAGGTGGCGGCGGCCTATGTGGCCGAAGCGATCTCGCTGCCCGACGCCGTCGCCCTCGTGGTCGCCCGCGCCACCGTCGTCGGCCGGCTGACGGGCCGCTACGCGATGGCGGTGCTGGGCACCGGCCTCGACATCGCCGAATCGCTGCTGGCCGAGGCTCCCGGCTGGGTGGAAGTCTCGGCGGTCAACGGGCCGTCGTCGACCGTGGTCGCCGGCGACCACGACGCGGTCGCCGCCGCGGTGCGGCTGGCGCAACGGCGTGACATCTTCACCCATCAACTGTCCGTCGACTACCCCGGCCACACCAGTGCACTACGCCCGTTGCGTGCCGGCCTGGCCGAGCTGACGCCGCAGTCGCGGTTCCGGGACGGGCCGGTGCGGTTCGTCGGCTCCACCCTGGGCGCCGAGTTGGGCGAAGCGACCGACTTCATCGAATACTGGTACGAAAACCTCTGCGGCACAGTGAGATTCGATCTCGCCGTGCAATACGCCCGCAGCTGCGGAGCCGATACGTTCGTGGAGCTCTCGGCGCACCCTGCACTGCTCTATCCGCTCGGCGACATCGTCGACGACGAGGCGGTCGTCGTCGGCTCGGGGCACCGCGACCGCCCCGTCACCGAATCCCTCTCGGCGAGCATCGCCGCCGTCGCGACCGCCGACCCCGGCTGCCGGTGGGCCGACGCCGTCCCGGCGGGTGAGCGGGCTCCACTGCGAGGGTTCCCGAACGCGCCGATGCGCGCGGTGCACCTCTGGGCAGCGCCGGAACGAGCCACCGAACCGGCCTCGGTGCCCGCGCTCACCGTGGCCGTCGAGGACTGGCAGCACACCACCTCGCCCATCGGTCCGAGCGCGACACGCCCCGGCATCGGCTTCGCCGGAACGGACGCGCTGACCCGGCAGCTGGCCGATGCCGCTGCGGCGCACGGCAATTGCCGCGTGGTGCCGCCGAACGAGGCGGAGATCCTCGCCATCGTGGCGCCGGGTATCGACGAGCTCGACGCCACGGCCGCGATCGAGCAGATCGCCGCCCGGCCCGATGCCGGCCTACCCGATTACCCCGCGCTCATCGGCCCACGATGCCGGGCCGTCTGGCTATTGACCGTCGGCGCCGAACACATCGATCGGGATGACACCACCGCCTCGCCGGCGCAGGCGGCCCTGGCGGCGATGCATCGCAGCGTCGGGTTCGAATTCCCGGACCAGGCCTTCGGGCATCTCGACCTCGAGCGCGCAGATGTGGACGCCGCGACCGCGCGCGCCGTCGTCGACGTGCTGTCGGGCGAGGCGGCCGAGGTCGCGTTGCGGGGCGGCGAGTCACCGCTGAGCCAGGTCCGACGCCACGTCCGAACATTCCGCGCGTGCCGCGAATCGGCGACCCACCGGCCCCTCGACGCCGCCGCCCTGGACGACGTGGTGATCACCGGCGGCAGCGGGGCCATCGGCCTGCAATACGCGCGGTTCTGCCTCGAACGCGGTGCCCGGAGCATCACCCTGTTGAGCCGCAACGGCGTGGACCCGGCCGCGCTGCGCGAGCTCGCCGACAGGCACGGCGCCGAAGTGCGCGCCCCGCAATGCGATATCACCGACCGCGCCGCGCTGGCCTCCGTGGCCGCCACGCACGCGGGTTCGGGGGCGTCGCTGCTCATCCACACCGCGGGCATCGCGCAGGCCCGCTCGCGCGCCGACCTCACCGGTGCCGATGTGGCGGCGGTGTGCGCCGCTAAGGTCCGCGGATTGGCGTTGATGGCCGAGGTTTGGCCGCTGCAACCGGACTGCCGAATCCTCGCCTGCTCCTCGGTGTTCGGAGTTTGGGGCGGCTACAACCACGCGGCCTACGCGGCGTCCAACCGGATGCTCGATGCGTTGGCCGCCAGGTTGCGTGCCGAAGGCCGCGACTGCATGGCGATCCGGTGGGGGCTGTGGCAGGGCGCTGGGGTGGTGGTCGGCAACGAGATCACCCGCACGGAACGCTCGGGGCTGGTGGCGATGGAGCCGGAGGTGGCGATCGAGGCCAGCCTGTACCGCTACGACGGCGACCCGCTGATTTTCGACGCCGACTTCGACCGGCTGCAGGTGTTCTTCGAAAGCCAGGGAATGCCAATGCCGTTCAGCGCTCCGCAGAGCGGCGACGTCGGGATGGCGGAAGACGCCGTGGTGGCGAAGCCCCTCGCCGACGTGGTGCGAACGGAATTGGCCGCGACCCTGCATCTGGGTGATTCGCTGTCGATCGACCCGGGCACGTCGCTGATCGACCTCGGGGTGGACTCGCTGCTTGCCCTCGATCTACGTAAGCGGCTGCGCCGGACGGTGGGGAACTCGGTTCCGGTGGCGCGCATGCTCGGCGGCATCACCGTCAACGAGCTGATCGACGCGCTGCGCGCCGACTCACCCGGCGGCCCCACGCCGCCGTCGCCCATCGAGCGCACCGGCGCCGCCAACGGTGCGCACCACTCAACGCTCGCGACGCTCGAAAGGTTGGACTCCTAGCGTGACAGACACCACCGGCGCCGGCACCCGTCTCGACGATGAGCGCTTGGAACTCCTGCGCCGCAAGCTCGCCGAGCGCGGCCTGGCCAGGTCGACCGGCGCGGCTTCCGTCGCCACCTACGACGAGCCACGCATGTCCGCCGGCCAGCACCGGATGTGGTTCGTGCAGTCGGTCGATCCCGACAGCGCGTTGCTCAACATCTGCGTCTCCTATCGCCTCACCGGCGCCGTCGACGCCACGCGGCTACACCGCGCCGCCGACGCCGTCGCCGCGCGACACCCCGTCCTCCACACGACGTATGACACCGACAGCGAGGGCGACCCGCGGCCCGTCGTCCGCGACGACCTGCGGCCCGAATGGGCCGAACACGACCTGTCCGGGTTGACCGATCAAGCTCGCCGCTTGCGCCTGGATGTGCTGGCGCAGCGGGACTTTCGCCGCCCGTTCGACCTGAGCAAGGATTCACCCCTGCGAGTCACCGTGGCGCACGTGGCCGCCGATGACCTGATACTGCTGATCACCGCGCACCATATCGCCTGGGACGACGGCTCGTGGGCGCCGTTTTTCGCCGACCTGACTCGTGCGTACACCGACCCCGACGGCTTCGCCGCCGCTCCGGTGCTGCCGGCCCCTTCCCACGACCCGACCGCGATCCGTCAGGCGGATCTGGACTATTGGCGGCCGCTGATGGCCGATCTCCCGGAGCCACTGGAACTTCCGGGGCCTAACGGTTCGGTGGTGCCCAGTACCTGGCGCGCGCAACGCGCGACCGCGCCGCTGTCGGCGGACGTCGTCGACCGGGCGGCCGCGCTGGCCCGCGAGACCGGCGCCACGCCCTACATGGTGTTGATGGCCGCGTTCGGCGCCCTGGTGCACCGCTACACCCAGTCGACCGACTTCCTGTTCGCGGCCCCGGTGCTGAACCGCGGCGTGGGAACCGAGGGTGCCATCGGGTACTACGGCAACACCGTGGTGGTCCGGCTGCGCCCGCGGCCGCACCAGACGTTCCGCGAACTGCTGGCGCAGACCCGTGACGGCGCGGTGGGCGCCTTCGCTCATTCGCGGGCCGACCTGGATTGGCTGGTGCGTGAGTCAAACCCCGACCGCCGGCACGGCGCTGACCGGATGACCCGCGTCAGCTTCGGACAGCGGGAGCCCGACGGCGCCGGCTTTTGCCCACCGGGCGTGCGTTGCGCGCGCGCCGAGTTGCGCGGTCATTTCAACCAGCTGCCGCTGAGTCTGATGGTCGAACTGAACCGGACGCCGGATGGCTTGGGCGGCGGCGTGATCGAGGCCGAGTACCTCGTCGAGGTGCTGGATCAGCAGTTGGTGCAGCAACTCCTGCGCCACTACGCCGCCCTGCTGGACAGCGTGCTGTCCGACCCCGACGCGACGCTGTCGGCGTGCGCGCTGATGAACGACGAAGACGCCGAGCGGCTGCGGTCCGTGTCGACCGGTGAAGAATTCGTCACCCCGGCGAGCACCTTGTCCGCGCTGGTCAGCCGGCGAGCGGCGCTCACGCCCGACGCCATCGCGGTCGTCTACGAGGGGCGCGCCTACACCTACCGCGAAATCGATGAAGAGTCGAACCGAGTGGCGCACTGGCTCATCGAGCGTGGAATCGGCACCGAGGATCGCGTCGCGGTCCTGCTGGACAAGTCACCCGAACTGGTCATCACCGCGCTCGGCGTGCTCAAAGCGGGTGGGGTCTACCTTCCGGTGGATCCCACCTACCCGGAGGACAGGCTGAGCTTCATCCTCGGGGACGCGGACGCCAAACTGGTGCTGCGCGAACCGGTTTGCGAAGCGGGGGACTACCCGACCACCGCGCCCACCGCGCTGCTGCGGCCGCTGAGCCCGCAGAACACCGCGTACCTGATCTACACCTCGGGTTCGACCGGGCTGCCCAAGGGCGTTCCGGTGCCCCACGCGCCCATCGCCGAGTACTTCGTCTGGTTCGGCGAGGAGTACCGGATCGACGAAACCGACCGGCTGTTACAGGTGGCGTCGCCCAGCTTCGACGTGTCGATGGGCGAAATCTTCGGCACCTTGATCATGGGTGCCCGACTGGTGATTCCGCGCCCCGACGGGCTGCGCGACATCGGCTACCTCACCGACCTTCTGGCCCGCGAAGGCATCACGTCGATGCACTTCGTGCCGTCGCTGCTGGGTCTGTTCCTGTCGTTGCCCGGCGTCAGCCAGTGGCGCACGTTGCGGCGCGTGCCCATCGGCGGGGAGGCCCTGCCCGGCGAGATCGCCGACAAGTTCCACGCCACCTTCGACGCGTCGCTGCACAACTTCTACGGCCCGACCGAGACGGTCGTGAACTGCACCAGCTACCCGGTGGAGGGCACCCAGGGCACGCGGGTGGTGCCGATCGGCCGGCCCAAGATCAACACGCAGGTGTACCTGCTCGACAACGCCCTGCAGCCCGTTCCCATCGGGGTGATCGGTGAAATCTACATCGCCGGAACACATGTCGCGCACGGATACCACCGCAGGCCGCAGCTGACGGCCGAGCGCTTCGTCGCCGACCCCTTCACCCCCGGCGGGCGGATGTACCGCTCCGGCGACCTGGCCCGGCGCAACGCCAACGGGGACATCGAGTTCGTCGGCCGCGCCGACGAGCAGGTGAAGATCCGCGGTTTCCGCATCGAGTTGGGCGAGATCGCCGCCGCCATCTCGGTCGACCCCAGCGTCGGACAAGCCGTCGTGCTGGCCATGGACCTGCCTCAGTTGGGCAAGAGCCTGGTGGGATACGTGACTCCGGCCGAGGGCGCTGGCACGGAAACGGTTGACGTCGAACGCATCCGCGCTCGGGTGGCCGCCGCGCTGCCGGACTACATGACGCCGGCCGCCTATGTGGTGCTCGACGAGATCCCGATCACCGCCCATCAAAAGATCGACCGCGCCGCGCTGCCGCAGCCGCAGCTCGCGGCCGGCACCGAGTACCGCGACCCCACGACACCCACGGAAATCCGGGTGGCCCAACTATTTTCGGGGCTGCTCGGCCACGAGCGGGTGGGTGTCGACGACTCGTTCTTCGATCTGGGCGGGCACTCGCTGGTCGCCACCAAACTGGTCACCGCGATCCGCGCGGAGTGCGGCGTGGAACTCGGCATCCGCGACGTGTTCGAGCTCGCCACGGTGGGCCTGCTGGCGGAGCGGGTCGACCAGCTGAGCTCGGGCCAACTGACGCAGTCGCGCCCCAGGCTGATCGCGACCGCACACGACGAGCCGATGCCGCTGTCGGCGTCGCAGCTGCGCAGCTGGTTCGCCTATCGCCTGGACGGGCCCAGCCCCGTCAACAACATTCCCTTCGCGGCCAAGCTGACCGGACCGTGGGACATCGATGCGCTGATCGCCGCCGTCGGCGATGTCCTCGCCCGGCACGAAATCCTGCGCACCAGCTACGTCGAGCTGGACGGCGTGCCCTATCAGGTCGTGGGCCCGGCGGGCGTCGAGGTTCCGGTGCGCCGCGCGGAGGGAGTCGGCGAGGCGTGGCTGCAGGAGCAGCTCGACGCCGAGCGGCGCCACTGCTTCGAACTGGACTCGGAATTGCCGATCCGGGTCGCGGTGCTGCGCACCGAGAACGCGGACGAGCACGTGCTGTCGGTGGTCGTGCACCACATCGCCTCTGACCACTGGTCGGCGGGCGTGCTGTTCTCCGACGTGATGACCGCCTACCGGGCGCGGCGCGGTGGCGAAGCGCCGTCCTGGGCGCCGCTGCGCGTGCAGTACGCCGACTACGCGGCGTGGCAGCGCACGTTTTTGGGTGACGCCAGCGGCCAGGAGTCCGCCATCGCCGGCGAGCAGCGGGAGTACTGGACCCGCAAGCTGGCCGGGCTGCCGGAGGACACCGGGTTGCGCCCGGACTTCCCCCGCCAGCCGGTGCCCAGCGGGGAGGGCGAATCCGTCGACTTCCACATCGACTCGGCGACCCGCGCCAAGCTCGGCGAGCTGTGCCGCGAGTTGGGCATCACCGAATTCATGCTGCTGCAAACGGCTGTGGCCGTGGTGCTGCACAAGGCCGGTGGCGGCGTGGACATTCCGTTGGGCACCCCGGTCGCCGGCCGCACCGAAGCCGAATTGGACCAACTGATCGGCTTTTTCGTCAACATCCTGGTGCTGCGCAACGACATGGACGGCAACCCGACGTTGCGCGAACTGCTGAAACGGGCGCGGGAGACCGCGCTGGCCGCCTACGCCCACCAAGACCTGCCGTTCGACCGGGTGGTCGACAGCGTCAGCCCGGCGCGATCGCTGTCCCGCAACCCGCTGTTCCAGGTCGTCGTGCACGTCCGGGATCACCTGTCCGCCACGCGGGTCATCGAGACCGCGCCCGCGGGCGGCGACGGGCGGGACACCGTGTGCACGTCGCTGGATCCCATCTTCGACATGGCCCACGCCGACCTCAGCGTCAACTTCTTCGGCACCGACGGCGCCGACGACATCGGGTACAACTGCAATGTCATTTTCCGCACCGAGCTCTATACCAGAAGCACCATCGAGCGGTTGGCGCAATGGCTGACCAGGGCGGTCACCGCGTTCGCCGAGGACCTCGATCAGAGTCTGCGCGACGTTGCGCTGATCGACGCGGGAGAACAGCGCCGCATCCTGCAGGACTGGAGCCGCGGCGCGCCGCCACCGCAGGACCGGCCGCGCACCATACCCGAGCTGCTGGAACCCAGTCGGGCCTGGGGAGCGGATCGGATCGCGGTGCGCTGCGGGGACGAGCAGATCGATTACCCTGCGCTGCATCGCCGTTCGGACAACTTGGCCGCGCTGCTCGTGAAGAACGGCGCAGGACCGGGCGCGTTGGTCGGGCTGTCAACCCGCCGCAGCATCGACCTGGTGGTGGCGCTGGTGGCCATCATGAAGGCCGGCGCCGGTTACTTCCCCATCGACCCCGGCTATCCCTTGGCGCGAAAGCAATTTATGCTCGACGACGTCACGCCGCCGGTGGTGGTCGCCACGACCGAAGCGGTGGAGACCATGCCGCGCGTGCCGGGGGTCGAAGTGCTTTCGCTGGACGACCCCCACGTGCGCGCGGTGGTGGACAGCGATGGCGTGGACCCCCAGTCGCGGAATGTGCGGCGGCCGCACCCCGATGACCCCATGTATCTGGTGTTCACCTCCGGATCCACCGGCAAGCCGAAAGGCGCGGTGGGCACCCACCGTTCGATGGCGGCCCGGCTGGACTGGCAACTGCGGCACTACCCGCCCAGGACCGAGGACGTGCGGTTGGCGCAGGCGTCGATCACGTTCCTCGAAGGCGGGATGGAGATGCTGGCCGGCCTGGCCGCCGGTGCGACCATGATCCTGGCCGACGACGCCGAGCACCGCGACCCCGAGGCCCTCGGGGAGCTGATGAACCGGTATTCGATCGCCCAGGTGACCGCCGTGCCCAGCCTGGTCTCGGCGTTGGTGGACAGCCGGCCCGACGCCGTGCGCGCGCTGTCGCGGCTGGTGTGCGGTGGCGAGCCGGTCAGCGCGTCGTTGCTGCAACGGCTGGCGTCGGTGTGCGCCGACGACGGCGGGACCGAGTTGTTGAACAACATCGGTTCCACCGAGACCTCCGGCGCGGTGTCCCGCGGGCGGTTGGGCTTGCCGAATCCGCTTGTCGGAAAGCCGGTCCCGGGCGCGCAGGCCTACCTCCTCGACGATGGGCTGCGACCCGTGCCGGTCGGTGTGGTGGGCGAGCTGTACTACGCCGGCGACCAGCTGGCGCGCGGGTACTGGAAGCGCCCCGGCCTGACCGCGACACGGTTCGTCGCCAATCCGTATGGCGGGGAGCCCGGTTCGCGCCTGTACCGCAGCGGCGACCTGGCCCGGTGGACCGAGGACGGCCAACTGGAATTCGTCGGACGCTCCGACCACCAGGTGCAGGTCCGCGGTTTCCGGGTCGAGTTGGCCGAGGTCGAGGCGGCCCTGGCGGCCGCCGACGGCGTCGCCGCCGCAGCCGCCCGCACCTGGGAGGTGCACGGCGGCACGTCGCTGGCCGGATATGTTGTGCCGCAACGGCCGATCGTCGACGACGTCGAAAAGGCGGCCTTCGCGGGGGAGGTGCGCGCCGCGATCGCCACGACCCTGCCGGGCTACATGATGCCGTCGTCGCTGACCGTCCTCGATGTCCTGCCCAAGACCGAATCCGGCAAGTTGAACCGGCCCGGGTTGCCGCGGCCGGCGGTCAGCACCGGCGGTCTGACCGAACCGGCGCGCACGGACACCGAACGGGCGCTGGCCAAGGTGTTCGCCGAACTGCTGTCGACCCCCGAAGTGGGGCGCTTCGACGACTTCTTCGCCCTCGGCGGCGACAGCATCCTGTCGGTGCAGCTGGGCTCGCGCGCACGGGCGGTCGGGCTGGCCGTGAGTCCGCGGATGATCTTCGAGAATCCGACGGTGCAGCAGCTGGCCGCCGCCCTGGACGCCCTGGGCGACGGGGAGGCTGACACCGGGCGGGACGACCAGGCGACCGACGTGCGTTTCGAGCCGATGAGCACCTCCGGTCTCTCGTCGACGGATCTGGCTGCGGTGACCCAACTTTGGTCGGCGTCACGCGAAGGCACGTCATGACGGCCGCCGACACCGACGTCGC
The DNA here is from genome assembly GCF_976985675.1 of Mycobacterium sp. NTMscope_MAC_12. NCBI lineage: Bacteria > Bacillati > Actinomycetota > Actinomycetes > Mycobacteriales > Mycobacteriaceae > Mycobacterium > Mycobacterium sp. NTMscope_MAC_12. Next base: position 1,664,548 of record NZ_CDRJYY010000001.1, read on the forward strand.
GCCCGACATCGAGGACGTGATGGCGCTGAGCCCCCTGCAGGAGGGCTTGTACTCGCTGACCACGCTCGCCGAATTCGCCGACGGCGAAGCGGCGGACGATCCGTACGTGATCGGCATGGCGGCCGACATCTCCGGCGCACTCGATGTCGCGCTGCTGCGCGAGTGCGCGGAGAAGATGTTGGTGCGTCACCCGAACCTGCGGGCCAGCTTCTTCAGCCGGGGCATCCCGCGGCCGGTGCAGATCGTGCCGTCCCGCGTCGAGTTGCCGTGGCGATCCGTCAGCGCGGCACCCGAGGACGTGCCGGCGCTGGAAACCGGCGAACGCCGCCGGCCCTTCGACCTGGAACACGGACCGGCCATCCGCTTCCTGCTGATCGAATTGCCCGGCGCGCAATGGCGTTTGGTGCTCACCGCCCATCACATCGTGATCGACGGCTGGTCGATGCCCGTGTTCATCAACGAGATGATGATCCTGTACCAGGCCGGAGGCGACCTGTCGGCGTTGCCCGTCGCTCCGCGGCCGTACCGCGATTACATCGGCTGGCTGGCCGGGCGTGACCCGGAGACCAGCCAGCAGGTCTGGCGCCGGCACCTCGCCGGGCTGCCGGGCCCCACCCTGCTGGCCGCCGCCCTGGGCTCGATGGACACGACCCAGGGGCGGCAGACGGCGCTGCCGCGCACCACCGAACTGCGGCTGCCGGCGGAGGCCACCGCGCGGCTGGTCGACGAGACCCGTTCGCGCGGCATCACCGTCAACACCTTGATGCAGATGGCGTGGGCGCTGGTGCTGTCCCGGCTCACCGACACCGACGACGTGGTTTTCGGGGTCACGGTGTCGGGCAGGCCGCCCGAGCTGACCGGCGTCGAGACCATGGTGGGTCTGTTCATCAACACCGTGCCGCTGCGGGTGCGGCTCGACCCCGCGGCCAGTGCCGGTGAGCAATGCCGCGCCGTACAGCGCGATGCCGCCCTGCTGCGCGAGCACAGCTATCTCGGGCACGCCCAATTGCGCTCCCTCGGTGGGGTCGGGGAGATGTTCGACACCCTGCTGGTCTATGAGAACTTCCCGATGAACGGACTGTCCTCCGGCGGTGAATTGACCGCCGGCGGTGCGACATTCCGGCCGTCCGCCCTTCAGAACCTGTCGCATTTCCCGATCGCCATCGCCGCCCACATGGACGCCGGCGAACTGGTGGTGCTCATCGAAGTGATCGACGGCGCCCTGGGCGCCATTCCGGCCGCTACGTTCGGGCAGCGGGTGCTGTCCACCGCCGAGCGGCTGTTGCAGGGGTGGGAGCGTCCGCTGCGTGAGGTCAGCGTCCTCTTCGAGGACGAGGCAGCCCCGCTGCGTGCCGCCGGCGCGCCCGCCGCGACGTCACCGCGGTGCATTCACGCGCGGTTCGCCGAGGTCGTGGCCAGGACGCCGGACAGCCCGGCGGTCAGCTGGGCGGGTGGCACGCTGAGCTATCGCGAGCTGGACGACCGGAGCACCCGGCTGGCCGCTCAGCTCGCCCGCAGCGGTGTCACGCCCGAAACACCGGTCGGCATAAGGCTTTTCCGGGGCCCGCGGTACGTCGTCGCGATGCTCGCGGTGCTCAAGGCCGGCGGCATGTGCGTGCCCATGGAGCCGGGGATGCCCCCGGAACGGGTGACCTCGATCCTGCGCCAGTCCGGCGCGTCGATCGTCTTGGACGAGGAGCTGACCGCGCAGCTGCTCGAGTCCGGCGGACCGCACCACGGCTTCGACCCGGTCGACGTCCCGCTCGAGCGGGCCGCGTACGTCGTGTTCACCTCGGGAACCACGGGAGAACCCAAGGGGGTCATCGGGACTCACGGCGCGGTGGGGGCCTACGCCGACGACCATCTGGACCGCGTGCTGCGGCCCGCGGCCGCGCGGCTGGGCCGTCCGCTGCGCATCGCCCACGCGTGGTCGTTCGCCTTTGACGCCGCCTGGCAGCCGTTGGTCGCCCTGCTCGACGGCCATGGCGTGCATGTGGTCGACGAGCACACCCAGACCGATGCCGAGGCGCTGGTCGCGCTGATCGCCGAGCACGGCATCGACATGATCGACACCACCCCGTCGATGTTCGCCCAGCTGCAGGCGTTCGGCCTGCTGACCGATGCGCCGTTGACGGTGCTGGCGCTCGGGGGAGAGGCCCTCGGCAGCGTCGCCTGGGCCCGAATCCGCAAGGCGTGCACCACCACATCGATGGCGGCGTTCAACTGCTACGGGCCGACCGAGACGACGGTCGAGGCGGTGGTCGCCGCGATCGCCGAGCACGACGAGCCCTGCATCGGGCGGCCGACCCGGCACACCCGCGGGTACGTGCTGGATTCCGGGCTGCGTCCGGTGCCGTGCGGCGCGACGGGCGAACTGTACCTGGGCGGCACCCAGCTGGCCCGCGGCTATCTGGGCCGCGCGGGCGAGACCGCGGCGCGCTTCGTCGCCGACCCGTTCGCACCCGCGCAGCGGATGTATCGAACGGGCGACCTGGTGCGCCGGATGCCCGACGGCACACTGCAATACATCGGTCGCGCCGACGCCCAGGTGAAAATCCGTGGCCACCGCGTCGAGCCCGGGGAGATCGCCGCCGCCCTCGAATCCCATCCCGCCGTCCGGCACGCCGGGGTGCTCGTGCATCAGCACCGCGGCGCGCCGCGGCTGACCGCGTACGTGGCGACCGACCCCACCGGCGACCAGCCGACGGTGCCCGACCTGCGCGGCATGCTCAGCACCCGGCTGCCGCGCTACATGGTGCCGCAGCGCATCGTCCTGGTCGACGAGATCCCGTTGACTCCCAACGGAAAGCTGGACGAATCCGCGCTGGCCGCCGTCGACGTCGCCGAGTCCGTCGGCGGCGCGGCAACACCCGAGACCGCCACCGAATCCGCGCTGGCCGAACTGCTCGCCGAACTGCTCGGGCACCCGCGCGTCGACGTCACCGCGGACTTCCTGCAGCTGGGACTGGACAGCATCATGGCCTTGTCGGTGGTACAGGCGGCGCGGGCCCGCGGAATCGCGCTGCGCGCCAGGCTCGTCCTCGACTGCACCAACGTCCGCGAACTGGCCGACGCGGTCGACTCGGAAACCGCGGCCACCGCCCAGCGGGTGGACGAGACAACCGGACCAATGCCGTTGCTGCCCAACGGCCGATGGCTCTACGAACACGGCGACCCGCGCCGGCTCGCCCAGACCGAAGCCATCCGGTTGCCCGAGACGCTGCGCCGCGAACAACTCGACGCCGCGCTGGCAAGCATCGTCAACGGCCACGAGGTGCTGCGCACCCGGGTCGATCGCTCCACCATGACCCTGGTTCCGGTACCGGCCGCGGACGTCCTGAGCGAACTCAAAGAGGTTGCAGTGGGCGGAGATCTGGGCGCGGCGGTACCGGCCCACGTCGCCGAGGCGGTCGACCGGTTGGACCCCGAACGCGGAACGCTGCTGGCCGCGGTGTGGCTCCGGCCCCCGGCCGGAGAGAGCGTGCTGTTGCTGGCCGCGCACGTCGTCGCGCTGGACCCGGCGTCGTGGCGGGTGATCCTCGGTGAACTCGGTGCCGCCCTGACCGCCGCGGCCACCGGTCACCCGCCGGCACCCATTCGGGAACACACCAGCTATCGGCGCTGGGCCGAGGCGCTCACCGCGCGAGCGCGCGGCCTGGACACGGTGCAGTACTGGGCGTCGGAGTTGGCCGGCGACGATCCCGACCTCGGCGCCCGGCGCCTCGACCCGGACCGTGATCGGGCGCGCGATCTGATCGTCCGCAACGTCCCCACCGACGCCGACCTCACCCGGCGGCTGCTGAATTCGGGTCTGCCGTTACCCACGCTGTTAATCGCCGCCACCGCGGCGACAGTGACGAGCTGGCGCCGGCTACGTGGCCAGGCAACGGCGCCCCCGCTGCTGGCGCTCGAAACCCACGGCCGCGCCGACAGCTTGGTGGACGGTCCGGGCGCGCACACCATCGACACCGGCGACACGGTGGGGCTGCTCAGCTCGATCTACCCCGTGCGGGTGGACTCGGCCGACCCGCACAGGGTGGCGGAGAAATTGGCCGCGATCCCGGGCGATGGGCTCGACTTCGGGTTGCTGCGCTACCTGCGGGACGACACCGCCGAGCGGCTCGCCGGTTTCCCGCCGCCGCAAGTGTTGCTGAATTACCTTGGCGCCGCCCACACCGACGGCGGCACCGGGCTGACGCTCGAACGCGAGCTGCTCGCGGGGGTGTCGCCGGTGCCGGAGCCCGAGCAGGCGGTGCGCCACGAGCTCACCATCGCGGCGATAGTGCTGACGTACGGCGGGGAGCGGGTGCTGGCGGCGCAGTGGCGCGCGCTGCCCGACATTCTCACGGACGCAGACATGACTGCGCTGCAAGGACTTTGGATCGATTCGCTGCGGGAGATGGTGAAATGAGCACACTCGCGATCGTGGGCGCCGGCGCCAAGGCGGTGGCCGTCGCGGCCAAGGCATCGGTGCTTCGCGACATGGGCGTCGAGGTTCCGGACGTGGTCGCCGTGGAACGGATCGGCGTCGCGGCGAACTGGCAGGCCAGCGGCGGCTGGACGGACGGCGCGCATCGGCTGGGCACCAGCCCGGAAAAGGACGTCGGCTTTCCCTACCGCTCGGCGCTGGTGCCGCGCCGTAACGCCGAGTTGGACGAGCGGATGACCCGCTACAGCTGGCAGTCCTATCTGATCGCCACGGCGTCGTTCGCCGAGTGGATCGACCGCGGCAGGCCGGCGCCGGCGCATCGCCGGTGGAGCCAGTATCTGAGTTGGGTCGCCGACCACGTGGGCATGAATGTGGTGCACGGCGAGGTCGAACGGCTGGCTGTCACCGGGGACCGGTGGGCGATCCACACCCACGAAACCACCGTGCACGCCGACGCGTTGATGATCACCGGCCCGGGCCAGGCCGAAAAGTCCTTGCTTCCCGGCAATCCGCGCGTGCTCTCGATCGCCCAGTTCTGGGACCGCGCCGCCAATCACGACCGGATCAGTGCAGAGCGGGTCGCGGTGATCGGCGGTGGTGAGACGGCCGCGGCGATGCTCAATGAGCTGTTCCGGCACCGGGTCTCGAGCATCACGGTCATTTCCCCGCAGGCGACACTGTTCACGCGCGGCGAGGGGTTTTTCGAGAATTCGCTGTTCTCCGATCCCACCAACTGGCCGGCCCTCACCCTGGCCGAACGTCGTGATGCGTTGGCCCGCACGGACCGGGGGGTGTTTTCGTCGAACGTGCAGGAGGCGTTGCTGGCCGATGACCGCATCCATCACCTGCGTGGCCGCGTCGCCCACGCGGTCGGCAGGCAGGGGCAGATCCGGCTGACGCTGTCCACCAACCGCGGCAGCGAGAACCTCGAGACGGTCCACGGGTTTGATCTCGTCATCGACGGCTCCGGCGCCGACTCTTTGTGGTTCGCACCATTGTTCAGCCAGGAAGCGCTTGATCTGCTCGAACTCGGACTGGGTGGGCCCCTGACTTCGGAGCGGCTGCAGGAGGCGATAGGTTATGACCTGGCCGTCACGGACGTCACACCCAAGTTGTTCTTGCCGAACCTGTCGGGACTCACCCAGGGGCCCGGGTTCCCGAACCTGAGCTGCCTTGGACTGCTATCCGATCGGGTGTTGGGTTCCACCGTCAGTCCGTCCAAGCATCCCCTGAGAAGGAGACATGATGAGCACCAACCCCTTTGACGACGAGAACGCGACCTTCGTGGTGCTGGCCAACGACGAGGACCAGCACAGCCTCTGGCCGACCTTCGCCGACACGCCTTCGGGCTGGCGGGTGGTCTTCGGGGAAGCCAGCCGCGCGGACTGCCTAAACTACGTCGAACAGAATTGGTCAGATATCCGCCCCAAGAGCCTGATTGAGGCGCTCGCGGGGGAGTAACCCGCCACTGGCCCTCGCAACAGCAGGCAAGGGACGGCCGCTACACACTTGCGGCACAGGCCATTCAGCGTGTTTTCCCGCGTCGCCGCCGTAGCGTCGTCGTAACGTGACCAACCTGAGACACAAATGCGGGTGTCACCATGCACACTTACACCATCTTCAACCATGAAGACGTGTGACCGCGTGCGGCGCATCCGCGAAATCCCGCAACGGTTCATGTGCATCGAAGGGGGACCTGTGAAAACCGTGAAGTCCATTGCCACGGGCGTGGCGGCGCTGGCCGCCATTGGCGGCGCCGCCGCCGGCGTGGCTTCTGTTGCAGCGCCGATCGGCGCGCATGATGTGCAGCTGGCGGCGTTCGGAGCGCCACTGCCGCAAGACCCGCCGCCGCCTCCGCCCCCGCCGCCGGGCGCGCCTGGGCAATTGCCGACGGCCGATCAGTTGGCCACTCTCTGCAACCAGGTAACCGACCCCGGCGTCAACTACAGGGACAAGGCCAACTTCGTTGAAAACGGCGTCAGTCAAAACGAGGGGATGGTGGCCGACCACGACCTGCGAAAGGCCTACCGCAACGGGAACTTCCCCGAGCAGTTCAACGTGACCAACATCGCCCCGGCGGGTCCGAACATGGCCCAGGCCGACGTCGCCATCACGAGCCCGAAGTTCGCCGGACCGGTCACCAAGCACCTCGCGTTCGTCAACCAAGGCGGGAACTGGGTCTTGCAGCACGACGCGGCGATCGCTCTGATTCAGGCCGCGACCGCCACCAACTGATCACCGCGCGGTGCCTACCGCGCAAACCCGATGCCAGTCTGGCGGATTCGCCAGATGTCTTATGGACACCCCATGCGCCGGCTTCCGCGGGCGCATGGGGTTCGGCAGCTACGGCATCTACGGCCACGCCCGCACAGCGCGCGCACAGGTTGCTCATGTTGTTTGCACAACGGGTCGCCGTAACGTATCGGTGCCGGGACACGAAGTACGAGACGCAAAGGGCACGCTGACACCACCCGTGCGTCAACATTCGTGCCCACCAAAAGGGGGAACCATGAAAACCGTTAAAACGCTTGCCACCAGCGTGGCAGCTCTGGCGATCGTCGGGGGCGCGGCCGCCGGCCTGACCTCGATGTCGGCGCCGAGCACACAGGTCGGGGTGCACTTCGCCACGATCGGCGCGCCGCTTCCGCAGGATCCGCCGCCGGCGCAGCCGGTCGCGGGGGCCAACGTCCCGACGCCCGATCAGCTGACCGGCCTGCTCAACAGCCTGGCGGACCCGAGCGTGTCGTTTAGCAACAAGAGCAACCTGGTGCAGGGCGGCATCAGCGGCATCGAAGCCCACGTCGCCGACAAGAAGCTGCAGAAGGCCGCGAAAAACGGTGACCTGCCCCTGTCGTTCGACGTGACCAACATCCAACCGACCGCCGCCGGTTCGGCGACCGCCGACGTGTCGGTCTCCGGCCCCAAGCTGACGTCACAGGTCACCCAGAACGTCACCTTCGTCAACCAGGGCGGCTGGGTGCTGTCGCGGGCGTCGGCGATGGAGCTGCTGCAGGCCGCCGGTCAGTGATCGGCGCCGAGCGCGCGCAGGTCTAGTTTCGCGACGCGTGCCGGATCCGCCAGCACATCGATCGCCCGGATCCGGCCGGCGCGCACCACGAATCCCATGACGGACGCCGCGCGTCCCCCGACGAAGATGACGGCGCCGGCGGCGCCGTTGACGGTCGCCGCGCGGACCTCGCGGTCGGGACCCGCGTAGGCGCGGGCCAGCCTGGCCACCGAGTCCGCGCCGTCGGCCCGGAACGCCGCCGCGGCCGGGCCGAAGTCACCCCGCAGCACCACGTCGGGATGCAGCACCGACACCAGGCGGTCGAAGTCACCGCTGCGCCCCGCCGCGAAGAAGGCGTCCACCACCTCGCGCTGGGCGGTGAGGTCGCCGTCGGGTTCCGGGTCGGCCCGCTCGATCCGCCGGCGCGCCCGGCTGGCCAGCTTGCGGGCCGACTCCGGCGTCCGGTCGACGACCGTGGCGATCTGATCGAACGGCACGCTGAAGACGTCGTGCAACACGAAGGCCAATCGCTCCGCCGGCGACAGCGTGTCCAGCACCACGAACAGCGCCAGCCCCACCGCGTCGGCCAGCATCGCGCGGTGTTCCGGGTCGAATTCGTCGTCGGCTTCCACGATCGGGTCGGGCAGGCGGCCGGCCAGCTCCTCGCCGCCGTGAGTTCGGCGCTCGCGCAACATGTTCAGGCAGATGCGGGCGACCACGGTGGTCAGCCACGCCTCGGGGTTGGCGATTGTTTCCGCGGAGCTGCCGCTCCACCGCAGCCAGGCCTCCTGCACCGCGTCCTGGGAGTCGTCGATCGAGCCCAGCATGCGGTAGGCGAGGGCACCCAACCGTGGCCGGGCCGCCTCGAAGCGGGCCGCCAGTGCCCGCAGTGACGGCGGTGATGCGTCCGGTTTTGTCATGGCCGATCGGTCTCCGGCAGGGCGCACACGCGGTCGCCGGAAAAGCCCGAGGACCCGATGTCGAGCGCGATGTTGAAGCGGGCGCGCAGATTGCCCAACGTGATGACGTGGGTCAGGCCGACGAGTTGGGCGGTGTCGAAATGCGTCCGCAGCGCATCGAAAAGTTGATCGCTCACCTCGACCGGCGTGCGGCTGATCGCGGTCGCGTAGTCGAGGATCAGCTTGTCGACATCGGAAAAGCACGGCGCGTCACGGTAATTGGCCATCCCCAGCAGTTCTTCGTCGGTGATGCCCCATTGCCGGGCGATCTGTGAGCCGAGGTCGATGCAATATGCGCAACGCACCGTCGTCGCCGACTTCAGCTCGGCCAGCGCGCGGTGGCGCGGGCTGAGAACGTCCAACTTCGATTCGGCCTGCTCCAACTTGCCGTAGGCGTTGAGCAATCTCGGAATGTGGGCATACATCCGCAGCGGCTCCAGCATTCCCGCGGTTTCCAGCCCGGTCATCTGGGCGAGCTTGCGGCGGGTGAAGAAGAAGGCGATCTTGGCGCCCAGTCCGGCGTCGCGGTCGGAGACTCCCTGTAGCCGTGGCATGGCGATCCTCCTGGCAAGTTGTGGTCGTGAACCAACGTCCTCACTAGGTCGACACGCGGGAAGGCCCGAACGTGGCCACTAACTCACCCGGGCTGGCCCAGCGGCATATCCATGTCGAACACGCGGGCGTGCAGCACCGTGCGGTTCCGCAACGCGGCGCGCACCGCGCGGTGCAGGCCGTCCTCGAGATAGGTGATGCCCTTCCACCGCACCGCATGCGGAAACAGATCGCCGTAGAAGGTCGAGTCCTCCGAGAGCAGGCGGTCCAGCGCGAGCACCGTTGTGGTGGTGACCAATTCGTCGAGCCGGATCTGCTGCGGCGGTATCTGGGACCAATCCCGATAGGACAGGTTGTGCTCGGGATACGGTTTACCGTCGCGCACGCCCTTGAAAATCATCGGCCGATCTCTCCCGACGCGTCGTCCTGATCCGACCGGTTCATGCTGGAAAGGCTAGTCGGACACCGGTGGTCCCGGCGAGCAGACGCAAAGCACCGCGGCACGCCGACGAAGAGGGACTTTTGCCTCCGCTCGCGCTCCAGTGGTGAGGCCGAGCGAGCCCGAGACCGTAAAATGGACCCGGTCTAACAGCCATCGAAGGAGGTGACGACCAGTGGGAACTGCCGATGACCGTCGGTTCGAGGTGCTGCGGGCCATTGTCGCCGACTTCGTCGCCACCAAAGAACCGATCGGTTCCAAGACGTTGGTGGAGCGCCACAACCTGGGCGTCTCATCGGCGACCGTCCGCAACGACATGGCCGTGCTCGAGGCCGAGGGCTACATCACCCAGCCGCACACCAGCTCCGGGCGGGTCCCCACCGAGAAGGGCTACCGCGAATTCGTCGACCGGCTCGACGACGTCAAGCCGATGTCCTCCGCCGAACGGCGCGCGATCCAAGGCTTCCTGGAGTCCGGTGTCGACCTCGACGACGTCCTGCGCCGCGCGGTACGGCTGCTCTCGCAGCTGACCCGGCAGGTGGCCGTCGTGCAGTACCCGACGCTGTCGTCGTCGACCGTGCGCCACCTGGAAGTGATCGCCCTGACGCCCGCGCGGCTGCTGATGGTCGTCATCACCGACTCCGGCCGGGTGGACCAGCGCGTCGTCGAACTCGGCAACGTCATCGACGACCACGAACTCTCGCAGCTGCGGGAGATGCTCGGCCAGGCGCTGGTGGGCAAGAAACTATCGGCCGCCTCGATCGCGGTGGCCGACCTCGCCGGACAGCTGAGCAGCCCGGACGGCCTGGGTGATGCCGTGGGCCGATCGGCGACGGTGTTGCTGGAGTCACTCGTCGAGCACACCGAGGAACGCTTGCTGATGGGCGGCACCGCCAACCTGACCCGCAACGCTGCCGATTTCGGTGGCTCGCTGCGCTCCATCCTGGAAGCGCTCGAGGAGCAGGTCGTGGTCCTGCGGTTGCTGGCGGCCCAGCAGCAAGCCGGTAAGGTGACGGTGCGCATCGGCCACGAGACGGCCGCCGAGCAGATACTGGGCACCTCCGTGGTAACCACCGCCTACGGCACCTCCGACACCGTTTACGGGGGAATGGGTGTGCTGGGGCCCACCCGGATGGACTATCCGGGAACTATCGCCAGCGTTGCTGCGGTTGCCCTATATATCGGCGAAGTCCTGGGTGCTCGATGAACGCGCACCCGCAGTGTGGGTAGGCGCGGAGAAAGACCAGGTATAGGAGAGTCAGGCGTGGCACGCGATTATTACGGGCTGCTCGGCGTGAGCAGAAACGCCGGTGACGCGGAGATCAAGCGCGCGTACCGCAAGTTGGCGCGCGAACTGCATCCCGACGTCAACCCCGACGAGGCCGCGCAGGCGAAGTTCAAGGAGATCAGCGTCGCCTACGAGGTGCTGAGCGACCCCGAGAAGCGGCGCATCGTCGACCTGGGCGGCGATCCGCTGGAGAACGCGGCCGCGGCCGGTGGCGGTTTCGGTGGCGGTTTCGGTGGCCTGGGCGATGTGTTCGAGGCGTTTTTCGGTGGCGGCTTCAGCGGTGGCGCGTCCTCGCGCGGCCCCATCGGGCGGGTGCGGCCGGGCTCGGATTCGCTGCTGCGGATGCGGCTCGATCTCGAGGAGTGCGCGACCGGCGTCACCAAGCAGGTGACCGTCGACACCGCGGTGTTGTGTGACCGCTGCCAGGGCAAGGGCACCAACGGCGACTCGGCGCCGGTGCCGTGCGACACCTGCGGCGGTCGCGGCGAAGTCCAGACCGTGCAGCGCTCCCTGCTGGGCCAGGTGATGACGTCGCGGCCGTGTCCGACCTGCCGCGGCGTCGGCGTCGTCATCCCCGACCCGTGCCACCAGTGCATGGGGGACGGCCGGGTGCGGGCCCGCCGGGAGATCAGCGTCAAGATTCCCGCCGGTGTCGGCGACGGCATGCGCGTGCGGCTGGCTGCCCAAGGCGAGGTGGGACCCGGTGGCGGGCCGGCCGGCGACCTGTACGTCGAGGTTCACGAACAGGGCCACGACGTCTTCGTCCGCGAAGGCGACGACCTGCACTGCACCGTGTCGGTGCCGATGGTCGACGCGGCGCTGGGCGCCACGGTCACCGTCGACGCCATCCTGGACGGCGTCAGCGAAATCACCATCCCGCCTGGCACGCAACCGGCTTCGGTCATCACGCTGCGCGGCCACGGGATGCCGCACCTGCGGACCGGCACCCGCGGCGATCTGCATGTCCACGTCGAGGTGGTGGTTCCCGCCCGCCTGGACAGCCGCGACACCGAACTGCTGCGCGAACTGAAGGCGCGCCGCAGCCGCGACGTCCCCGAGGTGCGCTCGACCCACGCCGGCGGCGGCTTGTTCAGCCGGCTCCGCGAGACGTTCACCGGACGCTAGCCGCGCCGCGCCGATGGTCGCGACCCTGTTTTACGCCGACGATCTGCCCGAGACCGGCGCGCTGGCCGTCCTGGCCGGTGACGAGGGGTTTCATGCCGCCAGCGTGCGGCGGATCCGCCCGGGCGAGCGGCTGGTGCTCGGCGACGGCGCCGGGGGCCTGGCGCACTGCGAGGTGGAGCACGCCGGGCGTGACGGGCTGCGCGCGCGGGTGCTGGAGCGCTGGAGCGTCGCACCCGGGAGCCCGCCGGTGACGGTGGTGCAGGCCCTGCCGAAATCGGAGCGTTCCGAGCTGGCCATCGAACTGGCCACCGAGGCGGGCGCCGACGGGTTCCTGGCCTGGCAGGCGGCCCGCTGCGTGGCCAACTGGCACGACGCCCGGGTCGAGAAGGGTCTGCGCCGCTGGCGCGCGGTCGCCCGTTCGGCGGCGCGGCAGTCCCGACGGGCGCACATCCCGTCGGTCGACGGTGTGCTGTCCACCGCGGCGCTGATCTCGCGGCTCCGGGACGAGGTGGCCGGCGGCGCGACGGTGCTGGTTCTGCACGAGTCGGCCACCGAGCGGCTCGCCGACCTCGACCTCGCGCGCGCGAGGACGGTGTTCCTGGTGGTCGGCCCCGAGGGCGGCATCGCCGATGACGAGATCGTGGCGTTGTCCGACGCGGGCGCGACGGCGGTGCGGCTGGGTCCGCAGGTGCTGCGGACGTCGACCGCCGCGGCCGTGGCGCTCGGCGCGCTCGGGGTGCTGACGCCGCGATGGGACGACCCCTCGAGCCTGTGAGCGCCCACAAGGTGCTGGACAAGGGCCTTCCGGCGAACACCCTGCCGCGGCGCTGCGCACTCGCGGCGTGCCGCACATTGGGGTCAGCGACGCCCCGGCGGTAGGATAAAAGCGCTAGAAAACGCCGGGATCGGCGAGCACTTCACACAAGGCAGGCATCGAAAACCACGTGACGCCCCGCGAGACCAGCGCTGCTGACGCAGCCGGAGCCCTCCAGGCCGACGCTCAAGTTCGCAGCAGCATCAATGTTCCGCCCGATACCGTCATGGGCCTGCTGGGTTCGGCAGACGAGAACCTGCGCTCCCTGGAACGCACCCTGGACGCCGATCTGCACGTGCGCGGCAACACCCTGACCATCTCCGGTGAGCCCGCCGACGTCGCGCTCGCCGAACGGGTGATCTCCGAACTGATCGCGATCGTCGCCGGCGGGCAGCAGTTGACCCCGGAGGTGATCCGGCACAGCGTCGCCATGCTGGCCGGCACCGACAACGAGTCACCGGCCGAGGTGTTGACGCTGGACATCCTGTCGCGGCGCGGGAAGACGATCCGGCCCAAGACGCTCAACCAGAAGCGCTACGTCGACGCCATCGACGCCAACACCATCGTCTTCGGCGTCGGCCCGGCCGGCACCGGCAAGACGTACCTGGCGATGGCCAAGGCGGTCAACGCTTTACAGACCAAACAGGTCAGCCGCATCATCCTGACCCGTCCGGCCGTGGAAGCCGGTGAGCGCCTTGGCTTCTTGCCGGGCACGCTCAGCGAAAAGATCGATCCGTATCTGCGGCCGTTGTACGACGCGCTCTACGACATGATGGACGCCGAGCTGATCCCCAAGCTGATGTCGGCGGGGGTCATCGAGGTGGCGCCGCTCGCGTACATGCGGGGCAGGAGCCTCAATTCCGCGTTCATCGTGTTGGACGAGGCGCAGAACACCACCGGCGAGCAGATGAAGATGTTCCTCACCCGCCTGGGCTTCGGATCCAAGATCGTCGTCACCGGCGACGTCACCCAGGTCGACCTTCCGGGTGGCGCCAAGTCGGGCCTGCGCGCGGCGATGGAGATCCTCGACAGCGTCGACGACATCCACGTCGCGGAGCTGACCAGCGTGGACGTGGTGCGCCACCGGCTGGTCTCGGAAATCGTCGACGCCTATGCCAAGTTCGAAGAACCCGACCTGACCATGAACCGGGCGGCGCGCCGGGCGTCGGGCTCGCGCGGTCGCCGATGATGGTGCGGTGAGCGGGTTCCATGAGCATTGAGGTCTCCAACGAGTCGGGCATCGACGTCTCCGAAGCCGAGTTGATCAGCGTCGCGCGGTATGTCATCGCCAAGATGGACGTCAACCCGGCGGCCGAGCTGTCGATGGTGTTGTTGGACACCGCGGCGATGGCCGACCTGCACATGCGCTGGATGGACCTGCCCGGGCCCACCGACGTGATGAGCTTCCCGATGGACGAGCTCGAACCGGGCGGGCGCCCGGACGCCCCCGAGCCGGGGCCCTCGATGCTGGGCGACATCGTGCTGTGCCCGGAATTCGCGGCCAGTCAGGCCGCCGCGGCGGGGCACAGCCTGGGGCACGAGCTGGCGCTGCTGACCATCCACGGCGTGCTCCACCTGATCGGCTACGACCACGGCGAGCCGGATGAGGAAAAGGAGATGTTCGCGCTGCAGGACCGGTTGCTCGAAGAGTGGGTCGCCGACCAGGTCGAGGCCTACCGCCAGGACCGCCAGGAAGAGCGCGACCGCCGATTGCTGGACAAGTCAAGGTATTTCGACAATTGAGCCGACTCTGGATTCTGGTGGCGGCTGCCATCGCGTTCGCGCCGATCTCGATGGTCGTCGCCATCCCTGGCACGGTCGCGCAGGCGGCTCCCTGCGCCGGCGCGGGCTCCAACCCCGTGTCCTGCCAGCGCTGCATGTTCTACGTGAACGCCTATCACACGGCGAACGTGTGCAACGAGGACAAGCGCGGTGTCCAGGGCCCCCCGAGCAATGCGCCGACGCCGGTTCCGGAAGTGCCCATCCCGGCGTACGAGCCGCCCCCGGCCCCGCCGCCGGTGCAGCAACCGGTGGTCCTTCCGCCGCCCAACTCGGGTCAGAACACCGTCCCGGTGCTCGAGATCAATCCGCCGGGCCCCGATGCGCCACGCAACGCCCCGGTGGTCGCGCCGCCGAGAGGGCTCGAAGCGCCCTCGCTGGCGATCGCGGCGGCCAAGGCCGCGCCGGTGACCCGCGCTGACCCCGCCAACCCGCCGAAGCCGCCGACCGAGGTGGATTTCAACCAGCAGGTGCAGAACGTGGTGAGTTCCCACCGGCAGAACGTCGACGTCCTCAAGGTCGACGAGCACCGGTTCGTCCGGCCGCGCCACTGGGACTACCTCGACTACGACGACGCCTACCGCCGCCCGACCCTGTACAACCCGCTGAATCAGGCGATGACGTTCCGCTACTTCTACAACGGCGCCTACCAGCAGCTTTACCTCCCGCGCGGGGCGCGGATGGTGCTGGACGCCGCGACCGTCGGCGTCGTCCCCTTCACCGCGGTCGGCGACAGCTATGTCGCGTCGGGCAGCTTCTACGGCGGGGGCTCGATACCGCTCAACGGGTACAACGGGCCGCCGCCACCGGACTACAGGCCGCCGGCGCCCCCGAAGCTGTATGAGAACGTCGTCGTGTCCGTTCCCGCCAAAGGCGAGACCGTGGAGGTCGGCCACGTGGCGGTGGTGGGTCACGACGGTAGCCAACCCTCGGGCAGCCAGGACACGTTCCTGCTCGACGACTCCACCTTGGCCTGGGGACAGATCGACAACTCCAGCAGCGCCCCCGCGCAGATCCGGGTGATCAAAACCCAGCCGACGCCGGGCGTCGGCCTCACCGACGACGGCAGCTTCTTGGTGCTGCTCGCCGTTCACCACCAGGAACCCGGTCAACCCCACCAATCCGCGTGGACCATGGCGCTGCGCTTCGGTGGGTTCGCCGTGGTGGTGGGCCTGGTCGCCTGGCTGCTCAACCGCCGGCACCGCAGCGAGGACGACGCCGCTGAGTCCTCGTGATGCCCTAGGGGACTCAATGACCACATCGAGGTGTGACCGTTGACCGGCTGGTCCGAGCTGCTCGGCGCGGTCGCCTTGATCGCGCTGGGCGGGCTGTTCGCCGCGATCGATGCGGCCATCAGCACGGTGTCGCTGGCCCGCGTTCAGGAGATGGTGCGCGACGAGCGGCCCGGCGCGGTGGCGCTGTCCAAAGTGATGTCGGAACGTCCCCGCTACATCAACCTCGTTGTGCTGCTGCGGATCACGTGCGAGATCACCGCGACCGTGCTGCTGGTGGTGTTCCTTTACGACAACTTCGGGCTGACGTGGGGATTGTTCGGCGCCGCGGCGATCATGGTGGTGACCAGCTTCGTCGTCATGGGGGTGGGCCCACGCACCCTCGGCCGTCAAAACGCCTATTCCATCGCGTTGACGACGGTGCTTCCGCTGCAAGCGATCTCGTGGTTGTTGATGCCGATCAGCCGGCTGCTCGTGGTTTTGGGTAACGCGGTCACCCCGGGCCGGGGGTTGAGGAACGGGCCGTTCGCCTCCGAGATCGAGCTGCGCGAGGTCGTCGACCTGGCCCAGCAGCGTGGCGTGGTCGCGGCCGAGGAGCGCCGGATGATCCAGTCGGTCTTCGAGCTCGGCGACACCCCGGCCCGCGAGGTGATGGTCCCGCGCACCGAGATGATCTGGATCGAAAGCGACAAGTTCGCCAGCCAGGCGATCAACCTGGCGGTGCGCAGCGGGCATTCACGCATCCCGGTGATCGGCGAGAACGTCGACGACGTCGTCGGGGTCGTGTACTTGAAAGACCTTGTCCAGCAGACCTTTTTGTCGGGTGGCGGCGGGCGGACCACGCCGGTGGCGCAGGTGATGCGGCCGGCTGTCTTCGTGCCGGACTCCAAGCCCTTGGACGCCCTCCTGCGCGAAATGCAGCGCGACCGTAACCACATGGCCCTGCTCGTCGACGAGTACGGCGCGATCGCCGGGCTGGTCAGCATCGAAGACGTGCTCGAAGAAATCGTCGGTGAGATCGCCGACGAGTACGACCAGGCGGAGACGGCGCCGATAGAAGACCTGGGCGACAAACACTTTCGGGTGTCGGCGCGACTGCCGATCGAAGACCTCGGCGAGCTCTACGGCGTCGAGTTCGACGACGACCTCGACGTCGACACCGTGGGCGGCCTGCTCGCCCTGGAATTGGGCCGGGTGCCGCTGCCGGGCGCCGAGGTGATTTCGCACGGTTTGCGGCTGCACGCCGAGGGCGGCACCGATCACCGGGGGCGGGTACGCATCGGCACCGTCCTGCTCAGCCCCGTCGAATCCGACGGCTCACCCAATAGCTCACCCGACGGCTCACCCAACGGCTCACCCAATGGCGAGGAATCCCCGCAGCATGACTGAATTCCGTTCCGGCTTCGTATGTTTGGTCGGCCGTCCCAACACCGGGAAATCGACCCTGACGAACGCGCTCGTCGGGACCAAGGTCGCGATCACCTCGAAGCGGCCACAGACCACCCGGCACACCATCCGCGGGATCGTGCACCGCGACGACTTCCAGATCATCCTGGTCGACACGCCGGGTCTGCACCGCCCCCGCACCCTGCTGGGCAAGCGGCTCAACGACTTGGTGCGCGACACCTACGCCGAGGTCGACGTGATCGGGCTGTGCATCCCGGCCGACGAGGCGATCGGGCCCGGGGATCGGTGGATCGTCGAGCAGATCCGCGCGACCGCACCCAAGGCCACACTGGTCGCCATCGTCACCAAGATCGACAAGGCGCCCAAAGACCGGGTCGCCGCTCAGTTGGTCGCGGTCAGCGAGCTGGTCGGCGGCTCGGCCGAGATCGTGCCGGTGTCGGCGGTGGCCGGGACGCAGGTGGACGTCTTGACCGACGTGCTGGCCGCGGCGCTGCCGCCCGGGCCTGCCTACTACCCCGACGGGGAACTGACCGACGAACCCGAAGAGGTCTTGATGGCCGAGCTCATCCGGGAGGCGGCCCTCGAGGGGGTTCGCGACGAGCTGCCGCATTCGTTGGCGGTGGTCATCGACGAGGTCAACCCGCGGGAGGACCGCGACGACCTGATCGACGTGCACGCGCTGCTCTACGTCGAACGCGACAGCCAGAAGGGCATCATCATCGGCAAGGGCGGCGCCCGGCTGCGTGACGTCGGCACCGCCGCGCGCCACCAGATCGAGAAGCTGCTGGGCACCAAGGTGTACCTCGACCTGCGCGTCAAGGTCGCCAAAAACTGGCAGAGCGACCCCAAACAGCTTGGCCGCCTGGGCTTTTAGCGGCCGCGCCACCCGGCGAGCACGCGGATGGTCTTCAGCGACGGGTCCGCCGCGTCGGGCAGATTCATGCCGGCACTGACGCCCGAGCACAGATAATCCAGCACAGCATCATTGAGGCGTTCACCCGGCACGACGGCGGGAATGCCCGGGGGATAGGGCGTGATCTGCTCGGCGGCGATGCGGCCGGCGGCGCGGTCCGAGGGCACCGCCTCCACCCGCCCGAAGAACGCGTCGCGCGGTAATTCGACGGACTCCAATTGCATCTCGTCGGGCGACGGCAGCGCGATGCAGGGCGGCGGCTCGAACTCGTCGGCGGCGGTGCGCCATGCGCGCAGCGCGTCGGTGAGACGCCCCAGGGTCTCCTTGTCGTCGGCCATCGACAGCGTGGCCAGGATGCGGCGATGGTCGCTCATGCCCACGTCGATGTGCGCGTGCGCCCGTAGCCAGTCGGCGGCCTGATAACCCGAGGTGCCCGTTGCCGATACATCGATCAGCACCTGCATCCGGTCCAGGTCGTGGGACGCCTGCGCGCCGAGCAATTCATCGTCGAGCACGGCCACATCAGGGATGAGTTCGATCTCCTCCCGCACGCGTCGCGTCAAATCGAGTGCGGCACCAAGCAATTCGTGGCCATGCTGCACCATCTGCCGGCGCCACCCGTCCATGGCCGCGTACAAAAGGACGCTGGGGCTGGTCGTCATCAACTGATCCGCGCAGGCGGACAGGCGATCCCGATCGATCAGGTCACCCTGCAGGTGAAACACCGACCCCTGCTCGAAGCCGGCGCCCATCTTGTGCACGCTGACCACACAGACGTCCGCGCCGGCGTCCATCGCCCAGGTCGGCAGGTCCTCATGGAACGGCAGGTGCGCGCCCCACGCCTCGTCGACGATCAACGGCTTGCCGCGCCGGTGACATACCTCGGCGATCCGGGCGATGTCGGCGCACGTGCCGTACGGGCTGGGGCTGACGACGAGCGCACCGGCGGCGTCGGGGTGCTTGTCCCAGGCCTCTTCGACCTGCTCCGGGGAGGGCGGATGAGAAAAGTGGTGCGCGGCGTCCCAGCGTGGGGTGATCCAGCGCGGCTGCACACCGGAGAAGATCAGCCCCGCCACGATCGACTTGTGGCTGTCCCGGCCGACCAGCAGGCTGCCCTCGCCGCCGGCGACCGCCAACATCGCCGCCCGCACCGACAGTGAACTGCCGCACGTGGAGAACCAGGCGGTGTCCGCGCCCACGGCCTCGGCCATCAGGTCTTCGGCGTTCTTCAGGTATTTGTTGCTGGTTCGGCGGTCATCCAGGCCGCCGCTGGCCAGCACGTCGTCGAGGAAGGGCTCGCGGCCCAGGACTGCCAGGACCCGATCGTCGGTGCCGCGGCCCTGCCGGTGGCCCGGCGGCGTAAACCCGTATCGGTTCTTTTCGCGATACTCGGCCAGCGCATCGAGCAGTGGGGCGTCGGATTGGTCCATGCCGAACGTGTACCCGACTTGTCGGCCGGAAATTCCCCGCGCGACCTGGAAAGACGACGGGGCGCGGGGCGGTGTTTCAGCCGCTGGGCGCCGGTGCCTCCGGGGTGTCCGCGCTCTGGTTCCACCAGGGTTGGGGCTGCTGGCTCGCCCATCCGCACAGGGCTTCCAGCTCGGCGGCCAGCGAAATCAACATGCCCTCGCTATTGGCCGGGCCCATCAGCTGCACGCCGACGGGCAAGCCCTCGGAGGTGAAGCCCGCCGGAACGTTGATGGACGGCCACCCCAGGACGTTCCACGGGAACGTCAGCGGGCAGGCCGCGATCATGGCCCGGTCGGTGCCGAAGCCGCTCAACCGGTCGAAGGCCCGCGCCAGCGGCGGGGGCTGGGCGGTGGTCGGCGCCAACACCACGTCGACGATGTCGAAGATCGAACCGACCCGGCGCTGGTCGGCTTCCTCGTGGCGGCGGGCGCTGCGCAGAATCGCCTGCCCCAGCGCCGCGCCCATGCGCAGGTTGGACAGGGTGCGGGGGTCCAGCACGACGCCGTCGCCCAGGCGCTCCTCCCAATCCCGCAGACCCGCGGTGGACCGGGCGAGAAAGTCCCACGACAGCCGCATGCCGTAGTCCGGGTTGCCGGGCACCACGGTGTGGCCCAGCAGTTCGAGCTGGTTACCCACGGCGCGCGTCGCCGCCAGGATCTCCGGGTGCAGCTTGGGCCGGAAGCCGGTGTAGGGGAATCGGGTTGACAGCGCGATGTTCAGCGGGCCGGGCGCCTTCCCCACATAGTCGGAGGCGGTGATCGCGGGGGGCTTGTGCCGATCGCCCTCGACGTTGCCGGACGCCGCGTCGAGCACCAACGCCGCGTCGGCCACCGTGCGGGCCAGCACGCCGTTGACCGTGATGCCGTTGAACGCCTCCGGGAGCGGCCAGGTCGAGATCCGCCCGCGCTGCGGTTTGATGCCCACCAGGTGCGTCCACGCCGCGGGGATGCGGATACTGCCGGCGCCGTCGGACCCGATGGCGGCCGTGACCAGACCCGCGGCCACCGCCGCGGCGCTGCCGCCCGACGATCCGCCGGGGGTGTGCCGCCGGGACCAGGGGTTGCGGGTATGCCCGAAACCGGGCCCGCTGGTAAACGGCCACTGGCCGAGTTCGCAGGTGTTCGTCTTGCCCACGATCACCGCGCCGGCGGCCTTGAGGCGGCGCACCACCTCGGCGTCGTGCGTCGCCGGCGCGACCCGCCCCTCGGTGCCGAACGCGGTGGGCACGCCCGCAATGTCGACGTCGTCCTTGACGGCGATCGGAATGCCCAGCAGCGGGGCGGTGTCCCCGGCCGCGCGGCGCCGGTCGGCCTCGGCCGCGTCGGCCAGTGCCGACTCGGTCAGCACCACCCGGAAGGCGTTCAGCGTGGGCTGGCTGGCGTGGATGGCGTGCAGCGAACGACCCACCAGCGTGGTGGACGTCACCGAGCGGCTGGCCAGCTGATAGAGCAAATCGGTCAGCGTGGGCAGGCGCCGGCGGCCGGATCCGGGACCCGAGCCGGAAAGGGCCCCAAAACCCGACCCAGAAGCGCCAATCACGGGGTACGAGACTAACGGCGCGGATACCCGCAATGTCGCGGCGGGGTGCAAAACTATTGGGATGCGGCTATACCGAGACCGAGCTGTTGTGCTGCGCCAGCACAAGCTCGGCGAAGCCGACCGGATCGTCACCCTGCTGACCCGTGATCACGGGCTGGTCCGCGCGGTGGCCAAGGGCGTGCGTCGCACCCGCAGCAAATTTGGTGCGCGGCTGGAGCCGTTCGCGCACATCGACGCGCAGTTACATCCCGGCCGCAACCTCGACATCGTCACCCAGGTCGTCTCGATCGACGCGTTCGCCACCGACATCGTCAGCGACTACGGCCGCTACACCTGCGGGTGCGCCATGCTGGAAACCGCCGAACGCCTCGCCGGTGAGGAGCGGGCGCCCGCCCCCGCCCTGCACGGGCTCACGGTGAGCGCCCTGCGGGCGGTGGCCGACGGCCGCCGGTCCCGGGACCTCCTGCTGGATGCCTACCTGCTGCGGGCGATGGGCATCGCCGGATGGGCGCCGGCGCTGAGCGAGTGCGCCCGCTGCGCCACGCCCGGTCCCCATCGCGCGTTCCATGTCGGTGCCGGTGGCAGCGTCTGCCCGCACTGCCGCCCGGCCGGTTCGACGACGCCGCCGCCGGGGGTGCTGGATTTGATGACGGCGCTGCACGACGGCGATTGGGACTTCGCCGAAAAGACGCCGCAGTCGCACCGCAACTACGTCAGCGGTCTGGTGGCGGCGCACCTGCAATGGCATTTGGAGCGGAAGCTCAAGACGTTGCCGCTCGTAGAACGGACGTATCACGTCGACCGCACCATCGCCGATCAGCGCGCGACGCTGATCGGGCAGGATATGGACTGTGGCTAACGGGACGGTTGATGGGGACCGGGTGGGGCGCAAGTGACGAACCGCGGTTTCCCGCAGCTGCCCCCCGCGCCCGACGACTATCCGGTCTTCCCCGACAAGTCGACCTGGCCCGTCGTGTTCCCGGAGCTGCCGCCGTCCGCCGACGGTGGCCCGTGCCGGCCGCCGCAGCACATCTCCAGGGCGGCCGCGCCCAGGATCGAGGCCGAGCGGTTGCCCAACCATGTGGCCATCGTCATGGACGGCAACGGCCGTTGGGCCACCCAGCAGGGGCTGAGCCGCACCGACGGCCACCGCGCCGGGGAGGCGGTCGTCATCGACATCGTCTGTGGGGCAATCGAAATCGGGATCAAATGGCTCAGTCTCTACGCCTTCTCGACCGAGAACTGGAAGCGTTCACCCGAAGAGGTCCGCTTCCTGATGGGCTTCAACCGTGACGTGGTGCGCATGCGCCGGGTGAACCTGAATACGATAGGGGTCAAGATCCGCTGGGTCGGTTCGCGGCCGCGCCTGTGGCGCAGCGTGATCAACGAGCTGGCGATCGCGGAGGACCTGACGAAGGACAACGACGTCATCACCGTCAACTACTGTGTGAACTACGGCGGTCGCGCCGAAATAGCCGATGCCACAAAGGAAATCGCACGCCTGGCCGCGGCCGGACGGCTGAACCCGGAGCGCATCACCGAGTCGACGGTGGCAAATCACCTGCAGCGGCCCGACATTCCCGACGTGGACCTGTTCTTGCGGACCTCGGGGGAGCATCGGTCCAGCAATTTCATGTTGTGGCAGGCCGCATACGCCGAGTACGTCTTTCAGGACAAGCTGTGGCCCGACTACGACCGGCGCGACTTGTGGGCGGCCTGCGAGGAATACGCCTCGCGCGATCGCCGGTTCGGGAGCGCATAGTGCCATCACTGCAGGAGCGTCTGGCGTCGATCCTCGGCGATGTCGTTGCGCTGCAGGAGGAGACCGATGGCGCGCTGACGGTCCACCATGACGGCACCATCGCGTCGTTGCGGGTGGTGAATATCGCCGAGGACCTCGACCTGGTCTCGCTCACCCAGATATTGGCGTGGGACCTGCCGCTGACCAAGAAGATCAGCGACCAGGTGGCCAAGCAGGCGCGCGACAGCAACTTCGGCAGCGTCACCCTGATCGAGAAGGTCAATGACAAAGCCGTGCAGCGCAATTCGGGCAAGGGCGCGGCTAAAAGCGCCGACGTGATGCTGCGCTACAACTTTCCCGGCGCCGGCCTGACCGACGACGCCTTGCGGACCTTGATCCTGTTGGTGCTCGACACCGGCGCCCAGATACGCCGCACACTGACAGGCTGAATCGGGTCAGCGCCGGCAGTCTGAACAGGTGCCGAAGATTTCGATGGTGTGGCTGACGTCGGAGAAGCCATGCTTGGCGGCCACGGCCGTCGCCCACTCCTCGACCTCGTGATCGCCCACCTCGATCGTGGATCCGCAACTGCGGCAGACCAAGTGGTGGTGATGGTGCTCCGAACACCTGCGATAGACCGACTCGCCGGTGTCGGTGCGCAGCGTGTCGATCATGCCCGCCGCGGCCATCGACTGCAGCGTCCGGTAGACGGTGGTCAGCCCGATGTTCTCGCCGCGCCGGCGCAGCTCGTCGTGCAGATCCTGCGCCGAGCGGAACTCGTCGAGTGTCTCCAACAGTGTGGAAATCGCCGCGCGCTGACGGGTCGAGCGGACGCTCGCCCCTGACGTCACGGGGTGTCCTCGCTCGCGTGCGCGACGGCGTCCACCACGATGTGGGCGAGGTGATGATCGGCGAGCCGGTACAGCACTTCGCGCCCGGAGCGCTCGCCGGCAACCACGCCCGCCGCCTTCAGGATCTTCAGATGCTGACTGACCAGCGGCTGCGGCACGCCGAGCGCGTCCACCAGTTCGTGCACGCAGCGATGGGATTCCCGCAACTGCAACACGATGGCGATGCGCACCGGCGCCGCCAGCGCCCGCAACAACTCGCCCGCGGCATCGAGGATCTCCCGCGGCGGCGGGACCGGGTAATCGACCAGTCCGGAGTGCCCACCGGCGCCGAGTCCGCCGTGGTCATGGGCGACCGCGTCCAGGTCCGTTCCCATGCCGCCGTCGGTGGCCGCCGGCATCGACGCAGAACGTGAGGGGGACATCATGGGAGCGGCATCACCTCGAGAAGTGCCAGGTAGTGGGAAAGTCTCCGCCGTATCGGCTGCCTCCACTGTCACATGCATGATGACGCATGTCAAAGACCGCGGCGCCGATCGCTACCATGACTGATGCTCTGCGCACGGCGCTCGACCGCCAGGCGCGCCCACCCAACCCCGGAAAGGGAGTGCACCGCCCCGTGGCGTCCGTCATCGACACCGTAGTGAACCTGGCCAAGCGGCGCGGCTTCGTCTTCCCCTCGGGGGAGATCTACGGCGGAACCCGGTCGGCGTGGGACTACGGTCCGTTGGGTGTGGAGTTCAAAGAGAACATCAAGCGCCAGTGGTGGCGCGCGGTGGTCAGCGGACGCGACGACGTCGTCGGCCTGGACTCGTCGATCATCTTGCCGCGGCAAGTGTGGGTGGCCTCGGGCCACGTCGAGGTCTTCCACGACCCGCTGGTGGAGTCGTTGATCACCCACAAGCGTTACCGCGCCGACCACCTCATCGAGGCGTACGAGGCCAAGCACGGCCACCCGCCGCCCAACGGACTGGCCGACATCCGCGACCCAGACACCGGCGAGCCCGGACAGTGGACCGAACCCCGCGAATTCAACATGATGCTCAAGACCTACCTGGGACCCATCGAGACCGAGGAGGGCTTGCATTATCTGCGTCCGGAGACGGCGCAGGGCATCTTCGTCAACTTCGCCAACGTGGTGACGACCGCCCGCAAGAAGCCGCCGTTCGGTATCGGCCAGATCGGCAAGAGCTTTCGCAACGAGATCACCCCGGGCAACTTCATTTTCCGGACGCGCGAGTTCGAGCAAATGGAAATGGAGTTCTTCGTCGAGCCCTCGACCGCGAAGGAATGGCACCAGTATTGGATCGACACCCGGCTGCAATGGTATGTCGAGTTGGGTATCGATCCGGAGAACCTGCGGTTGTTTGAACACCCGGCCGACAAACTGTCGCACTACTCCGATCGCACCGTCGACATCGAGTACAAATTCGGCTTCGCCGGTAACCCGTGGGGTGAACTGGAGGGCGTCGCCAACCGTACCGATTTCGATTTGTCGACTCATTCAAAGCATTCCGGCGTCGACCTGTCGTTCTACGACCAGGCGACCGACGCGCGCTACATCCCGTATGTCATCGAACCGGCGGCCGGCTTGACGCGGTCGTTCATGGCCTTCCTGATCGACGCCTACGTCGAGGACGAGGCCCCGAACGCCAAGGGCAAGATGGAAAAGCGCACCGTCCTGCGGCTGGACCCGCGGCTGGCCCCGGTCAAGGCGGCGGTGCTGCCGCTGTCCCGCCATGCCGATCTGAGCCCCAAGGCCCGTGACCTGGCCGCCGAACTGCGCCAGTTTTGGAATATCGATTTCGACGACGCCGGTGCGATCGGGAGGCGCTATCGCCGCCAGGACGAGATCGGCACGCCGTTCTGTGTGACGGTGGATTTCGACTCACTCGAGGACAACGCGGTGACGGTGCGCCGGCGCGACGACATGTCCCAGGAGCGAGTCGCGATGAACACCGTCGCCGATTACCTCGCGGCGCGCCTCAAAGGCTGCTAGTCACTGCCGTCGCCGGGCCGCATTTGCGAATTAAGGTTTGCTTAAAAGTCCGGCCGTCGGTGGTGGCGGTGCCTTAGGATCTGCCGTGGGGCATAAGTAGATAGCCAGTTGAGCCGCGGGCGGATGTCGGGCCGTCTGACGCAGGAGCCGTTGACTCGGTCGGTTGGGGTGTGGATGATTCCCGCGTTCTTGTTCTTCCCTCCGGAAATCAACTCGGCCTTGATAGTCGGCGGCCCCGGTTCCGGTCCTCTGTTCGAGGCGGCTTCCGCGTGGGACGGATTGGCGGCGGAGCTGTCGTCCTCGGCGTCCTCGTTCAACACCGTGGTGACGGACCTGGCGGCGGGCCCCTGGACGGGTCCTTCGTCGGCATCGATGACGGCCGCCGCGGCGCCCTACGTGCAATGGCTGCTGATCGCCGCGGCGGAGGCGGAGGTGGCCGCGATCCGAGCCCGGCTGGCGGCGCTGGCGTTCGAGGGGGCGGTGGTCGCGACGGTGCCGCTGCCGGCGGTGCTGGCGAATCGTGCCCGGTTGCTGATCCTGATCGCGACCAACTTCTTCGGCCAGAACACGGCGGCGATCGCACAGACCGAGCTCGAGTACGTCGAGATGTGGGCGCAGGACGTGGCCGCGATGGTGGGCTATCACGCGGGGGCCCAAACGCTGGTGGAGACGTTGCCGGCGTTCACCCCGCCGCCCGCGGGTCTCGGCGGCGGCGCGGCATCCGCGGGCCTGGCGGGCCTGGCCGACCTGGTGACGGCGCCCCTGACTTTAGCGTCGCAGTTCTTCCAGGGCTTGTCCTCGCTGGGGACCGCGTTCGCATCTCAGCTGCAGTCGGTGTTCATGGCGCTCTCGCCGGCCGTCTCGTCGCTGACGTCGTTGATGACCTCGACGCCGGTGGCGACCCTCACGACGGTGGCCCAGGCCGGAATGTACCCGGCAAGCGCGCTGATGCCGCCCATGGTGGCGCTGGCCCAAAGCACCGCTCCGGCGACCGTCGCGCCGGCGGCGGCACCGGCGCCGGTTTTGCTCAGTGCCACCAACGTGGCCGGCGAGGCCCCGCACAGCGCGCATAGCGTGCTGTCCGATCTGCAACCGTTGGCCGGCGGAGGATTGGGCGCCCTCGGCGTCGCGTCGGCGGGCCTGGGGACCGCGCGGTTCGTCGGGGCGATGTCGGTGCCCGCGGCGTGGCAAGGGTCGATGCCGGCTTACGTGCCCGCGCCCGCGATGTCGGGCGTGGCCGGCGGAGCGCCGGCGACGGCGGCGACGGCGGGGGCGGCCGGCCCGGGCAGCGGCCCGCCGATGACGGCCATGCCGGTGGGTGAGAAAAACCCGAAGGGCGAGGACCGCGGCACCAAGGCCGAGGTGGTGCGGTCCCGGCCCAAAGTGGTGCCGCGGACCCGATAGTGACCGATGCCGTTGTTGCGGATGTGCATGGTGTGCACGGCGGTGAGAAACGGAAATCGATTAAGTTCGCCTGGACGCCGACAGGCGCCGTATCGCATTGCGCGAATTCATCTAATACCTCCCGTAAAAACAGCAACGGCGCGCCCGCCCGCATGCGTTGCCCGAGGCGCAAGCGAGCGGCGCAACGCGTCGGACCCCGTCGAGCACTCGTGGCCGACCGCTCGATCCCGATCACCCTTGACCGCCCTAAGGTGCTGTGCGGCAAGGGGTTTGCGGGGAACGGGTTGTCCGGAGCCGGGTGAGTTCCCGACAGTTCCCGGCGCGCGTGGCCCACACGGCGGCGGTCCTGACCGGCCAGGCGATGGGTCGGCGTGGTCCGACACCGGCTCAAATTAAAGGAAAATTGGCAATTCCCGCATATCTTCTTCGGTTTGTCTTACGATGTGACCGGTTGGTGTAAATAACTTCGCCACAGCGCCCGAACGCTTTGACCGGCTGTGGAAGGGGGCAGGGGTGCTTTTGCCTCTCGGTTCGCCGTTACCTGACGACACGGTGGCGGCAGTACGCGGTGAGTCCGGCGTGCTCGGTGGCTTATCGGTGCCGCTCAAGTGGGGGGTGGTCGTTCCACCGGACGATTACGACCACTGGGCGCCGAAGTCCGACGCGAGCGCCGAGACCGCGGAGGAGACACTCGACGCGCCCCGCCCGACAGCGGTCGCCGACGGCGTCTGGGGCGGATGGGAAGGCGAAGCCGCGCCGCGGCCCGTCGGCGTCATACCGCATTCCCCGGCAGCCGGCTGAACGCCGGTACGTAGCGAACCGAACTCGCCGCGGTAGCAGCGCGGCGACTCAGAATCGGCCGCCGCCACCCATGAAACCGCCGTCGGAAGAACCCGGGGCGCCACCGAACGACGTCGGGCTCCAGCCGCCGAATCCGCCACGCATGCCGCCGCTGAGCAGGTCGCCGATGATGATGCCGCCGAGCATCGCGCCCATGTCACTGCCGCCGCGACGGGTGTAGGCGCGCTGCATCGTCTGCACATCGTCGTTGGCCAGCGACTGGGCATGAGAGGCCAGCGTCGACGCCGCATTGGCATGCGCGATCGCTTCGCTCGGGTTCGTCGCGCCCATGTCCTGCGCGGCCTGCAGGTGGCGTTTGGCTTCGGCCAGCCGGGTGCGGGCGTCGGGGCCGATGCTGCCGCGGCGCGTGTCGATGTAGTCGGACACCGCGCGCACCCGTGTTTGCGCGGTGAACAACGCCTGCTCCAGCGATCGGTTGAGTCGCTCGGCGGTGGCCTGCTCTTCAGCCAGGGTGCCCAGCAGCTCGTGCAGCGCGGTGTCGGCCTTGGTCAGCTGTCCGAAGGCGCCCAGCGGATCGTCGGAACCGCCGGCGCGGGCGCTCTCGACGGCCCGGGTGGCCGCGTCGCGGGCCGCCACCAGATCGCCGGTGTGCGCGGATTTTTTCTGCAGCAGTTCGTTCGCGCGCGCGATGTCGTTCTTGATGTCGTCCATGGCCGATGGCAGCCGGTCGATCGCGTGCTGAATGTCGTTGGCCGCGTTGTCCACCGCGTCGAGCAGCGCTCGCGCCTGCCCGAGGGCCGACTCGGCGGCCCGGACGGCGTCGACCAGACCGGCTTGCCCACCGGTGACGGCGCGGGCGGCAAGCTCACGGGCGTTGCCGATGTTGCGGTCGGCGAACGTCAGCCGCTCCTTGGCCGTCGTGACATTGCCGGACACCGAAGTCAGTGCGGCGGGGCTGAAGTCGTGGTGCAGCGCCGCCAGCCGTTGCTCCGACGGCGCGAGGCGGCTGGTGAGTTCCACGTACTGCTGCGTCAGCGCGTCCAACCGTGACGCGGCGTTGATCACCAGATCGCGCAGCTGCTCGAACGCCTCGGTTTGTGACTCCAGCTCGCGGTCGGCCCGCGCCGCCGACACGATCACCTGGGTGAGCAGTTCGCGCCGCTGCGCCGGCGTCTCCGGTGTGCTGTCATCGAGTTGCTGGCGCACCGTGAACGCTTGGGACAGAGCCGCTTTGGCATTGGTCACCGCGCGGGTGAACGGCTCGGTTCGCTCCTCGCCGAATTCGCCGACCGCCAGGTCCAGTTCGTTGGCGCTGGTGCGAAGCGCGTTGTCGACGTCCACCACCAGCGTGCGGGACAGGTCGTCGAGCGTCTCCAGCGGCAGCGCGGCCAGCGCGTCGACGTCGGTGGGGTCGACCCGGCGTGCGGCCGCCAACGCCGCGGCCCGCCGGCGTTTGCCGCGATAGCGCATCACCAGCAGCAGGCCCGCCAGCGCGATGAGAATGGCCGCCAGTGTGGCCAGCAGGATCACCCGCCCCGACGAACCGGGCGACGCGTCGAGTCCGTTGGCCGCCGCGACGGCGGCGCCGCTCCAGTCGCCGCTGTGCAAGGCGGGTTCGATCTTGTTGCGCCGCAAGTTGTCAACCTGATTGGCGTTGACGCTCTTGATGGTGGACGGCACCAGGAATGCGTAGGCGCGGCTGGTGGTCGCGACGGCCAGCAGCGCGTCGTAGCCGCCCAGGTCGCTGGCGCGCACGGTGCGTTGCGCCCATCCCGTCGGCGTCTGCTCGGAGAAGTCGCCGACGTAGACCACCCACAGCCGGATGTGGCGGTCGGTGTACAGCTTGTTGACGGCGGCGGTGACCGTGCTGCGCCCGGAATCCGATAAGACTCCCGCGTTGTCGGTGATGTAGTCGGCCAACCGGAATGGCGGTTGCGCGCCGGCGGGCGGTGCCTGCAGCAGCCCGCCGCTGAGGCCGACCGTGAAGAGCGTCGCGAGCATGGCGAGCAGGCGAGCGGTGCGCATACGGCCAATCTAGCCCCGCGACGATGCAGGCCCGTAGGCCTGCTGAGGAGTGGGGCAATGCAGCACAGCCCCGCGACGATGCAGGCCCGTCGCGCCAGCCTTGGGCGCGCATTCCCTGGCAGACTGTGCGTCGGTGACCAGGAATCAGCGCGACCCCTACGACGACTTCGACCGTCAGCGACGGGTAACCGAAGCGGCCAAGACTGCGGGTCTGCCGGGCACGGAAGGCCAGCACCGCACCGACTTCGCCCGCGACCGCGCCCGGGTCCTGCACAGCGCCGCCCTGCGCCGGCTGGCCGACAAGACCCAGGTCGTCGGGCCGCGGGAAGGGGACACGCCGCGCACCCGGCTGACGCACTCCCTCGAGGTCGCCCAGATCGGGCGGGGAATGGCCGTCGGGCTGGGCTGCGATCTCGACCTGGTCGACCTGGCGGGCCTGGCCCACGACATCGGCCACCCGCCCTACGGGCACAACGGCGAGCGCGCGCTCGACGAGGTCGCTGCGAGCTACGGCGGCTTCGAGGGCAACGCCCAGAATTTCCGAATCCTGACCAGCCTCGAGCCCAAAGTGCTTGACGCACAAGGTAACAGCGCGGGGCTGAACCTGACTCGCGCGTCGCTGGACGCGGTCACCAAATACCCGTGGCCCCGCGGCGAAGGGGCGGGAAGCGCGGCCCGCAAGTTCGGGTTCTACGACGCCGACCGCGAGCCGGCGGCCTGGATGCGGTCGGGCGCACCGGAGGGCCGGATGTGCCTGGAGGCGCAGGTGATGGACTGGGCCGACGACGTGGCCTACTCGGTGCACGACGTGGAGGACGGCGTCGTCTCCCAACGCATCGACCTGCGGGTGCTCGCCGACGATGACGAGGCCGCGGCGCTGGCCAAACTGGGTGAGACCGAGTTTTCCCGGGTGCGCGCCGACGATTTCATGGCGGCCGCGCGACGGCTGTCGGCGCTGCCGGTGGTCGCCGCCGTGGGCAAGTACGACGCCACGCTCGCGGCGTCGGTCGCACTCAAGCGGCTGACCAGTGAGCTGGTCGGGAGGTTCGCCTCGGCCGCCATCGCCACCACTCGCGCGGCGGCCGGACCCGGACCGCTGGTGCGCTACCGGGCCGAGCTGCAGGTTCCCGATCTGGTGCGGGCCGAGGTCGCGCTGCTGAAAATCCTGGCGCTGCAGTTCATCATGTCCGATCCGCGGCATCAGGAAACCCAGGCCGGGCAGCGTGAGCGCATCCACCGGGTGGCGCAGTGGCTGTACGCGGGAGCACCCCGAACCCTCGACCCGGTCTTTGCTGCGGCCTTCAACACCGCGGCCGACGACGCCGCCCGGTGGCGGGTCATCGTCGATCAAATCGCCTCCTACACCGAGGGCCGGCTGGAACGGATCGACGCCCGCCAGGCCGGTCCGTAGTGGATCGTCGCCCGCCACTCGTCCGGTCCGGGAACCGGCGCGGCCGCCGCGAGTTAGGCTGCCCGATATGAAGAAATTCAGCGGCTCTCCCTTGATGGCCTCCCTCGTGATGGGCCTTCCCGTCGTCGCCATGACTGCCTGCAGTTCACCGCAGCACGAGAGCAGCCAGCCGGGCACCACCCCGCCGGTGAAGTCCGCCGCCCCGACCTCCTCCGGGGAGACGACGACGCCGGCACCCGCCGGCGGCTCGCTCAGCGCGGAGTTGAAGACGCCCGACGGCCGGACCGCGGCCACCGCGACCTTCGACTTCACCGGCAACTATGTGACCGTCACCGTGAAGACGGTGGCGACCGGCATCCTGACCCCCGGCCTGCACGGCCTGCACGTCCACGAGATCGGCAAGTGCGAGCCGAACTCGGTGGCCCCCACCGGCGGCGCGCCGGGCAACTTCTTGTCCGCCGGCGGCCACTACCAGGCCCCCGGCCACACCGGTAAGCCCGAGAGCGGCGATCTGGCGACGCTCGAGGTGCGCCAGGACGGCGCGGCCTACCTGGTCACCACCACCGACTCGTTCACCCGCGACGACCTGCTGGCCGGTACCAAGACCGCGCTGATGCTGCACGGCGCCCAGGACACCGAGAACGCGATGGATCGCGTCGCGTGCGGTGTCATCGGAACCGGCTAGCCTTCCCCGCCGCGCCCTTAGACTGAGCCGATGTCAAGCCCGGCAGGTTCATGGAGCGAGGGCGACGGGCGCGCCCGGGGCCGCGGCCGGATTCCCGATCGCGACATCGCCGCCATCCGCGAACGGGTACGCATCGACGAAGTGGTCGGCGATTACGTGCAATTGCGGCGCGCGGGCGCGGATTCGCTCAAGGGGCTGTGTCCGTTTCATGACGAGAAGTCGCCGTCGTTTCATGTCCGCCCCAACCACGGCCACTTTCACTGCTTCGGCTGTGGCGAGGGCGGCGACGTGTACGCGTTCATCCAGAAGATCGAGCACGTCAGCTTCGTCGAGGCGGTCGAGATGCTCGCCGACCGGGTCGGTCACACCATCACCTACTCCGGCCCGGCGACCAGCGTGCAGCGCGACCGCGGAAGTCGCAGCCGCCTCGTCGCGGCCAACGCCGCCGCGGCCGAGTTCTACGCGGCGGCGCTGGAATCCGACGAGGCGGCGCCGGCGCGCCAGTACCTGACCGAGCGCAACTTCGATGCCGAGGCCGCCCGTCACTTCGGTTGCGGGTTCGCGCCGTCCGGCTGGGACTCATTGACAAAGCACTTGGTGCGAAAGGGTTTCGAGTTCAAGGAGCTGGAAGCGGCCGGCCTGTCGCGGCAGGGGCGCCGCGGGCCGATGGACCGCTTCCATCGCCGCCTGCTGTGGCCCATCCGTTCCTCGTCGGGCGAGGTGATCGGTTTCGGTGCCCGGCGGTTGTTCGACGACGACCCGATGGAAGCCAAGTACATCAACACCCCCGAGACGCTGCTGTACAAGAAGTCGAACGTGATGTTCGGCATCGACTTGGCCAAACGCGACATCGCCAAGGGCCACCAGGCCGTCGTCGTCGAGGGCTACACCGACGTGATGGCGATGCATCTGGCCGGGGTCACCACCGCCGTGGCGTCGTGCGGCACCGCTTTCGGCGACGAGCACCTGGGGATGCTGCGCCGACTGATGATGGACGACAGCTTCTTTCGCGGCGAGCTGATCTACGTGTTCGACGGCGACGCGGCCGGGCGGGCCGCCGCCCTCAAGGCCTTCGGCGGCGAGCAGAACCTGGCGGGACAGTCGTTTGTGGCCGTCGCGCCGGACGGCATGGACCCCTGCGACTTGCGGCTGAAGTCCGGCGACGGCGCCCTGCGCGACCTGGTGGCCCGGCGAACGCCGTTGTTCGAGTTCGCGATCCGGTCGGCGCTCGCCGAGATGGACCTCGACAGCGCCGAGGGCCGGGTGGCCGCGCTACGCCGCTGCGTGCCCATGGTCGGCCAGATCAAGGACCCGACGCTGCGCGACGAGTACGCCCGCCAGCTCGCCGGGTGGGTCGGCTGGGACGACGTCGCGCAGGTCATCGACCGGGTGCGCGGCCAATCCAAGAACTCCAAAACCGCGGCCCGCGGCGCGGCCGGACCCAAGATGTCGCGGCGCGCGGAGCAGCCTCCCGCCGCGGCCCAGCCCGCCGCCCGTCGCCCCGACCCCCGCGACCCCACCCTGTGGCCTCAGCGGGAGGCGCTCAAGTCGGCGTTGCAGTACCCGGCGCTGGCCGGCCCGGTGTTCGACACGCTGACCGTCGAGAGCTTCACCCACCCCGGGTACGCCGCGATCCGCGCGGCCATCGAGACCGCCGGCGGCACGTCGGGCGGGATCACCGGGGCGCAGTGGCTCGAGGCGGTGCGCGACCGGGCCTCGTCTCCGTTGACGGCGGCCCTGATCAGCGAGCTGGGTGTCGAGGCCATCCAGGTCGACGAGGAGAAAATGCCGCGCTACATCGCCGGCGTGCTGGCCCGGCTGCAAGAGGTGTGGATGGGCCGCCAGATCGCCGAGGTGAAGTCGAAGTTGCAGCGCATGTCGCCGATCGAACAGGGCGACGAGTATCACGCGTTGTTCGGCGACCTGGTGGCGATGGAGGCCTACCGGCGCAGCCTGCTCGAGCAG
Source organism: Mycobacterium sp. NTMscope_MAC_12 (assembly GCF_976985675.1). Taxonomy (NCBI): domain Bacteria; kingdom Bacillati; phylum Actinomycetota; class Actinomycetes; order Mycobacteriales; family Mycobacteriaceae; genus Mycobacterium; species Mycobacterium sp. NTMscope_MAC_12. The sequence continues at coordinate 1,698,380 of NZ_CDRJYY010000001.1, forward strand.
GCTAGCGGCGACGAGTAGAGGACTCGAGCTCCTCGTCGGGCAGCGGCTCGACGTCGCGTTCCATGATGGCGGTTCGGTCGTCGATCTCCGCCAGCGTGACAAAGCCGGCGTCGGGGGAGATCCGATTCGCGATCTTGCGGCGTCCCCCTTCGATCATCGACTTGGCCACCGGGCTGCTGGTCAGCGCCTGATAGGTGCCGACGATCTGCTCGTATCGCCGACGACCGGCTTTCGAGCCCAGCACGTAACCCAGTCCCAGCACCGCGACATACCGGATCAAAGCGTTCCTCCCGACTATCGATGGCTCCATCCTGCCTCACCGGGCGGGGTGCGCGCGCGGTCGACTGGGCCAAGTCGGTGGCGACCCGCTACGCCCGGCTGCGATCGACCGGGGCTCGATGGTGGCGACCCGCTGCGCCCGGCTGCGCCGCGCTTGCGATCGCCACGGGGCTCGATGGTGGCGACCCGCTGCGCCCGGCTGCGCCGCGCTTGCGATCGCCACGGGCGGCCCGCGCCAGTTGGGCGTGGTCGTGCCAGTACGCTAGAGTCGTCCCGCGATCGGGTTAGTCCCCTGTAGCTCAATTGGCAGAGCATTCGGCTGTTAACCGAAGGGTTCCTGGTTCGAGTCCAGGCGGGGGAGCAGATTTCACCAAGCGACTCGGCCGTCACTGCCCGATCGCGATATCCGTCGGATTTCCCGCCCACGCCGCCGTCGGCGCCAAACCCAGATGCTCGCGCAACGTGTGGCCGCGGTATTCGGTGCGGAAGCTGCCTCGTTCCTGCAGCAGTGGCACCACCTTGTCAACGAACTCATCGAGGCCGTGCGGCGTCAGGTGCGGCACCAGGATGAAGCCGTCGCAGGCATCCGACTGCACGTAGCGGTCGATCTCCTCGGCCACCTGCTGCGGCGTCCCGACGAACTGCTGGCGGCTGGTCACCTCGATGATCAGCTCGCGGATCGACAGGTTCTCGGCTTCCGCTCGCGCCCGCCAGGTTTGGGCGACCGTCTTGGGATCGCCGTGCCGGACCCGACCTCGCGTGATGTTCGGGTTCTCGACGGGATCGACGTCGGGCAGCGGCCCGTCGGGATCGTAGGCCGACAGGTCCACGCCCCACACCTGCTCGAGGAACGCGATCGCCGTCGGCCCGCTGACCTGCTGCTCGCGGATGCGGCGCGCGTTGTCCTGCGCCTCACCGGGCGTGTCACCGAGCGCGAACGTCGCGCCGGGCAGGACCTTGAGCCGGTCGGGGTCGCGCCCGCGGGCGGCGGCGCGGCCCTTCACGTCGGCGTAGTAGCGCTGCCCCGCCTCGAGCGAACCGTGCAGCGTGAACAGGGCGTCGGCGTGCTTGGCGCCGAAGTCGCGGCCGTCGCTGGAGTCACCGGCCTGCAACAGCACGGGGTGGCCTTGCGGGCCGGCGGGCAGCGAGGCCGAGCCGCGGACGTCGAATTGCGGACCGAGGTGGTCGACGACGTGGATGCGGGCCGGGTCGGCGTAGGTTCCGGCGTCGACGTCGGCGATCACGGCGTCGGGCGCCCAGCTGTCCCAGAATTTGCGCGCGACGCTGATGAATTCCTCGGCCCGGTGGTAGCGGTCGGCGTGGGCGAGGAATCCGCCGCGGCGGAAGTTCTCCCCGGTGAACGCGTCGGAGGAGGTGACCATGTTCCACGCCGCGCGGCCGTCGGAAAGGTGGTCCAGCGACGCGAATTGCCTTGCCACCTCGTAGGGTTCGTTGAATGTGGTGTTGATCGTGCCGGCCAGACCGAGTCGCTCGGTCACCGCGGCGAGCGCGGCGAGCACGGTGAACGTGTCGGGCCGGCCGACGACGTCGAGGTCGTGGATCTTGCCGCGATGCTCGCGCAGCCGCAATCCCTCGGCCAGGAAGAAGAAGTCGAACAGCCCCCGCTCGGCGGTCTTGGCAAGGTGCACAAACGATTCGAACGCGATCTGGCTGCCCGCGCTCGGATCCGACCACACCGTGGTGTTGTTCACCCCGGGGAAGTGGGCGCCCAGGTGTATCTGCTTGCGCTGTCCCGCATCTCGAACGGTCATCCGGTCAGCCCCCATCGTTTGGCGATCAGTTCATGCGAGCGCAGCCGGTCGGCGTGCCGGTGGGTGACGGACGTGATGACCAGTTCGTCGGCGCCGGTGACCCGGCGCAGCAGCTCGAGCCGGTCGGCGACCTCATCGGGATTGCCGACGAATTGTGTTGCGGTGCGGTCGGCCACCAGCGCCTGCTGAGCCTCGGTCAGGGGTTCGCAGAAGTCGGGATCCGGGTAGGGGATCGCGCCCCGGCCGCTGCGAATCGAATACACCCAGTGGCCGTAGCTGGACGCGAGGTAGCGCGCGGTGGCGCTGTCCTCGGCGACCACGACGTCGGCCGACACCACGACGTACGGTCGCGCCAGTCGGGCGGACGGCCGGAAGGCGTTGCGGTACGCGGTGATTGCGTCGAGCGCGGTGCCGGGGGTGATGTGGTAGCTCGCGACGAACGGAAGTCCGCGGGCGCCGGCCACCTCGGCGCTCTGTCCCTTGGTGCTGCCGAAGATCCACGGTGTCAGCTGCGCGTGTTCGCCGGGAACGGCCCGCAGCGGATGGCCATCGACGGCGTAGGTGCCGTCCAGCATCGCTTCGATATCGGCGACCTGCTCGGCGAAATCCGCTGGCTGCGCGCACGGTTGGGCAAGCACAGACGCCTGCGCCCGCATCCGTTCGGATTTCATCAGCGGGGTTTGGTCGAACGGTGTGGGGATGAGCAGGCCGTCGACGTCCCGCCACGGCTGCGGCGCGCGGTCGGGTGGGGCGGCGAGCGCCGTGGCGGCCTCTTTGCGCCGTTGCCCGGACCGGCCCAGGCCCATGTCGATCCGTCCCGGATGCAACGCGTCCAGGATGCCGAAGCTTTCGACTACGGCGAGCGCCGTCGTGTTGCCGACCTGCACGGCGGCCGATCCGACGTGGATATGTTCGGTGGCCGCGGCGATCTGGCCGATCAGCGTCGCCGGTGACGAGCTGGCCACCGCGACGAAGTGGTGCTCGGCGAGCCAGTAGCGCTTGTAGCCCCATTGTTCGGCGTGCCGGGCCAGATCGATGGTGTTGCGCAGCGCCGTGGCGGCGTCGCTGCCGGCGCTGATGGGCGCCAGGTCCAGGATCGACAAGGGGGTGAGGCTCATGACGGCGCCGTCGCGTAGCGGTTGGGGGCGGGCGCCAGGCCGAGGCGCTCGCGCAGCGTCTCGCCCTCGCGGTAGCGGGTGCGGAACCGCCCGGCGCGCTGCAGCAGCGGCACCAGGCCGTCGACGATCGCGGGCAGATCGATCGCGTTGACCGCGGGTCGCAGCCGCACCCCGTCGGCCCCGGCGTGCTGCCAGGCGAGCAGCAGCTCCGCCAAATCGCTTGCGCTGCCACGGAAGACGTGCGCGTCGGAGGGTATGGCCGCGCCCGGCGTCAGCGGATCCTCACCCAGCGACACCACCAGATCGGCGTAGACCCGGATCGTGCGGCCCGCCGCACGTTGCGCCTGTCCGACCTCGGCCAGGATGGCACGCAGCGAGTCCTCGTCGCGTGGGGTGACAAAGACCAGGTCGGCGTTGGCGGCGGCGAACTCGTAGACTCGCGGCGCGTGCGCCAGCGCCGCCACCACCGGCTGGCCCTGGGGCGGGCGAGGGGTGATGGACGGTCCCTTGACCGAGAAGTGCTCGCCGGTGAAGTCGATGTAGTGCAGCTTGTCGCGATCGATGTAGCGTCCGGTCGCCACGTCACGGATGACGGCGTCGTCCTCCCAGCTGTCCCAGAGGCGGCGCACCACCTCCACGGCGTCGGCGGCCTCGCGAAACAGCTCGTCGCCGTCGGGGGCGGGTCGCCGGCCGAACAGCGCCGCCTCGTGTGCCGTCGGGCTCACCCGCACCTGCCAGCCGGCGCGGCCGTGCGAGATATGGTCAAGCGTCGCAATCGCTTTCGAGACATGGAACGGCTCGGTGTGGGTGACGGTCGCGACGGGGATGATGCCGATGTGTTCGGTGACCGGCGCGATGCGCGCGGCCACCAGTGTGGCGTCGGCGCGGCCGGCCAGGCGCCGGGGCGAGATTTCGGGCCGGCGGCCCGGCTGCGCATCCAGGCTGTCGTCGATGGTCAGGAAGTCGAGCAGGCCACGTTCGGCGGTGGCCGCCAGCGAGGCCCAGTATCGCCCGCTGAGTTGTCCGCCGCCGGTTGCGTTGTGCGCGAAGGCGTATCGCCACGCGTGGGGGTGCCACCCGTAGCCGTCGAGTCCCACGGCCAGATGCAGTCCGGTCATGACCGGCCTGCGGAACCTGGCGTCGCGGCGCCGTCGTGCATCGTGTCCATAACCCACTGTGCAACGCCGTGGGCGACGATGCATTCCGAAGCGGGGTTATGTTCAGCGTGAGCAATACTTTGCCGAGCTCATCGCTAAAGAACGTGCCAATGCTGGTCTTTGGGGGCCGGTCCGCTCAGATGGAGAAGTCCTCGCCGTACCAAACTCCGGCTTCGGGGGGCCGGATGACGTGGTTGGTCTGCGCGCCGTCCGCCCGAGCCTCGAGTTTGGTCACCCGGGTCAGCAATGACTGCAGGCTGACACCGACGAGATCGGGCATCATCGAGTCGTCCGGACTGCCGGGACGGCTGCGGCTGATGACCTGTCCGGGCACTCCGATGACCACCGCGCTGGATGGAACCTCCTTGACCACCACGGCATTGGCGCCGATGCGGCTGTCGTCGCCGATTTTGATCGCGCCCAAGACCTTTGCGCCGGCGCCGATGATCACCCTGTCGCCGATGGTGGGATGGCGCTTGCCGGTGTCCCTGCCGCTGCCGCCGAGGGTGACACCGTGGTAGATCGTCACGTCCTCACCGACTTCCGCCGTCTCGCCGATCACCACGCCGGTGGCGTGATCGATGAACAGCCCGGGGCCCAGGACGGCGCCGGGGTGGATCTCGACGCCGGTCAGGATCCGGGTGATCTCGGCGAGGATGCGCGCGATCAGCCTCGCCCCGCGCAGCCACAGCCAGTGGTTGATGCGGTGAAACCAGATGGCGTGCACCCCGGGGTAGGCGAAGATCACCTGCAGCGTGGTCGGGGCGGCGGGGTCTCGCTCCCTGGCTGCCCGGATGTCGGTGCGGATGGCGTCGAGCATGATTAGTCGGCCAGGTCGGCGAACAGCGGCGTGCTCAGGTAGCGCTCGCCGAAGTCGGGCAGCACGACGACGACGAGCTTTCCGGCGTTCTCGGGGCGCCGAGCGACCTTCAGGGCGGCCGCCAACGCGGCCCCCGAGGAGATGCCGACCAGCAGTCCCTCTTCGGCGGCCAGCCGCCGGGCCAGGGCCATCGACTCTTCGTTGCCGACGGTGATGACCTCATCCACCAGATCCATCGCCAGCACCGGCGGGACGAAGCCGGCGCCCAGGCCCTGGATGGGGTGCGGCCCTTTCTGTCCACCGGAGAGCACCGGGGACCCCTCCGGTTCGACGGCGATGAATTGTGCGGAGGGCTTACGTTCTTTGATGACCTGAGCCACCCCGGTGAGGGTGCCGCCGGTCCCGACCCCGGCGACGAAGATGTCCACCTTGCCGTCGGTGTCGCGCCACACTTCTTCTGCCGTTGTCTTGCGGTGGATTTCGGGGTTGGCCGGGTTCTCGAACTGCTGCGGCACGAAGTACCGTTGGTCGCTCTTGGCCAATTCCTCGGCCTTGGCGATGGCGCCGGGCATGCCCTCGGGCCCGGGTGTCAAGACGATCTCGGCGCCCAACGCGCGCAACAACATTCGCCGCTCGACGCTCATCGTCTCCGGCATGGTCAACACGCAGCGGTAGCCGCGTGCGGCGGCCACCAGCGCCAGCGCGATGCCGGTGTTCCCGCTTGTCGGCTCGAGAATGATCGTGTCCGGCTTGATCACGCCCGCCTTTTCGGCCGCGTCGATCATCGCGACCCCGATGCGGTCCTTGACGCTGTTTCCCGGGTTGAAGAATTCCAGCTTGGCGACGACGTCGGCGACCGCACCGTCGGTGACCCGGTTGAGCCGGACCAGCGGGGTGTTTCCGATCAGTTCCGTGACATTCTCGGCGATGCTCATCTACCTTTTGTCTCCAACGATGTAGGACCAGGCCTCTCAGCCTGCCAGCTAATATCGAACTCTATGTTCATCTCGGTCGGGATCGCTAGCGCCGGGTAGGCGGGTCGAGCCTGATCAGGGCCGCCGCGGCTACCTCCCGCTAGGGCGTGAATCGGCTCGGACGATACGGTCATCGGTCGCAAATTTTCCTGAAAGGTCTCCGTGGTCCGCGTCTTGACGCCGCCGGACAAATACACCGAAACCGCCCTGACATGGGCGAGCGCGCGGATTTCTACAATGTCAGAGGCGTGCGGAAATCAACAACAGCGACACGAACAGTCCGCGACGCGCGACGGGACAAAGCGCAGCTGTACGGAGTGTTGCATAGTCTCCACTATAGGACAGTCGAGGCTCCCGCCCGCTGGGCTCAGCCGGGATCTGCGTTGTCTGGGCTGGTCATCGCCTCGATCTGGCTCGAGGCGATGGTTTCGGCATGATTTCCGCGCCGTGCCCTAGGCGCTCATACCCCACCCGAACAGGCGCGACGTCAGCAGCACGATGCCGAGGGAGACGGTGGCCACGACCGTCAGGCCGATGACCGCGACGACGAGCGGGCGCCAGCCGGTGCGTGCGATCTGGCGGATGTCGGTGTTGAGCCCCACACCCGCAAACGTGAGCAGGAACGCCCATTTCGACACGTTGGCGAGGTTGGCGGTTTGGCCCTTGGTCAGCCAGCCGGCGGTGGCGATCGCCGACACCACCAGGAAGCCGAGCACAAACTTCGGGAACTTGTTCCAGATGAACGCGGCCTTGGCCCGGGCGCCCGGCGCGATCTCGTCGGCCTGCCCGCGCGCGGCCCAATACAGCGCGAAGCCCAGCACGACGAAACCGATCAGCGCGTTGCGGGTCGACTTGACCAGCACGGCGATCTTGCCGGCGTGGTCGGAGTACAGGTAGCCGGTGGCGGTGGTTTCGGCGGTGTTGTCCACGGAAAGTCCTGCCCACAGCCCGAATTCGTGATCGGTGAGCCCGATCGCGTGGCCCAGGGGCGGCAACACGAACAGTGATACCGCGCCCAACGCCAGGATCGCCGCGATCGCGTAGCTGACATCGGCGTTGCGGGCCCGGATCGCGCCCTTGGCCGCCACGATCGCCGACACCCCGCAGATCGACGTGCCGATCGCCAACAACGAGCCGAGCTTGCCCGACAATCCGAACGCGCGGGCCACGATGATGATGATCGTTCCCGCGATGGTCATGTCCACCAGAATCTGCACCAGGCTGATCCCGCCGAGCTTGGCGATGTCGCCCAGCACGAAACGCGAGCCGAGCGCCACGATGCCGACCTTGAGCCAAAATTCGTAGGTCAGCACACCGGGGCGAAAGATCGGGTGCAGGCCAACGGTATTGGTGATGAGCAGCCCAATCACGATCGCCCACAACACGTATTCGATGTCGGGCACCGTCCAGTGCTGGTGTTTGGCCAGCGCGTTCCACCAGATCTGGGCGTGCTTGCCCAGCAACCCCACACCGATCAGCAGGAGGACGCCCGGGACATAGTCGAGCGGACGGGTACTGGTGAAGGTGGCCTCGGCAGGCGTTTCGCCGGGCTCCGCGCGCAGCGTGCTCACGCCGCTCACCATGGGACCTTCGGAAGCACGTCGGCCACCGCCAACGCGACGATCACGCCCGCCACGACGGTCGCCCACCAGTCCACCGATATCGCGCCGAGCCTCGCCGACCCGTTCGGGCCCCGCAGCGCGTCGTCATCTGGCACGCCTTCACCCACGATGGCCACTCCTCACGCGACTCCCCAGGCGACATTGGCGGCTTGTGCAGCCGCATCCTGCTGACGGGAATCGTGGCCCGTGGCGCCGCCGCGGCCAAGTGATTGGCTCGGCCAGAATCTAGCTCGCCCGGGGCGGTCGCTCAGGTTGGCAGGCCGCGCTTCTCGGCGTCGGCACGGTAGCGGTCCACCCACTCGTCGGAGCGATGGTCGGCCTGGCGTTCCAGCACCGGCTCCGGCGCCAGCTGCGGGTCAAGGCCCAGCGCCTCGAGGATGGATCCCACCACCTGGGTCAGGTTGCGCCACAACACCGGATACGAAATCTCCATCGGGGTGACATTTTCTTCGGCGAACCAATTCCGCCAGCCCTCTTCTTGCGCGCGCAGCATGGTGACGACGTGCGCGATCGCTCCGGCGTGGTAGGTGGCGCGCGCGTCACGCGCCGGGTCGGGCCTTCCGCGCCAGACCCGTGTCTGCACCGCTCGCCAAAACGACACCGCCTGCGAGATCACGTCGGGACGGTAGACGTGAATCAGCAGCGGCTCCTCGCCCACCACGTCGCGGATCGCCGCCAGCAGGCCGTCGCCGCTGCGGTCCGGCAGGTCCTTGGCGCGGTTCAGCAGCAGCGGCGTCTGGTTCCACATCAGCTTGCCGCCCCACACCCCGTTCGGCGTCCGTCCGACGGTGCGAATGTAGGCGCGCCAGATCTCGGGCGGCGCGAGGTCGGGTGTCCCCGCGTCCAGCGGATCGAGCAGGCTCAGGATCGACTCGTCCTCGACCCCGGCGAACCACTCCCGCGGCTGCGGCGACTGGCTGGTGGCCGGTAGGTACTGAAAGAACTCCTGCGGCTCGCCGGCCACGCCGGTCGCGCGCAGCGATTCGACCAGCAGCGTGCTGCCACTGCGCTGCGACGCCAACACCAGATATGACGACGGCCTATTTGTCACCCGCAGAGTCTAACCGGAAACGCCGCATCCCATCTCCGGTAGCGCGATCACGGTCAGCCCGAGTGAAACCGTTGCGTTGAACCACACTTGCCCGAACCGTGGCGTTCGGCGGGGATAGTCGAACGGGACGGTGGCCGTGAGTGCGCAACGGTTTTCGGAGCAGACGCAACGCGTCGCGAGCGACGCGTGCCGGTTCGCCCCGACTTGCGCTGTGCCGCAGGCCGGTTCCGGCAACGATGGGAGATCGGGTGCGCGCCGTCGCCACCGACCGCGTGCGCCGCCGTGGGCCATTCGTCGATTGGGTTACCGGCCGCGGCCACATTTCTTCTTGTTGATCGCAAATCTAACGCCGGGCATTGTTTTGCCCGTACATTCGCTGATCTGCGCGCACGAGCAGGCATTGGCGGCGCAGTAAAAGGTGCTGTTTGCTTGAGCGCCAGCCAATTACGAACGCATAAACGTCTGTTACGAACATGGGGGTCGAGTTGAGTCACCAGGACCGCCGTTGGGGTGGGCGAACAGCGTGAACGCGACGACCGTGGCGAAGCCCATGACCGCGTTAGGGCAATTCTTTCTGCTCAGCGCCGAGGCGTTGGTTGCCGCCGTGCGCGGTCCGTGGGCGTGGCGTGAAGTGCTCGAGCAGATTTGGTTTGTCGCCCGGGTTTCCATTTTCCCGACCATCATGTTGTCGATTCCGTACACGGTGCTGATTGTTTTCGTGCTCAACATTCTGCTCGTGGAGATCGGCGCCGGAGACCTTTCGGGCGCCGGTGCCGGCCTGGCCTCGGTGACCCAGGTGGGCCCGGTGGTCACCGCGATGGTCGTCTCGGGCGCCGGGTCGACCGCCATGTGCGCGGATCTGGGTGCGCGCACCATCCGCGAGGAAATCGACGCGATGAAGGTGATCGGCGTCAATCCCGTTCAGGCGCTGGTGGTTCCGCGCATCATCGCGGCCACGTTCGTGGCGGTCCTGTTGTACTCGGTGGTCGCGGTCACCGGGCTGACCGGTAGCTACATCTTCGTGGTCTTCGTTCAGCACGTCACGCCGGGCGCGTTCATCGCCGGGATGACGCTGGTCACCGGGCTGCCGCAGGTCGTGATCTCACTGATCAAGGCGACTCTGTTCGGCCTGTCCGCGGGCCTGATCGCCTGCTACAAGGGACTATCGGTGGGCGGCGGACCCACCGGCGTCGGGAATGCGGTGAACGAGACCGTGGTGTTCTCCTTCATGGCGCTTTTCTTCATCAACATCCTGACGACCGCGCTCGGGGTGAAGGTGACGGCCAAATGACCGATGCCGCACGCGAACCGTCGTGGTTCGTCACCCTGGGACCCAGGATGGTGGGCTCGACCCGCAAGCTGGGCGAACAGACCGTGTTCTACGGCCAATCCCTGGCCTCCACTGCCGATGCGGTGCGCCGCTACCCCGGAGAGCTGTTGCGCCTGATCGCCGAGATGGGCATGGGCACAGGCGCATTGGCCGTGATCGGGGGCACGGTCGGCATCATCGGCTTCCTCACGCTGACCACCGGTGCCCTCGTTGCGGTGCAGGGCTACGACACGCTGTCCAACATCGGCGTCGAGGCGCTGACCGGCTTCCTGTCGGCGTTCTTGAACGTTCGGATGATCGCGCCCTGCACGGCCGGTCTGGCGTTGGCGGCCACCATCGGCGCCGGTGCCACCGCGCAATTGGGGGCGATGCGCATCAACGAGGAGATCGACGCCTTAGAGGTCATGGGCATCCGGGCGGTCACCTATCTGGCCTCCACCCGGATCATCGCCGGCATCCTGGTCGTCATCCCGCTCTACGCCGTCGCCGTCCTGATGTCGTTCATCGCGGCGAAACTGCTCACGATCTACGTCTACGGGCAGTCGCGAGGCGTCTACGAGCACTACTTCGCCACGTTCCTGCGCCCCAACGACCTGCTTTGGTCGTTCCTGTCGGCTCTGGCGATGGCGACGGGTGTGATGGTCGTGCACACCTACTACGGTTTCACCGCGACCGGCGGGCCGGCCGGCGTGGGGGAGGCCGTCGGCCGCTCGGTCCGGTCATCGATGATCGTCACCGCGTTTGTGTGCCTGATGATTTCACTGTCCGTTTACGGGCAGTCCGGCAACTTCAACCTGTCCGGCTAGCCGCATGAGCAACCACACGCACCGCGGGCGATCGCAGCAGCGAAACCGGACCCGCACCAGCAGGATCGACCCAATATGGTGGGCGTTAACGCTGTTCATCCTCGTCGGCGGCCTAGTCGCGCTGACCGCGGCGTCGTTCTCCGGCAAGTTCGCGGCCTTCGTCCCGCTCACGCTGGTCTCTGACCGGGCTGGACTGGTGATGGAAGACGGCGCCAAGGTGAAGCTGCGCGGCGTCCAGGTCGGACAGGTCGCCTCGATCGGCACCGACGTGAAAACGGCCCGGCTGCAGCTGAAGATCCGCCCGGATGCCTTCAGATACCTGCCGGACAACCTCGAGGCCGAGATCAAATCGACCACGGCCTTCGGCTCCAAATACGTCGACCTGATCGTCCCTTCCCAGCCCAGCGTTACCGCCCTGAAGCCCGGCGCGGTGCTGCGCTCGCGCAATGTCACCGTCGAGGTCAACACCGTGTTCGAGAACCTGCAATCGGTGGTGCAGGCGCTCGACCCGGCCAAACTCAACGCGATCTTGTCGGCCTTCGCGCAATCGGTCCGCGGCAAGGGCGATCGGATCGGACACGCGGTCACCGACGCGAACAACGTGCTGCTCACCGTCAACTCGCGCATGGACACGATTCACCAGGACTGGAGGCTGTTCGGCAAGACCGCGGCCATCTACTCCGATGCGGCGCAGAACATCCTGTCGATCCTCGACTCGGCGGCGACCACCAGCGCGACCGTCACCGACGAGCAGCGCTCACTCGATTCCTTGCTGTTGTCGGCCGTCGGCTTCAGCCAGACCGGCATCAACGTCATCGGCCCCAACGAGTCGAACATCGTGCGGTCCATGAACCTGCTCGATCCCACCATCGCGCTGTTGCAGAAGTACTCGCCGACTTACACGTGCCTGTTCCAGGGCGCCCAGTGGTATGTGGACCACGGCGGCCGAGATGCATTGGGCGGCAACGGGTACTCGGTGATCCTGGACGCCGCGCTGCTTTTCGGCGACGACCCCTACCGATTTCCCAAACACCTGCCGAAGGTCAACGCCACCGGCGGCCCCGGCGGCAAGCCCAGCTGCGGATCGCTGCCCGACCCGAGCGCGAACTTCCCGGTGCGCGCGCTGGTCACCGACACCGGTTGGGGGGCGGCCCCGAACGAGATCCGCACCAACGTAGCCGCGGGCAATCCGTGGTGGGCCAACTGGTTCCCCACCACCAAGAACCCACCCGAGGCGCCGCGCTACTTCTGGCGCGGGGGGCAGCCGCCGCCATGAGAAGAAAGCTCTCCAGCATCGTCCTGCGCGTCGGGATCTTCACGACGGTCTGCTTGCTGTTCACCTTCGCGCTCGTCGCGGTGTTCGGCCAATTGCGCTTCGAGGATCGCACCGGCTATCAGGCCGTGTTCACGAATATCTCCGGCCTCAAGTCCGGCAATTTCGTGCGCATCGCCGGGGTGGAAGTCGGCAAGGTCGGCGAGCTGCGCCTGCATCACGACGGCACGGTCACCGTCGGCTTCGAGGTGGACAAGGGCGTGCGACTCACCGAGGGCACCAAGGCGGTCGTGCGGTACGAAAACCTCATCGGCGACCGCTATCTCGCGCTCGAAGAGAGCCCGGGGCCGCCGCGGCGACTCCCGCCGGGGGCGACGATTCCGCTGGCGCGGACCTCGCCGGCGCTTGACCTGGACGCGCTGATCGGCGGGTTCCGCCCGTTGTTCCGCGCACTGGATCCCGATCAGGTCAACGCCCTGTCCGGTCAACTCTTGCGAATCTTCCAGGGGCAGGGCGGAACCCTGGCTTCGGTGCTGTCGCAGACCTCGATACTGACCTCGACCCTGGCTGGGCGCAGCGAGCTGATCGGCGAGCTGATCACCAACCTGAACACCGTGCTGCACACCTTCGCCGCTCGCGACCACGAGTTCTCCGACGGCCTGGACAAGCTCGCCCAGCTGGTGGAGGGTCTGTCGCAGCGCAGAAACGACATCTCCACCGGCCTCGCCTACATCAACGCGGCCGCCGGCTCGATCACCGATCTGCTCGCTCAGTCCCGCCAGCCGATCAAAGACGTTGTGCACGAGACGGATCGCATGTCCGCACAGGTACTCTCCGACCGCGACTACGTCGACAACCTGCTCAAAGAGCTCCCCGACATCTACCAGGTGTTGGCCCGGCAGGGGCTCAACGGCGACTACTTCGGCTTCTACTTCTGCGAAGTGTTGCTCAAGTTGAATGGCAAGGGCGGCAACCCGATCTTCGTCAAGCTCTTGGGCCAGCCCAGTGGGCGGTGCACGCCGCGATGAAGGTGAAGATCCCCAAACTCACGTCGCCCGGCCCGCGCAACCCGTTCGTGTTGGGCGTGATGGGAACCGTCATCCTGGCCTGCGTGACCGTCGTCGCGTTCCAGTACAACAGGCTGCCCTTCATCAAGAACACGAACGACTACGCCGCGTACTTCGCCGAGGCCGGCGGCATCAAACCGGGCAACGCGGTGCGGGTTTCCGGCATGGGCGTGGGGCGGGTTTCCGACCTCCGGTTGGAAGGCACCAAGGTTCGGGTGGGCTTCACCGTGCGCGAGGGCGTCGAACTGGGCGACCGCACCGAGGCGGCGATCAAGACCGAAACCATTCTGGGCGCCAAGATGCTCGAGCTGACTCCGCGCGGAGACGGCCGGCTTTCGGGCACCATTCCGCTGGAACGCACCACCTCGCCCTACGACCTGCCGGACGCGCTGGGCGATCTGACGACCACCATCAGCGGGCTGGACACCGCCCAATTGTCCACGGCCCTGACCACATTGGCGAACACGCTGAAGGCGACGCCTGCGGATCTCAAGCCGGCGCTGGAGGGAGTCGCCCGGTTCTCGGACACCCTCAACGGCCGCGACGCACAGCTGAGGAGCCTGCTGGGCAACGCCGACAGAGTCTCGGCGGTGTTGGGCAAGCGCAGCCAACAAATCGCCGGGCTCGTCGCGAACTCCAACGCGCTGCTGGCCGCGCTGCTCGACGAACGCGATTCGCTGGACGCGCTGATGAACAATCTCACCGCGGTGTCGGGCCAGATCTCCGGGCTGGTCAACGACAACCGAAGCCAACTCAAACCAGCACTCGACAAGCTCAACGGCGTCCTCGAAATCCTGGACAACCGCAAAGACGACATCCAAAAGACGCTGCCCAAATTCAAGCGGTACGCGATGTCCTTCGGCGAATGCCTGGGTTCCGGGCCATTTTTCAAGGCCTATGTCGCCAACCTGGTTCCCGGCCAGATCGGTGGACCGGTCCTCGATGCGGACATGTACGACCGGTTCCTGGATCCCAACCAGAAGCTGCCGTCGGAGGCGGTCGATCCGCCCACCGGAACCCCACCCGTACCGCCGGAGAACGCGCCGGTGCCGCTGTGGTCACAGCCGCCGTCGCCGCCACCGTCGACCCCACCCGTGCGGACCATCCCCCCGCCCTCGCCACACGATTTCGACGAGCCGTGAACATGAGCCGGGGCACCCTTCGCAAAGTCACCGCGATCAGCCTGATCCTGACGCTGGCCGCGGCGTCGGTTCTGGTCGCGAGCAGGCTGTGGGACGACGTCGAGAAGAACACCTACTCGGCGTATTTCGCGGAGGCCAACGGTCTGTTCGTCGGGGATGAGGTCCGAATCCTCGGCGTCGCCGTCGGGGTCATCGACAAGATCGAGCCCCAGCCCACCAGCTCCAGGGTGACGTTCTCGGTCGACAAGCAGTATTCGGTCCCGGCCGATGCGCGCGCCGCCATCTTGTCCCCATCGCTGGTGACGTCGCGGGCCATCCAACTCGTCCCGGCATACTCCGGTGGCCCGAAGTTGAGCGACGGCGCGTCGATCCCGCTCAGCCGCACCGCGGTTCCCGTCGAATGGGATGACTTCCGCCGGCAGCTGGAAAAGCTGACCGACGCGCTGCAACCCACGAGCCCCGGCGGGGTGAACTCCGTCGGCGAGCTCATCGACTCGGCGGCCGACAACGTGCGCGGCCAGGGCGACACCGCCCGCGACACCGTCATCAAACTGTCCCAGGCCATTTCGGCGCTCGGTGACCACGCCGACGACATCTTCAGCACGGTGCGCAACCTGCAGCTGTTGGTATCCGCGCTGCACTCCAGCAGCGATCTGCTCGCCTCGTTCAACCAGAACCTGGCCGGCGTGACCACCCTGCTGTCGAACACCCCGAACGAGGTCGGCGCCGCGTTGAAGTCGCTGGATGGCGCGCTGACGGACGTGCGTGATTTCCTCGCCGAGAACCGCGAAGCGATGGGCGTCACGGTCGACCGGCTGGGTTCGATCACGACCGCGCTCAACGACAGCCGCGGCGATATCAAACAGATCCTGCATATCGCCCCGACGGTGTTCCAGAACTTCCTGAACATCTACCAGCCGGCGCAAAGCGCGATGACCGGCATCCTGGCGCTGAACAACTTCGCCGACATCCCGCAATTCATCTGCAGCTCGATCGAAGCGGCGTCGCGGGCGCGGTTGGCCCGCGTCTCGAAACTGTGCCTGCAGTACCTCAACCCGATCATCAAAAACCGCATCTACAACTATATTCCGGCGGGGATCAATCCGTTCGTCGGGACGCAGGCCCGCCCCAGCGAGATCACCTACAGCGAGGACTGGCTGCGACCCGGCTACACGCCGCCCCCGCCACCCGACGCGTCCCCACCGACCGACGCGCCGCCCCCGCCGCCCGAGCAGCCACCGCCCCCGCCAGCGCCGAGCGCGACGACCAACTCGCTTCAGGTCCTGCAGGATCTGATGCTTCCGACGGGGCCGTCATGAGACGCGCGGCCGCGGCACTCGTCGGAATGCTCTGCGTCGCCGCGCTTTCGGCGTGCGGATGGCGCGGTTTGAATTCGTTCAGCCTGCCCGGAACGGCCGGGGGAGGGCCGGGCTCCTACACCATTCAGGCGCAGATGCCCGACGTGGTGACCATCCAGGAGAACACCCGGGTCCGGGTCGACGACGTCAACGTCGGCAACGTCACCAGGATCGAGCTGCAAGACTGGCACGCGCTGGTCACCATGCGCATCGACGGCGACGTCCACCTGCCGGCCAATTCGACGGCCAAGCTCGGGCAGACCAGCCTGCTCGGCTCGATGCACATCGAACTCGCGCCGCCCAAAGACGAACCGCCGGTCGGCCGGCTCACAGCCGGGTCGGTCATCCCGTTGTCACGCGCCAGCCTCTATCCCACCACCGAGCAGACGTTGGCCTCCGTGTCGATTCTGCTCAACGGCGGCGGAATTGGGCAGCTGCAGGAAATCAACCAAGCGGTCGTGAAGGCATTCGCCGGCCGCGAAAACGACATGCGCAGTCTGCTCGGCCAGCTGGACGAGTTCATCGCCCGCACCAACGGCCAGACCGACGACATCATCGCCGCCGCCGAGAACCTCAACGCTCTGGCGGGTCAGGTTGCCGGCAACGACCCGGTCGTCGACAAGGCCTTGACATCCGTGCCTAAGGCGCTGGAGGTGTTGGCCAAGGAACGGGCCAAGATCGCCGAGACCATCGACCAGGTCGGCAAATTCAGCGCGATCGCCGCCGATACCGTCCATCAGAGCAGGGAATCGCTGGTACACAACCTGCGCAACATCGCGCCGGTGCTGCGCTCGCTCGCCGACGCCGGGCCCTCGCTCACCCGGGGCCTGGACGGCTTGGCGACCTATCCCTGGCCGACGTCGACAGTGCGGAATTGGTTCCGGGGCGACTACGCCAACCTCACCCTGGTGGTCGATCTGACGCTGAGCCGCATCGACCAAGGGCTTTTCACCGGGTCGCGCTGGGAAGGCAACCTCACCCAACTCGAGCTGCAGTGGGGTCGCACCATCGGCATGCAGCCGAGCCCGGTCACCGGGGGCAACCCGCTGACCTACCCGTACCACTTCGGGGGGTACTGAATGCTTCGACTGACCAGACGCACGTGGATCCAGTTGTCGATCCTGACGCTGGTGACCGTCGTCTCTTGTGGCGCAATGGCATTCAACTTCATGAAGCTGCCCGCCACATTGTTCGGGATCGGCGAATACAAGGTCACCGTGGACCTTCCGCAATCGGGTGGGCTCTACCAGACCTCGGTCGTCACCTACCGCGGCACCGATGTGGGGCAGGTCAAGTCGGTCGACGTCACCGCCACCGGAGTGCGCGCCGTGCTCGCCATGAGGTCAGGGGTCACAGTGCCCGCCGACGTCCAGGCGTCGGTGCACAGCCGCTCGGCCATCGGCGAGCAGTACATCGAGCTGACCCCGCAGCCCGGCAACGGCGGAGAACACGCCCGACCGCTGCAGGCCGGTGACGTCATCCCCGCGGGCCATGTCGACGTCCCCGTCGACATCGGGCGCCTGCTCGACATGACCAACCGTGCACTGCAAGCGATTCCGCGCGACAACCTGCGCACCGTGATCGACGAGACGAACCGCGCGGTCGGCGGCCTTGGACCCGAATTGTCCCGCATCGTCGACGGATCGACCGCGCTGGCCATCGCGGGAGGCCGGACCGTCGACCCGCTCGCCGCCCTCATCGATCAGTCGCCGGCGGTACTCGACTCCCAAGTCGAGACGTCGGGCGCGATCACCGCGTGGGCCCGCCACACCGCGGCCATCATGGCGCAGTTCAAGGCGCAGGACGCCGCGGTGCGAGACCTGCTAACGAACGGCGCGTCGGGCATCGAGGAAGGCCGCGCCCTCCTGGATCGGGTGACACCCGCGCTGCCAGTGCTTTTCGCCAACCTGGTGAGCCTCGGCGACATCGCCGTCGTCTACCGCCACGACATCGAGCAACTCCTGGTGCTGCTCCCGCAGGGCATCGCGGCCATGGCCGCGATCATCGTGCCGAGCTCCAACACCAAGCAGGAGTACCGCGGCGCCCAGCTGGACTTCAACCTCAACCTCAACCTGCCGCCCCCGTGCACGACGGGGTATCTGCCGCCGCAGCAGCGGCGCTCACCGGCCAGCGTCGACGCCCCGGACCGGCCGGCGGCCGACCTGTTCTGCCGGGTGCCCCAGGACTCGGAGTTCAATGTCCGTGGGGTGCGCAACATTCCGTGTGAGAGCAAGCCATGGAAAAGGGCGCCCACGGTCGAGCTATGCGACAGCGACGAGGAGTACGTGCCGCTCAACGACGGCTACAACTGGAAGGGGGACCCGAACGCCACGACCAGCGGTCAGGGCGTGCCGCTGTATCCCCCGGGGCAGGATTCGCGGCTGCCGGCTCCGCGGGCCACCGCGCCACCGCCCGCGCCGATAGCCGTGGCCACCTACGACCCGGCCACCGGCGACTACATCGGACCCGACGGGCGCCGCTACACCGAGTCGGACCTGGCCCACCCGCGCGCCAAGAGCTGGCAATCACTGCTCGTCCCGCAACCCTGAGAGTTCGAAGGAGCACGATGACACACGACAACGACGCGGCGACCGAGGTCGCCGAACGCCCCGGCCCGACCGAGGCCGAGGAGCGCATCGCCGAACCGGGCCACGACCCCGGCGAAAGCCGCCCACGAGGCAGGTTCACCCGCTGGCGCGAACGCGTTCAGCAGCAGCGGTTTTCGGCCGTCGTAACCGCCTTGGTCGCCGGCGGTCTCATCGTCGCGACACTGGCCGGCCTGAGCGGTTGGCTCGGCTACCGCGCCTACCAGCAGCATGACGCCCAGGCCCGCCGCAACCTGTACGTTGCGACCGCCCGTCAGGGCGCGGTGAACCTCACCACGATCAACTACACCCAGGTCGACACCGACGTGCAGCGCATCCTCGATTCGGCCACCGGCGCATTCCGGGATGACTTCGAACAGCGGTCCAAACCGTTCATGGAGGTCGTGAAGGCGGCACAGTCGAAATCCGAAGGCACCGTGACCGATGCGGGCCTGGAATCCCAAAGCGATGACTCGGCCCAGGTGCTGGTGGCGGTTGCGGTGAAGTCGCGCACGGCCGGCGGCGAGGAGGCGCCGCGGGAATGGCGGATGCGCATCGAGGTCCGATCGGTCGGCCCGGACGCCTCTGACGCCAAGGTCTCCAACGTGGTGTTCGTGCCATGACCACGGTGAGCGAGGATGTGAAAGCCGCTGCGGCCGAGGCGGAACCGGGCATCGACGATGCCGAGACCACCCCGACGCCCACACGAGACAGGCGCCCGATCGCCTGGTCGCGGATCGTCGCCTACGGGATCCTGCCGGGGTTGGCGTTGGTGCTGGCACTGGGCGCGGGTTACCTCAGGTGGTGGGCCGGGTCGTCCGCTGACCTGGCCGCGGTGCGCGCCGAATCGGTGCAGGCCGCCCGCGACGACGCGGTCGCGTTGTTGTCCTATCGCGCCGACTCGGTGGACAAGGATCTCGCCGCGGCACGCGAGCGGCTGACCGGTGAGTTCAAGGATGCCTACGCGGAGCTCACCCGGCAGGTCGTCATTCCCGGCGCGAAGGAGAAGCGCATCTCGTCGGCGGCGAAAGCCAATGCCGCGGCGTCGGTTTCGGTGACCGCGAACCACGCCGTGGCGCTGGTGTTCGTCGACCAAACCGTCACCATCGGCGACGGTGCCCCCACCGACACCCAGCCCGTCGTTCGGATGACACTGGACAAGGTCAACGGCCGATGGCTGGTTTCGCGCTTCGACCCCGTGTGATCCGAGAAAGCACATGTCCGTGCCGATTCGCCGCCCAGGCAGCGCGCTGTCCGCCGCCGTCCTTCTCGCCGGGGCCTCAACGTTGTTGGCCCCGGCCGTGCACGCCGACAACAAGCGACTCAACAGCGCGGTAGTCTCCGCCGTCTACACGCTGCAGCATCAGGCGGGCTGCACGAACGACGTCGTCAGGAACAACGCGCTTACCCTGGCCGCCGAATGGCATGCCGAAGACATGATCAACAACCGAAACATCAACGACGACACCGGCTCCGACGGATCGACGCCGCAGGACCGCGCCAATGCCGCGGGCTTCCGCGGCAGGGCGGCCGAGACGGTGGCCACCAACCCGGCCATCGCGATCAGCAGCCTCGAACTGGTCAACCAGTGGTACTACAACCCCGACGACATGGCGATCATCCGCGACTGCGCCAACACCGCGATCGGGGTGTGGTCGGCCAACAGTGTGGACCGCACCGTGGTGGTGGCGGTGTACGGGCAGCCGGATCCGCCCAGGCGGTAGGCGCCGCGAGCGTTCAGGTGACCCGCAGCGTCTCCGCGCCGTCCTGCCCTGCGGCGATCTCGCAGACGCACAAGCGCCTGCGCATCAGGTGTTGCGCATAGACCTTGTCGCGCTGATCACGCGAGAACGCGAAGTCCAGGTTGACGGGCAGCCCCGCCCAATCCACCCGCTCCTCCGCCACGCCGACGTGTCGCAGGCGGCATCGCAACGGGCAGCCGTTCTTGATGACCCGATCGGGTCCATCAGACTCCCGAGCCATATGGCGACCCCTTCAGGTGCGCGACCTTATGACTGCATCGTGCGACTCGGATGTTTCATCGGCGGATGCGCGATGTTTCCGCCGTATTACAAGTTCGACGTCAGCGGGGGAATCGGCGCTAGTAGACGTCGCGGTGGTAGCGCTTGTCGGCGCTCAGCGCCTGGACGTACGCCTGCGCCGCGTCCGGGTCGAGGTTGCCGAATTCGGCCGCGATGTCGCAGAGCGCGCGGTCGACGTCCTTGGCCATGGGGTCGGCGGTACCGCAGACGTACAGCTGGGCGCCGTCCTGCAACCAGCTCCACAGCTGCGCCCCGCGGTTGCGCATCAGGTGCTGCACGTAGATCTTGTGCTGCTGGTCCCGGGAGAACGCGAGGTCCAACTCGGTGAGGAAGCCGTCGTCGCGCATCTGCTCGAGTTCGTCGCGGTAGTAGTAGTCGGTGGCGGCGTGCTGCTCGCCGAAGAACAGCCAGTTGGGTCCGTCGTGGCCGAGCGCGCGTCGCTCCTGCAGAAAGCCGCGGAAGGGCGCGATGCCGGTGCCCGGACCGATCATGATCATGGGCGTGTCCGGGTCGCTCGGCGGGCGGAAATTGCTTGACGCCTGCAGATAGACAGCAACTCGATCGCCGGGGGAGCGGTCGGCGAGGTAGGTGGAACACACCCCGCGGCGTGGGACGCCCTGGAAGTTGTAGCGCACCGGTGAGACGGTCAAGTGAACCTCGCCCGGGCACTCTTTGGGGCTCGACGAGATCGAATACAGCCGCGGCTGAAGGCGTTTGAGCACCCGCAGCCACTCGTGCGCGGACGCGATGACCGGCAGCTGCGCCAGCAGGTCGATGGACTGGCGCCCCCACGACCAATCCGCGAGCGCCCGTTTGTTTTCCGGCTTCAGCAGCTCCGCGAGTGTCGCATCGCCCGTGCGCTCCTGCACGAACCGCACCAGGTCCCGGCTGATGTGGGCGATCTCGATGCGCTCGGTGAGCGCGGAGCGCAACGACATCAGCCCGTGCTCGCCGACCTCGACCGGGGTCTGTCCGTCGAGCCCGGTGACGGACAGCCATTCGTCGACCAGCTGGTCGCTGTTGCGCGGCCACACCCCCAGCGCGTCACCGGCCTCGTAGGTCACGGTTTCTTCCGGCAGGCTGAAGACCAAGTGCCGCACGTCTTTTGCCGACTCCGGCTGGCTCAACATGGTGTTGCGGACCATGCCGGTGATCAGCGGATGCTTCTTGCTGTACGCGGTTGCTGCGGGCGGATTCGGGCGCGAGCGCGCCGCCATCGCGGAGGCGCGGGCCGGCGCCGCCGCCCTGCCGTCGCTGCCGACGGAGGTGGGTGTCCGGGTCAGCGCGTCGATGACGTCGCCCAGCCACTTGGCCGCGGAGTCGTCGTAGTCGGGTTCGCAGTCGACCCGGCCGGCGAGGCGGGTCGCGCCGAGCTCGGCGAGACGCGCGTCCAAATTGCGTCCGTGGCCACAGAAATCGTCGTAATTGGAGTCACCCAGCGCGAGCACGGCGTAGCGGGTATCGGTGAATCGCGGCGCGCTCTCGGACGTCAGCGCCCGCCACAGGCCGGCACCGTTGTCGGGCGCATCGCCGTCACCGGTCGTGCTCGTGATGAGCAACAGCTCCCGCGTCGTCGCCAGCTTGGCCGGCGGGAAGTCGTCCATGCTGTGCAAAGAGACCGGCAGCTTGGCGTCGCCCAGTTGTGCGGCGATGTCGGCGGCGAGCTCCTCCGCGGTCCCGGTCTGCGACGCCCACAGCACCACGATGGGGGCACGCTCGGGCGCGGGTTGAGGATCGGCCGGCGCGACGGGCGGTTGCTCGGCGGCCGCCATCGGAGGGGACGCCACGGGCAATGCCACCGGCTGGGGTCCGTCGATACGCGAGAACAAGCCCGCCAGTAGGCCATCCACCCACAGCCGCGTGCCGGAATCGAACGGCGCGCTCGGCGGCAGCGTGGGTACCCCCGCGGTGCGGCGGCCGGCGTCCGAGCGCAGGCCGGTCAGCATCCCGGCAAGGTAGGCGCGGCCGAGCTCGTTGAATTCCGGCTTGGGCAGCGTTGCCACACCGAGCAGTTCGCCGAGGGCGTCGACTTGGGTCATGCTGATCTCTCGTACCTGCGCGGCCGCGGGTTGCGGGGTGTCGGTGATCGCCGTTGTCGCGGCACCCGGATCGGGTTGGGAGACGCTGACCTTCGTCAAGGTGACGGCGCACGCCTTGAACTCGGGTTGGTTGGAGATCGGGTCGACGGCATCGTTGGTGACGGCGTTGATCGACAGGTATTCGCCGAAGGCGTCGTTCCAGTGGAACGGCGCGAAGCAGTTGCCGGGGCGTACCCGGCCGCTGACGAGTGCGGGCAGCACGGCGCGGCCGCGGCGAGAAGCGATTTCGATCGGATCCCCGTCGGCAATATCAAGCCGGGCGGCGTCGCCGGGGTGGATCTCGACGAACGGCCCCGGGTTGAGCTTGTTGAGCTTGGCCACCTTGCCCGTCTTGGTCATGGTGTGCCATTGATGCGGCAGGCGCCCGGTGTTCAGCAGGAACGGGTAGTCGTCGTCCGGCATTTCCTCGGGCGGCAGGTGCGGGCGGGCGAAGAACGCGGCACGGCCGGTGGGTGTCGGGAAGGCCAGCCGCGGCACACCGCCGTCGTCGCGGATCAACTGCGTTTGGCTGACACCGTCGTTCAGATAGCGGATCGGGTTGCGGTCGCCGTCGCTCTGCGGCGCGCACGGCCACTGCACCGGACCCTGACGCAGCCGCTCGTAGCTCACCCCGCGCAGGTCGTAACCGGTCTTCGGGTTGGAAAACAGCTTGATTTCCTCGAAGACTTCCTCGGCGGAGTCGTAACTGAACGCCTCCGAAAAGCCCATCTCGCAGGCGATCCGGGCGATGATCCGCCAATCCGGCATCGCGGGGCCCGGAGCGGGAACCGCCGGCTGGAACAGCGTCATGTTTCGCTCGGAATTGACCATCACCCCCTCGGACTCCGTCCACAGGGCCGCCGGCAACAGCACGTCGGCGTATTCGTTGGTCTCCGTCTCGAGGAACGCGTCCTGGGCCATCACCAATTCGGCGCGCTCCAGCCCGGCCAGCACCGTCTTGCGATTGGCCACGGAGGCAACGGGATTGGTGCAGATGATCCAGCAGGCCTTGATCTGTCCGCCGGCCATCCGGGAGAACATGTCGACGGTGCCGGTGCCGACCTCGGTGCGCAGCGTTCCGCGGGGGATGCCCCACAGGTCTTCGACGAACTCGCGGTCGTCGGCCGAGGCCACCGACCGCTGCCCCGGCAGACCCGGTCCCATGTAACCCATCTCGCGGCCGCCCATCGCGTTGGGCTGGCCGGTGAGGGAGAAGGGCCCGCTGCCGGGCCTGCAGATGGCCCCGGTGGCCAGATGCAGGTTGCAGATGGCGTTGGTGTTCCAGGTGCCGTGGGTGCTCTGGTTGAGACCCATCGTCCAGCAGCTCACGAAATTGTCGGCCTCGCCGATCATCTGGGCCGCCGCGCGGATGTCGCCCTCGGGGATGCCGGTTATTTCGCTGACCTTGTCGGGGGTGTACTGCTCCAGGAAGCTGGGCATCACCTCCCAGCCCTCGGTGAACTCGGCGATGAATTCTGGGTCGGTGTGGCCGTTCTCGACGATCAGGTGCAGCAGGCCGTTGAGCAGCGCCAGATCCGTCCCCGGGGCGACCTGCAGGAAAAGGTCCGCCTTGTCGGCGGTGGCGGTGCGGCGCGGGTCGACGACGATCAGTTTTGCGCCGGCCTTGACGCGGTCCATCATGCGCAGGAATAGGATCGGGTGGCAGTCGGCCATGTTGGCGCCGATGACGAAGAAGACGTCGGCGTGTTCGAAGTCCTGATACGAACCGGGTGGCCCGTCGGCGCCCAGCGAGAGCTTGTAGCCGGAACCCGCGCTGGCCATACACAGTCGCGAGTTCGACTCGATCTGGTTGGTGCCGATGAAGCCCTTGGTCAGCTTGTTCGCCAGGTACTGCGCCTCGATGGACATCTGACCGGACACGTACATCGCGAACGCGTCGGGGCCGTGTTCGTCGATGATCGCCCGTAACCGCCTCGCGCACTGGGTGATCGCATCGTGCATCTCGACGGGCTCCAGCGGTTCGCCGCGATCGGCGCGCGCGTACGCCGAGTCCATGCGGCCCGGCGCGCCGAGCATGTCCGCGGTGGTGGCACCCTTGGTGCACAGCCGCCCGAAGTTCGCCGGATGTTCTTTGTTGCCAACCGACTTCGTGACGTGACCGCGACCCGTTTCCGGATTCGTTGTGATCTGCAACACCATGCCGCAGCCGACGCCGCAGTACGCGCACATGGTGTTCACGGCGTTCTGCTGCGCCATGGACTCCGTGGTCACGCTTGCGTCCCTTTCGTCGAATGCGTACGGGTTAGCTCCGTATCGCGTGAGTTCATTGTGGAGCAGGCGTGTTTCGGCACCGCTCCCCGAAATTTCCCCCCGTTTACTTTTTTCTCTCAACGGCCGACACGCCGGTGTGAAATCGCCGGGGGAATTCGCGGCGGGGGATCGCGTTATCGCAGGTCACCATTGACCGTTCGCCCCGCCCGAGGTTACGTCGCGCGCCCCGCGCGACGCTTGTCAGAACGGGCTTTCCGACCAAACCAACGGAACATTCACAGTCTTCGCTAAGCTCACCGCGTGCGTCCGCTCATTGTGATCCTGCTGGTTTTGCTGGCCTCCGGTTGCGGCGCGAAGCCGGCGGCGCCACCGCAGGCCAAACCCGACACCTGCAAGGCTTCCGACGGGCCGACCGCCGACACCGTGCGGCAGGCGATCACCGCGGTCCCCATCGCGATCCCCGGCACGATCTGGGTTGAAATCGGGCGCGGCCATACCCGCAACTGCCGGTTGTCGTGGGTGCAGATCATCCCGACGATCGCCAGCGAGTCGACTCCCCAGCAGCTGCTCTTCTTCGACCACAACCGGTCGCTCGGGACCGCCACGCCGAACCCAAAGCCGTACATCACCGTGCTGCCGCCCTCGGATGACACCGTGACCGTTCAGTACCAGTGGCAGAAGGGAAATGATCAGCTGTGCTGTCCCAGCGGGATCGGGACGGTGAAGTTCCGGATCGGCCCGGACGGCAAGCTGCAAACCGTCGGCACGGTCCCGAACCAATAGCCCGTCACGCCAACGAATTCGACGACGCTTACCGGTTTCGTCCCGCCCGTCAGCTCGTGACGGCGTCCCCCAGGTTCTCCGGGTGCAGCATCTCGGCGTAACGCAGCTGCTCGGGAACCCCGAAGCCGTCGACCAGTGTCGCGGCGTGCGGGCGCAGCACCCGGCAGCGGTCGTTGATCCCCCGGGTGACCGCCTTGGCGCGCTCCGTGGACAGATACCGGTGCTCGATGTACCACGCCTTGTCGTCCTCGATCACCGACAACGCGTACAGGTCGCACAGGTACCCCAGCAGTTCGCAGGCCTCTTCGTTCTCGCAGGCGTCGATCCCGGCGACGAACGCTTCGAGCACCACTCGGTCGATGTGGGCGCTCGCCGCGTGCAGCACGTGATCCTGCACCGAGTTGAACGCGTCGAATTCCGACATCTCTTTGGATTTCGCCTGTAGCCGGCGCGCCACCGACGCCAGCAGATATTCTTCGCGGTCCTCGAACATCTTGATCTGCGTACCGCGGTTGAACAGGCTGCCCTCTTCCTCACTGTCTTGGCGGGTGTCGACGATGGTTTGGATGATCGCTTCTGCCGCAGTGCGTTTGATGACGCGTTCACCGACGGTGTTGGCGGCGAAGCGCACCCATTCGACCGGGCTCATGCTCTTGATGTCGTCGGCGTACGCCGTCAGCAGCTCCTTGGCCACCAGCTGGGTCAGCACGTGGTTGTCGCCCTCGAACGTGGTGAAGACGTCGGTGTCACCCCGTAGCCCGATCAATCTGTTCTCGGCCATGTAGCCCGCGCCGCCGCACGCCTCGCGGGATTCCTGGATCGCGCGGCTGGCATGCCAGGTGTTGGCGGCCTTCAACCCGGCCGCGCGGGCTTCCAGCTCGCGCTGCTCGTCGGCGTCGGGCGCGTCCGCGCTCTGGACGTCATGGCATTTGCTGACCAGCTCGTTCTGCGCGAACTGCAGGGCGTAGGACTTCGCGATCAACGGAAACAGCCGCCGCTGGTGCACCAGGTAGTCCATGATCAGGACCTCGGAACTGTCGTCGGGTGCGTTGAATTGCCTGCGCTGCAACGCATATCGGGTCGCGATATCCAGCGCCACCCGCCCGGCGGCGCCGGCGCTGCCGCCCACGGTGATCCGGCCGCGGACCAGGGTGCCCAGCATCGTGAAGAACCGGCGGTTCGGGTTCTCGATCGGCGAACTGTAGGTCCCGTCGGGCGCGACATCGCCGTACTTGTTCAACAGGTTGACCCGCGGAACGCGGACGTGATCGAACACGATGCGGCCGTTGTCCACTCCGGGCAGTCCGCCCTTGTATTCGCAGTCCGACGTGGTCACCCCGGGCAGGTCGTTGCCGTCCTCGTCGCGGATCGGGACCAGCACGCAGTGCACGCCGTGATTGACGGGCTTGCCGTCCTCGGTGGTGATCAGCTGCGCGAAAACCGCTGCCATGGTTGCTGTTTCGGCCGCACCACCGATGTAGTCCTTACGCGCAGACGGGGTGGGGGAGTCGATGACGAACTCCTGCGTCTCGGCGTCGTAGGTCGCGGTGGTCTCCAGCGACTGCACGTCGCTGCCGTGCCCGGTCTCGGTCATCGCGAAACAGCCGCGCAACTCGAGGCTGATGATCTTGGGCACGTAGGTCTCGTGGTGGCGCTCGGTGCCCAGGTTCTCCACGGCACCGCCGAACAGCCCCCACTGCACCCCGGCCTTCACCATCAGCGACAAGTCCGACATCGCCAGCATCTCGATCATCGTGATCGCCGCGCCGACGTCGCCGGTGCCGCCGTGTTCTTTCCGGAAGCTGTCGGCGGCCGCGCCGAACGCCGCCATGATCCTCATCTGCTCCGCCACCTTGGTGCGGGCGATCACCGTGTTGGGGGTGTAGTGCGGGCGGAACAGGTCCTCGGTCAGCGTCGTCCGCATCCGGTTTCGGACATCACGCCACCGCCCGTCCAGCGCGTTGCGGAGATGTTCTGCGGTGCTTGTCGTTTCTGGCGCCATAGGCCGACAGTAATGCGCGGTTCGCGCCGCGGGGAACAAGAACGACGGTTCAGGTGGTCCGGGCCGACGTGTGGTGCTCGCCGGGCAGCGGCGAGCGCAGCCGGTAGAGCGTGAACCCGGCCGCGACGGCACCGAACAGGCAGAGCATCACCATGTCGAACACCCACCAGCCGCTGTAGTGGGTCCAGGTCAGGACGTTGGCGGCCAGCGTGTCGGTCCTGCGTAGATTCACCGTGGACGCCGAGGCCGCGAAACCCCACTGGGCCGGGACGAACCAGCTGACCTGCTGCAGCCCCCACAGGCTCACCAGCTGCACCAGGCTCCCGTTGAAGAGCGCGGATGCCAGGATCACCGGGACCACCAGCGGCAGGACTTCCCGCAGCGCCTTGCCCAGCGCCGACAGGGTGAGGCCGATCACCGCGGACACGATCGCGGTGGCCGCCGCGGTGACGTAGAGCTCGAGGGTGGGGTTGTGCAGTAACGCGGCGTCGCCCGCCGGTCCGCCCCGGACGGCGACGACGATCGCGAACATGACGGCCGTCCAGAGGGCCGCGGCCAGTCCGTACACCGTGACCTTGGCGGCCAGGTAGGCCGGCGCGGTCAGCCCCGCCTGCTGTTCACGGCGGAAGATGCGGTGCTCGAGAACCAGGGCGCGGATGGTCAGGGCCGTGCCCAGGATCACCGCGCCGACGTTGAGGGCGGCGAGGATTTCGATGGCTTCGTGCGCGTTGGCGCTGCCCGGCCCGGGCCTCGTCAGGCCCGCGTCGCCCGGTATCAGCAGCGTCAGCCCCGCCAGCGCGAACGGCAGGATCACCAGGAACGCGAAATAGCTGCGATGGGCGAGGAGCAGGCGCACCTCGCGTCGGGCCAGCACCCGGATCTGGCGGTGCCGGGGCAGCCCGGCCGGTGGCGTCCACGGCGCGGCGACCTCCGGCGGGGTCGTCAATGGTTGGGGCCGCGCGCGGAAGGCGCGGTGCGTCCCGTCGGGATCGGCGCTCACCCGGGCGAGGACCTGCGACCAGTCGCCGGTTCCCACGGCGGATTCGGCCTGCTGGGGCGTGCCCAGGTACGCGACCTTGCCCGTTCCCGTGAGTACCAACACCTGATCGCACGTGTTGACGTCGGCGAGCGACGCGCGCGTCGAGATCGCGGCCACGACGACACAGCCGATATTGGCCTGGCGCCGCAGGACCGCCATGACGTGACGCTGCTGCGCCGGATCCAGCCCGGCGGTGGGTTCGTCGACCACGAGCAGGCTCGGCCGGGTGATCAGCTCGATCGCCAGGGCGGCGCACCGGCGCACCTCGGGTGGGAGCTTGCGGATCCGGGTGGCGCGGTGCGGCGTCAGGTCGAGCTCGTCGAGCACTTGGCCGACCACCCGCTCGCGCTGCTCGGTCGAGGCCTCCGCCGGTAGCCGAAGTTCGGCCGCGTACTTCAGGGCCTGTTCGACGGTGAGGTGCCGATGCAGCTGGTCGTCGCGCGCGACGATCCCGATGCGACTGCGCATGGATAGCGGTTCGGCGTGTACGTCGTGCCCATCGACCGTGGCGCGCCCGGCGCTGGGTGTCCTGGTGCCGGTCAGCACGGCCAGCAGCGCGGAATTGCGCGCGGCGGACGGCCCGATGACGGCGGTCATGGTGCCGGGATGCGCCGTGAACGAGGTGCCCGACAGCAGCTGCTGCCCGTCGACTTCAACGCCCAGCCGGTGCGCCGTCACCCCGGTGGTGCGCGCCGCCGTTCGTAGCGGCAGGCGGAAGGTGGAGTTGGCTTCGTCGGTGCGGACGGAGGGGCGCTGGGCGCGCAGCTTCGAGGTGATCACCCGCTCGATCAGGCCGGGGCCTTTTTGTTGCTCGGCCGGTGCGACGGGTGGGTGCGTCGGTCCGACTGGTGGCTGAACGGGAGGCGGCGGCGCCGCCGGAGGAGGCGGTGCCGGTGGGGGCGGCGGTGCGGGTCGCGGGCCGGCGGGTGGCGGGGGCGCCACCACGGGCATGCGCTGGGTGGCGCTTTGGGTGGGGACCCGCGGATCGGGCCCGCCGGGCGGCGGGTGTCCCGGCGGCGCGGGTGCGACCTGGAAGGCGAGGCGCGGACCGTGCTGGGGATCGCCGATGGTGATCCCCAGGCCGTCGCGGATCTCGACCGTCGGGACTCGGAATCCGTCGACGAAGATGCCGCGGTGGCTCAGATCGATGGCCACCCACTGGGCTCCGGTGAACCGCAGCACCACATCGGGGTGCGGTGCGGGCGGCACCGGCGCGGGGCTTCCGAGGCGCTCCAGCGGGATGTCGCAGGCCGGGCCGTAGCCGACGAGCACGTCGCGTCCCGGAGCGAAGACGTACCTGGTCGGTCCGGCCCACACGGTCAGCGGGGAGGCCGGAACGGCCGAAGCCTCGGTCGGCATGGCCGCCACCTTTCGTCACCGGTCTTGAGTTGGTCTCGCCGTCAGGCGCCGGTCGCCCGTTCGGTTACGTGTTTACCCGTGCTCGCGGTCCGCTCACCAGCATTGCGGCGTTCACAGCGGGTTTCGGCGGCCCGCGAGTGAGGTGGCAAGGGAGGCATCGTCGAGCAGCCGGCGCAACACGTCGACCGCTTGCATCAATACCTGGCGGTCACCGGAGTCGAGCAGCGCCAATTGGGGTTCGATCGCCGCGGCACGGTCGGCCCGCACCGCGTTGAGCGTGCGCCTTCCGGCAGCGGTGATGCGGATTCGGACGGCGCGCGCGTCGCCGGGGTCGACCGTGCGGGTCACCAGGCCCGCTTCCTCGAGGCGGCGCACCTGCGTGGTCATCGTCGGTTGCGAACAGTGGTCGACGGCGGCGAGGTCACCGATTCGGGCCTCGCCGTGAACCTCGATGGTGGCCAGCAGCCTTGCCTGTGCTGCCGGCAGCGGCATCTGGATGCGCTGGGTGGCCAGACGGTTGAGCCGCGCGACCACGGCGAGCAGATCGGCCCCCAGTCCCTGCGCTCCCTCGAGCTTTGCGGTATCGACGACGTTGTCCATGTATCCATGGTTGCATAGCTTTGCTAAGCGAGGCCAAAATGCCGTCGCGTGCCGCGCGAACACCCTTCTGCAGCGGACACTCCCTCCGGGGACTGGCAGAATCGCCAAAGTGACCTTGCTGCGTTTCCGGCAACCTGGGGAAGGGGCGCTGCGTCCGAATGAGTTGGCACAGGCCGCGGTTATGGGGGCCCTCTGCGCGGCGATCGAGATCCTCGCCGCGGTAATCCCATTCGCTCAGGGGCTGGGCGTGCTGGGAACCGTCCCCATGGGATTGCTGGCCTACCGCTACCGTCCCCGGGCCCTGATGGCCGCGACGGTAGCCGGCGGGGTGATCGCCTTTTTGATCGCCGGACTGGGCAGCCTGTTCATGCTCGTCGACTGCGCCTGGGTCGGCGGATTGTGCGGAATCGTCAAACGCAAGGGCCGGGGCACGCCGACGGTCGCCTTGTTGTCGCTGATCGCCGGAGTCCTCTGGGGCGCCGGGTGGGTCGCGGTGCTGGCGGTGCTGACGCGGCTGCGGCAGCTGTTCTTCGACGTCATCACCGCCAATGCCAACGGGGTCGCGGCATTCCTGAATTGGGTACACCTGCAGGGCGTGGGCGACGCGCTGAAGCGATACGTCGCCGGCGGGATACACCATTGGCCGCTACTGATTTTCCCGTACATGGTCTTGTTGGTCGTCATCGTTTCGTTCATCAGCTGGTCGGCGCTGTCTCGCCTCTTGGAGCGGATGCGCAAGATCCCCGACGTGCACAAGCTGGACGTTTCCGAGGACGCGCAGGCCGGCGGCGCTCCGGTCGGGCCGGTCCCCGTGCGGCTGGACAACGTGTCGTTCCGGTATCCCGGCGCCGATCGAGACGCGCTGCGCGAGGTCAGCCTCGATGTCCGGCCCGGCGAACACATCGCCGTGACCGGGGCCAACGGCTCGGGCAAGACCACGTTGATGCTGATGCTGGCCGGCCGCGAGCCGACGTCGGGAACCATCGACCGCCCGGGCGCGGTGGGGCTGGGCGAAATGGGCGGTACCGCAATTGTCTTGCAGCACCCCAAGAGTCAAGTCCTGGGCACGCGCGTCGCCGACGACGTGGTGTGGGGGTTGCCGGCGGGGGCGCAGATCGATGTCGGCGAGTTGCTGCGCGAGGTCGGGCTCGAGGGACTCGCCGAACGCGACACCGGAAGCCTGTCCGGGGGAGAGCTGCAGCGTCTTGCGCTCGCGGCGGCGCTGGCGCGGGATCCGGCACTCCTCATCGCCGACGAGGTCACCACGATGGTCGACCAGCAGGGGCGAGACGCGTTGCTGGGCGTGCTCTCTGGTCTCGCGAAACGCCACCAGAGCGCGTTGGTGCACATCACCCATTACGACAACGAGGCCGCGTCCGCCGACCGCATCATCAGGCTCAGCGACTCGCCGGACAACACCGTCAACGTCGAAACGCCGAGCACGCCCGCGCAGACGGCTCAGGTCACACCGCGCTCGCACACGCCGGTGCTCGAGCTTGTCGACGTCAGCCACGAATACGCCAGCGGCACACCGTGGGCCAAGGTCGCCCTGCGCGATATCAGCTTCGTGGTGGAGCAGGGCGACGGGGTGTTGATCCACGGCGGCAACGGGTCGGGGAAATCGACCTTGGCGTGGATCATGGCCGGGTTGACGACTCCGACCGGCGGCACCTGCCTGATCGACGGCGAGCCCACCCACGAGCACGTCGGGGAGGTCGCGCTCTCGTTCCAGTCCGCGCGGTTGCAGCTGATGCGCGACCACGTCGACGCCGAAGTCGCCTCCGCAGCAGGCTTTTCGCATCTCGACCAGGACCGGGTGGCCGAGGCGCTGATGTCGGTCGGTCTGGACCCGGCGATGGGCAAGCGGCGCATCGACCAGCTCAGCGGCGGCCAGATGCGCCGCGTCGTGCTGGCCGGGCTGCTGGCCCGGTCCCCGCGGGCGCTGGTCCTCGACGAACCACTGGCAGGATTGGACGTCGGCAGTCAGCGCGGCCTGCTGCGGCTGCTGGAGAATCTGCGCAGGGAACGAGGTCTGACGGTAGTGGTCATCTCCCACGACATCGTCGGGCTGGAGGAGCTTTGCCCGCGATCCCTGTATCTGCGCAACGGGTCGTTGGAGACGGCATCGACGGCGGCGGGGGGAATGCCGTGACCGCGCCCGCGGACGCGAAGGCGGGAAGGACGCGGCGTACTCCCCGTCCGGTTGTCCTGCTGGTCCCGGTGCCGGGAACGTCGAAGATCCATCAACTGTGGGCCGGCACCAAACTGTTGGTGGTGCTGGGCGTTTCGATATTGCTGACCTTCTACCCGGGATGGGCGACCGTCGGGCTGATGCTGGTGTTGCTGATCACGGCGGCCCGGCTCGCGCACATTCCCCGCGGCGCGCTGCCCTCGCCGCGGCGCTGGATTTGGATTGCCCTCGCGGTGGGCGGCATCACCGCCGCGCTCGGTGCCGGCAGCCCTGTGGTCTCGATCGCCGGCGTCCACATCGGGCTGGGCGGGACGTTGCACTTCGTGCGGGTCACCGGGCTGTCGATCGTGTTGATCGGGCTGGGGGCGATGCTGTCCTGGACCACCAACGTCGCCGAAATGGGGCCGGCGCTAGCCGCTTTGGGCCGCCCCCTGCGCTGGTTGCGGATCCCGAGCGACGAATGGGCGGTTGCCCTGGCGCTCGCGCTGCGTGCCTTCCCGATGTTGATCGAAGAATTCCAGGTGCTCTACGCCGCGCGGCGCCTGCGTCCCAACCAGACACCGCGCAGCCGCCGGGCCCGCCGTCGCCAGCAGGCCCGGGACATGATCGACTTGCTCACGGCGGCAATCGTTGTGACGTTACGGCGCGCCGACGAAATGGGCGATGCCATCACCGCCCGAGGCGGTACCGGTCAGCTGTCGGCCGCCCCCGCGCGGCCGAAATTTGCGGACTGGGTGACCCTGGCCATCACCGCGGCCGCCGGGGCCACCGGGGTGGTCATCGACTCGATGCTCCAGCTTCACTAGGCGGGAAGCCGGTGCGCACCTTCGACGATCCGGGCACCTGGACCGAGCCCGGGGCGCACCACTCGGCGGCCACCGGGCTCGGAGGAAAGCCGTACGCCTCCCGCCGCCCACACCAGGCACGCCCGCGGCCCTCCCGCGGGCCGCGGCTGCTTGGCCGGCGCTGATTGCCGAACCGGAAACAGGAGGCGCAATTGGCAGCCACGTCGGTCGGCCTGAAGGAGCAGATGCTGCGGCGGCGCCCGGTGGTGGGCGCGCATGTCGCGCCCGGCGCCGCGGAGGGCCTCAAGCGCGGCATCGGCACCTTTCAGCTGACCATGTTCGGGGTGGGCTCGACGATCGGCACCGGCATCTTTTTCGTCATGTCCGTGGCCGTGCCGGAGGCCGGGCCGGGAGTCATCGTCTCCTTCCTTCTCGCGGGCCTCGCCGCCGGCCTCGCGGCCGTGTGTTACGCCGAATTGGCGTCGGCGGTGCCGGTTTCGGGTTCGTCGTACTCGTACGCGTACACCACGCTCGGGGAGGTGGTGGCGGTCGGTGTGGCCGCGTGCCTGCTGCTGGAATACGGGGTGGCTACCGCCGCGGTCGCGGTCAACTGGAGCGGCTACCTCAACAGGTTGTTGAGCAATGTGGTGGGATTTCAACTGCCACATGCCCTGTCGGCCGCGCCGTGGGATACGCAACCGGGCTATTTGAACGTGCCGGCGATAATGCTGATCGGGATGTGCGCGTTGCTGCTCATCCGCGGCGCCAGCGAATCGGCGAAGGTCAACGCGATCATGGTGATGATCAAGCTCGGCGTGCTCGTCGTATTCATGGTCGTCGCCTTTACCGCGTTCGACGCGCACCATCTGCAGGACTTCGCGCCGTTCGGCGTCGCGGGCATCGGGTCGGCCGCGGGCACCATCTTCTTCTCCTACATCGGTCTCGACGCCGTGTCCACCGCGGGCGACGAGGTGAACAACCCGCAAAAAACCATGCCGCGCGCGTTGATCGCCGCGCTGCTGACCGTCACCGGCGTCTACGTCTTCGTTGCGGTGGCCGCGCTGGGCGCGCAGCCCTGGCAAGCCTTCGCCGATCAGCAGGAGGCCGGGCTGGCAACGATTCTCGAGAACGTCACGCACGGCAGCTGGGCCAGCTCGATCCTCGCTGCGGGCGCGGTCATTTCGATCTTCAGCGTCACGCTGGTCACCATGTACGGCCTGACGCGCATCCTGTTCGCGATGGGGCGTGACGGGCTGCTGCCGGCAAGGTTCGCGACGGTGAACCCGCGCACCATGACCCCGGTGAACAACACGGTGATCGTCGCGCTGGCGGCCTCGATGTTGGCCGCCTTCGTTCCGCTGCAAAAACTCGCGGACATGGTGTCGATCGGCACGCTGACCGCGTTCGTCGTGGTTTCTGTTGGGGTGATCGTCTTACGGGTGCGCGAGCCCGACTTGCCGCGGGGTTTCAAGGTCCCGGGTTACCCTGTCACGCCGGCCCTTTCGGTGGCGGCCTGCGGGTACATCCTCGCCAGCTTGCACTGGTACACCTGGATCGCGTTCGGCGGCTGGGTCTTGCTGGCGTTGGTTTTCTATTTCGTCTGGGGCCGCCACCACAGCGCGCTCAACGACGACACGGTCGGCGAGGCGTCGAGCGGCTCGCAATGATCAGGCGCTCACTGGCGCGCCGCGGCGGCGTTGGCCGCCGCCTGAGCCCGCTGTAACGTCGACGCGACGTCGCCGCGGCCCAAGAACATTTCGTCGAAATACGGCTGCAGGGCGTCATTGCCGGCGGCAAACCCGGCGCCCCCGGGGGCCGCGATGCGCGGCCCGTTCAGCACCGTGAAGAAGGGCGTGACATCGACGCCTCGGGCGGCCCAGTAGTGAAAGTAGACCGGCTGGGCCGACGACACCGCGGGGATCGCCGCACCGTAGCGGCCCAGATATTCGTTGCCCTGTCTGCTGCCCATCCAGGCCAGCACCTGGCGCACCGCGTCGGGATGCCGTGATGCCGCATTGCCCGCCGCCGCAATGCCGTTGGTGACGCTGACGCGGCCCACCGGGCCCGACGGCATCAGCGCCACACCCCAATGGAAGCGGGCGTCGCGGGCCACCGGGGCCAAGTTGTAGGTACCCGACTGGAACAGCGCCATCCGGCCGGCCAGGAATTGGTTGCGGGAAAAGTCGCCGTTGTCATTGGTGTCGGCGGCGGGAGGCGCGACGTGGTCGCGGTTGATCAGGTCAACCAGATACTGAAAGGCGGTCACGGCCCCCGGATTGTCGAATGCAAACTCGTCGCCGCGCTGAAACACGCCGCCGGCCGACCCGATGTAGTTCAGGTAGATCCCCTGGGGGTCATTGGCGGCGTTGTATGCCCACTGCCGCACCCGCCCGGCGTCGAACCCCTTGGTATCCCCGCGGTTTCCGTCGGCGTCCACGGTGAGCCGGGCGAGCATGGGCCGCAGCGTGTCGTCTCCGTCGGGGCTCCACCGCAAGATGCTCAGCCGGGCGGGGTCGATGCCGGCGGCGCCCAGCAGATCGGCGTTGTAGTACAACGCGATCCCGGCGTCGGTCAGCTGCGGCACGCCCCAAAGCGTGCCGTTGCGGGTGAACTGCCCGACGACCGGTTGCTCCCAGTCCGACGCGGCGGTGGGTCCCAGCGCCGCACCGATATCCAGCAGCCGGCCGCTGTCGGCGTAAGCCGCGAGGTAGGCGTTGGACAGCCAGAAGATGTCGTCGGCGCTGCCGCCGGCCACGTCGGTGCGCAGGGTGTTGAAGTAGGTCGAGTACGCCACCAAGTTGACGTGCACTTCGATGTCGGGATGGGCGCGGCTGAACTCCTGGAACGATTGCCGATAGGCCGTGGCGATCTGATCGTCCCAAATGCGCACCGTCACAATGGTCTTGCCGCCATGAGGCTGAGCGGAGTAATCCAGCAGCACCGCCATGGCCGCCAACAGCACCGCGACCACCCCAACCGCCGCGGCGACCAGCGTGGAAAACCGGGGCCGGGTCACTTGAGCCCCGAGACGACGATCGACGCGACGATGTGGCGCTGAAAGGCCACGAACAGTGCGACGAGCGGGGCGATGGCGATGGTGGTGGCCGCCATCACCAAGGTCCATTGTGAGTTGAACCGCGACTGCAGGTCGGCGGTTGCGACGGTGAGCACCCGCCACTTGTGCCCGCTGGTGATCACCAACGGCCACATGAAGTTGTTCCACTGCGAGACCACGGTGATCAGCGTCAGCGCGGCCAGGACTGGCCGGCTGGACGGGATCACCACGTGCACGATTACGTCCAGGGTATTGGCGCCGTCCAGGCGGGCGGCGTTGACCAAGTCATTCGGAACCATGCGAAAGTGCTCGCGCAGCAGGAAGATCGCGTAGGGCGAGCCGAACATGAACGGCAGCACCAGCGCCCAGAACGTGTTGCGCAGACCGAGCTGGGCCATCATGAGATACATCGGCACGATCGTGACGGTTGCCGGCACCATCAGCGTCGCGATGTACACCCAGAACAGCGCGTCGCGCCCGGGAAACTGCAAGCGCGCGAACGCGTATCCGGCCAGCACGGAAAAGGTCAACTGGCCCACCAGAATCACCGCCGTCATCAACGCGGTGACCGCCGCCGCGCGGCCGAACCCGGCCCCGGCCAGGTTGGTGAAATTTTCGAGCGTGGGTGGTCGCGGCAGCCGCAGCGGCGTGCTCGTGACGAATTGGTGCGCCGAGGTGAACGCGGTCATCAGCCCAAGCGCGAACGGCGCCAACGTGATCAACCCACCCAGCGTCAGCCCGGCATAGATGAGCGCGTTGGCCATGGTCGACGGTCCGACGCGCCCCCGCAAGCGGGAGGTACCCCCGCCTCGAGCCCGCATCGTTGTCGAACGGCGGCTAGGTGAGGTCATAGCTGATCCGCCGCCGGAAGTAGAGGTGCTGAAGCAGCGTGACGCCGATCAGGATCACGAACAGCACCACCGCCATGACCGATGCCCGGCCGATCGCGGCCGAACCGAAGGCCTCGGCGTAGATGCGGTGGGCCACCAGGTCGGTGCTGCCCGCCGGCCCACCGCCGGTCAGGGCGTACACCATGTCGAAAACCTGTGCGGTGCTGACGATCCCGGTCACCAGCACAAAGAAGGTCGTTGGCCGCAGCATGGGCATGGTGATGCGCCAGAACCGCTGCCACGCGTTGGCGCCGTCGGTGCGCGCGGCGGCGTGAACCTCGTCGGGGATGGCCAGCAGGCCCGCCAGGAACGACAGCGAGACGTATCCGACGTTGGTCCACACCACGACGGCCGACACGAGCGGCAGCGCAAAGCTGGGATCGGAGAGCCATTCGATGCTGTGTCCCAATACCGTGCTCACGGCCCCGTCGGTGGGAGCCAGGATCCACCGCCACAACACCGCGATCGCCAGCGGGGCGCAAATCCATGGCAGCACAAACACGGTGCGAAACAGGCCGGTGCCACGAAGCTGGCGGGCCAGCATCGACGCGGCCAGCAACCCCAACGCCGTCTGCGCCGGCACCACGATCGCCACGAAGATCGCCGTGACGATCAGCGAATTGCCGAACGCGCCGTCGGTCAGCACCGACCGCCAATTGGACAGGCCTACAAAGCGCAGCGGTCCCAGCAGATCCCACCGGCACAGGCTCAGCCAGATC
Organism: Mycobacterium sp. NTMscope_MAC_12; assembly: GCF_976985675.1. Lineage (NCBI taxonomy): Bacteria > Bacillati > Actinomycetota > Actinomycetes > Mycobacteriales > Mycobacteriaceae > Mycobacterium > Mycobacterium sp. NTMscope_MAC_12. The sequence continues at coordinate 1,736,509 of NZ_CDRJYY010000001.1, forward strand.
ACCACCAGGATGGGCAACAGCAGAAAGGCGAGGACGCCGAACAAGCTCGGCGCCAGCAGCGCATAGCCCAACGCGGTCGATCGAGGACGAATCCTGCGTTCGGCGCTGGCCATGGGGTAATTAAAGCGGGCGCTGCCGCGGTGTGGGGTGAGCGGCCGTTACGGTGGAGCCGTGACACCGAACCGGGGGATCGATGCCGACTTCCTCGACCTGCCGCGCCACGAACTGGCCGACGCCGCGCTTTCGGCCGCCACCGCAGCCGGGGCCACGTACGCCGACCTGCGGGTTCATCGCATCACCACCGAGATCGTCCAGCTGCGCGACGGCGCGCTGGAGACCTCGGTGATCAACCGCGAGGTCGGCTTGGCGGTCCGAGTGATCGTGGACGGCACCTGGGGATTCGCCTCGCACGCGGAGTTGGTGCCGTCGGTCGCCGCCGAAACCGCCAGGCGCGCGGTGCACGTCGCCACCACGCTGGCGGCGCTGAGCACCGAGCGCGTCGAACTGGCGCCCGAACCCGTCTACGCCGACGCGACCTGGGTGTCGAACTACCGCATCGACCCGTTCGACGTCTCCACCACCGACAAGATCTCCGTGCTGGAGGAGTACTCGGGGCGGCTGCTCAGCGCCGACGGCATCGATCACGTGTCGGCGGTGCTGACCGCCGTCAAGGAACAGACGTTCTACGCCGACACCTTCGGATCCTCGATCACCCAACAGCGCGTCCGGATCCAGCCCACCTTGGAGGCGGTGACCGTCGACCCCGCGGCGGGCAGTTTCGACTCCATGCGCACGCTGATCCCGCCGATGGGCCGGGGCTGGGAGGTCCTGGCCGGCGACGAGGTCTGGAACTGGACCGACGAGCTGGCGCAGCTGCCGGCGCTGCTGGCCGAGAAGGTCAAGGCGCCCACCGTCGTTCCGGGGCGCACCGACCTGGTGATCGACCCGAGCAACCTGTGGTTGACGATCCACGAATCCATCGGGCACGCAACCGAATACGATCGTGCAATCGGCTACGAGGCCGCCTACGCGGGAACGTCGTTCGCCACGCCGGACAAATTGGGCACCATGCGGTACGGGTCGCCGGTGATGAACGTGACCGCGGACCGGACGGACGAATTCGGTTTGGCCACCATCGGTTACGACGACGAGGGAGTGGCCGCGCAGAGCTGGGATCTGGTGCGTGACGGGATCTTCACCGGCTATCAGCTGGACCGGGTGTTCGCCCAGCGCCTGGGGCAGCCGCGCTCCAACGGCTGCTCGTACGCCGACTCGCCGCACCACGTGCCGATCCAACGCATGGCCAACGTATCGCTGCAGCCCGCCCCCGAGGACATCAGCACCGATGACTTGATCGGCCGGGTCGAGGACGGCATCTACATCGTGGGCGACAAATCATGGTCAATCGACATGCAGCGCTACAACTTTCAGTTCACGGGCCAGCGGTTCTTCCGGATTCGCGACGGCCACCTCGATGGCCAGTTGCGCGACGTCGCCTATCAAGCCACGACTACCGACTTCTGGAATTCGATGGAGGCCGTGGGTGGTCCGTCCACCTGGCGACTGGGTGGGGCGTTCAACTGCGGCAAGGCCCAACCCGGGCAGATCGCGGCGGTCAGCCACGGGTGTCCCTCGGCGCTCTTCCGCGGCGTGAACGTGCTCAACACCCGGACCGAGGGTGGGCGATGATCACCGCGCAGCACGTCGTCAACATCGTGCTCGACGAGGCGGCCAAGCTTGGCGGCGCCGACGAGACCATGGTGTTGGTCAGCGACAAGGTCGAGGCGACCCTGCGGTGGGCGGGCAATTCGATGACCACCAACGGGGTTTCGGTGAGCCGCAGCGTGTCGGTGATCTCCGTGGTGCGCCGGGGTGCCAGCGCGCGCATCGGCACGGTGGTGTCCGCCGAGGCGGATCCGCGGGTGCTTCCCGGACTGGTGGCGGCCTCGCAGGAGGCCGCCGGCTCGGCGCCGGAGGCCGGCGATGCCGCACCGCTGCTCGTCGACAGCGGGGTGCCCGCCGACTGGGACGCGCCGGTGCCGGGCACAGGGCCACTGGTCTTCGCCGATGTGGCCGACTCCTTGGGCCGCGGCTTTCGGGGCGCGGATCGGCTCTACGGCTTTGCACACCATAGTGTTTCGACGACGTTCCTGGCGTCGTCGACCGGGTTGCGCCGGCGTTTCAGCCAGCCCACCGGTGCGGTGGAGATCAACGCCAAACGCGGTGACGCCAGCGCGTGGGCGGGTGTCGGGACGCCCGACTTCGTCGATGTGCCAATCGATTCGCTGCTCGAGCAGCTGTCCACCAGGCTGGGCTGGGCGCAGCGCAGCGTCGAGCTGCCAGCGGGGCGCTACGAGACGATCATGCCGCCGTCGACGGTGGCCGACATGATGATCTACATGGCGTGGTCGATGGCCGGCCGCGGTGCGCAGGAGGGTCGGACCGCGTTCTCGGCGCCCGGTGGGGGAACCCGGGTGGGGGAGCGGCTCACCGACCTGCCGATCACGCTGTTCTCCGATCCGATGGCGCCCGGCCTTGCCTGCACGCCCTTCGTCGCGGCGAGCAGCTCCTCGGAGACGCTGTCGGTGTTCGACAACGGCATGGAGATCGGCCAGGTGGACTGGATCCGCGACGGGGTGATCAACGCGTTGGCCTACCCGCGGGCCACGGCCGACAAATACGACGCCCCGGTCGCGGTCGCCGCCGACAACCTGGTGATGACCGGGGGCACGGCCACTCAAGACGACATGATCGCGGCCACCGAGCGTGGCCTGCTGTTGACCACACTGTGGTACATCCGGGTCGTCGACCCCACCACACTGTTGTTCACCGGGCTCACCCGCGACGGCGTCTACCTGATCGAAGACGGACGCGTGACCGCGGCCGTCAACAATTTCCGGTTCAACGAAAGCCCGTTGGACCTGCTGCGACGGGCCACCGAGGCCGGCGCGAGCGAGAAGACCCTGCCGCGCGAATGGGGGGATTGGGCGACCCGCGCCGCGATGCCGTCGCTGCGGATTCCGGACTTCCACATGTCCTCGGTGAGCCAGGCCCAATAGATTCATTGCCGCCGGGCACGGCGCGCTCTAGCGTGTGACGAATGGCGGCCCCGGTTTCGGTTCGAGAAGACCAGCTCACGCGCCTGGTTGCGCTGTTTCCCGGGGCGCCCGGCGATGCGCGCATCGCGGCGTTGATCCGGCGGGTGTGCGCGCAGACGGTGTCGCTGCCGCCGCTGCCCGCGGCCGTCGAGGTGGGCGACCCGGAATCGGATGCCGAGGTCGCCGTCGTCGAATTCGCCGAACAATTCAGCGCCGACGTCTCGTCGATCACCGCCGAGCAACGATCCCGATTGTGGAAGCACCTCGGGGACCGCACTTTTGGGGTGGTCGTGCAGATGTACATCGCCGACTTCGTCCCCCGGGTGCGGGCCGGGCTGGAAGCGCTCGGCGTCGGCTCGCAGTATCTGGGCTGGGTGGCCGGACCGGTCAGATGGGATCACACCAGCGTCCCGTCGGATCTGGTGTTCAACGACTTTTTAATCGCCGTGGCGCGAATGCGCGCGCTGGACCCGGTGACCTCGGAACTGGTGCGGCTGCGGGGCGCGGCGCAACACAATTGCCGGCTGTGCAATTCGCTACGCGAGGGCGGCGCGCTCGACGCCGGCGGTTCGGAAACGCTCTACGAGGAGATCGAGCGCTTCGAATCGTCGAGTTTGCTCGACGACCGCGCAAAAGCTGCGCTGCGCTATGCGGATGCGTTAATTTGGACCCCTGCGCACCTCGCCGCCGACGATGCCGCCGAGGTGCGCTCCCGCTTCTCCGAGGCGGAATCCGTCGAGCTCACGTTCGACGTCATGCGTAATGCCAGCAATAAGGTGGCCGTGTCGCTGGGCGCCGACGCCCCGCGCGTCGAAAGCGGCACTGAGCGGTATCTGATCGACGCCGACGGGCAAACAGTATTTAGCTGACGGTGGCGGGTGCGAACCCGGTAGCCGCCCGCCATCCGGCGTTTGCCGCTGGGCCACGACGCCCGGCAGTAGGGGCCCGCAACGTTTGCGCAGCGGCGCCGCGAGCGGGTGAGCGATGTGCCCGTCCGGGGGCGAGGGCACGAAATGTTAACCATTCGTACATCGACGCGCAAGCGTGCGTTTTCGCTGTGTGAGGGGGTCATTCGCTAACTTAAGCCCCGTCGCCGACACTGAAATGACCACCGAGACGTGACGGTAGCGAAATGGCAGCGTGGCCCCCGCCGGGTAGGCCATGGGATGTACGTCATCAGCCGCCGTGCCGATGGATTTCCCGGTTCGTTGTGCAGCATTCGTAGCTTGGGTTTGCGTCGGAGCCAATTGTGTTCTGCGCGCAGAGGGAGGTTCGAACATGACAAGCAGCCGTACGCGCTCGCGCACGCGGGTGACATCGGTCTGGGCTGCCGGCCTCGCGCTGGGCGCCTCGATGCTCGGCGGCGCGGTGCTGTCAGCACCCCTGGCTTCGGCGACATGCGATTTGAGCCCCGCGGATGACCAGTACATCAACCTGCTGGCGCAGAACAACATGGTGCACACCGCCGAGTACAGCGATTGTCATGAGGCCGCCGAGGGCCGTTGGTTCGCCAATCAGGTGAAGAGCTCAGCCGATCCGTTCGCCAGGGCCAAGGATCTGGTGACGATGGTGACTAACACGACGCCGCTGAAGGCCGACAAGGCCGAGTGGGAGGTCGAGTCGGCGATCTATGTGTACGCGCCGGAAGTGATCCCGAAGATCAAGGATCAGGCCGCGAAACAAAACTGGCCGACCGAGTCCTAAACCCGCGCTTCGCGCTACGAATAACCAACGGCTGCAACGACTTTAGCTATCTGCGCTGGTGTGTTGACCTTGTCAGGTAATCGAATAGCGAGATATTGAGCAGCTGACGACGATGCCGGAAGCCGTCGTGCTGGTTGAGAGCTCGTCGATCCCATGATCGGGGCTATCGCTCGAATGGCTTTCTCGCGCCGCTCTTTTCAATCGTCTTTGTTCACCCATTGTTGGTAATGCCGCCGTTTGTCGTGCGCTCTGTCCGTGTACCCATGTGTGTGCGATAGGTGGATCAGCAAATTTCTACGCGAAGGAGTTCGAAAGATGACCGTCAGACGTACACGCTCGCGCGGGCAGATGCTGGCGTTGGGGGCTGCCGGCGCCGTGGTGGCGACGTCGATGCTGGGGGAAGCGCTGCTGTCAGCGCCGCAGGCAGCGGCCGCCTGCAACATGACCCCGAAGGACGACCAGTACATCAACCTGCTTGCTCAGAACAAGTTGATCCACTCCGCCGAGTTCAACGACTGCAACATGACCGCCGAGGGCCGTTGGTTCGCCGACCAGGTGCGCAGCGCTGACAATCCGTTGGCCGCCGGGAAGCGACTCGTGAACATGGTGACCAACACGACCCCCCTGAAGCCCGATCAGGCCGAGTGGGAGGTCGAGTCCGCGATCTTCGTCTACGCGCCGGAAATGATTCCCGCGATCAAGGGACAGGCCGCGCAAGGGCCGTCTCCAGCCTGAGGCTCTGGTCGATGGGCGCCGCCGGGACGCGGCGCCCATCGCTCTGTGACTTGTGATGCGGGCGTGCGCCGCCCGACGGATACTGGCTTCGGTCTTCGACTACGGTTTCCTACGGAACTACCCCGTCGGGGCGGTAGCTCAGTTGGTTAGAGCCGCGGACTCATAATCCGTTGGTCGCGGGTTCGAGCCCCGCCCGCCCCACCAAGTCTTTGTATGACGTCGGTTGATGCTTGTCGTTTCGCCTTCGGGTGATGCACGGTGTTTCGGCTGATGCTCGACAGCTACTTCGGCTGATCCTTGACATTCCGAAGGCCAGTCGAGCGCGGTATCAGTTGCACTGGCGGTGTCGCAGCCCCCAAGAAGGATGATCTCCTTCCCGACAAGAAGTCCGACGTATACCGGCCGAGGGAGGACATCGCCTAGCCCCAGTGCGGCGGCACCTCGCTACCCGGACAAGCCGCGTAGCGGCAGTTGACGTCCCGCACCCGCCTGCCGGTGACTTTGCCGTCGTTGTCGTAGCTGTATTCGACCGTGGCCTCGGCTGGGCGTCGGCAGTGCGGGCAGGCTTCCATTTCGGTTTTGAAGCGCGCCATCATGTCCTCCTGGTCGCAATGCTATTGAAGCGCGCCCCCGACCGAGCGCCGCGAGCGTAACGGCACTGCGAAAAATTAGCCTGACTTTCGCAGTGGCGTTACGCTCGCGGCCCTCAAGATCAAGGCACTGAAGTGAATTACGGCGCGATCTCGGGTGGAATAGGGGCGGAGGGGAACCAGCGACGGTAGCGTCAGAGCTGGTCGAAAGCACATATGGGCGGGGCGATGCAACTGAACTGGTTGAGCGTTGCCGATCTGGTCGCCCAGGCCGGCGGCGATCCCTGGGCGGTCAATCAGAGTTTGCAGGCCGGTAACCCCTTTCAGATTTCCCAGTTGGCGGAGGCCTTCCATGCCGCGGGCCGATGCTCCACCGCGGCCCAAGACGAGTTCGAGCAGGCCCGCAAGCGCTTCGACGAGGCCTGGAACCACCAGAACGGCGATCACCCGATCAACGGCTCCGAAGAAGTACAGCGGCTGACCAAATCGCTTCGCCTGCAGACCGAACAGCTGCCCAAGATCGCCGCTGATCTGAAAAACATCGCCGCCATGCTGGCCGCCGCGCAAAAAGAGGGCTCCGCGGAGATTGCCACGCTGGAACGGCAGCTTCAATTGCTCGACAAACTGATCGGCGCGGCCACCAAAGATCTGCAAGACCCCACCCTCGACGCGAAGAGCCGCCGGGCACTCGAGACCTTGATCAAGGACGCCAAAGCCGACGCCGCCGATGACACGCGTGACGCCCTCAAACAGGTGAACTCAATCCGCGACACCTACACGAAATCGCTGCGTCAAGCGCAGGCGAACGGGAACCTCACCCCGCAGGATGCCGCCGCGGTCGCCGAATTCAAGCCCGCGGGCTTCGGCGACGGACCAGGCTCTCCGCCCACCGACCCCAGGATCACCGGACCGGCCGGACCCCCCAAGCACGAGCAGAACACCTACGACCTACAAGACCAGTTTCAAGACGGCCAGGGCCCCACCTTCGGGGGAGATCCCCGAGATGGCTTTCCCCGCAGCCCGGCCTCGGAGCTCGCGCAAGGGCCGCCGGGCACCCGCCCGCTGCCGACCGGGACCGCGCTCGGTCCCGACGGCCATCGCTACGCGTTTTTCAGCCACCCGGATGGGACCGTGACCCCCGGGTTCAACGAATTCGCGACCAACGGATCGGTATGGGATTACACCGATCCCACCCATCCCGTGAAAGTCGGTGATCTGCCGGGGATTTACCAAGCCAGCGGCGTTTACGATCCCGCCACCAAGCAGATGGTGATCGTCGGCAACACCAGCAACCGGGTCGGCGACACCACCCGTGGCATGTGGGTGTCGGGACCCATCGATCCGGCCAAACCCAACAGCTGGATCAACAACTTGCAGCGCGTCGGCACCGTCAGCCTCCCCGGCGATCGTGAAAGCCAACTGATCTCGCTCAAAGGCGGTGGATTCATGCTCGTCGGCGCGACCAACGGCGGGCCCGTGCAGGGCATCACGGCCGCCACCCCGCAAGGCCTGATGGGGGCGACACCCCAAACGCTGGTGGCCCCGAACCAGCTTCCGACGGTCTACGGGCCCACCGTCATGGGCACGACGCTCGATCCGGCGACCGGCCTCGAGACGGTTCAGCTTCGAGTGAGCACCTGGCCGCCCGGACCGACCTATGATCCCAACACGTGGACGACAACCTTTGGCGTCCAACACTAGGAAGGGTGACACCGCATGCTGAGCAGGGTGGCCCTAGCGGCGATAACAGGGACCGTTGTGGTTCTGGGCCTGGGTTGTTCCCGCAACGCCCCCGGGGTCGCGACGGCCACGCCGCCGAAATTCCCCGACCTGAACGCATTTCAAGCGGTCGATGCCGCGCCCTATACCGCCGCCGCCCGCGCCGGTGGCGCAGCCTATTTTGCGACGCCCGACGGACTGCAGTGCATCCTGCCCAATCCGCCCAAGCCCGGCGATCACGTCAGCGCCAGCTGTGACGGACCACTACCCGGGCTGCCGGACAACGCCCCGGTCGGCGGCGACGGCTGCTCGGCGGTGGGATCGCCGTCATCGCTTCCGACGGACCTCAATCCCTACAGTTTTCAGAAGGGCACCGGGTGCCCGGTCATCACGTCGCCGCTGCTCAACGTCGGCCAGAAGATCACCAAAGGGGACATCACGTGCGTCGTGGGCGCTGACCGGCTGACCGCCTGCATCGATCCAATCCTGAACCGCGGCTTCGTACTTCAACCCGCCGGCTCGTGGACCTTCTAGCCCGCCGCCGTCCCCCGCATCGAGGCGGATGTGTTGGCAGCAAATTCGACGTAAGATTGTCTGCGTGAGTCGCATTCGCGGGTTGACGTTGGCGGCGGTGATCAGCGCCGCCGCGGTTGTCTTCGCGCCCGCTGCGGGCGCCGACCCCGGGTCCCCCTCGTACAACCAAGGCAAACAAGCCATCGACGACCAGGTCCTCAACCGCCACGTGCAGCTGCCGCCCGGCACCGACCTGTACCAGTACTGTGACCGTCTCCGCGCGAACGTCCTCAAAACCGGGATGATGGCCCGGGTCGACTCGCCGGCGGACTTCATCGCGGGGTGCCAAGACGAGGGCAACACCCTCATCGCGTCGCGCTGAAAGCCATTGCGGCCCAGAGTCTGCACGACCAGAAGCGCCAGGCGTAACGCCACGGCGAAAAATCAGCAATTATCTCGCCGCGGCGTTACGCCCGCCGAGCTCAGGGCAATCGGTCACAGACCGATGTAGACCGCCTTGGTGTTGAAATAGGCCTCGATGCCCTTGCGGCCGCGCTCGCCGCCCCACCCTGACTGCTTGTGGCCGCTGATCGGCATCGACGGGTCCGCCGCGAGTGAGGAGTTCACCCAAACCTGGCCCGCGCGAAGCTCATTCACCATCCGGTGGGCGCGGGAGAGATTCTCGGTCCAGATGGAGCCGGCCAGCCCGTAGTGCGTGTCGTTCGCGGCGGCGATTACCTCGTCCTCGTCGTCGAACGGGATCACACAACCGACCGGCCCGAAGATCTCCTCCTTGATGAGCCGCATGTCGGGTGTGGTGTTGGTGATGATCGTCGCCTCGTAGAAGTAGCCCTTGCGGTCCATCGGCTTGCCGCCGGTGATCACCTGCGCGCCGCCGGCCACGCCGTCGTTGACGATGCCTTCCACCCGTTTGCGCTGCTTGTCGCTGATCAGCGGCCCCAACACCGAATCGGGATCCTCGCTGCCGCCCATCGGCAGCATCTGGGCGAACTCGGCGAGGCGCTGCACCACCTCGTCGTAGATGCCGCGCTGGACGTAGATGCGCGACGTGCACGAGCAGTTCTGCCCCGAACCGGCGAGCAGGCCCATGCCCGCCCCCAAGATCGCCTTGTCGAGATTGGCGTCGTCGAACATGATCAGCGGCGACTTGCCGCCGAGCTCGAGCGTCAGCCGCTTGAGGTTGCCGGCGGCCGCCTTGACGATCAGCCGCCCGACCTCCGTCGACCCGGTGAACGAGATCTTGTCGACGTCCGGGTGCGCGGTGAGCGCGGCGCCCGTCGTCTCGCCGTAGCCGGTGATGACGTTCAGGACGCCGTCGGGCAAGCCCGCCTCGCGGAAGATCTCCTCGAGCTTCAGCGCGGTCAACGGCGTCTCTTCGGCGGGCTTGAGGACGGCGCTGCAGCCGGCCGCGAGGGCGGGCGCGACCTTGAGCATCGCGACGAAAAACGGCCCGTTCCAAGGGATGATGAGCCCGACGACGCCTACCGGCTCGAGCTGGGTGAAGGTGTGGTAAGTCTCCCAGGTGCCGAGGAGGCCGTCGGACACCAGATTGGCCGACTCGCCATGGATCTTGCCGACCCAGCCGGCGTAGTACTTCAGCATGTCGACCGACACCGGGATGATGTGCCGCGCGGCGGTCAGGTTCATACCGTTGTCTTGGCCCTCGAGCGCGGCGAGCTCGTCGGTGCGTTCCTCGATGATGCGCGCGGCGCGGAAGAGGACGTTCGCTCGGTGCGACGCGGGCGCCTTGCGCCACACGCCCGACTCGAAGGTCTCGCGCGCGCGGGCCACCGCGGCGTCGACGGCCGCCTGGTCGGAGTCGGGGACCTCGGTGATCAGCTCCTCGGTGGACGGGTTGAAGACCTCAATGGCGTTACTCACGGTTCTCAGTGGCCTTTCGCTCGCCAAAATGCTGTCGTTGCGCGACAGAGGTTACGCGCGTAACCAGTGGGTGTCCAGTGCGTGGGCAGTCGCGCCGGGCGCGAGTATCGGGCGAATTCTGCTGGTCGCTGACGTGCGAAAAGGCGATTCACGGCGGTTGGTCGCCGATGCGGCGCCTCCTGACCCAACGCGAATTGGCGGCTAAGTTACCTGTATGCGGATTGTTCGCCTGTTCGGTGCCGTCCTGACGATCCTCACCGCGGGCTTGCTGCTGGTAAGCCCCGCCGCCGCGCAGCCGCCGTCGAAGCTCACGGATCACATCACCGACGCCCAGGGGGTGTTGACCGATTCCGGTCGGGCCGCGGTCAGCGAGGCCATCGACCGGCTCTACAGCGATCGCCACATTCAACTGTGGGTCGTCTACGTCGACAACTTCAACCGGTTCAAGCCCGACAACTGGGCCGATCGCACCCGCAGCGCCAGCGGACTGGGCGGCCAGGATGCACTGCTGGGCATCGCGACGAACACCAAGACGTACACGTTCACCGTGCCGCCGCAGGTGCAGGGCCCGACCGCCGCGGGGTTGGATAGTCTGCGGCGCAATCAAATTGAGCCCGTGCTGGGCGCCAAAGACTGGAGCGGTGCGGCGGTCGCCGCGGCCGACGGGTTGGACAAATTGGCGAGTTCGGCCAAGCCGGCGAGCTCGTCGAAGCCGATCTGGCCGCTGGTCGCGATCGGTGTCATCGTCGTCGCGGTTGTTGTGCTGCTTCTCGTGCTCTATCGCGCGCGTCGGCGGCGGCGCGCCCGTCTTGGCGGCGGACAGGCCAGCATTGAGGGGAGCGGTGATTCGTTGCCGCAGGCGCTGTCCACCGCGGATGCCCGGTTGCGCCAAATCTCCGACTACGTCGCCCGGCACCACGACAGCGTCGGCGCCGAGGCGCAGGCCCGGCTCGACGAGGCCAAGCGGCATTTGGCGGCGGCGCACGGCAAGGAATCCACTAACGACGCCGAAGCGATCGCGCATGCCAACAAGGCATCGACGCTGGCCGCCCAGGCGCAGACGGCGGCGAACGCCGACGTGCTGGCAGCGCACCGCCCACGACGACGCGGCACCACTTCTAAGCGATGAGCGGTGGACTCAACAGGGAGTGCACGACGCGGGTGCCGTCGTAGACGAATTTGTGCGCGGGATAACGCAGGGGCTCGACGGTGCTATCAGGGTGCACGACGACTCCGCCGCCAGAAGGGATGCCGAGCCCGGTCGCTTTTCCGTGCAGCGATTGGATTGTCCGCGACAGCCGCGCCCACTCGGTTCGCTCGTCGTGCACGTCGATCACCATGGGGACGAGATTGAACACGTCGAACACGTCGGTCCCGCGTGATACCGGCGTCTCGACGATTCCATAGCGTCCGAGCTGGACGGCGCCCGCCGAAATCCCGACGAGGACAGCCCCTTTGGCGTAGCGGTCTAGGACCGTCCCCTTCATGCCGGTTTCCTCGAAGGTGTTCCAGCCGAGGCGGACATCCCCGCCCGCGAGGACGATCAATTGGGTGTTCTCGAGGAAGGCGCGGTCGGCGGGGCCGAAGGACGAATGGATCATGCAATGGTCGGTGATCCCGACGGCATCGACGGCCGCCTCGAAGATTTCGTAGAACTCCGGCCGATCGCCATTGGAGGCCCCGACGTAGGCGGCGCTCAACGGTTTGTCTCGGGCCAATCCGTCGAGCGCCGCTTCCAGTAGCAGCCGGCCGTCGCCCTTCCAGAACAGCAGCTGACTGTCTGCCAGTAGATACAACGGATTGAGTTGTGGCGCTGTCACTTCGGCTGATCTTTGCCGGTGAGCTCATCGAACCGCGCGAGCGCGGCGTCGAGGTCTTCCTGGTCGAACGTTTCGATGCGGTTGATCAGGCCACCGCTCACAGTCAGAACGTTGACTTCGAGCCACTCGAGGTCGAAGCCGTCCTGCGAAGCACCACGCGACGACTGCGTGAAGACTGCTCCGAAATTGCTCAGCCGATGCACCGTATTGATATAGAACTTGGCCTGCGGCGCCAGCTCCCATGTGGCGCGAATGTATGGGACCAGCTCGCCGGGGGAGAACGCTCTTCCTCGGCGGTGGTCGACATTCACCCAGTCCGGCGTCGTCGCGGGCAGCTCGTGTCCGTTGAACGCGTGGAGGGCTCGCAAGATAACCGACCACGTGTGCGCGTGGGCGGCGCCTTCGCCGGCGAGGTAGCGGGCGTCGAGTTCTTCGAAGGCTGCATCGATATCGTCGACGTCGAAAAAGACGTGGGCGGCGATCCGCCCGTCGGCGTGAATTTCCGCGATCCCCAGCAACTCTACGGCAAATCCCTCCTGCCGCGAGTCAGGATTGAACGAGCGGACGCGGGCGAGCGAGAGGCGCTCCCCGCGAGTCGCGATCGCCGTCAAGGATACCTGCGCAAGGCCCTCGGCCAGTGCTCGCATATTTGCCATCACAACATCGCGACCGTCCCAGAAGCCGACGTTTACCACCCGACGTCGATCGTCGACGAAACTGTCCGGGGCCAAGATCTCGGCTATCGCCGCCCAATCGTGGGTGCTCGAGCGGTCAAAGAGCCGGTGTTCTGCGCGGCTTGCCGCGTTCTCCAGGCTCCGCGTCTGGCCGTGCAGCTCATCGAACCTCGCCAGCGCGGCGTCGAGGTCGGACTCGTCGAATAGCTCACAGCGATTGATCCGATCGCCTTCGAAAGTCATCACGTCGATCACCTGCCACTCGGCGTCGAACCCCTCGGGCGAAGTCCCAACCGCGACATGGGTGATCACCACGCCAAGGTTGCCCAGGCGGTGCACGGCGGCGACGTAGAGGTGGGACTCCGACGAAAGTTCCCATGCGACAGAGAGGTATGTCGCCAGATCGCCCGTGCCGATCGGCACGAGTCGTCGATGATCGATGTTTACCCAATCAGATGTCGTCGCCGGGATTTTCCGCTGATTCAGCGCCACGAAGGCTTGGGTCACAAGCGTCCAGGTGTGGGAGTGGTTGGAGGCCTCCCCGGTGAGGTACCGCGCGTCGAGTTCTGCGATGGCCGCGTCGAGGTCGTCGGGGTCGAACACCACGCTTGCCACGATTCGGTTGTCATCGTCAATTTCGATCATGCCCAGCGCCGCAGCTTGAGATGCCTCGGGCAGCGAGCCTTGGCTTGCAAAGGTGAAACGACAGAGGGCGAGGCGTTCGCCGCGGGTGGCAAGCACGGTCGATCTCACATCAGTCATCCAGACATCGGCGCTGGCCCGCCAGTTCGCCATCTCAAGGTCTCGTCCGCGTCGGATCCCGGCGTTTAAGACGCGACGGCGATCGTCTGAGAAGAACCCGTCGGCGAGTAGTTCTGCCATTGTGTCCCAACCGCGGACGGCAAAATGCGCCAGAAACTTCTCGACAACCCGGGTTGCCGCATTATTTAGCCGCTGCGGCATCGGGCGCAATTCCTCAAACCGGGCAAGCGCTTTGTCGACATCGCTTTCTTCGTATATCTCCAACCGTGGCTCGTGGGGATCGAGCAAAAAGGAGCGGACCCATTGAAATTCGTTCCCCCGTGCATCAGTGCCTTCGATGATGGCGCTTGCGACAACGCCGTGGGCATCGAGAGCATGTACTGCCGTCGCCCAATAGCGGGCGTCTGGTACGAGGAGCCACAGCTCCTCAATCGCCCGCCGGAAGTCTCCATCCGCGAACGGGACTCGTCGATGATCGGTGTATGCAAGTCGCTCGATCATCGGTCCCGGCTCGTGGCTGTTGAGCTCGCGGAGGATGTCCAGGGCACACACCCAGGCGCTCGCGTATGGAGCCGCTTCTCCCGCGAGGTACCGCGCATCGAGTTCTGCGATGGCCGTGTCGAGTTCGTCCGCCTCGAATACGACGTATCCCGCAATTCGGTTGTTACCGTTGATCTCGACAACGGCGAACGCCGCAGCGGAATACGCCTCAGAGGACTGGTCGTGGTTTGTAAAGGCGTTGCGGAAAAGCGCGAGGTGCTCTCCGCGGATAGCGACGGTCGACACCGCATGGGTGCTCCAGACTTCACTAGTAGCATGCCAATTCGCCATCTCTGCGTCGCGACCACGCCGAACCCCGGCATTCAAGACTCGACGACGGTCGTCTGAGAAAACGTCCTCGGCGAGCAGTTCTGCCATTGCATTCCAGTCGCGGACCGCATAGTGCGCTAGAAATTTCGTGGCCACTCGGGCAGCCGCATTCACGAGCTCGGTTGTCGGCCGGCCGAACTCCTCGAACCTCGCGATCGCGGTATCCAAATCGGCCTCGTCGAACAACTCGCCCCGGCTGACCAGATCGCCTTCGAACGTGAAAAGGGCGATCTCCCGCCATTCGACGTCGGATCCGTTTTCCATGGTGCCATGCGCCCAGTGGGTGACGACTGCTCCTCGGTCGTTCATGCGATGCACCGCGAGGATGTGATTCTTGATGTCCCGGGCGAAGTCCCAACCGGCACGGAGGTATCCGATGAGGTCACCTGGCGGGAAAGCGGTCGCCCGCCGGTGGTCGATATTGACCCAGTCCTCGGTGTGGGCCGGAATCTCATACCTGTTGAGCGCGGCGTCGCCCGCCATGAGCAGCGACCACGTGTGCGCGTGGGCGGCCGCTTCGCCGGCAAGGTAGCGAGCGTCGAGCTCCTCGAACGCCGCGTCGAGGTCGTTGGTGTCGAATACGACCCGCGCAACGACTCGGTTTTCGGTGTCGATCTCGACGAGGCCGAGCACCTCGCTGTGGAACGTGTCGGGCCCCTGCTCGGGGCCGAAGAAACGGGTGCGGCCAAGGAAGAGGCGGTCGCCCCGGGTCGCGATGACGTGTGATGTCATTTTCGCAATCCCGATGTCAGCCCACGCCTTCATATTGTCGATATCGGCATCCCGGCCCAGTTGGACTCCCGCGCCCACAACCCGACGACGATCGTCACTCGAAAAGTCGTCAGCCGTCATCTCTGCCATCGCATCCCAGTTGCGCGCCGCGAAGTGTGCCAGGAAGCGGTCGCTGACTTGGCTTGCCGTGTTTTGCAGCCGCGGTGCCTGCTGGTGCAGCTCATCGAAGCGGGCGAGCGCGGCGTCGAGGTCTGCCTCGTCGAAGACCTCGACGCGACGGTAGAGATTGCCGTCGGTTATGCCAACGATGGTTGTCCGCCACTCGGCGTCAAAGCCCTCCTCCGAAGTGCCGCGTGCCGTATGGGTGATGACCGCTCCCCGCTCATTCAGCCGATGTACCGCTTCGACGTAGACTCTGACGTCTGGCGTGAGGTCCCACAGGGCGGGAAGATATCCCGTCAGATCCTCCCGCTCCGTCGCTATGACCGCTCGATGGTCTACGAATACCGAATCCGGTGTCATGCCGGGAATTTCGTTCCGATTGACCGCGGCATAGCCTCGTGTGATGACTTGCCACGTTCCCGCGTGCGGAGCGGCCTCTCCGGCGGCGTAGCGGGCGTCGAGTTCGGCTATGGCGGAGTCGAAGTCGCCGGGGTCGAACGTGACGTAGGCTGCCATCTGGTTGTCGGAGTTGATCTCGACGACTCCGAGTTCCTCAGTGAGGACGCCGTCGGGCGCTCGGTCTGGGCCCGAGGAACGGGTACGGACGAGGGCGAGACGCGCGCCGCGGGTCGCAATGACTGTCGACGAAAAATTCGTGATCCCGACCTCAGCGATAGCTTGCAGGTTTGCAATTTGGGTATCTCGACCGTGTAGAACCCCAGCGTTCACCCCGTGCCGGCGATCGTCGTGCGAAACATTGTCGGCCAGTATCGTCGCCACGGAGTCCCAATCGCCGCCTGCGAAGTACGCGAAGAAGCGCTCCGCCATCTGGCTCGCAGCGTTTTCCAGCCGCGGTGCCGGTCGGCTGAGCTCATCCAATCGCGCGATCGCGGCGTCGATGTCGGACTCATCGAACATCTCGAAGCGATCTATCAGGTCGCCGTTGACCGTGTGAACGCTGATCACTCGCCATTCGGCGTGGAACCCATCTTGTGAGATCTCATGAGCCATCTGGGTGACGACCGCGCCACGGTTGTTCATGCGATGCACCGATTCGATGAAGGTGCTCAGGTCAGACCGAAGACTCCAGGCGGTGCTAAGCCACTCAGGTACTTCACCGGGCGCAATGGATGTCCCACGCCGATGATCGATGTTCACCCAATCTGGCGTTGTCGGCGGAGGTTCCCGCCGGTTCAACGCCGCACAACTCCGCGTGATGACTGCCCACGTGCGTGCGTAGGGTGCAGCTTCGCCCGCGACGTAGCGGGTCTCGAGTTCGCCTATGGCACTGTCGAAGTCGTCCAGGTCATAGATAACGATCGACGTGATTCGCTGATCGGCGTCGACCTCGACGAGATTGAAGGCATCGTTTTGAATCGTCTCGGGAGCTCGACCGGACGCACGCACCTGGGTCAGGGCGAGGCGCTCGCCGCGGGTCGCCACGACGTCCGCTATCCCAATGGTGAAGCCGAGGTCGGCAGCCACCTGCAGATCCCTGATCACGGATTCTCGACTCCCTCGGTCCCCGGCATTCACCACTCGTCGGTGATCGGCACCGGAAAGTCTTTCGGAGACAATGGCTCCTACGGCAGCCCAGTCGCGTTCGGAGAAGTGCGACCAGAAGCGCTCGTATACCCGCGTCGCGACATTCTCGAGTTGCGCTCGAGGATGTATCTCCTCGAATTGACCGTATGCGGCATCGAGTTCGGCCATTGCGGCGTCGAGGTCTTCGAGGTCGAACCACACCTGCAGGGAGATCTGGCCATCGTTATCGATGCCATAAAGCAGCAGGAATTCGTCCTGCGGCGCCCCAGGGCCGACATCGTCCGCGCCTATCACCAATCGAGCGAGCGCCAGACGCTCGCCTCGCACGGCGATAACCATCTGGGTGACCCGCATAGGGACTTTTTCCAAAACGCGCCTGTTCATCTGTGGAAACTCGCCCGATGGGACGTCGATCGGTCCAAACCCGACAATTTTGCGGCGGCTCTCGATGAATCCGTCCGGCGCGAAGAGTCGCTCGAACTCGTCCCACGCCTCACGATTTATCGCGGACGCCACGCGTTCGCCCGCCCGCACGCATGCGTTGTCCAACTCGACCTTCGACGGTTCTGGTCGAGCGGATGCACTCCGCTTCACATTCTCGCCGCGGATCGCGCGCGCCCTTTCCGCAAGCGCCGCAGCGCCTTTGCGTTCGTACAGCTCGACCGCTTGCTCGGCGGCGGCTCGCGCCGCTACGACGTCGCCGCCGCCCCCCAAAACCGTCGCCAGCGTCAGGCAGGCGTCGCCGTGATCAACCAGGGCGTCGGTGCGTTCGGCCAACGTCACCGCCGCCTCGGCGACTCGCCGAGCCGCGGCGTAGTCACCGCCGCGCCCCAGCAAGTGTGCGCGAAGGGTGCGCCACGCGATCGAGGCCTTCAGCGCGTGACCGGCGAGACGCTCGCTTTCCGAACACAATTCGTCTGCCTCGGATTCGCGGTCGAGAGCAAGATATGCGCGGCCCAACAACGCGGCGGTCTCGGCGGTATCGGCGTCTAATCCCATGCGACGAAAACCGTTGTAGGCCTTGCGCAGATGCGGTTCAGCCGCAGCCGGATCGTCGACGACGAGCTCGACGATACCGGCGAACTGCTCCACCTCCAGTAGCGCATGACGCAAGCCGAGCTCGCTAACCGTGCGCCGGGCCGAGTCGATCATCCGTCTGGCCGCGGCGGCGCGGCCGCGAAAGGCCTCCAGCACGGCCTGGCATCGCGTCGAAGTGGCCTCGACGGCAGGGGAGTCGGTCGTGATCCGAAGCAGCCGCACCACATCCAGACACCGCCCCCCGGCGCGCGGAACGGGGTTGGGGCCCCACAGCGCCGCCAGAGGAGCGCCCGCCAAAACCGCGTTTACCCGGCGGTGTTCGCCCGCGCGCCGCGCTGCGTTCAGCGCGTCGTCCAAAGCGACTTCGCAGTCGGCGATTCGTCCCAGGCGGGCGAGGCATCCCGCTCGGACGGTGTGCGCCTTGGCTTCTCCGGCGGCGTCGGCGAGCTCGGCGAGTTTGGCGGCGGCCGCGCCCAGCGCGGCTTCGACCTCGTCCAACCGTTCGGGGTGAATCAGCATCGACAATTGCCCGTCGAAGCATGTGGCCCACGCTGCGAGCCGAGCAGAATCGACTGTCGCCGCGCGCAATTGGGAGACCGCGCCCGCTGCCGACGCCACATCACCGGCGGCCAACAAAGCCTCGCAGCGCGCGACCAACAGCTCGGCGGTCTGATCGTCACGATCGGGCAGCTCGTCGTCAAGCTCTTCCAGCGCGTGCAAGGCGTGGCGGTACAGGTCGGCGGCACCTTCGTAGGCGAGTCGTGCCATCGCTTGGTCTGCCGCGCGCCGGCAATAGAAGATCGCCTTGGCTGCGTTTCCCGCCCAAGCACATTCGAAGTAGTGGTGCGCCAGCTCGGCCAGCAGATCATCGTCGGCGCCCGGCAGCGTCTCCAGTATCGTAGCGATGCGCTGGTGCAATCGCATGCGCCGCACGGACGCCAGCTCGGCCAGCAGCGACTGGCGGACAAGAGCGTGGTTGAACCGATAGTTGCCGCCCGGTTCTTCGACGACGATGCCGGCCTTGCGCGCTTCGTCGAACGCGTCGATGAGGTCGTTGCCGACCACCTGCTCGACCAGCTCCACGGAGAACCGGCTCCCGACCACCGCGGCCGCGGCAAGCGCCTTGTTGGTCTCGACCGGCAGCCGAGAAAGTCTGCGGCTCACGGCTTCTCGAACGCCCTGCGGCAGGGTGCTCTGATCCCACGCGCCGCCACTCTCGTCGACGTGGCGCAGGGCCTCGATGAGGAAGAAGGGGTTACCGCCGGTGACCGACGCCAGGGCGTGCGCGAGTTCCTCGTCGTCGTAGCCGGCTTCGGTGACGTAGGTGGTCACGTCATCCTCGTCGAGGCCGCCGAGACTGAGCCGGTTGGCCGTGTCGTCGCGGTGAAGATCGGCGAGCATCGCCGCCAGGGGGTGGGAGCGGTCGAGATCGGTGCTGCGGTAGGTGCCGACGATCTGGACGCGGGCGTGGTCGCCGAAGCGCAGCAGGTGCCGCAGCAGGAGCAGCGTCGGCTTGGCTGCCCAGTGCAGATCGTCGAGGATCAAGAGCGCCGGCGCGCTCGCGGAGGCGATCTCCAGCAGGGCAACGACGGCATCGAAAAGTGCGTACCGCTCGGTGTCGGGATCCGCGTGCGACGGGGGAGCGAGATCGGGCACCACATCGGTCAGCCCGGGCACGAGCGGCAGCAACGCTTCGACACCGCGCAGCCCCCGCAGCCGGTCAGCGCCCATGCACGGCACGAGCGAACGCAACGCTTCCGCGAACGGCTGATAGGGCGCTCCGAGGTCCTCGTCGCACCGGCCGTACAGCACGACCGCGCCCTGGTCATAGGCCCGCTGCGACCATTCACCCGCAAGGCGCGTCTTGCCGACGCCCGGTTCGCCGGCGATCAGCACCGTGCGCACACCGCCCGCCAGCGCGCTCTGCCACGCAGACAGCAGCCCTTCGAGTTCGCGGCCACGTCCGACGAACGGCCCGGGGCCGACGAGCACCGCCGGAAGTCCCGGCCGCTCCATCGGCGTTTCGGCCGCCGCCGGCTCGGGACGCTGCTCGGCGGTTTCCAGCCGCAACTCGAAAACGTGCTCGGGCCGTGCGAGATTCCGCAGCTGGCGCATCCCGAGGTCGGTGAGCACCACGTCGTCGGCGAGCGAGTCGATGACGAGCTCGGCGGTCGCGCCCGAGCACAGGATCTGGCCACCCTCGGCCAGCGACCGCAGCCGCGCGACCCGATTGACGGCCCGGCCGAAGTAGTCGCCGTCGCGAAGCTCGACCTCACCGGTATGCAGCGCCACCCGGATGCGGATGGGTTCCCGCAAGGCCCACGGCTCATGAGCGATCGCGTCCTGCAACTCAACCGCGGCCGAGGCGGCCGCAGAGGGCCGTTCGAAGACCGAGAAGGTTGCGTCGCCCTCGCCGCGCGTCTTGATCAGCCGACCGCCACGTGAGGTGACCACGTGTTCGATCAGCTCGTCGTGGCGGGCGAGCGCCACCGCCATCGCGTCGGCGTCCGCCTCCCAAGCTGCCGTCGACCCCTCGATATCGGTGAGAAGGAACGTCACCGCCCGTGTCACCGACGGAACATGTTGTGCCACAGCAATATCCAGCGAAGAGTCCTGAGCGACGATCGCGGCCTCCAGCCGGCGAAGTTCGGGCCCGGGATCGACGCCGAGCTCGTCGGCAAGCAGCGCACGCGCCCGTTGGTAGGCGCCAAGGGCTTCGCCTTGCCGGCCGGCCCGGTAGAGGGCGAGCATCAGCTGGCCCCACCGCCTTTCGCGCAGCGGAGCATCAGCTATCGCGGCCTCGAGATCGCCGATGAGTTCCGCGGCTCGGCCCGTCGCCAGCAACGCGTCCGCCCGATCCTCCACCAGCGCGGCATGCCCCTCCATCCACCGCGTCTTTTCGGACGTTCCGCGCCGGCCATCGGGAAGTTCGGGGATTCCGCGCCAGAGGGCAAGAGCCTCCTCGAATCGGGCCACCGCCTGGCTGGTGTCGCCCGCGGTGGCGGCCTCGCGCCCCAGTCGCGCTGCCGATTTGTAGCGCGAGGCATCAACCTCGCTGTCGGCGAGCACCCAACCCGCCCCCTGCGTCAGGACAAAGCCGTCACCCAGGATGCGGCGCAGCGACGAGATGTGGGTCTGCAACGCTTTGGCGGCGGTGCGCGGCGGATCCTCACCCCACAGCAACTCGACGAGCGTGTCGGCCGGCACAACGGAACCATCGTGCAACCCGAGCATCGTGAGGATGGCGCGAGGTTTCGCGCCCGGGATACCGACGGCCGCTCCGCCTTGCCGGACCTGGAGAGGGCCTAAAACCCCCAGTTCCACCGCTAAAAGGGTACTCACCTCGCCTATCGTCGGTGGGGCAATTCAATACGCGGTCAAGATTCAGTAAAGGCCCCAGCACCCGCGCGCCGGCAACACCACGCATTACCTTGGTGCCTATGGACAGCGACCGGAGTGACTCCGCCTTCACCTGGCAGGGCCGGCGCGAACTGGTGGGCCAGATGCACGACCAGCTCGATGAGCTGGAGGCGGCGCGCGACCAGATGGAACAACTGGTGCGGGTCATCGTCGAGCTCGGCTCCGATCTGGACCTGGACGTGACGCTGCATCGGGTCCTCAAGGCGGCGATGGAACTGACGGGCGCCCGCTACGCCGCCCTCGGTATCCGCGCACCCGACGGCAGCCTCGTTTCTTTCGTGCACGCGGGAATCGACGCCGACGCGGCGCGACGGCTCGGCGACCTCCCGGTCGGCGAAGGGCTGCGCGTCGACGATCTGAGCACTTATCCGCAGACAGCCGGGCTGCCCGCGCACGACCCACCGTTGCGGGCATTCCTCGGAATCCCGATCACGGTGCGGGCGGCCAACTTCGGCAACCTCTACCTGGCCGACGATCGGCCCGGCCGCGTCTTCACCGACTCCCAGGAGGGCGCCGTACGAGCGATGGCCACGGCGGCCGCCGCCGCCATCGACAACGCACGGCTCTTCGAGCGGGAGCGTGAAACGGCGAAATGGACGAAGGCCAGTCGCGAGATCACGACCGCGCTGCTGTCCGGCGACCCACAGACGGGGCCACTGCAGCTCATCGTCAACCGGGCGCTGGAGTTGGCCTCCGCCGAGCAGGCGATCCTGCTGGTGCCGCGGGAGCCCGAATCGCCCGTCGACGACGTCGAAACCCTGGTGGTGGCCGCAACGGCGGGACGCTACTCGTCGGAAGTGATCGGCCGGCAGGTTCCGATGGAAGGCTCCACCACGGGTGGTGTGGCACGCCGCGGCCTACCGCTGATCACCGATTCCTTCCAGTACCCGATCGAGGGATTCACCGATGTCGGTGAACGCCCGGCGATCGTCATCCCGCTGATCGCGGACGGCGCGGTGCTCGGTGTCATCGCCGTTGCGCGCGACCCGCACCAGCCCCCGTTCGGCAACGACTACCTCGACCTCGTCAGTGACTTCGCCCGGCACGCCGCGATCGCGTTGGCGCTGGCGGCGGGCCGCGAACATGCGATCAATCAGGAACTGGCCCAAGCCGATACCGTCGAGGAAGCGGTCTACGCCGCCGCCGAGGAACTGCGGCGGCTCTGGCGGGCGCGCCGGGTCCTGGCCGTCACGTTCCCGGCGTACAGCTCGTCCACGGAGACGGCCTTCGGCGCACCGCAGGTGGTGTCGGTCGGTGAGCCCACGCAGTGGGCCGACCTGCCGCCCCACACACAAGAGGCGCTCAGATCGTTGCGCGACGGCGACTTCCTCACCCCCACCGCGATCCAGCCGGGAACGGCGGGCATCGCGCTGCAGCACCCGGAGGGCGTGCTGGTCGTCTGCATCGACCTGACCGAGCAACGCCCGTTCACCCTCGAGGACCAGACCTTGCTCACCGTGCTGGCCGGCCGCCTCGGCCAGGGCCTGCAGCGGGTGCACCAAGTCGACCAGCAGCGCGAAACCGCCCTGGCCCTGCAGCACGCGATCCTCGGCCCGGCCGATCTGCCCAGCGGGTTCGCGGTGCGCTATCAGGCGGCCACCCGGCCGCTGCAGGTGGGCGGCGACTGGTACGACATCGTCGACCTCGAGGACGGGCGCATCGCGTTGGTTGTCGGCGACTGTGTCGGCCATGGCCTCGCCGCTGCCGCCGTGATGGGTCAGGTGCGCAGCGCCTGTCGGGCGCTGTTATTCGAAAACCCAAGCCCCGCTGCGGCTCTCGCGGGGATGGATCGCTTCGCCGCACGGCTGCCCGGCGCGCAGTGCACCACCGCGGTCTGCGCGGTGCTGACCCCCGACACCGGCGAACTGGTCTATTCCAGCGCCGGGCACCCGCCGCCCATCCTGGTGCACGGCGACGGCACCACCCAGATGCTCGACGACGGCCACACCATCGCGTTGGGAATACGGCGCGACTGGCCGCGCCCGGAGGCCCGCGTGACCATACCGGCGCGCGCGACCCTGCTGCTCTACACCGACGGCCTGGTCGAGCGTCGCCGCAGTCCGCTGGATCGGGGCATCTCCCGCGTCGCCGGCATCGCGCAGGACGCCCTCGGGCTGGGACTGGACGAGCTGGCCAACCAGATCATGACCCGCGTCGCGCCACAGGGCGGGTACCAGGATGACGTCGTTCTGCTGCTCTACCGCCATCCGGCCCCGCTGGAGCTGAACTTCCCCGCCGACGTCAGCCAACTCGCGCCCACCCGCAACGCTCTGCGCAATTGGTTGAGCCGCGTCCGGGTGGGGCCCGAAGAGGCGCTGAACGTGCTGGTTGCCGCCGGGGAAGCCGTCGCCAACGCGATCGAGCACGGCCACCGGCACAGACCGCAGGGCCTCATCCGCCTGGGCGCGATCGCGGTGGGCGATCAGGTGAAGTTGACGATCACGGACACCGGTTCGTGGAAGGCGCCGCAGCCGGCTTCGCACCATCGTCGCGGCCGGGGCATCCCGCTGATGCGAAGCCTGATGCACGACGTCGACATCCGGACGGCCAACGACGGAACCACCGTTCACCTCTCGGCCAGGATCACCTGATGACCACGCCGCTCACGCTCGACACCGCGCGCGGCAGCGACGGGAAACTCGTGCTGGTCGCGGCCGGGGAAATCGACCTGAGCAACATCGACGTCTTCACCCTGGCCCTGTCCACCGCCGCCACCGGCGGCGACGGGGCGCTGCTTGTCGACCTCAGCGCCGTGGAGTACCTGGACAGCGCCGCCATCAACGCCTTGGCCGCCCACGCCGACCGCATCGAGCTGGTCGCGCACCCGATCCTGATGCCCGTCCTCAAGGTCAGCGGTCTGACCGAGCTCACCGCCATCGTGCCCGCGCCGCCGACCAGGATGCGGTGACGCACCCGCTCGGTGCCGAATATTCTTGCGGCGCAACTTAAGGACGATTCTCGCTGGCCCATACGTCCTCCGCGTGCCACGATGGGATGATGGCTGACGACGCGCTGAGCTCGGAACGTGAATTCAACGAGAACAACATCGAGGAGTTCCGCCGCAACGGCGGCAAGGTCGGGGGGCAGTTCGAGGGCTTCCCGCTGCTGTTGCTGACGTCAGAGGGGGCGCGCAGCGGCGCCCAACGGGTCAACCCCGTCGCCTACTTCGACATCGACGGCAAAATCTATATCGTCGGCTCGGCGGCGGGCCGGGACAAACATCCCGCCTGGGTGCACAACATCCGCGCCATTCCCGACGTATCCATCGAGATCGGCTCCGACGCTCCCAAGTCGGTGACCGCGCGCGAATTGCCGCGCGAGGAAAGAGATTCGATCTATCCCGTCATCGTCGAGCGCGCACCCGGCTTCGGCGAATACCAGCAGCGCACCGATCGCGTCATCCCGGTCTTCGAATTGATGAGCGACTGAAGACCCTCGCTGCCAACAATATTCAAGCCCGTCAATTCGGCACACTAACGCACCGACTGCCGCACAATGATGTGCGCGGGTCTGGCCCGATGCGACGAGCCATCACCGCCCGCCCTGCCCGAAGACAAAGTGAGGTCGGCGATGAGACAGTATCTGCGGCGCTCCCTAATCGGCGCCTTCGCCCTCGCGCTGGCCGGGTTACCGGTGACGGTGCCCGGGACGCCGGCGATCGCCCGCGCCGACGGTGACTGCGCCCCGGGCTGGGGCTGGAGCGTCGAGTTGAATGAGTGCGTGTTCCTGCTGCCGGCCGCAAATGGACCGGGTGGCCCCGGTGGACCGGGCGGCCCCGGCGGACCGGGTGGCCCCGGCGGACCTGGAGGGCCCGGCGGGCCGGGCGCGCCCGGCCACCCCGGAGCGCATTAAAAGCCCGTCTAGCTGCGGCGACGCAACGCTCGCACCGGGGATCTCGCCGGATGGTCGGCCGCCGGGAACTCCACCGGCCCATCGGTCGTTATACCGGCTAAGTAACCGGTGATTCCGAGGGGGACAAGAGCCGCATGCCACGCACAGACAACGACACCTGGGATCTCGCGACCAGTGTGGGCGCGACCGCCACGATGGTGGCAGCCGCCCGGGCGATCGCGACCAACGCCGACAACCCGCTGATCGAGGACCGGTTCGCCGAGCCTCTGGTTCGTGCCGTCGGCGTGGACTTCTTCACTCGCTGGGTCTCCGGCGACTTGGTCGCCGCCGACGTCGACGACCATGAATCCGGCTGGAAGCTCGAACACATGCCCGCCGCGATGGCCGCCCGCACCCGTTTCTTCGACTCGTTCTTCCAGGCAGCGACGCAGGCCGGGATCCGGCAGGCGGTGATCTTGGCGTCCGGCCTTGATGCGCGCGCCTACCGGTTGGCCTGGCCGGCCGACATGACGGTGTTCGAGATCGACCAGCCCCAGGTGATCGACTTCAAGGCCACCACCTTGGCGCAGCTGGGCGCAGCACCGCAGACCGAGCTGCGCACGGTCGCTGTCGATCTGCGTAACGACTGGCCAAAAGCCTTGGTGGACGCGGGCTTCGACACGAGCCGGCCCACGGCATGGATCGCGGAGGGCCTCTTCGGTTATCTACCGCCGGAGGCCCAAGACCGCCTACTGGACAACATCACCGCACTGAGCGCTGACGGCAGCCGGCTGGCGTGCGAAGCTATTCCAGACATGTCCGAGGTAGACACCGAGAAGGCGCACGAGATGATGCGAAGGGCCACCGCGAAATGGCGTGAGCACGGCTTCGACCTGGAATTCGGCGATCTCGGCTACCAGGGCGAGCGCAACGACGTCGCCGTCTACCTGGACAACCTGGGATGGCAGTCGGTCGGCGTCCAGATGAGTCAG
This sequence comes from Mycobacterium sp. NTMscope_MAC_12, assembly GCF_976985675.1. Lineage (NCBI taxonomy): Bacteria > Bacillati > Actinomycetota > Actinomycetes > Mycobacteriales > Mycobacteriaceae > Mycobacterium > Mycobacterium sp. NTMscope_MAC_12. The sequence continues at coordinate 1,762,616 of NZ_CDRJYY010000001.1, forward strand.
CTGCTGGCCGACTCCGGCCTCGAGTCGATCCCGCAGACCAACGACTCCGTCTCGGTGGCCGACACCATCTACTACAGCTCGGTGCTGGCCAAGTGACCGCGCCGCAGCGCCGCGGGCTCAACGAAGCGGTCACGCGGATGTGGAGCTTTCTGGCGCCGGCCTACGACCTGCCGTTTCTGCAACAGTGGGTGTACCGGCCGCCGCACAACGAGGTGATAGATCAGCTGCGTCACCACGGGGCGCAAAAGATCGCTGATATCGCCTGCGGCACAGGAATTCTCAGCGACCGCATCCAGCGTGAACTGAATCCCGACGAGATCTATGGCGTCGACATGTCCGACGGCATGCTCAACCAAGCCCGGGCCAGATCGAATCGGGTGCAGTGGTTGCGCGGTCCGGCCGAACAACTTCCGTTTGACGACGGTGCGCTCGACGCGGTCGTGACGACCTCGGCATTCCACTTCTTCGACCAGCCCGCGGCGTTGCGCGAGTTCCATCGCGTGCTCGCGCCGGGCGGTCTGGTGGCCGTCTCGGCGTTGAGCACGCGGCAACCGCGGCTGCAGTCATCAGCGCAGAATCGGTGGAAGCCGCAACACAACACGTCGGCGCCCGAGATGCGGGCGCTGTTCGAAAACGCCGGGTTCGTGATCAGCGACCAGCACCGGATCCCGCGGCCGGTCTGGACGCGCCTGGTGTCCGATCTGCTGACCGTCGGCACCAAAAGCTGAGACTCGCGTCGAGCACGAAATGTGTTTGTCGCCAACGGTATAGACGACGCTGCCCGCCTCGCCAATCGGCGAGGCGGGCATCGCGTTCAGCGATCTTTACAGCGGAATCCAGACCCCGAAGAAGTCGAATCCCCACTGGTTGAAACGGGGGTTCCAGTACGGCGTTTCCTGGTAGCCCCAGTAGTTGATCGGGCCATAACCCCATGGACCGCCAGGCGGGGGGAGCGGCCGATCCCACGCCGGTCGCGGCGGCGCGCCGGGGCCCCACGGGCCAGGCCCGTCGCCCCACGGGGCGCCGTGGAAGTAGCCCCGCTGGTCATCGCCATGCCACGGACCACCGGGACCACCGGGACCGGCGGGCCCACCCGGGCCTCCGGGACCACCGGGATGATTGGGACCGCCAGGACCGCCAGGACCGCCAGGACCACCGGGCCCGCCCGGACCACCTGGGCCGCCGGGACCACCAGGGCCGCCGGGATCATTCGGCCCGGTGGGAGCGTGAAAGCCCCCGGGTTGCGGTGCGCCATGACCACCGGGGCCCGGTGGCGGCCCGCCCGGTGCGGCGTTGGCAAACCCGGCGCCCATTCCCAAGGCCGCAGCACCGAGCGCTCCGGCGATGGTCACCCCTCCGACAAGTTGCTTCAACTTCACGATGCTTCACCTATCCACTAGGGACTTCTTCCACCAGGGATGCGTTCGGAACCTCCCCCTGGCACAACCCAGACGCTAGATAGCTTTCCTATGGACTAGCTGTGTTTGGCCCCTGCAGTGTGTGGGTGGGTAGCCGGACGCGCCGGTTTGGCAAGGCTAGGTTGGCTAGTCGGCCACGGTTTTCCTCTATATCGTTGCCGCCGTGTCGAGTACGTCACATCCCGCCGAACCGCACGTCGGATCGGTGTCGTCGAAGCTGAATTGGTTGCGCGCGGGCGTGCTGGGCGCCAACGACGGGATCGTCTCCACCGCGGGCATCGTCGTAGGCGTCGCGGCGGCCACGACCCTGCGAGGCCCGATCTTGACCGCCGGCAGCGCCGGACTGGTCGCCGGAGCGGTGTCGATGGCACTCGGAGAATACGTATCCGTCAGCACCCAGCGCGACACGGAAAAAGCGCTGCTGCGCCAGGAGCGCCGCGAACTGCGCGACGATCCCGCTGCCGAACTGGACGAGCTCGCCACGCTCTACGAAGCGAAAGGCCTGACGGCGGCCACCGCCCGCACCGTGGCAGAGGAACTCACGGATCAGAATCCGTTGCTGGCCCACGCCGAGGTCGAACTCGGCATCAATCCCGACGAGTTGACGAATCCGTGGCAGGCGGCGTCGTCGTCGGCGCTGTCATTTGCGATCGGCGCCCTGTTGCCGTTGACCGCCATCCTGGCCCCGCCGACCACGTGGAGGATCCCCGTCACCATGGCGGCGGTGCTCGCGGCATTGGTGGTCACCGGCGCGGTCTCGGCCGGTCTGGGCGAGGCGCCAAAGCTTCGCGCCGTGCTCCGCAACGCCATCGGGGGCAGCCTCGCGCTGACGATCACCTACGTGATCGGTCACCTGGTAGGCGCCGCCATCGACTGACCGGCACGGCGCATTCGCCGACTGGAAGCGCAACTGTAACATTCACGGTTGCGGGTCTCAGCAGGGTTCCGCGATCCCCTGACGCGAAGGGTCATGCAGTGGCCGAGCCCAATGTCGTTCCGGATGAAGCTCAATGGGCGGAACCGGCGCCGTATTTCGTTCGCGACGAAAAGTATTTCGTGCCAACGCGAATCGCGCGCGGCGGCTGGGGTCCATCGCTCAGCGGCCACGTCGTCGGCGGGCTCCTGGCGTGGGCGGTCGAGCGGGCCGCTCCGGACGCGCACCTGCAACCGGCGCGGCTGACCGTGGACCTGCCCCGGCCCACGGCGCTCAAACCGCTCGAGGTGCACACCGAGGTGCGCCAGGACCGACGGCGATTGCGGCTGGTCGAGGCCGTCATCATCCAGGACGGCGCCCCGGTGGCACAGGCCAGCGCGCTGTTCTTGCGGCGCGGACCCCAGCCCGGCGGACAGGTCTGGTCACCGCCGGTGCAGATGCCGCCGCTACCGTCGGGCCAGGATTACCCGACGCTGTTCATGCGCACCTACGGCTGGGGCTCGGAGGTGCAGAACCCCGACCCGGACTGGCCCCAGACCGAGGGCCCGAAATACACCTGGTTGCACGAGGATCGCCCGTTGGTCGACGATGAACCGCTGTCCGCCTTCACCCGCGCCGCGATGGCCGGAGACATCACGGCCTCGATCGCCAACTGGGGCACCAACTCCCTGGAGTTCATCAACGTCGACTACACGCTGACGCTGGTCCGGCTGCCCGAGGGCGCGCACATCGGGCTGGCCTCCCTCACGCATCACAGCCACGACGGGGTGGCCAGCGGCTCCGCGGTCCTGGTCGACGAGAAGGGCCCGATCGGCACCGGGGTGTCGGTCGCCGTCGCGCAGTCGGGATTTCGTCCTCCCTCCACCGACCCGTCGGTGCGGTGACGTTGGCTGGGAACGGCACGTTCTGGGCGTTGATCGCCGATGCGGCGCAACGGGATTCGAACCGGCCGCTTCTCGCCGACGAGCATGGACGCAGCCTGACCGCACGCCAGCTCCACGACGCCGCGTGCGCAACCGCCGCCGCCCTCGCCGAACGGGGGGTCCGCGCGGGAACCGTGGTGTCCTGGCAGCTGCCCACCACGCTGGAAACCATGGTGGTGATGGCCGCGCTGGCCCGGCTCGGTGCGGTGCAAAACCCGATCATCCCGTTGCTGCGGGAGAGCGAGGTCGGCTTCATCACCGGCCAGTTGAACACCGAATTCTTTGTGGTACCGGAGGTTTGGCGTGGCTTCGACCACGGCGGCCTGGCTCGCGACCTGGCGCGGGACAAGGGTTTTGAGGTCGTCGCCATCGACCTGGAAACGCCGCCGGCCGGCGAGCTGCGGCTGCCCCGCGACCACCCCGGCTCCCTGCCCGCGCCCCCGAGATCGGCTGACGACGCCCGCTGGGTCTACTACTCATCCGGGACCACCGCGGCTCCCAAAGGGATCCGCCACACGGACAGCTCGGTCATCGCCGGCTCGGCGGGAGTGGTGGGCATGGTGGGGGCCACGAGCAGCGACGTGGACCCCATCGCCTTCCCGATCGCTCATATCGGCGGGGCGGCGATGCTGGCCACCGCGTTACTGACCGGCATGCGGCTGGCGCTGTTCGAGTCGTTCGACCCCGCGACGACGCCGCTGGCCATCGCCGCCCACAACCCGACGTTCCTGGGCACGGCGACCCCGTTCTTCGTGGCGTTCCTCGAAGCCCAGCGCGCCCACGGTGATCGGCCGCTGTTCTCGTCCGTGCGGGGTTGTCTGGCGGGAGGCGCGCCCATCACCGCCGAATTGGGGCGGCAGGTCCGCGAAACCTTCGGCATCGCCGGGATCGCCAACGCGTGGGGGATGACCGAGTTTCCGTGCGCGACTTCGCCTTCACTGACCGCCCCGCCGGAGGTGCTCGACCACACCGTCGGCCCGCCGGTGCCCGGGGTCAAGGTCCGCGTGGTCGACAGCAGAGAAATCGAACTGGGTGCCGGGCAGGAAGGGGAGCTGCGACTCAAAGGGCCGCAATGTTTCCTCGGCTATGCCGATCCGACGCTGGACGTCGAGGCGTTTGACGGCGACGCCTGGCTGCGCACAGGCGATCTCGGCCTGATCGATGCCGGCGGCAACGTCCGCGTCACCGGTCGCACCAAAGACGCGATCATCCGCAACGCGGAGAACATCTCCGCCCTCGAGATCGAGAATGCGCTCGCCACCCATCCCGCCGTCGCCGACGTCGCCGTCATCGGAATCCCCGATTCGCGCACCGGCGAACGCGTCTGCGCCGTCGTCGTACCCGCCACCACCGACGGTGTGACATTGGAATCCCTTGTGCAACACTGCCAATCGCGGGGCCTGAGCCGTTACAAGCACCCCGAACATCTCGTGGTCGTCGACACGCTACCGCGCAATCAATTCGGCAAGGTGATCAAGAAGGACCTGCGCGAGACCTTCGGGTGACAATCCCTGCTCGCCGCGGGCGTAACGCCACGGCGAGATTCCGCTGAATTTTTCGCCGTGGCGTTACGCCCGCGGCGCGATTCCCGCGGTTCCTCGGCGGCGACGGCCCGCGCTATAGCCCCTTGGGCGCATCGCGAACCGCCTGCACCGCCGCGGCGTCGCCGTCGAACTCGACCTGCGCCGCGCGCCCGACGGAGAACAGCAACAGCTCCGCGGGCGCACCGGTCACCGTGACCGCCGGACCCTCACCGGCGGTGAGCAGCGTCTTGCCCTCCGGGGTGCGCAACGCCACCCGGGCGGGCACCTTGGCGAGGGTCAAACGGGCCATCAGCGGCAGGGTGCGCCGCAACATCGTGCTCAGCGCGGGCTCCAGCGCGCGCGGCTGCCAGCCCGGCTGCGCGCGGCGCACGTCCTCGTGATGAATGAACATCTCGGCGACGTTGGCCACCGGGTCGAGCAGCTTGAGCGGTGAGTAGACCGGCGGGCCGGCGGCGACCTTGTCGACCAGCTCGTCCCACTCGTTTCGCTCGCTCACCTGGTTTTGCACCTTGGCGGTGTGGGAGGCGAAAAACGGGATCAGGATGCCCGGGGCGGCGTCGGGGCGATACTCCCGGATCACCAGGTGGGCGGCCAGGTCCCGCGTCGTCCAGCCCTCGCACAGGGTGGGCGCGTCCGGACCGACGCCGCGCATGGTGTCCACGAGGGCGGCGCGTTCGCGTTGAGCAACAGACATGCGTTCAGCGTAGAGCGCTCACCCCCGAGCAGGACGGGTCCACCGAACACCGACGGCCGGCGGCTCGGTAAATTTGAGACCGTCCGGCCCTGGAAAGGAGATGTAGGAGAAGTCATGAACGCGCGCGTCGAGCAGTTGGAGTTTCAGGCAGAGGCTCGCCAACTGCTGGATCTGATGGTCCATTCCGTCTACTCCAACAAGGACTCGTTCCTGCGGGAGCTGATCTCCAACGCCTCCGACGCGTTGGACAAGCTGCGGCTCGAGGCCTTCCGCAACAAGGACCTCGACGTCGACACGTCCGACCTGCACATCGAGATCGACGTCGACCACCAGGCGCGCACCCTGACCATCCGCGACAACGGCATCGGCATGACCCGCGACGAAGTGGTCGACCTGATCGGCACGCTGGCCAAGTCGGGCACCGCCGAGCTGCGCCAGCAACTCCGCGAGGCCAAGAACGCCAAGAGCGAGGCCGCCTCCGAGGAACTCATCGGCCAGTTCGGCATCGGCTTCTATTCGAGCTTCATGGTGGCCGACAAGGTCGAACTGCTGACCCGCAAGGCCGGCGAGAGCGACGCCACCAAATGGGAATCCAGCGGCGAGGGCACGTACACGATCGAATCGATCGACGATGCGCCGCAGGGGACGTCGGTCACCCTGCGCCTCAAGCCCGAAGACGCCGAGGATGAGCTGCACGACTACACCTCGGAGTTCAAGCTCCGCGGCCTGGTCAAGAAGTACTCCGACTTCATCGCCTGGCCCATTCGCATGCAGGTCGAGCGCCGAGAACCGGCCAGCGAGGAAGGTGGCGAGGAGACCGTCACCATCGAGACCGAGACCCTCAACTCGATGAAGGCCCTGTGGGCCAGGCCCAAAGACGAGGTCTCCGATGAGGAGTACAAGGAGTTCTACAAGCACATTGCGCACGCCTGGGACGACCCGCTCGAGGTCATCGCGATGAAGGCCGAGGGCACCTTCGAATACCAGGCGCTGCTGTTCATTCCGTCGCACGCGCCGTTCGATCTGTTCAACCGCGACGCCCAGACGGGCATCCAGCTGTACGTCAAGCGCGTGTTCATCATGGGCGACTGCGACCAACTCATGCCCGAATACCTGCGCTTCGTCAAGGGTGTGGTTGACGCACAAGACATGTCGCTCAACGTCTCGCGTGAGATCCTGCAACAGGACCGGCAGATCAAGGCCATCCGGCGCCGGTTGACCAAGAAGGTCCTGTCCACCATCAAGGATCTGCAGACCGAGCGCCCCGACGACTATCGGACGTTCTGGACCCAATTCGGCAGGGTCGTCAAGGAAGGCCTGCTGTCGGACTTCGACAACCAGGAAACGCTGCTGCAGATCTCATCGTTCGCCTCGACACACAGCGAGGAGGAGGCGACCACGCTCGCCGAGTACGTCGAGCGCATGAAGGACGGTCAGACGCAGATCTTCTACGCCACGGGGGAGACGCGTCAGCAGATCCTCAAGTCGCCGCACCTCGAGGCGTTCAAAGCCAAGGGCTACGAGGTGCTGCTGCTCACCGACCCGGTCGACGAGGTCTGGGTGGGAACGGTGACCGAATTCGACGGCAAGCCGCTGCAGTCGATCGCCAAGGGCGAGGTGGACCTGGGCGCCGAGGGCGAGGAGAGCGAGGCCGAGCGCGAAGAGCAGCAGAAGGAATTCGCCGACCTGCTCACCTGGATGAAGGACACCCTGGCCGACCACGTCAAGGAGGTTCGGCTCTCCACCCGCCTGACCGACTCACCCGCCTGCCTGATCACCGACGCCTTCGGGATCACTCCGGCGCTCGCGCGCCTCTACCGCGCCTCGGGGCAGGACATCCCGGTGGGGAAGCGGATCCTCGAACTCAATCCGAACCACCCGCTCGTCACGGGCCTGCGCCAGGCGCACCAGGACCGCAGTGACGACCCGTCGATCGCCGAGACCGCCGAATTGCTGTACGGCACAGCGCTTCTCGCCGAGGGTGGCGCGCTCGACGATCCGGCACGGTTTGCCGAGATGCTGGCCGATCGGTTGGCCCGCACGGTGTAGACCGGGCTGTCGCCGCCAGATGACGAAGTTTTGCGGATTGAAACGCCGCGGGCGGGGATAATTAGGTCCCATGGCTGAGTTTCGCGTCATCGACCCGCACGGGCGGGTGGTCGCGACGAAGAATTTCGCCAACGCGGAGGCCGCCCACGCCTGGTTCGTCCACTCGGTCGGCGGCAACACCGAGCTGGGCTGGCGCATGGAGGTCAACGACGACGGGCAGTGGGCCTTCTTCGATGACACCGAAGGCTTTACCGCCCCGGTGAGCCGCCGGCCGATGAAGCGCTGAATCGACGATCGACGCGCGCGGTCGGCCACGTAGGCTCCCCCCATGCATGTCGACGCGATGACGACGCCCCAGCCGCTCGGTCAAATCGGCGAGCTTGCCCGCCGGACCCAATCCGCCGGCTTCTCCGGTCTGTTGTTCACCGAGACGGGTCGCACCGCCTACCTGAACGCCGCCGTCGCGTCGCAGGCCGCGCCCGATCTCGAACTGTCCACGGGTGTCGCGGTGGCCTTCCCGCGCAGCCCGTTCGTCACCGCCGCCGCGGCATGGGAATTGCAGGAAGCGACCAAGGGAAAGTTCCGGCTGGGTTTGGGAACTCAGGTGCGCACCCACGTCGTGCGGCGCTACGGCACGGCATTCGAGCGGCCCGGGCCCCGGCTGCGCGACTACCTGCTCGCCGTGAAGGCGTGTTTCGCGGCGTTTCGCTCGGGGACGCTCGACCACCACGGCGACTTCTACGATCTCGACTTCATCACCCCGCAGTGGAGCCCGGGCCCCATCGGCGCTCCCGACCCGAAAGTCGATATCGCGGCGGTGAATCCGTGGATGCTGCGGATGGCCGGCGAGGTCGCCGACGGGGTGCACGTCCACCCGATCGGTGAGCCGGGATACCTGGCCCGTCACGTGCTGCCGACGGTCGCCGAGGGGGCGGCGAAGGCCGGGCGTTCGGTGTCGGACCTCGCGATCATCGTGCCCGTCATGACGATCGTCGGCGACAGCGACGAAGAGCGCGACAAGCAGCGCGAAGTCGTGCGCGCCAGCATGGCGTTCTACGGCAGCACGCCCAACTACGCGTTCATTTGGGACGAGGCCGGTTTCGAGGGGACGACCGCCCGGATCCGGGAGAAGCAGAAGGCCGGAGACTTCGCCGGCATGGCGGCCCAGGTCAGCGACGACCACATCGCCGTCTTCGCCACCGAGTCAAGCTGGGACGGGTTGGCCGACGCGTTGACCGACAAATACGCCGGCATGGCGACGCGTTTGGTGATGTACAACTCCGTGGCCGACCAGGATCGCTTCGAGCGCTACGGCGAGGTGGCCCGCCGCATACGGCACCGCCAACAGGCTTAAGGCAGAAGGCGTTTGGGGTCGGCGCGCCCGGGCCGCTACTGCTTGTCGACCTTGGCGGCGATCTGATTGGCGATGGTGACGCCGAGGTCCCCGGCGTCCTTGCGGCACGCGTCGACGTCGATGACGACGTTTCGGCGGGCAGTCAGGGCCCGCTGACAGGGCATCGTGACGTTCGTGCCGTCCCCGTTGACGGTCACGGTCACCGGAGCGCTCAGCACCCCATTGGCGTTGGACACCGACCCCACCTTCCACTGGAGTTCGGGGTGGGTGCCGTCGGCGGGGACGGTGTCCTGGCGGTTGGCGCAGGCGGGCCAGCGCTGGGACGACGTGGTGAAGAAGGCGTTCGCCTGTTCGGGGGAGGGAAACAACACCACAAACTGGTAGACGTCAGGGCTTTCCAGTTGGCTGGCGCCGGTGGGAGTCGGCGCGAGGTCGTGGTAGCCGTACACGGCGGTGCTTCCGCTGTCGGCGTATTCGGAGGCCAACCCGGCATGGATCGTGTACTTGCATTCGGGCGGGAAGGTGTAGTCGGTGCGGTGCACCGGGTCTTCGCCGAGGTTGGTGAACGGCGGATCGCTCGTCGTTCCCCTGGTGCCCAGCGCGCTGTCGATGTCGTCGGGCGTGAGCATCACATCGGGCAGCGCACCCTTCGCGAGGGGAGTCTTCGGCGACGCGGTGGTGCCGCTCGACGACGCGGCGGCGTCGCCCGCGCTGCTGTCACCGCAGCCGGCGACGAGGATCCCGGCAGCAGCGACGGCGACGGCGGCAGTTAGCTGACGCATGGTGGGTGCCCTTCCTGCTTGAGCCGACTCCTCAGGGGTCGTTTGCGGGGAGCATACGACAGCACCGGGCGTGGCGTGCCGGTTCGCAGCGAAGCGCTATCTTCGCGGGGTGTCCGCAGTGAACTTCGCTTCCGTCGCGCCGATCGTCCCCGTTCGAAGTCTCGATGTCGCCCTGGACCGCTACCGGCGACTCGGGTTCGACGCCCGCGCATACGACGGCCCGGACCGCTACGGCTTCGTCGACCGCGGGTCGGTGTCGCTGCACCTCAGCGAATGGGACGAACACGACCCGTTGCGCACCGCCGCGAGCGTGTACTTCTACGTCAGCGACGCCGACGCCCTCCACGCCGAGTGGTCCGCGCTGGAGAACCTCGAGGGCCGCTTGGTCGCGCCGCAGGACACGCCCTACGGCTTGCGGGAATTCGCCTATGTCGATCCCGACGGCACCGCGCACCGGGTCGGCTCGCCCCTGGCTTGATCAGGCCGTTTCCCTTGAGAGACTAGGGTTTTCGTCACCCGACGGGGCGGAAGTGGCCTGGCTGTGGGCCAGCGCCACCGTCGCCGCCGCCATCACGGCGATCGAAATGCCCAAGGCCACCAGGCCGGCGCCGTCGGTGTGCAGCGTCTCGCCCAATACGGTGACGCCGAGCATCGATCCGACGACGGGCTCGGCGACGGTCACCGCCGGAAGCGACGCGGTGAGTGGGCCGGCCCGAAACGCCGATTGCTCCCAGGCGGTCGCCGCGATCGCCAGTGCGATCCACACGTACATCTCGGGCGTCCGCACCAACGCCGGGACGCCGCGGTCGAGCTGGTCGACGACGCCCTTGGTCACGACCGAAAACAGTCCCCACAGCGAACCGGACATCAGGCCCAGCAACAACGCGGCGACCGAACCGGGGAACATGCGCGCGCCGATCACACACAGGATCAGTGCCGGGCCCATGACCAGCGCCACGATGGTCCAGGTCTGCACCGACCCGCGCGGGGTCCCCGCCTGAGGGTCACCGACCGTCACGATCACCGCGACCGCGGCCACCAGCAACGCGGCCCAAATCCCTTGCCGGCGCGTGACTCTGCGGTGGTTCGCCCTCGCGCTGACGACCAACGCGAACAGCAGCGACGTCACCAACAGCGCCTGCACGAGCACCACCGAGCCCACGCCCAGCGCCGCGGCCTGGAACCCGAAGCCGGCGGCGGCCACCAGGCTGCCCGCCCACCATCGGCGATCGCGCAGCAGCCGGCGAAACAGCGCCACGGTGCCCACCGGTTGGTCGGTGACCTGTTGAGCGGATCGCTGCTGGGCGACGTCTCCGATGCCCACCATCAAGGCGGCCGCAATCGCGAGCGCCGCGGCAATGGCTGTCTTGTCCACTGGTCCTTCCCTCGACGATCAACCGCTTGCGCCGCAACGGCTTTGCGGTAGCGACGTCACAGCGCCCCGGTCACAGGGGCAACATGCCCCTCCCCGGCGGGCCGACGCGCCCGGTGTGACCTCCGTGGTCATAGGGGCGGGTGATACCGCGACGCGCGCGTCAGCTGTCGCGCCGGATCTTGAGCGCGGTGGTGATCATGGGAATCTGCAGCGGCAGCCGCGCCAGGGCGACGATCCGCATCGCCCACGGCTTGTTCCACCACAACCGGACCATGTTGACGTTGCCCGGGAAGACCCCGACGAACAGGGCCACGGCGGCCAGCGCGGCGGTTCGCCGGGTGCGTCGCGGCACCAGCAGCGCCCCGATCGCCAGCTCCGCCACTCCGGATCCGTAGGTGTAGAGCCGCGGGCTGCCGGGCAGTTCGACGGGGATGATCGAGTCGAACGGTTTGGGCGCCACGAAGTGCAGGGTGCCGATGCCGAGCAGCATCGCCGCCACACGGTAGGCGAGTTGCTGGGTGGCGTCACCGCCAGCGAGGGGTTTGGTTGTCATGAAGACATTGTGCCCATTGCGTTCCACTGCTTACGCCCGGTCGGCGTCGGTGAAGCGGATGATGCCGCGGACATTGCGCCCCTCGAGCATGTCGCGGTAGCCGTCGTTGATCTCCTCGAGGCTGTACTCGCGCGTGACCATGTCATCGAGGTTGAGCTGACCCAACTTGTACAGCTCCAGGATCGCCGGAATGTCGTGCTGCGGGTTGCCGCCGCCGAACAGGCTGCCCTGCAAGCTTTTCTGCAGCAGTGTCAGCCCCGCCAGGTTGAGGGTGGTGTCGGTGGCCATCACGTTGCCCATGGCCGTCAGCACGCACGTGCCGCCCTTGGCCGTCAGGCCCATCCACGCCTCGACGTCGCGGCCGTCGCAATGACCCACCGTGACAATCACTTTGGGGCACATCGCGCCCCACGTCGTCTCGGCGATGGCTGCGGCGGCGGTGGCGACGTCCGCGAAGGCTTCGGTCGCACCGAACTTCAACGCCTGCTGGCGCTTCCATTCGAACGGATCGACCGCGAAGATGCGGCGGGCCCCGGCGATGCGGGCGCCCTGGATTGCGGCGACACCGACGCCGCCGGCGCCGACGACCGCGACGTCCTCGCCGGGCCCGACCGCCGCGCTGCGCACCGCCGAGCCATAGCCGGTGGTCACCCCGCAGCCCACCAGGCAGGCCACGTCGAACGGGATCGCGGGGTCGACCTTGACCACCGAGGTGTGGTGCACCACCACGTAGGGCGCGAAGGTGCCCAGCAGCGACATCGGCACGACATCGCGCCCCTTGGCCGTCACCCGGAAGGAGCCGTCGCAGACCGACGCCCCCGACAGCAGCCCCATGCCCAAGTCGCACAGGTTGCGCAGTCCGACCTGGCACGGCGTGCACTTGCCGCAGGACGGGATGAACGACATGACCACGTGGTCGCCGACGGCCAGGTGCTCGACGCCGTCGCCGACCTCGGTGATGATGCCGGCGCCCTCGTGCCCGCCGAGCACCGGGAAGCTCGGGATGGGGAAGTCACCTGTCTGCAAGTGGTGGTCGGAGTGGCACAAACCGGCCGTCTCCAACTGGACCGCCACCTCGCCGCGGCGGGGATCGCCGATCTCGATCTCGTCGATCACCCACGGTTCGTTGAGGTCCCAGACCAAGGCGCCTTTGGTTTTCAACGGGGAGGCCTCCTGGAAACGTGTACTAACCGCTTAATTGTTAGCGCGGTCACAGACCGGCCCCCACCGAACTTAGACCAATACTATTGTCTATACAGTATTTGAAACGATTCGCCGCGACTGAACGCCGCCAGACCGCTCGAGGTTGAAAACATGGGTACACCCGTAATCGTCGGAGCCGTTCGAACGGCGATCGGCCGTTCCTTCAAGGGGACGCTTGTCAACACGCCGCCCGAGACGCTGATCACCGCGGTGCTTCCCGAGGTGGTGCGCAGATCCGGTGTCGACCCGGCCGCCATCGACGACATCATCTTCGCCGAATCCCATTACGGCGGTGGCGATCTCGCGCGGTACGCGGCCACCGCGACCGGCCTCGAGCATGTCCCCGGCCAGTCGGTCAACCGGCATTGCGCGGGCAGCCTCACCGCGATCGGCAACGCGGCGGCCCAGATCGGCTCCGGCATGGAACGGGTGCTGATCGCCGGCGGCGTGCAGTCGCTGTCGATGACGCCGCTGACCAACTGGCGCATCCCCGGGCCCGAGCTGAAGTTCGAGGAGCGCTGGATGCCGCCGACGCACGTCGAGACGCCCGACGCGCCCGCCAAGGACATGTCGATCACGGTCGGCTGGAACACCGCCCAGACGGTCGGCATCACGCGCGAAGAGATGGACGCGTGGGCGGCCCGCTCGCATCAGCGGGCCGTCGCGGCTCAGGATGCGGGCAAGTTCGTCGACGAGATCCTGCCGCTGAAGATTTCGCAGGCGGACGGTTCGGTCATCGAGTTCGCCGTCGACGAGCACCCGCGGCGGGACACTACTGTCGAAAAGCTGGCCGGCCTCAAGGTGTTGCACCCTGAGATCGAGGGCTTCTCGATCACGGCGGGCAACAGCAGCGGCACCAACGACGCCGCGGCCGCGGTCGCGCTGGTCGATCGCGAGTACGCCGAGGCCGAGAAGCTCAACGTGATGGGCACGGTCAGGGCGTGGGCCGCCGCGGGCGTGCCGCCGCGGGACTGCGGCCTGGGTGCGGTCAAGGTCATCGGGAAGGTGTTGCAGCGCGCCGGGTTGTCGCCCGGCGACGTGGCGCTGTGGGAGATCAACGAGGCGTTCGCGTCCGTGCCGATCGCGGCATGCCGGGAGTACGGCCTCGACGAGGAGAAGGTGAACTTCTCCGGCAGTGGTTGCAGCCTCGGCCACCCCATCGCGGCTTCGGGCGCGCGCATGGTGACCACGCTGGCCTACGAGCTGGCCCGCCGCGGCGGCGGTATCGGCGTCGCGGCGATGTGCGCCGGCGGCGGCCAGGGCGGCGCTGTCGTCATCGAGGTCTAGCGCGGGTCGGCCGCCTTCAGGCCCAGCCACGCGTCAGTTACAGAACGTGTAGCCGATGAACTGGGTGCCGCGCGTGTCGCCGCTGGCGTAGTTGGCGAAGTGCACCGCCGGTTTTCCGTCGTACTGGGTGTTCATCTGCTGCACGGCCGGCGGTGGGACGTCTTTGGGGAACGCCAGGATCATGTCGGCGAAGATCTCCAGGCCGGCCTGGCAGATGGCCTCGCGCCGGGGCGGCTGCGGATTCCACGCGTGCACGACCACCGGCTCGGTCAGCTGAGATCCGGTCGCGCAATTCGGGTCGCAGAGCTTGAAGACGGCCGTGCCGGTCCCGTCGGCGCCCTGGGGTCCCCAGGAGATCCACGACATGTCCTGCAGCGCAATCGCCACGCTGGCGCAGCCCAGGACGTTGAGTTTCTTGGGACGCGGGACCGGCGGGACGGATGGGTTATAGCAGCCGGGGATGGCGAAGCTCTCCGGCGCCGACGGCGGTGGGCTGGTAGTGGGGCCCGTCGCGCGTTGATTGCCTTCGGTTACCCGCACCCCCACGACGGCCAATACCCCGACCAGCACCACCGCCGCAATGCCGATCGCGATCAAGCGCCGCCGCGAGATGTGCCGCAACCGCTGCGATAAAGGAACGTTGGCGTTGCCGCTCACGTCCACCAGATTACGGACGAATTCTTCGTCGGGGGTGGCGCCGGCCCGCCGCAACTTCTCAGGGTAAAGTTGGTCATCACTGCCAACTTATTGAGGATTCCGTGGAGACACCGATGAATGATCATGATCTGGCCGCGCGGCTGGGCGCCGAGGCCGGTCAGCTGCTGCTCCGGGTCCGGCAAGAGTTCGCCGATGCGGAGGCGAGCGAACGGAAAGCGGCGGGGGACAAGCGATCCCACGACTTTCTGATGGCGGCGCTCGCCGCGGAGCGCCCCGGTGACGCGGTGCTGTCCGAGGAGGGCGCCGACAACCCGGTGCGGTTGCGCTCGGAGCGTGTCTGGATCGTCGATCCGCTGGACGGGACGCGGGAATTCTCCGAGCTCGGGCGCGACGATTGGGCGGTGCACGTCGCGCTCTGGGAGGCCGGCGAGCTGACTGCCGGCGCCGTGGCGCTGCCGGCGCAGGGCATCACGTTCGCCACTCCCGACATCGCGTCGCCCCCGGCGGCGCCGGGCAAGCCGCGCATCGTGGTCTCGCGCACCCGCCCACCCGCCATCGCGTTGAACGTCCGGGACGCCCTGGACGGCGTCCTGGTCGCAATGGGTTCGGCCGGCGCCAAGGTGGCGTCGATCGTCCAAGGCTTGTCCGATGTGTACGTGCACGCCGGAGGCCAGTACGAATGGGACTCCGCGGCCCCGGTGGCGGTGGCACGCGCCGCCGGGCTGCACACCTCCCGTATCGACGGATCCGCCCTGGCCTACAACCAGCCGGACCCGAAGCTACCCGACGTCGTGGTGTGCCGTCCCGAGCTCGCGGAAGCCGTACTCGCGGTTACCCGTTGACATCCCCCGCCGGCCTGCGTCCAAGCGATCGCTAAACCGTGACGAAGTCGGCCATCATGGCCATGTCCTCGTGCTCGAGGTTATGACAATGCACCAGATAGGTTCCGCGATAGTCGGTGAACCGCACGATCACTTCCACGGCTTCGGCCGGTGCCACGTCGATGGTGTCTTTCCAACCGTGATCGAAGCGCCCCGGTGGCCTGTTGTTGCGCGACACGACTTGAAACGGGTTGAGGTGGACGTGGATTGGATGCCGGACATCGGTGATGAAACGCCAGATTTCGACGTCGCCGATGCGCGGTGTCGCGACCGGGGAGCCGGGCGCGTAGGGCTTGTTGTTGATCGTCCACACACCGGATCGGCCTTGTCCGAACAGGAAGGTGCGGGTGGTGGTGGCACGCCTGCGGTCCAGGGGAGCGCAGGTTTCGCTGAGCCGTTCGGGAACGGTTGATTCGTCCGATCGGTCGGTGCCGATGACGTCGAAGCGCATCACCTGCGTAGTGGTCTGTGTACCAAGGGTGTTGAGGAGCCGTACCCGGGTGCCGGGACGATAGCGCGAGAAGTCGACGACGACGTCGAAGCGTTCGGCCGGCGCGATGTCAATCTCGTCATGCGTGACCGGACCGGCCAGAAGGCCACCGTCACTGCCGATCTGGGTGAATGCCGGTCCCTCGGGTGGCGGTGGGTCGAGCCGCAATCGGTAGCGGCGGGCGTTGGAGGCGTTGAGTATTCGGAATCGATACCGCGCGGGGTCGGTGTCCAGCACGGGCCACGGCGCGCCGTTGACCAGTACGACGTCGCCCAGCACGCCGTTCATATAGGGGGCGGCGACGTCACCTCCGTCGGTGAGCGGGTACTGGAACGAGCCGTCCGCGGCGAACGATCGATCGGTGATCATCAGAGCGATGTCGCGATCACCTTTCGGCAGTGGGAGGTCGGCCTCTTCATCGTCGTGGACGATGTGAAATCCGGCCAGCCCTCGCCAGACGGCTTGGCCGGTGTAGCCCATTCGGTGGTCGTGATACCACAGCGTCGCCGCGCGTTGCTGCATGGGGTAGACGTATTCGCGTTGCCCGACAACGGAGTTGCGTGACATCCCCGAGCCCATGCCGCTGTCGCCGTCAGTAATCTTCGCGCCCTGGGGCTCGATGAGGTCGAGCGGATAGCCGTCACTGTCGGGTGGGGTGTGGCCGCCGTGAAGGTGCACAGCGACGGGAACGGGCAAGGCGTTGTGGTGGCGGATCACAGTGCGCCGACCCGACCGAGAGACGATTGTGGGCCCGGGAAAGGTTCCGCCATACGTCCAGGCGTGCGTCGTGAGGCCGGGCAGTATCGGCAGATCGGCGGCGCACTGGGTGATCTCGTAATAGTCGCTCGCGGCGTCGCTGGCGATGGGGGACAGCTGAATTGGGATCGGCAACCGCGCTTGGTAACGCGGCGGCGGCGGTACCTGGCTGCGCAGCAGCTTGCCGGGCTCGGCGGGACCCAGCGCCATCTGCGCCGCGGGCCATCCCGCTCCTGCGACACCGACGCCCGCCGTGAGCAGGCCGGCGCGCAGCAGGGTGCGCCGCTTCACGGCGTTACCTCGCCGGCGGCGGGGCGCCGAGCCGGTAGTGGGGTACGCCAGATCGCCGTCGCCACTTGGACAATCCCGGCGACGAGCAGCACACCGAGCGGGATGTGTACGGCGGTCAACCGCAATTCGCCTGCGGCGAACTCGGTGACGAGCAACAACGTCTGCGCCACGCCGCCCAAGAACGCGCCCCGCGGGCCTCCGAGGCGCCAGATCCAGGCGAGGATGACGACTTGCACCGCGGACGTGATGGTGATCGCTCTCGCCACGAGCGCGTGCAGCATCAGCGCGTCGTACTGGCCGCCGAGAAAGTCGCCCGCCAGAATTGCCTGTACGAGCGCGAGCACCACCATCAACGCGGTGCTGGCGCGCGCCAACAGCAGCGGCGCACGTGCGGTCGGGCCTTGCCGCACATCGGCGTTCACAGGACCGCCGGGTGTGCTGCGATCGCGACACCGAGGGCGGCGCAGTTCAGCGCCAGCAGGAATCCGCCGAACATCATCTGACCGCTGATGTCGTGGGCCAGCACGTGGGTGTACACCGCACACACGAAAAAGATCACCAGCCCCGCGGCAGCGGCAATGCCTATCGCGGGAATCCACAGGCCCACAATGAGTCCCACGGTTCCCAACGTCTTCAGGGTGCCGATAGGAAACCTCAACCACGACACCGGCACGCCCGCGCTTTGCATCCCGGGCAGAATCGGCGCGAAGTGCACCAGCGCCGCGACTCCCGAGAATCCATCGAAGACGATCGCAATGAATGTCACGATCAGATATGCGGTGTGCACCGTGCCCTCCTCGGGGGATTCATCGTTTCGGTATCGAGTCAGAGTCTTTGGCGGACAGCGCCTCTCGGCGCACCATTTGCCACAGGGTCGGGGTCGACTGGGTCGTCGAGACGACAACGATGCGGCCGACGGAAGTCGAGTCGGCGACGAGGGAAACCAGATAGTCGGCCAAGTCGATGCGTGCGGTGAACGCGCCCACCGGTTCGACGGGTCCGCTGCTGTAATCGGTCGGTTCGGGCAGGTCGAACAGGCCGGACGGCCGAACGATCGTCTAATCGAGGCCGCTGCCGCACACGATGGATTCCATGCGACGCATGTCGTCGTACACCGTCTTACCGATCGTCGTCCTGATGACGGGGTCGACCAGTCGCACCATGAGCGGGGCGTGAAGGCGTCGCGTGGGATGTACCGACGTGGAGCTCACGACGATGAGGCGGCGCGTCCCCGACGCACGCATGGCGCTGACGATGTTGGTCGCTCCGGCCGAATAGGTGTCGACCCGGTGGCGGGTGAACGGCACCCCGAGCGCCGAGACCACGGCATCGGCTCCCGCGATGGCCGCACGGACGGCGGAGTCGTTCCGCACATCGGCCCCCACAACCGTCAATTGCGGGTCGGTGATGGGGAATTCGTGTGGATGACGCGTCACGGCGGTCACGGCGTGGCCGGCCCTCAGCGCGCACCGCACGGCGAGTCGGCCGGTTGGCCCGTTGGCGCCGAAGATGACCGTCTTCATCGTTCACTTCCCCAAGTAGTCACGATTGATGATTATCACGATACATGACAATAATTTGTGGTGCCAGACTTGAATGGAGGGGGACTGAGGCCGCGCTGAATCGGCGTCGGCAGCAAGGTGGCGGTGATTTCGCGTCGTATGACGCGGGGAAGCGGCTGACGAGCGCTTTGCTCGTCGCGCCACTCGGTCAATGACCGGCGATCATGCCAATTGGGGATGGACTCCGGGAATGAGCCCTGCGCCCGTGGCGACGCGTTGAAGAAGGCGGCGCAGCGTGGCGCGTTCTTTCGCGGACAGGGGCGCGGCTATCTCGTTTTCGAGGTCGCGGCCCTGCTCATGCAGTGCGGGCAGCAGGCGGCGGGCCTTGGCGGTGAGCGTGACAGCGACCGCGCGCCGATCCTCCGGGCGCGGCAACCGCTTTGCGAGCCCTCGCTGTTCAAGCTGGTCGATGACCACGACCATGGCATTGCGGTGGATCCCGAGGCGTTCGGAGAGCTGACGCTGGGACTGGCCGTCGGCGCTGGCCAGTGCCAGCAGAACTGCGTACGTGCGGGGATCGGCCCCTATCGATGAAAGGCGGCGCTGGAAGTCGCTGCTGACATAGGCGCCGAGCTGCGCGAGGAGAAACGGGATTCGTTCGTCGAGTTCAGCGATGCCGGAGTGGTGTTCACTCATCGGCTTGGGCAACGTCGGCTCCTCGAGTACTGGACTGTTTGCGCCGCAAAGCTTTACGTGTGAAGCGTTGCCGGCGCAAGGATTATCATCCTACAAGATCGTCATCGGCCGGTACAGCTTCTCCGCGGTTGCCGGTCGCGCGTAGTTCCCGTCGCGCTCGCTCCCCAAAAGAGCCCCTGCGCATAAGGGCGTCTCAGAGCAAGGCCTGCTGCCACGACAGGACGCGTTCGGCCAGTTCGGGTCCGCGGTCCTCTTGGATGAAATGACTGGCGTTGATGCGGGCGTGCGGCTGGCCCGCGGCGCCGGGAATGTGCTTGATCAGCGGTGTGTCCGCCTGCCCCAGGATGGGGTCGCGGGCGCCGAAGATGGCAAGGAACGGCTTGTCCCACCGGCCGAGCGCGTCCCACGCCCGCCTGTTGGCCGGAATCGCCGGATCGGTGGGCGAGGTGGGGACCAACTGGGGGAACGCGCGGGCCCCGGCTTGATACGTCTTGTCGGGGAAGGGGGCGTCGTACCCCGCCCGCACCTTCGAGGACACCCGGCGGACGGTCCCGGCGCCGACGATGCGGCCCGCGGGCAGCACGGGGGAGTAGCGCGCAAAGGCGCGCCAGGCGTGGAAGGCGGCCGGGGTGCGCCGTTGGGCGGTGGGCAGGAACCCGTTGGACACCACCAGCCGCCCGACGCGGTCAGGCTGCTCGGCGGCGATGCGCAGCCCGATCAACGATCCCCAGTCCTGCACGAACAGCGTGACATCGGTGAGGTTGAGGTGCTCGAACCACATCATCACCCATTCCACGTGCCGCTGGTAGGTGTAATCCTCGGTCCGGCTGGGCTTGTCCGAACGACCGAAGCCGATCAGGTCGGGCGCGAGCACGCGGTTCCCGGCGTCGGCCAGGGGCGTGATCATGGTGCGGTAGAGATAGCTCCACGTGGGCTCGCCGTGCAGCAGGACGATCGGGGGCCCTTCGATCGGCCCCTCGTCGAGGTAGTGCATGCGCAGCGGCCGGGTGTCGCTTGCTTTGACGTCGAGGTAGTGCCCTACGAACGGGTAGCCCTCCAGGTTTTCGAATCGGGAGTCCGGGGTTCGCAGCACATGCATATCAGCTCCTCCGGTGAACCGGCACCTCTGCTAGCCTCTCTCGCCGGCGCGCTTTCGTCTAGTGGGAGATTCATTGAGCTAGGCCGCGCAGGCCACTAAACTGGCTTATTCATGGCAATTCGGCGCGCGGTTCTGCTCATAGCCGACATCGGCGGTTACACGCATTACATGCAGTGGAACCGGACGCACCTTGCCCATGCCCAGCTGACGGTCGCCGGCCTGCTGGAGTCGGTCATCAACGCCGCCAAGGGTCTGAAACTCGCCAAGCTCGAGGGCGACGCCGCGTTCTTCTGGGCGCCGGACACCAACGCCAAAGTGGTGGTGTGCGAGCGGCTGTCACGGATGCGCACGTCGTTCCTGGAGCGGCGGGAGCGTCTGAAAAACGACATCGCCTGCCAGTGTGCGAGTTGCTCGCAGCTGGAGAACCTGTCGCTCAAGTTCGTAGTGCACGTGGGCGAGGTGGCGGATCAGAGGGTCAAACGCCATACCGAGCTCGCCGGCCTCGATGTCATCCTGGTGCACCGAATGCTGAAAAACACGGTGCCGGTTGCCGAATACGTGCTCATGACCGATCCCGTCGCGGCATGCCTCGACGAGCAGATGCGTGGGCTGTGCACACCCATGCTCCACGTGTTTGACGGCATCGGCGAAACGTCGACCCACTACATCGACCTCGCGGCGCTGCAGGTTCCGGCCGTGGCGCCCGAGCGCAACTTGTTGCGCCGACTCGGCGCGACCATGAAGCTCGAGTTCAACACCCTGCCGTTCACCCTGGGCATGAAAGAGCCCGCCGAAGGGTTCCGGAACCTGGGGCGAGGGGCCGAAGAAATCTCCGCGTAGCCGAAGGCCGCGCCCGCGGCGCTATCGAGCCGCGGCGAGGGCGCGGCCCATGCGCGACACGGCCTCGGTGAGGATGGCGCGCGAGGTGGCGAAGTTCAGTCGCACGTGCCCGGCTCCGCCCGTGCCGAACACGTGGCCGGAGCTGAGCGCCACCCGGGCGTGATCGAGGAACCAGCGGGCGGGTCCGGACAGGTCGGCCACCACCGCGAGGCCATCGCTGACCTCTTCGTCGACACCGAGTGCTCGGCAGTCCAGCCACGCGAGGTAAGTGCCTTGTGGCCATTGGTATTTCACGCCTGGAAGGTGCTCGGCGATCAACTCGCCCAGCAGTTTGCGGTTCTCGTCGAGGCCCCTCAGCGTCGCGTCGAGCCAATCGTCACCGCTGCGAAACGCCTCGGCGTGGGCGATGACGCCGAGGTGGCTGGGCCCGTGACTGACCTCCTCCGGCATCCGGTCCAGGTCGGCGGCCGCCTGCGGCCCGGCGATGGCCAGGGCCGCCTTCAGTCCGGACAGATTCCAGGCCTTGGACCCCGACGTCAGCGCGAAGGCGTTCTCCGCTCCGGGGACGGTCAGGAAGGGGGTGAACCGCGATCCCAGCAGGATGACGGGCGCGTGAATCTCGTCGGACACCACCCGGACGCCGTATCGGCGCGCGAGCTCGGCCACGGCGCGCAGCTCCTCGGCGGTGTGCACCGTGCCGGTCGGGTTGTGCGGATTGCACAACAGGTACGCCACGTTCCCGTGCGTCGCGCGGGCCCGGGAAAAGGCCTCCTCCAACGCGTCCAGATCGATCCGCCCATCGGCGAGCGGCGCTTCGATCACCCGGCGGCCGTCGTGCGCCACGAACGCGTAAAACGGTGCGTAGACAGGGGGATTGACGACGACGGCGTCACCGCGATCCGTGACCAGGCGCAGCACCTCGACGATGCCGAGCATGACGTCGGGAACGAGCGCGGTGCGGCCCACCTCCAGGTCATGCCACTGCCAGTGCCGCGCCGCGAACGCGCCGACCGCCTCCGCCAGCGCCGTGCCGCAGGGGTATCCGGTGTCGCCGTTGTCGATGGCCCTGCGCAGCGCGTCGGCCACCGTCGGCGGCAGGTTGACGTCCATCTCGGCGACCCACAGCGGTAGGACATCGGCGGGATGCGCACACCATTTCATGCTGGTCCGAAGCCGCAGTTGTTCGAGCGTGAGCTCCTCGAGGGGATTAAACGTCACTCGGGCAGATTAAGTGGCGAACGCGTGCTTTGGAATCGTCAACGGCAGGTCCACCGAGCTCAGCAGGCCCGGCTGGGCGGCAACGACATACGGCACGGCGTTGACGATGCGCATCGCGGTGGCGACCATGGCGCCCGCCCCCGAGGTCATGCCCGCGATTCCGGCCCGGCGGGGATCCCGCAGCGTCGCCGCCAGGGTGCAGTCGAGGTCGGGGTCGCCGGTGATCACGACGCGATAGGACAGATCGCCGATCCCGCGGGGCCAGTCGGGGGCCACGTCGTGGGCGAGCCGGGTGACGTGCTCGATGATGATGGCCTCCCGACCGTCGACCACGCCGATCGCCTGCATCCGCAGCGCACCACAGGTTCCGGCCTCGACGGTACCCATCGCGACTTCCAGCGTCCGGTTGGTGACGGCGCGATCGAAACTCTCGCGGACTTCCTGGACTTCGGCCCCCAACGCGTCGGCGATCAACCGGATCTGCCCCTGCCATTCGCCGGCGATCGCGCCGGGATAGCTGATCCAGGGTTGGTAGTCGAGCGGACGGCCGAAACCCAGCGCGTCGCTCATGATGTCGGGCACCCCGTAGTCGTCGTAGAGGCCGATCTCGAAAGAGTGGATCTTTTCGATGAACGACGACTGGGTGGACAGCACCAGCGGCAGGTAGTCGGCGGCGAAGCCCGGCTCGATCCCCGACGCGTACAGCGACGCCTGGCCCTGCTTGGCGGCGGCGACGAGTTGGTCGCGCCATTCCGCGGGTTCGTAGGCGTGCGGGTTGACCAGCCGCGTGGTGCTGGTCGTCACGACGTTGATCCCGGCCTCGAGCAGCCTGACGTAGTCGGGGATGGCCAACGCGTCGCGTTCCGGGCCGCTGGCCGCGTAGATGACGCAGTCGGGCTTCAGCGCGATCAGCGCGTCAGCGTCGTTGGTGGCTTCCAGGCCGATCGGCTCGCCCCCGGCCAGTTCGCCCGCGTCCTTGCCGACCTTTTCGTCCGAGTGCACCCAGACGCCGGCCAGTTCCAGATTGGGGCGCCGCGAGAGGGCGCGGATAGCGATTGAGCCGATGCCGCCGGTCGCCCACACCACCACGCGATGTGTTGTCATCTCGTTCCTCCTCAGGTTCATCCGCCCGCCGGCGGTGTAAGGCCAAGGGCCGCCGCGCTTTTCGTGTGTTCGCGACGTGCGTGGACGGTCCGCGCGCTCATGTTAGGAAAGCAAGCACTATCTTAACGAACAAATTTTAGGTTAGTCTGCAGCGGTGAGCGCCGAATCAAGATTTTTCCCGCCTCCGGGCGACGATTCGGGACCGCGCTGTCGCTGTGAGGTGGGCACTTCACCCGATCCTCGGCGGAGCGCGGGCGGGAGTTGATGTTCACGCTCAGGTTCGACATGCGCGCCCCCGGGTGGGGCGCGCCGCCCACCGATCTGTATGCGGCGGCCATCGACATGTGCGCGTGGGCGGAGACGCGCGGCGCCGTGATGTCGGTGCTTTCCGAGCACCACGGCGCCGACGACGGCCACCTGCCGGCGCCGTTGCTGCTGGCGTCGGCCATCGCGGCCCGGACCCGAACGCTGGCAATCCTGCTGGCGGCGGTGCCGATTCCGCTGTGGGACCCGGTCCGGCTGGCCGAGGAAATGACCGTGCTGGACCTGATCAGCCGGGGGCGGGTGTCCTATGTGTTCGGCGTCGGTCACCGCGGCGACGAGTACGACCACTTCGGCGCCGACATGGCCACCCGCGGGCGAAAGGCGGACGAAATCCTCGCCGTGCTCGGCCCGCTGGTTCGGGGTGAGGCCGTCGAATACCAGGGCCGCACGGTGCGTGTCACGCCCGCGTGCGCGTCGCCCAACGGGCCGATGATGCTCATCGCCGGGGGCGGCGAGGCCGCCGCGCGGCGCGCCGGCCGGCTCGGCCTGGGCTTCGTGTCCCAAACGGATTCGCCGGCCCTCAAGGATTTCTACGAGGCGCAGTGCCGGGCCCACGGGCATGAACCCGGCATCGTCCAGTTTCCCGTCCCCGGCCATCCCACAACGGTTTTCGTGGCCGACGACGTGGACCGGGCTTGGGATGTCCTGGGTCCGCACCTGGTGCACGACGCCGTGATGGCCGCTTCCTACCGCCCCGATGACGACTCGGTGGTCAGCATCACCCGGGCCGACAGCGTGGACGCGCTGCGCGACGAGGGCGGCCCCTACCGCATCTTCACTCCCGACGAGGCAACCGAGTACGTCCGTGGCGGCCGGCCGCTGCCACTGCACCCGCTGTGCGGCGGCATCGCACCCGACGTTGCCTGGCCCTATCTAGAACGCGCCGCGCGCGCCGCCACCCGCGCGCACGATTCAGCGGGGCCGCGAGAGTGAATTCCACGACGCCGTGGCGGCGTGTCGCGTCGCAGGATTCACCCTCGGCGCAGAACAGGTGAGGAGAAGCGCTATGCGGGTTGTCGTGTGGTCCACCGGCGGCGTCGGCAAGGTCGCGATCGACGCCGTCCGCCGACGCCCGGATCTGGAACTCGTTGGGGTATGGGTACATTCGGCGGACAAGGTCGGTCGCGACGCCGGCGAGCTGGCCGGCGGCGACCCGCTCGGCGTGACGGCCACCGACGACGCCGACGCCCTGATCGCCCTGGCCCCGGACTGCGTGGTGTACGCGGCCACCGGTCCGGAGCGCGACGGGGCGGCAGTGCCCGACTATGTGCGGCTGCTGACGGCCGGCATCAACGTCGTGTCGACGTCGTCGACCAGCCTGGTGCACCCGCCGTCGTATTTCGCCCCGGACTGGCGCGACCAGCTCGAGGCGGCGGCCACGGCCGGCGGCGCCTCGTTCTACGTGTCGGGCATCTTTCCCGGCTTCGCCTCCGATCAGCTCGCGCTGCTGATGACCACGCAGTCGAAGCACATCCAGACCATCACGGCCAGCGAGGTCGCCCTCAACGACCACTATCCGGTGGCCGACGTGATGATGAACGGGATGGGTTTCGGCCACCCGCTGGATTTCCAACCGATGCTCGCCACCCCCGGATTCATCGAAATAGCTTGGAAGGCACCGATATACCTGATCGCCAGCGGTCTCGGGGTCGAGGTGGTGCGCGGGTCGCTGGACCGACGGCTGACCGACCGCGACATCGAGGTGGCATTCGGCACCATCAAGGCGGGCACCTGCGCTGCCGTGCGGACGCGGGCGGCGGGCGTGGTGAACGGCCGCGAGGCCATCGTCATCGAGCACGTCATCCGGATGGCCCGCGACGTCGCGCCCGATTGGCCGACCTCGGAGTCCGACGCCACCTATCGGGTCGACATCGACGGCGATCCCGACGTGCACTGCGAGATGACGATGGGGGAGGCCGCGGGCCACGGCGCCGGGCACGCCGCCATGGCGTCGACGGCGATGCGGGTCGTCAACGCGATCCCATATGTGGTCGCGGCGCCCGCGGGCCTGCTCAGCTCGCTGGACATTCCCATGACGCTGCCGCTTTACGCCTTCGACTGAAGGTGTAACGTGCATCACCAAGATTAGGCCACCTAGGAGTCTGCCGTGTACACACTGCGCTTCGACATGCGCGATCCCGAATGGGCCGCGGCCCCAACCGATCTGTACGCCGCGGCGCCCGAAATGGCCGCCTGGGCCGAGGAGCACGGCGGTCTCGCCGCCGTGCTGTGTGAGCACCACGGCTCCGAGGACGGCTACCTGCCGTCACCGTTTTTGCTGGCCTCGGCGGTGGCGGCGCGCACCCAGCGCCTGGCGCTGAGCCTGATCCTGATCCTGCCGTTCTACGAAACCGTGCGCCTCGCCGAGGACATGGCGGTCCTCGACATCATCAGCAACGGGCGGGCGTCCTACATCTTGGCCCTGGGGTACCGGCCGGAAGAGTTCGAGCACTTCGGCGTGCCCATCAAGAAGCGCGGCCGCGTCTGCGACGAGAAACTCGCGCTGCTGCGGCGACTGCTCGCCGGTGAAACCGTGGTCGAAGACGGGCGGCGGATCACGGTCACGCCGCGCCCGCTGACCCCCGGGGGCCCCGGCCTGATGTGGGGTGGGGGAACCCTGGCGGCGGCCCGCCGGGCCGGCAGGTACGGCCTGGGCATGCTGGGCAACGCCAACGCGCCGGGCATCCGGGAGGCCTACGAGGAGGCCTGCCGCGAGCACGGCCACACGCCCGGCCCGACGATGTTTCCCGACCGCAACACCCCCTCCGTCGTGTTCGTCGCCGAAGACGTCGATCAGGCGTGGAAAGAGATCGGCGATCACCTGCTGCACGACGTGAAAACCTATGCCGCGTGGAACCCCGGCGACGAGACGACGGCCGGCTTCTCGCACGTGAACACCGTCGACGAGCTGCGCGAGACCGGCACGTCGCACGTGATCATCTCTGTCCCCGAGGCGATTTCGCGGGTAAAGGCCGGTCAGGTGCTCAACCTGTCGCCGCTGTGCGGCGGGCTGCCCCCGGACATCGCGTGGACCTATCTCAAGCGGGTGGGCGAGGTCGTGCTGCCCGAGGCTCTGTCGTAATTTTTCGTCGGCTAGCGCGGTTGGTTCGGGACGCCCGGGAATAGCTGGCCGGGCGGCTCGGTGGTCACCCAGCCGCCCAGCTTCGTCACCAGGTGGGGCGCGAAAACGGCGCCGTAGAGGACGTTTCCGATGACCACCACCGCGACGACGGACAGGATCGACGAGGCGACGCGGTTCTTCGCCCGGTTCTGAGCCCACATCTCGATGACGTTGCGCCCTTGGGCGTCGGTGCGGCCCAGCAGGTAGGTGAAGAGCATCATCTGGATGCCCATCGCCAGCGAGTCGTAGAGCGGGTACTGGTGCAGGGTGCCCTCGCGGATCGAGAGCCCGGGAATCACGCGGCCGTAATAGAACACGCCGAGTTTGGCGCCCAGGAACCCGTTGAAGAACAGCGCCCAGCAGAAGCCGACGACAAGGCCGACCACCAAGAGCGTTTGGGGCCTGCGCCAGTCGAACCGGGCGGCCACCCATCGCCCCAGCGCCGCGCCGGTCACGGCCGGCAGCACGAAGTAGGAGACGTAGCCGACGGGGACGAACAGCGGCAGCCCACCCCACGTCATGTTCAGCGGCCACCACGACGGCATCCGGGGGATGGCAGGCGGGAACTGCGCGTACATCGCCCAGTCGTAGGGGGCCTCGATCCACGAGAACGACATCGCCGAGATGCACAGCAGCAGAAGGGGGTGCACGCGCCGCTGGCGAACGCTCAGATAGATCCCCAGGGCGGTGAACGTGATGCCCCCGACGAGCGCGAAGTCGCTGGCCGCCTGCATCACCGGTGTCATCTGGGAGCTCACTGGTCGCGCCCTTGGCTGCGGCGTGCCTGGGGGTCGAAGCGCAGCACCAGCCCGAAGATCACGACGATCAATCCGAACAGCGTGCCCAGCATGATGACGGCGCCCACAGTCGCAACCCCTTCCGATTCGCGCTCGACTCGTTAGATAGTGCACACTATCCTAAAGGCAGTCAACCATCGGGTGAGGAGGCAGCGACGTGGCCCAGCGGCCGTCCACCACGAAACGCGGCGCGGCGTCGGCCTCGGTGCGCCGGCCCCGCGGGGCTCCGCGCCAGCTGTTGCTCGACACCGCCCGGGCCCGCTTTGCCCGCCAGGACTATCGCAGCACGACGACGCGTGAAATCGCCCAGGCCGCGGGGGTTACCGAGCACCTGTTGTTCCGCCACTTCGGCTCCAAGGCGGCGTTGTTTCGTGAGGCGCTCGTCCTGCCCTTTACCGATTTCGTCGAGGAATTTCGCCAGACCTGGCAGTCGGTCGTCCCGGAGGAGACCGACGAGGAGGAGCTAGCGCGTCGTTTCGTGGGGCAGCTCTACGACGTGTTCGTCGAACATCAGGGTCTGCTGCTGACCCTGATGGCTTCCGAGGCGCTGTCCGAGGAGGAAAAGGCCGACGCCGGCATCGCCGAGATCCGGCAGGCGGTCACGGCGCTCGGTCAGATCAGCGCCGAGGGCATGCACCTGCGCGGGCTGCGCTCGGACCATCCCGACCTGCCCGCCCACTCGACGGTCGCGATGATCGCCGGCATGGCGGCGTTGCGGTCGACCTACCTCGGGACCGAACCGCCGTCGAGGGAGACCATCGTCGACGAACTCATCCAGGCCATCTTGCACGGCTTCCTGCACAGGAACGGCTGAGCTCTCCAAAAGCCGCTCTACTCAGAGGAATTGGTTCATGACAGACACGAGCGCGATCGAGTTGTACTACGACCCCTTCGACTCCGCGATCGATGACAACCCCTATCCGGTGTGGAAGCGGATGCGCGAAGAAGCGCCGCTGTATTACAACGAGAAGTACAACTTCTACGCGCTGAGCCGCTACGACGACGTGGCGCGCGAGCTGCCCAACTGGCAGACCTACCGATCCGGCCGGGGCACCACCGCCGATATCTTGTTCGCCAATATCGAAGTGCCGCCGGGGATTCTGCTGTTCGAAGATCCTCCGTTGCACGACCTGCACCGGCGCCTGCTGTCGCGTGTTTTCACGCCCCGGCGGATGCTGGCCGTGGAGGATCTGGTGCGCGGATTCTGTGTCCGTGAGCTGGACCCCCTGGTCGGCGCCGGGGGTTTCGACTTCATCGCCGATCTCGGGGCGATGATGCCGATGCGGACCATCGGCTACCTGCTGGGCATCCCCGAGGCCGATCAGGAAAAGATCCGAGACCGCAGCGTCGCCAACATCGAATTGTCGAAGGACAGCGACCCCGCTGCGGTCGATGCGAACGTTTTCGCGAATTCCATTGCCCTGTTCGCCGAGTACATCGAATGGCGGGCCAGTCATCCCTCCGACGACCTGATGACGGAGCTGCTGCGGGCCGAGATCGACGAGCCCGACGGGACCCGGCGCCCGCTGTCGCGCACCGAGGTGCTGGCCTACACCGCGATGATCGCCGGCGCCGGGAACGAGACGACCGCCCGGCTCATCGGTTTCATGGGACAGCTGCTGTCCGACCATCCCGAGCAGCGCCGCGAGCTCGTCGCCGAGCCGTCCCTGATCCCGGGCGCGATCGAGGAGACGCTGCGCTTCGAACCCCCGTCGCCGGTCCAGGCGAGGTATGTGGCGCAGGATGCCGAGCAGTACGGCCGTGTGGTGCCCGAGGGTTCATTCATGTTGCTGCTCAACGGTTCCGCCAACCGCGACCCGCGGCGGTTCGCCGATCCGGACCGTTACGACATCCACCGGCAGGCGGGCGGCCACCTCAGCTTCGGGCAGGGCCTGCACTTCTGCCTGGGCTCGGCGCTGGCCCGGATGGAGGCGCGGGTGGCCTTCGAAGAGGTCCTCAAACGCTGGCCGGACTGGGAGGTCGACTACGCCAACGCCGAACGCGCGCACACCGCGAGCGTGCGTGGGTGGGCGCGCCTGCCCGTCGTGACGGGATAACTTTCGGCCCGTTCGCCCGCGAGCGTGACTGTGCGGTCACGCTCGGCGCCGAACGTGACTGTGGCGTCACGCTGGGCGCGGCTAAGGCGCCGCTAGGGCGCGGCTAGGGCGCGCTCTGGTCGACCAGCACCGCGCCGTCGGGCTGGTTTCCCAGCGTCTGCAACGGAATATCTTCGCCCTGGGCGGTGAGGCGCACGATCTGCGCCAGTTGCCTCGGGGCGTCGCACTGCAGATAGTGGTCGGCGCCCGGCACCAGCCAATACCGGTTGCGGCCGGGCTTGTTCCTCAGATACGTCTGCCACACGTGGTTGGGAACCCGCAACGGTGCCACGTTGTCGTGGACGCCCCACACCACGGTGGTGTTGACATCGCTCGTGGAAAGCGTTTCCAGCCAACTGGTTTCGTCGGCGGCGCGCTCGTTGAGGTATTGGATGGTGTCGGGCAGCACGCGGATTCCGTCGTTGTGGGCGAAGCATTTGGCCAAGGCGGCGATCTCCGGATCGTCCAATGTCCGTCGCGGCATGAACGTGCTGGCGCCCATCCCGGCCGCCAGCATCTCCGGTGTCGTCGCCGCCGCGGTGGCGCGCCCGGTCCCGGGATCGAGTAGCGCGGTCTGGAACGCGGTCAGATTCGAAAGTGGAAGGTAGATATTGGCATTCGTCACGATCAGGTCGGCGGGCACCGCGGGCGGATCAAGGGCCGCCAGCATGCCCAGCGCGACCATGCCGACGCTGCTGCCGCGGTCGTGGGTGAGCATGCGGTAGTCGGTGAGTTGCCACACCTCGGTGATGGCGTAGACCAGCAGCCGGGCGTCGTCGTAGAGCGAGTACACGTACGGCGCGGGCGGTTTGTCGGAGAGCCCGTAGCCGGGAAAGTCGAGCAGGTAGATGTCGAACTCCGCGGCGAGCTCGGCGGTCAGGGCGAAGTAGTCGATGCTCGACGTCGGGAAGCCGTGCACCAGCACCAGCGCGGGCGCGCCGTGGGTGCCGCACCGGCGGCTGAAAATCGCGACTTCTCTGGCATCGTTGGCCGCGGTGGTCGACCGCCAGCGAAGTTCGGTGCCGCCGTTTTGCCACTGCGCGAAGATGTCCAAGCTGTCAGCCTCTCAGAGGAGATCGCGGCAAACAACCGCGACGACTAAGGGCATGTCACGTGGAGGCCGAATCTCACGTCGCGCACACCGCTTTGCCCGGGCGTGGTCGCCTGGCCCGTGCCGGTGATCGTGTAGCTCTTACCGTCCTTGGTCGCCTGCACTTGCGTCGGCGAATTGGTTCCCTGATACGGCAGCTGATACTGGCCATTGTCGAGCTTGAGCGAAATCGCGAAGCCGTCCACGGTGGGGGGCCGTTCGTCCGAGACGGCCAGGGACACCGACGCCGCGTCGTCGTGCACGCTGATCCGGGTGGTGAGGTCTCCCGATTCCGGCGGCGACGCATTCGGTTGGGCCGCCGAGCTTGTGCAGTCGACCGCGGCGATGAGTGTGTGCTTGTTCCCGTCGATCATGACGGTCGTGCTCGTCAAGGCCGGAGTCGAAGTTGTGGGAGCGGCCGGGTGACTTTCCTTGCCGGAACAGGCCGGCAGACTCGCCCCCAGTGCCAGCGCACCGAGCGCGGCAGCCGCACGAACGATCCACCGCTGAAGGTTTGTCATATCGGTCCTCCGTTAGACGGTCATGAGGACTATAGAACCTGGCATCCTGATTCGATATGTGTTTATATAGACCAATGTCGAATCAAACCGGGTGTTGCCCCGCGCTGGGGGCGGCCGCCCTGGCCGAGCCGCAAGCCGCGCAGCTGGCGGCGATGTTCAAGGCGCTCAGCGATCCGGTGCGGTTACGGCTGTTGAGCCTGGTCGCCAGCCACCCGGGCGGTCAGGCCTGTGTTTGCGAGATCTCCCCGACATTCGACGTGTCGCAGCCGACGATCTCCCATCACCTGAAGACGCTGCGGTCTGCGGGGCTTTTGGATTGCGAACGACGCGGCACGTGGGTGTACTACTGGGTGGTCCCCGAAGCGTTGCAACAACTTTCGTCGGTGTTGCATGTTGACGCCCTGTCGGCCGCGGGATGCGGGTCATGAGCCAACCGGTAAACGCGCGGCTATCGACGTTGGATCGCTTCCTGCCGGGATGGATCGCGATGGCGATGGTGGTCGGCCTGCTGCTGGGCCGGCTTGTCCCGGGCCTGGGTAAAGCCGTGAGCGCCGTTCAGGTCGACGGGATCTCCTTGCCGATTGCGATCGGGCTGCTGGTGATGATGTACCCGGTCCTGGCCAAAGTGCGGTACGACCAGCTGGACACCGTGACCGCGGATCGCAAATTGATGGTGACATCGCTGGCGCTGAACTGGCTGGTTGGACCCGCGGTCATGTTCGCGCTCGCCTGGCTCCTGCTGCCGGATCTACCGGAGTATCGCACCGGGCTGATCATCGTGGGGCTGGCGCGCTGCATCGCCATGGTCATCATCTGGAACGACCTCGCCTGCGGTGACCGCGAAGCCGCCGCCGTCCTGGTCGCGCTGAACTCGATCTTCCAGGTTGTCATGTTCGCCGCCCTGGGCTGGTTCTATCTGTCGGTGCTGCCGGGGTGGTTGGGTCTGAGCACCACCGGAATCGACGTGTCCGCCTGGCAGATCGCGAAATCGGTGCTCATCTTCCTGGGGCTGCCGCTGCTGGCCGGGTACCTGTCGCGCCGTCTGGGCGAACGCACCAGGGGCCGCGGTTGGTACGAGGGCCGCTTCCTGCCCCGGATCGGGCCCTGGGCGTTGTATGGGTTGCTGTTCACCATCGTCATTCTCTTCGCGCTGCAGGGCCACCAGATCACCTCCCGGCCTTGGGATGTCGCCCGGATCGCGGTGCCACTGCTGGCGTATTTCGCGATCATGTGGGCGGGTGGATATGCGCTGGGGGTGCTGTTGCGGCTCGGCTATGCGCGCACCACAACCCTGGCGTTCACCGCCGCCGGCAACAACTTTGAGCTCGCGATCGCGGTGGCGATCGCGACCTACGGCGCCGCCTCGGGTCAGGCCCTGGCCGGCGTGGTCGGACCCCTGATCGAAGTTCCGATCCTGGTCGCGCTGGTTTACGTTTCCCTGGCCTTGCGCCCGCGGCTCTTTGGTGCGGCCGACAGTTCCCGGTCGAGCGCCGACAGGTCCAGCGTTCTGTTCGTCTGCGTGCATAACGCCGGTCGTTCTCAGATGGCCGCCGCGCTACTGCGCCACCTGGCCGGCGACCGCATCGACGTCCGTTCCGCCGGGACGGAACCCGCCGATCAGATCAACCCCGCGGCGGTGGCCGTGATGGCCGAATGGGGCATCGATATCACCGACGTCCCGAAAGCGCTTGACGCCGACGTGGTGCGGACGAGTGACGTGGTGATCACCATGGGCTGCGGTGATACCTGTCCGTTCTTCCCGGGCGTCTCGTACCGCGATTGGCCCCTGCTCGATCCCGCCGGCCAGCCGGTCGAGACGGTGCGGGCCATTCGCGAGGACATCGCCGAGCATGTGTATGCCCTCATCCGGGAGCTGCTCGGGATCACGATGACGATCGATGTACCCGCCACGAAAGGACTCTCAATGAAGAAGTCAAGCCGCTGATTCGGTGATCGGGGGTGAGGCGGGTTGCCAGTTGCGGTTGTCGCGGATGAGGGCATAGAGGACGTTGGTGCGGCGTCGGGCCAGGCAGATCGTTGCCGGGATCGGTCGTTTGCCTTGGTCTCGTTTGCGCTGGTAGTAAACCCGGGACTGCGGGTCGCAGCGGATGGCCGTAAGTGCGGACGTGTACATCACTCTGCGCAGGCGGCGGCTGTAGCGCTTGGGGGTGTGCAGTCGTCCGGTGCGTTTTCCCGAGTCTCGAGACACCGGTGCCAGCCCAGCCCAGGCGGCGAGCTGGTCGGCCGATCCGATATGCGCGGGATCGCCGACCGCGGCCAGAAATTCAGCGCCGAGCCGAAATCCCATGCCGGGCAGGCTGATGATCACCTCGGCGAGTGGATGGCGGCGAAATCGGTCCTCGATGTCGGCATCGGTTTGTTTGATGCGGTCATCGAGGGCAATCACCCCCTGCGCCAACTCGGCAACCAGCCCAGCGGCGACGTGTTCGCCGGACAGGCGAACTGTCTGTGTTTTGGCGGCAGCCACCGCAGCCGCTGCGATCGTGGATGCGTTGCGCACCCCGGCGTCGGTCAGCATCCGGGTCAGCCGCGAAACACCGCTTTGACGAATGGCTTTCGGGCGTTGGTAGCGTGTCAGCAGCACGATCCAGCCACGGTCAGAGGTCGGTTGGGCGGCGCGTTCCAACGCCGGACACACCGCAACGAGCTGTTGACGCAACCGGTTGATGGTGCGGGTACGGTCGGCCACCAGATCCGCGCGGTGGGCGGTCAGCATCCGCAGTTCGGTGATCAGGTGGTCATCGGGATGCAACACCGGCAATCGCTACCGCGCATGCGGGATTGGTCGGCGATCACCCGGGCGTCTTTGGCGTCAGCTTTGCCTTCACCGCCACGGTAGGTGGCCGAGGCCTGCCATACCTGCCGGCCCGACAGATAGCGCACCGACTTGCCCAGCGCAGCCAGCACCATCAGCAGCAGACTGGCATACACCGTGGTCAGGTCTACTGTCCAGGACACTTGCGCACCCAACGCGTCGACCTCCGCAACAAGCTCACGGATCTGCCCCTCGTCGTTGACCAGCTTGCGCGACAACACCACGGCGCCGCTGTCGTCCACTACGCACACCCAGTGCTGTTCATTGCCGACATCTACACCAGCCCATACCTGGCCCGCCGTCATCGAACCCCTTTTCGCTTGTCTGCCAAAATAATCCCCACGGACGACCCCGCCAGCATTTCCTTAAACGAGCGATCACATCGCAGATCTCAATCAGCGGCCCGAGGAAGTCCAGGCAGGCCGGGCGGCCAGTCCTTTCAAGCTGCACCATCAGGCCAGCGAGATAACGCAAAGCCTCACCCGACCCACCCGGGTCACAGCACAACGTAGCAACACGAAGCAACTGCACCTACGAACTTAAGGACGGTAACCATGTCGCGTATTCAACTGGCCCTCAACGTCGACAACCTTGACGAGGCGATCACGTTCTACAGCAAGCTTTTTGACGTCCAGCCGGCCAAGATCAAACCCGGCTACGCCAACTTCGTCGTTGCCGACCCACCGCTCAAACTGGTGCTGCTGGAAAACGCCGGCCACGGCGGCACCCTCAACCATCTCGGGGTCGAGGTCGCCTCCAGCGACGCCGTGCTCGCCGAGAACAGGCGGCTCGCCGAGACGGGACTGCTCACCGACGAAGAGGTCGACTCGTCCTGTTGCTACGCCACCCAAGACAAGGTGTGGGTGAGCGGACCGGGCGGTGAGCGCTGGGAGATCTACACCGTGAAGGCCGATTCCGAGACGTTCGGGCCCGCCGACGAATCGCAGCCCACCTGCTGCGCCTCGTAGGCGCCGATGGTGGACAGCGGATCCTACGTGGCGCCGCCGGACGGGGGATGGAGTTCGGCGAGGGCCTGCAGGTTCTCCAGGTAATGCGGCAGCGAGGTGTGGCGGAACGCGGCGCTGACGATGGTCGCGCCGTGCGCGGCGGTCTCGCCGACGAGGTCGCGGGTCCGTTCCGGCTCGCCGATCGGATCCAGCAGCGCGGGAGGCGGCAGAACGACGGCGAAACCGGGGCCGAACTCGAAGCGGCTCAGCCAGTCTCGCGCCTGGCGCAGGTTCACGTTGAACGGTGCCCACCCGTCGGCGAGGGTGGCGGCGCGGCGCAGCGATCGCAGCGTTTGCCCGCCGATCCAGATGGGGACGTGGTCCTGCGTCGCGCAGGGATCGACGACCATGCCGCCGAAGGAGTAGAACTCGCCGTGGTATTCGGGTTCGGGTGCCGACAGTGCGGCGCGCAGGGCCCGCAGGGCGTCGTCGGCGCGCCGACCGCGGTCGTCGAACGGCGCGCCGAGCAGATCGAACTCGGCTTTGAGGCTGCCCACGCCGACCCCCAGGATCACCCTGCCGCCGCTGACCTGGTCCAGGGTGCCGTAGCGTTTGGCGATCTCGAGCGGGTGGTGGTAGCCGAGCACCAGCACGTTGGTGGCCAACCGAATTCGTCGCGTGCGCGCGGCAAGGTAGCCGAAGGTCGCCAGCGGGTCCCAATAGCGGGTGCCGCGGCGGTCCGTCTCGGCCGCGGGCAGCGCAATGTGCTCGCTACAGGTCAGGTGGTGGTAGCCGAGCCGATCGGCGGCCTCGGCGATCTGCGCCAGGTCCTCGATGGTCGCGTTCTTTTCCCAGTCGCCGCTGCTCTGGGGGAACATCGTCACGACCGGGGTGGCCACCGACAGTTTGGCCGGCCGGCCGGTCATAACGTGCTCTTCCCAGGATGATTCATACCGGGGTAGATTCTAACAGTGCTCGAATCTGGCACGAGTCGACCGGCCGCTGCGAGTAAGCGAGGGTCGCGATGACGGCCGCGGTGCGCCGACCCTATGGCGAACTCGACCGCGCGCGCGTGGTGGCGTCCCTGCGGGATTTGGCCTGCCGCGTCGGCGTGCAGGGCGTGACGATGCGCGAGTTGGCGGCCGAGCTCGGCGCCGCGGTGCCCTCGGTGTATTACCACGTGCCGGGCAAGCAGGCCTGCCTGGATCTGCTCGCCGAATCGGTGCTGGCCGACATCCCGGTCATCGAGACGGGGCCGTGGGACACCCGGCTGGCCGAGCTCTACTGCGCCGCCCGCGAAGTCATCCTGTCGGTGCCCGGCATCGCGGGCGTCCTGCAAACCGGCGGCGGCGGCGAGTCGGCCCGTCGGCTCGACACGCTCAGCCGATCGCTGCTCGCCGAGGCGGGCCTGACCAAACCGGTTGCGGCGGCGGCCCATTCGGTGTTGTACACCTATCTGCTCGGCTCGGTGGGCCTGCAGGAGACGCGGCCCGGGCAACGAGGGAAGCGCCAGGCCGCCAACCACTTTCGCGCGGGCCTCGAGGTGATCATCGCCGGAATCAGGGCCTCGCTACGAGGAGGAACGGATCGGCGATGAGCATTGCCAAACCCACGCTGGTGAAATCCCTGGTCCCACAGAACCTGGACACCGCGGCCGACCGCGACGCGGCCGCCGTGCTGGACCCCGACACCTTCGTCACCGGCGCCCCGTACAACGCGATGACGAGGCTGCGGACCAGCTCGCCGGTACACCCGGTGCAGCTGCCCGGGTTGCCCAGGGCGTGGCTGTTGACCAAACACGCCGACGTGCGCCTTGTCAGCCGCGACACGGACACCTTCAGCAGCAGCAAGGGCAACACACTGGTGGAGGCCGAGGCCGGCCCCAACTCGGCGATGCTGCCCGGCATCGATCCGCCGCGTCACATCCACTTCCGCAAGCTGATCAACCAGGGCTTCACCGTGCGCAACGTGCAGCGGCTGGAGCCGCGGATGCGGCTCGTGGCCCGCGACATCGTCGACTCCATCATCGACAAGGGCGAATTCGACGCCGTGACAGACATTTCCGCCGAGATGTCGCTGCAAGTGATCGCCGACGTGCTCGGCGTTCCCGCCGAGGACCGGATGGACGTCTTCCGCTGGAGCAACGCCATCGGCAGCCTGGGCATCGAAGATCCCGACTACGCCCCCACGCCGGAGGCGCTGGGCCAGGCCGCCGCCGAAATGTTCGCCTACTGCGGGGAATTGGTGGAGCATCGGCGCAAGCACGGCCTCACCGGCGACATCTTGTCGGCGCTGCTCGCCGCGGAGGTCGACGGCGAAAAGCTCAACCGGGACCAGCTCAACGAGTTCTTCCTGTTGCTGGCGATCGCCGGCAACGAAACGACCCGCAACACGTTGAGCCACGGCATCCTGGCGCTCGCCGAGCACCCCGAGCAACAGGCGCTGCTCGCCCGCGATCCCGCGGCGATCAAGCCCGCGGTGGAAGAGCTGTTGCGCTGGGCGACCCCGGTGATGCACTTCCGGCGCACCGTGACCCGCGACGTCGAGATCCGCGGGCAGCGAATCCCCCCCGGCGACTGGGTGCTGATGCACTACCTGTCCGCCAACCGCGACGAGGACGTCTTCGACCGGGCGGACCAGTTCGACATCACCCGCCCCGACGCCGGTCACGCCGCATTCGGGGGCGGGGGAGTGCACTTCTGCCTCGGCGCGCAACTGGCCCGGCTCGAGCTGCGCGTCATGCTCGAAGAGCTCTATCCGAACGTGCCCGGCCTGGCCGTCACCGGACCGCCCGACCGGCTGCGCTCGTCGTTCTTCCACGGCATCAAAAGGCTGCCGTGCACAACGTGATTCAGCCGCGCTCCACCGGACGGGACGGATCCGAACTCCACTCCGACCACGACCCCGGATACAAGGCCGCCTCCCGCCCCATCGCGGCGAGCGCCGCGATCGCGACCGTGGCGGTGACACCCGACCCGCAGTAGGCGCCCACCGTGTCGTGACGCTCGATCCCGCGATCGGATAACAGTTGCGCAACTGCATCCTCGCCGAGGAACGTGCCATCGGCCCCCAAGACCGCGACACTGGGAAGGTTCTTCGCGGCGGGAACGTGTCCCGCGGCGGCGTCGAGGGGTTCCACGTCACCGCGGTAGCGCTCCGGCGCTCGCGCATCGAGCAGCGTCACGGTGCCCTCGGCCACCCGCTCGGCCGTCAGCGTGGGACGGCTCCCGGCGTACAAATCACCGTGCGGCACAGTCACATTGCCGGTCGGCGGTTCGACGGGTCCGGCCTCGAGACCGTAGCCGGCCGAGCGCCAGGCGGCCAAGCCGCCGTCGAGGATGCGGACGTTTTGCAGTCCGGCCGCGCTCAGCACCCACCATGCGCGCGCGGAACCGGCGCGGTTCCAGTCGTCGTAGGTCACCACCGGCGCGTCCTGCCGGATCCCCCAGCGACGCGCGGCGGCCTCCACGTCGCGTCCCGACGGCAGCGGATGGCGGCCGCGGCCGGAGATCGAGTGGTCGCTGAGCTCGTCCTCGAGCGAGACATACACCGCCCCGGGAATGTGGCCGTCCAGGTAGGCCGCGCGCCCGTCGGGTTCGTCGATCCTCCACCGCACGTCCAGGACGCTCACCGCGCCGCCGGCCTCGATGATGCCGGCCAACTCGGCGGCGGTGATCAACACTTGATCGCGTGCTTGCACCGGCTCCTCCTTGTCGTCTGTATCGAGACTAGCCAGCCGAATGGCACGGTGTGAGCGGCTATGCGGTCCGTTCGGAGGCGCCGCCGTCAAAGGCCGGCGCACCCATCGACGCCAGCATTCCGGTCGCGGCCCGATGCCAGGTGAAGTCCTCGGCGCGGCGCCGCGCGGACATGCGGCGTTGCCGTTCGGGCCGGCCAGCGATGGCGCTGACCGCTTTTGCGATGGCGGCCGGGTCGTTGTCGGCCGACGCGCCGCTGTCCGGGGTGATGATCTCGGTCAGCGCCGACGTGCGCGAGACGACGGCCGGGGTTCCGCACGCCAGCGACTCCAGCGCCGCCAGCCCGAAGGTTTCGTGCGGTCCCGGGGCCAGCGTCACATCGGCCGAGGCCAGCAGTTGCGCCACGACGTGGCGATCGGAGATGAAACCGGTGAAGTCGATCGGTAGCCGCGCGGCCTGGCGTTGCAGCCGGGCCCGCAACGGGCCCTCGCCCACCACCACGAGCCGCGCGTCGACGCCGGCGTGGCACAACGCGCCCAGCGCGTCGATGCTGCGGTCGACGCGCTTTTCCACCGACAGCCGGCCGCAGTGGACCAGCAGCAGCTGGGTCGGCGCCGCCCAGCGCCGGCGCACCAGGTACGAGTGGCGGCGCGGATGGAATGTCTGCAGATCCACGCCCAACGGGACGGTGACGGTGTTGCGGGCGCCGATCCGGTCGAATTCCTCGCGCGCGAAACCGGTGGTGCACACCACGGTGTCGTAGTTCGCGGCGGTCCGAGCGTTGGCCACGTCGGCGAACTTCCGCGCGGCCCGGCGCGGAAGGATTTGGCCCACAAGGCGATCCAGGCGTTCATGGGAGATCATCAGCGTCGTGGCGCCGTGATCGCGTCCCCACCGGCCCAGCGATCGCAGCGTGAGCCGGTCCGACACCTCCAGCGCGTCGGGTCGCAGCGCCGCCAGCAGGGCCTTGACGGGTCCCGGCATCACCGCACGGTAGCCGCCGGTGAAGGGAATCAGCCTGGCGGGCAGGGTGATTCGCACCACGCCGGTGTACAGCTGGACGTGCCCGGTGCGCTGGCCGGGAACGATCAAGAAGACCTCGTGACCGTGGGCGCAATATTCGGCGCCCAGCCGGTCGATCGCGGTGCGCAGGCCACCGGAGCGAGGGCCGTAGAAATTGGCGACCTGTACAACGCGCATTAGGCGAGGACACGCGGTGCGCATGTGCACTCACCAATGCCGACCCGACGCCCGTCTGAACAGTCTGTGAATTTCGCTTGCGCGCGGCGCTATCCGTTCGCCGGCGGCCCGAACCAGCGGCGCGACGCCGCGCGGAGGGCCTCTGCGTGCGTCGCCCCGAACCCGTCGGCCGCCCAGGCCACATAGCCGTCCGGCCGGATCAGCAGCGCCGCGGCGGGTGGCTCGGCGACGCTCGCGGCGACGACGTCGACGCGGCCGGCCCAGCCTTGCGCCGCGTTCGCGAAGCCGCCGCCGAGGTCGAGCAAGACCGGCCGGCCATCGTGGAGAACTTCGGCCACCCGTCGGCCGTCATCGAGGGTTAGGTCCGGCACGAGGCGGCCCGACAGCGGGTGGTCGTCGCCCACGTCGTACCGCACGTCGGAGCCGGCGAGCAGCGCCGCCATGTGCCGTTGCGTGTCCGGGAAGGTGAAGAGCTCGCCCAACAACGTTCGCAGCGCGGCGACTTCGGGCCCCGGCGCCATGAGCGCGATCTGGGATAGCGAATGCATCATGACGCGCTGACCGACCGGATGGCGCTCGGACTGGTAGGTGTCGAGCAATCCGGGCGGCGCCGTGCCATTGATCTCGGCGGCCAGCTTCCAGCCCAGGTTCACGGTGTCCTGCAGCCCCAGGTTCAGCCCCGGACCACCCATCGCGCTGTGCACGTGCGCGGCGTCGCCGAGCAGCAGGACCCGGCCGTCGCGGTAGCGTTCGGCGTGCCGAGTGTTCTGCCCGTTGATGCGCCGAAGGGCGTGCGGCCCCGGTCCTTTCGGCGCCTCGAACGGAACGTCGACACCCAGCACGCGGCGAGCGCTCTCGCGCAGCTCAGCCAGGCTCATCGGCACCTCGTCCACCGGCGGGCTGAATTCGATGGTCCCGAGCAACGCACGACCCGGCTCGAACTCGGCATAGATCATCCCGCCCCGGTCAAAGCGACTGTGCCCGAAGCGAAGCGGACCGAATCCCGGAACCTCGATGCTGGCGATGTCCGGGCGGCGGTACTCGTCGGGAATGTGCACGTGGGCCAGCCGACCGACCATCTCTGAGGTGGTGCCGGGAAAGTCGATGCCCAGGGACTTGCGCACCAGGCTGCGCCCGCCGTCCGCTCCGACGGCGTAACCGGCGGCGATGGCGTAGTCGCTTTCGGGTGACGAGACGTGCAGCGCAACGGATTCCGGCCCCGGCACGATCCCGACGAGGCCATGGCCCCAGCGCACATCCACCCCGAGGTCGCGGGCCCGCTTCTCGAGCAGCCGCACGAGCCGGGGCTGGGGCATGAGCATCGCGTACATCGGGTTGTCGTGGCCCTTGGAGAAGACCAGCGGCATGGCCGCGAACATCCATCCCGGGCTGGGCTGGGGCGGCCCCTCGTCACCGGTGAAGTCCTGATACATCCCGCGCATGTCGAGCATCCGAACGACTTGTCCGACAAGGCCGTTGGCCTTCGGTTCGGAGCTGGGCCCGGGGAGGACGTCCAGCACGACGGGCCTGACACCGGCCAATGCCAGCTCGCAGGCCAGCATCAGCCCGTTGGGGCCCGCGCCGGCGATGACGACGTCGGCGTGTTCGTCAGCCATGAGCTGCCTTCTTTCTGGTGGGTTCCGGTAGCCCCGCCTCGACGTCGGCGAAGCCCGAGCGGATCAGCGCGGTGATCGCCACCGGGGGATCGGCCCACGCATAGGCGTCCGCCGCGGCGTCGCCGACGGCCCGCACGACGGCCATGACCAATCGCGGGTACAGATCATGCTTCGGGTCCGTGCCGGTGCGTTCGGCGATGACGTGGAGGAACTCGTCGAAAAGGTGCTGCGGCACCGAGTTTCGAACCTGTGGCTGCATGAGCAGCTTTCGCACCTCGACGAGTTCCTGGCGGCTGGGCGCCCGGTTCTCGTCGCCGTACACGTCGCCGAAGTCGTCCTCCAGCGGCTCCAGCACGGCGTGGGTGATCGCCGTCCACAGTGGCTCGTCGGCGGGGCGCGCGCGCAGCAATGCGATGCTGCGGCGCAGGCGTTCGGCTTGCCGGTAGGCCACCGCCTCATATTTGCCGCTGAAGTAGTTGTTGAACGTGCGCAGTGAGACGCCCGCCAGGTTGGCGACGTCTTCGCGCGTCACGTTGTCCAGCCCGCGCTCGAAAGCCAGGCGCAGGGCGGCATCGCTGAGCGCGCGACGGGTGTCGGCTTTTTTTCGCTCGCGCAGTCCGGACATAGGTGCCACCGTACGCAAAACATGCCCGATAGGCAATATTGCCCGGAAGGCAATTTGCGTTGAGTGTGCGCTGAGGGCTTCCGGAGTGAAGCCACGGCGGCGACCCGCCGTGAAAGGCCGACCAGGATTCACTCGCAACGCCCAGGATTCACACTCGCCGCGAGGGCGCGCGGACATTCACCGCAGGAGCCGAGAGCGCCTAGCGCGCACCCCAATCCCAGCGCGGCGTCGTGATCAGCGTCTGGCCGCCGATGCGTGTTTCGCCCCAGTCCTTGTACAGCTCGATCTCGAGGGCTCCGTCGGAGTCTTCGCTCAGCGGCACGGCGTCCAGGAACTCCAGCAGGGAGCGGGAGTGGGTGACCACCACCACCTGGGACTTGGCGGCGGTGGTGCGGATCAGCGACGCCAGCGGCGCCACCAGGTCCGGGTGCAGCGAGGTCTCCGGCTCGTTGAGCACCATCAGCGACGGCGGTTGCGGGCTGAGCAGCGCCGCGGCCCACAGCAGGAAACGCAATGTGCCGTCGGACAACTCGGCGGCGCGCAACGCGCGCAGCATGCCGCGCTGTCGCAGCTGAACGTCGAACAACCCGTCGTGGATGGCCACCGAGATGGTGGCGCCGTCGAACGCCTCGGCGACCGCACGGCCGAGGTCGTCGAACCCCGATTCGAGGATCGTCTGGATCGCCGCCGCGAGATCGCTGCCGTCGTCGGAGAGCACCGGGGTGCGGGTGCCGACCTGCGGATGCCGCGCGGGCGCCCCGTCGTCGACCCGGAAGCCGTCGTAGAACCGCCACCCGCGCAGCCGTTCTCGCACGGCCGCGAGCTCGGGAAGCGCGTGCGGGTGGGCGTATTCGGCGAGCACGCTGTGATACGACGGCAGTGATCGGGACAACTCGTCGAACCCACCACCGGAGTCCGCGCGGGCCTCGGCGAACCCCCGAGTCCGGCGCACCAGCGTCGTGCTCGGCCGCAGCACCGGGCCGGCGAACAACAGCTCTCGTTTGATTTCCGGGTCGCGGGCGAACACCGACTTTCCGGCGGACTGCGGGATGCCCAGATCCACCAGATAGCCGAAATCGCCTGCGGCGAAGCCCATTTCGAGAGACACCGGACGGGTACGCACGGTGCCCTCGGTTTTGCCGGTGCGTCGCGCGCCGGCCAGCTGCTCGGGGCCCGCCCACAGCACCGATTGCAGCCCGCCCTCGCGGGCGAGCGACCCGATCACCTCGCCGCGACCACAGTCGGCCAGCAGTCGCAGCGCGCGGTACAGCGACGACTTGCCGGACCCGTTGGCGCCGGTGATCACCGACAGCCGGCCCAGCGGCAGGATCACCTCGCGCAGCGAGCGATATCCGCGGATGGCGACGGTCTGCAGCATGCGGCCGACTGTACGGTCGGCCACCGACGGGCCCCTATTCGTCCTCGTCCTCGTCGGCCGCGGCGGCGAGGAGTTGCACTTCCTCGAGGTCCATCTCGTTCTGCAGCTCGCGCAGCACGATGTCGTCGATCAGGTTCTGGTTGCGCAGGGCGGTGATTTCGCGGCGCTTGTGTTCGAGCACGCCCAGGCGCACCTGTCGGACCTTCTCGCGGCCCTTGAGGATGCGGTGGTCTGGCGAGCCGTCCTCGGTGGCCAGCACCAGGGCGGCCTTCTCCTCGTATTCGATTTGCAGCCGCCGGCGCAGGTCGTCGCTGATGCCGACCTCGTCGGCGACCGTCGGCAGGGCGGCGAGGGCGGCCTGGGACCCCCGACAACGCGCGAGTTGCAGTTCCTCGGCGTGGGTGGCGTCCTCGGGCATTTTCGCCCATCGGACCACGGCCGGCAGGGTGCTGCCCTGGACCAGCACGGTCACCAAAATGACGACGGTCACGATGAAGATCAGCAGGCTGCGGTCCGGGAACGGCGTGCCGTTGAGCGTGGTCATCGGCACGGCGACCGCGGCGGCCAGCGATACGGCCCCACGGAATCCCGCCCAGACGGTGACGAACCGCTGGCGCCAGTTGACCCGACGTTCGCGTTGCGCTTGGCGTCGGTCGATGAGCCGGATCAGCAGCGTGGTGATCTCGCCCCAGAAGATGCGGGACACGATC
This sequence comes from Mycobacterium sp. NTMscope_MAC_12, assembly GCF_976985675.1. Lineage (NCBI taxonomy): Bacteria > Bacillati > Actinomycetota > Actinomycetes > Mycobacteriales > Mycobacteriaceae > Mycobacterium > Mycobacterium sp. NTMscope_MAC_12. Next base: position 1,807,225 of record NZ_CDRJYY010000001.1, read on the forward strand.
ACGACGGCGGTGACCACCAGCGCGACGAACAGGGCGTGGCGAATGCCGCCGTCGACGCCGGCGATGCCGCGCAGCGCGCCCGGGATCTGGACACCGACGAAGACCCATAGCGAGCCGTTGAGCAGGAAGGTCGCGATGTCCCAGAAGGCCGAGGACTGCAGCCGCGAGCGCGCGCGGATCACCACGGGTCCGGCGTAGGCCAGCACGAGCGCCGACACCATGACCGCGACCACCCCGCTGCAGTCCATCGATTGGGCGAGCAAGAAGGCCGCGAACGGCGTCACCAGGCTCAACGCCCCCTCCTCCTGGGGCGCGTCGATTCGCTTGCGCAGCAGGGTGACCGCGCCGCCGACCAGCAGTCCGGCGGCGATGCCGCCGAGGTAGGAGCCGATGAACCGGGCGGTCACCTCGGGTGGGCTGATCGCGGCCCCGCCGATCGCGACGTGGACGCTGACGGCGAACAAGACCAGGGCGGTGCCGTCGTTGATGAGACTCTCGGCCTTCAGCACGGTCAGCGACCGCCGTGGCAGCTTCTTCGCGAGACCGGCCACCGCCGCCGCGTCGGTGGGCGACAACACCGCGCCCAGCACGCCCGCCGCGTGCGGATTCATGCCCAGCGCCCGGGCCGTCCACGACACCGCGACCGCGGTGGCGATCACCAGGGCGACGCTGAGGAACACGATGATGCGCGCGTTCGCGCGGATCTCGCGGAAGCTGGTGTTCAGGCCCTCCCAGTACAGGATCGCGGGGAGAAACAGCAGCAACACGATCTCGCCGTTGACTCGCACGTGACCGAAATGGGGGACCAGACCCAGCAACACGCCCATCAGGATGAGCAGCACCGGGGGACCCACGCGATAGCGCCGACCGATGACCGTCCCCACGATGACGGTGGAGACCAGGGCGACGATCAGTTCGAGGCCAAACACCAGCCCATCCTGCCGGATGAGACGGCGGGCGGCTGCGCGGGCCGCGCGACCCAATGCCGACCCGTCGGGGTCACGCGCGACGGCGTCGGCGCCTATCTTCGGTCTGGGTCAGACCTATTAGGCTCCGGAGCGGAAATGAAGGGGGATCTGGTGAAGGTGAGGCTGCTGGCAACAGTCGCCGTGCTCATGTTGTCATCGGTGGTGGGCTGCCACTTCGCGTCCCGGAATCCGCCGTCGACCAAGACCCTCCAGGTCCCCATGACCGAAGTGCTGACCCAGAGCGAGATCAGCCAGAGCATCACCCTGGACGTCGGCAACACGTTGGTCGTGGAGTTGGGTTCGAACTACACCACGCCCTACCGGTGGACGCCCGACACCAAGATCGGCGATTCCGCGATCGTCAGGCAGCTCAGTCACGAGTTCGTGCCGCCGGCCTCCGACGCCTTGGGGGCGCCGGGCACCGAGACGTGGACGTTCGCGGCCATGCGGCCGGGGACCACCACGATTGGCGCGACGTACAACAGCTTTGTGGATAAGGACGCCAAACCGGGGTGCGTCTACACCCTCACCGTGACCGTGCGGTAAGTCCTTGCGGCGGTAGCGGTTACGCGACGGCGACCTGGCGTTGGCGCGCGTAGATTTCGGCGAGGAATTGCTCGACGGCCACGGCGGTGTGCGCGGCGCGGACCGAGCCGAAGATGTCGAAAGCGTGTTGTGTGAAAGGCAATTCGGCGTAGAGCACCGGCTGCGCGCTGGCTTGGCGCAGCTTTTCGACGAACGTGCGCGCCTGTTCGACGTAGGCCAGTGAGTCGTTGCGGCCGTGCAGGACGAAGAACGGGGGAGCGTCGGCGTTGACGTGGTTGACCGGCGACGCCGCTTCGAACGTCTGCAAGTGCGTCGAGGGCTTTTGCTTGATGATCGACTTGATCAGCAGCCCCGGCATCATCGGGTGCAGCGTCTTGTCGAATCGGGTGAAGTCGTAGATGCCGTAGAACGGCACGGCCGCCTGCACGCGGGTGTCGACGTCCTCGAAGCCCGGCTGGAATTGCGGGTCGTTGGGGGTGAGCGCGGCCAGCGACGAGAGGTGGCCGCCGGCCGAGCCGCCGGTGATGACGATGAAGTCGGGGTCGCCGCCGTATTCGGCGATGTGTTGTTTGACCCAGGCGAGGGCGCGCTTGACGTCGACGATGTGGTCGGGCCAGGTGTTGCGCGGGCTGTGCCGGTAGTTGATCGCCACGCAGATCCAGCCCAGTTCGGCGAGGTGGCTCATCAGCGGATGCGCTTGTCCGCGTTTGTTTCCCGTCGTCCAGGCGCCGCCGGGGATCTGGAAGAGCACCGGGGCCTTGCCGGCCGGGTCGAGATCGGGGCGCCGCCAGATGTCGAGGTGGTTGGCGCCGCCGAATTCGCCGTAGCTGATGTTGGAGTCGTGGGCGTAGTCGCGGTAGATCCGCAGCATCCGTAGCAGTCCGGGCGTCTTGGCGGTGCCGCTGCCGCTCGGCCGGCGCCACAGGCTGGCCGATTCGGTGAGCCGGTCGGCTCCCAGCCCGCTGTCCAACGCCTCGGTCAGCGGCACGTTGGCGCGATGGCCCGCGCGGCTCAGGTTCAGCAAGCCGAGCGCCGAGAGCCCGGCGACCAACCAGGCCGTTATCCGCACGGGCCGCGTCAGGCGGCGTGCCGTCAGGGCCAGCCCGCCGAGCTGGCTCACCAACGTCTGCAGCGGCAACTCGGTGACGACGAGCCCGACCATCCAGGAGTACAGCGACGGGTAGCCGCCGCGCGCCAGGGGGCGGTAGGCGTTGAGGGTGGACGCCGCCGTCACCGCGGTGACCGCCAGCGACCCTATTTGCCGGGTGAGGTGGGTGATTCGAGCTGTCCGCATTGCCTCACCTTACGAAACGTGTGGGTTCGTGTCGGATCCGCTAGCGCCGGTGCTAGCGGATCCGGGACGGTCGCATTGGTCTGGAGAGGCGGCCGGGCTCCGGGGAGCGTGGCTTTGGGGCCTCGTGTCTTCCCGCGCGCTCTCCGGGTGGGGATGAGTGACTCGCGAAAACGCTAGCGCCCGTGCTACCAAACCCGGCGTGAACCACTACACCTACCGCGTTGCCTGGTCACGGCATTACGACAGATATGACGCCTCGTGTCTCGAGTTGCCGTTCATGCGGCGCGAGGGGCGGACGGCGCCGGAGGCGATGGTTGAGATCGAGGAGGCCGTCGACCGGCACGTTCAGGCCATGCTGGCGTGCGGCGAAACGCCGCCGATCCCGATGGCGGACCGCAACTACAGCGGCACGATCGTCGTCCGAACGTCCCCGGAGCTGCACGGCCGCCTGGCCGTGGAAGCCGCCGAACAGGGAGTGTCGATGAACCAGTGGGTGGTCCAGAAACTGGCCGGGCGGCGACCCAGCGACACCTTCGGCCTGTCCGGATGGGATTAGCGCGCGGCTACGACGCCTCGGCCCTGCTCTCCAGGTTCTTCACCGGGGCGGGGTCGTTCTCGGTCAGGCCGACCTTCGCGGCTCCGCCGGGCGAGCCGAGCTCGGTGAAGAAGTCGGCGTTGATCTGCAGGTATCCGCTGTGCTCGTCGGGCAGGTCGTCTTCGTAGAAGATGGACTCGACCGGGCACACCGGCTCGCAGGCGCCGCAGTCCACGCACTCGTCGGGGTGGATGTAGAGCATCCGGGCGCCCTCGTAGATGCAGTCGACCGGGCATTCCTCGATGCATGCCTTGTCTTTGATGTCGACGCAGGGTTCGGCGATCACGTAGGCCACGAATGTTGTCCTTCCGTCTGGCTAGCGGGGTCGGCCGGCTGCGGGCCGCAGCAACTCGGTCAGGCTGGCTAATTTAGCGCGGCGGCATCCGCGCGGCTCACCGGCCCTTTCGAGGCGGCAATGTCCCCATGCTTCCGGTCCGCGCGGGGCGTGAGTAGAGGTTTGGCGTTGTGGTGTCACAAGCTATAGTTGTGGTCACACGATTTGATTGTGAGCGCCGCACCATGCCACTCAGCCCTCGGCTGCCCGAACTGTCCTCGTTCGAGGCGTTTTTGGCGATCGCCGAGACCGGCAGCCTCGGCCGCGCCGCGCGCGAGCTGGGACTGACCCAGCAGGCGATATCGCGGCGCCTGGCCACCATGGAGGCCCAGATCGGCGTCACCCTGGCCGTCCGGACAACGCGCGGCTCGCAGCTGACGCCCGCGGGCCTGATCGTCGCGGACTGGGCGACCCGCCTGCTCGACGTTGCCCACGAGATCGACGCCGGCCTGGGCTCGCTGCGCAAAGAGGGCCGCGAACGCATCAGGGTGTCGGCCAGCCAGACGATTTCCGAACAGCTCATGCCGCACTGGCTGCTGTCCCTACAGGCCGATGCGGCGCGACGCGGCGAAACTGCGCCGCAGGTCATTCTGACCGCGACCAACAGTGACCACGCCATCGCCTCGGTGCGCGACGGGACGGCCGATCTCGGATTCGTCGAAAACCCTGGCACGCCAAAGGGTTTGGGTAGCTGCGTGGTGGGGGAGGACGAGCTGGTCATCGTCGTCCCGCCGGACCACAAGTGGGCCCGACGGTCGCGGATCGTGACCGCGCGTGAGCTCGCGCAGACGCCGTTGGTGTCTCGCGAACTCCATTCCGGCATCCGCGATTCGCTGGCGGCGGCGCTGCGCCAGGTGCTCGGTGAGGACACGCAGCAAGCCGCACCCGTGCTGGAGTTGACGTCGTCGGCGGCGATGCGCGCCGCCGTCCTGGCCGGCGCGGGCCCGGCGGCCATGAGCCGGCTGGCGGTGGCCGATGACCTGGCGGTCGGCCGTCTGCACGCGGTCCACATCCCCAAGCTGGATCTGCGCCGGAAGTTTCGGGCCATCTGGGTCGGCGGGCGTACCCCGCCGCCCGGGGCGATCCGCGACCTGTTGAGTCACATCATCAGCCGCGCAACGGCATAGGACGCTCGGCGGGAAGGGTAGGGGCGGGGAAGCGCTCAGGCCGCGGCGTCCGCCGCGAGCGCCTCGTCGTAGCGGTCGAGCACGGTCTCGGCCACCAGCCGGTGCGCGCCCAGCGGGGTGGCCATTCGAATGCCGTTGTCGCGGGCGAAGGTTGACACGCCGTCGGTGATGAATCCCGGCGCCAGGAACCATGGCGCGATCACCAGCCGGCGCGCGCCGCGGCGGCGCAACTGGTCGGCGGCCCGGGCCACCGACGCCTCGGGCCGGGTAGCGAACGCCGTTGTGGCGCCGGCCCATCGGGTGCCGGCGGCCAGTCGGGACGCCACCTTCGCGGTGCGCGCATTGGCGGCCAGGTTCGACGAACCGATCGCGACCACCATCACCCCGAGGTCGTCATCGAGGGGCGAAACTCCGACCTCGGTCAGGCGCTCGCGCAGGACGGTGACCAGCCGGTCGTCCTCGCCGAGCACGTCGGCCTGCCGTATCCCGCGGGCCCCGGCGCGGGCGATCTGTTCGGGGATGTCGAGGCGCGCGTGGTAGGCGCTGGCCAGCAGCAACGGCGCGACGACGGCGCGGCGGCTGTCCGGCAACCCGGCCAGCACGTCCACGAAGTTCGGGGCGTTGAGCTCGAGGAACGCCAGCCGCACGTCGAGGTCCGGCCGCATCACCCGCAGGCGGTCGGCCACGGCTTCGGCGTTGGCACCCGACCGGGGGTCGCGGCTGCCGTGCGCGGTGAGGACGAGGGTGCTCACCGCAGGTCGTCCTCCTCGGCGCGCAGCGCCCAGGACGCGAAAGCCTCACCGCTGTCGCGCTTTTCGAGGTACTTGCGGGTCACCCGGTCGATATAGTCACCCAGCTCGTCGCTGGTGACCTTGTGCTGGCGCAGTTTTCGGCCAAAGCCGCTCTGCTCGCCCAGGCCGCCGCCCAGATGCACCTGGAAGCCCTCGACCGAATTGCCGTCGCCGTCGTCGATCCACTGGCCCTTGAACCCGATGTCGGCGACCTGGATTCGGGCGCACGAGTTCGGGCAGCCGTTGAGATGCACGCTGATCGGCGCGTCCAGCCGAGACTCGACATCGGCCAGGCGCTGTTCCAGCTCGGGCACCAAAGTCTGGGTGCGAACCCGGGTTTCGGCGAACGACAGCTTGCAATACTCAATTCCGGTGCACGCCATGGTGTTCTTGCGCCACGACGACGGCCGCGACGGCAGGCCCAGCGCGTCCAGGCCCGCAACCAGCTCGTCGACCTTGTCGTCGGCCACGTCGAGGATGACCAGCTTTTGGAACGGGGTCCACCGCGCCCGGTCGGAGCCGGCCTTCTCCATCAGGTCGGCCACGGCCGACAGGGTGCTGCCCGACACGCGCCCGGCGATCGGCGCGACGCCAATAGCGTTGAGGCCGTTCTTGATTCGCTGCACCCCGACGTGGTCGATGGTGTACTTGACCGGCGTTGGGGCCGGGCCGTCGATCAGCCTGCGGTTGAGGTATTCGGTTTCCAGGACGTCACGGAATTTTTCCACGCCCCAGTCCTTGACCAGGAACTTGAGCCGGGCCTTGGCGCGCAGCCGCCGATAGCCGTAGTCGCGGAACAGTTGGGTGACGGCCTCCCAGACGTCGGGCACCTCGGCCAGCGGAACCCAGACGCCGAGCCGCTGGGCCAGCATCGGGTTGGTCGACAGACCGCCGCCCACCCACAGGTCCAGGCCGGGGCCGTGCTCGGGGTGGTGGACGCCGACGAACGCGATGTCATGCGTCTCGTGCGAGACGTCCTGCAAACCGGAGACCGCGGTCTTGTACTTGCGCGGCAGGTTCGCGTACTCGGGGTTGTTCAGCGAGCGGCGGACGATCTCGTCGATCGCGGACGACGGGTCGAGCACCTCGTCGAGCGAGTCGCCGGCCAGCGGCGAACCGTGAATGCCGCGCGGGCAGTCGCCGCACGCCTCGGTGGTCTGCAGCCCGACGGCGTCGAGGCGGCGCCAGATCTCGGGGACGTCCTCGATGCGGACCCAGTGCAACTGCAGGTTTTCCCGGTCGCTGATGTCGGCGGTGTCGCGGGCGAATTCGGTCGAGATCTGGCCCAGTGTGCGCATTGTGTGCGCGGTCATCGCCTTGCCGTCGGAGCGAACCCGCATCATGAAGTACTTGGCTTCGATCTTGTCGGTGTTCTCGTCGCCGGTCCAGCTGCCGTCGTAGCCCTGCTCGCGCTGGGTGTAGAGGCCCATCCAACGGAAGCGTCCGCGCAGGTCGGACTTGGCGATGCTGCCGAAACCCTGCTTGGAGTAGACGTTGATGATGCGGTCGCGGACGTTCAGCGGCCCATCGTCGTTCTTGATCTTCTCGGTGTCGTTGAGGGGCTCGCGATCCCCCAGCGCCCACTGACCCTCATTACGGGTCTTGACGGGACGTGCGGTGGTCATGCGGTGTATCTCCTTCGCGAACTTCCTCGCGGCGGCTCAGATTGGCGGCGGGCGGCCAGAGGCGGGCAGGGCCTTCGTGGCTACCGGGCATCGCGATGATGTTGGGTCTGTGGCACCCGCAGGTTCGTCATTGGACCCACGGGTCGCGATTTCCATAGTGCACGAGCTACGGCGACGTCAGTAGAGGTGCGGTTGTTGTGGGGACACAACCGCTGGTTGTGTGCGCTGCTTCACGTCTTTGCCTTTGGCGGCCAGAGGGATTGGCCGCGGCACCGATCGGACTCGCAGTAGTGTGGCCGCTTATGAGTTCCTCCGACGTCCACGACGTGATCATTGTTGGTTCGGGTCCTGCGGGGTATACCGCGGCGTTGTATACGGCGCGGGCGCAGTTGGCGCCGGTGGTGTTTGAGGGGACGTCGTTTGGTGGGGCGTTGATGACGACGACCGAGGTGGAGAATTATCCGGGTTTTCGTGACGGCATTACCGGCCCGGAGTTGATGGATCAGATGCGGGAGCAGGCGCTGCGGTTTGGTGCCGATCTGCGGATGGAAGACGTCGAATCGGTGTCACTGCAAGGGGCGGTGAAGTCGGTGACCACCAGCGAAGGCGAGACGGTGCGCGCGCGGGCGGTGATTTTGGCGATGGGCGCCGCCGCCCGCTATCTGGGCGTGGCTGGTGAGCAGGAGTTGTTGGGGCGTGGGGTGTCGTCGTGTGCGACCTGTGATGGGTTCTTTTTCAAAGATCAAGACATCGCGGTGATCGGTGGTGGGGATTCGGCGATGGAGGAGGCCACGTTTTTGACCCGCTTTGCCCGCAGTGTGACGTTGGTGCATCGCCGGGAGGAGTTTCGGGCGTCGCGGATCATGTTGGAGCGGGCGCGGGCCAACGACAAGATCACGTTTGTGACCAATAAGGCGGTCGAGGCGGTGCAGGGTGCCGAGACGGTCACCGGGTTGCGGCTGCGTGACACGGTGACCGGTGAGGAGTCGACGCTGGCGGTGACTGGGGTGTTCGTGGCGATCGGTCATGATCCGCGCTCGGAGTTGGTGCGCGAGGTGCTCGAGACCGACGCGGACGGGTATGTGTTGGTGCGTGGGCGTACCACCAGTACCTCGCTCGAGGGGGTGTTCGCCGCCGGGGACCTGGTGGATCGCACCTACCGCCAGGCCGTCACCGCCGCCGGCAGCGGCTGTGCGGCCGCCATCGACGCCGAACGCTGGCTCGCCGACAATGAAGAAACCGACGTGGACGCCTCCGTGACGCCGGCGTTGGGTCGAGAGTCGTTGCGTAGCTGAGGTTTACACCGGCAGATCAGCGGAAGTCGTTCTGCGACCGCCGAGGTGGGCCGGCAGCCGGGTGTATCCGTGCAAGTTGATCAGCCCTCGCGGTTGTGGGGGAGCGGTCAGGCGCAGATCGGGGAAACTTTCGAACAGTGCGCGCAGCGCGGTCGCTCCCTCGATGCGGGCCAGGGCGGCCCCGAGACAGGCGTGGATGCCGGATGCGAACGCGAGGTGGTCGCGCGCGTTGGCCCGGGTGATATCGAAAGTCGTTGGATCGGTGAACACCTTCGGGTCACGGTTGGCGCCGCCGAGGAACAGTCCGACCATGTCGCCGGCCGCGATGTGGGCGCCGGCGATGTCGACGTCGCAGTTCGGGGTGCGCGCGGTCATCTGAACCGGGCTGGCGAGCCGCAGGATCTCCTCGACGGCGGACGGCCACAGGTCCGGATTGTCGTGCAGCAGCGCCAATTGCTCGGGGTGCTGCAGTAATAGGACAATGCCGTTGCCGATCAGGTTCACCGTCGTCTCGAAGCCCGCGCCGACGATCAGCGCGGCGTTGGCGGTGAGTTCGCGGTCGGTCAGCGAGCCGTCGGCGGCCATGCGGCCGAACGGATTGTCGCTCTGCTGGGCGGCGCGCAGCCTGTGGAAGTGTTCGAGCAGGTAGTCGTCGGCGCCGCGCAGCCCGTCGATGGCGTCGCGGTAGGTCTTCCAGTCGATCCCGATATCCAGCAGCGGGGAGCCGCTGCGGCCCCACCCCAGCATGCGTGGATACGAATCGGGCGGCAGGCCAAGGATTTCGGCGATGATCGCCACCGGCAGTTGCATCGCGAAGTCGGCGATCAAATCGGGCTGGGGTGTGGCGGCGACGCGTTCGATCAACTCCATCGTCACTTCGGCGACCCGAGTGTCCAGCGAGTCGATCGCGCGCGGGGTGAAGCTTTGTGCCACCAGTTGCCGGTAGCGGGTGTGATCAGGCGGATTCACGATCACCATGGCGGGCGGTTCGACCGGGTTGGCCACACCGGGGTCGGTCTTGGCGATGAGCGCCTTCAGCGGGCGGGGCAATTCCATCTCGGTCGGCGAGGTGACACCAAAGCGCTTGTCCCGCAGGATTTGTCGGCACACGGCGTGGTCGACACTGGCCCACACGTACGGGGAGCGCACCACGCGTCCGCGCGCCCGGATCTGTTCCATCAGCGCATAGCGGTCTTCGCCGGCCGTTCCGTTGCGCAGCAGCCGCGCGAGGGGGTCGCCGCGGCGGGCCTGGACGGCGAAGTACGCCCGCGGCACGCCGTGCATGGCCGCCCACCGGGCCCTGAGTCCGACACGCATACGGATCCCTCCCGGAACCTCAACCCCGCTCGCCCCTGCGATACAATGAGACCCTAAATGTCTCGCATGTTCTGATCGCTACGATACGACGACCGCGACGAGCGGGCAAGGAGGATTCGTGACCTCGACGCGAACGGCGGAATTCGTGCGGCGACTCACCGAACCCGATCCCGTCGTGCTGGCGCAGGTCGACAACCCCGACGAGATCACCGCCCGCATCCTGGCCGCCACCGCCGAACAGGCCGAGCTGGTGGGGATGCGCCGGACCACCATGGAAGACGTCGCGCGGCGCAGCGGCGTGGGGCGCGCCACCCTGTATCGGCGGTTCCCGACCAAGGCGGCGCTCATCGATGCCGTCGTGCTGGCCGAGGCGCGCCGCTTCCTCGAGGGCGACGCGCAGGCCTGGGAGCGTGGAGCGACGCTCGAAGACCGCATGGTCTACAGCACGGTGTTCTCGGTGACGTTCATGCGCGAACACGCCTTGCTCAAGAAGCTGCTCCGCACCGAGCCCGAAACGATTCTGCCCAGTCTGACCATCGACGCGGGCGCCATCCTCGACTTCGCCACCGAGCACGCCATGGGGCTGCTGCGCGCCGCGCTCTACGGCACGTCGAAAACCACGGCGGCTCAGGAGCGCCACCTGCGCACCGTCGCCGAACTGCACACCCGGCTGACGCTGTCATTCATCGTCACCCCGCACACCGGCATCAACCTGGCCACCATCGATGACACCCGCACGTATGTGCGCAACTACCTGATGCCGATGGTCACCGGGCCGAGCTAATCGGCTGCCGTCGGCCCGGCTGAGTCACATGTGCCGTCTCTCCGTGCGACGGCACATCTTCTGCCCGCTAACCCCGTGGCGTGAGGTGGGCGGTGACGATCGGGGCGACCCGCGCAACGAGTTCGTCCACCGGAGCCGACGCGATCGGCTCGACCTGCAGAACGTGGCGCAGGTAGGCGATGCCCAGGAGTTGCCCCATGGCCAGATCGACACGCAGTTCGGTGTCCGACCCCGTCAGGAGTTTGGCCATCTGCGGGTACAGCCGGCCCTGAATGAACTGACGCACCAGGGCGGCCGACTCGTCGTGGGTGGCGGCGCCCCGCAGGATCGCCAGTAGGGAAGCGCGGGAGTCCTGCTGCTCCCACGCTGTGAAGAACACCCGCGTCAGGCGCGCGCCGATTTCCTCGCGATCGCCGTCGGCGAGGTGCGCGCTGATCTCGGCGGGGTCGAACGGCCACCCCATCGTGGACCGGAACAGCTCGGCCTTGCTGCCGAAATAATGCCGGATCAGCGCCGGGTCGACGCCGGCGCCGGCGGCGATGTCGCGGACCGAGGTCTTGTCGTATCCCGAATTGGCGAACAGCCGTCGCGCGGTCGCCACGATCTCGTTCCGGGTGTCGGGGTTGCCCGGGCGTCGTCCAATGGGGGGCACAATCCAGAAATTCTACAGTCGTTGACTTCCGGATGCCCGGGAGTTAGCGTGGACTCATAAATTCCCCAAGTGAGGAGTTAAGGAGATGCCAGCACCGCGATGGGTCGCCCGGGCCAACAAGATCGGCCTCAATCGGTTCACCAAGTTCATCGCCCCGTGGGCGCCGGGATGGGGTGTGGTCGTCCATCGCGGACGCAAATCGGGGCGCATTTTCCGCACCCCGCTGTGGGTCTTTCGCCGCCACAACGGATTTGTGATCGCGCTAACGTACGGTCCCGAAACCGATTGGGTGCGCAACGTTCTCGCCGCCGGGGGCTGCGAACTGCAGACCCAGAGGCGGCGGTATCAGCTCGGCGCCCCGGTCGTGTTCCGCGACGAGGACGCGACCGACATGCCGGCGTTCATCCGGTTCATGCTGCGCAGGGTGATCAAGGCGCCGGAGTTCCTGCGCCTCGACATCGTGAGCCAATTGGCAACGGCGCGTTGACGATGGACCTACCGAGCAGCCCGCTGGGGGAACTGGATCCGCAATTCGAGAAGCTCGGACTCGAGGTCGCCGCGTTCACGTTCGGGCTGCCGGGGACGAGCGTTCGCGAAAAGCTGCTGCAGACCATCACGCTCGACATGTGCCGCGCGCATCTGGGGCTGGCCTTCCGGATGCACGTCACGGCGGCAGCGATGCACGGTGTCACCTACGCCGAGTTGTTGGCCGCGATCCGGTTCGTCGCCCCGTACTCGGGCTACCCCGCGGCGGCGGACGCGCTGGCCCGGCTCACGGAGATCGCGATCGAAACAGGAATCGACACAAGCGATCTCGGCGAGCAAGCGGAACTCGGCGCGGGCAGCGTCGCGGCGGGGCGCCCCGACATCCCCGACGAATGGACCGCCAAATTCGTCGACTGGCAGCTATCGCGGGCGTGGTCGGAGGACCTGTTGAGCAGGCGCGAGCGCGCCATCATGGCGCTCAGCTCCGACGTCGGCCAGCAGGATCTCGACGAGTCGCTGTGCCGTCACGTCGAACTCGCGCTCGACGCCGGTCTTAGCGCCGAGGACGTCCGTGACGTGATTCGCTTCTGCGCCGAGTACGGCATCGGGCGCGCCGCGGCGGCCCTGCGGGCGCTCGACAACGTGCTTGTCCGCTAGGGCATTTGACGGCATTACGCGTCACCCGACGCGAAACACCACATCGGGGTTGAGGATCCCGGCTGGGTCGAAGCTGGCCTTGATGCGGCGCATCAGGTCCACCTTGACGGGGTCCTCGAGTTCGACGAAGTACGGGGCCTTGGCGCGCCCGAGGCCGTGCTCGCCGGAGATCGCCCCGCCCAATTCCATTGCCAGCGCGAAGATATCGGTCAACAACTTCTTCCGTGTCGCGGGGTCCGGGCAGAAGATGGCCAGGTGCACGTTGCCGTCGCCGGCGTGCCCGCATCCGGCTGCGGCGCCGCCGGCCGCCGTCGCCAAATCGCGCGCGGCGGACAGGAACTTCGGCATCGCGCCCCGCGGCACGACGGTGTCGATGAGGTCGTCGGCGTTGAGCGCCTTGAGCGTCCAGAACGCCTTCTCGCGCGCCTCGATGAGCTTGCGCGCCGCACCGCCGTCGAGCACATAGGCGTCGACGGCGCCCAACTCGGCGAGCAGCTCACCCGTCGTCTCGACATCCTCGTCCAACCGGTCGGCGGTCCGGTTCTCAAGCGCCACAACGAGATAGGCCTGGCAGCTGTCGCGGACGTCGTCGGGAACGCCGAGCTCCAGGTTCTGGGTATGGACAAGCGCGGCCATCGTCACGTTGTCGATGTATTCCAGGATGTAGGGAGCCATGCCGCTGGCGAGGATCTTCGGCACCGCCTGCATGACCTGGTCGAAGTCGGCGAACGGGGCCAGCACGGTGGCGCTGTGGTCCAGCCGCGGCTGCAGCTTGACGATCACCTCGGTGGCCAGCGCCAGGGTGCCTTCGGAGCCGACGATGAGCTGGGTCAGGTCGTAGCCGGTGGAGACCTTGGCGATCTTGCCGCCGGTGCGGATGAGCTCGCCGGTGGGCAGCGCGGCCTGCAAGCCGAGCACGTTGTGGCGGGCGATGCCGTACTTGACCGCGCGCATGCCGCCGGCGTTGGTGCCGACGTTGCCGCCGACGCTGGACGACAGCTCGCCGGGGTGGACCATGTACCGCAGCCCGGTGCCCGCGGTCGCGGCGTCCAGTTCGGTGAGCGTCACGCCGGGCTGGACGACTGCGACCTGGTTGGTGACGTCGACCTCGAGCACGGCGTTCATGCGCTCGAAGGAGATCAGCAGCCCGTCGGCGCGGGGAATCGCCGCGCCCGACAGGCCGGTTCCCGAGCCGCGGGCCGTCACCGGCACGTGGTTGTCCGAGGCGGCCTTGAGCAGTTGCGCCACCTCGTCGGCGGTCGCGGGCTTGGCCAGGTACGCGGGTCGTTGCGGGGGCTTGGTCAGCACCTCGTCGTGCGCGTAGTCGTCGGAGATGGCGTCGCCCGTTAGTATGTGGTGCGCGCCGACGATCGTCGCGAATCGCGCTGTCATGTCGGTCATCGAAGGCCCACCTTCTCCCGTCGGACAGGCACTCACTGTATCGGGAGGGTGGGGGACGCCGGTGCACCGTAGCTGCGGCCGGCGCTGCCGTGCGGTTGCGACACGCGTGAGCCTGCGCACGTTATGTCGATGCCCGATTTGGGAACACGCGGGCTGGACTGTCTTCAACGTTGCGGAAGGATAGCGCAGTGGTTTCCTCGTCCCGCGGTTCGCGGCTCGGTACCCGGTTCGGGCCGTATGAGCTGCGATCGCAGATCGGTGCCGGGGGAATGGGCGAGGTCTATCGGGCCTACGACACGGTTAAGGACCGGATGGTCGCGCTCAAGCTGTTACGTGGCGAGACGGCCGCGGACCCTGGCTTCCAGCAACGCCTTTGGCGCGAATGCCGCAAGGTGACGCGACTGCAGGAGCCGCATGTGCTGCCGCTGCACGATTTCGGCGAGATCGACGGGGTGCCGTTCATCGACACGCACCTGGTCGACGACGGGGGCAGCCTCAAGGACCTGCTGCGCGAGCAGGGCGCGCTGGAGCCCTCGCGCGCGGCATCGATCACCGCGCAGGTGGCGCGCGCGCTGGACGCCGCGCACGCGGCCGGGTTGGTGCATCTCGACGTCAAACCCGAAAACATCCTGCTCACCCACGACCACTTCACCTACCTGGCCGACTTCGGCATCGTTGAAGCCGCAGGCGACGAGTCCCTTTCGCGCACGTACATGGCGCCCGAGCGGTTCACCACCGGACGCGTCGGGGCGCAGACCGACGTCTACTCCCTGGCGTGTGTGCTCTACGAGTGCCTCACCGGCCAGCCGCCGTTCGAGGGCACCGACCCGGGGGAGCTCAAGAGCGCCCACCTGCTGTCGCCGGCGCCGCGGCCCAGCATCATGCGCCGCGGTGTCGGCCGCGACTACGACGACATCATCACCCGAGGCATGGCCAAACAGCGCACGGCGCGGTACGCATCCGCGGGCGAACTTGCCCGCGCCGCCAGCGAGGCGGTGTTCGCCGCGTACGAGCCGGTTTCGGTTGCGGCGGGCGTGAGCGGGCCTCCGCGGACGCGCCCGTTGCCGATGGTGTCGGCGGATTTCGTTGACGCCGGCGACGGCCCCGAGTCGCCTCCCGCGTCTTCGCGGCCGGCTCGTCGGCTGATTGAGGGACGCACACCGCTCGTGGTGACCGCGGTCGCGACGGTGCTGCTGATCGCCGGGTTGGTGTTGTCGGTGAAATCCGTTGTCGGGACTCACCACAACAGTTCGGCCGCGCCGCCTTCGACCGTGCACGCGGCGGCGCCTCCCGCCCCGTCGACCCCGCCGCCACCGCTGACGCCGACGCTGTCGCGTCCGGTGAAGGGCGCCGACGGGTTGGGGTTCGTCGGCGAGACGGCCCGCTGCGACCCGGGCAATCCGCCGGCCGCCGTGGTGCGCACCGCCCAGTCGCTGGCCGTGGTGTGTCAAAACCTCAGCGGGACGTACTATTACCGCGGCGAGCGGATTCGCGATGGCGCCCACATCGAGCTTTCTCATGCCCAGCGCGTCGAGGACGGCTTCGACGTCACCAACCCGGTCGACGGCGTCGTCTACGAGATTCGCCCGCACCGGCTGCGGATCATCAGCTACGGTCACGTCGATTCGTCGGAACCCGTGCTGCAGTACGCCACGGCGTCGTAATCACTGGGAAGTCAACGTCTTTGGCGTACCCTGCCATGCCACCGCGGCGGGTGGCACATGTCTTTCGAGCGTGCTAGCGGATGTGATAGCGCCCTGCGCACGAGCCCGGCGCAAGAACGGCCGAAAGCGCTGGCTGCCAACGGCTTTGCTTCAGGCGCGGTATCGACACGGCGTGGCTGACGAGCCCGATTCCCGCGCCGAGGATGGGCCAGATCGGCCAGAAGTAGGTGGCGTCCGTCGTCAGCGCGACGCCCGCCCAGACGGCGAGCACGATGACGACCATGGCGAGGTACGCGGCGAGGTGGGCGCGCACGCCGCGACGGGCCGCGGCAACGCGAGCGGCGCGCCGGCGGGGATCCTGGCGCCGGATGCGATCGAGCGGCAGGTCGGCGAGGAGATCGTGGAGTTCGTGGTCGGTCTGCGTCTGGAAAGTGGCTTGTAGCCGGCGGTCGTACTCGTCCATCTGCAGGTAGCCCTGCGCGAGGGCCTGGCCGAGGAGGTCGGCCGTGCGCTCCCGGTCGCGGTCGCCGGCGAGCGTGGATGTGGTGTCAAGCAGATTCGCCATCTCGTCTCCTTGGTCGCCGATGTGAATGCCATTAACATAATCCCTAATGTTAATGTCGTCAACATGGCAGTGAAGCGGCCGACCGCGCGCCGGCGGGAGAGCTATCACCACGGCGATCTCAAGCGCGCGCTGACCAGCGCCGCGCTGTCGTTGGTGGCCGAGAAGGGGCCGAAAGGGTTCACCCTCACGGAGGCGGCGCGGCGCGCCGGGGTCAGCGCCGCGGCGCCGTACCGGCACTTCGCCGACAAGGCCGAGCTGCTGGCCGCCGTCGCCGAACAGGGATTCCGCGAACTGCACGACGAGTTGGCCGCGGCGGCCGAGCGCGTGTCGGATCCGAAGCAACGGGTGACGGAACTCGGTCGCGCCTATGTGCGGTGGGCCATTGCCCATCCCGATCACTATCAGGTGATGTTCGGGGCGTCGCTGAAGGCCGAGCAGGGCCTTGCGGTGGCCGGAGAGCAGGCGTTCGGGGACCTGCTCGACGCGATCACCCGGTGCCAGGAGGCCGGGATCGTCGCGGCTCAGGATCCCCGCGAGGTGGCCGGGCCGCTCTGGTCGCTGGTGCACGGCATCGCGACGCTTGCGATCGGCGGGCACCTGCAGGCTGTCGGCATCGCCCAGGCTCCCGAGGAACTGGTGGACGGTGTTGTCGCTCAAGCGCTTTGAGCTGTCACCACGGGCGTGACGTGTCCCGGCTGGTTCCGGGGGTGAAGGTGACCGGGAGCTTGCCCAGCCCGGTCATGCTCGGGTTGCCCAGGTATTGGTGGACGTTTTCGACGTCGACCTGATAGTCGGGGATGCGGTCGAGGACGGCCTTGACCATCACTGCCGACATCAGCCGGGCGAGGTGCGATCCGATGCAGCGGTGCGGTCCCAGCCCGAGCGACGTGGCGGTTGGGTGTGCGGTCGAGGATGATCTCGTCGGGCCGGTCGAATTCGGTTTCGTCGTGGTTGGCCGAGAGCCAGCTGAGGACGACCCGGTCGTTCTTTCTCAGGCATTGGCCGCCGAGGACGACGTCGTGAGTGACTGTGCGGCTGAGGGTTTGGTTGACGGAGAAGTAGCGCAGGAATTCGTCGGTGGCGGTGCGGTAGAGCTCGGGGTGGTCGATGAGTTGCTGTCTGAGGTCGGGGTGAGTGCCCAGGTGCCTTAGCGTAAGTGCGGTTTGCGAGGTGGTGGTGTCGACGCCGCCGCCGATGAGGTTCCACAGGATGTTGAGCAGCTGTTCGTCGGTGAGGCGATGGCCGTCGAATTCGAATTGCAGCAGGAAGCTGGTCAGGTCGTCTTTGGGGTTGCTGCGTCGGGCCGTGGCGAATTCGATGACTTCGTGCATCATGGCGGGGACTTTGGCGATCGCGTCGGTGTACTCGTCGCTGTCTTGGGGGACGGCCATGACGGAGTGAAAGAGGTTGGCGTACAAGTGCCAATTGTCGTAGGGCAGGCCCATCAGCTTCATGGTCAGGATGGCCGGGACCGGGCTGGCGTAGTCGAGCACCAGGTCCGTCTGCCCTGTTGTGATGTGTTGGTCGAGGAACCAGTGCGCGGATTGCTCCATGAACGGCTTGAGTTTCTCGACCGCGCCGGGGGAGAAGAACGGGGCTAGCGCGTGCCGGAGGGCTTGGTGGTAGGGGCCGTCGACCTCGCCGATGCCCAGGGCCGGTTGGCCGTCGGGGCGCGGGACGCCCATCTCGCCCTGGTAGTCGACGCCGTCGGGGGCACTGGGTTCGTATTTGTGGGCGAAGGTGTCGCCTTCGCGGGCGGTGTGGCTGACGGCGTCGTAGCTGCTGAGGTACCAAAAGCCGTCGTAGTTCTCGTTCCAGGCGACCGGACATCGTTGCCGCAGTTCGGCATTGACGGCCAGTTCGTGGAGGTTGAACGCGTCGGAGTGATGGTCGAAGTCGACGGTGGTGTCGGGCCGGACCTTCGGGCGTGTGACCATCGAAAAGCTCTCCCACGGAAGCGGTCTGCTTAGTTGGCGGTGACGGGCGCGTATTGGTTTATTTTTGCATTATTACGCGTTTGAGTGGCGTGGAGAAGCTTGGTTACAGGGCGGTAGCGATTGCGTTCGTCAGGGGTCTGACTTGCTGCGGAGGTTGGGTTGAGTAGTCATCGAACGGTTTTCAATCACGTTGGGTTATGCGTGACGGATCGCGAGCGGTCGCGGCGCTTCTACGAGGGACTGCTGGGATTTCAGTTCTGGTGGGAGCTCGACCCGCCCGACAGTGCGACGTCCCAGCTGGTGGGGTTGCCGGAGCCGCTCGGCGTGCACGCGACCTATCTGGTGCGGGACGGGTTCGTGCTCGAGCTGATGGACTACTCGAAGCGTCAGGTGCATACCGGCTCGGAGCGGATGATGGATCAGATCGGGCTGACGCACATCTCGTTGTCGGTGTCGGACCTTCCAGGTGTGCTGGCTCGGGTGGCGGAGTTTGGGGGAGCGGTGGTCGATGCGTCAGTGTCGGCGGGTGCGGCGATGATTCGGGATCCGGATGGGCAGCTGTTGGAGTTGCTTTCGGACGGGTGGTTGAAGGTGCTGCCACCGCGACCGTGCTAGGTATCCGTCGGGTTCGCCGCCAGTCCGTAGGTCGCGTGCAGCGCCAAGGACGTGGGTGCGGTTCGGACCCCATGCTCAGCATGGGAATTTGACCAAGTCCGGCCGCCATTCTCCGCGTCGGTTTGACTAAGGTGCGCCGCAACGATGAAGCTGAAGTTCAGAGAGTGGCAGGCTCAAAGTAGAACTCGAACCGAACGACGCGACAGCAAAGTAGTGGCTGCGATCTACGATGCCAGGAGCGTCGACGTCTGCCCGCCTCGCCTTAATCCACACGCGCTGCTGCGGTTGCCACACAGTGTCGTAGGTCGGTCGTAGCATTCATTCAAACCGACGAAAGGCCGTCAGTGACCGATCAGTACAAAATTGGCCCCTACCTGCGTAACCGCGTGGTGCAGGGTGATTGCACCGAACTCGCAGCTAACCTGCCCGACGAGTGCATCGACGTGCTGGTGACCTCACCTCCGTATTGGGGTCAGCGGATGTCAGGCGGGATGGGTGTCGAGGACGATCCTCGCGACTACGTCGAAGCACTGACGAAGATATTCCGTGTCATCCAGCCGAAGATAAAACAAGACGGGCTGGTGTGGATCAACATCGGGGACGCATACAACACGCCCGTCAATTGGCGGCTGGACGACCACGCGTACAGCTCTTTGGGGCCCGACAAGGTCGGCCTAAATGCGACGAACTCTGCATATGTTAAGCCGCGCGCCAAACGAAAGGCTTTCTTAAAGAAGGACACCGGATGGCTAACCTATGGGAACTTGCTCGCCCTGCCGTATCGCATGGTGATCGGTATGAGTGACGATGGCTGGTTGTTCCGTGGGGAAGTAATCTGGCGTAAGAAGAACCCCATGCCCGAAGGTCGATGCCGAAGGCCACATAGGGCGCACGAGTCAATCTATCTTTTTGCTCGCGACGAACGGCATGCATTCAAGACGTCCCCTCCGGTTAAGAGTGTTTGGGAGTTTCCAAATGAGAAGATTGACGGGCTCGCGCATTACTCTCGCTTTCCGTTAGCCCTTCCCCGCCAGTGCATCGACGCGCTTGGTCGCACAGGAGATGACGTGGTGGTGCTTGATCCGTTCTCCGGCAGCGGAACAACCGGCCTCGCGGCGCTTGCTTTAGGCTGTTCGTATCTAGGATTTGAGATCGACGCCGAGCAGGTTCAAGCATCCAATGAGCGATTGCTCGCGGCCGAGTCCACACCGCAACTATTTCCGGGATGACTGGAATTTCTGCCAACCGGCTAAGACGCCCTTTGTGAACGAGTCGTTTGGGTTGTTGAAGTCACATAGTACGATGTCCGCTGCCCTTTCAGGTGGGTGGGCCGTCGGTGCGGTATTGCGGTTGTACGAGTAGCAAGCGCTGAATTCCGCCTCATCTTCGATACCGACCCGTTTCTCACTTCGATTGCCAGTGGCGGAACCTAGTTCGCCACGGTTGTAGGGTCGAGGACTCGGTCCCGACTTGCAGTCCATGGTCCATAGAGGCGAGAAATAGCCGCTCTTTACCAACGCTTCGGACATTGGCACATCGTCAGTACGCCTCTCAGCAAAGCTAGCTTTCACGTGAACAACACCGAAAACCACATCGTCAGGACCAGTGAGAATGACGTCGACTTTGTCAACAATCAGCCGGCGACCTATCTTAAGCTCCGAAAGTAAGGTCTGCTTTCGGTGGCCGGTTGCAATCTCTATGGTGATGCCGTGTTTGGCAAGTTCGGGCGCATAGTGACGAACACAAATTTCCTCTAACGCCCATCCACCGGTTCGTTTCCAGGATTGCTCGAAGGATAATCGTGCATAGGCTGCCGGGTGATTGTATGGATCGCAGTAGGCGCGATAAATTATGAACCACCACACATCTGAGGGGTTCGCTTGCGGCCACAGCGAGACAGCCTTCATAAAGGCGGAGGCGACAGCAGACGTTTTGATCTGCGTCTCGGCGTTCCTATCTGTGTCGACCGCGACGAGTCGAGCGAGCCCGTTGCGGAGGGTAAGGAGAACCTCCTCAAACTGTTCAAGCGTCGCCCCGGCTAGCCGGTACTGTGCGTCATGGTTGGCGTAAGTGAAGTGGATAACAAGGTCGCCACCGACTTCTTCAGCTCGAATAAGACGACTGAGCTCCGCCGCACTGGCTTCCGCGCTTTCATCGTGGGCCTCGGCGAATATCGCGGCTGGATCGACGCCAATCCGATCGATGAGCACATACAGAGTGTCGATATCGGGTACCGACGCTCCCGACTCAAATCGCTCAATCCAGCCGGGGCCAAGGATCAAGTCCGACGCTAAGTCATCGGGTGAAATCCCGGCCCTTTCTCGAGCAGACTGTAGACGCGCGAGCAAACGCGATACGATTTCGGATGGCTCTGGCAACCTATAACCCCTATCGTCGAACACCGGGTGTAAGACTGCCACAAAATGAAGCATGGAAGCGGCAAATCCGTGGATGGAGCACGTCGCTCATCGCCCGCGACGCCTTGATCGTCTGGGCAGGCCACACCACCTACAGCGTGTGCGCGATGCATCCGCACACGGCGCGGAGTGCGGACGCGAGGGCTTAGCGCTGTCGCGACGTTGGGCGCCGGTGCGACGGGATCCCCCCGGTACGCAGATGGCGTGGTTCGCCGGGGCGCAATGCGTTGACTCGAGGCGGCATATGGTTGACGGCCACATGGGCTGATTTGTGAATTGAGTCAATCGGCGAATTCATCATTTTCATGTGGACTCCACCCTAAGCCGGCTACGCTCCGATTGCCGTACGCGGGCTAATTTCAGGATCTCTTTTTCGAGGTGAGGCATGCGGGTTCAGCTTCTAATCGCTGTGGCGGCTATTTCATGGGGGCCGCTATATGTCGCATTGGGGGGTATCCCTGGCGGGCAGACCACGGTTCTGGCTGGTTGTGGGATGGGCTACTACCAAAACTCGGACGGACAATGTATCTCGCGCCCATCGTCGGGTTTACCCCCAGGGGTGCTCCGGGCCTAGTGGGTAGCGGCGGGGTTCCTGACGGAGCCACCGCAATCTGCCGGGATGGCGACTACTCGTTCAGCACACACCACACGGGTACGTGCTCGGGCCACGGCGGCGTAAAGCAGTGGCTCAGTAACTGACCGCTAGCGCTCTGCGATTCGGCAACAGCCCGGTTCCCCACTCGTCTCGCGAACTTGTCTGTTAGGTCGACCTGTAAAGGCTCGCCGGAACCGTACTCGCGTTGCCGGCGTAGGGCGAGCCCTGTGCCGATGAGCACGCCATCATCAATTTGAGGCGATCAGCATGCCCTTCCACGTGGTCGGGACCTTCGCCTCCACCAAATTCGAACGCCGATAGAGCTGACCGTCGGGCGCGACGTACCTCCCACTGCCTAGATCGTAGTGCAGCACCGCAACAGAAGGCGCGATACCAGAACCGTTGCAATTGAACGTACTTGGTGTCGCCTCAGTGGACTGCCATGCCCGAGACTAAGCTCGAGGAAGCCCCGCCAAAGGACCACCCGTGACCCGCATGCCGCTCGCCAAAGCAGACGAGCAACCCGAACGCATCAAAGAGCTCCTCGAACGCCCCGACACGCTCGACGTGCTCCGCCTGATCGCCAACGCCCCCAACGTGTTCGAAGAGTGGGCGCAGATGGCCGGGCAGCTCTTTGAAAGCCCGACATTCACCCCGCGGATGCGCGAAGTGATCATCCTGCGGGTTGCCCACCTGCAGGACTCGCCCTACGAGCTCGCCCAGCACGTGGTCTTCGCCCAAAGGGCGGGGCTCACCGACCGACAGATCGACGCCCTCCAGAACAGAGCGGACCTCGACGCGGCCGGGTTCAGCGGCGACGAACGCCTCGTCATCGCCACCGTCACCGAGCTGTGCACCAGCCGACGCCTGTCCGACGACTCCTTCGGCAAAGCCCACGCCCTCCTCGGCGACGAGGCGCTCACCGAACTGCTGATGATCGTCAGCTGCTACTACGGCCTGGCGCTGGTGCTCAACGCCGTCAACCTCGACATCGACGCCCCCGCATGACCCGCATCCCGTACCGCGACCCCGAGGACATGCCCGAACTCGCCCGCGAATTGACCGCACGGCGGGGCAATCTCAACGTCTACCGCGCACTGGCCAACGCCGAGAAGGTGTTCACCAGTTGGATGGTCGCCGGCGACGCCGCCCTGACCAGCCCGGTGCTGCCGAGAAGGCTGCGCGAACTCATCGTCCTGCGCACCGCCTATCTCATGGACTGCGCCTACGAGCTCGGCCAACACAGAGACGTCGCGCAAACGGTCGGGATCGACAGCGACACCATCGACGCCCTCACCTCCGAATCCGATTGGCAAACCGGCGATTTCGACCCCACCGAGCTGGCCGTGCTGCACCTGACCACCGAGCTGGTCTCCACCCGCCGCGTCGCACCCGAGCTTTTCGCTCGAGTGCACGACGCCCTCGGGTCGGACGCCACCATGGAGGCGCTGATGGTCATCAACCGATACGCGGGCCTGGCCCTGATGCTCAACGCCCTCGACGTGGACCTCGACGACACCGCCCGGCTCCCCATGCCGCCGACCCGATGACGCGACGCTAACCTGCGGTTCCTCCACCAGCCACTCGGCCTTCCCGTAATCTCCACCGTGTGGTGGTGCGCAAGCAGCCGTCGACCCGCCTATCGGCCGAGGACTGGCTCGAGGTGGGCTACACCGTGCTCGCCGAAGAGGGTGTACGCGCGCTCAAAGTCGAACGCCTCTGCCAGCAGGCCGGTGTCACCCGCGGCAGCTTCTATTGGCACTTCGAAGACATCGACCACTACCGGGCGGCGCTGGTCGAATCGTGGAACAAGTTTCTCGAACGCGACCGCCAGGCGCTCTCCGAGCTCGACGAGCTGCCACCCCGGGAACGCCTGTCGGCCCTGACGCACACCCTGGTCAGCCCCCAGTACTGGGTGCTCGAGCGGGCGATGCGCGAATGGGCCCGCCTGGACCCGATCGCCGCCGAGAACATCCGCGCCGCCGACCGGCTCCTGCTGCGCACCGTGGTGAAGGCCTACCACGACTACGGTTTCAGCCTCGAGGACGCCAGGCTGCGCGCTGAGCTGACCTTCGCCGCCGGCATCGGGCTGCTGCACCTCACCAGTTCGCCCGAGCAGGCGCAATCGCTGTCCCAACGGGAGCGGTTCCTCGACCTCATGCTCTCCGAGGTGGGCGTCGCGCGCTCAGATCATTGAGATCGGCGAGATCTTCGCGCCAATCGCCAACGCCCCGGCCAACTCTCGGCTCGTGTCGTAGTCGAACACCACATGCCCCGACGCGATGTCGACGTCGCGCTTGGCGCGCTGCAGCGGGCTGGACAGGAAATGGGCGCTGGCGCCGGACGCTTCCATGAGATCGGCGATGATCGCCCGGCACTCGTGCACGGTGCGCGCGGCCGCCAGCCGGGCGTCGGCCCGCACCGACCGGCTCACCCGCTCGCCGCTGACCACGATCGTCTCGATCTCGTCGGCGGTCGCCGCGATCAGCGCCCGCAGCGCGTTCAGCCGCACCCGCGCATCGCCGAGGCGGATCTGCGCGGCCGGCTGATCCTTTTGCGCCACCCCGCTGTAGGCCAGCACCCGTCCGCCGAGCCGCTCGGCGAACAGCTCGGTCACCCGTTCGGCCGCCCCGAGCACGGGCATCGACGCCGTCAGTGCCAGCGCGGGAACCATCGGCCACCGGTACGTCGGGACCCCGTGCGCACGCGCGCCGGGCGCCGTGCCGCCGTAGATGTCGGCCACGGCGACCAGCCGATGCTCGGGGACGAAGACGTCGTCGACGACCAGGTCATGCGAACCGGTGCCCCGCATGCCGGCCGTGTGCCAGGTGTCGACGACCTCGACCTGGTCGGCGGGCAGCACCACGAGCGCCGGATCGATCCCGTCCTCGCGTTCGATCAGCGCGCCGACGATCATCCAATCGGCATCCATCGCGCCCGTCGCCCAGGACCACCGGCCGGTCACCCGCACGCCGCCGTCGGCCGGGATGCCGCGGCCGGTGGGGGCCAGGGGAGCCGGCGCCAGCACCGGTCCGGACGCGAACACCTCCTCCTGCGCCCGCGGATCGAACAACGACAGCATCCAGTTGTGCAGCGCGTAGAAACCCAGCGTCCAGGCGCTCGAGGCGCAGCCGTGCGCCATCCGCCGAATCGGTTGCAGCAGTTCGGGAAACGAGGCCTGCAGGCCGCCGAAGCGCGACGGCAGCAGCAGGCGGAACAGGTCGGTCTGCCGGAAATCGCTGACGGTCGCCGCGGGGAGGCGCCGCAACCGCTCGGCCTCCTCGGCGCGATCGGCCAGCCGCGTGACGAATTCGTCGGTGATGCCGTGCAGGGGACGGCTGTCGACCACGGACATGCCGACGACCGTAACATACTTTTTAGTATGTAGGTGGCCGGTTGTTACCATCGCCCGGTGAGCGATCGCCAAGGCGGGCTGCGATCACGCCGCGATGTCCTGAAGATCGCCGGTGTCATGCCGGTGGTTCTCGCCGCCGCCGCCGTCCTGCCCGCCCCCCGCGCGGCCGCCGGCATCGCGGCCATGTCCGTCTTCCTCGACCCCGGCCACAACGCCGTCAACGACGCCTCGATCAACCAGCAGGTGCCCAACGGCCGCGGAGGCACCAAGCCCTGCCAGACCTCGGGCGCCGCGGCCGGCGACGGCTATCCCGAGCACACGTTCGCCTGGGCGGTGGTGGGGCTGGTCAGCGACGCGCTGAACCAGATGGGCGTTCGCACCCAGCTGTCGCGCGACAGCGACAGCGGCGTCGGCCCGTGCATCGACCAACGCGCGGCGGCGGCCAACGCCATGCGCCCGGATGCGATCGTGAGTGTCCACGCCGACGGGGGACCCCCGTCGGGCAGCGGATTCCACGTCAACTACTCGAGCCCGCCGCTGGGCGACGTCCAGGCCGGGCCCGCCGTGCAGCTGGCCCACGCGATGCGGGATGCCTTGGCCCAGTCGGGTTTACCGCCGGCGAACTACATCGGTTCCGACGGCTTGTACGGGCGCGACGACCTGGCCGGGCTGAACCTGGCTCAGTACCCGGCGGTGCTCGTCGAACTCGGCAACATGAACAACGCGGGCGACGCCGCGCGGATGCAAAGCGTGGACGGCCGGGCGGCGTATGCCGTCGCGGTCACCCGGGGGATCGTCGCCTTTCTCAGCGCCAAAGCACCGACCGGCTGACTCAGCTGCCGAAGCCCCCACCCGTCGGCGCCGGGGCCGCCCCGCCCGTGCCGAGGTGGCTGGAGGCGAAGGCGACGCCTTTGTCGATGATGGAGCCGTCGTCGGCGTAGGTGTTGTGGGCGGCGAAGTTCATGCCGTCTGAGCAGACGGGGTCTTCGACGGCGCAGACTTTGAGGGTTTTGTCTTGGTACATCGGGCCGATGACGACGGGGGGTTCGCCTAAAAAGTTCATGGCGCGCACGTTGGGCATGCCGAAGAGCACGACCGAGGAGACGTGGTTGGCGACCGCGGGGTCGAGGGGTTTGGGGACGGTGGCGGGGTCGATGCCTTCGGGCACGGCGGCCGAGGTGACAAAGCCCATCACGGCTGCGCCTTGGGAGTAGCCGCCGAGGACCATTTTGGTGTTGGGGCAGTCGTGGGCCATGGAATTGACGTGGGCGCCGGCGTCGCGGATGCCGTCGATGCCGGTGTCCCATTGGTCGGTGGCGGGGTAGTTGACGGGGTAGACGTCAAAGGAGCGGTCGCCGACGCGTTGGTGCAGGGCGTCGACGAAGGCTTGGCCGGTGGGGCCGACGCCGGGTTCTTCGCCGGTGCCGCGGGCGAAGACCACTTGCACGTCCGGACATTGGGCCGCGGCGGTGGGGATGAGGGAACCGGAGACGGCCGAGGCGGCGATCCCCGATGCTGCGATGACTACTGCTGGACCAAGAGAACGAACAATGCGACGCGGGATCATGCCGTCCAACGTGCCCATGCGAGCCCCTCCCAAACTGTCAACTTGCCGACGATTTCGTGACGTTTTCCTGTATACCGGGGCGCAGCGGCGGGCGGTGGTTGGCGGCTTCGTCGCCTCCATCGGACCGACATAGCCATTGCGCGCTCGGGTTACACAAAAAACACTTTAGGCCGTCGTGTGATGTCGTTTATCGAGGGTAGCCGCACATCGCGAGACACGGCCAATCGAGGGGCCGGCGACATGGCAACGGGCGAAACGGGTTTCGGCGAAGTCACCTTCGATCCCCTTTCCGTTCAACACCACTCGGCGACGGCGGGCGGCGGCGATCCGACATTGCTGAGCGGGCGCACAGGTGTCGGCATGGTCACATACCGGCAACGCTCAGGTGCGCTCGGCGTGGCGCCCTATTAGAGTGACGTATCTTAGGGAAAGCTTATGATTCGTTAAGTACGGAAACAGGTAGCACGGAGCAAGGCTGTGAACACAGACCGTTTCGACGCAATCATCGTAGGTGCAGGTTTTGGCGGCATCGGCGCCGCAATTCAGCTCAAACGCCTTGGCTTCGACGACTTCGTCATCCTCGACCGCGAGGACGACCTGGGCGGGACCTGGCATGTCAATCACTACCCGGGCATCGCCGTCGACATCCCCTCCACCACGTACTCGTACTGGTTCGAGCCCAAGCCGGACTGGTCACGGCTGTTTGCGCCCGGCGCCGAGGTCAAGCAGTACGCGGTGGACGTCGCCGACAAGTACGACGTGCGCCGCCACATGCGGTTCAACAGCACCGTCGAAGGCGCCGAGTGGGACGAGGACGCCGAGGTCTGGCGGGTGGCGCTGGCCGGCGGCGAAAAGCTGACCACCCGCTTCCTGATCACCGCGACCGGCTTCCTGTCCCAGCCGCGGCTGCCGGACATCCCCGGCATCACCAGCTTCGAGGGCAAGATCGTCCACACCACCGCGTGGGACCACGACTACGACTACACGGGCCGCCGCATCGCGGTCATCGGGACCGGCGCCTCGGCGGTTCAGCTCATTCCCGAGCTGGCCAAGCAGGCCAGCGACCTGACCGTCTACCAGCGCACCGCGACCCACATCATCCCCAAGCCCGACTTCGAGTTCCCGCCGGCGGTGCGACGCCTGTTCGCCCGGCTGCCGGCGGCGCAGCGCGCGCTGCGCTGGGTGACCGACATCATCTTGGAAATCATCATGGTCGTCGGGGCGCTCCACTATCGGGAGTCGCGGGGGCGCGGCAACATTTCGGCCGCCGACCTGGCCAAGATCAACCGATTCCGGTGGATCCGGGACAAGGAACTGCGGGCCAAGTTCACCCCGGACTACGACTGCGGCTGCAAGCGGCCCACGCTGTCCAACAGCTTTTATCCCGCGTTCGCCAAGCCGCACGTGCACCTGGAGACCAACTCGATCGAGCGGATCGAGCCGGACGGCATCGTCACCACCGACGGGCGCAAGACCGTCATCGACACCCTGGTCCTGGCGACCGGTTTCGACCTGTGGGAGGCCAACTTCCCGGCCATCGAGGTGATCGGCCGCAAGGGACGCAATCTCGGTAAGTGGTGGCGCGAGACCAGGTTCCAGGCCTACCAGGGCGTCTCCGTGCCGTACTTCCCGAACTATTTGGGCCTGGCGAGCCCGTTCGCCTTCTCCGGACTGTCCTTCTTCCACACCATCGAATACCAGATGCGGCACATGGACCGGCTGCTCGGCGAGGTCAAGCGCCGGGGCGCGACGACCTTCGAGGTGACCGAGGAAGCCAACGACCGGTTCATGGAGCGGATGACCAAACTGCTGGACAGTTCGGTGTTCTACAGCGGCGACTGCGCCACGTCGCGGTCGTACTACTTCAGCCCGAGCGGTGAGGCATCGCTACTGCGGCCCACGTCGACCCTCAATTCGGTGCGCGAAGCGCAGACCTTCCCGCTCAGCGACTACGTGATCGCCTAGCGCCTCAGCGGCGCGCCGATCCGGTCAACGGTTGCCCGTTGGCGGACTGCAGCAAGCAGATGACGGTGCTCGGGGTCGGGTCAGCGCCGGTGCGGTCCTGGTTCGAGTCGATGAGAAAGGTGATCGAAAAGCGGCCGCTGTCAACGGATTGGCCGGTGTAGGGGGAGAACCCGGCCGCGCAGTCCCGATTGGCGACGGTGGCGATCGCGCCGTCAACGGCCATCGGGGCGCGCAGATACACCTCGGCCAAATGCGCTGTCGCACAATCGACCACGGTGACGTCGACGCGGCTCCCATCGGCCGGCGGCAGGTCCGTCACGCACTCACCAACCCGCAGGGCGATCCACTTCTCGGTGTGCGAGCCCGGCGGCAACGGCGCGGCGGTGGCGGTGGGCATCAGCACGGCGGCGACGGCGAGAGCGCCCACCGGGTGAAGGCGTGCAGCCCGCATCGCAGCCTCCCTTGCTCTTAGCGGTGCAGTTTAGGAGGTGTCGGTCAGCGCCGGGTCCGGTTTTCCCGAAGACATCGACAGGAAGCCGCGCACGCAGCGCGCGGCCAGCCACCAGTTCGCCGGCTTCTTCATGTCCAGCCCACCCAGGAGCTGTTTGACCATGGTCAGAGAGTCGAAGTAAATGCGTTCGCAGACAAGCGTTTCCGTGTCGTCGAAGACGAAGTAGGCGGTCATGCGGACGCGGAACCGGCTGCCCGTCGGAGGGACCTTGCCCAGGTAGCCGCGGTGCGTGCCCATCAGCCAGAATTCGACGATCACCGCGTCAGCGCTGTGGCGCAGCGCGATGATTTCGTGATCCTGATCGGGAAACGCCGTCCGGGTGTCGGCGTAGTAGCGGCGCACCGCCGCGTCGCCGTCGTGCACGAGCATCTGCGGGATCAGCTCGTAGCGGGGATGCGGGAACGTCGACAACACGTCGTCCCAATCCTGGCGGACCTCGTCGTGAAAATGGTCGAGCACGAGTTTCTGGCGCGCGGCCAGCACCTCGGACGGCGGAAACGCGGGGATGGTCACGTGGTCAGCGTAAGCCCGCGCTCCTCGGCGAGCAGACGCAGAATCGCACGGCGGCACGCGATATCGTGCGATTCTGCGTCTGCTCGCGAGAAGAGGTGACCTAGCGCGGGGGGGTCCAGGCGACCGGCAGGGTCTTGATGCCGTGGATGAACTGCGACAGCAGCCGCGCCGGTTCGTCCGTCGCGACGATATCGGGGATCTCGCGGCGCAATTCGTCGAAGACCACCCGGATTTCGCGACGAGCCAGGTTGGCGCCCAGGCAGAAATGCGCGCCCCCGCCGCCGAAGCCGAAATGCGGATTGGGGGTGCGCGCGACGTCGAACACCCAGGGATCATCGAACGTCGACTCATCGCGATTGGCCGAGTTGTACCACAGCGTGGCCTTGTCGCCGGCCTTCATCTTGGTGCCGGACAGCTTGACGTCCCGGGTCAACGTGCGGCGCATGTAGATCACCGGCGACGCCCACCGCACGATCTCCTCGACGGCGGTCGGCGCCAGGCGATCGAAATTGGACCACCACTTGTCCCGCTCGGCGGGATAGCGCGACAGCGCCAGCACGCCGTGGCTGATCGCATTGCGCGTCGTCTCGTTGCCGGCCACCACCAGCAGGATGAAGAACGACGCGATCTCCGCCGACGTGAGCCGTTCCCCGTCGACCTCGGCCTCCACCAGGCTGGTGGTCAGGTCGTCGTGGTGATTGGACCGCCGGTCCTCGGCCAGCGCGCTGGCGTAGGCGCCGATGTCCATCGACACCTGAAGGAACTCCCCGAAATCCGTGGCCAGGTCCGGGTCGCCGAACCCGAGAATCACGTTGGTCCAGTGGAAGATTCGCTGATGGTCCTCCTCCGGGATGCCCATCATGTCGCAGATCACCTGCAGCGGCAGCGGACCCGCGAGCTCGCTGACCAGCTCGGCCTCGCCGTCGGGATGATCGGCGATCAGCGAGGCGACCAACCGGCGGGCCCGCTCGCGCACCGACGCCTCGATGCGCGCCACCACCTTCGGGGTGAACGCGCGGCTGACGATCGCGCGCAGCCGCTGGTGCCGCGGATCGTCGAGCACGATCATCGAGCCGAAGTATTCGCTGATCTCCGGGGTGTTGTCGTTGATCGTGATGTTGGGGCTGGAGCTGAAGATGTCCGGATGACGGCTCGCGAAATACACGTCGTCATGCTTGGTCAACGCCCAATGCCCGTCGCCCGGTTCGAACCCCTCGTACTCGACCGCCGGCCAGAACGAGATCGGCGCCTCGCGGCGCAGCGTGGCGAAGGTGCCGTCGCGGACGTCGTCGTCCAGCGCCCAAAAGTCCAGCGACTCGAGATGGATGTCGGCCAGCGGAATCTCGGGCGGTGGCGCCCCGTTCGTCCGCGCCGCCAGGCCTTTCCTGGGACCCGTCTTGAGGCTCACCTGGACCTCCTCGTGTCGTGCCGGGACTGCTCGGTCAGTGGGTGCACACCGTTCTGGCGGGCACCCCGGTGGTCGCCGTCGCCGCGCTGACCACGTTGCCGTCGACCAAGATCTTGCAGGAGATCGGGCCCGGCCCCTGCGCGCTGAGGGTGAACACCTCCCCGCCGAACCCGGTGAACTCCGTCGACCACGGCAGCGGCGCATTCACCTGATGCAGCTGCCCGGTGTCGGTTTGGTAGTAGATGAACTCGGCGACCGCGGGCCCGTTGACCTCATAGCGGATCTGCGGCATCTGAGGCAGGGCGTCGGCCACGCCGCAGGCATTCGCAAACCCGAAACCGACGGCCAACACGATCGCAGGTCCGGTCAGGTGCTTCGTCATGAATTGCATCGTGTCACCACGGGCGACGGTAGGGAAGCTTAATGTGAAGCCCGAAGCGGGGGCTGGTGAGCGGAAAGGTGGCGTCAAAGCATGTCGGAACACGGCTCAAAGCGTGTGGTGGTCTGGGGTACCGGCTTCGTCGGAAAGATGGTGATCGCCGAGATCGTCAAACATCCGCTGTTCGAATTGGTGGGCGTCGGCGTCAGCAACCCGAACAAGGTCGGCCGCGACGTCGGCGAGATCTGCGGAATGGGCGAGAAGGTGGGCATTCTCGCGACCGACGACATCGACGCGCTGATCGCGCTGAAGCCCGATGCGCTGGTGCATTATGGCCCGACGGCCATGCACGCCAAAGAGAACATCCTGCTGATCACCCGGTTCCTGCGCGCCGGCATCGACGTGTGTTCGACGGCGATGACCCCGTGGGTGTGGCCGACGATGCACCTGAACCCGCCGAACTGGATCGAGCCGATCACCGAGGCCTGCGAACTGGGCGAGTCGTCCTGCTTCACCACCGGCATCGACCCCGGATTCGCCAACGACCTCTTCCCGATGACGCTGATGGGCCTGTGCTCCGACATCCGGCGCGTGCGCGCGTCGGAACTGCTCGACTACACCAACTACGAGGGCGACTACGAATTCGAGATGGGCATCGGTCGCGAGCCCGAATTCAAACCCATGCTGCAGGACCGCGACATGCTGATCTTCGCGTGGGGCGCCACCGTCCCGATGATCGCCCACGCCGCCGGCATCATGCTCGACGAGATCACCACCACCTGGGACAAGTGGGTGACGCCGACGGAGCGCAACTCCGCCCGGGGCGTCATCAAACCCGGCCACGTCGCCGCCGTCCGGTTCACCATCAACGGCGTGTATCAGGGCGAGACCCGCATCCAGCTCGAACACGTCAACCGCATCGGACTCGACGCCGCCCCGGACTGGCCGACGGGCCACGACAACGACGTCTACCGCGTGGACATCGAGGGGACCCCGAGCATCTTCCAGGAGACCGCGTTCCGGTTCACCGACGGCTCCGGGCGGGACGCGGCCGCGGCCGGCTGCCTGGCGACTGGGCTGCGGGCCCTCAACGCGGTGCCGGCGGTCAACGACCTGCGGCCCGGCTGGGTCACCCCGCTCGACCTGCCGCTCATCGCCGGCGCCGGCAACATTCGCTGACCGGCGCACAGCGGCCACATAGCTGCCGCCGACACCGGATACAGGTTTTGGCGGCACAATGATCGTTTAGGCAATGGGCGCTGGCCGGGCGCGAATTGGTGCTGCGAGCAACGGGGATCGAACTATGGCCAATGGAGCCGGGACCGCACTGGGCCTATCGATCGGAGTCACCAACCTGGCGGCCGCGACCGCCGATAACGCCATCACCCGCAAACCCGTCCTGACGCTGTATCCGGACCGCCCCGCCGAGATCGGCATCCCCGCCGAAAACCCCGGACTGCAAGGGCCGGGCGTGGTGGTCACCGGCTTCGTGAACCGCATCGGCGACCCGCGCGGCCTCGTGGCCCCCGACGGCTCGGTGCACCGCAGCGAGGTGTTACTCGCCGACGGGTTACGGGCGCTGGCCTACGCCGCGACGGGCGGACGCCCCCTGCCCGACGACGTCGCGGTCACCTACCCGGCCCACTGGGAGTCGCCCGCGGTGGAGGCCCTGGGCGCCGCGCTGAGCGAGATCCCCGAATGGTCGGGCCGCGCGCGCCCCATCCTGTTGATTCCCGACGCCGCCGCGACGCTGCTCGCGGTGCGGGCCCACCCGGGCATACCCGCGCGCGGGACCGTGGCGGTGTGCGATTTCGGCGGCAGCGGCACCAACATCACGTTGATGGACGCCGACGGCGACTACCGGGCGCTGGCGCCGACCGTGCGGCACCACGATTTCTCCGGCGACCTGATCGACCAGGCGCTGCTGGGCGTCGTCGTGGCCAACATGCCGACCACCGGCGCATTCCCCACGGGCACTGCGGCGATCGGCTCGCTGAGCCGGCTGAGGAGCGGCTGCCGGGTCGCCAAGGAACAGCTGTCCTCGAGCACCGCGACGACGCTGACCAACGGGCTCACCGGGGCGCGCGGCGAAATCCGGCTCGCCCGACACGAACTCGACGACGCGATCCGCCCGGCGCTCACCGGCCTCCTCGCGCGGCTGGATGAAACGTTGGCGCGCAACGGAATCCGCGACCTCGTCGCGGTGGTCGCGGCGGGCGGCGGGGCGAACCTGCCGGCCGTCACCACCACGCTGGCGCGGCATTTTCGCGTCCCGGTCGCCACCACGCCGCGGCCCCAACTCGCCGCGGCCGTCGGCGCCGCCTTGCGGGTGGCGCGCGGCGCCGGCGACGCGACGTCTGCGGCACCCGCCGCCCCCGCCACCGCGA
Organism: Mycobacterium sp. NTMscope_MAC_12; assembly: GCF_976985675.1. Classification (NCBI taxonomy): domain Bacteria; kingdom Bacillati; phylum Actinomycetota; class Actinomycetes; order Mycobacteriales; family Mycobacteriaceae; genus Mycobacterium; species Mycobacterium sp. NTMscope_MAC_12. The sequence goes on from NZ_CDRJYY010000001.1 coordinate 1,840,975, forward strand.
CGGCCCGGGCGGCAAGACCGGATCGCACCGCGACCGCCCAGGTGCCGCCCGCGAATCCCGCGCCCATGCCGATCCGGGCCTGGTCGGCCACGGCTCACCAGTCGCGCGTCGTACCGGACGGCGTCGCGCCCGACGCGGACGCGGCGACCACTCGCATCGCCGCCCCGGCCGCGCGGCGCAAGGGGCTGTTCGCGCGGTGGCGCCTGCTGCCGGCGGCCGCGCTCCTGATCACCGCCGCGGCGGTGCTGCTGGTGGGCACCGCGCTGGCCGTCGGGCTCAACTCGCAGGACAAATCGGCGACGACGCCCGCGCCCGCGCTGACCACGACGCCGGCCGCGCCGGCGCCGCAAAGCGCGACCGCCGAACCCGGGCCCGTGGACGTTCCGGTGCCGTCGACCTCCGATACCAACCCGCCGGCCGAGACCGAGACGCCGATGACCACGACGCCGCGGGCAACTCCTCAGGCGGCCCCGCCCGCACCTCCGATAGCACCACGCCGCGCGGCGCTCCCGCCGATTCCACCGATACCCGTGCTCAACGAGCCCATCCCCGGGCTCGACCGGGTCAACCAGATCATTCAGGAGATCCAGGGCGGCCTGGGCATCAACGCGTTGCCTGCCCACTGACCCGCGTTCGGGAATTACCTTTCGGTGATACCTTTTTCGCCCTTGTTCTCCGCGGTCGCGGCTTCCCTCAGCTTCTCGTTGAGGGCCTTGTCCTTGTCGATCTGTTCCTGCAGGTCCTTTTCCTCGCGACCCTCGTCGGCATTCGCCTGGGCGTCCGTGCCCTCGGCGACTTCGTGCTTGGGATTGCCGTCCTCGTCCAGCCACTCGTTGACCGCGGTGCCGGACACGCTTCCGCCGGTGCCGGGCAGCACGATGGTGGGCTTGTCCTCGTAGGCCTCCATCATTTTGGCGGCCTCTTTTTTGTCGTCCTCGTCCGGCTCCGGCTTTTCGGTCAGTCGTTGCTCGTCGTCCTGACCGGACGATTTATCGTCCTGCACGCTCATGCAGCTACCCCCTTGCATCGCAGATTCGACGATTGCTGGGGATTACCCGTTGCGCGGCCGTGCCGAAACTCTCCTCAGCGCGACCCGTCGCCCTTGACCAGCACAACCAGGGCCTGCGGGATCCGCATCGGCTCGGGTGCGCTTGACAGGCGCTCGGCGACCGCGTCCTGCAGCTGCTCGATGAATTGCCCGGCCCGCGGGTCGTGGATGCCGCCGTCGAGCGCGCGCACCAGGGCGGGGAACAGCGCGGCCCGCGCGAACGCCGCCCACTGCGCACCGAAGGCGTGCGCGTCGTGGTCGGTCTGGAAGCGGGCCCAGAACCGATCCTCGGCGTTGAAGATCTCGAGGTGCTCGATCATCAGGCCTTCGAACCGCCCCTTGGGCGCGAACGGGGCGCGAAAGTCCTTCTCGTTGCGGGCGAAGGTGGGAATGGTCATGCGCCGCAGCTCATCTGGGTTCAGCAGGCCGTCGTGTGCCTGTTCGTCCAGCGCCCCGACGATCGCGTCGAGCAGCGGCGCGAAGCCCGCCGTCTCGTCCTCGTCGGCGGCCAGCGTCAGCGCGACCACCCGGCCCGCCGGCGCCAGTTCCCGCCCGCGAAACGCCACGAAGTTATGCCAGTCCAGCGCGGCCTGGTCGGAATAGGCGGACCGCACCGCGTCGTCGGTGGTGCGCGAGACGTGCACGTGATCGGGCACCTCGCAGGGTGTTCGGCTCAGCCACTGCGTCGCCCAGGACGTCCAGCCCAGGTTGACGGTCTTGGACGGCACGATCTGGTTGTAGAAGGACCGGCCGATCGCCGAGGTGAACGTGGCCCCGTCGAGGTGCAGGTAGCTTTCCGGGTCGTCGGCCACCGTGCCGAACAACGCGGTGAAGTCGTTGTGCGGTACGTCGGTGTGCGCCACCAGGATTGCGTGGTCGTGGCTGGTGCGCCGGCGCAGCACCGTGATGGCCGACGACAGCGGTCGCAGCGAATTGTGGCCGTTGGCGGCGCCATAGTCGGCGAGGACGATGGGCTGCGGCGAGCGGGGCAGTGCAACGTGTTCCGCGGCCCGCTCGAACACCGCGATCGCCTTCGCCAGGCCGGCAGCCCGCAGCCGCGACGCCTCGGTGAAGGTCGGCTCGGGGCGGACCACAATGCTCGATTCGGGCATCGGCGGTTCGGGCTGCATAGGGCAACGATAATGGTTGGGCCGGTGGTCAGTTCGGCGTGCAGATCAGTGGCCGCGCGCCACCCACTCCTCGTAGTGCACGATCTCGTCGCCGATGGTGGTGCTGTCGCCGTGGCCGGTGTGCACCACGGTGTCGCCGGGCAGGGTACCGAGCCGCCCGGAGATCGACTGCAGAATCGTCGGGAAATCCGAATAGGAGCGGCCGGTCGCGCCCGGCCCGCCGGAGAACAGGGTGTCCCCGCTGAACACCACACCGAGCTCCGGCGCGTACCAGCACACCGAGCCGGGGGAGTGCCCGGGCGTGTGCAGCGCCAGCAGCTCGGTGCCGGCGACATCGATCGTGTCGCCGTCGGCGATCGTGCGGAAGTCCTTGTCCGGGTGTGTCATTCGCCACAACACGTCGTCGCCGGGGTGCAGGAGGACCGGCGCGTCCAGGGCCGCGCCGAGTTCGGGCGCCACCGTGACGTGGTCGTTGTGACCGTGGGTGCACACGACCGCGATCACGTTGCGTTTGCCGACGGCGGCCAGGATGGGCTCGGCGGCGTGCGCGGCGTCGAACACCACGACGTCGGAATCGCCGCCGACGATCCAGATGTTGTTGTCGACTTCCCAACTGCCGCCGTCGAGTTCGAACGTTCCGTGGGTGACCAGGCCCTCGACGGCGTTGTCCGCGGCCGCCATCAGAGCACCACCACCGAGCGCAGCACCTCGCCGCTGTGCATCCGGTGGAACGCCTCCTCGATGTCGCCGAGCCCGATGCGTTCGGAGACGAACTGCTCCAGCGGCAGCCGGCCCTGCAGGTACAGGTCGATCAGCGTGGGGAAGTCGCGTTCGGGTAGGCAGTCGCCGTACCACGACGACTTCAGCGAGCCACCGTGGCTGAAGAAGTCCACCAGCGGCATCTCCAGCGTCATGTCGGGGGTCGGAACACCAACCAGCACAACGGTTCCGGCGAGGTCGCGGGCGTAGAAGGCCTGCTTGTACGTTTCGGGGCGGCCCACCGCGTCGATCACCACGTTGGCGCCGAACCCGTCGGTGAGGTCCTGGATGGTCTTGACCACATCGAGTTCGCGGGCGTTGACGGTGTGCGTGGCGCCGAACTTGCGGGCCCAGTCCAGCTTGGTGTTGTCGGTGTCGACGGCGATGATGCGCCGCGCGCCCACCAGCGCCGCGCCGGCGATCGCCGCATCGCCGACGCCGCCGCAGCCGATCACCGCGACGGTGTCGTCGCGGTTGACCGCGCCGGTGTTGATCGCCGCGCCCAGCCCGGCCATCACGCCGCAGCCCAGCAGCCCGGCGACCGCCGGGTCGGCCTCCGGATTGACCTTGGTGCACTGGCCGGCCGCCACCAGCGTCTTGTCGGCGAACGCCCCGATGCCCAGGGCGGGCGTGAGCTCGGTGCCGTCGGTCAGCGTCATTTTCTGGGTGGCGTTGAAGGTGTCGAAGCACAGGTGCGGCCTGCCGCGCTTGCAGGCCCGGCACTGGCCGCACACCGCGCGCCAGTTCAGGATCACGAAGTCGCCCGGCGCCACATCGGTCACCCCGGGGCCGACGGCCTCGACCGTGCCGGCGGCCTCGTGGCCGAGCAGGAACGGGTACTCGTCGTTGATGCCGCCCTCGCGGTAGGTCAGGTCGGTGTGGCACACCCCGCACGCGATGACGTCGACCAGCGCCTCGCCCGGCCCGGGGTCCGGGACGACGATGTCCACCAGTTCGACGGGTTCGCCCTTCTTGCGTGAAATCACGCCGCGCACTGTCTGACTCATGGCCTCCAACCTACTGTTTGCCGCCATACATCTCGCGGCGGGCTGTCCACCCATCGGGCCGGTGTAGCGTCGCAGGGCGTGACGGCTTGGGAGACCACCGAAGAATTCACCGAACGAATCGCCGCGACCCTCGACGGCGCCAGCCTCACGATCTTGCTGAGCATCGGGCACCAGACCGGCCTGCTGGACACCATGGCCGGACTCGCGCCGTCGACCAGCGCGCAGATTGCCGAGGCGGCCGGGCTCAACGAGCGCTACGTGCGCGAGTGGCTGGGCGGCATGACCACCGGCCACGTCGTCGAGTACGACCCCGACACCGCCACCTACTGGCTGCCCGCCCACCGCGCCGGCGTGCTGACCCGCGCCGCCGGGCCCCAAAACCTCGCCGTGGTAGCCCAATTCCTGCCACTGCTCGGCGAGGTCGAGCAGAAAATCATCGGGTGTTTCCGGGCCGGCGGTGGCCTACCCTACAGCGAGTTCCCGCGCTTCCATCAGCTGATGGCCGAGGAGAGCGGCGCGATGTACGACGCCTCGCTCGTCGACGTCGTGCTGCCGTTGGTGGACGGCCTCGTCGAGCGGCTGCGCGCCGGCGCCGACGTGGCGGACTTCGGCTGCGGCAGCGGCCACGCGATCAACGTGATGGCACAGGCGTTTCCGGCGAGCCGCTTCACCGGCATCGACTTCTCCGAGCAGGCCATCGCCACCGGAATCCGCGAGGCCGCCGACCGCGGCCTGACGAACGCCACGTTCGAAAGCCACGATCTGCCCGAGTTGGACAAGATCGAGGCCTACGACGTCATCACCGTGTTCGACGCCATCCACGATCAGGCTCGGCCGGCGCGGGTGCTGGAGAACATCTACCGGGCGCTGCGGCCCGGTGGCGTCCTGCTGATGGCCGACATCAAGGCGTCCAGCCGGCTGGAGGAAAACGTCGGCGTGCCGATGAGCACCTACCTGTACACGACGTCGCTGATGCACTGCATGACGGTGTCGCTGGCATTGGACGGCGCCGGGCTGGGCACCGCCTGGGGAACGCAACTGGCCGTCGCGATGCTCGGCGATGCCGGGTTCGACGACGTGCGGGTCGCCGAGATCGAAGCGGACCCGATCAACAACTACTACATCGCACGGAAGTGATGGCGGCCCTCGACGCTCTGGCCGACTGGCCGGTCGGGGCAGCGGCCGCCGCCGTCGTCGGGCCGAGCGGCGTGCTGGCCGGCCACGGCGACGCCGAGCGGGTGTTCGAGCTGGCCTCGGTGACCAAGCCGCTGGCGGCCCGGGCCGTGCACGTCGCCATCGAGGAGGGCGCCGTCGACCTGGACATGGCCGCCGGCCCGCCCGGTTCCACCATCCGCCACCTGCTGGCGCACACCTCGGGTCTGTCGATGCACTCCGAGAAGGTGCTGGCCGCGCCCGGCGCCCGCCGCATCTACTCCAACGAGGGCTTCACCGTGCTGGGCCAGACCGTGGAACGCGAGACCGGCATCGACTTCGCCCGCTACCTGGCCGAGGCGGTCTGCGAGCCGCTGGGCATGGCGGCGACCCGGCTCGACGGGGGCGCGGTGGCCGCCGGGTTCGGCGCGACCTCGACCGTGGCGGACCTGGCCGCGTTCGCCGCGGACTTGCTGCGCCCGGTGACGGTCTCGGCAGGCCTGCACGCCGAGGCCACGACCGTGCAATTTCCCGGTCTGGACGGCGTTCTGCCCGGATACGGGGTGCAGCGGCCCAACGACTGGGGGCTCGGATTTGAGCTGCGCGACGCGAAATCGCCGCACTGGACCGGCGCGCGGAACTCGGCGCGAACGTACGGCCATTTCGGCCAGGCAGGCGGGTTTATCTGGGCAGATCCGGAGATCGACCTCGCGCTGGTGGTGCTTACCGACCGCGAATTCGGGGAGTGGGCGCTGCGGCCGTGGCCGGACATTTCCGACGCCGTGATAGCCGAATACAGCTAATTCGGACTGCACACTAGCGCAACACGGGTATCACGAGGCACAATAGACACGCACGACACAGAAAAAATCGAAGATTTCAGCAAGCTGCCCTGCTTGTCGGGTCCACAGGCCGTTGGGGAAGACGTCCCTCGTGGAACCGAAGGAGCAGGAAATGCGAGCGTCGAATCAATTCGCCGACGTGACGACCGGCGTGGTGTACGTGCACGCTTCGCCCGCGGCGGTGTGCCCGCATGTCGAGTGGGCGTTGTCGTCGACCCTGGGGGCCAAGGCGAACCTGAACTGGACGCCCCAGCCTGCGATGCCCGGTCAGCTGCGCGCCGTCACCAACTGGGTCGGTCCCGTCGGCACCGGCGCGAAGTTGGCCAACGCGTTGCGTTCCTGGTCCGTGCTGCGGTTCGAGGTCACCGAGGACCCCAGCCCCGGAGTCGACGGCCATCGGTTCAGCCACACCCCACAGCTCGGCTTGTGGAGCGGGGCGATGAGCGCCAACGGCGACATCATGGTCGGGGAGATGCGGCTGCGCGCGATGATGGCCCAGGGCGCCGACACCCTGGCCGCCGAACTGGATTCCGTGCTGGGCACGGCCTGGGACGAGGCGCTCGAGGCGTATCGCGACGGCGGCGACGGCGGCGAGGTGAGCTGGCTGAGCCGGGGGGTCGGTTAGTCGGTTGGCGGCGCGCCTGAGCGCTTCTCTGCAAGCACTCGGCGACTCTCCAGACAGCTAGCGCTTCTGGTTCCCGGAGAACGCGACCTATCGCTTGGCCGGCCGCAGGATCTGCAGCGCGCCCGGTACCACCGAGATCTCGGCCGGCAACGGGCACGCGAAGTCTCCGTCGGCGTAGACGTTGATGCCGGGGCACTCGACGTGGATCGATCGGGCCCGCGCGGTGCTCACCTCGTCGAGGTCGACGTGCGTGCCCTTCATCACGGTGGGGAACAGGCGGACCAGCTTGGTGCGGGATGCCGAGTGCACCATGGTGATGTCGAGCAGGCCGTCGGTGTAATCGGCGGCCGGACAGATCCGCATCCCGCCGCCGTAGCTGCGGGTGTTGCCGAACGCGGCCAGCGTGATGTCGGCGTTGATCTCTCGCGTGCCGTCGAGCTCCATGCGAAAGGGTAAGAGCCGCAACTGGGATAGCTCGGCGAGCATTGCGGCGTAATAGCGCAGCCGTCCGTGCGGCCAGCGCATCCGGTTGGCGCGATCGGTGACCAGCGAATCGAAGCCGGTGGCCGCCACGGTGCCGAACCATTTGCTTACCCCGTCGCTATCCGTAATCCGGCCCAGGTCAATGGTTTCGGACCAGCCGTCGACGATGACGTCCGCGGCCGCCTCGGCGTCCTGGGTGGGGATCCCGAATGCGCGGGCATGGTCGTTACCGGTCCCGGCGGGGACGATTCCGGCGGGAATGTCGGTGCCCGCCAACACCTGCAGCGCATTGGAGAACACGCCGTCGCCGCCGGTCACCATGACCGCGTCGGCGCCCTTCTCCAGCGCCGCGGCGACCAGGTGCCGCGCGTCTTCGGCGTCGTCGCCGACGATTTCGACGACCTCCACGCCCCGCTTGTGCAGGCGGGCGATCGCGAGCTGGGCGGCACGCACGGCGGCGCCGTGCCCCGAGACCGGGTTGGTCAGCGCGATCACCTTGCCGATCTCGCGCCGGCGCAGCGGTGTCACGGAATCAGCTTGCCGGGATTGAGGATTCCGGCCGGATCCAAAGTCGCCTTGACCGCGCGTAACACCTGCACTCCCAACTCGCCGATCTCGTCGCGCATCCACGGCCGGTGGTCGGCGCCGACCGCATGGTGGTGGGTGATCGTCCCGCCGGTGGCCATGATCGCATCCGAGGCGGCCTTTTTGGCGGTCTTCCACTGCTCGATCGGATTGCCGCGCTGCCCCGCGACGACGGTGAAGTACAACGATGCGCCGGTGGCGTAGACGTGCGAAATGTGGCACATCACCAGCGCCGGGGTGCCGGTCTCGGCGAGCGAGTCGGTAAGTGCCTGGGTGACAGCGGCTTTCAGCGCGGTGACGTTCGACCAGTCGGTGGCGGTCTCCAGCGTCTCGCACAGGGCACCGGCCGCGAGCAGCGAGTCGCGCAGGTAGGGAGCGCCGAACCGGCCGCGCTCCCACGCCCGCGCGGGTCGCTCGCCCAGCGAGGTTCCGCCACGAGCCGCGAGCAGCGCGCCGGTTTCGGCGTGCCGGCTTTCGACGTGCTCCTCGGTGCCCTCGAACATGGTGATGGCCAGGCATCCGCCGGTGATCTGGGACTCGCCGATCGCCTCGGTGGTGGCCAGGTTGACCCCCGTCTCGGCCTCATCGGACAGGCGAACGACGGTGGGGCCGGTGGCATTCTGGGTGATGGCCCGCAGGGCCGCGGCGCCGGTCTCGAAGTCGGGGAACGACCAGGCCTCGTAGCGCACGGCCGCCGGGGCGCGGTGGACCCGCAGCCGCACCCGGGTGATGACGCCCAGGGTTCCTTCCGAGCCGATCAGCAGCTGGCGCAGGTCGGGGCCCGCGGCCGATTCCGGTGCGCGACCCAGATCCAGGGTGCCCACCGGGGTGATCACGCGCAGCCCGCGCACCATGTCGTTGAACCGGCCGTAGCCCGCCGAGTCCTGCCCGGAGGAGCGGGTCGCGGCGAAGCCGCCGATGGTGGCGTACTCGAAGCTCTGCGGGAAATGGCCGAGCGAAAACCCTTGCGCGCCAAGGAGTCGTTCGGCGTCGGGCCCGGTGATGCCCGCTTCGAAGACGGCCTGGCCGGACACCTCGTCGAGCGAGATCAGTCGATCGAGACGACGCAGGTCGAGCGAGACGACGGCGCCGAACTCGCCGCGATGCGGATTCAGGCCGCCGACCACGCTGGTGCCCCCGCCGAAGGGGACGACGGCGATGCGGCGCTCGCTGCAGTGCCGCAGGATCGCGGCGACGTCGTCCTCGTCGGCGGGTAGTAGCACGGCATCGGGCGCGTCCTGCGGGCCGGGTTGAGTGCGGTTGAGCAGGTCGACGGTGGACTTGCCGCCGGCATGCAGCAGCCGATCGGAGTCCGCGGTGCGGCAGTAGTCGGCGCCGACGATGGCGGCCAGCGCCTCGCGGTCCGTCGGCGACAACGCCGACGGGCGCAGTTCCACCTGGTCGGGCTGCAGTTCGGCCGCGGGGGACCCCTCGACCCCCACAGCCTGCTGCAGCAACGACCGGATCCCTTCCGAGAGGGGCTTGGCCGCGGCGGGATCTCCCCACGCGTTCCATTTCATGGGCGGTAAGAGCCCCTCGGGATGCGTCATGCGTTACAGTATTACATATGTTGTCAATCCGTAACGAGCTGGATGTCGGTGAGCGGATCCTCGCGGCGGCCGCCAGCTGTGTGGTCGACTTCGGTGTGGACCGGGTGACCCTCGCCGAGATAGCCCGACGCGCGGGGGTCAGCAGGCCGACGGTGTACCGGCGCTGGCCGGACACGCACTCGGTGGTCGCGGCGCTCTTGACCCGGCACGTCACCGACGCGATGAGCGACGCGCCCCTGCTCGGCGACGACCGGGAATCGCTTGTGCGACAAATCGTTACGGTGGCCGACCTGCTGCGCCGCGACCAGCTGGTGACGTCGGTCCTGCACTCGGAGCTCGCGACCACCTACATCACCGAGCGGCTCGGGACCAGCCAGCGCATGTTGATCGAGGCCCTGGCCGCCCGCCTCCGAGTCGCCCAGCGCCACGGCAGCGTCCGGGGCGGCGACCCGGTCCAGATGGCCACCATGGTGTTGCTGATCGCGCAGTCGACCATCCAGTCGGCGCGCATCGTCGAACCGATGCTCGACGCCGACGCCCTGACCGCCGAACTTGCCCACTCGCTGAACGGATACCTGTCGTGATCCCCGACCCGACCGCCCTGAACGCCGCGCGGCGCACCGCCGACCTGACCGCGCTCGCCGAGGGCGAGCCGTTGGACGTCGTGGTGATCGGCGGCGGTATTACCGGCGCGGGGATCGCGTTGGACGCCGCGGCGCGCGGGCTGCGGGTGGCGCTGGTGGAAAAGCACGATCTGGCGTTCGGCACCAGCCGCTGGAGCTCCAAACTCGTCCACGGCGGGCTGCGCTACCTGGCGACCGGCAACGTCGGCATCGCCCGCCGCAGCGCCATCGAGCGCGGAATCCTGATGACCCGCAACGCCCCCCACCTCGTCCGGGCGATGCCGCAGCTGGTGCCGCTGCTGCCGTCGATGGGCCCGGGCACGCGGGCGCTGGTGCGGGGTGGGTTCCTGGCCGGTGACTGTTTGCGGGCGCTGGCGGGCACGCCGGCCTCGACGCTGCCCCGGTCGCGGCGGGTGTCGGCACGGCGCGTCGTGGAGATGGCGCCGACCGTGCGACGCGACGGCCTCGACGGCGGATTCCTGGCCTACGACGGACAATTGATCGACGACGCCCGACTGGTCACCGCGGTCGCGCGCACCGCGGCGCAGCACGGCGCCCGGATTCTCACCTACGTCTCGGCTTCCCAGGCCACCGGCACCTCGGTGCGGTTGACCGATGCGCGCACGGGCGAGTCCTTCGACGTCACGGCTCGTGCCGTCGTCAACGCGGCCGGGGTGTGGGCGGGGGAGATCGACGCGTCGCTGAAGTTGCGGCCCAGCCGCGGCACGCACCTCGTGTTCGACGCCGCCGCGTTCGGCAATCCGACTGCGGCGCTGACGATTCCGATTCCCGGCGAGCTAAACCGCTTCGTGTTCGCCATGCCCGAACAGCTGGGCCGGGTCTACCTGGGCCTGACCGACGAGGCGGCGCCCGGACCGATTCCTGACGTGCCCCAACCGTCGGTCGACGAGATCACGTTCCTGCTCGACACCGTGAACACCGCGTTGGGGACCCGGCTCACCGCCACCGACGTGATCGGCGCCTACGCCGGTCTGCGCCCGCTGATCGACACCGGCGATGGGCGCACCGCCGACGTCTCCCGCGAACACGCCGTCGTCGAATCGGCGTCCGGGGTGATCAGCGTGATCGGCGGCAAGCTGACCGAATACCGTTACATGGCACAGGATGTGCTGGATCGCGCCGTCCGGGTGCGGCGACTGCGCGCCGCGAAATGCCAGACCCGCAACCTGCCGCTGATCGGGGCGCCGGCCAACCCGGGGATCACGGCGGCGCCGGACGTTGGGCTGCCCGAGTCGCTGGTGTCGCGCTACTGCGCCGAGGCGGCCAAGGTCGTCGCGACCGCCACCTGTGAGCGGCCCACCGAGCCGGCCGCCGACGGCATCGACGTGAGCCGTGCGGAATTCGAGTACGCGATCACTCACGAGGGTGCGCTGGAAGTCGGCGACATCCTCGACCGGCGGACGAGGATCGGCCTGGTGCCGCGCGACCGGGAAAGGGCCGTCGCGGTGGCCGAGGAGTTTCTGGCGCGGTTCGGCTAGGGCGCCCTTCTCATGTCTTCGTACCACTCGCCCGATCCGCTTGTTGCACACGGCGATTGCGGCCGCGCCCGACCAGGCCGCCGTCGGCGGTGAACAGGGCGGCGCCGAGGGGGATGCCGCCCTCGGCCAGCCCGGGCCGCGGTTCCTCGAACGCGATGTGCAGCATTGCCGGTGCTGAGAGGCTCACGTGTTGATCCTCCACTACGCTGCGGTGCAGGGATAGCGATCTCGATACTTGGGATTTGCGCATCGGGAAGGGGCGAGATGGCGTCTCGTGTTCCTGTGCTCATCGTCGGCGCCGGCGCGGCCGGGCTCGCCACCTCCGCTCTGCTCGCCAAGTACGGGGTTCGGTCGATGCTGATCGAGAAGCGACGCGAAGTCTTCATCTATCCGAAAGCCCGTAACCTGAGCTTTCGCAGCCTGGAGATCTTGCGCGGACTGGGGTTGAGTGACCAGGCGCACGCGGTCGCCGACGGTGTTTCCGCCATGGTGGTCAAGCCGACGCTGAACAGCGTGGACCAAGCGCCCGCCATGGACGTCGACGCCATCTTCGCGCCCTTCGCGGGACTCAGCCCGGAACCGCCCGCGCAGTATTGCCCGCAGAGCAAGCTAGAGCCGATGCTGCTGGTCGATACCCGCCGGCGAGGAAGCGAGGTCCGTTACGCCACGGAGCTGGTGTCGCTGGAACAGGACGAAGCCGGTGTGACAGTGCTTGTGCGGCAGCGTGATTCGCGAAATACCGAGACGGTGCGGGCCCAATACCTCGTCGCCGCCGACGGCGTGCACAGCCCCATCCGCGACTCGCTCGGTGTGACCACGTCGGGGTACGGCGCGCTACCGATCTTTGTCCTCTTCGTCTACTTCAAGGCGCCCTGGAGACGGTTCGTTCCGGGTCTGCGCGATGGGGACGGCGTGCAGGTCAAGAACCCCGACGTGGACGGGATCTTTCTGGTGGCCGAGGGCGACCTCGGCATGTTCATCACCACCTACCTGCCGAGAGAAGGGGAAACCGCCGAGCAATTCACCCCCGAGCGGTGCGTCGAGCTGCTCACCAAGGCCGTCGGCGAGCCGATCGACATCGACGTCATCGAGATTGTGCCGTGGCAACCGTACGAGCGAGTCGCTGACCAATTTGCCTGCGGGCGAGTGTTTTTCGTTGGCGACGCCGCCCACACCATGCCACCTTTCAAGGCCGGGGGCGCCAACACCGCCATCCAGAGCGCGGACAACTTGGCCTGGAAGCTCGCCGCGGTGGTGAACGGCTTGGCCGATCCCGCCTTGCTGAGCACCTATCACGCCGAGCGGCACCCGGTCGGACGCTTCAACGCGCGCCAGTCGCTCACCGGCCCGTCGTTGGCGCTGCTCAGGCTGGACGACGACCGGCCCCAATTGCCGCCGGACGAGGAGGCGCCGATATTCGCGTTGTTGGCGGGCTATCAATACCGCTTGGCCGCAGTCATTTCCGGTGCGCCGGTACCCGCGGACCCGGACGCCGTGGCGGTGGTGGAGGAGCTGCGGGGGCAACCGGGCACAAGGGTTCCGCACGTGTGGGTGCGCGACGGGGTGTCGACGCTCGATCTGCTGGGCCCCGGGTTCACCGTATTGGCCACCGACGAGCGATGGTGTGCCGCAGCCGCTTCGGCGTCGGTGGCCGCGCATCGCATCGATGGCGACGAGTGGGCGACGATAACCGGGCTCGGGCCTTATGGGGCGCTGTTGGTGCGCCCGGACGAATTTGTCGCGTGGCGCGCGGAGACGCTGCCGGCCGATCCGGAAAGCGCACTACGCCAAGCGCTCTCGACGATCCTGGGCCGGCCGCGGGCGTAACGTGGCGGCGACTTCTGTCGCGATTTTTCGCCGTGGCGTTACGTCCGCGGTAAGTAGGTGACTTACAGCGGGATGTTCTTGTGGCGGCCGCGGCGCGCGGGCGCCTGCGCCAGCGCCTCGGTGAGCTTGCTGCGGGTGTGCGACGGGTCGATCTTCTCGTCGACCACGCCGATCTCGATGGCGCTGTCCACGCCGCCCGCGATCCGTTCGTGCTCGGCGGCCAGTTCGTCGTGCAGCGCCTCCCGCTCGTGTTCGGGAGCGGCGGCCAGCTTCTTCTTGTGCAGAATGCCCACGGCGGCCTTCGCGCCCATCACCGCGACCTCGGCGTCCGGCCAGGCGTACACCTTGGTCGCGTTGAGCGAGCGGGAGTTCATCGCAATGTAGGCCCCGCCGTAGGTCTTTCGGGTGACCAGGGTGACACGGGGAACCGTGCACTCGCCGAACGCGTGCAGGAGCTTGGCGCCGCGGCGCACCACGCCGCCCCACTCCTGGTCGACACCGGGCAGATAACCCGGCACGTCGACGACCACCACCAGCGGGATGCCGAACGCGTCGCACAGACGCACGAAACGTGCCGCCTTCTCGGCGCTTTCGGAGTTCAGGCAGCCGCCGAGGCGCAACGGGTTGTTGGCCAGCACGCCGACCGTGCGGCCCGACAGCCGGCCCAGCCCGATCACCATCGACGGCGCCCAGTTGGCCTGGAACTCGTCGAACGGCGTCTCGTCGTCGAGGATCGCGGTCACGATCGGGCGCACGTCGTAGGCCCGCCGCGCCGACTCGGGCAGCAGCGCGTGGATGTCGGTGTCACCGGCCTCGGCCTTGTTGCGGTCGAAATGGCCCTGCTGGCAGAACAATCCGACCAGCCGGCGGCCGCGCTCGTAGGCGTCGAGCTCGTCGTCGGCGACGATGTGGCACACCCCGGACTTCTTGTGGTGGGTCTCGGGACCACCGAGCGACGCCATGTCGACGTCCTCGCCGGTGACGCTGCGCACCACGTCCGGACCCGTGACGAACACCCGGCTTTCCGGCGCCATGACGACGACGTCGGTCAGCGCCGGCCCGTAGGCGGCGCCGCCGGCCGCGAAGCCGACGACCACCGAGATCTGCGGGACGTAGCCGGACGCCCGGATCATCGCCTCGAACACCAGGCCCACCGCGTGGAGTGCCTTCACGCCCTCGGCCAGCCGGGCCCCGCCGGAGTGCCAGATGCCCACGATCGGGCTCTGCTCCTCGATGGCGGTGTCGTAGGCGTTGACGATGTGCGTGCAGCCCTCGATGCCCATGGCGCCGCCCATCACGGTGCCGTCGGTGCAGAACGCGATGGTGCGCACACCGTTCACGGTCCCGGCGGCGGCAAGCACGCCGGAGCGGTCACGCTCGTGCAGCAGTTCGACGCTGTCGTCGTCGAAGAAATTGCTCAAGCGCAACAGCGGGTCGCGGGGGTCGAGCGACTCGCCAACCGCCTCGGGGGCCGTGATAGTCATCGCAGGTCTCCTGATTCCGGTGTGTTGCTTGGGATTTAGTACCGCCCGAAGGCGATGGCCACGTTGTGTCCGCCGAATCCGAACGAGTTGTTGATGGCGTAGTCGTAGTTGCCGGGGCGGGGTTTGCCCGCCACCACGTCCAGGTCGATCTCGGGGTCGAGGTTTTCCAGGTTCAGTGTGGGCGGGACGACCTGGTCGCGCAGCGCGAGCACGGTCAGGATCGATTCCACGGCACCCACCGCGCCCACCGAGTGGCCCAGGGCCGCCTTGGGTGCGTAGACGGCCGCGTTGCCGCCGTGGGGGCCCAGCGCGTTGTTGATGGCTTTGCCCTCGGCGACGTCACCGACCGAGGTGCCGGTGGCGTGCGCGTTGACGTGACCAATGTCGCTGGGGGACAGGCCGGCGAGCTGGATGGCGCGGGTCATCGCGTGCCCGGCGCGTTCGCCGTTGGGGTCCGGGGCGACCATGTGGTAGCCGTCGGAGGTGATGCTGGCGCCCATGATGCGGGCCAGGATGTTGGCGCCGCGGGCCTTGGCGTGCTCTTCGGTTTCGATGACCATCAGGGCGCCGGCCTCGCCGAACACGAAGCCGGTCCGGTCGCGGTCGAACGGGCGACAGGCGCCGACCGGGTCGTCGTTCTTGGTGGACATCACGATCCGCATCTGCGCGAACGCCGCGATCGGCACCGCTTCGATCCGGGTCTCGACGCCACCGCAGATCGCGATGTCGGCCTCCCCGAACACGATGTTGCGCCACGCCTGGGCGATGCCCTCGGAGCCGGACGCGCACGCCGAAATGGGCGTGAGGACCCCGGCTTTCGCGTGCCGTTCCAGGCCCACCGCCGCGGCCGCCCCGTTGGGCATGTACTTCTGCACGCCGAGCGGGGAGACGGCCTTCATGCCACGAGCGCGCATGTCGTCGTAGCTGAAGACCATCTCCTCCGACGAACCCAAACCGGTACCGATCGACACCAGCAGGCGGTCGCTGTCGACCTCGGGCGAGCCGGCGTTCTCCCAGACCCGCCGGCTCAAGATGGTCGACATCCGCTGCAGGTAGCCCGACCGGCGCAGCTCGACGCGGGTCAGCTGGCTATCGAACTCCTCTAACAGATGACCGCCGATGCGCACCGGCAGGTCAAACTCCTCGACGAACGGATCCTCGAGTTTGCGGATACCACTTTGGCTGTCCAGCAACAGCTTCCAGGTGGTCTCGGCGTCAGTCGCCAGTGCGGTCGTCATGGCAACGCCAGTGACGACCACGTTCGGGAGTGTCTTCCCGGTAACCAGCTCTGTCATGGGTCTTGCGAACGTTCCTTTCGTGCTTCGTGGTGATCGCTCTCCCGGCGAGGGCGGGGGAAGCGGGTCACCACCTTCCGTGGTGTCCGGCTCCTCCTCGGGCCCTTTGCGGCCCGCGTCGTCGCCGGACGCCAGCTTTAGTAACGCCCGAAGGCGAGTGCCACGTTGTGGCCACCGAAGCCGAACGAGTTGTTGATCGCGTAACGGAAATCGCCGTAGCGAGGTTCGCCCGCAACAACATCCAGGTCGATCTCGGGATCGGGGGTTTCGTAATTCAGGGTGGGCGGGATGACGCCATCGCGCAGGCTCAGCACCGTGAGCACCGACTCGAGAGCCCCGACCGCACCGATCGAGTGGCCCAGCGCCGACTTCGGCGCGTAGACCGCCGCCTGCTGGCAACCGGCGACCCGGATGGCGTTGGCCTCCGCGGTGTCACCGATCGGCGTGGCGGTCCCGTGGGCGTTGACGTGGTCAACGTCCTTGGGGGACAACCCCGCCAGCTCGAGCGACCGCGTCATCGCCCGACCCGCACGCACACCGTCGGCCGCGGGGGCCACCATGTGGAACGCGTCCGACGTGATGCCGGCGCCCATCAACCGGGCCAGCGGCTTGGCGCCGCGGGCCTTGGCGTGCTCCTCGGTCTCGATGAGCATCAGCGCCCCGGCCTCACCGAACACGAAGCCGTCGCGGTCCTTGTCGAACGGCCGCGATGCGCGCTCGGGCTCATCGTTGCGAGTCGACATGGCCCGCATCATCGAAAACGCCGCGATCGGCAGCGCCTCGATGGGGCCCTCGACGCCACCGCACACGGCGACGTCGGCGTCACCCATGACGATCTGGCGCCACGCGTGGGCGATCGCCTCCGAGCCCGACGAACACGCCGACACCGGGGTGATCACCCCGGCGCGGGCGCCGAGCTGCAGACCCACCACGGCGGCCGCGCCGTTGGGCATGATCATCTGCACGGCCAGCGGCGACACCTTGCGGGGGCCGCCCTCGTTCATCAGGTCGTAGCTCTCCACGATCCTTTCGGCGCCACCGAGGCCGGTGCCGACCACGACCGAGAACCGGTCGGGGTCGAGCTCCGGGTTGCCGGCGGTCTCCCACAGCTGGGTGCTGAGCATCTTGGCCAGCCGCTGGACGTACGACATCCGCCGCATGTCGAGCCTGCTCATCTGCTCGTCGATGGGCTCCTTGAGGTGTCCACCGATCTTGACGGGCAGGTCCCACTTGGTGATGTAGTCGTCTTCGAGGACGTGGATGCCGCTTTCGCCGGCCAACAAACCCTTCCACGTGCTCTCGACGTCCGGCGCGATCGACGTCGTCGCCGTGACGGCGGTTACCACAACGCTGGGGTAACCGCCGTTAGCAGTGGAAGGCTTACTCACTTGGTGTCCGCTTCCAGCCTTGCCTTGACGTTGGCGACCGCGTCGG
This sequence comes from Mycobacterium sp. NTMscope_MAC_12, assembly GCF_976985675.1. Lineage (NCBI taxonomy): Bacteria > Bacillati > Actinomycetota > Actinomycetes > Mycobacteriales > Mycobacteriaceae > Mycobacterium > Mycobacterium sp. NTMscope_MAC_12. Next base: position 1,858,318 of record NZ_CDRJYY010000001.1, read on the forward strand.
GGTTCTCGGTCTCCAGCTTGGCGCGCAGCGCCTCGGCAGCTTCGGGGTTCTCTTCCTCGAGCTTCTGGATGTAGGAGACGACGTCACCGACGGTGCGCAGACCGGCGAGGTCCTCGTCCGGGATCTTGACGCCGTACTTGTCCTCCGTCTGCACGGCGATCTCGACCATCGACAGCGAGTCGATGTCCAGGTCGTCGACGAACGACTTCTCCGGGGTGACCTCGGAGGGCTCGATACCGGTTACCTCTTCGATGATCTCGGCGATACCGGCGATGATTTCTTCCTGGCTGACAGCCACAGCGTGCTTCCCTTCGTAATGTGTTGTGAGTTAGTCGAACTGACGTGTTATGTGGTTGTACTGGATGCGGCTGACTTACAGCTCAGCCAAAGCCTCCAGGTCTGCGGGCGACTTGACGGCACGAGCCGTAACTCCCCGAAGTTCTCGTTTGGCGATACCGGTGAGCGTGCCCGCAGGCGGGAACTCCACGGCCGCACCAACTTCCAGCTCGCGCAGCGTCGCGGTGCACAGGTCCCAGCGCACCGGCTGGGTCAGCTGAGCGACGAGCGCCTCCATCGCCGCGGCGGCCGAGGTGACGGGCTTGCCGTCGCGGTTCGACAGCAGCGTCGCGGTGGGCTCGGCCGTCTGGACGGCGGCCGCCGCGGCGGCGTAGCCGTCGAGCGCCGACGCCATGTACTTGGTGTGGAACGCGCCGGCCACACCCAGCGCGCGCACCCGGGCCTTGGCCGGGGGGTCTTCGGCGAGCTTCTCCAGCGCGGCCAGCGATCCGGCGGCGACGATCTGCCCGGCGGCGTTGCGGTTGGCGGGGAACAGGTCGAGCTGCTCGAGGCGGGCCAGGACCTCGGCCTCGTCACCGCCGAGCACCGCGGACATGCCGGTGGGCTCGACGGCGCACGCCTTGGCCATCTCGGCGCCCCGCGTGGCGGCCAGGGCGACGGCGTCGTCCGCGGCCATCACGCCCGCGATCGCGTAGGCGGCGATCTCGCCGACCGAGTGGCCGGCCACGACCAGGTCCTGACCGGCGAGCAGACCGCGCTTGGCCAGCTCCTGGTGGGCGAGCAGCGTGGCGGCGACGACCAGCGGCTGGGTGACCGCGGTGTCGGTGATCTCGTCGGTCGATGCGGTGGTGCCCAGGCGCACGAGGTCGAGGCCACTGGCCTTGGACCACAGCGCCAACTGGTCAGCGGCGCCGGCGAGCTCCAGCCATGGCGAGAGCATCCCCTCGGTCTGCGAACCCTGTCCGGGCGCAAGCAATGCAATCACGTGTTTAAGAGAACACTGTGGAAACGGTTTTGGCGGGTGTAACAGATTATGAACCTCGTCTTAGGTTTTTGTGTACACCCTACAAAACGGCTCCGTAAGCTACGGGTTTGATATCGTCCCGCGACCTGTCGCCTGGGTCACTATCACCCGGTTTGACCGGCGACAGCCCCTTTGAGCGGCAGCGGAACCGCGGGCATGGCGTTGTTGGCGGCGCTGGGGGGATTCGTCGGATAGTTGAGTTGGCCCACCGTCGCCGCCACTCGCAGCACATATGCATCACGCGGCTGCATGGGATCACGGCCGGTGAAGTCGGTGATCCGCTTGAGACGGTAGCGCACCGTGTTTGGATGAACGAACAACTTTCTGGCACAAGCTTCAATCGCGCCGCCACAATCTAAGTAAGCGTCAAGAGTCTCGATCAGCGTCGGACCGGCGTCGGCCAACGGCCCCATCACGTCAGTGTGCAGCGCCACGATCGCCGACGCGTCGCCCATCAAGGCCCGCTCCGGCAGGAGCTCACGGGCCGGCACGGGGCGCGGCGCCCCGCGCCAACCGCCGACGGCGTTCATCCCGGAGATGGCCTCGCTGGCGCTGTGATAGGCCGCCGTCAGCATCGGCGCCGTCGGCCCGACCACCACGGGGCCGTCGGCGAACGCGACCAGCAGATCGCCGAGAAACTTGTCGGTTGGCGACAATTGCCCGGACACGATGGCGACCAGCCAGGTGCCGTGCACGTCGGTGAGGGCCGCGCGGCCGTGTTGCGCGGCGATGTCGCGGACGCGCTGACTCGCGCGCTCACTGTCGCCCGGGCCGGTCGACCCGTCGCGTCCGGGGGCCGGGGTTCCGACCACCACCGTCGCCGGCGCCGTGGTGTCCCAGTTCAGCGCCGCCGCCCGGGACAGCAGCTCCGGGCCGGTGTCGCCGCGGACCACCGCGTCGACCACGCTGGCCTCCATCCGGCTGTCCCAGGTGCCGCGCGCCTCGGCCGCGTCGGCGTACGCGCCGGCCGCGGTGAACGCCAGGTCGCGGGTGTACTTCAGGATGCCCACGGTCAGCGCGGTCAGCTGCTCCTCGGAGCGGGCCAGCAGCGGGACCACCTCCTCGAAGATGTCCATGGTGACGCGGACCATGTCGACGCTGTGGCGCAACGCGATGCGGCGCTGCAGCTCCTGGGGCACCAGCTCGAAGGCCTGCGCGGTGTAGCTGACGTTGCTGTGCGGATCTTGCATCCACTCGACGAAGTTGACGACGGCCGTCTGCACCACCAGCGCCACGCTGGCCCGCTGGGACGCCTCCAGGTCGGCGAAGAACGGCAACCGATCCTGCATGGCGGCGACCGCCTCGGTGGCCAGCCGCCCGGAGTACTGCTTGAGCCTCCGCAGCACCGATTCGGGCACCGCGTCCAGGTTTTCCAGCGGCGACCGGGGGTGCTTGGCGAACGGACCGGCGAAGGGGTTGTCACTCACCCCTAAAACCTACGCGACTTTTCTGGAAGTTTCCGCCAAAGGCGGCGCGTGGCGCCTGCGGGGTGGGTCCCCTCGGGCGCCGAGCGTGACGCTGGTGTCACGCTCGACGCCCAACGTGACGCTGGCGTCACGCTCGGTAAGGGGGCCCAAGGGGTGAATGGCCCGGGGAACGGCCCGGCGGGCGACCGCCGCCCTTAGGCCACGCCCGGGTCGGACGTCTGCTCCGGGGCGGCCTGGACGTCGTCGATCCGATACTGGCGGGCGGCGGCGACCGGCACCGAGGGGTCGATCTCGCCGTCGCGCGCCAGCGCCTCGAGCACGGCCACCACCTGCGACTCGGCGTCGGTGTTGAAGTAGCGCCGCGCCGCGGGCCGGGTGTCGGAGAAGCCGAACCCGTCGGTGCCCAGGGTGACGTAGGTGCCCGGCACCCACGGCCGGATCTGCTCGGGAACCGCACGCATCCAATCCGAGACAGCGACCACCGGGCCGACGGCGTTCGACAGGGCCTGGGTGACGTACGGGACGCCGGCCGGCCGGTCCGGGTGGCGCAGCCTCGCCCTGTCCATCGCGACGCCGTCGCGGTTCAACTCGCCCCAACTGGTCACCGACCACACGTCGGCGGCGACGTCCCATTCGGCGGCCAGCATCTTCGCGGCGTCCAGGGCCGCCGGCATCGACACCCCCGACGCCAGGATCTGTGCCTTGTTGGCGCGCTGCTCGGTGGCGGCGTGGTAGCGGTACAGGCCCCGCAGCACGCCCTCGGGATCGAAGTTTTCCGGCTCGGGCGGCTGCACGTACGGCTCGTTGTAGATGGTGATGTAGAAGAACACGTTCTCGGGGTCCTGCCCGAACATCCGGGCCAGCCCGCTTTCCACGATGTAGGCGATCTCGTAGGCGAACGCCGGATCGTAGGCGACCACCGCCGGATTGGTGCTCGCCAGCAGCAGCGAATGCCCGTCGGCGTGCTGCAGCCCCTCGCCGGTCAGCGTGGTGCGTCCCGCGGTGGCGCCCAACAAAAAGCCGCGCGTCATCTGGTCGGCGGCCGCCCACAGGCCGTCACCGGTGCGCTGGAACCCGAACATCGAATAGAAGATGTAGATCGGGATCATCGGCTCGTTGTGCGTCGCATACGACGTGCCGGCCGCGATGAACGACCCCACCGACCCCGCCTCGTTGATGCCCTCGTGCAGGATGTGGCCGACTTCGCTTTCCTTGTAGGCCAACATCAGATCGGCGTCCACGGCGGTGTACAGCTGGCCGTTGCGGTTGTAGATCTTCAGCGACGGGAACCACGAGTCCATGCCGAAGGTGCGGGCCTCGTCGGGAATGATCGGGACGATCCGCGGCCCAACCTCCTTGTCCCGCAACACTTCCTTGAAGGTGCGCACCGTCGCCATGGTGGTGGCGACCTCCTGGGTTCCCGATCCCTTCTTCAGCGCGGCGTAGATGTCGCGGCTGGGAAGCCGCAACGCCTTGGCCTTCGTCGGGCGCTCGGGAACGTAGCCGCCGAGCGTGCGCCGGCGGTCGATCATGTAGCGGATCTCCGGGGCGTCGGAGCCGGGGTGGAAGTAGGGCGGCAGGTACGGATCCTCTTCCAGCTGAGCGTCGTTGATCGGTATCCGCATGGCGTCGCGGAAGTCCTTGAGGTCTTGCAGCGCAAGCTTTTTCATCTGATGCGTGGCGTTGCGGCCCTGGAAGTGCGCGCCCAGCGAGTAGCCCTTGATGGTCTTGGCCAAGATCACCGTGGGCTGCCCCTTGTGGTCGACGGCGGCCCGGTAGGCGGCGTAGACCTTGCGGTAGTCGTGGCCGCCGCGCTTGAGATTCCAAATCTCGGAGTCGCTCATGTTCGCGACGAGCGCCTTGGTGCGCGGGTCGCGCCCGAAGAAGTGGTCGCGCACGTAGGCGCCGTCGTTGGCCTTGTAGGTTTGGTAGTCGCCGTCGGGCGTGGTGTTCATCAGGTTCACCAGCGCGCCGTCGCGGTCGGCGTGCAGCAGGGCATCCCACTCGCGTCCCCAGACCACCTTGATGACGTTCCAGCCGGCGCCGCGGAAGAACGACTCGAGTTCCTGAATGATCTTGCCGTTGCCGCGCACCGGGCCGTCGAGGCGCTGCAGGTTGCAGTTGATCACGAACGTCAGGTTGTCCAGGCCCTCGAGCGCGCCGACGTGCAGCAGGCCGCGGCTTTCCGGCTCGTCCATCTCGCCGTCGCCCAAGAAGCACCACACGTGCTGGTCGGAGGTGTCCTTGATGCCGCGGTCGTGCAGGTAGTGGTTGAACCGGGCCTGATAGATCGCGTTCATCGGGCCCAGACCCATCGACACCGTGGGGAATTCCCAGAAGTCGGGCATCAGCCGCGGGTGGGGGTAGGACGGCAGGCCGCCGCCGGGGTGGCTGTGCTCCTGGCGGAAGCCGTCGAGTTGGTCGGTCGTCAGCCGCCCCTCCAGGAACGCCCGCGCGTAGATCCCCGGGGACGCGTGGCCCTGGATGAACACCTGGTCCCCACCGCCGGGATGAGACTTGCCGCGGAAGAAGTGGTTGAAGCCGACCTCGTAGAGCGCCGCGGACGACGCGTAGGTCGAAATGTGGCCTCCCACACCGACTCCCGGGCGCTGGGCGCGGTGCACCATGATGGCGGCGTTCCAGCGGATCCACGCCCGGTAGCGCCGTTCGACGTCCTCGTCGCCGGGGAACCACGGCTCCAGTTCGGTCGGGATGGTGTTGACGTAGTCGGTGGACGTCAGCGACGGAATGGCAACGCGCTGCTCGCCCGCCCGTTCCAGCAGCCGCAACATCAGGTAGCGCGCCCGCGACGGGCCGGAGCGCTCCAGCAGTTCATCGAAGGACTCCAACCACTCCGAGGTCTCTTCGGGATCGATGTCGGGGAGGTAGGAAGCCACCCCCTCGCGGATCACCCGGACGCGGTCGGGTTCGGTGGCGTTGTTGGGACTTGTGGCCAGGTCGTGGCGCACGAATTCGGTTGTCAACCCACTACTCCTGTAATTGGCGGGATGTGTGACGTGAGGGCGGGTCGCACCCTCTCCACCATCGTGCCGCACCGGTGTTTCGGGCGGGCAGCCGCCATCGAATACCCGATCGGGCACACCAACTCGGCGTGTATGGGGCGGGTGTACAAGCCACCCGGTAACGTCAGGCCCGTGCTCATCCGGTGGCGTGCCGTCCCCCCGAGGCAGGTGGGGGCTTTCCCCCGGCGTGGCGCTTTGGCCCTTGGCTGTGTCGCCGCCGCGCTGATGGGCATCGTGGGATGCACCTCCGTCACCAACGGAACGGCGACCCCGGACACCAAAGTGGCCCCGGCCTACCGCCAGTCGGTGTCCGCGTCGGTGTCGGCCTCGTCGGCCACGTCGAGCGTCCGGGAGTCCCAGCGCCAGCAGTCGCTGACCACCAAGGCGGTGCGCACCGCCTGCGCCTCGCTGATCACCACCAGCAAGAACGCGATCGACAAGACCAACGAATTCGTGCAGGCGTTCAATTCGGGCCGCGGCACCGGCCCCACCGAGGGCCCGGCGATCGACGCCCTCAACGACAGCGCCACCACGGTGGCCAACAGCTTCAGTGACGCGATGTCGCAGCAGATCAAGGACGCGTTCAACGCCTACATCGACGCCGCGCACTCGGTGGCCAACGCCATTGGCACACACGCGGGGACGTCGGAATTCAACAAACGCGTCGATCAGCTCAACGACACGAAAAAGAAGGCGATCAAACTCTGCTTGGCAACGTAATGAGGTGGCAGTGTGAACCGGGTTCGCGCTGTGCGACGATAATCCCGAATCGCACATCGCGAGGGAATTGAAGGAGGCTCCACGGTGGTCGCGGCGGATGACGCCCCGAGCTACGCTCGCAAACTGGGCATCCAACGGGACCAAGTTGTCCAGGAGTGGGGCTGGGACGAAGACACCGACGATGAGATCCGCGCGGCGGTCGAGGAGGCTTGCGGCAGCGAACTGCTCGACGAGGACACCGACGAGGTAGTCGACGTCGTGCTGCTGTGGTGGCGCGACGGCGACGGCGACCTGGTGGACACGCTGATGGACGCGATCGGCCCGCTCGCCGAGGACGGCGTGATCTGGGTGCTGACCCCCAAGACGGGAAAGCCCGGGCACGTGCTGCCGGCCGAGATCGCCGAGGCGGCCCCCACCGCCGGTCTGATGCCGACCTCGTCGGTCAACCTGGGCGATTGGGCCGCCAGCCGGTTGGTGCAGCCCAAGTCCCGGGCCGGGAAGCGTTGATGTTGCCGGTCGGCACCGCCGCCCCGGACTTCACTCTGCGCGACCAGAACCAACAGCGCTTCACGCTGAGCTCCTACCGCGGCGCCAAGAACGTTCTGCTGGTGTTCTTCCCGCTGGCGTTCACCGGGATCTGCCAGGGCGAGCTGGACCAGCTGCGGGATCACCTGCCCGACTTCGAGAACGACGACAGCGCGACGCTGGCGATCTCGGTGGGTCCGCCGCCCACGCACCGGGTCTGGTCGCTGGACAGCGGCTTCACCTTCCCGGTGCTGTCGGATTTCTGGCCGCACGGCGCGGTCAGCCAGAGCTACGGCGTGTTCAACGACGACGCCGGCTACTCCAATCGCGGGACGTTCGTCATCGACCGCTCCGGGATCATTCGATTCGCCGAGATGAAGCAGCCCGGCGAGTCACGCGATCAGCGGCTGTGGACCGACGCCTTGGCGGCCTTGAGGGCCTGATTTTGGGGACTTGGCCGGCGGGCGGGTAGCCTGCCCGCAGCAACGGGCGCGTAGCTCAGTGGTAGAGCTCTGGTTTTACACACCAGCGGTCGGCGGTTCGATACCGTCCGCGCCCACCAATTTTGGCGGCTCGCGAGTGTAACCTGGCTGCGATTTTTGGCCCCGGATTTCGCCGTGTCGTTACGCTCGCGAGCGGCCCTCGGGGTGTTCGGGCCCCGATATCCAGGACCGGGCGCCGGCGAGCACCGCGGCGTGCACCGCTCGGGCGATCCGGGCGCCGAACACCGAGCGCGGCCCGCCGTAGGTCTCCTCGGCCCCGTCCGTCGGGCAGTGCACGACGACCGCGTCCGACGCCGTTCCGGTGGCGCGCACCCCGGCCTCGTGCAACGCCTGCGTCTTGGCCTCCGTGGCGGTGGCCACCGCGTTGACCAGGGCCGCCCCGGACAGCCGGACCGGCACCGCGACCACGATGTTGATGGTCCCCACCCGGTAGCCGTCGCCGTCGGTGAGCGGCCGGTACTCGACGATCTCGTAGTCGGTGAACGCCGTCGTGCGCAGGCCGGCCGGCACCTCCCGGCGGAAGTGCCGGTCGGGGGCGGCCGCCCAGGCCGGGCTGGAGAGCCCGACGGTCGCGGTGGCGTGCACGCCGCCGTCGGCGGCGCGGTGGTGGCGGGTCACGTCGACCGCGGTGAGCAGCCCGCAGCCGGTGCCGACAAGCCCGACCGCGGCGCCGATCTCGGTCAGGTGGCGGTCCGGGTCCGTCCGGTCGTAATCCAGGGGGACCGTCGCGTTGACCAACCAGTCGCGGGCGCCGACGCCGCCGCCGAGCGGGCCCGACGAGATGCACAGCCGGGGCTCGCCGAATTCCCAGACGAGCAACGGGATCGGCCGAGAGTGCTCCACCCGCGCCGTCAGCCTGGGATCCATGCTCACATCCTCGCGTGCCGGTGCGCGCCCGGCGCACCGGGGCGCGCGGGCGACCGTCAGTGGCCCGGCCGTGTTGAATCATCGTCATGACCCAACAAGGACCCCTGAACATGCCTCTTGAAGAGGCAATGCGGACCCAGCGCGCGATCCGTCGCCTCAAGTCCGATCCCGTCGACGACTCGCTCGTGCTGCATCTGCTCGAACTGGCGATGAAGGCGCCGACCGGTTCCAACGCGCAGAACTGGGAGTTCATCGTCGTCAAGGACCGTGAGGTAGTCGCGAAGCTCGGTCGCTTGAATCGCACCGCCATGAAGGCCTTCGGTCCCATCTACCGGCGAACCCTGCAGCGCCGCGGGGACGACAAGATGCTGCGGGTATTGAAAGCTGTGCGATGGCAGGCGGACCACTTCGAAGACATCCCCGTGGTCGTGGTGGCATGCCTGAAGGGTGTCGTTGCGCCCTGGCCCCCAATAGGTGCGAGCAGCGCCTACGGATCCATCTATCCCGCGATTCAGAACCTGTTGCTGGCGGCACGCGCCGCCGGGTTGGGTGCGGCGTTGATCACCATGCCGCTGTGGAGCACGCTATTGGCAAGGCGCGCCTTGGGTTTGCCGCGCAATGTGATTCCGTGCGCGGTGATTCCCTTGGGCTGGCCGATCGGCAAGTACGGTCCCACCACGCGTCGGCCGGTCGGAGAACTCGTTTCGCTGGACCGGTACGGCAACCGGGCGTTTCTGTAGCCGTCGCTGGTGTGTTCGGGCGAGGCCCCTGAACGGCCTGGCGGGCAAGGCGGCACTATGAAACGCGTGAAACCGTTCCGCATCGATGTTTCCGACGAGGTTCTCGACGATCTGCGCGCGCGGCTGGCCCGAACCCGTTGGCCCGAGGCCGAATGCGTCGACGACTGGAGCCAGGGCATGCCGCTGGCCTACACCCGCGAGCTGGCCGACTATTGGGCCAACGACTACGACTGGCGGGCGCGGGAGGCGGGGCTCAATCGCTTCGACCAGTTCATCACCGAGATCGACGGGCTCGACATCCATTTCATCCACCAGCGCTCGCCGCACTCCGACGCCTTCCCGTTGGTGATCACCCACGGCTGGCCGGGCTCGATCGTGGAGTTTCACAAGGTGATCGAGCCGCTGACCAACCCCGCATCGGGACGCGCCGAGGACGCCTTCCACGTCGTCTGTCCGTCGCTGCCGGGCTACGGGTTCTCCGGAAAACCCACCGGCGCGGGGTGGGGCGTGGAGAAGATCGCCGAGGCGTGGGAAACGCTGATGCTGCGCCTCGGCTACGACCGCTACGGTGCCCAGGGCGGCGACTGGGGCGCCGCGGTCACCACCCAGATCGGCCGCAATCGGGGCCACTGCGCGGCCATTCACCTGAACATGCCGGTCGGTAGACCCACCAAGGAAGCGCTGTCGAATCCGACCGAGGAAGAGCAACGAGCGATGGCCGGGTTGGCCAATCACCGCAAATGGGGCACCGGGTATTCCAAGCAGCAGTCGACCCGGCCGCAAACGCTGGGCTACGGGCTGGCCGATTCGCCGGTGGGCCAGCTGGCGTGGATCGTCGAAAAGTTCTGGGACTGGGCGGATTGCGACGGACATCCCGAGAACGCGGTGAGCCGCGACGAGCTGCTCGACAACGTGATGGTCTACTGGGTGACCAACACGGCCGCGTCCTCGGCCCGCCTGTACTGGGAGAGCTTCGCGGTCTGGGGTAGGGGCGATCGCGTCGAATTGCCCACGGGCGTCGCGGCTTTCCCCGGCGAACTGCTCAAGGCGCCGCGCAGCTGGTGCGAGCCGGTCTACAACATCACCCACTGGACCGTCATGCCGCGCGGCGGGCATTTCGCCGCGTTCGAGGAACCGGACCTGTTCGTCGAGGATCTCCGCGCGTTCTTCGCGACGGTGCGCTGACTTGCCTTTCGCGAGTGTGCATTTCACGACGCGACACGCCGAGAGCGCGTCGTGAAATGCACACTCGGGCGGGCTTAGGTCCGGCGGGGCTTAGGGTCGGCGGGGCTTAGGTCCCGGACGGGGCGAAGAACTCCAGCGCGATGCCGTCGGGGTCGCGGAAACTCAGCCCCGAGCCGTAGGGCGCATCCACGATGCCGCCGTGGCCGACGCCCAGTTCGCCCAGCCGGGTGACCCAGCTCTCCAGCTCGGCGCGGCCGGCGCAGCCGAAGCCGACGTGGTCCAGGCCCACCCGCAGCTCGTCGAATTCCTCGTCGGGGGCCGCGCGGTCGTGCTGATGAATGCCGAAGACCGTGCCGCCGCCAAGCATCCACACCAGATGCCGGAAGCCGGCGTCGGTGTGCTCGTCGAGAACCGGGTCGGCGCCGAACAGGTTGCGGTACCACGGGCCGCTGACCTCGATATCACGCACCGTGACCGCGACGTGGTTGAGCGCTGGGAAAGCCATGGTGTCGACTCTAGCCCTCGACGGGCCGGCGGCTCCGGCGTTCCCGGGATCGCCTGTCCCACAGGCAAAGCGACACGACCCTCGCTTTCTCGCCGATGCCTCATGGGGCTCGTGAATTCCGGTGTGAGACGCTGCCGAGGTGTTTGCGACGCGCACCCGCCTGGCCGGCGTGCTGGTCGGCTACCTGGCCGACCGCGCGCTGGGCGACCCGCGCCGGGGCCACCCCGTCGCCGCGTTCGGCCGGGCCGCCGCCGCGTGGGAGAACCTGACCTACCGCGAGAGCAGGAGCGCCGGCGCCGTCCACGTGGGCGTGCTGATCGGGTCGCTGGGCCTGCTCGGCGCGGCGGCGCAACGGGCCGCGGGGCGCGGCGGCCGGCCGTGCTCGATCGCGATGACCGCCGCGGCCACCTGGGCCTGCCTAGGGGGAACGTCGTTGGCGCGCACCGGGCTGGCCATGTCGGAGCTGCTGGAGCGCGGCGACATCGAGGGCGCCCGCGCGCTGCTGCCGTCGCTGTGCGGGCGCGACCCCGCGTCGCTGGACGGTGCGGGCCTGACCCGGGCGTCGCTGGAATCGGTCGCCGAGAACACCTCCGACGCCCAGGTGGCGCCGCTGCTCTACGCGGCCGCCGGCGGCGTGCCCGCGGTGCTGGCGTACCGCGGCATCAACACCCTGGACTCCATGGTCGGCTACCGCTCGCCGCGCTACCTCCGATTCGGCTGGGCCGCAGCCAGATTGGACGACGTCGCCAACTACCTGGCCGCGCGGGTGACCGCGTCGCTGGCGGTGGCGTTGGCGCCGCTGGTCGGCGGCTCACCGTCGGGCGCGGCGCGGGCGTGGCGGCGCGACGCCGGCCGCCATCCCAGCCCCAACGCCGGTGTCGTCGAGGCGGCGTTCGCGGGGGCGCTGGGTGTGCGCCTGGGCGGGCCCACCCAATACCGCCACGAGCTGCAGATCCGGCCCACGCTCGGCGACGGCCGGGAGCCCACGGTGGCCGACCTGCGACGGGCGGTCACGCTGTCGTCGCTGGTGCAAGCGGGCGCCACGCTCGTGGCCGGGGTGCTGGCCGGTTACCGGCGGCGGCCGTAACGGTCGGCGAGTTTGTCCTCCACCGTCCGCGGCGCCTGTTCCGCCGGCTCCGCCTCCGATGAGGGGCCCTGCTGCTTTTCCTGGCGGCGGGCCCGGATCTCGGAATACGCGAAGTAGCCCAGCCCGATCGGGGCGAGGATCCCGAACGCGATCCACTGGATGCCGTAGGACAGGAACGGGCCGGCATCCAGCTGCGGCACACCGACCACCCCGAGCCCACCGGGCTGACCGTCGACCAACTGCAGATAGGGCCCGGCCAGCGGGACCTTGGTCAGCACCGCGACCTGACTGGTGTCGATCGAATACACCTGCTGCACACCGCCTCCCACGAACGGATCCTTGCCCGCGGCGGCGGGCTCTGAGTTGCGCAGCCGCGCCGTGATGGTCACCGTCTCGGCCGGCGGGCGGGGGATGGGCGGAACACGAGATCCCTCCAACGGGCGCACGTAACCGCGGTCGACCAGCACCGTGGGTCCGCCGTCGACGACGAAGGGCGCGAGCACCTCGAACGCCGGTTTGGAATCGATCACCCGCAACCGGGCCAGCACCTGGACGTTGGGCAGGTAATGGCCGGTCGCGGTGACCTGACGCCACTGCTGCCCGGGGGCCGCCGAGTTCTGCTGCGGCAGCAGGGATTTCACCGGGACGGGCGCGGTGTTCAGGGAGTGCTCGATCTGGTGGTTCTCCTGCGAGGTCCTGCTGTGCTTTCCCAGCTGCCACGGCGCGAGCACCGTGAAGCACAGATAGGCGAACGCGATGACCACCAGTGCCAGCACGATCCAGCCGGGGCGCAGCACGAACGCCAGCCTGCGCATCACCCCGACCCGTTCTGCGCGAGGCGTTCGTCGACCCAGTCATGCAGGCCGGGCAGCGCGGCCTCGATGACGGCGTAGACGCGTTCGAAGTCGCTTGCGTCGCCGTAGTAGGGGTCATCGACGTCGGGGGTGTGCGCGCCGGTGCGCGGATCGAAAGACCGCAGCATCTTGACGCGGTCCTCGTCGGCGCCCAGGTGCCGCAGCATCCGGGCGTGGTTGCGGTCCAGGGCCACCACGAGATCGGCCGCCAGGTGCTCGGCGTCGACCTGCGCGGCGTGGTGCTCGGTCGGGTAGCCGTGGGCACGCAGCACGCCGGCGGCCCGCTCGTCGGCGCACTCGCCGACGTGCCAGTTGCCGGTTCCGGCGCTGCTCACCCGCACCGCGTCCGCCAGACCCCGGCGGCGCAGTTGGTCGGCGAACATCTTCTCGGCCATCACCGATCGGCAGATGTTGCCGGTGCACACGAACGTGACGTGCAGCGGCTCGCGCTCAGACACCCAGGGCCCTCCGCAGCTCGTCGATGGTCGCGGCGTGCGTCACCCCGCTGAACGTGTCCGCCTTGCCGTAACCCCAGCCGACCACCACGGTGTCGATGCCGTGCGCGGCCGCGCCGTGCACGTCGTGGCTGCGGTCACCGACCATCAGCACCCGTTCGGGCAGCGGCTCCAGCTGCGAAAGCGCATGGGCGAGCACCTCGACCTTGGCTTTGCGGGAGCCGTCGGGGCTCGCCCCGGCGATGACTTCGAAATGCTGGTCGAGCCCGAAGTGGGCGAGGATGCGCCGCGCGGTGGGTTCCAGCTTCGAGGTGGCCACGGCCAGCCGGACGCCGGCGGCGCGCAGGTCGACCAGCAGCGCCTCGATGCCGTCGAAGAGCGCGTTCATCGCCCACCCCCGGGCGCCGTACTCGGCGCGGAAGGCCGCGATCGCCTCCTCGGCGTCGTCGCCGAGCTCCATCGACCGGAAGGTGTCGTCCATCGGCGGGCCCACGATCTGGGCGACGAGGTCGCCGGGGGGCACCGGGGCGCCGATGTGGTTGAGCGCATGCAGGAAGCTGGCCACGATGCCCTCCGCGGAGTCAGTCAGCGTGCCGTCGAGATCGAAGATCACCAGCTGCGCCCCTGGGGCTTGGCGATCGGTGGACGTTGTGCCTGTCACCTCACCATTGTCCTCGATGGGCGCGGGCGGGTGCGACGGTGTTGCCGGTGTTCGTCCGGCTCGCCCGCGCGGCGCACTAGTGTTTCACGGATGGCGAGTCTGAACCTGAGCCCGCCTGCGGCGCGCTATCACGGTGATCAGGCCGTCGCGCCCGGGATGCTGGATTTCGCCGTCAACGTCCGTCACGGCCAACCGCCGGAATGGCTGCTGCGACGGCTGGCCGCGCGGCTGCCCGACCTGGCGCGCTACCCGAGCAGCGACGACGTCCACGCGGCGCAGGACGCGGCCGGCGCACGGCACGGCCGGGCCCGCGAGGAGGTGCTGCCGCTGGCCGGGGCGGCCGAGGGGTTCGCCCTGCTGGGCAACCTGCGCCCGGCGCGGGCGGCGATCGTCGCGCCGGCGTTCACCGAGCCGGCGGCGGCGCTGACCGCCGCCGGGGTTCCGGTGCACCACGTGGTGCTGCGGCCGCCCTTCGGCCTCGCGGGTGCGGCCGTCCCCGAGGACGCCGACCTGGTCGTCGTGGGCAATCCCACCAATCCCACCTCGGTGCTGCATCGCCGCGAGGAGCTACTCGCGTTGCGCCGGCCCGGCCGGATCCTGGTGGTCGACGAGGCCTTCGCCGACTCGATCCCAGGCGAGCCGGAGTCGCTGGCCGGTGACGCGCTGCCCGACGTGCTGGTGCTGCGCAGCCTGACCAAGACGTGGGCGCTGGCCGGACTGCGGGTGGGCTACGCGCTGGGGTCACCGGAGGTGTTGGCGCGCCTGACCGCTGCGCGGGCGCACTGGCCGGTGGGCACGCTGCAACTGACGGCCATCGCGGCGTGTTGCGGCCCACAGGCCGTTGCCGACGCGGCGGCCGGGGCGGCGCGACTGGGCCAGCTGCGCGCCGAGATGGTGGCCGGGCTGGCGTCGGTGGGCGCCGACGTGGTCGACGGCCAAGCTCCGTTCGTGCTGTTTCGCGCGCAGGAGGCCGTTCGATTGCGAAAACGACTGCACGACAGGGGAATTGCCATCCGTCGCTGTGATACGTTCGTCGGCCTGGACGAGCGGTACCTGCGGGCCGCGGTGCGCCCGGAGTGGCCGCTGCTGGTGCAGGCGATCTCGGAGGTGTGCCGGTGAGCGTGACGCTGGCCGATGTCATCGCGGTGCTCGACGAGGCCTACCCGCCGCGGCTCGCCGAATCGTGGGATTCGGTCGGCCTGGTGTGCGGTGACCCCGGCGACGTGCTGGAGTCGGTGACCGTCGCGGTCGACGCGACGCCCGCGGTCGTCGACGAAGTCCCCGACGCGAGCCTGCTGCTGGCCCACCACCCGCTGCTGTTGCGGGGGGTGGACACCGTGGCGGCCAGCACGCCCAAGGGCGCGCTCGTGCACCGGCTGATCCGGACCGGGCGTTCGCTGTTCACCGCGCACACCAACGCCGACTCGGCTAGCCCGGGTGTGTCCGATGCGCTGGCCGCCGCCCTCGGGCTCCGTGTCGAGGCCCCGCTGGAGCCGGCGACCGGCGCGCCCGGCCTCGACAAGTGGGTCATCTACGTGCCCAAGGAGAACGCAGAAGCGGTGCAGGCGGCGGTGTTTGAGGCAGGGGCCGGTCACATCGGCGACTACTCGCATTGCAGCTGGAGCGTCACCGGTATCGGGCAGTTCCTGCCGCACGACGGCGCCGCGCCCGCCGTCGGCAGCGTCGGCAACGTCGAGCGGGTCCCCGAGGACCGGTTCGAGGTCGTCGCGCCCGCGCGGGCCCGGGGGCCGGTGCTGGCGGCCATGCGCGCCGCCCATCCCTACGAGGAGCCCGCGTTCGACATCTTCGCGATGGTCCCGCCGCCCAGCGACGCCGGGCTGGGCCGCATCGGCACGCTGGCCCGCCCGGAACCGTTGCGCGACTTCGTCTCCCGCGTGCGCTCCGCGCTGCCGCGGACATCGTGGGGGGTGCGGGCGGCGGGTGATCCCGAGATGCCGGTGTCGCGGGTCGCCGTCTGCGGCGGCGCCGGCGATTCGCTGCTGGCCGCCGCGGCCGGCGCCGGGGTGCAGGCCTACGTCACCGCCGATCTGCGGCACCACCCGGCCGACGAGCATCGTCGCGCCTCCGATGTCGCCCTGATCGATGTGGCGCATTGGGCAAGTGAATTCCCATGGTGTGAACAGGCCGCCGGCCTGCTGCGGTCACGTTTCGGTGCGGAGCTTCCGGTGCGAGTGAGCTCGATTCGCACCGACCCTTGGAATGTCGAGCACGGTGATAACGAGTCCGGGGGAGAAGGGTCATGAAAGCCGAAGTAGCACAGCAACGTTCGCTGCTCGAGTTGTCGAAACTGGATGCCGAGCTGTCCCGTATCACGCACCGGGCCGCGCATCTGCCGGAGCAAGAGGCGTGCCGGCGGTTGCAGGAGGAATGCGATGCCGCCGGCGACCGGCAGGGCGCGGTGCGGATTGCCCTGGAAGACATCGACGCTCACGTCAAACGTCTCGAATCGGAGATCGATTCGGTGCGCCAGCGCGAGGATCGTGACCGGGCGCTGCTGCAGTCGGGGGCGACTGACGCCAAACAACTCGCGGACCTTCAGCACGAGCTCGAGACCTTGCAGCGTCGCCAGACCAGCCTGGAAGATTCCCTGCTGGAGGTGATGGAACGTCGCGAGGAGCTGCAGTCCCAGCTGGACGCCGAGCAGCGGGCCGTCGAGACTCTGGAGGCCGAAATCGCCGACGCGAAGCAGGCCCTCGACGCCGCGCTCACCGAAATCGCCGAAGCCCGCGAGCTTCATTCGTCGCGACGCGACTCGCTGAACGCCGCACTGGACCCCGCCCTGTCCGCCCTGTACGAACGGCAGCGCGCCGGGGGAGGGCCGGGCGCCGGGCAGCTGCTGGGCAAGCGGTGCGGGGCCTGCCGGATCGAGATCGACCGCGGCGAACTGTCCCGCATCTCGGCGGCCGCCGAGGACGATGTGGTGCGCTGCCCGGAATGCGGCGCGATCCTGCTGCGGGTCAAGGGGTTCGACCAGTGAAGGTTGTCATCGAAGCCGACGGCGGATCACGTGGCAACCCCGGGCCGGCCGGGTACGGCGCCGTGGTGTGGACCGAGGACCGCGCGAGCGTGCTGGCCGAGAACAAGCAGGCCATCGGCCGGGCAACCAACAACGTCGCCGAATACCGTGGCCTGATAGCCGGTTTGGACGACGCCCTGAAGCTCGGCGCCACCGAGGCCGCGGTGTACCTGGATTCCAAGCTGCTGGTGGAACAGATGTCCGGGCGGTGGAAGGTCAAGCACCCCGACCTGATCGAACTCAACGCCCAGGCCCGACGCCTGGCGGCGCGGTTCGACACGATCAGCTACTCGTGGATTCCGCGGGAGCGCAATTCGCACGCCGATCGGTTGGCCAACGAGGCGATGGACGCTGCGGCCGAGGCCAACGGTGCGGCGGCAAAGTCCGAGCCGGCCGGCACACCCGAGCCCCCCGGCGCCGACGCGGCGAAAACCGTTGCGGCACCGGCGCCGACGGCGGCACCGGCGCCGGCTCCGGCGGCGCCCGGCTGGACCGGCGCGCGCGGCACCCCCACCCGGCTGCTGTTGCTGCGCCACGGGCAGACGGAGCTGTCGGTGCAGCGCCGCTATTCGGGCCGCGGCAACCCGGCGCTCACCGAAGTGGGGCGGTGGCAGGCCGACGCGGCGGCGCGGTATCTGGCCCAGCGCGGCGGGATTTCGGCGGTCTTCGCCTCCCCGCTGCAACGGGCGTACGACACCGCGGCGGCGGCCGCCAAGGCCCTGGGACTTGATGTGACCGTCGACGACGACCTGATCGAGACCGATTTCGGGGCCTGGGAGGGGTTGACGTTCGGCGAGGCCGCGGAGCGCGACCCCGAACTGCACCGTCGTTGGCTGCGCGACACCAGCACCGCCCCGCCGGGCGGCGAGAGCTTCGACGCGGTGCTCGACCGGGTGTCGAGCATCCGTGACCGCATCCTCGCCGCACATCAAGGCACGACGGTGCTGGTGGTGTCCCACGTGACGCCGATCAAGATGTTGCTGCGGGAGGCGCTGGACGCCGGGCCAGGCATCTTGTACCGGCTGCACCTCGACCTGGCCTCGCTGAGCATCGCCGAATTCTATTCCGACGGAGCCTCTTCGGTGCGGTTGGTGAACCAGACGGCGTATCTAGCCGGCTGAGGGCGACGCGCCGCCGTAGTCGCCGAAGGACCACAGGTTGCCTTCGGGATCGCGGACGGTGAATTCGCGTGCGCCGTAGTCGGTTTCGGCGAGCGGCCGCACCACCTCGGCCTTATGCTGCAGCACCCGTTCGTAGAGCGCGTCGGGATCGGCGGTGACGACGTAGCCGCCGGCGGTGCCCGGTTCGCGGCACCACTGCGCGTCGGGCTTGTGGGTGCCCAGCATGATCCCTCCGCTGCCGTGCGGCCAGTTCAGTTGCGCGTGATCGACGGTCTCGCCCTGGCCGTAGCGGGCCGCGAGGACGAAGCCGAATGTCTCGACGTAGTAATCGATCAGCTTGGGTGCGTCATGGGCCTGCAATGTCAACCAGACGGTCGGATTCGAAGCGGTCATGGTCCCACTGTGCTCGAAACGAGTGGCCGCCGTCTTGAATGTTTCGGAACTCGTCGGCCAGCCACCGCCGCGGCGGCACACCGACGAACCGGGCGAATTCGCGGGTCAGGTGCGCCTGGTCGCTGTACCCGGTGGCGGCCGCGATCCCCGCGAGGCCGACGCGTCCGTACCGGCGCGCCGACGCCGCGATGCGCGCCGTCGCGTGCTGGAACCGCATCAGCATCGCCACCGTCTTGGGCGAGCGGCCGACCTCCTGGCCGAACAGCGTCGTCAGGTGCCGGGTGGTCACGCCGACCGTCTCCGCCACGGCGGCCACCGGTATCCGGCCCCGGCTGCGCTCCAGCAGGTGCCAGGCATACGCGACCTCGGGACGCACGGTCGCGCTCTCGCGGCGCCGCCGCGCCTCGATGAGGTAGCGGGCCACCACGGCGAACGCGTCCGGCCAGCCGTGCGCCTCGGTCACGCGATCATGCAATTCCAGGCCGCCGCGATCCAGCACGGCGGTCGCGTCGTAGTCGGTCACGGGAAGCTCGGCGCTCGGCACGCCGAACAGCGCGCGTGATGCGAGAGGATGCACCGCCAGCTGCACGCCCGCCTGGCCGCGGCGCTGCCGCACGTGGCTGGCCTGCACGTGCAGCCCGCTCAGCAGCAACGGGTTGGGGCGCGCGACGGCCAGTGCGTCGGCGGTGTCGCCGGCTTCCACCCCGTCGTCGAGGCTGACGATGAACGTCAACATCGAGGACGGCATGCCGCGGTGCACGGTCTCGGGAACATCGAAGGTCCGGTATCCGACCATCGACGTCACGCCCGGCGCGCTGTGCGGCGGTGCCACGCGGTATTCCGAGCCCCGGTCCATCGCTCCACGCTAACGCCGTACCGGTCAGCTGTGCAGGTGCAGCCGCTCGCCGTGCGGGCCGAAAATCACGATGGCCTCCACCGGCCCGTCCACCACGCCGAACCAGTGCGGCGTCCACGTCGAGAATTCGACGGCCTGGCCCGGGTCGATGGTGAAGTCGCGGTCGCCGAGGATGAGCCGCATCCGGCCGGAAAGCACGTACATCCAGTCCTGCCCCTCATGCACGGGCAGGTCGGCGGGCGGGTTGCGCCGCCGGGCGCTGACGCGAACCTTGAACGCGTGCAGGCCGCCGGCGGGACCCTGGCGGGTCAGCGGCCAGTAGGTGACGCCGTGGTGGGTGTGCGCCGCGCCGCGCACCCGCGGGTCCGGCGGTGACGAGGTCTGCAGCAACTCGTCGGTGCTCACCGAGAGAGCCCGGGCCAGCCGCGGCAGATGATCCAGCGCCAGGCGGCGTTTGCCGGACTCGAGCCGGCTGAGCGTCGAGACGTTGATGCCCGCCTTCTCGCCGACCTCCTGCAGCGTCATGCCCCGCTGCACGCGCAGCTCCCGCAGCCTCCGCCGCACCAGGAGGTCGATGTCGGGGTCGGTTTTTGCCTGCATGGCAATTCAGCTTGGCAACTCCTGGCGGAATGGGCAAGCTCGCGGTATGGACAGTTCTTGCAAACCCGATGACGCCCAGCAGTTCTGGGAAGAGCGCTACCGGTCACTCGAGCGGGTGTGGAGCGGACGGGTCAACCCCCGGCTCGCGGAGGTGGCCGCCGACCTGGCGCCGGGCCGAGCACTCGACCTGGGCTGCGGAGAGGGAGCCGACGCGCTGTGGCTCGCCGACCGCGGGTGGCAGGTGGTGGCCGTCGACGTCTCGGACACCGCGCTGCAACGCGCCCGCGCGGCCGCATCGGCGCGGAATATGGCCGCCCACATCGAATTTCAGCGGCACAACCTCAACGAGAGCTTCCCGCAAGGGATGTTCGACCTGATCTCTGCCCAGTATTTTCATTCGCCGGCCCGCCTCGACCGGGAAAACGTGTTACGGAACGCCGCCGGCCGCGTGAATCCCGGTGGCGTGCTGTTGATCGTCGACCACGGGGCGGTGCCGCCGTGGGCGCAGCACCACGATCACTCCTTCCTCGGCATCGAGGAGGTGATCGCCTCGTTACGGCTGGATTCGACCGCCTGGACTCGGTTACGGGCCGACTCCGTCGAGCGCGAGATGACCGTCAACGGGGAAACGGCCAGGGTGCCCGACCACGTGATCGCGTTGCGACGAGACGAATGATCCTCACGCCGCGTCGTGAAAGATCAGCCCCATCGCGTAGCGCTGCCCGGTGCGAACCACGGACACACCATGGCGCACCGGCGCCGCGGACCAGCCGCGGGCCGAGGGCACCGGCCGCTCCCGGGTGGTGAAGACGTAGCCGTGCCCCTGCGGCAATTGCGTTGCGGTGCCCCGGGATTGAGCCCGCAGTCGCTGCTCGACCAGCAAAAATTCACCGCCGGTGTAATCGGTGGCCGGGTCGCTGAGGTTGATCACCACCTGCAAGGGGAACACCAAGTCCCCGTAGAGGTCCCGGTGCAGCGCATTCCAGTCGCCCGCACCGTATTTCAGCATCAGGGCCGTGGACCGGGTCTGGCCGGCGGCGTGGCAGGCCGCCAGCCAGTCGTCGAGGCGGTCCGGCCAGGGTGCGTCCCGGCCCAGCCTGCCCCACCAATCGCGGGCGATCGGCAGCAGCCGGGGATACAGCGCCTGTTTGAGATCCTCGATCGGTTCGGGGTAGGGCGCGTGGAAATAGCGGTACTGCCCGGACCCATAGCGCTTGGGCGCCATGTCGATCGTGGAACGGAACAGGGCGTCGTCGGCGTAGAGCTTGCGCAGCCGCGCCGCCTCGCTGGGCGTGACCAGTCGCGGTAGCAGCGCCCCGCCGTACTCGTCGACCGCGGCGGCGATAGCCTCCCAATCGCCTGAATCGACACGCCTTTTCCACCGGGACATCCGCGTCCTTCCGATTCGTGACCCGGCTCCACGGTAAACGGTTGCTGGCCCCGGCCCCGCGCAGCGGGTACCGTTTATCGTCGCGGACGAGTTGGCCGGGCGGCCGCGGGCCGTCGCAAGGCGGTTCGAGGAAAGTCCGGACTTCACAGAGCAGGGTGATTGCTAACGGCAATCCGAGGTGACTCGCGGGAAAGTGCCACAGAAAACAGACCGCCACCCTCGCGGTGGTAAGGGTGAAACGGTGCGGTAAGAGCGCACCAGCATCCCGGGTGACCGGGGTGGCTCGGCAAACCCCACCCGAAGCAAGGCCAAGAAGGCCGCACCGCTGGTGCGGCCGCGCAGGCGTTCGAGGGTTGCTCGCCCGAGCCTGCGGGTAGGCCGCTCGAGGCACCCGGTGACGGTGTGTCCAGATGGATGGTCGCCGCCGCACCGCCGTTGCTCACGCGCGGCGGTGGGGAACAGAATCCGGCTTACAGGCCAACTCGTCCGCCTTCAGCCTCCGCGAAACTGCAACCAGCGACCCGTTCGCCGAGTGGGGGCGTCGGTGGCTGCAGTCTCGCGACCGGGTTAGTGGCCCGCCTTGCGCACCGCTTTGGCGAGTTTGCGTAGGGTGCCGTCGAGTTCGCGGCGGCACCGCTGCGCCAAGTCGGCCTCCCGCTGATACAGCAGCCCGTACGTGAAAGTGTCTTCGCCGGCGGCGTGGGCGATCTCCGCCTCCTGGCGCAGGTGTTCACGGCTGACCACGCTGTCTTGATGATCGCCGAGCAGCGACTGCACGGCCTTGGCCTGCTCGGACACCTTCGCCGCGCCGGTGGCGGCCGCGGTGTACCGAAGACGCTTGGCGCGCTTGCGGATTCGGTGTATCGCTTCGTCGCGGTGGTGGTGGTCGCCGGGCTGCTCCCGCGCGGCCCGGGCGGCGGCCTTCGCTGCCTTGCGGACCTTCTTGTAGGCGGCGTCGATGGTCACCGGGGCCTGTTCCTCGGCCGCGGCGGCGACGGGGGTTTGGGCAGCAATCGTCTCCAGGGAGTCGAGCAACCGGAAGTAACGCTGCGAGCGCATCGCGATCAACGACCGGCGCAGCCCGGTCTGGTAGCGACGCTGGGCGCCCCCGACCAGGCGTTCGCGCACCGGACCGCGCACCAATTCCGGTGCGAGCCCGTCCAAGTCACGCTCGTATCGCTCGGCGAGCACCTCGGCGTCGCGCGCCATCCCCAAGATCCCGGCGAGCTCACGCAACTCGTCCAGCACCCATCCCTCCTCGGGCAACCCGAACGAATCCTGGTAATCACGCAGCAGGCTGCGCAGCTTGCGGGTGGTCACCCGCATCTGGTGGATGGAGTCATACGCGTCGGCGCGCACGGCGCGATCCCACACCAGCAGCTCGCGGACCTGCTCGGCGATGGCGCGCTGCAACGGATCCTCGGACGGCTGCGCGCCGTCGGGCGGTGGCGGGGTGCCGAGCACCCGCGCCAGCTTGGAGCCGTGCCCGGCCGGCGCGGCACCGGCGTCCAGCAGCCGGTTGCTCAACCGGTTCAGCAGCTCGGTGCCGGCCGCCCCGTTGGATTGACCGCCCGCTTCGAGCAGCTCCAATTCCCACTCCCGCCACTCCAGCTCGGTGGGCGGCGCACCGGTTTCATCGGCGGCGGCTCCGGCGCTGTCATCGGAGCCCCGCGTCGACCATGCGGTGACGTGGTCGTTGCTGAACTCGGCCAGCGCGACGCCCGCGGCGTCGTACAACACCTGGCTCTCGCGCTCGGTGGTGATGCGCGCGACCGGCTGCAGCGGCCGGTCGCGGACGATCGCCAGCACGACGTCCGTCAACTCGGTGGGCACGGCGTTGTTCCCGTCGGGGCCGGATGCGTCCAGCGGCGCGCGGACCTCGGTGCGCGCGTCGGGCCCGGCCGGCAGCTTGAGGTGCCACCCCGCGTCGGAGCCACCGGTGCGGCGGCGCAGGGTGATCTTGTTGCGCGCGAGGTCATGTGCGGGCGTGTCGAAGTACGTCGCATCCAGGGTTTGCGTCGGCGACTTCTCGACGTGGGCGACCGCGGCGATCCCTTCGAACGACGGGGACACGGTGGACTCGACGACGTCGAACTTGCGCTCTACCTCCAGGTGACGCGAGGTCTGCGGCGTTTGTGCAGGCATCTTTCGCTCCGTTGACGGCGCGTCGCCGCGGCCTTGAACGCGGTGGACGGTGGGGGATGAGACCCATAGCCTGCCACACCGCGGTGACGGCGCTATGGCGGCGGCGGAGGAGGGGGAGGAGCCGACGTGTCGTCCTCCGGCAGCGGCGCATAGGCCGCGGGCGGCGGGGCATAGCGGGCGATGTTGTCAGCGATGTTGGTGCAGCCACTCACCGAGACGCGTCGGCCCGCGCCCACGCACACGGTCGCCTCGACCCGATCGGCGGAGGGCACCGCGGTAAGGATTGCGGGGACGGACACCACGCCCGAGAACACCAGCAGTGCGGCAAGCCCGCGGCGGCGGTTCATCTGCACTCTCCTTCCGACCCCTCAGTGCATTGTGCCGTCACAGCGCGGCGGGCGGGCCGAGAATGTGAATATCGCTGGGGCGGCGGGGCCGGAAAGCGTTAGGCCGTGTGCACGTTCGGGGTGCGGACGTGTTCGGGGCGAAGGCCCCGCCCGAAGGCGATCGGCGGGATGGATCGCAGCGGGCCCCGACCCACGATCGCGGGGATCGGGATAGGTGACAGGTCACCACCGTTCAAATTGGGCGCGATCACCCGATCCTGGGCGAACACCTGGATCGCCTGGATGACCCGGGCGGGCAGCTCCCGCCGGCGCTGCACCTTGGCGAGGTCGGTGTCGCGCAGCCGTCCGTTGCTCAGTGGGACGCTCAGGATGTTGGCCGCCGCCACCGCGTCGGCGACGGCGAGGTTGATCCCGACGCCGCCGATCGGCGACATGGCGTGGGCGGCGTCGCCGATGCACAGCAGGCCGGTGCGCCACCACGTCTCGAGCCGGTCCACCCGCACGTCGAGCTGACTGGTCTGGTCCCAGGAACGAAGGTCGTCGACGTGTTCGCGTAGCTGTGGCCGCGCCGCCACGACGCGCTCTTTGAACGCCTCCAGCGACCCGTCGCGGGGGTCGGACCCCTTCGGCATCAGATACGCGATCTGCCAATAGTCGCCCCGGTAGATCAACGCCATGGTGAAGCCCTTGCGGGCCACCCCGTACAGCTCCTGCGGATCGCCGGGGCGCCAGTTGAGCCGAAACCACAACACGTCCATCGGGGAGTGCGCCGCAGCGGTCTGCAGCCCGGCCGCGGCCCGGACCGCGGATTTGCGCCCGTCCGCGCCGACGACCAGGTCGGCGCGGACCTCCAGGTCGGGTGTGCGCGCCCCGATCACGCGATCGCCGTCGAAGATCAGGTCTTTGACTTCCGCGTTGCGGATCAGCGTGAATTCCGGGTAGGCAGAGGCCTTTTCGGCGAGGAAGTCGAGGAAATCCCACTGCGGCATCAACGCGATATACGGCTGTTTGAAGCCCAACCGCTTGAGCACACCGAAGTTGCCGAAGGTGCGAATCGTGCCGTCGGTGTCGAACGCGACACGGTCGATTTTGGTGTGCGGCAGGCGCAGGAGCTCATCGACGAGCCCAAGCTCGTCCATGATCCGCAGGGTGCTGGGATGCACCGTGTCGCCGCGGAAGTCGCGCAGGAAGTCATTGTGCTTCTCCAAGACGACAACCCGGACCCCGGCGCGGGCGAGCAGGAGCGCGTGAACGAGGCCGGCGGGGCCCCCACCGGCAACACAAACCTGGGTCTGAAGGACTTCCGCCACGGCCCGACCCTACCGCGGGCCTGCATTTGTTTGGCGCCTGATTCGCGCGTGCGCGGCGCGCAAACCCCTTATGGTTTGCGATACGAATACCGCTCGCCTTGTGCGGTGGCCGACGAAGGAGCGTTTGCATGGGGTCTTGTGTTCGCCCGGCAGCCCGGGCCGTTGCCGGCGGAATGGCGGCCTGCGCGGCCAGTGTGGCAATGCTTTTCGCGACAGCCGGTTCGGCCGCCGCGGACGTGCCGATGGACGATCCGGAGCCGGCGCCCACGTCGCAACCCAATTGCACGGCCGCCGATCTGGCCCAGGTCTCGTCGGGCGTCGCCGCGGCCACGTCGGCGTACCTGTTCACGCACCCGGACGTCAACGACTACTTCACCAGCTTGAAGGGCCAACCGCGCAGCGACATGCGCGATCAGTTGAAGCAGTACATGGATGCCAACCCGCAGACCCACGCCGACCTCGAGGGCATCCGCCAGCCGCTGACCGACTTCCAGAATCGGTGCCGCTGAAGCCTTCCGGTCAGCTGGCCGGCGGCGGCCGCAGATGCATTGCCAGGTCGCTCAACTCGAGGATCGTCTGAATCTCGGTGTCGCGGAACGGCCGTCCGTCGGGTCCCAGCAAGTCGTGAAACCATTCCTGCGGCATCGCCGGATCCGGGTTCGGGTGGTCCCAGGAGTCCCAGGGAAAGTACGTCTGCGTTTTCCCGGCGACGAATCCCCAGTTGAATGCGCCGACGTTGGCGCGCTTCGCGATCGGCAGGATGTTTTGCACCGTGCTGCCCAGCGGCCGGGCCATGTACTCGGTGCATAGGATCGGGCGCCCCAGCGGGACGAGCTCGGCGATGCGCCTCTCGAACGCCGCCGGCTCGCCGTAGCAGTGGAAGGTGATGACATCGGAGTTGTCGAGCTGGATCCCGGCGATGACGCTGCGGCGCGCCGGGTCGGCCCACTCGCCGTGCCACACGCCGCTCGTCAGCGGCTGGCGGGGATCGACCGACCGCGCCCACTCGAACACCTGGGGGAGCAGGTTGGCGACCAGGTCGACCTTGTCTTTGCGTTCCACCGAGGCGTAGGTGTCCGCCGGATTGTCCGGCTCGTTCCACAGGTCCCAGCCCAAAATGCGGTCGTCATTGCGGAATTGGGTCAGGACTCCGGTGACGTAGCCGCGCAGGGTGCGGACGTAGCCGCGGTCATCGAGGCGCGCGGCGCCCGGGCTCTGCACCCAGCCGGAGTTGTGGATGCCGGGCCGGGGCGCGGGCTGCGGGCCCGGCTTGGGGAACGGATCCCAACACGAATCAAACAGGACGAACAGGGGTTTGATGTCGTGGCGGGCCGCGATGTCGACGAACCGCGCGAGACGGCCCTGGAACCCTCGGTGGTCCTGCGCCCAGAGCAGATCGTGCAAAAAGACCCGCACCGCGTTGAATCCATTTGTTTGGGCCCAACCCAATTCGGTGTCGATGCGCCGGGGATCGAAGGTATCGGCCTGGAACATCTCCAGCTGGTTGATGGCGTTGGACGTGATGTAGTTCGCGCCCACCGGCCAGGCTTGCGCCTGATACCAGCGGTTGGCCCGCTCGGGCGACCACCGGCTTGCCTGCGGCGAGGTGCGAGGCGGCTGCGCGGACGCGTGCGGTGTGCGGGCCAAAACGATGCCTCCTGCCACTAGCAGCGGGAACTTCAGCACCGTTCGACGGTGTACGAAGCCACCACGGTCCCCCCGGTCGATGTGGTCCACCTTTGCTCTTTAGAGTCCGGATCGTCTCCTAAGAGCAATCGTACATGCCTGCCACACAACGTTTTTCGGCGGTTTCGTTGTGACCGGGGTAACGTTGTCAACGAGGCGGGACCCTCAGATCGGCGGTCCGGGCGCGCACCGCGGCGTGCCGGCCATCGTGCGCTGACGCGCGGGGTCAGAAGCAGTGCTCGTCGGCGGGGAAAACCCCTGCGGCGACCTCGTGCGCATATTGCGTTGCGGCCTGGCGCAATTCCCCGCCGATGTCGGCGAACCGTTTGACGAAGCGGGCGGCCTTGCCGCTGCTCATGCCGGCCATGTCCTGCCACACCAGCACCTGCCCGTCGCAGTTCGGTCCGGCGCCGATCCCGATGGTCGGAATCGTCAGCTTGCCGGTGATCTGGGTGGCCAACTCGGCCGGCACCATCTCCATCACCACGGAGAACGCCCCGGCCTCGGCGACGGCGATCGCGTCCGCGACGGTCTGTTCGGCCGCGTCGCCGCGGCCCTGGACCCGGAAGCCGCCCAGGCTGTTCACGCTCTGCGGGGTAAACCCGATGTGCGCCATCACCGGGATGCCCGCGGCGGTCAGGCAGGCGATCTGCTCGGCGACCCGTTCACCGCCCTCGAGCTTCACCGCGTGCGCGCCGCCCTCTTTCATGAACCGGGTGGCGGCGGCCAGCGCGGCGGCGGGCCCGGCCTCGTAGCTGCCGAACGGCAGGTCCGCGACGACCATGGCGTGCTGGGCGCCGCGCGCCACGCCGCGGACCAACGGAATCAGTTCGTCGATCGACACCGGCACGGTGGTGTCGTAGCCGTAGACGACGTTGGCCGCCGAGTCGCCGACCAGCAGGACCGGGATGCCGGCCTCGTCGAAAATGCGGGCGGTCGAATAGTCGTAGGCCGTGAGCATCGCCCACTTGTGCCCTTCGGCCTTCATCTTCTGCAGGTGGTGGGTGCGGATCTTGGTGAGCGGCTGCGCGGGCGCAGACGAATTGGCACCGTAAACGTTGTGCTCAGACATCATTGTCCCTAGTGGGTGGTCGGGTCGATCCTCGTGGCCCAAAACGGGTCCCCGGGTTCGTCTGACGGTGTCATTCTGCCATTTCTTCGGCGCGGTTGAAACGGCGCGACAGTGTGAGACAGGCCATGCTCCGCGCGCGGCGGTGCCGCTGATCAGGATCTCAGGTTTCCTCTGGCAGCATATGTTGGCATGGGTTCGTCTCGCCGCGGCACGAGCGCGCGCACGCTGCTGATGTGGACGTCGATCGCTGCCGTGGCGCTGCTTCTGGCGGGCTGCGAACGCGTGGTGCTGGGACGCGCCGTCATGTCCGAACCCAAGCTGGGCCAGGCGGTGGAGTGGACGCCGTGCCGGGCCGCCAACCCGAAGGTCAAGCTCCCGGCCGGCGCGTTGTGCGGCAAGCTCGCGGTGCCGGTCGACTACGACAACCTCGACGGCGACGACGCCACGCTGGCGATGATCCGTTTCCCCGCGACCGGGGACAAGATCGGCTCGTTGGTGATCAACCCCGGCGGGCCCGGGGAGTCCGGCATCGAAGCGGCGCTGGGCGTCGTCCAGTCCCTGCCCAAGCGGGTCCGCGAAAGGTTCGACCTGGTGGGCTTCGATCCCCGCGGGGTGGGCGCGTCGCGCCCGGCGGTCTGGTGCAACTCCGACGCCGACAACGACCGGCTGCGCACCGAGCCGAACGTCGACTACAGCCCGGCCGGTGTGGCCCACATCGAGGACGAGACCAAGCGGTTCGTCGGCCGCTGCGTCGACAAGATGGGCAAGGGCTTTCTGGCCAACATCGGGACGGTCAACGTCGCCAGGGACCTCGACGCCATCCGGGCCGCGCTGGGCGACGACAAGCTGACCTACCTCGGCTACTCCTACGGCACCCGGATCGGCTCGGCCTACGCCGAGGCCTACCCGAACAAGGTGCGGGCGATGATCCTCGACGGCGCCGTCGACCCCAACGCCGATCCCATCGAGGCCGACCTGCGGCAGGCCAAGGGATTCCAGGACGCGTTCAACAACTACGCCGCCGACTGCGCGAAACAACCGAACTGCCCGCTGGGCA
Source organism: Mycobacterium sp. NTMscope_MAC_12 (assembly GCF_976985675.1). Taxonomy (NCBI): domain Bacteria; kingdom Bacillati; phylum Actinomycetota; class Actinomycetes; order Mycobacteriales; family Mycobacteriaceae; genus Mycobacterium; species Mycobacterium sp. NTMscope_MAC_12. The sequence goes on from NZ_CDRJYY010000001.1 coordinate 1,887,205, forward strand.
CCGACCCGGCCAAGGCCGTCGACGTCTACCACAGCCTGGTCGACCCGATGGTCGACCCCAACAACCCCATGGTCGGCCGGCCGGTCCCGACCAACGACCCGCGCGGACTCAGCTACAGCGACGCCATCGTCGGCACCATCATGGCGCTGTACTCACCGAACCTGTGGCATCACCTGACCGACGGCCTCTCCGAACTCGTCGACCATCACGGCGACACCCTGCTCGCCCTGGCCGACATGTACATGCGCCGCGACTCGCACGGCCACTACACCAACGCCACCGACGCGCGGGTGGCGGTCAACTGCGTGGACCAGCCGCCGATTACCGACCGGGCCAAGGTGATTGACGAAGACCGCCGCTCCCGGGAGATCGCACCGTTCATGAGCTACGGGCAGTTCACCGGCCACGCGCCGCTGGGCACCTGCGCGTTCTGGCCGGTACCGCCGACGAGCAAGCCGCACACCATCTCCGCGCCCGGCCTGGCGCCGACGGTGGTGGTGTCGACGACCCACGACCCGGCGACTCCCTACAAGGCCGGCGTCGACCTGGCCAACCAGCTGCGCAGCTCGCTGCTGACCTACGACGGAACCCAGCACACGGTCGTCTTCCAGGGCGATGGCTGCATCGACAACTACGTGACGGCCTATCTGGTCGGCGGCACGACGCCGCCGAGCGGCGCCAAGTGCTAGCGCCGAACGTGTACTCACGGCGGGATTTTCGTCGATTCGTCGCCGTGGTTGCACGCTCGGTGCGGGCTCGAACCGGCTGAGAGCCGAGACCAAGGCGTAATCGTTTCGCGCTGCCACGGGGACCCGCGGCTGCAACGATGACAGCCATGTCGCGCCTGAGACCCGTGAGCTCGGCGCTGCTTTCGTTCGGCCTTGTGCTGGGCGGTTCGGCCGTCGCCGCGCTGCCGGTGGCCGGCGCCACGCCCGAACCGGGCGCGGGGCAGACCCCGGCCCCGAACCCGCCGGCGGCCGCGGCGCCGCAGGGCTGGGGGAGCTGCGGCCAATTCGTCTCGGACACAAGCGATATCCCCGCCGCGCGGTGCACCACGGTGTCGGTCCCGATCGACTACAACAACCCGGGCGGCGCCCAGGCCAAGCTGGCGGTGATCCGCGTGCCCGCGACCGGGCAACGGATGGGATCGCTGCTGGTCAATCCCGGGGGTCCCGGCGGCTCGGCGGTCGACATGGTGGCCGCGATGGCGCCGGACCTGGAGAACTCGCCCGTCGGCCGCAACTTCGATCTGGTCGGCTTCGACCCGCGCGGCGTGGGCCACTCCACTCCTTCGCTGCGCTGCCGCACCGACGCCGAATTCGACGCGTATCGGCGAGAGCCGATGGTCGACTACAGCCCGGCCGGCGTCGCGCACATCGAGCAGCTCTACCGGCAGCTGGCCCAGCAATGCGTGAACCGCATGGGCGCCGCGTTTTTGGCCAACGCGGGCACCGCGTCCGTCGCGCGTGACATGGACGCGGTGCGCCAGGCGCTGGGCGACGAACAGATCAACTACCTGGGATACAGCTACGGCACCGAGCTGGGGACCGCCTACCTGGAGAAGTTCAGCAACCACGTGCGGGCGATGGTGCTCGACGGTGCCATCGACCCGACCGTCGGCCCCATCGACGAGAACGTCAACCAAATGGCCGGATTCCAAACGGCTTTCAACGACTACGCCACCGACTGCGCCCGCTCGCCGGGCTGCCCGTTGGGCACCGACCCGTCCCAGTTCGTCGCCCGCTACCACGCCCTGGTCGACCCGCTGGCCACCAAGCCGGGCCGCACCGCGGACCCCCGCGGGCTGAGCTACGCCGACGCGACCACCGGCACCATCAACGCGCTCTACACGCCGACGCACTGGAAATACCTGACCAGCGGCCTGCTCGGCCTGGCCCGCGGCACCGACGCCGGCGACCTGCTGCTGCTCGCCGATGACTACCAGGGACGCGGCCGCGACGGGCACTACTCCAACGACCAGGATGCGTTCAACGCGATCCGGTGCGTCGACGCCCCGAATCCGACCGACCAGGCCAGCTGGGTGACCGCGGATCAGCGGATCCGCCAGGCGGCGCCCTTCCTGAGCTACGGGCCGTTCACGGGAAACGCTCCCCGCGATTTGTGCGCGCTGTGGCCCGTCCCGCCGACGTCGGCGCCCCACGCCGCACCGCCCATGGCGCCGGGCAAGGTCGTCGTCGTCTCCACCACGCACGACCCGGCGACCCCGTATCAGGCCGGGGTGAACCTGGCCCGCCAGCTGGGCGGCCCGCTGATCACCTACGACGGCACGCAGCACACGGCGGTGTTCAACGGCGATCAATGCGTGGACAACGCCGTGGTGCGTTACCTGGTCGCGGGCACCCCGCCGCCGGCCGGCTACAGCTGCCGGTCCTGACCAGCGACCGACGGCCCCGCGGTGGCCATCGCAACGGTTCTGAGCGGGCATCGGTAACGCAGATTTAACAGCCGTTGCATACTGTTCGAGTTATGGATCGCCAGAAGGAATTCGTGCTGCGCACGCTCGAGGAACGAGACATCCGCTTCGTTCGGCTGTGGTTCACCGATGTGCTCGGCTTCCTCAAGTCGGTCGCGATCGCCCCGGCCGAACTCGAAGGCGCCTTCGAGGAGGGCATCGGCTTCGACGGATCCTCGATCGAGGGCTTCTCGCGGGTCTCGGAATCCGACACCGTCGCCAACCCCGACCCGTCCACCTTCCAGGTGCTGCCGTGGGCCTCGCCCAGCGGCCACCACCACTCGGCGCGGATGTTCTGCGACATCACCATGCCGGACGGCTCGCCGTCCTGGGCGGACCCGCGGCACGTGCTGCGCCGCCAGCTGCAGAAGGCCAACGACCTGGGCTTCTCCTGCTACGTGCACCCCGAGATCGAATTCTTCCTGCTCAAGCCCGGCGCCGACGACGGGACGCCGCCGGTTCCGGTCGACAACGCCGGCTACTTCGACCAGGCGGTCCACGACTCCGCCTCGAACTTCCGCCGCCACGCGATCGAGGCGCTGGAGTTCATGGGCATCTCGGTGGAGTTCAGCCACCACGAGGGCGCGCCCGGCCAGCAGGAGATCGACCTGCGCTTCGCCGACGCCCTGTCGATGGCCGACAACGTGATGACGTTCCGCTACGTCATCAAGGAAGTGGCGATCGACAACGGCGCCCGCGCGTCGTTCATGCCCAAGCCGTTCGGGCAGCACCCCGGCTCCGCGATGCACACCCACATGAGCCTGTTCGAGGGCGACGTCAACGCGTTCCACAGCCCGGACGACCCGCTGCAGCTCTCCGATGTGGGCAAGTCCTTCATCGCCGGGATCCTCGAGCACGCCTCGGAGATCAGCGCCGTCACCAACCAATGGGTCAACTCCTACAAGCGTCTGGTGGGGGGCGGCGAGGCGCCGACCGCCGCGTCGTGGGGGGCTGCCAACCGCTCCGCGCTGGTGCGGGTGCCCATGTACACCCCGCACAAGACGTCGTCGCGGCGCGTCGAGGTCCGCAGCCCCGACTCGGCGTGCAACCCGTACCTGACGTTCGCCGTGCTGCTGGCCGCCGGGCTGCGCGGGGTGGAGAAGGGCTACGTGCTGGGGCCGCAGGCCGAGGACAACGTGTGGGACCTGACCCCCGCGGAGCGCCAGGCGATGGGATACCGCGAGCTGCCCACCAGCCTGGACAGCGCGCTTCGCGCCATGGAGTCCTCCGAGCTGGTCGCGGAAACGTTGGGGGAGCACGTGTTTGACTTCTTCCTGCGCAACAAGCGCACCGAGTGGGCGAACTACCGCAGCCACGTCACCCCGTACGAACTGAATACCTACCTGTCGCTGTAGCGGTTTCATGCGCCGCCGTGCCTGAAGATCGGCCGGTTGCGATACGGTCGTGGTCGTGACCAAACCCGCGACGCAGCGCCCCAGGCTGCCCAGCGTCGGCCGGCTCGGGTTGGTCGATCCGCAAGCGGCCGAACGCATAGCGCAGCTGGGTTGGCATGACCATGACGACCAGGCCCACGTCGACCTGCTCTGGTCGCTGTCGCGCGCCGCGGACCCCGACGCCGCCCTGCTCGCCCTGGTCCGGCTGGCCGAGAACCCCGACGCCGGGTGGAACGAGCTCAACGCCGCCCTGCTCGCCGAACGCCCCCTGCGCGGGCGGCTGTTCGGTGTGCTCGGCGCGTCGCTGGCCCTCGGGGATCACCTGATCGCCCAGCCGCAGTCCTGGAAACTCTTGCGCGGCAACGTCACACTGCCCACCCACGACCAGCTGTCCGCGAACTTCACCGCGTGCGTCGAGGAGGCGCTGGCCGACCCCGGTTCGGCGATGGTGCGGCTGCGCACCCTGTACCGCGATCAGCTGCTGGTGCTGGCCGGGCTCGACCTGGCCGCCACGGTCGAGGACGAACCGGTGGTGCCGTTCACCGTCGTGGCCGCCCACCTGTCGGACCTGGCCGACGCCGCGCTGGCCGCCGCGTTGCGGGTGGCCGAGAGCACCGTGTGCGGCGACAAGACGCCGCCGCGGCTGGCGGTCATCGCGATGGGCAAATGCGGTGCCCGCGAACTGAACTACGTCAGCGACGTCGACGTCATCTTCGTCGCCGAGCACGCCGACGCCCTCACCACCCGGGTGGCCGGCGAGATGATGCGGCTGGCCTCCGAGGCGTTCTTTCAGGTCGACGCCGGGCTGCGACCGGAGGGCCGCAGCGGCGAGCTGGTCCGCACCGTCGAGTCGCACATCGCCTACTACCAGCGGTGGGCGAAAACCTGGGAGTTCCAGGCGCTGCTGAAGGCGCGCGCGGCGGTGGGCGACGCGGAGCTGGGGCAGCGGTACCTGGCCGCGCTGATGCCGATGGTCTGGGTCGCCTGCGAGCGTGAGGACTTCGTGGTCGAAGTGCAGGCGATGCGGCGCCGCGTCGAGCAGCTGGTGCCCGCCGACGTGCGCGGCCGCGAGATCAAGCTCGGCAGCGGCGGATTGCGCGACGTCGAATTCGCCGTGCAGCTCCTGCAGTTGGTGCACGGGCGCAGCGACGAGTCGCTGCACGTGGCGTCGACGGTGGACGCGCTCGCCGCGCTGGGCCACGGCGGCTACATCGGACGCGAGGACGCGGCGAACCTCACCGCCTCCTACGAGTTCCTCCGGCTGCTCGAGCACCGGCTGCAACTGCAGCGGCTCAAGCGCACCCACCTGCTGCCCGAGCCCGACGACGAGGAGGCGGTGCGCTGGCTGGCGCGGGCCGCCCACATCCGGCCCGACGGCCGCCACGACGCCGCGGGGGTGCTGCGCGAGGAGCTGCGGCACCAGAACCTGCGGGTGTCGCAGCTGCACGCCAAGCTGTTCTACCAACCGCTGCTGGAATCGATCGGCCCGGCCGGCCTGGAGATCGCGCACGGCATGACCTCCGAGGCCGCCGAGCGCCAGCTGGCCGCCCTGGGATACGAGGGCCCGCAGTCCGCGCTTAAGCACATGTCGGCGCTGGTCAACCTCAGCGGCCGGCGGGGCCGGGTGCAGTCGGTGCTGCTGCCCAGGCTGCTGAACTGGATGTCGTACACGCCCGACCCCGACGGCGGGCTGCTGGCCTACCGGCGACTGTCCGAGGCGCTGTCCGGGGAGAGCTGGTATCTGGCCACGCTGCGCGATCAGCCCGCCGTCGCGCGGCGGCTCATGCACGTGCTGGGCACCTCGGCGTACGTGCCGGACCTGTTGATGCGCGCGCCCCGGGTCATCCAGGACTACGGCGACGGGGCGACCGGGCCGCGACTCCTGGAGACCGACCCGGCCTCGGTGGCCCGCGCGCTGGTCGCCTCGGCCTGCCGCTACTCCGACCCGGTGCGGGCGATCGCCGGCGCGCGCACCCTGCGGCGTCGCGAGCTGGCCCGGGTGGCGTCGGCGGACCTGCTCGGCATGCTCGAGGTCGTCGACGTGTGCAAGGCGCTGACGTCGGTGTGGGTGGCGGTGCTGCAGGCCGCGCTGGACGCGATGATCCGGACCAACCTTCCCGAAAACGGCAAGGCGCCGGCGGCCATCGCCGTCATCGGCATGGGCAGGCTGGGCGGCGCCGAACTGGGCTACGGGTCCGACGCCGACGTGATGTTCGTGTGCGAATCCGCGCCCGGTGTCGAGGATTCCGTGGCCGTGCGCTGGGCGACCACGGTCGCCGAACAGGTCCGGACCCTGCTGGGGACCCCCAGCGTCGACCCGCCGCTGGAGGTCGACGCCAACCTGCGGCCCGAGGGCCGCAACGGCCCGCTGGTGCGCACCCTGGCCTCCTACGCCGCCTACTACGGGCAGTGGGCGCAGCCGTGGGAGGTCCAGGCGCTGCTGCGCGCGCACGCGGTCGCCGGCGACGAGGAGCTGGGGCAGCGGTTCCTGCTGATGGCCGACAAGACGCGCTATCCACCCAACGAGATGTCGCCGGAGGCGATGCGCGAGATCCGCCGCATCAAGGCCCGCGTCGACGCCGAGCGGCTGCCGCGCGGCGCCGACCCCAACACGCACACCAAGCTGGGTCGCGGGGGACTGGCCGACATCGAATGGACCGTGCAGCTGCTGCAGCTGCGGCACGCCCACGAGATCCCCGCGCTGCACACCACGTCGACGCTGGAGTGCCTGGATGCGATCGCCGCGGCCGAGCTGGTTCCCGCCGACGAGGTGGAGCTGCTGCGGCAGGCCTGGCTGACCGCCACCCGGGCCCGCAACGCGCTGGTGCTCGTCCGCGGTAAGCCCACCGACCAGCTGCCGGGCCACGGACGCCAGCTGAACGCGGTCGCCGTGGCCGCCGGCTGGCCGACCGACGAGGGCGGCGAGTTCTTGGACAACTATTTACGGGTGACGCGGCGCGCAAAAGCCGTCGTGCGCAAGGTGTTTGGAAGTTGAGTCAGGAGGCCGGCGCGTTGGACGCCACATTCGAGGTGCTCAGCGCGACGGAAGCCGATCGCGTGACCGCGCTGTATGCCCCATTGGCCGATGCGGTCCGCGAGCTCGTCGACGCGACCATCCGGACCGAGGTCGGCGACGACGTCGTCGCCGACGCGCGATCGGCGATCGAGGCCGTCACCGCGTCGTTGCGGCAACGCACCCGCGCGATGGGCGTGAGCTACCGCGTCAACGGCCGCCCGCTGCCGTTGGGCAACGCCGCGATCGGGGTGTGCAACCCCATCGCCCCGCCGATCGTGGTGAACCACGAGGGCGACGGGCGCTGCTGGAGCGAGTTCGTCCTGGGCTCGGCCTACGAGGGACCGCCGAAACTGGTGCACGGCGGCGTCAGCGCCCTGGTGCTCGACCACATGCTCGGCGAGGCGGCCAGCGAGGGCTTGTCCAAGGCGCGGTTCACCGGGACCATCACCGTCAAGTATCTGCGCGGCACCCCGCTCGGCCCGCTTCGTTGCGATGCGTGGGTCGACGGCAAACAGGGCCGCAAAGTCTTTGCACGCGGCACCATTTCGGACGCCGCGGGCGTCACCGTCGAGGCCGACGGCGTCTTCATCGAGCCGGCCTGGGCGCAGGAGGCGCAGTGAAGTTCTACATCAGCAGCGCCTTCCTGAACACCCGCGAGATCATCGAGCTCGCCAAGGCGGCCGACGAACTCGGCTACGACGGGATCGGCATCCCCGACCACGTCGTCAACCTGGAGACGCTGGACACGCCGTACCCGTACACCAAGGACGGCCAGCGGCGCTGGCAGCCCTTCACCGACTGGCCGGACCCCTGGGTGCTCGTCGGTGCGCTCGCCCAGGTCACCACGCGGCTGCGGTTCGTCAACACCGTCTACATCCCCGCGATGCGCAACCCGTATTCGGCGGCGAAAGCCATTGGTACCGCGGCGGTTCTGGCGTCGGGCCGGGTGGAGCTGGGTATCGGCGTGGGCTGGTGTCGCGAGGAATTCGCGTTGATGGGTGAGCGATTCGAGGCCCGCGGCAAGCGCACCGATGAAATCATCGAGCTGATGCGGGCGCTGTGGTCGCCGGGCTGGACGGAGTTCGAGGGCGAGTTCTATTCCGCGCCGCGGCTGGACATGCAGCCCACCCCGCCGCCCATTCCCGTGTATGTCGGGGGGCTCAGCGAGATCGCGCTGCGCCGCGCCGCCCGCAACGACGGCTGGATCGGGGACTTGATCAACACCGAGCGGGCCCTCGACGCCATCGGCCGGCTGCGGGAGATGCGGGCCGAAAACGGTTTGTCCATGGACGATTTCACCGTTCTCACCCCGCTCACCGACGCGTTCACGACCGCCGACTATCAGCGCGCGGAGGCCGGCGGCATCACCGGGATCATCACGATGCCGTGGATGTTCTACGCCGGGCCCGACGCCGGCCTGGACGACAAGATCGACGGCATGCAGCGCTTTCGCAAGGACCTGTCACTCGACGGGTAGGAGACACGGCGGCTTTACCGCGCGTAGGGGTCGGTGATCTCGCGGAGCTGATCCAAGATCTGTTGCAGCAGTGTGAAGTTGCGGGTACCCAGGTAGGCCTTCCACTCCGCGTGGATCTTGTCGAGTGTTGCCGTGACTACCTCGATCGCGCGCCGGCCACGTCGCTCGATCACGATCAACCGGGCGCGGCCATCCGCGGGGTCGGGGACCCGGCGGACATAGCCTAAACGTTCGAGTTGATCGACCAGCACGCCCGCGCTCTGCTTGCTCATTTGCGCCTGTTCGGCGAGGTCTGTGAGGCGCGAACCGTCCGGGGCGATGCGTTGAAACACGCGGCACTGGGCCAGGGTCCAGTCGTCGAATCCGGCATCCTGGAGCGCCCGGAAAATCCGGTCTTCGGTGTGCCGGTACGGGATGAACAACGACACCCCTAGGTCAATCCGCTGCTCGTCGTTCATGCCGCCCTCGGCTCCATCGCCCACGTGGTCCAACGAAATTCACACCTTACGTCCACCGCTACTGCGTCCCGGCACCCTGCGTCCCGTGGGTGACTTCGCACCCGCTGCTGATGCACGCACGGCCTCCGACGAACCATCAGTTTAGTAAACATCAATGACCAGCATAGACGTCGGTGGGGGCCAACACTGTTATGAACACTTGACATTAGTCAGAAACACGGATCATGATAGTCAATGTTCCTGACGATATAGCGAGCGATGGACGGGTGGTTACCGCTATGCGGGCCCCGCTCACCATCACGCCCGTTCATCCGTTTCACCCGTTCTAGAGAAAGCGAATTATTGTGAAGTTTCTTGTCCTTGGAGCAACCGGCCGCACTGGCCGCCTCTTCGTCAAAAAGGCGCTCGACCAGGGTCACCAGGTCACCGCCCTGGTTCGGCGGGCCGACGCCACCGTTGACCCGCGCGCCCACATCGTCGGCGGCGACGTCACCGACGCCGCCGACATCGCCACGGCAGCCCGAGGGCACGACGCGGTCATCAGCGCACTCGGCGTCAAGAACGTCCGCAAAACGCCGACGCTGATCACGGACACCGTCCGCGCCGTCATCGCCTCCGCCAAAACATCGGGTGTTGACCGGTTCGTGATCGTGTCGGCCTTCGGAGTCGGCGACTCCCTCGCCAAGGCATCGTTTCTCGCCGGCCTGATATTTCGCACGGCGCTGCGCAAGAAGTACGAAGACAAAGCGGCGTCCGAAGTGCTCTTGAAAGCCAGCGGCCTGAAATGGACCCTCGAATACCCCGGGGCCTTGAACGACGGGGTCGGCGGCCGCTACACCGCGATGGCGCTCGACGACGTCACGACGTTGCCGATCCTCCCCTCAACCTCTCGGGAAAACGTCGCCGACTTTCTCCTCCACGCCGCCGTGGAAGACACGTTCATCCGTCAGGTCGTCGTCGTCACCGACACCAAATAGGTCACTCCAGCGGAACGCGCCCAAGGGGCAGGTTCCGGCGGCTGAACGCGAAACCACCCGCGAGGCGAGCGCCGCGCGGGTGGTTTCGTCAAGCCGACTCAGGCGTCCTTAAACGTCGTAGTACAGCGCGAATTCGTAGGGGTGCGGCCGGATCTGGACCGGCAGGATCTCGTTCTCGCGCTTGAAGTTGATCCACGTTTCGATGAGGTCGGGCGTGAAAACGCCGCCCTCGGTGAGGTATTCGTGGTCTTCTTCCAGCCGGTCGATCACCGCGGACAGCTGCGTGGGCGCCTGCGGGATGTTGGCGGCCTCTTCGGGCGGCAGCTCGTAGAGGTCCTTGTCGACCGGTGCCTGCGGCTCGATCTTGTTCTTGATGCCGTCCAGGCCGGCCATCAGCATGGCCGAGAACGCCAGGTACGGGTTGCCCGACGAGTCGGGGCAACGGAACTCGAGCCGCTTGGCCTTGGGGTTGGTGCCGGTGATCGGGATCCGGACACAGGCCGAGCGGTTGCGCTGGCTGTAGACCAGGTTGATCGGGGCCTCGTAGCCGGGCACCAGACGCTTGTAGGAGTTCACCGTGGGGTTGGTGAACGCCAGCAGCGACGGCGCGTGGTGCAGCAGGCCGCCGATGTAGTGGCGGGCGGTGTCCGAGAGGCCGGCGTACCCGGTCTCGTCGTACATCAGCGGGCTGCCGTCCTTCCACAGCGACTGGTGGGTGTGCATGCCGGAGCCGTTGTCACCGAACAGCGGCTTGGGCATGAACGTGACGGTCTTGCCGTGCTGCCAGGCCGTGTTCTTGACGATGTACTTGTAGAGCATCATGTCGTCGGCCGCGTGCAGCAGCGTGTTGAACTTGTAGTTGATCTCGGCCTGGCCGCCGGTGCCCACCTCGTGGTGGCCCTTTTCCAGGCTGAAGCCGGCCGTGATCAGGTTCGACAGCATCTTGTCGCGCAGGTCGACGTAGTGGTCGACGGGGGCGACCGGGAAGTAGCCACCCTTGGGGCGGACCTTGTAGCCGCGGTTGGGGCTGCCGTCGAGCTCGTTGGGCGAGCCGGTGTTCCACCAACCAGAGATCGCGTCGATCTCGTAGAACGAGCCGTTGGTGCGCGAATCGAAGCTCACCGAGTCGAAGATGTAGAACTCGGCCTCGGCGCCGAAGTACGCGGTGTCGGCGACGCCGGTGCTGATCAGGTAGTTCTCGGCCTTACGGGCGATGTTGCGCGGGTCGCGCGAGTACGGCTCGAGGGTGAAGGGGTCGTGCACGAAGAAGTTCAGGTTCAGCGTCTTGGCTTCGCGGAACAGGTCGATCTGCGCCGTCGCCGGGTCGGGCAGGAGCAGCATGTCGGATTCGTGAATGGACTGGAATCCGCGAATCGACGAGCCGTCGAATGCCAAGCCGTCCTCAAAAACGCTCTCGTCGAAAAACGAAATCGGAATGGTGAAGTGCTGCATGATGCCGGGCAAATCACAGAACCGCACGTCGACAAACTCGACGTTCTCGTCCTTCGCGAGTTTGAAGACGGCGTCGGGCGTCTTTTCCGTCACAGAGTGCTCCTTTACTTGGTGAGATCCGCGGCCTGACGCTAGGGAGCAGATGTTGCCCGTCAGTCAACCCGATGTTGCGCGCACGTTACGTGACCATGCCACACGCAAAAAGTGGCCGCTTTGGCGGCGGTTCTATTGTGGGGCCATGGATCGCAAGATCGTATCTTTTCTGGTGACGGAGCGCACCGTCCGCCCGCCGTATCGGACCTGGCCGTCGATTTATTCGGACCCCGGTCCGCGGCGATGATGCCGGAATCGCGATCCGCATACCCCGGTGAAAAGCTGGGATTGCCCCAGAGCGGGCCGGGCTCGCTGGCGCGGATGGGGCGACGGCTGGGCGCGCTGACGATCGACTGGCTGATCGCTTTGGGTCTGGCGGCGCTGGCCATGCGGTTCGGGTGGTTCCCCGAAGGGGCGCTGGCCACCGCCGAGCTGGTCATCTGGTTTGTGCTGGGCGTGGTCTCGGTGCGACTGTTCGGCTTCACGCCCGGCCAGCTGGCGCTGGGTCTGCAGGTGGTGGCGGTGGACGGGCGCGGGATGGTCGGCGTCGGCCGCGCGGTGGTGCGCGGCCTCCTGGTCGGCACGGTGGTCCCGGCGTTGTTCACCGACTGGGACGGCCGCGGGCTGCAGGACCGGTTGACCGCGACGGCCGTGGTTCGCCGCTGAGTCCGATGGCGGCTATTTGCGGCGCACCGTGCGCTGCACGCCGCGCATCTTGCCGGCGTTGGGCAGCGGCCCCTTCGGCATGACGGCGGCCCCGGCCCGCGTCCCCAAGGCGGCCAACCGGGACTCCAGCGTGTCCATCTGCTTGGCGGTGATGTTGGCCGGCAACCGGGTGAGATGGCGCTCCAGCTTGGCCAGGGGCACCTCGTCCTCGCCGTTGCCGACGATGATGTCGTAGATCGGCACCTCCCCGATCAGGCGGGCGGTGCGCTTCTTCTCCTGCGCCAGCAGCGGGCGCACGCGGGTCGCCGACCCCTCGCCGACCAGGATCACGCCGGGCCGGCCGATGACCCGGTGCACGGCGTCGAAGTGTCCGGTCGCGGCGACGCCCGGCGTCACCCGCCACTTGCCGCGCAGGTTGTCCAATGCCCATGCCGCCGCCCCGGTTTGGCCCTCGGCCTTGCGGTAGACGGACTTCTGGGCGCGGCGTCCGAAGACGATGAACGCAACCAGCCCGCCCAGCACCACGCCGAGCGGGATCAAGGTGATCATCGTCAGCCCGCCGGCCCAGAGCCCGACGCCCACCGAGGCGCCCACGATCAGCACGAAGGCGCCGATCATGTACGGCAGCAGGCGCTTGTCCTCCTGGCGCTGCAGATTGAACGCCTGCCACAACTGGGTGCGGCGCTCCCGCGCGGCGGCCTTGCGGGCAGCCTGCGCCTGCGCTCGGGCGGCCTTGTTCTCAGCGGCAGTGCGGGATTTAGCCATAGTCAAAGGATACGTAGGGCCGCGCCAGGCAAATTCGGCTACCGTGCCGCCGCGTCCGAGGCGCGGGCCCCGGCGGCTTGCTGATAGAGCCGGCCCGCGCGATACGACGAGCGCACCAGCGGTCCGGCCAGCACCCCGGAGAAGCCGAGTTGCTCGGCGTGCTGCGCGAACTCGACGAACTCCTCCGGCTTCACCCAGCGCGCGACGGGGTGGTGACGCGCCGAGGGCCGCAGGTACTGGGTGATGGTGATGATGTCGCAGCCGGCGTGACGCAGGTCGGCCAGCGCGGTGCGCACCTCGTCGGGGGTTTCACCCAGGCCGAGGATGAGGTTGCTCTTGGTGACCAGCCCGAAGTCACGCGCCGCGGTGAGCACGTCGAGGCTGCGCTGGTAGGTGAACGCGGGCCGGATGCGCTTGAAGATGCGCGGCACCGTTTCGACGTTGTGCGCCAACACTTCCGGGTGTGACTCGAACACCTCGGCAAGCCGGCCGGGCTCGCCGTTGAAGTCGGGGATCAACAGCTCGACCCCGGTCGACGGGTTGAGTTCCTTGATGGCGCGCACCGTCTCGGCGTAGAGCCACGCGCCGCCGTCGGGCAGGTCGTCGCGGGCCACCCCGGTGACCGTGGCGTAGCGCAGCCCCATCGTGCGCACGCTGTCGGCCACCCGCCGGGGCTCGTCGCGGTCCAGCTCGGCCGGCTTCCCGGTATCGATCTGGCAGAAGTCGCAGCGACGGGTGCACTGGTCACCGCCGATCAGGAAGGTCGCCTCGCGGTCCTCCCAGCATTCGAAGATGTTGGGGCAGCCGGCCTCTTCGCAGACCGTGTGCAGGCCCTCGCGCCGGACCAGGCTCTTGAGCTGGGTGTATTCCGGGCCCATCTTGGCCCGCACCCTGATCCACGGCGGTTTGCGCTCGATCGGGGTTTCGGCGTTGCGCACTTCCAGGCGCAGCAGTTTGCGTCCCTCGGGTGCGACAGTCACATCGCTGATGCTACGCGCGCGGCGCCGTCGTGCTCGCGCACCGGCAGCACCCCGTCCAGCGCGTCGCAGACGGCGTCGGCGACGCTCGTGCGGATGTCGTCGACGCTGACCGGGCGGCGCAGCTCGGCGGACAACGACGTCACCCCGGCGTCGCTGATGCCGCACGGCACGATGGGGCTGAAGGCGCCGAGGTCGCAGTCGCAGTTGAGCGCGAACCCGTGCAGGGTGGTGGCGCGCGACACCCGCACGCCGATCGCGGCGACCTTGTGGTCGGGCCGGCCGTCAACGCCGGGCACCCACACGCCGGACCGGCCCTGGACGCGGACCGTGTCCAGGCCCAGGTCGGCGCACACTTTGATCAACGCCTCCTCGAGCCGCCGCACGTAGTTGACCACGTCGAGCGGTTCGGCCAGGCCGATGATCGGATACCCGACCAACTGGCCGGGTCCGTGCCAGGTGATCTTGCCGCCGCGGTCGGTGTCGACGACGGGGGTGCCGTCCGTGGGCCGCTCGTGCGGCTCGGTGCGCCGTCCCGCGGTGTAGACGGCCGGGTGCTCGAGCAACAGCAGGGTGTCGCTGCCGCCCGCCACCCGGGCGTCGGCCAGCTCGCGCTGCTGCTGCCAGGCCACGCGGTAGTCGACGGTTCCGAGCTGTCGGACGTCGATGAGGGACCGGCTGGACCGGATGGAATCGATCACATTCGCGACGGTACTCGGCCCGCGCGCCCCGAGGTGACGCGCGGTGGCACTAGTCGTGGTCGCGCCGGGCGGTCGCGTAGCCGAGCGCCTCGCCAATGGTGTTGTGGTGGAACGCAAAACCGGCGCGCTCCAGCGCCGACGGGATGGCCCGCTGCCCCGTCAACAGGCCTTCGTCGGCGAACTCTCCCAGCGCGGCCCGGACGGCGAAACCGGGCAGCATCAACGGCGTCGGGCGGTTCACCGCCCGCCCGAACGCGGTGGTGAATTCGGCGTTGGTGACCGGCGCGGGCCCCGTCATGTTCACCGGCCCGGACAGCGCGGTGTTCGAAATCGCGAACAGCAGCGCTCGCACTTCGTCTTCCAGCGTGATCCACGACATGTATTGCCGCCCGCTGCCCAGCCGGGCACCCAGCCCCGTCCGGAACAACGGCCGCAACCGCCCCAGCGCGCCACCGGCGGGGGAGAACACCAGCCCGGTGCGCGCCAGCACCACCCGGGCGCCGCCGTATTGCGCCGGCAGCGTGGCGGCCTCCCAGTCTTCGCACAGCCGGGCCAGGAAACCGCTTCCGGCACGGTCGTTTTCGTCGACCACGCGGTCCTTGGTGTTTCCATAGAAGCCCACCGCGCTGGCGTTGATCAGGGTTGCCACCCCGGCGTCGGCGACGGCGTGCGCCAGGACCTCGGTCGGGCCGATGCGGCTGTCCCGCAGGCTTTGCTTGAAGGCGCCCGACCATCGGCGTTTGCCGATGTTGACGCCGCACAGGTTGACGACCGCATCGACGCCGCTCAGCGTGTCGGGATCGAGGTCGCCGCTCTCGGGGTTCCAGTGCACCTCGTCGCCGTTCGCCGGTGCGCGGCGCACGATGCGCAGCACCCGGTGGTCGGCGGCGCGCAGGGCCGCGGCGAGGGCGGAGCCGATCAGGCCGGACGAACCCGCGATCGCAACGACGGACTTCTGACCAGCCACCTTCGCCGTCCCCTCAGAGTCCGAGGTCGGCCTCGAACGCTCCCTCTTCGAGCCGGTGCTTGATGGTGGTCAGGAACCGCCCGGCGTCCGCGCCGTCGATGAGCCGGTGGTCATAGGTCAGCGGCAGGTAGCAGATCGAGCGGACCCCGATCGATTCGTTGCCGAACTCGTCGACGATCACCCGGGGGCGCTTGACGATGGCGCCGGTGCCCAGCATGGCCGCCTGCGGCGGAACCAGGATCGGGGTGTCGAACAGCGCGCCCTGGCTGCCGATGTTGGTGATCGTGAAGGTGCCGCCGGAGAGCTCGTCGGGCTTCAGGTTGCCCGACCGGGCGCGCGCGGCGATGTCGGCGATCGCCCTGGCCAGCCCGGCCAGCGACAGGTCGCCCGCGTTGTGCACGACGGGGGAGAGCAGCCCCTGCTCGGTGTCGACCGCGAAGCCGAGGTGCTCGGCGTCGTAGTAGGTGATCTCCTTGGTTTCCTCGTTGTAGCTCGCGTTCACGTTCGGGTGGATCTTGAGCGCGTCGATCACCGCGCGGGCGATGAACGGCAAGAAGGTCAGGTTCACGCCTTCGCGTTCGGCGAACGCCGCCTTGGCCCTGGCCCGCAACCCGACCAGCCTGGTCATGTCGACCTCGTGGGTCTGGGTGAGTTGCGCTGTGGCCTGCAGGGATTCGCGCGTCTTGTTGGCCGTGATCTGGCGGATCCGGCTGGCCTTCTGGGTGGTGCCCCGCAGGTGCGCCAGCGCCGGCGACGGCGCGGGAGCGGCCTTGCGGGCCTCGCCGGGGGCGGGGGCCGCGGGGGCCGGCGCCGCCGCGGGCGCCCGGTCGGCCTGCTGCTTGCGCTCGGCGGCCGCCAGCACGTCTTGCTTGCGGATGCGACCGCCCACCCCGGTGCCGGTGACCGACGTCAGGTCGATGTTGTTCTCCGCGGCCAGTTTTCGCACCAGCGGCGTGACATAGGGCGTGCCGTCGGTGCTGGAGTCCGGCGCCTGCGCCGGCGGCTGGGCCTGTGCCGGTTGGGCTTTCGGCTCGGGCTGAGCTTTCGGTTGCGGCGCGGGGGCCGGCGCGGCTTGCGGCTTCGGCTGCGCCTGGGGGGCGGGCTCGGGCTTCGGTTCGGCTTTAGGTGCGGGCGGCGGCTGCGGCGCGGCGGGGGCCGCCGGGGCAGCGGCGTCGGAACCGGTGCCGATGCGGGCCAGCTCGCCGCCGACGGGCACGGTGGCGTCTTCCTCGGCGGTGATGCTGATCAGCACACCGGCCACCGGTGAGGGGATCTCGGTGTCCACCTTGTCGGTGGACACCTCGACGAGCGCGTCGTCGACCTGGACCGAATCGCCGACCTTCTTGAGCCAGCGGGTCACGGTGCCCTCGGCCACCGACTCACCGAGTTCGGGCATCAACACCGGGGTCGCGTCGCCGCCACCGGAGCTCTGCTGGGCCGGCTGGGGCTCCGGCTGGGCCTGAGCCTGGGGCTGCGGCTCGGGCTCGGGTTGCGCCTCGGGCTGGGCGGGGGGCGCCGATTGCGCCTGCGGCTCCGGCTGGCTCGGGGCCTGGGACCCGCCGCTCTCGGAACCGTCGCCGATCACGGCCAGCTCGCCGCCCACCTCGACGGTGTCGTCTTCCTGGGCGACGATCTTGGTCAGCACACCCGCGGCCGGCGACGGGATCTCGGTGTCCACCTTGTCGGTCGACACCTCGACGAGCGGCTCGTCGAGTTCAACCGTGTCGCCTTCCTGCTTGAGCCAGCGGGTGACCGTCCCCTCGGTGACGCTCTCACCGAGTGCCGGCATCTGGACGGAGAAGGCCATCTTTTTTGACTCCTCGATCGCTCGTGGGTCGGGGCGGGTCGTTCAGCTCGCGTGTGGAAGGCGAAGTCGCAATCCAAAACTATCCTGTCACTGCGGCTTCGTCGGCACACATCCAGGGCAGACACCGCGCGCTGGCCGGGTGACCCCGATCACGCTTGCTACGGTGTGGCCACTGCAGCCAGAGCGGGGAGGTCCGATGCCGCCATCACAACAACGACCCCAGCATTTCGTCGACAGCGCGGACGGCGCGCGCATCGCCGTCTACGAAGAGGGCAACCCCGCGGGCCCGACGGTGGTACTGGTGCACGGCTTTCCCGACTCGCACGTGCTGTGGGACGGCGTGGTGCCGCTGCTGGCCGATCGGTTCCGGATCATCCGCTACGACAACCGCGGCGTCGGGCTGTCCTCGGTGCCCAAGCCCGTGTCGGCCTACAGCATGGACCGCTTCGCCGACGACTTCGCCGCGGTGACCGGCGAGCTGAGCCCGGGCGGGCCCGTGCACGTGCTGGCCCACGACTGGGGCTCGGTGGGGGTGTGGCACTACCTCAAGCGCCCCGGCGCCGGCGACCAGGTCGCCACGTTCACGTCGGTCTCCGGACCCGCCCAGGACCAGCTGGTCGACTACATCTTCACCGGCCTGCGGGCGCCCTGGCGTCCCCGCACCTTCGTCCGGGCGATCAGCCAGGCGCTGCGGTTCACGTACATGCTGCTGTTCTCGATCCCGGTGCTGGCCCCGTTGTTCCTGCGGCTGACGCTGTCGATCCCGGCGCTGCGGCGCAACGCGGTCGACAACATTCCCGTCGAGCAGATCCATCATTCCGACAAGCTCGCGCGAGACGCCGCCCAGTCGGTAAAAACGTATCCCGCCAACTACTTTCGCTCGTTCTCCGGCCGCAAGGAGGGCGTCGCCGTCATCGACGTGCCGGTGCAGCTGATCGTCAACACCAAGGACAAGTACGTGCGGCCGTACGGATACGACCACACCCCGCGCTTCGTGCCGCGGCTGTGGCGCCGCGACATCCGCGCCGGTCACTTCTCCCCGATGTCGCACCCGCAGGTGATGGCGGCGGCGGTGCACGACTTCGCCGACCTGACCGAGGGCAAGCAACCCAGCCGCGCGCTGCTGCGCGCGCAGGTGGGGCGCCCCCGCGGAGCGTTCGGCGACACCCTCGTGTCGGTCACCGGCGCCGGCAGCGGGATCGGGCGCGAGACCGCGTTCGCGTTCGCGCGGGAAGGCGCCGAGCTGGTCATCAGCGATATCGACGAAGCCGCCGTCAAGGCCACCGCCGCCGAGATCGCTACCCGGGGCGGGGTCGCGCACGCCTACGTGCTCGACGTGTCCGACGCCCACGCGGTGGAGGCGTTCGCCGAGCGGGTCAGCGCCGAGCACGGCGTTCCCGACATCGTCGTCAACAACGCCGGCGTCGGGCAGGCGGGCGGATTCCTCGACACCCCGGCCGAGCAGTTCGACCGGGTGCTCGACGTCAACCTCGGCGGGGTGGTGAACGGCTGCCGCTCCTTCGGGCGGCGACTGGTGGAGCGCGGCACCGGCGGCTACATCGTCAACGTGTCGTCGATGGCCGCCTACGCGCCGCTGCAGTCGCTGAGCGCCTACTGCACGTCGAAGGCGGCCAGCTACATGTTTTCGGACTGCCTGCGCGCCGAACTCGACGCCGCCGGCGTCGGCCTGACCACGATCTGCCCCGGCGTCATCGACACGAACATCATCAAGACCACCCGGTTCGACGCGCCCGCCGGAAAGCTGGCCGAGGCCGTCGACGGGCGGCGCGGGCAGCTGGGCAAGATGTTCGCGCTGCGGCGCTACGGCCCCGACAAGGTCGCCGAAGCGATCCTGTCGTCGGTCAAGAAGAAGAAGCCGATCCGCCCTGTCGCGCCGGAAGCCTATGCGCTGTACGGGCTTTCGCGTGTGGCGCCGCAGGGCTTGCGTAACGCCGCGCGGATGCGGGTGATCTGAAACGACTACGGGCCCGCGGTCGTCCCGCGGCGTCCGGTCAACAACGTCGCGCCGATCGCGATGACCCCGAGCACCGCCAGCGGTATGGACCACGCCCGGCGGCCACCCACCGACGACTGGCACTGCGCGACAAAGTCGGTGTGCGGGACGATCTGGTTGAGGATCGGGATGTTCGCCCCATTGCTGTTGTTCGCGCTGCGGGCCGCGGACAGATCGGTCGCCACGGCGTTCCCGCACCCCACCGAATGGCCGTTGCTGTCGGACACCGACACCGGCGCCAACAGCCCGATGATTCCGGCCAACAACAGCACGGCGCCCACACCGATGATCAACCGTCGCACCGTCATAGTTCGCCTTTCGCCATTCCTGCCGGGGATTACGACCGCTAGGGAGATTAACCCCGGCGCACCGCCGGTAAACCCGGCGTCGGCGGATACAGCGCCCGGTTCGTGGGTATCCCGCCGCGGTAGCCGAGAGGGAAAGGACGTGTGGTGATCACTCCAACGCGAGAGGTGCCCGTCCCGCGCGAACGGGTGTGGGAGGTGCTTGCGCAGGGCTGGACCTACACCCAATGGGTGGTGGGCAACAGTCGCATGCGGGCCGTGGATCCCAACTGGCCGGAGGCCGGCTCCTCGATCAGGCATTCAATCGGAATCTGGCCCTTGGTGATCAACGACGCGACGATCGTGGAGGAGAGCGAACCGCCGCACAAGCTGGTGCTCTGTGCGCGCCTGGGGCCGATGGGTGCCGCGCGGATCACGATGCTGCTGCACGAGACGGCGCAGGGGTGCCGGGTCGAAATGATCGAGGTGCCCGTCGAAGGCCCGATGGCGCTCGTTCCCGATTCGGTCGCGTTGGCCGCGGCCTACCCGCGTAACAAGGAGTGCCTGTCGCGCCTGGCGGCATTGGCGGAACGTCTGGAGCCGAGCCAGGTGAAGTGATCGTGCGGGACACCGCCGACGCGGTCGTCATCGGGGCCGGGCACCACGGGCTGGTCGCCGCCTCGATGCTGGCCGACGCGGGGTGGGACGTGCTGGTGCTGGAGGCCCAGCCGGAACCCGGCGGCGCGGTGCGCAGCGCCGAGCTGACGCCGGGCTACATCACCGACCTGTTCAGCTCGTACTACCCGATGACGGTGGCCTCGCCCGCGATGGCCGCGCTGCAGCTCGAGGACCACGGCCTGCGGTGGTCACACGCGCCGGCGGTGGTGGGCCATCCCCGCAGCGGCGCCGACGACGACCCGCCCATCATCTACCGCGACCCGGCGCGCACCGCCGCGGAATTCGCACGCCGCGAGCCCGCCGACGGCGAAAACTGGTGGCGTGTCGTGAAATTGTGGGAGCGCATCAAGTCCCCACTGCTCGACGCCATGCTGGCGCCCTTCCCGCCCGTGCGGCCGCTGCTGCGGCTGCTGACCGAACTCGGCACGTCGGAAGCGATCCGGTTGGCGCGCCTGCTGGTGCAGCCCGCCAACACGATGGTGAGCGAGCTGTTCGCCGGCGAGGCGCCGCGAGTCTTGTTGCTGGGCAACGCCATGCACGCCGACGTCCCACCCGAGGCGCCCATCAGCGGCGCCATGGGATTCCTGATGACCATGCTCGCCCAGGACTGCGGCTGGCCCGTGCCCGTCGGGGGTTCCGGCGAGCTGACGGCCGCCCTGGTCAACCGTGCCCGCTCCGCGGGCGCGCGAATCGAGTGCAACGAGAACGTGTCTCGCATCGAGGTACGGGGCGGGCGGGCGGTCGGGGTGACGACGGCCGGGGGGCGCACCGTGCGGGCGCGCCGGGCGGTGGTGGCCGACGTGACGGCACCGCGACTGTTCTGCGACATGCTGCCCGCCGACGCGGTGCCGCCCAAGGTGCGGCGCGACCTCGAGCACTTCGTGTGGGATCCGCCGGTGGTCAAGGTGAACTATGCGCTGCGCGAACCGGTTCCGTGGCGAGCGCAACGGCTGCGCGGGGTGGGCACCGTCCACCTCGGGGCCGACGGCGACGGGCTGGTGCGCTGGATGGCCGACCTGAACACCAAGACGGTGCCCGAGCATCCGTTCATGTTGTTGGGGCAGACCACCACCGCCGACCCGACCCGGTCGCCGACGGGCACCGAAAGCGTATGGGCCTACACGCATTTGCCGCGCAATGTCGCCGACGACGCGTCGGCCGAGCGGCTCGCCGCATCGGTGGACCGGGTCATCGAGGAGCATGCGCCCGGCTTCGGCGCGGCGGTGATCGACCGGTTCGTGCAACGCCCGTCGGACCTGGAGGCCAGCGACGCCAACCTGCATTTGGGCGCGCTCAACGGCGGCACCGCGCAGCTTCAGCAGATGCTGATCTTTCGTCCCGTCGCCGGGATGGGCCGGGCCGAAACCCCGGTCCAGGGGCTGTATCTGGGCAGCGCCTCGGCGACCCCGGGTGGTTCCGTGCACGGCGCCTGCGGGCGCAATGCGGCCAACGCCGCGCTGGCCGCCAACGGGGTCACCGGGTGGCCGCGCCGCACGGTGCGGCGGGCCGTCTTCTCATTGCTGACGAAGTAGCCTCAGCCGTTCGCTAGCCGTTTTCGCAGATGTCTTCGAGCACCGCGAACATGGTGCGGACCGGCACGCCGGTGGCGCCCTTGGGCGAATACCCCCACGGGCCGCCGGTGTTGTAGGCCGGGCCGGCCACGTCGATGTGCGCCCAGCCCACACCGTCGGCGACGAACTCGCGCAGGAACACCCCGGCGACCAGCATGCCGGCGAAGCGCTGCCCGCTGATGTTCGACAGGTCGGCGACCGTGGACTTCAGGTCTTCCTTGAGTTCGTCGGGCAGCGGCATCGGCCAACCGTTTTCGCCCACGCGCTGCGAGATCGCGGCGACCCGGTCGCGGAACTCGTCGCTGCCCATGACGCCGGGGATCCGGCTGCCCAGCGCCACCGTCTGCGCGCCGGTCAGCGTCGACGTCTCGATCAGGTAGTCCGGGTTGTCCTCGCATGCGCGCACGATGGCGTCGGCCAAGATCAGCCGGCCCTCGGCGTCGGTGTTCTGCACCTCGACGGTGATGCCGCCGTACTGCGTCAGCACGTCACCCGGGCGCTGCGCCGTCGCCGACGGCATGTTCTCGGCCATCGGGACGGTCGCGATCACGTCGATGGGCAGCTGCAGCTGCGCGGCCAGCGTGACGGTCGCGATGACCGCGGCGGCCCCGCCCATATCCGAGGTCATGTGGTGCATCCCGGCCGCCGGCTTGATCGAGATGCCGCCCGTGTCGAACGTCACGCCCTTGCCCACCAGGGCGACTCGCTTCGCCTGCTTGGATCTCTTGGCCAGCTTCGAACCTCGGTGGGTCAGCCGCACCAGCCGCGGCGGCCGAGACGAACCCTGGCCGACGCCGATGATCCCGCCGTAGCCGCCGTTGCGTAGCGCCTTGTCATCGAGCACCTCGACCTCGAGGCCGGCCGATTCCCCCAAAGCCCTTGCGCGTTTGGCGAATTCGTCGGGAAACAGGTGACTCGGCGGGGTGTTGACGAAGTCGCGGGCGGTGGCGACGGCGGTCGCGACGGCCGCACCGTGCGCGGCGTCCCTCTTGGCGTCCTTGGCGCCTTTAGTTTCCGAGGCGAGCACCGTGATCTTGCCCAGCCCTTTGTCTTTGGGAGCGGTCTTGGGGCTGCGGAAGTCGGTGAACCGGTAGCTGCCCAGGATCAGGCCCTCGACGGCGGCCGAGGCGATGCCCTCGCCGGGCAGCTCGCCCAACGTGGTGATGACGGCCGCGGTGGTGCCGAGTGACCGCGCGGCCACCCCGGCGGCGCGGCGGACCGTGTCGGCCGGCCACTCGGGCCGCGGCTTGCCCAGACCGATCGTCAGCACGCTGGACACCGGCAGCGATCCCACCACCAGCCGGTGCACCTGGTCGGCGCCACCGGTGGCCTCCAGCGCGCGCAGCCCCGACTCGATCTCGGCGATCGCATCCGAGGACAGGAACGGTCCGGCCTCGGTGACGGCCGCGCCCGGCTTGTCGTCGTCGCCGGTCGAGACGACGGGCACGATCAGCACGGTCGACGCGGCGGCGCGCCGGGGCAGCGAGGAGGCGACAGTGACAACGGGGGAGGCGTAACCGGGTTCTGTGCTCATCCGCTTCACCCTAACGGGCCGCCCGTCGCGGCCCCTTAGGGTGAAGAGTCGTGAGCAACGAAGCCGACCTTCTGCACGGACCGTTAGAAGACCGTCACCGCGACCTGGGTGCCAGCTTCGCCGAATTCAGCGGCTGGCTGATGCCGGTGTCGTATGCGGGCACGGTCAGCGAGCACAACGCGACGCGCAACGCGGTCGGCCTCTTCGACGTCAGCCACCTGGGCAAGGCGTCGGTGCGCGGGCCGGGCGCCGCGCGGTTCGTCAACGCCGCGCTCACCAACGACCTCAACCGGATCGGGCCCGGCAAGGCTCAATACACCCTGTGCTGCACCGAATCCGGCGGAGTCGTCGACGATTTGATCGCCTACTACGTCGACGACGACGAGATCTTTCTGGTGCCCAACGCCGCCAACACCGCCGCCGTGGTCGAGGCGCTGCAGGCGGCCGCGCCACCCGAACTGACCATCACCAACCTGCATCGCTCCTATGCGGTGCTGGCGGTGCAGGGGCCGCGATCGGCCGACGTGCTCGGCGAGCTGGGCCTGCCCACCGACATGGATTACATGGCCTACGCCGACACCGAGTTCGCGAGCGTGCCGGTGCGGGTCTGCCGCACCGGCTACACCGGCGAGCACGGCTACGAGCTGCTGCCGCCGTGGGAGTCCGCCGGGGTGGTGTTCGACGCCCTGGCCGCCGCGGTCCGCGCGGCCGGCGGCGAGCCGGCCGGCCTGGGTGCCCGCGACACGCTGCGCACCGAGATGGGCTACCCGTTGCACGGGCACGAACTGTCGCTCGACATTTCCCCGCTGCAGGCCCGCTGCGGCTGGGCGATCGGCTGGAAGAAGGACGCGTTCTTCGGCCGCGACGCCCTGCTGGCCGAGAAGGAGGCCGGGCCGCGGCGGCTGCTGCGCGGGCTGCGGATGGTCGGCCGTGGCGTGCTGCGCGCCGGGCAGACGGTGCTGGCCGGCGACACCCCCGTCGGGGTGACGACCTCGGGCACCTTCTCCCCGACGCTGCAGGCTGGCATCGCGCTCGCGCTCATCGACACCGACGCCGGGGTCGAGGACGGCCAGGAGATCACCGTCGACGTCCGCGGCCGTCCCGCCGCCTGCGAGGTGGTGCGCCCGCCGTTCGTCGCGGTGAAAACCCGCTAGCCGCGCCGCCTGCGCGGGCGAAATCCGATTCGGCAGGCGGATATACAATCAGCGGATGACCAGTGGCTCCCTCGAGTTCACGGTTTCGCGCTCGACACGTCCGGCGACCGACACCGAACGCGAAACCATCCTGGCCGAGCCGGGTTTCGGCAAATACTTCACCGACCACATGGTGTCGATCGAGTACGACGACGGCCGGGGCTGGCACGACGCGCGTGTCGTCCCCTACGGCCCGATCGAATTGGACCCCTCGTCGATCGTGCTGCACTACGCGCAGGAAATCTTCGAGGGCCTCAAGGCGTATCGCTGGGCGGACGGCTCGATCGTCTCGTTTCGCGCCGAGGCCAACGCCGCCCGGCTGCAGTCGTCGGCGCGGCGGCTGGCGATTCCCGAACTGCCCCAAGAGCTGTTCATGGAATCGCTGCGCCAGCTCATCGCCGTCGACAACGCCTGGGTCCCGGCGGCCGGCGGGGAAGAGGCGCTGTATCTGCGGCCGTTCGTCATCGCCACCGAGCCCGGGCTCGGTGTGCGGCCCTCCCGGCAATACCGCTACCTGCTGATCGCCTCGCCGGCGGGTGCCTACTTCAAGGGCGGCATCAGCCCCGTCACGGTCTGGGTGTCGACCGAGTACGTGCGGGCCAGCCCCGGCGGCACCGGCGCGGCCAAGTTCGGCGGTAACTACGCCGCCTCGCTGTCCGCCCAGGCCGAGGCCGCGGCCAACGACTGCGACCAGGTGGTGTGGCTGGACGCCGTCGAGCGGCGCTTCGTCGAAGAGATGGGCGGGATGAACATCTTCTTCGTGTTCGGCAGCGGCGGGTCGGCGCGGCTGGTCACCCCGGAGCTGTCCGGCTCGCTGCTGCCCGGGATCACGCGGAACTCGTTGCTGCAGTTGGCCATTGACGCCGGATTCTCCGTCGAGGAACGCAAGATCGATATCGACGAATGGCAGAAGAAGGCGGCCGCCGGCGAGATCACCGAGGTGTTCGCCTGCGGCACCGCCGCGGTCATCACACCCGTCGCGCACGTGAAGTACGGCGACGCCGAGTTCACCATCGCCGACGGCCAGCCCGGTGAGGTGACGATGGCGTTGCGCGACACGCTGACCGGGATTCAGCGGGGCACCTTCGCCGACACCCACGGCTGGATGGCCCGGCTCGGGTAGGCGGCCCTGCCGCCCGAGCGCCCCGCCAGCCGGGCGCTCGGCGCGCTACAACCGCACCAGGCCCGCCAGCGCCACCGCGCACACCGTCGTCGTCAACTCGATCGCGGCGCCCAGCACATCGCCGGTGATGCCACCGAAGCGGCGCGCGCAGTGCCGCACCAGCACCGCGCAGCAGCCCAGGCCCAGCAGCACGGCGACCGGCCCCTGCCACGGCCGCGGCCCGGCCGCCAGCGAAATCGCAAGCAGCACCGCGCCCCAGGCCGTCACCACCACCGTCGGCTGACTCCCGGCGACCGCGGCGCCCAGCGCGCTGCCCTCGGCCGCCGGCATCGAGCGGTGACCGGCCAGCACCGCGGCGACCCGCCCGGCGACGACCGCCACGACAATCGCGACGGCGCCGTGCACCGCGTCGCGCGCTCCCAGCGCCGAGAACGCCAGCCCCTGCAGCAGCACCACCACGACGACGGCGGCCACCCCGAACGGCCCGGTCGATCCCTCGCGCATCACGGCCAGCGCGCGCTGCGGCGGCCCGTAGCAGCCCAGGCCGTCGGCGGTGTCGGCGACGCCGTCGACGTGCAGGCCACGGGTGATCAGCAGCAGTGCGGCGACCGCGAGCAGTCCGGGCAGCGGGCTGGACCGGCCGAAGGCCAGCTCCCCACCCCAGGTGACGGCGGCGGCCAGCGCCCCCAGGGCCGCGCCCACCACCGGCAGCGCCGTCATGGCGCCGCGGCCCATCGGCGCGGCCCGGGCACCGGGGACGGGCAGCACCGTCCCGAACGCGAAAGCCGTTGCCAGCGAACGGATCACGGCGGGGGAGGGGGCGGCTCGGGGCGGTTGGACACGCCGGCCTCGGTGAACGTCGCCATCGATGACAGGGCGGCCGCCGCGGCACGCAGGACCGGCAGCGCCAGCGCGGCGCCGGTTCCCTCGCCCAGCCGCATGCGCAGGTCGAGGATCGGGTCCAAATCCAGTGCCGTCAGCGCCAACGCGTGACCCGGCTCGGTGGACCGGTGACCGGCCTGCCACCACATGCGAGCGCCGGGAGCCAGGTGCTCGGCCACCAGCGCCGCCGCCGTCACGGCCATGCCGTCGAGCAGCAGCGGCGTGCGCCGGACGGCGGCCTGTGCGCAGAAGCCCGCCATCGCGGCCAGATCCGCGCCGCCCGCGCAGCGCAGCAGCGCGACCGGATCCGGCAGCACCTGGCGCGCGCGGAACAGGGCGTCGCGCACCGCGGCGGTCTTGCGTCCCCACCCCGCGTCGTCGATCCCCGTGCCGAAGCCCACCACCACCACGGGCTCGACGTTGGTCAATGCCGCCACCAAAACCGTTGCGGCCGTGGTGTTTCCGATGCCCATGTCGCCGGCGATTAGCAGGTCCGCTCCCGCGTCGACCTCCTCGTCGGCGATGGCCGCGCCGGCCGCGAGCGCCCGCGCGGTCTCGTCGTCGCTCAACGCGTCCTGCACGGTGATGTCGCCGCTGCCGCGGCGCACCTTGTGGGCGCCGATTTGCGGGCTCAGCGGGTCGGCGTCGACCGCCAGATCCGCGACACGCACGCTGGCCCCGGCGATGCCGGTCAGCGCATTGATCGCGGCCCCGCCGGCGTCGATGTTGGCGACCATCTGGGCGGTCACCTCGGGCGGGTACGCCGACACCCCCGACCGGGCGACACCGTGGTCACCGGCGAACACCACCGCCCGGGCGCGCTCGAATTGCCTTGGCGGGCATTGCCCCTGGCACGACGCGATCCACACCGACAGGTCCTCGAGGCGGCCCAGCGCGCCGCGCGGCTTGGTGAGGGTGTCCTGGCGGGCGCGGGCGGCGGCGGCGACGCCCGCGTCGGGCGGCGACACGGGGGCGAATTCCATCAGGCCCCCGACGGCTTGATCGGCACCGGCTGCCCGGCCACCACCAGCACCACCCGATCGCACAGCCGGGCCAGGCATTGGTTGAGGCTGCCGAGCTCGTCGGCGAATCGGCGCCCGGACGCGGTGGTCGGCACGACGGTCAGCCCGACTTCGGGGCTGACCAGCACCAGGGTCGAGGCGAAGGCGCCGACCGCGCACAGCACGTCATCCACCGTCGCCGCCACCGAGCCGCCCTCCCATGCGTTGTCGCGGTCCATCGCGGCGGTCAGCCAGGTGCCGAGGTCGTCGACCAGGGTGGGCGTGTGCGGGGATTCGCGCAATTGCGTTGCGATGTCCTGGGTTTCGATCGTCGACCAATGAGCGGGCCGACGGTGACGATGCGCGGCGACCCGATGCGCCCAGGCCGCATCGTCGTCACCGGCGGGCCCCGGGGCCAGGTAATGAACCGGCCGGCCGGGCGGCAACCCCGCGGCGATGGCCTCCTCCGCCCACCGTGATTTGCCCGACCTGATCCCGCCGAGCACCAGGGTGCGCACCGGCGTCAGCCGGCCTTCAGGCGAGGGTCAGTCGACACTGGCGCCATGCTTGACTTGCGGCCGCGGCGCCCGCAGCCGGCGCATCTGGGAGGCGCGGCCGGCGGCGTAAAGACCCAGCTTCCAACGGCTTTCGGTGTTGTTGGGGAACTTCGTGTCGACCAGCTTGCTGACTTTGCGGCCCAGGATCAGGCCGTCGACGCTCATCACCGCCATCAGCGCCAGCATCGCCGGAGACACCCAGAGCTGCAGCTGGGGGACGCCGAACATGGCGAACATCAAGAACAGGGTCGACGGCATGAACAGGCCCAACAGGTTGCGCCGGGAATCCACCACATCACGCACGTAGCGCCGGATCGGGCCCTGGTCGCGCGGCAGCAGGTAGCCCTCTTCGCCGGCCATCATGCGATTGCGGCGCTCCGACATGCGCGCGCGGTTCGCGGTCTTGTCGGCGCGGCGCTCCTCGCGGCTGAGCTTGGGACCGGCCAGCGATTTGCGCCGGGCCCGCGCCTCCGCTGAGGTCATGGGTGCGGGCGCGACGGGGCCCTTCTTCGCGTTGCGCCGGGCCTCGTTGCGTTTGGGCGTGGGGCGCCCTTTGGGCCCGGTCCGGCGGGGTGTGTCATCCGCGGCGCCAGCAACGTCGGAGGCGGCCAACGCGGCGACGCTGTCGTCGAGGTCGGTGTCCTGGCCCTTCTTGCGGCCCAAAAGCTTCACAGGGGCCAGGTTACTTCGCGGACGACGCGCGCCGGAATTCGCCTGGAATGCCTTGCTATTAGACCTGCGTTAGTGCCTCACTTGGCCCTAGTCTTACACGTGATGAACGGCTGCCTTTGATGGACGACGGGTCGATGGCCTCGGATGATGCTGCCCCCGGCCTGGCCCCCGGCCGTCTTCAGCTACCCGCGATGCAAGTCCTGGTGGCCCCGGACTGTTACGCCGACAGCATGTCGGCCCTGGAAGCCTCCGCCGCCATCGCGACCGGCTGGACCCGGTCGCGTCCGGGCGACCGGTTCATCGTCGCGCCGCAGTCCGACGGCGGGCCGGGCTTCGTCGAGGTGCTGGCCAGCAGGCTGGGGGAGATGCGCCGGTTGCGGGTGTCGGGGCCGCTAAAAGCCATGGTGGAGGCCGAATGGGTCTTCGATCCCGGGTCGGCGACCGCCTACCTGGAGTGCGCCCAGGCCTGCGGCCTGACGCTGATCGGCGGGCGGCCCACCCCGGAGACCGCCATGGCCGCCCACAGCAAAGGCGTGGGCCAACTGATCGCCGAGGCGCTGCGGGTGGGGGCGACGCGGATCGTCGTCGGATTGGGCGGCAGCGCGTGCACCGACGGCGGCCAGGGCATGATCGCCGAGCTGGGCGGCCTGGACACCGCGCGCCGCCAGCTGGGCAACGTGGAGCTGATCGCCGCCTCCGACACCGAGTACCCCCTGCTGGGCCCGTGGGGAGCGGCGCGGGTGTTCGGGCCGCAGAAGGGCGCCGACACGGCCACCGTCGCGGCGCTGGAAGTGCGGCTGCAGGCGTGGGCGCTCATCTTGGAAGCGGTGGCCGGACGCGACGTGAGCGCCGAGCCGGGCGCGGGGGCCGCCGGCGGCATCGGCGCCGGGCTGCTCGCCCTGGGCGGGCGGTGTGAGTCCGGGGCCGCCATCATCGCCGAACACACCCGGCTGTCCGACGACCTCGACACGGCGGAGTTGATCGTCACCGGCGAGGGCCGCTTCGACGAGCAGTCCCTGCACGGGAAGGTGGTGGGCTTTCTGGCCGACGCGGCCCGGCCGCGGGGGATCCCGGTGGTGGTGCTGGCCGGCCAGGTCGATCTGGACAACGCGACGGTGCGCTCGTCGGGCATCATGGCCGCGTTGTCCATCGCCGAACACGCCGGATCGGTGCGACTGGCGCAGGCCGACGCGGCCAATCAGCTCATGGGTCTGGCCTCCGTTGTGGCGGCGCGACTCGGGAATAGCGGTCCTGCAAGGTACCGTTGATGGTGTGGACTTTCCGGCAGTCCGGGTCGCTCGGCGCAAGTCGGCGGTGCCGGGCATGATCGGTCCCACTCAACAATGAGGCATGTAGGAGAAGCAATGACGGTGCAAAACGAGGCGAACGCCAAGACCCACGGCGTGATCTTGACTGAGGCCGCCGCCACCAAGGCCAAGTCGCTGCTGGACCAGGAGGGTCGCGACGACCTGGCGCTGCGCATCGCGGTCCAGCCGGGCGGGTGCGCTGGGCTGCGCTACAACCTCTTCTTCGACGACCGGTCGCTGGATGGCGACCTGATCGCGGAGTTCGGTGGTGTGACCCTGACGGTGGACCGGATGAGCGCGCCCTACGTCGACGGCGCGTCCATCGACTTCGTGGACACCATCGAAAAGCAGGGGTTCACCATCGACAACCCCAACGCCGGCGGATCCTGCGCCTGCGGCGACTCGTTCAACTGACCTCACCGCGAGACTGCAACTGGCGACGCATTCCCCGAGTAGGGCTTGTCGGCCATTGCAGGCTCGCGGCGAGCGAAACTCAGTACGAGCCCCCGGTGCGCAGCACGTACGAGCACACCATGATCTGGCCGCGCTGGAAAAGCAGCTGCGCGATGCCCTGCACCGGCCCGCGCATGGGGCCGCCGCTCACCGGCGAGACCCGCATGGTGAACAACGCCTGAGCCTGGTACTGCGACAGGTACACGATCTTGTCGATCGAGGTGATCTCCACCTCGGAGAACTGCTTGCGGAACGCGTCGCTGCTGAGCTTGGCCAGCGCCTGATCGGATCGCTTGTCCTGGACGGCGTCGTAGAGGCCGCACAGCGCGTTGCGGGCGATCTCGTTGACGTCGCGGTGCTCGAGCGCGTCCAGGTACCCCTGAATCGCCGTCTTCGCCGTGGCCTCGGAGAACGTGGTGCCGGTGTTGGCCCCGTTGGTGCGCACCCCGTACACGATGGCCAGGGTCAGTACCGCGACGAGCGCGATGGCCAGCGCCACGCCGACGATCAGCCGCCGCTTGGAGCGTGGCGGCGGGTACGGCGCCGGTCCGGTTGGCGGCCCGGCATAATTGGCCGACGGCGGTCCTGCTTGCGGAGCCGGGGCGAAGCCCGGGCCGGCGGCGTTGGGGTCATCGGGGAACTCGAGTGGCTGGGATTCGCCGGGGCGCTCATGTCCGCTCGGTCCGCCGCTGCCGCCGCCGACAGGGTGGTTCGGCGAGTGCGGGCCTGCCATCGTGGTTCTCCTACGGTGGTAGACGGGACTGCAAGCGGGTTGCGGCCCAAGCATTGTGATCCCGGCGACTTGAGTGAGTTCCCTAGGGAGGCTAGCGCAGACCTTGCGGCGACCGTGCACGCGACGACGGTCCTGGGCGCGTGAGTAAGCTAGATAACCTTACTAACGAAGGGTGGAGATTTCGTGACGATCGCGGTGACAGGTTCGATTGCGACCGACAATCTGATGCGGTTCCCCGGCCGGTTTTCCGAGCACCTGCTGGCCGAGCACCTCCAGAAGGTGTCCCTGAGCTTCCTGGTCGACGACTTGGTGATTCACCGCGGCGGCGTGGCGGGCAACATCGCCTTCGCCATCGGTGTGCTGGGTGGCGACGTGGCGCTGGTCGGCGCGGCCGGTGACGATTTCGGCGAGTACCGCGACTGGCTGCAGAGCCACGGCGTCAACTGCGACCACGTGCTGATCTCGAAGACCGCGCACACCGCGCGCTTCGTGTGCACCACCGACGAGGACATGGCCCAGATCGCGTCGTTCTATCCCGGCGCCATGTCCGAGGCCCGCAACATCAAGCTCGCCGACGTCGCATCGTCCGTGGGCAAACCCGACCTGGTGATCATCGGCGCCAACGACCCGGACGCGATGGTGGTGCACACCGAGGAGTGCCGCAAGCTCGGCCTGCCGTTCGCCGCCGACCCGTCCCAGCAGCTGCCCCGCCTGTCCGGCGAAGAGATCGACAAGCTGATCGACGGCGCGGCCTACCTGTTCACCAACGACTATGAGTGGGAGCTGCTGCTCTCCAAGACCGGCTGGTCAGAGGCCGACGTCCAGAAGAAGGTGGACCTGCGGGTGACGACACTCGGCGCCAAGGGCGTCGACATCGTCGAGCGCGACGGGACCACCACCCACGTCGGCGTGGTCCCCGAGACCAGCCAGACCGACCCCACCGGCGTCGGCGACGCGTTCCGGGCCGGCTTCCTCACCGGGCGTAGCGCCGGGCTGAACCTCGAACGGTCGGCGCAGCTGGGCTCGCTGGTGGCCGTGCTGGTGCTGGAGTCGACCGGAACCCAGGAGTGGGCGTGGGACCGCGAGGCCGCCAAGACGCGGTTGGCCGACGCCTACGGCGACGAGGCGGCCGCCGAGATCGCCGGAGTGCTGGGCTGACGCCATTTCTCGCCCGGGCCGCCTCGAGTGTGAACTCACGGCGTCGCGTGTGAGCTGACGGCGGCGACACGCCGACAAGCCGCGCCCAGGGTTCACGATGAAAGCCCAGGATTCACACTCGAAGCCCAGGCCGGGCCGGGCCTAGAGCTGCACCGGATACAGCGGCTCGCTGATCTGCGGCACCACGCTGTGCTCGACGAAGATCGCGTGCCAGAGCATGAAGATCAGCAGCGTCCACAGCCTGCGGCTGTGATCGCCGGCGCCGCTGCGGTGCTCGTCGAGCATCCGGCGCACGGCGTCCAGGTCGACAAACTCGACGACCGAACTGGCCTGCGACGACGCCACCAACTCGTAGGCCCACTCCAGCAGCTCGCCCGCGCGCAGCCAGTGCCGGATCGGCACCGGGAACCCCAGCTTGGGCCGGTGCAGCACATGCGCGGGGACGATCGGCTCCAGCGCGCGGCGCAGCGCGTACTTGGTGGTCGTGCGGGTGATCTTGGCCTCCACGGGCAACCGGGACGCCACGGCGAACACCTCGGGATCCAGGAACGGCACCCGAAGCTCCAGCGAGTTGGCCATGGTCATCTTGTCGGCCTTGACCAGGATGTCGCCGCGCAGCCAGGTGAACAGGTCGATGTGCTGCATGCGGGCCACCGGGTCCCAGCCCGCCGATTCGGCGTACAGCGGCGCGGTCACGTCGGTGTGGGTCCACTCCGGGCGGAAGCCGGCCAGCACGTCGCGCAGCTGCGCGTCGGAGAAGCTGCGGGCGTTGCCGTAGTAACGCTCCTCGAGCGTCAGCGAGCCGCGGTGCAGCAGGCTCTTGCCCCGCATGCCCTCCGGCAGCGGCCGCGACACCTTGCCCATCGACCGCCGCAGCGGCCGGGGCAGATAGTCGAAGGGCTTCAGCGACAACGGCTCCCGGTAAATCGTGTAGCCGCCGAACAACTCGTCGGCGCCCTCGCCGGACAGCACCACCTTGACGTGCTTGCGGGCCTCGCGGGCCACGAAGAACAGCGGCACCAGCGCCGGGTCGGCGACCGGCTCGTCGAGGTACCAGACGATCTCGGGCAGGGCGGCGACGAACTCGTCCGGCGTGACCACCTTGGCGATGTGGCGCGCGCCGATCGCCTCCGCCGAGGCCACCGCGACGTCGATCTCGGAGAATCCCTCCCGCTCGAAGCCGGTGGTGAAGGTGATCAGCCGCGGGTTGTGCCGGATGGCCAGCGCCGCGATGGCCGTGGAGTCGATCCCCCCGGAGAGGAATGACCCGACGGTGACATCGGCGCGCATGTGCTTGGCCACCGAGTCCTCGAGCACCGCGGTGATCTCGTTGTACCGGGCCTGCTCGCTGCCGCGGACGATCGGGGTGGCGGCGAACCGCGGCGCGAAGTACCGGGTGACCTCCGGTTGCAGGCGGTCGGGACGAATCCTCGCGTAGCAGCCCGATTCCAGCCGGCGCACCCCGCGGTGCAACGTCTCGGGCTCGGGCACGTACTGCAAGACGGTGTAGTGCTGCACCGCCCGGTCATCGATGCCCGTGTCGAAGCCGACCAACCCGGCCAGATCCAGCAGACACTTTTTCTCGCTGGCCACGGCGGTGCCGCCGGCGCCGGTCGCCATGAACAGTGGCTTGATGCCGAAAGGGTCCCGGGCGCAAAACAATTCGCGGGTGGTGGTGTCCCACAGCGCGAAGGCGAACATGCCGCGTAACCGGGTCAAGACATCGGTGCCCCAGTAGTGGTAGCCGGCGACGACGGCCTCGCCGTCGCCGTCGGTGGCGAAGACCGCGCCGTGCTGGGTGGCCAGTTCGTCGCGCAGCTCCAGGTAGTTGTAGATCTCGCCGTTGAACACCAGCACGTAACGGTCGGGCGCCTCCGGCGGCCCCCAGCGCAGCGGCTGATGCGAATGCGCGATGTCGATGATGGACAGCCGGTTGAAGCCGAACACGACCGAGCCGTCGGTGTCCGGATCCACCCAGGTGCCCGGCTCGTCGGGCCCGCGGTGGCGCATCGAATGCGACGCGCGCGCGATCGCATCGTCGGCGCGGGCCGCGGCCGCCTCCTTGTCCCCGTCCTCGGGGGCGGCAACGAACGCCAGCAGACCACACACGGCGCCCCAGTATGCCGCACTTCGCGACCGCTCGTGGACGTCGGACCCGGCACGTCGCGTGACTGGCGGGCCGGGGTTTCGTCGCCCGGCTCAGGCGCGTGGTCTACGCTGCGTAGTATTCGATATCCGAGCAGGAGGCGCCAACGTGACCCCTCGCGAGCAGGACCGTTCGCAACCTTTGTCGCAGGGTAGGTTTCAGCGCCGTCCTGGAGGCTCTGCCACGGGTCTTTCCCGCCGTCTGCGGCCGCTGGCGCTGGCCGTGACGCTGGGTGTGCTCGCGATGTTCCTGAGCGGATGCAGCAGCTGGGCCGACGCGCTGGCCCTGGGCTGGCCGAGGGGCATCACGCCGCAGGCGCACCTGAACCGGGAGCTGTGGATCGGCGCGGTGATCGCCTCGCTGGTCGTCGGCGTCATCGTCTACGGCCTGATCTTCTGGTCCTCGGCGTTCCATCGCAAAAAGGCGACCGACACCGAGCTGCCCCGCCAATTCGGCTACAACATGCCCTTGGAGCTGGCGCTCACGGTGACGCCGTTCCTCATCATCTCGGTGCTGTTCTACTTCACCGTCGTGGTGCAGGAAAAGATGCTGCACATCGCCAAGGATCCCGAAGTGGTGATCGACGTCACGGCCTTCCAGTGGAACTGGAAGTTCGGGTATCAGCGCGTCGCGTTCAAAGACGGCACGCTGACCTACGACGGTGCGGACCCGGCCCGGAAGAAGGCGATGGTGTCCAAGCCGGAAGGCAAGGACGCACACGGCGAAGAGCTGGTCGGCCCCGTCCGCGGCCTCAACACCTCGGACCGTACCTACCTGAACTTCGACAAGGTCGAGACGCTGGGAACCAGCGACGAGATCCCGGTGCTGGTGCTGCCGACCGGCAAGCGCATCGAATTCGATCTGGCGTCCGCCGACGTCGTCCACACCTTCTGGGTTCCGGAGTTCTTGTTCAAACGCGACGTCATCCCGAACGCCGACGCGAACAACTCCGTGCACGTCTTCCAGGTCGAAGAGATCAACACCCCGGGGGCGTTCGTGGGCCACTGCGCCGAGTTCTGTGGCACCTATCACTCGATGATGAACTTCGAGGTTCGCGTGGTGTCGCCCAACGACTTCAAGGCCTATCTACAGCAGCGGATGGACGGCAAGAGCAACGCCGCGGCGCTGCAGGCGATCGGACAACCTCCGGCCGCGGTTACCACGCACCCGTTCGACAGCCGCCGTGGCCAGCTGAGCCAGTAGGTTAGGAAACCAAATGCATATCGAAGCCAGGCTATTCGAGTTCATCGCCGGGTTCTTCTTTGTGGTTGCGGTGCTCTACGGGGTTTTGACCGCGCTGTTCGCCACCGGAGGGGAGGAGTGGGCGGGCACCACCGCGCTGGCGCTGACCGGCGGCCTGGCGCTGATCGTGGCCACCTTCTTCCGGTTCGTGGCGCGGCGGCTCGACACCCGGCCCGAGGACTACGAAGGCGCCGAGATCAGCGACGGAGCAGGGGAATTGGGCTTCTTCAGCCCGCACAGCTGGTGGCCGATCCTGATCGCGCTGTCGGGCTCGGTGGTGGCGGTGGGCATTGGGCTGTGGCTGCCGTGGCTGATCTTCGCCGGGGTGATGTTCGTCCTGACGTCGGTGGCCGGACTGGTCTTCGAGTACTACCTGGGTCCTGAGAAGCACTGATTCGCGGCATAAAGGTCACAATCCGATCACGTGATCGCTTGCGCTGTTCGCCACGGCGGCTCTGCCCGTTTTCGGTTCGGTAGTGTTTCGCCCAGGCAATGAGAAGTTTCCCAGCGCGCCCGGCAACGAGGTGACCGCGGAGTTTTACGCGCAGGTGATGCAGTCGAACAGGGTAGGCAAAGGGCAGAAATGAGCGGGTCGAAACCCCCGGGATGGGAACCTGACGAACCCGATCCTGTCGACCCGATCAGCCACCACCCCGACGCCGGTGACGAGCCCGCTGACGCCGGGGAGCCCGGCGCGGACCACGACGTCGAGGGCGCGGCAGAACCCTTCGAGGACAGCGCCGAACTGCCCGCCGCCGACCAGACCGACGCATATTCGCGTGCTTACTCGGCTCCGGAGTCCGAGCACTTCACCAGCGGCCCCTACCTGCCCGCCGATCTGGGGCTCTACGACTACGAGGACTACGAAGAAGCCGAGGACGACGACGAACGCAGCACCGCGCGCTGGCCATGGGTGGTGGGGATCGCCGCGATCGTGGCCGCGATCGCACTCGTCGTGTCGGTGTCGTTGTTGTTCGCCCGCACCGACACCACCAAGCTGGCCAACCCGAACACCACCACCGCCCCGTCCACGCCGCCGATGCAGGACGAGATCACGACCACCAAACCGCCCCCGCCGCCGCCCCCACCCACGACCGAACCGCCACCGCCCCCGACAGCAACGGAGACCCAGACTGTGACGGTGACGCCTTCTCCGGCACCGGCGCCCCCGCCCGCACCCGCCCCGGCGCCGCCGGCGACCTCCACGGCGGCAGCGCCTCCGCCGCCCACGACACCCACCGGGCCGCGGCAAGTCACCTACTCGGTGACCGGCACCAAGGCCCCGGGCGACATCATCTCGGTGACCTACGTCGACGCGTCCGGGCGGCGGCGCACCCAGCACAACGTGTACATCCCCTGGTCGATGACCGTCACCCCGATCTCGCAATCGGACGTGGGCTCGGTGGAGGCCTCCAGCCTGTTCCGGGTCAGCAGGCTCAACTGCTCGATCACGACCAGCGACGGAACCGTGCTGTCGTCGAACAGCAACGACTCGCCGCAGACGAGCTGCTGATGGTCAGCAAGTATTCGGCGTATCGCCGCGGGATGGGCGACGACACCATCGCGCCCGAGGTGATCGACCGCATCCTGCTCGGCGCCTGCGCCGCCGTCTACCTGGTGTTGCTGGGCGTCAGCGTGGCGGCGGCCGTCGCACTCACCGACCTGGGCAGGGGCTTTCACAAATCGGCCAGCAGCCCCCACACGACCTGGGTGTTGTACGCGGTCATCATCGTTTCCGCGCTGATCATCGCGGGCGCGATCCCAATACTGTTGCGGGCCCGGCGGATGTCTCAGTCCGAGCCGGCCGCCCGGGCCATGACCGCGCCGAACCGGCCGCCGGTGCGCCTGATGTCTCAGGCGCCGCGCACGTCGGCCGAGCGGGCGCGGCAGGCCACGGTGCAGGCGACGCCGCAGAAAACGGACGCGGAGTGGTCAGGCGAGACGGTCGACCGAGTCTGGTTGCGCGGCACGGTCATACTGACCGGCACCATGGGTGCGGCGCTGATCGCGGTCGCGACGGCGACCTACCTGATGGCGGTCGGCCACGACGGCGCGTCCTGGGTGTCGTATGTGTTCGCCGGCGCCATCACCGCCGCGATGCCGGCGGTCGAGTGGCTGCATATCCGGCAGCTGCGCCGCGTGATCGCCGAGCGCTGACGCGTATCGCCGCCTAGCGCAGAGGGTTTCGTCGGCATCGGGCTTCGCACGCTCCTAAGCGATATCTCGCGGGGGAGCGCAGGCGCGGCGGGTCCGCGCGCCGCCACTCAACTCGACGACGCGATACCGCCGCCGACACGTAGATCATCGACACATAAGCAATGCGACGACACGCCGGGCGTCGTCGCAATGCCTGATGTCTCGCGCGCTTGTGGCCGATTGCGGGGTGCTGGATTGCCCGGCTCCCGCGTCGGCCACCGGGGCCGATGGGGAGCCGGGCTTGGCCGCGCTAGTGCTTGCCGGACTCGCCGTTCGTCGAACCCGCGATGCTGTCCTGGTGTTCGCGCAGTGCGGTCAGGGCGCGCTGCTCGGAGCTGTGCGCCGCCTCTCGCAATGCCGCGTCCTCGGACGCCGGGTCGGCGAACATGAAGCTGCCGCTGCCCGGCGAACCGGCCGAGCCCAGCTTGTTCATCTTCTTGGGCAGCGCCGCGCCCTGGTATTCGAGCGGCAGCGGGTGGCCGTGGTCGTCGACCGGGCCGAGTGGCTGATGCAGCTCGATGTAGGCGCCGTGCGGCAGCCGCTTGATGATGCCGGTCTCGATGCCGTGCTCGAGCACCGCGCGGTCGCTGCGCTGCAGGCCGATGCACCACCGGTAGGTGACGAAGTAGACGATCGGCGGAACGATCACCATGCCGATGCGGCCGATCCACGTCGTCGCGTTCAGCGAGATGTCGAACTTGAACGCGATGATGTCGTTCATCGCGCTCAGCGTGAGCACCATGTAGAACGCGATCGCCATCGCGCCGATCGACGTGCGCACCGGCACGTCGCGCGGACGCTGCAGCAGGTTGTGGTGCGCGTAGTCACCGCTGAACCGCTTCTCCAGGAACGGGTAGATGATCAGCAGGACGAAAACCCCGCCCATGATCAGCGCCACCCACACCACCGCCGGAATGGTGTGGTGCCAGAAGTAGAACTCCCACGGCGGCCAGATACGGGCCAAGCCTTCGGTCCACATCATGTAGAAGTCCGGCTGCGAGCCCGCCGAGACGTGAGATGGCTTGTAGGGCCCCAGGTTCCAGATCGGGTTGATCTGCAGCAGACCACCCAGCAGCCCCAGCACGCCGACGATCGCGGCGAAGAACGCGCCGGACTTGACCGCGAACACGGGCATCACGCGCACGCCGACCACGTTGTGCTCGGTGCGGCCCGGTCCGGGGAACTGGGTGTGCTTCTGGAACCACACCATGGCCAGGTGCAGCCCGATCAGCGCGAGGATGATGCCGGGCAGCAGCAGGATGTGCAGGGCGTACATGCGGGGGATGATGTAACCCGCTGTGGCGCATTCGTTTCCGACGCCGCCGCAGGGGAAGTCACCGCCGAACAGGGCCCAGTGCAGCCAGGTGCCGATCACCGGCATGCCCAGCGTGATCGAGGACAGGGCGGCGCGCAACCCGATGCCCGACAACAGGTCGTCGGGCAGCGAGTAACCGAAGTAACCCTCGAACATGGCCAGGATCAGCAGCAGCGAACCGATGACCCAGTTGGCCTCACGCGGCCGGCGGAACGCGCCGGTGAAGAAGATGCGGGCCAGGTGCACCATGATCGACGCCGAGAAGATCAGCGCGGCCCAGTGGTGGACCTGACGGACGAACAAGCCGCCGCGCACCTCGAAGGAGATGTCGAGCGTCGACGCGAAAGCCTTCGACATGTCCACACCGCGCAGCGGCTGGTAGGCGCCGTTGTAGGTGACCTCGCCCATGGACGGGTCGAAGAACAACGTCAGGTACACCCCGGTGAGCAGCAACACGATGAAGCTGTACATCGCGATCTCGCCCAGCAGGAACGACCAGTGGGTGGGGAACACCTTGTTGAGCTGTCTGCGTACGGCCGCCGAGGGGTGGTAGCGCGTGTCGATGTCCTCGCCTTGACGGGCCAGGACGTCGCCGATCTTCGGGGGACTCAGTTTGGGACTCATGTTGTCGTCCTCTCCCAGAATGCCGGTCCGACGGGCTCGATGAAGTCACCGTTGGCGACCAAATACCCGTTGGTGTCGATGGTGATCGGCAGTTGCGCCAACGCCCGCGCCGCCGGCCCGAAGATCGGCTTGGCGAAGTGCAGCGCGTCGAACTGCGACTGGTGGCAGGGGCACAAGATGCGGTAGGACTGCTCCTCGTACAGCGACGCGGGGCAACCCAGATGCGAGCAGACCTTCGTGTAGGCGAACAGCTCACCGAAGTTGAAGCTTTCCTGGCCCTGCCGCTTGACCACGCGGTGCATGTCGGTGGGGCGAACTCGGATGAGCATCACGGGGTTTCGCACACCCTGGTTGATCGCGCGCAGCTTCTCCTGCGACTCCGGGGTGGTGCCGTCACCGTCGGACTCCCGCCACGGGAAGACGGTTTCCATGCCGCCGGCGTCGATGTCCTCGGGCCGCATCTTGACGAACGGCGACCCGGCGAAGCTGCCGGTGGCGCGCGCCAGGTAGATGGTCTCGCCGCGGTAGCGCGGGGTCCAGTCGGAGGTGAACAGCACCGCCTTCTTGCCGTTGGCGGTCTGCACCACCGGCTTCCACGGGTTCTTGATCAGGCCGCCGGCAAACGCCACCAGGGTGGACAGGCCGAACGCGCCCAGGCCCACGCCCAGCGACAGCCCGACCAGCTTGCGCCGCCCGATGGTGGAGCCGCCGTAGGCGTCGGCCAGGTTGGCCACCACCGTCTTGCGGTCGACGTCGCGCGAGGCGCCGTCGTGCCGGTCCTGAATCGAAATCTCTTCGGGGATAAAGCGTTTCTGGTACAGGATGGTGCCGATCCCGATCGACAGGATCGACATCCCGAAGGTCAGGCCGTACAGCGGAGTGGTCAGCGTGTAGAGCCAGCTGCCCGGGTCCTCCTTGGGCTTGTACTCCCACGGCCAGAAGAGGAAGATCAGCAGCAGCGCCAGCCCGAACCCGCCGCCCAGCAAAAGCCAGAGGGCGACGCCGCGCTCGGCGCGCTTCTCGGCTTTGGTGCCCTCGACCGGCCAACGGTTTTCCTTGAACACGGTTTCGACGCCGTCGAGCCTGCCGCCCAGCGCCACCAGTTCCTGCTGCGACATCGCGGCCAGCGCCGCGTCGTCGGGCTCCTTCGCGCCGGCGCCCTGGGGGCTCCCGCCGGTGTCGGAGCCGCGAACGTTTCCCTGCTTAGCGGTGTCGCTCATGCGCGTGCCCCAATCCACAGTGCCAGCCCGATCGCGGCGAC
Organism: Mycobacterium sp. NTMscope_MAC_12; assembly: GCF_976985675.1. NCBI lineage: Bacteria > Bacillati > Actinomycetota > Actinomycetes > Mycobacteriales > Mycobacteriaceae > Mycobacterium > Mycobacterium sp. NTMscope_MAC_12. The sequence continues at coordinate 1,928,372 of NZ_CDRJYY010000001.1, forward strand.
CATCCCGATGATCCAGGCGGCCATGCCCTCGGGTGCGGGCCCGAATCCGCCCAGGCCGTAGCCGCCGGGCTGACGCTCTTCGGTCACCGCCTTGATGTAGCCGATGATGTCCTTCTTGGCTTCGAAAGACAGCTGGCGGTCGGAGAACTTCGGCATGTTCTGCGGACCGGTCCGCATGGCCGCCAGGATCTGCTGCTCGTTGGCGGGCTCCAGGTCCGGTGCGTACTTGCCGGACGACAGCGCCCCGCCCTTGCCGGTGAAGTTGTGGCACGACGAGCAGTTGAGCCGGAACAGGTCACCGCCGCGGCCGAGGTCCTCGCCGCGCAGCGAGTGCATCGCCAGGCTGCCGTCGGGGTTGCGCACGGTCGTGGGGCCGCCGCCGTTGGCCTGCACGTAGGCGCCCAGCGCGTCGATCTGCCCCTCGTCGAAGATCGGCTCCTTGCGGGGCGCCTGCGCCTCGCCGGTCATCGCCGGCATCCGGCCGGTCGACACCTGGAAGTAGACGGCTTCCTCGCCGACGCCGATCAAGCTGGGGCCGCGGTCGGGCACGCCCTGCAGGTTGGCGCCGTGGCAGGACACGCACGACGTGTCGAAGAGCTGCTTGCCGGTCCGCAGCAGCGCCGAGTTCGATTCGTCGGCGACGGCCACCTGCGGACGGGGGGTCAGGACGGCGGCCAGACCACCGGCGATGGTCAGCGCGATGAGCAGCAGCAACCCGCCCGACAAGCGGCGGCGCAGCCGCCGTCGCGAGCGGTCACGCTGCGCTTGTTGCGGCTGACCGCTCCGCGAACCGGATCGGGTAGACCCCAGCTTCTTCAACCGAGCACTCCTGTTCGTCCAGCGCCTGCTCATCGGATGAAATAGATCACGGTGAACAGCGCGATCCACACGATGTCGACGAAATGCCAGTAGTACGAGACGACGATGCTGGCCGTAGCCTGCGCCGGGGTGAACTTGCTCATCGCGGTGCGGGCCAGCAGGAAGATGAAGGCGATGAGACCGCCGGTCACGTGGAGGCCGTGGAACCCGGTGGCCAGGTAGAACACGCTGCCGTAGGCGCTGCCGGGGATCGTGGTCCCGTGACCCATCAGGTGGTAGTACTCGTAGCCCTGCCCGAGGACGAAGAACAGGCCCATCAGGAAGGTGATCACGTACCAGCGGCGCAGCCCGAACACGTCGCCGCGCTCGGCCGCGAACACCCCCATCTGGCAGGTGAACGACGACGCGATCAGCACCAAGGTCACCGGGACGGCCTGGTACAGGTTCAGCTCGGTCGGTGGTGGCGGCCACTTTCCGCCCGATTGGGCACGCGCGGTGAAGTACATCGCGAACAGGCCGGCAAAGAACATCAACTCGCTGGAAAGCCAGACGATGGTGCCGACACTGACCATGTTGGGTCGATTCAGCGAATGAACGCGCGACGTGATGGCAGTACCTGAGGTCCCGACAGCGCTGGTCACATCCGCAAGTATGACGCTTTGTAGTTGTTGATCTCCACCCGGGGCGCAATTTGATGTCTGGCGCGTCGCGCGCGCGTGTGTGCGGGGCCGCTCGGGGCCGACGGTTGGGGCTGGTGTGGTCAGCGTGGGACCATCGGCGCGTGGCTTTGTCATCTGAGGTTTCGCCGTCCGGCGCGTCCGCAACCTCGTGGCCGCGCGTCCTGGCTCGGCTGACGGGCGGTCAGGACCTGACGCGCGGGCAGGCCGCCTGGGCCATGGACCAGATCATGACCGGCGAGGCGAGCGCCGCCCAGATCGCGGCCTTCGCGGTCGCGATGCAGGTGAAGGTGCCCACGTCGGCGGAGGTGATCGAGCTGGCCGAGGTCATGCTCGCCCACGCGCTGCCGATGCCCGAGGGCGGGATGCCCGAGGACACCGTCGACATCGTCGGAACCGGCGGCGACGGCGTCAACACCGTGAACCTGTCCACGATGGCGGCGATCGTGACGGCCGCCGCGGGCGTGCCGGTGGTCAAACACGGCAACCGGGCGGCGTCGTCGTTGTCCGGGGGCGCCGACACGCTCGAGGCGCTCGACATTCGCATCGACCTCGGTCCCGAGGACGTGGCCCGCAGCCTCGCCGAGCTCGGCATCGGGTTCTGCTTCGCGCCGTTGTTCCACCCGTCGTACCGGCACACCTCCGCGGTGCGCCGGGAGATCGGTGTGCCGACGGTGTTCAATCTCCTTGGGCCGCTTACCAATCCGGCCCGGCCGCGCGCCGGTTTGATCGGCTGCGCGTTCGCCGAGTTGGCCGAGGTGATGGCGGGGGTGTTCGCGGCCCGCCGGTCCAGCGTCCTGGTGGTGCACGGCGACGACGGGCTCGACGAGTTGACGACCACGACCACCAGCACGATCTGGCGGGTGCAGGCCGGCACCGTGGACAGGCTGACGTTCGACCCGGCCGGCTTCGGGTTCCCCCGGGCCGACCTCGACGACCTGTTGGGCGGCGACGCGCAGGCCAACGCGGCGGAGGTGCGGGCGGTGCTGGCCGGTGGCAAGGGGCCGGTGCGCGACGCCGTCGTGCTCAACGCGGCCGGCGCGATCGTGGCCCACGCCGGGTTATCCAGTCGCGCCGAATGGTTGCCGGCGTGGGAGGACGGGTTGGCCCGCGCCGCCAAGGCCATCGATTCCGGCGCGGCCGAACAGCTGCTCGCGCGATGGGTGCGGTTCGGCCAGCAGGTCTGAATCGCGCAGGGCCTGCTCGGCCGCGAGCCGCGCCGAGCGCGCCGCCTCCGCCCAGGCCGCCCAGGCGCCGGCGGATCGCAGCGGCGACGCCCACCCCGCGCCGTCCCCCGTTCCCTCGACCCGAACGATGCGCACGCCGGGGCCGTCGAGCCAGCGCGCGATCAGCGCGGTCTCCTCGACCAGCGCGCCGCCCAGTGGGGCCGGCGCGGGCAGAATCGCTTGTGCGCCAGCGGTAATCGCGTCGACGACGGGCATCGGTGGCACCCCCCGCCGGGCGTTGCCGGCGGCGGCGAGCTGGCCGTGGCGGATGACGGCGAGGTGGTAGCCGCCCTGGCCGTCGGGCGCGGCGGCGACCAGCTCGGGCAGCGCGGCCAGGGCGCGCAACCGCTGACCGCGCCACAGCGTCGCGACCGCGGCGGCGGTGCGGTCGCGCAGCCGCGCGGCGCTCTCGAAGTGACGCCGCTCGGCGAGGGCGGCGACGTGGCGCACGGCGGCGGTGAGCGCGGTGTTGTCCGCGCCGTCGACCAACGCCGCCATGCGCGCGACGGCCGCGGCGTACTGCGTGGCGGTCACGTCGCGGGCGGCCGGGCACGGCGACACCTCCGCCTCGGCGCACAGCGGTCCGTGTAATGCCGAGCGGCCCAAGCGGTTCGTGCAGGTTCGCAGCCCGGTGAAGCGGGCCAGCAGGGCGGCGGTGTCGGCGGCGTCGGCGCGGGCCCGAAACGGGCCGACGGCGCGGTCGTGGCGCGGTGCGCGCACCACCGCCAGGCGGGGGAAGGCCTCATCGGTCAGCGCCACCCACCACCAGCGCTGCGGGAACCGGGATCGGCGGTTGTAGGGCGGGGCATGCGCGGCCAGCAGCCGCAACTCGCGCACGCCGGCCTCCAGCGCGTGGGCGCACTCGACGTGGTCGACCGCGCCGGCCAGCGCGACCATCTCCTTCATGCGGCCGCGCGGATCGGCACCGGTGAAGTACTGAGAGACCCGCCGCCGCAGGTCGACGGCGGTGCCGATGTAGAGCACTCCCCAGCTACGCGGGGGCCCCGCGCCGGCCGGTCCGCGGAACAGGTACACCCCCGGCCGGTGCGGAAGCCCCTCGGCGAGAACCCGTTTGCTCCGCTGCGCCGGTGTCACGTCGGGCAGATACGCGCGCAGGTCGGCGTAGGTGTGCACGCCCTGGTTGCCCACCCGCTCGATGAGGGCGTGCAACACGTCGACGGTGGCGCGGGCGTCGTCGAGGGCGCGGTGGGTGGGCTGGGTGGTGACGGCGAACAGCCGCGCCAGGGAGGCCAGCCGCAGGCTGGGGGCCTCCTCGCGGCTGAGGACCCGGCGGGCCAGCCGGACGGTGCACAGCACCTGCGGTCGCGGCCAGGCGATGTCGCACCGCTGGGCGGCGGCGCGCAGGAAGCCGATGTCGAAGCCGGCGTTGTGCGCGACCAGCACCGCGTTGCGGGAGAACTCCAGAAACATCGGCAGCACGGCGTCGATGGTCGGCGCGTCGGACACCATCGCCGTGGTGATGCCGGTCAGCTGCACGATCTGGGGCGGGATGCTGCGCTGCGGATCGATCAAGGTGGCGAACTCGCCGAGCACCACGCCGCCGCGCACCTTGACCGCCCCGATCTCGGTGATGGCGTCCGGCACCGTCCCGGCCGTGCTTTTGGTGCGTCCGCCGGTGGTCTCGAGGTCCACCACGACGAAGGTGGTGTCGCGCAACGAGAGCTCGTCGGGCGTGAAGGGCGACCCCACGTCGGCGAAGCTCAGCTGAGTCGCGCCACGTGCAGCCACGGGGGTGACGTTAAGCACGACGACCGACATCCGCGGCGATCCACGCCGCGGCCGCGGGGAGATGTCGGTGCCCGCGGTTAGCGTTCGGGCTGACCGGCGTGATGTTCGTCGGAGCAAGACCGAGAGGACGGATCCCGATGGCACCGAGTAATGGACCCACCAACGTCGCGTTGCCGCCGCCAGAGCCGGGCGCGCCGGTGGTGATCGACTGTGACGACTGCGCGGTGCGCGGACCCGGATGCCGCGACTGTGTGGTCAGCGTGATACTCGGGGTCCCGGATACTTTATTGCAGGACGAACAAGCGGCATTGGAAGTTCTCGCCGAGGTCGGCCTGGCGCCGCGGCTTCGCCTCGTTCCGATTCGTCGGGACCGCGGATCTGGTGTAGCCTAAATTCCTTGTCCGCCAAAGGCCCTCGGGTCAGGCGGACTGGATCACATGAAAATGACAGAATTCTTTCTAATTTCTTAACCGCCCGCTTTGGACAAACGCCGATATCGTTTCGTAACCTGTTTGAGACCTAAACCCGCTCGACGACCTGGATTCGTCGATGGCCGTTTAAGGAAGCAAATCTTGAGGCTTGACTCTAGGTGTCTGGTTGCGCGTGTCCTGACACGTTCGGCCCTAGGGACGCTAGCTGGCTTCGCGATTCTGTGCGGTATGGTGACCGCCCCCTCATGGGCGGACCCGGCCCAAGACGCCATGGCAAAACTCAACGAGCTGTCCCGCCAGGCCGAACAGACCACCGAGGCGATGCACAGCGCCCAGCTCGACCTGAACGACAAGCTGGCCGCCCAGCGCGCGGCCGACAAGAAGCACAACGACGACCAGGCCGCCGTCGACGCGGCGAAGACCCATCTGGCGTCGTACCAGAACTCCGTCAACAACCTGGCCGCCGCGGCCTACATGGGTGGCCGCGTCGACGGCATGCAGGCCATCCTGACCGCCGGCTCGCCGCAGGGGCTGATCGACAAGCTCGCGGTGCAGCGGGTGATGGCCACGCAGATGGCCAACCAGATGAAGAGCTACCGGATCGCCGGCGAGCAGGCCGCCAAGGCCGAGCGGGAGTCCGCGAAATCCGCCGCCGACGCCAAGAGCGCCGCCGAGCAGGCCGCCGCGGTGCGAGCGAGCTTGCAGTCCAAGCAAAGTCAGCTGCAGGTGCAGATCGCGGTGGTCAAGTCGCAATACATGTCCTTGACCGCCGACCAGCGCACCGCGCTCGCCAATCCCGCACCGGCCGTCCCCGCGGCGGCGCCGGCCCCCGGCGCCCCGGCGCCGGAAGCGGCACCCCCGGGCGTCGGGCAGGCGCCCGGCGAGGCTCCGCCTCCCGGCGGCATGCCCGGTCTGGCTCCCGGTGGGGTCGGCGGCGGTGACCGCGCCACCGTCGTGCAGGCCGCGCTGACCCAGGTGGGTTCGTCCTACGTATGGGGCGGCGCCGCGCCCGGCGGGTTCGACTGCTCCGGGCTGGTGATGTGGGCGTTCCAGCAAGCCGGCATCTCGTTGCCGCACTCCAGCCAGGCGATGGCCCACGGCGGCCAGCCGGTGTCGCTGTCGGACCTGCAGCCCGGTGACGTGCTCACCTTCTACTCCGATGCCTCACACGCCGGCCTCTACATCGGCGACGGCATGATGATCCATTCCTCCACCTACGGTGTGCCGGTACAGGTCGTGCCGATGAACTCCTCGGGCCCGATCTACGACGCCCGCCGTTACTAGACATCCCGCGCTGCGGCGGCGGCTCCCGATACTGCTGGCCTGGGTCTTCGTCGTCGAGCTGATCGTGGCCGCGGCCGTGCCGTTCGGCGCCGAACGCAACAGCCGGATCCGGCCCCCACAGCTGATCACGCCGGCGCGCAGCCAGGTCAGTGCCACGACGAAGTCGATCGTCGTCGGTTACCGCACCGTCCGGCTGCTGGGGCTCGGCGGCCCGTCGAGCGAGCGCTTGTTGTCGCGCGTGGCCTCCGACATGGGCAACGCGATCACCGCCGTGGAGGCGTTCTGGGGCGTCGACTGGGCGCGCGAAATCTCGGTGGTCGCCGCGGGCACGGACGAGGAATTTCGCGCCGCCGCCGGCGGGGGACCGCCCGCCCAGTGGGCCGACATCGCCGCCGCCACCGTCTCCGACCGGGTCGATCCCGTTCACCGGGTCGCCCTCGGCCAGCGGATCGTGTTCGCGCCGGGCGCCGCCCACATGAGTGCGGCGTCCCTGCGAATCGTGTTGGCCCACGAGCTTTTTCACTACGCCGCACGCGCGGACACCGTCGCCGACGCACCCCGCTGGCTCACCGAAGGCGTCGCCGACTTCGTCGGCCGGCCCCCGACGCCGGTACCCACCGAGGGGATGCTGCCGATGACGCTGCCGTCGGACAGCGAGCTGGATGTGCCGGGCGCGCCGCGCTCGCTGGCCTATGACCGCGCCTGGTTGTTCGCCCGGTTCGTGGCCGAGGCCTATGGGGCGCCGAAGCTGCACGATCTCTACCTGGCGACCTGCGGCATCCGGCGCGCCGACATGGCGACCGCCGCCCACGACGTGCTGGACACCAGCGAGGCGGGCCTGCTCACCGCCTGGCGCCAGTGGCTGACGCACTAGCGCGCGCCGCCCGGCTCGGGCCGTGTGCGCGGGCCGCAGCGCCGCCACGCTAGCCTGTCGCAGGTGAGTCGGGTCCTGCTGGTAACCAACGACTTTCCGCCCCGCCGGGGCGGCATCCAGTCATACCTCGGTGAGTTCGTCGGTCGACTCGTCGAGGCCGGGTCGCATTCGGTGACGGTGTACGCGCCGGAATGGACGGGCGCCGAGGCATACGACGAGGCGGCCGGCTACCGCGTGGTGCGCCATCCGGGCACCCTGATGCTGCCCGGCCCGGCGGTCGACGCCCGGATGCGGCGGCTGATCGCCGACCACGGGATCGAAACCGTCTGGTTCGGGGCGGCCGCGCCGTTGGCGCTGCTGGCCCGGCGAGCTCGTGGGGCCGGGGCGAATCGGGTGCTGGCCAGCACGCACGGTCACGAGGTCGGCTGGTCGATGCTGCCGGTCGCGCGGTCCGTGCTGCGCCGCATCGGCGACGACACCGACATCGTCACGTTCGTCAGCCGCTACACGCGGTCGCGGTTCGCGCCGGCCTTCGGGCCGAAAGCGTCGCTGGAATACCTGCCCTCCGGGGTGGACACCGACAAGTTCCGGCCCGATCCGGCGGCCCGCGCCGAGTTGCGTCAGCGCTACCAGCTGGGCGAGCGGCCCACCGTGGTGTGCGTGTCCCGGCTGGTGCCGCGCAAAGGCCAGGACATGCTCATCAAGGCCCTGCCCGCGATCCGGCGGCGCGTCGACGGGGCCGCCCTGGTCATCGTCGGCGGCGGACCCTACCTGGAATCGCTGCAGACGCTGGCCCGCGACTGCGGGGTGGCCGACGAGGTGATCTTCACCGGCGGCGTACCGGCCGCCGAACTGCCCGCGCATCACGCGCTGGCCGACGTGTTCGCGATGCCCTGCCGCACCCGCGGAGCGGGGTTGGACGTCGAGGGGCTGGGCATCGTGTTCCTGGAGGCCTCGGCGAGCGGCGTGCCCGTCGTCGCCGGAAAGTCCGGGGGAGCCCCGGAAACCGTGCGGCACAACGAAACCGGGCTCGTCGTCGACGGTTGCTCGGTGACCGAAATCGCCGACGCCGTCGCCGAGTTGCTGACGGATCGGGACCGGGGCGCCGCGATGGGCGCGGCCGGGCGCCAATGGGTGACGGCCCAGTGGCGCTGGGACACCCTGGCGGCACGGCTGGGCGAGCTGCTCGGATAGCGGCGCGGTCAGTCCGCTTGGTAGATGGCCTCGATGTCGGAGGCGAACTTCTCGGCCACCACGTTGCGCTTGACCTTCATCGTCGGAGTCAGCTCACCGGTGTCCTCGGTGAAATCGACGGGCAGGATGCGGAACTTGCGGATGGACTCGGCGTGTGACACCGCCAGATTGGCGTCCTTGATGGCCGCGTCCACCTCGGCGACGAGGTCGGGGTCGGTGGCCAGATCGGCCACCGACGTGCCGGATCCCTTCTGGTTGCGCTGTTTCCAGCCGTCGAACGCCTCGGGATCGATGGTGATCAGCGCGCCGATGAACGGCTTGGCGTCGCCGACCACCATCGCCTGACTGATCAGCGGATGCGACCGCAGCCGGTCCTCGAGTACGGCGGGGGCGACGTTCTTGCCGCCCGCGGTGACGATGATCTCCTTCTTGCGCCCGGTGATCTTCAAAAAGCCGTCGTCGTCGAGCACGCCCAGATCGCCGGTCTTGAACCAGCCGTCGGTGAACGCATCGGCGGTGGCCTGCTCGTTGCGCCAGTAGCCGCTGAACACCACGCCGCCGCGCACCAGCAGCTCGCCGTCGTCGGCGATGCGCATGCTGTTGCCGGGCAACAACGTTCCGACGGTGCCGATCTTGACGTTGCCGACCTGGTTGACCGTGATCGCGGAGCTGGTCTCGGTCAGCCCGTAGCCCTCGTGGATGGTCAGACCCACCCCGCGGTAGAAGTGCCCCAGTCGCGACCCCAGCGGCGCGCCGCCCGACACGGACGCGTGGCAGTCGCCGCCCAGCGCCCCGCGCAGCTTGCGATACACCAGCCGGTCGAACAACGCATGCTTGGCGCGCAGCACCGGCCCCCGCCGGCCGCGGTCGGAGGCCTCGCTCCAGTCGACGGCGGTTTGCACGGCCATGGCGAAGATCCGCCCCTTGCCGTCGTTGGCGGCGTTTTGCTCGGCCGTGTTGTACACCTTCTCGAACACCCGCGGAACCGACACCACCACGGTCGGTTTGAACACCGCGAACATCGGCAGCAGGTTCTTGATGTCGCTGGTGAATCCGACGGTCACCTTGTTGGCGAACGCGGACAAGGTCAGCGAGCGCGCGAGCACGTGCGCCAGCGGCAAGAAGATCAGCAGCCGCTGGCCCTCATCCAGCAGCGTCGGCAGGCTCTCCTTGGCGCCGCGGGTCTCATACAGCAGGTTGGAGTGCGTCAGCTGGCAGCCCTTGGGCCGCCCGGTGGTGCCCGAGGTATAGATGAGCGTCGCGGGATCCGCGGCCCGCAGGGCCTCCTGGCGCGCGGTCAGCTCGGCCGGTTCCACCGACTCGCCGGCCTCGACGAGCTGGTCGAGCGCCTTGGGGCCCGAACCGTCGATGTGCAGCACCCGGCGCAGGGCGGGCAGTTCGGCGGTCAGCTCGGTGACCATCGCCGCGTGTTCGTCCGTCTCGGCGAACGCCAGCACCGCCTCGGAGTCCTGCAGCACCCAGCGCACCTGCTCGGCCGAGGACGTCTCGTAGATCGGCACCGTGACCCCACCGACCGCCAGGATCGCCAGGTCGAGGATCGCCCACTCGTAGCGGGTGGCCGAGAAGATCGACACGCGGTCGCCGGCCTGCACTCCCAGGCCAATCAAACCCAGTGCGGCAGAGCGGATCTGATCGGCCGCCTCGGTGCAGGTGACGTCGGTCCACTCGCCGTCGAGCTGACGTTGGTAGATGACAAAGTCCGGATCGTCGCGCTCGTGTTCGAACACCATCGCCGCGATGTTGTCGTCATCGTCGACCGGAAAGCGGGCGGGGACGCTGTACTCACGCACTCTTATGACCTCAATTGACCTCGTGACGTTTCCCGGCAGCCGGGTTGCTGTCGCCCAGCCTAATCCGAGCAACGAGCCAGCATGGCCACGGTCGGTGCGGTCGGGACCGCGATTGCCTGCCGCGACGCCTGGCCGCCCTCGGCGGGCCGGCGCGGCCCGGTGTGTGAAGCTGTGGGCATGAACAGCATCCAGATCGCGGATGAGACGTTTGTCGCCGCCGACGGCGCACGGGTGGGCGCCGCGGTCGCAGATCGGGCGAGTTGGCGCCGCTGGTGGCCCGACCTGCGGCTGCAGGTCGTCGAGGATCGCGGCGACAAGGGCATCCGGTGGTCGGTCACCGGCGCGTTGACGGGGACCATGGAGGTCTGGCTGGAACCGTCGCTGGACGGGGTCGTGCTGCACTACTTTCTGCACGCCGAGCCCAGCGGGGTGGCGGCCTGGCAGCTGGCCAAGCTGAACCTGGCGAAAATGACCCACCGCCGCCGAGTGGCGGGCAAAAAAATGGCCTTTGAGGTCAAGACGACACTGGAACGGTCACGTCCGGTCGGAGTTTCTCCGGTAGTTTAGCCGGGTCAGGTCCGCGCAGAGAGTACCGTTTCGGACCGAGACCCACGGGGGTCCCCGCACGGCAGGTTCGGAGCGGCCGGGGCAGATCGGCTTGCGGGAGAGAGGGCAGCAACCAGGTGGCGGAGAAGACGACACAAACCATCTACATCGAAGCCGACCCGGGCACCGTGATGAAGGTGATCGCGGATATCGACTCCTACCCGCAGTGGATCTCGGAGTACAAGGAAGCCGAGGTCCAGGAGAAGGACGCCGACGGCTACCCGAAGGTGGCGCGGATCGTCATGGACGCCACCGTCCTCAAAGACACCATGGTCATGTCCTATCAATGGCCCAAAGATCGCCAATCCGTCAGCTGGACGCTGGTGTCGAGCTCGCTGCTGCGCTCGCTTGAGGGCTCATATCGGTTGGCGCCCAAGGGATCTGGCACCGAAGTCACGTACGAACTCTCCGTTGACCTGGCCATGCCGATGATCGGCCTGCTCAAGCGCAAGGCCGAGCGGCGTTTGACCGACACCGCGTTGAAGGATCTGAAGAAACGAGTCGAGGCTGAGTGAGACGGCTGAGCCCGCCCCGGCCCGCATCAGCCTCTTCGTTGGCAAAGGCGGGGTAGGCAAATCCACCCTGGCGTGCGCCACCGCGGTCAGTTCTGCGAGCGCGGGACAGCGGGTGCTGGTGGTGTCCACCGACCAGGCGCACTCCCTGGGTGATGTGCTGGGCACCCCCGTCCCGCCCAGCCAAGACGAACTCGTGCGGGTGCTCGCCGACGACGCGGAGGCCGGCGGCGGGTTCCTCGATGCGCTGGCGTTGGACAGCCTCGCCCTGCTCGAGGTCCGCTGGCGTGACGTCGTCGCCACCTTGGACCGGCGGTTCCCCGAGTCCGAATTGAGCACCATTGCGCCCGAAGAGCTTTCGGCGCTGCCCGGTGTTCAGGAGGTGCTCGGCCTGTACGCCGTCGGCGAGCTGGCCGGCTCGGGGCGATGGGATCGCGTGGTGGTCGATTGCGCATCCACCGCGGACGCGCTGCGGATGTTGACGCTGCCCGCCACCTTCGGGCTGTACGTCGAGCGGGCGTGGCCGCGGCATCGCCGCCTGTCCGTCACGGCCGACGACGCCCGGTCGGCGGCGGTGGTCGAGCTGCTCGAGCGCATCAGCTCTAGCGTGGAGACGCTCGGCGCGCTGCTCACCGACGGCGAGCTGGTCAGCGCGCACCTGGTGTTGACCCCCGAGCGGGTGGTCGCCGCGGAGGCGGCCCGGACGCTGGGGTCGCTGGCCTTGATGGGCGTGCGCGTCGAAGAGCTGATCGTGAACCAGGTTCTGCTGCAAGACGACTCGTACGAGTACCGCAACCTGCCCGAGCACCCGGCCTTCTACTGGTACACCGAACGCATCGCCGAGCAGCAGGGTGTGCTCGACGAACTCGACGCCACCATCGGCGAGGTGGCCCTCGTGATGACCCCGCACCTGTCCGGGGAGCCGATTGGCGCCAAGGCGCTGGGCGCGCTGCTCGATGCCGCCCGCCGCCGGGGGGGCACCGCGCCGCCGGGCCCGTTGCGGCCCACCGTCGACCTCGAATCCGGGACGGGACTTGGGTCCGTCTACCGGTTGCGGCTAGCGTTGCCGCAACTCGATCCGTCGGCGCTGACCCTGGGGCGCGTCGATGACGACCTGATCATCAGCGCCGGCGGATTGCGGCGCAGGGTGAAGTTGGCGTCCGTGCTCCGGCGCTGCACGGTGCTCGACGCACGCGTGCGCGGTAGTGAGTTGACGGTGCGTTTTCGACCAGATCCGGAGGTGTGGCCTAAGTGAGTGGGGCTCATCCCGAAATCGGTCCGGAGCTACGCAGGCTCGCCCAGTCGATCCTGGACGGAATCGACCCCGCCGTGCGCGCGGCGGCGGCGCTGACGGCGGGCGCCGGACCCGGCACCGGCAAGTGCCAGCAGGTGTGGTGCCCGGTGTGCGCGCTGGCCGCGTTGGCGACCGGCGACCAGCACCCCTTGCTCACCGCGATCGCCGACCACAGCGTCGCCTTGCTTCAGGTGATCCGCGACATCGTCAGTGATGCCAGTGACATCGACCGGGCGTCCACACCGACACCGGAGCCCCCGCCCGACGGTCCGCCCGGCGGCGCGACCGACACCGGCGACACCGCCCCGCGGACCCGTTATCAGCCCATCCCGGTCACGCTCGACGAGTGAGGAGCCTGCGTCGCAGGTGGTCCCTTCGTGTGGGGATAGGTACAGTTGGCGCAGAACATCAGCGGGGCGTAGCCGAGAGGGAGGGCCATGTGGTACTGGCTGTTCAAGTACGTGCTCCTCGGCCCGTTGCTGACTCTGCTGGGCCGGCCGAAAGTTGAAGGCTTAGAACACGTTCCGAGTTCCGGACCGGTGATACTGGCAAGTAATCACCTGGCCGTGATGGACAGTTTCTATCTTCCGCTGGTGGTGCGGCGCCGAATCACCTTCCTGGCGAAGTCGGAATACTTCACCGGCACCGGGTTGAAGGGATGGTTCCAGCGGTGGTTCTTCACCGCCGTCGGGCAGGTGCCGATCGACCGGACCGATGCCGACAGCGCCCGCGCCGCGCTGACCACCGCCCAACAGGTGCTGGGCCAGGGCAAGCTGCTGGGCATGTATCCCGAAGGCACCCGGTCCCCGGACGGCCGGCTGTACAAGGGCAAGACCGGGCTGGCGCGGCTGGCCCTGCAGACCGGGGTGCCGGTGATCCCGGTCGCGATGATCGGCACCAACGTCGTCAACCCGCCCGGGACCAACATGTTGCGGTTCGGCCGGGTCACCGTTCGCTTCGGCGAGCCGATGGACTTCTCGCGCTTCGACGGGCTGGCCGGCAACCGGTTCATCGAGAGGGCCGTCACCGACGAAGTGATCTACGAGCTGATGGGGCTGTCCGGCCAGGAGTACGTCGACATTTACGCGGCCAGCCTGAAAAAGGGCGGCGGCGGTGACGCGGCCGACGGCGAGGCCGAGCGGATTCCCGAGACCGCTGCCGGTTAGCCGACGGCGGTAGCCGGCGCCAGCGGCTGCGGGGCGCTCTCCCGCGAAACCCCGCGGGCGGTGACGGTGCAGCCGGCCGCCACGATGACCGCCAGCGCCCACCACACATAGGACATCCCGGCGAGTTGGCGCCACCAGACCGCGCTCGCCTCGTGATGCTTGGGCAGCAGGTCGATCGGCGTCCACCTCATCAGCGCCACCCCGACGGCGCTGACGACCATCAGCAGCGCGTTGCGGCGCCGCCAGCCCAAGATCGCCGTCACCAGCAGCGCGGGCAGCACCCACACCCAGTGGTGTGACCACGACACCGGCGACACCACCAGCCCGAACAACGCGACGCAGACCAGCGCGAGCGTGGGCTCGCCGGCGCGCAGCACCCGCCGCATCGCCCACACCGTCAGCGCCAGCACCAGCAGCGACGCGGCCACCCACAGCAGGAAGCGTTCCTGTTGTCCCAGCCCCAGCCGGGCCAGGGCGCCGGCGATGTTCTGGTCGGTGTTCAGCGACGCGGAACCGATCCGGTCGGTGTGATGCACGGTGTGCGTCCAGTACTCCCACGAGTCGGTCCAGGCCAGGGCGAAACCCAGCAGCGTCGCCCCCACGAACGACGCCAGCGCGGTCAACGTCGCGCGGTGATCGCGGCGCAGCAGGAAATACAGGAGGAACACCGCCGGCGTCAGCTTCAGCGCCATGCCCAGCCCCAACAGCAGACCGCGCGGCCACGGCGTGCGGCGCGGCACGCAGTCGGCGATCACCAGCGTCATCAGCACGACGTTGATCTGACCGAAGGCGAAGTTCGAGTTGATCGGTTCCAGCCAGATCGTCGCGGCCGCGGCGGCGACGACGGCCAGCCACCACCGGCGCAGCCAGGGCGGGCCGGGCAGCACGGTGGAGTCGCTCCACACGTTGAGCCGGGTCAGCACGATCGCGGTCGACACGACCAGCAGCACCAATGTCAGGGCGGTGATCGCGACGCTGGCGGTCGGCATGTGCAGCCAGGCGAACGGGCAGAACACGATGGCGGCCAGCGGTGGATAGGTGAACGGCAGATCCACGATCGGTGTGTGGAACAACACGTCGCCGCGATACAGCGGGCGGCCGTCCATCCAGGCCTGGGCGCCCATCTGATAGACGTCGATGTCGATGCGATACGGGGTGTGCCCGAACAGCTGCCACGCCGCGTAACTCAGCCCCGCCGCGGCCGCCAGCCAAGCCAGGCCCCACACCAGCGCCCACCGGGGGCCACGCTTACCTGCAAAGCCCGCCCCGGGCGCCTGCCGTGTACTCATGTCGCACCACAGCGTAATGGGTGCGCGCGCCCGGACATGCCTGGTGCAGCGCGGCTCCCACGACTCCGGCGCGCGAAGGCGTAGGTTTCAAGAGTGCTCCACTCGTTCGTCGACGAGCTGTCCCGATGGTTCGAACATGACATTCACGACCGGGGCCACCTGCCACTGCTGTGCTGCCTGGTGGCCTTCATCCTGACGTTTTTCGTCACGCGGACGTTCGTGCGTTTGATCCGTCATCGCGTCGAGAACGGCCGGCCCACCAAGTGGTGGCACCCGCGCAACGTTCACATCGGGGGAGTGCACATCCACCACGTCACGTTCGGGGTGGTCCTTACGCTGCTCTCCGGGCTGACGCTGGTCACCCTGTCCATCGACGGGCACGAACCCCAGTTCATGGCTGCCGCCACCTTCTTCGGGATCGGGGCCGCCCTGGTCCTCGACGAGTACGCGCTGATCCTGCACCTGTCCGACGTCTACTGGTCCGAGGACGGCCGCACATCGGTCGATGCGGTCTTCGCCGCCGTGGCGGTGGCCGGGCTGTTGGTGATGGGCCTGCACCCGCTGATGTTCTTCCTGCCGATCTGGCACGACGCGAACTCCTGGCCGCTGCGGGCCGCGGTGGGCGGCGCCATGGCGTTGACGCTGCCGCTGGCCGTCGTGGTGGTGCTCAAGGGCAAGGTCTGGACCGGCCTGCTGGGCATGTTCCTGGTCATCTTGCTGGTGATCGGGGCGATCCGGCTGTCGCGCCCGCACGCGCCGTGGGCCCGCTGGCGGTACTCCACGCAGCCGGACAAGATGCGCCGCGCGTTGCAGCGCGAAAGGCGGCTGCGCCGCCCGGTGGTGCGGGCCAAGCTGTATTTGCAGTGCGCCATCGCCGGCACGCCCCGGTTTCCGGACCCACACGCGGTGGACGCCAGGTTGGACGACGAGATTCATCCCGCGCCGGCTCCCACCGGTCCCATCCTGATCGGCAGATAATCTCCCTAGGTGCGGTACTTCTACGACACCGAATTCATCGAGGACGGCCGCACCATCGAGCTCGTCTCGATCGGGGTGGCCGCCGAGGACGGCCGCGAGTACTACGCAGTGTCCACCGAATTCGATCCCGAGCGAGCCGGGCCGTGGGTGCGTGCCAACGTGCTGCCCAAGCTGCCGCCCCCGGCGTCGCAGTTGTGGCGCTCACGCAGGCGGATCCGCGAGGACCTGGAGGAGTTCTTCGGTGTCAGCGGCGGCGAGCCGATCGAACTGTGGGCGTGGGTGGCGGCCTACGACCACGTCGCCCTGTGCCAGTTGTGGGGCCCGATGCCCGATCTGCCGCGCGCCATCCCCCGTTTCACCCGGGAGCTGCGGCAGCTGTGGGAAGACCGCGGCAGCCCGCGGATGCCGCCGCGGTCGCCCGATGCGCACGACGCGCTGGTCGACGCCCGCGATCAGCTCCGCCGCTACCGGTTGATCACCGCGGGCGACTGAGACGGCCGAGCCCGGATCGACGGCGTTCACGCTGATCAACCGTGACCAGGGGCGCCCGCGCCGCGGTTACGATGGACCGATGAACTGGACCGTCGACATACCGATCGACCAGCTGCCGCCGCTGCCGCCGCTGCCGAGCGATCTGCGGGCGCGGTTGGACGCCGCCCTGGCCAAGCCGGCAGCCCAGCAGCCCAGCTGGCCCGCCGATCAGGCGTCGGCGATGCGCACGGTCCTCGAGAGCGTGCCGCCGGTGACGGTGCCGTCGGAAATCGTCCGCCTCCAGGAGCAGTTGGCCCAGGTGGCCAGGGGTGAGGCGTTCCTGCTGCAGGGCGGTGACTGCGCGGAGACGTTCACCGAGAACACCGAACCCCACATCCGGGGCAACGTGCGCACCCTGCTGCAGATGGCGGTGGTGCTGACCTACGGCTCGAGCATGCCGGTGGTCAAGGTGGCCCGCATCGCCGGGCAGTACGCCAAGCCGCGATCGGCCGACGTCGACGCGCTGGGGTTGAAGTCCTACCGCGGCGACATGATCAACGGCTTCGCCCCGGACGCCGCTGTGCGCGAGCATGATCCGTCGCGGTTGGTGCGCGCCTACGCCAACGCCAGCGCGGCGATGAATTTGGTTCGGGCGCTGACGTCCTCGGGATTGGCCTCGCTGCACGGCGTCCACGACTGGAACCGCGAATTCGTCCGAACCTCGCCGGCCGGCGCCCGCTACGAGGCGCTGGCCACCGAGATCGACCGCGGCCTGCGCTTCATGAGCGCCTGCGGGGTGGCCGACCGCAACCTGCAGACCGCCGAAATCTACGCCAGCCACGAGGCTTTGGTGCTCGACTACGAGCGTGCGATGCTGCGCCTGTCCGAAAACGACAGCGGCGAGCCTCAGCTGTATGACCTGTCGGCGCACACCGTGTGGATCGGCGAGCGGACCCGCCAGCTCGACGGCGCGCACGTCGCCTTCGCGGAGGTGATCGCCAACCCGATCGGCGTCAAGATCGGCCCGACGATCACCCCGGAGCTGGCCGTCGAATACGTCGAGCGGCTCGACCCGCACAACAAGCCCGGCCGGCTGACATTGGTGAGCAGGATGGGCAACAACAAGGTGCGCGACCTACTGCCACCGATCGTGGAGAAGGTCCAGGCCGCCGGTCACAAGGTGATCTGGCAGTGCGATCCCATGCACGGCAACACCCACGAGTCGTCCAACGGCTACAAGACCCGCCACTTCGACCGCATCGTCGACGAGGTGCAGGGCTTCTTCGAGGTCCACCGCGCGCTGGGCACCCATCCCGGCGGCATCCACGTCGAGATCACCGGTGAGAACGTCACCGAGTGCCTCGGTGGGGCGCAAGACATTTCGGACACCGACCTGGTCGGCCGCTACGAGACCGCCTGCGATCCGCGGCTGAACACCCAGCAGTCGCTGGAGTTGGCCTTCCTGGTCGCCGAGATGCTGCGCGACTGAGGCCGGCTCGCGCTAGAGCAGCCCGTTGAGGTTGCTTCCGATGGTCCACGCCGCGGTCGCGACGAGCCCGGTGAACGCCAGCACCAACGCCACCCACACCAGCACCATGCGCCGGTTGTGCTGGCGCGCCCACACGAATTCGCTGATCGGGATGCCCGCGAATTCTCCTGCGACGGGCTCATATTCGTAATCGTCGTCGTCATCGTCCGGGTCGTCGTCGCCGGCGGGCGCCGGCTGCTGCGCCCGCGGCCACTCCTCGGGGCCCCGGGTCAGTTGGCGGGTGGGCTGACGCACCGGGGCCGACGGGGGCGGCCCGGGTTGCTGCGCGATGGCCGGGCGCTGGTCCGTCCGGTCGTGGTGGAGCGCGGCCGACCGGTGCTGCGCGGAGTTACGTGGTGCCGGCACGGAGAAGTCCGGCAGCGCAAGCTCATCGGCGATCGCGTCGAGGTCGGCGCCCATCTCGGCCGCGTCGGCGTAGCGGTCGGCCGGGTCGCGGGCCGTCGCCCGTTCCACGAACTGGTCGAACTGCGCGGGCACGCCGTCGATCGACGCGCTGGGCGCCGGCACGTCGGTGTCCAGCCGCCGGTAGGCGATCGACAACGCCGAGTCGCCGGTGAAGGGGGTGCGCCCGGTCAACAGCTCATAGGCGAGGATGCCCGCGGAGTAGACGTCGCTGCGCGGGCTGGCGTCGCCGTCGCGCACCTGTTCGGGCGACAGATACGCCGCGGTGCCCAAAATCACACTGGTAGAAGTGATTCCGGCGGCGGCGACGGCACGGACCAACCCGAAGTCGGCGATCTTCACCTCGCCGTCGTCGGAGATCAACACGTTCTCCGGCTTGACGTCGCGATGCACCAGGCCGGCCCGGTGCGCGGCGGCCAACCCGCCGAGCACCGGACGAAGCACCGCCGCGACGGCGTACGGCGGCATGGGCCCGCGCTCGCCCAGCAGCTCGCGCAGGGTGCCGCCCTCGATGAGCTCCATCACCAAAAAAGGGTGCCGCCCGTCGGAGCCCTGGTCGTAGACCGCGACCAGCCCGAGATCCTTCAGCCGGGCCACGGTGCGGGCCTCGCGCTGGAAGCGGGTGAGGAATTGCTCGTCGCCGGCGTAGCGAGAGTCCATCACCTTCACGGCGACGGGACGGTCGAGCCGGGTGTCGAGACCGCGGTACACGGTCGAGGTCCCGCCGCTGGCGATCTTCGCCTGGATCAGGTAGCGGCCGTCCAGCAACGCGTTGTCCAACGGGTCCGCCGTCCCGGCTTCGGCCCGCGGACGAGGCGGACCGGCCCGGCCGGGCGGATGAGCTTGGGCCACGGGGCCATCGTAGGTGCGCCACGATGATTGGGCGGTAGAACACGGGCTCAACGCGCGTATCAAGGCTTACACTTGCGCGGATGAGCAGTATTCCTGCCGGCGACGATGTGCTAGATCCCGACGAACCGATCTACGACCTGCCGCGGGTCGCCGAATTGCTTAAAATCCCGGTATCCAAGGTGCACCAACAACTCCGGGACGGCCATCTGGTCGCGGTCCGGCGCGGCGAGGACGTGGTGGTGCCGCGGGTGTTCTTCACCCAATCCGGTGAGGTGGTCAAAAGCCTGCCGGGATTGTTGACGATCCTGCACGACGGCGGCTACCACGAGACCGAGATCGTGCGCTGGTTGTTCACCCGCGACCCGTCGCTGACGGTGACCCGCGACGGCACCAAGGATGCCATCAGCAATGCCCGCCCCGTCGATGCGCTGCACGCCCACCAGGCCCGCGAAGTGGTGCGCCGGGCGCAGGCGATGGCCTACTGAGCCGGCGTCTACCCGGCGGTGACTTCGGCCTGCTCGGCCGGCAGCTGAGGCGTTCGGTGCAGGCTGTACCACGCGATCAGCGCGACGGCGGTGGCCAGCGAGAAGTGCAGCCACGAGTACATGCCATGCGAGCCATCGGGTTTGAAGATCACCATCACCCAGGTCGACACGCCGCCGATGACCGCCACCTCCCGTCGTGACTGGGCCAGGGGAGCCACGACCGCCAGCGGCCACGAGTAGTACCACGGCAACGCGGCGGGGACGAACAGCACGACGATCAGCATCGAGTACGCGATGCCGGTGAGCGCGCCCCGGTCGTCGCGGCGGAACCGCCACCACAACAGCGGCAGCGAGACCGCGATGATCGCGATGCCCACCAGCCGGGTGACCCGCAGGAGCGGATAGAAGCTCACCGGGAACAGCCCGCTGCCGATCGCGTGGATCAGGTTGGCCGCCGCGGTCGGCACCGTCAGCCAGTTGATGATCTTCACCGAACCGGCCAGCGCGGTCAGCCATCCCAGGCCCACCCCGGCCACCGCGGACAGGATCGTGAAGACCACCGCGAAGACCAGCAGCGTCGCCGCCGCGGCCGCGAGAACCGCTCGCAGCGGCCGGTATCCGCGCCGGTCGCGCAGATCCCGCGCCCACACCCACACCAGGAAGGGCAGCGCGATGCCGGCGGTGGCTTTGACCGCGATGGCGACCGTGATCAGCGCGGTGCCCGCCACGTGGCGGCCGCCGAACGTCAGCGCGATGCCGGCGGCCATCAGGCCCACCATCAGCATCTCGTTGTGCACCCCGCCCATCAGATGGATGAGCACCAGCGGGTTGAGCACGCAGATCCACAGGGCGGTCGAGGGGTCGGAGCCCAGGTGCCGCGCCAACCGGGGGGTCGCCCAGATCAACAGCGCCAGACCGGGCAGCATGCACAGCCGCAGCAGCATGGTGCCGGCCACCACGTTGTTGCCGACGAGGACGGTGATGAGCTTCGCCACCAGAATGAACGCCGGACCGTAGGGGGCGGTCGTGATCGACCAGATGGGACTGACGTTGTCCAACAAGATGTTTGGATTGGCGACCGGGCCCACGGCGTAGGGGTCCAGGCCGTCGCGCAGCAGTGCGCCCTGCGCCAGATACGAATACGTGTCCCGGCTGAAGACGGGCACCGACACCAGCAGCGGCGCCAGCCAGAAGCCGGTGGTGGCCTTCATGACGAACTCGGTCACGTCGCCGGCCAGCACCCGACGGCCCAGGCCCAGCCAGGCGATCAGCATGAGGCCGACGCCGGTCCACAACACGATCGACGACAGCACCAGGCCGTGGCCAAAGCGCAGCCAGGACATGTGAATCGACTCGAGCAGCGGGTCGTGCTGCCGCGTGCTGCCCGCGCCCAGCCCGCCCAGGGTGATCAGCACCGACCCCAGCAAGCCGAGTTTGGCCGGTCGTGATTCATCGGCCGCCACAAACGCCCTTAGCTGCGAAAACCGTTCGCCGCGAGGGGGTTTGGCTGCCGGCGCGTCGTCGGCCGGGGTATCGGTCGGAGTCGTCATCGGTTCAGGCGGACCGGTTCGTGGCGATCTTGGCCAATTCGGACAGCCCGGCTTTGGCCGCGGTGTTGATGGGCGCGGCGGCCAGCGTGGCGAGCGCCCGCTGGGTCAGCGTGGCGATCCGTTGTTCGGCCGCGGCCAGGGCGCCCACCGACTCGATGACGTCGCGCAGCTGATCCACTTGCGCGTCGGTCAGCCGGGCGCCGATCGAGGTCCGTAACAGGTTGGCCGCCACCGGGTCTGACTGCTCCGCCAACTCCACCGCCTCGGCCAGCAGCACGGTGCGCTTGCCGGATCGCAGGTCGTCCCCGGACGGCTTGCCGGTCACCGCGGGGTCACCGAAGACGCCCAGGACGTCGTCGCGCAGCTGAAACGCCACCCCGAGGTCCGTGCCGAACTGGCTGAAGATGTCGTGGACGTCGGGCCTGTCGGCGGCGGCGGCCACGCCGAGCTGCAGCGGTCGCGACACCGTGTAGCAGGCGGTTTTGAAGGTGTCGACGTTCATCGCCGACGCGATCGAGGCGGCGGCGCTGGCCTCGGCGACGATGTCAAGGTACTGCCCGCCGAGCACCTCGGTGCGGATGTTGGCCCACACCCGGCGGATGCGGCGCTGGGCCTGCGGCGTGAGGTCGACGCCGAAGACGATGTCGTCGGCCCAGGCCAGGGCGAGGTCACCGAGCAGGATGGCGGCCGACGCGCCGAACCGCTCGGGTGAGCCCTGCCAGCCCCGATCGCGATGCAGGGTCGCGAACTGGACGTGGGTGGTCGGCCGTCCCCGCCGGGTGGAGGAGTCGTCGATCACGTCGTCGTGCACCAGCGCGCAGGCGTGCAGGAGTTCGAGCGCGGAAAACAGCAGCAGCACTTGCTCATCGGGTTCGTCGGTGGTTACGGCGTGCCAGCCCCAGTAGGCGAACGCGGGGCGTAGCCGCTTCCCGCCGCCCAGCACGAAATCTTCGAGCGCGGCGATCAGGCCGTTGTAGTCGTCGCCGATGTAGGCGGTCTCGGCGCGCCGCTCGTCCAGATACCGCCGCAACTGTTCGGTGATGGCGCCGGTCAACTCGACGGTTGCCGCCGCTGCCGTGGCTTTGACGCTCAGCGCGGCGCCCCTTTCTGCTCGGCTGGCTGGGTGTTCCAGGCCCGACCAGTGTATTCGTCGCGCGGCCCGGGGTGGGTCCCGCGTGAGGTCGCCCGGTGCACCCAGTTGCTTCGACTGCCTCACTAACCCGCCCCTATGCTGGCGGGTGCGCTGGGGCTCGCGCGGATACTGCGCCGCCGAGAGACGCCCCGGGCCCATAGTCGTCGGACGGAGAGAAGCCGCGTGACCCTCAACACCATTGCGCTCGAACTGGTGCCACCCAACGCCGAGGAAGGTCGGGAGCGGGCACTCGAGGAGGCGCACAAAGTGGTGCGGCATTCGGCCGAGGCCGGCCTGGACGGCCGGATCCGGCACGTGATGATCCCCGGGATCATCGCCGAGGACGACGACCGTCCCATTCAGATGAAGCCCAAGCTCGATGTGCTCGACTTCTGGTCGGTCGTCAAGCCGGAACTGACCGGGATCAAGGGCTTGTGCACGCAGGTCACCGCGTTCATGGACGAGCCGTCGCTGCGGGGCCGGCTGACCGAGTTGTCCTCGGCCGGAATGGAAGGCGTGGTGTTCGTCGGCGTGCCGCGCACCATGAACGACGGCGAGGGCTCCGGCGTCGCCCCGACCGACGCCCTGTCGATCTATCGCGAGTTGGTGGCCAACCGCGGGGTGATCCTGATCCCCACCCGCGACGGCGAACAGGGCCGGTTCAACTTCAAGTGCGACCAGGGCGCCACCTACGGCATGACCCAGTTGCTGTATTCCGACGCGATCGTGGGATTCCTGAGCGAGTTCGCCAGGCAAACCGATCACCGGCCCGAGATCCTGCTGTCCTTCGGGTTCGTGCCGAAGATGGAAAGCCGCGTCGGACTGATCAACTGGCTCATCCAGGACCCGGGCAACGCCGCGGTCGCCGCCGAGCAGGACTTCGTCCGCAAGCTCGCCGCCTGCGAGCCCCCGCAGAAGCGTCAGCTGATGGTCGACCTCTACAAGCGCGTCATCGACGGGGTGGCCGACCTGGGTTTCCCGCTGAGCATCCATCTGGAGGCGACCTACGGGATTTCCGGTCCGGCGTTCCAGACCTTCGCGGAGATGCTGGCGTACTGGTCACCCGCCCAGCAGGGGTAGCCCGCGCGGCTAGCTGGGTGGCGGCTGGTCGCGCGGCGCGGTGAGTCGCGGTGACCGGTCCCGGCTGACCCACGCCAGCAGCCCCGCCACGCCGGCGGCCGCGAAGGACGCGATGCCCAGCCACACCACCGCGCCGGTGAACGAACGGGTGTTGGGGTCGGTGTAGCGGGCCTGGGCGGTCATGGTGCTCACCACGCCCGGCTTGAGCTTCCAGGAGACCACGTCGGGTTCGACCCGGTCACCGTTGGTGGAGGTCACCACCCCCGGGAAGGCGACCGTCAGCTCGACGTCCGCCTCCGAATCGGTCAGCGAGGTCAGATCCGCCCGGCCCTCCAGAATCACCAGGTTGCCGTTGCGGCGCAGCGTCAGGTTGACGCCGGAGGCGTCGGAGTTCATGTTGGCCAGCTGCGGCAGCTCGGCGAACGTCAGATCGGAGAACACCGCCTGGGAGCCGACGTAGCCGTCGCTGTCGTAGTTCGACACCGCCACCTTCTGGCTGAACGGCAGGTTGTTGCTGTCCAGCTGCGGTCCGGTGTCCTTGGGGGTCTTGGGTTTCGCGGCGGCGACGATCTCGCCGGAGACCAGGTCGTCGGGGGAGATGGTGAGCGAGGCCCGGACCCGCAGGCATCCGGTGGCCAGCGGCACCAGCAGCAGCAACATCGCGACGGCCAGCAGCCGGCGCCGTCGGGCCCGGGGGGCTTTCAAGCGGGGGGAGCTGGCGCGCACCAGGTCATCGTGCCAGACACGGTGTGCCACTTAAATAAGCGCCACACCGAAGCGGTGCTTGCGATGTGCGCCCGGTTCCGCGGTGTCACAGCGGTAGTTCGCGGCCCAGGATCGCAAACGCCCGCGGGTCGCCGGCGAAGTAGTAGCGGCGGATGACGTCGGTGAAGCCCAGCCGTCGGTACAACCGCCAGGCGCGGTTGGGCTCGCCGTTGGTTTCCGGCGTCGACAGCAGCACGTTCTTTTCGGGGCGCCCGGCGAGCAGCCGCCGGGCCAACGCCTCGCCGAGGCCGCGGCCCTGGGCGCGGGGATGAATGTGCAGCTCGGTCAGCTCGAAATAGCTGTTCATCAGGCGGGCGATCTCCTGGGGCGGCGACCCGCCGCGCTGCATGCCCAGCACGACCTGCTGCTGCCACCACTGCCCCGGCGCCCCGGGATAGCCGTAGGCCACGCCGAGCAACGGGGCTTTGGCCAGATCTTCCGGCGAGGGCATCGGCGCGCCCTCGCCGTCGGCTACCTCGGCTTCGACGACGCCGGCCCCTTGCCAGCCACGGCGGCGAATGTGCTCCAGCCACATCGCGGCGCGCTGCTGCTCGGTGCCGCGCGGGTAGCGCATCGCGTCGACGTACACCGCCAGGGCGTCCCCGAGGCGACGCTCCATATCGTGAGGGAGCAGATCGATGAGGAATATCGCCAACGCGCGGTGCCCTCCTCATGCGTGATCAGACTCATTCGCTGCTTCGGCGTTGCGTGGTCGTCGGGGACCAGGCTGCTATCGATCATTATCGGACCCCGACGCGACGGCGTGACGAGCGGTCGTGACACCGAAGCGGCGGGCGGCCCGGTTCGGGAAGCCGGTTGTAGCGCACGGGCGTTCCGGTCTCGCGGAATGCCGCGATCTGGCCGGGATAGAATCGGCGCGGAACCAGTGGTATGGGGCAGGTTGACCTCGTATCATTCAATTAGTTGCCCGCGCAACGGGCATCCGCGCGCTATCGATAGTGACGTGCCAAACTGTCGGCAAGGAGGGACGAATGCCACTCTCCGATCATGAGCAGCGAATGCTCGATCAGATCGAGAGCGCTCTCTACGCCGAAGATCCCAAGTTCGCGTCAAGCGTCCGGGGCGCGGGTTTTCGCGCGCCCACGGCCCGTCGTCGCCTGCAGGGCGTGGCGTTGTTCGTCGTCGGTCTGGCGATGCTGGTTTCGGGTGTGGCGTTCAAGGCCACCTGGATCGGCGGCAGCGTCCCCATTCTCAGCATTTTCGGGTTCATCGTCATGTTCGGCGGAGTGGTGTTCGGCATCACCGGCCCCCGGTTGTCAGGCAGGCCGGACCATTCCGGCTCGGCGCCCAGCTCGCTGCGCCAGCGCCGCAACAAGGGCGGAGGGTCCTTCACCAGCCGCATGGAGGATCGGTTCCGCCGCCGCTTCGACGACTAACGCCGACCTTTCACACACGGGGTAGCCACCGGCTGCCCCGTTTTCCTTTCCCCGGTTTTCACCAAGCCCTCGGCGGTGCGCGCAACCGTCGATGCCGATTTGCGGCTCGATCGAGGCCCGATCGAGGCGCGCGACGGCGGTGAAGCCCCACCGGGCCCCACCCACGTTCCCCACCACGCCCCACTCGCGGCGTTTTCCCTGATAGATGCGCTGTCCCCGGCGCCGGAAATCGTGGCGCGAGAGGTGCCCGACACGCCCCTTGTGGGCCGCTGAGGACCCCGTGACGACGGATAACCCGGAAAACGCCACGGCGACACTCCATCAATGGGGCGAAGTGGGGGATTGTGGGGTATGGTGGCTGCAGTGTTTGGGTGACCTCGAACGGGAGGTGAGCTGGTGTTTCTTGGCACCTACACGCCCAAACTCGACGACAAGGGGCGGCTGACGTTGCCCGCGAAGTTCCGTGACGCGCTGGCAGGGGGGTTGATGGTCACCAAGAGCCAGGACCACAGTCTCGCCGTCTACCCGCGCGCGGAATTCGAGCAACTGGCCCGCCGGGCGAGCAAGGCCTCGCGAAGCAACCCTGACGCCAGGGCCTTCCTGCGTAACCTCGCCGCCGGCACCGACGAGCAGCACCCCGACGCCCAGGGGCGCATCACCTTGTCGGCCGACCACCGTCGTTACGCGAGCCTGTCCAAGGACTGCGTGGTGATCGGCGCGGTCGACTACCTCGAGATCTGGGATGCGCAGGCCTGGCAGGACTACCAGCAAACCCACGAAGAGAACTTCTCCGCGGCCAGCGATGAAGCACTCGGCGACATCATCTGAGGCGCATGCCCGTGCAACGTGGCCTCTGCCCGAACCGACCCTGGCGTACTTCCCCAACGCCAGGTTCGCGCTTTCGGTCAGGGACCTCGATGCAGGGGCGCCACACCTTTTCCGGCACGCTCGGGCCCTGCCGGTCCGTGCGGGCGACGGGTGGCGGCAGATCCGGGGAGGCGTTGCGGTGGCTGACAATTCAGGGCGCGGTGATCGCAAGCGCGGCCGTGGCGACCGCAAGCGCGGCGCAGCCGGGCGCAGCGGGTCGCCACTAAAGGATGCAGCCGGGCGCAGCGGGTCGCCGCCATCGGGATCAGGCGGGCACGTGCCCGTCCTGCTGGAGCGTTGCGTCGAACTGCTCACGCCCGCATTGACCCGCCACCACCCGGACGGGACGGGGGCGACCCTGGTCGATGCCACCGTCGGCGCGGGAGGGCACGCGGAGCGGTTCCTCACCGACCTGCCGGGGCTGCGGCTGATCGGACTCGACCGCGACCCCAGCGCCCTGGACATCACCCGATCACGGTTGGCGCGATTCTCCGACCGGGTCACGCTGGTACGCACCCGCTACGACGGCGTCGCCACGGCACTCATCGAATCCGGATATGCCGCAACCGAATCGGTCGACGGCATGCTGTTCGACCTCGGGGTGTCGTCCATGCAGCTCGACCGCGCCGACCGGGGCTTCGCCTACGCCCAGGACGCGCCGCTGGACATGCGGATGGACCCCGACGCGCCGCTGACCGCCGCCGACATCCTCAACACCTACGACGAGGCGGAGCTGGCGAACATCTTGCACCGTTACGGCGAGGAGCGGTTCGCGCGGCGCATCGCCGCGTACGTCGTGCGCCGGCGGGCCCGGGAGCCGTTCACGTCGACCGCGGACTTGGTGGCCCTGCTCTACGAAGCGATTCCGGCCGCGGCCCGGCGCACCGGCGGGCACCCGGCCAAGCGCACCTTCCAGGCGCTGCGGGTCGCGGTCAACGACGAATTGGATTCGCTGCGCGGCGCACTTCCGGCCGCGCTGGACGCGCTCGCCGTCGGCGGGCGCATCGTGGTGATGGCCTACCAGTCGCTGGAAGACCGGATCGTCAAGCGGTTGTTCGCCCAGGCGGTCGCTTCCCGCACCCCGGTAGACCTGCCGGTCGAACTTCCGGGTCACCAGCCGCGATTCCGGGCCCTGACGCAGGGTGCCGGGCGTGCCGACGGCACCGAGATCGAACGCAATCCGCGCAGCG
Organism: Mycobacterium sp. NTMscope_MAC_12; assembly: GCF_976985675.1. Lineage (NCBI taxonomy): Bacteria > Bacillati > Actinomycetota > Actinomycetes > Mycobacteriales > Mycobacteriaceae > Mycobacterium > Mycobacterium sp. NTMscope_MAC_12. Next base: position 1,956,022 of record NZ_CDRJYY010000001.1, read on the forward strand.
CCGCGGTGCGGCTACGGGCTCTGCAGCGCATGGAATCACAGCAGGCGACCGGGAAAGGCGATTGATGAAAGCGGACCGCGAGACGTCGAAACGACGCGGTGGCAGCGACCGCCGGGGCGCCCGCGACGGTGCTGCCCGACGGGGTAGGCGCCCGGCGCCGGAACCCGGCGCGGCGCGGCGCACCCGCGGCGCCAGGACCTCGGCGCCCACCCGCGAAACCCGCGCACCCAAGGCCGGGCCGCAGAGCAGCCCCGTCGCCCGGCCCGTTGAGCGCTCGGCCCGGCCCAAGAACGCCAGCCAGGCCAAGGCGCGGGCCAAGGCCCGGAAAGCCAAGGCGCCCAAAGTTGTTCGTCCGAAGCTCACCGAACGTCTGGCCGTCCGGCTGGCATCGATCGACCTGCGGCCGCGGACACTCGCGAGCAAGGTTCCGTTCGTCGTGTTGGTCATCGGTGCGCTCGGCGTCGGGCTCGGGCTCACGCTGTGGTTGTCCACCGACTCCGCCGAACGCTCCTACAAGTTGAGCCACGCCCGCGAGCGGACCCGACTGCTGCAGCAGCAGAAGGAAGCGCTGGAGCGCGACGTGCGCGAGGCCGAAGCCGCGCCGGCGCTGGCGGAGGCCGCCCGCAAGCAGGGCATGATCCCCACCAGAGACACCGCGCACCTGGTCCAGGACCCGTCCGGGAACTGGGTGGTGGTGGGCACCCCCAAGCCGGCCGACGGTGTTCCGCCGCCGCCGCTGAACACCAAGCTCCCCGACGAGGCGCCGCAACCCCCGAAGCCGGCCGCGCCCGCCGCGGAGGTCCCGATGCGGCTCGAACCGGTCCCCGGTGGCCCCGCCCCGGCTCGGTCGGGCCCCGAAGCGCTGCTGCGCGCACCCGACGGCGCCTCGACGGTGGGCGGCCAGCACTTCCCGCCGGCAGTTCCCCCGGTGCCCGGCGCGCCTGGCGCCCCCGGGGGGCCCGCTGCCGGTACGCTGCCCGGCATGCCAGGTGGGCCCGTTACCGGTGCGCTGCCCGGCATGCCCGGCGGGCCGGTAACCGGTGCGCTGCCGACGCCGGGCCTTCCGATGCCGGCCAGGCCCGCGGCCCCGCCGGTACCGGCCGAGGTCCCGATTCCGTTGGGCGGCCTGCCCATTCCGGCTTCTGGCCAGCTGCCCGCGCCCCTGCCGCCGGAGGTTCCGGTCCCGGTGCAGCTGGGTCGCCCGGTTAACCCCCAGCCGTTCGCCCCCGCCGCTCCGATGCCGCAACCGGGTACCGGCACCCTGCCCGGGCCCGCCGGTGCGCCGCCAGGTGCTCCCAGGTGAGCCGCGGCGACTCCCCACGGGCACGCCGGTCGCAGGCCGCACGCCCGACGCGCGGTCCCCGTAAGGACTTGGCGGGCAACGGCGTCCGGCAGTCCAAGCGCCGGGCGAAACCGCAGCAAGCGGACCAGGGTCGCGACGTCCGGGAACCGAAGCGATTCCGGAAAGCCAAGCAGCCCAAGGATGGCCGCGGAGCGCAGCGGCCCGAGCCGGTGGGGGCCGGTCACTCGGCGCGGGAGCGGCGCACCCGTCAGATCGCGCAAATGGCCAGCCGCGGCGGCTCGTTCGTTTTCCGTCATCGCGCCGGCAATGTGGTCATCCTGGTGCTGATGCTGGTGGCCGCCGCCCAGTTGTTCGTCCTGCAGGTGACCAGCGCCCCGTCGCTGCGGGCCCAGGCCGCCGGACAGCTCAAGGTCACCGACGTGGAAAAGGCGGTGCGCGGCAGCATCATCGACCGCCGCAAGGATCAACTGGCCTTCACCATCGAATCGCGTGCGCTGACGTTCCAGCCGAAACGCATTCACAAGCAGCTGGACGAGGCCAAGGCCAAGAATTCGGCCGCCCCCGACCCGCAGCAGCGGTTGCGCGATATCGCCAAGGACGTCTCGGGTCGCCTGGGCAACAAGCCCGACTCGGCGACCCTGCTGAAAAAGCTGCAAAGCGACGAGAATTTCGTCTACCTGGCGCGAGCCGTGGATCCCGCTGTCGCCAGCGCGATCTCGGACAAATTTCCCGAGGTCGGTTCCGAACGCCAGGATCTGCGCCAGTACCCGGGCGGATCGCTGGCGGCCAACATCGTGGGCGGCATCGACTGGGACGGCCACGGTCTGCTGGGGCTGGAAGAGGCCATGGACTCCGTGCTGTCCGGAACCGACGGTTCGGTCACCTATGACCGCGGGTCCGACGGTGTGGTCATCCCCGGCAGCTACCGCAACCGGCATCGGGCCGTCAACGGCTCGATGGTCCAGCTGACCCTCGACGACGACATCCAGTTCTATGTGCAGCAGCAGGTGCAGCAGGCCAAGAATGTGTCTGGCGCACACAATGTTTCGGCCGTGGTCCTCGACGCGAAGACCGGCGAAGTCCTGGCCATGGCCAACGACAACACGTTCGACCCCTCCCAGGACATCGGGCGGCAGGGCGACAAACAGCTGGGCAACCCGGCGGTGTCGTCGCCATTCGAGCCCGGCTCGGTGAACAAGGTGATCACCGCGTCCTCGGTCATCGAGTACGGCCTGTCCAATCCGGACGAGGTGCTGCAGGTCCCCGGTTCGATCCAGATGGGCGGGGTCTCCATCCACGACGCCTGGGACCACGGGGTGATGCCCTACACCACCACGGGCGTGTTCGGAAAGTCCTCCAACGTCGGCACTTTGATGCTCGCCCAGCGGGTCGGCCCGGAGCGCTTCTATGACATGGTCCGCAAGTTCGGGCTCGGGCAGCGCACCAACGTGGGCCTGCCCGGCGAAAGCGCCGGGTTGGTGCCGCCAATCGACCAATGGTCGGGCAGCACCTTCTCCAACCTGCCCATCGGCCAAGGTCTTTCGATGACGCTGCTGCAGATGACCGGCATGTACCAGGCGATCGCCAACGACGGGGTGCGCATCCCGCCCCGGATCATCAAGGCCACCATCGCGCCCGACGGCACCCGCACCGAGGAACCGCGTCCGGATGGCGTGCGGGTGGTGTCGGCGCAGACGGCCCAGACCGTGCGCAACATGCTGCGTGCCGTCGTGCAACACGACCCGATGGGATACCAGCAGGGCACCGGTCCCGCCGCCGCGGTGACGGGTTACCAGATGGCCGGCAAGACCGGTACCGCGCAGCAGATCAACCCGGCCTGCGGCTGCTACTTCGACAACGTCTACTGGATCACGTTCGCTGGCATGGCCACCGTCGACAACCCCCGGTATGTCATCGGCATCATGATGGACAACCCGGAGCGCAACGCCGACGGCACACCGGGCCACTCGGCGGCCCCGCTGTTCCACAACATCGCCGGCTGGCTCATGCAGCGCGAGAACGTGCCGCTGTCGCCGGACCCGGGCCCGCCGCTGACCTTGCAGGCCACCTAGACTTCCCGCCCGCGCCCCGATGCGACGGTGAAATCGCGGTTGCGCGCGTCGATTTGGTCTTGGGTGGCTGGAATCAGGAACTCGCCGCCGGGCGCCGCTGTGGCCTGGCAGCGAAGAGCGTGTGGTCGCTGGTCGCGTTCGTATTGCTGCCACGCTTGGCCGAGGTCGCCGGGATGGTCGCGCAGCGCTCGAGCGAGAAACCAGGCGCCGGTCAGGGCCAGGCTGGTGCCGCGGCCCGACAGGCTCGAGGCGCAGTGCGCCGCGTCCCCGACGAGGACGACGCGGCCGCGATGCCAGGTGGGCAGGTGAATCTGGCTGACGGAATCGAAATACAGTTCCGGATCGGCGACCGCGGCGTCGACCAGATCGGGTACCCGCCACTCGCTGTGGCCGGCGAATGCGTCGACGAGGATCTGCTTCTGGGCCGCGAGGTCGTGGTAGTCGTAGTCGATCCAGGGCGATCGAAACATGAAGACCGCCAAGGCTTTGTCGTTATAGGCGGCGATGCCGGCCAGGCGCCCGGGGAAGTTGTACATCGGGTTGTCGCGCCCGGACGGCGTGTAGCCGGGCAATTCGGCCAGTGCGACATAAAAGCCGAGATGGCGCAGAAACTGTTGCTCGGGTCCGAATGTCAGCCGTCGCACCGCCGAATGCATTCCGTCGGCATCGACAATCAGGTCATAGCGCTCGCGGTTGCCCGAATTGAACCGCACATCGACGCGGCAATCATCGTCATCGAGTCCGCTGATGGATTCGTTGAACCGCAGCTCTACCGACGGCCCCAGCCGGTTGTACAGGATGGTTGTGAGGTCTTCGCGCGGGATTTCGATGTCGCCGGCGGAGTCGTTGAACTCGTCGAGTGGCGGTTCGGCCACCACGGCGCCGCTTTCGTCGATGAACTGCACGCGTTCGGTCATGTCGACCCGGTGAGCGCGGATCTGTGCGAGCACGCCCATCTTGTCGGCGACGTCGATGGAATCCCCGCGAACGTCGATAGGGGAGCCGTTCACCCGCAAGTGGTTGGCGCGTTCGACCAGGGTGACGTCGTGGCCGTCGGCGCTGAGGTTTATCGCCGCGCTCAAACCTGCGATTCCGGCACCGGAGACGAGAATGCGCATCGATTCCACCCCTGAATCCTATAAGATACGGACTGTATCCAAAGAACATAAGCCCGAACGCTAGGAAACGCAATGTCTCTTAACTCGACCGGCGTGGTTCGGCGGCGCCGGGGCCCCGCATTGGAGGAGGCCTTGCTGGATGCGGCGTGGACGGAGCTGACCGAACGCGGCTACGACGAGCTCACGATCGACGCCGTCGCGGTACGGGCGGGCACCAGCCGCGCAGTGCTCTACCGGCGCTGGCCGAACAAGCAGGAACTCGCGCTCGCCGCGGTGGCGCATGAGGTGGCCAAAGACGTCGTGGTCGCCCCCGACACCGGCAGCCTGCGCGGTGACGTGATCGCATTGCTGCGGCAAGCGAACAAGGTCAGGGTGGCGTTGGTGGTGCCGTTGTTGACCCGGCTCGGCGGCTTCTACCAGCAGACCGGCAGCAGCCTGGCCGATCTCGAAACGCTGGTGCGCGGGCGGCGCGACGGCGCGTTGGAGCAGGCGATCCAACGCGCCATCGATCGCGGTGAAATCCAACCCGACCAGATGACCGAGCGCATCGCGCGCCTGCCCGTGGACCTGTTCCGCTACGAGGTCCTCATGACGCTGCGGCCTCTGCCCGACGAAGCCATCGAAGAGATCGTCGACACCGTCTGGCTTCCCCTGCTCGACCGGCGCAAAAGACCGTAACCCCGCCGCCCGGGCGCGGGAGCGTCTCGTCGGCCCGTGCTCCTAGGTAGGGTGTCATGGCCGATCATGGCTGACGGAGGTGGTGACGGGGTGTCGGTGCCCGGTGCGCTGCGGCCCAGCGCCGCAGCGGGCGTGCGATTGCCGGCGTTGGCGGCTGACATCGGAGCCGCGTCGGCCGGCGATCGGGCCGTCCCGAACCTACTGGTCACCGGCGTGACGCTGCGTGCTCAGGATGTGGTGTCCGGCGATCTGTTCGCCGCGCTGCCCGGTTCGACCACCCACGGTGCCCGCTACGCCGCCCAAGCGATCGACAGCGGCGCCGTCGCGGTGCTCACCGACGCCGCCGGGGTCGCCGAGATGGGCGCTTTAGGGCAATCTGTGCCGACGCTGGTTCACCCCGACCCCCGCGGCGTGCTCGGCGGGTTGGCCGCCACGGTGTACGGCAACCCGTCCGAGCGGGTGACGGTCGTGGGAATCACCGGCACGTCGGGCAAGACCACCACGACCTATCTGGTCGAGTCCGCCCTGCGCGCCGCCGGCCGCAGGGCCGGGTTGATCGGCACCATCGGCATCCGCATCGACGGCGCCGACATTCCCAGCGCGCTGACCACGCCGGAGGCCCCCGCGCTGCAGGCGATGCTGGCGGCGATGGCCGAACAGGGGGTGGACACCGTCGTCATGGAGGTCTCCAGCCACGCGCTCGCACTGGGCCGCGTGGACGGGACCGGATTCGCGGTCGGCGCGTTCACCAACCTGTCGCGCGACCACCTCGACTTCCACCAGACCATGGCCGACTACTTCGAGGCCAAGGCGTTGCTCTTCGACCCGAACTCCCCGCTGCGGGCCCGGCGCGCCGTGGTGTGCGTCGACGACGAGGCCGGGCGCGCGATGGCGGCCCGGGCAGGCGACGCGATCACCGTCAGCGCCGAGGGCCAACCCGCGCACTGGCGTGCCGTCGACGTGGCCCCGATGGGCGCCGGGGGACAACGGTTCACCGTCCTCGATGCGGCCGGGGCGCCGCATGAACTCGGCGTTCGGCTGCCCGGCCACTACAACGTCGCCAATTGCCTTGTCGCACTGGCTATTCTGGACGCGGTGGGGGTATCCCCGGAGGAGGCGTCGGCGGGGCTGCTGCAGGCCCGCGTGCCGGGACGCATGGAGGAGATCGACGCCGGCCAGGACTTCCTGGCGCTGGTCGACTACGCCCACAAACCCGGCGCGTTGCGCGCGGTGCTGACCACCCTGGCGCGTCCGGACCGCCGGGTGGCGGTGGTGTTCGGCGCCGGCGGCGAGCGCGATCCGGGCAAACGTGCACCGATGGGCGCCACCGCGGCCGAGCTGGCCGACCTGGTCGTCGTCACCGACGACAATCCGCGCGGCGAGGATCCGGCCGCGATCCGCCGTGAGATCCTGGCCGGTGCGGCCGAAAGTGGTTGTGCGGCAGACATTGTCGAGATCGCCGACCGGCGCGACGCGATCAGGCACGCGGTCGCCTGGGCGCGCCCGGGCGACGTGGTGCTGATCGCCGGCAAGGGCCATGAAACCGGCCAGCGCACCGGCGGGCACACCCGGCCCTTCGACGACCGGGTCGAGCTGGCGCAGGCGCTGCGGGACCTCGACGGGGCGCAACGATGATCGAATTGACGGTCGCCCAGATCGCCGACATCGTCGGCGGCACCCTGTCCGACGTCTCGCCGCAGGACGCCGCGCAACGCCACGTCACCGGGACGGTGGAATTCGATTCGCGCGCCGTCGTACCCGGCGGGCTGTTTCTGGCGCTCCCGGGCGCCCGGTCGGACGGCCACGACCACGCGGGCGCGGCCGTCGCGGCCGGTGCGGTGGCGGTGCTGGCCGCTCGGCCGGTCGGGGTTCCCGCCATCGTCGTCGCCCCCGAGGGGGCGTCCGGATCGCGGGCCGGGGTGCTCGAGCACGACCCGGACGGCTCCGGCGCGGCGGTGCTGGCGGCGCTGGCCAAGCTGGCCCGGGCGGTGGCCGCCGAACTGGTGGCGGGCGGGCTGACCATCGTCGGGATCACCGGATCGTCGGGAAAGACCTCGACCAAGGACCTGGTGGCCGCCGTGCTGGCGCCGCTGGGTGAGGTGGTGGCCCCGCCGGGGTCGTTCAACAACGAGCTGGGACATCCGTGGACGGTGCTGCGGGCGACGCCCGACACCGACTTCTTGGTCCTCGAGATGTCGGCGCGCCACCCCGGCAATATCGCCGCGCTGGCCGACATCGCCCCGCCGTCGATCGGGGTGGTCCTCAACGTCGGCACCGCACACCTGGGCGAGTTCGGGTCGCGTGAGGCCATCGCACAGACGAAATCCGAACTGCCCCAATCTGTTCCGACATCCGGGGTGGTGATCCTCAACGCCGACGACCCCGCGGTGGCGGCCATGGCCGAGGTGACCGCGGCCCGGGTGGTGCGGGTCAGCCGCGCCGAGAACACCAGCGCGGGCCCCAGCCGGCTGTGGGCCGGGCCGGTCTCGCTCGACGAGTTGGCCAGGCCGTGCTTCACGCTGCATCACCGCGACGACTCCGGGACCCGGCAGGCGCAGGTGCGGCTCGGCGTCTACGGCGATCACCAGGTCACCAACGCGCTGTGCGCCGCCGCGGTCGCGCTGGAATGCGGCGCCGACGTCGACCAGGTGGCGGCCGCGCTCGCCGGGGCCGGCCCGGTGTCGCGGCACCGGATGCACGTCACCACCCGCGGCGACGGCGTCACCGTGATCGACGACGCCTACAACGCCAACCCTGATTCGATGCGCGCCGGGTTGCAGGCACTGGCCTGGATCGCCCACGGCGGCGGCGAAGGTGCGCAGTCAAAGCGCAGGAGCTGGGCGGTGCTCGGCGAGATGGCCGAACTCGGTGAGGACGCGATAGCCGAGCACGATCGCATCGGCCGGCTGGCCGTGCGCTTAGATGTGTCTCGACTCGTTGTCGTGGGAAGTGGGAGGTCGATGAGCGCCATGCACCACGGAGCGGTCATGGAGGGTTCGTGGGGCTCAGCCGATAAGGGGGCCGTCAACGTGGCCGACAGCCACGCCGCCCTGGCGCTGCTGCGGGCCGAGCTGCAACCCGGCGACGTCGTCCTGGTCAAGGCCTCCAACGCGGCCGGTCTGGGCGCGCTCGCCGACGCCCTGACTTCACAAGGCTCAGAAGACGGCGGAGCCCGCCCATGAGACAAATCCTCATCGCCGTCGCCATCGCGCTGGCCGTCTCGATCCTGTTGACACCGGCGCTGATCCGGCTGTTCACCAGGCAGGGGTTCGGCCACCACACCCGCGACGACGGCCCGCCGACCCACCACGCCAAGCGAGGCACGCCGTCGATGGGCGGCGTCGCGATCCTGGCCGGCATCTGGGCCGGTTATCTGGGAACGCACCTGGCCGGGCTGGCGTTTGACGGCGAGGGCATCTCCGCGTCGGGTCTGCTGGTGCTGAGCCTGGCCACCGTGCTCGGCGGCGTCGGGTTTCTCGACGACGTGATCAAGATCCGCAGGTCGCGCAATCTCGGGCTGAACAAGACTGCCAAGACGATCGGGCAGGTCGCGGCCGCGGTGATCTTCGGCGTGCTGGTGCTGCAGTTCCGCAACGCCAACGGCCTGACGCCGGCCAGCGCGGACCTGTCCTACGTGCGCGAGATCGCCACCGTCGCCCTGGCTCCGGCGCTGTTCGTGTTGTTCTGCGTGGTCGTCGTCAGCGCCTGGTCCAACGCGGTCAATTTCACCGACGGCCTGGACGGGCTCGCCGCGGGCACCATGGCGATGGTCACCGCGGCCTACGTGCTGATCACGTTCTGGCAGTACCGCAACGCGTGCGTCACCGCGCCCGGGCTGGGCTGCTACAACGTGCGCGATCCGCTGGACCTGGCGATCGTCGCCGCCGCCACCGCGGGCGCCTGCATCGGCTTTCTGTGGTGGAACGCCGCGCCCGCCAAGATCTTCATGGGCGACACCGGATCGCTGGCGTTGGGCGGCATCATCGCGGGCATCTCGGTCACCAGCCGCACCGAGATCCTCGCCGTCGTGCTGGGTTCGCTGTTCGTCGCCGAAGTCCTCTCAGTTGTGTTGCAAATCTTGACGTTTCGCACCACCGGGCGCCGGGTGTTCCGGATGGCGCCCTTTCACCACCACTTCGAATTGGCCGGCTGGGCCGAGACCACGGTCATCATCCGTTTTTGGTTGCTCACCGCGATCGCCTGCGGGCTGGGTGTGGCCCTTTTCTACGGTGAGTGGCTGGCCGCGATCGGTGCCTGATGAGCGGTCTTGACCCCTTGGCGCCGGGCGCCTCGGTGCTGGTGGCCGGCGGCGGGGTGACGGGCAAGGCGGTGCTGGCGGCCCTGACCCGATTCGGCGCGGTGCCGACCCTGTGCGACGACGACGCGGCCACCCTGCGCGGGTACGCCGACGCGGGGGTGGCGACCGCTACGACGTCGGCGGCAGCCGAGCGGATTTCCCGCTACGCCCTGGTGGTGACCAGCCCCGGTTTCTCGCCGGCCACGCCGCTGCTGGTCGCCGCGTCGGCCGCGGGCGTGCCCGTCTGGGGCGATGTGGAGCTGGCCTGGCGGCTGGACGCCGCGGGTCACTACGGGCCGCCGCGCCGCTGGCTGGTGGTCACCGGGACCAACGGCAAGACGACGACGACGTCGATGCTGCACGCCATGCTGACCGCCGCGCGGCGCGCAAACCTGTTGTGCGGCAACATCGGCAGCCCGGTGCTCGACGTCCTGGACCAGCCCGCCGAGCTGCTGGCCGTCGAGTTGTCCAGCTTCCAGTTGCACTGGGCGCCCTCGCTGCGTCCCGAGGGCGGCGCGGTGCTCAACATCGCCGAAGACCACCTGGACTGGCACGGCACGATGGCCGACTACGCGGCGGCCAAGGCCCGGGTGCTCGACGGGCGGGTGGCGGTAGTCGGGCTGGACGACGCCCGGGCCGCGGCGCTGCTGCGGACCGCGCGGGCGCCGGTGCGCGTCGGGTTTCGGTCGGGCGAGCCGGGCCCGGGGGAACTCGGCGTGCGCGACGGCCACCTGATCGACCGCGCCTTCGCCGACGACCTGACCCTGCTGCCCGTCGACTCGATACCGGTGCCCGGCCCCGTCGGCGTGCTCGACGCCCTGGCCGCGGCCGCGCTGGCCCGCAGTGTCGGGGTGCCGGCCGAGGCGATCGCGTCCGCGCTCGCGACCTTCCGGGTGGGCCGGCACCGGGCGGAGGTCGTGGCCGTCGCCGACGGCATCACCTTCGTCGACGACTCCAAGGCCACCAATCCCCACGCCGCCGAGGCGTCGGTGCTGGCCTACCCCCGAGTCGTCTGGATCGCCGGCGGCTTGCTGAAGGGCGCATCGGTGGACGCCGAGGTCGCCAGGATCGCGTCGCGGCTGGTCGGGGCCGTGCTCATCGGCCGGGATCGGCGCGAGGTTGCAGAGGCGTTATCGCGACACGCGCCGGATGTCCCCGTCCTCCACGTTGTGACAGGCGAGGATGCTGGTATGGATGCGACTGCAGTGGTTTCTGGTGCAGATGTGACTGAAGTGAAACAGGTGGGCGGGGATCTCGGCACTGCAGTCATGACCGCGGCGGTCGCCGCGGCACGTGACCTGGCACAGCCGGGTGACACGGTCCTGCTGGCACCGGCGGGCGCATCGTTCGACCAGTTCGCGGGTTACGCCGACCGGGGCGACGCGTTCGCGGCCGCCGTGCGCGCGGCGATCCGGTAGGGCGGGCGTGGGTAACGCACTGACCCGGTTCCTGGGCCGGGGTAAAGCGACCAGCGGGACCGAGACGGGGCCCGCGGGGGACGGCGACTCGGCGGCGGAAGTCACCGACGCGGCCGAGGTCACCGAGGCGCCCCCGGACGACGCTGACAAGGCCGACAAGGCCGACAAGGCCGGCAAGCCGCCCAAAGCCCCGAAGGCGCCCAAGGCGAAAAAGGACAAGGCGGCCGGCGCCGACGGCGGTTCGCACAACCGGTTCGGCGCCTGGCTCGGCCGTCCCATGACCTCGTTTCACCTGATCATCGCCATCGCCGGCTTGCTGACGACGCTCGGCCTGATCATGGTGCTCTCGGCATCGGGCGTGCGGTCCTACGACGCCGACGGGTCGGCCTGGATCATCTTCGGCAAGCAGGTCCTGTGGACGGTGATCGGGCTCGTCGCCTGCTACACCTCGTTGCGGATGTCGGTGCGGTTCATCCGTCGCGTCGCCTTCACCGGCTACGTCGTCACGGTCATCCTGCTGGTCTTGGTGCTGGTTCCCGGCATCGGCAACCTGGCCAACGGATCCCGCAAGTGGTTCGTGGTCGCCGGCTTTTCCATGCAGCCCTCCGAGCTGGCCAAAATCGCCTTCGCCATCTGGGGAGCGCACATGCTCGCGGCCCGCCGCCTGGAGCGGGCCAGCCTGCGCGAACTGCTGATCCCGCTGGTGCCGGCGGCGGTGATCGCGCTGGCGCTGATCGTCGCCCAGCCCGACCTCGGGCAGACGGTGTCGCTGGGCATCATCCTGCTCGCCCTGCTCTGGTACGCCGGCCTGCCGCTGCGCGTCTTCGCCACCTCGCTGCTCGCGGTCTTCATGGCCGGGGCGGTCCTGGCGATGTCGGCCGGCTACCGCTCCGACCGGGTGCGGTCCTGGATCAACCCCGAGAACGACCCGCAGGACACCGGTTATCAGGCCCGGCAGGCGAAATTCGCGCTGGCCCACGGCGGTATCTTCGGCGACGGCCTGGGCCAGGGCACCGCCAAATGGAACTACCTGCCCAACGCCCACAACGACTTCATCTTCGCGATCATCGGCGAGGAGCTCGGTTTCATCGGCGCGTTCGGGCTGCTGGTCCTGTTCGGGCTGTTCGCCTACACCGGGATGCGGATCGCCCGCCGCTCGGCCGACCCGTTCCTGCGGCTGCTGACCGCCACCACGACGATGTGGGTGTTGGGTCAGGCGTTCATCAACATCGGTTACGTGATCGGGATCCTCCCGGTGACGGGCATTCAGCTGCCGCTCATCTCCGCGGGTGGAACCTCCACCGCGGCAACGCTTTTCATGATCGGGATCATGGCCAACGCGGCCCGTCACGAACCCGAGGCGGTGGCCGCGCTGCGGGCCGGCCGCGACGACAAGGTGAACCGGCTCCTGCGGCTCCCGCCGCCCGAGCCCTATTCGCCGACGCGGCTGGAGGCGTTCCGCGACCGCAAGCGGTCTCGCCCGCAATCGGCCCCGCAAGCGGGCGGCGCGCCGCGCAAGGGCGCCGGGTCACCCGGGCGCAAGACGCCCCGCAACGCCGAGGCGCCGCTGCGGTCGGCGTCCCCGCGAGCGGCCGGCCGCCCGGCCCGCCAGTCTGCGGGCAGCGCCCGCTCCCGGGCGAGGCATCATGGATCTGGCCAGCGCTATGCGAACCTGGGAGCCAATCAGGCCGCCGGCCGGCGCCAGCAACGGCGCACACGCGCATTGGAAGGTCAGCGTTACGGGTGAACGACACGGTCAACGAGCCGACCGGCGGGCGGGGGGCAGACCCTCTGCCCGCCGGTGCCGCGTTGCCGGCTTTTAAGCCGCTGTCGGTCGTGCTGGCCGGCGGCGGAACGGCCGGCCACGTTGAGCCGGCGATGGCCGTCGCCGACGCGCTGAGCGCGCTCGATCCGCAGGTCCGGATCACCGCGCTGGGCACGGCGCGGGGGCTGGAGACCAGGCTGGTGCCCGCGCGCGGCTATGACCTCGAGCTGATCACGCCGGTGCCGCTGCCGCGCAAGCCCAGCGGCGACCTGGCCCGCCTGCCCTCGCGGGTGTGGCGGGCCGTCCGGGAAACCCGCGCCGTGCTGCGGTCGGTCGACGCCGACGTGGTGATCGGCTTCGGCGGATACGTGGCGCTGCCGGCCTATCTCGCCGCGCGGGACCTGCCCTTTGCGGCCGCGCGCCGCCGTCGGGTCCCGGTGGTGATCCACGAAGCCAACGCCAGCGCCGGGCTGGCCAACCGGGTCGGCGCCCGCAGCGCCGAGCGGGTGCTCTCCGCGGTGCCCGACTGCGGCCTGCCGGGCGCCGAAGTGGTCGGGGTGCCGGTGCGCGAGGCCATCACCTCGCTGGACCGCGCGGCGCTGCGCGCCGAGGCGCGCCGGCACTTCGGTTTCGCCGACGACGCGCGGGTGCTGCTGGTGTTCGGCGGCTCGCAGGGGGCGGCCTCGCTGAACCGGGCCGTCTCCGGGGCGGCCGCCGGGCTGGCCTCCGCCGGCGTGGCCGTGCTGCACGCGCACGGCCCCAAGAACACGCTCGACCTGCGCGAACCACTGCCGGGCGATCCGCCGTACGTGGCGGTGCCCTACCTCGACCGGATGGACCTGGCCTACGCCGCCGCCGACCTGGTGATCTGCCGGTCCGGGGCGATGACGGTCGCCGAGGTCTCGGCGGTGGGCCTGCCGGCGATCTACGTGCCCCTGCCGATCGGCAACGGCGAGCAACGGCTCAACGCGCTGCCGGTGGTCAACGCCGGCGGCGGCATGGTGGTCGCCGACGCCGACCTGACGCCCGAGCTGGTCGCCCGGGAGGTGGCGGGCCTGGTGGGCGACCCGCCGCGGCTGACGGCGATGACGGCGACGGCCGCGCGGGTGGGACATCCCGACGCGGCGCGCCAGGTGGCCCAGGCGGCGCTGGACATCGCCAGGAAGGCACGGCTCGGCCGCTTGTCGGCCGGAGGGAAGCCATGACCACCGAGCAGCTGCCGCCCGAGCTGCAGCGGGTGCACATGGTCGGCATCGGGGGAGCCGGCATGTCCGGCATCGCCCGCATCCTGCTCGACCGCGGCGGGCTGGTCTCCGGCTCGGATGCCAAGGAGTCGCGCGGCATCCACGCGCTGCGGGCCCGGGGCGCGCAGATCAACATCGGGCACGACGCGTCGTCGCTGGATCTGTTGCCCGGCGGCGCCACCGCGGTCATCACCACCCACGCCGCCATCCCGAAAACCAACCCCGAGCTCGTCGAGGCCCGCCGGCGCGGCATTCCGGTGATCCTGCGGCCGGCCGTGCTGGCCAAGCTGATGGACGGCCGCACCACGCTGATGGTCACCGGCACCCACGGCAAGACGACCACGACGTCGATGCTGATCGTGGCGCTGCAGCACTGCGGGCGCGACCCGTCGTTCGCGGTCGGCGGCGAGATGGGGGAGGCCGGGACCAACGCGCACCACGGCAGCGGCGACTGTTTCGTCGCCGAGGCCGACGAAAGCGACGGGTCGCTGCTGGAGTACACGCCCAATGTCGCGGTGGTCACCAACATCGAGACCGATCACCTGGACTTCTACGGCAGTGCCAGCGCCTACGTCGACGTGTTCGACGCCTTCGTGGACCGGCTCGCCCCCGGCGGGGCGCTGGTGGTCTGCGTCGACGATCCCGGGGCGGCGGAGCTGGCACGGCGCACGGCCGAACTGGGCATTCGGGTCCTGCGCTACGGATCCGGCTCGGGGACTTCGCAATCCGGTGAACCCCTGGCCGCCGAGTTGTTGTCGTGGCAGCAGCAGGGCACCGAGGCGGTCGCGCAGATCCAGCTGGCCCCCGAGCTGGACCCCGAGCAGCACCCGCGGGTGATGCGGCTGTCGGTGCCCGGACGCCACATGGCGCTCAACGCGATGGGCGCGCTGCTGGCGGCGCTCGAGATCGGCGCCCCGGTCGACGCGGTGCTGGACGGGCTGGCCGGCTTCGAGGGGGTGCGCCGCCGGTTCGAGCTGGTCGGCGCCGCGGGCAATGGGCAGCCGGTGCGGGTGTTCGACGACTATGCCCATCACCCCACGGAAATCGTCGCCACGCTGGCGGCGGTCCGAACCCTGCTCGAGCAGAGCGGTGACGGCCGCAGCATCGCGGTGTTCCAGCCCCATTTGTATTCGCGGACAAAGGCTTTCGCGCAGGAGTTCGGTCACGCGCTGGACGCCGCCGACGAGGTTTTCGTCCTCGACGTCTACGGCGCGCGCGAACAACCGCTGGCCGGCGTCAGCGGCGCCAGCGTCGCCGAGCACGTCAGCGTCCCGGTGCGCTACCTTCCGAACTTCTCCGCCGCCGCCGAGCAGGTGGCCGCGGTCGCCGGGCCCGGCGATGTCATCGTCACCATGGGGGCGGGCGACGTGACCCTGTTGGGGCCCGAGATCGTCACGGCGTTGCGGGGGCGGGCCAACCGCGGCGCGCCGGGGGCGCGGCGATGACCCAGCCGACCCCCGAACCGCCCGGGGCCATGCAGGCCGACAACCCGGTCCCGGACGACGCGGTCACCGCGCCGCTCTTCACCGGCACGGGCACCGACCCGGCGGAACCCGATCCACAGGCCGATCAAACCCCCGATCCGGCGGAGGTCGAGGGGCCGCGCCGGCGGGCCCGCCGGGAACGCGCCGAGCGCCGCGCCGCCCAGGCCCGCGCCATGGCCATCGAAGAGGCGCGCCGTGAAGCCAAGCGCAGGGCCACCGGACGGCCGGTCCACGAACCCAAACCCGTTGCGCGGGGCGTTGTTCGGGGGCTCAAGATGCTGTTGGTCACCATCCTGCTGGTGATTGTCGGCATCGGGTTGGCGTTGGTGCTCTATTTCACGCCGGCGATGTCGGCCCGCAACATCGTCGTCGTCGGGACCGGCGTGGTGACCCGGGACGAGGTCCTGGATGCGGCGCAGGTGCGGCTCGGAACGCCGCTGCTGCAGATCAACACCAACCAGGTCGCCGATCGGGTGGCGGCGATCCGGCGAGTGGCCAGCGCGCGCGTGCAGCGCCAGTACCCGTCCGCGCTGCGGATCACGATCGTCGAGCGAGTCCCGGTGGCGGTCAAAGACTTTCCCGACGGGCCACACCTGTTCGACCGCGACGGCGTGGATTTCGCGACCGGGCCGCCGCCACCGGCGCTGCCCTACCTCGATGTCGCCGATCCGGGGCCGAACGACCCCGCCACCAAGGCCGCCCTGCAGGTGCTCACCGCGCTGCGTCCCGAGGTTCAGGACCAGGTCGGCCGGATCGCGGCGCCCTCGGTGGCCTCGATCACCCTGACGCTCGGCGACGGCCGGGTGGTGATCTGGGGGACCACCGACCGCACCGACGAGAAGGCCGAGAAGCTGTCCGCGCTGTTGACCCAGCCCGGCAAGACCTACGACGTGTCCAGCCCGGACCTGCCGACGGTCAAGTAGCGACCTTCGTCACGTCGCGCGCGCCGCGGCGCCGTCGAGCAGCGCTCACGCCCGCTCAGCGGCGGAAAAATGGGCAAAATTTGCGGGACGCGCGTCGGCGCGCCTGCGGGGTTAGCGCGCGCCATGCCCATACCGTTCTGGTTGCGCGGAACTACTTGACATAACTCTAACTCTATGGTTGAGGTTGAGGGTTTGCCAGGGAGGACCGCGAACGTCCGGAGGAGCCCACCACCGGGAGAGCCGAGCCCATCAGGGAGGAAGACGAATGATGACCCCCCCGCACAACTACCTGGCCGTGATCAAGGTCGTGGGTATCGGTGGCGGCGGCGTCAACGCCGTCAACCGAATGATCGAACAGGGCCTCAAAGGCGTCGAGTTCATCGCGATCAACACCGACGCGCAGGCGCTGTTGATGAGTGACGCCGACGTCAAACTCGACGTCGGGCGCGACTCCACCCGCGGGCTGGGCGCCGGCGCCGACCCGGAGGTCGGGCGCAGGGCCGCCGAGGACGCCAAGGACGAGATCGAAGAGCTGCTGCGCGGGGCGGACATGGTGTTCGTCACCGCCGGTGAGGGCGGCGGGACCGGCACCGGCGGGGCCCCCGTCGTCGCCAGCATCGCCCGCAAGCTGGGCGCGCTGACCGTCGGAGTGGTCACCCGGCCGTTCTCGTTCGAGGGCAAGCGGCGCGGCAACCAGGCCGAAAGCGGCATCGCGTCGCTGCGGGAGAGCTGCGACACCCTGATCGTGATCCCCAACGACCGGCTGCTGCAGATGGGTGACGCCGCGGTGTCGCTCATGGACGCCTTCCGCAGCGCCGACGAGGTGCTGCTCAACGGTGTCCAGGGCATCACGGACCTGATCACCACCCCGGGCCTGATCAACGTCGACTTCGCCGACGTCAAGGGCATCATGTCCGGCGCCGGCACCGCGCTGATGGGCATCGGCTCGGCGCGCGGCGAGGGCCGCTCGCTCAAAGCCGCCGAGATCGCCATCAACTCCCCGCTGCTGGAGGCGTCGATGGAAGGCGCGCAGGGCGTGCTGATGTCGATCGCCGGTGGCAGCGACCTGGGGCTGTTCGAGATCAACGAGGCGGCCTCGCTGGTGCAGGACGCCGCGCACCAGGACGCCAACATCATCTTCGGTACCGTCATCGACGACTCGCTGGGCGACGAGGTGCGCGTCACCGTCATCGCGGCGGGATTCGACGCCACCGGCCCCGGCCGCAAACCCGTCATCGGTGGCAACGCCGACAAGGAAGAGAAGGTCGGCGCGCACCGCATCGAGTCGGCGAAGGCCGGCAAGCTCACCTCGACGTTGTTCGAACCGGTCGACGCGGTCAGCGTGCCGGTGCACACGAACGGTTCGACCTTGAATATCGGCGGCGATGACGACGACGTCGATGTGCCGCCGTTCATGCGCCGCTGAGGTCTCGATTTGCTTGCCACTGCGCGACAAACCGGCGTCGAAGCATAGGGGCCCTACGTCGATGCAGCCTGGCGGGCAAGGGCTTCCGGATACTGGTCACGTGAGCGTTCGCATCCGGCGGGTGACCACCACCCGCGCCGGTGGTGTCTCGAAGCCCCCCTTCGACACCTTCAATCTGGGTGACCACGTTGGTGACGACCCGGCGGCGGTCGCCGAAAACCGGGCGCGGCTGGCGGGCGCCGTCGGCCTGCGCCCCGGGCGCGTGGTGTGGATGAACCAGGTCCACGGTGATCGGGTCGAGGTGGTCGAGGCGCCACCGGAGGCCACGCTCGAAGACACCGATGCGCTGGTGACCCGAACCGCGCGACTGGCGCTGGCGGTGGTGACCGCCGACTGCGTTCCGGTATTGATGGCCGACGCGCGCGCCGGTGTGGCCGCGGCGGTGCACGCGGGGCGCGTCGGCGCCCAGCGCGGCGTGGTGGCGCGCACCGTGGCGGCGATGCTCGAACTGGGAGCGCAGCCCGAGGACATCTCGGCCCTGCTCGGTCCGGCCGTCAGCGGCCAGAACTACGAGGTGCCGGCGGCGATGGCCGACGAGGTCGAAGCGGCGCTGCCCGGCAGCCGCACCACCACCGCGGCCGGCACGCCCGGACTCGATCTGCGGGCCGGAATCGCTTGCCAGCTCAAGGGTTTGGGCGTCACCGCAATCGACATCGATCCGCGGTGCACGGTGGCCGACCCGACATTGTTCAGCCACCGCCGGGATGCACCGACGGGCCGGCTGGCCTCGCTGGTCTGGATGGAGTGACCGCGATGGCGGTGGACATGTCCAATGGGGGAGACCGCGAATCGGAATTGACCCACGCATTGGCGGCGGTGCGCTCACGCCTTGCCGCGGCGGCCGAAGCGGCGGGCCGCAATGTCGGGGAGATCGAAGTTTTACCGGTGACCAAGTTTTTTCCAGCAACCGACGTCGTGACTTTGTCCCGATTGGGTTGCCGGGCCGTCGGCGAATCGCGGGACCAGGAAGCGACGGCAAAAGTGGCCGAGGTCACTCGGCTGCTGGCGGCTTCTGAACGGTCGAACGTGGGAAATCCGCGCTGGCACATGGTGGGTCATATCCAGCGGAACAAGGCGCGGTCGGTGGCCCGTTGGGCCCACACCGCCCACTCGGTCGACAGTGCGCACCTGGTGACCGCGCTCGACCGGGGCGTCGCGGCGGCGCTGGCCGAAGGCCGCCGCACCGAACCGATGCGGATCTATGTTCAGGTCAGCCTCGACGGCGACGAGTCCCGCGGCGGCGTCGACATTTCTCGGCCGGGGGCCGTCGATCAGATGTGCGCGCGGGTCGAGGAGGCGACCAATCTGGATCTGGCCGGCCTGATGGCCATCCCGCCGCTGAACTCCGATCCCGACGAGGCCTTTGACCGGCTCCAATCCGAACATCGGCGGGTGCTCGAGACGCACCGGAACGCGGTCGGCCTGTCCGCCGGCATGTCCGACGACTTCGAAATCGCCGTCAAACACGGATCGACATGTGTGCGTGTCGGTACCGCCCTATTGGGCCGTCGGAGGTTACCGTCACCGTAAGTAGTCACTGCAGTAACAGCTTTATCACTAACACCAGGAATCCCAGGGGCTAGAAGGGTCAACGCAATGAGCACACTGCACAAAGTCAAGGCCTATTTCGGTATGGCCCCAATGGACGACTACGAAGACGAGTATTACGACGACCGCGCGCCGTCCCGCGGTTTCCCGCGCCCGCGATTTGACGAGACTTTCCAGGGATACGGCCGCTACGACGGCGACGACTACGACGACCCGCGCCGCGAGCCCGCCGACTACGTGGCGCCCGCGGGCTACCGCGGTGGCTACGGCGAGGAGCCGCGCTACGGCGCCGTGCACCCGCGCGAGTTCGACCGGGCCGAGAGGGGCGGACCCCGCTTCGGCTCGTGGTTGCGCAACTCCACCCGCGGCGCGCTGGCGATGGACCCGCGCCGGATGGCGATGATGTTCGAAGAGGGCCACCCGCTGTCGAAGATCACCACGTTGCGTCCGAAGGACTACAGCGAGGCCCGCACCATCGGCGAGCGTTTCCGCGACGGCACCCCGGTGATCATGGACCTGGTGTCGATGGACAACGCCGACGCGAAGCGGCTGGTCGACTTCGCGGCCGGCCTGGCCTTCGCGCTGCGCGGATCCTTCGACAAGGTGGCGACCAAGGTGTTCCTGCTGTCGCCCGCCGACGTGGACGTGTCCCCGGAGGAGCGCCGCCGGATCGCCGAAACCGGTTTCTACGCTTACCAATAGACGCACCCGCCGCGCTCGGCGATGGCCCGTCTCGGGTGGCCGATCGCGCACTCGAATGGGTGAACGACTCCCGAGGCCACGTGAGGTGGGGCCGGTAACCCGGAGTCGGTAGGCTGGCAGGCGCCGCGCACGTCCGCGGCGCTTGGCATCTCATCGATAAGGTCGGGGCACTTCAGTTGGTGTTGTTCTTTCAGATCCTTGGGTTTGCGCTGTTCATTTTCTGGCTGCTGCTCATCGCTCGGGTCGTCGTTGAGTTCATCCGCTCGTTCAGCCGGGACTGGCATCCCACCGGGATCACCGTGGTGGTGCTGGAGATCATCATGTCGATCACCGATCCGCCCGTGAAGCTGCTGCGCCGGTTGATCCCCCAGCTCACCATCGGAGCGGTCCGCTTCGATCTGTCGATCATGGTGCTGTTGCTGGTCGCGTTCATCGGGATGCAGCTGGCGTTCGGCGCCGCGGCGTGACCCGATTCCGGCCCGCGGCCTGAGCCCCCGTTCCGTCCCGGAGACGGTCCGGACACGTTTTAGCGTCGGTTTGGTTCCCGCGATTTAAAATTTCTAAGGTTTCGGATTTTATTGGCCTCACTGTTTGAAATTGGCTCTTATTTATTGGGCTAATCAGCAACCGTCGCGCCTGGTGTGACAGGATGGACGGCAGTTGCACTACGGCTACCACTGCGTTCTACACTTTCCAGAACGTTCGACAGGAACTTGAGGGGACGAAACAATGCCGCTTAC
This sequence comes from Mycobacterium sp. NTMscope_MAC_12, assembly GCF_976985675.1. Lineage (NCBI taxonomy): Bacteria > Bacillati > Actinomycetota > Actinomycetes > Mycobacteriales > Mycobacteriaceae > Mycobacterium > Mycobacterium sp. NTMscope_MAC_12. The sequence goes on from NZ_CDRJYY010000001.1 coordinate 1,976,800, forward strand.
ACCAGCCGACGTCCACAATGTGGCGTTCAGTAAGCCACCGATCGGCAAGCGGGGCTACAACGAAGACGAGGTGGATGCCTTCCTCGATCTGGTGGAAGCCGAGCTGACGCGACTCATCGAAGAGAACAGCGATCTGCGCCAACGGATCGAAGAGCTCGACCAGGAGCTGGCGTCCGGCGGCGGGGCCGCCGCCCCGGCCGCGGCCGCCGCGCCCACGCAGGCCATCCCTGTCCGCGAGCCCGAGCCGGAGCCCGTCAAGGCCGCCGCCGCGCCCGCCGCACCGGCCGCGGCGGTCAACAACGAGGAACAGGCCATGAAGGCCGCTCGGGTGCTGAGCCTGGCCCAAGACACCGCCGACCGGCTCACCAGCACCGCGCAGGCCGAGTCGGAGAAGATGCTGTCCGACGCCCGCGCCAACGCCGACCAGATTCTCAGCGAGGCCCGCAGCACCGCCGAGACCACGGTGGCCGAGGCGCGGCAGCGCGCCGACGCGATGTTGGCGGACGCGCAGTCCCGCTCGGAGACCCAGTTGCGCCAGGCCCAGGAGAAGGCCGACGCCCTGCAGGCCGACGCCGAACGCAAGCATTCCGAGATCATGGGCACCATCAACCAGCAGCGCACGGTGCTGGAAGGTCGCCTCGAGCAGCTCCGCACCTTCGAGCGTGAATACCGCACCCGGCTCAAGACCTACCTGGAGTCTCAGCTCGAGGAGCTCGGCCAGCGAGGGTCGGCGGCGCCCGTGGACTCCAGCGCGGATGCCGGCGGGTTCGAGCAATTCAACCGGGGCAACAACTAGTCTTTCAGCCGTGCCGGACGCTCGCCGAGCTTCGGGGTTGGCACACTAGGTCTTGAACACCGCAGTCCCGCTCGTCGCCTGGAGGATGCCCGATGCTCGTCATTGCGCTGGTATTGGCCCTGATCGGGCTCGTCGCGTTGGTGTTCGCCGTCGTCACGAGCAACGAGCTGGTCGCCTGGGTGTGCATCGCCGCCAGCGTGGTGGGTGTGGTCCTGTTGATCCTCGACGCCCTGCGGGAGCGCCAGCAGCGCCCGCCCGGCGGTGACGAAGATCAGGATGCGGGCGAGACCCATCCCGACGAGGACGACTACGTCGACTACCCCGAGGAAGTGCCCGCGCAGGGCGAACCGGAGGCCGCCACCGAGGCGACCGAGCCGACGGAGGAGTCCAGCGTCGCGGCCGACGGCCGCAGCGACGAGCCCGCCAAGTAACGCTTAGTCGGTCGGCGTGGCGAGAAGTTCGCGCACCTCGTCGTCACTGACCTGATGAAAGTCGTCGTAGACCTGCCCGACCGCCTCGAATCCGGGCGGCATCGTCACGCACACCACGTCGTCGGCCTCCCGCGCGAGGTCGCGGCAGGTCGACTCCGGCCCCACCGGGACCGCAACGGTGATTGATCTCGGGCCCGCGGCGCGCACCGCCCGCACGGCGGCCAGCATGCTGGCGCCGGTGGCGATCCCGTCGTCGGCCAGGATGACGACCCGGTCGCGCAGGTCGGCGATCGGCCGGCCGCCCCGGTAGGCGTGTTCGCGCCGGAGCAGTTCGGACGTCTCGCTGTCGATCACCTCCCGCACCTGCGCGTCGGTGATGCGCAAGCTGGCCACGACCTCGTCGTTCATCACCAGGCCGCCACCGCTGGCCAGGGCACCCATCGCCAGCTCCGACCAGTTCGGCACCCCCAGCTTGCGCACCAGGAACACATCCAGCGGGGCACCCAGGGCGGCGGCGATCTCCCAGGCCACCGGCACGCCGCCGCGCGCCAGCCCGAACACCAGCACGTCGTCGCGGCCGCGGTAGGCCGTCAGCTCTTCGGCCACCGCGCGGCCGGCCTCGCGGCGGTCACAAAAACTGCGTGTCGCCGTTCGCCGGAGAAAGCCGTTCGGTCGGTTCATTGGTCGTCTACCAGCCTACGTGGGAAAGCCCCCGTGTGAGGTGCATGCTCGGTGGATGGCCTGCGGTAGCGCAATACGGTTGCGCGGGAAGGTGTTTGGAGCCTGCGGATTAACTTGGGGTTAAGATCGCCGCGGTTGCATACGCTGGCCGCAGCAAGGGTGGGGGCTTGTGCCCGCCTATGACGCGACTTGCGGGCTTGCGATTAGGGCGGTGAACGCCGGCGGGAGCTATTGGTGTGGTTACCTCGTTGCACCGCGCATCAGCCGAATATTGCGAATGCATGCGCTCGAAGGCGGGCCATCGTGACTGCCCAGACCGATCGGGTTAGCAGGCTGATTATGGCTGGTCACCTATCAATCTCAGGCTCAAGCCGAGCACCAACCCCTGGAAGAAGTACAGAGCAAGCAATAGCAAGACCAACATCATGATTCCGGCGAAGAATGCCAGCACGACCTGTCCGGACATCACGCCTGTGGCAACCAACGGCTGTTTCTGGGCAAATAGCCGAAATTTCGTACGGTCATGGTCGACCATGCGGCCTCGGTTGTATGACTTCACAACCCCTGTCGCGAAGAGGACCAGCCCAATCCCTCCGCCGATAGTGGGCCAGGATAGGTGCCGCAGGGTGTCGTTCCGGAGCGCCGCCGAATACAGGAAAAGGAGGGTACCGGCACCGGTTCCCCCGCCGGAGTAGGCGAACATTTTCTTCCAGAAGATGAGCTGTGGTGTTGCTCTTGCTTTGAGAATCTTTCGGTGTCCCCCGGTAAGCGCATGGAACCATTTGCGCCGCACCACCGCCCGGTAAGTCTGGTACACGGTGAAAAGCTCCTCGACGCTCTGGGCGTCGTCGATGTCGTTTTTCGTCTGTGCGACAAGGAATTCCGCCTGCCGCTGTCCACTAAACGCCTTCCCCTTCAGGCTGTCAGGTGGCGGTTGCGTGATGGGTAGGTTCGCGCAGTAGAGCGCGACTGCAACTAGCCGCCTTTCGGTGTCTTCGGTTATGCGCCACGCTGGGCCGTGTTGGAGCGCGTCGAAGACTTCCCACCGTCGTTCGTTGGTCAGTCGCACCGGTCTGCCTATCAGAATCCGCACCCCGTCGCCAATGCCTCTGATCGGCCCGTCATCAGAGGAAATTCGGGAGAAGAACTTGCGGAAGCGTGGAATCGCTTTGACGTAATCCTCGACCGTCCCGCCGGTGATCTCGGCGAACCTCTCACGAAAAGCGTCGACAGCCAACGTTTGGTACTGAAATATCCCCGCTGAGAAACCCACCGAGACGATGGAGTATGTCAACCCGATGAAAATGGATCCACCCATGAGAAATAAGCCCCACGCTGCAAGTACGTTCACGATGTCAGCCTTTCCGGTTCGAACCGACGAGAGGGCGTGGCGGCGAGCTACGCCTTGGACGCAGTGTTACGCGCACCTCCGACACCCGGGACCGCGCGGCGACTGAGGCTTCAGTGCTAAGGACAAGTGTTGGGCCCGTCCAGGATGGCGATGAGCTGAGAAGACGGGGGACTCCGTCCCCGTGCCGCTACGCCGGTGATCACCAATGAAATTGGTCGCCGCACCGTCAATCCGACCGCAAGAACGATGTGTCCGAGGGGGACTTGTCCACCTGCGACACGGTGGGGTCTTCGAGTTGGTCGTTGACCAGTCAGCTTTCTGGCGGCCGGCGATTGGCTGCGGCTGCGCCGGCAAGGTCGGGCGTCTCGCCCGCGCCGGCCCGCGTCTGTCCCAGGGAAGACGAACCCGCTGAAATTTGGGGTGGGCGGTCTCGCGTACCGGAACTCGATCGCCAGTTCGCGATTCAACGCCTGTCGTGCGAACACCTTCACGATGTACACCAGCGCCCAGAACTCGCTCCCGTTGTGCAGCACGACCGCGTCGCCTGGTGCCGCGTCGATGATCCGGCTACTTGTATCGAACCGAGACATGTCCGTCAGCAATTCGTTCGCGCACTGTTGATGACCGCGACGTTGGCTATGTCGGACGGATCCGTGAGCACGTAGACCGTGCCCAATCCGTATTGCCGACAGCCAGCGTCACCTCGTTGGTTCCGCTCCCGATCTGGTAGTGGCCGCTGTTTTGGGAGTAGGCGAACTCAATATCTCCGCGAAATGCGGGACTGTGCCATCTGCCAGGCGCTCATCTTGCTGCTGTTGGACCCAGGCTCGGTGACCGTTGCCTCTGTGCTTTCCCTGTTTCGCAAAGTACCATGTTTCTCGTGATGCGAAATGCGATGATTGGAGAAACGGCTGTACGTAACGCAGCGGTCGAGACGCTGCGCTCGCGACTGCCGCCGTCCTGGAGGATCGGCATCGAACCGGACCGCGCCGTCGACTTCCGGATGACATTGACCACCGAGGACGGCGCCGCCGTCAGCTTCCTGGCCGAAGTAAAGCTGTCGACGAATCGCCGCTCGGTGCAGGACATCACAAGGCAGTTGCGCACCATGGCCGCCGCCTTCGGCGACGCTCCTCTGCTGTACGTCAGCGAGTACGTCAGCCCGCCGCTCCGGCGCGAACTGGACGAGGCCAACATCAGCTACCTGGATACGACCGGCTGGGTTAGTCTGACGGCCTCCAATCCGCCGGTGCTGATCCGCCTAGAGGGTGCGCCCAAACCGCCGCGGCCCCGAGAGTCGACGGCCACCGTCCGACTCACCGGCCCCGCTACGGCGCGCACCATCCGCACCCTCCTCGACCGACAACCACCGTTGGGGATCCGCGAACTTGCGGATCTATCGTCGAGCAGCGCTGCAGCGGTCTCCAAACTGATGCCAACGCTGGTCGATGCCGGCGCCATCGAGCGATCCGAGGACGGCACCATCACCCGCGTACGGAAACGCACCCTCCTCGATCGCTGGGTGACCGACTATAGCTTCACCAACGGCAATGGTGTCGTCCTGGACTACATCGCGCCACGCGGTGTCGCACGCACCCTCGACCGAATTCGGGGGCGCGACGACATAACCGCCACCGGGTCGGCTGCCGCCCGCGAGTATCTTCCCGCGGACATCACCTCGGTTGTTCCTCTGACCGTGCTCACGCTCTACGCCGATGACATCACCAGTGCCGCCAGCAGTTTCGGGCTGGTCCGCAGTGACCGTGCCACCAGCAACGTCATGATCACGACCCCGCGAGATCGCACATTGCTAACCAGTGTGGACATCACCGCGACGGGATTGCGCGTCGTACCCATCTCCCAGGTGCTCGCGGACCTGCTGACCCTTCCCAAAGGCCGCCTCGCCCAAGAGGCTGAGCAGCTCATCGACATATTGGCAAGGAGCGACGATGCCTGGAGAGAATGAATTCGTTCACGCACCGGAGTATGTCGCGGCGCGAGCTGTACTGCTCGACGCTCTTGACGCGCTCGATGGGCACCTGCCGACGATCATCGTCGTCGGCGCTCAAGCCGTGTATCTACATACTGGTGCTGGCGACTTTGTTGAACCGCCGATGACCACCGACGGCGACCTGGCCCTCAATGCGGAGTCGCTGAAGACTAGCCCTGAGATCACTGCCGCAATGGCAGCTGTGGGCTTCAACCAGGGTGCAAACCCTGGTCGATGGGTGGGCCGCGGCGAAGTGGCAGTCGACATCATGGTTGCGCCGTTTCAGTCCGGCCGCACTGCCAAAGGTGCACGCTCAGCGCGGCTGGTCGGGCACGAGAAGTGGGCTGCCAGACCCACAGCCGGTTTGGAACCCGCCCTCGTCGACCACGGCCCGCGTACCCTGCATGCGCTAGTGTCCTGAGTCGTTAATTACGGCTCAGTTGTTAAACTGGGTGATGCCCACTCCGCGTGCTGCTGAGATTGTGTTGACTGATGCTGAACGTGCCGAGTTAGAGGGGTGGGCTCGGCGACGAACGAGTGCGGCGGGGTTGGCGTTGCGGTCGCGAATTGTGTTGGCGGCCGCTGATGGTGAGTCCAATTCCGACATGGCCGACCGGATGGGAATCTCACGCTCGACGGTCAAGCGGTGGCGTAACCGTTTTGTTGAGCAGCGCTGCGATGGCCTGCTTGACGAGCCGCGGCCGGGTAGGCCTCGGGTGGTCGGCGATGGGCAGATCGAAGCGTTGATCACCGCGACGTTGGAGACCACCCCGCCCGATGCCACGCACTGGTCGACGCGCTCGATGGCCACCCACCTCGGGTTGAGTCAGTCGATGGTCTCGCGGGTGTGGCGGGCGTTTGGATTGGCGCCGCACAAGCAGGATTCGTGGAAACTGTCCAAGGATCCGCTGTTCGTGGCCAAGGTCCGCGACATCGTGGGGCTCTACCTGGACCCACCCGAGCGCGCCCTGGTGCTCTGCGTCGATGAAAAGACCCAGATCCAAGCGCTCAACCGCACCGCACCGGTGTTCCCGATGCTGCCCGGCACGCCAGCACGGGCCAGCCACGACTACGTCCGCTATGGCACGTCGAGCCTGTATGCCGCCCTGGACCTGGCCACCGGAAAAGTCATCGGCTCTTTGCATGCCCGACACCGCTCCCAGGAGTTCTTGGCCTTCCTGAAAAAGATCGACGAACAAGTGCCCGCCGACCTGGATTGCCACGTCGTTCTCGACAATGCCTCCACGCACAAGACTCCTGCGGTAAAGCGTTGGCTGACAACACATCCCCGGTTCGTACTGCACTTCACTCCGACCGGCTCAAGCTGGCTCAACCTCGTCGAACGCTGGTTCGCCGAGCTGACCACCAAGAAACTGCGCCGCGGCACCCACACCTCGGTCCGCCAACTCAACGCCGACATCCGCGCCTGGATCGACACCTGGAACGACAACCCGCGACCCTACGTCTGGACCAAAACCGCCGACCAGATCCTGGCAAGCATCGCAAACTACTGCACCAAAATTAATGATGAACTACCCCAGGTTTAGTTCCGATCCTTATAGGAGGATTGGAAGCTATGCCCCGTCAGTATTCGCCGGAGTTTCGGCAGCGTGCGTTGCGGTTGTTGGACACTGTGATGGAAGCCTCGGAAGTGTCGGAGTTCGAGGCCATAAAGTCTGTCGCCAGCAAACTCGATATTTCGGAGGAGTCGGTGCGTCGGTGGCGACGCAAGGCCCAAGTCGATGCTGGTGAACGGCCGGGCATGACCAGTTCTGAGCATGCCGAGATCCGTAAGCTCAAGCGCGAGAACGCTGAACTGCGCAGGGCTAACGAGATTTTGAAGTCAGCGTCTGCGTTTTTTGCCGCGGAGTTCGACCGCCCCGCGACGAAATGATCGCCTACATCGATGCTCATCGCGATCAGTTCGGGGTCGAGCTCATCTGCCGTGTGCTGCGGGCAGCTATCCCCGGATTCCTCACCTCGCGGGGTTATCGGGCCGCGCGGACCCGACCACCGTCGGACCGGGAGATCCGCGATGAGCAGCTGATCGCTGACCTTGAGGCGGTGCACCGGCAGAACTACTCGGTGTATGGGGTCAAGAAGATGCACGCGGCGATGACACGGCGTGGTTGGCAGCTGGGCCGTGAACAAACCCGCCGGTTGATGCGCAAGGCCGGGTTGCGCGGCGCCCAGCGGGGCAAGCCGGTGTTCACCACGATCAGCGACCCGGCCGCGATCCGGCCGGCCGATCTGGTCAACCGCCAATTCCGGGCCGCTGCACCGAACCGGCTATGGGTCGCCGACATCACGTTCGTGCGGACCTGGCAGGGGTTCTGTTACACCGCGTTCGTCACTGATGCGTGCACCAAGAAGATCGTTGGCTGGGCGGTCTCGGCCACGATGCGCACCGAAGACCTCCCGCTTCAAGCATTCAATCACGCTGTGTGGCAGTCGAATACCGATCTATCCGAGTTGGTTCATCATTCCGACCGCGGATCCCAGTACCTATCGCTGGCCTATACCGACCGGCTGGCTGAACTGGGGATCGCGCCCTCGGTCGGGTCGCGTGGCGATAGTTATGACAACGCCCTCGCTGAAGCGGTCAACGCCGCCTACAAGACCGAGCTCATCAACCGCGGCAAGCCCTGGCGGTGCATCGATGATGTCGAACTCTCGACCGCCGAATGGGTGGCCTGGTACAACCAGGAACGCCTGCACGAAGCCCTCGGCTACGTTCCACCCGCCGAGTACGAGGCCGCCCTCACCGGCACCTCACACCCTGCGAGCCAGCCGACCCCGGCCCTCGCAACCGAGTAGGAACTAAACCTGGGGTAGTTCATGACTCAGGACACTAGACCCCGACGATCATCGCTGTGTTGAGGTCAATGTGGCAGGACCGGCCGCACTCTTGGTCGCCAAGATCATCAAGTTCGAGGAACGGCTCAACGACATCAAGGCCGAGGGCAAGCGGGTCAAGCAAAAAGACGCGTTGGATATGCTGCGTCTGCTTCAAGCTGTCGACACCGATGATCTGACTGTCGGTTTTCGCCTGCATATCGCCGAATCACACGCGCGAGATGTCAGCATCCGCGCGTTGGGCTTTCTCGAAAAGGAAGGCACGTCAGCTACTTCGGTTCTGCCGCAGGCCGCCGCGGCGGTCGACGGCGGCAACCCCACCACAGCGCCCAGCTTCGCAGCTCTGGCGCAGGATCTCCTCGGTCGTGTTCGCGACGATTTGGGTGTCACGCTATGACCGTGAGTGCTGGGTGCCGCCAGCGGCGGCGGCGGTGCCATATCGTCTGATGCTCAGTCGATCAGTCCGCGCACCTCCAAGTCGCCCCTTCGTGCCTCATGGCTCACCGTCGAGACGCTGGGAGACCATGGATTGCTGAACTGCACAAATGAAACTGTGTAAGACACCGTTCCATCGCGCCGGAGGGCAGAATCAGGACATCAAGCGATGCCCAATCGACATCAGCGTGGGTGTGATCGCGGCTTCGCCGCTCAACACACTCCATCGCCTCAGGAATGAATGCGAGCCTTCATTCCATTCGGCTCAGTCGTGTGTCCGAGGGGGGACTTGAACCCCCACGCCCATTAGTAGGGCACTAGCACCTCAAGCTAGCGCGTCTGCCATTCCGCCACTCGGACAAGGCCAAACCAGCATGGGTTGGCAGCTAAGGCTATCGGATCGCCCGCCGCGAACCCAATCCAGCTCCTCGGGACGGCTCGGTGCTCGGCCCGACCAATGGTAGGAAAGGGGGTTGTGACCATTCACAGCGGGGCGACCGAGCAGCCGACCATCCCGAGCGACGACGTGGTCGAGGTGGTCAGCAAGCTGATCCGGTTCGACACCACCAACACCGGCGAACCGGAGACGACGAAGGGCGAGGCCGAGTGCGCCCACTGGGTCGCCGAGCAGCTCGCCGAGGTCGGCTATACGCCGCAGTACCTCGAATCCGGCGCCCCGAGCCGAGGCAACGTCTTCGCCCGCCTGCCCGGTGCCGACTCGTCGCGGGGCGCGCTGCTGATCCATGGGCATCTCGACGTGGTGCCGGCCGAGCCGACCGAGTGGAGCGTGCACCCGTTCTCCGGCGCGGTCAAAGACGGCTTCGTCTGGGGCCGCGGCGCGATCGACATGAAGGACATGGTCGGCATGATGATCGTGGTGGCCCGGCAGTTAAAGCGGGCCGGCATCGTGCCCCCGCGCGACCTGGTCTTCGCGTTCATCGCCGACGAAGAGCACGGCGGGACCTACGGGGCGCAGTGGCTGGTCGACAACCGGCCGGATCTGTTCGACGGCGTCACCGAGGCGATCGGCGAGGTGGGCGGGTTCTCGCTGACCGTGCCCCGCCGCGACGGGGGCGAACGTCGGCTCTACCTGATCGAGACCGCCGAGAAGGGGCTGTCGTGGATGCGGCTCACCGCCCGCGGCCCGGCCGGCCACGGATCGATGGTGCACGACCAGAACGCCGTCACCGCCGTCGCCGAGGCCGTCGCCCGGCTGGGCCGCCACCAGTTTCCCCTGGTGCTGACCGACACCGTCGCGCAGTTCCTCGCGGCCGTCAGCGAGGAAACCGGTCTGACGTTCGATACCGACTCGGGCGACCTGCGGGGAGCGGTCGAAAAGCTGGGCCCGATGGCCCGCATGCTCAAGGCCGTCCTGCACGACACCGCGAACCCCACGATGCTCAAGGCCGGGTACAAGGCCAACGTCGTCCCGGCGATCGCCGAGGCGGTGGTGGACTGCCGCATCCTTCCCGGCCGCAAGGAGGCCTTCGAGGCCGAGATCGACGAGCTCCTCGGGCCCGACGTGACCCGCGAGTGGATCAAGGACTTCTCGTCCTATGAGACCAGCTTCGACGGTGACCTGGTCGACGCGATGAACGACGCCGTGCTGGCGCTCGACCCGGACGCACGCACCGTGCCGTATATGCTCTCCGGTGGTACCGACGCGAAATCCTTCGCGCGCTTGGGTATTCGCTGTTTCGGCTTCAGCCCGCTGCGGTTGCCGCCGGATCTGGATTTCACCGCGCTGTTCCACGGCGTCGATGAACGGGTACCCATCGACGCGTTGCGGTTCGGCACCGATGTGCTGACCCACTTCCTGACCCACTGCTAGTTGACGAACGCAAGCCGATCATTCGAGAGGACTGCCATGAGCACCGCGCCCGACCCGTACGCATCGCTGCCGAAGCTGCCGACGTTCACGTTGACCTCGCAGTCGGTCACCGACGGCCAGCCGCTGGCCAAGCCCCAGGTCAGCGGGATCATGGGCGCCGGCGGTGAAGACGTCAGCCCCCAGCTGAGCTGGTCGGGATTCCCGGACGAGACCCGCAGCTTCGCCGTCACCGTCTATGACCCCGACGCGCCGACGGCCTCCGGGTTCTGGCACTGGGCGGTGGCCAACCTGCCCGCCGACGTCACCGAGCTGGCCGAGGGCGCCGGCGACGGCAGCAACCTGCCCGGTGACGCGCTGACGCTGGTCAACGACGCCGGGCTGCGCCGCTACCTCGGCGCCGCGCCGCCGGCCGGGCATGGCCCGCACCGCTACTACATCGCCGTGCACGCCGTGGACACCGACAAACTGGATCTGCCCGAGGACGCCAGCCCCGCCTTCCTGGGGTTCAACCTGTTCCAGCACGCCATCGCCCGGGCGGTCATCCACGCCACCTACGAACAGTCCTAACGGCGAGACTGTAACCACCGACGGGTGCACTCGGGAAATGCGTCGGTGGTTACAGTCTCGCGGGGCTCAACCCCGCGCCGCCGAGCCGACCGCGTCAGCAAGCGAGGCGAACCCGCCGTCGTGCAGCCGCCGGGCGATGCCGTCGTGAATCTGCTTGGCCCACAAGCCTCCTCCGTAGATGAAGCCGGTGTAGCCCTGCAGCAGCGAGGCGCCCGCGGTGATCCGCTCCCAGGCGTCGTCGGCGTTCTCGATGCCGCCCACGCCGATCAACACCAGGCGATCGCCGACCCGGCGGTATAGCCGGCGCAGCACCTCGACCGCGCGGCGCGCCACCGGCGGCCCGGAGATGCCGCCGGCGCCCAGCGCCTCGACCCCCGGGGTTTTCAGGCCGTCGCGCGACACCGTGGTGTTGGTGGCGACGATGCCGGCCAGGCCCAGCTCGACCGCCAGGTCCGCGATCTCGTCCACGTCGGAATCGGAGAGGTCCGGCGCGATCTTCACCAGCACCGGTGTGGTCGTCTCCGCGAGGACGGCCGACAGGATGGGTCGCAGCGACTCGACCGCCTGCAGATCACGCAGCCCGGGGGTGTTCGGCGAGCTGACGTTGACCACCAAGTAAGAGGCCAGCGGGCCCACCAGCCGGGCGCTCGCCCGGTAGTCGTCGACGGCCCGATCGGCCGGCGTTGCCTTCGTCTTGCCGATGTTGACCCCGATCGGCACCTCCGGCCGCTGGCGCGCGAGCCGCATCGCCAGCGCGCCGGCACCGAGGTTGTTGAAACCCATCCGGTTGAGCAGCGCCCGGTCGGCGGGCAGCCGGAACATGCGGGGGGCCGGGTTGCCGGGCTGCGGGTGGGCGGTGACGGTGCCGACCTCGGCATGCCCGAAACCCAGCGCGCCCCAGGTGAGCACGCCCAGGCCGTCCTTGTCGAAGCCGGCCGCCAGGCCAAGCGGCCCCGGGAAACGCACCCCGAACACGGTGCTGGCCAGCGCCGGATCGGTCGGGGCCAGCAGCCGGCGCAGGGCCCGGCGCGTCCAGGCGACGGCCGTGACTCCGCGCAGCAGGGCGAAAACCAGCGTGTGGATGCGTTCGGGCGGGATCACGAAAAACAGCCCTCGCAGCAGGCCGTACAGTCGGCGGCTGCCCTCGCGTGGCCGGTCGGGTGTCACAGTTCCGGCTGGTCGGGCCGTCGCCCGTCGTAGCCGGCGCCGTCTAGACGAGACTTCTTGCGGCGCAACAGCACTCGTCTGCTGCCGTCGGTGTAGAGCCGTACCCTTGTCAACTCCCAGCCGCGGTATTCGGCCTCGATGGACAATCGGGTCGACGCGCTGACCCGGGTCACGTCCGGGGGCAGCCGCAGCGGCGCCCATTCGTATTCGTCGGACATCTCGGTGTCCCAGCCCGCGGGCAGGCGGCTGTGCCGCGCCGCGGTCAACGCGTACCCGCCGCGTGGTCGATGACCTGAACTCCCGCACCGGATCCCGACACCACGTACAAAGTGTCTGACGCTTCGTCGAAGGCCAGTGAGTTGGGTTGCTGCACGGTCGGGTAACGCACCTTTTCGACGGGAATTCCGGTGGACAGGTCGTAACCAATGACGATATTGGAAAGGGTCGCCGAAACCCAGGCTAACGCGCGGGAACCGGCCAGGCCGTAGGGCGCCTGCGGAACCGGGTAGGCCTGCCGCAGAATCAGCGGGTCCACGCCGTACACCAGCAGCTGGCCGCCGCGGGTGTCGGCGACCAGCACCCGGCCCAGCGCGTCGGCGGCCATCGTGGTGGCACCCCTGCCGGCCCGCAGGGCCTGCTGGACGTGACCGTCGGCGTCGATCGTTGTCACCGACGTCTGCCCGCGGTCCAGCACCACCGTCGTATTGCCTTGTGTGGCAAGCCAATCGACGCGCGCGAAGATCTTATTGCGGTTGGCGACGCTCGCGCTGGTCACCGCGGCCGGCGTGGGGGAGGCCAGGGTGTAGACGGCGCCGTCGGCGCTGCCCAACACCAGCTTGCCGTCGGCGCGCTGGGCCACCGCGGTGAACTCGGTCTGGGCGGCCTCGGTGACGCTCACCTGCGTCGTGCGGCCGGTGGACAGGTCGACCGCGAAGTAGCCGCCACGCGCGGCCAGGTAGACCGTTCCGTGGCCGTCATGGGTCACCGCGGTGGCCGGGCCCGGTAGGTCGACGACGCGCGGTGGCGCCTGCGGGTCGCCGAACACGGTGATGCTGCCCGGCGCTGCCGGGTCGGAGCCCGGCGCCAGGACGGCCAGCTGATGGGTGCCGGTATCGAGCACCGCCGCCGCGGCGTGGCCGGCCAGCGGGCGCACCGCGCCGGCCGGCGGCTGCGACACCGGCGGCGACACGGCCGCCAGCGCGGGTTCGATGGTCCGCGGCGCGCCGGCAAGCGGATTCGACGAACAACCGACCGTCGCACCCAGCAAAACCGCAAGGCTCAACAAACCGCTTTGAGCTGTAAGCCTGCGGCGCTCTGGTCGTGACAGCAATTGCTTCCCTCGTGGTGCGGCGGTGGAACACAAATTCTAAGGAACGCGGTCGCGCCCCGCCGGGCCATGCTGCCCGCCTCCCGCCGTACCGGCGAGGTATCGTCGGCTCATGGCCGTCACCGCTGACCGTCATATGACGCAGAAAGAGTTTGCTGTCGAAGACATGTCGACAGGTATTTTCGCTAGCGGATACGGACAAGTCGGTGATGGGCGAAGTTTCTCGTTCCATATCGAGAATCGATCGCTGGTCGTCGAGGTTTACCGGCCGCGCCTGGCCGGGCCCGTTCCGCAGGCTGACGAGGTGGTCGCCACCGCGGTCCGCGGCCTCGTCGATATCGACCTCACCGACGAACGCAGCCTGAGCGCGGCGGTGCGCGACTCGGTGGCGCACGCGGAGCCGGTTTCGCGCTAGTGGTGATCGCAAGCGCGGCGTAGGAGTCCCACACGGGTAGCGTCGTGGTCGACATGACCGTCATTTTGTTGCGACACGGCCGATCCAGTTCGAACACCGCGGGCATTCTCGCCGGTCGTTCGGAGGGCGTCGACCTCGACGACAAGGGCCGCGAACAAGCCGCCGGGCTGATCGACCGGATCGGTGATCTGCCGATTCGGGAATTGATCACCTCGCCGCTGTTGCGCTGCCGTCGCACCCTCGAGCCGCTGGCCGACGCGCTGTGTCTCACGCCGCTCGTCGAAGACCGGCTCGCCGAAGTCGACTACGGAGAATGGACCGGCCGCAAGATCGGCGAGCTGGTGAGCGAGCCGTTGTGGAAGGTCGTTCAGGCCCATCCCAGCGCGGCGGTCTTTCCCGGCGGCGAGGGCCTGGCGCAGGTGCAGGCGCGCGCGGTGGCCGCCGTCCGCGAGCACGACCGCCGGCTGGCTGCGGCACACGGTGGCGACGCGCTGTGGGTCGCGTGCACTCACGGTGATGTCATCAAAGCGGTCATCGCCGACGCCTACGGCTTACACCTGGACGGGTTCCAGCGCGTCACCGCCGACCCGGCGTCGGTGAGCGTGATCCGCTACACCGAACTGCGCCCGTTTGTGTTGCACGTCAACCACACCGGCGCGCGGCTGTCCGCCGCGCTGCGGGCCGGGCCGCCGCCGAAGGAAGAGGCGAAGCCGGAAACGGACGGGCAGTCCAACGGCGAGCCGCAGGCACCACCGGCCGCCGGGCTGCCGTCCAGCGACGCCGTGGTCGGTGGTTCGACGGATTAATTCGGCCGCCACCACTATCGGATCGCACGGCGACGGCAACAGCCGGTATTTTGGAGGTGCCATGTCCCGCGCAATTCACGTCTTCCGCACCCCCGACCGCTTCGTGGCCGGGACCGTTGGCCAGCCCGGAAACCGCACGTTCTACATCCAGGCGGTGCACGACGCCCGAGTGGTGTCGGTGATTTTGGAGAAGCAGCAGGTGGCGGTGCTCTCTGAGCGCATCGGGGCGCTGCTGCTCGAGGTGAACCGCAGGTTCGGCACGCCCGTCCCGCCGGAGCCCGCCGAGATCGAGGACCTCGATCCGCTGGTCACGCCCGTGGACGCCGAGTTCCGGGTCGGGACCATGGGCCTGGGCTGGGATTCGGAGGCCCAGACCGTGGTGGTCGAGCTGCTCGCCGTCACCGACGCCGAGTTCGACGCGTCGGTGGTGCTCGACGACACCGAGGAGGGTCCCGACGCGGTGCGGGTGTTCTTGACACCGGAGTCGGCGCGGCAGTTCGCCACCCGCTCCAACCGTGTGATCTCGGCGGGGCGTCCGCCGTGCCCGCTGTGTGACGAACCGTTGGACCCGGAGGGGCATATCTGCGCACGCGCCAACGGCTATCGGCGCAATGCGCTGCTCGGGTCTGACGATGACCCCGAGATATGACGACCATGAGGTGTTGCGCAACGGCGAGCTGACGGTCATCGGACGGATCCGCTCGGCCAGCAACGCCACCTTCCTGTGCGAATCGACGCTCGACGAGCGCGCGGTGCATTGCGTCTACAAGCCGGTCGCCGGCGAGGCGCCGCTGTGGGACTTTCCGGACGGGACGTTGGCCGGCCGCGAGCGGAGCGCGTACCTGGTGTCGGCGCAACTGGGCTGGAACATCGTGCCCTACACGATCATTCGCCACGGGCCGGCGGGCCCGGGCATGTTGCAGCAGTGGGTGCAGCAGCCCGGCGACACGGTGGACACCGAGCCGCGGCCGGGCCCGGATCTGGTCGACCTGTTTCCCGCCGGCAAGGCCCAGCCCGGCTACCTGCCGGTGCTGCGCGCCCACGACTACGCCGGCGACGAGGTCGTGTTGATGCACGCCGATGACATTCGCCTGTGGCGCATGGCGGTGTTCGACGTGCTGGTCAACAACGCCGACCGCAAGGGCGGCCACGTCCTGCGCGACCTCGACGGCCACATCTTCGGGGTCGACCACGGCGTGTGCCTGCACGTGGAGGACAAGCTGCGCACCGTGCTGTGGGGGTGGGCCGGCAAGCCGATCGACGGCCAAACGTGCAAGGCCGTCGCCGGGCTGGCCGAGGCCCTCACCGGCTCGTTCGGCGACGAACTGGCCGAGCACATCACTTCCGCGGAGATCGCCGCGCTGCGGATGCGTGCGCACGCGCTGCTGGACAATCCGGTGATGCCGGGACCCAATCGGCATCGCCCGATTCCGTGGCCGGCTTTCTAGCGGTGATCGCCATCGCGTTTAGCGGCGATCGCAAGCGCGGCGCGGCCGGGCGCGGCGGGTCGCCGCCATCGCGTGAAGGCCGCGGCATGGTGTCGGCGATACTGAACCGGTGAGCGATGCCCCCGGCGACCAGTCGGACGAGATGACCGATGCCGCGCTGGCCGCCGATCTCGCCGCCGAAGCGGGGGAGTTGTTGCTCAAGGTCCGCGACGAAGTCGGGTTCGGCTATCCCTGGGCGCTGGGCGACGCGGGTGACAGCCTGGCGAACGAACTGATCCTGCGGCGGCTGCGGGTCGAGCGGCCCGGCGACGCGGTGCTCAGCGAGGAGGCCTACGACGACCTGTCCCGGCTCCAGCACGACCGGGTGTGGATCATCGACCCGCTGGACGGCACCCGCGAGTTCTCCACGCCGGGCCGCGACGACTGGGCGGTCCACATCGCGTTGTGGCAGCGGCCCAGCGACGGCCAGCGCGAGATCACCGACGCTGCGGTGTCGTTGCCCGCCCGCGGCAACATCGTCTACCGCAGCGACACCGTGACGGCCGGCGCCGCGCGCGTCGGCGTCACCGACACCATCCGCATCGCCGTCAGCGCCACGCGGCCCCCGGCGGTCCTGCACCGGATGCGGCAGACGTTGCCCATCCAGCCGGTCGCGATCGGCTCGGCGGGCGCCAAGGCGATGGCCATCATCGACGGCGACGTCGACGCCTACGTGCACGCCGGCGGCCAGTGGGAGTGGGACTCGGCCGCCCCCGCCGGGGTGGTGATGGCCGCCGGGATGCACGCCTCGCGGCTCGACGGATCACCGATGCGCTACAACCAGCTCGACCCCTACCTGCCCGACTTCGTCATGTGCCGCGCCGAGCTGGCGCCGATCCTGCTGGGCGCCATCCGCGACGCGTGGCGCTAGGGAGCCCGACGGCCCAGCCGGCGTCGCCAATCTTTGGCCGACAGCATGCGGACAACGTTTTCCACGACGGCGCCCTTCTTGCGGCTGTAGGGGTACCAGAGCAGTTCCTTCTTCATCGCGACCCGGTCGGCGACGATGGCCTTCTGGCGGCAGTACTTGCGGATGCCGTCGGCGCCGCCGGAGCGCGAGCCGATCCCCGATTCCTTCCATCCGACCATCGGCAGACCGAACTGCAGGAGGCTGGTGACGACGTTGTTGATGTTGACGCTGCCGGTATTCATCTGCCGCGCAACGGCCATCGCCTTGTCTTTGTCGCGCGTCCACACGCTGCCGGACAACCCCAGATTGGAGTCGTTGGCCCTCGCGATGGCCTCCTCGACGTCGCGGACCTTCATGACCGGCAGGGTGGGGCCGAAGGTCTCCTCCCGCATGCAGGCCATGTCGTGGTTCACGTCGACCAGCACGGTCGGCTCGTAGAACAGGCCGCCGCTGCCACCGTCGCTCGCCTTACCGCCCACGAGCACGTTGGCGCCCTTGCTCACGGCGTCGTCGACGTGGCGGGACACGATCTCGAGCTGCTGCTCGGTGGTCATCGATCCCACCTCGCAGGAGTAGTCGTGTCCGGCGTCCATGCCGCTGCGCAGCGCAGATGTCTTGGCTACCAACTTCTTTACGAACTCGTCGTAGACCGGCTCCTCGACGTAGACCCGTTCCACCGAGATGCACACCTGTCCGGTGTAAACGAATCCGCCCCACACCGCGCCGTCGACGGCGCGGTCGATGTCGGCGTCGGCGCACACGATCATCGCGTCCTTGCCCCCGAGTTCCAGGCTGCAGGGGATCAGCCGCTCGGCCGCCGCGACGGCGATGCGCCGACCGGTGTTGACCGAACCGGTGAACATCACGTAGTCGACCGAATTGACCAGTGCGGCACCGGTTTCGGCGTAACCGAACACGACGTCCAGCACATTGGGCGCGCCGATCTGCTTCCAGCCCTCGACCGCGACCCGCCAGGCGAGCGGGGTGAACTCCGAGGGTTTGGACAGCACGGCGCACCCGGCCATCAGCGCGGCCGGAACGTCGAGCAGCGGCACCGACAGCGGCCCGTTCCACGGGGTGATGACGCCGACGAGCTGATAGGGCTCGTAGGCCAGGGTCAGCTTCTTGCCCGCGTTGGCGGCACCGTAGGGGCGCACCGCCTGATCGGCGAGAAATTCGGCGGCGTTGTCGATCCAATAGTTGATGATCTGCACCGCGGAGATCTCCACGCCGGTGTCGCCCCAGGACTTGCCCGTTTCGAGTTGCAGCGGTGTCAGCAGGTCATCGCGGTGATCGAGCATCCAGTCCCGCCACTTGCCCAGCCACCGTGCCCGGCCCCGGACCCCCATTTGCTGCCACATCGGCTGGGCCGTCCGCAACCGGGCGGCCAGGGCCTCGACCTCGCCGGGTGCGGCCACCGGGACGTGACCGACGACCTGTCGCGTCGCCGGGCAGGTGACCACGATTTCTTGGTGTGTGGCCGCGGCCGCGGTGCCGGTGCGGTCAGTTGTATGAGTCGACATCGCAACCACCTCGCTCGTCGACGTTGAGCGAATTTGCTCGATACCGGATTTAGCAAACCACAAAACGCCCGGAGGGGATATAGCTTCGGGGGCCGGAGTGACCGGGCAGTTCGGGGGCTCAACGTCGGCGCGCTTAGGCTGATTGCCATGCAGTCGTGGTCTTCCCCACAGGTTCCCGCGTTGGCGGGACGCGGCCCGGAGCTTCGGCTGTACGACACGTCCGACCGGCAGGTGCGTCCCGTGGCGGCCGGTTCGACCGCCACGATGTATGTCTGCGGCATCACCCCGTACGACGCGACCCATCTGGGCCACGCCGCAACGTATCTGGCGTTCGATCTGATCAACCGGCAATGGCTGGACCTCGGCCACGACGTCCACTACGTGCAAAACGTCACCGACGTCGACGATCCGCTGCTGGAGCGCGCCGAGCGCGACGGCATCGACTGGCGGGACCTGGCCGCGCGGGAGGTGTCGCTGTTCCGTGAGGACATGGCGGCGCTGCGCATGCTGGCGCCCCGCGACTACGTCGGGGCCACCGAGGCGATCGCCGAGGTCGTCGAACTGGTCGAGAAGATGCTGGCGTCCGGGGCGGCGTACGTGGTCGAGGGCGAATACCCGGACATCTACTACCGCGCCGACGCCACGCCCCAGTTCGGCTACGAGTCGGGCTATGACCGGGAAACCATGCTGCGCCTGTTCTCCGAGCGCGGCGGCGACCCGCAGCGGCCCGGCAAGACGGATCAGCTCGACGCCCTGCTGTGGCGGGCCGCGCGGCCCGGCGAGCCCAGCTGGCCCTCACCGTTCGGCGACGGCCGGCCCGGCTGGCATGTCGAGTGCGCGGCGATCGCCCTCAGCCGCATCGGCAGCGGTCTGGACATCCAGGGCGGGGGCAGTGACCTGATCTTCCCGCATCACGAATTCACCGCCGCGCACGCCGAATGTGTCCGCGGCGAAAGGCGATTCGCGCGTCACTACGTGCACGCCGGCATGATCGGCTGGGACGGGCACAAGATGTCCAAGAGCCGCGGCAACCTGGTGCTGGTGTCGCAACTGCGCGCACGAGGCGTCGAACCCGCGGCGATCCGGCTGGGGCTGCTGGCCGGGCACTATCGCGGCGATCGCTATTGGAGCGAGCAGGTGCTCGACGCGGCCATCGCCCGCCTGCAGCGCTGGCGCGCCGCGACCGCGCTTCCGGCCGGCCCGGACGCCGGCGACGTGATCGCGCGGGTGCGCCAATATTTGGCCGACGACCTCGATACCCCCAAAGCGCTTGCCGCGCTTGATGGTTGGACTACCGATGCGCTGGAATACGGTGGCCACGACACCGAGGCGCCACGCTTGGTGGCGATCGCGGTCGACGCGCTCCTGGGCGTCGCCCTGTAACCGCAGCGACGGTGGGGACTGGCGCGAGCAGCAGTGCCCACCGTCGTTTCCGTCGGCCTTCCCGGCTAACCCATACCATGAAAGTATTGTTTGCTGAGCGGCCTGCCCGGACCGCGGCCGAGGTTCTATAAAACAGCTGTATAACCAGCACATTAATTTACACCTACGTCGAATTACGTGGGGTCAAAAGCTTTTGCTGGGAGCTGGAATGTCAGGTATATTTTCGAGTAATTGCTGGGCCATAGAAGGAGTGAGGTCCGGTGCGTACCAGAAGCGTGGCGGCGTGGCTGTTGGTGGGCAGACGGCTGCGTCGACCGCGGGGTGGCGATCCCGATCGGCCACAACCGCGTCGTGTGGCTGCTACAGCTCGGGCCGGTCGTCGGCTCGTCTGCGATCCACGACGCAATTCCCGGGGTAGGTGTCAGGCGTTGCGAAATGTCATGGCGCCGACGCCCCCTCAACAAAGCTAGGGGTTTCCGATGCGGGGGGAAACCGATTCGGCGTGGCCGATAGTGGCGCGCGACAAGGAGCTCCGGCGGTCCCTGGCGGCGCTCAGTAACGGGGAATATCAGGGCGTGGCGCTGGTCGGCGATAGCGGCGTGGGCAAGTCGACGCTGGCGCGCATGCTGGCCAAGACGGTCGAGTCGGCGGGCCGCACGGTGCGCTACGCGTTGGGCACTCAAACGGGCTGCGCTGTGCCGCTGGGCGCGTTCTCGCGCGTGGTGAGCCTTGGAGCGGTGAACGAACCGGCCGTCATGCTGGCCGCTGTGCACAACACCCTGGGCCAAGACAAGAACCTGGTGGTGGTGGTCGACGACGCGCAGCTGCTCGACCCGCTGTCGGCGACCCTGATCAACCAGCTCGCGGCCGGCCATAGCGCGAGGTTGATCGTGACGATCCGGTCGGGCGAGCCGGTGCTGGATGCGGTCACTGCGTTGTTGAAAGAGCGCCTGCTGTTGACAGTTCACGTCGACCCGTTCACCCGCGAGCAGACCGAGGTGCTGGCCGGCGCGGTGCTGGGCAGTCCGGTCGCCTCGCGATTGGTTGACGAGTTGTTCGACCGCAGCGCAGGAAACCCGTTGCTACTGCGCGGCTTTCTGACCGCGGGGCGCGAAAGCGGGACCTTGGTTCGCACGGCGGAGGGATGGCAACTTCAGGGTCCGTTGCGCGCAGATCGCGAACTTCGAGACGTTCTGGAGTTCCAGCTGCAATCGCTGACCCCGGAGGAGCTGGAGGTGGTAGAGATCTTGGCCACCAGTGAGCTGCTGGGGTGGGAGATCCTGCGTGACATCTGCGATGCCGAAGCGGTGGCAAATCTCGAGCGCCGTGGTCTGATCCAGTTGGTCGCCGACGGATCACACACTTTGGCGCAGCTGAATAACCCGATGCTTGGCGAAGCGGCGACCCAGCACGCCGGGATGGTGCGCGCCCGGCAACTCAACGGCAAATTGGCGCGAGCTATTCAAAAACATCAGCGGGCAGGGGGCCGGCTGGTGAGGTTGCCCGGCCCGCAGGGCCGAATTCGGCTGGCCCAGTTCATGATGCGAAGCGACTTGCGGCCTGACCTCGATGCGGTCATCAGCGCGGCGGTGGACGCATTGGCGATGTCGAATCTGGTCCTGGGCGAGGAGTTGGCGAGGTTCGCGGTCGATCGTGGCGGTGGCCTGCCGGCCGCCTTGGTGCTTGCCGAGGCGGTGAGTTGGCAGGGGCGCGGCGAGGAGGCCGATGCCGTGCTGGTCGACGCCGAACCCGACGGCGGCGACGAATGGCTGATCGCGCAGTGGGGCTGCCTGCGCGCTGCCAACTTGTACTGGGGCTGCGGAGACGTCGAGGCGGCCACCGAAGCACTCGATGATGTGAAAAAGCGTGTGGCAGCCGAGGCGGGCGTCCGGCTGATCGACGCGCTCGAACTGGCCATGGGCTACTTCCGCGGCGACGTTGAGACGACGCTTGAGTTGGGGCCGAGCCTGTGCGAGTCCGATGAACTGCCGATAGCGTCCGTGTGGGCGGTTTTCCCGACATGCGGTGCTTTGGCAGCGGCCGGGCGGTTTTCCGAGGTTCGCCGCATCGCAGACCTCGGGGTGCGTGCAGCCGAGCTGTGCGGATTGGGCCCGCATCGATTCAACATCGGCCTCACCGAGGTCATGGCCGCGACGGCTGCCGGTGACTATGCGGCGGCCGAGCGGATCTACCAGCGTTATGCCGCAATGGCCGCGGGTCTTCCTGCCGCGGAGGCCATGGTGGACGTGATGCTGGGATGCGTGCAGATTGCCCGCGGTGAGCTGGCGTCGGCGTGCGCTGCGTTCACGAGCGCGATTGCGGTGTTCGCCCAGGGCTTTCCGTCGCCGTGGTTGATTGTGGTGGCCGCCCTGCACGCCCAGGCCGAAGGGGCGCGGGGGGACGGCGCGGCGGCCGCGGCAGCGTTGCGGCGAGCGGAGAAAACCTACGGACCGCATGTCGCGGTGTTCTTGCCCGAACTCGAGCTCGCCCGGGCCTGGGAGCGGGCAGCCTCCGGTGACACGACGGCCGCCCAAGGACACGCGACGCACGCGGCACAGATCGCGCGCGCGGCCGGGATGCATGCGGTCGAGATGCGGGCACGCCATGCCGCCGTGCGCTTCGGCGATCGTTCGCAGGCCACGCGTCTGGAGCAACTTGCTCGTATTCTCCGCACCGCGCTGGCCGAGGCGGTCGCCGTGCATGCCCGCGGTCTGGCGCGACACGACGGCGCTGTGCTCGATGCCGTCGCAGGACAGTTCGCCGATCTGGGCGGATTGGCCTTTGCCGCGGACGCGTGGGCGCAGGCGGCCAGCGAGCACACCCGCCGAGGCGATCGCAGCAAGCAATTTGAGTCGTCGACCCGGGCACACGCGTTAGCCAGCCATTGCGGCTCGCGCACACCGGCGGTCGAGAGCGCGGCGCGCCCACTGCCCTTCAGTGGACGTGAGCGCCAGATCGTCATGCTGGTCGCGGCCGGTTTGTCCAACCGGCAGATCGCGGACCAGTTGGTCATCTCGGTGCGCACGGTGGAGGGACACCTCTATCGGCTTTTCGCCAAACTCGGGATCAACACTCGCGAGCAGCTCATCTGCCTGACCCGCAGGGAGCCTCCCGTCCCGAGCGAGTTATCACGTCGCATCGACGAGTCGCTGGGTTACGAAAGCCACGATCACCCTCGGACCGGCTGAGCTTTCATCGGCGACCTATGGAGTTCACGGGGCCGCCACTCTAACTCCGCGGGCACACCACTCGACTTGCGAGCGGATTCCGACGATGCCTGCTTGAGCGGCCATACGCTCCCGCACATGATTCGCAGTCGCAAGCGCACGGTCGCGATCGTCAACGACGAGGCCGACCCTCCCGGACCTGCAGAGACGATCCCGCCGGGGGAGTCGCTGATCGTCGAGGGCCGACACGCATCGGGCCGCTCGGGCACGACCTCGATCGCGTGTGACCCCTTAAGGCTTTATCTGGCGGCCGCGAATTCGGGGTTCATGTAGCGGCAGCGCGCTCAGGGCGTCTCGTCCGGCGCGTCACTGGCTCGCGGCCGCCGGTACGCGACCCAGCAACATTCTGGTCGCCGTGTCGGCGGCTTGGTGGGAGTGGGGAGACAGATCATTTGACACAGAGGGTCAATGGGTCGACATGGCCCATTGTGGGGCGCGATGTGGAGTTGCGGCGATCGCTGGCGGCGCTGAACAACGGCGAGTTCCACGGGGTGGCGCTGGTCGGCGACAGCGGTATGGGTAAGTCGACACTGGCGCGCATGCTCGCGAAGGCGGTGGAATCGGCGGGGCGAACGGTGCGATTTGCGCTGGGCACCCAAACGGGTTCGGCCGTGCCCCTGGGCGCCTTTTCTCGCGCGGTGAGCCTAGGGGTGGGCCACGAGCCGGCGATCATGCTGGCCGCCGCGCATCAGACCCTGAGTCAGGACAAGAACCTGGTGGTGGTAGTCGACGAGGCCCAGTTGCTGGATCCGTTGTCGGCCACCTTGGTCAATCAGCTTGCGGCCGGAAGCAGTACGCGGTTGATCGTGACGATCCGGTCCGGTGAGCCGGTGCTGGACGCGCTGACCGTGTTGTTGAAGGAGCGCCTGTTGTTGACCGTTCACGTCGACCCGTTCACCCACGAGCAGACCGAGCTGTTGGCGGGCACAGTCCTGGGGGGTCCGGTCAATCCGCGATTGGTTGACGAGTTGTACGAGTGCAGCGCGGGAAATCCGTTGCTACTGCGGGGCTTTCTGACCGCGGCCCGCGAAAGTGGGACCTTGGTTCAAACCGAGCAGGGCTGGCAACTTCAGGGTCCGCTGCGCGCGGATCGCGAACTTCACGACGCTTTGGAGTTCCGGTTGCAATCGCTGACTCCAGAGGAGTTGGAGGTGGTGGAGATCTTGGCCACCGCCGAGGTGCTGGAGTGCGAGATCCTGCGTGACGTCTGCGATGCCGACGCGATGGCACACCTCGAGCGTCGTGGCCTGATCCAGTTGGTCGTCGACGGATCCCACACCCTGGCGCAACTCAATCACCCCATGCTCGGTGAAGCGGCGACCCGCCATGCAGGGATAGTGCGTTCGCGGCAACTCAACGGAATCTTGGCGAAAACTCTTCGAAGGCACCTACGGGCAAGCGGGCGGCGCTCACATTTCTCCGATCCGCGCGGCCGAATCCGGTTGGCCCAGTTCATGATGCGAAGCGACCTGGAGCCCGACCTCGACGTGGCAATCAACGCGGCGGCCAGTGCCCTGGCGATGTCGAATGTGGTGCTGGGTGAGGAACTGGCCAAGTTCGCGGTCGATCGCGGTGGTGGTCTGCCGGCCGCTCTGGTGCTTGCCGAGGCGGTGAGTTGGCAGGGGCGCGGGGAGGAGGCCGAGTCAATCCTTCTGGGCGTCGACCTCAGTGACGCCGACGACTGGCTGATCGCGCGATGGGGCTGTCTGCGCGCCGCCAACTTGGCGTGGGGTTGCGGTGACGCCGAAATCGCGACACGCGTACTAGCCGAGGTGAAACCGCGTCTCGTGACCGAGGGCGCCCTCCAGCTGATCACCGCGCTGGAGATGTCGATCGGGTTCTTCCGCGGCGACGTTGAGACGACGCTCGAGCTCGGGCCCCGTCTGTGCGAGGCCGACGTAGCGCCGATCGCGACCGTGTGGGCGGCCGTCGCGACATGCGGCGCCCTGCTGGCGGCCGGGCGCTTTTCCGAAGTCAGCCGCATTGCCGCCGCCGGCGTCCGCGCGACGGCACTCTGCCGGGCGGGTGCACAGCGGTTCGCCATCGGATTGGCTGAGGTCATGGTGGCGACCGCCGCCGGTGACTATCCGGCGGCCGACCGAATCCAGAGGCGTTACGCCGCGCTGGCAACCGGTCTTCCCGCGGCGGAGGCCATGGTTGACGCGATGCTCGGGCTCCTGCAGGTAACCCGCGGCGAGCTGCCGTCGGCGTGCACCACACTTGCCCGGTCTATTTCCCTGCTGTCCCAGGGCTTTCCGTCGCCGTGGTTGCTCGTGGTGGCTGCCCTGCTGACGCAGGCCGAGGGGGCGCGGGGCGACGGCGCGGCGGCCGCCGCGGCGTTGCGGCGCGCGGAGGAAACGTATGGACCCCACGTTGCAGTCTTCTTGCCCGAACTCGAGCTGGCCCGGGCCTGGGAGCGGGCAGCTGCCGGTGACACGGCGGCCGCCCGTGCGCATGCGATGCAGGCGGCGGAAGTCGCGGGGGCGGCCAAGATGTACGTGGCGGAGATGCGGGCGCGCCATGCCGCCGTGCGCTTCGGGGACGGTTCGCAGGCCAAGCGAGTGGAGGAGCTCGCCCGAATGTTGAACTCGCCATCGGCCCAGGCGGTCGCCGACCATGCCCGCGGTCTGGCGGAACACGACGGCGATGTGCTGGATGTCGCCGCACACAAATTCGCCGATCTCGGCGCATTGGCTTTTGCCGCCGATGCGTCGGCCCAAGCGGCCACCGAGCACGCCCGCCGAGGGGAGCGGCGCAAGGAGGTCGAATCGTCGAGCTGGGCGCACGTTTTGGCCGGCCAGTGCGGAGTGCGTACTCCGGCGCTCGAGGCCGCGGCGCGCCCCCTTCCGTTCAGTGGCCGTGAACGTCAGATCGTGCTGCTGGTCGCTGCCGGACTGTCTAACCGTCAGATCGCCGACCGGCTGGTCATTTCGGTGCGCACGGTGGAGGGGCACCTCTACCGTCTGTTCACCAAACTCGGCGTCAACCACCGCGACGAACTCATCCGTCTGATCAGCCGAGATGCGTCGTGAAGCAACAGGTTGTCGGTGAGGCTGCCAGCAGGCAGCCTCACCACCGTGGTTCGTCCACCACCCGGTAGCCGCGACCAATTGAACAACGAAAACTCCTCCTGCGCAGGCGAATAGCGAGGTGTGGCTGTGTCACGCGCGCGTGTCACCAGCTCGTCCCGATGCCCATCTGGCACAGACCGGGACATAAGACGAGGTCAGCACGCCGCGCGAGTGTTCGGCACGAACCCGCACCGTCGTCTCGGGAGGTACCAGGGTTGCCTAGTCGGAGCCAAAGCCGACGGCGTCACGAAAATCGCTGTCACAGAATGTAATCCGTGCGAATGCGCCAATTTTCGGTTGCGTAATTTTCTGTATACGCCACAGCCACCACTCTGTCGGCTTGCGCCTACCACTCGATGTGCGGGCTCCTACTACGCTACCGACTTGATAAGCCTGACAACAGGATTGAAACCCACGACGCTCTGGATCATGCACTCCGTCGAGACCGGTTCCGTGGCAAGCCCCTGAGCGCCCGGTCGGAAACAGTTAGTGCACCGAACTGTTCGGCTCATGCCACAACGAAATTTGGAGGACCGGTGAGTATCAATCCGTTCGACGACGACACTGGCAGCTTTTTCGTCTTGATCAACGACGAAGAACAGCACAGCCTATGGCCGGCATTCGCCGAGGTACCAGCCGGCTGGGAGATGGTTTACGGCGAAGCGGATCGCGCCGCGTGCCTCGAGTACATCGAACAGAACTGGCCCGATATCCGGCCGAAGACTCTACGCAGCAGGCTGGCGGCACAGCGCCAGGCTTCCGGCACGTAAACCGCAAAGGCTATCCGATGACGATCGATGACCGGGCGCTGCCGCTTGGGCGCGAACAACTGACGGAACCTGATGGTGGGCCATTCCCGCTGACGCGCGGGCAACTGGATATATGGCTTGCGCAGGAAACGGATCGCCGCGGTGCGAGGTGGCAGCTGGGCTACCTTCTGCGAATCGCGGGCACCATAGACCCTTGGTTGCTCGAGCACACGATCCGTCAAGTGGTGCGCGAGGCCGAACCGCTTAGAGCCGCCTTTTTCCAGGTGGATGCCCAGGTTTTTCAAACGACGGTTGATTACCCAGATGTTGAGCTTGCTCGCTATGAGCTCATGGGCTCGCAGGATCCTGTCCAGGAAGCCTATCGGCTGGCATCCTCGATTCAGGGCGCGGTAATGCCGCTCAGTGGGCCCCTGTTCAAATTTGCGTTGATGCAGACGCGGCCAGATGAATTTTATCTCTACGTATGCTGCCACCATATAGTGGCCGACGGAATCGGCCTCGCTCTTGTCTGCCATCGGATCGGAGATGTCTACAATGCCATGGCTTCGGGCGCGCCGATTCCCCCCGCTTTTTTTGGGTCGCTAAGTGATCTCATTGCGTGCGAAGCAGAATACGAAGCGTCCACCGATTATCTCGATGATCAGGCCTACTGGACCAAGAACCTGCCGGCCGAAAGCGAACCGAGCTATCAGTTGGCGTCCGCCGCGGACGGACGTGATCCCTATGAACCATCTGCACCGGTGGAATTGGATCCTGTTGCCGTCGCCGGGATCCGAGAGTTGTCGCAGGCGTTGGGGGTGCGTCGCTCGTCGGTGATCGCTGCGGCATGCGCGCTGCTGGTGGGCGGGTGCGGCGTCGAGAGTTCGGACGTGGTGTTCGATTTTCCGGTAAGCAGGCGGGTGCGTCCGGAGACACAGACGGTGCCCGGAATGATTACCGGGTTCGTCCCACTGGCGCTGAAAGCCTCGCCGGGGTCCACGGTTGCCAGTTTTTGTGAACATGTCGACACGCGACTGCGAGAAGCGCTGGACCATCAGCGGTTCCCGGTCCACCTTATTGACTACAAGCGGCCCCGCGGCTCCGCCCAGGGCTCGAATCGCGTAATTCTCAATTTCATTCCGACCACAAATCTGGCGAATATTGCCGGTGCTACGATTTCGGGCACCCTGACCCATACGAATCTCGTCGATCAATGTGGGCTGGACTTTTTCAGCGACCATGATCGGCTGTTTCTCGGCCTGCAGCCGGGCGCGAAGACGAGTGGGTTCGGGGGCGCCGGGCAATGGCTTTCTCATTGTGACGTCCGCGATTTGACCGGCCGGTTGGAGCGGGTGTTGGTGGCGATGGCGGCCGATCCCGCCGGGCGGTTGTCGTCGCTGGATGTGCTCGGTGAGGGTGAGTGTGTCCGGTTGGGTGAGATCGGTAACCGGGCGGTGCTGACCGAGTCGGCGATCGCGCCGGTGTCGATTCCCGAGTTGTTCGCCGTCCACGTGACGCGCGCGCCGGATGCTGTGGCGTTGGTGGGCGAGGGTCTGTCGGTGACTTATCGGGAGTTGGATGAGGTATCGAATCGGTTGGCGCAGGTGTTGGTGGGCCGGGGTGCGGGGCCGGGACAGGCTGTGGCGCTGCTGTTTTCGCGTTCGGTCGAGGCGGTGGTGGCGATCGTGGCGGTGCTCAAGACGGGGGCGGCGTATCTGCCGATCGACCCGGGAGTGCCGGCCGAGCGGATGGGGTTTGTGCTGGCCGATGCCGCACCGATCGCTGTGGTCACCGCCGGTGAGCTCGTCGAGCGTCTCGATGGGTATGACGTGGTGGTCATCGACGTGGGTGATCCCGCTGTTGCGGCCCAGCCCAGCACGGGGTTGGCGGGGCCGGATCCCGACGATGTCGCGTATCTGATTTACACCTCGGGCACCACCGGGGTGCCCAAAGGTGTTGCGGTTACTCATCGTAATGTGACGCAGTTGTTGGGGTCGTTGGATGCCGGCCTGCCTGGGGCGGGGGTGTGGGCGCTGTGTCATTCGTTGGCGTTCGATGTGTCGGTGTGGGAGATCTTCGGTGCGTTGTTGCGCGGTGGGCGGCTGGTGGTGGTGCCCGAGCCGGTGACCGCTTCCCCGCAAGAGCTGCACCGGGTGCTCGTTGAGCAGCGGGTCAGTGTGTTGACGCAGACGCCGTCGGCGGTGGCCGCGTTGCCGGTTGAGGGGTTGGAGTCGGTGGCGTTGGCGGTGGTCGGTGAGGCGTGCCCGGTGGAGGTGGTGGATCGGTGGGCGCCAAATCGGGTGATGGTCAACGCCTATGGTCCGACCGAGACCACGATGTGTGTGGCGATCAGCGCACCGCTGAAGGCCGGCTCGGGTGCGGTGCCGATCGGTGCGCCGGTTTCGGGGGCGGCGTTGTTTGTGCTCGACGGGTGGCTGCGCCCGGTGCCCGTCGGGGTGGTCGGGGAGTTGTATGTGGCCGGCGCCGGCGTGGCCACCGGCTATGTGGGCCGACCCGCACTGACCGCCTCGCGCTTTGTGGCGTGTCCGTTCGGGGCGCCGGGGCTACGCATGTATCGCACCGGGGATTTGGTGTGTTGGCGCGCCGATGGGCAGCTGGATTACCTCGGGCGTGCCGATGAGCAGGTCAAAATCCGCGGCTATCGCATCGAACTCGGGGAGATTCAGTCCGCATTGGCCGCCCTGGATGGCGTGGAGCAAGCAGTCGTCATCGCCCGCGAGGACCGCCCCGGCGACAAACGCCTCGTCGGCTACATCACCGGGACCGCGGACCCGACCGAGATCCGCCCCCAGCTGACCGAGCGGTTGCCGGAATACATGGTGCCGGTTGCGGTGGTGGTGTTGGACGCGCTGCCACTCACCCCCAACGGCAAACTCGACACCCGCGCTCTCCCCGCACCCGAATACCAGAATGCCGTTTATCGCCCTCCGGCCAGCGCGGTCGAGGAAATCCTGGCCGGCATCTACGGCGACGTGCTCGGCATCGAGCGCGTCGGGGTCGACCAGTCGTTCTTCGATTTGGGTGGCGACTCGCTGCTCGCGACGCGCCTGGTTGCCGCAATCAACACCAGCCTGGACGCCGATCTTTCGGTACCCACCCTGTTCGAGGCGCCCACGGTAGCCCAGTTGGCGCTCCGCATCGGTGGCGATGGGGGCCGACGCGAGCCGTTGGTGGCGGTGGAGCGGCCCGAGCTGATTCCGTTGTCGTTTGCCCAGCAACGGTTGTGGTTTATCGACCAATTGCAGGGGCCTTCTCCGATCTACAACATCCCGGCGGCGTTGCGGCTCAGCGGAAACCTGGATGCCGAGGCGTTGGGGGCGGCGCTGGCCGATGTGGTCGCCCGCCATGAGAGCCTCCGTACGCTGTTTGCGGCGCCTAACGGAACACCGCAGCAGGTGGTTATCCCAAGCGAACAAGTCGATTTCGGCTGGCAGATCAGTGATGCCACCGGCTGGTCGGCAGGGCGGCTGAGTGAGGCGGTTAACGCCGCAGCGTGTTACACGTTCGATCTGGCCACCGAAATCCCCTTGCGGGCAAGGCTTTTCCGCGTCGCCGACGACGAGCACGTGCTGGTGGCGGTGGTGCACCACATCGCTTCGGATGGCTGGTCGATCACCGCGCTGGTGCGTGATCTGGGACTGGCCTATGCCAGCCGGTGTGCCGGGCAGGCGCCGGGTTGGGCGCCGTTGCCGGTGCAGTATGCCGATTACACGCTGTGGCAGCGCGCGCAGCTGGGTGACGTGGCCGTCAGCGACAGCCCGATCGCTGCGCAGCTCGCTTATTGGGAGCACGAGCTGGCCGGGCTGCCCGAGCGCCTGGCGTTGCCCACCGACCGACCTTATCCGCCGGTGGCCGATTACCGCGGCGCCAGCGTGGTCGTGGATTTGCCAGCCGAGCTGCAGCAGCGGATTGCACAGGTGGCCCGCGAGCACAACGCGACCAAGTTCATGGTGATCCAGGCCGCCCTGGCGGTGCTGCTGGCCAAGCTCAGCGCCAGCAGTGATGTGGCGGTCGGATTCGCGATCGCCGGGCGGCGCGACCCAGCGCTCGACGAGCTGGTCGGGTTTTTCATCAACACCCTGGTGCTGCGCGTCGATGTGGCCGGCGATCCCACCGTGGCCGATGTGCTCGCGCACGTGCGGGCGCGCAGCGTCGCCGCCTACGAGCACCAGGACGTGCCCTTCGAGGTGCTGGTGGAGCGGCTCAACCCGACCCGAAGCCTGGCCCATCACCCGTTGGTGCAGGTGGTGTTGGCCTGGCAGAACTTCCCCGGGCACACCAGCGACCCCGCCGCCGGGCTGGACCTGGGCGATCTACAGGTCACGCGTTTGCCAGTGGCCACTCAGTCGGCACGCATGGATCTGACATTCACGCTGGCCGAACGGTTCACCGAGGCCGGTGACCCCGCCGGGATCGCCGGGGATGTCGAGTTTCGCACCGATGTGTTCGACGCGGCCAGCATCGAGGCGTTGATCGAGCGCCTGCAGCGGGTATTGGCGGCCATGACCGCCGATCCCACCCGGCGGTTGTCGTCGATGGATGTGCTGGATGCCGCCGAGCACGCCCACCTGGACAAGACCGGTAACCGGGCGGTGTTGGCCCGGACGGTCCCAACCGCGGCGTCCATTCCGGCGGTGTTCGCCGCTCAGGTCGCGCGCGCGCCCGAAGCGCTGGCGGTGACCTTCGAAGGTCACTCGAGCACCTACCGAGAGCTCGATGAGGCGTCGAACCGGTTGGCGCATCTGCTGGTCGCCCTGGGCGCCGGCCCGGGGGAGTGTGTGGCGCTGCTGTTGCCGCGGTCGGCCGAGGCGGTCCTGGCGGTGATGGCGGTGCTCAAGACCGGGGCGGCGTATCTGCCGATCGATCCGGCGCATCCGACCGAGCGGATGGAGTTCATGGTCGCCGACTCCGCACCGATCGCCGCGATCACCACCAATGGACTGGCCGACCGGTTCGACGGCTGTGGCCTGCCGGTTGTCGACGTCGGAGACCCGCGCATTTCCGGTTGCTCGTGCACGAGCCTGCCGGCGCCGGCCCCCGACGAGATCGCTTACCTGATTTACACCTCCGGCACCACCGGGGTGCCCAAGGGGGTGGCCGTCGCCCATCACAACGTGACCCGGCTGCTGACGGCGCTGAGCGCCGACCTGGAACTGTCGCCAGAGCAGGTGTGGACGCAGTGCCATTCGCTGGCCTTCGACTACTCGGTGTGGGAGATCTTCGGTGCGCTGTTGCACGGTGGGCGGCTGGTGGTGGTGCCCGAGTCCGTGACACGCTCACCCGAAGACCTGCACGCGTTGCTGATCGCCGAACAGGTCAGCGTATTGAGTCAGACGCCGTCGGCGTTTTATGCGCTGCAAACCGCCGAAGCGCGCGCACCCGAGCTGGGACCTCAGCTGAGGCTGGAGACGGTGGTGTTCGGCGGCGAGGCGCTCGAACCCCAGCGCCTGGGAACCTGGTTGGACCGCCACCGCCGATCACCGCGGCTTATCAACATGTATGGCATCACCGAAACGACGGTGCATGCCTCGTTCCGCGAGATCAGCGTCGTCGACGTCGACCGCAGTGTCAGCCCCATCGGGGTGCCGTTGGTGCATCTTGGCTTCTTTGTGCTGGATGCGTCGTTGCGTCCGGTGCCGGTCGGGGTGGTCGGGGAGTTGTATGTGGCCGGCGGCGGGCTGGCGTACGGATACTTGGGCCGGGCGGGTCTGACCGCGTCGCGGTTCGTGGCCTGCCCGTTCGGCGGCGCCGGAGCGCCGGGCCAACGGATGTATCGCACCGGGGACCTGGTGTGTTGGGGCGCCGACGGGCAGCTGGATTACCTGGGGCGTGCCGACGAGCAGGTCAAGGTCCGCGGGTACCGCATCGAACTCGGCGAAATCCGCACGGCGCTGGCCGCACTCGACGGGGTGGAGCAGGCGGCCGTGATCGCCCGCGAGGACCGCCCCGGTGACAAGCGCCTGATCGGCTATATCACTGGAGCCGCTGACCCGGCCGTTGTTCGGGCCCGGTTGGGTCAGCGGCTCCCCGCCTACATGGTTCCGGCGGCGGTGGTGGTGATCGACGCGCTGCCGCTGACGGTCAACGGCAAACTGGACACCCGGGCCCTGCCGGCACCCGAATACACCGAGGGCGATCGCTACCGCGCCCCGAGCACCCCCACCGAGGAGATCCTGGCCAACATCTACGCCCAGGTACTCGGCCTCGAGCGGGTCGGGATCGACGACTCCTTCTTTGATTTGGGCGGCGATTCGCTCTCGGCGATGCGGGTCATCGCCGCGATCAACAAGACCCTCGACGCCGGCCTTGCGGTGCGCACCGTGTTCGAATCGCCCACCGTCGCCCAGTTGGCGCCCCGTATCGGCTTGGACGGGGAAGGGCGCAAGCCGTTGGTGGCCGGCGCGCGGCCGACGATGGTGCCGTTGTCGTATGCGCAGAGCCGGTTGTGGTTCCTTGACCGGTTCGAGGGCGGGGTGGCGACCTACAACATGCCGACCGCGTTCCGGATCAGCGGGGCGCTGGATGTCGAGGCGTTGACGGCGGCCGTCGATGATGTGATCGCCCGCCACGAGGCGCTGCGCACCATATTTCCCGACATCGACGGTGTGCCGTTCCAGCAGGTGCTGCCGGCCGAGGCCGGGATGTGGCGGCGCGGGGGCCCAGCAGTGGTGTCATTGCCGGAGCAGGATCTGATCGGCGAATTGGTGGCGCTGGCGGGGTACCGGTTCGATCTGGCGACCGAGATCCCGATTCGTGCGCAGATCTATGCGGTGGGCCCCGGACAGCATGTCGTGGGGATTGTGGTGCACCACATCGCTTTTGACGGGTGGTCACTGGCGCCGATGGCCAGGGACATCGGCCAGGCCTATCTGGCGCGGCGGCGGGGCCAGGCCCCGCAGTGGGCGCCATTGCCGGTGCAGTACGCCGATTACACGCTCTGGCAACGGGATTGGTTGGGCGTCGAGTCTGATCCCGACAGCGTGATCGCCGGGCAGTTGGCTTATTGGCGGCAGGAGTTGGCTGATCTGCCCGAGGTGGTGTCGCTGCCGGCGGACCGGGCGCGCCCGCCGGTGCCCAGCTACCGCGGTGATGCCGTGGACATGCACCTCGACCCGAGACTGTGGGCGGGGATCAAGGCGTTGGCGGCGGCGCATAACGCGACCGCCTCGATGGTGTTGCAGGCGGCCATGGTGGTGGTGTTGCACCGGGCCGGGGCCGGCGAGGGCGTGACGATGGGCACCCCGATCGCCGGACGGATGGATGCGGCGCTCGATGAGCTGGTCGGGTTCTTCGTCAACACCTGGGTGCTGCGGGTCGGTGTCAACTCTGCACAGCGGTTCAGCGATGTGCTCGAGCAGGTGCGCCAGAAGGCGCTGGACGCCTACAGCAACCAGGATGTGCCGTTCGAGCGGCTGGTCGAGCAACTCAACCCCGTGCGCTCCACGGCGCATCATCCGCTATTCCAGGTGGCCCTGGCGTTCCAGAACAATGTGCGCCCCGAGGTGGCGCTCGACGGGGTCACCGTCGAGCCACTGGCGGTGGACAGCCGCACCGCCAAATTCGATCTGGATGTCGATCTGCGGGAGGTGCCCTCCGAGGACCCGACCGCGCCGATGGCCGCCGGGGTCGTCACCTATGCCACGGACCTGTATGACCGGGCCACCATCGAGCGCTTCGTCACCTGGTTCACACGGGTGATCGAAGCCGTCGTGACGGATGCGTCGGCGGTGGTGGGTGATCTGGCGTTACTGGATCCCGACGAGCGTGATCTGGTGCTGTCGCGGTGGTCTGGCGCCGGGGTCGGGGCACCGGCGGGGGTGGCGCCGGAGTTGTTGGACGCGGCGGTGGCCGCCGACCCGGACGCGGTGGCGGTCGTCGATCGCGCCCGGAGCTTGTCCTATCGCGAACTCGACACGTGGTCGACGCGGCTGGCGCGGGTGCTGATCGAGGCGGGGGTCGGCCCGGAACGCGCGGTGGGCGTGGCGATCGGCCGGTCCGCGGAGCTGGTGGTGGCGTGCTGGGCGGTCCTGAAAGCCGGCGGCGTGTATGTCCCGGTGGACCCCGCTCACCCGGTCGAGCGGATCGCCACGGTGCTGGACTCGGTGGGCGCGGTGTGCGTGTTGACCGGCGATGCCGACACCGTGGCCGGCGCCGGGGCGCGCCCGGTGCTGCGCATCGACGGCCTGGACCTGTCCGGGCGATGCGCCGAGCCGATCACCGACACCGACCGACTGGCGGCGTTGGGACCGGAGAACACCGCCTATGTGATCTTCACGTCGGGGTCCACCGGCACCCCGAAGGGGGTGGCGGTCACCCACGGCGGTCTGCCCGGGGTAGCCGCGGCGCACCGCGAACCGTTTGGGCTGGGCCCGGATACCCGCATGCTGGCTGTGCTCTCCCCGACATTTGACGCCGCGCTCGGTGAGTTATTGGTCGCGGTGGGATCGCGGGGAGCGTTGGTGGTTGCGCCGCCGGAGGTGTACGCCGGCGAGGCTTTGACCGCATTGCTGCAGGAGCAACGGGTCAACGCGGCGGTGATGACCCCGACGTTGCTGTCGTCGCTGGATCGGAGCCGGTTAGATGTGTTGTCCACCTTGATCGTCGGCGGTGAGGCCTGCCCCGACGAGTTGGTGGCCGCGTGGGCGCCGGGGCGCCGCATGTTCAACGGCTACGGCCCCACCGAGGCCACTATCTGGGCCACCACGGCGCCGCTGTCGGCGGGGCAGCCGGTCCGCATCGGCACCCCGCTCCCCGGGATGCGCGCACTGGTGCTCGACGCGCGGCTGAACCCGACCCCGATCGGGGTGGTCGGCGAGTTGTATCTGGGCGGACCGGCGGTGGCATGCGGCTATCTGGGCCGGGCGGGTCTGACCGCGGAACGGTTCGTGGCCGATCCCTACGGGCCCGCGGGCGCGCGGCTGTATCGCACCGGCGACCTGGTGCGCTGGGCGCTCGACGGAACCCTGGACTATCTCGGCCGTGCCGACGCACAAATCAAGCTGCGCGGACACCGCATCGAACTGGGCGAAATCGAAAACACCCTGCTGGGCTGCCCGCAGGTTGCCCGGGCGGCCGCCACCGTGCATGAGAGCGGAACCGGCTCGCATCTGGTCGCCTATGTCACCCTCGAGCAGACCACCACCGCCGAACACGACGCCGAAACCGTCGAAGCGTGGCAACACCTGTATGACGAGGCGTATGCCGCTGACGTGGACGCGCCGGAAT
This sequence comes from Mycobacterium sp. NTMscope_MAC_12, assembly GCF_976985675.1. Lineage (NCBI taxonomy): Bacteria > Bacillati > Actinomycetota > Actinomycetes > Mycobacteriales > Mycobacteriaceae > Mycobacterium > Mycobacterium sp. NTMscope_MAC_12. The sequence goes on from NZ_CDRJYY010000001.1 coordinate 2,013,049, forward strand.
TCGGCATGGATTTCCGCGGCTGGAACAGCAGCTACACCGACGATCCGATCCCGCTCGAACAGATGAGGGAGTGGCGTTCGGCCACGGTGGATCGGATCCTTCAGTTGCATCCCGCGCGGGTGCTGGAGATCGGCGTCGGTTCGGGGCTGTTGCTTTCCCAGTTGGCCCCGGTCTGCGCCGAGTACTGGGCTACGGACTTCTCCGCGCCGACGATCCAGAGGCTGCAGGCCGACGTGGCCGGGCAGTCGTGGGGGGATCGGGTGCGGTTGCGGGTGCAGCCCGCCGATGTCGCCGATGGGTTGCCGGAGGGCCATTTCGATCTGGTGGTGCTCAACTCCGTGGTGCAGTACTTCCCGAGCGCGCGGTATCTGAGCGATGTGCTGGCGGTCGCGATGCGGTTACTGGCAGCGGGCGGGGCACTGTTCATCGGCGATGTGCGCAACCACAGCCTGCAGGGCGCTTTTCAAACCGGCATCGCGCTCGCCCGCACCGCCGACGGCGACGCCGACGCCGACGAGATTCGCCAACGAGTTCAGCGCGCCATGCTCGGCGAAGCCGAATTGCTTTTGGCCCCAGAGTATTTCACTAACTGGGCTGCCGGCCATGCATCGGTGGCCGGGCTGGATATCGAAGTCAAGCGCGGGATGGCCGACAACGAACTCAACCGGTATCGCTACGACCTCGTCATCTATAAATCCCCCGCACCGGTGCGCTCACTGGCCGGCGCAGACAGCTGGGCGTGGGCCCAGTGCGCCGGCCTGCGCGGGCTGCACGACCGGTTGGTAGCCCAGCGTCCCCACACTGTCCGCATTACCGAGATCCCCCGCGCGGGACTGATCAGCGACGTCCACATCGAACACGCCCTTGTCGACGGACTGGCGCTTGCCGACGCATTGGCCCTCGCCGACGGTGCCGATGCCGTTGTCCCAGAACAACTGCACGGCCTTGGTGAGAGCGCCGGATATCACGTCGCGGTCACCTGGGGCGCCCAGCCGGGCACCGTGGACGCGGTGTTCATCACTGCGGCTGACGCTGAGCAGACCTCGGCGCTGACCGATCTGTATCTGCCGCCTGACGGGCCCCACCGAGTCACGAGTTGCGCCAATGACCCGCAGACCAACACCAAAATCACCGCGGTGCGTCAGCAGTTGAGCGCGTGGTTGCCCGAATACATGGTGCCGACGCACATTGTGGTGCTCGACGAGTTCCCGATGACATCCTCGGGCAAGATCGACCGAAAGGCCTTGCCGGCACCGGTGTTTGCCACCACGGCATTCCGGGCGCCGCAGACCCAGACCGAAAAAATCGTCGCCGGAATCTATGCCGAGGTGCTGGGGATCGACAAGGTCGGGGTCGACGACTCGTTCTTCGACCTGGGTGGGGATTCGCTGTCCGCGATGCGCCTGATCGCCGCCGTGAACACCAATCTGGATGCCGATCTTTCGGTGCGTGCCGTATTCGAGGCGCCGACGGTCGCCCAGTTGGCGCCCCTCATCGGTAAGGGAGGAGGACTGGAGCCGCTGCTGCCGGTTGAGCGGCCGCCGGTGATTCCGTTGTCGTTTGCCCAAAGCCGGTTGTGGTTCATCGACCAGTTGCAGGGGCCGTCACCGCTTTACAACGTCGTGCTGCCGTTGCGGCTCAGTGGGCACCTCGATGCCGACGCGCTGGGTGCGGCGCTGGTCGATGTCGTGGGCCGCCACGAGAGCCTGCGCACCATGTTCCGGGCGGCCGAGGGGATCCCGCAGCAGCTGGTGGTGCCCGCCGAGCAGGCCAACTTCGGCTGGGAGGTCATCGATGCCGCCGAGTGGCCGGCCGCCCGCCTGGAGGAAGCCCTCCGCGCCGCGGTGCGCTACCGGTTTGACCTGGCCACCGAAATCCCGTCGCGGGCATGGCTTTTCCGCGTCGCCGACGACGAACACGTGCTGGTGGCGGTCGTGCACGAAATCGCCGCGGATGGCTGGTCGACGACCCGGCTGGTGCGTGACATGAGTGTGGCCTATGCGAGCCGGTGCGCGGGGCGCGCGCCGGATTGGGCGCCATTGCCGGTGCAGTATGTCGATTACACGCTGTGGCAGCGCGCGCAGTTCGGTGATCTCGATGACACCGAAAGCCGCATCGCTGCGCAGCTCGCCTACTGGGAGCAGACGCTGGCCGGGATGCCTGAGCGGCTGCAGCTGCCCACCGACCGGCCCTACCCGCCGGTGGCCGATCAGCGCGGCGCCAGGGTGACCGTCGAGTGGCCGGCGTTGTTGCAGCAGCAGATCGCGCGGATGGCCCGCGAGCACAACGCGACCGGATTCATGGTGACGCAGGCCGCCCTGGCGGTGCTGCTGTCGAAGCTCAGCGCCAGCAGCGATGTGGCGGTCGGGTTCGCGATCGCCGGGCGCCGCGATCCCGCGCTGGATGAGCTGGTGGGTTTTTTCGTCAACACCTTGGTGCTGCGCGTCGATCTGGCCGGTGACCCCACCGTGGCCGAGCTGCTGGCCCAGGTGCGAGCACGCGGCCTGGCCGCCTACGAGCACCAGGATGTGCCTTTCGAGGTGCTCGTGGAGCGGCTCAACCCCACCCGATCGTTGGCCCATCACCCGCTGGTTCAGGTGATGTTGGGCTGGAACAACTTCCCTGGGCAAGTCAACGTCCCCGCGGCCGGGCTGACTTTGGGTGATCTTCAGGTCACGCCGCTGCTCGAGGATACCCAGACCGCGAAAATGGACCTGGTCTTCTTCCTCAAAGAATGCTGGACCGACACCGGCGAGCCCGCCGGGATTTCGGGGCAGGTCGAATTTCGCACCGACGTGTTCGACGCGGACACCATCCAGGCGTTGATCGCGCGGTTGGAGCGGGTGTTGGTGGCGATGGCGGCCGATCCCGCCGGGCGGCTCTCGTCGGTGGATGTGCTCGACGCGGGTGAGCATGCCCGGCTGGAAGAGCTTGGTAATACAGCGGTTTTAGCCAGCCCGCAGAGCGTTCCGATGTCGGTGCCGGCATTGTTCGCCGCCCACGTGACACGGACGCCGGATGCTGTGGCGTTGGTGGGCGAGGGCGTGTCGGTGACTTATCGGGAGTTGGATGAGGTATCGAATCGGTTGGCGCAGGTGTTGGTGGGCCGGGGTGCGGGGCCGGGACAGGCTGTGGCGCTGCTGTTTTCGCGTTCGGTCGAGGCGGTGGTGGCGATCGTGGCGGTGCTCAAGACGGGGGCGGCGTATCTGCCGATCGACCCGGGAGTGCCGGCCGAGCGGATGGGGTTTGTGCTGGCCGATGCCGCACCGATCGCCGTGGTCACCACCGGCGAGCTCGTCGAGCGTCTCGATGGGTATGACGTGGTGGTCATCGACGTGGGTGATCCCGCTGTTGCGGCCCAGCCCAGCACGGGGTTGGCGGGGCCGGATCCCGACGATGTCGCGTATCTGATTTACACCTCGGGCACCACCGGGGTGCCCAAAGGTGTTGCGGTTACTCATCGTAATGTGACGCAGTTGTTGGGGTCGTTGGATGCCGGCCTGCCTGGGGCGGGGGTGTGGGCGCTGTGTCATTCGTTGGCGTTCGATGTGTCGGTGTGGGAGATCTTCGGTGCGTTGTTGCGCGGTGGGCGGCTGGTGGTGGTGCCCGAGCCGGTGACCGCTTCCCCGCAAGAGCTGCACCGGGTGCTCGTTGAGCAGCGGGTCAGTGTGTTGACGCAGACGCCGTCGGCGGTGGCCGCGTTGCCGGTTGAGGGGTTGGAGTCGGTGGCGTTGGCGGTGGTCGGTGAGGCGTGCCCGGTGGAGGTGGTGGATCGGTGGGCGCCAAATCGGGTGATGGTCAACGCCTATGGTCCGACCGAGACCACGATGTGTGTGGCGATCAGCGCACCGCTGAAGGCCGGCTCGGGTGCGGTGCCGATCGGTGCGCCGGTTTCGGGGGCGGCGTTGTTTGTGCTCGATGGGTGGCTGCGGCCGGTGCCCGTCGGGGTGGTCGGGGAGTTGTATGTGGCCGGCGCCGGCGTGGCCACCGGCTATGTGGGCCGACCCGCACTGACCGCCTCGCGCTTTGTGACGTGTCCGTTCGGGGCGCCGGGGCTACGCATGTATCGCACAGGGGATTTGGTGTGTTGGCGCGCCGATGGGCAGCTGGATTACCTCGGGCGTGCCGATGAGCAGGTCAAAATCCGCGGCTATCGCATCGAACTCGGGGAGATTCAGTCCGCATTGGCCGCCCTGGATGGGGTGGAGCAAGCAGTCGTCATCGCCCGCGAGGACCGCCCCGGCGACAAACGCCTCGTCGGCTACATCACCGAATCGAGCACCGGGACAGTCGATTCCGGCGGGCTACGTACCGCGCTGATCGAGCGGTTGCCGGAATACATGGTGCCGGTTGCGGTGGTGGTGTTGGACGCGCTGCCACTCACCCCCAACGGCAAACTCGACACCCGCGCCCTGCCGGCCCCCGGGTATCAGAATGCCAGTTATCGCGCTCCGGTTAGCCCGGTCGAGGAAATCTTGACCGGCGTGTTCGCCGAGGTGCTGGGGTTGGAACGCGTCGGCGTCGACGACTCCTTCTTTGATTTGGGTGGGGATTCGCTGCTGGCGATGCGGGTGATCGCCGCGATTGAGATGGGTCTGAATGCCGATCTTTCGGTGCGCACCGTGTTCGAGGCGCCCACGGTAGCCCAGTTGGCGCTCCGCATCGGTGGCGATGGGGACCGACGCGAGCCGTTGGTGGCGGTGGAGCGGCCCGAGCTGATTCCGTTGTCGTTTGCCCAGCAACGGTTGTGGTTTATCGACCAGCTGCTGGGGCCTTCTCCGATCTACAACATCCCGGCGGCGTTGCGGCTCAGCGGAAACCTGGATGCCGAGGCGTTGGGGGCGGCGCTGGCCGATGTGGTGGCCCGCCACGAGAGCCTGCGCACCCTGTTCCCGGCGGTCGACGGGATACCCCAACAGGTGGTCATCCCGGCGGATCGCGCCGACTTCCGTTGGGACGTCGTCGATGCCACTGGCTGGCCGCCGGCCCGGCTGCAGGAGGCCATCGATCCCACGGTGCGTCACTCGTTTGATCTCGCCACTGAGATTCCGTTGCGGGCAAGGCTTTTCCGCGTCGCCGATGACGAACACGTGCTGGTGGCCGTGGTACACCATATCGCCGCCGACGGATTGTCGATGTCCCCGCTGGTGGCTGATCTGGGGGTGGCCTATGCCAGCCGGTGTGCCGGGCAGGCGCCGGGTTGGGCGCCGTTGCCGGTGCAGTATGCCGATTACACGCTGTGGCAGCGCGCGCAGCTGGGTGACGTGGCCGTCAGCGACAGCCCGATCGCTGCGCAGCTCGCTTATTGGGAGCACGAGCTGGCCGGGCTGCCCGAGCGCCTGGCGTTGCCGACCGACCGACCTTATCCGCCGGTGGCCGATTACCGCGGCGCCAGTGTGGTCGTGGATTGGCCAGCCGAGCTGCAGCAGCGGGTGCGCAGTGTGGCCCGCGAGCACAACGCGACCAGCTTCATGGTGATCCAGGCTGCCCTGGCGGTGCTGCTGGCCAAGCTCAGCGCCAGCAGTGATGTGGCGGTCGGATTCGCGATCGCCGGCCGTGATGATCCCGCACTCGATGGGTTGGTGGGCTTTTTCGTCAACACTTTGGTGTTGCGGGTCGACTTGGCCGGCGATCCCAGCTTCACCGAAACGTTGGATCAGGTGCGGGCGCGGAGCCTGGCCGCCTACGAGCACCAAGATGTGCCCTTCGAGGTGCTCGTGGAGCGGCTCAACCCGACCCGAAGCCTGGCCCATCAGCCGCTGGTGCAGGTGGTGTTGGCCTGGCAGAACATCGCGCGGGAGGATGGGGTCCCCGCCGGGTTGGCCTTGGGTGATCTGCAGGTCACACCGCTGGCGGCGGACACCCAGGTCGCCCGCATGGACCTGACATTCACGGTGGGCGAACGCTGGAATTCCGGCGGTGAGCCCGCCGGAATCGGCGGGTCGGTGGAGTTTCGCACCGATGTGTTCGACGCGGCCAGCATCGAGGCGCTGATCGAACGGCTGCAGCGGGTGTTGATGGCCATGACCGCCGATCCCAGCCAGCGGTTGTCGTCGGTTGACCTGTTGGATGCCGCCGAGCACGCCCACCTGGACAAGACCGGTAACCGGGAGGTGTTGACCCAGCCGGCGACGGGGCTGTCGATTCCGGCGGTGTTCGCCGCTCAGGTCGCGCGCGCGCCCGAAGCGCTGGCGGTGACCTTCGAAGGCCACTCGATGACCTATCGAGAGCTCGATGAGGCGTCGAACCGATTGGCGCACTTGTTGGCCCGTCATGGGGTGGGCCCGGGGCAGTGTGTGGCGCTCATGTTCAACCGTTGCGCCGAGGCGGTCGTGGCGATACTGGCGGTGCTCAAGGCCGGGGCGGCCTACCTGCCCATCGATCCCGCGCATCCCGACGCGCGCATCGAATTCGTCGTGGCCGACGCCGCGCCGATCGCTGCGATCACCACCACCGAGCTGGCAGACCGGCTTGACGGGTACGACCTGCGGGTCATCGACATCAACGACGCCGCTGTCGACGCCCAGCCCAGCACGGCACTGCCGGCGCCGGCTCCCGACCACATCGCCTACCTCATCTACACGTCTGGCACCACCGGTGTGCCCAAAGGCGTGGCCATCACCCACCACAACGTCACCCAGCTGTTCGGGTCGCCGGATATCCACCTGCAGGCACACTCGTGGGCGCAGTCGCATTCCTTGGCCTTCGACGCCTCGGTGGAAGAGATCTGGTGTTCGTTGTTGCACGGCGGGCGGCTGGTGATCGTGCCCGAGTCGGCTACACGCTCGCCGGAAGACTTGCACGCCTTGCTGGTTGCTGAACAGGTCGGTGTATTAAGCCAGTCGCCGTCTGCGGTGGCGATGCTCCCCCATGAGGGGTTGGAGTCGATGGCGTTGCTGGTGGCCGGTGAAGCGTGCCCGGCCGAGGTGGTGGCGCGGTGGGCGCCGGGGCGGGTGATGGTCAATGAGTACGGCCCAACCGAAACCACGGTGTGTGTGTCCAGGAGTGCGCCGTTGGCCGCGGGTTCGGGGGTGCCGCCGATCGGCTCGCCGTTACCGGGCGCGGCGTTGTTCGTGCTGGACCAGTGGTTGCGTCCGGTGCCGGTCGGGGTGGTCGGGGAGTTGTATGTGGCCGGCGCCGGGGTCGGTATTGGCTATGTGGGCCGGGCCGGGTTGACGTCGTCGCGGTTTGTGGCCTGCCCGTTCGGGCCGCCAGGGACACGGATGTATCGCACCGGGGACCTCGTGCGTTGGGGCGCCGACGGGCAGCTGCAGTATCTGGGACGCGCCGATGAGCAGGTCAAGGTCCGCGGGTTCCGCATCGAACTCGGTGAAGTGCGCGCGGCGCTGGCCGCACTCGACGGGGTGGAGCAGGCGGCCGTGATCGCCCGCGAGGACCGCCCCGGTGACAAGCGCCTGATCGGCTATATCACCGGGACCGCCGACCCGGCCGATGTTCGTGCCCGGTTGGGTCAGCGGCTCCCCGCCTACATGGTGCCAGCGGCGGTGGTGGGGATCGACGCGCTGCCGTTGACGGTCAGCGGCAAACTGGACTGGCGCGCCCTGCCGGCACCGGAATACACCGATGTTGATCGGTATCGTGCCCCGGCCACCCTCACCGAGGAGATCCTGGCCGCCATCTATGCCCAAGTCCTCGGGCTCGAGCGGGTCGGTGTCGATGACTCGTTCTTCGATTTGGGCGGAGACTCACTATCGGCAATGCGCCTGATTGCCGCGATCAACGCCAGCCTGGATGCGAACCTCGCAGTGCGCACATTGTTCCACGCGCCGTCCGTTAGGAGCTTGAGCCAGCAGTTAGGTCAAGGTGCCACCGAGGTGGAAGTAGTCCCGGTTGAGTTCCTCAAGGAGGGTACCGGTGATCCGCTGTTCTGCATTCATCCCGGTAGTGGCCTGGTCTGGCCGTACTATGCGCTCGGTAATTATTTGGACTGCCCGATCATTGGAATTCAACAAAACCCGCAAAATGGCGAGGCTAGAGCTGCGTCAATCTGCGATATGGCGAAAAACTATGCCGATCGGATCCAAGCGGTTGATCCTACCGGGCCCTACAACCTTCTCGGCTGGTCGTTTGGAGGCGTTGTCGCCCATGAGATTGCCACCGAGCTCCAGCGACGTGGATGCTCGATCGCAAACCTTATCCTTCTCGACGCTTTACTCTTCATCGATAGCGGTGCCACTCTGCCAATCCTGAACGAGCAGGACGTGCTAGCAGAGGTTTTGCGGTTCTGTCGTATAGACCTTCCCGATCAGGATGAGCCGCTTACTTATGACCGGGTTGAAGAACTACTTCGCGAACAAGGAATAGTCGAATTTGCTCGGTACAAACCGCTTCTGGATTTGGGCGTTCAGAACATTGAGAATAATCGGGCGTTGTCTGAAGGCCACGAACCCGGTGTCTTCGATGGCGATATAACCATATTTTCCGCTGTGGGGGACGAGGGCGATCAGAGTTCGCCTCCTCTTCTGCAAAGTTGGCGTCCTTATGTCACGGGCGACATAAACAGATACCCGGTCGACTGTAGGCACCAAGAAATGATGGACCCCGCATCGCTCGTCCTGTATGGCCAACAACTCAAGATTCTCTTAGAACCTGAAGGTGCGCGCGCAGAATGATTGCACCGAAAGCGCTTTCCAGGATTCGGACAAGTCGGCATCACAAAGAGGGCCAGGTTCCATGCAAAGAATCGATTATGATTTGCTCGGCAACGTGGCAATGAGCGATGCGCAGCGGCGGGGATCCGTTGTGGGAGCGTGCATTTGGCTCTTTCAAACCGTACGAAACCTGCTCTTCCGGCTCGAAAACTTTTTCGGCCGGGCCTCGACGTACCGCGACAAAGAGCGTTTCGGCGCCATCCTCAGTCAAAGCGCCGCAGCGAAGTAGCGGTTCGAGATGTCCGTCGAACCGACCACGCTGCGCCCCACGAAAAGGCATTTGCCGGCTTTGCTGCGGTCTCGCCGGTTCGTCGCCCTGGTTGTCGCGATCGGCGGCATGCAGCTGATGGTGGCGATGGACGGCCCCGTCGCGATCTTCGCGCTGCCCAGGATCCAGAACGAGCTGGGCTTGTCGGACGCCGGGCGGAGCTGGGTGATCACCGCCTACATGCTGACCTTCGGTGGCCTGATGCTGTTGGGTGGCCGCCTGGGTGACACCATCGGCCGCAAGCGCGCTTTCATCCTCGGGGTTGCGCTGTTCACTTTCGCCTCGACCTTGTGCGGCATCGCCTGGGACGGGGGCACCCTGATATCGGCACGGCTGCTGCACGGCGCGGCTTCGGCGATCATGGCACCGACCAATTTGGCGCTGATCGCGACCACGTTCCCGAGGGGATCGGCACGTAACGTCGCAACGGGGGTGTTCGGCGCGATGTCGGGTCTCGGCGGGGTGCTGGGCCTGGTGGTGGGCGGGGCGCTGACCGACGTGTCGTGGCGGCTGGCGTTTTTGGTGAACGTGCCGATCGGGCTGGCGGTGATCTGCCTGGCCGCCATCATGCTGGAGGAAACCCAGAAGGAGCGGATGAAGCTCGACGCCACCGGGGCCGTCCTGGCCACGTTGACCTGTACCGCCGCGGTGTTCGGTCTGTCGATGGGCCCGGAGGAGGGGTGGCTGTCGACCATCACGATCGGTTCAGGCTTGGTGGCTGTGGCCGCTCTTGTGGCGTTCGTCGTGGCGGAGCGCACCGCCGAGAGCCCCATCGTGCCGTTCGGCCTGTTCTTCGACCGCAACCGGCTGGCCGCGTTCGCGGCCATGTTCCTCAGCGGTGGCGTCCTTTTCAGCCTGACCGTGCTGGTCGGCATGTATGTGCAGACCATCATGGGCTACAGTCCGCTGCGCGCCGGTGTGGCCTTCATCCCGTTCGGTATCGGGGTGGCCATCGGGGTGGGTGTGGCGTCGAAGCTGGTGATGTGGTTCCCGCCGCGTGTGGTGGTACTCGCCAGCGGCAGCCTGATCCTGATCGCGACGCTGTACGGTTCGACCTTCAACCGCGGCATGCCGTACTTTCCGAATCTTGTTTTGCCGCTCATCGTTTGCGCTATTGGTGTCGGCGCGATCTTCGTCCCGCTCACGCTGTCGGTGATCGCCAGCGTCGGCGTCGACCGGATCGGGCCGACCTCGGCGATTGCAGTAATGCTGCAGACCTTGGGCGGACCGCTGGTGCTGGTCATCATCCAGGCCGCCATCACGTCGCGCACACTGCGGCTGGGCGGCGCCGTAGGTCCGGTGAAGTCCATGAACGCCGCGCAGTTGCATGCGCTGGACCGCGGCTACACCTACGGCCTGTTGTGGTTGGCCGGGGTGGTCTTGCTGCTCGGTGGGGTGGCGCTGCTGATCGGGTACACCGCCGCGCAGGTGGCCCGCGCGCAGGAAGTCAAGGAGTCCATCGACGCAGGGGAGAGGTAGCTCTACGCCGGCTACATCTGCTGAACGCTGAGCGGCTGCTGCACGGCAGAGCCGCCTAGCCGGCGCGTTCGACGAAAACCACTGTTGCAGAACGCAATCCTCGCTAGCACCTTATTTTCGGTTGCGTAAACGTCTACGGCAGACACGGCCACCACTCGGTCGCCTTACGCCCGCCACTCTATGTGTCGGCCCTGACTACGCTACCGACTTAATAAGCCTGACAACAGGATTGAAACCCACGACGCTCTGATCATGCACATCGTCGAGTCCTTCCGGGCCATGCCTTAGAGCGCCCGGCCAGCAATAGCGAGTGCACCGATCTGTTCGGCTCATGCAAAAGCGAACTTTGGAGGACTGGTGAGTATCAATACGTTCGACGACTCTGGCAGCCGATCGCTCATCCTGCATGGCCGCCGTCTCCGAGTTCCATTTGCACCTGACGGTGTGCGCGCAACGGACAAGCCGCTCGGCCGTCGCTGTGAGGAGGCGAAATGACTACATACCCGATCGACGACGTCATGCAGCGCTCGCCCGCGGCCGAATCTCCGCCCGCGATCGGCACCGTTCCTGTCACTCCTGTTGCCGTGATCGGCATGGCGTGCCGCCTACCCGGAGCTATCGACTCGCCGGAGCAGTTGTGGGCGGCGTTGTTGCGCGGCGACGACCTGGTTACCGAAATCCCGCCCGACCGTTGGGATGCCGATGAGTACTACGATCCCGAGCCGGGTGTGCCGGGCCGGTCGGTATCGCGGTGGGGCGCATTCATCGACGACGTCGCCGGCTTCGATCCCGAGTTCTTCGGGATCAACGAGCGGGAGGCGACCGCGATGGATCCGCAACACCGGCTGCTTTTGGAGACCTCATGGGAGGCCATGGAACACGCCGGTCTTACGCGGGAGCGAATCGCCGACTCGCTGACCGGTGTGTTCATGGGATTGACGCATGGCGACTACCAATTGCTGGCCGCCGACGCCCACTCCGTGGAGGGCGCGTACGGCTTTTCCGGCAGCAACTTCAGCCTGGCGTCCGGGCGCATCGCCTACGCGCTGGGGGTCCACGGCCCCGCATTGACTGTGGACACCGCGTGTTCGTCCGGCCTGACGGCGATACACCTGGCCTGCCGCAGCCTGCACGAGGGCGAAAGCGACCTCGCCCTGGCGGGTGGCGCCACGCTGGCGTTGGACCCGCGGAAGTTCGCCGCGGGGTCAGCCGAGGGCATGCTGTCGCCGACCGGACGCTGCCACGCGTTTGACGTCGCGGCCGACGGGTTCGTGGGCGGCGAGGGCAGCGTGATGCTGCTACTCAAGCGGTTGTCCGACGCGCTACGAGACGGTGATCGGATCCTTGCCGTGGTGCGCGGGACGGCCGCAAATCAGGACGGTCATACGGTGAACATCGCCACCCCGTCGAAGACCGCGCAGACCGCGGTGTATCAGGCGGCTTTGGCCGCCGCCGGTGTGGACGCCGGCACGGTTGGCATGGTCGAGGCGCACGGGCCCGGCACCCCGGTGGGTGACCCGATCGAATACGCCAGCCTGGCCACCGTTTACGGCGTCGAGGGCCCCTGCGCGCTGGCGTCGGTGAAGACCAACTTCGGCCATGCGCAGGCGGCCTCCGGAGCGCTCGGGATGATGAAGGCGATCCTCGCGCTGCAGCATGGTGTGGTTCCCCGGAATCTGCACTTCACCCGGTTACCCGATGACCTAGCCAAAATCGATACGAAACTCTTTGTGCCGCAGGAGACTACACCCTGGGTCACCAACGGGCACCACCCACGAAGGGCGGCGGTGTCGTCGTATGGCCTGTCGGGAACCAACGTGCACGCCATCGTCGAACAAGCACCCGAACAGGCTGTGAAAACCGGTGTATCCCAGGCCGAATCGTCGACGACGGAACCGCTGATATTCCCGCTGTCGTCCACCTCGGCCGATGAACTGCGCCACACCGCCGGCCGGCTCGCCGACTGGGTGCGAGCACATGACGATCTGGCGTTGCCCGACCTGGCCTACACCCTGGCGCGCCGCCGCGCGCACCGCCCGGTACGCACCGCGGTCATCGCGGATAGCCGCGCCGGGCTCGTCGTGGCTCTGCGCGAGGTTGCCGACGGCGATGCTCCGTATCCGGCCGCGGTCGGACAGGACGACCGCGGGCCGGTTTGGGTGTTCTCCGGGCAGGGTTCGCAATGGGCGGCGATGGGTGCAGACCTGCTGGCGACCGAACCGGTGTTTGCCGCCACCGTCGCGCAAGCCGAGCCACTGATCGCCCGGGAGTCGGGATTCTCGGTGACCGAGGCGATTTCGGCGCCGCGGGTCGTGACGGGTCAAGACCGGGTCCAGCCGACGCTGTTCACCATGCAGGTCGCGCTGGCCGCGACGATGAAGGCATACGGAGTGTGCCCGGGCGCGGTGATCGGGCACTCCCTCGGCGAGGCCGCGGCAGCTGTCGTCGCGGGTGCGATATCGCTGGAAGACGGGGTGCGGGTGATCTGCCGCCGCTCGCGGCTGATGTCCCGCGTTGCCGGTTCCGGAGCCACGGCATCGGTGGAATTGCCCGCGCAGCAAGTGCTTTCGGAACTGACGGCACGCGGTATCAACGACGTGGTGGTGGCGGTGGTGGCCTCGCCGCAGTCCACGGTGATTGCCGGCGCCGCGCCAACGGTTCGCGACCTGGTCGCGGCCTGGGAGCAGCGTGATGTGATGGCGCGCGAGGTCCCCACCGATGTCGCCTTCCATTCGCCCCAGGTCGATCCGATCATGGGCGAGCTGACCGACGTACTCGCAGAGATCAGCCCGATGACGCCGGAAGTTCCCTACTACTCGGCGACATTGTTCGACCCGCGCGAGCAGCCAATCTGCGACGCCCGCTACTGGGCGAACAATATGCGCCGGATGGTGCGATTCGCCACGGCCGTGCAGGCGGCTTTGGAGGACGGCTACCGGGTCTTCGCCGAGCTGGCGCCACACCCCCTGCTGGTCCGCGCCCTCGAGCAGACCGCCCGCAGTCGCGAGATGCCGATCGCCGCACTGGCCGGTATGCGTCGCGAACAAGCGCTTCCGCACGGGCTGCTGGGCTTTGTGGCGGATCTGCACGGGGCGGGCGCCGCGGTCGATTTCTCCGTGCTCTATTCGACCGGGCGGCTCGTCGACGCGCCGCTGCCGACCTGGACGCACCGCCGGCTGTGGTTGAGCGGCGACGGTCAGGACTCCCCACCACATGGTGGTTGCACCGTTTCGGTACATCCACTGCTGGGCTCGCACGTGCACCTGCAGGAGGAGCCCGAGCGCCACTTGTGGCAGGCCGAGGTCGGCACCGCCGCCCAGCCCTGGCTCGCCGACCACCAGATCCGCAATGTGGTCGTGCTTCCGGGGGCCGCCTACTGCGAGATGGCGTTAGCCGCCGCGCGTACCGTGCTGGGCGAGACGGTCGAGGTTCGTGACATCCGCTTCGAGCAGGCGCTCCTGCTCGATGAGCAGACCACGATCGGCGCCTCGGCGTCGTTGTCCTCCCCGGGCGTCGTCGAATTCACCGTCGAGTCGAATCAGGGCGGCGAACACACGCGGCATGCTGCCGCAGTCCTCCGGGCCGCAGCGGATGAGCAGCCGCCCGCGTATGACGTGCCCGCGCTGCTCGCCGAGCATGGAAGTTGCGATGACGGCGCCGAGGTACGCAGGCGCATGGACCAACGCGGAGTTCAGTACGGTCCCGCGTTCGCCGGTCTGGGAGACGTCCACACCGGCGAGGAGGCGACCGGCACCGTCCTGGCCGAGGTGGCGCTACCCCGCCAAATCCGCTCGCAACAAGCGGCTTACGGCGTGCACCCCGCACTGCTGGACGCCTGTTTCCAGTCCGTTGAAGCTCATCCGGACGTCCAGGCCCTGGGCGAAGGTGCGCTGGGGTTGGTGTTGGGTATCCGTCGACTCCGCTCCTACAGCGCTGCCCGCAACGCTCACTACTGCTACACCCGCGTGACCAAAGCCGATACCTCCGGCGTCGAGGCCGACATCGACGTGCTCGACGAGCACGGGGCAGTCCTGGTAACCGTGCGGGGGCTGCGAGTGGGCGCCAGCGCGTCCGAGAGCGGCAATAAGGATCGCGTTATGGCCGAGCGGCTGCTGACCATCGAATGGCGGCAACGAGAATTGCCCGAGCCGGACCACACCGACGCCGGAAGCTGGCTGCTGATCAGCACTACCACCACCGCGGATGTGGGGGCCAGCACGTTAGCCGACGCCCTGAAAAACCATGGGGTGCACTGCACCACGATGTCGTGGCCGCAGCAGATCGACCACATCTCAAATGCGGAGCAGCTCGGAAATCATTTGCGCGCCGATGGATTCACCGGTGTGGTGATTCTCACCGGGCCGAAAAACGGCGACGCTGACGACCAGGGTGCGCTTCTGGGCCGGGACTACGTGCAACATCTGGTGCGCATCGCCCGTGAGTTGGCGGACCTTCCTGGCGAACCGCCGCGCTTGTATGTCGTGACCCGCAACGCCCAAACCGTGGTGTCCAACGACGAGCCCAACCTCGGGCAGGCCGGGCTGCGCGGCCTGGTCCGCGTGATCGGCATGGAACACCCGCATCTGGGCGCCAGCCAGATCGATGTGGACGAATCCACCGATGCCGAGCAACTGGCCCAGCAACTGCTCTGCGGGTCGGAGGAGGACGAGACCGCCTGGCGCAACGGCGCGTGGTACCACGCGCGATTGTGCCCTGCTCCACTGCTCCCCGAGGAGCGACAAACCGCCGTCGCCAACCACGAGTGCGACCGGATGCGGCTGCAGATCCGCACCCCCGGCGATCTGGAGTCACTCGAACTCGTTGCCTGCGACCGCGTTCCACCGGGACCGGGACAGATCGAGGTCGCGGTCAGCGCGTCCAGCATCAACTTCGCCGACGTTCTCGTCGCGTTCGGCCGTTACCCCGCTTTCGAGGGTCGGCTACCGCAGCTGGGCACCGACTTCGCCGGCGTGGTGACCGCGGTCGGACCGGACGTGACCGGCCACAAGGTGGGTGATCACGTCGGGGGCCTGAGCGCCGACGGTTGCTGGGGTACCTTCCTCACCTGCGACGCGCGCCTGGCTGTCACGCTGCCGGCCGGCCTGGCCGATGACCAGGCGGCGGCGGTGACGACCGCGCACGCCACCGCCTATTACGGGCTGCACGAGTTGGCCCGAATCGGGTCCGGTGACCGGGTGCTGATCCACTCCGCGACCGGCGGGGTCGGACAGGCGGCAATCGCCATCGCCCGGGCCGCGGGTGCCGAGATCTTCGCCACCGCCGGCACTGAGCAACGTCGACAATTACTGCGCGACATGGGCATTGAGCACGTCTACGACTCGCGAAGCGTAGAGTTCGCCGACCTGATACGCCGTGACACCGACGGCTATGGCGTGGACATCGTGCTCAACTCGCTCATCGGCGCCGCCCAGCGCGCGGGCATCGAATTGCTGGCATTCGGTGGACGATTCGTCGAGATCGGCAAACGCGACATCTACGGCGACACCCGATTGGGGCTCTTCCCGTTCCGGCGCAACCTGACGTTCTACGCCCTTGACCTGGCGTTGATGTCATTCAGCCACCCGGACCGGCTGCGAGACTTGCTGAACACGGTGTGCCGGCTCACCGCGGACGGCTCGTTGCCGATGCCGCAAAGCACGCACTACCCGCTTGCCGACGCCGCCACCGCGATTCGGGCGATGAGCGGCGCCCAGCACACCGGCAAGCTCGTGCTCGATGTCCCGCACACCGGCCGCAGCCGCGTCGTGGTGCCGCCGGAGCGGGTCGGGGTCTTCCGCCGCGATGGCGCCTACATCATCACCGGCGGGCTTGGCGGCCTGGGGCTGTTCTTGGCCGAGAAGATGGCTTCGCCTGGTTCGGGGGCCGGCTGCGGGCGTATCGTGCTGTCCTCGCGCTCGCAACCAACTCCCCAGGCGTGGGAGACGATCGAGCGCATCCGCGCGATCGGTGCCGACGTCGCGGTGGAGTGCGGCGACATAGTCGAGGCCGGCACGGCTGAGCGTTTGGTGGCCACGGCGACCGCCACCGGGCTTCCGGTGCGCGGCGTACTGCATCTGGCGGCGGTGATCGAGGATGCCACGCTGACCAACATCACCGACGAGCTCATCGAGCGTGACTGGGCGCCAAAGGTTTACGGTGCATGGAATTTGCACACCGCGACCGCTTCGCAGCCATTGGACTGGTTCTGCTCGTTCTCCTCGGCCGCCGCGCTGGTGGGGTCGCCCGGGCAGGGTGCCTACGCCGCGGCCAACAGCTGGCTGGACGCCTTCACCCGCTGGCGCCGGGCTCGGGGTCTGCCGGCCACCGCGATCGCGTGGGGTGCCTGGGCGCAGATAGGGCGCGGCACCGCCTTGGCCGAAGGCGCCGCCGCCATAGCTCCCGACGAAGGCGCTTATGCGTTGGAAGCGCTGCTGCGCCACGACCGCGCGTGCACGGGCTATGCCCCGATAACGGGCACACCGTGGTTGACCGCTTTCGCCCAGCGCAGTCCCTTCGCCGAAGCGTTCCGCTCCAACGGGCAAAGCGCAACGGGCACAAGCAAACTGCGTGCCGAGCTCGAGGAGCTGGCCTTGGACGAGTGGCCTACCCGGCTGCGGCGCCTGATTTCCGACCAGGTCAGCCTGATCCTGCGTCGCAACATCGACCCCGACCGTCCGCTGTCCGAGTACGGCCTCGACTCGCTGGGCGGCCTCGAACTACTTACCCGCATCCAGAACGAAACGGGCATCCGCGTGACGCCCGCCGACATCGCCGCCATTGGCACCATTCGCGGTCTGGCGGAACTGCTGTGCGAAAAGCTGGCGCCCGCGGACGCGGCGTGAGGCTGAAAGGGTTTGAATCATGGCTACTGATCACACGATCACAGGAAAGTCCGCTCGGAGCGGACTCGAGAACGTCGACTTCTTCACCGACAAGTCGGTCGTCGACGACCCGTACGACTACTACGACGCGATCCGTCGTTGCCCGGTATGGCGTGAGCCGGCGCACGGCGTGGTGATGGTGTCGGGATACGACGAGGCCCTCGCGGTGCAGCGCGACGCCGAGAAGACCTTCTCGGTATGCAATATCGTCAGCGGACCATGGTCGGGGATTCCGACCAAAACCGACAGCGACGACATCTCGGATGTGATCGAGCGGCACCGCAAGAGGGTTACGTTCGGCGACTACTTCATTACGTTCGATCCACCGAAGCACACCGCGCACCGGTCGCTGTTGAGCCGGTTGTTCACGCCGAAGCAGCTCAAGAACAACGAGGACTTCCTGTGGCGTCTTGCCGACGAACAACTCAACCGCTTCGTCGCGAAGGGCAAGTGCGAGATCGTCTTCGACTACAACTTCCCGTTCACGCTCGACGCGATCACCGACCTGCTGGACGTACCCGAGGCCGACCGCGAGCGATTCCGCAGCGCTGCGCGAGCCAGCAGACTCGAAGGCGATCGCAGCGGTTTTGTTGGCGTGAAAGAGGAGTGGTTCGTCGAGTACGTCGAGGAACGGCGACGCAATCCGCGCGACGACATCCTCACCGAGCTTGCGCTGGCAAAGTTTCCCGACGGCACGACACCCGACGCGATAGACGTCGCCCGCGTTGCCACCTTCATGTACGCCGCCGGCCACGGCACGACGATCGACCTGCTGAGTCTGTCGATGCTCACGCTGGCGGAGCGACCGGACTTGCAAGAGCAGCTGCGCGAAGACAATTCAAAGATTCCCGCCTTTATCGAGGAGATGCTGCGCTTCGAAAGTCCGATCAAATCGAATTTCCGCCTGGCGCGGCGCACCACCAGGATCGGCGACCTCGATGTGCAAGCCGGCACCAGCGTACTGGTGATGAACGGTGCGGCAAACCGCGATCCACGGCGGTTCGACGATCCTGACGAATTCCGCCTCGACCGCCCCAACATATTGCATCACATGGCGTTCGGCCGTGGTGTTCACACGTGCCCGGGCGCCCCCATTGCGCGCGCCGAAGTGCGCGTGAGCCTGGAACGAATCCTGGCCCGGACGCGCGACATTCGGCTTTCAGAGGCCGAGCACGGTCCCCCCGGCGCTCGTCGGCTCAATTGGGACCGCACCCTGTTGTTCAGGCGCCTCAAGGAATTGCACCTCGAGTTCACTCCAGTTCAGGAGGTGTCCAATTGGCCACGCCATCGTTGACCCGATTCGCTGTCGGGGTTTGCGGCCTGGCATTGTCGTTGACCGCCGGGGCCGGCCTCGCGACCGCCGATCGGGACCTGACTCCTTTCGTCAACACCACTTGCAATTACGGGCAGGTGATCTCGGCGCTGCAGGCGGCGGACCCGCAAGCCGCCGCGCAATTCAACTCTTCGCCGGAGAGCGTCTCCTTCTTGCGTCAGTTCCTCGCCTCGCCGCCGAGTCAACGCCAGCAGATGGCCCAGATGCTGGCCGGCCAGCCAGGCGCTGACCAGCAGTTTGACCTCGTCCAGCGCGTCTTCAGCACCTGCAACAACTACTGAGCGGACCGGCGCCCAACCGTCGACCACCGAAAACCTTTTGGAGTGCTTCGTGGCCACACTCATCGAACGTTTCCCGCTCATCAGTACGCTGCGAGACGCTGTTTTCCTCTCTGCAATCGTCAGCGAGATCGAAAGGCTGACACCAATAATGCGCCGCATCCGGTTCAGCGCCCCGCGGCTGCAGGGACTGACCTGGACGCCGGGTCAGCATGTCCGGCTGCAGGTCGCGAGTCTGCGTGATTCCGTTCTGCGGCTGCGCCCCTACCCGGTGCTACGCGCGTATTCCATCTACAACGTCGACCCCGACCTCGGCGCGCTCGACATCGTGATGGTCGACCACGACGGTCACCCGAAGGGCGCGACACCCGCCAGACGCTGGGCGACGGCCACCTCCGTCGGAGACCACGCCGAGTTCACCCGGCCCCAGGGCAAATTCGTCATCCGCCGCGACGCGCCCTACCACGTTTTCTCCGGCGAAGAAACCGCGTCGGTCGCGTTCGCCGCGATGCTTCGATCTCTGCACCCAACCGCCGAGGTTTACGGCGTGATCGAGGCCGCGACCGACACCGACCACCTTCCCCTGGCCGCCCCCCTGACCCGGGTCGAGCGCGGTGACGCCCCAGCCGCGAACTCTGCCGTGCTCGCCGACGCCCTACGTAGCCTCCCGCTGCCCGCCTATCCCGGTGTCGCCTACCTCGCCGGCGAGGCGCGCACCGTCCAGACCTTGCGCAAAATCCTGACCACCGAACGTGGTTGGGACCGACGCCAAATACGCACCAAACCCTTTTGGACCCCCGGCCGAGCCGGGATGGAGTGATCATGGTTGAAACGTCAATTTCGAACCTGCTGTGTGAACGCGCCAGCTTGCAGCCCAACGACACGGCGTTCACCTTCATTGATTACGAGCAGGACTGGAACGGGATTGCCGAAAGCCTGACGTGGTCTCAGCTGCATCGGCGAACGATGAATGTTGCACGGGGACTTCAGCATTACGGGTCGACGGGCGACCGTGCTGTGATAATGGCCCCGCAGGGGCTGGATTACATCGTGGCTTTCCTCGGCGCATTGCACGCGGGACAGGTCGCGGTTCCGCTTGCGCTTCCGCTGGGGGGCGTCAGCGATGAGCGCGTCGGTTCGGTGCTGCGCGACGCGTCGCCGACTGTCATTCTCACAACGTCCTCAGCCGCGGAAACCGTTGCCGGATACGTCAAGTCGCAATCCGGCGGACCCGTTCCATCCGTCGTTCAGGTCGACCGGCTGGGCCTGGACGCCCGGACAGGGTCCGGCGCCGGGGGCTCTGATCACCTAGGGCTGGCGTATTTGCAGTACACGTCCGGATCGACCCGTCAACCCGCCGGGGTGATGGTCTCGCATAGGAACTTGCTGGCAAATTTCGGGCAGGTCATGTCCGACTTCTGCGCGGAGTACGGAGGCGTCGCCCCACCAGACACGACCATTGTCTCGTGGCTGCCGTTTTATCACGACATGGGTTTGATACTGGGAGTGTGCGCACCGGTTTTGGGCGGAATTCGCGCTGTGCTGACGAGTCCGGTGTCGTTCCTGCAGCGACCAGCCCGGTGGATGCAATCGCTTGCCACGGAACGTCACGCATTTTCGGCGGCGCCGAACTTCGCTTTCGAATTGGCGGCACGCAAAACATCGGGCGAGGATATGGCCGGACTGGATCTGGGCGATGTGCTGGTCATCCTCAGCGGCAGCGAACGTGTGCATCCTGCGACGTTGCGGCGGTTCACCGAGCGGTTCGCGCGCTTCAATTTGCCCGACAAAGCGGTACGGCCGGCCTATGGACTCGCAGAGGCGACGGTGTACGCGTTGACCCGCACGCCGGCGCAGCCGCCGAAAATGGTGCACTTCGATTCCGAGAAGCTGGCCACCGGCACCGCGGCGCGCTGCGAACGCGCAACCGGGACAACGCTGATCAGCTACGGGGCGCCGCGGTCACCGATGATTCGCATCGTCGACCCCGACACCAGGATGGAGTGCCCGGAGGGAACCGTCGGCGAAATCTGGATTCACGGTGACAACGTTGCCATGGGCTACTGGCAGAAGGCCCGCGCGACTGAACGCACGTTCGGCGATCGACTGGCCGCACCGTTGGCCGGCGTACCCGAAGCGCCGTGGCTGCGAACCGGCGACTCGGGATTCTTTTTCGACGGCGAGCTGTTCATCATCGGCCGCATCAAGGATCTGTTGATCGTCTACGGGCGTAACCACTCACCCGACGACATCGAGGCGACGGTCCAGGAGATCACCCGGGGCCGGTGCGCGGCGATAGCGGTTCCGCAGGGGGGCATGGAAAAGCTTGTCGTCATCATCGAAGTCAAGAACCAGGGCGCGTCCCACGAAAAGGGGGCGGACAAGCTCACCGTCGTCGAGCGCGAAGTCACCTCGGCGGTCTCCAACTCGCACGGCATCGGCGTCGCGGATCTGGTTCTGGTGACGCCCGGTTCGATACCGATCACCACGAGTGGCAAGGTTCGGCGGGCGGCGTGCGTGGAGCAATACCGGCAAGGTCAGTTCGCCCGCCTGAACGCGTAGGCGGACGTCTCTTTATCGAGGGGATGGATGCTCGGCGGCTCCGCAGACCGTCTGGTCGGGGCGCGTAGAAATTTGGTGTGCTCCGCCCGCGCTGCCGATGTAGCTACGATTGCGTTGTTTTCTTCGTCTTTTAGCCGGCGAATTCAGTTACGTCCGTCATCCCGCAACGTTCTTCTTTGTCGCTGCATTCCACGTCTTTCCCACCGGGCGCCAGCAGAATAGGTTGCTGCCCTGACGATGCCAGAGATAGGTGTCAAGATCACCCAAGTTCGTATGGGACACAAATTTCCACACGGGAAGATTAGATGGAGTCGATTTTCTGGGCATCATCCCTCCCTTTACGAACTCAAGCCGACCAGGCGGATGCGTTGTTTAATCCGGCGCGCGGTGACTGGGTTGGCGGGGCCACCGCGCGCCGGTGGCTTAGGGGATATGGCCGAATTCGACTTAGTTTCGGTAACGTTCGGCGTTGCCGCCTGAACGGTCTACCGAGGTCGCTGGCGGTGGGGCCACGACGTCGATCGTGATCCAGCGGCCCCCGCCGACATGCGCAATTGCGTGTCATGCCGGGAGCCTACGGTCGGCTCTGGTGTCGTCGGGCAAGGTGAGAGCGAAATAGAGTAGTGGAAGCGCCGAGTTAGCGTAGTGGTTAACCCGGAAAACCGCCGCTGCGAAAGACTGGCCCCACCACTGGCCGGAGATCGGCATCGTCCATTGCAACACTGCGCGGCATTTGTAAGACGCGCGCTAAATAGAACGTGCTTTCGGTGGAGTCAATTTAATTGGGCGCTAATTCCATTCGTGCGTAATTTATCCGTCTGCTGATCCATGGCGGGCGGTGGCCGTGGGCGCAAATCTGTCGGCGCCGACCTTGGCCCACCCCGGTAGAGCCGGACCGAGGATGCCTCGCAGTTGGTCGAGAGCCCCGCGGGGGCCTTCACACGGACCACCGCGCGGTACGTTGGCGGTCATGACGTCGCTGGGGGACAAAGTCGTTTTCATCACCGGCGGTGCCCGGGGGATCGGGGCCGAGGTCGCGCGCCGGCTGTGCGCCAAGGGCGCCAAGCTCGTCCTGACCGATCTCAACGAAGCCGACCTGAAGGCGCTCGCCGCCGACCTCGGCGAAGACCGGGTGCTGACCGCGGTCGCCGACGTGCGCGACCTGTCAGCGATGCAGGCCGCCGCCGCTCGCGCCGTCGAGCGGTTCGGCGGCATCGACGTCGTGGTGGCCAACGCCGGCATCATGAGTTACGGGTCGGTGGCCCAGGTCGACCCCGACGCGTTCAAGCGGGTGCTCGACATCAACGTGCTCGGTGTCTTTCACACGGTCCGCGCCACCTTGCCCGCGGTGATCGAGCGTCGCGGCTATGTGCTGATCGTCTCCTCGCTGGCCGCGTACACGGCGGCTCCCGGGCTGGCGCCCTACAACGCCTCCAAGGCCGGCGTCGAGATGTTCGCCAATGCGCTGCGGCTGGAGGTGGCCCGCCACGGCGTGAGCGTCGGCTCGGCGCATATGTCCTGGATCGACACCGCGCTGGTCCGTGACACCCAGACCGACCTGTCCGCGTTCAACCAACTGCTGGCCAGCTTCCCGTGGCCGCTGAACAAGACGACGACCGTCGACAAATGCGCGGCCGCGTTCGTCAAGGGCATCCAGCACCGGCGCACCCGCGTGTACTGCCCGCGCTGGGTGGCCCTGTTCCGCTGGGTCAAGCCGGTGCTGTCCAGTTCGGTCGGCGAACTGCCCCTGCACAAATCCACCGCCGAGCTGTTGCCCCAACTGGACGCCCAGGTCGCCGCGCTCGGCCGCTCCACGAGCGCCTATAACCAAGGCCTCGGTAACTAGCCGGTCTGTGCCGCGCGCTGCGACGCGACGGCCGCCACCCGGTTGCGCACCAGGAACCATCCGGCGCTCAGCGCCGGGATGACCACCACCACCGTGCCGATGGTCCAGGTGCCGGTCTGTTTGTCGAAGGCCATCATGACCAGGACGGCGGCCAGGAACGCCAGTGTGAGGTAGCCCGAATACGGCGCCCACGGCATGCGAAACCGTGGTCGTTGCAACAGCCCGGCCTTGGCCAGCCGGTAGGCGCGCAGTTGACACAACACGATGGTCGCCCAGCACGCGATGATGCCCGGCGCCACGATGTTGAGCACGATCTCGAAGGCTTCGCCGGGATTGACCGCATTCAGGGCAATGCCGAACAGGCAGATGGCGGCCGCCATCGTGATGCCGACGTACGGCACACCGTTCTTGGACATCCGGGTCGCGAACCTGGGGGCGCTGCCACTCGAGGCCATCGAGTGCATGATGCGGCCGGTGGAATACAGCCCCGCATTCAGGCTCGACAGGGCTGCGGTGAGCACGACCACGTTCATCAGGTCCCCGGCGCCGTGGAAGCCGATCGTGGAAAAGAAAGTGACAAAAGGGCTTTCGGTGGCCTTGTAGGAGGTGTACGGCAGCAGCAACGCCAGCAGCGCAACCGATCCGACGTAAAAGATCGCTATGCGAACGATCACCGAATTGATCGCGCGCGGCATGACCTTTTCCGGTTCGGCGGTCTCCCCGGCGGCCGTGCCCACCAATTCGACGGCGGCATAGGCGAATACCACACCCGAGGTGGTCAGCAGCGTCGCGAGTACGCCTGAGGGAAAGAGGCCGCCGTGGTCGGCCCACACGCTCAGCCCGGTGCTGTGGCCGTCGACCCGATAGCGCCCCGCCACGAAGACGATGCCCACGACCAGGAAGGCGATGAGCGCGAAAACCTTGATCAGCGCCGCCCAGAATTCCAGCTCACCGAACCATTCCACCGAGATCAGGTTCATCGACAGCACGACGACGAGGGCCAGCAGCGCCAACACCCATTGCGGGATCGATTCGAATGTCGTCCACCGCCGCAGATAGGTGGCGATCGCGGTGGTGTCGACGATGGCGGTCATCGACCAGCCGAGGAAATACATCCAGCCGATGGCGTAGGCGGCCTTCTCGCCGAAGAATTCGCGCGCATACGACACGAACGAGCCCGACGACGGGCGATGTAGGACCAGCTCGCCCAGTGCTCGCAGGATGAAAAACACGAATATCCCGCAGACGGCGTACACCAGGAACATCCCGGGTCCCGCCTTGGCCAGCCGGCCGCCCGCGCCCAGGAACAGCCCGGAGCCGATCGCGCCGCCGATGCCGATCATCTGCACTTGCCGGGGCTTGAGCCCCTTGCGGTAACCGGCGTCTTCGCCGAAGTCCCCGACTACTTCGTGGGGGTTGCCGTCACCAGGCGACGCGGCCATGAAACGTCCAATCGGTAGGTCGCGAAGCGATGCTTCCGTAGTTGATCGGTCGCCGGCAAGTTCGCCGGCGCACCGTCAGTGTCGATGGTGGCGACCCGCTGCGCCCGGCTCCGCCGCGCTCGCGATCGCCACTAGCGCCCGTAGCCGGGGCGGCGGCGGCGCAGATAGCGCTCGAACTCGGCGGCCAGGGCGTCGCCGTCGATCTTGCCCAACGCGTCGTTCATGTCCACCTCGGCGTCGCCGCGCTGTTCCAGCGATTGCACGTATTCGGCGAGGTCCTCGTCCTCGGCGGCCATCTCGGTGACGGCCTGCTCCCATTCCTCGGCGTCCGACGGCAAGTCCGCCAGCGGAACCTCGATGTCGAGCACGTCTTCGACCCGGCGCAGCAGGGCCACCGTCGCCTTCGGGTTCGGCGGCTGGGACACGTAATGCGGCACGGCGGCCCAGAACGTCACCGCCGGGATCCCGGCGGCCACGCAGGCATCCTGAAACACCCCGGCGATGCCGGTGGGGCCCTCGTAGCGGCTTTCCTCGAGCCCGAAGCGCTTCGCGGACTCGGGGGAGTAGGCCGCGCCCGATACCGGAACCGGCCGGGTGTGCGGGGTGTCGGCCAGCAGGGCGCCCAGGATCACCACGGTGTCCACGTTGAGCTTGTCGGCGATGGCCACCAACTCGGCGCAGAAGGTGCGCCAGCGCATGTTGGGTTCGACCCCGTGCATCAGCACGACGTCGCGGTCACTGCCCGGGGGCCGGCAGTGCGAGATCCGCATCGCCGGCCACACCAGCTCGCGGGTCACCCCATCCACCTGCCGGATCACCGGCCGATTCACCTGGTAGTCGTAGTACGCCTCGTCGTCGATCTCCAAGATCGGGTCCGCTTCCCAGATGGCCTCGAGGTGTTCGAGCGCGTCGCTGGCCGCATCACCGGCGTCGTTCCAGCCCTCGAACGCGGCCACGACGACGGTCTGGTGCAGTTCGGGTAATGCGGCCTTGCCACTAGGGAGGCCAAAGGGGGGGCCGTCGGGCGGGGTCACAGAATTAGCGTACGGCCTTCCGCCCCGATCTTCGGGGCGCGGTGGCCGCGAATTGAGCCCCGCCGGGCGTTTTACCGGGAGCTTTACATAGGACGACTATTCTTATGGCGTGACTGCCGCTGACGAACACCGCTCCGACACCGACGCTGCGACGGGCATCCACAACGGCGTCGCGGCGGTCGAGGCGAAATACGTGCGGCTGCAATCTCGTTAACCTTGGTAACTACGACATTGCCGACACGATCCGCGAGCTGGGGATCGAGGGGCTCGTGGCCCCACGTGGATCGGGTCGAGCTGGGGGCGTCCAGACGTCGGGTGACGACGTAGACTTTCCACCGTCGAGAGGCGTTGCAACGGATCCGGGTACTGCCGGTTTCCGCCACGCTCGGCAGAGTCAAGGACGCCTTCCGCTACGGAAGGATTACACGTGACCGCCTTGGACACCTCCGCATCGAGCACCTTCGCGCCGAACGTCCGCCCCGACTGCACCGCCGCACTGACGGCTGCTCTGCGCCAGCGGATCATGGTGATCGACGGCGCGATGGGGACGGCGATCCAACGGGACCGGCCGGACGAGGCCGGCTACCGCGGCGATCGGTTCACGGAGTGGCCGACCGCTCTTCAGGGCAACAACGACCTGCTCAACCTCACGCAGCCGCAGATCATCGAGGGGATCCACCGCGAGTACCTCGAGGCGGGCGCCGACATTCTGGAAACCAACACGTTCAACGCGAACGCGATCTCGCTCTCCGACTACGACATGGCTGACCTGAGCTACGAGCTCAACTACGCCGGCGCCGCCCTGGCCCGCAAGGCCGCCGACGAGTACAGCACCCCCGAGAAGCCCCGCTACGTCGCCGGCGCCATCGGGCCGACGACGCGGACCGCGTCGATCTCGCCGGACGTCAACGACCCCGGCGCCCGCAACGTCTCCTACGACCAGCTGGTCGCCGCCTACCTCGAAGCCGCCAACGGCCTGGTCGACGGCGGCGCCGACCTCCTCATCATCGAGACGATCTTCGACTCGCTGAACGCCAAGGCGGCGGTGTTCGCCGTCGAGACACTGTTCGAGGACCGCGGACGCCGCTGGCCGGTGATCGTCTCGGGCACCATCACCGACGCGTCCGGGCGGACGTTGTCCGGTCAGGTCACCGAAGCATTCTGGAACGCGATCAGGCACGCGAAGCCGATCGCGGTGGGCCTCAACTGCGCCCTGGGCGCGCCGGAGATGAGGCCCTACATCGCCGAGATGTCCCGCATCGCGGACACCTTCGTCTCCTGCTACCCGAACGCCGGCCTGCCCAACGCCTTCGGCGAGTACGACGAGACCCCGGAGCGTCAGGCCGGCTACATCGCCGACTTCGCCGAGGCCGGCCTGGTCAACCTGGTCGGCGGGTGCTGCGGGACGGCGCCGCCGCACATCGCGGAGATCGCCAAGGTCGTCGAGGGCAAACCGCCGCGCGAGGTGCCGCAGATCGAGGTGGCCACCCGGCTCTCGGGCCTGGAGCCGCTCAACATCACCGACGACTCCCTGTTCGTGAACATCGGTGAACGCACCAACATCACCGGCTCCGCGCGGTTCCGCAACCTGATCAAGGCCGAGGACTACGACACCGCGCTGTCGGTGGCCCTGCAGCAGGTCGAGGTCGGCGCGCAGGTCATCGACATCAACATGGACGAGGGCATGATCGACGGCGTCGCCGCGATGGACCGGTTCACCAAGCTGATCGCGGCCGAGCCGGACATCAGCCGCGTCCCGGTGATGATCGACTCCTCCAAGTGGGAGGTCATCGAGGCGGGCCTGAAGAACGTGCAGGGCAAGCCGATCGTCAACTCGATCTCCATGAAGGAGGGCGAGGAGAAGTTCATCCGCGAGGCACGGCTGTGCCGCAAGTACGGCGCCGCCGTCGTCGTGATGGCCTTCGACGAGCAGGGTCAGGCCGACAACCTGGAGCGCCGCAAGGAGATCTGCGGGCGCGCCTACCGGATCCTGACCGAAGAGGTCGGCTTTCCGCCCGAGGACATCATCTTCGACCCGAACTGCTTCGCGCTGGCAACCGGTATCGAGGAGCACGCGACGTACGGGATCGACTTCATCGAGGCCTGCGCCTGGATCAAGGAGAACCTTCCGGGGGTGCACATCTCCGGCGGCATCTCGAACGTGTCGTTCTCGTTCCGGGGCAACAACCCCGTCCGCGAGGCGATCCACGCGGTGTTTTTGTTCCACGCCATCAAGGCCGGCCTGGACATGGGCATCGTCAACGCCGGCGCGCTGGTGCCCTACGACTCGATCGACCCCGAGTTGCGGGACCGCATCGAGGACGTCGTCCTGAACCGTCGCGAGGACGCGGCCGAACGGCTCCTGGAGATCGCCGAACGGTTCAACAGCACGGACCAGTCCGGGAAAGACGCCGCGGCGGAAGCCGAGTGGCGCAGCCTCCCGGTTCGCGAGCGGATCACGCACGCGTTGGTCAAGGGCATCGACGCACACGTCGATGCCGACACCGAGGAATTGCGCGCCGAGATCGCCGACGCGGGCGGTCGCCCGATCGAGGTGATCGAGGGCCCGCTGATGGACGGCATGAACGTCGTCGGTGACCTCTTCGGCTCGGGCAAGATGTTTTTGCCCCAGGTGGTGAAGTCGGCCCGGGTGATGAAGAAGGCCGTGGCGTACCTGTTGCCGTTCATCGAGGCGGAGAAGGAAGAGTCCGGCGCCGGGGCAGGCAAGGACACCAACGGCACGATCGTGATGGCGACCGTCAAGGGCGACGTCCACGACATCGGCAAGAACATCGTCGGGGTTGTCTTGCAGTGCAACAACTTCGAAGTGATCGACCTCGGTGTGATGGTGCCCGCCGAGAAGATCCTGGCCGCGGCGAGGGAGCACGACGCCGACATCATCGGGTTGTCCGGACTGATCACCCCGTCACTGGACGAGATGTCCAACTTCGCCGTCGAGATGGAACGTGAAGGCCTCGAGATCCCGCTGCTGATCGGTGGCGCGACCACCTCCCGCGCTCACACGGCGGTGAAGATATCGCCGCGCCGGACCGGTCCGGTGGTGTGGGTCAAGGACGCGTCCCGCTCGGTTCCGGTCGCCGCGGCCCTCCTCGACGACAAACAGCGGCCGGGCCTGCTGGAGGCCACCGAGAAGGATTACGCATCGCTGCGCGAGCGGCACGCGCAGAAGAACGAGCGCCCGATGCTCACGCTGGAGAAGGCCCGCGCCAACCGGACCCCGATCGAGTGGGACGGCTACACGCCGCCGGTGCCCGCCCAGGGTCTCGGGGTGCGGGAGTTCAAGGACTACGACCTCGCGGAGTTGCGCGAGTACATCGACTGGCAGCCGTTTTTCAACGCCTGGGAGATGAAGGGCCGCTTCCCCGACATCCTCAACAACCCGGCCTCGGGCGAGGCTGCCCGCAAGCTGTACGACGACGCCCAAGAGATGCTCGACACCCTGATCAAGGAGAAGTGGCTGACCGCCAACGCGGTGATCGGGTTCTTCCCGGCCAACGCGGTCGGCTCGGGTGTGGAAGACGTCGAGGTCTACACCGACGACACCCGCACCGAGGTGCTGACCACGCTGCACCACCTGCGTCAGCAGGGTGAGCACCGGGAGGGCATCCCCAACCGGTCGCTGGGCGACTACATCGCGCCCAAGGACACCGGCCTGGCCGACTACATCGGCGCCTTCGCCGTCACCGCCGGGCTCGGCAGCGGAGAAAAGATCGCGGAGTTCAAGGCAGCCCTGGACGACTACAGCGCGATCCTGCTGGAGTCGCTCGCCGACCGGCTGGCGGAGGCGTTCGCCGAACGGATGCACCAGCGGGTCCGCAAGGAGTTCTGGGGATTCCAGCCCGACGAGCACTTGGACAACGAGGCACTCATCGCCGAGAAGTACCAGGGAATCCGGCCCGCCCCGGGTTACCCGGCCTGCCCGGAGCACACCGAGAAGGCGACGCTCTGGAAGTTGATGGACGTTACGGAGCGGACCGGCATCGAGTTGACCGAGTCGATGGCGATGTGGCCCGGGGCCGCCGTCAGCGGCTGGTATTTCTCACACCCGCAGTCGCAGTACTTCGTGGTCGGCCGGATGGCCCAGGATCAGGTCGCCGACTACGCGAGGCGCAAGGGCTGGACCCTGAAGGAAGGTGAGCGCTGGCTCAGCTCCAACCTCGCCTACAACCCGGAGGACTGAGCCCGCCGCGGTCCACGAGCCCGGCGTGAGGCGAGCTCACCTATCGCGCTGACGGGCGGTGGCGTTCGGGGCCGAGTCATCAGTTGTCGTGCGCCGGAGAAACGCGCGCTTTCATCGCGGCGGCCAGGGAGCGTTCGGCGCGCCGGCGGGTGTCGCCGAGACCCACCATCAGGTTGACCGCCATCGGGGCCATCACGTCTTGCAGCCCTTGGGTGTCGATGAATCCGCCCATAGTCAGCAGGACGAATCCGTGTGTAGCACTGAGGATTTGGGTGGCCGCGGCGGTCGGATCCTGCGATCGGATCCGCCCGGCTTCGATGACCCGCTCGACCGCGGCCACCAGAACGGACAGCGCGTCGACACCTATCGACACGAGCGAGCCGACGCGCGCTTAGACGCGCAGCACGGAAGCCAAGGCGGACAGCGGAATATGCGCTTGCACGGTGCCCCCGTCCATGTACCACTGCGGCAGGCCGGGTGAGAAGTTGATCGGGCTGTCGTGGCCCACCGGGTAGTCCGGCATGTAGAGGATCAGCTCGTCGGGCGTCACCGCCCACGCCTTGTACGCCCCCGAATAGACCTCGTCCGGCGTCCAGCGGTCGACGACGAACGGGTAGGTTCCCGGGTCGTGCGGCGGCGGCGCCTGGTCGAGCGCGGTCTGGACAAACGGCTGGGCCAGTGGGGGAATGGCGGTCAGCGGGTCTGACGTCGTCAGGTCCGCCAGCTGCACCCGTCTTCCGCTTGCCATGTCGAATGTGAAGGTCCGATAGGCGTTGTTCGGCTGGGGGCCGTCGGCATGATAGTCCTCATGAAACACCGCGCTGAGCAGGTTGGCGTGCCGGAAGACTTCGAAGTTCTCCTCGCCGTAGCTGTCGGCGGCCATGCTGGAGTTGGCGTTTCGCCAATTGTTGACCAGGGTGTGCAGGTAGTCGCGGATCACCGGACCCGTGGTCGGATTGTCGACCAGATCCTCGGGCACCGCGACCTTGATGTCGCGCACGGCGTTGCGTTCCGAGGTCACCGAGGTGTGGCAATATTGGCCGTCCCAGTTCCCGCCGAGCTCGCCACAGAACGACGGGGCCGATGCGTGCGCAGCGGGGAAGGTGGGAAGCGTTGCGGCGGCTGCCAATACGGACGCCGCTATGAGCCGGCGCATCACAGCAGCTGCACTTTGCTTGCCCGCCAGCGGCCGTCGACCTTTTCCATGGTCATCTTGATCCTGCTGCGGTCGATGCGCGGGTCGGGAGCGGCCGTGTTGGTGACGGTCTGGTCGATGAACACCAGCACGACGACCTTGTTGGTGGATGCGGACTGGATGGCCGAGTCCACCACCACCCCATGCGCGGTGGCTTTGTTGTCGATCAGTAGCTGCCGAAGTTTCACGCTGGATTGGGTGTACATGTCCTTGAACTCGCCGGTGGCGCCGTCGAGCACCTGCCGGAAGTTCTCGTCGACCTTGTTCGAGTCGATGCTCGTCAGCACCTGCGCGTAAGCGATGGCCGCCTGCTGGGCCTGTTCGCCGGCCACCTTGACCTGATGGTCTTGCCACTGCCGCCATCCCAGGAACCCCGAAACCGCAAGCGAGGCAACGAGTAACAGCGGCAGTATGCTGCGGCGCAGGTATTGCTTCCAGGGCCGTTTGCCGCGTTCGGAGTCGCGACGTTTGCGTGTGAGCAGACCACCCTCGTCGGCCTGCTCCTCGGCCTCGCCGGCGGTCACGTCGTCGACGCCGTCGGGGGCGGCTTCCGTCGATCCGACGTCCGGCTCCGTTTTGACGGCCTCGGACTTCGGATTCTTTTGGGAGGTCACGATCACGGTCATCTCCTAGGGATCGGCTCGGACGGTTCAGGCCTAGTGCGGCGGTTCGATCGGCAGCTGCGGGCCGCCGTAGGGGGTGGGAATGGTGTAGCGGCCCTTGGGGGTCGGATCGGTTCGCTGGCCCAGGTTCGCGCCCATCGGCGGGCCGGCGGTGTCGTCGCCGCCCGGGCGCGGTGCGTTCTTGGCGCCGCGGATCGAGACCGCGGGGTCGTCGTCGCGGCAGTAGGTGTACATGAACGGCTCGTAGTAGTCGGCGGCCGACGGTGGGTGCGAGGGAGTTCCGTAGTCGCACACGTAGCGGGGGTAGAGGTCGGCAATCGCCCAGACTCCGTTGTCGTGAAACGCGCTCGTCACCGCGTCCAGTACCGACCCACGATAGTCCGGGAACAGCGCGTTGAGCGCCGGGACCCGCAGATATAAAAGCTGCGACATGGTGGCCATGCTGCCCAGCAACTGCACCATCGTGTCGGAATTGTCGGCGAACAGATTGTCGACGGCCGAAAGTGTGCGCGGTGTCTGCTGGGTTAAACGGCGATAGCCAGCCTGCATCCGGGCGACGCCGGTCAGCGTTTGGTTGAGTTCTGTTGCGGCAGCGCCCAAGCCGGAGTTCTTGTCGCTCGCCAGGGTGAGCACGACCCGGCTGGTCTTGATGATGCTGGTGGTTTGCGGCAGCACCGAATCCAGCGTCGAAAGCAGGAAAGTGCCGCCGTCGACGATGGCGGTCAGCTTCGCCGGACCTTCCTTGCTCAGGCTCAGTTCCTTCTTGATCAACTCGATCTTGTGCGGGTCCACCTGGGCCAGCAGCCCGTCGGCGTCGCCCAGCAACTGCGCCAAGCTGACCGGGACCGTGGTGTGGTCCAGGGCGATGCGGCTGCCGTCGTGCAAATACGGGCCGGCGTCGGACGCGGCTTCGAAGTTGACGTACTGCTCACCGGCCGGCGAGAGCGCCGACACGTGCACGACGCTGTTCGCCGGGATCCGCACCTTCGACGTGATGGTGGCGACGGCGTTCACCCCGTGGTCGGTGATCTCCAGCGACTCGACCCGGCCGATGCGCACCCCCCGCAGCGCGACGTCCTGGTTGGGGAGGAGCCCGCCCGAATCGGCCAACTGTATGGTGACCCGGTAGGACGCGGCGAAGGGCTTCACCCGCAAGGCGCCGATCAGCAGGTAGGCAGTGGCCACGACCAGGATGAGCGCCAACCCGGCCACCGACAGCCACACCTGTTGCCGGTGGCCCGTACGCACCGCCCGGACAACGAGATTGGCGAAGTCGGCGATGGCGCGGATCATGAGTGCGGCCCCGGCGGCGGTTCGGCCGACCCCGGTGGCGGGACCGGTCCCGGCGGGGGTCCGGGGGCGACATCGATTTGGCCCGGGATGGTCGGGTCCGGGATGACGGGAACCTGCGGCGAATCCGGTCCCCGGCCGACCACCCGCTCCTGTAGCCGCCACAGGGTGTACTTGAGGGTGCCCACGAGCAGGTTCACGTTGTAGTGGTGGGGTCCGTGCAGCCCGATGTCACCGGGGTATCCGATATCGGGCAGCGAACCGAGCATGATCTTGTCCACGCCCACGTGCACCGAAATCGAGTTCCCCGCCGTCGATTTGACCAACGGAGGGATCAGCCGGTTCACCGACAGCCAGCTGGTGTCCGGGCTCACCGCGACGTCGTTGGCGGCCCCGGCGATGGTGTTCAGGTCGCGGATCACGCTGCGGCCGCTGGTGTCGGTCCCGCCGATCGACGGGAACCTGGCCAGCAACCGCGTGGTGTCGCCCACCTGGACGGCCAAATTGGAAAGCTGGGTGGTGTTGGCGGCCAGGGCCGACGTCGCGGGCCTGGCCGCCGCCATCAGGTCGCTGATCGTTTGATTCTTGGCGTCGAGTTGGTCGGCCAGCCGCGACAATTGGCTCAACGCGTTCTTGATCTGATCGGATCGCGAATCCAGCGTCCCGAGCAACTCGTTGGACTTGCGGATCATGTCTCCGAACGCCTGTCCCTGGTCACCGGTCGCCTTGCCGAAACCGTTGATGATGTTAGTGAAATTGCGTACCGCGCCACCGTTTACGAGAATCGCCGCCGAGCTCAGCACCGACTCGACGGTCGCGGCGGCCGCGGTGGAGTCCAGGCCGATGGTGTCGCCGTTCTTCAATAGCGGCCCGTCCCCCTCACCCGCGCCGGGCGGCTTCAACGCGACGAACACGTCGCCCAGTGGCGTCGCGGTGCGCAATTCGGCGGTGCTGCCGCGGGGCAGTTGCACGCCCTCCCTGATCCGCAGCCTGGTGAGGGCGGTGTAGTTGCGCGCAACCATCGACTCGAGTTGCCCGACGTCGGCCCCGGCGAGCTTGACCTTGGCGTTCATCGGCAGGTTGAGCGCGTTGGAGAACACGGCGTTCAGCGAATACCCTCCCGAACCCAGCCCCGGTGCCGGAAGGGGCAGGCTGGCAAGGCCGTTCGTGGCGCATCCTGCGGTGACCATGGCCGCGGCCAGCACCGCCGGCATTCCCCGCGTGCGCGCCGTCATCATTTCTGCCCCATGGCGGCCATGCCGTCGAGCACGTAGGTCAACCCGAAATCGGGGCCGAAGTCCTGGATGGTCCCGGTGCTGCAGCCCAGTTGACGAAGGCCCATCAGGTTGCAGATCTCTTTGGTGTACTGGCTGTCGAAGAGCAATCGGTCCGTCAAAAAGCGGGCGCGCACGGCACCGTTGGCCCGGTCGATCATGTTGTAGGCGTTGTCGGCCACCAGTGGAGCGAGATCCAGGAGCTCGGCCAGGTCGCGCCTCTGCTCGGTCACCGTCTTCAGCGCGGCATTGCCGTTGACGACCGTCTGCTTGATGTTGTCGCGGTTGGCGTCAAGCAGGTCGCCGGCCCGCTGGATGAGTTGGTCGAGTTTGCGTCCGGTGCTGCCACTGCCGAGATTTTCGTCCGCCATGATCTGGCTGACTTGGTGGATGGTGGAGGCGAATTCGCGCAATTTCGTGTCATTGGCGGCCACGGCGTCGAACAGCGTACTGATGTTTTTGACGATCGTGGTGATCTGCTCACGGGTCGTCGCGCCGCCGTCGCTGGACAGGCGCAGCGCCTTGGACAGTTCGCCCAGCGCCGCTTTGATCTTTTCGCCGTTGCCGTTGATCACCTCGGTCCCGCCATTGAGCACGTCGGCGATCGGGCCGCCGCCGCGGCCGTCGCCCTCGAGCGACTTGGTCACCTTGTCCAGGACGTTGAGGACGCTGCTGAATTCGACCGGTGTCTTGGTCCGGGGCAACCCGATGGTGTCGTGGTTCTGCAGGGTCGGCCCGTCGTGGTAGGGCGGTGTGAGTTCGATCTGGCGGTCGGTGAGTATGGAGGTCGACACCGTGACCGCTTGCGCGGTGGCGGGAACCTTGACGTGGCGGTCGACGGTGAAGTCAACTTCGACGTAGCCGCCCTTGGCGTTGATCTTGGTGACCTTGCCCACCGGCATGCCCAGCACCGCCACCACGTTGCCCTCGTAAAGTCCTGAGGCGCTGTCGAATTGGGCGGTCACCGTGATCGTGTCCTCGTCGGAACGCAGGTACCACCAACCGACGCCGACCACCGCGCCGATGACCGCGACCGCGGCGACGATGGCCAGCGCCCTGGCGCCGAACCCCCTCATTTGCAGTCCTTGAAGTACTGGATCATGCCGAACTGCTTGGCGCGGCCGCTGATCGCGCACATCCAGGAGTCGATCAGGGGCACGTTGGGCGCGTTGAAGTTGACCGCGTTGCCGTCACCGGTGAGGTTGGCCGCCTCGCGAAAGAAGATCGGGCTGGTTTGCAGCATGCTGTGCAGCAGGTCGTCGTGCGCGGACATCAGGTTGGTGAAGTCGCGCATGTCTTTGATCAGCGCGTCCAGACCCGAGCGGTCGTTGACCACGACCTGGCTCATGGTGTCGACAAGACTCGAGAGGGATTGCATCATCGCGTGGAAAACGGCGCGCCGCGCGACGAATTGGCCCAGCAGGTCCTGCCCCTGGTCGACCAGCGCGCCGATACCGGCCTGCTGGCGCCGCAGCGTGTTCGTCACCTGCTCGGTGCTGCGCAGCAGCTGTCCAAGCTGGTCGCGGCGCACCGCGATGATCGACGAAAGGGTGTTGATGTTCGTGATTGCCTGCGGCACCACGGAGGGCAGTCCCTCGAGTTGCTTGCCGAGCACCGCCAGCGACCGTGCGAACCTGTCGGAGTCGACCTGTTCGAAAGTGGTGGTGGCGTCCTGCAACGCGGCCTGCAGGTCGTAGGGCACCTCGGTGTGCGCCAGGTCGAATGTGTTCTTGGGCAGGTGCGCCGGCCCGTTGGGTTCCAGCGCGAGGTAGCGCGACCCCAGGATCGTGGTGACCCTGATCTGCGCCCGGGAGTCCTTGCCCAGCTTGATGTCGTCCCGGACCTTCAGCCCCGCCTCGACGTGGTCGCCGACGAGTTTCATGCTCGTGACGTTGCCCACCGGAATGCCCGCGACCACGATGGGGTTGCCCGCCCGCAGCGAAGCCGCTTGCAGGAACTCGGCGGTGTAGTGCCGATAGCCGGCGCCGATGGCATGCACCAGCAGCATGACCCCGATGACCACCGCTACCACCGCGACCGCGATGAACCCCAGCCAGGTCTTGTTGTAGCTTTCCAGCGGCCGCTTCTTAATCCCCGAAAGCCGTTGCCGCACAGTCTTGTCAGCCATCGACCGTGCTCCTGCACCTCGGGGTGTGCCACGCCCTGTTTCCCGGCGTGGCGGCATTGATGATGATCGGCACGACATCGTTGAGCCCGGGGAAGAACCCCATGAAGTTCACGTCACACACGTAGGCGTTGCCGTAGGCGCCCTGATTGCCGACCCGGGTAAGGCCTTTCAGCAGCAGCGGGATGTTGTCGCCGAAGAACGCCACCTGCGGTTCGACGTCCATGATGTGTCTGGCGACACCGGGCTTGCGATCGATGAATTCGCGCAATGCCGGGTACACGTCGGTCGCCGACGTCGACAGTCGACCCGTCACCCGCGCCAGCGAACCCACCGAGGCGACCAGGTCGGGGCGCCGCTGGTCGAGCTCACCGACGACGCTGCGGGTCTGTGTGATGACCCCGTCGAGGTCGTCGTTTTGGGCCGCGAGGTTGCCCACCACCTTGTTGAGGTTGGTGATCACGCTGCCCAGGGCCTGATCCCGCCCCGCGAATGTCTCTGTGAGCGTGGAGGTCTGGCCGACCAGCGTGGCCAGCGATGACGTGTCACCTTGCAGCGAGGCGATGATGCCTTTGGTGAGGTTGTCGGCGTCGTGGGGGTTCAGCAGGCTGAACAACGGTTCGTAGCCATTGAGCAGCGTGGTGACGTCGAAAGAGGGTTCGGTGCGTTCCAGCGGGATGGTGCTGCCCGGCGGAAGCAGCTCGGGGCTGCCTTCCTTGCCCAACGACAGTCCCAGGTAGCGCTGCCCGACGATGTTCTGATACGTCACCGAGGCGAGGGTGTTGCCGAACAGCCGTTGTTCCTGCTGCACCACGAACGAGACTTTCGCCAGTTTCCCGTCCAGTTCCACCTTTTCGACCCGGCCCACGCGCACTCCCGCCATGCGGACGTCGTCGCCCTCGCGAAGCCCGTACACGTCGCTGAACACCGCCGAATACCTGGCCGTGTCACCGGCGACGTCACGCCGCAAGCTCACATACACCAGCCAGGTCACCGTCAGCGAGACGATCATGAACAGGGTCAGCGCGATGAGCGGGCCGCGAAATTTCATTTGGCCTCCCCGGACGGATGGGCTACCGACACCGTGGTGCCACGGGCGACCGGACCGAGCAGCAGCTCCGTGGCCGGCGTGGCGGGGCCGCCGGTGATCACACCCAACATGTTTCGTTCATACTGGCTCCCAACGGGTCCCACGTTCCCCCCGAAACGCGAGGGGCCAAACGACGCCTGCGGAATCCACGGCGCCTTGGGCGCCACCGGCGCGACCCACGGCTGATGCGGTTGTGGTGTCGCCGGCGCCCCCGGCGACGGGTTGTCGGGATTCGCGCTGCCGGGAACGGGCGGTGACGGCGTAATCCCTGGGGCCAGCGGGGGATTCGGATCGGTCAAATTCGGAGTCGGGTTGATCAGCGGCGGACCCACGGCAACCAGGTTTCCGTCCGGACCGATCACGGTGCCCGGCGGCGGAGCCAGATCCTTGGGGGGATGATAGTTCTGCGGCAGCAGCACCTCGGGCAGATCGGGGCGCACCGGGATCAGCGGCGCGGTAAAGCAGCTCGGCCCCTTCAGCTCGCCGTAGTGTGGACAGTCGGCGCGGGTGTAGGTGGAACTGGGCGTGAACGTCAGCATCGCGCGCATGTTGCCCAGATTCGTGTCCGGGTTCCAGACCTGCTCCATGAACTGGTTGGCAAGGTTGTCCAATTTCGTCACCGCGGGCACGAAATTGTTCGACTTCTGCGCCAACACACCGAACACCGGCGTGAAATCGGCGGTGATCCTGATGAGTTGGTCGATGTGGTTGTCGAACGATTGGCGCGTCGTGCCGACCGTGTCGTCGGCGCCCGACAGCAGCGAGCTCAGCTGTCCGCGCGTCTCGGCGAACGTCCGCATCGGCTCGACGGCCTGATGCAATGCGTCGAGAAGGTCGGGGGCCGTCTGCGCGAGCCCCGTCGTCGCATCGAGCAGCGCGGACACCGTCGACGGACCGGTGTCGGTGCTGACGATCGAATTGAGCTGGTCGAGAAGGCGATTCAACTGCGCACCGGCGTTGAGCAGGCTGACGCGGCGGTGGTCGGTCGCCGCACCCAGGGCGGCCAGGATCCCCACCGACCTGTCGTCACGGCCGCGCCCCGCGGCGGCCAGCAGGTCGCGCAACTTGCTGACCGTCGTCTGGAACAACACGGTCGGCAACCGCTTGTCCTCCGGAATATGCGCGCCCTGGCGGATTTTCGCCCCCGGGCCCTTTTGGTTTGGGGAGCCCACCAACTGCACCGACGACACGGCGAACACATTGCTCGGCACCACGCGCGCGGTCACGGCGGCCGGAATCGACTTGGCGTATTCGGGTTTGAGGTCGATGTGGACATAGTTGGGTTTGCCGTGCGCGGCCGGGACGACGTCGTCGACCATTCCGACGAGCACGCCGTGATATTTGACGTCCGATTTTTGCGGAAGGCCGTCGCCCACGTTGACCAGATCGGCAACCACCCGCACGTAATTGTCCAGCCTGCCAGTGGATTTGACCAACATCGCGGCGGTGACCAGGGCGCTGACCACCACGACGGCGATGCCGACGCCGAACAGCTGGCGTTCGGAGGGGCCACGTCCGTCCAGCTCAAGGGAATTGGGCATCTTCCACCGACCTAGCCACGGGCCTAACCGCCAAACCTTGCGCCGGAGTCGACGCCCCACAGCGCCATGGTGAGCAGCATGTTCACGATGATCACGACCGTGATGCTGGCCCGCATGCCGTGCCCCGCGGCGACGCCGACGCCTTCGGGTCCGCCGCTCGCGTAATACCCGTAGTAGCACTGGATCGTCGAGGCGATCCACACGAAGATGACGGCCTTGATCAACGAGTAGACGATGTCCTGGCCGGCCAGCATCAGCGTGAAGTAGTGCAGGTAGGACCCGGTCGAGCCACCGCTGCCGATCCCCACCACCACTTGCGTGCTCAGGTAGCCGATCGCCAGGCACGCGGCGTACAGCGGGATGATCGCCACCACCGAGGCGATCAGCCGGGTGGTCACCAGGTAGGGGATCGGGCGGATCGCGATCGACTCCAATGCGTCGATCTCCTCGGCGATGCGCATGGATCCCAGCTGGGCGGTGAAGCGGCAACCGCCCTGCATGGCGAAGGCCAGCGATGCCATCAACGGCGCCAGTTCGCGGGTGTTGACCAACGAGGAGACGAACCCGGTGGCCGGGCCGAGGCCGAGCAGGTCGAGGAAGTTATAGCCCTCGATGCCGACGAGTGCGCCGACCGTCATGCCGAGCACCACCGCCACGCCGGCGGTGCCGCCACCGACCACGATCGAGCCGTTGCCCCAGGTGATGTTCGACAGGAGCCGCAGAAATTCGCCGCTGTACTGGCGCACGGCGAGCGGCACGGCGACCGCCGCCCGGACGAAGAAGACCAGCAGATGGCCGAGCCGGATGATCGGCACCTTGCCCCTGCGGTAGAGCCGGACGAGCGGCGTCGAAATCGGTGCGAAAGGCTCATACGCCGAGGCCGTCACGTCAGAGCCCCGTCCTGGGCGACAACAGGATGTAGAGCTGGCTGATGGCGACGTTGACGATCATCAGCAGCAGGATCGCCTCGACGACGGCGGCGTTCACCGAGTTCGCGACGCCCGTCGGTCCGCCCTTGGTGGACAAGCCTTTTTGGCTGGACACGACGGCCACGATCGCGCCGAACACGATCGCCTTCAGCAGCGCGAGAATCATGTCGCCGGTCGTCGCGAACGACGCGAACGTCGACACGAAGCTGCCCGGCGCGCCGTTCTGGAAGTACACGTTGAACATGTAGCTCGCGAAGAATCCGGCGAAGCACACGACGCCGGTGAGGGCCACACCGATCATCACCGCCGCGGCGAAGCGGGGGACAACCAGGCGCCGGATCACCGAGACCCCCATCACCTCCATCGCGTCGGTTTCCTCGCGCATGGTGCGCGAACCGAGATCGGCGGTGATGGCCGACCCGACGGCCGACGCCATGAGCACCGCCGCCACCAACGACGCGCCCTGCCGAATGACCGCGAGCCCGCTCGCCGCGCCGGCCAGCGAGGTGGCGCCGACCTGGCCGGCCAGCAGCGCGAATTGGATGGACAGGGTGACGCTGATCGGCAGCGAGACCAGGATCGTCGGTAGCACCGCGGTGCCGGCCATGAACGCGCCCTGCCGGACGAATTCGTGCCATTGAAATCGCCCGGTGATCAGGTCGACGAAGAAATATTGAACGGTGCGCACGCCCAGGACGAACTGTTCGCCCACCGTCGTCAGCGAGGCGACCGGATGACGTCTGACGTACCCGACCGACCAGTTCCGGATGGCGACAACGCCGTCAAGCTGTGCCGTCGTCATAGCGGCGCGACCCGCGGTCGGTCTAGCAAACCCGTGGCACAGGTCATCGCGTACCAGCTACCGCTCATCGGCCCTCTTCCCACCCCTAAGTCCTGAGCGCCGAGCAGAGGCCGTTGGGTAGCCGTTGGAACCCTATTTTTATTAAAATAGTGTCAACAAGCGCCAAGACTCTGCAGTTCATCGGTGTGTGCTGCATCACACTAGCCTATTTGATAGGGACTTTCAATAGTGTAGAGTCCCTCATCTGAGATCGTCGCTGGACGGCATCGCGGGGTTCTAATGTCGGATTGACGAAGGTGATGGCATGCCCTCAGCAAACACCGGTTCGTTGCGGGACCGACGCCGTGCTGAGCTGCTTTCCCAGATCCAGCAGACCGCGCACCAGCTCTTCGCCGAGCGGGGCTTCGAGGCGGTGACGACCGAGGACATCGCGTCGGCCGCCGGGGTCTCCATCAGCACGTATTTCCGGTATGCGCCCACCAAGGAGGGCCTGCTCGTCGATCCCGTTCGGGAGGCGGCCGCCGAGATCGTGGGTTCGTACAGCGCCCGGCCGCCACACGAGTCACCGGTCGAAGCATTGATCCAGCTGTTCGTCACGCACGCCAGGGATGTCAGCAACGTCGCCAACCTCGATACCTGGCGTCACGCCGTCGCCACCGCGCCCCACCTGTTGAGCAAATCCGTCTTGGTCAGCGAAACCGATCACGGCACGCTGATCGAGCAAGTCGCTCACCGGATGGGTGTCGATGCGGGGGTCGACACTCGACCCGCGTTGTTGGTCCACACCAGTTTGGCCACAGTCCAATTCGTCCTCGACGGGTGGCTGTCCTCGGATATCGGCGAAAGCCCGGCTTTTCACGAACAATTGGAACAAGCGCTGCGGCTCACTCTCGCCGGATTCGACTGAACCGGGCGGCCCCGACCGAAACCGCCGTGACTTTGCCGACCGCCGCGTGAAACAATCGCTGGCCGTGAAGACCTTCGAGGATCTGTTCGCCGAACTCGGCGAGCGTGCCCGCACCCGGCCGGCCGGCAGCGCGACGGTCGCCGCGCTCGACGGCGGCATCCACGGGCTGGGTAAAAAGATCCTCGAGGAAGCCGGCGAGGTGTGGCTGGCCGCAGAACACGAACCCGACGACGCGCTGGCCGAGGAGATCAGCCAGTTGCTCTACTGGACGCAAGTGCTGATGGTCGCGCGCGGGCTGTCCCTCGACGACGTGTATCGGAAGCTGTGACCATGCTGCGGGTTGCGGTTCCCAACAAAGGCACGCTGAGCGAGCCGGCCACCGAGATCTTGGCGGAGGCCGGCTACCGGCGCCGCACCGACTCCAAGGACCTGACCGTCATCGACCCGGCCAATCAGGTCGAGTTCTTCTTCCTGCGGCCCAAAGACATTGCCATCTATGTGGGTTCGGGCGAGCTGGATTTCGGCATCACCGGGCGCGACCTGGTGGGCGATTCCGACGCCCCGGTGCGGGAACGTCTGGCGCTGGGATTCGGGTCGTCGAGTTTTCGCTACGCCGCCCCGGCCGGGCGGGACTGGAAGATCGCCGATCTGGCCGGCAAGCGGGTGGCCACGGCGTACCCCAACTTGGTGCGAAAAGACTTGGCGGGGCGCGGTATTGAGGCGACCGTCATCCGACTGGACGGCGCGGTGGAGATCTCGGTGCAACTCGGTGTCGCCGACGCCATCGCCGACGTGGTCGGGTCCGGGCGCACCCTGAGCCTGCACAACCTGGTGGCGTTCGGTGATCCGCTGTGCGA
This sequence comes from Mycobacterium sp. NTMscope_MAC_12, assembly GCF_976985675.1. Taxonomy (NCBI): domain Bacteria; kingdom Bacillati; phylum Actinomycetota; class Actinomycetes; order Mycobacteriales; family Mycobacteriaceae; genus Mycobacterium; species Mycobacterium sp. NTMscope_MAC_12. The sequence goes on from NZ_CDRJYY010000001.1 coordinate 2,055,678, forward strand.
TTCGGAAGCCGTGCTGATCGAGAGCGACCACAGCAGCCGGTCCGGGACGCAGGCCGCGCGCGATCAGCTGGTGGCGCGCATCCAGGGTGTGGTCTTCGGCCAGCAGTATCTGATGCTCGACTACGACTGCCCGCGCTCGGTGCTGGACAAGGCCACCGCGATCACGCCGGGCCTGGAGTCGCCGACCATTGCGCCCCTGGCCGATCCGGATTGGGTTGCCATCCGGGCGCTGGTCCCGCGCCGGGGCGTGAACGAAATCATGGATGAGCTGGCCGCCATCGGCGCCAAGGCGATTCTGGCGTCCGATATCAGGTTTTGCCGGTTCTGATTGCACACGCGGTGCGACCGCCGCGGCTGTGTTAGCGTCCGCCTCGGGGGATTGCCCGGGTTGGCGTGTGGGCCGTCCCTGAAAAGGTCGCCGGCTGTTTCGTCCTCCAGGAGGTCTTCGTGACTCACGCGCTTGTTGTGTTGCTGGCTTTGTTGATTGGCGTCGTTGCCGGGTTGCGTTCGCTGACGGCGCCCGCCCTGGTCGCCTGGGCCGCCGCCCCCGCTCTTCTTGGTTGGATCGACCTGCACGGCACCTGGGCGTCGTGGATGGGAAGCATCGTCGCGGTGGTGGTCTTCACCGTCCTCGCCGTCGGCGAACTGATCAACGACAAGCTGCCCAAGACCCCGGCCCGCACGGCGGCGCCGATCTTCGCGGCCCGCATCGTCACGGGCGGTCTCGCGGGGGCGGCGCTGGGCGCCTGGCCGCACTGGACGTTTACCGCGCTCGGCGCCGGCGTCATCGGCGCGGTGCTCGGCACCCTCGGCGGCTACCAGGCGCGCAAGCGGCTGGCCGCGGTGGCGGGCAAGGATCTGCCCATCGCGCTGCTCGAGGACGTGGTCGCGATCGTCGGGGGATTCGTCATCGTGGCGGTGACGGGCCACGTGCTGACGGAGTACCTGCTGACGGCGGTTAAGTGACAGAACATTTCGACGCGATCATCGTCGGTGCGGGCCAGGCGGGCCCGCCGTTGGCGGGGCGGCTGACGGCAGCCGGGCAGCGCGTCGCGATCGTCGAACGCAAACTGATCGGCGGCACCTGCGTCAACACCGGATGCATCCCGACCAAGACGCTGGTGGCCTCCGCGCACGCCGCGCACCTGGCGCGGCGCGGCGCGGACTACGGCGTCGGCACCGGCGAGATCAGCGTGGACATGGCGAAAGTCAAGGCCCGCAAGGACGAGATCATGCTGGGCGATCGCAAGGGCGTCGAAGATTGGCTCGAGGGCATGGACGGCTGCACCGTCGTCCGCGGGCACGCGGTATTCACCGATCCGCACACCGTGCGGGTCGGTGACGACGTGCTGCGCGCCGAGCGCATCTTCCTCAACGTCGGCGGCCGCGCCGTGGTGCCCGACATCCCGGGCCTGGACGAGGTCGAGTTCCTCACCAACGTGTCCATCCTCGAACTCGACACGCTGCCAACGCATCTCGTCATCGTGGGAGGCAGCTACATCGCGCTGGAGTTCGCGCAGATGTACCGGCGCTTCGGGGCGCGGGTGACGGTGGTGGAGCGTGGCCCGCGGTTGGCGTCCCGCGAAGACGAGGACGTCTCGGCCACCATCGAAGACATCTTGCGAGCCGAGGGCATCGACATCATCGTCGGTGCTGATGACATGCGAATCACCAAGACCGACAACGGGTTTGAGATCACCCCCCGCGACGGCGCCGCTCCCGTCCGGGGGAGTCACCTGCTGCTGGCAGTCGGCCGGCGCCCCAACACCGACGACCTTGGTCTGGAAGCCGCCGGTGTGCGGACCGACGCCCACGGCTACATCGTGGTCGACGACCAGCTCAAGACCAGCGTCGAGCACATCTGGGCGATGGGCGACTGCAACGGCAGGGGCGCGTTCACCCACACGTCATACAACGACTTCGAGATCGTCGCCGCCAATCTGCTCGATGACGACCCGCGGCGGGTGAGCGACCGCATCACCACCTACGCGCTCTACATCGACCCGCCGCTGGGCCGCGCCGGCCTGACCGTCGATCAGGTTCGCGCGTCGGGACGCAAGGCGCTCGTCGGCAAGCGGCCGATGACCAGGGTCGGCCGGGCGGTCGAAAAGGGTGAGACACAAGGCTTCATGAAAGTCGTGGTCGACGCCGAAACCGAGGAGATCCTGGGGGCCGCCATCTTTGGGGTCGGCGGCGACGAGGCCATTCACTGCATCCTGGACGTCATGTCGGCCAACGCGCCCTACACCACGCTCTCACGCACCATGCACATCCATCCCACGGTCAGCGAGCTCATTCCGACCGTGCTGCAGGAGATGTCGGCGCTCGACTAGACTGCTACGCCGCCGGCTCGCTCGAGCGTGAATCACTGTGCGCGTCAAATTATTCCGGCCAACCCGGGTAGGGCGGCGGTGTTCCACCGAAAAGCGGGCAGAGCTGCTGGTGGGGACACCAGTCGCACAATCGCGACTGGGTGGGACGGAAATCGCCGGTCTGGCCGGCGGATTGGATGGCGCGCCAGATCGCGATCAGGGTCTTCTCGAAGCGCAGCAGCTCGGCGTGGTCCGGTGAATAGTCCAGCACCTGGCCGTCGGCCAGGTAGATCAGCCGCAGCCGGGTGGGCGGCACACCGCGCGACCGCAGCAGCGCCACCGCGTAGAACTTCATCTGGAACATGGCCTTGAACTCGGCCAGGGCCCGCGCTTCCGGTGGCGCCTTGCCGGTCTTGTAGTCGACCACCCGGAGTTCTCCGGTGGCCGCGACGTCGATGCGGTCGATGAAGCCCCGCAGCAGCGTGCCGTCGGCGAGTTCGACTTCCACGCGTTCTTCGCAGCATTGCGGGTCGAAACGGGTCGGGTCTTCGAGGCGGTAGTAGCCGGCGAGCAGCGCCTGGGCCTCGGCCAGCAGCTGGGTGTGCTGGGCCGGGTCCAGGTCGGCGGTGAGCTCCGGCGTCGCGGCCATCACCTGCTCCCACGCGGGCTGCACCAGCGACATGGCGGTGTCGGGGCCGCGCTGCGCGGCGGGCAGCCCGTAGAGCTGCTGGAGGGCGGCGTGAACGAGCGATCCGCGCAGCTGCGCCGGCGACGGGGCCTCGGGCAGGCGGTCGATGGCCCGGAACCGGTACAGCAGGGGGCATTGCTTGAAGTCCGCGGCGCGCGACGGTGACAGCGCGGGGCGGGACACTTGCCGCGCCGGGCCCGTCACCGACTGCGGGGCCTCCGGCTGGACGATCATGTCGGAAGCCTATGACCGGGCGCCGACAACCCCCAAGCACCCGAGGGGGCGAGTCGGCTGGCACGCTATACCGCGTGTCCGCAACCGGCCCGTTCACCGTGGGCGAGCGTGTTCAGCTCACCGACGCCAAGGGTCGGCACTACACGATGGTGCTTGCCGAGGGCGCCGAGTTCCACACCCATCGCGGGTCGATCCCGCACGACGCGGTCATCGGGCTCGAGCAGGGCAGCGTGATCAAGTCCAGCAACGGCGCCGCGTACTTGGTGCTACGGCCCCTGCTGATCGACTACGTGATGTCGATGCCCCGCGGGCCGCAGGTGATCTACCCGAAGGACGCGGCTCAGATCGTCCACGAGGGCGACATCTTCCCCGGGGCCCGGGTGCTGGAGGCCGGCGCCGGTTCGGGCGCGCTGACTTGTTCGCTGCTGCGCGCGGTCGGGCCCGGCGGGCGGGTGGTCTCCTACGAGCAGCGCGCCGACCACGCCGAACACGCCGAACGCAACGTGTCGGTGTTCTCCGGCGGCGCCGTGCCGGACAACTGGGAATTGATCGTCAGCGATGTGGCCGACTCCGAGCTGCCGGACGGATCCTTCGATCGCGCCGTGCTCGACATGCTCGCGCCGTGGGATGTGCTGGAGTCGGTCGCGCGGCTGCTGACCCCCGGTGGGGTGCTGATGATCTATGTGGCCACCGTCACCCAACTGTCACGCGCCGTCGAGGCGTTGCGGGCGCAGCAGTGCTGGACCGAGCCGCGGTCCTGGGAGACGTTGCAACGCGGTTGGAACGTCGTCGGGCTCGCGGTGCGGCCGCAGCATTCGATGCGGGGGCACACGGCTTTCCTGATCTTCACGCGACGGCTTGCGCCCGGGGTGGTTGCGCCCGCGCCGCTGGGGCGCAAGCGCGTGGGCCGCGACGGCTAGTCCATATCGTCGCTGCGCAGCAGCGAGCGTCGCACCGACAGCAGCTCGAACTCGGGATGCGCGGCCACCAGCCGCTCGGCCGCATCCAGGACGTCGACCGCGTGGCCGCGATCACCGGAGACCAGGGCGACGCCGATGCCGGCCCGTCGATACAGATCATGCGAACCGGTCTCGGCCGCCGACATGCTGAACCTGCGCTGCAATTCGGCGACGACGGGACGGATCACCGATCGCTTCTGTTTGAGTGAGCGAACGTCGCCCAGCAAGACGTCGAACTCGAGCCAGCCGATCCACATTCCGCGGGTCAACCTGGTGGGTTCTGGGAGGGAGCGGGTTCGGGCGGGGGCGGCGGCGGGGCCGGTGGCGCGGGGGATTCCGGGGGCGGCGGTGCGGGTTCGGGCGGGCCCGCGGGAGCTCCGGACGTCGGGGCCGCCGACGACTTGCCCAGGGCCAGCAGCATTTCGGCGGTGCGCCGGGAGAGCTGCCAGCCGCCTTGGAAGGGTGCGAACTCCATCGGGAAGGTGAAGTTGGCGTTGTTGGCCTGGGCGGTGTGGACGGCGATGCTGGCCTTCACATTCGACGGGTTCTTGTCCGACCACGCGATGTCGTTCGCGGCGAATGTCATGGGCAGGTAGCCGTTGTCCCGCAAGGCGTTGGTGAATTTGTCCAGCGTGGCCGCGCTCTCCGGCGTGGCGCCCTCCACCAGGCTCACCTTGGCGTCGCCGGGGACGTTCGGATCGGCCAGCCGGGCGAGGACGTCGGTGAGTGCTTCGGGGGGTGGTAGGGGAGCCGTGACGGGCGCGGCAACTGGACTGGACGTGGCCGGTGGCAGCGAAGAGACGGTCGACGACTCGCTCGCAGGGTGCTTCGACGAACACGCGGCGAGCCCGACCGCCGCCAGGACGGTGGCGGTGCTGAGCGCTACGGACAGTGGTCGGTGCATCCAGTCGGTCGGCCGGCTAGGCGGCGCTGGCCGCTTCGGGTGGGAGCGATGTCGCTAAGGTCGGGCCGATGGGTGCAACTGAAGTCACACCGGCGGCGCCGACGGTGACTGCGACGCGAGGCGAGCCTGTGGCGAGGCTCTTTGCGGTCACTCTGCCACCTCCCAAGGCCCTTTCGATCATCACGATTAGTGGCCGAGATTACCAGCGTGACGAAAATCTTAACTTTTCGTGGGTATTTGACTACGCACATCAATCGTCAATCGCCGGTAGCGTTGAAGTATCCGCCGCGCCAATTCGGGGTGGGAAAGGAGCGCAAGATGGGTAGCTCAGAGCGTTCTGAAGCATTCGGAACCCCCCACGAATCAGACATGTCCAGCGCCGACGAGGCCGAGTTGGAGCAATTACGCCGTGAGGCCGCGATGTTGCGCGAGCAACTCGATCATGCGGTCGGCACGCAAGGCGGCGCCCGCTCCGCCCGCGATGTGCATCAGCTTGAAGCGCGCATCGACTCCCTCGCCTCCCGCAACTCGAAGTTGATGGAGACCCTCAAAGAGGCCCGCCAGCAACTGCTGGCGTTGCGTGAGGAAGTCGACCGGCTGGGGCAGCCGCCCAGCGGCTACGGTGTGCTGCTCGGGGCGCACGAGGACGACACGGTCGACGTGTTCACGTCCGGCCGCAAGATGCGCCTGACGTGCTCGCCGAACATCGAAGTCGGGCTGCTGCGCAAGGGCCAGACCGTTCGCCTCAACGAGGCTCTCACCGTCGTGGAAGCGGGCACGTTCGAGTCGGTCGGCGAGATCTCCACGCTGCGTGAGCTCTTGGCCGACGGGCACCGGGCACTGGTCGTCGGCCACGCCGACGAGGAACGCATCGTCTGGCTCGCCGAGCCGCTGGTCGCCGAGAACCTGCCCGACGGTCATCCCGACGCTCTCAACGACGACACCCGGCCCCGCAAGCTGCGCCCGGGCGACTCGCTGCTGGTCGACACCAAGGCCGGCTACGCCTTCGAGCGCATCCCCAAGGCCGAGGTCGAGGACCTGGTGCTCGAAGAGGTGCCCGATGTCAGCTACCTGGACATCGGCGGCCTGACCCGCCAGATCGAGCAGATCCGCGACGCCGTGGAGCTGCCCTTCCTGCACAAGGAGCTGTACCGGGAGTACGCGCTGCGTCCGCCCAAGGGTGTGCTGCTCTACGGTCCGCCCGGTTGCGGTAAGACGCTGATCGCCAAGGCGGTCGCGAACTCGTTGGCCAAAAAGATGGCCGAGGTGCGCGGCGACGACGCCCGCGAGGCCAAGTCGTACTTCTTGAACATCAAGGGCCCCGAGCTGCTGAACAAGTTCGTCGGCGAGACCGAGCGCCACATCCGGCTGATTTTCCAGCGCGCCCGCGAGAAGGCGTCGGAAGGCACACCGGTGATCGTGTTCTTCGACGAGATGGACTCGATCTTCCGCACCCGTGGCACGGGGGTGTCCTCGGACGTCGAGACGACGGTGGTCCCGCAGCTGCTCAGCGAGATCGACGGTGTGGAGGGACTGGAGAACGTCATCGTGATCGGCGCCTCCAACCGCGAGGACATGATCGACCCCGCCATCCTGCGGCCCGGGCGCCTCGACGTGAAGATCAAGATCGAGCGGCCGGATGCCGAAGCGGCGCAAGACATCTTCTCGAAGTACCTGACCGAGGCGCTGCCGCTGCACGCCGACGACCTCGCCGAGTTCGGTGGTGACCGCACCACCTGCATCAAGGCGATGATCGAAAAGGTCGTCGAGCGGATGTACGCCGAGATCGACGACAACCGGTTCCTGGAGGTCACCTACGCCAACGGTGACAAGGAAGTCATGTACTTCAAGGACTTCAACTCCGGGGCGATGATCCAGAACGTCGTCGACCGGGCGAAGAAGAACGCGATCAAGTCGGTGCTGGAAACCGGTCAACCGGGCCTGCGCATCCAGCATCTGCTCGACTCGATCGTCGACGAGTTCGCCGAGAACGAGGACCTGCCCAACACCACCAACCCCGATGACTGGGCGCGGATTTCGGGCAAGAAGGGCGAGCGGATCGTCTACATCCGCACGCTGGTCACCGGCAAGAGCTCGAGCGCGTCGCGGGCCATCGACACCGAGTCGAACCTGGGTCAGTACTTGTAAACATTTGTCGGCGCCACCGGCTAGCGTCGCACCCGTGCGGCTCCGCTTTGAGGCTCCGGGTGACGACGACGCCTACGACCAGGTTCGTGGCGTGCTATTGGACGAGCTCGACGGTTGGTGGGCCGGACTCGACTCGGACCGGGAGGCGGTCGTCTCCGACGTCGCCGTCCTTCTGGACTGGCGTTACTTCGACTCCACCGGTGTTCTCGACGATTTCGCGCCCGGCGATATCGCGGAATTTTTGCTGGAGTGGTGTCCGCGACGGTTCGAAGGCCGGCCGGAGGACGCCGTCAGCCTGTGCTTCGCGGTCGGCGTATACGTCGACTTCATGGAGGCAACGGGGCGTCTGGTCGGCGGTGCCGACCGCGCCGCGAGGTTGCGCAGGCTGGCCGACGACCTTGCACCGACCCTGCTGGCCGAAGCACGCGACCCTACCGTTGTCGAGGATCTTCCGGACCCGGGCGACGCGCCGGAGCCCTTCGAACTGCCGTTCCTCTACGTTCCGCCGTCCGCGACCGACCTGGCGGCCGCCGCGACGGCGGTCCCGCTGCTCGCCAAACTCGATGCCTTGCGCGACTATCTCGGGCCGGACGGCAAGCCGCTCACCGACAAGGGCGAACTCGAACTTGCTGATGGTCGCGCGCTGGTGGAGCGCCTCGACACCGGCGACGTGTTGGATTTCGAGTTGGGCGAGCTGAAATATCCGGCCCGGTCGACGGCGGCGCTGCGGCGCCTGAATTTCCTCATCCAAGTGGCTATCGAGGCGGGCGCGGTGGACGTGCATCGCCACCGGGTGCTGCCGGGGCAGGAGTGGGGGACGCGCTCGCCCGTGGAGCGGGCGGAGTCGCTGTTCGCGGCGATCCTCTTGTCACGTCCGTTGCGGTCGTTGCATTCGGCGCAGCTCTATCCCGAGCAGAACGTCATGCACGACCTGCTCGACGACGGGATCGCGTGTTGGCTGGCGCCGCTGCTGCAAGACGGCGCGAAACTTCCCTTCGAATCCTTGCTGGAGTGGGTGCACGCGCTGGTTGCCGCGCAACGGCCGTCGCCGCGCTGGTATGCCGACGAGGAGGACACGCTGGAGGCATACGTCGAGGACGACATGGGCCGACTCTTCGACGTTCTGCGGCAGGCCGGTGTGGTGCACTGGACCGACGCCCTCGAACGGCGGCAGCCGCTTGGGCCTAGCAATTGGACCGGTGGGACTGTGGCACTGACCGCGCTGGGGCGTCACGTCGTGCCGGAATACCTGGAGGACGCCGGGTTCGCGCTGCGCCGTCTCGACCGAATCAACGACTGGGATGCGACGGACCTGATCGGCGCAATGTTGTTGGTGGGCAAGGACACTCAAGTGCCGTTGATAGCAAACTGGCGGTCCGACCGGCCGGCCGCCGAGCGGGTGCAGATGGTCACCGAGGCGGCCGCGACCATGGAGACCGCGGCCGGCCGGACGATGGGCTTCGTCGCCCTGAACGAGTTCGACCTCGACGTCGCCGAACCCTTCGTTCGTCAGCTGCTGGACAGCCCGGTCGCCGGCCACGCCGCGCTCTGGCTGATCCAGCGGGACCGCGCCGACGCCGAGACGCTCGCGAGCTTCGTCGACGTTGCCGTGCTCGTCGACGTCCTCGCGGAGTCGTTGGAGTCGCCCGAGGAGTTGTGCAGCCTCTTCGCTGGTTTATCCGACCCGTCCCAGTTGCTGGACGACATCTGGCGTCATCCGGCGCCGGAGACCGCGCTGGTCCTCGACGCGCTCGGCCGTCACCTGCCGGACCGAGCGCTGGCCAAGACCGCGCGCAAAGCGGCGGTGCGGCACCAGAGTTGGATGGCAAACCGCCTGTGACGCGGCGTCAGTCCAACTGGAGCGAGTAGCTGTTCGTCAAGTCGTCCTGCGTGACGTGAGCGGTACGGGTCCGGGTGTCCACCCGCAACTCCTCGGTCAACCGGCGCGGCTGGTAGGCCCACCCGTGCGGCAGGTTGAGCCGGGCGGCCAAGCCGGGCAGGTCGGCGCGCGACAGTGTGGGATCGGCGACCTGGCTCCAGGTCTGCATCACCCAGCGCTGCCCGCCGGGATCGAGGAGTTCGTAGACCTCTTCACCCGGGTTGAAGACGAAGACCGTGTGGCGGTTGACCTGATTGGCGGTATAGGGCGCGGGGTTCATCGACGACAGCAGGACCGTGGCCTGCTGAATCATCTCGATTCCGCCGAAGGTCTTGGTGATCTGCGGCCCCTGCTGCTGCTTCTCGATGGCGTTCATCAGCCAGTAGCGCGGACCGTTGAGCAACGCCGTGGCCGCCCCGTGTTCTTTTGCGATGGCCTGGGCGTCGAGCTTCGACCACAGCTCGGCCGGACAGTCGTTGAGCGGGAAGCTGTTGTAAACCGTGGCCTGCGGTCCGGCCTCCCCGGGGGTCACGAGAAGCACTTCGCCGTAACGCTTCCCGGATAGGTCGGTCATCCCGTGAAGCTAATCACCGCCGTCAGCGACGTCAACAGCAAACGCGATCACCGATGACCGGCGGCTGCAGGGCGCCGACGCCCGGGAGAAGGTCAATTCCGCACCTCGCCTAGTCTTTGAAGCATGCAAAGGATTATCGGGACGGAGGTCGAATACGGCATATCCTCGCCATCGGACCCGACGGCCAACCCGATCCTCACGTCGACGCAAGCGGTTTTGGCCTATGCGGCCGCGGCCGGCATTCAGCGCGCCAAGCGCACCCGTTGGGACTACGAGGTGGAATCGCCGCTGCGGGACGCCCGCGGCTTCGACCTGAGCCGCTCGGCCGGCCCGCCCCCGGTGGTCGACGCCGACGAGGTCGGCGCGGCCAACATGATCCTGACCAACGGGGCGCGGCTCTACGTCGACCACGCGCACCCCGAATACTCCGCCCCCGAATGCACCGACCCGCTGGACGCCGTGATCTGGGACAAGGCCGGCGAGCGGGTGATGGAGGCCGCCGCCCGGCACGTCGCCAGCGTGCCCGGGGCCGCGAAATTGCAGCTCTACAAGAACAACGTCGACGGCAAGGGCGCCTCCTACGGGTCGCACGAAAACTATTTGATGTCGCGGCAGACGCCGTTCTCGTCGATCATCGCCGGGCTGACCCCGTTCCTGGTCTCGCGGCAGGTGGTCACCGGCTCCGGACGCGTCGGCATCGGACCCTCCGGTGACGAGCCCGGCTTTCAGCTGTCGCAGCGCTCGGACTACATCGAGGTCGAGGTCGGCCTGGAGACCACCCTCAAACGCGGCATCATCAACACGCGCGACGAGCCGCACGCCGACGCCGACCGGTACCGGCGGCTGCACGTCATCATCGGCGACGCCAACCTCGCGGAGACGTCGACCTATCTCAAGCTGGGCACCACGTCGCTGGTGCTGGACTTGATCGAAGAGGGCCCCGCCCACGGAATCGACCTGAGCGATTTGGTTTTGGCGCGGCCGGTGCACGCGGTCCACGCGATCAGCCGCGACCCGTCGCTGCGCACCGCGGTGGCCCTGGCCGACGGTCGAGAGCTGACCGGGCTTGCGCTGCAACGGGTTTACCTCGATCGGGTGGCGAAGCTGGTCGACAGCCGCGACCCCGACCCGCGCGCGGCCGACATCGTCGAAACGTGGGCGCACGTGCTCGATCAACTGGAGCGCGATCCGATGGAATGCGCGGAGCTGCTGGACTGGCCCGCGAAACTGCGCCTGCTCGAAGGGTTCCGGCAGCGAGAAAACCTGAGCTGGTCGGCACCGCGGCTGCACCTGGTCGACCTGCAATATTCCGACGTCCGGCTGGACAAGGGCCTGTACAACCGGTTGGTCGCGCGGGGCTCGATGAAGCGCCTGGTGTCCGAGCACCAGGTGCTCGAAGCGGTGGACAGTCCGCCGACGGACACCCGCGCGTACTTCCGCGGCGAATGCCTGCGCCGGTTCGGCGCCGACATCGCCGCGGCCAGTTGGGACTCCGTGATCTTCGACCTGGGGGGCGATTCCCTGGTTCGCATTCCGACGTTGGAGCCGCTGCGGGGCAGCAAAGCGCACGTGGGGGCGCTGCTGGACTCGGTGAACAGCGCCGCGGAACTGGTCGAACAACTCACCAGCTAGACGCCGGTTCAGCCGGGGAACGTCGGGGTTGACCGGTAGGGTAGGAAAGACCAACGGGCAGCGTGGCTGGACAATTGAAAAAGCCATTCAACAAGCCCAGACAACGCAGGAGGCGGCGATGGCTCAGGAGCAGACCAAGCGTGGCGGCGGTGGCGGCGACGAGGACGACTTCGCCGGCAGCACGGCCGCGGGCCAAGAACGCCGGGAGAAGCTGGCCGAGGAGACCGACGACTTGCTCGACGAGATCGATGACGTTCTCGAGGAGAACGCCGAGGACTTCGTGCGGGCGTACGTCCAAAAGGGCGGCCAGTGACCTGGCAGTTCTCTGATCGCCTACCCATCAACTCCGCACTTCCGGGAAACCCCGCCATAGACCTCTCGTCGTTCGCCGACTTCCTGCGCCGTCAGGCGCCGGAGTTGCTGCCGGCCAGCCTCGGGGCATCCCAGTCGGAAGGCGCGGCGTCGCAGCTGCCCCACGGGACCACCATCGTCGCGCTGAAATACCCCGGAGGCGTGGTGCTCGCCGGCGACCGGCGCTCGACGCAGGGCAACATGATCGCCGGGCGCGACGTCAAGAAGGTGTACATCACCGATGACTACACCGCGACCGGCATCGCCGGCACCGCCGCCATCGCCGTGGAATTCGCCCGCCTGTACGCGGTGGAGCTGGAGCACTACGAGAAACTCGAAGGCGTGCCGCTGACGTTTGCCGGCAAGGTCAACCGGCTGGCGATCATGGTGCGCGGCAACCTGGCTGCGGCCATGCAGGGGCTGGTTGCGTTGCCGCTGCTGGGGGGCTACGACATCGACGCGGCCGATCCGGAAGGCGCCGGCCGCATCGTGTCGTTCGACGCGGCCGGCGGCTGGAACCTGGAGGAGGAGGGGTACCAGTCGGTGGGCTCGGGCTCGATTTTCGCCAAGTCGTCCATGAAGAAGCTGTACTCGCAGGTCACCGACGCCGATTCGGCGGTGCGGGTCGCGATCGAGGCGCTCTACGACGCGGCTGACGACGACTCCGCGACCGGCGGTCCGGATCTGGTCCGCGGCATCTATCCCACGGCGGTCACGATCGGCGCCGAGGGGGCGCTGGAAGTGCCCGAGGGCCGCATCGCCGAACTGGCTCGCGAGGTGATCCAAAGCCGTTCGCGCGCTGACACTTTCGGCCCCGATGGCGGTGAAAAGTGAGCTTCCCGTATTTCATCTCGCCCGAACAGGCGATGCGCGAGCGCAGCGAGCTCGCGCGCAAGGGCATCGCCCGGGGCAAGAGCGTGGTCGCCCTGGTCTACGCCGGCGGTGTGCTCTTCGTCGCGGAGAACCCGTCGCGGTCGCTGCAGAAGATCAGCGAACTCTACGATCGCGTGGGCTTCGCCGCCGCGGGCAAGTTCAACGAATTCGACAATTTGCGCCGGGGCGGAATCCAATTCGCCGATACCCGTGGCTACGCCTACGACCGTCGCGACGTCACCGGCCGACAGCTGGCCAACGTCTACGCGCAGACGCTGGGCACCATCTTCACCGAACAGGCCAAGCCCTACGAGGTGGAATTGTGCGTCGCTGAGGTGGCGCACTACGGCGAGACGAAACCGCCTGAGTTGTACCGCATTACCTATGACGGATCGATCGCCGACGAGCCCCATTTCGTCGTGATGGGTGGCACCACCGAGCCGATCACCACCGCGCTCAAGGACTCGTACGCCGAGAACGCCAACCTGCGCGAGGCCACGCGCATCGCCGTGAAAGCGTTGCGGGCCGGCAGTGAATCCTCCAACGGCGACCAGTCCACCCTGGACGTGGCGAGCCTGGAGGTCGCGATCTTGGATGTCAACCGGCCGCGACGGGCGTTTCGGCGGATCAACCGCGCCACCCTGGAAAATTTGCTGCGCGAGATGGATTCGAACGGGTCCGCCGAAGGCGACGGCGACGAGCCGGACTCGAACGGCGAATCGTCGGAGTAGACCGCGCGACCGGCGGCTTCCCACCCGCCGGTACTGGTGTGGCTGCTGGTGCTCAAGGTGCTGATGAGTCCTCTGGTCAGCACCGCGGCGTCGATCGCCCAGGCGCCCCGGCGTGGCCAGGAAACGGGCGTGCGACAAACTTCGTGGATCGATAGGCGCGGCTTGCCCACCGTCGCGCTCGGACAACCAGTACGCTCGATTACGTGCAGCGGCGAATCATGGGCATCGAGACCGAGTTCGGGGTCACCTGCACATTCCACGGCCACCGTCGGCTCAGCCCGGACGAGGTGGCCCGGTACTTGTTCCGGCGGGTCGTGTCGTGGGGTCGCAGCTCCAACGTCTTCCTGCGCAACGGCGCCCGGCTCTACCTCGACGTGGGCAGCCACCCCGAGTACGCCACCGCCGAATGCGACAGCCTGGTGCAGCTGGTCACCCACGACCGCGCCGGGGAATGGGTGCTCGAAGACCTGCTCGTCGACGCCGAGCAGCGGCTCGCGGACGAGGGCATCGGCGGCGACATCTACCTGTTCAAGAACAACACCGATTCGGCGGGCAATTCCTACGGGTGCCACGAGAACTACCTGATCGTGCGGGCCGGCGAGTTTTCCCGGATCTCCGACGTGCTGCTGCCGTTCCTGGTCACGCGCCAGCTGATCTGCGGCGCCGGCAAGGTGCTGCAGACCCCGAAGGCCGCCACGTTCTGCCTTTCTCAACGCGCCGAGCACATTTGGGAGGGCGTCTCCTCGGCCACCACCCGCAGCCGGCCGATCATCAACACCCGCGACGAGCCGCACGCCGACGCCGAGAAGTATCGGCGGCTGCACGTGATCGTCGGCGACTCCAACATGTGCGAGACCACCACCATGCTCAAGGTGGGCACTGCCGCGCTGGTGCTGGAGATGATCGAAGCCGGCGTGCCGTTCCGGGACTTCTCGCTGGACAACCCCATCCGCGCCATCCGCGAGGTCAGCCACGACGTCACCGGCCGGCGGCCGGTGCGGCTGGCGGGCGGGCGTCAGGCCAGCGCGCTGGACATCCAGCGCGAGTACTACAGCCGCGCGGTCGAACACCTGCAGACCCGCGAACCCAACGCCCAGATCGAGCAGATCGTCGACCTGTGGGGCCGCCAGCTCGACGCTGTCGAGAGCCAGGACTTCGCCAAGGTGGACACCGAGATCGACTGGGTGATCAAGCGCAAGCTGTTCCAGCGCTACCAGGACCGCTACAGCATGGAGCTGTCCGACCCGAAGATCGCCCAGCTGGACCTGGCCTACCACGACATCAAGCGCGGGCGCGGCGTGTTCGATCTGCTGCAGCGCAAGGGACTTGCGGCCCGCGTCACCACCGACGAGGACATCGCCGAGGCGGTCGACAATCCGCCGCAGACCACCCGGGCGCGGCTGCGCGGCGAGTTCATCAGCGCCGCCCAGGCGGCCGGCCGCGACTTCACCGTCGACTGGGTGCACCTCAAGCTCAACGATCAGGCGCAGCGGACCGTGCTGTGCAAAGACCCCTTCCGTGCGGTCGACGAGCGGGTCAAGCGGCTGATCGCCAGCATGTAGCCGCCGTCGGCGCACCGCCTGCCACGGACTGACGCGGCTCCTGCGAATTGCGCGACGCGGTGCGCGGCTGGAAGCGCCGGGCGGCGACCATCGAATAATCTGGTGCCAATGGCGACGTCAAAAGTCGAACGGCTGGTGAACCTGGTCATCGCCCTGCTGTCCACCCGCGGGTACATCACGGCGGAAAAGATCAGGTCGAGCGTGGCGGGTTATTCGGACAACGCCAGCGCCGAGGCGTTCTCCCGCATGTTCGAGCGCGACAAGAACGAGCTGCGCGACCTCGGCATCCCGCTCGAGGTCGGCAGGGTGTCGGCCTGGGACCCCACCGAGGGCTACCGAATCAACCGCGACGCCTATGCGCTCGCGCCGGTCGACCTCACCCCGGACGAGGCGGCCGCGGTGGCCGTCGCGACCCAGCTGTGGGAGTCGCCCGAACTCATCACCGCCACCCAGGGCGCGCTCCTCAAGCTGCGCGCGGCCGGCGTCGACGTCGATCCGGACGCGCCGGTCGCCATCGCGTCGCCGGCCGGAGTGCCGGGCCTGCGTGGCTCGGAGGACGTCCTCGGAATCCTGTTGTCCGCCATCGGCTCCCGGCAGGTCGTCCAGTTTCCGCACCGGTCGTCGCGGGCCGAGCCCTACGCCACCCGCACCGTCGAGCCCTGGGGCGTCGTCACCGAGAAGGGCCGGTGGTATCTGGTGGGCCACGACCGCGACCGCGACGCCACCCGCACCTTCCGGCTCTCCCGGATCGGCCCCGACGTCACGCCGGTCGGCCCGACGGGCGCGGTCACGGTGCCGGAGGGCATCGACCTGCGCAGGATCGTGGCCCAGACGGTCACGGACATTTCCGCGGCGCCGGCCGGCGGGCTGGCCCGCGTATGGGTGGCCGGCGGGCGGGCCACCGCGCTGCGCCGGGCCGGCAGGCCCGTCGGCGAACGGCGACTGGGTGAGCGCGACGGCGAGGTGATCGAACTCGACATCCGATCCACCGACCAGCTGGCCCGTGACATCGCCGGCTACGGCGCCGACGCCCTGGTGCTCGAGCCGCAATCGCTGCGCGACGAGGTGCTGGCCCGGCTGCGGGCGCATGCGGGCGTGTCCGCATGACCCCCATCTCCACCCGCCTGGTCCGGCTGCTGAACATGGTCCCGTACTTTCAGGCCAACCCGCGGGTCACCCGGGCCAAGGCCGCCGCCGACCTCGGGGTATCGGCCAAGCAGCTGGAAGAGGACCTCAACCAGCTCTGGATGTGCGGCCTTCCCGGCTACTTCCCGGGTGACCTCATCGATTTCCAGTTCTCCGGGGACACCATCGAGGTGACGTTCTCCGCCGGCATCGACCGGCCGCTCAAGCTCACCTCGCCGGAGGCCACCGGCCTGCTGGTGGCGCTGCGGGCGCTGGCCGACATCCCCGGCGTCGTCGACCCCGAAGCCGCGCGCAGCGCGATCGCCAAGATCGAGGATGCCGCCGGGGCCCTCGGCCACGAGGCCACCCACGCGGCGACCGCCGTCGACGAGCCCGCACCCGTCGAAAGCCGGGCCGCCGCCGCGGTGCGCGCGGCCGTGCAGTCCAAACACGCGCTGGCCATCGATTACTACTCCGCCTCGCACGACACACTCACCAGCCGGGTCGTCGACCCCATCCGGGTGCTGCTGATCGGCGGCCACAGCTACCTGGAGGCCTGGTCGCGGGACGCCGAAGAGGTCCGGCTGTTCCGCTTCGACCGGATCGTGGAGGCCAGCGAACTCGACGAGCCCGCCGCGCCGCCCGAGCCGGTGCTGCACGCGCCACCCGACACCTCGCTGTTCGACGGCGATCCCTCGCTTCCGTTCGCCAAGCTACGGGTGGCCCCCGCGGCGTCCTGGATGTTCGAGTACTACCCGATGCGCGACGTGCGCGAGTTGCCCGACGGATCCTGCGAGGCCGTGATGACCTACGCCTCCGAGGATTGGATGACGCGGCTGGTGCTGGGCTTGGGGCCCGCCGTGCAGGTGCTGGAACCGGAGTCGCTGACGCAGGGGGTCCGGGATGCCGCGGCGGCCGCCGTGACGGCCTACGACGCCCTGAGCTCATAAAAGTCCAGGCAATGTGGCCCGGGCGGCGCGGCGCGGGCCCACCGCCACGTGGCGCTACTGCGGTAGCATCGGGTCAACGTCTGGAGGTAATCAAAGTGGGCAGTCTCAGTCCGTGGCACTGGGCGATCCTTGCGGTCGTGGTGATCTTGCTTTTTGGTGCCAAGAAGCTCCCCGATGCGGCGCGTTCGTTGGGTAAGTCGATGCGGATCTTCAAGTCCGAGATCCGGGAAATGCAGAGCGAGAACAAGGCGGAGACGTCGGCTCTGGGGACCCAAGGCGACGCCGCTGCGGCGAACCCCACCCCCGTGCAATCGCAGCGGGTCGACGCCCCGAAGCCCAGCGAACAGGGGCACAGCGAAGCACGTCCGGCGTAGCCGCCGTCATCGTCGCGGTGCCCGAGCGCCCCTCACCGAGCCCTAGACGAGCATCGTGAAAGCATTCAAGGTTTCAGCGCGCACATCCGGCCTGCTGAAGCGCCTCAACCCGCGCAACAGACGCAGTCGCACCAACCCGGACGCGACCATGTCGCTGGTCGACCACCTCACCGAACTGCGCACACGGCTGCTCATCTCCCTGGCCGCGATCGTGCTGACCACGATTTTCGGGTTCATCTGGTACTCGCATCCGATCTTCGGGCTGGAAAGCCTCGGCGAATGGTTGCGCCATCCCTACTGTTCGCTGCCGCAGTCGGCGCGCGCTGACATCAGCGCCGACGGGCAATGCCGGCTGCTGGCCACCGCGCCGTTCGACCAGTTCATGCTGCGGCTCAAGGTGGGGCTGACGGCGGGGGTGGTGCTGGCCTGCCCGGTGTGGTTTTACCAGCTGTGGGCGTTCATCACCCCCGGGCTCTACCAGAAGGAGCGCCGTTTCGCCGTCGCGTTCGTGGTCCCGGCGGTGGTGCTGTTCGCCGCGGGTGGGGCGCTGGCCTACTTCGTGCTGTCCAAGGCGCTGGGGTTCCTGCTGACGGTCGGCAGCGACGTGCAGGTGACCGCCCTGTCCGGCGACCGCTACTTCGGGTTCCTGATCAATCTGCTGGTGGTGTTCGGCGTCAGCTTCGAATTCCCGCTGCTGATCGTCATGCTCAACACGGTCGGGCTGCTGACCTACCAACGGCTCAAGTCATGGCGGCGCGGTCTGATCTTCGCGATGTTCGTGTTCGCGGCAATATTCACGCCCGGCTCCGACCCGTTTTCGATGACCGCGCTCGGACTGGCGCTGTCCGTGCTCCTCGAGTTCGCCATCCAGATCGCCCGCATCCACGACAAGCGCAAGGCCAAACGCGAAGCCCAGGCGGAGATCCCCGACGACGAAGCGTCGGTCATCGATCGGCCCACCGCGATACCGGAGCCGTCGGTCACCGCCGGGCAACACGACGATGTCACCTGAACCGTCGGCGCCCCGTGAGGTCGCGGAGCTGGTCGAGCTCACCCGCTTCGCCGCGGAACTGCCCTTCGCGCTCGACGGCTTTCAGCATCGGGCGTGTGCGGCGCTCGAACGCGGCCACGGCGTGCTGGTCTGCGCGCCGACCGGGGCCGGCAAGACGGTGGTCGGCGAATTCGCGGTGCACCTGGCGCTGGCGGCCGGCGGCAAGTGCTTCTACACCACGCCGCTCAAAGCGCTGAGCAACCAGAAGCACACCGACCTGACCGCGCGCTACGGCCGCGACCGCATCGGCCTGCTCACCGGGGACATGTCGGTCAACGCCGACGCACCCGTCGTCGTCATGACGACCGAAGTGCTGCGCAACATGCTCTACGCGGATTCGCCTGCGCTGCAAGGACTTTCACACGTGGTGATGGACGAAGTGCATTTCCTGGCCGACCGGATGCGGGGCCCGGTGTGGGAAGAGGTGATCCTGCACCTGCCCGATGAGGTCCGCGTGGTCAGCCTGTCGGCGACGGTGAGCAACGCCGAGGAGTTCGGTGGCTGGATCCAGACCGTGCGCGGCGATACGACGGTCGTGGTCGACGAGCACCGGCCGGTGCCGCTCTGGCAACACGTGCTGGTGGGCAAGCGGCTGCTGGATCTGTTCGATTACGACAACGAGAAACCGGCCGCGGAGCGTCAACCGCGGGTCAATCCCGAACTGCTGCGCCACATTGCGCACCGCCGCGAGGCGGACCGCATGACCGACTGGCGTGGTCCCCGCCGGCAGGCGGGAAGGGGAGGCGCGGTACGGCCGTCGCGGCCCCGCTTCTACCGCACACCGGGGCGCCCGGACGTGATCGCGACCCTGGATTCCGAGGGGCTGCTGCCGGCGATCACGTTCGTGTTCTCGCGGGCGGGCTGTGACGCCGCCGTCCAGCAATGCCTGCGTTCGCCCTTGCAGCTGACCACTCAGGAGGAGCGCGCGCAGATCGCCGAGGTGATCGAGCACCGCTGCGGCGATCTCGCCGACGCCGACCTGGCCGTGCTCGGCTACTACGAGTGGCGGGAGGGGCTGCTGCGGGGTCTGGCCGCCCACCACGCCGGCATGTTGCCGGCCTTCCGGCACACGGTCGAAGAGCTCTTCACCGCCGGGCTGGTGCGGGCCGTGTTCGCCACCGAGACCTTGGCGCTCGGGATCAACATGCCCGCCCGCACCGTCGTGCTCGAGCGGCTCGTCAAGTTCAACGGCGAGCAGCATATGGCCCTGACGCCGGGGGAGTACACCCAGTTGACGGGGCGCGCCGGGCGGCGCGGCATCGATGTCGAGGGCCACGCGGTGGTGCTCTGGAATCCCACCGAAGAAACCACCGAACCCTCCGCGGTTGCCGGGCTGGCCTCAACCCGTACCTTCCCGCTGCGCAGTTCGTTCGCCCCGTCGTACAACATGACGATCAACCTGGTGCAGCAGATGGGCCCCGAGCAGGCACATCGCTTGCTAGAGCAGTCATTCGCGCAGTATCAGGCCGACCGTTCCGTCGTCGGGCTGGTGCGTGGCATCGAGCGGGGCACCGCGATGCTGGGCGAGATCGCTACCGGGCTGGGCGGCCCCAAGGCGCCGATCCTCGAGTACGCCCGGATGCGCGCGCGCATCTCCGAGATGGAGCGCGCGCAGTCGCGCGCCTCGCGACTGCAACGGCGGCAGGCGGCCAGCGACGCGCTGGCCGCGCTGCGCCGGGGTGACATCATCAACATCACCCACGGCCGGCGCGGTGGCCTGGCCGTGGTGCTGGAATCGGCACGCGACAGCTCCGACCCGCGGCCGTTGGTGCTCACCGAAAACCGCTGGGCGGGAAGGATTTCCTCGGCCGACTATTCGGGCGTGTCCGCGCCGGTCGGTTCGATGCCACTGCCGAAGCGGGTCGAGCACCGGCAGCCACGGGTCCGCCGCGATCTGGCGTCGGCGCTCCGCTCGGCGGCCGCCGAGCTGACCACTCCGGCCAGGCGCCGCGGCCGTGGGGACGGCGACGGCGAGTTTCATGACCCGGAGCTGGCGAAGTTGCGCGAACAGCTGCGCCGTCACCCGTCGCACAACACGCCGGGCCTGGAAGCCCAGGTCCGCGAGGCCGAGCGCTATCTGCGGATCGAACGCGACAACGCGCAACTGGAGAAAAAGGTTGCGGCAGCGACGAATTCGCTGGCCCGAACCTTCGATCGAATCGTCGGACTGCTCACCGAGCGCGGCTTCATCGAAGGCCGCGACGGCGATCCCCGCGTCACCGACGCCGGGCGGTTGCTGGCGCGCATCTACAGCGAAAGCGACCTGCTGGTCGCCGAATGCCTGCGCACCGGCGCGTGGTCGGGCTTGAAGCCCGCGGAGCTGGCGGCGGTGGTCTCGTCGGTGCTGTACGAGACCCGAGGTGGGGACGGGCCGGGCGCGGCGTTTGCGGCCGATGCCCCCACCCAGCAACTGCGGCAGGCGCTGCAGCAGACGTCGAGGCTGTCGATGGCCTTGCGCGCCGACGAGCAGTCGCACCGGATCGCCCCGAGCCGCGAGCCCGACGACGGCTTCGTCACCGTCATCTACCGTTGGGCCCGGACGGGCGATCTGGCCGCCGCGCTGGCGGCGGCCGACCCGGCGGGCACCGGCTCGCCGCTGTTGGCGGGCGATTTCGTGCGGTGGTGCCGGCAGGCGCTCGACCTGCTGGATCAGGTGCGCAACGCCGCCCCGGACGCCGAGGTCCGGACCACCGCGAAGCGGGCCATCAACGACATTCGGCGCGGCGTCGTCGCAGTTGACGCCGGGTAGGCTAGGCCGGAGCTACCGTTAAACGCCGATAGTTCATGCCGAGACACAAGGGGCTGAGGAGAAAGATGAGCGGACCGCAGGGATCGGACCAGCAGTGGCAACCGCCTGGCCAAGGTCAAGGCAGCGACCACTCGTCGGACCCGACCCAGGTGGCGCCGAGTTGGCAGGATCAGTCGACCCAGGAAGCCTCGTGGCAGGCCCCCGCCTACACGCCGCCCGCCGACTACCCGCAGTACCAGCAGCCGGCCGAACAGGCCTATCCCCAGCAGTACCCCCAGCAGCCGGGCTACGCCCAGCCCGGGCAGTACGGCCAGCCCGGCCAATACGGCCAGCCGGGTCAGTACGGGCAGCCGGGCCAGTACCCGCAGCCCGGCCAGTACCCGCAGCCGGGCCAGTACCCGCAGCCGGGCCAATACGGTCAATACGGCCAGCCGGGTCAGTACGGCCAGCCGGGCCAGTACCCGCAGCAGTACCCGCCATATGAGCAGCCCGGCAAGAAGCGACCGGTCGGGCTGATCGCCGGTGTGGGCGGCGGGATCGCGTTGCTGCTCGTCGTCGTCGTGCTGGTGCTGGGCTTCTGGCAGCCGGGCTTCTTCGTCACCACCAAGCTGGACGTCAGCAAGGCGCAGGCCGGGGTCCAGCAGGTCCTCAGCGACGAGACCAACGGCTACGGCGCCAAGAACGTCAAAGACGTCAAGTGCAACCACGGCCAAAACCCGACCGTCAAGAAGGGCGCCACGTTCGACTGCGACGTCAGCATCGACGGCGCCCCGAAGCACGTCACGGTGACCTTCCAGGACAACAAGGGCACCTACGAGGTCGGCCGCCCGCAGTAGTTACGTCGGCAGGGCGTCCAGCGCTTTCTGCAAGCGCGCGATCGACGAGCCGACACCCAGTTCGGTCGCCAGCGTGGCGGTTCGGCGGGGATCGGCGGCGACCAGCGGAAGTTTGTCGCTGGCGGTCGAGAAGGTGACGGGCGCGTCGGTGGCCACCCGCACCACGTGGCCGGCCGCCTCGATGTAGTCCAGCGCGCCCAGCAGTTTCGCCCGCAGACCCTTGGGCATCTTCGACTTCGGGTCGTGGGCGGCGGCCAGGATCTGTTCCAGCGACCCGTGCTGGGCGAGCAGCGCCGCCGCCGTCTTCTCACCGACGCCCGGAACGCCCGGCAAGCCGTCGGACGGGTCGCCGCGCAGCAGCGCGAGTTCGGCGTAGGCGGGCCCGGCACGCTCGACCGGCACACCATAGTGTTCGGCCACCTCGGCGGGCCCGAGCAGCGTGGCTTTGCTCAGCCCGCGACCGAGGTAGAGCACCCGCACCGGAACGGGATCGTCCGCCACCACCTGCATCAGGTCGCGGTCGCCGCTCACCACGACGACCGGGTCGTCGCGTTCCCGCGCGGCCAGCGTGCCCAGCACGTCGTCGGCCTCAAAGCCCTCCGCGCCCGCCGTGGGGATCCCGAAGGCGTCAAGCAGTTCGGCGATCATGTCGATCTGGGGTGTCAGGTCGTCGGGAACCTCCTCGACGTCCGGTTCGCCCGGCGGCTCGGGCTCGGCCACGCGGTGGGCCTTGTAGGACGGCACGAGGTCGACCCGGAACTGCGGCCGCCAATCTAGGTCGAGGCAGACCACCAGCCGGCTGGGGCGCTGCTGGGTGATCACAAATGCGACGGAATCGATGAATCCGCGAACGGCGTTGACGGGCCGGCCGTCTGGGGCGGTGATCGACGACGGCACGCCGAAATACGAACGGAACCACATGCTGGCGCCATCGAGCAGCACTAGTGGTCCTGGCATGCCCGCTATGGTCTCACGCCGCCCGCGGTCTCCCGCCGCCGAACGTCGACTCGCTGTCGACCCACGGGCGAAATCGGCGCAACGAGTCGACGTTCGGCGGGCGGGTTAGCCTGGCTGCCATGGAGTCACACCGCTTCGACGCAGCTGTGTATGCCCGCCGACTGGGCGCGGCCGCCGCCGCGGCCGCCGACGCGGGTCTGGCCGGGCTGGTCATCACACCCGGGTATGACCTGCGCTACCTCGTCGGGTCGCGCGCCCAGACCATGGAGCGGTTCACCGCGCTGGTGTTGCCCGCGTCCGGTGACCCCACGGTGGTGGTGCCGCGGCTGGAGCTGGCCTCGCTCAAAGGGTCGGCCATCGCCGAACTCGGGCTGGCTGTGCGCGATTGGGTCGACGGTGACAATCCCTACGACTTGGTGTGCGCCGCGCTGGGCGCTGCCCCCGCCGCGACCGCAGTGACCGATTCCATGCCGGCGCTGCATCTTCTGCCGCTGGCCGATGTGCTCGGCGTGCTGCCGGTTCTGGCCACCGATGTGCTGCGCACGCTGCGAATGGTCAAGGAGGAGTGCGAAGTCGACGCGTTGCGCAAAGCCGGAGCGGCCATCGATCGGGTCCACGCCCGGGTGCCCGAGTTTCTGGTGCCCGGCCGCACCGAGGCCGACGTCGCCGCCGACATCGCGGACGCCATTGTGGCCGAAGGGCATTCGGAGGTGGCGTTCATCATCGTCGGATCGGGGCCGCACGGTGCCGACCCGCACCACGGATATTCGGATCGCGAACTGCAGGCCGGCGACATCGTCGTCGTCGACATCGGCGGCGCCTATGAACCCGGTTACAACTCCGACTCGACGCGCACGTACAGCCTCGGTGAGCCGAATCCGGAAGTAGCTCAACAATATTCGGTGCTGCAGCGCGCCCAGCGCGCAGCTTATGAGTCGGTCCGTCCGGGCGTGACGGCCGAACAGGTCGACGCGGCGGCCCGCGATGTGCTGGCCGCCGAAGGCCTCGCCGAGTATTTCGTGCACCGCACCGGGCACGGTATCGGCTTGTCGGTGCACGAAGAGCCCTACATCGTCGCCGGCAACGACCTGCCGCTGACTGTCGGCATGGCGTTTTCCATCGAGCCGGGCATCTACTTCCCCGGCCGCTGGGGGGCGCGCATCGAGGACATCGTCGTCGTGACCGAGGACGGCGCGTTGGCCGTCAACAACCGGCCGCACGAACTGATCGTGGTTCCGGTCGGGTGACGCTGTGGATGAGTGAGTTGTGGCGCCCGGGTGGCGCGGCTAGCTTGGCGGCAGCGAGCATTGGGTGAGTAGCGACGACGGGCGGGCCTGAGCGAAAATTTCGCCTGTGGCTCCCTTGGCAGTTGATCCGGAGGCGATGTATGCCGCGGGCAGCGCCGTGGTTGCCGCCGGTGATGGCCTTGCCGCAAGTCTGAGCATCCTTACCGCTGGTTTCTCGGCCCACACCGGTGTGGACCGCGCCGGCGAGGTATTCGGCTTGGCGTATCAAGACACGGCGGAATCGCTGCTGAAGGCGATGGCGGCGGCCGTCAACGCGTGCCGGCAATGCGGGGCCGTCATCCAGCAGGGGGCGGCGAACTACTCGAGTGTCGATGCGGCTTCGACGCTGGGCGGCGGTGGCGGCGTATTGCAGTCGCCGTCTCCGCCGGCCGAGCTCGCGGCGCCCAAAGCTCCGGGAACGATGGGGCCCGGCGAGCCGCCACCGCTGCTGTGGGCGGTCGTGCAGTCGCTCGTCCTCGAGTTATGGCCCGACGGTGATGTGGCGGGCTTGCGTGGTGCCGCCTCGCGTTGGCGTGGCTTCGCTGGGGCGGCCCAAGGGGTTCAGGGAACTCTCAACGGGGCGAAGGCGCTGTTCGATAGCCAACACATTCCTGAAGGCGAACAGATCGATAACGCTCTGAACGAAATAGGTTCTGCGGCAGCGTCTATCGGAGAGCAGTGCGGCAAGCTCGCGACCACCATCGATAAGTTTGCCGACCGGGTCGACCATGCCCAGCATGCGATCCGGGACCTGCTGCACCGGATCGGATCTTTGGGCGACCTCGGTCACGACATCATGCTGATTATCGACGGCGACGCGTGGGACGAGATCAAAAAGATCGCCAAGGACATCAACGACGTACTCCATCATCTCGGACAGGAAGCGCGGGCCTGCGAACAGGGGATCAGGTTGCTCATGCAAGCGGCCGATCGCCAAGTCGTCACGTGCGAGAAGTACGCGCGGCGGGGTCTCGTCCAGTTCTTGGGTGAGGACGTCGGCAATCCGGTGGCGACCGTATTCGATACCTATATCAACGCCCATGAGGGTGTTCTCAAAGGCGCGGTCGGCATGGGGTTAGGCCTCGTCGACCTGAGCCCGCATTGGCTCGCCGTCGACCCTCAGGGTGCGGGCGCCACCTGGACCGGGCTGGCGAAGAACGCGTGGAAAGGGAGTTTGTTCAACGCTGCCCTCAATCCCGAGGAGTTCGCGGAAACGCGGCAGCAGGAGCTGAAAGGCCTGGTGCATGCCGAGGATTGGACCGGCGACCGGCCGGGATTGGCCGCCGGTGAAAACGTGTTCGACGTCGCCGCGCTGATCGCGCCCGGTTTTGGTGAGGCGGGCGCGGCGGCCGACGGTGCGGGTGCGGCGGCACGCGGCGCCGAAGCGGAGGCGGAGGCCGCCGGCGCCGCCGGGCGTGTCAGCGGAAAAGGGTCCGAAGCGCTTGGCGGGATCACCAGCGCGCGGGGAGCCCTGACCGACATCACAAAAACGGGCAGCGACCTGACCAAAAACCTTGAAGGAGTCACGAAGGACCTGCCGAAGGTTGAGCCTCCTGCGAGTGGCGCTCCGGTGGCATTGCCCGGCAAGCCGATTGAGCCGCCGGTCGAATCGGCGCCGCGGCCCGCCGATGGCGCACCGGCTGCGCCTCAAGGGTCAACGCCCGCGCCAACCTCCCCGGGTTCGGCTGGCCCGGCTGGCGATTCGCCGTCTCCCGCGGGCAGCCCCAATGGCAGTCCGCATGACCCCAGTTCGGCACCCGCCCCGGCGGCGTCGCCCGGTGGTTCTGGGGGCCTGCATGACCCGGCACCTGGGCCGGCTCCTACTCCTCCGCCGGGTGGTTCTGGTCCGCACGAACCGGCGACCGAGCCCGCTCCTCCGGCTGCGCCGACCGCTCCGGGCGGCCCGCACGATCTGGTGTCCACACCATCCGGCCGCCCGCACGAACCCGCGTCGGTGCCGGCGGAGGAGCCGCGTGAGCCGGTATCCGTGCCTGCCGGCGGCGCCCATGATCCAGTCGCGAAACCCCCGGGTGGCCCGCATGAACCAGCCTCGGCGCCCGCCGTCGGTTCACGCCTTCCGTCTGTGCAGGCTGCTGGCGACGGGCTGCCGTCGGCGACTCCGCAACTGCTCGAGCATTCGCCAGCACAGGTTCCGGTGTCGCCCAGCGGATCTTCCGGAGATGCCGCAGCTGTCTCCGCCCACTCGCCGGCGCCGTCGCCTTCATCGGCGGCGCCCCATTTCGAGGCTCCAGGCGGCCGCCCGGCAGAACTACCAACGCCGAGCGGCGGTGGCGCGCATGGGCCTGGCGACGGCGGCCCTCCGGGTGGACACACGCCGGGAGAGCCACGCGGCGGCGATGCCAGTGGACATGGCGATGGCAATGGGGGTCCATCGGGCGATCGGCCGGACGGCAAGGTCCCGAACGGTGACGACCCGTCGGGACACGGTCATGGCGACTCCTCCGGCGGCGAACGCCAGGATCCAGTCCATTCGCACGAGTCGTCTGGCGACGGATGGCATCGGTTGCCAGACGAGGAACTTGACCCCCACTATGGCGAGCCGCTGGACAATCATTGGGATTTCACCGACGATCCAGTCGACGCTTCCAAGATCGACGGCGATGTTGCCAAGCTGATTCGTGATCCCGAAGCGCCATTCGGTCGCGATCCCGAAGGGCATCCTTACACCAAAGAGCAATATGCAGAGCGCTTCAACAAAGTGGGGGATAACGGCGAGTCCTGGTTCAATTTTCCGCTTAACGACGGTGCTTTACCGGGGACGCGAGTCGCCTACGCGAACGCTGAATCCTATCTACGAGACTACGGACCTTTACTTGATCGCATCGGCAAGACAGATGGCAAGTATTTGGCGGTGGTGGAGGATGGCCAACCAGCTTCATGGGAAGAGCGGGCCCTTCACGTCAGTTCCCGTCGTGACCCGTACAACGCGTATACCTTCGGCGAGTTACCAGATGGCTGGACCATCGAAGTGTCGGAGGTCGGCCCTGGCGTAGGTCAACCGGGCGGCTCGATACAGGTGCGAGTATTCGATGACGAGGGTGCAGTGCGTCGCGTCGCAGATCTGATTAGGAAAGGGGTATTGCGAAAGTGACGACAAGTGTGGATCTAACTCCAGACTTACAAGCCTGGTTGCGCCTCGCCGACTTGGACTTGATACAAGGGTCGCAAACTAACGATAACCGGACCATCATTTGGAATAAGGGTGGTGAGGTTCGAAACTTTATCGGTTTGGTCGATGATTGGTACGTCGTCACTTCGTCTGACCGCATGGGACCCGAGACGTATGACCTGGCAGCAGAATCGATGCAAGTTATAGAAAAATACTTATACGGCGAACTGGGTTCTGTAGTCCGGGGTGACGAACTACCGTCTATCAGGGCGCCGTTTGAGCGCGACGAATTGCGGCCGGGATATGACATTAGCAAGGTAAATTTCGCCGGCCGAGAGCGGCGTGCTCTCATCGATCATGATGGAAGGGCAGTGGCTATTGCGGCAGTCGATAGGCTAGTGGAACTGTCGCACTATCTTGACGCATCTGTCGATGCAATCAAAAACTCCTACCTCTCGGCCGACGGCAAGCCGCTGTTTGGGCTTTGGAGCGATATTAAGAATACCGAGTGAAAGCGCTACAAGTCGGGTGCTCGAGATGGCCGCGTTCATGAAATTCGATGTGTTGAGATGATGGGCGGTATCGGAGCCTCCCAACGCCTTGAGCAATGGGCCAAATTGGCTGATTACGCACTCACATCTGGTTCGAATACACCTGACGGGCGGCCTGTATTTTGGTCGGCTCTAGGCGAGAATCGGCTCTTCATTGGAAGAAAGCAAGACGGCTGGTTAGTCATTACTGATTCCGATCGAATGGAATCTGAGGGCTTTGTTTTAGCCGCTCCATCCCTCGATGTGATTGAGAAGTACCTGTTCGGAAGGTTCGGTACATATATCCGCAGTGCACGGAGTCTGCCTCGGGTGGGCGTGCCAATGCCGGCCAACGAAGTATGCTCGAACTTCAGTATTGAAACGCGCGAATACGAAGGTGTCGAGCGCTTTGCTCTAATCGCTCCCGACGGCTCGACGGTAGCGATCGGAAGCGCCGACAAAATAACTGCCACGGCGGAACTAAAGAAACTCGCGCTGTATCTGTCGGCGACAATCGACCAAATCGAATCGTCGACGATCGATCCGGACGGAAAGCCGCTTTTCGAGCGTCGGTAACTAAATTGAAACTCTGTAGATTCGATCGGCGCGCTACGCGCCCCGGTCCAACAGATCCGACGAACCCAGCACCCGCTCCACCTGAACCTCGATGACGACGCGCCGCGGGTTGGGGCGCGGCGTGCGGTAGCGCTGGGCGTAGCGCAGCTCGGCGTCGCGCACCGCGTCCGCGTCGCTGTTGACCTTGGACCGGCCCTCCAGCGACAGCCACCGCGCACCATCGACCTGGCTCAGCACGGCCAGCCCGCCACGATCGGCGTTGACCGCCTTCTGTGAACCCCCGGTGGTGATGACCCGCGCGATGTGGGTCTTGGGGTCGAAGGTGAAACCGACGGCCACCACGTGCGGCGAGTTGTCGGCTCGCAGCGTGGTCAGCATGGCCAGATGGCGCTCCGACAGAAACGCGAGGGCCTCGTCGGTGAGCCGGGTAGTGGTATTCGCCATCACCGCTCACGCTAGCGCAGGTAATAATCGCAGCCGTGGACGACACGGGCGCGGGTCCGGTACTAATCCTGGGCGGACGCAGCGAAATCGGGGTCGAGTTGGCGCGACGCCTGGCCTCCGGGGCGACGGTGGTGCTGGCCGCGCGCCGCGCCGATCAGCTCGCTGAACAGGTCAGCGCGCTCAAAGCGGCCGGCGCCTCCGCGGTCGACACCAGGGAATTCGACGCCGACGACCTGGCCTCGCACGCCGCCCTGGTCGCCTCGGTCGTCGCCGACCACGGGCCCATCGGCACCGCGGTGCTGGCCTTCGGAATCCTGGGTGACCAGGCTCGCGCCGAGACCGACGCCGCGCACGCGGTCGCCGTCGTGCACACCGATTACGTCGCCCAGGTGAGCATGCTCACCCACCTGGCCGCCGCCATGCGCAACGCCGGCAAAGGCCGACTGGTGGTGTTCTCCTCGATCGCCGGTGCCCGGGTGCGGCGCGCCAACTACGTCTACGGCTCGGCCAAAGCCGGCCTGGACGGCTTCGCCAACGGTCTGGCCGACGCGCTGCACGGCACCGGGGTGCGGGTGCTGATCGCCCGCCCGGGATTCGTCATCGGGCGTATGACGGAAGGCATGACGCCCGCGCCCCTGCCCAGCACGCCCACGAAGGTGGCCGCCGCGACCGCGCGGGCACTGGCCAAAGGCCGCCGCACCGTGTGGATCCCATGGGCCCTGGGACCCGCGGCCGCCGTGATGCGATTGCTCCCCGCGTTCGTCTGGCGCAGGATGCCTCGATGATCCGCGAGCCGGGGCGGCGGCGCTCATGATCGTCGTCGTCGGAATCGGCGCCGACGGCATGGCCGGGCTCGCCGAAGCATCGCGCGCCGAATTACGAAGGGCCACAGTTATTTACGGCTCCCAGCGCCAACTTGGCCTGCTCGACGACACGGTGCCCGCGCGCCGCCGGGAGTGGCCCTCGCCGATGCTGCCCGCCCTGAAAGCGCTGCCGGTGGACGACGACATCCACGTGGTCGCCAGCGGCGACCCGCTGCTGCACGGCATCGGGGGCACGCTGATCCGCCTATACGGCCCCGAGAAGGTGCGGGTGCTGCCACACGTGTCCTCGGTGACGCTGGCATGCGCGCGGATGGGCTGGAACGTCCACGACACCGAGGTCATCAGCCTGGTCACCGCGCACCCGCACACCGCCGTGCGCCGCGGCGGCCAGGCGATCGTGCTGTCACAAAGCCATTCCACACCCACCGAGCTGGCCGCCCTGCTCACCGCGCACGGCCGTGGCGATTCGCAGTTCACCGTGCTCGAAAACCTCGGCGGCCCAGACGAACACCGCCGCGACGGCACCGCGCGGGACTGGGCCGACGGCGCCCCCGAACACGTCGACGACCTCAACGTGATCGCCGTGCGCTACCTGCCCGACGAACGCGTCTCGCCCCTGCCCGACGACGCCTTCACCCACGACGGCCAGATCACCAAACAGGGGATCCGCGCCGTAACACTGGCCGCCCTGGCGCCGCGGCCGGGGGAGCGGTTATGGGACGTCGGCGCGGGTTCGGGCAGCATCAGCGTCGAGTGGTGCCTGAGCGGACCGGGTTGCGGGGCAATCGCATTCGAACGCGACGAACGACGCCGGCACAACCTCGAATGCAATGCCGCGGCTTTCGGTGTCGGCATCGAGGTACGCGGCGACGCCCCTGGCACCTTCGATGGAGCCGCGCCGCCGTCGGCGATCTTCATCGGCGGCGGACTGACCCGGCCCGGCCTGCTCGACGCCTGCCTCGACCACCTGCCCACCGGCGGGCGACTTGTCGCGAACGTGGTCACCACCGAGTCGGAAGCCGCTGTCACGCAGGCATATGCGCGCCTCGGCGGCACGCTGCGACGCTTCCAGCACTATCACGGCACGGCGCTGGGCGCCTTCACGGGCTGGCAGCCGCACTACCCGGTCACCCAGTGGGCGATGACCAAATGACGGTGTACTTCATCGGCGCGGGCCCGGGTGCGGCCGACCTGATCACTGTCCGCGGTCAACGCCTCCTCCAAACGTGCCGCGTGTGCCTGTACGCCGGGTCGATCATGCCCGACGCCCTGCTCGCCCTCTGCCCGGAGAACGCGAAAGTCGTTGACACCGGCCCGTTGACGTTAGAGCAGATCATCACCGAGCTCAGCGAGGCGCACGCCGCCGGGCTTGACGTGGCGCGGCTGCACTCGGGTGACCCGTCGCTGTACAGCGCACTGGCCGAGCAGTGCCGCCGCCTCGACGCGCTGGGCATCGATTACGAAATCGTGCCGGGCGTACCGTCTTTCGCCGCCGCCGCGGCCGCCCTCAAACGCGAACTCACCGTCCCCGGCGTCGCGCAGACGGTGACACTGACCCGGGTGGCGACCCTGTCGACGGCCATGCCGCCCGGCGAAGACCTGGCGACGCTCGCCCGATCCGGCGCCACCCTGGTCC
Source organism: Mycobacterium sp. NTMscope_MAC_12 (assembly GCF_976985675.1). Taxonomy (NCBI): domain Bacteria; kingdom Bacillati; phylum Actinomycetota; class Actinomycetes; order Mycobacteriales; family Mycobacteriaceae; genus Mycobacterium; species Mycobacterium sp. NTMscope_MAC_12. The sequence continues at coordinate 2,086,993 of NZ_CDRJYY010000001.1, forward strand.
TGCACTTGGCGGCCGCGCAGATCGACGCCATCGTTCCGCAACTCCTCGACGGCGGCTACCGCCCCGAAACCCCCGCCGCCGTCGTGGCTTTCGCCAGCTGGCCGCAGGAGACCGTGCTGCGCGGCACCCTGGCCGGCCTCGCCGCCCAGATGCATGAGGCCAACATCACCAAGACCGCGGTGATCGTCGTCGGCGACGCGCTGACCGCGGGCGAATTCACCGACAGTTATCTGTATTCGACCGGGCGGACCCGGGGGAGCAGGCACTGATGCGCGTCCTGCTGCTCGGCGGCACCGGCGAGGCGCGCGCGCTGGCGAAAGCCCTGCACCCCCGCATCGACGTCATCAGCTCCCTGGCGGGCCGGGTGCCGGACCCGGCGCTGCCGGTCGGCCCCGTGCGCATCGGCGGCTTCGGCGGCGTGGACGGCCTGCGGCGCTGGTTGCGCGACGAAAGCATCGACGCCGTCGTCGACGCCACCCATCCGTTCGCGGCCACGATGACGGCGCACGCAGCCACCGCGTGCGGCGAATTACGGATACCCCACCTGATCCTGGCACGCCCGGCCTGGGATCCCGGCGCGGCCCTTGTCGTCGCGTCGGACACCCATGCGGCACAAACGGTTGCCCGCCAAGGCTATTCGCGCATCTTCCTCACCACCGGCCGTTCCGGCGTCAACGCTTTCACCGACAGCGACGCGTGGTTTTTGATCCGGGCGGTCACCGAACCGGACAGCGCCTCGCTGCCGCATCATCACCAGCTGGTCCTCTCGCGCGGCCCGTACCGCTACGACGACGAAGTCGCGCTGTTGCGCGAGCACCGCATCGACGCGCTCGTCACCAAGAACAGCGGCGGGCAGATGACGCGCGCCAAACTGGATGCCGCCGCCGCGCTCGATGTACCGGTGGTGATGGTGGCGCGGCCGCCGCTACCGGAGGGCGTGTCCACCGTCGGCACCGTGGCCGAGGCCGCCGAATGGGTTGGCGCGCTAGCCGGTTAGGTCGCTGCGCTCGCCGTCGGCCAGCAACGCATCGCGGGCCCGCGCGACCCGGGACCGGATGGTGCCCACCGGGCAACCGCACACCGCGGCGGCGTCGGCGTAGGGCAGCCCGAGCAACTGGGTGAGCAAAAGCGCTTCCCGCTGTTCGGGATTGAGGCCGGCGATCATCGTCGTCACCTCTACGAGGTCCTCAAATCCGCGTGCGTGGCGGTCGCCACGCACCACGTGTTCGGGATCGGCGCCCAGGGCGGCGCGCGGCCGCGACTGCAGCTGGCGGATGTGATCGGCCACGACCCGGCGGGCGATGGACAGCAGCCACGTCCGGGCGCTCGAGCGTCCAGAGAATCGCTCGATGGCGCCGATGGCGCGCAGGAACGTCTCTTGGGTCAGATCGTCGGCGTTGCCGGCATCGGACAGGTAGGCGACGAACCGCCACACGTCTTGCTGGGTGGCCTTGATGAACGCCTCGAGCGCTCGCGCGTTCCCGCGAGCGGCGGACAAAGCGAGCTCGGTTACCGCCTCGTCGTCGCTCGGCGCGATCATGCTCAACCACCTTAGTTGCGCGGGTTTTCCGATCCTACGACGGGTCGTCGTAGAGGGCGCGGTGTGGTCGCGCGCGGCGCGATTGATCGGCCGCAGATGCCCGCGCCTCCGACCGCTGGAAGCGTCGGCCGCCCAGGCGGGATCGTCGGCGTCGACCGAGCCATCGGAACCGTGCCGCCGGTGCGAGCCCACGCGCTCCCGCGCCACCAACAACGCGAATGCCAGACCCAACAACAGCGGCATGTGGCTGGCGATCCGGGTGGCCGTGACCTGTCCGTCGAAGGCGTCGACGATCACATAACCAAGCAGCGCAACGGAATACACACCGGTGATGGCCGCCACCCCCGACGCGGAGGCGGGCCAGATGCCGGCGGCGACCATCGCCAGACCCAACGCCAGCAACCACGCCGTGGACTCGTGCATCAGGTGCTCGCCCGACATCGCGCCGTGCATGTGACCCGACACCATGCCGAAATCGACCCCACTGATCTGGGCGGCGGCGATCGCCACCTGGAACAGGCCCACAGCGATCAGGCCCCAGCGTCGGTAGTGCGACCGCAACCAGCGCATCCAACTCTGGTGTCCGGAGGGCTGCTCGCCGATGCTCGCCATGATTTTGTCGACCAGGTCGGGTCCCTCGCCGGGCGCAACCGAGGCGAGCCGACGGGTCTGCGCCGCCGCCCCGATCAGCCAGGAGCGGCAACTGCGGCACGACTCGAGGTGCGCGTCGACCTGCTGCGCGAGCACCTGGGGGCGCTCGCCGTCCAACCGAGCCGACAGCGCCTCACGCGCAACGTCACACCGCATCGCTGCATCGTTGCAGCATGGCCGGTCCGCGCGCAAAGACTCCCGGAATTTGGTGCCCGAACGAAACGGCGGGGAACTAAACGGCCGTGGCAACCGACCTCTGGTCGTCCGCATCGCCAGCCCATCCACGAGATTTCACCGACGAGGTATCCGTGTCCTTCCCTGAAGGCCCCCGACGATGACCGCCCCGATCTGGGCGGCGTCTCCGCCCGAAGTGCACTCGACCTTGCTCAGCAGCGGCCCCGGCCCCGCCCCGATACTGGCCGCCGCGACGGCATGGACGTCGATGAGCACCGACTATGCGAACGCGGCGGCCGAGCTCACCGGGTTGCTGGGCACCGTGCAGGCCGGCGCGTGGGACGGGCCCAGCGCCGAGCAGTACGTGGCCGCCCACGTCCCCTACCAGGCCTGGCTGGTGGAGAGCGCGGCCAAGAGCGCAACCGCGGCGAGCCTGCACGAGACCGCCGCCACCGCCTACACCGCCGCGTTGGCCGCCATGCCGACGATGGGCGAACTCACCGCCAATCACGCCGTCCACGGCGCACTGGTCGCCACGAACTTCTTCGGCATCAACACCATCCCCATAGCGGTCAACGAAGCCGACTACGCGCGCATGTGGGTGCAGGCCGCCACGACGATGACCACCTACCAGGCCGTCAGTGAATCTGCGCTGGCCGCGGTCCCGCCGACCACTCCCGCGCCGACGATCGTCGTCCCGGGCGCCGAGGCGGGCACCGCCGGCGTCGCAGCGATGCAAGCGGCTGCCGTGGCGCCGGCGGCAAATTCCGGCTCCAACCTCAACAATGCCGACACGTCGAGCGCCCAGCAGCAGGCCACCACGCAGACCTACCCGTCCTGGATGGACCAGCTGACCAAGTGGCTGCAGCAGTACACCCAGAATTTCGCGTGGCCGGTGTCCAAGGACCTCAACCCCGGTGGGTGGCCCTTCCCGCCGGTGCCGTGGGTCAACAGTCTCGCCTCATTCTTCGGGCAGCTGGGACTGTCCCCGGCGCTGTCGATCGCGCTCGGCTGGGCCATCTTCCACACCCTGATGATCTTCTGGCCGTTTATTCAGCTGGCGATCCAGATGGCGGTGGTGCTCGCGCCGGTCGTCGTTGCCGCCATCGGGGCGGCCGCGGCCGGTGGGGCGGCGGCCGCGGTCACCGCGATCAGCGTCGGGATCCCGCTCGCGTCTGCCCCGCCCCTGCCGGCCGTCGCGGCGGCGCCCGCACCGGTGGTTGCTCCGGCGCCGACGATTGCCACCGCGCCCGCCAGTGTCAGCCACGTGCCGACACCGTCCACCGCGCCCGCGACGACGGTCGCCGGATCGGCCGGCGGCGGCCCGGCCGGTGGCGGACCGGGGGTCGGCTTCGGCCCGACGGCGACCGACGGAATCGGCGCCGGCCTGTCCAACGCCCTGTATGCGGTAGGGCTGTCGGGACTCTCGGCGCGCGGCAGCGCGAGCAGTCGGTCACGCCGAAAGTCGGAGGAGCCGTCCTCCGACGACCTCGACGCGCCCGCCGCCGCGGCCGCGGCCACCGCGGCCAAAAAGAAGGCCCGGGCCCGACGGCGCCGCGGCGGAACCGCCACCGAACGCGCCTACCGCTACGAATTCATGGACCTGGACTCCGATTTGGATCCGGGCGTCGATGCCGACGATCCGAACGCCGCCAGGCCCTCTGAGGACAGTGCGGGGCGGCTCGGATTCGCCGGTGCCGCAGCCAAATCCGACGCCCCCTGCGCCGCCGGATTGGCGACGCTGACCCGCGACGGGTTGAGCGACGGCCCCAGCGTGCCGATGATGCCGAGCACCTGGGACCGCGACTAGCCAGATGGCTGATAGTGCCGGGGAGTGAAGACCCGGTCGGTGGAATCCGTTGAATACCACTGGGTTTGCGACGAACCGACGATCAGCAGGCAGCGCATGTCGATCTCGGCGGGATTGAGATCGGCCAGCCGGACCACGCGGACGTCTTCGTCGTCGCCCGACACGCTGCGGCCGATCACCACCGGCGTGCCCGGTTCGCGGTGGGCCAGCAGAATGTCGCGCATCGCGCCGACCTGCCAGGTCCGCGTCTTCGACGCGGGGTTGTAGATGGCCAGCACCAGGTCGGCGGCCGCGGCGGCCTGCAGCCTCGCGGAGATCACGTCCCACGGCTTGAGCCGGTCGGACAGCGAGATCACCGCGTAGTCGTGGCCCAATGGGGCGCCGACCCGGCTGGCCACAGCCTGGGCGGCGGTCATCGCGGGAATCACCCGAACCCGCACGCCCGGCCATTGTTTGGCCTCTTCCAGCACGGCGGTCGCCATCGCGAAGACCCCCGGGTCGCCCGACGACACCACCGCCACGGCCCGGCCCTGCTCGGCCAGTGCGCAGGCCAGCCGCGCACGCTCGGGTTCGTCGCGGTTGTCGCTGGGGTGCCGCTGCTGGCCGTCGCGCACCGGCACGCGATCCAGGTAGCCGCCGTAGCCGATCAGGTCGGTCGCCGCGGCGAGCTCCCGCCGGCTCTGCGGTGTCATCCAGTCCATGTCGCCGGGGCCCAGGCCCACCACCGCGACGCTGCCGGCCGCCCGCCTATCGGGGGAGCGTCGGTGCAGCCGGCGGCCGCCCGGCAGCATGGCCAGCGAGAAGTACGGCACGCTGGTCTCGTCGACGTCCGCCGCGGGCAGGATGCGCTGCCCGGCGCTGCTGGCTCGTTCGACGTAAAACGTGTCGTCGAGCTGCCCGGACGCCGAAAGCGCTTCGCGCACAGCGTGATACGAGCGCCCCAACTTCAGGATCACGGCGGCGTCGGCGTCGGCCAGCCGGCGGGTCAGTTCCGCGACGGGCAACGTGCCCGGCAGCACCGACAGCACTTCGTCGCCGGCCACCAACGGCGTCGCGAGGGCCGCCGACGCGGCGCTCACCGACGTCACACCCGGAACGATGACCGCGTTGAATCGCTCGGTCAGCCGGGTGTGCAGATGCATGTACGAGCTGTAGAACAGCGGGTCGCCCTCGGCGAGCAGGGCCACGTTGCGGCCGGCCTCCAGGTGCGCGGCGATCCGTCGGGTGGCCTCGGCATAGAAGTCCTCGAGCGCGCCGGAATAGCCGCCCGGGTGGTCGGTGACCTCGGTCGTCACCGGATACACCAGGTGCTCCTCGATCTGGCCGGGCCGCAGATAGCGTTCGGCGATGCCGCGCGCGATGCTGCGGCCGTGCCGGGCGCTGTGATAGGCGACCACGTCGGCCTCACCGATCACCCGCGCGGCTTTGACGGTCACGAGTTCGGGGTCGCCGGGCCCCAGCCCGACGCCCCACAGTGTCCCCCTATGGGCGCTTCGCGTGGTCCCTTGTGCCGTCATTCGGCGTCGCTTGCGATCGCATTGACGGCGGCGGCGGCCATGGCGCTGCCGCCGCGGCGGCCCTGCACCACCAGATAGGACATGCCGCGCGGGTGGTCGATGAGCTCCTGCTTGGACTGCGCCGACCCGACGAATCCCACCGGCCCGCCCAGCACGCCGGCCGGCGGCGAAAGCCCCTCGTCGATCAGCTCGAGCAGCCGGAACAGGGCCGTCGGTGCGTTGCCGATGGCCAGCACGGCGCCGTCGAGCCGCTCGGCCCACAGCTCGACCCCGGCCGCCGAACGGGTGGTCTGCCGGCGTGCGGCCAGCTCGGCCGCCCGCGGGTCGGCCACCAGCGACACGACCTCGTTGCCCGCGGGCAGCCGGGCAGTGGTGATCCCGGCGGCCACCATCGACGAGTCGCACAACACCGGGGCGCCGCCCCGCAGGGCCGCGCCGACGCGCTCGACGACGTCGTCGGTGAAGGCGACGTGCTCGGCGACGTCGACCTGGCCGCAGGTGTGGATCAACCGGACGACGACCCGGGCTACGTCGGCGGGAAATCGCGCCAGGTCGGCCTCGGCGCGGATGGTCGCGAACGACTGGCGATAGATCTCCGCGGCATCGCGGATGTAGTCGAGCACCCGCTCACCCTAAGGGTTGTCAGGTTCGAAGCGTCCGGTATCCGTCGCCTGTGGCGACCAGCACCTGACCGGCCGGCGGGCTGCCGCACGCGCGTTCGCAGCCCACGAAGTGCCGGTGCAGCGTGACCTCGGCGTCCAGCGCCTGGGCGGCGTCGGCCCGCACGTCGGCGACCGAGTGCGCACACCCGGGACTGCCGGTGCAGGCGCTGACGGTCAGCCAGGGGGAGTTCTCGTCGAACACCAGTCCCAACGGGGCCAGCACGCGCAGCGCGGTGTCCGCGACGGATTCCTCGAGATCGCACACCAGCACCGAGCGCCACGGGGTGATCACCAGCGGCGCCTCGATCGCGGCCAGGTACTCCGCGACCCGCGCGGGCAGCACACCCAGCGGCACCGCGGCGCCCAGCGTCACCCGGCCGTCATCCTGATCGATCCATCCCACGGGCGGCTTGGTGACGACGGGAAAAGGTGTCCCGCCGGGCTCGGCGTCGGGTAGTAGCCGACGAATGTCGTCCAATTCCTGGACGCGCCAAGCGGTTTCGCGGATTTCCACGAAACGCGTCGCGAGAGCGACGAGCGTCTCGATCACCTCGCCGGCGGCCAGCCGGACGCCGGTGTCCCGTCCGGCCAGCAGCAGCGCGCAACCGTCCGGCGGCGCGTGCACGCCGATGTCGGCGCGCAGACCGGACACATCGGCCCGCCCGTCGTCGAGGCTGAACCAGAACCGGCCGCCCAGGTCCGCGAGTCGCGGCGCCGCGCAGATCGCGGCGTCCAGTTCGCCGACCCAGCCCCGCACGTCGACGTCGCCGCCGGCCCGCCCCGACAGCGGTGACGCGACGATGTTGCGGACGCGCTCATGCGTGGTCGACGGCAACAGGCCTGCGGCCGCCAGCGTCTCGGCGACGGCGGTGACGTCGGTCAGTCCGCGCAACTGCACGTTGCCCCGCGCGGTGAGTTCGAGCGTTCCCGACCCTGTCTGCGTGGCGGCGGCGCTCAGCGCCGCCAGCTGGGCGGCCGTGAGCATGCCCCCGGGTAACCGCACCCGGGCCAGGGCGCCGTCGGCGGCCTGGTGCACCTGCAGCGCACCCGGGCAAGCGTCGGTGTCACGCGTCCTGGCCACCCGTCCACGGTACGGCCACCGGCTGAACACGGCGGCCGACATTGGCTTCAGGCAGACGTAAACCCTTACTCACGGCAACGGTCGCGCCCTACCGTCGGCACGGTGAGCATTGCCACCGCGCTCGACGCTGCGCCGAAACAGCCTGGGAGCGTCCACGCCGGCGCGCCCGGTGGGTTATGGGCGCGCCGCAAATGGGAGATCGTGCGCATCGCTTCCCCGCTGGCGTTGCTGGCGCTGTGGCAGCTGGGCAGCGCGATCGGTGTCATCCCGCAGGATGTGCTGCCGGCGCCGTCGCTGATCGTCGAGGCGGGAGTCGAGTTGATCCGCGACGGCCAGCTCGCCGCCGCGCTGCAAGTCTCCTCTGTCCGGGTTGTCGAGGGGTTGGTCCTGGGTGGGGTGATCGGGGTCGGCGCGGGCGCGGCGGTCGGGCTGTCCCGCTGGCTCGAGGCCACGGTTGACCCGCCCATGCAGATGATCCGCGCGTTGCCGCACCTGGGTCTCATCCCGCTGTTCATCCTGTGGTTTGGGATCGGCGAGCTGCCCAAGGTCCTGCTGGTGGCCTTGGGCGTGGTCTTCCCGCTCTACCTGAACACCTTCTCCGCGATCCGCCAGGTCGACCCCAAAATGTTGGAAGCCGCTCAAGTGCTGGGCTTTTCGTTTGCCCAGCGGTTCACCCGGATCATCGTGCCCAGCACCGCGCCGCAGGTGCTCGTCGGTTTCCGGCAGTCGCTGGCGATCGCGTGGCTGACCTTGATCGTCGCCGAGCAGATCAACGCCGACAAGGGAATTGGCTTCCTGATCAACAACGCCCGAGATTTCCTACGCATCGACATCATCATCTTCGGACTGACCATCTATGCGCTGCTGGGCATCATCACCGACGCGATCGTCCGGATCATCGAACGCCGCGCCCTGCGTTACCGACACTGAAAGGTTCAGGCTTTGACACTCATCGCAGAACCCGACGCCATTCGGGTGCGGACCGAGATCGCCGGCGAGCTGCGCCACGTCGACAAGTGGTACGGCACTGCCCATGTGCTCAAAGACGTTTCACTGCGGGTGTGCAGCGGCGAGATCGTCGCGCTGGTCGGGCGCAGCGGCTCGGGCAAATCGACGGTCCTGCGGGTGCTGGCCGGCCTCTCGCCTGACCACAGCGGCGAACGCGTGGTGGCCGGCGCCCCGGCGCTGGCCTTCCAGGAGCCGCGGCTGCTCCCGTGGCGCGACGTGCGCACCAATGTCGGATACGGCCTCACCCGCAGCCGGCTGCCAAGGCCGCAGGTGCGACAACGCGCCGAGCGTGCGCTGGCCGACGTCGGGTTGACCGACCACGCCGGGTCCTGGCCGCTGACCCTGTCCGGCGGTCAGGCGCAACGAGTTTCACTCGCGCGGGCGTTGGTCGCCGAGCCGCGGTTGCTGCTGCTCGACGAACCCTTCGGGGCGCTGGACGCGTTGACCCGGTTGACGATGCACGCCTTGCTGCTGGATCTGTGGCGCCGGCACGGATTCGGGGTGTTGCTGATCACCCATGACGTCGACGAGGCGGTGGCGTTGGCCGACCGCGTGCTGGTGCTCGAGGAGGGCCGCATCATTCACACGCTGACGATCGACGAGCCGCGGCGCACACCCGGTCATCCCGGCGCCCATACCGAGCGGCATCGCGCCGAGCTGCTGGATCGACTTGGCGTGCAATCGTCAACCTAGAAACCGGCCGATCTTCGCGGCGTCGAGTTGACCTCCACCGCAAGGGCATCGCCTGACCCGCCGTTTGGGATCACGGTCCCCGGGGCACACTCGTGGCCGTGGACACGGTGGAATACGCCCCCGGACGCCTCGCCGACGTCTTCGGCGACTCCCGACGACCCACCGTCCTGCTGTGGCACGGCATGCAGACCGACGCCCGCGCGGCCTTCAGACCCCTGGCCGGCATGCTCAGCGAGCGCGGTGCGGCCGTGGTGGCGCCGGACTGGAATTCCCACGCCGACGACGGCGGCCGGGCGGATCTGCTGGGTTCGCTCGATTTCACCCGCGACTTCGCGGGCCCGGGCAACGGCATCGTGCTCGTCGGGTGGTCCATGGGTGGTTGCGCCGCAGCGGGTCTGACGCTCAACGCGGAGCGGTTCGACGTCACCCTCGTCCACACCGTGTGCCTGGCCGGCGCGTTCATGGTGCCCGACCCGCTCTCCGGTCAGGTGCCGACCGACGCACTGTCGGCCGGCCGCGCGGGCACGCCGTTCAAGCTGCTGCACGGGTTGGCGGACGACGCGGTCCCCGCCAGTACCAGCAGGGAGTTCGCCGCCGGCCTGAAAGGGGTGGGCTGGCCGGTCGAGTTGGTGGAGCTCGACGCCGATCATGGTTCCATCGCCGGCGCCGACTACGACCCGGTGGCGGATCGCTACGAGCCCGGCACGAGCGAGAAGGCGCTGCGGGTCGCCGGGGAGGTCGCCACGCGGATTGCGGCCCTGATCGGTCACTGACCGACGCGAATCACCCTCCGGCGAGGCTCAGACCCGGCGCGGGACGCTACCCGGCTCGATGCCACCAGCACTGTGCCGCAAGAGTTTTGCGGGGTTGGGAGAAAGCGCGAGTAAAGTGACTTCGGTGGCCGCGGCTTCGTCGAATGACCGGATGATCGCCGGGGTCGCCGCTGCGTCCGTCGCGCTCGGTGTCACCCAACTGGCCAGCATCCCCTTCGGTGCGCGGGCCGATGCCCGCGCCGCCGTGGGTTCCGCGGTCGTCGATCTGACACCGGGCCCCGTCAAAGAGTGGGCCATCCAAACGCTCGGTCCGCTGGACAAACCCTTCCTGGCCGTCGTCGTGCTCGTGGTGATCGCGACGATCGCGGCGATCGCCGGGACCCTCGAGACGCGGCGCCGCCCGTTCGGCAGCGCAGTGATCGCCGCGGCGGGCGTCCTTGGCTGCATCGCCGTGCTGTCGCGACCAGGCGGGACGGCACTCGACACGCTCCCCACCATCGTCGGCGCCGCGTGCGGCGTAGGGGTGCTGCGGGTGCTCACCCGACGGTTCTCGCCTGAGCCGGACGGCGACGCAGACGACCAGCAGCAGGCAGATCCAAGCCGGCGCAGGTTGGTCATGTACGGGTTGCTCGGACTGGGCGTCGTCAGTGGGGTAGTGGGGGCGTTCGGTACCCGGCTGGCGCATTCGGTGGAGGCCGACCGTAAGACGTTCGCCCTACCCCGGCCACGATCCCCGGCGCGTCCGATACCCGCCGCGGTGCAGCCGAAAGGCGTTGCGCTGCCGAGCTTTATCACTTCAAGTGCTGACTTCTACCGGGTCGACACCGCGCTGAGCGTTCCCCAGCTCAGCCGCGGCGACTGGCGCCTGCGTATCCACGGGATGGTGGACCGCGAGATCACCTTGAGCTTCGACGACCTCACCCGATTCGACATCGTCGAGACGGTGACCACGTTGACATGTGTATCCAATCCCGTTGGCGGAGATCTCATTTCAACGGGCATCTGGACCGGCTACCGGCTGGCGGACCTGCTGGCGGCGGCCGGTGTGCACCGCGATGCCGACATGGTGCTCTCCACCTCGATCGAGGGATTCACCGTCGGCACCCCCGTGCAGGCGGTCACGGACGGCCGCGACGCGTTGCTGGCGGTCGGCCTCAACGGTCAACCGCTGCCGGCCGAGCACGGCTACCCGGCCCGCATGGTGGTGCCGGGACTCTATGGCTACGTGTCGGCCACCAAGTGGGTGGTGGATGTGGAGCTGACCCGGTTCGACCGGGCCAAGGCCTACTGGACGCGGCAGGGCTGGGCGGCGCAGGCGCCCATCAAGACGGAGTCGCGGATCGACGTGCCCAGGGGCGGCCAGACGGTGCCGGTGGGGCCGGTGGTGTTCGGCGGCGTTGCGTGGGCACAAAATCGTGGCGTGCGAGCGGTCGAAGTCCGCATCGGCGACGGCGGTTGGCAACCGGCCGAACTGGGCGCGAGTTATTCCAATGAGACATGGCGGTTGTGGAGCTTCCCGTGGCAGGCGAAAAGCCCCGGGCGAGAAACCATCACCGTGCGCGCCATCGACAACACCGGTGCCGTCCAGACCGAAGAGCGCGCCAATCCCGTCCCCGACGGCGCCACCGGCTGGCACACGGTGAACTTCGCCGTCGTGCCGGCGTAGCAACCTATTTCGACGAGAGCTTCCGCCAACTGATCACCGCCATCGCTATCCCGACGAGCGCGGTGATCGGCCCGATGACCGACCAGGTGGTGGTGTTGCTCATCGGGCTGCCGCCAAGCACCCCGAACCCTTGCAATGCCCAGATCACACCGAACAACGCGATGATCAGCCCGACCGCGAAAGTGACGACGAATCCTCTGCTCATAGAGGGACCCTACGTGCCGATTCGGCCGTCCGAAGCCGCTGCGGTACGAATGACGGGTGGCTGAACCGAGCATCCTGCTGCTGTCGACGTCCGATACGGACCTGATCAGCGCCCGCTCCAGCGGGAAAAACTACCGGTGGGCCAACCCGTCGCGGCTGTCGGAGGACGAACTGCCCGACCTGCTGGCCGACGTCGCCATCGTGGTGGTGCGGATCCTTGGCGGCTACCGGGCCTGGCAGAGCGGGATCGACACGGTGATCGCCAGCGGCGTGCCCACGGTGCTGGTCAGCGGCGAGCAGGCCGCCGACGCCGAGCTGACCGGCCTGTCGACGCTGGCGGCCGGCATCGCGGTCCAGGCGCACATCTACCTGGCCCACGGTGGCGTCGACAACCTGCGCCAGCTGCACGCCTTCCTCTCGGACACCGTGCTGATGACCGGGTTCGGATTCACCCCGCCGGTCGTCACGCCGACTTGGGGCGAGCTGGCGCGGCCGGATGCGAGGGATATCGAGGGCCCGACGATCGCCGTCCTGTATTACCGCGCTCAACATTTGGCCGGCAACACCGGCTACGTCGAGTCGTTGTGCGAGGCCATCGAGGACGCCGGCGCGCGGCCGATGCCCGTCTACTGCGCATCGCTGCGCACCGCCGAACCCGAACTGCTGCAACGGCTGAGCGCCGCCGACGCCATGGTCGTGACCGTCCTCGCCGCGGGTGGACTCAAACCGGCCACGGCGTCCGCCGGGGGCGATGACGACAGCTGGAACGTCGAACATCTCGCCGCCCTGGATATTCCGATACTGCAGGGATTGTGCCTGACCAGCCGGCGCGCCCAGTGGTGCGAAAACGACGACGGCCTGAGCCCGCTCGACGTGGCCAGCCAGGTGGCCGTGCCTGAGTTCGACGGTCGCATCATCACGGTGCCGTTCTCCTTCAAGGAGATTGACGAAGACGGCCTGATCTCCTACGTCGCCGACGCCGAGCGTTGCGCCCGGGTCGCCGGGCTGGCGGTGCGGCACGCGCAGCTGCGCCACGTCGCCCCGTCCGACAAGCGGGTCGCGCTGGTGTTCTCGGCCTATCCCACCAAGCACGCCCGAATCGGCAACGCGGTGGGGCTGGACACGCCCGCGAGCGCCGTCGCGCTGCTGCAGGCGATGCGCGATCGCGGGTACCAGGTCGGCGACCTGCCCGGCGTCGAGGCGAACGACGGCGACGCCCTGATCCACGCGCTGATCGAACGGGGCGGCCAGGATCCCGACTGGCTCACCGAGGGGCAATTGGCCGGCAACCCGATCCGGGTGTCCGCCAAGGATTATCGCTCGTGGTTCGCGACCTTACCCGCCGAATTCACCGACGCCGTCGAGGCGCATTGGGGACCGCCGCCCGGGGAGCTCTTCGTCGATCGCAGTAACGACCCCGAAGGTGAAATCGTCGTCGCCGCAATCCAATCGGACAACCTGGTGCTGATGGTGCAGCCGCCCCGCGGCTTCGGCGAGAATCCGGTCGCCATCTACCACGACCCGGACCTGCCGCCCAGCCACCACTATCTCGCCGCCTACCGCTGGCTGGACACCGGATTCGGGGCGCACGCGGTGGTGCATCTGGGTAAACACGGCAACCTGGAATGGCTGCCGGGCAAGACGCTGGGCATGTCGGCGGCCTGCGCACCCGACGCCGCGCTGGGCAGCCTGCCGCTGATCTACCCCTTCCTGGTGAACGACCCCGGCGAGGGCACGCAGGCCAAGCGGCGCGCGCACGCGGTGCTCGTCGACCATCTCATCCCGCCGATGGCTCGCGCCGAAACCTACGGCGACATCGCGCGTTTGGAGCAGCTGCTCGACGAGCACGCCAACGTCGCCGCACTGGATCCCGGCAAGCTGCCCGCCATCCGCCAGCAGATCTGGACCCTCATCCGGGCCGCGAAGATGGACCACGATCTCGGGCTCACCGAGCGTCCCGCCGAGGACTCGTTCGACGACATGCTGCTGCACGTCGACGGCTGGCTGTGCGAGATCAAGGATGTCCAGATCCGCGACGGCCTGCACATCCTGGGGCAAAAGCCAACGGGGGAGGCCGAACTGGACCTCGTGCTGGCGATCCTGCGCGCGCGCCAGCTCTTCGGCGGCGAGCACGCCATCCCCGGCCTGCGGCAGGCGCTGGGCCTGGCCGAGGACGGCACCGACGAACGCACCAGCGTGGACGCGGCCGAGGCCGCGGCGCGGGCGTTGGTCGCCGCGCTGCAGGCCTCGGGCTGGGATCCCGATGCGGCCGAACGGCTCAGCGACAACGCCGACGTGGCACGTGTGCTCCGGTTCGCCGCCACCGAAGTGGTGCCCCGGCTGGGCGGCAGCTCCGCCGAGATCGAGCAGGTGCTGCGTGCCCTGGACGGACGATTCATCCCGGCCGGCCCCTCGGGGTCCCCGCTGCGTGGCCTGGTCAACGTGCTGCCCACCGGGCGCAACTTCTACTCCGTCGACCCCAAGGCGGTGCCGTCCCGGCTGGCGTGGGAAGCCGGTGTGGCACTGGCGGATTCGCTGCTCGCCCGCTACCGCGACGACCACGGCCGCTGGCCGCAGTCGGTGGGGCTGTCGGTGTGGGGGACCTCGGCGATGCGCACCGCCGGCGACGACATCGCCGAAGTGCTTGCGCTGCTGGGCGTTCGGCCCGTGTGGGATGACGCGTCGCGCCGTGTCGTCGACCTCGCCCCGATACCCCTGGCCGAGCTCGGGCGCCCGCGCATCGACGTGACGGTGCGGATCTCCGGCTTCTTCCGCGACGCCTTCCCGCATGTGGTGACGATGCTCGACGACGCGGTGCGGCTGGTCGCGGACCTCGACGAACCCGCCGAGGACAACTTTGTGCGGGCCCACGCCCAGGCCGACCTGGCTCAGCACGGCGATCAACGCCGATCGACCACCAGGATTTTCGGTTCCAAGCCGGGCACCTACGGCGCCGGGCTGCTGCAGCTCATCGACAGCCGCAACTGGCGTGACGACGCCGACCTCGCCGCGGTCTACACCGCCTGGGGCGGGTTCGCCTACGGGCGCGACCTGGACGGCCGCGAGGCGGTCGACGACATGAACCGGCAATATCGGCGTATTGCGGTGGCCGCCAAGAACACCGACACCCGGGAACATGACATCGCCGACTCCGACGACTACTTCCAGTACCACGGCGGCATGGTGGCGACGGTGCGGGCGCTGACCGGCCAAGCGCCGGCGGCCTACATCGGCGACAACACCCGGCCCGACGCGATCCGCACCCGCACCCTGTCGGAGGAAACCACGCGCGTGTTCCGGGCCCGGGTGGTGAATCCGCGTTGGATGGCGGCGATGCGCCGGCACGGTTACAAGGGCGCGTTCGAGATGGCGGCGACCGTGGACTACCTGTTCGGCTATGACGCGACGGCTCACGTGATGGCCGACTGGATGTACGAACAGCTCACCGAGCGTTACGTTTTGGACCCGGAGAACCGGAAATTCATGGCGGAGTCGAATCCCTGGGCGCTGCACGGCATGGCCGAGCGGTTGCTGGAGGCGGCGGGGCGCGGCATGTGGGCGCAGCCGCAACCGGAAACCCTCGACGGGCTGCGCCGGGCGCTACTGGAAACCGAGGGCGATCTCGAAGGCTAGTTCCCTGGCGAGCAGACGCGGAATCGCATTGCGCCAGTTCCTTCCGTGCGACTCTATGTCTGCTCGCGCGGGGCGCGCCGAGTCAGATGAAATCCGATCCGCCGTCCACGTTGACCGTCGCCCCGGTGACATAGCCATTTCGCCGCGATGCGAGGTACGCGGTGATGGACGCGACCTCTTCGGGAAGGCCGGCACGGCCGAGATCACAGGGCTGGTGAAAGTTCTTGTCGATCCAGGTCATGACGTCGACCGGATCGGTGGCATCGAGCCCATCGGCGGCGAGGATGCCTTTGAGGTTTTCGCTGAAGCTGGCGGTCACGATGGTCCCCGGACACACACAGTTGACCAGAATGCCTTCCCTGGCAAGGCTTTTCGACAGATTCTTGGTGATACTGGCCAACGCCGCCTTCGATGCCGTGTAGGCGACGATCCGCGGGTTCTGGCGCTGAATCGAGTGCGCCGAGAACGTCACCACGCGGGCCCAGTCCGAGGCGCGCAGCAGCGGCAGCGAGGCGCGGATTGATCGCACCGCCGACATCGTGCCGAGGCTGAACGCCTCGTCCCACTGGGTGTCGTCCATCTGCTCGAAATAGCCGTCGCCGGGCCCGATTGTGTGGATCAGGCTGTTGAGGTGCCCCCAACGGTCGGCGACGGCGGCGAAACCCGCGGCGATGGAGGCGGGATCGGTCATATCCACGCTGATCCCCACGGCGTCCGAGGCGCCGGCCTGGTGCAGCGACGCCACGGCGGCATCGAGCGCACCCCGGCTCCTGGCCATCACCGCCACCCTGGCCCCCTCGGCCGCAAGGGTTTCGGCGATGGCCAGTCCCATACCTTTGCTGCCGCCGGTGACCACGGCCGTCGATCCCGCAAGACCCAGGTCCATCGCTAGTCCCTTTCCATCACGTCGAACACACTTGTTCGATCGCTTCGTTCGCGGCGCCGAGCCCGCGCAGGCAGAACCGTTGAATGCCCCGGCGCAGGTCGTCGCGAGCGCCGGCGGCCTTCGTCCAGTGCCGGTCGATTCCCGCCCACACCACCCCATGGACGAACTGGGCGTCCGCCACCGGATCGACCCCGTGGAAGACGCCGTCGTGTAGGCCGCGCCGAATTGCGTCGCGCAGCGGCGCAAGCATCTCCGCATATGCGGGCTGAACCACGCCGGGAGACGTGAAGATCTGCGTTTGAGCCTCTAACGACAGGCGCCGCAGATCCTTCTTGAGGCGCTCATCGAATGCTAAGTCGAGTCTAGCGTCGATCCATGCCGCGACTGCCTCGATTTCAGTTGCAGCACCGGACATTCGACGTTTGAGCCGCCGCTTTTCGGTGTGCGCACTCTCCAGGAAGACCGCGGCAACCAGTTCGTCCTTGGAACCGAAATGCCGATAGAACGCCCGCGTGCTCAACGCGGCCCGTTTCAGGACGGCGGCGATGCTGAGTCCTTCGACTCCATGCTCGCGCAGCGTTGTCGACGCCGCAGCCAGGATCTGGCGGCGAACCGTCGGATCAGGACCCAACTTCTCGCGTCGCCGCGTGCGGGGAGCGCTCACCGGGTCACGCCGTCGCGTCATAGGAGGCGAGATAGTCCGCAAACCGTGCACGGACACCGTCGGGTGTCAGGCCGTAGTCGGCCAGGTCGTAGTCATGTGCGCCACGTGAGCCGGGTCGGCGATCCGCGGCCCAACGCTCGACGGAAGAACGGGTGCCATCGGTGAAGGTCAAACCAAGGGCGTCGTAGCTGGTTCGCAGCGTGCCTACCGGATCGGACTGCAGATCGGCAAACGAGACATCGGCGAAACGGTCATCGCCCACCCGGCCGCGGAAGTCCATGGCGCGCCGCACGCCTTCTGCCCAGCTGTCGACTTGCTCGGCGCCAAGTTCTTCGTCATCGGTGCGGTCGCTACTCCAGCTGCGCACATACCGGATCAGGCTGCAGACCGAGCCCATCACCTTGGCCGGATCGCGATGGCTCCAAAGGAATTTCGCATTCGGATACGCCTCGACTAGGGCGTCGAGGGCGAACATGTGCACTGGAGTCTTGAGGTGCCACAGCACCGGCGGGCAATGCCACTGCAGGAGCTTGAGCACCCGCCGATGGAATAGATAGGTCCCGCGCATGTCACAGTCCATCAGCCACGCGAGATACCCGGGTGCGCGAACCGCCCCGTCAAAGTGGAAGGTGCGAAAGCTCATTCCCATGAGGTCTTGGCATTCGGTCGGGGCCGTGGGCTCGGAGTTGTACAGCGTCTTCATCAACGGGAACATGTTGTCGAGCATCTTGAGACCGGCTTCGGCCTGCGCGATCCGGGGATCGCTGTGCTGGGTCGCGGCCTCCGGCGGCGGGACGGGTGCTTGGGATTCCCACATCCGAAGCGACCGGAATTGGGGATCGGCGGCCACCAATTGGCTCAGGGCTGTGGTGCCGGTGCGGGGCAACCCGATGACGAAGACGGGGCCACCGACCACCTGATCGTCGATCTCGGGGTGTTGCCGGTAGGTGTCCTCAACCTTGAGGCGCTGGATCAAGGCGTTGCTGACAGTGGCGTGCTGGATGACCCGGCCGATCTCGTTGAGGTCGGCCTCGGTGTTCAGCGCTTCAACGATGCGCTCGAGTCCGTCGCGGTAGTAGGGCGAGCCGAAGTCCTCGAGACCCGTTGCGGCACGGGCCCCGTCCTCCAATTCGTCGGCGTCGAACATCATGTGCCGAACCTTTCGTGCACGGCCCGGGCACGTGCCGCGAGCGTCACTTTCCGCTGTTCTCGGCTGACCCTTTCGGTATCCGAAGGCAATTCCGCGTCAAGATCGGCGAAGGGCACGAGTCGCGTCGTCGGTGTCGGTGCCGTCTTGGTTCGCACGCAACGAAGGATGATCGGGCCGTTGCTGTGACCGGCGGTGTCGAGCCAATTCGCCACGCCGGGATCGCGTTCACACAGCACCACGCGCACCAAACCATCGGAATCCACCACCGCCTGATGGGCATTCAGGCTCGACTGGTGGCGCCCGTAGTGAATCGTCTCCCACCACGGGTTTCCGATGGAAAAGCTCCAGTAAACGCCTTCTGGCGGTTCGACTTCCACGATGAGCGCCTGGTGCGGACGCAGCTCCCACCGCCCGATCACCGGCCTGTTCTCCGCCGCCCCGATATCCGTGCGGTCGATGGGGGGCAAAAAACCGTTGGCCGGTGCGGCGGCACCAAATTGCAGAAAGAACGTCAGGTTGTCGCGAACGAAGTCACCGA
Source organism: Mycobacterium sp. NTMscope_MAC_12 (assembly GCF_976985675.1). Taxonomy (NCBI): domain Bacteria; kingdom Bacillati; phylum Actinomycetota; class Actinomycetes; order Mycobacteriales; family Mycobacteriaceae; genus Mycobacterium; species Mycobacterium sp. NTMscope_MAC_12. The sequence goes on from NZ_CDRJYY010000001.1 coordinate 2,105,643, forward strand.
GGGCTTCCAGCTGCCTCGACAGCGCCACGCCGGGTTCGACCGGACGTTTTGTCGCCGCCATCGTGTCACCGAGCCGCTCGATGCGCAGCGACGATGCCACCTCGGCATCCCAGTCGTAGAAAAAGTGCCGCACGGTCAGCGTGGGATGTTCGCCTTCGATAGGCATCCAATTGCCTGCTCGCCCCGTCGGTTCGGAGGCCGAGAGCACCACCTCGAAGTTGCCGCGGGCATCAATCTCGAGCTCGTCAACCAGCTCGTTCGCTGTTGCCGCGATCCCATTCATTGTCTGTAGCCCGACGTAGCGTGCGGTGCCGCGATTGCCGAACAATCGATAACTCTCCCCGCCGCGAAGCACGGCGCGGGTGTAGATGCAGTCCGGACACTCCATTCCCCAGGTCACGACGTCATCTGTGCTGGTGCGTTGAACGCGCAGCGTCGGATCCGGATCGAACCGCAACACTTCGTCTATGCCCGCGGTGAGCAGTACCAACAGATGCCGGATTCCGGCGGCAAGGTCGATCTGATGGTGATTCGCCGGGTCGGATTCCACGATTTGGGCTGCTTCACGTAGCCGAGTGAGGAGATGCGACCACGCCAGAGCTAGATCGGCGCAATCGGATTCGGCCGACAACGCCGCCTCGCCGATGGAGAACGGCAGCCACGTCAGCGGCTTGTTGGGATCGCTCACGATTGCCCGTTTCTGTCGGTGCCATAACCTTAAATGAAAATAGCGTTTTCGTTTAAGTGTGGTTATGACTATCGCAGCGCAGCGGCGACGATGTCAACGCTGAGTCTCAACAGCGGTAGGTTGGCACCGTGACACCGACCTTCGCCGATCTCACCAAGGCGCAATACATCCTGTTGACCACCTTCACCAAGGACGGCAGGCCCAAGCCGACGCCGATCTGGGCCGCCCCGGATCAAGACCGGCTCCTGGTCATCACCCAGGAAACGTCGTGGAAGGTCAAGCGGATCCGCAACACCCCTCGCGTCACGCTGGCCACCTGCACGATGAACGGCCGACCGACCAGCGAGGCCGTCGAGGGGACAGCCGTCATCCTCGACAAGTCGCACACGGGCGCGGTCTACGAGGCGATTGGCAAGCGCTACGGCATCGTGGGCAAAGTGTTCAACCTCTTCAGCAAGCTGCGCGGCGGCATGGAAAACAACGTGGGGCTCGAGCTGAAAGTGGCTTGAACACTACGTCGTTGCCCCCGCCGCCAGGTGTTCGCCGAAGAACGCGAAAACGCGGCGCCAGGCGTCCTCGGTGGCGGCCTCGTCGTAACCGAAGCCGGTGATCCGAAGCAGGCCCTGGGCGGGCAGCTCGTTGGCGAAGCTGTGCCCGGCACCGGGATAGACCTTCACATCGGCGGTGATGTTCTTGTCGGCGATCGTCTTGCGCAGCTTCTCGGGCGCACCCCGTCCCAGCGGGTCGCGGCCGCCCAAGCTGGCCACGATCGGGCACGCCCCGTCGAGCGTCTTGTCGAGGTTGCGGGGCAGGGGAGTGCTGTAGAACGGCGCGGCGGCGCCAAAACCCTTGGGCGACATCACCAGTGCGAATTGTCCGCCCATGCAGAAGCCCGCGATGCCGACCTGGCCGGAACATTCCGGCATGGCTTTCAGGTGATCGCGCGCGGCGAGGATGTCATCGAGGGCTCGGCCGCGTTGCGTCTGCAGCTCCTTCATGACCCTGGAGATGCAGCGGATCCGGCCGCCGCGCGCGTACATGTTCGGGGTGAGCGCCAGATAACCCGCCCGGGCGATGCGGTCGTTCGTCGACTGCTTGTCGCGGCCGTAGCCGAACGCGTCGTGGATCACCACGACGCCCGGCCACGGCCCCTGCCCCGGTGGCGTGCTCAGTAACGCATCGATCGGTCCGTCGGGGGTATCGATCTGAATCGTCGTCATAGCGTCATCTAACTGCAATCGCGGGGGACAGCACCACGGGAACTCGGGCGCGGTCCACAGACGTTGGCCTGACATGGTGTCGCGGCTGTTGCTGATTTATGCCGTCGTCGAACTCGCGGTGATCTTCGCGCTGGTGTCGACGATCGGATGGGGTTGGACCCTGCTGACGCTGTTGGCGACGTTCCTGCTCGGGTGGGGCATCGTCGCCCCGATGGCAGGGTCCCACCTCATCCGTCGGATCGGGCAATTGCGCTCCGGATTCGCCGGATCACGCAACGCGGCTGGCGACGGCGCGCTGGTCAGTGTGGCCGCGCTTCTTGTTCTCATTCCCGGGCTGGTCAGCACGGCGCTGGGGTTGTTGCTGCTCATTCCGCCGGTGCGGTCTGTGGCCGGCCCCGGGTTGGGCGCCATCGCGGTGCGCACGTTGCGGCGCCAGATGCCGGGAATCAGTTACGCGACCACTTTCCGCTCGAATCCGTATCCGGCGGCGTCTTACCCGGGTGACGCCCGCGGCCACGGCGACTACATCGACGGCGAGGTCATCGACGTCCAAGACGTCGGGCCGGTGCGAACCCAGCGCTTCGACGGGCGCTGAGCCGGCGAGGCAAACCGCATTTGCCCTTGCACGTAGCTTTGGGCTGTGACCAATGGTCCCGCTCCTCCTCAGGCCGTTTCACGGCCTGCATCGTCACGGCACGTGACCGATGGTCCCGCTCCTCCTCAGGCCGTTTCACGGCCTGCATCGTCACGGCACGTGACCAATGGCCCCGCTCCTCCTCAGGCCGTTTCACGGCCTGCATCGTCACGGCACGTGACCAATGGCCCCGCTCCTCCTCAGGCCGTTTCACGGCCTGCATCGTCACGGCACGTGACCGATGGTCCCCCTCCTCCTCAGGCCGTTTCACGGCCTGCATCGTCACGGCACGTGACCGATGGTCCCCCTCCTCCTCAGGCCGTTTCACGGCCTGCATCGTCACGGCACGTGACCAATGGCCCCGATAGTCCGGTGACCCTGCTCATCAACGGCCGGGTGCACAGTCCCGCTCACCCCGAAGCGACCGCGATGGCGGTCCGCGGCGGCGTCATCGCCTGGCTGGGCAGCGACGAGGTCGGCCGCACCATGTTCCCCGATGCCGACATCGAGGACGTCGACGGCGGTTTCGTGGCGCCGGGATTCGTCGACAGCCACATCCATCTGACCGCTACCGGACTAACCCTGAGCGGGCTGGACCTGCGGCGGGCCGGCTCGCGCGCGCAGTGCCTGCAGATGGTCGCCGACTACGCCGCCGCCCATCCGGGCGAACCGGTGTGGGGGCATGGGTGGGATGAAACGTCGTGGCCGGACAACACCCCGCCCGGCACCAGCGACCTCGACGCCGTCCTCGGCGACCGGCCGGCGTACCTGGCCCGCGTGGACGTGCACTCCGCGGCGGCCTCGACGGGCCTGCGACGGCTCGTCGACGAACTCCCGTCGGCGACCGGTTTCAGCGCGGAGCGCCCGCTTGCCGGCGACGCACACCATCTGGTGCGCGCCGTCGCCCGCGACCTGCTGACCGCCGAGCAGCTCGCCGAGGCCCGCGCCGCGGCACTGCGGGCCGCCGCGGCGGCCGGGATCGTCGCGGTGCACGAGTGCGCCGGACCCCAGATCGGCGGGATCGACGACTGGCTGCAACTGCGTGCCCTCGATCAGGGTGTCGAAGTGATCGGCTACTGGGGCGAGCCGGTGCGCACCCCCGCCCAGGCCCGGGAGCTGATGGACGCGACCGGGGCCCGCGGGCTGGCCGGTGACCTGTTCGTCGACGGAGCGCTCGGATCGCGCACCGCCTGGCTGCACGAGCCCTATGCCGACGCGCCGGACCGCACGGGCACCTCCTACCTGGACCCCGACGACGTGGAGGCCCACGTTCGGGCGTGCACTGAGGCCAAGATCACCGCCGGATTCCACGTCATCGGAGACGCCGCCGTCGCCACCGTGGTGGGCGCCTTCGAACGGGTCGCCGCGGACCTCGGGCCGGTCGCCGTCGCCCGCTGCGGCCACCGCCTCGAGCACGTCGAGATGATCAACGCCGAGCAGGCCGCCAAACTGGGCCAGTGGGGCGTCATCGCCAGCGTGCAGCCCAATTTCGATGCGCTCTGGGGCGGCGCCGACGGCATGTACGCCCGCCGGCTCGGCGCCGAGCGAGGCAGTCGGCTCAACCCGTTTGCGCTGTTAGCATCCCAAGGCGTGCCCCTCGCGCTAGGTTCCGACGCCCCGGTGACGGGTTTAGGCCCGTGGACGAGCGTGCGCGCGGCCGTCAACCATCGCACCGCGGGCAGCGCGGTCTCGGCGCGGGCCGCGTTTGCTGCCGCCACCCGCGGCGGCTGGCGGGCCGCCGGTGTGCGCGACGGCAAGGCGGGCACCCTGACGCCGGGCGCGCCGGCGTCGTACGCCATCTGGGATGCGGGGGCGCTGGAGGTGCACGCACCCCGCGACACCGTCCAGCGCTGGTCGACCGATCCGCGTTCCCGCGTGCCCGCGTTGCCGCGCTTGGGCCCGAACGATGCCCTACCGCGGTGCCGGCGAACGGTGCATCGGGGCGCTGTCATCCATGGCTAGGCATTCGTCGGGCGGCGACGAGCCCCCGGACCAAGGCGAGTCCCCGGACCCAACCGGTGGGACCGACCCGGTGGACGAGCACATTGACCCGATCAGCGACGAGGCCGAATCGGAGCGCGACGACGAACCCGCCGACGTTCACCCCGGGGAACCGGAACGGCCCGGCGAACACGCGAGGTTGACCCATCGACTGCGGACCGGGGCGCGCCGGACGGCGACCGGGCTGGTCGCCGCGGTGATCGCGAGGTTGCCCGCCGCCCAAGCCGCGATGCTGCCACGGCTGACCCGGTTGATCGGCGCCGTGGTGGCCGGCCTGCTGCTGTGCGCCAGCTTCCCGACGCTGAACTGGTGGTGGGGTGCCGTCGTCGCCGCGGCGTTGCTGGCGTGGGTGCTGACTCACCCCGCGACGACGCCGGGCGGCGGGCTGGGCTACGCGTTCCTCTTCGGCCTGGCCTTCTACCTGCCGCTGCTGCCGTGGGTCGGGCTCCTGGTCGGTTCCGTCCCGTGGCTTGCACTGGCGGCCGTATCGGCGCTGTTTCCCGCCGCCTTCGGTCTGTTCGCCGTCCTCGTTCGCCGGCTGCCCGGCTGGCCGATCTGGTTCGCGCTGCTGTGGGCGGCCCAGGAGTGGCTGAAGTCGGTTTTCCCGTTCGGCGGCTTCCCCTGGGGGTCGGTGGCCTTCGGCCAAACGCACGGCCCGTTCCTGCCGCTGGTTCAGCTCGGCGGCGTCGCGCTGCTGTCCATGGCGATCATGCTGGTGGGTTTCAGCGCGACCGCCATCGCGCTGGAGATCGTGAAGTGGTGGCGCTCGGGCCACCCGGCGCACGCCGCCGCAGACCAAGCCGAAAGTGAGCCGCCGCCGCCCGCGGTGGTGCTGCCCGGCATCTGCATCTGCCTGGTGCTGTTCGCGTCGGTCATGGTCTGGCCGCAGGTGCGGCACGCGGGCACCGGGTCGGGAGGTGAGCCGTCGGTGACCGTCGCGGCGGTGCAGGGCAACGTGCCGCGGCTGGGTTTCGAGTTCAACGAGCAGCGACGGGCGGTGCTGGACAACCACGTCCGCGAGACGCTGGCGCTGGCCGACGACGTGCGCGCCGGGGCCGCTCCGCAACCGCAATTCGTGATCTGGCCGGAAGATTCGTCGGACATCGACCCGCTGGTCAACCCGGATGCCGCGCTGGAGATATCGCAGGCCGCGGCGGCGATCGGCGCCCCGATCCTGATCGGCAGCGTGCTCGAAGTCCCCGGACGCCCCCCGGAGGATCCCCACTACACGAACACCATGATCGTGTGGAATCCGGCCACCGGCCCGGCCGAACGCCACGACAAGGAAATCGTGCAGCCGTTCGGCGAGTACCTGCCGATGCCGTGGCTGTTCAAGCATCTGTCGGGGTACGCGGGCCGCGCCGGAACCATGGTGCCCCGGCCCGGTAGCGACGTGGTCCACATGGCTGGGGTTCCGGTCGGGGTCGCGACGTGCTGGGAAGTGATCTTCGACCGCGTCCCCCGACACGCGGTCCTGGGCGGCGCCCAGCTACTGGCCGTGCCGGCCAACAACGCCACCTTCAACAAGAAGATGAGCGAACAGCAGCTGGCATTCGCCAAGGTCAGGGCAGTCGAGCACGACCGCTACGTGGTGGTCGCGGGCACCACGGGAATCAGCGCCGTGATCGCCCCCGACGGCGGCGAGTTGGCGCGTACCGACTTCTTCCAGCCCGCGTACCTGGACATGCCTGTGCGCCTCAAGACCAAGTTGACGCCGGCAACCCGCTGGGCGCCGTTGCTGCAGTGGGTCATCGTGGCAGCGGCCGGGGCGGTCATTTTGGCCGGGATACGGCACAATGGATGGTTCCCGCGTCGGATTCGTCTCAGGCCGAGGCCCTCGGGTCGATCGACACGTCCTTCCAAAACGGCCGGTACGACCCCGGGCACACACCCGCCCGACGAGCACGACTCAGACACCGCGCCCGACGAGGGCGGGGATCGCACGCCGGCAGACGACGGCGGGTGACGACACTCCGTCCCACCGGGGACGGCCGACATTCTTTCGATTTCGGGCGACACAGAGGAGCTACATGACCACCGGCCAGCCGGCGCCCCACGCCCCGGGCAATCGTCCCAGCCAGCGCGTCTTGGTGATCATCCCGACCTACAACGAGCTGGAGAACCTGCCGGTGATCCACCGGCGGCTCAAGGACGCGTGCCCGCACGTGCACCTGCTCATCGTGGACGACAGCAGCCCCGACGGCACCGGCCAGCTGGCCGAGGAGCTGGCCGCGGCCGACTCCGGTCGCACCCACGTCATGCACCGCACCGCCAAGGACGGCCTGGGCGCGGCGTACCTGGCGGGCTTCGCCTGGGGATTGGGCCGCGACTACTCGGTGCTCGTCGAGATGGACGCCGACGGCAGCCACGCGCCCGAACAGCTACACCGCCTGCTGGAGGCGGTCGACGACGGCGCCGATCTGGCCATCGGCTCGCGCTACGTCGACGGCGGGACGGTGCGCAACTGGCCGTGGCGGCGCTGGGCGCTGTCCTGGACCGCCAACACCTATGCGCGGCTGGCGCTGGGCATCGGGGTGCACGACATCACCGCCGGCTACCGCGCCTACCGCCGCGAGGTTCTCGAGGCCATCGACCTCGACGGCGTCGACTCCAAGGGCTACTGCTTCCAGATCGACCTGACCTGGCGGACCATCTGCAACGGCTTCACCATCGTCGAAGCGCCCATCACGTTCACCGAACGCGAACTCGGCGTGTCCAAGATGAGCGGTTCCAACATCCGCGAGGCCCTGGTCAAGGTGACCCGATGGGGTGTCCAGGGCCGCCGGTCGGGCGCGCGCGCCACCCGGGCCGACAACCGCACCTGAGCCGCGGGGTCAGCCCCGCCGACGGGTCTTGATGATCTCGAGGCGCTCCTTGAGCAGCTCTTCGAGTTCTTCCACCGAGCGGCGCTCCAGCAGCATGTCCCAGTGCGTGCGCGGCGGCTTGACCTTCTTCGGCTCGGGCAGATCACCCTCGATCAGGGTGCCTTCCAGGCCGTTGCGGCACAGCCAGGTGCCGGGGATTTCGGCGTCGTCGGCGAAGGGAACCTCGAACTCCTCGCCGTTCTCGGTGCGGTACTTCGCGAGCTGGCGCGGGGCCAGGTCGTGGTTGCGGTCGGTCTCGTAGCTCACGGCTCCGAGGCGACTGCCTCTCAGTACGCGATCGGCCATGGGTGCTACTCCTTTAAGTCGTATTCGGAGCCCTCCGGCTCCTGTAGTGCAATTCTCTCTCGACTAGCAACGCTGCGGCGATCTGCGCAGTTCCCGGCGGGGAGCCGGCATACGCGACGCGACCATCAATGATACCGGGATCGCAGGAGAATCCCGACTAAAGTCGGCAGGCGTGAGCCGCCGTACCCACCCGCAGCCCTGCCGCTGGTGCGGTCGAGACGTCACCGACGCGGGAATGGGCCGTCGCCGCCAGTATTGCCGGCAGTCGTGCCGGCAGCGGGCCTACGAGCAACGGGCCTCGTTGCACCGGCACGGCGCGGCGGCAGTGCCCGACGACGCGGTGGTGCTGTCGGCCGACGACGCGGCCGACCTCTCGGATCGCGTCTACCAAGTGCGGTGCGCCGCCGAGGACGTCGCCACCGCGCTCGAGGAGGGCGCCGGGGCCACCCAACTGCGCCAGTTGTGCGATGCGCTGATCCATGCCGCCCGGGCCGCCGACGGCTGGCGCCGAGCGGGTGTCTGACACTGCGCCTGACCACCGACGATGGCTCGCCGGGTACAGTCTCGCCATGGACCACGGGCCACGTCGACGGCGGACCGTTGTCCAGCGAGCTCACCGGGCTCTACGTGGCGCATCCCGCCGCAGCGGGGCGTCGCACCTGTCCAAGCCGGTCCTCCTGTAGCAGTCGGGAGTAGCGGACGTTTTGAAATCCAGTCGGAGTTGGCCATACTCACCAGCAACATTCTTGGGTCGGAGAGCAGCACGACGCTGGTCGAACGAAACACGGCGTCGCCTCGTGCAGCAAATCCCGTGAATCGGCGACAACCGCATCCGGCGGGACAAGACGCCAGGCATTAGGTGAGGGTTAGGGCGAGGTTTTAGTGATGGTGGACCAACTCCAGCATGCGACCGAAGCGCTGCGGAAAGCGCTGGTCCAGGTTGACCGCCTGAAGCGCACCAACCGCGCGCTACTGGAGCGGTCGAGCGAGCCGATCGCGATCGTCGGGATGTCGTGTCGCTTCCCCGGCGGCGTCGACAGCCCCGAGTCGCTGTGGCAAATGGTCGCCGACGGCCGCGACGTGATCTCGGACTTTCCCGCCGATCGTGGCTGGGACCTCGGGGCGCTGTATGACCCCGATCCCGACGCCCGCCACAAGTGCTACGTGAACACCGGGGGTTTCGTCGACGGCGTCGCGGACTTCGACCCGGCCTTCTTCGGCATCGCACCCAGCGAAGCCCTGGCCATGGATCCCCAGCACCGGATGCTGCTGGAGCTGTCGTGGGAAGCGTTGGAGCGGGCCGGGATTGACCCCAGCGGGCTGCGCGGCAGCGCCACCGGGGTGTTCGCGGGGCTCATCGTCCAGGGCTACGGCATGCTCGCCGAGGAGATCGAGGGCTACCGGCTGACCGGCATGACCTCCAGCGTCGCCTCGGGGCGGGTGTCGTATGTGCTGGGGTTGGAGGGCCCGGCGGTGTCGGTGGACACGGCGTGCTCGTCGTCGTTGGTGGCGTTGCACATGGCGGTGCAGTCGCTGCGCTCGGGGGAGTGCGACCTGGCGCTGGCCGGCGGCGCGACCGTCAACGCCACGCCGACGGTCTTCGTGGAATTCAGCCGGCACCGGGGATTGGCGCCCGACGGGCGATGCAAGGCGTACGCCGGTGCGGCCGACGGCGTCGGCTGGTCGGAGGGCGGGGCGATCCTGGTCGTCGAGCGCCTGTCGGATGCGCAGCGGTTGGGGCATCCGGTGTTGGCGGTGGTGCGGGGTTCGGCGGTCAATCAGGATGGGGCGTCTAACGGGTTGACGGCGCCTAATGGGCCGTCGCAGCAGCGGGTGGTGCGTGCGGCGTTGGCTAATGCGGGGTTGTCGGCGGCCGAGGTGGATGTCGTTGAGGGGCATGGGACCGGGACGACGTTGGGTGATCCGATCGAGGCGCAGGCGTTGTTGGCGACTTATGGGCAGGATCGTGGTGAGCCGCTGTGGTTGGGGTCGATTAAGTCGAACATGGGTCATACGCAGGCCGCCGCGGGTGTGGCCGGGGTGATCAAGATGGTGCAGGCGATGCGCCACGAAACGCTGCCCGCGACGTTGCATGTCGATGAGCCGAGCCCGCATGTGGATTGGTCGGCGGGGTTGGTGTCGTTGCTGACCGAGGCTCGGCCCTGGCGGGCGGATGGGCCGCGTCGGGCCGGGGTGTCGTCGTTCGGTATCAGCGGCACCAACGCGCACGTGATCATCGAGTCGGGCCCGGAGGCCCCGCAGCGGGAAGCCGGTCCGGCGCTACCTGTGGTCCCGTGGGCGTTGTCGGCGAAGTCGCCCACGGCGCTGGCGGCGCAGGCTGCGCGCCTGGCCGAACATCTGCGAGGCCACGATGAATTGGACGTCGCGGACGTGGGCTGGACGCTGGCCGGCCGCGCGATGTTCGAGCACCGGGCGGTGGTGGTCGGAGGCGACCGGGACCGGTTGCTGGCCGGGCTGGACGAGCTGGCCAACGACGACCCGGCCGGGACGGTTCTGCGCGGCACCGCGACGCCGCCGGGCAAGACCGTGTTCGTCTTCCCCGGCCAGGGTTCCCAATGGCTGGGCATGGGCGTCGAATTGCTGGATACCGCACCGGTTTTCGCGCGACAGATCCAGGCGTGCGAAGAGGCGTTCTCGGAATTCGTCGACTGGTCGCTGATCGACGTGCTGCGCGGCGCACCCGGCGCCCCGGGGATGGACCGCGTCGACGTGGTGCAGCCGGTGCTCTTCGCGGTGATGGTGTCGCTGGCCGAACTCTGGAAATCGGTCGGGGTCAGTCCGGATGCGGTGATCGGCCACTCGCAAGGCGAAATCGCCGCGGGCTACGTCGCCGGCGCCTTGTCGCTGCGCGACGCCGCCCGCGTGGTCACGCTGCGCAGCAAGCTGCTGCGATCGCTGGCCGGCCCCGGCGGCATGCTGTCGATCGCCTGCAGCACCGAGCGGGCGCGGGAGTTGTTGGCGCCCTACGGAAATCGGGTCAGCATCGCCGCGGTCAACGGCCGATCGGCCGTGGTGGTATCGGGCGATGTCGCCGCGCTCGACGAGCTCGTCGGCTTCTGCGCCGACCTCGAACTGAGGACCCGGCGGATCGACGTGGACTACGCCTCGCACTCGGTCGAGGTCGAGGCGATCCGCGATGACCTCGCCGAGGCACTGTCCGGTATCGAGGCGCGTTCCTCGCGCATCGCGTTCTTTTCCACGGTGACCGGAAACCGCTTGGACACAGCGGGATTGGACGCCGACTACTGGTACCGCAACATCCGACAGACCGTGCAGTTCGACCAGGCCGTGCGCAGCGCGAGCGAGCACGGATACCGGACGTTCATCGAGTCCAGCCCGCATCCGGCCCTGGTCGCCGGGATCGAGGACACCGCCAACCACCAGGCCGACCGCTACGCCGAGGTCTCCGAAGCGAAAGTCATTCCCACCCTGGGACGCGACGACGGCGGCCTCGACCGGTTCCTGACGTCGGCCGCCACCGCGTTCGTCGCGGGAGTGAGCGTGGGTTGGCGCGGCGCGCTGGGCGGCGCCGGCTTCGTCGAGCTGCCGACGTATGCCTTTGACCGACGGCGGTTTTGGCTGTCCGGCGAAGGCGTCGCGGCCGACGCCACGGGCCTGGGGCTGGGAACCAGCGAGCACCCGCTGCTGGGCGCGGTCGTCGAGCTGCCGGCCTCGGGCGGGGTGGTGCTCACGGGCCGCCTGTCGCCCAGCCAGCAGGGCTGGCTGACCGATCACGCCGTGTCCGGTGCGGTCGTGTTCCCCGGCGCCGGGTTCGTGGAGCTGGCGATTCGCGCCGGCGACGAAGTCGGGTGTTCGACGGTCGACGAACTGACCTTGCAGGCGCCGTTGATGTTGCCGGCCAAGGGTTCCGGGTCGGGATCGGTTGCCATCCAGGTGGTGGTAGGCCCCGCCGAGGAGTCCGGTCAGCGCGTCGTGTCGATCTACTCGCGCCCCGGCGCCGGTTCGGGCTGGGTGTGCCACGCCGAGGGAACGCTGAGCACCGGCTCGGTCGAGCCGGGCGCGGATCTGTCGGCATGGCCGCCGGCGGGCGCCGTCGCGGTCGACCCGGCGGACGGTTACGAGCAATTGGCCGCGCGCGGTTACGGTTACGGCCCGGCTTTCCGGGGCTTGACCGCGGCCTGGGTACGCGGCGACGAGGTATTCGCCGAGGTGCGGCTGCCCGACGCCGCCGGGGGCGTCACCGGGTTCGGCGTGCACCCGGCGCTGCTCGACGCGGCCATGCACGCGCTGGTCATCGGCCACCAAATGGCCGACCACACCGACGAAGTGGTGTTGCCGTTCTCCTGGCAGGGCGTGTCGTTGCATGCCGCGGGTGCGTCGGCGGTGCGCGCGCGCATCGCGCCGGCCGCCGCCAGCGCGGTGTCGATCGAGCTGGCCGACGGCCTGGGGTTGCCGGTGCTGTCCGTGCGCGCGATGGTGGCTCGCTCGGTGAGCGAGCGGCAGCTGCGCGCGGCGGTGTCGGCTTCGGGCCCGGACCGGCTCTTCGAGGTGGAGTGGGCGCCCGCGACCGCGTCCACCGGGGAGTTGCCAGCGCACGAGGTCTTCGAATCCTTTGCGGCCGAGGAGGATCCGGTCACCGGATCGTATCGCCGCACACATGAGGTTCTGGCCGCCGTGCAGTCGTGGCTGACCGAGCATGACGCCGGGGTCTTGGTCGTCGCGACGCGCGGCGCGATGGGACTGGCGGGGGAGGACGTACCCGATCTGGCGGGCGCGGCCGTGTGGGGGCTGGTGCGGGCGGCGCAAACCGAGCACCCCGGCCGGATCGTGCTGGTGGATTCCGATGCCCCGCTGGACGATAGCGCGGTAGCGACCGTTCTCGCGGTCGGCGAACCCCAGGTGCTGCTGCGCGACGGCAAGGCCCACACCGCGCGGGTGCGCGGCAGCCGCGCGGTCGACGGCATCATGACACCGCCCGAAGACCGACCGTGGCGGCTGGGCATCAGCAGCGCGGGCACCTTCGAAAACCTGCAACTCGAGCCGGTTCCCAACGCCGACGCTCCGCTGGAGCCGGGTCAGGTTCGCGTGGCCCTGCGCGCGATCGCCACTAACTTCCGCGACGTCATGATCACCCTGGGCATGTTCACCCATGAGGCGCTGCTCGGTGGCGAAGGCGCCGGGGTGGTGGTCGAGGTCGGGCCGGGAGTCACCGAATTCGCCGTCGGCGATTCGGTGTACGGGTTCTTCCCCGACGGCAGCGGCACCCTGGTACCCGGTGACGTCCGCCTGTTGCAGCGCAAGCCCGCCGACTGGTCCTACGCCGACGCCGCCGGCATTTCCGCTGTCTTCACCACCGCGTACATGGCGTTCATCCACCTGGCCGAGGTCAAGCTCGGGCAGCGGGTGCTGGTGCATGCCGCCGCCGGTGGGGTCGGGATGGCGGCCGTCCAGCTCGCCCGGTACTTGGGCCTGGAGGTGTTCGCCACCGCGAGCCGAGGCAAGTGGGACACCTTGCGGGCCATGGGCTTCGACGACGACCACATCTCGGATTCCCGCAGCCTCGAGTTCGAGGACAAGTTCCGCTCGGTCACCGGCGGGGCCGGCATGGACGTGGTGCTGGACTCGCTCGCCGGGGAATTCGTCGACGCCTCCCTGCGCCTGGTCGCTCCCGGCGGCATGTTCCTGGAAATGGGCAAGACCGACATCCGCGATCCGGGCGTGGTGGCCCAGGAGTACCCGGGCGTCCGCTATCGCGCCTTCGACCTGTTCGAGCCCGGACGTCCCCGGATGCACCAGTGGATGATCGAGCTCGCCGGACTGTTCGACGCCGGGGTCCTGAAACCGTTGCCGGTGACGACGTTTGACATCCGCCGCGGTCGCGCGGCGTTGCGCTATTTGAGCCAGGCCCGTCACATCGGCAAGGTCGTCATGACTGTGCCTACCGGACCGGGTGTCGGCCTGGCCTCGGGCACGGTGCTGATCACCGGCGGGACCGGCATGGCGGGCTCCACGTTGGCTCGTCACCTGGTGGCGCACCACGGCGTCGAAGACCTGGCGTTGCTGAGCCGGCGGGGACCGGACGCGCCGGGAGCCGCCGAGCTGATCGCCGAGGTGGAAGCGGCAGGCGCCCGGGTGCGAGTGATCGCCTGCGACGCAGCCGACCGGACGGCGCTGGCCGCGGTGATCACCGAACTGTCGGCGCAGCGGCCGTTGTCCGGCGTGATCCACGCGGCCGGCGTGCTCGACGACGCGATGGTCACCTCGCTGACGCCCGAACGGGTCGACGCGGTGCTGCGGGCCAAAATCGACGCGGCTTTCAACCTGCACGAACTGACCCGCGACCTGAATCTGTCGGCGTTCGTGATGTTTTCGTCGATGGCCGGACTGGTGGGCTCGTCGGGCCAGGGCAACTACGGCGCCGCGAACTCGTTCCTCGACGGGCTGGCGGCACATCGGCGCGCGCAGGGGCTGTCGGCGATCTCGCTGGGCTGGGGCCTGTGGGACCAGGCCAGCGCCATGACCGGCAGTCTCGACGCCGCCGACCTCGCCCGGCTGGGCCGCGACGGAATCTTGGCGTTGTCCTCGGACGAGGCGATGGAACTGTTCGACACGGCATTGATCGTCGACGAACCCTTCCTGGCGCCCGCCCGCATCGATCTCGGCGCGCTGCGCGCCCATGCGGTCGCGGTGCCACCGATGTTCGCCGACCTGGTCAACGCGCCCACGCGGCGCCGGGTCGACGACTCGCTCGCGGCCGCGAAGTCCAAATCGGCTCTGGCGCATCGCCTGGATGGCCTCTCCGAGGCCGAGCAGCACGCCGTGCTGCTGGACCTGGTGCGTTCGCATATCGCCACCGTGCTGGGCAACACCTCCGCCGAGGCGATCGACCCGGACAAGGCGTTCCAGGAGTTGGGCTTTGACTCGCTGACCGCGGTCGAAATGCGGAACCGCCTCAAAACCGCGACGGGACTGGCGCTTTCGCCCACACTGATCTTCGACTACCCGACACCCAACGGCCTGGCCGGCTACATCCGCACCGAGCTCGCCGGGGCCCCGCAGGAGATCAAGCACGCCCCGGTCGCGCGCGCCACCCAGGACGATCCGATCGTGATCGTCGGCATGGCGTGCCGGTATCCGGGCGGGGTGAATTCCCCCGAGGATCTGTGGCAGATGCTCACCGAGGGCCGCGATGTGCTCTCCGAATTCCCGACCGACCGCGGCTGGGATCTGGCCGGCGTGTACAACCCGGATCCCGACGTCCCGGGCACCTGCTACACCCGCACCGGGGGTTTCGTCGACGGCGTCGCGGACTTCGACCCGGCCTTCTTCGGCATCGCGCCGAGCGAGGCACTCGCGATGGACCCGCAGCAACGCATTTTCCTCGAGCTCTCCTGGGAAGCCTTGGAGCGGGCGGGGATTGAACCCGGCGCGCTGCGCGGCAGCGCCACCGGCATGTTCGCCGGCGTGTACACGCAGGGCTACGGCATGCACGCCGCGCCCACCGCGGAGGGCTTCCGGCTGACCGGTCAGTCCTCGAGTGTCGCGTCCGGCCGCGTGTCGTATGTGCTGGGGTTGGAGGGCCCGGCGGTGTCGGTGGACACGGCGTGCTCGTCGTCGTTGGTGGCGTTGCACATGGCGGTGCAGTCGCTGCGCTCGGGGGAGTGCGACCTGGCGCTGGCCGGCGGCGTCACGGTCAACGCCACGCCCGACATCTTCGTCGAGTTCAGCCGGATGCGCGGATTGTCCGTGGACGGCCGATGCAAGGCCTATGCGGGCGCGGCCGACGGCACCGGATTCTCCGAGGGCGGCGGCATGCTCGTGGTGGAGCGGTTGTCGGATGCGCAGCGGTTGGGGCATCCGGTGTTGGCGGTGGTGCGGGGTTCGGCGGTCAATCAGGATGGGGCGTCTAACGGGTTGACGGCGCCTAATGGGCCGTCGCAGCAGCGGGTGGTGCGTGCGGCGTTGGCTAATGCGGGGTTGTCGGCGGCCGAGGTGGATGTCGTTGAGGGGCATGGGACCGGGACGACGTTGGGTGATCCGATCGAGGCGCAGGCGTTGTTGGCGACTTATGGGCAGGATCGTGGTGAGCCGCTGTGGTTGGGGTCGATTAAGTCGAACATGGGTCATACGCAGGCCGCCGCGGGTGTGGCGGGTGTGATCAAGATGGTGCAGGCGATGCGCCACGAAACGCTGCCCGCGACGTTGCATGTCGATGAGCCGAGCCCGCATGTGGATTGGTCGGCGGGGTTGGTGTCGTTGCTGACCGAGGCTCGGCCCTGGCGGGCGGAGCGTCCGCGTCGGGCCGGGGTGTCGTCGTTCGGTATCAGCGGCACCAACGCGCACGTGATCATCGAGGCCGTCCCATCTGAGACCTCCCCGAGCGCCGTTCAGGTGACCGAGCGCCCCGAGGTGTTTGTCCTGCCGTGGATGGTGTCGGCGAAATCGCCGTCGGCGTTGAGGTCTCAGGCCGCCCGGCTGGCGACCCATCTGCGCGCCCACCCGGATCTCGACGTCGCCGATGTGGGCTGGACGCTGGCGGGCCGATCGAGGTTCGAACAGCGTGCCGTCATCGTCGGCGACGACCGCGACGGCCTGCTGGCCGGGCTGGACGAGTTGGCCGCAGACGAGCTGGCGCCCTCGATCATTCGCGGTACGGCAACACCCGGCGGCAAGACCGTCTTCGTCTTTCCCGGCCAGGGCTCCCAGCTGCTCGGCATGGGTAGGGGATTGCACGGCGCGTACCCGATTTTCGCCGAGGCCTTCGACGCGGTCCTGGCCGAACTGGATCAGCACCTGCTGCGCCCTCTGCGCGACGTCATGTGGGGCAACGACGAAAGCCTTTTGAACACCACCGAATTCGCTCAGCCGGCGCTGTTCGCGGTCGAAGTCGCGTTGTTCCGGCTGCTCGAATCCTGGGGCATACACCCTGACTTCGTGATGGGCCACTCGATCGGCGAGCTGTCCGCCGCGCACGCCGCCGGTGTTCTGTCGCTGAAGAACGCCGCCGTCCTCGTGGCCGCCCGGGGTCGATTCATGCAGGCGCTGCCTGCGGGCGGGGCGATGGTCGCCGTGCAGGCCACCGAAGACGAGGTACGGCCGCTGCTGGTTCCTGAGGCGGGCATCGCGGCCGTCAACGGTCCTGCCTCCGTGGTGATTTCGGGAACTGAAGACGCGGTGACCGCGATCGCGGACCGGCTCCGCGCCGACGGTCGGCGCGTCCACCAACTCGCTGTCTCGCATGCGTTCCACTCCCCGTTGATGGACGCCATGATCGACGAATTCGGCACCGTGGCCGCGGGCCTGACCATCGGCACGCCGACCATCCCGATCATCTCCAACGTGACCGGCGATCTGGCCACCGATGACTTCGGAACGGCGGCGTACTGGAAGCGGCACGTCCGCGAGGCGGTGCGATTCGCCGACAGTGTGCGTTTCGCCCATTCGGCCGGCGGCAACCGATTCCTCGAGGTCGGTCCGAGCAGCGGCCTGACGGCGTCGATCGAAGAAACACTGGCCGAAAACCCGGTGACGACGATGTCCGCACTGCGCAAGGACCGGCCGGAGCCGGTGGCCCTGGTCAACGCCGTCGCGCACGGGTTCGTCGCCGGGATGGCGGTGGACTGGCGCGCAGCAATCGGCACGGCGAATCTCGTCGATTTGCCCACGTATGCCTTTGACCGCCGGCGCTTTTGGCTCTTGCGCGACGACGCCCCGGCGGACGCTGCGGGCCTGGGCCTGGCCCCCGGCGAACACGCCCTGCTGGGCGCCGTGGTCGAACTGCCGGCGTCGGGCGGGGTGGTGTTGACCGGCCGGTTGTCCCCGGGCACGCAAGGCTGGCTGGCCGATCACGCCGTCGGCGGTGTCGTGCTGTTCCCGGGAGCGGGATTCGTCGAGTTGGCCATCCGCGCCGGCGACGAGGTGGGCTGCGGAATCGTCGACGAGTTGAATCTGGCGGCGCCGCTGGTGTTGCCGGCCGGCGGTTCGGTTGCGGTTCAGGTCGTGGTCGGCGGCCCGGACGATTCAGGCGCGCGTGCGGTGTCGGTGTTCTCGCGGACCGACGGGGGCTCGGGTTGGTCGTTGCACGCCGAAGGCGTTTTGCGCGCGGGATCGGTGCAACCGAGCGCGGATCTGTCCGTGTGGCCGCCGGTGGGTGCGGTCTCGTTGGATGTCGGCGACGGGTATGAGCAGCTGGCCGAGCGTGGTTACGGGTACGGCCCCGCGTTCCGTGGCTTGACGTCGATGTGGCGTCGTGGCGACGAAATCTTCGCCGAAGTGAACCTGCCCGCCGACGCCGGGGTGTCGGTGACCGGGTTCGGGGTCCACCCGGTGATGCTCGACGCGGCGTTGCACGCGGTCATCTTGGCGTCCGAGGATGACGAGCTCGCGCAGGGCTCGATACTGGTGCCGTTCTCCTGGCAGCAGGTGTCGTTGCACGCCGCGGGGGCGGCGGCGGTGCGCGCGCGGATCATGCCGGTGAGCCCCTCGGCGGTGTCGATCGAACTGGCCGATGGCTTGGGGCTGCCGGTGCTCTCGGTGGCATCGATGGTGGCGCGTCCGGTGACCGATCAGCAGCTCCTGGCCGCGGTGTCGAATTCGGGGCCGGATCGCCTCTTCGAGCTGATCTGGTCCGCCCAGCCGTCATCGACGGTGCCATCGGTGTCGGTCAGTGCCTGGGGCGCACCGGATTCCGTCGAATCGGTTGACGACGGGGCCGAGCGATCGGTGGTGCTGTTCGAATCGCAGCCGGTCTCCGGCGACGTGGTCACCGAGGTGTACGCGGCGACGCGGGCCGTGCTGCCGGTGCTGCAGTCCTGGCTGTCTCGCGACGCCGCCGCAACGCTGGTGGTGGCGACCCGGGGCGCGATGACGCTGCCGGGTGAGGACGTCACCGATTTGGCCGGCGCGGCGGTGTGGGGCCTGGTGCGGTCGGCGCAGACCGAACACCCCGGCCGGATCGTGCTCGTCGACACCGATGCGCCACTGGATTCCGACGCGATCGCCTCCGTGTTGGCGGTCGGCGAGCCGCAGGCGTTGCTGCGCAACGGGATGGTCTACACCGCACGGGTGCTCGGCAGCCGGGCGGTCGGCAGCCTGCTGACGCCGCCCGAGGAGGGGCCGTGGCGGCTGGGCATGAGCAGCTACGGCACGATCGAAAACCTGCGGATAGAGCGGATTCCCGACGCCGACGCGCCCTTGGGGCCCGGCCAGGTGCGGGTGGCGCTGTCGGCCATCGCCGCCAACTTCCGTGACGTCATGATCGCATTGGGCCTGTATCCCGATCCGGACGCGATCATGGGCATCGAGGCCGCCGGCGTGATCACCGAAACCGGCTCGCAGAATGGGCGTTTCGCGGTAGGCGACCGCGTCATGGGGCTTTTCCCGGACGGCACCGGGACGATCGCCAAGACCGACGAGCGACTGCTCGTCAAGGTGCCGGCGGGATGGTCACACACCGCCGCCGCGACGGCTTCGGTGGTGTTCGCCACGGCGCGCTACGCCCTGGTGGACCTGGCCACCGCCCAGCCCGGTCAGCGGGTGCTGGTGCACGCCGCCGCCGGCGGGGTGGGAATGGCCGCGGTCCAGCTGGCCCGCCAGATCGGACTGGAGGTGTTCGCGACCGCCAGCCGCGGCAAGTGGGACACCTTGCGGGCCATGGGTTTTGACGACGATCACATCGGTGATTCGCGCAGCCTCGAGTTCGAGGACAAGTTCCGGGCCGTCACCGGCGGGCGCGGGATGGACATCGTGCTCGACTCGCTGTCCGGCGATTTCGTGGACGCCTCCCTGCGCCTGGTCGCGCCCGGCGGGGTGTTCTTGGAGATGGGCAAGACCGACATCCGCGATCCCCAGGTCGTCGCCCGGGACCACTCCGGTGTGCGCTACCGCGCTTTCGACCTCTTCGAAGCCGGACCGGACCGCATTGCGCAGATGCTCGACGAGCTGGCCGCCATGTTCGCCGAGGACGTGCTGAGGCCGCTGCCGGTGACCAGATTCGACGTGCGCCGCGCGCCCGCCGCGCTGCGCTACCTGAGCCAGGCCCGCCATGTCGGCAAGGTTGTCATGACCATGCCCGACGCGTGGACGTCGGGCACGGTGTTGATCACCGGCGCCACCGGGATGGCCGGTTCGGCGGTCGCGCGACACGTCGTGACCCGCCACGGCGCGCGCAACGTCGTGTTGGTCAGCCGCCGCGGTCTTGACGCGCCGGGTGCTGCCGAGCTGGTGGCCGAGCTGAGCGCGGCCGGCGCGCACGCGGAGACGGTGGCCTGCGACGCCGCCGACCGCGAGGCATTGGCCAAGGTGATCGCCGACATCCCGATGCAGCGCCCGCTGACCGGCGTGATCCATGCCGCCGGCGTGCTGGACGACGCGGTGGTGACGTCGCTGAGTCCCGAGCGGATGAATGCCGTGCTGCGGTCCAAGGTCGATGCGGCGTGGAACTTGCACGAGTTGACGCGCGACCTGGATGTGTCGGCGTTCGTGATGTTTTCGTCGATCGCCGGGCTGGCGGGCGCCTCCGGTCAGGCCAACTACGCCGCCGGCAACTCGTTCCTGGACGGGTTGGCCGCGCATCGACGCGCCCACGGGCTGCCGGCGATCTCGCTGGGCTGGGGGCTGTGGGATCAGGCCAGCGCCATGACCGGCGGGCTGGGCGCCGCCGATCTCGCCCGATTTGGCCGGGACGGGATCGTCGCGATGTCCTCGGACCAGGCGCTGGAGCTGATGGACACCGCGCTCATCGTCGACGAGCCGTTCATGCTGCCCGCCCACATCGACCTCGCGGCGCTGCGCGTCAAGTTCGACTCGGGCACATTGCCGCCGATGTTCGTCGACCTGATCAACGCCCCAACCCGGCGTCAGGTCGACGACTCGCTGGCCGCCGCCAAGTCGAAATCTGCCCTGCTGCAACGCCTCGAAGGGCTACCCGAGGACGAGCAGCAGGCGATCCTGCTGGATTTGGTGCGTTCCCACATCGCCACCGTGCTCGGCAGCTCCAGCCCGGAGGCGATCCACCCGGACCGGGCGTTCCAGGAGCTCGGCTTCGACTCCCTGACCGCAGTCGAGATGCGCAACCGGCTCAAAGCCGCGACCGGACTGCCGCTTTCACCGACGCTCATCTTCGACTACCCGAATTCCGCGGCGCTGGCCGGCTACATGCATCGAGAACTCCTCGGGGCGTCGGAACACACCGCGGCGGCCGCGGCGCCGGGCGAAGCCGAGATCCAGCGTGTTGTCGGGTCCATTCCGGTCAAGCGCCTCCGGCAGGCCGGCGTGTTGGAGCTGCTGCTGGCGCTGGCCGACGAATCGAGTGGCGGTGGGCCGTCCGCGGCGCCGGTGACCACGGAGAAGGACATCGCCGACATGGACCTCGATGATCTGGTCAACGCGGCGCTGTTGGACGACGACGACTAGCCACCATGACCACCAAAGGCATTCAGTGAGAATTGCTGTCACCGGGGCCAGCGGGGTTCTCGGCCGCGGTCTGGCCGCGCGGCTGCTCACCCAGGGCCACGACGTCGTCGGCATCGCCCGCCACCGCCCCGAAAGCTGGCCGAGCGCAGCTGATTTCGTGGACGCCGACGTTCGTGATGCGGCAGCGGTCCAGCGGGCCCTGACCGGCGCGGAAGTCATCGCGCATTGCGCGTGGGTGAACACGCCGGGGCCCGACGAACGGATCGCCCACCAGGTCAACATCGACGGCACCCGCAACGTCCTCGGCGCAATGGCCGAGACCGGGGCCAGGCGAATCGTTTTCGCGTCCACGGCGCGCGTTTACGGCGGGGGAGATGCGCCGAACACCGAACGCGACGCCTTGGCTCCGGTCACCGTTGACGGCCAGTGCAATGCCCGGGTCGAACGCATGCTCGCGGAATCGGGCGGGGAATGGGTCGCGATCCGCTCCGCGCTGATCCTCGGCCGAAGCGTCGACAACTGGGCGCGCCGGATCTTGGCGCTGCCGGTGTTTCCCGCCCGCTCAAGCGATCGCCGCATGCAGGTCGTCCACCTCGACGACGCGCTTCGGCTGTTCAACCGGGCGATCGTGGAAAACGGAATCGACAGCGGCCCGGTGAATCTCGCCGCCCCCGGAGAGGTGACATTCCGGCAGATCGCCGCCGCGGTGGGCCGCCCGGTCGTCCGGTTGGGATTCGCGCCGGCTGAGCTGGAACTGGCGCAGGCCGCTCCACTCATGGACATCTCGCGGTTGCGCGACGAGTGGGGATTCCGCCCGGCGTGGGAATCCGGCGAGTGTATCGAGGATTTCGCGCTGGCGGTGCGCGGCCGGGTCACCGTGGGCAAGCGGGTGGTGTCGCTGCCGTGGCGGCTGGCCAACATCCAGGACCTACCTTCGGTCGACGCGCCGAGCAGCGACGGCGTGAAACCCAATTTGGCGGGCGCAGCGGGAGATAACGGCGAATTCGACACGCCGATCGACCCCCGCTTTCCCACCTTTCTGGCCACGAACTTATCGGAGGCCCTCCCCGGCCCGTTCTCGCCGGCCTCGGCGTCGGCCACGGTTCGCGGACTGCGGGCTAGCGCCGTCTGCGTCGCCGAGCGGCTACGGCCCGGGGGGCTGATCCAGCGTGAAATCGCCATGCGCATGGTCGCGGTGTTCGCCCACCGGCTGTACGGCGCCATCACGACCGCGCACTTCATGGCCGAAACGGTGCCGTTCGTGAAGCCGACGACGGTTGTGAGCAACAGCGGGTTCTTCGGCCCCAGCATGGCGGCGCTGCCGATCTTCGGTGAGCAGCGGCCGCACGCCGACACCAGCCCCATCCGAAAGCGACTGCGCACCATCCGCAACATCGGGGTATTCGGCGTCAACCTGATCGGGCTGTCCGCCGGCGCACCCCTGGACACCCGCGAATTCGTCGCCGATGTCGACCGCCTGGAGCGCTTGACCGACGGCGATCTCACTCGGCTCGACGATCGTCGATTGCTGAGCCTGATCTCGTTGGCACGGGACCAAGTGGTGCACGGCTGGGTGCTGGCGGCCGGCTCGTTCCTGTTGTGTGCGGCGTTCAACGTGTTGCTGCGCGGTCTGTGTGGGCGCGACACCGCCGCGCCCGCCGGCCCGGAATTGGTCAGCGCGCGTTCGGTCGAGGCGATGCAGCGGTTGGTGGCCGCCGCGCAGCGCGACCCCAAAGTGACAGCGCTGCTGGCGGAACCGGGCGACCGGCTGGACAAGCTGGCCGTCGAGGCGCCGGAATTCCACGCCGCGCTGCTCGCCGAGCTGGCGTTGATCGGTCACCGCGGCCCGGCCGAGCTCGAGATGCTGTCAACCAGCTACGCCGACGACCCCGAGCTGCTGGTCCGGATGGTGACCAGGGCGATGAGCGCGACGGCCGCGCCGGAGCCGCAGCGCGCTCGGATTCCGTTGCGGGCCAAGCCTGTTGCGGCGCTGGCCACCCAGCAGCTGCGGGACCGCGAAGTCCGCCGCGACAAAGTGGTGCGGGCGAACTGGGTGCTGCGCACGCTGCTGCGCGAGTACGGGCGTAGGTCGGTCGAGGCCGGCGTCTTCGGCGCCGCCGACGACGTCTTCTATCTGCTTGTCGACGAGCTCGATTCACTACCGGCAGATGTCGGGGGCCTGGTGGCCCGGCGCCGGGAGGAACAACGCCGGCTGGTGGCGGTGGCTCCGCCGACGGTGTTCAGCGGAAGCTGGCAGCCAACGTCGAACTCGTCGCCCGCGCTGGCGGGCGGGGACACCCTGCGCGGGGTCGGAGTGTGCGGTGGGCGGGTTCGCGGGCGGGTGCGCATCGTGCGCCCCGACACCATCGACGACCTGCAGCCCGGCGAGATCCTGGTGGCAGAGGTCACCGACGTCGGCTACACCGCGGCGTTCTGTTACGCCGCCGCCGTCGTGACCGAACTGGGCGGCCCGATGTCCCACGCCGCGGTGGTGGCCCGCGAATTCGGATTCCCCTGTGTGGTGGACGTTCAGGGGGCGACCAAGTCGTTGCCGCCGGGCGCCCTGGTCGAGGTCGACGGCGCGACGGGCGAAATCCACGTCCTGGAGCTCGCCGTGGACGACGCGCTGAGCTAGTCGAACTCCATCTCCAGACCGACCGGCCCGCTCAACCCCAGCATCGGTTTCCACTGTGCCGTCGCCACGCGGCGCGGGTTGGTCATGCGCCGCGCGAGGACTTTGAGCGCCCCGGCGAGTTCCGTTCGGGCGAGGTTCGCGCCCAGGCAATAGTGGGCACCGCCGCCGAACGTCAGAATGGGCGGCGGGTCCTCGCGGGTGATGTCGAACCGGTCCGGGTGCGGATAGACCTCCGGATCACAGTTGGCGGCAAAGGTATTCACTGAGATGAAGGTGCCGGCCGGAAAGGTGTAGTCGGCGAATGCGACGTCGTCGAGGACGGTGCGCAGGGTGGTACAGACCGCCGGCGAATGGCGCATGCATTCCTCGACGGCCGGCATCGCGAGGTTGGGGTCATCGCGCAGCATCGCCAGCTGCTCGGGGTGATCGCACAGCGCGTGCATGCACGCGGCGAGCTGATTGCGGGTGGTGTCAGTGCCGGCGGACAGGATGCTGAACGCCAGCATGCGCATCTCCGCGTTGCTCAGCCGGTCGCCGTCGTCCTGCGCGCGGATCAGTTCGGAGATCAAGTCGTCGGTCAACCGGCTCCGGCGTTCGGCGATCATGTCGTCGATGTAGGCGTCGAAATCATCCCACGCCCGCATCACGATGTGCTGCTCGTTCGCCAGGTCGGAGTCGAACCGCACGATCTTGAAAATGTCCTCCGCCCATAGCGAAAACTGCTCCCAGTCCTCGGGCGGTGCGCCCAACAACGCGCAGATGATCGGGATTGGGTAGGGCCGGGCGACGTCGGTGACGAAGTCGCAGCGGCCGGCCTCGGCGACCTGATCGATCAACTCGTTGATCACCATTTCGATGGTGTCTTCCATGCGTGCCGACGCCCGCGGTGTGAAGGCCTTGGACACCAGACCGCGCAGGCGCCGATGTTCCTCGCCTTCCATGCCGAGGATGGTGCCCAGCACCCGGTCATAGAGAGGGCCGGAGGTTATCCCGCGAGCCGTCATGTGCATGCCGGGTGGGAAGACGAACCGGGGATCGCGAAGTATCCCTCGGGCGAGTTCGTAGCCGAGCACCTCGGGTCCCAACGGCCCGAGGGCGATCGGAGATCGCTTACGCGCCTCGCGGATCTGTGGGGCGACCTGGTGCACGGTGTCGGTGATGTCGTAGTGCAGCGTGGGGAGGCCGGCGTCGAAGACGCTGGGTGCTGCGGTGTCGACGGTCATGGTGTCTCCTTGGACCGAAATCAGCTGGGTTGGTAGCGCTTTGGTAGCACCTCGATCGGCGCCGAAATGGCCTCGCCGGGGGCCAACTCACCGGAGTCGGGCAAATCCGGCATCAACCTGGCCGTGGACGTATCGGTTATCGCCGCGAAGTTGTCCCGCACCTTCTCGATGGTGAGATCGGCGTCATATATGCCCGTCGTCTGGCCGAACACCCGGATGCCCACGTTTCCCCCGCCCGCCTCGAGGTTGGCTCCGGATACCGGACAACTCTCGTGAACCAGGAACGCCACCGCGGGTGACACCAGGCCGGTCGGAAAGTGATCCTCCATCAGCCTGGTGAAGGCGGACGGGTTGTTGAAATGCCGCATGCGGCCGTAACCGGCGTCGCGCATGTGGGGCCAGGCCGCCCGGCACATCCACACGGTCCCCATCAGGTGCACGTCGATGACGTTGCGAAGGTCGGCGTCGGAGATTTCGTCGAAGTGCGCCATGAAGCAGACTCCGGCATTGTTCACCAGGATGTCGACGCGGCCCCACACGTCCAGCGCCGTCTGGACGACCCGGCGCGCGCCGTCCTCGTCGGCGACGCTGTGCAGGTCGGCGACCGCCTCGCCACCGGCCGCGCAGATCTCGTCGGCCACCTGCTCCGCGTTGGCCCGCAGGACGTTTCGGCCGTCGGGTCCCACGCCGAGGTCGTTGACGACGACCTTGGCTCCTCGCTGGGCGAGCAGCTTGGCGTGCGAGCGCCCGAGGCTGGGCTCCTGGCCGCCGGCCCCGGTGACGATCGCGACCCTCCCGTCGAACCGAAGCTCGGTCATGACCTGTCCGTGGTGAGGATCCGCAGCGGCAATCGCGGCGGGGAGCAGGTTGGGGACGGCCACGTGATCTCGGGCCGGTATCCCGGTGGCAGCTCGAAATGGGCTATCCGCCTTAACCATTCGGTCACGACGACGTTCATCAGATCGTCCAAGTCGAGCCCGGGAATACCGTTCGAGTCACGAGCCTCGGCCATGGCGCCTCCTATCACGGAATGTTGGTCGCCAAGAATGTCAGTGGCAGTCCCAGGATCGACACGTCGTTTTCGTCGAGAAAGGTGCCTTCGCCCTCCATGTGTTGCCGGAAACGCGTTGTCGCGCCGTAGCGCTCGGCGACGGCGTCGGCCCTGGAAGCTTCCGGGACTCCGATGACCACGGTGAACACGCCGTCTCCGTGGCGTTCGAGGAACTCGGTCACCGAAACGGCGACCTCCCCGGTCGACCCCGGGATCGGGCTGATCAGCTCGATGCCCCGATTCCAGTCGAGGTGAATGTCCAGGCCGAGCTCGGCCAGCTGCAGCGGCTCGAAGACGAACCCCAGATCGCTGAACATGTGGGTCACGGCCTCATGTCGTTCCGGTGCCACGGCAAACACGACGTGATGGAGCGAGGGTTCTTGTGTTGTCGTCATGTTGTCAGGACTCCGCGGGGAAGTAGCAGGGGGAGGTCGTTGTAGGTGACGATGCCAGGAGGTGCGGCGACGACGGCGGGTATCGCGGTGATCGCCGGCACGGCGGTGATGGTGAGGCCCAACATGATGTAGTCGTCCAAGGTCGTGCCCTCGAAGTCCGGCGGTGGCAGGAAGCTCAGCGTGGTCTTGATCGTCGGGCGGCCCAGCACCTCGACGGTGTAGCCCATGTCCAGCGGCCAATCCGGTTCCAGCGCTTGCCCCTTGCGCCATTGCCCGCCGATTTCGATGACCTCTCGGCCGGCCGTAATCCCTTTCCAGCGAACGTGGATGCCCGCCACGCAGCCCGTCGCGATGATCCAGTCTCCGGGCAGGTGCAGATCCTCGGCGGTTTGGGCGTACTCGGCTTCACAACGGACCTCGTCGAGCTCGACGCCGAGGGCGTCGGCGAGCAGCAACACGCCGTCGCGGAAGATCCCGGATCCTTTCTCGGTGACCGCCAGTAGGTCCGGATGGTCGATGGGATAGCCGAAGCCCATGGGGATTTCGGTCGCCGGCGAGTTGTAGATCGTGGTATCAAAGGACTCCAGCACCGACACCTTGTCCACCCGCTCAGAGAGTCCCGCCGATACGATGGCGAACAGCTGGACGAAGCCGGGGTTGATGCCGCTGCCGAAAATGCTCGATCCGCCCTCTTGGCAGGCCTGCGCGATGCGATCACGCCCCGCACCGAGGAAATGCCCGGTGATGAACCCGGCGGTGCCCACCACGTTGATGCCCGCACCCAGGATGCGGACCAGCTCGTCGACGTCGGGGAACATCGGGTTGTAGACCACACAGTCCGGCTTGAGCGCGAGCAGCGCCTCAATATCGTTGGTGGCCTTCACATCAAGCGGCTCGATCCCGCACAGTTCGCCGACATCACGCCCGGCCTTCTCCGGCGACCAGGCGTAGCATCCGACAAGCTCCAGCGTCGGGTTGGCGGCGATCGCCCGCACCGAACTCTTGCCGACGTTACCGGTCGTCCACTGAACGACCCGATAGGTCACGGGTGCGTCGCCGCCTGCGCTTGGCGGGCGAGCCGTTCGTCGTGAATCCTGACGAGCTCGCGGAACCCCAGCCGGTGGTACTTCGGTATCGGCTGGATACCCCAGACGTCCTGCGCGGTGGCCTTGCCCTCGGCGCCCTCCGGGGGTCCGAACGGCGGGTAGGGGTACTTGCACTCCAGGGTGTCGTTGGAGTACCGGATCTTCAGCAGCTCACTGCAGATCTGGGTGAGGCTCAGCGTCGGGTAGCCGTAGTAGACCGCCATGAACGGCAGCGTGAAGGCGCCCTCGATCACCAAGGCCACCAGACACACCAGCACGGCGCGCTTGATCCAGGTGTGCATGCGCGCGTAGTAGGGCGTCGTCCCCGGCTCGAGATCGGTGGCCGGGTCTTTGCCTTCGGTGGTGGTCGGTGCGGAAGGACTAGTCATGGCACTGCTCCTTTTAGTCGGAGAAGATTTCGCGATTGACGGTGTGCAGGTACGGGATGGCGAGGAACGGGGTGATGTAGAAGATGTCGTAGAGCCACCATCCGATGACCGGGAACACGACACCGGCGTAGCGCACGTCGGCGAACATGGTCATGTTGAAGACGTAGGCGGACCAGATCACCACGCCCATCCAGCAGGTGACGACCATCCACTGGTGGCCCCAGCGCTTCGTCTGTAAAAACCCGATCGCCGCGGCCACCCGCATCGAGAAGACGGTGAGGATCAGGCCTGCCACATAGGCCTTTTCGCCCGGGCCCGCAGCGCCCCCGATCCACAGCTCGTTGTAGTGCCAGAAGTAGCCGGCGTCGAACATGTTGCCCCACCCGACCATCAGCACCCGGTTGATCAGCGTGTGGTTGGCGACCAGGTCAAGCGCCCACCCAAGACTGTTGAGCATTCCGTCGATCAGGACCAGATAGCCGATGAGGGTCACGATCATGGGCCGAACGGACAGCCCGGCGCGCAGGGCCTGGCGCTGCAGCCACACCCCGCGCATGAAGATGGGAAATCCGATCAGGCCTGGCGCCCACATGCCCATCAGGGCGGCGCCGACGATCATCCACTTGTCGGCGTGGCGCTGAGCCTGGCGTGATTCGTCGTGGTGGTCCTCGAGGCTGCGCGACGCGTCGGTACGGTCCGGCGCGTCTCCCGAATTTCGTTTCAGCAGCGGTACATTCACAGATCCCACCATCCCCGCGCGAACGACATGTAGAGCTGGACTCCGAACATCGCCAGCAGATAGCCGTAGATGAAGATCTGGAAGATGATGAGCGCCCTTTTGCGCTTCTCCTCCTGTCGGTCCATGCCGGTTGCTCCTTTCCCTAGGGCGAACTGTTCGAGGTGGCCAGGCTGGCTGCCGCGACTTCACGCAGACCGTCGGTGACCGCGCCATCGGTGCTCAGCGGCGCGAGTATGCACGCGTCGGCGGCGTCCAATTCGGTTGCGCCGGCTGCGATCAGTTGGGCGGCGGTGACCAGCACCCGCGTCGACGGCGGTTCGAAGTGGAAGGCTTCGTCGGCGGTGCGGATCGCGACCGCGCACCCGACCAGCCGCTGGGCGGTGGCCGACGGGATTCCGGATTCGGCGACGATCACGTCGGCTTCGCGGTCGGGCGGCAGATAGTGCATCGCCAGCGTGACGAACCGTTGGCGGAACGAGGGTTTGAGCTCCTTGAGTGAGCTGCGATAGGCCGGGTTGTACGAACACACCAGCATGAACTCTTCGGGGGCTTTCACCACCTCGCCGGCGCGGTCCAGGTACAACGACCGTCGGTGATCGGTCAGGGAATGCAGGATCGCCAAGGAGTCGTGGCGGGCCTCGACGACTTCGTCGAGGTAGCAGATCGCGCCGGCTTTGACGGCCCGGGTGAGCGGGCCGTCGGTCCAGACGACGTCGCCGCCGGTCACCATGAAGCGGCCGACGAGGTCGGAGCTGGTGAGGTCGTCGTGGCAACTGATCGTGACCACCGGTCGCTGCAGCAGCGAGCCCATGTGTTCGACGAACCGGGTTTTGCCGCACCCGGTCGGGCCGGTCAGCATCACCGGCAGGCGCCGCTGAAAGGCGTGTTCGAACAGCTGAACTTCGTTGCCGTTGGCGAAATATGTGTCGGTGGTCATCTTTTCCTTAATCGGTCGGCATTCACGCTGCGACCAGTTCGCGATGGACATGGGCCAATACCCGCGGTAATTCCTCGATGCGCCGGATCCGTTGCGACCGGCGCGGCCCGAACACCTCCGGAAGGGGGTCGACCCGGGTCGGCCCGACACCCACGTAATACATCGACACCCCGGCCTCGCTGGCCTCCTCGACGGCGTGCGCGGCATCGGCCCAGGCGTAACGGCCCTCGTAGCCTTCATCGGAGATCAGCCCGTCCCCGATGATGATCAGCAGGCGCCGCTCGGAGGCCTGGGCCAGCAGCCGGCTCGTCAAATGGCGCAGCGGCGCACCGAGTCTGGTGTAGCCGCGGGTGGCCAGGCCCAGCCCGCTCGGCGGCACGAACCGGCGGTCCTCGAAGTCCTTCAGGCACCGCACCTCGACGCGGTGACGGGTGTTGCCGGTGAACACGAAAACGCCATGGCGTTCGCGCGCCAGCGTCATGGCACGCGAAAGCGCGTCGGCACAGGCCAATTCGAGCTGGAACACGCGGCCCCCGTGTACCCCCAGCGACGAGCTGCCGTCGAGCAGCAGTGCGGTGGCGACGTCGCGGCTGCTGGGCAGCAGGTCGCGGAACACCCTCGGCTCCTTGGCCTCGCCCGTCGTCAGGTCGATGTAGTGGTTGACGTACTGGTCGACGTCGAGGTCCGAGCCGTCTTCGAGGCGGCTGGTCATTGCACGGTGGGTGTGCTCTTCGAACCACTTGCGGACGTCGACGGCCACCGGCACCGGACGGCGCAGGCGCCGGCCGTCGGCGTGCTCGACGACAGCGACGTGGTCGTGCATGAATCGCTGTGTCCACATGTTCCACTCGGGATAGGGAATCCCGGGCCGGTGTTGGGGTGTGACGTCGAGATCGTTGTCCTGCGGCCGGCTCGGCGGCGGCAGGTTCGGGTTGCGGACACCCCCATCACCGCCGACCGGAACCGAGTATGGCCGCGGAAGACGCTTCTGCGTGGCGGTCCACGGCATCCGCCCGAAGCTGCGTCGCAACCTATCGGTCAATCCCTGGGGCGCCGTGTAGGCGAGCGGCAAGGCACCCAACAGCGGAGGGATCGCCAACTCCCGGCCGGTGGCCGCCAATCCGATTGCCCTATCGAGCATCTGGGCGCCGTCCATGTCCGCGGCTTCGGGGTGGACGCCGGGGAGCAGCCGTTGGACCTCGGGAAGCAGGCCGGGCCACCGCGACGCGATCCAGCCGAGGGCGACGCCGCCTTCGACCAGCGTGAGCGCGCGCAGTTCGCGCGCGGATAGCTCGTTCAGCCGAAATTCGGTGACGCGTTCCTTCGATGGCGAGCATTGCAGGGCCACGCCGCAGGTCAGGGTTCTGCGGGTCCAGTCGGGGGCGGCGGGGTAGGGGACATGGACGAACGTGAGCCCCGCGTTCAACCCGAAGCCCCGCCGCTCGCCGGTGACGAGCCGCACGCCTTCGCGGCGCTGCTCGCTCAGCGCGACCGCCGTCACCGCGCAACTGCGTTCCAGCGCCATCGCGTGGCCGTCGGAATGCTCAGTCATCGGCCCAATCCCGCGCTCCCCGAACCCCGGTTCAGAACGTGCCGATGTTGGAGAACAGCCAGTACCAGAACCAGATGATCAGTCCGGTGCCGCCCCACGCGGCGACGTAGCGAAGAATTTCCCAGACATAACCCACGATGTGACCTCCTCGGTGACGTGGTCAGGTGATGCGTGCTGAGGTGTCGAGAACTCTCGTGAACCGAAGGCGCGTACGGCATTTCAGTCGGAGAAGAGTTCGCGGTTGACGGTGTGCAGATAGGGGATGGCGAGGAACGGGGTGATGTAGAAGATGTCGTAGAGCCACCAGCCGACGACCGGCAGCACGACGCCCGCGAAGCGCACGTCGGCGAACATGGTCATGTTGAACACGTAGGTGATCCAGATGACCACGCCCATCCAGCAGGTGATGACCATCCATTGGTGGCCCCATCGTTTCATCTGCAGAAAGCCGATGGCCGCGGCGATCCGCATGGTGAAAACGGTCAGGATGAGGCCGACCTCCAGGGCCTTCTCGCCGGGTCCCGCCGCGCCGCCGACCCACAGCTCGTTGTAGTGCCAGAAGTAGCCGGCGTCGAACATGTTGCCCCAGCCGTTGAGCAGGACGCGGGCCAGAATGGTGTGGTTCGCCACCAGATCAAGGGCCCAGCCGACGGTGTTGATGGCGGCGTCGATGATGACGAGGTAGCCGAGCAGGGTGACGAGCATCGGCCTCACCGAGAGGCCGTCGCGTTGCGCCCGGCGCAGCAGCCGCACGCCCCACAAGAACAGCGGCAGGCCGAAGATGCCAAGGGCTGCGGTGCCGATCAGCAGACTGCCGGAGATGAGCCATTTGTCGGCCCGGCGCTGCGCCAATTGTGAGCGTTCCATGTGCTCGTCGATGGCCAGACCAGGCGGGGCGGAGCCGGGCGATCCGGTGGCTGCACCTATCCCGGAATCGCGCTGATGCAGCTTCGGCAAATTCACGAACCCTCCCCGCCATCGACACTGATTGGATCGGCGAGTGCACTATAACAGGCTGACTACAGTCAGCAGAAGTAGCGGACGAGGTCGACGGCGATGTCTCGGTGGAGTCCGCCCGTATTCTGGCAGTTACCGAGTGCCGCAGGGCCAGTAGGCGTGGTGGGCGCCGCTGCCCGCGGCGTGGCGCCCACCTGCTAGCACTGACGAAAGTCAGCTGGTAATCGTTGACACGCCCTTCGGCCGAAGCCTACGCTCAGCGAGCGCGCAGGCGTTCTGGCCATGCAAAGGAGTAGCGATGACGCTCAAGTCGCCGGCCGAGAAGAAGTATCGCGTAATCCAATGGGGCGTCGGCAATGTCGGGACGATCGCGCTGCGTCATTTTGTGCACAACCCGGCCTATGAACTGGTCGGAGTCCTGTGCAATCGTCCGGAGAAGGTCGGCAAGGACGCCGGTGAGCTCTGCGGCAAGCCGCCGACCGGTGTGCGGGCGACCACCGACAAGGATGCCATCGAGGCACTCGATGCCGATTGCGTGTTCTACGCGCCGTTATGGTCCGACCCCGATGAAGTGTGTCGTTTACTGCGCGGTGGCAAGAATGTCGTCGCGTCGGGTGGGGCGTGGTGGTATCGGACTGAGCACAGTCAGGCGGACATCGACAAGATCGATGCCGCGTGCCACGAGGGTGGGACGTCGTTTCATGCCGGCGGTGTAAACCCGGGGTTCGCTGGAGACCTGCTCGTCCTGACGCTGGCCCGAATCGTCAGTCAGATCGACACTATTCACATCTACGAGGTGGTGAATTTCGGGCGGGACACCCTCAAGTACCTGTATGAGATGGGAATGGGAAGCGATCCGGCCGGGTTCGAGGATGGCCCCAATCTGTTGGGGCAGGCATGGCCCTTGTTCGCGCAGTCGATGGCCATGGTTGTGGAGGGAATGGGCAAAACAGTCGAGAAATACACGACTGAGGTAGAACTCGGGACTGCCACGCGCGACATCCCGTTCGAGGGAGGGGAAGCCAGCGACATGCCAGGCTTCAAGGGCGTGATCAAGAAGGGCACCGTCGCCCGCCAGCATCACAAGTGGACGGCGTGGGTGGACGGTAAGCCCCTCATCGCTTTTCACGAGATCTACACGATGGACACCTTCGACGCCATTGAGCCGCAGGAGGATTGGCCCCAGCACTACCACTACCGGATCGTGATCGAGGGCGATTCCTCCACCGAGCTGATCCTGCAGGGGGCACAGGACCCGAATGGCGGCTACGCGCTGCCCGGCTACACCTGGACCGCGATGGGCCCGGCGAACGCGATACCCGCGGTCTGCGACGCTCCACCGGGGTTCATGTCACACAAGGAACTCGGGCTGATGCCGCTGCGTGGCGTGATACGGCCCTAGCGGCGGGTCAGGGCTTCAAACTTCGCAACGTCCTCGCGACGAAGTCTTCCAGCAGGGTGTGGCCGGTCGGCCAATGGTTGGTGGTGATCAACAGGGCGTAGAGGCCCAGCAAGAAGAACACCGCGCTGTTCATCGGATTGACGTGCCGATCGGTCTCACCGCGTTCCTGCGCCAGCGCGATTTCCTGGGCCACCAAGACGATCAACGGGTGATCTCGGCCGTCCTCGGTCTGCGGGCGGGTTTGGGAGAAGTGCAGCGCGAGAAAGTCATTGAAGAGCCGATCGCCCAGCCGACGTTCCAGCCCGACCACCAGGCGGACCGCCTCATTCAAAGCGGAAGCAAGGTCGTGCTTGGACTTCAGGAATTGGGCGAACTGCTTGGCTATGCGATCCTCTTCGCGGCGCTCGAGCTCCAGCAGCACGTGCTCCTTGGTGGGGAAGTGGAAGAAGAAGGTCCCGTGCGCGACTCCTGCGGCGGCCACGATGGCACTGACATCGGCCTCGGCCATGCCGGCTCGGGCGAACTCCGCGATCGCGGCGCCCATCAATCGCTCCCTCGTCTGCAGGCGCTTTGCTTCTCGTGCCGACAGCCGATCCGTCACAGCCATTTCTTTCCTCACGGTTGACCCGACTCGTGCGAGAGTTGCGGGGCTCAACGGCTCATTATGCCGTGTCCGCACCAGAAAGGCTTGCATAACTTGATCATTCTCAGATAATCGGCGGCGTTACCGACGTCGATTGCGCAGATTCGTTGACTTTAGTCAGCTTGGTTCATAGATTGAACGGCGCACACCACGCGCGATCGAAGGAGCTCGGCATGGCGTTGGAACAGTTCCAGCTTGATGGGCAGGTCGCGATCGTGACGGGCGCCGGGAAGGGTGTCGGGGCGGGCATTGCCCGGGTCTTGGCGGAGGCCGGCGCCACCGTTGTCGGGACCGCACGCACCGAGGCGGATATCGTTGGCACGATTGAGGGTATCGAGGCCTCCGGCGGCAAGGGGTTGGCGCTCGTGGCGGACGCGATGAGTCGTGCCGACGGAGAGCGCGTCGTGAACACGGCCATGGAGCGGTTCGGGCGCATCGACATTCTCGTCAACAATGTCGGCGGCTCCACCTATGCGCGGTTTTTGGACATCACCGACGAAGACTTCCGGCACACCTTCGACTGGTGTGTGACATCCGCGTTCATCATGAGTCAACTCGTCGCCCCGCACATGCTCGGGGCGGGGCGCGGATCCATCGTCAACATCTCGTCTGGGTCTGCCCGGTTCGGCATCCGGGCCTTGACGGCCTACTGCGTCGCGAAGGGCGGTCTCGAGGCGCTCACCCGCGCCATGGCACAGGAACTCGCGCCGAAGATCCGCGTCAACGCGATTGCGTTGGGTTCGTTCGCCACCGATGGTCTACGGGGCAGCTTGGACTTGATGCCCGGGTCGCTCGAGAAAATGCAGGAGGCCACGCCGCTGCATCGGCTCGGTGACGTCGAGGATCTCGGACGGCTGACGGTCTACCTGTGCACGCGCGACTGCTACGCGACCAACGCGATCTTCCACGTCGATGGCGGCATCGACTCGAACAACTCGCCGCTGCCAATCCCCGATTACTGACCTGGACCGCGATTCAACGCGTCATGATGGGTCATCGCCCACGGTCGGAAGGATGAGGGTAAGTGCGCAGAGTCATACAGTTCTCCACCGGAAACGTGGGCCGGCATTCGTTGCGGGCCATCATCGGCCGACCGGATCTGGAACTGGTCGGCGTGCACGCCGCCAGCGCCGACAAGATCGGCAAGGACGCGGCGCAGCTCTGCGGGCTGGACGAGCCGACCGGCATCATCGCGACCGACGATATCGAGGCGCTGCTCAATCTTGGCGCCGATTGCGTGGTCTACACGTCTCAGGGTGAGACGCGGCCCATGGAAGCCATCGAACAGATGGCCAAGTTTCTCGCGGCGGGCATCAACGTTGTTGGTACGTCGATGGTCTGGCTGGTGACGCCCCGCCATGCCGACGACTGGTTGCGAGAGCCGTTGGAGCGCGCGTGCGCGGCAGGCAACGCCTCGCTCTACGTCAACGGCATCGACCCCGGCTTCTCCGGCGATACGCTGGTGCATTCGGCGGCTAGCCTGACCACGCGGATCTCGTCGATCACCGTGCAGGAGATCTTCGACTACGGCAACTACGACGATGCCGAGTTCACAGGTGCGGCAATGGGATTCGGAACCACGCCGGACGACGACACGCCAATGATGTTTCTGCCCGGGGTGATCGTGGCGATGTGGGGTGGTCAGGTCCGCAGTCTGGCCGACCATCTCGACATCGAGCTCGACGACGTGCGCCAGCGCTGCGAACCGTGGTATACGCCAGAACGCATCGAGTGCACGATGATGACGGTGGAGCCGGGGCAGATGGCCGCGGTCCGGTTCGCCACCGAGGGCGTGCGCGACGGTGAACCGGTCATCACCCTCGAGCACGTCACCAGGCTCACCCCGGCCGCCGCGCCCGACTGGGAGTTCCCACCCGAGGGCCATACCGGGGTGCACCGCGTCGTCGTGGAGGGCGAGCCGCGCGTGGAGATCAACACCCACGTCTCCCATCCGTTGCTGGATTCCACTGACGCAGGGTGCATTTCGACGGCGGGGCGGGCGGTCAACGCGATCGACTGGGTGTGCAACGCGCCCCCGGGGCTGATCGGTGTCGAAGACATCCCGCTCTCGGCGACGATGCGCGGGTTGATGTGGAACGAGCACTGAACTGACCACCGCGGCTCCAGGACGCGTCGCCGGTAAACGCATTCTGATCACGGGCGCCGCCCGCGGTATGGGCCGCGGCCATGCGTTGCGGCTCGCCGAGGAAGGCGCGGACCTCATCGTGCTGGACATCTGCGAATCGTTGCCGCAGATCGAATACCCCTTGGCCACAAGGCAGGAGCTTGACGAAACGGCAGAGATGGTGCGCAAACTCGGCCGTCGCTGTATGAGCTACGTCGTGGATGTCCGTAACGACGAACAGTTGCGCGATGCGGTCGACGACGGCGTCGCGGCACTGGGCGGGCTGGACGGCGCGGTCGCCAACGCCGGCGTGTTGACGGTGGCGCCGTGGGACAAGACGACTGCCGATCAGTGGCGCACGGTGGTAGACGTCAACCTGATCGGGGTGTGGAACACCTGCGCGGCCGCGATACCGCACCTGCTCGAGCAGGGCGGAGGCAGCCTGGTCAACATCAGCTCGGCCGGCGCCCTCAAGGGCTTTCCGCTGCAGACGCCCTACACGGCGGCCAAACACGGCGTCGTCGGCTTGACCCTGGCCTTGGCGAACGAACTCGCGGCACAGAACGTGCGCGTCAACACCGTGCTTCCCACGGGCGTCCCCACCGGAATGGTCCCCGCATCGTTCGGGCCTCTCCTGGGCGAGCAGCGGTCCGATCTGATCCCCATCTTCGTCAACGCGATGCCCACGCCCGCCGTCGAACCCGCCGACGTGAGCAGCGCGGTCCTGTTCCTGCTCTCGGACGAGTCCAGATACGTGACGGGTCTGCAGTTCAAGGTCGACGCGGGCGTGACCATCAACTGAAGCGAAACTCGCCCGATGCGGATTTGCCCGGCGGCCCACAAAGTTTGCGTGTTCGTGCTGCGTCGCGCCGGGGTAAGGGATACAAATAGCTGACCGCAACAAGGAGGGCTCATGACCAACGTCCGGACGTCCGCGGTCGGTCTGGCGGCCACCGCGATGCTGCTCAGCGCTGCAATGGCGGGCTGCGGCGAGGACAAGAGTTCGACGGCGCCATCGGGCTCGACGTCGTCGTCGAGTTCGGCCGTGTCGTCGAGCCCCTCGCTGTCACCGGGGGCGCCGGCGGACTACAGCTCGTTGCTTATCAAGCCCGCCGACGTCGGCCCCCGCGCCACCGCTGACGGGCCGCCCAGTCAGAATCCGGGCGGCATCGTCGGCGTCGGGCAGGTCTTCAAGAACCCCGACGGCAAGCGCACCATCGTCGACACGGTCGCCGTCTTTCCCGATGCGGCGACGGCCGACCAGACGGCGGCGAATATGCGAGACGTCGTCGGCAAGAAGGTCAACGGGCAGCAGCAGCCCATCGATGTCGGCTCCAACGGGTTCATGGTGATCGGGCAGAGCAGCGACCCGGCCAACCCGATGGAGATCTCCGAGGCGGTATTCGTCGAGGGCAGGGCCATGGTCGACCTGGAATCCGACTGTGTCATAGGCAATCCCACGCCGGCCGACATCCTGCTTGATCTCGCTCGCAAACAGGACGCTGCGGTCAAGGCGGGCCTGCCGGCTAATTGATCGGGCGGTCTTTCAGAGTGGCCAGCCGTCCGGCTGCAGCGTGTAGCGCAGTTCGGCCGCCGGGGGCAATGGCCGTCGCTCATCGACCGATATCGCGTCGACAACAAGGGCGACGTAGCGTCGCCAGCCGTCGCTGTCCGAATCCATCGTCGAGAGCACGCTGAAGAGCATCGCTATCAGGCGAGGCAGGTCGTCGCTGACCAGATCCGCGCGGATCCTGCCGAGCCGCTGGCCTTCGCGGGCAAGCTCGGCGAGTGCGGCGTTGAGCGGCACCGAGATGTCGGACGTGAGGGACCCGGCCCGGCGTGCGGCGGCCAGCAGGCTGTGTTCGCGGGCGCCGAGCGCGATCGCCGCTTCGATCAGTTGGGTCAGGCCGCGTAGCGGATCCTTTGCGCGGCGGGCGCGGTCGATCACCGGGGTGAGATCCTCGGCGATGCTCTGTTCCAGCGCCGCCAGGACGAGGTCCGCCTTGCCGGGGAACCGGCGGTAGAGGGTTCGTTCGCCGACGCCGGCGCGGCGGGCGACCGCCTCCACCGGAGCGTCCGGGCCCAACTCGCCGTAAACCTCGCGCGCCGCGCGCAGTATGCGCTCGACGTTGCGCGCCGCGTCCGCCCGCAACGGCCGGTCTTCCACCGCGGTCATTGTGACAGCGTAACTGACGGTTGACTACCGACAGCCGTCGCTTTACGCTCTACAACTGGCAGATAACTGACATTTAATGGGAAACGCGGCTTATGTCAATATCTTTCGAGACGTCCGACTCCTGCTCCGATGCCGATCTGCCGGCACTGCCGATGCCGCGTCCCGCGCGGTGCCCGCTCGCAACGCCGGTAGAGTTCGCGAGTTGGCGGGACGAGCCCGGTTTACGACAGGCGATGTTCCACGGCAATCCGGTCTGGGTGGTGAGCCGCTACGCCGACATCAGGGCGGCGCTGGTTGATCCGCGGCTGTCCGCGAAGACCATTCCGGACGCCATCATGCCCACGGACGCCGACAACAAGGTCGTGGTGATGTTCGCGCGCACCGACGATCCCGAGCATCATCGGATCCGTCGGATGATGACCGGCAACTTCACCTTCAGGCGTTGCGAATCGATGCGGCCACAGATCCAGGAGACGGTCGACCACTTTCTCGACGAGATGATCGCCGTGGGGCCCCCTGCAGATCTGGTCCGTGAATTCGCCTTGCCGGTGCCATCATTGGTGATCGCGCTGTTGCTGGGAGTGCCGCCCGAAGACCTCGAGCTCTTCCAACGCAACACCACCGCCGGGCTCGACCAGAAGACGTCCGAGGCGGAAAAGGGACAGGCCTTCGGGGCGATGTACGCCTACATCCAGGATTTGGTGCAACGCAAGGAGCGCGAACCCGGCGACGATCTGATCAGCCGCATGATCACCGAGTACGTCGCGACGGGCCAACTCGACCACGCGACCGCGGCGATGAACAGTGTGATCATGATGCAGGCCGGCCACGAGACCACCGCCAACATGATCTCGCTGGGAACCGTTGCGCTGCTACAGCATCCAAGCGCCTTCGAGCGACTGGGCCACACCGACGATCCCGCCCTCATCGCGAACACCGTCGAAGAGCTGATGCGCTATCTGAGCATCGTGCACAGCCAGGTCGACCGCGTGGCGACCGAAGATCTCGTGATCGGCGGCCAATTGATCAGGGCGGGGGAGTTCGTGATGATGAACCTGCCCGCCGGGAACTGGGACACCGAATTCGTCGACGATCCAGAGAGTTTCGACATCGATCGAAACACGCGCGGGCACTTGGGTTTCGGCTACGGCGTGCACCAGTGCATCGGGGCCAACCTGGCACGCGTCGAGATGCAGGTCGCGTTCGCCGCCCTCGCGCGGCGGCTGCCCGGGCTGAAACTGGCGGTCCCGCCGGAGGAGTTGCGTTTCAAGGACGCCGACATCTACGGCATGAAGGAGCTCCCGGTCACCTGGTGATCACCACCACCGCGTCGCACACCACCACCGCCCAGCGTGGAGTTGTTGGCGCGAATTTCACGCAACAAGTCGACGCTGGGCAGCGAAAGCCTCAGCAGCTGAACGCCGCGCCGACCCCGTCGGGCGGTGGCACCGACTTCAGGCAGCCGAAGGGCTGAATGCCGGCGGGCGCCAGACGCGCCGCCGACTGATGCGCGTAGTTCACGCAATACAGGCCCGCCTGGTCGGCGCGGCACCGATAGTCACCGAACGACAGCGAATCCCCACTCGGCAGTTCCGGTCCGTTGCCGTTGACGAACGGACCGGGGTCGGCCCGTGCGGCTCCCACCTGCAGGCGCACCCCGTCGAAAGTGACCCAACCGCCCTGCCATTCGCCATAGGCGGTCGCGGGCGCCGGCGCCGGAGCGGTCAGGTTCACCAGGCAATTCAGCGCGCCGCCGGTGTGTGGGGCATCCGTCATGCAGGAGACTTTGCCGCCCGCTCCCGCCAGGGCGATGTCGCCGCCCAGGGGTGTGGCCACACCGTCGCGGGTGGCCGTGTGATAGCGAGCCGGATCGGCGGGGTGGGCCGCCTCTATCCACGCGATGACGTCGGAGACCGCGGCGCCGGCGGCCGGCGCCGCGGCCGCTCCCGGCGTCTTGCTTTCCGACGGGCCGGCGGCGGCCCCCGCGGATGTCGGGGTGGTGCTAGGCGTCGACTCCGAGTGGCCGCCCGTGGTGTGTGAGCACCCGGCGACCAGTAACGACGCGGCGATCATCGCAGCTATCCGCATGCAGTCAGGCTAACCGCCGCGGCCAATTAAGGCGCTGCGCGCGCGTTAACGCCGTCATGTCGGTTACCGTCGGGTTATGCATCACCGGACTGTCCGCGCACGCACGGCCACCGGCACCGTCGAGGGCTTCACCCGCGACGGGGTCAATCGGTGGCGGTCGATCCCGTATGCCCGTCCACCGGTGGGAAACCTGCGCTTCCGGGCGCCGCAGCCGGCGGCGCCGTGGTCGGGGGTGCGGCACTGCCATGGCTTCGCGAATTGCGCGCCCCAGCAGCGCCGGTACACCCTGCTCGGCCTGTCGGGTTTGGGAGGCCGCTATCAGCCGATGAGCGAGGACTGCCTCACCCTCAACGTCGTGGCACCCGAAGCCGCCGAGGGGCCGCTACCGGTGATGGTCTTCATCCACGGCGGCGGGTACTTCCTGGGCAGCTCGGCGACACCGCTCTACGACGGGGCCCCGCTGGCACGCCGGGGGTGCGTGTACGTGTCGGTGAACTACCGGCTGGGCGCTCTGGGATGCGTGGACTTCTCGTCGCTGTCGACGCCCGAGATCACCATTGACAGCAACCTGTACCTGCGCGACCTGGTGCTGGCGTTGCAGTGGGTGCGCGACAACATCGCCGGATTCGGCGGTGACCCGGACAACGTGACGATTTTCGGCGAGAGCGCGGGCGCGTGTATCACCGCCTCCCTGCTGGCGGTGCCTTCCGCCGAAGGCCTGTTCGCTCGGGCGATCTCGGAGAGTCCCGCCTCGGGTCTGGTGCGGTCGAAAGAGGTTGCCGCCGAGTTCGCGAACCGCTTCGTCGGTCTGCTGGGCGTGCGCAAGCAGGATGCCGCCGACGCGCTGATGCGGGCGTCCGCGGCCCAACTGGTGCGAACCCAGCACGCATTGATCGACGAGGGCATGCAGAACAGGCTGGGCGCCTTCCCGATTGGTCCGGTTGTCGGGGATGACATGCTGCCGATGGATCCCGTCGAGGCGATGCGGCGCGGTGAGGCGCATCCGGTGCCCCTCATTGTCGGCACCAACGCCGAGGAGGGTCGGCTGTTCACCCGATTCCTGGCGATGCTGCCGACCAACGAATCGATGGTCGAAGAGCTGCTGGCCGAGGCGGAACCCGCTATCCGCCAACGCATTACCGCCGCGTACCCGGACTACCCCGAACGTGCGGCATGCATCCAGCTCGGCGGTGATTTCGCGTTCGGCTCGGCGGCCTGGCAGATCGCCGAGGCCCACGGCACGCACGCGCCGACCTACCTCTACCGGTATGACTACGCCCCGCGCACGCTGCGCTGGTCGGGTTTCGGCGCCACCCATGCCACCGAGTTGCTGGCGGTCTTCGACGTCTACCGCACCAGGTTTGGCGCGTTATTGACCGCGGCGGCCGACCGGCGGGCGGCGCTGCGGGTCAGCAACCAGGTGCAACGGCGTTGGCGCGCCTTCAGCCGCACCGGCGTCCCGGGCGAGGACTGGCCCGCGTACAACTCCGCCGATCGCGCCGTGATGGTCTTCGACCGGAAATCCCGGGTCGAGTTCGATCCCCACCCGCAACGCCGGATGGCCTGGGACGGCTTCTCACTCGCGCATTGACCTGGCACGCTGACCCTCATGCACGCCGAGACCGAGCAAGTCATCGAAACCCCCAGTGATCTCACCGCCTCCTGGTTGGCCGCGGTGATCGGCACCGGACCCATCGCCGATTTCTCGGTCGAGCGCATCGGCACCGGGCAGATGAGCGAGTGCTACCGCATCCGGCTCAACTACGCGCAGGCCGACGGCGGGCCCGAATCGGTGGTGCTCAAGGTCGCGGCCACCGACCCGGTGAGCCGACAGACCGGGCTGGCGCTGGGACTCTACGAGCGGGAGGTCCGCTTCTACGGCGACATCGCGCCGCGGCTCGGCGGGCCGATCGCGCCGTGCTACCACGCGGCGGTCGACACCTCGACGGGCGTGTTCGACCTGCTGCTGGGCGACGCCGGCCCGGCCGTGGTCGGTGATGAAATCGCCGGCGCCACAATCGAACAGGCCCGCCTCGGTGCCGTCGAACTCGGACGGCTGCACGGGCCGCTGCTCGGCGACGTCTCGCTGGCCGAAGCGCCGTGGCTCAACCGCGAGGCGCCGCTGAACCAGGCGATGATCGCCCCGCTGTACGCCGGATTCGTCGACCGCTACGGCGACCAGATCGCCCCGGAGCACCGCGAGGTGTGCGAGCGCTTGGTGGCCGCGTTCGACGGTTACCTCGCCCAAGACGCCCAGGCGTCCGAGATCCAGGGCTTGGTGCACGGCGACTACCGGTTGGACAACATGTTGTTCGGTACCGCCGGCGCCGACCGCGCGCTGACGGTGGTCGACTGGCAGACCGTGTCCTGGGGCCCCGCACTGACCGACCTGTCCTATTTCCTCGGCTGCGCGCTGCCCCCCGAGGACCGCCGGGAGCACTACGACGCGCTGCTGCGGGCATACCACGAGGCGCTGGGGCCCGACGCGCCCCTGACCCTGGCCGACGTCGCCGACGGCGTGCGCCGGCAGAGCTTTTTCGGCGTGATGATGGCGATCGTCTCCTCGATGCTGGTGGAGCGCACCGACCGTGGCGACCAGATGTTCATGACGATGCTGCGCCGGCACTGCGATCACGTCCTCGACACGGACGCGCTGGCGACGCTGCCGACCGCGGTGCCGGCCGAGCCGTTGCAACCGGTGCCCGAGGATGAACTCGCCCACGATCCCACCGCCGAACCGCTGTGGAGCGAGAGCTGGTACGCCGACTTTGCCGACAGCGCACAGGGATTGGGGGGCTGGTTCCGCCTCGGCCTGGTGGCCAACGAGCAGACCGCATGGGTTCACGTGCTGCTGTGCGGCCCCGGCATACCCACCGTCGCCGTCGACGCGCAGGTTCCGCTGCCCCCGGACCCGTGGACGGTGCGCAGCGACGAGTTCGAACTCGGCCACTCCGCCGGCACGCCGTTGCAGAGCTACCGCGTCGACGTGCGCGCGCGGGGTCACGAGCACTCCGACCCGGCGGCGCTGTTGCGCGGGGAGTCCGGCATGCCCGTCGAGATGACCATGAACCTGGTGTGGGACACCGATGGCACCCCGTACAAGTACGGGGTCACGACGCGGTATGAGATTCCGTGCACCGTCTCGGGCACGGTCACGATCGGCGACACCAGCTACCGCCTCGATGCGGTGCCCGGCCAGCGCGATCATTCCTGGGGTGTGCGCGACTGGTGGAGCATGGATTGGATTTGGAGCGCGCTGCACCTGGACGACGGCACCCATCTGCACGGCGTCAACATCCGCATTCCCGGCGCGCCGGCGTTCAGCATCGGCTACACCCAGGGCGCCGACGGCCGGGTCACCGAGCTACAGACCGTCGACTCACGAGAGTCCTTCGCCGGCAACGGGTTACCAGTGGATGCGACGCTGACGCTCAACCCGGGGGAGCTCACCGCCAAGGTGGACGTCCGCGGCCAGGCGCCGGTCCGGCTCGTCGCCGCGGACGGGCGGGTCAGCCAGTTCCCCCGCGTGTGGGCCACGATCACCACCGCCGACGGGCGCAACGGCGTCGGCTGGCTGGAATGGAACCGCAACCTCGGCGAACACACCGGGTGAGCGGATCGGCCCCCGTCGTGGTGATGGGCGTTTCCGGATCGGGCAAGTCGACCGTCGGTGCGGCGCTGGCGCGACGCATGCGGGTCCCGTTCGTCGACGCCGACACCCTGCACCCGGCCGCCAACGTCGCCAAGATGGCGGCCGGCCACCCGCTTGATGACGACGACCGCTCGCCGTGGCTGGACAAGGTCGGCGAATGGCTGGCGGCTCACCGCGACGGCGGGGTGGTGAGCTGTTCGGCGCTGAAAAGGAAGTACCGCGACCGGCTGCGCGCGCACTGCCCGGGCGTCGAGTTCCTGCATCTGTCCGGTTCGGCGGAACTGATCGCCGGCCGGCTGGCGGCCCGGACCGACCATTTCATGCCGGCCGCGCTGCTGCGCTCGCAACTGGACACGCTGGAGGCCCTCGGCCCCGACGAGGCCGGCATGACGGTCGATGCCGGAGGCGATGTCGACGCGATCATCGACGCCGTTCTGAAACAGCGCCGCTAGCAGGGGATACGCGCCGGTGTA
The DNA here is from genome assembly GCF_976985675.1 of Mycobacterium sp. NTMscope_MAC_12. Classification (NCBI taxonomy): domain Bacteria; kingdom Bacillati; phylum Actinomycetota; class Actinomycetes; order Mycobacteriales; family Mycobacteriaceae; genus Mycobacterium; species Mycobacterium sp. NTMscope_MAC_12. The sequence continues at coordinate 2,150,273 of NZ_CDRJYY010000001.1, forward strand.
GCATTGTGCTACAACTCGTAACGGTGTGCTGCATGACGGAGGAAGCATGGCCGACGCTCTCGATCGCGTCACCCGGGTGGCGTCCGACCTGATGGACAGCGCCGCGGCAGAAGGCGCCCGCCAGAGCCGTTCGGCCAAGCAGCAACTCGACCACTGGGCGCGAGTCGGGCGCGCGGTGTCCAGCCAGCACACCGCCTCGCGGCGGCGGGTCGAGGCCGCGCTCGCGGGCCACCTCGCGACCGGCGAACTCACCGTCGAGGAGGGCGTGGTGTTCGACGCCGAGATCTCGGCGGCCATCGAAGAAAGCCTGGTGCACGCCAACTACGGGGCGACGCTGGCCGGGCAGGGCGTCACCACGGTCGCCCTCAACGAGGACGGCGACGTCGTCGAGCACCGGCCCGACGGCTCCGCCGCGGTGTTGGCGCGCGGGCGCTGACCCGGCGTTCGCCCGGCGCGGCCCGATGGAGCGACTTGACCTGGTGGTCGGCCCGAACGGCGCCGGCAAGTCGACCTTCATCGCGTTCACCCTGGCGCCGCTGTTGCCCGGCAGCCCGGTGGTCAACGCCGACGAAATCGCACGGCAGCGCTGGCCGGGGGAGGCGGCAGGGCGCGCCTACGAGGCCGCGCAGGTCGCCGCCGACACCCGCGCGAAGCTGATCGACCTGGGTCGGTCGTTCATCGCGGAGACCGTGTTTTCCCACCCGTCGAAGCTGGACCTCATCCACACCGCCCATCGCGCGGACTTCACCGTCGTCCTGCACGCGATGCTCATCCCGGAAGACCTTGCCGTCGAACGTGTCCGGCACCGCGTGCGGGCCGGCGGCCATGACGTGCCGGAAACCAAGGTTCGCGAGCGCCATCGCCGCTTGTGGACACCGGTCGCCGAAGCCCTCGCGCTCTCTGACGTCGCGACCGTCTACGACAACAGCCGGCTGCGCGGGCCGCGCATAGTCGCCCGCCTCAGCGGCGGCATGACGATCGGTCGCCCCGACTGGCCCGCGTGGGCTCCGGAGATCCTGCAGAAGCGCTGGACGGAGTAGCTGCACCAGCGCGATGCAATTACCAGGACAGCTTGCGGCGGCCGGTCTCGACCTGCCCGCCGACGCGCTCGCGCGCGGTGTCGGCCAAGTGGCTGCCCCGCTTGCGTGCGGTCTCGGCGAGCTCCTCGGAGCGCGCCCTCGCCGTGTCGGCCAGCTTCTCGCTGCGCTTGCGTGCCTTCTTGGCCAGCTTCTCGCTGCGTTTGCGTGCCTTCTTGGCCAGTGGTGCGGCCCGATCGGCGGCCTCATCGGCCAGCTCTTCGCTGCGTTTGCGCGCCTTCTCGGCCAGATAGGCTGCGCGGTCGGCGGCCTCGTCGGCCCATTCCTCACCGCGCTTGCGGGCCTTCTTCGCCAGCGGCTTGCTGCGCTCGGCCGCGGTGCTGGCCAGCTCGCGGCCGCGTTCCAGCGCGGTTTCGGCGTAGGGCGCCCCGCGTTGCGCTGCCGTGCTGGCCAATTCGCGGCCGCGTTCCAGTGCGGCTTCGGCGTAGGGCGCGCCCCGCTCCGCCGCGGTGCTGGCCAACTCGCGGCCGCGTTCGGCGCCGACGTGCAGGCCGTGTGCGATCCGGTCGCCCAGCTCCGACAACTCGCCTTCGAAGGCCGAATCGTCGGATCCGGGCCACGCCGACGAGACCCGCTCCGAGAGCCGTTCGGCCGCCCGGCGCCCGCGCCACCCCAGTGACGGTTTGCCCGCTGTGTCGGCGGAGGCGATCAACAGTCCGCCCAACAGGCTGAGATCGGTCAGAAACTGCTGCCGCTTTTGGGCTTTGGCCGCCGGGTCGCTTTCGTTCCAGAACGAGTGCGCCCCGAGGTTCGCCGGTAACACCGTCACCGCCAGCGCGGCCGACGCGATGCGGGGGAGCTTGCCGGTGGCGAGCAGCAGGCCTCCGCCGATTTGGACGGCCGCGGTGATTTGGGCGACCGTCTCGGGGTCGCTCGGAATGTTGCCGCTCACCGAATCCGGCAACGCCTGCAAGCCGTCCACCGCCGGGGCCGCCGCCTGGGCCGCGGATTTGGGGTTGAGTAGTGAATTGACTCCTTGCCCGATGAATGCGACTGACAACAGGGGTCGCGCGATTCTCCTGATCACCATGGCCCGTGTATTACCCGACTGCCTGTCGAGCAAACCGTGGCACCGATTTGCGCAGCTAGGGCGGCGCCGCGGCGCACCCGGATACTGTGGAGGCCGTGCGAGCGTTGATCATCGTCGACGTGCAAAACGACTTCTGCGAGGGCGGCGCCGTGCCGGTGGCCGGCGGCGCCGCCCTCGCGCCCGCCATCAATGCCTATCTGGCCGGCGATTCGGGCTATCGCTACGTGGTGGCAACCCAGGATTTCCACGTCGACCCGGGCGACCATTTCTCCGACCGGCCGGACTATTTCTCGTCCTGGCCCCCGCACTGCGTCGCCGGGAGCGCGGGCGCGGACTTTCGCCCCGACTTGGACACCGCGCGCATCGATGCCGTCTTTCGCAAAGGCGCCTACTCCGCGGGCTACAGCGGCTTTGAAGGTACCGACGAGAACGGGACGCCGCTCCTGGAGTGGTTGCGGCAGCGCGGGGTTGACGACGTCGACGTGGTTGGCATTGCCACCGACCATTGCGTCCGGCGGACCGCGGAGGACGCGGCACGTTCGGGTCTGACGACCAGGGTGCTGGTGGACCTGACCGCGGCCGCGGCGGCGGATTCGGGCGCCGCGGCGCTGGCGGAGATGGAATCCGTTGGCATCGAGTTGGTGGGGGGACGGTAATGGTGGTGCCACTGGACCGGGAACGTCTGCTCGCGGCGGTGGAGCGCTCACCGCAGGCGGCCGCCGCGCACGATCGCGCCGGATGGGTGGCGTTGTTCACCGGCGACGGCCGGGTCGAGGACCCGGTGGGTTCGCGGCCCCACGTGGGGCATGAGCAGATCGGGCGTTTTTACGACACTTTCATCGGCCCGCGTGACATCAAATTTCATCGCGATCTCGACATCGTCTTCGGCACGGCGGTGCTGCGCGATCTCGAGCTCGAGGTGGCCATGGGCCCGGCCGTGACCATGTACATTCCGGCATTCCTGCGCTACGACCTCCGAGAAGCCAACGGCGAGTGGCTAATCGGCGAACTACGGGCGTATTGGGAGCTGCCCGCCATGATGGCGCAGTTCCTGCGCACCGGGCCGGGCGCGGTGCGCCCCGCGCTGCACCTGTCGAAAGGACTGCTGACCAATCAGGGATGGCGGGGGACCGCCGGATTCATGGCCGGATTCCGGCGGGTGGGCGCCCGCCACCAACGGCTCGTGCGGAGTTTCCTCGCCGCCGCCGCGCAAGGAGACACGTTCGCCGCGGCGCGGGCGCTGTCATCAAAGGCTGCAATAACTTTGGGTGATCGTGACCCCCTCGAGCTGGCCGAACTCGTGGAACAACTGGACGGGGCCGGCGCAACCAAGATGAGCAGCGCCGGCCCGACGGTCGCGGTCTCCATCAACTCGGGCCACGGGCGTGCCATCATGTTCGCCGACGTGGCCTGGCGCGGCAACGCGATCAACCGGATCCGGTACTTTCCCGGCTGATCCGTCCGTTTTCAGCGGGCGACCAGCAGCGCCAGCGACGTTGCGGACAGGCACAAGTAGGCCCCGGGGAACGCGATGTTGTACAGGACGCGCGCCTTCACGTGCGTCAATACCGCACCGATGAAAAACAGGACCAGGCCCGTGGCGGCGGCTATTCCCAATTCGCGTGGGCCCAGCAGTCCGACCGCGATTCCGGCGGCCCCGGCCAGCTTCACCGCGCCCAGCGCCGGTAACCACGAACGTGGCACCCCGACCTCGGCGGAGTTCGCCAGCACGAATCGAGCCGGAACGAAGTCGGCGATGGCGATTGCGGCGGTGACGGTAGCGGTCGACAGCGCGATCACGACAAGTGCGGTGTTCATGTGGATCAATCCCTTGTCGCGCAGCGAATTCCGCCGCGAATTGCCTGGTTACACAGCCCGCCGCGGCGCACAATCGGTAAGGTCATGGTGTTGGTCTCCTTCGCAACAGGAAGTCCGGTGGATGCGGTCATCTCCTTGACGATTCCCGTGCAGAAAAGGTGACCCATGAGCGCAACAACGGATTTGGCGGCTCTCGCGCAGCGATTCGACGCCGATCGGCGACACCTGCGATCGGTCGCGTTCCAGCTGCTGGGCTCGGTGGCCGACGCGGACGACGCGGTGCAGTCCGCCTGGCTGAAGGCCAGCCGCGCGGACTTCGGGGCCATCGACAACCTCTCCGGGTGGTTCACGACGATCACCGCGCGTGAGGCGCTGGACCAGCTGCGGGCGCGCAAGCGCCGGGCCGAGCAACCCCTCGCCGAACCCGACGAGCTGGACCGGCTGGCTGGGGCGGCGTCGGCGCCGGCCGACGAGGACGCGCTGCTGGCGGAGTCGGTGAGCAGCGCGCTGCTCGTCGTGCTCGACCGGCTCTCACCGGCACAGCGCGTCGCTTTCGTGCTGCACGACGTGTTCGCCATGCCATTCGAGACGATCGCCGCGTTGTTGCACCGGTCCCCGGATGCCGCGAAGAAACTCGCCAGCCGGGCCCGCGGCCGGCTGCACGACGGCCCGGTCGCCGAACCCCGCAGCACGGCCGGCCACCTGGAGGTGGTCGAGGCGTTTCTGGCGGCCTCCCGCGGTGGCGACATCGCCGGACTGCTCGAGCTGCTGGCTCCCGACGTCGTGCGCACGGTCGACCGCGCCCTGGTCCCCACGGACGTGCCCACCACGGTGCGCGGCGCCAGGCAGGTCGCCGAGGAGACGCGCCGGTTCGCCAGGCGGGCGCGCGCCGGGGTCGTCATGCTCATCGACGGTGCGCCGGGCATCGTGATCGTCGCCGGTGGGCGCGCTCAGATCCTGCTGGTGATCGGCATCGGAGCCGACGATCGCATCCACACGATCGACATCACCGGCGATGCCGAGCGCATCCGCAGGGCGGCGCTGGCGCTGCCCCGCGGGCCGATCCAGGAACATCACAACCTCGTCGGGTACCAAGGACGTCAGACAGAGCCGGCCAACGGCCGGGAACGCGGCTAGACCGGGAGAGCCATGCTCGACAAGCCGTTCGGACGGCGCAGCTTGCTGCGGGGCGCCGGCGCGCTGTCCGCCGTGGCGCTGGCACCGTGGTCGGCCGGCTGCGCTCCCGACGACGACGCGCTGACCTTCTTCTTCGCGGCCAACCCGGACGAGCGTGAGGCGAGGATGCGCATCGTCGACGAGTTTGCGCGCCGCCATCCCGACATCAAGGTGCGTGCGGTGTTGTCCGGGCCGGGCGTCATGCAACAGCTTTCGACGTTCTGTGTCGGCGGCAAATGCCCCGACGTGCTGATGACATGGGAACTGTCCTACGCCGAACTCGCCGACCGCGGCGTGCTGCTGGATCTGAACCCCCTGTTGGCGCGGGACAAATCGTTCGCCCAGCAGCTCAAGGCGGACAGCATCCCGGCGCTGTACGAAACCTTCGCCTTCAACGGAGGGCAGTTCGCGCTTCCCGAGCAATGGTCGGGCAACTACCTGTTCTACAACAAGCGGCTGTTTGCCGAGGCCGGGGTGCCGCCCCCGCCCACCGCATGGCAACGCCCTTGGGATTTCACCGAATTCCTGGACACCGCACGGGCGCTGACCAAGCGCGACGCATCCGGGCGGGCCGCGCAGTACGGGTTCGTCAACACCTGGGTGTCGACCTACTCGGCGGGGCTGTTCGCGATGAACAACGGCGTCCCGTGGTCCAACCCGCGGGTGAATCCGACGCACCTCAATTTCGACGACCACGCCTTTCAGCAGGCGGTGCAGTTCTACGCCGACCTGGCCAACGAGCACAGGGTCGCGCCGAACGATTCGGAGACGCAGTCGATGTCCACCCCCAACCTGTTCGCGGTGGGGCGGGCGGCGATCGCGCTGGGCGGGCACTGGCGCTACCAGACCTACCTCCGCGCCGAGGACCTCGATTTCGATGTCGCGCCGTTGCCGGTCGGCCCGGCGCGCGCAAACCGACGCGCGGCGTGTTCCGACATCGGCGCCACCGGGCTGGGCATCTCGTCGACCAGTCCACGCAAGGAACAGGCCTGGGAATTCGTGAAATTCGCGGCCGGCCCGGTCGGGCAGGCGTTGATCGGTGAATCCTGTCTGTTCGTTCCCGTGCTGCGGTCGGCTCTGACATCGGAAGGATTCGCCAATGCCCATCGACGGATCGGCAATCTCAGTGTGCTCACCGAGGGCCCTGCGTTCTCGGAAGGACTGCCGATCACTCCGGTGTGGGAGAAGGTCAACGCGTTGATGGACCGCAACTTTGGCCCGATCCTGCGCGGTCGCCAACCGGCGACGTCCTTGGCCGGCCTGTCCCGCTCCGTCGACGAAGTGCTGCGCAGTCCATGACCGCGACGCATTCAGGTGGCGCGGCCGCCCCGGCGCGGAAGGCGAGCGGAAGGGTCCCGGAAAACCCGAGCCCGTGGCGCCGGCACGCCTGGGCCGGCCGGCTGTTCGTCGCCCCAAACTTGGTGGCGGTCGCCGTGTTCATGCTCTTTCCGCTGGGCTTCTCGCTGTACATGAGCTTTCAGCGCTGGGACGTGTTCACACCGCCGAAGTTCGTGGGGCTGAAGAACTTCGGGGAGCTCTTCACCTCGGATCCGCTGTTCGTCATCGCGATCCGCAACACGGTGATCTTCACCCTTGGGACGGTGGTGCCCACGGTTGTCATCAGTCTGGCCGTCGCCGGTGTGCTGAACCAGAGAGTCAGGGGCATCGGTATTTTCCGGACCATCGTCTTCCTCCCATTGGCCATCTCATCGGTGGTCATGGCGGTGGTGTGGCAGTTCGTTTTCAATACCGACAATGGCTTGCTGAACATCATGCTCGGCTGGGTTGGGCTCGGTCCCGTCCCATGGTTGGTCGAGCCCCACTGGGCCATGGTCTCGCTGTGCATTGTCAGCGTATGGCGCAGCGTGCCGTTTGCCACCGTCGTCTTGCTGGCCGCGATGCAGGGCGTCCCGGGGACGGTGTACGAGGCCGCCACCATCGACGGAGCAAGCGAGACAAGGCAATTCATCTCGATCACGGTGCCGCTGATCCGGGGGTCGATCTCGTTTGTGGTCATCATCTCGGTCATCCACGCCTTTCAGGCGTTCGACCTGGTCTACGTCCTCACCGGCGCCAATGGCGGGCCCGAATCGGCGACCTACGTCCTGGGCATCATGCTGTTCCAGCACGCGTTTTCGTTTCTCGAGTTCGGGTACGCATCCGCGCTGGCGTGGGTGATGTTCGCCGTCCTGCTGGTGTTGACCGTCGTGCAGTTGAAAGTGAGCCATCGACGTTCTTTGGAGACTTCGCGTGGGCTTAAGTGAGGGTGTCATCAGGCGCACCGCGTTGCGTGGCGGCATGGTCTATGCGGCCCTGCTCGGCATCGCCTGGTGCGCGCTGTTTCCGATAGCGTGGGCGCTGTCGGGTTCGCTCAAGACCGAGGGCGAGGTCAGCGAACCCACACTGCTGCCGGCGCACCCGCGGTGGTCCAACTACACCGAAGTGTTTGCGTTGCTGCCGTTCGGGCGGATGTTCTTCAACACCGTGCTGTATGCGGGGTGTGTCACCGCGGGGCATGTCTTCTTTTGCTCACTGGCCGGATACGCCTTCGCGCGACTGGACTTTCGCGGCCGCGATGCACTGTTCGTGGTTTATTTGGGCACGTTGATGGTGCCGCTGACGGTGACGGTGATCCCGCAGTTCCTCGTCATGCGGACCCTGGGATGGGTCGACACCCCGTGGGCGATGATCGTGCCCGGCTTCTTCGGTAGCGCGTTCGGCACGTACCTGATGCGGCAATTCTTCCGGACCCTCCCCACCGACCTGGAGGAAGCGGCGATACTCGACGGTTGTTCGCCGTGGCAGGTCTATTGGCGCATCCTGCTGCCGCACGCCAGGCCGGCGGTGATGGTGCTCGCGGTGCTCACCTGGGTCAACGTCTGGAACGATTTTCTGTGGCCGCTGTTGATGATTCAGCGCAACAGCCTGGCCACGCTGACGTTGGGGCTGGTGCGAATGAAGGGTGAGTACGTTTCCCGGTGGCCGGTTTTGATGGCAACCTCGCTGCTCATCATGTTGCCATTGGTCGTGATCTACGCGTTCGCGCAACGTTCGTTCGTCCGCGGCATCGCGGTCACGGGAATGGGTGGGTGATCATGGCCTCGGTGAGCTTCGAGCAGGCGACACGGCACTATCCCGGAGCGGATCGCCCGGCCCTGGACAACCTGGATCTCGTTGTCGGCGACGGCGAGTTCGTCGTGCTGGTGGGGCCCTCCGGATGCGGCAAGACCACCTCGCTGCGGATGGTGGCCGGGCTGGAAACCGTGGACTCCGGGCGCATCCGGATCGGCGACAGGGACGTCACCAAGGTCGATCCCAAGAACCGGGACGTCGCAATGGTCTTTCAGAACTATGCGCTCTACCCGCACATGACGGTGGCCGAAAATATGGGCTTCGCCATGAAGATCGCCAAAACCCCAAAGGCGCAGATCCGTGAACGGGTGTTGGACGCGGCGAAATTGCTTGATCTGCAACCGTATCTCGATCGCAAGCCGAAAGACCTGTCCGGCGGACAGCGCCAGCGAGTGGCGATGGGCCGCGCGATCGTGCGCCGGCCGCAGGTGTTCCTGATGGACGAACCGCTGTCCAATCTGGACGCCAAACTGCGGGTGCAAACCCGCAACCAGATCGCCGCACTGCAACGGCGGCTCAGCACGACCACCGTCTACGTCACCCACGATCAGGTCGAGGCGATGACGATGGGTGACCGCGTCGCCGTGCTGTGCGACGGCGTGCTGCAGCAATTCGCCCCACCCCGCGAGCTTTACCGAAACCCGGACAACGTCTTCGTGGCGGGTTTCATCGGGTCGCCGGCGATGAATCTGTTCACCCTGCGCATCGTGGATTCCACCGTGTCGCTGGGTGATTGGCCCATCACGGTGCCACGGGAGATCGCCAGTGCCGCAGGCGAGGTCGTCGTCGGGGTCCGTCCCGAACATTTCGGGCTGGGTGACCTCGGTGTCGAGATGGAGGTCGACGTGGTGGAGGAGCTGGGTGCGGACGCCTACCTGTACGGGCGAATCACCGGCTCCGGCAAGGTAATCGAGGCGCCGATCGTGGCGCGCGCCGACGGACGCAATCCGCCGGCGAGAGGCAGCAGGGTGCGCCTGCATCCGCAGCCGGGACACGTGCACTTCTTCGGCGTGGACGGTCGCCGACTGTGTTGATCATGCTCCCGGGTTTCGGCGTGCCGTGCAGGCACAGCCCGGCTCCGTCCGGTTAGGGTGGTGGTAGTGAGTGACGTGCGTGCCGACCTGGTGTGCGAAGGCGGCGGTGTCCGGGGGATCGGACTGGTGGGAGCGGTGGATGCGCTCGACCAGGCCGGGTACCGGTTTCCCCGCGTCGCGGGAAGCAGCGCGGGCGCCATCGTCGCCTCACTGGTGGCCGCCCTGCAGGTCGCCGGTGAGCCGATCAGCCGGTTGGCCGACATCATGCGCGCCATCGATTACCGGAAGTTCCTCGACCGCAATCTGATCGGACGAGTTCCGCTGATCGGCGGGGCGCTGTCCTTGCTGACGTCGGACGGTGTGTATCGGGGCGCCTACCTCGAACAGTTGCTCGCCGGGCTGCTCGGTGATCTGGGCGTCCGGACGTTCGGCGATCTGCGCACGGGGGAACAGCCCGAACAGTTCGCGTGGTCCCTCGTGGTGACTGCCAGCGACCTGTCGCGGCGCCGGCTGGTGCGGATCCCGTGGGACCTCAGCACGTATGGCATCGACCCCGATGATTTTTCGGTGGCGCGCGCGGTGCACGCGTCGTCGGCCATTCCGTACGTGTTCGAGCCCGTTCGGGTCGCCGGCGCGACGTGGGTGGACGGCGGATTGCTATCGGACTTTCCGGTCCAGTTGTTCGACCGGCCGGATGCCCAACCACGGTGGCCCACATTCGGTATCCGGCTGTCCGCGCGTCCGGGCATCCCGCCCACGCATCCCGTCCACGGTCCGGTGTCGTTGGGGCTCGCCGCGATAGAGACGCTGGTGAGTAACCAGGACAACGCCTACATCGACGATCCCTGCACCGTCCGGCGCACCATCTTCGTGTCCGCCGACGAAGTCAGCCCGATCGACTTCGACATCACCGTGCAGCAGCGTGAGGCCCTCTACCAACGAGGATTGCAAGCGGGCCAACAGTTTCTGCGGACCTGGAACTACGCGGACTATCTCGCCGCGTGCGGCGGCCCGGTGCCAAAATCACCGTGACGGCGCTGAAGCCGGCTACCCGCGCGAGCAGCGAATCACATGGACGCGACGCCGGACACGCTCGACGTCATCCGGCGTCGGCAATTGGTTGGTGATCCGGGTGATCTCCACCCCGATATCAACGGGGCTGATCGGCCAGACGCGACGCGCGATGAGATCGCTTGCAATGGCGGTGATGTCGTGGCTGCAGAGTCGTCGGCGCGTCAACGCCACCAGTGGCACGTGACCGGGAGCCGGCATGCCGGTGGGGTAACCGGCCCGCACAAACGCCACAATGCTTGTCACCCAATGCGACAAGTCCATACGTCCACCTCGCTAACCGCCGCAAGTTGCACATGAGCGGCAGTGCTTGCCTTAGCTAGCAACGTACCATCGGCGACGTCATCAGCCAGGTAACGCCACACAGTTAAACGCAGCTTTTTACGGCTCGCCCGCGCTGGCGCCGAGAGTGATCTTGCCGACCATCGCCCCATCCTGGCGTGCCGTAACACTGTTTGGCCACAAGGCTTTCTACTATTGCCGCGTGGTGGATCGCTATGGAACCGATGTGCTGGCCGCGGGACGGCGCAAGCCCCGCTCGACCGAACACCCGGCCGAATTGGGCCTGGTCGTCGAGGACGTCGAAACCGGCTACGTCGGCGCGGTGGTGCGAGTCGAATACGGCCGGGTGGACCTGGAAGACCGGCGCGGTCACGTGCGCGGCTTTCCTTTGGGCCCTGGGTATTTGCTCGAAGGACGACCCGTCATCCTCACCGCCCCGCGGCGGGCGGCGCCGGCGGCCCCGACCAGGACGGCGTCGGGCTCGGTCGCAGTACCGGGGGCCCGCGCGCGAGTCGCCCGCGCCAGCCGAATCTATGTCGAGGGCCGCCACGACGCCGAACTCATCGCACAGGTGTGGGGCGAGGACTTGAAGATCGAAGGTGTCGTCGTCGAGCAACTCGGCGGCGTCGACGATTTGGTGGACATCGTCGCCGAGTTCGCGCCCGGCCCGGGGCGACGCCTCGGAGTGCTCGTCGACCACCTCGTCACCGGTTCCAAGGAGGCCCGCATCGCCGACGCGGTGCGACGTGGCCCGGGCGGTACCGACACCCTCGTCGTCGGTCACCCCTACGTCGACATCTGGCAGGCCGTGAAGCCGCAGCGGCTGGGGCTGACCGCCTGGCCGGACGTGCCGCGGCAGGTGGACTGGAAACACGGCGCGTGCCAGGCGCTTCGCTTGCCCCACGCCGATCAGGCCGACATCGCCAGGGCCTGGCGGCATATCCGTTCGCGAGTGCGCGACTGGAACGACCTGGAGCCGGCGCTGATCAGCCGGGTCGAGGAACTCATCGACTTCGTGACGCAGCCGACGGGCTGACCTCGGCACCCGAACGACCAGGGCCGATGGGCGTCTCTTAGGTCGGCTACGCTAAGCCGAAATCCCGATCGGCGGGACAGAAATAGGGCGCATGCAGGGCGTATTCGGCGTATTCATAGGCACGTTCCTCATCGGCCTCCGCGAAGGCCTCGAGGCTTCGCTCATCGTGAGCATCGTCGGCGCCTTCCTCAAGCGCAACGGCCAGACGATCCGCCCGATGTTCGCCGGCGTGGCCCTGGCCGTGTTGCTCAGCGTCGCGATGGGTGTCGGTCTCGACCTGTTCGCCGCGAGCCTGCCGCAGGTCCAGCAGGAGATGATGGAGACCGTCATCAACGCCATCGCCGTGGTGTTCGTGACGTCGATGATCATCTGGATGAACGGCAACGCCGCGCAGCTCAAGGGCGAACTCGAGCGCGGGGCCCGGCAGGCGATCAATCGTGGCGGCGCGCTGGCCCTGGCCGCCATGGCGTTTCTCGCCGTCCTCAAAGAGGGCTTCGAGACGTCGGTGTTCTTGCTGGCCGCCGCCGAGACGTCGCACGGCAACCGGTGGTTCGCCCTGCTCGGCGGCGCCGTGGGCATCGCGGCGGCGATCGGGCTCGGCGTGGGCCTGTACTTCGGTGGTGTGCGACTCAACCTCGGCCGGTTCTTCCGGGTGACCGGGGTGTTTTTGGTGCTGATCGCCGCCGGGCTGGTGGTGGGCGCGTTGCGCACCGCGCACGAGGCGGGCTGGGTGAGCATCGGCCAGCAGCAGGTGCTCGACCTGTCCGGGTGGATCCCGAGCAACTCCGTCCTGGGCGCGGTGACGGCGGGCGTGTTCGGCATCCCCGCCGACCCGCGGCTGATCGAAGTGCTGGGCTGGCTGCTGTATGCCGTGCCGGTGCTCATCGTGTTCCTGTGGCCGGCCCGGCTCGCCGCCGCGCCGCGCGCCCGGGGCCGGCTGCTGGCGGCCGCCTCGGCGCTGCTGCTCATCGTCGCGGCCGGGTTGGCGATCATGACGCCCGCCGGTCGCGCGTCGCCGAACGTACCGGCGCGCACCGTCACCGACCGCTCGGGCCACACCGCTGCGGTGTCGATGGCGACCGGGCCGCACGGCCGCGAGCTGACCGTGGTTCCCCGGGGTACCTCGACCGTCCGACACATCCTGCTTGTCCCGGCGGACGATCAAACCGTGGACGGCTTACCCGTACAGGTATGGCAGGCTTCCGAGGCCGCGGGGGCCGACGGTGCGCCGGAAGTCACGCTGGAGCAGTTGCTGAGCATGACGGGCGGCCGGCTGCCCGTGGGACTCGGGGTGGGCCGCACTCCGGGGCCGTTTCAGGGTCAATGGTCAACGACCACGGTGTATACGGTGCTCGCGCGGGGCGATTTCGTGGTGAGTGCGCAAGCGACGAGCAACCGCACGGCGATTTTGACCGGCGGCGGGCTGGCCGGGGCCAAGACCGTCAGTCTTGGCGGGCTGGCGACGGACTGGTCCACCTCCGGCGCCGAAGACCACTCGACGGCGGCCGAGATCGTCGCGCGCGGCCGCAATCGCGGGGACCGCCAGCTCTGGAATGTTTGGCTTCCACTGGTGCTTGGCGGTTTCGCCCTGGTCTGCGGTCTCGGCGCTATAGCCTCGATGCGGCAACGGCACGCCGGCCACCCGAGAGAGGACAACGATTGATGGTGAAGCGCACCGCGCGGCCCGGGTGGCGGTCCTCTGAGACGTGTTTGGCCGCAACGGCTTTGATCGCGGCCATGCTATTGGCTACGACCGGGTGCAGCCACCGGAGTGCCAACTCGGCTCCCGCGGCGCAACCGAGGCCGGGCGGCACCAACGCGGTCAAGGTCACCATGACCAATACCGGCGGCAAGGACGGCTGCGCGCTGGACACCAACGCCGTGCCCGCCGGGCCGGTGACCTTCACGGTGGCCAACACGAATGCGCCCGGGATCAACGAAGTCGAATTGCTCAGGGACCAGCGGATCGTCGGCGAGAAGGAGAACCTCGCACCCGGCCTGGACCCGGTGTCGTTCACCGTCACGCTAGACGGCGGCGCCTACCAGCTGTACTGCCCCGGGGCGAGCACCGAATACCAGACCCTGACGGTGACGGGTACCGCGCCGGCGACACCGACGGGCACCGTGGCCAGCATCCTCAGCCAGGGCACCAAGGACTACGCGGCCTACATCGTCAACCAGATCGCGCAACTCAACGACGGCGTGAAGTCCCTCGATGCCGCGGTGCAGTCGGGCAACCTCGACGCCGCGAAGGTGTCCTACGCCAAAGCCCGGTTGTTCTGGGAGCGTTCGGAATCCACCGTGGAGGGCTTCGTGCTGCCGGGCTTCGCGGTCGGTGACAATGCCGGCAACCTCGACTATCTGATCGATATGCGGGAGTCCACCCCGGTCGACGCCAAGGTCGGGTGGAAGGGCTTCCACGCCATCGAGCGTGATCTCTGGCAGGGCGGCGCGATCACCCCGGCAACCAAGGCGTCCAGCACCGAATTGGTCAACAATGTCGGCAAATTGAACGGCATCCTCACCACCCTGGCGTACAAGCCCGAGGACTTGGCCAACGGTGCCAGCGACCTGATCGAAGAGATCCAAAACACCAAGATCACCGGCGAGGAAGAGGCCTTCAGTCACATTGACCTGGTGGACTTTTCAGGCAACGTCGAAGGCGCCCAGCAGGCGTACGCGTCGCTACGGCCGGGTCTGGAACGGATCGACGCCAACCTCGTCAAGCTGATCGACCAGCAGTTCCAGAGCGTCCTCGCCGTCCTGGACGGGTACCGGGACCCCACCGCGCTGGGTGGCTACCGGACCTACACCCCCGCGTTGCAGGCCAGCGACGCGCCGAAGCTGACCGCGGTCATCCAGCCGCTTCATCAGAGCATGTCCACCGTCGCCCAAAAAGTCGTCGCGGGCGGCTGATCGTGACCGACGACAGGACCGGCTTCGCCGGCAACGGCCCGGACAACGTTGGCGCGCAGCCGGACTCGGCCGCGGTATCGCGCCGGCGCGCGATCGGTGGCGCCATGCTGGCCGGGCTCAGCGGCGCCGCCATCGGTGCCGTCGGGGGCGGCCTCGCCGGGCACGCGATGGCGGCCGGACAGCGCGGCGACGACGACGACGACACCGTCGACCTGCGTCGCAGTTACCCCTTCTACGGTCAGGCGCATCAGGGCGGAATCGACACCCCGCCGCAGCGTTACGCCATGTTCATGTCCTTCTCCCTGGCCGCCGGCGCCGGCCGCACCGAGCTGCAGACCCTGTTGGCGCGATGGTCGGCCGCGGCCGCGATCCTGCAGCAGGGCAAGCCGGTCGGCACCGTGCAGCCGCAGGTCGACGTGCAGCCGCCCGCCGACACGGGAGAGGCCTACGGGCTGAGCCCCGCCGGCCTCACCGTCACCATCGGATTGGGGCCGGCGCTGTTCGGCGACCGGTTCGGTCTGGCCGCCCGCCGGCCCGCCGGGTTCACCGATTTGCCGCCGCTCAACGGGGACAACCTCGATCCCCGCCTGCACGGCGGCGACCTGTCCGTGCAGGCGTGCGCCGACGACCCCCAGGTCTGCTACCACGCCGTGCGCAACTTGGCCCGGCTCGGCCGCAACATCGTCTCCCCGTTCTGGGCGGTGCTGGGATTCGGCCGCGCCTCAGCCGGGCCGGGCCAGCACACACCGCGAAACCTGTTGGGATTCAAGGACGGAACCCGCAATATCGCCACAGGCGCGGAGTACGACAAATTCGTCTGGGTCGACAACAGCGACCAGCCCTGGATGAACGGCGGGACCTACCAGGTGGTCCGCAAGATCCGGATGCTGCTGGAGACATGGGATGTCGACCGGATCGGCAATCAGCAGAGGATCTTCGGCCGCACCAAGGACGAAGGGGCGCCGCTGAGCGGAAAGGCCGAATTCGATACGCCCGACTTCGCCGCCAAAGGCGCCGACGGCAACCCGCTCATCGATCCGATGTCGCACGTCGGGCTGGCCGCCCGCGAAAACAACGACGGCATCATGATCCGCCGGCGGTCCTACAACTACACCGACGGTCTCGACGCCAACGGCCAACTCAATGCCGGCCTGCTGTTCATCTCGTATCAAAACGATCCGCAAGATTTTATCCGCTTGCAGAACCGCCTGGGTGCCCACGATCTGCTCAACGAATACATCCGTCACATCGGATCAGCAATCTTCGCCGTCCCTCCCGCGCCCGCTGAGGGCCACTACATCGGCCAAGGCCTGTTCGGCTGAGCAAACATCGTCGCCCCGTCGGGGGCCGCTGAGCGGCGCCGCGTTTCGTCCATGTGATGTTTCGTGACGGGCCGGTAAAGCAATCTCACCCGCCGTCACACATCGATGCCCGCCGCGCACTAACTCCGTGACACCGCAGAATCAGCGAGAAACGGAGAAACACACATGACCGACGCGCTCGTCATCGACGCCGAAGGCCTTGACCGGCTGTCGTGTAACGCCAAGGCCAACCCCGAGACCGGCAAGAAGACGCTCAAAGCCAAGACGGTGTGTGAGACGGGGTTTCGCAACATGACCTATGTCCGCGACCTGGCGCCGATGCTGGTGGGGGAGCCGCCCGCGCTGCTGGGTGATGACTCGGCGCCCAATCCCTCCGAGACCGCCCTGGCCGCGCTGGGCTCATGTGTGTCCGTGGGACTGTTGGCCAACGCCACACACCGTGGTGTGACCCTCACCAAAATCGAGGTCGAGATGGAAGGCGACATCGACATCTCCGCGGTGTGGGGCGTGGGGGACACCCCGCAACGAAAGCGCCTCGGGTTCAGCGCGGTCCGCTGCACAGTGAGCCTGGCCGGCGATGCCGACGAAGCCACGCTCAAGGAGATCCACGACAACGCCATCGCGTGGTCGCCGGTCGTGAACACGTTTCGCAACCCGGTGAGCGTCGAATCGTCCCTGCGCACCGGATAAGCATTGTGTCTCAAAACCGAAGCATGGCAAATACATTGACCAAATCCGACCTCGGCGCGGCCATCAGGCTGGCCCGCGCCAGACAAGGACTCAGCTGGGCAAAGATCGCCGAAACCATCGGCAAGGACCCGGTGTGGACCGTCGCGGCGCTGCTTGGGCAGCATCCGCTCTCGGCCGGCGACGCCCGGGCAGTGGCGTCGCTCCTCGACCTCGACGAGGAGGCCGTGGCCGTACTGCAAATGATGCCGCACCGGGGATTCGATGCGACCATAGCGAAAGATCCCACCATCTACCGGTTCCACGAGGCGCTGGCCGTCTACGGTCCGGCGATCAAAGAACTCATCCATGAAGAATTCGGGGACGGCATCATGAGCGCGATCAACTTTCAGCTCAGCGTGCGGCGCCGTCCGCACCCGCAGGGCGACCGAGTGGTCGTCACATTCGACGGCAAGTTCCTCGATTACGCGTGGCAACACTCCACCGAGCAGCCTCAGGAGGTAGCGCAATGACGGCGACCCTGGATCCCGCGGCCAGCCGACTGGATGTCGGCCTGTTGGACGACATCCGGGCCCACGCCGCGGCGCTGGACGGCGGCGAGGGCCATTCCCGTCGCAGCTTCACCGCGTTGGGGGACGCGGGCCTACTCGGGCTCGGCGCCCCGGGCAACGCCGACGGCCGGCTCCCGACGATGGCCGAGGTGATCCGGTTGATCTCCGGGACCTGCATGAGCACCGGGTTCTCGCTATGGGCCCATCGCATGACGGTCGAGTATTTACTCACCGCCGCAACCCCGTTCAGCGCGACCGCCGTCGGCCCATTGCTGTCGGGAAACGTGCTGGGAGTCACCGGCATGGCCGCGGCGTTCAAGGAGGCAGCGGGTTGCGGCAGCGTGGAATTGACCGCCACACCGGTGGCCGGCGGCTATCGGGTGTCCGGTCCGATCAGGTGGGCCAGCAACCTGTACCCCGACTCGACCATGGTGACGGCGGTGCGTACCGATGCCGGCGAAAGATTGATCGTCGCCTTGCCATTGGACACACCCGGGGTGCTCCTGGGTGAGCACTTCGATCTGCTGGCCATGGGGAGCACGGCGTCGTCGTATCTGAACCTGGACTGCGCAGTCGTCCCCGACGGTCAGGTGCTGTCGCGGGATTTCGAGGGCTTCCTGCAGGCGGTCCGCCCGACTTTCCTTGTGCTGCAGTCGGCGATGTGTCTGGGGCTGGCCAGGACGGCGCTTGAGCAGGCAAGGCTGGGCCTCGGCGGCGTCAACTCGGTCTTCGGTGCCGACGTCGACCGCGTCGCGGACAAGCTGACCGACGCCGAGGCGACGCTCGCGCATGTCGCCGCCGCCGTCGGGGGTCCCCGGACGCCCACCAAGAAGGAGCTGCTGTCGCTGCGGCTCGCCGCGGCCGAACTGGCCAGCGCCAGCGCTGATTTGGAGATCCGAACCGCCGGCGGCAAGGGGTATGCGAGCCGAACGCCGGTGAGTCGGCGCTACCGGGAGGCGGCGTTCATCCCCGTCCAGTCGCCGTCCGAAGGCCAACTGCGCTGGGAGTTGGCTCGATGCGCGTGAGCACGGGTCGACGATGGTGACTCCGGTGGCGGTGCCGCCGGAGGGCACCCAATCGCAACTCCTGGTCGGCGGGGTTCCGCTGGCCAGCCTGGTGCGCGACTATCACCGCCCGATGGTGAATTTCGCGCGGACCATGGTGGATTCGCCGGCGGTGGCCGAAGAAGCCGTGCAGGAGGCGTGGGTGCAAGTGCTACAATCGTCGGATTCGTTCCAGGGGCGCTCCTCGGTGAGCACCTGGTTGTTCGGGATTGTCAAGCACACCACCGCACGGCACCGGCGCCGCGAATCACGAATCCGCCATCACGAGGTGCTGGCCGCCGCCGATGAAGACCCGCTGTCGGGCCGCATGCATCCCGAGGGCCACCCCGATGCCGGACACTGGCGCGTGCCGCCGTCCCGCCGCTTTCTGCCGGAAGATCACACCGTCCAAAGCGAACTCGTCAGCTACGTCCGGGCGGCGCTGGATGCCTTGCCCGAGCGGCAACGCCAACTGGTCATCCTGCGCGACATCGTCGGCATATCGGCCGACGAGGCGGCCGAGCTTCTCGAACTGTCCAATGAGGCGCAGCGCGCACTGCTTTACCGCGCCCGGGGAAAACTCCGAAACGAACTGGAAAAGCGGTATCGACGATGACCGTTCACGACAACACCGTCCCTGCTATCGATTGCGTCGACTTCGTCCGCCTGGTCGACGACCTCGTCGACTCCGACCCGCGGCAGTGGGGCCCGATCGTCGCCAAGCACCTCGACGAATGCCCCCCGTGCCTGATCTATCTGCAACAGATGCTCGACCTCAAGATCCTGCTCGGCCACGTCTTCGACGACGAAGAGCTCGGCGAGGACCACATCTCTGGAGTCCTCAACGCGGTCAACACCTTACGGAAGGGCGAACACGGATGACGCTCAACGCTCAAGCGCAGCTGCTGCCGAACTCGGTAACGGTGGCGGACCCGGTGACCGCGGTGCCTACCGGCGGCGCCCTCGACGGTGCCCGCGAGGACCCCTTCGAGCCGCTGGCCGTGGGCGCCATGGTGGATCGGGTAGCGGCCATGGCGGTGGAGAAGGCCGCGCATCCGTGGGCATTTTTGATGCGCTCCTTGGTCGGCGGCGTAATGGTGGCGTTCGGGGCGCTGCTGGCCCTGGTGGTCAGTACCGGCGTCAAAACCCCTGGGGTGGCAAGCCTGTTGATGGGCCTGGCGTTCGGCATGTCCTTCGTCCTCATCCTGGTGTCGGGGATGTCGCTGATCACCGCGGACATGGCCGCCGGCTTCCTTGCCGTGCTCAAACGCACGCTGAGCGTTGGCAACTACGCATTGCTGGTGACCGTCGGACTGATCGGCAACATCGTCGGTGCACTGGTATTCGTCATCATCTGCGCCGCGGCCGGCGGCCCCTACCTGGGCGCTTTTGCCGACCGCGCGGCGACCGTCGGCACGCTGAAGGCGGGCCAGCCCTTCTGGACCGCCCTTCTGCTCGCCGTGGTGTGCACGTGGTTCCTGCAGACCTCGATGTGCATGTTCTTCAAGGCCCGCAGCGACGTCGCCCGGATGACATTCGCGTTCTACGGCCCGTTCGCATTCGTGATCGGCGGCACCCAACACGTGATAGCCAATGTCGGTTTTCTCGGTCTTCCCTTGCTGCTCAACCTCTTCCACCCGTCCGCACCGCGAGGCGCGATCAGCTGGGGGTTTGGTGCGCACGGGTTGCTCACCAACATCGGCATCACCACCGTCGGCAACCTCATCGGCGGCACGGTCTTCGTGGCGCTGCCGTTCTGGATCATCGCGCGGCTGCAGCGCCGCCAGATCTAAGCGCCGGCGACGGCACTGCGGCCCGGCGATCGAGAAACCTAAGCCTCACGACAGGCGGGTCGTCCTCGGGTAGCGTTGTTGATGAGTGAGGGAGAGCGAAATGCCCGGACCCGTCAAACAACTCGGTGTCGTCGTGGCGGTCGACGGCTCGTCGGCATCAACGGTCGCCGCGCGCTGGGCGGCCCGGGAAGCGGCGATGAGGGGCATCTCGCTGACCGTCGTCCACGCGGTGTCCACCCCCGCGGCGACATTCCCGCCGGTCCCGTACCCCGAATCCCTCGTCACCAATCTCGAAGACGAAGGCAAACAGGCGATCATGCACGCGGTGAAGGTCGCCGAGGAGGCGATGCCGGCGGATCGCACGGTGCCCATCGGAAGAAAGCTGGTGTACTCGACGCCCGCATCGGCGCTGCTCACGATGTCCGATACTGCGGAGATGATCGTCATCGGCGGCTCCGGGCGCGGATTGCTGGCCCGGGGTCTGCTCGGGTCCGTCAGCTCGACCGTCGTCCGTCACGCGAATTGTCCAGTCGCGGTTATCCGCGACGAAGGGCTACCGGATTCGCCGGACGCTCCGGTCGTCCTGGGAACCGACGGCTCACGGGCTTCCGAACTGGCAACGGAGATCGCGTTCGATGAAGCGTCGCGTCGCGGGGTCGACCTGGTGGCAATCCACGCATGGAGCGACGCCGCCATCGACGAAGTATTTGAAATCGACTGGCCGGTCGTGGAAGGTGAAGCGCAACGCAGCCTGTCGGAGAGTCTGGCGGGCTGGCAAGAACGCTATCCCGACGTCACCGTGCACCGGTTCATCGCCCGCGATCGGGCGGCGCGGCACCTCATCGACAAATCAGAAAGTGCACAGCTCGTCGTGGTTGGCAGTCACGGACGAGGTGGGCTGACCAGAATGCTGTTGGGGTCCGTCAGCAACGCGGTGCTGCATTCGGCCCGGGTGCCGGTGATCGTCGCTCGGCCGGTGGCTTCTTCATAGCGTGTTCACTGGGCGGGCCGTGGGACGCAACGCCGCGCAGAGCGCCCCGGCGGCGAAAACCACCGCGATCAGCCACGGGAAACGCCCATCGGGAGCGAAGCCCGCTGCGGCGACGACGGCCAGGGCGTAGGCCGCCATCGCGGCGCCGGTGAGCATCACCGGCTCGGCCCAACGCTCAGTGAGTGGGACACCGAGCAGTGGCAGGGGAGCCGCGAAAACCCTTTGCGCCCACCACAACAGCGCGATCTCGACCGCGGTCACGACGCTGAGTATCGCCACCCATTCCAGGCGGGCCAGCCACCAGGCGGCGCTCCCTTCGGGGGGCTGCGGCAAGAGTCCGGTGGGATACCCGATGATCGCCACGATCACGACGGGAATCATGTGCCACAGGTAGAGGGCCATGATGTTGTTGTTGGCGATGGACAGCGCCCGCTCGACACGGACGGCGCGCAGCGCGCGGTTGAGGGTGGGTGCAAGCGCCATCACAATGCCCGCTTGCGCGCCGCCAAAGGCCAACAGCGCCACCGTGGGTGGTGTCGTGTTGTCGATGGTCTGGCCCGGGACGCCGATCATGCTGATCGGATAGACCCGCAGCCAAATCAACACCGCCAGCCCCGCCGCCGAGACGGCGGCCAGCAGCCAGGGTCTGCGGCCGGTCAACAGCCCACCGCGCCAAGCGATCCCGAGCTGATACAACGCGCCCCAGCCCAACAGGTAGTTCACCCAGTCGAGATAGTGCACGTGAGCGCCGAGCCTGGCGGCATCGATGACCGCAACCGCAAACACGAGCGACGCCGGCGCCCACAGCCCCCAACGGCGGTGTGCGGCAATCGCAACCGGCGTCAACGACACCACCACCAGATACACGGCCAGGAACCACAGGTGCATCGCTACCGCCCAGCCGGCGTACTCGAGGACCGAACCGCCAACGCCGCAAAAGCTCAACGCAACAACGACTACCGACACCAACGCCGTGTATGCCGCGGTCGGCCCGAGCACCCGGGCCAGCCGATGCTGCAACCAGGTCTGGCGCGAGACTCCATCGGTTTCGCGCCGATGCGTCCACGACACCGCACCGGCGTAACCCGCGACCAGGAAGAACGTCGGCACCGCTTGGAAGGGCCAGGTCAGCCACTGGGTCCAGGGCATGTCGACGAGCGGGTTCTGCCGGCCGAACTGCCCCTCGTGGTAGGTCACCGACCCGGCCAGCCAGTGTCCCAGCACGATCAACACCACTCCGGATACGCGGAAATAGTCGACTGCCAGATCGCGGGCCGGCCGCTGGCTGTTTGCGCGGCCCATCAGATCGGGGGAAGCTCGACGCGGGACACAGCGCCACGGTACCCGTCCCATCGCGTGAAGCCGCTGGGCGCACAATGACTCCATGAAACAAGCGCGCCTCGCCAACCTGCAAGTCGGCCGCCTTGGACTGGGCGCGATGGGAATGTCGGTGGCCTATGCCGGCGCCGGCAGCGACGACGCCGAATCGATCCGCACCGTCCATCGCGCCATCGACCTGGGTGTCACCCTGATCGACACCGCCGAGGTTTACGGCCCCTACGTCAACGAGGAACTTCTGGCGCGTGCCCTGAAGGGCCGCCGTGATCAGGTGGTGGTGGCGACCAAATTCGGTCTCATCTCGCATACCGGCCGTGACGGGCTCGACAGCAGCCCCGCCAATGTCCGTCTGGCCGTGGACGGTTCGCTGCGGCGGCTGGGGACCGACCACATCGATCTGTACTACCAGCATCGCCTCGACCGCCGGACCCCGATCGAAGACACGATGTCCGCACTGGCCGAACTGGTCGCCGCCGGGAAGATCCGGCACGTCGGTCTTTCCGAAGTCGGCGTAAACACCATCCGCCGCGCGCACGCGGTGCATCCCCTCACGGCCGTCCAATCGGAGTATTCGCTGTGGACGCGCGACCAGGAACAGGAGATACTGCCGTTGCTGCGCGAGCTGGGGATCGGGTTTGTCGCCTACTCGCCGCTGGGCCGCGGCTTCCTCACCGGTACCGTCCGTTCCACCCGCGAGCTTCCCGACACCGACTATCGCAAGACAAATCCGCGGTTCTTCGACGAGAACTTCCAGCACAACCTACGGTGCGCGGACGAAGTGCGCGACATCGGCGCTGACATCGGCGCCACGGCGGCCCAGGTCGCGTTGGCGTGGCTGCTGGCCAAAGGCCCCGATATCGTGCCGATCCCGGGCACCAAACGGGTCGCCCGCCTGGAAGAAAATGTGGGGGCCGACGCGATAGAGCTGGCCCCGGACCAACTGGCGCGGCTCGATTTTCTCACCCCACCCGTGGGAGGGCACCATGCGGAGGCGCAAATGGCATGGATCGACCGCTAGTGGCCAACAAGAAGCTGGTAATCGGCGCCAGCGGATTCCTGGGATCACACGTCACCCGACAGCTGGTGGCGGCCGGCGAAGACGTGCGAGTCATGTTGCGCCGCACCAGCTCCACGGCCGGTATCGATGATCTCGATGTCGAGCGCTGCTACGGCGACGTGTTCGACGACGCCGCGCTCCGCGCCGCGATGGCGGGCTGCGACGTCGTTTATTACTGCGTCGTCGACGCCCGCATGTGGCTGCGTGATCCGGCGCCGCTGTTTCGCACCAACGTCGAGGGCTTGCGCCACGTTCTGGACGCGGCCTTGGACGCCGACCTGAAGAGGTTCGTATACACCAGCACCACAGGCGCTTTGGCGATCAGCGACGACAAACCGGTCACCGAACAGGACCCGCACAACTGGGATCAGGGCGGCGCATACATCGAAGCGCGGGTGGCAGGCGAAGATCTGCTGCTGTCGTACGCACGGGACAAAGGCCTGCCGGGTGTGGCGATGTGTATCTCCACCACCTACGGACCGGGGGATTGGGGACCGACCCCGCACGGTTCGCTGATTGCTTTGGTCGCCAAGGGTCGCTTTCCGTTCTATTTCGATTATTCGGCCGAAGTGGTGGGCATCGAAGACGCCGCCAGGGCAATGCTTCTCGCGGCCGAGCACGGACGCAACGGCGAACGCTACATCGTCTCCGACAAGTACATGAGCGTCCGGGAGCTGCACGCAATCGCCGCCACCGCCGTCGGCAGACGAGCACCGCGCGTCGGCATCCCGATGTCGGTGCTGCGTGCCGGGGCGCGGGTCAACGACGCGGCGGCAAGGCTGCTGGGCCGTGACTTGCCGTTCGCCTACGCGGGAATCCGGATGGCCGAATTGATGTCGCCGCTCGACCACTCCAAGGCCACCCGCGAACTGGGCTGGACGCCCGAACCCGTCGAGGACTCGATCCGCAAAGCCGCCGTCTGGTTTGCCTCGCGCTAGTCGATGCTGGCCAACGCCGCTGTGCCGTACTTCTTTTCGATCAATCCCCATGGGTCGGCGTACGGGCCGCGTCCCTCCAGCCGGCGTTGCACCATGAAGACGGCGCGCAGGATCGGACGCAACACCGGGCCAAGCAGCCGCAACACGTTCCGCATGGGGCCCTGCGACTCGGCGAGCCAGGCCACGGTCTGCTGCCAGTCGTGCTCCTGAAACTCGAGCAGCGCCTGCGCTTCGGTGGTGTCATACCAACCGGTGAAACTCCAGCCGCGGTCGTCGCCCGGGTCGCCGGGCAGGCCGGCCGAGGGTCCGAGCGGGCCTAGGCCTGCCGCGGTCATGAGGTCGTCCTGCAGGACGTGCTGATGGAGCACGTACGTGTCGTTGCCGCCGATGAGCAACACCTTGCCGGAAATGGTGGATTCGCGGTCGACACCGTTGGCGAACGCCAGTGCCACGTCACGCGCATCCACCGCATGGATGCGGTTATCGCTCGGCATCGACCGCATCAGGATGAGGTAGTCACCATTGATGCTGGCCTGGGTGTCCGGCGAGATGACGCCGGCGAGCCGGTAGAGCGCGTAGGGCAGGCCGCTGGCGCGGATCGCCGCCTCGGCAAGCACTTTGTCCTGTCCGTATTGATCGACGGGGTTCACCGGGGTGTCCGGGGTGATCCGCTCGGGCTGGCGGAAGGGGTTCCGCGATCCGTACACCGCGGCGCTGGACGCCATGAGGAACAACGGTGGGCGGGGGAGTGCGGCGCAGGCCGCCAAGAGATGCTCGGTGCCACCGACATTGACGCGCCGGGCCAATCCGGGATTGCGATACGACGGTGGGGAGACGATGGCGGCCAGATGAACGATCGCGCCGGGTCGGTGGGCGCCGACCAGATCGCGCACCGCGTCGGCGTCCAGTAGGTCGGTGTAGGCGGGAATCAGCGTCCCAGGGTGATTTCCGGCCGACAGTGCTTTCTCGACGGCCACGGTGTTGTCGTTGCGCAGATCCATCGCCACGACGGTGCGCCCCCGGTCGAGCAGGAGCTGCGTGCAGCGCCTACCGACCTGTCCGAACGCGCCGGTGACCAGCACGGTGTCGACAGCCACGACGCGTCACCGATCCATCAGCCGGCCGGCGATTTTGCCGATCGCCGTGCGGATTCGGGGGGACACGTAGATCGAGAATAGGGGCGTCACGATGTCCTCGCGGAGTCGAGTGAGCTTGGAGCTCTTGATAAGCCATCGGCCGGCGACGTTTTCGTAGGTCTCGTGGTAGTGGCCGTAGCCGACCAAGGTCACCCCGGGGCCGAAACGCACGACGTCTTGCAGCGCCCATATCCCACGCGCCGTCGTTGCCGACGTGAGCTCGATTTCGGGGGTGTGTACCTGGTGCGCGGTGGCCTGCGTGGGGCGGCCGAGGGCCCCGCGGGTGAAGGCCACGAAGTCGTCGGCGCCGGCGATCACCTTGCCGCCCGCTTCGGAGGTGTCACTTACGAAGTCGTCGGCGAAGATCGTTCGCCAGGCCGCCCAGTCCTTGGTGTCCAGGTAGCGGCAGTAGCGGGCTTTGAGCTGCTTGATGGATTCGATCGCCGGCAGTGTGTCGGCGACCAGGCTTTCCGCGCTCTCTGTCATTGCGGCTCGATTCTGTCCGTAAGCGTCCTGGCGTGACGTTTCACTGGCGAAGTGTAAACCTGTCAGCCTTTGAAGTAGACGATCTGATTTGTGGTGGCCAGCAGGCCGCCGGCGCGGGTCCATACCTGTGCGCTCTGGTCGAAGTAGCCGTTTGCGAAGCGGTTGGCGTGGGCGGTGGCCAGCACGAAATCGCCCGCGACGGCCGCGAGTTGCTGCTGATCGGCGTGAAAATACGTGGTCAATGAGATCGTCCCGGACGGGAGGAAGCCGCCGCGGCGCAGGAACACCCGCGGGTAGAAGATGTCGCACAGCGCCGCGAGGGCCGGGTAGTCGACCGGGCGTTGCGCGCCGTCGCGCACCCACAGCGTGGAGGTCGAGGAGGGGCTGGGATCCTCGCCTTTGCCGGGCATCGCACCCTCGACGTACCGCGTGTCGTAGAGGCCGGTCCATCGAACGAGGCCCGGATCGACCGCGGACAACTGCTCAGGGCCCGGCGCGCTCGGCGGCTGCGCTTCCGTGTCGGCCCAGCTCTCGCGCCGGATCGCAAAGATCGCGGTCGCCGTGGTCTTGACCACCCCGTCCTGGCTGAGCTCGATGATCCAATGCTGGTTCGTGCGGTTGGTGCGCGCGGCCCGAAGCCCGATGTCGAAGTCGCCGTCGGCGATCGGTGCGGCGAAGTTGACGGTCAGGGCAAGCGGTTCCCCGATGCGGTCGGGGTGTCCTTCGACGGCGGCCAGCATGACGGCGGCGGTGATCCCGCCGAACGGCCCGACCATGTTGGCCCACTCCGCGTGCGTGCGACCGCGCCTGACGTCGGCGCTGATCGTGTCGAGGCGGACCGCCTCGTCGAGGGGATGTGCGTTGGGCATGTTGGTTCCTTGATCGCCAGGCCGTTGGGCGCCGAAGACCAGCCGAACAATTCACCGCACGCCTCGGGCACGAGTCGACGGCAGACTACTTGCGGGCGACCCGGCGCCGGACACGGGGTCTGACACCCTTAGCGCGCCCGTACACCCGCGTATCCGTTGCTGTACAGTCGCCCAGCACAAGGACGATGGTCGAATGAGAGGCCAACCGGTGACTTCCGAGTCGGTCGAGGAATTCCGGAGCCGGGCCAGGGCCTGGCTCGCCGCGAACATGCCACGACTCGATCCGGCCAAGGCGGCGTCGCTGGAGCGAGATCAGCTGCCGTCGTGGCGCCGGGCCCGCGAGTTGCAGAAGCTCCTGTGGGAGGGCGGATTCGCCGGCATCTGTTTCCCGCGCGAGTATGGCGGCCTCGGGCTGGGCTACGAATACAAGAAGGCTTTTGACGCCGAGTCGCTCGGCTACGAGACCCCGTTGCTGCTCAACGTCCCGTCCTTCGCCATCTGCTGCGCCACGATTCTCGATATGGGCAGTGAGGAGCAAAAGCGCACCCACATCCCGGCCGCGCTACGCGGCGAGGAGGTGCTGGTGCAGCTGCTCTCGGAACCCAGCGGGGGATCGGATCTGGCGGGCGTCATCACCCGCGCCGAACGCCGCGACGGGCGATGGATCATCAACGGCGCCAAGACCTGGAGCACGTGGGCATTCGCCGCCGACTACGGCCTGTGCCTGGCCCGCACCAACTGGGACGTGCCCAAACACGACGGGCTCACGATGTTTCTGGTGCCGCTTCGGCATCCCGGCATCACGATCAACCGCGTCGAACAGGTCAACGGGTCGATCGAATTCTGCGAAGAGTTCTTCGACGACGTCGACGTGGGGGATGACGCCGTCGTCGGCGAACCGGGCAAAGGCTGGGAGGTCGCGTCGCGCCAGCTCTACCACGAGCGCCGCAGCATGGGCGACGGTTCTGAATACACCAGCGGGCCGGGAATCGCTGAGGCCGAAGATGTTTCGGTCGACCTGCTGACGTTGGTCGACAAGACCAACCAGCACGACAGCGAACGGGTCCGGGAGATGATCGGGCGCGCCTTGGTTCACCGCACGGTCCACGGTCAGCTCAGCGAGCACGTCTTTCATGCCGTCGCCAGCGGAGCGCTGCCGCCGACCGCGGGATCGATCATCCGGCTATCGATGGCCGCGGTGCACGACGTCGAAACCGACACCGCCCTCGCCGTGTCGGGGACGTCGGCCGTGGTCGAGGACGGCAGCGCGCTGCTCGACATCGGGACACGCTATCTCGGCCGGCAGACCGCCAGTATCGGCGGCGGCACCACCGAGATGGCCCGCAACGTGATCGGCGAACGCGTGCTGAACTTTCCGCGCGAGCGTGCCGACGACCGCGGCGTGCCGTTCAATCAGGTGCGACGCGGCAAAAGCCCGGGAGGCGAACGTAATTGAGCGATCAGCTGCGTGACATCCGCGAGTTGGCGGGGGACTCCGACGCCTACCGCGACGAACTGTACCGACGCTGGACGGGGCTGCTCAGCTACCGCTACATCGGCCGCAAACACTCTTCGATGAACCTCGGCGAGACCGACGACACCGTCACCATCCGGCGCGACATGCGCAACGATGCGGGCGGAATCATGGTGGCGCCGTTGGCCATTTCCTCCCCGGAGGGCTGCCAGACCGACATGGTCGCCGTGCCCAATCCGGTCATCGCGTCGGTACAGATCGTCGACCCCGGCTACGACGTCACACGGGTGGAGATCGTCGGGTCGGGCGTCGTGCACCAGGGACGCACCATGGGCTACGGGCGGTGCATGATCGTCGACGCCGACAATCCGCAGCGGGTGATCGCCTTCAACGAAGGGCAGGGGGCGATCATCGGCATCCCGCCCGAAGGCTTGGACAGGATGGATGTTTCGGGCACCGAACTGGTGATCGAGGACTCTCCCGACCTGCCACCGCTGTGGCAGGCCTTCGGCGCCAGCCGTCGCGACGACGGCCACTGGGTGCTGCCCGAGCTCAGCACCGAACTCGCGTCACCGGATGCAGCGCTGCACATCGGACCCCAGCACGTCGTTCTCGAGGCCGCCGCAATCGATTTGGCCGCCGAGGTCGCGGGAACCAAGATGCTGCAGGTCGTCAGCTGGCACGTGATGTTCATGTCCCGCGGCAAGGTGGGTCCCTTCCGAGTCGAGGGGACGGCACATCCCGGCGGGCGCGGGCGCGTCGGCGTGCGCATGCTGCTGCACGACGAGGGCAACGCCGACAAGGCCGTCACCTCCGCCGCGGCGGTCTTCGACATCGTCGGCTGAGCCGGGTTAGGCGCCCTCCGCCTGGGTGCACCCCGGCGAAGGGCGATAACCTTCCCGGAGGCGACGCGAAGGAGCGTGATGGTCATGCAGGTTTCTCTGTTCGGGCAACTCAGCGGATCGGGCAGTCAATCGCCGATCGACGCAACGATCGCCAACCTCGAGATGCTGCGAGACGAGGGTTTTGCCCGGGTGTGGATGAGCCAATTGCCTTATGAGCCAGACCTTCTCACGATCCTGGCCATCGCGTTGCACGAGGTCGACACCATCGAGGTGGCCAGCGGTGTGGTGCCGATCCAGAATCTGCATCCGATGCTCATGGCGCAGCGCGCCCTCACGTTGAGCCTCGCCTCGGGTGGCCGGTTCACCCTCGGGCTCGGGATGACCCATCAGGCGGTCACCGAGGGGATGTGGGGCATCCCGTGGGACAAGCCGGTGCGCAGGCTCAACGAGTACCTCGACGGGTTGTTGCCCCTGCTGGCCGGTGAACCCGCGGCCGCGGCGGGGGACACGGTGACCACCCGCGGTGCGCTGATGATCTCCGAGGCGCCGCGCCCCGACGTGTACATCGCGGCCCTGGGTCCGCAGCTGCTCAAGATCGCCGGGCGGCGCACGTCGGGCACCTGCACCTGGATGACCGGACCCAAGACACTGGCCGAGCATGTCGGCCCGACGCTGCGGCAGGCGGCCGCCGACGCCGGCCGGGAAAACGAGGTGCGCGTCGCCGCCTCGTTGCCCATCAGCGTCACCGACGATGTCGACGCCGCCCGCAAGCAGGCGGCCGAACAGTTCGCCATTTACGGCCAGTTGCCGTCGTACCGCGCGATGCTCGACCGCGAGGGTTACGCGGGGCCGCAGGATGCCGCCATCATCGGCGACGAGGACACTGTCCGCGGCCGGCTCGACGAACTGCGTGCCGCAGGCGTCGACGAGTACGTCGCCGCGACGTTCGATCCGTCGCCGGAGGGCCGGGCTCGCACGCGGGCGCTGCTGCGGGCGTACGGCTCCTGACCGGCGTGTGGCTATGGCCATACATTGCCTCCGGTACGTATGGTGCATAGACGAGCTCACACGACAGGAGAAGCGCAGTGGCAGAACGGTTGGCGGGAAAGGTCGCCCTCATCAGTGGCGGCGCCCGGGGGATGGGCGCATCGCACGTGCGGTCGCTGGTCGCCGAGGGAGCCAAGGTGGTGTTCGGTGACATCCTCGACGACGAGGGCAAGGCCGTGGCCGCGGAGGTCGACCCTCATTTCCAAGCGGTCCGCTACCTGCACCTCGACGTGACCAGGCCCGAGGATTGGGATGCGGCGGTGGCCACCGCCCTGAGCGAGTTCGGCCGCATCGACGTGCTGGTCAACAACGCGGGCATCATCAACATCGGCACCCTGGAGGACTACGCGCTCTCGGAGTGGCAGCGCATTCTCGACATCAATCTGACCGGAGTGTTTCTCGGGATCCGTGCCGTGGTGAAGCCGATGAAGGAAGCGGGCCGGGGATCGATCATCAACATCTCCTCGATCGAGGGGATGGCCGGCACCATCGCCTGCCACGGCTACACGGCAACCAAATTCGCGGTGCGGGGGCTGACGAAGTCGGCCGCACTGGAACTGGGGCCCAGCGGAATCCGGGTGAACTCCATTCACCCCGGCCTCATCAAGACCCCAATGACCGATTGGGTCCCCGACGACATCTTCCAGACGGCTCTGGGCCGGGCCGCGCAACCCGTCGAGGTCTCCAACCTCGTGGTCTATCTGGCCAGCGACGAGTCCAGCTACTCCACCGGCTCGGAGTTCGTCGTCGACGGCGGCACCACCGCCGGCCTGGGGCACAAGGACTTTTCCAACGTCGAGACCGACGCGCAGCCGGACTGGGTTACGTAGGCTCCGCCCTCCACCGCGACGAAATGGGTTACGTAGCGGCCGTGACCGATTCGCGCTCTTGGGCGGCGGGTTGGGGCCATGGTGACGGGACCGGGCGTTGACGTACGTGTTGTGGCCACCAGAACCACTTGCCCAGCAGCGCCGCAATCGATGGTGTCATCAGCGACCGCACGATCAGGGTGTCGAACAACAGACCCAGGCCGATGGTGGTACCCACCTGGCCGATGACCGTCAGCTCGCTGACCGCCATCGTCATCATCGTGAAGGCGAACACCAGACCGGCTGACGTGACCACCGACCCGGTGCCGCCCATCGAGCGGATGATGCCCGTGTTCAGGCCGGCGTGGATCTCTTCTTTGAACCGCGCCACCAACAGCAGGTTGTAGTCGGCGCCCACGGCCAGCAGGATGATCACCGACATCGCGAGCACCATCCAGTGCAGCTCGATGCCGATGAGGTGCTGCCAGATCAGCACCGACAGCCCGAAGGATGCGCCCAGCGACAGCAAGACGGTTCCCACGATGACCGCCGAGGCCACCACACCGCGCGTGATGAGCAGCATGATGATGAAAATCAGGCACAGCGAAGCGATTCCGGCGATCAACAGGTCGTAGGTGTTGCCGTCGCTGAGGTCTTTGTAGATCGACGCGGTGCCCGCGAGGTAGATCTTGGAGCCCTCTAGCGGCGTGCCCTTCAGTGCCTCGTAGGCCGCCTTCTTGATCGCGCCGATGTGCGAAATGCCTTCCTGCGACATCGGATCGCCGTCATGGCTGATGATGAAGCGCACGGCGTGCCCGTCGGGGGAGATGAAGTTCTTCATGCCCTTCTTGAACTCTTTGTTGTTGAAGGTCTCCGGGGGCAAGTAGAACGAATCGTCGTTTTTGGAGGCGTCAAACGCTTTACCCATGGCGCTGGAGTTCTTCTGCGCCTCTTTCTGCTGATCCTGCAGACCCTTCTGGGTCGAATACATGGTCAGCATGGTCGTTTTCATCGCCTTCATGTTTTCGATCATGGACGGCATCAGCGCCACCATCTGGGGCATCAGCGTGTCGAGATGATCCATGACCGGTAGCAGGCTCTCGATGTCGTCGGTCATGGTGTCGATGCCGTCGAGGCCGTCGAACACCGAGCGCAGCGACCAGCACGCCGGGATGTCATAGCAGTGCTTTTCCCAGTAGAAGTAGCTACGCATCGGCCGGAAGAAGTCCTCGAAATCGGCCATGTGGTCGCGTAATTCGTTGATGTCGATGGTCATGTCGTGCATCTTTTTGACCATCACGTGCATGTCGTTGGCCATCTGCACGGTGATGCTGGACATCTTTTCCATGCTGTCGATGGTCGTCTGCATCATGTCGGCCTGGTGCAGCATGTCGGCCATCTGATCTTCTTGGTACTTCTGGCTCATCTGCTGGCTGACGCCCTGCATGCTGATCTGGAAGGGTATCGACGTGTGCTCGATCGGCGTGCCCTGCGGACGGGTGATTGCCTGCACGCGCCCGATGCCCGGCACGCGGAAGACCGTCTTGGCAATCTTGTCGATCACCAAGAAGTCCGCCGAATTCCGCAGATCGTGGTCGCTTTCGATCATCAGCACCTCGGGGTTCATCCGCGCCTGCGAGAAGTGCCGATCCGCGGCCGCATACCCCTCGTTGGCCGGCAGGTCCGTCGGTAGGTAGTTGCGGTCGTTGTAGTTGGTCCGGTAGCCGGGCAGGGTCAGCAAACCCACCAGCGCCACCCCGATGGTCATCACCAGGATCGGGCCGGGCCAGCGCACGACGAGCGCACCGACCTTGCGCCACCCGCGAATCCGTTGCGTGCGCTTGGGTTCCAGTGTCTTACCGAAGCGGATTACCACGGAGATGACCGCGGGACCCAGCGTCAACGCCGCCGCGACGACGACCACCATGCCGATCGCCAGCGGGATACCCAGCGTCTGGAAGTAGGGCAGGTTGGTGAAGTGCAAGCAGAAGGTAGCACCGGCGATGGTCAAGCCCGACCCGAGCACCACGTGCGCGGTGCCCTTGTACATCGTGTAGTACGCATCGACTCGGGACTCGCCGATAGAGCGGGCTTCCTGATATCGGCCGATCAAGAAGATCGCGTAGTCGGTGGCGGCCGCGATCCCCAAGGTGACCAACAGGTTCGTGGCGAACGTGGAGAGCCCGATGAGCTTGAAATAGCCTAGGAACGCGACCATTCCGCGCGCGGCCGACAGCTCGAGGACGACCATCACCAGCGTGAGCAGCACCGTGATGACGGAGCGATAGACCAACAGCAGCATCGCGATGATGACGGTGAACGTGGCCGCGGTGATGAGCTGCATGCTGCGGTCGCCGGCCTCGTGCTGGTCCGCCGACAACGCCGCGGGACCGGTGACGTAGGCCTTCACCCCTTTGGGTGGGGTCACGCTCTTGACGATGTGTTGGACCGATTCCACCGACTCGTTGGCCAGGGCCTCGCCCTGGTTACCGGCGAGGTAGACCTGGACGTAGGCGGCCTTGCCGTCGTTGCTCTGCGCGCCCGCTCCGGTGAGTGGATCGCTCCACATATCTTGTACGTGTTCAACGTGTTTGGTGTCGGCGTCGAGCTTCTTGACGACCTCGTCGTAGTAGGCGTGCGCGTCCGCGCCCAGCGGATTCTGTCCCTCGAGGACGATCATCACCGAGCTGTTGGACTTGTACTCGTTGAAGATCGCGCCCATGCGCTTGGTCGCGACCACCGACTGCGCGTCATCCGGTGCCATCGACACCGAGCGCATCTTGCCGACCTCCTCCAGCTGGGGGACGGAGACGTTGAGCACCGCGATGATCGCGATCCAGCCCAGGATGATCGGTACGGCGAACGTCCGGATGAGCCGCGGGATCTTGTCGCGCACCGGTTCGTCGACGACGGGGATGGTGTCGGTACGGGCGTCGTTGAACGTTGTGCTCATGCGGATTTCACCAAGCAGAAGGTCAGGGCGTGTACGCCGTGGGTGATGTTCTCGTCCTTGACTTCGTCATCGATGGTGATGCGGCAACCGAGGGAGTTGCCGTCGCTTTGTGCCGAAAGGTTCGGGAAGACCGAAGGGGCGGTGGTGCTCAGGACCAGCGTCCACGGCAGAGGTGCCCCGTCGATTCGCTTCGGGTCGGCGGCCAGATCCAGGTAGTTCACGTTCGCGTAGCTGGCCGAGCCGAAGACTTCGTATTTGACGACCTTGGGCTTGAACGGCTTGGACTCATCGAGTCGCGGGCTGGTCATGACGCCCGTGTCGTGCGCGCTGAAGAACGACTTGACCCGAACGACGGCAAACCCGCCGACCAGCACCACCGCCACGATCAACAGCGGCAGCCAGGCGTTGCGCACAAATCTCGATATCTGCACCTAGGTGATCCCTTCCTCATCACGCGGACGTGACACGGATCAGCGTTTGCGCGACTGGAGGTCGTGGCCAGGTGAGTGCCCACAAGTCGCACCGATCAACAACGAATTACGTCGATTGCTTTGGTTCGTGCGCAAGACCGTCAAATGCGGTGAAAGTCACCCATCCCCACTGCTGACGTCCCCGGCGGCGACACCCGGCTCACCTTGTTGCTGCAGCCTCCCCGGGCACCGCCACCAGCGCATAGTACATGATGTGCATATCTTGCAGTGTATGCAACATTTGCTGCTGGTGTTTCAAATCACTTCGTGAAGATGCTGTTCACCAGCGCGGCGGCACGTTCAACATAGGGCATCGGCGTGTCGGCTTTTTCACTCGCCTCGCCGCTTGCCCACCGCTCGAGGCCCGACCGCACCGCCGTCAGCGCCAGCGCGGAAATCAGCGCGGCCATCTCGTCATCGGGTTGCATCGCCTGGCGGCGGACGATGATGTCGGTCAACTGGTTCTGGAATCGTTCCAGATCGGCGAGGAATGCCGCCAGAACGGCGGGCGAAGTCTTGGCGAGTTCGAGCATGTGAGCCGCGTGTTCGCGCCGAGGTGGCACGTCGCGCAGGTGGTGTGCCGCCAGGGTGATCAGCTCTGCTAGGACGACCGAGTAGGGGGCGGGTCCGGCGGCGACGAAATCCTCGGCCAGCTCGGCGGGGATGTCTGAGGGGCCGTAGGCGAGCGCGGACTCCTTGTTGGGGAAGTAATTGAAGAACGTGCGGGTCGACACTCCGGCTTCGGCGCAGATTTCGTCGACCGTGACCTTGTCGAATCCCCGTTCCAGCGTGAGGCGCACGGCGGCGTCGCGGATGTCGGCGCTCGTCTGGCGGCGACGGCGCTCGCGCAGCCCTAGGGGATTGGCCATACCCATATAGTTGCACGTTGTGCACAGTTTGCAGTCAAAAGGTGCCATCTTGACGGTCGGAGGGCACACCTGACGGCGGAAGCAACTACGTTCCGGGCTTTCGGCACATCGCGCCATCGTCGTTCTGGCGCAACATCATTGGACCAGCCGCGGCGGTACAAGAGCCGGGTTCGGGCGGGTCATCCGCTGGGGGCGAGGGCGCCCCGCAAGTAGTCGCATTGACTCTCGAAGAACTTCGCCGAGATCGCCGCCTTGTCGGCGATCTGGTCGAAGGCGTGAAACGCCCCCGGAACGATCTCCTCCTGCACCGGCACGCCCGCTTCACGCAACCGCCGCGCGTACTCGAGGCTCTCGGAATAGAAGAGGTCCAGCGTTCCCACGCCGATCCAGGCGGGCGGCAAGCCCGACAAATCCTTCCGGCGCGCCGGTGCCGCTTCTTCGGGGTCGGCCCCGTTGAGGTACCACTGCCAGGCCAATTGGTTATCGGATTCGGTCCACATGATCCGCCTGGGGCCATCACGCCGGGCGCCGGTGCGATCGTCGAGCATCGGATACACCAGCATTTGGAAAGCGACTTTGACGTCCTGGCGGTCGTGCGCCCGCTGCGCCACCGCGGCGGCGAAATGCCCGCCGGCGCTGGCCCCGCCGACGGCGACTCGATCCGGGTCCACCCATGGCTGGCGCGCCAGCCAGAGCAGGGCCGCATAACAGTCCTCGACCGGTATCGGGTAGGGGTGTTCGGGGGCTAGCCGGTGTTCGACCGCCGCGATCGCGACGCTGGTGAGCTCAGACAGTTGGCGCAGATACTTGTCGTCCTGGGCAGCGTGGCCCATGATGGTGCCGCCGCCGTGGATCCACAGCAACGCCGGTGCGTGGTCGGCAAGGCCGGCCGGACGGTGCAGACGCACGCTGACGTGCTCATTGACCGCGGCCACCGGCACGGTGCGGATGCGGCCGGCGTTGCCCATCAGGTTCATGATGGCGCGCTGCAGCTTCAGACCGCGGTGCAAGGCGTAACCCCGGGGCAGGAATCGAGCCACTTTGCGAAGACCGGGATCCAAGACGTGGGGCGACGTGAAGGCGTTGTCGGGGAGCCTGTTTGCCATCGAATGCCCTCTGTTCCCTTGCGCCGGCAGACATGCTGACCATACAGGACGGAGGTAATGTCCATGCGTGGGAAAATTGAACCGGCTGAGCGTCCGCGCATTGGTCACGCGTCGCACTGGGCAGCCGACGCATTAGCCAAGCGGCACAGTTCGTTTCAGCGCGTCCGGTCGTCGCCGCCGGTGAGTGAACGCGCGACGTGACCAAACCTTGCCGCCCAGTGCGCGGAGCTCGTCAATCGCGGTGCCGGTGACCGCGTCCGCGTACCGTGATGTAGCGCCGGTTAGCATCGGACGTCCGGATGTCGGTGCGGAAGGTAGGGCATTGGCTGCGATACCCGTCATC
This sequence comes from Mycobacterium sp. NTMscope_MAC_12, assembly GCF_976985675.1. NCBI lineage: Bacteria > Bacillati > Actinomycetota > Actinomycetes > Mycobacteriales > Mycobacteriaceae > Mycobacterium > Mycobacterium sp. NTMscope_MAC_12. The sequence goes on from NZ_CDRJYY010000001.1 coordinate 2,186,992, forward strand.
GCGCTCACCGGTCACCTCGGGGCTGGCAAGACGACTCTGCTCAACCACTTGCTACGCCATCCCGGCACACGAATCGGCGTGGTGGTCAATGATTTCGGCGATATCAACATCGACGCTTCTCTGGTGGCCGGCCAGGTCGACGAGCCGGCCTCGATCGCCGGCGGATGCATCTGTTGCCTGCCCGATGGAGGTGGGCTGGATGAGGCACTGATCAAGCTCGCCGACCCGGCTCGGCGCCTCGATGCCATAGTGGTCGAGGCCAGCGGTCTGGCCGACCCCGTGGCGATCGCGCGGATCATTGGCTTCAGTGAGATACGCGGGGTCCGCGCAGGCGCGCTTGTCGACGTGGTCGATGCCGTGAATCACTTCGACACCGTCGACTGCGGCACGCTACCGCCGGTGCGGTATGGCGCGGCGTCGCTGATTGTGGTCAACAAGCTTGATCAGGTTCCCGAGAATGAGCGATCGGCCGTGGTGCAACGTGTCATACAGCGGGCGGCGCAACGTAATCCGCGCATCCACGTGGTCGGCACCAGCGGCGGCCGGATAGACCCAGCGCTTCTCTTCGACGCGTCTGGCATGTCCGGACAGGCTGGGCAGCTCTCGTTTCTGGACTTGGTGTCCGAGCACGAGCATGACCACGTCCACGCGGATGCCGTCACCGTCAGCAGCGATGGTTGCGTCGACCCTGATGCCCTGCTCGATCTTCTCGAACAGCCGCCGCCGCAGGTTTTCAGGATGAAAGGCATTGTGGCGGTGCGGAACAGGACGACCGTCCGCGAATATGTCGTCAACCTGGTGGGTAGCGCAATACACATCGCAAAAGCACCGCCGGGGTCCATGGCCAACTGCCTGGTGGCGATCGGGATGCATCTCGACATCCCCGCCGTACGCGCGCGCCTCGACAACGCGCTGCAGCCGGCGTCGGGGTCGGCGCCGGCGCCGGCATTGCGGCGTCTTCAACGGTACCGGCGGTTCAGCGGGTGAGCGATGATGCGGCAAGATACGGCTTGATGTCTTCTTCGCTGGGCGACGTGCTCGCCACCTTGGAGCTCGGCCGAGTCGACCAGTGGCTCTTCGTCGGGCAGCAGCTTCCCGCGCCCGCCAATCATATTCTCGGTGGGCATATCTCGGCTCAGGCGTTGTTGGCGGCAAGCCACACCGCGCCGGGTCGAGCGCCGCACAGCGTCCACACGTACTTCCTGCGGCCGGGCGACTCGCGTCGGCCGGTTGATTTCGAAGTTGTCGACCTGCAAGAGGGCCGGACGTTTTCGGCGCGGCGGGTCACCGCACGCCAAGATGGCAAGATTCTGATGGAAGCGATGTCGTCGTTCAAAGTCGCCGATTCCGCGCCCGCGCACGTCGTTTACCAGCCGCCCATGCCAGCGGCTCCGAGCCCAGAGTCCCTGCCGTGGGTTACCCCGCATTTAGCGGAGTCCGACGAAGGCACCCAAGGGCGCTGGGCCAGCCTGCGCTGGTTCGAACGCCGGATCATCGACACCGAGGTCGCTCCACCCGCACGCGCGTCGATGTGGTGGCGACCCGACGGGCAAGTTCCCGACGATCCAGTCCTGACCGCCAGCCTGGTGGCCTACCTGTCGGCGGTGACGTTGACCGAACCGGCATACGCGGCACGCGGTGGTGTCGGGGCATCGGCTCAGCGTGACCATTCGGTGTGGTTCCACGCTCCGGCGGCGTTGTCGGATTGGCTTCTCTACGACCGCTCGTCGCCGAGTAGCGCCGGTTCGCTGGCGCTGGCGAGTGGGACGATGTTCAACCGTACAGGCGAGCTGGTGTGCACGGTGAAACAAGAGATGTACTTCCCGCCGTACGCAGCCTGAGACCGCAAATTGATGGTTCGCCTTTCAACGTGACGCCGTTGCCATCTCAATAGGGCTGCGCTGCAAGGAAATTCGTCACAGTGACGTAATTAGGCCATAGGAGCCCCGGAAGTGGGGAAGGGGATATGGCGGTCGGGTTCGGTCCGCAGCGCGACTCGGTGCCCCTTCCGCGTCATGTCGTTCCACTATCCCGTCGCCATCGGAAATCTCGCAACGGTCGCTGCGCTTGACGAAGGAGTCGAAGCCTGGCGCGCCACGGTGCCATTACCGCCTTACGCAAACGTCACGGTGACGAATTGGGCGGGTCGGGTGGCCACTCGCCGAGCGGGGGCGACTCGGCCGGCGCGGACAAATTCGGCGTAGTGATTGCCGGGCCGCCGGAATGGGTAGTCGGTTTAAACTCACGCCCAGCTAAAGTCTGGACGCTTGCGATGGGAGGGCTCGATGAGTGTGTTCGTTCGTCGCGTCGTGTGCGCCGTGGCGGTGGCATTAGGACCCATGGCGTACGTGGCAGCGGTATCGCCCGGCGTGGCCTCCGCCCAACCCCCGGATTGCGGTGCCGGTAACTGGTGGAATCCGGGAGCCAATGCGTGTCAGCCGGTGGCGCCGCCGCCCCCGGATTGCGGCCCTGGCAACTGGTGGAATCCTGGGGCCAATTCGTGCCAGCCGGTGGCGCCGCCTGATTGCGGTGCCGGCAACTGGTGGAATCCGGGAGCCAATGCGTGCCAACCGGTGGCGCCGCCGCCGGAGTAGCGCGTCGCCGCTGCGGCAAGTAGTTTTGCCGAGCGCGGCAGTGTTCTAGATGTGGCAGCCGGCGTGGACTTGGGAGGTGCGCGCCGGCCAACCGTTCGCGTGATCAGACGTGTGCGTCGATGTAGCGACAAGGACGGGAATCTGGCCCGCGGTTGTCCGTTGTCGTTCTATCTGAGGCAGGTGCGGGCGTCTGACCTGCGGTGCCTCAGATCAAATGGCGATCCTGTTGCGGGTGGTTTGTCATCTGATCTGAGGTAAATAGGCCGGATCCTGGCCGCCTACGGGGAGGCGTGTTCGTCGGCGGCTCGCTGGCGTGGGGTATGGCCCTCGAGGGGTTCCGACCCGGCCGCTGGGACGTGCTTGGCGCCCCTGGTTTTCCTGGCCGGCGTTGCCGTGAACATGTACGCTCCTCGCGGCCACTAGCTTTCGGCCGCAATCGCCCGTCGCAGCGCGGTCAGTATGACGTCACGGCTGGGCAGATCCAACCGACAGACGTCACCCGTCGGCGGCCGATCGGGACGCATCACATCGGTGCCGTCAATCAGTATCGACGGTGACGGAAAGGGTCCGACCCGCTCAACGATCGCCGTGTTGATCCCGACCACGGCCAAACAGTCGACCAGCATTTCATGGGCCGTTGCCGCGTTCGGACAGCCCGGGCTGCTCAGAATCTCAATCCGCATCCCACGGTCTCCCAACACCCGTCATTAGCATCTCAGGTGGGATGCTCCTATAGATTGTCAAGGGCTGACCGCTGGGTCTTCGGGTGTGGGTGTGAATCGTGTTGGGCGCGTGAGTTCCTGGTAGATCTCGCGGGCGATGGCCCGTTTGAGGCAGCGCATGATGTCCTTCTTTGACAGTCCTTCGGCGGTTCGCCGGCGAGCATAGGCGCGGGTGCGTTCGTCATATTTCAGCCGCACGACAGCGACGGTGTGAAGTGCTTTGTTCGCTGCCCGGTCGCCACCCCGGTTGAGCCGGTGGCGGTTCGTGCGTCCCGAGGATGCCGGGATAGGAGCAACACCGGCGAGATGGGCGAAGGAGGCCTCGGAACGAAGCCGTTCGGGGTTGTCGCCGGCACTGACCAACAGTTGTCCGGCGACCTCGGTGCCGACGCCAGTCTTGGCCAGCAGACCTGGAGCAGCAGTGGTGGTCAGCTCATCCAAGACGATGTCGAGCTCTTTGATCTCGTCATTGAGCGCCAGGTGGCGGCGAGCCAGGGATCGAAGCGTAAGTCTGATCGCTGCCGCTGGCGCCGAGAGGTCTGTTCCGGGGCGCAGACGCGACAGCGCCTGGATCAATGCAACGGTTCCCAACGGTTTCATGTGCTCACGCAAGTCCATCGGGCCGGTGATCAGCAGTCCGCGAATCTGGTTGATGCACTGAGTCTTTGCCTTGACTGCCGATCGCCGAGCCACGCGAAGACAACGGATGGACTCCACGATGCCGTCTCGTGATTTCGGAACGCTGTCGGCTCGCCCGGAGGCTACCGCTTGGGCTGCTGCGTAGGCATCAACGGGATCAGACTTGCCATTGGCGCGCCGGGTCGCACGGTCGGGCCGGTTGACCTCGAGCACCGCCAGGCCCGCTGCCGTCAACACCCGGCCCAGTTGGGCTCCGTAGGTTCCGGTGCCTTCCACTCCCACACCGGCGACCGATCCGATCGAGGAGATCCAGTCCAGGAGGCTGCGGTAGCCGTCCGGATCGGCGGGGAATTCTCGGTCGCCGAGGTGGCGTCCGAGTTGGTCGATGACAGCAACGTGGTGCGTATCGGCGTGGGTGTCGACCCCGACAAAGACAGCGGTCGATGCGGCAGGCATTGGCCTCCTTCAGTGGTACTGATACGGACAGCACCCTGAGCGCGGGCCGATGGGACAAGACAGTGATGGGCCCCGTTGCTACGACAAGCTCCTATAAGGTCACCAAGCACGCCCTCAACGGGTGCATGGGCTCAGTGACGGACCGGCAGATCCCACTCAAAGGCAGCCATCCGGCGCCGGTCAATTTTCGGGCCAGGCCCGCCACCAAGCTCCGAAACAATGATCACTGTCAATTTTCGCGACCCGGTGACAGTTGCAGCCGGAGTTCGACGCGCCCGGTAGCTCGGCGATTTCGGGTACGCCGTGGCAGGCGCACTCCCTTGCGGCGAGTTCAAGCCGCGGCTCGCCGCTGCTGCGGTCGCAAAGTGTGCCGAGACGCGTCTATGCCGGCCATTTCTTGCGCCTGCTCGGCTGCGGTCTGCCCTAGCCGGACCAAATCCGCTCGCTCCTGGACCGAAAGCGGCTGTTCGCCAGCGACATCTGGCCGCTGGCCGTCACCGCTGCGGGCCTGGGACATCAGCCACCGCTCATCGCGCACCCATGTATGCAGCAGGCTCGTGTCCACGTTTAGCTGGCGGGCTACCTCAGCGACTCGCCGCTGCCCGTCGATCACCATGTGCGCGGCCGTGACTCGATACTGCGGGGTGAATGAGCGCCGATGTTGTGGCATACCTACTGGCTTCACGAATCCCACGTCGCGCTATCTGGGATGTCCACCATGTGGGCGGTCTGGGGCGATCCTTGTCGGGTGTGGCGGCCGAAGCGGCGTAGCCGCAGCGAGTTGGTGACCACGCTGACCGAGGAGAGCCCCATCGCCGCTCCCGCGATGATCGGGTTGAGCAGACCGAGTGCGGCTAGGGGGATCGCGGCGGTGTTGTAGCCGAAGGCCCAGCCAAGGTTCTGGTGGATCGTGCGCAGCGTCTGCCGCGAGAGCGCGATCGCCTCCACAACACCGTCGAGCCGGCCGGACATCAGCGTGATGTCGGAGGCCTCGATGGCCACGTCGGTGCCGGTGCCGATCGCAATGCCCAGATCGGCCTGCACCAGCGCGGGGGCGTCGTTGACGCCGTCGCCCACCATCGCGACCACCCGCCCCTGGTCTTGTAGCCGCTCGATCTCGGTGACCTTGTCCTGCGGCAGCACCTCAGCCAGGACGTGATCGATGCCGACCTGTGTGGCGATCGCGGCGGCGGTGCGCGCGTTGTCGCCGGTGATCATGGCGACCTGCAAGCCCATGGCGTGCAGTTGAGCGACCACGTCGGCGGCGTCGTCCTTGACCGTGTCAGCGACGGCGAGCACGCCCACAACGTGGTCGTCGCGGCCGACGAACACCGCGGTGCGGCCCTGCTCTTCGAGTTCGGCGGCCGCCGCCGCAAGGTGCTCAGGCAGCAGCAGCTCGTGGTCGTCGACAAGTGTGCGACGTCCGACCAGCACGGTGCGGCCGTCGATCTGGGCCTGCACCCCGTGGCCGGCGAGGCTGGCGAACGCCGTGGCGGCCGGAATCTGCAACCCCAGCTCGCGCGCGGCCGCGACGATCGCCGCGCCGATGGGGTGCTCGGAGCCCGACTCGACCGCGGCGGCGATCTGCAGCACCAGATTGGGCTGGCGCCGCTTGCCGGCAATCACATCGGTGACCCGCATCTGGGCGCGGGTCAGCGTGCCGGTTTTGTCGAACACCACGGTGTCGATCTTCTTCGACGCTTCCATCACCTCGCCGCCTTTGACCAGGATCCCCAGCTCCGCGCCGCGGCCGGTGCCGACCGTGATCGCCGTGGGAGTGGCCAGGCCCAGCGCACACGGGCACGCGATGATCAGCACCGCCACCGCGGCGGTCATACCGGCGACCGGGTTGGCGGCGATCAGCGTCCACCCGGCAAACGTCACCGCGGCAACCCCGACGACGGCCGGGACGAACACCGCCGAGACCCGGTCAGCCAGTCGCTGTACCGGCGCCTTGCCGCCCTGTGCCTGCTCGACCAGGCGCACAATCTGCGCCAGCGCGGTATCGGCGCCGACGGCGGTGGCGCGCACGGTCAGCAGCCCGTCGATGTTGACCGTCGCACCGGCAACACGGTCGCCCACCGATTTTTCGACCGGGACGGACTCGCCGGTCAGCATTGACTCATCGACGACGGCGCGCCCGTCGGTGATCTCGCCGTCGACCGGGATCTTCTCCCCAGGCCGTACCCGTACCAGGTCTCCGACTTGTACCTGATCAACCGGCACGAGAATTTCTTGCCCGCCGACGAGCAGGCAGGCTTCCTTGGCGCCCATCTCCAAAAGCTTGCCGATCGCCTCCGACGCCTTGCTCGTGGATCTGGCCTCGAAATAGCGACCCAGCACCACGAACGCAATGATCAGCGCCGCCGTCTCGAAGAACAGTGCGCCACCGGCGAACAACTCATACGTGGAGTAGCCGAATGCGGTCAATGTGCCCAGTGTGATCAGCGTGTCCATGTTGGCGCTTCCCGCCCGCGCCTGCTGCACCGCGCCGCGCAGGAACGGCCACCCGGCGACGAATTGCACCGGTACCGTCGCCGCGAACGCCAACCACCCCGCCCACGGATAGGCGCCGAACACCATCGTCGACACCGACGCCAGCAGCGCCAACGGCATGGCCAGCCACAACCGCCGCAACCAGTTCCGCTGCTCACGCCTGTTCAGTTCACCCGAGGACGCCGTGCCGCACGCACCGCCCTGTCCCTGCCCGCAGCCGCCACTACCCTCGGTGTCGCGCGGCGCGTCGCTATCGGGCCGGGCGCCCAGTAATCGGCGGAGTCCACCGATGGCCTTGCGCACCACCCCGGGGGTGCGCGCATCGCCGGAATGCGGGGCACGGGTGGGCACCAACTCTGCAGGGATGTGCTCGGCTACGCCGATCGCCGACAGCACCGCCGCGGTGTCGCAGCGCTGCGGCGAATACTGGATCACCACCGATGCCGTGCGCGGATAGGCCGTCACCGCCTGCACACCGGGCACCGTGGCCAGAGTCTCCTCGATCGCGACGGCCCGGACCGCATCGACATGAAATCCGGTGATGCGCAGCCGCATCCGCCCGGACGCGTCCGATACGACCGTCGCCGTGGCGTCGGCGGCCGGCAGGACCTCAGTCGTCATGGCCGTCGCCCGGGCTCGTCACGATCGCCGGTTCGGTGTCCTCTCCGGCGCGCTCTCGTGCCTCGGCAACCACGTCGGCGACCGTCAATCGGATCTGTTCCGTGTTCGTTTCGGCCGTGCGCTGCGCTTCGCGGGCGGCCCGGATGCCCCACGCGGTCACAGCAACGGTTGCCGTGCGCAACGGAACCTTCGCCACGGCCGTGCGCACTGCCTCATACGCCGCAACCCCCACCACCCCGGTTACCACCGTGGGCGCCGCCTTCATCAAGAACCCATGCCACGCCATACCAAGCACTCCCTTCCCGTCGTTGCACCGCCAAACGGTGACCAGTCGGCCACGGTCGCTGCGGAGCGACACGAACCCATCCTTGACCTTCCAGTACAGTGGAAGGTCAAGGATGGGTTCCATGCAGATCGGCGAACTAGCGAAACTCAGCAATACCAGCGCGAAAACCATTCGCTTCTACGAGAACGCGGGGCTGCTCCCGCCACCGGCACGCACGGCGTCGGGGTACCGCGACTACGGGCCCGAGGTCGTGGATCGGCTGCGGTTCATCCATCGGGGCCAAGCCGCCGGGCTGACCTTGCAGAAGGTGCGCCAAATCCTGGCGATCCACGACCGCGGTGAGGTGCCGTGCGGGCACGTGCAACAGGTCCTGCACACCCGTCTGGACCAAGTCCGCGCGCAGATCGCCGAACTGGTCGCCCTCGAAGGCCACCTGCAGACCCTTCTCGACCACGCGGCGCACGCCGCGCCCACCGAACATGACCAGTCCACGGTGTGCTGGATTCTGGAAAGCGACCTGGATGCCGACGCCACCGTCGGTCCCGGCCACTAGACCATGAACAGCACCGAAATGCGTGAGTGGTCATGGACTGATGCGTGGTTGCCGGCCGCCCTGCTGGGTGTGGCGGGGGTGGGCTGGTGGTGGTCAGTGGTCAGCATGACCGGCGACGCCATGTCTATGGACACCGAGCCAGGAATGCCCATGGAGACCGCGCCAATGATGTCGTTCGCCGGTTTCCTCATCGCGTGGGTGGCCATGATGGCCGCGATGATGCTTCCTGCGGTCCTGCCCGTCGTTCGCGCCTACGCCCGCGCCGCCACCGGCAGCGCCGCTCCAGCGATCGTCTTCGTCGCCGGATACCTGGCCCTGTGGAGCGCCACCGGGATCCCCGCCTTCTGGGCGTGGAGCCACCTCAACGGGCCACTGGCACACGGATCACCGTGGGTCGGCCGCCTGGCCGGCGCCATAGCGCTGGCCGCCGGGATCTATCAGCTCACGCCGCTGAAAGCAGCGTGCCTGCGGCACTGCTACTGGCCATTGTCGGTTTCCCCGCCGTGCGGCAAGTACCACGACAGCCCGGCCCGGGCGCTTCGTGCCGGTGGGCGCTACGGCGTCTTTTGTCTGGGCAGCTGCTGGATGCTGTTCGTAGTCATGATCGCCTTCGGCACCATGCAATTGGCGTGGATGCTGGCGCTCTCGGTGGTGATCTGGCTGGAGCGAGTCGCCTCCTTCGGCGATTGGCTCACGCGCGTCACGGGGGCGGTGCTCGTAATCCTTGGCGTTGTGCTGCTGGTGCACCCCGCGTTGGTCATCAACCTTGTCTAGCGAGGAGTTAAGTCATGACGACGACGACACAACCACGCACCCGCCCCTGCGCTTTAGCGGCGACATTTTGATCTGGCTGTCCGCTGTCGTTTGATCTGAGGCGCTGCTGGCCGTTTGACCTGCGGCGCCTCAGATCCGTGCGCTTGAGCACAGTATTGCGGGGTTGATCGAGGATGCCGGTGCTGCCTGCGTGAGCGGGTCCAGTGCCGAGTGCCCAGTTCTCGAAGAACTGACTGAACCGGCAGTGCGGCATTCGATTTGAACGCCAACGCATTGCCGTGTTCACGTCGGTTCCCGTGGGTTGGCTCTCTGAGTATGGTGTGCGGGGCAGGTGTCTGTCACGGGTACGCGCACGGGTCGACGATCGGGTTGTGGGGCTGCCGCGTCCGGAAGCCGGGGACGCCCCGATGCCCCGGCACGGTCTCCTAAGATCAGCAATCATGGTGGCGCGTTCAATCCTGTTATTCGTCCTGGCTGCGGTCGCCGAAATCGGCGGTGCCTGGCTTGTCTGGCAAGGCGTCCGCGAGCAACGTGGTTGGCTCTGGGCGGGACTCGGCGTCATCGCGCTAGGAATGTACGGGTTCGTCGCCACCCTGCAGCCCGATGCCCATTTCGGCCGGATCTTGGCCGCCTACGGCGGCGTATTCGTCGCCGGCTCGCTGGCGTGGGGCATGGCCCTCGACGGGTTCCGACCCGACCGTTGGGATGTGATCGGCGCCCTGGCCTGCCTGGTAGGCGTTGCCGTGATCATGTACGCCCCTCGCGGCCACTAGCTCAGCATCACGTGGCGGCCGGGCAGGCCCAAACCGACCCATCGGGGGCGGATCGGGACGCATCACCTCGGCCCCGCCGATCAGTATCGACGGTGACGGAGACGGGCCGGCACGCTCAGCGATCGCCGTATCGATCCCGGGTACGGCCAGACAGTCGACCAGCATTTCATGGGCCGTTGCCGCGTTGGATAACCCGGGGGGATCTCAGTGGCGCAACAGGTTTCGGTGACTGTGGGTTTGGGTTATGTAGTGGTGCCAGGTAGCAGTTCGGCGATCAGGGTCTGGACGCGGTTGGCGATGTCGTCGCGGATGGAGCGGACGACCTCAAGGGCTTGGCCGGCGGGGTCGGGCAGTTTCCAGTCCCGGTAGGTGACTCCCGGGAAGTATGGGCAGGTGTCTCCGCAGCCCATGGTGATCACGACGTCGCTGGCTTGCACCGTGTCGGCGGTGAGCACCGCGGGGCTGTTGGCTGTGATGTCGATGCCCAGTTCGGCCATCGCGGCAACGGCCGCCGGGTTGACTTGGTCGGCGGGTTCGGTGCCCGCGGAACGGACCTCGATGCGGCCACCGGACTGGTGGATCAGCAGTGCGGCCGCCATCTGGGAGCGACCGGCGTTGTGCACGCAGACGAACAGGACGCTGGGTTTGTCGGCCATCAGCGGGCACTGCGTGATTGGGACTCGGGTCCGAAGAGGCGGGTACGCAGCGCCAGGGACACGTAGACGAGTCCGACCAGCACCGGTACTTCGATGAGCGGGCCCACGACCCCGGCCAGGGCCTGCCCGGAGGTGGCGCCGTAGGTGGCGATCGCGACGGCAATCGCGAGTTCGAAGTTATTGCCGGCAGCGGTGAACGCCAACGTGGTGGTGCGCTCGTACCCGACGTTGAGGAGGGCGCCGAGCAGGTAGCCGCCGGCCCACATGATCGCGAAGTAGGCCAGCAGCGGCACCGCGATGCGGGCGACATCGAAAGGCCGGGAGGTGATCTGATCACCTTGAAGGGCAAACAGGATGACGATGGTGAACAGCAGTCCATAGAGTGCCCAGGGGCCGATGCGGGGCAGGAATTGCGACTCGTACCAGGTGCGGCCTTTGGCGCGTTCGCCTAGGCGGCGGGACAGGTACCCGGCCAACAGTGGGACGCCGAGGAAGATCAACACCGATTTGGCGATCTGCCACGGGGAGACCTCGATCCCGGTCTGGGACAGGCCCAGCCAGCCCGGCAGCACCGACAGGTAAAACCAGCCCAGCGCGGCGAACATGAGAACCTGAAAGATCGAGTTCAACGCGACCAGCACTGCGGCGGCCTCGCGGTCCCCGCAGGCCAGGTCGTTCCAGATGATGACCATGGCGATGCAGCGGGCCAGCCCGACGATGATCAACCCGGTGCGGTATTCGGGCAGATCGGGAAGTAGCAGCCACGCCAGGGCAAACATCACCGCCGGCCCGATCAGCCAGTTCAACACCAGCGAGGACGCCAGCAGTTTGCGGTCGGCGGTGACCTCGCCGAGCTGGTCGTAGCGGACTTTGGCCAGCACCGGATACATCATCACCAACAGCCCAAGGGCGATGGGCAGCGAGACTCCGTCGACCTCAATGGCACTTAGGCCCGCGCCCAGGCCGGGCACCAGCCGCCCCAGCAGCAGGCCGGCGGCCATCGCTACCCCGATCCATACCGGCAAGAGCCGGTCCAGGGTGGACAGCTTGGCGGCCACTGCGGGTGCAGCAGTCGATATGGCGGTGTCACTCATGAGGTTTCTCTCCCGTGGCGCGAGCGGCGTACCGCTTCACTGGCAGCTGTCAACGTGAGGTGGGTCGGGGCGCGGTGGCGCGGTCGTTCGCTGCGGCTGTCTCAATCAGACGATGCGGCGGGTTTGGTGGCGTGGATGATCGCGCCGTGCATCCCTTCGGCCACCTGGTGGGTGAACGTGACCGTGGCATCGGTGAACCCGGCCGCGGCCAGTCCGTCGAGGTACTCCTGGCGGGACAGCGCTCCGGCGATGCAGCCGACGTAGGAGCCGCGTTCGGCGCGCTCGGCCGAACTGAGGTGGTCTTCGGCGACGACGTCGGAGATCCCGATCCGCCCGCCGGGGACCAGCACCCGGAACATCTCGGCGATCACGGCCGGTTTGTCGGCGGACAGGTTGATCACGCAGTTGGAGATCACCACATCGACGGCGGCATCGGGCAGCGGGATGTCTTCGATGGTGCCCTTGCGGAACTCGACGTTGGTGACACCGGCCTTGGCTCGGAATTCTTCGGCGTTCCGCCTCGCCAAGGCCAGCATCTCGTCGGTCATGTCGACGCCGTAAGCAAACCCGTCCGGGCCGACCCGGCGCGCCGACAACAAAACGTCGATCCCGCCGCCAGAACCCAGGTCAAGCACCCGCTCTCCGGGGTGCAAGTCAGCGACCGCGGTCGGGTTACCGCAACCCAGGCTGGCCGCAACCGCTTCAGCGGGAATCTCGGAGTGCTCGTCGTCGCCGTAGAGACCGGCGCCGAAGATGGTCCCGATATCGGCTGAGTCGCTGGACCCGCAGCAGCTCGCGGCGGTCAGCACATCGCTGTTGGTAGCGCCCCCGCTGATCGCGGTGGCGGCGGCGCCGTAGCTGGCCCGGACCTGATCACGCAGCTCATTGTGTTCGGCGGTCATCGCACCTACTCTTTCCATCGACAGACATCTATGTGAGCAGTGTGCGGGAAACATCGATGACTGTCAATGCGTGTGTCATACTGGGGCCATGCCCGCCGCGATCGCCTCCCCGACCGAACGCGATGACTCGTTGCTGGTCGCTGACGTTGCGGCGTGCTGCAGCCCGATCACCGACGGCGTACTCGACGCGGCCGCCGCCGAGCGGCTGGCCGGCGTGCTCAAGGCGCTGGCCGAACCGACCCGGCTACGGCTTGTGTCAATGATCGCGGGCCATGAGGGCGCCGAGGCGTGTGTATGCGACCTGACCGCTACTGTGGGGCTATCCCAGCCGACGGTGTCGCATCACCTCAAGATCCTGGTCGAGGCCGGCCTGCTCGACCGAACCCAGCGCGGCAAGTGGGCGTACTACCGGCTGGTGCCCGCGGCCCTGGATGCGCTCGGCGGGGTGTTTGTTGTCCGTTGTCGTTGTGGCTGAGGCAGCGCTTGAGGGCCTGACCTGCGATGCCTCGGATTCAGTGACGGCCGCCGCTACCTTGAGTTGTCCTGCCGCCGGGTGTCTCGTGCTGGCCCCGCAAGAGGCGTTATGCGTCCGGCGCGTACGCCGTTGGCGATGACGACGACTTCGGCAAGCTCGTGCACCAGTACGACCGTGGCCAGGCCGAGGGTTCCGAACATCGCCAGCGGCATGAGCACGGTGATGATGCCCAGGGAGAGTCCGACGTTTTGCACCATGATCTGCCGGGAGCGTCGAGCATGTGCTAGTGCGTGGGGCAGGTGCCGCAGGTCTTGGCCCATCAGGGCGACGTCGGCGGTTTCGATCGCGACATCGGTTCCCATGGCGCCCATCGCGATTCCCAGGTCGGCGGCGGCCAGGGCCGGAGCATCGTTGACGCCGTCGCCGACCATCGCGGTGGGCCGGTGAGCGCCCAGTTCTGCGATCAGGTGAGCCTTGTCCTCGGGGCGCAGTTCGGCATAGACGTGCTCGATGCCGGCTTGGGCGGCGAGCGCCGCCGCGGTGGCGTGATTGTCGCCGGTGAGCATCGTCACCTGGTAGCCGCCGGCACGTAGCGCGGTGATGACCTCGGGAGCTTCTGGGCGTAGTTCGTCGCGCACGGCGATGGCACCGAGCAGCCGGTCATCGCGTTCTACGAGCACCGCTGTGGCCCCGGCTTGTTGCATGTGCGCTACGTGATCGGCGAGGTCGGCGGGGTCGATCCAGCCGGGCCGGCCCAGCCGGATGGCTTGCCCGTCGAGGTGGCCGGTCAGCCCAGCTCCGGCAACGGCGTGCACGTCACTCGCGGCGGCCACCGGCGCTTGGGTAGCGGCCAGGACGGCCGCGGCCAGCGGGTGTTCACTGCGGGTTTCCAGCGCGGCCGCGACCGCCAGCACCTCTTCGCGGGTGGCGTCGTTGGTGGTGGCGATGTCGATGACGGTGGGCCGGTTGGCGGTCAAAGTTCCGGTTTTGTCCAGCGCGATCCCACTGATGGTGCCCAGGGCTTCCAGCGCGGCACCGCCCTTGATCAGTACCCCGATCTTCGAGGCGGCACCGACTGCCGCCACGACGGTCACCGGCACGGCGATGGCGAGCGCGCACGGGGACGCGGCGACGAGCACCACCAGAGCGCGTTCGATCCACACCAGCGGGTTACCGAAGATGCTGCCCGTCCCGGCGATCAGCGCCCCGGCGATCATGATGCCCGGCACCAACGGCTGCGCGATCCGATCGGCCAGGCGCTGGCTGGCGCCCTTGCGGGCCTGTTCGGCTTCCACGATCTGCACGATTCGCGCCAACGAGTTGTCCTCAACGGTCGCGGTGACCTCCACCTGCAGCACTCCGGACCCGTTGATCGACCCGGCGAACACCTCATCACCGGGTCCGGCCTCTACCGGCACCGATTCGCCGGTAATCGCCGAGACGTCCAGGGCGGTGCGCCCGGCAACAATGATGCCGTCGGTGGCCAGGCGTTCCCCGGGTTTGACAATCATCTGATCACCGACGCGCAGTTCGGCTGCGGCCACCACGGTTTCGACACCTGCGCGCAAGACCGTGGCCTGATCCGGCACCAGCGCCAGCAGAGCACGCAGGCCGCGGCGGGTACGGGCCACCGCGTATTCCTCCAAACCCTCGCTGATGGAGAACAAAAACGCCAGCATCGCGGCCTCGCCGACCTGACCGAGTCCAACAGCGCCGAGCGCGGCGATCGTCATCAACGTGCCGACACCGACACGGCCCTCGGTCAGTCGCCTAACGGTTGAGGGCACGAACGTCGAAGCGCCCACCGCGAGCGCCACGACTTTCAATCCCAACGCCACCGGCCCGAATGGAGTCAGCCACGCCGTCACCAGTGAGGCTGTCAGCACCACCCCGGAGAACGCGGCCCGCCGCAGCTTGACAACGCCCCACAGCCGCTCCGACTCAGGGTGGCTGTCGTCGTGGTCGCAGCAGCCATCGCTTCGTTGCACTGGTCGTTGTGAAACCCTGTCAGCTTGCTCGCCGGATAGCGTCCGCTCGCTCCAGTCGAGGATTCTCTGCACCACACCGGGGTTGCCTCCCTCGACCGAGTGCGGCGCCCGGGCGGGCACCGACTCGGCAGGGATGTGCTCGGCGGCGGCGATCGCCGACAAAATGGCAGCGGTGTCGCAGCGCTCGGGTGAATACCAGACCACCACGGAAGCCGTGCGCGGATACGCGCGGACCGCATCCACACCAGCCACCGTGGCGACCGAGTCCTCGATCGCGACAGCCCGCACCGCGTCGAACCGAAACCAGTTAGCACGCACCCGTATTCGTCGCGCACCCGCAGACACGACAACCAGCGCGGCCCCGTGATCGGAGGAAACCTCAGCAGTAGGCACAATCGACCTTTCCCCGTGAAAACGGCTAACCCATCACTTGGCAGCAGTCGTCATCGTCAGCCTTGGCGGCGGGCGGCCGAGGGGCATCGTCGCCGATGCGTCCGCGGGCTTCGGCGACCACGTCGGCGACTTTCAGCCGGGCCGACTCCGCTGCTACCTCTGCGCTCCGAGTTCCGCGCAGTCCCCACTCCGTCACGGTCACCGCTGCCCGGTGAACCGGCGCCGTGCCCACCGCCTTGCGCAGCACCTCGTAGGCGCTCACCCCGACCAGCCCGGTGAACACTGTCCCGGCTGCTTTGGCCACGAACCCATGTATAGCCACTGCTTATCCCTTCTGTTCTGCCAACTCACTACGATTGAGCGACCGCGATCTTCAAGGTCACCGGATCGCTGCCACTGATGGTCATCGACCAACGGTGGCCTCGGCTGCGCCCGATGCGGCGTCCTCGCCGACACAGGGCTGGTCGGTATCCACCGCCAAAACAACCTGGACCAGCTCGCCCAGAGCACGGGCGAGGTGAGGGTCGGCCAGCGCGTAGCGAACCTGCCGGCCCTCATAGGTCGCGATGACCAGCCCGCAGCCCCGCAAACACGACAAATGATTGGACACATTCGACCGTGTCAACCCCAGCTGCGCAGCCAACTGGCCCGGGTAGCACACCCCATCGAGCAGTGCCACCAGAATCCGACACCGCGTCGGATCCGCCAGCGCTCGGCCCAGCCGAGCCAGCGCCGATTCCCGCGTCTCACACGTCAGCATGCACCAAACAGTACAGCCGATACTGATATGTCAGCAAGGGCTGAATTGTGCCATGGCTCCACACGCCGCCGTCAGCCCTGACGCCGCCCAGCTGGCCCAGCCGGGCACGGTGATCGCGGGGATTGACCTGGTCGTGGTTTCCACGCGTCGAAGTGGTGTGCGCGGCGGGTGGCGCTGAGTTGTTGATCGTGGATCCACTGTTCGATGGGGCGGGTTTGGTCGCGGTGCTGGGGAAACCGGGCGCTGACGTTGACGTAGACCGCATCGACGGCGCGGGCACGGGCGGGTGTGGCTGGCGCGGTGCCCCAGATCCGGCGATGAGCGCCGGCCAGGATGGCGGCCAAGGCGATCAGGTCCGGGTAGGCGCCGATGTGCGTGTCGGCGTCGGCGCGGGCAGGCGGCAGCGTAAACGGGCTGGTGCTGCGTGCCCAGCAGCGGTGAATCCGCGCGGCATCCCTGACCGCGAAGCGCGCAGCGTCGCCGTGACACCGATCCAGTCGGGCATGGCGCTGCGCTGCGGCGATCACCGCGGGGGCGCAGCGCAGATCGCGTTGATCGTCGAGGGTGGAGGTGCCTGCACCGATCCATCGGCGGTGGCGGCAGCAGACGGTCGCGTAGTCGGGCAACCAGCAGTAGACCGGCTCATAGACACCGCGGCGTGCCATGCACAGGCGGCATGCGGGCCGGGCGTGGCGGCGTTGGCGGGTGGTGTCGCGGTCGGGGGCGGCCAGCCCGATGAGCCGGGCGTGAAGGATGCCCACGGGCTGGCCGCTGGCGGTTGCCAACCAGTCCGGCCGGGGACGGCAGATCGCTGGACCGTCGGCCAGGTAGCGCCGCAGACCTCGGGGTTCTAGGTGGTTGGCGTGCGCGAGCCGATCAAGATAGGACTGCACCGTTTCGCCACGAAACGGTGTGACGGTGCGCGGTAGTGGCGCGGCAGGCCCCTGCGGCCACGCCGGTGGGGTTGATACGTCAGCTGGCATGGCGTTGCGCCGATGTTTGGGCTGCGTAGTCGATGAGCACCGTGTCCATCAGATCCCTGGTGAGGTTCTCGGTTTCGTCGAGCATGCTGCGGATCGCAGCCGAGCGGATCAGGTGCGCCAGGCTGCCGATCATTCCGCCGGTGCGTCGATGCAGGTATTTGGCTTCGGCGACCAGCGTTCCCGCGGTGTGATGGTGCAACCGCAGGGTGCCTTCCATCGCGGCCACCAGCGACTTCCATTCCCCGGCGTACGGGAACGGGCTGGTGTTGATCACACCGCAGCGCCCGGCGAGCTGGCGTCCGCGGGTGCCGGTGAACACACCGGAGCGCTCGACGTCGATGCCGGCGTAGACGAACGTGGCGGGCAGGTGTTCGGTGAAGTACTTCAGGTGATCGGACAGTTCCTCGCCGGCCCGGGTATCGAGGTTGAGGTTGTGGATCTCGTCGACGATCACGATGTCGGTTCGGGCGTCGATGAGGACCTGGCAGACAGCGTCGGCGATATCGGTGACATTCATCCGCGGTTGCATCGGCGGAAGGCCCAGGAATCGCGCGAACTCCATCGCGAGTTTGCGCGCCGAGCCTTTCGGGGGCGCGGTCACGTATACGATCGGGATCCGGGACTTGTCGGCGAATCGTGTCCTGATACGCAGTTCGTGGAATCGGCCGAGTTGTTTGACCGCGGTGGTCTTGCCGGTCGCGGCCGCCCCGGAAATGATCAGCCCGCGCCGGGCGCCGATCTCGCGTTGGTTGAGCAGGGTCAGCAGCCGGCCTTCGTTGGTGATGCGCTGGATCGCCGACGTGGTGACCACGACCAGTTCACTGTGATGCGCTACCCGGGCTTCGTTGTAGTTGGTCCGTTCGGTCTCCGACAGGGTGCTCCACTGCTCATCGGGTAACAGGGTGAACTCGGGTGGATCGGCATCGACGAAACGGCGCCAACCCTCGAGCGTGGTGGTGGGTTGGCGCCGGTCCTCGAGTTGGCTCACCGGGGCAAAAGTGTTCACAGCCGCCACGATTCAGCCTCCTTGCGTGCATCGAACACCGGTAGTGGAATGACTTGGGCGATCTCGATGTCGTCGGCGTCCTCGTCACCGCCTGGCGGCGGCTCCTCATCGCAGGGTTCTGCGGTATCCGGCGGGCGGGGCCAGGCCGGTGTCGCGGTGGCTCGCGTTCGACCCGCCACCCTGCGATCCTTGGATTCCTGTCGGGTGGGGGCGGGGCCTTGCGCGGCCCGGTCGAGCAGGTCATCGGCCGCGCGGGCGATCTCGGCTTCGGTGGCCTGATCGCATCCGCGCTGGGCCAGCACGGACCGCGCATGCTGCCATACCAATTCGCCGAACGGTACCGGGTGGCTGCGCAAATGCGTCCAGGTCGCGGCCAGCCAGCCCTCGTCGTGATGGTTGCGCACCCAGATCCGCGACACGTCGTAGGGGTCGTAGTGCACCTCCCACTGGCCCTTCTTGGATTCCACCCCCGAGTGCTGGCGGCGGTAGGGGTTGAGTGCCTTAGCGTCGTAGCTGCGGTTGTTGACCCGGATCCCGTAGGAATTGATGCGCCGCCAGCACGACGGCAGTAACTCGATGTAGTCCTCGGCCGACAGCGGCACCGGAACATACCCGGCGACCTCGACCAAGGCGGCGTACTTTTCGTTGGGCGTCAACGCCTTGCCCGGGGTGACGGGGTCACGCAGGCCGTCGTGGGGCCGGTTTTGCCATACCGCGACGATCCACTCATCCAGCAGGGCTTGCAGCTCCACGATCGACCACACTGCGTCCTGTTCGGCGTTCTTGCCGCGCCGCTCGACGCTGGAGCCGACATACCCGGCGACATGCTGGGCGAACAAGGTGGCCACCGACTGCAGGGTCCGCTCGATCTTGGGTTTGTCGGTCGGCGTATCCGGGTGGGCGGGCTGCAGATTGATCCCCAACGTGCAACACGCCTGCCGGAAGGTTTGCGACAGATACGCCTTCCCGTGGTCGCACACTACGGTCTCCGGGGCGATCACCGGCCGGGCGGCCGCATCGGCCAACCGTTGATCCACGCCGGTCAAACAGCGATACGGCAGCACCGACCGCGACATCCGCAGCGCATCGGACCACTCCGGCCGCATCGGTTCTGGCGTCAACGCTCGGGCCAGCAGCAGCGCCGCGTCGACCGCTTTGGTCGTGGGCCGCAACACCGCGGCCGGAATCGAGCAGGTCGCGTCGTCAACCATGCCGGTCAGCTCGACCCGGTCCACCGTGCCGTCATCGAGGACCACCCGCACATCCAGGGGGGTCGAATCGATCTCGACCACCTCGCCGGGGCGCGCCACCGTCAGCGCACCGAACGGGCCGTCGGGCTGTTTGGACAACGAACGCCGGGTGCGCGCGGACCCGAACGTGTGCCGGCCCTCCGACAGCCTCTTCACCAGACGATAGAACGTCCGCTGAGACGGCATCGCCGGTGCGTCCTGGGCACCGTATTGAGCCACCAGCGATTTGGTCACCCGTCGCTGCAGGCGGCTCACCGTCCCGGTCGACACGTCGGTCTCGTCATCGATGGCCTGCCGCACTGCGGCCACCAGCCGCTCGTCGACGCGGCCGAACATCGCCCGCCGGGGAATGTGCCGGCGATCCACAACCCCCAGCAGGCCGTCTCGTTCGTAGGCATAGCGTTGCCGCTGCAACGTGTACAAGCTGATCTCGTGGCCAGCCGAGCGCAGCTCGGCGAGCTTGGCCAATTCGCGCTGCCGCAACGAACGCGACGCCGGATCGAACTCCGGCCGCGGCCGGCTACCCGCCTCGGAATCAACCCGTCGACCCGTCAACACCTCGATCAAGTGCCGTTCCCACCAGCGGGCCCGCTCGGCGGCAGCCTCGGGCACCCCGGCCAACGCTTCTTCGGAACACAAAGCCGGTCGCGATCCTGACACCAACTCCAACGCCGGGTCGCCCAGCAGCCGAGACAGCGGTACCACCGACTGCCCGCCGACCGCATCGGTCAGCCTGGCTGAACTGCCCGAAAGTGTGACAACCGTGAATACGCCGTCGGATAACCGGATTTCATCGCCCTCGCGGATGACACCCGACCGCATACCCGTCATCGTGACAACGCGGGCCCGACGATCGACTCCTCGGTCAAGACAGCCGCGGAAAGATCCACGCCCAGTCGCCGGTGCCACAACAGGTGAAACAGCACCGGCAACACCATGATCGCTTCACCGACCGGTCTCACCCCGGTCATCAGCGGCCGCGCCGAGTCGAACACCGCCTCCAACGCTGCGGCGACCGCCGGGCGGTACACCCGTGGATGCCGATACCCAGACAACCAGCGCAAATTCGCCGTCACGACCGGATCCGCAACGCCCGCTCGCCGATAGGCCCATCCCAGGGAACGGCACGCCTGCTCGGACCGGTCGAACAACTCAGCATCAGCATCCGATATTCGGTCATCGGCCCGCACGTCAAGAACCGTCGCCGTTCCGTCGGACAACCGCACGAAGTAATCAGGCACGTGGTGCCTGCCGTCACCCCAATGGAGCCGGAACGGCTGCGACGCAACACCAACCACCGCGGGATCGGCGTCCAGCGCGATCAAATGGTCACGCTCCGACCACGACTCGTACCCAACGTGCTCACGAGTCGTCGAAAACCACCACAGGCCTGGATAATTGCCCTGCCCGCGAAACGCTGGGAAACCACGCACGGGTGAGCAGTCCAACTCAAAGGCCACTGCGGCACACTCCGCCAGCGGCAAGCGCGAAGAACCCCCGGAGGAGTTGAATTCCACCTCAACGCCACCGTTGACCTGCGGCCATAGCGCCGCCGGCGCCACACTCACCTAAACAACGCTACCGGCGGTACCTCGGATAGATTGGCAAAGACACGCCGATACCGCAGATACGGTGGCAATACATCACATCGGATGTCAACGGACAGCGGTGGCCGCGCATTGGTGCGGGCCTCATGTGCAGCCGCCACAAAGCAATTCGTCACTGTGACGCAATGATGTCGGTAAAGGCCGGTCGGGCATGCGAGGCCGAGGATCACTCAATGGGCCTGCGCTGCGATGTCGTGGGATGCGTTCGTTTAGCGATCACAGAGCTAGTTCATCGCGGGACTGGCGCGCGTACACCGACGGCAGCTTTCTTACAGAGCGTTCCGCGGCTTTCGCAGTGGTCACGGGGTTGCGGGGGCTCGTTTTTCGCCCGACGCGACGCGCTAGCCGCTTCGCGCTGGTCAGCATCATGCCGATAAGCGACATTATGTCGGGTAAAGCTCGCCGTTTTCATCGGATGAATCATGCCTACCCTGACCGACCCCCCCCGTTGTCGCCGGGCTGCGAACGAATCAAAACGCCCGGATCACAGGGGGTTTCGGCATGTGGCGATGCGTGAGCCGCGAAGTGGTTGCTAGCCGACATTCCGACATGCTGCAGTGAACCTTTCTGATGCGGTGGATCTACCAGCACGGATGTGGTAATGATTCATCAGGTGATTCAATGATTCATTCGATGAGACAGGCTGGAGGGCGGATTGCCCGTCGATAAGAGCGGTCGTGTGTTCCTCGTCGGCTCGGTCCCTCTGCTGCATCCAGAGGCCCAAACCGTCGACGAGATGCTGCAGGGTTGGCGTAACCAGCAACTGTGTCGCAACCTGGCACACGACACGATCGACGCGCGGATCGCGACGGTTCGCCGGTTTATCGAGCACACCAACGAGTTCCCGTGGTCATGGACGCCGGCCATCGTCGAAGAGTTCTTCAGCGACCTGCGCGGCATCAAAGGGCGACGCCAGTCCACAGTGCGCGGTTATCAGAATGCGCTACGACTGTTCTGCTCCTATATCGCCGACCCAGACTACGGTTGGGACCGGGTTTGTGAGCAGCGGTTCGGCACCCATCCGGCACAGGTGTTCTTCGTCTGGAACACCGCCACCCACGTCCAAGACAACGAGCAGTCCCCCGAGAAGCGGCCGTTCACCAAACAGGAGCTACAAGACTTCTTGGACCACGCCGACGATCAAGTCACCCTGATCGCCAACTCGAAGAAGAAAGGGTGGCTGCCGGCCTACCGCGACGCCGTCATGTTCAAGATCAGCTACTCCTACGGTTTACGGTTCAACGAGCTGAGGCACCTGCAAACCATTGACTTCTCCCGCAATCCACACGCCCCGGAGTTCGGCCGCTACGGCGCGGTCAAAGTCCGCTACGGCAAAGCAAAGAAAGGATCCCCACCCAAGCGCCGCACCGTGCTGACTGTGTTTGATTGGACGCCGGAGGTGATCGCTGACTGGCTCACCCACGGTCAGCCCTACATCGACGACGGCATCGACCTCTTCCCCAGCGAGCGCGGGTTACTGGTCGCCGAGAGAACCCTGTTGCGCAGATTTAGACGCTACTGCCAGGACCTTGAACTATCCGATGGCCTCGATCTGCATTCGTTCCGACGCTCCTACATCACCCACCTCATCGAAGACGGTTGGGACGCCAAGTTTGTCCAAGTTCTCTCGAGCCCGCACAGGGGTGTCCACGACGTGCAACACGCACGTGGCGTTGGCGGCGATCTTCGTGGCGGAGGTGGTTATCTGCAGCGGTCCATCACGCAGATTCCACGGAGGTTTGATGCTTGTGCAACGGGTACTGATGCCCACTTCGTCGCTTGAATCCTGGACGGTCCTCGGCGACGGAGGCGGCTCGGTGGAGCCAATCGAGCGCTACCTGGCCTATCTGACCGACATCGAGCGGTCCCCGAACACGGTCAAGGCCTATGCGCACGACCTGAAGGACTGGTTCGTCTTCCTCGACGCTCGCAGCCTGAACTGGCGCGAGGTCCGATTGGAGGATCTCGGGGAGTTCGTGTCCTGGCTGCGGCTGCCGCCGGCTGGCCGGGCTGGCGCAGTGGTGCTGTTGCCCTCGGCTGAGCATCACTGCTCTGCGGGAACCGTCAACCGGAAGCTGGCGGCGATCAGCGGCCTCTACACGTTTCACGCCCGGCACGGAGTCGACCTCGGCGACTTGGTCACTGAACTGCACCCAGGTCGGCGCCGGCGCTCGGGATGGAAGCCGTTCCTCTACCACCTGAGCAGCGGCCAGCCGGAGCGGCGGCGCACGATCAAGCTCCGGACCCCGCGTCAGCATCCGACCATTCTGACCGCCGGTCAGGTGCAGGCGATCCTAGATGCCTGCATCCACCTGCGGGATCGCTTGTTGTGGGCGTTGTTGTGGGACACAGGGATTCGGATTGGTGAAGCGCTAGGTCTGCGTCACGAGGACGTGGCCGCTGCCGAGGGTGAGTTGACGGTCGCGCCGCGATCCAACGACAACAGGGCGCGCGCCAAGTCGGCGACACCGCGCACCATCCCGATCAGCCCGCAGCTCATCCGCCTCTACGCCGACTACCTGCACGACGAATACGGCGATCTGGACTCCGACTACGTGTTCGTCAACCTCTGGGGCGAACCGTTCGGGCACCCGTGGGGCTATCCCGCGGTCTACGACCTGGTGTTGCGGCTGCGCCGGAGCACCGGCATCGACTTCGATCCCCACTGGTATCGGCACACCTACGCCACGCGTTTGCTCCGCCAGAACACCCCGATCGAGGTCGTCAGCACGCTGCTGGGACACTCCTCGATCGCGACCACGATGGACATTTACGGGCATCTGTCCGTCGAGGACGCCCGCCGGGCTCTGGAGGCGGCCGGCTTCCTGACCGGGCAGGAGGTGCAGTGGTGACCGCGGCAGTCCCGCCGCTACCGTCGGCTGCGGCTCCGGGCTTGCTGCGCAAGCTGGTGGCCGCGGTTCGACCGGAGTTCCGGGTGGACATCCTCGTTCCCGAGCGTGGTGCGCTGGTGTTCGACACCGCGCCGTGCCGGGTGCCGGGCTGCGTGCGCCAACCGCGCACCCGCGGGCTCTGCAAAGGCCACTACGTCGGTTGGCAGCAAGAAGGCCGCCCGGACATCGACGTGTTCGCCACGACTGCAGCACCGGAAGGGCTCGGGCGCAAAGAGCTCACGGTCTGCGCCGTCCAGGGCTGCCGGTACGGAGGTGCTCGCCGGGGTTTATGCCCACGCCACCAAGGGTTTTGGGAACGGTCCGGCATCGCCGACCGAGACGTATGGCTGGCTGCCGTTGCTCCGGTGGATGATCCCGATCATCCCGTCTGCGCGTTGTCCTATTGCACGCTATGGACGCAGGGACGGTCGCCGTTCTGCGTCAATCATCGGTCCCGATGGGCAGCGGTGGGATGTCCCGACATCGACGAGTTCATCGTGCTCTGCGAGTCCTATGGCGACGACCGGTTCGACTTCCGACCGTTCGGTGATCGCCGACAGCTCAAATTGGAGATGCAGTACGCGCTGCAGTGCCGGCACGATGAACGCCAGGTCAAGACTCCCGCTGCCGTCGCGCGTCCTGTCATCGCACTCACGGCCGCCAGTGGGGTGGCCTCGCTGCTGGACTGGCCGATGGCACGTTGGATCGAGTTCTTCGACGCCAACCACGCTGCGCAACACGGCCAGAACGGACAGCTGGCGTTTCTGCGTTACGCCTATCGCTGTCTGGAGGACCTGCACTGCGGCAGCGGGTGGGAGGCCGAGTTCCCGCGCGACGTGTGGGAGCTGCACCGGCTCGGCGTCGAGGGCCGCAAGCGGCTGCGCTTCGACGGCATTGCGCAACCGTGGCTGCGGGATCTGGCCAAGCGGTTCGCCCGCTGGCGGTTAAGCATCGGACGCAGCCCCAACCAGACCTACATCGACGTCCAGGCGGTGACGCGTTTGGCCGGCTTCTTGGCGTCCCCGCCGGTCGACATCACCAGCCTGGCCGGCATCAACCGCGCGGTATTGGAGCGCTACCTGGCCGACCTGTCCACCGACCCCCGGGCACTGCACTCCCGCAGCCGCGACATCAGCTCGCTCGGTGCGTTCCTCGACGCGATCCGCCGCCACGAGTGGGACCACGACCTGCCCGCGAGTGCCGCGTTCTATCCCGACGACTTCCCCAAACCCGCGAAACGCCTGCCCCGCGGGCTGGCCGAGCACATCATGGCCCAGGTCGAACAGCCCGCGAACCTCGACGGATGGAACAACCCCGAGAGTCGGCTGCTCACGATCATCCTGATGCGCTGCGGACTGCGCGTCGGTGACGCCACCAAGATCGCCTTCGACTGCGTCATCCGTGGCGGCGACGGAGCTCCCTATCTGCGCTACACCAACGGCAAGATGAAACGCGAAGCTCTCGTCCCGATCGACGAGGAAGTCGAGCAGGCCATCGCCGAGCAACAACAGCGGATCCTGCGCCGCTGGACCAACGGCAGCCCCTGGCTGTTCGCCGCTCCGAAGATGAACCCAGACGGCCGCCGGCCGCTGACTACGCCCTCCTACCGCGGCCAGCTACGGGACTGGCTGGCGCGCTGCGAGATCCGCGACGAGCACGGCCGTCCAGTGCATCTGACTCCGCACCAATGGCGGCACACCTTTGGAACACGGTTGATCAACCGGGACGTGCCGCAAGAAGTCGTACGGGTGTTACTCGATCACTCCAGCGGTGAGATGACAGCTCACTACGCCCGCCTTCACGACACCACCGTCCGCCGGCACTGGGAGTCCGCCCGCAAGGTCGATGCCAGGGGCCAAACCGTTGCGATCGACCCCGACGGCCCACTGGCCGAAGCGAACTGGGCCAAGCAACGGCTCGGGCGCGTGACCCAAGCATTGCCCAACGGCTTCTGCGGGCTGCCAGTTCAAAAGACCTGCCCGCATGCCAATGCTTGTCTGACATGTCCGATGTTCGTGACTACGCCCGAGTTCCTGCCGCAACACCACGAACACCGTCAGCAAGTCCTGCAGATCATCTCCGCTGCCGAGGCGCGCGGTCAGTTACGCCTCGTCGAGATGAACCAACAAGTCCTGGGAAACCTCGACACCATCATCACCACACTCGAAACCGACTCCGGTTCAGAGGAATTGGATTCTGCTGATGCGGGCTGACAACACCCGGCACCTCATCGTCGCCGCCCGACAACGCCACGAACTCACCCGAGCCAAGGCGATCCAGGCATTGAGGACCCTCGACGCCGAAGGGCGCCCGGTCACCTTCGAGGCCGTGGCTCAAGCAGCGGCGGTGTCTCGGTCCTGGCTCTACGCGCAATCCGACGTCCGAGCTGAGATCGAACGGCTTCGCGCTGCCCACCGTCGAGCACCCGCGACACCGGTCCCCGCGCGGCAACGAACCTCGGACGCCTCACTGCTACGCAGGCTCGAAGCCGCCAACCAGCGCAACCGGAAATTGGCCGAGGAGAACCGCACGCTCCGAGACCAACTCGCCCGAGCACTCGGCCAGCAGCGCACCGCATCCGAAACCACGTCAACCCGCACCCCCCGGAAACGTCTCAGCTCGATAACGATCGGTCCCTGCTGAAAGGCCTCCCCCATGACCCCACCTCAAACGTCGACGACAACGTCCACAACGAAACACCGCAGGTCAAAGCCCCGAATAGGCCAGCGGCTCAAGATAATGCAAGACCAGGCCGGCCACGACTACGCCAGTACCACATCGCTTTACACCGGCGTCTC
The DNA here is from genome assembly GCF_976985675.1 of Mycobacterium sp. NTMscope_MAC_12. Lineage (NCBI taxonomy): Bacteria > Bacillati > Actinomycetota > Actinomycetes > Mycobacteriales > Mycobacteriaceae > Mycobacterium > Mycobacterium sp. NTMscope_MAC_12. The sequence continues at coordinate 2,213,709 of NZ_CDRJYY010000001.1, forward strand.
CAGTGATTTTCGAACCCGCACGGTACGCCGGGTCCTCGACAGGACCATCAAAGATGCGCTCTCGCTCGGAGAGGAAACATCATGAGACGCGAAGTCGACTACAGTTGGCGCCTTGCTGAGTTGATGGCGGCCCACGGCATGCACAACAGCACCGACCTCATCCCCCGGCTCGCTGAGCGCGGAATACACCTCTCCCGCCCACAGGTCTACCGTGTCGTTCATCAACGCCCCGAACGTATTTCCCTGCAGCTGATGGCAGCACTGTGTGACATCCTGGACTGTGGCGTGAACGATCTCGTGACGGTGACCGCCACCGACGTCCGCAAAAAGAAGACCGCCTCCGGCACGACTCCGCCGCCCAACGTCGTCGAACTCAACAAATCAGTGCGGCCACGGCGAGCGCGGATCATCACCGATGGCACCGATTAATCCCACGCCCCGCTCCACCACACGTGGACGACCGCGAGTCACCGGCGGTGCTTTCCAATGCAGCCGCTGCCATCGCATGGTGAACACGCTGCGGGCCTACTGGCCGGGCGATCAGCTTTGCCATAGCTGCTTTTACGCTGCGATGCGCACTCACGGCATCTGCCCCAACTGCGGACATGACGGCGTCCTGCCTGGCCGACTAAACCGCAGCGACCCGCGCCCAATTTGCTTGACCTGCGCCGGAATCGCCGGCAACTTCACCTGCAAAACCTGCAGACAAGAAGGGGAAATCTACCGCCGCGGCAAATGTGCCCGATGCGCCCTGCGCGACGACCTCTGCAAGATTCTTCTGCACCAACCCGCCGTCGACCCCGCGGCTATGCAGACACTCATCGAAGTGCTCTGTGGCGTGGACCGACCCGAAAGCATACTGACCTGGAAACGCAACGTTCAAGTGCTCGAGCTTCTCGGCGGAATAGCCTCAGGCGCAATACCACTCACCCACGACGGCCTAACCGCAGCGGGATCCGGGCGCCACGTCGATCATCTGCGCAGCATTCTGCAACACCACGGACTGCTCCCCGAACGCGACGAACACCTGGCACGCTTCGAAGTCTGGCTCGCGGCCAAACTCGACGCCATCGACTCACCAACGGTCCGCGCGCCCGTCGAACAGTTCGCGACCTGGCACCACCTCAGACGCCTGCGCAGCGAGTCCAAACCCGGCCAGGCCACTGACGGCCCCAAACGGTCGGCGAAACAAGAGATCACCGAGACCATCAAGTTCCTCACCTGGCTTGAGAGCACCCACGGCCGGGGCATCGATCACTGCACCCAGCAGGACGTCGACGAATATCTCGGATCAGGGCCGACCACCCGCCATTCGATCCGCACCTTCTTCATCTGGGCCAAGAAGAGCAAGATCAATGTCGCGGTACAGATCGGCTTCCGACAGGCCAACAGCACGCCGACGATCACCCAGGAACAACGGCTCGCCTGGCTCAAGGAACTGCTCACCGGCGATTCCGAAAGCCTTCCCTACCGCGTCGCCGGCGTCCTGCTGCTGCTCTACGCCCAGCCTCTGACCAAAATCGCCGCCCTGCAGAGCACCGCGATCACCCACACCGACGGCGAGACCCGAATCGCGCTCGGCAAGGATCCGATCCCCGTTCCCGAGCCGTTCGCATCCCAACTCAACTATCACCGCTACAACCGGCCGAACCTGCGTACCGCAGGCGGAGCGCTCGGTACCCCATGGCTATTTCCCAGCATCCGACCAGGACGGCACATCGACCCGCAAGCCATCATGAAACGGCTACGAACGCTCGGCGTCAACCTGCTCGGTTCACGCAACACCGCCCTACAAGAACTCGTCTCTGAAATCCCCGCTCCCCTGGTCGCCGAAATGGTCGGCTACAGCGACCAAGTCACGCAGAAGCACGCCGCGGAGGTCGGCAGCACATGGGCGAAATACGTTCGGCGATAAGCGAATTGGCTAATCATCGGTGGTGCAACTGGCGACAAGCAGACCCTCGGGCGCTTAGCGTTTAGGGGTTCACGGGTGCGGCGAAAATGGCGCGCACGGCATCTTCGTCGCCTTGGATGTCAACGAGCCCGAGGACGTCGTTGAGTGCGAGCACGCCTGCCGCCAGCCCGAGAATTATTGGCGCGTCAGCGCTCAGAACGGCGTCGAGCTCTCGATCATCCTGCGGGGTAACTTCGATGCCTGAAGGTGTCGCCCGCACCTGGACAACTCGACGGTCGGTATCGCCGTTCACGGTGATGCCGACCGTCGATGACCGATCTGCAACCGCTCTGCCCTTGAGCAGGGCGGGCAACGCGACCAGGAGCCCGTCAGGGTGGAAGGTATCGCCTTCGGGCCCTCGGATCATGAGCGGCGTGGACCAGCGGATGAGGCCGTCGATCGGCTCGCGTAGTTGGGCACCCCAGGTCGTGAGGGCGTACGTGATAGCCCTGCCGTGTTCGGCCAGCCGCCGTTCGATCACGCCGACCGCTTCCAAATCGCGGAGCCGATCGGCGAGCAGATTGGTGGCGACGCCGGGAAGACCATCAAGTAGCGCCTGGTAGCGGGCCGGAGCAATGAGGAGTTGGCGGACGATGAGCAGATTCCACCGGTCGCCCACAACATCGAGCGCTCGGGCCAGTCCGCAGTACTGGCCGTAGCTTCGACTCACGCTAGCTCCTTGAGCTTTTCAAGTTAACGTGATTATATCAAGTACATACGGGAAGGGGCTAGTCGTGACCGTCGCTGAGCGACCCGCCTGGGTCGATGACGAGTTGTTCCCCTTTGAGAGCCGCTTCGCCGACATCGACGGGCACACCATCCACTACGTCGATGAAGGCTCAGGTCCCACGCTGCTGTTTCTGCACGGCAACCCGACCTGGTCGTTCGACTACAGCAAGGTCATCCAATCCCTGCGGAAGGAATTTCGTTGCATCGCAGTGGACTACCCCGGATTCGGGCTGTCGGCGGCAGCGCCGGGATACCGCTATCTGCCCGCCGAACACGCCCAGGTGATCGGGGCGTTCGTCGAAGCACTTGCGCTGAGCGGGGTCACACTGGTGGCTCACGACTGGGGCGGCCCGATTGGGTTGGCCACGGTGCAACATCGTCCCGAAACCTTCGACCGGCTGGTGCTGACCAACACATGGGCATGGCCGGTCGGCGCCCCGCTCGTGCGGATCATGTCCCATGTGATGGGCAGCCCGATCGGGCGCCTGCTGATCCGCCAGCTCAACCTCTTCGTCAACGTCATGATCCCCGTCGGGCACCGCTTGACTAAGCCCACCGACGAGCAAATGGCCCACTACCAAAAAGCCCTCGACAGTCCCGGGCGGCGGGAGGCCTCGGCTGTGTTTCCCCGCCAAATCACCGCCAGCCGCGCCTTTCTCGCCGACGTTGAAGCGGGCTTGAGCGGCATCATGGCACTCCCGACGCTCATCATCTGGGGAGACTCCGACTTCGCTTTCGGAAACAGCGAACTGCGGCGGTGGGAACAGACCTTTACCGATCACCAGACCGTCATCGTCAAAGGTGCTGGCCACTTCGTCCCATCCGACGCCGCCGGGCAATTCGCGGCAGCGATCCGCCGCTGGCACACACAGCCCCCTGCCGGCGAACCCCCCGGGACAAACTAATGGAGGCGGCTGTCATGCATCGCAAGGCGGGAATCCTGGTCGCGGTGTATGTGGCGGTGCTCGCGATCAACCTCGATGTCACGATCGTCAACGTTGCGCTGCCCCGCATCGCGACCGAACTCGGTGCTGATACGCGCGGACTGCAGTGGGTGGTCGACGGCTACAACCTAGCGTTCGCCTCGCTGGTGCTGGCCGCGGGAAGTCTCTCGGATCGCTACGGACGTCGGCCGGCCCTGCTGATCGGATTGCTCGGATTCGCGGTCACCAGCGCGGTGGGTGCCCTAGTCGATAGCTCCGGCGCACTGGTCGCCGCGCGCTTCGGCATGGGAGCGTTCGCCGCATTGATTTTCCCCACGACGCTGTCGATTATCACCAACACCTACCCCGACCGCCGCCAGCGCGCGGCCGCACTCGGCGGGTGGGGCGCGGTCGTCGGGGTCGGCGTCGCAGCAGGGCCGGTCACGGGCGGACTACTCCTCAACCACTTTTACTGGGGGAGCGTGTTTTGGGCACTGGTGCCGCTCGCCCTTGTTGCCGCAGTACTCGGGTTCATTCTGGTGCCCGAGTCGCGCGACCTTTCGGTGCCCCGGCTGGACATCCGCGGCCTAACAACGTCGGTAGCCGTCCTCGGAGTGCTGGTCTACACAGTGATCGAGGCCCCCGAACGCGGCTGGCGCAGCAGCGCGACTCTGATCGGGTTCGCCATCGCCCTCGGTCTGGCATTCACATTTGTGGCGCTGGAGCGCGCCGCCGAACACCCCATGCTCGACGTCCGGCTATTCACGGATCGACGATTCAGCGCCGCCAGCGGAGCAGTTACCGTCACCTTCTTCGCGCTGGCCGGATTCATCTTCCTCATCACTCAGTACTTCCAGGTGATCCGCGAGTTCAGCCCGCTCTCAACCGGGGCCCGAATCCTCCCGGTCGCGCTGTCGATTGCGGTCGGCTCGCTGGTCGGCGGGCAGCTCACTACCCGCGTGGGCACCCGCGCAGTTGTGGTCACCGGGCTCATCTCGTTCGGCACGGCGATGGCGTGGATCGCCGGCAGCGTCGAAACTGACGCGCCGTACTGGACGTTGATCGTCCCACAGATGCTGCTCATGGGCCTTGGGATGGGGCTAATCGCCACTCCGGCAACCGAATCCATCATGCTCGTACTTCCGCCCTCTCGGGCGGGTGTCGGCTCGGCGGTCAACGATGCCACCCGCGAGTTGGGCTCGACGATGGGTGTCGCCGTCGTCGGCTCGGTGTTCTCGTCGATTTTCGGTGCCCGCCTCGTCGACACCGCCTTCGCGGCAACCGGGAAGGCCGCCGAGGCCGCCAATTCGGTCCCGGTCGCGTTCAATATCGCGGCGCGCAATCCGGGCCTGCTCGCGGCCGCGCAGGACTCATTCCTGTCCGGCCTCGCAGTAGCCTGCGCCGTGGTGGCTGGTCTTTGCTACGTAGCGGCGGTCGCGGGCATGGTCGCGCTGCCTGGCCGACGGTTCCAGCCCCGATTCTCGACCTCGCCGGAACAGTTGGAATCGCTGGGCATGGCCTAAGCACGATCGGCGCGTGTGAGTCGTCATCGAGCAAGTCATTCCTCCTGCCGGCGATCCGGTCCAGACGCCGACAAACTAGTAATTAAGGTCAGTCACCGGATAGAACGCGTTGAACAGTTGCGGCGTGGCACCACCGGTTCCGGCTACTAATGAGCCAAGATGATCGTGGCGGTGTAGCGCCAGGTTCAATCGTGCGCTGACACCGGGCGATATGAACGCGATGAGAGTTAGCCAGATGCCAAAACGCAGCCCCTGGGAGCGGTACCGCCAGCAACAGCGGGCGGCTGACGCCAAGATTCTCGACATCATGCTGTCCTCGAAGCACATGTGCCTGTGCGGCCATCCGCAGGGCTTCCACTGGGCTGATGACAGCGGCGAGAACGTTGGCGAGTGCGCTCCTGCGGATTGTGCCTGCAAGGGGTTCGATGAAGACGTGTTCGCTGAAGCGCGGCGACGCGCCGAGCTAGCGACGGGTATTGGCGCGGATACGCGTGACGAAGCCGGCGTCGACGACGCCTTGGCACGGGCCATGCGCGCCGAGGAGCAGCGCCAGGTCAGTGCCGAGGAATTGTGGGGCCGCGTGCTGCATGCCGACCGCTCCCGCCCAACCAGCAAGCCCCGGCCCTCCACGCTGCAGAACCCGGCGGCACTCGACGCACTACGCGAGCTAGGCGGTAGCCCGGAGGATCTAGCGGGCTAAGGCCATTGCGATCTCACCCGACAGCAAAGATTGCGGCAACGGAACCTTGCCGCGACAACCGAGCCGACTCAGCCATACCGGGCCTGGCAATTAGCGCCTCTCCTCTGCAAATATCTCGACCGTCTCGACAGTCCGTATCGAACGGTATACGGCAGAATCGAATACGGCGGGTTACCAGTAAACTGCGCCAGATGATGTGCGGCCCAATCGCGTTCGCATAGGCCCCCACCACCATCGGGGATCACTCAGTGCGTGGCGGAGGCGAATCGGTCGAGTAGCCACGAATTGATGTCATCGAGCGCCGATTGGGCCATGGCTGTCGGATGTCCAGTAAACCCGTGGGGCGACTCAGGATAGATCCGTATGTCGGCGTCGTTGCCGGCCGCGCAGAGCCGACTGGCCATCGCGAGGTTGTCTTCCAACAGCACGTCCTTCGCTCCGACGACCATCAGGATCGGCGGCAGTCCGTGCAGGTCACCAAAAACCGGCGAGATATCCGAAACCGTGCGGTCCGCCGCGTGGCCGACGTAGGCCTCAAGGAAGTATTCATCCGCGATATGGCGTCCGGCTGGCGTCTGAGCGCTTAGGTCGAAGGTCCCGAATTGCAGCGCAACGCCATCAATTTTGTCCACGTCACCGCTGTCCCGAAGTCGCAGCAGGGTGGTCATGGCCAGTGTCGCACCAGCTGATCGCCCCCCGATTACCAGTCGCGATGACCCGAAGCGGGCCTGGGCTTCTGCGATGAGCCAGCGCGCAACGGCTTCACAGTCATTGGGTGCCGCTGGCCACGGGTGTTCGGGCGCCAGCCGGTAATCGACGCTGACCACAACAATGTTCAGGACGGCCGCAAGCTCGTGATTGCGCACGTCATCTCGTGCGGCGCAGTCCATGTAGAACCCGCCGCCGTGGATGTCCATATAGACGCCTCGCGGTGCAACATTGGCGGGTGTGAAGATCCGGACGGGAACTTGAACTTGAGAAGCCTGCACGATGTCCACACTTGCCGGTGGATCCGACGGAGCCGCGACAGCTCTTGCGGATCTGACTTTTATCAACTCCTCGACAGTGCGCGGGCCGCGTCCGGTTTGCCTTACGGCGTAGAAGCGCCGGGCATCATCGATTATCTCTGCAGACACGTCGACCAGCAGATCCTCGGCACTGACCACAGACCCTCCATTCGGCCCATCCGATACTTCCAGGCAGCGTCAGCAAACTATGGACGAAGGCCCTCTCCACAAGATGCACTCAACACCTTAGTTAGATCGTGGCTAGGGTTTCGGCCTCTCCCCGGCCGGTGCAGGCCAAGTTGACCCTCGCGCACGGGAGGAATACGACGGAATCGAATATGGCGGGTTACCAGTAAACTACTCCGTGCTATCAAACATGTTTCATAGCAACATATTTCAGTGCCGGTCGGCTACCGATAAATCGACCACGTTGCGCCGTTCCACTCCCCCAACGGTTTTCGCGGCGAGGTCAGAGACTGCCCATCTATAGTTGCGATTCATCAGATGAATCACACTGCGCTGCAAAGTATGTAGCCTTATTGCGTTCCAGCCCAGCACTGTGCGTCTCGATCAAACCGTATGTCCGTTTGCGCCGCTTTTCCCACCGATTCTCAGCTACCCCGGAGCGTAGGGGCCGAGAGGAGCATTAGGGGCTGGACCCGGCCCGTAAGGCCCGGGGCCACGAGTGCCAGTACACAGGTCCTGGTGCGCGAAATGCACCACGGTCCCTGCTTCAGCATCAGTTGCGTGGTAGCCGCCGTGCCAAAGGTGGTCAACTAGCCAAGCGCGCGCAGCATCTGATGTCACACCATCACTCAGACGGGCACAGACATCGTTTCCAATAGCGCTCAGACCCGAGTCTGGTATCTGCGGGTACGGCCTACCCGATGAGTGGAGGTCAGCTAAATATTGATCGGCGTCGGCGTGGGCTGGTGGTGCCATGGCGATGGCCGTAGCGGCAGCAGCAACGGTCAGTGCCATTCTCATGCCCCGAAGCGTACTGCGCCGAGCCAGAAACTTGCGCCGTATTGTGCCCGTTTGGGCCCCGACAGCGGTTGCTGCGCAGCGCGCGAATCCACTCCCCCGCCGGACTCGTCAAACCCCGAACCAACTCGCCCTTACCGTTACCATATAGTTCTCTTATTTTTCTTAATGTTGGTGTAGCGTCTTCCAGAGTCGGAGTTCTGACGTTGGCGAGGGGAAGAACTTTTGAGCGTGCCGTGCGGGCAAGTGCCCGAGCTAGTGCCGATCCGTGTCGCGGTGGCGGCATACCGTCTCATCTGCGACCGTGTGGATGCGCTGCTCCGCGGCCGTACTGGCATTGCAGAGCTGGTGGTTCCTGCATGCCCCGGGTGGACCATCCGGCAGGTGGTTGCACACCTGACTGGTGTTGCCCAGGACATCATTTCGCTGAACTTGGAGAAAAAGGGCACCGGACCTTGGGCTGACGCGCAAGTCGCGCGACTGGACGGATACGGTGTCGAGGACCTACTCGACCTGTGGGGGCAGTCGCTCGACGCGGTGTCGGCGAACCTCGATCTGGCATCTGATGCAGGGGTTTGCCAGCTCGTTTTCGACACTTTTACCCATGAGCACGATATCCGCGGTGCGTTACGTGAACCGGGTTTCCGCACGGGCGACCCGGCGTTCGAGACGGCCCTGAGCTTCGTGACGACGATGGGCGACCAGTTCATTCGATACGCTGAGCTGCCGGCGCTCTGCTTGTGCACTCCCGCAATTGGATCCGTACAACTCGGTGATCCGCACGCGGCGCGTGGTCGCGTCGCTCTGAGCATCTCGGATTTCGAGGCCCTGCATGCCTTCGGCGGGCGACGCAGCGTCGCGCAGCTGCTTGCGCTCCCTTGGGACGGCAACCCGGCAGAGCTGATGCCCGCCTTCACAAACCTGCTTCCCGCCTTCACCCACGACGGCATACGTCCCCCCGCTGACGACCTGGTCGAATGACCGACCATCTGTGAGGTCCGCCCCCAGGCGGACGCTAACCAGGTAGGAGTTACACGTTGACGTACATGCCGATTGTGTTGATCACTGGTGGATCGCGCGGCGTGGGCGCCGCGACGGCACGCCACTTAGCCACCGCAAGAGCCCACGTGATCATCACCTACCGCGAAAAGAAGCGCCGTGCAACCAATCTCGTCGAAAGCATCACCGCGGCCGGAGGCTCTGCATCGTCTTTACGTCTAGATATCTGCGATCCGGACGCGTGCGCTGAGGTCATCCGGTGCCGTTCGTGACGACTTCGGTCGCCTGGACACGCTGATCCTGAACGCCTCGGGCGGGCTCGAGCGGGACGCCGACCCCGGTTATGCGATGCGCATCAATTGTCACGCCCCGGTACAACTGCTCACCCGGGCCTTGCCGCTCATTCCCGTCGGCGGCCGCGTCGTCTTCGTCACCAGCCATCAAGCGCACTTCCACGGCCTCAAACCGGTACCCGCCGAGTACATCCCGATCGCGGAAAGTAAGCGAGCCGGCGAGGACGCTCTTCGTGCCATGCGCCCAGACCTCGCACAGCGAGGAGTTTCGCTGAGTGTTGTCTCCGGCGACATGATTGAAGGAACGATCATTGTTCGACTGCTTGAGCGGCGAGACCCGGGTGCCGTCGACGGGCGCCGCGCATTCGGCCCACTTCCTACCCTGGACGAGTTCGCGTCCGCGATCGCCACAGAGGCCCTCAGCGCAGCACCCACCCAAGACACGGTGTACGTCGGAGGAGCGGATTACCTTCAGCCGCCGCTACCCGCCAGGGTCGGGAATCGAACCCCCAGATGAACCCACCGATTGGTCCTGGGGTCTAGGCCTGCTGCAAGCGAGGAATATGCACAGATCGAATACGGAGGGTTACCAGCAACTACGTCGTTTTCATCAGATGTATTACGCCGCAACGCAATTGCTTTCCCCGTGCGTGGCACCGAGAGTGAGTCCGTGCGTAACATGATGCCGTATAGCAATTTTCATTGCCGCCCTGCGACCGCGGCGCTGCCGCAAGATGATTCATTGGATGACTCATAGATGAGACTCGTCGACAGTCGCGCCTGGTGGCGTTTTTGCCTAGCGCCCGGCACCTCTCCCCCGTCGGGGGACTGACGTCGCACAAATGTCCAGGACGACCTCCGTTGCCCCGGCTATCTAAGCGCTGTTAGAACTAGGTCGACGTCGTCCATGGTGTTGTACAAATGGAATGACAAGCGTGTCTGGCCAGCCCGTGTGCTTACAGTGGCGCCAGCGTGCACGACTCGCTCTGCGGAATCGGCGGCTAGATCGAGCGAGATGATCGCCGATCCGCGCGACTCCGCTCCTAGGCCGACTAGAGTTGCGTCCGCGAGTTCGACGCAATGCTTACGTACCTTGGTGACGTCCAAACCTGCCACCCATGGCAGCGACACTGCGGCACCGCGTTGCGCGAACCAAACTGGGGACGAGTCGAGGCGGCGGGCTTCGTTGGACAGGCGCAGCGGCAATCCGTAGAGGCTGGCCCACATATCTTGCGCACCAGACCAATTCGCAACTTGTGGGGCGACGTCACTGAGCACGTCGGGGCGGATCGCCATCCACGCGGCGCCGCGCGGCGTCAGCAGCCACTTATAACCCGCGCCAACAACAAAGTGCGCCCAATGTAGCTGCAGCGGTAACCAGCCGGCGGCCTGAGTAACGTCGAGCAGCACCAGGGCACCCGTCTCCCCTGCCGCGACCTGCAACGCGTCGAGATCCATCACCGTGCCATCGGCGGATTGCACAACACTGATTGCCACCAAATCGTGTTCACACACCCGCGGTATCAGATCGGAATATCCGCTCTCGGTAACGGTCACACCGCGATGGTGTTGGGCCGCAAACGGAAACGTGACGCTGGTGAACTCATTGCGCACCGTCAAGATTTTGGTGCGGTCGGGTACGCTGGCGGCTACGAGCCACAAGCTGAGACACACTGGTCCCAGTCGCCACGTCAGAGGGGCACGCGCCAACGAGCCGGGCCCATGCGTTGCGCGCTACCGTGATGTCGTCGTCGAAGTCCCCCACCCGCATAGAGCCTTGGCGCCATGTGCGGACCGTGTCGACCAACGCTTCGGCGGCGCGAGCGAACGGTACACCGATTGCCGCGGTGTCCAGGTAACCCCGCGGAACGTCGAAACTCTCGCCGAACGCCTCACGCACACGCGAAACCCTATCCATTCAGGCCCGGCGCGGCGAATTCTTTAACGCCGAGTGCAGCAGGCCGCCCGCATCTGTCCACACCCAGCTCCGGTCTGTTCATGCCGGTACCCCCCACCGAAGGGAAAGAGTGATTAATGACCGCTGCATTGACTCCGGGCCGACCGTTCACAGGGTCAGAACGCCAACTGTTGGAGGACACTTTGCAACTCCAGCGTTCGGAGCTGCTGGCCGCCGTCGGCGGCTTGTCCGACGCTCAGGCCCGTCTACGCCGGGTGCCTTCGCTGACAACACCGATCTCCTTGGTGAAGCATTGCGCTGCAGCAGAGCGGATTTGGTTTCAACGCACACTGGCCGGGTGGGCCCTTGAGGAATGCACTGGCCAAGCTGTCGGTGGTGACGCCAGCTTCCTCGTCGCCGATCACGAAACCCTGGACGACGTTGTGATCGAATACCGGGCGGCGTGCGCGACATCTGATGCTATCGCCGCCCACCACACCCTCGATTACGCCGCCCAGCACAGCCTCGTTGGTGCAGTGAGCCTGCGCTTCATCTACCTCGGGCTCATAGCCGAGATCGCCCGCCACGCCGGCCACGCAGACATCCTCGTCGAGCAGATCCTCCACGAAGCCCAGCCCGGCGCTCGTCCTGTCTAACCCGCTTTGGAGCGGTGCCACCGCCAGGTTATCGATGGGTGGCGCAGCAGCGCCGGCAGCACGGCGAGAGGGTCGAAGTAGGTGATACGTTCGATTCCTTTGCCGTCACCCAACCGGAGCCGGTTGATGTTGGGCCACTTGAGCCTGTCGTGTCCGATGGTGGCGCGCAGCCGGAACTCGATGAAGACAATGTCGTCATCGCCTCTCCAGTGATCGACGTCGGCAGTCAGGCCGGGAAGGCCGCAAAAGAATGGTGGAACTGGGCCTCCGCCGCCCTGATGCCGACTGTGGGCGGTGCCAGCGGTTGCACCAGAACCACATCAGAGTGCAGCAGGTGCGGCAGCCGTTGGGGTGAGGGGTGGCGCCAAAAGTCGGCGAACTTGGCGACAAACTACCCTGCCTGGGATCGGGTGTTCATGTCGACGACAATGCCGCTGCAAGACTGCCGCGTCGACCCATCACACTGCCATCCGCTGCCAACTCGCCGACCGCGCCGCGTCTACCCCACGTCAGCGCCTGTTTGGCGAGTTGCCCCGCCGCAACGGCGTATCCGCCACCACGGCTCACCGCAATTTTCGACACCCACAGGTCGTCCACACGCTGTCGTTCGCGGTGCCTCGCGATAATGGGCAGATATGAAGTTCAAACGCCGCAACTCAGAAGCGCTCGCGGACCTGATCTGCGGCAACGTCGGCTCCGATGCCCCGGCCTTCGGCGTCGAGCCGAAGTACTTCCCCTACCGATCGAGCATGTACATCACCGAGTTTTTCCGCGACATGGACACCGATTACGAGCACGACGGTTCGACTCGACATCGGTGGGTGGCTGACGTGATCGACACCCTGCTCAACGAGCCGCACGAAGGCCCCGCACACCCGCCCGAGGTGTTCTGCCGCCTCATCGACCATCTGATGACCCCGGCCGACGCCATGAACGAAGGCGCCGATCGCCCCAACGCGTTGCGACTGCTCAACGAAGTACTGACCCGCGAGGGGTTCGAGGCGTTCTACGGCGACGACCGGCACTGCTACCTGCGCCACATCGGCTCGAACACCGTCACGGTTTTGCAGGCCAATCCGCATCGGCCACTGTCGGCCGCCGAGCACAAGCGCCGCGCCCAGCTTGAGGCGTGCCTCGACACCTGCACCGAGGACGAGCTGATCGAGGAGGTCTTGCTACCTCTGTTCCGCCAGTTGGGATTTCACCGCGTCACCGCCGTCGGACACAAAGACAAGGCACTCGAATATGGCAAGGACGTGTGGATGCGGTACGCGCTGCCGACCCAGCATCGTCTTTACTTCGGTATCCAGGCGAAGAAGGGGAAGCTCGACGCGTCGGGCGTCACCAGAACCGGCAACGCCAACATCGCCGAGATCCACAATCAGGCTTTGATGATGCTCGCGCATGAGATTTTCGACCCCGAAACCAACCGGCGTGTGCTGGTCGATCACGCCTTCATCGTCGCCGGTGGCGAGATCACCAAGGCGGCCCGCAACTGGCTTGCCAACGTGCTCGACGCTACGAAGCGCAGCCAGATCATGTTCATGGACCGAACCGACATCCTGAACCTGTACGTGGTGACCAACCTGCCGCTGCCCGCGAAGGCCCTGCCGCAAGAGGCTGACCCTTGGGGCTCCGAGCCACCCTTCTGACCGGCTTCGAACGCGAAAACGGCCAACCGTCCATCAGCATGGGTGGGGTGGCGCCGACTGTCGACGCGCGGCTGGCCGCCGTTGCACGGGGCGGAATCCTTGATCGCAGCAACAGTCTTGGCGACACGCTCGAGAGGGCCTGGTGTCGTCGCTGGCCGGGGCCCGGCCGCCTCTCCCGCGCCGCGGGCCGGGCGACTTCAGGAAGTCGTCTGGCACCGCGGATGACAGCGTCGAGATTGCGCCGACGCGTCAAGATGGCGCGGACGCCGGAAAGCGTGTTCTCACGCGCTACCTGTTGATGCGGTAGGCAAGCCACGGGCGGGCTCGTTCGACACTGGAGCTGTACTGTGCCGGCACAGTGACGAGTCGATCGTCGACCACCGCGGGTTCAACGAGATGGGCGTCAATCAACGCGTCGACGAAGTTGCGGTCCTTTTCCCGGAATGCGCAGAGCTTCGCGACGCAGAGATCTTCCTTGTCAAGGCACCAACCGATGTACTGCGGTTGGCCGCTGGGATGCGCGGTATTTTCGTTCTGTACCTTGACAAGTCGCGTCCTCCACCCATCAGGTAGTGCTGATGTTGTCAGATCTACACCGTCGATGCTAAAACCGTGTGTCTGCTGGAACGGGGACAGCTCACCGGCGATCGCCACGATCAGGTCGGCCAGCTCGATGGTGACGTTGTTGTCGTCAGTGATCGGCAGGATGTCGATCTCCAGTGACCGGGTCGCCAGGGTGGGTAGCTCGTACTCGGGGTAGGTTCCCAGGATTGCTTGGGAGCCGACCACGATTACTTCCGTGGCGCCGGTGATTTGGCACGCGGCTCGGATAGCGTGCTCAAGCTGATCACGCCTCACGGGACCAGCCGCCTTAACACATCGGTACGTTCTTGTTCCGATAGCAGCCCACCCATAGGGCTAACTTCGCGCATCTCGATCTGCTCGCGGCCAAGACCGGTAAGGACGCGGCGCAAGCCACCGACGTCCCTGTTCTCGACTAGCTCTGCCCAGCGCTCGATGTTGTCGGTATGCGGTTGTCCAGTAACCCCGAGCCGCAGCCGCCGGAGGTTTTCTTCGATCGTCGCACTCCACTGCTCGAGGGTCAGCGGTGTGAGATGACTCGCCAACTGGCGGTGCAACATCCACGACCGGCGCTCGGCACGGGTTAGCTTAACCGCGACCGCGGAGCGCGACACCTCCACGCGATATCCCATGCATGACAAGAGACGATCAAGTTGGTCGTCACTGAGATCTACTTTGCCCGAGAGGAATTGACTGATACTGGGTTGATGGACGCCACTGAAGCGCGCCAACTGAGTCTGTGTCGTACCCGTCTCCCGGATGACTTGCTGTAGTAGCTGGCCGCGATCACCCACACCCCACTATAGCACTAACTGCTATAGTGGGGTGTGGGTATTTCCACCGTCTCGCTCTGCGACTCGGCGCAATGCGCCGAGACCCATGCTGCCGCCATGGCGGCGGGCGAGGGCCCTCTCCTCACCGCCCCGCGGCGGGATCGCGAGTTCCTACCCGACGAATACGGCAGGATCGAATATGGCGGGTTACCAGTAATCGGGAGAAGGCTCCACTCTCGGACGTTGCCATCAGTGTCGGTGTCCTGCGGCATGCGTTGGCCATGACATCGACACCGTCTGACTTGGAGTTGATCCGGCTGCCCTCCCATCAATTGGTGCGGACAACTCAAAAACCCCGCAGTCGGATGGCGCGCGGACGTTGATCTCACAGGGTTGGCGGGTTGTGCCCATCGCGCAATGCCGGCCTCGGCGCGTATTGCGATGATCCCAATCAGGCTCAACGCAGCGATTGACTATCTCAAACGCACCTGTGCCGTGGTGCGGAAACCGGATCTCAAAGTGGTTAGTGGGCAATCCTCGGGCGGCCAGAGCGGCCGGGTGAAACCGACGGCCCAGCAACCTTATTAGCCCGAAGCAAGCACCCCGCTCGTCTCATCGGTTGGTGAATTTTCTGGCGCGGCGCGGCGGGCGCGACTTTCCCGGAGTGCTTGCTGTGCCGACTCCAGGGTGATGTTGCGTGGATCGACCCCTTCCCTCTCGAAGCCTTCCACCGCAATGGGCAAATAGAGAAACTTCAGCGGGACGAGACGCTCGACGACTGCGTAGAACCGCCGATACATCCGCATAAAGCGGCGCGACATCTCCTCGTCCTCGGGGGTCCACTCTAAGTTGAACAGCTCCCGCACATGGGGTGGAAAACTGTTGACAACGACTTGCCGCCGCGCCGCCACCCAGGGCCACACTGTCTTTTTCAGGACCGGAGGCCACCACCGCGGCGCCGGGCGTCGCTCGATAAATTGTTCGAGCATGACCTGAGTTACCTGTGTATTAACCAGATGATTACGCTCGATGTTGTCCAGGTACTGCTCGAAATCGTCGTAGGTATCCGGCTGAGGGCTATCGTCCACTCCCAACATGCTGTACCACTCTTTGGATTCCTCGAATATTTGCTCCTTCATGGCTCGCGGCATGGCCCCGTCGAAATACAGCTGCTCCGTTATTACGATCAATAAGTGATAGAAGAAAGTGACATGCGCAAAATAAAAGGTTTCCGCATTCAAAGCGTGATACGTGCCATCCTGCAGGGTCCCTTTGATGGCCTTGTGCATATTCCGAGTCTTCAGTCCGTATTTCATCGCTTCTTCAGGTGCGTCGTACACCGTACCGTAAATGTACTCACGAGATCTCTGACGCCGCTCTTTATATATCTTGCGGCGCGCGCCGAAGGAGCTGTCACCAGTGAAAAGTACTGAATTCGCGGTTGCTTTCGCCATCTGCGGCCATGCGCCCGCAATTGTGCCCACTACTCCGCCACCAAAAAAGGCAACATCAAGACGCCCCCAATATTTCCATATCAGAGAGCCGGCAGGGAGCGGATGCTGAAGAAGGTCGCTCCGGGACAAACTATGATCGTCCGTAAATTCCGTCACTCTAACGTCTCTCGGGACTACGAGCTCTGGATCAAATGTTGTCTGCATGATTTTCCTGAGCGCCCTGAGGCCCCGGACCGCCATGTAATACTCCTTGCGTTGCCGATACTCGTCATTTGATTAAGCTCAGTACCCGGCCGTTTACACGCCCAGCCTCGGGTAGCTGATCGACTATCAGCTAACCACCGTTATGCCGACTCTGTCTTGGGTTTCGAGGGTCTGTCGTTCCTTGGCGGGGTTTATCGCACAGCGGAGCGTTACCAGTAAGCGAAACCGCTTGATCTGCTGGTTTCCTTAGCGGGTTGAACACTCGATCTGGATGGCGCTGAGAGCGTTTCGCTCGACCGCGGCCTTCAGCCGGATCCACGCCAGCTCCGACTGAGGGCTGCCACGGTGGCGCGAAGCTGCGTCGGGCTAACCCATTGTCAAGATTGCGGCCGCGGCGAGGCCAAGCACCGTCACGAGGGCCACGAAAATCACCGTGATCGCCGCGCGCACGATCTCTTCTTCCGTGAGCCTCGGGCGCGGCTTCGATTCAACGCGAACGGTGTCTCTTGGGCAGCCATTTGCGTTCACTTTTGCGACCGCCAAAAGGAGATCGTCATGCCCGTCGGCCACGTCATTGTCGACTGGGTCGTGCGCGGCGATTGCGGTCGTCATATCAGCCCCCGGGACGCCTATAGGCGTTATTGGACGGTCGAAGCTTCGGCTTTCTCGTATATCCGAAGATACGAGCGCGAGATCACGATTGCGGTAACGATCCTTAACGGCCACAGCACAGTCGTGCTCC
The DNA here is from genome assembly GCF_976985675.1 of Mycobacterium sp. NTMscope_MAC_12. Classification (NCBI taxonomy): domain Bacteria; kingdom Bacillati; phylum Actinomycetota; class Actinomycetes; order Mycobacteriales; family Mycobacteriaceae; genus Mycobacterium; species Mycobacterium sp. NTMscope_MAC_12. Next base: position 2,230,781 of record NZ_CDRJYY010000001.1, read on the forward strand.
TGCACTGCGCGGCGAGCAGGGTGAGCCGCGGTGAAGTTGCCATCGTGACGAAAGACCTTCCCTGCTGCGGCGCGGGAGGGATATGCACCAATCCAATATGGATGTTTACCGGCCGATGCTTCGGCTATGCCCACCATCACTTCCGGCAACACCAACGCGCCGACCATGCGCATCGCCGAGCGCGCAGCGCGGGCAGTCGTCGGTTAGGTCGTTCGCCCGCATGTCCCTTCGCGGTTATAGCCGAACGATCACCACTTGGTATCTGTTTGGGAATGCAACCGCGTTTCGACTGGCGCAGCACTATCGGTAACAACAGTCACATGTTTAACCTTGCGCCGTGCGCAATTTGCCCTCTGCCGCCACCGATGTGCCATTGCGCACGGTCTCCCGGCGCGACGCACTGCGCTACGCCGCCACGTTGGCCGGTCTGGGTGCCGCATCGGTAGCCTGCGGCATGCCGACAGCGACTGCCGCCGCTCCCCCTCAGCTGATCGACTTTGCCGCACACCAGATTCCGGCGCAGCAGATCCGGGCTGCCGGCTATAGCGGGGTGGTCAACTACGTCTCGTTGTCACGTCCCGGCTCCTCGTTCGGCGCCAAGCCCATCACTCGGTCCTACGCCGACTCACTGACAGCCGCGGGTTTGGTGATTGTCAGTAACTACCAATACGGCAAGCCGGGTGGGTCGACACCGTCAGACTTCACGCGCGGCTACGCGGGCGGCGTCGCGGATGCGCGCACCGCCTGGCGTTTGCACACCGCGGCAGGCGGCGGCCAGAGTGCGCCGATTTTCTTCACCATCGACGAGGACATCAACCGCAACACCTGGATTCACACCGCGCTGCCGTGGTTTCGCGGAATCAACTCAGTTCTTGGGGTTCAGCGCACGGGGGTCTACGGAGGCGTCAGGGTCTGCCAGTGGGCCGCGGCCGATGGCGTTATCGGGTCTTCGAGCACACCTGGCCGCCGGTGGGCCTGGCAAACTCGAGCCTGGTCCGGTGATCAGGTCCACCCCGCCGCTGTTCTCTACCAGCGCGTCGTGAGCACCGCGTCCAATCCCGGGCCGAAGGTCGGCGGATTCGAAGTGGACGTCAACGACGTCCTGGCCCCCGACTGCGGCCAGTGGAATCTCCATGCGGGTCGTCCAAGCGGCGACGTGTGATAGGTGTTGCCGCCACTTCCGGCGATACCAACGCGCAGGTCATGCCTCCAGCTACATCGTTCTGAGCTCGTCGCCACCGTCGCCGGGCTGTCCGATGCTAAGGCTCGTCTGCACCTTGTGTCCTCCCTGAGCTCGGAGGAATTCGACATGTCTTGATGTCGCCGAGATCCAATGAAGTTTCGCTAGATTCTTTATCATGCTGTGCAGCAATGTATCGCGTTGCTTTCAGTCGTCTCCGCCGCGGCAGCCGACGATGTATCGGATACTCGAAGTCATTCGAGATTGCAACCGGTTTCGTTCTCGCGCAACGCGTGTATCCTCGCGCAGTCTGATTTATTAGATGAATGGAGTGCGCAGCCGAAACTCAGGCGAGCCACGCCCGCCGTCAAGGCCATAGCTGCGTTCGTTCCCATCTGTCGTCAACTCGGTAGTAGGCCAGGCGGCGATGCCGGCGATCGGGCGAGCCTTCCCAGAACTCCACCTCATCCGGGAACACCGCGTAGGACATCCATTCGTCCGGAACGAGATCGGGCTCATCACTCAAACGGCGATAGGCCTTCTCGATCTCGGTATCGAGCTCGGACATATCGGGCAGCGGCTGACTTTGACGCAAAGTCAAGGCCAGCGCACGCGAACCGACCGGCCGGGCCCGAAAGTCCTCTGCGCTTGCGGCGGCCCCATCACTGATGACAGCACCGACAACACGAACCTGCCGAACCAACGCGGGCCAGTAAAACGTCAGCGCCGCGGCGGGATGAGCGTCGAGGTCGCGGCCCTTTTGACTCACCGAACTCATTGCGAAATGCCAACCGGCATCATCGACTGCCTTCAAGATGAGCACCCGTGCTCGCGGCATCCCCTGCGAGTCGACCGTTGAGATCGTCATCGCGTGCGGCTCCGCAACACCAGCGTCGACCGCTTGCTGCAGCCATGTCACAAAGAGCGGAATCGGGTGCGCGGGAGCCTTGTGGGTTTCGAAACTGGAGCCTGTTCCTGACAGGACTGGTAGAGCTCGCAAGTAAGAACGGCCACCGTCGTCCTCGGACCATAGATTCAATGGCGCAGCTATGTCATTGTTCACTGTTTGACCGTATCCCCGACCGCGCCAGATAACTGACTCAGATTTCGTGGCCATCTTGATCAGTGGGTCCCGGGCCTAGGGTTCTACCTATGCCCGATCGCACTGTCGGACTGACCGCCGCCGCTCGGCATGCGCAAGCGTTCCTCTGCCCGGCGATCCAGGATCTGTCTGATGGCTTGAATGAGTGGGACACCCTCGCAGTGTCCGGTTGGGTTGCGCCAGGCGACATATCCGTCGGGACGCACGAGGACCGCCCCGTCGCGGCCGATTCTGTAGAGGTCGAAGAACGTGTTGGTGTGGTCGACCAATCCCGGATCGCCGATCGCGTAGCTAGCTATGGGCACCCCGAGCTCTCGAGCAGCAACCGTGGCTGCTTTCCGCCAGATTGCCCCGCCAGGACCGGTAAGCACCGTGAACCCGGCGCCGAGTAGATCGAGCGTCGAGACCGGTGCAGATTCGTTGCCCAGCCAGGCATGCGGCGCGCGGCAGCCCGGCGTCGCGCAGGGCGCGTAGTCGCTATAGCTGTCGTCGACGTCGGGAGGATTTGTGCCGTCGACGATGACGGCGGCCGAGCGATACACCGTGCCGAACTCAACGCCGAAATGATTGCCGAAGCGTCGGCTCTCCCGCTCGGCCTCCTCGGCAGTGAGGTCACTGCTCGCGGGATAGTAGTAAGCCGCGGCAAGCCGCGCGAGATCACGGTGATTTTGCAAACACTGGTGGATCGTGGTGATCGTGGGTGGGCGACGTTCGTCCTCGTAGGTCTTGAGTAACGACCACCCGGCCAGGCCACGGATGCATAAGGCCAGCTTCCACATGGCGTTGTGCATGCCTTGCAGTCCGGTATTGACTCCCAGTCCTCCGGTGGGCGGGAATTGGTGGGCGGCATCGCCGCACAACACCACGCGGCCGGCGACCAGACGATCAGCGACGGTTGCGTTCATCTGCCACAGCCCAACGCCTTTCACCTCGACGACGAGGTGGGGAACCCCGACCGCGCCGCGGACCCACCGCCGCACTCGCTCGGCGTCCCAGAGCTCGCGCACCCACTGGTCCGGCGATACGCCGATCTGGCATAGCCAGCGGCCGTGCCCGTCGAGTGGTTGCAGCAGGCCGGCGGCATCAGGGTTGGCGACGAAAAACAATACGCCCCGGCGTTCTCCGACATGGCGTTCGATATCGGCACAGAAGTAGCCGTTGACGAAGTGATGGATGCCCTGCTCGCCGTTCAAGGCGATGCCAAGTTGGCGACGTATCGTGCTGTCGACACCATCGGCGGCAACAAGCGCTTCCCCGGCCAGAGTGTAGGTGTCTCCCGTGGCGTTGACGCGGACTGCCACGGCCGCTTCGGTGTCGTGGTCGCTGGACCCGGATAGCACGTCGGTGACCTGGTGACCGAACCGAAGGTCGACGATTCCCGTGGCCTCCGCTGCGTCACGCAGGACGGGTTCGGTCAGGTCCTGCGAGGACATGATCGGGAGTGCCGGGCTGATCGTCGGCCCGGGGCCTTCGAAACCTCCCGTCTCGATCTGACCCACCTGCCGACCGACAATCGTGTCCAGATACCTCATCGGGCTCTTCCAGCCGGGCGGGATATCGATGCCGCGCAGCCGTTGATACACCGCGCTTCCCCACCCTCGGGCGATCTCCATCGTCCGCGCATTTAGGTTGCGGGCCTTGGGATGCCACGATGTTGAATCATGACGCTCGACAACAACGCTGGGAACATCGAACCTGGCGAGTTCCAGGGCAGCGGCCAGCCCGATTGGGCCTCCCCCGACGATGATCACCGGTTTGTACGACATGGTTGAGTTCACATCGTTGTGCGAAGTCATGAACGGCTTAGGTGTTGGCTGGGGCGGTGGAGCCGGCGCCGCGCTGGCTGGTGATGACGAGGTTGTGGCGGTCGACCGTCAGGCGAAAGCACCCGCGCGGCAAGCAAACCCGCTATCCCCGCGCCCAACACAACCGCGTGCTCACCACGCTCACTCACCCACGGCCCCTTCCGACTCAGCATCGGCGCGGCATCACGACCACGAAACGAGCCGAGTGATCACCGCCCACGCCACCGCTTCGCAAGTCCATGGCGAGTGAGCGTACACGAATATTAAGAATAATAAGAGTACTCTCAAGTAACAGTAAGGCATGTTGGGGGGCGATAGTCCCGACCGTCCCTCGCCTGGCCGGAATCGGCTGGTGGCAATTACGAATCACGGCGAGACTGCAGCTCGTGACGCAAGTCCGCCACGGTACTACGGTGGCTAGTAACTCGGCGGCTCTCATACGAAGGGTTAAGCGATGACTGGCCATCCACCCAAGCGTCCGACCGAGCCAGATCAGACCCCCTACCCTCCGCTGGCCGGTCCGAATCGGCTTTGTAGCGAATGGACCTGACCGTTGTCACGCCGAACCGGGCGGGAGGCCCGCGATTCTCGGCCCATGCGGGGGTCAGCGACCGTCCGAATCAGTGCCCCGCCCTCGGCTGTATGGAACCTGGTCAGCGACGTTACGCAGATCGGACGATTCAGCCCAGAGACCATCGCGGCCGAATGGCTCAACGGCGCAACAGGCCCCAGTCCCGGCGTGAAGTTCCGGGGTCGGGTCAAACGCAACGGAAAAGGACCCACCTACTGGACGTCCTGCATGATCACCGAGTGTGAACCCAATCGAGTATTCGCCTTCACGGTGCGCTCACGGCCAATGGGACTTCCGATCGCACCCAAGAACACCGTCTGCCTGACATGGCGCTACACATTCGAACCCGCGAACAGCGATGGAACGGTGGTCACCGAGCGGTTCGAACTCGAGGACATCCCCGCGATGCGTCTGTACTGGCGGATGGTGGGCTGGCTGCGCGGACCTCGAATGATCAACGACATGAAGCGCACACTGCTCGCACTGAAAAATACCGCCGAGAGCCTAGGCGCCGTACCCAGACCTGCGGAGTAGGTACCGTCAACAAATTGGCGAAGCACACTTGCCCTCCACATCATGCGCCGCATGCCTGCTGCAGTCTCGACGTTTGGTCAGTGCCCCTCGCTCCGCTGCATTCCGCTCAGCCAGAATTGCCTGTCGCAGTGAAGGTTTCGATCAATCGCACCTGGAGCAACAGGCCGCCGAGCTTCGATTGGCATGGGTATCAGCGGCGGCCATCAAGGCCTGCGGATGACGGCCGCATCGACCCAGCGATGATACGCGTCTACGTCGACGTTGCTGCCGCACACGATGGTGACTACGTGGCGGCCAGCGAAGCGGTCACGGTCTTCGAGGATGGCCGCGATGCCGAGCGCGGCCGACGGTTCGACCACGAGGCCAGCGTCCTCCAGAAGTACCCGCATACCCGCGATGATCGATGCTTCCTGGACCAGGACAGCGTCGTCACCGACCAGGAGGAGGTCGTCGAGGACCTCCGGAATTGGACACCGGCCGGCGACAGCGTCTGCGATGGTGTCAGTCGACTCGGTGGTGACAACGCGCCGCTGAGCCACGAACGTGTCATCGCCGGTGCGCCGGCCGGCTGAACACAGATCACCTCGACGTCGGGCGCGAGGGTCTTCATCACATGCCCGACACCGGTAGCCAGCGCTCCGCCCCCGAGAGCGATAAGCACAGCGTCGAACGACGAAACGGCCTCCGCCAGTTCCAGGCCAATGGTCGCCGCGCCCTCACAGGTTTCGATGTCCGAGCTGTCATCGAGCAGCCCGATGCCTTCATGCCGCGCGATGGCTGCCGCCCGGGTCCGTGCCATCTCGTTATCGCCGTCCACCAACTCCAATCTCGCGCCCAGCGCGCGGATGTGATCGAGCTTGACCGCAGGTGCAAACCGGGATGCCACGACTGTGACCTCGAGACCCCTGGCGCGACCAGACCAAGCCAGGGCTTGTCCGAGGTTGCCCGCGCTGCCACACACCACGGCGGGCGAGCCTTTGTAGGCAAGCCGGCTCGCGACTACCTCGGTCCCGCGAGCCTTGAAGCTACGGACCGGGTTCGCCGTTTCGAGCTTGATGCTCACGGTGCAGCCGAGGTGTTCCAGCGCCTCGCAGCGGTACAGCGGCGTGTCGAGAAAAATCGGGTCGATCACCCGACGAGCCGCCCGGATGCGGGCGGTGTCGAGGCGCGTCTGCTGCATAACGCAGCAGCGTAGCGACGTCGGGCCCGAGTTCGGCCGACAGTCGCTCTCGTGCGATTGGACCGCGAGCGTGTCGCCAACGCGGTCACGAACGAACGTCACCCCAATTGCCGCTTAAGTCCGCCGGTGGTCAAGCCGGTGGCCTTTTCGCCGATATCTTGATCCATGGCGGCGACATCAGGATTCCCCTCGGCCTGCCTCTCGCGCCCGACCTCGAAGAATAGGTGGGGCTTGCGCTGGATTTCGTGACCGGGCCATGGCCGTTTGGCTTCGTACCCCTGGGCCACTGGGTTTTGCCTAACGCGTTCGAGTGGTTGGCGTATACGCATTCGTTTGATGAATCGATGAATGGAATTGCACTGTTGCGTAGCACGTTACGACCTGTTGCGCTATCGGAAGATCGCCTAGTCCGCTGCCGTAGACCGGCGTCACTGTTGGCTCCTTCCCCCGGCCATGGCTCGGTAGCCCTCCCACACACTGGGGTACCGGGGCTTCCATGCGGTGGCGGTCTGGAATCGGGCGTTGCTGACTCGCAGTGAGCGGGTTAGCGATGTGGTGCGCTGACCGAGCAGCGACGCGGCGCGGCCCGGAGCACGAAGCCACGTGTTGGTTCCAACGGCGGCGGCCATGGCGTTGCTGTTGTCGCGTGCGGTGACAGGTTGGTCGTCAACCACGCTGTAGGTACCGGAAGGCACTTCGAGTGCGGCGACGACGGCGCTGGCAGCGTCGGCGACATGGATCGATGAAATGTAGCTGTCAGGGCGGCCGGCCTGGAATCCGATGTGGCGGCGTGCGAGTGCCATTATTTGCTCGCTGTGGGCGGCGCCGAGCCCGTAGAAGATGCCGAAACGAAGGGTCAGAGCCACTCCCCCGCCATCGATAAATCGTTGCGCACTGGCTTCGGCGGCGTGATTTCCGGCCGCGGCGGGAAAGCGGTCAGTGGGCCAGTCCTCGTCAATCCAGCGGTCGCCCCCGTCGCGGTAGATCATCACGATCGACTCTTGGATGAGCCGCGCGATGCCGACTTTCAACGCGGCGTCGACGACGTTGGCTGATCCCTCGGCACGAACGCGGTGGTTGGCGGTCCAGGCCGACGTGAGGATCATCCGGTGTGCCGGTGGCAGCGCTGACGCGAGGTTGACCACCGCGTCGTGGCCCGCGAACGCGGCGGTGAGACCTTCACAGTCGAATAGGGACACCGAGACTGGTTGAGCCCCTTGGCTCCTAAGCGTTGCGGCCTTGCCGGGTGTGCGGGCCAATGCTGACACCGTGTGTCCCGCGGCGACCAGTGCAGGCGCCGCGTAGCTGCCGATAGCGCCGGTTCCGCCGGTAAGGAAGATGCGCATCGCCCACTCACCCTTGTTTCTGGTCGCGCCCTACCTGCTGGTGAAGATCAGGGGCACGCTCAGCGGGCCGCGGATGGCTGCCGTGTCCCGCCAATGCACCGATCCGGCCAGAACAGGCTGGCGTTCAAGGGTTTTGGGTATCGCGGTACGGAGTTCGAGTTGCGCGACGGCAGCACCTAGGCAGTAGTGCGCCCCGTAACCGAACGACAGCGGCGCGGACCCGTGTCGGTCGAGCCGGAACTGGTCGGGTTGGTCGAACACCGCGGGATCGCGGTTTGCGGCCGCGACTACGACAAGCACGGTGTCACCGGCCGCGATCTGGGTGCCGGCGATTGTGTGGTCGGTGGTAGCGGTACGCACCGTGGACTGCACCGGCCCGTGCAGCCGAAGTAGCTCGGTCACCAGTGCGGGGTCGGCGGGGTCGATGCGGTCGAGGACGCGGCTGCCATCGTCGGCTGCGGTGAGTAGCGTAACGATGCCGGCGCCAAGCATATTGGCTGTGGTTTCGTGTCCGGCGACGGCGATGAGTATCGCGGTCGCGGCGACCTCTTCGAGTGAGATGTCGGGGTCGGCGGCGATGAAGCTGAGTAGATCGTCACCAGAGTGGGTGCGCCGGTCGGCGGCCATGGGAAGGAACTCGGCCACCAGCGCGGCGCCGGCCGCCGCGCCAGCGGCGATCTCGTCTGCATCGGCGAGAGCGCCAAGCATGCGGATGATCACCGGCGACAGTTCCCGCAGCAGACGGGCGGTGGCGGGCTGCAGATTCAGCCAGCTGCAAATAACTGCGATCGGTAGCGGCAGCGCGATCTCTGCCATGAAATCAAACGGCACAGCGACTTCGGGCTCGCCGATCAGAGCGGCGGTGATCGCCTCGACACCTGCGCCCAGATTGGCAACGAATGATCGGGTAAACACGTCACGCACCGCGGTGCGTAGCCGCGTGTGCCGGGTTCCGTCGGCGAACAACATGGACCCGGCGAAGAAGTCCGCGCTAAGCGGATCAATCGCAGCTCGAGCCAGTGGGTTGGCGACTGGATCACTAGTCCAGCCGGATCCGCCGAGGACTTCGCGCGCGGCCTCATAGCTCAGTGCCAGCCACGCTTGGGCGGTGTCATCCCACACCACCTCCCCGTCGGCGCGGCGCGCCTCGTAGAAGGGATAGGGATCGGCGGCATCCCAGGGCAGCCGGATGCTGGCGACGTCAGCGCTGGTCATGGTTGTCCACTCCCAACGGCAGGCCCCGCTGGTTGACCCAGGTGAGGTGTTGGCGGCCTAACTCGGTAACCGGCGGTGCGACGCCATCCATATCGTCGAGCAGGCCCCGGTTGTAGATGCAGGCGCGCAGCGCGGAGAACACGGCGTTCATAGACAGGTTGATCCGCGAGAAGAACACCAGGTCGGGTGGGATCGACATCTGGCGCATGGGGTGATCGGGGGCGCGAACATCAAGCAGAAATTGGATGGCACGCGCCGAGGCGTGTTCGGTGTAGGTCGCCGGCTGGCTGTCCATGGTTTCGTAGAGGATGCCCTGCCACCACTGATAGGTGTCATCGGCGGTCAGCGCGGAATCGGCGGTAAAGAATCCGCTGTCGATCATGATGTCGCGAAGGTCGTCCTTGCGCCCGTCGACGGCGGCGCGCACGACTGTGACGATGCGTTGGCGTTGTGGCTCGGTCAGGCGTTTGATGCATCCGAAGTCGACGAACCCGACGGTGCCATCGGCGCCGAAGCGGTAATTGCCCGGGTGCGGATCGGCGTGGAATAGGTTGGCGTGCCGATAGGAGCCGAAGACGAACCGCGCGATGACTTCGGCCCAGCGGTTTTTCAGCTCTTGGTCGGCGTGTTGGGCTGCAGCCCAGTCCATTCCGTCCAGGTACGTCATTGTCAACACCTGATCCGAAGACGCCTCAGACACAAGTTCCGGTACCCGGATGAAGGGATGCCCGCGGTACAGGTCGGCGAAAGCGGTGATGTTGGCGGCTTCGCGCCGGTAGTCGACTTCTTCGGAGATGCGGTCGGCAATTTCGGCTGAGGCGCCGTCGATGTCGGGCATCGCCGCCCCGAATGCGCCGGCAGTGAGCCGAAACAGGGTGGTCAAGAGTTCGGTGTTGGCCAGGTCGTCGTGAATCGCTTGTGCGACACCGGGATATTGGATCTTGACGGCGACCTGGCGACCGTCCAGCAGCACACCGCGATGGACCTGGCCGATGGAGGCCGCGGCCATGGGTTGGGCGGTGAAGTCAGCGAACACCGCGTCCACCGGGCGGCCCAGCTGAGCCTGCAGGATCTCCAGCGCCAGCGCGGGATCCATGGGCGGCGCGTCAGCCTGCAGCCGTGTCAGCGCCTGTTGATATGGGGACAATTCACCAGCTCCCAGCGCACCGGTGTCGACCATCGAGATCATCTGACCGGCTTTCATCAGCACGCCTTTGGAGTGACCGAGCAGCTCGACGTAGCGCTCGGCGGTGCGCTCGTGGAATCGTTGCACCGCTCCGGCGTCGCCGGCTTTTTCCCGTAGCCCGGCCAGCATGCGCCCACCGGCGGCGCGGGCAGTGAAGCCGGCCATCGGCATGGTGCGGCGCACCCGGCCGCGGGGAATCTGCGCTCCGATCTCGGTCATCGCGCCCCCTCCCTAGCAGGACTTGATATAGCGCTTGATTACCAAATATAATCGGATGATTATGAGCGGGTCAAGGGTCGATCTCCCGACCAAAGAGCGTTTAATCACCGAGGCGATGCGTCTCTTCGGCCAGCAGGGCTATCGTGCGACCAGCGTCAAGCAGATCGAGCAAGCGGCCGGACTGGTGCCAGGGTGTGGAGGGCTCTACAACCACTTCAAGTCCAAGCAGGAGTTGCTAACTGCGGTGATCGACCGCCAGCTCGACCGGCGTCGCGCCATGCACGACATCAGCGCGCTGTTCGCGGGTCGCGGCGACCTGCGCACCGAATTGTCGTTGCTGTGCCGGTATTTGATGAGCGTGGTCGACCAAGAAAGCGAGTTCCTGCAAGTCGTTGCCCGTACCCCGGCCGGCGAATCACAACGGCTCGCCGACGCCTACGCTGCGCTGATCGACGGCCTATACAGCGCACTCGGCGACTGGATCAAAACTTGCGCCCCGGACCTCTCCGAGGTCGGGCAGATCGCCGCAGTCGGTGTCGACGCCTTGGTCGGCAGACGCACCTCCCGAATCATGTTCGACTCCAACCACTTCGACACAACCGACGAGCAATATGTCACCGAGTGGACCGAGATGATCGCCGGCCGGATCGAACAGTAATTGGCCGGCAGGTGTGCGGGCGGCGATTTGTCCCGTACACAGATGTTCGGCCGTGCCGGCGGCCTCGCACCCGCCAACTGCTGAACTATGCCGCGCTCTACATGATGCGGCGAAATCCGTGTCGCAGACATGCATGCGGACTGGCTCTTCCTCCATAAACCTCGGGCGATTCGTGATTCGTATCGAAGGAATACGGGGGCCACGAACATGGCGGGTAATCGACCTTAAGTGGTTCCTCCCCAGTCGGGAAAGCGGTGAAATAACCATGTAAGCACGGGCCGATCGCGCCAACGCAGCGCCGATCGCTGCCTTAAGTCGTTGCAGTACAAGGCAATCCATAGTTGTCGAGACCAGGCCGTTATTGCATCAGTTGGACACGCTCGACGGTGCCGACATCGACTGCAAAATGCCTTGAAGGATTAGGTCCGCGGCTGGCAGAAGGGCGGGTGCGACTGGCGATCTTGTTGGTACAGCATGGTCCCGATCTGGCTCGGTCCCATCGAGAAATAGTGGATCGCCATGTCTATCCACAACGTCCGCCCGTTGGGATGATGAGGGGCGATTGGTTCGGCAGCGGGTTTACATGCTGATGAGCGCACTCGGAGGAGCAGCGACATGACCAAGCCAGGTCGCCACAGAGATCCTTACATCGTGATCGTGGGTGCCGGTATGGCCGGCATTGCTGTCGCGCACACCTTGCTGGAGGCAGGCTTCACGAACTTCACAATTCTGGAAAAGGGCTCGGACGTCGGTGGTGTGTGGCACTGGAACCGATATCCTGGCCTGAGGTGCGACATCCCTTCCCACGCATATCAATTCGCGTTCGCACCCAAACCGGATTGGACGCATTTTTGGGCCACCGGTGAGGAAATTCAGCGCTACCACCGCGACTTGGTCGAACACCTGGGGCTCGGCCGGCATTTGAGATTGTGCTGCGAAGTCAACGCGGCGGTGTTTGTCGACAACCGATGGCGGGTCTCCACCAAGAGTGGCGAGGAACTCGACGCCGACTTCCTCGTGGCCGCCACCGGCGTGCTGCACCACCCAGTGATCCCCGATATCGACGGCATCGACTCGTTTACTGGACCCATCGTGCACACCGCTTGCTGGACAGGGGCCGACACCGCGGGCAAGCGTGTGGCGGTGATCGGCATGGGATCGACTGGGGTTCAGATCTTTGCCGCGTTGCAATCCGATGCTGGGCATATCACGCATTTTGTGCGCACACCACAGTGGGTGATGTGGGCGCCGATGGGACTGCGCCAACCACGACTCGTGAGCTGGCTGCTGCGAGTCCTTCCGGGGCTCAGATGGACGGTGGGATGGGCGCAGCGCATCGGTTCCGATCTGTTTGCCGACGTGCTCATCCGACCAACATGGCGCCGGCGCTTGGCCCAGGGCTATGCACGGTTGTGTTTGCGAATCCTGGTGCCAGATAAAGACCTACGGTCAAGACTCACTCCAGAGTATGAACCGTTCTGCAAACGGCAGGTGCTCTCCAATAACTACTACCGAGCAATCGCGAAGCCGAATGCGAGTCTGGTCACCCAACCCATCGGCGCGATTACCCCGACCGGCATACGGACCGCCGACGGCGTCCACCACGAAGTGGACGCGATTGTGCTCGCCACCGGCTTTCAGGCCCACAACTACATGCGTCCGATCGATCTGCGTGGCCGCGGTGGACTGTCCATCGATGAAGCATGGGCGAAGGGTCCTCGGGCCTGGGCAATGACAGCGATCCCGGGATTCCCCAACTTCTTCACCGTGCTGGGCCCTAACTCGGCGACCGGGGTGATGTCCATGCAATTCGTCGCCGAACTGACGGCCCAGTACGTGACCGGATGGCTGCGTCGTTTCCGAGACGGCGAGATCAGGACCGTCGAGATCACAGATGAAGCCACCGATCGCTTCGCCGCCGACGTCGCCAAAGCGATGGGTCCGACGGTATGGAACACCGGCTGCAACTCGTGGTACTTCGTCGGCGATAACCACATTGACCTGTGGCCATTCGATCGCAAGCGGCTCACTGAGATGCTGGGCCGCCCCCACGACGAGGACTACATCCTCACCGTATGAGCGCCCGCTTCGCCTCCGGCACGGACAGTCGGAACCTGCGAAGCCCTTCGGTGGGGATGTTGTGCCGAAGATCCGTGGGTTGTGGTGGGACGATGGCGCGGTGGTTCGGCCCTTTCCACTGCGAGATCAGGTTCCGGATGTGCTGCGTGGTGTAATCCCGGACATTCATTGGGACATGGGCAAGTTGCACGAATTGCCTGGCCTGGTCGAGGTGAAAGTACCTGTCGGAGAACTTGCGTGGCACCTGCGCTTACCGTTCTGGTCGCATGGTGGAATTCCTTTTCGGGTGTGTCCGCAAGATGTACTCGATGACCCGGATCGGTATCGCGAGCAATGGGCGCGGACCCTCGCCTGCGATCTGAGATTTCCGCTGCACGCACGAGTGAATCATGTGGACAGAGTAGTCATATTGGACGGTATCCACCGTCTGCTGAAAGCAACGCTCTTGGGCCAGGACAGCGTGCAAGTTCGCGTGGTCACCGACGAAGATCTTGCGGTCATCTCGGTGTAGCGCCCGCGTGCCACCTCGCCTGATTCGGGCTACAGCCCGGATGGTACGACGTTGCCGTTGACCGTCACTTCGACCCGGCCGGTCTTCGGGTTGTACTCGATTTTGCCGTGCTCGAAATTCGACACGAGCAGATCGCCGACGGTGTTCACGTCGCTGGTCGGAAAGCCCAGCGCACCCGCCGACCCGTTAGTGCCCGTGACCGCAGGCACGCCGTTCGGGTCGCGTGGCACATTCCAGGCCTCCCGGATCTTGCCTGTGGTGATGAACGCGGGTGTACCGGGCTCGTCGTTCTTGGCGGTGATCACGCCGCCCTGGAACTGCTGGAATACCAAGCCGCTCTCCCGCTTTCCCGCGTTGCGGTCACCCGTGAGCGGCTTGCCGAGAGCCTGCTTCTGATCCTGCGTTGCCGACGAGTACTTGGCAGCGATCGGGCCGGTCAGAGTTACCTCAACGTTGCCCTCCCCGAGGACTTTCACCTCAGTGGGTGGCGCCGGGGGTTTAGACGTGGAGGTGGCGCTCGCCCCGGCCGAAGGCGGCGCCGACGCGTCGACGCTCTTGCCATTGCTGCAGCCCACAGCAATCAGTGCGACGGCGGCCAGGCCGGCGACTGCCGCGTGGCGGTATGCGATCGTTCTCATGGCTTCCTCTCGCGTCTTCCTAAGGCAGGCGGTCGCGGTCTTCGTGGCTCCGACCGAACTTACGCCGCGGGCATAGACGGCGAGCCAGAGGACCGGGGTAAGGATCACCGGTGCGATGAAATCCACCGTGGCCATCGGCGGGCAAATTCCATGGCATGTCGACCACGCAGTCGCCGGTTACAGCCAGCGTGAATGCCGGGCACGCGCGTCTCGCGTGATGCCAAAGTCCCAGCTTTTAGCCGAATGCTTCCAGGGGCCGCGGCAGGTTCAGCACCAGTTGCGCATCTTTGGTGACCTCTAGACGCAGGATTGTGGAGGCGCCAAGCCCGTCGAGAAGATCGCTCAGCGGGCCGCCGTGTCGGGTGAGTGTGACGTCACGCGGGAAGCTGCGTTGCGCGAACGACAGCGTGTTCGATTGCACCGAGGTTTGGCGCCATTGCCCGTCGACCAAATGAACCATGGTGTTGGTGCCGAGCCGGGACTGTGATGGGAAATCGGTGAACTCTGGTAGCGGCGCCTGCAGGCTCACATCCGGTTTGCCTGTGGGGCCAGCGATTCCGGCCCGCACGGCATCGCTGATGTCGACACTGATGTCGGTGCGCCACTTCGGCAGCTGGTAGCCTTCGACGCCGCGGACCCGGGCAATCTCGGTGGTGACTGGTAGCGCCAGGACGTGAGCGTAGAACTTCCTGCGCCGCATGGTGTTCAGCAGTTCGAGCTCGGGAAGCAGGCCGGACAGCAGACCCCGTTCACCGGGCTTTCGGATGACGACCGCGACGGACACTTCGTCATATGGATCGTTGTCGCAGACCGCATACGAGAAGAAAGTCAGGGCCGCGACTCCATAACCGGGGACCGCCCGCAATGGCTCGAGAGGCTCTGGAAGCATCGCCGCCAGACGGTCGAACGGAGCGAGCATGTTCGCCTGAACGATGGTCGCGCGGTAGTAGAAGTTCGGCGCCCAAATCGGTCCGATCCGCGAGTCGACCTGGACCTTCGGGATCCGTCGGAACCAGTCGATGTTTCCGGCGGCGGGGTCTTGTGCCACCTCGTCGAGGTCGGGATTCGAGCGATATCGGTCGTAGTACCCACCCTTCGGCACCTCGACGGTCTGTCCAGCGAATTCGACCTCGGTGAGTTGCGTTGCCATTGTCGTTGACCTCGTCCTTGTATGGGTCGGTAGCCGTTCGGTGGGTATCGACCCCCAACGCTAAGACTATGTACGTCCCAGGCAGATCCACAGGTGATGAATGGCCAACAAGTTGTGACTAGTGGCCATGAAGATGCCGTTCGAAAAAGATCTCGGCAAGAATCGGATCCGACCCAACCACATTGTCCGTCGGTCTGCGTGCGAAGTGGCCGCCCAGAACTGGATAGAGCCTTTATTCACAGCAACATCATTCGAGACAGGAACTTTATGGTGAGCAGTTACGCCCTGAAAGACACCGGAGCCAGGCTGATGAACCGCATGCACCGGTTGATCCTCACGGTTAGCGGGAACAGGCTGTTGGCCAAGCCGTTTGGGATGCCGGTGGTCGAGCTCCATACGACTGGGCGCAAGTCTGGGCTGCCCCGGTCCTGCTACCTGACGACGCCCATTCACGATTTGGATCGGGTTGTCCTCGTCGCGTCGAAGGGTGGCGACGACCGCAACCCCGACTGGTACCGGAATCTTCAGGCGCATCCCGACACCGAGCTGGTGATCGATGGTACCCGCCGAAAGATTCACGCCCGCACCGCAACCGCGCAAGAGAGGGCCGAGTTGTGGCCGAAGATTGTTGCGGCGTACAAGGGGTATGCGGATTACCAAACGCGGACCAGTCGTGAGATACCCGTGGTGATCTGCGAGCTGCGGAGCTGACGACGTTGTGAACTCGCGGACCGAAAGGGCCAATTCATGACCAACCGGATCGTCGTCTTCGGGGCCACCGGGTACACCGGTGGACTGGTGATCGACGCCCTCGTGCGGCGCGGGATTCGGCCAGTGTTGGCCGGACGGGGAACCGAACGTCTGGCCAGACTGGCCGAAGGATTCGGCGGACTGGAATACCGGGTTGCCGATGTCAGCGACCCCGCCAGTGTCCGCGCCCTGGTCGACGCGGGCGACGTCCTGGTCACGACCGTCGGTCCATTCGAACAGTTCGGCCACCCCGTCGCGCAGGCGGCGGTCGATGCCGGCGCCCACTACGTGGATTCCACCGGTGAGGTCGGCTTCGTTCGTACGCTGCGGGAGCGTCACGACGCTCGGGCCCGCGAGGCGGGAGCCGTGATCGCACCGGCGTTCGGCTATGACTACGTTCCGGGCGTGCTTGCCGGTGCGCTCGCCGCACGAGCCGGCGGTTCGGCGGTCCGCGCGATCGAGGTCGGCTATTTTGCCATCGGCTCGCTGCGCAACGGGCTGAGCCAGGGCACCCGGAAGACCATGGCCGAGGGGCTGATCCTGCCCGCGCCGGTGTGGCGGCACGGGCAGCTCGTCGACGAAACCACCGCGCGCCAGGTCCGCGAATTCCCGGTGCGCACGACGCGCAAGAAGGCGTTTCTGGTCTCGGGCACCGAGGTGCTCTTCCTGCCTTCGCAGCTGCCCCGACTTGACTCGGTGACGGTCTACAACGGCTGGTTTCCACAGCTGAGCCGCGCGATCCAACTTGTGTCGACGCTGGCGAACACCACCGCGAGACTTCCCTACGGCCGCAACCTTGTCGAAGCGCTGGCGGCGCGCACGGTCGGCGACAGCGGCGGTCCCGATACGGCCGAGCGGGCCCGCACGCTCAGTCACGTCGTCGCGGTGGCACGCGCCGCGTCGGGTGAGGCCGTCGCGGAGGTTCACCTGGAAGGACCCAGCCCCTACTCGTTGACCGGTGAGCTGATGGCCTGGGCTGCACACCAACTCGCCTCCGGGGCCGGTATCACACCCGGGGTTGTTGGTCCGGTTGACGCCTTCGGTCTCGACGAACTCGTCACCGGTTGTGCCGGCGCCGGTCTGGTGCAGGTCCGACTTGCCGGTTAGCCGCCCAGCACCGAGACGACCTTCTTGGCCGTAGCCTTGGCCGATCCCGGATTCTGGCCCGTGACCAGCCGCCCGTCGACGACGACGTGCGGGGCAAAGGGAATCAGCCCCTTGTTGTAAAGGGCGCCGCGCTTCTTGATTTCCGCCTCGGCGTTGTAGGGCACCAGCTTGTTGACCCGGGCCAGGACCTCCTCCGACCAGGCGAACCCGGTGAGCTTGCGCCCGGCAACCAAGAGGGATCCGTCCGACAGCCCGGTGTTGAGTAGGCCGCAGTAGCCGTGGCAGACCGAGGACACGACTCCCCCGCGCTCGAAGATCTCGCGCGTGATGCGTTGCAGGCCTTCGCTGTCCGGGAAGTCGTACATGACCGCGTGACCGCCGGTGAAGTAGATCGCGTCATAATTCGTCGAGTCGATCTCATCGGGTGAGGCGGTGCTGGCCAGCAGCGCCATCTTCGTATCGTCGGCCTTCCACGCCTTGGCGCTCTTGCCGAAACTGGGGAACTTCAACGAACGCGGCTCCAGCGGTGAAGTGCCGCCTTTCGGGCTGGCGATGGTCTGTTGGTAACCCGCTTCGGCGAAGATCTCGTAGGCGTGCGTCAGCTCGGAAAGCCACAGCCCGGTCGGCTCGGCGGGGTCGTCGTAATGGGCGACGTTGGAGACGACGTTGAGAATGCTCTTGGTCATCCTCCCAGGATTCCACCGAAAGTCCTGGGCGCCACCGAGCTGGCCACTTCTCACAACTAGTTGGCCATCCATCACCTGTTGTGTGCGGCCGGCCTAGCGCATGATGAGAGCAATCAGCCAGCTACGCCCAGGTGGGGTCGATGTGAGTACGCACGATGTTCTGCGCTCACCCGCAGGTGCGGCGCTGCTCGTCGACCTGGCGGCAGAGCATGGAATGTCGCACACCGACGCAGTGCGCGGCACACCGCTGACTCGGGAAGCACTCGATGACCTCGACGTCCAGGTCCGCCTTCGTGACGAACTCCAGATCATCAGCAACATCCTCGGCGCACTTCCTGACGTCCCCGGGTTGGGCGTCGAGGCCGGCGTGCGGTGCCATGCCGCATCACCCGGGATCTGGGGGTTGGCACTCATGAGCTCTGAGACATTGGGAGATGCGATGTCGGTCGGCATGTCACTGGCCGCACTGAGCTTCTGCCTGTGCCGGCTCAGCGCCGCCGCCGACCCGGAGGGAGATGCCGTCCGGTTGATTCTGGACCCTTCGGCCCTGCCCGTCGACTTACGCGCGTTCGCGGTCGAACGCGACAGCGTCGGGATTCAGACCTTGCAACGCGACCTGCTCATGGCGCCTGATGTCGAACTGCGGGTTGCCTACACGATGACACGGCCAGCAGAGGAAGTGGTGCAGAAATACATCGAGGTGTTCGGGCTCGAGCCCGAGTTTGATGCACCGCAGGACTGCCTCATCGCCGACCGGGAGTCGCTGGCCAAGCCGCTGCCGCAGGCGAATCAGTACGCCCGCTCGATGGCAGAGAAGCACGCCGTCGAACTGCTGCGGCAAAGGTCCGCACGTGCCGGCGTCGCGGGCCTGCTGCGCGACCTGATGTTGGCGAACCCGTCGCCGGCGCTGTCGCTCGACGACGCCGCGCGGCAACTGACGGTCAGCTCACGGACGCTTCGGCGGCACCTCGCTCTCGAAGGGGTGTCGTTGCGCGTATTGCAGGAAGAGGTACGTGAGGCGCTCGCCGAGGAACTGCTCGTCAGCGACGGACGTACCGTCGCGGAAATTGCTGAACGCCTTGGCTATTCGCAGGCGTCAAGTTTTACCCAGGCCTTCCGACGCTGGAAAGGTGTCGGCCCCCGCGAATACCGCCAGCGGGTGCGCACCCGATGACGACACTTGACCTGCAATCCAAAAGGTCGGCCGCGAGTCTGGTGGTGATGCTCGACTGGGCCGCTGAGCTCGGATTGACCTCAAAACACTGTCTCGCTGGTACCAGGACGACGCCGGCAGCCGTCCGGAGCCCTGCCGCCGAAGTCAGCGGACAACAAGAACTCAAGGCGATCGCGAATATAGTCTCCGCGCTCGGGGACCGGCCGGGGCTCGGCCTGCAGGTCGCGGCGAGATATCCGGTCACTGCCTTCGGGGTGTGGGGATTTGCCATCCTCACCAGCCCGACCCTGGGTGAGGCGATCGACGTCGCCGTGCGATTTGTGCGACTCAGCTACGCTTTCTGCGCCTTCGAAACACGTCAACATGGGGACGAACTTTCGATCGTCATCGATGCCCGTTCCGTGCCGGCGCCGGTGCGCAGGTTCGTCCTGGAACGCGACGCCGCAGCCATCCCGAACTTGTACCGCGAGATCTTCGGCGCGTCGCCACCACCGAGCCGTATCGCGTTCGCTCTCCCAGATCCGGGGCCAGACCTCCTGTTCTATGAAGAGATGTTCGGTGCGGCGCCTGAATTCGACCACGCAGAAACCTCCGTCACCCTCTGTGCGGAACAGTTGCACGTTCCACTCCCCCAGGCGAGCACCCACACCGCCAAACTCGCCGAGCAGCAATGTCGAATGCTGCTCGAGCAGCGCGAAGCGAGAACGGGCCGCGCCGGTTTGGTGCGTGATCTGTTGCTGGCCAACCCGACTCGGCCCCCGAGTCTGGCCCAAGTGGCGGATCGGCTGGTTACCAGCACCAGGACGCTGCGACGGCAACTGGAGGCGGAGGGAACCTCGTTCCGCCGGCTGCTCGACGAAGTGCGCCAACATCTGGGGACGGAATTACTCCGAAGCGGCATGACCGTCGAGCAGGTGTCGAACCGGCTGGGATACACCGACGTCAGCAATTTTTCGCACGCGTTCCAACGATGGAAGGGCGATAGCCCGCGGGCCTACTTAGCCCGGCGAAACACGTCCCTGTATACGCGACGAACCATGACCACGAAGAACAGGTAAGGAGAATCTGGATGTATGCCATAACACTCAACGGTTTTGGCGACCCGGAGGTGATGGAATGGTCGCAAGTCGACGACCTTCCCTCGCCGGGCCCTGGGGAAGTCGCCATCGATGTGGTGGCTGCGGGGGTGAACCGCGCCGATGTGATGCAACGGATGGGCCTGTACCCACCTCCGCCGGGTACCAGCGAGATCCCCGGACTCGAGGTGTCCGGTGTTATCGCTGAAGTCGGTGCAGGAGTGAAGGATTGGACTCCCGGCGACGCGGTGTGTGCGCTAATGGCTGGTGGCGGATACGCCGCACGAGTCAACGTGGCCGCCACCCAGGTGCTGCCGGTGCCGCAAGGCATCAGCGTCACTGCTGCGGCAGCCTTGCCGGAAGCCGCCGCGACGGTATGGTCCAACGTGGTGATGACCGGGGGCCTCAAGCGGGGCCAGACGTTGCTGATTCACGGCGGAGGCAGCGGAATCGGCACGCACGCAATACAAGTGGGCCGCGCGTTGGGCGCTCATGTGGCGGTGACCGCGGGAACGCAGTTCAAGTTGGATCGCTGCCGCGAACTTGGCTCACAGACTTTGATCAACTACCGCGAACAGGATTTCCCGGCTGTGGTCAACGCCGAGTACCCCGGCGCCAACGTCATTCTCGACATCATGGGCGGCAGCTACCTGGCCAAGAACCTGGAAGCACTTGCCGAGAACGGCCACCTGACGATCATCGGGTTACAAGGCGGTGCCACCGCGGAACTGAATCTCGGTGCACTGCTGTTCAAAAGGGGATCGGTGCACGCGACCAACCTGCGTCGGCGTCCCGAGCAAGGCCCAGGCTCCAAGGCCGAGATCGTCACCGAACTGCGGCAGCATCTGTGGCCGATGATCGCCGAGGGGGCCGTGGCGCCGGTCGTCGCAGCCGAAGTTCCGATCACCGATGCGGCCGAGGCGCATAAGCTGCTCGACTCCGCCGAGACGGTGGGAAAAGTTCTGTTGACCGTAGGCTGACCCTGACTTCGACCGGGCCACGCCCAGTGGTGAACGCATGCGCATCGATCACAAATGTATGAAAAGTGTCACCTGATCCGGACCAGTGCGGCAACACAGTCCTCCGAAAGATGTTGGCATACATCAAGTTCACACGTGACGGCGCCCTTGTCGCCAATTTATCCCGCTGTGTTCAGCGTTGACGTGTAGTAGGTGACACCGTTCATCGTTTGTCGATTGTCGATTGTCTGTGGGATCACCCCCAGCTCGTGGTCCGCGAGCAGTCGACCCATGGGAGTTGCGACCGATGTCCAGCCGCGCGCGTCGAGATACTCGCCGACGTCGTGGCGTTCGAGCTCGAACTCGATCACGGTGAAGTCGGGTTCGAAGCCGTGCTGGCGCCACTTGGCGGTCGCCGCGTGCATGCGTTCGCGGGCCGCGTCGGGGTCCATGTCGACCGTATTCGGGACGGCCTCGGTGCCGAGTCGACTGCCTGGCGCGCTGAGCGCGCTGACGGCGTCGAGCAGTTGGTCTTGGGCCTCGGGTGTCAGGTAGCCAAACAGACCCTCAGCGATCCACGCCGAAGGTTTGTTTGGCTCGAAGCCCGCCGCGTTCAGGACAGTCGGCCAGTCCTCGCGCAGGTCGATCGCGACCGGCCGGAAGTCGACTTTCGGTTCGGCGCCGATACTGGCCAGAGTCGTTGTCTTGAACTCGATGACCGCCGGTTGATCGATCTCGAACACCGTCATCCCTACGGGCCAGTCCAATCGATAGGCGCGGGTATCCAGGCCCGAGGCGAGAATGACGGCCTGGCGGATGCCCGCCGCGGCCGCATCAGCAGAGAATCCGTCAAAGTACCGCGTGCGTGCCGCGATGGATGCAGGCATCTGTGCCAGGCCCCACGTGCTGCCCTCCACGTCAACATCCGACGCGGACAGCTCACCGGTTGCCCAGCGGGTCAGAAAGGTCACGCCGACCGCGCGGACCAAGGGCTCCGCGTACGGATCGTCGATGTCACCATTTGTGGTCGCAATGGCCCGCGCCGCGGCCACCATCGTCGCCGTTGTTCCTACGCTCGTGGCGGGATCCCACGATCTTTTCTTAGGTGGCAATCTCAACCTCCGAAGTTGTTGGCTACGTAGAGCGTCGCCCTGGCCCTCGGTCTCGGGATGTACCGAACTCGCCGCTGCACGGCATCAAGCGCCGGTTTGGGGCTGGTGGGCCTCGGAGCGGTCGAGCCTACCTCAGTGCGCAGACACCGCTATGTGCAAGGATATTGCCCGTTGAGCACACAATTCACCGGTGGCGAGTAGGCACCGCTCAGCACGCCTCTGAAACCACCTGTGGCCGAACTGCCGGGCGCAATGGTGCGGTTCCAATTCGCGGGGGTGAGAACATAATGCGTGCCAGACTGCGTGATGGTGCCGTTCCACGTGTGCGAGACGGATTCTCCCGCCGGCATATCGAATTCCAGCTTCCAATCGTTTAGCGGCGCCATGCTCGAGTTGGTGACGGTGAAGTGGGCGATGAAACCGGTCTGCCACGAATGTGACACCGACAACGTCGCCGTGGCCGCAGCCGCATGAGCTACAGGCGCAATGGCGAGTCCGAGGATGACAACCATCAAGGCAGACACGACTGCGTGAAGCACTGTGCGCCAGCGCTTCACGCAATTGTCCAGTCCCGCCATACCAGCAACACTAAAGCCGAATAGGCGACAGTGGGCCTCGCAGCGCGGGTACGCTGCAGTACCTTTGCACAACCGAAACCGTCACGAAATCTAGCCACGATCCACCCTGAATTCCCCTCAGTCGCGCCGGGGGTGCGGATCAGCAAGGCGATCGGCAGCGTGGCGATCGCGAGGGTCGTTGTCTGCGCAACCGCGGCCGCCGTCGTGAAGTTCTCGAGGTGTGTGACGTGGAAGACCAAGTGCGGGACTGCGAATAGAAGGTAAGCGCCCAGTGCCGCTGGATGTCACGGCCGGCGCGGCGCTGCTGAATCTGGAACCGTGAGGTTGAGCTACTCGGATCAAGACGACGGGGTCAGCTCCGCGTGGACCGTGCGACCGAACTTGGACCGCATCAGCCGGTGCGCCGACGGGACCAGGACGCCATGCAGGAAGGGATATTTCCGCCGCAGCAGGCGGCCCACCTCCCGGTCCTCGTCCCCGTCGAGCAAGCGCACGACGCCAGGCTGCACGGGTCCCGTCGGCTTGCCCGACCCGGTGGACGGCCCGAATTCGACGCCCGGGTTACGCCGGACCCGGCGGATCTTGATCGCTTGCTCGAAGCTCCGAAAGTAGGCGCGATCACCGTCCACCACGATGCTCACCGGGCTCGAGCCTGGAGTGCCGTCCTTGCGAAAAGTGATCAGCCGGATCGTCTTCTGCCGCACGAATGGCGCCAACGTCCGGTCGGTGGCGGTGGGAACGCTCCCCAGGACGTAGCCCAGTTGGTATAGCCGCAGCACGAACGCCGCGACCAGCGCCACCGACACCGCACCGAGGGCCCAGGCTTGGGCGGCCGAACCTCCCAGGTCGAGGTCCATCACGTGGTTCACGGTATGCACCGTGTTGGCCACAATGAACCCCGCGAGTGCGACAGCCAGAGCGTCTGCCCAGATCAGGGCGAGCAGCAGCGTGATTCCCAGACCGATTTGGAACGCGCCGACGTCGTGCAGAAAGTGCTGGTGCTCGCCAAACCCGACGACACGGGCGAATGAGGGTGGATCGAGCACACACCAGATCCCGATCCCGAAGGTGACCGTCCCGACCAAAGCCGTCACCGCGATCAGGTATGCCCGCGCAATGGCACTCAAGCGCTGCATCATGCCGCCTCTCCCACAATGCTTGTCTGTTCCTCATTCCCTAGACGGGATAGGGCACCGACATGTGACATCGCTAGCGACGGCATCGACGGGCCGCCCAAATGTTGGTCGACGCCGACGATGTCGCCCCGCGGGCCAAGATCCCGACCGATGAATTACGGACACTCCGACAGTCAGACCTTCCAGACGAACAAATCGAGAGCAAAGGTGGATGCCATGTCCCCCGAAAAGACCGCGGCCCTGCCGCCGATCGTCGATCACCAAACCTGGCGCGCCGAGCTCGACAAACTGCGCAAACGCGAGAAGGCCGCCACCCGCGAACTGGATGCGATCGCCGCCCAGCGCCGCCGACTGCCGATGGTCGCGTTGCCCGACTACATTCTCATCGGCGCCGACGGGCCCATCCGACTGGTCGACGTGTTCGACGGTCGGTCCCAGCTCATCGTCTACCACCACATGTGGTCGGACGGCGCGGAATGGCAGTGCGGCGGCTGCACCGGCTTCACGTCGCAATTCACCCGATTGGAGTTTCTCGACAACTACGACGCCCGGTTCGTGATCGTGACCAACGGACCGATCGAGGAAGCACTCGCCTACAAGCGCAAGGTTGGCAATCACATGGACTGGTACTCGTCATCGCAGAGCCCGTTCGGTTCTGACATGGATGCGCCGCCCGGCGGCGGTTTCGGCGTCAACGTCTTCCTACGCGACGGCGACACCGTGTACCGCACGTGGCATACGAACGGGCGGGGCACCGAGCAACTCAGCCACACGTTTGCATTGATCGACGTGCTGCCGTGGGGCCGCCAAGAGGAATGGCTCGATTCGCCCGAAGGTTGGCCCTCGCGGCCCACCTATTCGGGGTGGCTCGACTCCCCCGCTATCGCAGCCGCCTACGGACGAAAGACAAACGAGGACAACACGTGAGCGCCCGCGAGGAACGTTACGTCGTCAGCCGTACCATCGCCGCGGCCCCGGCCGAGATCTTCGCTGTCCTCGCCGATCCATCGCGCCACCAGGACACCGAGCCCACCGACTGGGTCCGCGACCCCGTGGACCCCGCGCCGATCACCGGTGCGGGACAAATGTTCGCGATGAACATGTACCTCACCCGGGCGGGAGGTGACTACGTCACGCACAATCTGGTCAACGTGTTCGACGAGAACCGTGTCATCGGGTGGATGCCGGGCGTGCTCGACGACGCCGGCAATCATGTGCCCGGCGGGTGGTTCTGGCGTTACGACCTCGCCCCGAACGACCACCGCACGGACGTCACCCTCACTTACGACTGGAGCGGCACGCCGCAGCACTTCCGAGAACGCGTTGGCGAGATGCCCATTTTCACTGAGGATTACCTGGTCGCATCGCTGGCCGCTTTAGAGCGATGGGTCGCGGGCTGATCGGACAAGGCGCACTGGAACCGCTCGCTCGCCGACGTGCTCAGACAGGCACCGCGGTCAGCAGTAGAAGCTCGTTGCCCGGCCTGGGCGCGGTCATCGGTGACTGGGCGCGCGCCTCTATTCAAACGGCGGGGTGGTGGCGAACAATACAGGCATGGACCTGCAAAGCCGGGCGCATTGGCTGATGGGGTATGGATTGCCGCGTGCGACGCTGAAACTGCTCGCTCGCCGCGGCGATCCTTTTGCCAAGTTGTTGATCGACAACAGCCAACCCGCCAACGTGTATCACCTCATCGAGCAGATTCGCCAGCGCGGGCGTATCTCTGCGGTGGTCGGCGGCGGGTGGGTCACCGCTGATGCGCAGATCGTCCGTGACGTGTTGCGTAGTAACAAATTTCGCACCGTAAAGCCTCGGGACCGATCACAGTTTCGCGTCGTTCAGTGGATGTTCGCCAAAACCGATCTAGGCCTGCTCAATCCTGTGGAACCGCCGTCAATGCTTGTCGTCGATCCACCCGAGCATGCGCGGCTGCGACGCCTGGTGTCGCGGGCATTCACCCCGCGGGCGATCGATGGACTTCGTGACCGCATCCAGGAGATCACCAACGCTCTGCTCAACGATCTCGGCGGCGACACCGCCCGCTGCGATTTGATCACCAACTATGCCTCGCAAATCCCCATCGAAGTCATCGCCGAGATGATGGGCATTCCCGGTGACGAGATAACCCGCCTCTACGCAGTCGCCGATCCCGTCACGAAACTGCTCACCAGCACGGCCGTCTCCTGGCGCGACTTCCAAACCGCCACCGCGGCATTGCGCGAATTCGAAGACTACATCGCCGCGCACATCGAGCGGCTGCGCCACAGCGGCGCCGACACCAGCATTTTGTCCACCGTCTTACAGGACAGCGACCTCACCGACATCGAGGTCAGGACGTTCGCGGGCCTACTGCTCGGTGCCGGGTTCATCACCACCGCGCACGCATTCGGCAACGCAGTGGTGGCCCTTGTCCGTCATCCAGATCAACTGGCCCGCCTCCAGGCACAGCCCGACGGCTGGCCCAACGCGATCGAGGAGGTCCTGCGCTACGACTCCGTCTTTCAAATCGGCGTCAGGGTGGCCACGGAGACACTTCAAATCGACGGCCACACCGTGCGGGAAGGCTCGGCCATCTTCCTTCTCGGCGGTGGCGCCAATCGTGATCCGGCCATCTTCGAACGCCCCGACGAATTTGACACCGCTCGCGCAAATGCCCGCGACCACATCGGTTTTGGCTCCGGTGTCCACGCCTGCCTCGGTGCGCCCCTTGCCCGCATCGAACTGCAGATCGGCCTGCAAACGCTGTTCGAACGGTTCCCCCGACTAACCCTCGCCGGCGAACCGACCCTCAACGACAGCACCCTGCTGCACGGGATCAAAAACCTCCCCGTCAACCTCGGACCCGCAACTGTCACCGCTGGCTGAACGAATGTTCCCACCGTCAAGAGGGCAGCAGCCGTTGGCGCAGTAGAGGTATTCCCGGCCCATCGAGTGTGTCCAGCAGCGCGGTGCGGCCGCTGACGGCCATCATCAAGGCCGACGCACGACCGCGGATTTCGGCTCCCTTACGCCAGGAACGATCAATGTCGGTGGCGTGCACCGAGATGCTCCGCAGTCGGCCCGGCCGCACGAAGCCAAGGGGCCATGGCCCGGTCAGGAAATCCAGTGCAAGCCCGACGTGTTCGGGGTCGGGATCAAACGGGAGGCTGAGAGGAATCCTGATGTCGCCGCCGTGAATCAAGATATCGGTGAAGGGGGCCACCGGCCCGATCACCGGCGGGCTCAACGGGTAATCGGCGCACTCACGCAGGGTGGCAACGATCTCGGCGGCCGGCAACTGCGCACGACGGCGCGCGAGCTCATCGATCGCGCGGTCCAGGCTGCCGCGGCGCAGAGCCATCGTCATGGCGGGCGAGAATCCGTCAGCGACAGAGCAGGCGAGATGGGCTGCCACCGTCTTGACGTCCCAGCCGGCACACAGGCTTGGCGTTGCCAGCTGGGTATCGTCCAGCCCCTCGATCAGTGTCGCGATCTCGCGCCGCTCGTTCGCGATAGCGGCGAAGACACGCTCGCGGTCCACGCGCACGAGAAGACTCTATCGCTGGGACGCGACCTCTGTAGCGGCTAAGAAGGTTTAGCGCGCCTGGCGTGCATCGACGTTGATCGCTGGTGGCACGAATCCGACTGTGGGACTGAAGATTTGGCGTGCACTACGGGCGCCCCGCCGCAGCAGGACCGGCCCGGACTCGAATCTGCCGAGTCACCGGGCGGGAAAACTTCGTGTCGGCCGGCGGAGCGTCGCGGCCTTCGAGGGCAAACGGGCGCCGAGCGCACCTCATCGCAGGAATCGCTGTCGGACTGGCATCCTTATCTACTGAGATGCCGGCAATCCGCCGTATTGCGATCGGCAGCAGTTGTAGAGTCGGCGATAGAAAGAATTACCGAGGTGATCATCTCGCCGCATCTGGTCGACAAACACCACTTGTACAGGCCGAATCTTTGATGACACGTCACCGATCCAACGTAGGAGGCGATTCGGTGAATGGTGAAGGCCGCGACCGCACCCAGCGCGACATAGCCGATGCCGACCAGCAGTTGGTGACGTCAGGTGATGGGGAGGATGCTCCCCGGGGCGCACGGCTGACTCGCGAAGTGGTTTTGGATACCGCCATCGCGCTCGTTGACCGCGACGGTCTGCCGCAGCTGACGATGCGTCGGTTGGGGGCGGCCTGCGGCGTGGAGGCGATGGCGCTGTACCGCCACGTTCACAGCCGTGGTGACCTGCTCACCGGCATCATTGACCGCATCGTTGATCGCCTACACGCCGAACAACTCGCGGCCCGTCGTCAAGAGGACGGCTGGCAGGACTACTTGGTACGCCTGGCGCACGGGGTGCGCCAAATTGCACTTGAACACCCCCAGATATTCCCGCTGTTGGCCACGCATGCGCCCGAAGCGCCATGGGTCCGCCCGCCGCTGCGCAGCCTGCGCTGGATGGAAACCTTCCTCGAGACGCTGTTTTCCTACGGCTTCGACGACGATGCGGCGGTGGCCGCATACCGCGCCTACACCACGTTCCTGCTGGGTCAGTTGCTTTTGGAAGTGCACGCCCACGGCGCCGAACTACACCCGGATGAGGCCATTCTCGACGGCGAGCCGCCGCGTCGGCATCTCACGGGCTACCCGTGCCTGCAGCGGTTACAACCGATGTTGTCCGAGGATCACAGCACCGCAGAGTTCGAAGAAGGACTCGAGTCGTTGCTCGACCGGATCGAAGTTCTGGTGGCCCGTCGCTAGTACGGGCGCTGCCCGGCGATGGCCGACCAATCGCGCCCACCTGTTTACAACGTAAGCGGTGCTGTTTACGCTGTAAACGACACGGCGTGCTCGTCAGCAACCAGCAACGCGACTCTGTTCGTTGCGGCCTAACGATGCACTGCGTTCCGGTCAGGCCCGAAACGACGAGGAATACGAAACGTGCGCGTGCATTTGGTCGCTGGATTTTTAGGTATTGCGCTGGCATCGGTGCTGCCGTCTGCCGCGGTTCCCCTCGCCGTTGCCCGGGGATGTCCCGATGTGGAGGTGGTGTTCGCGCGCGGTACGGGTGAGCCACCGGGCGTGGGCCCGACGGGACAGGCGTTCGTTGACGCTATGCGCTCGCGGGTGCCCGCCAAGTCGTTCGATGTGTACCCGGTCAACTACCCCGCCAGCGACCAGTGGGACACCGGCCTCGAGGGCATCAAAGACGCTGGCGCTCATGTGGTTTCCACGGCCAACGGATGCCCCAGGACCAAGATGGTGCTCGGAGGCTATTCCCAGGGCGCGGCCGTGATGGGATTTGTCACCTCGGATGCGGTGCCCGACGGCGTTGATCCCGCCACCGTGCCGAAACCATTAGCGCCTGATGTGGCCGACCACGTTTCCGCGGTGGTGCTGTTCGGAATGCCCAATGTGCGGGCCATGAACTTCCTGGGCCAGCCACCGGTGGTCATCGGACCGACATATGCGGCCAAGACCATCAAAGTGTGCGTTCCCGAGGACCCAGTGTGCTCTGACGGTCTCAATTTCGCCGCGCACAACACCTATGCAGACAACAGCAGCATGATTGACCAGGGCGCAAATTTCGCCGCCGGCCGGCTCAATCAAGGTGCCGACAACTCCCCGGTACCAGGGCCAGAGCCTAATACCCCACCCGCGCCGGGTGACTGGTCTGGAAACCCCACCGCCTGATGGCGCGGGATCAGGATTGGCTCTGCACGCAGCCACAAGCAGCACTGGTGACCCCGGCTGCTGGCCTGGCGTCGTTCGAGCATCTCGGCTGGAAGTTCCAGGACCGCACGGACTTCCACGCCCGCGCTGCGCAGTACATCGCCGAGGGGCTCGCTCACGATTACTGGACTGAATTCGTCGGGCACGGTAGCCGCGAGCAATTGTGGGCGGAATTGACAGAGCTGACCGGTATCGCCGACCGGCTTAAGGCCGGCGGTGTCGGCGTGACACCAGCATCGAAGTTCTACGCGGTCTTAGACGGCACCGACATTGTGGACCCGCATACCGCAGTAGCCATCAGCGTCGCGGCCCTCGATCGCGCAATCCAAAATGGTTACAACGGCTTTCGTGTGGTCGTCGACGCTACGACACTGGCCCATCGACCCGACCAACGAGCCGCGCTGTCGCATTTTGAGTTTCTCCTCTCCCGCACGATGGCAGGTCTCCCCTTCTCGGCGCTGTGCGCCTACGACACCCACCAGCTGCCAGCCGCCGACGAGCTCATTTGCCTTCACCCCGATGTCGGTGAGCGTGCGCCACGTTTCCGGCTGCACCCCGCACCGCAGGCAACATTCGCGCTAACCGGAAACATCGACTTACACAGCGACGGGCTCTACACCACCGCATTGCAACGCATTTGGTCGCTGCTCGTCGATGACCCACTGATCATCGACGCGCAAGACCTGGAGTTCATCAGTCACCAGCAGCTGTACACCCTCGATCACTACGCGCGCACCGACGGCCGCACTGTGATCCTGCGGACCGGCCAACGAATCCCCACCCGGCTGCTCGACGTGCTTCACCTGACGAACGTGGAATTGCAGCCAGCACCGCCCCACAGCGCAACGCAAGCGACCACCCCCTCCGGCGACCAGATCACCTACGCAGGGTCTGCGGGATGAACCTGGGGACGACGACGCGGGTTCAGGATGCCAGACCGTAAGGAAACCCCCGATATGGGGGCATCGCCATCACCGCCGCCGTCGCGTGCCGAGCCCACCACGGTATTTACCGGCTTAGCCGACATCGTCTACCAAGGCTCAACGCCCGCAGAGATTTACGCGGCGATCTGCATCGCAGCCACACTCATGGTGCCGGGCTGCGACCATGCCAGCGTGATGTTGCGCGACAACCACATCGCCACGACGGCGGCAGCCAGCGACAGCGTCGCCCGAAAGATCGACAAGCTCGAGCAAGCGCTCGGCGAGGGTCCATGTCTGGATGCCATCTCGGAGGAAACCCCACAAATCGATCCGGATCTCCGCGCCGGCAGTCAGTGGCCCGCTCTGGCCGCCCGGGTCCTCACCGAAACACCGGCGCACGGAATCATGGGCTTTCGCCTGCTTGTCGGGCCCCACAAAGTCGGTGCGCTAAACCTGTTCTCCGACAGCCCCAATGCCTTCGACACGGTGGCCGTCGAACGCGCAATCCTTTTGGCCGCTTTCGCCGGCGTCGCCGCCAACGCCGTAGCTCAAGGTGAGGACGCAGCGACATTGCAACGCGGCCTTGCCAGCAACCGCGAAATCGGAAAAGCCATCGGCATGCTCATGGCGATCAACGACCTGACCGAAGCCGAGGCCTTCGACACGTTGCGACGCGTCTCCCAAGAGGCCAACATCAAGCTCGTCGACGTCGCCGCCGCAACCGTGAAACGTCACAGCAACAGGGCCGCGGGCGAGATCTAGACGTGGTCGGCCTCCCAACTACGCACGACAGGTCTCGCGAAGAACCACGGTTGACATGGGCCGCCACCGCCACGTCCTTGTCCGTGCTGCTGATCGAGGACGATCGCGCCGACGCGCTACTCGTGGAAGACCTCATCGATGAGGCCGTCAGCGGCATACAGGTGGTGTGGGCGCAGTCGATGGCACACGCCGAGGTCGAGTTGGCCTCGGCCCGGCCCGACTGCGTGCTGCTGGACCTGCACCTGCCAGACGCCAGCGGAATGGACGCTCTCGACCGCATCATCAAACGTGATGCCACGGTCCCGATCATTGTGCTGACGGGGCTGAACGATGAGGATTTCGGAGCTTCGGCGGTGGCGGCCGGCGCCCAGGACTTCCTGGTCAAGGGTCGCGTCCGACCCGACATGCTGCGCCGTGCGCTCCTGTACGCGATCGAACGCAAGCGCGCTGAGTTGATGGCCGTCGACCTGCATGCCACCCAACTGCGGGCCCGGGAGAACGCCATCCTCGAACGGGGCCTGTTGGCCTCGCCGCTGTTGCTGGACAACCCGGGCGTCGACGTCATCGCCCGGTACCGGCCCAGCCGCGAGGACGCGCTGCTGTGCGGAGATTTCTATGACGTCGTCCAAACAGCTGACCGCACCGTGCATGTCCTGATCGGTGAGGTCGCCGAGCACGGCCCCCACGAGGCGCCACTGGGTGCGGCATTGCGGATCGCGTTTCGTGCGCTCACCCTCGCCGGCGTGCACGAAGTGACGAGAATGCACCACCTCGAGCGGGTGCTGCGTTCGGAACGAACCGGCTCAGGGATCTGCGCCACCGCGCTCACCCTGCAAATCTCCCCCGACGGCCATCTCAAAGCGATCCGTGCCGGGCATCCCGGGATGTTGTTACACGGCGGCGGCACCGTGGAATGGATCATGCCTCCGGCCGGCCCAGCGCTGGGTCTACGCGCCGACGTCTGGCCACAACACGACCTGGAACTGCCGGATGGTCATGGTCTGGTGTTGGTGACCGACGGACTCTTTCAAGGGTTTTCAAGCAACAGCAGCCAATCCCTGGACGAGGACGGCCTGCTCGCACTGGCCCGTTCCCACGCACATCTGTCGGGCGCAAAATTCGTCGACGCGCTCATCGACAGTGCCCAAAAGCTGGCCCGGCCATACGGCGGGTTTACCGATGACATCGCCGTGCTGCGCCTCGAACGGTCCGCCAGATGACCATGAGCGCCGCGCCCGCCGGGCGCAATCACGCGCGGGCCTCAGCGGTTTCCAGAACCTCAGACCGCTATTGCCGAACAATTGCCTGTTTCGGGTGAATGGCGTCTGGGCACTCGCAGGCATGAGCTCGCTACGATCCCTTCGTTTTCTCGCTACTGCGGTAGTAACAGCCTCGGCGGCGCTGTTGAGCGCGCCCGTCCCGGCGGCCTCCGCCGAGCCGTGTCCCGACGTCGACGTGGTCTTTGCCCGCGGCACCGGCGAACCACCCGGTGTCGGCGGGGTCGGTCAGGCGTTCGTCGATGCGCTCAGGTCACGAGTCGGCGGCAAGTCGGTGGGTGTTTCCCCGGTCAACTACGAGGCGAGCGGCGACTTCAACGGAGGCATCGCCTTCGCCCGAACCTTTGTGGACGGAATCAAGGACGCGGGCGGCCATATCGAATCCACGGCGTCAAGCTGCCCCAACACCAAAACGGTGCTCGGCGGGTATTCCCAAGGCGCCGCCGTGGCCGGGTTCGTCACCTCCCCCGCCGTGCCCAAGGAAGTACCACAAGAATTCGTGTCCTACGTGCCGCAGCCGCTGCCGCGGGCGGTCGCTGATCACGTGGCCGCGGTGGTCCTCTTCGGAACACCGTCCAACGAGTTCCTGCGCGGTGCCGGCGCCCCGCCCATCACGATCGGTCCGCTATACGCGAACAAGACCATTCAGTTGTGCGCCACCGATGACACCATCTGCAATGGCGCCCCTCCGGGACCTCCTGGCATCGCGCACACCATGTACGCGGCGAACGGCATGGTCGACCAGGGCGCGGATTTTGCTGCGCAACGTCTTTAGGCGCCTGATGCCCGGTCACCACAGTAGATTGGACGGGTCGATCAACAGATAGTCACTGTCCGATGTTTCGACATCACTGCGGCCGGGCATCGCGGCTGTCGCCCAGGATTGCGGCACCGACAGTGCCCCCACCGAGCTCGAGCGACCTGACCGCGCGGTTGCCGAGGCGGTAGCGCCACCGGCTTGGCTCGAGAGTGGCGACAACGCCGCGGCCCTACTCAATGACGCTGTCTTGTTAAGCGAATTCAGGTGGTTTATCGCGAAGTCGGTGGGAGCGGATAGTGAACCCAGTTTTGACAGCGGTGACGTCACTGCGGACAGGCATGCGTCGACTGTCATGATCGGTGAACGAGACAGTGACCGCAGCGCTCGAGGAATCACGGGCATCACGTGGCCGCCAGCGGATACGACTTGCGGCGCGGCGATCAGGCTCCACGCGGTTTCGGCGATCGCGGGAGCGTGCTGGCCGGATCCCGCGGTAGGCGGCGAGTCGAAGGGTGTCAGAGCTGACGAGGCTTCAGAGGCTGCGGCATAGGCGTACATGGCGTCGACGTCGTGGGCCCACATCCGTTCGTAGGCAGCGTCTGTGTCCGCGATTGCCGGGCCATTTTGGGCCAGGCAATTCGCCGTCACGAGCGCCATCCGCAGCGCGCGGTTGGCGTCGATCCCCGACGGCGGCACCACCGACGCTAACGCGGACTCGAAGGCGTCGACGGATGCTTTCGCTTGTCGCGCGGCCTGTTGCGCCCGTGCAGCAACGGCATTGAGCCATGGGGTATAGGACACCACCGCCCCGGCGACCGCCATCGACGCGCGGTCCTGCCGTGCCTGGAATAGCATCGACGCCACCGAGCGATACCTCTCCGCGATGTCGTACAACTGCGCCGCCGTTTCGTCCCACGCCTCAGCCGCCAGGCTCATCGAGGCCGAGCCGGGACCTGAATGCAGTCGGCCGGAATGGATTTCCGGTGGCAGTTCGCCGAGACTCACTGATCACTCACTTCAGGCGCGTCACCTAACGACGGCCGAGCGCGATGCGCCTGTCCGCTCAAGCGAATAGGTCGTCGGCGCCACGAATGCCTTATCGAGCGTGAGGCTGCGTTCGGCCTTCGGATACCAGCCTTGGCGTGCGTATTGGCTGGTGTGCAGGTAGCACTGGACACGCACCTCGGCGCTGCCGGGCGTGAAGGTGAGCAGCCTGCTGATCGGAAGTGTGGTGATGGGCATATGGTGGCGACTCAGTGACGCGACGTTGAGAAACCATGTGCCCCAGCGTTGTTCGATGTGGGTTTTACCGCCATAGTTGTCGTCGGGGTGGGTGTGGGTGTGCCCGGCGATCCACAGGTGGACGCGGCCGGGATGTTCATTGAGGAAGTCTTCGAACGCCCCGGAGTCTGGTTTGCTGTCCACCCAGTACAGATAGGACGCCGCGTGTGGGGTTCCGAGTTCGAAGGGGCGGTGGTAGTGCTCCAGCAGCTGCCCGTCGGGCCCTTTGCGAACGCCTTCCCACTCCCCGGAGGCCACGGTGGTGTCCTTGAGGACGTAATGGTGGACGACGATGATGATCGAGTCGGGATTGGTCAGCACCATGTGTTTCCACCAGCGGAAGGCTTTGCCGCTGACGACGCCGCCCGGGTTGCCGCCGAGCGGGCCCCGCCCCACGGTCTGGCTGGGTTCGTTGCGGTCGCTGAGCATGAGGAACAAGAGGTTGCCCACCCGGAAGGAATAGTGGTCCCACTCGCCCTCGACTGGATAAGGTCGCGCGTTGGCGTCGACTCCGGAGAATTCGGTGTGCTGTCCAAGGGGATCCACCCACTTCTGCCACCACCATGCCTCGGGCTCGTGTAGGCCGCTGCGGTCGTGATTGCCGCAGACGCTGTAAATGGCCTCGCGTCGGTGGCGACGCAGGCTCGCGAACTGGCGGCGAAGTTCGGATCCCTCGGCGTCGTCGGGAAGATGGTGATGGGCCCCGGACATGTCGCCGACGTCGACGGCGATATCCCACTCGAACGGCGGCCCACCTTCGGATCCGCCGGACTCCGAATGCGTGATCGCCTCGGCGAGGCTCTGTCTTCCGAAGCGTTTGTCCGTCCCGACGTGCGCATCACCGAATGTCCAAAGACGAAAGGCGTTGTCCGGCACGCGATGATCGTGGCAGTCCTCCGACATGAGGCTCCTTGTCTGAGTGGATGGTCGAGTCATTCAGCATTGGTCTCGATCAGTCCCCAATACCGGCGGATACGCTGATCGGCCGCGTCGAAGACGGCGTCGATGGCGATGCCGATCAGAAGGATCACGATCATGACGGCAATCGCCGACGGCATATCGCTGAGGTTCTGAGCGTTTTCCAACAGCACCCCGATCGACGCGGTGTCGCTGATCAGCACCACCAATTCGCCGGCCATCAAGCTACGCCAGGCGAACGCCCACCCCTGCCGCAGACCGCTGACGAACATCGGTAGCGAGGCGGGCAGAATCACATGCCGGTATAGCCCGAACCCGTGCAATCCCAGGTTTTTTGCCACTCGCAGTTGCAGCGGCGGGATTTGGCGGGCTCCGGCGAGCACCCCGGTGGCCACCGACGGCGCGGCGCCGATGACGACGACGAACAGGATCGCAGACGTGTGCAGCCCGAAGAAGATGATGGCGAAGGGAAACCAGGCGATGGCCGGCATGGTCTGCAGACCGGTGATCACCGGCCCGAAGGCCATGCGCAGCAGTCGGTTTTGTGCGATCACCGCGCCGAGGAGCGACCCGATGAGCAATGCCAGCGCGAAGCCGGCCAGCGCCCGGCACATCGTGATCCCGATCGCGTCCCAAAGCACGGCCTCATGCAGGCGCTGCCAGAGGTTGGCTGCGACGGTTCCCGGGCCGGGCAGCACGAAGGACGGCTTCCAGCCACTGAGGTAGACGAGCTGCCAGATCAGCAGAACCATCGCGACGGCAAAGACTTTCGCCCGTACGGCCGCCAGCACCGACGTGATCCGAACTCGGTTCTGGTGCGGCGCTTGGGGCGTCAGCGCAGGTCGGTGACTCTTGGCAGAGAGATCACTGTCAAGCACCGCCACGGTTTCCCTCGTTTCGTAGCTGGGTGGAGATGCGGGAGGCCAATTCGGCAACGGCCGGGTGGTGGACTCTGTGGCGGCGCCCCACCGGGACCGCGAACTCGTCGACGATGCGACCGGGCCGCGGGCTGAGCAATACGACACGGTCGGCGAGTCGCACTGCCTCGCGAACGTTGTGCGTAACAAACACAACGGTCAGCCCGCGTTCGTCAACGATGCGCTCGAGCTCTTCGTGCAGGCGATCACGGGTCAGGGCATCCAGCGCCCCGAACGGCTCGTCCATCAGCAAGACGTCCGCATCTTGGGCGAGCGCACGCGCCAATGCGACGCGCTGCTGCATGCCGCCGGACAGCTGATGAGGACGCTTGTCGGCGAAGTCAGCCAAGCCGACCGTCTGCAACAAGTGAGTAGTCCGCCGGCGGCGTTCCGGGCGTGGCACCGAGCGCGCCCGCAAGGCCAACTCCACGTTGGCGGCCGACGTCAGCCATGGGAACAGCGCCGGTTCCTGGAACATCAAGGCCACCCGTTGCCCATCGGTGCTGAGCTCGCCGGTGGACGGTTGGTCCATCCCTGCGATCAGCGACAGCAGTGAGCTCTTACCGCAGCCGGATGCTCCTACAACGCAGACGAATTCACCGGCGTTCACCGTCAAGGTGATGCGATCGAGGGCCGTGACGGCCGAGGGGCCCCGGCCGTACTGCTTGGTCACGTCCGTGAGCCGCACGGCGCGTAGCGAATGTGGGTTGGCTTCGGGCCGTGAACCGGTGAGGTGATCAGACTGAACGTAGTGGATCACGGGTCACCTGGGGCTTGCCGGCTCGGCGAGCACTTTGTTGAGTGGTCCCGGCTCGTACAGGCCGCTGATATCGAGCGGCTTCAGCAGCCCTATGGACACGGCCTTAGCGACCTGGTCGCGCAGTGAGGCCATTCCGGGATCGTTGGTGTAGGTGGTTTCCTCGAAGGAGGCCGCGAGTACGTCCGGTTCAAGCCCCTTGCCGAGATCTTTCGCCAGAGCGGCATTAGCCGATTGCGCCGCGCCACTGCGGTCAGCGGCGATACGGTCGGTCGCCTCGGCCTGGGCGCGCAGCAGTCCGGCGACCGCGTCAGGATGGGCCGCAAGGAATTCTTGGCGGACAACCAGGACGGTGATGGTGTTCGGGTCCGACCACAGTCGCACCCCGCCGGCCTTGATCATCTGCACATCAAATGGCGCGGAGTCGATGGCGCCGGCGATTTGGTCGGTGAGGAATTGTTGCACGATGGCCGATTCCGGGCTGGTCGGTTTGACCGAAACATCGCCCCCTCCTTGGATATTCGTCTTCAAACCGTTGTGGGCGAGCCAGTCGCGGAGGCTGACGTCCTGGGTGCCGCCGAGCGCGGGGTCCGCGACGGTCTTGCCTTTGAGGTCTGCGGCCGTCTTGATGTCGGGTTTGACGACCATCGAGGTACCTCCGCTGGCCGCGCCGGAGATGATCTTGATCGCTTTCCCTCCCGACTTCTGCCAGGCGTTGAAGGCGGGATTCGGGCCGACGTAGGCGGCGTCAAGTTGGCCCGACAGCAGCGCGGTCACTTCCTCGGTGCCTCGACTGAAAGGTTTTGCGGTGAAGTTGACTTGGGGTCCGAGTTGCTTGGTGAAGAAGCCGTCGTGGACAGCCACCAGTGCCGAGGCGTGCGTGATGCGCGGCAGATAGCCCAGGCGCAGCGATACGGCGGAGGCGGTCGGCGACGCGCCCTGGCTTGAGCACCCGGACAGCGCGGCGGCGGTCGCTGACGCGGCGATCAGCGCGATGAGCTTGCTGCCGGATCGGTGCAGTGACATGGTTCCTCGAATCGAAATGGATGAGAACTGGCGGATTGGGCCGAGGCTGGCAACGAGAGTTGCTGCCGTACCGCTGAAACGGTGAGTGCTGATGACGCGGCGGTGCGCGTGTCAGACGGCCGTGGGAGCCGGACAAGCCGCGCAGGTAATGCGCCGCAAGTCGATGTGGAGGCGGCGGGTAAGACCGGTTCGAAGTCGGGTCACTACGGGTTGCCTACCGCTCGGGTCACGAACAGCGGGCTTGTCCAAACCTGATGCCCATCGAATTGCTTGCCGCGCAGATAAATTGCGCTGTCGCCCCCAGGCAGCTGCAGGTTGAGTTCGCCGGCGACGGTGTTCGGCAGCGCCTTCGGGTCGGCGATGCGTTCGAGGCGGACACGCAGATTGAGACCGCCGACGGCGATGTCCCGATGACCTTCGGCGATGAGCTCTGCCCCGGAAAGGCTCGCCTGGGCGCGCAGGCCGTCTTCCTGCACCGTCGCATCGACCTCGAATTGCGCGCGGGTCAGGTCGGTGAGCCGTACCACGATGCCGATATCCGACCCGTAAGTTGTGGTATCCCAGGCCACGGCCGATCCGTCTACATCGACGATCTGCTCGGGATGCGTGATCGCCCACGGGGTTACGTCTTCGACGGCGGTGCCGTCGATACGCAGCCGGCCTGACCAGGTGGCCCAGCGGTAGCGGTCACGGTGCCGAGCCCCACCCCAGCTGATGCGAACCAGGTTGGGCGAAAGGCCCGTCTCGGCGTGCAGGTCACGACGCCAGAGCAAACCGGCGCTGTCGTAGACCGTCACGTCATCCCATCCCGTCGTGCCATACAAGGCGTAACCGGCGGTCAGTTCGCCGGCATCAGTGGCGAACTCGTCACCCATCCAGTTCTCACCGCTGCGCAGCAGGGCGACCGCGCGCGCACCGGTTGTGGCCCAGGTGCGGCGGGCGCGCAACGAACGACCGACGTCTGCGGCGGAAAGGGTCGGCGCGAGGACGCCGGTGAGCCCGCCGAAGCCGCCGAAGATGTTGGCTCCCGGTGCCCCGGCACCCGGCCGTCCGCGGTGTTCATCGCTCGCGGCACTCGCCCCGAGTCGTAGGCCGCGCGCCAAGGCGTCTTCGAAGAACCATGGGCTACTCCCCCAGGCGGAGTGCACCTCGATCAGCCGCTCGAGCTCGGGGTGATGCCAGTCCAGGATCGCTCGTCGCCCGCCCACGTGCGGGATCAAGAGGTAAGACTCCGGGTCCTTCTCGTAGGCGGCGTACAACTGGGTCACCGGCCAGTTCTGCGGCGTGGGTACCGCGGTGGCCATGCGCTGATGCCATTCCAGCGAGCGGGCCAACGTGGTGTCCTCACCGAGGAAGACGACATTGTGGTCACCGCCGGCGCCGGCGGTGCCGCACCACTCCACTCCGGGGTAGCAGACAAATGCGCCGTCCTCGGCGATCTGCCGGCAGGCCCTGACGACGTCGTCCCACGTGTCGTCGGTGATCTGGAAGTCGTTGGCGGTATAGCCAAGTACGTCGAGCGCGGCGATATCGCGCGCGTAGTGCAGATTCCAGTCGGTGTCCTGAGTGCCCACGGTGTCGTTGGAATGAACGTGCAGGTCGCAGAAGTACGCCCGCGGCGACGGGAAATCGTCGACGACATCGATCACGGTCGCAGCGCTCTGAAGCACGGCGGTGCTTGTCTCGGCGGCAACGTCGATGCGGGCGGCGACCGACGGCACGCGGAGCGACGCCTTGGACCACCCCTTCGCAGGCGTACGGGCGCTGTCCACGACGACACCGTCGATGAGCGCATGCATCGTCGCGGCAATGTCGGAACAGGTGTTGCCCCAACGGTCTTGCAGGTGGGCGTGCAGGTGCACGGCCGGCGCCTCGCTGCGCACAATGCGAGGACCGTGCACGACGACTCGTTCGGGTGCACCTGGTACGACAGCAATCCGATGCACATCAGCGTGAGCCATACGCGAAGTGCCCAGCGGGTCGACGAACAGGTGGACCTCGAACTGGTCTTCGACGAAAGTCTGCACGCGCGTGCCGGGTCCACCGAAACGACGGTCGCCGCAGCGGATTTCGATCACATCACCGGGGCGCAGGTACCCGTCCACGACGTGGATCAGCAGCGAC
The DNA here is from genome assembly GCF_976985675.1 of Mycobacterium sp. NTMscope_MAC_12. Taxonomy (NCBI): domain Bacteria; kingdom Bacillati; phylum Actinomycetota; class Actinomycetes; order Mycobacteriales; family Mycobacteriaceae; genus Mycobacterium; species Mycobacterium sp. NTMscope_MAC_12. Next base: position 2,271,187 of record NZ_CDRJYY010000001.1, read on the forward strand.
TTCTGAAATGGCCGCTCACCGCCTTTGACGTCATATTTCGTGGCCAATTGCCGCACCGTCGCCGCACTGTCCTCGGAGGCCCCGCCGATCAGGGACCGACTCACCAAGCGGGCGGTCGCGAAGTCGCGGGCGTCCGGCGACGTTGTCTGCAGATCCCAATCCGAGTAGTAGCGGAAGCACAGCTTCAGCCAACCGCTGTCGGCAATGCCGGATCCGCCGACGGTGTAGGTGAACACCAACTCCTCGAGAGAACCCGCGACCACCCGGTCATGGGAGCAACGCAACTCCCCCAGAAACGCAAGGCGGTCAAACTGTTCGGTGATTTCGTCGCGCACCGCCGCCACCGAGCAGTCATTGCCGGCCAACGCTGACTGCGGACGCACCACGATGCCGCCAGCCGCCAAGGCAGCCGGTGACGACGGATCCGCGGACATGCCCTTGATCCTGAAGGCAACGCATCCACTAGTCCAGTGAATAGATATGATGCGATTAATCACGAAAGATGAAGGATTGTGAACCTGCAGCAATTGCGCTACGTCGTGGCGTTGGCCGAGTCGAATAGTTTCACGAAGGCGGCCGAGGCGATGTTCGTCGTGCCATCAGCCTTGAGTCAGCAGGTCGGTCGGTTCGAAAGTGAAATCGGCTTACGGCTGTTCGAACGGACTACTCGCTCGGTCTCGCTGACCCCCGCCGGCGAGGCGCTGATGCCGCTGGTGCGCCAAGTGGTTGCCGGCATTGACCAGATCGCCGTTGACGCACAAGCTCTCGGCGGCACGGTCGTTGGCCGGCTCACGGTCGGGATGATGGAGATCCCATCCGAAAGCCTCGATGTGGCCACCCTGATGGCGACCTTTCACTCGCACTATCCCGACGTCAGCGTGACGTTGCGCAGCGGTGGCAGTGACGTGCTGATCGAGGCGGTCCGCGACCGGAAACTGGACGTGGCAATCGTAGGCTCCAACGTATCCGGCACCGGCGGTGTCTTGACGTTCACCCATCTGTTCAGCGAACCGCTCGTCGCCGTCATGCCCGCTCACCATCCGCTGACAAAAAAATCATCGATGTCGATAACTGCGCTGGCCGCATTACCGTTCATCGACTTTCCCCCTGGCTACGGTCTGCGACACGAAACCGACCGCGGCTTCGCCAACGTAACCCGGCGTGTGGCTTTCGAAGTGACGCGTGTCGATGAGGTCACTCATTTCGTGCGCAAAAACCTGGGTGTCGCGTTGCTGCCCGAATCCGTTGCGCGCACGCGCGCTAACGCCGATTCGGGACTGGCATTGCGGCCGGTCGCCGGTGCTGACATGTACCGCCGAGTAAACCTCGTGGCACCGCGCCCTGATAAGCGCTCCGCCGCATGCCAGGCCTTTGTCGGTTGCGTCGACGACCACATCGAACAGGCCGTGCCATCTCGCGACGAGTTGTCGAAAAAGGCTGCGGGAGCCTCAAAGCCGGCCCGCCGGACTAACTGATCATTGCGGGTATGCCGGAGCTGGCCATGCATGTCATCGCTTGGTCCGCGGTACGGTCGACGTAGCGATAGTCGTGCGGTGCAGCACATGGAGATGCAGCTCAGGCGCTGGAAACCTTGAGGCACGGCAACATTCGACGGCGACGCAAGGTCGTCACTGTTCGAGCGGGAAGCCGGCGAACGGGCTCGCAGCCAGAGCGCCCCATTCGAATTATTTGACGGCGAGATTTTTACTGATGAAAACTGTTTCATCTAGCAACGTTTCCTCCAAGATTCTGGCTCCCTTCACGCCGGGGTAGTTCGCGATTCGTCCGAGGTAGACGGGGCGTACGGGCGCTTTTGCCGACCGCGCCGCCAAGGCGCTCCCACTGCCCTTTGGGAGGTGGTGACCGTGCGGAGTCGGCTCTTGTTGGTCGATGTTGCTTCCGCCGGAGCTGGCTAGTCTTCTGGGCACACGAGCATTCTAGCTATCGGCAGCCCAGGGGTTTGCGAAGCCGAGTGTGCTGAATGCTGTTGAAGGACAACGGTATCCGGCGGTAGCAATGCTGGGTCGACGTTGGTCATATCCGGATGCGGAGGAACCAGATGGAATTCGGAGCGTTGCCTCCGGAGATCAACTCCGGCAGGATCTACTCAGGTCCCGGGCCGGCACCGTTGTTGGCCGCTGCGGCCGGCTGGGACGGATTAGCGGCCGAATTACGCGCCACGGCAGCGTCTTACGGATCTGTCGTCGCGGAGCTGAGAACCGCATGGAATGGGCCCTCGTCGGCGTCGATGGCGGCCGCGGCCGCACCGTACATTGCGTGGCTGAGCAGCAGCGCCGCGCAGGCCGAGCAGTCGGCAAGTCAGGCGAAGGCGGCGGCAGGCGCTTATGAGGCCGTCTTCGCGGCCACGGTGCCACCGCCGGTGATCGCGGCCAACCGGGCGTTGTTGGCGTCACTGGTCGCGACCAACATCTTGGGCCAAAACACCCCGGCCATCGCGGCCACCGAGGCCCAGTACGCCGAGATGTGGGCCCAAGACGCGGCCGCGATGTATGGCTATGCGGGTTCCTCGGCGGTCGCGGCCCAGCTGGTCCCGTTCACCGCGCCGCCGTCGACCACCGACAGCAGTGGGGAAACGAACCAGGCGGCCGCGGTCGCCTCGGCGGCCCAGTCGTCGGCGAGCTCCCACGTGGAAACCGCGCTCTCCCAGGCGGTCTCGCAGGCTCCCGCCGCGGCGCAAAGTGCCGCCGCGAACGCGGCGGGGACGTCGTCGACCGGGGTCTCGCTCGGTCTTGGGGAAGCCACGGGGGGTTTGAAGAGTTTCAACAACTTCCTCAACGCACTCACCGGGCCGTACTCGCCGCTCGGGATCGGGACCGCGGGGAAGGGTTTTTATCAGCTTGCGCTCAATGTGCGCGGGATGGGCAACAACCTGCAAAGCATCGGTGGGACACTGCATCCCAAGGCTCTGCACGGGGTTTTGGCGCCGTTGCTGCACAGCGAACTGCTGACCGGATCCACCTCGTTGCAGGCGCCGGGTGTGGGAACGGTGTCTGCGGCGGTGGGCCGTGCCGGTGTCGTGGGGTCGTTGTCGGTTCCCGCGAACTGGGCCTCGGCCGCGCCGGCGATCAGGACCCTGGCAGCCGAGTTGCCCGAGACGATGCTCGATGCCGCGCCGGCGATGACCGTCAACCCCGGGCAGGGTCTGTTCGGGCCCACCGCCTTGTCGAGCCTGGCCGGACGCGCGGTCGGTGGTACCGCCACCCGTGCGGTGGCCGGGCCGGCGGTCCGGGTGCCTGGTGCGGTGGCTGTTGATGACATCGCCACCACCTCCACGGTCATCGTGATCCCGCCGAACGCGAAATAAGGAAAGGCACGGCCATGGTTTTCGCCGATTTCGCAGCGCTGCCACCCGAGGTCATCTCCACCCAGCTCTACGCCGGCCCCGGCGCAGCACCCATGCTATCGGCGGCCGCCGCGTGGGGAGCGCTGGCCGCCGAATTACATTCCACCGCATCCTCTTACGGCGCGGTGATCTCCGAACTCATCACCGAGTGGCAGGGCCCGTCCTCGACCTCCATGGCAGCCGCGGCCGCACCCTATGTGGGCTGGATCTCGACCACGGCGGGCCTGGCCGAGCAGACCGCCGCCCACGCCCAAGCCGCCGCCACCGCCTATGAGGCCGCGCTGGCCTGCGTCGTCCCCCCGGCGCTGATCGCCGCCAACCGCACCCAGCTCGCAGCACTGCAGGCAACCAACCTGTTGGGGCAAAACGGCGCAGCGATCGCGGCCACCGAAGCCCAATACGCCCAGATGTGGTCCCAAAACGTCACCGCGATGTTCGGCTACGCCAGCTCCTCGCAGGCCGCCGGGGAGCTGACCCCCTTCGAGCAGGCACCCGCTGTCAGCAAGGACACCGGGACGGCGCAGGCAACCACCACAGCCGCCGCGGCCTCGAGCACCTCGTCGTCGTGGATGCAACAACTGCAGGACTACATCAACTCACTGACCACCGGATACACCCAATCATGGCAGCAGCTGATCGAGGGCATGACCGGCAGCAAGGAGATCGCGCCGCTATGGGAGGCGCTGTTTTCCAGCGTCAAAGGCATCGGCGGGCAGGCCACCTGGACCAACGTCGTCGGCGCCAGCGGCGGGCTGGGCGTCTCGGAATGGAAGGGCGCCTTCGTCTACGCGCCCTGGAGCGCCGGCATGCCCAAAGCATCGTTGGGCGCCGGCCTGGCCTCACCCGCAGGTCTTGGCGCCGGCATCCCGGTGCGGCCCGTATCCGCGGTGCTGGGCAGCGCACCCACCGTGGGAAAGCTGTCGGTGCCCTCGAGCTGGGCCAGCGCCGCCCCCGCCATCCGGTTGGCCTCCACCGCCCTACCGGCCACCACCACCACCGCCGTGGCCGCCGCGGCGGGTTTTCCCGCCGAGCTGGTCAACGACGCCACCCTGGGCAGCCTGGCCGGCGGCGCACTGGGCGGGCCCGCCGCCCGCGCCATCAACACAACAACACACATTCAGACCCGCGCGATCACCGGCCAACGCCGCACCCAACCAGTCAAACTCGACCGCATCATCGCCCAACTACAACAAATGCCCGACCAGGTACAGCACTGAACTACCCCAGGTTTAGTTCCGATCCTTATAGGAGGATTGGAAGCTATGCCCCGTCAGTATTCGCCGGAGTTTCGGCAGCGTGCGTTGCGGTTGTTGGACACTGTGATGGAAGCCTCGGAAGTGTCGGAGTTCGAGGCCATAAAGTCTGTCGCCAGCAAACTCGATATTTCGGAGGAGTCGGTGCGTCGGTGGCGACGCAAGGCCCAAGTCGATGCTGGTGAACGGCCGGGCATGACCAGTTCTGAGCATGCCGAGATCCGTAAGCTCAAGCGCGAGAACGCTGAACTGCGCAGGGCTAACGAGATTTTGAAGTCAGCGTCTGCGTTTTTTGCCGCGGAGTTCGACCGCCCCGCGACGAAATGATCGCCTACATCGATGCTCATCGCGATCAGTTCGGGGTCGAGCTCATCTGCCGTGTGCTGCGGGCAGCTATCCCCGGATTCCTCACCTCGCGGGGTTATCGGGCCGCGCGGACCCGACCACCGTCGGACCGGGAGATCCGCGATGAGCAGCTGATCGCTGACCTTGAGGCGGTGCACCGGCAGAACTACTCGGTGTATGGGGTCAAGAAGATGCACGCGGCGATGACACGGCGTGGTTGGCAGCTGGGCCGTGAACAAACCCGCCGGTTGATGCGCAAGGCCGGGTTGCGCGGCGCCCAGCGGGGCAAGCCGGTGTTCACCACGATCAGCGACCCGGCCGCGATCCGGCCGGCCGATCTGGTCAACCGCCAATTCCGGGCCGCTGCACCGAACCGGCTATGGGTCGCCGACATCACGTTCGTGCGGACCTGGCAGGGGTTCTGTTACACCGCGTTCGTCACTGATGCGTGCACCAAGAAGATCGTTGGCTGGGCGGTCTCGGCCACGATGCGCACCGAAGACCTCCCGCTTCAAGCATTCAATCACGCTGTGTGGCAGTCGAATACCGATCTATCCGAGTTGGTTCATCATTCCGACCGCGGATCCCAGTACCTATCGCTGGCCTATACCGACCGGCTGGCTGAACTGGGGATCGCGCCCTCGGTCGGGTCGCGTGGCGATAGTTATGACAACGCCCTCGCTGAAGCGGTCAACGCCGCCTACAAGACCGAGCTCATCAACCGCGGCAAGCCCTGGCGGTGCATCGATGATGTCGAACTCTCGACCGCCGAATGGGTGGCCTGGTACAACCAGGAACGCCTGCACGAAGCCCTCGGCTACGTTCCACCCGCCGAGTACGAGGCCGCCCTCACCGGCACCTCACACCCTGCGAGCCAGCCGACCCCGGCCCTCGCAACCGAGTAGGAACTAAACCTGGGGTAGTTCACCCAGCCAAGCCGTCGCAGCGGGAAAATCCGTGTGCGCCATGATCACCCGCGGCGTATCCGGACTACAACTCCTCACCGACATACGCGACAACAACCCCGCCCTGACCACCAGCGGCGCCGCCCAATTCGCCACCATATCGGCCAAAGCCTACTGCCCAGGACAACTCGAAGAAAGCAAGGGCAAAGGCGGGGGCTGACTGGCCGGTCAAGCGCGGTGCTGCGCCCAATGTTGTTGCAGCACAGGGGTGAACTCGTCGGCGTGATAATGAATAGAAGTGACCGGTGTTCGAGATGGTCTCGGCGAGACGTCAGATATTCGTTTGGTCGCCAGTCAAAGCCCGCTCCGCCGTTCGCAGAACCATGCGGATCCCCAATCCGATCAACGGTGCATAGAGCCGGGTGAAGAAACCAGCGAGGATGGGGCTTTTGAGCCGGAAGGTTGTCGTCCACAGAACTTCGGTGCCTCCCGGCACCTCTCGCAGCGTTACCGATCCGCCGCTGTGTTGCGCCGGGGGCACGGTTGACAGGGCTTGATAGCTCATCAAGTGCGGTCGTTCGAACGCTGTGACGACTTCGGTGACCTTTGAACCCGAGCTGGCGAATTCACGAATTGAGCCGACCCCGAAGGGTTCTGGGCCATCGACCGGGCGAACGCGAGAGTAGAACATCCCCGGTATGTCGCTCCAATTGTTTCCGTCGATGAGCCAGTCGAACACCGCATCGATTGGCGCAGCGATGGATCGGCGCAGGCTCATTGTCCGCATTGCCGCCATCGTTCATCCTGACCGGTAGGTTCGCGAGTCTTCGCAGCCGTTACGCGAACGAGTGCCTTCATTTGCGGCCCTTCCCTCGTGTATGGGGATATCGAACCGAGCCGGCCGATGGGGATCAATACCTTGTGGCAGATCGCGAACGGTGAGCGGGGCGCAAATCCAGGCTCCCGTTCACGATCCCTGCGCGAGCTCCAGCGCGGCGGCGACGACGGGCTTGGCCCAAGGCGGTGTGTTGGTCAGATCGGAAGGCCCGACGATGCGCCCGCGGTCCATGTGCAACACCAAGGCCGGCTTCGGTGCCTGCCCGATTGCGGGATCGGCGCTCGCAGAGTTGTCATACACCCGCAGCCCGGTGAGTGCGGGCAGTAATTTCACGAGATTGATCAGGCTGTGGCGATAACGGCGGCGGATGTCGGCGTCGGAAATGTCATGCCCGCCGGCGCGGACCCGTTGTCGCACCCGCGCGATGCACGTATCCGCGCTGTCGAGCCCCACATAAAAAACGCGGATCTCGAGTCCGCGCTTGGCGGCCTCAGCCAGCAGTCCCGGCATCGTGTTGCCGCCGAGCGTGGTCTCAAAGGTGAAATCGAGGCCCTGATCAATCGCCTGCTGCAGCAGCCTCCGGCCCTGTTCCCATGCCGCCGCGTCGGCGTCGGCCTGTCCCAGCCCGGGGTTGGCCGCCATGATCTGGCGTGCGGCCTCGTCGGGGTTGTAGTACTCGCCGCCCTTATCGCGGATCGTCGCGCCCACGACACTGCTCTTGCCGGCGCCGTTGACGCCTGCCAACACGTGTATCTGCGCCGGCATCGTTGTCGTGCGAGCCACGGGCCGCGTTGGATCAGCGCAGCTGCGCGGCGCGTGCCGCCTTCACCGCTGCGGCGCCCATCTCGTCCGGTGTGGCGTCGAATGCCGCGGCTACCCCGGCTTTGGCCTTCGGCGCCTGCATCGTCGCCAACAGCTCGTCGAACCGCTCGCTGAGATCGTCGAGCGCGGGTGCCGCCGTCGCGGCCAAGGCCTCGAATTCGGCGTACGACAGCAGCACGGCCCTGGGGGTGTTGTGCTTGGTGATCACCACCGCCCCGCTGACCGCGGCCTCATCGAAGACGCTGCCGAACTCATTTTTGAGGCGGCTGGCGGTCACCGAGGGGACATCGACGAGCTTGCCGTCGCGGTTGCGGAACGAGACGGTGGATATGGCGCTCCCCTGCTTGGTCTGCATGTCCGCCATTCTAGCTGTTTTGTCCATTTTGTACGAACAGGCCATTTTATGCGGACGACCTGTGCTCGGCGCTTATCGGGGACTGGCCCAGCGCGGTCGTCTACAGGTGAAGTCCTGCGCTTTGCACGAGACGACCAGCGCCGTCGGCCCGGTTCGCCGTCGATCTGGTGGCCGCCGCGCCGACTACCGCCGCCGGTCGCCGGCGGCGGGGTACCACTGCGGCCCCGTGTTCGGCGACGCGAAGACACGTGGTCTTGAGCGCAGACCCGAAACGACGACGCAGGCCGTGACCATGGACTCGGGCTACGACGAAGGGGCGCCATGCGTCGCTGTAGCGTGACGGTCGTGAACTCCTTCCGGATGCATTCGTCTGTGGCCCTCGCGGCCAGTGCCGCGGCAACCGCTCTCCTGCTCACTGGATCGGGCACGGCAAACGCGGCCGACTCGTGCCCAACCGCGGCCCCGCAGAATGGCGGAACGCCCGACTGGACGCTCGCCGGGAACACGGGAAGCGTCGCTGTCACCGGGTCTACCGATACGACGGCCCCGCGTGTCACCGTGACGGCACCGTTCGCCGTGACCCAGACCCAGGTGCACACGCTGCGCGCCGGAGATGGACCCGTGGTCCCGAGCACCGCCAAGGTCTCCGTCTGCTACATGGGCGTCAATGGTCGCGACGGGTCGGTGTTCGACAGCAGCTACCAACGCGGCGCCCCCGTTGACTTCCCGCTGACCGGAGTCGTGCCGGGCTTCCAAAAGGCCATCGCGGGACAAAAGGTCGGGTCCACGGTCGCCGTCGCGATGGTCCCCGCGGATGGCTACCCCGAAGGTCAGCCCAGCGCCGGAATCCGGCCGGGCGACACGCTCGTCTTCGCGATCAAGATCCTCGGCGCATCGGGCTAGGACGCCGCCAAAGGTCTTGCACCGTCGGCTAATTGCTCAGCGGGGCGAACATCAGCGCGGGATCGATGCCGAGTTGCTGCGCGACGTGGGCGGTGTCCCAATACTCTCGCCAATGAGTGATCGCGCCGTCGCGAACCTCGAAAATCGCGGTGACACAGAACGTGACGGCCACGCCATTCATTGAGTTCACGTCGACTCGTTCGACGATGACGGTGTCGCCGTCGGACACGATGGTGCGGATCTCGCTCCCCTCGATCATGCCGGTTGACAGCGTGCTGTGCTTCTCGAGTTCTGCGCGCGCCGCGTCGCGGCCCCGCACGACCGGAGACAGAGGAACGTGGAGTTGCCACACGAAGTCGTCGGCCATGAGCGCGGTCATCGCGTCGACGTCCATGCTCTCGCCGTAAGCGGCATGTATAAAATCGACCACGATCTTCTCGTTGTCATTCTTGGTGGCAACACTTTTCGCCATCTCGTTTTCCCTTAAGTGTCAGTGCGGGGTGTTCGCTATTTGTCGAACTGTAGAGGGCCGCGGCCGTCGGCGTTCGCACTTCGCGCGATTAGCGCAGGTATACGAAGCGCTTAGCTCCATGCTGCGGTGAGTACCTCAGGGGCGCCCGCCGCGGGGTGTTCCGCTTCAGACTTGGTTGAATCCGCCGTCGGCGGTCACCGTGGATCCGGTGGTGAAGCTGGACAGATCGCTCGCCAAAAACACTGCAGCATTGGCGATCTCGATGGGATCGGCGAAGCGGCCCAACGGGATGGTCGCGATGCGGCCGGCGCGGAACTCCTCGATGGAGGCGTCGGGGTTGGTTTGCGCGGCCAGCGCATCGCTTCCCGGGGTGGCGGTGGATCCGGCGACGATGACGTTGACCCGGATGTTGCGGTCGGCGAGCTCGTTGGCCCAGGCGCGGGCCAGTGACCGGACGGCGGCTTTGGTGGCGGCGTAGATGCTCAGCCCGGCGCGGCCGCGGTCCGCGGTGGTGGAGCCCGTCAGGATGACGGAGGCGCCGTCGTTGAGCAGCGGCAGCGCCTTCTGGACGGTGTACACGACCCCCTTGACGTTGGTGGTCAGCAGTGCGTCGAGGTCATCGTCGGTGATCTCCCCCAGCCGTGCCACCCTGGTCGACCCGGCATTGGCCATGACGATGTCGAGGCCGTTGCCGGTGGACGCGACCTTTGCGTAGAGCCGATCCAGGTCCTTCGGAATGCCGACGTCGCCGGGCACGGCGGTGGCACGAGGACCCAATTGGCTTGCCGCGGCGTCGAGTTTGGGCCGGCGCCGTCCCGTGATGAACACCCGTTCGGCGCCCTCGGCGAGGAATCGCTCGGCGGTGGCCAGCCCGATCCCGGAGTTGGCGCCGGTGACGACGGCGGTCTTGCGGTCGAGCAGTCCCATTCAGTGCTCCTGACGTCGGCGAGGGGGTTCGGTGATCTACGTCCGAGTGCCATTGGGAGTCAGATTATTTGGCGGAATTCACCCGCGGAGCTTTGATAGGACTCCAACGTCCAAGCCCCGATGAGGTATTCGCGAAGGCCCTGCGGGAAAAGCGCGGTCATCGGTGGCGCACCTCCGGATTCGATGTGCCGTCGTTGTGTGGATGCGTCAGCCACGTCGCCGACGACTCGATCATGCCGCGGATCCCCCGCGCTGACACCATCGCCCCCTGCCTGCGCGCTCCCGTCTGACCGTATTGTCTGCAGCATGATCGCCGCTTTGATCGTGTCGCCGTGGTCAGTGCCCAGCCGCTTTCGGGCGCCCGGCGAATCCGCACGCTAGGCCCGGTACAGGCGCGTGGCGGCTCTGATACTTGCCCTTGCGGGCCTGGCGTTTCTCGATTCACTCAACGTCCTCAACGTCGGAGTCGTCTCGGCGGTGATCTTCGATAGCCGGCTCAGCCGCCGTTCCCCCATCCCGGGCGCCTTGAGCTTCGTCGCGGGCGTGTTTGCCGTGACGACCACGTTCGGCCTGTGCACGGTGCTGGGAATCAGCTTCATCACCGAGGCGCTCGATTTCCGCATCACGCCGGCCATCCGGTTTCGCGGCGAACTGCTGTTGGGAATCGTGCTGATCTGCTTGGCGTACTTCCCGCTGACCGCGCAATCCGCGGCTCCCGGCTGGGCAATGGCGGCCATGCGCAAACGCCCGTGGCTGCTCGGATTCCTCGGGCTGGCGGTGGGAAGCGGACAGGCGCCGACCGCGGTGCCGTACCTCACGGGCCTGGCCATGCTGGCCGCGCTGCATCCACGACCGCCGCTGTGGCCGCTGGTCATCATCACCTACTGCGCAATCGCGGTGTCGCCACCGCTGGCGATCCTTGCACTGTCGATGAGACGCACGGCGCGGGCCGCGCGCATTCAGCGGGGACTGATACGCGTGCTCACCCGCTACGGGCCCATGTCGGTGCGACTTTTGTTTCTGGTTTTCGGAGTCGGGCTCATCGCCGATGCGCTCGTCAATCACAGCGCACTCTGGTGACGCGCGATCCTTTCTCACGTTTTGCATAGCGAGCTGAATTACGTTGTCGCATGTGACTGATCGTCAAGCGCGCGCAATGTCGTTCGGAGCCATCGCCGAGGACTACGACGGCCTGCGGCCGCAAGCCCCGCGGGAGGCGGTGGACTGGCTGATGCCGCCGGAGTGCGACGTGGCCGTCGACGTCGGCGCGGGCACGGGTTTGTTCACCCGCACGCTCATCGGCCGGGCGGCGCGCGTCATCGCCGTTGAGCCCGACGCCCGGATGCGGGCGGTCCTGGCCGACCGGTCCCCCGGTGTCCGCGTCGTCGAGGGCAGCGGTGAGTCGATCCCACTCCCCGACCGTGCCGCGGATGCGGTGTTCGTCTCGGCGGCGTGGCACTGGATGGATCCCGAACGGGCGGTCCCGGAAATCGGGCGGGTACTTCGCGACGGCGGGCGCTTCGGGCTGATTTGGACCAGTCGAGATCGTGACGTGGACTGGGTCCGCGACCTCGACCTGCTGCCCGGCGACGAAAAGACCGAGGCGGATGGACCCGAGCGCTTCCGCCGGCTCCACGAAAACGTCGCGCTCCCCGATCCGCAGATCTTCCACCATGTGGCCCGCGAGGCGTTCACGTTCGTGCGCACGATGCGGGTCGACGACGTCGTCAAGATGGTGGGCACCTACAGCAGGATCATCACCGCGTCTCCCGAGGACCGCGAACGCCGGCTCACCAATGCCCGCGCCGTGCTGCGCGAGCGCTTCGGAGCGGCCGACGCGATCGACGTCCCCATGCAGTCCCGCTGCTGGCGCGCCAACCGGATGCCCCGCGGCTGTTAGGCCTGGGGTCCCTCCGACGGCGGCCACGGCGTTCCGGGCGACGCCTCGCCCGGGCTTTCGTAATCGCCGCGAGACAGCGGCACCCACCGCTCGCTGGGCGCGGGCTGCTTCGACGACGGAAAGTCGCGCAGACTGCCCGTCGGCTTGGCGTCCCACTTGGCGAACGTCAACGGCGTCTGCAGCCAGCAGTGCAGGAGGTTGTAGGCGGCTTCGAGCGAATCGATGTGGGTGCGCTCCCAGCCGTGGCTGCCGTCGAGGCCGAAGCCGACGAGCGCGGCGCGGGTGTTCGCCCCCGCCTCGATCGCCGCGGCGGCGTCGGAGCGGTAGTAGCGAAAGATGTCGCGGGCGAACGGGATTCCCCGCTCCTGGGCGAGGCGGCAGAGCTTGCGGGTCAGGTGATAGTCGAACGGGCCGTGCATATCGGCCATCGGGATCGTCACGCCGTCCTCGAGCGAGTGCTGCCCGGGCGCGCACACCGCGTTGTCCACCGACACCAATTCGGCGACGTCCGCGGGCAGCCCGTGGCTGGCCCCGTGACCGACCTCCTCGGTGATGGTGACCATGATCGTGGTGCGGTGCGGCAACACCACCTTGTTCTCGGAGAAGTTCTTGGCCAGGGCGAGCGCGATCGCGACACCCGCCTTTCCGTCCAGGTGGCGGGAGACGATGAAGCCGTCGGCGGTGAGCTCGGGGCTGGTGATCAACGCCACGAAGTCGCCGATCTGCAGGCCGAGACGAAGCAGGTCCTCGCGCGAGGACACTTTGCGGTCGATCCGAACCTCGACGTGGTCCCAGTCGGTGGGTTGGGTGTCGATCTCGTCGCCGAACGCGTGGCCACTGGACTTGAGCGGCATGACCGTGCCGGTGATGAACTCGTCGGGGTCGTCGATGAAGATACGCACGCGGGCTCCCGCGGCGAACCGGGCCGAGAAGGTGCCGACCGGGACCAGCTCCAGGCGGCCGTTGTCCTTGAGGTCGCGCACCATGCAGCCGATGGTGTCCGAGTGAACCACCAGCGCCCGGTCGGTGGTCGCCGACTCCCCCGGCAGCTCCGCGGTCAGCGCCCCGCGCCGCGTCAGCGTGAACGGCACGCCGAAGTCGTCGAGGATGTCGCCGATCAACTGCATCACCGCGTCCGTGCGCCCCGACGGACTCGGGGTCTGCAGCAGCGCCAGCAGCGTGTCGATCATCCACGTGCGGTCGGCCTCGGCCATGGCCGCGGTCTCGCCCACCTTGTCTCCTCTCGAGTCGTCGGGAATCGCGTACAACCTACCGTGTGGCCGACCTCGATCGCTCTGCCCGGCCTAATCCGAGCTAGGAAGCGGTTTCCATCTCCGAGATCAAATCGGCCAGGGCAAGAATCCGCTGGGCGTCGCGCACGTGCAGGCTCTCGATCATGCGGCCCTCGACCGTGATGACGCTGGTGCCCGCGGCCCGCGCCTCCTCGTAGGCCGACACGACCTTGCGGGCGTCGTCCAGCTCCCCCCGCGAGGGGCCGAACAGTTCGTTCGCCGGGGCGATCTGTGACGGATGGATCAGGGTCTTCCCGTCGAATCCCATTTCGCGGCCGTGCCGCGCCTCGGCCCGGAATCCGCCCTCGTCGGTGATGTCGTTGAACACACCATCCAAGATGATTTTTCCGGCCGCCCTCGCTCCCAACAGGGCCATGCCCAGCGCGGGCACGACGGGCGCGCGCCCGGGGACGTGCAGGCCGTGCAACTCGTTGACGAGATCATTGGTGCCGACCACCAGCCCGGCCAGCCGCTCGCTGGCCGACGCGACCTCCTCGGCCCTCAAAAACGCCCGGGGCGTCTCGATCATCACCCACAGCTGCAACGCCTTCGGGGCGCCCAGCGCGTCGAGCGCGTCGGCCAGCGCCCGAACCTGTTGGCCCGTCTCGACTTTCGGCACCAGCACACCGTCGGCGGCCGATCCCGCCACCGCGGCCAGATCGTCGCTGTGCCAGTCGGTGTCCAGCCCGTTGATGCGCACCACGACCTCACGCGGCCGGTAGCTCTGCGAGGAGATCGCCTCGCACACCGACGCCCGCGATTCGGCCTTCGCGTCCGGCCCCACGGCATCTTCGAGGTCGAATATCAGCACGTCCGCCGGCAGCGATTTGCCCTTTTCCAGCGCCCGGGGTTTGTTTCCGGGTAGGTACAGGGCGGATCGGCGCGGGCGCAAGGTCGGTGCCATAGCGTGATTCACTTCCTGTCGTCGAGCGTCGAGCGTCGCGGGAATGCGGTCAAGGCGGTGGGCGCGGGGTGACCGCGGCATACGCAGAAAGTACCGTTGCGGGTACCGATGTGTAGTCGCGGGTGGCGGCGCGCGCATCGCGCAAATGCGGGCCTGATCGGCCGACGCGGCGACTGGATCCCGGAAGGGGAAAACGGATGTCATCGACTGATTCGGCACGGACCGAGGGCGATAGCTGGGACCTGGCGTCGAGCGTGGGGGCGACCGCGACGATGGTGGCGGCCTCCCGGGCGCTGGCCTCCCGCGAGCCGGACCCACTGCTCGACGACCGGTTCGCCGAGCCGTTGGTGCGGGCGGTCGGACACCCCTTTTTCACCCGGATGCTGGACGGCCAAATCTCGCTCGACAGCGACGATTCGCCGATGACGCTGCAGCAGCGGCGCGAGCAGATGACGGTGCGGACCAGGTTCTTCGACGATTTCCTCCGCGCCGCGACGGCGGCCGGCGCGCGCCAGGCCGTCATCCTGGCCGCCGGGCTCGATGCCCGGGCCTACCGGTTGTCGTGGCCGGCGGGCACCGTCGTTTTCGAGGTCGACCAGCCCGAGGTCATCTCCTTCAAGACCGACACGCTCGCCCGGCTCGGCGCGGAACCGACCGCCGAGCGCCGGACCGTCGCCATCGATCTGCGCGATGACTGGCCAACCGCCCTGCGCGACAGCGGGTTTGACACCAACTCCCCGACCGCCTGGATCGCCGAAGGCCTGCTGCCCTACCTGCCGCCGGAAGCCCAAGACAGGCTGCTGGACAACATCACCGCGCTCAGCGCGCCGGGCAGCCGCCTGGCCACCGAGAACATCACCGATATGAGCGTGTTCACCGACGAACGGGCTCGGGCCATGCGCAACACCTGGCGTCAGCACGGGCTCGACATCGACGTCGCCGAACTCGTCTGGCTCGGTGCACGCCGTCCGGCCGCCGAGCACCTGGCCGATACCGGCTGGAACGTCACCCGCCACCCCACCGAACAGGTATATGCCGACTACGGTTTCGTGGTGCCGGACAACGAGATCCTCAAGGAATTCCGCCACGCCATCAGTTATCTCAGCGCCGAACTGAGCTGAGCCGCCCCCATCAGGGCCTGGCGTCGCGCCACTCCCGCTCGAACGGCAACCGCCACGCGTTGGGGGCGATCAACTGGTGAATCGCGTTGGGCCCCCACGTCCCCGGCTGGTACAGCTTGACCGCGGGCGGATCGGTGAGCAGCTCTTCCGAACGCTCCCATAACGATTCGATGCCTTCGGCGGTGTTGAACAGCGTGTGATCGCCGCGCATTGCGTCGAGGATGAGTCGTTCGTAGGCCTCCAGCACATCCACGACCGTCTCGATCTCCTGCGACGAAAATTGCATCGACAGCTTGTCCAGCTTCATGCCGGGGCCGGGCCGCTTGCCGTAGAACGACAGGGACACCTTCGAGTTGTCGGCCAGGTCGAACGTGAGGTGATCCGGGCCTTGGGTTCCCACTCCGGATCCGGGCGGGAACATCGTGCGCGGGGCCTCCTTGAACGCGATCGAGATGACGCGGATGCCTTCGGCCATCTTCTTACCCGTCCGCAGGTAGATGGGCACCCCGGCCCACCTCCAGTTGTCGATGCCGACCTTGAGGGCGATGAACGTCTCGGTGTCGGAATCCCTTGCCACCCCGGCTTCGTCGCGGTATCCGTGGTACTGGCCGCGAACCACATTCGACGGCTTGACCGGCAGCATCGATCGGAACACCTTGTTCTTTTCTTCGCTGATCGCAAACGGTTCGAGCGCCGTCGGCGGCTCCATCACCACGAACGCCATCACCTGGAACAGATGGGTGACCACCATGTCCTTGTAGGCGCCGGTTTCTTCGTAAAAGCTCGCCCGTTGATCCAGGCCCAAAGCTTCGGGGATATCGATTTGGATGTGGTCGATGAAGTTGCGGTTCCAGATCGGTTCGAACAGACCGTTGGCGAAGCGGAACGCCAAGATGTTCTGGGCGGCCTCTTTGCCCAAGAAGTGGTCGATACGGAAAATCTGGGATTCCTCGAAGGTTTCGTGCACGAAGTCGTTGAGCGCCACCGCACTGGCCAGATCGGTGCCGAACGGCTTCTCCATCACCACCCGTGAGCGTTCGACCAGTTTCGCGTCGCGCAGCATGCTGATCACCGCGCGCGCCGCCTTGGGCGGCACCGACAGGTAATGCAGTCGCCGGGCCTTGGCGCCCAAATTGGCTTCGGCCTCCGCGACGGCGGCGGCCAGCGCTTCGGGTCCGGCGCCCTGCGGCACGTAGGTGATGATGTTCGCGAAGTTCGCCCATTGGTCGGGCGTGAGCTTGTGCGTGCCGAACGAATCGATCGCGTTCTTGGCGAGGTCGCGGAATTCGTCGTCGGTCAAATCCTCCAGCGACGTGGCGACGATTTGGATGTCGGGTGCCAGCTCGGACTGGTCCAAGTACGCCAGACCGGGGAGCAGCTTTCGCTTGGCCAGATCCCCCGTCGCCCCGAAAAGGACGATGACGTGGGGGTCCAGCGGATCGGAATGGTGGCGGCGCGGGCGTGCGTCGGGCGCCGGATACGAGATGGTCTGAGGTTTCGCGGTGGCCACCCTTGCGATAATTCCACCGTCGCGGCGCTCTGTCGCCTATGTCCCCTGCCCGCCGGCTCGGTTAGCGATCGCACGATCGGGTATGGGATAGCGGCGGGCTCCCGGCATCGGGGTTCGCCCCTCACCAAGCCAACGGAAAGCGACATGACAAGACCCGACAAAGACCCATTGAGCCGCGCTCAGGAGCTGGAGAACATCGTCGATCGGCTCGAGGAGAAGGTCGCCGAGGACCGCGAAGCCGAAGACGTCCCCGGTAAGCCCAGCGACCGGGAGCATGCCGCCGTCCGAGGCTCGGAAACCGAGCCGCCGGACTAGCGGGTCATCCGCTCGGCAGATCTACGGCGTGAGCTTTCAACGTCGCCAGCGTTTCCGCCGCCGGCCACTCGTTGGCGCGGAATCGCACGGGGGTGATCCCCGCAACGGGAAGGATGCCCACCACGTCGACCACCGTGGCGAACGGCACGGCGAACTTGTCCGACACGTTCGCCGGATCGCCGATGAGAAACGTCACATAATCGGTGTGCGGCAGCTCCCAGGCCGGGCCCTCCCCCCAAACCGTCGTCGTGCGCCGCCCCCACGGAGTGTCAATCACCTGCGCCTCGCCGACGTATTGCGGGAATAGTTCGCGCTCGTAATGCGCCCGCAGATATTCGGTCTGATATTGGTATTCCCTTGCGGCCAAAAGGCTTCGAGCCGTCAGGCCAAAACTGCGCAGCGGGTGCGGGCCGGCCTGGTCGAACGGGACGATGACGGCGCCCTCGATGGTGTAGCCCTGGGGCGAGACGGGTTGTTCGGCCTCGAGGTACAGCTGCTCGGCGGCCTCGAAGAGCTCGGGCACCTCGTCCGGGGCGTCGGTGCCCAGCACCAACGCCCCGTCCCCGGGGAAGAACACCAGAGGTCGAGGCCCGCCCGCTACCGCCAGCGAACCCAGCCACCCCGCGGCCAAAATCATCGAGTCGACGTAGCTGGCGCCGTCGTCGTCCTTCAACAGGTACTTTTCGCCCGGTGTGAAGCTCTGCTGCCGCGCGGTCAGATTCTCCCGGGCCACCGCGAACGCCTGATCGCCGGTGATGCCCCACGCGCCGGTTTCGGCCGTCGTCACCATGGCCCGCACCGTGGGCAGGTCGACGACGACCATCTCGTTGATGTGCGGGAACACCGGGCGCACCCAGGGCTGCGCCCCGGTGTTGACCAGTTGATTGGCGTAGCTTTGCGGCCGCAGCACCGGCCTCAGCAGGGGTTGGGCTTCGGCCCAATTCAGCGGCGGTGTCGACGATTGGTCGCTTGCCATGTCCACGGTGCGTGCTTCCTGCTCATGATCAAGGAACACGCACGATACACCGTGCGCGGGGCAAAACAAGTCACCGATTCGCCGGCTCGCGACCCGCGCCCGTCACCCCGCGGGTGGTCCGAACCAGACGCTGAGGGCATCACGAAGCGCTGGGTCGGGCCCCTCGCCGACCCACGCAACGTGTCCGTCCGGCCGAACCAACACCGTGGCCGGCGGGCTCACCGTCCCCAGCGCCGGAAGTTCCCAATCCCCAGCGTGTTTCGCGTCGACCACGCGCACCCGTCCCGCCCACGGCGCGAGGTCGATGCACCCGGCCTGGCCGAAATTGAGCAGCACGGGCCGGCCACCGCGCAGCAGGGCAAACACCCGCAGCGGACCGTCAGCGGTGACCAGGTCCAGGTCGGGCATGCGGCGCCCCAGAAGCGGGTGCCCCTGCCCGAGGTCGTACCGGATGTCCAGTCCGGACATCATCGCGGCGAACCGTTTGCGGGGCTCCTCCATGCCCAGCAGCTCGCACATGCTGTCTCTCACGGCCTCGGTGCCGTCGTCCGCACGAAGGAGCGCCAGCTGCGCGATCGAGTTGCGCAGCACCCGTTGGGCGACCGGGTGCCGTTCGGTGTGATAGGTGTCGAGGAGGCTGTCGGGCGAGGTCTTGTTGACCACTTGGGCCAGCTTCCACCCCAGGTTCACCGCATCCTGGACGCCGGTGTTCAGCCCCTGCCCGCCCACCGGGTGGTGGACGTGGGCGGCATCGCCGGCCAGCAGCACGCGTCGGTCGCGATAGGATGCGGCCTGCCGGGCGGCATCGGTGAATCGCGAAACCCAACGGGGACTGTGGATTCCGTAATCCGTCCCGTAGACGGCGACGAGCGCGTGGCTCAACTCGTGCAGTGCGGGTTCGCCCCCGGTTCGAAGGTGCTGTTCGGTAACCATGATCCGCACCGGTCCGCCCTCCTCGGTGCTGGACAGGGCATGGACACCGCGCGCGTCCCGGCGGATACCCCATGGTGGGGATTGGCCGTCCTTGCAATCCATTTCGGCCTCGGCAAGCAGATAGCTCGTCGTGGCATCCCACCCCGGAAATTCGATGCCGGCCGCTTTGCGAACGACACTGCGTCCGCCGTCGCACCCGACGAGATATCCCGCCCGCATCGCCCGGCCATCGGAGAGCACGACGTCGACGCCCGTGTCGTCTTGGGTGAGAGTCGCGACCTCCCGGCCGCGGTAGATCCGCACGCCGAGCTCGCCGACCCACTCGGCCAGAGTTCGTTCGATCTGGTTCTGCCACAGCGCCAGTCCGTAAGGGTGGCGGGTGGGAAAGTCGCTGATGTCCAGCCGAATCTGGGCGAAACCCGCCACCTGCGCCACCTGACTCTGCGACAAGAACCGGTCGGCGATGCCGCGCTGGTCGAGGATTTCGATGGTGCGGGCGTGCAGGCCGCCGGCGCGCGAGCCGATCAGGTCCTGGTTGGCGCGCCGCTCGACGATCGCGACGTCGACCCCGGCCAAACCCAATTCGCCGGCCAGCATCAGCCCCGTCGGGCCGCCGCCAGCGATGAGCACCCCATGTTCGATTTCGCCACGCGACTCCTCCGACCTATGCGTAACACCCACTTCGCCACCCCGTTCCTCCCGAATTTCGGTTTCGGACAGCGATTTTGCGCCAACACCCGGGTCTTGCGGCAAGCCCCCGGGTGCGCTATAGGTTGAAAGTGGCGGGGAAAAGAATCAGGAACGATCGCGGACGGCGTCGATGGCGCGGTAGATCCGCTGCTCGCTGACCGGCCGCGGCGTGCCGAGCTGCTGGGCCCACAGGCTCACCCTGAGTTCCTCGATCTGGCGGGCGATATCGCGGACATCGGCGGCCGTCTTCGCCGCGTGCGGCAGCTCACGCAGCAGTTCGTCGTAGGCATCCTGCACGATGTGCACCCGATCCATGCGCTCCCGATCGGCCTGAACGCCACGGGCGAGCGCGTCCAGGCGGCGACGGATCGCGACCAAGTAGCGGGTGAGATCGGCGAGGTGCGCGCGCCCGGTGGCGGTGACGAAGCCGGGCGTCAAGAGCCGGTCCAGCTGGGCGCGCACGTCGGCGACCGCGTCGGCCTGCGCGGGCGACGGGTTGGCGGGCAGCACGAGTTGCACCTCCTGGGCGGCGGCCAGCACGCGCTCGACTCCCCGCACAATCTCGGCGGTCATGGGCGCCAAGGTCTTTCCCGCCCGTTCCCGCAATGCGATGAACTCCCCCAGTGTCCACGCCGTTGCCGTGATGAGCGCGTCGGCCGCGGCGTCGGCGCAGTCCTCCAGCAGGGCGGGCAGGTCGCCGTCGGGGTTGACGCCGAGCGTCAATCGGGTGCGCGGATCAAGTTGACGCGCAAGTGCTTTCACTGGAGAGGGGACGCTGAGCCGGACCAGCCGCCGAAGGCCGGGGCCCAACGCCCGATCCTGTTCCTCCGACGTCGCGAACACCTTCAGGTCGACGGCGCCGCCGGTGTCGACGAACGCGGGAAAGCCCCGCACCGTGCGTCCCTCGATCGCGCGCTCGACGACGCGGGGCAGTTCGTCGAGATCGTCGGGCCAGGTGCGCAATCCCGTGCGCTCCAACTCGGCGGCGACCGCGTGCGCGACGGCTCGGCGGGCCGGCGCCGTAAGGCGTTCCTGCAGCTGGCGCAGATCCTTGCCGCGGGCGACCTCAACGCCGTCGGCGGACTCCACCGCGAACGTCACCCGCAGGTGCGGCGGCAGCTTGTCCAGGTCGAACGCGTCGACGGGTACCGAAACCCCGGTGCGACGGCGCAATTCGCGCTGCAACGCCGGCAGCAGCGGCTCGCCGGCCGGGTCGATCGCGGCCAGCACCGCGCGGGCCGTGTCGGGGGCGGGAACGAAGTTGCGGCGCAGGTCTTTCGGCAGTGAGCGGATGAGCGCGGTCACCAGTTCCTCGCGCAACGCGGGCACCTGCCACGCGAACTCGTCGCCACCCAAGCGCGCCAGCACGTCGATCGGTACATGCACCGTGACCCCGTCGTCGGCGGCTCCCGGCTCGAACCGGTAGGTCAGGGGCAGCGCGGCGTCGCCCGTCCGCCACGTGGTGGGCCGATCGACGTCGGCCTTGTCGTCGGTGCGCAACAGCTCGGCGCGGGTGAAGGTCAGCAGCTCGGGTGTCTTGTGCCGCTGGCGTTTCCACCACGCGTCGAAATGCCGCGCCGAGACCACCTCGGCGGGGATGCGGGCGTCGTAGAGCGCGTAGACGTCGTCGTCGCTCACTAGTAGGTCGCGGCGGCGGGCGCGCTCCTCGAGCTCCTCGAGCTCGGCCCGCAACCGGGCATTGTCGCGAAAGAAGTGATGGCGGGTCTGCCACTGCCCTTCCACCAGGGCCTGCCGGATGAACAATTCCCGCGCCAGCACCGGCTCGATGCGGGCGTACCCGACGCGGCGGCGCGCCACCAGTGGTAGCCCATACAGGGTCACCCGCTCGTAGGCCATCACCTCGCCGCGCTTGGCGTCCCAATGCGGCTCGCTGTAGGTGCGCTGCACCAGGTCGCCGGCGACCCGCTCGACGACCTCCGGCTGGATGCGCGCGGCCGTGCGCCCGTACAGGCGGCTGGTCTCGACCAGCTCGGCCACCACGACCCAACGCGGCGGCCGTTTGGTAAGCGCCGAGCCGGGCGCCAGCACGAAGTTCGCGTTACGCGCGCCCAGATACTCGCGCGTGTCCTCGCGGCGCATGCCCACATGCGACAGCAGCCCGGCGACCAGCGCCGCGTGCACCCGGGCCGGATCGGCGGGCTCGTCGGAGGTGTCCTCGACGATCCCCAGGTCGCGGGCGATGCCGCGCAGCTGCCCCGCCAGGTCCTGCCATTCGCGGATGCGCAGGTAGTGCAGGAATTCGGAGCGGCACATCCGCCGAAACGCGTCGCCGGATAACGTTTTCCGTTGTTCGCGGAGATAGCTCCACAGGCGCAGGTACGACATGAAGTCGGAGTGCTCGTCGGCGAAGCGGGCGTGCTGTTGGCGGGCGGCCTCCTCGCGGTCGCTCGGCCGTTCCCGCGGGTCCGGGATGGTCAGCGCGGCGGCCAGTACCAGCATTTCGCGCACGCACCCCTCGGTCTCGGACTGCAGGATCATCCGGCCCAGCCTCGGGTCGACGGGCAGTCGGGCGAGGCGGCGGCCGAGCTCGGTGATCGCGCCCTGGCCGTCGAACGCGCCGAGCTCCTGCAGCAGTTGCACGCCGTCACTGATGCTGCGCCGGTCCGGCGGATCGAGGAAGGGGAACTCGTCGATGTCGCCGAGCTGCAGCGCCGCCATCTGCAGCAGCACGGCGGCGAGGTTCGTCCGCAGGATCTCGGGCTCGGTGTAGCGCGGCCGGGACGCGAAGTCCTGCTCGGAGTACAGCCGGATGCAGACACCGGGCGCGACCCGGCCACACCGGCCGGCGCGCTGCGCCGCGGACGCCTGGGAGATGGGCTCGATCGGTAGACGCTGCACCTTCAGGCGGCGGCTATAGCGCGAAATCCGGGCGTTGCCCGGGTCGATGACGTAGCGGATCCCCGGCACGGTCAACGACGTCTCGGCGACGTTGGTCGCCAGCACGACGCGGCGGCCGGTGTGCGGCCCGAACACCTTTTGTTGCTCGGCGGTGGGCAGCCGGGCGTACAGCGGAAGCACCTCGGTGTGCTTGAGACCACTCAAAGCCTCTGCGGTGTCACGGATCTCGCGTTCACCCGAGAGGAAGACGAGGACGTCCCCGGGCGGCTCGGCCTGCAGTTCACCGATGGCGTCGACGATCGCCTCGACCTCGTCGCGGGTCTCGGTGCGGACGATCTCGTGGTCGGGGTCGTCGGGATCATCGTCAGATCCAACCGGCACAGGGACTTCCAGTGGCCGATAGCGGATTTCCACC
This sequence comes from Mycobacterium sp. NTMscope_MAC_12, assembly GCF_976985675.1. Lineage (NCBI taxonomy): Bacteria > Bacillati > Actinomycetota > Actinomycetes > Mycobacteriales > Mycobacteriaceae > Mycobacterium > Mycobacterium sp. NTMscope_MAC_12. Next base: position 2,294,286 of record NZ_CDRJYY010000001.1, read on the forward strand.
GGGTACGCCCGCCCGGACACCTCGATGATCGGCGCGCCGCCGAAGTGTGCGGCGAAGCGCTGCGGCTCGATGGTGGCCGACGTGATGATCACCTTCAAATCGGGCCGGCGCGGCAACAACTCGCGCAGATAGCCGAGCAGGAAATCGATGTTCAGGCTGCGCTCGTGGGCCTCGTCGAGGATCAGGGTGTCGTAGCGCAGCAGGCGGCGGTCGCGCTGGATCTCGGCGAGCAGGATGCCGTCGGTCATCAGCTTGACCAGCGTGCGGTCGCTGACCCGGTCGGTGAACCGCACGGTGTAGCCGACGGTCTCGCCGAGCTGGCTGCCCAGCTCGTCGGCAATGCGCTGGGCGACGGTGCGCGCGGCCAGCCGGCGGGGTTGGGTGTGCCCGATGGTTCCGCGGATGCCGCGGCCTGCCTCCAGGCAGATCTTGGGCAACTGGGTGGTTTTGCCCGACCCGGTCTCCCCCGCGATCACCACCACCTGATGCGCGCGGATCGCATCGGCGATTTCCTGCCGCCGTTCGCTGACCGGCAGGTCGGGATAGGAGACGTTCGGGACGGCGGCGCGGCGGGCCGCGACGATCGGCCGCGCCGCCGCGATCTCGTCGGCGAGCCGCCGCAGCTTCTCGGGCGGGGCGCCGCGGAGGCTCTTCAGGCGCCTGCCGATGCGGGCGGCGTCGCGCAAGGTCAGGCCGTCGAGCTCGTTGCGCAACTGCGCTACAGACGGTTCGGCCACCCCGCACACGATAGGCACCCACCCGGGCGGCGCCCCAAAACCCCACGGCGACCAGCACGATTGACGGCAGCCGAATTCGGGTATGACCTCGCGAGCGAATTGTTGTGGGCTTGTGCGGGGGACGTGATCGGCGATGGTCGGTTGGTTAGACGAGCTGCAGCGGCGGAATCGAACCGTCGGCGTGATCGTCGCCGTCATCTACAAATACAACGACGACCAAGGCGGTTACCTCGCCGCACTGCTCACCTACTACGGCCTGGTATCCCTGTTCCCGCTGCTGTTGCTGCTGACCACCGCGCTGGGAGTGGTGCTGGCCGGCCGACCCGATCTACAGGCGCAGGTGCTGCACAGCACGCTGAGCCAGTTCCCGGTCCTCGGCAGCCAGCTGCATCACCCGGAGGGGCTCAGCGGGGGCACGGTGGGCGTAGTCGTGGGCCTGCTCGGGGCGCTCTACGGCGGGCTGGGCGTGGGACAGGCGCTGCAGAACGCGATGGATTCGGTGTGGGCGGTCCCGAAGCACAAGCGGCCCAACCCCATTCGGTCCCGGTTGCGGAGCGCCCTGCTGCTGTTGGTGCTCGGTTCGGCGGCCATCGCAGCCACCGTGTTGGCCGCGGCCGGACACGCCGCCGGCGCCGTCGGCATCGCCGAAACCGTCGGCCTCGCACTCGCCGCCGTCGCGATCAACGCGTTGATCTGCCTGGTAGCTTTCCGCGTGACAACCGCGCGGGCACTGACCTACCGGCAGGTGTTGCCCGGCGCGGTCGCCGCGGCCTTGATTTGGCAGATGCTGCAGTGGTTCGGGGCGGGCTACGTTGCGCACACCGTGAAGCGGGCCAGCGCGACCAACAGTGTGTTCGCACTGGTGTTGGGGGCGTTGGCCTTTCTGTTCCTCGCGTCGGTGGCGCTGGTGCTGTGCGCCGAGGTGAACGTCGTCTTGGTGGACAAGCTGTACCCGCGCGCGCTGCTCAGCGCGTTCAGCGACGACGCGGACCTCACACCGGCCGACCGCAGGACCTACACCAAGAAAGTCAAGGCCGAACGCGTCAAGGCCTTCGAGCGTGTCAGCGTGCGGTTCGATGACGTCAAGCGGATGCCCGCGAAGGCCATTGGGCGCCTTGGGGTTTCCGACGACTCCCACCACTCCCGCGCGCCATGAGGACGGTTCGCCCCCGGCTGATGGCGTGCTCGCTGTGCCCGGCGCAATAGTCTGCAGTCATGAGCCTGGTCACCTATGAGCTGCACGATCACGTCGCCACCATCACCCTGAATCGCCCGGAGGCGCGCAACGCCATCAACGGCGCGCTGCGCCAGGACCTCAACGCCGCCTGGGATCGTTTCCGCGACGACCTGGACGCCTGGGTCGGGATCCTGACGGCCAACGGCAGCGTTTTCTGCGCCGGCGGCGACCTCAAGGACGGCGAGGGCTCCGTCGGCACGTTCGGCGGCACCTTCTGGGAGAAACCGACAATCAACTCGTTCGAGAGCGGCATGGAACTCTTCAAGCCGACCATCGCCGCCGTGCACGGTCCCTGCATCGGCTACGGCGTGACCGGCGTGTTGTTCTGTGACTTCGTCATCGCCAGCACCGAGGCCACCTTCTGTTTCCCCGAGGTCTCGATCGGGGTGCCCACCATCGTCGGGGCGATCCGGCTGCCGCAGCGGGTGGGCTGGGCCAACGCCATGGAACTGCTGCTGACCGGGAAACCGATGAGCGCCGAGCGGGCGAAAGAGGTCGGCCTGGTCTGGAGACTCGTCGAGCCCGACCAACTGCAGGCCGAAGCGCAGGCCTGGGCCCGCACCCTCACCGAGGCCGCGCCCTTGGCCCAGCGGGCGACCAAGGAGGTGGCCTGGCGGACCGCGGACATGGGCTGGATCGAGTCGGTGCGCTTCGGGGAGACCATGCGCAAGGTGGCCGGCGCGACCGAAGACGTGGCGGAGGGTCTGCGGGCGTGGGGTGAGAAACGCAAACCGCAGTGGCGTGGCCGCTGACGCGTCACGGATCCCGCAGAACCGGCCACCGCCACCGTCGGGGCGGAGCATGTGTCAGGATTCGGGGATGAATGCACGCAGACTTGCTCGCTTCGTTGGTATCTCGATGGTGACGGCGTGGGCGGCGCTGAGTGCACCCATCGGTGCTCCTACCGCGGCCGCCGATCCATGCTCGGACGTCTCGGTGGTCTTCGCCCGCGGCACCCACCAGGAGCCCGGCCTCGGCAACATCGGCCAGGCATTCGTCGACTCGCTCACGTCGCAGCTCGGCGGACGGTCCGTCGACGTCTACGCCGTCAACTACCCGGCCAACGACGACTACCACAACAGCGCGAACGCCGGCGCCAATGACGCGAGCGCTCACATCCAGGACACCGTGGCCAACTGCCCGAACTCCCGGATCGTGCTCGGCGGATACTCGCAGGGCTCGACGGTGATCGACCTCGCCACCAACTCGCTGCCCGCCTCGGCGGCCGATCATGTGACCGCCGTCGCCCTCTTCGGCGAACCCACCAGCGGCTTCTCCACCATGTTGTGGGGCGGCCAACCGCTCCCGACGATCAATCCGGCCTACGGCGCCAAGACCATCAGCCTGTGCGCCCCCGATGACCCGATCTGCTCCGGCGGCGGCAACATCATGGCGCACGTGTCCTACATCGACGCCGGGATGACCGCCCAGGCCGCGACGTTCGCGGCCGACAAGGTCAACCAAACTGCGCCGCGCACCTGAGCCGCGGTCAGTCGTTCGCCCGCTGCTCCTGCCGTTCTTGCTTTTCGGCGGCCGCCAATTCCGCGACACGATCCGCTTCGGCGCGCTTGTCGGCGGCCTCGCCTAGCTTGTCCTCGGCCTCATCGAGTTTGGCGGCGGAAGCCTTGGACGCGGCGCGCTCGGCGGCCTGAGTCCTGTTCTCCACCTGTCGTTTGGCCGATTCGACCGCGTCCTTCTGCTTGGTGGCCACCTCGTCGACGCGCTGCTTCGCCGAGGCGCTCTTCTTCTGGGCCGACTGTGCCGCTTGCCTTTTGCGGTCCTCGGCGGCGTTGCGCGCCTGCGCGATCTCCTGAGCCGTTGCCGCCTGCGCTTCCTGACGTTCCTCGATCGCCTCGTCACGAGCAGCCGTCAACTTCGCGTCGGCCTCCTTCTTCCTGACCGCGGCGGTCGCGTCCAGCTGCGCGGCACGTCCCAGCGCGTCGCTGCGTTCGACGAGCGCTGTTCCCCGCTCGACCAGCTGCGGGTCGCCGAGCGCATTCCCGACCGTGCTGTCAAGCATGCCGAGCGAGCGCTCATAGAGCAGTCGCGCACGCGCTTCCGCCGGGATCCGGGTGACGACCCGATCCTCGATCAACTGCAAGGGGAACCGGGCGAGTTGGTAGTGAAACCGCAGAACTGCCAACGGGGCGTCGGATATCTTCATCATCTTCTCCTGTACGTGGCCCGCCCTCAGGGCAGGTCGGCTTCGTCGGACACGTTCCGGGCATGGTGGCGAAGGCGATCGGCCTCCGCTTTTTCGTTGGCGGCCACCTGCACCGAGGTTTGATGCTGGGCGGCGGCATCGACGACGTCCTGCGTCGCCTCACCGATTTCCTCTCGCTCGTCGGCCCGGGCCCGCTGTATCTGCTGCTGTGCGTCGAGCTCAGCCCGAGTTTGTTCCGAGGCGGCGCTTCGTTGCGCTGCCTGGTCGGCCGCGCGCTTCTGAGCGGCCTGTCGGGCTTCGATCGAGTCCTCCGCGGCAACCGCGTGGGCGTTCGCCGCCAGGCGTTGCTGGGCGCCGTCCGCCTTCGCTTCGGCCGCGTCATCCCGCGCTTGCTGGGCCTGGGCCTCGGCGACCGCCTCGGTTGCGTTCGCTTCTTTGCGCTCGTGCGCCTGCGTCTGCTCGAGCTGCCCTTCGGCGGTCAGCGAATCATTGCCCGTGACGGCGCCGACGACCTCTTTGGCTTTGCCTTTGACCGAATCGATCAGGCCCCTACGCGCTTCGTCGGCCTTGTTGTGCTTACTCATCGAAATCTCCTTGAGGCGTTGGCCAAGAACGTTCGTTCACGCATGGGGATTCCACGGACCCGGCCGATCAAACACGACGTGAACTGGGTCACTGATCGCCAGGACGTCATCGCCGCGGTCGGCGGTCGTGAATCGGTAACTGCCTCAACATCTTTCGCCGCAAAGGCTCCTTGCCGTGCGCGAAAGACGGGCGTGGCGTTACCCTTGCCGGCATGGCCATCGAGTCCAACTCGACGGATGCGGAACATCAATGGCGTCCAGGCGCGGTTGAAACCCATCGATTTGGGTAGGTCGGCCGCCACCGCCGCGAGAGGGAAGGCATTATGCGAGGAGCTGTCATTTACGGCGCCGGCGATGTCCGTTTCGAGGACATCCCGGATCCCGAGATCGTCGCCCCGACCGACGCCATCGTCCGCACCACCGCCACCTGCGTCTGCGGCTCGGATCTCTGGGACTACCGCGGCATCAACCCCGTTCCCGAGCCCAAGCCGTTCGGTCACGAATACTGCGGCGTCGTCGAAGCCGTTGGTAGCGAGGTCACCTCGGTCAAGCCCGGCGAGTTCGTCATCGGATCCTTTTTCGCGTCCGACGGCACCTGTCCGAACTGCCGCAACGGAGTTCAAACCTCGTGTGTGCATGGGGTGCTGATGAGCGGTTGCCAAGCGGAGTTGGTGCGCATCCCGATGGCCGACGGCAGCCTGGTCGCACTCCCCGACCAACCCGACCAGGACTCGATTCCGGACCTACTGACCTTGTCGGACGTGATGGGGACCGGGTGGTTCGCCGCCGAAGCGGCCAACGTCGCTCCCGGCATGACGGTGGCCGTCGTCGGTGACGGCGCGGTCGGATTGTGCGCGGTGCTGGCCGCCCGCGAAAAGGGCGCCGAGCGGATCATCGCGATGAGCCGCCACGAGCCCCGACAGAAGCTGGCGCGCGAGTTCGGCGCCACCGACATCGTCACCGAGCGCGGCGACGACGGTGTCGCCGTCATCAAGGACATGACCGAAGGCGTCGGCGCCGACGCCGTGCTGGAATGCGTGGGCACCGGCCAATCCATGCAGCAAGCCATCCAATCCGCCCGCCCCGGCGCCTTCGTCGGATTCGTGGGCGTCCCCCACGACGTCAGCATCACCGGCGAGCAACTCTTCAGGACGCAGGTCGGGCTCCGCGGTGGTCCCGCCCCGGTCCGGCACTTCCTGCCCGACCTGATCGAGTCGGTGCTCGACGGGCGCATCAATCCCGGCAAGGTTTTCGACCTGCGCCTGCCCCTTGAACAAGTCGCCGAGGCCTACCGGGCCATGGATGAGCGGCGTGCGATCAAGGCATTCCTGCAGCCCTGACCTGGCCTCGGCGGCGGCGGACGGACATCGGCTACGGTCGACGGTATGTCCAAAGCCTCCGGTAACGACCTCATCGACGACGTCACCCCTGGCGACATCATCGCCGTTGACCGCGGCTCCGGTGCACAGCCCTACAAAGTCGTGTTCAAAGACTCCACCGATGCGGGATACCTCGTCACGCTGGAAAGCGACAGCGGGGAGACCTTTCAGCTCGACGTGGCCGCCGGCACCGCGGTGGAAAGGTCCCTCGAGGCGAAGTGGGAGTCCGCGCAAAGCCCCACACCGAACTCGGAAAACTAAGGACACCCCGGGCGACCGCGAGACATGAACGCGGTGGTCCACACGGAAAGTGTTGGCCCGCCGGCCATTCGGTGATCAACTACATAACCCGGCTTTTCGACTACGTCGAGCAGGGCGACCTCGACCCGGCGAAACTGATCACCCACGACGTGCCGCTCGACGAGGGCGTACGGGCCTACGACTTGTTCAAGAACAAGAAGGACAACTGCATCCGGGTGGCGATGCGGCCAGGAGTGTGACCGTCGCCGGCTGGCGCGAGCTGGCCGAGCAAGCCGAAGAACTCGACACGGCGTTGCGCAATCTGGGTGGGCGACGGCCGTGGCTACGGCTGGATGCTGACCGGATCCCCCACGCGGATAACGCCTTTGGTGACCACCGAGAGGTAGGCGCCCGCGCAGGCCTGCGCCCCGTGACCGCCCGTGTTCAACCGGTTTTCCTTCGCGGGGATGCGAAGCGCCTGCGGGGCCCGCGGCAGCGCGCCGTGTTCGAGCGTGGGAACCACGCACCGGGAGGTGGCGGTCAGCACCCGCAGTCGCGCCTCACCGACGGTGATATCGCTTCCGACCCAGTCGTTTTCGGCGTACGGCGGATAGTCCGGCGGTGTCGCGATCACCAGATTCGGCCGGTACCGCAGAGCCTCCACACCGATGTGCTCGAGGGTTGCCGTCGTGATCGCGTGCAGTGGGGCTTCGTCGGTGAACGAGTCCCCCGGGGTGGCCTGGGCGATCCGCAGGATACGGCCGTCGACCTCGGCGTCGAGACCGAGTTCGAGCAGTTTCTCCGGATCGGGGCGGACCAGCGTCGCCCCCTCGGGCCGCTGGGCCACGAGTTGGACCGGTCGTCCGGTCAATCGGGAGATCAGCTCGTCGACACCGGGGTCGTCGAAGGCCACGTTCGTCCCGTCGGGCAGCCTGATGCTCACGCCCTCGGCGCCCGCGTGGGCGGTGCACGTCAAGAGGTTCCGCCAGAGCCGTGGATTCTTGGCGCTGGCCACGTGGCCGGTTTCGCCGTCCACGAGTGCCAGCCGCCGGTCGCCCTCGGCACCACGCTCGTCGACCGACAGGGCATCGAGCGTTTCGCCGAGCATGGACTTCACCGGGTAGCGGAGCAACGCCGCCACGCGCATCTGCACGGCACCGGGGCCGTGGCCGGCCGACGACTTCTCCATAGGCACCTTCACTCGAGCGTCACTGCCCACTGTGCCTCAAACCGGAGCGCGTCACCACTGATCTATACGCGCGGGCGGCAAGGGCGATGGTCGGTCGGATCAGCCAGGAAGCAGGCGCTTTTTCTGCTCTTCGAATTCCTGCTGCGTCAGGATTCCGGCGTCGCGCAGCGACGCCAGCTCGCGCAGCTCGGCGGCGATGCTCGTGATCGGTCCCCCCGCCGACACCTGAGGGGTCGTTGCGGATTCGTCCGTCTTGTCTTTCTTCTTCGGGTCGCGCCCGGCCTTCGCCGTCTCGGCCCGGCTTCGCTCCCGACCCATCGCGCTCGTGCCGGCCATCGCGCGCCCGGCCATGCTCGCCACCGCCATCTCGCCGAACAGACTTCCGGTGCCGCTGGGGGCGGCTGCGGCGGCGGCTTCAGCGGCGGCGCCGGCGCTGGTCGCCGGCAACGCCAGGGCGGCCGGCCGTATCGCCGGGGCGGCGGCCGTCCACCCGGGCGGTACCGACAGGCCGCCGACGGTGTTGGCCTCACCGAGCCCCGCTGACGCCAGAGTTCCGAATCCACCCGCCGGGTTCGTGATGACGGGGAATGGCGATGGCGGAACCGCGCCCATCCCCGGGAAGGACTGCACCCCGGCCCAGCCGCTGACGATGTCATCGGTGTGGAAACCGGTCAGGGCACCGGCGATGTCGTAGGGAAGGGCAATCGTAGCCGCGGGTGCATCGACAAAGAACGTGACCAAGCTGCCCGGCGCATCCAGAAAATACGTGATGAGGTCGGCACCCACGTCCAGGGCTTCCACCGGCGACGGGTCGATGGCGCCTGGAGTCACCGCGGCTCTGGTCAACATGTTGGGTACCGCCGAGAACGGTTGCTGGGCAACCGCGTTGCGTGTGCTCCCGGCGGCGGTGCCGGTGGCCTGGGCTACGGCTCCGGATTGGTCGGCCCCGGGGTTGGTGGTCTGATCCGGCTGGACGAACGGTGTCAGCGTGGTCGCCGACGCCGTGGAACCCGCGTAGCCGAACATCGCCGCGGTGTCACGCGCCCACATCTCCGCATACTCGGTCTCGGTGGTGGCGATCGCCGGCGTGTTCTGCCCGAGGAAGTTCGTCGCGACGAGGGACGCCAGCAGGGTGCGGTTCGCCGTGATCACGGGGGGCGGCACCGTCTGGGCGAAGGCCGTCTCGTAGGCGAACGCCGCGGCCCGGGCCTTGGTGGCGGTTTCTTCGGCCTGGGCGCCGGTGGTCCGCATCCACTCCAGATAGGGGGCGATCGCCGCGGTCATGGTCGCTGCCGACGGGCCGACCCACGGGCCGGAGGTGAGGGCGGTGATCTCCGCCTGGTAGGAGTCCGCCGTCGACTGCAGCGCGGCGGCCAATTCGTCCCAGGCCATGGCGGCGGCCAGCATGGGTCCCGACCCCGGACCGGCGTACATCCGCGCGGAGTTGACCTCCGGCGGTAGTACTGCGAAGTCCACGTTCTCCTCCGATCGCTCTCATGGCCGCGAGGGCATCGACGGCTCCGGTGCGCGTCGTATGGGGGTAGCCAGCCGAACAGCAAACAAATCGCAATCCTTCGGGCAGTGCCGGTACCGCGAAGAAAGGCGACCTAATGAGACCGTCCCGACTGCTGAGGGGTCGGCCTCACACGTTTGCAGGTGTGGCCCAACGTTAACGAATACAGCGAAGTTGTTGCGATGGGTTAACGATAGGTTACCGGCGCATGACTCAGGAAACTCACAAGGGTTATCCGCGTGGTGCGCAAATCCTTTTCAGCCCGTTCTCAGTGGGACGCGAGGGTTTCGTCCATCGGCCCGGCGCGGCCCGTATCTCCCGAGCGGCGATAAAAGCGGTGGTCAGACGGCTGTCTCATGCCCAGCGGGTTAGGCGTCGACGGTTCTGCTTGGATTTGTGGCACCACCGTGAGCGAGGTCCTTTCATGAAATGTGTGCTGGCCGCCTACGGCAGTCGCGGCGACGTCGAACCCTGCGCCGCCGTCGCGCGGGAGCTGCAACACCGGGGCCACGACGTCGTGATCGCGGTGCCGCCCGACAAGCTCGCCTTGGCCGAGTCGGCCGGGCTGGCCGCGGTCGCCTACGGGCCCGACAGCCGCGAGCAGCTCGATACGGCCACCGACTTCGTCCGCAACGTCCAGGAGCCGATCGGCGTCTTGCCCCAACTCATCGAACGTGTCACCCAGATCTGGACGGAAAAGAGCGAGACGCTGGCCTCGCTGGCAGCCGATGCCGGCCTCCTGGTGGCGGGCATGAACGAGCAGCGGCTCGCCGCCAACGTCGCTGAGCGCTTCGGCATTCCGCTGGCCGCGCTGCACTTCTTCCCCGCCGACGCCCTGGAGCTCGGCTGGTTACAGTCCCACGTCACGAGCGCGGCCGAAGCCGCACAACGTACAGCGCTCGGTTTGCCCGCGGCAGCCGCACCGTCGACAGGGCCGACGCTCGAGGTGCAAACCTATGACGAGCTGTGCGTGCCCGAGCTGGCAAAGCGGTGGGCCACCCCGCAGTACCGACGGCCGTTCGTCGGTTCCCTGACGCTGGGCATGCCCGGCGATGCCGACGACGAGGTGTTGTCCTGGATCGCCGGCGGGGCCCCGCCCATCTACTTCGGGTTCGGTAGCACCCCCGTCACCTCCCCCGCCGAAACGGTCGCCGTCATCAGCGCGGCCTGTGCGCGCCTGGGCGAGCGGGCGTTGATCTGCAGCGGCCCAAACGATTTCACCCGCATCCCGCCGTCTGATCACGTCAAGATCGTGGAGGCGGTGAATCACGCCGCCGTCTTTCCGGCCTGCCGCGCGATCGCGCACCACGGGGGGGCCGGCACCACCGCCGCGGGTTTGCGGGCCGGAGTGCCCATGCTGATTCTGTGGCTCTGGCTCGATCAGCCGATGTGGGCCGAGGCCGTCAGCGCATTGGAAGTCGGCGTAGCGCGGGCGTTCTCAGAGTCCACCCTGGACTCACTGGCCGCGGACCTGCGCTGCGTGCTCGACGCGCGCTATCTCGGCCGAGCCCGCGAGGTCGCCACCCAAATGACAAAACCCGCCCAGAGCGTTGCCCGCGCCGCCGATCTCCTCGAAGACGCCGCCCGCACGGCGCGGCCGGACTGACCGGCGCAGGCCAGTGGTGCAAAGCCGCCATGTCGTGTAGAAGGTTCTGGTGCAGGAACCGCCGGATGGATCATTCGATCCGTTGATGCTGCGCGAAGCGCTCATCCGGCGGATGTATCGCCGGTCGTCGGCCGAGGGCCAGATCAGGGTGCCGGCCGTGCCGGGCCTGATCGACGAGTACGTGCAATTGTGCGGCAACGTCTGCGCCACGCTGGGCGTCTGGTACACCCCCGAACAGTCCGCGCAGCTGCGGGCCGCGCTGGAAGTCGAGTTGGCGAAGGCGTTCAAGGCCTCCCCCCGCTCCGACGTGGTCATCGCCTACCACTCCCCGTTCGGGTCGGGCGGCGTGAACTTCCGCGTCCAAGCCGACGCGCGGACGATCGAGGCCGACTACGAGCAGTGGGTTGCCGCGCGCCCGCCGCCGCTGTTCGGCACCGAGCCGGACGCGCGGGTGCTGGATCTCGCCGCGCAAGCGGCCGACCCCACCGCCTTTCGGGTGCTCGACGTCGGCGCGGGCACCGGACGCAACGCCCTGGCCCTGGCCCGCCGCGGTCACCCGGTTGATGCGGTGGAGATGACCCCGAAGTTCGCCGACGTCATGCGCGCGGAAGCCGACAGTGCAGCGCTGCGCGTGAACGTCATCCAAAGCGACGTGTTCACGGCGATGGAGGGTGCGCACGCGGACTACCACCTGATGGTGCTCTCGGAGGTGGTACCCGACTTCCGAACTCCGCACGAGTTGCGCGGCATGTTCGAGCTCGCCGCGGAATGTCTGGCGCCGGGTGGGCACCTGGTCTTCAACACCTTCCTGGCCCGTGAGGGCTACGCGCCCGACGCCGCCGCGGTGCAACTCAGCCAACAGTGCAACAGCATGATCTTCACCCGAGACGAGGTGAAAGACGCGGCGGCCGGGCTGCCTCTCGAGCCCGTTGCCGACGACTCCGCCTACGCATACGAGAAGGCGCGGTTGCCCGCCGAGGCGTGGCCGCCCACGGGGTGGTTCGAGGGATGGGCCACCGGCATCGACGTGTTCGACGTCGAGCGAGACGACTGCCCGATCGAGCTGCGCTGGCTCGTCTTTGCGAAGACCGGCTGAGATCGGTTGCGGCCTATGCGGTCAGGTCGCGCGTAGCCGGACCTTCCAACAAGGTGCCGTCGGGCGCGAAGCGCGACCCGTGCAGCGGGCATTCCCACGCCTTGTCGGCGTCGTTCCAGTTCACGATCCCACCGAGGTGTGGGCACACCGGTGAGACGCGGTGCTCGACACCGTCGACGCGGCAGCGGGCTTCCAGGTGCCACGGCGGACCGCTCACCACGCCGCCTTCCCCGTCGACGGGGCTGCGGCGCCCGATGCGTGTCGCCGGGGTGATCCAGCCCTTGGTCAAGTTGAAGCCGACCTCGAGGTTGGCCTGCAGGGCCGTCGCCAAGCCCGTCAGCTCGTGCGGGCTCCAGCTGGCGAACGCGCGGGCCCAGTCCATCCGCCCGCCCAGCATCCGGCTCGACAGCGCCAAGGCGGCCGCGGCCCCGTTGGTCATGCCCCATTTGTTGAAACCCGTTGCGACAAAGATGCTTTCGTTGTTCGGTAGGATGGGACCCACGTAGGGCAGATGGTCGATGGGCGTGTAGTCCTGCGCGGACCAGAAATGGGTTTGCACGGCGCCGGGATAGTGCTTGCGCGTCCACTCGGCCAGTTCGTCGAGCGCTTCGGACGGGCTCTTCTCGCGACCGACGGTGTGGCCGGCTCCCCCCACGATCAGCCGCTCGCCGTCCGCGACCGGCGCGTAGCGCACCGAACGTGTCGGCGAGTCGGTGGTGATCATCATCGGCCGGGTGATGTTGCCGGGGACCTTGAAGGCCAGGCAGTAAGACCGGCTGGGTTTGACCCGCGCGAAGTAGCCACCGCGATCCAGGATCGGGATCCCGGTGGCAAGCACCAGCTGGCCGGCCTGGAGTTCGACGTCCTGCTGGGCGGCGTCGTTGACGTGCACCCGCACCCCCTTGCCGCGCGAGGAGACTCGCCGCACCCGGGTGTGCTCGACCAGCCGCCCACCGCGATTGAGCAACTCGACGGCCAACGAGTCGAGGAAGGGCATGGGGTCGAACTGCGCCTGGTCGGGCAGCCGCACGCCGCCGTGATATTCGAACGGCAAGTCGGCATCGTCTTCCCACACCGCCGGCAGGCCGACCGCCTGGCACGCCTTGAGTTCGGCGCGCGCCGACGGCACACCCCGAGCCGACTGGGCGTAGGTGTAGGCATCCTCGCGCTGCACTGCCACCCCGTGCGCCTCGCAGTGGCCCAGCACCCATTCCTGTCCCTCGCGATTGCCGTCGACGTACGCGCGCGCCACATCCCTGCCGTGCCGCGGCAGCACCTTCGACAGCTGGCTACCTTGCAGCAGGCTGATTTTGGCGGTCGTGTTGCCGGTCGCACAGGCACCCACCGTGCGCGCCTCCAGCACCAGCACGTCCTTGCCCGCGCGGGCCAGCAGTACCGCCGTCATCAGGCCGGTGATGCCGGCGCCCACGACGATGACATCGGCGGATGCGGGGCCCCGGTCAAGCGGGCTTGCCGCCCAAGGCCGTTCGGTTCGGTCGGTCATCCACAAAGAAGTCACGGCTGTGCTGATACCCCAACCCGGCACGGGGAAACGCCGCGCGGCTCACCCCTGCGTCAACCGGGCTTTCGCCTCCTTAAGCGCGTCGGCGGCGGCTCGGCTGGCTTCCTTGGCCTTGTCGTAGTCGTGTTCGGCGCTGGCGAGTTCCCGCTCGGCTCTCCGCAGCGCCCTTGCGGCGTCGTCGCGGCGCTGCCGGGCCTCATCGCGCTGGGCTTCCCGCTCGGTCAACCGGTCGTCGGCCTCGGCTATCGCCCGTTCGGCGGCGGCGACGGCCGCGCCGAGCTTCTCGCCGCGCCGGCTCGGGGATTTCTTGCGCGACGATCCCGGCGCCGCGTCACCGAAGGCGCCGAAGCCCGACCACTGCTCGGGCCGGGTCAGCCGGCCCAGCCGCGCCCTCGCCTGCGGGTCGGCGATGGCGGCTTGCAGCGTGCTGGTCAGGTCTTCGCGCACGGACGCCGATGGCTGTTTCACATCGGCGACGTGTAGCGCGTCGCGAGTGAGTTCGTCGATCAGCGTGCGTTGCTCGGCCGACAGGTCGCGGATGCGTGCGCCGTCCATCGCGGCGTGCGCGGCTCGCAACCGCTCACCGAGGTCGGCCAGACGCTCCCGGGTGTCCTTGCGCCGCAGGGCCAGCCGGTTGACGATCCACGCCGCCGTCGTCGGTTTGTTGGCCGCCGAAATGCGTTGGGCGGCGTCGTCGTCACCGCGCTGCTTGGCCGCCGCGGTCAACCTGGCGCGCTCCGCCGTGAAATCCTTGGGCGGCACGTCATAGAGATCGTCGAGTTCGTCGTCGGCCATGAAGCCATGATCTCTCACGGCCCGGGCGACGGCCCGCATCCAAGGGCGCAGGGCACCCCACGTTTACGAGAGCGTTGCGGGGGTTATCAGGTGCACACCATGACAATCCGTTGGTCCCGCCGGCTGCTGCTGGCCGTGTTCGTAGTCGTCGGGGTGGTCGGCTCGATCCAGATCGCGGCGCGGGGTCATCACCCCGGAACCGCCGCGACGGCGCCCGGGCCGGCGCAAGTGACGTTCACCCCCGGCCCCGACGCGCACGATGTCGACCCCGTCGCCCCCGTCATGGTCAAAGCCGAGGTGGGCACCCTGGCCGGTGTCGACATGGTCAACGAGGCCGGCACCTCGGTCCAGGGCGTCATGACCCCGGACAACCTGGTGTGGAAGCCCACCGTCCCGTTGGGATACGGGCGCACATACACGCTGACGGTCACCAGCCGTGGCACCAATGGCGTTGCGGCCAAACAAGTCTCGACGTTCACTACCTTGCGACCGTCCAACCAGACCAAGGTGTCGTTCACCACCACGGCGGAGGCCCCGCTGCGCGACGGCGGCACCTACGGTGTCGGAACGGTGATCGTCGCGCACTTCGACGAGCAGATCGCCGACCGGGCCGCCGCCGAGCGACGCCTGGCCGTGACCACCACCCCGAAGGTCCAGGGGTCGTGGTTCTGGGTCGACGGCCAAAACGCGCACTGGCGACCGGAGCACTACTACGCCCCGGGTACGCAGATCACGGCCGAGGCGCAAGTCTACGGAATCGCCTTGGGCGACGGGCTATTCGGCCAAACCGACAGCCGGGTCTCGTTCCGGATCGGTGACGCGCACGTCTCCATCGCCGACGACGCCACCAAACAGGTCAGCGTCTTCAACAACGGAGCGTTGGTGCGCACGATGCCCACCAGCATGGGAATGGGCGGCACCGAAGATGTCGGCGGCCGCAAGATCTCGCTGTGGACCCCGCCGGGCGTCTACACCGTGCTCGGCAAGGGCAATCCCGTGGTCATGGACTCCTCGACGTTCGGGTTGCCCAAAAACTCCCGGCTCGGGTACCGCGAAACCATCAACTACGCCACCAAGATCAGCACGGACGGCATCTACCTGCATGAGCTCGAGGCGACGGTGTGGGCCCAGGGACATCGCGACACGTCGCACGGGTGCTTGAACCTCAACGCCGACAACGCGAAATGGTTCTACGACTTTTCGGTGCCCGGCGACGTGGTCGAGGTCCGCAACAGCGGCGGGCCGCCGCTGGCGCTGGAGCAAAACGGCGATTGGACGCTCAGCTGGGACCAGTGGCGCGAAGGCAGCGCGCTCAAGCCCACCTGACGCCGGCGCGCCGTGGCTGCAAAGTGACGCAGCCCATTGGTCACCCGAAATTGTGCTCCACTTCACAAGAAACTCTTGACTCGTTCCAGATAAGTGCGTCATATTGGTGCGGTGTCATCGACGGCCGATTACGCGGACAGGTTGCGGATGGCCGATCTGCGGGTCACCCGCCCCAGGGTTGCCGTGCTGCAAGTCGTGGACGCCAACCCGCACGCCGACACCGAGACGATCTTCTCCGCGGTCCGGATGGGGCTTCCCGATGTGTCGCGCCAGGCCGTCTACGACGTTCTGAACGCGCTGACCACCGTGGGTCTGGTCCGGCGCATCCAGCCGTTGGGCATGGTCGCGCGCTACGAGTCGCGGGTCGGCGACAACCATCATCACGTCGTGTGCCGGTCCTGCGGGATCATCGGCGACATCGACTGCGCCGTCGGGGAGGCGCCGTGCCTGACACCGTCCGACGACGACAACGTTCTTGATGGCTTCGTTCTCGACGAGGCCGAAGTCATCTACTGGGGCCTGTGCGCCGATTGCTCGACTGCAGGCTCCTAGATCACGCCCCGTGATCGCAGCCCGATTCACCCACCCTCGAAAGGAATGCTGTGTCATCTGATACATCCGGTAGCCGCCCACCCCAACCGGCCGGCGGGACGGCTAGCACGAGCGAGAGCGAAAACCCAGCAATCCCTTCACCGCAGCCGAAGGCCCACGCCCCGCTGACCAACCAGGACTGGTGGCCCGACCAGGTCGACGTCTCCAGGCTGCACCCGCACTCGCCGCAGTCCAACCCGCTCGGGGACGACTTCGACTACGCCGCGGAGTTCGCCAAGCTCGACGTCGACGAGCTCAAGGCCGACATGATCTCGCTGATGACCACGTCGCAGGACTGGTGGCCCGCCGATTACGGCCACTACGGCGGCCTGTTCATCCGCATGAGTTGGCACGCCGCGGGCACCTACCGCATTCACGACGGCCGCGGCGGCGCCGGCCAGGGCATGCAGCGTTTCGCCCCGCTGAACAGCTGGCCGGACAACGCCAGCCTGGATAAGGCCCGACGGCTGCTCTGGCCGATCAAGAAGAAGTACGGCAACAAACTCTCCTGGGCGGACCTGATCACCTTCGCCGGCAACGTGGCCCTGGAGTCGATGGGCTTCAAGACCTTCGGTTTCGGCTTCGGTCGCGAAGACGTCTGGGAGCCCGAAGAGATCCTCTGGGGAGAAGAGGAGGAATGGTTGGGCACCGACAAGCGCTACTCGGGTGAGCGCGATCTCGCGCAGCCCTACGGCGCGACGACCATGGGCCTGATCTACGTCAACCCCGAAGGCCCGGAGGGCAAGCCCGATCCGATCGCCGCGGCGATCGACATCCGCGAGACGTTCGGCCGGATGGCGATGAACGACGAGGAGACCGCCGCGCTCATCGTCGGGGGTCACAGCTTCGGCAAGACCCACGGCGCCGGCGACGCCGACCTGGTCGGTCCCGAGCCGGAGGCCGCCCCGATCGAACAGCAGGGGCTCGGGTGGAAGAGCTCGTATGGCACCGGTTCGGGCAAGGATGCGATCACCAGCGGCCTCGAGGTGGTCTGGACGCCCACCCCGACGAAGTGGGACAACAGCTTCCTCGAGACGCTGTACGGCTACGAATGGGAGCTGACCAAGAGCCCCGCCGGGGCGTGGCAGTTCACCGCCAAGGACGGTGCGGGAGCGGGCACGATCCCCGACCCGTTCGGCGGTGCGGGCCGCCCCCCGACGATGCTGGTCACCGACATCTCGTTGCGGGAGTCCCCGATCTACGCCGACATCACGCGGCGCTGGTTGGACCATCCCGAGGAGCTCGCCGACGCGTTCGCCAAGGCGTGGTACAAGCTGCTGCACCGCGACATGGGCCCGATCACCCGCTACCTGGGCCCGTGGGTCGCCGAGCCGCAGCTCTGGCAGGACCCCGTCCCCGCCGTCGACCACGAACTCGTCGACGACAACGACGTCGCGGCGCTGAAGAAAAAGGTGCTCGACTCCGGGCTGTCCATTCCGCAGCTCGTCAAAACGGCCTGGTCGGCGGCGGCGAGTTATCGCAACACCGACAAGCGCGGCGGAGCGAACGGCGGTCGGCTGCGCCTGCAGCCGCAGCGCAACTGGGAGGCCAACGAGCCCTCCGAGCTGGACAAGGTGCTGCCGGTGCTGGAAAAGATCCAGCAGGACTTCAACGCCTCGGCATCCGGCGGCAAGAAGATCTCGCTGGCCGACCTGATCGTGCTGGCGGGCTCGGCCGCCGTCGAAAAGGCCGCCAAGGACGCCGGCTACGAGATCTCGGTGCACTTCGCGCCGGGGCGTACCGACGCCTCGCAGGAGAGCACCGACGTGGAGTCGTTCGCGGTGCTCGAACCGCGGGCCGACGGGTTCCGCAACTACATCCGGCCGGGCGAGAAGGCTCCGCTGGAGCAGCTGCTGCTGGAGCGGGCGTACCTGTTGGGCGTGACCGGTCCGGAGATGACGGTGCTCGTCGGGGGCCTGCGTGCCCTCGGCGCCAACCACGGCGGCAGCAAGCACGGCGTGTTCACCGACAGGCCGGGCGCGTTGACCAACGACTTCTTCGTCAACCTGCTCGACATGGGCACCGAGTGGAAGGCGTCGGAGACCGCGGAGAACGTCTACGAGGGACACGACCGGGCTTCCGGCGCGCTCAAGTGGACCGCGACCGCGAATGACCTTGTCTTCGGCTCCAACTCGGTGCTGCGTGGACTGGTCGAGGTCTACGCCCAGGATGACGCCCACGGGAAGTTCGTCGAGGACTTCGTCGCGGCGTGGGTGAAGGTCATGAACAGCGACCGGTTCGACCTCAAGTAAAGGCCGGACAGCGAGCGGCACCCCGCGGGCCATCGGCGCGCGGGGTGCCGTTTCGAGTGTGGGGCTTGTGCACTGAAACGGGCCGCCGCTTTTCGTGCATGAGCCCCACGGTCGACGCGCGGATCAGCGGGCCAGATCCCATTGCCCATAATCGGCCGCGAGGACGGCGTCGACGTCCACGTTGATCCCGCCGAGCAGCGGGCCCGGGTTCGACGGGCTGTTGACGACGGCCTGATAGAGCACCGCCGCCGGTTCGCGCTCCCCGTGCGACCACGAACGCGTCTGCCACGCCCACCGGTGGCCCGGCGTGCTGGAACTCCCGATGACGCCGTCGCGGATGG
Organism: Mycobacterium sp. NTMscope_MAC_12; assembly: GCF_976985675.1. Taxonomy (NCBI): domain Bacteria; kingdom Bacillati; phylum Actinomycetota; class Actinomycetes; order Mycobacteriales; family Mycobacteriaceae; genus Mycobacterium; species Mycobacterium sp. NTMscope_MAC_12. The sequence goes on from NZ_CDRJYY010000001.1 coordinate 2,312,858, forward strand.
CCCACACGCACGCCCTGGCATGCCCGTAGATGCCGGTACGAGCGACGCCCAGCACGGAGTTGATCCCCCGAAACCAGTCGACACCAACGCTATTCCAGGTGTTGTCGTCGATATCGTCGTCGATGCTGAAGAAGATCGGCGCCGAATCCGGTCCCCCGGCCGCGGCGTGCAGCCGCATCGCCGTCTGGGCGTCGGCCACGCCGCCGTCGTGCCCGCGGGTGCAGTCCGACGGGTCGGGCCAACCCGGCTTGCCGTACTGGAAGTTGCTGACGATCTGCAACCCCGCCGCGCGCAGCGAGTCCGCGTACTGGCGGGTAATGGGCTTCGCCTCGAAGTTCGCGCCGGGGCGCGACTCCGACACGTAATTGACCACCCCGCCGTATCCCGCGGCCTTGATCTCCTCCGGTGCGATCCTCTTCTCGGCGAAATCGATCAGCGTCAGACCGGCGGCCGCCGCTTGCGGCCCCTCGGCAATCGCGCCGACCGCGCCCACGCTCAGCAGGGCCGGGGCGAGCGCGTACTTCAGGACGTCGCGTCTGGAAACAGAGCGCGGCGTGTGTCCCGCCGGTGCAGCCGAATCCCGCACCGCGCGATGGTAACAAAGCCCCCCGACCGCGCGTTGTCGCCGGTCAGCGGCCGCGACCCACCGGCCGGAAAGCCGGCCGCCGTCGGCCAGTGGCATGATCTTGGCGTGTCGGATATCCCGGAAGCCGTCGTCGCGCGGGGCGGTGGATCTCGGGCTCGTTGCGCTCACTTAGGTGACCGAACTATAGTCTGGACACATGTCCAGTTTGCTGTCACGGAGTTCGGGAGCCCGTTGACCGCGATGGATTCGGCGCCTTTCCGCGGTCATTTTCCAGCACAGAAGAGTTGAGTATGCGAATTGCCCTGCTGTCCTACCGTAGTAAGACCCATTGCGGCGGACAGGGCGTCTACGTGCGCCATCTCAGCCACGGCCTGGTGGAACTCGGTCATGACGTCGAGGTGTTTTCCGGCCAGCCCTATCCCGACCTGCTCGACCCCCGCGTCCGGCTCACCGAGGTTCCGAGCCTTGATCTCTATCGGGAACCCGACCCGTTCCGGGTGCCGCGGCCGAGCGAAATCCGCGACTCCATCGACCTTCTGGAATTGCTGACCACATGGACCGCGGGCTTTCCCGAACCGCGGACCTTCACGATGCGGGCCGCACGGTTGTTGGCCGAGCGGGCAGCCGATTTCGACGTCGTCCACGACAACCAGAGCCTGGGCACCGGACTGCTCAGCATCGCGGGCGCGGGGCTGCCGGTGGTGGCCACGGTGCACCACCCGATCACCCGCGATCGGGTGCTGGATCTGGCGGCGGCGCGATGGTGGCGAAAACCGTTGGTGCGCCGCTGGTATGGGTTCTTGGACATGCAGCAGGAGGTCGCCCGCCACATCCCCGACCTGTTGACGGTCTCGTCGTCGTCGGCCGCCGACATCATCAGTGACTTCGGTGTCTCGCCGGACCAGCTGCACGTGGTGCCGCTCGGGGTGAACACCGAGCTGTTCAAACCGGGCTCCGGCCCGCGGGAGCCGGGCCGCATCATCGCGATCGCCAGCGCCGACACCCCGCTGAAAGGCGTCCGCACCCTGCTGCAGGCCGTCGCCAGGCTGCGCACCGTCCGGGATCTCGAGCTGCGGCTCGTCGCCAAGGTCGAACCCAACGGCCCGACCCACAAGCTCATCGCCGAGCTCGGCATCTCCGACATCGTGCACATCACCAGCGGGCTCTCCGACGCCGAGCTCGCGGCGTTGTTCGCGTCCGCGGAGGTGGCCTGCATCCCGTCGCTCTACGAAGGCTTCTCGCTGCCGGCCGTGGAGGCCATGGCCAGCGGCACCCCGATCGTCGCCAGCCGGGTGGGCGCGCTGCCGGAAGTCCTTGGGACGGACGGCGCTTGCGCCGAGCTGGTGCCACCCGCCGACGTGGACGCCCTGACCCGCGCGCTCGGTGAACTCCTGGATTCTCCGGAAAAGCGCCGCCACCTCGGCAAGGCGGGACGGACACGCGCAGTCGACGTGTTCAGCTGGGAAGCCGTCGCCGCCCAAACCGTTCGGGTCTACGAGCGGGCGATCGCACGCGCCGCGCGAGGCGAAGCGACATGCTGACAGTCGATTTCGACCGGCTGGGGATCGGGCCGTCGAGCAAGGTCATCGACGTGGGTTGCGGCGCGGGCCGGCACGCCTTCGAAGCGTACCGGCGTGGTGCCGACGTTGTCGCCTTTGACCGCGATGAGGACGAATTACGGTCGGTGGACACCATTTTGCGCGCGATGGCCGACAACGGCGAGGCGCCCGCCGGCGCCTCGGCGAAGGTGGTCGTCGGGGATGCGCTCAAGTTGCCCTACGCCGACCAGACATTCGACTGCGTCATCGCCTCGGAGATTCTGGAGCACATACCGCACGACGACATCGCCATCGCCGAACTGATCAGGGTGCTCAAAGTCGGTGGCACGCTGGCGGTCAGCGTGCCGCGCTGGCTGCCCGAGCGGGTGTGCTGGTTGCTGTCCGACGAATACCACGCCAACGAGGGCGGCCACGTGCGGATCTACCGGGCCAACGAATTGCGCGGCAAGATCCTCGATGGCGGAATGGAATTGACGCATACCCATCACGCGCACGCGCTGCACTCCCCTTTCTGGTGGCTCAAATGCGCTGTGGGCGTCTCCAACACCGACCACCGGGCGGTGACCGCCTACCACAAGCTTCTGGTCTGGGATCTGATGCAGCGACCCAAGGTCACCCAGCTGGCCGAGTCGCTGCTCAACCCGCTGGTGGGCAAGAGCGTGGCGATGTACTTCGTCAAACAACAGCAGGCCGATAGCCAAGCGACCGCGGGATATTCAGTTGCATCGGTCTAACCTGCCCGCGGTCGCGGGGGTACTCACTCCCGAACAATGCCGACAGACCGCGCTGTCCATTGCCGCCGCACAGGAATCCTCGGGAGCCATCCCCTGGTTCGACGGCGGCCACACCGACCCGTGGGATCACGTGGAGTGCGCGATGGCGCTCACCACCGCCGGGCTGCTGGAGCCGGCGCGGGCGGCCTTCGACTGGAGCCGCCGCACCCAGCGGTCGGATGGCTCCTGGCCCATCCAGTTTCGGGCGGGTGTGATCGAAGACGCCAACAGTGACAGCAACTTCTGCGCCTACATTGCCGCGGGTGTCTGGCACCACGTAGTGGTCACCGGCGACGCGTCGTTCGCGGCCGAGATGTGGCCGGTGGTGCACAAGGCGATTGACTTCGTCATCGACATGCAGATCGGCAACGGCGAGATCGCTTGGGCTCGAAGCGAAGCCGGTCTGTTGCCGGAGGCCCTGCTGACCGGGTGCTCCAGCGTGTTTCACAGCATCCGCTGCGCGCTCGCGCTGGCCGCCTTCGTTGACGATCCCCAGCCGGAGTGGGAATTGGCGGTGGGCAGACTGGGCCACGCCATCACCGACCACCCGGAGGCGTTCACCGAAAAAGAGCGCTACTCGATGGACTGGTACTACCCGATCCTCGGCAGCGCCTTGCGTGGTCCGGCGGCGGCCGCGCGCATCAAGCAGCGCTGGGATGACTTCGTGGTCGATGGTCTGGGCATCCGATGCGTCGGCGATCGCCCCTGGGTCACCGGCGCCGAGACGTGCGAGCTGGTGATGGCGCTGGATGCCCTCGGCCAGCGCCAGGACGCCCATCGCCAGTTCGCCGCGATGCAGCACCTTCGCGAGGACGACGGATCCTATTGGACGGGCCTGGTTTTCGCGGACGGGAAACGGTGGCCCGAGGAGCGCACCACCTGGACCGGCGCCGCGATGATCCTGGCGGCGGACGCCCTGTCGGGCGCGACCGCCGGCGCGGGGATCTTCCGCGGCGACGCGCTACCGATGGGCCTGCAGACCGACTTCGACTGCGAATGCGTCGTCACCGGGCCGGGCCGGTAAGCGCAGACCTCCGCTACACCGGCTCCCCGGGCTGGCCGCCGACCCGTTCGAGCACCCGTAGCGATCCGGTGGCCGATACCTCCCGGAACTTCCCGGAATCGATTGCGCGGCAGTAGATGTAATACGGCGGACGCCCACCGTCTTTGGGGTCGGGGAACACGTCGTGGATGACCAGCGCCCCACCGGCATCGACCCACTTGGCCCAACCGTCGAAGTCCCGGTTCGAGGCGTCCTCGCTGTGGCCGCCGTCGATGAACAGGAACTGCAACGGGGCCCGCCACGCCCGCGCCACCAGGGGCGACTTGCCGACGATCGTGACGACGTGTTCGTCCAACTGGGCGGTGTCGAGGGTGCGACGAAACGTCGGCAGGGTGTCGAACAAGCCCGTGACCTCGTCCACCAGCGAGGCGTCGTGGTATTCCCAGCCGGCCTGATGCTCCTCGGAGCCGTGGTGGTGGTCGATCGTGTAGAGCACGCTGGCGGTCTGCTGCGCCGCCGCGCCCAGCAACAGCGTGGACTTGCCGCAGTATGTCCCGATCTCCACGCCGGTGCCGCCGCGGAGATAGCGCAGCGCGGCGTCGTAGAGCGCGCGCCCTTCGTCGGCCGGCATGAAACCTTGTACCTGTTCGGCCAGTGCGAACAAGCGCTCGGGCGCGCCCGCGTCGACGTGATCCATCAGGTGAACCTATCGTCTGGATCGGCGCCGCCGTCGCCGTGGTCGATGTTCGCGCTGAGCGATCACACGAGGTCGTCGTGCCGGCCGGCCAGCGGGCGCGGCGCGATCCCTTTACCATCATGGGCGTGCGCGCCTTGCCTATTCGTAAATTCGGTGCTGTCGGCCTTGCCGCGGTCACGGTCGCGGCCGCCCTTGTGCTGGCTGCCGCACCCCTTCCGCCCGCGTCGCCACTCGCGGCGCCACCGGCGGCGGCCGCCTGCCCGCCGGTGCAGGTTGTGTTTGCCCGCGGCCGCAATGAGTCGCCCGGACCCGGCGTGCTGGGCAACGCGTTCATCAGTGCCCTGCGGTCCAAGGTGAACCGGACCGTCGACGCCTATGCCGTGCGATACCCCGCCGACACCGAGGTCGCCCAGGGCGCCAACGACATGAGCCACCACATCCAGGACGTGGTCAACAGTTGCCCCGACACGCGGCTGGTGCTCGGCGGCTACTCGCTGGGCGCGGCCGTCACCGACGTCGTGCTCGCGGCGCCCATCGGCGCGTTCGGTTTCGACAGCCCCCTGCCGCCGGGCGTCGATCAGCACATCGCCGCGGTCGCGTTGTTCGGTAACGGAAGCCAATGGGTGGGTCCGATCACCAACTTCAACCCGACCTATAACGACCGGACCATCGAGCTGTGCCACGGCGCCGACCCGATCTGCAACCCGGCCGACCCCAACACGTGGAAGCAGAACTGGCCGCAGCATCTCGCCGGCGCCTACATCGACGCGGGCATGGCCAATGAGGCCGCCGACTTCGTCGCGGGCAAGCTCTGATCGATTCGGCTAGGCGCCGATAGCCCAGGCTCCAGACGCCCGTGTTGTTTCCGGCGGCTGGTGCGTGCGTTGATCCCGGCACAGACGGGTATTAGGAACTCCAGCTGCGCGCGGAGGGATTTAGCCATTGCCGGATGACCAGATCGTCGACCTCAGATCCGCGCTCGCCAGGCTAGCGCGCCATCCCAAGCAGCTGATCGAGACCGACCGTCCGATCGACCCTATCGGCGAACTCGCCGGCGTCTACCGCCGCATCGGCGCCGGTGGAACCGTCGAACGACCGACACGCATCGGACCGGCCATGATTTTCAACAACGTGACCGGCTTCCCCGGCTGGCGGGTGCTCGTCGGACTGATGGCCAGCCGCAAACGTGTCGGCATCCTGCTCGAATCACCGGCGAACCGGCTCACCCAACGCATGGCCGAAGCCTACGAAAACGCCTTGGGACCAACGGATTTCAGTGGCGACCAGGCGCCCTGTCAAGAGGTCGTGCATCGCGCCGACGCCCCGGACTTCGATCTGCGGACTCTGCTGCCCGCGCCCACCAACACCGACCTGGATGCCGGCCCCTACTTCTGCCTCGGTTTGGTGCTGGGCAGCGACCCAGAACTCGGCACCGATGTCACCATTCACCGGTTGTGCGTGCAGGGCCGCGACGAGATGACGATCTTCTTCGCGCCCGGCCGCCACATCGACGCCTTCCGGCAACGCGCCGAAGCCGAGGGACGAAAATTCGAGATCACGGTCAACATGGGCCTGGACCCGGCGATCCCGATCGGCGCCACCTTCGAAGCGCCGACAACCCCGCTCGGCTACGACGAGCTGGCCATCGCCGGCGGCCTGCGCGGCAGGCCGGTCGAACTTGTCAGGGGCGTCACGGTCGAACAGAAGGCAATCGCCTCGGCCGAGGTCGTCATCGAGGGGCACATCATTCCCGGGGAACGGCAGGCCGAAGACCAGAACACCCACACCGGGCACGCCATGCCGGAGTTCCCCGGTTACGACGGGCCGGCCAACCCCGCGTTGCCGGTGATCAAGGTGACCGCGGTGACCACCCGCACCGATCCGATTTTGCAGACCCTGGTCGGCCCCGGCGAAGAGCACGTCAGTCTCGCCGGAATCCCCACGGAGGCCAGCATTTTCCACGCCCTGCACGACGCCATGCCCGGCTTCGTGACCGACGTCTACTCCCATAGCGCCGGGGGCGGCAAGTTCCTGGCCATCCTCAAGTGCAACAAGACCAAGGCCTTTGATGACGGTCGCGCGCGCCAAGCCGCGCTCGTGGCGTTGGGTGTCTATTCGGAGTTGAAGAACGTCATCCTGGTGGATGCCGACGTCGACATCTTCGACAGCGACGACGTGCTGTGGGCGATGCAAACCCGGATGCAGGGTAACCGCGACATCATCACCATTCCCGGTGTGGCCGGCCACGTTCTGGATCCGACCCAGCAGCCGGAGTACGACCCGACGCTGCCGGCTAAAGGCACCAGCTGCAAAACAATTTTCGACGCCACCGCACCGTTTCACATGCAAGCCCAGTTCGAACGCGCGCACTTCCGCGACGTCGACCCCCGCCCGTATGCCCCCGATCTCGACTTGGAGTATCCGTGATGATCCAGCCGACCCAGCCCGACCGCCTCATCGTCGGGATCACCGGCGCCACCGGAATCGTCTACGGTGTCCGGGCCCTCGACGTGCTGCGCAGCGTCGGCATCGAGACCCACCTCATCGTCACCCGCGCCGGGCACCTGACCCGCGCCTACGAAACCGACCTGACCCGAGAGGAAATTGAGGCCCGCGCCGACCACGTGTACAGCGTCACCGACGTCGGCGCCCCCATGGCGTCAGGTTCCTTCCTCACGCGGGGCATGCTGATCGCGCCCGCATCGATGCGCAGCGTGGGCGAGATAGCCAACGGCGTGTCCAGCTCGCTACTGTCCCGGGCGGCGGACGTCGTCCTCAAGGAACGTCGCCGTTTGGTGCTCATGGTGCGCGAAGCGCCACTCAACCTGATCCACCTGCGCAACATGGCGACCATCAGCGAATCCGGCGGCACCATCTTTCCGCCGGTGCCGGCCTTCTATTTCCGGCCCACCAGCATCGAGGACATTGTCGACCACTCCGTCGGCCGCGCTCTCGACCAATTCGGCATCCACACCGACGTCTTCCCCCGGTGGGACGACGACCTGCGCCGGGCCGTCGCGCAACGCGGTACGCCGGAAGTGCAGGAATCGCAGGAAGTTCCGACGGGCCACGCCTAACGCAGGTGGGTGGGGTTCAGATCCTCGGGGATCTGCTGGCCGGCGTCCTCGTAGGCCTTCTTGATCGCGGCCATCGCAGGCGCGCCAATAGTCGCGCTTCTTGGCCACCACCGTGTCGTAGCTGGCCCGAAGCGGGTCCAAATGCCCACGGAATTCTGGGATCACGTAGCGCCCCATCAACTCGTAGCTGCGCAGCGTGGTCTCACGGTCGGCCCCAGTCGCCGGCCAGCACCAGGAAGCCGCCTGACCCGCCGGTGACGTTCTGCAGCCGGTGCAACGCCTCGATCATGTCCGTCCGGCGTGCCGACGATGGCGGCGTCCTCCTCGATCTCCTGATCGAGCGTGTAGTCGTTCCTCAGCCCGGCCACTCGCTTGAGCACCCGACACGTTCCGCCTCGCGGCCTTCGCGCACCTCGGCCTTGGCCTGTTCCCGCGTGGGCGCCAGATGTGCGCGGATCACCAAGCGCCACTCCTCGCGCCGCAGTTGTTTGCCGCTCTCCGCGGCGGCCTTCTCCCCAGCGCCCAGTGCGCAGCCAGATCCTTCTTGCCGCCGATCAGGCCGGCGCCGAGTGACAGCACGCCGACCCCATGCGTGCCCGCCGCCGTCATACCCGACGGCGAGGTGCTCGACGCGACGGCGATCGGCATCGAACCGTTCATCGGAAGCAGTTGCAGCCGAGCCTCCTCCAACGTGAACCAGTCGCTGTGGTGGGTGACGGTCTTACCGGCCAGCAGCCGAATGATCACGCCGAGCGCCTCGTTCATCCGCGGCCGCTGGGTCACCGGGTCGATGCCCATCATCGTCGCGTCGGAGACCAGTGTGCCCGGACCGACGCCCAGCATGGCGCGGCCCTGGGTCAGGTAGTCGAGTTGCACGAACCGGTCGGCCACCATCATCGGATGGTGGTACGGCAGGCTGACCATCCCGGAACCAAGCCGGATCCGTTGGGTCCGTTGCCCGGCAACCGCCAGGAACATCGCCGGATCGGCGATATTCTCCCAGGCGGCGGAGTGATGCTCACCGACCCATGCCTCGTCGAATCCCCAGCGGTCGCACCACTCGATCAGCTCGAGGGGCGACTACTACGAACCGTAGTATCTATGGCAATCGGTGTAAATATCCCGCCCGGAACCCGGCGCGGCGGACCGTCGCCGGATCAGGCCCGAGGACCGCTGAGTCAATGTGCGAGCGGAAACTAAAATAGAATACATATGTTCAGCCGCAGTATATGTTTTTCCGGCCGCGATATATATGTCTATAGCAAATTCATAAGGTGGATTGTGCCTGTTTATAGTGCCGCCAAAAGATCAATTAAAATCAACGAGAACGTGTACGAAAACCGAAGTTCAGCGTCCTTTTGGCTACGTCGGACGTGTTGAGTTCGCCGCAACCCGATAAATAGCGTCTCGGGGCAACCGGGCACGCCGACGTGTTCGTTCCGGTCCAAGTCCGCTGAAGGGAAATCGGATGTCATTCGTATCTGGTGCTCCAGACAAGTTGTCGGCCGCGGCCGCAAACCTCCAATCGATCGGCGCCGCGCTGAACGCCGAGAACACCGCCGCGGCGGGCCCGACGGTCGCGGTCGTTCCGGCGGCGGCCGATGAGGTTTCGGTCTTGGCCGCGGTGCGGTTTGCCGCTCATGCTCAGCGGTTTCAGGAACTGAGTGCGCGCGCGGCCGCGATTCAAGACTTGCTGGCGGTGATGTTGGCCGCGAGCGCCGGCTCGTATGCGGCGACCGAGGCGGCCAACGCGGCGTCGGCCGACTGAGCGCGCGGGGCTACTGAGGGACCAGAGCAACGGACTATGGCTTGCTGCCGCCCGCGGTCAACTCGGCGCGCATTTACGCCGCGCTGAAAAGTATTGACCACTATATTTCGGAATACACGATGATCGACGATATGGTCGCGCTGCACAGCAAGTACTCGGGCCATTCATGCCAACGGCAACGGCAGCCGCGCAGGGCACTAACGCCATTGTTGCCGTGACGACATTCATGAAAGGTTTGACGCCCGCGGCCGCCTGGGCGGCCAAGGCGGTCGAGGGTGGAGCTAATGCGCTGGGTTCCGCCGCCGCCGGGGCCGGCGGAAATGCGCGGCGGGGCGCACCCTTGCGGCGTACGGATTCACGCCGGGGGTGATGGCCAGGCCGCCGGCCGCCGGCTGGGACGATAAAGGGCGCTACGCGCGCCCGGCGAATCAAAAAGGTGATCAGGCCGGGGTGTTACTGCTGGAGCAGGCCCTGAAATTGCGGATCAGCGGAATAACCGCACTGCCCGAGACCGCGGCGCGCTGACGGGCGCGAAACGAAGGGTGGCGACGCATCGCTTCGTTACGTTCGCGTTCCCGACGTTGGGCGGCGGCCCATACCGGGTGGGACTGAAGGAAGATAACCGTGCCTTCTTGGTTATTCGCCACGATCGTCACTCCTCTCAGACCACGCGCAAAAGCTAGGACAGTGGTTATTGGATCGTGATTCCAGAATGCCCGCCGAATCCTGAGACCAAACCATCCGTCAAGATGAGAATTGACCATGAATTCCTCAGGCCTCGTTCGGATGCCACTGCCGTGCCGCCGTCCGCGCTGACCCGGCCGCGATTCGCACCATAGCGGCACGCTCCGACAATTCCCGTTTAACGTCGTGCACGGTTGGCTGCTATGGTCCCTTGCTTATGCCGGAGATCGATCGTCGCCGCATGATTCTGACGACCGGGATCGGCGTGCTGGCAGCCGCGCTGCCGGCCCCGAAAGCCTGGGCCCACCCGGCCGGACGGGATGAACCCGCCGGTCGGATCCCGGCGCCTGCCGCACCCAGCGGCCAGTCGGGGACCTATATTTTCGCCGACGAGTTCGACGGCCCTGCCGGTTCGGCACCCGATGCGTCCAAATGGGCAGTGGCGAAGGCCCGCGAGACGATCAAGGACCCGACCTATTGGGAGCGCCCCGAGAACATCGGCCAGTACCGCGATGATCGCCGGAACGTGTTCCTGGACGGCAAGTCGAATCTGGTGCTGCGCGCCGCCAAGGACGGGCCCACCTACTACAGCGGCAAGGTGCAGAGCCTGTGGCGCGGCGGGGTCGGCCACACCTGGGAGGCCCGGATCAAGCTGAACTGCCTGACCGCGGGCGCCTGGCCCGCGTACTGGCTCGGCAATGACGATCAGGGCGAGATCGACGTCATGGAGTGGTACGGCAACGGCAAGTGGCCGTCGGCCACCACCGTGCACGCCAAGGCCAACGGCGGCGAATGGAAGACGCACAACATCGCGGTGGACAGCGCCTGGCATACCTGGCGCACGCAGTGGGACGAGGCGGGCATCCGGTTCTGGAAGGACTACACCGACGGTGCCGCGCCCTACTTCGACGTGCCGGCCAGTTCCCTGCCCGATTGGCCTTTCAACGGGCCGGGCTACGCGGCCTATCCGGTCTTCAACCTGGCGGTGGCCGGATCGGGCGGCGAAGACCCGGGCCCCGGCACCTACCCCGCCGACATGCTCATCGACTGGATCCGTGTCTGGTAGACGGGCGCTCTCACTGCGTCAGCAGGGCGGTCGCGCTCCATGCCCTGCCACCCGGGCTGCGGGGATCTGGCTGCGGCAGCCAGGCAAGTGGGCGCATCACGAGCGGCAAGCGATGCATCCGGCGAGCGGCTAGATACAGCGCTTCCACGTCGACGGTGCGCCAGCCGAGGTTTTCGAAGTAGGCCAGCCCGTTCTCGGGCGCGAACTTGAATGGCGCGTTCTGCAACATGCCCGCCATCTTCTTGTTCATCATCTTCTTCAAACCGGGCCCGGCGAAGTCGAGCATCCACCAGTGGACCTCGGGCCGCTTGATCGCCGCGGAAAGGGCTGTCACGTCAGCGTCTTCCAGATACATCAACAGGCCTTCGGTGAGCACCAACGCCTTGGTCGCGCCGTCGAGCGCCTCGTTTAGGAAGGCATCCCGGGCCTGCGGGTCGGCAAGGTCGACGGCGGCCCGCGTCAACCGGCAGCGCGGTACCTGGTCGGCCAGCACTTCCGTCTTTTCGGAGAGCAGCTTCGGCAGATCCGCCTCCACCCAGACGAAGTCGGGCGGAAGGTCGAGCCGATACGGCCGGGTGTCCAACCCGGCGGCCAGATTCAGCACCCGGTCGCAACCGTCGGCGATCGCTTCGGCGATGGCGTCATCGATGATCTTGGTCCGGGCGACCAGCCACCAACCATTGCGGGTCGTGCGGGGCACGTTGTCGACGATCGCGCGGCCGTGGTCACCGGCGAGAAGCCCGGCGAGCGGGTCGCTGAACAACGCGTCGGGACGGGCCGATTCGGTCGCCCGGTGCAACGCCGTCCAGCGGGCCGTATCCGAAACATGGGTGATCGTGTGCGCTGGGCCTGACATACGTGCGTTATAGCAGCCTCGTCGCCGCCCTACTGACCTGCCCCGTCCGTGCAGCTTGCGCGCGAGAGTGCGACTACCGACGGTCTCTCTCGGGCGGTTTCACGCGGTGGATGCACGGTGGGTGGTTTGGACAATAGTTCGTTGAGGGCTTCGGCGGGTGTATTCCAGTCCAGGGTTTGGCGTGGTCGTCCGTTGAGTTCGGCGGCGACGTAGTCCAGGTAGCCGGCGCCATAGACCGATAGGTCGGTGCCTTTCGGAAAGTATTGGCGCAAAAGCCCATTGGTGTTCTCGTTGCTACCGCGTTGCCACGGCGAGTGTGGATCGCAGAAGTAGATATCCAAGTCAGTGGCGTCAGCGATGGCGAGGTGGTTGGTCAACTCCTTGCCCTGGTCCCAGGTCAACGAGCGGCGTAGATGGTCGGGCAACTCGGCCATTTTGGCCACGATGGCGTTTTGCACCGCCAGGGCGCCGTGGTCATCGGGCAGGTGCAAGAGCATGACAAAACGGGTGGTGCGCTCAACCAGAGTGCCAATCGCGGACCCCGATTTGGTGCTGCCCAGGATCAGGTCGCCTTCCCAGTGACCGGGGACGGCACGGTCGGCGACCTCGGGTGGGCGTTGGCTGATATTGACCATGTCGGGGATACGTCCGTGGCGGCGGGCCCCGGGCTGGTGCTGGGATCGGCGCACCGCGCGTTTGGTCCGCAGGCACCGATGCAGCTCGCGGCGCAACGAGCCGCGGCCCTGAACGTAAATGGCCTGGTAAATGGCCTCGTGGGACACCCGCATCTCCGGATCATCAGGGAAGTCGCGGCGCAGCCGCGCGGCTATCTGAGTTGGGCTATGCAACTGTTTTAACCGAGTCTGCACTTCGGCGTGCAGCCTGTCATTGATCGCGAGCTTGCGGGTCTTGGGGCGCCGCGCCCGATCAGCGGCACGGTCATGCGCCGACACGGCCAGATAGCGCACGCTCGCGGTCTTGCCGCTTTGGCGGGCCCCGAACGCCTCTTTGCGCCGATACCCCGATTTGCAGCCCGTATGGCGGTTACGCAACTCGCAGTTGCTGTCGATCTCACGCTTAATCGTCGATGCTGGCCGGCCCAACCGGCGCCCGATCGAGCGCAAAGATTCCTGGGCATGCACACCGGCCTGGATCTCGATGCGTTCCTGCAAGCTCAACCGCGGCCGGGGACCGCAGATATTCGGTGTCCTGAAACGGGGTTTCACCCCGCCAGCCTCACGGAACCACTGCCGACCCGTGCCTTGCGACACGCCGACGGCCACGCCCGCCGAGCCCGGATCAAGGCCCCGCCGAACACATTCCCAAAACACCGGAACCCGCGACCGCAACGTCCCATTGGCCATCGCAACACTCCTCACTCAGAAGATGTGTTGCATCCATCCCTTGAAATCAAGTCGAAAAACGTGTCGGCAGTTGCACTCTCGCGCGTCGGATAGCCGGCGGCGGGGTCTGACAGGGGTCTAGAGCTGGGCCCAGACCGACTTCGTCTTCAGGTAGATCTCCAGGCCCTCTTTACCGAACTCGTGACCCCAGCCGGACTGCTTGTAGCCGCCGAACGGCACATCGTGGTCGAAGACCAGCTGGCAGTTGACCTGAACGCTGCCGGCCTGCAACCGCCTCATGATCCGGTGGGCCCGACCGAGGTTCTCCGTCCACGCGGTGGCCGCCAGGCCGTAGGTGGTGTCGTTGGCCAGGGCCACGGCCTCGTCTTCGTCGTCGAACGGCAGGATGGTGACCACCGGCCCGAAGATCTCCTGCTGGTACAGCCGCATGCTCGTGCCGACGTTGGTGAGGACCGTCGGGTGGACGAAGTAGCCCTTGCGGTCCAGGCGGTGGCCGCCGGTGACCACCTCCACGCCGTCCTGCTTGCCCTCGTCGATGAAGCCCATGACCCGGTTCAGCTGCTTCTGGCTGATCAGCGGGCCACTGACGCAGCCCTCCTCGCTGGGGGCGCCCAGCTTGAACGAATTCGCCATCATCGCAACGCCTTCCACGACCCGGTCGTAGACGCCGCGCTGGGCGAAGATGCGTGACCCGCACACGCAGCCCTGGCCGGAGTGCACGAAGATGCCCAGCGACGCCATCATGATGGCGTTGTCGAGGTTGGCGTCGTCGAAGATCAGCACCGGCGATTTCCCGCCCAGTTCCAGCGTGACCTTCTTCAGGTTGTCCGCCGAGGCCCGCACGATCTCCTTGCCGACCTCGGTCGAGCCGGTGAAGGCGACCTTCTGGACGTCGGGGTGTGCGGTGATCGCGGCGCCCGCGGTGTGGCCGTAACCGGTCAGCAGGTTGACGACGCCCTCGGGCACGCCGGCCTCGTGAATGAGCCTGTCCAACAGCACCGCCGACAGCGGCGTCTCCTCGGCGGGCTTGACGAGCAGGCTGCCGCCCGCGGCCAGGGCCGGCGCGAGCTTCGCGCTGGCATTGAAGATCGGGCCGTTCCACGGGAAGATCAGGCCCACCACGCTGTAGGGCTCTTTGAGCGTGTAGGCGTGCATGTTGACGTAGTTGTCGGTGGCGATGCCGTCGGTCTTCACGTCGTAGGCGACGCCGTTGATCTTCGAACACCAACCGGCGTAGTAGCGGAAGAACTCCGAACAGGTGGACATCTGTAACTGGGCCTGCATCAACGGCATTCCCGTGTTCAGGGAGTCGAGTTGGGCGAACTCCTCGGCGTGTTCGTCGATCAAATCCCCGATCCGCCACAAGACCTTGGCCCGCTCGCGGCCGGGAAGCTCGGACCAGACACCCGACTCGAACGACTCCTTCGCCCGCGCGGCGGCGTCGTTGACCGCTTCCTGCCCGCAGTCGGTGAATTCGGTGATCGTCTCTTCGGTCGCGGGATCGATGACCGTGATGACGTCCCCCGTTCCGGGGCGCTTTCGAATGTCGTCCAGTACCGCCTGCACCGTCATCTGATCCCTTTCGTCTTGCCAGTCGTCGCACCAGCGCCGAATGCGCTCAGTGCTGAGCACTTGCTTAGCATTCTGCACACGGCTGGTCAAGCATTCGCAGGCGGATGGCCTCAGCGCAGTTCTTGGATGCGAATGAGGTTGCCCGCGGGATCGCGGACGGCACAGTCGCGAAGGCCGTACGGCTGGTCGGTGGGCTCCTGGACGATGTCGACATCGTTGTCCTGCAGGCGTTCGAAGGTGCCGTCCAGGTCCTTGGTGGCCAGCAGCAGCATGGCGTAGCTGCCCTTGGCCATCATCTCGGCGATGGAGCGGCGCTCGTCGTCGGTGAGGCCCGGGTTGGCGGCGGGGGGGTTCAAGACGATGGAGGTGTCCGGCTGGTTCGGCGGGCCGACCGTGATCCAGCGCATCGTGCCCTTGCCGACGTCGAGGCGGACTTCGAAGCCGAGGACGTCGCGATAGAAGGCGAGCGACGATTCCGGATCGTCATGGGGAAGGAAGCTCGAGTGAATGGTGATGTTCATGCGGTCAGGCTAGGCCCGGTGCGACGGCGGCTGCTTCTCGATTCCTGATCGGTCTCGTCACCTGTTTTTCCACGCATGGAGGTATGCCGGCCAGCGCATCCGCCGACTGCCGGCGGTAGGTGCTGGGCGGCACACCGACCAAATCGGTGAATCGGCTGCTGAAGGTGCCCAATGACGAGCAGCCGACCGCGAAGCACACCTCGGTGACGCTCAGATCGCCGCGGCGAAGCAGCGCCATCGCGCGCTCGATGCGCCGCGTCATCAAGTAGGAGTACGGCGATTCGCCGTAGGCAGACCGGAATTCGCGGCTGAGGTGGCCGGCGGACATGTGCGCGTCACGTGCCAGCGCTTCGACGTTCAACGGTTGCGTGTAGTCCCGGTCGATGCGGTCCCGGACGCGACGCAACAGCGCCAGGGTCCGCAGCCGCTGCGCCGTCGCGTCCGATCTGCCGGTCACTCGTTCGATGCTGCCACCCCGGGCCGCAAATCGCCTAAACCCGTGCGTCTCTGACCGTGCGTCGAACCTTCAGGCTGTCGTGGCGCTGCGCCATGCCAGCGGGTTGAGCCCGCGGTAGGGATCCTTTTCCCGCAACCGAAGCAGTTCGGCCAGTAGGGTTTCCAGTCGCCGTCGAGTCCGCTCTTTTACGATGTCCACCCACTGCTGGTTCTCGACACCGAGCGGTGTCGTGGTGTCGATCGGGGCGCCGAACCGCAAATACATCCGCTGCGGCCGCGGGATGAGGGTGGGGCCAATCCCCCGCACCAACGGCATCGCCATGTCCGGTCGGCCATTCAGTCGTCGAGTCAGCGCCGCACTGAACTTCGCGTACGCGCTGTCGCGTGTGGTCCAACTGCGATAGACGTCGTCGCCCCCGACCAGCCCGACCGGCACGATCGGGTAGCCGTTCTCCACCGAAACGCGGGCGAATCCGGAGCGTCCTTGCCAACGCAGCGCGTACTCCTCGCCCTTGAATTTCGCGATCTCGCGTCCGCCGCCGGGAAACACCAGGATGGTTTCGTCGTGGCGCATCAGTTCGCGGACAGTCTCGGGTGCGCCGATGACGCCGCCGAACGCCGCCATCAGGTCGGCGGGCAGCCCCCGCAGCCGCCCGAAATTCCGGTCAGCCAGCGGCCGCACCCGCGTTCCGATGCTGCGGCGCACCGTGTCTGGGATCAGAAAGACCTCGGAGCCGAACTGAGTGTGGTTACCCACCAACAGGAATCGCCCGTCGGGCGGCAGATTCTCCAGGCCGTCGACGTACGGCCGGGACAGGTCCAGAACGGGTTGCAGCCGGTTGGTCACCACATCGAGCACCCGGCGCAGCGACCGGACGCGCCCACTGGGTTCCATGATGCCAACCAGATCAACGTCGTCACTCATGGTCGGCGGGGCCGTCCGGACGCGAGAACACGACGATGCTCGCCGGCATCCCGAGTCGGCGCGGCGAGGTCAGGACCTCGACCCGTATCCCCGGGGCGGCGGCGTGGCCAAGGGTCTCGAGCGCCGATGTGCTGTATGCCCGCAACGCGCTGATGAACCCGTCGTGCAACGTCGGTGGTATCCAGGACCACGGCAATAGCGCGAGGTTCACCGGCAACGCCATCACCGGAAACAGCAAGGTAGCCAACGGCGTTCGCCTCTTGAGGTCAATGACCAAGAACCGCTTCCCGACCCGGGTGGCCTCGGCGATGGCGCGACAGGCGATCGCCGGCGGCAAGTGGTGAAACGCCATCGCAAACACCACCAGGTCATAGCTGTCGTCCGGGGCGTCAATGGCGGTTGCGTCGATCACCTCGGCGTGCGCCCGAGGGTGAGCGCCGAGCTCACTCGCGTTGATGTTGGCGACCGAGGTGGAGTCCACATCGGAGACGGTGACCGTAGCCGTGGGGTGCAGTTCGAGGAGCTTGGCGGACAGCTTGCCGTGACCCGCGCCCAGCTCGAGGACGCGTGGGTTGGGGATGTCGCCGACAACGTCCAGGGCGATCCGGGCGAAAGTTTCGTGCTGGTTGGTCAGGGTGCCGATGCGATCCAGCATCCCGATGACCTTCTGCTTGACCTCGTCGGCGATGTCGTCGCGGTCGAGGTACTCCAGCGCATCGGTCTCGAACCGACGATCCAGCCACGACGCATCAGGGCCGCCCCGCGGCATCGTCGCAATAGCGGTCTGGTCGAGCGTCTTGGCCGTGCCCATCACAACGTCTCCTTCACGATTTACCTTGTGCTCCCACCACCCTAACAAACGAACCAGTTCGTCCGCCTATGATGACCGTGTGAGGACGACCACTGAGCTGCGCGGCGAAATTCTCGCCGCTGCCCGAGCGGAATTCGCGCAGTACGGATTGGCGGGCGCGCGCATCGATCGCATCGCGCGGGCCGCGAGCGCGAGCAAGGAACGCCTGTACGCGCACTTCGGCGACAAGGAAACGCTCTTTCGCGGCGTGGTAGCCGCCGACGGCGCGGAGTTCTTCCGCGCGGTGGAGTTGCGTCCCGATGCCGTGCCCGAGTTCGTCGGTGACATCTTCGATCTCGCCCAGAACAGGCCGGAGCATCTGCGGATGATCACCTGGGCGCAGCTGGAGGGCTTTCCCCTCGACAAGCCGGAGTTCGAGGGCGAATCCCCACCCGATACGGCCATCGCCGCGCTGGAACAGGCCCGGCTCGACGGCCACGTCGACCCGTGGTGGGACCCTCGCCAACTGCTGGTACTGCTGTTCGGAATCGGGCTCTCCTGGGCCCACTGGCCCGACCCCGACGCGGCGACCACGGACGCGGACGTCATCGCAGAGCGGCGCGCGGCCGCGGTGGAGGCGGCTGCCCGCATCGTCAGCGCGCGAGCTTAGCCCGGTCGTCGACGAATTTGCCGTCGAATAGTATTGTGCTGCAACGTATTAGACGCCGACAAGTTCAGGGTGGAACTTGGCCGCCATGCGCCGAATTCCGTCCTGCCAGTCGACCGTGGTGCCGCCGATGAGCTCGTGCATCCGGTCGATGGTGGTCGGGTTGCCGCGTAGCGCTTGCTCGTTCGCCTCGAAGATCGGCTCCTTGCCGACCAGGGAGCCGAGGTAGTCACACCACTCCTGCAGGCTGACGGTCTGGTCACCACACCAGTTGACGGTGGTCGCCGGGACCGACGCGACCTCCAGCAGCTTGGGGATGGTGGCGATGATGTCGTCCTCGTGAATCGGGTTGTAGCGGGCGGGCTCACCGGGCGGGACCGGGATCGGGATGCCCGCCAGCATCATCTCCATGTGGTAGAACGGCCACCCGCCGTTGTCGCCGTAGGGGACGTTGAGCCGGGCGATCGTGGTGGGCAGCCCGATGACCCGCGCCACCGAACGGGCGACCACCTCGCCGGCGATCTTGGAGATGGAATAGGTGGGAAACAGCGGCTTGTGGTTGTCGCCCAGGGCGGAGCGCTCGCTGCGCGGGGCGTCGTCCGGCGGGTCGTACACGGCGGCCGACGAACAATGCAGGAAGGCCTTCGCCTCGCGGCAGTGGGCCATGAGCAGGCCGACCGACTCCGCGTTGGCCGCCAGGTCCTTGTCCCAACTGCCGCTCTTGGCCACCGCCAAGTTGAGGACGTAATCGAAATCCGTTGGCAGACCGGAGAAGTCGCCGGCGGCCAAATTCACCGCCTCGCAACGAATTCCGGCCGCCTCCAGGGCTTCTCGCGCGGCGGGATCGGTGAAGCGGGCGATTCCCCACACTTCGTTGTCGGCCGCGAGCGCCCGGGCGATGGGGGTGGCGATTTGACCGGTCGGACCGGTGATCAGGATCTTGGAGCCGCGCATGGGCGCAATGCTAGCGAGGAGCTGATTGGCCGTCAGTGGATCCGTCAACGTTCGCCGGCGAATCACAGCCCGGGCTGGTCGTCGATGATGCCCAGCCATATCTGCGCGACGTCGATGGCCACCTTCTCACTGATGAAGGCGTGCTGGGTTCCGGTGTAGATGTCACGGAAGGCGCGTTCCAGCCGGCTGCCCTCCCGGATCGAGCTGGTCCCCGCGACCAGGTGGGCCCACTCGGCGCAGCCTCGGGCGGTGTCGGTGGCGTAGACGGCGGCCACTCGCATGTCGGCGCGCAGGGCCGGCGTGAGCTCCTCCCCCGACGCCACCGCCGCCTCGGCGGTGGTGAACGCGTCGAGCACCAGCAGGCGGGCCGCTCGCCAGGCCGCTCGGTGGTGCGCCAGTCCCTTCTGGAAGGTCGGGCGGCTGGCCAGCGACGCCATGTCGCTCATCCGGAATTTCGTCGCGGCCAGCTCTTGCACGTCGTCGAGCATGCTCTTGGCCACCCCCAGCGCCCACGAGGCGTGCCCGGCGGCGCTGACGGGCATCAGGCCCATCCGGGTGGCCGGCGACGTGCCCCGGTACGGGCGCCGCGTGAACAGTTCGAACGTGCGGCCGGCGGGGACGAACACGTCGGTGGCGCTGTAGTCGTAGGAACCGGTTCCCTTGAGCCCCTGGACAAACCAGCCGTCGTCGAAGCTGATCTCGGACCGGGGAATGATGGCAACCCGCATCTCGGGGAAACCCTCACTGATCCAGCGCATCTCGCCGTTGTCCGTCGGAAGGAATCCGGCCGCAACGTATTGCGAGTGCCCGATCCCCGAACCGAAGTTCCACGCCCCGGTGACGAGGTAACCGCCGTCGACGGCCGACCCCTGCCCATTGGGAAAGAACTGACCGCCCATGGTGACGCGGTTGTCGTGGGCGGTGAACACTTCGGCGAAGCCCTCGTCCGGCAAGTACGCGGCGGCCGCGAAGGACGACGGCAGATTGGCGATCCCCACCCAGCCGAACGAGCCGTCCTGCCAAGCCATTTCGATCCAGGTTTCGATCATCTCGGTGAAGGACGGCTCGACGCCGCCGGCCACGACCGGGTTGAACGCGGACATCAGCCCGCTGGCCCACATCTCGTCGACGATCGCCGGAGTCAGGGTGCGCAAGCGTTCGGATTCGGCGGCCTGGGCAGCCACCAGCTCGCGCATACCGCGCGCCAGCGAAACGACCCGGTTTTCGGTGTCGGCGATCGACGTCATGAGGGTGACCGTATCAACCAGCCGACGCACGACGAATGAAAATCGCGTGTCACGCCGCGTCGCTTACCGTGTATTCGTGCGCTGGATCGTTGACGGCATGAACGTGATCGGGAGCCGGCCCGACGGCTGGTGGAAGGATCGCAACGGCGCGATGGTCGCGTTGGTGCAGCGCCTGGACCGATGGGCAGCCACCCAAGGAGACGGGGTGACCGTGGTGTTCGAACGTCCGCCCGCGACCGCCCTCACCTCATCGGCGGTCGACATAGCCCACGCCCCCAGGGCCGCCGCGAACTCGGCCGACGACGAGATCGTCCGGCTCGTCGCGGCCGACGCCCACCCGCACGACATTCGCGTCGTGACATCCGACCGAACCCTGGCCGAGCGAGTGCGAAGCCTGGGCGCGTCCGTCCATCGGTCGGAGAGCTTTCGCGACCTCGTCGACCCGCGCGGCCGATGAGTACCGCCGGCGGAGCCCCAGCGCCCAACCGGGTCTGCACGCTCGCGGGCATCGACATCCCGATCATTCAGGCGCCGATGACCTACATCGCCGGCGCCCAGCTGGCCGCGGCGGTATCGAACGCCGGGGGCCTCGGCATCATCGAGACCACCTCAGATCAAGGTCGAGCCGACCTGCGGCGCGTGCGCGACCTGACCGACGGCGCCGTCGGCGCCAACATCGCCCTGCTCTTCAACCGTGATCCCGCCATGCTGGATCTGCTTGTCGCCAACGACATTCGGTTCGTGACCACCTCGGCCGGGGACCCCTCGCTGTTCACCGATCGGCTGCACGACGCGGGCATCACGGTCTTCCACGTGGTGGGTACCCTGGCCGCGGCGCGCAAGGCCGTCGACGCCGGCGTGGACGGGCTCGTGGTCGAAGGCGTCGAGGGCGGCGGATTCAAGAACCGCTTCGGTGCCTCCACCATGGTGCTGCTGCCCTTGGTGGCGGCCCACGTCGACGTCCCGATCGTGGCCGCCGGCGGGATCTGCGACGCCCGGTCGATGGCGGCCGCCTTCGTCCTCGGCGCCGAAGCGGTGCAGATGGGCACGCGGTTACTCGCCTCGGCGGACTCCCCCGTGCACGGCAACCTCAAGCGAGCGGTCGTCGAGGCCGACGAGACGGGCACGGTCCTGCTCCCCCTCGACGGCAAACGAATGATGCGCGTCATCCGCACGCCCGCCGCCGAGCGGCTGGACACCGCGACGTCGGCCGGCGAGGGCGCGGCGGCGCTACAACGGGTGCAGCGGCTCTACTTCGAGGGCGACCTGGACGCCAGCGTCGCCAACACCGGCCAGGTGGCCGGCCGTATCCACGACCTGCCCCCGGCCGCCGACATCATCGATCAGATGTGGAAAGGCTGCCGCGAGGCGCTGGCCACCACCGCCGACCGCCTCGGGACGGTCGGCAGCGAGGCCGGCGCCTAGCTGTCCGGCGAGATCAGCCCGCCGCGGCCAGCGCCGCGTCGTAGTTGGGCTCCTGCGCGATCTCGGGCACCAATTCGGTGTAGGCGACATTGCCGTCGGCGCCGATCACCACGATCGCCCGCGCGAGCAGCCCGGCCATCGGGCCGTCGGCGATGGTGACGCCGTAATCCTCGCCGAAGCTGTCCCGGAACGCCGACGCGGTCTTGACGTTCTCGATGCCCTCGGCGCCACAGAAACGCGCCTGCGCGAACGGCAGATCCTTCGAGACGTTCACCACGGTCGCCCCGCCCCCGGCGGCGCGCTCGTTGAAAGTCCGCACGCTCGTCGCGCAGACCGGGGTATCCACGGACGGAAAGATGTTGAGCACCACGGGCTTACCGCCGAACTGCTCACTGCTGACCGGCGCCAGATCGCCGCCCGTCAGGCTGAAGCCGGGGGCTTTGGATCCGACGGCAGGTAGCTCGCCGACTGTGTTGATCGGGTTTCCACGCAACGTTATCTGTGCCATGCGCACAGTCTGCCAACACCGCCCCGGACGCCCCGGGGCAGGGTGGGGCGCAGCCTTTCGTGTCCTAATTGGTGGGATACATGGCGTAGACGACGCACCCCGCTGTGTCCAACACTGGGTTCATGCCTCGCAAGGTGGTCATCGCCGGTTACCCCGGCGTGCAGGCGCTCGACGTGATCGGGCCGCACGACGTGTTCACGACCGCATCGCTGTTGACGGGCGGAAGCTACGACGTCACCGTCGCCTCGGTCGACGGCCAACCGGTGTCGACGGCCACCGGGCTGGCCCTCGTCGCGACGCCGTTGCCGGACCCGGGCGAGCCGATCGACACGGTCGTGCTGCCCGGCGGCGCGGGCGTCGACGCGGCGCGGGCCGATGCCGAGCTGGTGGCCTGGGTCAAGGCCGTCGCCGGACATGCCCGCCGCATGGTGACGGTGTGCACCGGCGCGTTCCTTGCCGCCGAGGCGGGTCTGCTCGACGGGCAGCGCGTGACCACGCACTGGGCCTTCGCCGAACGTCTGGCGAGCGAGTTTCCCGCCATCGACGTCGACGCCGACCCGATCTTCGTCCGCACCTCGGACACCGTATGGACCGCCGCGGGGGTCACCGCGGGAATCGACCTCGCCCTGGCGCTGATCGAGGAGGACCACGGCACCGAGGTCGCCCAGACGGTGGCTCGCTGGCTGGTGCTGTATCTGCGCCGGCCCGGCGGACAGACGCAGTTCGCGGCGCCGGTGTGGATGCCGCGGGCCAGGCGCGACTCGATTCGCGAGGTGCAGGAGACGATCGAGGCCGAACCGGGCGGCCCGCACACCGTCGACGATCTGGCCCGCCGGGCCGCGATGAGCCCGCGCCACTTCACCCGGGTGTTCACGGCCGAGATCGGTGAGGCGCCCGGCCAATACGTCGAGCGCATCCGCACCGAAGCCGCGCGCCGACAGTTGGAGGAGACCGACGACACCGTCGTCGCGATCGCCGCCCGATGCGGCTTCGGTACCGCGGAGACGATGCGCCGCAATTTCCTTCGCCGCGTGGGCATTTCGCCCGACCAGTACCGCAAGGCCTTCGCTTAGCCGGAAAGGACGACACCAATGACCCAGATCGCCATCGTGGCCTATCCAGGATTCACCGCGCTGGACATGATCGGCCCCTACGAGGTGTTGCGCAACCTCCCGGGCGCCGACGTGCGGTTCGTCTGGCACGACGCCGGGCCGATCACCGCCGACTCCGGCGTGCTGGTCATCGGCGCCACGCACTCGCTGGCCGAAACGCCTTCTCCCGACGTGATTCTCGTCCCGGGAGGCCCCTCGACCCCGGTCCATGCGCGCGACGACGCGCTGCTCGACTGGCTGCGCCGCGCGCACCGCACCGCGAGCTGGACGGCGTCGGTGTGTTCGGGCTCGGTGATCCTGGCGGCCGCGGGGCTATTGCAGGGCCGGCGGGCGACGTCGCACTGGCTGACGATTCCCGCGCTGAAAGCCTTCGGCGCCGTTCCGGTGGGAGACGAGCGAATCGTGCACGAGGGCAACGTCGTCACCAGCGCGGGCGTGTCCGCCGGACTCGACCTCGCGCTGTGGCTGGCCGGACAGATCGGCGGCGAAAGCCGCGCCAAGGCAATCCAACTCGCGCTGGAATACGACCCGCAACCACCGTTCGACTCGGGCCACATGTCGAAGGCGTCGGCGACCACCAAGGCCGCGGCGACCGCGCTGCTGTCCAAGGACAGCGTGAAGCCGGCCAACGTGAAGGCCACGACCTTGCTGGCCTGGGAGCAGGCGCTGGGCAAGGTCCGGTCGCGGCGCCGGCGGCGCGTCGCCCCGGTGGTCGCGCGCTAACACCAACGCCGAGTGTGCGATTCACGACGCGACACGCTGGTGATGCGTCGCAGACCGCACGCTCGGGTCGGCCTAGTTAGGCGTTGGGCTGCAGGATCTCGGTCGTGGCGAGCTTCCCGCCGGCCTGCATCCAGGCCGCGACGACGCGGGGTGCGTCACGGTCGGGGTTGTAGATGTCCTCCTCGCTGGAGAACAGACCGTCGCCGGCGTAGACCAGCCGGGTCCAGTTGGGGAACCAGAACGGTTCGCCGTCCGGATCGGTGGGGTGGTCCAGCAGGTTCTTGATCATGACGACGACGGCGTCGTTGTCCTCGTCGTGCGCGATCCAGTCGTTGGGGAAGCGCATGTGCGGAAACGGCGCCATCACCGCGACGATCCAGTCCCGCACCGCCTCGCGCCCGTGGAAGACGCCGTAGTGATGCTCGGTGTAGACGACATCTTCGGTGAACAGATCCGCGAACGGGCGCCAGTCGCCCGACGCGCTGCACCCTTCGACGACCTTGGTGTAGTTCTCGACGGCTTCGTCGATTTCTGCCCTGGTGAATTTGCCCATAGCGGACACACTAGAACGTGTTTCGGTTTTGGGTTGCCGGTTGCGAATAGGGTTATCGAATGAACGTGTGGGACCTGTTCGACTTGCGCGGCAAGCGCGCGTTGGTGACCGGCGCGTCCAGCGGCATCGGCAAGCAGGTGGCACAGGCGTATCTGCAAGCCGGCGCCCAGGTCGCCCTTGCGGCACGGAATTTCGAAGCCTTGCAACGCATCGCCGGCGAGCTGTCCGCAGACGGAGAAGGCAACGTGGTGCCGATCCGTTGTGACGTCACGCAACCGGACCAGGTGGGCACCATGGTGGACCGGGTGATCGCGGAGTTGGGCGGCATCGACATCGCCGTGTGCAACGCCGGGATCATCGCCGTCACCCCGATGCTGGAGATGTCACCGGAAGAATTCCAGCGCATCCAGGACACCAACGTGACCGGAGTCTTTCTCACCGCGCAGGCGGCGGCCCGGGCGATGGTCCGGCAGGGACACGGTGGCGCCATCATCACCACCGCCTCGATGTCGGGCCACATCATCAACGTGCCGCAGCAGGTCGGCCACTACTGCGCCTCCAAGGCGGCCGTCATCCATCTGACCAAGGCGATGGCCGTCGAATTCGCGCCCCACAACATTCGGGTCAACAGCGTCAGCCCCGGCTACATCCTCACCGAACTCGTCGAGCCCCTCGAGGAGTATCACCGCCTGTGGGAGCCCAAGATTCCGCTGGGCCGCATCGGCCGGCCTGAGGAACTCATCGGCCTCTACCTGTATCTGGCCAGCGAGGCGTCCAGCTACATGACCGGTTCGGACCTCGTGATCGACGGCGGGTACAGCTGCCCGTAACGGGACGTCAGCGCTCGATCTCGCCGGAGATCCCGCGTTCGATGTTCGCCCGTGCGCCCGACGGCAGCACCAAGAGGCCGTCGAGTTCGTTACGGGCCACCTCGTAGGCGCGCTGACGTTCGTGCGCCGCCGCCGCGGGGTCGGCCGCCACCCGAAGCAGGCTCTGCGCGCGGGCGATCCGTTGCTGATCCGCCCGGGAAAAGTCGTTGCGGCGTCGGCGCATCGCCTCGGCCTCCGCGGCGTTGAACGCGGTCGCGTAATCCTCGACGGCGGCCATGTATTGCGCGGCGGCTTCCCGATCGTCGAGGAGATCTTCGGCCTTGACGGGCCGCAGGAAGTCGGCGCGGAGTTTGGCTTTGTGGAACGCGACCGTCAGCGCATCGCGCATGTCGGTCATGAGCGGAAAGTCCAGGAGCTTTGCGACGTCGAGTTCGTACTCGAGCCAACGATCATCGGTGCGGCTGTGTTCGTCGAGGACGCGCCGGATCGCGCGCCATTGGGCCGCGTGGTTGTTCGCTGCGGCTGGGCCGGCGGGCGCGTCGGGCAGCGGTGTCCGCTCGGATTCCCGCGCCCGCTCGTCGGCGCGCCGCCGGTAGGCGCCGAACGCACGCACCGCGGCCACGATCGCGCCCGTCAGCGGCAGGATGAGGATCAGCAGCTCCGCCAATCGGAATAGCAAGCCCACATGGCCAGGATGCCATCAGGACGGTCGGTGTCCGGCCTGCTCCGCCGCCGCGCGAATCCGATCAGTGGGCGCCCAGGCCGCCACCGAGGTATTCGGCGCGGCATGCGCGACGGGCGAGCTTGCCGCTGGTCGTCCGTGGGATGGCCCCCGCCGGTAAGAGGCGCACGTCCGCGACGGTCAGACCGTGGCGCTGCGAGACCGCTTCACGAATCGCCCCGATCGCCGGCTGTGGGTCCTGACGGCTGGTGCCGGCGGCGCGTTCGGCGACGACGACGAGCCGGTCGACGGCCGGGTCCTCCTGGGCCGGTACGGAAAACGCCGTCACGTATCCGCGCCGAACCATCGGGGACGCCTCCGCGACGGTGGCCTCGATATCGTGCGGATAGTGGTTGCGGCCCTCGATCGTGATGAGGTCCGCCATCCGCCCCGTCACGTACAGCTCGCCGTCGAGGTACACGCCCAAATCGCCGGTGCGCAGCCATGGGCGTTCGAGGTCGGCGCCCTCAGCGTGGCTGCCATCGGTGCGTCGCGATCGCAGTGCGGCGCCGAACGCCAGCCGGGTCTCTTCGGGGAGTCCCCAGTATCCGCGACCAATGTTGTTGCCCTGCAACCAGATTTCACCCACCTCGCCGTCCGGCAATTCGGCGGCGCTGCCGGGGTCGACGATCACGGCCCATTCGCTGCGTGCCACCTGCCCGCATGACACCTGAGCGACGGCGTTGGGGGCGTCCGCGGGCACGCGCACCGCGTGCCCGGCGCCCAGCTGTTCGCGGTCGAAGTACACCGCCGTCGCCTCGGCCACCGGCGCGATGGTCGCGACGAGCAACGTTCCCTCGGCGATGCCGTAGGACGGATTGAACGCGGTGCGGGGCAACCCGTATGGCGCGAACGCCTTGTTGAACGTCCTGATCGCGTCGATGCTGACGGGCTCGGAGCCGATGATCATCACCACGTTGCGCAGGTCGATGTCCTCGCCGCCGGTGGGCAGGCCGCGCTGCGCCGCCCACTCGTAGGCGAAGTTCGGCGCCGCGGTGACGACATTGCCCTGCCGCGAGCCGTCGGACAATGCCTGGATCCACCGCAGCGGCCGGCGGACGAACGCGGCTGGAGACATCAGGGTGGAATGGCCGCCGTAGACGGCCGGAAAGCCGATCATCGACAAACCCATGTCGTGGTAGAGCGGTAACCAGCTGACGCCGTGAGTGTTTCGGTCCAGCAGGTCGATCGACAGAATCATCTGCACCAGGTTGGTGCCGACCGCGCGGTGGGTGATCTCGACGCCGACCGGCGGCCGGGTGGAGCCCGACGTGTACTGCAGGTGCGACACATCGTCCATGCCGAGCTCGGTCGCCACGAACGACTCACCCGCCGAGTCGGGAATCCGGTCGATGGCGATCACCTGCGGCCGGCCCAGGTGCGGGTGACCGGCTAAGAATCCCGCGACCGCGCCTTCCGCGGCGGTGGTGGTGAGCAGGACCGTGGGCTTCGAGTCGCGCAACGCGGTATCGAGGCGCTCGGCATGCCCGGGCAATTCCGGGGCGAACAGCGGCACCGCGATGGTTCCCGCCTTGACCGCCGCGTAGAAGCCGGCGACGTAGTCGATGCCCTGCGGCGCGAGGACCGCAACGCGCTCACCACGGCTCGCGACTTGTTGGATGCGCGCGCCGATGGCTTCCAGCCGCACGCCGAACCGGGTCCACGTCACCTCTTCGGCTTTGCCATTCCCCTGGCCGCTGTAGTCGAGGTAACGATAGGCCACGGCGTCACCGACGTTGGCGATGTTGCGGTCGATCAGCGATATCAGGTTGACGCCGGGCGGCAGCGCGATATTTCCGTCGCCGTCCAGGCAGTCCTCGATTCGAAGCAGCCCGGGGACACCGGCGTCATGCCGGGAGCCGTGATCCATGGGTGCCAGTCTAGGCAAGCCGTTTCCGCGGTCCCTGCGCCGACGAAGCGGGCAAACGCCAAGCGACGCGGCCGCATTCGCTCATTCCGTGAGGTGTAGGTGGCCCCCGAGCCGGGGGTTCGGCGGGTGGGCGGTAGCCTACCGGCGAGCGCAGTCCAGGGCCATCGAGGGCCGTAGCGTTTGCTATCACCAGGAGTTGTCATGTCGGGCCGCAAGTTCTCCTTCGAAATCACCCGTACCAGCAGCGCGCCCGCCGCGGACGCTGTTTCGGCTCGTCGCCGATGGCGCCAACTGGTCGCAGTGGGCCAAGCCGATCGTTTTGCGCTCGAGTTGGGCCCGCCAGGGCGATCCCGCGCCGGGTGGGATCGGGGCCATCCGCAAGGTGGGCATGTGGCCCGTCTTCGTGCAGGAGGAGACCGTCGCGTACGAGCCGGACCGCCGCCACGCCTACAAGCTGGTGGGACCGCCGACCCCGGCCCAGGACTACGCCGGCGAGGTGGTCTTCACGCCGAATGCGGCCGGCGGCACGGACATCCGGTGGACCGGCTCATTCACCGAGGGCGTTCGCGGAACGGGACCGGTGATGCGCGCCGCGATGGGCGGGGCGGTCCGATTCTTCGCCGGCCGCTTGGTCAAGGCCGCCGAACGCGAGTCGAACACCGGGCGGTAGCAGTCCGCGAAATACGCGATACGCGAAGCACACTCGCGAGGATGGTCGCGGCTGTGCGCCGCTACTTGGAGCCGACCTCGTCCTGATACTTCTTGGTCATGTGCGCGACGGCGTCGAGCTGTGACTGCGCGAGGCTCTCCCGGGCCTGCCCGGCGCGCGCCGCGGCGTCCAGCGTCGGCTGCGCCTGGCCCTGGAAGTGCGGCATCACTTCGGCGGCGAACAATTCGGCGGACCGTTTGGTGGCGGCGGGGTTCGCCCACTCGTGACCCATCTGCAGCATGCAACCGAACCCGCCGGACTGGTCCCACAGCCGCTGCACCTGCTCGCGCGCCCGCTCGGGCGTGCCGATCACGCCGGCCCCGTTGTCGTTGATCACATCGATCATCTCGTCGAGCTGTTCTCCCGGCATCGTCATCTGCGGGAAGGCGGCCACCTTCTGGAAGTACCGGAACCACGGCTCGATGCCGAACTTGACCTCTTCGCGGGCCTGCTTTTCGGTCTCGGCGAGATGGAACAGACCGACCAGGCTCCAGTTCCCGCGGTCGACCTGCGCGCCGAACGTCGCCGCGCGCTCCTCGACGATGTCCCAGTGGTAGGACAGCGCGTTGAAGCCCTCGACGGTCAGCGTCGCCCCGATGGACAGCAGGCCGATGCCGTGCTTGCCGGCCAGCCGCGCGCCCGTCGGCGAGGCGACCGCGGCCACCGACAGCGGGATCCCGCCGTCGGAGTACGGGGCAAGCTGCAACCGGGCATCGAACAGCTGGTGGGTCGCCGTTTTGGCGCTCACCGTCTCCCCCGCGAGCAGCCGGACGACGATGTCGAGGTTCGTTTCCAGCAGCTCCCGCGTGTCGGTGGGGGTGAGACCGATCATCGACGAGTCGCTGGGCAGCGAGCCCGGACCGACGCCGCCGATGATGCGGCCATGTGTGAGATGGTCCAGCAGCATCAGGCGGTCCGCGACCCACAGCGGATTGTGATACGACAGCGAAATGACCCCGGTGCCGAACCGGATTCGCTTCGCACGTTCGGCGGCGGCGGCGATGAAGATCTCCGGGGAGCTGATGATTTCGCTCCCGGCCGAGTGGTGCTCGCCCATCCAGACTTCGTCAAAGCCGAGGGCGTCGAGGTGCTCGATGAACTCGAGATCGCGTTGCAGGGCCAGCGTCGGATTGGTGCCCGCGCGATGGAAGGGGGCGATGAAATATCCAAACCTGAGCTTGCCCATGGGATCCCTTTGCAGTCGAGTCCCCCGAACCATAGCTCAAAGGACGCTGCGGGAAGCCGGAAGAAATAAGCCCAGAGTTATCAGCCGGTGGGGCCAGGTAACCATGACCCCACCGGCTAGGGCAACAAGTCTGGGACTTCGAACTAGAACGGGCTCAACGACAGTGGCTGATCACGGGTAGCCGCCGCAGACGTTGCCGACGCACCCGCCGCCACCGCCCGGGCCACCGCCGCCACCGCCGACGCCGGGGATGCTGCCGCCGCCGCCACCGGGACCGCCGCCACCGGTCGGGCCACCGGGGATGCTGCCCCCGCCGCCACCGGGACCGCCGCCACCGGTCGGGCCACCGGGCACATTGCCACCACCGCCGCCGGGACCACCGCCGCCCTCACCGGGTGTCGTGGAGGGCGCGACGCTCGAAGACGGCGTGGTCGTCGGGGTGGTCGTGCTGCTTGGCCCTTCTTTGTGCCCGCCGCCGCAGCCGACCGCCAGTACGAGCATGGCCGCGCCGCCGAACAGGGCGACCGTTGTCCTCGGTCCAGATCCCATCAGATCCCCCAATCTCCACGTGCGCCACGTCGCGGCGCCCACTGTTTCTTACCCCGGGGCATGGGCGCGCAAACTACTTCCGGCGGCGAGTTTGCGATGCACGACGGTGGCCGTCACGCGGGCGATCGCGGGCCATCGGGAAAGAGCGGGTTAGCGATTCACGGGCGGAGCCGTAGCGGCACAAGGGAATGTGCCAACGCGGGGCACCATCGAGGCTTTGAAGCCGATGGCCCATCTCGGGCCTATGGACCATCGGCGAAACAAATCGTATCTGTGTCCGGCGCTTGCCGTGGGCGAAATGTCTTACTCGCAAATTAGAAAATTTCTTATATTCACTAAGTAGACCGTCCTCGGAGCGAACTCAGGCGGCCGCGAAAGGCCGTGACCAGGGCCGCGGCTGCATCGCGGCTACCCCTCCTTGGTGATCAGCTTGCGCAGCGCCACGCGATCGGGCTTGAGCAGTTCGGCGATGCGGGGCTGGTTCACCTCGGCGACGATGATCTCGCCGACCTCCTGGTAGACCTCGCTGAAGATACCGTGGGACTTCATCTTCGAGGTCTGATAGAGGTTGTCCTCGGTCGGCGTCACGTAGATCACCCCGTCGGCCTTGAAGCGGTGCACCAGCCAGAGGTGAATCAAGGTCATCAGCCGCTTTTGCCGGAGCTTCTCCGCGAAGGTGTTCTGGTCGCGCACCTGCAGGATGCTGCGGCCGTGCCGGTCCTTGATCGGATCGACGACCACGTTGGCCAGCTGCTCGTCGCCGTTGCCGTAGATGCCGAGTTCGAGCACGTCCGAGCCGGCCCGGCGGGGCCGCAGTTGCACCCGCAGTTTCTCGCCGAGGTCGTAGTTTTCGCTCCACATCGCCAGCCACTCCTCGAGCAGCTTCTTGGGCACCTCGGTCTGCACCAGGTGCTGGTGCTGGGTCGAGCCCTCGCCCATCGACTTGGTGGTGGCGGTGCGCCCCGAGGATGCCGTCAGCGCGGCGTCGCTGCGCGGCCCCCCGACCAGGGTTTGCGGTGTGCGGTAAGGGGATTCGACCAGGCGCATCTTGCGCTGCAGCCGGGCCAGCGCCAGCATGCCGTCCTGTTGCAGCGAGGTGGCGAACTCCTCGGCGGCGACGCCGTCGATCTGGTGTCCGCCGTAGGTGATGAAGTTGAAGACGAAACCCATCTTGCCCAGTTCCTCGGGGAACTGCTTCATCTGCTCGTCGGTCATGCCGGTGGTGTCCCAGTTGAACGACGGGGACAGGTTGTAGGCCAGCATCTGGCCGGGGAACTTGGCGTGGATGGCGTCGGCGAACTGCCGGGCGTCGTCCAAGTCGGCGGTCTTGGTCTCCATCCAGAGAATGTCGGCGAACGGCGCGGCCGCCAGCGATTTGGCGATGGCGTACGGGATGCCGCCACGGATCTGGTAGTAACCCTCGGGCGTCTTCGACAGTTCGCAGTCCCAACCGGGGTCGACACCCAACTCCTTCGCCTTGGCCTTGGCGGAGTACAGCGAGGCAGTCGCCGCGAAAGCCCGCCATTCGTCGGCGCTCATATCGGCCGGTTCGCCCTCGCTGGCGGCGAACGCGAGCACATCGGCGACGGCCTCGCCGTAGGTCATCAGGCCGGCGTCGTCCTCCCAGGCGGCCACGAACCGCGACTCGACTTGGTCGAACAGGTCGTCGATCGATTGTTGGCCGTTCTCGCGCCAGGCGTTGACGGCGTCGGAGATCACGCCCTGGATCCCTTGGCGCTCAAGCCATGCGGCGGCCTCCGCGTACTCGCCTTCGGGCAGCGCGTAAAGCAGGTGCCCGTTGAGATCCTTGACGCCCAACTCGTAGAAGCGACGCACCAACGCCAGGAAGCACGACTTGTACGAAGGAATCTTGAGGTTGGTGGCGCCGAGCAGGAACGGCTGATCGCGCTCGTCGGCCCGGCTGTCCAGCAGGTTGGCGGCCTCGGCGTCGGTGCGCGCGACGATGATTCCCGGCACCTTCATGATGTCGAGCTGGAAGCGCGCGGTATTGAGGCGTTTGATCTGTTCGTCGGATGGCACCAAGACCTTTCCGCCCTGGTGGCCGCACTTCTTGGTGCCGGGGCGCTGGTCCTCGATGTGGTAGCCGGGCACGCCGACCTCGACGAACCGGCGGATCAGGTTGCGCACGTGCGGGTCACCGCCGTGGCCGGTGTCCGCGTCGGCGATGATGAACGGCCGGTAGTCGTAGGTCGTGGCCGCGGCGCGCTGCTTCTCGCTCATCTGCAGGCGCTGGTACTGCTGGTTGCGGTCGGCGGTGAGCAGGGCGCGCACCAGCACCGCGGCGTCGTCGGGCACCTGGCTCAGGGGATAGCTGGCCAGGTCGGGTCCGGGATCTTCGGTGGTGGAGCCCTTGGCCGAGGTGGCCCAGCCGCCCAGATAGATCCCCTCGATGCCCATCCGCTTCATCGCCACCGCCTGGCCGGGCGAGTACGGGCCGAACGTCGTGATGCTCTTCTTCTGGGCGAACAGCTCGCGCAACCGCTCATAGAAGGCCGCCGCCGCGTCGCGTGCCACGGTGTAGTCGGTCGGGATGGTGCCGCGCTGCTCGGCTACCTGGCGGGCGGTGTACAGGCGGGTGATCCGGGAGAAGCGCGGATCGTCGAAGTATTGCTGCGTGGCAGCGACCTCGTCGTCGAACGACGCCCGGACTTGTGTGTCCTTATCGATGATCGCCATGTCTTACGCCCCTCTCCGGCACGACTCCACTGAACGTGAGTCTATCCCCGCGAACGGCAGTTCAATCAGGAGTCGAAAGATCGGGCCAAAACAGTCGTGAAACGCTTGGGACACAACATGTTTCAGTTCACTATCGCTTAAGGCTGGGCCGCCACGCGGCCAGCCAGTCCCGCTGACGACGGACGAATGCCGCATCGACGACCTTGCCATGGCCCGGAACGTAGATGGCGTCGGGGCCACCGACCGCGAGCAGCCGGTCGAGGGTGGCCGGCCACGCCGCCACGTCGGAATCGGCGTCGATCGCGGGGTCGGCGGACTCCTCGACCAGATCACCGGTGAACACCACCACCCGCTCGCCGGCGTTGGTTGCCGGCGCGAGGACCACCAGGTCCGAGGCGGTGTGGCCGCGCCCGAGGTATGAGATCGTCACCGTCCGGTCCCCCATATCGACCGAGGCGTCATAGACCCCGCGGAGCGGAGGCCGTAACGCGGCGATCGCCGCGTCCACCTCGGCGGCGTCGGCACCGTGACGCAGCGCGTCCGCGCGGATCTGGTCGGTCGACGACGTGAGGTGCCCGACCACCTCGGGCGCGCAAAATATCTCCGCCTGCCCGAAGAGCGAGGAGCCCAGGACGTGGTCGAAGTGCTTGTGCGTCAAGACGATATGGCTCACCGGCCGCCCGGCAAGCCGACGGACGTCGGCGTCGATCGCGGCCGCTTCGGTCAGCGTGGTGCCCGTGTCGATGAGTAACGTTGCCGCGCGGCCGCACACCAGACCGATCGTGACATCGCAGAACGGGAGCCGGCAGCGATGCACACCGCCGGTCAGCGTTTCCCAGGCGAAATGCACACCCTGGAAGGTAACCCCCGGGGCTTGCCTCCGGGCGCTGACGCGGTCGGTTTCGAGCGTCATCGCACCGGCTATCTCCCCGACATGGCTATCACCGATTCCCGCGAAGTCGTCATCGAAGCGACACCGGACGAAATCCTGGATGTGCTGTTCGACCTCGAGTCGTTGACCGAATGGTCGTCGGCGCACAAAAAGGTCGAGGTGCTCGAGCGCGACGACCAGAACCACCCGATTAGATCCAGACAGGTGGTCAAACTCGTCGGCGTCAGCGATGAACAGGAGCTCGCCTACACCGTTCACGACGATGGCGTCGGCTGGACCCTGGTCAGCTCCAAACAACAACGCGCTCAGGAGGGGCGGTACACGTTGACGCCCGACGGGGACTCGACCCGGGTCCGCTTCGATCTCACCGTCGACCTGGTGGCACCCGTTCCCGGATTTCTGGTCAAGAAGGGCGCCAAGAGCCTGATGGACACGGCCACCGAGGGATTGCGCAAGCGGGTACTCGAAGTCGAGAAGCGCGGTAAGTAACGCGTGCGTCGCCGCGAAACGGGTGCTTCCGCAGCGCGACCGGGCGGGTCAGACTGTCTTCATGGACACGACTCCGGTGTTTCGTCGAATCGCAGCGCTCATGGGCGGGGCGACGCTGCTGGGGACGCTGGCCGGCTGCGGCTCCGCTGGTGATAGCCCTCCGACGTCGTCTCCGGCGCCGAAGGTCACGACGCTCGGGAAGACGGCGCCCAACGCGCCCGTGGGTGGGCCGCTGACGATCAGCAGTCCGGCCTTCGCCGACGGCGCGCCGATTCCGGTGCAGTACACGTGTAAAGGCGCCGACATCGCACCGCCGTTGGCGTGGTCGGCCCCGCTGGGTGCGGCCCTTGTCGTCGATGACCCCGACGCCCCGGCCGGGTTGTACGTCCACTGGGTGGTGATCGGAATCGCGCCCGGGGCCGGCAGCACGGCCGAGGGCCAGACCCCGGCCGGCGCCATCACCCTGCCGAATACGGCCGGCCAGTCGGCGTATCAGGGTCCCTGTCCCCCGGCCGGAACCGGCACGCACCGTTATCGGTTCACGCTCTATCAGCTTCCCAACGACTACCGGCTGCCCGGCGGCCTGGCCGGCGTGCAGGCCGCGCAGGCGATCGCCGGCGCCGCGACCGCCCAGGCCCAGCTCGTGGGGGCGTTCGGCGGCTGATCCGTCCTCGTCAGGACGCGTCGTCGAGCACCTGATAGCCGGCGTTGTACCCGGGGGTGAAGGTGATGCCCGGTCCGCCATGACAGCCGGCGCCGCCCAGGTAGAGGCCGTCGATCGGGATGGGCAGATCGAGGAAGCCCCTCGGTCCGGGCCGGTTGGGGCCCATCAGGTCTGGGTGCAACAGCCCGTGGCAGAAGTCGCCGTCGGGCGCTCCGAACATCGTGTTCATGTGGTAGGGCGCGAACGTGATGTGCCGTATCACGATGTCCTTGAAGTTCGGCGCGAACCTGGTGATCTTGTCGATAACCCGTTGCGCCATCTCGTTTTTGAGGTGCCCATGCTGCGAGCGGCTGACTTCGACCGGAAACGCATAGGCGAACGCGCTCGCCGCGTGCTTGCCCGGCGGCGCCATTGCGGGGTCGTGGACCGACGGGATCTGCATGCCCATCGACGGATTGTCCGGGACGATGCCCCGCCGGCAGTTTTCCCAGTGCAGCTGTTGGGATTCGGGCGACCCGAAGATGCCGATCGACTGTTGCATGCCGTCGGCGTTGAGGAACTCGTACGGCGGGGCGAACTCGGGCAGCCCGTCCAGGGCGAAGTGGATCTGCACGAACGAGGCGCGGTGGTCGCGACCGGACACGCGCGAGACAAGCTCCGCCGGAACGTGTTCGGGTGCGACGAGGTCGGTGAGAGTGACATCGGGTGACAGGTTGGACACGACGATCGGAGCCGAGATCGTCGACCCGTCGCGCAGTCGCACGCCGGTCACCCTCTGCTTGTCGACGAGGATCTGCCCGGCCTTGGTGCGAAAGCGGATCTCGCCGCCATGGGAGATGAAGAGCTCGCGTAGGTGTTCGGTGAGTGCGCCGATGCCGCCCTTCAGCTTGGTCATCATCGCGGTGCTGCCGTCGGGCACCGCCAGCGCGAACGCCAAACATGTTGCGCTGCCCGGGGTATACGGGCCGCGGTAGGTCGAGTTGACGGCTAGGAACGCCAGCATCCCGCGCATGACCGCGTGCCTTTGCTTGTCGGGCAGGTAGCGGTCGATCACGTCCATCGCCGAGCCGAACAGCATTTCGTGGATGGCCCGGCGTTCGGCGTCGTTGGTTGCGCAGGCATACATTTCGTCGAGGGTCTTGGGCGGCCGGCGCACTTCGAAGCGACCCAGCGCCTTCGCCGGTGCCTGGCTCCAACCGATCAATTCGGCCATGCCGGTGACGGCCTCGATTCCGTGTCTCTCGCCCAGGTGCGTCATCAGTTGCATCGGATCGCGATAGAAGATCATCGGTTCTTCGCCGTGTTCGCCGAGGTTGATCGACATCACCTCGGGCTCCACCGCCGGCAGCGTGTCGAGCCCGAGGTCTTTGGTGAGCTCGCTTGCCATGGGGAACTGCACCGAACCGGCGATCTCGTATCGGAAGCCGTCGATCAATTCGACCGTCGCCGCCATGCCCCCGGCATAGGTGTTGGCTTCCAGGCACACCGTGCGCAGGCCCGCGCGTTGCAGAATCGCCGCAGCGGTCAGCCCGTTGTGCCCGGCGCCCACCACGATGGCGTCGTAATCCGTTGTGCTCATGGCCCTCGCCTTCGTCGGGTTATCGAATGCAGAATATGTCAGTACTGACATAATTGGAAGGTGTCAGTATTGACCACTTCGGCTGGGATACGATCTCCCCTGAGATGACCGCCCTGGGCAACCGTCATGAACAACGACGACGATCGACGCATGAGGCACTTCGTCGTGCGGCGTTGAAGAGCTTCGCCCGCAAGGGTTTTGCGAATGTCACCGTCACCGAGCTGGCGCGCGAGGCCGGCGTCACCGAGCGCACCTTCTTCCGGCACTTCCCCACCAAGGAAGCCGTTCTTTTCCAGGACTACGAGACACAGCTGGAATGGCTGGCCGAGGCGCTCGCGCAACGCCCGCCGTCCGAGTCGTTGTTCGATGCGGTGCTGGCAAGCGTTTCCGCGTTTCCCCACGACCTCGAAGTGGTCCGCCAGGCCGCGACCGCGCGCGCCGAGCTGATCAGCGCCGACCGGATCGCCGGCCACCTACGGGTGGTGCAATCCTCGTTCGCCGGCGTGCTCACCGATTTCGTCAGGAAGCGCAACCCGGATCTGGCGGACATCGACCTCGCCGCCGAGGTCGCGGGTTCTGCGCTGGCCGCCGCCCTCGTTGCGGCAGTGGAGAATTGGGGTCGTAAGGGTTGCGCGGGCGACCTCGGCGAAGACGTTGCCGCGAGTCTGGATCTGGTGCGCTCCGGTCTGGCGCGGCTTGCCTGAGCAACCGAGGGATTTCCGCGGCCCTAACGTCGGTTGCAGTAGACGTCCCGTCCGCGCCAGCTGAAGCGAGTAACACCATGCCACTGCCTACGCGTCTGACGGAGTTTTTCGGTATCGGGCACCCCATCCTGCTCGCGCCGATGGCCCTGGTCTCTGGGGGCCGGCTCGCGGCGGCGGTGACATCGGCGGGTGGCCTGGGCCTGATCGGCGGGGGCTATGGCGATGCCGAATGGCTGGAGCGCGAATTCGACCACGCCGACGGCACGCGAGTCGGATGCGGATTCATCACCTGGAGCCTGGCCCGCGATCCGCGTCTGCTCGACATCGCGCTGGCTCGGCGACCGGCGACGGTCATGTTGTCCTTCGGCGAGTTGCGGCCCTTCGCCGATCGCATCCACGCCGCCGGCGTTCCGCTCACCGCCCAGGTGCAGAACCTGGACCAGGCGCGCCGGGCCCTGGATGCCGGGGCAGAGGTCATCGTGGCGCAGGGCGGCGAGGCGGGCGGGCACGGGATGAGCGTGCGTTCGACGTTCACGTTGGTGCCCGAGGTCGTCGACTTCGTCAACGAACGCTCCCCCGACACATTGGTCGTGGCCGCCGGCGGCGTGGGCGATGGCCGTGGGCTGGCGGCCGCGCTGGCCTTGGGTGCTGACGGCGCCCTCGTGGGCACCAGGTTCTGGGCGTCGCCGGAGGCGCTGGTGTCACCGCGGGCGCAGCAGCGGGCGGTGGCCGCCCGCGGAGACGACACCGTGCGCACCCGCGCCTATGACGTTGTGCGCCGCCTCGATTGGCCCGCCGAGTACAACGCGCGGGCGCTGCGCAGCGCCTTCCTGGACACCTGGCACGGTCGCGAGTCCGAGCTGTCGGCACAGCTGGACCAGGCGGTCACTGACTACGAGAAGGCCGTTGCCGCCGGGGATTTCGATACGGCCGCGATACTGATCGGCGAAGGCGTGGGGGGCGTCCGCGGCGTCCGTCCCGCGGCTGACATCGTCGCCGACATGGTCAGCGAAGCGGCGCACATCCTGAATCGCGACGCGACGGCCTAGACAGCCGAGCGAGGGGTCTGGTTTGCTCAGCTCGATACCCCATTGCGCGGGCAGGATTCGCCGACGGAATCCCCGCCGCGATGATCGGCCGCAACATCGAACGACCCTGTGCTATCGACCTTTACCCGCTCCCTACCGACACATGTAAGGACCCCATGGACATCGCCACCGTCGACGAACTGCTGAGCACCACCCGATCGGTGCGCAAACGGCTCGACCTGACCCGGCCGGTCGGCCGCGACGTGATCCTCGAGTGCATCCAACTGGCAATGCAGGCGCCCACGGCGAGCAACACGCAGGACTGGCGTTGGCTGGTGATCACGGACCCGGACAAACGCGCCGCCATCGCCGAGATCTACCGGAGCGTCGGCGCGCAGTACCTGGCGTACGCGGCGGACAACGCGACGGATCCGCAGACGCAGCGGGTGTACCAGAGCGCGATGAGCCTGACCGAAACGTTGGGGGACGTCCCGGTACACGTCATCCCCTGCCTCAACCAGCGCATCGACACCGCCGAACCGGGCATCGCCGCGGCGGCATGGGCGTCCATCATCCCGGCCGGCTGGAGCTTTCTGCTGGCGCTCCGCTCGCGTGGGCTGGGATCGGTGTGGACGACAATGCATCTGTTCAAGGAGCGGGAGGTGGCCGACCTGCTCGGCATTCCCCCCACCGTCACGCAGGCCGCGCTGTTCCCCGTCGCCTACACGCTCGGCACCGACTTCCGGCCGGCCGTGCGGCCGCCGGCGGCGACCATCACCTTCTGGGATGGCTGGGGGGAAAGCTGATGCAGTCCCACGCCGCGCGATTTCACAACGAGATGAATTAGGTTCTTGACCCCGGTACCCTCGATCCCTATGGGTGGAGTACCTAGGGCGGCACGGTTGGCTGCCGCGAGCCTGATGATCGCGGGGTGGGCCGCGTCGACGGTCGTTGCCAGCGCCGATCCCGACGAGACGCGGGGTCCCGCGCCCGGGCCCGCGGCCTCACCAGCACCGGCCGCCTCCCCGGCGCCGTCACCTGCACCTTCGGCAGCCCCGTCGCCCGCAGCGTCGCCTGGGGCCTCGCCGGCACCCGCCCCGGCAGGGCCGAAGACCACCATCGACAAGGACGGCATCTACGCGGTGGGGACTGACATCGTCCCGGGCATCTACAGCTCAGGTGGTCCCGTCGGCAACGGCACGTGCTACTGGAAACGGACCGGCAACCCCGACGGCGCGCTCATCGACAATGCCATGACCAAAAAGGCGCAGGTAGTTCAGATCGAGCCGGGCGACAAATCGTTCAAGACCTCGGGCTGCCAGCCCTGGCAACTGACGCCGGACGCGGTTCCGCCCTCGCAAGCGCCGCCCGCGGGCGTGCAGGGCACGCTCGGCATCCTCAACGGTCTGTTGGGTGGGAACGCGCAGCGGCCTCCGCAGGCGTCGCCTGCTCCGCAAGCCCCGGCACCGGCCCCATCGCCGGCACCGGCGCCGGCCCCGGCTGCGCCCGCCCCGCAAGCCGCGCATTCCTGATCGGCCCGCCGGCGCCGTGGCCAGCACGCAGCAGATCGTCGTGGTCGGCGCCGGCGTCAGCGGATTGACGTCGGCCATCTGTTTGGCCGAGGCGGGCTGGCCGGTCCGGGTATGGGCGGATGCCACGCCCAAACAAACGACTTCGGCGGTGGCGGGCGCCGTGTGGGCGCCCCCGCGGCCCGCGGAACGCGCGGGCGAGACGCTGCGTTGGACCGAGCACTCTTTGCAGGTGTTCCGTGATCTCGCCGGGGATCCCGACTCCGGCGTGCTGCTGGCGCCGGCCCTGGCCGTCGGCGAGCTGACCGCCGCCGAGGCGATGTCGTCCGCGGCCGCGCTGATCCCCGGCCTGCGGCCGGCCGACCCCGCCGACATCCCACCGGGTTTCGGAACCGGATTTCGCGCCACCGTGCCGATGATCGACATGCCGCACTATCTCGATTACCTGACCCGGCGGCTGGCTGCGGCCGGCTGCGACATCGAAGAACATCCCGTTCGATCCCTGGCCGAGGCGGCCGACACCGCCGAAATCGTGGTCAACTGCACCGGCCTCGCCGCGGGCGCGCTCACCGGCGACCCCACCGTGCGGCCGCTTTTCGGCCAGCATGTGGTGCTCACCAATCCCGGTCTGCGGCAACTGTTTCTGGAACTGAACGACGGCCCGGAATGGACCTGCTACTTCCCTCACCCGCAGCGGGTGGTGTGCGGCGGAATCAGCATCCCCGACCGCTGGGACACCGCCCCGGAACCCGAAGTGACCGAACGCATCCTGCAACGCTGCCGCCGAATCGAGCCGCGACTGGGCGACGCCGAGGTGATCGAGGTCATCACCGGGCTGCGGCCCGACCGCCCCTCGGTGCGCGTGGAGGCCGAACCGCTCGGGCGGGCGCGCTGCATCCACAACTACGGTCACAGCAGCAACGGCGTCACCCTGTCCTGGGGCTGTGCGCGTGACGTGGTGAGCCTGGCCGGCAGCCGCTGATCTCACGCACCGGTGCGGCGAATTATCAAGGACAGCAACCAACTAACGATCGACAAGACGATCGCCGCCCAGATGGCGGTCCACCAAAAGTGGTCGATCTGCAGCCCCCAGTGGGTGGTGTGCTCGGTGATCCTCGCGGTGATCCAGAGCATCAGCGCGTTGATGACGACATGGAACAGGCCGAGCGTCACGATGTAGAGCGGGATCGACAAGATCTGGACGATCGGCTTGATGAACGCGTTGACCAAACCAAAGATCACGGCGACGACGAAGATGATGCCGACCCGCTCGAGCCTCGTGCTGCCGCCCACGAAGCTCAGGCCATGCACGAAAAGGGTGACGATCCACAACGCGAATCCGGTCAGCGCGGCACGCACCAAAAAAGGGCCCATGCTCGTAAATCCTGCCATCCGGCCCGCGAAGGTAAGGAGGAATCGCGCGGTTAGTTCTGATCGGGGTGACCGGCTTCGCCCGTCGGTTCTCGTGCCTCGCTCGCTCGCGATTTCGGATATCGGGAACGTATATTGAATTCCCTTGTGTCACTGTGTTTTCAGTGGTCACAATTCGGGGTTTTGTGTCGGTGGGTCTTCGTAATGTCTGCGGCATGGGTTCGAGTACGCGTGAGGAGATCGTCGAAGCCTTCGACGCGCTCGACGCCGCCCTCGAGGGCGTGGCAGGGCTGAGTTTTGATGCGCTGGCCCCTCGGGAGTGTGTGGCGCTGTTGGAGCGCTGCGAAAAGGTGCGCCGCCGGCTGCCCGTGCCCGAGCATGCGTTGATCAATCACCTGGCCCGCCAAGCCAGCATCCAAGAACTCGGCGCCAAACTCGATCAGGCGATCGCCGACCGGTTGCGGATCAGCCACGCCGAGGCCGGCCGGCGGGTCACAGAGGCCGCCGATCTGGGCCCGCGCCATGGTCTGACCGGTGAACCCTTGCCCCCGGTGTTGGCCGCCACCGCCGCCGCCCAGGCCCGCGGTGAACTCGGCGCCGGACACATCGCGGTGATCCGCAGGTTCTTTCACCGGCTGCCCGGCTGGATCGACCCGGTCACCCGCGAGCGCGTCGAGGCCGATCTGGCCGGCCACGCCGCGTATCACCGGCCCGACGAACTCGACGGCCTGGCCCACGTCCTGGAAGATTGCCTCAATCCCGACGGTCTTTTCACCGACGAGGACCGGGCCCGTCGCCGCGGGGTGACCCTGGGCAACCAACGACCCGACGGCATGTCGGAGTTGCGGGGGCTGATCACTCCCGAACTACGGGCCACCGTCGAAGCCGTGGAGGCCAAACTCGGCGCGCCGGGCATGTGCAACCCGCTTGATGAGATGCCGTGTGTGGAGGGGACGCCCAGCCAGGCCGCCATCGACGGTGACACCCGCTCCAAGGCTCAGCGCGGCCATGACGCCCTGCTGGCCGCGCTGCGGGCGCTGTTGGCCTCCGGGGAGTTGGGTCAGCACAACGGGTTGCCGGCCTCCATCATCGTCACCACCACCCTGGCCGAGTTGGAGGCCGCCGCCGGACGCGCCCTCACCGGTGGGGGCACCATCCTGCCGATGAGTGAGGTGATCCGCCTGGGCCGCCACGCCCACCACTACCTGGCGATCTTCGATAAAGGCAAGGCCCTGGCGTTGTATCACACCAAGCGGATCGCTTCCCCGGGGCAGCGGATTGTGTTGTACGCCAAGGACCGCGGCTGCACCGCCCCAGGCTGCGGGGTTAAGGGCTACTACTGCGAAGTCCACCACACCACGGACTACAGCAAGTGTCACAGCACCGACATCGACGACCTCACCTTCGCCTGCGGCCCGCATCACCGCATGCTCAACCCCGGCGGATGGCACACCCGCACAAACGCCCGCGGCGACACCGAATGGAAACCCCCGCCCCACCTCGAGCGCGGCCAACCCCGCACCAACACCTACCACCACCCCGAAAAACTCCTCCACCACGAACACGACGACGACGAAGCCGACAACTCCGGCGCGGCATAACCCTTTCGCGATCGCCGCTAGACCCGAGGGCGGCGACCCGCCTCGCCCGGCTGCGCCGCGCTCGCGATCGCTGCTAGTTCAGGTTGTAGAAGCGCTGCGCGTTGCGCCCGCCGATCTTCTCGCGGGCCTCCTCGCTGATATCGGAGCGAGTCCGCAGGTGTTTGGTGCTTTCCGGCCACTCGCCGTCCCAATGCGGGTAGTCGCTGGCGAACATGATGAAATCGGCGCCCAGCACATCGATCACCCCGGGCAGAATCGGTTCCTCCGGTTCACACGTCACCCAGATATTGCCCGCGGCCAGATAATCGTGCGGATCGCGACGCCAGCCGCGCTCCACCCAGTCGCCGCGCTTCTCGTAATGCTCGTGCAGCCGATCGATGAAGAACGGAACCCACCCCGCGCCCGCCTCGAGGAAGGCCACCCGCAACGCCGGATGGCGCTCGAAGACGCCGCCGGAGACCATCGCGGTCATCGCGGTCATCTGGTCGAACGGAAAGCTGATGCAGTGCACCTGAATGTAATTCGTGAAGCGGTCCACGCCGATCTTGGGCAGATGAATGCCGGGGGCGCCATGCACACCCAGCGGCATCCCGAGGTCGACGGCGGCGGCGTAGAACGGATCGAGGTCGGGATGGTCGAGGTTGCGCGTCTTGAGCGCCGGCGGCACCAGAGTCGCCACCAGCCCAAGGTCTTTGGCTTCGGTCATGACATCGATCGCCAGCCGGC
The DNA here is from genome assembly GCF_976985675.1 of Mycobacterium sp. NTMscope_MAC_12. Classification (NCBI taxonomy): domain Bacteria; kingdom Bacillati; phylum Actinomycetota; class Actinomycetes; order Mycobacteriales; family Mycobacteriaceae; genus Mycobacterium; species Mycobacterium sp. NTMscope_MAC_12. The sequence goes on from NZ_CDRJYY010000001.1 coordinate 2,356,889, forward strand.
CGTGCTCGATCGGAGTTACCGCGACGCCGCGTAGCCGCCCGCCCGAGGCGGCGCAATAATCGGCGATCCACTCGTTGTAGAGCCGGGCGAATCCGGCCGCGAAGTCCGGGTCTTCGAGACTCGGCGCGCACAGGCCGAGGCTGGGGTAGAGCACCATCGTGTCGATGTGGTCGCGGTCGGCGTCGCCCAGCACGCCTTCGGCCGACCGGCAGTTGATATCGGGCGCCTTACTGATCCCGTGTTCGGGCGGGCAGCCTGCGCCCGGGCCGCGGTCCTCGGGGTAGTTGCGGCCTTCAAGCGTCAACCCGAGCTGCCCGTGTGTGCCTGGCTTGACGTGGTCCGGCCATCGCTTGATCGCTTCGACTGCCAGCGAAGAATTTTCGGCGACATGGCCGTCGGCGTCGATGATCCGCATGTCTCCGGAACTTACTCCCGCGTGGTGCGCGGCGAAACGGGTCGCGCCGACGCGCTCGGTAGGCCACGATGCTGACGTGACAACGCAGAGCCCGCAAAACAAGTTGACCGCCGATCAGCGCAATTCCTTCATCGCCGCCCTGTTGGGTTGGACGATGGACGCCTTTGATTACTTCATCGTGGTGCTCGTCTACGCCGACATCGCGAAGACGTTTCACCACAGCAAGGCCGAGGTCGCCTTCGTCACCACGGCCACCCTGTTCATGCGTCCCGTCGGCGCGTTGCTGTTCGGGCTGTGGGCCGACCGCGTCGGCCGGCGGCTGCCGCTGATGGTCGACGTCATGTTCTATTCCGTCGTGGGCTTCCTGTGCGCCTTCGCGCCCAACTTCACCGTGCTGGTGATCCTGCGCCTGCTGTACGGCATCGGCATGGGCGGCGAATGGGGGCTTGGCGCCGCGCTCGCCATGGAGAAGGTGCCGGTTCAGCGGCGCGGATTTTTCTCCGGGCTGCTGCAGGAGGGTTACGCATTCGGCTACCTGCTGGCGAGCGTGGCCTCGCTGGTGGTGATGGATTGGCTCGGGCTGTCGTGGCGCTGGTTGTTCGGCCTGAGCATCGTTCCCGCCCTGATCAGCTTGATCATTCGCTACCGGGTGGAGGAATCCGAGGTGTGGGAGGCCGCGCAAGACCGGATGAAGCTCACCAGCACCAGAATCCGGGACGTGCTGCGCAACGGTGCGATCATCCGGAGATTCGTCTATTTGGCGTTGCTGATGACGGCGTTCAACTGGATGAGCCACGGCACGCAGGACGTCTACCCCACCTTCCTGGGCGCGCACGCCAATCAGGGGGCCGGCCTGTCCAGCACGACGGTCAAGTGGATCGTGGTGGCCTACAACGTCGGCGCCATCATCGGAGGGCTCGTCTTCGGAACGCTGTCACAACGATGGAGTCGCCGCTACACGGTCGTCTTCTGTGCGGTGTTGGCGCTGCCGATCGTGCCACTGTTCGCCTACTCGCGCAGCGCTGCCATGCTGTGCCTGGGTTCGTTTTTGATGCAGCTCTTCGTGCAGGGCGCGTGGGGCGTGATTCCCGCCCACCTCACGGAGATGTCGCCTGACGCCATCCGCGGCCTCTACCCCGGTGTGACGTACCAACTCGGAAACCTGTTGGCGGCGTTCAACTTACCGATTCAGGAACGTCTCGCCGAATCCCACGGCTACCCGTTCGCGTTGGCGGCGACGATCGTGCCGGTGCTGGCCGCGGTTGTGGTCCTGACGCTGATCGGAAAGGATGCGACGGGAATCCGCTTCGGCACGACGGAAAGTGCTTTCCTCGCAACGGAAGCGACGTAAAGCTAGTGGGGGTCGCCCAGCATGCGCCGGAGCAGGTGCATGGCCACCGTCGTCGAGCGTTCCCGGATATCGGACCGGTTGCCGGGAAGACGCAAGGTGCGGGTATCCGTGCGGCCGTCGGGCGCCTTCACGCTGAAGCAGACCGTGCCCACCGGCTTTTCTTCGGTGCCCCCGCCCGGTCCGGCGATCCCGGTGATCGCGACCGCGGTGTCGGCGCCGAAGCGTTGCAGCGCGCCCGCGGCCATCGCCTCGGCCACCGGCTCGGACACCGCGCCATGGGTTTCGATCAGCGCGGGGTCGACGCCCAGCACCTCCGCTTTCGCCTCGTTCGAATAGGACACCACCCCGCCGGCCACGTAGTCCGACGATCCCGGCCGGTCGGTCAGCCGCGCGGCCAGCAGGCCCGCGGTGCAGGACTCCGCCGTCGCAATCCGGTGCCCGGCGAGAAGCTGCGCAACAAGGTCGTCGACGCGGGAGCCGTCCTCTGAGTAGAGCTGATGCCCGTGCCGTTCGCGCAGCAGCTTGGTCAGTTGCGCGTATGCGTCGGCGGCGCCCGGCTCGTAGCGGGTGACCATTTCGATCTCCCCGCGCCGCAGGCAGGTGGTGATCTCGAGCTGGTCGAAGCCGGGCACGGCCTTTTCGGCGTCGCGCAGCGTTTCGGCCAGCCCCGACTCGGGCAGCCCGAACATCCGCAGCATCTCCTGCCGATAAATGGTCCGGCCGGCGATCGCATCCTGCGCGGCCGGCGTCTGGATCGCCGTGTGCCACATCGGCTGCAGCTCGCGCGGCGGCCCCGGGAGCACGATCACCGTGGGCTTGCCGGGCACCACGACGCCGGGCGCCGTGCCGACCGGGTCGAGCACCTGCGCCCCGGCGGGAACCATGGCCTGCTTGCGGTTGGCGGCCCGCAGCGACTCGAAAGTGCCCGGATCCAAGGCGGATTGGAAGGCGGGATTACGCGCCATCAGCTTCTTGAGGATGTTCGCGATCTTCTCTTCGACCTCGGCGTCCAACAGCAGCTCGCGCCCGCAGAAGCGGGCCACCACCTCGACGGTCATGTCGTCGGCCGTGGGGCCCAGGCCGCCGCTGGTGACGATCAGGTCCACGCCTTGGTCGGCGAGAAACCGCAGCTGCGCCTCGATGTCGGCGGGGCGGTCGCCGCAGATCGTGATGTGCGCCAGCTCGACGCCCAGCTCCAGGAGACGGTCGGCGATCCAGGGTCCGTTGGCGTCTTGGACGCGTCCGGTGAGGACCTCTGTTCCGGTGACAACGATGCCTGCGCGTGCGCTCACCGGGATGAGCCTACGCATGGGTTTGCGGGACAATAAGCCGATGATCGAGTTAGAGGTGCTTGCGGCCGACGTGACCAAGCTCGACGTCGACGCGATCGCCAACGCGGCCAACACGCAGCTGCGGCACGGCGGCGGCGTCGCCGCGGCCATCTCGCGCGCGGGCGGGCCCGACGTGCAGCGCGAATCGACGGAGAAGGCGCCGATCGGGCTCGGTGAAGCGATCGAAACCACGGCCGGCGACATGCCGGCGCGATACGTCATCCACGCGGCGACCATGGAGCTCGGGGGACCCACCTCGGCCGAGATCATCGGTGCCGCCACGGCTTCGACATTGCGCAAGGCCGACGAACTCGGCTGCCGCACGCTGGCGCTGGTGGCCTTCGGCACCGGCGTCGGCGGTTTCCCGCTCGACGAGGCGGCCCGGCTGATGGTCGACGCCGTCCGGCGGCACCAGCCGGACTCGCTGCGCAAGGTGGTGTTCGCCGTGCACGGTGACGCGGCGGAGCAAGCTTTCCGGGCGGCGGTGCGGGGCTAGCGCTCGGAAAGGTAGCGCTCGACCGAGGCGACCTTCTGCGTCATCGCGTCGCTGGCCCCGGTGCGCCAGTCAGCCTTGATCACCGTGCTGACCCGGGGGGCCCGGGCGGCCACGGCCTCGACGGCCCGCTGCACCACCGCCATGACTTCTTCCCAGGTGTCGCCCTCGATCACCGTGAACATCGAGTCGGTCTTGTTGGGCAGGCCGGACTGACGGACAACCCGAACCGCGTCGGCGACGATCTCGCCGACACCCTCGCCGACCCCCATCGGGGTGACGGAAAACGCGACGAGCACGGACACCCTTCGAGCGTACCCACCCCCGCCCGGCCGGTCTGGCACCATCGAGGCCCATGCGGGTCTTGGTGCAACGGGTCTCGTCGGCCACGGTGTCGGTCGAGGGCGAGGTGGTGGGCGCGATCCGGCCGGATGGCCAGGGGCTGTTGGCATTCGTCGGCGTCACCCATACCGATGACGGGGACACCGCGCGCCGGCTCGCCGAGAAGCTCTGGAACCTAAGGATTCTCGCCGAGGAGCGGTCCGCGGCCGACGCAAGAGCCCCCATCCTCGTCGTCAGCCAGTTCACCCTGTACGCCGACACCGCCAAGGGCCGCCGCCCGTCATGGAATGCGGCCGCTCCCGGGGCCGTCGCCGAGCCGCTGGTAGCGGAGTTCGCCGCGGCGCTGCGGGGGCTGGGAGCCGAGGTGCAGACCGGGGTGTTCGGCGCCAACATGCAGGTCGAGCTGGTCAACGACGGCCCGGTGACGGTGCTTCTCGAACTCTGAAGGGTACGTTGGCCACCGTGGGCACGACACCGGACTTCGGATCGCTGCGCTCCGACGACGACAACTGGGACATCGTCAGCAGCGTCGGCTACACCGCGCTGCTCGTGGCGGGTTGGCGTGCCCTGCACGCCGAGAGCCCGCGGCCGTTGGTACGCGACGAATACGCGAAAGTCTTCATCGCCGCCTCGCAGGACCCGTATCTGGCGGGGGTGCTGGCCAACCCGGGCAGCTCCGAGGACGAGATGGCCTTCCCACGCCTTTACGGCGTGCAGACCCGGTTCTTCGACGACTTCTTCGTCGCTTCCGGCCAGGCGGGCATACGACAGGCGGTGATCGTGGCCGCCGGGCTGGACTCGCGGGCGTTCCGCCTCGAATGGCCGGACGGCACAAGGGTGTTCGAAGTCGATTTGCCCAAGGTTCTCGAATTCAAGGCACGCGTGCTCGGTGAGCAGGGGGCGGCGCCGAAGGCCAGTCGGATCGAGGTCGCCGCCGACCTGCGCACCGACTGGTCGCGGCCGTTGGAGGCGGCCGGGTTTGACGTGGAGAGCCCGAGCGCCTGGTCGGTGGAGGGGTTGTTGCCCTACCTGACCGACGAGGCCCAACACGCGCTGTTCACCCGGATCAGCGGGCTCAGCGCGCCGGGCAGCCGGATCGCCATCGGCGCACTGGGGTCGCGGCTGGACCACGACCAACTCCACGCCCTGGAGGCGAATCACCCGGGGGTCAACGTGTCGGGCAACGTTGACTTTTCGGCCCTGACCTACCAACCGCAGTCCGACCCCGCGGAGTGGCTGACCGCGCACGGCTGGGCCGTCGAACCCGTCCGCAACACGCTCGACTTGCAAGCCGGGTACGGCATGACCCCGCCGGAGGTCGACGTCAAGATCGACAGTTTTATGCGGTCCCAATACATCATGGCGACCCGGTGAGGGCCTAGGGCTTCAGCAGGATCTTCACATCGTCGCCGGAGCGCGATTCCGCGGTCGCGTAGCCCTTGGCCGCGTCGTCCAAAGGCATTGTCGTGGTGAAGATGCCGTCGACGTCGAGGCGGCCGGACTGCAGCAGCGGGATCAATTCCGGCCAGGTTCGCTGCACCGGCGCCGTGGTCATCCGCAGCGTGATGCTGCGGATCAGGCAGCCCAGGGCGTTGAGGGGATACGGATTCATGTCGTGCACGCCGACGACCGAGACGGTTCCACCCGCCCGCACGGCGTTGAGCGCCTCGGTCAGCGAAGCGTCCGTGGCGACGGCGTCGATCACCGCGTCGACGCCTCGGCCGCCGGTGGCCGCGAGTATGGCCTCGAGCGCCGGCGCTTTGACGGGGGTCGCCCCCCACTGGGCGGCGCGCTGCAGCCGGCCGTCGACCTGATCGACCGCGAAAACCGTTGCGGCGCCCTGGAAAAGCGCGCTACGCAGCGAACACAGGCCGACCGCCCCCAGTCCGATGACGGCCACGGTCCCGCCCGGCGGAATGTCGGCGCGCTGCGCCGCTGCCCAGCCGGTGGCGAGATTGTCGGTGAGCAGCAACGCCTGCTCGGTGCTGATGCCCTCGGGCATCTTCAGCAGCTGGAAATCGGCGGCGGGCACCGCGAGCAGATCGGCCTGCGCGCCACCGAGCACGCCGCCGCCGAAGATCTGAAAACCGGAGTGGCACATGACCGGATCGCGGGTGGCGCACCCCGCGCAGGCGCCGCAGCCGGCGACCGACGACACCAGGACCTGATCGCCGACCTTGACGTTGCGCACCTGCGGCCCGGCCTCCACGACCGTGCCGACGGCTTCGTGGCCGAGCGCGATGGGGTCGGGCATCGGGAAGTCGGCCTCGTAGAAGTGCAGATCGGAGCCGCAGATTCCGGCGGCGGACACCTCGACGATCGCTCCGTCCGGGCCCGGCAGCGTTGGGTCGGGGCGGGTGTCGACCCGGATGGTGCGGGGCCCTTCGACGACTACCGTGCGCATATCGGTGTGCTCACTTCCCTTGTCGCGCTTGGTCTTTCTGGCGTACTACAAATTGTGACCAGTCGGGTTCGCACACCGCTGACCAGTATTCGTTGAGCCGCCACGGGCTGACGGTGTGAATCTCGCCGTCGGCGTTTTTGAAATACGAATGCGTGACCGCCGGGTGTGACCACACCATCTTCTTGATCTGGGTCTGCGTCCGCCGGTGCCAATCCGTGGCGGCGTCGGGTTTCGGCTCGACGGAGTGCACGTCGGAATCGGCCAGTCGTGCCAGGCACTGGTCGATGTAGCGCATCTGCAGTTCGGACTGGAAGATCAGGCTGCCGCCGTGGGCGAGGTGCGTCCCGGGCCCGTACACGATGAAGAAGTTCGGGAAGTCCGGCACGGTGATCCCGAGGTAGGCATAGGGCCTGCTCCCCCACATCTCGTGCAGGTCGACGCCGTTTCGGCCGGTGACCTTCAGCGGCCACAGCACATCGGTGTGCCGGAACCCGGTGGCGTAGACGATGACGTCGACGTCGTGCGTCACTCCGTCCTCGGTGACGATGCCGTGCGGCGTGATCCGGTCGATGGGGGTGCGCACCAATTCGACGTTGTCGCGCTGCAGCGTTCGCAACCAGGTGCCGTTGTCCTGCAGGGTGCGTTTGCCGCAGGCGGGATAGTCCGGCATCACCTTGGCCAACAACTCCGAGTCTTCGCCGACCTGGCTGGTGATCCACTGCGAGAACATCATGTGCGCGGCGGCATTGATGTCGCTGACGGCGTGGTCCTGATCGGCATAGTTCGGGTCGCCCTCGGCGGCGTCGAGGCCCTTGTCCGAGCCGGGCCACAGCACCAGGAACCGATACCACCTGCCGTAGAACGGCAGGTGGCGCATCGCCCAGCGCACACCGTCGCCGACCTCGTCGTGATACATCGGGTTCGGGAACATCCACTGCGCGGTCCGCTGGAACACCGTCAGGTGCTCGACCTCCTCGGCGATGGCGGGCGCGATCTGGAACCCGCTGGCGCCGGCGCCGACGAGCGCGACCCGCTTGCCTTTGAGATCCACCGAGTGATCCCAGGCCGCCGAGTGAAACGACGGGCCCCGAAAAGTCTGCGCTCCGGCGAATTCGGGAATGTTGGGCCTGTTCAGCTGGCCCACCGCCGTGATGAGCGCGCGTGCGCGCAGGGTCGACGTGCCACCGTCGGCCGACCGCAGCGAAACGTTCCAGGTGCCGTCTTCGTCGTCCCATTCGGCCGCGAGAACCTCGGTCTGCCAACGTATCCGGTCGGCCAGGTCGTGTTCGTCGATGACCTTGGTGAAATAGTCCTGCAGCTCGTACTGCTCGGCGAAGAAATGGGTCCAGTCGTTGTTGGGTGCGAAGCTGTAGCAGTAGAAATGGTTCGCCACATCCACCCGGGCGCCGGGATAGCTGTTCTCCCACCATGTTCCGCCGGGCCCGGCGTTCTTCTCGACGATGGTGAACGGAATGTTGGCCTGCTTGAGGCGCACGCCGGCCAGGATGCCGGATTCGCCACACCCGACGACGAGAACGGGAAGCTGCGCCGCGCGCTCGGCCGGCAACGCGGCTGGCCGCCGGGGGTCGACCCCGTCGAGGTCCAGCTCTTCGGACACCAACGACAGATAGTCGTCGGGAACGTGCTCACACGCCGCCCAGTCCATCATTTCCCTGATGAGTTCCGGGCTCAGCGGCTCCGGTTCGGGGCAACCGCGGTCCCGATACTCGGTGATCGCCGTCAGCGCCTCGGCGCGGGCGCGCGCCTTGTCCTCCTCCGACATGAACCCCTGGACCTCGTTGAGGAAGACGCCCATCTGCTTAAAGTCGCGGATGAATCGGGGGTCGCCGGTGATGTGGACGAGGGAGAGCAACAGCGTCGGGACGCTGACATCCTCTAGGGCGGTGGCGATCTCGGGCGTGGACGTGGTGAAGGGATCGCCGGCGTAGCGGCTGCGCATCAAGCCGATCCTCTCGGTGGTTTGGAAGCCAATTACGCTACGCGTAGTTTCGTAATTGGCAGCACTACGCTACCCGGTCGCTCGGTGCAGGATCAAGGGATCGGGCCGGGTGGCCGGCGGATGCCGCCGCAGCCGCGGTTCCGGCGACGGGTCGTAGTGATAGGGCGCAGTTCGGGACCCGCTGGCCACGTCAGTGCGCTCCGTACTAAACTAGAACACGTTCCAATTCGGCGAGCATCCCAGGAGTTGTAATGCACACCCCTATTTGCGACGAACTCGGCATCGAGTTCCCGATCTTCGCCTTCACCCACTGTCGCGATGTCGTCGTGGCGGTCAGCAAGGCCGGGGGGTTCGGCGTGCTCGGGGCCGTCGGCTTCACGCCCGAGCAGCTCGAGATCGAGCTCAACTGGATCGACGAGAACATCGGCGACCACCCCTACGGCGTCGACATCGTCATCCCCAACAAGTACGAGGGCATGGACTCGCACCTGTCCGCCGAGGAGCTGGCCGAGACGCTGCGCAAGATGGTGCCCCAGGAGCACCTGGACTTCGGGAAGAAGATCCTCGCCGACCACGGCGTGCCGGTCGAGGACAGCGACGGCGACAGCCTGCAGCTCCTCGGCTGGACCGAGGCGACGGCCACGCCCCAGGTCGAGGTGGCGCTCAAGCACCCCAAGGTGAAGATGATCGCCAACGCGCTCGGCACCCCGCCGGCCGACATGATCAAGCACATTCACGACGCCGGGCTCAAGGTCGCCGCGCTGTGCGGCTCCCCCTCGCAGGCCCGCAAGCACGCCGACGCGGGAGTCGACATCATCATCGCGCAGGGCGGCGAGGCCGGCGGGCACTGCGGCGAGGTGGGCTCGATCGTGCTGTGGCCGCAGGTCGTCAAGGAGGTCGCCCCGGTTCCGGTGCTGGCCGCCGGCGGCATCGGCAGCGGCGAGCAGATCGCGGCCGCGCTGGCTCTCGGCGCGCAGGGCGCGTGGACCGGATCGCAATGGTTGATGGTCGAGGAGTCCTCGAACACCCCGGTCCAGCAGGAGGCCTACGTCAAGGCCGGCAGCCGCGACACCGTCCGCAGCCGCTCGTTCACCGGCAAGCCGGCCCGCATGCTGCGCAACGACTGGACCGAGGCGTGGGAGGCCCCCGACAACCCGAAGCCCCTCGGCATGCCGCTGCAGTACATGGTGTCCGGCATGGCGGTTCGCGCCACCAATAGGTACCCCAACGAATCCGTCGACGTCGCGTTCAACCCCGTCGGCCAGGTCGTCGGGCAGTTCACCAAGGTGGAGAAGACGTCGACGGTCATCGAGCGGTGGGTGCAGGAATACCTGGAAGCCACCAACAGGCTGGACGAGCTGAACGAGGCCGCCTCCGTCTGACGACGGAGGCTGGCCCGGCCGGCGGGGCTAGACGTCGTCGACGTCCTGCCGGCCGGTGAAGACTTCCTTCGTCCGGTCCAGCGCGTACGTGCCAATGTCGATGGAATTCTGAACGATTCCGCTGGCGCCGCCGGCGAGGTCACCCCGGATGATGTCGCTGGCGTGCTCGACGATGTCGGACGCTTTCTCGACGGCGTTGGTCGCGATGTCCCTCGCCGCGTCGACCGCATCTTTGGGATTGAAGGCCATCTCGAGTCTCCTTTTGTCGCAGGTTCGTTGCTCTGACTCTAGACGGGCTGAGGCACCATTTCTCGACGGCGCCAATGCCTGCCGAGGCTCAGTAGTGCACCAGGGAGCGCCAGAAGTCTTCGGGAATTTCGGCCCCGGAGCGCAGTATTCGGGCCAGCCCGATGGCCATCGCGATGCCCAGCAGCCCCAACCAAAGCCCGACCACCGCGATGATGCACCACAACACGGTAGTGACCGCCGGCCACGGCGAGAACACGGCCAGCACCGGCGCGAAGAAAAATCCGGTGCCGATGTACCACGCCGACCCGGCGCGATCCGAGGCCAAGACGAAACGCAGCCAGCGGGGCACGGGCACCGCGCCGGGCTCGCTCCGTTTCATCGTCGTGCCGATCAGTCGGAGGGTGGGAAAAACCCTGCCCCGGTAAACCATCCGGGCTGCCACCCCTGGTCTCCCAGGCACAGCATGGGAAGCCCGTCCGGGGTCTGCGCCGCCGCCTGCGAGCCGGGGCATTTCGCGCCGGTCTGCTGGACTCCATACAGCGGGTAGGAAGCCACCCAGTACCCGATGGTGGCGGCCGGGAACTGATTGGGCGGCGGGAAGTGGCAGGCCTCGGCCTGGCCGCTGGGCCCTCGTCCGAAGATGAAGCGCTCGTAGTTGTCGCACGGAGCGCCCAGCGAAGCTTGGTAATTCATGCCCGGAACGTCTCCGTCGTAATGCGGGTCGGCGGCCGCGCACGGCGCCATGCCGATCGTGATGCCCGCTATCGAAGCGGCGCTCAGCAATTCCCGAATCATCTTCCACCCCGCCTGTCGTCGCCGGTGACCTGCACCAAAGCATATCGGTCGCGTCGCCGGCCACAAGACGGTTTCGGCGTGCGGCCGCGATCCCCCGTGTAGGCCCGCCGCGGCGGACAAAGCGCACCTGCGGAACACGTTCCAATTTGCCCTCGGCGATCTTGCGTCAATGCTTCCCAACCGTGGTCCGGCAGTGGTTTCCTTGCACAAGGACGCCTAGACGACTTCGTATCGAGGAGTGCGCCATGTCAACCGTCGAGTCCAGCACCAAGCCGGTCCCCAATCTGCCTCCCGGCTTCGACTTCACCGATCCGGACATCCACGCCGAGCGATTGCCGGTCGAGGAACTGGCCGAGCTGCGCCGCACGGCGCCGATCTGGTGGAACGAACAACCGATCGGGGCCGGCGGGTTCGACGACGGCGGCTTTTGGGTGGTGTCCAAGCACAAGGACGTCAAAGAGGTCTCGCTGCGCAGTGACGTGTTCTCCAGCCTGCAGAAGACAGCGCTGCCGCGCTATAAGGACGGCACGGTCGGCGAGCAGATCGAGCGCGGCAAGTTCGTCCTGCTCAACATGGACGCGCCGCAGCACACCCGGCTGCGCAAGATCATCTCGCGGGCCTTCACTCCCCGAGCCATCGAGCGCCTGCGTTCAGACCTCGCCGAGCGCGCCCGCCACATCGTCGAGGAGGCGGCCGCCGAGGGCCGCGGCGACTTCGTCGAACAGGTGTCGTGCGAGCTGCCGCTGCAGGCCATCGCCGGACTGATGGGTGTGCCGCAGGAAGAACGCAAGAAACTCTTCCACTGGTCCAACGAGATGGTCGGCGACCAGGATCCCGAATTCGCCAACAACGACGCGATCACCGCCTCGGTCGAACTCATCATGTACGGCATGCAGATGGCGGCCGAGCGGACAAAGAATCCGGGGGAAGACCTCGTCACCAAGCTGGTCCAGGCCGACATCGACGGGCACAAGCTGTCCGACGATGAATTCGGCTTTTTCGTGATCCTTTTGGCGGTGGCCGGAAACGAGACCACCCGCAACTCCATCACCCAGGGCATGATGGCCTTCACCGATTTCCCCGACCAGTGGGAGCTGTTCAAGAAGGAGCGGCCCGGCACCGCGGCCGACGAGATCGTCCGGTGGGCCACCCCGGTCACGTCGTTTCAGCGCACCGCGCTCGAGGACTACGAACTGTCCGGCGTGCAGATCAAAAAGGGCCAGCGGGTCGTAATGGTCTACCGCTCAGCCAATTTCGACGAGGAAGTCTTCGACGATCCGTTCACCTTCAACATCCTGCGCGATCCCAACCCGCACGTCGGCTTCGGCGGAACGGGCGCCCACTACTGCATCGGCGCGAACCTGGCGCGCATGACGATCGACCTGATGTTCAACGCGATCGCCGACGGCATCCCCGATCTCGAGTCCATCGGCAAGCCCGAACGCCTCCGGTCGGGCTGGCTCAACGGGATCAAGCACTGGCAGGTGGACTACCACACCGATGGAGCAGCGAAATCGCCTGCCGCGCACTAAGCTAGGCCGATGCCCACACATCAAGCTGTCCGGATACAGTCCGCGGGCGGCCCCCTAGAGCTGGCCGAAGTCGAAACCCAACCACCCGGTCGCGACGAGGTGCGACTGACGGTCGCCGCGTGCGGCATCTGCGGCACCGACGCGCACTTCGTTAACGGTGGGTTCCCGGGCATGTCGTGGCCGCTGACCCCCGGGCATGAAATCGCGGGCAAGGTCGCCGAAATCGGCGACGGCGTCGAGGATTTCGCGATCGGCGATCGCGTCGCGGTCGGCTGGTTCGGTGGATGCTGCTATCACTGCGAGCAGTGCCGCAAAGGCCTGTTCATTCACTGCGAGAACGGGAAGGTGCCGAGCTGGCAGTACCCCGGCGGGTACGCGGAGTCGGTGACGGTTCCGGCCAGCGCCCTGGCCCGGATACCGGACGAGCTCTCCGACGCCGAAGCTGCCCCCTTGGGTTGCGCGGGCGTCACCACCTACAACGCCTTACGTCACGCCAAGGCGCTGCCCGGCGATCGGGTGGCGATACTCGGCGTCGGCGGCCTGGGGCACCTCGGCGTGCAGTTCGCCCGGGCGATGGGCTTCGAGACCATCGCGATCAACCGCGGTACCGGCAAAGCCGACGACGCCCGGAAACTGGGCGCCCATCACTACATCGATTCGACAGCCAACGATCCCGCCGAGGCGTTGAAGGACTTGGGTGGCGCGACGGTCGTCCTGGCCACCGCGGGCAATTCGAAGGCCATGGCCGCCACGGTCGGTGGCATAGTCCCCCGGGGCGAACTGGTCACCGTCGGCGTCACGCCCGAACCGCTGCCGATCAGCCCCGTACAGCTGATAACCCCCGGAGTCAGCATCGTCGGCCACCCCTCCGGGACGGCCAAAGATGTCGAAGACACCATGCGTTTCGCGGTCCTGTCCGGCGTCCGGGCGTGGATCGAGGAGTTGCCGTTGGCGCAGGCGGCCGAGGGCTATGCGGCGCTGGAGCAGGGACGAGCGCATTACCGCACCGTCTTGACCATGTGACACCGTTGGTCCGTGACTGCTGACGAGGGCGCGGCGTGGACGATCGGGCCATCCGACGGTGAATTGTTGCTCCACACCGGGGTTGCCGGCCGAGCCGCACGAATGGGCCACCGCCTCACCATCGCGATGTCGCGCTGGCGTGCGACCGTGGGTTGGGCCGGTTCCCGACCCGTCGGTGCGGAGCTTGTGGTCGAGGTCGATTCGCTCGACGTACTGAGCGGCAAGGGTGGCGTCAAAGGGCTGTCCGCGATCGAGAAAGCACAGGTCCGGTCCAACGCTTTGAAGTCGTTGCACGCCAACCGCTTTCCCGAGATCCGCTACACCGCGGACGTCATCGAGCAGGCCGACGACGGGTACCGACTCACCGGCACGCTCGCGATCCGGGGCACCTCACGAGACCACGTCATCGACGTGCGCACCGAGGATCTCAAAGACGCCTGGCGCATGTCCGCTGAAACCACCGTCCGTCAAACCGATTACGGCGTGAAGCCCTACTCGCTGCTGATGGGCTCGGTTCAAGTCGCGGACGATGTGTCCTTGACCTTTACCGCGGTTCACGCCAAGGACGGGTGAGCCACCCGCTCGGGAGAATCAGGGTTGCGGCTCGGCCGCTGCGCGCGGCGCTGAATCGGCTGCCGCGTCGCCCGCGTCGCCGGGGATGTGCTCGAGCACTCGGGTCAAATAGGGCTGCCCGTTACCGGAATCCGGCTGCCGGTCGCCGCCAATGCCCGCTTGCTCTTCCGGAGCGGCCGGCGCGGGGGCGGGTTCGCCCGCGGGCGGCTGGGCGTGCGCGGCGGGGCGCTTGAGCTGGGGGGCCGCCGGAAGCGGCGCGACGGCCTTGGCCGCCTCGGCGGCCTGGGGCGTGGCTGGATGGGTGGTGTGCTTGGCCGCGGGCGCGCTGGCCGGGCCCACGTGAATCCCCACCGCGAGCGACACCGAGCCGACGAAGGTGATCGCGCCGGCCGCCAACGCGGTGAGGGCTCCGGAATACGAGAGGTGCCGCTGGCGTGCGGGCGCCGCGGAAAGGGGTTCGCTGTGGTGCTCCACGAGTTGTTCGTCGGTGAACTCGGTGCTGCGAGCCGCCGACAGCGCTGCGCCGCGCGCGATCGTCACCTGGGCCATCGATTGCACGAAAACCGGCACCGGCAACGCCTTTTCGAGTTGCCATGAGAACCCGTCGATGTCGGCGCCGACGACGACAACCCCGCCCGGCTGCCATCCGTCGCGGTCGAACATGCCGGTCAGCCATCGGGTCAGGCCATCGAGGCCGCCGCGCACATGTTTGGTTGCCGTCTGGGTCTCCCCGTCATGGGTGTCGACCATGACGACGGTCGTGGCGTCATGGTCGAGAATGCAGACCGCGGTCTGCTCGTAACCGATGACGGGCGCAATGGCCTGCGCCAAGGTCTCGATGGCCTCGAGGAACCGGATCGGCACGACATTGTCGAAGCCCGCGTCGGTCAACGCCTCCAGCACCAGTGCGGCCTGAGCGGATGCGTCGTCGTTCCAGGTCACCCCGATGACACGCAGGCGGTGATCACTCGCGGCCGCCGCCGTGTCGACCCGCAGTACCTCGTCTACCACTTGCTCCGCGGTGCTCACGGCGCGGACGCCCCGGCCGGCGCGCAGCGCCAACTCCTGGTGATCCAGGATGGTGCCGTCTGCGCCGTGTCCTTCAGCGAGGACCCACCCGACGGCGGTCGACGTCACTGATAGGCCAAGTACCGTGTCCAAATCTATGCCCCAATCGGTCCCGCGCCTCGGCTCCCAGACACACCGACGCGCACCATGAAGCCGCTGGTGCGGAGGTTCGTGAGAGCCGGAACAGACCCGGGATAGCGTGGTCTTCATCGGCTTGCTTCGACAGAGCCTACGCGGTCGGCGAAATCCCGGTCGCCCCGGTCCGCATCGCCTCGCGACACGCCGGCGATGCCCCGCACGAATCCGCTCTGGGTTCATCGGGGCGCTTTTTTCTATCGCGCGGTATCAACGGCTTTCGGTCTCGGCAAACCGGACGCCGCTGCGGACCGGCCGTTTTCGCGGTGAACCGGTTAGGTGGTCGCCGAGCGGGTACCCGCCGATCGTCGCCGCTCGGATCACCGGGTGGCGAAATTGCGAGGTAAAAAGCGATGCAAAATCGAGACGCGTCCGCGTCCCAATCGACATTTGACGGACTTACACGGTAAATTCCTGTGAGACCGCGATCACATTCGATCACATCCGACAAGGGGCAGGTATGACAGATCTGAACGAGAAGGTCCGGGCCTGGGGGCGCCGACTTGTGGTCGGTGCAGCCGCGGCTGTAACCCTGCCGGGCCTGATCGGCATTGCCGGCGGCGCGGCGACCGCGAATGCATTTTCGCGTCCGGGCCTGCCCGTCGAGTACCTGCAAGTGCCGTCCGCCGGAATGGGTCGCGACATCAAGGTCCAGTTCCAGAGCGGCGGCAACGGCTCCCCCGCGGTCTACCTGCTGGACGGGCTCCGGGCTCAAGACGACTACAACGGCTGGGACATCAACACCCCGGCGTTCGAGTGGTACTACCAGTCGGGCCTGTCGGTCATCATGCCGGTCGGCGGTCAGTCCAGCTTTTACGCCGACTGGTACCAGCCGGCGTGTGGGAAGGCCGGCTGCTCCACCTACAAGTGGGAGACCTTCCTGACCAGCGAACTGCCGCAATACCTGGCCTCGAACAAGAGCGTCAAGTCCACCGGCAGCGCCGCGATCGGCATCTCGATGTCGGGCTCCTCGGCGATGATCCTGGCCGTGAACCACCCCAACCAGTTCATCTACGCCGGCTCGCTGTCGGCGCTGCTGGACCCGTCCCAGGGCATGGGACCGTCGCTGATCGGCTTGGCCATGGGAGACGCCGGCGGCTACAAGCCCGACGCCATGTGGGGCCCGTCGAGCGACCCGGCCTGGCAGCGCAACGACCCGACGGTCCAGATCCCCGCGCTGGTCGGCAACAACACCCGGCTGTGGATCTACGTCGGTAACGGCACACCGTCGGAGCTGGGCGGAGCGAACATGCCCGCCGAGTTTCTGGAGAACTTCGTGCGCAGCAGCAACCTGAAGTTCCAGGACGCGTACAACGCGGCCGGCGGCCACAACGCCGTGTTCAACTTCGATGCCAACGGCACACACAGCTGGGAGTACTGGGGTGCCCAGCTCAACGCCATGAAGGGTGACCTGCAGAGCGCTCTGGGCGCTTCGGCGGGTGGCGGCGGATAACCCATTCACCTGACGCCACTACTGCGCTTGACGACACGTCAGGCGCAGTAGTGCGTTAAGGGGCGGCGATCACGCCAGAATCGTCGTCATGCCCCGCAGCACGCGCTCGCCGCGCCGCGTCCACCTCGTTCCCCTGTGCTGTGCCGTGGTGGCCGGCGCCCTGGCGCTGTGGGCGCCGTCGGCCCGGGCCGACAGCGTGAGCCCCTTGACCCCGTTGGTCGACGCCGCCGCACAGCGGTTGCAGATCGCCGAGTCGGTGGCCGCTTATAAATGGCACAGCCATGGGGCCATTGAAGACCCGGTACGCGTCCGGCAGGAATTAGCACGGCTGGGCGACGAAGCCGTCGCCGCGCGCATCGACCGCGACTACGTCATCCGGGTCTTCGGTGACCAGATCGGTGCCACCGAGGCCATCGAGTACAGCCGCTTCGCGGACTGGAAGCTCGATCCGGGCCAAGCGCCGGCCGATCCCCCGGACCTGGCGGCGTCGCGGTCGGTGATCGACGGCCTCAACCAGGCGATACTGACTCAGATATCGGTCAACTGGGACGTGCTGCACTCGCCGGCGTGCGCGCTGCAACTCGATACCGCAAGGAGCGACGTCGTCCAGAGTCGTCAGCTCGACGGCCTCTACCGACGGGCCCTGTGGTCGGCGACGCAATCGTATTGCCAGCAATAATTTAATTTTTCCTCACCATTTCCTAACCGTCGAATTTGGCCTGGCGAAAAGGCGATTTCCGCAGATAGAAGGCATATCTCGCGCCATTTTCGAATAGGTAACGCTTTGGCCACACGCGCCGAAAACCTTGACATGAAGAATCTCTGCAAGCTTCTCGTCAAGTCCGTAGCGGTCGGCGGGTTCGTTGCAGCATCGATGGCTTCGTCCACGGGTGTGGTGAGCGCGGACGCCGCTCCCAACTGGGACGCGATCGCTCAATGCGAATCCGGCGGCAACTGGCACGCCAACACCGGAAACGGCAACTACGGTGGGCTGCAATTCAAACCGGGCACCTGGGCTCGCTACGGCGGCGTCGGCAACCCGGCGGCCGCGTCCCGGGAGCAGCAAATCGCCGTCGCCAACCGGGTTTTCGCCGAAGAGGGCGTGGAGCCCTGGCCCAAATGCGGTGCACAGTCCGGCCTGCCGATCGGTTGGTATTCGCACCCGGCGCAGGGCATCAAGCAGATCATCAACGGGCTGATCCAGGCGGCCGTCCCGCACTGATGACACGCCCGCGCGGTCTATGACCCGACACGAAGCTGTGTTTGGATCAGCCCATGGAAGGTTCGGCGACTGTTCACATGGCGGCGCCCGCGGCCAAAATCTGGGATCTCATCGCGGACGTCCGCAACACCGGACGGTTTTCCCCGGAAGTTTTCGAAGCCGAGTGGCTGGGCGATGCGACCGGCCCGGCCCTCGGCGCGAAATTCCGCGGTCACGTCCGGCGCAATGAGATGGGACCGGTGTATTGGACGACCTGCAAGGTCACCGCGTGCGAACCGGGCCGCGAATTCGGCTTTACGGTGCTGCTCGGTGATCGGGAGGTCAACAACTGGCATTACCGCTTGGCGCCCAGCGGCGGCGGGACCGACGTCACCGAGTCGTTTCGGCTCAACCCCGCGCCGTGGCTGGGCGTGTACTGGTTGTTCGGCGGCTTTCTGCGCAAGCGCCGCAACGTCCGCGACATGACCAAGACGCTGAACCGCATCAAAGATGTCGTCGAGGCCGACCAGTCGTGAAATCGGTCTTCATCACCGGCGCGGGCAGCGGCATGGGGCGCGAAGGCGCAAAGCTGTTCCATGCCAAGGGTTGGCGGGTGGGCGCCGTGGACCGCAACGGCGACGGCCTGGCGACGCTGACCGAAGAACTCGGCGCCGACCGGCTGTGGACCCGCGCCGTCGACGTGACGGACAAGGCGGCCCTGGACGGCGCCCTCGCCGACTTCTGCTCCGGCAACACCGGCGGCGGCCTCGACATGATGTGGAACAACGCCGGCATCGGCGAATCCGGGTGGTTCGAGGACGTGCCGTATGACGCCGCGATGCGCCTCGTCGAGGTGAACTACAAATCGGTGCTGACCGGTGCCTACGGCGCGCTGCCGTACCTCAAGAAAACGCCCGGCAGCCTGATGTTTTCGACGTCGTCCTCGTCGGCGACTTACGGCATGCCCCGCCTCGCCGTCTACTCGTCGACCAAGCACGCGGTCAAGGGGCTGACCGAGGCGCTGAGCGTGGAGTGGCGGCGGCACGGGGTGCGCGTCGCCGACGTGCTGCCCGGCCTGATCGACACCGCCATCCTCACCAGCACGACCAACCACTCCGACGACGGCGGCGCGCCCAGAACCGCCGAGGAGTTGCGCGCCACCGCCCCGAAAAAGGGTCCGCTGCGGTTGATGCCGGCCAGCAGCGTGGCCGAGGCGGCGTGGCAGGCCTACCACCATCAGAAGCGGCTGCATTGGTATGTGCCGAAAAGCATTCGCTTGATTGACTTCTTCAAGGGCCTGAGCCCCGAATTCGTGCGACGCAGTATCGTCAAAGCCCTACCCGCGCTAGCGCCGAAGCGGCAGTAAGGAGGTCGGCTGGTGCAAAACCGCTTGCCCACAGTCGCTTTGGTCTTGGCGGCGGTCGTCGTCAGCGTCGCGGGGTGCAGCGCGGCGCAAACGACACCCCGTCGGGCCGCCCGCCTGACCATCGACGGCGCCACGCACACGACACGTCCCCCGGCGTGCCGGCAAGACCAGATGTATCGGACCATCAAAATTCCGGACCACGATGGCGGCGTCGAAGCGGTCGTGCTGCTCAGCGGTTACCGGGTCATGCCGCAGTGGGTGAAGATTCGCAACGTCGACGGCTTCACCGGCAGCTTCTGGCAAGGCGGGGTGGGAGACGCGCACGTCGACCTCAACAACGACGCGTACACCATCACCGGCAGCGCCTACGGCATCAACAGCAGCAACCCCAACAAAGTGGTGACCACCGACTTCAAAATCGTCGCGCAGTGCTGACCGGCTCGGTGCGTGCGGCCTACGCTCGTACCGACACCTGAGCGAGGGAGGGCCGGTGAAGGAACGACTGCACTGGTTCGCGATGCACGGCTTCATCCGCGGCGTCGCAGCGTTCGGCGCCCGCCGCGGTGACGTCCAGGCGAGGCTGATCGCCGATCCGGCGGTGGCCGCCGATCCGGTGCGCTTCTACGACGAAGTCCGGGCTCGGGGCAAACTGGTGAAGGGCCGCGTCGCCTATCTGACAGCCGATCACGCAATCGCCCACGAGCTGTTGCGGTCCGACGATTTCCGGGTGCTGATCTTCGGATCGAATCTCCCGGCACCGTTGCGATGGCTGGAACGTCGCACCCGCGACGAGCTTCTGCATCCGCTACGGGCGCCCTCCCTGCTGGCCGTCGAACCCCCCGACCACACCCGTTACCGCAAGACCGTGTCCGCGGTGTTCACGCCCAGGGCGGTCGCCGCACTGCGGGAGCGGGTCGAGCAGACGGCCGCCGACCTGCTCGAACAGCTGACCGGCGAGTCCGGCGTGGTCGACATCGTCGGACGCTATTGCGCGCAACTTCCGGTCTCGATCATCAGCGACATCCTCGGTGTGCCCGAGCCGGACCGGCCGCGCGTCCTGGAATTCGGCGAGCTGGCCGCGCCGAGCCTGGACATCGGATTACCGTGGCGGCAGTACCGCAGCGTGCAGGAAGGGATCGCCGGCTTCAGCTCCTGGCTCGCCGAGCATCTACAACGGCTGCGCCTGGACCCCAGCGACAATCTGATGAGCCAGCTGATCCAGACCGCCGAAAGCGGCTCGGCGGACACCTATCTCAACGACAACGAGCTTCAGGCGATCGCCGGTCTGGTGCTGGCGGCCGGCTTCGAGACCACGGTGAACCTGCTCGGCAACGGGATTCGCATGCTGCTGGACGCGCCCGGGCACCTCGAAGCGCTACGGCGACGCCCGGAGCTGTGGCCCAACGCCGTCGAAGAGATCCTGCGACTGGAATCGCCGGTGCAGCTGACCGCGCGGGTGGCGCTGCGCGATGTCGAGATCGCGGGACGGCAGCTCGCGCGTGGCGACCTGGTGCTGGTGTATCTGGCTGCCGCCAACCGGGATCCGGCCGTGTTTCCCGATCCGCACCGATTCGACATCGAAAGACCCAATGCTGGAAGGCATCTCGCCTTTTCCGGTGGCCGACACTTTTGCCTGGGCGCCGCGCTCGCCCGCGCCGAGGGCGAGGTGGGCCTGCGGACGTTCTTCGACCGCTTCCCCGAGGTGCGCGCGGCGGGCGCCGGATGCCGGCGAGAGACCCGGGTGCTGCGGGGATGGTCGTCACTGCCGGTGGCGCTCGGGCCGGCCCGGTCGATGGCTGCCGCCGACAGCTGACCGATCGCGACTGCGGCGCGAGTAGACCCCCCATGGTTGACACCGGCGCGCTAACCGAGTTTATTTGCCGGTATGACAGAGGTTTCTATGATCGCGGTCGAGGATGTCGTCCGTGGGCTGTGGCAGGCCCTTTCGCGTCGTGATTGGGAGGCGATCCCGACGTTTTTGTCCGACGACTGCCTCTACGTCGACATGCCGGTTCCGGCCGTGTCGGCCCGCGGTCCCGAGGGCATCGTCAAACGCCTCAGGATGGGTCTCGAGCATTTGGCGGGCTATGAGAACCACACCGGCGTGCTGGTGTCCAATGGTTCCGACGTGCTCTACGAGCACTCGGAGACATGGACATTCGCGACCGGGGAACAGGGTGTTCTGCGATTCGTGACCGTTCACAAGGTCGTCGACGGCAAGGTCACCGTCTGGAAAGATTATTGGGACATGAACAGCCTCGTCGCCTTCGCTCCCCCGAACCACTTCGAAGCCCTGGCGACCGGCGACACGAGTTGGGTGTACGACGCGTCAGCATTGGTCTGACAGTTCCCATGTAACGCGGCGCTCGCGGATGGCATTGCCGCCCACGGCAATACGCCAGATCGGCGCGTGGTGCCGTGGAATGCCGGCATGGCCACCCCTCATAGACCATTCCGGCAATCCCTCGGCACAAACGGCGATCGGGCTCGGCTACACCCCGCCCTGATGCGGATATGACACGCAGTCACCAGAACTGGCGGCGTAGCAACCACCACTGGGTGACGCGTAGGTCGGAGGCGCCGAAGCGGCGGCGACGGTAACGATGGCGGCGTCGACGAACGCAGCGCGGGACAACATGTGCCCAAACCTCCTTGATGCCTCAGTTTGGTGACGTTGCCCGATTCGTCTCTCGAAGCCTATGCGCCCCGGTGGTTGGTTACATCGGAATTTGTGAAAATTTTGTGCACGCGCCGGTTTCTCACGGCCGCTGACCGGGCGAGGCGAGGTCGTAGATCCTTCGAGCGTTCTCGCGGGCGATGAGATCGACCACCCGGATGGCGTCGGCCTCGCTCCAGTCGCCGCCGTCGACGAATTCGCGTAGCACCCTGTGCAGGCCCCGGCGCCACAGAACCGCTCCGAGAAAGTGCAGTTCCGCGGGGCCGAATCCGTCTGACGAGTAGAGGATCTTGGAAAAGGGCGCCAGCTCCAGAAGTCGCGCGAGAAACGCCGGCGACCGCGCCCCCAAGTAATTCACGCTCAGTCCGCCGTCGAGATAGACGTTGTTGAACGCCTGCGCCAAATAGCCGGCCTCACGCTCGTACGGATAGCAGTGCAACAGCACGATCGGGACGTCCGCCGACTGGCGCAGAAAGTCAAGCAGCAGGAGAGGATTGGCCTTGCGCAGGTCGCAGTCACGATCGCCGAACCCGACGTGGAATTGCAATGGCTTGCCCAGTCGCAACGCCTGGTGCAACCCGAACCGCAGCAGGACCCGATCCCGCAATCGTATCCCGCCGCGCTCGCGCCACCGGCCGGCCGCGTCGGCGACCTCCCGCGCCGACGGCTCACTGAGGTCACCCTCGAAACCGCCGCGGTAGGCCAGTATCGATTTGGTGCCAACGGCTCCCGCCGCGCGCCGGTGCAGGATCTCTCCGAACGCCGCCGCGTAGTCACCCGGCGCTCGGGCGGCCTGCTCGGCCACCTCCTCGAGGCGCACGATTTCGTGCGCACGCTTGCCCGACAGCCGAGCCACCTCCCCAACCCCGGCGACCTCACCTCCGCCGATCCCGGTGTCCACCAACCAGTCGCTGACGCCGGCGGCCGAAAGGAACAGGCGGGCCAGTTCGTCTTCGGCGAACTGGCGGCGACGGTCCCAATAGGCCTGCGGGTCGGCGTGTTTGGGCAGCCCCAGGGCGGGGGCGCAGTGAGCGCGCACGGCAAACCCGAGTTGTGAGTCGAAACCCGAATCGGTGATGGGCTCGGTATTGGCCTCGTTGAGCGCGTTCTCGAATCGCTGCCGGTCTGCGGCCGTCAACCAGCAACCGTGGACGTGCTGATCGATCAGCGACACCGCGCCGATGTGCTCGGCCAGGTCGCGGGTGTCGGCGCTCATCACCAGTCCGTCACAGACTCCAGGCCATGCGGAACCGATCCGCCAGTTGCTCGGGTTCCAGATCGCCGTAACGTTCGTGTTCCAGTCGGCGCACCGCGACCACCATGTCGACCGCCGGATCGCCCAGGATGCACCGCATCCGCGCCGAAGCATCCAGCGCCGCGATCGCTTCGGCCTGCGATGCGGTCAGGCGCACGACGCCGTCACGCGCGCGGTCGGCATCGGACCGGGTCGCAGGGTCGACCGTGATCTCCGGCGGCAGCGCGGCCCGCGATGTGATGCCGTCCAGCGCGAGTCCCAGGATGGCCGCCGACGCCAGATATGGATTGGCAGAGGGATCGACGATCTTGACCTCGACGTTTCCACCCCGCGGGCTGGCGGGTCCGCCGGTGACGAATCGCACCGCGGCTTCGCGGTTTTCGGTGCCCCAGCAGGCGTAGGCGCCCGCCCAATTGCCGGGCCGCATCCGCAGACCCGAGACGATCGAACCGCACAGCACGCCCTGGGCTTCCGGCAGGCCGCGAACCACTCCCGCCACCGCGCTCTCCCCCGCCGCCGTCATGCCCGCGGCGCCCGCGCCGTCGGAGAACAACCGGCCTTCCGGCGTCGTCAACGAAAAGTGTTGGTGGGCACCCGATCCGACACCACCGGCAAAGGGCGCGGGCGACAAGCTGATGCGAAGGCCGTGGCGGCGCGCCACGCGGCCGATGATGAGCCGCATCAGGATCAGCTGATCGGCGGCGGCCACCGGTGGTTGCGGCGGCAGCGAGATCTCGAACTGGTTGGCGCCATACTCGGGGTGGAACTGTTCGATCGCGATCCCGGCCGCCGTCGCCGACCCGATCACCTCCCGGATGAACGTTTCGCGCTCCAGCACACCGGCGAGGCCGTACTGGGCCCACAGCGTCGACGGCAGCCGGCCGCCGTCCGGCGCGACCAAGAGGAATTCGATCTCGTGCCCTACGGCAGCCTCAATGCCGGCGTCGGCGAGCGTCGTCTCGATCCGTCGCAGCGTTCCCCGGCCGCACGTGGGGACCGGCGTGCCGTCCTGACAGAAAAACGCGGCGGGCGCCCACGCCAGGCCGTCGCCCACGATTCGCAAGGCCGACAGGTCGATCCGGAGGCGTTGGTCCCCCACCACGCCGACGTCGGCGGTGAAGGCGATCCCGGTCTGGTCGATGGCGAACGCATGCCAGGAAGGGCTGGCGCCCAGGCCGGGATCGGCGAACATGTTGGTCTGGCGGATCGGCACCGCCTTGGCCAGGGTAAGCCCGGCGGGGTTGACGACGGTGCCGATGACCGTGTCGACGCCCTCGGCCTCCAGCTGGGCAATCGCCGCGGCCGCGAGCGGTGTGCCGGTCATGGCAGTCATTGTGCAGCCTCTGGGGCCCCGGTAGGGAGAACCGTGCCGTCGCCCGTGTGGCCGGTCAGTTCTGGCGGCCGACGAGTTCGGAGACGAACCGATAGAGGAACGCGTCCAGGGGCGCCTTACCGGCGGGCCGGATGACGAACTTCGTCAACCCCGCCGCGAGGTAGGCGTCCAGTTGGCGGTGCAGGGCATCCCACCCGGCGGCGATCAGCTCACCGGGGTCGAGGTCCGGTCGCCGCTTGCGGACCGCCGCGGCCAACTCCGCGGGCAGCTCGCCATCGGTGACGGCCAACGAGATCCCGAAGTGGTCGGGTTCGATGTGCCGGCCGGCCCGCTCCGCGGCGCGCTCGATCGCCTCCCGCCCGGCCCCGGCCTCCGCCGGGGTGAGGAAACTGCCCAGCCACCCGTCGCCCAGCGCCCCGATACGCCGAAACGCGGCCGGCGCCGACCCGCCCAACCAAATGTCCAGCGGCGGTGCCGGCTTCGGGGCGACGGCCGCGCCCGTGACGGTAAAGTATTCGCCCGTGAACGTGGCCGGCTCCCCTTCCAATGCCGCGCGCAACACCCGCAGCGACTCGTCGAACACCGCCGCCCGCTCGCCGTCGGGAACCACGAACACCTCGCGCTCGGCCGGAATCGCCGACCGCAGACCGAACACCGGAAGGACCCGCTTCGGGGCGACGGCCGCCAACGACGCCAACTGCTTGGCCACCAGCACCGGGTGCCGGCCGGGCAGCACCGCCACCGAGGTGCCCACCTTCAACCGGCTCGTCCGGGCGGGCGCGTACGCCATCCCGACCGTCGGGTCGACCGCCGGCGAGTACACCAGCTCGGAAAACCACAGCGAATCCACGCCGCTGGCCTCGAGATGATCGACGATGGCGGCCAACTGATTCGGAGCGGTGTCCGCACCCAGCCCGACGCCGAAACGAACCTTCACCGGCGCCTCCTAACGCGTGGTCTCACCCCTGGCGCAACGCCGCGGCTCCACCCTTTGTGCCCGCGGCGCGCGTCATCGCCCGGTTGCCCGGATTTCGGCGAGCCCAAAACGGCTATACGCGGCTGGGAATCGTCAGCTTGCAGGCCTGGCCGATGTCGAGGGTCCGCAGCACCCGACCCATGCCCACCCACAACGCGCAGGACAGCGCCAGGTCGGCCAGCAACTCATCGGAGAAGTGTCCGGCGCAGCGGCTCCAGAAGTCTTCGTCTTCGCGCAGGCCGGTGTGATCGGTGGCGAACCGGTCGGCGAACTCGGCCGCCAGCCGCTCCTGGTCGCTGTAACCGGGCCAGGTGCGCCACTCGTGGACGTGGTCGTACAGCTCTTCGTCGACGCCCGCGGCGGGCCCGTCTTCATCGCGGGTGTTGACGCAGACGACGCATTCGTTGCGGTGGGCGATCACGGCGCGCGCCACTTCGCGGGTGCGCAACGGCAACCGGTTCATGCTGTACACCGCCTCGCTGAAGCCGGCGAGCGCGCCGCCGATGTCCGGAGACTTCACAAACCAGCCGGCCAGGTCGTCGTCAGCAAATGTTCCGATTCGGCTCATGGCGTGATGGTACGCCCGCCTAAGGGCCCGGGTCGGGGTTGTCCGCAAACGGGTGTCGCCACCGGTTAGCGAGCGGGCGGACCGATCGCCGTGGTCGGCGTTTCCTCATGCCAATCGCGTTGGGCCAGAACCCGATGCGCGACGCGTTCGAGCGCGGCCTGCACCGCGCGGCGGTCCGGCCGGCCCTCGAAGCCCGGCGAGCGGGCGAGTTTGTCCACGAGCCAGGCCACCAGCAGCGAGTGCACGTAGCCGACTTGTTGGGCGCCGGCGGGGGTGAGCCACATCTGGTCGCCGTCGCTTTGCGCGTAACCGTTGGCCGCCAAGCGCGAGAACGTCGGCTCGAGAACCTCGAACGGTATCCGGTGATAGTCGGCCATGTCGGTGAGACGGGCGATCCCGTACACCTGCGTGTAGCGATTGATGCGCAAAACCCCCCATAGGCCGGCCACATCGAGCCGGCAATCGGGCCGCATGGCGATGCTGCGCAACCGCATGCCGGTTTCGCCGCGCAACATCCGCGCGATCGCGTTCTCCAGCATCTGGTCCGGTGTCTCGGTGGTCGGCATGCCGAACGCGTCGCCGAGATCGACTGTGCTGGCGTGGATGTCCCGCAGCGGGACCTCACGCAGGCACAGGGCCAGCACGAAACCGACCACGGCGACCGGCGCCGCCCACAAGAAAACCTCGGTGAGCGAATCGGCGTAGGCCGTCACGATGGGCGCGGCCACGTCAGGTGGCTGCCGGTGCAGGGCCCCGGGCGAACTGACCGCGCTGGGCGGCGCGCCGCTGGCGGCCAGGGCCGGACCGATGCGGCGATCGAGGAAGTTCACGAACAGCGAGCCGAATATCGCGGCGCCGAACGAACTTCCGATGGTGCGGAAGAACGTCACCCCCGACGTGGCGACGCCGAGATCTTCGAAGTTCGAGGTGTTTTGCACGATGAGAACCAGCACCTGCATGGACAGCCCGATGCCCGCGCCCAGGATGACCAGGTACAGCGACTGGATCAGGGTGGACGTGGACGGCTCCATCCGCGACATCAGCAGAAACGCCAGCGCCATCAGCGCGGTGCCGGCCACCGGAAAGATCTTGTAGCGGCCGGTGCGGCCGACCAGGATGCCGCTGCCCGTCGAGGTGATCAGCATCCCGACCACCATGGGCAGCGTCCGCAGGCCGGAGGTGGTCGCCGAAACGCCGTTGACATACTGCATATAGGTCGGCAGGAACGTCAGCGCGCCCAGCATGGCGAAACCCACGACGAAGGACAGCACGCAGCACACGGTGAACACCGGACTGGCGAACAACCGGATGGGCAGGATCGGCTCGGCGGCGCGACGTTCCACCACCACGAAAACACCCAGCGCCACCGCGGCGCCGACGAACAAGCCGATGATCGTCGGCGAGCCCCACGCGTACAGGGTCCCGCCCCAGCTGGTGGCCAGCGTCAGCCCCGCGGCGCCCAACCCGACGAACGCGATTCCGGAGTAGTCGATGATCGGTTTGGTCGACGCGCCCAGGGCCGGAATCGCCGCGGCGGCAACGAAAATCACGACCACCGAGATCGGCACGTTGATCCAGAACGCCCACCGCCAGGTCAGATAGTCGGTGAAGTAGCCGCCCAGCAAGGGACCGATGACGGTCGTGACGCCGAAGACCGCTCCGAGGATGCCCTGGTACCGGCCCCGCTCCCGCAGCGGAACGACCTCGCCGATCAGCGCGCTGGCGGTGACCGTGATGGCGCCGCCGCCGATCCCTTGCAGGGCACGCGATCCCACCAGCATGGCCATCGACTGGGACAACCCGCACAGCGCCGATCCGATGACGAAGAAGACGATGGCCGCCTGGAACACCCGCTTGCGCCCATAGGAGTCCCCAAGCTTGCCGGCCAGCGCGGTGACGACGGTCGACGCGAGCAGATAGCTGGTGACCACCCAGGACTGGTGGCCGGCGTCGCCCAGGTTGGCGACGATCGTCGGCAGCGCCGTGGCGACGATGGTCTGGTCCAACGCCGCGAGTAGCATCCCGAGCACGATCGCGACGAAGATCAGGTTGCGCCGTTGCGGACTGATCAGCTCGCCGCTGGCCGCGGAATTCGCCGCCGGGGTCGCCTGGGTCACCGCTGCTCTCGGGCTCGTCATGCCGGCCCGACGTTACCTACGTCGCCGCCGCCCGCGTCAGCTGGGTGGCCGGGAGACGCACTGCGCCGAGTAGAGCTCCACGCCCAGCTTGTCCATCAACTCCAGCTGGGTCTCGAGGTAGTCGATGTGCTTTTCCTCGTCGGCCACGATGTCCTCGAACAGCGTGGCGGTGGTGGAGTCCTGCTTGTCCCGGCATAAGACGATGGCCGGCTTGAGGCGCTCCATCACCTCGTATTCAATGGCCAGGTCGGCCTCGAATTGCTCACGCAAGGTCTGGCCGATGCGCAGCGAGAAGAGGCGCTGGTAGTTCGGCAACCCGTCGAGCAACAGGATACGATCGGTGATCGCCTCGGCGTGTCGCATCTCATCGAAAGACTCGGCGCGGGTGTGCTCAGCTAACTCGGTGAAACCCCAGTTGTCCTGCATCTTGGAGTGCAGGAAGTATTGGTTGATCGCGGTGAGCTCGCTGGTCAACTGCTCGTTGAGCAGACGCAAAACTTCCGGATCCCCTTGCATTTTCACTCCTACGGTGGCTGCGGCTGGCATGTTCGGCCGCGGTCGGTGCGCTGGGCTGGAGCGCACAAACCCGGCCTGTAGCAGCACTTTGCCACGGCCGCCGCAAATGTTCTAGCAAGGTTTGGCTGCGCTCAGTGCGTTGCCGAGCTAGTCTAAGCACCCTGTTGTTAGGTTAGACTGCACTAATCAGGTTAGGTTAGACTCCACTAATATGCGGCATGTTCGTTCGGCACCTCCGGCCGGGGCCTCGAGTCCCCGGGAGGCCAGGCGCGGGGCGGACATCCGGTCACTCGGACGAGTTGTCGACGAAGGGGATGCCCAGATGCATGAGGTGCGCTGATGTACGTGTGCCTGTGCGTCGGGGCTACCAGTCAAACCGTGTGCGACGTCGTCGCGCAGGGCGCGTCGACCTCCAAGGAAATCGCCGCCGCATGCGGGGCGGGCGGTGACTGCGGTCGCTGCCGGCGCACCCTGCGCGCGATCCTCGCCGACTCGGCGAAGTTAGAGACGGCGCCGTTGGCCTGACGCCGAACGCCGCTTCAGCCCTTATTGAAATCGGCCAGCGCCGCCGCGTTGGCTTGCGCACCCATGAGCTCGGCGAAGTGCGCGTTCTCGCGCGCGGTGGCCGCGGCGATCTCGGGGCGGACCGGCTCCATCATCGTGTGTTTGACGGCCATCAAGCTCGAAATCGGCCGGGAGGCAAGGATTTCGGCGTGGTGGCGGGCCTGCGGCAGCAGCTCGTCCGGTTGGCACACCCGCCAAACCAGGCCCATCCGCAACGCCTCCTCGGCGTCGACCCATTCGGACGACATCAACAGCCACGCGGCGTTCTGCCGGCCCACCAGCTGCGGCAGCAGATAGGACGACGCCGCCTCCGGGGCTACACCCAAGCTGGTGAACGGGCACTTCAGGCGGGCCGTCGAGGACATGAACGTCAGATCGGCATAGCCCAGAATCGTGGCGCCGATCCCCACCCCGACACCGTTGACCGCGCAGATCAGTGGTTTGGGAAAGGCGCTGAGCGCGTTGATGAGTCCGATGAAGCCGTGCTTGCCCGGGGTGAAGTCCGGGTCCGTGATGCGGGCCTGCATCTCGCCCAGGTCGGTACCGGCGCTGAACCCGCGACCCGCACCGGTCAGCAGGACCACGGCCACCTCGGGATCGTCGGCGGCGGCCAGCAGTGCCTCGGCCGTGGCGTCATAGAGGGCTTCGTTGAAGGCGTTGAGCGCCTCCGGCCGGTTCAGCGTGAGGGTGCGTACCCGGTTGTCGTCATCGATCTGCAGCGTCACCCCCGCAGCCTAGCGAGGCTAACCATTGCTGTAGACGCGGGTCGGCGCGATCAGCACCACGGCGCGCCCCTCCGAAGCCATCACCCGGTCGTACTCGTCCCAGTTGTCGTGGGTGCCGCCCGCTGCGGTGAACACATCGCGCAGCAGCACTCGTAGCCGATCGGGATCCGTCAGCCATGGCTGGGTGTCGTCGGGGCCGACCAGCTCCGCGCGGCCCTCGACCGTCGCCCACTGCCACCCGTTGCGGAAGGTAATCGCCAACTGCGGCCGGGCGCGCAGGTTGGCCAGCTTGACCCTGCCGTAGGTGGTAAACCCCAGGACCGGTTGACCATTCGCCGGGTGTGACAACAGGCCGACGTTGACCAGCGACGCCTGCACCGTCCCGTCAGCGCGAACGGTCGATACGACGGCCAGTCCGCTTTCGGCCGCGGCCAATGCCACGGCGTCGCGCAGTGTCGTCATCGTGTCATCCTCAGTCCCCGAACGGCGTGCTGATGACGTAGCGGCTCGTCGGCACGGTGTCGATGTTCTCGTTGGCGCCAAAGGCCGTCGTGCTGGCCACCATTCGTCCCAATCGATGTTGTAGATCGTCGTCGTCGGCGGCTCCGAAGAACGCCTGAAGATCGGTGATCGCCTCCGCAGGGAACAACTCCTCGACGATGCCCGCGATTCCCGGCGCGTCCGGGGTGAGCGTGCGCACCACCCAATTCTGGGTGTAGCCGAACGTCGACTGTGTCTCGATGGCTACCGGCGTGTGGTCGCGTTGCCACCGGGTCAGCCACGTCGCCTGGTCCATGTCCGCGGGCCGGCGCAGCAACGCGATGTTGGCCAAACCCGGTGTGCGGGAACCAGACTCGACGGCAGGTGCGCTCAGCGGGACCGATTCGGTCACCAGGTACGCGGCGAGCTGCTCACACTCCTTTGCGAGCAGCTCGAGCGCGGACGTCATCTGCTCGCCGTAGCACTGCTGGGTCCACATGCTCACCACCGCGGCGACCGGTGGGTCCAGCGTCGTGAGCGTCATCAACGACTGGCGCACGGCGTCGTCACGGACATTGACCGACAATCCGAGCACACCCAGCTCCAGCAGCGCATCGGCGACCGGCCCCCGCTGCCGGGCGCACCAATCGTCGTCGGAGTCGGCGCGCATGAGCACGGCGATTACCTTTTCCATAGGCCGAACCTACCGGTGCGGGGCCGCCGGGCAGGTCTACTTCGCCAGGCGCACTTGGTGCTGGCTGCTGATCAATTTCCCGATGAGCGCGGCCAGCTGGCGGTAGGACTCGTCGCGACCGCTCGATGAGCGGTAGACCAAGCCGATTCGCCGGCCCGGGCGCGGCGCCGCGAACTGCGCCAGGCCCAGGCGGCTTCGCGAGGCCTCGACCGGCACCGCGCTCTGCGGGATCAGCGTCACGCCCAAACCGCCTGTCACGCATTGCACCGCGGTGGCCAGTGAGGCCGCCCGGGTGTTGGCGAGCTCCGCTCGGACCCCCGCCTTGTGGCAGACGTCCAGCGCCTGATCGCGCAGGCAATGCCCCTCGTCCAGCAGCAGCAGTGGCAGGTCGGCCAGCGCCGTCGCCGGAACGCGGCGCTTGCCCGCCAGCGGATGGCCGGGGGGCAGGGCGAGAACGAAATCTTCGTCGTAGATGGGGATCGCGCTGACGCCTGCGGTCTCGGCGGGCAGGGCGATCAATGCCGCATCCAATGCCCCTTCGCGCAAGACCGCCAGCAACCGTTCGGTCTGGTCCTCGGTCACCCGCAGGGTCAGCTCCGGGAGTTGCTCGGCCACCCCGGCCAGCACGGTCGGCAGCACGTAGGGCGCCACGGTGGGTATCAGCCCCAGCCGCATGTCGGTCCGCAACGGGTCCGAGGTTCCCGCCGCGGCGGCGGTGAACGCGTCGGCCGCCTCGACGACGGCCTGGGCCCGCGGCAACAACTCCGTGCCCTGGGGTGTCAAGAAGACACGCCGTGTCGAGCGCTCGACGAGGCGGGTGGCCAGTCCCGTCTCCAGCGCGGAGAGGGCCTGCGAGAGCGTCGACTGGCTGACCCCGAGAGCGGTTGCGGCACCGCTGAATTGGTGCTTCTCGGCCACCGCCACGAACGCGCGAAGGCCGGCGATCGTCGGCTGATAACTCTTATCGGACATGCCTATAAGTATAGTGGGAAATATCACCTTTACTTCAACAAGGGTAGGCGGCAACATGGTGGCAGAAAGCTAATCTTGAGTAAATCCAAATAAGGAGCGGATATGCCTCTGCTGACCATCGGCGACCAGTTCCCCGACTACGAGCTCACTGCGTTGATCGCGGGCGATCTGTCCAAGGTCGACGCCAAGCAGCCCGACGACTACTTCACCACCATCACCTCCGAGGACCACGCCGGCAAGTGGCGCGTGGTGTTCTTCTGGCCGAAGGACTTCACCTTCGTGTGCCCGACCGAGATCGCCGCCTTCGGCAAGCTCAACGACGAGTTCT
Source organism: Mycobacterium sp. NTMscope_MAC_12 (assembly GCF_976985675.1). Taxonomy (NCBI): domain Bacteria; kingdom Bacillati; phylum Actinomycetota; class Actinomycetes; order Mycobacteriales; family Mycobacteriaceae; genus Mycobacterium; species Mycobacterium sp. NTMscope_MAC_12. Next base: position 2,389,188 of record NZ_CDRJYY010000001.1, read on the forward strand.
CCGACCGCGACGCACAGGTTCTGGGTGTCTCGATCGACAGCGAGTTCGTGCACTTCAACTGGCGCGCGCAGCACGAGGACCTCAAGAAGCTGCCCTTCCCGATGCTCTCGGACATCAAGCGGGAGCTGAGCCTGGCCACCGGCGTGCTCAACGCCGACGGCGTGGCCGACCGGGCGACCTTCCTCGTCGACCCCAACAACGAGATCCAGTTCGTTTCGGTCACCGCGGGTTCGGTGGGCCGCAACGTCGAGGAAGTGCTGCGCGTGCTCGACGCACTGCAGTCCGACGAGTTGTGCGCGTGCAACTGGCGCAAGGGCGACCCGACGCTGGACGCCACCGAGTTGCTCAAGCAGTCGGCCTGATCCGGGCCTGATCCCGTAGGGTCTGAATAGGAGGCGAGATGAGCGTAGAGAATCTCAAGGAAGCGCTGCCGGAGTACGCCAAGGACCTCAAGCTCAACCTGGGCTCGATCACCCGCACGACCGAGCTCAACGAGGAGCAGCTGTGGGGCACGCTCTTGGCGAGCGCCGCGGCGACTCGGAACACGCAGGTGCTCAGCGAGATTGGCGCCGAGGCGGCCGACATCTTGTCCGCGGAGGCATACAACGCGGCGCTGGGAGCGGCATCGGTCATGGCCATGAACAACGTGTTCTACCGTGGCCGGGGATTCCTCGACGGCAAGTACGACGACCTGCGCGCGGGATTGCGGATGAACATCATCGCCAATCCCGGTGTGGAAAAGGCGAACTTCGAGCTGTGGTGCTTCGCGGTGTCGTCGATCAACGGATGCCCGGACTGCGTGGCTTCCCATGAGCACACGCTGCGCGAGGCCGGTGTCAGCCGGGAAACCATCCAGGAGGCACTGAAGGCCGCGGCGATCGTTTCCGGTGTGGCCCAGGCGATTGTCGCTTCCCAGACGCTGGCGACCGTCGGCTGATCGCGCCGTCGTGACCAGCGCCGTGCCGGGACCCGACTGGGTCCAGCACGCCATCTGGTGGCAGGTCTACCCGCTGGGGTTCGTGGGCGCGTTCCCCGTACCGCAGTCAAACGAGCCGCCGCAACCGGACGAACACCGGTTGCGGCGGCTCGTCGACTGGTTGGACCACGCCATCGAACTCGGGGCATCGGGCATCGCGCTGGGCCCGATCTTCGCCTCGCGCACACACGGTTACGACACCACCGACCACTACCGCATCGATCCCCGGCTCGGTGACGACGCCGATTTCGATCACCTCGTCGCCGAAGCGCACCGACGCGGCCTGCGCGTCCTGCTCGACGGCGTGTTCAACCACGTCGGGGTGGATTTCCCGCGCCATCGCGAGGCGGCCGAGGACGACGCCGCGGCGCGCTGGTTTCGCGGGCGTCCCGGACGCTTTCACACGTTCGAGGGCCACGACGGGCTGATCACCCTCAACCACGACAACCCCGACGTCGTCGACTACACCGTCGAGGTAATGGCGCACTGGTTGGGGCGCGGCGCCGACGGCTGGCGCCTCGATGCGGCTTACGCCGTGCCCCAACAGTTCTGGGCCTCGACCTTGCCGCGCGTGCGCGAGCGCTATCCGCAGGCCTGGTTCGTCGGCGAACTCATCCACGGCGACTATGCCGCGGTCGTCGGGGCCGCCACCTTCGACTCGGCCACCCAATACGAGTTGTGGAAGGCGATCTGGAGCAGCCTCAACGATGGCAACTTCTTCGAACTGGACTGGGCGCTGCAGCGCCACAACGACTTTCTGAGCCGATTCGCGCCGCTGACGTTCATCGGCAATCACGACGTGACCCGCATCGCCAGCCGGATGGAAAACCCCGCGCATGCGGCCCACGCGCTGGTGTTACTGCTCACCATCGGCGGGGTGCCCAGCGTCTACGCGGGCGACGAGCTCGGTTTTCGCGGCGTCAAGGAAGAACGTTTCGGCGGCGACGACGCGGTTCGTCCCGAATTCGGCTCTCCCCCACTGCAACTGGATGACGTCGGTGTCGAGACCTGGGCGCTGCACCAGTACCTGGTCGGGCTGCGACGCCGTCACCCCTGGCTGCATGCGGCATCCACCACCGCGCTGCGACTGGAAAACCGGCACTATATCTACGAGACGCGCAACGGTGACGACGCCCTGCTGGTGGTGCTCAACATCGACGACGAACCCCTGCGTGTGTCGTTGTCGGAGCTGGGTAAGGGACGCGCCCAGGTCATCGGCGGATCGGCGGCGCCGCCGCCGGACGTCGTCGACAGGCTGGTCGTGGAACCGCACGGCTGGCGAATCCTGCGTCCGGTCTAGGGGCGATCGCGAACGCGGCGTAGCCGGGCGAAGCGGGTCGCCCCATCTGGTCTAGGGGCGATCGCGAACGCGGCGTAGCCGGGCGAAGCGGGTCGCCGCCATCCGATCTAGTGCGACGCCAGGCGCGCCAGGGTCAGCTCGTCTTGGCGTCCGCCGTAATACTTCTCGAGCACCGCGACGAAGTCCCCGTCGTCCTCGGTGGCGTGGGCGAACAGCGTCATCGACGAGCACAGCTTGAGGTCATCGGGCGAACCGAAGATCTGCCCGACCGATCGCCCTTGCACCGCGGTGACCAGCCGGGCGCACTCGCGCAGCCGTGGGCCCAGCAGCTCATGGCGCAGGTACGCGCGAGCCTCGTCCAGCGAGGAGATGCCGTAGCGGACCGCGGTCGGGCTGCCGCCCAGGCCGCGCAGCTGCGGGAAGACGAACCACATCCAGTGACTGCGCTTTCGCCCGCCGCGTAACTCGTCGACGACATTGGCGTAGGCCGGCTCCTGGGCGTCCACAAAGCGTTGGAGATCGAACGGGTCGCCTGCCGAGTCCATACGACTACCGTTGCACAGTATGGAACTCGAAAGACGACAGGCCGTCCGACGACGAGTGCCCAAAGTGCGCGACCTCGCCCCGCTCCTGCAGTTCAAGCGGCCCGAGCTCAACGCGACCAAGCGCCGGCTCGACGCCGCCTACACCATCGAAGACCTGCGGCGCATCGCCAAACGGCGCACCCCCAAGGCGGCGTTCGACTACACCGACGGCGCCGCCGAAGACGAGCTGTCCATCGAACGCGCCCGACAAGCCTTCCGCGACATCGAATTTCATCCGACGATCCTGCGCGACGTCTCCCAAGTGACCGCAGGGTGGAACGTGCTCGGCCAGCCGGTCGTGCTGCCGTTCGCGATCGCGCCCACCGGATTCACCCGGCTGATGCACACCGAGGGCGAGATCGGCGGCGCGCACGCGGCGGCCAGGGCGGGGATCCCGTTTTCCCTGTCCACCTTGGGCACCTGCGCGATCGAGGACCTCGTCACCGCCGTCCCGCAGGGCCGCAAGTGGTTTCAGCTCTACATGTGGCGCGACCGCGAACGCTCGATGGAGCTGGTGAAACGCGCGGCCGACGCCGGCTTCGACACCCTGCTGGCCACCGTGGACGTCCCGGTCTCCGGCGCGCGGCTGCGCGACAACCGCAACGGGATGACGATCCCGCCCACGCTGACGCTGCGCACCGTGCTGGACGCGTTGCCCCACCCGAAGTGGTGGTTCGATCTGTTGACCACCGAGCCGTTGGCGTTTGCGTCGCTGGACCGCTGGCCCGGCACGGTCGCCGAATACCTGAGCACGATGTTCGACCCGAGTCTCACGTTCGACGACCTGGAGTGGATCAAGGAGCGATGGCCCGGCAAGCTCGTCGTGAAAGGGATTCAGACGCTTGCCGATGCCCGCGCGGTCGTCGACCGCGGCGTCGACGGCATCGTGTTGTCCAATCACGGTGGGCGCCAACTGGATCGGGCGCCGGTGCCGTTCCATCTGCTGCCCACGGTGGCGCGTGAGCTGGGTCAGCACACCGAGATCCTGGTGGACACCGGCATCATGTCGGGCGCCGACATCGTCGCGGCGATCGCGCTCGGCGCCCGGTGCACGCTGGTCGGGCGGGCGTACCTGTACGGCCTGATGGCCGGCGGTGAGGCGGGGGTGAGCCGTGCGATCGACATCCTGGCCGAAGGGGTGATCCGGACCATGCGCCTGCTCGGCGTCACGTGCCTCGAGGAGCTTTCGCCCCAGCACGTCACGCAGCTGCGGCGGCTGGGCCCCGTGCCGCCAGCGTGAAGCTGGCCGCACACTCGGGCCTCAATGTGAGGCTGGCCGCACACTCGCGACCGCGGGGCCCACGGGAACAAACCGGCGCCCGGCTGGGTTAAGCGCATCAGACTCAACTTTTGGAGGATTTGATGGCTGAAGCCAAGTCGGTGCCGGTGCTGTTTGTCACCGACACCATCGTGCTGCCCGGAATGGTGGTGCCGATCGCGCTGGACGACGCGGCCCGCGCGGCGACCGACGCCGCCCAGGCCAGCGAGTCGGGGCAGCTGCTGATCGCCCCCCGGCTCGAGGACCGGTACCCCTCGCACGGCGTGATCGCGAAGATCCTGCAGGTCGGGCGCATCGCCGGCGGCGGCACCGCCGCGGTGGTGCGCGGTGAGCGCAGGGCCCAGATCGGGGCGGGCGCATCCGGCCCCGGGGCGGCGCTGTGGGTCGAGGTGACCGAGGTCCCCGAGACCGAGGCGACCGACGAGATCAAGGCGCTGACAGCGGAATACAAGAAGCTGCTGCTGGCCATGCTGCAACGCCGCGAGGCCTGGGAGATCATCGACTACGTCAACCGGCTGACCGATCCGTCGGCGCTGGCCGACACCTCCGGGTACGCGTCCTACCTGACCAACACGCAGAAGAGACAGCTGCTGGAGACGATCGACGTCGCCGAGCGGCTGCGCGTGCTGATCGACTGGACCAGCGATCACCTCGCCGAGGTCGAGGTCAGCGACAAGATCGCCGAAGACGTGCGCGAGGGCATGGAGAAGACGCAGAAGGAATTCCTGCTGCGCCAGCAGCTGGCCGCCATCCGCAAGGAACTGGGCGAGGGCGAACCCGACGGCTCGGATGATTACCGGGCCCGCGTCGAGCAGGCCGATCTGCCCGAGACGGTGCGCGAGGCGGCGCTGCGCGAGGTCGGCAAGCTGGAACGCTCGAGCGACCAGAGCCCGGAGAGCGGCTGGATTCGCACCTGGCTGGACACCGTGCTCGACCTGCCGTGGAACGTCAAGACCGAGGATTCCACCGACCTGAAGGCGGCGCGGGAGGTGCTGGACGCCGATCACCACGGCCTCGACGACGTCAAAGATCGCATCGTCGAATACCTCGCCGTGCGGGCCCGTCGCGCCCAGCGCGGGCTGCAGGTGGTCGGCGGGCGCGGCTCCGGCGCCGTGATGGTCCTGGCCGGTCCCCCCGGCGTCGGCAAGACGTCGCTGGGTGAGAGCGTGGCCCGCGCGTTGGGCCGCAAGTTCGTCCGCGTCGCCCTGGGCGGCGTGCGCGACGAGGCCGAGATCCGCGGGCACCGTCGCACCTACGTGGGCGCGTTGCCGGGCCGGATCGTGCGCGCGATCGGTGAGGCGGGATCGATGAATCCCGTTGTGCTGCTGGACGAAATCGACAAGGTCGGTTCCGACTACCGCGGCGACCCGAGCGCGGCGCTGCTCGAGGTGCTCGACCCGGCGCAGAACCACACCTTCCGGGACCACTACCTGGATCTGGACCTGGATCTGTCCGATGTGGTGTTCCTGGCCACCGCCAACGTGATCGAGAACATCCCGTCGGCCCTGCTGGACCGCATGGAGCTGGTGACCATCGACGGCTACACCGAGGACGACAAGGTCGCCATCGCGCGGGACTACCTGCTGCCCCGGCAGCGGGAGCGCGCGGCGCTGACCGAGGACGAGGTCGCGGTGACCGACGCGGCGCTGCGCAAGATCGCCGCCGACTACACCCGCGAACCCGGTGTGCGACAGTTCGAACGGCTGCTGGCCAAGGCGCTGCGCAAGGCGACCACCAGGCTGGCCGACCATCCGGGACCGATCACCATCGATGAGCCGGATCTGGTTGACTACCTGGGCCGTCCGCGGTTCATGCCGGAATCGGCCGAACGGACGGCGGTGCCCGGTGTGGCCACCGGCCTGGCCGTGACGGGCCTGGGCGGTGACGTGCTCTACATCGAGGCCGGCTCCACCGACGGTGAGCCGGGCCTGCAACTGACGGGCCAACTGGGTGACGTGATGAAGGAGTCGGCGCAGATCGCGCTGTCCTACGTGCGCTCGCACTCCGCCGAGCTCGGTGTGGATCCCAAGGCCCTGGACCGGCGCATCCACGTGCACGTGCCGGCGGGCGCGGTGCCCAAGGACGGCCCGTCGGCCGGTGTCACCATGGTGACCGCCCTGGTCTCCATGGCCACCGGACGCCAGGTCCGCTCCGACGTCGGCATGACCGGCGAGGTCACGCTGAACGGCCGGGTGCTGCCCATCGGCGGTGTGAAGCAAAAGCTGCTGGCCGCCCAACGCGCCGGGCTGTCAACGGTTTTCATTCCATCGCGCAATGAGCCGGATCTCGATGACGTGCCCGCCGAGGTGCTCGAGGCGCTGGACGTGCGGCCCATGACCGACGTCGCCGAGATCGTGGCCCAGGCGCTCGAACCGCCGGCCGGGGCCGCCACGGTGGCCGCCTGATCTCGACGCCGGGCGTGACCCAGGGCTTTCCCCGTGGTCACGCCCGGCGTTGAATGAACCCGTGACTCTCAAACGACAAGTGGTCCATCGTGTTCAACGCCTGCTGGTCAATCCGGTCGGCCGGCAGCTGCCCATGACCATGCTCGAAACAACGGGACGCAAGAGCGGGCAACCGCGGCGCACCGCGGTGGGCGGGCGCGTCGTGGACAACCAGTTCTGGATGGTCTCCGAACACGGCGAACACTCGGACTACATCCGCAATATCAAAGCCGATCCCGCTGTGCGGGTGCGCGTCGCCGGCAAATGGCGCAACGGCACCGCCCACCTCCTGCCCGACGACGACGCGGTGCAGCGCCTGGGCAACCTGCCGCGGCTGAACAGCGCGATGGTGCGCCTGATGGGCAGCGACCTGCTGACCGTCCGAGTCGATCTCGACTGACCCGGCGCATGGCCTACGACGAAGACCTGGCCAATCGGATCCGCGAACTGCTCGCAGGCCAGCCCGGCATCGACGAGAAGCGCATGTTCGGCGGTCTGGCGTTCCTGGTCAACGGCAACATGTCGGTGGCCGTCAGCGGCCAGGGCGGACTGTTGGTGCGGGTGCCGCGCGAGGACACCGACAAACTCGCCGGGCGCGCGCACGTCGGCCCCATGGTGATGGCCGGGCGGGAAGCCCGGGGCTGGTTGCGCGTCGAGGCCGCCGGGGTGCAAACCAAACGCCAGCTTCACAGTTGGGTCACCCGCGGCGTCGAGCACGCCCGCAGCCTGCCGCCCAAATAGCGAGCGGTTTGCCCCGGCAGCGTGGGGGTACGCGATGCGGTATGGACTCCCGGGTGCGACGGCTGCTCGACGTTGCCGGCACGACTTATGCGGCACAGGCGCGCATCACGATGAGCGACAAGCCGATGCCGCTGTTCCAGCTTCTCGTGCTGTGCATGCTGGCCAGCAAACCCATCGACGCGGCCATCGCCATGGGCGCCGCGCGTGAACTCTTCAAGGCGGGCCTGCGGACGCCCAAAGCGGTGCTGGCCGCGGATCGACAAACCATGATCGACGCCTTCGGGCGCGCGCACTACGTGCGTTACGACGAGAGCTCGGCCACCCGGCTCACCGATATGGCCCAACGGATTCGCGACGACTACTCGGGTGATCTGCGTGAACTGGCCGATCGCAGTGGGCACGATGTGGCCGCGGCGAAACGGATGCTCAAGCAATTCAAGGGAATTGGCGACACCGGTGCCGACATCTACCTCCGCGAGGTGCAGGACGTGTGGACCTGGGTGCGCCCGTACTTCGATGATCGGGCCACCGGGACCGCCAAGCGGTTGGGGCTGCCCGCTGAGCCGAAGAAGCTGGGAACCCTTGCGCCGCGGGATAATGCGCGGCTGGCCGCCGCTCTGGTCAGGGCGTCGCTGGACGACGATGTGCGTCAGCAGGTGGCTGGCTGAGCGCGCAGTGGCCATACGTATCGGTACCTCGGGGTGGTCGTACAACCACTGGAACGATGTGCTGTATCCACCGGGAACACCGTCGGCGCGCCGTCTCGCCCGCTATGTCGAGGTGTTCGACACCGTCGAACTGAACGCCAGTTTCTACCGGTGGCCCAAGGATTCGACGTTCGAGGGCTGGCGCGATCAGCTGCCGGACGGCTTCGCGATGTCGGTCAAGGCGCATCGCGGTCTGACGCACTACCGTCGCCTGGCCTCCCCCGAGCCGTGGATCGAACGATTCGAACGGTGCTGGCAACTCCTGGGTGATCGCCGTGGCGTGCTGCTGGTACAACTGCACCCCGAACAGCAGCGCGATGACGCGCGCCTGGATTCGTTCTTACAGCTCATGCCCGCGTCGATCCGCGTCGCCGTCGAACTGCGGCACCCGTCGTGGAATCACCCCGCGGTGTTCGAGATATTGGAGCGCCATCGCGCCGCGTATGTGGTCATGAGTGGGCTCGGCCTTGCGTGCATTCCCCGCGCGACGACCGATTTGGTGTACATCCGGATGCACGGGCCGGATCCGGAGGCGAACTATGCCGGTTCCTACACCGACGACGACTTGCGGCGCTGGGCCGACCGGATCACCGCGTGGGACGGTGACGGAAAAGACGTGTGGATGTACTTCAACAACGACCTGGGCGGCCACGCGGTCCGCAATGCGCTCGACCTGCGCGAGCTGTTGCGTTGAGCGCCCACGGGTAGGCTGAAAAATCCAGGAGAACGGAGCACGAACCATGGCCAATTCGACCAGCTTCGTCATCATCGGCGGCGGACTCGCGGCAGCCAAAGCCATAGAAGCGTTGCGCGACAACAGTTTTGATGGACACATCATTGTGTTCGCCGACGAGGAGCATCTGCCCTACGAGCGGCCCCCGCTGTCGAAGGACTATCTGGCCGGCAAAAAGTCGCTGAACGATTTCACCGTGCAGAACTCCGACTGGTACCGCGACAACAACGTCGACCTCCGGCTCAACACGCGGGTGACCGCCCTGGACGCGGCCGGCCACACCGTGGGGTTGCCCGACGGCGCCACCGTTCCCTACGACAAGCTGCTGTTGGCGACGGGATCGGCCTCGCGGCGCCCGCCGATACCGGGATCGGACTCCGGCGGTGTGCATTACCTACGCACCTATGAAGACGCCGCCGCGTTGAATGCCGTGCTGACCGAAGGGACTTCGCTCGCGGTCGTCGGGGCCGGGTGGATCGGGCTGGAAGTGGCCGCGAGTGCGCGTCAGCGAGGCGTCGACGTCACCGTCGTCGAAGCCGCCAAACAACCGCTGATGGCCGCGCTGGGTGAGACCGTCGGCGAGGTGTTCGCCGCCCTGCATCGCGAGCACGGGGTGGATCTTCGGCTCGAGACGCAGGTCGAGGAGATCACCCGGGCCGACGGTTCGGCGACCGGCCTGCGAATGCGGGACGGCGAGACGATCGCCGCCGACGCCGTGCTGGTGGCCGTCGGCGCCAAACCCAACATCGAACTGGCCGAGCAGGCCGGGCTCTCCCTGGGTGACGGCGGGGTGCTCGTCGACGCGTCGTTGCGCACCAGCGATCCCGACATCTATGCGGTCGGCGACATCGCCGCCGCCGAACACCCCCTATTCGGCACCCGCATCCGCACCGAGCACTGGGCCAACGCGCTCAAGCAGCCCGCCGTGGCGGCGGCTGGGATGCTGGGCAGGCCAAGCGAATACGCGGAGCTACCCTATTTCTTCACCGATCAATACGACCTCGGCATGGAGTACGCCGGCCACGCCCCCAGCTTTGAGCGGGTGGTGTTCCGCGGCGATGTCGCCGGCCGCGAGTTCGTCGCCTTCTGGCTCGACGGCGAGAACCGGGTGCTGGCCGGAATGAACGTCAACATCTGGGACGTGCTTGACGACGTCAAAGCGCTGATCCGCTCCAAGGCGTCCGTCGACCCCGCCAAACTGGCCGACCCGCAATCACCCCTGGGCGAGCTGCTCGGCTGAGCCGTCCTCGGCGGTGGGCTCGGCGCCCGAGCCGTCGGCGCCGGGCGGGACGGGCGCCCAGGCTCCGTCGATGACGTCCGGTGGGCACTGCGCCTGCAGGCGTTCGCGTTCGGTGCGGCGGCGTTTGATCCGCAGCCGCGCGTCGCCCGGCATGGTGACCAGTTCATTGCAGGTCAAGTAGTACACGTCGTCGACGGCGTCGATCAGGTCCGCCTCGACCCGCAGAGATCCCAACGCGCGCAACGTCATCCGCAGCTCGTGCGTGAACCGCATCGTGGTGTCGTGGGCCAGCTCCCGCGAACCGCGCGCGTTGGCGGCAAGCCGCTCGGCCAGCGTGGCCGACGCGGGGTCGGGGGGCGCGGCCGCCGCGGCGGCGGTCAGCAACATCGTCGGGTCGTCGGCGAAGGTCGTGCTGGCCAGCTCGGCCTCGCCCGGGCCGCGGTGCCCGATGCGTGCGACGACCGCATCCACGGTGGCGGCGGTCTTCGGTGACAGCGCACGAATGCTCGCGAGGTTGCCCTCGGCCGCCAGCCCGCACAACGGCGGGTCGGCCCGCAGCGCCGACGCCAACTCCGCGATCTCCGCCGCGACGAGCCCGCTGTCGGTGATCATGCCCATCCCCGGCACGCTGCGGCCGGCCTGGCGGCGGACCGGCGCCGCGGCGCTGACACCGGTGTCGATCAACCAGAGCGCGTTGAGGATCCAGCCTTGGTGGATCCGGTCGCGCAACAGCCGCAGCCGCACTTCCAGAGCGGCTTCGGGCAGCAACGCCAGTTGGGTGGCATCGAGGTGCTCGGCTTCCGCGACGGCGCAATACGCCCGGGTGTCGGCCCGCAGGTGACGCAAGAGCGCAACCGACCGTCCCGCGGCGACCGCCTTGGCGACCGAGCCAAGCGCGCCCGTCGTCCCGGCCGGCTCGCCGAACGGCAGCGGATCGCCGACCTGGGGCTGGCCGACGAGGGCGTCGCGGACCACGGCGTCCTGGTCCCACCCGGGCAGCTGGCCGGCCGCGACCATGTTGACCGACACCCCGACGTAGGCGCGGTGCCCGAACACCGCGATGGCCCGGCTGCCCCATTCGGCCTCGGCCACGCCGCCGAGCGCGAGCACCTGTCCCAACACCCGGCTCGCGGTGCGCAGCCCGCTCAGCTGGACGTCCAGCGTGATCGGGGTGAGCGGTCCGGGCAGCGCCTCGGCCAGCGCGGCGCCGCTGAAAACCGGGAACCGCGCATCGATCTGATCGTCGAATTCGCCTTCCATGCCTTCCGGCGCGGCGGTGCGCACGTCGTCGCCGGCCGGTCGCCGGGATTGCGGCAGCACCTCGACGGGCAGCGCGAGCTGTCCCCCCTGGTTGATCGCGCCGGCGGTGTCGAGCCGGCGCCCGACGAGTCCGCGCGCGGTGTCGGCGACCGCGTCAAGCGCGTGCCAGCCGTACTCGAACATCCAATCCTCTTGTGCCGCAGCGACGTCGAACTCCGGCATCAGCTGCGCCCAACTGCGGACCCGATGCAGCCGGGAGCGTGGGTCGGTGGCTCGCAACACCCGCCAGGCCGTGACCATGTTGACGGTGTCCGGGCTGGCGAGGTCCACCACGCCGGTGCGATCGGTGTTCAAAGACAGGACCAGAAAACGCATCAGGTCGTCGAGATGCAGCACGCGCATGGGTTGCGCGGAGACCTTGCTGCGCAACAGCGTGGCCACGGTGCGGCACACCATCCAGTCGAGTTGGCGCCCGACCGGTGGCGCGATCCGGATGACCGCGGTGGGCCCCCAACTCGAGGACACCAGGTCCTCCGCCGGTCGATACAGCTCGGGCCGGCCCGCGGCCTGCGACACGAACAACAGACGGGAACCGGCCCGGGCCGCCGCGTCGGTGACCCGCGCCAGCCCGTCCATGCCGGCGCTGCCGGGCGCGGTGGGATCGATCGGGGCCAGATGGATGACCGCGTCGGCCTCGTCGGTGAGTTCCCGCAAGACGCGGTCGCGCAGCGATGCGCAAACAAATTCGACGTTGCGGTCCAGGCAGGGATGCGGGAGCTCAGCAATGCCGCTGACCGTGTGCCCGGCAGCGATGAGCTGCCCAGCGACCAGGCGCCCGAGTGCGCCGGTGGCGTCGGTAACCAGGATGTGCACCTGGGCTCACCTCCCCCAACCCTCAGCACTCAACAATAGGCAAGTCGGCCTGGGCTACGCGACCGTTACCGCACGATCGGCGCCCTGACCTGGCGTCGTGCCCGCGACGGGCCTATTGCAGCGAAGCGCTGCCGTCCGCGGCGACGGCAACCTTGGCGCCACCGATATCTTCACGCACCGATGCCTGCGTCGCGGCGTCATCGGTGACCACGGCCAGCGCACGCGACCCATCGGGTGTGCGCACGGCCAGAAAGGCCTTCTCCGGCCGCCCCTCGCGGTCGTACGGCGTGGTCCAGGCCTCGACGGTGCCGACACCCTCCCACTCGACCACCGCGTCGGTCGTCGGCTCCCGATCGACGGCCGGTTGCGTGTCCTCCCAACGAAATTCGGCCGGCGGTTCGGTGCTGTAGACGCCGAAGCTGTGTTTGGTCAGGTAGCCGCCGTTGGCGGTGATCAGCCCGCGCCGGCCCGGATTGGCCACCAGCAACTCCGCCATGGTGGCGATCGAATGCATCACGTAGTTGCTCCACGGGCCGCCGGCGAACGTCAGCCCGCCGGTCACGGTCAGCGGCCGGGCGGGGTCGTCGACCCCCAGCCCGAGTTCGGCCGCCGCCACTTGCACCGCGGAGGGAAAGCACGAGTACAGGTCGACGTAGTCGACGTCGTCGATGCCCAGCCCGGCCAACTCGAGCGCGCGTGCACCGGCGATCCGGATGGCCGTGGACCGGTGCAGTTCGTGACGCTCCGCGATGGACGGTGTGTCGTGCGCGTCGGTGCCCGCGTGCGGGTACACCCATTGATCGGCCGGGATCTTCAGCCTCCTGGCCTGCTCGACCGAGGTCAGGACGAGCGCCGCGCCCTGGTCGACCATGTTGTTGGAGTTCATCAGCTTGGTGTAGGGCCAGCTGATCATGCGGTTCTGCGGGCCCGCCCGGCGGATCTCGTCGGCGCTCGACGGCGTGCGGATCCATGCGTGCGGGTTGTCGACCGCCACCGCGTTGAACCGCGCCCACAGCTCCCCGATGCGCTCGAGGTGATCGTCGATCGACTCGCCGTTTGCCACCCGCAGCGCCTCCTCGAACAGCGGGTAGACGTAGGAAGGCCGGTCGAGCTGGATCCTGATCTCGGCGTCGCCGGCCATCGGGACGTCGTCGCCGCTGACCTCGGCCATCGGCACGGAGCGGTCCTGCTCGGTCCACACCAGCTTGCCGCCCTGGGCCCGCAGCCCCCGCCGGGTACGCCAGGTTTCGGCGCCGGCCAGCAGCACGACGCCCGCGCGGCCGCGCTGGATGTCCAGGCAGGCCTGGTTGAGCAGGGATTGCGGCACATTGCCGCCGACCGGGCTGTACAGCGTGGTGAAGTCGGAGGCGCCGATGCGCTGGCCGAGCAACAGGCCGGGATCGCGGTACTGGGCCGACAGGATGTTCACGATCCGAATGGAATCGACGGCCTCGATCACCGCGGTGCCGGCGGCCCGCTCGACGGCGGCCACCATCAGGTCCATCGGCTCGACGGACCGCTTCGACGGGTCGATCTCGTCGCGATGGTTGACCTGGCCGTAGCCGACCAACACCGGGGTCCTGGGGTCGACGGTCATACGACGAACTTATCGGACCCCCAACGGGCGGCTCGCCGCACATTCGGCCGCGAGCGTGCGGCTGGCCGCACACTCGGGCGATCTGGGGGTGGCTCAGGCGTCGGCGGGCGGGGCGAACAGCACGCGGTCGTCGATCAGCCGCTGAATGTCGGCGGCATTCATTCCCAGCACGTTTCGGCAGATCTCGACGGTGTCCTGCCCGGGCTGCGGTGCCGGCGCCCGCCGGGCCGACGGGATGTGGCGGTAGGGCGCCGGGCCCGTCTCGGCGGGCAGTGGGTTCTCGATCAGCGGATGAGTCATGGCGCTGTACACATTTCGCGCGATCAGCTGCGGATCCTCGAGTATGTCGGGCGGACGGTTCATCGGTCCGGCCGGAACACCCGCGGACTGCAGCAGTTCGGCGGCCCGCGGCGGGGTGCGGGTGCGGGTCCAGGCCGAGACCCGTTCCTCTAACTCGCCCCGATTGTCCAGTCGGGCTTCCCCGGTGGCGAACCGTGGGTCATCCGCCCATTCGGGGTGGTCGAAAACCGAGGCGGCGCGCCGCCATTCGTCGTCCGAGCGGATCGAGATGACGCACCATTCGTCGTCGCCCGCGCAGGGGTAGACGGCGTGCAGGCTGGTGTCCTGCCGGATCTGGGCGACGCCCGCGGCCAGCGCGGCTTGCGTGACGTACAGGGTGTCGAGCTGGTTGACCACGACTTCGGCCTGGGAGATGTGGACGTGGGCTCCGTTGCCCGTCCGGTCGCGGTGGATCAGCGCGGCGAGCGCGGCGATCGCGGTGACGCGGCCCACCACGTGGTCGGGGAATACCGTCGTCGCGTCGTAAAACGCGTGCCGCGCCGCCTCGGTGCCCTCCCCCGGGCCGTCGCTCGTCCAGAGCCGGGTGACGCCGGTCGTGGCGCGCACCAGTGGGCCGTATCCCAGCCGCGCGTTCCACGGCCCCGTGTCGCCGAACGCGCTGCTCTCGGCGAGCACGATCCGCGGGTTGAGGGCGCGCAGCTCGTCGTAGGAAAACCCCAGTGCGGTAAGGGTTCCCGGCTTGAAGTTGGCGAAGACCGCGTCGGCCTCGGCGACCAGCCGGCCGAAGACCTTCTTGCCCTCCGCGCTGCGCAGGTCCAGCCCCAAACCGCGGTTGTTGCGGTGCGTCCAGGCGAAGGACTCGCTCATGGCCTCGCCGACGCGGGCCTGCCGCAGCCCGTCGGGGTAATCGGCGCTTTCGACCTTGATCACGTCGGCGCCCAGGTCGCCGAACAGCCGGCTCAGCTCACCGCCGGCGACGATGATGCCGAGATCCAAAATCCGCAGTCCCGCAAAGGGATAATCGCCGAGCCGGCCCGAGGCCGACGGCACCACCGACGGGTTGCCGCGCCAATACGGTTCGTCGTGCCCCGCGGCGGGCGCCGGCGTGCGAAAACCCGCGCGCCGGCCGTCGACCACGAAATATCCGGTCGGCACGCCGGTGCGCACGCCCGGGACGAGTTCGGCGTCGGTGATCGCGCCGACCGCCTGGAAGTGTTCGGACCCCAGGATCCGCGCCGGCGTCAGCACCGCCGCGATGGGCACCCCGTGCGCCTGGCCGGCGGCCACCAGATCCTTCATGGTCTGTCCGGCGAACAGCTTCTCCAGCAGCTCGCTGATCTGTGGCCACACCGCGAACCGCGCGCCGATCACGTCGTATCTGGGGTCTTGGAAATCTTCGGGCTCCCCCAGCCAGCGCCGCAGACCCCGCCACTGCCGGGGCGCCATCACGCACAGCCGGACGTAGCCGTCCCGGCAGGGATAGATCGGGTAGGCGTCCTGGTTCTTCGGGCGCCCCCGCCACCGCCCCGTCCGCCGGATGCCGGCGGCGGCCTGCCCGTGCGCGCCGAAGGCCGGGTCGAGGGCCATGACGACCGCGTCGAACCACGAGAAGTCGATGTAATCTCCCGTGCCGCAACGCAGTCGGTTGTAGTACGCCGCGAGCGCGGCCCACGCCGCCTGGACGGCCGCGGTGGCCGACGCGATGCCGTCCGGCGGCAACACCGGGGTGCCGGTGGTGGGGCCGGACCGCGACAGCGCGCCGCACATCGCGTACAGCACCGGATCGGTGGCGCGCCACGAGGAGCGCGGGCCCGTCGCGCCGAAGTCGGTGATCGACAGCACCACCAGGTGTGGGTAGCGGGCGGCCAGCTCCTCGCCGGAGGTCCCGAACATGGCGCCGCGCTCGTCGGCGCCGGCGTCCACGACGATGTCGGCGTCGGCGGCCAGATCGAGGAAGCGGGCGCAGTCGTCGTCATCGAAGGGGTCGAGCGCCGCGCTGCGCTTGTTGGCGTTGTGCACGGCGAACGGGATGCTGGCGCCGCGCAGCGTCGGCAGCGCGTCACGCCCCAGGCAGCCGCCCGGCGGTTCCACCTTCAGAACGTCGGCACCCAGGTCGGCGAACAGGCGGGTCACCGCGTCGGCCACCCCACTCGTCACGTCGAGGACGCGCACGGCATCGAGCAACCCGTCGACCATCTGCACACCGTACCTGCCTGGTCAGGGCGCTGCACGACGGGCGCTCACCCACCCTGACGGGGCGGGATGCGGTGAAAAGGCCGGGTGGGCAAGCGGATTCGGCGCCCGCCGGTCGGGGTCGGCCCGAAGGCTCAGTCGGGGACCCGCGCCGGCGCGGCGTGGGCTATCGTCACAGGCCGACCGCGACCCGTCGTCCGATGGAGGCCTCCGCTATGACCGCGCACCTGAGCTACGTCGAGGCCGTGGTGGTCGGCGCGTTCCAGGGCGTCACCGAGCTGTTCCCGGTCTCCAGCCTGGGGCACGCGGTGTTGGTGCCGGCGCTCGTCGGCGGCCGGTGGGCTGAAGACCTCAGCGTCTCGGCCCCCCACTCGCCCTACCTGGCGTTCATCGTCGGCCTGCATGTGGCCACCGCCGCCGCCCTGCTGCTCTTTTTCTGGCGCGACTGGGCGCGCATCCTGTCGGGGTTCTTCTCGTCGCTGCGGTATCGCCGCATTCAGACGCCCGACGAGCGGCTGGCCTGGCTGATCGTGGCGGGCACCATCCCGGTGGGCCTGGCCGGGCTGGCGCTCGAGCAGCTGTTCCGCACCACGCTCGGCAAGCCCGTCCCGGCGGCGACGTTCCTGTTGCTCAACGGCATCGCCCTGTACGTGGGCGAGGTCCTGCGCCGCCGCATCGCGCCCGCGCCCGCGCCGGGCACACCCGCAACGGCCGACGCGGAGCTCGAACACGGCGACGAGGCCTCGGACCAGCGGCTCGCCCAACTTCCGCTGCCCCGCGGCCTGGTGATCGGCGCCGCGCAGATCCTCGCCCTGTTTCCCGGTATCAGCCGTTCGGGGATCACCATCGTGGCCGGCCTGTGGCGCGGCCTGTCGCACGAGGACGCCGCCCGCTTCTCCTTCCTGCTCGCGACGCCGATCATCCTGGCCGCCGGGGTGTACAAGATTCCGGAGCTCTTCGGGCCGCTGGGCGCCGGCATCGGCGGCCAGGTGCTGGCCGGCAGCGTCGCCTCCTTCGTCTGCGCCTACCTGGCCGTGCGCTTCCTCACCCGGTACTTCCAGACCCGGACGCTGACCCCGTTCGCGATCTACTGCGCCCTGGCCGGGGCCGCCAGCCTGGTGTGGCTCGCCGTGCACTGAACCTCGCGCGTCGCACGTGAGGCCCACCGGCTGTTGCGCGGCCGGACTTCGAGTGCTGTGCTTACCGGATTGTCTAGTTGACACCCGTCAAGAATCTGGAAGGCACCGAATATGGCAGACACGGGTTCCCTCGGCCTCAAAGTCCGCGGAAAGGTCATCGTCATCACCGGCGGAGCCCGGGGAATCGGGCTGGCGACCGCGACCGCGCTGCACAATCTGGGCGCCAAGGTCGCCATCGGCGACGTCGACGAGGTGCGGGTGAAGGAGTCGGGCGCCGACCTCGGCCTCGACGTCTACGGCAAACTCGACGTCACCGACCCGCACTCCTTCTCCGATTTCCTCGACCAGGTCGAACGCCGGCTCGGCCCGATCGACGTGCTGATCAACAACGCCGGCATCATGCCGGTCGGCCGGATCGTCGACGAGCCGGACGCGGTCACCCGGCGGATTCTGGACATCAACGTCTACGGCGTGATCCTGGGCAGCAAGCTGGCGGCCCAGCGCATGGTCCCCCGCGGCACCGGCCACGTCATCAACGTCGCCTCCCTGGCCGGTGAGCTCTACATCGTCGGCCTGGCGACCTACTGCGCCAGCAAGCACGCGGTGGTCGCGTTCACCGACTCGGCGCGGCTGGAGTACCGCTCGGCCGGGGTGAAGTTCTCGGCGGTGTTGCCGACGTTCGTCAACACCGAGCTCACCGCGGGCACCAACGGGGCCAAGGGGTTCCGCAACGCCGAGCCCGCCGAGATCGCCGACGCGATCGTCAAGCTGGTGGCCCACCCCAAGCCGCGGGTGCGGGTCACCAAGGCCGCGGGAGCGATGGTGGTGTCCCAGAAATTCTGGCCGCGCCGGATCGCCGAGGGCCTCAACCGGATGCTCGGCGGCGACCACGTCTTCACCGACGACGTCGACGTCGAAAAGCGGCAGGCGTACGAAGCCCGCGCCCGCGGGGAGGAGTAGCGGGAGGGATCGGTGGGAACAATCGGTGAGATGACCGACGCAACCGCGCTCTCCGACGACGAACTCGCCCTGATCGACAAGTACTGGCGCGCCGCCAATTATTTGTCGGTCGGGCAGATCTATCTCCTCGACAACCCGCTGCTCACCGAGCCGCTGACCACCGAGCACGTCAAACCGCGGTTGCTGGGGCACTGGGGCACGACACCGGGGCTGAACCTTGTCTACGCGCACCTGAATCGGGTCATCCGCCGCCGCGACGCCGACGTCATCTACGTGACCGGGCCGGGTCACGGCGGACCCGGGCTGGTCGCCAACGCCTACCTCGAGGGCACCTACAGCGAGGTCTACACCGGCATCGAGGAGGACACCGAGGGCCTGCGCAAGCTGTTCCGGCAGTTCTCCTTCCCCGGCGGCATCCCCAGCCACGTCGCGGCCCAGACGCCGGGATCCATCCACGAAGGCGGCGAGCTCGGCTACGCGCTGGTGCACGCCTTCGGCGCCGCCCTGGACAACCCGTATCTGGTGGTGGCCTGCGTCGTCGGTGACGGCGAGGCCGAAACCGGGCCGCTGGCCGCCAGCTGGCACTCCAACAAATTCCTCGACCCGGTGACCGACGGCGCCGTGCTGCCGATCCTGGCGCTCAACGGCTACAAGATCGCCAACCCGACGGTGCTGGCCCGCATCCCGCACGCGGAACTGGAATCGCTGCTGCGCGGCTACGGGTACCGGCCGATCACGGTGGCCGGTGACGACCCGGCCGACGTGCACCAACAGCTCGCCGCCGCCCTCGACGACGCCTTCGACGACATCGCGGCCATCCAGAGCGCGGCGCGCGGCGGCAACGGGGTCGAGCGGCCGGTGTGGCCGATGATCGTGCTGCGCACCCCCAAGGGCTGGACCGGGCCAAAGGTGGTGGACGGCAAGAAGGTCGAGGGCACCTGGCGCTCGCACCAGGTGCCACTGGCCGAGACGCACGGCAATCCCGAACACCGCGCCCAGCTCGAGGAGTGGCTGCGCAGCTACCGACCCGAGGAGCTTTTCGACGAAACCGGCCGGCTGCGTCCGGAGCTGCGGGCGCTGGCGCCCACCGGTGATCGGCGGATGAGCGCCAACCCCCACGCCAACGGCGGGCTGTTGCTGCACGACCTCGACCTGCCGGACTTTCGTGACTACGCCGTCGCGGTCGAGCGGCCGGCGGCCGTCACGCACGAGGCCACCCGGGTGCTGGGCGGCTTCCTGCGCGACGTGATCGCCCGCAACAAGGACCGATTCCGGCTCATGGGCCCCGACGAGACGGCCTCGAATCGGCTCGACGCCGTCTACGGATCGACCGACAAGGTGTGGCTGTCCGAGATCGAGCCCGACGACGAGCACCTGGCGCCCGACGGCCGCGTGATGGAGGTGCTGTCGGAGCACCTGTGCCAGGGCTGGCTGGAGGGCTATTTGCTGACCGGGCGGCACGGCCTGTTCAACTGCTACGAGGCGTTCGTGCACATCGTCGACTCGATGATGAACCAGCACGCGAAATGGCTTGCCACCAGCCGGGAGTTGCCGTGGCGGCGGCCGATCGCGTCGCTGAACTACCTGCTGAGCTCGCATGTGTGGCGGCAGGACCACAACGGCGCATCGCATCAGGACCCGGGTTTCATCGACCTCGTCGCCAACAAGCGACCCGAGCTGACCCGGGTGTACCTGCCGCCGGACGGGAACACGCTGCTGTCGGTGGCCGATCACTGCCTGCGCAGCCGCGACTACATCAACGTCATCGTCGCCGGCAAGCAGCCCGCGCTGGCCTATCTCGACATGGACCAGGCCATCGCGCACTGCACCCGCGGACTGGGCATCTGGGAGTGGGCGAGCACCGCCACCGACGAGCCCGACGTGGTGCTGGCGTGCGCCGGGGACATCCCGACGTTGGAGACGCTGGCCGCCGCCGACATCCTGCGCTCCGAGCTGCCGGAGCTGGCCGTCCGGGTGGTCAACGTCGTCGACCTGATGCGGTTGCAGCCCGATACCGAGCACCCGCACGGCCTGCCGGACCGCGAGTTCGACGCGCTGTTCACCCCGGACCGGCCGGTCATCTTCGCCTACCACGGCTATCCGTGGCTGATCCACCGGCTCACCTACAGCCGCACCAACCACGCGCACATGCACGTGCGCGGCTTCAAGGAACGCGGCACCACGACGACGCCCTTCGACATGGTGATGCTCAACGATTTGGACCGCTTCCATCTGGTCATCGACGTCATCGACCGCGTCGACGGATTGGCCAGCCGCGCCGCCATGCTGCGGCAGCGCATGGTCGACGCCCGCCTGGCCGCGCGGATGTACACCCGCGAGCACGGCGAGGACGACCCGAAGATTTCGGGGTGGACCTGGGAGCCGAGCGAGCAGAACGAGCGAAGTGAGTGATGCGAGCGAGGCGACCCATCCAACTGGAACAAAGCGACGATGAGATTCGTGTGACGGCAATCGCGTTGCCCTGGTGCGCCGGGGGGCCGCCGGTAGACTGGCCGGATGCTTGAGGCCACCGGGATAGCCGACGTTCACCCTGTGGTGCCCCAGCTTTCGGCGGCCCACCGGTTCCGGATCCATCTCGACATCGCCGTCGTCGTCGTGGTGCTCGTGCTGACGGACCTGATCGCGCATTTCACAACGCCGTGGGCGAGCATCGCGACCGTCCCGGCCGCCGCCGTCGGGCTGGTCATCTTGATGCGGTGCCGCGGTTTGGGCTGGGCGGACCTCGGCCTCGGCCGCGAGCACTGGAAGCCGGGACTGGGTTATGCGCTGGCGGCCGTGGCCGTCGTGGCCACGGTGATCGCGATCGGCGTGCTGCTGCCGGCGACGCGGCCGATGTTCCTGAACAACCGCTACGCCACGATCTCGGGGGCGATGGTCGCCTCGATGGTCATCATCCCGCTGCAGACCGTCATCCCCGAGGAGCTGGCCTTCCGGGGCGTCCTGCACGGCGCGCTCAACCGGGCGTGGGGCTTTCGCGGGGTCGCGCTGGCGGGCTCGCTGCTGTTCGGACTCTGGCACGTCGCCACGTCGTTCGGACTGACCAGCAGCAACGTGGGCTTCACCCGGCTGTTCGGCGGCGGAATCGTGGGAATGCTGGCCGGGGTGGCCGGCGCCGTGTTGGCGACGGGCGCCGCGGGATTCGTCTTCAGCTGGCTGCGCCGGCGCAGCGGCAGCCTGATCGCGCCGATCGCACTGCACTGGTCACTGAATGGCCTCGGTGCGCTCGCCGCCGCGTTCGTGTGGCATCTGTCCACCTGACGCCGGTCACACCAGCAGCACCGCCGCGCCCGCAATGCGCCCCG
Organism: Mycobacterium sp. NTMscope_MAC_12; assembly: GCF_976985675.1. Lineage (NCBI taxonomy): Bacteria > Bacillati > Actinomycetota > Actinomycetes > Mycobacteriales > Mycobacteriaceae > Mycobacterium > Mycobacterium sp. NTMscope_MAC_12. Next base: position 2,410,837 of record NZ_CDRJYY010000001.1, read on the forward strand.
CGCTCAAATCCGCCAACGCCCGATCGGCTTGTCCCAGAGGGTATTCCGGGGTGGTCACCTCGATGTGGTGCTGAGCCGCGAAGTCGAGGAAGGCCCGCGCGTCGGCCCGGGTGTTGGACGTGACCGATCGCACCTGGCGTTCCTGAAACAGGTGACGCTGGTAACTCAGCGCCGGGATGTCCGACAGGTGGATCCCGGCGATCGCCAGCGTGCCACCGCGATCCAGCGCCTCGAGCGCGGGCAGCACCAGATCACCGACCGGGGCAAAGAGGATCGCGGAGTCCAGCGGCGCAGGCGGCCGATCCGCCGCGCCTTGCGCGGACGCGGCGCCGAGTTCCAGCGCCAGCTCGCGGGCGCGTGATCCGCGGGTCATTACGTGCACCTCGGCGCCTTGGGCCAGGGCGACCTGCGCGGTGAGGTGGGCGCTACCGCCGAAGCCATAGAGGCCCAGGCGCCCACCGGGCGGCAGGTCGGCGCGAAGGAGCGAGCGATAACCGATGATGCCCGCGCACAGCAACGGGGCGAGTTCGCTGTCGCTGTAGCCGCTGGGCAGGGGATGCGCGAAAGCGGCCGGGACGGTGGCGAATTCGGCGTAGCCGCCGTCGGCGTCCCAGCCGGTGTAGCGGGATTTCGGGCAGAGGTTTTCGTCGCCGCGGCGGCAGTATTTGCACACGCCGCAGGTGTGGCGCAGCCAGGCGATGCCCACCCGGTCCCCCACCCGGAACTCGTCGCCGGCCTCCGGGCCGATTTCGACGACCTCGCCGACCACCTCGTGGCCGGGGGTGACCCGGTCGCGGTGGACGGGAAGGTCGCCTTCGGTGACGTGCAAGTCGGTGCGGCACACCCCGCACGCGCGCACCGCCACCAGCAGTTCGGCCGGCGCCGGCCGCGGCACCTCGGCGGTGACCTGCTCGAGCGGGCCGGTGTCCATCGGCCCGGGCCGACGCACCCGCCAGGCCCGCATTGCCGTGGTGGTCACCGGTGACGCCATCACACCATCATGCCGCTAACCACCACGGCCGCAACGGGTTAGGCCCGCTACGTCCTGCGCACCATGCCGACGATCCAGAGCAGGATCACCGAGCCGAGCAGGGCGGTGAAGAAGGTGAAGAAATAGCCGCCGCTCGCGGTGTCGACGAAGAAGCTCAGGATGAACCCGCCGACCAGGGCGCCCACAATGCCGATCACGATGTCCATCAGGATGCCGGCTCCGCTACCGCGGATGATCTTGCTGGCGATCGCACCGGCGATACCGCCGATGATGATGTAGCCGATCCAGCCGACGCTGGTGAGTGTGCTTGATCGAGCGAGGAATTCCGTAGCTGCCATGATGTCCATCGCGGGTCTCCTTGCAATCGCTGGCAAAGCCCAGCACTTTGCTGGGCCGTCACTTCGGTATACCCAGTTTGGGTCACAAAACGAGTGCCGAATTGGAGACGGTTGACCAGTCGGTTTTCCGTCGGCCCGTGCGATCAGGGCCGACCGGTCAGGCCGAAAGGGTTTGTTGCGGTGCCGGTGTGGGGGTGGGACTGACCTCCACGGCCGGCGCCTGACCCGGAACCGGTGCGGGAGCCGGCGCCGGGGCTCCCGGAGCCGCAGGCGCTGGCGCCGGTGCGGGCGCTCCCGGAGCCACCGGTGCGGGAGCCGGTGCGGGCGCAGGGGCTCCCGGGGCCGCCGGCGCTCCCGGGGCGCCCGGCGGCGGTGGCGGAGCCGCCGGCGGTGTCCACGCCTGGATCGACTCGGTCAGCGCCTTGGCCGCGCCCCGGTCCACCGGGTCGTTCGAGGTTCCGAGCCACACCACGAACCAGCGCTGCGCATTCCCGCCGTTGGCCGAGCCGATGACGCCCGTCCAGATCTGGCCGTTCGGCTTGGAGGCATCACTGAATTTGACTTCGTAGTACGAGCCGCTCCCGGTGCTTCCATTGGCGCCGGTGAGCGGGGTGCTCTCCTGGTTGACGCGGGTGCCGGGATAGGGCATGAAGAACTCACCCATGTCCGAACCCAACCGCACCGCGGCCTTGGCATTGTCGGCTTCCGCACTGGCGTAAAGCTTTTGGTCGAGGCGGCCCATCACGATGCGGGTGTCGTTGGCAACCGGCGGCGGCTGGTCGGGCATCGGTGGCGGGCCCGTCACCTTGCTCAGCAGCGCCGAGCCGTAGTCCAGATGGGAAGCGTCCGACTCCACCCACCCGGCGGGCAGGACGTAGCTGAATCCCCCCACGGCGTTGTTGATGCGCCCGGCGTTGGGGTCGACCGGCGGTGGCGGGGGCGCATTCGGGTCCACGGGCGGCGGGGGGGCGTTGGGGTCGACCGGCGGTGGCGGTGCCCCGTTCGGGGCGACGGCCGGCGGGACCGCGTTGGGGTCACCCGGTGCCGGTTGCCCGTTCGGCGCGGGTGCGGCCGGCGCCGCGGGCGCCGCGGGTGCGGCCGGTGCCGCGGGTGCGGCCGGTGCCGCGGGCGGGGCCGTGGCCGTGCTCGGCGGGACGGGGGTCGGGACCTCGGGATCGGCATACGAGGTCGCCGGCAATGCGATGGCGAGGGCGCTGGCACCACTCACCGTGGTGATCGCCAGCGTCGTCCACAGTCCTTGGCGGCGTGTCGAGGTCGGTTCCACCTGCTCCATGGCGACGAACCTACCGTGTTACCGCTGTGACGCAAGGAGCTTTGCGGACTAATGCAGCGCAGTTGTGCCGATGTTGCCAATGTGCAACCTGCCGAGTGCCGCCCGGAGATCGAGTGCCGCACGGACATTCGGCCGCCGGCGCTCAGTGCGCGGTCGGATACAGCGTCACCTCATGGGCTTTCACGGAGAACCACACCCGGTCGCCCGGCGCCAATCGCAACTCCGCGGCGGCGTCCGCGGTGATCTCCGCGGCGAGGCCGGGGGCACCGTCGGGTTGCTGAGCGCCGCGCACCAGCACCGCCGACCCGCGGATATCCATCTCGGACACGGTGACCTCGACGGCGTTGCGGGGGCTGCCGTGCGGCCGATCGCGATACACGGCCACCACCGTGGGCGGGAAAACCGCGATCGCGTGCTGCCCGGGTGAGACCAGATCGCCGCGCTCTTGTGGGGCCGCATACCAGCGGTCGCCGGAGTGCGCGACCAGCGAGCCGTCGGTGTCGACCGTGCCATTGACCAGGTTGATACCCGCGATCCGGGCGGCGAAATGACTGCGGGGCGCGGTGAGCACCTCGGGCACCGGGCCGATTTCGGCGACCCTGCCCGACTCGAGCACCAGCACTCGATCGGCCAGCGTGAACACGTCCAGCAGGTCGTGGGTGACCAGGATCGCCGCACAGCCGATGCGGGTGACGACCTTGCGCAGCACCGCCCGGATCGCCGCGGCCGCGGCGACGTCGAGCCCGGCCAGCGGCTCGTCGAGCAGCAACACATCGGGTTCGGCCGCCAGCGCCCGCGCGATCGCGACCCGCTGTGCCTGTCCGCCGGAGAGTTGCCGCGGTTTGCGGTCGGCGAAGCGCTCGGCGTCCACCTCGCGCAACCAGCGCGCTGCCGTCGCCTTCTCCGCCGCGCGGGCCGAGCGCAGCCTCGCGCGGCGACTGTGCGGTCCGAACGCGACGTTGGCGGCAACACTCATGTGCGGGAACAACAATGCGTCTTGCAGCAGCAGCCCCACCCGGCGGTCGTGCGTCGGGACGTCGACCCCGGTCGCGGTGTCGGTCAGGACTCGGTCGCCCAGCCGCACCACCCCGCGGTCGGGTCGAAGCAGGCCCGCGATGACGTGCAGGACAGTCGATTTGCCCGCGCCGTTGGGGCCCAGCACCGCGAGCACCTCCCCCGCGGCCACGGAGAACTCCACGTCCACGTGACGCTCGGAGACGACCGCGCGCAGCTGCAATTCACTCATGGTCCGGCCCTACCTGTCACTCATGGTCCGGCCCTACCTGGCGTCCGCGCCGGTCAGCCGGCGCGTGCCCAGCCCCAGCACCACCAGGGCCGCCACCACCACCAGCAGGATCGACAACGCCACGGCGGCGTCGGCGTCAGTCACCCGCTGCAGATAGATCTCCAGCGGAAGCGTGCGGGTCACCCCTTGGCGCGAGCCGGCGAAGGTCAGCGTGGCGCCGAACTCCCCCAGCGAGCGGGCGAACGCCAGCACCGCGCCCGATACGACGCCGGGCACCAACAGCGGCAGGGTGACCCGCCACCAGACCGCGCTGGGCCGCGCCCCCAGCGTCGCGGCCACCACCTCGAAATCGGACCCCGCGGTGCGCGCGGCGCCCTCGAGGGAAATCACCAGGAATGGCAGCGAGACGAACGTCTGCGCCAGCACCACCGCGGTGGTGCTGAACGCGATGCGGACGCCGGCAGCCTCCAGGTACTGGCCGAGCAATCCGAACCGTCCGAACGCATACAACAGGGCGATCCCCCCCACGACCGGCGGCAGCACCAGCGGCAGCAGGATCAACGGCCGCAGCAACCGCACCGCCCGCGCGGTGCTGCGGGCCAGCACCAGCGCCATCGGCACGCCCAGCGCCACGCACAACACCGTGCTGGCGGCGGCGGTCTGAAGGCTGAGCGCCAGCGCCGTCCTCGACGAGGAGCTCGTGATCAGCGACCAGAAATGCGGCCAATCGACCTTGACCGCGATGGCCAGCAATGGCAGCACCACGAAGACGGTCCCGACGGCCGCGGGGAGATACACCCAGCGGGGCAGATCCGTGCTATGCGCGCTAATACATGCCCTCCTGCCGACGGTCACTTCGAACACTCACGCGGGACCCGCTCACCCACTCTCCGCATTACACCGGAATGCCGCGGGCGGCGCGCCGAAGCGGGGCCGATACCCGCCGAGCGGTAGTCCGCCGGTGCGACGAGAATGGTTTTGCGCGGCCATCGCCGCGGGTAGCCGGAAGGTCACCGCCAGGACGAAGGTGCATGGATGCCATCTGAACAGGCGCCGCCCCCGCCCAAATCGGCGCCGGGCTGGTACCCCGATCCCGCCGGGGTAGGCCATGGGCTGCAACGGTATTTCGACGGCACCAACTGGACCAGCGAATGGGCTTTCGCCACCGAGCCGCCGAAGAAGGGCGTCTCGGGAAAGGCGGCCCTGGCCCTGGCGGTACTCACCGCGCTCGTGCTCCTCGTCATCGTCGGCAGAAGCTGGGGCTTCGACGGAAAGGATGGCGGCCAATCGTCCCCGTCGGGTGGTGCGACCGTGGCGGGACCGTCGACACCGACCGAGGCGGCGCCGTCGACGCCGGCCGGTCCGAAGAAGCCCGACGGAGTGACCTTCACGACCGCTCCAGGCCCGGACGGCGACATCGTCAACGCCCGCTTTGCCATTCGAGACAACTACACCGAGGCGATGATCAGGGACGGCGCGCGGCTCGACACCATCGCGATTCTCAAGTACGCGCGAGCGACCTATCCCGAGGCCGCCGCGGTGAACGTTCAGGGCACTTTCCCGATGACCGACCCGTACGGCAACACTTCGACCCAGGTCGCCATCGACCTCACCTACTCGCGGGCGACGTTGAACAAGATCAACTTCGATGGCGTGAGCAAGAACAGCATCTGGGAGATTCGCGATTCCGGCGCCATTCTTCCGGCCTTTCAGCCCTAGCCGACGGCGGTGGCGGTGGGCCGGCGGTCAGGGCTTGGCGAAGCCCGCCTGGGCCAGGATCTGCTGGCCGGCCGGGGAAGTCACCAGGTCGACGAACTTCTGCGCCTGCGCGGCATGCGCGGCGTTCCGCAGCACCCCGATGGGGTAGACGTTCACCGCGCCGGCCGCCTCGGGGAAGGTCACGGTCGCGACCTTGCCGGCGGCCGTCTTGGCGTCGGTGACGTAGACGAGCGCGGCGTCGGCCTGACCGGTGGTGACCTTGTTGAGGGCGTCGGTCACGCTGAGTTCCTCGCTGACCGGGTTGAGCCGCACCCCGGCGCTGTCTTCGACGCGACGCGCGGCCGCCCCGCACGGCACCGGCTGCTGGCAGATCACCACGTTGAGGCCGGGCTTGGCCAGGTCGGCGAAGCTTTCGATCTTCTTCGGGTTGCCCGGCGCGGTGACGATGACCAACGTGTTCGCCGCGAAGTTCCTCGGCTCGCCGCTCAGCAGGCCCGCCTTGCCGACCGTGTCCATCTGCGCGGTGTCGGCCGACGCGAAGACGTCGGCGGTGGCGCCCTGCGTCAACTGGGTGGCCAGCTCGGAGGAGCCCGCGAACTCGAAATCGACGCCGGTGCCCGGGTTTTCGGCCGTGAACTGCTGACCGATCCGGGTGAACGCCGGTTTGAGCGACGCGGCGGCAAACACCATCGCCTTCCCGGACGCCTGCGGCGACTGCGCCGGCGGTTTGGAACCGCACCCGACCAGCCCGGCCACCAACACCGTCGAAACCAAACTGGCCAGGATCCCGATCCGACGCATGGGATGCACCCTAACCCGCCGATGCTGCGGTGCGCGTGGCGCCCAAATCGCCGCAAAAAGTGACGCACAAATAGTTACCGAACTGATCCGCGCGTCGCGGCGGCAAAAATTTCGCCGGCTAGCTACTGTCCAGTAACATATACGGGGATTGACGCCATAACGCGCTGAGGTCCCAGGCAGAGGAGGTCATGGCAGTGGAGGTACTGGTTACCGGCGGAGACACGGAGCTGGGGCGCGCGGTGGCCGAGGGCTTCCGCGACGACGGCCACAGAGTGACCCTCGTGGGCGCGCGCAAGAGCGATCTGGAGATCGCCGCCAAGGAACTAGAGGTCGAGGCGATCGTCTGCAACACCACCGACCCGGCCAGCCTCGAAGAGGCTCGCCCGCTGTTCCCCCATCACCTGGACACCATCGTCAACGTGCCGGCGCCCACCTGGGAGGCCGGCGACCCGCGCACCTACTCGATCGCCGACACCGCCAACGCGTGGCGCAATGCCCTTGACGCGACGGTGCTTTCGGCGGTGCTGACCCTTCAGACCGTGGGCGATCATCTGCGTTCGGGCGGGTCGATCATCAGCGTGGTACCCGAGAACCCGCCGGCGGGCAGCGCCGACGCGGCGATCAAAGCGACGCTGGCGACTTGGACCGCGGGACAGGCGAGCGTCTTCGGCACGCGCGGAATCACGGTCAACGCCGTCGCCAGTGGGCGCAGCGCTCAGGCCGGCTACGACGGGCTTTCGCGCACCGCCGCGCCGGTGGCCGCGGAGGTCGCCCGCCTGGCGCTGTTCTTGACCACGTCGGCGGCGCGCCACATCACCGGTCAGACGTTGCACGTGAGCCACGGCGCGCTGGCTCAGTTCGCCTGAGGCGTAACCCGCGCCCGCCGCAAACCCTTCTCCCGCGCCCGGCCGATCGCTACGGTAATCAGCGTGGCTATTCGACTTGGTCTGCAGATTCCCAACTTTTCCTACGGCACGGGGGTAGAGCAACTCTTCCCCACCGTCATCGCCCAGGCACGCGAGGCCGAATCCGCGGGATTCGACTCGGTTTTCGTGATGGACCACTTCTACCAACTGCCGATGCTGGGATCGCCCGATCAGCCCATGCTGGAGGCCTACACCGCCCTGGGGGCGCTGGCCACCGCCACCGAGCGGGTGCAGCTGGGCACCTTGGTCACCGGCAATACGTATCGCAACCCCACCCTGCTGGCGAAGATCATCACCACACTGGACGTGGTGAGCCAGGGCCGCGCGATCCTGGGCATCGGCACCGGCTGGTTCGAGCTCGAGCATGACCAGTTGGGTTTCGAATTCGGCACCTTCACCGACAGATTCAACCGGCTCGACGAAGCCCTCGAAATCATCCTGCCGATGATCAAGGGCGAGCAGGCGACCTTCTCGGGCAAGTGGTATCGCGCCAGCGACGCGGTCGCCAATCCCCGCTTCCGAGACCACATTCCGCTGATGATCGGCGGCAGCGGCGAGAAGAAGACAATCCCGCTCGCCGCAAGGCATTTCGACCACCTCAACGTGATCGCGGGCTTCGACGAACTGCCCGGCAAGTTGGAGGTGGTGCGGCGCTCGTGCGAGGAGGTGGGCCGCGACCCGGCGACCCTGGAGACCAGCTCGCTGACCACGGTGCTGATCGACGAGAACGCGAGCCTTGACCAGATTCCCGCGGAGATGAAACAGCGCATGGTGGTCGGCACCCCGGACTCGGTCGCCGATCAGATCAAGACCAAGGTCATCGACGCGGGCATCGACGGCGTGATCATCAACCTGCCGTTCTACACACCGGGCATCGTCGAGGCGGCCGGCGAGGCGCTGCGCCCGCTCGTCGGGCTCTAGGCGGCAGGGCTCAGCGCGCACCCGGTCGGCGAACATGACGAGAATCACGTTCGCCGACCAGGAGTGATGCGCGCGGTGTGGTTGATTACACACGTTGTGAGTTGGGTTTCGGGGTATCCGCCTGACTAGCGTGGTTGCTAATCGCAGTCGCGCGTCCAAAAGCCCTCGTCAGGAGCAGCGGAAACATGAGCCCCCAGCCAGGTACCAAAGCTGGACCGGAGCGTCGCCATCAGGTCGTCATCATCGGGTCGGGCTTCGGCGGGCTCAACGCTGCCAAGAAACTCAAGCACGCGAACGTCGACATCAAACTGATCGCCCGCACCACGCACCACCTCTTCCAGCCGCTGCTGTACCAAGTGGCGACCGGCATCGTGTCCGAGGGCGACATCGCCCCGCCCACCCGGGTCGTCCTGCGTCGGCAGCGCAACGTCCAGGTGTTGCTCGGCGACGTCACCCACATCGACTTGGACGGCAAGTTCGTCGTGTCGGATCTGCTCGGCCACACCTACGAAACCCCTTACGACAGCTTGATTGTCGCCGCCGGCGCGGGCCAGTCCTACTTCGGGAACGACCATTTCGCCGAGTTCGCCCCGGGCATGAAGTCGATCGACGACGCGCTCGAGGTCCGCGGGCGGATCCTGAGCGCCTTCGAACAGGCCGAGCGGTCCCGTGATCCGGAACGACGCGCCAAGCTGCTGACGTTCACCGTGATCGGTGCCGGCCCCACCGGCGTCGAAATGGCCGGGCAGATCGCGGAATTAGCGACCTACACGCTTAAAGGCTCGTTCCGCCACATCGACTCCACCAAGGCGCGCGTGATCCTGCTCGACGCCGCCCCCGCGGTGCTTCCGCCCTTCGGCGACAAGCTGGGTCAGCGGGCCGCCGACCGGCTGGAAAAGATGGGCGTGGAGATCCAGCTGGGCGCCATGGTCACCGACGTCGACCGCAACGGCATCACCGTCAAGGACTCCGACGGCACGGTCCGGCGCATCGAATCCGCTTGCAAGGTCTGGTCCGCCGGCGTTTCGGCCAGCCCGCTGGGCCGCGACCTCGCCGACCAGTCGACGGTCGAACTCGACCGGGCCGGACGCGTCAAGGTGCTGCCCGACCTGTCCATCCCGGGCCACCCCGACGTGTTCGTCATCGGCGACCTGGCCGCGGTCGAAGGCGTGCCGGGGGTAGCCCAGGGCGCCATTCAGGGCGCCAAGTACGTCGCGAGCACGATCAAGGCCGAACTCGACGGCGCCGACCCGGCCGAGCGGGAACCGTTCCAGTACTTCGACAAGGGATCGATGGCCACGGTGTCGCGATTTTCCGCGGTGGCCAAGATCGGTCCGGTCGAATTCAGCGGCCTGTTCGCCTGGTTCGCGTGGCTGGTCCTGCACCTGGTCTACCTGGTCGGGTTCAAGACCAAGATCAGCACGCTGCTGTCGTGGACGGTGACGTTCCTGAGCACCCGACGGGGTCAACTCACCATCACCGAGCAGCAGGCGTTCGCCCGCACCCGGCTCGAACAGCTGGCGGTGCTCGCCGCGGAGACCAAGCGCCCGGTCGCCCGACGGGCCAGCTAGCCGCGCGCCGTCGCCAGTCCCGTTGCGGGACCTAGGTATTCGGCGATCGCGCAACCGGAGTGCCCTGCGATCAGCCTTCGCGAAGCTCGAGGTTCTGCAGTCGCACCTGGCCGCGGGCAACCACGCGATCGTCGTCGTCGGTGATGGTGACCAACCACAATTGCTGGCGCCGGCCGCGGTGAATCGGTTCGACCCTGCCGTAGACCATGCCCGAGCCGATGGAGCGCAGGAAGTCGGTGTTGTTGTTGACTCCCACGACATTTCCGCCACCGCGGGTGGCCAGCCAGGTGTAGGCCGCCACGCTGGCCATGCTTTCGATCATCGAGCAGTAAACGCCGCCGTGCACCAGACCCATCGGCTGCAACAGCTTGGGCGTGACCTCGAGTTGGGCGCGGGCGCCGTCGGGGCCGAGTTCGGTGAACTGCAAGCCGATCTCGCGGTCGAAGGGCGCGGAGAAATGCGGCGGGATGATCGTTTCCTGCGGCTCTGGCACGCCCCTGTGTCTACACCATCGCGTGCGGGACGGCTTTGGCGGCAGCACAACTCGCCGGATATACCCCGAAAACGGCTGAGCCCCGTGCACTAGGCACGGGGCTCGCCGATCGAGTAGACCGGGGGTCACTGCAGCCCTCAGGACTCTCACGCGGTCCGTTATCGCTCGACTGGATTAGCATAGGCAAGGCTGCCCTAACTTTGCAAGGGGTATTGTTCGACTTGTTCGCGCCGGGGCGCGACGGCGGGCCGGCACAGAGATTCGTCAGCTTTCCGTACGACGGTCGGTAGTAAGCGGGAGTAGTCTGGTTTCGACGCTCAGGAGATGAACGAACTATGGCCAAACTGACACGGCTGGGGGATCTGGAACGGGCCGTCATGGACCATCTGTGGTCCACGCCCGAGCCTCAGACGGTTCGCCAGGTCCATGAGGCGTTGGCGGCCCAGCGCGACCTTGCCTACACCACGATCATGACCGTGCTGCAGCGGCTGGCCAAGAAGAACCTGGTCTCCCAGATCCGTGACGACCGCGCGCACCGGTACGCCCCCGTGCACGGCCGCGACGAACTGGTCGCCGGGCTCATGGTGGACGCACTGGCCCAGGCCGAGGACTCCGGGGGCCGGCAGGCCGCGCTGGTGCACTTCGTCGAGCGCGTCGGCGCCGACGAGGCCGCGGCGCTTCGGCGCGCGCTCGCCGAACTGGAAGCCAATCAACGCAACAACTCGCCATCTGCTGGCGCAGCCCCGGAGGGCTGAGGGACACTAACAGTGTGTCCGCGCTGGCTTTCACCATTCTCGCGGTGCTACTGACCGGCCCCGTGCCGGCCATGTTGGCACGCGCGCGCTGGCCGCTGCGCGCCCCCCGTGCCGCCATGGTGTTGTGGCAAGCCGTCGCGCTGGCCGCGGTCCTGTCGGCCTTCAGCGCCGGGATCGCGATCGCCACCCGGCTGCTCATGCCCGGTCCCGACGGGCGACCCACGACCAGCATCGTCGGCGCCGCCGACCGGCTCGGATGGCCGCTGTGGACGGCATACATCGGGGTTTTCGCGCTAACCGTGCTGGTCGGCGCCCGATTGATGGTCGCACTCGCCCGGGTGGCCATCGCCAATCGCAAGCGACGGGCCCATCACCGCATGGTCGTCGACCTGGTCGGAGTCGGCCACGACGCGGCGCTGTCCCAGTCCTGCACCCGCAGGCGCGACCTTCGCGTACTGGATGTCCCGCAACCGCTCGCCTACTGCCTGCCGGGTGTGCGCAGCCGGGTGGTGGTCAGCGAAGGAACGCTGAGCACGCTCGCCGACGCCGAAGTCGCCGCCATCCTCACCCACGAACGGGCCCACCTGCGGGCCCGGCATGATCTGGTGCTCGAGGCGTTCACCGCCGTGCACGCCGCCTTCCCGCGGGTGGTCCGCAGCGCCAACGCGCTGGGGGCCGTCCAGCTTCTGGTCGAGCTGCTCGCCGACGACGCGGCGGTGCGCGCCGCCGGCCGCGCTCCCCTGGCCCGGGCACTGGTCGCCTGCGCGTCGGGGCGGGCGCCGTCGGGCGCGCTCGCGGCGAGCGGCCCCAGCACGGTGCTGCGAGTGCGCCGGCTGGGCGGACGCGGCAACAGCGCCACGCTGTCGGCGGTCGCGTACCTTGCCGCGGCGGCGGTCTTCGTGGTGCCCACCATCGCGCTCGCCGTGCCCTGGCTCACGGAGCTGGAACGCCTCTTCAACCTCTGACGCCGCCGAGGGCCGATCACCCCGGGCGCGTGTCCATGCGCTGTGCCACAGTGTCACCGAAAGCTTTTGCGAAATGTTCTCCCGATTTGAGAGGCAAGACATGAGTTCGTCGGACACGCAGGCGGGTTCCCAGACCGGCACCGCGCAGATCGGCGTCACGGGCCTGGCCGTGATGGGGTCGAACATCGCCCGCAATTTCGCCCGGCACGGCTACACCGTGGCGCTGCACAACCGGTCGATCGCCAAAACCGATGCGCTGCTCAAAGAGCACGGCGGAGACGGCACGTTCGTGCGTACCGAGACCATCGCCGAATTCCTCGACGCGCTGGAAAAGCCGCGACGGGTGCTGATCATGGTCAAGGCCGGTGACCCGACGGACGCGGTGATCAACGAGCTCGCCGACGCCATGGAGGACGGCGACATCATCATCGACGGCGGCAACGCCCTCTACACCGACACCATCCGCCGCGAGAAGGCGATGCGCGAGCGCGGCCTGCATTTCGTCGGCGCCGGCATCTCCGGCGGCGAGGAGGGCGCGCTCAACGGCCCGTCGATCATGCCGGGCGGCCCGGCCGAGTCGTACAAGTCGCTGGGCCCGCTGCTCGAGGAGATCTCCGCGCACGTCGACGGGGTGCCGTGCTGCACCCACATCGGTCCCGACGGCGCCGGGCACTTCGTCAAGATGGTGCACAACGGCATCGAGTACTCCGACATGCAGTTGATCGGCGAGGCCTACCAGCTGCTGCGCGACGGCCTCGGCAAGACCGCCGGCGAGATCGCCGACGTGTTCGACGAGTGGAACTCCGGCGACCTGGACAGCTTCCTCGTCGAAATCACCGCCCAGGTCTTGCGCCAGACCGACGCCAAGACCGGCAAGCCGCTCGTGGACCTGATCCTCGACGAGGCCGAGCAGAAGGGCACCGGCCGGTGGACGGTCAAGTCCGCCCTCGACCTCGGTGTGCCCGTCACCGGCATCGCCGAGGCGGTGTTCGCCCGCGCGCTGTCGGGATCGGTCACCCAGCGCAAGGCCACCACCGGGCTGGCCTCGGGTGAGCTCGGTGAAAAGCCCACCGACGCACGGCAATTCACCGAGGACATCCGGCAGGCGCTCTACGCGTCGAAGATCATCGCCTATGCGCAGGGCTTCAACCAGATTCAGGCCGGCAGCGCCGAATACGACTGGGGCATCACGCCCGGCGACCTGGCCACCATCTGGCGCGGCGGCTGCATCATCAGGGCGAAGTTCCTCAACCGGATCAAAGACGCCTTCGACGAAGACCCCGACCTGCCGACGCTGATCGTCGCCCCCTACTTCCGCAGCGCCATCGAGGCCGCCATCGACGGCTGGCGCCGGGTTGTGGTGACCGCCACCCGGCTGGGCATCCCGATCCCCGGCTTCTCCTCGGCGCTGTCGTACTACGACGCGCTGCGCACCGAGCGGCTCCCCGCCGCGCTGACCCAGGGGTTGCGGGACTTCTTCGGCGCCCACACCTACGGGCGCATCGATGACGACCCCGACAAGCGCTTCCACACGCTGTGGAGCGGCGATCGCACCGAAGTGCCCGCCTAGCCGGGCCACACTGGAGGGCGTAAGGGGGCTTGGGTTGCGATGAGGTTTCTCGACGGGCACCGACCCGGATACGACTTGACCTACAACGACGTCTTCATCATGCCGAACCGCTCGGAGGTCGCGTCGCGGTTTGACGTCGACCTGTCCACCGGGGACGGCTCGGGCACCACGATTCCGGTCGTCGTCGCCAACATGACCGCGGTGGCCGGCAAGCGGATGGCCGAGACGGTGGCGCGCCGCGGCGGGCTCGTGATCCTGCCGCAGGATCTGCCCATCACCGCGGTCGAGCAGACGGTCGAGTTCGTCAAGGGCCGCGACCTGGTCCTCGACACCCCGGTGGTGCTCGAGCCCGACGACTCGGTGTCCGACGCGATGGCGCTGATCCACAAGCGGGCGCACGGGGTCGCCGTCGTCGCCTTCGAGGGCCGTCCCCTGGGACTGGTGAGCGAATCGTCCTACCTGGGCGTGGACCGCTTCACCCGGGTGCGCGACGTCGCGATGACCGACTTCGTCACCGCCCCGGTGGGCACCGAGCCGCGCAAGATCTTCGACCTGCTCGAGCAGTCCCCGATCGGTGTCGCGGTCGTCACCAATGCCGACGGCACGCTGGCCGGGGTGCTCACCCGCACCGGCGCCATCCGCGCCGGGCTGTACACCCCGGCCGTCGACGCGCGTGGCCGCCTGCGGGTGGGCGCGGCCGTCGGCATCAACGGCGACGTGGGGGCCAAGGCGCGCTCGCTGGTCGAGGCCGGAATCGATCTCCTGGTGATCGACACCGCCCACGGGCATCAGGTCAAGACGCTCGAGGCGATCCGGACGGTCGCGTCGCTCGATCTCGGCGTGCCGCTGGCGGCGGGCAACGTGGTCTCGGCCGAGGGCACCCGCGACCTGCTCGCCGCCGGGGCGAGCATCGTGAAGGTCGGCGTGGGCCCGGGCGCGATGTGCACCACCCGGATGATGACCGGGGTCGGGCGCCCGCAATTCTCGGCTATCGTCGAATGCGCTTCGGCGGCACGGGAATTGGGCGGGCATGTGTGGGCCGACGGCGGCATCCGCCATCCGCGCGATGTGGCGCTGGCGCTGGCGGCAGGCGCGTCCAACGTGATGATCGGGTCATGGTTCGCCGGCACCTACGAGTCGCCCGGCGACCTGATGCGCGACCGCGAGGACCAGCCGTACAAGGAGAGCTACGGCATGGCGTCCAAGCGGGCCGTGGTCGCCCGCAGCGGCGCCGACACGGCGTTCGACCGCGCCCGCAAAGCCCTGTTCGAGGAAGGCATTTCGACGTCGCGGATGGGGCTGGACCCCGCCCGCGGCGGCGTCGAGGACCTGCTCGATCACATCACCTCGGGCGTGCGCAGCACCTGCACCTATGTCGGCGCCGCGAGCCTGGCGGAACTGTACGAACGGGTCGTCGTCGGGGTGCAGTCGACCGCGGGCTTCGCCGAGGGGCATCCGCTACCGCTGGGCTGGTGACACGCGCCATGCAGTAAGGCTAGCCTTGCCTAATAAGGACTGCTAACCTACTGCGCCATGACCTCCTCTTCCCCTGCCGTCAGCGCCGAGCTGCTGAGCATCCTGCGCGACGACCTCAACGTCGACGCGTCCCGCCTGACCCCCGACGCCAGGTTGGTCGACGACGTCGGACTGGACTCGGTGGCCTTCGCCGTGGGCATGGTGGCCATCGAAGAACGGCTGGGCGTCTCGCTGTCGGAAGAGGAGCTGTTGAACTGCGACACGGTCGGCGACCTGCAGGCCGCGATCGCCGCCAAACACCGCAATGAGTGAGCTGGCCGCGGCGCTGACGGCCGCGATGCGCGGCGCCAACAGCGATCTGGTCGTCTTCGACCGCGAGTCCTCGGCCTGGCGCCGCCATCCGTGGCCCGAGGTGCACGGGATGGCCGAGGGCATCGCCGCCTGGCTGCTCGACCGGGGCCGGCCCGCCGCCGTGGGGCTGGTCGGCGAACCGACCGTCGAGTTCGTCGCCGCGATCGCGGGCGCGTGGCTGACGGGCCAACCTGCGCGGCCTCAATCAGCGGCTCTCGGTGACCCCCGCGGACGTCGGCTGCTCGTGGCTGCCGCTCTACCACGACATGGGTCTGTCCTTCTTGCTCGCGTCGTCGTTGGGGGGCATGTCGGTATGGCTCGCGCCCACATCGGCTTTCACCGCCTCGCCGTTTCGATGGTTGAGCTGGCTGTCGGAAAGCCGCGCGACGATCACCGCGGCACCGAACTTCGCCTACAACCTGGTCGGCCGGTACGCCCGCCGGGTCTCCGATGTCGACCTCGGCGCTGTGCGGGTGGCGATCAACGGCGGGGAGCCGATCGACTGCGAGGGATTCGAGCGCTTCGCGCAAGCGATGGGCCCCTTCGGGTTCGACCCCGGGGCGGCCACCCCGTCCTACGGGCTGGCGGAGTCGACGTGCGCGGTGAGCGTGCCCGCCCCGGGCACCGGGCTACGGTTCGCCGACGTCACCGACGAGACCGGCTCGCGCCGCCACGCGGTGCTGGGCGAGGCCATCCCCGGCACCGAGATCCGGATCTCGCCGCGCGACGGCGCGCAGGGCGACATCGGTGAGATCGAGATCCGCGGCGCGTCGATGATGGACGGGTACCTGGGCCACGCCCGCGTCAATACCGAAAACTGGTTTCCCACCGGCGATCTCGGCTTCCTTGCCGACGGCGGCCTGGTGGTGTGCGGCCGCGCCAAGGAGCTCATCACCATCGCCGGGCGCAACATCTTCCCGACCGAGATCGAGATGGTCGCGGCCGGGGTCCGCGGCGTGCGCGAAGGCGCCGTGGTGGCGCTGGCCACCGGCGAACGTTCCGCGCGCCCCGGCCTGATCGTCGCCGCCGAATTCCGGGGGTCAGATCAGGCGGCCGCGCGCGCCGACGTCATCGCGCGCGTCGCATCCGTGTGCGGCGTCGTTCCCTCCGACGTCATCTTCATGGCCCCGGGGTCGTTGCCCCGAACGTCGTCGGGCAAACTGCGCCGCCTGGAAGTGCGGCGCTCTCTAGAGACGGTGGATTAAGTGACGGCAACGCCTGAGACGACCGCAACCGACCTCGACGGCTACCGGGACCTGCTGACCGACGCGTTCGACGAGCAAGTCCTGGCCTGGACGGCGGAAGCCGAAGCGCGGCAACGGTTTCCACGTGAGCTGATCGAACACCTCGGCGCCCGCGGAGTTTTCCGCGAGAAGTGGGGCGACGGCCCGCTGCCCGACGTCGGCAAACTGGTCGAGCTCGCCTTCGCCCTCGGCAGGTTGTCCTCGGCCGGCATCGGGGTGGGCGTCAGCCTGCACGACTCGGCGATCGCCGTCCTGCGCCGGTTCGGCAAGTCGGACTACCTGCGGGACATCTGCGAACGAGCGATCCGCGGGCAGGCCGTGCTGTGCATCGGGGCCTCCGAGGAGTCCGGCGGCTCCGACCTGCAGATCGTCGAGACCGAGATCTCCTCTCGGGAAGGCGGTTTCGACGTCCGCGGGATCAAGAAGTTCGTCTCGCTGTCCCCCATCGCCGATCACATCATGGTGGTGGCGCGCAGCGTCGACCACGACTCGTCCAGCAGGCACGGCAACGTCGCGCTGGTCGCGGTGCCGACGGCCCAGGTCAGCGTGCAGCGGCCCTACGACAAGGTTGGCGCCGGGCCGCTGGACACCGCCGCCGTGCACATCGATACCTGGGTTCCCGCCGACGCCCTGGTGGCGCGGGCCGGCACCGGGCTGGCGGCCATCAGCTGGGGACTGGCCCACGAGCGGATGTCGATCGCCGGTCAGATCGCGGCGTCGTGCCAGCGGGCGATCGGGATCACGTTGGCCCGCATGATGTCTCGACGCCAGTTCGGTCACACGCTGTTCGAACACCAGGCGCTGCGCCTGCGGATCGCGGATTTGCAGGCGCGCGTCGACCTGCTGCGGCATGGCCTGCACGGCATCGCGGCGCAGGGCCGGCTGGATCTGCGCGCGGCCGCGGGAGTCAAGGTGACCGCGGCCCGCCTTGGCGAGGAAGTGATTTCGGAATGCATGCACATCTTCGGCGGGGCGGGTTACCTCGTCGACGAGACGCCGCTGGGCGAATGGTGGCGCGACATGAAGCTCGCCCGGGTCGGTGGCGGCACCGACGAGGTGTTGTGGGAGTTGGTGGCCGCCGGAATGGCGCCCGATTACGGCGGCTATGCGTCCCTGGTCGGCGATGCCGGGGCTTCCAGCGCGTAGAGCGCCATGCGCCGGTTCGTCGTGTCGTGCTCGCCGAGGAACTCGCATCCGACGTACTCGCACAGCCTGCGCGCGGCGGTGTTGCGGTGATCGGGATCGAACATGATCCGGCGGCACCGCGGCTCCATCGAAAAGGCGCTGGCCACGATCCGGGGCAACAGCATCGGGCCCAGGCCCCGGTTCACCAGCTTCACATCGGCGATGGCGGCGTGCAGCCCCAGGTCGTAGGGCTCGGCGTCGTAATAACGTGAGATGAGATCCCTTGCGCCCCAATACAGTTCGAGGTAGGCGCAATCCGCGCCGCGCACGTTCCCGATCAACGGCAGGGAGTAGGTGCCCCCGAGTTGGGCGTCCAGGTGCTGCCGCCAGCGCGGCGTCGGCCAGTCGTACTCCCACGCCTCGGCCAGATGCGGCTGGTTCATCCACTCGGCCACCATGTCCGCATCGGCAAGCTGCGCGACGCGCAGCGCGAAGGGGGCATCCAGAGAGGGCGTGGGTGGCCGGGGGATCTGTGCGACGTGGTCGGCGATGTCGAAGCGCTCGCGGGGCAGGATGTGAACGGACGGCGTTTCCGGTGGGGCGTCGGACATAGTGCGCAGAGCGTACCTGAGTAAGGGTAGGCATACCGTAGTTGCCCCGGGCCGGCGGTCGCTTCCGGCGCCGGCACCAGCGTCGCGGCGGCGTCGCCGCCGCAGGGCCGAAACCCGGGCTAGCATAAGGCAGCAAAGACGGAAGCAACCGCGTCCGCCCGCGACCAGGCAGCGAAAGGATCGACGTGCCGCAGGCACCCGTGCAGGCCATCGGCTTGCCGGCGCACGGGCCGTCGGACGAGCCGCCCGATGCGGAGCCTCCCCCGGTCACCGCCTCGCCACATTCGATCCGCGGGCGGCGTGATTCATGAACGTCACCGTCACCGTGATCAGCATTGTGGCGATCGCGGTGCTGATCTTCGGCAACGCCGTGTTCGTCGCCGCCGAATTCTCGTTGACCACCCTGGACCGCAGCGCGGTCGAGGCAAACGCCCGCGGCGGCGGCCGCCGCGACCGCTGGATCCGCCGCGCGCATCAGCGGCTGTCGTTTCAGTTGTCGGGCGCGCAGCTCGGGATCTCCGTCACGACGCTGGCGGCCGGTTACCTGACCGATCCGATGGTGGAGGACCTGCCGCACCCGTGGCTGGACGCGCTCGGTATCCCCGACAGGGTCGGCGACGCGATCATGGCCGTCCTGGTGCTGGTGATCGTGACGTCGGTGTCGATGGTGTTCGGCGAGCTCGTCCCGAAATATTTGGCGGTGGCGCGACCTCTGTCGACCGCCCGCGCCGTCGTGGCCGCCCAGCTGCTGTTCTCGCTGCTGCTGACCCCGGCGATCCGATTGACCAACGGCGCGGCGAACTGGATCGTGCGCCGGCTGGGCATCGAGCCCGCCGAGGAGCTGCGGTCCGCCCGGTCGCCGCAAGAGCTGTTGTCACTCGTGCGTTCGTCGGCGCGCAGCGGCGCCCTGGACGCCCCGACAGCCGCCCTGGTGCGCCGATCATTGCAGTTCGGCACCCTGAGCGCTGAGGAGCTGATGACACCGCGGTCCAAGATCGTGGCGCTGCAGACCGACGACACGGTGGCCGACCTGGTGACCGCGGCCGCCGAGTCCGGGTTTTCCCGCTTCCCCATCGTCGACGGTGACCTCGACGAGACCGTCGGCATCGTGCACGTCAAACAGGTGTTCGCGATCCCGCGGGCCGACCGGGTCCGCACGCTGCTGACGACGGTGGCCCAACCCGTGGCCGTGGTGCCGTCCACACTGGACGGTGACGCGGTGATGGCCGAGATCCGGGCCAGCAGCCTGCAAACCGCGCTCGTCGTCGACGAATACGGCGGCACCGCGGGCATGGTGACCCTCGAGGACTTGATCGAAGAGATCGTCGGCGATGTCCGCGACGAGCACGACGACGCCACTCCCGATGTGGTGCCCGCCGGCACCGGCTGGCGGGTGTCGGGCCTGTTGCGCATCGACGAGGTGGCCGCCGCCACCGGCTTCCGGGCGCCCGAAGGACCCTACGAGACGATCGGCGGGTTGGTGCTGCGCGAGATCGGTCACATCCCGGAGGCCGGTGAAACGGTGAAGCTTCCCGGGCTGGACGCCGACGGGCTGCTCGACGCGGTGACGCGCTGGCAGGCGCGGGTCATCCGGATGGACGGCCGCCGTATCGACCTGCTCGAGTTGACCGAACTCAGCGGTCACGGCGACATTCCCGCGGCGGAAGGACGCCGATGAGCGAGACCATGGGCGTGCTGCTGGCGTGCCTGCTGATCGCGGTGAACGCGTTCTTCGTCGGGGCGGAGTTCTCGCTGATCTCGGCGCGGCGCGACCGCCTCGAAGCGCTGGCCGAGCAGGGCAAGGCGGCCGCCGTCGCGGTGATCCGCGCCGGCGAGCAGCTGCCGTCCATGCTGGCCGGCGCGCAACTGGGCGTCACGGCCGCGTCGCTGCTGCTCGGCCGGATCGGTGAGTCGGCGGTCTCCGACCTGTTGCAAACGGCGCTCGGGCTGACCGCGATTCACCCGGCGCTGCTGCACACGTTGTCGTTCGTGATCGCCCTGGCCATCGTGGTGACGCTGCACGTGCTGCTGGGCGAGATGGTGCCCAAGAACATCGCGTTGGCCGGTCCGGAGCGCACGGCGATGCTGCTCGTCCCGCCGTATCTGGCGTACGTGCGGGTGGCCCGGCCGTTCATCGTGTTCTACGACAAGTGCGCCAGCGTGGTGGTGCGCGCGCTCGGCGTCGAGCGCAAGGAGGAGCTGGAGATCACGGTCTCGCCCGTCGAGCTGAGCGAGATGATCGCCGAGTCCGCGTCGGAAGGCCTGTTGGACCAGGAGGAGGGCACCCGGCTGGCCCGGGCGCTGCAGATCCGTCACCGCGTGGTCGGCGACGTGGCGGTGCCCCTCTCCGGGGTGCGCGCGGTGCCGGTGGCCGCGGCGGGCAAGGGCCCCACCGTCGGCGCGGTCGAGGAAGCCCTGGCCCAGAGCGGCTACTCCCGCTTCCCCGTGGCAAACGTCGACGGCAGCTTCGTCGGCTATCTGCACATCAAGGACGTGCTGACGCTCGACGACGGTCCCCAGACGGTGATCGATCTGGCAAAGGTGCGGCCCTTGCCGGGGCTGCCGCGGTCGCTGCCGCTGGCCGAGGCGTTGTCGCGGCTGCGCCGCAACAACAGCCACCTGGCGCTGGTCACCGACGAGATCGGCGCCGCGGTGGCGATGGTGGCGATGGAAGACCTGGTCGAAGACTTCGTCGGGACGATGCGCGAGGCCTAGCCGCACTGGCCCGACGGTTCCGACCGCGCGCAGCCCGTATGATCTTTCACGGCTACCAGTTAAGAAAATGCTGGAGGGCGCTGGAGGGCAGCACGCCGCTTGCGCACGGAATGTGCGTTGCTGGACATCGATTCCGGTGACCGCCGCAGCATCATTCTTGGGGCTGTCAGCGTGTCTTGACCTGCTGTGGCGGGTCGACGGATAACGCTCGCCAGGCTGCGCTCGGTAGGCTGATGACATAGCTAATTTGGGCCTTTCTGGCCCATGGACGGCCCATGGACGGTCCAGGGCGGCCCATGACGGAGGAGAATCATGACTGATCGCGTGTCGGCGGGGAACTTGCGCGTCGCCCGGGTGCTTTACGACTTCGTGAACGAAGAGGCCTTGCCCGGCACCGATATCGACCCGGACAGCTTCTGGGCGGGCGTCGACAAGGTCGTCACCGACCTCACCCCGAAGAACCAGGATCTGCTGCGCCGCCGTGACGAGCTGCAGGCCCAGATCGACAAGTGGCACCGACAGCGGGTCATCGAGCCGCTCGACATCGACGCCTACCGCGAGTTCCTCACCGAAATCGGTTACCTGCTGCCCGAACCCGCGGATTTCACGATCACCACCTCGGGTGTCGACGACGAGATCACCACGACCGCGGGCCCCCAGCTGGTGGTGCCGGTGCTCAACGCCCGCTTCGCGCTGAACGCCGCCAACGCCCGGTGGGGCTCGCTGTACGACGCCCTGTACGGCACAGATGTCATCGGAGAAGACGACGGCGCCGAGAAGGGGTCGAGCTACAACAAGGTGCGCGGCGACAAGGTGATCGCCTACGCGCGCAAGTTCCTGGACGAGGCCGCGCCGCTGGAGTCCGGCTCATGGTCCGACGCGACCGGCCTGTCCGTCGAGGACGGCCGCCTGAAGGTCGCGACCGCCGACGGCTCCGTCGGCCTGGCCGACCCGGAGAAGTTCGCCGGCTACACCGGCGAGCTCGGTTCCCCCAACTGGTCGGTGCTGTTGGTCAATCACGGCCTGCACATCGAGATCCTCATTGATCCGGACTCGCCGATCGGCAGGACCGACGCCGCGGGCATCAAGGACGTGGTCCTGGAGTCGGCCGTCACCACGATCATGGACTTCGAGGACTCGGTGGCCGCCGTCGACGCCGACGACAAGGTGCTCGGCTACCGCAACTGGCTCGGCCTGAACAAGGGCGACCTGTCCGAAAGTGTCGACAAGGACGGCAAGACCTTCACCCGGGTGCTCAACGAGGACCGGACCTACTCCACGCCCGACGGCGAGGGCGAGCTGACACTGCCGGGCCGCAGCCTGATGTTCGTCCGCAACGTCGGACACCTGATGACCAACGACGCGATCGTGTGGAGCGACGGCGACGAGGAAAAAGAGGTGTTCGAGGGCATCATGGATGCGCTGTTCACCGGCCTCACCGCGATCCACGGGCTCAAGACCGGCGACGCGAACGGGCCGCTGGCCAACAGCCGCACCGGGTCCATCTACATCGTCAAGCCCAAGATGCACGGGCCCGACGAGGTCGCGTTCACCTGCGAGCTGTTCAGCCGGGTCGAAGACGTCCTCGGCCTGCCGCAGGGCACCCTCAAGGTCGGCATCATGGACGAGGAGCGGCGCACCACCGTCAACCTCAAGGCCTGCATCAAGGCCGCGGCCGACCGGGTGGTGTTCATCAACACCGGGTTCCTGGACCGCACCGGCGACGAGATCCACACCTCGATGGAGGCCGGTCCGATGATCCGCAAGGGCGCGATGAAGAGCACCACCTGGATCAAGGCCTACGAGGACGCGAACGTCGACATCGGCCTGGCCGCCGGCTTCAAGGGCAAGGCGCAGATCGGTAAGGGCATGTGGGCGATGACCGAACTGATGGCCGACATGGTCGAGCAGAAGATCGGCCAGCCGAAGGCCGGCGCGACCACCGCGTGGGTGCCCTCGCCGACGGCGGCCACCCTGCACGCGATGCATTACCACTACGTCGACGTGGGTGCCGTGCAGGAGGAGCTGGCGGGCAGGAAGCGCACCAACATCGACGAGTTGCTGACCATCCCGCTGGCCAAGGAATTGGCGTGGGCTTCCGAGGAGATCCGCGAGGAGGTCGACAACAACTGCCAGTCCATCCTCGGTTACGTGGTGCGCTGGGTCGCGCAGGGCGTCGGCTGCTCGAAGGTGCCCGACATCCACGACGTGGCGCTCATGGAAGACCGTGCGACGCTGCGGATTTCGAGCCAGCTGCTGGCCAACTGGCTGCGCCACGGTGTGATCACCGAGGAGGACGTGCGGGCCAGCCTCGAGCGAATGGCCCCGCTGGTGGACGAGCAAAACGCCAAGGATGCGGCGTATTTGCCGATGGCGCCCAACTTCGACGACAGCGTGGCATTCCTGGCGGCGCAGGACCTCATCCTGACCGGAACGCAGCAGCCCAACGGCTACACCGAGCCGATCCTGCACCGTCGTCGGCGCGAGGCCAAGGCGCGCGCCGCGCAGTCGAATTGAGCCTGCGCTCAATTCGGGTTCGCACGTGTAATAGTGCCGCGGATGACTAAGATCGGCGGCGAGTTCATTCGGATGGATCGACGGAAAGGCCGCGGGCACTGCTATGGGTAGGCACAGTGCGCCCGACCCTGACGACTCCCTCGACGAGCCTTCTCGCGACGACGCGGTCGACGAGCCGTCCCGAGGTGACGACGCAGGACATCAGCGGCGGGATGCCGGCGCCGGCGAGGCGGCGGACGAGGATTACTACTCGGACGCCGACGACTTTGCGGACGAGGATTACTACTCGGACGAACGTCACTACGCCGACGACGAGGAGCCCTACGCCGACGACGAGCCGTACGCCGCGGGCGACGCGTTCGCCGACAGCACGGCCGACGAGTACCCGGAGTTTCCGCCGCGGCAGCCCGCCCCGTCGAGTGCGGAGCCGCCGGCCGCCTCGCCGTCGCTGTTCCGGGGCGGGCATCGGGGGCTGACCGACTGGCGGGGCGGCCATCGGAGCGAGGGCGGGCGGCGGGGCGTCAGCATCGGTGTGATCGTCGCGCTGATCGCCGTCGTCGTCGTGGTGGGGTCGGTGATCCTGTGGAGCTTCTTCGGCGACGTGCTGTCCAAGCGATCGCACAACGCGGCCGGCCGCTGCGTGGGCGGTCAAGAGACCGTCGCCGTCGTCGCGGACCCGTCGATCGCCACGGCCGTCCAGGAATTCGCGGAAAGCTACAACAAATCGGCGGGGCCGGTCGGCGACCGCTGCATGGTGGTCAACGTCAAACCCGCCGACTCCGACGCCGTGCTCAACGGCTTCATCGGCAAGTGGCCCGCCGAACTGGGCGGCCAGCCGGCGCTGTGGATCCCCGGCAGCTCGATCTCCGCCGCACGGCTCGCGGGAGCCACGGCTCAGAAGACGATCAGCGAGAGCCATTCACTGGTCAGCTCCCCGGTGGTGCTTGCCGTGCGCCCCGAACTGGCACCGGCCCTCGCCAAGCAGAACTGGGCGGCACTGCCCGGGCTGCAAACCAACCCGAATGCGTTGGCCGCGTTGAACTTACCCGCCTGGGGATCGCTGCGACTGGCGCTGCCGACGGGCGGCAACGGGGACGCATCGTTTCTCGCCGGTGAGGCGGTGGCGGCCGCGTCGGTGCCGCCCGGCGCCCCGGTGACGCAGGGCACCGGCGCGGTGCGCACCCTGTTGAGCGCACAACCCAAACTCGCCGACAGCTCGCTGACCGAGGCGATGAACACGCTGCTGAAGCCCGGCGACGCGGCGACCGCGCCGGTGCACGCGGTGATCACCACCGAACAGCAGCTGTTCCAGCGCGGCCAATCGCTGCAGGACGCCAAGAGCGCCCTGGCGTCCTGGCTTCCGCCGGGGCCCGCGCCGGTGGCCGACTACCCCACCGTGCTGCTCAGCGGTTCGTGGCTTACCCGCGAACAGGCCACGGCGGCCAGCGAATTCTCCCGCTTCATGCACAAGCCCGATCAGCTGGCGAAGCTGGCGAAGGCGGGCTTCCGGGTCAACGGGGTCAAAACCCCGAGCAGCCCGGTGACCGCCTTCCCGGCGCTGCCGTCCACGCTGTCGATCGGCGATGACCCGATGCGCGCCACGCTTGCCGAGGCCATGGCCGCCCCGTCGGCCGGACAGGCCACGACCATCATGCTTGACCAGTCGATGCCCGGCCAGGAAGGCGCAAAGTCCCGGCTGGCAAACGTCATCGCGGCGCTGCAGGACAGGATCAAGGCCCTGCCCCCCACCGCCGTCGTCGGCCTGTGGACTTTCGACGGTCACGAGGGCCGCTCCGAGGTGGCGAGTGGGCCGCTGGCCGATACCGTTAACGGGCAGCCGCGCTCGGCGGCTCTGTCGGCCGCGCTGGACAAGCAGTACTCGTCGGGTGGCGGTGCGGTGTCATTCACCACGCTGCGCATGATCTACCAAGACATGCAGGCCAATTACCGTGCGGGCCAAGCCAATTCGCTTCTCGTGATCACCGCCGGGCCGCACACCGACCAATCCCTGGACGGCCCGGGGCTACAGGATTTCATCCGCAAGAGCGCCGATCCGGCCAAGCCGATCGCGGTGAACGTCATCAACTTCGGTGCCGATCCGGACCGATCCACCTGGGAAGCGGTCGCCCAGCTCAGCGGCGGCAGCTATCAGAACATCGCGACATCGGCGTCCCCCGAGCTCGCGACGGCGATCAACGCCTTCTTGAGCTGACGACGCGGGCGGCCGGCGCCATCGCGCGCCGCAGCCGGCCGGCGATGGATACGCCGGCGTGATCCCCCGAGCCCGACGGCATCGTCGGCGGAAAACCCGGAAATTCCCGCCGCCACCTATCCGATCGCGGCCGGTTGTGCCACACTCGTGATAGAACGAACCGTTCTTTCTATCAACGTTGATCTAGGAAGACGCACCGCAAAGACCGCCGAATCTCGTTGAGCTGTTGGCCAACCCAGGAAGGCGCACCATGGCCCACCCCCTGCCCACCGATCCGGAGGACCCGCAGGCCCGGATCGAGCGGCGCGCCCGGCGGGCGGACACGGATTCGGCCGACACGTCGTTTCTCGCCGAGGAGATGTCGCCGTGGCTGTCCCCCGCCTACGGCGCGGCGAATGTGGTGATGCAGCTGGCGAATTCCGGTGTGGCCTATGGCGTGATGGAGAGCAAGGTCGACAGCGGCAACCTGTACAAGCATCCGTTCAAACGGGCCCGCACCACCTTCACCTACATCGCCGTGGCCATCGCCGGCAACGCGCAGGATCGTCGGGTGTACCGGGAGGCCGTCAACGCCGCACACGTCGAGGTGCGCTCCGGCCCGCAAAGCCCGGTGCGCTACAACGCCTTCGATCCGGAGTTACAGCTCTGGGTTGCCTCCTGCATGGCCGCGGTCTTCGAGGACACCCGTAGGCTGCGGGGCGGCCGTTCCCGGCGCGACCCCGAAACCGTGCACGAGGCGGCGTCGGTGTTCGCCACCACCTTGCAGGTGCCGCCTGAAATGTGGCCTGCCGACCGGCAGGCCGCCGACCGGTACTGGCAGGAGCAACTCGATCGGCTCGACTTCGACGATCGCATGCGTAGCTACCTGATCGGCATCGCGCGCCTGGATTTCCTGCCCGCCCCGATTCCGGCGCTGTTCGGCGGATGGAATCTCTTCATGACGCTGGGATACCTGCCGCCGCAGCTGCGCGAAAAGCTCGGGTTCGGTTGGTCGGACGCGCAACAACGCCGATTCGACCGCTGGCAACGCGTCTTCGGGGTGCTGGACCTGTTCACGCCGCGGTTCTTGACGCGCCTCGGCGTGCACGCGGTGGTGTGGGACATGCGTCTGCGGCACCGGATCGGGGCAACCGTCGTGTGACGACAGACCGACGCGCACAAGGAGGAACGGTATGACGACGACAAGCCGAATCGAGCGACGCGGCAACGCTTCCGCTGCGACGTTCGTACCCCCCGAAGCGGAATGGAATTCCGCGCATCGCGCGTTGGCCGACGATGTCAGGTGGTTCGCGGGGTCGCCGTTGGCGGCGGCGTTCGGCCGCCTGGCCCTCGACCAGGTGGCGCATCGCGAAATCGCGGCCGCAGTGGACCGCAGCGGACGCTTTGCCGACAACTTCACCGACCGTGGGATCCGCAGCGCCGCGTTCACCGCCCTCGCCGCCTTCGGTGACAGCTCGGACGTGCCGGCGTCGCGGGCCGATCTCAAACGGTTGCACCGCGACGTGCGCGGGACGGGGAAGGACTCGTTCAGCGACACCCGCTACAGCGCGCTCAATCCCGAGGTGTGGACCTGGGTGGCCGTGAGTGGTCTCAACCTTTTGTATCAGGGTTATCTGCGAGTGTGCGGGCGTCGCCTCACCCTGGCCGAAAAGGAAGTCGTGTATCAGACGCTGCGCTCGGAACTGCAGTTCCTGGAGCTGCCCAGCAAGCAGGGGAAGCTGCCGGCGACCTTGCACGACATGCTCGAGCATTACGATGCAGTCGCGGCAAAAGACTTGGCCGACAACGAGTTTCTGCAATTCGCCAATCGCAGCTTCGTCGCCCCACCGATCCCGAAGTTGTTGGTTTCCCGGCAGATTCGGCCCGTGCTGCAATTGGTCTGGCCGGTGCTGACCACGCTCGCATCGCGTCCGGTGGTCGTATGTTCGGCCGCCGTGGCCCATCCCACGATGCGCCGGCTGCTCGGGGTGCGGTGGGGCGCCCGCGAGCAGGCCGAGTTCGTCGTCTACGTCGCGGCGTTGCAGATGGGCTGGCGATGGCTGCCGCGCCGGCTCACGCTGGAACCGTTGGCCTACAACCGTTACCGATACGAGCGGCTCCGGGACCGCTACCGTTCCGTGCTGTTGGACTCCTTCGCGGCGCCCGACCGGAATTGATCCGGCGCGATCGCTGAAGCGATGGCAGCGCACCGCAACGGCGCGAATGCGGATGAATAGGCTGAGGGAGCGCAGAATTGCCGCGATACCCCAATCGGCTGGAGGGCAGATGGTAGACCCCGCGATGCTGCTCGGCGCGCTGCCCGACGGCCTGGCCGCCCTCGATCCGACCGCCCGCTCGATCGTCACCGCCGCGCGCACCTGCTTCACCGAGCGCGGATTCTCCAACACCACCATGCAAGACATCGCCGACACCGCCGGTGTCGGCGTCGCCACCGTCTACCGCCGGTTCCGGCACAAGCGAAACCTGGTGCGGCTGACCATCATGGACGAATCGCTGCGGCTGAGCACGCTGGTTTCCGAGGTCGCGGGTCGCGCGGGTTCACCGGAAGAAGGGATCGCCGAAGTCTTCGCCGCGTTCGTTCACGAGGCCTCCGCCCCCAAGCTGCTGACGCGAAGCATCCGCGAATCGCCCGCCGCCGGGGAGTTGACCGCCTACCTGACCGACGAGAACCTGATCGCCATGACTCGCGGCTACATCGCGACGTGGCTGCGCCGCTGGCAGGAGCGTGGCGAACTGGCCGCCGACCTGGACACCGAGGTCGTCGGGGAGATGATCGGACGGCTGATCATTTCGCTGATCAAGACGCCGAAGTCCGTCATCCCGGTCTACAACCTCAACGAGGCCCGCGATTTCGCCCGCCGGTACCTGGTGCCGCTGGCGTTACAGGCCCCGGCGCGAACGCCGGGGTGAGCCCGCCCCGACCCGATCGTCAGGCGAACGCCTCCACGGGCGGGCACGAGCAGACCAGATTGCGGTCGCCGTAGGCGCCGTCGATGCGGCGCACCGGCGGCCACACCTTGGGCCGGAAGTCCTTGCCCAGCGGGTAGGCGGCCTCTTCCCGGGTGTACGGATGGTCCCACTCGCCGATCACCAGGCATTCGGCCGTGTGCGGGGCGCCCCGCAGCGGGTTGTCGTCGACGGACCACTCCCCCGCACCCACCCGGTCGATCTCGCCGCGAATCGCGATCATGGCCTCGCAGAAGGCGTCGACTTCGGTCAGGGTCTCGCTCTCGGTGGGTTCCACCATCAGCGTGCCCGCCACCGGGAAGCTCATCGTGGGCGCGTGAAAGCCGTAGTCCGCCAAGCGTTTTGCGACGTCGTCCACGGTCACGCCGGTGGCCTTGGTGATGCCCCGCAGATCCAGGATGCATTCGTGGGCCACCATGCCGTTCTCGCCCGTGTAGAGCACCGGGAAGTACTCGTCGAGGCGACGGGCGATGTAGTTGGCCGAGGTGATCGCGGTCAGCGACGCCGCGCGCAGGCCCTCGGCGCCCATCATCCGGATGTAGGCCCAGCTGATCGGCAGGATCGAGGCGGACCCGTAGGGCGCCGACGACACCGGATGCCCCTCGGGCAGTTCGGGCGCGTGCGGGTGACCCGGCAGGAACGGCGCCAGGTGCGAGCGCACCGCCACCGGCCCGACCCCCGGGCCCCCGCCCCCGTGCGGGATGCAGAACGTCTTGTGCAGGTTCAGGTGGCTGACGTCACCGCCGAACTTCCCCGGCCGCGCCAGGCCGACCAGCGCGTTGAGGTTGGCGCCGTCCACATAAACCTGGCCCCCCGCGTCGTGGGTGGCCGCGCAGATCTCGGCGATGTCGTGCTCGTAGACGCCGTGGGTGGACGGGTAGGTGATCATCAGCGTCGACAGCCGCTCCCCGTGCTCGGCGACCTTGGCGCGCAGGTCGTCGAGGTCCACGTCGCCGTTGGAGTGGCAGGCCACCACGACGACCCGCATCCCGGCCAGGGCCGCCGACGCCGCGTTGGTGCCGTGCGCGCTCGACGGGATGAGGCAGATGTCGCGGTGCGGTTCGCCGCGGCTGGCGTGGTAGTCGTGGATGGCCAGCAGGCCGGCGTACTCGCCCTGCGATCCGGCGTTGGGTTGCAGCGAGACGGCGTCGTAGCCGGTGATGTGCACCAACCAGGCCTCCAGGTCGGCGATGAGCCGCCGCAGGCCCGGGGTGTCGGATGCCGGTGCGAACGGATGCTGGCGGGCGAATTCCGGCCAGGTGATCGGCTCCATCTCGGCGGCGGCGTTGAGCTTCATGGTGCACGAGCCGAGCGGAATCATGCTGCGGTCCAAGGCGATATCTTTGTCGGCCAGGGTGCGCAGGTAGCGCATCATCGCCGTCTCGGTGCGGTACTGGGTGAAGGCGGAATGGGTCAGGAACTCTGATGTGCGGGTGATGATGCCCGCGCACACCGGCTGGGCGGCCGGCACGCCGAACGCCTCCAACACCGCGGCGACGTGCTCGTCGGTGGTGGCCTCGTCGCAGGCCACCGACACGTGGTCGCCGTCGACGCGCCACAGGTTGATGCCGTGGGCTTTCGCCGCGGCGATCACCTCGTCGGCGCGGCCCGGCACACGGGCCAGCACGGTGTCGAAGTACTTGTCGTGCACCAGCGCATCGCCGATGCCCGCGGCGATCGCCTCGGCGTGACCGTGGACGCGGCGCGCGATGGCGGTCAGCCCCTCGGCGCCGTGGTAGCTGGCGTACATCGCGGCCATCACCGCCAGCAGCACCTGCGCGGTGCAGATGTTGCTGGTCGCCTTGTCGCGGCGGATGTGCTGCTCGCGGGTCTGCAGCGCCAGCCGGTAGGCGGGTGAACCGTCGGCGTCCAGCGACACACCCACCAGCCGGCCCGGCAGTTGGCGCGCGTGGTTGGCGTGCACCGCCAGGTAGCCGGCGTGCGGTCCGCCGAATCCCATTGGCACACCGAATCTTTGGGTGGTGCCGAACGCGACGTCGGCGCCGATCTCACCGGGCGGCGTGATCAGCGTGCACGCGAGCAGGTCGGCGCCGATCGCGATCAGCGCGCCGCGGTCGTGCGCCTGCCCGACCAGCGGCGCCCAGTCGGTGACCCGGCCGCTCGCGCCGGGCAGCTGGGCGATGACGCCGAAGAAGTCGCCGTCGGGCAGTCCGTCGCGCAGGTCGGCGGTGACGATCTCGATGCCCAGAGGCGCGGCGCGGGTGGCCAGGATGGCGGCGGTCTGGGCGAAGACGTCGGCGTCGACGGCAAGCCGGTTGGTTTTGCCGCGGGCCGCGCGGTGCATCAGCGTCATGGCCTCGGCGGCGGCGGTGCCCTCGTCGAGCATGGAGGCATTGGCGACCTCCAGGCCGGTCAGGTCGGCCACCATCGTCTGGAAATTCAGCAGCGCCTCGAGCCGGCCCTGGCTGATCTCCGGCTGATACGGCGTGTACGCCGTGTACCAGGCCGGGTTCTCCAAGATGTTGCGCAGCAACACCGGGGGCGTGAGCGTGTCGTAGTAGCCCTGACCGATCATGGACACGGCCACGGTGTTGGCGTCGGCCAAGGCCCGCAGCTCGGCCAGCGCCTCGGTTTCAGTGGCGGGTGCCGGCAGCCGGTCGAGGCCGGGCGCCGCGCCGTTGTCGGTGAGTTTGTCCAGGATGCCCGACGGGACGGCTTTGGACGCCAGCTCGTCGAGGGAGTCGACACCGATGACGGCGAGCATGGCCGCGACGGCCTGGCTGTCCGGGCCGATGTGCCGAGCTGCGAACGGGGATTGATCGGACACTGGAAACTCCTGAGTAGGCGGACAACGACAGATCAAGGCAGAGGACGAACGGTCCTCTCCCTCTGTCTTCACCCTTCGCCGGGCGCCTGAGAGATTCGGCGCCGGATGCTTGTCCTGCGCGCCTTTCCCCATCGGCGGGTGTCGACCCGCAGGTCTTCACCGCTTTCCAGAGGCATCATTGTTTCGCGCGGTCCGGGTGCCTGAGAGGTTGACGGAGAGGTGTTGCTCCTTCGGCGCCCGTGACTGGCAGTCACGGAACTCTCCCGCTCGAATACGATGCGCGGCCCAGTTTACTCGGCCGCGTGGGCGCGAAGTTGCGCGCTCTCGGGGCGCGCCGTCAGCCGATCTTGCGGTCGCGGTGCTTGCGCCGGGACGCCAGCTCGTCCTCCGGCTCGGCGATCGACTCGCCGCCGTCGGCCCGCTCGCCCGGGAAGTCCGCGATGACGCCGGTCAGCTCCCGCATGGCGCCGGACACGGCGATGCCGAACACGCCCTGCCCGCCCTGGAGCAGGTCGACGACCTCTTCGGCCGATGTGCACTCGTAGACGGTGGTGCCGTCGGAGAACAGGGTGATGTTGGCCAGGTCCTGAACCCCGCGCTGGCGCAGGTGGTCGACCGCGACGCGGATGTTGTGCAACGAGATGCCGGTGTCGAGCAACCGCTTGACGATCTTGAGAACCAGGATGTCTTTGAACGAGTAGAGGCGCTGGCTTCCGGAGCCCGCCGCGCTGCGGATCGACGGGACGACCAGCGAGGTGCGCGCCCAGTAGTCCAGCTGCCGGTAGGTGATGCCGGCGATCTGGCACGCGCTGGGACCGCGGTAGCCGACCAGTTCGTCGGGCACGGAGTCGTCCGGGAAAAGTCCGGGCTGCACGGGGGCGCTGGCCGCGGTGACGCTGCGGTCGTTACTCGCGCCGTTTTCCTGCTCAGCTAGGTTGAGCTGCTCTTGGCGTGGCTGCTCGCTCACGGTGGTTCCTCTCCGCGATCGCGCTCTCGTCGTTAGCTGCGTCTCTGGCTGCACCGCAGCCACGTCTGCTCAGGCCCGAGTGCTAGTGAGCTTACGCTTTCCTAGAGCCGCCGCGCCTGAAGTCGTGATCAAAGTATGGCCGCCTCGGGGCCAACTGGGCGGGCTATCCGCCAGCGTGTCGACATCACGTTGCCAGTTGAGACGCATCCGTGATGTCCCCACCAGGCTAGTCCAGCGACACCCGCCTCTCCTAAACGCTGGTGGCAAACGCTGGTGGCAAGGCCGGGCAGGAGCTAGGTGGCTTTGAAATCGTCGGGAGACACGCTGTCGAGAAATTCTTTGAACTTCTCCACCTCGTCCTCGCGGACGGCGGTGCCGCCCTCTTCGTCGGTCTCGTCGGGGATCAGCAGCCCGGCCTGGGCAAGCACGGGCTCCTCGACGTAGATGGGGACGCCGACGCGCAGCGCTATCGCCACCGAATCCGATGGGCGCGCCGACACGGTGATGTTGCGGTCGAACACCAGGTCGGCGTAGAAAGTGCCTTCCTGCAGATCGACGATCCGCACCTCTTTCAGCGAATGCCCAAGCGCGGCAATGACATCCCTGATCAAATCGTGCGTCAACGGACGAGGCGGCTCGACGCCCTGCTGCTCGAGGGCGATCGCGGCGGCCTCCGACTGGCCGATCCAGATTGGCAGGTAACGGTCACCGTCGGTTTCGCGCAGCAACAACACCGGCTGGTTTTGCGGCTGCTCTACGCGAATGCCGACAACACGAACCTCACCCATTTGTGTCTGTCCTCCGCATTCGTGGCGCCGGTTGGATTGGTACTTCCAGCGACGGCGAGGCCAAAAATCCGCCCTACCGCCGAAACCAAGCTGTCGACCGAAGTCTAGTCCTCAGCGATCCAGAACGTCGCGAACGGCGGATTTGATCAACGACGTGTGCAACGTGATAGCCAGCGCCGCAACTTCACGCGCCAAATCGTCGGCGCGATCGCGGGCACCGGCCTTGCCGGCTTTGACTACCGGACCGGCGATTTGGGCGATCAGGTCCGACTGCCGGTCGGCCGCCGAGCGGAATGCGCGCAGATGCCGCGGCTCGACGCCGTAATCCGACAGCGCCCGCGCGCACTGCAGGATGACGACGGCGTGCTCGTCGAAGAAACCGGCGGGGCCGGTGGTGATGACGCCGGCTTTGAGTAACGCGGTCAGCAAGTCGTCATCCACGCCCGCACGCGCCAGCAGCTCTTCGCGGCTCAGCCGGACGTGCGTGGGCGCCACCGCCGACGCGTCGGAGCCGGGTCCGACGCTGCCGTCCGCCCCGTCCCCGGTGTCACCGATTCCCGTGACCGACACCAGGCGCGGGACGGCATAGGAGGTTTTGAAAGGCGGTAGCTCGCCGTCGGGCTGGGCGTCCAGTTGCGCCCGGATGACCTTCAGCGGCAAATAGTGATCGCGCTGCGCGGTAAGGATGAATCGCAACCGCGCGCAGTCGTACGCGGTGAACCTTCGATACCCCGACGCAGCCCGTTGCGGCGTCACCAGCCCCTCGGCCTCCAAGAAGCGAATTTTGGAGATGGTGACATCGGGGAAGTCCGGCCTCAACAATTCCAGGACCGCCCCGATCGACATCCCGGCCAGTGCCGAGCTATCGGGTGCGCTCACTAGCCTGAAGATCCTCCATCCTCACCCTGCTTGGGTCCGGTCAGAAACACCAAGCGGAACTTGCCGATCTGCACTTCGTCACCGTTGGCAAGCACCGCGGAATCCACGGGCTCACGGTTGACGTAAGTGCCGTTGAGACTACCAACGTCGACCACGCTGAATTCGTTGTTTTCCAACCTGAATTCGGCGTGCCGGCGGCTGACGGTCACGTCGTCGAGGAAGATGTCGCTGTCGGGGTGCCGGCCGGCCGACGTGGTGGGCTGGTCGAGCAGGAATCGCGATCCCGCATTGGGGCCCCGTTTGACGACCAGCAGCGCCGAACCCGCCGGGAGTCCCTCGACTCCGGATACCGCGCTTTCCGTGCCCGCTTGCGCGGGCGCGTCGAGCTCGTTGAGGAAGTCGGCACGAAAGACCGAGGTCGTCTCTACCGTGACTTCGTCCGAATTCTGGTCTTGCTGACTTCCTGAGTCCATGTCCGTCACGCGCTGCTCCTCACTGGCCGCTGTGGCGTTGTCTGTCCGGGCCGCTCGGCCGGCTTCCGCACCAGGTCGTGTTGCCCGGTTTGCCGGTCTTCAAAAGGTAGATGTGTCGACGGTACCGCGCACCTGCCTGCAATGCGCCCACCGCCTGACGATCCGAAACTGCGATCCCCCCGTGTGCCGGCTGCACCGCTCGCCTGGCCGTGCGGGGCTGCAGGGACATTAGCAACCGTCATTCGGTCAGCGTTCCGCGGTAGGCCTCCGCGTCGAGCAACGAAGAAATGGCGGACTCCGCTGCGGCGACGTCGGATACCTGCACATCCAGCAACCAGCCCGCCCCGTACGGATCGGAGTTGACCAGTTGCGGGCTGCCTTCCAGGTCGGTGTTGACGGCCGACACTTTGCCCGACACCGGGGCGTACAAGTCCGACACCGATTTCGTGGATTCGACCTCGCCGAAGGATTCACCGGCGGTCAGCTCGGCGCCCACGTCGGGCAGCTGTACGAAAACGACATCGCCCAACGCCGACTGCGCGAAGTCGGTGATGCCCACCCGCACGGTGTCATCACCACTTCGACGAACCCACTCGTGTTCGGCGGTGTAGTGCAGATCGGGCGGGATATCGCTCACGAGTGATCCTGTCTGTTCGGAAAAATGCTCACTTGACGGGCTGAGCGTATTGGTGCGGTTTTGGTTGCCGCAAGGTGGTCACGTCCACCCGGTCGGACTGCTGGACGGACATCCGCGCACCGACGCGTTTGACCGTGTCCTGCGCGCCGCCGGGGATGTTCATCGCCGCGGCCAGGGTGGGCGGATCACCAATCGCCAGAATCGAATACGCGGGCGACAGCGTCTTGGAGTCGACGGTCAGCGACCCGGGCACACCGGCGACCCAGGTGTCGACGCCCACCCGCACGGACTGGTGCGCATCGTTGATTTCGATCGCCTCGGCCCCGGCGGCACGCAACTCGTTGATCACGTCGAGCATCGCCTCGGGGGAAACCCCCGGCCCGGGGTCCTCGATCGTGACGGTGACGCCGGGCCCGGTGGCGCCCACGGCGCCGACCAGGATGGACAGCGCCGCGAGCCTGGATTGGGCGGACTGGATGGCGGCCTGGTCGTTGTTGCCGGACGCCTGCAGTGAATTCAGCGTGTTCTCCAGCTCGTTCACCTCGCCGCGGAGGGTGCCCTCGCGCTGCCGCAACGAATCCAGCAGCACCAACAGGTCCGCGGGCCGGGCCGTGTCCAGCGAATCGCCCGATTCGGTCTGGCGGACCTGGGTGACGATGGCGATGCCGAGAAGCAGACACAGCAGCACGGCCAGCGTCGCGAAACCCAGTCGGGAGCGGCCGCCGCGCAGCATGCCGGACAATCCGCGCCGGCGCAGCGGCCCGATCTCGGGACGGGGGTGTTTCCCGGGCAGTTCGTGACGTCCGCGCGGCGCGCCCGGATCCGGCGCCGCGTCGGCGCCGCGATCTCCCGGATCCTGGCTCACGCCGGGCTCGATCGGGTCATGGCGTCACGCCCCGAACAGCCGGCGGCGCAGGGCCGCGGCGTTGCCGAAGATGCGAATGCCCAGCACGACGATGATGGCCGTGGACAACTGGGTGCCCACACCCAGTTGGTCGCCGACGTAGACGATGAGCGCGGCCACGAAGACGTTGAACACGAACGAAATCACGAAGACCTTGGGGTCGAAGATCCGTTCCAGATAGGCACGCAACCCACCGAACACGGCATCGAGGGCCGCGACCACCGCGATCGGCAGATAGGGCTGGACGACTTCGGGCACCGCGGGGTGAAACACCAGGCCGAGCACGATGCCGATCGCCAGCGCCGCGAGACCGATCATGCGGGGTTTCCCGTCTCGCACAGGCGAAGCTGTCTGGTCGGGACTTTTCTCACTGTGGCCCAATCTGCTTGGCGAACTTGACATCCCGGACGGATCCGGCAGGCAGCGAAAGACCGTCGGCGACATCCACCGTAACCACCACGCCGTAGGAAATCTCCAGCAGCCTCAGGCGCTGCAGCCCCGGGCTGTTGTCGAAGACATCGCGCATCGACCGCGGCGCCCCGATGGCCAGGATCGTGTACGGACTGCTGGTCGGGTTGTTGTCGACGAGGATCGCGCCGCCGGCTTGCCGGATGGTCACGTTGGGCCCGATCCGCACGCCGCCGACCGAGATCGCCTCGGCGCCGCTGGCCCACAACGAGTTGACCACCAGCTGCAGGTCGCGGTCGAGGATGATCTGCCTGCTGCCGCTGACCCGCTGCTTGGACACGTCGGAAAGGTTCGGGCTGGCGCCCGGATCGGTCACGGTCAGCTTCAGGCCGGGACCGATGATCGCCGTGCTGCCGGCCGCGAGGCTGAGCGCGTCGAGGCGTTTCAGCAGCCGCTGCCCCTCGGCGTCGTCGGCCAGCGCGTGGCGCTGCACGTCGTCGAGTCGCGTGGAGAGCTGGTTGCGGCGCTGGGCCAGCTTGGTCGCGGAGCCCTCCGCCGACCGCACGTTGCCCAACAGCAGTTGCTGGGCGTCGCGCACCCCGGGCGCGACCGAACGGGCCTGCGCGACCGCGGCGGCGAAGACCGTCGCGATGAGCAGCGCCGCCAACGCCTGCCAGAGCCAGCCGAAGGCACGTTGGCGTCCTTCGGTGGTCGCTCGCCTGGCCGCCGCCGCGGCGTAGCCGGGATCCAGGTGCTCGGACAGCAGCGCGCGCAGCAGGGAGGGCACCGGAATGTGTTGTGGCCGCGCCGCCACGTGCGCGCTGTGACCGGCGTTGGGGTCGTAGCCGCCGAGCCTGCGGTCCACGTCAGCCATGGTCGGTCGCTTTCGCCACGGCCGACGGGCGCGACCCGCGATCGACCTTGGGCATGCGGCGCAGCACCAGCGTCATCTGGACCGCATACTGCACGAACGCCCACAGGTAGCCATACAAGCCCCAGATCAGGAAGGCCCACCCGCAGGCGCCCACCACGCGGCTCCACAGCGCGTCCCACGTGCCCAGCAGCACCAGCGGGAAGCCCGACATCAGCGCGAACGTCGCGGCCTTGCCGATGTAGGTCACCGGCAGCGCCGTGAGTCCGCGGCTCCACAGCAGGGGCAGCGTCGCGGCCAGCAGGCTATCGCGGGCGAGCAGGATGACGACGAACCACCACGGCACGATCCCGCTGAACGCCATCACCACGGGGACGGCGACCATGTAGAGGCGGTCGACGGCGGGGTCGAGCAGCACACCCAGGCGCGAGGACTGATTGAGCAGCCGCGCGATCTTGCCGTCGGCCCAGTCCGAGGCGCCGCTGAACATCAAGATCGCGACGGCCCATCCGTGGGCGTGCGTCACCAGCAAGGCGTAGATGAACACCGGAATGAGCGCCAGGCGGATGACGCTGAGCGCGTTGGGGACCGTCAGCACCCGGTTGGGCGGAAGCACCGGCTCCATGAGCCGTGACCTTAACGCGACTCCACGCCGAACGCCCGGCTGGGCGCACACTCGGGCGCGAACGCCCGGCTGGCCGCACGCTCGGCGAGTGGGTCTAGCGGAACACGCCGGGCAGGCTGAGGGTGGACAGCGTGTCATCCGACAGCGGGTTGTCGTTGACCATGTATGTCCACGTCGACGTCGGCCGCGCCAGCTTGGACAGGTCCAGTCCCTGCTCCTCTTCGAGGACGTTCGCGGTTTCGAAGGTCTGTTGGGCCGCCTCGACCGCGTCCGCGGCCAGCGACGCGAACGCGTCGACCGCCAACCGGTGAAACTCGTCCAGCGGATTCTGCCGGCCCAGCGCCCGCAAGTGGATGCTCTCGCGGATGTCGGCCAGGTACGCCAGATGGTCGGCCCAGCCGCGGTCCAGGTGATAGAGCATGATCTGCCGGCAGATCGTCTCGAGGCGTTCTTCGGAGATTTCCTCGGCCAGTTCCTCGTAGCGCTTCGGCGCCAGCTCGGCGAGTTCCTCACGCGCGGTCGCGGTGCGCAGCAACGTATTTCGTCGATCGACGATGATGGCGCGCTGCTGGGCGATCAACTGGTTGTAGCGCCAGGTGTTCGCGTGCACGTCGAGCATGCGGCCCTCGGCGACCCGCTGGGCATGGTCGAGCAGCCCGGCCGCCTTGGGGCTGACGATCCGGCCGTCCTCGTCGGTCTCCATCGGCAGCTTGTTGTGGTCGAGGTTGGCCGCCACGACGTCGTCTTCCCAGCTGGAGAAGAACACCGACGACCCCGGGTCGCCCTGGCGCCCGGCGCGGCCCCGCAGCTGGTTGTCCAGCCGCTCGGTGTGGTGCCGGCCGGTGCCCACGACGTGCAGCCCGCCCAGCTCGGCGACGCGGTCGTGGTCGGCTTCGTCGGATCCCCCGAGCCGGATGTCGGTGCCGCGCCCGGCCATCTGTGTCGACACGGTGACCACGCCGAACTTACCGGCCTCGGCGATCACCTGGGCTTCCTCGGCGTCGTTCTTCGCGTTGAGCACCACCGCGGGCACGCCGCGGCGCAACAGCCGTTCGTGCAGGTCCTCGGACTCGGCGACGTCGCGGGTGCCGACCAGCACCGGCTGCCCGGTCTCGTGGACGTCGGCGATGTGCGCGACGATCGCGTCGTTCTTGGCCGCGCCCGTGATGTAGACCCGGTCGGACTCGTCTTCGCGAATGTTGGGCTTGTTCGGCGGAATTGGCGACACACCGAGCTTGTAGAACTGGCGCAGCTGCTCGCCGGCGGCCAGCGCGGTGCCGGTCATGCCGCACACGGTGGCGTAGCGGTTGATCAGCGCCTGCACGGTGATCGTGTCGAGCACCTCGCCGGTCTCGGTGGTCTCGATGCCCTCCTTGGCCTCGACGGCGGCCTGCAGCCCGTCGGGCCAGCGCTGCAGTTGCGCGATGCGGCCGCGCGAGGAATTGATCAGATGCACCGCGTCGTCGCGGACGATGTAGTGCACGTCGCGTTGCAGCAGCACGTGCGCGTGCAGCGCGACGTTGACCTCGGTCAGCGTGGTGCCGACGTGCTCCTCGGAGTACAGATCGATGCCGCCGAGCGCCTTTTCGACCTTGCGCGCGCCGGCCTCGGTCAGGTGGACGTTGCGGCTGTCGGAGTCCGTGTCGAAGTCGGTATCGGCGCTCAGTTCGCCGACCAGCCTGATGATTTCGAGTCGCGGCGTCTCCCGATGGGTGGTCCCCGCCAGCACCAGCGGCACCAGCGCCTCGTCGACCAGCACCGAGTCGGCCTCGTCGATGAGGGCCACGTCGGGGTTGGGCGACACCAGGTCGTCGACGTCGGTCACCAGCTGGTCGCGCAGCACGTCGAAGCCGATCTCGTTGACCGAGGCGTAGGTGACGTCGCAGCCGTAGGCCGCCTTGCGCTCTTCGCTGGACGACTCGGCGGTGATCCAGCCGACCGTCAGCCCCATGGCCTCGATCAGCGGGCCCATCCATTCCGCGTCACGACGCGCCAGGTAGTCGTTGATCGTCACCACGTGCACGTGCCGCCCGGCGAGCGCGTACCCGGCCGCGGCGATCGCGCCGGCCAGGGTTTTGCCCTCACCGGTGGCCATCTCGATCACGTCGCCGGCCAGCATCCGCAGCGCCCCGAGCAGCTGCACATCGAATGGACGCAACCCGCTGGCCCGCTCGCCCGCCTCCCGGGCGATCGCGAGGAACTGCGGGATGTCCTCGGAGTCAGCGAGGTCCTCGAGGTTGAGCAGCCCGGCCGCCTTGCGGAGCTGCTCGTCGGTCAGACCGGCCGCCTCGTCGTCGTATTCCGACGAGTCGGTGACCTGGGTGAGAGAGCGGCTGCGGTCCTTTTCAGTGCTGGCGCCGAGCAGCTTCCAGAAGCGGCTGCTCAGCCGGCCGGGTTGAGCGCGGGTCGTCTTAGGCACAGGTCAACGGTACGCGGTGGGCCGCCGCGCACTTCCATCACGCGAGGTTGGATCGGCGTGGATAGGCGACGTTCGGGTCGGTGAGCACATTGACGACGGCGGGCAGGCCGCTGGCGAAGGCCCGTTCCAGGGCGGGCCGCAGCTCGCCGGGCGCGGCGACCAGCTCGCCGTGGGCGCCCAGGGCGCGCGCCACCTCGTCGTAGCGGGTCCCCGGGCGCAACTCGGCCACCACCGAATAGCCGTACAACGCCTCCATGGGGTGCTTTTCCAAACCCCAGATTCCGTTGTTGCCGATCACCGACACGACGGGCACGTTGTGCCGGACCAGGGTGTCCCATTCCATCCCGCTGAAGCCGAACGCGCCGTCGCCCTGCAACAGGACCACCTGGCGCTCCGGCCGGGCCAGCTTGGCGGCCAGGGCATAGCCCGGGCCCGAACCCAGGCAGCCGAACGGCCCGCTGTCCAGCCAGCACCCCGGCAGATAGCTGTCGATCACCCGGCCGGCGTAGGACCCGAAATCGCCGGCGTCGATCACGACGATGGCGTCGCGGTCCAGCATGGGCGCCAACTCCGCGTACACCCGCATGGGGTGCAGGGGGACGCGGTCGTCGGCGAGCTCGGCAGTCTCCTTGGCGCGCGCCGCGGTCTCGGCCGCTCGCAGTTCCTCGATCCACTCTCGGTGCCCGGCGCCGCCGGCGGTGGCCAGCGCCGCCAGGATCGTCAGCAGGTCGCCGTAGAGCTCGGCCTGCACCGGCCGCGGATGGCGTCGCTCGGGTTGGACACGGTCGACCACGACGAGCTGGGTCTGTTGCCCGAACACCGCGCCGAAGCCGAGCCGGAAATCCATCGGCACGCCGACGATCAGCGCAACGTCGGCCTCCCCCAAGGCTTTTCCGCGCGCCCGGGAAAACGCCAACGCATGGTCGGCCGGGACCGCGCCGCGGGCCATCCCGTTCATCAACACGGGGATCTGGAGTTCCTCGGCCAGGCGCAGCAGCGCGGCTTCGCCGTGCCCCCACCACACGTTGGTGCCGGCCATGATGACAGGGCGCTTCGCCGCCGCCAGTAGACCGACGGCTCGGGTCAGCGCCTGGTCATCCGGTGCGGGCCCCGGCGGCACGTCGACGAGGGCCCCGGGGCGCCCCAACACGTCGGGGTCGTCCGACATGGAGAACACGTGGTCCATCGGGAAGTCGACGAAACCCACGCCCGACGGCGCACCGACCGCGGCGCGCAACGCGTCATCGACGAGGCGCCCGGCCTCGTCGGCCGACTGCGCGGTGGCGGCGAACCGCGCCAGCGGCGCCACGAACGGCACGTGGTCGATCTCCTGCAGCGAGCCCATCCCCCAGCGCTGTGCCGGCGCGCGGCCGCCCAGCACCACCAGGGGCGACTGGTTCTGCTGCGCCGCCGCCATCGCGCTCATCCCGTTGGTGATGCCCGGCCCCGCGGTCAGCGCCGCCACGCCCGGGCTCCTGGTCACCTTCGACCAGCCCTCGGCGGCGAAGGTCGCGGTCTGTTCGTGGCGGGTGTCGATCAGCCGGATACCCTCGTCGCGGCAGCCGTCGTAGATCGAGAACAGGTGACCGCCGGACAGTGTGAAGACGGTGTCGATTCCGCTGGCCCGCAGGCGCCGCGCGACGAGGCGGCCGGCATGTACGGTCTGGCTGGACAGATCGGCGCTCATCTCGCAGCCTAGCGAGAACCGCTCGGGTAGCTTGCGGGGAAGTGCCGACCGCAGAAGGAGACGCCGAAATTGGACTCGAAGCTGTTCAAACCGTCCATCGATTGGTCGTCGGCATTTCAGGATTCCCTGCAGTGGCTCGCCATCGCGTGGGTCATCGGTGCCGTCTGCCTGTTGGCCGCGCTGGTCGCCGCCAGGTATCTGACCCCGTGGGGCCGCCAATTCTGGCGGATCACGCGCGGCTACTTCGTCGGGCCGACCAGCGTCAGGGCGTGGCTGGGGCTCGGTGTGCTGCTACTGCTGGTGCTGTTCTCGGTCCGGCTCAACGTGCTGTTCAGCTATCAGAGCAACGACATGTACACGGCGTTGCAGGTGGCACTCAAAGGGCTCGCCACGGGTAACGACGAAGTCAAACATTCCGGGATCCACAACTTTTGGGTCTCGCTCGGGATCTTCATCCTGCTGGCGGCCATCTTCATCGCCCGGGTGATCCTCGACATCTACCTGACGCAGCGGTTCATCATCGCCTGGCGCATGTGGCTGACGGGCCATCTCACCGACGACTGGCTCGCGGGCCGGGCCTATTACCGGGATCTGTTCATCGACAAGACGATTGACAACCCCGATCAGCGCATCCAACAGGATATCGACATCTTCACCGCGGGGGTGGGTGGCACCCCGAACATCCCGTCCAACGGGACGACCAGCACCCTGCTGTTCGGTGCCGTCAACGCGGTGGCGTCGGTGATCTCGTTCGCCGCGATCCTGTGGAACCTGTCCGGGGACTTCGATCTCTTCGGTGTGAACGTGCCGCGTGCGATGTTCTGGACCGTCCTGGTCTATGTCTTGATCGTGACGGTGGTCGCGATTTGGCTTGGGCGCCCGCTGATTTGGCTGAGCTTCAACAACGAGAAACTCAACGCCGCGTTCCGTTACGCCCTGGTGCGGTTGCGCGACGCCGCGGAGGCGGTGGGCTTCTACCGTGGCGAGCGCGTCGAACGCACCCAATTGTGGCGGCGCTTCACGCCGATCATCGACAACTACCGCAGGTACGTCCGCCGGACCATCATCTTCAATGGATGGAACTGGTCGGCGACGCAGACCATCATTCCGCTGCCGTTGGCGATTCAGGCGCCGCGCCTGTTCAGCGGGGAGATCGCTTTCGGCGATGTCACCCAGACCGCGCAGGCTTTCGGCAACATCAACGACTCACTGTCGTTCTTCCGCAACAACTATGACGCGTTCGCGGCCTTCCGGGCGGCGATCATCCGTTTGCACGGCCTCGTCGACGCGAACGACAAGGGCCGCGCGCTGCCCACCATTCTCGTCAAACCCAGCGAGGAGACCGCGGTCGAACTGCGCGGCATCGAGGTGCGCACGCCGGAGGGCGACCAGCTGGTCGACTCGCTGGACATCCAGCTCGATTTGGGCGACAGCCTGGTGATCACCGGACGCTCCGGAGCCGGCAAGACGACGCTGCTGCGCAGCCTGGCCGAATTGTGGCCGTACGCCTCGGGAACGCTGTGCCGTCCGGATGGCGACAACGAGACGATGTTCTTGTCGCAGTTGCCATATGTGCCGCTCGGCACTTTGCGCACCGTGGTGTGTTACCCGAATTCGCCGGACGGCGTCTCCGATGACCAACTGCGCGACGTGCTCACCAAGGTTGTTCTGGCGCCGCTCATCAGCCGGCTGGACGAGGAACAGGACTGGGCCAAGGTGCTGTCCCCCGGCGAGCAGCAGCGCGTCGCGTTCGCGCGCGTCCTGCTCACCCGGCCGAAGGCGGTCTTCCTCGACGAGGCGACCTCCGCGCTGGACGCCGGCCTGGAATTCGCCCTGTATCAATTGGTTCGGGCGGAGCTGCCGGAGTGCGTCATGGTCAGCGTGAGCCATCGGCCCGCCGTCGAACAGCACCACGAGCAGCAGCTCCACCTGCTCGGCGGCGGCGCGTGGCAGCTGGGGCCCGTCGAAAAGGAGCCCGCGCAGGTCTAGCGCCTACGCTGCCCCGGCCCTTAACGCCTGCGCGCCGCGTACACTCCGGCGCTGGGTCGTCGCGCGCCTACGCTGCCCCGGTCCGCCGGGCCGCGTGCGCTCCGGCGCGGCGCCCGAAGAACGATCCCTCACCCAGCTGCGTCCCGCTCGCGTAACCCTTGCCGTCCTGGGCGAGGTTGGACGCGCACGCGCCCGCGGCGTACAGGCCGGGCACCACGGTGCCGTCGGCCCGCTGCACCTCGCCGTCAACGGTCACCGCGAGGCCGCCGATCGTGAAGCCCGAGTACATCGCACGCCCGAGCGACAGATCGAACACCGCCCACGGGCCGTTGTCTTGCGGCGCAAGGTATTCCGGCTGCTTGTGGAAGTCGGGATCCTCACCGGCGGCGGCGAACTCGTTGTAGCGGT
The DNA here is from genome assembly GCF_976985675.1 of Mycobacterium sp. NTMscope_MAC_12. NCBI lineage: Bacteria > Bacillati > Actinomycetota > Actinomycetes > Mycobacteriales > Mycobacteriaceae > Mycobacterium > Mycobacterium sp. NTMscope_MAC_12. The sequence continues at coordinate 2,455,488 of NZ_CDRJYY010000001.1, forward strand.
CCAGGGTGGCCGCGAGGTTGCCGGCCGGGATGCCAAGCGCGGCTTCCATTTCCGCGATCGTCTCGTAACCATCGAGGAAACGGATCAGCGGCATCGCCGGCATCTCCGTGTGCGCCTCGTCGACGACGAGGTATGCGGTCTGCTCCGGCTGCTCGAGCACGAAAGCCGAAGTGCGCGAATGGTAGGAGTCCTCGGCGACGAAGCGCTTGCCCTCCTTGTTGACGATGACACCGGTCAGCAGGATCTCGGGCGGGTAGGCGGCCGCGGTGATGAACAACTCGTCCATGTGCTTGGTGGCGCCACCCGCCGAGACCCCCATCCGGATGGACAGCCCGTCGTCGTTGGGGTTGCCCAGGATGTAGGGCGCCGCGAGGCCGTGGTGCTTGGTGCGCCGCGGCTGGCCCAGAGCGGGAGTGTGCTCGGCGACCATCTCCGGGTTCATTGCGAAACCACCGGCCGCGATGATGACGGCTTTGGCCTTGATGGCGCCCGTTTCGGTGAAGTGCTTCCAGGCGACGCCGACCACGGCGCCGTCGTCGTCCAGGATGAGATTGGTGGCGCCGGTCTCGTAGCGGGTCTGCACGCCCAGCGAGTCGGCCCGCTTCACCAACAGGTCGATGACCATGGCCGCGCCGCCCAGCTCGCCGGGGACCGGCACGGAGTGCCCGCGCGGCGCCGGCTTGGCCCGCTCGCAGAAGGGCCACACCTTTTCGTTGCCCGTGTAGCTGAGTCCCTCGGTGCCCGGCGGCACGACGACTTTGCCCGGGTAGTAACTGCGCTCGAACTGAAAGCCCAAGTCTTCCAGCCAGTTGAAATGCTCGACGCTGCCGTCGCAGTAGGCGCGGATCTTGTCGAGTTCGGGCTCACGCGAGACCTCGACGAGATACTTGTACATCTCCTCGGCCGAGTCGTCCTGACCGGTCGCCTGCTGCACCGCGGTCCCGCCGCCGAGGTAAAAGTGGCCCCCGGCAAGCGAAGTGGTGCCGCCGGCCGCGGCCGCGCGTTCGAGCACCAGCACCCGCGCCCCTTCGGCCGCCGCGCTGACCGCGGCGCAGCCGCCGGCGATGCCGAAGCCGATCACCAGTACGTCGACCTCGTCGGACCACGACGTCACGTCGTTGGCACTGACTGTCGCCGGAATCTCGGTGCTCATTGGCGCTGCTCCTGTTTGATGTAGTCGTAAAACGCCCTCATTTCGGGCGCGATGTACGCGAACTCCACGAACGGCACACCCGCCTGTGGCGCCGCGACGTAGGCGAACTGGATTCCGCCGGGCATCACGCCTTGCTGCACGATCGCGGCGCCTCGCTCGGCCGCCTGGACCAACGCCGCCTCGAATTGCTCGGGGCTTTCGGCCTCCATGCAGATGTGGTGCAAACCCGGCCCGCAATCGCGCAAAAAGTCACTATAGATGTTCTCGCCGCGCACCGGTTGGATCAGCTCTAACTGCATGTCGCCGAGGTAGCTCAAAGAGATGCTGGCGACGAAATCGGCGGGCTTGCCGTGGTAGCTGCAGGCTTCCGGAGCAAAGTGCACGTCGGGTATTCGCACCCACTTCCGGACACCTAACAGGCCGGTGAGCGCCGTTTCTGTGGCGTCGAGGTCGGCGGTAACCCACGCGATCTGCGTTGGCGATTCAACGGGAAGGGTCATCGTCTCGCAGAATAGTCCAGCCGCCGGGCCGCCAGAAAGGGGCCGAACGACTTTGCCATGCCGGGCCGTTCCGCGCCGGAAATCCCCGGGTGAACACGTTCTAATTCCGTGTGTTCGCCGGTCCCCGGGGCATCAATGTTGGCTCAGCACATCCACCAGCAGCCGCAGCTGGGCGTCGAAGATCTCCTCCGGGTCGGTGAGGGTGTCCGTGCCGTATTGCCCGAACACCTCGAGGCTGATGGCGCCGAGCACCCCGGCCCATAGCAAGAAGCACTTGGCAAGCACCTGATCGTCACCGGGGAATCCGAATTCGTGTCGAATCCGCTCGAAGTCGGAGGACATCGGTTGCGGCGCAAGATCATTGGTGAGCCGGATGTCCCCGGTGGCGATGCCGGACGCGACGGCGTCGAACAGGGCCGCGACCACCCGGGTGCCGACGGCGACCGTGCGCTCCGGCGGCGCGTGATAGCCGGGGACCGGACTGCCGTACAGCAGGGCCCAGCACGCCGGGTGGGCGACGGCCCACCGCCGGGTCGCCCGCGCGATGGCGGTGACGTCGTCGCTCCACAGCTCCCCCGCGGTTTCGCGGGCGCGTTCCACGGTGTCGGCCAGGTCGGAATAGGCGTCGACCAGCAGCAAGGTCAGCAGCTCGTCGCGGCTGGAGACGTAGCGGTACACCGCTGAGGAGACCATGCCCAGGTCGCGGGCTATCGCCCGCACCGACAATCCGGCCGCACCGCGCTCGACCAGTTGGCGGCGACCGAGTTCGATGATTCGCGCCTCGATCTGTTCCCGTGACTCCTGGCGTTTGCCCACGCGATCAGTCTGACACAACCGAGAACACTGCTCTTGCTTTCTGGAGCGCGTTGTGGCAGCTTCATCAGAAGTGAGAGCGCCGCTCTCAACAATTCTGACGGGATTAGCCGAGAGGATGCACCATGTCCACGCGTTATGAGGAGCCGAACCGGGCCGCCCGCGCGGCCAACCTGGCGATCCGCTGGCTGGCCGACGCGGGGATCAGCATCGCCGGCACCCGCGCGCTGCGCGTTCGTGGGCGCAAGTCGGGCAAGCAGCGCGCGGTCGTGGTCAACCTGCTGACGGTCGACGGGGTGGACTACCTGGTCTCGCCCCGGGGCAACACCCAGTGGGCGCGCAACGTCCGGGCTGCGGCCGTCGTCGAGGTGGGTCCACGGTGGCGTCGCCAACGCGTTCGGGCCAGCGAGGTCGACGACGCGGTCAAGCCCGATCTGCTGAGGCGTTACCTGGCCCGGTGGTATTGGCAGGTCAAGGATTACGTCGCGGGGCTGACGCCGGACAGCAGCGACGAGCAGTTCCGCGCCGCGGCGCCGACGATTCCGGTGTTTGCGCTCACCAAGGCGGGCTGAGGCGATCCGGCCGGGCCGCTAACGCGCGTTGTCGCGCGCCCCGAGATCCTCGCGGACCTGCTGCGAGGTGGCCCCCCACGACACCGCCGCCGGAAAGTCCCCCCACACGCTGTTGAAGATCCCGACGAGCTGTCCCGGGCCGCCACTGGGCGCCAGATACACCGGCCCACCGGAGTCACCGTTGTGGCTCTGCACGCCGTTGGACATGGTGAACCAGCCGTTGTTCACGCTTTGCACCGTCCCGCAGGTTTCCCCGGTGATCACGCCGTAATGACAGATCGGCTGCCCGGGCGTCAGCGCCAGGCCGGGGTCGGAGACCAGCGGACGACCGCCCGGCAGGATGTTGTTCGCCGTGACGTCGTTGTCCAGCACGATCGCCTCGTAATCGTTGATCACCTGGCTCGTGGACACCGTCGTCCCGCTGGGTGTGTTGTCCCGGAAGGCCGCCAGACGGCCGATCACGGCGCCGCCCCGATCCGTGACCACTCCGCCCCCGCCGCGGCAGTGTCCGGCGGTGAACGCGACTTTCAGGGCGGGGTCGACATATCCCAACGTGCAGACGCGGTTGTCCTGGCGTATCTCCATGCCGGGATACACCACGACGTCCGCTTTTGCCGGCGCCGCCGGCAGCAAGGAGGCGAGCGCCGCGACAGTAACCGACGCGGCGAAGGCGCGCATTGCCAGGCGATGCACCATTCACTCCGATCCATCGGGCGGATACCGACGGGAGGTCGAGGTTACGGCGTAACCGGCCTCCACGTTCAGCTTTTCGCGCCGGGCAGCGCCGATGTTACAGAGTGGTCACGAGCGGGGCCGTCGCACCGGTTTGACCGGCGGTGCGCGGCGCCCAGCCGGGCGGGCCGAACACGTAGCCCAGCCGGTCCCGCAGCCGGGTGGCCGTCCGCCAGTCGCGGGCGATCGCAACGTATTCGCGCGTCTGCAGCTTCCAGATGTTGAAGGTGTCCACCTGCTTCGTGAGGCCGTAGTGCGGGCGGAACAGCTCGGGCTGGAAGGTGCCGAAGAGCCGGTCCCAGATGATGAAGATGCCACCGTAGTTTTTGTCCAGGTACACCTTGTCCATTCCGTGGTGCACCCGGTGATGCGACGGTGTGTTGAAGACGAACTCGAACGGCCGGGGCAGCTTGTCGATCCGCTCGGTGTGGATCCAGAACTGGTAGATCAAGTTCACCGAGAAACTGAAGAACACCATCCACGGCGGAATTCCCAACAGCGGCAACGGAATCCACATCAAGATCTCGCCGCTGTTGTTCCATTTCTGACGCAGCGCGGTGGCGAGGTTGTAGTACTCACTGGAGTGGTGGGCCTGGTGCGTCGCCCACATCAACCGCACCCGGTGGGCGATTCGGTGGTAGGCGTAGTACAGCAGGTCGACGCCGAGAATAGCGATCACCCAGGTGTACCACTGGGTCGCCGACAGGTGCCACGGCGCCAGGTAGGCGTAGATCGCGGCGTAGCCGAGCAGGGCCAGCGTCTTCCAGCCGGCGGTGGTGGCCACCGAGACCAGCCCCATCGAGATGCTGGTCAGCGAGTCGCGGGTGCGGTGCGCCCCCGAAGCCGGACGCTCGGCGTCGGCCGCGAGGTGTTCCAGCTTGCGGGCCGCGGTCCATTCGAGGGTCAGCAGCAACACGAAGAACGGAATGGCGAACAGCACCGGGTCCCGCATCTGCGGAGGCAGCGCGGACAGGACGCCGGAAAGGGCACTCACACAGGTAAGACTACGACGAACGCCGTGATGCTCACCGGCGATCGTCGGACTGCACGTCGTTCCCGGCATACCACTGGACCGCCCGAACGCCGGGCAGCAGGGAGAGCTCTGCCACCAGCCGCTCCAGCCGGGCCGGGGCGTCACTATCCATCAGCAGGTGGGCGGTCAGGGTGATCTCGTCGTCGGCGGGATGCCCGGTGTGGATCCCGCGAAGCGTGATGTCATTGCCGCCGGCATGCTGGACGATCTGGGCGCGCGCGTACTTCTCGTGCTTGGGGCGGCAGACCACCTGCACCAGATACGGCAGCAGGCTTTCGTCTTCGTCGGCGCTGTTATCGCGGTCGATGAGCCGGCCGAGCGGGCGCCCCAGCACATGAATGCCGATGACCGTGCCGGTGCCGATCAACGCGAAGACCAGGTGCCCGGAAGCGGCCAGCACGCCGATGGCCGCTGAGCACCACAGGGTGGCGGCCGTGTTGAGGCCCCGGACGTTGACCCCCTCCCGCAAGATCACCCCACCGCCGAGGAAGCCGATACCGGACACCACATAGGACGCGACCCGGGTCGGGCTGGAATCCGAGGTGGCCGCCGCGTAGAGGACGAACAGGGTTGCGCCCCCGGCAACCAGCGCGTTGGTGCGCAGGCCGGCCCGACGGGCCCGCCACTGCCGTTCCAGGCCGATGAGGGCGCCGCAGCCCACACCGACGCCCAGGCGCAGCGCGAAATCGACGGCGCTCAGCGTTTCCACGACCCGCTCCTTCCCGGTTGCAGACGGCGAAGGGAGCCAACCAAATCCGGGTTAACCGCAAGTGGAGCCCAACCGAACCGCTGGCGTCGGGTATGTCCCCCGGCGGGCGGCGAGTCTCAGGCTAACCGGCTTTGGGCGTGAGGTGGTGGGGGCAGTAGGCGTTCGATGCGAGTGCCGCGAATTTGGCGGCGGCGTCCATCGTCATGCCGGGATTTTGGTCCTTGATGTCGCTGACGACCTGCAAACCCGTTTCGCCCCTGCCCATCAACCCGCACACGGCCTTGGCGGACGTGATGACTTGGCTCGGGCTGCTGTAGGTGATGCCGGAGTTGCTGAGGTTGGCCAAAAACGCCGCATCGTCGCCCTCGGGCTCGGCGTGCGCGGGCGCCGCGAAACCGACCACGCCGGCGGCGCACAGCAGCGCAACGAGACTTTTCATGCCGATCCCGCCTTTCCGAGAGTTGGCAACGTCACCTTGGGCTTGTCTCCGCCGGACACGTGCACCGCATGGATGCCGGGTTTCTTCGACAGTTGGTCGAGCAGATCGTCGAGTCCGGCCTTGTCGACGTTCCAGTGCTGCACGGCTTCCGGTTGCTTTTGCAGCTTCGCGATGACGTCGTCGAGTTTGACGGGCTCGGCGGGCTTCGCCGCGCCCCCGGCGCGGGCCCCCCTGCCGCTCACGACCTGCGGCGTGACGGCGCCGAGTGCGCCCCCGGTCAGGCTTCCCAGCGCCATCTGACCCAGCAGGCTGCCCGGAATTCCGGCCGCGGGCGCCGCGGCGATGCCGGCGCTCGGCGCCAGGCCGCTGGCCAGCCGGATGGCCGGGGTCGCCGACGCCCAGGTCGGTGGCACCGATAGCTTGCCCACCACGTTCGCCTCGCCCATGCCCGCCGATACCGCGCTGGTCAGGCCCGCGCCGGCCGACCGCATCCCGAGCCCGGCTCCCAGCGCGGACTTCGGGATGTCCAGGCCCTCAACCGGGAGGTTGTAGAAATACTTGAACTCGGTCATGCCGAGATTGATCGGAGCCAGGGCTTCGCTGGCTACCGTGTTGAACCGGCCGATGTCGGCCAGGATCCCGAACGTGTTCTGCCACGTCGTCCCGGCCAACGGTGACCCGGTCAGGGTGTTGAGCACCTGGTCCCAGAAGTCCATGTAGCCGCGGGACGCGTTGCCGATGGCCTCGAGCAGCTGGCTGATGATGCCCGACGGTGGGGCCGCGGCCTCCGCGGTGGCGGCGGTGCCGCTTGCCACGCCGGTTGCCTCGCCCAGCGCGGCCGCCTGGGCGGCGATCCCCGTCGGGTTGGTGGTCTGGGGTGGCTCGGTGAACGGTGCCAGTCGCGTGGCGGCAGCGGACGCGCCGGCGTAGGCGTACATCGCGGCGGCGTCCTGGGCCCACATTTCCCCGTATTCGGCCTCGGTGGCGGCGATCGCTGCGGTGTTCTGCCCAAAAGCGTTGGTAGCCAACAGCGTTGCCAGCCGGACGCGGTTGGCCGCGATCTCGGGCGGCGGCACCACCGCCGCGAATGCGCTCTCGTAGGCGCCCGCGGCCGCCGTGGCTTGGACGGCCGCCGTCTTGGCCTGCGCCGAGGTCGCCGACATCCATGCGACGTACGGCGCGGCCGCCGCGGCCATGGCGGCTGCCGACGGGCCGGCCCACGCCTCGTTGGCCAGGCCCTCGACGATCGAGCCGTAGGACGACGCCGTGGACTGCAGTTCGGCCGCGAGCGCGTCCCACGCGGCGGCGGCCGCCAACATCGGCCCCACCCCCGGACCCGTATACATCTGGCCGGAGGTGATTTCGGGTGGCTGGAAGGCGAAAGTCATGGCGATGGCCTTCCCGCGCCTGCCGGGCCGGTGGCCGCCGCGGACGAAGCGAGGGTGCCGGCAAACATCGCGTGCAGCGCGGGCGTTTGCGGCGGTGGAGTCACGGCTGACATGGGCCGTCCTGCACGGTCGAACGCGGTCTGAGGTGTCATGTCGAAGCCCCTCAATCCGCCGGCACCACGATGATCGTGGCGGTGGTCGCGACGCCGTCGGCGGCCGCCGCGGCGACGCCGGTCGTGCCGTTGCTAACGGTGCGCACGCCGGCGCCCGCGAGCGCGCGTCCGGCCACGCTCGCCATGGCCATCTCGCCGAACATCGCCCCCTGCGCCGTGGCGGTCATCGGCGGGACGGCGCCCAAACTCGCACCCGGCAGTATCGACGCGATCGTTTTCATCACGGGCGCGGCGGTGGCCCAGGCTTGGGGAACCGACAGCGATCCGACCAGGGTCGCGCGGCCCATCGACCCCGCCACGCCCCCGATGTCCGGTGTCACCGCGGAGACGTAGCCGCCCCGCAGCGGCGCCAGCGGCGAGAGTCCCCCGACGATGTCCTTCCCGCCGCCGAGCAGTTCGGCGACACCCGGCGCGTTCTGGGCTACGCCTAAGGGCTGGAGGGCGAACAGGAACCAGCCGCCGGGCACGATGAGTGCCCCAATGGGGCTGTAAGCACCGGTGACAGCGGCGAAAAAGGGCCGCAGAGCGGCCGTAATCGGGTAGATGGCTTCGATGATCGACGCCGCCGGCGTCGCCGCCGCGGCCGACGGGGTCGTCGCCAGGGCTTGCAACATGATGGGCGCCGCGTTGACCATCGCTGACAGCTCAGATTGGAGATCCGAACCGGCGCTTTGCGCCACGGCGGCGGATTGCCGTGCCGCCGCGGATGAATCGGTGGTCTGCGGCGGCTCGGTGAAGGGCGCCAGCTGCGTGGCCGCCGCCGACGAGGCGGCGTAGGTATACATCGCCACGGCGTCCTGCGCCCACATCTCGGCGTACTCCGCTTCGGCCGCCGCGATGGCCGCGGTGTTCTGGCCAAGGATATTGGTGGCGATCAGCGTCATCAACAGGCTGCGGTTGGCGGCAATCACCGGCGGGGGAACCGTCGCGGCGAACGCGGTCTCGTAGGCCGCGGCAGCGAGCCGGGCCTGCGTCGCCGCCTGCTCCGCCTGGGCAGCGGTCGCCGTCGCCCACGCCACGTACGGCGCGACCGCGGCGCTCATCGACGACGCTGCCGGTCCCAGCCAGGACCCCGCGGTCATGCCGGCGACCGTCGAGCCGTAGGCCGCCGCGTAGGAATACAGTTCGGCTCCTAAGGCATCCCATTCCGCGGCGGCGACCAGCAAGGGCCCCGATCCGGCACCCACGTACATCCGTCCTGAATTGACCTCTGGTGGCAGCGCCCCGAAGTCCACCCATTGCCTCCCGTCCTTCTGGCGCCAGGGTAGGAGCGGATACGCGGGCATCCCGCGAACAAGGTGCGGCTCACATGGAATTCATGAGATTCGCCGATGGAGCATATGTGTATTCCATGTGTTTACGGCAGCGCTGCAAAGCGTCCTTCGGCTGAGAAATTCTCAGGATCGGCAGTCCGCTCCGCCAACCGCTGATGCCAGCGAGGTGAATGCGCGCCGCGCGCAAGGGATTTCGGGCGCGAAACCGGCCCGGCCGATTGCACGGTCGCCGCGTGCTACGCAGCTATCTTCTGTTAAGTTGCTGCGGGCAATAGAATTTCGCCGCGATCGCCAAGAACGACGTCGCGTGGTCGTCGGTGAGTCCGGGGTTTTGGCTCTTCAATTCGTCCACCATTTGGGGGCCCAACTCGCCGTTTCCCATCGACACGCAGACGGCTTTGGCGAACTTTACGGCCCCATCCGGGGTCGCGTACGTGATGCCCGCGCCGCGCAGCGAAGCGAGGAACCCGGCCTCGTCGCCACCGGTCGACCCCGGTTCGCCATGCGCGAGCGGGGACAGACCGATGGCGGCCGAAACGCCGACGCCCAGCGCCAGCAGCAGTCTCATGACTCGAGATTCTCCCATGCCGCCGCGACGCGCGCAGCGCCCAGCCTCGAGGCCGCAGACATGCTGCGCGACAAAACATTCAGCGTCACCGGCCCGAAGGGCCGCCTGCGGATCAGGCTTTGGAGAGCTGGTTGGGGCAGTAGAACTTCGCGGACAGCACAGCGAAATTCGACGCCATCTCCATATCCATGCCGGGGTTGCGGGCCTTCACGTCGTGGACGACCTCCAATCCCGGTTCACCGTTGTTCAAGCACGAGCACACGGCCTGTCCGGCGGCGACGGCCGAACCCGGGCTGGCGAAGCTGAATCCGGCTTGGTGCAGCGCCGTGATGAAGCCGCCGTCGTCACCGTTCGGTTCTGGCCCGGGATCGGCGTAAGCCGGTGCGGCAAGGCCGATCATCGCGAACGCACCCAGGAGCGCCAGTAGTTTTGTCATCACTCATCACCCTTCTGTCATCACGCGCGGCCGGCGGCGTGAACACGGATTGCGCTGTCCCCTAACCCGACTGGGCGTCGGTCGGTAGGACGTTGGACTTGCCCCCCTTTTTCAGATGCACCGCGTGGATGCCGGGTTTCTTGGCCAGCTGCTCGAGCAGCGCGTCGAGGTTTTCCTGATCGACGTTGTGGTGCTGCACGCTTTCGGGCTTCTCCGAGATCTGTGCGACAAGGCGTTTCAGCTGTTCGGGCGATTGCTTGTCCTTGAGGTCCTTGATCGCGGCCATCCGGTTGCGCACCCCACCGCGGACCGCGGTGGGCCCCCCGGAGCCCAGCGCGCTGCCCAGCATCCCGGCCAGGCCCATCGAACTGAACAGGCTTCCCTCGCCCAGCGCCGCCGCGGGCACGGCCTCGGTCCCGGCGGCCGACAGGGCGGCCGCGACGGTCCTCACCGACGGCGTGGCCGTGGCCCAGCTGGGCGGGATCGAGAGCTTGCCCACCAGGGTGCCGGCATTGCCCATGCCGGCGATGGGGCTGATCGCGCTGTAGAGCGTCCCGCGACCGAAGCCCAACGCCCCAAGCCCCGCGCCGAGAGCGTCCTTGGGCAACGCACCGTACGCGACGGGAGGGGCGAACTTGAGCCACTGTGACAGCGGAAAGTTGACCAGCAATCCGACGTCGTTGAACTGGGTGGTCAGTCCCAATGGCACCTTCACGGCGTTGTACATCGCGGTGTAGAAGCTCGCCCCGCCCGGGACGGTGTTGAAGAGATTCGTCATGAACGTCTGATAGAGGTACGCCAGGTTCGCCGCCCCGGAGAAGGGCCCGCTGTAGGGCAGCGTGGTGGTCGCCGCCGTCGCCGCGGCGTTCGCCACGTTGGCGGCGGGGGTGCCGGCCGCCGACGTCACCGCGGCCGCTTGCATCGGTTCGGCCGCCGCGCTGGTGGTCTGGGGCGCCGGGCTGAACTCCGTCAATTTGTTGGAAGCGGTCGCCGAGGAGGCGAAGTAGGTGTCCATCGCCGTGGCGTCCTGCGCCCAGAACTCGCCGTATTGGGCCTCGTTCGCGGCGATCGCGGACGTGTTCTGCCCGAAGAGGTTCGTCGCCACCAATTGCGCCAGCAGCGCCCGGTTTTCGGCGATCACCGCCGGCGGCACATGGGCGGCGAAGGCCGCCTCGTAGGCGGTTGCCGCTTCGGTGGCCTGGGTCGCGGATTGCGCGGCGGCGGCGGCGGTTTGCTGCATCCAGGCCACGTACGGGGCGGCCGCGGACGCCATGGCAAACGACGACGGACCCGCCCAGGGGCCGGCGGTCAGGCTCGAGATCGTCGCCGCGTAGGAGGTCGCGGTGGACTGCAATTCGGTGGCCAGGCCCTGCCAGGCCGTCGCCGCGGCCACCAGCGATCCGGCGCCCGGGCCGCTGTACATCCGGCCCGAATTGAACTCCGGCGGAAAGGCTCCGTAAAACATCCGTGTTACCCCTTACCTCGGAATTCGAGCGAAAGCACCTGGCTGCCATGCGGTTTGGTCATCGCGGTCATTCCTCGATGCACGGGATCACGATGATGGTGGCCGCGGCCGGATCGGCCTCCGCGGCAACGCCGCCCAGCGCTCCCATTGCCGTGGCGGCGCCGCCGACCGGACGGGTTGCGGCGGCGGCGACGGCGCGTCCGGCCAAGCTCGACAGGGCCATCTGGCTGAAGACGCCCTCCTCGCCGGCCAACGCGGCCGGCGCCGCCGCCAAGTTCGTCGGCAACCCCTGGGCCAGCGTTCGGATCGCCGGGGCGGCTTCCGTCCAGCCCTGCGGCACCGACATGCCGCCGACCAGAGCGGCTTTGCCCATCGATCCCGACACCTGCCCCGCCCCGACCGCGGAGCTGAGCATGGGCTTGACGGCATCGGCGCCACCGGTGAGCGGGGCCAACGCGCCCGAGATGGCTTTCGGCCCAGCCAGATAGGCGGCCGCGCCCTGCCCGTTCTGCCCCCAGGCGTACGCCTGGCCGAACGACAGGAATGGGCCGCCGGGGATGGTGGTCCACGACTGCGGCGAGTACACCCCGGTCACCACCGACCAGAACTCGTTCCAGTTGGTGATGAAACTCGGCGTCGTCAGTTCGGCGGATGACGTTCCCGACGAGCCGGCGTTCGCCACGGATTGCACCGCAGGCTGCAGCGTGCCGCTCAGGTGCGACAGCTGGGTGGCGGTGGTGGTGCCGGACTGGCCGCTACTCTGAGCGACCGCTGCGGCTTGGGCGGGCCCGGCCGAATCGTTGGTGGTGCGCGGGGGCGGTGCGAACGGGGTCAGCTGGGAGGCGCTCGCCGAGGATGCCGCATAGCCGTACATCGCGGCGGCGTCCTGCGCCCACATCTCCATGTAATGGGCCTCGGTGGCGGCGATCGCCGGGGTGTTCTGGCCCAGGATGTTGGTGGCGACCAACGTGGCGAGCAGGGCGCGGTTGGCCGCGATCACCGGCGGCGGCACCGTGGCCGCGAATGCCGCCTCGTAGGCGCCGGCGGCGAGCTTGGCCCGCGCGCCGGCTTCCTCGGCCTGCGCCCCGGTCGCGTGCATCCAGGCGACGTAGGGGGCGGCCGCGGCCGCCATCGCCAGCGACGAGGGGCCCGTCCAGGGGCCCGTCGCGAGCGTCTCGATGGTCGAGCCGTAAGACGCTCCCGTCGTCTGCAATTCCGCGGCCAACTCGTCCCAGGCCGCGGCGGCGGCCAGCAGCGGCCCCGATCCCGCGCCGACATACATCCGCCCCGAGTTGAATTCGGGTGGGTACGCGCCGAAGTCCAGCATTCAGGACCTCCTCGAGTCTCGGCCACGCTGAGCGCGGCGTCGGGGGCCGCGCGTCGACAAATTCGCGCCTGGAAGGGAATTCACGAAGCATGCCTTCGACTGCGGGCGCGCATTTCGCGGGTTGGAAGACAGCAAGCCCTACTCTCCTAGCTGCAAACCGGCGCCATAAAGGGCGGATGAATGAGTAGTCAAGCCACGCTGCTATCGCAATGACGATGTTGCACCGTTGGTATTCAGGCGGCGTTCCCGCCAGGTAAAGCCGTGTAAAACATCGATGTCGCAGCCTTCAGTGCCGGTGTGAGAACGGCGCATGACATCCTTTCGATTAGTGGCGCATATCACCTGGTATGCGCGCGTCGGGCGGGGTTGGGCGTTCTGATGTATTGCTTCGAAGGTGTCCGCATTGCGACGCGACGCGACGACCGAAAAACTTTCTTTATCAACGATGAGTTCTGGCTTTCGGAATCGCCAAAGGACGATTCCGCGCCATTTTCGCGGAAATGCGATTAAGCCCAGTTCGAGCCGACGGCGTCGTCATCGCCGAACTGGCGGTTGTGGTCACGCTGTGTCCTACGGGGTCCGTTCATACCACTAGACGCGGCCAGTCTGCTGTGGCGCTGGTGGGCCACTGACAATTTCCTGTGGGATGAATTCCCGTAAGGCGCAGCGGCTTTCGGGTGTGACACAGACCTCTCGGCGCACGGCGGCGGCGCGATCGGCACCACGAATTTTTCCATCCGCCGTTGTAAAGATCGGGGCGGTAACGGTTTTCGCCCCAAAGCCAAGGGCGCGTGCCGGAGACCTATCCGGCCGCGGGCGGGCGCACCACGAAATTCGGCCGGAAGCCGTACTGCGGGATGGCGCGTCCGAGTCCGTGGCTGCCCATGGGGCTGAACGGCATACCGGGCAGGCCAGCCGCCATCGCCGGAGGTGGAGCCACCATCGGGGTGCCGCCCAGCGCCGGCCCCAACGGGCTGGCGACCGGCGCGGGAGGGGCCCAGCTCGGCGGCACCGACAGCGGACCGACCAGCGACGCCCGGCCCAGCCCCGCCGAGACCGATGCGCCCGCATTGCCCACGCCCGCCAAACCCGACAGTCCTTGGGCGCTTGTGCCGATGCCCGTCGCCGCCGGCGCCCCGCTGGCGATGTCGTTGAGCGCGCCGGCGCTGGCGCCGATCAGCGTCGAGCTCGTCACGCTCTGCACGATCTGGGCTGGGTTAATTGCGCCGGTCGACGTGATCGTGTTCCAGAAATTGCTGTTCGGGTCCAGGATCGACGACACGCCCGACGTCGAGGGCGTCGATGATTCCGTCGGTGACGACAGGGTCTGCAGCGCATTGGGCACGGCGGTGTTCAGCTGCGACAACGTCGCCTGCTGGTTTCCCGCCGTGGTGCCCGTCGCCTGGGCGACCGCGGCGGCCTGGCGGGCTTGGCCGTCCTGGCTGGCCGTTTGCGTCGGGTCGGTGAACATGGCCAGGCGGGTCGCGGCACCGAGGAGCCGGCGTAGCCGTACATGGTCGCCGCGTCCTGGGCCCACATTTCGCCGTACTGCGCCTCGGTGGCCGCGATCGCCGGCGTGTTCTGGCCCAGCATGTTGGTGGCGACCAGCGTCGCCAGCTGCGCACGGTTCGCCGCGATCACCGGCGGTGGCACCGTGGCCGCGAACGCGGCCTCGTAGGCCGCCGCGGCGGCTTCGGCCTGGGCCGCGGCCTGCTCGGCTCGCGTGGCGGTGGTGCTCATCCAGGCCACGTACGGCGTCGCGGCGGCGACCATCGCCGCCGATGCCGGGCCGTGCCATTCCTCGCTCGCCAGCGACGAGAGCGCCGACCCGTACGACAGTGCGGCCGAACGCAATTCCGCGGCCAAGCCATGCCACGCCGACGCGGCGACCAGCATCGGGCCCGACCCGGGTCCGGCATACATACGCGCGGAGTTGATCTCGGGTGCGAGCATTGCGAAGTCCACAAACATTTCGGGCCCCCTCCCCTAGCTCGCTGCGATCGTGTCGGCCATCGCCCGTGCCCCTGACGTCCGGCACATGGCGTCGACGCTGAATTGTGTTGCGGTTGACGCTGATAACTCAGCAACGGCTTCGCAACGCGTCATCGGAAACGACATCGGAGTTCTCCTCACTGAAGAGACCGAACTCAGCCGTGATGTGCCAGTCGGGCTAATTCCGCGCACACTCGCGCACGCACGCGAAAAGCGTTGGCGTGCGCGAGAATAAGTGGAAGGAGCCGATCAGGCTACGAAAGGTGGCCGGGGTCGGATCGCAACGAAATGGTCATCGATCTGGGATGCGGACTATCACCGGAACTCATTTCGCTCCTCACCTCCTCGCGGCCAGGGCATACGGGGATGCCATACGTCGCACACGGGGAGAAGCGCCCAACGCGAGAACCGTTGGGCGGGCACCCCTCTCGTCAGAGCTTCGGCACCACACGGCGTATCCGCCTCACCAGAGCCGGAAGCCACTTGGGCTCAACCCTTAATCCGGGAGGAGCTGTCCTGACCCTGGGCGTCTCTCGACGTTCGAGGTCAGTGGCCTATGTCCGTGCAGACGCCTCACCTAGCGAGGTGCTTGCACAGGCCATGGTGGCACCCGGGATTCGTTGAGTCAAATTGACGTGCAGCACAATCCCCATGCCCGCCGAGCCCGGCTACGCCGCTAGTCCGACTTCTCGGCCACCGCTGCGCTGAGGCCCTCCGCGAGATCCTCGCGGGTCAGCTCCTTGAACCGCAGCAGTTGGCGCTCGGTGAACTCGGTCACGTCGCTGGCCAGGACCGCATCCAGGTCCTCGTCGTCCAGACGGAAACTGCGATGATCCCGGGCCTTTTCCACCACGTTGCGCACGAAGCCGGCATTGCCGAGCGTATCGATGCCGCGGATGAGATCCCCGTCTTCCGAATACGTTTCGTCGAGATAGAACTTGGTGTACGACGGCAGCAAGGCCTGCGCCGACTCATCGGTGATGACGTCTTCGTTTTCCTGGCCCATCAGCCGGGTCAGCGCGACGAGTTCGTCCGGGGTGTAGCTGAAGAACTCGATCACGGTCGAAAACCGCCGTCGCAGACCCTGATTCACTTCAAGCATCTTGTCCATGGCCTTGGCGTAGCCAGCCCCGAAAACGACCAGCTCGTCGCGATGGTTCTCCATGTACAACAACAACGTGTTGATGATGGCGTTGCCGTAGGGATCGCCCTGCTGATAGCCCTTCTCGTGCAGCGTGTGCATCTCGTCGAAGAAGACCGCACCGCCCAGGGCGCCCTCGAGCATCTCCTCGGTGTTCTTCTCCGCGTCGGCCATGTACCGGCCCAGCAGCTTGGTGCGGCTGGTCTCGACGACCACCGGTTTGCGCAGCACGGTCAACCCACACAGCTGCTTGCTGAAAGCCCTTGCCACCGAAGTCTTTCCGGTCCCCGGCGGACCGAGCAGCAAGGTGTGGCGCGACGTCACCGGCACGGGTAGGCCCATCTTGGCGCGCGCCAGGTTCACCTTCGTCGTCGCCTTGATCAACTTGATTTCCCGCTTGGCCCGCTCCATGCCGAGCATGGCGTTGAGCTCGGCGTCGCCCTCGGCCAGGTACTTCGCCGCATCCTCGGCGTGGCGGGCGGCCTCCGTCTCCGCGCGGGTGGGCGCGCTGTCGGGGTCCCACGGGTCGGTGCGGGCCTCGATCGTTTCCGGGTCGGTCAGGATCAGGCGAAAGTTCGGGTTGTCCAGCGCTTCCCGGGCCGGGGTGAACTTCGGATCCCGCGAATACACGCGCCGCAGCAGCTCGACGGCCTCGTCCTCGCGGCCCAGATGGCGCAGGCACATGCCCTGGGTGTACAGGGCGATGTTGGCCGCGCCCGGTACCCGGTCGCCCTCGATGGCGTCCTGGCCCCGGCGCAGGGCCTCTTCGAACACGCCCAGCGAGGCAAGGGCCGTGGTGGCCATCGCCGCCCCGGCGGCCTTCAGCTCGGGCTGGCGCCACCCCTTGCCCTCGGCGAATTGGTTGAGCACGTCCGGCCACCGCCCGGTGCGGAAGTACAGGACGCCGCGCACGTAGCTGACCAGCTCCTCCTCGAAGGCCTGGCGGGGTTCGACGCCGTCGAGCAGCTTCGCCGCTTCCGCATAGCGTTTGGCTTCGGCAAGCACCGCGGCGTAGGCGCATGCCAGCGACTCCACGCTGGTCACCGCCAGCCGCAGGAACAGCCCGTCGGACACCTCCGGGCGGAACTGCAGCTCGGTGACCCCGAGGCGGCGGGTCTCCCACCCGAACGTCCGGATCGACGACCAGGCGCCGGCGAGCACGTCGAGGCTCTGCTCGCCCGCCAGCATCCGCGCCAGCCAGGCGTCACACATCGACGGGTCCAGGTTGGTCGCCGTGGTGAACATCTGCGACGCAACCTGCGGGTTGTGGCTGGGTTGCAGCCCGTTGACCGACACGCCCGACGCCAACAGGCCGGCGACCATCGCGTTACGGGCGCCTTCGGCGGTTGATTGGGGCCTCGTCATTGCGCTACAGGTACGCCCGCCGAGCTCCCTCGCAGCTGATCGACGGACAGCGCGAGGTCATCGTCGTCGGCGCGCAACGGACGGCTCGGCACCACCAGCAGTGTGCGGGCCGTCGGGGCGGGCAGGCTGGCTCGCACCGCGGCCAGCTGACGACCGGTGAGACGGTTGAGTCCCGACGAGACGTTTCTGCGCAGCCGCTTCTCGGTGTGGTATCGCACCCACGCCGACACCTGCGGACGGCCGCCGCGGGAGGTGAGCCGAATGGTCAGCACGGTGGCGAAAGTGTCGTCCTCCCAGAGCTCCTCGAGCTTGTCGGTGGTGATGTCCGACGGCGTCAGCCACAAGCTCGTCACGAACCCGTTGAAGTGCTTGAGGCGGCGCCACCCGGGCCGGCTCCAGGTCGGCTCCAGATCGGCGAGCACCGCGCGGTCGACTTCGGCGAGCTCCTCGGCGGTCAACGGCCTTGCCGCACAGGTCAATCCGTCGAGATCCTGAGCGAGCCGCTCGGTGGCGGCCACCAGGGTCGACGCGAGCGAATCGCGGGCCGCCACCGCGGCGACGTTGCGCTGCGGGTTCATCCGCAGCACCAGCCAGGTCCGGCGCACGTAGGAGGTGGGCTGGTCATTCGCCACCTCCCATTCCTCGGGGCCCCAGTCGTCGAGCTTGGACAACTCGGCGGCATTACCGCCGCGGCGCACCTTCACCGACACGATGTCGATGTCATCGAGGTGGATGTCGAACTGGCGCAGCCCCGAGGCGACGGCCTGCACCAGCAGCGTGGGGCGCGACGACCGGTGACGATGGCGCGACGCCGAATCGTCCTCGCCGCCGTTGACGGCGATCACCGTGACGAGCTGGCCCTGGTACTCGCGCACGCCGACCTTGTCGCGGCCGAATTTGCGTTGGTGGTCGATGGCCGGGGTGCAGCCGGCCGCCAGCGCGGAGCCCGGATCGGCGGACCAATCCCACAGCCAGGTCGCCAGCCCCGACGTCACCGTCAGGCCGTGGTAGGTGACCAGCGACAGCAGCGTGATCAGCGCGGCCAGACCGACCCCCACCCAAAAGGCGATGCGGTAGGTGCCCTGCCAGGTCTCCGGGCAGTGACTGGCCACCGCCATGATCACGACGTCGACCAGGAACACCGTGGTCACCCGCGGCCACGACAAAGACAACCCAAACCTGCGCTGCGCCTTCATGAGTGCTGCTGCTCCGCCCCTATTGCTGTTTCCGAGAACGCTTCATCAGCATCGCCGTGCCGAACACTCCGCCGCCGATGAGCAACGCCACGAACAATCCTCCGGCGGCAACCCATACTGGCACCATATCGCGGGGCGGGGCCGGTTTCGGAACGGTCAGCGGCGCCGACAGTTGCTGCGGCGGCTTCACCGGACCGTCGGGCACATCCCAGGTCAGTGCCGCGACCGGGTCGACGACCCCGTGGCCGACCTGGTTGTCCACGCCGCGGGCGGGAGCCCGGGCCGTGCGCGTCAACCGGTTGATGACCTGATACGCCGATAGCTGCGGGAACTTGGCGCGCACGAGCGCCGCAACCCCCGACACGATCGCCGCCGAGAAGCTGGTGCCGGAAGGAACCAGCAGCGTGTTGTCCGGTCCGTCGATCGCGTTGATCAGCCCGTCGTCGCGCGGCGAAAGCCCGACGACGTCCGTTCCGGGCGCGGCGATCCCCACCCACGGCCCGGCCACGCTCGTCGACGCCTGGCCCTGATTGCCCTGGCTCAGCGGGCGGCCTTCCTCGTCGACCGCCCCGACGGTCAGGACGTAGTCGCTGAACCAGGACGGCGTCACGACGGTGGTGACGGCATTCCAGTTGCGAGGATCGTTGGGCTGCAACGGATCATGAGGCGGGTTCTGCTTGCAGTCCTTTTTGCTGGTGTCGCCGGCCGCGGCCACGATGACGACGTTCTTGTCGACGGCCGCGTAGCGGACCGCGGCGCCCAGCGAGCGCTGGTCGATGACGTTGCGCGCGCTCATGCACGTCACGTCGGAGATGTTGATCACCGACGCGCCCATGTTGGCGGCGTGCACGATCGCCCGTGCCATCGTCTGGACGTTGTCGATCTTCGCCGACGTCTGCGGATCCTCATCGCCGGTGTAGGCGTCCTTGAGGCCGAAGGCCTGGCTGGTCTGCCGGATCGCGATGATGTCGACGTCAGGTGCGATCCCGCTGAACGCATCCGGACCACCCTTGGGGGGCGCGGGTGGCGGTGGTGCCGGCGGCGGCGGGTCGAGCGGACGCGGATTGTCTACCTCGACCACACGCCCACCACCGGAGTAGCCGGGGATGGTCACCGTGCCGGCGCCGTGGTTGCCCGCCGGGGCCTGCCCGCCTTGGGGGGGTCCGGGGGCGGGCCCGCCGGGCGCCGGGGCGGCCGGTGGCGGCGGGGGCGCCCCGAAGGGGCCCGGAGGCTGCTGCTGCTCCTGGGGCGGCGGGGGAACCATCGTCACGGTCTGGGGCAGCGGTGAGAGGGTCACCGTCTGCGGCGGTGGTGCTTTGGGCGGTGGCTCCGTAGTGGGAATGGTGACCGGCTTGCGCGGTGCCGCCGGCGGTACGCCCGCGCCGTTGGCCTGGGCCGCCCCGATCATCGACGCCACGATGGTGCCGTGCGCGTCGCAGTCGGACAGCCCGTCACCGGACATGATGTAGTCGCCGCCCGGGATCAGGTGCGGAAAGCGCGGGTGCGGGGTGACGCCGGTGTCGATGACGGCCACCTTCTGGCCGGCGCCGCGACCGAACTGCCACGCCTCCTGCAGATTGAGCATGTCCATGTATTTGGGCTGCAGCCGAAAATCGGTGCCGGGCAGCACGCCCACCTCGGTGCAGTACGAGTTCTGCTTCATCGGCGCCCCCGGCCCGGGCGGACCGTCCGGCGGCACCGCCGCGGCGTCGATCGTCGGAGGCGAGATCGCATACGCCGGCGGCAGATTCGCCAACGCGCCCGATGCGAGCAAGGCGGCGGTGACGCTCGCGGCGATGCCGCGGCCACGCCACACTTTGCCGTCAGCGGTAGCGGATTGCTGCATAGACATTCATCAACCACAATGCCAGCGGGAAAATTGGCATCAGGCAGAGGTATTCGATCCATTCCACGAATTTGCGGAATAGCGGGCTGTAGACGGTGTTTGGCACGACGGCCGCGGATGTCAGCCCCGCGACCGGCACCAAAACCAGGATCGCCGCGCAGATCGACACCGCCAGCGAGGACTGCAGCACGAGCGCGTAGCGCACCACGACAGCGCCGACGATCAGCACCCCGGTGCCGGCCAGGGTGATCGCCTGCCAGCGGTCGACGTACGAGCGGCCCCGCAGCAACAGGAATCCCGCGCTGAAGCCCGCCAGCAGGACCGGCAACCAGCGCTGCCCGGTGTGCGGGTCCGACAGGGCGGTCAGCGAGACGACCATCAGCACGCCGAGCCCGATCAGCAAACCCGACAGGAACGAACGGGCGCGTTCGGCCTGCGTCAGCACGTCGCGGACCGATGCGGGTCCCTCCAAAACCGGGGGGCCGCCGTCGTTGCGCACCACCGTGGTGGGCAGGTCGGGCCGAGCCTCGAACACCCATCGGCTGGTGGCCGACGGGAAGACGGGCAGGCGGATGCCGGCCAGCCGCCGGGAGATCGCGGGCGCACTCTGGTAGATCAGGACCGACACGAGCACGACGCAGGTCAGCAGCGTCACGGCGCTGGTCATGGCCACCATGCGCGCCAACGCGGCCACGGCCGCGATCGCGCTGACGGTGACGATCGCGGTGTAGATCGACAGCCGACGCCCGGTGAAACGCAGCGCGAGGATCGCGGCGATGGTGAGGACGCCGAAGCCCAGCACCGCGTGTGGCGACCCGACGCCGCCGGGCGGCGCGGACGCCGCGGCGATCGACAGCGGTGCGAGGCTGCTCAACAGCATGATGTCGGCGACGCGCCGATCCTGCTGGGTGGTCGCCCGCATCAACAGCAACAGCGAAACGCCCAGCATCAGCACGCCGATCACGCCCGCGTAGACGGTGGGCAGCCACGAGTTGTGGTGCCAGCGCCACCAGCCGAGCAGACCGGTCGCGGTCGTCACCCCGATGGCCACCATCGCCGCACCGACCTGCACGGCAACCACGGGGTCGATGGCGGCGAAGCGCTTGCTGAGGTCCGCGGCGACCGCGGTGGAGATGTGCTCGATGACCTGCGAGCGGTGCTCGGTGTCCGGGATGAATCGGATCCACAGCCGGTCGCCGTCGTAGACGTCCTGCTCGCTGAGCGATTGGGTGGCCCGCAGCGGCGAGCCGTCCACCAGGCACAGCGCCCATCGGCCCCGGCCCGCGGCTTCCAGCGGAGTCTCGCCGAGCTCGCGGAGCCGGCTGTTGACCACCTTCAGCAACGGGTCGGTCATGACCGAGACGGGGGCGTTCGCGTCCAGCAGGACGCCGATCTGGACGCCCGTGCCGGCCATCACGCCGACGACGACCGCCTGGGGCTGTGAGATGCCCTCAACGTCAGCCTGTGGTACTTCAACGACCGCAGTCATCGCCTTGCACTCCCTACCGTGATGAATGGGTGAGCCGGTGCCGCCGTCCGCGTGCCGGCCGGCGCCGGTGTACTCGCCGAGGTGCTGGGGTCCCCCCCGCAGCGCATTCCGACTAATTGGAATTCCATCTGCCTCGCCTTGCGATTAAGAGTTGTGGTTGACACCGTTTTGACATTTGCTGATGTCTTGACAGAAGTATGCCGTGTTCGCAGCTCAACCGCATGTTGAGTGCGACGACATTGATGAAATCTGTGTTTCGCGCGAGTGTCACACCCTGCTGTGAGTTTTCCACTCGCCGTAGGGAAGTGTGTCGAGCACGGTTTTGACGCCCACCTGCACGAGCTGCGGCGTCGCCGGGCAGATGGCGAGCCACGCCTCCCCCGAACCCGCGGTCCGGGCTTGCTGGTAGAGCGCGATGCGGCCACCGGAGCCGTCTTTCAGCGACAGCACGGACGCGCTGGGACCCTTGGCGTCGTCCTGGTATTGGCGGGCGTACACGGCGACCTCGGCGGCGGGGTCCGACAGCGCCTGGCCCAGCGCGGCCACGGTGGCGGCGCTGATGCCCATCCGGCGCAGGTCTCCGCCGGAGAAAACGTTGAAGCCCGACTCCTGCCACGACTTGGTCGCTTCCAGCATCTCCTCCAGCGGCACGTTGACCGCGTTGATCGCCGCAGGCTCGGCGTGGTGAATGGATTCCAGCGCGTCGATCACCAGGGACGCGATCGAGGCGCTGTCGGCGACGGCGACGTCGTCGACGGTGATCTCACCGCCGACCCGGACCGCCGACACCCAATGCTGGCCGCGGCGGGCCAGGACTACCCGAAATTCGTTGTCGGGGATGTCGCGCGAGCCCGGGGGCTGATTCTCGTCATCGAGGACGCCGTAGGCCAGCTTGCCCCGCGACAGCAGGGCGACCACCTCGAGGTCGGGCGCGGCGAGCACTTTCATCCGAGCGGCCACCTGCTCGTTGACCTGGTCGTTCTCGACGATGCCCTGCTCGCGCATCACCGCCATTCCGGGATGCTCGTTGAGCCAGTCGTTCGAGTCCGTGGATACGTAGGGCCGGCACCGCAACTCCGGCGCGACGTGCCGGATGTCCAGCAGCGCCTGGAGCATCCAGAAGCCGTCGACGTTGACGGTGATGTCGGTGCGGGTGCTCTGTTGGTCCATCAATTCCTCAACTGGTCCCTGAATAGCTCAAGCGTCACACTGCACGGTAACCGCAGGACGCGGCAGCACACCGACGGGTGGTGTGCTGCCGCGCCTGTGGTCGAGGCGTCAGGCCCAGCTGGACCCGACGGCGCTGTCGGTACTGGCCATGTTGCTGCCCGCGGACTGAACCTTCTGTCCGTGGGAGTTGGCCTGCTCGTAGATCACCTGGAAGTTGCGACCCAACTGGGTGATGAACTCCTGGCACGCGACCGAACCTGCACCGCCCCAAAAGTCGCCGGCAGCAAGCACATCGCGAACGATGGCCTGGTGCTCGGCCTCCAAGGAGGCGGCCTGGGCGCGGATCAGGGCACCGTGGGCGTCCACGTCGCCGAACTGGTAGTTAATGCTCATATCGGTGTTCTCCTAAAGTCTCGAAATGTTAGGCAGCGGCCGTTTTCGGCGCTAGCTGCTGAGGATCTGCTGCGAGGCCTGCTCTTGCTGCTCGTAGTTGTTCGCGTCGCGGATCAGCCCGTCGCGCACCCCGTGCAGCATGTTGACGATGTTGCGGAAGGCCTGGTTGACCTGGCCCATGGTGTCGTAGGACGTCGCCTGCGCCTGGCCGCTCCAGCCCGCGCCGGCGATGTTCATCGACGACGCCCACATCTTGCGGGCCTCGTCCTCAACGGTCTGGGCGTGCACCTCGAAACGCCCCGCCATCGCCCGCATCTCGTGCGGGTCGGTCATGAAACGTGTTGCCATGTCGGCTGTCTCCTTATTACGTAGTTAGTGGGTGTGTGGTTTAAGACGGTGGCCGGATCGTTTACGGATTACGCAACCGCCGTGCCGAATGGATAGAAATGGCCCCCCCTTCCCGTCAGCCGGCGGCCACCGGGCGTTGTCACGGTAAGACGGACGTCAGACCCGAACCGCGACGTTTGAGTTGACGGAATGCGTGTTGGTGTTGGGGTTGCTGCGTGGGGCGAACCCTGCGGCCCCGCGCTCAGCCCCTGGTGGGCGGTTACGTGGGAACCCACGTCGATGAGGATCTGTCCCAAGCCCGGAACCGCCGATGCGACTCAGCCGGCGGCGGCCGCGTTGGCTGCCTCGGTGGCAGCGTACGAACCGGAGCTCATGGACAGGGTGTTCACGAATTGCTCGTGGATGGCGGCAGCCTGGGCGCTCACCGCCTGGTACATCTGCGCGTGCGCCGCGAACTGAGCCGCGGTCAACGCCGACACCTCGTCGGCAGCAGCGGGTACCACCCCCGTCGTTGGGGCTGCAGCGGCTGCGTTCTGGGCGCTCAAGGTCGACCCGATAGCCTGCAGATTCCCGGCCGCCGCGGCCAAAGCCTCCGGCTGTGTGGTCACGAACGACATATTTGTTTCCCTCCTAGTTCAAATCCCCGACTCTGCGAGAGTAGATGACTGCGACCCCCGAGGCCGGGGTGGACGCAGCGTGTTTGCAATTGTTCACGTAGTGGTACGGCGAATTCACTTTCGTTAACGACACAGTAACAGCGTCTGACCTCGACCGCAGCCCTTCGCGCGACAGTCAGAACAAACGGCATCTGGCCCCGGTCGAAAAAGTTGCTGGTAGCCATCGGACAGGTTGCTGCGGCCACGTCGAGCGCCACAACGATCCGACTGCCGACGAACTCGCCGCACCGAGTCATCGCGATGACCTTTGCCACTAGCGCGTCGCTCGCACCTCCTTTCGTCCATTTCAGCTGGTTGATCGCACCGATGGCCGCGGCTCAGCCGGCGAAGGGTGGTCGGGCCATGACAGTGGGCCGGAAGCCGTATTTGGGTCCGGCCACGCCGTGTCCGCCGGCACCGGCACCGGCCAACGGCATCCCGCCGAGCAGGTTTCCGGGTCCACCGGCGGCCTCGGGGGCCGCGCTGATGGTGCTGACCGGAATCGCATGCCCGAGCGCCGGCGCCGCCGCCGGGGCCCCCGACCACGCAACCGGCACCGACAACTTGCCCCCGATCGAGGCCGCACTGCCCAACGCCGCCACCGGATGCGCCGCCGCAGCCCCCCCACCGAGCATGCCGCCCAAACCACCCAGCGCGGGCAAGGCCTTGGCCGCCGCCGGGGCCGCACTACCGATCAACCCCAACGACTTCGAGATCTGCACAAAGTTGTTCCCCATACCAATGCTGAAGTACGGCAGACCCTCGGTGTTATAGAACAATCCCGCAAACGGGGTGTAGCCGTTCACCGCGGTTCCCAGGCTGGTGGGGAGCGTAGTCTGCCCGGTCAACAGGAACCAGATCTCGGTCAGCGGGTCGGTGGCCGTCGTCGCCTGCGTCGTGGCGTTGGTGGTGGGCTGGGCCAGCGACTGCAACACCTTGGACGTGTTGACCGCCGAGGAATCCGTGGTCGCCTTGGTGACCGCCGCATTCTGGGTGGCCTGCCCCGACGCATTAGTGATCTCGGGAGCCTTCTGAAACGGCGTCTGCTTGGTCGCCGACGACGACTGACCCGCATACCCATACATCGCACCCGCATCCTGAGCCCAATACTCGCCATACTGGGCCTCCAACTGCGCAATCAACGGCGTGTTCTGCCCCAACACATTCGTCGCCTGCAACTGAGAGACCTGCATCCGATTCGACGCCACCAACGGCGGCGGCACCGACGCCGACAACGCCGCCTCATACGCCGCCGCCGCTGCCCGCGCCTGCGTCGCCGCCTCCTCAGCCTGCGCCGCCGCCGAGGTCATCCACGCAACGTACGGCTCCACCGCCTGAGCCATCGTCGCCGACGCCGAACCCAACCACTCCTCACTACTCAAAGCGGTCACCACCTTCTCGTAAGAAAGCGCCGCCGAATTCAACTCCGCAGCCAACGCACTCCACGCCGACGCCGCAGACACCAACGAACCCGACCCCGGACCCGAATAAATCCGCGCCGAATTGAACTCCGGCGGAAAAGCCCCATAGTCCAGCACGAATAGCCCCTTAACCTGTGATCTGCGAATCGACGCGTCGAGTTGCGAAAGACGTTAATGCGCTGGTGGCCGGCCCCGCCCCGCTCGAATGGCGGGCGGCCTTCCGGCCCGCCTCTCGGGTGGCCGGCGCCATGCGCCGCTCGCCGCCGGCGGACCGCGCGGTGGTCGGCCCGGATAGCGGTCTGGAACTGCGGAAACGGCCGGAACCGAGGGTGCGCCCGGTCGGGCTACCGCGGTGCGATGTCGTGGTCGCTCGGGGCACGGGTATCGGGGCCGGGGATAAAATCCGGTCGCGGATAAAGGTGAGGGTGCGCATGCCGAATTCCGCCGCTTATCCGGCCGAGGGCGGGCGTGTCAGCACGCTGTAGCGGAATCCGTATTTGTTGACATAACCGGCGGCCGCGCCACGACGACCCAGCGACCCGGCCGGCATGCCACGCAGCAACCCGTTGGCCGGTCCACCGGTGGTGCCCGTCGCGGCGGCCTGGACGGGGGCGGCCTCCAGCTCCGAGACCGTCGAAGGACTGACCGCCGAGGTCAGCGTCGCCCAATGCTGGGGCACCGACAACATCCCCACCCGCGCGGCCTGCCCGGCACCGGCGGCAACCCCCCCGCTCGCATGGCCCAGCCCCCCGCCCAGGTTGCCCAGACCCAAACTTGCGAACTGCGGCGTGGGGAACCACGCACCACCGGCACCCGCCGTGCTACCACCGGGACCAGAGGTCAGCTGTTGCGCGATCGATGTGCAAAAGCTGGCCATACCGTTGGAGAAATACGCCAGACCCGTCGTCCGCTTCAGGATCGTGTCGTAGATCGTGGGGGTCAGCCCCAGCCAGTTGTTGGTGGGGGTCGGCAGCCCGTTCTGCAGCAAGTTCTGAAGCGTGCTCGTGAGCAACCCTGATTCCGAGGCGTTGGTCACGGTCGCCGGCGCCTGCGCGGCTTGAGTTGCGCTGAGCGACAAGGCTTGTGGCGACGCCAGCTGTGAGGTCGTTTGTGCGGTGTTGCCCGCCGGCTCGGCAACCGCCTGGGCCACCGCAGCGGCCTGCCCGGAGTCCCCGTCGGGGGTCGTGGTGTGCGGCGGCGCCGTGAACGGGGCCAACTCCGACGCGGTCAGCGACGAGCCGGAGTACCCGTACATCGCCGCGGCGTCCTGGGCCCACATCTCCATGTACTGCGCCTCGGTGGCCGCGATCGCCGGCGTGTTCTGGCCGAGGAAATTCGTTGCGACCAGATTCGCCAGCAGCACCCGATTGGTCGCGATCACCGGCGGCGGCACCGTCATCGCAAACGCCGCCTCGAACGCCGCCGCGGCGGCGCGTGCCTGGCCGGCCGTCTCCTCGGCCTGCGCGGCCAGGATGCTCAGCCAGCTCACATACGGCGTGACCGCAGACAACATCGACGCGGATGCCGGGCCCACCCAGGGAGCGTGGGTCAGTTCCGAGATCACCACCGCGTAACCGCTTGCGGCCGTGTCTAACTCGGCGCCGAGTCCATCCCAGGCCGCCGCCGCGGCCATCATCGGCCCCGAGCCCGGACCCGCATACATGCGACCGGAATTGACCTCCGGCGGTAATGCCCCGAAGTCCATGGCTATGAAGCGCCGGGCTCGAACGACATGTATCCCCTCGTACGTGGCATTGAGTCGGTGAAATTCAGCATTGGCTTGCTTGGGAAGGCTAAGTGGCCGCCCGGCTTATCGCCGCCTGGTCGCACGGCCGCTGGTGCGGCGACGGCCGCGCCCAGAGCGGAGTTACGACTCAGCGCCGGCGCGTCGCCGCGCTGGGCCGTGTCGCGCCGCGGCGACCGATTACCTGCGGGAACACCGCGTCCGTGCCCACCAGGGCGCGCCGTCGTCCCGGGTCGGCGGGCCGATTCCGGGTGTCTGCGCGCAGGTCAAAAGCCCCACCGCGGGATAAAAATCCGGCCGCAGATAAAGCCGTTGCGAGGTTCGCCGCTGCGGCGACCACCGCGGCCAGCACGACGGCCGCGAACAGGGCGGCAGCTGTCACGACGAAACACGCCCTGCCGCTTTTGCTTTCGGGGCAGGGCGTGTTCTCGATCGCTCCCGGGCTCGCGGGGCCCGGGGAAGCTATCCGGCGAAGGGTGGTCGGGCCATGACAGTGGGCCGGAAGCCGTATTTGGGTCCGGCCACGCCGTGTCCGCCGGCACCGGCACCGGCCAACGGCATCCCGCCGAGCAGGTTTCCGGGTCCACCGGCGGCCTCGGGGGCCGCGCTGATGGTGCTGACCGGAATCGCATGCCCGAGCGCCGGCGCCGCCGCCGGGGCCCCCGACCACGCAACCGGCACCGACAACTTGCCCCCGATCGAGGCCGCACTGCCCAACGCCGCCACCGGATGCGCCGCCGCAGCCCCCCCACCGAGCATGCCGCCCAAACCACCCAGCGCGGGCAAGGCCTTGGCCGCCGCCGGGGCCGCACTACCGATCAACCCCAACGACTTCGAGATCTGCACAAAGTTGTTCCCCATACCAATGCTGAAGTACGGCAGACCCTCGGTGTTATAGAAGAGGCTGGCGAACGGACTATAGCCATTGACGGCCGTTCCCAGGCTGGTGGGGAAGGTGGTCTGGCCGGTCAACAGGTACCAGATGGCAGAGAGTGGATCCGAGCCCTGCGACGTCGCCTGCGTCGTGGCGTTGGTGGTGGGCTGGGCCAGCGACTGCAACACCTTGGACGTGTTGACCGCCGAGGAATCCGTGGTCGCCTTGGTGACCGCCGCATTCTGGGTGGCCTGCCCCGACGCATTAGTGATCTCGGGAGCCTTCTGAAACGGCGTCTGCTTGGTCGCCGACGACGACTGACCCGCATACCCATACATCGCACCCGCATCCTGAGCCCAATACTCGCCATACTGGGCCTCCAACTGCGCAATCAACGGCGTGTTCTGCCCCAACACATTCGTCGCCTGCAACTGAGAGACCTGCATCCGATTCGACGCCACCAACGGCGGCGGCACCGACGCCGACAACGCCGCCTCATACGCCGCCGCCGCTGCCCGCGCCTGCGTCGCCGCCTCCTCAGCCTGCGCCGCCGCCGAGGTCATCCACGCAACGTACGGCTCCACCGCCTGAGCCATCGTCGCCGACGCCGAACCCAACCACTCCTCACTACTCAAAGCGGTCACCACCTTCTCGTAAGAAAGCGCCGCCGAATTCAACTCCGCAGCCAACGCACTCCACGCCGACGCCGCAGACACCAACGAACCCGACCCCGGACCCGAATAAATCCGCGCCGAATTGAACTCCGGCGGAAAAGCCCCGTAATCCAACATCATTGACTCCTTAACCCGTCGCGGCCGCGTTGGCCGCCTCAGTCACCGCGTACGACCCGGAGCCGGTGCTCAGGGTGTTGACGAACGTTTCGTGGATTGCCGCCGCCTGCGCGCCGACGACCTGATACATCTGTGCGTGCGCAGCGAACGGCGCCGCAGTCACCTCCGGGATGAGGTGGATCATGGGGCATCGCCTCCGTATGTCGAGCTGTCCATGGGGGGTCATCCGGCCGAGGGCGGGCGTGTCAGCACGCTGTAGCGGAATCCGTATTTGTTGACATAGCCGGCGGAGGCGCCCCGCCGTCCCAGTGCCCCGGCGGGCATGCCGCGCAGTAGTCCGTTGGCCGGTCCGGTGGTCCCGGTCGCGGCGGCCTGCACGGGGGCGGCCTCCAGCTCCGAGACCGTCGAAGGGCTGACCGCCGAGGTCAGCGTCGCCCAATGCTGGGGCACCGACAACGTCCCCACCCGCGCGGCCTGCCCGGCACTCGCGGTAACCGCGCTCAGGTGGCCCGCTCCACCACCGAGGTTGCCCAATCCCAGGTTCGCGAACTGCGGCGTGGGGAACCACGCACCGCCGGCACCCGCCGTGCTACCACCGGGACCAAAGGTCAACTGCTGGGCGATCGACGACGCGAACTGCCCCATGCCGTTCGAGAAGTACGCCAGACCCGTCGTCCGCTTCAGGATCGTGTCGTAGACAGTGGGATTGAGCCCCAGAAGGTCCTGCAGCGAGCTCGAGACCCCGGTCGTCGTCGACCCCTGAGCCGATGCGTTCGTCGCCGTGGCCTGGACCTGCATGGCTTGAGCTGTGTTCAGCGTCAACGCTTGTGGCGAGGCCAGCTGCGACGTGGTTTGTGCGGTGTTGCCCGCCGGCTCGGCGACGGCCTTCGCCACCGCGGCGCCCTGATTGCCGGTTGCGTCCGGGGCAGTGGTGTTGGGCGGCGGCGCGAACGGGGCCAACTCCGAGGCAGTCGCCGACGATGCGGCGTACCCGTACATCGCCACGGCGTCCTGAGCCCACATCTCCATGTACTGCGCCTCGGTGGCCGCGATCGCCGGGGTGTTCTGCCCGAAGAAGTTCGTCGCGATCAGATTCGCCAGCAACACCCGATTGGCCGCGATCACCGGCGGCGGCACCGTCATCGCAAACGCCGCCTCGAACGCCGCCGCGGCCACCCGGCCCTGGCTGGCGGCCTCTTCGGCCTGCGCGGCCACGGCACTGAGCCAGCTGATGAACGGGGTGATCGCCGAGATCATCGAGATCGACGCCGGCCCCACCCATGGCCCACTGATGAGCTCCGTGACCACCGAGTTGTAGCCGGTGGCCGCCACGCCCACCTCGGCCGCGATCTCGTCCCAGGCGGCGGCCGCGGCCATCATCGGCCCCGAGCCCGGACCCGCATACATGCGACCTGAATTGATTTCGGGCGGTAACGCACCGAACTCAAGCACCTATCCTCCTCAGTCGGCCGAGCCCGCAGGCGATTTCGGCTGGCACATGGGAATCAGTGGTGGCGGTAATCACGGCTCTGTAAACGACCCCACCGGTCGATCGCTGCGTCCGCGGGAGCCCGTCAGCGGCCCTTCGGACCGCGACTCGGCCGGCCGGGCGGGCCGGCGCATGCTGACCAAGGGGCTGCGCCCGGAAAGGTGATCTGCCACCACGCTTCTCGGACGTCTGGTCAAAAACGACATGCACCTTCTGCCTCGGCCAATCCCGTTTTCAGCAACCGAGCGACAGCCCCGTGTCTTCGAACTGCCGCCCGGCACTGAGATTAGTTCGTTACGGGGCAATCGCCGACACGCAAAGGGCCCTGTTCATTAATGGCCAACCACTGTTCATTCCCGGTCGGCAGCAGTTCATACAGGGCAACGGTTTGTTCATTAACCGTTTGCTTTCCACCGCGCCGTGCCGCGGTTTCGCGCCGTCAGTCCTCGTCGAGGATCAGCGCCATCTCGGGGCAGGAGGCGACGCCATCGCGAGTCAATTGCTCGTCTTCGGGCCGGACGTCGTGCTCCTGAAGAATTGAATAGCCGGACTCGTCAATGGGAAAAAGGTCGGGGTCGACGGCGTAACACTGGGCGTGGCCCACGCATTTCGACTGGTCCAGACGAACCCTCACGAATTCCTCCCTACGCGGCCCGACATTGCGCTTCACGGTCCGATACCCAGATTAGCCGGTCGGTAATGTATCGAAGATGTTCGCCATCGAGAACCGGGCGCCGAATGGCTCGCATCGGTTCGGGTGCTCGGATCCGTGTTCCTTTGCCCCCCATGCAATATTGATGCGCCCCCAGATGTTGCTGCCGGCATGAGCGACGGTCAATACGGCTCGTTCCACCTACCCCGGCTGGAATTCGACAAGCTGCCGATGAGCGCCGATCGCGGCCTGGGGTGGAAGACGCTGCGCGACGCGGGGCCGGTCGTCTTCATGAACGGCCACTACTACATCACGCGCCGCGAAGACGTGCTGTCCGCGCTTCGTAATCCCAAGGTCTTCTCGTCGACGGTGCTGCAGCCCCCCGGCCACCCGCTGCCGGTGCTGCCCCTGGCTTTTGACCCGCCGCAACACACCCGCTACCGCAAGATCCTGCAGCCGTATTTCAGCCCGCACGCGCTGAGCAAGTCCCGCCCCGCGCTGGAGCGGCACGCCCGCGACATGATCGGGGCGCTGGCCGGCCGGGGTGCGTGCGAAGTGATGGCGGATCTGGCGAGCCTGTACCCGTTTCAGGTGTTCCTGGACCTCTACGGTCTGCCCCTCGAGGATCGTGATCGGCTGATCGACTGGAAAGACTCCGTCATCTCCGACAAGCCGTTCCTCACCCAGGCCGATATGGCGAAGGGCCAGCAGCTGCTGCAGTACCTCGTCGACGCCATCGCGCAACGCCGGCAGAATCCGGGTTCGGACATGTTGTCGCAGGTGATGACCGGCGACGGCGGCTTCAGTGACATCGAGCTGCTCGGCATGAGTCACCTGTTGATCCTCGCCGGTCTGGACACGGTGACCGCGGCGATCGGATTCTCGCTCTTCGAATTGGCGCGCCGGCCGCAGCTGCGCACGGAACTTCGCGACAACCCCAAGCAGATCAGGGTTTTCATCGAAGAGATCGTCCGGCTGGAACCCTCGGCGCCGGTGGCGCCGCGGATCACCACCGAGTTCGTCGAAGTCGGCGGCATGACGTTGCCGCCGGGCACCTCGGTGCGGCTCTGCATGGCGGCCGTCAACCGCGACGACAGCGACTCGATGTCCACCAATGAGCTCAACATGGACGGAAAAGTGCACCGGCACTGGGGGTTTGGCGGCGGCCCGCACCGCTGCCTGGGTTCGCACCTGGCGCGCATCGAGCTGACGGTGATCGTCGCGGAGTGGCTCACCCAGATTCCGGATTTCGAGCTGCCCGCGGACTACTCCCCCGTGATCAATTACCCCTCAAAGAGTTTCGCGCTCAAGGAACTGCCGCTGTGCTGGGGCTGAGCGGGATCTCCCGCCCGGCCCCGGCGCAGCGGCTGCAGTCCCCATGGGCCCTACTTGCGCAACTGGGTCGCCGCGACCTGGACGAACACACCGGTGTCCTCGGCCATCAGCAGGCCACGGCCGCGGGGCAGCGGGCCACCCTTCATCTTGCCGCGGATGAATCCCTCGTCGGGGTCGGCGTCCATCACCAGCAGGGGCGCGTTCGCCTGGGCCAGCGCCCGCAACATCGGGTCGCTGCCCGCCGACGACCAACCACCGAACGTCCGGGTGACGATCACGTGCAGGCCGACGTCGGCGGCCCGGGTCACCCACGGTGCGGCCTTGTGCAGCGGCGAATCGAAACCTGCCGGCAGCTGCTGGATGTCGTCGACGATCAGGAAGATCTCCGGTCCGCTCCACCACGACCGCGACAACAACTCTTCGGCGGACAAGCCGGGCGGTGGTTCGCGGCCGGCCAGGACCGCGGCCAGTTCGCCCATCATCGCCTGCACGCCGTCGAGGTTGTAGGCGAATTTCTCCACGTAGTCGGAGCCCAGCGTGGTCAGCAGCTGACGGCGCGGGTCCACCAGCCACACCTGGGCCGAGGGCTGTCCGGCCGGCGGCGGCGGCGCGCTGGTCGCTCCCGGCGCGTAGAGCCGCCCGATCTCGGACATGATGGTGGCCAGCGTCGTGGTCCGCCCACATTCGCGGCGGCCGGTGACCATCAGGTGCGCGTTCTCGGCGAAATTGAGATAGACCGGCGACAGGTCCAATTCCGAGATGGCCCAGGCGATTCCGCCCGCGCCGACGCCCTGGCGGGTGTCTCGGGCGGCGATCTCCCGCAGCTGCTCCACGCCGAAGGTCGCCGGCAGCCGGCGCACCGGCGGGGCCTGGCCGCTCGCGATCCGGCTGACGGCTTCGACGACGCTGTCGGACTCGAAACGGTTGTCCGGCGTGCTGGCCAGCGCGGGCCGGGCCACCAGCGTGTGCAGACCGGACTGGGGGTCGGCGTCGAGGCGGACGTAGTTGACCGCGACCATGCCGCGACCCGGCTTGACCGGAACGTCCTTGGCGAACCGGGAGCGCACCAGCTTGGCGTCTTCGACGGCGGCCAGCCGCAACTCGACCCGGGAGCCGAAGCCGCTGCGCACCGGTGGCCGCAACTCGGATTCGCGGTCGGCGGTGACCACCACGTGCACCCCGAACGAGGGGCCCTGGTTGATGATCACGTTCACCTGCTCGATCAGCACCTCGTTCTCTTCGGCCAGCGCCCGGTAGTTGTCCACCACCAGGTAGACGTCGCCGAACCCGTCGTTGGGGACCGGGCCGGGCTCACCGCCGAACTTGCGCCGCCGGAACACCTCCATCGAGGCGATCCCGTACTCGAGGAAGGTGCGTTTGCGCTCCCGCACCAGCGCCAGCAGCTCGGCCACCGTGCGGCGCACGCCGTACGGGTCGGTCGGACCGGCCACCTCACCGACGTGGGGCAGCCGGGCGACCGTGGTCAGCGCGGTGCTGCTGTAGGCCAAGCAGTAGAACTGGATCTGCTCGGGCGTGTGGGTCAGCGCCGCCGCGCAGATCAGGGTCTGCAGCGCGGTGGTCTTGCCCGAACCGCCGGCCCCCAGGATCAGGACGTTGGCGCCGGGGCCGGACGTGTCGACCGTCCACGGTGGCTGGTCGTGCTTGAACGGGCGGTCGATGATCCCGATCGGGAAGACCAGATCCTGCGCGGTGCCGTACTCCTGCTGCCACGGGTGACCGAGGAACCGGTTCACCAAATCGTCGATGGCGACCGGCTGGTTCAGCGGCGGCTGCCACAGCCGGTACGGCTGGAAGTCGATCTTGCGCAGCTGATCGATGATGACGGTGCCGACCTTCGGCGTCCTGATCCCCTCGACGTCCTCCTCGGCCGCCTCGATCGGAAGTACGTCGCCGTCGGTGGGGATGGCCGGGACGTTGACCTCGGGTCCCCCGACGCTGACCTCCAGCGGGGTGAACGAGTTGGTGAACAGCTGCGGGCGCACGTAGTCGATGCTGTGCACCAACGCCGGCGCCTCGTCCCCGTCGTCGGTGAGGCCGCGCGGAAAGTAGTCCCGCCACAGGAATTCGGCCTGGAACCGGACGATGTCCTCCAGGCTGCGGCGGAAATAGCCCAGGCCCGCCTGGGCGGGCAGGTTGACCGCGTTCGGCACGCCGGCCGCCTGCGCCGCACCGGCGGTACGCGCCTTCAGCACCAGCCGGTAACCCATGTTCTCCATGAGCTTTTCGGCGCGGCTTTCGATGGTCTGCGACGCCATCATCAGGTGAATCCAGTAGGCGCGGCCCTGACGGCCGATCGAGTCGAGGACGTCGACCGCCGTCGGCATGATGCGGAACCATTCGTAAAACTCGTCGATGACCACCACGAGCATCGGCAGCGGCGCCATGTCCTGCCCTCGCGCCCGCATCCGGCTGCGCACCGAGTTGTATTCCTTGGCGTCGTCGACGCCGGCGCTGTCGCAGATCGCCTTGCGGCGCGCGATCTCACCCCAGAGCGCGTCGAGGAAGCGCTCCATCAACGCCTGGTCTTCTTCCAGGTCGGTGATGATCCGGGACACGTGCGGGACCCCGGCGAACGGCTTGACCGCCGAACCACCCTTGAGGTCGGCGAGCACGAACTGCAGCTCCTCCGGCGGGTGGCTGAGCATCAGGGATTCGATCACGGTCCGCACCAGGGTCGATTTTCCCGAACCCGTCGTTCCGGACATGACCCCGTGTGGGCCGTCGCCGCCTTCGTCCAGCGACTTCATGTCCAAGAACAACAACTCGCCGTTGTCGGAACGAACACCGAACGGGGCCCGCAACCGCGACCGGCCCATCGAGTCGTTGCGGCTGCCCCACAGCGCCTCGAAGTCGATGTGGCCAGGATCGTCAATTCCGTAGTAGGCCATGATGTCTCGGGCGCCGATGTGCGCCACCCGTTGGCCGATCTCTTCGTATGCCTCGGCGAGCCGCCAGCGCGCCAGCTTTTGCGAGAACTCCTCCGCCTCGGCGACGCTGATGTGATCGGTGAGGGCGAAGAACCAGGGCTTCTCGTCGATCACCATCCAGGTGTCGCGGTCGCGGGGCAGCGCCTCGATCACACCCTTCTTGTCGAACCGCAGGGTCCGCTCCGGGACGGCGCTCCACATCGGCGAGCCGGTGAGATCGAAGAACGTCACCCCGTCGACGCCTTCACCGCTGATCACGTATTCCCATTGGGGGTCAACGGCGTCGGCGATGATCACCGTGTGCGGTGTCGGGGTCTGCGCGGACGAGCTGGCGTGCCGGGGAGTGAAAGACCCACGGCCGGCGAACAATTCGGCCTGCTCGGCGGCAAACTCGCGCACCGAGCTGTAGACCATCCGGGCATTGCCCGCGGCGTCCTGGCGGCGCGGATCACCGAAGTGGGGCAGCCATTTCACCCAGTCCCATTCGTCCAGATCCGAACTGACGACGATCATCCGCACGTGGTCGGGTCCGTGGGAGAACGCCAGCTGGCAGATGATCGCCCGCATCAATCCCAGGACCTGCTCGCGGTCCCCGTCCAGCGAGTACCAGGGTTCGACCAGCACCGAGATCATCTTGGGCAGGTTGTAAACGACGCTTTGGTAGCGCCCGAACTCCTGCAGCGCCTTACCGGTCACCGGCTCGAGCTCGATGTCGGTCGGCATGTTCTGGGGCTCACCCCAGGTCACCTCGGGGCGTGTCATACCGACGCCGACGCGGACGACACCGAAGTTGAGGTCCTTGCCGTCGGGTTTGCGTTCCCACATGCGCGACGAGCCGACCGCGGCGGCCAGCGTGGTGGGCGCGGGGTGGAACCACCGGTAGTTGGCGTCCATGCTGTCGGCCGACTCGTGGGCGGTCTCGCGCAGCATGTCCAGCATCAACATGAACTGGGCCCGCATCGAGTCCAGCTTGGGCCGGCTCATCTGCTGCTGGCCGCCGAATCGGCCGCCGAACATCATCATCGCGACGCCGCCGATCATGAAGATCGGGAAGATGGCGCCCGCGCCGCCGAACACGTGCGAGCCGCTGGCGAAGGTCATGCCGACCATGCCGATCAGCAGGCCGACCACCAGGACACCGACCACGACCAGCCACCACGGCTTGCCTTCCGGTGGCGGAATGCTCAGCGGGGTCGGAAGGACGATGTTCTCCGGCTTGATGACCGGGGGCTTCTCCGGTGTCGGCCGGGCAAATCCGCGTTTCACTTGGGTACCGCCAACTCTCCTGGGGACATATCCATCGGCAGCGTGTCGTGCTGCACCAGCGCATCGGAGCGCGACAACGTCGGCCCTTGCGGCAGCAGCCGCAGCGCCACCCACGGCGCCAGGGCCGGTTTCGTCTTCAGGCCCAACGCTTCTCGGACTTCGCGGGTGTCGTCGACCCCGAATCGGGCGCCGGCATCCGTGAGCCACCACAGCGATTCGGTGGTCTTGGCGCCGGGATCGTTTCCGGTGACGGCGACGAAGTTCGCGTAGTCGGGCCCGAAGAACACCTGGTCGGCTTCGCGGCCGGTGGTGTCGGCCTTGACCAGCGACACCACCCGGTTGACGTCCTTGGACTCGACCGGGATGGTCGCGCCCGAGATCACCTGCACACGGGCCCGGTTTTCACCGGAGGTCTTCTGCCACCACCAGCAGGTCGCCGGATTCTCGCGGATGTCCATCACGTTCAGGGGCGCATCCGGGTAGGACGACAAATCCAGCTTGTTGACCACCGGCATCTTCGCCAACGCCGACGGTTCCACGGTCACCGGTTTGGTGTTGCCCGGTCCGGCGTTCTGCAGGATCTGGGCCACCAACGGCGGCAGCGTCTGCACACCGTCGGCCAATACCAACGAATACTGTTGCGGCCCACTGATTTGCGGGGTGACGATCACCGTGCCGATGGGTCCGGGCGCCCCCGGGAACGAGGCGCCGGCGCCCGCGTTCTGAATCTGGGGCACTGTCAGTTCCGGGCCCACCGGCAACGCGTCGTACAGGGCGCGGCTCATCGGCTTGGCCATGCTGACCTGCTCGGGGGTCAGGCCCAGCGGCAGCAGCACCGACCGGTTCGCGGCGTCGATGCGCGAGCGGCGTCCGTCGCGGATCACCCAGGCGTCGCCGCCGTAATTCAGCACCACCGCGTCCGTCCCCGTCAGCACCCGTCGGTGGTGGCTCAGATCGGGGTTGCCGTCGATGACCGTGACCGTCACGCCGGACGGCGCCCCGGCACCGGTCGAATTCGCCACGGTGTCGCACACCAGCCACGACGACGCGGCCGGGCTGGTGGGGTGGAAGCTCGAGGGCGCACCCGGGATACCCACCATCGGGCCGCGCGGCAGGGTCGCGATTTGGCTCGACCGGACCAGGTGGGGGTTGTCCGGGCGACCGGTGATCAGGCGCGCCGACGCCAGGTTCAGCGCGGGATACAACCGGTCCCCCACGCGGACGTACAGGGCGCCCGAGTCGCGGTCGGCGATGATCGGCGATTCGTTGATCTGGCCGGCCGGGCTGATGAAGGAGTAGAGCAGCGCGCCCAGGCAGATCACCAGCGCGGCCGAAATCGAGGCCACTACCGCAAGGTTCTGGCGCCGACCGGGCTCGACCTCCATGCGCACGCGCCACCGGGTCAGCGCTATCGCGGTCCGGCGGGCAAGGAACTGATAGCCGGTGACCTGGGTCCGCGTCGACAGCCCGAGGCCGTACCCCGACCCGCGCTGCCCGCGACTCTCTTCCGCCACTAATTCACCATCCGGTTTGCTCGAACGCCTGGATTTCGTCTCTCGGGACCGATCCAGCGCGAATTACATGACAACGGTAAGGCACCTGCACGGACCTCGCCATGCGGCGCCGAAGCGCATGCATTTCCACATCTGTCGAGGCACCCGAATCCGGCGCCGTTCACCGCGCCGGAGCCCGCCGCGCCGACGGCGGCGGATGACACCACTGAGCTGGCAGTTTCTGTTCCCCCACGGATCAGTTCACCGGATTCTTGTCGGTCCCCTCAGGGCATCGTAGTGGCCCATGGCGTCGGCGTCCTGTTGAGCGCGCGAGCGGGTTACCGACGGGCGAGATAAATGAACGGCAGGCGACCGTCCAGCAAAGAAAACGCCAACTCGCGCCGGGTCCGGGTCGCCGGTCCACGAATCCTGGCAGCAAGATGGCCCTATGACCGAACTCGCGCCGTCGCTGATCGAACTCGCCCGGAGGTACGGCATCGCGACGGAGTACGAGGACTGGAGCGGCGCGCGGGTGCGAGTCTCCGAGACGACGCTGAAGGCCGTGCTGGCCGCGCTCGGCGTCGCGGCCGACAACGAACAGGAACGCAACGTCGCGCTGACCGCCAAGTTACGGTCACACTGGGCGCGGCGACTGCCGGCGACCATCGTCGGACGTACCGGCGAGCAGATCCGGTTTTGGGCCCACGTCACCCACGGTGACCCCGCCGAGGTGTGGTTGGCGCTCGAGGACGGCACGGTGCGCGGCGGCGTCGTGCAGGTCGACAATTTCACCCCGCCGTTCGACCTGGACGGACGCTGGGTCGGCGAGGCCAGCTTCCTGCTGCCCACCGACCTGCCGCTGGGATATCACCGGGTGCACCTGCGTTCCGGGGACTCCGAGACCAGCACCGCGCTGATCGTGACGCCCGATTGGCTCGGGCTGCCGGAGCAGCTGGGCAGTCGCCGCGCGTGGGGCCTGGCCACGCAGCTCTACAGCGTGCGGTCCCGGAAGTCCTGGGGCGTCGGGGATCTCACCGATCTGACCGACCTCGCGGTGTGGTCGGCGTCGCGGCACGGCGCCGACTACCTCTTGGTCAATCCGCTGCATGCGGCGGCGCCTCCCGGTCCGAAGAGCCGGATGGAGCCCTCGCCGTACCTGCCGACGTCGCGGCGCTTCGTCAACCCGATTTATCTTCGCGTCGAGGCGATCCCCGAATTCGCCGACCTGGGCAAGCGCAGCCGGGTCCGCCGGCTGCGCTCGGAAGTCCAGCAGCGCGCCGGCCGCCTCGACGCCGTCGACCGCGACAGCTCGTGGGCGGCCAAACGGGTCGCCCTCAAGCTGCTGCACGAGGAACCGCGGTCGGCCGGCCGGGAGCTGTCCTATGTCGCCTTTCGCGACCGGGAGGGCCGCGCGCTCGATGACTTCGCGACCTGGTGCGCGTTGGCCGAAACGTACGGCGACGACTGGCATTCCTGGCCCGAAGCGCTGCAGCATCCCGATGCCTCCGGGGTCGCGGACTTCGTCGAAAAGCATTCCGACACAGTGGATTTCCACCGCTGGTTGCAGTGGCAGCTCGACGAGCAGCTCGCCGCGGCGCAGTCCCAGGCGGTCCGGGCCGGAATGGCGTTGGGCATCATGCATGACCTGGCCGTCGGTGTGCACCCCAACGGCGCCGACGCCTGGGCGCTGCAGGACGTGATGGCGCTGGGCGTGACCGCCGGCGCGCCGCCGGACGAGTTCAACCAGCTCGGCCAGGACTGGTCGCAGCCGCCGTGGCGGCCGGACCGGTTGGACGAGCACGAATACCGGCCCTTTCGCGCGTTGATCCGCGCGGTGCTGCGGCATGCCGGCGGGGTGCGCATCGACCACATCATCGGGTTGTTCCGGCTCTGGTGGATCCCGCGGGGCGCGTCACCCACCGAGGGCACCTACGTGCGCTACGACCACGAAGCCATGATCGGCATCGTCGCCCTGGAAGCGCATCGGGCGGGCGCGGTGGTGGTGGGCGAGGATCTCGGGACGGTCGAGCCGTGGGTGCGGGATTACCTCCTGTTACGCGGCTTGCTGGGCACCTCGATCCTCTGGTTCGAGTTGGATCGCGACGGGAACGGCGGGCCACTGCCGGCCGAGCGCTGGCGGGAGTACTGCCTGTCCTCGGTCACCACCCACGACCTGCCGCCGACCGCCGGCTACCTGGCGGGCGACCATGTGCGGCTGCGCGATTCGCTGGGATTGCTGACCCGGCCCGTCGCCGAGGAGCTCGAGTCCGACCGTGCCGAGTTGGCGGCGTGGCTGGCCGAGTTGCGGCGGGTGGGTCTGCTCGAGGACGGCGACGACGACCCGGAGCGGGTCGTCGTGGCGCTGTACCGGTATCTGGGCAGGACGTCGTCGCGGCTGCTGGGGGTGGCGTTGACCGATGCCGTCGGTGACCGCCGCACCCAGAACCAGCCCGGCACCACGGACGAATACCCCAATTGGCGGGTCCCGCTGACCGGCCTGGACGGGCGCGATGTGATGCTCGAAGACGTCTTCACCGATCCCCGGGCCGCCACGCTGGCCGAGGCCGTGCGCGCCGCGGTCGCACCCTCAGAAAGCAGGGAAGGCGCGACCCGCTGACGGCGCGACCGGCCGCCTTGTTAGCTTCAGCAACCATGAAGGTCTCAGTCGTGGCCCCGGTCGCCGACGGTGTCACCGCGGACCCCGATTGGATGGTGGCTTTCGCGCGCCACCTCGAGGCGTGCGGATTCGAATCGATCGTCGCCGTCGAGCACACGGTCCTGCTCACGCGCTACGACAGCGTTTATCCCTACGACAGTTCCGGACGGGTCGGGCTGGCGGCCGACTGTCCCATTCCCGACCCGCTCGATCTGCTGGCGTTTCTGGCGGGCCACACCACCAGCCTCGGGCTGGCCACCGGGGTGCTGGTACTGCCCAATCACCACCCGGTGGTGCTCGCCAAGCGGGTCGCCACCGTCGATGTGCTCTCGGGCGGAAGGCTGCGGCTGTGCGTGGGCGTCGGCTGGCTCAAAGAAGAGCTGCAGGCGTGCGGCGCGGACTTCGACAACCGGGGCAGGCGTGCCGACGAGCAGCTGGCGGTGATGCGCGCGCTGTGGGCCGACCAACCCCGGGGGGCATCATTCCACGGCGACTTCTTCAGCTTCGACAATGTGACGAGCTATCCCAAACCCGTTACCGCGGAACGGTTTCCGGTGCACATCGGCGGCCATAGCCGAGCGGCCGCGCGCCGGGCGGGGCGCTTCGGCGAGGGCTTCCAGCCGCTCGGCGTCACCGGAGACCGGCTCGCCTCGCTGATCGCGCTCATGCGCGACGAGGCCTCGGCGGCGGGCCGCGATCCCGCGACCCTGGAGGTTTCGCTCGGCCACAGTGTCACCAAGATCGACGCCGAGCGCGCGGCGAGCCTCGTCGATCAGGGCGCCGACCGGCTGGTGTTGGCCATGCCGCCGACCGCCGACATCGAGCAGGCCAAAGACGCCCTGTCGGCGTGCGCGCAGCGGCTGTCACTGGTTTCGTGAGGCCGATGACGCTGTCCGCCGACGAGCGAATGGCGCTCAGCGATGTGGTCCACCGGTACGCCGCCCACGTCGACGACCGTGAATTCGATGCCGTCGCGGACCTTTTCACCGTCGAGGCCGAGTTGGTCGTGCCCGCACCACCGGCCGATCTGCTGCCGATACATGCGCATCGCGGCCGGGAAGCCATCGCGAGGGCCGTCGCGGCCGTCGCCGCGGTCGCGCGCACCGAGCACGCGATCGTCGGTGAGGTGTACGAGGCGGCCGGGCGGCCGGGCACCGCACGAGGGCGCGTCACGTGCGTCGCCCACCACTGGAACCAGCGCGGCGACGAGGTGGTGGATGTGGTGTGGCATCTGCGCTACGACGATGACTACCGCCTGACCGACGGGCGCTGGCGGATCGACCGCCGGGTCTTGACCATCAACGCCATCGAGGCTCGGCCGGCCAAACGATTGCGGCCCCGCGACCCGGCGTAGCCCCGACCATCCCGGAAGTTGTAGGTAAACTCACAGCTACCGCCCAGGGTCCGAGTTTGCGGCGTAAGCCTTCGCCTTCCTGTCGCAGTTGCGGCGATCGTCACCAATGCCCTGGCGGATTCTGCCCGCTGGCAACTGTTGCCGACGAATATATGGCGCGACAAGACTCGCCCAGCGGCGTTTTTTCCAATCAAACTTGGATTTATCCAGGTGTTTTCGTGTATTTTCAAGCCCGTGACGCATGCCGAAAGCAAGCACGTTGATCCGGTGGGGAACAGCTCGATCTCGACGTTGGCGGTAGGCACGCCGCTGACATCCGATCCTGGTTATCGGCACGAGATCCATACCGCTCACGACACCATCGATGTTGAGGAGTACGGCGGCGGGTTCGATCTCACGAGGCGGGCGACCGCCCCGAAGTTGCGCGTCGGCCGCGACCGGTGGTTCAACCTACTGTGGCTGATCCCGATCGGCTTTGCCTTGTTGATCGCGTCGGTGGCGATCGGTAAGGGTTTGCACAACATCCCGGCCATCCAGTCGTTCATCGCGCGCTACCCCGGGACCGACCCGCACAGCGGCGCTCCGGCCGGGCTGCCGGCGTGGATCGGTTGGACGCACTTTTTCAACCTCTTCATGATGATGTTCATCATCAGGACGGGGATTCAGATTCTCTGTGACCATCCCCGGCTTTACTTCAGCCGCAACGCCACCCCGGGCAAAGATGAGTGGCTGCGGGTCGGCCCACCGGTGCCTGACGACGAGCTCTGGACCGCCAACGCCGACACCGTCGCCCTCCCACCGCAATTCGGCCTGCCCGGATTCCGGCACTCCATCGGGCTGGCGCGGTGGTGGCACCTCGGCGTCGACGTGCTGTGGCTCCTCAACGGGGCCGTGTTCTACGTGCTGCTGTTCACCACCGGGCAGTGGCGCCACATCGTGCCGACCAGCTGGGACGTCTTCCCCAACGCCGCGTCGGTCACGATTCAGTACATGTCGCTGGACTGGCCGACTGACAACGGCTGGGTCGCCTACAACGGCCTGCAGCTGCTGTCGTACTTCACCACCGTCTTCATCGCCGCGCCTGCCGCGTTGATCACCGGCCTCGGGATGTCGCCGGCGCTGTCGCAGCGCGTGCACTGGCTGAGCAAACGCCTGAGCATTCAGCACGCACGGTCGCTGCATTTCCTGGTGCTGGTGTACTTCCTGTTCTTCATCCTGGTACACGTGACGATGGTGTTGACCACTCAGGCACTGCGGAACCTCAACCACATGTTCGCCTCCCGCGACGACAACAGCTGGATCGGTTTCTGGATCTTCGCCGCGGCCATGGTGCTGACGGCCGTCGCGTGGGTGTGGGCCACACCGTTCACCATCAAGCACCCGCGGGTCGTTCAGCGGGTCGGGTACGCCCTGGTCGGCCCGTTCCAGCGGGTGCTCGAGCGGCTGGACCCCAAGCCGGGCGCCTTCACCCAAAAGGACATCTCGCCGCACCACTGGCGCAACGGACGCCTGCCGGAGACCGTCGAGTACAAAGAACTCGAGCGCGACGACTTCAAGGACTGGCGGCTGAAGGTCTACGGGCTGGTCGAGCACCCGATGGAGTTCTCGCTCGAGGACTTGATGGCGCTGCCCTACCACGAGCAGATCAGCCAGCACTTCTGCATCCAGGCATGGTCGGGCGTCGCCAAATGGGGTGGCGTGCAAATGAAAACGATCATGGACATCGTCAAGCCACTGCCCGAGGCGAAATGGGCGGTCTTCTATTCGATGGGTCTCGGCGCCACCGGGGGCATCTACTACAACGCCCATCACATCGGCCAGATGGACCACCACATGACGATGCTGGCCTACAACATGAATGACCAGCAGCTGCCGTACATGCACGGCAGGCCGCTGCGGCTGCGCAACGAGCTGCAACACGGCTTCAAACTGGTCAAGTGGATCAAGGGCATCGAATTCGTCGCCGACTACCGCGACATCGGAAGCGGTTACGGCGGCTACAGCGAAGACCACAAGTACTTCGGGCGACACCAAACCCTGTAAGGCCCGTCAACTCCTCCAAGTCGTTTGTCCACCGGGCGTTTTGGGTAGCTCCAAAGAATCGGCCGGACGGAAGCGACAGCAGAGGAGACGCCCATGAGGCACAGCCCTGTCGACCATCATCGGACCGCCACCCACGATCGCGACGAATCGATGCCTGATGCGGCGCCGACGCCCGGACTGGTCGTGGTCTGCGCCGCGGCGCTGGCGTTCGTGGTGTGCGTCGCGAATTTCGCTCTGGGGCAGGCGCGCGCGGGCGTCACCGCCGCGATCGTCGCGATGCTCGCGTTCGGGGCGGGGCTGGCGTGGCTTGCGATGGACCGCAGGCGGATTCGCCAGGAACAGCGCGA
This sequence comes from Mycobacterium sp. NTMscope_MAC_12, assembly GCF_976985675.1. Lineage (NCBI taxonomy): Bacteria > Bacillati > Actinomycetota > Actinomycetes > Mycobacteriales > Mycobacteriaceae > Mycobacterium > Mycobacterium sp. NTMscope_MAC_12. The sequence goes on from NZ_CDRJYY010000001.1 coordinate 2,500,079, forward strand.
GTGGGTGATCGGACACCCCGGCCGCTAGCTCCGCTACCGCAACGACGCGAGATTGTTCACGGACTTTTGCACATCGGATCGCAGCACCCGGGCGACCAGTCCCCCGATCGGCCCGCTGAGTAAGCCGCCCTTGAGATCGGCGGCGAGGTGAAAGGTCGATCCCGGGTTGTTCGCGGAGACGGTCATCTCCACGTTGAGCCGGATTCCACCACGGCCGCGGCCTTGCAGCTCAATCGATTTCGGCTCGTCATACCGGGTGACGGTCCAATGGATGACGTTGCGGAAACCCTTGACTTTCACGCACGACGAGACGCAGGTGCCCTTCTCGATCGTGGCCGGAACGGGACTTCGCCATCCGGCGAAGATCGTCATCCACTCGTCGAACCGGTCCAGGTCCGACGCCAGCTTCCAGGCCGCTTCCGGCTCCACCTTCGAGGACACCGAAACATCTACTCGAGCCAAGGCGTTTCTCCGCTCCTCCGCCACATCACCAGCGCTGCCACCCACCGGTGACACACGCACAACCGTGGATGAGTACCCCAACACCGCCGGCCCTATTCGTTGGCCAGGCTCAGGGCCACGCCTGTTCGAGTTGCTGAGCGACGTCGATGATCTGCGCGGCCTGCGACGCCGGCGCGTCGATCTCGGTCGCGACATACTGCGCGATGAATCGCCGGATCTCGCCGTCCACCCCGGCCAAGATCCGCAGCACCTCGCCGCGGATGGATTTGGACGAGACGTTGACGGTGATGTCGGAAGGCCGCGGCTTGGCGACGTCGACGATCAACAGCAGCGGTTCGGCCGCGCGCGCCGTCGCACGCAGGGCGATGTCGCCCGAGACCACGAAGCGCTGCTTGTCGAGCCACAGGTCCACCAGCAGATCGATCGACAGCGGAATGTGGATGACGAAGGTGATGCTGTCGCCCAGCCGGCGGGTGACGCGGGGTTCCTGGATTTTCACGTTCGCGCTGACCTTGGCGATCTTGCCCGGCCCCTGGGCGATCGGCTCCATGTCGAACTCGCTGCCCGCGATGTCGGCGAACGCGGCGGCAACACGCTCGGGAGTGACGGCGACCTCGAAGAACCTGCGACCGAATTCCTCGTAGGTGACAAAATCGTGATTCGACATAGGCTTATACGGTCTCACGTCACCTGCCCGAACGGCCGCTGATCCGCTCGCGTCGCAGGAATACGCGCCAGTTCCCGTCCCGGTAAACCGGGCCCGCCCGGCGGGTGATCTGCGTCGATCCCGCCGGCCTGTGAAGCCCGCCACACGCGGCGGGCTTGCGAACCGACGCTAGGCCTTGATCGCCTCGACGAAGTAGCCGCGCGGTATTCCGGGCACGTCGAGCGGGACCACCGGATGGTCCCAGCGATTCCACTTCGTTCCGGGCTCGGCGACATCGGTAACTTGGGCCGTCCAGCCGTGCCGCTCGACAAGGGACGCCGGTGCGTCGGTACCGAACGTCCATGGCGCACCGAGGCGCCGCATGAATTCCAGGGTGGGCTGCAGGAATTCCGCTTCCATCAACGTCGCCCCGACCAGGTCATAGAGCACCCGCGAACCCGGCGCTGATAACGCGTCGATCCTGGTGAACAAGGCGCCGACATCCGATGCCTCGAGGTACTGCAGCAGACCCTCGACTAGTCACACCGCCGGTGCAGATGATGAAAATCCATAGGAACGCAAGGCCTTCGGCCAATCGTCGGCCAGATCGATTCCCACCGTGACCCGATGGCACCGGGGTTGCTCGCCGGCGAGCCGTTCGTCTTTGATCGTGGTCACCCGCGGCTGGTCGACTTCGTAAACGGTGGTGCCCGGCTGCCACGGCAGACGGTAAGCGCGGGCGTCCATGCCCGCGGCGAGGATCACCACCTGCGAAATGCCGTCCGATTGAGCCCGCAGCAGGCGCTCATCCCAGAAGCGAGTCCGGATGGCGATTTGCGGTGACGTCGCGCCCGTCTTCGCCACGGCTTTGGCAAGCAATTCGCGACCTTCGTTGCCGGCGAGCCGTTCGGCGAACGGATCGGTGAACAGTCGGTCCCGGCGCGACGATTCCTCGGCGCGCATCGCGGCAACCAACAGGCCTGTGTGAGCTACGGCTCGTCCGGTGTCTTCCATGTCGCAATCATGTGCACGCCCGAGCGAATGGTCTTGGATATTTGTGCCGCTCGAGCGGGACGTGGCTGGGCAACAGGATGCGCTGCCGCCGGTAGTACGTCGGCGTCGTCCCGCTGAACGCCCGGAATTCCCGCACGAAGTGGGATTGGTCGAAATACCCTAAGTCGGCGGCGATGCGGGCGCCGCCCGTGCCGTCGCCAAGGCGCCTCAGCGCGGCTTGGAAGCGCCGGGCACGGGCGAATTCCTTTGGGGGCAAGCCAACTTCGGCGCGGAACAGTGCGATGAGCCGCTTGGTGGACAAACCCGTCATGCGGCGGACATCAGCCAGTCGAATCGAGGGATCGGCTTCGACCGCAACCATCGCGGCAGCGACGCCGGGATGCCGATGCACCGACGAGCGCGCCTGCGCCAGCATGAACTCCTCCAGCAGACGAAACCTGGCCGGGACGGACGGCGCCTCGATCAAGCGCTCGTGCAAGTCGCGTCCTCGCCGTCCCCAGATCTCACCGCCGCCCACGGGTCCATCCGCCAGGTCGCCCAACGGTATGCCCAGAAACGGAAATGCGCCCCCGGGTCGAAAATGAATGGCCATGACGGCCTCGTCGGCCGCGATGTCCGAGACGTAGGGCGTGTTCTACGATCCCGTGACGAACGCAGGCGGAACGCTCATCTCGGTGGTGCCGTCGGCGGCATAAAGGTCCAGGTGCTGGCGGTGGCCAACGTCGAAGACGATCGTCACCGCGCCGCGCGGCAGCGCTCGGCTTCGGTATCTCGCCCCGCGATGAAGCCAATGCCCAAAGAATTCGATATGGTCCGCCAGCACAGAGCCCGGGCGGTACAGCTGCGGCGCCGAGCCCATCAGCAGACCCGGTTCACATCGCGTTGGACACCGGTCACAGATGACATTCTCGCACTTCGCTCGACGCCTACGACCTTGGATACGGTGCGCGCCCGTCAGCGGAACAGGCTTATGCCGTAGTCGGTTTCGGACATCGGTCGATTGGCCGCCCTGATCTTCCGCCAGCGCCTGCTACCCCGCCCGCGCGCCGGCCAATAGAGCTCGAGCCCGAAGGCGCGACCCGCGGAACGGTCCGGTGCTTCATCGAAAGAGTTATCGAAAGAGTTGGAGACGGCCGGGTTACCCCTCGAAAGCTCGGCCGTCCCAACGTCTTGGTGCCCGCTCAACAGGTCACTGCGGCGGACTCGAACAGCGGTCCCCATTCGCGCCGGGCCGCGGATTGCGCATCGACGAAGCTCGGTGTCTGTTGGCCATCGCCGGCCAGATGCACCAGGGCCCATGCCATCGCGAACACCGGCACCTTGTGCCGCAATGCCGCGCTGTGCAGTTCGTCCAATGCGGCGTCCGAGGGGCATCGGCGCAGCCCGATGAGAATGCCCCGCGCGGTGTCCAGAATGCGACCGGAGTGCGGACCGCACGAAGTCTGGGCGGGAACCCAGTTCGTTGACATGCTGTGGATACCTCCTGCGGCGCCGTTCATGAATCCGTCACTCACGTACCGGACGAGGAATTCGTGTGTGCTACGCATCGTCGCGGCCGCATACCTCAAAAGCGCCCTGTGCCATGATTTGTCGATTGCCCGCGTTCTGCCAGACCGCCGCCGACATCGATATGCGCCCGTGACCGTTTCGGAATCGGTTGCTAACCACGGAATCCGCGACGCGTGGTATCGAAACTGGGTTGCAAAAATGCGCGATTAGGCCGATCCCCTACCCTAGAGAATCGCCTTGAGTTCCTTGGCCTTGGCGATGTCGTCCCAATCGACGTCGAGCTCCAGCAGGATTTCCTCGGTGTGCTGTCCGTGTTCGGGCGCACGCGCGGGCGCCGGCGGGGTTTCGTCGAATTGCACCGGCGCGGCGACGATTCGGTACTTCTCGCCGTGGTCGTCGACGTTGGTCACCACGTAGCCGTTGGGCTCGACCTGCGGGTCGTTGAGGGTCTCCCGCGGCGTCGCCAGGGCGCCCCACACGCCGGGTTCGTCCGCGAGCGCGCGTTGCCAGTGCGCGAGGTCGTAGCGGGCGAACGCATTCGCGAAAAGTTCGGTCGCCGCGGCGGCGTTGGCGATCAGGTTGCTCGACGGGACGAAGCGCTCGTCGTCGGCCAGCTCGGCCAGGCCCATGCGCTGGCAGAAGCCCACCCAGAATTTGTCCGGCTGCAGGAATACCAGCTGGATCCACCTGCCGTCCTTGGTCTTGTACCGGTTGACGAGGGGGTTGATGGCCAGGCCCGGCGGGGCGCCCGGAATGCCGTCGATGTCGAAGAAGTCGGCGGCCGAAATGGACGGCGCTATCGACCACATCGCCTGGGCCAGCAGCGAGGAGTCGACGATCGTCGGTTCGCCGGTGCGTTCGCGATGGAACAGGGCGGCGCAGACGCCGCCGGCCAGCGTCGCACCACCCTGCAGGTCACCGAAACCGGGTCCCTGAACCGCTGGGGTCTCGCTGCCGAACGGTGTGAGCGTGTACGCCACCCCGCCCCGCGCGAGGTACGTCGCGGCGTCGAACCCGCCCCTGTCCCGGTCCGGGCCCCGCACTCCCAGCCCGGTGCCGCGCGCGATGATGATTTTCGGGTTGAACGAGCGGATGTCGTCGACGGTCAGGCGCGCCCGCTCGAGCGCGCCCGGCAGCCAATTGGTCAAGAACACGTCCGCGCTGGCCAGCAGCCGGCCGAAGAGCTCACGGCCGGTCGCCGACTTGATGTCGATCCCGATGCTGCGCTTCCCGCGGTTGCCCAACTCGAGGATGAAGTCGGCGTCGGGGCGGGCGGCTTGCCGGGTGAAACCGCCGACCACCAGCGCGCGGCCCGGGTCACCCGAGGTGACGCCCTCCACCTTGATGACGTCGGCGCCCCAGTCCGACAGGGCGGCACCGGCCGACGGCACGTAGGTCCACGACGCCAACTCGATGACCCGCACGCCGTGGAGAACACCGTCGGACATCGCCAACCCCCTTGCTCGCTGCCATTCCTTGCTATTTTAGATATTCTAGCTAGTCTTGGGCGTAGTGATAGCCCGTCCGCAGGTCAGCGCAGTTTTTCGGGGAAGAGACGCGATGGAGCCGAGCGAAGGTCTCATTTCGCCGCCCACCGCGGTGATTGCGTGTCGCGGCACGACCCGGCCGGGTGACCGGCCCCCTCCTTCCCGGCGCAGCGGCGGCCGTCAAACCGAATGCCGTTGGGCCCCAAGGTCGATCGTGATATAGCCGCACGGACGAAGGACGAGGGATGGGCAGAGTAGCGGGCAAGGTGGCCGTCATCAGCGGCGCCGCGCGCGGCCAGGGCCGTTCGCACGCGCGGATGCTGGCCGCCGAGGGTGCGGACATCATCGCGGTGGACCTGTGCGCGGACATCGAGACCAACGAGTACCCCCTGGCCCGTCCGGAGGACCTCGACGAGACGGCGCGGCTGGTCGAAAAGGAAGGGCAACGCGCATACACGGCGGTCGCGGACGTTCGCGATCGCGTCGCCTTGTCCGCGGCCATCGATGCCGGCGTCGCCGAGTTGGGGCATCTGGACGTCGTGGTCGCCAACGCGGGGATCTGCCCCCTGACCGCGGGTCTGCCGCCGCAGGCTTTCGCCGACGCCGTGGACGTGGATCTCATCGGCGTGCTGAACCTGGTGCACGCGAGCCTCAAACATCTGCGGTCCGGCGCGTCGATCATCGTCATCGGCTCCAACGCGGCGTTCATGTCATCCCTGAGCACCTCCGGCGCTGAGAGTGGGGTCGGCGGCCCCGGCGGGGCCGGGTATGCCTTCGCGAAACTGGCTGCCGCACACTATGTCAACGACTTCGCGTTGGCGCTCGCCCGGTTTTCCATCCGGATGAACGCGGTGCATCCGACGAACGTCAACACCGACATGCTGCACAGCCCACCGATGTACCGCGCGTTCCGGCCGGATTTGACAGAACCGACCCGCGAGGATGCCGAGCCGGTGTTCCCGCTCGTGCAGGCGATGCCAGTCCCCTACGTCGAACCCGAAGACATCAGCGAGGCGGTGCTGTTCCTCGCTTCGGATGCGGCGCGCTACATCACCGGACAGCAGTTGCGCGTCGACGCCGGGGGCTTCCTGAAGGTCAAACCCTGGTCGGGAGCGTGATGACCACCAAACGCGGTGCACCGCAATGGGGCTCAGAGGGCGCCGAGCGCCGCCTGTACGAGCTGATGGTGCTGATGAAGGCGGCCGACGATCGACTGTCCAAAGGCATCGGCACCGGCGAGTTCATGTGCGTGTACTGGCCCTCGCGGGGCCAGGAGGCGATCGCCGCCGCGATGGGCGTGGCGCTGCGGCCCGACGACCAGCTGGTGACGACCTACCGCGGCATGCACGACCTGATCGGCAAGGGCGTCCCGCTCGAGGAGATCTACGGCGAGATGATGGGCCGCACGGTCGGCGCCGGCCGGGGCAAGGGCGGCACCATGCACATCGCCAATCCCGCCAAGGGCGTGATGCTTTCGACCGGCATCGTCGGTGCCGGACCACCGGTGGCCGTCGGGCTGGCGATGGCCGCCAAACGCAAGGGCATCGACCGCGTCACTGTGGTCAGCTTCGGCGACGGCGCCACGAACACGGGCTCGTTTCACGAGGCGGCCAACATGGCCGCGCTGTGGGACCTGCCGCTTGTCTTCGTCTGCCAGAACAACCTCTACGCCGAGATGACGCCGACGTCGGACACCATGAAGCTCGAACACGTCGCCGACCGGGCCGCCGGCTACGGCATGCCGGGCGTGCGCGTCGACGGCAACGACCCGCTCGCCGTGAAAGCGGCGCTCGACGACGCGCTGCGGCGGGCGCGCGACGGAGACGGCCCCACCTTCATCGAATGCGTCACGTTCCGCTTCCGCGGCCACTACTTCGGCGACCGGACGCCCTACATCCCCAAAGAGCAACTCGAGGCCGCGATGGCCGCCGACCCGGTGCCCCGGTTCCGCGGCCACCTGGCCGCGACCGGCGTCTGCAATGACGACGAACTCGACCGCATCGACAGCGACGCGTCAGCCGCGGTAGAGGCGGCGCTGCAAATCGTGCTCGGCGCGGACCCCCCGTCGATCGACGAACTCGACCGCGACGTATACGCCACCCCGATCGCGTTCCCGGTGTAACCGCATGGACGACAAGGAGATGACCATGCGCGAGGCGCTCAACCTCGCGCTGGACCAGGCGCTCGCGGCCGACGAACGGGTGTTCCTACTCGGGGAGGACATCGCCGATCCCGGCGCTTCCGGGCCGACGGCGGGCTTGTCGACGAAGTACGGCCACGACCGCGTCCTCGACACGCCGATCTCGGAGGCCGCGATCGTGGGCGCGGCCATCGGCGCCGCGATCGACGGGCTGCTGCCCGTCGCCGAGATCATGATCATGGATTTCATCGGGATCGCCGCCGATCAGCTGATCAACAACGCCGCCAAGCTGAGGTTCATGACCGCCGGGCGCACGTCGGCGCCCATCACCGTCCGCACCCAGGTGTACGCCGGATTGGCCACGGGTGCAACGCATTCGCAGAGCCTGGAGGCGTGGTTTATGCACATCCCCGGGATGAAGGTGATCGTGCCGTCCACCCCGCGGGACGGCAAGGGGCTGCTGACGGCGGCGATCTTCGACCCCGATCCCTGCCTGTTCGTCGAAACGATTCGGCTGCAGAGCAAGAAGGGCCCGGTCCCCACCGAGCCCGGCTTCTCCATCCCGCTCGGCCAGGCCGACATCAAGCGGCCGGGCACCGACGTCAGCGTGATCGCCTACGGCCGCTGCGTGCACGACGCGCTGAGCGCCGCGGAGACGCTAAGGGAACGGGGTGTCAGCGCCGAGGTGATCGACCTGCGCACCCTGGTGCCGCTCGACGTCGACACCATCGTGGGATCCGTGCGCCGCACGCGCCGAGCCGTGATCGTCCATGACGCCGTGCAATTCGGGGGCCCCGGAGCGGAGATCGCCGCGATCCTGCACGCACAGCTCTTCGGGGAGCTCGCCGCGGCGGTCGAGCGGGTCGCCGCACGATTCGTCCCCAACCCGGCCGCGGCGGCGCTGGAGGCCCAGGTGTATCCGACGCCGGCGCGGATCGTCGAAGCGGCCCTGCGCACCTGCGAGAGGACGAAGGTGCGTGGCTGACTTCATCATTCGCATCCCCCGGGTCTCGGTGGCGGTCTCGGAGGCCGAACTGACCGGGCTGCTCGTCGGCGCCGGCGAGCACGTCGAGGCGGGCACGCCGATCTACGTCATCGCCACCGAGAAGGTCGAGCAGGAGATCGAAGCCGGGGCGACGGGGACCGTGCGGTGGACGGGCCAGGTCGGGACCACCTACGACATCGGCGCCGAAATCGGCGTCATCTCGTCATAACGAAGAAAGGTATCCCATGGACCTCAACGAGACCCGCGAGAGAATCATCTACGAAAAGGACGGCCCCATCGCGCGCGTCACCCTGAACTGGCCGGAGAAGGCCAACGCCCAGGACCAGAAGCTGGCCGAGGAAGTCGACGCGGCACTGGCCGACGCCGACCGCGACTACGACATCAAGGTGCTCATCCTCAAGGCCAACGGCAAGGGCTTCTGCTCGGGCCACGCGATCGGCAACAACGCCGTCGATTACCCGTCGTTCGTAGAGAACGCCATGGTCACCGGCCACCCCTGGAAAGCCCAGAGCGACTTGTTCGTCAAGCCGACACTGAACCTGTGGGAGTTCTCCAAACCCACCATCGCCCAGGTGCACGGCTACTGCGTGGGCGGCGGCACGCACATGGGCCTGACCACCGACATCGTCATCGCCTCCGAGGACGCCTACTTCTCCTACCCACCCCTGCAGGGGTTCGGCATGCCGTCGGGCGAATGTTCCATCGAGCCTTGGGTTTTCATGAACTGGCGGCGCGCCGCCTACTACCTGTTCACCGCCGAGGTGATCGACGCCAGGAAGGCGCTGGAAGTCGGCCTCGTCAACGAGGTGGTCAAGCGTGAGGACCTCGACGCCCGGGTGGACGCGATCGCCCGCCACATCGCCCAGGCGCCATTGACGACGCTGATGCTCACCAAGGCCAATCTCAAGCGGGCCTGGGAGCTGATGGGCATGCGGGTGCACTGGCAGAGCTCCAACGACCTGGTCGCGCTCGCGTCGATCAGCAAGGACGTGCAGCAGCTGATCCAGACGGTGTTCAAGGACAAGGTGCTGCCGTCCGAGCACGCCCGCCGCCAGGCCGCCGCGGCCGCCCAGACCGACGGCGCCGCAACCACATAGGGTTCGCGGTGAACATCGCCGACCACGCCCGCAGTGCCGCGCAGTCGCCGGCGCTCATCGTCGCGGACGGCGAGGTGATCTCGTACGCCCAGCTGCACGCGCGCAGCCGGCGGGTCGCCGCGCTGCTGCACGACGCCGGGCTACGACGCGGCGACGGCGTCGCGCTGGTCCTGCCGAACCGGCCCGAATTCCTCGAAATCGCCTGGGGTGCTCAGCTGTCCGGCCTCTACTACACCCCCGTCAACACCCACTTCACCCCCGACGAGGTGGCCTACGTCATCGACGACTCCGACGCCAAAGCGGTGTTTGTCGACGCCTCGAGGCCCGAACTCGCCGCGCACCTGCGTTCCGCCAATGCCGCGCCGGTCGCCCACGTCGCCGTCGGGGGCTCGACGGCCGGCTGGCAGTGCTACGAGGACGCGCTTGCCGCGGCCGGCGAAGCGCCACCGGTGTCGGATGGCTCGGAGATGCTGTATTCGTCGGGCACCACGGGACAGCCCAAGGCGGTGCGGCGGCCGCTTCCCGAGGACGGCAACGGATCCTGGGCGCAGTCGGTGCTGGAGATGGCCCTGATCCACAAGTACGGGATGGGCCCGTCGAGTGTGTACCTGTCCCCCGCGCCGCTGTATCACGCGGCGGGGGTGAACTACACCATGGCCGCCAACCGCGTCGGCGCCGCGTCGGTCCTCATGCGCAGGTTCGACGCCGAGACCGTGCTGCGGCTGATCGAGACCCACCGGGTGACCCACGCCCAGTTCGTGCCGACAATGTTCGTGCGCATGCTCAAACTGCCCGAAGCCGTGCGACGGCGCTACGACGTGTCGAGCCTGCGGTGCGTCATCCACGCGGCGGCACCGTGCCCGGTCGATGTCAAGCACCGGATGATGGAGTGGTTCGGACCGATCATCCACGAATACTACGGCGGCACCGAGGGATTCGCGGGCACCACGATCGGACCACGGGAGTGGCTCGACCATCCGGGTTCGGTGGGCATCCCGATGGCCCCGGTGCACGTGGTCGGCGAAGACGGGCGGGAGCTTCCCGTCGGTCAATCCGGCGAACTCTATTTCGAGGCTGGACCGGACTTCGAATACTTCAAGGATCCCGCCAAGACCGCGTCGGTGTACAACGACCGCGGCTGGCGCTCGCTCGGTGACATCGGATACGTCGACGAAGACGGGTACCTGTACCTCACCGACCGGTCGACGTTCATGATCGTCTCCGGCGGGGTCAACATCTATCCGCAAGAGGCGGAGAACCTGCTCGTCATGCATCCAAAGCTGGTCGACGCAGCCGTATTCGGGGTCCCCAACGAGGAATTCGGCGAAGAGGTCAAGGCCGTCGTGCAGCCGGCCGCCGGCATCGTGGCCGGGCCGGACCTCGAGGCCGAGCTCATCGACTACTGCCGGGCCCACCTGGCCGGCTACAAGTGCCCGCGCAGCGTGGAGTTCGACCGCGCGCTGCCGCGGGACCCGAACGGAAAGCTCTACAAGAGGCGCATCCGCGAACGGTACTGGCAGGGACGGGTATCGCGGATCTTGTGAACGAGGATGGCTATGAACGCTAGGAACGTGCCGTGGGCGGTCCGGACCCCCGATCGGATCCCCAAGCAGCGCTACTACGACCCGGATTTCTACGCGCTGGAAGCCGAGATGCTGTGGCCCCGCACGTGGCAAATGGCGTGCCGGCTGGAGGAGATCCCCCGGCCCGGCGATTACGTCGAATACGAAATCCTCGACGAGTCCGTCATCGTGGTGCGGGTGGACAGCCAGACGGTGCGCGCCTACCACAACGCCTGCCGGCATCGCGGCGTAAAGCTGGTGGAGGGCAACGGGAACCGCCGCACCTTCGTATGCCCCTTCCACGGCTGGTGCTGGGGCCTCGACGGCCACAACACGTTTGTGCTGCGGCCCGAAGCCTTCGCCGACGAGAACCTGGCCGCCGACGACCTTCGACTCGTGCCGGTGCGATGCGAGCTCTGGGGCGGTTGCGCGTGGATCAACCTCGACGACGACGCCCCGGCGCTGCGTGACTGGATGGAACCGTTCGCATCGGTGTACGACGCCTGGCAGGTCGACTCGCTGCGCGTCGAGTGGTGGAAATCGTGCCGACTGCCGGTGAATTGGAAACTCGCCGCCGCGGCGTTCATGGAGGGCTACCACGTCCCGCAGACCCATCCCCAGTTGCTGCCGTCCGCGCAGACCGGCGACGTTGCCGCGGCGGTGCACCCGGTCGTGGCGAGCAGCCTGTATTTCATGCGCACCCTCGGTGACGGCATGGCGGGCATGACGCACGAGAACGACATCCGCATCGCCGAGGGCCTGCAGAACATCGAGCTGCCGTCCGACCCGGCGGCGGCGATGGCCGCGTGGCGCAGCGCGCTGAACGACGCCGTCGTCGACTGGCATCGCGCCCGGGGCAGCGGCATGCCCGACCTCAACGACCTGGTCCGCCGCGGGATCACCGACGCGATCGGGTTCGCATTCCCGCATTACTTCATCCTGCCCACCTACAGCAGCGCGTCGTCGTACCGCATCCGGCCGCTGGGGCCCGAGGACACGTTGTTCGAGATCTGGTCCCTCGCCCGGCTTCCCAACGACGCGTCGGCCGGTAAACCGACGCCCCCGGTACCGATGGCGCCCGACGACCCGCGCTGGCCGCCGATTCCCGCCCAGGACTTCTCCAACCTGCCGCGGCAACAAAAAGGATTGCATTCCAAGGGCTTTGACTTCATGCGGTTGTCCCACCAGATCGAAGGACTGATCTCCAACTTCGAGCGTGTCATCGACGGTTTCCTGGCGGGCCTGCCGTACGACGCGCTGGTGCCCGCGATCCAGAAGACCAACACCACCATCGACGTGCCGATCGCCGATCTCGGCTTCACGGCGAGCTCCGTGGAGGCGCGATGAGCGCCCAGTGGGACCGCTCCGTGGATCTGCTAATCGCGGGCAGCGGCGGCGGTGGCATGGTCGCCGGGCTGGCCGCCCTGGACTGCGGGCTCGAGCCCCTCATCATCGAAAAGCAGTCACTGGTCGGCGGTTCGACGGGCCTGTCGGGGGGCATCGTGTGGCTGCCGAACAACCCACTGATGCGCAGGGATGGCGTCGCCGACTCGCACGAGGACGGTTTGGCCTACCTGGCCGACGTGGTCGGCGACATCGGGGCGCCGTCCTCGCCCGAGCGGCGCGAAATGTTCCTCACGGCGGGCCACGGGATGATCAATTTCCTCACCCGCAAGGGCGTCAAATTGGTCCGGTGCGCGGGCTGGAGCGACTACTACCCGAACCACAAGGGCGGCAACGCGTCCGGCCGCGCGGTCGAGGGAATCCCGTTCGACGCCGCGCAGTTGGGTGATTGGCGCGACAAGGTGCAGCCGCCGCTGGCCAAGAACTACGGATACGTGGTGCTGACCAACGAGTTGCGTTCGGTGCAATACTTCAACCGCTCGCCGCGCGCGTTCGCGGTCGCGGCCCGGGTGTTCCTGCGCACCGCCGCGGCGCGGGCCCGGCGGCGCCAGATCCTCACCAACGGCGCCTCGCTGATCGCTCAGCTGCTCAAGGCGCTGATGGATCTCAGCGACGGGCATCCCCCGCTGTGGACCGACGCCGCGATGGCGGACCTCGTCGTCGAGGACGGCCGCGTGGTGGGCGCGCGCGTCGTGCGCGACGGCACGCCGTTGAACGTCGAGGCACGCAAGGGAGTCCTGCTGGCCGCGGGCGGATTCGGCCACAACAAGGAGATGCGCCGCCGGTACAGCGGTGACCAGCCCAACGAAGGGCAGTGGTCGATCGCCAACGCCGGTGACACCGGCGAGGTGCTCGAGGCGGCGATGCGCCTGGGCGCCAAGACCGATCTGCTGGACGAAGCGTGGTGGCTGCCTTCGGTTTTCATCGCCAACGGTGGGGCCGTGGCCGCCTCGCTCGGATCGGGCCGCCAGCGGCCCGGCGCCATCTACGTGGACTCGAGCGGCCGGCGGTTCTGCAACGAATCGAACTCCTACGTCGAGGTCGGCAAAGCGATGTACGCCAACAAGGCCGTGCCCTGCTGGATGATCTTCGACGACGGATACGTCCGCAGATACGTCACCAGCGCCAACCCGCTCAAGCGGAACCAGGCGTTGCCGCCGGAGCTGATCGAGTCCGGCGCCGTGAAACGGGCCGAGACGATTGGAGAGCTCGCCGGCGAGATCGACCTTCCCGCAGACGAATTGGCCCGCACGATCCAGCGGTTCAACCGGTACGCGGCCAAGGGTCTGGATCCCGACTTCGGCCGCGGCCAGTCCGCCTATAACGACTGCCTCGGCGATCCGGGGTACCGGCCGAACGCCGCCATCGGGCCGCTCGACACCGCGCCGTACTACGCGACCCGGGTGCTCCCGGCCGACGTAGGAACGTGCGGGGGCGTGCTCACCAACGAGCACGCGCAGGTCCTCGACCAGCAGGACCGGGTGATCGAGGGCTTGTACGCCACCGGCAACACCACGGCGACCGTGATGGGCCGGACCTACCCGGGTGCCGGGGCGAGCATCGCCAGCTCGATGGTGTTCGGTTACGTCGCCGCCCGCCACGCCGCCGGCAAGTAACGGCGAAAGGACCCGTCAGGCGGGCATTCCCGCCGAACGTGACACTGTCGTCACGCTCGCCGCCGAACGTGACACTGTCGTCACGCTCGCCGCCGAACGTGACACTGTCGTCACGTTGGCGGGGACTCGTCGTCGTCGCGGTCGACGAATTCACGCGGCTTCAAGCCCGACTGCATGAGCTCGGCCCGCCGCGCCTGCACATCGGACGCGGCGCCGACCATGTTCGTCAGGATGTGACTGACCTGCAGGTGCACCCGCATGCCCATCAATTCCCACGCGCGCTTCACGTTGTTCTTGACGGCCATCAGTGTGGTCAACGGGATTTGGGCGATCCTGCGCGCCATCTCCTCGACGGTGTCCTCGAGCTGATCGCGCGGTACCACCCGGTTCAGCAGACCCCAGTCCAGGGCCTGCTGCGCGGAGAGGGTCGGCGCCAGCAGCAGCCAGTCCATGGTGCGGTGCCAGTTCATCAGCAGCCACGGCTCGATCATGGTGTGCCCGCCGGGCTCGCCGAGGCTTTGGGCAAGGGGCATTTGGAAATACGCGTCCTCGGAGGCCACGCAGAAGTCGGTCAGCAAGCCGAGATAGATTCCCCCGCCCATGCAATAGCCATGGATTTGCGAGATGGTCGGCTTGGGGAATTCCCACAGGTACAACGTCGGCCACAGGAACAGGTCGGCGGTGCCCTTGTAAAGGTCCTCGAACGTCTCGCCGAAATCCGGGTACGGGTTTTCGTCCGGGCCCCAACGCGCCACGTGCCCACCACAGAATCCCTTGCCGTTGGCTTTGAGGATGACGACCTTGATGTCCTTGTCGCGGTCGGCCTCGTGCAGGCAGTCGTCGACCTCGGTGACCAGGATCGCGTCTTTGGTGTTGGCCTTGTCCGCTCGGTTGAGGATGATCCGCGCAATTGGCGGTTCGCGTTCATAGATGACCGCTTCGAGCTCGCGCCGCTCCATGGTCGGACCATACCCTTCCGCATCCCGCGCACCGGTGATTTGGCGGTTGCGCGACCGCGGCGCGAGGAGTGAGCTGTAGTGGGTGCGCAGTGCCGACGGATGGGGCTGAGACGGCGACTCCTCTCGAACGGGTGCAGCAGCTGGACCTCGTGGCCCGGCTCAAATCCGCCTACCCCGAACTTCCGGACGCTCCCACGCCGGATCTCATCGACCACGAGCGATTCGCCGCCTACGTCAAGACCCCGCACGACGTCGGCGGCGAGCCGGACGCCCCGATCGAGTTCGAGAACAAGGAGTACGAGATCTGGGAGCACAACACCTATGTCATGTGCGAGGTGCTCGGCTGGCGCGGCATCTGGCTGTCCGAGGAACGGCGCCGGATGGGCAACGTCGATCTCGGCCGCACCATTTATCTCGGCCTTCCCTATTACGGGCGGTGGCTGCTGGCGGTCGCACGCGTGCTCGCCGAAAAGCACCACATCGGCCTGACCGAATTGGCCGAACGAATGGCCGAGGTCAAGGCCCGCTACGCGGATGGCCCGAGCGGAAAGCCCTTGGCGGCCATGCCGAAGTTCGAAGGCGATCCCGCACCCGTCAACCGCAATCGGCACCATATCCACGCCGCGGGCAAGGGTGACCCACAGGTGTACGCCGGGCAGGCCGGCGCACCGAAGTTCGGTGTCGGTGACAAGGTCGTGGTGCGCGATCTCCCCGTGCTGCTCTACACCCGCACCCAGGAATATGTGCGCGGCGCGACTGGCGAGATCGCGGTCGTGTCCTATGAAAGCCCCGCCGCCGAGGACGAGACGTGGGACGGCGCGGACCAACGGCCCGAGTGGTTCTACATCGTCCGGTTCAACCTCTCCGAGCTGTGGCACGGCTATACCGGTCCCGGCAACGACACCCTGCAGACCGAGATCCCGGAACGATGGCTGGAATCGGCCTAGCCACGGGATCCGAGTTCGAGAAAGGACTACGGCATGAGCGCTGACGAACACGATCACGAGCGCACCGCCGCGCCCATGGTGGATGAAATCACCGACTTCGAAGTCCTCGAGATCGCGCTCCGCGAATTGTGCATCGAGAAGGGGCTTTTCACCGCGGAGGATCATCGCCGCTTCACCGAGTTCGCCGAACAGATCGGCCCGACGCCCGCGGCGCGCCTGGTGGCGCGGGCCTGGCTCGATCCCGACTACAAGGAGCTGGTTCGCTCGGATCCGCTTGCCGCCAGCAAGGAGGTGGGCGTCGACTGGCTGGAACCGACCGGATTCGGGACCCCGAGTGACTTCACGGCCCTCCACGTGCTCGAAGACACCCCGACGCTGCATCATGTGATCGTCTGCACGCTGTGTTCGTGTTATCCGCGGCCGATTCTGGGCAATTCGCCCGAGTGGTATCGGACGCCCAACTATCGCCGCCGCATCGTCCGCTGGCCCCGCCAGGTGCTCGCGGAGTTCGGCCTGATCCTCCCGGAGGACGTCGAGATCCGGGTGGAAGACTCCAACCAGAAGCACCGGTTCATGGTGATGCCCCTCCGTCCCGACGGAACGCAAGGCTGGACCGAAGACCAACTCGCCGAGATCGTCACGCGCGACTGCCTGATCGGTGTCGCGCTGCCCAAGCCGGGGGTGACAACCAACGCCGTCACCCAGACCCGAGCCGCCGTCCATCCCGCGACGCCCTGAGGCACAGATGAGCACCGCGCACACCCCACGCCCGATCGCGGAATCCACGGTCGCGCCGCTGACGAAAATCGTTGAGCGCAACCAGGTCTGGAGTCGTATGGCCGCGAAGTACGGGGTCGACAACCCGGTACCGCCCTGGCAGACCAGCCTCGACGGGATTTGCGATGCGATCGACCAAAGCCGTTGCGGCGCAGAGGCCCTCGGGTTCGCCGAGCGGCGGGAGGATGAGGACACGCTGTCGGCGACCGTCTACGCCGAACTGCCCTACCCGGAGAACCGGCTGGTTGCGCTGGCCCACTCGCTCGTCGCGCGCGGCGTCATCGACGAATCCGAACTCGAGGCAAGGCTGGCCGCCGTGCGGGCCAGGTTGGAATCCTGAGCGACGTCATCGCAAATAGTGAGCTCCAGCACAACAACCCTTGCTTTTCGCGGCTGATGAGGGGCTTCGGTCGGCGATGCGCTACGCTGGCGACAACGTTGGCTTCGTAACACTGCATGCCAACACCGTCGTGGAACGCTTCCTCATCCCCCTGGTGCCCAGCGAAGAAGATCGCGCTTGACACCTAGATGAGCGTGCATCGTGCACTAGCTTGTCTCGCGGCGATCGATTTTGCCACCCGGCAATCTCGCCATCCTCGTGCCGATGCCCGCGTGACCTCTCGTCTCCGACACGGCACCACCGATGCCTGAAAGGCACCGAAAAGTGACTACCGACAAGACTTTCGCCGAACTCGGCGTGGGCAAAAACATCGTCAGCGCGCTCACAGCGCGCGGCATAACACACCCCTTTCCGATTCAGGTGGAAACCCTGCCCGACACACTCGCCGGCCGAGATGTCCTCGGCCGCGGGAAAACCGGCAGCGGAAAGACTCTCGCATTCTCGATCCCCCTCGTCAGCCGCCTCTCCCCCGGAAACCGGCGCCCCGCACGACCATCGGGGTTGGTTCTCGCGCCCACCCGCGAGCTCGCAACGCAGATCACCGCGACGCTCGAGCCGTTGGCGGCGGCCTGCGGCCTGCGGGTCACCACGATCTTCGGCGGGGTATCGCAGAGCCGTCAGGTGTCCGCGCTCAAATCCGGCGTCGACATCGTCGTCGCCTGCCCCGGCCGGCTCGAGGACCTGATGAAGCAACGTGTGATCAGCCTCGAGGCGATCGAGATCACCGTGATCGACGAGGCGGATCACATGGCCGACCTCGGTTTCCTGCCCGGCGTCACCCGGATCCTGGCCGCGACCCCGAACGGCGGCCAACGAATGATGTTCTCGGCGACCCTGGACAATGGCGTCGACAAGCTCGTCACCCGGTTCCTCCAGAACGAGGTGTTGCACTCCGTCGACGGGGCCGACTCACCGGTGGCGCAAATGACCCATCACGTGTTCCACGTGGCCAACGCTGCGGCCAAGAAGGACCTGGTGCACCGGCTCGCTTCCGGCACCGGGCGTCGGATCCTGTTCATGCGCACCAAGCATCAAGCCCGCAAGCTCGCCAAGCAGCTCACCGAGTCCGGCGTTCCGTCGGTCGACCTGCATGGCAACCTGTCTCAGCCCGCGCGCGAGCGCAACCTGGCCATGTTTGCCTCCGGTCGCGCCCGCGTGCTGGTGGCGACCGATATCGCCGCGCGCGGTGTGCACGTCGACGAGGTCGAACTCGTCGTGCACATCGACCCGCCGAGCGAGCACAAGTCCTACCTGCATCGGTCGGGACGCACCGCGCGGGCGGGAAGCGCCGGTGATGTCGTCACCGTGGTGCTGCCCGAGCAGCGCCAGGATACGCAGGTGTTGCTGCGCAAGGCCGGCATCAAGGTCGCTCCTCAGCAGGTGACCGCGACGTCGGATGCGGTGCAGGTGCTCGTGGGTGAGGTCGCGCCCTACCAGGCCCCGGCGCCCGCCAACGTTCCCGCGCGCCAGCATCGCCAGAACACCGGCGGTAACCGGGGGCGACGGGGCAACGCCCGGTCACCCAAGGCCAGTTCCCCCGCCGAACCGGCGATATCGCACCGCAACGCCACACCGACGCGGCGGCTGGATCGTCGCCGCTCGAGCCGCGCACAAGGCAGCGCCGGATAGTCCGCCTTCTGGCGGTCAGGCTCGCGCCAGCAGCCAGGCCTGACCGCCTCCTTCACCGGCGGCGACCGGTTCCAGTTGGGCGAACGCGGCGGTGAGCTCGCCCGGCGCCGCGCGAAACGGCCCCGGTGGCGCCCCCACCTCGCTGAGCACGGCGATCGCCAGCAGCCCACCGGGCGCCAGGCGCTCGATGATCGCACGGTCGAGGCGACGGTCCCGGAACTTGCAGCAGAGGACGACGTCGACGGGCGCACCCGCCGGCAGGCCGCCGTCGAAATCGGCGACGTCGAAGCGACAGCGGCCGGCCACCGAGGCACGCTGAGCCAAATCCCGCGCGTGGGCGATCGCCACCGGGGAGATGTCCAGCCCCACCACGTCCAGGCCGCGCAACGCCAGCCAGACCGAGCCGATTCCCTGCCCGCAGGCCAGGTCGAGCGCGGTGCCGGCGGTGGGAAACTCCTGCGCGTGGCGCGCGAAAACATCGGGCGGCGCAACCGAATCCAGCGTCGGCGGCGCCTTCGCCGCGTACCGCTCGTCCCAGCGATGCCGGTCCGATTCGCCCATACGCGACACTCTAGGACCCGCTTCTTCTGGACAGCTGTCTGCTATTGGAATCGCGCGGCGAAGACGACCGCGAGGAATGGAAGTTGTTGGCAGCGGGCCGCCTTCCTACACTGGACGAGTGTCCAAAGAGGCGTCGTTCCCGGCGGTTGTCGCCGGAACCGCCGCCGGTGCGGCCCGCCGGTCGGATCGCCGTCCGGGCCAGACGATTCGCAAGGTACTCGATGCCGGGTTGGAGGAGTTGCGGGAATCGTCGTACGCGAACCTGACGATGCGGGCCGTGGCGACTCGCGCAGGGGTGTCACCGGCGAGCGCCTACACCTACTTCCCGTCGAAGAGCGCGCTGGTCGCCGCGGTGTACCTGCGCTTCCTGCGCGACCTGCCGCTGCACACCGACGTCAACGAGACGACCAAAACCCGGGTCAGCGCCACCTTGCGGGACATGGCGGTGGTGGTCGCCGATGAGCCGGAGTTGACCGCCGCGTGCGGCGCGGCGCTGATGGCCGACGATCCGGCGGTCACGCCGCTGCGGGAACAGATCGGCGAGGAGGTGTCCCGGCGGATCGGCGCCGCGTTGGGGCCGGGTTGGCCGCGTGCGGTGAAATCCACGCTGCAGATGACCTTTTCGGGGGCGCTGATGACCGCCCGGTTCGTCAGCTTCGCCGAGGTAGCCGGCCAGCTCGACGAGGCCGTCAACCTGATCCTGGGCGCCTCGGTGGCGTGAAAGCCCTTGCCGCGCAAGCTTATCCGTTAGCCGGTGGCGGCGAGCTTTCGGGAGGGGCGGCCCGCCCGCAGGAACTGACCGAATCGTTCCTTGCCCAGCGCCGGCGCGGCCTTGCCCGCAGCGAACGCGAGCTTCCCCGACACCAGCACGGCCGTGACGGTCTCGTCGTTGCGGTTGACCATCCGCGACAGCCCGCCGTAGGACTCGACGGGATGCTCGGCGTAGCGGTCGAGGGAGTCGTCGAGCTTGTCGGGATCGATGACGACGATGTCGGCGCGGTCACCCTCGCGCAGCGTCCCGGCGTCGATGCCGTACCACTCCCCGAGCTCGCCGGTCAGCCGGTGCACGGCGTGCTCCATCGAGATGAACGGCCTGCCGGACTTCTCGGCGTCGTGCGCGTGTCGCAGCAGGCGCAGTCCGGAGTTGTAGAACGCCATGTTGCGTAGGTGCGCGCCCGCGTCGGAGAACCCCATCTGGATGGTCGGGCTCTGGGCCATCTTCTTGAGGACCTCGGGGCGGTGGTTGGAGATCGTGGTGCGCCAGCGCAGCTTCTCGCCGTGTTCGACGACCAAGTCGAGGAAGGCGTCGACCGGGTGCAGCCCGCCGCGCTCCACGCCGACCTGCCCGAACGATTTGCCGATGACGGATTCATCGGGGCAGGCCACGATTTCGGCGTCGAAGAAGTCGCGGTGCCAGACCCGTGGCCCGAACTTGCTGTCGTAGTCCTTGCGGAACTTGCGCCGATACTCCTCGTCACGCATGAGCTGATTGCGCTCGATCTCGGTCTGCAGGTGCAGCGCCGCCGCACCGGAGCCGAACTCCTCGAACACCACCAACGAGATCCCGTCGGCGTAGACCTCGAACGGCACCGGCAGATGCTGCCAGCGGAAGTTGCCGCCGAGGGCGTTGACGACGCGGGCGAGCCGGTCCATGACGTGAATGACGAACGGGATGGCCTTGATGTCGGCCGCCGACAACAGGCTGGTCTTCAGCCGGGGCCGGCGGAACCCGAGCGACGTCAGCAGCTGCGAGAGCACCGACAGCGGGTTCTTGATGTCCGGGCCGGACTGCAAGATCTTGTCGCGGCGCCGCAGAATCGCGTTCAGGCGGCGCAGCTCGCGCGGTGACGCGTACGTCGACGGCAGCGTGCGCGACCGGCAGACTTCGCCGTCGAGTTTGTCGAACAGCAGTTGCTGGGAGGACATTCCGACGAAACCTTCATCGAGCGCATCGTTCAGCATCGCTTCCATGCGGGCGAGTTCCGCCGCGGACGGCCGGACGTCCTTGCGCGTCGCCCGATCCAGACCCATCGTCGCCGCGCGCAGATCGGAGTGGCCGATGAAGGCCGCGAGGTTCGGACCCAGGTTGAGGCGTTCGAGTTCGGCCACATACTCCCTGGGATTGGTCCACGACCGCGCCGCGTCGAGGTGCTCGATGACGTAGCGCCTGGGGATGGCTTCGACCCGGCCGAAGATGTCACCGGCGTCAACGCTGTTCAGGTACACGGTGGACAGCGAACACGATCCCAGCATCACGGTCGTCACACCATGCCGCAGCGATTCGGAAAGGTCAGGCGCGCAAAGGATTTCGACATCATAGTGGGTGTGGATGTCGATGATGCCGGGGATCACCCATTGGCCCGTCGCGTCGATGACGTCGGCGCCGGTCGTGTCGAGTGGCCCCTCGGCGATGGTGACGACGCGGCCGTCACGTACCCCGATGTCCCGCAGCGCCGAAGGTCCTCCGGTCCCGTCGAACCAGCGCCCGTTGGTGATCACGGTGTCGTACTGCATCGGTCGGCCTTTCTGCCGGGCGCCCTGCCTGCTGGATCCACAGTGATCATACATACTGGGCATAGTGTCTGGCCGCGTTCTCGGTCCGCGACGCGATGGTTAGCCAGCAACGGCGGCGCCGCGACGGACGCTATGATCCAGCTGTGGGGATCACCGCCTACCGGTTTGCCGTTCGGTAATCATGCGCAGTCACGGTTGGGCAGGAAATACTCCGGCTTCCGATACGGAGGCCATCGAGCGCATCCTCGACGCCGCCGACAGGATCATCGACGAACGCGGTTCAGCGTTGCGGATCGCCGACGTGGCGCGGGCGCTGGGCGTCACCCGCCAGACCGTCTATCGCTATTTCCCCGGAACCCAGGCGTTGTTGGTGGCGTCCGCGATGCGTTCGGCCGACGGCTTCCTCGATCGCATGGCGGCCCATCTCGAAGGCGTTACCGACCCGGTCGTGGCCATCACGGAGGGGATGGCCTTCGCCGTCGAGGAGCTGGCCTCGGACAATCAGGTCGAATTCGTCCTCAACCAGCGCCATCGCGGTGGCCAGAAGGTGTCGATCATCTCCGATACCGCGTTGGCATTCGGTCGGTCGATGCTGCATCGCTACGACATCGATTGGGAGCATTACGGTTTCGACGAGGCGGGCCTGGACGAGCTGAACGAATTCTCGTTGCGGGTCCTGCATTCCTTCCTCACCGACCCCGGGCGGCCGCCGCGCAGCGGAGCCGATCTGCGGCGCTATCTCACCCGCTGGATCGGGCCGGCGATCGCCTACCCGCAGCTGGTCCGCGCGATGGATGCGCTGGGCACCGCCGAGCCGCCGCGAACGCGCCGGCGCTCGTCAAAGGCATCCTGACCCGGACCGCCGAAGAGGCTCGCACGTACCGCACCCGCCGGGCGCCCCGACGGTGGCCATACATTTCCATCGATATGTCCATCGCGGGTGTGTTCGCCCGTAAACGGTGCGGGGCCCGCCGGCCCGGATCATGCGGCAGGCGGCGGCTTTCGGACGTCCGGTGCGCCACCGCTCATCGCGCCTCGGTCGCGGCGCCGATCATGTTGTGCACGTCTTCCACTGACCACGGACCGGCCTCGTGGTGATCGCGATAACCCAACAGGCGCGGCGTGTGGCGGTCGAAGCTGCCGACGAAACCGCCCGCGGCCACGAGGATCTGGCCCGTCACGTCACGCGCCAAGTCGCTCGCGAGATAGGCGTAGACCGGGGCCACGAATGCGGGCGGCGCGCTGTCGAGCGAGGCCCGCATCGTCACGTCGTCGAGCAGCCCGCGGCGGTGCAGGTCTTCGATATGTCTTTCGTACTCGAGACCCGTAGAAAGCCGCGTCCTGGCGCCGGGACACACCACGTTGGCGCGAACGCCGTGGGGCTTCAGTTCGGCGGCGATGGCCATCGTCAGGCCGTTGACGGCCCCCTTGCCCGCGGGGTAGCCGGTCCCGCCGTAGTCGCCCAGAAACGCCACCGAACTGGTGTTGATGATGGCTCCGTGGCCCTGCGCGGCCATGACCGGCGCGGCGGCCCGGCACGTGTGAAACGCCGTGCCCAGGTGCGCACCGATCAGCCGGTCAAACTCGGCCGCGGAGATCTTCAGGATCGAGGAACCCGGCGGCTCGGCGATTCCGGCGCAATTGATCAGCGAGTCCAGCCGCCCGAAAGTGCTGACGCACGCGTCGACGAGTGTTTGGGCCACGCGTTCCTCATCCGCGGCTCCCACCACCGCGGCGGCGCGTCCGCCCGACGCGATGATCGCGGCGACCGTCTCCTCCACGGCGTGCCCGTCGCGCCCGTTGACGACCACACCGGCGCCCAGGACGCCCAACAATTCGGCGACGGCGCGTCCGATCCCGCGACTGCCACCGGACACCGCCACCCCGCGCCCCTCCAGCAGGGCCTGCGCGCCACGTCCGCTCACCGGGAGCCCCGGCACACCGCACGGCCCACGTAAAGCATTGCGCGCGAATCGCTCTCGCGATCGGTCCCACGCACGCCACTGGATTGGATCATGAACATCAGGCGAACGATACCGAAGCGAACACTGGCGCCGATCATCTTCGGGCCACCCGAGTCGCAAACGCCCTCTTCAAACCGGGTGTTCGCGTCCATGGCCCAGCCACCAACCCGCAGGCGGCGCCAGCCGAGCGAGACGACGACTCTGTTTGCCAACCATGCCGCGTCCTGGGTGGTCGGGCCGCCGGTAGTTCACAACACCGCAGCTCGGGACCATGACGGCAGCCAGCGTGCAGGCGCGGCGCCCAGATCGCCGACTTGCTGAACGCCACTAGTACACCGCGGAAACAGTTAAGCAATGCCACCAACCGGCTGCCGGGACCGATCGCCGGGTGCTGCGCGGGGGCGTATAGTCTCCACTGAAGTCCGCTTCTGGACTTGTCGCCGTTTAGCTCAAAGCGGCCAGTCAGCCCCACGGCTACTGAGCTTGGTACTGGCTCCGGCGATCAAACACCCGAGAGTCATCTCCCCGTTGGTAGCGCGGGTGCGGTGGGTAAACGACAAGTCCCGCGGATCAGGATGCAGTGGAGGCGACTGTGCGGCGTTCCGCAATGTCTTTCTGCATAGACTCAGGGAAGTGAGTCGGCAATGCAAACTTGTTCTCGCGCAGGCGTTTACGCGATTTTTCGAGTGAACACAAGGTGCGTCGCCCGATGACCAACACGATTGCCCCAACCCGTCCGGCACCGGCAGGCGCCCGACAATCAGACGATTCCTACGACGACGTCGTCGACATGTTCGTGGAACTGAATCAGATGCCGGCCGAATCGCATGAGTACGGCCGCCAGCGCGAACGCATCGTGGCCCGATGCCTACCACTGGCCGACCACGTGGCCAGCCACTTTGCCCGCCGGGGCGAAGGCCTCGAGGACCTGATTCAGGTCGCGCGCCTGGGCCTGATGAACGCCGTCAACCGGTTCGACCCCGCGAAGGGCCCCAGCTTCATCGGGTTCGCCGTCCCCACCATGATGGGCGAGGTCCGGCGTTACTTCCGCGACCACAGCTGGGGCATGCGTGTGCCACGGCGGCTGCGCGAGCTGCACGTCCAAATCAGCAGGGCGACAGCCGATCTCGCCCAGCAGTTGGGGCGCGCCCCCACCGCCGGCGAGCTATCGCAGATGCTCGAGGTTCCACGGGAGGAGATCGTCGAATGCCTCGTCGCGGGCGATGCCTACCGGCTCGATTCCCTGGACGCACCGCTGGGCGCCGATAGTTCCGGAACGCCGCGCTCGGTGGCCGACTCGGTGGGCGACATCGATCCGCAGATCGAGCACATCACCAACCGGGAAGCGCTGCGCGTCCTCGTCGCCACGCTGCCGCCTCGCGAACGCGACGTTTTGCGCATGCGGTTCTTCGAATCGATGACGCAGAGCCAGATCGCGGAGCGGATCGGGGTGTCGCAGATGCAGGTCTCGCGCATCCTGGCAAACACCCTGCGCTGCCTGCGCGACCAACTCGAGTAACCCATCCGGCACCCAGTACGCTCCGCGGCGTCCCTCGCCGCGGAGCAATGTACTGTGCGATTCGAAGGACGGACCCGACGCGGTCGCCGGGAAGACCTGGAAGGGAACTCGATCGATGAGGATTTCACGAGCGCTGCTCGCGGGTGTCGCAGCGACAACGGCGCTGGCGGTGTCGGTGTCCGGCTGCGGCAACAACAAGCAGCAACCGTCGACGTCGAAGACCGGATCCGCGACCTCGGCAACCTCCGCCACCAGCAGCCCCGGCTCGGCACCACCGTCGTCGTCGGCGGCACCGGCACAGCCCAATGAGTACGCCCGGCTGCTCATCCAGGCGAGCGACATCAATGCACCGGTTCCCTTTACCGCCGCTCCCCCGACGAGCAATCCCAATGGGCAGCCGGGCGTGGCGACGACCTTCAAGGACGACGACGGCAGCCACGCGATCAAGGTGACCATTGGTGTCTACGACGACCCCGAGGCGGCGACGAACGCGTTGAACGCCGCCAAGGGCCAACAGGGCGGCGTCGTCAAGGACCCGACCACGCAACCGTCGAACGTCGGCAGCGGCGGCACGATGCTGATGGGAAACGCGCCCGACCGCAGTAAGGGTGTGGTGATCCTGCTCTTCACCGAGGGAAGGGCGCTCGCCACGCTGCAGTTCGACGGCCCGACCGACACGCTGGCCCCGCCTGATTTCGTCAACGATGTCGGCCAGAAGCAAGACGCGGCCATCAAGAAGGGGCTCGGCGGCTAGGCGCTGAGCAGGCCCGAGCAGACCCCCAGCCGAGGGACGCCATGAACGTCATCGGGATGCCGGCTCACGCCCTGTTGCTGCATTTCGTGTTGGTGCTCGTGCCGCTGACCGCCGCGCTGGAGATCGCGTGCGGGCTTTGGCCGGCCGCCCGGCGCGGGCAGCTGATGTGGCTCACGCTGATCTTGGCGGCGGTGACGATGGTGTTGACGCCCATCACCATCGACGCCGGAGCGTGGCTCTACGACCGCCAGGCCAACCCCAGCCCGATCCTGCGCGAGCACGCCGAGCGGGGCGGCGTCATGACCTACTTCTCCGCCGCGCTGCTGGCGGTTGCCGTCGCGCTCATCGCGCTCCGTGTCGTCGAACGCCGATCCGATCAGCGCCGCGTGGTGCTCCACGTCCTCGTCGCGATCGTGGTGCTCGCGACCGGCATCGCGTCGACGCTCCAGATCTACCGGGTGGGCGACGCCGGCGCCCACGCGGTCTGGGGCGGCTGAACAGCCGCTAGTGCTGCACGGGGCGGTTTCGATCGAGTTTGCCCAGCCCGGTGATTTCCAGGCTGACCGACTTACGTTGTCCCGCAGCGCCAAGCATGAAAAGCATGTCGGATAGCGGCGCGCCCAGCCAAAATCGCCAAAACCTTTTGCGGAAAAAGGTCCAGGCGTAGCTGCCGCTCCCGATCGTCCAATGCAAGGCCATCGTGACCAGGTAGTAGATGGCCCGTTTCGGGCGTGCGGTAACCATCTCGAGGTTCATCTCCCACGCCTCGAGGCCCCACGCGCGGTAGCGCCATTGCAACTCGTACTTGTTCTGGAACTCGTAGAACGCCAGCATTTCGCCATTGGTGACCAGATATTCGTCAAAGACAAGGATCGATCCCTCGACGAAGCGGTCCTTACAGGTTTCCAGCGCGTGCAGGCAACTCTCGTAGGTATCCAGATCCATGTGAAAAAGCTTGATGATGGCGTCCGGCCGGTCGGCCAGGAATGGGGCCAGCGTCTCGTAGGTGCTTCCCCTGATGAACTCCACCTTGCGGCCGAGCGCGTCGGGCACCCCGTCGTGCAAGCTGACGCCGGTATCCCGGATGAAACGTTGCGCCACCGGCTCCGCCAGTGAAAAGGTCCCGCGCTTGATGACGGTGTGGTCATCGATCTGCCAGTCCTCGACGAGCCCGGAAAAGGTATCGAACCCGTACACCGTGCGGTTGGAGGCGTCAGAGATGAGCCGGGTCGACCAGCCCGCCCAGACGCCGAGGTCAAGCAGCAATTCGTCAGGATCGCCGGGGCTTGGCGTCGCCAGGCGCGAGGCCTCCCACAGCAGCGTGTGGCCCCCGATCTTGCACCGACGCAGATCCGCGAGCGTGCGCCCGATAAACGAACGATATGCATCGTCGTAAATTTCGATGTCCCGCGCATACAAATTGGGGATATAACGGTCCCGGCCCTTATAGACCAAGCGCGCGCACAGCAGCGCCACAACAATCAGGGCGACCCCGATGAGGAGAACCGGCTGGAAGTAGCATGCCGCAAACACAATGGCCGCGATGCCGATAAGAATCGCTTTCCATATGCGGTGAAGCCCCGTCCGATCCACGGTCCGCGTGTCGATTACGACCACCGGTTCTGCCTCCCGATTTCTCGTCCGGATTAGACATCTCACGACCAATTTCGTCAAGGGGCGGCCCTGCGGTGCCCAGGGGATGCCGCCCGGCGTGCCCGGCGCGGCGCCCCGCATTCCCGGTCAGCTAACAACCGTGACGCGGGCGGAATTCGCTCGCAGCACGCCGAATTGGAATTCGACGGACCTTTCGGCCGCCGTCATCGGGCGCCGGCGGGCGGGATCCGGGGCCGCCGCGGAACCCCCAACTAAATAAATTGCTTGATTTAACCCAGCGGCGCGTGTTCACTGAGGCGATGACCGCCGAGCGGATCGCTCGTTCCGAAAGGTCGACGGGCACCCGAGAGGCGCTCTTGTCGGCCGCCGAGGTGTTGTTCGCCGAACGCGGGATGTATGCCGTGTCGAACCGGCAGATCAGCGAGGCGGCCGGACAGGGCAACAACGCCGCGGCGTGTTACCACTTCGGGAGCAGGGTCGACCTGCTGCGCGCGATCGAAGCCAAACACCGTGACCCGATCGAGGAGCTGCGCGCGCACATGCTGGCCGCGGTCGGCGATTCCGCCGAGCTGCGGGACTGGGTGGGCGCGCTGGTGCGTCCGCTGACCGAACATCTGGCCGCGCTGGGAACCCCGAGCTGGTATGCGCGATTCGCCGCCCAGGCCATGGCCGATCCCACGTATCGCCACGTGGTCACCAAAGATGCGCTGGCCTCGCCGTTACTGGTGGAGACGCTCGAGGGCATCAACCGCTGTCTCCCCGAGCTGCCCAAGCGGGTGCGTTCCGAACGGATGGTGATGGTGCGCAACCTGCTGATGCACACCTGCGCCGAGCACGAGGGCGCGCTGGCCGAGCACGGGCCGCGATCGCGTTCGGCCTGGCCGGTCGCCGCCGAAGGGCTGATCGACGCGATCGTCGGCCTGTGGCGCGCGCCCGTCCACGTGGCCGCGGCGGGCGGCCAGCCGTCACCGACAACCGCGTAAGCCGAACACCGAGGAGCACGATGACCGAAGGATCCACCGCCACCGATATCCCGGAGTTTCCGATGACACGCGCGCCGGGGTGCCCGTTTTCCCCGCCCCCGCAGGTATTGGAGCTCAACGCCGACAAGCAGCTGAGCCGGGTGCGGATCTGGGACGACAGCACACCGTGGCTCATCCACGGCTACGACGCGATCCGCGCGCTGTTCACCGACTCCCGCACCAGTGTCGACGACCGGCTGCCGGGTTATCCGCACTGGAACGCGGGCATGCTGGCCACGGTGCACAAGCGCCCGCGTTCGGTGTTCACCTCCGATGCCGAGGAGCACACCCGGTTTCGCCGGATGCTGTCGAAACCGTTCACCTTCAAGCGTGTTGAAGCCCTGCGGCCGGCGGTGCAGAAGATCACCGACGATCACATCGACGCCCTGCTGGCTGGGCCGAAGCCGGGCGACGTCGTCAGCACCCTCTCGCTGCCGGTCCCCTCCCTGGTCATCAGCGAACTGCTGGGCGTGCCGTACGAGGACGCGGAATTCTTCCAGACCCAAGCCCAGCGCGGCATGGGCCGTTACGCGACCGAGGAGGACACCGCGCAAGGTGCTGCCTCGCTGGCCAAGTATCTGGCCAACCTGGTTCGGACGAAAATGCAAAGCCCCTCAGAGGATTTGGTGTCCGACCTCGCCGAGCGGGTCAACGCCGAAGAGATCAGCGTGCGCGAAGCCGCACAATTGGCGACCGGTGTGCTGATCGCGGGTCATGAGACCACGGCGAACATGATCAGCCTGAGCATCGCCGCGTTGCTCGAGCATCCCGATCAGCGGGCACTGTTGCGCGACACCGACGATCCGAAGGTCATCGCGACCGCGGTCGAGGAGCTGATGCGCTACCTGAGCATCATCCAGACCGGTCAGCGCCGAATCGCCGTCGAGGACATCGAGATTGGCGGCGAGACGATCCGCGCCGGCGATGGCATCATCCTCGACGTCGCCCCGGCGAACTGGGATGAGCGCCAGTTCCCCCACCCGGACCGCCTCGACCTTTTGCGCGAAGACGGGCCGCACGTCGGGTTCGGCTACGGTCGCCACCAGTGCGTGGGACAGCAGCTGGCCCGCATGGAATTGCAGATCGTCCTGCCCACCCTGCTGCGCCGCGTCCCCACGCTGCGGCTTGCCGTGCCGCTGGATGAGCTTCCGTTCAAGCACGACGCGCTGGCCTACGGCCTCTATGAGCTGCCCGTGACATGGTGAAGCCCGATCTCGCGCTGAGTGTTCCCGATCTGCGCGGCAGGTTCGCGGTCGTGACCGGGGCGAACAGCGGTTTGGGGTTCGGCCTGGCGAAGCGGCTGACCGCCGCGGGCGCCGACGTGGTGATGGCTGTCCGTGACCGGGTCAAGGGCGAACGGGCGGCCGCCGACATCCGCCGAGAGGTGCCGCAGGCCAAGCTCTCCATCAGGCAACTCGACCTGTCGTCGCTGGAAAGCGTGGCGGCGCTGGGTGAACAGCTCACCGCCGAAGGGCGCCCGATCGACATTCTGATCAACAACGCCGGCGTCATGACGCCGCCGCAGCGCCAGCAGACCCGCGACGGCTTCGAATTGCAGTTCGGGACAAACCATTTAGGCCACTTCGCGTTGACCGGACACCTGCTCTCGTTGCTGCGGGCGGCGGAATCCGCGCGGGTGGTGACGGTCAGCAGCCTCGCCGCGACCCAGGGCAAGCTCGACTTCGGCGATGTCAATGCGCAGCAGGGCTATAAGCCCATGCATTCGTACGGGGTCGCCAAATTGGCGCAACTGATGTTCGCCGTCGAATTGGATCGGCGCAGCCGCCAGGGTGGCTGGGGGTTGATGTCCAACGCTGCGCACCCGGGCCTGACCAAGACGAACCTGCTCAGCGGCGCCTCGTACGGCCGCGACAAACCCACGTTGCAGGCCCGGTTGACGCAACTGACCTGGCGCGTGATGCCGTTCATGTGGCTCGACATCGACGAAGGCATCAAGCCGTCCCTCTACGCCGCGGTGTCCCCGGATGCGCAGGGCGCCATGTATTACGGTCCGCGCGGCTTCTACGAGACGGTCAGGGGTGGAGTCACTTTCGCTCGAGTCCCCCGGTTGGTGCGCAGCGACACCGACGTGCGACAGCTGTGGCAGCTTTCCGAGCGGCTCAGTGGCGTCACCTATCCCGACCCAGATGCACAATGATGAGTGATCCCCGATGAAGGGACGATGATGTCCAGCCCAGCCCAAACCGTCTATCCCGACGGCGTGATCGGCGCGCCCAAGGACCGTCGCGGTCATGCCGCGGAGTTCAGCACCGGCCTGCCGGCCGGCACCGAGGTCTTCTCCGCCGACAACCACATCTCGGTGGCCGACGACATCTTCTACGAGCGCTTTCCCGAAGATCTCAAGGATCAGGCCCCGCGGATCTGGTACGAGGACGGCGCGTACCTGCTCGGCCCGCCCGGACAGTCGATGGTGGTCGGCGACTTCAGCGCGGTGCTCATGCAGTACGACGATCTCGCCGGGGCGGCCACCAACAACGTCGAGGCCCGGGTTCGTGAGCTCGCCGAAGACGGCGTCGACAGGGAACTGGCCTTCCCGAATGCGGTGCTCGCGCTGTTCCACCATCCCGACCACGCGATCCGCGAGCGGATCTTTCGGGTCTACAACGAGCACATCGCCGACGTTCAGGAACGTTCCGGCGGGCATTGCTATGGCGTCGGATTGATCAACTGGTGGGATCCGGCCGGCGCCCGCCGCACGCTCACCGAGCTGAAGTCGCTGCGGCTGACCACGTTTCTGATGCCGATCAGTCCCGGCAACGACCGCGACGGCCAGCCCATCGATTACTCCAGCACCGCGATGAGCGCGGTGTGGGACGAGATCGAAGAGGCCGGCCTGCCGGTCGCGCACCATATCGGCGAGAGTCAACCCAAGTTCCCCAGCGAGGTCAACAGCGTGGCGGTGGCCATGATGGTCAACATCGACTCGTTTCGAGAGATGTTCTCCAAGTACATCTTCGGCGGCATCCTCGACCGGCATCCGCGGTTGCGGGTCGGCTGGTTCGAGGGCGGTATTGCCTGGGTACCGACGGCGCTGCAGGACGCCGAGCACGTGCTGGCCTCGTATCGGCACATGCTCGCGCACCAGCCCGAGCGCCACATTCGCCATTACTGGGACACGCACATGTACGCCTCGTTCATGGTCGATCCCTTGGGCTTGCGGCAGATCAACGAGATCGGCGTCGACAAGGTGATGTGGTCGTCGGACTACCCGCACAACGAAAGCACTTTCGGCTATTCGGAGCGGTCGCTGGCCGCGGTGGTCGGCGCCGTCGGGCCGGAGGACGCCGTGCGTGTTGTCGGCGGCAACATCAAGAAATTCCTGGGGATCGCCGCATGACGAACTCGGCGACCGCCGTCGACTCGGTGCTCGACATCCCCGACGAGCCGGATTGGGCCCGCATGCGCGCGGAGACCGGAGCGCGGCTGCGGGCGGCGATGGCCGAACACGGTGTCGACGCGCTGATCCTGCTGCTGAACGGCTACGTCGGCTACGCCACGGGCGCCAGCTGGCCGCTGTTGGATGCGGGCCTGTCCCACGTGGAGCGCCCCGTCGCGGTGGTGCTCGCCGATGACGTGTATCCGCACCTGTTCATGCCGTTCCGCAGCGGGGCGTGCGCGGAAGCGCCGGTTCCCGACGACCATCTGCACGGCCCCGCGTACCTCGAATTCGACCACGGGGTCGAGGATTTCGCGCGGCGGCTGGCCGGGATCGTCCCGCCGGGAGCGCGCATCGCCGTCGACGAGCTCACCGGGGCGATGCGGCGGGCGGCGCCCAAGCTCTTCCCGGCGGGCCCACCGACGGATGCGGCCATCGTGGTCGGCGCCGCGCAGTTGGTGAAGACCCGCGACGAATTGTCCTGTCTGCGCAGGGCGGCCCGCATCACCGAACAGGCCATCGTGGACGTGCAGCAGGCGCTCGCGCCGGGCGTCCGCCAGATCGATCTTTCGGCCACGTTCGTGCGTCGCGCGTTCGAGCTGGGCGCCACGACCAACATGCTGGAGGCCATCTGGCAGGTGATGCCGAGCTCCCGGGAAGCCGGGGTATGGACGACGCACGGCGACCTCGCGCTGCCGTTGCTGCCGACGGATCGCGAACTGGCGGCCGGCGACGTGCTGTGGACCGACATCAGCATCACCTACGCCGGATACTGTTCCGACTTCGGGCGAACCTGGGTGGTCGGCGAGCGCCCGACGACACGACAGCAGGACCAGTTCCGGCAGTGGCGCACTGTCCTCGACGCGGTGCTGGCCGTGACCAAAGCCGGTGCGACGTCCGGTGATTTGGCGCGCGCGGCGATTGGCGCCAACGGTGGCCGCAAACCCTGGCTGCCGCATTTCTATCTGGGGCACGGCATCGGCACCTATCCCGCCGAGGCGCCGATGATCGGCACGGATCTCGGCGCGGAGTTCGACGACAACTTCGTCTTCCCGCCCGGCATGGTGCTGGTCTTGGAACCGGTCATGTGGGAGGACGGCACGGGAGGCTATCGGAGTGAGGAGATCGTGGTAATCACCGAGGACGGCTACGTGCCGATCACCGACTACCCCTACACCCCCTATGACGACTGAAGTTCTGCCCGACCCCGTGGCGTTGCGCTCGGGGCGCCGGGAACGCGCGCTGGCCCAGATGGACGAGCATGGTCTGGACATCCTGGTGCTCGGGCGGCAGGCCAACATTCGTTACGTCACCGGCGCGCCGCAGCTGTGGATCGCCGGGACACGACCGTTCGGTCCGATGTGTGTGCTGGTGCGTGCCACTAAGGACATCTACCTCAACAGCACCGACGATGAGGGGGTCCCGGAGGAGATCGACCACGATCACCTCTACGGGCTGGCCTGGAACCCGATGACGCTCATCGACGTGCTGAAGAAGGTCGACGGCGCAGAGTCGGCGCGGCGGGTCGGAACCGATGCGATCACACCGACTTTCGCCGCGCTGCTGCCCGAGGCATTTCCCCACGCGGAACTCGTCGACGCCGAGCCGGCGATGCGCGCGGCTCGGCGCATCAAGACGCCCGACGAAATCGCCGCGATGGAGGCGGCCCTTCGCGTCGCCGACCACGGACTCGCCACTGCCCTGGGCGAATTGGCGCCCGCGGTGTCGGAGCGGACCCTGGCCGGGGTGATGATGGAGGCGATGGCCGCCGGCGGGGTGAGCACGCCGGCCACCCAGGACGCCGCGTGGGTGACGTCGCGGGAACAGCCGTGGCGCCGCGCTTCTGCGCACGAGATCGGATCGGGCGATCTCGTCGCGTTCGCCGCGGGCGCGTTGGCGGACGGCTACGTCGCGGAAGTGGGACGCACCTGGCCCGCCGGCGACGCCGTCAGCGGCGATGTGCGCGAGCTCTTCTCGCGGTCGAACACGTTGTACGACACGATGCTCGCCGCGTGCCGTCCCGGCGCACCCACCCGCGATCTGCTCGCCGCCTATGAGGCGGTCGGTGAGCCGATACCGCCGATGCCGATCGCGCACGGGCTGGGGCTGGGTTTCGACCCGCCGGTCGTGTCCGAAGCCCTGCTGGCCGCGGGCGAGCACGACCAACTCGAGGCGGGCATGGTGTTGGCGATCACCGGTTATGTGTGGCGGCAGGGCGCCGGCGCGGTGTTCCGCCGCGACACCGTCCACATCACCGAGGAGGGCGTCGATGTGCTGACCACCAGTCCTGCTTGGGGTTAGCCTGGGCGGCGTCGGTCCTTCCCGGCCCCACGGGCGCGATTACGGATACCGGAAACGGATATCGAAATCCCTTGTGTCACTGCGGTTTCAGTGGTCACAATCCGCGGTTTTTTGTCGGTGGCCGTTCCTACACTTTGGGGCATGGGTTCGAGCAGTCGGGATGAGATCGTCGAGGTCTTCGAAGCGCTCGATGCCGACCTGGACCGGTTGTGCGCGTTGTCCTTTGAGGTGTTCACCACCCCGGAACGGTTGCGCACGCTCGAGCGCATCGAACGCGTTGCGCGCCGGCTGCGCGCCCCCCAGCATGAGTTGATCAATCAGCTGCGCGCCCAGGCCACCACGACAGAACTCGGTGGCACCCTGCGTTGTGCGCTGGCCGATCGGTTACGCATCACCAAGTCCGAGGCCGGCCGCCGGGTGGACGAAGCCGCTGATCTCGGGGAACGTCAAGCGTTGACCGGGGAGGCGTTGGCCCCCACCTTGAGCGCCACAGCGGCCGCCCAACGCCAAGGATTGATCGGCGACGGACACGTGCGGGTCATCCGCGGTTTCTTTGCCAACCTGCCGTCCGGGGGCGACCCGTGCATCCACGAGCACGCCGACCAAGATTTGGCGCAGCAGGCCCGCGGCTTTCGCCCCGATGAGTTGCACAAATACGCCCACCGGCTGATGGGCTGGATCAACCCCGACGGCAAACTCAAAGACGGCGAGCGTGCCCGCAAGCGCGGCATCACCATCGGCGCCCAGCAATACGACGGCATGTCACCCATCCGCGGCTATCTGACCCCCGAGGCGCGCGCCACCTTCGAACCCGTGCTGGCCAAGCTGGGCGCCCCCGGCGCCTGCAATCCTGACGACGACGTTCCGTTCATCGATGAGGTTCCCGATGACGATGCAGTGCGCCGTGACCTGCGTACCCCAGCCCAGCGCAATCACGACGGTCTGCTGGTCGGGCTGCGCACCCTGCTGGCCTCCGGGGAGCTGGGGTGCCACAACGGCCTACCCGTGTCGGTCGTGGTCTCCACCAGCCTGCAGGAGCTCGAAGCCGCGGCAGGTAAAGGTATCACCGGCGGGGGCTCGTTGGTGCCGATGTCGGATCTGATCCGCATGGCCAGCCACGCCCACCACTATTTGGCGATCTTCGACCGCGGCAGGGCTCTGGCGTTACACCACACCAAGCGGCTGGCCTCTCCCGCTCAGCGAATCATGTTGTACGCCAAGGACCGGGGCTGCACGAAACCGGGCTGTGACGCGCCGGCGTATCACAGCCAGGTCCACCACGTGAGCGGCTGGACCACCACGCATCGCACCGACATCGATGACCTCACCCTGGCCTGCGGACCGGATAACCGGCTAGCCGAAAAGGGTTGGACCACCCGCAAAAACGCCCGCGGCGACACCGAATGGCTCCCACCGGCCCACCTCGACCACGGACAACCCCGCACCAACGCCTTCCATCACCCCGAACGATTCCTGAATTACGACGGCGACGACGACCCAGTTTGACGCTAGGGCACCGCGTCATCGAGCAGGTCCCCCACTCGATGACATTCCCACGCGCTGAGCAGGTTCGACAGCATCTGCAGTGGCGCGCGCACGCTTTCGTCGTCCCGGATGCGTGGATCCTTGCGCGTGCCGGGCACGGCGTCGAATCGCTTGCGGATCAGGGCCGGCACGTCCAACAACCAGGCGACCCCCATGGCGGCCGCATAGAGCAGCATGTGCCGACGCAACCGGGACGGGTCGAGACGTGGACCGCCGCAGCGCTCGTATTCCGTGACGAAGAGGGTCAGCAGCTCGTCGAGATGCGCGTCCCACATCTCGGTCTCGGCGCCGGACATCGCTCCCCACAGCGCCATGCCCAGATTCATCTGGGCGACGCATCCCCAGTCCATCAGGCCGCAGTGCAACGCGCCGTCGGTGTCGCGCCAGAACCACGCGTTGTCGATGTTGGCGTTCCAGTGGCACAGCGCGACATAGTCGGAGTCGTCGGCCAGTTGGTGCGCGATGGTGTGCTCATGGAGCGCCACGCGGGCTACGTCATCGCGCAGGCGGGCCAGGAATTCCGGCGAGCCGACGTTCGCCGGCAGCAACCCGGGATGGGTGCGCGCGAATTCGGCAAGTTGGTTCACCCGTCGGTCCAGCTGCTCCGCGGACAACGCCGCCCGCTCCCCGACCGTCGCGGCCCGCACGTCCAACGGAAAGTGAGCGGTCAATTCCGCGGGCAGCCGGCCGGAGCGATGCGTGCCGGCCAGGCGCGCGAGCGCGGTCAGCAGCGCGCGGTAGTGCTCGAGGGGTTCGGGCATTTCGTAGTCGAGGCACTTGTGGTACTGGCGCTCGATACCGTTGCCACCGAAGGTGATCCGCTCGGTGATCAGTAGGCCGGTGCCAGTTTGACCGTGGTAATCGGCGAACTGCGCGCAGGGTATGGCGATGGGGAATTCGGGGGTGCGCGACAGCGAGGCGAAGCGGACCTCGGGTTCCATCTGTGTCTTTCCGCGATCGCGCACCGGATTGTCGAAATCGCGGGAGAACTTGACGAACAGGTCGGTGTGCAGATCGGGTGCGGGACGGTCGTATTCGACCGACAACACCACTTTGCGTCCGGTGCTGCCGCCGTCGATCTCGCGGTAGTCGCCGATGTGGACAACGCTGTTGTCGTCGAGTGTCCCGGCCGCCCGAAAGACCTTCGTGAGGAACGAAGCTCCACCGCTGAGCAGGGTCGCGGGGTCCGCCGGGATCGGCAATCCATACTGATCACCGATCACCCAGTGCGAACTCACAGCGCTACCAGGTCTGTTCGGCGGCGCGCACCAGCATGTGGTTGACCGCCACCCGTCGGTCGCGGGTGACCATGAACAGGACCGCGTCGGCGATGTCCTCGGGCCGCAGCATGACCATGCCCGACGTCTGCTTTTCGAAGGCCTCCCGCGAGGATTCGGCCAGATGGCTGAAGATCTCGGTATCCACCGTTCCCGGGCCCACCACGCCGACGCGCACCCGCTTGCCGAGCACCTCTTGGCGGATGCCTTCGCTGAACGCGTTGACCCCGAACTTGGTCAGCGAATACACGGCGGTATTCGGCCGGGCCACCCACCCGGCGGTGGAACTGATGGTCACCAGGTCCGCCACGCCGCGGGGCGAGTCGGCGGCGGCGTCGATCAGGTGCGGTAGCGCCGCGCGCGTCGCGTAGAGGACACCCTGCACGTTGACGGCCACCATGTTGTCCCAATCCTGCAGCGAGGCTTCGGTCGCGGGCGCCGACTGCATTAGGCCGGCGTTGTTCACCAAGGTGTCGAGGCGCCCGAACTCAGCGATGGTGCGCTGCACGGCGGCCGCGACCTGCTCGGCGTCGGTGACGTCGGCGGCGACGACGAGCGCTGTGCCGCCGGAGGATTCGATCTCGGCCTTCAGCTCCGCCAGTCGGTCGCCGCGGCGCGCGAGAAGGGCCACCGCCGCGCCCTCGGCGGCCAGCGCTTTGGCCGTCGCCGCTCCGATGCCACTACTGGCGCCGGTCACCAGGGCCGCGGTCTGCGCCAAGATTGTCATGATCCGCCCGTCGGTTGCGTGCCCAATATCTCCTGCAGAACGTAATCCGTGTCCTCGCCCAGGTCGGGCGCGCCGCGCGCAATCCGCGCGGGGTTGCGCGCCAGCCGCCAGGACGGTCCGAGCACGGGCCGCTGGCCTTCGCGATGGTCCGAAACGAAACGAAACAGTTCGCGGTCCCAGAGTTGTTGGTCGGCAATCACATCCATGGCGGTGGCGCTCTTGGTGGCCGGCACTCCCGCCGTTCGTAGCCGATGAGCGAGTTCCTCGGCGTCGAGGGCGCGGGTCAGCGACGCGAGATCGGCGTCGAGGGGTTCGACGTGCCGGCGTCGGTCCTCTGACGTGGCGTAGCGGGGGTCGCCGGCCAGCGAGGCGGCACCGAGCACGCCGCACAACCGCCGCCATTCGGTGTCGTTGGAGACGGCCACGCTGACCCAAGAGCCATCCGCGCACGGGTAGCAGCCGTGCGGGCACATGTCGGGGTGGTGGTTTCCGTCGGCGCCGAGTCGTCGCCCGGTGAGGCTGTGTTCGAGCAGGCTATCCCCGATCATCGAGGAGAGGGTTTCGACGGCCGACACGTCGACGAATTGCCCTGCGCCGCTGAGCTCGCGGTGCAGCAGGGCCACCACGGCGGCGTATGCGGCCGCCGCGCCGACGGTGGAATCCCCGTAGCGCATGCTGGTTCCGAGCGGGGGCCCGCCGGCGTAGCCGACGAGCGGCGCGAGGCCGGCCAGGGCGGCGAAGCAGGGCGCGTAGCCGGTCTGATGTCCCAGCGGCCCGTCGTTGCCCCACATCTTGATCGACACCGAGATGATGTCGGGTTTGATATCGGTGAGCCGGTCGTACCCGAGGCCTTGGCGCTCCATCGCGCCCGGCCGCAGGTTGTTGATGACGATGTCGCTGCGGGCGATCAGGTCCCGCAGTTGCGCCATGCCCTCGTCGGACTTGATGTCGATGTCGACGCTCAAGATCTCGGGGTTGATGCTCAGGAAGAACGGCGCGTGGTTGATGTCGGTGCCGCCGTAGGCCCGCATCTCCTCGGGCAGCGCCGCGGTTTCGACCTTGATCACCTCGGCGCCCAACAGCGCCAGCAGCTTGCCGGCGTACGGGCCGGCCCACACCTTGGTGAGTTCGACGACGCGCACCCCCTCCAGCGGGCCACCGCGCGGTGTCTTGGGCGGCTTCAGCTGCGCCGAATGCACCGCCGGTGGGGCGTGTGGAGTGTCGAGGAGGTCCGGGACCGACGCGGTGTGCTGGCCGAGCGCGGGTGCCGCGGAGGCGATTTCAGCGGGGGACGCGCTGAACAGGTACGGCACCGTGGGGTATGCCGCGTCGCCGAGCACGGGGTGGCTCACGTCGGAAAAGAAGCCGCGGTGACGGTACTGGGGTGAGCGATGCAGGTCGGCGGCCTCGTTGACCGGCACCAGCGGCACGCCCAGGCGCTGAGCCTCGTCGGCCGCCGTCTCCTTGGACAGGTCGCGGACCCACGCCGCGAATCCCCGCTGGAACGCGACGACCTTGTCCGGGGTGACGGAGAACTCCAGCCAGTCGTCGTCGAAGTCGTCGAGCCAAATCGGGCGGCCCATCAACTCCTTGACGCCGAGCCAGTGGGCGCGGCTGGTCAGGTACAGATAGACAAAGCCCTCGGCACAGGCGAAGAACGACGCCGGACCCTGCTGGTCGTAGTCGTCCCGGGTGCCGAGGGCGGGGACTTCGCCGGTGACCAGGCGCCCGAGAATGCAATCGGCCCGCGAGACCAGCACCGCCTGCTGGGAGACGTCGATGGTCTCGCCCCGGCCGGAGTGCAGGCGCCCGAACAACGCGGCCGCGACGCACAGCGCCGCCTCCAGCCCCGCCTCGTAGTCGGGCAGGAATCGGCCCGGCCCCCGCAGCGGCGGCCTGGTCGGGTCCGGATGGCTGGGGGTGTGATAGCCCCAGCCGCTGGCGTGGAACACGTTGATGCTCTTCGCATTCGCGTACTCGGCCGGGACGTCACGGCCGAACGGCGTGATGGAGCAGCACACTGCGCTCGGGTGTCGCCGCCCCCAATCGGTGTCGCCGTCGTCGATGACCGCGTCGGCGCCGCCGATGAGCCGATCCAGACGCTCGGCGCCTGCTCGCGAGGCGGTGTCGAGAACGACGGAACGTTTGTTGGTGTTGAGGTAGGCGAACAATGCGCCGCCCTCAACGCCGTCGGCGAGACGGGGCGCCATGGCCCGCGTCGGGCTGCCGCGACCCGGCGCCTCGACCTTGATCACTTCGGCGCCGAAGTCGGCCAGCAGCTTTCCGCAGTACTCCCCCGCGACCGACCCCGCCAATTCGATGACCCTGAAGGCCGTCAGCGCCGACATGTGCGCCCTCGCAAGGTGGTCAGGGCTTCGCGCGACCGGAGCGGCTCAGTCGCCACTCCGGTGGGAAGTTCATGTCGTTGTCCTTGACGACGTTGTTGAGGCCCTTCTCGAAGGTGCCCGCGGTCAGGTCGACCTCTTGCGCGTCATTGGCGATCATCGGCAGCATGCCCTCGACCATGCCGGTCAGCAGGCTGCCGAAGTACTCGCCCTTGTGCTGCTTGTAGAGCTCCAGGAAGGTCTTCTGCACGGCCACGGTGTCGGTCGGGCGGGCCTTCGAGCACGCCAGCGCGTACTTGAGGGTCTCGTCTTCCAGCTTGTCGCGGGGCACCACGCTGTTGACGAAGCCGCAGTCGTACATCTCCTTGGCGCTGAACGGCCTTCCGGTGAACAGCATTTCGGAGAACTTGCGCAGGCCCATCGTCTCGGCCCACCACCACAGCCGTGGGCCCCAGCCCACGTAGCGGAACGCCGGGTGGCCGAACAGGGCGTCGTCGGAGGAGATCACCAGGTCGGCGTCGCCGGCCTGGTAGAAGTGCCACCCGTAGCAGTAGCCCTTGGCCTCGATGATGCTGATCTTCCGAAGTTCTTGCAGCGGACGGTTTCCCGCGCGCGCCTTGGCGTAGAAGTCGGTGACCGTGGACAGGTAGCGGTAGGAGCCGCCGGGCGGGTACTTGACGTCGTCGTCGTTGATCGCGAGTTCGTGCAACAGGGGCATGCCCGGGTTCTCCAGCATCCCGCGCTGTTCGGGCAGGTCTCCGCCGCTACCAAAATCCTCACCCTCGCCGCGGATCACGACGACCTTGACGTCGTCGTCGACGTTGCACTTGTGGATCAGATCGGCGTAGTTCTGCCGCATCCCCAGGGTGGTGGAGTTCTGCGCGTCGGGGCGGTCGAAGGTGATGTAGGCGATGCGGTTCTTCTTATCCTTTTCGAACTTGATGTACTGCTCGGCTTCCTTCTTCATTTCTTCGTAGTCGTACTCGGGCATAGTCTTCTTCTTTCAGTTGAATTTTTGTTAATGCTTACTTGAGCAGAGCACCCGCGTCGACGGGTAGCGAAACGCCTGTGATGTAACGCGATTCGTCAGAGGCAAGGAACAGGACGGCATTGCTGATGTCGACGGCTTCCACCCAGGGCACCGGCAACGTGTGCATCATCTGCGAGAACGGCGCGAAATCGTCCGGCCCGGGATTTTCCAGGTCCGGCCGGAACAACCGGAACGTCACCTCGTTGATCGTCATCGGGGTGTTGACCTGGCTCGGGTGCACCGAGTTGACCCGAATGTTGTGCTCGCCCAGCTCGACGGCGAACGCCCGCATCAGCCCCAGAACTCCATGCTTTGCGGCAATGTAGTGGCCGGTGTGCGCCATGGCCTTGTGCGATCCGACGGAACCGGTCAACACGATGGAGCCGCCCCGGCCCCCAGAGATAATATGTGGCACACCGGCTTTCACCGTGTGCCACACGCCGGAGAGGTTCACGTCGATCATGTCGTGCCAGATGTTCTCGCGGATCTTGTGTAGCTTGTTGCCGAAGGTGCCGATGCCGGCGTTGGCGACGATGATGTCGAGGCGGCCGAGCTGTTCCACCCCGCTGTCCACGGCGGCCTTCAGCGCGTCGTAGTCGCGGACGTCGACCTGAGCGGTCACGATGCGGCGGTCGAGAGCCTTGACCAGATCGACGGTTTCGTCGAGGTCTTCCGGCGTCGAGTGCGGATAGGCCAGGTTCTCGATCGGCCCGCAGACGTCGATGGCGATGATGTCGGCGCCTTCCTGCGCCAGACGCACGGCGTGGCTGCGGCCCTGACCGCGGGCGGCGCCGCTGATGAAGGCGACCTTCCCTTCTACCCGCCCATTCACCCGACTTGTCATCGTGACACCAGCGCCGGCATGCACTCCCAGCCCCGCACCGTGGACGTGGGGCTGAGTGTGGCTTTGCTCAGGTCGACCTCCCATTCGGGGAAACGCTTGAGAATCTCCTCTAGCGCGACGCGGCCCTCCAGGCGCGCCAGCGCCGAGCCCAGGCAGAAGTGCGTGCCCATGCTGAACGTGAGGTGCGGACGGACCGCGCGATGAATGTTGAATTCGCCCGCGTCGGGCCCGAACTGGGCCTCGTCGCGGCACGCCGATCCGATGAGCATCATCATCACGCTGCCCTCGGGCACCGTCTGGTCGTGCACGGTGACGTCGCGGGTCACGTACCGGGACACGTGCGGGGCCGGCGGTTCGTAGCGCAACAGCTCCTCGATGGCCTGCGGGACGAGCGCGGGATTCTCGACGAGGTCGCGGCGCTGATCGGGGTGCTCGGCGAGAACCTTTCCGGACCAACCGATCAGCCGGGTGGTGGTTTCATTGCCCGCCCCGGCGACGACGTTGAGGTAGACGAGGATCTCTTCGCGACTGAGGTGCCGGGTCGTGCCGGATTCGTCGACGAACTCGACGTTGAGAAGTTCGGTCATGATGTCGTCGGACGGATGCTCCGCGCGCCAGTCGATGTACGCCTCGAACTGCTCACCCACGGACAGGCCGTGCTGGGCCGCGTCCATGGGCTTGCCGGCCTCCGTGCGCAGCTGCGCGTTGCCCCGGTCGCGGATGTACTCCTGGTCGTCTTCGGGGATGCCGAGCAACATGCTGATGACCTTCATCGGCATCTGCGCGCCCAGGTCGGTGACGAAGTCGAAGTGCCCCGAGCCCACCAGCGGGTCCAGGAGTTGGGCGCAGAAGTCGCGGATCATCGGCTCGAGCGCGGCGATCCTGCGCGGGGTGAACATCCGCGACAGCAGTTTGCGGTGCACGTCGTGGATCGGCGGGTCTTCGAAG
The DNA here is from genome assembly GCF_976985675.1 of Mycobacterium sp. NTMscope_MAC_12. Taxonomy (NCBI): domain Bacteria; kingdom Bacillati; phylum Actinomycetota; class Actinomycetes; order Mycobacteriales; family Mycobacteriaceae; genus Mycobacterium; species Mycobacterium sp. NTMscope_MAC_12. Next base: position 2,543,096 of record NZ_CDRJYY010000001.1, read on the forward strand.
ATCAACATGCCCGACGGGATTTCGAGGTTGGCCTTGATCAGCTCGAGGATCGCGCCGCGCGCGGAGCTGTACGTCTCGTGGTCGACGAGCGCCTTGCTGACGTCGGCGTAGCGGCTCACCGCATAGAAGTCGAATTCGGCGTTGTAGTACAGCGGCGCCTCTTCGCGCAACCGCGCGAACATCGGGTAGGGGTCGGCGATCAGCCCGACGTCGTATGGATCGAAACGAACATGGCTGTCGGTGCTCGCCGTCACGAAACCCCTCCTACCGCTGCAGTTTTGGATATCCGGATTACCAGCGCCGGGGCCCGCGCTGCCAGCGTTACGGTGCTGGATTCGGTCCGGGGCAATTTACACACTCCGCTTAATTGCGTCGCTCTGGCGTGTGCACAAGTTCGGCTCAAAACGGCGCATGAACGTGGACTCACTCTATTGTCGTAGAGAACCATACTGCGGGTGCTCTGGCAAGGGTAAGAGCCCCGCGCGCCGGATCCGGCCGGGGCTCTCATTGCGACCCCGCCGCCCCGCCGCGCAGCAGCTGCAGGCCGCCCGCCTGGGTGAGCCGCCCCTTGTCCGAACTCCTCAATATCCCGGCCGCGATCGCCGACAAGACCCCATCGAGCTGTTCGGCGCTGTCGACGATCCGGTCGCCATGGGCAAACCGCTGCAGCAGGCCGTTGATGAACGTCAACGTGACGTTGCTCAGATCCTCGACGACGGCCGGATCCAGCTCCGCGCCATGCGGCATGAGCTGCACGAGGATTTCCCGATGCAGCTTGGTGAACTCGTCGGTGGCCTGCTGCAGGATCGCGGCCAGCGCGGGATCGCGGGTGGCCTGCATGGTCAGCTCATATCGCGCCCGGGTCCGGTACAGCTGCGGATCGCTGCCAGCCTGGATGACGACCTGCGACAACCGCGAGGGTGTGGGAGCCTCACCGCCGGCCTCGGAACTGTCCGCGATCGCCTGCAGTTCGGCGAGGTCGAGCTCGGCCGAACGCTCCGCGACGGCCCGCAGCAACGCCGAGCGGGTGCGGAAATAGAACGACGTCGTGCCGTCCGGCACGCCCGCCTTGCGATCCACCTTCAAATGGCTCAACCCCTTGGCCCCGTCATCGGCCAACAATCGAATCGCCGCATCGCATAAATCGCGGCGGCGCTCGGCGGGATTAGGCTTTCGTCGTTTATCCATAGCCATTCAGGATCGAGACACTACTCTATATTCGTAGTGTCAGTAAAGGATGGCACATCTCCCCCTCGGCGGCACCGCGCCCGCTTGGCACCAAAGAAACTGCGGTGCAAGAGTTCCGAGGATCCTCCGGATACGTGAGTAGAGTGTGTTTCGATGTGTCCCCGTCGAGTTCGCGTGCGCAACGCCGTCGCCTGGCTTGGGTCCATCGGTCTACTTGCGGCGCTGACGTGTGGCTGCCACTCGGCGCACAAGCCCGCGCCGTCCAGCCCGCCGACCACCAACGCGCCCACCACTTCTGCCGCGCCGCCGGCGCCGCCGCCGATCGTGAAGATTGCGCCGCTGCCCGTTCGGCCGGTGACAAAGTCACATCCGACGACGCCCGCCACCAAGTGCCCGGACATGGGTCCAAACGTCCCCGTCGCCCCGACCGACGCCCTCAACACCTGCGACATCGGCCGGGCCAACGTGTACGCGCTGGGTCCGGAAACCATGCAGCTCGGGCTGATCCACGTGGACCCGCCCAAGGCCCTGACGGCAGATTTTTACGAGGTGACCCTGGTGCTCGACCCGCCGTCGGCGGCGGCGTGGGCGTCGTTCACCGCCGAGCATCTCAAAGACCATGTGGCCTTCATCCGGGACAACCTGGTGCTGGAAGCGCCGATCATCGAGGAACAGGTCACCTCCGGACGGATCGTGCTGACCACCCAAACAGCCGAGGGGGCAGCACAATTGGCCCAGCTGGCGGGTCGTCCCGCGTGACGGCGGGAATTCCTAACTGGGCCGTCGAGCCGGGCTGCTGTCTTGCGTGCTCCACCGTCGACGGCACGCCATCAAGTTTCGTCGTTCGTGCGTAGTTCCCAGGGCTGCATGCCAAGCAGACCGGCAAGGCGCCGCTGCATCTGCACGCCGGACGGAAGCGGGCGCCACCATATGGTCACCTCGGCGATCTTGCCGTCCTCGTCGAGCAGGATGTAGTCCATCCCGTCGACCACGGTGTCTTCGACCTGCAGCCGGAAGTACGCGGCGTGGTGCGTCTGGCCGCTGAGGACTTCCTGGTAGGCGAGATCGGTCGCCACCGTGCCGACCCCTTGCATGGCGCCCAGGACGGCCTCCCGGCCGGTGAGTGGGTCATCGCCGAGCGGGCCGTAGAGCACCGCGTCCTCGGCGAGGAGTCCGGAAAGTGCGTCTTTGTCTGCGCCGCCGTGCATGCAGTCGACGAAGGCCTGCACCGTGCCGCGGTGCGGGGTGAACGTGGTCATGGTTACTCCTGTGTGGTTGTGGTCGTCGCTCACTCAGATCACCGTGGTGCCGCCGTCGACCACCAGCTCCATGCCGTTGACATAGCTCGAGTCGTCGGAGGCGAGGAACAACGCGGCCGACGCAATTTCCGTGGGGCGGCCCATCTCTCGCCGCGGGATCACGGACTGGAACTGGGCCTTCATCTCCTCGTCCATCACCTCATCCAACATCGGCGAGGCGACCTGGCCGGGAGTCAGCACGTTCACCCGGATCTTCCTGTCCCTCAACTCGGCCACCCACACCCGCGCGTAGGCGGGCAGCACGGCCTTGCTTCCCGCGTACACACTCCAATTCGGGTAGCCGCGCAGCGATGCGTTCGATCCGGTCATGAAGATCGAGCCGCCGTCGTTGAACAGCGGCAGCGCCTTCTGCACGGTGAACAGCGTGCCGCGCGCGTTCAGCCAGAAGGCGTCATGGAAGTCCGCCTCGGTGATCTCGCCGAGCCTGTTCTGCTTGCCTATCCCGGCGCTTGCCCACAACGCGTCGATCGCGCCTTTCTCCCGCCTGACCGTGTCGAACAAGCGGTCCAAATCGTCGAGTTCGGCCGAATCACCTTGCACGCCGGTCACATTCCGCCCGATCTGTTCGACGGCCTCGTCCAGGGCGTCCTTCCGTCGGCCCGTGATGAAGACGTGAGCCCCCTCGTCGGCGAACAACTTGGCGCCGGCCAGGGCCATGCCACTTGTCGCGCCGGTGATCACTGCGACCTTTCCATCGAGCTTTCCCACGATTACTCCATCCGGTTCGTAGCGCCGATGTTATATACACCGAACTGTGTGCTTAACGTATCGGAGAGACATCTGTAATGCAAGCTATGCACACCGATCCGTACCCAACTGGGCTAGGCTGGCTCTATGACCGAGTTGGAGAAGGGGCCGCGAGGGCTGCGCCGCGGCAGGGGCGCACGCGAGCGCATCCTGGGCGCTTCACGACAACTGTTCCGCGATCAAGGCATCAACAGCACCGGCCTTGACCAGCTCTGCGCGGTGGCCCAAGTGTCCAAGCGCACGTTCTACCAGCACTTCACCGGCAAGGATGAGCTGATCGCCGAACACCTCCGCCGATTCGATCCCGACATCCTGCCCGAGGTCTTCGACCGCACCGACCTCACGCCGCGTGAACGGCTCCTCGCCGCATTCGACATTCACGGGCCCCTGTGCCCGTTCATCGCGGCGGCCGTCGAGATTCGCGACCCGGGCCACCCGGCACGCGTCCACGCCCGCGACTACAAGAAGGCTTTTGCCGCTCGCCTCGCCGAAACCGCGCGCGAAGCCGGCGCCACCGACCCCGAACAGCTCGGCGAACAACTCGCGCTGCTCCTGGATGGCGCCTCGGCGCGCAACCGAGTCCTCAACACCGAATCCTTCGCCACCGCCGGCGCCATCGCCGCCGTCCTCATCGACAACGCCATCCCCACAGCAGCGGAACCGCCCGGCGCAGGCGGGAACCGGTCAACCGGGACGAGGCCGCGTGCCGGCTCCGACGGCGAGCTCAGCCGAAATTGACGACGAGGGAGAAGTTGAAATCCTCCAAGCCATTCCGGCCCACGCCTCCTGATAGCAGGTCCCCGAAGAAAGTATTGAACGCCCCAAGCCCCGACACCGCCGACCTCGACTCCGCGGTTAGAGTCAACGCATGGGGCAGGTAACGGACCGCTGGCGTGCCGCTCGGGTGGCATCGGCGTTGTACAACACGGCCGCGATGCATGACGGCGTCGCTACGGTGGGCGCAAAAGTGTTGTGGGGGTTGGTGTTCCATGACCTCCTGGAAGGGGTTCAGCGGGTCGGCGATGCTCCCGATGGCGCCCATATCCTTGACATCCCGTGCGGTGGAGGCTTCGCGTTTCGCGGTTTGCGCCGCGGGCAGGATTGCCGCTACGTGGCCGCGGACATTTCGTCGGACATGCTGAGGCGGGCGCGCGGCCGGGCGACCCAGTTGGGCGTGGTCGGCCTGATGGAATTCAGCGAGGCCGATATCACAGATTTGCCCTTCCAGGACAACACGTTTGACCTGGTTTTGACGTTCAACGGGCTGCATTGCCTTCCTGATCCGCAGGCTGCGGTGGTCGAGCTCGCCCGCGTGCTCAAGCCGGGTGGGATTCTGCGCGGGAGCACGTGTGTCCGGGGTCGCGGCTGGCGCCAAGATCGCTTTGTGACGGCGTTGCAGGCGGCCGGCTTTTTCGGGAATACGCCCCAGGCCGGTGACGTGCAGCGCTGGCTCGACGACGCGGGACTCGACGTCGTGGTCGCGCGGCACAGTGGTTCAGTCGAGCTATTTGAGGCCCACCGACCCGGCACGTGATCGAGAAGCGGTGAACCGGTAGCTAGAGCTCGGTCTCGAAGACGGAGACGGGTTCGAGGATCACGCCGGTTTCTTCGACGTAGCGATCCCACAGCGCCACCAGCTCGGCGAGCTTGTCGGGATGCGACGCGGCCAGGTCGTCGACTTCACCGGGATCGGAAGCCAGATCGTAGAGCTGCCAACTGCCCGGACCGTACGGGGCCGGCAGGTGCAGCGCCTTCCAGTCCCCCTGCCGGATGGCGCGGCGGCCGAACAGCTCCCAGCCGGTCCCGGTGTCCGCGTCGTGCACGGTCTCCGCGGCGCCGGTCAGGTACTCCACCAGTGAGCGGCCGCGCATGGGGGCGACCTCGCGGCCGCGGTAGGACGTGCCCGGGTGTGCGGCGCCGGCCAGCTCCAACAACGTCGGTGCGATGTCCATGACGGTGCTGAACGCGGTGCCGATCTGCTGTTGCCGGGCGAAGCCCGGCCAGGTGATGAAGCCCGTCACGCGGATCCCGCCCTGGGTGGTGAACGCCTTGTGCAGACGCGACGGCGCGGTGGCCGCCTGCGCCCAGCGCGGCCCGTACCAGATGAAGGACGTGGGCCGGCCGAGGTTGTCGAGGCTGTTGTCGCAATTCTTTTCGATCTGCGCGGCGATTTCCGCGCCGCGCAGCGGCATCGCCTCCACGATCGCGCCCTCGGCGCCGTTGTCGGACAGGAAGATGACCACGGTGTCGTCGAGTTCGCCGCTGGCCGACAGGTAGTCGATCACCCGGCCGACGTTGTGGTCCATCCGGTCCACCATCCCGGCGTAGACCTCCATGCTGCGGGCCGAGCGCGCGCGCTGCTCGTCGGTCATGTCGGCCCATTCCGGGGCGCCGTCGGCCACCACCGGGTGCGCGACGACGTCGGGCGGGCACAGGCCGAGCCGCTTGAGGGCGGCCAGTCGCTCCTCGCGCAGCGCGTCCGGTCCCTGGTCGTAGCGTCCGCGGTACTTGGCGACGGATTCGTCGGGCGCCTGCAACGGCCAGTGCGGCGCTTGGAACGGCAGATAGGCGAAGAACGGGCGGTCGTCCTCGGGTGCGCGCTCATCCAGGTAGCGCAGCAACGTGTCGGTGTAGGAGTCCGACGAGTAGAAGTCGTCCCCGACGGTGACGAATTGGTCGTCCTCGGTGTAAAGCGTTGGCACCGGCGAAAACCCACGCGCGCCCGCTCCCCCGTAGTGGCTGGCTCCGGCGGGCAGCAGCGCGAAAGATCGCTCGAAACCGCGCGCCCACGGCGACCTGTCGATCGTGGCGCCCAGATGCCATTTGCCCGACATCAGCGTCAGATACCCGGCGTCGCGCAGGAGTTCGGGCAACGCGACGACCCGATCGTTCAGGTAGCCCTCGTAGCCGGGCGCTCCGCGAAATCCCGGGGACGCCACCTCGAGCATCGTGCCGATGCCGGCGATGTGGTGGTCGGTCCCGGTCAACAGCATCGCCCGGGTCGGCGAGCACGCCGGCGCCGAATGGAAATCGGTGAGCCGGATCCCGGAGTAGGCGAGCCGATCGAGGTTGGGCGTTTCAATCTCGCCGCCGAAGGCGCCGATGTCGGAAAACCCGAGGTCGTCTGCGACGATCACGAGGAAGTTGGGGCGTTTCACGCTCAAGCATCCTGCCAGGTCGGTGGTCACGGCGGAACGCTGGCGCACCGCCGCAGCGCCGCAGCGCCGATCGCGGCCGATATTGTCTACGCATGGAGATGTTGGCGCAGTTCGGGATGTCCATTCCGCTGGTTGCGGCCCCGATGTCGGGGGGCCCGACCACGCCGGCCATGGTGTCGGCCGCCACCCGCGCGGGGGCCCTGGGCGTGCTGGCCGCCGGCTACAAGACCGTCGAGGCCGTCGAAGCCGAGATCAAAGCCGTTCGCGCCGAAGGGATCCCGTTCGGCGTCAACGTGTTCGCACCGAACCCGTTGCCGGTCGACGCGCAGCGCTACCGGGCCTACGCCTCGAACATTGCGGCCGACGCCGACCAGTTCGGCCTGACGCTGCCGTCCGAGCCCATCGAGGACAACGACAGGTTCGACGAGAAGATCGAGCTGCTGCTCGACGATCCGGTTCCGATGGTGTCGTTCACGTTCGGGATTCCGCCGCGCGACGTGATCGCGGCGTTGCAGCGGGCCAAGAGCGTGGTGGTCCAGACGGTCACGACGGCCGAGGAGGCGGCGCAGGCGCACGCCGCCGGGGTCGACATGCTCGTCGTGCAGGCGGCGGACGCCGGCGGGCATTCCGGCACCCTGGCGCCGTTGCGACCGTTGACGCCCGTCGGGATCGTCGATCTCGTCACGCAGGTCGCGGCGACGGTTCCCCTGCCGGTGCTGGCCACCGGCGGGCTCGCCACGCCGGCCGCGGTGGCCGAGGTGATCCGGGCGGGCGCGGCCGCGGCCGCCGTCGGGACCGCGCTGCTGCGCGCCACCGAGAGCGGCGCGTCGGCCACTCATCAGGCGGCACTTGCCGATCCCGCGTACACGGAGACGGTGCTGACCCGGGCCTTCACCGGCCGACCGGCGCGCGGCCTGCGCAACGCGTTCATCGACGCCCACGAAGCCGAGGCGCCTCCGGGTTATCCCGCCATCCACCACCTGACCAGCCCGCTGCGCAAGGCGGCCGCGGCGGCGGGCAGGCCCGAGTACGTACACCTGTGGGCGGGCACCGGTTTTCGGCACGCGACCGCCGAGCCCGCGACCGACATTCTGCGCCGGCTGGCGTCGGACCTGTGACGGTTCAGTATTCGAAGCGGTTGAGTACGTCGTAGCCGCGCCCGCCCATCACCCACGTGGCGTGGTAGATCAACCGCACCGCGGCCGACGGGATGTGCTTGTAGCCGGCCAGCGCGGGGGTCTGCTCGAGGAACCGCAGCCGGGGATGCCAGGCCGCCAGCTGGCGCGCGTCTCGGATGCCCCAGGTGATGATGCCCCTGGTGAAGACCTTGGACAGCAGCGGGGCCAGGGCCGAGAGCGTATCGAAATGCATTTCGCCGCCGGGGAATCGGTCGATCAGACGCTGCAGCAGCCGCCGGACTTCCTCTTCGCGCAGGTACATCAGCAGGCCCTCGGCCACCACCAGCGTGGGGCGCCCGGCGGGAACTAGGTCCAGCCACCGCAGCTCGGTCACCGACGAGCCGATCATCCGGTAGCGCTCGGTGTCGTCGTAGAGCTGCCGCCGCAGCCCGATGACGCTGGGCTGATCGACGTCGAACCAGGAAACCGACGGCGGTAGGTCAAGGCGGAAGGCTCTGCCGTCAAGGCCGCAACCCAGGTGCAGGACAACGGCGTCGGGATGACGGGACAGGTAATCGGCGCACCAGTCGTCGAACTTCTTGGCGCGCAAGGCGACCAAGTATTGGTTCGAGGCGGGCATCGTGCTCCGGCGCATGCGCTTGAAGTCATAGCCGATCCGGTCCACCGCCTCCGCCGCTACCCCGTCCCCCAAAATCGGTCGCTTCGAACGGCTTTCGCACGCGCGCAGATACAACGTGACAAGGTTCGTCCATTCCACCGAACCCCAGGCGACCGAGCTGAAGTCGACTTTGTCCGGTGCGGTCATCGCTGTCTCCTGTTCGCGCGGTATTCCGTCCACATTTCCATGAGCTGGTCGCGGTAGGCCTGCGTGCAGAACTCGCAGAAATCGCGGAAGTCCTCGACGCGCCGGCGCTGTTCGGCGCGGTCCTCCCCGAGCACGGACAGCGCGAAGTCGGCGGGCTCGATGCCCAGCCGCATCAGCGACAGCTGGGTTTCCAGCACGCTGGTGAACCCGCCTGGCCTGACCCGGTAGAGGTGTTGCCGGTTCGGGCTCGGCAACCGCTCCACCATGCCGCCTTCCAGCAGCTGGCGGGCGACGGTGCTGATCGACGCCTTGCTCACGGACAGCGCGGCGGCCAGCGCGGTCAGCGACTGCTGCGGCGGATCGCAGATCAGCAGCCACCCGTAGAGCCGACCCATGGTGCGGGTGGCGCCCAGCAGCTCGAAGAACAGCCCGAGGCGGTCGACGAACTCGGCCTCTTCCGGCGACATACGCCTCCATCAGATCGTTCAGTACATACTAAACGTAACTTACACCAAGCCGTCGGCGCAGGGAACCCCCCGGAGGTCAAGGGTGCTAACCGGTCAGAATGCCTCGGGGTCCTGTTGCACCGCGGCCGGCACCGGGTGCCGGTACAAGCGGGACGCGTTCTCCCAGCTGAACTTACGGATGACGTCGGGCGGCAGATCGCCGATCTGTTCGTGGATGGCTTGTTGGGTGTGCGGCCACGTCGAGTCGCAATGCGGGTAGTCGGCTTCCAGCATGATGTTGTCGACCCCGATCCGGTCGCGCTGCACGAACGACGACTTGTCCTCGACCGCGCAGAACCAGAAGTTGCGGGTCAGCACCTCCGCGGGGGTCAGCCGCTCGCCGAGCGCCTGCCAGGTGCCATACATCGCGTGATAGCTGAGCATGTGGTCGAGGCGGTCGAGCAGCCCGGCGACCCAACCGATTCCGCCTTCGGACAGACAGATCTTCAGATCGGGGAACCTGCTGGGCAGCCCCGAGTACAACCAGTCGACCGCCGCGGAGATGGCATAGGCGAAAAACAGCACGCCCTGCACGTCCGGTGGCGCGTCCGCGGTGGTGGACGGCGACGACCCGGAGGACCCGATGTGCAGGTTCACCACGGTCCCGGTCTCGGCGCACGCGGCCATCATCGGATCCCAGTGATCGGTGTGAATGCTCGGCAGTCCCAGCATCGCCGGGTTCTCGCTGAACGTCACGGCGTGAAAGCCACGGTCGGCGTTCTCGTAGATCATCGTCGCGCCGAGCTCGGGATCGAGCAGCCACGGCAATTGGCAGGGAATGATGCGGTCGGGGTGCGAGCCCGCCCACACGTCGAAATGCCAGTCGTTCCAGGCCCGAACGGAGGCCAGCGCCAGGTCGCGGTCGCTGGTCACCTGCTGCAGCCGCTGTCCGGCGAAGCCCGGGAGAAACGACGGGAAGTTGAGCGAGGCGTAGATGCCGTTCAGATCCATGTCCTTGACGCGCTCATGGATATCCCATGCGCCCCTGCGCATCTCGTCGAATCGGACGGGTTCGAAGCCGTACTCCGCCACCGGTCGCCCGACCACGGCGTTGAAGCCGACGTTGGGCAGTTCTTGCCCGTCGTACACCCAGGTCTGTCCCCCGGTGTCGGTGTCGACGACTTTGGGCGCGCGGTCGGCGAACTTTCGGGGCAGCCGGCCGGTGAAGGTGTCGGGGGGTTCGACGATGTGGTCGTCGACCGAGATCACCGTGTAGCGGCGCGGCGCCCGAGGCGGATCGGGCAGAAAGGTGACTGACCGCTCGGTGCCGGTCTTGGCCGTGGTGAAGTTCAGGTCGGTGGCCAGCTCGTCGATCGATTTCACGCGTCAATCTCCTTGCGGCTCAAGTCAGTACGTCGGGGTCGGCCTTGATCGTCATGCGCGCGGCCCCGGCCCAGTACACGTCGGCGGCCCGTTCGATCAGCGAGCGTTGCATGCCGGCCATGTCCGACCACTGCATGGGGACCGGCTCCCTGCCGGTGAGCATGACGTCGTAGGCGAGCTTGCATACTCTTTCGATCGAGGCCGCGCGATAGACGGCCTCGGGCAGGTTGCGGCCGGTCGCGATGACGCCGTGGTTGGCCAGGATGGTCAGGTTGGCCGCGCCGATGCGGGCCGCGAGATCCGCGGCGCGAGTGGGGCTGTCGATTTCGCCGTCGTAGGTCTCGACCAGGCACAGGTCGTCGAGGAACAGCGAACCGGTTTGGTGCACCAACTCCGGCAGCCTGCCCAGCGCGGCGAGCACGCATGCGTAGTACGGGTGGTTGTGGATGACCACGCGGGCGTCCTGGCGGGCGCGGTGGAGTTCGGTGTGGATGTGGATCGCCGGAGTGACGTCCCAGCGACCGCTGACCACGTGCGCGTCACCATCCACGACGCAGATGTCGGAGGCGGTGATCTCCTGCCACCACAGACCCCAGGGATTGACGAACATGTCCGTCTGGCCGTCGAGCTGCCAGGTGATGTGGCCGGCCATGTTCTCGGCGAACCCGATGCCGGCGAGGTGACGGAACGCGATGGCAAGCGCCTGCTCGTGGGAGAGTTCGACGCCGATCGGTGGAACCACCGACGGCGCCCAGACTTCCAGCCCGCCGCGGCGTGCGTCAGGTGCGTTCATGGCCAGCCTCCATCCTCGCTCCAATATCCTCGCGAAGTAGGCCTTTGGCTATCTTTCCGCCCGACGAGCGGGGCAGTTCGTCGACAATGATGAGGCGCTCGGGCAGCAGTTCCTTGGAAACTCCCAGCGCCAGCAGGTGTTCGACGAGCTCGGGAAGGTCGATGGTGGCGGAGTCGGTGAGTTCGGCATAGAGGCAGACCTTTTCGCCGAACACCGGATCGGGCATGGCGACCGCGGCCGCCACCGCGATGGCGGGATGGGTGGTGACGGCGTCTTCGACCTGGCTTGCGCTGATGTTCTTGCCGCCGCGCACGATGAAGTCGGAGGTGCGCCCGGTGACCCGCAGATAGCCGTCCGCGTCGATTTCACAGATGTCGCCCATGCGCATCCACCCCTCGCGGGTGAACAGCTTGTCGTGGTCGGTGCCGCCGAGGTAACCGAGGCTGGTGGCCGGGCCCCGGCACGCGGGCTGGCCCCGGCCCGTGTCGGTGACGTCGCGGTCTCCGTCGAAGAGCCGGACCGACATTTCGGGGATGATGCGGCCCCCCGTGCGGAGCCGGTGTTCACGCGAGTCGTCGGCGGTGGTCGCGCTCAGCATCCCCGTCTCGTTCGAGCCGAAGAACTGCAGGATCTTGGCGCCGGTGAGGTCCTCGAATTGGGCCGCGGGCCGATACGGCAATGCCTCCCCGCCGGTGTAGACGACGCGCAGCGAACTCAGGTCGTGCTCGCGACTGGCCGGGTCCGCCATCAGCATCGTCAATTGTGTGCTGACGCAGCACAATACGCTGACCTTGTGCCGGGCGATCGCCTCGCAGGTGGCTTTGGTGGTGAACCGGTCGAGCAGCACCGCCGTGGCGCCGAGGTAGATCGGCGTGGTGTGGCTGGTCCAGAGCCCGAACCCGAATGGTGTGGGTATGACCGGCAGGAAGATGTCATCCGGCGTCAGCAGCCCGTTCGCGACGGCCTTCTGATGGAAGTAATACCAACGGTTCTGGGTGTGCACGACGCACTTGGGTAGCCCGGTGGTCCCCGAGGTGGAATTGATCAGGAAAACGTCGTCCGGGCCGAGCCGGCGGTCGCTCGTGAGCGCCGTGGGTTCGGCGTCGACATCCAGGCGAAGCGTCCGGCTCAGGAGCAGCGCGGGCAGCCCGAGTTCGCCCGCGACGCCCGCCGCGGCTTCGCGGTGGGGTTCGTCGCTGATCAGGACCTTCGGCGAGGCGCTGCGCAGTATCGCGGCGGCCTCGCGGGTGCCGGCCCGCGCGCCGACGCCGACGACCACCGCCCCGCAGCGTTCGACCGCGACGAACAGGGCGTGGATGGCCGCGGAATCCCCGTGCCACACCGCGACCCGATCCCCGCGCGCGACACCGGCGCCGGCCAGCGTTTCAGCCAAACGTGTTGCGACACCGTCGAATTCGCGCCATGTCAGCGACGTTTGGTCGTGGTCGACATAGGCGGGACGGTCCGGGGTTTGCGCGGCGTTGCGACGCACCGCGTCCGACAGCGTCGTATCGCACCACCAGCCCGCGGCGCGAAACCGGGCCGGGTCCTCAATGGAGAACGCCGGCGACGACTCGATATCCAGCCCACCGGCGCTCATTCGGTAAATGATAGGAAAGCGGTGCGGGCCGCGGTCGAACCGCCGTCAAGAAATCAGGCGGCTAGGGATTCCTCGGGGCGGGAGTGGAGCGCTGGGTTTTGGCGGGAACACTCGGTGGGCGGGGGTGCGCCCTATGGCAGTTGCGCAGGCACCCGCAATTAAGGCCGATGATGCATCCTTCTCCGCCGGTGGCTTGCACGGGCAAGATGCCGTCGGGTCCGCTTTGCGATCCGGGCAAGGCGTTGATGCCGAGATCGAGAGCCGGCGTGGCCGGTCCTGGCGCGCCGCCGGGCGACCAGCCCATCGCGATGACCAGCGCGGCTACGCCCACGCAGATCGCGGGTCGTGCCCCTTCCTTTCGGCTCCCCACATGACACGAGTCTAGTGACGCCAGAAGGGATGCACGGGACGCGCACGGACCCGGTAGGACACTCCAAGGTGTCACCAAGAATTCCTTAAGGCCCGTCGCGGGAGGGTTGATTCGTTGCCCGAGATGCCATTTCCCGCCCCCGCGTCCGCCGCCACACCATGGCCGTCCGGATGGCATAGATTCCGGCGCTGACCGCGGACATCACGGCGGTCAACAGCAGCCACCGACCCAGAAACGGGTCCTGGGTCTGGCCGGTCGCGGCCCGGTAGGTGGCGGCGCCCTGTTCGATGATGCCGGGCAAGAACACCAGCAGCGTCAGGCCCGCCCCCAGCGCGGGCACCCGGAGATAGTTGAGCACCGGCAAGTCGGGGCCGGGGCGCGCAGGTCGGCGGGGCAGCAGCCGGTCGAGGCACGCGTAAACCGGGAACAACACCAGGTCGTGGGCGACGATGGCCGCGGCGAACCACACGATGATCGACTGCCACCACACGCCCGGGTTCCACAGCGTGACGGGTTTGACCGTGGCGACCGCATAGCCCAGCAGCGCGAATCCGGCGATCATCGTCAGCAGGTGCAGCGGATGGGATCCGTAGAGCCTCGCGAACGCGTTACGCATGTGCGGCCGTCCGAAAGTCAATGGCGGCCACCCATTTGGTGTTGTGGACGCCGGGCAGCGCGGGCACGATGACGCGCGCGGGGAAACCGTGGTCCGGGGACAGATCCGCGCCGTTGACGCGAAGCGCCAGCAGCGCATCCGGGTGCAACACCTGGCTGCCCTGCAGGGTGGCGCCGCCGAAGGCGCCGGTGCGTTCCAGCGACGACACCCGCGCCGATGCCGGTGCGGGCACGCCGGCCAGCCGGGCCAGATCCGCCAGCCGCACCCCGCTCCACGTTTGCGTGGTCGACCACCCTTCCACGCAGGCGATCGGCAACACCGCGGTGTGCTGCGGCATCGCCAGCAGCGCGGCGCGGTCGACGGTCACCGGTCGGGGGCCGCCGGTCATCCTCAGGCGCCATCGGTGGGCGGTGTCCTCGGGGGCGATTCCGGCGGCCGCCGCGGTCCGGTTGACCTCGAAGTCATTGGGCCCGTTGCCGCGGCTGCGCCCGCGTGGCAGCAGCAGGGCGGCGGGCCGGGCATACCCGCCCACGGTTTGACCGGCGGTGATGAGCGCGAGAAAGAGCGCACCGCCGCCCACCAGCGCCAGCGCGCCGCGGCGGCTCATCGTCGCGGGTCCGGGGTCGGCGGCGACCAGCCCGTCGGGCCGCCAGGGCTGCGGCTTGGTGTCGGAGCGCCCGGTGCGGAGCACGTCGCGCAGCGACATCGAGCGCAGACCGGACCACATGCGCCGGCCTTTGACCGCCACGTGCATGGCGAACCCGGTGATGAAGACCCACGCGCCGAAATAGTGCGCGGTGTAGAAGCTGAATCCGAAGATGTAGTCGTACTGGATGTTCAGCACGCCGGTGACGATCTCGAATAGGACGCCCCCGACCAGCATCAGCAGCGAAACCCGTTCCAGCAGTTGGGCAATCGACCGCGCGGGCGGCAACACGAACAGCCGCGGTATCACCGACCACAGCTTGGCGAGCACCACGGGAATCAGCACCAGCCCGAGTCCGACGTGAAGTCCCTGGGTCAGCCGGTACAGCCAGGACGGGCGGGTGGGCCAGTCGAAGGTCGGCAACTTCAGCCAGCCGACGTCGCCGGGGATGGCCTGGCCGAATCGTGGCCCGTAGGCGATGTAGGACAGCAGGCCGGTGAGGATCACGACTGGCAGGGTCACCAACAGGACCGAGCCGAATACCGCTGTCAGCCATGGCCCGCGCAGCGGGCTGCGCCACAGCCGCGCGGGAAAGGCGCTCGCGGTCCGGATGATATGCACCATCGATCATCATCCACGAGGCGCCGGCGATAGCGGTTCATTTCGATGATCGTCGGGCGAGCATGGGGCCTAGTAGGGAAAGGGCGGTTCGTCCCTAGCCACCCGCGCGGCGCGAGCGGGGATGCCGTCAGTCGTTGCCGCGCGGTGGCGGTTGCACCGCCACGCCGTTGATTGGTGTTCGGGACCCGCCGCCGGGTGTTCGGCCGGGACACGGTCGCGGAACCGGGCGCCCTCGCTGGGACGCTGCGGTGCGGGTTGGCCTCCCTGGCTTCGGTACGGGCCGGGTTTCCGCCGAGGCTTTCCGCCGGGGAATGCCAGCCGAAAGATGGTGCGCTGCACCATCAGCCACTGCTTCGAGAACCGCCCGGAGTTGTACGGCAGCTCGTAGCGCTCGCAAATGTCTTTGACCTTGGGCGCGATCTCCGAGTATCGGCTGCTCGGCATGTCGGGGTAGAGATGGTGCTCCACCTGATAACCCAGGTTGCCGCTGATGATGTGGAACAGCGGGCTGCCCTCGATGTTCGCGGCGCCAACCAACTGGCGCAGATACCACCCGCCGCGCGTCTCGTCTTCAACGTCTTCCTGGCTGAACGTGTAGGTCTGGTCGGGGAAATGACCGCAGAAGATGATCGCGTTCGACCACACATTGCGGATGAGGTTGGCGGCCGCGTCGGCACCCATGGTTCGTAGATAGGTGCTTTCCACGCCCGGCAGGATCTTGTCGAGGAACCCCGCCGTCGAGCCCAGGCGGCCCGCCCCGGCCTTACGGAGCGCCCTGCCCAGGCGCGACTCCGCGGGCTGATCGAGCCTGCCGCGCAAGACCAGCTGGACGAGCGCGAAGGCGCCGGCGCTAATCAGCGGCCACCCGAGATAGTCCTTGAAGATCTGCGCTCGGGCCTTGCCCCCGATGCCCCTCAGGTCCTTGCGCACCTCCGACCACGGCTTCTCGCGGCGCCGAATGGCGTCGATGTCCATGTCGTGAATGGCCACGCCCCACTCGAACAGCAACATGAGCAAGACGTTGTAGAGCGGCTGAAACAGGAACCGCGGGTGCCATTGTTGATTCGGATCGATCCGCAGGAGCTCGTAGCCGAGATCCTTGTCCTTGCCCAAGATGTTGGTGAAGGTGTGGTGAACGTAGTTGTGGGAGTGTTTCCAGGCCTCGGCGGTCGACGCGGTGTCCCAGTCCCACACCGAGGAATGGATATCGGGATCGTTCATCCAATCCCATTGCCCGTGCATGACGTTGTGGCCGATCTCCATGTTCTCCAGGATCTTGGCCATTCCCAGACAGGCCGTTCCCAGGACCCATGCGGTCTTCGAGCGCGAGCCGAGCAACAGCACCCGGGCGGCGACCACAATCTGTCGCTGCACCGAGATCACCGTCTTGATGTAATGCCGGTCGTGTTCACCGAGATCGGCGAACACCTCGTCATGAATCGCGTCCAATTCCTTCGCGAGCTTTTCGCGTTCTTGCTCCCCCAGACGGGCGAGCAGCTCGCCCCCGGTGGTTTTCGCAGCGGCTGTCACAACCCGCTCCTTTCCGTCACAGCTCGAGCTCGACATCACCTTCGGCGGTGTTGATGCAGATCCGGACGTCTTGTCCGGTGGGCTCGATCACGTCACCCGAGCGCAGGTCACGCAGCTTGCCCGACTTCAGCGTCCCGACGCAGGTATGGCAGATTCCGATCCGGCAGCCGTAGGCCAGGTTGAGGCCCGCCTTTTCCCCGGTCTCCAAAATCGATGTGCCGCCATCGCATTCGGCGGTCTTCTCACTGTCGAGGAAGGACACCGTGCCGCCCTCGCCGGCGTTGGCGTCGCCACCGATCTTGGGCTGAAACCGCTCGAAGTGCAGCCGGTCGCGGTCGCCGTTGCGTTCCCAGTGCTCGATCAGCGCGTCGAGCATGTCGCCGGGACCCGAGCAGAACGCCTCGCGTTCGCGCCAATCCGGACAGGCTTCGTCCAGGTCATCCGGCTTGAGCCGGCCCCGCTCGGAGGTCAGGCGCAGATCCAGCCGCATGCCGGGGTGGCGGCGGTCGAACTCTTCGAGGACCGACAAAAACATGACCTGCTCGCGGGTGCGGGCGGAGTGAATGACCACGACATCGCCGACGTCACCGCCGTGATCGATGCTGCGCAACATGCTGATGATCGGGGTAATGCCACTGCCTGCGCTGATGAACAGCAGCTTGGCCGGCAACGGCTCCGGCAAGGTGAACACGCCTTCAACCTCGCCCAGCCGGACCAGATCCCCGGGCCGGATCGTGTGCACCAGATACGGCGACACGACACCGCCGTCGACCCGCCTGGGCGTCACGCTGATCAGCCCGTCCTCGGGCGCCGGATCCGACGTCAGCGAATACGCACGCCAGTAGTAGACGCCGTCGACGACCACGCCGAGCCGAACATACTGACCGGGCTTGTGGCCTGGCCATTCGTACCCGGGCCGGATCAGCACACTCGCCGCTTCCGAGCCCTGCGGCTCGACCCGTTCGACCTTTCCGCGCAGCTCTTTGGTGGTCCACAGCGGATTGATCATCTCGAGATAGTCATCGGGTTCCAGCGGGCTGAACAGCCGCCGCACCGCCCGCAGGAACAGCCGACGCCCGCGGGGGACGTGGGGCCGGGCGCCGCGTTCGGCCATGCCAATGGAGTACACAGGTGTACACCGACTTAAACCGCAGATTTGAAATTGGTTGGCACACATGGTTACACATATGCAAAATGTGCCCACACATGTCGCATACACGTTCACCATTCAGTGTTTGGACGGGGTCGGCGCCCCGCGCGGCTAATGTCGGTGGGTGTGTTGATGGGCTTCCTTCTCGCGTTGGGCTGCTCGGTCTGTTACGGCACCGCGACCGTGCTGCAAGCGGCGGGGACGCGGTCGGTGGAAGCGGGCAGCGGCTCGGGCGTCGACACCGTCTTGCTGTTGCGGGCCGTCCGGCAGTGGCGCTACCTGGCCGGTGTCGGCCTCGACGTCGTCGGATTTCTCCTGCAGGTGGCCGCGCTGCGGCTCGTTCCGATTTACGTCGTCGCCGCCGCGTTGGCCGCCTCGATCGCAGTCACCGGCGTCGTGGCCGCATGGGTCTTGTCGGCCCGGCTGTCGCCGGCCGAATGGAGTGCCGTCGGCGTGGTCTGCGCCAGCCTCGTCGTCCTCGCACTGGCGGCCGGGCCCGGGCACTTTCGACATGCCCCGGCCGGGCTCGGCTGGGCGCTCCTGGGGGTGGTGGCCGCGATATTCATCGCCGGCGCCGCCGCCGGGCGTCTGCCGGACCGCGCGCGTGCGCTCGCATTAGGGCTGGGCGCCGGGACGGGCTTCGGCGTCGTCGAGGTCGGCGTGCGGCTGATCGACGTGATCGATCCGACCACGCGCGCGTTCTACACGAACCCCGCCCTGTACGCGGCGGCCGCGGGTGGCGCCGCGGGATTTCTGTTGCTCACGTCCGCTCTACACCGCGGCTCTGTGACCACGGCGGTCGCGGGCATGGTCGTCGGAGAAACCCTCGCACCGGCGTTCGTCGGGGTGGCGTGGTTGGGTGACACCGCACGCGACGGGCTCGGCTGGCTGGTGATCGCGGGATTCGCCGTCGCCGTGGCGGCCACACTGGTGCTGGCGCGGTTCGGGGAAGCCCCGGTACCTAGCGAGGCCGGTGGGGCCGACCCTGTGTCGGGCGGTTGATTCAGGCGCCCGCGGTGGCGGATGCCGAACGGCCACCGGTGTTTTCGACCGCCGGCGCATACGTGGTGGCGCGCGCGGGGCGCGTCCACAACACGCCGTCCTGGGCGCTGACGCCCACGGCGATGAGCGCGCGTTTGAGGATCTTGTTGGTCGCGGTCGCCGGCAGCTGGTCGTTGATGCGCACGTAGCGCGGCCACGCCTTGGGTGACAGATCGGGCTGGGCCGCGAGAAACTTCCCGAAGTCGTCCGGGGTCAGATCCGCCCCGGCACGCAGCACCAGGGCGGCCATCACCTGGTCACCGACTTGGTCGTCGGGAACCGCGTAGACGGCGACCTGGCTGATAGCGGGCAGCCGCGCCAGGATCCGTTCGATCGGGGCGGCCGCCAAGTTCTCCCCGTCCACCCGCATCCAATCGGAGGTCCGCCCGGCCAGGTAGATCCACCCGTCGGCATCGCGGTAGGCCAGATCGCCCGACCAGTACATCCCGTGCCGCATGCGCTCGGCCGTGGCCCTCGGATCGTTGTAGTAGCCGGCGAAGGGCCCCGCGCCCTGGGTGTTGACGAGTTCGCCGACGGCCTCGTCGAAGTTGGTCAGCGCGCCGTGCGCGTCGAACCGGGCGACGTCACATTCGGTCAGCGTCGCCGCGTTGTAGATGCTCACGCCGGGGTACGGCTTGCCGATGGAGCCGGGCGGGGTGCCGTCCTCGCGGACCACGATCACCGCGAATTCGCTGGAGCCGAAGCTGTCCACCACGCGGCACCCGAAACGCCGTGCGAATTCGGCGATGTCGCGATCGGTCGCCTCGTTGCCGAATGCCACGCGCAACGTGTTCTCGGCGTCGTCGGGACGTTCGGGGGTGGACAGGATCAACGCCAGGGGCTTGCCGACGTAGTTCAGGTAGGTCACGCGGTAGCGGCGCACGTCGTCGAGGAAGCGGGACGGCGAAAATTTGGCGGGGACCATGGTGGCCCCGCTGCCGATGGCCACCGCCCACCCTGCGGCGACGCCGTTGGAGTGAAACAGCGGCATCGCCAGGTAGCAGACATCGGCGGCGGTGACGTCGTACTGGAAGATCAGGCTGGCGCCGCACATGACGGCCATCCCGTGTGCGAATCGGACCACCTTGGGGTCACCGCTTGTCCCCGAGGTGAAGATCATCATGAACGTGTCGGCGGCGGCGACCTCGCGATGGGGGGTCAGCGGTGGCGCCGCGGCCACCGCATCGGCGTAACTCGTCCCGCCCACGTCGAGAACCTGAATTCCCGTGAGATCCAGGCCGTCCAGCAGGGGCAGGTGATCGTGGTCGACGAGCACGATCTGGCAGTCGGAGCGCCGGATGTCGGCGAGCAGCGCGGGTCCGCGGCGGGTCGTGTTCAGGCCGCACAGCACGTAGCCGCCGAGCGCGGCCGCTGCCATCGCGCGCAGCATCGCCGGTGAATTGCCCAGTGCGGCACCGACATGCAGCGGCCGGCTGGGATCGGCACGCCCGATCAGTGCCGCCGCCTCGGCCTCGGCTTCGGCGAGGTGCTCGCGCCAGGTCCACGTCCTTTCGTCGTGGGCGATCGCGGGGGTGTCCTCGTGCCTGCGCTGCCGCAGGAGCTGCTGAACCGTCTCCGGCACTGTCTCACTTCCTCTTTGCCGTCATCGGGTGCGGCCTCCGAGGCCGCCGCCGAGGTCGGACGGCCGGTACTTCAGCAACGTGATCCCGTCTGCGAGGTCGCAGAACACCGGCTCGAGCCGCATCCCGATCCGGATGCCGTCGGGATCGACGTCGACCAGCTCGGTGCTGAATTTCGGTCCGGCATCCCACTGCACCACCGCGGGCAGCTGCGGCACCGCGTCGGCCCACGGCGGGCCGGTGGGCCGACGGGCGATGGTGAAGGTGTACAGCGTTGCGGCGCCGTCGATCTCACGCCACTCCAGGTCGTCGGCCAGCGTCCCCGGAGCCAGGGTGCGCGGGTAGAACACGTAGCGCTGAAGCGACTGCGAGTACTGCACCAGAATCCGGTGCTGCGCCAGGCCGTCCCAAAACGGCCGGGAGACGGGCGTCGGCTCGGGAACGGGAAGGGCCGCTGGGTTCATCGGCTAGTCCCCCTGCATGAGCAGCGCGACCTGCTCGCTCATGATGCCGCCGTTACCGGTCACGAAGGCGGTGTCGCAGTCGGGCACCTGCGCGTCGCCCGCGCGCCCCATGATCTGCCGCGCGCCGTCGACCACGTGGTGCATGCCGCCGGCCATGCCGGCCTGACCGAAGGACAGTTGCCCGCCCGCGGTGTTGAGCGGGAACTCTCCGCGATAGGTCAGGTCGCGTTCGTTAATCCACGACATGCCTTTGCCTTTCGCGCAGAACCCGGCGTCCTCCAGGCTCATCAGCACCGTGATGGTGTAGCAATCGTAGATCGAGGCGACGTCGACATCGGACCGGGACAGCCCGGCCATCGCGAAGGCCCGCTCCGCGGCGCGCGCAATGGGTGTGGACAGCAAGTCCTCCGCGTAGGTGGGGGTCTTGAAGGCGATGTGTTCGCCGAAACCCTTGATCCACACCGGGCGGTGGCGGGCGCGGCGCGCGATGTCGGGGTTGGCGATCAACACCGCCGCTCCCCCGTGCACGCGCATCACCGTTTCCAGCATGTGGATGGGGTCGGCGATCATCGGGCTGTTCAGCACGTCGTTCACCGTGATGGGGGTGCCGTGAAAAACGGCGCCGGGGTGGGCGCACGCGTTGGTGCGTTGGTCGACGGCGATCTTGGCGACGGCGGCGGGGTCGTAACCGTATTCGGCCGCGTACCGCTGGGCGATCTGAGCGTAGGGCGCGTTTTGGCCCACGTTGCCGTAGGGGATCTCGAATTCGGCCTGCGGCGAGCCGTAGTTGTTGGAGGATGCCCCGTACCAATTCGGGTCGGCCGGGGGTCGCCGCCCGGACTGCGGCACCGACGCGGAGCCCGGTACCACGGCCAGCGCCGCCTCGCAGACACCGAGTTCGACGGCGGCCGCGGCACGCCACACCATGCCGGCCGAGGAGGCCCCGCCTAGGTCGACCCGCTCACCGAAATCCAGTGCCAGTCCCAGGTATTCGCACAGGGTGGCCGGGGCGAACATGGCCGACTCGGCGACACCGTGGGTCAGCAGGCCGTTCACGCAACCCGGGTCGATGCCGGCGTCCTCGATCACCACCTTCGCCAACAGCGCGTATTGGTCCAGGGTGAACAGCGCCGGCCGGGCGGGGCGCCGCTCGGCAGGCAACTCGGCGATGCCGACGATCGCGGCCTCCCCTCGCAGCCCGGTCATGCCCGGCTCCCCCGCCGCGGCAGCGCGACCGTGGCGGTGCCGGGCATCAGCACCGTGTCCTCGCGACGCCCGGCGATGTCCAGATCCACCAACCCGGCCCCCCTGAAAACGTCGTCTCCCAAGCGTTTACCGGTGACTGCGCCGCCGAAACTGAGCGCCTCACCGGGATAGGCGATCGCCCGGTTCTGCACGGCGAACGTCACCAGCCGGCCCCGCCCGCCGATCCAGTCCCCGAGGGCGCGGGCCAGCAGCGCCGCCTGCAGCGGACCGTGCACCAGCACGTTGTCGTAACCCTCGGTGTCGCGGGCCCATTCCTTGTCGTAGTGGATGCGGTGGCCGTTGTAGGTGGCGGCGCTGAAGAAGAACATCTGGGTCTCGTCGACGGTCACCGTCAGCGTGGGGATGTGATCGCCGACGGCGATGTCTTCGAAGAAGACCTGCTGGTCGCTCATGGGCGGGCGATCATCGACGTCGACGCTTCCGCCAGCAGGTCGCGGTCCTGGTTGCGGTACACCGTGTGCCAGGTGACGAGGACGAATCTGCCGGAGCGGCCCTGCTTTTCGACGATCGACTCGACGGTGCGGACCATTTCGATCTTGTCGCGGTGGTAGGCCGGCAGGTGAAAGGTGAAGCTCTCCCCGCCGGCCATCCGCTTGGGCGCGCGGGGAAACGCGAGGCCACCGGAGACCGCGCCGGAGGATCCGTCGGGGCGCAGCGACTCGAGCCGCGCCACCCCGAGGACCGCGTACTGCAGGAACAGCGGCGGGCAGATGATGTCGCGAAAGCCGTTGGCGCGGGCGTACTCCGGGTCGAAATACAACGGGTTGTCCTCGCCCACCGCGGCCGCCCACCGTTGCCAGTCGCGCCGGTTCACCTCACCGGTCGCCGACGCGGCGACCGTGCCCACCCGCGACGCGGACTCGGCGTCGATCAAGCTGTCCTCACTCATCGGCGCTCCCTTCGTGCATGGTTTCCTGAAGCCACGACGCCGCGACGTCGGCGCCGCCACCGAGCGTCGAACCGAGCCGGGCCCGTTCGGTCCACAAGTGCAGGTCCGTCTCGGTGACGTAGCCCATCCCGCCGTGCAGCTGGTGGGCGTCCAGCGTGATCAGCCGGGCCGCGGTGGCCGCGTGCATGCGGGCGATGGCCGTCTCCCTGCTCGCGGTGCGGCCGCGCCCCAGCCAGAACACCGCCGCGTGCGCCGCCAATCGCGCGGCCGCCAGCGCGATGTGCATGTTGGCGATCAGATGCTGGGCCGCCTGAAACGATGCGATGGGCCGGCCGAACTGGTGACGCAGCTTGGTGTAGTCGACGGTGCGGTCCAGCACCGCCTGCCCCACCCCCACCAAGTCGAGTGATCCCAGCGCCACCGCGGTGTTGGCCAGCCGGCGCAATCCCGGCGCCGTGACGCCGCCGAGCACGGCGTCACCGGCCACGACCACATCGTCGAAACGCACGGTGAACGCCCGGTGCCCGCCCGCCATGTCGAGCGGCTCGACGGTCACGCCACCGGCGTGCACATCGACGATGAAGACCAGTGTGCGTTCGGCTACGTCCCGCGAAGAGGCGGCCGACACCACGATGAGATCGGCGACGTCGGCGTCGGCGACGTAATCCGCAATCCCGTTGAGCCGCCACCGTTGCGAGGCAGGATCGGCGCGCAGCGGCGGACAGACGACCGCGGCGTCGCGGGCGTTCCAGAGCGCGGTGGTGGCGCGGACGCTCCCGGCCGCGAGCGGTGGCAGCCAGACGGCCTTGGCGCCCGGGGAGCCGAGCTGGTCGAGCGCGAGGGCGGCGTGCACGCTGCTGTGCACCGTCGTCGGGCACAGGGCGCGACCGGCTTCGGTGAAGAACACGGCCAGGTCATCGAGGGAGCCGCCGGCGCCGCCGTACTCCTCGGCGATGGCCAGGCCGAACACACCCGCGTCGGCCAGCGCCTTCCACAGCGCCGGTGTGCGGCGGTCCGCGCCCGGTTGGTCGAGGGCGCGCACCAGGCTGACCGGGCTCTCGGCGGCCAGCAGGGCACGCAACGCCGAGGCGAACTCGCGCTGTTCGGCGGACGGGATCGTCTTCATCGGTGGGTGCGAGGCTCCGAGTCAGCGTCCATAAGAGGGCATCCCGTGCCCGCGCTGGGCGATGATGTCGCGAAGCACCTCGTTGGTACCCCCGCCGAAGCGCATCAGCGGGGCGGCCCGGTAGAGCCGCTCGAATTTGCCGGCCAGCGGGGCCTGCTCGCTGCGGTGCGCCAACAAGCCATCCGGGCCGAGGAGATCGAGCGCCAGAGCGGCGATGCGCTGCCGCAGCTCGCTGGTGAACACCTTTTCGACGCTGACTTCGACGGTCGGAATGACGCCGTTGTCGAGGATCGAGGCCGCCTCGTAGCCCATCAGGGTGGCCACCGCGACGTCGGCTTCGGCCTGCGCCAGCCGACGGCGAAGCGACGGGTCCTCGGCGGGCACCGTCCCGTCGCGCCGCGGACGCCGCGAAAGCTCGTGCAGTTCCTCGACGGCGCGGCGCAGGTCTCCGGCGTTGGTCAGCGCGCCGCGTTCGAGGTCGAGCGCGCCGGTGATGTAGGTCCAGCCGCGGTTGACTTCGCCGACGAGATTGGTGACCGGCACCCGCACGTCGCGGAATCCCACCTCGTTGGTGCGGTAGCCCGACCACGCGTAGAGCGGGCGGATTTCGACGCCGGGGCTGTCGATCGGGACGATGATGACCGAGATGCCGCGGTGGCGGGCACCGCTCGGATCGGTACGGACGCAGAGCCATTCATGCGTCGCCCGCTGCGCCCCGCTGTTCCAGATCTTGGTGCCGTTGATCACCCATTCCTCGGCGTCGCGGGTCGCGCTGGTCCGCAGGTTCGCCAGATCGGTGCCGGCCTCGGGCTCGGAATAGCCGACGGCACAGATCATTTCGCCGCGGGCGATCAGGGGCAGCCATTCGTTTTTGTTTCGTTCGGTGCCGTGCCGCATGATCATCGGCGCCACCGACGTGACGGTCAGGTCGGGGCCGGGCACGCCCCAGTATTCGAATTCGCTCATCAACAGGTGCAGGTGAATGGCACCGAGGCCCAGGCCCCCGTACTCGCGCGGCCAGTTCAGCCCGAACCAGCCCTTGGCGCCGATCTTGCGTCGAAACCGCGCCACTTCGCCGTCGGGAAACTCCAAGTCGTGCGCGGCGAGCTCCGCCCGCAGGGCCGGGGTGACGTTGCCGTGCAGAAATTCGCGGACCTCGGCCAGCCAGGCGCGCTGCCCGGCGTCGAGTTCGAAATCCATTCCGGCGCCTGTGCCTTTCTCGCAGCCTCGAGGCCTTACATCGGGCAGCGTCAGCGTAACGCCGCCGCGAGATCACGCGTGGCATTCTCCGGTGCGTCGGTCGCGAACGGCCGGGGTTCCGACTGTAAATCCGCTGTTAAGACCCGCCGACGCTCTGGCGGATTCGGCGAAAGGCTGCGAAAATTCTCGGATTGGTTGGTCGACGCGGACCAGGCACTCTGCCCCAGCCCGAGGGAGAAATCATGCCCACTGTTGAGACGCGCCTCCGCGAAGATTTGCGCAACTACGCCGTCGAGTTGAGGCAGCTGGCGTACACCCTTCCCCTGGGCGTAGGCGAGCACAATCTTTTGCAATTGTCCGATCGCATGCGCGCCGCGGCCGACCAAGTGGTCCGCAAGGGCGCCTGACGGACGCGGCCGCGCGCGATCACCCGCCCTTGAGGCGAATCTTCCAGCGCACGAAACCCAGATAGACGGCGCTGATGAGCGCCAGCATGCCGACGTCGAACCACCATGCGGCCGGCGTGTGCTGCCAGTGCGAATCCTTCGGGGTCAGGGGGCCCGGCACCAGCTTGGTCAGGTCGGCGGTGGACGCCGACGCCGCGAATCCCCATCGGGCGGGCGTGGCCCAGGCCATCTGATCCAGGCCCACCCGGCCGGTCACCGGGATCATCCCGCCGGAGAACACCAGCTGCGACATGACGGCCACCACCAGCAGGGGCATGATCTGCTCGTTGGACTTGGCGACCGCCGACAGCGCCAGCCCGAGCATGGCGGAGGCGACGCACGTCAGCGCGACGTCGACGAACAACTCCAGGGCGGGCTTGCCCAGCGCCACCGCGCCCTGGGTCGGCGCGCCCTTGCCGAGCACCGCGATGATGCTCACGATCGCCGACTGGACGATCGCGAACACCGTGTAGACGCACACCTTCGCCAACAGGTACGCCGACGTGGACAGGCCAACCGCCTGCTCGCGCAAGAAGATCGCGCGTTCGCCGATGAGGTCGCGGATGGTGAGCGCGGTGCCCATGAACACCGCGCCGACGTTCAGCAGCACCAGGATCTGGCCCGGCTCGTTGGGTGCCGCACCCATCGGGTTCGGGATGCCGAAGCCGACGTCGCCGGGCACCGACATCGACAGCGAACCCATGATGAACGGCAGCAACGCCAGGAAGACGAAGTAACCGCGGTCCGAGATGATCAGCCGCATCTGGCGCCGGGCGATCGTGGAGAACTGCCGGAACAGGCTGGTGTGTGAGGGGTCGCCCAGTTCGGCGGGTTTCTCCGCCGGCGGCGGCGCCGGGGCCGGGCCCGTGCGGGCCAGGTAGCGCGCCCGGGACCCGTCGGGGTCGTTGGCGACGGTGCTGAAGATGTCGGCCCAGTTGGTGGTGCCCATGGCGGGACCGATTTGGCTGGGCGGCCCGCTGAACGCCGTCTTGCCGCCGGGGGCGAGCAGGAGCACCTGGTCGCAGACGTCCAGGTAGGTCAGCGAGTGGGTGACGACGAGCACCACCCGGCCGGCGTCGGCCAGCTGCCGCAGCATGGTCATCACCTGCCGGTCCAGCGCCGGGTCCAGCCCGGATGTCGGCTCGTCGAGGATCAGCAGCGACGGCCCGGTGAGCAACTCCAGCGCCACCGAGGCGCGCTTGCGCTGGCCGCCGGACAGCTTGTCGACCCGCGTGTGCAGGTGCTGGGTCATCTCGAGTTCCTCGAGCACCCGGGCCACCACCTGGGCGCGGTCGTCCTTGGTCGTGTCCGGCGGCAGGCGCAGCTCGGCGGCGTACATCAATGCCTGCTGAACGGTCAGCTGCCCGTGCACCACGTCGTCCTGCGGCACCATCCCGATTCGGCTGCGCAGCGAGGCGTACTCGGCGTGGACGTTGTGGCCCTCGAACGCCACGGTGCCCGTGGTGGGGTGCGTGTACCCGGCGACCAGCCGCGCGAATGTCGATTTGCCGGCGCCGGACGGCCCGATGATCGCCGTCAACGTCCCGGGCAGCGCGGTCAGCGAGATGTTGTCCAGCAGCGTCTTGGTGTTCTCGATCGTCCAGGTCACCCCGCGCACGTCGAGGCCGCCGGTGCGCGTCTCGGTGGCGGTCTGGTCGCGGCGGGCCAGGGTGCCGCCGTGGAAGACGAGGTCGATGTTGCCGATCGTGACGACGTCGCCGTCGCGCAGCACGGCCGAATCGACCCGGGCGCCGTTGACGAACGTGCCGTTGATGCTGCGGTTGTCGTGGATCTCGGTGCCACCGGGCGCCGGGATCAGGGTGGCGTGGTGGCGTGACGCGAGGACCTCGGGGATGACGATGTCGTTGTCGTTGGCGCGGCCGATCGTGATCGCGCCCGGTGTCGACTCCAGCCCGGCCTTGCCCGGCCGCAGGATCTTCATCATCGAGGTCGCGATGTTCGACGAGTCACCGCCGATCCGGCCCGTCTGGGATGCCGCCGGCTGCGCGGTGGTGGGCGGGGCCGCGTGCGTCGACGGCGCCCGGTAGATCTGCGGTGCGGGCTGGGCTGCGCTGGGCGGCGCGGCGAGGGGGCCGCTGGTCGGATAGCGGGGCTGCGGGCCCGACGGCTGGCTCGGGGTGGGCCCGCTGGGCGGCTGGCTGGGCTGTGTTGCGGTGGGCGGATGGGCCGGGTGACGGAACGAGGCCGACGCCGGCTGCTGCGGCTGGGCGGGGTGGTGGGTGCCGGTGGGCGGGCCGTGCGGCGCCCCCACCAGTGGCGCGCTGGACGTGCCGACGATCGGTATCGACGTCGTCAGGGGCGGCCGCCCCGCCGAACCCTGGTGACGGCCGACCTCGAAGGTCAGCGCCGGGCCGTCCGGATTGCCGACGTTGACGCGCTGCCCGTCCTGGATGTCGATGACCGGGACGCGGCGGTTGTTTACGTAAAGGCCGTTGAGGCTGCCGTTGTCGACGGCGATCCATCGGCCCTGGTCGTACCTCACGATGAGGTGGGTGCGGGAGATCAGGGGGTGGGCGACGCGGACGTCCGCGCGAAGGTCACGCCCGATCACTACGTCGTTGCCTGGCGCGAAGGTGCGTTCGGCTCCCTCGTACCGCACGGTCAGCGCAGGCGGGGCTGGTGGGCTCATCAGGACCAACTGTAACGGCAGCGGCGCGACTTACGCGCTGCGTCCCGTCCCCGGCCATCGCCGCCGGCCGGCACCGGCAGCGTGTGGCAACCGCAGCCACCGCGACCGAGGATGGACACCGTCCATCGAATCAGACTGCGGCACAATTACTTTCGTCGTCTTCAACCGGCCGCCGCGGCGCTGCGCAGGCGGCGCGCGTTTCGGACCTTTCTCCGGACCGCGTCCCTGACCGGGGTGACGTCTTTGACGAAGTCCCCGAGGTATTTGATGGCGCGGCGCCCCTCCGGCAAGATGTCGGCGGCCAGCGGGAAGTCGTGAATTTGGCCGTCCCAGAGGTGCAGATCGCACCGGATCCCGCTGGCTTCCAGGCGCTTCGCCATCAGTTCGGCGTCGGCGAGCAACAATTCGTCCGAGCTTGCGTGGATGGTCACCGGCGGCAACGACGACAGGTCGGCATCCACGGGCGAGGCGACCGTGGACTCGCCCCGGCCTTCGACGACCTGCGCATCGCCGAGGTACTGAGCGAACCTCGAGAAGGCGCGGCGGGTGAACATCGAGCACTTGCGTGCGTTGCGGTGCTTGAGCTTTCGTTCCGGGTCCGCGTCGGTGAACGGCGAGATGGTCGCAACCCCGGCCGGCTCCATGACGTCGTCGCGAATCGCCGACAGCGTGGTCATGAACGCCAGGTATCCCCCGGCCGAGTCGCCGGCCACGACGACCCGGTCGCCGTCGTAGCCGCGGTCCTGCAGCCACCGCAGGCCGCTGATCCCGTCGTCGATGGCATCGGTGATCTGATGCGCGGGCAGCTTCCGGTACGCGACGGCGAGCACGGCGGCGTCGGCCTCCTTGGACAAGCGAGTCACCATCGAGCGATGCGTGTTGAGGCCGCAGGTGAGGAACGCGCCGCCGTGCAGATAGAGGATGGCCCGGTCCCCCGAGACGCCGGGAGCGCGGACCCACTCGGCGGCGCAGTGCTCGAGACGAACCGGTTCGGTGCTCGCCCCGGAGCCGAGGCGGGGAAACATCCCGGCGAAATCGTCGACGTACTCGAGCGGCCAGTGCAGGTTGGGCGTCATGGCCCAGGCGCGCACGGCGTTCTTCACGATCAGGCGGCTGGCGAACGAGACGGCAACCGACTGCGGGCTATGCCGATGATGCATGCGCCGCGTCGTCGCCACGCTCGGCAATATGCGGGCCGGATCGATTGTGCTCACCATGTGTCATCAACTCCTCAAGTGGACACCGGATACCCGGCATACCGGCCGATGCAGCGCGCAGCAAACGTCGCATACGTCACTGTTTGCTGGCCGCAGAGATGGGTACCACTGCCTGATCCCGTTTGCGGTTGTCGCGCGGGCCGATCGGGGCCGGACCGGGTGTGGGCCGGCCCGCCGAGTGGCCCAAGATATGAGCGATGACACACGCACAGCATCCGGACCTGTTGCTGGCCGGCCGGGTGGCGGTCGTGACGGGCGGTGGCGGCGGTATCGGCGCGGCCACCGCGCGGCTCTTCGCCCGCCACGGCGCCCACGTCGTGATCGCGGATATCGACGGCGAGCTGGCCGATGCGACCGCCGACGCCATCACGGCCTCCGGCGGGTCCGCGCGGGCGGTCATCACCGACGTCCGGGCCCCCGACCACGTCACCCGCCTGGCCCGAACGGTGCTGGATGGGTATGGCCGGGTCGACGTGCTGGTCAACAACGTGGGCCACTGGCTGCGCCACCCCGGGAACTTCGCCGACACCGACCCGCAGCTCTGGGATGAGCTCTACCGAATCAACCTGCACCACGTTTTCCTGCTCACGCGGGCGTTCCTGCCCGCCATGGTGGACCGGCACGCCGGCGCGATCGTGAACGTCTCGTCGGTCGAGGGGCTGCGCGGTTACCCGGAGGATCCGGTGTATGCCGCGTTCAAAGCCGGCCTGATCGCGTTCACTCGGAGCCTCGCCGTGCAAGTGGGCATCCACGGCGTGCGGGTCAACGCGATCGCGCCCGACGTCACCGAGTCCCTTCAAGTGCCCTACTCGCAATGGCTTTCGCCCGAGGAGCAGACGCGATGGCCGCAGTGGGTGCCGGTCGGTCGGATGGGCGTGCCCGAGGATCAGGCCAACGTGATCCTGTTTCTGGCCTCGGACCTGTCGTCGTTCGTCACGGGCCACACCATTGCGACCGACGGCGGCACCGGCGCGGCCGGCGGATGGTTCCGCTCGGCACGCCGGCCCGGCCGCGAGTGGACGAATCGGCCCGTCGACCCCTGAGGGTCTTTCGTACGCCGCCGGCCTCGAAGCGCTTGTGCGGGACGGAATCCGGCTTGATCGCCGATGATCGTCACCGGATGCCGTCGATCACCGCGTTGCCGGGCGGCGGGTCGCGAAGCGTCGCGGGACCGCCGCTATTGTTCGGCTTTCTGGCGAGCTTCGTTGATCTCGGCGGCCTTTCGGGCGCTTTCGGCCTCGGCCTCCTTCTTGGCGGCCTCGCGCTGCGCGTCGGCCTTGTCCTGCTGGGCCTGGCCTTCGCGCATCAGGTCGTCACGTCCGGCGACCGCGCCGGCGACTTCCTTCACCTTGCCCTTGACTCCCTCGACGACGCCCTTGATGGCTTCCTCGGGACCGCTCTTGTCCGACATAGGTACTCCCTCCGTGTCGTGCGTCTTGCTCAGCACTTATTGCCCAACCGGCCGGCTCCCAAAACCTCGGAGTAGCCTTCGCCACAGCGGCGATGCGGCGGGCGGGCGAGACCGCGGGCAGCTCCGTTTAATTGCCTTGCCGTTCAGGATGTTTGGCAAGGGACCGGCGGGAGGAGCCGTAACAGTGGAAATGTGGGAGCTGGTGGCCCGCGAGCAGATCCGCGACACCTTGGCGCGCTACAACTGGTCCGGCGACGCCGGTGCGCTCGACGCCCTCGCGGAGACATTCTGCTCGGACGGTGTCCTCGAGATACGGGGATTCGACCCACTGCGCGGGCGATCGGCGATCGCGGAGTTCCTGGGCGGTGTCACCGGAAACCTCGCCGTCGACGTGGGCGTCAAACCCCTTGTGCGCCACAACGTCGCCAACGTGTCGTTCACCGAGCTGGCACCCGGCCAGGCGCGCGTCAGGTCGTACTTCACCGTGGTCACCCATATCGGCCTCGACCATTGCGGCCGCTACCGCGACATCCTGGTGCCCGAGGACGACACCTGGCTGATCAAGCACCGCCAGGTGTCGACCGACTGGGCAGCGCCCGACTCGGCGATGGCCCGCTAGCACTCCGCGACGTCGTCGTCTCGGCCTGGTCAAAGACTTTGGCCGCGTGGCGTTTTCGTATCGCACCGGGACGCCGGGGGGCGGCTTCGAACACTGTGCCGGCGAGATGTTTGCCGAAAGCCCCTCACCGGCTACAGATAAATGTCACACCAACACATTGCGGTCGCACCGAGCGGGCGTCCCGTCAGCGGGCCTGGGATGACCGATGGTCATGTGACCAGCGGTCAGAGCCACATACAAGAGACGAGCAGATATGCAACGACTCAGCGGGCTAGATGCGTTCTTCTTGTACCTCGAATCACCGACGCAGCCGTTGAATGTTTGCTGCGTCCTGGAGCTCGACCCGACGACCGCGCCGGGCGGGTATAGCTTCGCGCGTTTTCGTGAAGCGCTGGCGGAGCGGGTTGACGCCGTGCCGGAATTCCGCCTCAAGCTGGCCGACAACCAACTGAACTTCGACCATCCGGTCTGGGTGGACGACGACCGGTTCGATCTGGCTCGCCACCTACACCGCGTCGCCCTGCCCTCGCCCGGCGGACCCGAAGAACTGGCGGATATCTGCGGCCACGTCGCCGGGCTTGCGCTCGATCGCGATCGTCCGCTGTGGGAAATGTGGGTGCTCGAAGGCCTGCGCGGCGACGCGCTGTCCGTCGTCCTCAAGGCCCACCACGCGGTGGTCGATGGCGTGGGCGGTGCCAACCTGCTCGCGCAGTTGTGCAGCGCCGCGCCCGACGGCCCGCCGCCGAAACCGGCCGCCCGCACCGGCGCGGCGAATCCCCTGCAGATCGCCGCCAGCGGTCTGATCGGGGCGGCGTTGCGGCCGTGGCGCCTGGCCAGGGTGGTGCCGGCCACGGCGCTGACGCTGGCGCAGACGGTCCTGCGCGCCCGCGGCGGCGGCCACACGATGGCGGCCCCGTTCGCGGCGCCGCCGACGGCGTTCAACGGCCGTTTCACCCGGCGCCGCAACGTCGCCCTGGCCGGCGTGGACCTCGACGACATCAAAACCGTCAAAGCGCGGTTCGGGGTGACCGTCAACGACGTGGTGACGGCGATGTGTGCGGGGGCGCTGCGGCAGTTCTTTCTGGACCGCCACGCCCTACCGGCCATCCCTCTGGTCGCCAGCGTGCCGGTGTCCGTCCGCGGCAAGTCGTCGCGGCCGGGCCGCAACCAGACGACCTGGATGCTGTGCCGGCTCGAAACCCACATCGCCGACCCCGTCGAACGACTCACCAGCATTGCCGCCGGGAACGCCGCGGCCAAGGACCACGCCGCGGCGATGGGCCCGTCGCTGCTGCAGGACTGGACGCAAGTGGCCGGGCAGACCATGTTCGGCGCCGCGATGAAATTGCTGCCCCGCATCCCGCTGCCCGAGAAGCCGCCGCACAACCTGGTGATGTCGAACGTGGCCGGGCCACGAGACCAGCTCTACTTCCTGGGTTGCCGGCTCGACGCGATGTACCCGCTGGGTCCGATCATCGCCGGCGCCGGGCTCAATATCACCGTGATGTCGCTGGGGGGCCGTCTCGGCGTCGGCATCATTTCCTGCCCCGATCTCGTGCCCGACCTGTGGGACCTGGCCGACGCGTTCCCCGCCGCCCTCAAAGAGCTGATCAATTCGAGCGCGCCGGTCCGCGGAACCTGACCGCCGCCCGTTCAGCGGAACCCTTCCCCATCCCGCCGCCGCGGCATGGCAGGGTGACATCCGTGGCAGACACTTTTGGACAGACGACCATCGCAGAGCACGACCTGCGTGAAATCAGCACGGAAAAGGGCGCTTTGCGCTACTACGACAGCGGGGGCGGCGATTCCGCCCCGGTGCTGCTGTTCCTGCACGGCTCGGGGCCCGGTGTCACCGGGTGGCGCAACTTCCGCGGGGTGCTGCCGGCCTTCGCCGAGCGGTTCCGCTGTCTGATCCTGGAATTCCCGGGGTTCGGGGTCAGCGACGACTTCGGCGGCCACCCGATGGTGACCGCGTTCGGCACCGTATCGCCATTGTTGGACGCGCTCGGCGTCGCCAAGGTGCACATCGTCGGCAACTCGATGGGCGGCGGTGTGGGCATCAACTTCGCCACCCACAATCCCGACCGCGTCGATCGGCTGGTGACCATCGGTGGGATCGGCACCAACATCTTCAGCCCTAGCCCCAGCGAAGGCATCCGGCTGCTGCAGGAATTCGTCGAAGACCCGACCCGGCAACGCCTGGTCGACTGGCTCAAATCGATGGTCTACGACCAGGGGCTGGTCACCGAGCAGCTGATCGAGGAGCGCTGGCAGCTGGCCACGGACCCCGACACCCTGGCCGCGGCGCGACGCATGTACGGCAAGGCGGCGTTCGCCGGGATGAACGCCGCGCTGGCCGCCTCCGACCGGCCGCTGCCGTGGGCGACCATGCACAAGCTCACCGCGCCCACCCTGCTGACCTGGGGGCGCGACGACCGGGTGAGCCCGCCCGATATGGCCCTCATCCCGATGCGCACCATTCCCAACGCGGAGCTGCACATCTTCCCCAACTCGGGGCACTGGGCGATGATCGAGGCCAAGGAGGCGTTCGAAAGCACCGTGCTGGCGTTCCTCTCACGCGGCTAACGCAGGACCGTCCTCGTCACCGGGTGGCGGCCCCGAAGCGGCCGGCGGCCTGGGCTCACCGTCGCCGTCAGCCACCATCGACCTCCGCTCGCGTGCCGTCCGCCACTCCGCCACGATGAGCGAGTCACCAGTCCTGCCACGGGATTATCGTGCGCAGCGGTGTGCTGATCACGACGTCACCGGAGGCCGCCGAGTCCGGTAGACGCATATCTGTGGCGCCGACACGATCACGAATCCGGCTCGAGGTCGCCACGGGCTCGTCGTCGAGGTAGAGCAAGCGGATCCGCAGCGCGCCACGGTCGGCCACCGGGTCGAGGGCCCGAAGTCCAAGTCCGTTGCCTTGGTGGCGGTCGAGCGAAAATGTCCACACCCCAGCCACTCCCGGAATGTCGAGCAATGCCGGAATCAACACCCGATCCTCCCAGCGGTGGTGCTCGTGCGTGTCAGCGCCCAACGGATCGGTGAACCGCGTCATGCTCAGGTGCAGCCCGCGGTTGGGGCGGTAGGGAATGACCTGCGGCGACACCAACGACGATGCCGCGGCATAACCCTTGACGGGCCGGAAGAAAGCCAGCAGCGTTCGGCGCACTCCGGCGATCATGGGTCCCCGGCCCCACTCGAACGAGTCGCGTCCGAGTCGCTCCCACTCCCGTACCGATCGCTCGACCGGTTCCCGAAACCAGTACATGGCAACGTAGTCGGTTGCCGCATGCTCGGGGCCGGCGACCGATTCGGCGCGGCATCCGGCGGTGCGAGCCCACCGGTCTCCCCACGCGACGCCCGGCAGTGCCAGGTTCTCCGGTCGATGGTCGAGTTGATGCCACTCGTTGTAGCGGCGGTGCGCTTCGGGCTCCGGGTTGTCCAGCGCGACAAACGAAAAGAACACCAACGGGCAATCCTTCACGTCTCCTCCACACCTAGCGTCGGCGCCGTCGCACCCGCCAGGCCTGCGGTGAGCAAGGCGTGGGCGCCGGGATTACCATTGAGGACACGGCTCGTACGCTTGGTGATCCGCCAACGATTCTCGATGCGCCGCAACTCGAAATGGTTTGCCGTGCAACGCCATACGCGATAGCCCTCGCCGTCACGCACGAGGACCAGCGATTCGCTGACCGCCACTGCCGAATCTCCCGTGACCGTCACGACCGCCGGTCCGAGGAAGTGGCAGCAGCCATCACCCACCAGCTTCCGATGCGAGGCCGAGCTCACCATGGCGTGCACGTCGGCCTGGCTGTGCATCTGCCAACCCTCGACGTCGTAGCCGCCGTCGGCCGCCCAGAGCCGCGCCGCGGCGTCGGCATCCCCGGCGTCCACCGCCGGACCGTAGGACGCGATCAATCGGGCGATGTCGCGTTCGTCCTCGAGCCGGCATAGCCGCGTCAACAGTTCGTCGGCGTCGATCACCGTCGCTCCTTCCAGTCGATCGGCCAGGGAGGGCACCTCCGTGCCCACACCGGGGCAAATTACTTCTGGCCCAGGAGTTCCTGCACGGTTCTGTGGGCGCCCAGGACGATCGCGGCGCGGTCCGGTCCGCTGCCCCGCTGCACCGCGGCCGCGTTGCCGCCCGCGATGAACACCGGGCCGTTGGCCAGGTTCTCCAATCCCTCGCGGGCCACGTCAACCGGTTCGGAGACCGACAGCCCCGGCACATCGAACTTCAGGCCGACCCGGGCCATGGCCGGCGTGCGCGTCACACCCAGCACCAGTTCCAGCACGTCGACACCGTGCTCGCGCAGCTCCAGCCAGAGGCTCTCGGCGAAGAGGCGGCTGAAGGCCTTCACGCCGGTGTAGACCGATTGGCGCATCGAACCGTGGGTCGCCGCCATCGAGCCGACCACCAATATGCCGCCGCGGCCGCGGGACCGCATCGGCCGGCCAAAGTGCTGCACGAGTTGCAGCATCCGCGTCACGTTGAGGTCGATCACCCGGCCGAAGTCGCTGAGCTCGGCGTCCAGGAACCGCTCGCTGCAGGTGTTGGCGCCGGCGTTGTAGATCAACAGGCCGACCTCAATGTCCGTGGTCTGCGCGGTGACTCGCGAGACCGCATCGGGGTCCAGCAGATCGAGGGCCAACGTGCGCACCTGCGCGCCGATCTCACGGCACTGCCGCGCCGTGTCCTGCAGCGGTCCCGGCTTACGAGCGATCAGCACCAGGCCGAACCCGTCACCGGCCAAGCGCTTTGCGAACTCGGCACCCACCCCTTCCGAACCGCCCGCGATCAACGCCCACGGCCCGTACTTCGCAATGTCGGTCACGGATCCTCCTTATTTTCCGGTGGCGCCCGCGTCGACGGGCAGGGTGATCGCGGTGATGTAGCGCGCCTCGTCGGAGGCCAGAAACAGCGCGGCGTTGGCGACGTCGATCGGGTCGATCCACGGCACCGCAAGCATGTTCATCGAACGAGCGGCGTCGGCGAATTCGGCGCGCGTGGGCGGCCGGTCCAGGTCCGGGCGAAATGCGCTGCTGACGAACTCATTGTGGATCATCGGCGTGTCGACGTTGGTCGGGTTGATGCAGTTGACGCGAACATTGTGCGGCGCAAGCTCACTAGCCAACGAGCGCATCAGGCCGACCACGCCGTGTTTGGCGGCCGTGTAGTGCGCGACGCCGACCAGCCCACGCAGCCCGGCGATGGAGCTCGTCAGGATCACCGAGCCGGCACCGCGGGCGATGAGGTGGGGAGCGCCGGCGCGGCAGGTGTGCCAGACTCCGGTGAGGTTGACGTCCAGCATGGTGCGCCAGGCGTTTTCGTCCAGGTCGACCGCCAGGCCGCGCGACGTGATCCCCGCGGTCGCGCACACCACGTCCAGGCCGCCGAACCGCTCGGCGCCTCGGTCGGTGGCGGCCCGCAGGCCGGCGAGGTCGCGGACGTCGACGATGTCGGTGTGCACCCGGCCGCCGGCCTCGCGGACCAGCGACGCGGTGGTGTCGAGGTCGTCCGGGGTGCTGTGCGGGACGATCACCGTGTCGATCGGGCCGCACACGTCGAGCGCGACGATGTCGGCGCCCTCCTGCGCGAACCGCACCGCCTGCGCGCGACCGATCCCCCGCGCCGCGCCGGTGATCAGGGCGACCTTGCCTTGGAGTCGCGCGCGGGGGGTCGCCCTCATGTCGTCTTCTGGGTCAGGCCGGCATCGACGACGAGCTGTGTGCCGGTGATGTAGCGGGCCTCATCCGAGGCCAGGAACAGCACGGCGTTGGCGATGTCGACGGGCTCGACCCACGGCACCGGAAGCAGGTTGCGGGCGCGCAGCACTTCGGCGGCGTCGGCCTCCGTCGGGTTGGCCAGGTCCGGTCGCAACCGCCGAAAGGTGGCCTCGTTAAGCACCATTGGGGTGGCGACCGGGCCGGGGTGCACGGTGTTGACCCGAATGCCGCGGGGCCCGAGCTCGTTGGCGAGCGTGCGGGCCAGTCCCACGACCGCGTGCTTGCTGGCGGTGTAGTGGGCGGTGTTGGGCAGGCCGCGAATGCCGCTGGTGGAGCTGATGATGACGACGGAGCCGCCGTCGGTGCCGATATGCGGCACGCCGGCCCTGACGGTGTGCCAGACGCCGGTGAGGTTGATGTCCAGCGTGCGCTGCCACACCTGCGGGTCGAGTTCCCAGGACGGCGCGCCCGGCAGGTGGACGCCGGCGTTGGCGACGATGACGTCGAGGCGGCCCAGCTCGGCGACGCCGGCATCGATGGCGGTGGTGACGGCCCCGAGGTCGGTGACATCGGCCAAGCCGGTCACGCATCGCCGACCGCGGTCGGCGACTTCCCTTGCGGCGCCCTGCAATTCGTCGGCCACCGCGGGCGCGTCGAGCGCGATCACATCGGCGCCCTCGTCGGCGAAGCGCTGACAGTGCACCCGCCCGGTTCCTTTGGCGGCGCCGGTGACGACGACAACCGTGTCCAGCAATCCCGTCATCGTTCGATCAGATCGAAGCCGCGGTAGCCGGCGTCGGCGACCTCGGCGCAGATGTCGTTGTACGCGGCGAAGCCCCCGAC
The DNA here is from genome assembly GCF_976985675.1 of Mycobacterium sp. NTMscope_MAC_12. NCBI lineage: Bacteria > Bacillati > Actinomycetota > Actinomycetes > Mycobacteriales > Mycobacteriaceae > Mycobacterium > Mycobacterium sp. NTMscope_MAC_12. The sequence goes on from NZ_CDRJYY010000001.1 coordinate 2,581,092, forward strand.
GAACAGCATGAAGCCCCGCGGCTTTCCCGGCACGTTCGCGCCCATGTACCACGAGTTCGCCTTGGTGAACAACGTCGTCTCGGCCCGGCGGGCGCATTCGGCGCCCCAGGCGTCCACGCTGTCGACCTTGGCTTCGATTGCGGCGTAACCGTGCTCGTCGAGGAACGCGATGGCCTCGGCGATCCAGTTCACCTGGGCTTCGGCATGCAGCACCATGTTCGCCAGCACGGCGGGCGCCCCCGGGCCCGAGATCAGGAACATGTTGGGGAACCCGTCGACGCCCAGCCCCAGATAGGTGCGGGGTCCGTGTGCCCAGTCGTCGCGCAGGGCGGTGCCGCGGCGTCCGACGATGTCGATCCTGCCCAACGCCCCGGTCATCGCGTCGAAACCCGTTGCCAGCACGATCATGTCGACGTCGTAGTGGGTGTCGGTGGTGTTGATGCCGGTGGTGTCGACGGATTCGATGGGGGTGGCGCGGACGCTGATCAGCGACACGTTCGGCCGGTTGAAGGTCTGGAAGTAGTTGCTGTCGGTGCAGATTCGCTTGGTGCCGATGGGGTGGTCGTTGGGGATCAGTAGGTCGGCGACGGCCGGGTCGTTGATGATCGCCCGGACTTTCTCCTCGTAGAATTTGCGGGCCTCTTCGTTGGCCTCCAGATCGGTCATCTGGTCCGGGAAGGTCTTCGAGAACAGCACACCGCCCAGCTGCCACCGCTTTTCGAACGCCGCTCGGCGCTCCTCGGGCGTGAACTGCATGGTCGGCTTCGGGGCGGTGAGGTGCGGTGAGCCGCCGCCGCTGCGCCACGACAGCGCGCGCCGCTGCGCATATTCCGCCTTGATTTCGTCGAGCTCTGCGGCCGTCAACGGCCTGTTGCCCGCCGGGACACTGTAATTGGGGGTGCGCTGGAAGACGTAGAGGTGCGCGGCCTGCTCGGCGATGATCGGGATCGATTGGATGCCAGAGGATCCGGTGCCGATGACGGCCACCCGTTTGCCGCGGAAGTCGACGGGGTCGTGGGGCCATTGGGCGGTGTGGTAGATCTCGCCGCCAAAGGTGTCCAGGCCGTCGAAGTCCGGGGTCAGTGCGGCCGACAACGGGCCGGTGGCCATCAGACAGAACCCCGCCGAGATCGTCTGTCCGGCATCGGTGGTGATCGTCCAGCGCAGCGTGGCCTCGTCGAGCGTCGCCGAGACCACCCGGGTGCGTAGCGCGATGTCGCGGCGCAGGTCGAGTTTGTCGGCGGCCCAGTTCAGATACTCGAGGATCTCGGCCTGGGTGGCATAGCGTTCGGTCCAGTTCCATTCCTGCTGTAGTTCGTCGGAGAACGAGTAGCAGTAATCGACGCTCTCGACGTCGCAGCGCGCGCCGGGATAGCGGTTGTAGTACCAGGTGCCGCCGATCTCGGGCGCGGCTTCCAGCACTCGCACCGACAGGCCCCGGCCGCGCAGCGTGTGCAGGGCGTAGAGGCCGGCGAAGCCGGCGCCGACCACGACGACATCGACGGACTGTTGGCCGGGATCGCTCACAAGTACTCACCGTAAGGCCTGCGGCATCGCGACCCGCTCCCCCTCCCGGTCACCGGACGCTTGAGGCGAGTTTTCCCGGCCACCGGGCGCGGGCGTCCGCCATCCCGGCGCCCCGGCCGATGATCGGCCGATGGCGGAAGTCGCACACGTCGAAGTCGATCTCGACGGTCGTCGGCATCGTTTGCGCTGGCCGTGCGGTCAGACGCTGGTCGAGACAATGCTCGACGCGGGGATCGCGGTGCCCCACTCGTGCCGGGAAGGCCGCTGCGGTTCGTGCGTGGCGACCGTCGTCACGGGCGAGGTGGCCATGGCCCCGTGCGACGTCCTGGGCCCGGAAGATCTCGAAGACGGCCTGATTCTCGCCTGCCAGGCGCGGCCGGCCGGCACCGATGTTCGGGTCGAATTTTGACAACCGCCGTGTCCGCTCATCGGGATTTCCTTTGGGACTGGCCCCCACTGCGGTAGACCATTACTAAGCCCCCACACGTAAGGACAACGATATGAGCGACCGGGTAATCGACCGGGTAGTGGCGATGGCCGATCAGTTGCGCGACCAGGCCGCCGAAGCCGAACAACTCGGCCGGCTGACCGACGACACCGTCAAGCTGATGAAGGGCGCCGGCCTGATCCGGCTGCTGCAGACCAAGCAATACCAGGGCTTCGAGGTCCACCCCCGCGAGTTCGCCGAAACGACCATGGCGACCGCGGCGCTGGATCCCGCCGCCGGCTGGATCGTCGGCGTGGTGGGTGTGCATCCCTACCAGCTGGCCTACGCGGACCCCAAGGTCGCCGCCGAAATCTGGGCCGACGACGTCGACACCTGGATGGCCTCCCCGTACGCGCCGCAGGGCGTGGCCAAACCGGTCGACGGCGGCTACCTCTTCAACGGGCGCTGGCAGTTCAGCTCGGGCACCGATCACTGCGACTGGATCATCCTGGGGGCCATGCTCGGCGACGACAAGGGCGTCCCGTTGATGCCGCCACAGATGCTGCACATGATTCTGCCGCGCAAGGACTACGAGATCGTCGAGGACTCGTGGAATGTGGTGGGGCTGCGGGGAACCGGTTCCAAGGACGTCATCGTCAAAGACGCGTTCGTCCCCGCCTACCGGACCATGGACGCGGCGAAGGTGATGGACGGCACCGCCCAGCGCGAGGCCGGCATGACCGAACCGCTGTACCTGATGCCGTGGTCGACGATGTTCCCGCTTGGCATCTCGGCGGCCACCATCGGCATCGCCGAGGGCGCGCTGGCCGCGCACCTGGATTATCAGCGGGGTCGGGTCGGCGCGACCGGCACCGCGATCAAGGACGACCCCTACGTGATGCACGCGATCGGCGAGGCCGCCGCCGACATCAACGCCGCCCGCCAGGAGCTGCTGGCCAACGCCGACCGCATCTACGACATGGTCGCGGCCGGCAAGGAGGCGTCGTTCGCCGACCGCGCGGCCGGGCGCCGCACCCAGGTTCGCGCGGTGTGGCGCGCGGTCTCGGCCGTCGACGAGATCTTCGCCCGCTCCGGCGGCAACGCGGCCCGGATGGACAAGCCGCTGCAACGCTATTGGCGTGACGTGCACGTCGGACAGATGCACGCCATCCATGTGCCCGGCACCACCTATCACGCGGCGGCGCTGAGTTCGATCGGCATCGACCCGCCCGAGGGCCCGCTGCGGGCCCTGATCTGAGGAGCTTTCGGTGACTGACCTGAAAAGCCTTGGCTACATCACGGTTTCGACCGCCGATATCGAGCGTTGGCGCCATTTCGCGTTCGGTGTGCTGGGATTTGCCGAAGGGAAAGGACCTGACGAGTCCGCGCTGTACTTGCGGATGGACGAGCGCGCGGCCCGGATCATCGTCGTGCCCGGCGACGTTGACCGGGTGATCACCGTCGGCTGGGAGGTGCGCGACCACCAGGCGCTGCAACGGGTCAAGGCCGCCCTGGACGGCGCCGGTGTCGGTTTCAAGGAATTGTCCGTCCAGGAGGCCGACGCCCGCCGCGTCGAAGAGGTGATCACCTTCGAGGACCCGGCCGGCACCACGCTGGAGGTCTTCCACAGCGCGGTGCTCGACCACAGCCCGGTGATCACGCCGTTCGGCGCGAAGTTCGTGACGGGCGACCAGGGCCTGGGCCACGTCGTCGTTCCCGCAACCGATTTCAACGGCGTCGTCGACTTCTACACCGAGGTGCTCGGTTTCCGGTCTCGTGGCGCGTTCCGGGTGCCGCTGCCCGCCGAGTTCGGCCCGATCCGGGTGCGGTTCCTCGGCATCAACGCGCGCCATCACAGCCTGGCGATCTGCCCCGCCGCCCAGCAGCGCGATCCCGGACTGGTGCACGTCATGGTGGAGGTGGACACCCTCGACGCGGTCGGCCAGGCGCTGGACCGGGTCAACGCCGATGGCTTCACCGTCGCGTCCACCCTGGGCCGGCACACCAACGACAAGATGGTGTCCTTCTACGTCCGCGCGCCCGGCGACTGGGACATCGAATTCGGCACCGACGGGATGCGGGTCGACGAAACGTACTACACCGCAGAGGAAATCACCGCCGACAGCTATTGGGGCCACGAGTGGATTCCGGATCCACCCGCGGCCATGCGCATGTGATCGCCGAAATTGATGTGACGCCGCTGGCGGCGTCGTCGATCACGTCGTGGGCCGCCGAGGCCGACGTCGTCATCGCCGGCTATGGGATCGCGGGCGCCGCCGCGGCGGTGGAAGCCGCCCGCTCCGGCGCCGACGTCCTGGTGCTCGAGCGCACCGGCTCCTGGGGCGGCGCGGCGTCCATGGCCGGCGGATTCATCTACCTCGGGGGCGGCACCCCGCTGCAAAAGGCTTGCGGCTTCGACGATTCCGTCGACAACATGGCGGCATTCCTCAATGTCGCGATGGGGCCCGGCGCGGACGAGACCAGGATCGCCGACTACTGCGCCGGCAGCGTCGCCCACTTCGACTGGCTGGTGGGCTGCGGCGTCCCGTTCAAGGCGGAGTTCTTCTCCGAGCCGGGCTGGGAGCCCATGGGCGATCAGGGGTTGATGTACAGCGGCGGCGAAAACTCCTATCCGTTCAACACGATCGCTGCCCCCGCCCCGCGTGGGCACGTCCCGCAGATGCAGAACAAGAAGCAGGGCGAAGCGAGCGCGGGCTACATGCTGATGAAGCCGCTCGTCGAAACGGCCACCGCCGCCGGCGCGCGGGCGCTCTACGACGTGCGGGTGCAGCGGTTGATCACCGAATCCGACGGCCGGGTGGTGGGCATCTGCGCCCGCCAGTACGGGCACGACATGGCGATCCGGGCGCGCCGCGGGGTCGTGCTCGCCACCGGCAGTTTCGCCTACAACGACGCGATGGTGGCGCGCTACGCGCCGCGCATCGCGGGACGGCCGGCCGCGTCGATCGAGCAACACGACGGGCAGGCGATCCGGATGGCGCAGGCGCTGGGCGCCGACCTGGCGCACATGGACGCCACCGAGGTCGCGATCTTCGCCGACCCCCAACAGCTGGTGCGCGGCGTCCTGGTCAACGGGCGCGGTCAGCGCTACGTCGCCGAGGACACCTACCCGGGCCGCATCGGCCAGCTCACGCTGTACCAGCAGGACAACGTCGCGTACCTGATCATCGACGGTGACGCGCAGGAGGAGGCGGAGGCGTCGTGGTCGCCGAAGCTGATGCTGCGCCCGGCGACCTGGGTGGCCGACACCGTCGCGGACCTGGAACGCGACATGGGCCTGCCGCCCGGTTCGCTGCAGGCCACCGTGACCGCCTACAACGAGGGCGCCGCGCGCGGCGAGGACCCGCTGCTGCACAAGAAGCAAGAGTGGATCAGGCCGATCGGCTCCCCGGTCGGCGCCATCGACCTGCGGGAAAGCACCGGCGGCTTCACGCTGGGCGGGCTCGCCACCACGCTGGATGCCGAGGTGCTGCACGTCAGCGGCGCGCCCATACCCGGGCTGTTCGCCGCCGGCCGGTGCACCGCCGGCCTGGCCGCGTGGGGCTATGCCAGCGGCGTCTCGCTCGGTGACGGCAGCTTCTACGGCCGCCGCGCCGGACGCTCGGCCGCCAACGCCTGATTCCCTTTTGCCCGCGGGCGTAACGCCACTGCGAAAAATCGCGCGGAGATTCACAGTGCCGTTACGCTCGCGGGTTTGTCGGCGCGGTGTGTGACAGCGACCACAGCGGTGTGGTAGAACTATATTCCTAATAGGAATATGCCAGCCAGGAGGACGTATGGCCGCGCCTGCCGAAACCCCCACCGCCGTCATCGACCGCATCTCGCTGGTCCTGGACGCCTTCGACGGCCCCGGACGGCTGACGCTGGCCCAGATCGTGCGCCGCACCGGCCTGCCACGCTCGTCGGCGCACCGGATGCTCGAGCGGCTGGTTCAATTGCGCTGGCTGCGTCGCAGCGGTCGTGACTACGAACTCGGCATGCGGCTGGTGGAGCTGGGTTCGCTTGCCGTGCACCAGGATCGGTTGGTGCGGGCCGCGGGCCCACTGCTGGGTGAATTGCACCGCGCCACCGGGCTTGTCGTGCACCTCGCGGTGCTGGACGGAGCCGACGTCGTCTACCTCGACAAGGTCGGCGACCGGATGCTCGGTGCGATCCCCACCCGGGTCGGCGGCCGTCAGCCCGCGCACTGTACCGCCGTCGGTAAGGCGATCCTGGCTTATCGCGACGAGGAGACCGACATCGATCTGGGGGCCCGCCTGACCAAGTACTCGATTTCCAGTGCCCCGCAACTGGCGGCGGAACTGGCCAAGGTCAGGGCGCACGGCGTCGCCTTCGAGCGCGAAGAAGCCCTGCTCGGGTTTGGCTGTGTCGCGGCCCCTATCGGGAGTCCCGGTGAGGCCGTGGCGGCCGTGTCGGTATGCGGTCCGCTGAATCGCATGGCGCTTGACCAGCGCCTCGCCGCCCCGGTGCGCATGACCGCGATGGGCGTGTGGCGCAACGTCGAAGGCGGCCCACAACGAGTCGCCCCGACCCTGCAGCCGCTGCGGCCGTTGCCTTCCCTGCGGCCGCAACACCCGGCGCCGGCGCGACGGCCGGCCCTGCAGTACGCGTGAGCCTCGATCCGCAGATCGCTGCGATCCTCCCGCAATTGGATGGCGGGTTCCCACCCGTGCAGGAGATGAGCGGCGCCGAGGCCCGAGCGCTCATCCGGTCAAGGCTCGTGCCGCCGGCGCGGCCCGAACCCGTCGCCGCGGTCGCCGATCGCTCGGTGGAGGGTCAGGGTGGCCCGATCCCCGTGCGCGTATACCGTCCCGAGGCGGCTGGACCGCTGCCGATCCTGGTCTACGCACACGGCGGCGGGTTCGTGTTCTGCGACCTGGACAGCCACGACGGGCTCTGCCGCAATATCGCCAACCTCGTTCCCGCCGTTGTGGTTTCGGTCGACTATCGGTTGGCTCCGGAGAATCCCTGGCCGGCGGCGGCCGAGGACGTGTACGCCGTGACGTGCTGGGCGTACGACAACGCCGGGTCGCTCGGGGCTGACCCCGAGCGTCTGGTCGTGGGCGGCGACAGCGCGGGCGGCAACCTGGCCGCGGTGACCGCGATCATGGCCCGCGACCGCGGCGGCCCGGCGCCGGCGGCCCAACTGCTGCTCTACCCGGTGATCGCGGCCGACTTCGACACCGAGTCCTACCGGCTGTTCGGCCGGGGCTTCTACAATCCCAAACCGGCGCTGCAGTGGTACTGGGATTGCTACGTGCCCTCGCGCGAGGACCGCGCGCACCCGTACGCCGCGCCGCTGAACGCCGACCTGCGCGGGGTGCCGCCCGCCGTGGTGGTGGTCGCCGGCCACGATCCCCTGCGCGACGAGGGATTGGCCTACGGCGCCGCGTTGACAGCGGCCGGCGTGCCGACCAGGCAATTGTGTTACGACGGCGGCATCCACGGGTTCATGACGATGCCGATGCTCGACATCGCGCACCGGGCGCGCAAAGAGGCCGCCGCAGCCCTGTCCGAGCTATTGCAGCGGTAGTTCGTTGGCGCGCAACGGTTCTGCCGCACCGTAGCGCTGTCCGGGATCGAGCACGCAATGGGTCCGCCCGAACACGGTGACCATGCATTTGTTGTTGTGGGTGCAGCGGCTTCGGGTGGCCGGATCGGCGATCATCCTGGAGACCAGGTCCGGTTCGCGCAGCAGCGCCCGCCCCATCGCCACGAAATCGAAGCCTTCGCGCATGCCGGTCTCGACGTGCTCGCGATTGGTGATGCCTCCCAGCAGGATCAGCTTGGTGTTGCGCATGAGGGGGACGAACTGGCGGGCATTCTCCAGCATGTAAAGGTCACGGTAGGGATAGTCGCCCATCGCCCACTTTCCGATGAAACGGATGCCGGTGCGCATGGGCTGCGGCATGACCTGGGCGAATTCCTTGACGGGGACGTCACCACGAAACAGATACATGGGCTTGAAAACCGAAGAGCCCTGGGTCAATTCGATGGCATCCAGCACGGCGTCGGCATCGAGCAGCGCCGCGGTGCGCAGCGCCTCGTCGACCCAGATGCTACCGGGCACACCGTCGTCCATATCGAGCTTGGCGGTCACCGCGATGCGGTCACCGATCTCGTCGCGAACGCGCCGGGCGATCTCACGGCAGAACCGCGACCGATTGTCGATGTCGCCGCCGTATTCATCCCTGCGCCGGTTGATCAACGGACTCAAAAACGAGCTCGGCAGGTATAGGTGACCGAAATGCAGTTCCACGGCATCGAAGCCCGCGTCGGCGGCCACCCGGGCGGCGGCACCGAATTGGTCGATCACCCGGGCGATCTCGGCGCGGGTGATCTCGCGGCAGTAACCCATGGACGCGGGGTTGACGAACCTGCTCGGCGCCATGGGCGTGACCCCGGTCAGCCTCTTCTGCGCCACGACACCCGCGTGCCCGAGTTGGGCCGAGATCGCCGCACCGTCCTGGTGCACCGCGTCGGTCAGCTTCCGCAGGCCCGGAAGGGCCGCCTCGCTCATCACGATTTGTCCGGGCGCGCTGGCGCCCTCGGGCGCCACGCAGCAGTACGCGACGGTCGTCATCCCGACGCCACCGGAGGCGAACGACCGATGGAATTCGATCAGATCGTCGGTCACCAAGCCCTGCGGCGATCGGCCTTCCGACGTCGCCGCCTTGATCACCCTGTTACGCAATGTCACCGGCCCCAGTACGGCGGGGGCGAAAGGGTCGGGCGGCGCTACACTCATGCGCCGACACTGAACCCCGCATCCGCAGTTGGTCAACGGTAGGTTCCCGGTGGCCGGGAGCCGACGGCGCCGCGTCCCCGGCGTGCCATACGGTCGGCTCATGGCCGACGGCGAAGTGTTCGTGATCGACCGGGTGGTGACCCGACCCGGGTGTGCCCGCCGATTCGTCGACGCCTATGTCGCCGAATACGCCCCCGGCGCGCGCGAACGGGGTATGACGCTGCGCGACGTTCTGGTGAGCCCGCCGATCTGGTTCGACGAGTCCGAGGAGCAGGTCAACACCGTCACCATCACCTGGACACTGCCTAGCGCGCAGGCGTGGTGGCAGATGACGTGGAAGGGGCGCCCGGATCCGGCGCTGGGCGAATGGTGGTCGCGGATAGGCGAATTGGTGACCGATCGGTCCCGGTCCTTCGCCGCGGCCGCCGACGACGTGGACGGACTGTGCGATGTATAACCTTACGCGGCTGATCGACGTCGCCGGGGCCGATCGCGACCGGATCCTCGACGAGTTGCGTACGGCCGCCGGTGCGGCGGCGCCACTGCGCCGGGTGGTGCAACCGACACTGCCCGGCTCGCGCAACGGGGGCGACATTCTGCTGCATCTGCGGTTCGCGACGAAAGACCAATGTGATCGCGCGGCAGATGATCTCGCCGCCGTGCTGGCTGATCCGTCGGTGGATCGGGTCAACGGCGCGGGCTACGCGGGCGCACCCGTTCGCTGCGGCGAGAAGCTGGGCAGCGTCTACCGAACGCTTTTGCTGCGCGTGCAGCCCGACACACCCGAGCACACCGTCGCCCGGTTCGAGCGCGAGCTGTCATCAATGCCGCGGCACTTACCGACGATCCGGGCCTGGCAGCTGAGCCGGGTATCCGCGGTGGTCGGAAACTGCTCGTGGACGCACGTTTTCGAGCAGGAGTTCGCCGATGTCGAGGCGCTGATGGGGCCCTACCTGATGCACCCTATCCACTGGGCGGTGGTGGACCGCTGGTTCGACCCGGAAACCACCGACGTGATCATCCGCGACCGGGTATGCCACAGCTTCTGCGCCATCCCCGACCCGGTACTCGTCTAGACCCCCGACGGGGCGATATTCGGGTTAGCGGTCGCCGGCGGCTGCAGCGGTGGCAACACCTCGGTGCCGTCCAGGCTGTGCACCGGTAGTCGTTGTGACCACGGGTAGTGCAGGCTGAACGCGACCAAGCCGGTGCGCTCCTGGGCGGGCAGATGGCACATCGCCAGCACCGTCTCGGCCAGATACTCCACCGGTTCGGTGGGGAACGAGTCCGGAATCAGTTGCGCGGCACCGGGAGTGCGTACCGCCGTCGAGGGCCCGACGCAATTCACGGCGATGTTGGCGTCCAGCAGCTCGGCGGCCACGCCCTGGGTGAACCGGTGCAGGGCGGCTTTCATGGACGCATAGATCACGTCGCCGGACGTCTTGTTGTATTCCCGGTACGGCCGGACGGGGGCCACGCCCGTCACCGAGCCGATGTTGACGATCCAGCCCGCGCCTTGGTTACGCATTTGCGGCACAGCGGATTTCGTCAGCACGAACGGAACGCGAAGGTAGTGCTCCACGGTGCGGTCGAACGTTTCCAGGCTCATGTCCTCGACCAGCGAGTAGTCGGCGAAACCGGCGTTGTTGACCAGGATGTCGATGCGTCCGGTGCGGTCGAGCACCGCCCCGACCAAACCGTCGCGCTGCCGCGCATCCTCCAGGTCGCTCGCAACGCCGAACGCCGAGCCCCCGGCGGCCTCGATCAGGTCGATCGTTTCGCCGATGGTCCCCGGCAACGCGGCGGTGGTTCCGGCCCGCGTCGACAGAGAAGACGTGTGCGATCGTGCGGTGACCGCCACGGTCGCGCCCTCGGCGGCCAGTCGCTGCGCGATGGCGCGCCCTATACCGCGGCTGCTACCGGTGACCAAAGCCGTTTTGCCGGAAAGTAACCCGTCGCTCATCGCAGCTCGAGATCCTCTTCGGCCGGGGCGCGATGGTCGTGCCAGAAGTCGACCAGGCGGTACGGGAAGGCGATCACGATCCGGCCCCCCGACCGATAGTAGGTGTGGGCCGACGGCGTGTGGCGCCATACTGTGCCGGCCATGGTCGCATCGATGCGGTCGACGTAGTCCTCGTAGGCGCGCTGCGTGACCTCCATCGTTGCGGCCTCGCGCAACGCCAGCAACTGCAGGCATTCCATCACGTAGTGCACCATCACTTCGACACCGAAGTTGTGCCCCGCGCCGTGACCCGGACTGTAGTTGGGTGCAGAGGAAATGAACAGGTTGGGGAATCCGGGCACCATCCCGCCGCGGTAGGCCCGGGGAGCATCGCCCCACTCGTCGGTCAGCTTCTTGCCGTCGCGGCCCCGAATATCCACGTTGGAAAGGAAATCCAGGTAGTAGCCGGTCGCGTAGATGATGATGTCGAGGTCGATCTGCCTGCCGTCGGCGGTCACGATTCCGGCCTCGTTGACCCGGGCCGGTTCGCTGGCCTCGACGTCGACGTGGTCGCGGGCCAGCGCGGCGTAGTAGCCGCCGGGGTCGCGGATGATCCGCTTGCCATAGGGAGCGAAGTCGGGGGTGACCTTGCGGGCGAGCTCGCTGCCCGCGCCGAACACGCGATCGATGTAATCGAGGCAGATCTGCAGCAGCACGTCGTTGGCCGGCGAGATCGACAGGTGCTCGGCCGCCCACTCCTCGTCATGCAGGATCACCGGATAGTTGTTGTCGGATGTGCCCCAATAGGACTTGAGCCGAACCCAATTGGCGTAGAACGGGAGCCGGGTGCCCAGCCACCTCTGGTAGGCGGGAACATCGTCGGATGGCCGCCGTCGCGGCGCGACCCAGTGCGGCTGGCGTTGGAACACCGTCATGTGCGCGACCTGGTCCACGCATGCGTCGACGATCTGGACCGCGGTGCACCCGGCTCCGATGATCGCGACCCTTTTGCCCGTGAGATCCAGCTTCGGATCCCACTGTGCGGAATGGATCGAAATTCCCGAGAACGTCTTGCGGCCAGGCAGTTCCGGCCACCGCGGCCGATTGAGATACCCGGCGGCCGGAATCACCACATTCGCGTAACTGACGTCGCGGGTTCCGTCCGGGCCGACCGCGTGGATCTGCCACTGCCGGCGCCCCTCGTCCCACCACAACGCTTCGACCTCGGTGCCGAAGCGGGTGTGCCGGCGCAGATCGTTCTTGTCCGCCACCGACACCAGGTAGGCCTGATACTCCGCACCCTGAGGGTAATAACTCGACCAGTCGCCGTTGATGTCACGCGACAGGGAGTAGTACGCCGAGGGCGTGTCAACACCGATGCCGGGATAGGTGGTGGTGTACCAGGTTCCGCCGACCTCGTCGTTTCGCTCGATGATCTGGTATTCGATACCCGCGTCCGCGCACGCGAGCGCGGCGGTGATGCCGGCAATGCCCGCGCCGATGATGACCACCCGGAAGTCCGCGGGAAGCTTTGCGGTGCGCGGCAGTACCGGTTGTGAGGGCTGGAACCCGCCCTGCTCGAGGAGCAGCTGCAGGTACTCGGGGCCGATCTCTCCCCCGAGCGCGATGGGGGCGATACGGGCGAACAGGTCGAGGTCGTCGGCGGGCACCGCGTCCGGCCGGCGCGGCTCCCCCAGTGCGGTGACGATCTCCTCGATGAGCCGTGCGGCGGTCTCGGGATCGGTGACGCCGGCCTGCTCCGGCGGGTTGGGCACGTGGCTGATCTTCGGTGCGAACCGCTCGGCCACGGTCGGGTCGCCGGTCAGCTGCGCCAGGACGGCGACCAGCACACCGGGGTCCGCCTGACGCAGGTTGGCGCGCAGTTCGCCGGCGCCGTCGTGATCCGGACCCGTCCACCCGGCGCTTTCGGTCGTGAAAGGGACACCAGTGCTCATGCCGATGAGTATCGGCGCGGTCCACCGCGCATGGCGGACCCCTGCCTACTCAGCGGGACACGGATGACCCGCCCGCGGGCGACGGCGCTTACCGTGACCGGCATGCAGTCCGATGACCTCGACGCCATGATCGAACGGGCACGTAGCCATGGACTCGGCGATATCCCCCGGCGATCGGCCCGCCGGCACCCGCACAAGATCGCGATCATCGACGACGGTGTCGTGCTGACGTTTGCCGAATTCGATGACCTGGTAGACCGGGCGGCAGCGGCCCTGCGCGACAGCGGGTTTGGGCCCGGCGGCCGATTAGGGCTCTTGTCACGCAACTGCTGGCAGTACGCCGTGCTGGCATTCGCGACGGCGCGTGCGGGAGTGGTCCTGGTCCCGATCAACTTCATGCTGACCGCAGAGGAGATCGCCTACATCCTCGATCACAGTCAGGTCGGCGGCCTCGTCGTCGAGGCGGATCTGACACCGACCGCCGAGGAGGCGATTCTGCGAGGTGGGGCGGTCAGGGCCAAGGTTGCCCTGGTGCCGAGGGGACACCAGGGCGTGCCCGGTTGGGCGGATTTCAGCCAGTGGCTGACCACCGACGCGCCGGTCCCTAGCCCGCACATCGACGACGACCAACCCCTGCGGCTGATGTACACCAGCGGAACCGAATCGCGCCCCAAGGCCGCCATCCACACCAGCCGCAGCCTGATGTGGCAGTACGTCAGCACGATTGCCGCGGGCGAGATGTCGCCCGACGACGTCGAGATCCACTCGCTGCCGCTGTATCACTGCGCGCAGCTGGACAACTTCCTGGCCACCGATATTTACCTGGGCGCGACCAGCATCATCCTGCCGCGGCCCGAGCCCGAAACCGTGCTGCGCACCATCGAGCGCTACCGCGTCACCAACTATTTCGCTCCGCCGACGGTCTGGATCTCGCTGCTGCGCTCACCGGTGTTCGATCAGGTGGACCTGTCCAGCCTGCGCAAGGGCTACTACGGCGCCTCGGCCATGCCGGTGGAGATCCTGCGCGAGATCCGCGAGCGGCTGCCCAACCTGCGGCTGTGGAACTTCTACGGCCAGACCGAGATGGCGCCGCTGGCCTCCGCGCTGGGACCCGACGAACAGGACGCGCACGGCGGAGCGGCCGGACGGCCGGTGCTCAACGTGGAAACGGCCATCCTCGACGACGCGGACAACCCCGTCGCGGCCGGCGTGGTCGGCGAGATCGCCCACCGCAGCCCGCATTTGACGCCGGGCTACCTGAATGACCCGGAACGCACGGCGGCGGCTTTCACGAGCGGCTGGTTCCACTCCGGTGACCTCGGCTACTTCGACGAACACGGGCTGCTGCACGTCGTCGACCGCAAGAAGGACATGATCAAGACCGGCGGCGAGAACGTGGCCAGCCGGGAGGTCGAGGAAGTCATCTACCGGCACAACGGTGTTGAGGAAGTCGCGGTGTTCGGCCTGCCCCACCCCGTGTGGGTGGAAGCCGTCGTGGCCGCCGTCGTCCCCCGCGACGGCGCCACCCTCTCCGAGGAAGACCTGTTCTCCCACTGCCGGGCTCATCTGGCCGGCTTCAAGACGCCCAAACGTGTCTTCTTCGTCGACGCGCTGCCGAAGAACCCCAGCGGGAAGTTGCTCAAACGCTTGCTGCGGGAACGTTTCAGTATTGAAGAGCACGCATTCAGTTGACCTCGAAACAGCATCTGCCCGAAAGGAATTCGTCGCCCGTGTACACAGGCCGCATCGCACGCTTCGACGGGCCCGGTAAGCCCTTCGAAATCGAAACCGTCAGCCTGCCCGAAGTCGGCCCCGGCGAGATCCTGATCAAGGTCACCCGGGCCAACATCTGCGGCTCGGATGTGCACGCCTGGCACGGCACCTTCGCCACCCGGGGCCTGGGCGGTCAGCTGCCGACCGTTCTGGGCCACGAGATGGTCGGCGCGGTCGAAGCGCTCGGCGACGGCGTCAGCACGGATTCCAGCGGCACACCTCTGCAACCGGGCGCCCGGGTGGTCTTCCCGTATTTTTTCTGCTGCCATCGGTGCCGGAATTGCCTGGCCGGCCGGCGTAACGCGTGTCTGAACTTGACGATGGCGATGCTCGGCCGTGCCGACGCGCCGCCGTATTTCGTCGGCGGATACGGCGACTACTACCTGCTGCCGGCCGGCGCGGTGGTGTACACCGTGCCCGACGGTGTTTCCGACGACATCGCCGCCGGCGCCAATTGCGCACTGTCGCAGGTGATGTACGGCCTCGAGCGGGTCGACCAGCAGCTTGGCGAGACCGTGGTCGTGCAAGGCGCCGGTGCGCTCGGCCTGTATGCGGTCGCGGTCGCCAAGGCGCGCGGGGCGGCACGTGTGATCGTCCTCGACGGGGTGCCCGAACGCCTGGAACTGGCGGGCGCCTTCGGCGCCGACCACGTCATCGACATCACCGAGGTGCCCGACGTCAAGGACCGCGCCAAGCTCGTCCGCAAGCTCACCGATGGGCAGGGGGCCGACGTGGCGGTGGAGGTGGCGGGCCACCCGGCGGCGATCGATGAGGGCCTCAAGCTGCTCGGGCAATTCGGCCGCTACGTCGAGATCGGCAACATCAACATCGGCAAGACCTTCGAGTTCGATCCTTCCCGATTCGTGTTCGCCAACAAGACGATGATCGGAGTGTCGCTGTACGACCCGGAGGTATTGTCGCGGGCGCTGGCCTTCCTGGAACAGAACCAAGCCAGGCTGCCACTGAGTCACCTTGCCGCGAAATGCTATTCGCTCGACGACATCAATGAGGCCTTCGCGGCCGCCGAAGGCAGGCGCGACGTCCGCGCCAGCATTGTCCCCTGACCGAAAGAAGACCATGCACGACTACGACCGCACCACGCTGTTCATCGACGGGCAATGGGTCGAGCCCGCCGGGCGCGATGCCATCGAGGTGATCGACCCCTCGACCGAGAAGCCGATCGGTTCGGTGCCCGCCGGCACGCAAGCCGACGTGGACGCGGCGGCGGCCGCCGCCCGGCGTGCGTTCGACCCGCTGATCGGCGTCGCCGAGCGCCGAGAGCGGGTCGCCGCGGTGATCGCCGCGATGGAGAAGAGGCTGCCCGACATTGCCGAGACCATCAGCCGCGAGATGGGCGCCCCGCTGCGCATCGCCCAAACCGTGCAGACGCAGGTACCGCTGGCGGTGGCCCGGGGTTTCGCCGGCGTGCTGGACTCCTTCGAATTCGAAGAGCGCGTGGGCAATTCGCTGGTCCTGCGGGAGCCCTACGGCGTGGTCGGGGCGATCACCCCGTGGAACTACCCGCTGTACCAGGTGGTCGCGAAGGTGCTGCCGGCGATCGCGGCCGGCTGCACGGTGGTGCTCAAGCCCAGCAACGAGGCGCCGCTGTCGGTGTTCGAATTCGTGGAGGCCGTCGCGGAGGCGGGCCTGCCCGCCGGCGTGGTGAATCTGGTGTCGGGGGCGGGCGCCGTGATCGGCGAGCGGCTCGCCGAACATCCCGACGTCGACTTCGTCTCGTTCACGGGCTCGACCGACGTCGGGGCGCGGGTCGGCGAACTGGCGGGGCGCACGGTGAAGAAGGTGGCGCTCGAGCTGGGTGGCAAGTCGGCCAACGTGATCCTCGAAGACGCCGACCTGGCCACCGCGGTCAAGGTGGGCGTCGGCAACGCCTTCCTCAACGGCGGCCAGACCTGCATGGCCTGGACCCGGATGCTGGTGCCGCGGTCCCGGTACGGCGAGGCACTGGACATGGCGCGGGCGGCGGCGTCGAAATACACCGTGGGAGACCCGTTCGACCCGGCCATCCGGATCGGCCCCTCGGCCTCGGCCAAGCAGTTCGGAACGGTGCTGGGCTACATCGAGCGCGCCGTGCGTGACGGTGCCCGACTGGTCACCGGCGGCGCCGAGAAGGTCCGCGACGTCGGCTACTACGTCGCGCCGACGGTCTTCGCCGACGTCGACCCCCACTCGGAGCTGGGCCAGCAGGAGGTGTTCGGGCCCGTCCTCGCGGTCATCCCGTTCGACGACGACGCCGACGCCCTGCGGATCGCCAACTGCACCCCCTACGGCCTGTCCGGCGCGGTGTGGGCCGGTGACATCGACCGCGCCATCGCCTTCGCGCGCGGTGTCCAGACCGGTCAGCTCGACATCAACGGCGGCACGTACAACCCGGTCGCCCCCTTCGGCGGCTACAAGAAGTCCGGCATCGGGCGCGAGCTCGGACGCGCGGGGTTCGAGGAGTACCTGCAGACCAAGTCCCTACAGTTGCCCGCATGACCGCGCCTCTCGATATCGCCACCGTCGGACCGACACAGGTCTGGACGATCAACCTGCCCGACATGGGCAACGCGATCACCGGCAAGGATTTCATCGCCGCGTTCGAGGAGGCCGTCGACGCCGCCAACGCCGACACCTCGATCTGCGCGGTGATCCTCACGGGCGCGGGCAAGATCTTCTCTGCCGGCGGCAACGTCAAGGAAATGGCCGACCGTGCCGGCATGTTCGGTCTCGACGCTCTGGACCAACGGCACGCCTACATCGCCGGAATCCAGCGGATCCCGCGGGCGCTGCAACTGCTCGAGGTGCCGCTGATCGCCGCGGTCAACGGCGCGGCCGTCGGCGCCGGCTGCGACCTGGCGATGATGTGCGACATCCGGATCGCATCGGAGCGCGCGTCGTTCGCGGAGAGTTTCGTGCAGCTCGGCCTGATTCCCGGCGACGGCGGCACCTGGTTCCTGCCACGTGCGGTGGGCTACGAACGCGCCGCCGAGATGACGTTCACCGGCGATCGCGTGGACGCGGCGACCGCCCTGGAATGGGGCATGGTCAGCCGCGTGGTGCCGCACGACGACCTGCTGCCGCAGACCCGGGCGCTGGCCGAGCGGATCGGCAAGAATCCGCCCCACGCGCTGCGAATGGCCAAGCGGCTACTTCGGGAGTCCCGCACGGGCTCGCTCGATGCCACGCTCGGCATGGCCGCGGCCATGCAACCGCTGGCGCACCGCTCCGCCGAACACGCGCGGCGCATCGAGAAGTGGAAGGCACGCTGATGGCACTCCCGCGCCTGGTGCCGCCCGCCGGCGTCGACACCGCGGCGACCGAGGACCTGCGTTTCGAGGTGCGCGATTTCCTGGCCGACCAATCGGCCGCGGGGGCGTTCACCCCGTCCGTCGACGCCTGGCTGACGGGGTGGGACGAAGAATTCACCGCCGCCCTCGCCGCGCGCGGTTGGCTGGGCATGACGGTGCCGGCCGAATACGGCGGGCACGGGCGCTCATTCCTGGAACGGTTCGTCGTCACCGAGGAACTCCTGGCCGCCGGCGCACCCGTGGCGGCACACTGGATCGCCGATCGCCAAATCGTGCCCTCGCTGCTCAAATACGGGACAGAGCACCAGAAGTCGGAGTTCCTGCCCCGGCTCGTGCGCGGCGAGTGCTTCTTCGCCATCGGGATGAGCGAGCCGGACTCCGGTTCCGATCTGGCCAGCGTGCACACCCGGGCGGTGCAGGTCGACGGTGGCTGGTCGCTGACCGGCACCAAAGTGTGGACGTCGGGTGCCCACCTCGCGCACGCGTTCATCGCGCTCGCGCGCACCGCAGCGGTGGACCCCGCGAACCGGCACGCCGGCCTGAGCCAGTTCATCGTCGACCTGCGCGGACCCGGCGTCGAGATCCGGCCGATCGTGTCGATGAACGGCGCCCACCACTTCAACGAGGTGATCCTGGATTCGGCGTTCGTCCCCGACGCCATGGTCTTCGGTGAAATCGGCAACGGCTGGCAACAGGTGACCTCCGAGCTCGCCTTCGAACGCAGCGGGCCCGAGCGGTTCCTGTCCACGTTCGTGCTGTTGGCGGCCTGCGCCGATCGCATGGCGTCGAACGCCATCCCCCGCGACCCCAATATGGGGCGCCTGGTGGCGCGCATCGCCGGCCTACATCAGATGTCCACCGCGGTGGCGGGTGCGCTGGAACGGCACGAAGCCGCGGACCTACCGGCCGCGGTCGTCAAGGTGCTGGGCACCACCACCGAAGGTGACATCGCCGAATTCGCCGACCTGCAGGAGGCCCCCGACTCGGCCTTCTCGGACCTGGTGTGTGCGGCCGTCGATCAGCGGCCCGGCTTCACGCTGCGCGGCGGCACCAACGAGGTGTTGCGCGGTGTGCTCGCGCGCGGGTTGGGCATGCGATGAGCACCGGGCCCTACGTTGACGGCGCCCTCGTCGAGATGATGGACGCGGTTTTCTCCGATTACCGCGACAAGCACCCACCCGCGGCGACGATCGCGCGCGATCCCGCCCTCTGGCGGCACCTCGACGAACTCGGCCTCGTGCGCTTGACCGGTGCGGAACAGCACGGCGGTAGCGGGGCAACCTGGTACGAAGCCGCCGAACTGGTGACCGCGGCCGCCAGCCACGGGGTTCGAATCCCGTTGGCCGAGCACGACTTATTGGCCTGCTGGCTGCTGGAGGCCAGCGGGATGCCCGCCGACGACACGGTTCGGACCGTGTGCGTGCTCGACAAACAGGCAACCGCAACGGCGGTGCCCTGGGCCACTTCCGCCGAGCGGATCGTGGTCGTGTGGCGAGCCGAGGGCGGACACCGAGTTGCCGACGTCGCCGCCGAGCAGCTCACGGTCACCCCGGGCAGCAACCTGATCGGCGAGCCACGCGACACGGTGACCGCCGATCCGGCGGACCTGCAAGGGATCCCGGTCGGACTTGCCCTCATCACCCAGCTTCGGCTGAAAGCCGCGCTGGTGCGATCCATCCAAATGAGCGCCGCCCTGGACCGGATCCTGCAGCTGTGTACCGACCACGCGGCCGCACGGGTCCAGTTCGGCCGCCCCCTGGCCAAGTTCCAGGCCGTACAGAACCTGATCTCCGATATCGCCGCCGAAACCGCGCTCGCCCGAGCGGCGACCGAGGCGGCACTGCACGCCGGGGTCATCAGTCAATGGTCGGCGCCCCACCTGGAATTCCTTGTGGCCGCGGCACGTTCGTGTGCCGGTCATGCGGCTTCGGTGGCGGTGCGCGACGCTCATCAGGTGCACGGCGCGATCGGCACCACCCGCGAGCACCGGTTGCACGAGTTCACCCGCGCGGCGCTCGCGTGGCGTTCGGAGTTCGGCTCGGTGCGGTATTGGGACGAACGGATCACCGACGCGGCGATGCACGCGAGCGCTGGAGCCCTTTGGGAGCTGATCACCGGCTGAATCCAGACCGTGTTCCACTGACCGGGCATCGGCAAACTCAGCGGGACAACACCGGAGTTGACTTGTGCCCATGAGCAACGACATCAGCCTGGCCGAGCTGCAGGAGTTCATCGCGTCCTTCTGGTACCACTACGACGAGGCCCACTACGAAGAACTGGCGACCAGTTACGCCGAGGATGTGCACTATCTGACCCGGAGCGATTCCGGCGCAAGCCCTTTCGAGGAACTGATGTCACCGGAGCTCAGCGGTCGCGACGCGGTGATGGAATGGCTGTCCGAGCACCGCAAGCAGAGCCCCTACCCGTTGCGGCACCACGCCACCAACGTGCACCGCACCGGAACCGACGGCCCTGACGACGGTGTCACCCGCGCGCGGTTCTACATCTTCGTCAACCAGATCGCCAACTTCGTGCCGTTCGCGGTGTCCAGCGGCGTGGTCAACGTCGGGGTCCGGCGCGGCGTCCGGGGACTGGAATTCACCGAGATGGACGTCGTCCTCGACGCCACCAACTCGGTTCTGCTGTCGGAAATGCACGCCGAAAGCGGCGCCGGCTCATAGCGATGGACGCCCAGACAGCCTTCGGCGGCGGTGTCGCGGTCATCACCGGCGCAGGATCCGGCATCGGCGCCGGACTGGCCCGGTACGCCTCCCGGTTGGGCATGGCGGTGGTGCTGGCCGACGTCGACGGGGACGCCGCCACAGCGCTGCGCGACGAGCTGTCCGCGGCCGGCGGCGTGGCGCACGACGTCGTCTGCGACGTGCGTGACCCCGACGCCGTGCAGAACCTCGCCGACCGTGCCTACCGCGACGCCGGGCCGGTGCGCCTGTTGGTGAACAATGCGGGCATCGAACAGTTCGGCTACCTGTGGGACACGCCGGTGGCCAACTGGCAACGCGTCATGGACATCAACGTCAGCGGTGTCTTCCACGGCGTGCGCGCGTTTCTGCCGAAGATGATGGCCAGCGACGAGCAGGCATGGGTGTGGAACATCGCATCGGTGGGCGCGGTGGTGGCGATGCCGCTGCAGGCGCCCTACATCGTGAGCAAGCACGCGGTGCTGTCGCTGACCGAGTGTTTGCACCTGGAGGTGCAGGCCACCGGGCACGCCCATCACATCCACGTCCAGGCCGTGCTGCCCGGGCCGGTGCGCTCCAACATCTTCGAGTCCGCGGGCGGCGTCGACCCCGGCGCGGCCACCGATGTGGCCGCGGCCGAAACCCACCGCTCGACCATGCTCGGCATCAAGACCGCGTCCATGGATCCGCTGGAGGCCGCCGAGACGATCTTCGGGCAGTCCGCCGAGGGGCGCTTCTACCTGCACACCCACCCGGACAGCGTCGGCGCCGCGATGACAGAGCGAGCCAATGTGCTTGCCGCGCAACAGCCCCCACGACTGCGGACCGAGACCCGGTTCGAATCCGCACCGCACTGACGTGGCGGCGACATGACTTCTCCCGCACTGGATCCCGACGCGGCCGCCCGGATCGCCTCGTTCGGCGAGATCGCCCCGATGCGGCAGCGGGGTTTGGCCGCGGTGCGCGCCGGGCTGGAGGCCGCGCCGCCGCCCGAGGCGATGCCCGAGATGGCGGCCGTGACCGAGACGCTCGCACCCACCGCCGCCGGCGTTGTCCCCGTCAGGATTTATTGTCCGACAACGGATTCCGGTGCACCGGTGTTGATCTACCTACACGGCGGTGGGCTGGTGATGGGCTCCAACCGCTCGTTCGAACCCTTGGCACGCGAGCTGGGCTCGGCGGCGGCGGCCGTCGTCGTCGCCGTGGACTACCGGTTGGCCCCGGAGGCACCGCCGCCCGCGCAGTTCGACGACGCCTACGCCGCAACGGAATGGGTGTCGCACAACGCCGACCAACTGGGCGTCGACGCCGAGCGGCTCGCGGTCGTCGGCGACAGCGCGGGCGGTTCGCTGGCGGCGGCGGTGGCGCTGGCCGCGCGCGATCGCGACGGACCGGCCATCTGCGCACAGGTGCTGCTGTATCCCGGCCTGGACCGCGACATGTCCGTCGCCTCGATTGCGGCGATGCCCGACGCGCCGCTGCTCACCCGCGACGACATCGACTACATGCACGCGGTGGTCGACGGCGACGCCGGACCGCCCACCGACCCGTATCTCGTACCGGCATATGCGACCGATCTGTCGGGTCTGCCGCCGGCGATCGTGGTCACCGGGGGCTGCGATCCGATTCGGGACTGGGGTGAGCGCTACGCGGCCCGGCTGCGCGACGCCGGCGTGCAGACCACCGTCACCCGCTATCCCGGCATGTACCACGGATTTTTGATGCGTTCCGACGCCACCGCGCGGGGCCGGCTGGCCCTCGCGGAGGTCGGGGCCCTGCTTCGGGCGAAGTTCGCCCATCCGCTCCATTTTTGACGTCCCGATCACCGGACAGCCGTCCACCGAATCGCGGTGACACTGCGCACAATCAACCGATCTCGAACTGCAAAGGAGACCGCTGATGCTCACCGACGAGCGCCGGATGGAGCTTTCCGACGTGCTGCGGCCGGCCGCCCCACCCCGCGAAATAGACAACGTCTACACCGACGACCAGCGTGAGCGCCTGCTCGACGTGGTGCGCACCGAAGGCCCGTGGAAGCTGATCATCGCTCAACACTTCGCGTCGGCCGACGAATTGATGGCGACGATGAGCGGCATGTTCCCCGAGGGCTTCTCCCCCTCGCTGGACTTGTTCCTGACCCCGACCTTCCGCGGCTACCTCGCCAACTACGGCGCGGTGCTCTACCCGCAACTACATGACTGCTTCTACAACGAGCGCTTCCTGGACATGGCCAAGAACTACTGGAACGCCGAATACGCCAAGCCCCAGTTGATGCTGTTCAACATCAACGGGCCCTGCGCCAATCGCGACCCTGGCCACCTGGATTCGCCGAGCTTCCGCGGCGTCCGCCACGAGAACGCCCCGACATGGTTGACCAGCGTCATGGGCAAATCCGGCCTGTTCCGCGACCATCTGATCAAGATGGCGCAGGTCATCACCTGGTTCTCACTCGACGCCGGCAGCGGATTCACCTACTGGCCGCAGGGGCCGCTCAAGGCGCCCCAGCGCATCCTGCCGCCGATCAACAACCGCGGCGTGGTGGTGCAAAACGAGATGATGGTGCACCGCGGCGAGGCGAATGGCCCACTGGACCAACAAATTCCGGCGGGCCTGGCCTTCGACACCGTGTTCGCGGGAGACCCCGCCAGCCGCGACCACTGGCTGCTGAAGAACGGCGAGGACGTGATCGCCCGCCACCACACCGACGAACTCCGGTTCCTGGTGCACTGGTCGGCCGAAGTGTTCTCCGACTACGACGAGCTGAAAAAGAACATGGAAGGCTCGGATGACCTGACCGTCGAGAAGGCCATCGACATCATGGTCGATGACCTCAAGGCCAAGGGCATCAAGCTCGACATCCCGAGTGAACCGCTGCACGACCCGGCGTTCATCGCCGCGCTCAACGCCGCCTACGACCTCGGCGGGCCGACCGCGTACCCGGAGGAAGCCCCGATCAGCGCCTTCCAACTGGCATGAACGAAAGGTCTGCACTGATGGATCGTTTCGCCGATCGGCGGGCCATCGTCACCGGAGCCGGCTCCGGCATCGGGCAGGCCACCGTGGCCCGGCTGCTCGACGAGGGGGCGACGGTCGTGGCCTACGACGTCGCCGCGGAGGGGTTGGCGCGCACGGCGGCCGCCGCCGACGACGCCGGCACCGCCAAGCGCTTGACCACCGCGGTGCTCGATATCTCCGCCGAGGACGACGTGATCGCCTCCGTCGATGCCGCGGTGGCCGACCTGGGCGGCCTCGAGGTACTGGTCAATGTTGCGGCCGTGCAGACCTGTTCGCACACTCACCAGACCACGCTGGCCGACTGGAACAGGACGCTGGCGGTCAACCTGACCGGCACCTTCCTGATGACGCGCCAGGCGCTGCCGGCGCTGCTCGAATCCGGCCGCGGTGTCGTCGTCAACTTCACCTCCACCGCCGCGTCGTTCGCCCACCCCTACATGGCCGCGTACGCCGCCAGCAAGGGCGGCATCCTGAGTTTCACCCATTCGCTGGCGCTGGAGTACTCCAAGCAGGGGTTGCGCGCGGTGAACATCCAACCCGGCGGGATCTCAACGGCTTTGGCCAACAGCACGCTGGAGAAAATGCCCGACGGGTATGACCTCGGCCTGTGGGCCAAGCAGACTCCGCTGCTGCACGGCAAGGACAGCGAAATACTCGGCGACGCCAGTGCGGTCGCCGCGGTGATCGCCATGGTGGCCTCCGACGACGGCGCATTCATCACCGGCACCGAGATCCGCGTCGACGGCGGGGCGCACACCTAGGCCAAGGGAACAGCCACATGGATGACGAACGATTGCAGGCTCTCTGCGACGAACGCGACGTCGAACGCGCGCTGAATCTTTTCGCGAGGGCCATGGACAATCGCGATTGGGACACGATGGCCGAGATCCTTGCCGAGGATGCGCACGGGGATTTCGGGACAGGGCGCCTGGAGGGAAGCGCGGCGATCATCGAAACGATTGGCGGGTTTCTCGACAAGTGCGGCCCCACCCAACACCTCCTGGGCAATGTCGTCGTCGACGTCACGGGCGACACCGCAGTGAGCCGCGCCTATGTCCGTGACGTGCACCTGAATTCGGCGGCTGACCCATCGACGCGGTTCTACACGGTCGGCGACTATCACGACACATGGCGGCGCCGCCATGACGGATCGTGGTGCCTGACGGAGCGGGTGAAGGCCAACCGCGCTTACGTCGGAGCGCTCGATGTTTTCGGTGGCTGACGGTTCATCCGATTCCGGCTAGCGCACCACGACGCTGCTCGGCGTCCGGGGCGAGCCGAGCATTTCCCGGTGCGACGGCGGGCGGCGGCCGCCCTCGTCGGTGATCCCGTAACGCTCCGCAAGTTCCGCCCCGATCAGCGCCTGCCCGCTCAGCTCCTCCAGGGCCGGATCGCAGAACAACGCATGAATCAAATGCCCAGTGAATTTGGGTGTTTCGGCGTGCTCGGCGGTCGCGGCCAGCGCCGCCGGATCCGCACTGAAAGCGGCGCGCAGCTTTTCGGTCAGCAGGATGCCCATCCAGATCGACACCGTCGCGACCCCGGTGCCCCGGAAGTCCACGGCCATGTCCGCGACCATCTTGTCGACCCCGGCCTTCTGCGCGCCGTACGCGGGACCGTGCATGTAGCACACCGACCCCGGCGAGGACGTGAACGCGATCAGGCCGCGGCCGGCGGCGATCAGTAGCGGTGCGGCGCACCATGAAGCGACGTAGGACGATCGCAATCCCACATCGAGCACGTCGGCCAGCTCGAGTGGCTTCTCCCAGAAGGGCTTTGGGCTGACCAGCTCGTCGGAGATGGTCGTGGCGTTGTTGACCAGAAGATCGAGGCGCCCGCACTCATCGTGCACGCGGTCGAACAGGCCCTTGACGGCGTCGTCGTCCCCATGATCGACACGAACGGGCACGATGCCGGGCGGAGCGTCGCTGATGGTGCGGCTTGTCGCATACACCCGCCAGTCGCGGGCGGCAAGCGCAGCCGCGATACCGCGTCCGGCGCCGCGGCTGGCTCCTGTCACGACGGCGACCCGTGCTGCACCACTCACGGTCATCACATTACGGGGTCGACGACCGCCAATTCTCCTGTGGCCACGGCGGCCTGGATCGAGTCCCGCAGTGCGGCACACACCAGGAACGGCCCGTGATGATGACCGGCGAGGCGCTCGGCTTCACGCCGCTCGATGCAGCTCGCCGAGGCGCGCTCGTTCCACTGCACACTCGTCTGGTTCCAGCTGCTTTTGCGGGCCAGCACCCGCGCACCGCACTCGCGGCACGTGATCGGGGCCATGGCCATGTCGACGAGTCGGTTGTCGGTCCTGACGGACCCGTCGAGTGCCATCACACGGAACCCGCCGCCTGGGCCGCGAGGTTCGCTTCGACCTCTTTCATCCATGCTTCGTACGGTCGGGTCGTGTCGAGTTCGAACTCGAAGCGATCAACCATGTCCGGTTGCACGTCGGCGGCGTCGACGTAGAACTGCTGATACCAGCGACGCAGCTGATAGACCGGCCCGTCCTCCTCGACCAGCAGCGGGTTGTCGATGCGCGCCTTGTGCCGCCAGATCTGCACGTCCTGCTCGAAACCGAGCTTGACGTAGTCGCCGAGGGTGATCGCGGTCTCCATCGCCTGGTCGTCCGGCATCACCTCCGACTTCTTCACGATGATGCCGTATTGCAGCACAAAGGAATTCGCGTCGATCGGATAGTGGCAATTGATGAGGATCGTGTTGGCGTCCCCGTGCTCGTAGTGATACGTCAGGTCGTCGATCATGAACGAGGGACCGTAGTAGGACGCCACCGATGTCGTCCCCAGCATCTGCGATCCGGTGCCACCCATGTCCGGCCGGCTCCCACCGTTCATGTATTGCGTGGCCACGTGCCCCTCGAAGATGTTCTTGAAGTACGTGGGCAACGAGCCGTGGATATAGAAGAAGTGCGCCATATCCACGACGTTGTCGATGATTTCGCGGCAGTTGCTTCCCACGACGGTGGTGTACCAATGCCAGTCGGTCCACTGGTCGCTGGTGGCGCCCTCGATGCGCGGGATCGTCACGTCCGACGGCGGGGGTTTGCGCTCGGGGTCGTTCCAGACGAACAGCAAGCCGTCCTGCTGCAGCGTCGTCCAGGCTTGTGTGCGGGCCAGTTTGGGGGTGCGACGGCTGTAGGGCACCTGCTTGCAGCGGCCGTCGCCGCCCCAGCGCCAATCGTGGAACGGGCAGGCGATCTCGTCGCCCTTCACCTCGCCCTGCGACAGGTCGCCGCCCATGTGCCGGCAATAGCTGTCGAGCACGTTGATGCTGCCGTCACCGCTGCGGAACACGACGAGCTTCTGTCCGAAGGCGTTGATCGCGTGTGGCTTGCCGTCGGCGAAGTCCCTTATCAGTCCCAGGCAGTGCCAGCCGCGGGCGAACCGCGTCGGCGCCGCCTGCGCTTCTATCAGCCGAACTTCGTCGGCCTCAGTCTGCGACGTCATGGGCGCGATTCAACTCCCCCGGGCCGGCACGTGGGCCGCGTTGTTCCACTCATCAGGACGGCTCTTCCGTTAGCGCGCCGGCGCGGCCTACCGTTTCGGACGTGACGACGCGCAGCACGACGATCCCTGCCGGGCTTCCCGTGGCCGACACCGCCGTTGATCTGCTCGTCGTCGGCTCCGGCACCGGCATGGCGGCGGCGTTGGCCGCCCACGAATCCGGGCTGTCGGCGTTGATCGTGGAGAAATCGTCGTATGTGGGCGGCTCGACCGCCCGGTCCGGCGGAGCGCTGTGGCTGCCGGCCAGCCCGGTGCTGGCCGAGGCCGGCGCCGGCGACACCGCCGAAAGCGCCGGCGCCTACCTGGATTCGGTGGTCGCCGGGTCGGCGCCCGCGCAGCGGTCGGCCGGGTTCCTGGCGCACGTGTCGGCGACGGTGGACATGTTGCGCCGCACGACGCCGCTGCGGCTGTTCTGGGCCCGCGACTATTCCGATTACCACCCCGAGGCGCCCGGCGGCAGCGCGGCCGGGCGCACCTGCGAATGCCGCCCATTCGACACCGCGCTGCTCGGCGAATACCGCACCCGGCTGGAGCCCGGCCTGATGGAGGTCAGTATTCCGATGCCGACGACGGGCGCGGACTACCGCTGGATGAACCTCGTCGCCCGGATGCCGCGCAAGGGTATTCCCACGTACGGCAAGCGATTGGCGCAGGGCGTGGCGGGCCGCATGCTGGGCCGGCGCTACGCGGCGGGCGGTCAGGGCCTGGCGGCCGGGCTGTTCACCGGGGTGCTGCGCGCCGGGATCCCCGTGTGGACCGATACCGCGCTCGCGCGCCTCGCCCACGACGGTGAACGCGTGACGGGCGCCGTCGTCGAACACGGCGGCCGCGAGGTGACGATCACCGCCCGGCGCGGCGTGGTGCTGGCCACCGGCGGTTTCGACCACAGCATGGACATGCGGTGGAAGTTTCAATCGGAGTCGTTGGGCGCCGATCTCAGCCTCGGCGCCGCGGCCAACACCGGCGACGGCATCCGCGCGGGCCAGGAACTCGGCGCCGGCATCGACCTGATGGATCAGGCGTGGTGGTTCCCCGCCATCGCGCCATTGCCCGGCAAGGCGCCGGCGGTGATGCTGGCCGAGCGCTCGCTTCCGGGCTGCCTGATCGTCGACCAGAACGGGCGCCGGTTCGCCAACGAAGCCACCGATTACATGACGTTTGGGCAGCGGGTGCTCGAGCTGGAGCGATCCGGCAGCCCGGTCGAGGCGATGTGGATCATCTTCGATCAGCAGTACCGCAACAGTTATGTCTTTGGCGCCGAACTGTTCCCGCGCATGCGCGTCCCGCAGGCCTGGTATGTCGCAGGCATCGCGGCCCAGGCCGATAATCTCACCGATCTGGGCGCGCGGATCGGGGTGCCGGTGTCGGCGTTCTTTGAGACGATGACGCGGTTCAACCACCATGCCGCCGTCGGTGAGGATCCCGACTTCGGCCGCGGCCGCAGCGCGTACGACCGCTATTACGGCGACCCGACGGTCACGCCGAACCCAAACCTGCGTCCGTTGGGCAAAGGCCCCTTCTACGCCGTGAAGGTGGTGCTGTCCGATCTGGGCACCTGCGGCGGCCTCAGGACCGACGAGCGGGCGCGGGTGCTGCGTGAGGACGGCGGGGTGATCCCCGGGTTGTACGCGATCGGCAACACCGCCGCGAACGCGTTCGGCACGACGTATCCGGGTGCGGGCGCGACGATCGCGCAGGGTCTGGTGTACGGCTACATCGCGGCGCAAGACGCGGCGATCGCGAGCGCGGCGCAGCCGGGCGAAGCGGGTCGCCGCCATCGGACCTAGCGGCGA
This sequence comes from Mycobacterium sp. NTMscope_MAC_12, assembly GCF_976985675.1. NCBI lineage: Bacteria > Bacillati > Actinomycetota > Actinomycetes > Mycobacteriales > Mycobacteriaceae > Mycobacterium > Mycobacterium sp. NTMscope_MAC_12. The sequence continues at coordinate 2,609,830 of NZ_CDRJYY010000001.1, forward strand.
TCGCGAAGTGTTATGCCGCGCCGGGGTTGTCGGCTTCTTCGTCGTCGTCGTGTTCGTGGTGGAGGAGTTTTTCGGGGTGGTGGTAGGTGTTGGTGCGGGGTTGGCCGCGCTCGAGGTGGGGCGGGGGTTTCCATTCGGTCTCGCCCCGGGCGTTTGTGCGGGTGCTCCAGCCGCCGGGGTTGAGCATGCGGTGATGCGGGCCGCAGGCGAAGGTGAGATCGTTGATGTCGGTGCTGTGACACTTGCTGTAGTCCGTGGTGTGGTGGACTTCGCAGTAGTAGCCCTTAACCCCGCAGCCTGGGGCGGTACAGCCGCGGTCCTTGGCGTACAACACAATCCGCTGCCCCGGGGAAGCGATCCGCTTGGTGTGATACAACGCCAGGGCCTTGCCTTTATCGAAGATCGCCAGGTAGTGGTGGGCGTGGCGGCCCAGGCGGATCACCTCACTCATCGGCAGGATGGTGCCCCCACCGGTGAGGGCGCGCCCGGCGGCGGCCTCCAACTCGGCCAGGGTGGTGGTGACGATGATGGAGGCCGGCAACCCGTTGTGCTGACCCAACTCCCCGGAGGCCAACAGCGCCCGCAGCGCGGCCAGCAGGGCGTCATGGCCGCGCTGAGCAGCCGAGCGGGAGTCGCCGTCGATGGCGGCCTGGCTGGGCGTCCCCTCCACACACGGCATCTCATCAAGCGGGTTGCACATGCCCGGCGCGCCGAGTTTGGCCTCCACGGCTTCGACGGTGGCCCGTAGTTCGGGAGTGATCAGGCCCCGCAACTCCGACATGCCGTCGGGTCGTTGGCGGCCCAGGGTCACCCCGCGGCGACGGGCCCGGTCCTCATCGGTGAAAAGACCGTCGGGATTGAGGCAATCTTCCAGGACGTGGGCCAGGCCGTCGAGTTCGTCGGGCCGGTGATAGGCGGCGTGGCCGGCCAGATCGGCCTCGACCCGCTCGCGGGTGGCCGGGTCGATCCAGCCGGGCAGCCGGCGAAAGAACCTGCGGATCACCGCGACGTGTCCGGCGCCCAGCTCGCCGCGGCGCTGGGCGGCGGCGGTGGCGGCCAACACCGGGGGCAAGGGTTCACCGGTCAGACCATGACGTGGGCCCAGATCGGCGGCCTCTTTGACCCGCCGGCCGGCCTCGGTGTGGCTGATCCGCAACCGGTCAGCGATGGCCTGATCGAGTTTGGCGCCGAGTTCTTGGATGCTGGCTTGGCGGGCCAGGTGATTGATCAACTGATGCTCGGGCACGGGCAGGCGGCGGCGCACGCTTTCGCAGCGCTCCAACAGCGCCACACACTCCCGAGGGGCCAGCGCGTCAAAACTCAGCCCTGCCACGCCCTCGAGGGCGGCGTCGAGCGCGTCGAAGGCTTCGACGATCTCCTCACGCGTACTCGAACCCATGCCGCAGACATTACGAAGACCCACCGACAGAAAACCCCGCATTGTGACCACAGAAAACACAGTGACACAAGGGAATTCAATATACGTTCCCGATATCCGAAACCGCACCCGCGTGCACGCAACGAGCGGCGACACAGGGCGAAACGACCGCCGCCACAACTACTCGGCGTCGCGCTTCGCCTGGACCTGCTTTTCGATTTCGCGCCAATACCCCGGCGTGGGACGCGGCTTGCCGAACCCGCCCTTCTCGGCCTTCTTCAGGACGGCGTCGGCCTCGTCGATGTCCTTCATGAGCTCCAGGGCGAACTCACGCTCGGCGGCGTAGTACTTCGCGGCCCAGCGCAACGCGATCACCGAATACGCCCACGCCGGTTCGCCTTCGGCGCCGTCGGCGTCTTCCACCGCCTTGCGATGACGGGCATCGGCGAACGCCACATGTTCTTGCAGCAGTTCCTTGAGCCGAGCCGGATTGGTGAGGTGACCGAACGTAACCCTAAGCAGCACACTGTGTTTGAGCACCGGCGGGTCCACCGGCGCGTCGTTGACCCACTCGATGGCAGCCGCCATGCCGGCTTCGGTGATCTTGTAGAGCCGGCGGGTGCGGGTGCCCTCGTCGCGCTCGACGCGCGACGTGACCAGCCCCATGCCCTCCAACTTCTTCAGCTCCGTATAGATCTGGCTGTAGGACGGGCTCCAGTAGTAGAGATCGACGCTCCAGTCGATCCACTTCTTGAGGTCGTAGCCGGAGATCTCCTCCTCATAGGACATCATGCACAGCAACGCCCGACTGGTGGCCGCCAAGGCGGCGTTCGTCGGCTTTTTGCTGGCAGGGTCCGTTTCGGAGTCCACGTGGCCAGGTTAACAACACGCACCCTAGATTGGGGGACATGGACCGCTGGCTGGGATGCCCGTGAAATTCGCCTTCCCCGTTCCGCACATGCTGCGCCTCAAGGCGATTTCGCAACCCTGGGAAGCGGCCGTCACCGGCCCAGAACAGCGGCGCATGATGCGGTGCGCCGACCAGTGGGGCTACGACATGATCGCGGTGCCCGAACATCTCGTCATCCCGACCGACCACGTCGACTTGTCCGGGGCGCACTACCTGCATTCGACGGTCGCCCAGGCCTTCATCGCCGGCGCCACCGAACGGGTCGTCGTCAATTCCTGCATCACCATCCTGCCGCTGCAACATCCGATCGTGCTGGCCAAAGCGTTGGCCACCGCCGACTGGATGAGTGGCGGCCGGATGATGGTCACGTTCGGCGTCGGGTGGCTGGCGCGGGAGTTCGAGCTCGTCGGCGTGCCGTTCGGGGAACGCGGGCGGATCGCCGACGAGTACCTGGCGGCCATCGTCGAACTGTGGACCAGTGACGCGCCGCGATTCGAGGGCCGCTACGTGTCGTTCGCCGACATCGCCTTCGAGCCGAAACCCGTTCAAAAGCCCCACCTCCCGATCTGGATCGGCGGCGACGCCGACGCCGCGTTGCGCAGGGCCGCCGCCTTCGGTTCGGGTTGGTGGCCGTTCCTTACCAAGCCCGAGCAGATCGCCGAAAAGCTGGACTACATCAAGGCCCAACCTTCCTACGACGGCCGCCCTTTCGAGGTGATGCACGGGTTGGGCACCAACCGAGTGGGCGAAGGGCACGTCGCCCGGCGCGACGCCAGCGATCGGCCGGGCATGAGCGCGGCGCAGATCGTCGACCGGCTGGGCTGGCTCGCCGAGCAGGGCGTGACGATGACCGCGGTTCCCGTTCCGGCCGTCGGTGGCGTGGACGAGTACCTCGACTACGCGCAGTGGGTCATCGAAGAGATCAAGCCGCAGCTCACCTGATCTGCAGCCCGCGCCGGCGCACCCATCCGACCGCTGCGACGCTGCACGCGATCCACACACTGACCGCGATGGCGACGTGGACAACGCTTTTGGTGTCCCGGCCGAACACCGGCCAGATGAGGGCGGGCAATCGCTGCCACAAGACACGGTGCTCCACACCGTTCATCGGATCGGCGACGTGGTACAACGCGTACGGCAGCGCCAGCGCCAAAAGCCAGCTGCGCATGCGGCGCAGATCGCCGCGCTGGCGCCACCGCCGGATCAACGGCTCGACACTGACCGGGTAGAGCACCGACATCAGGTTCCCCACGCCCAGCCACGACACGATCGGCACCGCGACGGTGGGGACCGTAATAGCCAGGCGCGCAGGCGATTCCAGCAACAACGTCAGCACCGTCGCGGCGGCCATGGTCGGCAGCCCGACGATCGCGAGCAGGGCGAGGTTCTTGATCAACAGGATGCGCCCGAACGGCACGCCCGCGGACAGCCCCCGAAGGATGCGGTAATGATCGGCGCCCAGGAAATTGGTGGTGGTGACGTCGGCGAGCACCCACGAAGAGAAGTAGGTGCCAACCAGGATCACCCAATCGTGGTGCCGGCCCACCGGGGTCAGCGGCTGCACCACCAGCCAGGCGGCGGCGATGACCACGTTGGCCACCACACCCATCAGCCAGGTGCGCGGCGGGGTGAACGCCCACCGGACCTCGGCGACGACCGCCGGGACGAGGTCCTTCGCGAAGTCCATGGCGGCGCGCTGTGCCGCGGCGGGACGGGGGGCCGAGGCTCGCACGAGGGCGCGCAGAAGGGCGTCCAATGACGTGGCCTCCTCGCAATCGGATCGTCGACGTTCGTCCGCACCGTACGCACGGCAGGATAGCCCCATGAACCGAAAGCGCGTCGTCGTCGCGGGACTCGGGGACGCGGGCGTCCTCGCTGCGATCCGGCTGTCCCGGCACGCCGACGTCGTCGGGATCTCGGCCAAACCCGCGCTGGTGAGCGGCCAGGAACTCGGCGTCCGGCTCTCCCGCCCGCACGACTGGGCCCGCGATTACTGGATCCCGTTCGACCGGTTCCGTCGCCTGGACCGCGTCCGCACGGTGCAGGCGACGCTGACCGGAGTGGACCTGGAGGCCCAGACCGTGTTCGGCCGAGGCGACGACGGCGCGACCATCACCGAGGCCTACGACGCGCTGGTCATCTCGACCGGGGTCAGCAATGGGTTCTGGCGCCGGCCGACACTGCAGACCGCCGCCGAGATCGGCGCCGAGTTGCGCGCGGCGCACGACCGGCTCGCCGCCGCCGCGTCGGTGATCGTGGTGGGCGGCGGCGCGGCGGCGGTCAGCAGCGCCCTCAACATGGCGACCACCTGGCCGGACAAGCGGATCGACCTGTACTTCCCCGGCGCGTCCGCGCTTCAGGAGTATCACCCGCGGACGTGGCAGCGGATCCGCACCCGACTGCGCGAGCTGGGCGTCGGCGTGCATCCGGGCCACCGCGCGGTGCTCGGCGAAGGCTTCGTCGGCGACGAACTCACCGACGAACCGGTGCGCTGGAGCACCGGACAACCCCCGGCCAACGCGGACGCCGTGCTGTGGGCGATCGGGCGGGCGCGGCCCAACACCGATTGGCTGCCACCGGAGTTGCTCGACGAGTTCGGGTTCGTGCGCGTCACACCGGAGCTGCGGGTGCCCGGACAGCGGCGCGTCTTCGCGCTCGGCGACGTCGCGGCCACCGACCCCCTGCGCAGCTCCGCCCGCAACCGCGGCGACGCCCTGGTGGCGCGAAACCTCCTCGCGGAGTTCGCGGGCCGCCCGCTGCGCACCTACCGCGCGCCGACGCGGCGATGGGGTGCGTTGGTCGGCATCCAGCCCAACGGGCTGGAGGTCTTCCTGCCCACCGGCCACGCCTTCCGCTTCCCGTCCTGGTCGGTCGAACGCGTGGTGATGCCGTGGTTCGTGCGCTGGGGCATGTATCGCGGAGTGCGCCAGAACAACCCACTCGGATGAGCGCGCCATCCGGCCGCCGCGACGAGCTTCGCCGAAGCCTGGGAGTCTTCGACGCGGTGGTGATCGGGCTGGGCTCGATGATCGGCGCCGGGATTTTCGCCGCGCTGGGTCCCGCGGCGCGCGCCGCCGGTTCGGGACTGCTGCTGGGCCTGGCGCTCGCGGCGGTGGTGGCCTACTGCAACGCCACTTCCTCCGCGCGGCTCGCGGCGCGCTATCCCGCGTCGGGCGGCACCTATGTCTACGGGCGAAAGCGGCTGGGCGATTTCTGGGGATACCTGGCGGGTTGGGGCTTCGTCGTCGGCAAGACCGCCTCGTGCGCGGCGATGGCCCTCACCGTCGGCGCCTACGTCTGGCCCGCGCAGGCGCATGCGGTGGCCGTCGCGGTGGTGGTCGCGCTGACCGCGGTGAACTACGCCGGAGTGCGGAAATCGGCCTGGCTGACCCGCGTCATCGTCGCGCTGGTGCTGGGCGTGCTGGCGGCGGTGATCGTCGCCGCGTTCAGCTCGGGAAGGGCCGACATCGATCCGTTCCGCCTGGCCGGCGCGACCGTCGGCGGTGTGGTGCAAGCCGCAGGGCTGCTGTTTTTCGCCTTTGCCGGGTATGCGCGCATCGCGACGCTGGGCGAGGAGGTGCGCGACCCGGCCCGCACCATTCCGCGAGCGATACCGCTGGCGCTGACCATCGCCCTGGCCGTCTACGCCCTGGTGGCGGTCGCGGCGCTGTCCGTGCTGGGGCCGACCCGCCTGGCCCAGAGCGCCGCCCCGCTGGTCGAAACGGCCCGCGCGGCGGGCGCGGCCCGGCTGGTTCCCCTCGTCCAGGCGGGGGCCGCGGTCGCCGCGGTGGGTTCGCTGCTGGCGCTGATCCTCGGCGTCTCGCGCACCACCTTGGCCATGGCGCGAGATCGCCATCTCCCCCACGCGCTGGCCGCCGTGCACCCGCGGTTTCGCGTGCCCCACCGCGCGGAACTGCTGATCGGCGTTGTCGTCGCGGTCCTGGCGGCCACCACCGACCTTCGCGACGCCATCGGCTTCTCCTCGTTCGCCGTGCTGATCTACTACGCCATCGCCAACGCCTCCGCGCTCACCCTCGGGCGCGATGAGGGCCGCCCGCCCCGGGCCGTCCCGGTGGTCGGCCTGCTCGGATGCGTGGTGCTGGCTTTCGCGACGCCACGGTGGTCGGTGCTGTCCGGTGTGACGGTGTTGGGCATCGGTGTCGCCGCCTACGCGATCCGGCGGATCATCTCCCCAATGATGTTGCGTCGCGGCGCAAATCGCGGGAACACGATTCCCCCGGGGTCTGACGGGGAAGACTGACCGGATGGCCGACCCCGAAACCGACCCGGAGACCGAGGCATTCGACAAGCTGGTGGCGGTGCTGAACTATCCGATGTTCGTCGTCACCACGCAGGCCAATGGCACCCCGGCCGGCTGCCTGGTGGGGTTCGCCAGCCAGGCCAGCATTCATCCGCCCCGATTTCTGGTCGGCCTGTCGCGGCGAAACCACACGTTCCGCACGGCCCGCGACGCCACCCACCTGGCCGTGCACGTCTTCGATCACGACCACCTCGACGTCGTCGAGCTCTTCGGCAGCCAGACCAGCGACAAGATCGACAAGTTCGACCGCTGCTCCTGGCATCCGGGCCCCGACGGGATGCCCATCCTCGACGACGCGGCCGCATGGTTCGTCGGTGAGATCCTGGAACGCTTCCCGCTGGGCGACCACGTCGGGCACCTGCTGGCACCGGTCGGCGGCAGCGCGCCACGGGAGCTGGAAAGCTGGGTGTCCTTCGGCGACGTCCGCCAACTCGAACCCGGCCACGAGGCGTGAGGGTGGACCAGACTCCCCGGGTCAGCATCGTCCCCAGCATCGTCGAACTCGCGCCCTTCTACGCCGATCCCCCGGATGGCCTGCGCGCCAACATGATCTTCAGCGCCGACGGAGCCGCCGCGTTCGGCGGGCGCGCCGGCCCGCTGTCGTGTCCCACCGATCAACGGCTGTTACGAATCCTGCGCGGGCTTGCCGACGTCGTCCTGGTCGGAGCCGGCACCGCCCGCGCCGAAAACTATGGCCCGGTGAAGCTCACCGACGCCGCGCGGGCCAGGCGGCACCACGAGGGCCGGTTCGCGCCCCCGCCGATCGCGGTCGTCAGCCGCAGCGGCGAACTGCCCGCCCGGCTGTTCAGCAATCCGGAACAACCACCGATCCTGGTGACCTGCGCGCGAACCGCGGCGCGCCTCGACAATGACGACCGCCTGCGCCTGCTGGTCGCCGGTGAGGACACCGTGGACGTGGCCCGCGCCGTCGCGATGCTGCGTGAGCACGGCATGCACCGCATCCTGTGCGAGGGTGGGCCGACCCTGCTCGACGAGCTGGTGGAGGCCGACGTCGTGACCGAACTGTGCGTCACGCTCGCTCCCCGACTCGCCGCGAGCCAGCCGGTGGGTTACCGCGTGCACCCGGCGCGGTTGACCGCGCCGGTCACGATGCGCCTGGCGCACGCGTTGGTCTGCGAGGACTACCTGTTCCTGAAGTACAGCCGCTGACACCGGTGCGCAAAAGCGCTCGACATGCAGCGGGCGGCTTCCCTTCCTATGATGAGAATGCCCGGCTTGTCGCCTCCCGCGCGCTGCACACAGAAAAGGATCACCGGCCAGGTGAGCAGTTCCGACCACGAGCATGACTATCGAAATCTGGCGGTGAATCGATTGCGCCCCAGCGAAATTCAATGGGCGCTGAACCACGATGCCGTGCACGGGATTGCGTACGCGTTCAGGAATCCCGTCGCGGTCGCCGAGTCCCTCGAGGACCCGGACGACGACCGCAGGACATACCTGGTCCGGGTCAAGCGCGACGACCTGGCCAACGCGCTGGAAAAGATCAACGCGTGGATTTTCGACAATCCTGGCCCGGCCGGCATGCAGGCCTACGGATTCGTCCGGGCGCTGTCTCGCGAAGGGCTCACCGACCGCGCCGCCGGTGACGACGACGTCCGCTAGTCGCGTCCCACGCCCCCGCCCACGCGGATGCTGTACTTTTCCTGCGGTGAGATCGACGGCCCACCCGCCGGTCTTGATTGGAGTCAGCGATGGGCGACGCGCAGGGCTCGCGGTCGGGGACGATGTTCGGGCCCTACCGCCTGAAGCGATTGCTCGGCCGCGGCGGGATGGGCGAGGTCTACGAGGCCGAGCACACCGTCAAACAGTGGACCGTGGCGCTGAAGCTGATGTCGCACACGTTCAGTCAGGATCCGGTGTTCCGCAAGCGCCTGGAGCGCGAGGCCCGCATCACCGGCAGGCTGCTGGAACCGCACGTGGTGCCCGTTCACGACTACGGCGAGATCGACGGGCAGCTGTACTTGGAGATGCGCCTCATCGAGGGCGTCGACCTCGACCGCCTGCTGGAACGGGAAGGACCGCTGGCCGCGCCGCGCGCGGTGGCCATCATCCACCAGGTCGCGTCGGCACTCGACGCCGCGCACACCGCCGGGGTCACACACCGCGACGTCAAACCGCAGAACATCCTGATCACCGGCGATGACTTCGCCTATCTCGTCGACTTCGGCATCGCCAACGCCAAGACCGACGAGAAACTCACCCAGCTGGGCACCGCGGTGGGGACCTTGAAATACATGGCGCCCGAACGCTTTTCGAGCGACGCTGCAAGCGACCCTGCATCAAACGATGTGACCTCCCGCGCCGACGTGTACGCACTGGCCTGCGTGCTGTACGAAGCCCTGACGGGGACGCCGCCCTACGGCGCCGACAGCACCGGCGCGCTGGTCAACGCCCACCTGACGGCGCCCATCCCCCAACCCAGCGCGCACGGCGTGAGCCCGGCATTCGACACGGTGATCGCGGGTGGAATGGCCAAGGATCCGAGCGAGCGCTACCCCTCCGCCGGTGCCCTGGCGGCCGCCGCGCACACCGCGCTGAGCAGTCCCGAACGAGAGCGCGCCGAGACGATCCTGCAGCGCGGCGACGCCCCGGCGATCAGCCCGGCGGGCCCGCCGCGCACGCGCTCCCGGCGGCCGATCCTGGCCGCAGCGGCCGCCGCGGCCGTCGTCGCCGCCGCCATCTGCGCCGTCGGCGTCTGGCTCGTGCTGAAGCCGACCAGCGAGCCCTCGCACCGGGCCGGCATCGGGAAAACCGCGCCGCCGAGCACCGCCGCCGGAAGCGGTGACCAGGCCCGCCTGATCAGTCTGCTGCCGCCGGGCTACCTGCCCGGAACGTGCACGCCCGCCACCCCAGAGTCGGGCAGCGTCTGGACGCACGCGGTGGCCATGGTCACCTGCGGGCAGAACACCCAGCCCGGCGGCCCGAGCCGCGCCACCTACGGGCTGTTCGGGACGCCCGACCGGCTGAAGAAGGCGTTCGACGACGACATCGGCAACGTCAGCCTGGTGAACTGCCCGGGCGAGGGACGCTCACCGGTCGGCTGGCACTACGACGAAACCCCGAACGACATGGCCGGCCTGATCGCGTGCGGCAGCTACAACAACCACCCGAACGTGATCTGGTCCAACGACGCGAGGCTCATGCTCAGCGACGTGACCGGCGACCCGGCCACCGTCGAAGACCTGCACACGTGGTGGGACGCGTACGGCTGATCCATCCGGACCGTCAGTCCGGTAGCGCCGAATCCTCTTGGCTTTCGGCGTCTTCGGCGTCTTCCACAGTCAACGGCAACGCCAGCTCTTCCAGCGGGCGCCGCTCGGCGGCGACGCCGAGCCACAGTTCGACCACCCCGGCCGCCGCCATCACCAGCGCTCCGATCAAGAACGACCAGACGACCTCGTTGCGATGCCCCGAGTTGATGAGCTGACCGAACAGCAACGGGCCGGTGATGCCGCCGATCGCCGTCCCCATCGCGTAGAAGAACGCGATCGCCAGCGCCCGCGTCTCCATCGGGAAGATCTCGCTGACCGTCAGGTACGCCGCGCTGGCACCCGCCGAGGCCAGGAAGAACGCAACGATCAGCACCCCGATGAAGGCCCAGACGCCGCCGGCCTGGGTGACGAACACCAACGCCAGCACCACCACCGCGACACCGGAACCGATGTAGGTCAGCGTGATCATCGGTTTGCGGCCGACGGTGTCGAACAGGTGCCCGAGCACCAGCGGGCCGGCGAAATTGCTGAGGGCCCACAACACGAAGAACACCGGCACCATGCCCGACGGCACGGCGTAGAACTGGCTGAGCAGCGTGCCTAGGTTGAACGTGACGCCGTTGTAGAGGAACGCCTGCCCGATGAACAGCGCCAGCCCGAGCACCGCGCGCCGCGGGTAGAGCTTGAAGGCCACCCCGGCGATCTCCCGGAACGAAATCGCCTTGCGCTGACGTATCCGCAGCGGCTTGCCCTGCGGTTCGGGCAGCGCTTCGCCCGTCTCCCGCTGAACCTCGTCTTCGATCTCGCCGACGATGCGCTCGGCTTCCTCCTCGCGGCCGTGAATGAACAGCCAGCGCGGGCTTTCCGGGACGTTGCGCCGCACGAGCAGGACGAAGATGCCGAGGATCGCGCCGATGCCGAAGGCGAGCCGCCACCCGAGGTTGGGCGGAAAGTTCGCGGTGTTCAACAGGATCAGCGCGCCGCCGGCGCCGGCGGCCGAACCCAGCCAATAGGTTCCGTTGATCACCAGGTCGACACGGCCGCGCACCCGCGCCGGGATCAACTCGTCGATGGCCGAGTTGATGGCGGCGTATTCGCCGCCGATGCCGGAGCCGGTGAAGAAGCGGGTCAAGAAGAAATACCAGGGGGCGAACGCGAACGCGGTCGCCACGGTGGCGACCAAATAGATCGCGAGGGTGAGGATGAACAGGTTTCGTCGCCCGAACCGGTCGGTGAGGTGACCGAAGAACAACGCCCCCGAACACGCCCCGGCGATGTAGATCGCGGCCGCCATGCCGATCTGCGCGGGGTTCAGCGCGATGCCGCTGTTGTGCTCCATCAGCCGCGCCGAGACGTTGCCGACCATGGTGACCTCGAGCCCGTCGAGCACCCACACCCCGCCCAGGCCGACCACGACGCGCCAATGAAACCGTGACCACGGCAGCCGGTCCAGCCGGGCGGGCACCTGCGTCGCGATGGACTTCGTTTGCGCGCTCGCACTCATGGGCGTCTCAGTCGTTTTCGTCGTCGGGGTACAGCAGGTCACCGAGCATGAGCCGGTCCTGCTCGCGGTCCAGGGGCATCTCATCGCCGCCACAAACGTAGCGCCCCATGATCTCGGCGATGGTGTGAACTTTGATGTTCGTACGTTGCGAAAGGTCCCGTAGGACGTTCCAGGCGGTGGCCGAATCGCAGTGTTGCGCGTGCATGATCATGCCGACGGCCCGGTCGGTGTCGGCTCGAGAACTCAGAACGGCTTGAACGCTGGCTTCCTGATTGCGCACCGTCTGCTGGGTTGCCAGCCACAACTCGAGTTGCTCCATCACCACCCCGGCCAGCAGTTGGAGGCCAGCAGTTTGCTTGGGGGTGACCTGGCCCGGGTGGGTGTCGAGCACGTTGACCGTGCCCAGGCGGTGCCCGTCCGGGGTGATGATCGGTGCGGCCGCATAAAATCGGATCCCCAACTCGCCGCGCACCAGCGGATTATCGAGAGCCTTGGGGTCGCGCAGGGTATCCGGAATCACATACGGCTCGTCCTGCAGGATCGCCGACGCGCACAGACCCGGATCTCGGCCGATCTGCGTGGTCTCCTCCGGCAAACCCTCAATGGCCTTGAACCAGATGCGGTCCTCATCCACGATCGTCACGGAGGCGAACGGTGCGTTGAACATGCGGGCCGCAATCGCCGCGACACGATCGAAGACTCCGTCTCGTGGAGTGTCGAGGATCGCGAAGCGGCGGACCGCGGCCAGGCGCTGCGATTCCACATCAGCGGCAGTGCCGTCGGGCCGAGTCTTTGCACCGGTCATGGTCGGTGGCTCCTCTCGCGGGTCGGCGTTTTCGGGTGGCAATGGGCCGACCGGATATCGGACCGGCACCGCAGGCGCGGCGTCAGCCACGATCGGAGCGGGACTCCTCGGGCGTCCAGGCCTGCGGCTGCCCGGGGTGGCCGGGGAAGAGGAAATCGATGAAAGCCGCTGCGGTGGGCTGAGGTTCGTGGTTGGCCAGCCCCGGTCGTTCGTTGGCTTCGATGAACGCGTAGTCGGCGCCGGTGACGTCGGGCACCAGCAGGTCGATGCCGGTCACCGGGATGCCGATCGCGTCGGCCGCGGTCACCGCGACCCGGCACAATTCGCTGTTCACCTGCGCGGTGACGTCGTGGATGGTGCCGCCCTGATGCAGGTTCGCGGTGCGACGCACCCGAAGGCGGGTGCCCTGGGGCAGCACATCGTCGAGCTCCCAACCGGCTTCGGCGACGGTCGATTCCGTGAGGTCATCGAGCGGGATGCGGGACTCGCCCCCGGTGGCCGCCGAACGGCGCCGGCTTTCGGCCGCGATCAAGTCCCGCACGCTGTGCTCCCCCGTGCCGATGATCTCCGGGGGCATGCGCAGCGCGGCGGCGACGACGCGGCCGTCGATCACCACGAGCCGAAGGTCGTCGCCGGCCACCCGCTGCTCGATGAGCACGTCCGGGTATTGCTTGCGGGCGCGCGCGAGCGCGGCGGACAGATCGTCGGGCCCGTTGTCGGCGACGACCCCGACCGTGATGCCCTTGCCCTGCTCACCCCGCGTCGGTTTGACGACGACCTCGCCGACCTCCTTGAGGAAGGCGAAGTCGCTCTCGTCGAAGGTGGCCAGGCGGGCGCGCGGCACGGTGATCCCGGCCTCGGAGACCAGGCGCCGGGTCAACCGCTTGTCGTCGCAGCGGCACATCGCCACCGCCGAGGTGTATTCGGACAGCGATTCGCGGGTGATGACGCTGCGGCCGCCGTGGGTGAGCCGCATCTCGCCGGTCTCGGCGTCGAGCACCTCGACCCAGATCCCGCGGCGCAGCGCCTCGTCGGCGATGATGCGGGCGTAGGGGTTGAGGTCGTCGACCGTCTCCGGCGGCGGGCTGAACAACGGCTCGTTGATCGCGTTCTTGCGCTTGATCGCCAGCACCGGGACGCGGCGGAAACCCAACTTCTCGTACAGGCCGATGGCGGCGGCGTTGTCGTGCGCCACCGACAGATCCATGTAGGCGCGGCCCGCGTCGCGGAAGTGCTCGGCCAGGGCCCGGGTGAGGGCCGCGCCGACGCCCGGGAGCCCCGCGGCCGGATCGACGGCCAGCGTCCACAGGCTCGACCCTTCCTCCGGGTCGTTGAACAGCAACTCGTGATCAACCCCGGTGACGGTGCCCACGACGGCGCCGTCCTCGTCGCGCACCGCCAGCAGGTACTTCACCGCCGGCACATGCTGATGGTTGTCCCAGATCACGTCGACCCCGGCCGGGACCATTCCGCAGCGCACGTACACGCGGTTCATGGCGTCGGCGTCGATCGGATCGTTGAGCGTGCGCACCGTCACGCCCAGCGGCGCCGGCGGCGAGGTCTTCTTCTTGCCGGTGAAGCGCAGCCGGTAGGTGTGGCTGGGATCGATGAACAGCTCGGTCGGCGCCTCGGCGACCACGACGTGGGATTCGCGGGCGTAGATGCAGATGTCGCGCCGCCCGGGCCCTTCGCGCCGCAGCGCCTCGACCAGGTGCTGGGAGTCGGCGAAGGTCTGGCCGAAAATGAGTCGGCCCCAACCCAATTCGAGCTCGACATCCTTGGCCATCGCATCGACCAGCTCCGGCGGCGAGGCGTCGTGCAGGCCGAGCGTGATCGCTTCGGTGTGGTCGCCGGATGGATCGACCACGGTCATGCAACCGGCCCCGTGACGCCGTGCCGCTGCAACCACAGCTCGAGAAGGGCGATCTGCCAGAGCTCGTTACCGCGCAGCGGGGTCAGCTTGCCATTGGGATTCTCCAGCAGGCTGTCGACCGCTTCCGCGCGAAACAGGCCGCGCTCCTTGGCAACCGGCGCGTAGAGGGCGTCGCGCACCATGTCGAGGTAGGGCCCTTCGAGATGGGTCAGCGCCGGAACCGGGAAATAGCCCTTCGGCCGGTCGATGACCTCTGACGGAACGACCCGCCGCGCAGCCTGTTTCAGGACGCCCTTGCCCTCGTGCGCGATCTTCAACTCCGGCGGGCAGGTGGCGGCCAGTTCCACCAACTCGTGGTCGAGGAACGGAACCCGGCCCTCCAGCCCCCACGCCATCGTCATGTTGTCGACCCGCTTGACCGGGTCGTCGATCAGCATGACGGTGGTGTCGAGCCGCAACGCGCGATCGACGCCCGTCTCGGCGCCGGCCTGAGCGAAGTGCTCGGTGACAAACCGGCCGCTGGGGTCGCCTGGCGCCATGATGCCTGGTCCCAGCAGGCCCGCCAGCTCGGCCGAATCACGGTCGAAGAAGGCGCCGCGGTACTCGGCGACCGCACCCTGCAGCGACGCGGCGGCCGGTGAGCCCATCGGCGGGTACCAGTGGTAGCCGGCGAACACCTCGTCGGCGCCCTGGCCGGACTGCACGACCTTCACGTGGCGCGCCACTTCCTGACTGAGCAGGTAGAAGGCGACGCAGTCGTGGCTGACCATCGGCTCGCTCATCGCGCCGATGGCCCCGTCGAGGGCGGGCAGCATCCGGTCGGTCTCGATGCGGATCTGGTGGTGGTCGGTCTCGAAGCGCTGGGCCACGATGTCGGAGTACTGGAACTCGTCGCCCTTGACGCCGCCGGCCGACTCGAAGCCGATCGAGAAGGTGGACAGCCCATGCTGGCCGGCTTCGGCGAGCAGGCCCACGATCAGGCTGGAGTCGACACCGCCGGACAGCAGGCAGCCGACCGGCACGTCGGCGACCAGGCGGCGCTTCACCGCCAGGCGCAGCGTGGACAGCACGGCGTCTTCCCAGTCGCGCTCCGACCAGTCCGCGCGGTCGGCGTGCCGGGTGAAATCGGGCGCCCAGTACGTGGTGACGGTGCGCCTGCCGTCGGGCTCAATCGCGACCAGCGAGGCGGGCGGCACCTTGCGCACCCCGCGCAGGATGGTCGCCGGGGCGGGCACCACCGAGTGGAAGCTCATGTAGTGGTGCAGGGCGACGGGGTCGATGCGGGTGTCCACGCCGCCGCCGGCCAGCAGGGCCGGCAGGGTCGACGCGAACCGGACCCGGTGGCTGTCCTCGGTCAGGTAGAGGGGTTTGATGCCGAGCCGGTCGCGCCCGAGCAGCACCCGCCCGCTGTCGCGCTCGACGATGGCGAAGGCAAACATGCCGAACAGGTGGCTGACGAAGTCGTCGCCCCACCGGTGGTAGGCCTTGATCAGAACTTCGGTGTCGCTGTGCGAGAAGAAGCGGTAGCCGTACCCGCTGAGTTCGCTGCGCAGTTCCTTGTAGTTGTAGATGCAGCCGTTCCAGGCGATGGACAGACCCAGCTCGGAGTCGACCATCGGCTGCGAGCCGGCCTCGGTCAGGTCGATGATCTTGAGGCGACGATGACCGAGCGCGACCCGGCCCTGTGACCAGGCGCCGCCACTATCCGGGCCCCTCGGCGTCAGCACGGCGGCCATCGCTGAGACCGCCGCTACCTCGGGCGCCCGCCCGTCGAGTCGTACCTCCCCGGTGACTCCGCACACCTCTTCGACCCTACCGGGGCCCGATTCGACCCGCGCGTGACGTCCGCCAAAAGCGCTGCAACGGCCCATCAACGCCCATGATCAACGCTTGGTGATCACCGCGATCGGCGCGAGTGTGAGGTGGCTCGCACCGCCGCGCGGAGAAGGTGGCGGAGTCGTTCGCCGTACATCGCGACCGATTCGGCGGTCAGCATCTCGTGGTGCGTGCAGTCGATCGGGTGCACCCGGATGTCGCCGGACGCGTAGGGCGCCCACGATCGCGACAGCTGCGCGCCGCGATCGCCGCCGTCGCGGGCCGCGGAAAACACGGTGACCTCCCCCTCGAAGCGCCCGGGCTCGTGGCGGCGATAGAGCTCGATGTTGTCGTCGAGGTTCCCCAGCAGCAGCTCGAAGAGCGGTTTGCTGCGCGGCCGGCCTTCTTCGGCCTGTCCGTCTTCATCGCCACGGCCAATGTCGTTGGCCCGCAACACTTCTTCGAGCACCCGCTGCTCGCCCAGGGCGTGCTCGCCCAGGGCGGCGCCTCCGTCGAGGTTGGGTTGGGCGTCGAGCAGGATCAGGCACCCGATCTCGCATCCGCGCCGCTGCAGCTCGATGGCGATCTCGTGCGCCACGACCCCACCGAACGACCAGCCCAAAATGTTGTAGGGCCCGCCGGGATAGGCGTCCTGGATCCGGCCGGCATAGGTCTGCGCCATCGCCCGGATCGACCGCGGGCCCGCGTCGCCGTTGCGCGGGAGCTGCTGAATCCCGACGATCGGGCAGTCGAGGTGGTTTCCGAGAACCTGATACGGCCAGCTCACCCCGCCGGCGGGATGCACGCAGAACAGCGGAACACCGCCGGCCCCCTGCTTCAGGGTCTGCACCGGGACCAGCTCTTCGGCGTCCGTCGCGGGCGTGCGCAGTCGCTGACTCAGCGCCCTCACCGTGGGCGCGTCGAACAACGTCCGCACCGGCAGCTCGGCGCCCAGCCCGGTGTTGATCGCGGCGATCAGGCGCATCGCGGAGATGCTGTCGCCGCCCAGGTCGAAGAACGAGTCGTCGACCCCGACCCGCTCCACGCCGAGCACGTGGGCATAGGTCGCGGCCAGCGCCTCCTCGAGGGCGCTCGACGGGGCCCGGTACCCGCTGCCGGTGTACTCCGGCGCGGGCAGGGCGCGGGCGTCGAGTTTGCCGTTGGGTGTCAACGGCATCGCGTCGAGCCCGACCACGGCCGCGGGCACCATGTAGCCCGGCAGGCGTTGGGCCAGCGCGGTGCGCGCCTCGCCGGGGTCGGCGGTTCCGGTGATGTAACCCACCAGGCGTTTGTCGCCGGCGCGGTCCTCGCGGGCGATCACCACCGCCCGGTCGACGTCATCCAGTGCGGCCAGCGCGGTCTGGACTTCGCCGAGCTCGATGCGGTAGCCGCGGATCTTGACCTGCTCGTCGGCCCGGCCCAGGTATTGCAGCTGCCCGTCCGTTCCCCAGCACACCAGGTCCCCGGTGCGATACATGCGCGACCCGGGCGCCCCGAACGGGCAGGCCACGAACCGCGACGCGGTCAGCCCGGACCGGCCGACATATCCCGCGGCGACCCCGTCGCCGGCGACGTACAGGTCCCCCACGACGCCCGCGGGCACGGGACGCAACCACGCGTCGAGCACGAACAGCGCCGCGCCGGGCACCGGCGAACCGATCGGCGGCGTCCCGGATCCCGCCGTCAGGGGCGCGCTGATCGCCACGCACATCGTCGTCTCGGTCGGGCCGTAGGCGTTGACCATCACCCGCCCCGGCGCCCAGCGGTCCACGACCTCGGGCGGGCAGGCCTCCCCCACCACCACCAGCGACACCGAGTCCAGGCCCTCATGGGAAAGCATCGCCACCGCCGAGGGGGTCTGGGTCAGCACGCTGACCCGTTCGGTGGCCAGCAGGTCGTGGAAGTCGTGCGGGGAGCGCGCCACCGACTCGGGCACGACCACCACCCGCCCCCCGCGCAGCAGCGCGCCGAAGATCTCCCACACCGAGACGTCGAAGGCGTACGAGTGGCTTTGCGTCCACACGCCCGCGCGCGGCAGGCCCGCGTCCAGCGTCTCCAGCAGCTGCGTCACGTTACGATGAGTCACCGCAACGCCTTTGGGGACTCCGGTGGTGCCCGAGGTGTAGATGATGTAGGCGACGCCGTCGGGCGGGGGCGCCGGCAACGGCGTGCCCACTGCGGTATCGGTCTGTGCGTCCTCGATGTCGATGACGGTGACGTCGCACCCGTCCAGCCGCGAGCGCAGGCCCGTGGTGGTGACGGCCGCGACCGGCGCGGAATCCTCGAGCATGAACCTGATCCGGGTGGCGGGTGCCGCCGGGTCGATCGGCAGGTACGCCGCACCGGTCTTGAGCACCGCCAGGATCGCGACGATCGCCTGCGGCGAGCGTGAAAACAGCAGCGCCACAGACTGTCCCGGGCCCGCACCATGACCGGCCAGTAGGTGCGCCAGCCGGGTGGCGGCGTCGTCGAGTTCGCGGTAGGTCATCGACAGGTCGCCCCAGCGGACCGCCACCGCGTCCGGCGTCCCGGCGGCGTCCGCGTCGAACAACGCCGGAATCGACGGGAATTCGAGTGCCGCCCGGGCCAGGACCGCCCGGTTGCCGACCTCGTCGAGGCGAGCGTGTTCGGACGCGTCGAGCAGGTCCACCGACGAGAGCGGCCGGGCCGGATCGGCGGTCATCGCGACCAGCACCCGCTCGAGCCGCTCCCTCAGCGCGCCGATGGTCTGCGCGTCGAAGACGTCGGCGTCGTATTCGACCCGAAGGCCGAGTTCCTCGCCGGACAGCGCGGCCTGCATCGTCAACGGGTAGTGGTTGCGCTCGAACATGTTGACGTCGGTGATGCCCAGTTCGTGGTCGACGGCCATCGCCGAAGTGTCCAGCGGGTAGTTCTCGTAGGCGAACAGGGTGTCGAACAGCTTGTCCTGACCGGTGATTCGGTGGATCTCGCTCAGCGCGAGGTGCTGGTGATCGAGCGTGTCGGTGTTCGCGCTTTGCAACTGGGCGAGCAGGTCGGCCGCGGTGGTCGCCGCCGTGATGCGCGCGCGCACCGGGACGGTGTTGATCATCAGGCCGACCATCGAGTCGGCGCCGGGCACCTCGGCGGGCCTGCCGGAGACGGTGGTGCCGAAGGCGACGTCGTGCTGGCCGGTCAGCCACGACAGCAGCTGCGCCCACGCGGCGTGGAGCACGGTGCTGACGGTGGTGCGGCTGGAGCGGGCCAGCTCGCTGAGCGCGGCGGTGATCTCGGCGGAGACCGCGAACGACTGGACGCCGCGGGCACCGGGCTCGAGCTGAAGCGGCGGCCCGACGAGCGTCGGGGTGTCGAAGCCGGCGAACACCCCGGCCCAGGCCGCGCGCGCGGCGTCGAGGTCGCGCTCGGCCAGCCAGGTCACGAACCTGCGGTAGGGCGGGGCCGCGGGGAGGCGCTGCCCGGTGTAGCAGGCGAACGTCTCGTTCAGCAGGATCGGGACCGACCAGCCGTCGAGCACGATGTGATGGATGGTGAGCACCAGCCGGTGCCGGTCGTGCGCCGTCCGGATCAGCACCGCCCGCACGGCGGGCTCGTCGGCCAGGTCGTAGACGGCGGCGCGTTCGGCCGCGCACAGGCGTTGGATCCGCTCCTCGGGCTCGGATCCGTTGGCCGCGACCTCGAGGTAGCGCCAGACCATCGCCGGGTCGGCCGGGATGATCTGCACCGGCTCGTCGAACTGGTCGCAGAACCGGGCGACGAGGTGCGGGTGCCGGCCGATGACCGTGTGCATCGCGTCGCGCAGCCGGTCGCGCTCGATCGGACCGGCCAGGCTGAGGTCCAGCTGGACCACGTAGAGGTGATCGTCACCGCGGGTGGTGTTGGCGTGGAAGAGCAGCCCCTCCTGCAACGGGGTCAGCGGCAGGATGTCGGCGATCCGGTGGCGCCGCTCGAGCTGGTCGATCTGCGGCTGGTCCAGCCGGGCCGGCACGACATCCGTCGGGGTCAATCCGCCGCCGCCGTCGCGCACGTGCGCGCAGATGCCGGCCAGCGCCTCGAACCACAGCGTGCTCAACCGGGCCACCTGCTCGCGGTCGAGCGCGGAGGGCGCCCACGTCCAGGTGGCGTGCAGCTGGGGGCCGTCCTCGGTGTCCATGGTGCCGGCGTTGAGGTCCACGGTGTGCATCAGCGGCATGGGCACCGCGGTGCTGGCGGCGGTGGCCGACGAACCGTCCCGGCTGACCCGCCACAGCTCGTCGGTGAGCTCGGCCGCTGCTCCGCCGAGCCGGCCGAGGTAGTTGAACCCGATCGTCGGGTCGGAGCCGTCCAGGTTGACGTCGTCGTTGAGGTAGCGCAGCAACCCGTAGGTCAGCGGGTCGGGCAGGGCGCGCAGCTGCTCCTTGGCGTCTTTGAGCAGCCCGCCCAGGATCGGCGCGCCGGCCACGACGTCCGCCCAGGACAGGCCGTCCACGTTGAGGGCCACCGGGTATTTGGTGGTGAACCAGCCCACGGTCCGCGACAGGTCCACGCCGGCGGCCAGGTCCTCGTGGCGGCCGTGGCCCTCGACGTCGATGCCGATCGGGGCCCCCACGTTGCCGAGGAACTCGGCCCAGGCCAGGGCGAAGCCGACGAGCAGGATGTCGTTGACCCCGGCGTGGAAGGCGGCCGGCGCAGCGCCGAGCAGCGTGCGGGTGGTCTCGGCGTCCAGCGTCACGGACAGGTTCTCGGCGGTCTCGTAGGTGTCCAGGCCGGGGCGCACGGCCGGCAGCGCGGGCGGGGTCGCCGCCACCCGCCGCCAGGCGTCGGCCCGTCCGACGACCGCGGGCGCCTGCGCGTGTTCGGCCAGCAGCGCGGCCCAGCGGGCGAACGAGGTGCCGCCCGCGGGCAGCGCCACCGGCTGCCCGTGATGGTGCTGGCCCCAGGCGATGTTGAGGTCTTCCAGCAGGACGCGCCAGGAGACCCCGTCGACGGCCAGGTGGTGAACGATCAGCACCAGCCGGCGGGTGGGGGTGACCCAGAGCGCGCTGAGCATCACCCCGGCGGCCGGGTTCAGCCGCGATCGCGCCTCGATGACCGCCGCGTCGGACAGTTCGTCCACCGAGAGCACCCGCTGGGCGGCGTCCACCGAACCCGGCTCGGGCACCTGGAGCGACCACTCGCCGGCGTCCTCGTCGACGCGCAGCCGCAGCATGGCGTGCCGATCCAGCAGAGCCTGCAACACGGTCACCACGTCGGCCTCGGTGACCCCGGCGGGCGCCTGCAGCACCATCGTCTGGTTGAACTGGTCGACCGGGCCGCCTGCCCTTTCCAGGCTGCGCAGCCAGCGGATGATCGGGGTGGCGGTGATCGCTCCGGTGCCCTCGTCGACCACGCCGTCCCCGCCGTCGGCCGCGACGGCCACCCGCGCCAGCCGGGCCACGGTCTGCTCGGTGAAGATGTCGCGGGTCCGCACCGCCAGGCCGGCGGCCCGGGCCCGGGTCACCACCTGCATCGAGGAGATGCTGTCCCCGCCGAGGTCGAAGAAGGAGTCGTCGGCCCCGACCCGCTCGACGCCCAGGACCTGGGCGTAGATGCCGGCTAGGGTCTCCTCGACCGTGGTCTCGGGCGCGCGATAGCGATCGGCGTCGGTGTATTCGGGTGACGGGAGGGCCCGCGCGTCGAGCTTGCCGTTGGGTGTCAGCGGCAGCGCGTCGAGCGACACGACGGCCGCCGGGACCATGTACGCCGGCAGGTGATCGCTCAGCCGGGCGCGGAGCTCGGCCGGGTCCGCTGCCCCGGTGACGTAGCCGACCAGGCGCTTGTCGCCGGGACGGTCCTCGCGCGCGACGACGGCGGCCTGGTCCACCCCGTCGAGGGCGGCCAGGGCCGAACGCACCTCGCCGAGCTCGATGCGGTAGCCGCGGATCTTGACCTGGTCGTCGGCGCGGCCGAGGTACTGCAGCTGGCCGTCGCCCGATCCTGAAGTGCCCCAGCACACCAGGTCCCCGGTCCGATACATGCGCGATCCGGGCGCCCCGAAGGGGCAGGCCACGAAGCGCGACGCGGTGAGCCCGGCCCGGCGCCAGTAGCCGCAGGCCACGCCGGCGCCGGCCACGTAGAGCTCCCCGACGACGCCTCGCGGGACCGGCCGCAGGGATTCGTCCAGCACGAACAGGCCCGCGCCGGGCACCGGCGACCCGATGGGAACGACGTTCGATCCGGACTTGAGCGGCGCGCTGACCGCCGCGTACACCGTCGCCTCCGTCGGGCCGTAGGCGTTGATCATCGCCCGGCCCGACGCCCACCGGTCCACCAGCTCCGTCGGACAGGCCTCCCCGGCGACCACCAGGGTCGCCGATTCGAGCCCCTCGGGCGACAGGACGCCCGCCGCCGACGGCGTCTGACTGATGACGTCGACCTGTTCGTCGACCAGCAGCGCGTGGAAGTCCTGCGGGGACCGCACCACCGAGTCGGGGATGACCACGAGCCGCCCGCCATGCAGCAGCGCGCCGAAGATCTCCCAGACCGAGACGTCGAAGGCCAGCGAGTGCCACTGCGACCACACGCCGCTGCGCGGCAGGCCCGAGTCCCCGGATGCCAGGAGCTGGGCGACGTTACGGTGGCTCACCGCAACGCCTTTAGGCACACCGGTGGTGCCCGACGTGTAGATCAGGTAGGCGATGTCGTCCGCGCTCGGCGCCGGCAGCGCGGTGGCCGGCTGGGCGTCGATCGCGGGGTCGTTCATGTCGAGGACGACGACGTGATGCCCGCGCAGCCGCGCGGCCAGATCGCCGGTGCTGATCGCGGCCATCGGCGCTGCGTCGGAGAGCATGAACCCGATCCGCTCGGCCGGCAGCCCGGGGTCGATCGGCAGGTACGCGGCGCCGGCCTTGAGCACCGCCAGGATCGCGATGATCGCGTCGGCCGAACGGCCGAACAACAGGGCCACCCGCTCGCCGGGGCCCACGCCGAAGCCGGCCAGCCGGTGCGCCACGCGGTTGGCGGCCTCGTCGAGCTCGCGGTAGGTCCACGAGCGGCCCTGGTCGCTCAGCGCCACCGCGTCGGGGGTGCGCGCCGCCTGCTCGGCGAACAGCGCCGGAACCGACGCGTCCGTGGTCGCGGGGGCGGTCAGGGCCGCGCGGTTGCCGAGGGCGTCGAGGCGGGCGTGCTCAGCCGCGTCGAGCAGGTCCACCGACGACATCGCGCGGGTGGGATCGGCGGTCATCGCCGTCAGGACCCGCTCGAGCCGCCCGATCAACGTCCGGATGCTGTCGGCGTCGAACACGTCGGTGCGGAACTCGACCCGCCCGCCGATCCCGGCGGGCTCGTCGCCCTCGGTCCAGCGTTCGGCCAGCGAGAACACCAGGTCCATGCGGGCCACCTGGGTGTTTAGCGGGATCGAGCTGACCCGCACGTCGCCGAGGGCCAGCCCGGCCCCGGGGTCGCCGTCCTGGCCGGCGAAGTTCTGCCAGGCCAGCATCACCTGCACCAGCGGGTGATGGCTCAGGCTGCGCACCGGGTTGAGCCGTTCGACCAGCACCTCGAACGGCACGTCTTGGTGCTCGAAAGCCTCGAGGCTGCGGGCGCGCACCCGGGCCAGCAGGTCGGTGAAGCTGGGATCGCCGGCCAGGTCGACGCGGAGCACCAGGGTGTTGACGAAGAAGCCGACCAGCTCGTCGAGCGCGGGGTCGCGCCGCCCGGCGATCGGGAAGCCGACGGCCACGTCGGTGCTGGCGCTGATCTTGGACAGCAGCACCGCCAGGGCGGCCTGCACCACCATGAAGCTGGTGGAGTTGTACTCGCGGGCCAGCCCGGCGACCTGCTGCTGCAGGTCCGCCGGCCAGTCCACCTCGACGGCCGCCCCGCGCTGATCGGCGATCTGCGGGTAGGGCCGGTCGGTGGGCAGCTGCAGCCGCTCGGGCATGCCGGCCAGCGCCTCCTGCCAGTAGGCGAGCTGCGCGGCGATGCGGCTGCCGCTGTCGGCGAGCTCGCCGAACTGGTCGCGCTGCCACAGGGTGTAGTCGACGTATTGCACCGGCAGCGGCTCCCAGTCGGGGGCCCGCCCGGCAGACCGGCTGGCGTACGCCAGGCCCAGGTCACGCACCAGCGGGCGCAGCGACCAGCCGTCCGCGGCGATGTGGTGCACCACGGCCACCAGCACGTGTTCGTCCTCGGCGACGCGGAAAAGCGAAGCGCGCAACGGGATTTGGGTCGCCAGGTCGAACGTTTCGGCGGCGGCGACGTCGATGGCGTCGCGCAGTCGGCCGGCCGACCACCTGCGGGCGTCGACGGTCCGCCAGCTGAGATCGGCCCGCTCGGCCGGGATCACCACCTGCTGGGGTGTTCCCCCGGGTGCGGCGAACACCGTCCGCAGGCTCTCGTGACGCGCCACGACGTCGGCCAGCGCCGCGCCGAGGGCCTGCGCGTCGAGCCGCCCGTGCATCCGCAGCGCCGCGGCCATGTTGTAGACCGGGGACGGTCCCTGCAGCTGGTCGAGGAACCACAGCCGGCTCTGGGCGAACGACAGCGGGATCACCGCCGGCCGGGCGCCCGCCACCAGCGGGTCCAGCCGGCCCGTGTCCTCACCGATGCGCGGCGCCAGCTGGGCGACGGTGGGCGCCTCGAAGATGACGCGCACCGGAACGCCGGTGTCCATGGCGCTGTTGATCGCCGCGATGACGCGCATCGCCGAGATGCTGTCGCCGCCGAGGTCGAAGAAGGAGTCGTCGACCCCGACCCGCTCGACTCCGAGCACGTGGGCGTAGATGCCGGCCAGGATCTCCTCGGTGGGGGTGGTCGGCGAGCGGTACCCGGCGGCGGAGTATTCCGGCGCGGGCAGGGCGCGGGTGTCGAGCTTGCCGTTGACGGTCATCGGCAGCGCCTCGAGCGCCACCACGGCCGCCGGGATCATGTAGGTCGGCAACCGCTCGGCCAGCTGGGTGCGCAGGACGGCCGGGTCGGCGGTGCCGGTGATGTAGCCGACGAGGCGCTTGTCGCCGGGCCGGTCCTCGCGGGCGACGACGACGGCCTCGTCCACCCCGTCGAGCGCGGCCAGCGCCGAGCGCACCTCGCCGACCTCGATGCGGTAGCCGCGGATCTTGACCTGCTCGTCGGCGCGGCCGACGTACTGCAGCTGGCCCTCACCGGATCTGGAGTCGCCCCAGCGCACCAGGTCGCCGGTGCGATACATGCGCGATCCCGGCTCGCCGAACGGGCAGGCCACGAACCGTGACGCGGTGAGCCCGGCGCGGCGCACGTACCCGTATCCGACGCCGCGGCCGGCGACGTACAGCTCGCCGACCACGCCGGGCGGCACCGGGCGCAGCCACCCGTCGAGCACGAACAAGGCGGCCCCGGGGACGGGCGAGCCGATCGGGGGTGCGCCCGAGCCCGCACTCAACGGTGTGCTCGTCGACGAGAAGATCGTGGCTTCCGTTGGGCCGTAGACGTTGACCATCACCCGCCCGGGCGCCCAGCGGTCCACCAGTTCCGGTGGGCAGGGCTCCGCGCCGATCACCAGCGCCGCGGAGTCCAATCCCTGCGGCGACAGCATCCGCACCGCCGAGGGGGTTTGGCTCAAGACGGTGACCTTCTCGGCGACCAGCAGGGCGTGGAAGTCCATCGGCGAGCGGGCCACCGAATCGGGCACCACGACGAGTCGCCCGCCGTGCAGCAGCGCACCCCAGATCTCCCACACCGAGAAGTCGAAGGCATACGAATGGAACTGCGTCCACACCTGGTCCGCCGACAACTCGACGCCGACGGCCTGCGCGTCGAACAGCCGGGTCACGTTGTGGTGGCTGACCGCAACGCCTTTGGGCACACCGGTGGTACCGGAGGTGTAGATGATGTGCGCGACGTGTTCGGGCGCCGGAGCCGGGAGCGCGGTGGCGGGCCGGCGGGCCAGGCCGCGGTCGTGGATGTCGATGACCATCAGGTGGTGGGCGTCGAGCTGGTCGGCCAGGGCGGCGACGGTGAGCGCGGCCATGGGTGCGGTATCGCCGAGCATGAAATCGATGCGGGCCGCCGGCAGGGCCGGGTCGATCGGCAGGTAGGCCGCGCCGGTCTTCAGCACCGCCAGGATGGCGACGATCGCGTCGGCCGACCGGCCGAACAACAGCGCCACGGACTCGCCGGGGCCAACGCCACGGTCAACCAGCAAGTGCGCCAACCGGTTCGAGCGCTCGTCGAGTTCGCGGTAGGTCATCGACCGGCCCTCGAACGTCACCGCCGGCGCGCGCGGGGTGCGCGCCACCTGGGCGGCGAACAACTCCGGGATGGACGCCGCCGTGCCGGCCCGGGTCAGGATCGCCCGGTCGCCCCACGCGTCCAGCCGGTCGTGTTCGGCGGGCTCGAGCACGTCGATCGACGACAGCCGCCGCGCGGGGTCGCTGGTCATGACGATCAGCACCCGCCGCAGCCGTTCGATCAGCGTTGCGATCCGTGCCGCGTCGAAAACGTCTGTGTCGTACTCGACTTGGAGGCGCATCTCGCGTCCGGGCTGGGCCTGCACCGTCAACGGGTAGTGGGTGGACTCCCTGCTGGTGATGTCGGTGACGGCGAGTTCGTGGTTGCCCGACAGCGCGCTGGCGTCGATCGGATAGTTCTCGTAGGCGAACAGGGTGTCGAACAGGGTGTCCTGTCCGGTGATGCGGTGAATCTCGTTGAGCGCCAGGTGCTGGTGGTCGAGCGTGTGGTTGTACGCGCCCTGCAGTTGGTCCAGCAGATCGGCGGTGGTGGTGGCGGCGCCGATGTTCGCCCGCACCGGCACGGTGTTGATCAGCAGGCCCACCATCGTGTCCGCGCCGGCGATTTCGGCGGGGCGGCCCGACACCGTGGTGCCGAAGACGACATCGCGTTGGCCGGTCAGGCCGCACAGCAGTTGCGCGAAGGCGGCCTGCAGCACCGTGTTGACGGTGGTGTGGTGCGACCGCGCCAGGTCGCCGACGGCTTGGGTGAGGTCGGCGGGCAGCGTGAACGTCTCGACGCTTTGCCGCCCGAGCTCCGCCCGGTCCTGGGGGCCGACCAGGGTGGGGGTGTCGAAGCCGGCGAACACCTCGCCCCAGGCCGCGCGGGCGGCGTCGAGGTCACGTTCGCCCAGCCAGCTGACGAAGCTGCGGTAGGGCGCCGCGGGCGGAAGCCGCTGCCCGTAATAGCCGGCGAAGATCTCGCCCAGCAGGATCGGCATCGACCAGCCGTCGAGCACGATGTGGTGATTGCTCAGCACCAGCCGATAGCGCTCGGATGCGGTGCGCACCAACGCCACCCGGAACGCGGGCTGCTCGGCGAGGTCGCCGCAGACGGCCGCGCGTTCGGCGGCGCAGAGGCGCTGAATCTGCTCGTCGGTGTCGGTGCCATCCAGCTCGAGGTACCGCCAGGCCGGCGCGGGGTCGGCCGGGATCATCTGGACCGGCTCGTCGTAGCGGTCGCAGAAGCGGGCCACCAGGTTCGGATGCCGGGCGATCACGGTGCGCACCGCGTCGCGCAGGCGGTTCGGGTCGAGCGGCCCGGCGAGGCTGATGTTCAGCTGTCCCGCATACAGATCGTCGGTCGCCGGTGCGGTGTTGGCGTGGAACAGCAGCCCCTGCTGGACCGGGGTCAACGCCAGGACGTCGGCGATATGGTGTTGGCCCGCAAGCTGATCGAGCTGCTGTTGGCTCAGGCGCGCGGGCGCGATGTCCGACGGCGTCAATCCGCCGCCGCCGGAGCGCACGTGGGCGCAGATGCCGCCCAGGGCCTCGAACCACAGCCGGCTCAGCCGGGTGATCTGTTCGTCGTCGAGCGCCGACGGCGCCCAGGTCCAGTTGGCGTGCAGGCGCGGACCTTCCGCGGAGTCGACGGTGACCGCGTTGAGTTCGAGGGTGTGCATCAGCGGCATGGCTATCGTCGCGGCGGCGCGGGTGACCGACCCGCCGTCGGGCACGGGCCGCCACATGTCCGCGGTGAGCTCGCCCGTACCGCCCTGGCGTCCCAGGTAGTTGAACCCGATCGGTGGTTCGGCGCCGTCCAGGTCGACCTCGGGGTTGAGGTAGCGCAGCAGCCCATAGGTCAGCGGGTCCGGCAGCGCGCGGAGCTGTTCCTTGGCGTCTTTGAGTGCGGCGCCCAGCTCGGTCCCGCCGGCGACGACCTGCCCCCAGGAGACGCCGCCCACGTTCAGAGCCGTCGGGTATTTCGTGGTGAACCAGCCGACGGTGTGGGACAGGTCGATGTCGCGGCCCAGTTCCTCGTGCCGGCCGTGGCCCTCGACGTCGATGCCGATGGGCGCGCGGCCGCCGCGGAATTCCGCGCACGCCAACGCGAACGCGATCAGCAGGATGTCTTGGACGCCGGCGTGGAACGCCGCCGGAACCTCGCCGAGCAGCATGCCGGTGGTCTGGGCGTCCAGCTCCGTAACGAGGTGTCGGGCCGTGGCGAAGGTGTCCGCGTCGGGGCGGAGCGCCGGCAGCGCCGGCGGCGTCGCCGCCACCTTCGCCCAGGTGTCCGCCTGATCGACGACGTCGGGGTGGTGCGCATGCCGGGCCAGCTGCGACGACCACCGGGCAAACGAGGTGCCCGCGGCGGGCAGTTCGACCGGCTGCCCGCTGTGATGCTGGGCCCAGGCGATGTTCAAGTCCTGCAACAGGATCCGCCAGGAAACACCGTCGACGGCGAGGTGGTGGACGATGACCACGAGCTGCCCGGTGGCGCTGGCCCACAGCGCGCTGAGCATCACGCCGGCGGCCGGGTTCAGCCGCGACCGCGCTTCGATAACCGCCGCGTCGGTCAACTCGTCCACGACGTGCAGGCACTGGGTGGCATCGACCGAGCCCGCCCCGGGCACCGTCAGCGCCCATTCGCCGGCGCCCTGGACGCCCGAGCGGTCGACGCGCAGCCGCAGCATCGCGTGGCGATCCAGCAGGGCCTGCAGCACCGTGACCACGTCGGCCTCGGTGACCCCGGCGGGGGCCTGCACCAGCATGGCCTGGTTGAATTGATCGACTTGTCCGCCAACGCTTTCCACGCCGTGCAGCCAACGGATGATCGGGGTGGCCTGCACCGGCCCGACGCCCTCGTCGAGCACCGCGGCGTCGGCGTCGACCACCTCGGCCACCCGGGCCAGCCGGGCCACGGTCTGCTCGACGAAGATGTCGCGGGTCTTGCACACCAGGCCGGCGGTGCGCGCCCGCGTCACCACCTGCATCGACGAAATGCTGTCCCCGCCAAGGTCGAAGAACGAGTCATCGACGCCGACCCGCTCGAGCCCGAGCACCTGGGCGTAGATGCCGGCCAGGATTTCTTCGACGGCGTTGTCGGGGGCCCGATATTGGTCGGCGTCGGAGTATTCCGGCGCGGGCAGCGCGCGGGTGTCCAGCTTGCCGTTGGGGGTCAGCGGCAGGGCCCGCATGACGACGACGGCGGCGGGAATCATGTAGCCCGGCAGCCTTTCGGCCAGCGCGGCACGCACCGCGGCCGGGTCGGCGGTCCCGGTGACGTAACCGACGAGGCGCTTGTCCCCTGGCCGGTCCTCGCGGGCGACGACGACGGCCTGCTCGACGCCGCCGGTCCAGGACAGCGCCGCCCGCACCTCGCCGAGCTCGATGCGGTAGCCGCGGATCTTGACCTGCTCGTCGGCGCGGCCGAGGTAGTCGAGCTGCCCGTCCCCGCGCCAGCGCACCAGGTCGCCGGTGCGGTACATGCGCGATCCGGGCGCCCCGAAGGGGCAGGCCACGAACCGTGACGCGGTCAGGCGGGCCCGCTTCCAGTAGCCGCAGGCCACGCCGGCGCCGGCCACATACAGCTCGCCGATCACGCCGGGTGGCACCGGCCGCAGCCACTCGTCGAGCACGAACGCCGCGCCGCCGGGCACCGGGGACCCGATCGGCACTGGGCCCGGTGAGCCCGCCTGAAGCGGGGCACTGATCGCGGCGTAGACCGTGGCTTCGGTGGGGCCGTAGGCGTTGATCATCACCCGGCCGGGAGCCCAGCGGTCCACCAGATCGGCCGGGCAGGCCTCGCCGGCGACCACCAGCGCGACCGACTCCAGGCCCGCGGGTGAGAGGGCGCCGGCCGCCGACGGGGTTTGACTGAGGACGCTGACCTGTTCGGCCACCAGCAATGCGTGCAGGTCTTCCGGTGACCGCGCCACGGTTTCGGGCACCACGACCAGTCGGCCGCCGTGCAACAGGGCGCCAAAGATTTCCCAGACCGAGACGTCGAAGGCCAGCGAATGCCATTGCGACCACACGCCGTCGGTCGGCAGGCCCGAGTCCTCGGATGCCAGCAGCTGGGTCACGTTGCGGTGGGTGACCGCAACGCCTTTGGGGACACCGGTGGTGCCGGAGGTGTAGATCAGGTAGGCGAGGTTGTCCGGCCCCGGCGCCGGCAGTGCGGTCGCGGGCTGGGTGTCGACGGCGGGATCGTTGACCTCGATGACCGCGGCCTCGTGGCCGTCGAGCCGCTCGACCAGATCGGCGGTGGTGAGCGTGGCGATCGGAGCGGCGTCGGAGAGCATGAACCCGATCCGCTCGGCCGGTAGCGCCGGGTCGATCGGCAGGTAGGCAGCCCCGGTCTTCAGCACGGCCAGGATCGAGACGATCGCCTCGGCGGAGCGTGAAAACAGCAGCGCCACAGCCTGTCCCGGGCCCGCCCCACGGCCGGCCAGCAGGTGCGCCAGCCGGTTCGACGCCTCGTCGAGCTCGCGGTAGGTCATCGCGTGTCCGTCGCACACCACCGCGACGCTGTCCGGGGTGCGGGCCGCCTGCGCGGCGAACAGCGCCGGGATCGAGTCGGTCCCGGTGGCCGGTCCGGTGAGCGCCGCGCGGTTGCCGACGTCGTCCAGTCGGGTGTGTTCGGCGTCGTCGAGCAGATCCACCGACGACAACGCCCGTGCGGGGTCGGCGGTCATCGCGAGCAGCACCCGCTGCAACCGGCCGATGAGGGCGGCGATGCTGTCCGCGTCGAATACGTCGGTGCGGAATTCCACGGTTCCGCCGATGCCGGCGGGCTCACCCGCGTCGCTCCAGCGTTCGCCCATCGAGAACGTCAAATCCATTCGGGCGGTGTGAGTGTCGACCGGTATGGGTGTGACGTCGACATCGCCGAGGGACAGCCCGGCGGCGGGGCCGCTTTCCTGCCCGGCGAAGTTCTGCCAGGCCAGCATCACCTGGATCAGCGGGTGATGGGTCAGGCTGCGGGCGGGGTTGAGCCGCTCCACCAGCACCTCGAAGGGCACGTCCTGGTGCTCGTAGGCGGCCAGGCTGCGGTGACGCACCTGGGACAGCAGCTCGGCGAAGGTGGGATCACCGGCCGCATCGACCCGCAACACCAGCGTGTTGACGAAGAACCCGACCAGTTCGTCGAGCGCGGGGTCGGGCCGACCGGCGATCGGAAATCCCACCGCGACATCGGAACTCGTGCTGATCTTCGACAGCAACGCCACCAGGGCGGTCTGGATCACCATGAAGCTGGTGGCATTGTGTTGACGCGCCACGTCGGCCACCCGCTGTTGCAGCTCGGCGGGCCAGTCGATCTCCACCGTGGCGCCGCGCTGGTCGGCCACCATCGGGTAGGGCCGGTCGGTGGGCAGCTGCAACCGTTCCGGCATGCCGGCCAGGGCGTCTTCCCAGTAGGCGAGTTGGGCGGCGATGCGGCTGTTGCCGTCGTCGAGGTCGCCGAATTGCGCACGCTGCCACAGGGTGTAGTCGACGTATTGCACTGACAGCGGCGCCCAGTCGGGCCCGTGCCCGTCGCACCGGCCGGCATATGCCATCCCCAGATCACGGACGAGCGGCGTGAGGGACATGCCGTCGGCGGCGATGTGGTGCACCACGGCCACCAGCACGTGCCGGTCGCCGCGGATGCGGAAAAGCCCTGCCCGCAACGGGATTTGGGCCGACAGGTCGAAGGTGTAGCGGGCGGTGGCACCGATCGCCTCGTCCAGCTGTTCGGGCGACCAGGCGCTGGCGTCGACGACCTCCCACCCGAAATCTGCCTTGTCGGCGGGGATCACCACCTGCTGCGGCAGCCCCTCGGGTGCGACGAACACGGTCCGCAGGCTCTCATGGCGGGCCACCACGTCGCCCAGCGCCGCGCCCAGGGCGTCGGCGTCGAGCGGCCCGTCCAACCGCAGCGCGGCCGCCATGTTGTATACCGGTGAGGGTCCTTGCAATTGGTCCAGGAACCACAGCCGGTTCTGGGCGAACGACAGCGGCACGACCGCGGGACGCTCGGCGGCCGTCAACGGCTCGAGCCCGCCGCCGCCCTCGCCGATCCGGGGCGCCAACTGCGCGATGGTGGGCGCCTCGAACACGGCCCGCACGGCGAGGCCGCTGCCCAGGCTGGCGTTGATCGCGGCGATCAGGCGCATCGCGGAGATGCTGTCGCCGCCCAGATCGAAGAAGGAGTCGTCGACCCCGACCCGCTCGACGCCGAGGACCCCGGCGTAGACGCCGGCCAGGATTTCCTCGGTGGGCGTTGTCGGGGCGCGGTACTGGCCGGCCGTGTATTCGGGTGCGGGCAGGGAGCGCGTGTCGAGTTTGCCATTGGGCGTCAACGGAATGGCGTCGAGCGCCACCACCGCGGCGGGCACCATGTAGGCGGGCAGTCGTTCTGCCAGCGCGGCGCGCAGCCGGGCAGGGTCGGCGTTGCCGGAGATGTAGCCGACGAGTCGCTTGTCCCCGGGGCGGTCTTCGCGCGCGACGACGACGGCCTGCGCGACACCGTCGAATCCGGCCAGGGCGGACTGGATTTCGCCGAGCTCGATGCGATAGCCGCGGATCTTGACCTGCTCGTCGGCGCGGCCGAGGCACTGCAGTTGGCCCGCACCGGATCCCGAGTCGTCCCAGCGGACCAGGTCGCCGGTCCGATACATGCGGGTTCCGTCCCCGCCGAAGGGGCAGGCGACGAACCGCGACGCGGTCAGGCCCGGTCGGCCGATATACCCTGCGGCCACCCCGAATCCGGCGACGTACAGCTCACCGACGACGCCGGGCGGCACCGGCCGCAACGCGTCGTCGAGCACGAACAACGCCGCCCCCGGGACCGGGGCGCCGATGGGAACCGGTCCCATCCCGGCCGCCAGCGGCGCGCTGATCGTCACGCACATCGTGGTCTCGGTCGGGCCGTAGGCGTTGACCATCACCCGCCCGGGCGCCCACTGGTCGACGACCTCGGCCGGGCAGGCCTCGCCGGCCATCACCAGCGACACCGAATCCAGCCCCTCCGGCGAGAGCATGGCCACCGCCGACGGGGTCTGGGTCAACACGCTGACTCCGGTGGCGACCAGGACGTCGTGCAGGTCGTGCGGGGAAGCCGCCACAGCCTCGGGGACGACCACCAGGCGCCCGCCGCGCAGCAGCGCGCCGAAGATCTCCCACACCGAGACGTCGAACGCCAGCGAGTGACATTGCGACCAGACCCCCGCGGCCGGCAGCCCGGCATCCAGTGATCCCAGCAGCTGGGTGACGTTGCGGTGAGTGATCGCAACGCCTTTGGGGACACCGGTGGTGCCCGAGGTGTAGATCAGGTAGGCGAGGTTGTCCGGCCCCGGCGCCGGCAGGGCCGTCTCGGGCAGGGTGTCGATGCGGGAATCGTTGACGTCGATGACGGTCACGTCGCGACCGTCGAACCGCTCGGCCAGATCGGCGGTGGTGACCGCGGCGACCGGTGTGGCGTCGCCGAGCATGAATTCGATGCGCGCGTCCGGCGAGGACGGGTCGATCGGCAGATAGGCCGCTCCCGTTTTGAGCACGGCCAGGATCGACGCGACGGCTTCGGCGGACCGCGAAAACAGCAGCGCCACAACCCGTCCCGGGCCCGCGCCCGCGGACGCCAGGCAGTGCGCCAACCGGTTGGACGCCTCGTCGAGTTCCCGGTAGGTCACCGACAGGTCGCCGCACACCAGCGCCACGGATTCCGGGGCCCGCGCGGCCTGCGCGGCGAACAGCTCCGGAATCGACGCCGGCGCGTCGCCGGCCGGCCGGGTCAAAACCGCGTGGTTGCCAAGCTCATTCAGGCGGGCGTGCTCGGCCTCGTCGAGCAGATCCACCGACGACAGCGGGTGGGCGGGGTCGGCGGTCATCGCGGTCAGGACCCGCTGCAGGCGGCCGATCAGCGCCTCGATGGTCGTGGCGTCGAACACGTCGGTGCGGAATTCCACCCGTCCGCCGATGCCGGCGGCCTCCCCGCGCTCGGTCCACCGTTCGGCCAGGGAGAACACCAGGTCCATGCGGGCCGACTGGTCCTCGACGGGCACGGAGGTCACCTCGAGGTCACCCAGCGCCAGGCCGGCGGCCGGGTCGTCATGGCCGGCGAAGTTCTGCCAGGCCAGCATCACCTGCACCAGCGGGTGATGGGTGAGGCTCCGGGTGGGGTTGACCCGCTCGACCAGCACCTCGAACGGCACGTCCTGATGTTCGAACGCGGCCAGGCTCTGGGCCTGGACCCGGTCCAGCAGTTCGGCGAAGCTGGGATCGCCGGCCAGGTCGACGCGGAGCACCAGGGTGTTGACGAAGAAGCCCACCAGTTGATCGAGCGCGGGGTCGCGCCGCCCGGCGATCGGGAAACCCACCGCCACATCGGAACTCGCGCTGACCTTCGACAGCAGCACGGCCAGGGCGGCCTGCACCACCATGAAGCTGGTCGCGTTGTGCTCGCGGGCCACCCGGCGCACCTGCTGCTGCAGCTCGGCCGGCCAGTCGACCACCACGCTGTCGCCGCGCTGATCGGCCACCGGTGGGTAGGGCCGATCGGTGGGCAGCTCGAGCCGCTCGGGCATGCCGGCCAGGGCATGCTCCCAGTACGCCAGCTGAGCGCCGATGCGGCTGTCGCCGTCGTCGAGGTCGCCGAATTGGGCGCGCTGCCAGAGCGTGTAATCGATGTACTGCACCGGCAAGTCGGCCCAGCCGGGGGGACGCCCGGCGCTGCGGTTGGTGTAGGCCACGCTCAGATCGGCACCCAACGGGGTCAGCGACAAGCCGTCCGCGGCGATGTGGTGCACGACGATCACCAGCAGGTGCTCATCGTCGGTGACCGTGAAAAGTCGCGCCCGGATCGGGATCTCGGCCGCCAGGTCAAAGGTGTGGCGTGCCGCCGCCTTGACGGCGTCGTCGACCTGGCCCGCCGGCCATGCGGTGGCATCGACGACGTCCCAGCCGAATTCGGCGCGCTCGGCGGGCACGACCACCTGCCGGGGGGTGCCTTCGTGCGACGGGAACAGGGTGCGCAGGCTCTCGTGGCGACTCACCACGTCGGCCAGCGCGGCGCCGAGCGCGCGCGCGTCGAGCCGCCCGCGCAGGCGCAAGGCCGCCGCCATGTTGTAAAGCGGTGAGGGACCCTGGAATTGGTCGATGAACCACAACCGGTTCTGCGCGAACGACAGCGGGACCGCCGCCGGCCGCTCCCCCGCCTCCAGCGGTTCGAGCCCGCCCGAGCTCTCCGCGATGCGGGGCGCCAGCTGGGCGACCGTGGGCGCCTCGAAGACGACGCGCACCGCGAGATCGGTTTCCAGCGCGGAGTTGATCGCCGTGATCAGGCGCATGGTGGACAGCGAGTCGCCGCCGAGATCGAAGAACGAGTCGTCGACCCCGACCCGATCGACGCCGAGGACCTCGGCGAAGATGCCGGCCAGGATCTCCTCGACGGCGGTGCTCGGGGCGCGGTAGTGATCGGCGTTGCGATATTCGGGTGCGGGCAGGGCGCGGGCGTCGAGTTTGCCGTTCACCGTCACCGGCAGCGAATCCAGCACCACCACCGCCGCGGGGACCATGTACGCGGGCAGACGCTCGGCCAGGGCGGCGCGCGCCCGGGCGGGCTCCGCGGACCCGGTGACGTACCCCACGAGGCGTTTGTCACCGGGCCGGTCCTCGCGGGCGACGACGACCGCCTGCTCGACCCCGTCGAGCGCGGACAGCGCGGCCTGGATCTCGCCGAGTTCGATGCGGTAGCCGCGGACCTTGACCTGTTCGTCGGCGCGTCCCAGGTAGCGCAGTTGGCCCTCCCCGGATCCGGAGCGGCCCCAGCAGACCAGGTCGCCGGTGCGGTACATGCGGCTGCCGGGTTCGCCGAAGGGGCAGGCCATGAACCGCGACGCGGTCAGGCCGGGGCGCCGCCAATAGCCGACGCCGACGCCTTCGCCGGCCAGATACAGCTCCCCCACCACGCCGGCGGGCACCGGGCGCAGCCACTCGTCGAGCACGAAAAACGCCGCCCGGGTCACCGGTGAGCCGATCGGCGGGAATCCCGACCCCGCCTGCAACGGCGCGCTCTTGCAGGCCCACATGGTGGTCTCGGTGGGGCCGTACACGTTGACCATGACCCGACCCGGCGCCCAGCGGTCCACCAGCTCCGGCGGGCAGGGCTCGGCGCCGATCACCAACGCCGTGGAGTCCAGGCCGTCGGTGGGCAGCAGCCCCACCGCCGACGGGGTCTGGGTCAACACCGTGACGCCCTCGCGCACCAGCAGGGCGTGGAACTCCTCGGGCGAGCGGGCCACGGCGCCCGGTACGAC
Source organism: Mycobacterium sp. NTMscope_MAC_12 (assembly GCF_976985675.1). Taxonomy (NCBI): domain Bacteria; kingdom Bacillati; phylum Actinomycetota; class Actinomycetes; order Mycobacteriales; family Mycobacteriaceae; genus Mycobacterium; species Mycobacterium sp. NTMscope_MAC_12. Next base: position 2,646,106 of record NZ_CDRJYY010000001.1, read on the forward strand.
GACGAGGCGCCCGCCGTGCAGCAGGGCGCCCCAGATCTCCCACACCGAGAAGTCGAACGCATAGGAATGGAATTGGGTCCACACCTGCTCGGCCGACAAGGCGAAACCGAGCCGCAGGTCATCGAACAGCTGCGCGACGTTGTGTTGGGTGACCGCAACGCCTTTGGGCACACCGGTGGTGCCGGAGGTGTAGATGACGTGTGCCAGATCGGTGGGCGCCGGCGCGGGCGGCGGGGTAATCGGCTGGGCCGCCACCGCGGGGTCGGCCACATCGACGACGGTCAGGTCGAAGCCGTCGAACCTGTCGGCCAGGTCGGAGGTGGTGACCGCGGCCATTGGGGCGGCGTCGGTCAGCATGAACTCCACCCGCGCGGACGGCAGCGCGGGGTCGATCGGCAGATACGCCGCCCCGGACTTGAGCACCGCCAAGATCGCCACGATCGCCTCGGCAGAGCGCGAAAACAGCAGCGCGACAAACTCCCCCGGGCCCGCGCCGTGTTCGACCAGCAGGTGTGCCAACCGGTTGGCGGCCTCGTCGAGCTCGCGGTACGTCATGGACCGGTCCTCGAACGTCAGCGCCACCGCGTCCGGCGTGCGTGCCGCCTGCGCGGCGAACAGTCCCGCGACCGTTACCGGTTCCATGCGCTCGGCCAGCACCGCCTGGTTGCCCCACCGCGCCAGCCGGGCGTGCTCGGCGGTGTCCAGCAGATCCACCGACGACAAGCGCCGCTCCGGCTCGGCGGTGACCGCGGCCAGCAGCCGCTGCAGCCGGTCGATCATCGCCTCGACGGTGTCCGCGTTGTAGACGTCGGTGCGGTATTCCGCCGTCACGGCGATCCCGGCGCGCTGGCCGGATTCGGTGAAGCGCTCGGCCAGCGAGAACGTCAAATCCATGCGAGCGGTGTTGGTGTGCAACGGCATTGGGGTGACTCGCAGATCACCCAGCGTCAGCCCCGCGGCGGGGGCGGTGACCTCTCCCGGGAAGTTCTCCCAACCCAGCAGCACCTGAATGAGCGGGTGATGGGCCATGCTGCGGGTGGGGTTGAGCCGCTCCACGAGCAGTTCGAATGGCACGTCTTGGTGTTCGAATGCGGCCAGGCTGCGCCGGCGCACCTCGGCCAGCAGCTCGGCGAAAGTCGGATCCCCGCCTAGAGCTCCTAGGTCGACCCGCAGCACCAGGGTGTTGACGAAGAAGCCGATGAGTTCGTCGAGGGCGGGTTCGGGACGCCCGGCGATCGGGAAGCCCACGGCCACATCGGTACTGGCGCTGATCTTGGCGAGCAGCGCGGCGAAGGCGGCCTGGATCACCATGAAGCTGGTGGCGTTGTGCTCGCGCGCTACCCGGCGGACCTGTTGCTGTAGCTCGGCCGGCCAGTCCACCGCCAGCCGGGCGCCGCGATGGTCGGCGACCTGCGGGTAGGGCCGATCGGTGGGCAGTTGCAGGCGTTCGGGGAGACCGGCCAGGGTGTCTGCCCAGTAGTCCAGCTGGGCGGCGATGCGGCTGTCGCCGTCGTCCACGTCACCGAGATGCGCGCGCTGCCAGAGCGTGTAGTCGACGTACTGCACCGCCAGCGGCGCCCAGTCGGGCGCCCGCCCCGCGCACCGGCTCGCGTAGGCGATCCCGAGGTCACGGGCGAAGGGGGTGATCGACCACCCGTCGGCGGCGATGTGGTGTACGGCGACCACCAGCATGTGCTCGTCGTCGCTCACGGTGAAAAGCTCGGTGTGTAGGGGGCTTTCGTTCTCCAGGTCGAAGGTGTACCGGGCGGCGGCCGCCATGGCCTTCCGCAGCCGGTCTTCCGGCCACCGGCGCGCGTCGATGACGTCGCAGGCGAACCCGATCCGCTCGGCGGGCACCACCACCTGCTGTGGAATTCCGTCGGCCGAAGCGAACACCGTGCGCAAGCTTTCGTGGCGGTCCACGACGTCGGCCAGCGCCGCGGCCAGCGCATCGGCGTCGAGGTGCCCGCGCAGCCGCAGCGCCACGGTGATGTTGTAGATCGCTGAGGGGCCCTGGAATTGGTCGATGAACCACAGCCGGGTCTGCGCGAAGGACAGTGGGATCGCCGCCGGTCGCTCCCCGGCCACCAGCGGTTCCGGACGGTCGGCGTCTCCCCTGCTGAGCAGGGCCAACTCGGCGACCGTGGGGGCCTCGAACACGGCCCGCACCCCGAGGTCGGAGTTCAGGCTGGTGTTGACCGCGGCGATCAGGCGCATCGCCGACAGCGAGTCGCCACCCAGGTCGAAGAAGGAGTCGTCGACACCCACCCGTTCCAGGCCGAGCACCTGGGCGTAGATGCCGACCAGGATCTCCTCGACGGCGGTGGACGGGGCGCGGTAACGATCGGCGTCCTGGTAATCGGGGGCCGGCAGCGCCTTGCGGTCGAGCTTGCCCGAGGACGTCATCGGGAATTCTTCAAGCGCCACAATGTGTGTCGGCACCATGTACTCGGGCAGCCAGGCGCTCAACCGTTCGCGCACCTCGCCGATCTTGGTGTTGGTGCGGGGGTCGTTGGCATGGCTGGTGCGTCGGCGGGCCCCGTCGGGTGCCAGGTAGAGATCGGTCAGCGGCGGGACGGCCTGGTCGCCGGAGGCGATGAAAACCGCGCTGAGAGTTCCGGCTTGGGCGCCCCAGGTGACGGCGACGTAATATCCGGCGCTCTCGCCGAGGCGGTGCAATTCTTCGGCGACGGTGGCGTCGGGGCCCGCGCCGGCCCGGGCCGCCGCGTCCGACAGCGCGTCCGTCAGGGGCAGCCCCTCGGCCAGCGCTGCCTCGACGGCGACGTCGGTGATCAGTCCGGCTCGCGGGATGTCGGTGATGCGGACGGCGGCGGGACGCCGCGATGTCAGGGTGTCGCGCAGCCCGCGCAGGCCGTCGCACTGCGCCCACGTCAGGGCGGGTTCGTCGGCCACCGAACGCACCGCCGCGGGTGCCTTGTGGATGGCGACGTCGTAGCGGTGCTGGTTCAGTTCGTTGTCGGCCATTCCCCGTTTGACGCGGATGTCGATCCCGACGGCCTCCGGCCGGGAGTCGGCCCAGGAGGTGAAAAACTCCGGCGCCAAGAGCAATTCGGTCTCGCCGAGCATGGCGTGGCGCACGCGCTGGCGGATTTCGGCCGCGTCGGTGGCGTCGCCGCGCGCCAGCGCGATCGCGGTCTGGAACGCCCCCTGCAGGGTGTGGTTACGGATGTCACCGATGAAGATCGCACCGCCGGGGGCCAACAGCGCCATGGCCTTGTCGATGACCTGGGCCAGGTATCCCGCGTTCGGGAAGTACTGGACGACCGAGTTGAGAATGATGGTGTCGAAGTGGCCGCGCGGCAGGCCGTCGGTGACGTGCGCGGGCTGGGTGCGCAGCTCGACGCGGTCGCGCCACGGCAGCCGCAGCTGCTCCATCGACCGGGCCAGGTTGTCGATCGCGACGGCCGAGAAGTCGGTGGCGACATAGCGATCGCAGCGCCGGGCGATCTGGGAGAGCAGCAATCCCGAGCCCGCGCCGATCTCGAGGACCCGGCGCGGCTGCAGGGACATGATGCGATCGACTGTGGCGGAACGCCATTCGGCCATCTCTTCGAGCGGAATCGGATCGCCGGTGTAGCTGCTGTTCCAGCCGCGGAAATCCTCGCCGAAGTTGGCCGCGAGGTCGGCGCCATACAGGTCGTCGTAGAGGTGCTGCCACTCCTGGACATCGTCGGCGTCCTGCTGGGCGTCCCGGTCGGTGGTGGCGGTGTGATCGAGCGTCACGTAGGCGACCAGCTGCGAGCCGGTTGCGGTGTCCGCAACGGTGACGGCGGCCTGGGTCACTTGGGGGCAGGCCAGCAGGGTGTTCTCGATTTCGCCCAATTCGATGCGCTGTCCGCGCAGTTTGATCTGGCTGTCGGCGCGGCCCAGATAGTCCAGGGTCCCGTCGGGCATCCAGCGCACCAGGTCGCCGGTGCGATACATGCGCTCCCCCACACCCCCAAAGGGGTTCGCGACGAACCGTTCCGCGGTCAACTCCACCCGGCCCAGATAGCCGTGCCCCAGGGCCGGCCCACTCAGGTACAGCTCGCCCACCACGCCGACCGGGACGGGGTTCAGCCACGCGTCGAGCACACGCGCGCACACGCCGGAAATGGGGGCGCCGATGCGCACCGGCTCGCCCGCCGACAGCCGCGCACAGGTGACCCAGATGGTGGTCTCGCTCGGGCCGTAGCCGTTGAACATCTGGCGGCCCGGCGCCCAGGCGTCCACCAGCTCGGGCAGGCAGGCCTCCCCGACGGCGACCAGCGTGTCCAGGCGAGAAAGCCGGGCGCGGTCCAGCGTCGAGATGACGGTGGGCGTCAGGATGGCCGCGCTGACCCGCTGGTGGTCCAGCAGCGCGGTCAGCGCCTCACCCGCATATACCTGCGGCGGCGCCACCACCAGCGCAGCGCCGGATCCCGCGGCCAGCAACAGTTCTCCGACCGAGGCGTCGAAGGTCGGCGAGGCGACCATCAGCACCCGCGCGTCCGAACCCAGGCCGAACCGCTCGCGTTGGGCGGCGGCCCAGCCCAGCAGGCCGCTGTGCCCGACGGCGACGCCCTTGGGGACGCCGGTCGAACCCGACGTGAAAATCAGGTATGCGGTGTCGCCGGCGCGCAGCGGCGAGACCCGGTCGGCGTCGGTGATCTCCTGCGCCGAGCGACCGGACAGGTCGAGGCCGTCGAGACGCACGATCGGGCGCGTCCCGGCGCCGGCGACGTCGTCGGTGCCGCACGTCAACACGCACACCGCGTCGACGGCGTCGAGCACCGAAGCGATCCGCTCGACCGGATGGTCCAGATCCACCGGCGCGTAGATGCCGCCGGCCTTGACGACGGCCCACCAGGCGACCACCAGCTCCGCGCAGCGGTCGATCGCCACACCGACGGCGCGCTCCGGGCCCACGCCGGCGTCGATCAGCATGCGCGCCAACCGCGTTGACCACTCGTCGAGTTCGCGATACGAGAGCTCCCGCGCGCCGTCGACCACCGCGGGCGCGTCGGGGGCCGCCGCCACCGCCGCGGCCAGCAGCTGTGGCGCCACCCCCACCGGCGCGCCGACACCGGCACCGGACATCGTCGACAGCACCAGTTCACGCTCGTCGCCGTCCAGCAGGTCGACCGACGACAGCCGCCGGGTGGCGTCGGCGGTCATCGCGACCAGCACCCGCTGCAGGCGCTCGACGAGCGACGCGATGCCGGCCGCGTCGAACACGTCGGCGTCGAATTCGATGTGCAGGCCGAGCTCGCGGCCGGGCAGGGCTTCCACCGTCAGCGGGTAGTGGTTGTACTCGCGGTTGGTGAATTCTGCGATGGCGAGCCCGTCATCACCCAGCGTCATCCCGCTGTCCATCGGGTAGTTCTCGTAGACGAACAGCGTGTCGAAGAGTTGGTCGTGACCGGTGACGCGGTGGATCTCGCTGAGCGCCAGGTGCTGGTGTTCGAGCGCGTCGTTGTGGCTGTTCTGCAGCTGCGCCAGCAGATCCGCGGTGGTGGTCGTCGCGGTGATGTTCGCGCGCACCGGCACGGTGTTGATCAGCAGCCCGACCATCGACTCCGCGTCATCGACCTCCAGCTGGCCGACCCGCGATCGCGGGGTGCCGAAGACGACGTCGTGCTGACCGGTCAGCGAGGTCAGCACCAACGCCCACGCGGCCTGCAGCACGGTGCTCAGCGTGGTGTGGTGCGAGCGCGCCAACTCGGCAAGGGCCCGGGTGGTCTGCGCGGGCACGCGTGACTTCTCGAAGCCGCGGCGGCCCTGACCCAACCGGTCCTCGGGCGCGACCAGGGTGGGAGTTTCGAAGCCGGACAACAACTCTCCCCACGCCGCGCGGGAGGCGTCGAGGTCCCGATCGGCCAGCCAGGTGAGGAAGGCGCGGTAGGAGCCGGCCGCCGGCAGGCGCTGCCCGTAGTAGCCGGCGAAGATTTCGCGCAGCAGGATGGGCAGCGACCAGCCGTCGAGCAGGATGTGGTGATTGGTCAGCACGAACCGGAAGCGGCGGTCCGCGGCGCGGATCAGCGCGGCCCGGAACGCCGGCTGCCCGGCGAGGTCGCACACCGCCGCCCGTTCGGCAGCGCAGAGCTGCTCGATCCGCTCGTCGGTGTCGCCGGTGCCGTCGAGTTCGAGGTACCGCCACTCGATCACGGGATCGGCCGGGATGACCTGCACCGGCTCGTCGAACTGTTCGCAGAACAGGGCCGCCAGGTGGGGGTGGCGGTTGACGACGGCGTGCACCGCGTCGCGCAGGCGATCGGGGTCGAGCGGTCCGGTGAGGGTGAAATCCAGTTGGACGGCATACATGTCGTCGCCGCCCCGCGCGGTGCTGGAGTGGAACAGCAGCCCCTGTTGCAGCGGGGTCAACGGCAAGATGTCGGAGATGTGGTGCTGCCGCTCCAGCTCGTCGATCTGCTGCTGGCTCAGCCGGGCCGGGGCGATGTCCGACGGGGTCAGCCCGCCGCCACCGGAGCGGACGTGCGCGCAGACTCCGGACAGCGCCTCGAACCACAGCCGGCTCAACCGGGTGATCTGCGTGGCGTCGAGAACCGATGGCGCCCAAGTCCATTCGGCGTGCAGGTGCGGGCCGGCCCCGGTGTCGATGGTGCCGGCGTTGAGTTCGACGGTGTGCATCAGCGGCATGGGCACCGCGGCGGCGGCGCCGATCAACGACAGGCCGTCCTGGCTGATGCGCCAGCCCTCGCCCACCGAATCCGGCGCTGCGCCTTGACGTCCCAGGTAGTTGAACGCGATCGACGGGTCGGGCCCCGCGAGGTCGACGTCGGTGTTGAGGTACCGCAGCAGCCCAAAGGTCAGCGGCTCCGGCAGCGCGCGCAGCTGCTCCTTGGCGTGTTTGATGACCGGGCCCAGCGCCGTGTCGCCGGAAACCACCTGCGCCCAGCGCAACCCGGCCACCGGCCCCGCCACTTCCAGAGACACCGGATACTTGGTGGTGAACCACCCGACGGTGCGGGACAGATCGGTGTCGGCGCCGAGTTCCTCGTGGCGCCCGTGAGCCTCGACATCGATGCCGATCGGGGCGCCGGTGTCACCCAGGAATTCCGCCCACGCCAGCCCGAAGGCGATCAACAGGATGTCCTGGATCCCGGCGTGGAAAGCGGTCGGCACCTCGCCGAGCAGCATCCCGGTCGTCTCGGCGTCCAACTCGACCGACAAACGCCCGGCGCTGGCGTACGTGTCCACGTCGGGGCGGGCCGCGGGCAGCGCGGCGGGCGTCTCCGTCACCTTCTTCCAGGCGTTGAGCTGGCTGACCACGTCGGGGTGGCGCGCGTGCTCGTTCAGCAGTGTGGCCCAGCGGGCGAACGACGTCCCGGCCGGCGGCAGCTCCACCGGCTGGCCGGCGCGGTGCAGCGCCCACGCAATGTTGAGGTCTTCCAACAGGATCCACCACGACACCGCGTCGACGGCCAGGTGGTGGATGATCACCGTCAACTGGCCGGTGGCCTCGACCCACAACGCGCTGAGCATCGCGCCGGTGGACGGGTTCAACCGCGAACGGGCCTGCAGCAACGCCTCATCGGACACCGCGTCGACCGACCGCAGGCAGTCCTCGGCCCGCACGGCCCCCGGTTCCGGGATGTGGAACGCCCAGCCGCCGGCGTCGTCGCGATCGACGCGCAGCCGCAGCATGGCGTGCCGATCCACCAAGGCCTGCAACACGATTGAGACGTCGGCCGCGGTCACCCCCGCGGGGGCCTGCACCATCACGGTCTGGTTGAACTCGTCGACCGGGCCGGCCTTCTCCGCGCCCTGCAGCCACCGCATGATCGGGGTGGCCAGCACCGGCCCGACGCCCTCGTCGATCACCTCCGCCGCCCCGTCGCTCACCCCGGCCACCCGGGCCAGCCGGGCCACGGTCTGTTCGACGAACACGTCTCGGGGTCGGCACGTCAGGCCCGCCGCGCGCGCCCGCGCCACCACCTGCAGCGACAAGATGCTGTCGCCGCCCAGCTCGAAGAAGGACTCGTCGACGCCGACGCGCTGCACCCCGAGCACCTCGGCGTAGATGCCGGCCAGGATCTCCTCGACCGCGGTGGCCGGGGCGCGGTACTCGCCCGTCGTGTATGCGGGCATCGGCAGCGCGCGGGTGTCGAGTTTGCCGTTGGGCGTCAGCGGGAGCGCGTCGAGCACGACCACGGCCGCGGGCACCATGTAGCCGGGGAGCCGTTCGGCCAGCGCGGTGCGCGCCTCGGCCGGGTCGGCGATCCCGGTGACGTAACCGACCAGGCGTTTGTCGCCCGGGCGGTCCTCGCGGGCGATCACCACGGCCTGGTCGACGCCGTCGAGCGCGGCGAGAGCGGCCTGGATTTCGCCGAGCTCGATGCGATATCCGCGGATCTTGACCTGTTCGTCGGCGCGGCCGAAGTACTGCAGTTGGCCTGCACCGGATCCCGAGACGCCCCAGCACGCCAGGTCGCCGGTGCGGTACATGCGCGCACCCGCCTCACCGAAGGGGCACGCCACGAACCGTGACGCCGTCAGCCCGGTCCGGCCGACATATCCTCCGGTCACCCCGTCGCCCGCGACATACAACTCACCGACGACGCCGGGCGGCACCGGGCGCAGCCAGCCGTCGAGGACGAACAACGCCGCCCCGGGCACCGGGGAACCGATCGGCGGGGTCCCGGATCCCTTCGTCAGGGGGGCGCTGATCGCCACGCACATCGTCGTCTCGGTCGGGCCGTAGGCGTTGACCATCACCCGCCCCGGCGCCCAGCGGTCCACCACCTCGGGCGGGCAGGCCTCCCCCACCACCACCAGCGACGCCCCCGAAAGCCCCTCCGGCGAGAGCATCGCCACGGCCGACGGGGTCTGGGTCAACACGCTGACGTCTTCGTCGGCCAGCACGTCGTGCAACTCTTCGGGCGAACGCGCGACGTCTTCGGGGACCACGACCAGCCGCCCGCCGCGCAGCAGCGCGCCGAAGATCTCCCACACCGAGACGTCGAACGCGTACGAGTGGCACTGCGACCACACCCCCGACGGCGGCAGGCCGGCGTCCAGGGAACCCAGCAGCTGTGTCACGTTGCGATGAGTCACCGCAACGCCTTTGGGGACCCCGGTGGTGCCCGAGGTGTAGATCAGGTAGGCGACATGGTCCGGCCCGGGTGCCGGCAACGCCTCGACGGGCTGGGCGTCGATGCGGGAATCGTTGACGTCGATGACCGTCACGTCGTGACCGTCGAGGCGGTCGGCCAGATCGACGGTGCTCAGCGCGGCAACCGGTTTGGCGTCGCCGAGCATGAACCCGATCCGCGACTCGGGCGACGAAGGATCGATCGGCAGATAGGCCGCCCCGGTTTTGAGCACCGCCAGGATCGACGCGACGGCCTCGGGAGAGCGCGAAAACATCAGCGCCACAGTCTGCCCCGGGCCCGCGCCCAGGCCGGTCAACAAATGCGCCAGCCGGTTGGACGCCTCGTCGAGTTCCCGGTAGGTCACCGGCCGGCCCTCGCACACCACCGCCACGGCCTCGGGCGCCCGGGTTACCTGGACGGCGAACAGCTCCGGCACCGATCCCGGCGCGGTTGGTGGCCGGCTCAAAACCCCGCTGTTACCAAGCTCTTCCAGGCGGGCGCGCTCCGCGGCCCGGAGCACATCCAACGCCGACAGGCGCCGGTCCGGATCGGCGACCATGGTCGCCAGCACACGCTGCAGCCGCTCGGTCAGATCCGCGACGTCGAAATTCGAGAACGGTTGCCCGATACCGACCGTGCTCAGGAACTGCTGGTCGCCGAATCCGAGGAAGAACAGGCCGAAGTGACCTACCGGCCCGAAGCTGGTGTAGGTCGCGGTCGCCGGGACGCCGTTGAGGCTGAGAGTGAGGCGGGCCGGGACGAAGTTGACGACCACCCGGTTGGGGGCCTGCCTCGGGCCGTTGAAGTCGCCTTCGCCGTCCAGAGTGCGTGTCGGGAATTGCTGATGCCGCAACGCCTCTCGAGACCGCTGGTCAACGTGCCGGCAAAAGTCGGCGAACGTGGTGGCCGGCGACGCCTTGAGCACCAGGGGCACCACGCCGGCGAGCATGCCGGGATGCGTCTTCGATTCCGGGTCCACTCGCCGGCTGACCGGAAAGTCGAGCACGACTTCGTCGGAACCGTCGGCGCACCAGCCGCGCACCAGAAGCGCGCAGGCCGCGGTGAGTACCGACGATCGACGGATGCCCAGCGTTTTGGACAACTCTTTGACCCTGCCGACCACGGACTGATCCAATTGCACTGGCGGAGAGGGTGAATACGGGTCACGCCCGTCATCGACCGGGGGCGCCGGATAAACGGCCCCGTTGCCCGCGGGGCGGTGTGCGGCCCAATAGTCCTGATCTTCACGGAATTTGGCGGACGCCTCGTAGTCCAGCTCGCCGCTCACGAGGTCGTGCAACGAGCCGAAGAAGGCGGGTGGAGCCGGTTTGCCGGCGGCCAGCGCGGAGTAGACGGCGGCGATCCGTCGGCCGATCAGCGCGATGCCCATGCCGTCGATGGCGATGTGATGGCACACCGAGAACCAGTAGTACTGGTCGGGACCCGTACGGAATAAAGCGAATTTGATCTTCGGGCCGGTCAGCGGCATCGGCGTCCGCTGGATCGATGATGCGGTCTCTCGGACTTCCCGCTCCGGATCCTGCGATTCGGTCAGGTCGTAGAAGACCAGATCGACATCGTCGTAGTCGACGGCCTTCTGGAAGACCTGGCCATCGGCCTCGAAGAAGGAGGCCCGCAGGCTTTCGGCCTCGTTGACCACGTGCCGCATGGCCTGATGCAACAGACCGGGGTCGATCGCCCCGTCGATACGGACCAGCACGCCCAGCTGCCACGCCGCATCGAAGTGGCCGGTCTGCTGTGCCAGCCAGATATCGAGCTGGCCTCGCGTCACCGGGAGTGCCCGGTCACCACCACGCGCCACTGAACCCCCCCAAGCTCTACCGAAGTCCTTCATATGACATCGGTCTAAACATCACAAACCGGCGCGGGTCGGCGTGTCGCGGAGGCTTTTCGCCCGGATATCGGGCCAGTGTTCATCGATGTAGTGCAGGCATGCGGCGCGGTCGGCTTCCCCAAAAACTACTCTCCAACCGGCGGGAACGGTAGTGAAAGTTGGCCAAAGGCTGTGCTGTTCTTCGTTATTGACTAGGACGAAAAAACTGCCGCCGTCGTCATCGAACGGATTGAGCTGCATTGGATGGACCCCCTAACACCGAAACGAAAACTCCAAAGCGCGCCAGGCCACACGAACGTCCGTGCAGCACTTAAGGATTAAGCCGTCAGGCTCGTTCAGTATCTCGACCGGCGGATGCGGTCGAACGCGGCGCCCGTGAGTTTGGACGCGGTGGCAACTGAGCCATGACGGCCATGGCAGACCCCCTACCCGGGGTGGCCCTACGACCGTCAATGTCGCCATTCACGCTCGCGGTGTACCCCGACCGCGCGGTTCGAAACATTTGAATTGCGTTCTTACGTAAGACATTAACAGCGGCCATTGTTGCACTCGTGTCTCGCTGTCCAGCAAAACAACGGTGAGCGCCGTTGCCGACGACATCGCCGCGACATGTGTGTCATAGGACCTCCTTTCACACACCCCTATCGAAAGTACTGGATTTGCCGGCGTGCAGACCCGGACATCGCTTACGCAATCGCAAAATATTTGCCTTCCGGCCCGTCGGTCCGCTCGACGCGACGGCGCACGCCGTGAAATATCCGATTATGCTGCCGCAAGTGCGTTCCCAATCACGCGCTCAGCAGCATATTCACGGCGCAAGCGTTCGGAGCATGACATCGATGCCCGGCCGACCGGACCGCTCGCCCCCACCGTGCAAAAACGTACGGACGCTTGCTAAGCCGATACCGACGGCATGACGATCGACATGGCGCGACCTTGCTTCGCCGTAGCTGTCGTGAGCCGGTTTGCCGCGGCGTTGGTTCAACGAGAGGTGCTCTGCGTTTCGTGGTTGGCGAAGCGCACCCGCCGCTGGCTACATCCGGGTCCCGATTCGCCGAGCCCTGACGGCCGGCGGGACCGGACAACCCGCGCGCGGGCTGCTTGTGATTGATCTCACGGCCGCCCGCCGGCTTCGCCGAATCCGTTGACCAAGATCAACATTGAGCACGCACAGCCGGTTCATAGCTTGGGCGGACGGCGGCCTCGGGGAGCCGGGCCGGGATCGTCCCGTCGGCGTTTAAGCGTCGACGGGCGCGGGTAGAGCTGCGGCCATGTGGGGGTCAGTGCTGGGCTTGGGAATCCTGGCTGCGCTCAACCCGGTTCGTCTCGGGCTCGCCCTCCTGATGATCTCGCGGCCACGGCCGGGACCGAGCCTGCTCGCCTACTGGGTCGGCGGGTTGACGGTATGCGTGCCCGAGCTCGTGCTCCCCCTGATGCTGCTGAACTTCACCCCCTTGTTCGGCCACGTTGCGCATGGTTCGTCTTCTCCTTCCACGGGGGCGACCCTCGGGAAAGTTCAAATCGGCCTCGGCGTGATCGGGCTGTCGATTGCGGCGGCGATGACGGTGCGCTTCGTGACGCGCGAGCGGACGGCGCAACTCTCCCCGGACGACCGATCGTCGGCACCGTCGTCGGCCTCGGGGGCCCCCATCGCCATGCCGCGGCTGCTGACCCGCGTACAAGACGTCTCGAGCGACGACGGCTCTCCCTTTCGGCGCCTGCTCGGCCGCATCCACGACGCATGGGAGAGCGGGTCGTCGTGGGTCGCGTGGGTGATCGGCCTGATCTCGGTGCCGGTCGACGGCGTCCTCTTCATTGTCGCGATCATCGCGGCGTCGGGCGCGTCGCTCACCGCGCAGATCGGCGCCTCCGTCGCGTTCATCGCCCTGATGTACGCCGTCGTCGAGGTGATCCTCGTGGGCTATGTGGCGACGCCGGCAAAGACCCAATCCCTGCTGCGGGTGCTGCACGACTGGGTGCGCACCTATCACCGCCAGATCCTGGTCATCCTCTTCACGGTGGTCGGGGTGTCACAGCTGGCCCAGGGCCTGCACATCGTCTGAGCCACGAGTGCGTCGGGCCGCGCCGACGGCTCAGCCCGAACGCGGCGGGCGTTTCGTCTGGACCAGCTTGCGAGCGATCGGCTCGACCCGGGTGTTCGTCTCCTGCGACAGCCGGGTCAACAGGTCGAACGCGCGTTCGGCGTCGATATTGAATCGTTCCATCAGCACGCCCTTGGCCTGCCCGATCACGTCCCGGGTCTCGATCGCGCGCAGCAGTTGCTTGTTCTCGAGAGCCAGCGACTGCTGGCGTTGGAGGTGAAGGCGGGCTTCGACGGCGCTGACCGCCTCGAATGTGTGCAGCAGCTCGGCCGGATCCCAGGAGTCACCGTGCTCGACCTCGCGTGCCACCTCGGCAAGGAGCTGCCGGCTTTGGGAGACTTCCTTCACGGAGTGCACCACCCCCACCAGCTCGCCGTGGTCGAGCAGCGGCGAGTTGGTGGGGCTCCACACCTTGGGCAGGAATTCGTCGGGCGCGGCGGGGTCCGGAATGTCGTAGCGTTGCAGCCGCATCTTGTGGGTGTGACCGCTGCGCATCGCGATTTCCAGGGACGACGCAAGGTTCGACGTCCCATTCGCCTGCGGATCCTTGGGGTTGTCGGGGAATGCGTCAAACAGGTATTGCCCGGACAACTCGCCGTGTTCCCGCAGCGCCACGCGCTCGTAGCCTCGACTCGCCGCCCGGATCCGCAGGTCGCGATCAAGAAGCACGCAACAAACGCCCGAGACCCCTTGGACCATTTCTCGGGCTATCGCATCGAACTGATCTTGGTTGCGCACCGTTTATGCCACTACCCGTTTGTAGAAACACTCAACCGCCGACGATCGCCTCGCTGCCGACCGCCGCTGCGTCATCCGCGCCGGCGCCCGGCTGGCGATCTGGTCGGGTCGGGCGCACTATCTCGCTATGAGACGAGAAGTGGGCGCCGAGATTGAAGTCGAAATCACCGCGGCCACGACGCTGGAGTTCCAGATTGCCGTAGCGCCGCACCCGCATGCTGAGGTCTTCGAGTCGCTGCGCTTCGTCTTGAACGGAGAGCGAATCTGGCCCTTGGAGGTCAGCGGATTGCACGGCAACCGCATCCATAAATTCGACGCGCAGGTCGGCACGCTGCGCGTGGACTACGCAGCGACGATCGTGGGGCACACCGATCCGGCTCCGGTGACCGAATACGACCAGTCGATGTACCTGCGGCCGAGTCGTTACGCCGAGGCCGACAAGTTTTATGGTTTCGCCGCTACAGAATTCGGCAACGACCGCGATTCGACGGCCCTGCTGGAGCACGTCAGTTCCTGGGTGGGCACCAGACTCAACTATGTACCCGGCTCGAGCGATCCGATTGACGGGGCGGTGGACACCCTGCTCGCCGGCGAAGGTGTGTGCCGTGACTACGCGCATCTGGTCGTGGCACTCCTGCGAGCGGTGAGCGTGCCGGCCCGCTTGGTATCCGTCTACGCGCCGGGCGTGAATCCGATGGACTTCCACGCGGTCGCCGAAGCTTTCGTCGAGGGGCAATGGCGGGTGGTCGACGCGACGCTGCTGGCGCCACGACAGGCACTGGTGCGCATAGCCACCGGTCGCGACGCGGCCGACACGGCCTTCCTGGATAACCACAAAGGCGCGATCACGCTGGATCGGCTGGTGGTGAGCGCCCTGGTGGACGGCGAATTGCCCCGCGACTCGATCGACCAACTGGTTTCGATCCGCTGAGGTCAGCCGCAAACCGGAACTCCGGGCATCGTATTCACGCTGAAATCCGCTGTGCCACGGCATGTTTGCGCCACGGCGACGGTGAGAGCGCCTCGCGAGCCGGTGGCAATGACGATTCGCGCTCGCGTTCGGACACGACCGGAGTAGGGTAAGACCATCGGCGATACCTCGAACGTGACGATTCAAAGCCATGTCATCGTCGATTCGAATGATTGGCCCGCTTGGCGGCCAAGACGGGAGCGTCACTATGGCGCCGCATGACGACCACACCAATGCCGGGGGCCGGCACGCCCCGCCGCTACACACACCGCGCCTGCGCCTGAAACCGAAGTCGCCCCGCAGCGGGTATGTCGATGGAGCGTGGTGGCCGCACAGTGACGACCTGACGGCGGAGCTGCCAGATCTACTCGCAGTGCTATCGGTTCGGCTTGGTCCGGTGGGCCGTGTCATCTACAACCTCGCCGAATGGGCAACGGCACCAGCAAAATTGGCGTTCGGTCCGCAGACGGTACGGCTCGACGGGTACCACCGCCAGCCGGTCCACACCGTCGAGGTGCTCGGGCTCAATCGCCAGAGAATCACCCTCCTGGTGGTTTCACCGCACACTGACGAACACCATGCGCACGCCGTCATGATGACCGCGGCCGGCCCGAACAACAGCTTGACCGTCGCGAGCCTGATGATCAGCGGGGAAAAAGTCGGCGCCCGCGAGTAGACCATGTCGGCCACAGCACGCATCAGCGCCTGATTCGACTGAAACCTGATTTATCCTGATTTCGCGGTGCATTTTCGCCGGTTATGCATGTTGCGGGCGGCGCGACTTATTTTGATGTGGAAATTTAGGTCGGATTAGTTGGCGGCCGCTTTGGTGGCGGAGGCCCGGGCGCGCAGGAGGGGTGTACGCTCGGTTAAACCGGGACCTGCCAGGCCCCCAAATCAAAGGGCCGCGATGTCTGATAAATCTCCCCGGCAAACCATGGGCAAGAAATCGGGTAAATCCCTGAAAGAGAAACGCGCCGCGAAGCGCGGCAAGGCCGCCGAGATCTCGCAGGCGGAACCCCTGCTGGTCACCAAGAAGCGCTGAGGCGACGATCTTCCTCGATACCGCCCCGGCCATGCGTGATTGCATGCCACAGGGCCCCCGTATGCCCGGCAATTAACGCCCGCTATTTTGTCGCTGGATTGTGTTACGGTTGACCCGGATGTAGCTAAATACATCCGCTCCGAAAGAAAGCGAAGTTCGTATGACACAGGGAACTGTGAAATGGTTCAACAGCGAGAAGGGCTTCGGATTTATCGCCCCTGACGGCGGTGAAAAGGATGTATTTGTCCACCATTCTGAGATCCAGGAAAGCGGCTTCCGCACCCTCGAGGAGAATCAGCGCGTCCAGTTCGAGATCAGCCAGGGGCCTAAAGGCCCCCAGGCGGTGGGAGTGACCGCCGTCTAGCGGTGGAGCACGAAAACCCCTGGGGCTGACCGCTATTCACACGGCCCAGGGGCCGGGCGATGCTGTTTCTCGGCCCCGGGGTTCGTGCGTCCGTCGAGATACGCGGCGCGCCAATCCAAAAGCCGCCTGGTATTGCGGTCTGCTCGGCGCGCTAGGCGGTCCGGCCCCTCGGCTGGCCTCGTCTACTGCGGGTGAGCATCGCCGTCGCCAACCCGCGTCGCCTCACGTCATCGTCCGCGATTGCTACTTGCGGCCGGCCCGCGGCGTCACGAAATCTATGCTCGGATGCTGTCTCTGGCGCGTCGTCTGCGGTCGCGGACAAAAATCGGTCGGGCAGCGCCAGTTTGCAGATTGTGCGGACGGTGAGCAGGTACTGCCGGAGCAGCGGACCGGTGGTGTAGGGCAAGTCGTATGTGACGCACAGCGCGCGTACCCGTTGGGCGATCTCGGGGTAACGATTGCTCGGCAGATCGGGAAACAGATGGTGTTCGATTTGATAGCAGAGGTTTCCGCTCATGAACGCCAACGCCGGACCGGCTCGGAAGTTGGCGGTCCCGAGCATCTGCCGGAGATACCATTCGGGTTTCGTCTCGTTCTCCACAACCGATGGGGTGAACTTTTCCGCGCCGTCCGCGAAGTGACCGCAGACGATGACCGCGTACGCCCACACGTTGCGTAACCCGTTGGCCACCACGTTCGCGCCGAGTGTGCGGCGCCATCGCCGTCGGCCCAGCGCGGGAAAGAAGACATAATCCTTAGCGGCCTGGCGAGCCATCTTGCGGATCATCGCCCGTTTGTGGGCAGATCTACCGGCCTCTGTTGTCTCGCGATCCCGCACCGCGTACAGGCCATGCAGCGCGACGCCCCATTCGAATGCCAGCGCCAGCAACACCGCGCGCAACGGCTGCGCCAGGGCGCTCGGCTCCCACTCCTGATCACGCGTGACCCGCAGGACTCCGAATCCGAGGTCGTCGTCCATGCCCACGACGTTGGTGTACACGTGGTGCAGGTGGTTGTGAGAGGACTGCCAGTGCTTCGAGGGACCGACCATGTCCCATTCCCAGGTACTGGAATGGATTTCCGGATCGTTCATCCAATCCCACTGACCGTGGCTGATGTTGTGGCTGAGTTCCATGTTCTCGATGCACTTGGCCGCCGCGAGCGCTGCGGTTCCGACAGCCCATCCGGTCTTCTTTTTGCTGCCGATGAGGGTCAGTCTGGCCGCGACCTCCAGGCATCGCTGAAAGGCGATGGCGCGCCGGATGTAGTCACGGTCCTTGGCGCCGCGCGACCTTTCGACGTCGCAACGGATGGTGTCCAGCGCGGCCGCGAAGTTCTCGAGGTCTTCATCGCTCAGGTGGGCGTATTCAGGTACTTCGGTAATCGCCATGGAATCAGTGAGATTCGGGCTGAACGGAGGCATGCGGACAGGGCGGGTTTACGAACCGCGGCAAAGGGGGTCACGTCCGATCTTGTGGATGGTTTACGCGCGAGTGGCGAGGATCGACGCGAGGTCAGATAAGCGGCGAACTTCTCGATCTAGAAAACCGGCCCGCGGGTATGGGGCGGCACGGCGACGCGTCCGGTACCCACCGGTCCGGTGGACGGCCGTATCATATGTGTGAGAGCACCTGCCTGATCGGCTCGTGGGTTGGTCGATACCTGAGGCTACATGACTTCTCAGACCCTTCGGACTCACCAGCGTCTTCCTCACGGCGATAGCCGCTCAAAACAAGCCCACGGGCACCGGACACGCCTGACATCGCAGAGCCAATAGTCTGGTGTTTTGGACGCCTGCGCTTTTGAGAGGTGACGACATGCCCGCACCGTCAGCCGAGGTCTTCGACCGCCTGCGCCAGTTGGCCGCGATCAAGGACGCCACCGCACGCCAGACCAAGACGATCGACGAAGTCTTCACCGGCAAGCCGCTGACCACCATCCCCATCGGCACGGCCGAAGACGTCGAAGCCGCGTTCGGCGACGCGCGCGCGGCGCAGGCCGACTGGGCGAACCGCCCGGTCAGCGAGCGCATCGATGTCATCAGCCGGTATCGCGACCTGGTCGTCGAGAACCGCGAGTTCCTGATGGATCTGCTGCAGGCCGAGGCGGGCAAGGCCCGATGGGCGGCGCAGGAGGAGATCGTCGACCTGGTGGCGAACGCGAATTACTACGCGCGGGTCTCGGCGGACCTGCTGAAGCCGCGCACGGTGCAGGCGCTGCTCCCGGGAATCGGCAAGACCACGGTGGGTTATCAACCCAAGGGCGTGGTCGGGGTGATTTCGCCCTGGAACTACCCGATGACCCTGACGGCGTCGGACTCGGTGCCCGCGCTGCTGGCCGGTAACGCGGTGGTGCTCAAGCCCGACAGCCAGACCCCGTATTGCGCGCTCGCGTGCGCCGAACTGCTCTATGAGGCCGGCCTGCCGCGGGCGCTCTACGCGATCGTGCCCGGGCCGGGCTCGGTGGTCGGCACCGCGATCATCGACAACTGCGACTACCTGATGTTCACCGGCTCGACCGCCACCGGCAAGCAACTCGCGGAGCACGCGGGCCGCCGGCTGATCGGCTTCTCCGCCGAACTCGGGGGCAAGAACGCGATGATCGTCACGCGCGGCGCCAACCTCGACAAGGCCGCCAAGGCGGCCACCCGCGCGTGCTTCTCGAACGCGGGCCAGTTGTGCATCTCCATCGAGCGGATCTACGTCGAGAAGGACATCGCCGACGATTTCATCGGCAAGTTCGGCGCCGCGGTGCGCAACATGAAGCTGGGCTCCGCGTATGACTTCTCGATCGACATGGGAAGTCTGATCTCCGCGGGTCAGCTGGACACCGTGACGGACCATGTGGACGACGCGAAAGCCAAGGGCGCCAAGGTGCTTGCCGGCGGCAAGGCCCGACCGGACGTCGGGCCGCTGTTCTACGAGCCCACGGTGCTGACCGACGTCACGCCGGAGATGGAATGCGCGGCCAACGAGACGTTCGGGCCGGTCGTGTCGATCTATCCGGTGGCCGACGTGGATGAGGCCGTCGAGAAGGCCAACGCCACCGAGTACGGGCTGAACGCCAGCGTGTGGGCGGGCTCGTCCGCGGAAGGCCAGCAAATCGCCTCCCGGCTGCGGTCGGGGACCGTGAACGTCAACGAGGGTTATGCGTTCGCGTGGGGCAGCCTCGGCGCACCGATGGGCGGGATGGGCCAGTCCGGCGTCGGGCGCCGCCACGGTCCCGAGGGCCTGTTGAAGTACACCGAATCTCAGACGATCGCGACCGCACGCGTGTTCAATCTTGATCCGCCGCTTGGCATTCCGTCGACCCTCTGGCAGAAGTCGCTGCTGCCCATCGTGCGGACGGTGATGAAGATTCCCGGGCGGAACTGACGCTCGCCGATTCCAGCGCCCCATTGCCAGGCGCTACTACAGCACGTAGTATTCGGGCATCTTGCCGCGCACAAGGGGGTGCCATGTGAGGTGGAGTTTCGCCCAGGTCGGGCTGCTGATCATTTGCGTTTTCCACGTCATTCAGGCGGTGATCGGCTTCATCATGAATCCCAGCTTCGCGATCGGGCCCACCGCACCGACGGTCCAGCTGTTCGGAATGGACTACAACGGGTGGCACGCCGTCGCCGGCCTCGCCTTGTTCGCTCCCGGCCTGGTCTTCGCGATGCGCAAGTCGTGGTCGGTGTTGTATCTGCTGCTCGCCGCGATAGCCGGTGCGCTGCCGGGCATTTGGGCCTTCTTTTCCCATCGGGTCGCGTTCGTGTTCACGTTTCCCAACAACGTCACCGACGCGGTGGTGCACCTGGTAACCGCGGCGATCATGGTGGCGGTGGCGGGCGTGCAGATCCGGATGGACGGCGGGCTCAAGCGTTCGCTCGCCGACCTCCGGAAGGCACCGTAGGTCTTCAAATCGCGCCGTTGCGGGTAGTCCTTCGGTCGACGAAGGAGATTGCGATGGGCAAGCACTCGGAAAAAGATGACGACGAGCCTAAGGGCGGCCGCCCCGGCCCCGCGGACCACGGCCACGAAGGTGGCATGGCGACCCGCGAGAACGCGCCGGAACTCACCGAGCCGGACCGTGAGGACTGACGGGGTTGAGTTTGGCCGCTGCTACTTGGAGGGGTTTCGGCCTTCCTCGTAGCGGAAGGACGCCACCAAAGCCACGGCCAGCAGGAACAGCAACGGCACGAACACCATCGGATACGCGGCGACCGCGGCCATGGCGATGAGCGAGCCGGGCACCCCCAACGTCAACGCGGCCGTCGGATGCTTCTCGCCCAGGCTGACGATCCTCGCGGGCGCCGCAAGCGCGACCGCGGCCTGCTGATACCGATCCGGCCAATCCCCGTAGTACGAGCAGCGGGTCTCTAGCCCGCAGCCCACGCAGTTGCGCCCGTAGGAGTAGCGGGTTTTGAGGCCGCAGCCCATGCAGGTGTGGGTGATCATCCGGCCCATGCTCTCATCGCGGCCAGTGGCCGCCGCGGGCGAGGCGTTCGACGCGCCCGCCGCGCTCCCATTCGTAGACCTGTGTCGGGCTGACAGGATTTGAACCTGCAACCACTTGACCCCCAGGAAGTGGGGTAGCGCGTTTTCCGAGGTCGCCGGCGGTTTCCGCCGCCATCGCATCGAGCTTCAAGTTAATGGACGTGCAGGCCGTTCGGCATCGCGCATCGCGTGTGGTCCTTGGGTGGTCCCCAGTGCCGATCGCAGCCGTGGCTAGCCCTGTACGTACATCCGCCGTACAATCAGCTAGTCGACAGTGCAGGCAGAGATAGCTTGAGGGGAAGGATGTCGCTGTGGCAGTCAAAACGAAGCGCATCGAGCTTCGCGCGGAGCAAGCGACCTTGGACCGCATCCAGCGCGCCGCCAACCTTGTCCATGAGCAGACCTCGGAGTTCGTGCGGAAAGCTGCGATGCAACGGGCCGAAGACATCCTGCGCCAAGAGCTGGTAACGGCAATGGAGCCCGAACAGTTCGACAAACTGATGTCCTCGCTGGATGCTGCCGACGATGCGCCGCGGCTGGCGGCAGCAGCACGCAAACCAGCGGTCTTCACAAGGCGTTGAACAGTGTTCGAGTCCGCCCGACTCGCTGACGCCCACACGCTGGAAGGGTTCGACTGCGGTAAGGAGTCGCTGAATACCTGGCTCATCGCCCATGCCCGTCGCGCGGACAGCAGCGGGGTCGCGCACGTCTACGTGTGGACCCCGCTCGGCGAACCGAAAGTCAGTGCCTATTTCGCCATCTGCCCCACCGAAGTAGTACGCAACGACGACGGCGTCTCGGGATCCATGGCCGGTGGCTATTCCCGCGTACCCGGATACTTGATTGCCCGCCTGGCGATCGACACGTCGCTGCGGGGTCAGGGATATGGCGAGCAACTGCTTCTGGACGCACTGGGCAAAGCCGTCGCCGCATCGGAAATCGGCGGCGGCCGGCTCATCGTCGTTGATGCTATAGACGACGAGGCGCAATCCTTCTACGAGCACTACCATTTCGTCCCCGTCACGAACCGCGAGCGTCGTCTGGTCATGAAGGTATCCACAGCGGCGAAAGCGCTCGGGGAGCGCTGGCGGCAGTAGACCCTTCCGCCGAAGAGTATGCTGCACAAAGGAGTTGGCCGTTAGCGGTGTCGAGAGTTTCCCCGGTGAGTTAGACACGCTGCGTGCCGACAACGCGCGTTTGCGTCATCTCCTTCAATTGAGTGAGGAACAGGCACGCGCGGCCTCCAGTGACCAGGCGACGCTGACGGGTGCGCCGGCCTCACCGGTGACCATGGGCTCCAGCTCCGCTCATAAGGTGCGGTTCTTCTTCGATTTGTTCCGTTGTCGCACCGATGTTTACGCGCTGCGCTGGGAAAATCGTCGAGATGGCCGTTCAGGTTGGATGCCGGCGATCAAAGGATATTGGCGCAAGGGTATGAACCGGGCCGACGCGCCTTACCTACCACTGACCCCCGAGGTCGTTGATGCCCACCTGCGAGGCGAAACACATATCGGCCTATATCCACTCAGCGATGACGACACCTGCTGGTGGGTCGCGGCCGATTTCGATAAGGAAGCCGCGATGCTCGACGCGCTCGCGTACATGAAAGCGGCTCGGTCCTATGGTATTCCGGCTGCGCTGGAGGTATCACAATCCGGGCGCGGAGCTCACGTGTGGATCTTCTTTGCTCATGCGATCTCGGCGTCGGTCGCCCGCAGCATCGCGACAAGTCTGCTCAGTGAGGCATTTCGCCTGCGTGGCAGCATGCATCTGAGTAGTTATGACCGCTTGTTCCCGTCCCAGGACGTACACACCGGGCGAGGGGTGGGCAATCTGATTGCCGCACCCATGAACGGTAAGCGCCGTCAACACGGCACCACCGTCTTCCTCGATCCCGCTACCCTTGAGCCCTACGAGGATCAGTGGGCATACCTGTCAAGCATCGCCAGATTGTCCACCAAAGAAGTGATCGCGTTGGCGCGTCAACTTCCCGAGCCGCAGATCGGCCATCGCGTCCGGCGTTTGCAGCTGCCGACGTCGTCGCGGATCATCCCGCGGCCGGCGGCAATCGTGCGCGCCGAGTTCACTTCACGACTCACTTTGACTGCTAACGATCTTGGCCCAGCAATGATCTCGGCTATTAAACATGCCGCGTCGATTCGCAATCCGGAATTCGATGCCCGCCAACGTGCTCGCCGCAGCACTTGGGACACACCGCGGTTCCTCTACAGCTACGACGAAACCGCTGAAGGTGATCTCGTCCTGCCGCGCGGCCTCCATCCGCTGCTCACTGAACTCGTCGAATCGGCCGACAGCACGCTACGCATTGACGATAAACGCGTCGCCGGACAAAACCATAACTTCACCTGCGGTACGCCGTTGCGCACCGCGCAGACCAGCGCACTGCGCCAACTCCTCGAACAAGACACCAGCGTCCTTGTCGCACCACCGGGTACCGGCAAGACGGTGATAGCCTGCGCGGCAATCGAATCGCGGTCCACCTCCACTCTGGTCCTCGTCGATCGCAAAGCCCTGGCCGACCAATGGCGCGACCGGATCAGCAGCCACCTCAGTTTCAAGTGCGGTCAAATCGGCGGTGGGCGATCGAAAACCACAGGCATTCTTGATATCGCCTTACTGCCAACGCTTGCCCGCCGCGACAACGTCGAGGAAATCACCGCCAACTACGGATTCGTAATCGTGGACGAATGCCACCACGTCGCAGCGAACGCATTCTTCGGCGTCCTGAGCCGCATGGCCGCGCGGTACTGGCTCGGCCTGACCGCCACCCCGGAACGCCGCGACGGGCTCGAAGATGGCCGAAATCTATCGAGCTCTCGGCGCCGATCACGCACGACTCGACCAAATCGTGGCCGACGTCCTGACCGCCGCCGAAACCGGCGCCAACATCCTGGTGCTCACCACATGGGTCGAGCACCTCAACGCCATCACTGATCGACTACGTACCGCCGGAAAAACTGTCACCGTGCTCAGCGGCGGCATGAAGGCTCGCGAACGCCGCCAGATCGCCGACCAACTTGCCAACCACACGCCCGATTCGGATCCACTCCTCATCGTCGGCACCAGTTCGTTCATCGGGGAAGGCTTCGACTGCCGCGCTCTCGACACACTGTTCCTGGCCGCGCCAATCACCTTCAAGAATCGCCTGGTGCAATACATCGGTCGCGTCACCCTGAACTACCCCAGGTTTAGTTCCGATCCTTATAGGAGGATTGGAAGCTATGCCCCGTCAGTATTCGCCGGAGTTTCGGCAGCGTGCGTTGCGGTTGTTGGACACTGTGATGGAAGCCTCGGAAGTGTCGGAGTTCGAGGCCATAAAGTCTGTCGCCAGCA
Organism: Mycobacterium sp. NTMscope_MAC_12; assembly: GCF_976985675.1. Classification (NCBI taxonomy): domain Bacteria; kingdom Bacillati; phylum Actinomycetota; class Actinomycetes; order Mycobacteriales; family Mycobacteriaceae; genus Mycobacterium; species Mycobacterium sp. NTMscope_MAC_12. Next base: position 2,670,107 of record NZ_CDRJYY010000001.1, read on the forward strand.
AACTCGATATTTCGGAGGAGTCGGTGCGTCGGTGGCGACGCAAGGCCCAAGTCGATGCTGGTGAACGGCCGGGCATGACCAGTTCTGAGCATGCCGAGATCCGTAAGCTCAAGCGCGAGAACGCTGAACTGCGCAGGGCTAACGAGATTTTGAAGTCAGCGTCTGCGTTTTTTGCCGCGGAGTTCGACCGCCCCGCGACGAAATGATCGCCTACATCGATGCTCATCGCGATCAGTTCGGGGTCGAGCTCATCTGCCGTGTGCTGCGGGCAGCTATCCCCGGATTCCTCACCTCGCGGGGTTATCGGGCCGCGCGGACCCGACCACCGTCGGACCGGGAGATCCGCGATGAGCAGCTGATCGCTGACCTTGAGGCGGTGCACCGGCAGAACTACTCGGTGTATGGGGTCAAGAAGATGCACGCGGCGATGACACGGCGTGGTTGGCAGCTGGGCCGTGAACAAACCCGCCGGTTGATGCGCAAGGCCGGGTTGCGCGGCGCCCAGCGGGGCAAGCCGGTGTTCACCACGATCAGCGACCCGGCCGCGATCCGGCCGGCCGATCTGGTCAACCGCCAATTCCGGGCCGCTGCACCGAACCGGCTATGGGTCGCCGACATCACGTTCGTGCGGACCTGGCAGGGGTTCTGTTACACCGCGTTCGTCACTGATGCGTGCACCAAGAAGATCGTTGGCTGGGCGGTCTCGGCCACGATGCGCACCGAAGACCTCCCGCTTCAAGCATTCAATCACGCTGTGTGGCAGTCGAATACCGATCTATCCGAGTTGGTTCATCATTCCGACCGCGGATCCCAGTACCTATCGCTGGCCTATACCGACCGGCTGGCTGAACTGGGGATCGCGCCCTCGGTCGGGTCGCGTGGCGATAGTTATGACAACGCCCTCGCTGAAGCGGTCAACGCCGCCTACAAGACCGAGCTCATCAACCGCGGCAAGCCCTGGCGGTGCATCGATGATGTCGAACTCTCGACCGCCGAATGGGTGGCCTGGTACAACCAGGAACGCCTGCACGAAGCCCTCGGCTACGTTCCACCCGCCGAGTACGAGGCCGCCCTCACCGGCACCTCACACCCTGCGAGCCAGCCGACCCCGGCCCTCGCAACCGAGTAGGAACTAAACCTGGGGTAGTTCACCCGTCCCTACCCCTCGAAGACCACCGCAACCGTGCACGACTACCACGACGAACTCACTCCCGTCATCGCCTCATCGCTAAAGAAACGAGCACCCGGCTACCTCAAGATGGGCTTCCCCGACCCGCGCAAGGTGAGCGGATAGAACAGCGCGCCACCCCACTTGACCAGCGGTCAATTTCGGGACAAGGACGCGCCCTCGGCCGAGCCGCATAACGTGCACAGGCGCGCATGGCGTGCATGACGGTCGAACTGGCAGCAACTCCGCTGCACGGGTCCGTCGAGCGCGCCGCTTGCATCGCGTGTGGTCCCAGAGCGATTTGCACCTACGCAACCGTCACAGCGAATATCGCCATCACCGCAGGTCAGGAGCCTCTTTCTGGTCGGGCCGACAGGATTGAACCTGCGACCACTCGACCCCCAGGAAGTTACGGTAGTGCGTTTGCCCAGGTCACATTCGGTTTTCGCCGTCAATGCGCCGCATGCGACGTTCACGCATGCGCAGGTCGTTCGACATCGCGCACTACGTGTGGTCCCCGAGTGGTCCCTGCAGCCCCCCTGCGGCAGCAGACCCACATACTCCGGTTCGGTGCTGCAGCACATGTACGAACACACCATTCGCGCGGTTCAGGCGCTTGAATCAGAACGCCCGATTGAAGTCACCCGCCCGCTGAGCACATGCTCGTTGACGGAGCCATGCGCAATAATCACGCATGGCGGTCTTGGCGCAACTACGCCGGTACTGCCGGTGTTTGCTGCCATCGATGTGTGTGCAATCGAAGGAGCACCGCAGGCAACGGGAACATGACCACCGGCTCACACGAAGTCAGCGCGGCGATCTGTGGCAGGCATTAGCGGCGAGTGCGGTGAGGGTCATTGGTCTTTCACGCATTGCTTGGCGCGGAAGCGTGGGTGGCTGCACGACAGTAATCTTCTCAGCTGGTTCGCCAGAGCCCGCCTTCCAGAAGTTGCTGGACCATGTCGATGACGGTCGACGTCACCTGGTGGCTACGGACATAACCCGCATATAGGCCCACCCCACAAAGCACGACCATCAGCGTCTCGACCAAGGCCGGCGCATCGATATCCGCGGCGACCTCGTGGCGCTCGATCGCGTCATTGACACCGCGCATAAGAAATTCCCGAGTGATCCGTACGGAATCGTTCTCAACGCTCTTCCATTCCGGATGACGTTGCGATTCAAGTATGGCTGTGATTAGGAATGCCGATCCGGCGGCATTCGTGGAATTCGCTCTGCCCGCCGCGTCGATTAACGCGGTCAGGCGTGCCACAAACGTGTTCTCGCATTCTGCCCGACTAATAACGGCCTCGAGGATAGATTTGTTGGCGGCCCTCAGCACCTCGCGATAAAGCACCCGCTTGCTCGAGAAGTAGTGATTGATGGCCGGTCTGGTCAAGTCAGCGCGTTCAGCGATGGCCTGGAACGTTGCGCCGTCGTAACCGCGTTCGCTGAAGACTGTAAAAGCAGCTTCCATGATCCGCAGCCGCGTCTCATCGGCATTCACGGCGAGCGGGCGTCCTGGCCCTCGCTTCCGGCGTTCTTGCATTTTTAGAGTGTGCCACCAGTCTTCGTGCGGCAAAGCGAATTTGACGCTGTACGTTGACCTTTTGAAGCGCTCAAATCGCACTACTTCTGTCCGAGACCTCACCCGACAACTCTGATTGTCGTCACCTCGATCGCGTCCCGGCCTGTAGTAACCGAAAGCCGATGGTGCGCAGCAGTTTAACTGGCTGCTAACACAGGATATTGTTTCGCGTGCGCGCGGCGAAATTACGCCGATCCTTGGGAGGGATATGGCGGAAACACCTTTGAAGCGAATTCCGTACCTAGCGGATCGTTGCGGCGACGTCACTGGTTCGGATGCGGGTGCGTCGCGCTTGATGCGGAAGGTGTTGATCGGTCACCGGAATTAGTACCCGAGGACGGCGGCGATCGAATAGTCATGAAGGACCTTACAATCAAGGTGTCGACCACCCGACGTCACGTCGAGCGCCGGGACAGTCAACCCTCTGACTCAGTACGAGAAGACGGACTCAGTAATAGGTACCGGCCGCGGCTGCGCCGTCCGGCGGTTGGTAGCCAGCCGCCGAGTTCCGCAGCTGCCATATCAGCTCAGGACAAAGCAAGTTGACCGCGTACGAGACCAGATAATTAGCCGCGAACTCGTCGTTGGGGGTGACATCACTCTTGACGTCACCCATGACTTGCCCGTAGCCCTCCCCCCGGCCGACCTTATCGCAAATTCCGTGGCCGTAGCTGAGCGCGTCGTTGTCAGGAAATCCGTAATGCCGCCGCACCACCACGTCGTAGACGTACTCGACCTCGGGTGCGGGAGCGGCATGTACCCGCGGCGGTGGCGTTAACAGAAACCCGCCGACGGAAACTGCGCCGACGATCAAAGCGACCAGCGATTTCCGACTCTTCATGGCTGGCGGCTCGAACCAAATGGCCAGCGTCGCCACAATCAGGCCCATGAGATGTGCGCCTCGGTCCACCTGTTGAGCCGACCAGTTTCGCACGGCTATGGGCATAGATCAAGACGTTAAACTATATAACGGATAAGGTCCAGGGATCTCACGATAGAAGTCGAGCCAGACCAGCCACTAGCTGGCGCTGTTCGGGATTGCCTTCGGCGAAATGCCAACGGGTAGAGCTCCGACAGTTGCGTCTTCGCCAAATCCTCGGGAATGCGACGCCCCCGCCTCCTGGTCCAGCGTGTACAGATAACTCACGTTGATGCATCGTCCTGACGCGCAAGATGTGCCGCCCGAAGTGTGGCGCGAACGACCTTGCCGGCACTACTGAGCGGCAGCTCGGCGACCGAATACCAATACTGCGGAATCTTGAAGCCGGCGAGCTTGACCCGGGCGAAGGACCCTAGCTCCTGGGGCCGTGGGGGATGAGCCAAGTCTGTCGGAACTATGAACGCGGCCAAGGTTTCTCCGAGTCGCGGGTCTGGCACGCCCACAACGCCGACCGCGGCAACCGCGGGGTGAGCGCTGAGCACATTCTCGACTTCGAGCGGATAGATGTTTTCCCCACCGCGAACCACCATGTCGTGTCGACGACCGCAAAGACGGAGATAACCGTCGGCATCCATCGCACCCAGATCACCGGTGTGCAACCATCGATCGGCGGCCTGGGCGGAAAGGTGCGCCGCGGCGGCGAACACTTCGCCAATTCCTGCTCGGTCCGGCTCGTCGATTCGCAGACGGAGCCCGCTCACCGGCCGACCGACGCTGTACAGGATCTCGGGATTTTTGACCGCGGCCAATCGATGATCGTCTGGGCTCAGGCTGGTGATCGGGCTGCCCTCGGTTTGGCCGTAGAGACTTACCATGGCGACGTCTGGCAGCACGTCAAGGACCCGTCGCAACGTCTCGACGGTGATCGGCGAAGCACCATAGATCAATGTCTTAAGCGGAACTGCGTCGAGCAGCCGCTCGCTGAGCAACATCTCGATCATCGTCGGCACGAGCAGGCAGTGGGTGGCCTGGAGTTGCTTGAGGTTGCGCCACCAGTCGAAGGAGAACCTGTTGGTGGGGATAACCGCTGCCCCGGCCGTGAGCGCTACCAGGACGTTGCCCAGTCCCCCGATGTGATGCAACGGTGAGCCGGTGGCATAGCGATCGTCGGGGCCGATTCCGATCAAGCGGCGTAGCAGCTCGGCGCGGGCGCCGAGCACTCGCTCGGTGAGCGGGACCATTTTGGGAACTCCGGTTGTTCCCGCGGTGTGCAGGTAGATTGCCGTGGGAGCTGGTTCCGGATGCAACGGACGCCTCGACACTGGCAGGGAAGATATTGACACCACCCGTATCCCAACCGCGTCGGCGACCTGCCGGGCCGTCTCGACGAACGCCGCGTCGGCGAGAAGGATGGGCGAGCGGCTCCGGCGCACCGTTTCGGCCAACTCCGCAGCGGTCTGCCTAGGTCCGAGCGGAGCGAGTGGTCGATTGGCGGCGGCACCGCCGAACAGCAATGCCAGCGCATCGGCGTTGGTGGTGAGCAACCCAGGGATGGGCTGACCTGGCTGAACGTCGAGATCGACGAGCAGGTCCGCAGCTGTGACGCTCATGCCGATCAGTTCACGCCCAGTGACACAGCCCGCTTCGCCGATGACCGCTGCACGTTCACTGCGCTCGTGGACAGCGCAGATTCGCTCCAGCCACTTCATCCGAGTGGGTGAACCGGACTCGTCGGGCGGAAAGCCATCGCGTCTCTCCTAGCCATTTGATCAAAACGATAAATAGTTTACTGTTTACGTGAAATGTCACCAAGGCTCAAAGGAGGGCCGGCTGCGTGCGGATCATTGTCACCGGCGGGAATAGTGGCGTCGGGAAGGCGACCGCCCATGCGATGGCCGCCGCCGGCCACGAAGTGGTGATCGCCTGCCGCACCCCAACGAAGGCGTATGAGGCCGCTTCGTCGATGCCCGGCGACGTCCAAGTGCGCGAGTTAGACCTGGCCGACCTCACCAGCGTGCGTAAGTTCGCCGACACCGTCGACTATGTCGACGTGTTGGTGAACAACGCTGGTGTGTTGGGCTTGCCGTTGACTCGAACCGCGGACGGCTTCGAGGCTCACATGGGCACTAATCATCTTGGCCACTTCGCGTTGACCTGCCTTCTCGGCGACCGGATCCGCGACCGGGTCGTGGCGGTGGCCAGCACCAACTACACCACCGCTCGCATGCACTTCGATGACCTCAACTATCACCATCGCCGTTACAACCCATGGTCGGCATACGGGGAATCCAAGCTGGCGAACCTGCTGTTTGTGCTGGAATTGGTCGCCCGCGGCAAGACCGCCTATGCCTCCGATCCCGGCATGACCGACACCGGAATCACGCGTAACGGCTCGGGAGTATTGCAGTGGGCGGGCCGAGTGCTCTCGCCGCGCATCGCACAGAGCCCAGCTGACGGGGCCCGCTCGACCATTCAGGCGATCACCACGACATTGCCCAACGGCACCTACATTGCGCCGCGCGGCCTGATGCACCAGTGGGGCACACCGAAGCCCACCAAACTCAGAGAAAAGGCGCGCGACGCGGACAGCGCGCGACGGTTGTGGGATATCTCGGCTGAGCTCACGGGCTGCGAGTGGCAGGACAGCCATTCATGACTATCGAACGACTGCTGCCGACGCCAGAAGCACGCGAACTCGTTCGACTGGCCGCCGAGGTCGCCGACAAGGTGCTTGATCCAATCGTCGACGAGCATGAGAAGAGCGAGGCCTATCCCGAGGGAGTCTTCGCGACTCTGGGTGAGACTGGGCTGCTGACACTGCCGCACCCGCAGGAATGGGGCGGTGGCGGACAGCCCTACGAGGTATACCTGCAGGTTCTCGAGGAATTGGCCGCCCGGTGGGCGGCAGTCGCCGTGGCTGTCAGCGTCCACGTGCTCGCCTGCCATCCGTTGATCGCGTACGGCACCGACGAGCAACGACAGCGGTGGCTGCCGATCATGCTGGGTGGTCACACGATCGGTGCCTACAGCTTGTCCGAGCCGCAGGCCGGTTCCGACGCCGCCGCACTGACCTGTAAGGCCGCCGCAGTCGATGGCGGTTACCGCGTCAACGGCGCCAAGGCGTGGATCACCCATGGCGGCATAGCAGACTTCTACAGCCTCTTCGCCCGCACGGGTGAAGGTGGACAAGGCATTTCATGCTTCTTGGTCGAAAAGGACACCGACGGACTTACGTTCGGCAAACCCGAGGAGAAGATGGGCTTGCATGCCATCCCGACCACCACAGCGCACTACGACAATGCGTTCGTGTCTGCCAAACGGCGGATCGGCGCCGAGGGCGAGGGCCTCCAGATTGCCTTCAGCGCACTGGATTCCGGGCGCCTGGGCATCGCCGCGGTGGCCGTCGGGCTGGCGCAGGCCGCACTCGACGAGGCGGTTTCCTACTCCCAACAACGGACGACTTTCGGCCGCAAGATCATCGATCATCAAGGCCTGGCGTTCCTGCTGGCCGACATGGCAGCCGCGGTCGACTCTGCGCGCGCCACGTACCTGGACGCGGCGCGCCGCCGTGACGCCGGACTGCCCTACTCGCGCAACGCCTCGGTGGCAAAGCTCATTGCCACCGACGCCGCAATGAAGGTCACCACCGACGCCGTGCAGGTTTTCGGCGGCTATGGCTACACCAGGGATTACCGTGTCGAGCGCTACATGCGCGAAGCCAAAATCACCCAGATCTTCGAAGGCACCAACCAGATTCAGCGGCTGGTCATTGGTCGATCGTTGGTCGGATCATGACAGTCGAGATCGGTTCAACAGACGGCGCCTACGAGCGCCCCCAGTTGCGATTGGCGCCCAGCCCAACCGCCGAGTCGCATGCGTTCTGGGCCGGAGGGCGCAACGGCGAGTTGTTGATCACCCGCTGCCATGGCTGCGGCCACTTCTTTCACCCGCCGGGACCGGCCTGCTGGCGTTGCCGAAGCACAGACGTTGCACCGGAGCCCGTCTCCGGACGGGCAGCCGTCGCGGCGTATTCCGTCAACCGCCAGAGCTGGATTCCGGGTTTCGATCCGCCATACATCGTGGCGATGGTCGAGCTTGCGGAGGAGCCCGATACACGGCTGATTTCGAACGTGGTCGACGTTGCCCCGGACGAGATCAGCGTCGGGATGGCCGTCGAAGTTTTTTTCGAAGACTGGACCGCGTTGTCGGGCGAGGAAGAAAGCCGGGTGTGGTTGCCGTTGTTTCGGCCGGTCAAAAACTGATCACGTCCCTGGGCCAGATGCTGCTAATGTGACAGTCAACTGTCAAACCGTCGATGAGGACGTGAGATGACCAGCCAAGCCTTGCCCGTCACGCTGCGCTCGCCCGCGGACCTGACACCAGCCGTTCTGACCTCGCTGCTGCGTCGCCACCGGCCCGCGGTGACGGTCACCGACGTGCGGGTCCGGACCACCTGGCAAGGGACCACCTCACACATCCACCTCGACGTGGACTACGCCGATGACGACACCGGCTTACCTTCAAAGCTTTTCGTCAAGACACAACTTGGCACGGTGCACGATCTTCCCGCCGCGGTCGACGAGTCGCTATCGGAGGGCGGCGGCGGGACGGTTATGTTGGATGACGAGACGAAGTTCTATCGCAATCTTCGTGACGATCTCGACGTCGAGACCATGACGACCTACTTCGCTGAACATCTCGACGGACCGTCACAGTTCTTGGTGATCGGCGAAGACATCACGATGCGCGGAGCGCGGGTGCCCGACGCGGAGGCCGGTCTGCCCGTCGAGCAGGTCGACGAGCTGCTGGCGACGTTGAGCCGTGTGCACGCCCCGTTCTGGGCGAATCCGAGGCTCGATGGGCGCGGCGACCTGGCGTGGCTGCAGCATCCCGTCACCGGAGGGTTCGCAGAATTCCTGCGCACCAATGGATTCGCGATTATCCGTGCGTTCATCGACATTCCCTATAAGCGGGAGCTTCTCAACGCAACCGGCGCCGACATGGACAGTATGGAGGCAGCGTTCTGGACCCTGCAGGATCGCGTGGCTCACGATCCGATCACGCTGTTGCACGGGGACCCGCACCCGCGCAACACATATGTTCTCCCCGACGGCCGAGTGGGGCTACTGGACTGGCAGTTGGTGCGGCGGGGCTCGTGGTCCCACGACGTCGGATACGCATTGATCGGCGCGCTGCCGCCTGCTTCGCGTCGCGAGCACGAGCGTGAACTGCTCGACAACTACCGCGGGCGACTGCTCGATGCCGGCGTCTCATCCGTGCCGGATCGCGAGCAGATGTGGACCGCCTATCGGCAGAGTCCGGCGTGGGGGTTTTGCATGTGGGCCATTACGCCCGATCAGATGTATTCCGTCGAGATCGTGCGTGCTGTGCTTGGCCGCTTCGCCGAGGCCTATTCGGACCTCGACACCGGTAAGTTGCTGAGCTGAGGAACGGCACCGTTTCCGAGACGTCGGTCGGACGCCGCGAACCAGGTCGATGCGGCACGAGTAGGGTTGGCGCACAACATCGGTGGGCCGGCCGAGCGCTCACCGGCGTAGTGGTGCAGGACGTTCGGCTCGCGCCATCCTTCGGGCTGGGGCTATCGGTTATTCCAGACCGTCTCCGGTCTGGCCTGCAGCAGATGAACCTCACCGGAGGCATCCACGGCCCACTCGACGTCCACGGCGTACCCGGCGTTCTGCTCAATTTGTAGGGCGAGGCGCGCAACCCGTAGCAGCGTGTCGTCATCGAGGCTGGGTGCGTCGCCCTCGCCGGGGGCGAGATCGACAATCCTGACCGCCCCGGACTCGTACCGATGGGCGCGAGTCTGGCGCGCAATCTCCCGCCTGCGCAAGCATAAGGCGGCCTTATCGACCCAGGCGCTGTCGGTTTCCACATCGCCGTTGACCACGCCTTCACCCAGGCCGAGGGCTGACGCGATATAGATCTGGTCACGGTCTCCCGTCACCGGCTCCAACGTCATCGTCACCCCCGCCGCCACGGCCGGCACCATTTGCTGAACAACCACCGCCATCGCGACATCATCGGAAGCCACGTTGAACCGCCGGCGATACTCGATCGCCCGCGTTGTATACAGACTTGCCCAACAACGGACAACGGCATCAAGCAGCGCGGGCTCACCCTCGATCCACAGATAGGTATCTTGCTGACCGGCGAACGACGCCTCGGCCGTGTCCTCGGCGACCGCGCTTGACCGTACCGCCACTGGTCCGCCGCCGATCTGGGCGTAAGCCTCCACAACCTGGACAGCGAGGTGCTCCGGGAGGGCGACTTGATCGAATAGCGCGGTGATTGCCGCCGACCTGTCCCGGTCGGTCCCCGTTGTCGTCAGTAGTTCGGCGATGCGTGGCGCCACTCCAGCGGCGGCAACGGCCTCGCGGTAGGCGCTCACGGTTATTACAAACCCTGGGGGAACCGACAGACCTTGTTTGGTCAGCGCCCCAAGGCCTATCGCCTTGCCGCCTACCTCGGCCCCTAGCTCCGAACTACACTGATGCAGCGGAACGACATGCATCGCCATGTGTTCCGCCCGGTGCGTACCTTCTGGCAAACCCCGGTTGTTAACCGTGCCGGCGGGCTTTTGACCAATTGTCATAGTGGTCGCCTACCTCTACTTGATGACGAATTCAGGTATGCGATAACCGCTGTCGCCGAGGTCGACGATGCGCATCTGCACCGGTTGCCCGATTCGGACATCGGCTGGATCCGCATCGATGACCGCATTGATCCGCAGGCCCGGCTGCTCCACGAGTTCGACGAGCCCGACGACGTAAGGGGGCACGCGGCCGGGAACGAGCGCCTGGCGGACCACAATGTAGCTGAAGATCGTGCCGTCGCCGCTGACTTCCTCGAAGTGTACGGGGCCGCCGGTGTGGCGGCTGCGTTCCAACGGTGGGTGGATCCACTTGCCGGTGTCGTCGCAGCGGCACAGCATCAACTTGCCGAGCTTCAGACCCTCCCAGTAAGACGCCGTATCAGGGTCAGGTACTGGAACCGGCGCCGCTAGTGCAGTGTTCGTCACGGGTGCTCCTTGCTGTAGACGTTCGCACCGCCGAAAGGCCCGCCGCCCGCGGTCACTAATGCCAGTTGGGCGTCCTTGACCTGCCGCACGCCGGCCGCGTGCCGCAGTTGCAGCGCTGCCTCGTAGTGGTGGTTGAGGCCGTGGATATAACCTTCGGACAACAGCCCACCGTGCGGGTTGACGACGACGTCACCGCCGTAGGTGGCGCGTCCGGTCGAGAAGAACTTGCCCACTTCGCCTTTTTCGCAGAAGCCGAATCCCTCCATGGTGGCCATCACGGTGTAGGTGAAGCAGTCGTACATGCACGCCACGTCCATGTCGAAGGGACTCAGGCCTGTCTTCTCCCAGATCTTCGGTCCCGCTGTGCGCGAGTACATCTCGGTGGGGTCGTCCCATTCGGTCCAGCCGGAGCCTCCCTGAGAGTTCGACGACCCGACGAGCCACATCGGGGGCTGCTTCGCGTCGCGGGCGATGTCTTCGCCGGCGATCAGCACAGCTACCGCGCCGTCGACCTCCGATGTGCAATCCAGTACCCGGAACGGCTCGTTGATCCAGCGCGCGGCCAGATAGTCATCCATAGTGAGGGGTTCGCGACGCAGCGCGTGCTCGTTGGGTCCCGCGTGGTTGCGTTGGGTGATTGCGATGTGACCTAAATCCTCGCTCGTTGAACCGAATTCATGCTGGTGACGCCGGGCCCACATCGCGAACCACTGCGGCGGCACCATGAATCCGGAGGCCGTGTCGAACTGGTCGTGATGCTGCACCTGCATCGGCCCCTCGACGTGACCGAACCGGTAACCCGAGCGGCCGTTGAGTGACCGGTAGACCAGCACGGCCTTGCACATGCCGGCCTCAATCACCGCAGCGGCGGTGGCGATTTGGTCGGCCACCAGGTTGCCGCCACCGTACATGGCATTGGCCCAAGCTAATTCGTCGATACCCAACGCCCACCCGACAAAGATCGGCTGCTCAGAGTCGTTGGCCATAAAAGTGCAGATGCCGTCGACGTCGGTCGGCCTCAGACCGGCATCATCGATGGCATCGCGACAGGCGGCCACGGCCATGCCGCGGGTCGTGCGGCCGGAGTTGCGGGAATACTCGGTACGGCCGATCCCGACGACGGCACAGGTCATGCGGCTCTCCGATCTACTTTGGCGCCGGATCGCGCGGCAGGCCGAGAATGCGCTCGGCGATCAGGTTTCTGACGATCTCCGACGTGCCGCCCGCGATGGTCAAGCACCGGCTGAACAGGTAATCGTGCACAACCTCGGGTTCCTCGCCGAGCAGAATGGCCTGACGGGCAATGCGGAGCCCCAGCTCCGCCACGCGCTGAGCATGCTCCGCTCCAAACAGCTTGGCGATGTTCCCTTCGATTCCGGGCCCGGCGTCGAAGACAGCCCTCGCAGCCTGCCGCAGGTTCAGCGTGGCCAGCGTGTAGGCCTCGATCAACAGCGCACCAACGTCACGCGCGACGCAGGTGTCGTGGGGCCGGTGGCGAGCCAGCAGATCGATCAACGTGTCGGCGGTCATGGTGACCGAGCCACCGCCGATCGACACTCGCTCGTTGCCGAATGCCGCCATCGCCACGCGCCAGCCTGCATTCACCCCGCCGACCACGTTGCGATCGGGCACGAACACGTCGTCGAAAAACACCTCATTGAACAGCGTTTCGCCGGTGATCTCGGTCAGCGGGCGAATCTGCACCGCCGGATCGGTGAGGTCAATGATCATCGCTGTAATACCCTTGTGCTTGGGCGCATTCGGATCGGTGCGCACGGTGGCCAGCCCGCGCTGGCAGTTCACCGCGTCACTGGTCCACACTTTCTGACCGGTGACCACCCAGCCGTCGTCGACCCGTCTGGCCTTGGTGGCTACCGCCGCCGCGTCCGAGCCGGCGCCAGGTTCGCTAAACAGCTGGCACCACCGCAACTCGCCTTCGAGGCTCGGCCAGATCAATCGCTCGATCTGTTCGCTGCTGCCGTGCTGGAGCAGCGTCGGCACCACCCATTCACCCAGTCCGAGGCTCGGCCTGTCCAGACCGCCCAAGGCGTCCTCGATGATCAACTGCTCGACGCTGTCTGCGCCACGCCCGTACGGGGTGGGCCAATGCGGTTGCAGGTAACCGCTGCGCGCCCAGAGCCTTTGGCGATCGTCGGCGTCGGACGCCTCGAGTTCAGAGCGGAAATCCAGTGCGGCCTGGCGATACTGCTCGGCGCCCTGGGGTAGGTCTACCGAGTGCCGCCGACGCATTCCGCCGCCTTGCAGCGCGATAACCTTGTCCCGCAAAGCATCCTGGTCACCAACGAAGGCCTGCAACACGGTGGCCCGCCTGATGTAGAGGTGGGCGTCGTGCTCCCAGGTGTAGCCGATGCCGCCGTGCACCTGCACGTTCTGCAACGCCACCCGCTGATAGGCGGTCAGCGCATGCCCGGCTGCCATCGTCGCGGCCAGCTCAGCCTCCGCGCCAACGGCGCGCGCGGCGTCCCAGGTCGCCGCGACGGCCAGCTCGGTATCCACCAGCATGTTCGCGCAGTGGTGTTTGACCGCCTGAAAAGAGCCAATAGGCCTGCCGAATTGTTCGCGGCCGGCGGCGTAGGCCGTCGCCATCTCGGTACACGCACCCAGCCCGCCAACGGCTTCGGCCGCGGCCAGCAGCCGAAGAATGCGCACCGCTGCCCCGGCGGCGGCCGGGAAGACGTCGGCGACCTGCACGGAGCTCAGGCTGGCCACGACAACCGGTGCAAGTAGCCGGTCCACCGAGTCGACGCATCGTGTACTGACGCCGTCACCGGCCTGCACCAAAACGAGGTCGTCGCCCGCGGGCAGCAGGAACAAGTCTGCGCCCGCCTCGGCCAGTGCCGGCGCCCCGGCGGCCGAGGCCTTCGAATCGTGAACAACAACATCGCCTTTGGTGCCAATGCCCGCGATCACGTCACCAGACACCAGCCGCGGTAACCACCGCTCTCGCTGCCCGTCGGTCCCTACTTCGGCGATCACCGCAGACACTGCGACGGTGGGCAGAAACGGTCCTCCCAGCGCGGCGCGACCGAGCTGCTCGAGCACGATCGTCAATTCAGGCAGTCCGTAACCCTGACCGTCGAACCGTTCGTCGATGTGCAGGCCAAGCCACCCGGTGGAGACCATCTCTTTCCAGAGTCCGTCGGTAGACCACCACCGACCGCCTTTGTCACGGTCGAGCAGGATCCGGCGTGCACTCACGGTGCCGGCGCGCCCGGCCACCATCGCGCCCGCCACGTCGGCGAGCGCGCGATGCTCCTCGGTTATCGCTAAGGGCATTGGCAGTTCTCCGTTATGTTCACCATGAGTTGCCAAACTGCTCGCGGTGGGTCACCGATGTCGCCGGGCGGCGGCGCGGTGGCGAGAGCTTGCGTGCGGGCGGGCCTACGTAGACCGCCGCCATTGGGATCAGGTTCTGGGGCAGTTGCAGCAGTTCGCGGACGCGATCGACACCGAAGGTGGTCAGGCCGGTAGTCAGACACGAGCCATAGCCGAGGTCGGCAGCGGTGAGCAGCATGTTCTGCACGGCCGGGTAGATCGATGACGGTGCGTAGACCTCGGGCACGCGATCGGTATCGGCGCACACCACCACCACGACCGGCGCCGCGGCGAATCCGCCCTTGCTGAAACCGAATTCAAGGTCGGCGACCAATACCTTGTCCTCAACGCTATGCCTGACGTAGTCGCCGCCGCCCGCGTTCCACGTCTCCGTCCACCAAGCCGCTAGCAGCGCACGGTTGCTCTCGTCGCGGACCACGATGAACGCCCAAGGCTGGGTGTTCTCCGCGCTCGGCGCATGTACCGCGGCCGCCAGCATCTGCTCGACATCGGAGTCAGGTACCTTGCCGTCCGGATCGAAACGCCGACACGCACGCTGGGCGTGGATGCCCGCGAGCAACTCGCCCACTAGCGCTCCGCCAGTACACGTTCGCCGCGCGGCGCCCATCCGGTGAGGGAAACAGTGGTCAGATCGAGCCACTCCCCCAATGACAGCGTGCCGGCCATCACGCGCTTGAGGAACTGCGCCATGACGATCTCGGGGTCGTCGTCCAACTCGTAGATCACCATGTAACGGTGCGTCGGCGGCGGTAACTGAGCCGGCAGGTCCTCATCGTCGGGCACCTTCAGTTCGGTGATGTCGTAGCGTTGCGCCGCAACGACTCCGGGAACATCGAGAACCTCGGGCACATGCTGGGCGTCGTACCACTTGTTGAAGGCGTCATCTTCGCCTTCGATCGGGTTGGTAAGAGCTATGAACAGGTTCGAAGCCACGCCACACGCCTTTCTCGACGTCCAGGGTCCTTTGCCACATTATGACAGTCGACTGTCATAGTCAACGACGCGGCGGTGCGGTGAGACTCGACCTCTCGAGGTAGGCGTAGCCGGTCTCCCCGCCCCACGTCAGCTCGGCCCAGCTGACGGTGTAGGCCCGCGCCGGATCCACCAGCCCGTAGGGCAGGCCCTCGGCCATCGACAGCCACAGCGACGAGCAGATGGTGCCCGTGATCGGTTGACCGTCGAGCTTGCAGTTAAATTGCTCACCGTCGCGCTGCAACATCGCCGGTGGCGGGATCTCCTCCAGTTCCACGTGTCGCAGTGAGCCGTGGGTTACCGCGTAAGCACCCTGCAGCGTGGTACGCCCATCTCGGGCCCAGTACCTGCAGAAACCGAATGCGCGGCCGCTGGGCATGGCTCCCCCGGCGATGACGTGGCCGCCCCAGTCGGTGAGGGTGTCGGCACCGCGTGGTCCACGCGAATGATCGCGCCAGCCGCCACCATCGAACAGGAACGTCTCCGATCCTACGGTGACCTCGCCGACGACACGGGTGAGCTGCTCGTAGTGTTCTCTGGCCCAGCTCTGTTCGGCCATTCCCGCGCCCGACTCGGTCAGCGGACTGGCCTCGGCGTCCCACACCGGGGTCACACCGTGCACCTCCAGATCTAGCCGGACGTGGGTCTTAGGCCCGTCGGACAACGGAGCGCTGCGCATCGCGTCATAGGTAGACCGCAGACAGAATCCGTCAAAAGTGATGCGCCACTTGACGAACGGCTCTTCACAGCGGAAGGCCAGGCTGGCTCCTGCGGGCCGGCGCTCGGGCACAGTGCGGTGATACGCCCACATGGACAAGACTCCCTGGTCCGCGGGCAGCGCGATGAGGACACGGTCCTCCCACATCTCCCACATGTCGGCGACGGTGCCCAGATGCAGCCACATGCCGACGTCGTGCACAGGGTCGTAGGGCGTGAACAGCAGATTTTCGGTCCAGCAAGACACCGGCGGGCAAGTGGTCACGACTTGCTCCTTGGCCACGGGCAGACCCGAGGAGAGCGCGCCCGGCTCGACGCTCACTTCTCCACCATGGCCCGAGACCGGACCAGCACCACGATCTCACCGGTGGTCCCGTCCACCCGCACGACGTCGCCGCTGCGTAATGCCCTGGTGCCGTTCCCCGTTCCGACCACGCACGTGATACCGAGCTCGCGCGCGACGATCGCCCCGTGACTGGCGGGACTGCCCATGTCGGTTACCAGGGCACCCGCAAGCGAGACCAAGGCGGTCCAGCCAGGGTCGACGAACTTGCAAACCAGTACCTCGCCGTCGTCGAGGGTGTCGTGAGATTCCGCATCGACCACCACCCTTACGGTGCCTTCGAAGACCCCTGGGCCTGCGGGTGTTCCGTGAACGACGGCATCCGCTGGAGGCGGTTCGCCCGACATCTCGATAGCCTCGGGCATCCCGGTGAAAACCGACGGCACCTCAAGGCGCCGGTACTCCTCGCGCCGGCTTCGACGAAACTCCACCAAATCGCGCACGTTCGCAGGAAGCGGAGCCAGCAGTTCATCCACAGTCAGGTAACAGGCGTCGTCAATCCGATCCAGCGTCCCGGCATCGACCAGCTCAGCACCGAACCCGCCGGCGGCCGCGCGGCATCCATCAACGGCGGTCAGGAATGAGGCCTTGGTCAGTTCCACGGCTCGCACCTGTGCCCCAGTCAATGCCAGCAGCCGGCGCACCAATAGGCGTCTCGCCGGGGGAAGCGTTGAGAGCAAATCGGTCTCGGCGTGCCGGCGCGTCGATGCTGCACGTCCTGCGCGCACCGCTGGGCGGTCGGCCTCGGGCCTGCCGCTGTGGGCGGCGGCAGCACGCAGGACCGCGTCTGGGTCCTCCCGCCATGAATGCCCGATCACATTGCCCTCATTGGGGCCATGGAACCCGTGCCGAGAAAGAAACTCGTCCACCGTAATCCGTCGGTGCCCCAACGACCACACGTCATCGGCCAATTCGGTTTCGATCACGCCGCCGTACCCGGCCAACAATGCGGGCACCAGATCACCACGACCCGCCTTGACGGCGATCGATTCGACCTGTGCGCGACACACATTGAGGATCAGCCGGGTACGGACATGTACCCGCATCGCCGCACTGAACCGGTGCGACGAATCAGTCAGCAGAGTCCGCGGATCGGGCCATCGTCCATTTAGCACGGTTGCCCGCCACCAGTTCATCTGGCGTTGGTGCAAACGGACCGGAGCAGACCGCTCGCGCGCCAGCACCAACGGCGCCTTGACGACGACTGCCGGCAACCGGCGGGGGTCGCTACGGGTCGGAGCCGCATCGGGCCGCACTGCGCCCAACAAGTCGCGTTCGAAGTCGTCACCGGTCATTCCGGGCAGCAATCCGGCGAGTTCGCGGGCGCGATCGACGTTCATCGCTTGTCTGCCAAAGAAGCAGGCGGTGCTCCACTGATTCGGGTCGTCGGGTACCCGAAGTGCCGATGACCCCAGCACGCCGAAGTCGTAGAGGCCGCCGCGGGAAGCGAATTCGAC
The DNA here is from genome assembly GCF_976985675.1 of Mycobacterium sp. NTMscope_MAC_12. Taxonomy (NCBI): domain Bacteria; kingdom Bacillati; phylum Actinomycetota; class Actinomycetes; order Mycobacteriales; family Mycobacteriaceae; genus Mycobacterium; species Mycobacterium sp. NTMscope_MAC_12. Next base: position 2,687,631 of record NZ_CDRJYY010000001.1, read on the forward strand.
ACCGGTCCCCCACAGTGACCAGCACAGCGGGGAGAGGATATCGGGCGTCGCTTCGCCAACGTTCGTCAGAGTCCAGAGGCGATCAGGTTCGCTCCTGCCCCGGATCGGATCGGTTAAGGGCACCGCGGGGCCGGTATGCATGGTTCTCCTGCTCGCATATCTTGACAGTACGCTGTCGTATCCGCATACGAGTATCGCACCAGACTAGCTGCTGTGTCAGCAGATTTGAATCTACGGACGCGGCAGCCCCGTGCTTGACGGGCGACAGTAGACTGTCATAATGAGCGAGTAGCTCGGCCTGGCGTCGGATCATTCAGTCAACGCTCCGCAACGGGCATGAAATCGGAAGGTGCCAGATGAGATTCGCCGTGTACCTACCCAACTGCATGCATGTCGCAGCGATCACGCAGCCGTGGGAACACCAGCTCACCGGCGCTGATATCGCGCGAGCTGCCCAACGCGCCGAGCAGCTGGGCTATTCGATGGTGTTCCTGCCCGAACACTTCCTCACCCCGACGGGTCATGTGGAGTTGTCCGGGGACCACTACTTCGACGCCACCACTGCCCAGGCCTTCGTCGCGGGCGCAACTTCGACGATCACCATTGGGTCGATGGTCACGATCTTGCCGTTGCACAACCCGATCATCGCCGCGAAACAGATCGCAACGTTCGATTGGCTCAGTGGCGGTCGGGCCCAGACCACTGTCGGTGTCGGTTGGCTCAAGGAGGAGTATGACGCGATCGGCGTCCCCTTCTCCCAGCGTGGCCGTATAGCGGACGAGTGTCTTGAGGCGATGTTCGAGTTGTGGCACAGCGATTCGCCAAGCTTTGACGGCGACTTCGTCAAGTTCGACGACATCGCATTCGGGCCCAAACCAATCTCCAAACCCCACCCGACAGTGTGGATGGGTGGGGACGCCGACGCGGTGCTGCGCCGCGCGGCTCGGTTCGGCAACGGCTGGGCGCCATGGCTGACCAAGCCCGACGAGCTGCCCGCCAAGATGGACTACCTACGCTCGCAGCCCGGGTTCGACGACCGGCCGTTCTCCCTGTTCTACAGCCTGGCGGTACTGTCCATCGGTCAGGAGCACACCGTCGTCGACGACCCCAATGCGCATTTTGGCCAGAGCGCCCAGCAGGTCATCGACAACTGCAACATGCTGGCCGAGCGCGGCGTAACGGACACCTGGGTCAACCCGCCCGAGCTGGAGGGGTTGAATGCCTACCTCGACCACATGCAGTGGGTGGCTGAGGAAATCATCCCGAAGGTCGGATGAGTCTTCGCGCCACGACCGTCAGATTTACTGACCCCGCGATGACGGCTTGATGTTCAGCGGAACCGATTGCAGCGACATCGTCCCAGTCGGCCACGGCATCTGTGGCGGCTTGCCTTGAGCCAGAGTGTATTCGGGTATGCGGGAGTGCCATTCCTCGAGGATGAGTCGGAGTTCGAGACGCGCCAGATGCGAACCCAGACACCGGTGCGGTCCACGTCCGAACGCGAAGTGCACAACCTTGCTGTCGAGATGAACCTCATCGGCTTCCTGATACCGCCGCGGATCACGATCGGCGCTGCCATAACTGAGCATGACCGTGGTGTCCTTCGGCACGACCCTGCCCGCCACCTCGACCTCCTCGGTGGTGACACGTGGCGCGAAAGGAACAGGTCCGTCGACGCGCAACATATCCTCGATGAACGCGGGAATGAGCCCGAAGTCGTTCGCGATACGGCGGCGCATCTTGGTGTCGGCCGCGAGCCTGGCCAGAGAAAACCCCACCGCAGAGGTGACGGTGTCGAGCCCGGCCAGCACGAACATGAAACAAAGGCCGAGGATCTCGTTGTCGGACATGCCACCCTCGTCGGTGTCTTGTATCAGCTGGGTGAGCATGTCGTCGCCGGTCGAATCGGCGCGCCGCTCTGCGATGTGCTCGGTTAGATAGGTGAACAGTTCCAGCGCGTGAGCCATCACCTCCGGGGTCGCCTCGGTGCTACTCGGATCGGTGAATTGCAGAATCGCATCCTTCCACTGCACCAGCCGGTCGCGGTCCGCCATGGGTAGCCCGAACAGCGTCAAAAACACCTGGGAAGGAAACGGTGTGGCGAGATCGGGCACCACATCGCACTCGCCGCGCGCGACGATGGCGTCAATCAACTCCCCGGCCTGCCTGCGTAATTCGGACTCACGCTCGGCCATCTTCTTGGGGCTGAAGAACGGATCAAGCATTCGGCGGAACCGGGTGTGATCCGGCGGATCTATCGCGATCGGTACCAGCGGGACCGGGCTTCCCAGGCGGTCGAAAGCTTTTGCCGATGAGAAGATCTCAGGTCGCTTGGCCGCGAACTCGACGGCCTCGGCACTGGTGAGCACGACCTCTTCGCCAGAACTCACCGTCTCGCCGGCCTCCCGCAGTTCCCGCCACGCGCGCGTGCGGTCCTCCGTGAAGGGCAGATCGTTGATGTTCAGCGTTCCGGTAATGCCGAGCTCGGTCATTGAGACCAGATCCTCTCTGCCCGCGCCGGTTAGCGCTCAAATTTCACTATGACAGTGCACTGTCATATATTGGAAGTATCGTTGGTATCACAACGAGTGTCAACGATGTGCCGGCACCCAGAGTCGTTGTACTGTCGAGACACCCAGACTTGAAAGGGGATGGCGGATGGCCCGGGGCGATCGATCACCGCGGGACGCGCATGCGGACCGGATCCGCAATGCTCTGCTGAATTCGGCCCTGAACCTGTTCAGCACCAACGGTTACGACGAGACCACCACGGACCAGATCGCCGAGAGCGTGGGCGTTTCGCCGAGAACCTTCTTCCGCTACTTCCCGACCAAGGAGTCGGTGCTTTTCTTCGGCGAGTACGACTTCATCGACGCCGTGAGCGGGGTCTACCTCGCTCAACCGGACAAGGTGTCAGATTTCGAGGCGTTGGCGAATTCCTTCGCGTTGCTGGCGCCCGGCCTCAAGCGCATCCGTAAAAGGATTGGTCAGTACCACGACGCTGTCGCGTCGTCGCTCGTGCTGCTAGGCCGCGAGCGGAAAAACCATGAGGCCAACGCCGAGACCGTCGCCAAGGTGATCGCCGAGCGACGCCGATTGCCGGCACCCGACACCGAATGCCGGCTCTTGGCGGCCGTCGGCATGCTGCTGGTCGAGCGGGCCCTCAACCAGTGGTTGTCGACACCGGGCCGCTCGCTCGAGGACCTGATCCGCCAGGAGTTCGCCGCTCTGCCCGCGGTGCTGAAGTAGCGCGACCTAGCGATCGCCGAAACGGGTGCCGTCGGGACAGTGTCGAGGTGTGCCTGGTCCGCAAAACTGCGTGCGCAGATAGCTGGGGTAGGTCTGGGTAGGCCCGGCGTAGAAGCCGGCGAGGTTCACCGGCACGTCGTACACACCGATTGCCACCGCGTGCAGAAACCCGGTCACCGCGAGCGCCCTCAGCAGTCCTCTGACCCGTGGTCCGGCCCACCGCAGCGTCTCCACACCCGCCTCCACCCGGACCTGGCCGGCGCGGTTGCGAAAGAACATCAGCGCTCCGCTGGAACTGAGCACCAGCGACCACAAGATGGGTCCGTAGAGCGGTATCTGCATCGTCTGACCCGCCCAGAGCGTGACGCCGGGAATCGACGCCGGATAGCCGAGCAGGCCGTGGCGCACCGCAAAGATCTCGAGCGGAAACTCGATGACGTACACCGCAAGCCAACCGGTGCAGAACGTGCGGACGGGCCCCAGCATCGGCCACCGGCACCGGGCCCGCCCCATGGTCCATCGGGCGATCGAGCCCATGGCCAGCGGCATCCAGATGTAGATCATTCCGATCATCAGCACCGGCTCGGCCATCAATCGACCGTCCGGGCTGAGCCAGCCGGGGATATTTTGCGTCCAGTTACCGAAGTTGACCAGGCCGGCGTTGTAGAACAGCACCGGCTGAAACCAGTTGATCAGGGGGTCGTGCCACCATGCGATCGCCGATCCGATCACGATGGCGGCTTCGACGCAGAGTTGACGTTCGCGCAGGCTTTTGCGGACGACGTAGCCGATGGCGACCAGAGCGAGTAGCGGGCAGACAATCTGGAAGACCGCGATCGCGACCCGGGTGCCGCCCGGGATCGGATCAGGACCCGGACCCACCGGTGATGCGTTCCCGGAGATGATCCATGACACGTAGACGTAGGCGGCAGCGACGACGCACACGGCGCCGACACTCGACCAGAACAGCACTGGCCGAATCGTCTTGATCTGCGGAGGCTCGACGGCCGATGGCTCTGTCCGGCTAGAGGACTTCAGATCCGTCACTTGGTAGCTCCTTCGGCATGACCTAACCAAAGATGACAGTTCACTGTCATAGAGTCAACGTCCGGCATCGGATGCCGGGCTGCTAACGGTACAGCCGGTTCATCAGCGCGGCGGTGTCGAGATCCTCGACGGCCGTGCAGGCCCGCCGGAAGGCAGCGACGGAATTCTGCTGTGCCTGCAGGCCCGGCCAATTGATCGTCATCGCTGTCGCATCCCAGGCTTCTGCGGCGAAAAGGCGGTATAAGTCGAACGCGGTGTCGAACGCCGGTACGTCCTTCACTCCGTGGGCACGCAGACCCTGCAGGTATCGCTCGATGAGATCGCGCTCCACACCGCGACGCATCTCCGGTTCCAGGCCGGTGGTCATCCAGTAGGACACCTCCCGCAGTCCCGGCCCCCGCCAAATCACTTGCCAGTCAAGAAGTCCGGACCGTCCGTCAGCCCAAACGAAGGTGTTGCCCAGATGCGAGTCGCCGTGCAAGAGGGTCAACGGCCCCGACTCGAACTCCCGGTAATAGGCATCTGCATGCGTGTCGAGAGCCGCCGCGACAGCCCGCACGGCAGGCGTCACCTCGGGACGCTCCCGGCGAAGTGCCCCGCGGCGGCCTCGCGAGTAGAACATCTTCAACACGCCGTATCCCGGCCGGGTGCTCCACGTTCGAACCCACGACAGATCCCCTACCAACCGCGGGCTCTCCCAAAATCGGGCATGCAACGTCGCAAAGGCGTCGATCAGTCCCTGCGCGTGGCCGATGTCGCACCTGTCGGCCAATGCGTACGGCCGACCGCCGGCGGCAACGATATCCTCGAGAACGATCAGGAATCGCGCTCCGACCCCGGCACGCGCATACCAGGAGCGCGGGGTGACTCCGCCGAGTTCGTCGGCGGCCTCGTTGTAGAAGCGTGCCTCGTTGACGGCCATCCCCAATGCCGCCACCATCGTGCGGTTCTTTGCAGACAGCGGGGTGCTCTTGAGAAACAGACGGTCGGGCAGTCCCGCTGTCCGACCCGAGTCGTTCCATTCAACCGCCAGGGCGCCGACGGTCTGTCGTACCCGTTGTGCCGTCCAGCGGTGAAATCCGCTGCGCCACAGCACCCGGCGTCGTACTCGCCAGGTGTCTCGTCAACCATTCGGCCGTGACATCCGCCGCTGACGACGGGCCGGATGCGGGCAGCGTCGGCAAGACTGCGGCGACAAGCTCGCCCGCCGCGGTGAGATTCGCTGCCGCCGCGCTGGCACGATGCCGCAGCGTTCGAGTCGTCACGGAGCGGCACCCCCATTGCAGATTCAGGTGACAAACGACATGTAGTGAACTAGGTTACACATGTACCAAAAACGTGTTGGACTCCGCTCCAACACTGGCTCGTTGAGAGGCAACGATGCTGTCAGCCGCTTCGGATCTGGCACCACCCGCGACCGTCGAACCATCCGGCGTGTGGTTCTTCAACTGGGTCATCCCCATCGTCGGGAGCATCTTCATCGTGCTGGCAATAGCCGACGCGATTCGTCGCCGACGCCTGACCTGGGGGTTCCTGTTCCTCTTCAACAGCCTTGCGGTGTATTGGATGGAGACCATCGGCGACTGGGGGCAGATGCTCTTCTACAGTCCGTTGTTTGCACAACACCACGTGCTCGAGTGGCTGCCTGTCAAGACCCCACACGATCCGCTATTCATGCCGTTCGCCTACGCGGTGTACTGGGGCGTACATGCGCTGCTGGTGCTGTGGCTCAGCCAATGGGTTTCCATCCGGTTCGGTTGGAGCATGCTCAAATCGATGGTGATACTTGCGATTCCGGTCAACTACGTCTGGGACTTCGTCGTCGAGGGCACGGCGACGGCGATGGGCTGGTGGACATATGACCCCGGCATCGGGCCCGTGCTCCAATGGGGCAACGGCGGCCGCATCACATTGCTCTGGACGATCGGCATCATGTGTGTCTGGCCCAACCTGATCGCCTACTGGGCCGGCAAACCGCCGATACGTGGCCTCAACCACTTCGAGCGATTCTGCCGATTGGATCGATTCACCGTGCCGAAGGTCATTCCGCCTCCTCCCGGCGACACCGTCGCTGCCGGCTCGGTCGCCGTCGCCACCAGGCAGGTGCAACCGACCAAGCAGCAGGAGTTCGACGCGTGGCTGAACTACGAGGTCACCATCCCGCGCTGGCGGTTCGAATTCCTGCGGCTCGGTGCCTGGTTCGTCGTTTTCCAGGTCAGCTTCTTTGTGTTCCTTGTCGTTCCGCTCCTGGTGATGCGCGCGGCTACCGGCGCCGACAGCCCCTACGTTCCGTGATTTGAAGGGACCTCGATGTGAAAGAGCTACCGGCGGAATTCTTCCTTCCGCCACAGAGCAACGCCGCCCTGTGGCGCGAGACCGTCAAACTGGTCGGAGGATCCTTAACTTTTCTCGTGGTTCTCGGCGTCATCGTGGCGCTCACTCAGGGCATCGTCATCGCGATGTGACGTCGCGGCTGGGGCCACGACCAGCTCCTGGGGCACACGATGGCGACCTGCGCCGCCTTGCCGACGAGCCTTAGTGCCCCTTCCCGGCCAATCCGTTTGCTCCGCGGGTGACGACGAATACCTGTCACCACCGCGACCTCTGGACGCGTCACCGAAGAAGAAAGTGAGGCGAAACACTCAGAACTGCGCCATGCCCTGGTCGACCGACAAACGGGTGGCCGTTACGAAGCGCGACTCGTCAGAGGCCAGCCAACACACCGCGGCCGCAACGTCTTCCGGCTCGCAGGCCCACTGTGGAAGGAACGGCGTCCCCATGTTGTTGAGAGCGGGGTTGGTTTCGATCGCGGCAAACAGCGCGGCGATCATGTCCCCGCCCCCCATCGGCGTGTTGACCGGCCCGGGGTGCACGCTGTTGACCCTGATTTCGTGCTTGCCCAGCTCTGCGGCGAAGGCCCGGGCCATGCCTGTGACGGCATGCTTGCTGGCGGTGTAGTGCACCATGTAGGGCTGCACCTTCACCCCAGCATAGGAGCTGATCAGGATGATCGACCCGCCGCGGCCACCGTCGATGATCCGTTGCGCACCGGCCATCACGGTGTTCCACGTACCCGTCACATTGACGTCGATGATGTCGCGAAACGCTTCTGGGGTGATCTCGTTCCATGGCGACGGGATGCAGATCCCGGCGTTGGCCACGATGACGTCCAATCGCCCGTAGGCTTCGACGCCCTCGTTCACAGTGGTTCGTAGCGCGTCCAGATCGCGGATGTCCGTGGCGGTAGCCAAGATTCGGCTACCTTTCGCTTTGACCAACTCCACGGTCTCGGCGAGGTCGTCTGCGGTTGCCGATGGGTAACGCACTGATTCGGGCAACGGGCCGGCGAGGTCGACGGCGATGATGTCGGCCCCTTCTTCAGCCATCCGCACCGCGTGTGCGCGGCCCTGGCCCCTGGCGGCACCGGTGATGAATGCGACCTTGCCCGCGAGTCGACCCGTCATCAGGGTGTTGCTCCGGTCGCTGAGTCGACGGCGTCGAGCTCCAGCGGACCCTCCCGTACAGCGGTGCCCAGCAACCCGAGTTCCACGCCCACCTCGGCGGCGGCCTCGCGGCATGCCGCGATGTCCTTGCGCAGGAACGGTCCGGCCAGCTCGGCGAACCGGTCCATCCCGCCGATGCGGTGGGCGTGGGCGGCCGCATGACTGTTGGCGCTACACACCCGCAGCGTGGACAACAGCACGTCGGAATCGACGCCCAGCCGGCCACCCAGTTGGGTTGCGGCTGCCAGGAGTTGAGCGTTGGCGGCGAACAACAGGTTGTTGATCAGCTTGAGCGCCAACGCGCTGCCCAGCACACCGGTCGGCACCACCGGGTCGGCGTAGGCGGCCAGGATCGGCGTCACGGCGGAGACCGCGTCGCCCGGCCCCCCGATCAGCACCGTCAACGTACCCGCGGCGATGTCGTCCGCGGTCCCGCTGACCGGGGCGTCGAGGATAATCGGCGCCGTGGGAGAACCGTCCGACAACGCCTCGAGCGTGGCCAGTGTGCCTGTCGTATGAGACACGAACACCGAGCCCGGCTTCGCGTTGGCGATGAAACCGCCTGGCCCGACGCCGGTTTCGCGCAGCTGCGCGTCGGAGAACAGGCATGAGATGAGGAAGTCGCTGCCGCGCGCCAGGCCGGCCACCGAATCGGCGATCGCTGCACCCTTCGCCTCCAGTCGTTGGCGGGCCTCCTCGCGCCGGGCGTAGACCAGCACCTCGTGGCCGGCGCCGAGCAACCGCTCGACCATGGGTTCTCCGAGTTGTCCGGCGCCGAGGAATCCGACGGTATTGGTCATTGCTCTCCTCTAAGCGTCGGCGGATACGGCGCCGCCGAGCGGCCACCGCTCCCGACGTGATCCACTGCGACGACGAACCCGGAGTCGGCCAGGTGCTCGCCAAAGCTGTACCCGGGGTAGCCGTCGATGTCAATGTGCCAGTAGTGCTTGTCGTATGTACCCCCGGCGAGACAGAGCAGCACGCCACGCACGTCGGCAGGATGCCGAGGCAGAAACCGCCATGCCTCCTGAGTCAGTTCCTCATCGGACCCGACGCCTCTGGTGACGTCGAACGTCAACGAACGTCGCATGCGCGCGCTAACCCGTCACATCTCGGCCGATCAGCTGTCGGGCGATCACCCACTGCAGCACTTCGTTTGCGCCCTCGAAGATCTCGAGAATCTTCGCATCCCGGTAGAGCTCTTCGAGCCGGAACGTCTCACCCGTCTCCGACACCTTGCGAGCGAACCCATACCCGCCGTAGACCTGGATCGCGTCACGGGCCAGGTCGGCGGCCAGCCGGGTGGCGAACGACTTGGCCATCGACGCCTCAGGCTCGGCGTGACGCTCACCGCTATCGACTCGCAGCGCTGCTTTCTGATACAAGTTTCGCGCGCACTCGAGCTCAGTGGCACGTTCGGCGAGCCGGTATTGCCAATGTTGCATCGCACCAAGGGGCTTGCCGAATACATGGCGCGTGCGCATCCGCTCGACCGCCAGATCGAGGGCAGCCTGCGCGACGCCCACTCCAGCAGCGGCGATACCGATGCGGCCGTAGGTCAGCGTGGCAAGGGCGACCGACAATCCGTTGCCCGGCTCCCCCAGCACATTCGCGCGCGGGACGACGACTTGGTCGAAGACGATGTCCGCGGTGAGCTGGCCGCGGTGTCCCATCTTCAGGTCGGGCGTGCCGATTCTTATGCCGGGGCTGTTCTTCAGATCGATGGCGAGCATCGTCATGCCTCGCCCGCTGCGACACAGCACCGCGACCCAGGCGGCCACTGGACTATTGGTGATCCAGCGCTTTCGCCCGGTCACCACGAAACCGTCGGAGGTCTCCTCGGCGACCGTCTGCATCGCCTCGACGGACAAATCGCTGCTGGCGTCGGGTTCGGTTGTGGCGAAGGCGAAGACGAGGTCACCGCTGACGAGTCCAGGAACGAGCTTTGCCTGCAACTCGCTCGAGCCGAACGACAACGCCTTTGGCACCAGGATGCACTGGCCGTCGTACACGCCCGCCATGCTGCTGCTGTGATAGGCGATCTCCTCGGTCGCCGTGCAGGTACCGAGCAAGGGGTACTGCAGCCCACGGCCGAATTCCGGGCCGAACGGGATCGCGAAGACGCCCTCGTCGGCAAGTCCGCGAAAAGCCTTCCATGGAAAGCTGTCCGCGGTCTCTTCGCGCTGGCCTATCTCAGCGGCGTGGGGTGCGACGGCCTTCTCGACGGCGAGTCGGACTTCTGCTCGCAGTTCGACGATTTCTGCGGGAAGCCCGATGTCGTGCCAGATCCTGTCCTGTGCGCGTGGCACGCTCACGTCACTGCCACGTCAGGTTCAGTGAATCCAGACCGAATATCTGGCCGCCATGCTCTTTCGCCTGCTCGGCCAGTTCGTAGTCTGGAATGCGTTTGTGCCACTCCTCGAGAATCACCACCATCTCCTGGCGGGCCAAGTGCGAACCGAGGCATCGGTGCGGCCCACCGCCGAAGGACAGGTGACGGGTGACGCCGCGGTCCAGGTCGACTCGGCGCGCGTCTGGGTACACCGTCTCGTCGCGACCGGCGAGAGCCAACGGGAACGACGCCATATCGCCCGCCTTGACTGGGCACCCATGGAAGTCCATGTCCTGGGTCGCTTTCCGCGCCGTCTGCACGATGGGATAGGCCCGCAACATCTCCTCGACCGCCTTCGGAATGAGCTCCGGTTCGGCGAGGATCCTGGCGCGGTCGGTTGGATGACTGGCCAGGTGCAGCATCGCGTAAGACAGCTGGTTGGAAACCGTGTCAAGCCCGGCCATGAACAGCAGCAGGAGGCAGTTAAGTAGCTCCAGGTCGTTGATCGGCTCACCATCGATGGCCCAGTCGATGGCCTTGCTGACGATGTCGTCGGCGTCGGGGTCACGGTTCTCGCGCCGCTGCTGAATCAGGTCCGAGAAGTAGCCCATCACGTGCGTCATGCCTTCGAGCCGCGCGGCGTTGACCTCTTCGCCCACCCCGCTCTGATGCAGGATGATGTCCTCCCATGCCAGGAACTTCTCGAGATCGTCGATAGGCATGCCCATGATCGTCAGGAAGACCGTCGACGGAAACACGCGCGAGATCTGGGCGACGAAGTCGCAGCAGCCCTCGCCAATCAGCCCATCGATCAGTTCCCCTGCCAGTCTTTGCTGCTCCTCGCGCAATCCTTTAACGCGCCCGGGTGAGAAATACTCTCCTAGCAGATGGCGCCACTTGGTATGGTCGGGCGGGTCGAGCATGACGGGAATCCACTTGTACGGCGGATCCGGTTCGGTTGGCACGATGACACTGCTCGACCAGAGCTCCGGGTGCTGGAGTCCGTCGTGGATCACCGAGTTCTCGGTGAACACCCAGTAATCCATGCCGACCTCGGTATTACGGAATGCCGGACGCGCGTCCTCTTGACATTCGTCTAGCCGGCGGAAGTGGGTCAGCGCGGGACTACCGGCCGTGTTCATCTCCAACTCTTTGACGGGACAGACTGCGCTGGGCTGACTCTCGATCATGTCGTCCTTCTGTGCTGCCGTGCTCGAGGGGACACCAGGTCCGTGGTGGGAACCCGTCGACGTGCCCTCCGCTGAGCGGTGTGGCAGCCAGCTGACTGCCAGATTCAACTGGGTGTCGCCGGGCCGGCGGCACCCGACGCATAGAACTAGGTTAACTATGTCACTGTCCGGTGCACAAGCCCCGAGCTTGTTCGTCTACTGGCTCTGCACCCACGAGCTGGATTCCACCTTCGTTTTGATGCGCCGAGGCGCCATAATCAGCTATACATTTATATGTTCCCTACGACTACGCACGCTCGGTAACCCGGTAGAGACGTTGTGTGATGCATCCGAGGTGTCCGCCGGATCGAATTTTGAGGAGCGTCCCTGATCGAGCAGACCGACCTGGCCACCGTCGAATTTCACGTCGATGACCATCTGGCGACCGCGGCGCTGAACCGTCCCGAGCGGGTGAACGGCTTCACCCGGCAGATGGCGGCCGCCATCGCCGCCCGCGACGACACGTCCGACGCCCACATCGGCAACGCGGGTGCCAATCCCGATTCGCTCAACAACAAGAAGCGACCACGAACGCGGTGACGAAGATGCCACTCCCCGATCTCGTCCTCGTCCACGGCGGTGAGCATGCCGGTGATTGCTGGAATCTCGTCGTCGCCGAATTGCACCGCCAGGCACCGGAACTGCGCACCCTGGCCGTGGATCTCCCCGGCCGCGGCCGCACGCCCGGAGACCTCACATCTGCCACCATCGCCAAGTGGGTCGACTCCGTCGTGGCCGACATCGAGCGGGAGGGGTTTGGCGACATCGTAATCGTCGGCCACTCGATGGCCGGGGTGACGGTGCCCGGTGTCGTCACCAAACTCGGGCCCTCCCGGGTGCGGGAGATGATCCTGGCCGCCGCGTTCGTACCGCCGCAGGGCCTGTCCATCGCGGACACGTTGCGCGGTCCATTGGCCGTCTTCGCGCGGCAGGCCGCGAAGGGCGGCCGACCGATGAAGATTCCACGCCTCGTATCCCGATATGCGTTCTGCAACGGCATGACTCGCGAACAACGTCGCCTTACGATGGCGCTGCTGTCTGCCGAGTCGCCGAAGATCCCCGGCGAGCCGGTAGATCGCAGCGAAATGCCCGACGACGTGCCGCGCACCTGGATACTGACTACTCGCGACCGGGCGCTCTCACAGACGTCGCAACACGCCAGCATGGCCGCGCTCGGCGGCGTGCAGGAGGTCATCCCGATCGCTGCCTGCCACGAATTGATGTTCAGCCACCCGGAGCGGCTGGCGGAGATCCTCCTCGCCCGATGCCGACTGCGGAGCTGAAAACATTTGCGGCGCCAGGCGACCGCTCGACGAGAGGTATCAAATTAATATGACCGTGGACTCGGCCGGCTCTATGCCCGCGTGCTTCTTCGTCACCAACGGCCGAGACTATGTGCCAACTCCTTTAGCGAGAGGGCCGTGGGGTCCTTCCCTGAGTGGTAACTACATCGGTGGACTACTCGGGCGTGCGGTCGAGCAACATGTCGATGACATCGATCTGCAACCCGCCCGGCTGACGGTGGACCTACTCAGGCCGGTGGCACTGCAGGCCGTACAGGTGCATTCGTCGGTGGTGCGCGACGGCCGAAGACTTCGGCTGGTCGACGCGGTCATGACTCAGAACGACGCCACCGTGGCACGGGCCAGTGCTCTGTACCTTCGTCGCAGTGAGTTGGCCGTGGACAAGGTGTGGACGTGGCCTGTTGCGATGCCTCCAGTCCCCGCCGAGCCCGACGTCGTGCCCGACGACCTGCCCCTCTTGTTGCATGCGTACGGTCGCGATCCGGTTGCTGGCAGTCCGGGTGTCGGCGTCACCGAGTGGAGACACAACGGGCAGAAGTTCGCGTGGGTTCGGGAGACGAAGACGCTCGTCGATGACGAGCCGCTGTCACCCTTCACTCGCGCAGTCATGGCCGGTGACGTCACCAGTTCGCTAACCCACTGGGGCGTTGCGGGACTACAGTTCATCAACGCCGACTACACGATCTCGCTCAGTCGCTTGCCCAAAGGCGTCTACATAGGACTGGCATCGGTAACGCACTACGACCATGAGGGCGTTGCCACCGGCGTCGCGACGTTGTTCGACGAACTGGGGCCCATCGGCAGCGGGCTGGCCACGGCGTTGGCGAATGGCGGGTTCTCGCCGCCGATGTCGATGGTGTCGACTTGACTCGCGCCCGTTCCCTTTGGTGTGGGAACTGCCGAGGTTGTTCTTGCGTGGATGGTCAATCCGTTGTCGGCGACACGCGTTCCCGATCCAAGGGGGCAGTTCACTGTCACAATGCCAACGGTACGGCGATGTCTGACAATCGTGTCACACTGTCTACCGACGATATTTCGCAATATTCTCCTGGCAGAACTTGCTGTTTCGTGCAAGGAGCTCTGGCCGATGTTGCAGGGTGTTGTCTATATCTGACGGTGATGGCACACTTTGGGGAGTAACCAGGTCATCAGTTTTCCCACAGGGCGCACGGATCGGAATCGAGGTCGGATTGACCACCGACGAACTTCCCAAGGTTTCCACCGATCTTCCGCAAGTCCCGGGGCAGGCGGTGCCGCTTGAGCGCAAGGATCGACGCCGATAGGTGCATGGGCCATGGCATGTGTTTATACATTGGCGCCCAACGTATTCGAGTATGACGACGTGGGTAGGGCCACGTGATTGGAGATGGTGAGGTGCCGCAGGAGCACCCCGATGAAGCAGGCAACGGTGCCGCGAACTGCCCTGAGGGCGCGATATGGACGGGCTGACTTCAATGACTTCGAGTCGGTTGGTGGTCTGCGCGAGCCACAGCCCGGGCAAGGAGCGCGACGTCGAGAAGGCGTTCGGGCCCGTATTCCGCTCGGCCCTGGCGACCGCTGCAGATGCGGTGAACAGCTTCGACCCCGACATCGTCATCGTGTTCGGTGGCGATCACCGCCGCGCATTCACCACTGTGGTACCCACGTTCGGGGTTGCACTGTCCGCTTCGATCATCGCGGAGGGCGGCCATCCCGCAGGCGAATTGGCGGTGCCGGCGGCGTTGGCACGCGCGCTGTGCGAGCACTTGCTCAGTGAGGCATTTGACGTCGCGGTGTGTCGCGACGTCAAACTGGATCATGCTTTCGCACAGCCGATTCGGGATCTGTTGGGCACTCTACATGCCAAGCCTGTCATTCCGATTGCGGTGAATTGCGCGACTGCCCCGCTGCCGACCGGTCGGCGAGTCGCCGACTTCGGCGCGGCGGTCGGGCGTTTCCTCGACACGGTGAATCAGCGGGTGCTGCTCATCGGCACCGGCGGTCTGTCCCATTCGCCACCAAGCCTAGAAGTCGACACCTACCAACTCAGCGACGACGAGCGGGCGCGAATCATCGCGGCGGGAATGGCAGATGCGCGCAACAAGATACGGCCGGACTGGGATGCCGAGGTGCTGCAGGCGATGTCGACCTGGGACGCCGCGACGCTGATTCGACTCGTGGACTCCGCGCACACGCGGGCAGGTGCCGGCGCCAACGAGGTCAGGACCTGGGTCGCCGCCGGTGCCGCCGGTGGCGGTAGGCCAGTCAACCCTCTGGCCTACGAGCCGGTTCCGGAATGGATCACAGGGATGGCCGTCGCCGCGTCCGCCCCCGGTGCGTTAGGTCGTGTGACCGAAGAACCCGCGCTGAAGACAGCTGATCAATAGCTCGACCAGACCGTCGCCGTCAATGGGCTCCGGCAGATCCAACGCCGCCTGCGGCACCCGGGTGACGAGCGCGCGCAAGATCAGCGCCGAAACCAATGGATCGAACGGGTATGGACCAGGTCGACGAATCAGCATTCTCGCCGCGCCGAGGTCCATCAGGACCTGGCCGTGCTCACCGATGCCGACGATCGTTGGGTCGTCGGTGGCAGCCTCCGCCCACGCCTCGATGCAGCCGGAATACCGGTCGTAGAACTCGACGTAGGTGGCTAGCCAGTGTCGCAGAGTCGGCCCTTCCGTGATTGGGTCGACGTGCGAAATTCTATCTGCGAAAGCCTTTCCGGCCCCGTAGATCTCAGCCGCCACGGCGGCGAGCAGATCCTGCTTGTCACTGAAGTACTTGTAAAACGTGCCTCGCGCGACGTCGGCGGCCTCCACGATGTCGTCGACGCTGGTGCTGCGGTAGCCGCGAGCGCGGAACTGAGCCGCACCGGCTTCGGCCAGCGCCGTGACCGTGGCGACGGCCCGCTTGCTGAGACTGGCGGTGCGTTCGCTGATCGAAAGTCCCTCGACCGTCGGTTCGTCTGGCAGCTCGACGGCGTCCACGTCTGCGGCCGGGTTGGTGCTGCCGTGTAGCCGCAGCGAGGTCAACACCGCAGGCGGCGTGTCGGGGAACAACATCAGCTGCAGGAAGACCGAGAGCGTGTCGACCGCATCTTTCGCAGTACGGCCGTAGGCGCGGTTGGTGTGCACGAACAGGTTGATGCGGTGCACGAGTGCGGTCATCGTCATGGCCGCCACTTCCTGGTCGAGGCCTCGCAGGCCCGACGCGCCGAGCCGCTCGGCGACGCGGTGGTTGTAGCTGCGCACGAATCGGGTGATCTCCGGGCGCACCTTGGTGTCCGAGGAGGCGATGGCCGTCCACTGCACGAACATCGTGGAGTACTTGTCGAATACCCAGCTCCACTCCCCGAGCCACCAGTTCAGGTTGTCGAATCCCACCTCGTCCGGCCCGAGCGGCCCGATGCGGCGAGCCACTCGGAACAACGCGCTCCCGCATTCATTGAGCAACTCAAGGAAGATCTCGTCCTTGCCCTTGAAGTACTGGTACAGGGTGGCCCGGGACACTCCGGCACCTTTGGCGATCGCATCGACGGAGGTGTCGAAGTACCCGAGTCGGCCGAACAACTCCAGGGAAACCTCGGTGATCTTGCTCCTCGTGCTGGCCCCGCGGGCACCGATGGCGGGGCTGGACGGGCCGTAACTGGCCCGGCGGACGATCGAGGCTTCGGACATGATCGGTTAAGCCTATGGCCGATCCGCGTTCGACGTGGCACTCGGTGGCGCGTTTCGCGGTATGAGGAATTGTGCGGAACCGGTGATTGCGACCCCGCCGGTCTGGCGGGTGACGGTCAACTCGACAGACAGGCGGTCAGCGTCCCCCTCCTCGCAGATCTCGGTGACGGTGCCCGCGCACGTCAGTACGTCACCCGGCCAGACCTGTTCGCGGAATCTGACCCCGAAACGGCGCACGTTGCCCGCGCCCATCCAATCGGTCGCAAATCCCGCGAGCAGCGCTGCCGAGAACATTCCCTGCGCGAACACCGACGGGTATCCGGCGGACCGCGCGAGTTCGTCGTCGTAATGCATGGGGTTCAGGTCCCCGGACGCCCCCGCATAGCGGACGAACATCTGACGGGTGAGCGGACCGAATTCGCGTGGTGGGGCCTCCGCGCCGACCCGCAAGGCAGTTGTGGCCGTCACTTCTCGGCCGCCGTTTCGATGAACGTCGCCTTCGCCTCGGCAACCAATGCTCCTGCGGCATCCCGGTATTCGGTTACTACAGTGGCGAAGCGCATCGTGCCGCCGCGCTTACCCGGCTTTTCGAACCGGCCGACCACCCGCTCCTGAGCGGTGAGCACGTCGCCCGCAGCGGGCAGGTCGCCATAGAAGGCGTACTCCTGTTCGCCGTGTAGCAGGCGCTTGCGGTCGAAGCCCACGCTGACCCGCACACCGGGCGGCGCCCACCGGGCGGCGCTGGTGAGGAACGTGGGCGGAATGATCGCGTCGGGGCCGCGGTAGGCAGGCTCGTCGCTCAGCATGGCCTCGGCGAACTCGGCGATCTTGCCGCGCTCGACGACGACCTCCCAGGGCTGTCCGTGGCCCAGATCGGCGTCGCCTTCGAACGGTGCAGTCATAGTGACCAATAGTGTCAGAAAAAGTACCGGAAGGAAACCGATAGGGCGTCTACAGCACAAATGAGCCGCTTGTCGAAAGATGACATTGGTGCCAGAATCGGTCTTCATGGTCGAGTTGGCGGCAACCTACGTCGCAGGCAAATGGATCACGGGTGCCCCCGCCGAGACGATCGACGTGACGTCCCCGGCCAGCGGCGAGGTGCTGGGGACCGTCAGTGTCGCCGGGCGAGACGACGTCGACGCCGCCGTTGCAGCCGCTCGCGCTGCCCTGCCCGCATGGGCCGCCACCTCTCCCGCCGAGCGCGGCGCCGCACTCGGCCGGTTGGCCGATGCGCTCGAGGCGCGCAAGGGTGAACTGGCCGACCTGACGACCGCCGAGATCGGATCACCGCGATCCTGGAGCACCTTCGGTCAGGTGATCACCGCCGTCGGCGTGCTAAAGGCCTATGCCTCCATCACCGCCGACTATCCCTTCTTCGCCACCCGTCCCTCGATGACGGGCGGGACGGTCGAGGTGCGCCACGTACCCGTCGGGGTGGTCGGCGCGATCGTGCCATGGAACACGCCGTTGTTCATCGCCGCGTTGAAGCTCGGCCCCGCACTGGCCGCAGGGTGCACGGTGGTCTTGAAACCGGCACCCGACGCACCGCTGGAATTCGCCGCGCTGACCGACGCGATCGAACAGGCCGGAATCCCCGACGGCGTGGTCAACGTCGTCAACGGCGGTGCCGCCACGGGCGAGCTGCTCACCGAGCATCCGGGAGTCGACAAGGTCAGCTTCACCGGATCGACGGCAGTGGGTGCGCGGATCGCCGCGTCGTGCGGGTCTCGCATCCGCCGATACAGCCTCGAACTGGGTGGTAAGTCCGCGGCCATCGTCCTGCCCGACGCGGAGCTGGAGAGCGCGGTGCCCGGATTGGTCAGCGGCGTGATGGGAAACAATGGCCAGCTCTGCGCGGCCCTGACGCGAATCCTGTTGCCGCGCAGCCGCTACGGCGAATACGTGACGGCGTTGACCGATGCGGTCGCCGGCCTCACCGTAGGAGATCCGGCCGACCGGTCCACCGACATCGGACCGGTGATCAACGAGGCGGCTCGCGACAAGGCGGAGGGCTTCCTGCGGCGTGCGCGAGAAGACGGCGCCACGATCCTGGTGGGCGGCGAACGGCCGGACCGCCCAGGCTGGTACGTCGCCCCGGCGCTCGTCGCGGCGACCAACGACATGGAGATCGCCCGCGAGGAGGTCTTTGGTCCGGTCGCGGTCGTCATCGCCTATGACGACGTTGGCGACGATATCGCCGCCGAAGCGGTTGCCATCGCCAACGACTCTCGCTACGGACTTGTCGGTGCGGTGTGGTCGTCCGACGCGGCGCGTGCGTCGGCGGTTGCGACACGGCTCGAGGTCGGATCGGTGGCGGTCAACTCGACAGCCGTGCTGGACTTCGCCAGCCCGTTCGGCGGGTTCAAGCAATCCGGCATCGGCCGCGAAGGCGGTCCCGAGGGCATCGCCGGCTTCATCGAATATCAGGCCATCATCCGTTGAGGACAGAAAGGGCGTGCCCATGAGCATGCAGACCCAGGCGGCGGTCCTGTACGAGCGCAACACGCCGTGGACGATCGAGACCATCGAGCTCGACGCGCCGAAGGCGACCGAGGTACTGGTCGAACTTCATGCATCAGGTATGTGCCATTCCGACGACCACCTCGTCACTGGTGACATGCCGATCGCCCTGCCCTGCATCGGTGGGCACGAGGGTGCCGGCGTGGTCAAGGCCGTCGGCGATCATGTGTCGTGGCTCGCTCCTGGCGACCACGTGGTGTTCAGCTTCATTCCATCCTGCGGCCGGTGCCCGTCGTGTTCGACCGGTCATCAGAGCCTGTGCGATCTTGGCGCAAAGATCTACTCCGGCATGCAGATTCACGACGGAACCGCCCGCCACCATATCGGCGACAAGGACCTCGCGTTAGCCTGCGGCGTCGGTTCGTTCTCGCATCACACCGTGGTCCACGAGGCGAGCTGCGTCAAGATCCCGGAGCACTACCGACTCGACCTCGCCTGCCTGCTCGGCTGCGGCTTCATCACCGGATGGGGATCGGCGGTGTACGCCGCCGACGTACGGCCGGGAGACACCGTGGCCGTCGCCGGCGTCGGCGGCATAGGCGCAGCGGCGGTCCAGGGCGCCCGGCTCGCGGGTGCGCGCACCATAACCGTGATCGACCCGTCGGAGTACAAGCGGGAAGAAGCGGCGAAGATGGGTGCGACCCACACGGTGGCGGACTGGCAGGAGGCGAAAGCCGTTGTCGCCGAGGCCACCTGGAACCGCGGCGTGGACAAGTTCATCTGCGCGATGGGCGTCGGCGACGGCCAGCTGGTCGGCCAGGCCCTCGCGATGACGGCCAAGCGGGGCAGGCTGGTGGTCACCAACATCCATCCGATGTTGGAGCGCGAGATCCGGGCCAATTTGATGGACCTGACACTGACCGAGAAGCAGATCATCGGAACGCTGTACGGCTCGGGCAATCCGCGCGCCGACATCCCCAAGATTCTCGAGTTGTACAGCGCCGGCCAGGTGGACCTCGACACCATGGTCACCCGAACGTATCCATTGGAGAAGGTCAACGACGGCTACGCCGACATGCACTCGGGAGCCAACATCCGCGGCGTCCTGCTCTACCCGCCGGCGGAGCCGTCAGCGGGCTGACCGCGGTACGCGCATGCAATTGTCTGACCTGATCCCCCGCCGAGGCACGGCCGTCATCATTTCCGAGATGCAGCGCGGCATCGTCGGCGACCTGGCGCCAGAGGCAATGCGTGAGCTCTCGGGTGCGGTCGCTGCCGCGCGACTACCAACGAGGCTAGCTGAATTCTGCGCCCAGGCACGCGAACTCGACGTGCCGGTCATTCATGCCACCCTGCAGTTCCGGGCCAATCACGTCGGCGTCCGGATCAATACTCCGCTACTGGCCGCGACGCTCGGACACGACGCAAGCTACATGGCGGAGGGCAGTCCCGCGGCCGAGATCATCGCTGAATTGGCGCCCTTAGAACCCGACGTCGTGCATGCGCGCCGACATGGCATGTCCGCATTTACCGGCACCGACCTCGACGCCATCCTGCGCAGCCTCGACATCGAGTCGCTCGTGATCGGCGGGGTGTCGGTGAACGAGGCAATCATCGGCATGGCCATCGAGGCGGTCAATCTCGGGTACCGCGTCGCCGTGCTCAGCGACGGAGTATCAGGGCTCCCAGCGGAATTCGTCGACGCCATGCTCCGCCATTCGCTCCGGCTACTCGGTCCCACACCGACGACCCGGGACGTACTCGCCGCCTGGCGCAACTGCTAGGGACCTCAGGCCTGCACGGGCTCCCAGCCGCCCCCCTCGGAGGAGCGGTGCGCGGCGTCGATCACTGCGAGTGACAGGAGTCCATCCTCGAAGGTGGCAGCTTCGCTCGGACCCCCGTCGAACGCGGGCAGCCAGTCCTGCAGCATCAGCGCCATCGCCCGGCTGGCATGGCCCGCCAGCCCCCCGGGGAGCCGCTCGGGATGCGCAGGCTCGCGGTCGTCGACAGTCAGCGGGCTCAGCCCGTCGTCAGCCGCGGCGCCGAGATGATATGCCGCGGAACGCAAGTCGCCGTCACCGATGATGGTGCCGTCGGAGCCGAAGAGTTCCAGGCGGTAGTGGTCGGCGTGGGCGCCCATCACCGAAACACTCAGGACAGCGGTTACCCCGGACTCCATGCGCATCAGCAGCGCCGCGGTGTCGTCGGCGGTGACGCGCAGCGTCCCACCGTCGGGCAGCTCACGAGTGGGGTCACTGGTGCGCACCTCCGCGCACACCGACACCGGCCGACCGAGCAAGCTGCACAGGAAGTCGAGATCGTGCACCAACATGCCCGCCAGGTATCCGCCGCCCTGCTCACGGTCGTACATCCAGTGAGCCTGCAGGGGATGGCTCGGATGCCAATACGACGCGCTGCGGCTCACGCGCGCGAGGTACTGCGTGCCCAGGAAGCCGGAACGCACTCGGTCCGCGACGGCCAACCAGTCTGGGTTCCACCGGTTCTCGAAGCAACAGGCGGTGGGCACGTTGGCCTCGGCGGCGGCGCGCACCATGTCACGGGCCGCATCCAGGTCACCGGCAAGCGGCTTTTCGCACAGCACGGGCTTACCTGCGGCCAGCGCGGCCAGCGTCATGTCGTGGTGCAGGGTCGTCGGCGTCGCGACCGAGATGACGTCGAGGTCGTCTCGCGTAACGAACGACTTCCAATCGGTCGAGGTCTCTTCGATGCCAAGCTTGGTGGCCACCCGTTCGAGGCGCTCCGGAGTGCGTGCGCAGAGTGCCACGGCTTCGAAACCCTTGGCCGCCCGGAATCCCGGCACCTGCACATGGGCACCCCAGCCGACGCCGATGATGCCGACCCGTAATGTCATCTGCACTCCCCAATCTTGCCGTCGGCCGGTTCGGTGCGCCCGGACCCAGTAGTGACGCTAATGTTAGATGACTCCTGTGTTCAAGAGTGCGATTCGAAGTCAACCGCTTATATCGGCCGGTACTGCGACGTTGCCTAAAAGTGACATGAGTGCCAGAATCGGATGCTGTGAGCGCGACGGACATCGATGAGCAGCACTTCGCCCCGCTGGTCGACCTGCAGTGGTGGCAGGAGCGGCCAGGCGACCGGACGGAGCTGTACCGACGCCTCCGCGAGGCTGGGGGCCCGGTGTTCGTCCGTACCAACCGTCCCGACTCCCCGCGAGTGCGCGGATTCTGGGCGGTCGGATCGCACCGCGACGTCATTGCCATCAGCCGTCGCCCCGCCGAGTTCGCTTCCGGGCAGGGCACCCAGATTTTCGACCAGACCGCCGAAATGCGCGAATACCGGGGCTCGATCATCGACATGGACGATCCCGAACACCAACGGCTCCGCAAGATCGTCTCGAGGGGCTTCAGTCCCCGGATCCTGTCCGAACTCCGCGGCCAGGTGCAGGAGACCACCGCCGAGATCCTCGAGGAGATGCCGCGCTCGGGCGAGTGCGACTTCGTCTCGTCGTTCGCCACCCTGCTGCCGCTGCGCATCATCGACAACATGCTCGGTGTGCCGCGCGAGCACGAGCAGTTCATCGTGCGCGCCACGAACGTCGTACTCGGCGCATCGGACCCCGAGTATGTTCCCGACCAGACCGTGTCCGGCATCGAGAAGGCGGTGACCGAGACGAGCGAGCGACTCATCGAACTGCTCAAGGGCATCGCCGAAGATCGCATAACCAATCCCCGTGACGATGTGATCAGCAAGCTGGTCACCTCAGACGAGGAGAACCTGACCCCCCAGGAGTTGGCCAAGTTCTTCATCCTGCTGATCGGTGCGGGCAATGAGACCACGCGCAACGCGCT
This sequence comes from Mycobacterium sp. NTMscope_MAC_12, assembly GCF_976985675.1. Classification (NCBI taxonomy): domain Bacteria; kingdom Bacillati; phylum Actinomycetota; class Actinomycetes; order Mycobacteriales; family Mycobacteriaceae; genus Mycobacterium; species Mycobacterium sp. NTMscope_MAC_12. Next base: position 2,710,247 of record NZ_CDRJYY010000001.1, read on the forward strand.
CACCCATGGCCTGCTGATCCTGAGCGAGCATCCCGACCAACGCGACAGGCTGCTGGCCAACTACGAGGAGTTGGCGCCGACAGCCATCGAAGAGATTCTGCGGTACGCCAGTCCGGTAATCCACATGCGCCGCACCGTGACCCGCGACGGGGTGACGCTCACCGATGAGGATGGCCAGGTCACCCATACCTTCAACGCGGGCGACAAGGTCGTCCTCTGGTACCCAGCCGCCAATCGCGACCCTGCGGTGTTCAGCGAGCCCGAGACCTTTGACATTGCGCGGAAACCCAACAACCACATCGCCTTCGGTGGTCCGGGTCCGCACTTCTGCCTGGGCGCTCACCTGGCCCGCCTCGAGTTGAATGTGGCCTTCGAGATGCTTTATGCGCGATACCCCGACATCACGGCGGCAGGTGAGCCAGTCATGCTGAGGTCGAATTTCGTCAACGGCATCAAACATCTGAAGGCGACCTACACACCGTGAGCACACCCCAAACGGTCCTGTCGGACATTTCCGACGGAGTCATGACCATCACCCTGAACCGGCCGGAGGCTGCCAACGCGGTCCGGCCCGACGACAGGGACGCGCTCATCGCGCTGTTGTCCACCGCCGACGGCGACGAGAAGGTGCGCGTCGTGGTGCTGCGCGCCAACGGCAAACACTTCTGCTCCGGCGCTGATGTGGGTTCGCTGGCCGAACGGCGCGCGCAGGGCGAGAAACGGGTGATGGAGCCCATGCGGCGCATCATGAACGGGGCCCAGAAGTTGGTGGCGTGTGTCCTGGACTGCAACAAGCCGGTGATCGCCGCGGTGCACGGGGCCGCAACCGGGTTGGGCGCACACCTGGTCTACGCATCGGACCTCGTGATCGCCACCGAAAACGCCTACTTCGCAGAGTCTTTCGTCAAACGCGGGCTCGTCGTCGACGGCGGTGGGTGCTACCTGCTGCCTCGCCGCATCGGCATGCAGAAGGCTAAGGAAATGACGTTCTTCGGCGAACGACTCACGGCCTCTGAGGCGTTGGGGCTGGGGCTGGTGAACCGGGTGGTGAGCGTCGAGGACTTCGATTCCACCGTCGCCGACTTCGCGGGACGGCTGGCCGGCGCACCGACCAGTGCCATCGCGTTCACCAAGCGGTTGCTCAACGACTCCCCCGACACCGACCGGCCGGGCGCGTTCGTCGCGGAGGCGATGGCGCAGGAACTCCAGTCGTACTCGCACGACTCCAAGGAGGGCGTGCAGGCGTTCGTCGAGAAGCGTCCGACCGAGTTCACCGGGTGGTGACGGCCGTGGCAAGAGCAGATATTCCGACGATCGACGCCGCAAGTGCTTCATACTGGGAGGCGGCTCGGCAAGGTCGACTGCTGATCACCGAATGCGCGGCCTGCGGCAAGGTCCACCACTACCCGCGACCGTTCTGTCCGTACTGCTGGAGCGAGGATGTCCACCCCGTTCAGGCCAGCGGATTCGGAACGCTCTACACGTATTCGACTGTGTACGTGAATGATCTGCCCCCCTTCAAGGAGCGGCTGCCTTACGTAGCTGCGATCGTCGAACTGGACGAGGGGCCACGGCTCATGACGACGATCGACGGCGTCGAGCCGGATCGGCTGCGGGTCGGGATGCCGGTCACGGCGTTGTTTCGTGCGGTCGACGAGGACGATTCCGAAAGTCCCTACTTGACGGTGTTCACACCTAGCGAGGAGAACCAGTGACAGGACTACTCGAGGGCAAGGTCGCCCTGGTGACCGGCGCAGGCCATGGCATCGGCCGCGGTCACGCGCTTGAGCTGGCCAAGCACGGCGCCACCGTGATCGTCAATGATCTCGGCACCAGTCTGTCCGGTGAAGGCACCGGAAAAGTTGCCGACGAGGTGGTGGCCATTATCGAAAGCCGGGGCGGGAAAGCGGTTTCCGACTTCAGCGACGTGGGCGACGAGGAGCAGGTCGACCTCGCGGTGGAGCGTGCTTACTCGCAGCTCGGCCGCCTCGACATCGTCGTCAACAACGCGGGCATCGTGCGCGACAAGGCGATCTGGAACATGAGCGTCGACGACTTCGACCTGGTGATGCGGGTGCACGTCCGCGGCAGCTGGCTCACCAGCCGCGCCGTTGCCCGCAAATGGCGTGCGGAATCTAAGGAATCAGGCGGGAAGGTGTACGGACGCATCATCAATACCACCTCCGGAGCAGGCTTGCACGGTCACTTCGGACAGACCAACTACAGCACCGCGAAGTCGGCGATCGTGGGATTGACCCAGACGCTGAGCCTCGAGTTGGCGTCGATCGGCGCTACCGTGAACGCGATAAGCCCGGGCGGACGCACCCGGATGTCGGCGTCGATGCCAGGAGCGCAGGCGCCCATCGAACCCGACGAACGATCGGAGGACGAGTTCGATCCCAAGGATCCGTCGCTCGGCTCCCCGGTGGTGGCCTGGCTGGCCAGCCCGGAGGCCGGACACGTCAGCGGTCAGGTGATACGGGCCATGGGTGAACACCTTCAGCTGCTCAAAGGCTGGCATCCGGCAGCATCGGCATCTAACGGCCAGAAGCGCTGGGACGCAGGCAAACTCGGCGCCATCATGGCTACTGAGATATTCGGCACCCGCAATACAGGACTACGACTCGGAGGTTAACGACCGTGGCAGACATCGAAGAGGTCGAGCGAGAGTTCCGACGCTACTTCATGACCGGCCCCGTGCTCGAGGACTGGGCGGCCTGGGCAAACCTGTTCACCGACGACGCGACCTACTTCGACCACTTTTACGGAACCTTCACCGGTCCCGACGAGATCACCAAATTCCTCGAAGGCACGATGGGTGCCGCGCCGCAGGTCTACAGCCCGCTAATCTTCTACGTCATCGACGGGCCGCGGGTCGCCTACAAGGTGTTCAATCGTGCCGACAATCCGGAGCCCGGCGCACCGCCCATCGACTTCCCGTCCTATCAGTTCATCGAGTACGCCGGCGGCGGAAAGTGGCGTTCCGAGGAGGACGTCTGGGTGATGGCCGAGATGAAGGAGTTTGGGCGGCGCTACTCCGCGGCCGCGAAGAGACATCCGCAGACGCTCGAACAGCAACTGCGCCGCGAGGACTGGGGGCCGTGGGTCGACTGGGCGCGGCCGGAGCCCGGGCACAGCGCCAGCCCGTCATGGTTGGGCAAGGACGACTTCACGCCGTTCAAAGGCATCCAGGACATCGACTTCGGCGTTCGGTCGCACTGACGGTCAACCGAACAAGTACAGTCCGGACAGCATAGCCCACATCCCCTTTATCAGTGGTCAGATGACTCGCGCGCGTCCGGCACATCCTCGGTGAGCAGCACCGCCCGTTCCGGGCAGAGCTTCTGTGCCTGTTGCAGCGATTCGAGTCGATCTGGCGGCACGTAACCGTCCCCTTGGACGTGGGCTAGGCCCCGGTCGTCGTCCTCAATGAGATCAGGCACGGCGAGGTAGCACTGGCCGTGCCCCACACACCTGTTCGGGTCGATCTGGAGCTTCGTCATCTCCCGCGCCCAAAGACGAGGGGCAGGCTTTCCAGATGGTATGTCCCTGTGGGCCAGGCAATTCGAGGCTCATATCCGTCCGGAATCTCGTAGTCGGAGATTCGAGCGTGGAATTCCTCGACGATCAGGCGTAGTTCCCGGCGCGCCAGATGTGAACCCAGGCAGCGGTGTATACCGCCTCCGAAGCTCAGATGGCCGCGTCCGGCCGCGGACAGGTCGATGTCGTCTGGCGCCGATCCGTCGCTGCCTTCCCGGTTCGCGGTGGCCATACAGATGTGAACTTTCGATCCCGCCGGAATGGTGACACCGGCGACCTCGACATCCTGGGTGGTCCGCCGCGGAACCATTGGAGCGGGCAGTTCGAGGCGCAGAATTTCTTCGACGAGGGGGGTGATCAGAGCCGGATCGTCGATGACCGCGCGGCGTAGGTCGGGACGTCGCGCCAGGTGGTACATCGTGAAGCCGATGGCACCGGTGGTGGTGTCCAGCGCGGCGAGGACAAACAGGAAGCACATGCCAAGTATGTCGAGGTCGTTGAGGCCCTCGTCTTCGGATACGGCCAGCAGGTGACCGATCATGTCATCGCTGCCGGGGTGGCTCCGTTTTGAGCTGACATGCTCCTGGAGGTACCCGAGGAGCGCCGCGCCGGCCTCGAGTTGTGCTTGTGTGGCCTCGCTCTTGGCGGCGTCGGAGGTCAGGGTGTCCGACCACACGCGAAATTTATCTCGATCTGCGACGGGTAGCCCGAACAGGGTGAGCAGTACCTGTGTGGGGAACAGCTCGGCGATGTCGGTGATGACGTCGCACTGTCCTTTATCGGCAAGGGGTTTCACCAGTTGCGCGGCTTGCTCGCGGAGGTTGTCCTCGATGCCGTTGATCACGCGTGGCGACAGCATGGGGTCGAGGAGGCGGCGGTAGCGGGCGTGGTCGGGGGGATCAATCATCAACGGCACCATGGGTATCGGGCTGCCGACGTCGTATCCGCCTGCCGAGGAGAAGATCTCGGGATGGTGTTGGGCGAATCGGACGGCTTCCAGGCTGGTCAGGTACCACATGCCGTCGGCTTCGAAGACGTCGCCACGTTCTCGGACATATCGCCAACCCGCGCTGCGATCCAGCGCCATCGGCGCCGATTCGTAGAAGCCCGCCGACTGCTGAGGGTCTGTCGTGGTCTGCATCTCTCGATCTCCTAGCGGTGGTAGCTGGCGTCGGCGCCGACCATGCCCTCGAGAATCGTGCCCTCCCACATGGGGTAGTCCTCGGTGACGGTGAGTATGTGACAGGGCGAGAAGGCGACCTTGCGGTGAGCGATTCGCCACTGCCCATCGCGCCGTTCGATCTTGTCGAGGTACCGGACGCGCAGAAAAACTTCGCGGTTGCCCCGGTTGCCGTCGTCGTCTGGCTCCCGATAGAACGCCAGGGTGTAGGTCTCGGTGTGCGCGACGTCGCCGTCGATGTCGATCAACTGTGTTCCGTTGTGATGCATCCAGTGGTGGCCCTCCACGCTTCCGGTCTTCATGAAGTTCACGAAATCGGTTGCAGGGCCATTGATCGGGCCATGCTCGTCGATCGCGTCGGGATGAAACAGCGATGCGAGAAGCTCGTGATCTTGCCGGTCGATCGCTCGCGGGTACTGCGCCAGCAGGCGGCGTATGGCCGCCTCGTCGATGAGGCGTTGTACCTCGGGGTCACGGTCCATGCCCATGTTCCTCTCAGCTTGCGTTGTTGTCGTCGTGTACCTGCGTCTGCGGGGCAGAGCACGGGTTCTCGACTGCCCTGCGATCGCGGTCCTTAGACCGACAGATAGTCGCTGGGCACCAAGTCGGAAATGTCTTCGCCGGTCATCATCTTGACCGGCAGGCCGGTGTCCCAGTAGTCGGTCCAGCGGGCGATCTTGCCGCCGCGCACCACGAAGGTCCCCATGACAGGAACTCCCACCACCTCGCCGGCCGGCGTCTTGATCATGTCGAGACGCTCGGTGAGCACGGTGTCACCCGAGGCGGCGATGTTGATCATCTGATAGGCGTAGGAATCGGGGAATACGGCGAACTGCTGGCCGAGATTTTCGGCGATCGCGTCGGCGCCGACGCTCGCCGGCATCCCGACGTTCTGATAAACCGCGTCATCGGCTAGATACGGCTTCAGGGCCGCCACGTCGCGCTGCTCCATCAAGCCACAGAAGGCGTCAACGAGCTGGATCGGATCGGTCATGGTGAGCCTCTTCCCGAGGGATCTTGACATACAGATTGAAGGTATTTCACCTACAAACCGTATGGGAATATACTGAGCGCGTGCCCCGTCGTCAACAGTCGGCAACCGCCGCGAAGACTCCCCGAGCAGTACAGGCCGAAGCCACCCGCTCGGCGTTGATCGCTGCGGCCCGAAGGCTGTTCGTCGAGAAGGGCTATTTCGACACCGGGACCGAGGAGATCGTGACCGCATCCGGCGTCGGTACCCGTGGAGCGCTTTATCACCACTTCGGCGGCAAGCGCGCTCTGTTCCAAGCGGTTTTTGAGCAGGTGGAAGAGGATCTGCTCGCCGCAGCCGGCGGCGCGGACGGCGCTGGCGACGCGCTCGGGCGGCTGCGCTCCGGCCTACTGAAATTCCTCGACGCCTCGCTTACCCCTGAGGTACAGCGCATTTTGCTCATCGATGGGCCGGCGGTGTTGGGCTGGCAGACCTGGCGTCAACTCGAAGGCCGATACGGTGTCGGGGCCATTCACGGACTGCTCGAACGCGCTGTCCTCGAAGGCTCGCTACCGGCGCAGCCCCTGATCGTCCTGGCGCACGTCCTGTTGGCGGCCGTGGACGAGGCCGCGCTGGTAATCGCGAACTCGCCCGACCCCATGGCCGCCCGCGAGCAGGGCATCGCGGCTATCAGCCAACTGCTGGCCGGGCTAGGAACATCCGCGCCGCAACGGTGATGCGGGGAAGCGAGCTATTTCGCCCCTCGACCTCCGGTAAAGCGTTGACACGCCAGCACCCATCTGAACATACTCATTGCATGTGATCATGCATACATACAGTATGTGCTTAGGACGTCGCACGTCCGCCATGCTTCGCATCGGCGCGAGCTCGCTATACGTGGGAGAACAGCATTCGTGCGCTTGAACTCCCGATCTGAACGAGGGAAGGTCGCAATGACAGACCACACCGTCCGTGTCGACGGGCTGGACGTCGATTACATCGATACCGGAGCCGGACCGACGGTCCTTTTCGTGCACGGCGTGTACGTCACCGGGGCCCTGTGGAACGACGTCGTGGCCGAACTAGGCGAAGGCTTTCGCTGCATCGCCCCGACATGGCCGTTGGGTGCGCACAGTACGAAGACCGATGGCGCCGATCTCGGCGCAGAAGCCGCCTCTCGACCCATCGTGCACTTCATGGAGGCTTTGGAACTCAGCGACGTCACCGTGGTGGCCAACGACACCGGCGGCGGCTTAGTTCTTGCGTCGTTGGGTGATCCAACGCTGGACGCGACCCGGATTGCCCGCCTGGTGCTCACCAATTGCGATAGCTACGAACACTTTCCGCCAGGATCCTTCGCGCAGATCGTGAAGTTGTGCCGGTTCAGCTCCGCGGTGGGTGGCGGAATTCTGCGTCTGCTGGCCACCGGACCCGGACAGGACTTCTTCCTCAAGGCGGTGTCCAAGCACCCGCCGGCAGCGCAGCGACAACGCCAGATCTTCGGGGCCTTCGCCACCAGCGGCGCGGCCCGGCGCGACGCCGTCACGGTGACTGCCTCACTGGATCCGGCGCTGACGCTGCGTGCCGCGCCGGCGATCCAGGCGTTCGACAGGCCCGTCACCCTGGCGTGGGGTACCGATGACAAGCTGTTCCCCCTCGAGCATGCACACCGCCTGCGTGACGCCTTCCCGAACGCCTCGTTGATCGAGGTCCCGGACTGCTCCACCTTCGTCATGATCGACGCGCCGCAGACACTTGCCGCAGCAATTCGCAACGGATAGCCAAGACCGTGAGAAACAACGTGGAAGAGGATCAATCGTGACTACTACCGACAACCGGACCGATAAGTGCCCTGTGCTCAACTTCGACTACACGGAGTCCAGGCCCGCAGGCACCTGGATGCGCACTTACGATGAACTGCGGGATCAATTCCCTTGGTACCGAAACGAATTCGGCCCGGGGTTCTGGACAGTAGTCAATTATGAAGGGATTCTGGCGATCCTGCAGAACCCTCAAGTGTTCTCCAACAGCGTCGTCACTGCGCTCGATCCCGATCCGCAATACAAGTGGATTCCCGAGATGCTCGATGGTGACGAACACAAGCAGTGGCGCCGCCAGCTTGGTCCACTGTTCTCTCCAGGAGCGGTGGAACGGCTCGACGACGCCGTGCGACAGCGTGCCATCGACCTCATCGAAGCGATCGCCGACAAAGGGGCGTGCGATTTCATGGCCGACTTCGCCCAGCAATTTCCCACCACCATCTTTCTGGAGATGATGGGATTGCCGATCGATGAACTGGATCAGTTCATGGAGTGGGAACACGCGATCCTGCACATATCCCACGACGAAGAGGGAATGAACCGGAGATCTGAAGCGTCCATGGCGGTGATGCAACGCTTCGCGGCGATCATCGCCGACCGCCGCCTCGAGCCGCGCGATGACATCGTCAGCAGGGCCCTCACCTATGAGGTCGACGGTGAACCTGTCACCGACGCCGACCTACTGTCCTTCTGCCTCTTGATGTTCATGGCCGGGTTGGACACCGTGTCAGCCACGTTGGGCTGGATCTTCCTGCACTTGGCCCGCACCCCAGATCACCGCGAACGAATTCTGCAGCAACCCGACCTCATACCCACTGCCGTCGAGGAATTCGTGCGCGCGTACGCGATCGTCATCCCGGCCCGCAAGGTCACCGAGGACATCGAAGTCCAGGGCTGCCCGTTCAAAGCGGGCGACATGGTCAACATCCCGCTCAGCGCCGCGACGCGTGACGACGCCGCATTCAATGATGCCCGCACTATCGACATCGAACGTAAGCCCAACAATCACATTGCCTTCGGCGCGGGGCCACATCGCTGCCTGGGCTCTCACCTCGCCCGGCGGGAGCTCAAAATCGCGATGGAAGAGTGGCACAAGCGCATCCCGAACTACCGCCTCGACCCCGATGCCCAACTGCTCGAGACAGGTGGGCAACTCGGCCTCACGACCCTTCCTCTGACCTGGGACGTGTAGGAATCCACCAGCCTGCCATCGGCTCAACCGAACAGATACAGCCCGGACAGCACAGCCCACAGCCCGAGGCAGTAACCCTCGAAGATCAGGCGCAATGGTATTGGGGCACTGCGCAGTTCCATGAAGTCGAGCCCGACGAGCCGGACCTTGATCGCGGCAATGGCGAGCACTACGACCACCATCACCGATCCGGTGCCGTGGTCGGCGCCCAACGCGTACGACACCAGGGTCGCCACGATGAGAACCAGCCACGACAGTCCCGCGCGGCTGCGGACGAACGTGAGGGCCGACGGACCGGTCATCAGGCCACCAGGTACAGCAACGGAAACAGCACGATCCACAGCAGGTCGACGAGATGCCAGAAGCAGGCTCCACCCTCGACGACGGCCATCCGCGTCGCACCGAGCTCGGGCCGCGCAGTCTGGGTCAGCAGGAATGTCAGGACACCCATGCCGACGCAGACGTGGAACAGGTGCACGCCGGTGAGGATGAAGTAGTAGAGGTAGAAGTGGTTCGCCCCGATTCCGTGCCCATCCGCCACCAACGAGGAGTACTCGAAGGCCTTGAGCGCAATGAACGTTGCGCCGCAAGCGATCGCACCCGACACGACTGAGCGCGCTAGCCGATGCGCTCCCGAGCGCAGCGCTCCCAGCGCGACAACCACGAACAGTGAGCTCGTCAACAGCACCAGCGTGTTGGCGAGGCCGACCCCGAGGTGGAGCGTCTTGCGCGCGGCGTCAAAGAGTTCGGGCGCCTTGTCGCGCTCGACCATGAAGGTGGCGAAGAACGCACCGAAGACCAGCATGTCGCCGAGAAGGAAGACCCAGGTGCCACTCTCGCCAGGGAGCCGTCGGGCACGCGCTGCAGTGGTCGAGGGCGCTTCGACGGTCACGACGCGGCGGCGGTCACCGGCTCCGCCGACTGCTCCGCACTGATCGACTGGATCAACACCACCGTCACCGCGATCATCCACACAGAGAACGCCACCAGCGGAACCCAAAAGGCGAAAATCCCGTTCCAAGCCAGCGGGCCGTCGTTGAAGATCATGACCGCCCCACCCGGCAAGGCCAGGAGCGCGTACCACCCGTTCAGGTAGCCGAACCACCGCGGAAATGTTTCCGGTTCCGTCCGATCGAGAAAAGACGCCAAAGTCAAGACCAAGGCCTGGATCAGCAGGGTCCCGACGATCCCGACGAACATCAGCCAGAACACGTCGTTAAGGGCTTGGGTGATCTGCGGATCGCGCTCTTCGGGACGAAAGGCCGCTGCAGCCATCACCATCATGGGAAAGAGGAAGCCTGGTACGAAGATGACCCCAGCGAAGATCTGGGTCACCGACAGCACTCCCCACTTGCCTTCGATGCGACGTACGCGCAGGCAGATGGTGGCCAACCAAGGTAACGCGACGCAGGCTGCTAGCAGGCTCAAGGCGAGACCGACGCGTACACGCAGCTTGTTGGCGATGAGGAAGTCTTTGATGGCCGCAGCGCTGGCGGTCGGCGAGAGCGGCGGGATCAGCTTTGCGATGAGCATGAAGAAGATAAAGAACAGGGCGAGCATGGCGATGCCGCCCCACGCGGCGATGCGTTGGAGTTTCAGGTCCATAACCGAATTCTAGGTTGAATTCGTTCAATGTTTAACTAATTAGCACGATCCCTAACGAGTGATCTGAAGATCCTCGTCGGCGAACCGGAGAATCGCGTCCTGATCGACCCGTTCAGTGGGGCGCAGGAATCCGCCCCGCCGGTGGTAGTGCTCGACGTGTTCAGTCGGCACCTCGTCACCGCCGCTCAACAGGTTGCTCGGATCCGGACCGATCCGGTCTGCCACCGCGCGCAGATGCTCGCCGTCCACTGGGAAAGCACGTAGTGCATTCTCCCCCAGGATCATTCGGGCCTCATTCTCCGAAACTCCGGCGAACGCCACCTTGATCCAGTTCCATGTGTCGGGCCACATTCCTTCCGGATGCGGATAGTCGATTCCCAGCATCAGCCGATTCACACCGATTTCGTCGCGGGCCTCGACCTCGACCTTGTGGATCGATGACGGGGTCGCGAAGCAGTGACGCTCCCAGTATTCGCTCGGTCGCATCTTCAGCGGGGTGTCCCGCTGCTCGTACCAGGAGTCGAGGATCTGCAGCGTGGTGGGCAGCCAATCCGAACGAACCTCGGTCAGGACGAACCGCAGCTGTGGGTACCGGTCGAACACTCCACCGATCATCAATTGCCAGAGCAACCGGCGAGGACCATAGTCCAACCGGAACGGCGACGCCGGGGACTCGGCGAACTCCTTCTGTAGCGCCTCGCGGGCCTCCCCGTCGAGTCGCTGCTGAGCGGCCATCATCTGGCTCGCTTCTGCGCCGCCGAGATGTGTGGCCACGAACGCCGAGATGAACTCCTGATAGCGACCTTGCGGGAATCCCCATCCGGCATGCACTGCGAGCGTGAGGTCGAGGTCGACGCACGCCTTCCAGAACGGTTCGTAGTGGTCACTGACGATGGGCGGCAGTGCGGGGTCCTCGATGATGCCGGGCACACCGACGGCGACGTAACCGTTCTGACGCGCCCAATGCAGTTCGCGAACTGAGACATCGATGTCGTGGCATGTACCCGGGTCCGCCATTCCGTAGAGGCGGCCGTCGCCGCCGGACATGAAGTCGGCCAGCCACCGCTGGTACGCGCGCATGCCTGCGTCACGCAAACTCGCCTCGAAGGGTTTGTTCACCACACTGAACAACGGCAGTGACGAGAACTGGTGCCCCGGTACCAACATCTCACCCGCGACCCCTTCGCGATCCAACTGTTCCATGCGTACGCCGATGTCCCAGCCGCCGAAGCGTTCCGGGAACGCAGGCGCCCAGCGCGGGTCCAACTCGGCCGGCTCCTCGCCTGGCCCGGAACTGAAATCGGGAGCCAGCATTCGTCGATAGGCCTGCTCCTCCTCGGACAGCAGGTCCTTGACGCTGTCCCGCACATCCGGGTCGAAATAGGGCAGATAGTCCGCCATCCGTTTCGCGCCTGCATGCCCATCGGCTGAGAAGATCAGCACCTTGTCCTGCGTCTCGCCCATATTTCGCTCCTCGCACACGGCACCGCGCGCTGCGCGGGATACCTTTGCCAATCGAGAACTTCACCCGTTCGAACCTGATGCCACCGCACGGTGCATACAGGCTGTATGTAGAGGATACTAACTGTATGTCCAGTGGTCAACCTTCGAAAGCACAGAAGCGACCGGTCCGCACCGCGGAAATCGCCGATCGTGCCGAGGCCACCCGGGCGGCGCTCATCGCGGCCGGGCGTCGACTCTTCGTGGAGAAGGGTTACTTCGCCACCGGCACCGAGGAGATCGTCGCCGCCGCCGGCGTCGGTACTCGAGGAGCGCTCTACCACCACTTTGCGAACAAGGAAGCCCTGTTCCTTGCGGTGTTCCTCGCTGTCCAGGAACAGGTGGACAGCCAAGCGCCGCGCCCCGAGGACAGCGACGACGCCTTGAGTGCGCTGCGCGCCGGCCTGCGTGCCTACCTGAAGTCATCGCTCGCCGGCGAGGTCCGGCGCATCCTCATGATCGAAGGCCCTGCCGTGCTCGGCTGGCAGAGGTGGCGCGAGCTACAAGTTCAGTTCGGTCTCGGGTCGATTCGCGCGCTTCTCGAAAAAGCCGTCGAGCAGGGTGCGGTGACTCCCCAACCCCTCGACGTGCTCGCTCACGTACTGTTGGCCGCCGCCGATGAAGCTGCGCAATTCGTCGCCAACGCACCCGACCCTCGCCAAGCCCGCGACGACGCGATTGAGGTCATCGACGGGATGCTGCAGCGGCTTGGTGCGGCGAGCTGATCCCCTTGAAAGGCTGCACCTTTCGGTGAACGGTCATCGCCGATCCTGCTGGCCCAAGGACCGCGTTCGCGCGTAGGAAGCGTCGATAGAACAGCTGCACGAGCGGCTCGTCATGCCGTCCGTCGTCGGACAGCACGAAATTCTCCAACTGCCCGTCCGCGGATGCGACGTCAGTCGGACGGTGCCCGAGTAACGGTGTCAGGTCGTCGAGGTCCTGCTCGTCGAGTTGCGCACCGATCTCCTGGCGGCGCAACAGATGTCTGGCCAATCGGAACGAGTTGCGCACCTCATAGCGGGCGAACGGCTCGCCGATCGTGACGGAGCCCAGGGTCTGCACCAGGTGCCGGAAGGCGATCTCATTGGTGAAATATGCTGATTCAGGCAGATCCACCGCCTCGTCCAGGTCGTAACCCAGAAGTTCGGCGAAAGCTTCGACCGAGTGCAGGTTCGTTTCGGTACACCACTGCAGATTGGTCATGTACGCGGACCCCAGTATCGGTTCTGCTAATGCTCCGTGGAAGGCAAGCTCATTGGTCAGCGTGAACGCCAGGTGGTGGTGCTGGATCGCTGCCATGTCGAGCTGGACCCCGGCCGCGTCGGCGTAGATGCCGTAGAGCGTATCGAAGTCGCCGAAGTTCAGCACGGTGTCCCGCATGCGAAAGGCGGCCAGGTCCATCAGCGGATCCCCGATGTGACCGATCTCGAGGTCCAGCAGCGCGGTGATCCTGCCGTCACAATGGTGAAACTGGCCGGAGTCCCACACTATGGGTGCCTCACGAGTGTTGGCGGGCAGTGGGTTTCGCCGCAGCCAGCCCAATGCAAACTCCACGAAGGGATCCGGCCTACGCTTGGTCTGCCGGTAGAGCTTCTCGAAGGAAGCCATTCCGACCGAGCCCGGTGTTGAAGTAGGCGCCGACGCACGGGTGATGCCGGCCGCCTCGAACTCATCGACGTTCAGCGCGTGGATGCGAGCGAGGATCCGCATGTATTCCGCCATCACCGCATCACGCTCGGCCATTGTGCAATCGGTGAAGTCGGGCCGGCCAGAAACTCGGTCCATCACATAGGCCGGCAACGTGTCGAGCCAGCCGTAAACACGGGGTACCGGAATATCGTTGCGGTGCAGGAGATCTTGAAACGTCATCTCGTGGTGTAGCGGGAACACCAGCGGTGAGTCGATCCGTTGGCCCCGCACCATGAGTTCGGTCCGCTGCCCGTCGAGGTCGACGTCCACCAACCAATTCGGCCGCCACCGGGTCTGCCGTTCGATGAAGACGACCTCGCCGCCCAGGTCTTCGCGGACCCAGTCGCTGATCACCTTGATTTCACTCATGCTCGGGAACCCGTTTCAACCGTCGGAAATAACGGTCCGAGCTGATCGGGCGTACTGCCATGCAGGACGAGTTCATCGGCGCCGGCCTCGCGATACCGATCGAATACCTCGTGGCAGGAGCGCGTCGATCCGATCGCCGCCGCTTCGTCAATCCACGCCGTGGGCAACACCGAAGCTACCTCCACGAGTTCCTCGCGGGTGAGAACGGAGTCCGCCGATCCCCGGATCCCGGCGAGCAACGGATGGGATCGCAACCCCGCCAACGGTTCCCGTTCCCATCCGTTGACCTCTGCCAACCGCTCCCCCAATCCGGGCACCTGGTAGTAGGTCACCGCGCGAGCGCCGACGACCGCGACCTCCTCGGCCGGCGGTAGGTCGCACGCGACCACGACCGTGGCGTACACCCGGACACTGCCCTCAGGTCGGCCTGCCGCGCTTTCGGCGTCGCGGACCACCCGCACCGACCGTCGCACCGCATCCGGGGTGAGGAACGGGTGCAGCAACACGCCGTCGAAGTGCTGGCCCGCGACCGCGAGGCCCTTGGGTCCGATCGCGGCCAGTACCAGCGGCGGCACCGGCTGATCAGGAACATCGTTGAGCCGCAACGACGGAAAGGTGCCCGCTGGCCCGTCGTATCGCACCTTCTCGCCACGGCACAGCCGCCTGAAGATGTCGGCGTTGTCGATCAGCGACGCGTTAGTCGACGGCGGCAGGCCGACCGCGGTCCACATCGCGTCCACCGAGCGGCCGACGCCGATGATCATTCGACCGCCTGACAACGCCTGCGCGGTCATGGCCAGCGACGCCAGGACGGCCGGATGCCGGGATTGAAAGTGGGTGATGCCGGACGCGATCCGAATCGTGGTCGTCACCTGACTGATAGCGCCCGCGAGAACGCCAAGGTCCTTGGTGCCCCATCGTTCGCTGAGCCACAGGGTCCGTAGACCCAGCCGCTGCGCCGCCGCCGCTTGCGCTATCGCCGCGCGAGGATCGGCGACGCGCCCCGGCAGCGTGTACGCACCGAGCGGCACCCGGCTGGATTCGGGATCTGACATTCGCCTATTCTGACAGTAGTGTTCACAAAGTGCTAGGAGGGGTCGCCGATGGCATACACGCCGGCCCGGGGTGACGTCGGCACGGGTGTTCGCGAGACTCTCCATTCATGGCTTCCCCCACGGCTTGCGCCAGCGGGAGCCAAGACCTTCGATATCTCGTCATTCAGCAGTCCCGATGCCGGCTACTCCGGCAAGACCGTCTTCTTCACCGCGGCTTGGACTGATCTGACAGGGCGTCATCAGACCGCAGAACTCGTGTTGCGGATGCAGGCGAAGGATCATCAGCTGTTCACCACACCCGACGCACCCCGGCAAGCCGAGGTGATGCGTCGGCTCGGCCGGCACGGAATCGCAGTGCCACACATCGTCGGCGTCGAGACAGATCCGTCGATGCTGGGAGCACCGTTCTATGTGATGCGACGGGTACACGGCCGCACGCCGTCCGATGTCCCGAGCTGGCATAAGCGCGGCTGGACCGCAGCCTTGTCCGCTGCTGATCGGGAATTACTGTGCGACAACGGCCTACGCGCACTGGTGACGGTCCACCAGGTCAATGCCCCGGACGACCTGGCGTTCCTTCGCGCCGATGGTCCCCATGGGTTCACCGCTCTGCAGCGCTACCTACTCACCTTGCAAGATTGGTATGACTGGTGCCGCGATGACCTGAAGGTTGGCGCAGACACCTTGGCCCGCGCGCTGCGGGTGATCCACGAGCAGGCTCCCGAGACCGACGCCGAGACCATCGTCTGGGGAGACGCGCGCGTCGGCAACATGTCGTTTGCCGATGATCTCTCGGTGGCTGCCCTGTTCGATTGGGAGACAGCCAGCACCGGGCCCGCCGACATCGATCTCGGCTGGTGGCTCATGTTCGAGACGTTTCTCTGCGAGTCGCTGGGGTTCACCAGGCCTCCGGGAGTGCCGACCGACGGCGAATTCGTCAGCCGTTACCGGGAATTCGGGGGAAACTTGACCGGTGACATCATCTACTACCAGCTGGTGGCGGCCTTCGTATTGTCCCTGATCAACAACCGGCTTGCGCTGCTGTTGGTGCGCGACGGCCTGGATGTGGCGACCGCGCGCAGCTACCCGCAGTCCGCGGTCGACCTGGTCGAGCGGTACCTCCGACAGCTGTAGCGGTTGGCTCAGGCCAGCGCCAGCGTAGTCAGGATGTCCGGTGTGTAGGCCTCGTCCGGGGCTTCCCACGGCCCGGCGTGCACCGCATCCAGGGCCGCACCGAGCTCGGGACGGTGGTGCAGCAGCTTGAACATCCGTGACCTACGGGCCAAACGATCCGGCATGCCGAATCCAGTGAGCAGGTCTGTCAGCGCACTGGCGAAGCGCAGCCGTCCCATCCGCAGGCGTCGTTCCTGGACATACCCAGCCAGCCCGTGCGGTGTCCAGTCGGAACTGCCCAGCAGCGCCTCCGACAGCACCCGCGCGTCACGCATACTGATACTGAGTCCCTGGGCGGTAACCGGATTGCTCCAGCCGGCCGCGTCGCCGATGAGCACCGCGCCGGGCACGACGGGCTCGTCAACCCAGGCGTCATTCATCGGAAAAGTCGCGCACGGACCGATCGGGGTGGAAGCGGCGAGCGCATCCGAATTCGGGAAGATTGGCGTGCGGAACGCGTTCATGAATTCCCCGACCGCGGTGATCCCCTTCAGGGGTGCGGGATCGTCGACACTGCGACCGACGTAGAGCCGCAATCGGTTGTCCGCTCGCGGGAGGACGATGTACTGGTTCCGGCCGTCCACCGAGATGGCGGTTTCCGTGCGATCCCACACTCCCCCGTCGTCAACCAGCATGCCCGACAACCGGACCCGGGCGTGTGTGGTGAACAGCGTCATCGCGAGCGCAGACCTGATGGCCGACATCTTGCCGTCGGCGCCGACGATCAACCGGCACATGGCGGTTCGCCTGCCGTCGTCCGTCTCGTAGCCGACCGAGGGGGTCGTACCCGCCGTTATTGCCGTCCGGCGAACGCCGCGCACAACCTCGGCGCCGGCCTTGACCGCGGCCGTGGCCAGCGCCTCGCGCAGCTCCGGATGGCCCACGCCCACCACACCCGGCGCGTTCTGGACCGCTGTGGACAGGTCCCTGGAACGCCGCTGGGCCTGCTCGACGCTGAAGCCCTCGTCGTACGGGACCATCTTCGTCATCACCGACACACCGTCGGCCTGCAATATCGTCTCGGCTACCCCTACCTCGACGGCCTCGCGAAAACCCCAGGGCACCATGGCCTCTCCACGCACGATGTCGCGGTAGGTCTGCTCACGTTCGAGGACCCTCACGGCGATGCCCGCGTTGGCCAGTCGAATCGCGAGCGTGCATCCGGCTATCCCACCTCCAACAACCACAACATCGGCGTTCATCAGACTCCTCTCCCCACCAACCCCATTTACTATGACATAATGGGATTCGCCGACGCCCAGGAAGAAGGGGTGATGACCCATCGGACGCCGAGGCGGGACTCAGCCGTCCCCTATTTCGAAGGTCGACGTCGTCGAGGCCGCACTACGTGTCGTCGCGCGGTGTTCCTTGGCAGAGTTGACGGTTCGGGAAGTCGCCGCCGAATGCGGGGTGACACCCCCCGCAATTCACTACCACCTACGCGGTGGTGACGACCTTGCCGATCGCGTTGTCGAGGCGGTCGCCGCGCGGATCGATGTGCGGATGGATCCGGACGCCTCGTGGATCGACCAGTATGTCGAACTGGTGCTCGCCATGGACCGGGGCTTCCTCGCTTATCCGGGCACCGGCGTGCACGCGCTGACCTCGACGGGCCCGTCGGTGGCGGCCACCCGGCTCACCGATACCGCCCTGGACATCTTGCGCCGCGCAGGGTTCACCGAAGACGTTGCCGTGCAGACCTTCACCGCCACCTACTTGATGTTCGTCGGATGGCTAGCCACCCGGGGTCGCGCCGAGGGCGACACCATCCATCCGGCACTGGCCGCTGCCGGCGCCGAAGACCTGGGCCGCGATGACGGTCAACCGCTCGAAGGTGCGATCCGCCGCATCTTGGCAACCGCAGAAGGAGACTCACAGTGTCCGACAAACTGACAGCGACCGACGACGCGTCCTGGGTGAAGCGCTACTACGCAGACTGGGATTGCGGTGACGCGGAGGCGATAAGCGCGTGGTTCGACGACGATGTCGTCCTCGAAGACGTCCCGACTGGCCATATCGCCACGGGCGCAAGCGAAGCCCGCGCCTTCGTCGACGGCGCATTGAAACTCGCGCCCGGTGCCAACTATGAGGTTCTCGCAGCACTGGTCAGTGGCGAGCAGTTCGCCGTCGAATGGATCATGCACCCGGCCGGTCTGCACGGCGCTTCGGTGGGGACTGTGCGCGACGGCAAAATACTGACCAACCGCGACTTCTGGGATGCCTCACCCAAGAAGTGAGCCCGGTACGCCTCGGTCGCTGCCTCCCGGCACGCTGCAATGTCCTTGCGTAGAAACGATTTCGCCTTCTCCGTGAACAGGTCGATCCCTCCGATGCGGTGGGCATGCGCGGCGGCACCGCTTCGACCGCTGCGGCCCTGGAGCGCGGAGAGCAACGCGCCTGAATCTACGTTCAACTTGTCACTGTTCTGCTCACTGCGCTCTCCTAAACCTGAACAGGGGCGACGGGCAGGACAGTTCGTAGCCACTGCGCGATCCGGTCCCACAAATGTCCGCGGTGGCTCGCGAAGTTGTGGCAGTGGCCCGAACCCGGAACGAGGTACAGAGTTACGTCCGGCGAACCGGTGTAATTGGCGGGCTCTGCATACGGATTCGGTGATACGTCGAGCGCCGCGCCGAAGGCCAGGAACACGGGTACATCCACCAGCGGGGCGTAGCGCT
Source organism: Mycobacterium sp. NTMscope_MAC_12 (assembly GCF_976985675.1). Taxonomy (NCBI): domain Bacteria; kingdom Bacillati; phylum Actinomycetota; class Actinomycetes; order Mycobacteriales; family Mycobacteriaceae; genus Mycobacterium; species Mycobacterium sp. NTMscope_MAC_12. Next base: position 2,729,018 of record NZ_CDRJYY010000001.1, read on the forward strand.
CGACCATTCCGGGAGTGGTCACCTCGGCGGCTGCTCGGACCGGAACCCGGCTCTGCACCGCGGTATCCGCATCGACGACCGGTTGGGGCACCTCACCGGCATAGAACAATTCAAGTAGATACGAACGAGGCGCGAACGTGTGACTGTCTGTGGGCTGGGCCCCCGTGAGTTGGCAGGACACCTCAATGGTTTGTTGAATCCGCTGTTCCAGATCCTGTGCGTCGGCGGTGCTTTCGTACACATTGGTGATCTGCACGCCGTATCCCAGCAGTGCGACGGCGTCATATGGACGGGCGGTGGCCTGCACCATGGTTGTCAAACAGGCACCCATCGAATGGCCGACGCCGATCAGCGGGACGGTCATCGGCGGGAGGTCGTCGTGCAGATTGCCATGTCGTAGCCGCTCCCTGACCTGGCGCGCGACTTCGGCATCACCTTTGGCAAGCAACTCCAAACCCAACGGTCCGGACGAAAGCGGATCGGTACTGTCGCCGATCCCAAGGTGGTCGACGGCGATGACGACGAAGCCGGCATCGGCCATGTGTTCGCCGAAGCTGTAGCCAGGATGTTCCTCGATGTCGATATGCCAGTAGTGCTTGTCGTAGGTGCCGCCGGCGAGGCAAACCAGCACGGCTGGCGCATCGGCGGGCCGCTCGGGAAGAAAAGCCCACGCCGCCTGCATCAGCTGCTCACCGGAGCCCACTGCTGCCGTGACGTCGAACGTCAACGGAACTGGCGCGTCAGGCATGGTCAGTGCGACGGAACGCTGGTCGCAGGTTCGGGTGCCGTATCGTTGCGCGGAATCGACAGTGCTCTGAAGAACGAGCCCTTCTCCGCAATCGCAACACACCCATACGCGACGATGCAACACAGTGCGATGGTTCCCGCGCCGCCAAGCCATCGGCCCGACGTCGTCCAATCCGAATGCAGGCCGAGGACTACCGGTGACGTCACGCCGCCGAGAACAGCGCCGTAGGAGATCGTCGGGATCACCAACAACCACAGCCACTTCCAGCCCTGTATCCGTGGCACCAAGAGGTAGAGAATCACTGCACCGACGATCGAACCGGTCGCGTCGGCGAAGGCGAACCACACATTTACCCCGCCGAACATGAACGGTTGGTCGCCGTAAAACCCGCTGATCCCAAGCCAGCCTGCCGCGGCGGTCGCCAGCGCGTCGATAAAGACCACGATTCCGAACAGACCCCAGATCTGTCGTCTGCTCACCCCGCGCTGGAACAGCCGCCACAGAATGTAAGACGTCCCACCGAAGAACCAGGCATAGCCAATCACGGTGAACAAGGGCACGGTTCGCTCATATGTGTTGAACAATCCGAGCGCGTTGTCCGGCGGATACCAGTACAGGAGGGTGTTGTCGTAGACCGGTTCGACCACGATGGCCGATATGGCAATGCCAACGAAGAGCAACGGCAGGATGGGTCCCCTCCGGCGTTCGCCTGAGAACCACCACCACACCAGCAACGCCACCACAATGACGGCGGCTGCGGCGGTGAAACCCACCGACGGGCCGGTGGGAGGGCTGAGCTCGGTGGGCATTGGGATGTAGTCGGCAGGCAAGATCATGACAGCCCCCTCCAGCGCATTTCGATCCCCCGCGTCATGACGTCAGTCCTTCTTCAAAACTCGGCAAAACTCCATCTTGTTGCCGTCGAGGTCGTAGAACCACAGGAACTCAGCATTGCGACCCGCACGGACGCCGTCGGCATCGGCCGGGAACCCATCCACGGTCTCATCTCTGAAAAGCGCGCCGCGACTCTCGATTTGGTGGCGAAGCGGTCCGAGTGGCCTTCGCGTCATGAAGACAAGAGTGGGCGGATGTGATTCGTGGTCGCAATCCCCGTGGTCGGCTCCCGTTTCGCTCAGGAACACCTTCATGCCCGCAAGAAGAAACACGGCGAAGGATGTGCCGACGCCGTCGAGGCTTGTGTCGGTGCCGCGGTGGACGGGCCGGGTCCCGAAAACACTGGAATACCAACGCACTGACGCGTCCAGGTCGCGCACGTGCAGGGTCAGCGAAGCGCTGGCGTGGTCGAGGACGTCTTCGTCGGAGGCCACCTGATCGGTCGCCGCCGTCACGCCATGCTCACGGTCTTGAAATGCAGGAACTCCTCGAGGCCCGCTCGGCCACCTTCCTTGCCCATCCCACTGATGCCGATGCCGCCGAACGGGCGCGTGCAACCGAGGTTAGGGGCGCCGTTGATAAGCACCTCGCCCGTGTCGAGTTCCTCGGCCACCCGGTGCGCGCGGCGCAGATTGTTTGTGAAGACGTAGCCCGACAGACCGTACGGGGTGCCGTTCGCGATCTCGATCGCATGCTCCTCGTCGTCGAACGGGATCATCGAGAGCACTGGCCCGAACACTTCGGTCTGCGCCAGCTCCGATTGCGGGTCCACGTCGGCGAGGATGGTGGGCTCGAGGAAATACCCGTCGGCGAGCTCACCGCCCAGGCGTCCGCCGCCAATTACCAGGCGCGCGCCGTCCGCGATGGCCCGCTCGACCATTCCCGAGATCCGGTTCAGCGCCTGCTGACTGACGACCGGTCCGGAGATCGTGTCGGCCTCGAACGGATGGCCCACCTTCAAGAAACCGGCGATTGTTTTCACCCGCTCGATGACCTCGTCGTAGATCGATCGCTCAACGATCATTCGAGTGGGGAAGGCGCAGCCCTGCCCGCTGAGTATTCCGACCGACATCATCGTTCCGATTCCGCATGCGGTGTCGAGGTCTGCGTCGGCGAATACGATGTTGCCCGACTTTCCACCAAGTTCCATCACCGCCGGCTTGATCTGATCGGCGCAAGACCGCAAAATCTTTCGCGCCGTCTCGGGTCCGCCGGTGAAACTGATCTTCTTCACCAACGGGTGTTCGACAAGCGCTGCGCCTGCTTCGGCCCCACCGGGCACCACGTTGATGACGCCGTCGGGAACCCCGGCATCTGCGGCGACGTCGGCGAACAGCCCCGCGGTGAAGGGCGTCAACTCCGACGGCTTGATGACGACCGTGTTTCCTGCCGCGATTGCCGCAGGAACTTTCATCGCCAACGAGATCAGCGGGCCATTCCACGTGATGATCGCACCGACGACGCCCCACGGCTGCGCCAGCGTGTAGCTGAACTCGCCGTCCGCCCGCAGCGTCGCGGTCACCTCACTGCTGAGCTTGTCTGCCCACCCGGCGTAGTAGCGGGTCCACTCGACCGCCACGGGGAGCATGACCGACGAGGTCGCGATCGGTGTGCCGTTGTCCAGCGCGGCCATTCGCGCGAAGTCCTCCGAGCGCGCTTCGATGAGATCGGCGAGGCGCATCAGCAGCTGCCGGCGGTCTGCGGGTTTGGTGCGGCGCCAGTTCAGATATGCCGCGTGCGCCACCTGCACCGCCCGGTCAACCTCGGACAGCCCGGCCATCGGGACGTCGGCGTCTGGCCTACCGGTCGTAGGATCGATGTGCTGACGCACACCTCCCGAGCCGGTGGATAACCGTTCGGCACCGATGCGCAATTCGACTTTGGGACGCTCGACGTCAACGGAACTCGTCATTGTCGATTACTTCCTCTCGGGCGGTCAGCGGACGGCGAAGCCGGCGTCAAGCGGCCAAGCAGTGCCGGTGATGAACTTGGCTTCGTCAGAGACCAGGAAGGCCACCGCGTTCGCGATGTCCTCGGGCATCAGGATCTGAATCGGTAACGCGTTCTGCATCGTCGACAGCGCGGGGTCGTTTGCTTCGAACATCGCCGCCATCGCGTCGTTCATCACCATCCCCGTGGCCACGCCCGTCGGATGAATCGTGTTGACGCGAATGGAATACTGCGCCAATTCGTTTGCCCACACTTGCATCAAGCCCACGAGTCCGCGCTTGGCTGCTGTGTAGGCCTGCCCTCCCACCCTGTCGGTGCCGGTGCCCTTGAGTCCGGCACTCGACGAGGTGATCACGATCGACCCACCGCGTCCCCCTTCGACCAGTGCGGGGGTGGCGGCCTCCACGGTGTTCCAGACGCCGATCAGGTTGACATCGACGATGTCGCGGAACGCCTTTCGCCGGTCTCCACCGGCGCCGAGCCGGATGACTCCGGCGTTCGCGATGACGATGTCGAGTCGACCGAATTCGCCGAGACCATCTGCGACGACCTGCTCGACGGCATCGGCGTCACGCACGTCGGCCTGACGCGCGACGATGCGCCTGCCCTCCTTCTCGACGAGCTCGACGGTCTCGTCCAAGTCTTCCCGGCTGGCGTTGGGGTAGTCGATGGAATCGATGTCACGGCAGATGTCCAGCGCCACGATGTCCGCGCCGTCCGCGGCCAGTCGCACCGCGTGAGCGCGGCCCTGGCCACGCGCAGCACCGGTGATGAAGACAACTTTGCCGTCGAGATTACCCATGCGTTCGGCTCCTCAGAAACTAGTCGGTCGCGCTAGCTGTGTGAATCCTCGCCTGGCGCAGGCCTTCCTGCGGGTCATCGACAATCACGTCCCACTCGCCGCACGAGCACGTGCACCGAAAGTGACCGTTCACGGGGAGAATGGCCTGGCCGTCGCAGTCTCCGCCGGTATTGGCGATGCTGGTGAGAAACTCCAGCGGCTTCTCATGAAGCGCACTGTCGTCGGACATGGCGTTTCTCTCCTTAATCGGTTTGAGCGACACGGAAGATCGGCAGTAGCCAACCGTCCGCGATGGGTGAGAAGTCGACGCGCAGCGACAAGCCGATGGAGACGTCGGCTGGTGCGACGTCAACGACATTGGACACCAGCCGGGCTCCCGGCGCGTCGGGCAGGTCGAGGACCGCAGACACCAACAGCAAGTCCGGCATGCCGGGAAACCCGTGCACCACCGCAAAGCTGTACACCGTTGCCACACCACTGAGCTCGACCCAATTCACTTCCTTGGACTGGCAATTGGGGCAGAACGGTGTCGGGGGCAGCCGGAACGTCTGGCACTCCGCGCACTGCGGCGCGACGAGGCGACGCTCCTTCGCGGCCTGCCAGAAAGGCTCGGTGTCTTTGTTGACCGCAATCCGGACGTGCTCGCCGGGGATGGTGGTGGCCAGAATTGCTGCCGCGGTGCTCACGCTGCCTTCCCCAGAATGAGGCCGCTGACCGGCAAGCTCGCAGGACCGCCTGTGACCAAAGCCAATTCGGCGTCCTTCACTTGATTGATGGCCGTACCGCGCATCTGCTCGACCCCCTCCAGGATGTGAGTCATTCCGATGATGTAGGCCTCAGACAGTTGTCCGCCGTGGGTGTTGACCGGGATGCTGCCGCCGTCGAACCGGATGGCTCCACTCTCGACGAACGCGCCACCTTCGCCCTTGCCGCAGAACCCGTAGTCCTCGAGCTGCATCAGCACCATCGGCGAGAAGTGGTCGTACAAGAGCGCCACGTCGATATCGGCGGCCCCGGCGCCGGCCTGCTCATAGAGTCGCTTGGCGATGGGCGCGTTGCCGGAGGACGCGAAGTATTCGTCCGGCATCCCCATCCACGCGAACGCTCTGCCCCAATCGCGCACACCGCCGTGCGCGGCGGCGACCACGGGTACCGGCGGCTGCTTGAGGTCCTTGGCCCGATCCATACTGGTGGTGATCACCGCGACGGCGCCGTCGGTTTCCTGGCAGAAGTCGTAGAGACACAAGGGCTCTGCGATCATCCTGGCGTTGAAGTAGTCCTCCAACGTCAGTGGCTGGCGGTGCATGGCCTTCGGTCGGTTCAACGCGTTGGTCCGCGTCGACATTGCGATCTCCGCGAAGGCTTCGCGGCGGGTGCCATACAGGTGCATGTGCCGGCGGGCCAGGACGGACATCAGCTGGCCCGGTCCGAAAAGGCCCGACGGCTGCAGGAACGAGTTGATCGGATCCGGGTCCATCGCTGAGAACACCGACCCCAGGCGCTGCTTAGCCTGCTGCAACGCCATCACCGTGACCACCACCGAGGCGTCACCCGCCACGATCGCGGCACGCGCCAACCCGATTGCCCCCGCCGAACCACCTCCGCCGGACGTCAGCGCCGCGGTGAACCGAACTTCGGGAATGCCAAGGGTTTCCACGAAATCAGCGGTGTCCATCTTCTCGGTGTAGCCTGCGCTAGCACCCGAGTAATAGGCGAAACCGTCGATGTCGGTGACCGGAACACCGGCATCCTCGCAGGCGGCCAGGATGGCTTCACCGGCCAACTCGGTGATCGACTTGGGCAGCGAGCCGCCACGCTTGTAGTAGGGCGTGGCGCCAACGCCGACGATGGCGACATCGCGTAGGCCCGACGTATTCGACATGCGCTCAGAACTTCTCGGCCGGGATCGGCGGCACGTCGGGGAACAGTTCGTAGAAAGTGCCCTGGGTGATCCGTAGCCTAGTCTCGTCGCTCACGCCGTCGAAGAGGCCCTTGAGGGTGTCCTGCGTGTGACCGAAGGTTCCCTCCATGTGCGGGTAGTCGCTGCCGAACATCACGTTCTTGTAGCCCATGTGGTCGAAGGCGGCCACGGCGGTTTCGTCATGCTGGAACGACGCGTAGACCTGGCTGTAGAGGATCTCCTTGGGGCTGCGGGAAAGCTTGGGCCGTACCGCCATATGGTGCTGGCGGTATCCCTCGAGCATCCGGTCGCCAAGGAACGGCACCCACGTGGCTCCACCTTCGGAGATGAGCACCTTCAGATCGGGATGGCGATCCAGGGCCCCGGAGGCGACCATCTTCATCGCCGCGCGCTGCCCCGAGAAGGTCGTCTCCGCATAGTTCAGCACTGCCCCACCCGGTCCGCGGTAGACCATGCCCGCACCACCGCTGGCGCCGCCGACCGTCATGTCCACCGGGTCGGTGCCGATGTGAAAGGCGATCACCATGCGGGCTTCCTCGGCGGCGGCCCAGAATGGCTCCCATTCCTTTCGGTGCCAGTCGGGGGCGCTCGGGTGCGGTGTGGTCGGCAGGAAGACCGCCTTGAAGCCCTGTCCCGCGGCCCAGTGCAACTCCTCGATCGCGTCCTCGACAACCAGCGTCGACACCTGCGCGGTCACCACGTAGCGCGGCGACACGGCGCAGATCTCCTCGAGCGCCCATTCGTTGCTGGCGCGCATGCACGCCTTGAGCAGTTCGGGGGTGCGGAACGTCGAACCCCACATTCCCAGCGAGGGGAAGATCACCTCACCCCAGACGCCTTCCTTATCCAGGTCCCCGATGCGGGCCTTGGCATCGCGGATGCCTTGCGGCTTCATGCTCTCCTCGAAGAAGGCCGTCATCGCCGACGACGGGAGCTTGCGCCGGAAGATCTGCCCGTCGACAAAGACGGTCTCGTACTCCCCGTCGGGATCCTTCTCCGCGCGCGGCGTCAGGTCGGCGAGTCGTTTGGGCAACCGCGATTGCCACAGGTCGTCGGGTTCCAGAAAGTGAGAGTCTCCCGAGTTCGTCCAGATCATGCTCATTAGTCCTCCAAGGGTCCGAGCCGCTGCTGCTGATGATGCCAGCCAGGGGGCAGGAAAGTCCAGCATTTTTAATGCTTGTCCATTATTATCTCGACATCGGCGTGGCCAGCGGTAGAACTGTGACGGACGGGAGGAACCGCGATGAGCGAACTGAGCGCCGATTCGCAGGCGGCCACGCGGCGTCGCAACGCCTCGGGTGAATCCACGCGCGTGATGCTCATGGAGGTCGCCGAACGGCTATTCGCCACGCGTGGCATCGAGGCGGTGACGTTGCGGGAGATCCAGCAAGCTGCAGGACAGTCCAACACCTCCGTGATCAGGTACCACTTCGGCTCTCGCGACGGCCTCATCCGCGCGCTCGTCTCCTACCGCCAGGCCTCGCTCGGAGCCGATCGACAGCGGATGCTCGCGACTATGCGCGAGCAGGGCAAGGAGGCGGATCCCCGCGCCGTGGTGTGGCTGCTGGTGCGGCCGCTCGCCAACAGCATCGCCGCGGGCGAGATGTTCGTGCCGTTCCTGGCTCGGCTCAGTGAGGATCCCCGGGCGCGCAGCGACTATTGGCCGGATCACGTCGACGACGAGTGGACCCAGGAGCAGCTGGAGGAGTTGGTCGACGCCGCGCTGCAGGACCTGCCCGAGCGGATCAGGCGCGGACGGACGTTCCAGCTGTACATCAGCTTGATCAACGTGCTGGCTGCGTCCGCCCGATCCGGGCACGGAGTCAGCGAGGCGCAGCTGCACAACTATGTGGACACCTGGGTGGGCATGCTGACCGCACCGGTGTCATACGAAACCCGTGCGCTGATCGCCGCCGACGACTCCTGACGGTCTAGCTGCCGCCGCCGATCACCGCGTTCTCCCGCAGGGCGCCGATCGCGTTCTCGTCGAGTCCGAGTTCGCGCAGTACTGCGTCCGTGTGCTGACCGATCGTGCAGCCCGCATCCGCCCGTGTCCGCGATCGCGAGAACCGACACAACGGCGCTAGACGACGGTGCTCCTCGAAGATGGGGCTGACCGCCTCCACCGCGTAGCCGGCCTCGAAGTACGGGTCAGTCTGAAGCACCAGTTCTGAGTTCGCCTCCACCACCTCGACGCATCCGACGTCCTGCGCGGTCAGTTCGTGTTCCCACTCCAACTTGGTCTTGGTGGCGAACACCGGTGTCAGCGCAGCGATCAGGTCGTCGTCGTGAGCCGCGCGGGCGTCGGCGTCGGCGAATCGCTCGTCGGTGTGCAGCTCGACGTAGGGTGACATGGCCTTGGCCAACGCAGGCCATTCGCGCGGCAGCGGTGCGGCGAGGAAGACGTAGCCGTCGGCCGCGCGGTACATCCGGTAGAGCGCATTCATTCCGAAGAACTGGTCATCGGCGGCACGTTCCGCCGGACGCGACGCGTAGCTCGCGTTGTACGGAATCATCGCCTGCTGGACGGTGCCGAGCATGGTGGTGACCACGTTCGTCAGCTTCATGCCGCGGCGCTTGGCGTACAACGCGACGAGTAGCGCTGAACCGACGCCGTGCGCCGCGATGCCGTCGGACTGCACCGCGGGGACGGTGCCGCCCGCGTGAAGCTGGACTGCCCGTCGGTGAAGGTCGTCCACGTCAGCAGGTGGGTCACCCGAATCGTGGCTGTCGATCAGCGAAAGGCCCGACGCCGCGCCGACCGACGGTGCGTAAGCCGCGCGGTGCGCGAACGGGCCGTCGAGCCCGTAGCCGGAGGTAGTCACAAAGGCCAGGTCGGGGTTGACCGCCCGCAGCGACGCCTCGTCGATCTTCGCCCGCTCGGCAGCCTTCCCGCGGAAGCACTGGAGCACGATGTCGGACCGCTTCGCGAGTTCGTACACCAGGTCGAGCCCCTCCGGCTTGGTGAAGTCGATGGCGACACTCTCCTTGCCCTGCAGTACCTTTCCCCCGCCGGCCTCCGGGAACGCGACCAGACTCCTTATGTTGTCCCCTTCGAGCGGCTCGACCTTGATCACGCGCGCACCCAGGTCGGCCAACAGCGTGGCGCCGTACGGGCCCGCGAACATGCTGCCGAACTCCAGCACCGTCACACCGTTAAGCGGCGGGCGATCCGCAGCGACGCCGTTGATCGTCGTGGCTTCCACCGGATCCGCGACGATCGGTGCATCGTTGTGCTCACCGAGTCGTGGGGCGGGCCGCAGCTCGGTCAGCGGCCTGCCCTCTGCGTGAATGAGGGTCGACGGCTGCCGCACCGGCCCGAACTCGGGGTCGGTCACGGTGACGGCACGGCCTTCGTGCGCGGTTTGAGGATGGTCCAGCGACTCCTCAGGAGTCCGGAACAGCTCCCCGCTGAGGTCGAGGTTCTCCGCCATGGCCTGCTGCCACTCGGCGAGCGTGCGGCCCCGCACCCGCTCGATCATCATGTCCCACCACTCGGTGCGGAGTTCGGGAGTTGGGAGCATGGGGAAGCCCTGCCACTTCGGATCCGCGAGTTCTCCCAGCAGATCCAGTTCCTTGAGCCACGCACCGATCAGCTTGGGTGACACCTGGGCGAACTGCAGCCATCGGCCGTCCTTGGTCGGACACACCAGCAGCGCGTAAATGAGGTACGCCTGCGGCCTGCCCTGGTCGTCATAGGCGGCATCCATCGGCTCGTAGGCGCCCGGATAGCGTTCGAGCACCATCTCGTAGAACCAGTTGTACGGATCCATCGAACCCATTCCGGTCACCAGGTTGGTCTCGACGACCTGACCCAGCCCGCTGGTCTCCCGCTCGATCAACGCCGCGAGCACCCCCTGAACGGCGGCGTGCGCCGCGCCCCAGGACGCATAGGAGAAGGTGACGAAGGCCGGACCCGGTCGCGGGGTGAGGCCGCGCTTCTCGTGCATGACGCCGGTCTTGGCCATCACCAGCGCCTCCCAGCCCTTGTAATCCCGGAACGGACCTGTCGAGCCCCATCCGGTGATCGTTGCCACCACGAGTCGCGGGTACCGCCGCGACAGCGCGTCGTGGGTGAGACCCAACCGCTCGGCGGTTGTGGGCCGCATAGTGTTCACCATGACGTCGGCGCGCTGCAGCAGCGCCCGCAGCCGGTCGAGATCGGCGTCGTCATGCACGTCCAGTGTCACGCTGCGCTTGCCACGCAGCAGAGCGGGCCAGCTCGCGAGGCCGCGCAGCGGACTGCCGTCGGGCGGCTCGACCATGATCACCTCGGCGCCGCAGTCGGCGAGGAACTGCGTCGCCTGCGCACCGGGCAGTGTCGTGGACAGGTCGACCACCACTAGGCCGGCCAGTGGACCAGCCGATCCCGTTCCGACTTCCGGCATTTTCGCTCCTACGGTGTGCGGGCAGTTTCGTTCGCGACGTGTTGTGACGCACGCCACGCCAGCATCGCAGCGCCTAAGATTAATGTCAATGCATTAGTCTTGAAAAATGACAAACCGAGGAGCACCGTGACCGAGCAGCCCGTCGAGCGTGGTGGTTTCCCGCAGATGCGGTCCTGGCAGGAACCGACTGTCCGCAGCCCGGGCGGTGGCCCGGAGTACGGCGACATGATCGCCGCGTTGCGGGACTTCCTCGACGACGTGGCCGCCGCCGCTCCGGACACAGCGACCATCGAGGCTTTGGCCAAAGACCTGAAGAGTTGGGCCGACAGACTGTCCCCCGACGCCGTTCCGGAGCGTAGGCAGATATTCGCCAGAAGACTCGACCTCCCCGGTCGCGGGCAGACCATGTCCCCCAATTTCATTCCCGTCGCAGGCGATCACGAAAGCGTGCAGGGCACCGTCACGTTCGGCCGGTACTTTCTCGGCGGTGGTGGTGCGGTGCACGGTGGCGCGATTCCGCTGCTCTTCGATGAAGTGCTCGGGCGCCTGGCCAGCAGCGGTGATCGGGCCCCCGCACGAACCGCGTATCTGCACACCGACTACCGCTCGATCACGCCCATCGGCGAGGAACTCGTAGTACGCGCCTGGTTCGTCAGCGAGCAGGGACGCAAACGGATTCTGCGCGCGGAGCTGCGTCACGGCGACACCCTCTGCGCCGAAGCCGAGGGATTGTTCATCGTGCTGCGCCCTGATCAACCCTGAGCACCTGTTTCAGCGGACCGCGAATCCGGCGTCCAGCGGCCAGGCCACCCCGGTGATGAACTTCGCCTCGTCGGAGACCAGCCAGGCCACCGCACCGGCAATATCCTCGGGCATCAAGATCTGAATGGGCAACGCGTTCTGCATGGCCTCGATAACGGTGTCGCCAGACTCCAGCAGTCTGCCCATGGTTTCGTTCATCACCATGCCGGTCGCGACGCCGGTGGGGTGGATGGTGTTCACCCGGATCCAGTGCTGCGCGAACTCGTTCGCCCACACCTGCATGAGTCCGACGAGACCGCGCTTGGCGGCGGTGTACGCCCGCCCGCCGACCCGGTCGGTGCCAATGCCCTTGAGGCCTGCGCTGGAACTCGTCAGGACTATGGACCCGCCGCGGCCGCCGTCGATAAGCGCGGGCAGCGCCGCCTCGACCGTGTTCCACACCCCGACCAGGTTCACGTCGACGATGTCTCGGAAGATCTGGCGGCGGTCCCCGTCGCCGCCGAGGCGGATGATGCCCGCGTTGGCGATCACGATGTCCAGCCTGCCGAATTCACGAACGCCGTCGTCGACGGCCTGCTGCAGCGCGTCGGCGTCGCGGACATCGGCCTGGTGAGCGACGATTCGTCTGCCCTCGTTCTCGACGAGCTTGATGGTTTCGTCGAGCTCGTGGGGCGTGGCGTTGGGGTAGTCCATCGAATCGATGTCGCGGCAGATGTCCACCGCAACGATGTCGGCGCCTTCGGAGGCGAGCCGAACCGCGTGTGCGCGGCCCTGACCCCGCGCCGCGCCGGTGATGAACGCCACCCGTCCGTCGTGTCTACCCATTGACGGTCCTATCCTCTTGTCGGTTGCCGACGTTGAATGTCGCTGTCGTGCTGAATGATCAGTTCCCTCAGAGCTATCCGGTCCGGCTTGAGCATCGCCGTCAAGGGCAGCTCGTCGACGATGAGCAGTTCGTCGGGCGCCTTATAGTCCGCCAGTTCGCTGGTGACGTGTGCGCGAAGCTCGGACAGGGTCGGTGGAGCGGCGCCGTCCGCGGGGACCACGCACGCGACGCCGATCTCGCCGATCACCGGTGCGGAACGGCCAACCACAGCAACCTGTTTCACGCCGGGATGCCCGGCGATCGTCCGCTCGACCTCGCCGGGATGGATGTTGTATCCGCCCCGGATATACATGTCGCCACTGCGTCCGACGAGGGTGAGGTTCCCGTCCTCGCCGAGCACGCCGACGTCACCGGTGCGCAGCCATCCGTCCCGCAGCACTTCGGCGGTTAGCTCCGGGTTGCGCCAGTAGCCGCGCATCACGCAGGGTCCGTTCACCTCGACCACTCCATCGGGGCCGATGCGGACATCCATTCCTGTGGCGGGCCGCCCCACGGTACGGAACTGCACTTCGGGGGGATCGGTCGGTTCGGTGCCGCAGATGGTCGGACACTCGGTCATCGCATATCGCACCACGAGCGGAACTCCGACGCGCTCGGCGACCCGGCGTACCAAGTCGGGGGGCGCCGGCGCCGTGGCTGCGATCCCTATCCGTAAGTGCGGCAACGTATCTGGGCTCACACCGTCGACCTCGAGCAGTTTGGCCCACTGCGTTGGAACGGCACCTGCCACGGTGACCCGTTCAGCGCGCAGGACGTCGAACATGCCCTGCGCCGACCACGGCGTCGGCGGTACCACCAGGGTGCTGCCCCACACCAGCTGGTCCCAGAGCTTGAACATGTAACCGGCGTGGGCGAACGGGGTGGATGTCAGGCGACGGTCGTATGGCGCGCTCATGACGCCGGCCGCCGCCGCACCCGCTGCCAGCCGGTCGGCGTCGTACACCGCACCCTTCGGCGTCCCCGTAGTCCCGCTGGTGAAGACGAGGGCGACCGGATCCCGTCTGTTCAAGTCCACAGCAGGGGGTGCCGATCGCGAGGTGGCTGTATCCAGCGACGCCCTTGACAGCACCCGGCGCCCCCCATCGGGTAGTGCACCGCAACTGTCGTCAGCGACGATCAACGTGGGATCAGCTTGCTGCAGAATGGATTCAAGCTCGCGCCGACCCAGCCGCGGATTCAGTCCGGTGGTGATCGCACCGATCATCGCCGCCGCGGCGTAGCACGTCGCATAGTCGATGCCCGAGGGCAGCCACAGCGCCACCACGTCGCCCTTGGCCACTCCAATTTCGACGAACTGGGCGGCAATGGCTCTTGCCCGATCGATCCACTCCGCGAACGTGATTCGCGCTCCCGGCTCGACGTAGGCCTCGAGATCCGCGTGAGCGGCGGCCGCGAACTCCAACATCGACCGTATGTCGGCGACGTCGGAACTCAGCGGTGCGCGTGCCACCTACGGCTCCTCGGCGCCGAGAATCATTGTGGCACTGGAACAGAACCATCCGCCGGTTCCGCTGACGCAGGCAATGCGGGCGTCGGGGACCTGGCGCGGTCCGCATTCACCACGCAGCTGGCGTGCCGCCTCGACCAACAGGAAGAGACCTCGCTGGCCTGGGTGGCAGGCCGAGAGCCCGCCACCATCGGTGTTCGTGGGGAGCTGGCCGCCGAGACGCAATGCGCCCTGCTCGACGAACGCGCCGCCCTCCCCCTTCTGACAGAAGCCGAGATCCTCGAGTGTGAGCAGCAGCATGTAGGTGAACGCATCGTAGAGTTCGGCGACGTCAACGTCCGAGGGTGAGACGCCTGCCCGCGCGAAGGCCAGCGGTCCGCTGACCGACGCCGGGCCGACGGTCAGGTCGTCCCACTGGGAGGTGAGCATGTGCGAGGTGGTCTCGCCCGAGCCAAGCACCCAGACCGGTTTGTTTCGTAGGTCTTTGGCGCGTTCCGCGCTGACCAGCACGACGGCCGCTCCCCCGTCGCTGCGGATGCAGCAGTGCAGCTTCGTGAACGGGTCGGCGATCATCGGGCCCGCGAGCACGTCGTCGACGGTGATGGGGTCCCGGTAATACGCCTCGGGGTTGTCAGCCGCGTTGAACCGCGCCGACACCGCGACCTCGGCGAGTTGCTCGATGGTGGTGCCATAGACGTGCATGTGCCGGCGCGCGGCCATCGCGTACTTGGAAATCAGGGTGTGCCCGTATGGCGCCTCCCATTGCAGTGGTCCGCGCGCACCCCAGTTGATGTTGGCGCCCCGCAAGCCCTTTCGCAGATCAGCCCGCGCAGTCGATCCGTACGTCAGGAGCACCACATCGGCATGCCCGGCGGCAATCGCGTCCGCCGCGTGCGCGGCCATCACCTCCCATGATGCGCCGCCGACCGCCGTCGAGTCGATCCAACGTGGCCGCAGGCCGAGATACTCACCGATATCGACCGGGGGCAGCGTGCCCTGACTGGTGGACGCCAGGCCGTCAATGTCCGCCGGCGTCAGCCCGGCGTCGGCCAATGCCCGGCGGCTGGCCTGAGCGATGAGCTCGTAGGGTCCCTTGTCGTCGACCCGCCCAACGTCCGACAGGGCGACACCCGCGATGGCGGTGTTTCTTGAGGCGCCGCTCACTGAGCGCGGTCCTGGGCGAGCAGCTCGGCAAGCACCTCGGTGGGCTCGGCGAAGAGGTGCCGAATTACGTGGGCACGCTTGAGATAGAGGTGCATGTTGTTCTCGAAGGTGTAGCCCATCCCGCCGAACACCTGAATGCCCGCAGCCGCGTTGTCGACTGCGGCCGAGCCGGCCACCGTCGCGGCGGACAGCACCTGCAGCAGCGCATCCGTGCGTCCCTCGGCCAGGGCGATCCCCGCGAAGAACGTCTGCGCCTGCGCCGCCTCCGCGGCGATCTCCATGTCGACGCACGCATGCTTGATGGCCTGGTGCACGCCGATGGGCTTACCGAACTGCTCGCGGGTCTTGGCGTGCTCCGTCGCGGCGGCAGCCGCGGCCGCCGCCAAGCCCGTGAGATAGGCAGCCGCAAGCACCGTGGCACGCGCCCAGATCCATTCGTCCTGTGCGGGCAACCAGTGTAGGGGTTCCGCGGACTCGACTGTGGCGGAGGCCATTCGAGTTCCCGGATCCGCCGCGACCACCGGCGTCAGCGCGCCAAACGACTCGATGTTTACCAATGCAGCGCCGTCGCGGGCCACAATCAGCGCGTACGAGGCCCCCGCCGGCTCGAACAGGTCGAAGGTGCCCTTAACAGGTTGCGCCCCGCCGTCGCCACGAAGGACCGCAAGCGCCACCGTCGCATTGCCTGCCCCGATCCGCTCCGCCAGCGCTGCGTCCTCGCAGCGGGCCGCGACCCGGGCGGCGAGTGTGCCCGCGAGGAACGGACCGGGTGCCAGCCGCCTGCCGAGTTCGATGAACAGCAATACTTCGTCGTCGATGGGCCTCCCCGAGCCGCCCGACTCCTCATCGAGTCCGAGCGTGAGCAGTCCGAGCTCGGCGCATTCTCGCCAAAGCGCTTCGGGCACAGCCGCTTCAGTGTGACGGTTGGTGCGGATTTGTTCCACGGGCAGCCGCTCGGCAAGGAATTCTCCCGCCGCCGCCACGATTTCGAGTTGCTCAGGTCCTGGAAGCAGATCCACGGTCATCTCCTGTCTGGGTCACCTGGGCAGCCCCAGCACACGTTCGCCGACGATATTGCGCTGAATCTCAGACGTGCCGCCCCCGATGGCCTGCGAGAAGCTGTAGTAGTAGTAACCGACCCACCCGTCGACGTCCCACCGCGAAGAGTGCCGAAGGGATTCGGGACCGACGATGTCCAACGCCAACTTGCCGATCTCCTTGGCTAATTCGGCGTACATCAGCTTGACGATCGACCCGCGCGGCCCCGGCGTCTCCGTTTTCATCGCCTCGCAGATGTTGGTGTAGGTAAGTGCCCGCAGCGACGCAACCGAGGCGCGCGCCCTGGCCAGCCGACGCGCAATCTCATCATCGGCAATGGCGGGTCTGCGCCCGTCAGGGCCGACGTGGTCACGGGCGTAGTCGATGAGGTCCTCGATGATCTTCGCCAGCCGAACCTGGTTGGCGGTGAACGCGGTGCCGCGTTCGAAGGACAGCGTGGCCATCGCCACCGACCAACCCTCCCCGACGTCGCCGACGACGTTGGACAGCGGGATGCGGACGTCGTCGTAGAACACCTCGCAGAACTCAGAACCGCCCTCGATCGTCTCGATGGGTCGGATGTCGATGCCCGGTGTGCTCATGTCACAGATCACCCAGGTGATGCCCTTGTGCTTACTGCCGGTGTTGTCGGTGCGCACCAACAACTCCTGGTAGTCGGCGACGGTCGCGAAGCTGGTCCACAGCTTCTGGCCCGACACCACCAGGTGCTCTCCGTCGATGACGGCTTTGGTCCGCAGAGCCGCCAGATCCGATCCGGCATCGGGCTCGGAGAACCCCTGACACCAGATCACCTCGCCGCGAAGGATCTTCGGTAAGTGGAACGACTTCTGCTCGTCGGTCGCCCTGGTGATCAGAGTCGGTCCGGCATGCGAGTTCCCCACGAAGCATGCATCGATTCCCGGAAAACCCCGACCCGCGTACTCCTCGTACCAGATCAGCTGCTGCATCAGAGACAGGCCCTGGCCGCCGTACGCCTCCGGCCAGGCAATGCCCGCCCAGCCGCCCTGCCACTGAGTGTGCTGCCAAGCCAGGTCGTACTCGCGGATGCCTGCGTCGTCGCGGGGCCGGGGCTCGGTCGGCTTGTGCTCGTCGAGCCACGTTCGGACCCGATCGCGGAACTCGAGCTGGTCAGCCGTGAAGTCGAGATCCATGGTACCCAACTATAGGTGACACAACAGTCAGAAACAAAGGTCTTGCACTCGATCAATGCGATCAGCATGCGCGTTGGAACTGCAGTCGATAGACGCCCACACGAGTGACACTCAAGTCAGAATTATCTACGTTCGCGCCATCGGGCGTTTGCCTGCAGCTTCGGCGATCGCCGCGAACACCTCCAAGTTCTCAGGGACCGGTTCAGGCGTCATTTCGGGTCCATAAGCGGACCGAGTTCCTCGGAGTACCGAATGCGTTCCAGGGGAACGTTGAACCGGCGGTCGTGCCAGCGAACTTCGGTGGCGAGCTCGATCATGAACGTGACTGCTTGTACTCGTCCACCAGCTTCTCGGCGCCGCGGGCCAGCAGGGCCACGTCGGCGCCGACCAGAACGAAACTGGCCCCCGCTGCGAGGTATCGCTGCGCGATCGTCTTGTTGAAGGCGTTGACTCCTGCGCTCTTTCCGTGCTTCACGATGGTCGCCAGCGCGGTCTCGATGGTGCTCACCACGTCGGAATGCTCCGGCTGCCCGAGCTTGCCCATCGAGGCCGCCAGGTCTGCGGGCCCGATGAACACGGCGTCCACGCCGTCGACGTCGGCGATGTCACCCAGATGCGCCAGACCGGACAGCGACTCCACCTGAACCGTCAGCGACACCGATGCATCGGCGGTGGCCAGATAGTCGGAGATGCGGTTCCACCGGGATGCCCGGGCGAGCGCGCTCCCGACGCCGCGGATGCCCGCCGGCGGGTAGCGGGTGGCGGCCACCGCCGCAGCGGCCGCGCCCGCATCATCGACCATCGGGACGATGAGATTCTGCGCGCCGATGTCGAGCAGTCGCTTGATGGATACCGGGTCGGCGGATGGCGGGCGCACCAGCACGTCGACGTCGGGGTATCCCGCGAGCACTTGCAATTGTTCGAGTGTGGTGCTCAGCTCGTTGGGCGCGTGTTCCTGATCCAGGAGCACCCAGTCGATTCCGGATCCCGCGCAGACCTCGGTGACATAACCGCTGCCCGAGGCCAGCCACATGCCGATTCGCGGCGCTCCGGCTGCGATGCGCTCCGTCCATCGGTTTGTCACGAAGCCTCGCGATCAAAGGAGACCGTCACCGTGCCGAGCGGTCCGTAGTCCGCGACGAAGGTGTCCCCCGGCTCGGCGAACACCGGTTTGGTGAACGAGCCCGACAGGATCACCTCGCCGGGGTGCAGCGAAACCCCATGTGGGGCAAGCCGGTTCACAAGCCACGCGACGCCGTTGCCGGGGTGGTTGAGTACGGCCGCCGCCACCCCGGACTCCTCGATCACGCCGTTGCGCAGCAGTAACGCCGCAACCCAGCGCAGATCCACGTCCAGCGGCCGCACCACCCGCCCGCCCAGGACCAGACCGGCGTCGGCCGCGTTGTCGGCGATGGTGTCGACGATGGTGCGCAGGTGACCGGTCTCGGGGTCCGACATCTGCACCCTGGCGTCGAGGATCTCCAGCGCCGGGGTGACGAACTCGGTAGCCCGCAGCGCGTCGAAGAGAGTGACGCCCGGCCCGCGGAGCTCCTCACCGAGGACGAACGCCAGCTCGACCTCGATGCGCGGCCGGATGAAGCGTCCGACCGGAACACGGCCGCCATCCTCGACGAACATGTCGTCGAACAGCGCGCCGTAGTCGGGTTCGTCGATCGACACGGCACGTTGCATCACCTTTGACGTCAGCCCGATCTTGCGGCCCTTGACCTCTCGCCCGTCGGCGACCTTGAGCGCGACGAGCGCCCGCTGGACCGCGTAGGCGTCCTCGATCGTCATGTCGGGATAGTCCAGCGACAGCTGCCGGATCGGCGCGCGGTTCTGCTCGGCCTCATACAGCCGACGTGCGATGTCCGCGAGCTCATTCTCGGCCGGCCTGGTCATGATCGGATGCGCTTCGCGCGAGCGCTCATCATCGCGTCAGGAACTCGACGGCTGCGGCATTGAACGACTCGGGGTCCTCGAAGTGCGGCCAGTGCCGCACTGTAGCCATCTCGAACACCTCGGAGTTCGGAATCAAATCGGCGATGGTGCGTGCGGTGTCCTGATACACGCCGTGATCCTTGCCGGAGGCCACGATCATCACAGGCGCGGTGATGCTGCGCCACTTGTCGTCGGGAATCAGGTTGCGGTTGCGCACCTTCTCGTCCTGAAGGATCAGCAGCCGATCGATGGTGTTGCGAGTGTCCTCGCGCCGATATACCGCTTGGCGTAAGCCGATCAGGTCGGGCAGTCGATTGCTCTCGTCAGCAATTAGATGTGCGAACACGGCGTGCAACGACTCCCACGTCGGCTCGTTGACCGCCTTGGTCCGTTCCGCCCGGATGCGCGCCATGTTCGACGCCGACGCCTCGCGGCCGGCCGGCGACATCAGGATCACCTTGTCCACCCGATCGGGATGACCGACGGTCACTGCAGACGCGACGAACGCCCCGAGGGACATGGCGACGAAGTTGGCCGATGTCATGCCGAAGTGGTCCATCACACCCAACACGTGTTCCACGTAGACGGCGATCTCGTAGTCGTAGTCCGGCTTGCCGGAAAATCCGTTTCCGACCATGTCGATGGCCACGCAATGGAAGTGCTCGGAGAGCGCGGCCAGGTTGGGTGCGAACGTCTCCCAGTGGCCGCCCGTGCCGTGCAGGAGGATCGCATGCGGCTTGTCCGGGCTGCCGGCCTCGACATATCGCGTGCGAACCATTGCGCCGTTGACCGGCACGTCGACGAATCCCTGCCGAAATTCCAGCTCCTTGAGATACATCCAGAGGCTCCGGTAGTTCTCGGTGTCCAGCCGGGTGACGCCGTCGGCGTCGGTCTCCGTTGCCTGCGATTGGGTCATGTCGCCCTTCTCATCATGTTTCTGACAGCATTGTCAACTTATGTCGTCCTTGTTTCCACATTCCATAATGGTCCCACAGAGAACATGTTCGCATGTAGAGAAACACTTACGCCAGCCTGAAGATGATCGATCGCGGGTCGGGCGCTTTGTGATCTTCCATTGATTCTGACAGTCATATGCGGTAAAACTGGGCAGGTGGACACTCCGTCGGGACGTCGCGTGCTCGCCGAGCTGGTGAACGAGTTCGCGGCCGTGCGGGTGTCGCTGGACGTCAGCGGCAACGGTCCGCGCCTGCTCGTCGAGGATCTCGAGGGCGGCGAGCACGTGTTTCTGTGTCCGCTGGAGCTGGCCAGCTTCACCTTGGCTACGCCCGAAGACCGCGAGGAGTGGCTGCGCGTCGGCAACTACCGGGGTGAACGTCGACCCAGGGAAGCGCCGTGAGCGCCTCGGCCGTCGACCTGGTCGGCTTGGGCATGACCGAGATGTCGCTTCGCCCCGGCGCCGCGCCCCTCGAATTGGCCGCAAGGGCAAGCACGGCCGCACTGGCCGACGCCGGAATCGGGCGTGCCGATGTCGACGGTCTGCTGGTCGGCTCCTCGCAGGGCATTCGGCCGGACCGGCTGGGTGTCGGATTCGCCGCGCAGGGCGGCTTCTCGGACCTGCGCCTCCTCGAGCACGTCGAGATCAAGGGCGCGACGACCATCGCCATGATCCAGCGTGCGCGCCACGCGATCACCACGGGTGAGGCGTCCACCGTGCTGTGCGTCTTCGCCGACGCGCCGCTGGTCGCCGACCGGGGTGCGGGATCGACCTACGCCCACAGTGGGGGCAACTCAGGCGTGCGCGGGCTTGAGCGTGCGTCAGGTCTGCTCGGGTCGGTGCCGACGTACGCGCTGATGGCGCAACGGTGGCTGCACGTGACGGGCACCACCCCCGATGCACTGCGCTCCGTGGCCACCACGGCGCGCGGATGGGCGCGGGGCAATCCCGATGCCGTCAACCGCGAACCGCTCGACGACGCCGGTTACGACGCGAGTCCGATGATCTCGGAGCCGTTGCGGCTGTTGGACTGCGCCCGGCCGGTGAACGGCGCGGTCGCGGTGGTGCTGACCGGCCGCAGTTCGGTTGGCACGCAACGACTTCGCATCCGCGGCACTGGCCGCCACCATCCGGTACGGCGACGGCGTGCAGGCGCCGAGTCGTGGTTCGGGGGCGGCGGCCGGGCCGTGGACGACGCGCTCGAGCAAGCCGGCATGCAACGGTCGGACCTCGACGTCGCCGAGCTCTACGACCCGTTCTCGATCGTGACCTTGATGCTGCTCGATGAGTACCGGCTCACCGGCGAGGTACCGGCCGGCGCCTTCGTGCGCGACGGCCACACCGGCCGGGGTGGCACGCTGCCCACGAATACGGGTGGCGGGCAGCTCTCCGGCTTCTATCTGCAGGGCATGACGCCGCTGGCCGAAGCGGTGATCCAGCTGCGCGGTACAGGCGGCGACCGCCAGATTCCGGCCGCAACGGTCGCACTGGTCGGCGGCATCGGCGGCCGTGTCGACCACCACGCTGCGCTGGTATTGGAGCGGGCGACATGAGTGCTGCCGTCAAGCCCGCCGCGCAAGTAGTCCACGACTGGCTGCTCGACCCTTCGCTGGCGCCGCAGACCGCCGGCGTCCGGTTGGCACCGCTCTACGAAGCGGCAGCCCGCGGCGTGCTCGCCCTGCCCTTCTGCGCGGGATGTGCTCAGCCGCTCGACCTTGAACAGGAAGTCTGCGACTCCTGCGGATCCGCCGAATGTGGCTGGCGCACAGTGGAATTGCATGGCACTGTTCATTCGGCCACCTTGATGCACCGGCGCGAGCCCGGCTTGGTGCGTGCGCAACGGCCCTACCCCATCGTCGACGTCGAACTTTCGAGTGGCCACCGCTTGGTGATGACCACCGCACTCCCCGCGGACACGGCTCCGACCATCGGCACCGTGGTTCACATCGGCTTTCGCCGGCTCGGCGACATTGCAATTCCAGCCATTGACATTTTGGAGGACGAGTGACGACACTCGAATCAGCCCCGCCCCTTGACGAATTCGACGTCAGCAAGATCATCCGGAGTGACCGAGTACACGGGTCGGTGTACACCTCGGCCGAAATCTTCCGCCGGGAAATGGACACCATCTTCAAGACCGGCTGGGTCTTCGTTGCGCACGAAAGCGAGGTGAGTGAACGGGGCGACTACCTCACCCGGATGATCGGGTATGACCCCGTCGTCGTGGTGCGCGGCAAGGACGGCGTCGTGCGGGTGGTGCTCAACCGATGCACGCACCGCGCCAACAAGCTGTGCAACGCGGAAAAGGGCAACGCCAACTCGTTCCGGTGCCCGTACCACGGCTGGACATTCAACAACACTGGTGCGCTGCAAGGTGTTCCGATGCGGGAAGGGTATGGGAAGGCCTTCAACGAGATCCGCTCCGAACTTGGTCTTGCCCAGGCTCCACGGGTCGACAGTTACGGCGGCTTCGTCTTCGCCTCGCTTGCGGCTGAGGGCATCTCGCTGCGCGAGCACCTCGGCAACGCGACACATGCCATCGATCGACTGCTCAACCTGTCCCCGAACCGTGAGATCGACTTGCGGGCCAACTGGATGAAGCACCTGCACCACGCCAACTGGAAGATGGTGGTGGAGAACAATGTCGACGGCTACCACGCGCTCTTCACGCATGCCTCGGTATACGACGCCATCAAGCCCGCCAAGGTGTCACACGTACCGACCAAGGTCGACGTGCTGGTCCGCGACCTCGGAAACGGCCACTCTGAGATCGACTACAGCGACGAATACCGCAAGCTCGACGAGGAATTCGTCTGGTACGGCCGGATCCCGCGGGCGAAGCTGGCCTCCTACGTCGAGACATTGGAGCAGGCCTACGGTCCCGAGCAGGCACACGACGCCCTCGTGGTGGGTCCACCCCACACGCTGATCTGGCCCAACCTGTTCTTGGCGGAGATGAACGTCATGTTCGTCGAGCCACAGGCCCCCGACCGCACCGTGGCCTACACCACCGCGGTATTGATACCTGGTCAGGACGCGTTAAACGAACGCACGCTGCGGCGCTCCGAGGGGGCGATGGGTCCGGCGGGGTTCCTCATCGCCGACGACGGCGAGATCGGCATGCGCAACCAGGCCGGCCTGGCCGCCGAACTGCCGGAATGGCTTGTTCTGGCGCGCGGTAGCGAAAACGACGTGCACGACAAGACCGGAATCATCAACCGGGACAAGAGCGCTGAGACGCCACAGCGCGGGTTCTATTCCCAGTGGGCGGCCGTCGTCGGTGGAAGGGCGGGAGCGTGACAGTCAACGCTCAGTCGGAACAGCCGGCGCCCCAGACCCGCCCCACGCTGCGGCCACTGCCCGATGCCGACATCCTGTCCTTCTTGTATCTGGAGGCTCGACTCGCCGACGAAGGCCGGTACTCCGAGTGGGAAGCACTGTGGGCGGACGATGACGACACCGTCGAGTATCGGGTGCCCATGCACCCCGATGACGACCCGCGGACCACGCTGGCCTACATCAACGACAACCGGCGGCGCATCAAGAGCCGCGTCGCTCAGCTCAACACCGGCAACCGGCACTCCCAAACGCCGCCGTCGGTAATGCGGCGCATCATCTCCAACAGTGAGGTGATTGAGGATGCCGACGGTCTGATTACGGTCGAATCCAACTTCTCGCTGTTTGAATACCGTATCCGCCAACGTTTCTGGGCCGGCCGCGTCCGCCACACGGTCAGGCGAACACCGGGCGGCCCACGGCTGGTCCGCAAGGTCGTGCACCTGGTCGACGCGGGCGGAGCCGTCGAGACGTTGGCATTCCTGATTTGACGTCCTCCCCTGGCTGAAGCTAGGGGATTCCAACTCCATCCATCTACCTAAGCGGCAGGAGAACAGGGTTGAGGTTCACGGTTCGCAGACCGGCTGGTGCCGAGGTCTCCCCGTGCTGTCACCGCCCGTCCGGCGGCGATATTGCGTGCAGCGTTCACGTCGGCATTGACGGGCCCGGCGGTGCAGGCCTGGCACTGGAAGACCGCTTGGCTCTTGCGGTTCTCCGGTGCCACGTGCCCACAGGCCGAGCATCGTTGCGACGTGTACGCGGCCGGAATCTGCTCGACCCGACCACAAGCCTTGTGCTGCAAACGGGCGGCGAGCAGACCCCAACCGCTCCGGCGGACGCCGCGGTTCAGGCCGCGCTTTTGCGCGACGCGCCGGCCGGGTTGCTCGACGGTGCCGCGCGCGCTGCGGGTCATCGCCGACACGTCGAGGGCCTCGACGCGGATGGTATCGAAGCGTCGCGCGATATCGGTGCTGGTCTTTTCGACCCAGTCCTTACGCCGGTCAGTCTCGCGCGCGTTGAGCGTGGCGATCGCCCGTTTGGTGCGGGCCCGACGGTGCGAGCCGCGCTGGGCGCGGGCCAGCCGCTGCTGCAACTTCGTCAACCGTTTCGCCTCACCCGGAGTGAGACTGGGGGCGTGCAGCAGGTCCCCGGTCGACAACGCCGCCGACACCACCACACCCCGGTCAATGCCCACCACAGTCCCATCGCGGGGACCGGTGATGGGGTCAGGGATGTGGGCGAACGCGATATGCCAACGCCCTGCGCGGTCGCGGGTGACGCGGTAGGACTTCACCCCCTCAGGGACCGGCCGCGAGAGCCGGAAGCGCACCCAGCCGACCTTGGGCACCCACACCCGCCCGAACCGGCGATTCACCCGCTCAATGTGGTGCGGTTTGACGCCGACCTGGCGGAATCCCTCGTGCACACCGGCTTTGCGCCACCGCGGGCGGCGATGCGTCCCGGCGAAAAAGTTGCCCATCGCCTGGGCGAAGTCCCGCAGCGCCTGCTGCTGCACAGTTTGGGAGCCCGCCGCCAACCATTCGTACTCGGCGCGGACGGCGGTCAACTGAGCGCACTGCTCGTTATAACCCGGCGCGCGACGACCCGGCTGCCAATGCTGCTGCTGCTCAACCGCCAAATTCCACACAAACCGGGCATGACGACAATGCTCAGCCAGCACCACCTCCTGCTCAGCGGTTGGAACCAACCGGAAGCGCGCCACACCAGCAACCTAGCCACCACCACCGACAAAACACCGAAAGGAGACGCGACGCTTCCTCCCCCGGCTAAAGCCAGGGGTCCCCGCGTCGCAAGTACCCGATGAGGTTTTGCATCTGATGCTGATCGGTGACATCGCCACCAACAACGCCCGCCGCTACCCGGACAAGCGCGCCCTGGTCGACGGCGACCGGGTGCACACCTGGACCCAGGTCGACGAGCGGGCCCGGCGGCTGGCCGGCTTCCTCGCCGAGCGTGGGCTGGAACCCGGCGACCGCGTAATGGTGATCGCGCGCAACTGCATCGAATGGCCGGAGATCTCGTTCGGGCTCGCCAAGGCCGGGTTGATCGCCGTGCCGGTGAACATCCGGCTGGCACCCGACGAAGTGGCCCACGCCCGCGACGACTGCGGCGCGAGCGCTGTGATCATCCACACCGATCACCTCGACAAATTCCTCGGCGAACTGAGCGGGCTGGGGCTGGTTTTGGGCATCGGCGCCCAATCGCAAAAAGGCCTCAGCGAGTTGGTCACCGACTACGAGTCTGCACTGGCGCAGGCCCAGCCGAGCGCTGGGCGCGGCGACATCTCGCCGGACGACATCGCCGTCATCCTCTACACCAGCGGCACCACCGGTCGCGCCAAGGGTGTAATGCACACCCACCGCGGGCTGCTTTATCAGGCGGCGGACACCAACCTGGTGACCGAGGCCAACCGGTCCGACGTCATGCTGGCCACCACCCCGTTCTTCACCGCGGGTGGCATGGTGCGCACCGTATCCTGGCTCTACCTGGGTCAGACCATGGTGATCCACCAACGCTTCGATCCGCAGGCGGTCATCGACGAGATCGAACGCAGCGCGATCACCTTCACCACGTTCATCCCGACGATGCTGCACCGCACGTTGGCGATCCTGGAAGACGGTCCCCCACGGGACATGTCGAGCCTGCGGCGAATCTCCTACGGTTCGGCGCCCGTGCCGCCAGGCCTGGCACGCAAGGCAATGGACCTGCTCGGCTGCGACCTACAGCAGCGGTACGGACTGACCGAATGCGGCGGGCAGGCAACCATTCTCACGCCGCAGGACCACCGCGACATCGTTGCGGGCAGGACGTCCATTGCCACGTCGTGCGGCCAGGAGACACCAATGTGCGCGATTCGCGTCATCGACGCCGACGGCAGCGACGCCCCCACCGGCGAAGTCGGCGAGATCGTCATCGTCAGTCCCGCCAACTCCGTCGGCTATTGGAAGCTACCCGAGAAGACTGCCGAGACGTTCCAATCCGACGGGCTGCGTACCGGCGATCTGGGCTACCTGGACGCCGACGGCTACCTCCACATCACCGGCCGCCGCACAGACCTCATCATCTCCGGCGGTTTCAACGTCTACCCCGCCGAGATCGAGCGGGTCATCGCGCAGCACACCGACGTGGACATGGTTGCGGTGGTAGGCGTGCCGGATCCGGAATGGGGCGAGACCCCGGTGGCCGTCGTCATTGCGAAATCCCACGTCGACGACACCGATGCGCTGACCCGCGAGCTCACCTCGCTGTGCCGCGAGAAGTTGGCCGGCTACAAGCAACCGCGTCGTTTCGAATACCGCGAGGAATTCCCGCTCGGCCCGGCCGGAAAGATCCTCAAACGCGAGATCGCTAACCAAGTTATACAGGTATGATCGACCCCGTGACTGACCTGGGGAACCTGCACACCATCGAGTTCGACGTGTCCGATCACGTAGCCACGGTGTCGTTGAACCGACCTGATCGGATGAACAGCTTCACCGAGCAGATGGCAGACGAGTTAGCTGCTGTATGGGCCCGGGTGCGCGACGACAACGACATCCATGTCGCGGTGCTCCGCGCAAATGGCGAGCGAGCTTTCTGTACCGGCATCGACGTGTCCGAAGGAACCTGGTGGAAGCACAAGTCGATCTTCAACCAGGAAGACCCCGGAGAACTGCTGGGACCGAAGGCCCACCGGGTGTGGAAGCCGGTGATCGCGGCGCTGCACGGCATCGTGGCGGGCGGCGCGATGTACTTCGTCAACGAATGCGACTTCTCCATCTGCAGCGAGACGGCCACCTTCTTCGATCCGCATGCCAATGCCGGGATCGTCTCGGCACTGGAACCGATGGGCATGCTCGCCCTCGGCGTGCCCTACGGCGAGGTGATGCGGTGGGCCCTCCTTGGCAGCGAGGAACGAATGTCGGCACAAACCGCACTGCGGATTGGCATTGTGACCGAAGTGGTCCCAGACGATCAGTTACGTTCGCGGGCAACCGAATTGGCGAGTGAGATCGCCGCACGGCGGCCCTTGGGGGTTCAGGGCACGGTCCGCGCCATGTGGGAGGCTCGCGACCTGCCGCCCAGCGCCGCCGCACGACACGGCAAGTTCTACACGGATTTGGGCAACGCCGGCGCGGGGCGGACCGACTCGCGCGCCAACAAGAAAGCGCCGCGCACCCGATAGGAGGGGTCGATATGACCACGACTGAGCAATTGGTGCAGTTCGACTTGCTGATCGGCGGCGAGCCGACCGCCGCCGCATCGGGAGCCACCTACGACAGCATCGACCCGTTCACGGGCAGCCCGTGGGCGCGCGTGCCCGACGGCGGGGCCGCGGACGTCGACCGCGCAGTGGCCGCCGCCCGCGCGGCGCTGGACGGCCCGTGGGGGCAGTTGACCGCTACTTCGCGCGGCAAGCTGTTGTGGCGGTTGGGCGAAGTCATCGCGCGTGAGGCCGAGAACCTGGCCGAGTTGGAGGTCCGCGACGGCGGCAAGCTGACCCGGGAGATGGTCGGCCAGATGAAGGCGTTGCCGGACTACTACTTCTACTACGCCGGGCTGGCCGACAAGCTGCAAGGCGAGGTCGTTCCGGTCGACAAGCCGAACTTCTTCGTCTACACCCGTCACGAGCCGGTCGGCGTGGTCGGTGCGATCACCCCGTGGAACTCGCCGCTGCTGCTGCTGACCTGGAAGCTCGCCGCAGGGCTGGCGGCAGGGTGCACCTTCGTCGTCAAACCCAGTGACCACACGCCGACGTCGACGCTGGCGTTCGCAAAGCTGTTCGCCGAGGCCGGCTTTCCGCCCGGCGTCATCAACGTCGTCACCGGCTGGGGCCCGGAGACCGGCGCCGCCCTTGCCTCGCACCCCGGCGTCGACAAGGTTGCGTTCACCGGTTCGACGGCCACCGGAATTCACGTCGGCAAGGCGGCGATTGCCAACATGACTCGATTCACCCTGGAGTTGGGCGGCAAGTCCGCACAGGTGGTGTTCGACGACGCCGACCTCGACGCTGCCGCCAACGGCGTCATCGCAGGCGTGTTCGCGGCCACCGGTCAGACATGCCTGGCGGGCTCGCGTCTTCTGGTCCACGAGAGCGTTGCCGACGCACTGGTCCAGCGCATCGTGGCCCGCGCGGCGACCATCAAGCTAGGCGACCCGAAGGACCCGGCGACCGAGATGGGCCCGGTGTCCAATCAGGCGCAGTACGAAAAAGTGCTGTCGCACTTCGCTTCTGCCCGCGAACAGGGCGCGACAGTGGCCTACGGCGGCGAGCCGGCGAACGACCTCGGCGGCTTCTTCGTCAAGCCGACGGTGCTGACCGGTGTGGATCCGTCGATGCGGGCTGTCGCCGAAGAGGTCTTCGGACCCGTGCTCGCAGTGATGACGTTCGCAGATGAGGACGAAGCCGTGACTGCGGCGAATGCCACCGAGTTCGGATTGGCCGCAGGGGTGTGGACAAAGGACGTGCACCGTGCGCACCGGGTGGCCGCGAAGATGCGAGCAGGAACCGTGTGGGTCAACGCGTATCGCGTTGTTGCCCCGCATGTTCCATTCGGAGGTATCGGCTACAGCGGTATCGGCCGGGAGAACGGCATCGACGCCGTGAAGGACTTCACCGAAACCAAGGCCGTCTGGGTCGAACTATCCGGGGCGACCCGGGACCCGTTCACGCTCGGCTGAGCAATTGACCACCAGGAGAGACATATGACGATCGCCGCAGCGCGGAGCTGACATGCCTGAACTGCCGTCCGACGACACCGGCGCCTGGCAGCTGCCCGAGGAACTCGTGCTGCTGCGCGACACCGTGCGTCGCTTCATGGATGCGCACGTGCATCCCGTCGAGGAGAAGCTGGACCACGACACCGTCGGACTCCCCCGCGACCAGCTCGTCGCATTGCAGGCCAAGGCGCGCGAGCTCGGCCTGTGGGCGCTGCAGACGCCAGCGGAGTACGGCGGCGCCGGACTCAGCGTGCTCGGCCAAGTGGTGGTCGCCGAAGAAGCCGCGAAATGCCGTATGGGCGCGTTTTTTCCGGCTCTTGGGGCGTTCGGTGGCAACCCACCCAACATCATGTTCAAGGCCTCGCCCGACCAGTTCGCGAAGTACGCACAGCCGATCATCGACGGCACCATGAGCAAGGCGTACACCGCGATCACCGAGTCCTCCGGCGGATCTGACCCGGCGCGGGCCATCCAGCTCAAAGCGGTGCGGGACGGCTCGGGAGATGGGGGGTATGTGCTCAACGGCTCCAAGATGTGGATCTCCCATGCGCCCCAAGCCGACTGGGGCATCGTCTACGCGCGCACCGGCGAGGGGCGTAACGGAATCTCGGCCTTCATCCTCGAGAAGGACACCCCGGGAGTCACGTTCAGCCGTATCCCGGTCATGGCATCTTTCGCTCCATATGAACTGCACTTCGACAACGTCCGGATACCGGCCGACCATCTGGTCGGCGGGGAAGGTCGGGGCTTCGCGCTGGCCAGCGACTTCCTCGTGCACGGCCGCATCGTCTATGCCGCAGGCCCGATCGGCATCGCGCAATCCGCCTTGGACATGGCGTGCCAATGGGCGAAGGACCGCGACGTCTTCGGCGGCCGACTCGCCGACAAACAAGGCATCCAATGGATGCTCGTGGAAAGCGAAGTGGAACTGCGCGCCGCGCGACTTCTGATGTACCAGGCGGCATGGAACGCCGATCTCGGCCGCAACGTCCGCGTCGACGCGTCGGTCGCAAAGATGTACGGCACCGAGGCCGCCTACAAGGTGCTCGACCGTTGCATCCAAATCCACGGCGCCCTCGGCATCTCCACCGAACTCCCGCTGGAACGCTGGTTCCGCGACCTGCGCGTCAAACGACTCGGCGAAGGCGCGACCGAGGTCCAACGCGAAGTCATCGCCCGGTCGTTAATCAGATAGGGATGTTGATCAGATAGGTATGTCATGCAGAAGCCGATGACAGGGGTGCGCGTCCTCGAGGTCGCACAGTTCACCTTCGTTCCCTCTGCGGGTGCGGTACTTGCCGACTGGGGTGCCGACGTCATCAAGATCGAGAATCCGGTGACCGGCGATGCGCAACGCGGAATGGTCACGGTCGCGGGACGCTCCGCGACGGCGCCCGGTGTCTCGTTTTCGCCCATGGTCGAGGCACCCAATCGCGGCAAGCGCAGCGTTGGGCTGTCCCTCGCGCTGAACCAGACGAGACCGGTGTTCGAGGAACTCGTGCGACGCAGCGACGTCTTCCTGACCAACCTTCTTCCCCAGGCGCGGGCCAAACTTCGCATCGATGTCGACGAGATACGACGGATCAACCCGTCGATCGTTTACGTCGCGGGCAGCGGGTATGGCAGCGAAGGACCACACCGAGAGACGGGCGCGCACGATGCGACGGCGTTCTGGGCGCAGGCTGGCAACGCCGCCGGCGTCACGCCGAACGACTCGGAGGTGCCAGCGGGCATGCCTGCGGGCGCGTTCGGCGACAATATCGGCGGCATCACCATCGCGGGCGCGGTGGCCGCCGCCCTTTACGGCAGGCAAGCAACGGGGCAGACGTCCGTCATCGACGTGTCGCTACTGGCGGTCGGGGCTTGGGCCAACCAGTCCAGCGTTAACCTGGCCATGCTCTACGGCTGCCCGCTGCCGAAGATCGACCATCGCACCCAGGCGCCGGGCAACCCACTCACCGGTGCCTACCGATGCGCCGACGGACGCTTCATCCAGCTGTCGATGCTGCAGCCGACCCGCTACTGGGCTCCCATGTGCCGACTCTTCGGGCTCAGATCCGCAGCCCTCGACGAGCGGTTCGCCTCGCTGGAGTCGCTGGCAGCACACGCCGACGAGGCCACCGCGCTGCTCGCCGAAGCCATCGGTGCGCGGACTTTCGACGAATGCACGCAGTTGCTGCAACATCTACACGGTCAGTGGGCGCCGGTGCAGGACGCCTGGGAGGTCGCCAATGACGAGTCGATGATCGCCAACGGGCGCATCGCCGAGGTCCGGGACGCCCAGGGCAACGAACAGCGCCTGGTGGCCAACCCGGTGAAGTTCGACGAGGCGGCCGGGCATCTGACCCGGGCACCGATGTTCGCCGAACACACCGACGAGGTCTTGCGCGAGCTGGGCATGGACGACCACGAACTCATCGAGTTGAAGATCGAAGGGGCCATCACCTGAACTAACCGTTGCCGTCGGTAAAAGCACGTCGGCACAGGGCGCTCGATGTCAGCGAAAACGGAGTCCACCCACTGTCCGACCGTCGCGGACGGTGTTTCCAGGCGTACGGCCGCGACCCGAGAGGCCCACCGCGAGGATACGTAATCCGGTGCCTGACAATACAATTCCGCGACGACGAGATCCCAGCAGTCGGCGGCGTGTTCACTGCCGTACCGAAACGAGGCGGGCAGAGACGTGGTTGCAGAATCCTGTTCCGTCAGTCAGTCCAGACATCGTCCGCTGCTTCGGCGTGCCGGGGCGGCTCCGATGGTATGGGCTGGGGAGTCCTGGAGAACTGGGGAGCCGGCGCAGGTTGCGTCACGCCGTCGATCTCGATGAACACGCCCCGCTCCGTCAGGTGCGGGTCGGCGACCGCCTCCGCAAGGGTCAATACCGGTGTCACGCACGCGTCGATGTTCGCGAAAAGCGCACTCCATTCGTCCCGCGTCCGCTGCGCGAACGTGTCTGACAGCAACGCGTGCATCGCGGGCCAGCCGGATTCGTCGCGCTGCGGACCGACGGTTTCGGGGTCGATGTCCAGAACCGCCAACATCTTGGCGAAGAACTCTGCCTCGAGCGCGCCGACGGCGACATAGGCGCCGTCGGCGCACTCGTAGGTGCGGTAGAACGGCGCCGAGCCGTCAAAGATATTGGTGCCCCTGTCATCTGACCAACGGCCGTCGGCACGCATCGACCAGACGACCTGTGTCAGCTGGGCGGCTCCATTGACGATGGCGGCGTCGATCACCTGGCCGCGGCTCGAGGTCTGCCGCTCGACAAGGGCGGCCAGTACGCCGATGACGGCGGGCATCGATCCCCCGCCGTAATCACCGACCAGATTCAACGGCGGCACCGGGGGCTGTGAGGCGGGGCCGATCGCATGGAGCAATCCGGTGAGTCCGATGTAGTTGATGTCGTGGCCGGCCTCCAATGCACGTGGGCCGGTCTGTCCCCAGCCGGTCAATCGCAGGTACACCAGAGCAGGGTTGGTCGCGCAACAGACGTCCGGGCCCAGACCGAGACGCTCGGTCACACCCGGGCGAAATCCTTCGATCAGCACGTCGGCTCGATCGATAAGCCGACGGACCGCAGCGTGGTCGGCGGGATCCTTGAGGTTCGCCTCCACGACGCGACGCCCCCGCAGTTGCGGGTTTGCTCGTCGGGCGAGTTGACCGGGACGTTGAACCCTGATGACGTCGGCGCCCAGATCGGCGAGCACCATGGCCGCGTGCGGACCAGGCCCCATACCCGCCAGTTCGATGACCCGTGTGCCCGAGAGAGCGGCTGCCTGTGTCACCCCGCCACCCTAGTCCATTCTGACATCGTGTACATATGTTGTATGCAGATCGTCATGCAACGACGACGTCACTTCATAGCTTGTTAGACGGCTATCTGACGGTTCTGTCATCCAGTGGCGCGACCGGGCGGAAGGACTTCTGATGGGCCCGTTGTCCGGCGTCACCGTCGTAAGCCTTGAACAAGCCGTGGCGGCACCGTACGCCACCCGGCAACTCGCCGATCTCGGCGCCAGGGTGATCAAAGTGGAGCGGCCCGACGGCGGCGATTTCGCCCGCGGCTACGACCGCAGTGTGCACGGCGACTCCAGCTATTTCGTCTGGCTGAACCGAGGCAAGGAGTCTCTGACTCTCGATCTGAAAAGCACTGAGGGACAACGAATCCTGCGCCGACTACTGACCGACTCAGACGTGTTGGTGCAGAACCTCGGACCGGGTGCAACTACCCGATTGGGGTTGGACGCCGCATCGCTGACCACCGAGTACCCGCGGCTCATCGTCTGCGACGTCACCGGGTACGGCGGCACCGGCCCGTGGCGAGACCGCAAGGCGTACGACCTACTGGTCCAGGCCGAAGCCGGGCTGCTGTCGGTCACCGGAACGGGCGACGACGTGGCGCGTACGGGCGTGTCGGTCGCCGACATCGCGGCAGGAATGTTCGCATATTCGGGCATTCTCACCGCGCTTTACGTGCGCGCCACTACCGGGGAGGTACGCCCGGTGTCGGTTTCGTTGTTCGAGTCACTCGTCGAATGGGTGGGCCAGCCCGCCTATTACGCGCACTACGGCGGCACAGCGCCCATGCGCACGGGTGCCAGACACGCGACCATTGCTCCATACGGCCCGTTCACCGCCGGAGATGGCGGCACGGTACTGCTCGCCGTTCAGAATCAACGGGAGTGGCGCCGGCTGTGTAACGAGGTATTGGTGATGCCGGAGCTGTGTGACGACACGCGCTTCGTGACGAACCCCGACCGGGTGAGCAACCGCGACGAATTGGAGGCGATCATCCACGCCGCGATCGCGCCGATGACGGCGGACGAGTTTGCGCAACGGCTCGAGGCCTCGGGCGTCGCAAATGCGCGCATGAATGACGTCGGCGATCTGTGGTCACATCCCGTACTCACCGGACGTGACCGCTGGCGGGAGGTCCGCACGCCGGGCGGGCCGATCGACGCGTTGTTGCCGCCGGCGACGTTGGCCGGGATCGAGCCACCGCTTGGTGATATTCCTGCGCTCGCTGAGCACAGCCGAAAGATCCTGCGAGAGTTGGGCTATACCGACGAGGCGATCTCGGATTTGGTCACGTCGGGGGTGACGACCGACGGATCGGACCGCTGACTACGGGCACCGCCGTCGGTGTAGATCGTCCGACCGGTCACAAAGCCACATTTGTCGGATACAGGAATGCGATCAGCGCCCCTGTTTCATCGGGCTGTCGCTGCCGATCCAGCGCTGCGTCGAAACCGAAGTCCTCGCGCAACGCCCGCTCGAGCGCGTCTTCGTAGGAGCAGGACGTTCACCATGCGCTCAGGATGCACTTCCGCCACTGTCCGACGAGCCGTCGCGTTGCACCTATGAGCCATATCTGACATTAGTGTCGTTCTACGCTGGGCGGCGTATTACCTAATAAACGCGCTATTTTCCCGCTCCTCTACGGACCTAGGCCAGAGACATAAGGCTTGATTCTGACAGTACTATGCGGTAATAATGTGGGCATACGGCTCGACGAATGCCGTGAGATCAGCCCCGAGGAGACACACATATGACGCTCGATGTCGCGGCCGCGGACAAGGTGCTGGCGGGTCTGCGCCCCTTCCCGGTGGCGGTCACCACGATCGACAACGGCTTCGCCAACGGCCTGATGTCGCTGTCGGCCGGCTCGGCCAGCATCGTGCCCGAACTACCCCGGGCCACCGTGAGCCTGACCAAGTACAACCGCACCCACGACATGCTGGTCAACTCCGGGATCTTCGTCATGCACATGCTCTCCGCGGGCCCCGAGGAGATCGACGCCTCGATGGACATCCTGATGACCCTGGGCGGCAGCTCCGGGCGCGACGGCGACAAGATCGCCAAACTGCGCACAAAGCGCGGCATCACCGGTGCACCCATCCTGCTTGACGCCCACAGCTACGTCGAATGCCGTATCAGCGGATCACTGGACAACGACGAGAACACCATCTTCGTCGGAGACGTCGTGGCCGCCGAAGTGTTCAGCTCCGCCCAACGCCTACGTATCGGCGAAGCCTGGGCCAAACTGCCCCACGAGTGGATCGAACGCTACGAAGCCAACCACGAACCACAACTCCAGAGCGCACGCGACCTACGGGCAGCCGCCGCAGCGCGGAGCTGACCTCGGGCGCGCGTATGCCCGACTGGCGCTCACAACTCAAGGATTCCCGGTGAACCTGCAGTACAACGTGATGTTTCCGATGCGCGCCGTCAAGCACTGGCAACGTTGGAGCGAGGGAGCCAGCCTGGGCGAGGTCGCCAAAGCGGTCGAAAGCGCTGGTTTTCAAGGCTTTTCGATGAGCGAGCATCCTTTCCCCGACAACCAGTGGTTGGCCAACGGCGGGCACCACGCCTTCGATCCGTTCGTCTCGCTCAGCTTCGCGGCCGCGGCCACCACCCGACTGCGACTCATGACTTACATACTGGTGTCCGGCTACCGGAGCCCTTACCTGACCGCCAAGGCCGCCGCCAGCTTCGACCTACTATCCGGTGGCCGGTTCACGCTGGGTACCGGCGCCGGATATCTGAAAACCGAGTTCGAGGCTCTCGGAGCTGACTTCCACCGTCGCGGAGCGCTGTTGGACGAGGCCATCGTCGCGTGGAAGGCCACCTGGGCGGGCGAGGAGCACCACGGGCCCGAGTTCGGGATCGCCGACCATGTGGCACTGCCCCTCCCCGCCACGGCCGGGGGACCCCCGATCTGGATCGGCGGGAACAGCAAGGCCGCGCAGCGCCGGGTGGTCGACACCGCCGATGGCTGGATTCCGATGGGCCAGTCTGCCGAGACGGCGGCGATCACGCGGACCCCGCCGCTTGAGGACATCGCCCGACTGGCCGAACTCATCTCGGGAGTGAACCAGCGACGGTCCGAACTCGGACGTGCACCCGCTGATGTGTCATTCGTTCCGTTCGAAGCCGCTCGGCTCGTGAGTGGCGACAGTGGAGACTTCGTCGAATCAGTGAAGCCACGACTGAACGAGTACGCCGATGCCGGGGTGACTTGGATCACCGTTGAGCCGGCCAGCCGCAGCTTCTCCGACTTTCGCGCGGACATCGAACTCATAGCCAAAGAGTTGGTCGGCTAGGCCCTTGTCCCCCAGCAAAATCCATCAGGCCGCCCCGTGATCGCGCTTCTCAGCGAAGAAGAGACCATGCTGGTCCGCACGGTGCGTGACTTCGTCAATAGAGACGTGAAGCCTGCCGTCCGCGAAATCGAACACGCCAACGAATATCCCGAGGCGTGGATCGAACAGATGAAGCGCATCGGAATTTACGGCCTGGCCGTGCCTGAGGAGTACGGCGGATCGCCGGTCTCGATGCCGTGCTACGTCGAGGTGACCCAGGAGCTTGCCCGCGGCTGGATGAGCTTGGCCGGCGCGATGGGTGGGCATACCGTCGTGGCGAAGCTGCTCTCGTTGTTCGGCACCGAGGAACAAAAGCAGAAGTACCTGCCAGGCATGGCGACCGGTGAGCTGCGCGCCACGATGGCGTTGACGGAGCCGGGCGGGGGCTCCGACCTACAGGCGATGACCACGACCGCGCGTGCCGACGGGGACCAGTTCGTCATCAACGGCTCCAAGACCTGGATCAGCAACGCCCGGCGATCGGGACTCATAGCGCTGCTGTGCAAGACCGATCCCGGCGCCGTCCCACGCCATAAAGGCATCTCGGTGCTGCTGGTGGAGCACGGTCGGGGCCTTTCCGTGTCGCGGGATCTGCCCAAGCTCGGCTACAAGGGTGTCGAATCGTGCGAGTTGTCATTCGACGACTGTCGGGTGCCGGCATCGGCGGTGCTCGGCGGTGTGCCCGGTAAGGGCTTCGGTCACATGATGAAGGGACTCGAGACCGGCCGAATCCAGGTCGCGTCCCGCGCTTTGGGCGTTGCGACCGCCGCACTGGAGGACGCCCTGGCCTATTCGCAACAGAGGGAGAGCTTCGGCCAACCGATCTGGAAGCACCAGTCCGTCGGTAACTATCTCGCCGACATGGCCACCAAGCTGACGGCGGCACGCCAACTGACGCGGTATGCCGCCGAGAAGTTCGACAGCGGCGAACGGTGCGACATGGAGGCCGGAATGGCCAAGCTGTTCGCGTCCGAGATCGCCATGGAGATCGCGCTGAACGCCGTCCGAGTCCATGGAGGCTACGGCTATTCCACCGAGTATGACGTCGAGCGCTACTTTCGTGATGCCCCGCTGATGATCGTCGGAGAAGGCACAAACGAGATACAGCGCAACGTCATCGCCTCACAACTGATCGCCCGGGGCGGCATCTAGCCCTGCGCTAAAAGCACCCGCGCGGTCGCACACCGACTGAACGACCTGATCGGGGCAACAGGAAGGACCCGGCAAAAATGACCGAAAGGCCGTCCTACAGTGGGGATCACGGCGTCGTGCGCTATGAGCGCGACGGCGCGATCGCCCGTATCATCCTCAACTGGCCGGAGCGGGCGAACGCACAGTCCTCGGAGATGGTGAGCAAAGTGGATTCCTGCCTCGATGAGGCCCGCCAGGACTACGGGGTCAAGGTGGTGATCATCAAGGGCACCGGCAAGGGCTTCTGCGCCGGACATGTCATCGCCCCCGACGCCTACCCCGAGTTCGCCGAGTCACAGGCCAACATGGGGAGCAACTACCAGGGCGGAAAGGAATTGTTCCTCTGGCCCACGCTGAGATACTGGGAATTCCCGAAGCCGATGATTGCCCAGGTGCACGGCTACGCGATCGGCGGCGGAACCTACTGGGCGCTGCTGCCCGAGGTCACTATCGCATCCGAGGACGCTTACTTTCAGATGCCACTGGTCCCCGGCCTCGGCTTCGCGGGCGGGGAAACGATGATCGAGCCATGGGTGTTTATGAACTTCAAGCGCGCCGCCGAATACCTCTACACTGCACAGACATTGACCGCTGAGGACGCGCTGCGGATGGGATTGGTCAACCGCGTCGTCACCCGCGACGAGCTCGAGCCGGTGACGGAAGCGTTGGCGGCCAAGATTGCCAGGGCGCCGCTGTCGACCTTGATTGCGACGAAGACCATGCTGGTGCGCGCCTGGGAGCAAATGGGCATGCGCCAGCACCTTCAGCTGTCGGCGGACGTGATGTCGGTGCTGGAGCACACGTCTGACGCGCAGGCGCTACGCGCCGAACTGCAGACCAGCGGGAAACTTCCCCGCGACCGGGCTGGCGATGGTTAGCGTCCATTGAGAGTGTCCTTCAGGTGTGGCCACCGTCTCCGGTCCGGCCGTGAACGCCCCGACGCCTCAACGAATTTGAGCGATCACCTTGCTGAATGCCTCGGCGTGCAACTGCGGAACACTGATGTATGTAATGCCATAGTCCTCGACGTAGCGACACAATGTATCGGCCATGGTGCGGGGCGAACCAGCAAGCGTCGTTGGTGAGGCGAGTATCTGCTCCTCGGAAAGACTCTGTCCAAAGCCCGATGTCCGCAACACTTTCGGGACCCCGCGGTCATCGTGCGGCAACGCCGTAATCATCAGGTTCAACTCGATGTCGTCGAAACGGTCTCCTGCCCGGTCGCGAATGAAACCCACCAAGTCGTCTAGCGGATCGGCCGCAGTGCTATTTGCGCGGCTGCCGCTGAGACCAATGATGTTGGCTTGCCTCGCTGCAAGTGTCAGCACTCGATCACCTGATCCGGCGATCATGATCGGCACCGTGGGGACATGCTCGCGGAGATAACCTGTCATGTGGCTGAGGTGATCGACGCGGCCCCGAGCGCTGGGAAACACCAATTCCGCTGCTTCGAATTCTTCCTTCACATAACCTGCACCCAACCCAAGCTCGAATCGATGGTCGGTGAGCAGGTCGATGGCCGCGACATCGCGAGCCAGCAATGCCGGTTTGTAGAACCCGGCGTTGAGTACGAACGGGCTGAGTCGCATCGTCGTGACTTCCGCGGCGGAAAGCAACGCGGCAAATGGCGCAGGCGTGACGAGATGGTCCGGCAAATGCAGAACGTCGTAGCCGAAGTCCTCCACGCGCCGTACGGCGTCCCGCCATTGGGATCGCGACTTCAGCGTCGACAGCGCAACACCGAACCGAAAACTCTTCGCCACGAACGTCACTCCCTTCCATCCGAGGACCCGAAGCGAACGGCGCCGCTGAACTGCCTGTGGCCCGCGGCGCGTGAAAGGCCCTCATTCTTGTAACACGATGCGCTTATCTGATGACTTGGCGGTGCCTTCCTGTTGGACCCCGTACTACTGCGCCGACGTATCGTCACCAGGTCAACGCCGCGAGAAAGGGTGCGGCGGCTGGCGCGCTTGGTAGAACGCCACGGCGCTACGGATCGAATCGTGGATCGGCTTCGGTTGCCACCCAAGCTCCCGCACGGCCTTGCCGTGGTCCATCGGGGACATGATGTGCATGAGCCGCACGGACAGAGTGGACAGCAGTAGGTCGCGCCGCAGCACCTTTGCGGCCACGTCTCCAGCAAAACCCAACGCGTACATAACCTTCAACGGAACCCCTAACCGCGGCGGTTTCGCTCCTCCCGCCTCGGCCGCCGTACGATAGAGCTCGCGAGCGCTGATGAACCGCTCGGAGATGATGTACCTCTCGCCCACGCGGCCCTTTTCGGCGGCGAGTATCAACGCGCGAGCGGCGTCCTCGATGCCGACCACTTCCATCGACATGTCCTTGACGTACACCGGCATCTTGCCGCGGGCCGCCGCGGCCACCAGTGAGCCATGCGGGGTCGGCTGAAAGTCAGCGGGGCCGTAGGTGTTTGCGACGCACAGTGCAACTGCGGGCAACCCACGCTCGGCGACGTACTGTAGGACGAGCCGCTCTGCTTCGACGCGGGAACGGATGTAGCCCCCACCCTTGTCGAGCCAGTTGAACGGTTTGTCTTCGGTCACTGGCAGGCCGTCGGTACTCAGCGCGATCGTCCCGATGGTGCTGGTGAAGACGAAGCGCCGCAGATCCGCATCTGCTGCAGCATCGAGTGCGTGACGCAACCCCTCCACGTTGGTGCGGAACAACGGCGTCGAGTCCCGCAACCAGGCCCTGGTGTCGACAACGCAATAGAACACGTCGTCACAACCCGTCATCGCGTCACGCAATGCCTCATCGTCGAAGACGTCTCCATAGCGGCGTTCGACGTCAAGGTCATCGATCGCCACGGTAGGACTGGTGCGCCGCAGCAGGACTCGGACGGCATCGCCGCGCTGCACCAGTTGCCGCGTCACGTGCGAACCGAGGAAGCCACTCGCGCCGATCACCAGCTTCAGCGGACCTGCCACGTCAGCACTCTCCAGCGTCGTACGATTCGGCAACTACGCCAGTACACTGCCACATTTCTGCCTCGGTCATCCGTTGCGGATCGCTTCGGCGAGTTCCCTTGGCGCATCGAGCATGACGAAGGTGGAACTGTCGGGGATCTCGATCAACGTGGCATGCGGAAACGCATCGCGTAGCCGTCGGGCGTGGTCGAGGGGGAACAGCTGATCCTCGGTACCCCACGTCAAGGTGACAGGTCTGTCGAACGCCTCGATCGCCGGCGCGGCGCGCAATGTCAGAGCCGAATCCAGTGAGGCGGTGACCGTAACGGCGTCGCGGCGGGCCGCTCCGCTGGTGGCGAAGGATCCGAAAATCTCCCGCTGCCGCTCCGGGCTCGGGGCGTGCTTGGACACGGCCTTCAGGAAGAAGCTCTGCCCCGGTCCCGTGGCCAACAGGCGCAAAATTGCGCCACCAACTGCCGAGCTGAACCGACACAGCTTGACGATCTGGGCGAACGAGCCGGGCGGAAAGTGTTCGTAGCTATCGCAATTGGTCAACACCAAACGGGCGATCCGGGACGTGTCCAGCGCCGGATCACCCAGCGACGCCAGGACCAGCCCACCACCGGTGTCGTTGGCCACCACGGTGACATCCTTCAGGTCGAGGGCCTCCATGAAGTGGACGATGCGCCGCGCCGCCGCCTCGGCACGCAGGTCGGCGCCGTCGGTGGGTGTGCTGTGCGCGCCCAGCGGCCACGTCGGGGCGATGCAGCGGAAGCCCTCCCCCAGTTCGGCCACGACGTCGTTCCACAGCGCGCCGGTCACGTAGACGCCGTGTACGAACAGGACGGTTGGACCCGTTCCGGTGTCGGTGTAGTCGATGTCCAGCCCGTCTACTCGTGCCTTCTGGATTGTCACGTCGACTCTCCTCTGTTCAGTTGCCACGAAAATCCGGGTTGCGACGTTCCCGGAAGGCACGCGCGCCTTCGCGGAAGTCAGCGGTGTCGATCAACGCCAGCTGCCCCTCGGCTTCGATCGCTTGTACCGGCTCGAGTTCGCCCAGGGTCGCTGCGGCCAGCGCGCGCTTGGTCCAGCCGAATGACACTGTGGGCCCGCACGCAACCGACTGCAGCACGTCCTCGAGTACCGACTCGTAGTCATCCACAGACGTGACGTGGGCGATCATGCCCCATTCGAATGCAGTTGCCGCGGAGACTCTTTCGGCTGTCATTGCCATCCGCGCGGCACGCGCCCGGCCGACCAGCCCTGGCAGCAGCGCGGACGTACCGCCGTCGGGCATCAGTCCGACTCGGCTGAACGCCAACTGAAAGT
The DNA here is from genome assembly GCF_976985675.1 of Mycobacterium sp. NTMscope_MAC_12. NCBI lineage: Bacteria > Bacillati > Actinomycetota > Actinomycetes > Mycobacteriales > Mycobacteriaceae > Mycobacterium > Mycobacterium sp. NTMscope_MAC_12. The sequence continues at coordinate 2,770,735 of NZ_CDRJYY010000001.1, forward strand.
ATGCCGATGGTGCGGCTACCACCAGGTCGCAGGCCAGCGCCAACGCGCACCCGAACCCGACCGCGCCACCGTGTACCCCTGCGACGACGGGTTTTGGTAGCGAGGTGACCGCCCGGACCACCCGGTTGGCGGCATGGGCCGCTCCCTCGGTCTCACCGCCGGTCAGGTCGCCGCCGGAACAGAACGCTCGCCCGGCGCCGCTGAGCAACACCGCACGGACCGCCGGATCTGCCGCAGCATCGCCCAGCCGGGCCGATAACTCGTCGAGCAAGGGGGCGTCGACGGCGTTGAGCTTCTCCGGCCGGTCGAGCCGGATCCGCAGCACCGCACCATCGCGCGCGACCGAGATACCATTCACCACAACGGGATCATAGGCCGAGGTCGCGTCCGATGATGTCCTTCATGATCTCGGTGGTGCCACCGAAGATCGTCATGATGCGGTTGTCCATATAGTCGCGCGCAACGCGGTATTCCGTCATATAGCCATAGCCACCGTGCAACTGCACGCAGCCATCGATCACCTTCTTGGCCGTTTCGGTGCACCACCACTTGGCCTTCGACGCCTCGACCGCAGTCAGTTCACCGTCCACTACCGCCTGAAGGCATCTGTCGATGTATTGCTCGCCGATCTCGAGTTCGGTGTCCATCTCGGCCAACAGGAATCGGTTGTGCTGAAAGCTACCGATCGACTGGCCGAAAGCCTTGCGGTCCTTAGCATACTGCAACGTCTGCCGCCAGGTCTCCCGTGCGCCTGCGATCGCCGAGATGGCGATGGACAACCGTTCCGACGGGAGGTTGGCCATTAGGTGATAGAAGCCGCGTCCCTCTTTACCCAGTAGGTTGGCCGACGGGACTCGGACATTCTCGAAGGCCAACTCGGCCGTGTCTTGGTAGTGCAAGCCCATTTTGGCGAGCTTTCGCCCGCGGCTGAAGCCGTCCATGCCGGCCTCGACGACCAACAATGTGAAGCCCTTGTGTCCGGCCTCGGGGTCGGTACGGCAGACCACTACGACCAGATCGCAGTTGATACCCGAGGAAATGAATGTCTTGGCGCCGTTGATGATCCAGTCGTCGCCATCACGGACGGCCGAGGTGCGGATGCCAGCCAGGTCGCTGCCCGCGCCAGGCTCGGTCATCGCGACGGCGACGATCAGCTCGCCGCTGATGATGCCCGGCAACCAGCGTCCCTTCTGTTCGTCGTTAGCCAACGACGAGAAGTACGGTCCCACAACGTCGTTCTGCAAGCTCAGCGAAGGTGCCGGCCCTCCGTAGCGGGCGATCTCCTCGTCGATGACCGCGTTGAAGCGGAAGTCATCGACACCGCCGCCGCCGTACTGCTCGGGCATGTTGAACCCGATCAAACCGTATTTGCCAGCAGCGACGAACGCCGATCGGTCCACAAGACGGTCGTTCTCCCACTTCTCGGCGTTGGGCATGAGCTCACGCTCGATGAACTGCCGCACCGTCTCGCGGAACGCCACATGCTCCGGCTCTAGAACGAGTCTCTTCATACGCCTTTCTCACTCTCCATACAGTCGTCGCATTTCTTCGCCGACCCTACCGGAAATCCGCGAAACGACTTGCGCCCCGCGCCTTCTGAGATCGGCATCCGGGATCGGCAGCGCGACAGCCCCCGTCGTTTTCGACGGCAGCAACACTTTGGCCGTGCCACGCGTGGTGGTTTCGTCTCGCTGGCTGGTGGCGAATACGTCCAGCGACACCGGGTCTTCGGCTCCGTCACCCTTCGCGGTGACCCTGCCGGTGCACCGGTGCACGTCTCCGTGGTAGTTGAAGCCGCGCAACTGAAGGTCCATCTCGGCCAGCCAGCCGTCGTCACCGATCCAGTTGGTGAGCAGGTGACTCACCCACGCTGCGCGCATCTGGCCGTAGTCATACGGCGCCGGAATACCCAGTGCCTGAGCGCGTTCAGCGTCCCAGTGCAGTCGTTGCACGACATCAGGAACGCCATACTCATCCGGCTGGTAGAAGGCGGGCATCCGCTTGCGCAGCTGGTGGGCGAATTTCAGCGGCCCCACGCCGTAGCCACCCCAGCCCCAGCCCATGTGCATCGAGATGATGTCGACGACGGTCAACGGGCCCTTGATGATTCCCGGAAGTTCATCTCCCACCGAGATGTCCTCCCACCATCGCGGATCGGCTCCTCGCCGTACCTCAGCCTCGTACTCTTCCTCGACCTGAGCGAACTCCTCGGGAGTCCAGTGCTTGCGCTCAATGTCCTTGAGCTTCCCGGACTTCTTCGAACCATGACGCTCGGCGTTGATATAGGACTCGTCACGGGTGGCGATCGGATTTCCGTCGATGTCGACATAGAGGTAGCGATAGGTCTCCTTGACCGAACGGCCACCGGAGAATTCGCTGTCCTTCACCTGGACATCCAGCGTGTAGTTCTCCGCCAACACCGGCCTACCCGCGTAGATCGGGCGGTACCACGTCCACTTCACCCCCGAGTAGTACTTGCCGGTACCGCGAAAGAGACCGCGGAACAGCTTCTTCCGCTCCGGATCGGTAAATTTCGGGGTCTGATCCAGGCCCGTCGCGATCGGGAAGGTCGGCGATGCGATCTGTCCGTGCCAGCGCGTGGCGGGTCCGTAGGTCGGGTCGTGGAACAACGGGTTGTCGTCACCGCAGCCGAAGGCGAAGTGCGTGATGGCATCAGCCGACGGCAGTTTGTGCCACGCTTCGTCGCGCTGGTGGACAGGAATTCCGATCTGCCCCTTAGCGCGTTCGATGTCCTCGTCGGTGATGCGGCCCTCTTCGGCGGCCGCCTCGGCACCGGTCTTCTCGGTGGTGGTCATTGATCCCTCCTAGAACTTCAACATTGCGCCGGCGTCGACTTTGAACTGCAAGCCCGTCACGTACCGGGACTCGTCCGAGGCCAGGAAACAGACCGCATTCGAGATGTCCGAGGCTTCCACATATGGGGTGGGCATCGCCTGCATGGCCGGGAAGGCCAGCAAGGCGTCGTCGCGGCTCGGCGCCTCGAGGTCTGGTCGGAACTGTCGGTACATCGGCTCGCTGTTGAGCATCGGGGTGTTCACGTTGGTCGGATGAATGACGTTGGCGCGGATCGACTGTGGTGCCAGCTGCGCCGCGAGCCGGAGCGTGTAGGAGTCCACCAACTGTTTGGCGTAGTTGTAACCCGCTCCGCCGGGACCCTGCGGCCCGCCCGCACCCGGGGGTAGCAGACCGGCGATCAGCCCGCCGACCGACCCGGTGGTGATGATCGACGCACCAGACTTCAGATACGGCAGCGCGGCGTGCACGGTGTTGACCACGCCGACGAAGTCGACGTCGAAGGCATCGGCGAATGCCTGAACCGGCAGATGAGTGCCCAAGGGACAGATGCCCGCATTGGCGACTACCACGTCGAGTTTGCCGAATTCGGCTACCGCGTTTGCGAGTTCGCGACTCACCGCCGCTCGGTCCCGCACGTCGACCTCGGCGGTGTAGGCCTTGCGGCCGGTCTTCTCCACCTCCAGACCGGCTTCTTCGAGATCACGTGATGTCGCTAGCGGGTATTCGTTGGTATCGATGTCGTGACAGATGTCGAAGAGGATGACGTCAGCGCCCTCCTCGGCCAGCTTGACGGCGTGGCTGCGGCCCTGGCCGCGGGCCCCTCCAGTTACCAGAACGACTTTGTTTTGTACTCGTCCCATGCTCAACGTGCCTTCCAGATGGGTTGGCGCTTCGCTGCGAACGCCCGCGGGCCTTCCTTGGCGTCTTCGGATTTCAACAGCTCGGTGAACTCGCGAGACGTGCGCTCCCACTTGGGCTCTTCCGCGGCGATGATCCCCCCGTCAGCGCCGTAGGCGACCCGCTTGCTGGCTTGTACCGACAGTGGCGCGTTGCAAGTGATCCGCTCGGCGAGCGCCAGGGCGGCTTCCACGACGGTGCCGTCCGGCACCACCTCATTGATCAGGCCCCACCGCAGAGCGTCAGCCGCTGTCATCGGCTCACCTGTCAACACCAATTCCAACGCGACCTTGCGCGGCAGTTGTTCGACGATCCGGAACACGCCGCCGGCTCCGGCGATCAGACCGCGCTTGACCTCGGGCAGCCCGAACGAGGCGCTCTCGCAGGCGATCACGAGATCACTGGCGAGTGCGAGCTCGGAGCCGCCGCCCAGTGCCGTGCCGTTCACCGCGGCAATCGTGGGTTTGTCGATGAAGTGATGCACGTAGCCGGCGAAGCCCCACTCGGGGTGCTCGGCGTGGTAGAGGTTCTCGCCCCGCGAGATGGCCTTGAGATCGGCCCCAGCACAGAAGGATTTGTCGCCCGCACCGGTGATGACGACGGCCCATACCTCGGGATCGTCCTGGGCCACCGCCAACGCGTCGCCGACTGCCGTGCTCACCGCGCCGTTGACGGCATTGCGCGCCTCGGGCCGGTCGATGGTGATGAGAGTGACGTTGCCTCGCCGCTCGACGAGAGCGGCTGGATTGGTCATCTCAGTCACGGCTTGAGCCATGAAGTCTCCTTCTGATTAGTTTGGAATCGGCAGAGGTCGGCCTGCTCCGGCCGCTTGAACAGGCGGTAAGCCAAGGTTTTCGAGGATTGCGATCAGACGGCGTCGGTCGACCTTGAGCGCCGCCCCGCGAGGCAACTCGTCGACGATGAAGACGCGGGCGGGCACCTCATAGGGCGTCAGCGTGCCCCGGCAGTGCTCGCGGAGCGCCTCGCCATCCGTGGCCGCCCCAGGGCGCAATTCGACTGCGGCAACGGGAACCTGGCCCAACCGCTGATCCGGCACGGGCGCGACGGCGGCGTCGGCCACCGCCGGATGGGCACGCAGTGCGCGGACGACGGTCTCCGGGGACACCTTGAAACCGCCGCGCACGATCACGTCATCGGCGCGTCCATCGATGTAGAGGAACCCTTCGGCATCGAGATGCGCTAGGTCACTGGTCGTGATCCAGTCTCCGGCGCTGCCGGCCTGGGGTGTGGCAACCTGCAGCCTGCCGGTGACCCCCGGGGCGAGCACGGCGCCGTCATCGTCGACCACCTGCAGCCGGACTCCGGGAAAGGCACGTCCGACACTGCCCCGCTTGTCGGTCCATCGCGCGCCGAAGTCCTTGACCGTCCATCCGGCCACCGCGCCGGAGAATTCGGTCGCGCCGTAGACGACCAGGACCGGGATTTCGTACCGCTCGTAAAACGCGTCGACCAATTCCGGATCGACATGACTGGTGCCGGCGTTGATAGCGCGGATGCTCGCCAAATCCTCCCGCGGGATGTCGGAGTCGAGCACCGATCGCATGGCCGCCGGGGGCAGGCCTGCCACCGCGGGCCGATACTGCGTCACCAGAGCGTGCCAACCCGGCACCGTGAATCGATCGAGCATCGCGATCGGACGGGCCGCGACCAGAGACTGCAGTAAGGACCACAGCCCGCCGATGTGCACGATGGGCAATGTCACCAGGCCGACCGTTCCGGTCAGCGGCGGCTTGGTTCTCATCTCCGGACGGTCGTTGTGCCGCAACGCAGCAGCCAGTGAGGCCTCAAGCTGCTCTCGGGTGAGCGGGATGCGCTTGGGTGCACCCGTCGTGCCCGAGGTCAGCATCTCGATGGCTACCGCTGGATCGCCACTGACTGCTTCCGCCGTGCCTCGTACCCACATGGCGAGTTCGCCTTCGTCGAGCCTCCAGCCGGTTGCCCCGAGGTCGGCGACGGCGCGGTTGAATACCTCGTCGGACCACAACGCTGACGGCGCAAGGACGAAGGAGACGCCGGATGCCGCAAGGTCTTCGCTCAGCCTTTCCGGTGGCTGCAGCGGGCTGATGGTCACCAGCGTGCGTCCGCCGCGGAAGATGGCGATGAGCGCCGCCACGGACTCCATTCGATTGGAGAGCACGACGGCGACTCGGCCACCCGTCTGACACCCGGCGGCGGTCAGTTCCCGGTCGATCCGCTCCGTGAGCGACCGAACGGAACCCCAGGTCGCCCAGCGTCCGTCGCACTCCAGCATGCGGTCGTGGTCGTCGGCGTCCCAGAGCCGTCCCAGCGCCTCGTGGATGCTCGTCATCTCGACTTTCCGGATCGACTTTCGTGGTGGATCACTGTTCCCTCGAACCTAGTGGACATGGTTTACTAGGTCAACTTTGTGAAAGGCGTAGTGATGGACTTCGGCTTGACGGACGAACAAGATCAACTCGCCGCGGCGGAGCGGGCCTGGCTCAGTAAGAACGACCCCATCGCCAGGGTCCGCGCAACGCTGGACGCGGCGCCTGTCACGGTCGACCCCGCAGCGGTGGCCCATGCCGCCGAATCGGGTCTGCTGGCAATCCTGACACCCGAAATAGGTGGCACCCACGTGGATCTCGCCGTTGTGACCGAGGCGCACGGATACGCGGCGAGCTCGCTGCCGGTCGCGGATCTGAACATCGCGGCCTGGCTGCTCGGCCACGTCGACTCGCCCACCGACGGCGGCGAGCTCACCGGAGTGGCGCTCGGTCCGAACGCGGGTTTCGGCGGCGATGCGCTGCGGCTGACGGGTGTCACCCGTCCGGTGCCGATGGCCGCCGACATGGACTCCATCGCGGTAGCAGGTCGGGTGGACGACGGAGAGTACCTGGTGGTCCTGAATGCGCCGACGCCGTCGAAGATGTCGACGCTCGACCTGAGTCGTTCGTGGGCGCGATTGGAGCTCGACGCGACGATCGCCAGCTGGACACAGCTCCCTCCTGGCACGCTGGCCCTGGTGCGTGACGCCCTGGCTGTGTACCGGGCGTTCGACGCGCTGGGCGCGGCGGCCCGACTGCTCGACATGACGGTGTCTTACGCCGGGCAGCGCGAACAGTTCGGCGCGCCCATCGGCTCGTTCCAGGCGGTGAAGCACCACTGCGCCGACATGGTCGTCGCTGTCGAAGCCAGCAGGGCGTGTCTGTGGGCTGCGGCTCTCGCGCTGGACACCGCACCGGCCGCCGCGCGGTCCCGCGCCGCGTCCGCGGCGGCGGCGTACACCAAGTCGGCTGCCGCCAACGTGGCCGGCACGGCGCTGCAGGTGCACGGCGGCATCGGATTCACTTGGGAGCACGATCTGCATCTGTTCCTGCGCCGGATCAAGGTCGACGAGGCCTTCAATGGAAGCGTCGCCGAACACCGTGCGGCGCTGCTCAGCGCCTGACATTCAGCGCCGATCCCGCGGCAGTGCCAAGCCCCGCTCGGCGATCAGGTTGCGCATGATCTCCGAACTGCCACCGGCAATCGTGTAGGCCCGGGCGTACAGCCATTCGTCCTGCCAACGACCGCCGTCGAGGACGTCCGGGTCCCCCTGCACCAACATGCCTGCCTCGCCGCCGAGTTCTACAGCGAAGCGCGCGATTTCGAGGTTCAGTTCGCTGAACATCAATTTGGCCATCGCGCCGTCGTGCATGCGTTCGGTGCCACGCAGCCAACGGGTGAGGTTGGCATACGTCAGCGCCGAGAGCGCTTCCACCTCGGCGCTGAATTCACCGATCCGATCGCGGATCCGATCGCTGTCGATCGCGAGGCGACCGTCGACGGTGACGCGCGACGCGAGTCCGACCAGTCCGTCAATGGCCAGCCTCAGCTTGACGACCGCGGCGCCCACGCTGGTACGTTCATGACCCAACGTGGCGTTCGCAATCGTCCAGCCCTGTCCTGGCTCTCCGATCATTGCCTCGGCAGGCACCTCGACAGAATCGAAGAAAACCTCGTTGAAGTCCGAAGTGCCGGTCAGTTCGCGCAGCGGACGGACCGTGATGCCGGGGCTGGACATGTCGAGGATGAATGCACTGATGCCCTTGTGCTTGGGTGCGTCGGAATCGGTGCGGGCCAACAGATATCCGTAGTCGGCCCAGTGCCCGTCGGTGGTCCACACCTTCTGCCCGCTGACGGTGAAAGTATCGCCATCGAGCACCGCGCGGGTGCGCAGCGACGCCAGGTCGCTTCCGGCGCCGGGCTCGCTGAACAGTTGGCACCACAGCTGTCGACCCGCGCGGATCTCGGGCAGATGCCTGCGGCGCTGCTCATCGGTGCCATAGTGGATCAGCGCATGCGATGCCAGCGCGTTGCCGCTGGGAACCCCTGGCACTGCGGCCCTGGCCAGTTCCTCGCTCACCACAATGGCGTGTTCTGCGCAGCGATCGTCGCGGCCGCCGAACTCCGCGGGCCAGTCCGAGCCGACGTAGCCGGCTTCGAACAGCCGCGCCGTCCACTCCTGAAGCGACTTGAGCTCGGCTTCGTTCTCAGCGCTGCGCACGCCCGCCCGCGGAGGTATGGACGGTGCATGCTCGGCGATGAAGGCCCGTACCTCGCCGCGGAAGGCCTCCAATTCGGGACCCATTGCGTATTCCACGTTGCCGTCTTCCTGTTCGATGTGCTGTCTTAGTGGCTCAGCGCCAACAGTTCGCCGGCAGCGCGGTCTCGCAGCGCGTCGGCACGGCCGATCAGCACGGCGTTGGCCTGGGCGCGCCGCAGCAGCAGATGGATCGGGTACTCCCAGGTGAAGCCGATGCCACCGTGGATCTGCAACGCACCCTCCGTGGCTATCACCCCGGCGTCGAGCGCGGCCGCGGCGGCCAGATCCGCCAGATATCCCGACTTTTCGAGGTCGACCTCGGCCGCGGCCAGCACTTGGCTGCGCGCCCCCTCGAGCGCGACCAACATGTCCGCACACCGGTGCGACACCGCTTGAAAGCTGCCGATGGCGCGGCCGAACTGATGGCGTTCGCCTGCCCACTGAACGGCCATTGCCAACGCACGCGAAGCAACCCCGACCGAGTCCGCCGCCACGGCCAACGCCGCTTGCCGGCGCGCCGTGCCCAGCACTCGAGCAACATCGGTCCCGTCGGCCAGCACCTCCCCCGCCGCGCGACTGAAGATCACCGAGCCGATGGTGGCGGTCAAGTCCAGCGGCTGTTGGGCGGTCACGTCAACACCTTCGGCGGACGCGTCGACGGCGACCACTACCTCACCGGCGCCGGTGGCTACGCGCGCCAGGACCACCAGCACCTCGGCGTTCGGTGCTCCCGCGACGATCGGCACCACACCGCGAAGACCCGCCCCGTCCCACTCGGGCAACTCAGGGCCGCCGATTATCCAGCCGCTGTCGTTCACGGGAACGGCGAACGCCGCAGCCGCCCCACTCGTTATCCGCTGGACCAAAGCCTTTGCGCCGCAACGCAGGGCGACGTCGAGCGCAGTCACCGTCGGAACGAGCGGCGCAGGAGTCAGTGCCTTCGCGGCTTCCTCGATGGCGGCGTAAAGCAGACGCGGCCGCGCGCCGGCGCCCCCCAGGGATTCATCGACGGCAAGACCAGGTAGGCCGAATTCGACGAGCGCCGACCACACTTCGGGTTCGACAGCATCGACGGGACGCGTGCGGTCGAGCAACCCCGCCACGTCCACCTTGGCCCGAAGTGTCGCCGCCAGCACCTCGCGTAGCCCGCGTTCGTCCTCCTCGGGCACGGCGAGCGGGGCGCCGGGCGTGACGGCGGCTGCCCGGATGCCCTCGCCCCGGTGCGACGGCAGTCCGAGCACGCTCTCGGCGATGGTATTGCGTTGGATCTCGGCGGTGCCCGCTCCGATGGTCGTCGCCCGGCTCATCAGATAACCGAACGTCCAGCGCCCGTTGTCGACGGCGTTGGGTGCGCGGCTGCCAAGTGCCGCATAGGGACCGGCCGCGCGCAGCGCGAGCGCGTGCATGTGTTGCTCGAACTCCGATTTCACCAGCCGGTTCACTGATGCCACACCGCCTGGATCCTCGCCGCGCAGCACCGCGGCAAGTGCGCGGGCGCTATTGGCGGCGATGGTGCGAACCCCGGACTCCAGCCGGGCGACGTCCTGGCGAATCAGCGGGTCGTCGTCGAGCCGTCGGGAGACGACCAGCTCGATCACCCGATCGACCGTGCGACGGTACTTGAACTCGTCGGCCAGAAAAGCGGTGGCCCGCTCGTGGCCAAGCGAGGTACGCACGATCGACCAGCCTGCGCCCTCGTCGCCCACCCGGTTATCGACCGGCACCTTTACATCGTCGAGGAAGACCTCGGCGAAGTGCGCCGCGCCGCTGATGTCGCGGAGTGGGCGCACGGTGATCCCCGGGCTGTTCATCGGGATCAGCAGATAGGTGATGCCGTCGGATGGCTTATCCCCCGTCGCCGTGCGTACCAGTGCGAACATCCAGTCGGCGCGGTCGGCCATTGTGGTCCACACCTTCTGGCCGGTGACCCGGTACACGTCGCCGTCGCGGACCGCGCGGGTGGACAGCGACGAAAGGTCGCTGCCCGCACCGGGTTCGGAAAACCCTTGACACCAGAACTCGTCTGCGCGCAGCAACGGCGTCAGAAATCGATCCTTCTGCTTCTGGCTGCCGTGCGCGATGAGCGTCGGGGCGAGGATGAACGACAACGGGCACGGATGCGGCGGCGCACCCGCATCCGTCGTCATCCGGTAGTAGTCCAGCTGATCGGCCAGCGAGAGGCCGAGCCCGCCGGCCTCGTGCGGCCACCCGGGCGCGGCCAGGTGGTGGTCGACGAGGTCGGCATGCCACGCGCGGGCCACCTCGATGCGGTCGGGTTTGGCGCCATTGCGCGCTCTGTCGTCCTGGCGACGACGGAACTCCGCGAGTAGCGACTCGAGCCGGGGGCGCCAATCAGCTGTCTGCATCACACTCCACAAAGTCAACCTGGTTAACTATGTCTGCAGTGTGCCGGGTACGGCGCCCACTTGGCAAGCAGGCCCGTCAGTCGTCCTCGAGGATCAGGGCGACTTCCGGGCATGCGGCCACCCCGTCCCGGGTGAGCTGCTCGTCTTCCGGTCGCACCTCGCGCTCCTCGAGGATGGAGTAACCGGAGTCGTCAATCGGGAACAATTCCGGGTCGACGGCGTAGCACTGGGCGTGGCCCACGCACTTCGACTGCTCGAGCCGAACCTTCATACGACCTCCTCCGCTCGACCGTCCGGACGCACGGTCTCATCCACTTTGACAGCATAAGACTAAAGCTTTAACTATTTCGACCGGCCTGTGCGCTGCGCCCGAGGGGTGCTGCGCCAGGGCCTTGACACGGGCCGGATTCGGGTTGCATCGCGGGCGCTGGCCGTGGCGAGCGCAGCGCCTGAAGACGCGCTGAAATACGCACAGGAACGGGAGAGCTTCGGCCAGCCGATCTGAAACACCAGTCAGTGGGGAACTACCTGGCCGACATGGCAACCAAATTGATTGCCGCAAGCCAGCTCATCCGCTATGCCGCAGAGAAGTACGACAGCGGCGAACGGTGCGATATGGAAGCCGCGAGGACCAAGCTGTTCGGGTCGGAGGTGGCCATGGAAATCGCGCTCAACGCCCACCGAATACTACGTCGAGCACTAATTCCACTGATGATCGTCGGCGAAGGCACCAACGCGATACAGCGCAATGTCATTGCCGCGCAGCTGGTCTCGCGGGGCGCGACTCTACGACCGACGGCCTTCGGCGTCAGACGCCGGCGAGTTGCCAATCGCCTGCGCTCACCCGCGGGAAATTGAGCATTCGGCGTGCGTTCTCCTCGACGATCAGCGAGCATTCGTCATCGGGCACCGCCGCGAGCACCTCGGCGGCCCGCTTGCGGGTGTATTTAGCATCGCCGTCACGTTGGACCTTGGCTGTCCGTTCGGGCCGGACCTCTCGACTGGCCGGGGGTGAAGGTGATCGGAAGGTGCTTGACCGCGTATACGTCCCCGGCGTCGGGGTACCTCTCGACATTGTCGAAGTCGACGGTGAAATCGGGGACGCGGGCCAGCAGCTCTGTGACCATGATCTTGAACATCACCCGCGCAAGATTCGATCCGAGACAGCGATGCACGCCGAGCGCGAAAGCCATGTGCCGGTTGTCCGAACGGTCCAGATCTAGCGTGTCCGGATCTTCGAACGCTCGGGGATCTCGGTTGCCCGCGGCGTACATCAACAGCACCCGCTCCCCTGCTTTCATCTCTCTGCCGTGGAAAACGGCATCCTTGGCGACCCGTCGGCTCAGCCCAATCGTCGGTGTCCCGTGCCGGAGGAACTCCTCGGTTGCCCGATCCAGGATCGTCGGATCGTCGATGATCCTGCGCCGTACCGCATCGTCGGCGGCGATCTTCAACAACGAGTTGCCGGTGAGGCCTGCTGTCGTGTCCATCCCGCCCAAGATCAGCAGAAACACGATGTTGACCAGATCGGCGTCGGTGAGTTTGCGTCCGTCCTGCTCATCGTTGATTAGGTCCGTCATCAATCCCGGACGTTGCGTCTCTCGCGACTCGTTGATCTCGGAGACGATTTGGCCGGCCATAGTGAGGATCTTGTTCATCGCCCCCTCGGGATCGGCGACTCGTTCGTGGACAAAGCCGTGCACCCAGCTGATCCATTCCCGCCAACGGGTGTGGTCGAACCCCAAGATCTTGAGAATCAACTGCGCAGGCAATGCCGTGAACAACTCCTGCGAGACATCGGCGCGACCTCGTTCGATGAACTCGTCGATGAACGCTGTGGTCATTTCCGTGATGTCGGGCTTAAGTTTTTTGGCTTCCCCCGGGGAGAGGTGCTTGAGCAGGAACGAGCGATAGAAGCCGACCTCCGGCGGATCGAAGTCGATCGGCGCAAGCTGCGGAGAGCCCGGCGCCGGCGGGACGCCCTTCCCGTTCTCGTCGGGTGTCGAGCTGAACACTTCCGTGTCGTGCAGGGCATCGAAGATCTCTTGGTACCCGCTGATTATCCAAAAGCCGCCCCACGCGCTGCTTTTAGCGACTGGGCATCGATCACGAATTCCCGCGAGCTTGCCGTAGGGGTCTTGCATGAATTGGGCGGAGTGCTGATCGAGGTCGGTGTCGAACTTGACGGCGTTGGTGGTCACGAGCGCGGCTCCTTTCTCAGTTCTCACGGCGAATGGTGATGACCTGCTCGGGGCACGCGCCGGCGCCCTCCTCCGCAGCGCGCTCGCTGCCGGCAGGTACCTCTGCACTGTCGCTGGCGATGTAGCCGAGATCGTCGAGCTCGAAGTAATCGCCCGAAGCCGTCGCGCACAGGGCGTGACCCTGACATTTGGACTTGTCAATTTCCGCTCGCATGAGATATCTCCTTACCGGCGTGAGCCGCTGGACTGACGATCAACCAGACCTTGATCGTGGAGAATGAAATCCGCTGCGCGCCAGGCCATCGCCATGATGGGTCCGTTGAGATTGCCGGCGATCATCATCGGCATGACTGAACAGTCCACGACGCGCAGTCCGTCGACGCCCCGCACGCGAAGCCGGCTATCGACGACGTCGTATTCGTCCGGGCCCATGGCGCAGGTTCCCACGGCGTGGTACCCGCAGTAACCGGCATCCAGCGCGGAATCGATCAGAGCCTCGTCCGTCTGAACCTGCGGACCGGGGAAGGTCTCGTGGCTGATTCGGTCGGAGATCGGCGGTTGGGAGAAGATGTTGCGGATCGTGCGCAGCAGGGCCACCCCGGTCTTGCGATCGTAATCACTGGCGAAGAAGTTGGGCGTTATCACCGGGTGGTCGTTGGGATCGGCCGAAGCGATCGCCACGGTGCCCTCCGACGTCGGGCGCAGGACCTCCCCCATGCATGAGATCCCCGGCTGCGTCTCCACTCCGACCGGTTCGCCGGGCTTATAGGTGCCGACTGACAGCGGACCGAGAAGGAGCTGACCGTCGACGCGACTCGCTGCGGGATCTGTCTTGACGAACGCCAGGATGTCGTAGGCAGGAGCAGCCAGCGGGCCCTTACGGGTTGCCAAATACTTGGCACCGGTAATCGCCTGAGCCAGAGTCGAAGCCAGCTGCCGGTTGTAGCCGAGATTCTCCGTGAGGCGGTACTTCACCGCCACGCAGCGATGCTCTCGCATGCGCCGCCCGACATTGGGCGCATTGACCAGTAGGGGGATGCCTGCTGAAGCGAGCACATCAGCAGGTCCGATTCCGGACAGCTGCAACAGTTTCGGCGAACCAAGACTACCCAGCGATAGGACGACTTCGCTGCGCGCCAGCGCTTCTGCACGGCTGCCCTTCCGCCGGAATACCACCCCGACGGCGCGACCGCGCGCGACGATCACGCGCTCGACAAGGGCTCCGGTCAACACCGTCAGGTTGGGTCGGGAGCGCACGGGCGCCAGGAACGCATCGGCGGCGCTGACTCGACGCCCGTTCTTGATCGTCGCCGGCGCCAGTCCCACCCGCTCCTCGTCGGACTCGTTGATGTCCACGACTTGTCGGAGGCCGATCCGCGTCGCCGACGTGATCATTTCGGCACAGAGCGGATCGGTATCGCTTTGCACTGAAACGTGCAAGGGTCCGCCCGAACCTCGAGTCGGCGTCGCTCCGAACGCGTGATCTTCGATCGACTTGAAGATGGGCAGGATGTCATCCCAACCCCATCCCTCATTTCCCAGGAGCAGAAGCTCGTCGTAATCATCACGGTTTCCGCGGTTGTAGACCATGCCGTTGATGGAACTCGAGCCCCCGAGGACCTTGCCCCGCGGCCAATACTCGAACTCCGCGTTGGGCCCGAAAGGTGTGGTGGGATAACGCCAGACAAGCTTTTCGTTCTCGAAGAGCTTGCCGAAACCCTTCGGCATGTGGATCAGCGGGGTGGTAGCGCGACCGCCAGCCTCAAGCAGCAGCACCCGGCAGGTCGGGTTTTCCGACAAGCGATTGGCAAGGACGCAGCCCGCAGAGCCGGCGCCAACGACGATGTAATCGTATTCCTGGGTCATCCGTTCTCCTGCGTCAGGTCGATTGGTCCGGTGCTGACGACGTGACCCAGTAGACCCAGTTCTGTGTCCGCCGCCGCGGCGAAGCTCAGGCAGGCCGCGACATCCTTGCGAAGGAAGGGCGTCACGACTTCAGTGAATTCGTGCAGGCCTCCAGCCGACTGAACGTATGACGAGGCGTTGCTTCCCCCGCTGCACACCGCGAGCGCGGCGAGCATGCTCTGCTCCTCGACTCCGAGCTGACGACCCAATTCGGCGGCTTGGACCACCAGCTGGGCATTGGCGGCGAACAGCAGATTGTTGATCAGCTTGATCGCCAGCGCCGAGCCCAATTCCCCAGTGGACAGGATCGGGTCGGCATACGCCGCCAGCACCGGCCGCACCCGCTCGACGGCAGCCGGTTGCCCACCGATCAGCACGGTGAGTTCACCGCGTTGGATGTGCTCGGCTGTGCCGCTGACAGGTGCGTCCAGGAACACCGGCGCGGTGGCCGACGAGGCCGCTAAATCCGTCAGCGTCGCGAGCGTGCCCGTGGTGTGCGAGACGAATACAGCGTCAGGCTTCGCGTTGGAGACGAAACCGCCAGGGCCCAAAGCGAGTTCACGCAGTTGAGCATCAGAAAACAGGCAGGAGACGATCACGTCGCTGGCCTCTGCGAGACCTTTGACACCGTTGACCAGCTGAGCACCGCGGTTCGCCAGGCGGTCCCGTACCTCTGGCCGACGCACGTAGACCACCACCTCGTGCCCGGCCTGCAACAGCCGAGTGACCATCGGTTCACCAAGCTGACCAGCGCCGATGAAGCCGACGACGTCGCCCACTCGTGACTCTCCACTTCTGACCACATATGCGTATTATTGTGGTGCGAACCACACATTATGGTGATATGTGGTGTTCGTCAAGATGTCGCCGAGCGAATTGAGATGATGGCGGGTATGGAGTCTGAGAACCGCGCTCTACGCGCCAGAGCCTGGGGGGCCGACCTGCCGGTCAGCGGCGCCGACGCCCGCGAACGGTTGCTCGTAGCGGCTGAGGCCTGTTACGCCGAGCGCGGCGTGAGCCGGACGACAATGAGCGACATCGCAAGCCGAGCCGGTGTGCACCGTCGCACGGTCTACGACTACTTTCCCACCAAAGACGCCTTGCTGGCAGCGTGCTTTGTCCGGGCCATCTCAGGGGTGCTCGAAGCCGCCGAACCCTGCTGGCATACTGACGAACCGTTCGTGGACCAGGTGGTCAACGCCATGCTCGTCGGACTGGCGGCCGCGCGGAGCTCTCCGACGATGGCTCTGTTGATCGGGGCCGACGAACTAGGGCAAACCTTTCATGCCGCCGAGGCCTCCGAACTCTGGCGAAAAGATCTTGCGGAAACGCTCGGTCAGCGATTGACCGCCGCCGCGGCAGCCGGCGAGGTTCGTGACGATGTCTCGGCGGAAACCATGGCGCACTGGCTCACTCGGATCGCCTTCAGTTTGGTCGCCGAGCCGGGTCGGCCGGAAGACGGCGGGGATGAAGGCCTCATCCGGGCCTTCGTCCCCGCGTCGCTGGGACGGATACCGTCTGCAAGGCCGCGTACTCGGTCTTGAGACTGCAATCGCCCGAACCCTCTATCGGGCGATAAGCGCTTCACCCATCGCGATCGCCGTGGACAGCGCGGCCTGTTTGCCTCGTCGAGAATCGTCCATAGTCGACGAGAACCACAGCGACTCGAGCATCGCCTCCAGTGCCGACCCTTGGGAGACGGGATCGCTCAGCGCGGTCCCGCGGATGCGGGTCGAGGTTACGGCCGATTCGAATTGCCCAGCGACGCTGCGCTTTCCAACGCGACTGCTGAAGGGTGGCGTCGGCGAACGCCGCAGCCGCCACACTGTAGCGAACGGCCCAAACGCGTCGAAATACAAGAAGAACCGTTCGACCCAGCAAGTGAGCACGGAATCGGCAGCACCCTCGGGCACTGCGTCAAGTGACGCGAGAACCTGGGACAGATGCTGGACGGACCTTTCCGCAACGGCAAGGAACGCTTCCTGCTTGGAGGCGAAATACACGCAAAACGTCGGCCGAGACACCCCGGCTCGTTGCACGATCTGCTCGACGCTCGCTGTGGAGTAGCCGAGTTCTTAAAACGTCAGCCGCGCCCCTTCCAGGATCTGTCCGCGCGTCCGATCCGTCTTGGTGCCGGCCGCCCACGGTGGCGTGCGTTCCCTGGCCCTCGTCGTCACGAGTGAAGCACACTGCCGGTCACCCGGATGCGACACGATCGCTTAACGCCGCCGGCACCAAACCGCCGCCGGTCGAGCATGAGGGCGCTAAGGGCGTTCGACTGGGGGTACTGCTCGCCGATTTCGAGCCCGGTGGCCGAGGAGTTGGCCGGTGGCTGGATGAGCCTGGCCGGCGCGGACGGCGGCCAAGTTGTCACAAAGCCGAACTCGTTGTACGGCAACGAAGAACAGCGAAAGAAATATCTGACCCAGATGACGAGTGGGCAGGTGTGCGCCACGATGGCGCTCACCGAACCCGGCGCATCGGACCGGCCATGGAAATCGCGCTCAACGCCGTCCGAATCCACGGCGGCTACGGCTACTCCACCGAGTACGAGTCGAGCGCTACTTCCGCGACGCCCCTCTCACGATCGTCGGCGAGGGAAACAACGAGGTACAGCGCAATGTCATTGCCGCGCAGCTGGTCTCGCGGGGCAGACTCTAGACGACCGACGGCCTTCGGCGTCAGACGCCGGCGAGTTGCCGATCGCCTGCGCTCACCCGCGGGAAGTTGAGCATTCGGCGTGCGTTCTCCTCGACGATCAGCGAGCATTCGTCATCGGGCACCGCCGCGAGCACCTCGGCGGCCCGCTTGCGCGAGTTGGGCCAGTTGGAATCGCTGTGGGGGAAGTCGATCTCGAGCGTGATCCGGTCGATGCCGATGCTGTGCCGGTTCGCCAGGCCGTGCTCGTCGTCGATGAAGCAGCCCCAGAAGTGCTTGCGGAACAAGTCCGACGGACGGGTGTCAAAGTCGATGTTTTGGTAGTAGCGGTGGCGCTCCCACACGTAATCGGACCGCTCCAGGATGTAAGGCACCCAACCGATGCCGCCCTCAGCGAGCGAGATCTGGAGATCCGGGAACTGCTGCAGCTTGCCGGAGAACAGCAGATCGACCGTGGACCACATCAGGTTTGTCGAGAACAGCGCCGTTGCGACCGCAAAAGGTGCGTCGGGCACCGCCATTTGACCCGGAACCGGCTTGATCGTGGAGAACGAGAAGCCCGGCACAAAGGAGCCGGACCCGAAGTGCAGCGACACCGGCATCTTGGCGTCCGAGCAGACCTGCCACAAGCGGTCCCAGTGGTCGGAGTGGAACGAGGGCAATCCCAGCGGCACCGGGCTGTCCGGGAATGAGATCGTGCGTGCACCTTTGGCGGCTACGCGCTCGGCCTCGGCCACGCATGCGTCGATGTCCCAGGTCGGCAGGATCGCCAACGGGATATAGCGCTCCGGCGCTGTGGCACACCACTCGTCGATGTAGAAGTCGTTCCACGCCTTGACGCACAGCAGCGCCAAGTCTTTGTCCTCGGCACGCTGGAACGTGCCGCCGCCGAATCCGGGGAACGACGGGAAGCACAACGCCGACTGCACGCCGTCGAGGTCCATGTCGGCGACACGCGCGACCGGGTCGTAACAGCCCGGAATCATGTCCTCGTAGCGGACGGGATCCATGCCCCACTCCTCCGGCGGTTTGCCGGCGACCGCGTTCAGCCCGATGGTCGGAAAGACCTGCCCGTCGTAGTGCCACAGATGCATACCGTTTTCCTCGACAATGCGCGGGCCCCGTTCGAGGTACTTCTGCGGCAACCGGTCCTGCCACACCCGTGGGTGCTCGACCAAGTGGTCATCGACGGAGACGATCTGGTGGTCATCCTGAAGCGGCATGATGCTCCTTCGCATCTGACGAGCTGTCGTACTTTTCTGACATATCGTCTTGTTTTCTGACGGTTCGTCTCACAGACTATATGAGGTACGCCACATTCGTCTAGACGTTGAGAGGCGCGACATGAAATTCACGGACAGAGCCGCGGACGACGCGGGCCGCGACAAGGTCGATGAAGACGACCACGACCTGCTGACCTTCGGCGAAGCGGGTGAGCGACTTCGCATCGAGATCGCCGAGGCTGCGCGGGAGGTGCAACGTTTGGCGCAATCCGGGCCGGTCAAGACGCTGGAGAAGGCCCAGGCCCGCCTCGAGGCGCTACGGTCGGCTGCTACCCGCAACAGCGCGCAGCCCATCAACGACGCCAACTTCGAGAAGTTCTTCGGCTATCCCGGCAAGGCCAAGCGCAACCTGCCCGGAGCGCCGTCGGCCCAATGAGCGTGTCGGATACTTCTTTTATGGTTCACACCCCCGGCAAGCTGCGGCGCCCCGGCTACGCCCCCGCGGCGAATGCCGGCGTGGGGCGCCGCGGACTGCATACCCGCGAGCGCATACTCGGATGTGCCGCAGAGGTGTTCCTGGCCAACGGATTTCACGCCACCTCGCTCGACACTGTCGCCAAGGCGGCCCGCGCCTCCCGCGCGACTGTTTATCAGTACTTCGCCGGCAAGGAGGAGATCTTTCGTGAACTGAGTGCGATGGCCGGACACGATGTCCTCGTACACGGCGAGCACCTCGGCGGACTCGGCCCGACGGTCGACGGAGTCGGCAACTTGCAACGGTGGCTGGCCGAATGGGCGGACATCTACGACACCCACGCCGCGGTATTCGCCGAGTTTCCGGGCATCGGCACGGCCACCGGGTTGGCCGTCATCGACGCCAGTACGGCCGCCAACCAGTTTCACCAGACGGTCACCGATCGGCTGCGGAAGACGCGCCTGCGCGGTCTGGACGCCGACGACGCGGCCGCAGCACTGGGCCGCATTCCCCACATGGTTCATCTCTACCGGTACCGGGCGATGTTTCCGTTGCCCGACCCCGCAACCGTTACCTGGTCGCTGACCGTCGCCTTGCAGCTCATGCTGTTTCCCGAGACCCCCGCCAACGTGCTGCACGCGGTAACACCGCGGGCAGCAGACCGGCGCGCGCGAACACCACCGCCTGCCCTCGATAGTGGTCCGGCGAAACCGGCCACCGAGGCGCCAAGCTCACCAATTCCGCAAGACGTGGTGTCGGTCAGTTCGGCGTTGTTCGCCGAACGCGGCTACTACGCCGTCAGCATGGAGGACATCGCGGCCGCCGCCGATATCAGCCGCGCGACCTTGTACCGACACTTCAGCACGAAGGACAAGATCCTGGCCGAGCTGACCCGCCGGGCGGTCGTCGAGATCGAGGAGCACGCTGCCGCTCTGCCGGCCATGGCCGGCGATTCGCTGACCGAATGGATGCTTGGCTACGTCCGATTCCATCGCGCCTACCGCGGCGTGATCCGAGCATGGTTTGACGGCACGGTCGCAGAACAACTCTCCGATGCCGATGTCGACCACGGCATCGGCGCGATCTTCCAAGCGGTCGCCGCGCTACTGGCTACCGTCGACCTGCCGGCCGGCATCGACGCCGATGTGGCGGGCGCGGTGTTTGTGGCGGTCCTGGGCCGGATGTCCGAGCCGACGGGGGCAAGTGCGCCGGACAGCGATGAGCGGGCCGCACTGTTGATGGTCAAACTGTTGCGCCGCTCCCTCCTGCGCGAAACGTGAGCTTTGGGAGCTCAGCCGGCGGCAGCCTTCAGGTCGGCGCGCAGCCGTTTCTTGTCCACCTTGCCGCTGGCCAGTACAGGCAATTCGGCGACCAGCACCAGTCGACGAGGCACCTTGTAGCGCGCCAGCCGTTGCCGCACGCCCTCTTGCAGCGTGGCCAGGGTCGGCGATGCACCGCTGCGCGGCACCACGACCGCGCAGACCGCTTCGCCCCACCTGTCGTCGGGCACCCCGACGACAGCGCAGGCGGCGACCCCCTCAACCGCACAGACCGCATCCTCGACCTCGGGCGAATAAATATTCTCTCCGCCGCTGATGATCACGTCCTTCTTGCGGTCCATCAGATAAAGCAGCCCGCGCCCGTCCAATCGGCCCATGTCGCCGGTGCGACACCATCCGTCCTGCAGCGTCGCCTGGGTTGCGGCCGCGTCCTGCCAGTAGCCGCGGAACATCGAGTCGGACCGCACGACGATCTCACCTGCCTGCCCCACGGGCACGGCACCGCCGTCCTCATCGACAAGGCGCACCCGCGTGTCGGGAAATGGGAAGCCAACGGAGCTCAGTCGCTCGGCAACGTCGGGTCCATCGAGGATGTGTAGTTCGCGGGGCAACCCGGAGACGATGACTTCCGTCTGTCCGTAGAGGTTGAGGAAACCCGCGTCCGGCAGCATGACGAGCGCTCGCCGCAGGACGGCCGCAGTCATCGGCGCGGCCGAATAGACCACGGTGCGAACGGATTCCATCGCCAAGCGGTCACTCACCTCATCAAGAAGTGCCTTGAGCATGACCGGCGCTAGGTGCAACACCGTAATCCGCTCGTCGGCGATAAGCCGCGCCGCATCGGCCGCGTCGAACTGTTGCTGCAGTACCACGGTTCCGCCCCGAGCATGCAGTCCGCCGACGATCGCGAGCGCACCGAAATGGAACATCGGCATGTTGATCAGCCCGCGATCGGCGCTGCCGCAACGTATCTCGTTGTTCATGGTGAACATGACCCGGCGCATTTCCCGCTGCCCCAGGATGCAGCATTTGGACGCGCCGGTCGTGCCGCTGGTGAACAGCAGGTACGCGATGTCGTCGGGCCGGGCAGCGAATTCGGGTTCTTCGCTGCGGCCGACTTGCTCGACGAATCGCTCGTAGCCGATGATTCCCGGCCGGTCCTCTCCGCCGATGACCACCAGGTTGGGCCCCGACGGCATAGCGGTTACGGCGTCGGCGATCGCCGGCATGAACTCCTCGGCACAGAACACGATCGACGGATCGACGCGACGCAGCGCATCGGCCACCTCCGATGGCGTGAGCCGGAAGTTGATGGTGGCCATGATGATTCCGCTGAGTTGCGCGGCCGCATTCAGCTCGCCGAACTCGATGCTGTTGCGGCTCAACACCGCGATGCGGTTCTGGCGCCCCACCCCGGCCGCGGCCATCGCCGACACCAATCGGACTGCCCGGTCCCGTAACTGCCCGTGGGTGACGGTGCGGTGGTCGTGCCGGTAGGCGACGACATCGGGAAAGCGGACCGCGTTGTCGGTCACTATGTCACCGAGTGTCATGTCATCGACCGCGGCCATCGACATGAGTTATCGGCTACTCAACAGCATCGATCCGGCGACCGGTCCACCGCCCACACCGACGGCCACCACCTCGGGAACGCGGGGCACCTGGCGATCGCCGCCCTCGCCCCACAGCTGCACGCACGCCTCGTGCAGGAAGCCCATGCCGTGCAGTCGACCGCCGGAGAGTTGTCCGCCGCTGGTGTTGATCGGCAGCGGACCGTCCAGAGCGATCCGCGAACCGTCGTCGATGAATTCGCCGACCTTGCCGTGCTCGCAGAAGCCCATCGCTTCCAGCCACATCACAGTCAGGAAGGAGAAGCCGTCATAGAGCTGGGCCATGTCGACGTCGGCAGGAGTCAGCGTGGTGTGCTCCCACAGCGTGGCGGCCGAATCGTGGGCGGCCATCGTGGTGATGTCGCGGCGCTGGTCCCAGGTCGCCCGCTCGAACATGCCGGGCCCGACGGACTCCACCGTCAGTGGGTGCCGCGGCAGGCCGTTGGCGGCATCGCGGCACGACACGATCACGGCGGTGGCGCCGTCGCAGGGCACGTCGCAGTCGTAGAGGCACAGCGGCTCGGAGATCATCCGTGCGCCAAGGTAGTCGTCCATCGTCATTGGTTCGCGGTAGATCGCATCGGGGTTGAGTCCGGCGTTGGTGCGGGCATTGATCGCGATGCGGCCGAGATGCTCACGGGTCAGCCCGAAGTCGTGCATATAACGCTGGGCGGGCATGGCCAGCCAGTTCGCCGCCGACAGTGCGCCAAAGGGCGCTGTCCACTCCAGGTGCGGGGGCAGCTCGCCGCCGCCGAAGAGCACCGAGGCCCGACCGCCACCGGCCTGCTGCGCGGCGGTGGATTCCCATACCGACCGGTAGACCACAACGTGGTTCGCCAGCCCAAGACTGACCGCCATGCACGCCTCGATCACCGGGCCGATCTGCCCCGCGGTCTCCATCGCCGAGACGTACCAGCGGGAGCGCAGTCCGAGTGCGTTGCGGACCTCCTGGACGGCGGCTCCGGAGAATCCTGGATCCGGAACACCCGGTCCCGGGTAACTCGCAATGCCGTCGACGTCGTCGACACTCAGCCCGGCATCGGCGATGGCTCGCTGCACCGCCTCGAGGGTAAGGTCAAGTCCGGTCCGCCCGAGCCTGCGGCCGACTTGTGACTTACCCGCCCCGGTGAGAACGGCCTTTCCATCGAACGGACCGCCGGTCACCAGACAAACCTAGCGATCAGCTCGGCGACCGCGGCCGGCTTGTCGACACCGTCGATCTCCACGGTGTGACGCACGGTCAGGTTCACGGTCTCGTCGTCGACCTTTGCGGCATCCGCGAGCTCGGATCTGACCCGGATGCGGCTGCCCGCGGTGACCGCGGACAGAAACCGTACCTTGTTCAGGCCATAGTTGATGCCCATCTTGGCATTCTCGACGCGGTAGTTGTCCTTGCTCACACCGGGGATGAGTGAGAGCGTGAGGAAGCCGTGCGCGATCGTTGCGCCGTAAGGGCTTTCAGCCCTGGCCTTCCCGACGTCTACGTGGATCCACTGGTGATCCATGGTGACGTCGGCGAAAGCATCGATCCGGCTCTGGTCGATATCCACCCAACGGCTGACGCCGAGTTCCTCCCCGATCGTCGCGAGCGCATCGTCCACGGACCTGATCACCTTCATGGGCTGCTCCAAACATCACCATGGCCTGATATACCGATATCTATATAACGGTATAGACTGGCCACGCTCATCGGGCAACCAGCCCGCCCCTCTGACGATCTAGGGAGACATATGGCCACCACCAGGTCCCGCGCAGCGATCGTGGCCGCTGCCCGCACACCGATCGGAACGTCGCGCAAGGGCACGCTGGCCAACATGCCCGCGATCGAGCTCGCCAAGCCCGTCGTCGCGGCGGTCGTGGATCGGTCCGGTCTGGATGCGGCGGAATTCGAGGACCTAGTACTGGCCGAGAGCCTGCAAGGCGGCGGTGACAGTGCCCGCTACATCGCGGTCGACCTCGGGTTGACCAATGTTCCCGGGCTGGCCGTCAACCGCCAGTGCGCCTCCAGCCTCTCGGCGATCGCCGTGGGCGCGGGGCAGATCGCGGCCGGCATGAGCCGCGCCATTCTGGCCGGCGGCATGGAATCCTGCTCCACCACACCACTTCTGCGCAAGCGCAAGCCGTTCACGTCGGGTAAGTCGGCCGAAGACTACGAGGACCCGTGGTTCCCGCTCTCACATCCGCCCACCGCGGATGCACCAGCGCTGGATATGTCGATCACCGTCGCGCACAACTGCGCCGTGCAGTACGGCATCTCCCGCGAGGCGCAGGACCAGTGGGCGCTGCGCAGTCACCAACGCGCGGTCAAGGCGATCGATGCCGGCTCATTCGTTGAAGAGATCGTGCCGGTCCAGGTGCCACAAGCCGACGGCACCACGATCACGTTCGCCGAAGACGAGCATCCCAGACGCGGCAGTTCGATGGAGTCGCTGGCGGGCCTGAAAGTGTTGCATCCCGAGATCGAAGGCTTCACCGTGACGGCCGGCAATTCCTCGGGCATTAACGACGCCGCCGCCATGGTGGCGCTCGCGGCCCCGGACACCGCGAACGACGTGCTCGCGCAGATCCTTTCGTGGAGTGCGGTCGGGGTGGCGCCGAACCGAACAGGCAGCGGGCCCATCACCGCCATTCCCAAGGCGCTCGAGTTGGCCGGCCGCAAGCTCGAAGACGTC
The DNA here is from genome assembly GCF_976985675.1 of Mycobacterium sp. NTMscope_MAC_12. NCBI lineage: Bacteria > Bacillati > Actinomycetota > Actinomycetes > Mycobacteriales > Mycobacteriaceae > Mycobacterium > Mycobacterium sp. NTMscope_MAC_12. The sequence continues at coordinate 2,795,406 of NZ_CDRJYY010000001.1, forward strand.
GCACTGTTCGAGATCAACGAGGCCTTCGCCGCGCAGGCGGTCGCGTGCGCCCGCGAACTCGGGCTCGACGAGGAGATCGTCAACGTCTACGGCTCGGGCATCAGCCTCGGCCACCCGATCGCCGCGACCGGTGCCCGGATGGCCACCTCGGCGATCTACGAATTGCGTAGGCGTGGTGGAGGTATCGGCGTGCTGTCCATGTGCGCCGGCGGTGGTATGGGTGCCGCGATGGTCATCGAGGTGGCCTGAGATGACCACACTAATCACCGAGGGACTGTTCCGCGTCGACGGCGACCGCGCGGTGCTGTTCGCTTCGCGCAGACGCTCGTCGGGTGCGGTGAAGTTCCCCGCGGAGCGGCCCGAGCTCTTCGACGGTGACCCCGATATCCAGGACGACATCGAGTCGATCGAATTGTCCAGCGAAGGAACGCTTTACACCTACACGACGCAGGAGTTCCCGCCGCCGTTGCCGTACAAGGGCAATCGGGACCCAAAGGTATTCCAGCCCTATGTGGTGGGCTTCGTCGAGCTGGCCGAAGGTGTGCTGGTGGAGACGCTGATCGTCGGCGCGACCCCGGCCGAACTTCGGATCGGCCAGCCCCTGGTGTCGACCACCACCACGCTGGAGACCGCCGACGGCCAGTCGCTATTGACGTTCGCGTTCCGGCCGGCCGAGGAGAGCTAGAGTCTATCCGGTGACGGACCTGGGCTCCCCGCCCTTCGGGTTACATCCACTGCACGGCGTGCACGAGCCCACGACCGGCAATCCACGGCGACGGCCGCGGTCCGCGCGCCGAACCACGTCGATCGACATGACCCGCGACGAGGGCTCGCTGGACCCGGTGTATCTGGATGGGCGGGCGCGCGATCTGTGGACGGCGGCCGACGGAACGGTGACCGAACTCGGCGCCGCGACGCTCTCGGCCACTATCGAGCTGATCGCCCGCGTTGTCCGTCATGTCGAGGTGACGCCACCGGTCGCCGCGATGACCCGGCTGGCGGGCGCGCCCGCGATGAGCGGGTTTCGCGCCGCGGCCGACAAGGTCGCTCCCGAGCTACGGCAAGCCCGCGACCTGCGCTACACCCTGCTCGACGACGTTCCCGTCGTCACGCTGATATCGGGCCATGCGCTCTCGGCGTCGAACCTGCTCGGCGACGTCGCGAAGTCGGGATACCTGCCAGTCGCCGACCAGTGTGCGGGCTTCGCGACCGGCGGGCTGCTGCTGACGTCGTTCGAGGCGGGCGATCCCGCGATCGTCACCGGCCCGGAGGCTCCCGACCTCGATCACGGCGAGGACTCTTGGGCCTGGCACCCGATGGCGCGCTTGGCGCCACAAGCCATGCGCCGCAGGCGGCGCATCGACATCTTCGAAGAAACCGCCGGGCGAGTCGGCATCGATGCGATGTTCCGCGACACCTACGTGCGAAGCGACGGGATGGAGACGATCATCCACGAGTACACCTTGGACGCCGTCGTGGACCCCGAGACCGGCGTCATCGTCGAGTCGCGGGCCATACCGCGGGTACTGCCCTGGCAGGAATGCCCGGGGGCGGTCGCCAGCGCCGGGCGAATCGCTGGAATGACGTTGCAGGACTTGCACTTCCGGGTCCGCCACGAACTGTCCGGTACCAGCACCTGCACCCACCTCAATGATCTGCTGCGCAGCGTCGCCGACGCCGAGGCCCTGCTGGCGCGTCTGGCACAGGCCTAACCACCGAGGAGATGCTTGCAAGTCGGCTGTGCTTGTCGCGCTCTTCGCGATTTCTCATCCGCTGGCCAAGGCGAAAATTGCGGTCGACTTGGCCGCGATGATGACAGCGAAGGCCGTCTGGCTCTACGAGAACGGCCTACCTGCGGGTGAGGTCGCCAACATGGCCAAGTACGCCGCCGCGGAGGCGGCCGTCGGCGCGGTGGAGCATGCCATCCAGGTGCACGGCGGCAACGGGCTGAGCGCCGAATGCGGCTTGATCCCGCAGTGGGGCATCGCCAGGTTGCTTCGCATCGCGCCGGTGAGCCGCGAAATGATCCTCAATTACATCGCCCAGCCCACACTCGCGCTACCTCGCTCTTACTGAGCCCCAAGACAAGTCGACGCTCGTTCCTGCAAGAACCATGCGATCGCCTGGGTGCGGTTGACTGCTCCGTACTTACGGAGGATATGTTTGACATGCGTCTTGACGGTACCCACGCTGATGACGAGTTCCTCTGCGATGGCCTGATTCGACGCCCCTCGCACCATGAGATGAAACACGTCAGCCTCCCTTTCGGTGAGGTCCGGCGTCGACGGCGCATCGCCGAGCGCCGCTGAGTGCCCATAGTTGAAACGCGAGCTCTCGATGCCTGATTCGCAGAGTTCATCGATGCGGTCGACGGCAGTGAACAACAATTCCCTGGCGTTGTCACGCTGAGTGCGGAGCTGTTCGCGGAGGACGGCCCGCTCGTAGAGGTGGCTGAATCCCTGGGCAAAAGCCCAGACCACGTCGCGGTCGGATTCGTCGACGCGTCGCGGCAATGGGTGATGGTCTGAATGCACAAACCCGATCACACGGTCGCCGTGAATCAGTGGTGCGACCACGTATGAACGGCACTGCCCAGATTGGACGACCAAAGGACGGTGGACGGGCGCGATATCGGTGTCGTACACCAGTGAAGGACGCCGTTTGACCAACAGCTCGTTTTCCGGAAGAGGCGCCGCCAATGGGACCGTTTGATTGACCCAGTCGCTGAACCACGCGCCGGTCTCCTCGTTCGAACGGTCGTGCAGCATAAGCAGTTTCCAGTCTTTACCCTGCACCCGCGATAGGACGGCCCGATGAAAGCCACAGCTCAGCACCAGCGCTTCACACGCCATTTCCATTAATGCAGCCGAGCTGGCTACGCCGCGCAGCCGGCTGAGGGCCGCGACGCAACCCGCGAGTCGATCGCCACGCATACCCGTTTCGTATAGGTAGTAGTCCATCGCCAGCTGCTGCAGATCAAGGATCAGCAGACTCAGGCGTCGGGCGGGCTGCGGGTCAGAGGCCTTGATTCCGCGCAACGCGCCAACGCACGCGTGCGTGAGCGATGAGACGATATCAGGTGAGTGCCACGGCGCGTCCCACGTGACACTCGGCAACAGCTGATTGCCGCCCAACGCCGCGAACACTTCTTCGCGCAACCCGGCCAGCCGCCCCACCAGGTCGATCTCGTCCATCCACCATGGAGCGTGGACCCGGCCGGATAAGAGCATCGGATTACTGTCCCCGCCGAAGCTTACCGCCATCCTACCGCTCCCCTGCGCGGTTCTACTCGCGCCCGATCCGCGCATTTCGCTTCGCTTTAGATTCTGTTAACAGAATGAACTGTCGCATACGTTGACCGATTGCCGCAAGGCTCTCGCCGAAGCGGCGAGAGCCGGCCCGCGGTGTCGCCGGAGCTTAGGCCGGCAACGTGGACGGATCGAAGTCTTCGTCCCAATAGTGAGGCGTGACGATGGGCAGGCCCAGTTGCTGATAGATGCGGTTGTCGTTGATGATCGTCGCTTCCTGGGCGATCTTCCCTTGGTCATCGAATTCGAGGAAGGTCGACGCCAGGGTCTCCACGCGGCGGCCATCCGCCGGGACACCGTGGAAGGCATCGAGGTATTCGATCGCGTAATCCCAATGGATGAAGATATGGCCATTGCCGGTGAACACCTCGGTGACGGTCATCGAGTGAACGCCGTCACCGGACGACGGATCCTGGTTGGACCAGTACGCAAGTTTTGATCGCAGTTCGGCGCGGTCGTTGATCGAGTCCTCCATGTGGTCGTCCACTTTGGCGAGTTCGATGACGAACTTCGTGTCAGGTGCGTAGAGCGCGGCATGGGCGTTCAGGTCGTGGGTGCGTGTGTGTGCCCATCTAACTGCGAAGTCACGATCGGTCATTTTGGATTCCTCGTCGACTGCGGCTGCTTGGTGAGCAGGCTTTTGGCCACGCCGCCATAGCCAATGCTGGTGAGCCACGCAGTCGGGTCCCACCAGGCGGAGTCGCGGGTGATCTTGCCTGTGCTGTCGTAGGTGTGAAACGAGCGGCCCTGTGTCCAGAATGTTTTGTCCTTGACGTCGAGCCCAAGGAAACGCGCCGCGTGCTGCGGGCTCCACTCCCAGCGAATCAGCGCACTACGATGGTCACCTTGGAAACTACGAACTCTGATGTTGTGAATACCGATCCCGTTGGTGGTGTCGGCATTGGCGAACAGCGAGAAGGCTCGAATCAGCGTCGGTTTGTCGGTGATCTGTAGCTGATCCAGGATGGGATCTTCGAAGATGAAGTCGTCGGCATACAGGGCTGCGACTTCTTCAGGATCTCGCCGGAATGCCTTGAGCCACTGAACAGCGAACGCGTAGCTGGTCATTCGACACTCTCCATATCCTTGCTGAGCTGAGGGTCAGCCTCAGCGTCGAGTTCGGCCTGACGCCGTTTGATGTCTTTGCGCATGTAGTAGGCCAATCCATCAGACCAAACACCCCAGATGACGATCGGGATGTAAAAGCCGAGCAGGCCATTCCAGGCGAAGGCGCCGGTCATTGCGAAGGCGCAGCCGTTAGCCATTGGCACGAAGAGGGCACCGATGATCGTGGCCTTCGTGAACCAGCGCGGCACCAATGGCTGACGGCGCCTGTCGTGCCAGGTGACCGCTGCGGTGGCCAACATCTGTTGCGTCAGACCTACCCACCCGACGAGGAAACTGAACCATGCGGCGTCGTTGAGCCCAACCAGCACATCGGGATTGGCCGGCGTATCAGCACGGTATGCCACCCCTATCCATAGGCAGTTGGACACGAAGACGTAGATCACCACTGAGAATCCACCGAACAGCTGGGCTAGAGACATCAGTGGCGAGCGCCCTTCGAAACGCCACAGCCACAGCCCGACTTGGATGGTGTAGATGCAGAAGAACGCGGTACTAAGGCAGAACACCGACATGCCAAGGATGACCTCGAACCGCCGGTCGGCATACCACGCCTTCAGCTGCTCCGGGGAAAGGCTCGCTCCCGCCGGGTCGAACCAATGCGCCAGAACGAACCATCCCCCGAGGGCTAGAGCGAAAAATATTGGCGCGCACCATGTTCCGAATAGTTCGTACTTTATATTGACCTTGATTGACATCGTTTGCGGTTCAATAGGTTCCATGTGTGGTTCTTTCGCCCCGCAGATCCGTCAGGCCTTGGCTAGCTCGGCACTTTCGACCGTGTCGATCTCCCGTGCGGTGGGCGGTTCAAGGAGGCCCAGCTCGGCGCGCCCGAGAAGGTCGTAGGCCTGATCCGTGGTCAGCGGATGGAACGGCCCGGCCCGGGAGTCCCGGTAGAGCCGCTCAAAGATGCTGCCGCGCCGGAATGCGCCCCCGCCGATCAGCCGGAGGGCCCCATCGCAGACGCGCAGCGCGGTTTCGGTCGTGGTGACCTTGGCGACGTCGAGAAAAGCGGCCCGCGCCATAGGATTCCACTCGGAGTCCCTGCCATCGAAGAGGATTCGTGCCGTCGATTCCAGGACTCGTTTGGCTGCCTCGACATCGAGCAGCATCCGTCCCAATTTGTATTGAACGAATCCGATGCCGGCGAGCGCAACATTCTTGCCTTCCGCCGTGGCACCCAGTGTCTTCGTCCGCAACGCGTCGCGGCACTCTTCGTAGGCTTTTTCCGCGTGCCCGCAGTAGACGCCGGAAAACGGCATCGTCACCCATTCGAAGTGGCCGAACAGGCCTTGACGGAAGTTGCCGCCGAAGTTTTCCGACGAGACGTAGACGTCGTCGAATAGGACGGTCTGGGTTCCGGTCGCACGCATGCCCATGGTGTCCCAGGTGCGATCGATCGAGATGCCAGGGGAATCCATCGGCAACCAGAACGTGCACTCGGTGGCGGCACGCTCGCCAACGTCGTCCGGCAGGTTGCCGTTCGCATCGCTGACAGCAGCATTCAGGGAGACGAGGTCAGCGGCTTCTGCCAGGGTGGTCCAGGTCTTCTTCCCGTGCAATCGGAAGCCGCCGTCTGACTGGGGGATCGCATATGTGTCGGCGAGGCCGGTGATGCCGGCCCTTTCCTCGCTGAAGCCTCCGCACAACAGCGCGTCTTCTTCGATGACCCGCTTGAAGACCTTGTCGCGCGCAGCGGGTTCCAGGACGTTGGCTAGCAGGCCGACCATGACCTGGTGCATGTTGTAGGACAGAGCGATGGCCGGGTCACCCTTGGCGAGCTCCTTGGAAACCAAAGTGACTGACCAGATGTCGCCGCCTAGTCCGCCCTGGTCCTTTGGGATCTGCAGGCGCGCCAGACCGCTGGACTTATACAGCGGCACAGTGTCCAATGGGAACTGGTTATTTTCATCGCCGGCCCGGCCCCGCTTGGCGAACTCGACCGCGAGGCCTCGAGCAATTTCCAAGAACTGCGCCCGCTCTTCGGGGGTGTTCTCGATGTCGTGTCTGGCCATATCTCGCCTTCTGCTGATCTGGTATTACCGCAGCGTAAGTCGGGCCGTCGGCGACGGCATCATGCATTTGGGGCCACTTACACCCCACAAAGGAATACCCCCGTCGGGCTGACAGGGGCGTCACGTCACGACTACGCGGGCGGCATCGAGGTTCGGGATGCGCCGTGAGGTCACCGTGACGTCGCCGTCGCGGTGGGACTCAACGAGTGCGGTGGGAAAATAGGTGCCGGGGGTTTGGAAGGTCCACTGGAGGGCGTCGGTGACTTCGACTGAGCTACCGTCAGTTTCGCGGCTGACCGGGTAGGTGCCTGTCCCATCCAGATCCCATTTGATCGACACGATGGTGCCTGCCTGAGGAGGCACTTCCGCGCGGACTTCTAATCGCACCGATGTTCCGGCGCGGACCTGTATGCATTTGGCGCCGTCGGCGGTTACGGAGACGACGGGTTGAATTCCGCCGCGTTCCTTAGCCGAAGCCGGCAAAATGATCTGCCCGTCGTCCAGTCGGAAGTGCGTCTCTGCCGGCTCCACCGCGTTCTCGACCCAGTCGGTCAGGTCGACGAGAGACTGCTCTACGTGGGCGGGGTAGTCGACGAGCCAGGTGTTGTTGGCCCTGTCCGGGGCGGGGGCCGCCATGTAGGGCGGACCGTGTTCGGCGTTCTGTAGCCACCGCAGCCGAAAGCACTCCCGCGAACGGGCCGGCCCGACTTCCCATAGATGGTCGGATCGTCGCCGGCCTTCGGGTCTTTGACGTCGCCGATGTGGCCCATGTTCGTTTCGACCATGTAGCCCCCGAGCCTGAAGATCATTTCGACGCCGCCGGTAACCGCGCCGATCGGTTCGGCGGCCACGTTTTCGTGCCCGGCGTTGGCGCCCTCCAAACGCTGGTAGAGCCGGCCACGGTACGACTCCTCAGACGGGTAACTGAATGCGAACCAGGTGTCTGTTCCCTCAAACCCGCCGTGCACGTAGCGATGTCGCACGGGAGTGTCCCGCCACTCATCAAGATATGTAGGGCAGATCGAAGAAGTCGTCGGTTACTGAATAGCCTGCGACGTCGAGGACCCCGTTATCACTCATTGGCAGGTCCCGCCGTTTGCGGTGAGGAACCGAGGCAGCGAGTCACTGATCGGAAGCGAGTCGGTGCGACCATCCATGCAGCCGATGACGTAGGTCAAGATGAATCCCCACCACAGGGTGCTGGTGGTGATCTGTTGGCGCGCCAGCTTCGCGTCCCGGGTTGCGTAGGCCGACAGGCCGTTATAACCGTTGGCGACGTTCATCATCACCGAGTAGGAGGTCCATGCGAGAAGGCGGTCGTACTGTTCCTGGTTGAAGCCGCGGTAGACGGTGGCCCTTGGAATCCCGACGCGGTACAGAAAGGCCGCCAACGTATCCCAACTCTGTTGACGTGCAAGCAATGTGGACTCACCAGGGCGACCGTCGATCGCTTCCTTCAGCCTTACAGCGACCTCACCGTCCGCCGAAGTCACCGAGTCCCACGACTTGCGGGCCTCGGTCATGAAGGCGGGTTCGGCCAGTGCGAAGTGGGCGTCAAGCAAGACATGGCTATCGCCGGTGTAGTACGGATCAGCGAACGGCGTCGCGCTTGTTGGTGCATTGAGACCCGGCGGCAGGATGTGCTGCATGAATCCTGCGTTGAAGCCGAAGATTCCGACTTCGCCGGGCAGCCGATCGCCCAGCATGGAGGCGAGTCGGTCCGCCTTCAATAGCCGAGTAATTCGGCGGCCGGGGGCCGGTCGGGGTGCGTTCTTTCGAAGCATCCCACGGCTGAACTCGATCGCGTCGCTGTCGCTCCCGTAGAGTGCGACCTCTCGGGCCGTGTCAAGCTGTCGCTTGTAGATCGCGTGAAACTTGCGGTCGCGCATCGCGATATTGGGCCGCTCGCCCTCGAACTCCGTCCAGCACGCACGTAGCCAGACCGCGGCGTAGTAGCCGCCCAAGTGGGCGAGCCACTGCGCCGTACCCATGCCTTCCGCTGTCGACATGTCTAGCTGGTAATTCTCGGGGGCCGTCTCCAGCCCAGCCGTGATGTTGAACAAGCGGTTCGGCAGCCAGATGAGGAAGAAGTCCTGCATCTCGGGATCCGAGCGGCGCATCTCACCGTTGTTGGTCAGACGGGGGTTGTTGGCGAACTCACGAGCGAACGCATCCAACAATCCATGGTTGGCCACCAGGCCGTGTCTGCCGAGGCTGGGAAATCCGTTGTCAGCCCAGGGATGGAAGCTCAGCCGCATTCCGGTGATCTCGGTATCTCCACATGCGCAGTCCACACTCAGAGCGGGTCGCGCTGCATCGTGTCCGCGACCCAAGCTGTCTAAACGCGCCGTCACGGTTCTCCTCACGTTGTGGCCATTCAGCCATTGTGTTAACAGAATTGACGTTAGACGCACCTGGGCAGGCCCGCAAGGCCATCTCGCGGACGGCGCAGCGCCGCAGGATGCACTCACTTCATTCCGACAGCAGAATGGTTGACGGCCTTGGGAGCACGCGCGTTGGTCCCCGCATGGCCATAACGGAGACGTTGATACCGACGGTCGACGAGTACTCGCCCGACCGAATCAGGCTTCGGCCGGGCGTTCATCGACATGGACGAAGACGTCGCGGAGCCTGTGCCCCACGGGCGCCTGCACGGCGGGTTTCGAGGGCACAGAGACGCTGTTCACTCTCTACCTGCCGTCGCCCGAGCAGCACCGCGGTAGGGTCCTCCAATTCCTCGAAGGTGGCGCAGGGGGCCACGAGAATCTTCTGTCGTCGAACTTCATGAACTTCGGCGGAGCAAGCGCCGCTTGGCAATTCGAGTACGCGTTCGACGAGATGGGTCGCTCCTCATCGAGTCCAACCAGGGACATCCTCCGAACGAGGGGATCGGATTTCACTACGACGTGTATCTGTTCGGCGCCAGCGCCGAAACGGCGAGGTTCGCCAAGTGGCTCGCGAACGAGACCTACGGACATCCGGTGCACCCACATCAGCGTTTTCCCGTTCACGCGCTACAACACGCTCGATCAGAATCCCGGCTACTACTACGACTTCTGGAACACAAGGGCCACCTCGGCCACGACGACGCCACCCGCCTCGAACGGCAGCTGGTCAAGGTGACAGCCACTGTGTCCTCGTGGGCGGAACGTTCGAGATGTGGCGCACCCGCCTTGTCGACTACGAGGCGGCGGGCGCGGCGGCCCTCACCGCGCTGATGGAGTGGGTGGAGCGGGCCGAACCACCGAAAGACACCGCCGACACAATGACGGCCGACAAGGACATCGTCATCCCGAGAGAACCCGCCCTCCGGGGCGGCGTGCAACCGGCGGTCACCCTCCACGTTGCGGGCGGTTCCCGGGTCGACGTGGTGACCGGCACGACGGTGGCCTTCGACGGCTGGGCTGCGGCGCCCGACGGTGCGGGCGCGATCGTGGACGCCGCCATGGATTTCGAGGGTGACGACGTCCGGCCCTGCCAGATCGAAGTCGACGGCAGCTCAACCGTATTGAAGTTCTCCGCGTCTCACGTCTTCGATACGCCCGGCACCTACTTTCCCGTGTTGCGGGTCGGATCTCATCGGCAGGGCGCCGGGCACCGGGGCGAATCTGTTCGGAACTTGGCTCGCATGCGCGTCGTGGTCAGCGGACCGACGCCACGGATACTGCGGTCAGCGTGGCCCGCCGCCGAGGGCCGCACCCTCCGCGGGTGCCGCTACCTCCTGGGCCACTGCGCGCCAATTGCCCTGAATAGGAGTACGAATGCCGCGACCCCCCACATCCGTCTCGACCATCGGAGCCTTGCCAACACGAGCGCAATGTGCCACAGTCCTAATCTGTTAACAGAATAAAAAGTTGCCACAACGATGGGCTCGCCATCTCCGACTGAAGACGAACACGGCACCTGCGCAGAGCCCGCACTCCAGGCGTGACCATTGTGATTTTGACTTCTTAATTCGTGCGGCAGGGGAGGCACCGGCGGTTGATGCGATCCGAGAAGGGGTTCTGTGAATGCGCCTACTGCCCGGTCTCGTATGGGACCTCGGGGTTGAGTCGCCGCAGAGTATGCACGTCGGATGAGCACTGTGCGGAAATGAGCGGAAGTTGAGTGAACGTCTAGGCAAGCCCTCAGCACCCTGCGTGCGCAGCTCGGCCCATCGGGTCGGCGGGGCCTTCAGGACAGTTCGGTGATTGCCACTCACCTGGAGGCATCGGTTGGTGCGGCTCAAGAAATGCCGAGCACTATCGAGCCAACTGGCGAGCGCTCCGCGGTACGGGAGATCGGCGACTGGGGCCGCCGGTATCTGCGGTCGCATCCGTTGCAGTCGGTGCACACGGTCGGCGGCCAGGTGGTGCTGGGTATACGCACCATTCAGTACTTTTTCATCGATCTGTTCACCGGTCGATTCATGGTGGAGGAATTCGTCCGGCAGGCCGCGTTCATGGCCGGGACCGCCGTTGTCCCGACAATATTGGTGACGATCCCGGTGGGCGTCACTTTGTCGATCCAGTTCTCGGTGCTGGCTGGGCAAGTCGGCGCCGAGTCGTTGGCTGGCGCCGCGAATGGGCTGGTGGTGATACGGCAAGGCGCCCCGCTGGTGGCGGCGATCCTCCTCGCGGCGGCCGTGGGCTCGGCAGTCAGCGCTGACTTGGGCTCGCGGACGATGCGCGAAGAAATCGACGCGATGGAGGTGATGGGCGTTTCGGCGATCCGGCGTCTCGTGGTTCCCCGGTTGGTCGCAGTCATCGTGGTAGGAGTCGCGTTGACCGGATTGGCCACCTGTGCCGGCTTTTTCGTGGGCTACCTATTCAACGTGTACATGCAGAACGGGACCCCGGGGTCGTTTCTAGCAACGTTCTCCTCGTTCGCCACCGTCGGCGATCTCGTACTGGCCCTGGCCAAAGCGATTGCATTCGGTGCGATCGTGGCCATCGTCGCCTGCCACAAGGGCTTGGACACCCGCGGCGGTCCCGCCGGGGTAGCGAACTCGGTGAACGCCGCGGTGGTCGAATCGGTATTGCTGCTGATGATCGTCAACGTGGCGATGAGCGAGCTTTACATCCTCGTGTTTCCGAGGGCGAGCCTGTAGCCGTGGCGACCACGAAATATCACCCCACCGGCGCCCGGCAACTTGTCCAGGCGGCGAGTGCGGCAGGACTCACCGTGGCAAAAGCCGGCCACATACTGTATTTCTTCGGCCGAGTACTGGCGACGATCCCTGTCACCCTCAGCCGGTACCGCAAGGAGTTCCTGCGGAACCTGTCGGACATCGCGTGGGGCAACGGGTCGATCGTCGTCGGTGGTGGCACTGTCGGCGTCGCATTGGTTTTGGGAGTCACCGCGGGTGCGCTGCTCGCCGTCGAGGGCTATAACACCTTGAACCTGCTGGGCCTAGGCCCGGCGACCGGGCTGTTGTCCTCATGGGGGTCGACCCGTGAACTGGTGCCGATCATGATCGCAATCGCGTTTACCACCCAGTCGGGTTGTCGCTTTACGGCGCACTTAGGGGCCATGCGCATCGCCGAAGAGATCGACGCGATGGACGCCATGGCCATCAAACCCATTCCTTATCTGGTGACGACTCGTGTTGTGGCATCAATCATCACGACGATTCCTCTGTTCCTGGCGTGCTTGGCGATCGCGTACATCGCTGCTCAGACTGTGGTCGGCGTGATCGCAGATACGTCCCCGGGGACATATCTGCACTATTTCGCGCTGTTCAGCAGCAGCAGGGATGTTGTATACGCGACGATCAAGGCCGTCATCTTCGTCTTCGTGGCTTCGGCGATTCAGTGCTACTACGGGTACTACGCGTCCGGCGGTCCTGAGGGTGTTGGTGTCGCAGCCGGGCATGCGTTGCGCGCGAGCATCACTACCGTCATCATCTTGAACGCGTTGCTGACGATGGCGATGTGGGGCGTCGACGCCGGCGCGAGGTTTGGCGGATAACATGCCGAACTCCTTCGACTCCGAGGGCCGAGGCCCCACCAACGGCCGGCTCTTTGTGGCGGGCGTGTCCTTCCTGCTGATCGTGGCCGCGGTCACCGCGGTCATGATCGCGAAATACAAAGGCAGACTGGACCCCATCGTGCGGGTCAGTGCCGAACTGGTCAACGTGGGCGATGGGCTGCCCGCCAAATCAGACGTGAAGTTCCGAGGCGTCCTCGTCGGATCCGTATCCGATGTCGTCCCGGCCGGTACCACACGGCGCAACATCGTCCGGATCGACCTTAAGCCCCAATACGTTTCGGGGATCCCCACCACAGTGACAGCGCGAGTGGTGCCGTCCAACGTCTTCGCCGTGTCATCGGTGCAATTGGTGGACAACGGGAAGAGCGGCTCGGCACCGTTGCGAGCCGGCGCGGTGATCCCCGAGGACCAAAGTCTGCCGACGGTGCTGTTCCAGACCACGTTGAATCGGTTCCGTCAGGTGCTTACCGCAATGGGCCGTGAACCTGCCGCCGACAGTATCGGATGGCTAACCACCTTAGGCGAGGCCACTCAAGGCCGCGGCGACCGACTAAAAGACGCCGGCCGAGACCTCAATGACATTGTCAGCCAGCTGAATACCGTCGTCGGCGACGATACGGACCCGACCACAATTTCGGCCCTCACCGCAGCCGCTGACAGGCTGCGCGACGCCGCACCCGACCTCTTCGACGCACTCACCAGCGCAGTGAAGCTAATGCAGACCCTGGCCGAGAAGCGATCCGCATTGACTGACTTTGTGTCAACCGGGCTGAGCACCGTCGGAAAGTTGGCCAATTCCTTGGACAATCAGACCGACAGATTGATTAACATCACCACGCAGTTGACACCTGTGATGGGCGTGTTCGCCGACAACGCTGACACGATCGAAGCGATCATGCACCGGATCGATCAGAACGTCAGCTTGTTCAACCACGACGTGCTGGATCCACAGACACATGCGTTACGCATCAAGGCGATTATTTCCTTCACTCCTACCCGCACCTATGTGCGCGCGGACTGCCCCCGCTACGGCGACTTGCTGGGGCCGAGTTGCTTCACGGCACCGGAGGTGCCGGTCGCCCCGTCGTTGACGCCGGCGCTGGGGTCTCGGGGATTGCCGCTACCGCCGGGCATCTCGGAGAATCGTCCCAACCTGGCCCCGCCACGGGATTCGATGACGCATGCTGGCGAGGCGAACGGAGTCCCGCCCGCGCCCGCCGGGCCCCCACTGGGCCCCCAACCGACGCCCCCGGTCGAATCCCCAGTCCCACCGCCACTTCCCGCCGAATCGCCCCAATCCGGTATGCCGAGTGTGCAGCCGCAATCGGCGGTCGTCGGCGGCAACGTCGGGCCAGTCGGTAGCCGTCAGGAGAAGGACCAGTTGAGCGTCATCACGGGAAGTCGCGCCAACGCCGCTACTGAACTCCTGCTGGGACCGCTCGCTCGTGGATCGACGGTGCACCTCGCGCCCGATTCAGGGGGTGATCGGTGAGATACCGCAAGCCGCTTATCGGCCTGAGCTTGTTTCTGGTGGTGGCGACCGTCGGAACCTGGATGGTATTCGTCACGCTGCGCCGCGATGTCGCGGGCCCAACGAACATCTATTCGGCGAATTTCACCGATGTTTCGGGGTTGCACCCCGGTGATGACGTTCGGGTGGCCGGAGTTCGCGTCGGCCGGGTCGACCGAGTCGACCTCGAGGGCACCTTGGCCAAAGTCACCTTCCGAATGCAGAGGGACCAAGTCGTCTACGACGACACCATCGCGTCGGTGACCTACCAGAACATCATCGGACAGCGATATCTCGGCCTGTCACCGGGCACGTCAGGCGACCACAGACCACTGGCGGACCACGGAAAGATTCGCCTGGAACACACCACGCCATCATTTGACATCGCCTATCTGCTCAACGGTTTCGAGCCGCTGTTCACCTTGTTGAACCCGCAACAGATGAACGACCTCACAACCGCGATCATCAAAGCGCTGCAAGGAGATTCCGGGTCAATGCTGACACTGATCACCCAAACGTCGGCGCTTGCCGAAACGTTGGCCGGGCCCGATCAAGTCCTCGGCGAGGTCATCGGCAACCTCAACGACGTGGTGACCGACCTGGCCAAACAGGACGCGAATCTGCAGGCAGTGCTCGGTCAAACTGGCGATGTCATGAAGATTCTCGCCGACCGGCGTGACCATTTGGTGGCATCGGCGGGTTCGATCAACGCAGCGGTTGCACGATTGGCGACGATCGCCCGCAACGTCACCCCCGATCTGCAGGAAATAGTTCGCCGCGAGCCCGGATTGATCGGACACCTCACCCACGAGGGCCGGGAACGCTTCTCATATGCGGGAGCGAACTTTGTCTATCTCTTGAAGGGTCTTGCCCGAATAAGCCAGGAAGGAAGCTACGGCAGTGCCTATATCTGCGACGTCAACGTCACCCTTTTCGCGTTCCTCGGCCGACTGATTCCCGCCGTTGTTCGACTCGCGTCACCTGGCAATGTCATCCGACACTCACCGGTTTGTAGGTAGCCCATCATGTTTGATCGACTCAAGCGGCCCATCGAGGGATACAACAAGGTCTGGCTGGGCACCATCTCGGTGGCTCTCATGGCGGTGGTCGTGATGGTCGTCGTCGGGATCGGCCGCCTGTCATTGGGTCAGACCGGCTATCAGGGCGAGTTCCTGCAGGCCGCGCAGATCACTCCGGGTGACCAGGTCACCGTCGCGGGGATTCCGGTGGGCGCGGTCAACAGCGTGGAACTGGCCGGTGACCGCGTCGTCGTCAAGTTCAAGGTACGCAACGACATCCACCTGGGAAGCGACACGCGGGCTGCGATCAAACTGACCACTCTGCTGGGACGGCGCTATCTCGAGCTATCCCCGGCAGGCGCCGGCGGCCTCGACCACCGCAGGATCGATTTGGCGAACACGTCGGTCCCCTACGATCTGCAAAAGACACTGGCCGATGCGACGACCACATTCGAACAACTGGACGCCGACCGTATCGCCGAGTCGATGAGCACCTTGGCCAATGGCCTCACCGGTGTGCCCGAAGCGTTACCGCAAGCTCTGGACAACCTGAGATCGCTTGCCGCAGTCATTTCCGGACGGCGCGATCAAATCGGCTCCCTGCTCAACGGTCTCGACAAAGTCACCACGCTGATCGGCGACCAGAAGGCCAATCTCGGCTTGCTCGTGCTACAAGGCCGAGACCTGTTGTCCGAGATAGTCTCCCGGCGCGCCGCAGTGCAGCGGCTGTTCGTCAGCACAACTGCGTTGGTCAACACGATCAAGACCATCCTCAACGACTCGCCTGGCATCAACGAAATGCTGTCAAATATGCAGGATTTCTCTCACATGGTCGCTGAGAAAGACGCGATGCTCCGCAACTTCCTGCAAGCCCTCCCGCTGCCCCTGCGTAACATCGTCAACGCCTCCGGTAGCGGGACGGCAATCGACGCCTCGGCAAACGCCTTAATAGATTCATGGATGTGTGCGCTCAGCGCGCGCGCCAAACAGTTCAACCTGCCCGAATACTTGAGGGACTGCGAACCGGCACCGGATCCATTTCCCGGATGGCCCCCACCCGATCCCGCAAGGGCGCCCCGATGAGCCGCAAGCTCGCGCTGACAGTCGCGGCGCTACTGGCAACAGGGTCGGCCGTCGTAGCCTTCGCCGTGATACCCGGCAGCGCCGATCGGTCGACGACTGTGACGGCCCAGTTCGAGGACAGCATCGGGCTCTACGAGGGCAACCCGGTGTCGGTGCTGGGCATGCCGGTCGGAAAGGTGACCCGCATCGTCCCGAAGGACAGCTACGTCGAAGTCAAACTCGAGATCGACAAGGGTTTCGACATACCCGCCGATGTTCAGGCCGTCACCGTCTCCACGTCGATCCTCACCGACCGGCACATCGAACTGACCCCCGCTTACCGCAGCGGGCCGAAGTTAAGAGACGGCGACGTCTTGGGCTTGGCCCGAACCCGCACACCGGTCGAGTTCGACCGAACGTTGGCGATGGTTGACAAACTCTCGCGCGCCCTGCGCGGTGACGGGCAAGGGCAGGGGCCGCTGGGCGCCCTGGTCACAATCGGCGACAAGATGGCCGCGGGTAGCGGAGCGAACATCAAAACGACCCTCGATCAGCTATCACAGGCGCTGCGTCTGGGCGCCGATAACGGCACCCACACCAAGAAAGACATCCAGGCGATCGTGGCCAATCTCGCGCAGCTGACACAGTCAGCCGCCGACAACGACACCGCGATACGCGAATTCGGCTCCAACGTGCGCCAACTCAGCGACATCCTGGCCGACGAAAACCTCGGCACCGGCGACACCGGCAAAAAGATCAACCAGATACTCGATCAAGCGACGTCGCTGCTGCAGACGAACCGCAACGGGCTTAAGGGTACCGTCGCCGATTTTGAAACCCTCACCAAGGCCGTCTCCGACTATCGCCGCGAACTAGCAGAAACAATCGACGTACTACCGATGCTCTCGGACAACATCTACAACGCGATCGACACCAACGCCGGCGCCCTACGCGCGCACATCCACGCCGACAAGATTCTCGTCGACTCACAGCTGACCAAAGAAATCTGCAACCTCGCGGCAATCAAAGACCTGGGATGTGCAACGGGCACCATCACCGACTACGGGCCCGACTTCGGCGTGCGCTTTCTGTCCGAGGGCGTGTTCGGCATGCTCGAACAGATGGCGGGAGGTCACCCATGACCCACGGTGTAGGTGCTGCCCGCCGCGGCTGGCGAGGCGCGGTAGCGGCCGGATTGACCATGCTGCTTGCCGGATGCGCCAGCGGACTGGAGAGCTTGCCGCTGCCGGCGCCCGGCCAGACGGGCACCGGTATCTCGTTGACCGCCGCATTCTCCAACGCACTGAATCTGCCGACACAGGCGAAGGTCAAACTCAACGGCGCCGACATCGGTGAGGTCGAATCAATACGCGCGCAGAACTTCACCGCTTACGTGAAGATGCGGATCAAGGCAGATGTCCAGTTGCACGTCGGCGCCACCGCGGAGCTGCGGTCGGCCACTCCGCTCGGTGACGTCTTCGTCGCCATCCGGCCCGACCCGAACGTGGCACCCGGCGCGCTGCTACGCGACGGAGACACCATCGCATTGGGCTCCACGTCGGCCGCCGCGTCCATCGAACAAGTCCTTAGCTCGGCGGCGCTGCTGGTCAATGGGGGTGCCGTCCGGCGCCTAGTGACGATCGTGAACGGCACCGGTTCTGCGGTGGGCGGGCGCGGCGAGAAAGTCGCCGAGCTGCTCAGGCAGTCCAATACGCTGATATCGCGGCTGAACGCTCGCTCCGCCCAGATCGACCACGCACTGCGCAGTACCAATGACCTGGCCGCCACCCTGTCGGCCCGCCAGGACACCCTGAGGGAGGCCATTACGGCTGCCGCGCCGGCTACAGGCGTCCTGGCAGACAATACCGCGGCGCTGGCCGACACGGTCGACACGATCGCACGTATCACCAGACAGCTCAATCGGTTCCCGTCCTTGCGGGGCACCGACACCCGCAGCTTGATCGCAGACCTTAACCGTCTCTCGGCGAAATTCAACGACATCAGCCTCGACCCCACTGTCAGCCTTAGAGAATTGAACATGTTGCTGGGGCCCTTCATGCAATTTACGCATTCGACTGCAGTAAACGTTGTTGCGATCATTCCGAAAATCGCGATCGGCGCATTGCCTGACAAGAACTATCCCGGCGATCCCGAATTCCACTTGCCCGACGGCACCGACTATCACGCAATGATCGGCAGCCTCAGATACGAGTGGAACCTGTTCTTGAGCAAGATATACGGACCCGAGCATCGGCCCCGGTGACGATCATGACAACGAACCCGCTGGAATGGTCGGCGCGACTGACCGTCGACTCCGTCCGGGCCCTGGCACGCCGCCGCCTCGCGGTGTCGGTGGCCGGTGTTGTCCTCACTCTGCTCGTCGCGGCGACCTACATTGTGGTGGGATCGCTAGGCATCAACCCGGCACGCTCGATGATCGCCGTGCGGGTGCTGTTGCCCGAGTCGGGTGGGCTGTTGCCCAACCAGGACGTCACGTTGCGCGGCGTACCGATCGGTCGCATCAAATCGGTCACATTCCGCGACAAGGGCGTGGTGGCACTGGCGTCAATCGACGCCGACGTGCGGGTGCCGCAGAACAGCTCGGTGCGTGTCTCGGCCCTGTCGGCCGCGGGCGAACAGTACTTGGATTTCCGGCCCCTTGACGGCCGCGGGCCGGTGCTGACCGACGGCAGCGTGATCGGCGAAGACCAGGCAACCGTGCCGGTGTCGCTGCCGCAACTGATCGCCGATGGTGACGGGGTGCTGGCTCAGCTGGATCCCCAAAAGCTTGCTGCCATCACCGATGAACTGCGGGTAGGAAAGCAGGGTCCGCAGAAGCTGGCGGCGCTGTTGGACGGCGGAGCGTTTCTGATCTCGACACTGGATTCGATACTGCCACAAACCGTTAGCATGCTGCGCAACGGCCGCACCGTGTTGACGACGCTGGCCGACGTCAGCCCCGGTCTGCAGCACACGTCGCGGAATCTGCAGGCAATCCTGGGCGGGGCCAACGCCATGGACGGTGGCGTTCGCCGCCTCCTCGATCGCGGCCGTGCGCCGTTGGATGCTCTGGACGCGATCTTTACCGACAATTCCGACACGATGGTTCAACTGCTGGGCAATCTCACCACTGTTGGCCAACTGACGTCCGAGCGTATCCCCGCCCTACGCGCTTTCGTAGCTGCCCCCCGCGGGTCGGCATTGGATGCGCTGCGCGGCACTCTCCGCGACGGGGCGCTATGGGCCATCGCGGACATCTACCCGCGTTACGGTTGTGACTACAATCTGCCGCGGCGGCCGGCCACCGTGCCGGATTTCCCCGAGCCGTACCTCTACACGTACTGCACCAACCCGGACCCCGCTGTGCTGATACGTGGTGCCCGTAATGCACCGCGACCGCCCGGCGATGACACCGCGGGCCCACCCGCGGGCTACGACCCCCTCGCACAGACCGATCCAACGCCGGTGGGCCACAACTCAATTCCCACAAACTACGGTGGACCACCGCTGGACTTACCACTACCAAAGTAGGAGAGGCCACCATGACAACAAAGATCTTCAAGCGCACCAACGCTAAAGACGTCTTCGATGAGGTGACTGAACAAGACGATCCGCCAGAAAACGAGGCGGTGCCGGACGACGTCGAAACACCCGATAAAAAAACACAACTCGACACCGACGAGCCATCCGAGGCATCGGCCAACGAAGCTGACGAAGACTGCGAACCGGACGATTCCGACGAAAGCCGGGAAGCTGACAGCGAGGCTCCAACACCGTCTCGCCGCCGGCGCTGGGTTCGGCGCGTTCTCGCCGCCGCGGCGGGTCTGTTGTTTGTCACGGCACTGGGATCGTCCGGATTCTTGGGCTGGCAACTCAAAGGGCAACACGACACCGACGCAGCCGGGCGCGCGGCCTTGGCGGTAGCGCAAAGGTACGCAGTCGTTTTGACAAGCATTGACACAAACGGCATCGACCAGAACTTCACCCAGGTGCTCGACGGCGCCACTGGCGAATTCAAAGACATGTACAGCCAGTCTGCCAGCCAACTGCGGCGACTACTCATCGACAACAAGGCGATGGCCAAGGGCATTGTCGTCGACTCGGCGATCAAGTCCGCGACCAAGACCAAGGTCGAAGTGCTGCTCTTCATCGATCAATCGATCACCAACTCGGTCAATCCCGAACCGCGTATCGACCGCAACAGGGTTGCGATGACGATGGAACTCATCGACAACCATTGGCTGGCAAGCAAAGTCGACATCAAGTAGCCGGGCAGTGAACGCAAGGAAGATGCCACGCCGCGTGACGTTGGTATCGGCAGCAGTCGCAGCGATCGCCTTGTCCTCAGTAGACGCGGCCTGGGCCGAACCCGTCGCCAACGGCCTTAGCTTTGCGGTCGTGCCCGGCATGATTGCTGGCAGCAGCCCAGATACCTTGGGTACCTGGAGAGTTCACTATCAACGTGTCAACGGCGGCAACGCGGATGTCGCCGCCGCCATCAACGACGGCATCGACGCGGAGGCTAACCGAGAGGTGCAGGAGAACACGTGGGACGCATCGACGAGGCGCCCCTGGACATTTGACGCAACGGGCACGGCATTCGTCCGCCCGATCACGGTTTCAGAACTCTTCGTCGGTCAATACAACACCGCCGAGCCCCATATGCCGATGCAGACGGTGGCCACCGTCGTGTTCGACAGCCGCAGCGGGATTCCCATCACCTGGGACAATCTGTTCCTTGACAGGAGCGCCGGCCTGACCCGCCTCTCCGAACAGTCCTCCGCAATCCTGCCGACCGTGTATCCGCCGCCACACGCCGGAGACTGGGAACGCAAAGGCGGGCTCGCCCCCACACCGATCAACTTCAAGTATTGGATTCCCACCGCGGAGGGAATCGAGTTGCACTTCCCCGACACACTTTTCGGGCGCGGGTTGAAGGTGATCACGGTGCCCTGGGCCAAGGTGGCAGACCTCATCGCACCGGAGTTTCTGTCGATCATGGCTTGAACTCATCAAGCCAGACAAACGCGAGCCCTAGAGTTCGACGATCAGGTCCATCGCTAGCTGCGCTGCGCGGGCCGCAGCGGCATCCCCGTCATCGACCGCACGAGCGAGACGACGATGCCCCTCACGAATGTGCGGCACGTATCCCTGAAGAACTTCGGGATCGAATTCCCGCGTGGCCTGTGACATCAGATTGATCACGAGGTCGCTGAGCATGCCTGCGATCAGTCCCAGCGACGGACTGCAGCTCAATTCGCCCAGCAGTCGCCCGAACCGGACCGCGATGTCCGTCGCGTCCGCTACGGACACCTCGCCATCATCGCTCCACTCCTCCTCGACAAACTTTAGGAGCCGCCCACGGGCGACAGGATCGGGATTGCGCGCCGCGAGCGCTGCAACTTCAGGTCCGATCAACTGAGACGCAGCAACCAGGTCGGCGAGATCCGCTCCCTGTCGGCGCAGCAGCGCTGAAGCAGACCGCGAGACCACATCGACGGACGGCGTCCCGGCAAAGAAGCCCCCATTGTTGCCGCGGCGCACCCGTATTAGACCTTCGGCTTCAAGGACACGCATCGCCTGACGCACGGTAGGTCCGCTGACTTGGAACCGGTCCATCAGGTCTTCCGCAGAACCGATGTGGTCGCCGTCGACGAGCTCGTCGATGATTTCTCGCCGCATGGTTTCCGCGATTGCCTCCGCAGCACTCGGCGCTTCGCGTTCCCTCATAGCTTCACCTTCACCGATCCCATGGCCAGGCGATTGTGACCCGCCGCAGATACTTTGCCCGGCCACATACAGCCACGACCGACACACTGCAGGAAATTCGGCCAGTACGCGACGGCTACGTCGCCGTGTCGCTGAACCAACTCCACGCCTTATTTTCGAGAGCTTCCCATTCCACTAATTGAATGATGGCCCTTTACGGCCCCCTGCGCATAACTACCGAAGACATTAAGGAGCGGATGTGCATAAAGCGCCGTTGGCTCGCCTACGCACCAATGCATGCACCCACCTCGACGATCTGTTGCGCAGCGTCGCCGACGTCGCCGCGTTGATACGCCTCTGAACGACGCCTGAGCGCGGTTCAGCGCGGGCCGGGCGTTGCGTCGCCCAGCTCGTCGGCTTCAGCAGGAGGCCCGGCCGCGGCCTTCTGCTTGGTCGCATCGTCGACCTCGTCGACGTCCTCGAGGGCCTTCTCATCGGTGATCGGTTGGCTGGTATCGAATCCTGACATGCCTACTGACTAGCCAAAATGTCGGCGTCCAACCCTCTAGGCGTTGGCAAACGAGAACGTCAGCATGCGGCTGACAGTCAGCGTGGCGACATCACCCGACGCGGGTGGCCACATCACTGTTCCCTGGACGATCGCGCCGCGAATGTCCTGGTAGGCGGTGAAGACATCGGCCACAACGCAGGCCTGGGTCGCAGCTTGCGTGGCGTCGCCATTCACGCCGTCAACGCTGACGGCAATTGTGGCGGAGTCGAAGTCGACCACCCGCACCGGTAGGGCGAGCAACTGGCCGTCGGCGTCGACAACACAGATCGAGCCGGTCGGCCGGTGCGCCAAGAAATCCGCTAGTTCGTCCTCGGCCATGGCGACCGGGCCGCCGGTGCGCAACCTAGGCACGTCGATCGGGGATGTCGGCGGCGCGGACCTCGGTGAGTGTCAGTCGGATGACGCACCGCTTGCCGCTGAGAAGGCGGTCGCGGACCTTAGTCACGACCGAGTCGGGCACGCGTTGGTCAGGCGAGCGTTCGCCGATCAGCTCGTCGACCTCGACAGCGGACGGTTGGTAGACGTGCGCGAAGCCAGAAACGGAAACCCAGCCCTGGTCGTCGCCGATGAGGCATGCGACCTCAGGAGCCGAACTCAGGTGTTGGACCTTGGCGCTCTTGGCATAGCTGGTGAAGGAGAGGGTGCGGGTGGCGGGGTGATAGGCGACCGAACGCATGGCGTAGCCGATCGGACGCCGGGCGCCATCGCGGCAGAACAGAAATGCGCGGTGGTTGGTACGGAGGAGGTCGACGACGTCCGGCTCGTCGAGCGGCGGAAGGGTCACGACGCGAGAGGCGTTGCCATCGCGATGATCATCTCCGCGACCACCGCGATCATTTCGTCGCGGTCGACAGCCACGGTCTGGCGGTGAACCGTGTGCCAGGCCCGGTCCAGCAACCCCATTACCGCGACGCCGATGACATCCGGTGAGTGCGCGCCGTTTCCGGCGATCGCCTGGCCAAGCTTCCATGACGCCCGAGTCACCATGCGGTTGCGCGACTTTCGGAAGTCGTCGTCGTCGGGCGCCGACTGCGCCGACGCAAGCACGAACGCGCCGTGGTGGTCCATATAGTCGAAATAGTGGCCGACCCAGGCGCGGATGTCGGCCGGACCGAACGGTTGATCGGCATCGGCCCATTCGGCGATGACGGCAAGGGCCTCGCGGTAGGCGTTCTTGCCAAGGACGTTGAAGATCTCGCGTTTGTCCTTGAAGTAGGTATAGAAGCCGGCCCGCGAGATGCCGCATGCCTCGGTGATGGCGTTGATCGGTGTGCCCGCATAGCCGCGTTCCAGAAAGAGACGGCGGCTCGCATTCAGGATCGCCGAGCGGGTGCGCTCACCGCGGGTGGCCTCCAGTTGCCGTTCGGCGGGCGAATCCGAGGTCACCGTCATGCGGCGACTCTATATGACGGTGTCGTCAACTGCAATAATCGCAGTTCAAAGACCAATGACTACGTGATACGGACCAGACTTGACACAACTGTCAAGTTGCGTCAAGCTCGTACTTGAGCCCAGAGTCGAGTAGCGAGAGGCACCACGATGACGCAGTTCACCGACGCACCGATCTTCGATGCCGATCAGCACATGTACGAGACCCCCGATGCGCTGACGAAGTACCTGCCCAAGGAGTTTCAGCCGAAGGTGCAGTTCGTCCAGATCGGCAAGCACACCCGCATCGCAATCCTGAACAAGATCACTGACTACATGCCGAACCCGACATTCGAACGGGTGGCCGCCCCTGGCGCCCACGAGAAGTTCTACTCCGGCCAAAACCCAGAGGGCTTGTCAATGCGGGAGATGTCCGGCCGTGGCATAGACACACCGCCAGGCGCGCGCAACCCCGAGGACCGGATCGCCGAACTCGACCGCCAGGGCGTCGACGCATGCCTGAACTACCCCACGCTGGCCAATCTGGTCGAGCATTCGGCCGCCGAAGATCCAGACCTGACGGTGGCGATCATCCATGCCCTCAACCAGTGGATGCTGGAGCACTGGGGCTTCAGCCACGCCAACCGGATCTACTCGACACCGGTACTCACCCTGGGACTCGTCGACGAAGCGCGTCGCGAGCTCGAATACATCCTCGACAACGGCGCCAAGGTCGCGCTGATCAAGCCCGCACCGGTGAACGGCTATAAGGGCTGGCGCTCCCCCGCACTGCCTGAGTTCGATCCGTTCTGGCGCGACGTCGAGGACGCCGGGCTGCCAATCGTGTTGCACGCCAGCCAACCTCCCTTGCAGGAGTACATCGACAAGTGGGAACCGCCGTCGACGAGTAGCGCGTTCGAGATGTCGGCTTTCAAGTGGACTGCGCTCGGTCACCGCGAGATCGCCGACATGCTGACTAGCCTTATCTGCCATGGCACGTTGACCCGGTTCCCGAAGCTGCGCATCGCCAGCGTGGAGAACGGAAGCGCGTGGATCAAGCCATTATTCGACGACCTTGAGTCGACGTACAAGAAGATGCCGCAGAACTTTCCCGAGCATCCGCACGACGTGTTCCGGCGCAACGTCTGGGTCAGCCCGTTCTGGGAGGGCTCGGTCGCCGATGTCGTGCAGACCGTCGGATGGGACAAAGTGATGTTCGGTTCGGACTGGCCGCATCCCGAAGGCTTGGCTGAGCCCAAGCGTTACTGGCAGTACGCCGAGGGCATGGACGAACGTCGCACATATGACTTCATGGGTGACAACACACGTCGCTTCATGGGGCTGCCGATCGCCAACCCCGACCCGGAGGCGGTCAAGCCGCCCGAGTTCGCCAACGCCTGAGTCACGAATGACTCGGCGGGGCTGGGCCAGCAGTGGTACATGTTGTGCGGCAGTAACTTCCGACCGGATATGCAGTCGGGTAGATGCCCAGCCGCTGATAGTTCACCCACGCGGTGGATGTGGCGACCATTGTCCTCGTGCAAATCACGCGGTCGCTTGGGGGCGGTGAAACCGCTCCATACTTGCGGTGGATGCGTCTTGCATCTGCCCTGACACCGTGGTCGCGTCGGCCAACCTGAATCGCTCTTTGGCCCCGCCATTTAATTAGTCTGCCTAGTTAGTGTGTGCTGAATCACGGCGCCGCGGGTAGCAGCAACACCACTTCGGATATAACCTCGCCTCATAACTGAACTTAGTTCACTTAACTTGACGGGGAGGGTATCGATGCACGTCACCATTGATGAGACGAAATGTTGCTCGGCCGGCCAGTGCGTTCTGATCGCACCGGAAGTATTTGACCAGCGGGAAGACGACGGAATTGTGGTACTTCTCGAGGCCGATCCAGCCGAGGGCCAGTACGAGGCCACGCGTCAAGCGGCGGCGGTATGCCCGGCGGCAGCGATCGCGGTGCAGGAGTGACCCCCCCGGCGGGAGTGGTGGTCGTTGGGGCCTCAGCGGCGGGCCTATCGGTTGCTGAAACGTTGCGTCGCGACGGCTTCACCGGACCGATCACGCTCATCGGCGAGGAGAGCCAGCTGCCCTACGATCGGCCGCCGCTGTCCAAGGAGGTTCTGGCCAGCACGCGGTTCGAGGACAAGCTTGAGCTGCGGGACGCCGAAACGATCGCCGCGCTGGAGCTCGATCTGCGGCTTGGCGTGCGGGCCGAGTCGGTGGACACCGCGACCCGAGCGGTCGCACTTTCCGATGGATCGCAGGTCGCCTACCAGGACCTGGTGATCGCCACCGGGGTGCGTCCGCGGCGCCTGCCCGGCACCGACGACATCGCCGGTGTGCACGTGTTGCGCACCCTCGACGACGCCCGGCGCCTGCGTTCGGAATTGACCGGACATCGGCGACTGGTGATCGTCGGTGCCGGATTCCTGGGCGCCGAAGTGGCCTCGGTCGCTTGCGCCGCGGGGACACAGGTCACCCTGGTGTCTGATGTCGAAGCTCCCCTGTCCGACGTGCTGGGAAATGAACTAGGCCAACTCCTCATCGGAGTGCACGTCGAGCACGGCGTCCGAGTTCTCACTGGCGTCAAGGTGGTCGGCATTGTGACCGAGGACGGCCGGGCCACCGGCGTCGAGCTGGCAGACGGCACAGTCCTGGCCGCCGACGTCGTACTAATCTCGATCGGCTCGATCCCCAACACCGAATGGCTTGCCGGCAGCGGTAT
The DNA here is from genome assembly GCF_976985675.1 of Mycobacterium sp. NTMscope_MAC_12. Taxonomy (NCBI): domain Bacteria; kingdom Bacillati; phylum Actinomycetota; class Actinomycetes; order Mycobacteriales; family Mycobacteriaceae; genus Mycobacterium; species Mycobacterium sp. NTMscope_MAC_12. Next base: position 2,821,800 of record NZ_CDRJYY010000001.1, read on the forward strand.
CCCGACCGGCAACGGTGTGCTCTGCGACGAATACTGCCGGGCAGCTCCTGCTGTATGGGCCGCCGGGGACGTCGCATCGTGGCAACACGTCGGTATTGGTGAACGCATTCGCGTCGAACACCGAACCAACGCTGCCGAACAGGGCATGGCCGTCGCACGCAACATCCTCGCGGGATCCAATCCAGCACCATTCGTTCCGGTGCCCTACATCTGGTCGGACCAGTACGACCTGAAAATCCAGATCTACGGCCTGCCGCGCGGCGCTGACTCGTTCACCGTCACCGACGGCAGCATCGACGACCGCAAGCTCGTCGCCCTCTACGGCAAGGGTGGCCGCACACGTGCCGCCGTGGGCATCAACATGATCCGCCCACTTCGTACTGCCCGATCACTGGTGGCAGAGCAGACCAAAATCGTGTCCGTCCTCAACGAGGGAGTAACAGCGTGACCACCCAAACAGACACCGCCGCAGAGGAATCCATCCAAACATCGCCGCGAGCCGGCGTCATCGGACTCGGCATGATCGGCGGCGCGGTCGCGGTGAGCCTGGCCCGCAGCGGGCGGATCCCAGCGGTGTACGACATCCGCCCCGAAGCCGCGGACGGGCTGCCCGGTGTGCCCGCGTCCACGGCGTCACCGGCTCAGGTAGCCCGCGACAGCGACGTGGTCCTACTCGCGGTGGTCGACGCCGATCAAGCACGCCAGGTGCTGTGCGCTGAGGACGGTGTACTGTCCGCCGCGCATCCGGGTTTGATCGTCGTCCTGTTGTGCACCGTTGCCGTACCCGTAGTGCACGAACTCGCGCAGAAATGCGCGGAAAAGGCTGTGGCGCTGCTGGATTGCGGCGTCACGCAGGCAGTGCCGAACGGCCTCGTCGCCATTCTCGGCGGCGACGACGCCACAGTAGCCAATGCCATGCCGGTGCTGTCCGGCTTCGCCAAGGACGTTGTGCACTGCGGGCCGCTGGGCGCCGGAATGGCAACCAAAATCGCCCGCAACATCATCACCTACGGCACCTGGCGCGCCGTCCACGAAGCAGCCACCCTGGTCGCGTCCGCTGGAGTCGATCCACAGCGACTTATCACCGTCGTCGAGGATGCCGATCCCGATGGCACCACCCTTTTCTCCTGGTTGCGCAACCAACTATCGGCGGCAGAAGACACACGCGCCTTGGTGCCGCAGGTGTGGCATCTGATGGATAAGGATCTCGCCGCCGCCCAGGAACTTGCGGCACGCAACGCGATCCCGGTTCCCCTGGTCGACGCGGCCCGTGCCAACGGCGCCGAAACCCTTGCCATCCCACAGAAGGACCGCTCATGAGTGAAACGACCGAATTGGGCCTCAAGACCATGGACGCGGTCTACGGCCCGGGGTTCTCAGCGACGCTGCCCGAAGTTTCAAACCCCATGCTGGAAGACACGATCGACCACCTCTTCGGCGAGATATGGAGCCGGCCCGGCCTCTCGATCCGCGACCGACGATTACTGGTCATCGGAGCCACCGCCGCATTGGGCCGTGCCGACCTGATCGAGATCCAGGCGCGGGGAGCGCTGCAGAACGAGGAGCTGTCACCCGGCGAGCTCCGGGAGGCGGTCCTGCAATTGCACTACTACGTCGGCTGGGGCAACGGCACCAAGGTCAACCAGGGCGTCGAGGCCGCCATCAGCGACCGTGAAGCCAAATCCAATTCAGAAATCAAGGAGCACCGATGACAACCACCATTCGTGATATGCCGATCGAGCGGGAGCGACTTCTCGACCCGCCGTTGGCCTATGACCAGTTGCGCGAGGAGCAACCCATCACTCGTGTTCGGTTCCCCAGTGGCCGCATCGGCTGGCTGGTCACACGGTTCGAGGAGGGGAGTCTCGTGTTCTCCGACCCACGACTGAGTTCGCAGCGGCCACGCCACGACGTGGCGGAAGAAGACGATGTCGATCCCGACGACAACGATTCCGCCGAGGCGTTGCCCCCGACGTTCAACTCCATGGACGCCCCCGACCACGGCGCGTACCGGCGACTACTGTCGGGCAGGTTCACGCCCAAGTCCGTGCAGGCCAATCTCCAGCCGTATATCGACACCATCGTCACTGAACATCTGGACCGCATCGAGACCCTGGGCGGCAGCGGTGTGCCGGTCGACCTGATTCAGCACTTGGCACTGCCGATCCCTTGTCTCGTGATCTGCGAACTGCTGGGAGTTCCCTACGAAGATCGGGACAAGTTCCATCACGCCACCGAGGTGATGATGGACACCAGTAAGCGCCGCGCCGAGCGCGATACGGGTGCGCACTGGCTCATGGAATACATCACCAAGCTCGTCGCCGACAAGCGCGCTGACCCTCGTTCCGAGGGCCTACTCGCCGAACTGATCCGCAAGAGCGAAGACGACGGGTCCATCCTGTCCGACGAAGACGTCATCGCGATCGGCGTGCTTTTGCTGTTCGCCGGGCATGACACCACCATGGCCATGATCGGCCTGTCAGCGCTCACCCTGCTGACCCATCCCGTCCAACGCCGGGACCTGGCTGAGCATCCGGAGAAGATCGGCGTCGCCGTCGAGGAATTACTGCGGTATCTGACCATCGTCCAGTTCGGCCTCGGCCGCACCGCCAAGGAGGACCTGGAAATCGCCGGCCAGGCGATCGCCAAGGGCGACCTCGTAGTTGTGGCCATGCCTGCGGCCAACCGCGACCCCCGGGCATTCGACAACCCGGACGAGCCGGACTTCGACCGGAAGATGACTCGGCACCTCGCCTTCGGCTACGGCGTACACCAGTGCCTCGGTCAGAACATCGCCAGGGCGGAGTTGAAAACGATTCTCCCGCAACTATTTCAGCGCTTTCCCGGCCTGAAGTTGGCCACACCGTTGGATGAGGTCGAAATGGACACCTACGGGACGAACTACGGCGTGAAGAAGATGCTCGTGACCTGGTGACGAATGCCGTGGCCGCTCGGTCACGCCCGCCCTAGAGTGGTGGGCGTGGCCGACCGCGTAGAGGAGCAATCGCCGCGGCCCCGGAGTCGCCGTGGTCAGGGCGACCAACTGCGTGAAGAGGTGCTCGCCGCGGTAAACCGGCTGCTCGACGACTGGGGCAGCGACGAAAAGCTGACCATGCGGGCGGTGGCCCACGAAGTCGGTGTCACACCGGCGAGCATCTACCTGCACTTCTCCGACAAGACGGAATTGGTCTGGGCCGCGTTAGCCGACAAGTACCGACAGCTGGCCGAACAGATGGGCGCCGCAGACATCGCTGCCACTCGCGAAGGGCCACGCGAACGGTTGCGGGCCCAGGTGCACGCCTACTGCCACTTCGCGTTGGACAACCCGGGCCATTACCGCCTCATGTACGAAATTCGCCAGCCCATCGTCGAACGCGCGCGGATGGGGCTGCATCCGGCGCGGCAAGTGTCGGCCAGGTTACGCGGCGCGCTAGCTGCCTGTGCCGAGGCGGGTTACGCATTGTCATTGCCGCTCTACCAGGCAACGCACACTCTGTGGACAGGCCTGCACGGCCTCGTCTCGGTCCAGCACAGCCTGGCCATTGAGGGCTCTCCTGACCAACTCGACGGCATGGCCGACGGCCTCGTCGACATAATGGTCAGTCTTCGACAACGCAGCGGGCCTGCCTATCCACCGGAAACCGAAGTCGATCGCTACATCGCGGCAACGGTTGTCGAGATCGGTCACGAGTCCTAGCAGCCAGTCGTGGACTCGGTTCGTACCGCCTCGTAGCGAAGATTGCCGGACTCTCCCGCGGCGGCGAAACTCTCACGCTACGGCCAGTTTTGGCTTCCTCAGTCGCTGGCCGGCAGTGGCTTGGCTTCCTTGAGCGCCAGCGGCGTCGAGCCGACGCTGAGCGACCCGGCGCCGGCCTTGGTGACCAACACCTCAGCGTCGCTGTCATCAACGTAACGCTTGCCCATCGTGGTGCCGTCGGCGAAGGCCGGGTCGAGCGCGGTGTCGGCGGGCCGTTCGGCGCCCACTGGCAGCATCGGCTGGCCACCGCAACGCAGATCGTCCAGGCTCGCACCGGCTTTGACGACAATCACCTGGGTGTCGCACACCTGGCTTTGCAGGCGCGTGCCGTTCTTGATCATGCCGGACTCCTTACTGTCTCGGGGGGTGGGTTCAGTGCTCGGCGGTCGCCGGCGTGAGCTCGTCGAGGATCACCCGGCGCAACACCTTGCCGGTCGGCGTGGTCGGCAGTTCCTCACGGAAGACGATGCGATCCGGCGTCCGGGATCCGCGCAGCGTGCCGCGGGCGAACTCACGCAGCTGCGCGGGTGTCGGCGTCGCGCCGGCCTCGGGCACGACCACCGCCACGATGATCTGACCCCACTCGGCATCATCCTGTCCGACAACAACGACCTCGCGGACGTCAGGGTGTTCGATGAGCACGTCCTCGATCTCCGACGGGGCGATGTTCTCGCCGCCGCGGATGATGGTGTCGTCGGAGCGGCCGCCGATGAACAGGTAACCATCCTCATCCACCATCGCAACGTCTCGGGTCGGGAACCAGCCCTGCGCATCGAGGACGGAACCGATTTCGGCATATCGGCCCGACACCTGGGCGCCTCGCACGAATAGCTCGCCGGTTTCGCCTGGCCCGAGTGCGGTGCCGTCCTCAGCGCGGATCTGCACCTCGATGCCGGGGACCGGGCGACCGACCGAGCTCAGCCGACGGGCCACGGCGCCGTCGCGCGCCGCGTGGGCCACGCGATGGTCCTCGGGTGTGAGCACTGCAATGGTCGAGCTGGTCTCGGTCAGGCCGTAGGCGTTGACGAAGCCGACCTGCGGCAGCAGGTCGAGCGCCCTTCGGACCAGGGGCCGCGCCACCTTCGATCCGCCGTAAGCGAAGTTACGCAGCGTCGGAAGCTCGGCGGACTGCTCCTCGAGGACGGCGACGATGCGCGACAGCATGGTCGGCACCACCGTCGCGGTGGTGACCCGCTCGTCGCGGACCAGCCGAACCCATGCGTGCGGGTCGAACTGGCGCAGGTACACGATCGCCCGTCCCGCATACAGGTTTGACAATGCCGCCCCGACCCCCGCGATGTGATACGGCGGGACGCACACCAGCGCCGCATCGGCGGGATCGGCGCAACCGAATTCGACAGTGCCGGTGACATAACTGGTCAGGTTGTTGTGAGTCAGCTCAACGGCTTTGGGTCGCGACGTGGTACCCGAGGTGAACAACACGACCGCCACTTCGTCGGGGTCGGCGAAGGCCGACCCCGGATCGGTGGATCGCGCCGCCTCGATGAAGGCATCGGATGTCATCACCCGCTTGCCGAAATCAGGCACGACATCGCGGTACTGGCTGTCGACCACGATCAGCGGATCGGGTAGCCGATCGATGAGCTGTCGCAGCCCCTCTGCACTCAGCCGATAGTTCAGCGGGGTGAACGCCATGTTCGCGCGCGCCGACGAGAACAGCAGTAGAGGCAGCAACACTCCCCCGGTGCCCACATAGACGACGTGGGACGCCCCCGATCGGCTAATCACGCCCGCGCCGCCGTCGGCGAGCTCGCTGAGCTCGGCCGCGGTCAACCGAACGTCGCCGTCCACCACGGCAACCCGGTCGGGACCACCCGACGCCGCCATCTCCAGCAGCAACGAAATACTCAAAACCCCTCAGCCTTCACCCGCGATTTGGTGCCCTACGCCGCCGTTAATGCGCAGCGACCCGATTCTAGACCCGCGCCCACTAATCAGATATATAGTTATAGGCTTAGTGCCATCTGAGTCAACGCGCACTCCTGTCGACGGCCGAGTCGACAGTGACGCATCCTGAAGGGAACGCAATGAGCAGCACGCCCGAGATCGCCATCATCGGTGTCGGCCTTCATCCGTTCGGGAGGTACGAGGACCGGTCGGCGCTCGAGATGGGCGCCGTGGCGATCAGCAGGGCACTGCGCGATGCGGGGGTGCAGTGGTCGGACGTGGGCAGTCTGTACGCGGGCAGCCTCGAGGTCGCCAATCCCGAGGCGGTGACCGGGCTGGCCGGCATGACCGGACTCCCGGCGCGGGCCACGTTGAGCGGCTGTGCGACCGGCAACTCGCTGTTGACGTTGGCCGCGCGGGACGTTCAACTCGGCGAAGCCGACATCGCGGTCGGCGTCGGGCTGGACAAGCATCCGCGCGGCGCCTTCGGTGCCGACCCGTCGGTGTCGGGGTTGCCCCAGTGGTACGGCGATCAGGGCATGTTCCTGACCACCCATTACTTCGGGACCAAGATCATGCGCTACATGCACGATCACGGAATCACCGAGCAGACTCTGGCCCGGGTGGCGGCCAAGAACTTCGACAACGGCGCGCTGGCGCCGCACGCGTGGCGCCGCAAGCCGATGAGCGTCGACGCGATCCTGAGCTCTCCGATCGTGAATGCTCCACTGCGGCAATATATGTACTGCAATCCGAACGAGGGCGCTGCCGCCGTCGTGGTGTGCCGCGCCGAGGTGGCCAAGCAGTACACCGACACTCCGATCTACCTTCGCTCGACTGCACTGCGCAGCCGCCACAATGGCGCCTACGAGCTGTTGCGTACCTCGATCGAGCTGCCGATCGTGCCCGGCACCACCGCGGAGGCCGCGCGCGCCGCGTACGAGTTGGCCGGGATTGGCCCTGAGGACGTCGACGTCGCGCAATTGCAGGACACAGACTCCGGGTCCGAGATCATCCACATGGCCGAGACAGGGCTGTGCAAGGACGGCGAACAGGAGGCACTACTCGCCGACGGCGCCACCAAGATCGGCGGCCGATTGCCTATCAACACCGACGGTGGCCTGTTGGCCAACGGTGAACCGGTCGGCGCCTCGGGCTTGCGACAGGTCTACGAGCTGGTCCACCAACTACGAGGCACCGCGGGTGACCGTCAGGTGCCGAACGATCCGCGGGTCGCGCTGGCCCAGCTTTACGGGGCACCCGGAACCGCAGCCGTCGCCATTCTCTCCAAGTAACCCGACGAAAGGGAGCATCGCCAATGACGGACATCCAGGCCAAAGCACGGCGCCGCGCCGAGGTGGACCTCGACCACCACTCCCCAGAGTTCCGCGAGGACCCATACGGCAAGTTCCGTGAGATGCGCGAATCGGGTTGTCCGGTCGCTCATTCCGACCACTACGACGGCTTCTGGGCGCTGGTCGACTACGCCTCGGTGTTCGAGGCGGCCCGCGACGACGCACTGTTCAACTCCTTCCCCTCCGTGGGCGTTCCGGCGAGCGAACTGCCGCTGCAGATCCTGCCGATCGAGTCCGACCCACCAGAGACCCAGGAGTTGCGCGAAATCACCCTCAAGCGGTTCTCACCCGGTTCGGCCGAGCGATTCCGCGAGGCCGCGGTCGCGATGACCAACGAGGCGATCGACGCGTTCATCGAGCGCGGGGAGTGCGACCTGGTCGGCGAGCTGACCACCCCTCTGCCGGCGCGGCTGATCCTGCGGTTGTTGAACTTCGACGAGTCGCGTTACATGGACTGGGTCGGCTGGGTGCACAGCACCGTGCACGATCGTGCCCACGATCCGGAGAAGGCCGGGATGGCCGGCATGGAGATGTTCGGCGAAATCGTCAAGCACATGCAGGAGCGCCGGGCCGAGGGACTTGGCGACGAACTCTTCAGCGACATCCTCCGCGGCACGCTCCACGGCAAGCCGCTCGACGACGGTCAGATCACCATGTACACGGTCCTGATGATGCTCGGCGGCATGGACACCACCAGTGGGTTCACCGGGAACGTCCTACTGCGACTGTGCAAGGATAAGGATCTGCGCCGGCAGTTCATCGACGATCCAGGCCTGATCAAAAAGGGCACCGACGAGCTGCTGCGGTTGTACACGCCGACCCTGGGACTGGCACGCACCGTCTCGCGTGACGCGGAATTCCATGGACAGTCGTTATGCAAGGGCGACCGGGCGATTTTGATGTGGGCGGCGGCCAACCGCGATCCAGAGATGTTCTCCGACCCCGACACGCTGGATCTATCGCGCCCGAATGCCAAGAAGCAGATGGCTTTCGGCGTCGGCATGCACCGCTGCCTTGGATCCCACTACGCCAAGATGATGTTCGACGTGATGATGACCCAGGTTCTCAAGCGGCTGCCGGACTTCGAACTGGCCGAAGAGCCCAAGCTGTTCGAGGACGCCGGTGAGGTCTACGCGGTGCGCGAACTGCGCGTCAAGTTCACGCCGGGACAGCGCGTGACCTGACCGGGCCTGAGATTCGCTCGGCTCCGACGGCCCATTCGGCCGCTTCGATCGTCAATGCCGAAAAGTTGGAGCGGCGACCGTCAAATTAGTTAAATGTTTAGAGCATAGTGGGTGGGACGGGAGGTGCGCAGTGACGGCTGGCAGTATCGCCGCACTGCTGGATGGGTGTGCCTCCAGCAGGCCGGACCGTCCGCTGTTGCGCGACGTCACGGGCAAGGTGTTGACCGTGGCCGACGTCGCCACGCTGTCCCGCGCCGCGGCGGATTGGCTGTGGGACGCCGGAGTGAGACCGGGGATGACAGTCGCATGGCAAATGCCCTCGCACGTCAACGCGGCGGTGGTGATGCTGGCGCTGGCCCGCATGCCCGTCGTTCAGGCGCCGGTGTTGCACCTCTATCGACGCCGCGAGGTGTGCGCGGCGGTCGACGTCGCCCACGCGGACATCCTGCTGGTTGACGAGTCGACGGCCGCGAATGCACCCGGGATACCGGCGGTCTCGGTGCCCCCCGACCTCGTCCGCCGACTCCAGACATTGCCGGCCGCGAGTTCAGCGTTCGACGGGCCGCACTCCCCAGCAGAGCCACGCTGGGTGTACTTCACCTCGGGCACCACAGGCCGCCCGAAAGCCGTACAGCACACCGATGCCACCCTGCTCAGCGCCGCCCACGGTTATGTCACCCATCTCGGTGTGGGCGCCCATCCGCGGGAAGTCGGCACCATCGCGTTCCCCATCGCCCACATCGGCGGCATGGTCTATCTCGCCACCGCTCTGTTCGGCGACTTTCCGGTGTTGTTGATCCCCAAGGTTTCCGCAGATGACTTGCCTCGGGTACTTGCCGAGCACCACGTGACCGTGACCGGAGCGAGCACCGCGTTCTACCAGATGCTCCTGGCCGCCCAAATGGCCGCGCCGACAACCGAATTGCTGATGCCGTCGCTGCGGATGCTGATAGGCGGCGGTGCCGCGTGTCCGCCCGAGGTGCACAAGCAGGTGCGTGAACACCTGCGCGTACCGGTCGTACATGCCTACGGGATGACCGAGGCACCGATGATCTGCGTCAGCGAGGCCAGCGACACCGATGAGCAACTGGCCAACAGCGCCGGCCGACCCATCCCCGGATCGGAGGTGCGGATCGGGGCCGGCGGCGAAATCGAGTTGCGCGGCGCCAACCTGACACCTGGATACCTGCAGCGCGAGGAATGGGCCCACGCGCTCACCGCGGACGGATGGTTCCGCAGTGGCGACCGTGGTTACCTTCGCCCGGACGGGCGCATCGTGGTCACCGGACGTACCAAGGATCTGATCATCCGCAAGGGCGAAAACGTTGCCCCTGACGAGATCGAAAATGAACTGCTGGCCCACCCCCTGGTCGACGAGATCGCGGTGCTCGGCCAGCCTGACGAGCTGCGCGGTGAGCTGGTGTGCGCGGTGGTGCGTCGTTCGCGCCGCCACCGTGACGTCACCCTGGATGAGCTGTGCACGTTCCTCGACGAACGCGGGCTGATGAAACAGAAGTGGCCCGAGCGGCTCGTCCTCGTCGACGAGTTCCCGCTGACGGGCCTCGGCAAGATCGCCAAGTCCGAGCTGGCCCGGCAGATCGCAGGAGGAAACGGATGACGGCGTTGTCCCCTGATGAGCGTCAGGAACTCGCGCAGTCCGTGCGCTCCGCCTGTCAGCGACTGTCATCCGCTGACCGGGTGCGCGCCGTCGCGTACGGCGAGGGGGGCCACGACGGCGGAGATGTGCACTCCGGCTTCGACACGGGACTTTGGGACGTGCTGTGCAACCAGGTGGGGGTGGCCGCCATTGCGCTTCCCGAGCACCTCGGTGGCGCAGGTTACGGCACGTCCGCGCTGGGTGTGGTCGCCCACGAACTCGGCCGCGCACTGGCCCCGGTGCCGTTTGTGAGTTCCACGGTGCTGGCCACCGGCCTGCTGCTCGGCTCGACCGAGCGCGACCCCGACGCCGACAAGCGACTCACGGGGCTCATCGAAGGTCGCCGCACCGCCGCAGCAGCCCTCACCGGCGACGGTGGGTTGTGGCGTCCGTCCGCGGTGACGCTCAGTGCCGCCCGGACCGGGGACGACTGGCGCATCGACGGCACGGTGCGCCACGTGCTGGGGGGGTCCGCCGCCGACGACCTCGTCGTGGTCGCCGCCGCCGAGGATGGCGAACCGGCGCTCTTCCTGCTCGACCCGGCCGTAGACGGCGTCGTCGCCGAGGCCGAACGCGTACTCGACGGCACGAGACCGATGGCCACGATCACGCTGAGCTCGGCGCCGGCGGTGCGGCTGTCCGGTGGCGGTCCGATCGGTGACGTCGTCGGCCGCACCGTTGACGTGACGCTGGCGGTGCTGTCGGCCGAGCAAGTCGGCGCGTGCGAACGGGTGCTCGAGATCGCTACGGACTACGCCCGTACCCGCGAACAGTTTGGGCGGCGGATCGGCAGCTTTCAGGCCATCAAGCACAAGTGCGCCGACATGCTGGTGGGTCTCGAGTGGGCGCGGTCGGCCTCGCAGGCAGCCCTGGAAGCTCTCGACGGTGCGGATGCTGCAACTGCCGGCGAAGCGGACTGGCGCGCGAGCATGGCCAAGGCGGTGTGCTCAGAGGCGCTGCGCGATGCGGCGAAAGCGAACGTCCAGATTCACGGCGGCATCGGCTTCACCTGGGAGGATTCCGCGCACCTGTACTTCCGGCGCGCCCGCACGGACGAGGTGGTGTTGGGATCCCCCGCTCAACACTGGGACCGTCTCGCCGCCGAGGCGAAAATCCTGTGACGGGATCCTGTGACCGCTGCCGTCAATCGGCGTCGTCGAACGGCAGGCCGAGCAGAGTCGTCTCCACTTGCCGCCACCGAGTCGCCAGCTCGGCAGCATCACAGTCCAGCGCCTGCTCGAGCAGCGGGCCCAGCAGGATAGGCGCCACGTCGATCAGCACGGCCATCGCCGCCATCACGTCGAGATGTTGCCCATCTGGCCGAGCCTCGGCAATGCGTTCGCGGCGGCGCTCAACGGCGCCGCCGAACCATTCGGCGTCATCGGTCGTGGTGGATTCAAGTAGCCTGCGCCGAAGGTAAGCGGCCACAACGGGATTGGCAACCAGGAATGCGTCGTAGCGAGCTGAATCGACACCCAGATTCGCCTCTCCAGGAAGCAGGCCGGCGCCGATGTCGGTGAGCTGTTGTGACACCCAGGCCTGCACCTCCGACAACAGACGCTGCTTGGTCTTGAAATGATGCTGTACCAGACCGGGCGACACATCGGCGCGTTCGGCGACCGCCTTGAGGGTCGGTCCGCGGTAACCTCGCTCGCCGAACAGCTCCATGGCCGCGTGGCGGATTCGTTGTCGCGGGGTGGTATCCATCGCTCCGTTCGGGATCTTTCTGGACGTGTGCCGGCTACCGAAACCGGGGTTGGCGGTCGCTGACAAAGACAGTAGGCGGTGAAGGGGCCGAGCATCGCGCAACCCGCGGTCAACCCCTTGCCGCTCGGGCTGACGATGTGTTTGTATTGGTTTGTGACACAAGTGTATCGTCGCGGCGATGCCGCGCCCGCCACGGACGTGGTTCGGCTGGACGGTTCCGCGGGCCAACCGCGAGAAGTTCTCGGCAACAAGGGCTTCGGCATCAATGCGATGCGACAGCGCGGTATGCCCGTACCACCGGCATTCTGCATCACCACCGACGTCTGCGCGCGCTGGTTTGACGATCCCGAGGGCACCATCGAGAGCATCTGGCCACAAGTGCGTGCTCAGATGGCCTGGCTCGAGGCCGAAACGTCACGCACATTCGGCACCGGGCCGCGGCCCCTGCTGGTCAGCGTGCGCAGCGGAGCCGCGCAATCGATGCCCGGCATGCTCGACACGGTGCTGAACCTCGGCATCAACGACGCCGCGGAAAGGGCTTTGGCCGAGGCGTCCTCACCAGCGTTCGCGAGCGCGGTCCACGAGCGGTTCCAGCGGATGTATCGCAGCATCGTTTTGGGCGACGACCATGGTGTGGTTCCCGAGGATCCGCATCGACAGCTGCGCGAGGCCATCGACGCCGTGTTTCGATCATGGACCGGCGACCGGGCGGTCGCCTATCGACGACACCGGGGTCTCGATGACCGTGCAGGCGCCGCGGTAGTCGTCCAGGCCATGGTGTTCGGCAACAGGGACGCCGATTCGGGTACCGGAGTGCTGTTCTCCCGCGATCCCAGAACTGGCGTGGACACGCCATATGGAGAGTGGCTCGCCGGCGGACAGGGCGAAGACGTCGTCTCCGGCAGCATGGACGTCGAATCCATCTCAGCTCTGGCGAACCGGCTTCCTGCGGTATACGACGAGCTGATGCGCGCCGCTCGAAGGCTGGAGAAGTCAACTGGCGACGTCCAGGACATCGAGTTCACCGTCGAGGAGGGCAGGCTGTGGTTACTGCAGACACGGGCGGCCAAACGCTCCGCGCAAGCCGCAGTACGCCTTGCCCTGGCGTTGCGACGCGAGGGATTGATCGATGACGCGCAATCGCTGCTGCGGGTGACTCCCGAAAACATACGGAGTCTGTTGCTGCCCGCTCTACAGCCCGAAACCCGGCTCGCTGCACCGCTTCTCGCATCGGGACTTGCGGCCTGTCCCGGAGTCGCGACCGGCAGGGCGTGTACCGACGTCGATCATGCCATCGACGTCGCCGAACGCGGCGAGGACGTGATCCTGGTGCGCACGACCACCAGTCCCGACGACGTGCAGGGCATGCTCGCTGCACGTGGCATCGTGACCGAGATCGGAGGGGCGACAAGCCACGCGGCAGTCGTCAGCCGGGAGCTGGGCAGGCCGTCAGTGGTGGGCTGCGGTCGCGGCGTGGCCGAAGAACTCGACGGCAGGCTCGTCACCGTCGACGGTAACGAAGGCGAAATCCGCGAAGGCATACTCGAACTCACCGCGTGGTCGGAGAGCGACACCCCGGACCTGAACGAACTGACCGAGATTGCCCGCAAACACCATCGCGCGCAAGGGCACGACAGCAGTGACCATCCGGGCCTGATAGCGATGCTGGCCGCCGTCCATCTCGCGCAACGGTCGAAAGGTGACGATGACTGAACTCGCGGTGCTACAGGGTGTTCGGCTGAAGGGACGTATCGCTACCGACGATTTGGCAGCGACCCTCGGCCAGGAGCCTGCCTCTGTGGCCGGCGTCGTCGATGCCCTCGGCGAGTCGGGCCTTCTGGTCGCAGGCAAGTTCCTGCGCATCACTCCAGAGGGACGCGCACGACTCGGTGAGCTGCTGGCCGAGGAGCGGGCGGCCGTCAATCAGACTTCCGTGACCGCGGCGTACAACGAGTTCCGAGACGTCAATACCGATTTCAAGGCGTTGGTTTCGGACTGGCAACTCAAGGGTGGCGCACCGAACCCCCATGACGACCCCGACTACGACGCCGGTGTGCTGAGACGCCTGGATCACGTCCACGAACGGACCCTGCCGATAATCGCCTCGGTGGCAACGCAACTCCCGCGACTGGCCGACTACGCGGACAAATTGCGCACCGCGCTGGAGAAGGTCCGTTCAGGAGACACTGCTTGGCTCACCCGCCCGATTGTCGACTCGTATCACACTGTGTGGTTCGAACTGCACGAGGAGCTGATCGAAGCCGCGGGACTGACCCGCGAGGACGAAGCGGCGGCGGGTCATGCGTGAGGCTCAGCCCTCAGCCGAGGGCTGCGCGCGTTCCAGGATCTGCACGGTCCCGGTGCTTCCATCGATGCGGCAGTAGTCGCCCGTGCGCAGCGCGCGGGAGCCGTCTTTGGTGTTGACGATGCAGGGAATTCCCAACTCCCGCGCGATGATTGCCGCATGGTTGAACGTCCCACCGATGTCGACCACCAGCGCGCTGGACAGAAACATCAAGGATGCCCAACTCGGATCTGTCATCCTCGTGACCAGGATCTCCCCGGGTTCCACGTCGGCGCCCGGATCCGCCGGGTCGAGGATCACCTTTACCCGCCCCTCGACGACACCCGCGCTGGCTCCGACACCCTGCAGTTCGGTGATGTGCTCGGTGGAGGAATCTTCGCGTGCGGTGGGCATGCCTTGCCAGGTTTCCGGCAGTGCCATGGCCCGGTATTGATCGTGGCGCTCTCGACGACGGGCCACCACAGCGGTCCAATCATGCTGTTGCGGGGCGGTGATCTCGTCGACGGTCAGGAAGAACACGTCCTCGGGATCGGCCAGGACACCGCGTTCGGCCAGCAACACACCGATCCTGCGCGCGCACGCCCGTGCCATGTCCAGCGACTGCAGGAACGCCGCTTTGGCTACGCCCCGCATCGGTATCCCCCGCTCACCCATCCGAAACACCAGACGCCCGAGCGGCCGCTGCCAGACAGGCAGACTGGCGAGCAATCGCGCTTCGAGCGCAAGGCGTTCTTGGCGCTTGCGTTGCTCAGCGGTGACCGGGTCGGCATCGTCGGCCATGGCCGACCAGCCCGCGAGCGCGCTTCGCAATGGGGCCGGGTCTTCACGCCAGACGCGGCCGGACAGCTCACCCTCGCTGGGGCCGTGGTAGCCGTGCCGCGCCAACAGTTCTTCGACGGAAAGCCCGCCCCGCGAGGCCTTCCAAAGGTCTTGGACCATGGCGGTTTCGGCGTGCTCCCCGTACCCGCTGGTGAGTGCGGTAAGATCCCCCACCCCGGCGTGTTGAACCAAGGCCGTAAGTGCTTCGAACGCCGGTTGCACGACGCAGGCGACCGCTTCGCCGTCGAGAATCACGCTGCGCAGGAAGCGTTCTCGTGCATCAGCCAACTGTATGATGGCCTCGGCGTGGCTCATGGTCGCCACCGAACCAATACGACTGCGCCACCACTGATCGATCTTGCGCTGGTTCTCGAGCAGCGTGCGCGGCAGCGTGAGAAAGGCAGTCGTGGACCGCACCGCGATCAACGGATATCGACGGCGGCGGCGCTGGGGGCGGTAGCCCGGCGGCACGATCCCGTAGATGCGCTCGGCCAGACGTGCACCCGTGGTCCCCGGCAGCGAATCCCCCATCCGCGTGAGGAAATCCACGCGGCCGGCCACCCTGCCGAAGAAGATGTTCACCGCGCGTTCGGTGGGGTCGTGCGGCACTCCCCGCTCCCGGCGCGGCAAAACTCCCATCGACACAAACGGTTCGCGCATGCTGCACTCGGCGGGCACACTCCAAATCGACCAGCTCAGCGGGGTCATAACGCCCGGCATCGCCTCACCGATGTTGGAGGAACTCCAGAATGCGTCCGGGGCACTGATCCCGTGTACGGGATTGTCGTCATCGGCAACCAGGTCGAGATGGTCCATCGCCGTCCTTTCATCCGCCCCGTCGGCCTCAGCATACCCGGGCGACGATGTGTTTGTATCGGTTTCAATACACTAGCATTGACATGTCTCCCCAGGGGTGCAAGAGTCGGCTGGTGCCCACGTTCGAGTTCACAGCGAGGCGTCGATGATCACGGCCGCCGACGATGCGTTGCATACTCCGGTCTCGGACGACTTTTGGTGGTCGGAGACGTACTACTTCAACTTCGACGCTCCCGCGGCGGGCCTGTCGTGCATCGTCTACCCTTGGCTGCGCGCGAATCTGGGCATTTCCGCATGTGGCGTCGCGGTTTGGCAGGGCTTCGCCGCATCTCCGTTCCAGATGCGCGTCTACGACTGGCAGCAGCAGCTGCCGATGCCTGACGGCGGTCTGCCCGACGTGGCGTTCGCCAATGGTGTCAGCATCGAATGTCTCGAACCGCTGATGCGCTACCGGCTGCGCTACACCTCGCCCACGTCGATCCGGCAGAAGGTGTCGTTCGACGTGACATGGGAGGGCATTGCGCCGCCCTACGAGGTCCTCAGGCACGACCTGCGGTTCCTCGGCAAGGGTCACTACGACCAACTCGGTCACGCCAGCGGGTGGCTGCAGATCGACGACGAGCGTCACGTCGTCGACTCATATGTCGGCCGGGACCGCTCCTGGGGTCCGCGTCCGGACCTCGGCGACGGTATGGGATACGCCACCACCACGCTCGGAGTCGCCTCGGCCGAATACGGCTGGCATCTCCTGTGCGCCGGCACGTCGGAGGAGGACTATGCCTGCGTCGGCGGGGTCGTGGTGATCGATGGCGTGGTGCGGCAACTTGAGACGGCGTCGCGAGAGGTGTTGCATCGGCACGAATCCGGCCGACCGGAGGTGGTGCGGGTGACGGGCGTCGATGACACCGGACGACGGCTCGATGTCACCGGCGAGGCCCTCAACGGTGCTCCGTTTCACGCCCGGCCGAATTTGTTCTCGTGGGTGACGGCGATGCACTGGGAGGGTGAAGGAGACTGCCGAGGCATTTCGTTCTACGGCCAGGACCAGGACGCTTGGTCGTTCAATTTGTACCGCGACCGGGTCCGCGAGGGACGGTTCGCGATGGGCGCGGAGGCGCCCGCCACCACGTCGCTGCCAATCGGCAACGCACCGACACAGTAAAACGGAAGAGCTGACTATGGATTTGGGAATCGCCGGTAAGGTCGCGCTCGTCTCCGGCGGCAGCCGCGGCGTCGGCCGCAAGGCCGCTGAGATGTTCGCCGACGAAGGGTGCAAGGTCGCCGTCGTGGCGCGTGGCAAGGAGGCGATCGATGAGGCTGTCGCGGCCATCCAGGCCAATGGCGGCGCGGCTATTGGTGTTTCGGCGGACTTGACGCTCGAGGGCGATGTCGTTCGGGCCGTGGCCGAGACGACCGAGGCCTTCGGTCCGCCCGATATCGCGGTCTCGAACGTGCATGGCCCCGGCCCCGCGAACTTCGACGACCTCACGGATGAGAACCTCATTGACGCGTTCCAGCGCATGACGATCAGCTTGGTGTACATGGCGCGGGCCTGTCTGCCGCATATGAAGCGACAGGGGTGGGGTCGGCTGGTCAACGTCGGCTCGGGTGCGGCGAAGGAACCGCCTGCGGGGCTGCGGCACATGCTGGCCAACAGCACGCGGGCGGCGGCGGTCGGGCTGAACAAGTCGATGGCTAACGAGCTGGGCAGTTTCGGCATCACAGTCAACACGGTTGCCACGGGCTGGATCGGTACCGAGCGCATGCACGAGTACGTCACCAAAGTTGCCACAGAACGCGGCATCTCACCCGAGCAGGTCCTGAGCACGGTGACCGCCGACATCCCCGCGGGGCGCGTGGGACGCCCGGAAGAGGAGGCGAGTCTGGTCGTCTACCTGGCGTCCGAATTGGGCGGCTACATCAACGGCGAATTCATCAACGTCGACGGCGGCTCCCACCGCAGCGCGTTCTAGGGAGCCGGCATGCTGCAGCCCGTAGGATCTGTTATCGAGATCGCGCACGTTGTCGACGACCTCGACACCGCGATCACGCAATACGTCGAATTCTGGGGTGCCGGAACGATTTACACCACGGGTTGAGACATGGCGAAACCAACCATCGACAAAAGTGATCTGACCACCAAGGCGCGCGTACGGGCCGCCGCGCTAGACCTTGTCGGCGAGCAGGGGCTCGATGCGACCACAATCCGCCAGGTGGCCGCACACGCCGGTGTTTCGGTCGGAGTGGTGCAGCACCATTACAAGACGAAAGCCGAGTTGGCCGACGACGTCCGCGCCTGGGTGTTGGCCCGCCTGGTCGACGCCGCGGGGGCCGTCTCCGGCGCACGCATCGATGCGGTCCGCCCGGAACTCGCGGCGTTCGACGACTTGATGTCGGGCAACCCCAAGCTGGCCGCCTACACCCGACGCATCCTCATCGAGGCCACTCCGAATGCCAAGCGGTGGTTCGCCGAAGCGCTGGATCAGACCGTCGAGCAGGTGCGCGAAAAGACCCCCGACGGACTGGCTGCCCGACCCGAGGAGCTACGGACCGTTGCCGCGATGCTGCTGGTCGTGACTTTCGGCCCGGTGATACTCGGGTCGGCGTTGACCGACCTCCTCGACTGCTCTGTCGAGGAGGCCCAGTACCGGTGGCGGCAGGTCGAGGACGGCATGCCGATCACAGCCGCGTTGCCCCGACCCCGGTGATGTGAAAGGTAGGACCAGGCATGACGACGACCGTCGAAGCCACGCATGACACGCTCATCGCCAAGGACGCGATTCGCGATCTCGTTCTCCAGTTCTGTCGCGCCGTCGACCGTGGCGACGTGGCACTCGCCAGGACCCTGTACGAGAACGACGCCCTCGACGACCACGGCTTCAATCGCACCAACACCGCGCAGGAATTCCTCGATTCGATCGAGTCGATGGAGGCGCAATTGGCGGTGATCCAGCACAACATTACGAACCACCTGATCCGAATAACCGGCCCGCGCAGCGCAGAGGGTGAGGCTTACATCATCGCGTATCACCGTTCGGAGAGCGAGGATTCCGCGTACCTACTGATCACCGGCGGCCGCTATCTCGATCGCTATTCCAAACGCGAAGGTCAATGGAAGATCGCCCACCGCAAGTGCGTCATCGACTGGGCGCAGGACATGACCGTTCCGGCGAGACTCCGCGACGATTCCATCACCGCCAACGTCGCCACGGGGCGGATGGACGCCGACGATCCTTCCTATGGCTTCTTCGCCGCGTTCATGCGAGGGCAACGGACGTGAATCACTAACTCCCCATGCCGAAATGGTCCGCGAAGCGCGCCAGATAGGTCTCGGCAGATGATGCGGATGTCGCATCGACATGGGCGAGGATCAGGGTGGCCCCGGCCCGCGCCATGCCTTTCACGTATTCATCAAGTGCGTCCACCGCGCGAGCGTCGTCAAAGGCGACCGACGGTGCGGCGACCTGTATTTCAACACTGGCTATATCGCGGCCCGACGCCGTAAGGAGATCACGGAGGGTGTCCACTGCCCGCGAGAAGTCGTCGATGCCTTCGATCGTCGCGGTTCGGACCGACGATGCTACGGCGGCAGGGGCCACTACCGGGCTCCAACCGCTACCGTGTTCGACCACCCTACGCAGCGTCGCGTTGTTGTTGCCGCCGATCCATAGTGGTGGGTGCGGCTTCTGGATGGGCGCGTCCAGGTTGACTTCACCGTTCGCCGCGAAGGTGGATCCGCTGACCGGCTGCTCGGGGTGTGTCCAGATCCGGCGCAATGCGGCCAGCGATTCGTCGAAAAGCGCCGTTCGATTGTCGAACTCGGCTCCGACAGCAGCGAACTCGGAACGCAGGTAGCCCGCTCCGACGCCGGCGATCAATCGCCCGCCGGAGACGATGTCCAACGACGTGAGGGCTTTCGCGGCCATGTATGGGCTCCGGAAGGGCAGCACATACAGATGCGTCATCAACCGGATCGTGGTGGTCGTCGCGGCGAAGAAGGCGAGGGCCACGGTCGGGTCGAAGGTATCGTGGCCGCCCGCCCGCCGCCATTTCATCGACGGAGCTGGGTGTTCGGCGAGTGCGATCGCGTCGAAGCCGAGCGCCTCTGCGTGGGTGGCGAGCGCCCGCATGACCGCCGGCTCGCGGAATTCGGCGCTGGCCGTCGGAACATCACTGGGATACTCGATCGAGAATCTCATCGGTCAGTAGATCGATCCGGTGCCGCCGCCATCGAGGTGGAGGTTCATCCCGTTGAAGAAGTCCGCCTTCGTGCTGGCGAGCATCGCGACGGCATAGGCGATGTCGCTGACCTGTCCGATTCGATGAACGGTCTGTCCGGTTCCTTTCAACACGTATTCCGCGGCGCGGTCGAGGTCGTCGCCCCATCCGCGGCGCTCAGCGAAAGTACGTAAGAACGCGCGCAGGCCGTCGGTCATGATCATTCCGGGCATCACCGTGTTGACCGTGACCCCGGTGCCCGCCAGAGCTTTTGACAGGCCCATCGACATATTGATCATCGCCGCCTTGGACTGCCCGTAATCCGGTTGGCCCGATGTCGGGATTATGCCTGCCGCGGACGCGACCTGGATGATGCGCCCCCAACCGTTTTCCTTCATCGCCGGCGTGAGGGCGTGGATGAGGTACCCCGCCGACAACACGTTGCGCTGATATGTGACTCCCCACTCCGACACCGGGAGCGCGAACCACGACTGCACCCCTGACTCCGATGGTCCACCAGCGTTGTTCACCAATATGTCTATCCCGCCGAACGCCGCCGCCGCAGTCTCGGCGACACCCGCCGCGCCGTCCTCGCTGGATAGATCGCCCACCGCGTCGGCTGCCTTCCCGCCGTTCTGCCGGATGCCATCGGCCACTGCCGAAACCCGGTCTGCGTTGCGTCCGTGGATAACCACCGACACTCCCTCGGCCGCCAGCATCCTGGCGATCCCGGCACCGATCCCCGAACTACTTCCGGTGACGAGTGCCCGCTTGCCGTCCAGACCCAGCTTCATGACTGACGTCGTCCCTTCACATTGCGGCCCGTCCCAGATTGTCACGGCGCCACCAGCTTTGTCTAGTGGCACTGAACTTAATGTTGGCGTGGCGACACGGGCAAAGCAGCATGGTCGCTATCGTATTGACGATGACGGATAGCCCGAAGGTGCGCCGCGGCCACGCCCGCGCCGCGCTTATCGAGGCCGCGAGGCGGCAATTCGAAGAAGTCGGTTTCACCGCCGCGACGACACTGGACATCGCCAACCGGGCCGGTGTGTCGGAAACGCTGATCTTTCGCTACTTCGGTTCCAAGACCGGACTTTTCGTCGAGGCTGTGCTTACGCCGATGGCCTCGTTCATCAGTGGCCTGGTGGACAGATGGGAAAGCGGCACGCTGCCCGGCGACACGTCGTTCCAAGGGACGATCGGCAGATACATCGACGATCTGTCGGCGGCACTGCCCGACCGAGGTGCGCTCGCACGGGCGACCGTCGAAGCACTTGCGACACATGGGGCTGCGCCCGAGATAAAGGAATTCCGGGAGCGGTTGTCGTCCCTGTTCGACACTCTTGCGATCGACATGGAGGCCTATCTCGGCCAGCAAGGCCTCCGCGATGCCGATCCGAAGATCATCGTTCGCATGGGGTTCTTGCTCGTGGGTGCCGTCTCGGCCCTTCTGCCCCTTACCTATCCCGACGGCCACACACGGCCATCGCCGCAGCGGGTGAAGCCCGAACTGACGGACTTCATTCTCTACGGTCTGCAATCGCCGCGGCCCTGAGGCTTCTACGACCCACCGGTCGATCGTCTTGTGCACCAGCTCGTCACCGAGGCGCACTATTCGATCCCATCTGCCGAGCACCGCTGAGGCCCGCCCGCGATAGCTGCCTCCATGCCGCTGTCCCATCTCCGCGGGTCGGCGCGGTGTGGATCTGCTTGCAGCGGCAGCGCACGATAAACTACTCTCGAAATAACTAAATGTTTTTATATTTTGGCACATTGAAATGTCCTTGAGGAGCCACCCGTGCCGCTACAGCCCTGGATGGAATTGATCTCCGTCGACGATCACCTGATCGAACATCCGAAGGTGTGGAGTGATCGCCTCCCCACCAAGCACCTGGAGGCGGGCCCGAAAATCATCGAGTGGGAACGCCCCGACACCCACCAGATGTGTCAGGTGTGGGAATACGAGGGCCGGATCTATCCGTACATCGGCCTCAACGCCGTCGCGGGCAAGAAGCCCGAGGAGTACGGCATCGAACCGGTGCGCTACGACGACATGATCCCCGGTTGTTATGACCCCAAGGCACGGGTGGCCGACATGGACATCGACGGTGTGCAGGCGATGACATGCTTCCCGTCGTTCCCCCGATTCGCCGGCGCGGTGTTCGCCGAGGGCGAGGACAAGGAACTCGCCAAGTTGTGTTCGGCGGCCTGGAACGACTTTCACCTCGATGAGTGGGCCGCCACGGCGCCCGACCGGTTCGTCCCGGTGGCCATGCTGCCGTTCTGGGACCTCGAGGCCAGCGTCAAGGAGATCCACCGCGTCGCCGCGAAGGGCGCCAAGTGCGTGACGTTCCCGGACCTGCCCGACCGACTCGGATTGCCTTCCGTGCACTCCGATCACTGGGATCCGGTGCTCTCGGCGATGGAG
The DNA here is from genome assembly GCF_976985675.1 of Mycobacterium sp. NTMscope_MAC_12. NCBI lineage: Bacteria > Bacillati > Actinomycetota > Actinomycetes > Mycobacteriales > Mycobacteriaceae > Mycobacterium > Mycobacterium sp. NTMscope_MAC_12. Next base: position 2,843,957 of record NZ_CDRJYY010000001.1, read on the forward strand.
GAAACCGGCATGGTGCTGGCTCAGCACTTCGGTTCCGGCGGCTTCCCACCGCCGATTGCTCCCGACGCGCCTTTCGCCGTGTTCATCACGCTGATGGGGACCATGTCGATGACCTCGATGACGGACTGGCTGTTCTCCAACACCCTCTACCGGCACCCGAAGTTGAAGATCGGCCTGTCTGAGGGCGGCATCGGCTGGATCCCTTACATCCTGGAGCGCTGCGACAGCGTGTGGCGTAAGCACCGCTTCTACAACAACATCAACCAGGATCACCCGCCGAGCTACCTGTTCAAGAAGCACATTCACGGCTGCTTTATCGAGGATGACTTCGGCGTGGAGATGCGCCACATGATCGGCGTCGACAAGATCACCTGGGAGTGCGACTATCCGCACTCCGACTCGTTTTGGCCTCAGAGCCGAGAGCGCGCGGCGCAGGCGTTGGAGAAGGTGCCCGACGACGAGGTGCACCGCATCGTCGAACTGAACGCCCGTGAGTTCTATAACTTTCCGCGGGCGGCGTGACCGGCTGTGACCGACGACGGGGCGACCGGTCGGGCAAGCGTAGAGCGGATCGAGCAACTTCCGCAGTCGGACTGGACCGAACAGGACCTACTCACCAAGGACGAGGCCCGCGGACGCCTCGTCGAGGAGATCGGTCGCACCCGGGCCCGGCTCGAGGAATTGCAGGCCGGTACATGCGACCCGTCTCACCGCGATGCCGAGATCACCCTGCTGGCCCGTCGACTCAATGCGATGGAGTCGGTCCGCGACGAATACAACGACTATCTCGACGGGAAGTGATTCCGACCCGTCCTACACCAAGGAGTGACCGGTGTCGGCTACCCCTGACGTCCTAGAAGACGTCGGCGCAATACGCGCGGAGATCCGCTCGTTCCTGGACAACGCACCGAGGCCCGCAGGTCTACGGAACTACGGGCCCACGCCCACCGCGGACGACGTCGAACCTGGCCGGATCTGGCACCGCTACCTCGCCGACCACGGCTACGCCTGCTTGCACTGGCCGCGCGAGTTCGGCGGTGCCGCAGCAACAGTGACGTATCAGGCCGTCTTCGCCGAGGAGTGCGCGCGAGCCGAAGTGCCCCGCCAGCTCAACATCACCGGTGCCGACTTGGTTGGACCCGTGCTGATCAAGTTCGGCAGTCAGCAGCAGAAGGATCGCTACCTGGAACCGATCAGGCTGGGCGACGATGTCTGGTGTCAGCTCTTCTCCGAGCCCGGCGCCGGCTCAGACCTCGCCGGTGTTCGCACGCGGGCCGAGCGCACTGCCACCGGCTGGCGGATCGATGGTCAGAAGGTGTGGAGTTCGGCGGCCGCCTCGGCCCGCTTCGGGCTGCTGCTCGCCCGAACGGGGCCGGACAAGCACCGCGACTTGTCGATGTTCGTAGTGCCCATGGACATCCCGGGGGTCACGGTGCGCCCGCTGACGCAGATGGACGGCGAGAGCAAGTTCAACGAAGTCTTCTTCGACGGCGCCGAACTCGACGAGGGCGCCCTGATCGGTGAGGTTGGTCAGGGCTGGACGGTGGCGATGGTGACGCTGGGCCGTGAGCGCCTGACGTTGGGTTCGCAGGCAGTATCGATGTTCCGGTTGCACGAGCGCATGGTCGATGCGGCCCGCGACCACGACCTGCTCGACCCGGTGCTGTCGAGGTCGATGACCCGGCTTTGGGCCAGGATGTGGCTGCTCCGCTACACCTGGCAGCGCGCCATCGACTCGGGTGACCTGACGTCGCCGGCCTTCTCGGTGCTCAAGCTGATGACGTCGGAAACGGACCAGGACCTGGGTGACATGGCCACCGAGGTGCTCGGTACCGACGCGTGCGCAGACCCCGAGGACGACGGCCTGGTACACCACATGCTGGTCGGACGAGCACAGACGATCCTGGGCGGAACCAGCGAGATTCAGCGCAACATTCTCGGTGAGCGGGTACTCGGGCTCCCCAAAGAACCACGATGACAGCGAGTTTGACTGCGGCCGACTTCACCTCAGCGCTGCGCGCCGCGCTGCGTCCCGGAATGACGGTTGCCCTCGGCGACGGAGTGGGCGCGCTTAGCTGCCTCGACGACGGAGCATCGGTCGGCGCGGCGCTGAGCATCGCCGCCAGCGAGGTCGGCGCGGTGCGCCTGGTGCTGGGCTGGCTGGCCGCCCCGATCGACGGCCTCGACGCAGACGCATTCGCCGACGTGGTTGCGTTGATGCCGGGATGGGGCGTGCGCGAGGTACTGCAAAGCCCGAAGGCGCGTTTCCTACCGACGCGGCTGGCGGCGATTCCCGCGCTGCTGGCTGACGTGCTGCGGCCCGACGTGCTGCTCACCCGGCTGGTACGTCGGGACGGATTGCTGCAGTTCGGCACCGAGGTGTCCTGGCAGCGCGCGGTAATCGACAGCGGCGCAAAGACTCTCGCGGTAATCGACACCTCGGCGCCCGCGGCGGATGCCGGGCCTCCACTCGACCCGTCGCGCGTCGAGGTGCTCGGCGCTGTCGGGAGCGGACCGGTGCAAACACCGCGGCGCGGGCCCGAACCGATTCACGATGCCCTCGCCGACGCGGTACTACAGTTACTCCCCGAGGGCGCCCGGATCCAGTACGGCCCGGGGCAGCTCGGCACTGCATTGCTGCGGCGGGCGCGGAAGCCGCTGCACATCGACACCGGGCTACTCACCGACGCTGTCGTCGACCTCGACCGACGTGGCCTGCTGGCGGGAACCCCGTCCGCCACGTATCTGCTGGGCAGCGACACGCTCTACGACTGGGCCGACGGGCGCCCCATCTTGCATGGGCTCGATTACACCCACGACTTCACCCGACTGTCGCGCGGCGCACCGCTGGTCGCGGTGAACACCGCCATCGAGATCGACCAATACGGGCAGGTCAACGTCGAGGGCGTGCACGACAAGGTGATCGGTGGCATCGGCGGGCACCCCGACTATTGCGCCGCAGCCCGAATGAGCAGCGGCGGACTGTCGATCATCGCCGTTCCGACGAGAGTAAACGGGCGCCCACCCCTGGTCGCGCAGCTCAGCCGGCCCGCCTCCACACCCGCCCACGACATCGATCTGATCGTCACCGAGTCCGGATACGTCGACCTGCGCACGGCAGACTGGGCGCAGCGCCGCACGCTCATCACCGAATTGTTCACGGAATGAAGGAGATAACGCGCGATGCCTGAAGGCCCATTGACCGGCAAGGTCGTCCTGGTGACCGGAGGCGGACGGGGTATCGGCCGTGGCCACTGCCTCGAGCTGGCCAAGCAGGGCGCCGCCGTCGTGGTGAACGATCCAGGCGTCGGCCGGGATGGCTCCAGCGGTGAAGGTGAAGGCCCCGCGGCCGATGTTGTCGCCGAAATCGAAGCGGCCGGCGGCAAGGCCGTGGCACACACGGGTTCGGTGTCGGCGTGGGATGACGTCGCCGACATGGTGTCGACCGCCATCCACACGTTCGGCTCCCTCACCGGTGTGGTGAACAACGCCGGCATCCTGCGTGACTCCATGGTGGCCGCCTCTAGTGAGGCCGATTGGGACGCCGTCATCGCCGTACATCTCAAGGGCACCTTCGCCGTCACCCGGCACGCCTGTGAGTACTGGCGGGCACAGTTCAAGGCAGGCAACTCGATTGACGCGCACATCGTCAACACGGTGTCGGGCGCGGGCCTGTGGGGCAATGTCGGGCAGAGCGCTTACGGCGCGGCCAAGGCCGCGATCGCCAACCTGACGTTCGTTACCGCGATGGAGGCACAGCGTTACGGTGTTGCGGTCAACGCGATCTCACCGCTGGCCATGTCGCGGATGACCGCCGACGTGTTCGGTGCTCGAGCTGACGACCCCGCACTCGATCCCGCACGCAGCTCCGCGGTGGTGGCGTGGCTGCAATCTGCCCGCTCGTCCTGGCTCACCGGGCAGATCCTCCGCATCAACGGCGGCAAGCTGACCCGCATCGATGGCTTTGCCGAGGCGCCCGGCGCCTATTATGCCAAAGACGGTGTCTCGCTGACATTTTCGGAGATCGGGCAGGCTGTCAGCTGGCTCTACGGCACTTCTCCCCGCGGGCTGGCCGGGCCGCTGCCGACGGCCTGAACGCCAAACGGATTAGGGCGCCCCGCCATCGGCGTAGATGGTTTGTCCGGTGACGAACGCACAGATGTCCGAGAGCAGGAAGGCGATCAGCGCACCGATCTCGTCAGGCTGCCCGGGCCGACCGAGGGCGGCGTCGAATCCGAAGTCCTCCACGAGTGCCCGCTCGAGTGCCTCGTCGTAGGGATAGCCCTTGCTTTCGGCGATGTATCCCCGAACGGCATGCAGCGCATCGGTTTCCACTGCGCCGGGGGCAACGCTGTTCGCCCGGATCCCCGATTTTCCGTGGGTGCGCGCAATGCCGCGGGTGAACGTGGCGACCGCCGCCTTGAGGCTGGCGTAGGGTAACCGAGGCTCGTGTGGCGAGCGGGCCGAGTATGCGGCGGTGGTCACGATCGCGCCTCCGTTGACCGCGAGGTGCGGCAAAGCAGCTTGCACGCTACGAGTGGTCGCCAGAAGGACGTCGTGAAACGCGGTGTCCCATGCGTCGTCGTCCGAGTCGATGGGCATCATCCCCGCGGTGCCCATGGTGACGGCGATGCCGTCGAGTCGGCCCAGGATGTTGACGGCTTCCTCGACGGCGGCGACCGCCGCGCCGGGTTGACTCACATCAAAGGTCAAGCCGTGCGCCGCGGCAGCGCCTGATTCGGCGATCTGGGCCGTCGCGCCCTTGGCTTTGGCCTCGTCGCGCCCGACCACGACGACGGACGCGCTTTCGCGAGCCAGCGCCCGTGCCGCCGCCAGCCCCATACCGGCCGTTCCGCCGACGACGAGATATCCTTTTCCCTCCATCTGCAGATGCACCGATTAGCTCCTTCCCGTGGAGGGACTGAAGTGACTGAGCGGCCGCTCGACGAACTCGAACACCACGCCGTCGGGCGACCGTAGAAATGCGATGTGCAGGCCCTCGATCTTGGTTCCCGGCAGCGGACACCACACTGGATCACCCATCCGCTCAATCGAATCGGGCACCTGCGCCAGTGCCTCGCCCACATCCTCCACCCGAAGCGCGCAACGGTAGAGGCCCTGGCGGTTACCGGCCCAGGGCACCGGGGTATGCGCGGTTCCAGGATGTTGCACCACCACCAGCGCGAACTGATTCCCATCCTCGGCCAGCGCGTAACGCGCTACCACGCAATCGGTTTCACCCGTGCCGTCCGGGCTGAGCTGCGCACCGGCGACCCGCATCACCCGCGGCGCATCTACCTCTTCGAACCCGATGGCGGTGAGAAACTCGCCAGTCGCAGCCGCGTCGATCGCGGCGATCCTGATCCCATTGAACAGTGTGAATAACGCGCCATTCGCGCCCCCGGCATCAACCGGTGACTCGACCACCTCGATCACCACGCCATCAGGGTCCAGCGCGAGGACCGACTTTCCGTCATCGATGAGGCCGTCGACCGGATCGCCCACCGTCAGTCCCCCGTCGCGCAACGCGGTCACGGCGCCGTCGAGGTCAGCGACCGCCAGTTGCACTGACCGGATTCCGGGGCGCACCGGGTCGCGACTCGGGTCGCGACTCAACGTAGGCGAGCGGTATTCGATCGCCTCCAACGCACAGCCTGCGCGACCGCCACGCGCGTCGTAGAGAAATGCGGTGGCGCAATATGTTTCACCGTCGAGGCCGAGAATGGTGCCGTCGGTGGCGATTTTCGGGTCCGTACGCATACGTGCCCTCAGACCCAGTATGTCCCCGTAGACGTACTCCGTGCGGTCCAGCGATTCGCAATTGAGATTGACGTGCAGGAAGCGCCGCGCGAGGTCCTCCGAACCCACTACAGCACCACCGAGTTGATCTTGAACTCGATGATTTCGTCCTCACTGAAGCCGAGCTCGGCCAGCAACGCGTCGGTATGTTCACCGTGTCCGGGCGCACACGTCAGGTCCAACGGCACCTCGTCGAACTGCACCGGGCTGGCCGCCAGCGCGAACTCATTGCCACTGGCATTAGTGGCTCGCGGCAGATACCCGTTGGCGATCGTCTGCGGGTCCTCGTGTACCTCGCGGGCGGTGCGCATCACGTCCCACACCCCCTCGAAACCGCCGAAAGCCTTCTCCCAATGGGAAAGGTCCTGCGACTCAAAGGTCCGGCGCAGTTCCGCGATGCACTCCTTGCGGTTGCCGAATCTCACCATCGCCGAAGCGAAGCGCTCGTCATCGATCAGGTCGGTGCGGCCCAGCCGGGTGCAGAAGTCCGCCCAGAATCGGTCGGCCTGCAGCAGCACGAAGGCGATGAACCGGTTGTCGCGGGTCTTGTAGATGCTGGCTACCGGGTTGGGCATCTCGTCCAGGTTGAACTTCGGGATGTCCTGACCGGTGACGCCTGATCCGACGATGTCCGGACCCAACTGCCAGATCGCGGCGTTGAGCAGCGACACGTCGACCACCGACGGTTCTCCGGTGCGCTCGCGCTTCACCAGCGCCGCAGCGATTCCGCCCGCGATCGCCAGCCCGCCGTAGGAGTCGCCGAACGCCGGCCGCTGGATGGGCGGGTACGAACCGTCACCCGCCGAGTAGGCGTCGCCGATTCCGCCTCGGGCCCAGTACGCAGCCAGGTCGAAGCCGCCCTGCGAGGCGAGGTCGCCGCGGGTGCCGTAGCCGTGCCCGCGGGCATAGATGATCTTGGGGTTGCGCGCACGTACCTGCTCGACGTCGATCCCCATCCGCTGGCGCGAATCCGGCAGCAGGTTGGTGACGAAGACGTCCGCGGTTTCGAGCAGCTTCATCAGCAGCTCCAACCCGTCGGGGGTAGAGGTGTCCAGCCCGATGCTGCGCTTGCCCCGGTTGGGCTGCTCGATGAAGTGATTCACTCCCCCGGCGGCGGTGACAATTCCGGAGCTGATCAGGCCACGCTGCGGATCACCGGTTTCGGGGTGCTCGATCTTGATGACGTCGGCGCCCCAGTCGGCGAGGACGGCACCGGCGGCGGGGACGAACGTCCACGCGGCGAGTTCGACGACGCGGATTCCGCTGAGAATGTCGCTCACAGGGGGTATCCGATCGTCTTGGTCTGCAGATGTTGCTCGAAGCCTTCGATGCCGTTCTGCCTGCCGATGCCGCTCATCTTGTACCCACCGAACGGCGCGTCGGCGCCGTAGTACATGCCGCTGTTGATCATCAGTGAGCCGGTTCGGATGCGGCGCGCGACGGCCATGGCCCGCTCATCGGAGCCCATGATTCCGCCCGCCAGGCCGTAGGTGGAGTTGTTGGCCATCTCGACGGCGCCGTCGTCGCCGCCGTCGTACGGCGTGATGGACAGCACCGGCCCGAAAATCTCCTCCTGGAAGATCGTGTGGTCCGGGGCGACGTCGGCGACGACGGTCGGCGCCACGAAATATCCGCGGTCCAGGCCCTCCGGCACCCCGCCGCCGGCGGTGACGCGGCCTCCCTCACGCTTGGCGGTCTCGATGTAGTTCAACACCCGGGCCTGCTGCTTAGCCGACACCAGCGGCCCGCAGAACGTATTCGGGTCCGAGGGGTCGCCGACCGTGAGGGAGCCGAAGGTGGCGCTGGCGACCTCGACGGCCTGGTCATAGTGCGAGCGCGGCACGAGCATCCTGGTGGCCAACGCACAGCCCTGACCCGAATGCATCAGCGCGCCAATGCAACCGGGCAACGCCATGCCCATGTCGGCGTCGTCGAGCACCAGATACGCGGACTTCCCGCCGAGCTCAAGCATGTTGCGCTTCATGGTGTCGGCCGACAGCCGCTGGATCAGCTTGCCGACCGCGGTTGATCCCGTGAAGGACACCATGTCAATCCGCGGGTCGGTGGCGAGCACCTGGGCGATGTCATTGTCCGACGCCGGCACGATGTTGACGACACCGGCCGGGATGTCGGTCTTCTCGGCGATGATCCGGCCCCACCGCAACGCGCTCCACGGCGTCTCGACGGCCGGCTTGAGCACCATCGTGTTCCCAGTGGCCAGGATCTGGCCCACTTTGTTGCTGATGATCTCGAACGGGAAATTCCACGGCGTGATGGCGCCGACGACACCAATTGGTTCCTTGACCACGACGCGGTTGTACGGCACGCCCATCTTGGCGTCCTCGTCGAGCATCCGCTCCCACTGGAAGGTCGAGATCAGCTGGGCCGGATACCGGATAGCGTCGGCGAGCGGCCATTCCAGCTGCGCGATGTAGGTCATCCCCACCGTCGCGCCGACTTCGGCGATCAGCTCAGCACGGATGTCCTCTTTTTCCTCCTGCAGCGCTTCGTGCAACTGCATCAGGCAGCGTTGCCGGAACTCGTGGTTAGTCGACCAGTCGGTGGTGTCGAACGCACGGCGGGCGGCCGCGATGGCCTCCTGCATGTCCTCTGCGCTGGCGTCGGTGGCGTGCCCGAGCACTTCCTCATTCGCCGGATTGATGTTGTCGACGGTCTTCCCCGTCGACGAATCCCGCAGCCGCCCGTCGATAAACAGCCTGGCCTCGGGATTGAAGTTGACAGTGGCGGCGGCGATGGGTGAAGCCGTCATTGGCGATCCCTCTCACTGAAGTGTGGGCATGAGTTATTGTAGCCTCTTATAGATAACTGTTTAGCTGATTCTGGCATGCGTCAGGGTCCGGCGTCCATGAAGGGGGGTCGGTTGTCCGTCCCTGTCGACAGCGCCATTGACAGCAGTGGCCGACTTGAATATGCGGCCGACGTCGCGTCGTACCGCCAGGACTTCAGGCATTACCTCCGTGATCTGGAAACAGCCGACGATTGGCGCTCGGCCGCATTCACCAGCGCCGAGGACGGCCTGGCCCACGACGCTCAAGTGATGGCACGGCTGCACGCCGACGGCTGGAACCGGTATGGCTGGCCGGAGGCGGCCGGGGGTCTCGGTGGAAACGAAATCCACCGGGCCGTGTACTACGAGGAACTCGGCTACGCGATGCTGCCGATACCGGCCCAACACTGGACGCTGGAGACCCTGGGCCCCGCCCTGCTCAAGTTCGCTCCCGGGCTGGCCGCGGCCTACCTGCCCGGCTACCTCAGCGGCGCCGAATGGTGGGGCCAGAGCTTCTCCGAACCCGAGTCCGGCAGCGACCTCGCCACGCTGCGCACCCGCGCGGTCGCTGATGGCGACGGCGGCTTCGTCATCAACGGCCAGAAGATCTGGACGAGCCAGGGCCCGACGGCCACCCGGCTGCTCGCGCTGGTGCGCACCGGAACGCCCGAGAGCCGCCACCGCGGACTGACGATGCTCATGGTCGACGCCGACGCGCCAGGGGTCACCATCCGGCCGATCGCGCTGGCAAGTGGCCGTCGTGAACTGGCCGAAGTGTTCTTCGACGATGTCAGGGTCGACCGCGAACGGGTGATCGGCGACGTCGACGGTGGCTGGGCGGTGGCGATGCACCTGATGCAGTACGAACGTGGCATGTACGGCTACGCCGTCCTCAACAAAGTGCTCACCGAGCTGAGCCGGCTGCGGGAGGACATGGTGATCGCCGGTGCGACCGACGCGCAGCGCCAGCGCTTCGCCCAGGTCTACGTCGACGTGGTTGCCGCCCAGGCCCGGACCGCCACCACCGTCCGGCGACTGGCCGCGGGTGAATCGGTCGGCGCGGACAGCAGCATCGACAAACTCCTCTTCGGCCGGGCCGAAAAGCAAGTGAACGACCTGGTCCTCGAGATCGGCAGGGAGCAGATGCTGGCCGGAACCGGTCGCGGCGGCGCGGCGCTGAACACCGCGCGCGCCGAGTGGTGGTACTCGCGGGCCGCCACGATCATGGGCGGCACAGCCGAAGTCCAGCGCGGCATCATCGCCGACCACCTCCTCGGGTTGCCCAAGGAGAAGAGATGAGCCGCGCCCGCGACGATGCGGGCCGCTTGGCGGCCCGACCAGGAGCGACGCCCATGAGCAAGGAGGGCCAACCGATCGACGAGTCGTGGCCAATGGTCGAGGAAGCCGTGTTTCGTCTCTTCGAAGAACTGGCAGGCAAGTCCGGCAACGGTGCCGTCCCCGCAGCGACATCGGGCTCGGCGGAACACGTGGCGATCGGTCCGCGTCTGGCCGAGCTGGGCTGGTCGGATATCGAAGCCGAGTATCCCGTCGAGGCGTGCGAGCTGCTGTTCCGCGCCCAGGGTCGATCGCTGGCCCTCACTGACTGCCTCGATCGCGTCATGTTGGCTGAGCTCGCCGAACTGCTCGACGAACCCGCCGACCACGTTCTGCTGCCCGGGCTGAGCCCTGGACATATTCCGGGTTCCGATGACGATCGGGTCTCGGGCATCGTGCTCGGCCCACTCGAGGGTCGGTTGGTCGTCCCGGTGTCGAGGCCGATGGGGGCGGTGTCGGTGGGTGTGGTCGACTCGTCGCAGCTCGACGGCGAGCGCATGGACACCTTCGACGCGTCGGCGTTCTGGACTCGGGTCAGGGGTCCGCTGGACGCCAGCCTCGTCGAAGCGTCCACCGAATGGGACCGGGCGATGGCCGCGGCACACCGGGCGCTGGCCACCGAATTGGTGGCGCTGGCCGAGCAGGCGTTGCGCATCGCGGTCGAACACGTCAGCGTGCGCGTGCAGTTCGGCGCCCCTATCGGGTCGTTCCAATCGCCGCGCCACGCGCTCGCCGATGCGTCGGCGGTGCTGGCCGGCGCGCGGGCGCTGCTGAGCGAGTCCTGGCGCTACGGCGGCCGGCTATCGGCCGTGACCGCCAAGGCCGCGGCCGGGCGGGCACACCGCGCGGTCAGCGACGTGGCATTGCAGGTGTGCGGCGCGATCGGCCTGACCGCCGAGCACGACCTGCACCGTTACGTCACGCGTGGCTTCCAGGTTGATGCGCTCTGTGGGTCGCACGATCACCTCGAAGCGCTGCTCGGCGAACGGCTGTTCGAGATCTACGCTCCGGGCCGTGCATTGCCCGCCATCGTCACGTGGTCCGACTAGAAGAAAGCCGAGCAAAGGGAAATCCATGCGCCGCAACATCTTCGACGAGATCCACGACGACTTTCGAGCCAGCGCTCGCGAGTTCTTCGAGCGGGAATGCGTGCCGAACATTGAGAAGTGGGAACGCGACGGCAAAGTCAGTCGCGAGGCGTGGCTGGCCGCGGGGGCCGCTGGCCTTATCGGGTGGGAGTTCGACGAGAAGTACGGCGGCCTTGGGGTCAAGGATTTCCGGTTCAACCAGATCATCTCCGAAGAGATGTTCCTGACCGGATCGGTGGGCATCGGTCTTGGCGTCCAGAACGACATCCTGGTGCCGTACCTCAACCACCTCACCACCGACGAACAGAAGGCCCGCTGGCTGCCCAAGTTCGTCTCCGGTGAGTACATCGGCTCGATCGCGATGTCAGAGCCTGCGGCCGGATCCGACCTGGCGGGCATCAAGACCACCGCACGCGACGAGGGCGACCACTGGGTTGTCAACGGCCAGAAGACGTTCATCAGCAACGGCCTGCTGTCCAAGCTGGTGCTGACTGCCGTGAAGACCGACCCGACCGCCAGGCACAAAGGCATCAGCCTGCTGATGATCGAAGATGGCATGGAAGGCTTCACCCGCGGCCGCAAGCTCGACAAGATCGGCCAGTACTCCGCCGATACCGCGGAGCTGTTCTTCGAGGACGTCAAGGTGCCCAAGGAGAACTTGGTCGGCGAACTCAACCGCGGCTTTTACCATCTGGTCTCCAATCTGCCCAGTGAGCGGGTCGGCGTGGCCTGTTACGCGCTGCCCGCCGCTCGTCGAGCACTGGACCTGACCAAGGCGTATGCGCTCGAACGCACCGCGTTCGGTCAGCCGATCGGCAAGTTTCAGGTCAACAGGCACTTCCTCGCCGAAATGCAGACCAAACTCGATGCCGCTCAGACCTACCTCGACCAATGCGTGCTGTCGGTCAACGACGGCACATTGTCCGATCAGGATGCCGCAGGCCTGAAATGGTGGACTTCAGAAGTTCAGTGGGAGATCATCGACCGCTGCCTACAGATGTACGGCGGCTACGGCTATATCAACGAGTACGAAGTGGCGAGGCTCTGGCGGGATTCGCGGGTGCAGCGACTCTACGCCGGCACCACCGAGATCATGAAGGACCTCATGGGACGGGCGATGGGGTACTAGGGGTGACGTTGCTTACTGACTGGCGCCAATCGCTGGATCCACCGGCTGGTTCGGCTAACCTTCTAAACGGTTATTTGATTCGCATATTCGCATAGCGGTGGAGGTTGCAATGGAGGTCACCAGTCTTCGGGAACCGAAGATGGCCGATCGGGTGGCCACGGTGTTGCGGCGGATGTTTATCCGCGGCGAAATCACCGAAGGCACCATGCTCCCCCCGGAATCGGAGCTGATGGAGCGTTTCGGCGTGTCCCGGCCGACACTGCGGGAAGCGTTCCGCGTGCTCGAGTCCGAGTCGCTGATTCAGGTCCAGCGAGGCGTGCGCGGCGGGGCCCGCGTCACCCGGCCCCGGCGCGAGACACTCGCCCGCTACGCCGGCTTGATCCTCGAATACGAAGGCGTCACGGTCAAGGACGTCTACGACGCCCGGGTGACTCTGGAAGTTCCGATGGTCGAGCAGTTGGCCAAGGACCGCAACCCCAAGGTGATCGCCGAACTCGAGCAGATCGTCGAACGTGAGTCGCAGCTGAATCCCGGCAGCGAAGCGGTCGATCAGCTCACCGATTTCCACGCCGCGATCGCGCGGCTGTCCGGCAACAGCACCCTGCAAATCGTCAGCGACATGCTGCATCACATCATCGAGCAGGCCAACCGGTCGCTCCAGCCCACCAAAGGCACGCGCGCCGAGCAGGCGGTCCGCCGCTCAGCGAAAACCCACCGGATGGTGCTGGACATGATCAAGGATGGCGACGCCGAGAAGGCCGGCCAGCTCTGGAAGCGCCATCTGCAGAAGGCAGAGGAGTTCGTCCTGACCGGCGCCGAATTGTCCACTGTCGTAGACCTTCTCGAATGACCGGTGTCGACGAGCGGGTAAACCAGCACGATCTCGAGACACCCGACTCGATACAAGTCCGATTCGGTATCGAGTACGTCGAATCGCGCCCGGCGGAAGCCATTGCCGCGCTGACCATGCCGATGGAAAGGTGTCGCAATCCTTTCACCGGAGCGCCGACGGTCGGCCCGTTGGCCATCCTCGTGGACGCGGCGGCCGGCATCGTCAACCACTATCGGCGTCGGCCCGGCCGGTGGACGGTATCGAGCGAGTTGTCGATGGAGCTCGGCCTGGACAGCGTTGGGGACCTCGACGGTCCCGTGCTGGCCACCGCGCACACACTTGGTCCGCTCGGTACGACTTCGCTCGGGATCTGCACGCTGACCTACCGCGGAACGGTGATCGGCGGCGGCACGGTGCGGTCGTTCTTCATCGACGCCGATGACGTTGTCCCCCAGCAGCGGCCGGAGACCCTGCGCAGGTCGGCTGAGACCACGTTCGCCGAGCTGATGGCGGTGCACGTTGCGGAGGATGGTCCGGCGACGGTGCTGGCGCAGCGCGTCGACCGCAACCTGAACAACGACATTGACATCGTGCATGGGGGCGTGGCCGCCGCCGGCTTGGAGCTCGCGGCATCGGCGGCCCTGAACCGGGACCGTTCCGAAGGTCTGCTGCAGACCGCGTCGCTGCGAGTGAACTTTCTGCGTCCGTTCTTCGCCGGCACTAAATCCCGCTATGAGGGCACGCCGCTACGCGTAGGTCGCAACACCGGCGTGGGCGATGCGCAGGCCATCGGCGACGACGGCAAAGTGGCGATCACCGCGCGGGTGACCGCCTACCGCTGAGGTCGATCGCGCTCACGAGACGACCACACGGACCTGCGCGACGTTGGCAATTCGGCACGAGCTCGCGGCCGGGTCACCATTCCGATGCGAATGGACTCGGCCGGTCACGAAATACTCGCCTGGCCGATCGAACGCGTGCGTGGTGGAGAGCGTGACGGACGCCGCCGACCCGTCGATGCCGTCGTGGCTGAACGGAAAGGAGCCGGTGCCGTCGAAGTCCCAGTCGGCGGACACGATCGTGCCGGCGCCCGGAGGCACCGTCGCCCGGAGCTCCAGCTCGACGGCTTCGCCCACCGCCGCCTCCGCCCGGTCACCGCCGTTGACGGTGACCGCGATGACCGCTTGGATGCCCCGTCGCTGCGCAGCGTCCGGGGACAGGATCACCTTGTTCTCGACGTAGTCGAAGGCGGTATCGACGGGCTCGATGCCGTCTTCCACCCACGCGATCAGGTCGGCCACCGACTGCTCAATGTACGGCATGTAGTCGATAAGCCAGGTGTTGCTGGCCCGGTTGGGCAGCGAGGGCACCATCATCGAGGGGCCGTGCTCGGCGTTCTCGATCCAGCGGAGCCGGAACCGCTCCTTGGCGCCTTCCTCCCCCTGCGCCCGTAGCACGGCCTGGCGGTAGACGATCCCCTGCGAGGGCCATAGCGACGAGTCTTTGGTGTGGTGGACCCAGATGAGCTTGCCGCGGTAGAGCCCGGAGTAGCCGACACCCATGAGGGCCGACTGGCGCGGCACGGGGTGCTGCGGGTACACGGGCCGATCGTCCACGCGCAGGGAGTCGAATTGTGGATCGCTCATCAGGTGGTGCCGAGCGAAGTAGTGGAAGGCCAGGAAGTCACGGTTGTCGACCTGTACCTCGTCGCCGGGCCGCACATCGGTGAACCGGAGCAGGTTGACATCGCCCACGCCGTCGCAATAAAGAACGTCGTCGGCGTGGGCTCCGCAGTAGAGCCGCCGCCCGGCCGCCGCGCCGGTGAGCACGGTGACGCTCGCGCCGAGCCGATAGCCCGTCTGCCCGAGGCCCTCGAGCTCGACCACCATGGGCAGCGAGGGGTCTCCGAGGCTCGCGAACACCATGACCACCATTCGGAAGTTCTGGTGTCGGGGTTCGAGGAAGCGCGGATCCTCCAGAATGTTGGTGCCCGTTAGCACCTTGGTCACGGTGGCCCGTGTGCTCAGTATGTCGGACTCGACGAGGCCCGGCTGGTCGAAGCCGACGTAGCCGGGCTTAGTCCAGAAATCCTCGAAGTAGCTCGGGTCCTGCTCGAGCAGCGATGTGGCCATCGAGGTCCACAGCCACATCTGGCCCAGGGGCTTGCCGATCATGTACTCGTCGCCGCGCGGGAAGCCCTGGCGGTACAGGCTGGCCAGCTCCTCGCGCTGGTGAGTGCTCAACCCGAGGAAGGGGTCGCCATGCCCGCCGGGCGCCATGGCGGCGGCGATCTCGTCCGTCTTCTCACCGAGTAGGCGCTGGCAGTTGAACATCGTGGCGAAAGACATCACCTGGGCGCCCTCGATCTTCTCCGTGCTGCCGTGCTCCACGATCGGCCCGCCGCCGGCGAACGGCAGAGCGCCGTCCCATGCGTCGGGCGCGTTCTCGAGGCACAGCGGCGACCGCCGCCCTCCGCCCGATCCTCCCCAGACGTAGGCGTGATGGGGCGCCTCGCCGTAGACCTGCGCGGCGACGAACTTGGCCAGTCGGGCCGTCTCAGCGCTGGCACGGTGCCCGTACAGCGTCGGGTCGTCGCCCCCTCGCGGGTCGAGGTTGTCACCGACGTGTCCCTGGTTGGACTCCACCATGCAACCGCCGAGGCGGGCGCACATCCGAAGCCCGCCAATGAAACCGGCCATGAGGTCGTTGCCGAAGGCGTTCTCGTGGCCGCCGTGAGCGCCCTCGAGCGGCTGGAGGATCCGTCCGCGGTACTGCCCGTCGGTCGGGAACCAGAACGCCCAGCGAGTGGCGGTGTCCGCGAACCCGCCGTGGACGTAGCGGTGCGCGATCGGTTCCGATCGCTCTTCGTCGACGTCCACGTACGGCGTACCGAAGAATCCGTCCGTCGACACGTACCCCGCAACGTTGATCGTGCCGTTTCCGATCTTCGAACGCTGACCGGTCTCGGTCATCGATGCCTCCCTTACGGTCGTTCTGCCGCAACGTTGTTTCCGACTGGAAGCAAGGTTGCGGGTGTCTGTCAACTTTTGCACTCTCTGCCATAATTTGTCTAGAGTCATGTCGTGATGACTAAATCCACCGCTTCGGCCGCGCTCGTCGGGGAAGGGGTCTGGGATCGTCGCCGCCGCCTCGTCACGGGTGAGATCGAGCAGATCGCGCTCGCCCTGTTCGCTGAACAGGGCTACGACAACGTCACGACCGACGACATCGCCCGAGCATGCGGCATATCGGCGCGAACGTTCTTCCGGTACTTCGCCGCGAAGCGCGACGTGCTTCTCGCCGTCCCGCGCCGCAGCCTCGTCGCCCTGTGCGATGCGGTGGACCAGCGCCCCGCAAACGAGGACCTCCTGACCTCGTGGCGAGCGGCCACCATCGGTGTCCTCGGTGGTGACGAGGTCGATCTCGCCCTGATCGAGCAGCTCAAGGTGCTCGTCCGCGACAGCCCGGCCCTCGTCGACACGATCAACGGCGACGCCGAGCTCACCGAGCGATTCGTGCGGACCAACGCCCAGCGGCTCGGCGTCGACCCGGCAACGGACCTGCGTCCGATCATCGTCGCAGGGGCTGTGCGCAACGCGCTGATCGCGGCATTGGACCAGTGGTCCTCCGGCCGGGCCGACGACCTCGTGCGATCCTTCGGGGAGGCCTTCGACATCCTCGCTCGCCTCGACGCGATCGGTGGCCGACGCGCCGCCAAGACCTCGCGTTCGCGCACCCGTCGCACGTAACCGATCCGACGTCTGACGCGGTCACCGCTCGAACGGCATTGCGCCGCAGGGTCCGACGAGCCCCTACTTCTTCGAGCGTGCCCGGAACGCAGCCACCCGCTCCTTGAACTCCGGGGTGGAGAACGACGTGTACTCCTCGGCCAGCGCGTACTCCAGCACACCGAGCGCGGCTCGCGACAGGTGCATGTTCATCGCAACCTTGCTGGCACGCAGTGCCTGGGGCGGCAGACCGGCCAACCGCTCCCCTATCACGAGCGCCTCGTCCAACACGGTGTCATCGGTGGCCACTTTGGTGACGAGGTTCAGCTTGTCCGCAATTGCCGGAGTGATCCGATCCCCCAGCAACACATACTCTTTGGCCTTCATCAGACCGATCAGCAGCGGCAGCATTGCCGCGCCACCGTCGCCGGCCACCAACCCGACCGCGACGTGCGGGTCGGCCAGATAGCTGCTCTCCCCCATCACGAGGAAGTCACTCAGCAACGCGATCGAACAACCCAGACCGACAGCCGGGCCGTTGACCGCCGACACCAGCGGCTTGGGGAAGTTGATCACCTCCAGGAACACCGTGCGGGCCTCGGCGATCTGGAACTGGCGGGCCACCGCGTCGTCGATCAGACGTCCGAACATCACCATGTCGCCGCCGGCTGAGAACGCCTTGCCGATACCTGTCGTCACCACCGCCCGCACGTCGTCGTCGGCAGTCAGTACCCGCCAGATCGTGGCGAACGCATGGTGGACCTGCTCGTTGACGGCGTTGAACGCCTCCGGCCGGTTGATGCTCACGACGTGGACGTTGCCGCGCTTCTCCACCAGTAGCCACGGCGCAAATTCTTCGTAGCCAGGCAGAGTAGCGATCTCGGAAGTGGTCATGTGATGGTCCCGTCAGTTCTTCTCGTTGGAAAGGACGGTGACCGCGGAGACCGCGGTCGGCCCACCGATATTGTGGGCCAACCCGACTCGCGCACCGTCGACCTGATTCTCTGCTTCACCGCGAAGCTGATTGAACAGTTCGTAGCACTGTGCCACCCCCGTGGCACCCGGCGGGTGCCCCTTCGCCTTCAACCCGCCGCTCGGGTTGATCGGAATCGATCCGCCAACGTAATGTTCACGGCCCTCGACCAGCTTGTAGGCCTCGTAACGATGGGCGAACCCCAGATCCTCGTAGCTGATCAACTCGACGCCGGTGAAGCAGTCGTGGACCTCAGCGACGTCGATGTCGCGCGGCGTCACGCCGGCCATCTTCATCGCGGCCTTGGCGGCGCGCACCGTCGGCGGGAAGGTCGTCATGTCGCCCTTGTGCTGGTGCATCACCCGGTCCATGCCCAGCCCGACGCCGCGAACCCAGACCGGACGGTCCGTGTAACGGTCGACGACCTCCTCGGCGGCCAAGATCACCGCGGCCGCGCCATCGCTCTGCGGGGTGCAATCGTAGAGTCCGAACGGTTCGACCACGATCGGCGCGGCCAGCGCCTGCTCGACGGTGATCTCGTAGCGCAGTTGAGCTTTCGGGTTCTTCACCGCGTGGAAATGGTTCTTCACCGCCACCATCGCCATGTGTTCCTTCGTCGCCGGCGATTCGTGCAGGTATCGCATCACGTGGAGCGCGAAGTTGGCCGGCGCAACCAGTCCCAAGGGGTAGTCCCAGGCGTTGTCACGGGTCATCGCCGCCCAGTCCCAGAACGTGGTGTTCGATGACGTTTCGCGGACCTTGTCGGCCCCGACCACCAGCACCACGTCGTAGAGGCCCGAGGCGATGGCCAGCGTTCCGTTCCGAATCGCGTCATTACCCGTGGCGCAAGCATTTTCGACTCGCGTCACGGGAATCTCGGTGAGGTCAAGGGTGTCGGCCAAAATGCCGGATGGGAACCCGTCGGTCGTCGAAAGCTCACCGAACCACGCGGCTTCGATGTCGGATTTCTCAATGCCCTTGTCTACCTTGGCGGCCGCTTCGGCGTAGGCCATCGGGATCAGGTCCTTGACGCCAAGGGCGAAGTGTTCGGCAAAGGGCGTCATCCCCGCGCCGACGATGGCAACGTTTCTCATGCAACGGCTCCTTCCAGCGTCCGCCCCGGCCAGAATGCATAGCCGTAGTCGGGGATGCCGGCGCGAATAGCGATCCTGCGCAACACGACTGAGCCCGGCTGTCCTATCGCCGCCTCGCCGGCGGGTACCCCGGTGACCTTGAGCAGCACCCGCACCGGGCTGTCGTCGAGCTGAACGACGGCCAGTGAGTAAGGGCTGGGTAGGTCGGGCACCGGGATCCGCACTGTGGTGTGGGTATAGACGGTGCCGGTGCGTGGCAGCGGCTCGAGCCGGTATTCGGTGGCCAACCGTCCGGCATTGTCGACTCGCAGCCGCGGCGGGAACTGCGGCGCGGTGTCGATGCCCGGGCTTTCCTCGAAAACCGCTGCCTCCCAGCGGATCTTCGGCTCGAAAGCGCGCGCATATGCGGGCATCGAAATCGGGATGCCGACACCGTCGGCGACGCGGGCCTTCGGTAATTCCTGGGCCGGAAACTCATCGCGGGCGATCCGGGTCTCGGTCCCCGCGGACGCCAGGTGCGCTGCGCTGATGCTGGACTGCTCGACCGCGAGCAACAGGCCCTCGATGCCCGCCTCGATCGCATCGGCCAACAGCAGGATGATCGCCGCGCTGGAGACAGCGGAGTCCGCCACGGCGTGCGTCGTATCCAAGTCGCCCGCGACATGCGCCAGGGGCACGCCTGCCGCCGCGGCCACCGTCGGAGTTCCGGTCAGGCCCAATCGGGTCAGGGTGGAGCGCACGCCGACCTCGCGTTGCAGCCGGGGGTCGACGTAGGCGTGGCGGGCGCCGTCGGCACCACGGGCGCTTAACGGCAGGCTGCGCGTCTGGCGTGCCAGCGGGGTCACGATGGCGCCGTCATCGCCGGTGAGCACCGCGCCCGCCCCGGTTGCGAGATCGTTGTCGTCGGCGGCGATCACCAGGGTCCTTTCGCCGGCGCTGACGATTTGGTCCAACACCGCGGGCGCGCCGCCCAGCACCTCCGTCACGGCGGTGTCGGCCGGCAGCGACAACGCCGCCAATAGCACCGCGCCGTTGCCGCCTTCCAACAGCGGAAAATCGCGTGACACCAGCACCACCCGTTGCGCCGTGGCGTCGGGATCGGCCGCGCGGCCGGCGGCGACGGCCATCGTCAGCGCGTCCTCGTCGGGACCCTTGACCCGCCGGTCGCGCACAGCCCATGGCGGCAGATAGGTGCCGACCGAAATGACCCGAGTCATAGATCCCCGCTTTTGTGGATGACTGCGCGTTACATCGCGCGACTAATGATCTATATAGTTATAGCATTCGACCGCACACTCTAGCGACCGACGGAAGGGTCAACGAACCGTGGGCAATCCCCATCCTCGCACTCTGGAGGATCGCGTCGTGGTGATAACCGGCGCCAGCCGCGGCATCGGCGCCGCCATCGCCGAGCGGATCGCCGAAGACGGTGCGGCCGTGGCATTACTGGCCAAGACTGAGGCGCCGAATCCCAAGATCGCGGGCACCCTTGCCGAGACCGCGGACGCCGTGCAACGTGCGGGCGGCCGGGCGCTCCCGCTGACCTGCGACGTCCGGGACGCGGGCGCGGTGGCGTCGGCGATCGCTTCGGTGGCCGAGAAGTTCGGCGGCATCGACGTCGTCGTCAACAACGCCGGGGCCCTGGATCTCCGGCCGACCGCGCAGTTGCCGCCTAAGAACCTGCGCCGGCTGCTGGAAATCAATGTGGAAGGGCCGTTCGCGGTGGTGCAGGCCGCACTTCCGCACCTGCGCCGGTCGGGCAACGCGCACGTCGTCAACGTCTCTCCCCCGCTGAACATGGACCCCAGATGGGTAGGCGCCCATGTGGGGCACACCGTGGGCAAGTACGCCGAAAGCCTGCTCACCCTGGGCTGGGCCGAAGAGTTCGCCTCGGTGCCGATCGCGGTGAACTCGCTGTGGCCGGCCACCACGATCGCCAGCACCGGAATGATGGTCGCAATGGGAGAGGCAGCGGTACGCGCGCAGGCCCGTAGCCCACAGATCATGGCCGAGGCGGTGCACGCGCTCGTCACCCGACCCGCCGCGGCGTGCAGCGGCCATTTCTACACCGACGAGCAGATCCTGCGGGAAGAAGGCCGCGAGGACCTGTCGGGCTACCTATTGGCCCCGAGCGAGGAGGACCTGACGCCCAACTTCTATCTCCTGTCGGCCCCGGTGCCCACGGTTTAGGAAGCGGCTGTGGTGAATTCGTTTGACGCCTTGAGCGCCCGTGAGTCCGAGTTGGTCAAGCTGCGGCTCGCCGTGCGGGACTTCTTACAGTCCGACCGCGCTGAATTCGGGTGGCAGCCCGGCGTCGACTCGTGGTTGGGCGGTTGGGACGAGGAGTTCTCCGCCCGGCTGGGCGCCGCCGGATTCACCGGCCTGACGATCCCGAAGCGGTACGGCGGCCACGGGCTGGGGCATCTGCACCGCTACGTGGTGACCGAGGAGCTGATCGCGGCGGGTGCGCCTGTGGCGGCGCACTGGACCGCCGATCGCCAGGTCGCGCCGGGCCTGTTGACCTACGGCACCGAGGAGCAGCGCGAACGTCTATTGCCCAAAATCGTTGCGGGCAAGCTTTATTCATCGATCGGCATGAGTGAGCACGGCGCCGGATCCGACCTTGCCGCCGTGCAAACCAAGGCCGTCCGCAGCGACGGCGGCTGGCTGCTCTCCGGTAGCAAGGTGTGGACCAGCGGGGCCCACCACGCGCATCAGGTCGTCGTGCTGGCCCGCACCAGCCCGCCGGACCCGCAGCAGCGGCACGCCGGCTTCAGCCAGTTCTTGGTGCCGTGCGATGCCGAGGGCGTCCGCGTCGAACCCATCATCTTGATGTCGGGGGCACACCACTTCAACGAGGTTCTGTTCGACGGGGTCTTCGTTCCCGATGCCGACGTGCTCGGTGACGTCGGCAACGGTTGGCACCAGGTCACCTCCGAATTGTCGTTCGAACGCAGCGGACCCGAACGGATCCTGTCCACCGGCCCCCTGCTGTTCGCTGCCATCCGTGCACTCGGCCGAGTCTCGCTGCCCGCCGACCGCACCGCCGCCGACATCGGTGACCTGATGGCGCGGTTGATCTCGCTGCGGCAGCTGTCGTTGTCAGTGGCCCGCACGCTCACCGAGGGCGGCGATGCCGCCAATCAGGCGGCGCTGGTGAAGGACCTCGGCACGCGTTTCGAAGCCGAATCAGTGGGGTTGATCGCCGATCTACTCGAGGCGACGCCACCGAATTCCGAACTGCAGACGATGCTGAACACCGCGTGGCTGCACAAGCCCATGTTTACCTTGCGCGGCGGCACCAACGAGGTGCTGCGCGGCGTGGTCGCCCGCGGAATGGGGCTGCGGTGAGCGCTCTGGCCGGCGGGGTGTTCGCCGCGACCGACGCCCGGGACGACGATGCGGAGCTGCGTCAACTCGTCGACGACATTGGGCAGCGCGCTTATGATGCGGGGCTGGGCCACCGCGGCGTCCCAGACCAGTTCGACGCCGTGCTCTGGCGCAACCTCGAGGACACCGGGCTGGCCAGGCTGACGAGCACGCCGGACATGGGAGCCGGCCCGCGCGAGTTGGCGGTTGCGCTCTACGGCGTGGCCCGCCACGCCGGCGCGGTGCCGTTGGCCGAAACCGACGCGCTTGCCGGGTGGCTCGGACAGCAGGCCGGCATCGAGCTGCCCGCCGGCCCGCTGAGTGTCGCGATCGCCGATGCCGAAACCGACCACGGCCGGGTCACCGGCACCGCGCACGCGGTGCCATGGGCACGAGCGTGCACCGCCGTGGTGCTGGCCGTCAGCGCGCCCGCTGGACTTCAGGTCGGCGTGATCGACGTGACGCCCGGTGAGCTGCGAGAAGGTCACAACCTGGCAGGCGAACCGCGCGACTCGATTGCCTTCGACGTGTCGGCCGACCAGTTGCACGCCGTAGACCCGACGGTGGGCGCCGAGCTGGCTCGGCGCGGCGCGTGGTCACGCTGTGTGCAGACCATCGGAGTGTTGGATGCCGCCGCAGCGCTGTCGGTAGAGCACACCCGCCAGCGCATCCAGTTCGGTCGTCCGCTCAGCGCTTTCCAGTCCGTGCAGCAGTCACTGGCCGGCATGGCCGGAGAGATCGAAAGAGCCCGTGCCGCTGCGGAATTGGCCGTTGCCGCCGCTGCCGAGCACGGCTTCGCGTCGCCTCACACCGACTACGCCGTCACCGTCGCCAAGGTGGCGGTCGGCCGGGCCGTCGGGCCGGTCACCAGCGTTGCCCACCAGCTGCACGGCGCGATCGGCGTCACCAGTGAACACCCGCTATGGCTGTTCACCTTGCGCGCTCAGAGCTGGACCAGCGATTACGGCAGCACCACGCATTTCGCGCGGCGACTCGGCCGGCTTGTCCTGGCCGCCGAGGATCCGTGGAGTTTGGTGACGGGCGATCTGACTCAATTGGAAAACAACAGTAGATAAGGGAGAACTAGTGACAGTGCAGCAATTTGAGGGCGCCTCGGCGATTGTCAGCGGAGGAGCAGGTGGCCTGGGCGAGGCGACGGTGCGTCGGCTCCATGCCGAAGGACTTGGCGTGGTGATCGCCGATCTCGCCGCCGACAAGGGCAAGGCGCTGGCCGACGAGCTGGGTAGCCGGGCACTGTTCGTCAGCACCGACGTAACGAGCGACGACAGCGTGCAGGGTGCCATCGAGCAGGCCAACCAGCTCGGTCAGCTGCGCTACGCGGTCGTTGCACACGGCGGCTTCGGGGTGGCCCAGCGGATCGTGCAGCGCGACGGCAGCCCGGCCGACATGGCCGGTTTCACCAAGACCATCAACCTGTATCTCACCGGCACCTACAACCTGACACGGCTGGTAGCGGCTTCGGTAGCCGCCGCCGAACCCCGCGAGGACGGCGAACGGGGTGCCATCGTCATGACAGCCTCGGTCGCGGGCTATGAGGGTCAGATCGGCCAGACCGCTTATGCCGCAGCGAAAGCCGGTGTCATCGGGTTGACCATCGCTGCCGCTCGCGACCTCAGTTCGGTGGGCATCCGGGTCAACACCATCGCCCCTGGAACGATGAAGACGCCGATCATGGAGTCGGTCGGCGAGGAGGCTATCGCGAAGTTCGCTGCCAACATCCCGTTCCCGAAGCGACTAGGCACTCCAGCCGAATACGCCGACGCCGCGACGTTTCTGCTGTCCAATGGCTACGTCAACGGCGAGGTGATGCGCCTCGACGGCGCGCAGCGCTTCACTCCGAAGTGACGGCGCGCCGCTACGGGCCGGCTCGCACCGGCCTGTAGCGGCGCGCTACAACCGCCCCTCTACCCGAAGCTTCGGGTGCACCCAGTCGGGCGAGTTCTTCTGCTTGAACGCCCGGAAGCCTTCGGCCGCTTCAGGTCCGAAGAGACTGGTCGTCATGCCGATCCGGTCGTAGAGCCCGAGGTAGTTGTCCAGGCTCGCCTTGACCAACCCCCGCGCTCCCGGAGCGGTCCGGCAGCACTGCGCGAGCAGCTCCTTGGCGACGCTCAACAGGTCGTCGTGCGGAACAACCCTGCTCACCATTCCCCAGTCGAGCGCCTCGTCGGCGTTCAGCGTCCGTCCGGTGAACATCAGGTCCTTGGTCCGGACCGGTCCAATGAGCCGGGCCAGCACCTGGCTGTAGTACGTGTCGGCGATGCCACGGAACAATTCCGGCACCCGGAATACAGCCCGATCGCTCACCACGGCGAGGTCGCTGCACATCGCGATCTGCAGGCCACCGCCCTGACAGAGGCCGTTGACCGCGGACACGACCGGCTTGGCCGACTGCCGCAGCGTGTCGAACGGAGTGACGTCGGTTCCCAGGGTGGACGCGAAGTCCATCCAGTTGTCTGCTGCTTTCTGACCCAGGTCACCTCCCGGTGCGAAGACGTCGCCGGTGCCGGTGATGAGCAGGCCGGCGAGGTCGGGGTCGGCATTGACGCGACTGACCGCGTACCGGATCCCGAAGTACATCGCAGGCGTCATCGCATTCCGGGCCTCGGGGCGGTCCAAGGTGCAGATCGCAAATGCGCCTTCACGCTCAAACCTCAGGTAGGGGCTGCCCAACCAGTCACCGTCGGGTGGGCGCGGACCGCCATGGGGGCTGTCGGGCATGTGGGATCCCTTCCAAAGCTCTGAGTGTGCTGTCGTCCACCAAATTAGCCAAATAGTTGTATGATTCCAAGCCGTCGGCGTAGCATCCTCGACGTGGCGTACGTCACTGCGTCGCGCCCCACCAACGCGCTGAGCGCGGCCGATTGCGAGCTATTGGAGGCATACGAATGGGTTCACTGGACGGCAGGGTCGTCTTCATCACCGGAGCCGCTCGCGGGCAAGGCCGTTCGCACGCGGTGATGTGCGCCGAGCAAGGTGCCGACATCATCGGTGTCGACATCTGCGAGAACCTCGACATCGTGCCCTACGCCCTGGGCACCGAAGACGATCTCGAGGAGACGGCCCGCCTCGTGGAGAAAACCGGCAGAAAGATGATCACCCGCAAGGCCGACGTCCGAGACTTCGCTGCGTTGCAGGATGCGTTCGACGCGGGCGTCAACGAATTCGGCCACGTCGACACGGTGCTCGCCAATGCCGGGGTGGTGCTCACCAACGCCGACGAGCGCGACGCATCAGAGGCGCTGCGGCTAGGGCTCGACATCATGCTCATCGGGGTGTGGAACGCCTTCCAGGTGGCGATCCCGCACATGAAGGAACGTGGCGAGGGTGGCAACCTGATCGCGACGAGTTCAATGATCGCCCTACTGGACCTGACCGACGGCCGCGGCGGGAGCGACGCCTACCTGATGTCCAAGGTCGCCGTCGTCGGTCTGGTCCGCGCGTACGCGGCCATGCTGGCCCCCGACCGCATTCGCGTCAATGCGGTGGCGCCGACGAATTGTGCGACCCCGATGATCACCGACAACCCGGCGCTGTTCAAAGTGATCGAGGACAACCCTCGCATGGTCAACGCGGTCCAGACCGCGCTGCCGGACCTGCCGCTGATCGAGCCACGCGACGTGAGCAACGCGATCCTCTTCCTGCTCAGCGACGCGGGCCGTTCGTTCACTGGAAGCATGCTGAAGGTGGACGCCGGCATGGACGTAAGGCGCTGACGGGGATTCTGCGATGGACTACGGAATCGACCGCCGATCGGCGCTGATCGTCGGCGGCAGTAAGGGAATCGGCTTCGAAGCCGCGAAACTGCTTGCCGCAGAGGGTGCGCGGGTTGCGGTACTGGCCCGCACCAAGTCCGACGTCGACGCCGCCGTCGAATCGATTCGTAGCGAGGGCGGCACCGCGATCGGCGTCACCGCCGACGTCAGCAACGCCGAGCAGCTTCAGAACGCGGTGCGAGAAGTGACCACCGAGCAGGGGCCGCCGCTCATCGTCATCGGTCAAGCCAAGTACCAGAAACCCGGCGACTTCGCGGACATCACCGACGTGAACATCTACCGCGAGTCCTTCGACATGCACACCACGAGCCAGATCCTACTCCTGCATGCGGTGCTGCCCGCGATGAAGGAAGCGGGTTGGGGCCGCTTCGTCCACATCGGATCAGGCACAGCGAAGGAACCCGCGGGCAACATCCATCACGCGGTGGCCAATACCAGCCGTCCGTCGACGGTCGGACTGCTCAAGACCGTCTCCGACGAGTACGCCCGATACGGGATCACCGTCAACACCGTCGCACCCGGCTGGATCGAGACCGAGAACGCGCTGGCCTATTTGGATCAACACCTCGGCGCGAGCACCGAGCAGGAGCGCCGCGACTTCATGCTCACCCAGGCCCGCGTACCGGCGGCACGGATGGGGAAGCCTCGGGAGATCGCCTCGCTCATTGCCTACTTGTGCTCAGCCCCTGCTGGGTACGTCACCGGCAGTTGGATCGAAGTCGACGGCGGCTTGCATCGCTCGGCGTTCTGACGGGAGGAGAACACGTGAAACCCCATGCCGTACCGGAACTCTCGTTCGCAGGGCTGCCGATGGCAGCGGACCGCGGGGTGGGATGGAAGACCGTGCGCGACGCCGGGCGGGTGGTGTTCATCGACGGCTGGTACTACTTAGCGCACCGCGAGGACGTGCTTGCCGCGCTGCGCAATCCGGAGTTGTTCTCGTCAAAGAAAGCCTTCGACGTGCTCGGCGCCCCGTTGCCGTTGGTACCCATCTCCTTCGACCCGCCCGAGCACACCCGATTCCGCAAGATCCTGCAGCCCTTCTTCAGCCCGCACACTTTAAAGGCAATGCTGCCCTCCCTCCAGAGACAGGCGATCGACATCGTCGACGACATCGCCAAGAAGGGCGAGTGCGAAGTCGTAGCCGACCTGGCAATCCCCTACCCGTCACAGGTGTTCCTGACCTTGTTCGGGCTGCCTCTGGAAGATCGCGACCGGCTCATCGCATGGAAGGACTCAGTCATCGCGCTTGCAGAGTCACCGACGCTCGAAGGCGCTGACCTCACGCCCGCAATGGAATTGCTCGCCTACGTCTCCGAGGCGATCAACGAACGAAGGGCCAACCCCGGACCGGACATCCTGTCCCAAGTGCTCACCGGTGAAGACGCCCTCGACGATGCCGAGATGATGGGGCTGAGTTTCCTGTTCGTGCTCGCCGGGCTGGACACCGTCACGGCGGCGATGAGCACGGCGCTGTTGGAACTGGCCCGTAACCCTAAGCTGCGCACCACGCTGCGCGAGGATCCCAACCAGATGAGCGTGTTCGTCGAGGAGATCGTCAGGTTGGAGCCCCCCGCGCCGATGTTGCCCCGGGTCACCACCGCGGAGGTCACCATCGGCGACATCACCCTTCCCGCCGATACCCAGGTGCGGCTGTGCATCGCCGCGATCAATCGTGACGACAGCGACGAGACCTCGACCGACGACGTGGTGATGGACGGAAAGGTCCACCGGCACTGGGGCTTTGGCGGAGGGCCGCACCGCTGCCTCGGCTCTCACCTGGCACGCATGGAGCTCACGCTCGTCCTCGACGAATGGCTCAAGCGCATCCCCGAGTTCTCGGTGGAGGACGGCTACGAACCGCACATCGTGTTCCCCGCGCAGACCTTCTCGCTGGAACGCGTGCCGCTGAAGCTGGGCTGAGCTAGTTGCCGCGCGAGCATTTCTTGACGAGTTCCTGTTTGTACGGCTTGCCAGTGTCCGTCCGGGACAGCTGCGCTTCGAACGAGAGCGACCGCGGACACTTGTAGTGCGCCAACCGGTTTCGTAGCCAGCCCAACAGCTTCTCGTTGATGTCGGCCGGATCGACCCTCTGCACCACACCTATGCCGGCTTGACTCATCTCATCGTCCGGAGTGACCACAAGAGCCGAATCTCCGTAGCTTGTAAGGAATCTACCGACTATTTCATCACGAGTGTCAAAAATCGACTAAGGTTGAGAGATGGCTGCGACACCATGGGACCCCGAGACTACGGCCGTTATCTGCGTGGAATGCCAGAACGGTGTACTGGGTCCCGAGTCCGTCCTGCCCGCCCTGGCCGCCGACAGCTCCGAACTCGTATCCAGCGTGCGCCGACTTCTCGATTCAGCCCGCCAGTTCGGCGCGCGGGTGGTGCATGCGACCTACGAGGGCAGCCTCGGCGGCCGGCCCACCGGGACGGCGCGCATCTGGCGCGCACTGGGCCCGGCAACCGCACAGTGGGCTCCCGGAAGCGCTGCCACCACAGTGCTTCCCGAGCTACTTGCGCCCACCGACCTGGTGCTACCACGCCATCACGGGCTATTCCCCACGCTCGATTCCGAATTACTGCCGGTACTCAAGGGCTTGGGCGTGAGTACCATCGTCCTCGTCGGCGTTTCGCTCAACCTGGCGATCACCCACACCGCCGGGCATGTCACACAGGCCGGCTTCGACCTCATCGTGCCGCGCGACGCCGTCGGCGGCACTCCTCAAGACTATGCACAACAAGTGCTGGACAACACCATTGCCGTGCTGGGCCGGCTGACCACGGTCGATCAGCTGATCGGCGAATGGACCCCGGTCAAGTCTGACCATTGACCGTTCGCCATAGCATTTCGCCGGCCGCGACCAGCACCGCTTGGCGCGTCGTCGATGGAATCTCGTTGTGCTGGACCATCAGCCACGAGCGCTCGAGCATCGCCATCACCACCAGCCCGGTTGCCACCGGATCCACGTCAGGCGGGGTCGGCGCCAACTTTGCGATACCCTCACCAAGTGCGGCGGCAGTCCGCCGATGCGAGCGTGCCACCGCTGCGCGGAATTTCCGATCGGGAGGCATGTCCGCTGTGGACCGGATGACGAACGCGCCGTTGCGGTCGAGGTAGCTGAAGTACCTGGCAACCCAGGTATCGATGTCCTCCCTGCTCGGCGGGCTCCCCTGCTCCATGAAACCGTCGACGATCGCAAGTGCTTGGCGGTAGGTATCGGTGCCGAGTTCGATGAAGAGCTCGGTCTTGTCGGAGAAGTAGTAGTAGAAGTTCGCCCGGGTGACAGCAGCGAGGTCAGTGATGTCCCTGATGGTGACGCCCGAGAAACCCTTGCGCGCGAATGCCGTCCGCGCGGCGTCGAGAATTGACTCTCGGGTGCGGTCGGATTTCCGTGTTGCCCGCCGGGCCGAGCCCTCAGGCGCCATGCGTGACCGGTTCCGCTGCGGCCTGCGGTTCTGGATAGAACCCGCTCGCCCACCGGCGCAGTGCGCGAAAGCCCGCCCCCTCCGAGGTTGCCAGGCCCGGCCGTTCGAGATACTTCTGGTGCTCCCAGATCCGGATGTCGTCGGGCAGGGCGAGTTTCGCAGCGGCCAGCCGCGCCTCGAAATCACCCGGGCCTTCCGATTCTTCCTCGCTGATCCAGTAGCCGGCGAAGATGTCGGATCTGGTGTCGTCCACCGGTGTCGCGCAAATCGAGATGACCCGGATTCCGTCGCGGACGTGTTCGCCGTTGTAGCTGAGACCAACGCCTGACCAATAGATCTCGATCGTGTTCATCGTGTCGCCGTCGCGGTCCAAGCCGTCGCTCCACCTCCGGCCAAAGCCGACCTTGGCCGACCAGGTAGAGCTGTCAGTCCTCTCACGCAGCACCACGGGGCTGATCGCGGTGCTGTGTACGAACTGGAAGTGGTGCGGGTCGACGGCGTTCTCGGCGATTACCTGGGGATGCACCTTCACTCGCTCGTGCCGCGTCCGGCAATCGCTGCCCAGCGGGTGGAACCGCTGCGATCGGACGTGATCGCCAAGCACCGTGAAAGCATCTGGTGCTTCCCATAGTGGCTCCCTGCCGGCGCTGTCATGCCAGATCAAAATCGAATCATTGAGCTCCGCGACTGGATAGGAACGTACTCGTCGGGCCTTGTTGGGCCGATCCTGGTACGGAATGCGGACGTTGCGGCCCGCTCCGTTCCACACCCAGCCGTGAAATGGGCACTGGATGCCTTCTTCGACCACGCAGCCACCATGGGCCAAACTCGCGCCAAGGTGCTGGCAGTGCGCGTCCAGCACCTTCACCACCCCGTCCAGCTGCCGAAAGGCGACCAGATCCCGGCCGAAGTAGTGCAGCGGGACCACCTCGGCGACGGCGATGTCGCCACTCCAGGCGACCTGAAACCAACCGGTGGGCAGCATGCTCGGCAAGCTTTGCATTATCGGAACGTCCCTCCACGTACGACACCTGGCACAGCAATACCTCGAGGCTACTCATTTTTGACACAATTGTCGAAAAAATCGGCCACCGGGCAATCGACTATGGCTGCCGATCGGGACGTACAATCACATGTATTACTAGGTAAGTGATGTTTGGCGACGAATGCGAGGACACATGGACTGGGGTCTGCCATGGCCAGGGGCCGCGCTAGCGGCGCAGGCCGAAATCTCCGGGGCGCAGGCATTTTGCGCCGGCGAGTTCGCCGATCTGAACGCCTACATCACCGCGACTGAGATGGCCCTCGGTACCTCGCAGGCGAAGGTCGGCCCTGGGATCGCCTATGCGTTCGCCCGGTCCCCGTTCGTGCACGCCGCTGCGGTCCGACACCTCGCCACGCTCGCCCCGGGCAGGGTCTTTCTGGGACTTGGGTCCGGAACCTCACGGATGAACAAGGACTGGTTCGGTGTCGACGCCGCCCACCCCGCACCCCGGATGGCCGAACTGATCGAGGTGATCAGGGCGTTCCTCCACGCCGAGAACGGCGAACACATCCGCTACGAGGGCCGGTTCTACACGGTCGACGCCGACATCCGTGCACCGGTGCTCGGCCGCTTGGACGTGCCCATCCTGATCGGAGCCTTCAACAAGATCATGGTGCGGACGGTAGGTCGCACCGCCGATGGCGTGCTCGGACACGGACTGTTCACCGATCGGTGGTGGACCGAACTCGTAGAGCCCGAACTGGCCCGCGGCGCCGAATCAACCGGACGCGATCCCGCGGAGCTACGACGATGGGGCTGGCTGATCACCGCGATCGACAACGATAACCCGGCCCGGGCTGTCCGGGACGCGCGGCTTCAGATCGGCTTCTACCTCACTGTGAAGACCTACGACTCACTCGTCGAACTGCACGGCTGGGGGGACGAGGTCGCCAGGATTCGTTCGGCCTTCCGTAGCGGCCATCCAGAAACGATCGCCGACCACGTTAGCGACGATATGCTGTGGTCGATCGCGATCTGCGGCAGCGAGACACAAGCTCGCGAGATGCTCGCGGCTCGCAAACGACTGCCCGACATGGCGTTTGCATCACCGCCAAGCTTCTTGGTCGGACCCCGACGACGCGCTGGCTATGGTGCAGCCGCGACACGCGTTCTGTCGCGGCTGCACTGACGAAAGCCACGAATGTCCCAGATCAGCGTCCTACATGGTGTACTGAGTAGTACACGTCGAGATTCAGGAGGTCGCGATGCCCAAACGGGAACCTCTCGCGCCGATGACCACGTCAGAGAACGGCGCGGTGCGGTCGCCCAAGACGGCCGAGATCGTGGCGGATACATTACGGCGGATGATCGTCGAGGGACAGCTCAAAGACGGTGACTTCCTCCCCTACGAAGCCGAACTCATGAATCACTTTCAGGTCAGCCGGCCATCGCTACGAGAAGCGGTGCGGGTCTTGGAGTCCGACCGACTCGTGGAGGTGCGGCGCGGCTCACGCACCGGCGCCCGGGTTCGGGTCCCGGGCCCCGAGATCGTCGCGCGACCGGCAGGCTTCCTGCTCGCTCTGGCAGGAACGACGCTCGCCGACGTGATGACGGCACGGATGGGTATTGAACCATATGCAGCCCGACTGCTTGCAGAAAATGGCACCGTAACAGCCCACCGCGAGTTACGGGACCTCATCGAAGAGGTCCCCGCTGCGTGGGAGACAGGCAAATTAGCCGCAGCCTCCACTACCTTGCACCGCCGGCTGGTGGAACTGTCGGGCAACGCGACCCTGACCGTGATCGCCGGCATGCTGCACGAGATCTTCGAAAAGCACATGACCGCAGCATTTCTGAGTGTCCAGAACGTTGTGCCCAAGGCTCAGTACACCAAGCTGATGCGATCGTATACGCGGCTCGCCGACCTTGTGGCCGCCCGCGAAGGCGCTGAGGCCGAAGCGCATTGGCGGCGACATATGGAGAACGCCAGTGCGGCACTGCTCAAAGGCTACGAGAAGACGAAGGTTCAGGACATCATGCATTGAGTGGGCACCGCGCCCACTTCCACTCGAAGGACACCTGATGCATAAGCCGCTCAACGGAGTTCGCGTTCTGGAGGTTGCACAGTTCACCTTCGTGCCATCGGCGGGCGCGGTGCTCGCCGACTGGGGCGCCGACGTGGTGAAGATCGAGCATCCCGTCACCGGCGATGCCCAGCGCGGGTTGGTCAAGGTGTTGGGCGCCGCGGCGACGGTACCCGGATCGTCGTTCGCGCCGATCATGGAGGCGCCCAACCGCGGAAAGCGCAGTGTCGGGTTGGCCCTCGACAATTCCGAGGCTCGCCCTCTGCTCGACGAACTGATCCGGCGAAGCGACGTGTTCCTGACGAACTACCTGCCGTCATCGCGCAAGAAGCTGTCCATCGACGTCGACGACGTCCGCCGCGTCAACCCCGACATCATTTATGTCATCGGCAACGGCTTCGGCTCCGACGGGCCTGACCGCGATGCCGGTGCCTACGACGCGACGGCTTTCTGGGCCCGAGGCGGCAGCGCGGACGGCCTCACATCGCCTGACGCCCCACACAGCCCGTTCATGCCCGCCGGGGCTTACGGAGACAACATCGGCGGGATCACCATCGCTGGGGGTGTCGCGGCGGCACTCTACGGCAGGCAAGCCACGGGGGAACCGTCGGTGCTCGATGTATCGCTGCTGGCGGTCGGCGCTTGGGCAACCCAGTTCAACGTGAACATGGCGATGCTGATGGGCGGCCCGCTGCCGAAGATGGAGCGCCGAACCCAGGCCCCGGGCAACCCGCTGACCGGCGCCTATAGAACGTCGGACGGACGGTTCGTCCAGTTGTCGATGCTGCAGCCGACGCGGTATTGGCCGGAGTTCTGCCGGCTGATGGGTCTGCACGATGTCGCCGAAGATCCACGGTTCACATCGATCGAGGCGATGGCCGAGCACAGCGAAACTGCTCAAAGCATCGTCGGCGATGTGATCGGCAACTTGACCTTCGAGCAGTGCCAAGCCTTGTTACGCAAGGGCAGAGGGCAGTGGGCGCCGGTACAGGATGCCTGGGAAATAGCCAATGACGAGGCACTGACCGCCAACGGTCGCATAGCCGAAATCATCGATGCCGAAGGTCATCCGCAAAGGCTGGTAGCCAATCCGGTGAAGTTCGACGATGATGCGGCAAGCCTGGCCAGGGCGCCGCAGTTCGCTGAGCACACCGACGGGGTGTTGCGCGAACTCGGCGTCGACGACGACCGCCTCATTGAGCTCAAGATCGCCGGCGCGATCACCTGATCACCGCGTTGTAGCGCCGACGAGGCGCGTAATCTCCCGGGCGGGTTTGGGCCGGCAGACGGTGTCGTCGTAGCACACCACTCGTGGAACTATCGGCTTCCTGAAGACATATAAACATATAACGGATATCATCTTTCGCATGTCGGCGTTAAGGTCACTGGCAGCGCTCTGGGCCGGTCTATCGACGGCATTCATTGCTGTCTATCCCGCGGGCGTCTCACGTGCGTCGCCATCCGGCGACGACGGACCCGGACAGTGCTCCTTCATCCTCACGCCGCCGAAAGTCGTGCAGGTGTCCGGATTGAGCATCGTGTCAGCCACTTTGCGGCCTGGCCCGTGCACGATCCACGCCAGCCCCAACTTGTCGGTGGTATGTCTGTCCGTGGCCGGCGGGGGTTCGCAGGGAGAGTGCGCATCGATGAACGGGCAGAATCCGGCGGAGGTGCGCTATCCCTACCAGCCTGGCACGACCTACGTCGTCAAGGCCCAGGGATGCGCCAGCACCTTCCAGCCACCGTATACGCTTTGCCAAAATTTCGGCCCAACGCAAACCACCCTCTGAGGTCAGGGCGGGACGACGTCGCGTCGCCCAGGGTATTCCATCTAGACAGGATCGAACGAGGAAATAAGCCAGCGGGCACCGGTCTTGTCCAAAGTCACCCGGACGGTGGACGCGGTTTCGGTGGGTGCGTCGTTGCCAACGGTCACCGTCTGGTCGACGCACACCAGGACGACCGCATGCTGTGGAGTCGCCGAAACCGAAGCGGCAGCGGGAACGGTGGCGACCGCCGAGATGTGCTGCTTCTTCGCGCCGGGGATCACCACGTCGTGGGTCAACTGCGTGTAGGAATCCTTGAAGGTGCCGGACAACCGATCGCGGGCAGCCCCCAAATCCTTATCGACGGTGTCGGGCTGGTAGGACAATAACGCCGCGGTGGAATCTTTTGCCGCCGCAACGGACTCGAGGCTGGCGACTCCAGACCCGCGGACCCATGCGTCTTGCCACTTCAGATAACCTGCGGCCGCCGCTATCACTAGCGCCAAGACCGGCAGCACTCCAAAGGCCAACACTCGCGACCACCTAACCCGGCGCCAACGTGCTGGTGGCTCAATATCTTCGGTGTCCTCCGATTCTGCAATCTGTTCGGTGTCTCTGGTGTGCTCGGTGGCGTCCCCGGTGTCTTCGGGGTCGTCAACCTCTATCGCAAACTGCTCGGTTTTCTCCGCGAAGACCTCGGCCGCGTCCTGGCCGGTCTCGCGTTCTGTTTCAACCCGCACGGGGAGGGTTCCTTCTCTGGTTCGTAGGATCGGTAGTCGGCGCATGCCCTTCTGCCATTTCCTCACTGCACAAACTCGACGTTGGAGACCTTTGCCTCGTCGCCGACTTTTTTCACTGAAATTCGCATTCGCCAATGTCGCGGCTCCTCTTCGGGCGCACCGGCATTCGAGGTTTTGACGGTAACGGCAACGAGCACCTGGCCCTCATCGCCCGATTGCGACTCGAGGCCCGCCTCAACGACCGTCCCCGCTGACTTCGACTGCGCCTTCTTGACCACTTCAACGAAGGGTTTCGAGCGCTTGGAGAAGTCGTCGTAAAAGCTGCCTGTGGCGGAATCCAGAATGCGCTGTATGTCGCTGTCGGCGTGCTGCCAGTCGATCGTTGTGAGGTTCAGCGCGCCCTGCCGCCCCACCTGAACCAACAGCGCGCGCTGCTGCTGGATCTGATGTGCCCGATAATCCCGTAATCCCAGCCAGCCGGCCAGCGCGGTCGAGGCGGTCACCAAGACCAGACCCAACACTATTGCCAGCCGGACCGGCGACATCGGTTTCTTCTTAGTGCCAACGTCTTTGGGCGCGTCGTCCACATCGGCGTCAACTGCGCCGTCGTAATCCTCGGCGTCCTCGGTTTGGACTTCCGCCGCCTCGGAACCTGTCTCCTCGGCGACGACCTCATCGGGCGATTCAGATGCACCCTCGTCGGTGTTCAATTCTTCGCGGGAGGCATCAGCATGCTCTGCCATGTTTGCTCCTTTACGGCGCCTGGGGTCAACTCGGCCTTCGTGTAAACATGGCCGTCGGGTCCCATGTACATACCGGTGCCTGGATCGTATTGAAAGGCCGCTATCGGTGGTGGCGGTGGACCGGGGGGCAGCCGAGGTGGCGCCTGACCCGGCGGCTCCTCGCCTGGCCTGTACTGCGGGACACCCTGCCCCGTATATGTTGCGTTCGGATCACCCTTCCAGTTCCACCCGTCGTTGAGCGGAACGTAGGCCTGGTCGCTCTCGCACATTTTCACCGTCGGGGCGCGCTTGCCCGGACGGGTCTCGCACGGATAGTTGCGTGCGCCGCGCACGTTGAGCATCGAGTCTTGCGGCACCCGGCAGTAGAAGTCGCCTTTAGGGGGGTCTGGATAGTCTTCGTAGCTGGCGGCCCGCTGCTGCTGGGCCGGCAGGAATCCGGTGGTGCATGCTGGCGGCCATCCGAGGTTCAGGTTGAAGCTCAGGTAGGCACCGAGGTAGTCCTGCTTCGTATTTCGGTTGGCCACCCCGACCGCCTGGATGTCGGCCGCGCCTTGCGGCAACTCCACCAAGAGGCCTTCGAGGTTGTCCCGATAGGTGACCCCAACCTGGCCGACACTGACCAGGTTGGCCAGCACGATCGCCAACGTAGGGCTGAGCCGGTCAATTAGCGCCCGGGCCTGGTCGACCGCTGGGCCGCCTTTTTGCAGTAGGCCCGCCACAGCGGAGTCGTTGTTCCGTAGCTGCGAAGTGATGGTCGCCAAGTGGGCGGCCCATGCCTGGACCGAGTCCGATGACGCGGTTTGGCTGTCGAGTAGCGGCTTCGACTGGTCGATCAAGGTAGTGATCGCGTCCAGGTTCTTGTGGGCGCCGATCGCCAGATCGGTCGTCCCCTTCACCAGCCGGGAGAGTTCCGGCCCGAGCCCGCCGAAGGCGACATACCCCTCGTCGACCACCGTTTTCAGGTTGTCACGTGGGATGGCTGACAGGCCGCGGTTGGTCGCCTCCAGGAGCGAGTTGATGTCCGGCGGAACATAGGTACGGTCCATGGCGATCACGTCACCATCTTTCAGCGACGGCCCTTGTGCGCTACGGGGTAGCAGCTCGACGTATTGCTCGCCAACTGCCGAAACGCTGTGTACTTGCGCGTTGAGGTCGGCGGGGACGTGAATGTCCGATTTCAGCTGAAGCACCGCCTCGGCACCGGTCTGGGTAAGACGTACGGTCTGTACCCGGCCGATCTCGACTCCACGGTAAGTGACGTTTCCGCCTGGGTACAGGCCACCCGCTTGAGGTAACTGCACCGTGACCGAGTACCGGTCGATCCCGAAGAAGACCGTCGGTACCTGCATGTAGGCGAAGAACATGATGGTGCCCGCGATCAAGCTGACCACGGCGAAAACCGCCAATTGGATTCTGGTGCGCTTCGTTAACACGATGTCACGGACCCTGATTGAAGTGGTAAGGGACGACTAATGGGTTGCCGGGGTTGTACTGGCTGCCGCCCATGCAAGGACTGGGCATCTGCCCGATGGTGCGGCCCCACTGCAGCTCGAGCTCGGTCAGATTGCACTCAAAGCGGGTGCCGGTGAAGAACCCCGCGTCGAGCCGGCTCAGCGTGAGGTCGAGGACCGCTGTCAAGTTCGCGTAGTCACCGCGTAGCCACTTGTTGAGGGTGTCCTTGGGGAAGGGGAAGGTTCCGAAAAACCCGAGCGAGCGAGTCAGCGCCGGTCCAGCGTCGGCTAGGGATTGGAGTACCGGGCCGAGGTCGTTCAGTTCTTTGACCAGGTTTGACTTGGTTTTGTTCACCGAATCAGTAGCAAGCGCTCCGAATTTGCTCAGCTCCCCGAGCGCGTCGGCGAGGTTGTCCCGTTCGTCCTTGAGGACGGTCAACGCACCCGGCAGTGTCTTCAGCGCCTTATCGATCACCGGCTTCTGGTCGGCGAATTGACCGACCACGTTGTTGAGGCTGTCGGTTGCGGCGAGGATGTCGTCCTTTTGATCGTTGAGGTAGCCGACGAACTTATCGAGTTGTCCGAGAAGGCTTCTCAGGTCCTGTTCGCGACCGGTAAACGCTGTGCTCAATGCCTTGATGATGTCCTGGATCTGGCCTAGGCCACCGCCGTTCACCAACAACGACACTGCGGCTAGCGTCCGTTCGGTGGACGGATACGCGCTAGCGGACGTCAACGGGATCACCGATCCCGCTTTGAGCTTGCCCTTGGCCGGCACACCGGCGGGTGGTGCCAGCTCTACGTGCACCGAGCCCAGCAGGCTGGTCTGCCCCAGAGTGGCCGTTGCGTTAGCCGGCAGATCGACGTCCCCGTTGATCGTCATCGTGACCACCGCATGCCAACCCTGAAGTTGGATGTTGGTCACGGTGCCGACAGTGACGTCGTTGACTCTGACGCGGGAATTCTGTTGGAGGTTTTGAACATCGGGCATCTGTGCTTGGACGGTGTATGAGCCTGGACCGCCGCCCTTGGTGCCCGGCAATTTGAACGAATTCGCGCCGTGGAAACCGCACCCGGAAAGCGCGGCGACGGCCAGCACCGCCGCGAGCCCGCGGGTAACGCGCAGCCGGTGTCGCAACCGAATCATTGTCCGCCTCCGGGGGGCACCATCATCCCGCGCAGGCCGGCGGCTGGATCGGTCGGAAGCGGTTGGGCGCCTGGCGCTTCCGCCCCCAGTGGTGAGCTGCCGGCCGCCGGCGGTGCATTCGCCGCAGGCGGGGGGTTGCCCGGGTCGGACGCCGGCGGTGGCGGGGGAACGTAGTCGGGCCGCAACCAGTCCTCGCTGTAGGTGATTTCGTTGGGACGAGCTGAGGCTCCGACGAACAGATTCTCGCCCAGCGGCGGGAAGTTGTATTGGCGGTTTTTGAAGATCGGCGCCAGATACTGCACGCATAGCTTCGCTGACTCCTCGGCTCCCCGACGGGAAGCGGCCTGTATTGCCGAACACAGGAACTGAATCGGGTTGGCGAAGTTGTTGAACGCCAGCGCTCCACTCAGCGTGCCTTGTGCAGGCTGGTAGATGTTGAGGAAGTTCTGAAAGGCCGTGGGCGCAACGTGTAGGAGTTGTTTGACGTCGTCGAGGCTGTCGTTCACTGCCTGCGTCACCGACGCCAATTTGTCCGAGGTGGTTCCCAGCGACTCTTGATTGTCGGCCACGAAGTTTCGGACGTCGTCGACCACGTCGTGGAGATCCCGAACCGCGTTGCCGACCGCATGGGGGTCGTCGGCCAGCAGGTTCGTCACCGCGGCCAGGTTTTGGTTGAGGTGTTGCAGCAGATCGCCGCTGTCGTGCAACGCCGAGACGAGAATCGACAGGTTTTTGACAGTGGTGAACAGGTCGTCGCTGTGATCGCCGAGAGCGGAAATCGCCTGCGACAGCTTGATAATGGTGTCACGGATGTCTGGGCCCTGGCCGCGCAAGTTGTCGGCTGCAGTGTTGATGAACGCTCCTAGTGTGCTGGTCCCGCCGGCTGTGGTGGGCTGCAATACCTGCGTCAGCTTCTCGAGTTGCTGGCGGAAGTCGTCCCATTCCACCGGGACTGCGGTGCGTTCCTGCGGGATCACCGCGCCTGCGTGCATCATCGCGCCACCCGTGTAGGCCGGCGTCAGCTGGATGGATCGAGGCGTCACCAGCGACGGCGACAGGACCACGGCCTTGGCGTCAGCAGGCACCTTGTATTTGTCCTCGTACCAGAAGGTGATCTTGACGCGGTCGGGCAGCGGCTCGATCTTTTCGACCTTGCCGACGGGGACGCCGAGAATAACGACGTCGTCTCCGTTGTAGATGCCTGTGCTGTTCGCGAAGTATCCGACGACGTTGGTGCGGCCGATGTCGTTCGCCAACCGTGCCACCGTGACGATGCCCCCGACCAGGACTAGCACCAGCACGACGGCTACGCCGATCTTGGCGTTACGAGACGTCACTGTCCACCTCCAGCTGGCGGGCTAATGGGGCCCGGGCCGCTCATCACGGGTGGTTGCGCCGGCGGCACCTGCCCGGGTGCCGGCTGCTCGATCGGTCCCGACGGCGGCGGCAGGGATTGGCCTTGGCCGGGACCCGGCGGCGCGGGCGGTGCTGGCGGCGGCCCCCCGGGTGGTGGCGCGGGCACCGGCTCGCGAGCCGGGTAGCAGCCAGGACCAGGCAACGCCACCCCGGGCGGACCGCACTGATGGTCGCTCGGGTTGCCGGTGATCGCGTCAGGAATGGTCATCCGGGGTGGTCCGCCCTGCCCGGTTCGCGGGTACGGAACCGGAAGCGGCGGCGTCCCCGGCTGGCCGACCTGCGGGTCAGTGCGCTGCGAGGGCAGCAACACGTTCGGGTCCAGGCCGAGGTCGGAGAAGGCGGCATCGATGAACGGCTGCAGCCACTGTCCGGGTAGCAGGTTGACAACATAGGCCTTGAAGAACGGCCCTGATCCCACCGATTCACCGAGCCCCAAGGCGTATCTGTTAAGCCCGACGAGTGCCTTCTGCACGCGGTCTTTGCGGTTGTCGACGATCGTCAACACGCCGTTGAGTTTGTCCAGCGCCGGTTTCAACGTCTCGCGGTTCTCGGCGATGAGGCCTTTTAACTGCTGGGCCAGCGCGGAGAGGTTGTGGGCGATTTGGTTAAGTGCGTTGCTTTGACTTCGCAGCTGGACCAGCAACGCGTTGGTGTTGGCGACCAGGTTGACCAGTTCGTCGCTGCGTTCAGACAGCACCTTCGTTGCCTTGTTGGCGTTACTCAACAGGTTTCGCAGCTGCGCGTCGCGCTCGTCTAATGTCTGCGAGAAGCGTGCGACCCCTTGAACCGCGGCCTTCAGGTCGGGTGGCGTATCGGAGAAAGTGTCGGACAGCACTGCGAGCGAATCCGACAGTCGTTTGGTGTTCAGGCCGCTGATGGTTGTCGTGAGGTCACCCAGGGCGTCGGGCAGTTGATAGGCCGGTGTGGTCCGGTCGAGGGGTATCGGACCGCTCAGCTTCCCCTCCCCTCGCGGGGTGACCTCGAGAATCTTGGTTCCGAGCAGAGTCTTCAACTTGATCGCCGCCTCGGTGCGGTCACCGAGGCGGATGTTGTCGGCGACGTCGAACTTGACCAGCACCCGGGGTCCGTCCAACTCGACGCTGGAGACCTGCCCGACCCGGTAGCCGGATACTTGGACCACGTTGCCAGACATCAGCCCGCCCGCCTCAGCGAAGTACGCCGAGTAGGTCTTCCCGTTGCTGAAGAACGGCAACTTGTCGTAGTTCACGGACACCAGCATCAAGACGAGGATGATGCCGACGCCGATGGCGCCGATGACAAGTGGGTTGCGCTCGGAGAAGGGCCTCATCGCGGCGTGCACCTCCCGGTGGGCTGACCGGCCAGCTTGACGTATACGGGTTGGCCGCCCTTGCCGTTGACCTTCAACACGATTTCGCAGAAGTAGAAGCTGAAGAAGTCGCCGTACATGCCCTGCCTGTTGAGTATTTGAGTCGCATCGGGCCAGGTGTTGAGGAAGTTGTCGAAGTAGTCGTGATCGGCCAATATGGTTGCGGCCGTTCGATCCGCCTCGTGAACCACTTTCTTCAGCGGTGGGCGAGCCTGCGCCAACAGGCCGGCGATTGACCCGGCAGCTGCGTTGGCGTAGGCCACGCCGTTGCTGATGTCTTGCTTGCGGGCGTTCAGGCCAGCTACGAGTTCAGACAACGAGTCGACGGCCTTGGCGAACTGTTTGCTCTGGCCGCTCAGCGAGCCGAGCACGGTATTCAGATTGACGACGACTTGACCGATCAGTTGATCCCGGTCGGCCAGGGTGTTGGTCAGAGCTGCGGCCTGGCTGAGGAATGAGCTGATCGTGGCGCCCTGTCCCTGGAAGGCAGCGATCAGTTGACCGGTCAGTTTGTTCACCTGGTCTGGATCCAGTGCGCGAAACAGCGGCCGAAAACCGCCGATCAATGCGTCCAGGTCCAGCGCAGGTTCGGTCCGGCTCAGTGGGATGGTCCCGCCCGGATTAAGTCTCTTGACTCCCCCGGCTCCTTCTTCAAGCGCCACGTACCTGCCGCCCACGAGGTCGGCGAAACGGATCGCGGCCCTGGTGCCCTCGGTGAGCACTACCGAGTCGGAGGCGGTGAACTCGACGCGCACCGTCGAGTCGGGCTGGACGGCGATGTTCTTGACCTTGCCGACCTCGACACCTGCGATGCGGACGAAGTTGCCACCCTCCAGCCCCGATACATTGACGAACTGGGCCGTGTAGGTCTTCTCCGACTGGAAACGCATCTGGGCGAAGACGGCGATCAGTCCGAACGCACCCGTTACGCAGACGACGGCGTAGATGGCGAGGCGCCACAGCGCGCCTCCCAAATTCTCTCGCATCTCTGCCTTCCTCTATGACTTTCGGCCGTTAGGGCGCTGGGGCAAACGGCGGCGGTGGCGGCGCCTCGCACGGCCCGGTGACCAGTCCGCATGTTGGTTGCGGTCCGCCCGGTGTTGCGGGCAAGAACGGTTCGGATCCGGCCGGCGGCGGCCCCGGTTCCCGAGGCCTGCCCGGCGGGGGCGCCGGCGGCAGCCCGGGATACAGCGGCGTTCCGTCCGGGGCGTACATCGGCGCCCCGTACGGTGGTGCACCCGGGTACGGGATCGGGCCGGGAGCCGGACCTCCCGGGTGGCGCAGGCTGGGCGGTTTCGGTGTTCCGCGGGTGACGGGGAAGTAATCGACGTAGCCCGGGAAGCCGATACCGGGGTTAGGACGCACATCCATCCCGGTGCCCCACCCCGAGTTGGTGACCAGGTAGCGCTGCGGGAAGTTTTTCGACACGTCTGGCAACGATCCACAACCGGGCTGGCCTCCGGGGCCGCCCTTGATGCCGTTGATCGGCAGATTCTCGGGGAAACTGTATGTGTCGTCGCCCAATAGCAGTCCGGCGTCCAGGATCACCGAGAAGCCGTTGCGGCCACCGGCAACATCCAAGAAGCCGAAATCAACGACGTTCTTGCCGCCGACCAGCAAACAGGTCAGTTCCGGGTTGTATTTCATCAACAGGCTGGTGGTCGACTCGAGCAGGTTAATGCCGTGCACCAGGTTGTCCTTGTTCGGACCGAGCAGGTTGACCCCGCTGCGGGAAAGTCCAGTGACGTCGAGCAGCAACGAGTCAAGCTGCTTGGCGTTGTTGGTGATGGTGGAGCTAGTCGCACTGGCAGCGTCCAGTACCGTCACAATGTCGCGTGCGGCTGCGGCGTAGGTGTCGCTGAACCCCTTCAGCGCATGGAAATCCGCGCGGATGGTTTCGCTGCGGGGGTTGATCTCCGTCAGGACCTGGTTGAGGTCGGTGGTCGCCTCGCCGATGGCCGGACCCTTGCCGCGAAGCCCTTCGGCCAGCGCCGTGAGGACACCGTTGAGTTTGGCGACGTCGACCTTGTTCAGCACCGCCACCAAATTCTGGAACACCGTGTTTACTTCGGTGGTCACGTTGCGTGACTCCACCACCGCTCCGGCCGTCAGCCGCTTCGGGCTCGGGTCGGTGGGGGTGAGCAGGTCGACATACTTGGCGCCGAACGCTGTGGTGGCGGTGATCTCGGCTCCGACGTTGGAGGGAATGTATTTGAGCTGCTCTGGGTACAGTTCCAGCTGAAGTTTCACCGGGTCGCCCTGCTGAATCGACGCCACCCGGCCGACCTGGACACCGCGCAACTTCACCTTCGCGCCGGGTTCCATGACCAGGCCCGACCGGTCCGAGGTGAGGGTCACCCTGGCGTACGGCCTGAAGTCTCTGTTGAACGCCCCTAGCGTCAGCACAACCGCGCCGATGATGAAGGCGAAAAGGATCACCGTCCACAGCGCCGGGTGCAGGCCGGCCTCGCGCCGTTTCCTTGTCATCGTCGCTATCCCGACAGGTTGAAGTCGCCGGACACACCGTAGGCGGCCATCGCCACCGCCAAAGTCACCGCTACCGCAACGACCAGGGATGCGCGTACCGCACGACCGACCGCCTCACCGACGCCCGCAGGGCCGCCAGAGGCGTTAAAACCGTAATAGGTGTGTACCAACATGATCGATGTGGCCGTCCCGATGACTTGCAGCATCGACCAGATAAGGTCTTTCGGCTGCAGGTAGGTGTGGAAGTAGTGGTCGTAGACCCCGGGAGCCTGCCCATACGCGAAAATGACAAGGGTCCGCGTGGCCATATAGCCGGCCAGCGAGGCCATGCACCATAAAGGAACTGCGACGACCACACCGGCCACCACCCGGGTGGAGACCAGGTAGGTGATTGTGCGGATGCCCATCACCTCGAGCGCGTCGACCTCCTCGTTGATTCGCATGGCGCCCAACTGCGCAGTGGCACCGGCGCCGATAGTGGCCGCGAGGCCGATACAGGCGACCAGCGGCGCGGCGAGACGC
The DNA here is from genome assembly GCF_976985675.1 of Mycobacterium sp. NTMscope_MAC_12. Lineage (NCBI taxonomy): Bacteria > Bacillati > Actinomycetota > Actinomycetes > Mycobacteriales > Mycobacteriaceae > Mycobacterium > Mycobacterium sp. NTMscope_MAC_12. Next base: position 2,888,010 of record NZ_CDRJYY010000001.1, read on the forward strand.
GTGTTGATGTAAGCGGAGGCAAAACCGCTCAACGCCTGGACCCCCACATCGGACAACGACCGGAATAGCTGGATGGCGACAAGTCCACCGACAGACATCGTCAAGGTGGTGACGATGACCACGGTGCCGCCGATCACGGCCAGCGCACCAACACCCAGACTCATGTTGGCGATCAGTCGCAGCGTCTCCACTTTGTAGCGGACAACGGCTTCCCACATGAAGCCCAGTGCCCTGACGTAGAACGCAGTCTGGCTTCCCAGCCGATTCCACTCGTTGATCAGGCCACGCACGGTATTCATCAGCCGCGGCAGCCGCAGTCCGGCGGGGGCGGCGCTCACATCGTCGCCTTCGTCGTGACTGCGGTGAGCACCACGTTGATCACAAATAAAGCCATGAACGTGTACACCACGGTTTCGTTGACCGCGTTGCCGACGCCTTGCGGGCCTCCGCCCACAGTGGTGCCCTTGTAGCAGGCGATGAAGCCGGCGATCACGCCGAAAAGTGTTGCCTTGACGAACGCTATGACGACCTCGGTGACCCCGACGAGCAGTGTCAAGCTCGCCGCGTAGGAACCGGGGTTGACATGTTGGAAGCCGACGGAGAAGAAGTAGCTGGTCACCAGACCGACGATCGTGTTGATGGCATTCAGCAGTAGCCCGTTGACAGTGAGCGCAAGAACCCTCGGCACTAGCAGTCGCTGGACCGGGTTGATTCCCATCACCCGCATGGCATCGATTTCTTCGCGGATGGTGCGGGCCCCCAATTCGGCGCACATCGCGGTGGCGCCACAACCCGCGACGACCAGAACCGTCGATATCGGGCCGATGTACACGACGCACGCCAGCGCAGCGCCGGTGCCGGAGAGGTCAGCGGCGCCGATCTCGACCAGCAGGATGTTGATGATGAAGACGGCGAACGCGTTGAAGGGGATCGACACGGCAACGGTCGGGAAGATGGTCACCCGGGCCACAAACCAACTCTGATGAATGAACTCTCGCCAGGCGAAGGGCGGACGCACCATTTGCATCGCGATGTCCAGCGACAACGCGAAGAAGCTGCCGACCTCGCGCAGCGGCTTGGTGTAGGTCTCCGGCCTAGGGTCGATGCCCCCAGTCCGCAAACTGGTGGCCGGCGGGTCAGGCCTAGTTTCCGTCGCGACCACTAAGGCTCCCGTTCTATCCTCGCCCGACATTTGAGCGGATGAATCCTCTCCGTAGCGGTTTATGCATGTGCACCCGTTCCACAGTGTGGCCCACGGCACAGCGGGACGCTACCACGACTTTCATGGAGAGCAACATAAACCGCTTTTATTCTCTATAACCCAGATTCGGTAGACATCTGTCGAACTATGACTGCTTTGCTGTGAGCTTCCGACAAAGTCAATACAAATGTCGCAATCTTTGATGAACCTGATCGATCACGCGCTCCTTGGTCGGCGCCGGCCGCTACGCCCTCCAGCAGGTGAAACCCTTAAGCGCAGGTCTCATAGAGTGGGCCCCCAGGGCACGACCGTGCCGCACATAGCCGAGCCGGAGCATCCGTTCCAGATCAGTGAAACCGGTATCTTTAGCTTTCAGTCATTCGCTGAGATCAATCTTTTTCATCAACTTGGTCGCCTCTAAGATCAGAATATATTGGCACGCCGCACTTTGCGCCAAGATTTCTTGTGAGCACACAAATAGGACTTACCGCAACTAAAATAAAAAGCTTATTTGTGCAGACACTCGATGCTTCTAAACCTTATTTAGTCACGCATCGCGCAGACATCGAATAGTTGCGAGCCGAGAAGATAAATGGTGGTAAATTCGCGCTCTGTATCTCAACCTGGGGCGCTGCGGCCCGAGTGCGAAGCGGCGCACCGCAGGAGGCGTACCACGTCGCACATGGTGGCGCCGGCCTCAAAGCCACCGAACGGTTGGCAGCCCGCCGGACGTATGACCAGCACTTTTGGGCTGCGCGGGTGTTCGCTGGCGTCGGCGGTGCGGTTGCAACGCCGAGTTGCCCTCAAATCTTGCCGCTTGCGCCACCCTCGAACAGATTCGGCAATTTTTCTCCGCCAACAGGCTAGTCGGTCAACCCGTCTCGGCTTAGGGTGTCGGCCGAGCAGAAGAGGAGCATGCGAATGAGCCGCGTCGGGCATTAGCTCACAACAGCAAAACATTTATCTATTTATCTCATTAGACCATTAGCTGGTTTAAACACGTTGCTGATGAGCCGGACGACACCCGTCAGATGCTCCACGGCGGCGAGCCGCGCCCACTGTATATCCGTTGCCGAGTCGGTCCGGATATGACCGCGATGGTGCGCCTGCCTGCGTGTCCTCCTGATTACGGTCGGTCGACGGATGCTTCGACCAAGGTGTCCGACCGTAACTGCGAAGTGCGTCACCGGAATGCCAGGAAACCCATAGTGTGCTCTTGTGACCGCTCGACCCGAGAAACACCGCGCGCGGTCGTGGGGCGCCGACTCACCTGCTGATGAGGACGAGGCGCGCCGAAGGCTACTCGCCGCAGCCGATGCCTGCTACGCGGACAAAGGCCCGGTACGCACCCGGATGAGCGACATCGCGCGGCGCGCAGGCGTGCACCGGTCGACGGTGTACTACTACTTCCCAACGAAAGACGCCCTGCTGGCTGCCTCCTTTGTGCGGGTCCTCGCCGCCACCGCGGAAGCCGTTGAACGATGCTGGCAGACAGACGACCCATTTATGACTCAGCTCGTCGCAGCATGCCTGCGGGGCACCGACATCGCCCGCAGCTCACCGATAATGCGATCGCTGATCGAAGAACATCAAGCGCTCGGTGTCGCCTATCACGCCGCCGAAGGCTCCGAGTTGTGGCGAGCCAAACTCGCTGACACGCTCGTGCGGCGGCTCGAGGCCGCTGCGGTTGCCGGCGAGATTCGGCGCGACCTACCAGCCAGCACCCTTGCCCGCTGGATTGTCCGGATCAACTTCAGCCTCATTGCTGAACCGGCTAGTCCCGAAGACGGTGGTGACGAGGGCCTGCTGCGGAACCTGCTCGTCGCCTCACTGACTCCTCGGGCGTAGCGGGATCGGCGTGCAGGCGCCATTGTTGGTTGAGCGATTCATCACCGGTGGCCCTCGCGGCGGCTACATTTCTCTAGCGGAAGGTTGGGCAGAAGTGACGAGACGAAACCGAGGCGGGCTCGTGCAGAAACGGTTCTTCAACACGACGGCGGCGGCTCTGGTCGCATCGGGTATCGCGGCGTGCTCATCGGCGCCCCTTGCCTCGCCTCCGTCGGACGCACTGGCCGCAGGAACCGCGAGGGTGACGATTAACGATAAGGAACTCCCGGCGACGACTTCGGTGAAGTGCTCGCCAATAGGAGCATTAACGACGATCACTACTGGTGACACGGCTGCAGGCGTTACGGCACTGATATCCAACGAAACTGGGCTCACTGCCAAATCCGTCAGCATCACTAACTTGGGCGGTTTCACCGGGAGCTACATGAAAGGGCTCGACGGCAACGCCGGCGTAAGTATGACGGGTCAGACGTACATGATCCGTGGTACCGCCGACGGGTTCGACACCGACCACCCCAGCGTGCGGACAACAGGCACATTCGCAATCCGGGTCGCGTGTTAGCCCGTTGCCGCCGATCACGAACCAACCCAGTTGGCACTCAGCCCGGCGACAGTGGTTGAGCAGATGCGCCGCGTTCGGGCGGTCGCGAGAGCGGCCCCGATGATCCACCTGAGCGAAAGCTCTCCTTGCTTCGTGGCGGCTAAAGCGTAATATGTCTGTCTAATTCTGGTCGCTCGAAAGCAAGGGCCGAACTGTGGCGCAATCACCATGGCCAAGGCAGTAATTGGTCGTAGGCGCTTCCGCAGCGCGCCACCGGCCTCCGCCTACTCGGTGGCGGACAAGGAGGAAACGACATGCAGTATCGGCCGCTGACACCGCGCGCCTTGTTGTTAGTCGCCACCAGCGCCCTGCTGTATGCCCCTGCCGCGCATGCGGATAATGACAACAACACGCTCATACCGAACAACAAACGCCTTAACGACGGTGTCGTTGCCAACGTCTACACCATGCAGCATCAGGCAGGCTGCACCAACGACGTCAGGATCAACCCACAGCTGCAACTCGCCGCGCAGCGGCACAGTAGGGATGTGCTGAACAACCGCAACCTCGACGGCGACATCGGCTCAGACGGATCCACCCCCCAGGACCGCGCGAACGCGGCAGGCTTCCACGGTCAGGCCGCGGAAACGGTGGCGATCAACCAATCCATCGCAATCAGCGGAAACGATTTGATCAACCGGTGGTACTACAACCCCGGCTACAACGCCATCATGTCCAACTGCGCCAATTCCCAGATGGGAGTCTGGTCGGAAAACAGCCCGGATCGCACCGTCGTCGTGGCTGTTTATGGACAGCCCGTACAACCGGCCGGCACCGGGGCAAATGAAGTGTCGCCCATGGGCGCAGCGCAAAGCGAGACCAATATACCGATCGATCCCAGCCCCGACTATGACGCCAGCGACGAGCTCGAGTTCGGCATCAATTGGTTCCCCTGGATCCTGCGGGGTGTCTACCCGCCGCCTGGCAATCCGCCGCAATAGGCAAGGGCCAGAACGTCATCGGAGCAGCCCATCCCAGCATTTCCCGATAGAGAAGCTCGTTTTGCAGCGCGTCTGGCATCGGGCGGGGATCGTCCGCCCAGCAACCGAGCACGGTGTGTTTCTGCGTTGTGATCGTTACCAGCACCTTGTTGCGAATGATGAGGTGAGAGAACTCCTCCAGGTAGCACAGCGTCTCCCCGAAGAGGGTTGTCGCCAGGGTGGCTATGTCCGCAGCGTACGTACGCGGATGAAATGGGTTGGATGGCTGTGCGTTCCAGACCCAAGCCTGTGAGGTCGCGTGATGGTCGACGAACTCGCACTGCCGCTTGGTGTTTCGCTATCGGTTGACATCGAGGAGCGCCCCACCCGGGCCGCCCCCTTCCGCGCTCGGGTGCGCTGGATCGATCCGGCCACCAAGAGCCGGACCTCGAAATCCGCGTCCTTTGCAACGCGTGAGGCCGCAGTCGACTGGGCCGCCCGGATGGAACGCGCCGCGGCGCACGGGGTCGACCCGAAGACGGCCACGACGACGCTGGCGGAATACGGCACCACGAACATGGCATTGGCGCTGCGGGGGCTTGAGTCCAAGACCACCGATCCCTACCTGGCCGGCTGGCGCAAACGCGTTGTCCCGACGCTTGGGCACCTGCCCATTGCCATGGTCACCACCGGTGCAGTGGATCGAGCTGTGCACGCGTGGATCGCGGACGAATGCAGTCGATCAACTGTCAAGAACAGCCTCGCCGTGCTCGTCCGCATCATGGAACAAGCGCTGCGAGACGGCATCATTGACCGCAATCCGGCTCGAGTCTCCGGTTGGCAGCGCCAATACAAGCTCGCCGAGGACGAACTCGATGATCCACGGGCACTTGCGCTCCCGAACTGGACTGCCCTCACCACCCTCGCCGATGCACTCGTCGCCCCGGTCGGCGGGCCGTTATCGGGGTTGGGGTGACGCAGTCATCTTCGAGGCGTGCACCGCCGCCCGCATCGGCGAAGTGGCCGGATGCCTGGTGCGCGACATCAACACCCACGAGTGGATATGGACGGTGCGCCGTCAGACCACCCCATCGCCGGGTGGCTTGGTGGACAAGAACACTAAGGGCAAACGTGCGCGAAGTCCCGTTGATCCCGGCTGTCCGCGAACTCGTCCAGCGACGGATGGACGTCGTCGCAAGCAACCCCGATGCGCGACTCTTCGTCGGCCCCAGGGGCGGAAGGATCACCACAGCCACGCTGCGCGACGCCACCTCTTGGGACGCCGTGGTCACCCAGCTCGGCTACGAAAAGCTCACGCGCCATGGCTTACGGCATACGGGACTGACGTGGATGGCCGATGCAGGTGTCCCGGTACACATCCTCCGCAAGATCGCCGGTCACGGAGCGCTGACAACGACCCAGCGCTATCTGCACCCCGACCGGCAATCCGCCATCAATGCGGGCGACCTGCTTGAGCGGCACTTGTGGTCCCCAAGTGGTCCCCAACTCCGCGTCATCTCATCCTGACCTAATCGCGTCACCGCAGATCAAGACACGTCCTTTCTGGTCGGGCTGACAGGATTTGAACCTGCGACCACTTGACCCCCAGTCAAGTGCGCTACCAAACTGCGCCACAGCCCGCGCGCCAGTGGTTCCACCGGCAGCAGGTCGAAAGCCTACCGCAAGCGCTCCGCCAATCCGCCAGGCGCCCATTCGTGGAAGGCCCGGTATCTCTCGGCACCATGAGGTGATGCGCAAACGTGCTAGCGCATGCGCTATCGGATTCGAGAGTCACCACTCGGTTCGGGAGAGGCGCCACCTTCCAAACGCCCAGCGCTCAGCGCCGCCGGGCACCCCGCTTTTCGCGCACCCGCACGTTGATCCGGATCGGCGACCCCTCGAAACCGAAGGTCTCGCGCAACCGGCGCTCCAGGAAACGCCGATACCCCGCCTCGAGAAACCCGGTGGTGAACAACACGAACGTCGGGGGCCGGGCGGTGGCCTGGGTGGCGAACAGGATGCGCGGCTGCTTGCCGCCGCGCACCGGGGGCGGGGTGGCGGCCACCACCTCTTTCAGCCAGGAATTGAGTGGGCCTGTGGCGATCCGCGCGTCCCACGACGCCAGTGAGGTCTCCATCGCCGGCACCAGCTTTTGCACGGCGCGGCCGGTCTTGGCCGAGATGTTGACGCGCGGCGCCCACCGCAACTGCGCCAGCTCGCGGTCGATCTCACGCTCCAGCAACTCGCGCCGGTCCTCGTCGACCAGATCCCACTTGTTGAAGGCCAGCACCAAAGCCCGGCCGGCTTCGATGACCATCGACAGCACCCGCTGATCCTGTTCGGTCAGCGGGTCCGACGCATCGATCAGCACGATCACCACCTCGGCCGCGTCGATGGCCGAGTGCGTGCGCACCGAGGCGTAGAACTCGTGTCCGCTGGCCTGACCGACCTTGCGCCGCAACCCGGCGGTGTCGACGAACCGCCACACCCGGTCGCCCAGCTCGATGAGCGAGTCCACCGGGTCCACCGTCGTCCCCGCGACATCGTGCACCACCGAGCGCTGATCGCCGGCCAGCTTGTTCAGCAGCGAGCTCTTGCCGACGTTGGGTTTACCGACCAGCGCCACCCGGCGCGGCCCACCGGGTTTGGGCCCCACCTCCGACACCGCGGGCAGCGCGGCCAGCACCTCGTCGAGCAGGTCGGCGACCCCGCGGCCGTGGATCGCGCTGACCGCGTGCGGCTCACCGAGCCCCAGCGACCACAACATCGCCGCGTCCGCTTCGGCCTTGTCGCTGTCAACTTTGTTGGCCGCCAAGAACACTGGCTTTCCCGACCGCAGCAGGATCCGGGCGGCGGCTTCATCGGCCGAGGTGGCGCCGACGACGGCGTCCACCACCAGGATCACCGCATCCGCGGTGCGCATGGCCACCGAGGCCTGCTCGGCCACCAGCTGTTGCAGCCCCTTCGCGTCCGGCTCCCATCCCCCGGTGTCCTGCACGACGAACCGCCGGCCGGTCCACAGCGCGTCGTAGGAGACCCGGTCGCGGGTGACGCCCGGGATGTCCTGAACCACCGCTTCGCGACGGCCCAGAATCCGGTTCACCAGCGTCGACTTGCCGACGTTGGGCCGGCCGACCACCGCCACCACGGGCGCCGGGCCGGCCTCCTCCTGTTCGTCGAGGCCGAATTCGACGGATTCCCAGTCGCTTTCGTCGCTCCACGTGCCGTCCTGAGTCACCGCACCGCCCCGCTTCGCTGCTTGACCAAGTCCCGTAGGTGGGTGATCACCTGCGCCTCGGTCATCTCACTGGTGTCGACGATCACCGCGTCGGGGGCCGCCCGCAGCGGCGACACCGCCCGGGTGGAATCCAGATGGTCGCGGCGGCGGACGTCGGCGAGCACGGCGTCGTAGTCGTCTGCCAGCCCGGCCGCCACGTTCTGATCGTTGCGCCGACGCGCCCGCGTTTCGGCGGACGCGGTCAAAAATATCTTTACCGGTGCGTCGGGCAGGACGACGGTGCCGATGTCGCGGCCCTCGACGACGACATCGCCCGGCCCAGCGGCCATCTCACGCTGCAGCTCGACCAGCCGGGCGCGCACCGCGGGCACCGCCGACACCGCCGAGACGGCGCCGGTGACGGCATCCCCCCGAATCTCGGTCGAAACATCCTCTCCGCCAAGGAAACACCGATCGCCGTCCACCGACAGCTGCGCTGTCGACCCGATCCGGCCGACCGCGTCGGCGTCGCCCGGATCGACGCCCGCACGCAACGCGGCCAGCGTCACCATCCGGTACATCGCCCCGGTGTCGAGGTAGCGGGCTCCTAAGGCGCGCGCCAATCCCTTTGACACCGAAGACTTTCCGGTCCCCGCCGGGCCGTCGATGGCCACCACAACCCCACTCACAGGCCCACCGCCTTGTAGAGCTGCCCGATCTCGTCGCGACCCAGCGCCCGGAAGCTGCCCGGCCGCTGCTTGCCGAGCGACACGGGTCCAATGTCGGTGCGCACCAACGCTTCCACCGGGAATCCGGCGGCCGCCAGGAGCCGACGCACGATGCGATTGCGGCCCTCGTGCAACGTGACCCGCACCAGCGTCTTGCCCGGGATCGCATCCACCACCGCGAACTCGTCGACCCGCGCGGGCCCGTCGTCCAACTCGATCCCGGCGCGCAGCGCCTTGCCGACCCCGCGGGGCACCGACCCGGTCACCGTGGCCAGATAGGTCTTGGGCACCTCGTGGGAGGGATGCATCAGCCGGTGCGCGAGTTCGCCGTCATTGGTCAGCAGGATCAGCCCTTCGGTGTCGGCGTCCAACCGACCGACGTGAAACAGGTTCTTGTTACCGCGAACTCGGCGTTCGATCAGATCACCGATACACGGCCGGCCGCGGTCGTCCGACATGGTCGAGTGCACGCCGCGCGGCTTGTTCAGCGCCAGATACACCTGCGAATCGTCCAGGACGATCCGGGCCCCGTCGACACGGATCACCGAGGCGTCCGGGTCGACGCGGGTGCCCAATTCGGTCACCACCTGCCCGTCGACCTCGACGCGGCCCTCGATGATCAACTTCTCGGCGGCCCGCCGCGACGCAATTCCGGCTTGGGACAACACCTTTTGCAGCCGGATCCCCTCAGCTTCGACCATCAATCCTGGTCCACGTCGAACGTCAGCGCCGGGTCGGCCGCCTGGCCACCGGAAAGTTTGATGAAACGTGGCTCGCTGTCCAGGGATTCGCTGAGGTCCTCGATCGTGTCCACGTCGGGCAGCAGCGGCGCGATGTCGGGCAGGTCGGCGAGCGACGTCAGCCCCAGGCGCTCCAAGAAGAGCTCGGTGGTGGCGAACGTCGTCGCGCCGCTGTCGTCGTCCACCCCGGCTTCGGTGATCAGGCCGCGCGCCAGCAGCGTGCGCATCACGGCGTCGACGTTGACGCCGCGGACCGCGCTCACCCGCGCGCGTGTCACGGGCTGGCGGTAGGCGACCACGGCCAGTGTCTCCAGCGCGGCCCGGGTGAGCTTGGACCGCGCCCCGTCCAGCAGCAGCTTCTCCACATACGGCGCGAACCGGGCGCGGGTGTACATGCGCCAGCCCTCGCTGTTCTTCCGCAGGTCGATCCCGCTGTCGCGGGCGGTCAGTTCCTCGGCCAGCTCCTGCAGCCTGGTGGCGATCCGATACACCGGCTGTTGCGTGGCCGACGCCAGCGCCTCCGCGGTGACCGGCGTGTCCACCACCAGCAGCAGCGCCTCCAGCACGGAGCCGAGTTCCTCGGACTCCATCGGCGCGGCCTCGGCGATGTCCGGGATGCCGACGTCGAGGTCGGAATCCAGGTCGACGTCGGGATCGATGTCGTCGCTGGGTCCGGCACCGTTCAGATGCCGTTCCTCCGCATCGCTGCGCTCTGCGTCGTCACCGGCAGTGCCGAAGCGCCGTTCCTCCGCATCGCTGCGCTCTGCGTCGTCACCGGCAGTGCCGAAGCGCCGTTCCTCCGCATCGCTGCGCTCTGCGTCGTCACCGGCGCCGTTCATGATTCGTCCCGCACTTCTACCAAGGCTTCACTGACCGGACGTTCCCCGGTCCACGAAATTTGGAGCACGCCAAGCGGCTCTGACTGGTCGAATGCTACCGCCCGCGACCGATACAGTTCGAGAAGCGCCAGGAACCGCCCGACCACCTCCATCGACGCCTCACAGTCGGCCACCAGCTCGGAGAACGTCGCCCACGCCCCGCTGCCCCGCGCCTGAAGGATCGCCAACAGCTTCTTGGCCTGCTCGGGAACCGAGACCTGCACCTCGTGCAGGTGGGCCACCGACACCGTCGGGACGGGCCGCGGGCTGAACGCGATCGCCGCGATCTGGGCGAAGCGGTCGGCGTCGACGCCGATCATCACCTCGGGTAGCAGCTCGGTGAACCGGTCCTCCAGCGACACGGCGCGCGGGTAGCTGCGCAGCGCGGTGGCCTCCAGCTCGGCGAACATCTCGGCGACGTGTTTGAACGCGCGGTACTGCAGCAACCGGGCGAACAAAAGGTCGCGCACCTCCAGCAGCGCCAGGTCCTCGTCGTCGTCGACCTGCCCGGCCGGCAGCAACCGGGCGGCCTTCAAGTCGAGCAGGGTGGCGGCCACCACCAGGAACGCGGTGGTCTCCTCGAGCTCCATCTGGGGACCGATTTCGCGGGTGTAGGCGATGAAGTCGTCGGTGACCTGGTGCAGCGCCACCTCGGTCACGTCGAGGCGATGGGCGAAGATCAGCTGCAGCAGCAGATCGAACGGCCCCTCGAAATTGGTCAGGCGGACCTGAAAGCCATTCTGTTGGGGCGCCTCACCATTTGCGGTCGCGTTCACGCGCCGAATCGGTCGATGAACTCGCGGGCCAGCGCGCGATAGGCGACGGCCCCGGTGGATCGCGGGGCCCACGTGGTGATGGGTTCGCCGGCCACGCTGGTCTCCGGGAACCGGACGGTTCGGGTGATGACGGTGTCGAACACCAGGTCGCCGAACCGCTCCACCACCCGGGCCATCACTTCGCGCGAGTTGACCGTGCGCGGGTCGTACCGCGTCAGCAGGATCCCGCTGATCTCCAGCTTCGGGTTGAGCCGGTCGCGTACCTTGTCGACGGTGTCGGTGAGCAGCGCCAGGCCGCGCAGCGAGAAGTACTCGCACTCGGTGGGAATCACCACCCCGTCGGAACAGGCCAGGCCGTTGACGGTGAGCAGGCCCAGCGACGGCTGGCAGTCGATCAGCACGTAGTCGTAGCGATCCAGCACCGGGTGCAGCGCCCGGCCCAGCGTCTGCTCGCGTCCCACCTCGTTGACCAGCTGGATCTCGGCTGCCGACAGGTCGATGTTGGACGGCACCAGATCCATGTGCTTGACCCGGGTTTGCAGCAGCACGTCGTCGATCGACACCCGCGGCTCCACCAGCACGTTGTGGATGGTCTTTTCCAGCTCGTAGTGCGGGACGCCCAGGCCGGCGGACAGCGCGCCCTGCGGATCCATGTCCACCAACAGCACCCGGCGGCCGTACTCGGCGAGCGCGGCACCCAGGTTGATGGTCGACGTGGTTTTCCCGACGCCACCCTTCTGGTTGCACATGGCGACGACTTTGGCCGGGCCGTGCGAGGTGCGCGGCTGTGGCTCCGGGATCGCCCGCGGCGGCCGCCCGGTCAGGCCGAGCTCGACGCCGTTGTCCGGCTGCTCGGTCATGGCGGGGGTGTTCGGGAGGTGAACATCGACCGAAAGTCTAACGGGTCCGCGCGCCGAAACCCGGCGACCCGCAGGCAATTAACCAGCCAATACGAGGGGAAATCGGTGGTGAAACGCACATCCCGACAGCCTATTCACTCCAGTCACAGCAGCACCAGTTTGGGGGGGCGATGCGCCTGCCGAAAAATGCTGTCGCCGGTGCTAGCACTGTCGGCGATCGGCCTATCGTGGCCCCTATGGATCTCAAGCGACGGATACCCCTGCTGCGGTGGTCGGTCTGGCGGATGGCCCCCGGGGTCAAGAACATCAACACCACGGGTCAGATCGGTGACGGGCGCGAAGCGGCCGCCGTCGAGTACGTCCTGCGCAACGCCCGGGCGGGCGACGTCGACGACGTGCTGGCCACCATCGACAAGTTCGCCTACGAGAAGTCGATGCTGATCAACGTCGGCGACGAGAAGGGGCTGCTGCTCGACGCCGCCGTGCGGCGCGCCGATCCGGCGCTGGCCCTCGAATTGGGCACTTACTGCGGCTACGGCGCGCTGCGCATCGCCCGGGCCGCGCCGAAGGCGAAGGTGTACTCGGTCGAACTCGCCGAGGCCAACGCGGCCAACGCCCGCCAGATCTGGGCGCATGCCGGCGTCGCCGACCGCGTGACCTGTGTGGTCGGGACCGTCGGCGACGGTGGCCGCACCCTGGATGCGCTGGCCGATCACGGGTTTGCCGCCGGCGCACTCGATTTCGTGTTCCTCGATCACGACAAGGACGCCTACCTGGACGACCTGAAGAGCATCCTCGATCGGGGCTGGCTGCATCCGGGGTCGATCGTGGTCGCCGACAACGTGCGGGTGCCGGGCGCGCCGAAGTACCGCGCGTACATGCGCCAACAGCAGGACAGACTGTGGAACACCGTCGAACACAAGACCCACCTCGAGTACCAGTCGCTGATGGCCGACCTGGTGCTGGAGTCGGAATACCTGGGCTGAAAAGAGCGGGGGTTACCGCGCCCGAGCGGGGGTTACCGCGCCCGCGGGTGGGCCTCGGCCCACACTTCGCGCAGCGCGTGCACGGTCACCATTGTGTAGATCTGCGTCGTCGTCACCGAGGCGTGCCCGAGCAACTCCTGCACGACGCGCACGTCGGCGCCGCCCTCGAGCAGGTGGGTGGCAAACGAATGCCGCAGCATGTGCGGCGACACCCCCGAGGTGATCCCGGCGCGCTCGGCCGCGTCCTGCAGGACCTGCCACGCGCTCTGGCGCGACAGCCGCCCGCCACGCACATTGAGGAAGATGGCCGGCGTCCCGCGCCCGCGGCGCGCCAGATCCGAACGCCCGCGCACCAGATAGGCGTCCAGCGCGGCCACGGCGGGCCGCCCGATCGGGACCAGTCGCTGCTTACCGCCCTTGCCGCGCAACAACACTGACCTGGCCTGGGTGTCGACGTCGTCCACGTCGAGGCCGACGGCTTCGGAGATGCGCGCGCCGGTGGAGTACAGGAGTTCCAGCAGCGCGCGGTTGCGCAGGGTCAGCGGGCCGTCGGCCGGGCTCTCGCCCCCCGCACCCTCCAGCAACGCCAGGACCTGGTCGATGGTCAGGCTTTTGGGCAGCCGGCGGCCGGGCGTGGGCGGGCGGACCGCGCGCGCCACGTCGAGTTCGGCCAGCCCTTCGGCCGCGGCGAAGCGGTGCAGGCCGCGCACCGCGATCAGCGCCCGAGCCGCCGACACCGCCGACAGCGCCGCCGCCCCGGTCTCGGGGTCGCCGCGGCGCAGCGCCACCAGGAACTCGCTGACATCGTCCTCGCCCACCTTGGCCAGATCGTGAATTCCGCGGTCCGACAGGTGTTTTGTGTAGCGGCGCAAGTCGCGGCGATACGAGCTCAGGGTGTTCGCCGCGACGCCGCGCTCGATCGTGAGGTGGTCGAGGTAACCCTGGAGTTGGGTATCCAGCGCCACCGTCGTCATGGCCCGGCCTTTCGGGCCGCGAACGCCGTCGGCCTGTCGATCCAGGGACTGTCCACCGGCCGCGGCCGCGCGAACCCTTCGGTGACGGCATGGGCCGCCAAGATCCCGGCGATGGCAATGGAATTCACGACGTCGCCGCTGAAGACCCGGCGGGCGGCCTCCGCGATGGGAACCCAGCTCATCGTCATGTCGGCTTCCTCGTGATGCGCCTCGGGCCTGCCCACCTCGGTCAGGTCGGTGGCCAGATAGATCCGCACCGATTCGTCGCTGAAGCCGGGCGCGGAGTTGAGGTCGACCAGCACCTGCCAGGTGGCCGCCCGCAGGCCGACCTCCTCGTGGAGTTCACGGGCGGCCGTCTGCTGCGGCGGCTCCCCCGCGACGTCGAGCAGCCCGGCTGGCAACTCCCAGAGCCGCCGGCCGAACGCGTGCCGGTATTGGTAGACCAACGGGATGTTGTTGTCGGCGTCCAGCGCCGCGATGGCGACCGCCCCGTAGTGCTCGACGACCTCACGCACGGCGGTGGTGTCGCCCGGCATCCGCACCCGGTCGCTGCGTAGCGCGAAAATCTTTCCGGTGTACAGCGTTTCGGAGGACGCCGTTTCGAAGACGTGCTCAGCCACGGGACGCGGGCTCAGGTATGGGCCGCGCGGCGCTGTCCCGATGCTGGATGCCGTTGGACGACTGCTCGGGGATTTCCACCGGCAACCGTTCGCCGGCTTTGTAGTCGAGGGCCGCCCCGACGAATGCGACGAACAACGGGTGCGGCCGGGTGGGCCGGCTCTTGAGCTCCGGATGAGCCTGCGTGCCGACGATGAAGGGGTGCACGTCCGGCGGGTACTCGACGAACTCGACCAGGTGGCCGTCGGGTGAGGTGCCGGAAAACCTGAGTCCGCTTTCCGCGATCTTGTCGCGGTAGGCGTTGTTGACCTCATAGCGGTGCCGGTGCCGTTCGGACACCTGCGTCGCGCCATACGCCTGGGCCACAATCGAATCCGGTTCCAGCACGGCGGGATAGGCGCCCAGCCGCATGGTGCCGCCGAGGTCCGCCTCCCCGGCGACGATGTCGACCTGGTCGGCCATCGTGGAGATGACGGGATCCGGTGTGTCCGGGTCGAATTCGGCCGAGTTGGCCTCGGTCAGGCCGGCCGAGCGGGCGGCCTCGATCACGATGCATTGCAGCCCGAGGCACAGGCCCAGCACCGGCAGGCCCCGGGCGCGCGCGTAGTGGATCGCGCCGAGCTTGCCCTCGATGCCGCGGATGCCGAACCCGCCCGGAATCAGCACACCCTGCACGTCGGCCAGCGCCGCCGCGGCACCGGGCCCGGTCTCGCAGTCATCGGACGCCACCCAGAGCAACTCGACCTTGGCGTGGTGCTTGAAACCGCCGGCGCGCAGCGCCTCGGTGACCGACAAGTAGGCGTCGGAGAGCTCAACATACTTGCCCACCAAGGCGATTCGCACCGTTTCATGGGGCTCATGCACCCGGCGCAGCAGGTCGTCCCATTCGGTCCAGTCGACGTCGCGGAACGGCAGGTTGAGCCGGCGCACCACATAGGCGTCGAGTTCTTCGCGGTGCAGCACCTTCGGAATGTCATAGATCGACGGCGCGTCCGGGGTGGAGATCACACCGTCGATGTCGACGTCGCACATCAGCGCGATCTTGTTCTTCAGCGCCTCGGGAACGTCGCGGTCGCAGCGCAGGATCAGCGCGTCCGGGGTGATACCGATGCTGCGCAGCGCGGCCACCGAGTGCTGGGTGGGTTTGGTCTTGAGCTCGCCCGACGGGGCCAGATACGGCACCAGCGAGACGTGCAGGAAGAAGACGTTCTCGCGGCCCAGGTCGTGACGCACCTGGCGGGCCGCCTCCAGGAAGGGCTGCGACTCGATGTCGCCGACGGTGCCGCCGATTTCGGTGATCACCACATCGGGGCGGTTGCCCTGCGCGTCGGGCTGGGCCATCGCCATGATGCGCCCTTTGATCTCGTCGGTGATGTGCGGGATCACCTGGACGGTGTCGCCGAGGTACTCACCGCGTCGTTCCTTGGCGATGACGCTCGAATACACCTGCCCCGTAGTGACATTCGCCGAACCGGACAGATCGCGATCCAGGAACCGCTCGTAGTGGCCGACGTCGAGGTCGGTCTCGGCGCCGTCCTCGGTGACGAAGACCTCGCCGTGCTGGAACGGGTTCATGGTGCCCGGGTCGACATTGAGGTACGGATCGAGCTTTTGCATCGTCACGTACAGCCCGCGCGCCGTCAGTAGCTGACCGAGGCTGCTGGCGGTCAATCCCTTACCCAACGAGGATGCGACGCCCCCGCTGACGAAGAGGTGCTTGGTGGCGGTTTGCGGGTGCTTTCGCAACAGGCGACCTCCGTGAAGACGGGCAGGGCTTGAAAAATGTTTCTAGCGAACAACTAGATGGGCCTGCCGACCCACGGAAACCCACCCTAACATCCACGGCGCCGAGCGGCGTTGAACACGCCCGCTACTGCGGCACCGTGATCGACGTCGCCCCATGACCCGTGCCGTACTGGCCCGCGTGACCGCCGCCCAGCAGGTCATGCAGACCAAGCACCGCGGTGATGCGTCCCGGCGCGGCGTCCACGTCGTCGACCGTGCTGATCGCGGAGTTCAGGGCGGCGTCGGCGCGGGCCACGGCGACGGCGGCACCGCCGGTCGCCGAACCGTCGCGCCCGGCGAGCAGCGTGCCCGAGCCGTGCGGGGCCAGCGCGGCCGCGAACCGTGCCACGCTCGCCCCCTGGTTCCCGGCGTCCTGAGGCAGCGATCCGCCGGTGACGACCAGCGCGGCGTTGGCCGCGCCCATGTGATCGGTGGCCTGATACGTGATGAAGCCGGTGTCGCGCAGCGCCGCCAGCACGGTGTTGCGCTGGGTGTCTGACACTTCTGGCACCGCCGGACCTGCGGGGTTGGGGTTGGCCAGCAGCGCGATGCCCATCAGGTCACCCGCCTGCGAACCCTGGTCGACGAGCTTGGTGCTCAGCTGCTGACCGGCGGGCAGCACCGACGAGTTCACCACCGTCTGCAGCTTCTCCGCCGAGTTGGCCTCGACGAATTCCTGGGTCAGCGACACCGT
This sequence comes from Mycobacterium sp. NTMscope_MAC_12, assembly GCF_976985675.1. Classification (NCBI taxonomy): domain Bacteria; kingdom Bacillati; phylum Actinomycetota; class Actinomycetes; order Mycobacteriales; family Mycobacteriaceae; genus Mycobacterium; species Mycobacterium sp. NTMscope_MAC_12. Next base: position 2,904,836 of record NZ_CDRJYY010000001.1, read on the forward strand.
CCCGGTCACCGTGCCGCCGGCCTGACCGATGAACTTCGACACCGTAGCCACGTCGTCGTCCTTGGCGTCCGGGGTGCGAAACACCACCACCGACTTGCCGGCCAGCGCGTCGTGCACGATCCGGCCGACCAGCTGGGTGTCGAAATTGTTTGCCGCGCTGAGCTTTTCGTTCAGCACGTTCTTCTGGTCGTTGAGCCCGCTGATCTGGGTGTTCAGGTCCTTCTTCTCGTCACGCAGGCTCGACAACAAGGTGTCCGACAGGAAGCCGGAGCCCAGCACGACGCCCACGGCCAGCGCCAAGAACACGGCGGCCAGCGACAACGCATGTTGGCGTAACGAGATCATCTAGGTCACCCACTTCTGCACCATCAGGCAGAAGTGGTTCCAGTAGTCGGTGACCCAGTGCAGCACCACGCCGTCGGTGCGCGACACCCACAGCGCGACGATGACGGCGATCAGCATCGTCAGCGCCAGCAGCGCGATGGCCCCCGCCGAGATGTGGTTGCGGTACAGGGTGGCCACGGCCTTGGCGTCCACCACCTTCTCCCCCACCCGCAGCCGGGTCAGGAAAGTGGACGGGTTGCTGTGGGCGCGGGTGCGGTCGAAGAACGTCTCGATGTTGGCGGTGTGGCCGGCGGTCACCAGCAGCGCGGCGCCGTGGTGGTCGGCCAGCAGCAGGGCGAGGTCGATCGCCGACCCCGCGGCCGGGAACGTCATCGCCCCGACGCCGAGATCCTGGATGCGTTCGAGCCCGGGCGCGTGCCCGTCGGCGTCGGCGGGCAGCACGACCTGGGCCCCGCACTTGAGCGCGTCGGTGCTGATCTGGTCCGGGTCGCCGACGATCACCTGCGGCCGATAACCCGCCTTGCGCAACACGTCCGCGCCGGTGCCCACACCGATCAGCGCCGGCTGATACTCCTTGATGAACGGCTTGAGCGACTTCAGGTCGTCCTCGGCGCTGGGCTCGTCGGCGACGATCACCACGTGTCGGCGGCGCAGGTCGACGTCCACGTCGGGGATGCCGATGCCGTCGATCAGCAGCGGGCTCTCGCTCTTGATGAACTCGATGGTGTTGCCGGCGAACGCCTCCAGATGGGCCGACAGGCCGCTCTTGGCCTCCCGCATCAGGTCGGCGATGTCATGGTCGGTGCGTTCGGTGCCGCGGACCAGCCGGCGATCGCCGGCGTACACGCCGCCCTCGTGCAGGCGGATCTTGGCGCCGTCCTTGACCTTCTTGAAGATGTCGGGTCCGGCCTCGTCGATCAGGGTCACCCCGTTGTTGACCAGCACCTCGGGTCCCAGGTTGGGGTAGCGGCCCGACACCGACGGGGATGCGTTGACGACCGCGGCGATATCGGCCTCCACCAGGGCGTCCGCGGTGATGCGATCCAGGTCCAAAATGTCGAGCACGACGATGTCGCCGGGGCAGACCCTGCGCAGCAATCGATCGATGTTCCGGTCGACGCGCGCGGTGCCGACGAGGCCCGGCCGGGCGGGATTACGGGAAAGCAGGCCTGACATCTTCATGGGGGCGATTCTGTCGGTGATGCCCGGACGACGCGGGGAGGCGCGCCGTAACATTAGCCCCAGAAGTTATCTAGAGTCCCATTAGTAACAGCTGGGTGCCGAACCGGTCTCGAACGTCGGCTTGATGCGGCGACACGCCGTCGATGCCCGCCACACGTCCACGCTCGCGGAGAAGGGGCGGCCGCTCGGGCCTCAGATCTCGTCCTTCTGCGCCGCCTCGAGCAGCTCGCGGGCGTGCGCGCGGCCGCTGTCGGATTCGCCCAGCCCGGCCAGCATCCGCGCCAGCTCGGCGACCCGCTCGTCGCCGCCCAGGCGCCGCACCACGCTGGTCCCCTTCGGCCCGGCCGCATGCACCACCAGGTGCACGTCGGCGTACGCCGCCACCTGCGGCAGATGCGTGACCACGATGACCTGGTGGGTGCGCGCCAACCGCGCCAGCCGGCGCCCGATCTGCACCGCCGCCCGTCCGCCCACCCCGGCGTCGACCTCGTCGAACACCATCGTGGTGCCCGCGGCCTCCTTGCGGGACGTGGCCAGCACCACCTCCAAGGCGAGCATCACCCGGGACAGCTCGCCACCGGAGGCGCTCTTGGCCAGCGGCAGCTGGTCCATGCCGCGGTGCGCCGCGAAGCCGAACTCGACCTGGTCGACGCCGTCGGCGCCGGCCCGGACGAGCTCGCCCGACGGAAGCCGCAGCGCGGCCGAGTCGTCGGAGGCCGACGCGGCATCCGTTGCGGCATCCAACGTCACGTCGATGCTGAATTGGGCGTCAGCCATCGCCAGCCCGGACAGCTCGGCGGTGACCTCCTTGGCGAGTCGCTTGGCGGCCTTGCGCCGTATGTTGCTGAGATCGACCGCGGCCCCGGCCAATTCGCGGCCGAGCTCATCGACCCGGGCCGCCAGCGCCGCCAACCCCTCCTCGGAGACGTCGAGCTGGGCCAGCCGCTGCCGCGACTCCTGTGCCCACCCGAGCACCCCGTCGACGTCCGCGGCGTACTTGCGGGTCAGGGTGCGCAGTTCGGCTTGCCGGGCCAGCTTGGATTCCAGCGCACTGGCGTCGACCGGCAGCTCCTCGAGGAACCCGCCCAGTTCGCCCGCCGCGTCGACGAGCACGGTCAGCACCTCGCCGATCTGGCCGGCCAACGCCACCAGCTTTGCGTCATCGGTGGATTCCAGTGCGGCCCTTGCCTTTCCCAGGCTGTCGGTCGCACTGAGGCCCGAGCCGTCCGTCTCCTCGGAGGACAGCGCCGCGCGGGCGGTGGCCGCGGCCTCGCGCAGGGTGTCCAGTTCGGAGAGCCGCACGATCTCGGCGACCAGGGCTTCGTCCTCACCGGGTTGCGGGTCGACGGCGTCGATCTCGTTGAGGGCGAACGTCAGCCGGTCGGCCTCCAGCGCGAGCTCGCGCATGCGGTTGCGGCGGTCGAGCAGGTCGCGCCGCGCCGACAACCAGGCGTCGCGCAGTTTGCAGTACCGCTCGAGCGCGGGCCCGGCCTTGGCGAACCGGTCCAGCGCGCCGCACTGCTCCTCGGGCCGGATGAGGCGCAGTTGGTCGTTCTGCCCGTGCAAGGTCAGCAGCCCGGCGGTGAAGTCGCCCAGTGACTTTGCGGGCACGCTGCGCCCGCCGAGGTAGGCCCGCGACGGCCCGTCACGGCTGACCGAGCGCAGCGCGATCACGCTGCCGTCCTCGTCGCGTTCCGCGCCCGACGCGTCCAGCATCTCGTCGAGCTTCGCGACCATGGCCTCGTCGAGATCGGCTGTGGCAAAACGTCCTTCGACGACCGCCCGCTCGGCCCCCGACCGGACCCGGGTGGCGTCGGCGCGGGCGCCGCCGAGCAGGTGCAACCCGGTGACCACCATGGTCTTTCCGGTCCCGGTCTCCCCCGTCAGCACGGTCAGGCCGCGGTCGAACTCGCCGACCGCCGAGCTGATCGCCCCGAGCGACTCGATACGGATTTCAGTCAGCATTCAGTCAGGATCCTGTGCTGCGCCGTCAGTTTCCGCGCCACCCGGTCACCGGCAGCCGGAACTTGCGCACCAACCGGTCCGTGAACGGGGCGCTGTCCAGCCGGGCCCACTTCACCGCCGTGTCACAACGTTTCACCTCGATCCGGCTGCCGGCGGGGATCAGCATCTCCCGGCGGCCGTCACAGAACACCAGGGCGTCGTGGCCGTCCGCCTCCACCTCGATCGCGATGGTGGCGTTCGGGCTGGTGACCATGGGGCGACCGAACAGCGCGTGAGCGTTGTTGGGTACCACCAGGATTGCCTCGAGGTCGGGCCAGAGCACCGGACCGCCCGCGGAGAACGCATAGGCGGTGGAGCCCGTCGGCGTCGACACCAGGACGCCGTCGCAGCCGAAGGCGGACACCGGCCGCCCGTCGATCTCGACCACCACCCCGAGCACGCCGAGCCGGGGACCCTTTTCCAGGCTGACTTCGTTGAGCGCCCAGCCGTGCGCGGAGACTTTCCCGCCCTGGCGCACGACCACGTCGAGCGTCAGGCGGTTCTCCACCCGGTAGTCCTGTGCGACAACGTGATCCAGCACCCGGTCGATGGCTTCGGCCTCGGCCTCGGCCAAAAAGCCGATCCGCCCGAGGTTCACGCCCAGCACCGGGATGTCGGCGTTGCGCGCCAGCTCGGCGGCCCGCAGGAACGTCCCGTCGCCGCCGAGGACCAGCACCAGTTCGCAGCCTTCGGCGGCCTGCGGGTCGGCGTTGACGACCTCGATCTCGACACCCATCGCCCGCATGTCGTCGGGGGCCAGGTGCAACGGTCCCCTGTCGACCGCCTCGGCGGACAGCACCCGGAGCCCGATTCCGTTGTCGCCCAGCGTTTTCTGTACGCGGCGGGCCGTCTCGGTGGCTTCTTCGCGGCCGGTGTGGACGACCATCAAGACGGTACGTTCGGCTGGAGTCACTGCGGCCCGCTTTCCACCGCGTGCCGCACCGCCGCCACCAGGGCGTCGCCGACGAGCGGACGATCGGCCCGGGCGCGCAGCCGAAGAAAGTATTCGACGTTGCCCGACGGACCCGGTAGCGGGCTCGCCGTGACGTCGACGGTGTGCCAACCCAGCTCGGCGGCGCGGCGCGCGACGGACGACACGGCGTCGGCGCGCAGGCCCGGGTCGTGCACCACACCGCCCGCACCGACCTGGCCCTTCCCCACCTCAAACTGTGGCTTCACCATGGGAACGATATCCGCGTTCGGTGCGGCGCATCCAGCCAGCGCCGGCAACACCGTGGCCAGCGAGATGAACGACAGGTCGGCCACGACGAGGTCGGCGGGCCCGCCGATCGCCTCGGGTGTCAGGTCGCGAACGTTGGTCCGCTCGACGACGACGACCCGCGCATCGCTGCGCAGGGACCACGCCAACTGGCCGTATCCCACATCCACGGCGACCACCTCGGTGGCCCCGCGATCCAGCAGGACTTCGGTGAAGCCGCCCGTCGACGCGCCGGCATCCAGGCAGCGGCGGCCCGCGACGGAAATCCCGAAGGCGTCCAGGGCGCCGATGAGTTTGTGCGCCCCGCGCGAGACCCAGCCGCGTTCGCCGTCGGTGACCACGGTCAGGGCGGCGGTGACGGCGACGGCGGTGCCGGGCTTGCGCGCGGGCATCCCGTCGATGCTGACCTTGCCGGCGTCGATCAACTCCGCGGCCTGCTGACGCGACCGGGCCAGGCCGCGCCGCACCAGCTCGGCGTCAACGCGGGCGCGTCGAGACATGCGCGCACTCAGCCCCTCTCCGCCGACTCCAGCGCGGCCAGCAGGACGTCGTGCGCCTCGGAGAGCCGGCGCGCGATCTCTTGGAGCTCGTCGAGCGAGGGCGCCTTCTCGGGATCCTCCTGGTCGCCGGGTTGAGGCAGCCGGGCCAGCAGGGCATCGATTTCGGCGCGAATCTGATCGGGGTCGATACTCATCGCGTTCCTACGCTAGTCACCCGTCAGTCAGTGTGCACCAAAGACCAGCGTTGCAGCGCGGCGCGCGCCCGGTCGTCGGCGGCCGCGATGCGCACGGCGTCAGGGTCCGGTGTGCCCCACAGCGCGCCGGCGACCGCGCGGACGATCGACAGGCCGTCACCCTCGTCCGGCCCATTGCCCCTGACCGTGATCGCCCCGTCCGCGACGTCGACGCGCCAGCCCGGCTGCGGACCCACCGCGAGTTGCTCGGCGTCGGCGTGCAGCGAGCGCAGATCGTGGCCGATGTAGGTGGGGCGCTGGGCGGGCTTGGCGTACACCGCGTCCCGCGCGGAGTTGACCCCGGTGAGCACCATCAGGCTGGGCAACTCGGCGGCGTTGGCGCCCTCGATGTCGGTGTCGAGCCGGTCGCCGATCACCAGGGGCGCGCGGAAGTCGCCCCGGGCCGCCGCGTCGCGCAGCAGGGCGGGCGCCGGTTTGCCCGCGACCTGGGGCTCGGCGCCGGTGGCCGCCCGCAGCGCGGCCACGAACGATCCGTTGCCGGGCAGCAGCCCGCGTTCGGTGGGCAGGGTGAGGTCGACGTTGGAGGCCACCCACCGCGCGCCGGCCCGGATGGCCAGCGCCGCCTCGGCCAGTTCCGGCCACCCGATGGTCTGGGACAGACCCTGCACGACGGCGGCCGGGCCGTCGTCGTAGCTGCGCACCGGGCGCAGCCCGACGGCGGAGATCTCGCCGGCCAGGGCCTCGGTGCCCACGATCAAGACCGGCGAGCCTTGCGGTAGTTGGTCGGCCAACAGCCGGGCCGCGCTCTGGGCGCTGGTGGCGACGTCCTCGGCGGTGGCGGTGAAGCCGAGTTCGCTCAGGTGCGCGGCGACCTCGTCGGCGCTGCGGGAGGCGTTGTTGGTGACGAAATACGCGCGGCTGCGCACCTCGGCCAGCGCCTGCACCGCGCCGTCGGTGGGCCGGCGACCGCGGAACATCGTGCCGTCCAGGTCGATCAGCAGGCAATCATATTCCTGCGCAAGGCTTTTCACGTCGTCAATTCCGTCGCGTCAGCCGAGTTCACTGACCCGGTCTTCGGCGTCGGTGACGCCGTCGACGTCGGCGGCCGCCGAACGCAGGAACCATTGCAGCGCCTCGTCGGCGCGGTCGAGCGCGAGCAGCGTGTCCGCGTAGGCGTAGAACAGCCGCGCCGCCGTGGAGCCGGTGCGGCTGGGATCCAGTTGCGGCGTGGACAACACGGTCAGCGCCTGCTCCAGCTGGCCGAGGTCCGCGCGCGCCCCGGCGGCGACGATGCGGAGCTCGTCGGCGTCGTCACCGGACAGCTCGGCGGCCTCCGGTCCGCGCGCGAGTTCGATGGCCCGCTCCGGACGGCCAAGTCCGCGTTCGCAATCGGCGATCAGCGGCAGCAACGAGGACTTGCTGCCCATGCGGCGGGCGGCGCGAAACTCCGCCAGCGCCTGCGACCAGTCCCCGCAGTGGTAGGCGGCGATCCCGACCGCCTCCCGGATGGTGGCGATCCGGCTGGACCGGGCCCTTGCCGCGCGGGCGTGACGCAACGCCGCCTCCGGGTCCTCGTCGAGCAACTCGCCCGCGGCGACGAGGTGGCGCGCCACCGCGTCGGCGGTGGCGCGGTCCAGGGTGCTCAGTTCGCGGCGAACGTCGGGCGCCAGCTGCTTGGCTTCCACGCCGGGCGGGATCGGCGGCCCGTCCTGCGGCGCGCGATCGGCCCGGGCGTCGCGGCGCGCGCCGCTCTGCGGCTGAGCCGGCCGCGCGCGACCCGGACCGGACCAGCTGCCGGATGCCGGCCGCGCCCCCCGCTCGCCGCGGTGCCTCTGCCTGTCGTCGACCACGCTGCCGAGAATACGGGCAGCCCTACACCTAGCTCGGCAGCCGGTTGCCCAGCAGCGGCGCGATCAACGCCGGGCAGTAGGTCGCGATCGCGACGATCGTGAACCGGCCGGCCGTCTCGTACGACATGCCGTTACCCTCGGCCATCTTGGACGTCACCGCGTCGAAGGACCCGCCGGGCTCGAACAGCATCGGGCACACCGACTGTCCCATCGCCGTGGTGCCGGTCGGCTGGCTATAGGAGATCCCGGCATTCGTCAGCGCCGACAGGAACGCGTTGCTGAGCATGTCCGCGCGGATCGGCGCCGACAACGCCCCCGACAACGCCGCCGTCAGCGCCACCAAGCTGGTAATCACCCCCAGGCTCCGCAGGACGGTCAACCGCACACGCGTCGCGAAAATCACCGTGACAACAGTGGTCCCCGTGGGTCACGCCCACGACACGGTGAGGTAAAGATCTGTGCACGCACGTGTTTTGCGGAGGCCGTCTGGCGCCCGGGCGGTCTAGACCTTCTCGACCCCGGCGACGGTCCGTTTGCCGCGGCGCAGCACCAGCCATCGGCCGTGCAGGAAGTCCGACGGCTGCGGGGCCCACTCCTCGCTCTCGATGCGGACGTTGTTGACCGAGACGCCGCCTTCGCCGATGGTGCGCCGCGCGGCCTTCTTGCTCTCGGACAGGCCGCTGGCGACCAGCAGGTCGACGATGCCGTCGGGGCCACCGGGTTTGAGCTCGGCGACCGACGTCTCGCGCAGCGCCGCGGACAGCGTGGCCTCGTCCAGCCGGTCCAGCTCGCCCTGCCCGAACAGCGCCCGGCTGGCGTGCTCGACGGCCTCGGTGGCCGCCTCGCCGTGCACCAGAACCGTGAGTTCGCGCGCCAGCCGCCGCTGCGCGGCGCGTTGTTGGGGACGCTCTGCCGTGGCCGCTTCCAGCTCGGCCAGCTCGTCGGCCGACAGGAAGGTGAACCAGCGCAGGTAGCGGATGACGTCGGCGTCGGCGGTGTTGAAGAAGTACTGGTACCAGGCGTACGGGGTGGTCAGCGCCGGGTCGAGCCACAGGCTGCCGCCGCCGGTGGACTTGCCGAACTTGGTGCCGTCGGCAGCGGTCACCAGCGGCACGGTCAGGGCGTGGACCGAGGCGCCGAGCTGCTGACGGACCAGCCGGACCCCGGCGATGATGTTGCCCCACTGGTCGGAGCCGCCGATCTGCAGCGTGCAGCCGTAGCGGCGGTGCAGTTCGACGTAGTCGTTGGCCTGCAGCAGCATGTAGCTGAATTCGGTGTAGGAGATGCCGTCGCCGTCCAGGCGGCGCCGGACGGTGTCGCGGTCCAGCATGACGTTGACCGAGAAATGCTTGCCGACGTCGCGCAGGAACTCGATCGCCGACATCGGGCGCGTCCAGTCCAGGTTGTTGACGACGATGGCGCCGGTCGGTGTGTCGTCAAAGTCGACGAAGCGTCGCAGCTGTCCGCCGATCCGTTCGGTCCACTCGGCGACGGTGTCGGCCTCGTTGAGGGTGCGCTCACCGACCTCGCGGGGGTCGCCGATCATCCCGGTGGCGCCGCCGGCGAGCACGATCGGGCGGTGGCCGGCGCGCTGAAACCGGCGCAACGCCAGCAGGGGCACCAGGTGCCCGGCGTGCAGGCTCGGCGCGGTGGGGTCGAAGCCGGCGTACACCGTCATCGGCGCGCGCTGGGCTTCGGCCGCCAGCGCATCGAGGTCGGTGGACTGCGCGATCAGGCCGCGCCAGCCCAGCTCGTCGAGGATCATGGTGTACGAGTCTTCCAGAGCGCCGCCGCCGAGCGCCGACTTGTGGTGCGGTTCCGCGGGGTTCTCGCCCAACAACTCGACGTTCGGCGCGCCTTAGTCGCTGGCGCCCGGGGCCGGCGCGCGGGGGCTGCGGCGGTATGCCGAGACCTCCGGGCGCCCGGGAAGCCACAACCGCCACGGCCGGTCGGCGGCCTGGCTGACACCGACGCGTGGGCCGGACAGGGAGCTCAGCGGTTCGTGCAGCTCGAGGGTCACGGGACTGTTGCCGTCGAACAGGTCGATTCCGTTGTCGTCCATGGTGATTCCCATGGCCGCGCACAGGTTTCCCGGTCCCCGCGCCAGCGCCGCGGTGTGCACCAGCTCGCCGCGGCGGGCCCGGGCGGTGTCGGTGCCGTCCTCGATGGCGGCGGCTCGCAGCAACACCGCGGCCGCGGTGCCGTCGGGTCCGCACGAGACGTTGGCGCAGACGTGGATGCCGTGGCTGCGGTAGGTGTAGAGGCGCCCGGGCGGCCCGAACATGACGAAGTTGCGGGCGCGCAGCCCCTTGTACGAGTGCGCGGCGGCGTCCGGCCACGGACCGTCGGGCACTCCCCCGTACGCCTCGACCTCGACGACGACGGCCGTCACGCCCCGCGCGGTGAGGGTGGCGCCCAACAAGCGGCGCGCGGCCTCGACGGGGTCGACCAACAGCTGAGCCGCGGCCCTGCTTGCGCGAGATCGTCGTCCAGCCTCGACCAATTGAAGATCCTGAATCCTCGTTTCAGTAACCCAACGAACCTACCGGCGGCCCGAACATGGCAGTATCCCGGTGTCCGGGACCCGAAGGAGCCCACATGCACGCGATAGACCCTGCCGCCACGGCGTGGCTGCTGGCCAGCACCGCGCTGGTCTTGCTGATGACCCCCGGCCTGGCGATCTTCTACGGCGGCATGGTCCGCACCACCGGGGTGCTCAACATGATGATGATGAGCTTCATCTCCATCCCCCTGGTGACCGTGGCGTGGCTGCTGATCGGCTACACCCTCGCGTTCTCCGAGGACGGGGTCGGCGGGCTCGTCGGCAACCTCAGGCATTTCGGGATGCTCGGCATCACGCCCGACACCGTGCACGGGACCGTGCCCGAACTGCTGTACGCCACGTTCCAGTTGACGTTCGCGATCATCACGGCCGCGCTGGTCAGCGGCGCGATCGCCGACCGCGCCAAGTTCGCCGCCTGGATGGTGTTCGTCCCGGTGTGGACCATCGTCGTGTATTCGGTTGTGGCGCACTGGGTGTGGGGCCCCCGCGGCTGGCTGGCCCGGCTGGGCGTCCTCGACTATGCGGGCGGGCTGGTCGTCGAGATCGTCTCGGGTTCCTCCGCGCTGGCGCTGGCGCTGGTGCTCGGGCCGCGCATCGGCTTCAAGAAAGACGCCATGCGGCCACACAATCTGCCGCTGCTGTTTGTCGGGGTCGGGCTGCTGTGGTTCGGCTGGTTCGGGTTCAACGCCGGTTCCGCCCTGGCCGCCAACGGAACCGCTGCCGCCATCTTCCTCAACACCCTGGTTGCGGGGTGCCTGGGCATGCTCGGTTGGCTTGCGGTCGAACAGATTCGCGACGGCAGGCCCACGACTTTCGGTGCGGCATCCGGTGTGGTCGCCGGCCTGGTGGCCATCACCCCGTCGTGCGGGACCGTCAACACCCTCGGCGCGACGGTCGTCGGCCTCGCCGCGGGGGTCGTGTGCTCGTTCGCGGTGGGCGCGAAATTGCGCTTCAACTATGACGATTCGCTCGACGTGGTGGGCGTGCACTTCGTCGGTGGCGTCGTCGGCGTGTCCTTGATCGGGCTGCTGGCCACGGCGGTCATGACCGCCGGCCCGCGCGGCCTGTTGTACGGGGGCGGCGTCGGCCAGCTGGGCAAGCAGACGCTGGCGATCGTGGCCGTGGCGTTCTACGCGTTCACCATGTCGTTTGTGCTGGCCAAGGTGATCGATCGGGTGATGGGCTTCCGGCTCAGCACGGAAGACGAGACCACCGGTGCCGACCTCACACAGCACGCCGAAACCGCGTACGCCGAAGGCGTGCACGGACATCTGCCGCAGCGCCGCCCGCCTCTCGGGGAACGTTTCAACTAGTCGCTTTGGGCCGCGAAGGCCCGGATGCCGCGAGACTGTAACTACCGACGCATTTCGCGAGTGCGACCGTCGGTAGTTACAGCCTCGCGGCGCTGGACCCACCCCCTTGACAGCGCGGCCGCGCGCGACGAATATTCATCACATGATGAGTTCATCCCGTGATGAATTAATCTCCGGGGCCACTGCTCCGGCGGTAGAGATCGATCACCTGCGCGTGATCCGGGGCAAACGCCCGGCTCTGCACGACTTCTCCGTGCGGATCGCCACGGGCAGCATCACCGGCCTGCTCGGCCCGTCGGGCTGCGGCAAGACCACGCTGATCCGCTGCATCGTCGGCACCCAGATCGTGACCTCGGGCGGCGTCTTTGTTCTCGGCAAGCCGGCCGGCTGCGCCGAACTGCGCCGCCGCGTCGGCTACCTGCCGCAGGACCCGACGATCTACAACGACCTGCGCGTCGTCGACAACGTTCGCTACTTCGCCACGCTGTACGGGTTCGACGGCGGGGTCGCCGACGCCGCCATCGAACGGGTCGGGCTCACCGATCACCGAACAGCGTTGTGCGGCAACCTGTCCGGCGGTCAACGCACCCGGGTGTCGCTGGCGTGCGCGCTGGTCTGCCAGCCCGATCTGCTGGTGCTCGACGAACCCACGGTGGGACTCGATCCCGTGCTGCGCGCGGACCTCTGGGATCAGTTCGCCGAACTGGCCCGCGCCGGGACCACACTGCTGGTTTCCAGCCACGTCATGGACGAGGCCGACCACTGCGGGGACCTGCTGCTGATGCGCGAAGGCCGGCTGGTCGCCCACACCACCCCGACCCAACTGCGAGAGGACACCGGATGCACGTCACTGGAGGACGCGTTTCTGTCCATCATCAAGCGCAGCACCATGCGCGAAGCCGGTTAGGGCTCAAGGGATATACGGCGACCACGACGCGGATTCTGCGCCAGTTGGCCGCCGATCACCGCAGCGTCGCGATGATCCTGTTGGTGCCGATCCTGGTGATCACCCTGATGTACTTCATGTTCGAAAACGCCCCGCATCGCCCGGGCGGCCCTACCCCGTTCAACAACGCCTGCCTGATCCTGCTGGGCCTGTTCCCGCTTTTCGTGATGTTCATCATCACGGCGATCACCATGCAACGCGAACGGGCCTCCGGAACGCTGGAGCGCATCTTGACCACTCCGCTGCGCCGGCTCGACCTGCTGATCGCCTACGGCACCGCCTTCTCCACGGCCGCTGCGGCACAAGCCGTTCTGGCGTGCATCGTGTCGTTCTGGCTGCTGGGCTTCGACACGGCCGGCAGCCCGCTCTGGGTGTTCGTGATCGCGATCGTCAACGCCGTGCTGGGAGTCGGCCTGGGCCTGTTGTGTAGCGCGTTCGCCCGCACCGAGTTTCAGGCCGTGCAGTTCATCCCGTTGGTGATGGTGCCGCAGCTGTTGTTGGCCGGCATCATCGTGCCGCGGGCGCTGATGCCACACTGGCTGCAATGGATCAGCAACGTGCTGCCGGCCAGCTACGCGCTCGAGGCCCTGCAGCAGGTGGGCGCGCACCCGGAACTGACCTTCATCGCGGTGCGCGACATCATCGTGGTGTTGGGATTCGCCCTGGCGGCGCTGTGCCTGGCCGCGGCGACGCTGCGGCGGCGGACGCCCTGACGTGATGGACGCACTAGCGTGACGGCCACGAACGCCCGGCGCAGGCGGCCGGGGCGACCGGCCGGGAGCTCCGGCACCCGGGAGAAGATCCTGAACAGCGCCCGGGAACTGTTCGCGCGCAACGGAATTCGTAACACGTCGATACGAGCGGTGGCCGCGGCGGCCGGCGTGGATTCGGCCCTGGTGCATCATTACTTCGGCACCAAGGAGCAGCTGTTCGCCGCGGCCGTCCACATCCCCGTCGACCCGATGGACGTCATCGGCCCGCTGCGCGAGGTGCCCGTCGAGGAGTTGGGCTACCAGATTCCGTCGATGTTGCTGCCGCTGTGGGACTCCGAGATCGGCGCGGCGTTCATCGCGACACTGCGGTCGATCCTGGCGGGATCGGAGATCAACCTGTTTCGCGCGTTCATCCAGGACGTGATCGCCGTCGAAATCGGTAGCCGCGTGGACGATCCGCCGGGAAGCGGAACGATTCGCATCCAATTCGTGGCGTCACAACTGGTGGGTGTGGTGATGGCGCGCTACATCCTGCAACTGGAGCCGTTCGCGTCGCTGCCGCCCGAGCGGATCGCGCGAACCATCGCGCCCAACCTGCAGCGCTACCTCACTGGGGATCTGCCGGAGGGGCTTGCGCCATGAGCCGGGCGTGCTCGTCGTCGTCGACGTCGCGGGCCTCGTCGATGAGCAGCACCGGGATGCCGTCCTCGATCCGGTAAGCGCGGCGCAGCCGGGGGTTGTAAAGCACTTCGCCGCCGCCGGTTTGGGACACCAAGATCAGCGGCCCGCGGTCGGCCGGGCACACCAGGATGTTCAGCAGCGCGTCGTCGATCATGACCGCGCGCCGCTCAGCTCGGAACGCACCCCGGGAGTCAGCCGGCGGTAGTGCCCGGTCTCCGCATCGAAATACCAGACGTGGCGCCCCGCCTTCGGAATCCCGGCGGCCCGCAGCGCGCTGACGGTCGGGCGGTAGGTGGCGCTCAACGTCATCTCCGGGACCACGCAGACGATGTCGGGCCCCAGGCCGATCTGGACCTTGGCGAAGGCGTCGGTCAGGTCGGCCGCCGTGATGGAGGCGCCCGGCAACAGCGTCACCGCCGACACCGCGACTTCGTGGTCGCCCACGGGCACGTTGTAGGTCACCGCGAGGTCGACACCGTTGATGCCGCCCAGGGCGTCGGTCACGGGCTCGGCGTAGACCAGGCCGCGCCGGGTGCGCACCACCGAGCCGCGCCGGCCCGCCAGCCAGTAGTCGCCGTCGTCGTCGCGGTAGAACAGGTACTCGGTCGAGATCCAGGTGTCGCCCGCCGCGAACACCCCGCGCTTGACCGAGGCGCTCGGATCGATGGGGCCGTTGGAGGCCGCGAGCAGGACCCCGACCTGGTTGGGTTCGGCGATCTGCACGAAGCCCCGCTCGTTTTCCAGGATCAGGTCGTGTTCGGTGTCGTAGGCGCCCAATTCGATGCGCCCGGCGCCCGGCAGTGGCCGGCCCTTGCTGCCGACCTTGGCGCCGGAGACGTTGGCCAGCACCGCCTGCCCGTCGGTGGTGGCGAAGAACTCGACGACGTGGGCGGGCGCGAACGCCTCGACGACACGCTCCCACAGCCCGGTCGGCATGCCGGAGCCGATGAACAGGCGCACGGGGTGGTTGCCGTGCAGGGCGAAGGGCGGATCGGCCGGGTTGTCGAGGATCTCGCCGAGCATCGCCCAGGTGTAGGACACCACGGTGACGCCGTACTGGCGGACCTCCTGGATGAACCGGTTCCGGTCGAGGCCGCGCGACAGCGCGATGCGGGTGCCGCCGACCACCGCGCCACCCAGGCTGACCAGCAGCGCGGACTCGTGATGCAGCGGCGTCAGGCAGTAGACGGTGTCGCGGCGGTCGAGGGCGGCCGTCGAGGCCGTACCGAACGCCGACACCGCCCAGCGGTAGTTGGTGATCTGCTTGGCCACCAGTTCGCCGCCGGCCGCGCTGAACGCGATGAACGCCAGGTCCCGGGCCAGTCCCGGGTTGGGTCGATACCAGCCGGGCAGCTCGACGGCGTCCGGGTCGATCTGTTCCATGTCGATGACTTGGGGCTGCCCGTCGGAGTCTTCGGGCAGGTGCAGGTCCCGCGTCTCGCCGCCGCCGAGCACCAGCACCTGGCGCAGCAGTTGACCGTCCGATTCCAGCACCGCGTCCAGGTTGGTGGGGTCGGTCAGGATCTCGGTCACTCCCCCGAGCCGCACCGACGCGGTGAGGTCGCCGTCGGGACGCATCACCACCGCGATGGCGCCCAGGCGGGACAGCGCGGCGATGGCCACCAGCGCGCTGGGCCGCGTCTCCATCAGCACGCCGACGCGGTCGCCCTGGCGCACCCCGACCTCGATGAGGCCGCGCACGACGTTGTTGATGCGCCGGTTCACCGCCTCGTAGGTGTGCACCCGCCCGTCGAACAACAGGAATTCGCCCTGCGGGGCGTCGTGGGCCTGCTCCTCGATGATGCGGCCCAGCGAGATGCGGGTGTGGTCGTTGATCTGTCCCAGCCGGACCAGTCGTGGCAGCGTGCGGACCGTTTCGACGGCCAGGGTGCGCATGGATTTGTTGGCCGCGACGACGGTGTTGGCCGCGCCGCGCACCATGCCCAGCGCCGCCTCGGAGGCTTCCCCGATGCCGTGCGCGAGCCGGGAGCTCAGCGCCACGCCGCTGTCGGTGTGCTCGGCGGGCTGGTCGGCCATCGGCGCGATGCTGGTCGGCTTGTCGCCGCCGGCCGACAGCCACCGCACCCATTCGGCGACGGTCGGCCAGCTTTGCTGGGCCGCCTTGGACCCGACGACGAGGCCGAAGTGGCCCGTGCGGATGGTGGACTCGTAGACGTCGGCGTCCGGTGCCGCGCGCCGGATGCCGCGCACCGACGCCGGCTGGCCGATGTCGTCGACCTCGCCGACGAAGGCCAGCACCGGGCAGGTGATGTCGGTCAGGGTGACCATCTGCCCGTTGACGGCGAAACCGCCGGTCATCATCCGATTGTGGGCGATGAACTGCTTGAGCAGCTCGGAGATCGCGGGGCCGGACCACGCGATCCAGCCTTCGCGTTCGAGGAAGCGGCGCTGCTGCTCGCGCGGCAGCAGCGCCTCGCGGTCGTGCAGCTGGCGAACGAAGTCGACCCGCGCCTTGGCGGTCTTGAGCGGGTCGAGCATCTGGAAGCCCGTGCGCGCCATCCAGCTGGGGATGGCCAGCCGGCTGAAGACGTGGTCGGCCATGAAGTTGGCGGCGGGCGCGGCGAAGTTTGCCGGGATACCCATCGGCAAGGCGGCCAGGGTGTCCACCGGGGACCCGAAGGTGACGATGCTGGCCAGGCTCTTCGAACGCCGGTAGGCGGCGACCTGATAGCACCACATGCCGCCCTGCGAATAGCCGACCAGATGGATGTCGCTGCCCGTGGTGTCCCGGACCGTATCGATGGCCTGACTGAGCGCGACGATGTGATCGGCCAGCGTGCGCCGCATGCCGCCTTCGACCTTGTCGGGTTCGCCGAAGTCGATGACCCAGGGATCAAGCCCGTGGGCGTGCAGGATCCCGACCGCGCCTTCGTCGCGGGTGACGTCCCACATGTCGGCCGACATCATCATCGGATGCACCATCAGCACCGGCGGCCCGACGGGCGACTGGCCGGGCCGGCTGTCCGGCGGGAAGTACCGCCGGAGCTTGTACATCGACACGCTCTCGACGATCTGGGACGGCGACGGCGCCGTGCCCGTTTCCAAGCCCCCCAGTCGCAAGACCTCCAGCCCGTTCTGCGCGGTAGCGATCAGCCGCTCGACCGGTCGTGTGACCATCGAAAAATTGAGATCCACTGCTGCTCCCTGAGTCTTGACAGCTTGGACATCATGGCACATCTGGGCAGCTAGAAGGGCGGTGGTTGTAGCGAATCGGCGTCGGTGATCAGCCGTGCCGGGTCCGAACGCCAACCAGGGGTCGTCCGTCTTGCCGATCGCGTTGCGCTACACAACGGCGGAAGTTCTTCATCCCCGTCGGGTGGTGCCGGGCCACCCGCGCGTCGCGGGTGTGTTTGCGTTCGCGCGCACCGCCTGGTGACTCGCTGTGAATCGCCTGCACGCCAGTTTGTGCAGCAGGGCACCGGGTACGCAGTCGATGCGCTTCGGTCGCGACGCGTCGTCGAGATGACCTCGGTTGAAACACCCAGCCGGACGCTTAACCGTGACCGCCGGACCGTGTTCCTTCCAGCCCGAAGGCGAGGTCGCTCTATGGACACGACGACGGATTTGCTCGGCGAGCACGCTCACAAAACCACCGGCGCGCGCATGGCCGCCAACGATCACACGAAGGAAATCAGCCCGGACCGGTGATTCGCCGGCCCGGCACGACGCGAGCGAAGAAGGGATACACATGTTGTTGCTGGGCAACGGCGGAGGCCGCAAAGGCCGGACCGCCGGCAGCGACGGACTGGGCGAGGTCTCGCACCTGGCCGAGCGAGCACTGTACGACGTCGCACACGGTCGTTTCGAACGCTCACTGTCCGGGTTGACCGCCATTGCGGCGCTCGTCACGACGGCCGAAATCTACTTCGAGCACTACAAGGCGAGCTTCGGCAACAAGTGGATGTGGAGCCCGATCGTCGTGACCCCGCCGGTGGTCGTCGCCGGCATCGGGGGCGTGTTCTCGCGACGCTGGGCCAAGCTCTGGCTGCCGATCACCGCCGGCATCTACACGGCCAACGGGCTGATGGGTGAATACCTGCACGCGCGCGGCGTCGCCCGCAAGCCGGGCGGATGGAAACACGCGTCCTACAACGTGCCCATGGGCCCGCCGATCGCGGCGCCGGGATTGATGTGCATGGTCGGGGGGATGGGGCTGCTGGCGTCGATCCTGCGCCGCGAACGGTTCCGGGGTTAGGCATCGGGATCACTGAGATGGCTGACACCTCACGCCCCGACCACCTGCCCAACCTGCGCCCCGACGGCAAGCCGCCGCACCCGTCCTGGCTTCCCAAACAGCGCCGCGGCACCACGCCGCAGATGATCGGCCGCTACCCCGATTTCGACGTGCTCACAACCGCCGGCACCTGGGACGAGGCCACCCGGAAAGTCGTGCTGGCCCGGCTCAAACCTCCTGGCCCACTGCGGTTTTTCACCGCCGAAGAGGAGCCGTGCCTGCGCGCGTTCTGCGACACGGTGCTGGCGCAGGACGCCGAGCCGCGAGTCCCGGCGGCCGAATCCGTCGACTCCAAGCTCGCCGACGGGCGCCTCGACGGCTATCAGTACGCGGACATGCCCGACGACCGCGACACGTGGCGCTTGGTGCTGCGCGGGCTCGATGAGACCGCGGCGGCCAAATACGGCGCATCGTCCTTCGCCGCCGCCGGGCTGGACACCCGCGAAGAAATCGTCGGCCAGTTCTCGCAGGGCGACCTCGAGGGCGGCGCCTGGGAGAGCCTGAACGTCAAGCGCGCCTGGTCGGTGTGCATGCGAATGACCTTGTCGGGCTTCTACTCCCACCCGTGGGCCTGGAACGAGATCGGGTTCGGCGGCCCCGCCTACCCGCGCGGCTTCATGCGCCTCGGCGGTGCCACCGGACCCGACGCCGCGCGCGAACCGTTCGAGACCCCCGGCGCCACCGACGAAGACCCCGTGCAGGTCGTGCAGAACGGCGAAATCTGATGGGCGACTTCTGGCGAGGCCTGCTCAAAGGAGCCGTCGGCCCCAAGGACAACGACTCGCGGTTCCTGCTCGACGTGCACTCGCGCGACCTGCCCGGCGAGCAGACCATGCGCCGCTACCGCGACGACGACGAGGTCGACCTCGTGGTCGTCGGGGCGGGCGCCGGCGGCTCGGTGCTGGCGCAGCGGCTGGCGCGCGTCGGTTGGCGGGTCGTGATCCTCGAGGCCGGCCCGTTCTGGCACCCCGACGAGGACTGGGTGTCCGACGAGGCCGGCTCCCACGCGCTGTACTGGACGCAGAAGCGCATCATCGGCGGTGACGACCCAATTGAGCTGGGCAAGAACAACTCCGGGCGCGGGGTCGGCGGCTCCATGGTGCACTACGCCGGCTACACCCCGCGGTTCCACCCCAGCGACTTTGCGACCTACACCCTCGACGGGGTGGGCGCCGACTGGCCCATCCGCTACGAGGACTTGCTACCCCATTACGAGCAGGTCGAGCTCGAGCTGCCGGTGGCCGGCCAGAACTGGCCCTGGGGCGATCCGCATCGTTATCCCTTTGCCCCGCATCCTATTTCGGGTGCGGCCGCCAAGATTTGGCGGGGCGCGCTCAAGCTCGGCATCGAGATGCGGGTCGGGCCCGTCGGCATCGTCAACGGCACCTTCGGCAACCGCCCGCACTGCATCTACCGCGGCTACTGCCTGCAGGGCTGCAAGGTCAACGCCAAGGCCAGCCCGTACGTCACGCACCTTCCCGACGCGCTGGCCCACGACGTCGAGATCCGCGCCAACTGCATGGCCTCGCGCGTCGAACTCGACGAGACCGGCGCGGCGCGAGGCGTGGTGTACTACGACGAGGTGGGCGGCAAAGAACGACTGCAACGCGCCAAAGTCATTGCCGTGGCTGGGTATTCTATCGAGACGCCGCGCCTGCTGTTGAACTCGGTCAGCCAGCGCTTCCCGAACGGGTTGGGCAACAACGACGATCAGGTCGGGCGCTACGTGATGGTGCAGGGCGCCACCCAGTCCGCGGGCCGCTGGTCCGAGGAGGTCCGGATGTACAAGGCGCCTCCCCCGGAGGTGACCTCCGAGCAGTTCTACGAGACCGACCTCTCGCGCGGGTTCGCCCGAGGGTTTGCCATCCAGACCGTGTCGCCCATGCCCATCGGCTGGGCCGAACACGTGCTGGCCGACGGGCATTGGGGCCGCGCCCTGCGTGAGTACATGCGCGACTACAACCACTGGGCGACCGTCGGCGTGCTCAACGAGCTGTTGCCGCTGCCGGACAACCGCGTGACGCTGGCCGACGAAAAGGACCCCTACGGCATCCCGGTGGCCCGGTTCGACTACACGCTCTGCGACAACGACAAGGCCAACATGGCCTACTCCACCAAGGTGATCGGCGACATCCTGCACGCCGCCGACGCCCAGGACGTGCTCACCATCGAGCGTTTCGCCCACCTCATCGGCGGTGCCCGGATGGGCACCGGACGTGAGAATTCGGTGGTCGACTCCGACCACCGGGTGTGGGGCGTGCCGAACCTGTTTCTCGCCGACGGCTCGGTGTGTCCCACCCAGGGCTCCGCCAATCCCGCGCTGACGATCATGGCGTTGGCCTCGCGGCTTGCCGAACGGATGGCCGCCGGAAAGATCGATACCGGCGTGGCACGGGGGTCGAAGGCGGGAGCCCGTGGCTGACCTGAAGGTCGATACCGAGACCACCTTCGCCCCCCGAGTGCTGCGCGAGTATGCGCTGCTCGCCGACGGCGAGCGGGGTGCGCTGATCGGTCCGCAGGGTGACGTGGCATGGATGTGTGCGCCGCACTGGGATTCCGACGCCGTCTTCTCGAATCTCATTGGAGGCGGCGGGGTTTACGCCGTCACCCCGACCGACGTGCGGCATGTTTGGGGCGGCTACTACGAGCCGGGCACCCTGATCTGGCGCAACCGCTGGATCACTCGCGACGGCATCGTGGAATGCCGTGACGCGCTGGCCTTTCCGGGCGACCCCGACCGGGTGGTGCTGCTGCGCCGGCTCACCGGCTGCCGCGGTACGGCCCGGGTGCGGGTGTTGCTGGCACCGAGTGCGGGATTCGGCAGGCACGGCCCCGGCAAGCCGACCGTGGATGGCGGGGTGTGGAGCGGGCGCTCGGGGCGGCTGCACTGGCGCTGGCAGGCCGCCTGCGAGGCGCGCCCCGTCCGCGCCGCTCATGAGAAGGGCCAGCTGCTCACCTGTGAGGTCACGCTCGACGAGGACCAGCACCACGATCTGGTGCTGGAACTGTCCGAGCGAACCCTGCCAAAGCAGCCGCCGGACCCCGACCTGGCCTGGGACGCCACCACCGCCGCCTGGCAGCGCAGCGTGCCCGAGCTGACCTGCACCATCGCTCCCCGCGACGGGCGTAACTCCTACGCGGTGCTGCGGGGGCTGACCAGCAGCGGGGGCGGCATGGTCGCCGCCGCCACCATGAGCCTGCCCGAACGCGCGCACTCCAACCAGAACTACGACTACCGCTATTCCTGGATCCGCGACCAGGTGTACGCCGGCATGGCCGCCGCCGCCGTCGGCACGACCGAACTGCTCGACCGGGCGGTGGAGTTCGTCGGCGCCCGGCTGCTCGAGGACGGCCCGAACCTCAAGCCCGCCTACACCGTCACCGGCGGCGCGGTGCCCGGCGAAGAAACGCTCGACCTGCCCGGCTACCCCGGGGGCGCCGACAAGATCGGCAACTGGGTCAATCAGCAATTCCAGCTCGATGCCTTCGGGGAGGCGTTGCAGCTGCTGGCCAAGGCGGGCGCCGCCGACCGGCTGGATGCCGACGGCTGGCGCGCGGCGCAGTCCGCGATCAAGGCGATCGAAAAGCGTTGGCGCGAACCGGATGCCGGCGTCTGGGAGATCGACAACGAGCACTGGACGCAGTCCCGCCTGGCCTGTGTGGCGGGGTTGCGCGCCATCGCAAAGGTGGCCGGCGCCGGTCCCGAGGTTGCCGCGTGCGCGTCGCTGGCCGACGCGATCCTCGCCGAGACCGCGTCGGAAAGCCTGCACCCGCACGGTTATTGGCAACGCAGCCCGCGACTGACCGGTGTCGACGCATCGCTGCTACTGCCGCCGGTGCGCGGGGCCGTCCCCGCCGACGACCCCAGGACCATCGCGACCCTGGATGCCGTTCGCCGGGAACTCACCGACGACGGATTCGTCTACCGGTTCCGGCACGACGAGCGCGACCTCGGCGACGCCGAGGGCGCGTTTTTGCTCTGCGGGTTCATGATGGCGCTGGCCGAACATCAACTGGGCCATGCCCATTGCGCGATGCGCTGGTTCGAACGTAACCGTACCGCCTGCGGGCCGCCGGGGCTGTTCTGTGAGGAATACGACGTGCAGCAGCGCCAGCTCCGCGGCAACCTCCCCCAGGCGTTCGCGCACGCGCTGATGCTGGAATGCACCGCCACCCTCACCGACGACGCCGCCCACCATGACTGATCGGGTGTCCGACACCGAGCGAAAGGGATTTGCGCAATGACTCAGACAGTGGTGATCACCGGAGCCAGCGCCGGCATCGGCCGCGCCACCGCGAAGGAGTTCGGGCAGCGCGGCGCGAACGTCGCCCTGCTCGCCCGCGGCGCCGCCGGGCTCGAGGGCGCGGCCCGCGACGTGGAGGCCGGCGGCGGCAAGGCGTTGGCCATCCCGACCGACGTGGCCGACCACGCGGCCGTCGTCGCCGCCGCCGACGAGGCCGAAGCCGCGTTCGGTCCGATCGACGTCTGGGTCAACGTCGCGTTCACCTCGGTGTTCGCGCCGTTCACCGAAATCAGCGCCGAGGAGTTCAAACGGGTGACCGAGGTGTCCTACCTCGGCTACGTGTACGGCACCATGGCGGCGCTGGCCAAGATGCGGCCCCGCGACCGCGGCACCATCGTGCAGGTCGGTTCCGCGCTCGGGCAGCGATCCATCCCGCTGCAGTCGGCCTACTGCGGCGCCAAACACGCCATCAACGGGTTCACCGAGTCGGTGCGCTGCGAACTGTTCCACGAGGGCTCGAAGGTGCGAATCACGGTGGTCCAGATGCCCGCGGTCAACACCCCGCAATTCTCCTGGGTGCTGTCCCGGCTGCCCCGCCATCCCCAACCCGTGCCGCCGATCTATCAGCCCGACGTCGCCGCCCGGGGCGTGCTGTACGCCGCGGATCACCCGGGGCGCAAACAGTATTGGGTCGGCGACTCCACCATGGTGACGCTGCTGGCGCAGAAGTTCGTCGCGCCGCTGCTGGACCGCTATCTCGGCCGCACCGGGTACGACTCGCAGCAGACCGAGGAGCACGTCAGCGCCGGCCGGCCCCACAACCTGTGGGAACCGCTCGACCAGCAACCCGGCAGCGATCATGGCCCCCGCGGCGAGTTCGACGACGAGTCGCACGCCCACAGCCCCCAGTTGTGGGCGTCGCAGCACCCGGTCGTCAGCGGCACCGGCGCGCTGGGCGCCGCCGGGGTGGGCGCGTGGCTCGCGGCGCGCGCGGGCCGCCGGTGGGCGCGATGACGACCGCCGCGCGGATCGACACGGCCATCGACGAGGTCACCGCGCAGGTCTACGAAATCCCCACCGACGCACCGGAAGCCGACGGGACCCTGGCCTGGTCGTCGACCACGCTGGTGCTGGCCGAGGTGTCGGCCGGGGGCCTGCACGGGATCGGCTACACCTATGGCGACGGCGCCTGCGGCAAGCTCATCACCGGGCCGCTGGCCGGCACCCTCACCGGGCACAACGCCGTGGACATCCCCGCCCGGTGGGAGTCGATGGTCAAGGCGATGCGCAACAACGGGCGGCCGGGGCTGGTGTCGTGCGCGATCTCGGCGATCGACACCGCACTGTGGGACCTCAAGGGCAAGCTGCTGGGGCTGCCCGTGTGCCGACTGCTCGGCATGGCGCATCCCAAAGTGCCGGTCTATGGCAGCGGCGGCTTCACAACGTACGACGAACGCACCTCCCGCGCCCAGCTCGAACGCTGGGTCGACGAGTGGCAGATCCCGCGCGTCAAGATCAAGATCGGCGAATCATGGGGTTCCGACGAACGTCGCGACCTTGCTCGAATCGCGTTGGCGCGCAAGGTGATCGGTCCCAACACCGAACTGTACGTCGACGCCAACGGCGCCTACCAACGCAAGCAGGCGATTCGGGTGGCCCACGCCATGGCCGATCACGACGTCACCTGGTTCGAGGAACCCGTCTCCTCCGACGACCTGGCCGGGCTGCGGGAGGTACGCGACCAGGTGACCCCGGACGTCACCGCCGGCGAATACGGCTACGACCTGGCCTATTTCCATCGAATGCTGGCCGCCGATGCGGTCGACTGCCTGCAGATCGACGTCACCCGCTGCGGGGGCATCACCGACTGGCTGCGCGCCGCCGCCGTGGCCGCCGCGCGCAACGTGGACGTCTCCGGGCACTGCGCGCCCAACCTGCACGCCCACGTCGCCACCGCCATCCCGAATCTGCGTCACCTGGAGTACTTCCACGATCACCACCGCATCGAACACATGCTCTTCGACGGCGCGCTGGCGCCCGAGGGCGGCGCCTTGCGGCCGGATCAGCACCGGCCGGGGTTCGGCCTGGAGTTCAAGCGCAGCGACGCCGAGCAGTATCGGGTGGCCTGAGCCGCGCCGGCGCGACAAGCAGGCATGGATGCGGCCGAAAACGGGAATCGATACGCCAGGGTTTTCACAAAAGCGATTGGAGCTGGGCGCGATGACAGTGAACTCCGACGACCAAACCGTGGAGCGCCAGGAGGCGCTCATGCGTGACGTCGTCGAGGAAAGCGACCTCAGCGCGATCGACTCCGTACTGGGTCTCGGCGATCCTCAGCGCGTCGGCCGGTTCCGTTTCTATCTGGACGACCATCGCTGGGAATGGTCGGACGCGGTGGCGCGCATGCACGGCTACAAACCGGGAGAGGTGCAGCCCACCACGGAACTGTTGCTGCAACACAAGCATCCCGAGGACCGCGAACGGGTGGCGGCCGTGCTGGAGCGGGTGATGAAGGGGAAGCCGTTCAGCAGCCGGCACCGCATCATCGACACCGCCGGGCGCACCCACTGCGTCGTCGTCGCCGGCGATCGGATGGTCGACGACACCGGAGCGCCGGCCGGCACGTCCGGCTTCTACGTCGACGTCACCGACTCGCTGCACACCGACATCACCAATGTGCTCTCGGCGGTCGCCGACGCCCGGGCCCGCATCGAGCAGGCCAAGGGCGTGCTGATGATCGCCTACGGCATTTCCGCCGAGCGTGCGTTCGACATCCTGGTGTGGCGCTCCCAGGAGTCCAACCTCAAGGTGCGCGACGTCGCCGCCCGCTTCCTGGACGCCGTGGCCAGCAAGGCGTCACCGGAAACGCAAAGCCAGGTGGACCAGGCGCTGCTGACGCTGGAGTAGGGACGCGCCAGTAGGCCAGTAGGGTCGGGCCAGTGGCGCACCTACTCGGAGCCGAGGCCGTACACCTCGAATACCCGACCCAGGTGGTGTTCGAGTCGATCACGCTCGGGGTCAACGACGGCGCGCGGATCGGCATCGTCGGGCGCAACGGCGACGGCAAGTCCACCCTGCTGCGCCTGCTCACCGGCCAACAACAGCCCGACTCCGGCCGGGTCACCCGGCGCAGCGGGCTGCGGGTCGGCGCGCTGAGCCAAGCCGACACCCTGGGCCCGGACCACACGGTGGGCTGGACTCTGGTCGGCGACGCCCCCGAACACCAGTGGGCCGGTGACCCGCGGGTCCGCGACGTGGTCGCCGGGCTCGTCTCCGACATCGCCTGGGAGGCAACGGTTTCCACGCTGTCCGGCGGCCAGCGCCGGCGGGTGCAGCTGGCCAGGTTGCTGGTGGGCGAATGGGACGTCATCGCGCTCGACGAGCCCACCAACCACCTGGACATCGAGGGAATCACCTGGCTGGCCACCCACCTGAGGGGGCGCTGGGCGCGCAACACCGGCGGGCTGCTGCTGGTCACCCACGACCGTTGGTTCCTCGACGAGGTCGCCACCACGACGTGGGAGGTGCACGACGGGATCGTCGAGCCGTTCGACGGCGGGTACGCGGCCTATGCGCTGCAACGCGTCGAGCGGGACCGAATGGCCGCCGTCGCCGAAGCCAAGCGGCAGAACCTGATGCGCAAGGAACTGGCGTGGCTGCGTCGCGGCGCCCCGGCGCGGACCTCGAAGCCCAAGTTCCGGATCGAGGCCGCCAACCAGCTGATCGCCGACGTGCCCCCGCTGCGCAACAACGTCGAGTTGGCCAAGCTGGCCACCGCGCGGCTCGGCAAGGACGTGATCGATCTGCTCGACGTGTCGGTCGCGTTTGGCGGCCGCCCGGTGCTGCGCGACATCGAGTGGCGGATCGCCCCGGGCGAGCGCACCGGCATCGTCGGGGCCAACGGCGCCGGGAAATCGACCCTGCTGGGACTGATCGACGGCACCATCACGCCCGACACGGGACGCGTCAAACGCGGCAAGACGGTGCGGCTGGCGGTGCTCGACCAGCAGGGCGACGCGCTGGCCGCGGTCGACGGCGACCGGATCGCCGACGTGCTGGGCCGGCTGCCCGGCGGCTACCAGGTCGACGGCCGTGAGGTCACCCCGGCCCAGCTGTTGGAGCGGCTCGGCTTCGGGCGCGGCCACCTGTCCGCCCGCGTGGCGGACCTCTCCGGCGGCGAGCGGCGGCGGCTGCAGCTGATGCTCACGCTGCTGTCCGAGCCCAACGTCTTGCTGCTCGACGAGCCGACCAACGACGTGGACACCGACACGCTGGCCGCCATGGAGGATCTGCTCGACTCCTGGGCGGGCACGCTGATCGTCGTCTCGCACGACCGCTACCTGCTGGAGCGGGTCACCGATCAGCAGTACGCGGTGCTCGACGGCCGGTTGCGGCACCTGCCCGGCGGCATCGACGAATACCTGCGGCTGGCCGAGCGGCGGGCGGACGGGGCGGCCATCGAAGAGCCGCGGCCGTCGCGGCCGTCGGTGGCGTCGCAGGGGTCGGTGGCGTCGCAGCCGTCGCAGGCGTCGCGGCCGTCGATGTCCGGTGCCCAGCGCCGCGCCGCCGAGAAGGAGATGGCGGCCGCCGATCGCCAGCTGGCGCGGCTGGCGGACCGGATCAAGGACAAACACGACGAACTCGCCGCCCACGACCAGTCCGACCACGTCGGCGTCACCCGGCTCACCCAGGAGCTGCGCGCGCTCGAAGACGAGGTCGCCGCGACCGAGGGCCGCTGGCTGGAGCTCTCCGAATTGCTCGAATAGCCGTGAGCGGCAACAGTTTTCGGGGGACGGGTCAAGGCGCAACGAACACCGGCCATGGCGGTGCGGATTGGCCGAGACGGATAATGTTAACGAATCCCTTGATACGCCAACGTGTTTGAGCTTTCGGCGCATTGGCCGGTGGCGACCGGTACCACGAACCGGGTTAGTTGTTGGTCGGTGGTGGTTGGGGTTGGAAGGGGTCATATCACCACCAGTCGGCGCGCTCGCCGGTCGGTCCCGGACACGGCGCCACCGCGGGCGGGGGCCCGGTGGGTGCTCGCGCCAACGATCCCGGGCTCAGGATTCGGCCGGTGTCGTCGGTCACGGTCAGGGCGGCCGCGGGTCCGGTGATGGTGATGACACCCCGATGATGCAACCGGTGGTGATACGGGCAGACCAGCACCAGGTTGGCCAACTCCGTGGGGCCACCGTCTTCCCAGTGCCACAGGTGATGGGCGTGCAAGCCCCGGGTGGCCCCACAGCCAGGCACCGCGCACGTGCGGTCGCGGTATTCCAGCGCGCGGCGAAGCCGCCGGTTGATCACCCGCGTCGCCCGCCCGGCACCAATAACCCGCCCGTCACGCTCGAACCACACCTCACAGGTGGCATCACAGGTCAGGAAGCGCCGTTCGGCATCGGAGAGCAACGGACCCAAATGCAGGGCCGCCACGCGCCGCTCGACGTCGAGGTGGGCCACCACGGTGGTGTGCTGCCCGTGGGGCCGGCGGGTGGCCTCGGCGTCCCACCCGGCCTCGACCAGACGCATCAACGCCTCGACCGTACTCGGCAACGGGGGCCGCTGATCCGAACCGCCCGCCTCCTCGCCGTGGTCGTGTTTCCACTCGGCGATCAGCGCCTCACGATGCGAGGCCAACGCGGCGTCGAACTTCGCGGCATCCAAGTGGCCAAGGGTGATCCGATAACAGGCGCCCCACTCCGTGCTAGTTGAGGTGATCGAACGCTCGCGCTCGGGGGCGGGCCGTGGTTCGGACTCGGACTCGGACTCGGACTCTGACTCTGACTCGGACCGAGGTTCAGGTTCGGGTCGCGGTTCCAGCTTGACCGCGGTACGCAACTGATTGACCGTGGCGACCGCGGCCAGCTGCGCGTAATGCTCATCAGATCCCTGCCCGCCGCGCGTCGCAATCACCCCGACCTGATCGGCCGACAACCGACCCTCCCGCAGACCCTGAACACAGCGCGGAAACTCCTGCAGCCGACTCGCAATGGCGCTCAGCGTGTGCGCGTTTGCCGACGAACAACCCAGCTTCCAGGCCACCAACGCCGGCACCGAGCGCGCCCCGGTCACCCCACACAATTGGTCACGATCAATCTCGGCCACGATCTCCACAATGCGCCCATCAATCGCATTGCGCTGACCGCTCAACTCCGCCAACTCCTCGAACAACACCTCAAGACGGTCACTCGCAGTGACCACCACGGCGTCAGCGCATGCGGTCGACAACATGACGTCATCATCGCAGCCACCACCGACAAAACCGGGCCATCCACGGAAGTAACGCGCTCAGTGCCAGCGCAGCAGCACCAGTTCGGACCCGAAGCCCGGGCCCGTCGCGATCATCACCCCGGGGCTTCCGCCGGGCGGTGGCTTGGCGATGGTGTCCCGCAGGATATGCAGCACCGACGCCGACGACAGGTTGGCGATTTCGCCGAGCGAGCGCCAGGTCAGCTCGTGCGCTTCGGGCGGCAGCTGGAGGCACTTGGCGATGGTGGTGATGACTTTGGGGCCGCCGGGGTGCGTCACCCACGCGGCGATGTCGTCCTTGGTCAGCTGATGCGCGGCAAGGAACCGGCCCACGTCGTCGGCCAGGTAGCGGTCGATGACGGTGGGCAGTTCGGGAGACATCACCAGCTGGATCCCCGCCGAGCCGACGTTCCAGCCCATGATGTGCAGCGATTCGGGGTACAGCCGGCTGCGCGAATCGAGGATGTCGGGCCCGGCCGAACTCAGCTGCTCGGCGCGACGGTCACCGACGGCGACCACCGCGGCGGCGCCATCGCCGAACATCGCCGTCCCGACCAGCCCCGACACGGTCGGCCTGACCGCGGGGAAGGTCAGCGAGCACAGCTCGACCGACACCAGGGCGGCGACGCCGTCGGGCGCGCCGCGCAGGTAATCGTGCAGCCTGCCGACCCCCGCCGCCCCACCGGCGCAGCCCAGCCCGAACAGCGGCACCCGGCGCACGTCCGGGCGCAGGCCGAGGCGCCCGACGATCCGGGCGTCGAGCGACGGCACCGCGACGCCGGTGACGGTCGTGGTGACGATCGTGTCGATGTCGTGCGGGGTCAGCCCGGCCTCGTCGAGGGCGCCCAGCAGCGCGTCGCAGCCCAGGTCCACGGCCTTGTCGATGAAGATCTCGTTGGCCTCACCGAAGTCGGTCAGCGCGTGGTACCGCTCGAGCGGCAGCACGAAGTGGCGGCTGTTGACCTTGGCGGCGGCGTGCAGGCGCCGCACGACCTCCTCGTGTTCCTTCAGCGCGGGGAACTCGACGATCTGGTCGGTGATTTCGCCTTGGCTGTAGCGGTGCGGCGGCAAAGCGCCGAACACACCCGCGATGACGCTCATGCTCTACTCTCTTGATTGCCAACCAGCTGGAATACGATTCCGCTTAATGCCGGAAGTTTATGCGGTCGATTGGGGTCTCGCAAAAGTTTCGGGTATTCAACACATGTGTCATTAAATCCGCGTCGTGTGCGCGTAATCATGTCCGGCAGCGGGGAATTCGTCATTCGATATCTTCGTCATCCGCCGAATTGAGCGCCATGGCGATTAAATCGTCCGGGCTCAAAGAGTCGATGTCGTCGCCACCACCACGTGGGTCATTTGCGTCGCCGACGGGTGTTTGCGACATGCCGGCGAGTAATAGGAGTTTGTCGAGCAATCCCGTTCTGCGAAGCTCACGCACCGGAATCTTCTTCAGCGCGGACCATAGTTTTTCGTCGTCCGATTCCTCGCGATCATCATGGAGCAGTTGCCGGCGGAGATGATCGGCCAGCGCGGCCGGGGTCGGGTAATCGAAGATCAGCGTTCGTGACAACGCCGTGCCGGTATGCGTGGTGAGGCGGTTGCGCAGTTCGACCCCGATCAGCGAGTCGAATCCGAGGTCGCCGAACGCGCGGTCGTGGTCGATGGCGTGCCCACCCGGATGTCCCAGCACGGCCGCCGCGTGCTCGCACACCAATTCGACCAGCACGCGCTGCTGTTCGTCGCGCGGCAGTGCATGCAGCTGCTGGGCCAAGTCGGGTGAGCGTGTGACGGCGGCGGCCGGCGTCGCCCCCGCCTCGCCTGCCGGCCCTGGCCCGGCCCCCAGCCAAAACCTTTCTCGCGCAAAGCCATACGTCGGCAGCTCGACTCGCCGGGCGTTCAGGCCGGCGAAGACGCCCGCCCAGTCGACGCCGATGCCGCGGGTGAACAATTGTCCGGCCGCGCCCAGGATTGATTCGGTCTCGGGGCGGTCCTTGGGCATGGTCGCCAGTGCCGCCGCCCGTTCGGTGCTCAGCGACTGGTCGACCGCGGCCGTCAACGCCGCACCCGGACCCAGCTCCACAAAAGTCGCGGCACCGGCCGCCTCGGCGGCGCGCACCCCCTCGAAGAAGCGCACCGGCTGCCGCACATGCTCCGTCCAGTACTGCGCCGACCCATATTCGGCGTCGGCCAGCAGCCCGGTCAGGTTCGACACCAACCCGATTCGCGGGCGTCGCGGTTCGATACCGGCCGCCACGGCGGAAAACTCGTCGAGCATGGGCTCCATCAGTGGCGAATGAAACGCGTGGGAGACCGCCAACCGGTGCACGCGCCGACCCGATTGCGCCAGCCGGTCCGCCAGCGCCGCAACCGGTGTCTGCTCACCGGAAAGCACCACCGAATGCGGCCCGTTGACCGCCGCGATGCTCACCCCGCCGTCCATCAAGGCGGCCACCTCGGCCTCGCCGGCGCCGACGGCCACCATCACCCCGCCAGCCGGCAGCCGCGCCATCAACCGGCCGCGGGCCGCCACCAGCCGCGCCGCGTCCGGCAGCGACAGCACGCCGGCCACACACGCCGCGGCGATCTCCCCCACCGAATGTCCCATCACCACATCCGGTGTGACACCGAAGGATTGCCACAGCCCCGCCAGCGCGATCCCCAGCACGAACAACGCCGGCTGGGCAAACTCCGTGCTCTGCAACAACTCCGGATCAGCGCCCCACATCACCTCGCGCAGCGGCAGCCGCACGTGCCCGTCGACCGCCGCGGCGGCCTCATCGAAAGCGCGGGCGAACACCTCGAAGCGGTCGTAGAGTTGGCGTCCCATCCCGACCCACTGCGAACCCTGGCCCGGAAAGACGAACACGGTCTTGCCCGGCGACGTGACCCGACCCACCGACACACCCGAATGTGACTCCCCCGCCGCCAGCGCCGCCAATCCCGTTGCCAGCCCGTCATGATCGCCGCCGACCACGACCGCGCGGTGCTCGAAGGACGTCCGGGTGCTGACCAACGACCAGGCCACGTCGAGGGCGGTGAGGTCGGCTCGCTCGGTCACGTAGGCCGACAACCGCTGCGCCTGATTGGTCAGCGCGCGTTCGGAGCGGGCCGACAGCACCCACGGCACCGCGTGGTCTGAGCCCGGGCGCGGCGTATCCGGTTGGGCGGGGGGTTGTTCCACGATAAGGTGCGCGTTGGTGCCGCCCATCCCGAAAGAGGACACCCCGGCCCGCCGCGGGTGGTCGCTCGACGGCCACGGCACCGGCGCGGTATTGACGTGCAGCCCAAAGCGATTCAGGTCCGTCTCGGGATCTGCACCGGCGTGGTTGAGACTCGCCGGAATGGTCGAATGGCCAATCGCCAGGACGGCCTTGAGCAGGCCCGCCACCCCCGCGGCGCCACCGGCGTGGCCGATGTTGGTCTTCACCGATCCCACAAGCACCGGATCGTGTGCGCGCTCACCGAAAACCTCACCGAGCGCCTGCGCTTCGACCGCGTCACCGACCCTGGTTCCCGTGCCGTGGGCTTCCACATAGTCGATGTCTGCCGCCTCGAGGCCGGCGTCGCCGAGCGCGCGGCGGATCACCTCGGCCTCGCCGCGCGCCGACGGCACTGTCTGGCCGGCCGAGCTGTGTCCGGCGTTGGCGACGGCGCTGCCCCGAATGACGGCGTGGATGCGATCGCGGTCGTGAAGGGCCGCCGGCAACGGCTTCAGCAGCACCAGTCCCGCGCCTTCGCCCCGCACGTACCCGTCGGCGCGGCGATCGAAGGCGTAGGTGTGGCCCGACACCGACACGGCACCGAATTCCCGTTCCAGCATGGCGATTTCGTCGGCAAGGTTGAGGTGGACGCCGCCCGCGATGGCCAGCGACGATTGCCCGGTGCGCACGCTTTCGCAGCCGAGGTGCACCGCGACCAGGGACGACGACTGGCCGGAGTCGACGGTCATGCTGGGTCCCCGCAGCCCGAAGGCATAGGAGATCCTGTTGGCGATCATCGCCCGGCTGATGCCGGCGAACGTGTGGTGGTCGAGGTTGTCGGCGAGGTCGCGCAGCGTCAGGGCGGCGTAGTCATCCGTCATCGCCCCGAGGTACACCGAGACCTGCTCTGTCCGCAGCGTGCCTGGCACGATGAACGCGTTCTCGAACAGCTCCCAGGTCAATTCGAGGGCCAAACGTTGCCTCGGGTCCATCGCGCAGGCCTCGCGCGGCGACAGGTGGAAGAAGTCGGCATCGAATTGCTCTGCCTCCCCGGCGAACTGGGTGTTTTCCCGACCGTCGCGGATGAGCCGCCACAAGGAGTCGGGGCCGGCCGCTCCGGGGAACTTGCACGCCAGCCCGATGATCGCTACATCTGTCGAGGGCAAGGTCAGGGGCCGACTTCGTCGTCGAGGATCGCAAAGAGTTGGCTCTCGGTGGCGGTGGCGAGATCGTCGTCGAACGGGTCCTCGGGGTGGTCCGGCAGCGCCGCCGGCGCTGGAGCGGTCGCTGTCGCCAGCAGACCTTCGAGCCTTGTGACGAGCTGCGCTCGGTCGCCCGCGCTCAGCCCGGGCTGGCTGAGCAGGGTGTGCAGCTCCCGCGCAATGTCGTTGAACCGGGCCATGCGATCGGGCGGGATGACCGGGCCGGCTACGGAGTTGGTGGCCAGCTCCGTTCCGAGGTGCTCGGCCAGGGCGGCCGGCGTCGGGTGATCGAAGATCAGCGTGGGCGAAAGGGTAAGCCCCGTCGCGATTTTGAGCCGGTTTCGCAGTTCGACGGCGGTCAGCGAATCGAAGCCGAGGTCAGCGAAGGCGTCGTCGGCGTTGACCTCCGCGCCGGTGTGCCCCAATACCGTGGCCGCGTTGCCGCAGACCAGTTCCACCAATTCTGCTTGTCGCTGTTCGGGACTCATGCCGTCCAACCGCGCCCGCAGGCCCGTCAGGGACACCATGTCGGTGTGCTCCAGGACCCGGCGGGCCGGGCGGGTGGCCAACTGGCTCAGCAGCGGCGGCAGCGTGGCGCTGTGCTGAGCCAGCGCGCCCCGGTCGAGGCGGGTGCCCACCACCATGGGCTGCTCGCCGAGCAGCGCGGCGTCCAGCAGCTCCAGCGCTTGCCGAGTGGTCAACGCGCTCAGGCCGGCCCGGCTCATCCTGGCCCGGTCGACCTCACCGAGGTGGTGTGTCATCGCCGATGGCTCTTCCCACATCCCCCACGCCACCGACAACCCCGACAGTCCCCGAGCGCGCCGATGGGCCGCCAGCGCGTCGAGGAAGCTGTTGGCCGCCGCATAGTTGCCCTGACCCGGCGCACCCACGATGCCGGCCATGGACGAAAAGGCCACGAACGCTGACAAATCCAGTTCTTTGGTCAGCTCGTGGAGGTTCCAGGCGCCGTCGACCTTGGCGCGCAACACCGTATCGACCCGCGCGGGCGTCAATGACGCGATGACCGCGTCGTCGATCACCCCGGCGGCGTGGAACACCGACCGCAGCGGGCACTGCGAGGGCACCTGCGCCAGCACGGCCGCCAGCGCGTCCCGGTCGCCGACGTCGCAGGCGACCACCGACACCGAGGCCCCCGCGTCGCGCAATTCGCCGGCCAGCTCGGCCATTCCGGCCGCCCGCTCCCCGCTGCGGCTGACCAGCATCACGTGAGGCACCCGGTGCCGCTCGACGAGGTGACGGGCCACGGCCGCACCCGCCATGCCGGTGCCGCCGGTGATGAGCGCGGTCCCGCCCGCCAGCCCCGCGGGCCCGTCCGGCATGGTGAGCACCACCTTGCCGATGTGGCGAGCCTGGCTCACAAAGCGATAGGCGTCGGCGGCGCAGCGTGCGTCAAAAGCCTTGACCGGCAACGGCGCCAAGACCCCACTGGCGAACAACCCCATCAACTCGGCCAGCATCTCCGCGATGCGATCCGGGCCGGCCTCCATCAGGTCGAAGGCGCGGTACCCCACGCCGGGGTGGGCGTGCGCGACGACATCCGGATCACGCAGATCGGTCTTGCCCATCTCGATGAAACGACCGCCGGGGCCCAAGAGCCGCAACGATGCATCGTTGAATTCGCCGGCCAGGGAGTTGAGCACCACGTCGAAGCCCCCGGCGCCCACCGCGGCGCGGAACTTCTGCTCGAAGTCCAGCGTCCGCGAATCCGCGATGTGCGCGTCGTCGAATCCCATGGCGCGCAGCGTGTCCCATTTGCCGCGACTCGCCGTCGCGAATACCTCCGCACCCCAATGCCGGGCCAGCTGCACCGCGGCCATGCCCACCCCGCCGGTGGCCGCGTGCACCAGCACTCGTTGGCCCGCCCGCAGCCCGGCCAGCACCGACAGCCCGTAATACGCGGTCAGAAACACCACCGGCACGCCCGCGGCCTGGGCCATCGACCAGCCCCGAGGCGCCCGCGTCACCAGTCGGCGATCGACGGCCGCTTCCGAGCCCGCCAGCCCGAATATCCCCATCACCGCGTCACCCACGGCCACATCGGTGACGCCGGAACCGACTTCGGTCACGACGCCGGCGCCCTCGGCGCCCAACTGCGCGGCACCGGGATACATGCCCAGCGCCACCAGCACATCCCGGAAATTCACCCCGGCCGCGGCCACCTTCACCCGCACCTGACCGGCTTCCAAGTTCGCCGGCGGATACTCCTGCACCGCCAGATCCTCCAGCGTCCCGGCATCGCCGGCGGCCAGCCGCCACACCGACGGCGGCTCGGGTAACCGCAACAGCGCCCGCTGGCCGGCCGGCTTCAGCCGGGCGCTGTGGGCAACGCCGTCGCGCACCACCAATTGCGGTTCGCCGCAACCGATCACCGCCGCGACGTCCAGCGATCCATCGGTGTCGACCAGCACGATGCGGCCCGGGTGCTCAGCCTGCGCCGAGCGCACCAGCCCCCAGACCGCCGCGCCGGCCAGGTCGGGGACGTCGTCAGCCGACAGGGTCACCGCCCCGCGGGTCTGCACCACCAGGACCCCGGCGTCGTCGCCGGACAGCCAGGATTGCAGGACGCCCAGCGTCTCGTGGGTGGCCGTGTACACCGAGGCGACCGAGGCGCCGGGCGGCGGCTCCCATACCGTGACCTTCTCGCCAACGCTATTGCCCGGGAGAGCAACCGGCGACCACACCACGTCCAGGAGCTCGCCGCTGCCGGAGCGCGCCGCCACCGCGGCCGTCAACTGCTCGGCCGACACTGCGCGTGTCACCAGCTCCCGCACCGACAGCACCGGCAGGCCCGACGCGTCGGCCAGATCGACCGACACGGCGCCAATGCCGACGGGCGCCAGCCGCACCCGGACCCGCGACGCTCCGGCGGCGTACAGGCTCACGCCCTGCCAGGAGAACGGCAACACCGCCTCGATCCGCTCGTCGGCCACCCCGAGCGCGTGCAACGCCGCGTCCAGGACCACCGGATGGATGCCGAAGCCACCGGTCGCGACTCCCGCGTGCTGCGGGAGTTCGACCTCGGCGAAAGTCTCGGTCCCACGCCGCCACACGGCCCGCAGCCCCTGAAACGCCGGGCCGTACCCGTAGCCCCGGGCCGCCAGGTCGTCGTACGCGCCGGCCACGTCCACCGCGTCCGCACCGGCCGGCGGCCACACCGACAGATCCGTCGCCGGGGCGGCGCCGCCGTCGCGCAACACGCCTTCGGCATGCAACGTCCAATCCGATTGCGCGACACGTGAATACACGGAGATTGCCCGCGCCCTCGTGTCGCCGGGGGCGTCCACCACCACCTGAAGCTGCACGACGCCGCCCGCCGGCACCGACGGAACCACCAGTGGCGCCGACAGCGTCAGCTCCTCGATCACCGAGCAGCCGACCTCGTCACCGGCCCGCAACGCCAGCTCCACGAAGCCCGCCCCGGCAAACAGCACGGTGCCGCCCACCGCGTGGTCGGCCAGCCAGGGCTGAGCCGCCGTCGACAGCCGCCCGGTCAACACCACGCCGCCGGAATCCGGCCGGTCCACCACCGCACCCAGCAGCGCGTGCTCGGCCTCGGCCAGGCCCAGGCTGGCGATGTTCGCCGACCCCACCGAATCGCTCGAGAGCCAAAACCGGCGCCGCACAAAGGCATACGTCGGCAACGCGATCCGGCGGGCGTTCAGCCCGGTGAATGACGCGGACCAGTCCACGTCCGAACCGGTCGCGAACAGCTGGCCGGCCGCCGACAGCAGCGAGTCGACCTCGGGGCGGCCCTTGGCCATCGACACCACCGACATCGCGCGGTCGGTCGTCACGGACTGGTCGACCGCGGCCGTCAACGCCGCGCCGGGGCCGACCTCCAGAAACACGCCGGCGCCCAGCGATTCGGCCAGCTGCACGCCGTCGACGAACCGCACCGGCCGGCGCACGTGGTCGACCCAGTACGCGACCGACCCATAGTCGGGGCCGGCCAGTTGCCCGGTCAGGTTGGACACCAACGCGATCCGCGGCTCGCGGGCCGACATGCCGGCCGCCACCGCGGAGAAGTCCCTCATCATGGGTTCCATCAGCGGCGAGTGGAACGCGTGCGAGACCGCCAGCTGCCGCACCCGGGCGCCGCCGTCCGCCAGGCGGTCCGCGACGGCCTTCACCGCCGACTCCGATCCCGAAAGCACCAGCGATTGCGGGCCGTTGACCGCCGCGATGCCGACGTCAGCGTTCAGCAGGGGCGCCACGTCGGCCTCGGTGGCGGTCACGGCCATCATCACCCCACCGGGCGGCAGCTGCGCCATCAATCGGCCCCGGGCGGCCACCAGTCGTGCCGCATCGGGCAGCGAGAGCGCGCCGGCGACGCAGGCCGCGGCGATCTCCCCCACCGAGTGGCCGATCACCACATCTGGCGTGACGCCGAAAGATTCCCACAGCGCGGCCAACGCGATCTCCAGCACGAACAGCGCCGGCTGGGCAAATTCGGTGCTCTGCAACAACTCCGCGTCGGCGCCCCACATCACCTCGCGCAACGGCAGCCGGGAATGGCCGTCCACCGCCGCCACGGCCTCGTCAAAGGCCCGGGCGAACACCGGAAATCGTGCGTACAAGGCGGCACCCATGCCCAGCCACTGCGAACCCTGACCGGGAAACACGAACACCCGCTTGCCCACCGAGCGGGTGCGCCCGGTGATCGCGCCCGGGACCGGCGCCCCGGACGCCAGCCCCGTCAGCCCCGCCATCAAGCCCGCCCGATCGGCGCCGATCAGCACCGCGCGGTGCTCGAACGGCGCCCGGGTGGTCGCCAACGACCAGCCCACGTCCACCGCGGGCGCACCCGGGTCGGCGCCCAGGTGGTCCAGCAGGCGTTGGGCCTGACCGGTCAGCGCGTCGGGCGACCGGGCCGAAACCACCCACGGCACAATCGGATTCGAGTCGTCGCGCGGGGCCTCGCCGTCCGGCTCCGGTCCGGGGTCGGCGGGGGCCTGCTCGACGATCACGTGCGCGTTGGTGCCGCTGATCCCGAAGGAGGAGACGCCCGCCCGCCGCGGCCCGCCGTGATCCGGCCACGGCCGCGGCTCGGTCAGCAGCGACACCGCGCCGGCCGACCAATCCACGTGCGGCGACGGGGCATCCACGTGCAGCGTCTGGGGCATCACCCCGTGCCGCATCGCCTGGATCATCTTGATCACCCCGGCCACTCCCGCCGCGGCCGAGGTGTGGCCGATGTTGGATTTGATCGATCCCAGCCACAGCGGCCGGTCCGCCGGGCGGTCCTGCCCGTACGTCGCGAGCAGCGCCTGCGCCTCGATGGGGTCGCCGAGCACCGTCCCGGTCCCGTGCCCCTCCACGACGTCCACGTCCGCCGCCGTCAACCCGGCGCTGGCCAACGCAGCCCGGATGACCCGTTGCTGCGACGGCCCGTTGGGTGCGGTCAGGCCGTTGGACGCGCCGTCCTGGTTCACCGCCGTGCCCCGCAACAGCGCCAAGACCGGATGTCCGAGGCGCCGCGCATCGGCCAGCCGCTCCAGCACCAGCACGCCCGCGCCTTCCGACCACGAAGTCCCGTCCGCCGCACCGGCATACACCTTGCAGCGACCATCGGGGGCCAACGCCCGTTGCCGGCTGAACTCGACGAACGCCGCGGGGGTCGCCATGACGGTGACGCCACCGGCCAGCGCCAGGTCGCATTCCCCGGACCGCAACGACTGCGCGGCCAGATGCATGGAGACCAACGAGGACGAGCACGCGGTGTCCACCGACACCGCCGGCCCTTCCAGCCCCAACA
Source organism: Mycobacterium sp. NTMscope_MAC_12 (assembly GCF_976985675.1). Taxonomy (NCBI): domain Bacteria; kingdom Bacillati; phylum Actinomycetota; class Actinomycetes; order Mycobacteriales; family Mycobacteriaceae; genus Mycobacterium; species Mycobacterium sp. NTMscope_MAC_12. Next base: position 2,943,278 of record NZ_CDRJYY010000001.1, read on the forward strand.
CGTACGACACCCGGCCCGAGGTGACGCTCAGGGTCGAGCCGGTGAGGCCGTAGCCCTCCAGCTCGCCCTTCACCTCGCCTCCATATCCGGCGTGGATGACGCCCGCGAAGACTCCGGTCGCCGTGCCGCGCAGCGCGAAGGGGTCAATTCCCGCGCGCTCCAACGCCTCCCAGCAGATTTCCAGCATCATCCTTTGCTGCGGATCCATGGCGAGCGCCTCGCTGGGCCCGATGCCGAAGAATCCGGCGTCGAATTCACCTGCGTCCTGCAGGAAGCTGCCGTGGCGGGTGTACATCTTGCCTTTGGCGTCCGGATCCGGGTCGTAGAGGCCCTCGACGTCCCAGCCGCGATCGAGCGGAAAGTCCGATACCGTGTCCCGGCCCTCGACGACCAGCTCCCACAGGGCTTCCGGCGTGTCCACCCCACCGGCGTAGCGGCAGGCCATGCCCACCACCGCCACCGGCTCGGACAGCCGGCCTTCCAGTTCCGCGACGCGCCGCCGGGTCCGCCTGAGATCCGCCGTGAGGCGTTTCAGGTAGTCGACGTGCTGCGCGGTGCCCGGCATCGTCGCTCCCGGCGGGGGGTCAGCGGCCGAGTTCGTCATCGAGGATCGCAAAGAGTTGGCTTTCGGTGGCGGCTTCGAGGTCATCGTCGAGGGGTTCGGAGTCGGGCGGGTCGCCCGGCGCAATGGCGCTGAGCAGCGTGTGGATGCGGGCCCGCAGCGCCGAGCGCTCGTCGGCACTCCAGTTGGGCGCGCCCAGCAGCGCCTGCAGTTCGCGGGTGATGTCGTTGACGCGGGCCATCAGGTTCGGCTGGACGTCGGTGTCCGACCCCGCCAGTTGGGTGTCCAGGTGTCCGGCCAGCACGGTCGGTGTCGGGTAGTCGAAGATCAGGGTCGGCGAAAGGGTAAGGCCCGTGGCGTTTTTGAGGCGGTTACGCAGTTCGACGGCGGTCAGCGAATCGAAGCCGAGCTCCTGGAACGCGCGGCCGACATTGATGTCGGCCGGGTTCGACACCCCCAACACCATCGCGGCGTTGCCGCGAACGAGGTCGACCAATTCGCGCTGCCGGGCTTCGGGGCTCAGACCGTGTAGGCGCGCGCTGAGACCGGTGCCGGACGCGGCGGCGTCCGTGTCGTCGACGACGCGCCGCGCCGGGCCGGCGGCGAGTTCGCGCAACAGCGGCGGCAGCGCGGCGACGTTGTCCGACAGGGCGGCCCGGTCCAGGCCGGCGGCCACCAACACCGGCCGGTCGGCGAGCATCGCGGCGTCGAACGCCGCCAGGGCCTGCCCGGTGGACAGCGGCGCCAGCCCGATCCTGCTCATCCGCGCCTTGTCCCGGTCACCGAGGTGCGCCGTCATCGCCGAGGCCTGCTCCCACAGGCCCCAGGCCAGCGACAGGCCCGCAAGGCCGTGGGCGCGCCGGTATGAGGCCAGCCCGTCGAGGAAACTGTTGGCCGCCGCGTAGTTGGCCTGCCCCGGGGTTCCCACGATCCCGGCCATCGACGAAAACACCACGAACGCAGACAAATCCAGGTGCCGGGTGAGCTGGTGCAGGTTCCAGGCCCCGTCGACCTTGGCCCGCAGCACCGCGTCCACCCGATCCGGGGTCAGCGACGAGATCAATCCGTCGTCGAGGATCCCGGCGGCGTGGACGACACCGCGCAGCGGATACCGCGCCGGTATCCGGGCCAGCATCGCCGCCACCGCGTCAGGATCGGCGGCGTCGCAGGCCTCCACCGTCACCTCGGCGCCGGCCCGCTGCAACCCGTCCACCAATTCCGCGACCCCGGCCGCCGCCGCGCCGGCACGGCTGACCAGCACCACGTGGGCCACCCCGTAACGGTCGACGAGGTGGCGGGCCAGCGCCGAGCCGGCCATCCCGGTGCCGCCGGTGATCACGACGGTGGCCCCCGCCAGGCCGCCGCCGCACCCGCTGAGCACCTCACCGGGTCCCGACGGAACGGTGAGCGCGACCTTGCCGATGTGGCGGGCCTGGCTGACGTACCGGTAGGCCGCCGAGGCGCATCGAACGTCGAACGTCTTCTGCGGCAACGGTATTAAGACCCCGGCCGTCAACAGCCCTACGATCTCGGCCAGCATGGCCGCGGTGCGGTCGGGGCCGGCCTCCAACAGGTCGAAGGCCCGGTACTGGGCGCCCCGGTACTGGTCGGCGACGACGTGCGGGTCGCGGACGTCGGTCTTGCCCATCTCGATGAATCGCCCGCCCGCGGCCAATAGCCGCAGCGACGCGTCGGTGAACTCGCCTGCCAGGGAATTGAGCACCACATCGAAAGGCCGGTCGCCCGCCACCGCACGGAACTTCGCCTCGAACTCGAGCGTGCGCGAATCCCCGATGTGTTCGTCGTCGAATCCCATCGCGCGCAAGGTATCCCACTTGCCGCGGCTGGCGGTGACGAATACCTCCGCACCCCAGTGCCGCGCCAGTTGGACCGCGGCCATGCCCACTCCCCCGGTGGCGGTGTGCACCAATACCCGTTCCCCGGCCCGCAGCCCCGCCAGCACCGACAACCCGTACAGGGCCGTGAGGAACACCACCGGCACGCCCGCCGCCACGACCAGCGACAGCCCCTGCGGCACCGGCGTCACCAATCGCTGGTCCACCACCGCCTCGGAGCCGACGACCCCCAACAGCCCCATCACGTGATCACCGACCGCCACGCCGGTCACGTCGGGGGCGACCTCGACGACCACACCGGCGCCCTCGGCGCCCAACCGGCCGCCGCCGGGATACATCCCGAGGGCCACCAGCACATCGCGGAAGTTGACGCCGACCGCGGCCACCGCCACCCGCACCTGTCCGGCGGTCAATTCGGCTCGCGGGCAATGGCTTACGACCAGGTCCTCCAGGGTGCCCTCGCCACCGGCGTCCAGCCGCCAGCCACCAGCCGACAGGCTGACCGCGGAGTCCGCTCGCGCCGGCCGCAGCCGGGCCGCGTAGGCGACGCCCCGGCGGACCACCACTTGCGGTTCACCGCAGCCGATTACCGCGTGGGCATCCAGCGATCCATCGGAGTCGATCAGCACCATGCGGCCCGGGTGCTCGGCTTGGGCCGAGCGCACCAGGCCCCATACCGCGGCGCCGGCCAGGTCCGAAACGTCTTCCCCGGCAAGCGCGACCGCCCCGCGGGTCTGCACGGCCAGCACCCCGGCACCGTCGGCGCGCAACCACGATTGCAGCACCTCCAAGGCTTCGGTAGCCGCCGCGTGCACCGACTTCACCACGTCGCCCGCATGATCGGCCACCTCCCACAGCGTGGCCTTCGCGCCAGCGCTGTCGCCGCCCAGTGAGATCGGCGACCAGGTCACGTCGAGCAATCCCTCGGCGAGCGGACGCCGCTCGGGGGCCGCCGCGACCGTCAACTGCTCGGCGGAGACCGGGAGCATCGCCAGCGAGCCCACCGACAGCACCGGCAGCCCCGCGCCGTCCGCCAATTCCACCGAGACCGCCCCGGCGCCGGCCGGCGCGATGCGAACGCGCGCCCGCGCGGCGCCCGACGCGTGCAACGACACGCCCTGCCACGAGAACGGCAGCGCGGTCTGGTCCTGCTCGCCGGCGACACCGATCGCGTGCAGCGCGGCGTCCAACAGCACGGGATGGATGCCGAAGCCGCCTTCGGCCGCGGCGGCGTCATCGGGCACGGTGACCTCGGCGAAGATCTCGTCCCCGCGCCGCCACATCGCCCGCAATCCCCGGAATGCGCGCCCGTATTCGTAGCCGCGCTGCGCGAGCCGGGCATAGGCGTCGGAGACCTCGACCGCGGCCGCGCCGACGGGTGGCCACACCGAGAGGTCCGCGGCCGGCGTCACCACCCCCGGCCGCAACAGGCCCTCGGCATGCAACACCCACTCCGAACCCGGCTGCGCGGCATCCGAATACACCGACAGCCGCCGCTGACCCGACTCGCCGGGCGCGCCGACCACCAGTTGCACCTGCACACCGTCAGCGGCGGGCAGCACCAGCGGCGTCGACAGCGTCAACTCGTCGAGCACTCCGCAGCTGACCTCGTCACCCGCACGGATGGCCAGCTCGACGAATCCCGCACCCGGGAACAACACCGTCTCGCCCACCGCGTGATCGGCCAACCACGGGTGGGCGGCCGTCGACAAGCGGCCCGTCAGCACCACACCGCGGGAATCGGGGCGCGGCACCACCGCGCCGAGCAGCCCGTGTTCGGCGCCGTCGACGCCCAGGGTGGCGACGTCATACGATCCGGTCGACCCGCCGGGAAGCCAAAAGTGTTGCCGCACAAACCCGTATGTCGGCAGGTCGACGCGCCGGCCGCCCAGGCCGGCAAGCGCGGCACCCCAGTCCACAGCGACGCCCGCCACAAACGCCTGTCCGGCCGAGAGCCAGAAGCGGTCCAGGCCGCCGTCATCGCGGCCCAACGACGGAATCACGCAGCCCTGTTCGCTGTCGGGCATCGTCTCTTCGATGGCGGCCATCAGCACGGGGTGCGGGCTGGACTCGATGAACGACTGATAGCCCGCGTCGCACGCGCTGCGTATCGCCCGCTCGAATTGCACCGTCTGCCGGATGCTGCGGAACCAGTAGTCGGCGTCCAGTCCCGCGGTGTCCATGAGTTCACCGGTCACGGTGGAGAAGAACGCGACCGAGGACGACCGCGGCGCGATGCCGTTCAGCGCCGCGGCGAGCGGCTCCCGGATCGCGTCCACCGCAGCGGAATGCGAGGCGTAGTCGACGTCGATGCGGCGGGCGCGAATGTTGTCGGCTTCGCACCGCTGCATCAACTCGGTCAGCGCGTCCACCTCGCCGGACACCACCACCGCCGAAACACCGTTGACCGTGGCGATATTCAAGCGCTCACCCCATGCCGCGATCAGTTGCTCCGCGCGCGGCAGGCCGCAGGCCAGCGAGACCATGCCACCCCGGCCCGACAACCCCACCAGCAGCTTGCTGCGCAGCGCCACCACCCGGGCGGCGTCTTCGAGCGACAGCGCCCCCGTCACACAGGCCGCCGCGATTTCGCCCTGCGAATGGCCGATCACGGCATCGGGGGTCACACCCACCGAACGCCACAACTCGGCCAGCGACACCATGACCGCCCACAGCGCCGGCTGCACCACGTCCACCCGGTTCAGTCCGGGCGCGGCCGGCGCGCCGCGGATCACGTCGATCAGCGACCAATCGACGTGTTCGGCGAGCGCGTCAGCGCAGCGGTGCAGGTGCTCGGCGAATACCGTTGAGCTGTCCAGCAATTGGGCGCCCATACCGGGCCATTGCGATCCCTGGCCGGGGAACACGAACACCGTCTTGCCGGGCGACTGCGCCCGCCCCGCCGCGACGCCGGCGCCCTGTTCGCCGGCCGCCAATTCGGCCAGGTAGCGCAGCAGCTGCGCGCCGGTGGCGCCCACGATCACCGCGCGGTGTTCGAAGCGCGACCGCGTCGAAATCAGCGACCAGCCCACGTCGACCACCCGCAGAGCGGGGTGGGCCTTCACGTGCGCCAGCAGCCGCGCCGCCTGGTTCGACAGCGCCTCGGCCGACCTGGCCGAGAGCACCCACGGCACCACCACGTCATCGCCTGAGGGCGCGGCGCTTTCGGGCTCCGGTGCATATTGCTCCACGATGACGTGCGCATTGGTGCCGCTGATGCCGAACGACGAGACGCCCGCGCGGCGCGGCCGGTCAGGCGTCGACCAGGGGCGCGCTTCGGTCAGCAGCGACACCGCCCCGGCCGACCAGTCCACGTGCGGCGTCGGCTCATCCACGTGCAGTGTCTTGGGCATCACCCCGTGGCGGATCGCCTGCACCATCTTGATCACTCCGCCGGCGCCGGCCGCGGCCGACGTGTGACCCATGTTGGATTTGATCGACCCCAGCCACAGCGGCCGATTCGCCGGCCGGTCCTGCCCGTAGGTCGCCAGAAGTGCTTGCGCCTCAATCGGATCCCCCAGCGTGGTGCCGGTGCCGTGCCCTTCCACCAGGTCGACGTCCGCGGTGCCCAGCCGCGCGTTGGCCAGTGCCGCCCGGATCACCCGTTGCTGTGAGGGCCCGTTGGGCGTCGCCAGCCCGTTGGACGCGCCGTCCTGGTTCACCGCGGAGCCCCGCACCACCGCCAGGACCGGATGCCTCAGCCGGCGCGCGTCGGCCAGCCGCTCCAGCACGAGCACGCCGACGCCTTCGGAAAACCCGGTGCCGTCGGCCGCGCCCGCATAGGCCTTGCACCGGCCGTCGGCGGCCAGCGCCCGCTGCCGGCTGAATTCGATGAACATCGCCGGTGTGGCCATCACGGTCACGCCGCCGGCCAGCGCCAGATCGCACTCGCCGGAACGCAACGACTGCGCCGCCAGATGCAGGGCCACCAACGACGACGAACACGCCGTGTCGACCGAGACCGCCGGGCCCTCCAGCCCCAACGAGTAGGCCACCCGCCCGGATGCCACACTCAGCGTCGAGCCGCGCAGGCCGTACCGCTCCAGGTGTCCCGGCACCCGACCCTGGCCACCGTAGGAGCCGTGGAAGATCCCGGCGAACACGCCGGTCGACGAACCGCGCAGGGTGACGGGGTCAATTCCGGCCCGCTCCAACGCCTCCCACGACACCTCGAGCAGCAGGCGTTGCTGCGGGTCCATCGCCAGCGCCTCGCTGGGGGCGATCCCGAAGAAGGCGGCGTCGAAATCCCCGACCTCCGAAAGGAACCCACCACAGCGCGCATACGACTTCCCGACCGCGTCCGGATCCGCATCGAAGAGCCCGGCCAAGGCCCAGCCGCGGTCCGACGGGAACTCCGATACCACGTCGCGGCCCTCAACCACCATCTCCCACAACGCCTCTGGCGAATCGACACCACCGGGATAGCGGCATCCCATGCCGACCAGCGCGACGGGTTCGGTGGTGGCGGCAAGGTATTGGCGGTTCTCGCGCTTGAGCCGCTCGTTATCCTTCAGCGATTGGCGAAGGGCCCGGACGAGCTCTTCGGTGTTGCCGTTCATCGAACGCGGCCTTTCGTGTCACTCACAGCGCCAGTCCCCCATTGGCCCTTTCGACCCACCGCCACAAACTCGCCACCGCCCCAAAAGGGCGCCTCAGGGCAGGAATGGAAGTACACGAGCGACCATCAGTGCCAACGCAACAACACCAGTTCGGAACAGAATCCCGGTCCCATCGCGAGCATCAGGCCGGGACTTCCGCTCGGCGGCGGCTTGGCGAGGGTGTCGCGCAGCACATGCAACACCGACGCCGACGACAGATTGCCGATCTCGCCGAGCGAACGCCAGGTGAGTTCCAGGGCTTCCGGCGGCAGGCTGAGCGCGGCGTTGATCGCCTCGATGACCTTGGGGCCGCCGGGGTGGCTGACGAACGCGCCGATGTCGGTCGGGGTCAAGCCATGGCACCGGAGAAACTGGGTGACGTCGTCTTCGATGTATTGCTCGACGACGGCCGCGACGTCCTTCGACAGCACGAGCTCGAACCCGCCCGATCGCACATCGAAGCCCATGGTGCGCAGCGAATCGGGGTACAGATGACTGCGCGAATCCAGGACGCTGGGCCCGCCGGCCGCAAGGTGTTCGGCGCGCCGGTCGCCCACGGCCACCACCGCCGCGGCCCCGTCGGCGAACAGCGCGCTGCCGACCATCCCGGCCAGCGACGGCTTGTATCCGGGATAGGTCAGCGAGCACAGCTCGACCGAGACCAGGGCGGCGACGGCGTCGGGCGCACCACGCAGGTAGTCGTTCGCGCGGGCCACCCCGGCCGCCCCGGCCACGCAGCCGAGCCCGAACAGCGGCACCCGTCGCACATCGTCGCGCAGGCCGAGCCGCGCGGCGATCCGGGCGTCCACCGACGGCACCGCCAGCCCGGTGACGGTCGTCGTGATCAGCACGTCGACGTCCTGCGGCCGCAGTCCCGCCTCGTCGAGCGCGCCGGACAGCGCCTCGCAGCCGAGGTTCACGGCGTGCTCGGTGAAGATCCGGTTCGCCATGCCGAAGTCGCTCAGCGTCGGGTATTGCTCGAGCGGCAGCACCAGGTGGCGGCTGTCGACTTTGGCGCTGGCATGCAGCTGCCGGACGATGTCTTCGTAGCCCGCGAACTCGGGAATGCTGACGAAGAAGTCGGTGAGGTCGCGCTGCGAATAACGGTGCGGCGGTAGCGCACCGAACACGCCGGCGACGACGCTCATTGCCTTCCCACCCCTTGGTCACGGGGATCCGGCCCGCAAGGTTCATCCGGATCTCTTTGAGCCCGCAGTCTAGTCGGCATGGCGGCGCCGGGCGACGAAACCGATCTCATCTCAACGGCTCCCACTCGACAGGTCTTCGAGCCGTTCCTTGAGCCGTCCGGCGCTGGCCAGGACGTTTTCGATCTGCTCGGCGACCCGGACGGGCGCGGTGCCGCCCCACGCGTCCCGCGAGGCCACCGAGCCCTCGATCGTCAAAACCTCACGAACCTGCGGCGTCAGGTCACCGCTGATGGCGGCCAGCTCGTCGTCGGTCAGCTCGTCGAGCCCGACGCCGCGCTGCTCGGCGGCGCGCACGGCGGCCCCGGCGGCCTCGTGCGCGGATCGGAACGGCACCCCCTGGCGCACCAGCCATTCGGCGATATCGGTGGCCAGCGTGTACCCGGCGGGCGCGAGGGCGGCCATCCGATCGACGTCGAACGTCAGGCTGCCCACCAACCCGGCCATCGCGGGCAGCACCAGCTCCAGCTGGGCCACCGAATCGAACACCGGTTCCTTGTCTTCCTGCAGGTCACGGTTGTAGGCGAGCGGCTGGGCCTTCAGCGTGGCCAGCAGGCCGGCCAGGTTTCCGATCAGCCGCCCGGATTTGCCGCGGGCCAGCTCGGCGATGTCCGGGTTCTTCTTCTGCGGCATGATCGAGCTGCCGGTGGACCACGAATCGTGGAGGGTGACGTAGCCGAATTCGGTCGAGCTCCACAGGATGATGTCCTCGGCCAGCCGGGACAGGTCGACGCCGATCATGGCGAAGACGAACGCCGCCTCCGCGGCGAAATCCCGCGATGCGGTCGCGTCGATGGAGTTGTCGGCGGCGGCCGCAAATCCCAGCTCGGCGGCGATCGCGCCGGGGTCCAGCCCCAGCGAGGATCCGGCCAGCGCCCCGGAGCCGTACGGGGAGATCGCGGCCCGCTTGTCGAAGTCGGCGAGGCGGTCGACGTCGCGCAGCAGCGGCTGGGCGTGCGCGAGCAGGTGGTGGGCCAGCAACACCGGCTGCGCGGACTGCAGGTGGGTCTTGCCGGGCATGATGGCGTCCGGGTGGGCGGCGGCCTGGGTGGCCAGCGCGCCGACGACGTCCAGCGCCCCGGCGGCGACCCGCCGCACCGCGTCGCGCAGCCACATCCGGAACAGGGTGGCCACCTGGTCGTTGCGCGACCGGCCGGCCCGCAGCCGCCCGCCAAGGTCGGGCCCGACCCGGTCGATCAGTCCGCGTTCCAGCGCCCCGTGCACGTCCTCATCGGTGACCAGCGGCGAGAAGCTGCCGTCGGCGACGTCCTCGGCGAGCTGGTCCAGGCCGGCCAGCAGCCCGTCGCGCTGCTCCTCGGTCAACAGCCCGGCCCGGAACAGGATCACGGTGTGGGCCCGCGAGGCGACGATGTCGTAGGGGGCCAGCACCCAGTCGAAGTGGGTGGACTTGCTCAGCGCGGCCAGCGCGTCCGACGGGCCGTCGGCGAACCGCCCGCCCCACAACGACCCCTCGCGAGTGCTCATCTACCCGCTCCTCCGCCGCTCCTGCGCCGCGAGTGTGAATCCTGCGACGGCTTGACGGCGTGTCGCGTCGTGGAATGCACAGTCACGCCTCGGTGGCCTGGTCCCGGCGGGACGCGATCTTCGACGACAGCCCGTGCACGTAGACGAAACCCTTGGCGGCCGACTGGTCGAAGCTGTCGCCCTCGTCGTAGGTGGCCAGGTTGAAGTCGTACAGCGATTCGGCGCTGCGCCGGCCGTTGACCGCAATGTGGCCGCCGTGCAACACCATTCGGACCTCACCCGTCACATGTTCTTGGGTCTTGTCGACGAAGCTCTCCAGCGCGGCCTTCAGCGGCGAGTACCACAGCCCGTCGTAAACCAGTTCAGCCCAACGCTGATCGGTGTGCCGCTTGAACCGGCCCAGCTCGCGCTCGAGCGTGACGTGTTCGAGCTCGGTGTGCGCGGTGATGAGCACCATGGCGCCGGGCGCCTCGTAGATCTCGCGGCTCTTGATGCCCACCAGCCGGTCCTCGACGACGTCGAGGCGGCCGACGCCCTGCGCGCCGGCGCGGGTGTTGAGTTCCTCGATGGCCCCCAGCACCGACCTTCGCTTGCCGTCGATCGTCACGGGCACGCCGCGCTCGAACCCGACGACCACCTCGTCGGGGGTGCTCCAGTTCAGCGTGGGGTCTTCGGTGTAGGCGTAGACGTCCTTGGTGGGCGCGTTCCAAAGGTGTTCCAGGAAACCGGTTTCCACCGCGCGGCCCCACACGTTCTGGTCGATGGAGAACGGCGAGCGCTTGGTCACGTTGATCGGGATGGCGTTCTCTTCGGCGAACGCGATCGCCTTCTCGCGCGTCCAGGCGTAGTCGCGGACCGGCGCCAACACTTCGAGATCGGGTGCCAGCGAACCGAATCCGACCTCGAACCGGACCTGGTCGTTGCCCTTGCCGGTGCAGCCGTGCGCGACGATGCTGCCGCCGTGCTCGCGGGCCGCCGCCACCAGGTGCTTGACGATCAGGGGCCGGCTGATGGCCGACACCAGCGGGTAGCGATCCATATAGAGGGCGTTGGACAGGATGGTGGGAAGGCAATAGCCCTCGGCGAATTCGTCGCGGGCGTCGACGACGACGGCCTCCACCGCCCCGCAGTCCAGGGCCCGCTGGCGGATGACCTCCATGTCTTCGCCGCCCTGGCCGAGGTCGATCGCCACCGCTACGACCTCACGGCCGGTCTCCTTGCCGATCCAGCTGATGGCCACCGAGGTGTCCAGACCGCCGGAATACGCCAGGATGACGCGTTCTGACATGAACCAATCTCCTTAGGTTGAAATCGCTTACGTGAGTTTTTCCAATGTGGTGGCCAGTTCGGCGCCGGTCATCGGCTCTCGAGCCGCCACGAAGACGGTGTCATCGCCGGCGATGGTGCCGACGACGTACGGTAGCGCCGCGCGATCGATCGCGCTGGCCAAATAGTCGGCGGCGCCCGGCGGTGTGCGCAGCACCGCGAGATTCGCGCTGGCGTCGGCCGACACCAGCAGTTCGCTCAGCAGCCGCGAGAGCCGCGCGGTCCCGCCGGACACGCCGCGCACCGGGTTGCCGTCCTCGGGGACCATGTAGACGCCGACGCCGCCGTCGGCGCCGCGCAGTTTCACCGCGCCCAGCTCTTCCAGGTCCCGCGACAAGGTGGCCTGGGTGACCTCGATGCCCTCGTCGGCCAGGCGCGCCGCCAGTTCGCTCTGGCTGCGCACCTCGGCCGACGACAGGATCGCCACGATGCGGGCCTGCCGGCCGGCCCGGGTGGTTTCGGGGGTTGTTTTCGAGCGGGTCATGACCGCCGCTCCAAAAGCCACACCAGCAGCGCCTTTTGGGCATGCAACCGGTTTTCGGCCTCGTCGAAGACCACGCTGGCCGGGCCGTCCATCACCTCATCGGTGATCTCGTCGCCGCGGTGAGCCGGAAGGCAGTGCAGCACAATGGCTTCCGGGTCCGCCAGGGACAGCAGGTCGGCGTTGATCTGATAGGGCCGGAACGGCTTGACCCGGTCCAGGCCGTCGTCCTCCTGGCCCATCGACGTCCAGGTGTCGGTGACCAGGACGTCGGCGCCGCGCGCGGCCGCCGCGGCGTCGGCGGTGACGGTGACCGAGGCGCCGGTGTCCTCGGCGCGCCGGCGGGCCGCCGCCACGAACGCCGGATCGGGGGCGAAACCATCCGGGGCGGCGATGGTGACGTGGACGCCGGCCGTGACGCCGCCGAGCATCAGCGAGTGCGCCATGTTGTTGGCGCCGTCACCGAAATAGGCCATCCGCAAACCGGTCAGCGAGCCCTTGCGTTCGGCGATGGTCTGCAGATCGGCGAGCACCTGGCAGGGGTGGAACTCGTCGGAGAGCGCGTTGACCACCGGCACCGTCGCCGCCCCGGCCATCGCCTCGAGGCGCTCCTGCCCGAACGTGCGCCAGACGATGGCCTCGACATAGCGCGACAGCACCCGCGCGGTGTCCTCCAGCGTCTCGTCGCGGCCGAGCTGGGTGCTGCGGGCGTCGACGACGACGGCGTGCCCGCCGAGCTGGGCGATGCCCACCTCGAACGAGAACCGGGTGCGGGTGGAGTTCTTGTCGAACAGGACAGCGACCCCGCGCGGCCCCTCCAGGGGACGCGCGCTGAACGGGTCCTTCTTCAGTTCGGCGGCCAGCTGCAGCACCTCGGCCTGCTCGGCGGGCGACAGGTCGTCGTCGCGCAGGAAATGCCTAACCACGTGCAACCCCCTCGAAAATGGCCGGCAGCGCGGTGACGAAGGCGTCGAGCTGGTCTTCGGTGATGATCAGCGGCGGCGCCAGCCGGATGACGTCGGGCGCGGCGGCGTTCACCAGGAATCCGGCCTCCCGCGCGGCGGCCTCGGCGTCCTTGGCCCGCGGCGCGGTGAGCACCACCCCGCACAGCAGCCCGCGCCCGCGCACGTGGTCGACGAGCGGGTGGCCGAGCGCCTCGATGCCGTGCCGCAGCGACTTGCCCAGCACCTCGGCGTGGCGGACCAGGTTTTCGGACGCCAGCACCCGCAGCACCGCCAGCGCCGCCGCCGTGCAGACCGGGTTTCCGCCGAAGGTGCTGCCGTGCAGGCCGGGCGTCATCAGCTCGGCGGCGCGCCCGACGGCCAGGCAGGCCCCGATCGGCAGGCCGCCGCCGAGCCCCTTGGCCAGCGTGACCACGTCGGGGGTGATGCCGTCGTGCTGGTGGGCGAAAAACGTTCCGGTGCGGCCCATCCCGGTCTGCACCTCGTCGAGCACCAGCAGCGCACCGTGCCGCGCCGTGACATCGCGGGCGGCGGCCAGGTATCCCTCGGGCGGGACGACGACGCCGCTTTCCCCCATGATCGGTTCCAAAAACACCGCCGCCGTGTCGTCGCCGACCGCCGCGGCCAGCGCCGCGGCGTCGCCGTACGGCACGTAGGTGACGTCGCCGGGCAACGGGGCGAACGGCGCCCGCTTGCTCGGCTGACCGGTGAGCGCCAGCGATCCCATGGTCCGGCCGTGGAAAGCCTCTTGCGCGGCAACCAGTTTGGTGCGGCCGGTGAGCCGGGACAGCTTGAACGCTACCTCGTTGGCCTCGGTGCCGGAGTTGCAGAAGAACACCCGCGCCGGCGTTTCTTCGGGCGCGCCCAGCAGCGCGACCAGTTCCTCGGCCAGCGCGATACCGGGTTCGGTGGCATACAGGTTGGACGTGTGCCCCAGCGTCGCCATCTGGTGGGTGACCGCCTCGATGATCGCAGGGTGGCGGTGGCCCAGGATATTGACCGCGATGCCGCCGAGCAGGTCGAGATAGCGATTTCCATCCGCGTCGGTGACCACGGCCCCGTCGCCACTGGCCAGCGCCATCGCGGGGGTGCCGTAGTTGTTCATCATCACGGCTTCCCACCGCCGCTTCAGGGCGTCGGTATTACTCATGCCGGTACCACCTTGGTGCCCGTGCCCGCGTCGGTGAAAAGCTCCACCAGCACACAGTGTTCGACCCGCCCGTCGATGACGTGCGCGCTCGGCACGCCCGCGGTGACGGCCCGCAAACACGCTTCGACCTTGGGAATCATGCCCGCCTCCAGGGTGGGTAGCAGTTGCGACAGTGTGGCCGTGTCGATTTCGCTGACCAGCGAATCGCGGTCGGGCCAACTCGTGTACAGGCCTTCGACGTCGGTGAGCATCAACAGCTTCTCGGCGTGCAGCGCCTCGGCCAGCGCCGCCGCGGCGGTGTCGGCGTTGATGTTGTGCACCACGCCCTCGGCGTCCGGCGCCAGCGTCGACACCACCGGAATGCGCCGTGCGGCAATAAGATCCAGCACCGCGGCGGTGTTGACCCGCTCGACGTCTCCGACCAGGCCGATGTCGGTGGCCACGCCGTCGACGGTGACGCTGCGCCGCACGGCGGTGAACAGCTGGGCGTCCTCGCCGGTGATGCCGACGGCGTACGGTCCGTGCGCGTTGATCAAGTTGACCAGTTCGCGGCCGACCTGGCCGAACAACACCATCCGCGCCACATCGAGCACTTCCGGTGTGGTGACCCGGAATCCGCCCTTGAAGTCACCCTGGATGCCGAGCCGGCGCAGCATCGCGCTGATCTGCGGGCCGCCGCCGTGCACGACGACGGGGTGCACGCCGCAGTTGCGCAGGAACGCCATGTCGGCGGCGAACGCGTGCCGCAGCGTGTCGTCGGTCATGGCGTTGCCGCCGTACTTGATGACGACGATCTTGCCGTGCAGCTGCTTGAGCCAGGGCAGGGCCTCGGCGAGCACCTGCGCCTTGACTCCGGTTGACAGGGCTTCGGTAGAGGAACTCATGAGCTGTACGCCGAATTCTCTTCGACGTAGCCGTGGGACAGGTCGGTGGTCCGGATGGTGGCCCGGCCCTCGCCGAGCCTCAGGTCGACGGTGATGTCGATGTCGGCCCCCGAGAGGTCCACCTCGCGCGCGCCCGGCACCGGAACCCCGTCGGCGAAGACCGCAAAACCGTTGAACGACACTGTGATCCGATCGACATCGAGGGCGATGGGCGCGATGCCGACGGCGGCGAGCACCCGGCCCCAGTTGGGGTCCGAGCCGAACACCGCCGTCTTGACGAGACTGTCGCGGGCGATGGTCCGCGCGGCGACCAGGGCGTCGTCCTCGGAGGCGGCGCCGGTGACGGTGACGTTGACGCGCTTGGTGACGCCCTCGGCGTCGGCCTGCAGCTGGGCGCAGAGGTCGTCGCAGACGCGCAGCACGGCGTCGGCGAGGTCGCCCTGGTCCGGGGCAATCCCGCTGGCCCCCGAGGCCAGCAGCAGCACCGTGTCGTTGGTCGAGCACGCGCCGTCGACGTCGAGCCGGTCGAACGTGCGCGCGGCCGCGTGGCGCAGCGCGGCGTCCAGCGCCGCCGCGTCGACGGCCGCGTCGGTGGTGAGCACGCACAGCATCGTCGCCAGCGACGGCGCGAGCATGCCCGCGCCCTTGGCCATCCCGCCGATCGTCCAGCCGCCGGGGTGATGCAGCGCAACCTGTTTGGGCACGGTGTCGGTGGTCATGATCGCCTGGGCGGCGTCGTCGCCGCCGGACAGGCCGCCGGCCATGTCCTGCACGATCGCGCGCACCCCGGCGAGCACCTTGTCCATCGGTAGCCGGTCGCCGATCAGCCCGGTGGAGCACACCGCCACCTCGATGGCGCCGGTCTCGGTGCCCCAGTCCGACAACGCGGCCGCGACGGCCTCGGCCGTGGCGTGGGTGTCCTGGAACCCGCCCGGCCCGGTGCAGGCGTTGGCGCCGCCGGAGTTGAGGATCACCGCGCGCAGCGCCCCGGTGCTCAGCACCTGCTGGGACCACAGCACCGGCGCGGCCTTGACCCTGTTGCGGGTGAACACCCCGGCGGCCGCGTAATCGGGGCCCTCGTTGAAGACCAGGGCCAGGTCGCGCTTGCCCGAGGCCTTGATGCCGGCGGCGATGCCCGCCGCCCGGAATCCGGCCGGCGCGGTCACGCCCTGCTCGCGCACCAACCGCGGCGTCTCGGTGCGCGTCACGGCGCCACCCCGATCACCGAAAGGCCTTCGGACTCCGGCCAGCCCAGCGCCAGGTTCATCGACTGCACGGCCGCCCCGGACGTACCCTTGACCAGGTTGTCGATCGCGGCGATCGCCACGAACGTCTGGGCCGCCTCGTCCACCGCGATCGCGATGTGGGCCGCGTTGCTTCCGATCACCGCCCCGGTGCGGGGCAGTTGACCGTCGGGCATCAGATAGATGAAAGGTTCTGCGTCGTAAGCCTTTTCGTAGGCTTCCCGCAGTTGCGACAGTGGCGCGCGGGTGCGGGCGGTGCAGGTGGCCAGGATTCCGCGCGACGTCGGGATCAGCACAGGGGTGAAGGACACCGTGACGTCGCGGTCGGTGACGGCCGCCAGGCCCTGGGTGATCTCGGGGGTGTGCCGGTGCGCCCCGGCGATGTTGTAGGCCCTCGCCGATCCGATGACCTCGGCGCCCAGCAGGTCGGGCTTGGCGGCCCGCCCGGCCCCGGAGGTGCCGCTGACGGCGACCACCGTGACGGCGGGCTCGATGAGGTCCTCGGCCACCGCGGGCAGCAACGCCAGCAACGCCGCGGTCGGGTAACACCCGGGGACCGCGATGCGTCGGGCGCCGCGCAGCCGCTCGCGCGCGCCGGGTAGCTCCGGCAGCCCGTAGGGCCAGCTGCCGGCGTGCGGGGAGCCGTAGAACCGCTCCCACGCGGCGGCGTCGGTGAGCCGGAAGTCCGCGCCGCAGTCGATGATCAGGGTGTCGGGGCCGAGCTGAGAGGCCAGCGCGGCCGAATGACCGTGCGGCAAGCCCAGGAACACCACGTCGTGGCCGGCGAGCGCGGCGGGCTCGGTCGGCTCGACGACGCGCTGGGCCAGCGGCGTCAGGTGCGGATGGTGCTCGGCGAGCGTGCTGCCGGCACTGGCCGCGGCGGTCAGCGCGCCGATCGAGAGGCGCCCCTGGGCATAGGCGGGGTGCCCGAGCAACAGGCGGAGGATCTCACCGCCCGCATAGCCGCTGGCACCGGCAACTGCCACCTTGATCACGTCGGCCATTTCGACGATTCTGCATGGTTATGCAGTACTTTGCAAATCCATTCCACCTAGGTGCGGAGCTCGGCGCCGACCGACTCGGCGGCCCGGCGCACGGCGGCGTCGCGGGCCGCGGTGGCGTCGTCCTCGGTGAGGGTGCGATCCGCCGCCCGGAACCGCAGCGCGAAGGTCAGCGACTTGCGGTCCTCGCCGATCTGCGGGCCCGTGAAAACGTCGAACAACTGCAGGTCTTCCAGGAGCTCCCCCGCGCCTTCGCGCACGGCGTCCGCCACCGCGGCGGCCGGGACGTCCGCGGACACCACCAGGCTGACGTCCTGGAAGACGGCCGGGAACGGCGACACTCGGGGCGCGGGCAGCGCCGCGACGAGGGGGATCGCGTCGAGGTTGAGTTCGAGCGCGCACGTGCCCTTGGGCAGGCCGGAGCGCTCGGTCACGGCGGGATGCAGCTGGCCCGCGTACCCCACCGTCGTGTCGCCGACGAGCACCTCGGCGCACCGGCCCGGATGCCAGGGCAGCTGCTGCGCCGCCCGCAACCGCACGTCGATTCCGGCGGCGCGGGCGATGATGCGCACCGCCTCGAACGCGTCGGCGGCCTCGGCGCGCCGGCCCGGCCCCCAGGGGCCGCGCCGTTCCCGCAGGCCGGTCAGCACCGCGGCGACATGCTGCGGTTGCCGCGGCAACGACGCGTCGAGGGTGGCGATCTCGCCGTCGGTCGGCCGCCGGTCGACGGGAATCAGCGTCACGCCGCGGGTCTCGGCTGACGGCTGCACCACCTGGGCCAGGGCATAGAGCGAAACGTCCACCAGGCCGCGGGATACGTTGCGCACCAAGGCTTCCAGCAACGCCGGCAGCAGCGTGGTGGCCAAGTGCGGTCGGTCGGCCTCCAGCGGATTGAGCACGGTGGTCGCGACCCGCCGCGGATCGTCGGCCGGCAGGCCCCACAGGTCGAACACGCCGGCGGGCAAAAACGGCGTCGGCAGAATCTCGACGTAACCGGACTGGGCCAGCGACTTGCCGATGGCGCGGCGGCGTTGTTGCACGGCGGACAGGCCGCGGCCGGCCGGCGCCGACGGCAGCACCGACGGGATGACCTCGAGCCCCTCGAGCCGCAGCACCTCCTCGACGAGGTCGGGGGGCTGCACCAGATCGGGCCGCCAGCTGGGCGGGGTCACCGTCAGCGTGTCGCCGTGTTCCGCTACGGCCGCACCGATTTGGGACAGCCGCTTGGCGGCCGTTCCCGGGGCGTAGGCCACGCCGGCGATGCGGCCGGGCAGGCCGGCGGCGATGTCGATCGGCGTTCCGGCCCAGTCGTCGCGCGCCGGCTCGCCCCGCCAATCGGTCAGCGTGTCGGACACCGCCCCGCCGGCGATCTCGGCGAGCAGCGCGGCGCACCGGTCCAGGGCGGCCACGGAAATGGCCGGATCCACGCCCCGCTCATAGCGGCGGGCCGCCTCGCTGGGCAGGTGCAATCTGCGCTGGGTGCGCGACACCGCGGCGGGGTCCCAGACCGCGGCCTCGAGCAGCACGTCGGTGGAATCGGCGCGCACCTCGGTGCTGGCCGCGCCCATCACGCCGCCGATCGCGGTCGTCGCCGTGTCGTCGACGATCAGCACGTCGGCCGGTTCGAGTTTGCGCTCGATGTCGTCGAGGGTGACGACGGTCTCGCCGGGCCGGGCGAAGCGCACGCCGAACCCGCCGGTGATGCGGTTGCGGTCGTGGGCGTGCATGGGGTGGCCGAGTTCGAGCATCACGTAGTTCGTGACGTCGACCGCCGGCGAGGTCGCGCGGATGCCGGAGAGCAGCAGGCGGCGCTGCAGCCACCAGGGCGACACGGCCGCGGGGTCGATGCCGGTGACCGGACGCAGCGCGAACCGCCGCACCCCGGTGTCGGGCTGCACGGTCAGCGGCCAGGCCTCCCCGTTCGCCGGCAGGGGCTTGACGTCGGCCGGGTCGACGAAGTCCAGGTCGTAGGCGCAGGCGATTTCGCGGGCCAGGCCCCGCAGCGACAAGCCGTAACCGCGGTCGGGGGTGATGGCCAGGTGGAAGATCACGTCGTCGAGTCCCAGCACCGCGGCGCCGTCGGCTCCGGGTTCGGCGGTGCCCGGCGGCAGCACCAGGATCCCGGAATGGTCGGCACCCAAACCGAGTTCGGCCGTCGAGCAGATCATCCCGTCCGATGCGCGTCCGTAGGTCTTGCGCGCGGCGATGGCGAAGCCGCCGGGCAGCGTGGTGCCCGGCAGCGCCACCACCACGAGGTCGCCGGCCGCGAAATTCGTTGCACCGCAGACGATCTCGCGGTCTTGTCCCTCGCCGACGTCGACGTGGCAGAACCGGATGGGCTTCTTGAAACCGGTGAGCTCCTCGATGTCGGTGACGCGGCCCACCGTCAGCGGGCCGTCGACGGGCCCGAGGGTGAGGACCTCTTCGACCTCGTGGCCGATGTCCACCAGCGTCTGCTCCAGCTCGGCGGGGGCCGCATCCCAACCCGGCGCGCCGGCGTTCACGACCTCGCGCAGCCAGCTGTACGGAACGCGCATCAGGCACCCACCCCGAACGGCAGCGAGAACCGGACGTCGCCCTCGACCATGTCGCGCATGTCCGGAATGCCGTTGCGGAACTGCAGCGTTCGTTCCAGGCCCATGCCGAACGCGAAGCCGGAGTACTCGTCGGGGTCGATTCCCGCCGCGCGCAACACGTTCGGGTGCACCATCCCGCAACCGCCCCATTCCACCCAGCCGGGCCCGCCCTTCTTGCCGACGAACCACACGTCGACCTCGGCGGAGGGCTCGGTGAACGGGAAGAAGTGCGGGCGGATGCGGGTGCGTGCCTCGGCGCCGAACTGGGCGCGCGCGAACGCATCCAGCGTGCCCCGCAGGTGCGCCATCGACAGGCCGCGGTCCACCGCCAGGCCCTCGACCTGATGGAAGACCGGGGTGTGGGTGGCGTCGAGTTCGTCGGTGCGGAACGTGCGGCCGATCGAGACGATGTAGACGGGCAATT
Organism: Mycobacterium sp. NTMscope_MAC_12; assembly: GCF_976985675.1. Classification (NCBI taxonomy): domain Bacteria; kingdom Bacillati; phylum Actinomycetota; class Actinomycetes; order Mycobacteriales; family Mycobacteriaceae; genus Mycobacterium; species Mycobacterium sp. NTMscope_MAC_12. The sequence continues at coordinate 2,963,032 of NZ_CDRJYY010000001.1, forward strand.
CGCGCGCCAGCAGCGTGCGCACCTGCACCGGCGAGGTATGGGTGCGCAACAGCTGCCGGGAGTCCTCCGGCGCGATGTAGAAGGTGTCCTGCTCGCTGCGCGCCGGGTGGTCGGCGGGGAAGTTGAGCGCGTCGAAGTTGAACTGCTCGCTCTCGACCTCCGGGCCCTCGGCCAACTCCCACCCCATCGCGATGAAGGTGTCGGCGATGTGTTCGGCCAGGATCGTGATCGGGTGCCGCGCCCCGATCGGCTGCCGGGTCGACGGCAACGTCACGTCGATGCGCTCGGCGACCAGCACCGCGGCGTCGCGTTCCGCGCGCAGGACCGCGAGGCGGTCGTCGTAGCCCTGCTGTGCCTCGCCTCGCGCGGCGTTGACCCGCTTACCGGCGTCGGCGCGCTCGTCTTTGGGAACGCTTCCCAGCGCCTGGCGCGCCAGCGCCAGCGGTGAGCGGTCGCCGAGGTGCTCGGTCTTGACACGCGCCAGGGTGTCGAGATCGTCGGCCAGTGTGAAGGCCTGCCGGGCGGCGTTGACCGCCTCGGTCAACGCTTCGGGCGACAGGTCGACGGGTTGCTCACCCACGCGGCGACATTCTCCTTGCTGACGAGGCTGTTAGGGCTGCCCGCATCGATCGTGCTTTCCGCGCGGCACGGGTCGAGTGCTGATCATAGTGATTCGATGCCTGGCGCCCGGCGGGCGCTGGGCAGTTGCCCGGCGGGGGTCAGCCGGCGACGGCCGGAGCCGGTCCGGGCAGCGTGCCGTCGCCGTCCAGCGGCGCGACCGGGAGGCCCCGGCCGGCGACGAACTTCGCCCCCGCGTAGGCGACCAGGGCGCCCAGGAGACCGAACACCGGCGTCGCCGCCATGGTCCCCCAGTGGTGGGCCAGCATCAGGAAACCGAAGCCCGACGAGGCCGCCAGCATCAGGTACCGGGCCGGTGTCCAGTGGATCGGCTGCCGGAACCGCGCCGACACGAGCACGCCCAGGATCACCGCGACGGTGTGGCCGGCATCGGTGAAGTCACCGCCGACGATCGCCGAGGCGATGCCCGCCGCCACCCACCAGCCGACCCACGCGGCCCGCCAGCGCGACGGGATCACCGCCGTCATCGCGCCGAGCACCGCCAGCGCGCCGTAGCTCATCCCGACGTCGCTGGCCCGGGTGATCGACACGGGCAGCCAACCGAACTCGACCGCCCCGGCCAGGGCGGCGGCCACCAGCAACGTCGCGCCGATGTGGCCGACGACGAAAGCCACCACCAGCCGGATGGTGCGCAAATGCAGCTCGGCCAGCGCCAGCAGGCAGGTCAGGAAGGGCAGCCAGAAGTAGAGCGGACCGGCGTCGACCACCAGCGCGCTGCCCAGCAGGGTGCCGAGGTGTCCGTGGGCCAGGTTGTGCACGTTGGTGCTGGCACGCGCGACGATGACGTCATGCGCCTCCGGGCCGAGCACCAGGATGGCGCAGCTGATGGCAAGCAGCAGCGCCGCATACCCCACGGTGAATTGGACCCGGGCGAGCCGGGACACGATGCCCCCTAGCATTGGCACCCATTATGGCTGCGAATTTGTTTCGGCTGTGTCATCAGAGCCTGACAACTCCCTAAAAGTCTTGAGGCGATATATCGCCAAGTCGGCGGGCATGCCGGCGGGCTTCGGCCCGAAAACCGGTTTGCGGGTGCGCTTGGCCTCGACGCCCAACGCGTCCAGCTCGCTTTGCGGTATGAGATCTAACGTTGAACTCGACACCATGATTCCACCCTTGGTGGCCCGTTCCATAACTCGTGCGGCGATATTCACATCCACGCCGAGCCAATCCGCGGCCAGCCGCTGCGGTCGTCCGGTGTGGATGCCCACGCGCATCCGCGGCGTGTAGCCGTCCACCTCGACCGATTGGAGCGCCTCTTTGGCGGCCAGCACGGCCCGCACGGCGACCACCGGGTCGCCGAACACGGCCATGAGCCCGTCGCCCATGCGTTTGACGATGTGCCCGCCCGCGTCGAGCAGCGGCGGCTCGAGCGCCCGCGCAACCTGACGCAGCAGCACCAGCGCCGCGTCGTCGCCGGCCTGCAAGGACCACGTCGAAAACCCGACCAGATCGGTGAAGACCAACGTCACCTCGGGATTGGCCGGCCGCCGGGCAACCCCCTCGGTCAGCGCCTGCCACACCTGCAGCACCCCGAGGCTGACCTCGCGCGACACCGCGTCGCGGTCCCCCAGCAGCCGATCGGCCGCACGCGCCGCGGCGCGCGGACCGCCATCGCCGGCCGTCGACAGCGGATCGCCGAACTCGGGGTCCCCGGGCAACAGCCGGCGCGCGCGCCGGACCAGGGCGACCGCCCCGGGGCTGTGATTCCGGCCGTGCAGCCATTGAGTCGCGTTGTGCACCGACAGCGGTGAACGCCGCGGGGCGGAGTGCGCCGCCGGGGATTCGCCGGGCTCGCCCGGATCCAGATCGCGACGCGCGAGTTCCACCTGGCCAGGTTATTTGGTTTCGTCAGAGGCAGGCAACGACGGCCCCGCCGGGTGTGTCACAAGTCGCACCTCGCCGCCCGATCACGGTGGCGGCACACCGGTGTGGAAGCTCGATAACAGCCGCGCGGACACATCGCCGAAATCGTAGACAACATACGTTGTCAAAGTTATCGTGAGGCCAATCGGTGCAGGAGGCCGCGATGACTGGCAGATCGACTACATCCGCTGATCCGCTCGGACCAGATTCCCTGACCTGGAAGTATTTTGGCGATCTGCGCACCGGAATGATGGGTGTGTGGATCGGGGCGATCCAGAACATGTACCCCGAACTCGGAGCGGCCGTCGAGGAGCATTCGATCCTGCTGCGCGAGCCGCTGCAGCGGGTGGCCCGGTCGGTCTACCCGATCATGGGTGTGGTCTACGACGGCGACCGCGCGGCCCAGACCGGCCAGCAGATCAAGGGCTACCACCGCACGATCAAAGGTGTCGACGCGGAGGGGCGCCGCTATCACGCGCTCGATCCCGACACTTTCTACTGGGCGCACGCCACGTTCTTCATGCTGATCGTCAAGGTGGCCGAGTACTTCTGCGGCGGCTTGACCGAGGCCGAGAAGCGCCAACTGTTCGACGAACATGTGCAGTGGTACCGGATGTACGGGATGAGCATGCGGCCGGTGCCCGGATCGTGGGACGAGTTCCAGGAGTACTGGGAGCGGGTCGGTCGCGAGGAGTTGGAGATCAACCAGGCGGTCCTCGACATCTTCGACATCCGGATTCCCAAACCCAAGTTCGTGCTGATGCCGACCCCGGTCTGGGACCAGATCTTCAGGCCGCTGGTGGCCGGGCAGCGCTGGATCGCGGCCGGCCTGTTCGAGCCGGCGGTCCGCGAAAAGGCCGGAATGCGTTGGACTCCGGGCGACGAGGTGCTGCTGCGGTTGTTCGGCAAGATCGTCGAACTCGCGTTCCTGGCGGTGCCCGACGAGATCCGGCTGCACCCCCGCGCGCTGGCGGCCTACCGCCGCGCCGAGGGACGGCTGCCCAGCGACGCGCCGCTGGTCGAGGCCCCGCCGTTCATGGCGCCGCCGCGTGACCGGCGCGGACTGCCGATGCACTACTTCCCCCCGCCGCCCAAGTTGCCGTTCGACCCCGCCCTGCAACCGGCCCGCGCGCTGCTGGAACGCGCCGGATCGCTGGTGCACACGACGTTGTCGCTGGCCGGACTGCGCGCCGGGCGGGGCCGCCCGAAGCGAGCGGTCAGGGCCGCGTAGGCAGTTTGAGCGCCCGCGCGCTCTGGTACAGACAGATGGCCGCGGCCGACGCCACATTCAGGCTCTCGGCGCCGCCGGACATCGGGATGCGCAGCCGGTGGTCGGCCGCCGAGGCGATTTCGCTTGGCAGGCCGTGGGATTCGGGCCCGAACAGCCACGCCGTCGGCCTGCCGAGCAGGTCGCCGGCATCGTCCAGCCGCTGCTCACCATCCACGGTCGTGGCGAGCGCCTGCAGACCCGCGGCGCGCACCGCGTCAACGGCGGCCAGGGTGTCGGGCGCGGCGACGACGGGGATCGAGAAGATGCTGCCGGCCGACGCGCGCAGGCATTTGCCGTTGTACGGATCGACACTGTGGCCGCCGAGGATCACGCCGGCCGCGCCCATCGCGTCGGCCAGGCGAATGAGGGTGCCGGCGTTGCCCGGCTCGCTGATCTCGACGGCGACCGCGATCAGCTGCGGCGAGCCCGCCAGCATGTCGTCGAGGCGGGTCGCCGGCACGTCGCACACCGCGACCAGACCCGCCGGGGTGACGGTGTCGGAGAGGGCCTTCGCGGCGCGCTCGGTGACCGGGTGGACCGGGCAGTCCAGGGCCGCGAGCAACGACGCATGGCGCTGCCGGGCGGCTTCGGTGACAAAGACGTCGCGGACGAAGTCCCGTCGGGACGCGGCCTCGACCAGGTTGGGGCCTTCGGCGAGGAAACGCCCCGCCCGACGGCGGCCGACGTGGCGATGCAGTTTGATCGCCGCGACGACCCTGGCTGAACGTTCGGTCAGCACCTGCCGGTCAGGCATGTTCGGTCGGGCCGGTTAGGCGGCTTCTCCCGAATCCGAGGGAGCGTTGACGTCCTCGGGCAGCGCGGCGCGGGCGATGTCCACCAGCGCGGTGAAGGCGGCCGGGTCCGCGACCGCGATGTCGGCCAGGTTTTTGCGGTCCACCTCCACACCGGCGGCCTTGAGGCCCTGGATCAGCCGGTTGTAGGTGATGTCGTTGGCGCGCGCCGCCGCGTTGATGCGCGAGATCCACAGCTTGCGGAACTCGCCCTTGCGCGCACGACGGTCGCGATAGGCGTACTGCAGCGAATGCAGCTGCTGCTCTTTGGCTTTGCGGTAGAGCCGGGATCGCTGGCCGCGATAGCCCTTCGAGGCCTTCAGGATGCTGCGCCTCTTCTTGTGGGCGTTGACCGCCCGCTTCACGCGTGCCATTGGATTTTCCTACTCTCGTTCATGCGTAGTGGGTCGATAAAGGGGGTCGCCGTGCCAGCTCGCGCTGCGGGTCTGGCCGGCGCGGTGGTCAGCCGTTCAGCAGCCGGTTGATCCGCTGGGTGTCGTTGGCGGCCACCACGGTGCGGCCGTCGAGGCGCCGGGTCCGTTTCGTCGGCTTGTGCTCGAGCAGGTGCCGGCGGTTGGCCTTCTGCCGCACGATCTTGCCGGTTCCGGTGCGCCGGAAGCGCTTTGAGGCCCCGCTGTGGGTCTTGGCTTTGGGCATGTTTCCTCTAGTTCTCGCTTGGTTCTCGCTGTTAGGTCAGTTCGACGACGGTTCGGCGTCGGCGGCGGCATCGGAATCCGGTGCCGCGCCGCCCCCCAGCTCTTCGGGATGCCGCGCCCTCGCGCGGGTCTTCGCGCCGCGGTGCGGTGCCAGCACCATCGTCATGTTGCGGCCGTCCTGCTTGGCGGACGTCTCCACGAAGCCGTATTCGGCGACGTCCGCGCCTAGGCGCTGAAGCAACCGATAGCCCAGCTCGGGCCGCGACTGCTCACGCCCGCGGAACATGATCGTGACCTTCACCTTCGATCCCGCCTCCAGGAAGCGGATGACGTGGCCCTTTTTGGTCTCGTAGTCGTGATCGTCGATCTTGGGTCGCAGCTTTTGTTCCTTGACGACGGTCTGCTGCTGGTTCCGGCGGGATTCGCGCGCCTTTTGCGCCGCTTCGTATTTGAATTTGCCGTAGTCCATGATCTTGCAGACCGGCGGCCTGGCGTTCGGGGCAACTTCGACAAGGTCGAGATCGGCGTCCGCAGCGACACGCAGTGCGTCTTCGATGCGCACTATGCCTACCTGCTCTCCCCCTGGGCCAATCAATCGGACTTCAGGTACGCGGATGCGCTCGTTGACGCGGGTCTCAGTGCTGATGGGGCCTCCCTTGTTGGGCTTCTGTGTGTCCTGCAATGACGACCGGTGACCTGGGTTCGTCGGGAAGCAGCGGCGGAGACACCACACCACGAGCAAAAAAGCCCTGCACAAGCAGGGCCCAATGCCGACCGATCACGTCCGAGAACTGCTCGGGCCGCCCGCGCTACGCGCGGAACAGGCGTACACGTTGCCTGTGACCGGACCGTCGAACCTTTGAAGATCCGGACAGGGATCTCGTCGGTCCGCGGTGGGAGTGGGACTCCACTTAACTGTTCCTGGCGTTCGCCGGGATGGTCGCAGGCGCCAGTTTAGCAGCCTTGAGGTGCCTTTTAGCACTTCGCCGGTCGACGGCGCCGCAACGGCCACCAACCGGGCCCGAAAACGACGTCCAAACTCGTGCCCGCCACTCTTAGCGCTTCGGCAAGCTTTTCACGGATTGAGGGCATATCCTCGCGGTCTGTGACACTCGCTTCTCCTCGTTCAGGTCCCCGTTCGGGGCCGAGCTCGGGGCCCCGTGGCCGGGCGAACTCGCGGTATCGCTGGGTGCCGGCGGCGGCCGGATGGACCGTGGGTGTCATCGCCACCGTGTCGCTGCTGGGCAGTGTGTCCCCGCTGATCCGGTACCTGATCAAGGTCCCGCGCGAGTTCATCAACGACTATCTGTTCAACTTCCCCGACACCAGCATCGCGTGGTCGTTCGTGTTGGCCTTGCTGGCCGCGGCCCTGACCGCGCGTAAGCGCATCGCCTGGCTGCTGTTGCTGGGCAACATGATTCTCGCCGCCGCCCTGAATGCCGCGGATATCGCCGCCGGTGACAACACCGCCGCCGAGATCTTCGGCGAGAACCTCGGGTTCTCCCTGCACATCGTCGCGATCGTCCTGCTGGTGTTGGCCTATCGGGAGTTCTGGGCCAAGGTCCGCAGAGGCGCGCTGGTCAAGGCGGCCGGGGTGCTGGTGGCCGGGGATGTGGTGGGAATCCTGGTCTCCTGGGGGCTGGTCGAGTTGTTCCCCGGAACGCTGGCCCGCCCGGATCGCCTGCCCTACGTGGCCAACCGGGTGGTCGGGTTCGCGCTCGCGGATCCGGACCTGTTCACCGGCCGGCCGCACGTGTTCCTCAACGCGATCTTCGGTCTGTTCGGCGCGCTCGCGCTGATCATGGCGACGATCGTGCTCTTTCAATCTCAGCGCGCGGAGAACGCGCTGACCGGTGAGGACGAATCGGCCATCCGCGGGCTGCTCGAGCTGTACGGCAAGAACGACTCGCTGGGCTACTTCGCCACCCGCCGCGACAAGTCGGTGGTTTTCGCCCAGAGCGGGCGCGCCGCCATCACCTATCGGGTCGAGGTCGGCGTCTGCCTGGCCAGCGGCGACCCGATCGGCGATCCCCGGGCGTGGTCCCAGGCCGCCGACGCCTGGCTGGGTCTGTGCCAGACCTACGGCTGGGCCCCCGGCGTCATGGGTGCCAGCACCCAGGGCGCGCGGACCTATCGCGAAGCCGGCCTGAACGCGCTCGAGCTCGGCGACGAGGCCATCCTGCGGACCGCGGACTTCAAGTTGTCCGGCCCCGATATGCGCGGGGTCCGACAGGCCGTGACGCGGGCCCGGCGGGCGGGGCTGACCGTGCGGATCCGTCGGCACCGCGACATCGGCGCCGACGAGATGGCCGACACCATCACCCGCGCCGACGCCTGGCGCGACACCCAAACCGAACGCGGCTTTTCCATGGCGCTGGGCCGCCTCGGCGATCCCGCCGACGGGGATTGCCTGCTGGTCGAAGCGCTGGACCGGGAAGGCGCCGTCGTCGCGATGCTGTCGCTGGTCCCGTGGGGAACCACCGGTGTCTCCCTGGACCTGATGCGCCGATCGCCGCAGTCGCCCAACGGCACCATCGAGCTGATGGTCAGCGATCTCGCACTCAACGCGGAAACCCTTGGCATCACCCGCATTTCGCTGAACTTCGCGATGTTCCGGTCGGCATTCGAACAGGGCGCCCAGCTCGGTGCGGGCCCCGTCGCCCGGCTGTGGCGCGGGTTCCTGCTGTTCTTCTCGCGGTGGTGGCAGCTGGAGACGTTGTATCGCTCCAACATGAAATACCAACCCGACTGGGTGCCGCGCTACGCCTGCTACGAGGACGCCCGCCTGATCCCGCGGGTCGGGGTCGCCTCGGCCCTCGCCGAGGGCTTTCTCGTCCTGCCGTTCGGCCGGCGCAAGCCGCACACCGGTCATCACCCGGCCGTTCCCGCCCGGCTGGCCGAGTCCGGGCTGCTGCACCACGACGGGAGTGCGCCCGACGTCAGCGGGCTGCAGCGACGCCAGGAGTCGGCCGACGAGGAAGAGGCGAGGTCCCGACTGCCCGAACAGGTTCGGGTGCGCCTGGCCAAGCTGAAAGTGTTGCGACGCAACGGCATCGACGCGTATCCGGTGGGCTGTCCGCCCAGCCACTCCGTCGCCGCGGCGCTCGATGCGGACGACCGGGAGGCGATCACGGTCTCCGGCCGGATCCTGCGGATACGCGATTACGGCGGGGTGCTGTTCGCCCAGCTGCGTGACTGGTCGGGGGAAATGCAAGTGCTGCTGGACAATTCGCAGTTGCAGCACGGGCGAACGGCTGACTTCACCGCGGCGATCGATCTCGGCGACCTGGTCGAGGTCGCCGGCCACATGGGCTTTTCCAAGAAGGGAACCCGCTCGCTGATCGTCGGCGACTGGCGGATGATCGGTAAGTGCTTGCGGCCGTTGCCGAACAAGTGGAAGGGACTGACCGACCCGGAGGCCCGGGTGCGGACCCGATATGTCGACCTGGCGGTCAATCCCGAGTCGCGGGAGTTGATCACGGCGCGCAGCGAGGTGTTGCGCTCGGTCCGGCAGACGCTGTTCGGCAAGGGGTTCATCGAGGTCGAGACGCCGATCCTGCAGCAGATCCACGGCGGCGCCACCGCCCGGCCGTTCGTCACGCACATCAACACCTACGACATGGACCTGTTCCTGCGGATCGCGCCGGAGCTCTATCTCAAACGGTTGTGCGTCGGCGGCGTCGAGCGGGTCTTCGAGTTGGGCCGGGCCTTCCGCAACGAGGGCGTCGACTTCAGCCACAACCCGGAGTTCACCTTGCTGGAGGCCTACCAGGCGCACGCCGACTACAAGGTCTGGATCGACGGGTGCCGCGAGCTGATCCAGAACGCCGCGCAGGCCGCCCACGGCGAGCAGACCGTCATGCGCCCACGCGACCAGGGCGCCGGTGGCCGCCTCGAACCGGTCGACATCTCCGGCCTGTGGGCCGTCAAGACCGTGTACGACGCCGTCTCCGAAGCGCTCGGCGAGCACATCGACCCGTCCACGCCGCTGGCCGCCCTGCGCAAGCTGTCCGACGCCGCGCACATTCCGTACCGGGCGCAGTGGGATGCCGGCGCGGTGGTGCTGGAGCTGTACGAGCACCTGGTGGAGGACCGGACGGAGGAACCGACGTTCTATATCGACTTCCCGACATCGGTCTCGCCGCTGACCCGCCCGCACCGCAGCGAGCCCGGCGTCGCCGAACGGTGGGACCTGGTGGCGTGGGGTGTCGAGCTGGCCACCGCCTACAGCGAGCTCACCGACCCGGTGGAACAGCGCCGCCGCCTGCAGGAGCAGTCGTTGTTGGCCGCGGGTGGCGATCCGGAAGCGATGGAGCTCGATGAAGACTTCCTGCAGGCGATGGAATACGCGATGCCGCCCACCGGCGGGCTGGGGATGGGCGTCGATCGCCTCGTCATGCTCATAACGGGCCGCAGCATCCGGGAGACGTTGCCGTTCCCGCTGGCCAAACCCCATTGATCGAGGTCAGGAACATTCGGTCCGTCGTGCGCGAACATTAGGCAAACAGGTTCCAGGCCGGTAAACAATAGATCACAATGACTCACGTGACAGCCTCGACGAACGGTGCACCCGCGCAGTTCCTGGCTCTTAGTCACACCTCGCTGATGCATGGCTGGGTGCCGACGACGATCCAGGTGCTGGCCGCGGTCGTGCTGACGTCGGCGGTCGGCTGGCGGTCTCGTCGCTGGCGCACGGTGCGGATGCCGGCGGCCGCGCTGGGCGGCGCAACCGTGGCCTACCTGACGCACTGGTACATCGTCGACCATGGGCTCTCCGAGGAACCGGCGCCGGCGGCGCTCTGGGTCTGGATCGCGCTGACGGGCATGGCGGCGGCGGTGCTGGTTCTGGGATGGCGCAGCGCGCGCCGCTGGCGGCGCGGCGCGGCGCTGCTGGCCGTGCCGTTGTGCTTGCTCAGCGCGGCGCTGGCGCTCAACCTGTGGGTGGGCTACTTCCCCACCGTCCAGTCCGCGTGGAGCCAGCTGACGTCCGGCCCGCTGCCCGATCAGACCGACCAGGCGACCGTTACCGCGATGGCCGCCAAGGGAACCCGGCCGCCGCACGGCACCGTGGTGCCCGTCGCGATCCCCTCGGACGGGTCGCACTTCAAACACCGTGGTGAGCTCGTCTACCTGCCGCCCGAATGGTTCGCCACTTCCCCACCGCCGCCGTTGCCGACCGTGATGATGATCGGCGGGCAGTTCAACACGCCGGCGGACTGGACGCGTGCGGGCAACGCTGTCAAGACGATCGATGACTTCGCGGCCGCGCATGGCGGTAAGGCGCCGGTGTTCGTGTTCGTGGACTCCGGCGGCGCCTTCAACAACGACACCGAATGCGTCAACGGGGTTCGGGGCAACGCGGCCGACCACCTCACCAAAGACGTCGTGCCCTATATGGTTTCGGCGTTCGGCGTCAGCCCGCTCCGGTCCAACTGGGGCGTGGCGGGCTGGTCCATGGGCGGGACCTGCGCCGTGGATCTGACCGTCATGCATCCCGACATGTTCAGCGCGTTCGTCGATGTTGCCGGCGACTTCTTCCCCAACGCCGGCAACAAGGCCCAGACCATCGCCCGGCTGTTCGGCGGAAACGCCGACGCCTGGGCGGCTTTCGATCCGTCCACGGTGATCAACCGGCACGGACCGTACCGCGACGTGGCCGGGTGGTTCGCGATTTCGTCGGACGGCCCGGCGGCGGGGCGCCGCGACATCCAGCTGACCGACAGCGGCGCCATCCGTCTGGCGGGACGTGAGGCGGCCGCCAACCCGGCCAATCAGACCGCGGCCGCCTATTCGCTGTGTGCGCTCGGCCGTGCCAACGGAATCGACTGCGCGGTCGTCCCGCAGCCGGGCAGGCACGATTGGCCGTTCGCGGACCGCGTGTTCGCGGCCGCGCTGCCCTGGCTGGCCGGGGCGCTGGGCACCCCGGACATTTCGCGGACGCCGCTGCCCACCCCGTCCGCGCCGGGCGGCGGTGCCCCGGTCGTCGTTCCGGCCGAACATTCCAACACCGCGATGCGGTAGCGCGGGTGTTATCCGTTGCGCGCGTTCGGCGCGCGGTCTTCGCGCGGCACTGCCATCCGTGGAGCGCGTGGAGCCGCTGGGCGAGCACGCCGTTGATTCTGGTCCCGCCATGGACGCGGCAATGGAGCCACGCGGTGTGGATTGCGTTGTGGCTGGCCGTGAACCCGTTCATTTTCGGCAAGCCCGCGCATCACCGCGCATGGTCGACGCGGGCCATGCTGGGCGAGGAGCTGTGGATCAGCCGCCGCCCGCGCGATGCGGCGACAGCGGTCAGCGGGACGACGTCGGCCGCCGCATTGGGCGCGGTGCTCGCCGCCCGTCGCCGCCGGCTGCGGCCGGCGCTGATCGCGGTCGCCGTGCAGATGGCGCTGACCCTGGTGTACTGGCAGCAGATGGTCCGGTATCTCGAGCGGCAGTCGCGGTAACGGGACCTCGTGCGCGAGAACGCCGTTCGCCCGGGCCGCGCGCGGCCGTCAGGCGCGTGCCCGCGCGGAGGCCGCGGCGCAACGCAACCGCGGCAGTGATACGGAGATATGGTTATCCGATACCGCCATATCGTGACGCGATGCGGGTGTATTGTCCGCCCGTGGGACCCACCCGGCTGTTTCCGTACGACCCGCCCCCTCCAGCAGAACCCTCACCCAAAGAGCGGATTCGCGACGCCGCATTGAGCTGCTTTGCCGTTCGCGGCATCGCTGCCACGACGCTGCGCGCGGTTGCCGAGACCGCAGAGGTTTCGATTGGGCTGGTGCAGCACCACTTTCGCACCAAGGCCGCGCTGAGCGCCGCCGTCGATCAGTACGTCCTGCAGGCGGTTAGTGAGGCGTTGGAACCCGCTACGCTGCCCGAGCCACCCTCCGACAATCTCAACGAGGCCGGGCGCCGGCTGACCGCGCTGATGGTCGAACGTCCCGACGTGATGACCTATCTCGGACGCGCGCTCGCCGAGGGTGGCGCATTGGGTTCGGTCATCTTCACCGGGCTGGTGGGTATCAGCGCGGGCCAGGGCGACCAGTTCGGGCAACAGGGCAAACTCCGACCCGACCTGGATCCCGACTGGGGAGTACTCAACCCGCTCATCCTGCGCATCGGCGCCATCATTCTGCATCCCTACATCGAGCTCTACCTGGGTGAGTCGTTCTTCACCGCGCCGCAGCTGCGACGCTGGGACGCCGCGGTCACCAGCCTGATACGGCGAGGGCAATTCCTCGAGCAGACGGAGCCGCAGGATAAGGATGTCATCGCCTGGTGAGCGGCCAAACGCAGCGTTACGGGGGCCGACACGCCGGTCAGGTGCTATACACGAAACACCATGGACGAGCGCACCGTAACCGCGTACAGCGCACAAATTCTCGACTCCGATGAGCCCGGCGATCGTCTGGTATTGGACCGTCTTCGAACCGATCCCACCATCGAGGTCGTCGACCGACTCGACGCCCAACTGGCTAACCTGCGCGGTCTCCACCCGGCGCCGGATTCGACACTTCTCGGCGAAGGAACCCGATGGGCGTACTACCCGTGGCGGCGTGCCGTCGTTGCGGTGCTGGGGCCGCGTGGATTTCGGGCGTTACGGCTTGATCGCAACAGAAACAACATCACCATCGCGGAACAAGCCCGGCTCAGCTCGCTGACCATCGGCGTCGCTGGTCTTAGCGTCGGCCATGTCATCGCACACACCTTGGCGGTTCAGGGATTGTGTGGCCGGCTTCGGCTGGCAGATTTCGATCATTTGGAACTATCGAACCTGAATCGAGTGCCGGCCACTGTGTTCGACCTCGGGCTGAACAAAGCTCACGTGGCGGCGCGCAGGATTGCTGAGCTCGATCCCTACCTGGCGGTGGACGTGCTCGACACCGGGATTACCGCAGACACCATCGACGCGTTCTTGGATGGACTGGACATCGCCATCGAAGAGTGTGATTCGCTCGACATGAAGGTCGCCTTGCGGACGGCGGCCCGTGCCAGGCATCTCCCCGTGTTGATGGCGACCAGCGACCGGGGGCGCGTCGATGTCGAACGCTTCGATCAAGACCCTGAACGTCCGATCATGCATGGATTGCTGGACGAGCTCGACGTCGAGTTGGTGGCGGGCATGAGTACCCGGGAGAAGCTCCCGCACATGCTGCGTTACGACGAAGCCGGGCACATCTCGCCGCGCACTGCCGCATCGCTCATCGAGATCGACCGGTCGCTCTCGACGTGGCCCCAGCTAGCATCCGATGTCATAGTGGGCGCGTCGGCGTTGGCGGAGGCTGTCCGCAGAATCGGACTGGGCGAAAACCTGAGATCCGGCCGGTGCCGCATCGACACGGGCTGGGCGCTCGATCAACTGGGCGAGGTCGAAACGGCCCAGCATCGCCCTGCGCGTGACAACGAACTTGGAGATAACCCGGCACCTCCCGCAGTCGACGACACGATCGTCGCCGCCGCGATGCGCGCCCCCTCGGGGGGAAACAGCCAGCCGTGGCGCATCGACGCGCAACCGACCGAGCTCACCATAAGCGTTGCCACAGAACATACTTCGACGATGGACGTGGGCTTCCGCGGCAGCGCTGTCGCAGTGGGCGCCGCATTGTATAACGTGAGAATCGCCGCCGCCGCCCGTGGGATGCTCGGCCCGGTGAGTGTATCCGAAGGCGGCGCCGGGTCTCCGCTGCGGGCCACGATGCACTTCGGAAACGGTAGCGACCCGGCCCTGGCCGATCTTTATGAACCGATGCTCGTGCGCGAGACCAACCGTCATCGCGGAACAGCTCAGTCACTCGACGATCAGACGACGAAGTTACTCGCCGTGACGGCCGAGCGGGAAGGCGCGCGCCTGCACCTGCTCACCGAGCGAGACGACCTTTTGCGGGCCGCAACGATTTTCGGGGCCGCCGACCGCATCCGGTACTTGACGCCGCAACTGCACACAGAGATGGTTTCGGAACTGCGCTGGCCCGGGGATCCAGAACCCGACACGGGTATCGACGTGCGATCTCTCGAACTCGACGCCAGCGACTTGGCGTTGATGGATATCGTGCGCCGGTCCGATGTCATGGCTTACCTTGCGGAATGGAACGCCGGCAGTGCGCTGGGCGACGGCATGCGCGACGAAGTCCTCACGAGCTCCGCGCTGGCGGTGCTCACCGTGACCGGGGGGTGCCTGAGCGACTACGCCCGCGGCGGGTCGGCCGTTGAGGCGGTATGGATCGTCGCCCAGCGCGAAGGCCTCGCTGTCAGGCCGCTGTCGCCGGTCTTTCTGCATGCGCGAAGCGCTGCCGATCTCAATGAGTTATCGGCTGGCTTCGCCGGCGAATTAGCGCGATTACAAGACGATTTTGTGCGCCTCATCGCGACCGATCCAGAGGAATCGATCGTGCTGGTCTTGCGCTTGACCTCCGCGCCGCCACCGTCGGTGTCCAGTCGCCGCAGCCCGAGCCGGGTCCGCTCTGGGCCGCCCTGATGCGCCCGTCGCGTAACGAACGCCTGGGGCCATCGGACCTCAGAACGGTTTCGCCGTGAATCCCCATCGCAACAAAGCCGACTCGCGGCGGGCTTGACGGCTCAGCCGGGGATCACGCGTGCCAGTCAGCGCGTTCGGTTCGCCGCGCGCGCCGAACATCCAGTACGCCTGCAGGTAGGGCACCGGTGTCGAATGACCGCAGTGCATGCCTTGCAGACCCGCTGCGGCAAGCTCTTTCGACAGTTCCGCGATGGTGAACGCCGCCGCCTCGCTCGCAATGGCATCTTGGCGCAGGACGGCGGGCGAGGCGGGGTCGGCGATCTCCAGCATCTTGGGGGCGGCCGCCGGGTCCCGGAGGCGCTGAAAATCGGAAATCCATATTGCGGCCCCGCTGCGGCGTTGGATGGCAGCGATCTGCCCAAGGGCGCCGCGCAGCGTGTCGACATCCGGTAGCTGATGCAGTGTCCACATGCACGAGACGGCGTCCCACGGACCGGTTGAAACCCGTTCCGGCAACGCCGTGATGTCCTCCAGGCGCAGTTCGACACGTTCTCCGAGGCCTTCGGCGTCGAACAGCTCCCGCGCCGTGGACAGCATGTTGGGGGCGAGATCGACGGCGGTGGCCCGGATGTCGGGCCGTCGGCGCAGGACGGCACTGAGCGCACGGCCGGAGCCGACGCCGAGATCCAGCAAGTGGCCTCCGGGTGGCAGCAGCGCGTCAAGCGCGCGCGCACACAAGTCGTACACCGCGCACATGCCGGGGTTGGATGCACCACCAGAGTGGAACTGTGCGACGGACTCCGGACCGTCCACCACCATCGGCTCAGGAACGCGCTCCCGCCCCGGCGGATGCGACCGCTCACGCAAAACGATCCCAGGCATTCGCCATAGCGGCCGAATTCTCTTCACCCTCAACCTTTCATGGGTCCGCGTGATCGATTTCTCGTCAGGCTCTGGCGGCAGTCAGATACCCGGCCGAAGTGTCGTAGATGATTATTAACCTGTCTGCGCAGTCTGCACTGGCGTCCCGTTGAATTTCGCTGCGTCGAAACGAACGTCCTGGAATACTTGTCCGGTCAGCGGGGGCCGGAAAGCTTTCGGCCTGCGCGGTCGTTCGACCGGCGTAGGCAACAGCATTATCCGCAGGAGGTAGGCGTGGTTCAGGCCCTTGCACGTGACGGAATCGAATGCTTGCCCCTGCCGCCGGTGAACCCGATGCCTTACCGTCAGCGCCTCGCGGCGGTGCGGGAATTCAGCACGGGGACCGAACGGCTGCGTGACGCCGGCGGGCGGGTGACGTCGTTCAAGTTAGGGCCGCGATGGCTGATGCCCCCGATGGTGTTGGCGACGTCTCCGGAGGCCATCCGCGACATCCTCAGTACCAAAGACGATTCCGTGGACAAGACCACCCCGGTATTCGACCAAGTACGCCGCGTCATCGGCGCCAGCCTCACCGATCTTCCCTTCGAGCAATGGAAGCCACGCCGGCGCACCCTACAGCCGGTGTTCACCAAGCAGCGTGTGAGCGAGTTCGGCGGTCACATGGAGCAGGCGGCGCAATCGGTGAGCGAAGGCTGGCATGAGGACGCCCTGATCGATTTGGACGCCGAATGCCGCACGATCACGTTGCGCGCGCTGGGCCGATCGGTGCTCGGACTCGACCTGGAACAACGGGCCGACGAGGTCGTCGAGCCATTGCGGATCGCGTTGGCCTACGCGGTCAGGCGCGCGACGCGCCCGCTACGCGCGCCGCGCTGGTTGCCCACGCCGGCGCGTCGGCGCGCGCGAGCGGCAAGCGCCAAACTTCACGCCCTGACGCAGGAGATCCTGCGGGACTGCCGCGCCGACCCGACGCGAGTCGCACCCTTGGTCCATGCGCTCCTCGCCGCCGAGGATCCAGAGACCGGAAAACGGTTGTCTGATGAGGAGATTTGCGACGAGCTGGTGATGTTCCTCTTCGCCGGCCACGACACCACGACGACGGCATTGACGTATGCGCTGTGGTCTCTGGGACACCACGCCGATTGCCAGGACCGGGTGGCTGCAGAAGTCACGGCCCTGCCGGATCGGCCGCTGACGTCCGACGACATTCCGCAGCTTGGCTACACGGTGCAGGTGATACGGGAATCGTTGCGCCTGTGCCCCCCGGCGCCCACGGGGACACGCATGGCCTGCCGAGACGTCGAGGTGGGCGGCTACCGGGTGCCAAAGGGCACCATGCTCATTGTCGGGAGAATGGCGGTACAACGCGACCCCCTGCTTTGGGACGATCCGCTTCGCTTCGACCCGGATCGGTTCAGCCCGGAGAGCTTCAAAGCTCTCGATCGGTGGCAGTACGTGCCATTCGGCGGCGGACCGCGCTCGTGCATTGGCGACCATTTCGCCATGCTCGAAGTCACGCTCGCGTTGGCGACACTCATCCGCGGAGTCGAAATTCGCTCACTCGATGACGAATTTCCGCTCGCGTTGCACTTCACCATGATTGCTGGCGGTCCGATCCGTGCTCGCGTTCGTCCGCGCCGCTAACCCAGCTAACAGTCGTGGGTCGTAACTTCCGACGGCTGAGTCAGCAGACCGTCCGGAGGATCCATCCGGCGGCGCCGCGTTCCCTCGTCGAGACGCCTCTCGGTACCGATTCCACGCGACCCTGATCACACTCGGGCGTTAACGTGAGCGAATCATTGCTAGAGGCGCTATGCAATGCCAAACGCCGCGCACCGGATACCGCTACGGTTAGGGCAATGTCGGGCACCCTGGACCACCTGGTCACCGCTGCCGCTGCCGAGTTGATGGCGGCCACCGCGGCTGACTCTGCCGCGATCAGCCAACGCGTGCTCGGCAACCTGGTTCGCGACCTGGGTGTGGACTTCAGCTTTCTGCGACACAACGATCACTCCATCCGCGCGACCGTCCTCATCGCCGAATTCCCGCCGCGTAACGCCGACCCCGACCCGATCGGCCTGGTGTATTTCGCCGATGCCGACTCCATCTTCGCGCGGACCGAACACCTCAAGGTGCCCGAAGTGGTCCGCCCCGAACCGGAGAACGCCGACTATCAGCACCGTATCGAAGAGGGCACTGGAGCTCCCGCCGTCTCCCTGGCTGCCGTTCCGCTGCTGTCCGGCGACGTCACCACCGGCACGATGGCCTTCGGCAAGCTCGGAGACCGTGAATGGTTACCAGAAGAACTCAATGCGCTACAGGCGATCGCCGCGCTTTTCGCGCAGCTGCAGGCCCGCGTCGTCGCCGAGCAGCAGATCCACTACCTCGCTGAGCACGATGAACTCACCGGGCTGCTGAACCGCAGGGCGCTCATCGCGCACCTCGACAACCGGCTGGCGAAAGGACAGCCGGGCCCGGTTTCGGTCATATTCCTCGCCATTGACCGCTTCAAGGTCATCAATAGTCGCCTCGGCCAAGACGCCGGCGATCGATTTATCGAGGCGTTCGCCGCGTTACTTCGTGAGGCCACCCAGGTTCCATCAGTCATCGCCCGCTTCGGCGGCGACGAGTTTGGCGTCGTGCCATCCGCGGCCATGGATGTCGAGGCGGCTGAAACGTTCGCACACTCATTGCACGGTCGGGTTCGCCAACAAATACCCATCGACGGTGAGATGCTCAGTCGCACCGTAAGTATCGGCGTCGCCGCAGGCCTACCGGGGGACGAGACCACGTCAGACCTGCTACGGCGGGTCGACCAGGCCACCCGGTCGGCGAAGGCTTCCGGCGGCAACAACGTCGCAACGTTCCGACCGGAGATGTCTACGACAGACATGATCCGCAACGACATTGAGCTGCATCTGGAAGGGATGATCGAGGGCGGTGGTGGCGCGTTGGTGCTCCATTATCTCCCGGAGTTCGACATGCGTACCGGCGAGATCCTCGGCACTGAGGCGTTAATTCGTTGGCAACACCCAACTCTGGGTTTGTTGATGCCTGATTCGTTTATCCAGGTCGTGGAGTCGATCAACCTTGGTGCCAAACTCGGCCGCCTGGTAATGCGCTCTGCATGTGCGCAATTCGGACTCTGGCGGTCACACGGTGTCGGGGAGGGCACGGTGCTGCGGGTCAACGTATCTCCCGTACAGCTCGTCACGGCCGGCATCGTCGACACCGTCGCGGCCACCCTCGACGAGTTCGGGCTTGATCCCAGCACCGTGTGTCTGGAGATCACCGAAAGCGTTGTGGTCCAAGATATCGATGCAACACGTCAGACGTTGTTCGCGTTGAAGGACGTTGGAGTACAGATCGCCATCGATGACTTCGGCACCGGCTACAGTGTATTGACATATCTGAAGTCTCTTCCCGTCGATTCGCTCAAGATCGACAAGGGTTTTGTCCAGAGCCTCGATACCAACGCCGGCGATCTGGCGATCGTGCGCTCGACGATGGCCCTGGCTGACGCATTCGGGCTCGATGTCGTGGCCGAAGGGGTGGAAACCGTGGCCGCCGCCGAGAGGTTGCTCAGCCTGGGCTGCCATCGCGCACAAGGCTTTCTGCTGTCGCGGCCCCTCGACAGCGCGGCAATGGAGTCGCTGCTGGCCAAACGCGTCATACCGATGAACTTCTCCAGCACGCGGTTTTCCGGAACGGGAAACGCGGTTTAGACCCGCCGAACGCCCAACGCGGGCAGACGGTCGGTCGCTCAGGCGCGACGTTGGAACAGGTAGTAATTCGCCGGGGTTTTCTTATCGTCGAGTTCCTGCTCGTCGCCCGTGAACAACAGCGTCCAGCCGGCGGCGAAGCGCCGTTCGATCTCGGCGTGATCAATGCCCGGCACGCCGAACCGGCCCCCGGGAGGGAATGCGGCAATGAACAGCCGTGCGTCGGGTGCCGCCACTGCGGTGACTTCCCGGACGTACGCCTCACGGTCGCCGCCACTCATGTTGTGGATGCAAGCGTTGTCGACGATCAACTGGAAGCCCGTTCCGATCCCGGACTGACTCAGCTGCGTCACATCGGCACGGGCAAAATTGACCGAGACATCGGCGTTGCGCGCCTTCGCCCGCGCCTTTTCAAGAGGTTTCGCGACGTAATCGACCCCTGTGACCTCCCAGCCCTGCTGGGCGAGGTAGATGGCGCAATCTCCGGTGCCACATCCCACGTCGAGAGCCTGGCCCTTGGGAAGCGCAGGTGTGTCACCGGTTCCCTCGACCAGATCCCGCAGAGGCTGCCCGATCGGATGGCCCTCCCACGGCGTGAAGCCGACCCGGTAGAAGAACCGAAATCGCGTGTGCCGAGAAGCCATAGCCGCAATGATGGCATTCGCGGCAACCGGCCCGTCTCCGACCCCCGATCCGCATCATCGCGCTGGGCGCCGTGCGCGCCGGCGACCTCGACATCGCGCGTCGCGGGCCCGGTTCTCGTCGACCTCGGCGGGCATAGCCGCGGCGGCTCGCGAAGTACCTCGACGTAACGCTCAGTCGCGCAACGTCATCGCGAGCAAATTTGCGGTCTGGATGTTCGTCATCGTGGCCGCTATGCGCGCGGAGCTCATTGTGCGACACCGCCTTCCCGGTTTCACCGTGGACGCGGCGACGTCACGCTTGGGCTCAGCGATGGGCACGACACGACCCTAGAACACTTCGCAGCCAACCGGGACCGCGTTGTCAAGACGTCAGTTCTTCCAATGCCGAAAAGCGGCTGAGGATTTCGGCGTTCTCGGCGCACATCAGCTTGAATTGCCCCGGCTCGGCATGGGTGGAAAGGGTGCGCCGATCCCACCACATCACTTTGGTTCGGTAGTTTTCGTTCGGATAGGCCGCTGCCGGAACGCGCGCGGCCACGACGCCCCCGGAGGATTGCCACTGCTCCAGCACATGGGCCGCCGCGGTAGCCATCACGAATTGAGCACCCAGCAGCGTCATCGTCGGCAGGGCCGTGCGGGCCAAAACTCGGGAAAGCGACTGATTGCCATATTCGCGGGAATTGGCCCAAGCGCTTTTCACCTCCACAACACCAAACGGAAGCCGGTTGGCGATCATATGGCGCAACAGGGAAAGGCCCGGGCTGCCTTTCCACTCCACCAGAGCGTGCGAGTCCTCCGGCGAGCGCAAGGGCCCCACGACGCGCGTGCCCCCGACCACGCGCCCCTGCGGGTCAAGCGCGGCGAAGAACAGCGCCGTGTCCGCACCGTCCTGGATGGCGTCCACGTCGAGCACCCAATCCAGCCCGTGCCTGCGATAGCTGTCCAGCGCGCCTTCCAGGTATTGGTTCCACAGTGCGGGCTCGGCCCTCGGTGTGGAGGCGACGACCCAACATCCCGTCGCGTCATCGCGCCAGCCGGACACACTGTCCGACCGCGGGGCATCAAACACTCTTGCTTCGAGCTGAGCCGCTTCCATGGGTTTGCCTCCACTATTAACCGTGCGATCCGCACTATTTCTTGAACGCGTCTTGAATCGCTTTCTCAATTCGACTCGCGACAAATAACCAAGGAGATTGTGGCATAAGTAGCTAATGGCAGCCGCGCAGCGCGGGTGAAAGTTTCAACGCGCGCTTGCTCAGCGGCGCAGGGGATTTGACGAAAACGTCAGCTACCGTTCAGTAACCGGCGACGGCGGGCCGATTTATGGTTAACGCCGGCGTGCGGCTAGAGCACCCGAAATGCGACGCACAGCGACTCCAAGAACTGACAACGGATGTTGCCTATTTCGACAGCTGCGCGCAGTACCGTGGCGGTATGCCCGACGAACCGACCACTGAAGGCGTCGCCGATGCCGGATACGACGACGCCGGTGTGCCTACGTTCGAGTCCGTGCGCGACAAGATTGAGGCGAGGTACTCGACGGCACAAGGCTCCGCCGAACTCGATGCGGAGTCACCCGAGGGGCGCTCGGTCGAGGACGAGTACGACGAACGCCGGCGCGCCGCGGCCGAGCGGCTGGCCCAGATCCGCGAGTCGATGCGACGGGACGGCGACGCGTGAGGAACGCGGGGGCTACGCGGCCGTTGAGGGATTTGCCAGATGCCTTGCCCGACAACGCTATCGGCCGCTACCGCGAAAACGGGCTCAGGCGGTGGCTTTGCGGCGCCGGGTCGATCGGCGCGCGGGAGCGCTGGCCGGCGGTGCGCTGCGCCCGATGACCTCGGCGAGGAACTTCCCGGTGTAGCTCTCGGGCACCGCCGCGACGTCCTCCGGAGTGCCTTCCGCGACAACGGTTCCGCCCTCGGCGCCGCCTTCCGGGCCCATGTCGACGATCCAGTCCGAGGTCTTGATGACGTCCAGGTTGTGTTCGATGACGATGACCGTATTGCCCTTGTCGACAAGGCCGTTGATGACCTTGAGCAGCTTGCGGATGTCGTCGAAATGCAGCCCCGTGGTGGGCTCGTCGAGGATGTAGATGGTGCGTCCGGTGGAGCGCTTCTGCAGTTCGGCGGCCAGTTTGACGCGCTGCGCCTCGCCGCCGGACAGCGTCGGCGCCGGCTGGCCGAGCCGCACATAACCGAGGCCGACGTCGACCAGGGTGCGCAGATAGCGGTGGATGCCGGTGATCGGCTCGAAGAATTCGGCCGCCTCCTCGATGGACATGTCCAGCACCTCGGAGATGGTCTTGCCCTTGTAGTGCACCTCGAGGGTTTCCCGGTTGTACCGGGCGCCATGACACACCTCGCACGGGACGTACACGTCGGGCAAAAAGTTCATCTCGATCTTGATGGTGCCGTCACCGGTGCACGCTTCGCAGCGGCCGCCCTTGACGTTGAACGAGAACCGGCCCGGTTGGTAGCCACGGACTTTGGCCTCGGTGGTGGCGGCGAACAGGGTGCGGATCTTGTCGAACACGCCGGTGTAGGTGGCCGGATTCGACCGCGGCGTGCGCCCGATCGGCGACTGGTCCACCCGCACCAGCTTGTCCAGGTGGTCAAGCCCGGTGACCCGGGTGTGACGCCCGGGAACCTGCCGGGCGCCGTTGAGCCGGTTGGCCAGCACCGCCGCGAGGATGTCGTTGACCAGAGTCGACTTGCCGGACCCGGACACGCCGGTCACCGACGTGAGCACCCCGAGCGGGAACGAGACGTCGATGCCGCGCAGGTTGTGCTCGCGGGCGCCGACGACGGTGAGCTGACGGCGCCGGTCGACGGGACGCCGGATCGCCGGCATCTCGATGCTTTCCTTGCCCGACAGGTAGGCGCCCGTGATCGAGTCCTTGTTGGCCAGCAGCTCGCTGTAGGTGCCGCTGTGCACAATCTGGCCGCCGTGCTCGCCGGCCCGCGGGCCGATGTCCACGATCCAGTCGGCGTGCGCGATGGTGTCCTCGTCGTGCTCGACGACAATCAGCGTGTTGCCCAAACCCCTTAGGCGAGTAAGGGTTTCGATGAGGCGACGGTTGTCGCGCTGATGCAGCCCGATGGACGGCTCGTCGAGCACGTAGAGCACGCCCACCAGACCGGACCCGATCTGGGTGGCCAGCCGAATGCGTTGCGCCTCACCGCCGGACAGCGTGGCCGCCGCACGGGACAGCGACAGATATTCCAGCCCGACGTCGAGCAAAAAGCCCAGGCGCGACTGGATTTCCTTGAGCACCTGCCCGGCGATCGCCTGTTCGCGCGGCCCAAGGGTGAGGGTGTTGAGGAAGTCGGCGCAATCGGAGATCGACAGCTCACAGACCTCGGCGATGGACTTCTTGCCGCGATTCCCCGCGCTCAACGACACGGCCAGGATCTCCGGCTTGAGCCGGGTGCCCTCGCAGACCGGGCACGGCACGTCGCGCATGAAGCCCTCGTAGCGTTCCTTCATCTGCTCGGATTCGGTCTGCGCCATCTTGCGCTGCAAAAACGCCAGCACGCCCTCGAAATCGGCGTAGTACGACCGGGTTCGGCCGTACCGGTTGCGGTACCGCACGTGCACCTGATGGTCGGAGCCCTCGAGGATCGCCTTGCGGGCCTTGGCCGGCAGCTTGCGCCACGGGGTGTCGACGTCGAAGCCCAGCTCGTCACCGAGCCCGGCCATCATCCGGGTGAAGTACTCCCCCGTGTGGCCCGTCGACCACGGCGCCACCGCGCCCTCGGCCAGGGTGCGCTCGGGGTCGGGCACCACCAGGTCGGGGTCGACCTCCTTGCGGATGCCCAGCCCGCTGCACTCGGGGCAGGCGCCGTACGGCGAGTTGAACGAGAACGACCGCGGCTCCAGGTCGTCGACGGCCAGCGCGTGGCCGTTGGGGCAGGCCAGCTTCTCGGAGAACCGCTGCTCGCGATTGTGGGCGTCGTGCTCGTGATCGACGAACTCGAGCACCACGATGCCGTCGGCCAGATTCAGCGCGGTTTCCACCGAGTCGGTGAGCCGCTGCTTGGCGCTGGCCTTCACGGTGAGGCGGTCCACCACCACCTCGATGTCGTGCTTCTCCTGCTTCTTCAGCTTCGGCGGATCGGTCAGCGGATGCACGACGCCGTCGACCCGGACCCGGCTGTAGCCCTGGGCGTTGAGCTTCTCGAAGAGGTCGGCGAACTCGCCCTTGCGGGTGCGCACCACCGGGGCGAGCACCTGGAACCGGGTGCCCTCCGGCATCGCCAGCACCTGGTCCACGATTTGCTGCGGGGTCTGGCGGGCGATCCGCTCACCACACACCGGGCAGTGCGGGGTGCCCGCGCGCGCGTACAGCAACCGCAGGTAGTCGTAGACCTCGGTGATGGTGCCGACCGTCGACCTCGGATTGCGGTTGGTGGACTTCTGGTCGATGGACACCGCCGGGGAAAGGCCCTCGATGAAGTCCACGTCCGGCTTGTCCATCTGCCCGAGGAACTGGCGGGCGTAGGCCGACAGCGACTCCACGTAGCGCCGCTGCCCCTCGGCGAAAATCGTGTCGAAGGCCAGCGACGACTTGCCCGAACCCGACAGCCCGGTGAAGACGATCAGCGCGTCGCGGGGCAGGTCGAGGTCGACGCCGCGCAGGTTGTGCTCGCGGGCGCCCTTGATGATCAGACGGTCAGCCAACGCTGCCCCTCTCAGGAACTATCGGCAACTTTCCGTAGCCGCAAAGCCGATCCGGATCGGAATTGCGCACGGCGCATTCCATGCTATGTGTCCATACCGACAAGCAGCGTGTGACCAGTAACGTGGCCGCTATGACTGCCCAGGACGGCCCCACTGACAAGCTCGTCGACAACTACACGGGACACGTCGACCCTGGTACCGCGGCCCGCCGGACCCTACCCGGCGCCACGATCATAAAGGCGTCGGTGGGCCCCGTGGACAACAATGCTTATCTGGTGACGTGTTCCGCCACCGGCGAAACACTGCTCATCGACGCCGCCAACGATGCCGACGACCTGATCGGCCTCATCCGGCAGAACGCGCCGAAGGTGTCGTTGATCGTGACCAGCCATCAGCACTTCGACCACTGGCAGGCCCTGGACGCCGTGGCCAAAGCGACTGGCGCGCCGACCGCCGCCAACGAAATCGACGCCGAGGCGCTGCCGGTCAAGCCGGACCGTTTGCTGGCGGGCGGTGACACGGTGCGGATCGGCCAGCTGAACTTCGACGTCATCCACCTGCGGGGTCACACCCCCGGATCGATCGCGCTGGCCCTCGACGGACCCGCGACCGGCGGGGTCACGCAGTTGTTCACCGGCGACTGCCTGTTCCCGGGCGGCGTCGGCAAAACTTGGCAGCCCGGCGATTTCGAGCAGCTGCTCGACGACGTCACCACCCGGGTGTTCGACGTGTATGACGACTCGACCGTCATCTACCCCGGCCACGGCGACGACACGGTGTTGGGCGCCGAGCGCCCCCACCTGAGCGAATGGCGGGCGCGGGGCTGGTAGTCGCCGGCAGGCCGGGCTTCTACGTCGTGGTGTGCACGATCAGGACGTCGGTCTTGGCCCGCCGCGACACGTTGGCCGGCACCGATCCCAGCAGCCGGCCGGCGATGGTGCTCAGACCGACGTTGCCGACCACGAGCAGGTCAGCGTGCTCTTCCTCGGCGAGATGCACCAGCGCGTCGACCGGCGCCCCCACGATCGGGCGCTCATCGATGTTTTGCGCACCGGCCGCCTGGGCGCGGTCCTTGGCGTCGCGCAGAATCGCGTAAATCGGCGCGGTGCCCGAAACCTTGTAGCTTTCGTCCCGGAGGGCGTCGGCGGCCCGGGCGTCCTCATGTTGGGGCAAGTACGCCGAGGCCACGATCAGCTTGGCGTCCGGCCCGGCGATCTGCGCCGCCTTCTCCACCGCGCGCATCGACGAGTCCGAGCCATCGGTTCCTACCACCACAGTCCGATAGGCGCCCATTTACCCTCCCAGTTTCGGTTGGTCAGCCAACCCAAGACAGTATCGCGTTTGCTCGATGCAGAGGAGATAGATGAACGACACGGTGTGGCGTGGCGCACCCGCGATTTGCGGCGTCTGGCTGCGCCAACGGACAATATCGACAATGACGAAACAATCGCATGCTCGGGCCGATAACGGAAAGCATTGCATGACGCCGCTTTTCGTGAATACGGGCGTGAACTGCGAATGCGGCGGGTGCTGTTTGTGACCGGCCCGACCGGCCGCGCCCTACAGTAACAATCATCATGTCCATGCCCACCCTCGAGCCGATTTTCGAGCCGCGCGCCGGGGATGTTGTCGACAAACCCGTCGCCGAGCGCCCCCGCGGCAGGTTGCTCGACCCGTGGGCGATCGCCCTGTTCGCCTCCGCCGTCAGCGCCGCCTGGGCCTGCCGGCCGTCGCTGTGGTTCGACGAGGGGGCCACGATCTCGGCCGCGGCGAGCCGGACGCTGCCCGAGCTGTGGCGGCTGCTGGGCCACATCGACGCCGTGCATGGGCTGTATTACCTGGTGATGCACGGTTGGTTCGCGCTGTTTCCGCCCACCGAGTTCTTCTCGCGGCTGCCCAGCGCGCTGGCAGTGGGCGCCGCCGCCGCCGGGGTCACGGTGTTCACCAAGCGGTTCGCGACGCGGTCGACGGCGGTGTGCGCCGGCGTCGTCTTCGCCATCCTGCCCCGCACGACGTGGGCCGGCATGGAGGCGCGTTCGTATGGCTTCGTGGCGGCCGCGTCGATGTGGCTGACGGTGTTGTTCGTGGCCGCCGTCCGGCGCAACAGGCCGAATTGGTGGATTTGCTACGCGCTGGGATTGATGCTGTCGATCCTGCTGAACGTCAACCTGGTGTTGCTGGTGCCGGTGTACGGCGCGATCCTGCCCCTGCTGCTCCCCGCGGGGGCCCGCAGGTCCCCGGTCTTGTGGTGGGCCGGCAGTTCGGCCGTCGCGGTCGGGGCCATGGTTCCGTTCGCGCTGTTCGCTCATGGCCAGGTGTGGCAGGTCGGCTGGATCTACCCGGTGAGCTGGCATTACGGCTTCGACATCATCCTGCGGCAGTACTTCGACCACAGCGTCGCTGTTGCCGTGCTGAGCGCGGTGCTGATCGTCGCGGCGGCGCTGTCCCGGCTGGCCGGTGCGCCGGCCCCGGCCGGCGACCCGCGCCGCTTGCTGATGCTCTGCGCGGCGTGGATGGTCATTCCGACCGCGCTCATCGTCATCTATTCGGCCGTCAGCGAACCGATCTACTACCCGCGCTATCTGATCTTCACCGCGCCCGCGATGGCCATCGTCCTGGCCGTCTGTATCACCACGCTGGCGCGCCGGTCCTGGCTCATAATCGCCGCGGTGCTGCTGTTCGCCATCGCCGCGGTGCCGAATTACCTGTTCGTCCAGCGTTGGCCGTACGCCAAGGAGGGCTGGGACTACAGCCAGGTCGCCGACCTGATCGCCTCACACGCCGCCCCCGGCGACTGCCTGATGGTGGACAACACCGTGCCGTGGCGGCCCGGCCCGATCCGGGCGCTGCTGGCCACCCGGCCAGCGGCCTTCCGGTCGCTGATCGACGTCGAGCGCGGTGTGTACGGCCCGAAGGTCGGCTCGCTGTGGGACGGCCACGTCGCCGTATGGCTGACCACGGCCAAAATCAACAAATGCTCGACCATCTGGACCATTACCAACAAAGACGCGTCGCTGCCCGATCACCAATCGGGACATTCGCTGCCGCCCGGAAGCGCATTCGGGCGCGCCCCGGCGTACCGATTCCCGGGCTACCTCGGCTTCCACATTGTCGAGCGCTGGCAATTCCACTACTCGCAGGTGGTCAAGTCCACGCGGTGATCGCCGAGCGGCTCAGCCCACGCTGACGACCGGCCGCGCCTGGCGCGTGGCGCGGGTCGCGGCGTACGACACCGCCACACCGGCGGCGCTCAACGCGGTGAAGACCGTGAACAGCAGGTGGGCCGCCATCGCCTCGCCGCCGGTGGCGGTGTTGACGACGACGCCGGCCAGCCCGGCGCCGATCGCCGCGGAGGTCAGCTGGACGGTGTTGATCGCCGCCGAGGCGGCGCCGCCCTCCGCGGGATCGTCGACGCTGGCCATCGCGCGGGCCGACAGGTGCGGCCAGGCCATCCCGATCCCGACGCCGGCGACCAGCAGGGCCACCGCCCACAGCGCGGCGGTCCAGGCGGACCCGTCGCCGTGCCGGGCCACCGCCCCCAGCGCCAGGCCGGACGCCGCCACCAGCGGCGCCACCATGACCACCCGCCCGATCGTCCGGGGGTTTTCCAGCGAGGCGCTGACGATTTCGCTGACCGTCCACCCGAGGGCGAGCGCGGCGCCCAGGAATCCGGCCGCGATCGGCGTCAGATGGGCCAACCGCTGCCCGAACAGCGGCACGTACGTGTTCACCATCGCCGCGCCCATCAGGACGCCCATGGTCAGATAGATCCACTTCAACGGCCCGGGAGAGAACACGCTGGGCGGCAGGATGGCCGCGTGCATGCGCCAGTCGACGATCACGAACAGGACGACAAGCAGGATGCCGGCCGCGAGCAGCCCGTACGTCGCGACGGTGTTGCGCGGAATCTGCGCGGCGCTGACGGCGAGTGCGGCCACACCGATGATCAGCAGCGACCACACGGGCACCTTCATCCGCGGGATGCCGTTCGTCGGGTCGACGCGGGCCAGCGCGACGGGCACCAGCATCGCCATCAGGACGGTCAGGACGGCCATCGCGACAAACGCCCACCGCCAGATCCCGAACTGTGCGAACAGGCCGCCCGTCGTCGGGCCCACCACGGTCGCCACGCCCCACATCGCCGACACCAGCGCCGAGCCCCGCGTCCACAGCCAGCGGGGCAACGCGGAGTTGATCACCGCATAGCCCAGGCCCGCCAGCAGCCCCCCGGCCACCCCCTGCATCGCCCGCCCAGCAATCAAAACATGCATGGTGGGCGCGGCGGCACAAACCAGGCTGGCGATGCCGAACACGGCGAGTCCGAACAAATACGACGACCGCGCCCCGACGCGCAGCAGCATCGGATTGACCATCGTCGCCGCGACCACCGACCCGACCAGGTACAGCGTCGTCACCCACGCGTAGAGCCGGCTTCCGCCGATCTCGGCGATGGTGTTGGGCAACAAGCTGGTGGTCAGGAACTCGTTGGTGGCGTAAAGCGCTACCCCGCCGGCCAACAGGATTGACGTCCTCAGATACCTGGCGCCCAGCAGCTCTCGCCAGCCGCCGGTGATAGTCGCCGCGTCGGTCACCCCTCTACCGTATGGGGTGCGGCGGGGATACCGGCCGGAGATCGGTTGCCAGCAAACTCATTTCAGGCCGGCGGCGTCCATCCCGCGCAGCTCCTTCTTGAGGTCGGCGATCTCGTCCCGGAACCGGGCGGCCAGCTCGAACTGCAGGTCGCGGGCGGCGGCCATCATCTGCGCGGTCAGGTCCTTGATCAGGTCGGCCAGCTCGGCGCGGGGCATGCTCGCGGTGTCGCGCCCCTCGAACACCCCGGCGCTGACCGCGCGGCCCGGCTCGCCCTGTGCGCGTCGACCGCGGGACGCATTGCGCCCTGACCCGCCGATCTCCACCGTTTCGCTGTCGTCCGCCTCGCGATAGACCTGGTCGAGGATGTCGGCGATCTTCTTGCGCAGCGGTTGCGGGTCGATCCCGTGGGCCTCGTTGTAGGCGACCTGCTTCGCCCGGCGCCGTTCGGTCTCGTCGATCGCCTCCTTCATCGAGTCGGTGATCGTGTCGGCGTACATGTGCACTTCGCCGGAGACGTTGCGGGCGGCGCGGCCGATGGTTTGGATCAGGCTGCGCGCCGACCGCAGGAACCCCTCTTTGTCGGCATCCAGGATGGCGACGAGCGACACCTCGGGCAGGTCCAGGCCCTCGCGCAGCAGGTTGATGCCGACCAGCACGTCGTACTCGCCGAGCCGCAGCTGGCGCAACAATTCCACCCGGCGCAGCGTGTCGACCTCCGAGTGCAGATAGCGCACCCGGATCCCCATCTCGAGCAGGTAGTCGGTGAGGTCCTCGGCCATCTTCTTGGTGAGCGTCGTGACCAGCACGCGCTGGTCGGCGTCGGTGCGCTTGCGGATCTCGCCGATCAGGTCGTCGATCTGCCCCTTGGTCGGCTTGACCACCACCTTCGGGTCCACCAGACCGGTGGGCCGGATGACCTGCTCGACGAACTCGCCACCGGACTGGCTGAGCTCGTAGGGGCCCGGGGTGGCCGACAGATACACCGTCTGCCCGATGCGGTCGGCGAACTCCTCCCACGTGAGCGGGCGGTTATCGCACGCCGACGGCAACCGGAACCCGTATTCGACCAGGTTGCGCTTGCGCGACATGTCGCCCTCGTACATGCCGCCGATCTGCGGCACGGTGACGTGCGACTCGTCGATGACCATCAGGAAGTCTTCCGGGAAGTAGTCGAGCAGGGTCGCCGGCGGCGAGCCCGCCCCCCGGCCGTCGATGTGGCGCGAGTAGTTCTCGATGCCCGAGCAGAACCCGACCTGGCGCATCATCTCAATGTCGTAGTTGGTGCGCATCCTCAGGCGCTGCGCCTCGAGCAGCTTGCCCTGGCCCTCCAGCTCGGCCAGCCGGGCGGCCAGTTCCTCCTCGATCGTCGAGATGGCGTGGGCCATCCGCTCGGGACCGGCCACGTAGTGGGTGGCCGGGAAGATGCGCAGCGAGTCGACCTGGCGGATCACGTCGCCCGTCAGCGGGTGCAGGTAATACAGCGCCTCGATCTCGTCGCCGAAGAACTCGATGCGCACCGCCAGCTCTTCGTAGGACGGGATGATCTCCACCGTGTCACCGCGCACCCGAAACGAACCGCGGGTGAAGGACAGGTCGTTGCGGGTGTACTGGACGTCGACCAGCAGCCGCAGCAGCCCGTCCCGGGGCACCTCGTTGCCGACCCGCAGCTCCACCGAGCGGTCCAGGTACGACTGCGGTGTGCCCAAGCCGTAGATGCACGACACCGACGCCACCACGACCACGTCGCGCCGCGACAGCAGCGACGACGTCGCGGAGTGCCTCAACCGCTCCACGTCGTCGTTGATCGAGCTGTCCTTCTCGATGTAGGTGTCGGTCTGCGCGATGTACGCCTCGGGCTGGTAGTAGTCGTAGTACGACACGAAGTACTCAACGGCGTTGTGCGGCAACATCTCCCGCAACTCGTTGGCCAGCTGGGCGGCCAGCGTCTTGTTGGGCGCCATCACCAGGGTCGGCCGCTGCAGCCGCTCGATGAGCCAGGCGGTGGTGGCCGACTTCCCGGTGCCGGTGGCGCCGAGCAGCACCACGTCGCGCTCCCCCGCCCTGATCCGGCGCTCCAGCTCGTCGATGGCCGCCGGCTGGTCCCCCGCAGGATCGTGCGGGCTGACCACTTCGAAGCGGCCGCCGACGCGCACCAACCCCGCCACGGCCTCTTCCGCCGGGCGATATTCCGAATGAGCGACTACTGGATGTTCCGTGGCAAATGCCATGCCACCAGGGTAGAGGCGCTCACCGACAAGTGCGTTGGAGCTGGTCTTTACGAGCCGGCGCGCTCATAGGGGATTCCCGTACAGGCGCGGTTCCGTGACGGGGCGACCTTGATCTTGGCAATGCTCCCCAGACAAGGTTCCTGGTGGTGGCGTGTATCGATACTCGTCGCGGATGTCCGACGGGCGCACAGGTAGATCTTGTTCGAGGGGAAAGCCGTCCCACACGATTCCGTCCGATTCCCCCGGCCGACGGAAAGAACCCCATGGCTGGCCCTCTTCCAGATCCAGGAGATAGTAGTAACGCGCCGCCTCCTCGACATCCGGCCAAGGGCCAGGGTCGATGATCGACTCCCTGGTGTCGCGCACGAGCCCCCAAATTCTGTCCGATGGCGGCGCCGCGTACACGAGGTACATCGTTGGTCCGTCGGTCCACGCATGTGAGACCAGGAACGGCTTGCTTCCTCGTCTGTTCTCATCTTCGATGTGGCGCAATAGGTTCCGCAGCACTCGTGCTGCGAATTCGCTATGCACGTCGGAAGTTTCAGTTGATGGGCACATTGGTGTTCCAGCCCCATCCCTTTTTGGTCTCCGCATCGTAGTAACCGCGTCGGAGAACGACGCGGTTGCCGTCTAAATCGGTGGCCTCGGCGACCACCTCATTGACGGGGTACGTCCCCGGTGGCGGTGGTGCTTGCTTGAACGTGTGGTTGTCGACGGCTTGGATTTTGGGTTTTCGGTCCAGCCCGGGTGGATTCGGTTCCGGCGGGAAGGTGTCGCGGATCCCGGCCATGGCCGCGCTGACTTTGCCGGCGACCTGTTGATCCAGGGCGACCACTTGCGCAGCACGTTGGCGAATATCACCGGCGTATGTTTCCGCCTGAGCTTGCCGGGCGGCGCGCTGCGCAATCGAACCGGCAGTCGAACGATCGGTGACCGACATGTCTTCGCGCACATCGAACCCCGCCCTAAAGGCGTCCTCGACGACATATCGAACTCGCGAGCGTGCCGCGGACAAGTCGGAGGCCCCGCCTCGGGCGGCTTTTGCCGCGAGTTGCAGTTGGTCGACAACCGCGCTTGTTTTCTGCATGTCGGCGTGCGTCGTGGTGTGCAACGCATCAGCGGCGCGACCTTGCCAATCAACGGATAGGCCATCACGCCAGACTTGATTGGCCACCGTGTAATTGCGTGCCCCCACGGCCTCCCAGTAATCGGCTGCGTCGGTCAGGTGTTGGGTCGGCCAGGACAGCACCTGCGAGAGGATGGGAGAGCCCCCGACTGCTGTCATGGGCTACACGACAATCGCCGAATGGGTCACTGCGGTCATCTCGTCAGCCGCGTCAGCTTCGTTGAGGGTGTAGCGGCCGTCGGCTTCGGTGACACGAGTTGCGTGGGTCTGCACCCGACCGGCCAGCGCAGCCGTGAATGCCATGACGTCGGCATGGGCGATGTTGACGGCGGCCGCGCTGGCCTGGCACGACAATCCCGGCGCAACCGGAGCGATCGAAGCCTGTAGTTCGCCCGCCGACGCCTCCCACCGGGAGGCCATCGCCTGCAGCCCGGCCGTGTCCACGCGTACTACCTGCATGGGCGCAAGTTTATTTGGAATGCGTCGCCGCGAAAGTCACTCAGCGCTGCGATGCGCCCGCCCACATCCGTCACATGGGTACCAGGAGGGAACGACGAGGCGGTTCCCGAACCTGCTAGCGCATCCGCTAGCGGATGTGAAAGTCACCTATTGGTCCCTGGAGGCTGACCACTCCGCGCGGCCGTCCCCGGCTATCCCGCGGGACGCGTCCACGTCCGGGTGACCGGATCGCATTGCAACAGGTAGCCGTCGCTGGAGGTGCTCATGGCGAACACCGAGGTGCCCGGCCGGTCGCACGAGCTGCCGGCCGCGTGCACGCCCATCGTGATGGGGGCCTTGGCCCAGCTGCTGCCCTCGCACACGATCTGCTCGTTGTTGGTCGGGTCGTAGGCGACCTTGCCGACGTCGGCGCACAACCCGCCGAGCACGGGCGGCGCCGGGGCGGGCGCGGTGGCCGAGGTGTTGATGACCTGGGTGGGGTCGCCCAACGTCACCCCGGCCGGCGCGGCGCCCGCCCGGGTGGCCACCACGGGCACCCGGACCACGGCCCCCTGAGCACCGCACTCGTTGCTGAGTACGGTCTCGGTCTCCGTGCCGCGCAGCGTGCCGTCGGCCTGCGGCGCCAGTGACCAGGCGACGGTTTCCTGCTGGGTGGCCGGGACGTGCCCGTTCGGCTGGGCGCAGCCCACCCGCAGCTGCTCGGGCGCCCCCTGCCAGTAACCACCCACGTAGCGCAGGGTGTCGGCCTGGCCGCCGCCGGCGGTGTTGGCCAGTTGGTGGGTGGCATCGTCGAGCTGGGTCCCGGTCGCCGCGCATCCGTTGGTCGTACAGGCCGACCGGAACGCCCACCAATCGGTGGTGGCCCCGCCGTGGCGGATGCCGATGCCGTTGGTGGTCCGCTTGGTCTGGTCGTAGTCCAGCCGGTACGTCCCATTCAGCGCCGGTCCCCCGGCGGTAGGTGCGGCACTCGCAACGGGGACCGACGGTTTGGACGCGAGGGTGGGGTGGGGCGGCGGCGCGGCGGGCTCGACGGAGTACAGGATCGACCAGGTCGCCGCGACGGCGACGAGCACCGCGCACACCAGCGCCGCGGCCCACCG
Organism: Mycobacterium sp. NTMscope_MAC_12; assembly: GCF_976985675.1. NCBI lineage: Bacteria > Bacillati > Actinomycetota > Actinomycetes > Mycobacteriales > Mycobacteriaceae > Mycobacterium > Mycobacterium sp. NTMscope_MAC_12. Next base: position 2,997,157 of record NZ_CDRJYY010000001.1, read on the forward strand.
GGTTTTCGACGAAAAGCGGTGGTTCAAGGCCGCCAGGGCGCCACCGGGTCCGCGCCGGCGGTGCGGTGTCAACGGAACGGCGCGCGGCGGGCGGCGGCCCGCTTCGGAGAACTGCTCGCTGACGGTGGTGGCGAATTCGCGGCAGCGCGCGAACCTGTCCTCGGGCCGTTTGGCCAGCGCCTTCGAGAACACGTCGTCGAGCCCCGCCAGGTCCGGCCGAAAATCGCTGAGCCGAGGAGGGGCCTCGTGCAGGTGCTGGCTGATCACCGCGATCGGGTTGGAATGCTGGAACGGCGGGGCGCCGGTGAGCAGGTGGAAAGCCGTTGCCGCCAAAGCATATTGGTCGGCCCGCCCGTCGATAGGCGCACCCGCAAGCTGCTCGGGCGCGGCGTAGGCCACCGTTCCCACCGCGACATTGGTCTCGGTGATGCCGCTCACGTCACCCAGGTGACGCGCGACACCGAAGTCCGCCAACAGGATTCGGCGCTCCCCATCCTCAGGATGGGTGAGCAGGATGTTGGCGGGCTTGACGTCGCGGTGCAGCAGGCCACGGTCATGCGCGTAGTCCAGCGCGCCCGCGACCGCGTGCACGATGGCGCCCACCTCGTGAATCGGCATGCCTTCGGGGTGGCTCTCTTTGACCAACCGCGACGCATCGGTGCCCTCGACATAGTCCATAGAAATCCACAGATGCCCGTTGAATGCGCCGCGGTCGTGGACGCCGACGATGTGCGGATGCCACAGCGTCGCCGCGAGATCGGCTTCCCGGTTGAACCTTTCGCGGAACTCGGGATCGGCCGTCACCGCCTCGGCGAGAACCTTGATCACGTCGCGGCGCGGCAGCCGCGGATGCAACGCCAGGTAGACCTCGGCCATGCCGCCGGCGCCCAGCTGCCGCAAGATCGTGTAGCCGGCGAAGGACGCGCCGTTTCCCACCGCAAGGCGCGGCGCACTGGACTCGCTGCGCGGTTGTGCCGCTTCGGGTTCCGCGTTCGGCGCGGAACTTACCGGTGGTATCCGGCGAAACAGCTGCCCGATCGGCATGGCGGGCAGCGAGTGAAAACCCGCGCGCAGGGCCTCACGGGCCTGGCGCGGGTTGCCCAGCAGTCGTCGCCCGGTGCCGATGCGCCGGGTCGTTCGCTTGTGCTCATCCATTAATCGCTTGGCCCCCTCGTTCGAATAATGCCGCACGCCAGTGGGCGATTCGACTCAGCCGACTATGAAAGCGCTATGAATCGCCGAGCCGAAACAAAGGGAAGTCACAGCCGGATCTCATCGAAGCATGGCCGGCGCGGCCCGATACTTGAGTGGTGACTCGACCCGCCCCGCCCCTCCTGACGATTCGGCACGACGGGTCCCAACGATCCTTCGCGGCCGGACACGAAGTGGTCGTCGGACGCGACGTGCAGGCCGACGTGCGGATCGCCGATCCGCGAATCTCGCGCGCGCATCTGATCCTGCGTTTCGACCAAGGCCGCTGGCTGGCAATCGATAACGGCTCCCTGAACGGGACCTATCTCAACGGTTACCGGATGCCGGTCATCGACATCCACGACGGCCAGAGCATCCACGTCGGGAACCCGCGGGGCCCGCACCTGACCTTCGCGATCGGGCCCCGCCAGGGCCACGCCGGCCGCCCGGCCCGCACCCGGCCCCGCCACGATTCCGGCCCGCCGACACTGGCGTGGTCAGCGCCGGGCGCGCAACCGAACGCGCCGCATCGGCCGCCGCCGGGCCGGGGCGGTCCACCCGAGCCGCCGACCGTCGTCCACTCCGTTTCACCCGCAACGGAATTCACGGTGATCGACGCCAAGACTGCCGACGTGTCGAACCTGGCGACGCGTTTTGTGAGATTGCTCTCCCCGCGCGCGTCGTCCGCCGCGGGCACCACCGGCGCAATGACCATCGGGCGTGCCCCCGAAAACGACATCGTCGTCCCCGACGTGTTGGCGTCGCGTCAGCACGCGACCTTGGTCCCCACGCCGCTGGGCACCGAGATCCGGGACAACAGCGTCAACGGCACGTTCGTCAACGGCACCCGGGTCGGGTCGGCGATCCTGTCCGACGACGACGTCGTCACCATCGGCAACGTCGACCTGGTCTTTCGCGCCGGCACGCTCACCCCACACAGCGAGGCCGCGACACGCACCGGCGGCCTCGAGGTGCGCAACGTCAAGTACGTCGTCGACAACGGAAAACAACTGCTCGACGACATCTCGCTGATCGCCCGTCCCGGAACACTGACGGCCGTGATCGGCGGGTCGGGCGCCGGAAAGAGCACCCTGGCCAGGCTCATCGCCGGCTACACCACCCCGAGCTCGGGCTCAGTTACGTTCGAGGGACACAACATTCACGCCGAGTACGCGTCCCTGCGCAGCAGGATCGGCATGGTGCCCCAAGACGACGTGGTGCATCGCCAGCTGACCGTCAACCAGGCGCTGGGCTACGCCGCCGAGCTGCGGCTGCCGCCCGACACGGGCAAAGCGGACCGCGCCAAGGTCGTCGCCCAGGTGCTCGACGAGCTCGACCTGACCAAGCACGCCGACACCCGCGTGGACAAGCTCTCCGGCGGGCAGCGCAAACGCGCGTCGGTGGCGCTCGAGCTGCTGACCGGGCCGTCACTGCTGATCCTCGACGAGCCCACCTCGGGCCTGGACCCCGCGCTCGACCTGCAGGTCATGACGATGCTGCGCCAGTTGGCCGACGCCGGCCGCGTCGTGCTGGTGGTCACGCACTCGCTGTCCTACCTGGACGTCTGCGACCAGGTGTTGCTGATGGCCCCCGGCGGTAAGACGGCCTACCGCGGCTCGCCCGAGCAGATCGGCGACGCGATGGGGACCACCAACTGGGCCAAGATCTTCACCCAGGTCGGTGCGGACCCGGACGAGGCGAACCGTCGCTTTGTGGAACGGAGCGAGGCCCAAAAGCGCGTGCCGGACAAGGCCGATGAGCCCAGCGGCCTCGGCGAGCCGGTGCACACCAGCGTGCGACGCCAGATCTCGACCATCGCCCGACGGCAATTTCGCCTCGTCGTCGCCGACCGCGCCTACTTCGTCTTCCTGGCGCTGCTGCCGTTCATCCTGGGTTCGCTGTCATTGACCGTCCCGGGCAGCAACGGATTTCGTGCGCCCGGGCCGAACGCGGGAACGCCCGACGAGGCCGCGCAGATACTCGCCCTGTTGATGCCGGCCGCGGCATTCATGGGCACCGCGTTGACGATTCGCGACCTGGTCGGCGAGCGGGCCATCTTTCAGCGGGAGCAGGCGGTCGGCCTGTCGACCACCGCCTACCTGCTCGCCAAGAGCGCGGTGTTCTGCGCGTTCGCCATCCTGCAGTCGGCGATCGTCACGGCGATCGTGGTGGCCGGCAAGGGCGCACCCACGCGCGGCGCGGTTCTGTTCGGCCACTCCACGCTCGGGGCCACCGTCGAACTGTTTACCACCGTCGCCGCGACGTGCGTCGCGTCGGCCATCCTGGGACTGGCCATCTCGTCGCTGGTGCGCTCCAGCGAGCAGATCATGCCGCTGTTCGTGGTGACCGTGATGGCGCAGCTGGTGCTGTGCGGCGGCATGGTGCCCGTGACCGGCCGGCTCGGCCTGAACCAGCTGTCCTGGGCGATGCCGGCGCGCTGGGGCTATGCCGCCGCCTCGTCGACGGTGGACCTGCGGCACCTGGTGCCCGATTCGCTGCTGTCGCAGGACAGGTTCTGGCAGCACACGCCGAAGAGCTGGCTGCTCGACATGGGCATGCTGGCCGCGCTGTCGCTGCTGTATGCCGGCTTTGTGCGGTGGAAGATCCGGTTGCGCCGGTAGGGTGACATCATTCAGGAGGAAAAGCGACATTCATCCACCGAAACACGAAACGTTCGACCTGGCGGGCCGCACCAACACCGATCCCAAGGGCATTGTGCGGGCCGTGGACGAGTATGCGGTGCGCCCGTGGGGTCTCTATGTCGCGCGTCCCACCCCCGGCCGCGCCCAGTTCCACTACCTCGAGTCGTGGCTGCTGCCGTCCTTGGGCTTGCGCGCCACGGTCTTTCACTTCAATCCCGGCCATGAACGCGACCACGACTACTACCTGGATGTGGGCGAATACACGCCGGGCCCCGAGGTATGGCGTTCCGAGGATCATTACCTCGACATCGAGGTACGCACCGGTGCCCGCGCGGAACTGGCCGATGTCGACGAGTTGCTCGACGCGGTGCGCCACGGCCTGCTAACCCCCGAGGTCGCGGAGCTGGCGGTGCAACGCGCCGTGGCCGCGGTGGATGGATTGGCCCGCAACGGCTATGACCTGTCGCGGTGGCTGGCCGGCGGCGGCATGGAACTGACCTGGCTCAGCTCAACGGGAGTTTGAGAAACGGTGTGGTCGTGGGTTGGGCGGAGCCCTGCCCCGGTTCGGCCGTCACCGCGAGCACGGTGCTGTGCCCTAGGTTGGGCACGATGGCGGTGGTGGACGGCTTGACGGTGTCGGCACCCATGGTGCCCGCCGGGCGCGGCCCGTTCTGGTCGATCAGCCACATCTCGTAGACGCTGTCGGGCAGGGGCGGCGCGACGTTGTTCAGCACGACCACCGCCGCGTTGCGTTGCCGGGAGAACACCACGGTAGCGGTGCCACCGGCCGGCAGTTCGGCGGTGGCGGTGTGGACGTCCGGCGCGGCGAAGACGGCCTCCGCCGTCGATGTCGTCGGCGTCGGGCGGAGCGCCACGGTGACGCCGGTAGCGATCACCGCGGCGACCACGGCCGCGGCGGCCGCCAATGCCGCTGTGCGCCAACGTATCCGGCCGGAGCGACGGGGTTCGACGGCCGCCAGCACTTTGGCGCGCAGCCTCGGGTGCGGATCCAGTTCGGTGTGCGCCGACACGACCGCCATCGTCTCGCGAACCGCCCGCACTTCGGCGTGAAATTCCTCGGCGACCGACGGCGGCGCGGCCGCGACGCGTCGCTCGATATCCGCGCGTTCGGCGTCGGAGACGGCGTCGAGCGCGTACGCGGCGGCCAGCTCGAGCAGGGTGAAATCGGATGGGTCGGTCATGGCACATCCAAACAACGACGGAGTTTGCGCAAGGCATCCCGCATCCGCGATTTGATCGTCGACGGGTTCTGCGCAAGACGCTCGGAAACCTGAGCGTAGGTCAGGCCCTGGTAGTAGGCCAATTCGACGCATTGACGCTGGGCGTCGGTCAACCCCTGCAGGCATTCGACGACCCGGTCGCGCTCGTCGCGGGCCATCGCGGCGTCGGCGACGACGTCGCGGTCGCGCTCGACATCCGCGGCGCCGTAGCGTGATTCGCGATCCGTCGCCGCTTGTTCGGCACGGACCCGGTCGACGGCCCGCCGGTGCGCCAGCGACAGGATCCACGCCACCGCGCTCCCCGCCGCCGGATCGTAGGCCCAGGCGTTGCGCCACAACTGCAGGTAGATCTCCTGGGTCGTCTCCTCGCTGTATCCGGGATCGCGAAGCACCCGGAACACCAGCCCGAAGACCCGGGCGCGGGTTTGGTCGTAGAGTTGCGCGAACGCGTCGGTGTCCTGGTCGGCCACCCGGCGCAGCAACGTATCGAGCTCGCCGCTGACGCGCGCCGAACTACCCATGGCGCGATAGCGTAACGAGTCCCGCGGCGCCGCGCGCACTCGCGCCGTTCGAGCGGCTGCGAGGACCTCCATAACTGGTATTCGGGGCCGCCGCGGCCGCGGACGTTGCGAGAAATCGCACCGCGGCCGCCGGGCGGCCCGCACCTGTTGTGCGCCCCAATTTCCGTCCCCCGCCCCGTCGTTTCCGAATAACTGCGGTCCGGCCGAAATACGGCGGCACAAGGCCGCCCATGACGAAGGAGTCGAACGCAATGACGAACGCTCGCGCAAGGACGGTCGCGGCCACGGGGCTGGCGGCGACCGCACTGTTAGTCGGCTTGTCAGGATGTTCCAGTGACAAGTCGGCGTCTGGGCCGACAACCAGCAGCATGACCAGCAGTATGACCGCGCCTTCGACAACGTCGGGCGCCGCCGACCCCGCCGCTGACCTGGTCGGCCCGGGTTGCGGGGACTACGCGAAGCAGAACCCCACCGGCCCGGGCTCGGTGGCGGGGATGGCGCAGGACCCGGTCGCCACCGCGGCGTCGAACAATCCGATGCTCACCACGTTGACGTCGGCCCTGTCGGGCAAGCTCAACCCCGACGTGAACCTCGTCGACACCCTCAACAACGGTCAGTACACGGTCTTCGCGCCGACCAACGCTGCCTTCGACAAGCTTCCCGCGGCGACGCTGGACAAGCTGAAGACCGACGCGCCGATGCTCAAGAGCATCCTGACCTATCACGTCGTGCAGGGACAGACGAGCCCGAACAAGATCGACGGCAGTCACGCGACCCTGCAGGGCGCCACGGTGAACGTGACCGGCCAGGGCAATGGCCTCAAGGTCAACGACGCCGGTCTGGTGTGCGGAGGGGTGCACACCGCCAACGCGACGGTGTACATGATCGACACCGTGCTGATGCCGCCGGCCCAGTAGGTCCTTCGGAGCATCGGCCTTCGGCGCGCCTGCCGTGGGCGCACCAGACTCGATGCGATCCATGACCGGGCCGGCTGCGAATAGCAGTCATGTTGACTCTCGCGCTGATCGGCTTCGTCGGAGGCTTGATCACCGGCGTGTCACCGTGCATTCTGCCGGTGCTGCCGGTGATCTTCTTCTCGGGCGCGCAAGGCACCGGCGGCGACGCGGCCGAACATTCACGCTCGCAACGGCTACGGCCCTACCGGGTGATCGTCGGCCTCGTTCTCAGCTTCAGCCTGGTCACCCTGATCGGGTCGACGCTGCTCTGGCTGCTGGGCCTGCCGCAGGACGCCATCCGGTGGGCGGCGTTGGCGGCCCTGGTCGCGATCGGGTTAGGCCTGATCTTCCCCAGGTTCGAACAACTCCTGGAGCGTCCCTTCGCGCGCATCCCGCAGAAGCAAATCGGCGGGCGCGGCAACGGTTTCGGTGTCGGCCTGGCATTGGGGGTGCTCTACGTCCCCTGCGCCGGTCCTGTGCTGGCCGCGATCGTGGTCGCCGGGGCGACCGCCTCGATCGGAACGGGCACGGTCGTGCTCACCTGCGCGTTCGCCATCGGTGCCGCGCTGCCGCTGCTGATCTTCGCGCTGGCGGGCCGGCAAGTGGCGCAACGGGTGGCGGCCTTCCGGCGCCGGCAGCACGGGATCCGCATCGCCGCAGGCATAGTCACGATCGGGCTCTCGGTGGCGCTCGTGTTCAATGTGCCCGCGCTGCTGCAGCAGGCGATCCCCGACTACACCGGCGCGCTGCAGGACAAACTCGCCGGCGATCAGCGGGTCCGGGAAAAGCTCAACCTGGGTGGCATCGTCAACGATCAGAACGCGCAGCTGTCCCGCTGCAGCAATGGCGCCCCGGAGCTCGAAAACTGCGGCCCGGCACCCGATCTCAAAGGCATCGCCGGCTGGCTGAACACCCCCGCCGGCACCCCGATCGAGCTGAAATCGCTGCGCGGCAAGGTCGTGTTGATCGACTTCTGGGCGTATTCGTGCATCAACTGCCAGCGCGCGATCCCGCACGTCGTCGGCTGGTACAACGCCTATCACGACGACGACTTCGAAGTCATCGGGGTGCACACCCCCGAGTACGCGTTCGAAAAGGTACCCGGCAATGTCGCCAAGGGCGCCGCCGGCCTCGGCATCAAATACCCGATCGCGCTCGACAACGGCTACTCCACCTGGACCAACTACCGCAATCGGTACTGGCCCGCGGAGTACCTGATCGACGCGGACGGCACGGTGCGCCACATCAAGTTCGGCGAGGGCGACTACCGCGTCACCGAGCGGCTGATCCGGCAATTGATCTCCCTCGCGGACCCCCGGGCCGCGCTGCCCCCGCCAGTGGACGCCGCCGACACCACCCCACGGCACCAGACGACCCCCGAGACGTACTTCGCCGTCGGCAAGGTCGTCAACTATGGCGGCAGCGGCCAATACGACGAGGGCTCAGCAACATTCGACTATCCCCCGGCCCTCGCGGCCGACAGCTTCGCGCTGCGCGGGCCGTGGACGCTCGACTACCAGGGCGCGACCGCCGACAGCGACCAGTCCAGCATCAAGCTCAACTATCACGCCACCAACGTCTACCTGGTCGTCGGCGGAACAGGGACCGTCACGGTGACGCGCGATGGCCGCTCCACCCCGCTGCCGATCAGCGGGCCGCCGACGTCACACCAGATCGTCGCCGGCGACCATCCCGACACCGGCACCCTCGAGGTGTGTCCCGGCAAAGGGCTGCAGGTGTATTCGTTCACCTACGGTTGATCGCCACCAATCGCGCCGGTGGGCAATCCAACAACGCCGCGGCTCCGAATCCCCCGTAACGACGGCCGAAGGTGGCCGTCGACGAACCGGAGGAACCAACGCGATGAAACTGGACAAAAAAGCAATGGCGGCAACGGGGCTTGCCGCGGTGACCATGATGGGTTTCGCGATCACAACGTCCCCGCTGGCCGCGGCCGCCGACCTGGTCGGACCGGGATGCGGAGACTATGCGAGCGCACACCCCGACGGCCCCGCCTCGGTGCAGGGCATGTCGCAGGTGCCCGTCGCGGTGGCGGCCTCCAACAACCCGATGCTCACGACGCTGACTTCCGCGGTGTCCGGCCAGCTCAACCCGCAGGTCAATCTCGTCGACACCCTCAACAACGGTCAGTACACGGTGTTCGCGCCGACCGACGACGCGTTCAACAAGCTGCCGGCCTCGACGGTCGACCAGCTGAAAACCGACTCCGCGATGCTGAACAAGATTTTGACCTACCACGTCGTGCAGGGCCAGCTGAGCCCCGCGAAGGTGATCGGCAGTCACCGCACCCTGCAGGGTGCCGACCTGGCCGTCAACGGTCAGGGAAACAACTTGACCGTCAACAACGCCGGCGTGGTCTGCGGCGGGGTGCCGACCGCCAACGCGACGGTGTACATGATCGACACCGTTTTGATGCCACCGGCGTAGCGCGGCCGGGGCTACCCTGGCGCCATGATCGCGAGGCCGGCGCGCACTGGGTATGCCCCGAGATGGTGGTTCAGATCGGATTCAGCGAGTGGACGCGCGATGGCAAGCTGCGGCATCCGCGCTACCTCGGTGCGCGCCGACAAGGAACCCGGCGAAGTCGTGCGGGAGACGCACTGATGGCTGCTGAACCCGGTTTCATCCAGCAGGATTTCCGGGCCGACCGGTTGACCATTCGAGATCGCCCCAAACAGCCTGCCGGACAACCGGATTCGTGGGCGAACATGTCGAGGCACGTCCGCTCCCCGGCGGGCCCACTGCGGCGCGTGGCGAAGCTGCGTGCCTGAACTGCCCGATGTGGAAGGGTTCCGGCGGCAACTGGCCGCCGGGTTGCCGCGGCGGCGGATCCGGCACGTGCAGGTGCACGATCCGGGGATCTTGCGTAACACCACCGCAAAAGCGTTCGCGCGCAGGCTGACCGGTCACCGATTCGCCGGTCCACGCCGGCACGGCAAGTGGCTCGTGCTGCCCACGGACGGCCCGGCACTGCTGATCCACAGCGGCATGACCGGCCGCCCCTACTATGCCGCCAGCGGGGCCACCCGCGACCCCTACGAGCGGCTCGTGCTGGAGCTGGACAGCGGCGAACTGCGCTACGCCGACCTCCGCAAGTTGCGCGGGATATGGCTGGCCGACGATGCCGACGACATCACCCACGTCACGGGCCCGCAGGGTCCCGACGCGCTGGGCCTCGGCCTGCGCGAATTCCGCGCGGTGCTGAACTCCCGATCCGCACGCTCGCGCCAGCTCAAACCCACGCTGATGGACCAATCGGTGATCGCCGGCCTCGGCAATCTGCTGGTCGACGAAATCTGCTGGCGGGCCAGGATTCGGCCCACCGTGGCGGTCGCGGAATTGGGTGACGACGACGTGAAGACCTTGCATGCCGCGATGACGCGGGTGCTGCGCACCGCCGTGCGGCATGGCCGGGTGCCGGGTTTGCCACGCTGGCTCACCAGGGTGCGTGACGAGCCCGACCCGCGCTGCCCGCGCTGCGGCACGCCGCTCGAGCGTGCCCGGGTGGGCGGCCGGGCGACGCTGTGGTGTCCGCGCTGCCAGCCTTGAAGCAATCCAGCGCAAACCATCTGGTTCGCAAATCACGCTGGTTGTAATGTCACCGGCTATGAGCTGCAAAGGCCGCATGATCCTGCCGATCGCCGCGGTCACGCTGATCGCCGCCGGCGCTCAGCTGAACCCGGCGACGGCGAGGGCGGATCTGCACAACATCACCTATCGCGCCAGGATCGACGGCGTCACGACGGGAAGTCAGGCCACGTTCGTGATCAACGGCGGCCAGACGAACACCGCTGGGCTGAGCTCGATGCCCGGCAACGCGTTCGAAGCCGACACGGTGTTGCCCGACCCGCAGCAGGCCGGCATGCGCATCGTGCTGCACTTCCCGTACTCGGCGAACGTGCACTGCGAGATCGACGTGGACGACAACGTTTTCGTCCAGGCTGACCAAATGGTCAGGCCGGTGGCCGGGAACGCCGATCCCAACAACGGTGCGCTGCAGTGCGGGGCGCCGCTGCCCTAGCTAAGGGCGCCAGCCCGTCGAGTCGGCCCACTCCCAGGCCCGCCGGTAGGCGCCGAGGAACCAGCGCTCCTTGCTGTCGGCGTATATCGCAGTGTCACCGCCGGCGAGCTGTTCGGCCGCGCGCTTGACGCTCAGGTACTCGGCGCGCGCGTCGGGGTCGGCCCTCAGCCAATCGACGAACAGCAGCGCGAACTGCTGATTGGGATGGCCGGCCACCCGGATATGCACGTTGGTAATCCGGCCCGGGTCGGCTGATTTGTGAAAGCGCTTGTGCCACAGCCCTGGAGCATCACTGTGGTCGTACCTCAGGTCGGTGCTGCGGGCGGTGTCCTTGGGAACATCCTCGCCGATGTCCCCGACGCGCGGGTAACCGGCAGATAGCAACGGTTCGACGAGTTCGTCGGCGACATCCAATGATTCGACCGTGATCTGGATGTCGATGACGTCCTTGGCCGGAAAATCCGGCACGGCCGTCGAACCGATGTGGTCGACGCGCAGCGCCCGGTGCCCGCAGGTCGTCTTGAGGCGGTTGAGGATTCGTTGCGCCTGATCCGGCCAGGTCGGGTCGGGCGGCACCAAACGGGCCGGCGCCCGGGCGATCTGGCGCGTGCTCAGGTTGTGGGCGAACGGCACGATGCGGTTGTCCCACACCTCCTGCGCCCGGCGCGCCAAGTCTTCCGGGCTGCCGGAGTTGTCCAACCAGATGTCGGCCACAGCGCGGCGCTGGTCGTCGCCGGCCTGCGCGGCGATCCTGGCGCGGGCATCGTCTTCGGCCATGCCGCGTTGCTCGACCAGCCGCCGCAGCCGCAGCTCGACGTCTGCGTACACGATGACCACGAGCGGGAACAGCGGCGCCATCCCGGACTCGACGAGCAGCGGAATGTCCTCGACGACAACCGAATCCTCGGCCACCGACGCGATGATCTCCGCGCGGCGCATCCCCACCAGGGGGTGGACGATCCCATTCAGCGTCTGGCGCGCCTCGTCGTCACGAAAAGCCTTGGCGGCCAACGCCGGACGATCGAGCGCTCCGTCCGGCAGCAGGATGTCGTCACCGAACGCTTCGACGAGCGCCGCCAGCCCTTCGGTGCCCGGCTGGACCACCTCACGTGCGATGACGTCGCCGTCGACGATGACGGCGCCGCACCGTTCGAACGTGGACGACAGCGCCGACTTGCCGGCGCCGATGCCGCCGGTCAACCCGATACGCAGCATGGCGTCCTCAGGAAGGGGTCACGCGTTGCCGGCGAGTTTCTCCCGCAGCGCGGCCAATTGGGCATCGCTGGCCAGCGATCCGCCCGCCTTCTCCGGGGGCGCACCGTTGCCCGGCGACTGCTCGCCGCCGGCGTGCCCGGCCGCCTCGGCCGCGGCGAACTTCTCCATCTGCGCGGTGTGCATCTTGTGCCGGCGCTCGGCCTCGGCGTAGCGGGCCTCCCACTCGGTGCGCTGCTTGTCGAATCCCTCGAGCCATTCGTTGGTTTCGGAGTCGAAGCCCTCGGGGAAGATGTAGTTGCCCTGCTCGTCGTAGCTGTCGGCCATGCCGTACTTCGCCGGGTCGAACTCGTCGGTGTAGTCCTCGTTGGCCTGCTTGAGCGACAGCGAGATCCGGCGCCGCTCCAGGTCGATGTCGATGACCTTGACCATCGCGTCGTCGCCGACGGCAACCACCTGGTCGGGGACCTCGACGTGGCGCTCGGCCAGCTCGGAGATGTGCACCAGGCCTTCGATGCCCTCCTCGACGCGGACGAACGCGCCGAACGGAACCAGCTTGGTGACCTTGCCGGGCACGATCTGGCCGATGGCGTGGGTGCGGGCGAAGTGACGCCACGGGTCTTCCTGGGTCGCCTTGAGCGACAACGAAACCCGCTCGCGGTCCATGTCGACGTCGAGCACCTCGACGGTGACCTCGTCGCCGACCTGGACCACCTCGGACGGGTGGTCGATGTGCTTCCAACTCAGCTCGGAGACGTGCACCAGACCGTCCACACCGCCGAGGTCGACGAACGCGCCGAAGTTGACGATGGAGGAGACGACACCCTTGCGGATGGCGCCCTTCTGCAGCTGGTTGAGGAACTCGCTGCGCACCTCGGACTGCGTCTGCTCCAGCCACGCCCGACGCGACAGCACCACGTTGTTGCGGTTCTTGTCCAGCTCGATGATCTTGGCCTCGATCTCCTTGCCGATGTACGGCTGCAGATCGCGCACGCGGCGCATCTCGACCAGCGAGGCGGGCAGGAAGCCGCGCAGCCCGATGTCGAGGATCAGGCCACCCTTGACCACCTCGATAACGGTGCCCTTGACGGCCTCGTCCTTCTCCTTGAGCGCCTCGATGGTGCCCCAGGCGCGCTCGTACTGCGCGCGCTTCTTGGACAGGATCAGGCGGCCCTCTTTGTCCTCCTTGGTGAGGACCAGCGCTTCAACCTCGTCTCCCACGGAAACGACCTCGTTGGGGTCGACGTCGTGCTTGATCGAGAGCTCGCGGGCGGGGATGACCCCTTCGGTCTTGTAGCCGATGTCGAGGAGCACCTCGTCCCGGTCCACTTTGACGATCGTGCCTTCGACGATGTCGCCATCGTTGAAGTACTTGATCGTTTTGTCTATTGCGGCGAGAAAGTCCTCGCTGGAGCCAATGTCGTTGACGGCTACTTGCGGCGAGGTGACGGCGGGACTCGGCATATTGTTGGGGTGCTCCGGACAGGTTTGGTCGTAGGGACAATTGGGATTTACCCATCGAGGCTACTCGACTGTGCACACGCTGGCCAAACCCAGTCCCGGCGCTTCACCCGGTTCGGTGGGCCACCCGGCTGGTGAAGGCGCCGTGGTAGCTCATCGGCACGTGGAACGGCAGCCACGCCTCCGCGATCGGACCGTCCGCCACGCGGGCCGCGTCGACCACCATTAACCTGCTGCGATGCTGCGATTCGTGGTATCCGACGGTGAGCAGCCAGCCGTCGTCCTCGGCCGTTCCACCGGGGCGCGGCACAAACGTCGGCTCCACCAACACGTCCCCGGGCGGGCAATAGGTCTGAACCGCGCCGGTGCGGTGATCGATGCGCGCGATCCCCTGGCCCTCGAACTTCGCGGGGTCCTGGACGGTCACGTAGGACACGTCGTGCCGGGTCGTGGAACGCCGCTGGTCGATCTGGGGGAATTCGCACCCGAAATCGGCCAACGGTTCGCCGGACACCCGCCCCGACGGCGCGATCCGGAACCGCGTCAGCACCACGGCGTCGTCGATGGCCCCGTAGTCGTCGAGCTGGGCGATGTCCGACCGGATGTGTGCGGTGTATTTCTTCATGCCGGCATACGTCTGGGGCACGAACCGTGGCAGCTCGACGACGACGTCGTCGCCGTCGTCATAAGCGTTGGTGAAATGCCAGTGATAGAACGGATCGGTCTCGGCCACCCGCACCCGGCCCCCGTCGCGCGGCGCGAGAACGAAGTACGACGGCGCGTGCGGCTTGAAACGTATGGAATCCCAATAGGATTGGTGGCCGGCCAGCGCCCACGGGTTGATGCGCAGCGGCGACACCACGAAGATCGCGTAGCGCCGGGTCAACGCCATGTCGTGCACCACGCCCATCCCGGGCAGCGGCACCGCGCGCAGGTAGCGGGTCACGCCGTTGGCGCCGGTCTCGTAGAGCCGCAGGCGCATCCGCGGCACCGCCTCGCCCGCCAACTCCCGCAGCCGGCGCCACCGCTCGCGACCGCCGGCCCCGCGCAGCACGTGGCGCAGGTCGATCCGCGGAAAGTACGGGTCGAACCCGAAGTTGATTTTGGTGTTGGTGGCCGGGTCGTAGGTGTAGTGCGCCGAATAGGCCCGGACCGCACCCTTGAGCGTCCCGCCGAGGTTTGACGGCCCGATGGTGTCCAGGGTGTCGAGATCGAGCTCGTGCGGCGGTCCGCCCTCCCAAAGCGCCAGCAGCTGGTTGCGGTTGACCATGACGCTGGTGTTGGCGGTGTTGGCGGGAAGCCGCAGCGCGTTCGCCAACGTGCCGCCGTCGCGCTGGTAGGCGAAGCCGCGGTCCACCAGGCGTCCGGCAGCCGTCGACTTCAGGTAGTTCTTGGTGCGGACGAAGCGGTTGCGGAAACGCACCCCCGATCCGTCGAGCACGAACGCGCTGACCATCCCGTCGGCATCGAAAATGCTCTCGACCTGCTCCGATCCGAGGGTCCAGCGGCCCGAGCCGTTCCGGTACAGGGTGCCGACCAGGCCGTCGGGGATCGTTCCGGTGATTTCGGTGACGTCGACATCGGTTTCGCCGACGATGTTTTCCCAGTAGCGCGAAGGAGCTTGAACCTCTGCCAGAACCATAAAAGACAGTCTGTCTATTATGATTGGGCGTTGTCAATGGTCTTGATGTCATCCGCGTTGAACGGCAGGGCCGCCCCGCCGTCCCAGCACAGTGCGGTGAGGTGTTCGACGAGCGCCTCCCGCGCCATGGTGCCCGTCCGGCACCACCATTCCGCGGCCGCAACCGCCGACCCGACGATGGCCCGCGACCAGGGCGCAGCCGCCATGCGCGCATCCTCGGAGCCGGACGACGACGCCAGCATCCATTCGACCGCGCCGGCCAGCTGCTCGAAGACACTGGTCGACGGGTCGCCGGTCAGGGCCCGGTAAAGGTTCGGCTCGGCTTGCATCCACGCGCTGATCACGTCGAAAAACAACGCCATCCGCTCCCGAAGGTCGGTGGAACCGGCTGCGCGAGTGGTGATTTCGGCGAGCAGCCGCTGCGAGGTGCGTTTGCTCAGCTCGGCCAGCAGCGCGTCACGGCCGGGGTACACGGCATAGACCGCCGACCGGACGAAACCGGCCTCGCCCGCGATGTCGACCAGTCCGGCGGACGGACCCTTGGCGCGGATCACGCGCTCGGCGGCGTCGAGGAGCTCCGAGCGCCGCTCGCCGGGATCCACCCGCGAGCCCGCCGGGCGACCTCGACTGCGCTTTGCCGCGGGCATGGACGGTGGCCTGTCAGTGCGCCGCAGCGTCCCAGCTGCGCCCGTAGCCGACCGAAACCTCGAGTGGGACGTCCAGCGGGTAGGCGCCGCCCATCTTGTCGCGCGCCAGGGCTTCGAGCTGCTCTCGTTCCCCCGGCGCGACCTCGAACAACAGCTCGTCGTGCACCTGCAGCAGGATCCGGGAGGACAGACCGGCGTCCTTGATCGCCTTATCGGTCTCGATCATCGCCACCTTGATGATGTCGGCCGCGCTGCCCTGGATGGGCGCGTTGAGCGCGGCCCGCTCGGCGGCCTCGCGCACCTGGCGGTTACTGCTGTCGAGTTCGGGCAGATAGCGGCGGCGGCCGAACACCGTCGAGGTGTAGCCGTCCTTGCGGGCCTGTTCCACGACGTCCATCAGGTAGTCGCGGACCCCGCCGAACCGGGCGAAGTACTGCTCCATCTGGTCTTTGGCCTCTTCGGTCGAGATCTTGAGCTGGGCGGACAGCCCGTAGGCGCTCAGTCCGTAGGCCAGCCCGTAGGACATGGCCTTGACCCGGCGGCGCAGTTCGGCGGTGACCTCCTCGATCGGCACGCCGAAGGCGCGTGAGGCGACGAACGAGTGCAGGTCCTCCCCGGTGTTGAAGGCCTCGATGAGCCCCGCGTCCTTGGACAGGTGGGCCATGATCCGCATCTCGATCTGGCTGTAGTCGGCGGTCATCAGCTCGCTGTAGCCGTCGCCGACCACGAACGCGTCGCGGATCCGCCGGCCGGCCTCGGTGCGGATCGGGATGTTCTGCAGGTTCGGCTCGGTCGACGACAACCTGCCCGTCGCGGCGATGGTCTGATTGAACGTGGTGTGGATGCGCCCGTCGGAGGCCACGGAATTCAGCAGCCCGTCGACGGTGACCTTGAGCCTGGTGGCGTCGCGGTGGGCCAGCAGGTGCTGCAGGAACGGGTGACCGGTCTTGTCGAACAGCGATTGCAGCGCGTCCGCATCGGTGGTGTAGCCGGTCTTGGTGCGCTTGGTCTTCGGCATCTCCAGCTCGTCGAAGAGCACCGCCTGCAACTGTTTTGGCGAGCCCAGGTTGATCTGCTTGCCGATCACCGCGTACGCCGCTTCGGCCGCGTCGCGGATCAGGCGGGCGAAATCGCTCTGCAGCTCGGTCAGCAGCTCCAAATCGACTGCGATGCCGGCGTTTTCCATCCCCGCCAGCACCCGCTGCACCGGCAGCTCCATGCCGCTGAGCAACGAGGTGGAGTTGATGCGGGCCAGCTCCTCGTCGAGCGCGTCGGCCAGATCCAGCACCGCCACGGCACGCAAAAGCAGCGTCTGCACCGCCTGGTCGTCGGTGCCGTCGGTGTCATCCAGTAGCGAAAGCTGTTGCTGTTCGGGGTTTTCGGCCCGCAACTCGCGCCGTAGATAGCGCAGCGACAGGTCGTCGAGGGAAAAGCTGCGCTGCCCGGGGCGCACCAGATAGGCCGCCAGCGCGGTGTCGGAGGTGACGCCGGCCAGTGCCCAGCCCCGCCCGGCCAGGTCGTGCATCGCCAGCTTGGCTTCGTGCAGCGCCTTGGGCGGGCCGGGGTCGGCCAGCCAGGACGCCAGCGCCGCTTCGTCTTCGGGGTCCAGCGTCGCGGTGTCGATGTAGCGGCCCTCGCCGTCGGCGGACACGATGGCCAGCGCGGTAGCGTCGGCGTCGTACGCCAGGTGGGTGCCGACGACGGCCAGCCCGAAGCGCTTCCCCGAGCTGTGCTCGGCCAACCACACCGCCAGCTCACCCGCTTCCAGCGCGCCGCCACGCACGTCGAAGCCCTCGTCGACCTCGGGCTCCACCGCGGCCAGGGTTTCGAACAGCCGGTCCCGCAGCACCCGGAACTCCAGGTCGTCGAAGAGCCGGTGGATCTGGTCGCGGTCCCACGGTTGCAGCCGCAGCGTGTCGGGCGTCTGGGCCAGCGGCACGTCTTTGACCAGATCGGTGAGCTCGCGATTGCGGATCACACTGGCCAGATGTTCGCGCAGCGCGTCGCCCACCTTGCCGCGCACCGAATCGACGTTGTCGACCAGCGCCTGCAGCGACCCGTACTCGCCGATCCATTTGGAGGCGGTCTTCTCCCCCACGCCGGGGACGCCGGGCAGGTTGTCGCTGGGGTCGCCGCGCAGCGCGGCGAAGTCGGGGTACTGGGTGGGCGTCAGCCCGTACTTTTCGACCACGGCATCCGGGGTGAAGCGGGTCAATTCGCTGACCCCCTTGCGGGGATAGAGCACCGTCACGTTCTCGCTGACCAGCTGCAGGGAATCGCGGTCGCCGGTGACCACCAGCACGCGATAGCCCTCGTTTTCGGCCTGGGTGGCCAGCGTGGCGATCAGGTCGTCGGCCTCGAATCCCGGCTCGGCGAGCACCGTGATGCCCAGGGCCGCCAGGACCTCCTTGGTGATGTCGATCTGGCCATGGAACTCGTCGGGCGTCGCCGACCGATTGGCCTTGTACTCCGGGTAGCGCTCGGAGCGGAAGGTCTGCCGCGACACGTCGAAGGCCGCGGCGATGTGGGTGGGGGCTTCGTCGCGCAGCAGGTTGATCAGCATGGCGGTGAAGCCGTAGACCGCGTTGGTGGTCAGCCCGCCGCGGGTCTTGAAGTTCTCGGCGGGCAGCGCATAGAACGCCCGAAACGCCAGGGAATTGCCGTCCAGCAGCATGAGCGTCGGCCTGGTTTGTTCCTCGCTGGCCTTCGTAGCGGTTTTCGTGGCGGGCACGGCTTTCACTTTAGGCACCCGGTGCGACGAGTTACGCGTCCCGACCGTGCCGCCCGCAGAACTGCAACACGTTTCAGTTTTATGCGTGGGCTGGGTACGCTGGCCCGGTGCCAGAAGTCATCCGACAAGAACCGGCGGTGGATGGATGGTTCGCCACCGACTCGACTAGCGAAGAAGCCGGTGTCCCGCATCTGATCGGCAGCAAGTGCCCCGAGTGCGGCACCTACGTCTTCCCGCCGCGGGAGAACAACTGCCCCAATCCGGGTTGCACCGGCGACGCGCTGGAATCGGTCGCGCTGTCGACGCGGGGAAAGCTGTGGAGCTACACCGAGAATCGGTACGCGCCGCCGCCGCCCTACCCGTCGCCGGACCCGTTTGAGCCGTTCGCCGTCGCCGCCGTGGAGCTGGCGAAGGAGGGCCTGATCGTGCTGGGCAAGGTCGTCGAGGGCACGCTGGCCGCCGACTTGAAGGTCGGCATGGAGATGGAACTGACCACCATGCCGCTCTACACCGACGACGACGGCGTGCAGCGCATCGTGCACGCGTGGAAGGTGGCGTGACGATGAGCGCTCCAGAACCGCTGTACATCTTGGGCGCCGGGATGCATCCCTGGGGCAAGTGGGGCAACGACTTCACCGAATACGGGGTGGCCGCGGCCCGGGCCGCGCTGAACGAAGCGGGCCTGGACTGGCGTCAGATCCAGTTGGTGGCGGGCGCGGACACCATCCGCAACGGCTACCCCGGGTTCGTCGCGGGTGCGACGTTCGCGCAGAAGCTCGGGTGGAACGGCGTGCCGGTCAGCTCGAGCTATGCCGCGTGCGCCAGCGGCTCGCAGGCGCTGCAGAGCGCCCGGGCCCAGATCCTGGCCGGCTTTTGCGACGTTGCCCTCGTCATCGGCGCCGACACCACGCCGAAGGGCTTTTTCGCCCCGGTCGGCGGTGAGCGCAAAAACGACCCCGACTGGCAGCGGTTCCACCTGATCGGCGCCACCAACCCGGTGTACTTCGCGCTGCTGGCGCGGCGGCGGATGGACCTCTACGGCGCCACGCTCGAGGATTTCGCCCAGGTCAAGGTCAAGAACTCGCGGCATGGCCTGCAGAACCCGAACGCCCGGTACCGCAAGGAGGTGTCGGTCGAGGACGTGCTGGCCAGCGCGGTGGTGGCCGACCCGTTGCGGCTGCTGGACATCTGCGCCACCTCCGACGGCGCGGCCGCGCTGATCGTGGCCAGCGCGAAGTTCGCCCGCGAACACCTCGGCTCGCTGGCCGGCGTGCCGTCGGTGCGGGCGGTCAGCACGGTCACCCCGAACTATCCGCAGCACCTGCCCGAATTGCCGGACATCGCAACGGATTCCACCGCCGCGGTGCCCGCACCCGATCGGGCGTTCAAGGACCATATCCTCGACGCGGCCTACGCCGAGGCGGGCATCGGGCCCGAGGACGTGAGCCTGGCCGAGGTCTATGACCTGTCCACCGCGCTGGAGCTCGACTGGTACGAACACCTGGGCCTGTGCCCCAAGGGCGAAGCCGAGGCGCTGCTGCGCAGCGGCGCCACCACCATCGGTGGCCGGGTTCCCGTCAACGCGTCCGGCGGGCTGGCGTGCTTCGGCGAGGCCATCCCCGCGCAGGCGATCGCTCAGGTCTGCGAGCTGACGTGGCAACTGCGCGGCCAGGCCACCGGTCGACAGGTGGAAAACGCCACCGTCGGGATCACCGCCAACCAGGGGCTGTTCGGGCACGGTTCGTCGGTGATCGTCGCCCGCTAGGGATTACGGCGGCTTCGGCTGTGAAGCCACGGCTTTCGGTGTGCGGCCACGGCGCCCGCGCTCGGCGTGTCGTCGCCGTGGGTTCCCGGTCAAGGCCGTGGCTTCACACTCGAATCCCTGAGCTCACACTCGACTCCGTGAGCTCACACTCGGCCGCCGAAGTTAGGCGTCCTTGGGCGGATCCAGGGTCTCCAGGACCACTTCGGCGACCCGCTTCATCGTCGTCCGCCGGTCCATGGCGGCCCGCTGAATCCACTTGAACGCCTCGGGCTCAGTCATGCCCTGCTCGGTCTGCAGCAGACCCTTGGCGCGTTCCACCAGCTTGCGGGTCTCCAGCCGATCGGACAGCGTCGCCACCTCGCGCTCCAGCTCCGCGATCTCGCCGAACCGGCTGACGGCCAATTCGATGGCCGGGATCAGGTCGCTGATGGTGAACGGCTTCACCAGGTAGGCCATCGCCCCGGCGTCCCGGGCACGCTCGACCAAGTCGCGCTGACTGAACGCGGTCAACACGACGATCGGGGCGATGCGCTTGCTGGCTATCTCCGAGGCAGCGTCGATGCCGTCGCGGCGCGGCATCTTCACGTCCATGATCACCAGGTCCGGCTGATGGCGCTCGGCCAACTCGACGGCCTCCTGGCCGTCGCCGGCCTCCCCGACGATCTCGTAACCCTCCTCTCGGAGCATCTCCGCGAGATCCAGTCGGATGAGCGCTTCGTCTTCAGCGATCAGGACCCGGCGCGGCACAGCGGCGTCGGTGTCGGTCGTGGGGCCTGTCATGACGGACATTGTGTCGCGAACGCCTCAGACCAGCGTGCGCGGGGGCGGTGTGACAGCTGAGGACACCAAATCCTCTATGGTGGGAGGCTGCCTCTAAGGTAAGAGGCCGGCAAGCCCTCGTATCCCAACTGGCAGAGGAAACGGATTCAAAACCCGTCCAGTGTGAGTTCGAATCTCACCGAGGGCACCAGCAGCGCGGTCGGCAGCATCATCGGCGCCGCCCGGCATTCCGGTACTGCAGTGGCGCGTCCGCCGGACGAAACCGGTTCACGGTTTTCAATTCGACCGTAATACCTTCCAAAGGTATGGATTATCCCGTTTTTATAAACCGCGCGAGTTTATGACCTTTTGTGTCGCAGCCGCAATATGCCGCTTAAAAGATCACTTGAATTCATAAATTGGCGCTTCGTCGGCGGGATTCGACACGCGTGGCGACGCCACCCGGCTGATCGCCCGGGACGCCGCGCGAGCGCGAACGGCTCAGTCGCCGAATGACCGCGTGACGCACACCTGGCCCGAAGCCGAAACCTCCGGCCCCGCGGTGTAATTGCCGATGGAATCGCCGGCCACCCGTAGCAGCCAACTCGGATCACTACAGGCCATACTGCAGCCATCCATGAGCGCGGCGGCAAGGGCAATGATCGACGCAAGAACGATTCTTCTGAGAACCGCCATCAGGCACCCCTTAGTCGAGGCGAACACGCGTCACACAGAGCGTCCAACACGTGTTGAATAACCGAACCAAATGACTCGTAAACCCGACAAAAACCCGATAACAAGATGGTTATCAGATCCGGAAACTTACGGGGGCGAAAACGGTGATATTCATTAGACAGCCGACAAATACCCTGCTCAGCGGTTAGGCTTGCTGCGTGGCGGCCAAGGATTGTGGTGGCCCACCGCGATGGCCAGACGGCTTGTCGAAGCGCCCGGACTGTGTAGCCGCGGCGCGGGCCCAGCCGCGCGCCCGCAACCAGCACTACGCCGACAGCGCCGCGCGCCAATACCGGGTGCTCGCGATCGCCGCGTGGCTGGCCGTGCTGGTCTGCGTCGACTTCGTCGCTTTGCAGTTGATCACCGGAGTCTGGACCTGGCAGATCATCTCGATCAACGCCCTCGCCGCGATGATCTTCGCCGCGGTGCCATGGCTGCACCGCTTCGGTGCCCTCGTCGCGCCGCTGACCTTCATCGGCGCCGCCTACATCACCGTCTTCGTCAGCTGCTGGGACGCCGGCACGGGGACGGGCTCGCAGTTTTTCTTCTTGGTGGGCGCGTGCCTGGTGGTGCTG
Source organism: Mycobacterium sp. NTMscope_MAC_12 (assembly GCF_976985675.1). Classification (NCBI taxonomy): domain Bacteria; kingdom Bacillati; phylum Actinomycetota; class Actinomycetes; order Mycobacteriales; family Mycobacteriaceae; genus Mycobacterium; species Mycobacterium sp. NTMscope_MAC_12. Next base: position 3,019,277 of record NZ_CDRJYY010000001.1, read on the forward strand.
TTGCTGGGCATCGAACACACCGTGCTGGCGGCCGGCCTCACGGCGGTCGGGGCCGGGCTGGTGATCGCGCTGGAGTTCCTGGTCCCCCGCGACACCGGATTACAGCCGGCGTGGGCGCAGTCCATGACCTTCGTCGTCACCATCGTCTCGGCCTGCGTGATGGTGTTCGTGGCGGTGTGGTTCGCCCTGCGCGACACCCAGCGCGCCGAGGCGGTGATGGAGGCCGAGTACGAGCGCTCGGAAGCGCTGCTGGCCAACATGTTGCCGGGCAGCATCGCCGAGCGGCTGAAGAGCTCGTCGCGCAGCGTCATCGCCGACAAGTACGACGAGGTCTCCGTTCTGTTCGCCGACATCGTCGGGTTCACCGAACGCGCCAGCACCACCACCCCGGCCGACCTGGTGCGGTTTTTGAACCGGCTGTACGGCGCCTTCGACGAACTGGTCGACAAACACGGCCTCGAGAAGATCAAAGTCAGCGGCGATTCCTACATGGTGGTCAGCGGGGTCCCGCGGGCCCGGCCGGATCACGCCTTCGCCCTTGCCGATTTCGCACTCGACATGGCCAATGTCGCTGCCGCACTGAAGGATCCGCACGGCGGCGCGGTCGCGCTGCGGATGGGCATGGCCTGCGGACCCGTGGTCGCGGGCGTCGTGGGCTCGCGCCGATTCTTTTACGACGTGTGGGGCGACGCGGTCAATGTCGCGTCGCGGATGGAGTCCACCGATTCGGTCGGACGCATCCAGGTGCCCGAGGCGATGTACGAAAGGCTCAAAAACGAGTTCGTCCTGCAGGAGCGGGGCCGCATCGAAGTCAAGGGCAAGGGCGTTATGCGCACCTGGTATCTCATCGGGCGCAAGGCAGCCGAAGAGCCGACCGACCTGCGCACCGGGCGATCGCACACCGCCCACGTCTGATCAAAGTCCCTGTACGGTCCCTGTACCACGGCCCGCGTTTGTGCCAGACTGCGGCCATGACTATCTCCCCTGACTCTCCTGGAACCCACCCCGTTCCAAGCTTGTTGCCGCATTTGTGGAAATCCGCTCTGCTGTCGGGAATTCTGTCGATCGTCCTCGGTGTCCTGGTGCTGGCGTGGCCGGGAATTTCCATCCTGGTCGCCGCCGTCGCCTTCGGCGTGTATCTGCTCATCACCGGTATCGCGCAGGTCATCTTCGCGTTCTCGCTGCACGTCTCGGCGGGGAGCCGGGTCCTGTTGTTCATCAGCGGGGCCGCGTCGCTGATCCTGGCGCTGCTCGCGTTCCGCCACTTCGGTCAGGGATACGCAATTCTGCTGTTGGCCATCTGGATTGGCATCGGGTTCATCTTCCGCGGTGTCGCCACGACGATTTCGGCCGTCAGCGACCCGCACCTGCCCGGCCGGGGCTGGAACATCTTCCTCGGCGTGCTCAGCCTGCTCGCTGGCATCGTGGTCGTGGCGTCACCGTTCGAATCGATTGTCACCCTGGCGATCGTGGTCGGCGCGTGGTTCGTCGTCATCGGGATCTTCGAGGTCATTTCGTCCTTCGGCATCCGCAAGGCGTCCAACACCCTCGGCGGCTGACGCGGGCGCCGGTGGCGCAGGCGCCGACCTATCTACTACACTCTGTCGTAGCCGTTGATCGGGCCTCCGCAGTCGGGAGATGACAGATGAATGTCGTCGATATTTCGCGGTGGCAGTTCGGTATTGTTACCGTCTACCACTTCATCTTTGTGCCGCTCACGATCGGTTTAGCCCCGCTGATCGCCATCATGCAAACGGTGTGGGTGGCCACCGGCAACACCGCGTGGTACCGACTGACCAAGTTCTTCGGCAAGCTGTTTTTGATCAACTTCGCCATCGGTGTGGCGACCGGCATCGTCCAGGAATTTCAGTTCGGGATGAACTGGAGCGAGTACTCGCGGTTCGTCGGCGACATCTTCGGTGCGCCGCTGGCGATGGAAGGGCTGTTCGCCTTCTTCTTCGAATCCACGTTCATCGGCCTGTGGATCTTCGGCTGGAGCCGGTTGCCGAAGCTGCTCCACCTGGCCTGCATCTGGATCGTCGCGATCGGTGTCAACGCCTCGGCGTTCTTCATCATCGCGGCGAACTCGTTCATGCAACACCCGGTCGGCGCGCACTACAACCCCAAGACGCGGCGCGCCGAGCTGGACAGCATTTTCGCCCTGCTATCCAACAACACTGCGCAAGCGGCGTTTTCGCACACCGTGGCCGGAGCGCTGCTGACCGCCGGCACCTTCGTCGCCGCCGTCAGCACATGGTGGATGGTGCGCTCCCGCACGACGGGATCCACCACCGAGGCCGCGGAAACCGAGGCCCGCACCATGTTTCGCCCCGCGGCAATGCTGGGGTGTGGGGTGGTACTGCTCGCCGCGGCCGGCCTGTTCTTCACCGGCGATCGCCAGGGCAAGCTGATGTTCGTCCAGCAGCCGATGAAGATGGCGTCGGCGGAGGCGTTGTGCCACACACAAACCGACCCCGACTTCTCGGTGCTGACCATCGGCACCCACAACAACTGCGGCAGCGTCACGGAAGTGATCAAGGTGCATTACGTGCTGCCGTTTTTGGCCGAAGGCAAGCTCAGCGGCGTGACGCTGCAGGGGGTGAACGAGCTGCAGCAGCAGTACCAGCACCGCTTCGGACCCGACGACTACCGGCCGAATCTGTTCGTCACTTACTGGTCCTTCCGATTGATGATCGGATTCCTGGTGTTCCCCGTGGCGTTCTCCCTGGCGGTGCTGTGGCTGACCCGGGCCGGGCGAACCCCCAAGGGCCGCTGGGTTTCCTGGTTCGCACTGCTCACCATTCCCACGCCGTTCCTGGCCAACATCTCGGGATGGGTGTTCACCGAGATGGGTCGCCAGCCATGGGTGGTGGCCCCGAACCCGACGGGTGACCCATTGGTCCGGATGACCGTCCGCGAAGGTGTGTCGAACCACGTGCCCGGCATGGTCATCACCTCGCTGGTGACCTTCACCCTCGTCTACGCGGTGCTGGCGGTCCTCTGGTTCTTCCTGCTCAAGCGCTACACCGTCGAAGGGCCACTGGAACACGACGCGGAACCCGCTCCCCCGCACGCGCCCAGCGCTGACGAGGTGGCGCCCCTGTCGTTCGCCTACTAAAGGCGTGCCGGGGCTTATCGACGCCGAAAGGAGCTGATCGCAGTGGGACTGCAAGAAGTGTGGTTCGGCATCATCGGGATGCTGTTCCTGGGGTTCTTCATCCTCGAGGGCTTCGACTTCGGCGTGGGCATGTTGATGGAGCCGTTCGCGCGCGTCGGCATCGGCGAAGCCGAACCGTTGCGCCGCACGGCACTCAACACGATCGGGCCCGTGTGGGACGGCAACGAAGTGTGGCTGATCGTCGGTGGCGCGGCCATGTTCGCCGCCTTTCCCGGTTGGTACGCCACCGTGTTCTCCACGCTGTATCTGCCGCTGCTGGCGATCCTGTTTGGCATGATCGTGCGTGCCGTGGCGATCGAGTGGCGCGGCAAGATCGACGACACAAAGTGGCGCGGCTGGGCCGATTTCGGCATCGCCGCCGGCTCGTGGCTGCCGGCCGTCCTGTGGGGTGTCGCGTTCGCCGTGTTGGTCCGCGGGCTCCCGGTGGACGCCGCGGGCCACATTCACCTGTCGATCGGCGACGTGCTGAACGCCTATACGGTGTTGGGCGGCCTCGCGACGGCCGGTCTGTTCCTGCTGTACGGCGCGGTGTTCGTCGCGCTGAAGACGTCCGGCGCGATCCGTGAGGACGCGTACCGGTTCGGGGTGTGGCTCTCGCTGCCGGTGACCGGACTGGTTGCGGGCTTTGGGCTTTGGACGCAGCTGGCGTACGGCAAGGACTGGACCTGGCTGGTGCTGGCCGTCGCCGTGGTCGCGCAACTGGCCGCGGTGCTGCTGGTGTGGCGGCGCGCCTCCGACGGCTGGGCGTTCACCTGCATCGCGCTGGTGGTCGCGGCCGTGGTGATCCTGCTGTTCGGCTCGCTGTATCCGAACCTGGTGCCCTCGACACTGAACAAGCAGTGGAGCCTCACCATCTACAACGCCTCTTCGACCCACTACACGCTCAAGGTCATGACGTGGGTGACGGCGTTCATGGCGCCGCTGACGGTGGTGTACCAAGCGTGGACGTACTGGGTTTTCCGGCAACGGATCTCGGCCGAGCGGATACCGGCGCCCATCGGTCTGGCAAGGCGCCCGTCCTGAGCGGTAACGACCGCGCGAGCCGGGCGCCGCTAGACCCGAGACTGTGGCGGGCATCGACGGCGCTGCGCCGCTACCTGCTCGCCGCGGTGGGCTGTGGGGTGCTGATCTCCGCCTGCGCGATCGGCTCGGCGATCGTGTTGGCGCGCATCGTCGCACGCGTCGTCGACGATCCCCCCGCGCGCGGCCTTCACGCCTGGTGGGGGCCGCTGTCAATCCTGTTGGCGCTGTGGGCAATTCGCGCGGTGACGCATTGGTTTCAGGCCCGGCTGGGGCAGCGGGGAGCCAGCGCCGTCATCGCCGACCTGTCCGGCCAGGTGCTCGATGCGGTGACCGCCAGGCAGCCCGGCGCACTCGCGGCGCAACGCGACGCCGCCGCCGTGGTGGTCACCCGCGGCCTGGACGGCCTGCGTCCCTACCTCACCGGATACCTGCCGACGCTGCTGCTCGCCGCGATCCTGACGCCGGCCACCGTCGCCGTCATCGCGGCCTACGACGTGAAATCGACGGCGATCGTGGCGATCACGCTGCCGCTGATACCCATCTTCATGGTGCTGATCGGGCTGGCGACCCGGGACCGGTCGGCGGCGGCGTTGGCCGCCATGACCACCCTGCAGGCCCGACTGCTGGACCTGATCGCCGGCATCCCCACCCTGCGGGCGCTGGGACGCGGCGCGGGCCCCGAACAGCGCATCGCCGAACTCGCTGCCGCGCACCGCCGCTCGGCCATGGCGACGCTGCGGATCGCGTTCCTCTCGGCACTGGTGCTCGAATTGTTGGCCACCCTGGGGGTGGCGCTGATCGCCGTCGGCATCGGCCTTCGCCTGGTATTCGGCGAGATGACGCTGACCACGGGCTTGACGGTGCTGTTGCTGGCGCCGGACGTGTATTGGCCACTTCGCCGTATCGGCGTGGAATTCCATGCCGCTCAAGACGGAAGGACCGCCGCCGGCGAGGCGTTCACCCTCATCGGCGAGCAGACCCCGTCCAGGGCCGGGACCCAGACGGTCGCCGCGCGCGGTGCGCGGATCCGACTCGAACATCTCACCGTCGCCGGCCGCGACGGGCAGGCGCCGCACGATCTGAACGCGCTGATCGAACCCGGCACCGTGACCGTGCTGACCGGGCGAAACGGCGCCGGCAAAAGCACCACACTGCAGGCGATCGCCGGGATCACCGCGCCCTCGTCGGGCCGGGTCACGGTCGCGGGGATCGATGTCGCCGATCTGGACCCGGCCCGGTGGTGGGGACAGCTGTCCTGGCTGCCGCAACGCCCGGTGCTGGTGCCCGGCACCGTCGACGACAACCTGGCGCTGCTCGGCGAACTCGAGGACCTCGAAAACGCTTGCGCGGTATCCAGATTCGATGCGGTGTTGGCGGAGCTGCCCGCGGGGGGCGACACCGTGCTGGGGCGCGGCGGCGTCGGGCTGTCCCTGGGGCAGCGGCAGCGGCTGGGACTCGCGCGGGCTCTCGGATCGGCGGCCGCCGTGCTGTTGCTCGACGAGCCGACCGCGCACCTGGACGCCCACACCGAGCAACGGGTCTTGCGGGCCATCGTGGACCGGGCCCGCGCCGGTGCGACCGTGATCGTGGTCGGGCACCGAGAGCCGGTGCTTGCCATCGGTGATCAGGTCGTCGAGGTGACCGCCGACCGTGGGGTGCGCTATGCCCCAGTCTGATTCGACGACGAGCCGCGCCGAACCCCTACTGGCCGCGGCGGCACTGTTGCGGCCCCGGCTGCCGCGGGTGCTGGCGGCGATCGCGCTCGGGGTGCTGTCGCTGGGCAGCGCGCTGGCGCTGGCCGGCATCGCGGCGTGGCTGATCACCCGCGCCTGGCAGATGCCGCCGGTGCTCGACCTCTCGATCGCCGCGGTCGCGGTCCGCATGTTCGCCATCTCGCGGGCCGTGCTGCACTACTGCGAGCGCCTGGTCACCCACGACACGGCCCTGCGCGCGTCCGGCACCGCCCGGGTGCAGGTCTATCGACGGCTGGCGCGCGGACCCGCGGCGGGCGCCGTCCGGCTGCACAGCGGTGAGCTGGTGGCCCGGGTGGGCGCCGACGTCGACGAGCTGGCCAACGTGTTGGTGCGCGCCCTGGTGCCGATCGGGGTCGCGGGGGTGCTGGCGCTCGCGGCCACCGCGGTCGTCGCCGCCATCTCGCCGGCGGCCGCCGCCGTCCTCGCCGTCTGCCTGCTGATCGCCGGTTTCGTCGCGCCCCGCCTCGCCGGCCGGGCGGCCGCGACCCAGGAAGACATCGCACGGCACCATCATTCCGAGCGCGACACCGCGGCGATGATCGCTCTCGAACATGCGCCCGAGCTTCGCGTCGCCGGCCTGCTACCCGGCGTCATCGCCGAATCGCAACGCCGGCAACGTGCGTGGGGCGATGCCCTGGACGCCGCCGCCAAACCGGCCGCCATTGCCGAGGCGATGCCCACCGCGGCCGTCGGGGCCAGCGTGCTGGGCGCGGTGGTGGCCGGCATCGGGTTGGCGCACGCGGTCGCGCCCACCACACTGGCCGTGCTGATGTTGCTGCCGTTGTCCGCCTTCGAGGCGATGACGCCGCTGCCGGCGGCGGCCGTGCAGCTGACGCGGTCGCGGATCGCCGCGCGCCGATTGCTCGAGTTGGCGGCCGACGCTCCGCGTGAGGCGGTCGAAACCACAAACGCAGCACCGAGGCCCGTCGGCGCCGGCCGGTTGACCGCCGACGTGCGTTCCGGTCACGGTGCGGCAGGCTCGATCCGCGTCGCGCTGGACTTGCCCCCGGGCGCGCGGCTGGCCGTGACCGGCGCCAGCGGGTCGGGGAAGACGACGCTGCTGATGACGCTCGCCGGGTTGCTGCCGCCGCGCGATGGGCAGGTGCTGCTCGACGGCGTCGCCTTGACTCAGTTTGACGAAGTCGACTTGCGGTGCGCCATCGGCTTTTTCGCCGAGGACGCCCACATTTTCGCCACCACGATCCGGGACAACCTGCTGGTCGCCCGCGGCGACTGCCGAGACGACGAACTCACCGCGGCCCTGGGCGCCGTCGGGCTAGGCGCGTGGCTGGCCGGCCTGCCCGACGGCTTGGCCACGGTGTTGATCGGTGGCGCGCAAGCCCTTTCGGCGGGCCAGCGCAGGCGACTACTGCTGGCCAGGGCGGTCCTCTCGCCCGCGCGGATCGTGTTGCTCGACGAGCCCACCGAGCACCTCGACGTCACCGACGCCGAGCAGGTCCTGCGCGACCTGTTGGCCCCGGATTCCCGGCTGCTGTCCCCCGAGCGCACCGTGGTGGTGGCCACTCACCACCTGGCCAAGGGAATCGGCTGCGACGAACTGCGCGTCGGTCACAAAGCCTGAGCGCCAGGAGCTACCGCGTGTCCGCCCGGGGAGCGGTCAGCTGGCCGGGCGCTGCCGATAGGCGTCCGGGTGCTCCTCATACCAGCGGTTCTCGAGCTTGCGGACCCGCCCGCGTTCGACCTTGAGCCACACCAACCCGACCGTCATCGCCGCGACCGCTATCACGGCGCCGATCACACTGCGGCCTTCGTGACCCGTGCCGAGGGCGACGAGACACCGAAAGACGGCGATCACGCCCACGAGCATGAACAGGTACCCCGGCCAACTCATCACGTCGATCAGCGACTCACCGGCATGCGGCCTCGTCGTCCTCGCATGGTCGATGGGGTCGCGAAACGTGTCACCCATGACAATTCCCTTTCCCCGTAGTTTCACCAGGGGGGCGTCCGGACAGTGCGTCGATCATGCGACCACGCACATGCGGAAGCCGACCATGTCTATGCCTTCAACGGTAGTCACCGTGGGTGAGAATGTTCTGTCTAGTAACTGGACAGCCGCTGCCAATCGGGCTGTCCCCCACCGCCGGCGGCGGGTTAGAGGTGTCGCCGGCGCGGCATGAACTCCAGCGACAACAGCACGAACAGCAGCGGGACGATCTGTGTCAGGGAGATCAGCGCGTACCGGCGCGTGTCGAGCGCGTGCCACTTGCGCACGTACCGGTACAGCGACTCCAGCGCGATCAGCGGGTCGAGGATGTGGGTCAGCCGGTACAAGACGCGCTGGGTCCAGCCGCGGTTCTTGTCGTCGAATATCTCGGGGAATGCGGCGAACGCGAGCGAAACCCGCTGTGCCCCATTGTCTTTACCGGCCATGATCATGTCGACGCTGAGCCGCTCGTCGAGTCCGTTGGGGGCACCGCGGCGCCGCCACGGGACGTCGAGGGTGATGTCGCTACCGCCGCCGGCCGTGGCGTATCGGTGAAATGCCTGCACCTTGCCCGCGGCGTCCCTGGCGATGATCAGCTGTATCCCGGGGAAACGGCCTTCCAACACGCCGTCGAGATTCATGTGGAATCCGCGGTCGGCATGCGCCCCTTTGGACGATTCCCGCACCACCTCGGTCAGCTCGGTCAGCAGCGCGTCGTCGAGCCCCTGCTCCGCCACGATTTCGGTTGTGACGCCGCAGTTATGGGTGCGCTTCACGGCCTGACGCAGGTTGCGGAACTTTCGGCCCACCATGTCGAAGCCCGACACGTCGACCACCACGTCGCGCCCAATCGGTATGGGCCACAACGTTTGTCCCAATGTCGCCGAGTCGCTCCAGAGTTTGAGCCGCCGCTCGCCACACCCCACCACCGCGATCCGCCATCCGTGGGCATGACAGGTGGCGGCGAAATCGGCCACCAGTTCCGGGAAGTGCGTCTCGTCACCGATGGGGTCGCCGCTGACCACGGCGATTCCCATTCGCGTCCGGTAGGCCAGCGCCGCGGAGCCGTCGGCGGTGAAGTGGTAGCTCTTGCCGGTCTGCATGGTGAACGGCGCCAACGCGTCATCGCTGGTCGCGTTGATCAATTCCCACACACGCGGCAGGTCGGCGGGCCGCGGGTGCGAGGTCATCGGCCACATCAACACCATGCCCGAGCTGGCGATCACGACGTCGCCGAGCAGGTCGAAGGACAACACGTGCAGGCCCAGCCCCGCCAGCACGAAAAGCGCGGCCGCGATGGCGTGCATCGTCGTCACCGGGCGGCCCAGGAACACGCCGCGCGCGATCCATGCCACAGCGATCAGCACCGTCACCGACCAGGCCAACCGATCCGCGAACTGCCAGTTGGGTTGGCTGTGGTGGCGAGCGAGTATCTCGATGAGCCAGCACGTCGCGCAGAGCAGGGCCAGGGCACCGATCAGGCGGGCCGCCAGTGAATCGGCCGAAACGACAACGCGTTCGCGCGCGCGAGGTCTTGCCGTGACGTCCACGACCGGCCCGTTCACACTCACCTCCCGATGCGCTGACAACAGCTGGGCGGCGTGTCCGCCGCCTCTGCACCGAATACCCGGCTAGGTCAAAGTTACGCCCGATCAAGGCCCTACCGGGAGAGATTCGGGCGGATATCCTGCGGCTATTGGGTAACGGTTTATCGGCGAGAAGACGGAAAGTACTTCAGCACGCCCTCTTGCACCACGGTGGCGAGTGGCTGCCCGGACCGGTCGAAGAAATGCCCGGCGCCCAGGCCGCGCGAATCCGCCGCCACGGGCGACGACGTCGAGTACAACACCCAGTTGTTGAAGTTGACCTGCCGGTGAAACCAAATGGAATGATTGGCCGACGCGGCGAAAATGCGGTCGAATCCCCAGGAAAGACCGTGCGTGGTGATGACCGAGTCCAACACCGTGGTGTCCGAGGAATACACCATTGTCGCCGTGTGCAATACCGGGTCCTCGGGAACCTCTCCCAGCGCCTTGACCCAGACCCGGTTGTGGGGCAGCCGATCCCCCTTCGACCGCATCACCCAGGCGGGGTCGTTGGTGTAGCGCCATTCGATGGGCTGCAGGGCGTTGACGAAGTGCGGGACGGTGTCTTCGTAACCGCGCAGCAGTTCGCCGATCGTGGGCTGGGTGTGCGGTTCGGCCACCTGGGGTGGATCGATTCCGTGCTCGAGGCCTCGGCCGCCGGACATGAAGGAGATCATCGCCGAGCACAGCAACGTGCCGTCTTGCATCGCGTCGACGCGCCGGTTGGCGAACCGCCGCTCGTCGCGCAGCCGGGTCACGCGGTATTCGATGTCCTTGCCGGTGTCGCCACCGTTGATGAAGTGCACCGATAGCGCGCCCGGGGGCAGGTCGTCGCGAATCAGGCTGCGGCTGGCCGCGACGAACGATTGCGACATGAGCTGACCGCCGAACGTGCGCATCGGGTTCTTGCTGGGGTGCGAGCCGATGAATAGGTCATCGGAGACACGGTGAAGGTCGAGTGTCGCCAGCAGCTCCTGGAAATCAGAATCGGTGCTGATGGCGGCCTCTCCTTCGGTCCGGGCGTTAAACGTCGTCCTCCCCGATCCGGTGCACATGGATCAGGTTGGTGGACCCTACTGTGCCAGGTGGCGCGCCGGCGACGATGACCACCAGGTCGCCGCGCTTGTAGCGGCCGAGTTCGAGCAGCGACTTGTCGACCTGGCGGATCATGCCGTCGGTGGAGGTCATCATCGGGACGATGAACGTCTCGGTGCCCCAGGTCATGGCCAGCTGGCTGCGCACCTCGGGCCAGGCGGTGAAGGCCAACAGCGGCAGCGGGGTGTGCAGGCGCGCGAGCCGCTTGACCGTGTCGCCGGACTGGGTGAAGGCGACCAGGGCCTTGGCGTCGAGCCGCTCGCCGATGTCGCGGGCCGCATAGGAGATCACGCCCCGTTTGGTGCGCGGGACGTGGGTCAGCGGCGGGGCGGCCGTGGAATTGTCCTCGACCGCGCAGATGATGCGCGACATGGTCCGTACGGCCGCCATCGGATACTTGCCCACCGACGTCTCCCCGGACAGCATCACCGCATCCGCGCCGTCGAGGACGGCGTTGGCGACGTCGGACGCCTCCGCGCGGGTCGGCCGTGAGTTCTCGATCATGGAATCGAGCATCTGGGTGGCCACGATGACCGGCTTCGCGTTCTCGCGGGCCATCTGGATGGCCCGCTTCTGCACCAGCGGAACCTCTTCCAAGGGCAGCTCGACGCCGAGGTCGCCGCGGGCCACCATGATGGCGTCGAAGGCCAGCACGATGGCTTCCAGATTGTCGACGGCTTCGGGCTTTTCCAGCTTGGCGATCACCGGAACCCGCCGGCCGACCCGGTCCATCACCTCGTGCACCAACTCGACGTCGGCCGGCGAACGCACGAAGGACAGCGCGACTAGGTCGACACCGAGGTCCAGCGCGAAGGTGAGGTCCTCGATGTCCTTCTCCGACAAGGCCGGTGCGGACACGTTCATGCCCGGCAGCGAGATGCCCTTGTTGTTGCTGACCGGGCCGCCCTCGACGACGGTGCAGATGACGTCGTCGCCCTCGATGCCGTCGACCACCAGGCAGACCTTGCCGTCGTCGACCAGAACCCGGTCACCGACGGCGGCGTCCTCCGCCAGCCTTTTGTACGTGGTCGACACCCGGTCGTGGCTGCCGTCGCAGTCCGCGACGGTGATCCGGACCGTCTCACCGTCGGCCCAGTAGGTGGGGCCGGTGGCGAAGCGTCCCAGCCTGATCTTGGGGCCCTGCAGGTCGGCGAGCACACCGACGGCGCGGCCGGTCGCGTCGGAGGCGACCCGGACCCGTTCGTAGGCGGCTTTGTGATCGGCGTAATCGCCGTGGCTGAAGTTCAACCGGGCGACGTCCATTCCGGCCTCAACCAGCGCCAAGATCAACTCGTCCGAATTGGTCGCAGGCCCAAGGGTGCAGACGATCTTTCCGCGTCTACTCACGCCGACCCAGCATAGTCGCGTGTATCCCCAACGGCCCGCACATAACGGCGCCGCGCAGTGTGCTCTTACCCACCAAGAACGCTCGGAATCAACGGGAAGGCGGGCAAGTTACGCGCAACCGTCCAGACGACCGTCGCGGCCACGACGGTCAGCAACGCCGTCCGCGGCAGCGGCGAAGCGCCGCGTGCGCGGCGAACCAGCAGCCACGCGGCCAGCATCGGGATTCCGGCCAGCACAAAAACGTTGTCGTGGATGGCGGCCGCCAGGTCGCCGTGCACCACGTCATACGTCATGCGCAGCCCGCCGCAAAACGGGCAATTCCAGCCGGTGAGCCACTTGAACGGACACGGCGGATAGATCGAAGCGGGATTGTGCGGGTCGGCCAGCGCGACGTAGCCGAGCGCGCCGCCCAGCGCGAGGCCGGTCGCCGCCCCGGCATAGCCGAGAGGAGCACGCAGGCCGTGCGAGCCGGCATGCGCGGGTGGAAGGGCTGACCTCGCGTTGGTCACAGTGCTTCCAGCATGCCAGATTCGCGGCGCCCCGGCGCTTGGATCCGGCGCGCCGGTAGTGAGCGGGTAGTCAGCGGCCCGACAGTCGGTTCCGCAGTCGCGAGCCCCATCGCCGCCGGGCTTCTGGTTGATCCGAAACCTTTTCGGCGACGGGCTCTTCCGTAGCGGGTTCTGCGCTTTGGGCTTCCGGTTCTTCGGATTCGGAATCCTCTGCGTCGGCTTCGGCTTCCGGTTCTTCGGCTTCCGCCTCGTCAGCTTCCGCCTCGTCGGCCTCTTCGGCTTCCGGTTCCTCGGCTTCCGCGTCGGCTTCCGCCTCGTCGGCCTCTTCGGCTTGCGGCTCTTCGACTTCCGGTTCCTCGGCTTCCGCGTCGGCTTCCGGCTCGTCGAACTCGAGCTCTTCGGCCTCGGATTCCTCCGCCTCGGCCTCGTCGGCTACCGCCTCGGCCTCCGATTCATCCGCGTGCTCTTCGGCTTGCGGCTCTTCGACTTCCGGTTCCTCGGCTTCCGCCTCGTCGGATTCCGCCTCGTCGAGCTCGAGCTCTTCGGCCTCTGATTCCTCCGCCTCGGCCTCGTCGGCTACCGCCTCGGCCTCCGGCTCGTCGGATTCCGCCTCGTCGCCGCCCGTGTCGGCGACTTCCGCGGTCCCCACCACAGATTCGGTCGGCACGTCGTCGTCGGCAGCACCCGCGGCACCAGCCGCACCCCCCGCGGCCGCCGTCGCCGCCACGGTCGCCGGCTCCAGTTCCGGCTCGGCGTATTCCTCGTCAACGTATTGGTTTCCGCGCAGGCTCTCGGGATCTTCGCGGCCCCTGGGCGCCGCCATCAGGTACACCACCGCCCCGATGAACACGAAAGTCGATGTGAACGAATTGATCCGGATGCCGGCGATGTGGGTGGCGGTGTCGTCGCGCAGCAGCTCCACACAGAAGCGTCCCACGCAATAACCGGCCACATACAGCGCGAACAACCGGCCGTGGCCCAGCGTGAATCGTCGATCCGCATAGAGCAGAACGACGAAAATCAGTAGGTTCCAGAGCAATTCGTAGAGGAACGTCGGCTGCACGACCAGTGCCACCTGGCCCGTGGAGATCCCGTCCAGCGAATGCGGGTCGATATAACCCGAGGGGTCCCGGCGATAGAAGATCTCCAGCCCCCACGGCAGTGTGGTCTCGCGGCCGTAGAGTTCCTGGTTGAAGTAGTTACCGAGCCGACCGATGGCCTGCGCCAGGATGATTCCCGGCGCGATCGCGTCGGCGAAGGCCGGCAGCGGAATGCCGTGCCGGCGGCACCCGATCCAAGCGCCCACGGCGCCGAGCGCCACCGCGCCCCAGATGCCCAAGCCGCCGTCCCAGATCCGTACGGCCGCGCCGAGTCCGGCTCCGCCCGGGCCCCAATAGGTGCGCCAGTCGGTGGCCAGATGGTAGAGCCGACCACCGATCAGCCCGAACGGCACCGTCCACAGCGCGATGTCGTAGATCACGCCGCGCTCGCCGCCGCGCGCCTCCCAGCGCCGGTCGCCGATCAGCAGGGCGGCCACAATGCCGGCGATGATGAACAGCGCGTAGGCCCGAATGGGCAGCGGCCCAACGTGCCAGACGCCCTGCGCGGGACTCGGAAAATAGGCGAGCAACGTCGTCACGACGCGACCGCCCTGTGGCGTACACCGGCGGCGAGTTCCTCAGTGAGTGCGCGCAATGCGGTCAAACCCCCGTCTCCGAGCGCCGACACCAGCGCGGAACCGACAATGACACCGTCGGCGTAGCCGCCGATCTGCGCGGCTTGCTCTCGCGACCGCACTCCCAGCCCGACACCGACCGGGATGTCCGATATCTCCTTGACTCTGCCCACCAACTCGGGCGCGGCATTGGATACCACGTCGCGCGCTCCCGTCACACCCATCGTCGATGCCGCGTAGACGAATCCGCGGGACGCCTCGACCGTCATCGCCAAGCGCTGCGGCGTCGAGGAGGGCGCCACCAGAAATATCCGGTCCAGTCGATGCTCCTCGGACGCCGCCAGCCACTGCCCGGCTTCGTCGGGAATCAAATCCGGGGTGATCAGGCCGTAACCGCCGGCCGATGCCAGGTCACGGGCGAAGGCGTCAATTCCGTAGCGCAACACGGGGTTCCAGTAGGTCATCACGACGGCGTGGCCACCGGCGGCGCTGATCGCCTCGACCGCCGCCAGGGTGTCGCGCACGCGCACTCCCCCGTGCAGCGCGGCCTCGGTGGCCTTGGCGATGGTCGGGCCGTCCATTCCGGGATCCGAATAGGGCACCCCGACTTCGACGATGTCGCAACCCGATTCGACCAGGGCGATCATTCCGTCCACCGAGGTCCGCACATCCGGGTAGCCGGTGGGCAGATAGCCGATCAACGCCGCGCGGCCGCCTTCGCGGCACGCCTCGAAGACCGGCCCGAGCCGGCTCGCTTCGCTCTGCTTGACGGTCATCGGTCGCTGGATCCCAACAGCCCGAACCACTGCGCGGCCGTCTCGACGTCCTTGTCCCCGCGCCCCGACAGGTTCACCACGATGATCGCGGCCGTCCCCAATTCGGGCGCCACCTTCAGGGCCCCGGCCACCGCGTGGGCGGATTCGATGGCGGGGATGATCCCTTCGGTGCGGCACAGGGCGCGGAATGCCTCCATCGCCTCGGAATCGGTGATGGGCCGGTACTCGGCGCGTCCACTCTCACGCAGCCACGCATGTTCTGGGCCCACTCCCGGGTAATCGAGACCCGCTGAGATGGAATGGGATTCGATGGTCTGACCGTCCTCGTCCTGCAGCAGGTAGGAGAATGACCCCTGAAACGCCCCGGGGGAACCGCCGCTGAAGGTTGCGGCGTGCCTTCCGGTTTCGACACCGTCGCCGGCCGCCTCGAATCCGATCAGCCGCACGCCGGGATCGTCGATGAACGGGTGGAAGATGCCGATCGCGTTCGATCCGCCACCGATGCAGGCCACCACCGCGTCGGGCAGCCGGCCCGCCTGCGCCTGAATCTGGGCGCGCGCCTCGAGGCCGATAATGCGCTGGAAATCGCGGACCATGGCGGGAAAGGGATGGGGTCCGGCCGCGGTGCCGAAGCAGTAGAAGGTGTTGTCGGCATTGGTAACCCAATCCCGGAACGCCTCATTGATGGCGTCTTTGAGCGTCCTCGAACCGCTCTGGACCGAGACGACCGTGGCTCCCAGCAGTCGCATCCGTGCCACGTTGAGCGCCTGGCGCTCGGTGTCCACGGCGCCCATGTAGATCACGCATTCCAGGCCGAGCAGGGCGCAGGCGGTGGCGGTCGCCACGCCGTGCTGCCCGGCCCCGGTCTCGGCGATCACCCGCTTCTTGCCCATGCGCTGAGCGAGCAGCGCCTGACCGAGCACGTTGTTGATCTTGTGAGAACCGGTGTGGTTCAGGTCTTCTCGCTTGAGGAAGATGCGGGCGCCGGCCTGCTCGGACAGGCGAGGCGCCTCATACAGCGGCGACGGCCGCCCGGCGTAGTGCGCCTGCAGGTAATCCAGCGTGTCCAGGAAGTCCTGGTTGACGCGTTCCTTCTCGTAGGCCGCGGTGACCTCTTCGATGACGGCCATCAACGCCTCGGCGACGTAGCGGCCGCCGTACACGCCGAAATGGCCACCCGCATCGGGTTCGTGACGGGTGGGTTCGGCGATGGCTGCGCTCGGAAGCGGAAGGTCCGGGCGGGACAGGTCCACCATCACCAAGGCTCTACGCGGGGATGGCTCATGGGGTTCAACGTTACAGCGCAGGGGCTCTTCAGTGACGCAGCGACTAGCGAGACGGTTTCGGACAGGACGGATGGGTGCCCGCGGTCACCAGGTCGGCGACCGCGGCGCGTGGGTCACCGCTTTTGACCAGACCTTCGCCGACCAACACGGCGTCGGCGCCCGCGCCGGCATACGCCAGCAGGTCTCCGGTGCCGCGCACACCGGATTCGGCGATCCTGATCACGTTGCTGGGCAGCCCGGGAGCGATGCGCGCGAAGCAATCCCGGTCCACCGCCAGCGTGGCCAGATCGCGGGCGTTGACGCCGATTACGTTGGCCCCGGCCTTGAGCGCCCGGTCGGCTTCCTCTTCGGTGTGCACCTCGACGAGCGCCGTCATGCCCAGCGATTCGGTGCGGTCCAGCATCGACACCAGTGCGGACTGCTCCAGCGCGGCGACGATGAGCAACAACATGTCGGCGCCGTGCGCCCGCGCTTCGTGGATCTGATAGGGCTGCACGACAAAGTCTTTGCGCAAAATCGGTATCGAGACCGCCGCCCGAACCGCGTCGAGATCGTCGAGCGAACCGTGGAAGCGGCGCTCCTCGGTCAAGACGCTGATGATGCGCGCGCCGCCGTCTTCGTACGCCCTGGCCAGTTTGGCCGGATCGGCAATGGTCGCCAGGGATCCCGCCGACGGGCTGGCGCGCTTGACTTCTGCGATGACGCCGATTCCGGGCTCGCGCAGGGCGGCCATCACGTCTCGCGGCGGTGGCGCGGCCGCGGCGGCGGCTTTGATCTCGGACAGGCTGATGAGGGCTTCGCGCGCGGCAACGTCGGCCCGGACTCCTTCGAGGATGGAGTCAAGCACGGTTGCCGGACTCATGCCTGTCGTTTCCCTTCGCCCTGTCGCCCCGCTGTCATCGCACGGCCACTCGGTTGTCCCCAGCCGATCGCGACGACGTCAATGAAGGGTAGCGGCCCGCGGCTCGCGGCCCGTCACCGACCCTCGGTGTCAGACCCGCTCGGCCGATCGGTTGGGTCGCGCCCCTCGTCAAGCGCGTCCCAGATCATCCGCTCCGACATTTCCGGCGTCTGTCGCTCCTCCAGCATCGCCCCGTCGGCGTCTTTGCGTCGCGCAATCGAGCGGCGCGTCGCCGGCGTCGTGTACTTCGTCGAGCTGGAGCGGGCGGGCCCGGAGTCCGACGCCGATCGCATCAGCAGGACGGCCGCGATCAGGGCGCACGCCGCGGCGGCCACCGTGACCCCGGCGCCCCAGTACCGCCGCTCGCTTCCGACCAGGGACATCACCGAGACGTGCGCCAGCTCGGCGCCGCGCACCGCCACGTCGGGTAGCGCCCACAGGCTGATTCCCAGGTAGCCGACCGCCAGGCTGGCCAGCGCCAGCAGCCCGGCCAGCGCGCGCAGCAGCCAGCCGCGCACGGCGATGACCGCAACGGCCGCGGCCAGCATCAGCATCGCCAGCGGCAGCAGCGCCGTCGACCACGTCCCGCCGGACAGCGTCACCTCCTTGGGCGGCCCCAGCCCGTCGAACGACCGGATCACGACCCAGGGCAGGCGCGAGGCCACCCACAGCGCGCCCGCGGCCACCACGAGCGTCGCCTGGGAGATCCGGATCATCCACCGGCCGTCCAGCCGGCGCCGCTCGGCGCGGGCCTCAGTCATCGCGGCTCACACCCGGCTCGGCCAGCGTCTCGGCGGCGGCGATCGCGCTGAGCACCGCGCGCGCCTTGTTGGTCGCCTCGGTGTACTCGTAGGGGCCGTTGGAGTCCGCCACCACCCCGCCCCCGGACTGCACGTAGGCGGTGCCGGCGCGCATCAGGGCGGTGCGGATGGCGATCGCGAAGTCGGCGTTGCCGGCGAAGTCCAGGTAGCCGACCACGCCGCCGTACAGGCCGCGGCGCGTCTTTTCGACCTCTTCGATCAGCTCCATGGCCCGCACCTTCGGCGCGCCCGACAGTGTGCCGGCCGGGAAGCAGGCCGTCACCGCATCCAGGGCGGTCCGGCCCTCGCCGAGCAGGCCGGTCACCGTCGACACCAGGTGCATGACGTGGCTATAGCGTTCGATGTGGCTGTAGTCCTCGACGCGGACGGTGCCCGGCGCGCACACGCGGCCGAGGTCGTTGCGGCCCAGATCGACCAGCATCAAGTGCTCGGCGCGTTCCTTCTCGTCGGCCAACAGCTCCTTCTCCAGCAGCTGATCCTCCTCGTCGGTCTCCCCGCGCCAGCGGGTTCCGGCGATCGGATGGGTGGTCGCGACGCCGTCGGCGACGGTGACGAGCGCCTCCGGGCTGGACCCGACGATCGAAAAGTCCGTTCCCCCAGTGTCATTCGGCACATGCAGCAAATACATGTACGGGCTCGGGTTGGTCACCCGCAGCATCCGGTACACGTCGATCGGATCGACGTCGGTGTCCATTTCGAACCGCTGCGACGGCACCACCTGAAAGGCTTCACCCGCGGCGATCTGCTCGACGAGGTAGTCGACGATCTTCCCGTATTCCTCGACGCTGCGCTGCGCGCGGTAGCGCGGCTCCGGCCGGTCGAACGTGGCGACGGTCGACGACAGCGGCTGGCCCAGCGCCGCGGTCATCACGTCCAGCCGGGCGACCGCGTCGTCGTAGGCCTCGTCGACCCGCTCGTCGGTCCCGTTCCAGTTCACCGCGTTGGCGATCAGCGTGATGGTGCCCTCGTGGTGATCCACCGCCGCCACATCGGTGGCCAGCAGCAACAGCATGTCCGGCAGGCCCAGGTCATCGACCGCCAGCTCGGGCAGCCGCTCCAGGCGTCGCACCAGGTCGTAGGCGAAGAAACCCACCATGCCACCCGACAGCGGCGGCAGACCCGCGAGCGGCTCGGTAGCCAGCAGTTCCAGGGTGGCCCGCAGGGCCTGCAGCGGGTCGCCCCCGGTCGGCGCGTCCTGCGGCACCACGCCCAGCCAGATCGCCTCGCCGTCGCGCACGGTCAGCGCCGAGGGCGCGCCCGCCCCGATGAACGACCACCGCGACCAGGAACGGCCGTGCTCGGCGGACTCCAGCAGAAACGTGCCCGGGCGGTTGGCGGCGAGTTTGCGGTACGCCGACAGCGGCGTCTCGCTGTCGGCCAACACCTTGCGGGTCACCGGGACCACCCGGTGCTCGGCGGCGAGCTGGCGGAAGTCCTCTCGTGAGGTCGTCGCGGCGAGGTGGGCGTGCACCGCCCCATCCTCCCAGACGGGCTCGGCCGGCTCGCGAGCGTAACGTGGCTGCGCTTTTCGGCGCTGCAATTGGCAGCAGCGTTACGCTCGCGGAATGAAACCTGGTGAGACCGTCGCCGACTTCGAACTGCCCGACCAGACCGGCACGCCGCGCAGGCTCAGCGAACTGCTCGCGAGCGGGCCCGTCGTCCTGTTCTTCTACCCGGCGGCGATGACGCCCGGCTGCACCAAAGAAGCGTGCCACTTCCGCGACCTGGCCTCCGAATTCGCCGCGGTCGGGGCCAACCGGGTGGGCATCAGCGCCGACCCCGTGCAAAAACAGGCCAAGTTCGCCGACCTGCGGAAGTTCGACTACCCGCTGCTGTCGGACTCCGACGGCACCGTCGCCGCGCAGTTCGGCGTCAAGCGCGGCCTGCTGGGCAAGCTGATGCCCGTCAAGCGCACCACGTTCGTCATCGACACCGACCGCACGGTGCTCGAGGTGATCTCCAGCGAATTCAACATGGACACCCACGCGGACAAGGCACTCGCGACGCTGCGCGCCCGGGCCTAGCCGACCCTCACGGGCTGATCGCCAGGAAGACGTAGGCGGCCAGCAGCACCAGGTGCACCTCGCCCTGCAGCCGGGTGGCCCGCCCGGGCACGACGGTCAGCACGCTGATCACGACGGTCAGCGCGAGCAGCACCAGCTGGATGGGGCCGAGGCCGAGCACCAGCGGCCCCTTGAGCCAGATCGACGCCAGCGCGATCGTCGGGATGGTCAGCCCGATGCTGGCCATCGCCGAGCCGTAAGCCAGGTTCAGGCTGGTCTGGATGCGGCCCTTGCGCGCCGCCCGGGCCGCCGCGAGCGTCTCCGGCAGCAGCACCAGCGCCGCGATGATCACACCCACGAACGACTGCGGCAAGCCCGCCACCGTCACCGCGTGCTCGACGGCCGGCGACTCCTCCTCGGCCAGGCCCACCACCGCCACCAGCGCGCAGAGCAGCAGCGCCAGGCTGCTCAGCGCCTGCCGCCTGCTGGGTGGATCCGCGTGACTCTCGTCCTCGAATACGCGCTTTTGGCCCCTCTGCGCGATCGGCAGGAAGAAGTTGCGGTGCCGCACGGTCTGGGTGAACACGAACAGCAGGTACACCAAGAGCGTGGCGATCGCGGCGAAGGTGAGCTGGCTGGGGGTGAACTCCCTGGCCGGGTTGCTGGTGGTGAAGGCGGGCAGGACGAGGCTCAGCGTGGCCACCGTGGTGACCGTGGCCAGCGCGGCGCCGGCGCCTTCGGCGTTGAACAGCGTCACGCCGTAGCGCCGCGAGCCGAGCAGCAGCGACAAACCGGCGATCCCGTTGGTGGTGATCATCAGCGCGGCGAACGCGGTGTCCCTGGCCAGCGTGGCGGCCTCGTTGCCGCCGGACATCATCAGGGTGACGATGAGGGCCACCTCGATGATGGTGACGGCGGCCGCGAGCACCAGCGACCCGAACGGTTCGCCGACCCGGTGTGCGACGACCTCCGCGTGATGCACCGCGGCGACCACGGCGCCGACGAGAAACAGCGCGGCGACCCCGACCAGTACGGGTCCCAGCGTCTCGCCCCATATCAAGGCCAGCACGACGACGGCAAGCACCGGAACAACCACGTTCCAGGACAAGACGTCCCGGGACAACCATTTCGACATTGCCTGCCATTCTTGTCGAAGTCATGCGCCGGCGCCCGCCGAAAGTGACTGTGGACACATCGGCGGGTGCGCGTCAGTCGGTTAGCGCTCCGGTTGCAGCAGCGAGTCGGCGTCGAAGCAGCTGTGATCGCCGGTGTGGCAGGCGCCGCCGACCTGGTCGACCGTCAACAGCACGGTGTCCCCGTCACAGTCCAATCGCACCGAATGGACGTATTGGGTGTGGCCGGAGGTCGCGCCCTTCACCCACTGTTCGCGCCGCGACCGCGAATAGTACGTCGCCTCACGGGTTTCCAGGGTGCGGGCCAGGGCCGCGTCGTCCATCCAGGCGACCATCAGCACGTCGCCGCTGCCGCGCTCCTGCACGACGGCGGCGATCAGGCCGTCGGCGTTGCGCTTCAGGCGCGCGGCGATCTGCGGGTCGAGCGTCATCGGACGGTGATCCCCTCTTTGGCCATGGCGGCCTTCACCTGACCGATGGTCAGCTCCCGGAAGTGGAAAACGCTGGCCGCCAACACCGCATCGGCCCCGGCCGCGATCGCGGGCGCGAAGTGTTCGGCTGCCCCGGCGCCGCCGCTGGCGATGACGGGCACGGTCACCGCCGAGCGCACCGCCTGCAGCATCTCCAGGTCGAACCCCGCCTTGGTGCCGTCGGCGTCCATCGAGTTCAACAAAATCTCACCCACCCCCAGATCGGCTCCGCGAGAGGCCCATTCGACGGCGTCGAGCCCGGTGCCGCGCCGCCCGCCGTGGGTGGTGACCTCCCAGCCCGACGGGGTGGGTACCGCACCCGGTGGCACGGTGCGGGCGTCGACGGAGAGCACGATGCATTGGGATCCGAACTGCCGTGCCATCTCGCCCAGCAGTTCGGGCCGGGCGATCGCGGCGGTGTTGATCGAGACCTTGTCCGCCCCGGCACGCAGCAACACGTCGACGTCGGCCACGGTGCGCACCCCGCCGCCGACGGTCAGCGGGATGAAGACCTGCTCGGCCGTGCGCCGCACCACGTCCAGCATCGTGGACCTTCCCGACGACGACGCGGTCACGTCGAGAAAGGTGAGCTCGTCGGCGCCTTCGGCGTCATAGGCGGCCGCGAGTTCCACGGGATCGCCTGCGTCCCGGAGGTTTTCGAAATTGACCCCCTTGACCACCCGTCCGCCGTCGACGTCCAGGCACGGGATCACCCGGACCGCGAGGCCGCTGTGGTTCGCGTGCATGTCAGTAGTCCTCCGGTCGGCCGGTGCTGCGCAGCAGGTCGAGGATCTCGGCGTGCGCGGCGGGGCCTGCCGCCACCGCGGAATCCGACGCGGGACTCCACGGCTCGCCGGCCAAGTCGGTGACGACGCCGCCGGCGGCCCGCACCAACGCGACTCCGGCGGCGTGGTCCCACACGTGCCCACCGAAACTGATTGCCGCACCGAGGATTCCGTCGGCGACGTACGCGAGGTCGAGCCCGGTGGATCCGTGCATGCGCAACCGCGACGAGACCCGGCTCAGATTCTCCAGCACCGCGATCCGGTAGCGGCCCGGGAACCGGCCGCGGGCGTCCGCGCTGAACGATCCCGCGCCGACGAGGGCGTCGGCCAGGTCGATCGCCGTCAACGGCGGCTGCGGGGCCCCGTTCTTCCGCAGCGGTCCGCCCGACACCGCGGTGTAGCGCTGGTCCATGAACGGCAGCCAGGTCAGTCCGGCGACCGGGTCGCCGTGGTGCAGCAGGCCGAGCAGGATCCCGGCCATCGGCGATCCGGCCGCATAGTTGAAGGTGCCGTCGACGGGATCGAGCACCCACACCCAGGGTGAGTCGACCGCCGAACCGCCGAATTCCTCGCCGTGGACGCCGATTCCGGTGGCCTCGACCAGCGCGGCGACCACCTGACGCTCGATCGCGAGGTCCACGTCGGTGGCGAAGTCGTTGCCCTTCTTGCGCACCGCGGAGTCGGCGCGGTGACCGGCGAGGAAGGGTTCCGCAGCGTCGTCGAGGATTGCCGATGCCGTCTCGACCAACGCGTCCAAGTCCATGCCGTCGTTACTCTCCGACCGCGGCCAGCGCCTGCGGCAGCGTGAATCGCCCGGCGTAGAGGGCCTTGCCGACGATGGCGCCCTCGACGCCGCGCCCAGTCAGGGTGGCGATTGCGCGCAGGTCGTCCAGGCTGGACACCCCGCCCGAAGCGATCACCGGGACGTCGGTGCGGTCGGCGACGGCCGCCAGCAGCTCTAGGTTGGGCCCGCCCAGCGTCCCGTCCTTGGTGACGTCGGTGACCACGAATCGCGAACAGCCTTCGCGGTCAAGGCGTTCCAGCACCTCCCACAGGTCGCCGCCATCGGTTTCCCAGCCACGCCCCCGCAGCCGGTGTGTGGCGGCCGGATGGCTTTTGTCGATCTGGACGTCGAGGCCCACGGCGACCTTGTCGCCGTGCTCGCTGATCGCCCGGGCGCACCACTGCGGGTTTTCCAGCGCCGCCGTGCCCAGGTTCACCCGGGCGCAGCCGGTGGCCAGGGCCGCCGCCAGCGAGTCGTCGTCGCGGATCCCGCCGGACAGCTCCACCTGCACGTCAAGCTTGCCGACCACCTCCGCGAGCAGTTCGCGGTTGGAACCGCGCCCGAAGGCCGCGTCCAGATCGACCAGATGGATCCATTCGGCGCCGTCGCGTTGCCAGGCCAGCGCGGCGTCCAGCGCCGAGCCGTATTCGGTTTCACTGCCCGCCTTGCCCTGCACCAGGCGCACGGCACGGCCGTCGACCACGTCGACCGCGGGCAACAAGATCAACACGCTTTCTCCTTTGCACCGAGACTGCAATGAGCTACGGGTTCTCTCGGCGTTTGTGTCGTGGAATACAGTTTCGCGGAAGCGATCACAGTGCTTCCACCCAATTGCTCAACACGGCCGCGCCGGCGTCGCCGCTTTTCTCCGGGTGAAACTGGGTGGCCGACAACGGTCCTTCCTCGACCGCGGCCAGGAACGGCCCCTCGTGGGTGGCCCAGGTCAGCACCGCCTCGGGCGACCCCTCCCACTGCTGGGCGGCATAGGAGTGCACGAAGTAGAACCGGGTCTCGGCGTCGAGCCCCTTGAACAGGACGCTGCCGGGCCCGGAATCGACGACGTTCCAACCCATGTGCGGGATCACCGGCGCCTGCAGCCGCGTCACGTATCCCGGCCACTGCCCACATCCTTGGGTCTCCACGCTGAATTCAACGCCGCGGGCGAACAGGATCTGCATCCCGACGCACACGCCCAGCACCGGGCGCCCGGCGGCGACCCGATCGGCGATGATGCGGTCCCCGTTGATCGTGCGCAGCCCCGTCATGCAGGCCTCGTAGGCGCCGACGCCGGGCACCACCAGTCCGTCGGCGGCGGCCGCGGCGTCGGCGTCGGCGGTCACCTCGACCGACGCTCCGACCCGCTCGAGCGCGCGCTGAGCCGACCGCAGGTTGCCCGATCCGTAATCGAGGACAACGACCGATTTCTTTGTCACAGAACACCTTTGGTGGACGGCACGCCCGACACCCGCGGATCGGGCTCGACCGCCTGGCGCAACGCGCGGGCCACCGCCTTGTACTCCGCCTCGGTGATGTGGTGTGGGTCGCGCCCATACAGGACGCGCACGTGCAGCGCGATGCGCGCGTTGGCGGCCAGCGACTCGAACACGTGCCGGTTGATGACGGTGTGGTAGGGCACCGAGTTGCCGGCAATCGTGGTGTGCTGCAGGTGATCCGGCTCCCCGCTGTGCACACAGTAGGGCCGGCCGGACACGTCGACCGCCGCGTGGGCCAGCGTCTCGTCCATCGGGATGAAGGCGTCCCCGAACCGGCGGATGCCCCGCTTGTCACCCAGGGCCTGGCCGAGCGCCTGGCCCAGGGCGATGGCGGTGTCCTCGATGGTGTGATGACCCTCGATCTCGACGTCGCCCCTGGTGCGCACGGTCAGGTCGAAGCTGGCGTGACTGCCCAGCGCCGTGAGCATGTGGTCGTAGAACGGCACCCCGGTGTCGACGTCGACCTGGCCGGTGCCGTCGAGGTCGAGTTCGATGACGATGTCGGACTCCTTGGTGCGGCGCTCGATGCGCGCACGGCGGGCGGCTTGTCCGGTGTGGACGGTGGTCATGGCGCTCCTACGTTGACGGGGGCCAGTTCGGTGGCGGCGATCTGAGCGCTGGCCCGCAGGAAGGCGTCGTTCTCCTCGGCCAGGCCGGTGGTGGCGCGCAGGTAGCCGGGGATGCCGACGTCGCGGATCAGGACGCCGGCATCCAGATAGCGCTGCCAGGTGGCCGGCGCGTCGGCGAACTCCCCGAACAACACGAAGTTGGCGTCGCTGGGAATCACACGAAAACCCAGGCGGGTCAGCTCCGCCCCGACGCGCTCCCGTTCGGCGATCAGCGCCGCGACGCTGCCCAGCGTGTCGTCCGCGTGCCGCAGCGCGGCCCGCGCGGCGGCTTGCGTGACCGACGACAGGTGATACGGCAGCCGCACCAGCAGCATCGCGTCGATCACCGCCGGCGTGGCAACCAGGTAGCCGAGCCGGCCTCCCGCGAAGGCGAACGCCTTGCTCATGGTGCGCGAGACGATGAGCTTGGTCGGATACTCCCCCACCAACGCCACCGCGCTGGGCTCCGACGAGAATTCGCCGTAGGCCTCGTCGACGATCAGGATGCCCGGCACCACGTCGAGCAGCCGCCGCAGATCCGGCAGCGAAACACTCTGCCCGGACGGGTTGTTCGGGCTGGCGACGAACACCACGTCGGGCCGGCGCTCGGTGATGGCGGCCACCGCGGCCTCGACGTCGAGGCCGAAGTCGTCGGCCCGGGCGGCCTGCAACCATTCGGTGCGGGTGCCGTCGGCGATGATCGGGTGCATCGAGTAGGAGGGAACGAACCCGATCGCCGTGCGCCCCGGGCCGCCGAACGCCTGCAGCAGTTGCTGCAGAATCTCGTTGGAACCGTTTGCCGCCCAGAGGTTTTCGACGCCGAGCTGAACCCCGGTCTGGGCGCTCAGGTACGCGGCCAGGTCGGTCCGCAGGGCGACCGCGTCGCGGTCGGGATAGCGGTGCAGGTCGGCGGCGGCGTCGGCGACCGAGCGCACCACGTCGTCCACCAGCGCCCTGCTGGGCGGGTGCGGGTTCTCGTTGGTGTTCAACCGCACCGGGACCGCCAATTGCGGTGCGCCATAAGGCGATTTACCGCGCAGGTCGTCGCGCAGCGGCAGGTCGTCCAGCGTGGGTTGCTGCGGCCCGGTCATCGCTCGAACCTCCGCCGTACCGCCTCGCCGTGCGCCGGCAGGTCCTCGGCCTCGGCGAGTGTGATCACGTGCCCGGACACGTCTTTGAGCGCGGCCTCGGTGTAGTCCACAACGTGGATGCCGCGCAGGAAGGTCTGCACGGACAGTCCGCTGGAATGCCGGGCGCAGCCCGCGGTCGGCAGAACGTGATTGGATCCCGCACAGTAGTCGCCGAGGCTCACCGGCGAGTACGGGCCGACGAAAATGGCTCCGGCCGAACGTATTTGACCGGCCACGCCGGCCGCGTCGGCGGTCTGGATCTCCAGGTGTTCGGCGGCGTAGGCGTTGACGACCTTGACGCCGGCGTCCACATCGTCGACCAGGATGATCGCCGATTGGCGCCCACCCAGCGCGGCGGACACCCGCTCGCGGTGCACGGTCGTCCGCAACTGGGCGGCCAGTTCCTTGTCGGTGGCGGCGGCCAGGTCTTCGCTGGGGGTCACCAGCACGCTGCCGGCCATTTCGTCGTGTTCGGCCTGACTGATCATGTCGGCGGCCACATGCGCGGGGTCGGCGGTGTGGTCGGCCAGAATCGCGATCTCCGTCGGCCCGGCCTCGGCGTCGATGCCGACCCGCGAACGGCACAGCCGCTTGGCGGCGGTGACGTAGATGTTGCCGGGCCCGGTAATCATGTCGACGGGGGCCAGCTCCGCACCATCGAGATCGGTGCCGCCGTAGGCCAGCAGCGCCACTGCCTGGGCACCGCCGACGGCCCACACCTCGTCGACCCCCAGCAACCGGGCCGCGGCGAGGATCGTCGGGTGTGGCAGTCCGTCGAACTGGGCCTGCGGCGGGCTGGCCACCACCAGCGAGGCGACGCCGGCGGCCTGCGCCGGCACCACGTTCATCACCACGCTGGACGGGTACACGGCGTTGCCGCCGGGCACGTACAGGCCGACCCGCTCGACCGGTACCCACCGTTCGGTCACGGTCGCGCCGGGGCCGAGTGTCGTCGTGACGTCGGTGCGGCGCTGGTCAGCGTGCACCGCGCGGGTGCGTTCGATCATCACGCGCAGGGCTTCGGCGACCGCCGCGTCCAGTTCGGCGAGGGCCTTGTCGAGCGCCGCCGCGGGCACCCGGACGGCCGGGGGCCGCACCCCGTCGAAGGAGGCCCCGAAATCCAGGGCGGCCTCGGCGCCCCGCTCCGCGACGGCCTGCACGATCGGGCGCACGGTGGGCAGCACCGCCTCCACGTCGGCGCCGCCACGCGGCAGCGCCGACCGCAATCGGGCGGCCGTCAATTCCGCGCCCCGCAGGTCGATACGGGCCATCGGCGACGGCTGGGTGGTGCTCACGGTGTCCATTGTCCCAGAGGAACTCAAATCAATATCCGACCGGTAGTGTGCCGCTACAGAGGCCATACCCCGCGCTGAAAAGATAGAGCCGACCCAGGGAGCCCCCATGTCCGCCAAGGATCACCCCAACCACGCCCCCGGCGTCCCGATGGTCTTCCCACCCTGGTTCGAGCGCTCTCAGATCAAGTACTTCAACCCGGCGGTCAGGCCGATCGTGCGCTACCTGCCCGGGACCGCGACGATCAAGCATCGTGGTCGCACCTCCGGCACGCCCTACGAGACCATCGTGACCACCTACCGCAAGGGCAACACCCTGGCGATCGCGCTGGGCCATGGCAAGACGAACTGGGTGAAGAACGTGCTGGCCGCCGGCGAGGCGGACGTGCAGTTGAGCCGCAACCGCACGCTGCACCTCATCAACCCGCGGATCCTGCCCACCGGCTCCGACGGCGCCGGGCTGCCCGCGTTGGCGCGCCTGCAGCTGCGCGTGATCGGCGTTTTCGTCGCCGACATCGCCTGAGATCGGGGCACGCCGACTTTGAGTGTGCGCCAGTGGCTTTCAGTGTGCGGCCACGGCGCCGACACGCCGAAGAATCGCGCCGACGATTCACACTCAACGCCCAGGTTTCACACCCAATGCGGCCGCGCTACATATCCAGGCCGATGTCGAGCACCCGCACCGAATGCGTCAGCGCGCCGACGGCCAGGTAGTCCACGCCGGTCCCGGCGTAGGCCGCGGCGTTCTCCAGGCTCAGGCCGCCGGACGACTCGAGCAGCACCGCGGGCGCGCGCGCATCCCGGCGTTGCACCGCCATCTGCGTCTGCCACACCGGGAAATTGTCCAGCAAAATCAGCTCGGGTTTTTCGGGCAGCACCTCGTCGAGCTGCTCGAGTGAATCCACTTCCACCTCGCACGGCAGATCCGGTGCCGCGTCGCGCACCGCGCGCAGCGCGTCGACCACCGAACCCGCGGCCACCACGTGGTTGTCCTTGATCAGCGCGGCATCGCCGAGCCCGAGGCGGTGGTTGACGCCCCCGCCGACGCGGACCGCATACTTCTGCAGTACCCGCAGGCCCGGCAGGGTTTTGCGGGTGTCGCGCACCTTGGCCTTGGTGCCGTGCACGGCGGCCACCCACTGCGCGGTCGTGGTGGCGATCCCCGACAGGTGGCAGATCAGGTTCAGCATCGTCCGCTCCGCGGTCAGCAGCCCGCGGGTTTCCGCCCGCACCGTGAGCACGGGCTGGCCCGCCTGCAGGTGGGCGCCGTCCTCGACGCGGTCGACGACCTCGTAGCCGCGCGTGCCGAGCACCTCGTCGAGCACCAGCAGCGCGATGTCGATGCCGGCGATCACGCCGGGCTGCCGGGGCACCATGGACGCGGTGGCCACGGCCTCGGCGGGCACCGTCGCCAGCGTGGTGACGTCGGGTCCATAACGCAGGTCCTCGACCAAACCGCGCCGGATGGTTTCGCGCGCGGCGGTGAGTTCACAGTCGGACATCGAGGTCATACGACCGCCGCCAACGCCTCCACCAGCACCGAGTGCTGGTCGTCGGCCAGTCGCAGCTCGTTGCTGCGCGCCTGCTCGGCCACGGTCTGCGGGTGTTCGTCGCGGTGGTGACAGCCCCGGCTCTCGGTGCGGGCCAGGGCCGCGGCCGTCACCGCGCGGGCGGCGACGGCCAGCGCCACATCCTCGAAATCCCGGCGACCCGCCACGGCGCGGACCTTGGCCCCCGACAGCGTCGCGGACAGCCGGCTCAGCCCGGCGGCGTCGCGCACCACCGACGCGTCGCGGCCCATCGCGCGTTGCAGCTCGGCGCGCTCGGGCGCGGTGTGCACGACGGGCTCGGGCGCGAACGCCCGGACGGGCCCGGCCACCGCGGCGTGCGCGGCCGCCGCCTTGCCGGCCCGGCCGCCCACCACCAGACCTTCCAACAGGCTGTTGGACGCCAGCCGGTTGGCGCCGTGCAGCCCGGTACGAGCCACCTCACCGGCGGCGAACAGCCCGGGCAGCTCGGTTTGGCCGCACACGTCGGTGACGATGCCCCCGCAGCTGTAATGCGCCCCGGGGACAACGGGAATGGGCTGGCGGACGGGGTCGATGCCGGCGGCCCGGCAGGCGGCCGTGACCGTCGGGAACCGGTTCGCAAAGTCCCCGATGTGGCGCGCGTCGAGGAAAACGCACGGGTCACCGGTGGCCTTCATCCGCGCGTCGATGGCGGCGGCGACGACATCGCGGGGCGCCAGGTCCCCCATCGGATGCACACCGGCCGTCACCGAATCCCCTTGCCGGTCAATCAGTCTCGCGCCCTCGCCGCGGATGGCCTCAGTGACCAGCGGACGCCGCCCGCCGGCGGCCGTGGGCGCGAAGAGCATCGTGGGGTGGAACTGGATGAACTCGAGATCGCTGACCGCGACGCCGGCCCACAGGCCTAGGGCGATTCCGTCGCCGGTGGATCCCTCCGGGTTGGTGGTCGCGCCGTACAGGTGTCCGAGGCCGCCGCTGGCGATGATCACCGAGGGCGCGCTGACGATTCCGTATCCCTGCGGGTTGCCCACCAGGACGCCGGTGACGGCCGCCCCGTCGTGCAGCACCCGCAGGGCCACGTGCCCGCTGCGGACGTCCAGGGTGCGCGCGGCGTGGTCGAGCGCGCGCTGCACCTCGGCGCCGGTGGCGTCGCCGCCGGCGTGCACGATGCGCCGCCGCGAGTGCCCGCCTTCCCGCGTCAGCGCCCACTGGCCGGGGGCGGATTCGTCGAATCGCGCCCCGTCGCCGACCAATTCGGAGACGGCCGCATACCCGTCGGCGACGATCGAGTAGACCGCCTGGGGATCGCACAGGCCCGCCCCGGCGACCACGGTGTCGGCGACGTGCGCCTCGACCGAGTCGTCGTTGTCGGGCAGGACGACCGCGATGCCGCCCTGCGCGTAGTGGGTCGCCGTCGCGCCGCGCGCCTGATCGGCCTTGCTCAGCACGACGACGCTGCGGCCGGCGCGATGGGCGGCCAGCGCGGCGGCCAATCCGGCGACGCCGGTGCCGATTACGACGACGTCGGCGCTATGAGTCCACTGGGGACGGGCGGTCATTCGCCACCGCCCGGCTGCCCGATCTCGATCATTCGCTGCACGCTGCGCCGGCCGGCCGCGGCGATGTCGGGGTCGACGTCGACTTCGTCGGCGCCCTCGACGAGGCAGCGCAGCAGGGCCGCCGGGGTGATCATCTTCATGAACTTGCAGGAGGCGCGGTCGTTGACGGCGCGGAAGTCGACGTGCGGCGCGGCCCGCCGCAGCTGATACAGCATGCCAACCTCGGTGGCGACCAACACTTTTCGCGCGTCGGTCTGATTCGCGGCGTCGAGCATGCCGCCGGTGGACAAGATCTTCACCCGATCCGGGGGGAAGGCGCCCTCGCCGGCGAGGTACAGCGCCGAAGTGGCGCAACCACATTCGGGATGCACGAAGAGTTCGGCGTCGGGGTTCGCGCGGGCCTGGTCGCCCAGTTCGTCGCCGTTGATCCCGGCGTGCACGTGGCATTCGCCGGCCCACACGTGCAGGTTCTTGCGGCCGGTGATCCGGCGCACGTGGGCGCCGAGGAATTGATCCGGGCAGAACAGCACCTCGCGGTCCGGGTCGATGGACTCGACCACCTCGACCGCGTTGGACGACGTGCAGCAGATGTCGGTGAGCGCCTTGACCGCCGCCGTGGTATTGACGTAGGAGACGACGACCGCGCCGGGGTGCTCGTCCTTCCAGGCGCGCAGCTCGTCGGCGGTGATGGAATCGGCCAGCGAGCAGCCGGCGCGCTGATCCGGGATGAGCACCGTTTTGTCGGGGCTGAGCATCTTGGCCGTCTCGGCCATGAAGTGCACACCGCAGAACACGATGGTGTCCTCGGCCGCCTCGGCGGCGATCCGCGACAGCGCCAGCGAGTCGCCCACATGGTCGGCGACGTCCTGGATCTCGGGCAGCTGGTAGTTGTGCGCGAGCACGGTGGCGCCGCGCAATTTCGCCAGTCGGCGAATCTCTGCGGCCCACTGCGCGTCAGCGACCACGCCGGCGTAGCCGGTGGGTGAATCCGTGATGTCGGCAACCATGTCTTCGGCGAGCGTGTCCATGCGATTGGTCACCGTCATGGGGGCTCCTTTCAGCCAGGAGGTTTTCGACTTATAATCGAAAACATGGCCCATCGTAGCACCGCCCACGAAGTGCTCGCGGTCGTGTTCCAGGTTCGGGAAGTCACCGAAGAGGTTGCGCGGGGGCGCACAACAGCGAAACCGCAGCTTAACGTGCTGTTATGGCAGCGCGCCAAGGATCCGCAGCGCGGCGCGTGGTCGCTGCCCGGCGGGCAGGTGCGCAACGACGAGGACATGATCACCTCGGTCCGCCGCCAACTCGCCGAGAAGGTCGACCTCAAGGAGCTGGCACATCTGGAACAGCTCGCGGTGTTCTCCGACCCGCACCGGGTGCCGGGCGCCCGGGTGATCGCGTCCACCTTCCTGGGCCTGGTGCCCTCCCCCGCCAGCCCCGAACTACCGCCGGACACCCGCTGGCACCCGGTGAACCGCCTGCCGCCGATGGCCTTCGACCACGCCCCGATGGTGGACCACGCCCGCACCCGACTGAACGCCAAACTGTCCTACACCAACATCGGATTCGCCTTGGCGCCAAGGGAATTCGCGCTCTCCACGCTGCGCGACATCTACGGGGCCGCGCTGGGATATCAGGTCGACGCGACGAACCTGCAGCGGGTGCTGGCGCGGCGCGGCGTCATCACCGCGACCGGCACCATCGCGCAATCCGGCCGCAGCGGCGGACGCCCGGCCGCGCTGTACCGGTTCACCGACGCGGCGTTGCGGGTCACCGATGAATTCGCCGCGCTCAGGCCGCCCGGGCTGCCCGGCTAGACATCCCAGGTTCCTAAGTTGTCAAGCGACGGCCCTGCGGTGGGCCCAGGCGGTGTGTTCGTCGTATCGAGTGTGGTGGCGTAGGCAGCCGTGCATGATGCCGACGAGGCGGTTGCCCACGGCGCGTAGGGCTTGGTGGTGGCTTTGTTTGGCGGTGCGGTGGGTGTCGTAGAGGGCTCGGGCGCCGGGACTGGACGACAGGGCGCAGAAGGCCCATTGGTCGATGGCGTCATAGAGTCGGCGGTTGCGGATGTGGCGGGCGAGCACGGCGCGCTTTTTGCCCGACGCGACGGTTAGCGGTGAGGTTCCGGCGTAGTTTTTGCGAGACTTGGTATCGGTGTATCTGTTCGGGTCGTCCCCGAACTCACCGAGCACCCGGGCGCCGAGGATGACACCGAGTCCTGGCAGGGAGAGGTAGATGTCGGCGTCCGGGTGTGTCTCAAAATGTTGTGCCAGTGTGGTTTCGAGTTCTCTGATTTGGTGGTTGAGCTCGGCGAGGATACCCACGGTGGCGCGCGTGGTGGCCGCGAACGCCGCGACAACCGGTGCGGGTGCGGCTAGTTGCTCGGAGCGTAGCGCGGCTTGGATTTCGCGGGCACGAGCGGCGATATTGCGTTGACGCCCGCCGCGTTTGAGCGCGGACTGCAGCATCGGCAGGGAAAGCTGGGCGGCCTGTTCGGGGGTGGGCGCGCGATCCAACACCCCTAAGGCGTCGCCGTGGCCTAAATCGTCGAACGCGGTCAGTGCGGCCGGGTAGTACTCGCGCAACGCACTACGCAGCGTATTGGTCTGCCGGGTACGTGCCCAGATCAGGCTCTGGTGGGTCCGGGCCAGCACTTTGATCGCCTCGGACTGCGCGCTGTCACCGGCGATGCGGCGATGGTTATGCCGGTCGGTGCGCACCAGGTCGGCTAACAGTTTGGCATCGGAAGCATCCGACTTGGCCCCGGAGACGTGGTGGCGGTCGCGGTAGCGGGCCACCGCTAGCGGGTTGATCGCAAACACTTGATAGCCGGCCGCGCTTAGCGCTTCCACCCACAGGCCGCGATCGGTTTCGATGCCGAGGATCACCTGATCGGGTTCCTCGGCGTGCGCGACGATCAGCTCATGCAACTCCCGGATACCGGTCAGTCCTTCGGGCAGCCGCCGCCAAGCCAACTGCTTACCGGCCTCGTTCATCACATGCACGTCGTGATGGTCTTCGGCCCAGTCGTCTCCGATGAAGATCACCGATGCCCTCCTCGATTTCTTGTGTGAGATGAGCCGAAGGGCACCCGGCGGCGGCCTAATGGATCAGTGCTCGACATCTGGCACGACATCCCATAAGCGCTACAGGCGACCTCACCAACCGGCCGGGGCACGATCTAGCCGTAGGAATCGACAAGCGCTCCAGGCTTGCAAAGTGCTCACCGGCCGGCGGCTCGGTGATCGAGCATCCCCTGACAAGGCCGGCAACCCAATCAGCGGCACGCCGATCGATTCCCATTAGGCTGACACAAACGCGTCGTTCGGGCGACGCGCAATTCGGTCGGCGCCCCTGACGGGTCTGACCTGCCCGCGGTGACGAGAAGTCGCTCACAACGCGGCGATGACGTTTTGGCCACCTGCTGTTCGTGCGCGAGAATGCCGGGTGGCCACGAAGGGAGCCTCAATGGCTGAGCTCGGCAACCTGGCAGGCACGCATGGCGCGGAATGGATCGCCCGGCCGCCCCACGAGGAACTGCAGCGCAAGGTGCGTCCGCTGCTGCCCCCGGACGACCCGTTCTACCAGCCGCCGCTGGGTTTCCAGCACGCCGAGCCCGGGACGGTGCTGCGCTCGCGCGATGTCGAGCTGGCATTCCTCGGCCTGATCCCGCAGCCCATCAAGGCCGTCCAGCTGCTCTACCGGACCATGGACATGAACGGCGACCCCGAGGCGACCGCGACGACGGTGATCGTCCCGGCCGACCTCGCTCCCGGGCGGCCCTGCCCGGTGCTGTCGTACCAGTGCGCGATCGACGCCGTGTCCTCGCGCTGTTTCCCGTCCTATGCGCTGCGGCGCCGGGCGAAGGCGTTCGGGGCGATCGGCCAGTTCGAGCTTTTCCTGATCGCCGCCGCCGTCGCCGAGGGCTGGGCCGTCTCGGTGCCCGACCACGAGGGCCTGCGCGGCCTGTGGGGGGCGCCGTTTGAGCCCGGCTACCGCGTCCTGGACGGCATCCGGGCCGCGCTGAGCTCGGGGCGTCTCGGGCTGTCCAACTCGGCCCCGATCGGGCTGTGGGGTTATTCCGGGGGCGGCCTGGCCAGCGCGTGGGCCGCCGAAGTGTGCGCCGAATACGCGCCCGAACTCGACATCGTGGGTGCGGTGCTGGGCTCGCCCGTCGGGGACCTGGGCAACACCTTCCGCCGGCTCAACGGCAGCTTCCTGTCGGGCTTGCCCGCGCTGGTGGTGGCCGCGCTCGCGCACATCTATCCCGACCTGGACCGGGTGATCAGGGAGCACACCAACCAGGAGGGGCGCGCCCTGCTCGACTCGCTGGAGAAGATGACGACCGTCGGGGCGGTCGTGCGTATGGCCGGCAAGAACATGGGCGACTACCTCGACGAGCCGCTCGAAAAAATCCTGTCCACCCCGGAAGTCACGTACGTCTTCGACCACATCAAGCTGGGCGCCGCGGTCCCGACGCCCCCGGTGTTGATCGTGCAGGCCGTGCACGACTACCTGATCGACGTGCACGACATCGACGTGCTGGCCGACGCGTATTCGGCGGGCGGCGCGCGGGTCACCTACCACCGCGACGCGTTCAACGAGCACATGATGCTGCACCCACTGTCGGCGCCGATGACGTTGCGCTGGCTGACGGATCGCTTCGAGGGCCGCCCGCTGACCGAGCACCTGGTGCGAACCACCTGGCCGACGATGTTCAACCCGATGACCTACGTCGGCATGGCCCGGCTGCTCAAGATCGCGGCCAAGGTGGTCACGGGCCGCAGGATTCGCCGCCGCCCGCTATGACACGGTCGCTTCCGCCGCGCCGCCCCCTGCCACCGGCAGCGCATCGGACGGCTTAGCCGCCGGCGGAAGCGCGCCCAGGTCGTCACGGGCGTCCGCGGCCACCCGCACGGCGTACACCAGCGCGGCGACGCCGACCGGCCACAGCAGGCTCACCGCGATCTGCAACGGACGGTCGGAGAAGAACACCGGCGGCGCCTGGGTGACGTACGCGACGGACGGGCTCTTGCCCAGCGGTACCGCATCGAAGTCCAGGGCGCCGTAGCCGAGCCGCACCAGCGCGGCCCCGACGGCCGCCGCGACGGCAGCGGCGGTCAGCAAGCCGAGCGACAGGGCAACGACCATGCCCGGGCCGCGGTGCTGTTGCCACTGCCACGCCCACACCGAAGCGACCACCGCCAGCGCGGTCAACAGGCCCAGCATCAGCGCGGGTGCGACGAAGAAATGCTCGGACTCATTGCCCAGATACTCGTGAACCCGCTCACCCGAGCGGGTCAGTGCCACCACGGCGCGGATCGGCGGCGCGATCCACGCCCACAGCGCACCGATGAGCAGACCGGTCGCCGCCGAGCCCCCGCCGACGAGCAGGAACGCGCGCGCCCGTGCCCGGCGGGGCACCGAGGCGGGGTCGGTGGCATCCGGGGCATCCGTCTTGGCGTGCTCGCTCACCGTTGCGTCTCCAGGTCGGCGGAGTCGACCTCGCCGTGCCGCGAGCAGCGCGCCCGCCAACCGTCGGGCCGAACCTGCACCACCATCCGGCGCCCGCATGCCGCGCAGAACCGGGGCGGCTCAAGACCCAACTGGGCCGCTGTCGGCACGGCGGTGCCCCCTAATTCCCCGGTGTAGACGTTGTAGACGCCGGCGCTGACCGCAGCGCCCAGATCGCCAACCACAAGTGTCCAACCTAGCCGCGGCGAGCCGGCTTACAAACTGGCGTTGAGGCCCTTGAGGGGCATCTGCAGGTCGCCGAGCAATTCCAGGTCGGCCTCGGCCGGACGACCCAGCGTGGTCAGGTAGTTGCCGACGATGACGGCGTTGATGCCGCCCAGAATGCCCTGCTTGGCGCCGAGGTCGCCCAGGGTGATCTCGCGGCCGCCGGCGAAGCGCAGCATGACGCGCGGCAGCGCCAGCCGGAATGCGCCGACGGACTTCAACGCCTCGCTGGCCGGCAGCACCTCCAGGTCGCCGAACGGCGTGCCGGGCCGCGGGTTGAAGAAGTTCAGCGGGACCTCGTCGGGTTCGAGTTCGGCGAGTTCGGCGGCGAATTCGGCGCGCTGCTCGAGGGTTTCGCCCATGCCGAGGATCCCGCCGCAACACACCTCCATGCCGGCGTCGCGCACCATCGACAGCGTCTCCCAGCGCTCCTCCCAGGAGTGGGTGGTCACGACGTTGGTGAAGTACGAGCGCGCGGTCTCGAGGTTGTGGTTGTAGCGGTGCACACCCATGGCCGAGAGCTGTTCCACCTGCTCGGCCGTCAGCATCCCCAGCGAGCAGGCGATGTTGATCTCGACCTCGTTGCGGATCGCCTCGATGCCGGCCGCGACCTGGGCCATCAACCGCTCGTCGGGCCCGCGGACGGCGGCGACGATGCAGAACTCGGTGGCGCCGGACTTGGCGGTCTGCTTGGCCGCCTCCACCAGGCTGGGGATGTCCAGCCGGGCGCTGCGCACCGGCGATTCGAACAGCCCCGACTGGGCGCAGAAGTGGCAGTCCTCGGGGCAGCCGCCGGTCTTGAGGCTGATGATGCCCTCGACCTCGACCTCGGGGCCGCACCAGCGCATCCGGACCTCGTGGGCCAGCGCCAGCAGTTCGTCGAGCCGGTCGTCGGGCAGCTGCAGCACCCGCAGGACCTGGTCGCGGCTCAAGCCCTGGCCATCCTCGAGCACCTGTTGGCGGGCCACCGCCAGGATGTCCTCGTCGTTGCCGGTTTCGGCCGTCGGTCGCGTAGCCGCTTGAGTCACCAAGTACTCCCTTGCCTCTTTCTCGTGCCCGCGCGTGGGGACACATCTGCCCCGTGCCGGTGGCAGCCTGAATGAAAAGGTGTTCAAAGTAGGGTAACGGCCGAAGAACTCGGCCTACCCCTGGGTATACGACCATGGTGACCCCGCACGTCGAATACTTGGCGCACCACTATCTGCTTTTGGCCGCGCCGGCGTTTCTGCCTGCGGTGATCGTCGTCGCCGTGATCTTGTACATCGCGCTGCGCGACCGCCGGGAAGGCCGCGACACCACGGCGGCCACCACAGACGCGGCGAAACACGACACGCCCGATCAAGAGCGTGATTGACGTGCGCCGGATCTGGGCATTAAACAATCAATCACGAAACCTACTTGACAGTAATAAGCGGTTGACTTCTATCGGATCCTCCGGGGCGGCCCGGCGCGGTTGGGAGGCACGACGATGCGGTCGGATGAACTGACGATTGTTGCTGAGGCACCGGCGCGCGGTGCGGGGTTGGACCAGGTGATCGGTCTCTCGATCGCCGCCGTGGTGATCACGTTGCTGATGCTGTGGGTGGGCCACGCCCACCGCACGCATCGCATCACATGGCTGGCCCGGGTCGCGGACAAGGTGGGCGAGAAGTTCCACCGGCCCAGTTGGGTCGCCCTGCCGGTGCTGGTGTTCACCACGTCGATCATCTGCGCGTTGTTCGGGTTCATCTGGGACGTCAGCTGGCATATCGGCAACGGCCGCGACCCCGGCCCGCTGGCCAACCCGGCGCACTACTTCATCATCATCGGACTGTTCGGGATCTTCCTGGGCGGGATGACGGCGGTCGTCCTGCCGTTCGACAAGCCCGGCCCGGCGGCCGTGCGCATCACCCGTAACTGGCACGCCCCGGTCGGCGGAGTGCTGATGGCCGGCTGCGGGCTGTACGCGCTGATCGGGTTCCCGCTGGACGACATCTGGCACCGCATCTTCGGCCAGGACGTAACCCTTTGGGGCCCAACGCATCTGATGATGATCGGCGGCGCCTGCTTTTCGCTGTTCGCGGTGTTGATGCTGGAGCGCGAGGGCGAGGCCCAACTGGGTGCCGACGTGCTGCACGGCGCGTTCATCACGTTCCTGCGCTACCTGTCGTTCGGCGGCATGTTCATCGGCTTGTCGGTCTATCAGATCGAATACGACTTCGGCGTCGAGCAATTCCGCCTCGTCCTGCAGCCCATGATGATCGCCGCCGCGGCGGCGCTGGCGGCGGTCGCCGCCCGCATCACCATGGGGCGCGGGGCGGCCCTGATCGCGGCCGTCTTTGCGATTGCCCTGCGCGGCGGCGTGGCATTGCTGGTCGGGCCGATCCTGGGGGCCCCGATCAACTGGTTCCCCCTGTACCTCGGCCCCGCGCTCGCGGTGGAGCTGATCGCCCTGACCCCGCTGCTCAAGCGCCCCATCGCGTTTGGGGCCGTCGCGGGCCTCGGTGTGGGCACCGTCGGGCTGTGGCTGGAATCGCTGTGGATCGGCGCGGTCTACCACTACCCGTGGCCGGCCAGCATGTGGGGCGAGGCCCTGGCCATGGCGGTGCCGGTCGCGGTGCTGATGGGAATGTGCGGCGCGCTGTTCGGCATGGTGCTCACCGGCCAGCGGCTCCCGGGCCGCGCCGCCGGCATCTCGGTCGTGGTCGTCACGGTGCTGGTGATCGGCGGCGCGGTGGCCAACGGCCTGCATATCGTGGTGCCGCGCCAGAACAACGCCGCCATCACGCTGACCGAGCTGCCCGCCGCCCCCGGGCATCGCATGGTGTCGGCCGACATCCAACTCGCACCGGCCGACATGGTCAGCCAGCATCCGGAGTGGGTGACGATCCTGTCCTGGCAGGGCCGGATGGAGAACAACCGCGGTCTACAGATCGACGAGCTCGAGAAGGTGGGTCCCGGCCATTACCGGTCGACGCAA
Source organism: Mycobacterium sp. NTMscope_MAC_12 (assembly GCF_976985675.1). NCBI lineage: Bacteria > Bacillati > Actinomycetota > Actinomycetes > Mycobacteriales > Mycobacteriaceae > Mycobacterium > Mycobacterium sp. NTMscope_MAC_12. The sequence continues at coordinate 3,058,660 of NZ_CDRJYY010000001.1, forward strand.
CCGCTTCCGGTGTGGGGCACGTGGAAGACGCTGCTGCGGGTTCAGGACGGCTACACGATGACCGCGGTGCCGATCTACGAACCGGCCGACGAGGCGATCCCGGCGCCCGAGGTTCCGGCGTTGTCGGCGATGAACCGCCCGTTCGTGCAGGAGATCACGATCCTGCAGCGCGAACGCGACCAGAACGCGCCGGTGTGGCTGTTCACCGCCGGCTCGATCGTGGTGCTGTTCATGACGCTGATGGTGATCGCCGGCCTGACGTGGGGCGCCGGGCGGCTCGGCAACGCCGTCACCGAGCCGGAACCCGCCGAGGACAAGCAGCCGGTCCCCCGGGCGGCGTAAGGCGATGACGATTCGCGGCACTCTCCTCGCGGCGTGGGTGGCGGCGCTGGTCTGCGGCCTGGTCGGCTGCGGCGGTTCCACCGACAAGTCGCCGGCGGCGCCCCTGGTCATCGACGTCACGATCGCCAACGGGCAGGTGACCCCGACCAACGCCACGCTGCAGGCCAAGGTGCGCCAGCAGATCACCCTGCACGTGACCAGCGATGCCACCGACGAGCTGCACGTGCATTCGACGCCCGATCACAAGTTCCAGGTCGCGGCGGCGCCCCACCAGACGTTCGAGTTCGCGGTCGACGTGCCCGGCAACGTCGCGGTGGAACTGCACCATCTGGACCGCACTATCGCCACCATCCAAGTGCAGCCGTGACCTCCGCCCCCGCGGCGGTGGTGCTCGCGCACGGTCTCGGCGGCTCGGGTGACCTTCCGGTGCCGTACGCCTACGCAATGGTCGGGGCGGCATGGGCGCTGACGTTCACCTTTGCCCTGGTCGCGTTCGCGTGGCGACAGCCGCGGTTTGACCCACTCAAGCCGGGCCGGGCCTTGCCGGCGGCGCTGACGACGTTCGTCGACGCCCGGGCGAGCCGCGCGACGGCCGCGGCGCTGGCGCTGGCGTTCGCGCTGTGGGCGGTGGCGGCCGGGATATGGGGTCCCGACTCGGAGTCCAACGCCCTGCTCGGCGCGTTCTACGTGCTGCTGTGGGTCGGGTTGGTGACGCTGTCGTTGGCCGTCGGGCCGGTGTGGCGGGTGATTTCGCCCATGCGCACGATCTACCTGCTGCTGCGGCGCGTCACGCCGCAGCGGCTCGGACGTCCGCGGCTGTCCTACCCGGAAGGCTGGGGCTACCGGCCCGCCGCGGTGGGCCTGTTCGCCTTCGTCTGGATGGAGCTGGCCAGCCCGAATTCGGCGTCGCTGCCCTGGATCAGGACATGGATCGGATGCTACGCGGTGCTGATGCTCGTCGGGGCCTGGCTGTGCGGGCAGCGCTGGCTGGCGCGCGCCGACCCCTTCGGCGTGTACAGCATGGCCTTCTCCCGGCTCTCACCGTTTCGCCGCAATCGCGAGACCGGCAGAGTCGTCGTCGGGAACCCGCTCGACCATCTGCCGTCGCTGCCGGTGCGCCCGGGCGTCGTGGTGCTGCTGGCGGTGCTGCTCGGGTCCACGGCGTTCGACAGCTTCTCGTCGTCGCCGACCTGGCGCGGCTTCGCCGATCGGCTCACGCGCGACTTCGGGGTGTCCCCCACGGTGGCATCGTCGGCGCTGCGCACCATCGGACTGATCGTCTTCATTTCCGTTGTGGCGGTGACGTTTTCGCTGGCCGCGCGCGCCACGGGCGGCGTGGACCGCGAGCGGCGCCGCGAATTGCCCGGCCAAATGGCGCATTCGCTGATCCCGATCGTGGTGGGCTACATCTTCGCGCACTACCTGTCGTATTTGGTGGAGCGCGGACAGCAGGCGGTGTTCGCGCTGGCCGACCCGTTCGGCCGAGGCTGGAACCTGTTCGGCCTGGCGCACTTACACGTGGCCTACGTGTTGTCCATGCACCCGCCGGTGCTGGCCGCGATCAAGGTGACCTGCGTGGTCACCGGGCACATCGTCGCGGTGATCGCCGCCCACGACAAAGCCCTGCGGCTGCTGCCCGCCGGCCATCAGCTCACCGGGCAGTTGACCATGATGCTGGTGATGGTCGGCTACACGTTCACCGGTTTGTATCTTCTCTTCGGTGGGTAGGCGTTGCGGCGTGCGCTTCAACGTAACGCGATCCCTGACCGAACTCGTTTGATGTCGCGGCGCTCGACCGAGCCGGTCCCCCCGGACGAGCAGAACCCGGCCCGAAAGACGTGGCGACGCCCGCGAACGCTGTCCCGATTCAGCATTCAGTCCAAAGTGATGCTGATGCTGCTGGTGTCCAGCCTGGCGTCGCTGGGAGTGATCGGAACGGTCGAGTACGTCGCGGCCCGCAACGCGCTGTTGCCCGCGGCTACCGACCGGATGACCCAGATGCGGGCGGCGCAGAAGCGGGCCATCGAGACGCTGTTCTCGGATCTGTCGGATTCGCTGGTCGTCTACAGCCGCGGAACCACCGCACTCGACGCGGTGCACGAGTTCACCGCCGGCTTCGACCAGCTGGCCACCGCCCCCGTGGACCCCGGGCAGCAACGCGCGCTGGTGGACTTCTACAACGAGAGGCTGATCAAACCGATCGAGCGCGACACCGGCAAGAAGCTTGCCCTCGACGCGGTGTTGCCCAGCAACAATTCACAGAGATACCTGCAGGCGCACTACACCGTGGCGGCGAGTCGGTCCTCGAATCAGACGGGCGGCCCACCCGACGACGCCGGCGACGGCAGCGCCTGGTCGGCCGCCAATGCGCGCTTCAACGACTACTTTCGCGAGATCGCGACCCGATTCGAGTACCGCGATGCGCTGCTGCTGGACACCCGCGGCAACGTGGTTTACAGCGTGCGGAAATCCGCGTCCCTCGGTACCAACGTCCGCACCGGCCCGTACCGCCAATCCAACCTGCGTGACGCCTATGAGAAGGCGATGGCCGCCAACTCGGTGAACTTCGTGTGGATCACCGACTTTGCGCCATATCAGCCCCAACTCGGTCAGCCCATCGCATGGTTGACGGCACCGATCGGTCCACCCGGCAGCGCGGCCGGAGTGCTGGCGCTGCCCCTGCCGATCTCCAAGGTGAATCGGATCATGACCGCCGACAAGCAGTGGAAATCCGCCGGCATGGGCGACACCGGCGAAACCTATCTCGCCGGTCCGGACAACCTCATGCGCTCCGATTCACGGTTATTCCTCGAGGACCCTCAGCGCTACAAAACCGAGGCGCTGGCGGCCGGAACCCGGCCCGACACCGTCGACACGGCGATCAGATGGGGCGGCACGACGCTCGTCCAACCCGTGGCCACCGCGGCCGTGCGCGCCGCGGAACGCGGGGAGACCGGAACCCTCACTGACACCAGCTATCTGGGCCGCCGGGAACTCGCGGCCTACGCCCCACTGTCCGTGCCGAATTCCGACCTGCACTGGTCGATCGTCGCGACCAGGGAAACCGCCGAGGCCAACGCCCGGATCATGTCGCTCACCCAGACGCTCGTGATCACCACCACCGCAATGGTTTTCGTGATCTGTGTGGCGGCGCTGCTGGTCGCGCAGATCTTCGTGCGGCCCATCCGCAGGTTGCAGGCCGGCGCCCAGGAGATCGGCGCCGGCAACTACGACGTCGCGATCCCGGTCACCTCCCGCGATGAAATCGGTGAACTCACTGCCGCTTTCAACGAAATGAGCCGCAAACTTCAGATCAAGGAAGGGCTGCTGGGCGAACAGCGCAAGGAAAACGACCGGCTGCTCGGGTCGTTAATGCCCGAGTCGGTTGCGCAGCGTTACCGCGAGGGTGAACAGACGATCGCCCAGGAGCACCAGGACGTCACCGTCATCTTCGCCGACCTCGTCGGCCTCGACGAGATCTCGGGCAAGCTTTCCGGCCGCGAATTGGTGGGCATCGTCGACGAGCTGATCCGGGAACTCGACTCAGCGGCCGAAAACCTTGGTATCGAGCCGATTCGCACACTGCACAACGGCTACCTCGCCAGCTGCGGGCTGAACTTCCCCCGCCTGGACAGCGTGCACCGCACCGTCGAATTCGCCGTCGAGATGAAAGACATCATCGCGCGCTTCAACGCCCGGACGGGCTACCACCTGGCCCTGCGGGCCGGCATCAACACGGGAAACGTCATCAGCGGCCTGGTCGGACGCTCCAGCATCGTCTACGACATGTGGGGTGCGGCCGTCAATCTGGCTTATCAAACACGCAGCAGCACAACGCAAACGGGAATCTACGTCACCTCGAAGGTGTACGAGGTGATGCACGACATCCATCAATTCACGCCGGCGGGCACCGTCACCGTCGGCGGCGTCGAGCAGCAGATCTGGAAGTTGTCGGAAAGATAGGGGCAGGGCCGTGGCATCCATGGACTCGTCGCTGTACTGGGCCGCCGGTGTGGTCGTCGGCCTGCCGCTGCTGCTGATCGCCCTCACCGAATGGCATCAGAGCCTGGTCCGCAAGAACAGCCCCCTGGCCCGGCCCGCATTCCTGTTGCGCAGTTACCTGATCCCGCTGGGCGCCCTGCTGGTGCTGCTGGTCAACGTGGCGGGAATGCCGGCACAGTTCACGTCGGTTCGGGTTCTCGCGACGGCGTTCGGCTTCGTGGTGTTGGTGCTGCTGCTGTCCGGGCTCAACGCGACCGTGTTCGAGGGCGCGCCGCAAGGGACGTGGCGCCAGCGGATCCCGGGCATCTTCCTCGACGTGACCCGATTCCTGCTGATCGGGGTCGGGCTGGCGGTCATTTTCTCCTACGTGTGGGGCGTTCGCGTCGGCGGCCTTTTCACCGCGCTGGGTGTGACCTCGGTGGTCATCGGGCTGATGCTGCAGAATTCCGTCGGCCAGATCGTGTCGGGGCTGTTCATGTTGTTCGAACAGCCCTTCCGGATCGGCGACTGGCTGGACACCCCCGCGGCCCGCGGCCGGATCGTGGAGGCGAACTGGCGATCCGTTCACATCCAGACCGGCCGCGGGTTACAGATCACCCCGAACTCGGTGCTGGCCACCACCTCGTTCACCAACCTCAGCCGCCCACCCGGCGGCCACCAATTGGCAATCACCACAACGTTTTCCGAGGTTGACCCGCCCGACCGGGTATGCGCGCTGCTGGAGCGGGTGGCCAATGCGCTGCCGCAGCGCAGGCCCAACGCGGTGGCGTCTGCGGCGCCCGTCGGGGCCGCCGAGTATCTCCTCACCGTCGGATTGAAATCGCCCGCCGACGATTCCGCCGCGCAGGCGACGTTTCTGCGTTGGCTCTGGTACGCCGCGCGGCGCGAGGGCCTGCGCCTCGATGGCGCCGAAGACGACATCTCGACGGCCGAGCACATCGAGAAGGCCCTGCGGACGGTGGTGGCACCGGCGCTGCGGTTGAGCCAACCGGATCAGCAGGCCTTGGTATCGCACGCCAGGATCGTTCGCTACGGGGCGAACGAGGTCGTCGAGCACGCCGGTCGGGTTCCCGACAGGATGACGTTCTTGCTCGCGGGCGGCGTGCGGTTGACCGCGACCGCCAAGGACGGAACGGCGGTCGCGGTCGGCGGCCTCGACGAGGGTTCGTTCCTGGGGGTGACCGCGCTGACCCGGCAACCCAACCTGGCCGACGCGCAGGCGATCGAAGAGGTCACCGCGCTGGAGATCGATCGCGACCACCTCGTCGAATTGGTGACGGGCAAGCCGTTGCTGCTGCAAGACCTGGGTCGCACCATCGACAAGCGACGCGCCAGGGTGCACGAGGCCATGGCGCAGGAGGGCGTGCTCGCCGTCGGCTAGCCGATCAGGTGCTCGACCTTCTTGTTGCCGTCCCAGCGGCGCAACCCCGCGAAGCTGCCCTCGATCTGGGCGGGCCGGCCCGCGATGCGCAACGCGCGCCCGAGCTGGGCGCCGCCCACCCGGCGGGCCATGGTGACATGCGCGGTCCACTGATCGGGCAGGCTGTTGGGCATCGGGCCGGGCACCAGATGCGGGGCGCACAACCGGTGCACCCGGGCGTGCAGGGCCAACAGCTCGCCGGTCGGCACCACGAGCCGCGCGAAAACGGCGCTGCCGCGGCCGAACAACACCGGCGCGCCGATGAGGCAGCGCAGCGGCAGCTGGTCGCTCACCGGGTGCAGCAACGCGTCGACGTCGACGGCGATGCCCTCAGCGACCGCCAGCGTCACGTGCGGGCGGCTGGCCGGCGCCTGGCTGGGAATTCCCGCCGCCGCCAACGCCTCCCAGATGTTGCGGATCGCGGCCTCGGTGTCGCGGTCGAAGATCAGCTCGATGGAGTGGACCATCAGCCGACCAGTGCGGTGACCCAGTCGCGGTCGAATGCGCCGGCGCACAGCGCCGCGAAGCCGGCGGCGTCCATCGACGCCGCCCCGGCGGGCAGCGCGGCGCGCACCGCGGCCAGCCGGGCCAGCGCGGACCGATTGGACGTCTCCACCACCCCCGGCCGCGCAGGCCAGGCGCCGATCACCAGCCCGGCACACGAAAGCCCCTGCGCAGCAAGTGATTCCAGCGTCAGGGCGGTGTGGTTGAGGGTGCCCAGCGACGGGCTGACCACCACCAGCACCGCGGCACCCAGCGCGACGGCGAGATCGCGTGCGGTGACACCGTTTTCGCCGAGCTCGACCAGCAGTCCCCCGGCGCCCTCGACCAGCGTCAGCCGCCCCGGCCGGTCCAACTCCCCGATGAGCGCCAGTAGCTGCTCGCGGGTGGGTAACGGCGTCCCGGCCTGCTCGGCGGCGGCCACCGGCGCCAGCGGTTGCGGATACCGGGCGAACCCGGCCAGCTCGGTCACCCCGGACAGCCGGCCCACCTCCGCGAGGTCGTCGTCGCCGCAGTCGGTGCCGGTCTGGACCGGCTTGCACACCGCCACGTCGATGCCGGCCTGGCGGGCGTGGCATGCCAGCGCCGCGGTGACGACCGTCTTGCCGACCCCGGTGTCGGTGCCGGTGACGACCAGGACCGTCACCGGTGTGCCCTAGCCAAGTCCGGCGAGCACATCGGTGAGCACCCGGCGCGCGACCTCCAGCTCGTCGGCATCCAGCGACGCGCGCGCGGTCAGCCGTAGCCGCGAGGTGCCGGCGGGCACGGTCGGCGGCCGGAAGCACCCGACGCGCACCCCCGCGTCCAGGCAGGCGGTCGCGGCGGCCACCGCCACGTCCGGGTCGCCCAGGATCACCGACACCACCGCCGATTGCGGTCGCTCGCGCACCCCGCAGACCTCGGCCAGGATGCCGGCGTGGCGCAGCACCGCGTCCGCACGCCACGGTTCGGCCCGCAGCACCCGCAGCGCGGCGCGCGCCGCCCCCGCCGCCGCCGGGGCCAGGCCGGTGTCGAAGATGAACGTGCGCGCCGCGTCGATCAGATGGGCGCGCACCGACGCCGGCCCGAGCACCGCGCCACCCTGGCTGCCCAGCGCCTTGGACAGCGTGGTGGTCATGACCACGTCCGGCGCCCCGGCCAGCCCGACCTCGTGCAGCAGCCCGCGCCCGCCGCCGCGCACCCCGAGGCCGTGCGCCTCGTCGACGATGAGCAGGGCGCGGTGCCGGCGGCAGACCTCATGCAGTTCGCGGAGCGGCGCCAGGGCGCCGTCGGTGCTGAACACCGATTCGGTGAGGACGACCGCGCGTTCCTCGTCGCGCGCGCGCAGCGCGGCCTCCACAGCGCCGACGTCGCGATGCGGCGTCACGGCCACCCGCGCCCGCGACAGCCGGCAGGCGTCGACCAGCGAGGCGTGCGAAAACTCGTCGGACACCAGCAGCGAGCCCCGGCCGGACAGGCCGACGACCGCCCCCAGGTTGGCCGCGTAGCCGGAGGAGAACAGCAAGCCCGCGGCCGCTCCGACGTAGTCGGCGAGCTCGGACTCGAATTCCTCGTGCAGTTCGGTGTCGCCGGTGACCAGGCGGGACCCGGTCGCGCCGGCGCCCCACATGCGCAGCGCGGCGACCCCACCGTCGATCACGTCGGGGTGTTGGGACAGCCCCAGATAGTCGTTGGAGGCCAGGTCCAGCTCGGTGGCCACGGCGGGGCGCGGCCGCAGCGCGCGGCGCAGCCCGGCCGCGCGGCGCTGCTGTTCCACCACCTCCAGCCAGGCCAGCGGGGAGACGTCGATCGGTGCCTGCGGGGAGGCGTTCATAGGGGCTCAGCCTAGTGGCGATCGCCAGCGCGGCGGAGCCGGGCGCAGCGGGTCGCCGCCATCGACGTCAGTGGCGATCGCCAGCGCGGCGGAGCCGGGCGCAGCGGGTCGCCACTGCTAGCCGACGAGTTGTGCGACCTGCACCATCGCCGAGGTGATCCGGGAGATCTCGTCGGGCGTGCAGATGTAGGGCGGCATCGCGTAGACCAGGTTGCGAAACGGGCGCAGCCAGACGCCGTGGTCCAGCGCCGCCGGGGTGGCGACGGCCAGGTCGACGGGCCGCGCGCATTCGATGACGCCGATGGCCCCGCACACCCGGACGTCGGTCACGCCGGGCAGCGCGCGGGCGGCTTCGAGCCCGGCGGCCAGCCCGGCGCCGATCTCGGCGACCCGCGCGCGCCAGTCCTGGCCGAGCAGCACCTCGACGCTGGCCACCGACACCGCGCACGCCAGCGCGTTGGCCATGAACGTGGGCCCATGCATCAGCGCGCCGGCCTCGCCGGAGCTGATGGTGTGCGCGATCTCGGTGGTGCACAGCGTGGCCGCCAGGCTCAGGTATCCGCCGGTCAGCGCCTTGCCGACGCACATGATGTCGGGGCTGACGCCGGCGTGGTCGGCGGCGAAGAGCTCGCCGGTGCGGCCGAAGCCGGTGGCGATCTCGTCGAAGATCAGCAGCACGTCGTGGCGGCGGCAGATTTCGCGCAGGTCACGCAGGTACCGGGGGTCGTGGAAGCGCATGCCGCCCGCGCCCTGCACGACGGGCTCGACGATGACCGCGGCCAGTTCGTCGGCGTGCCGGGCCAGTTTCGCCTCGAACGCCGCGCTGTAGGCGGCGTCGTAGTCGCGGGGCACCTGCGGGGCGAACACCTGGGCGGCCAGGATGTCGGTCCACAGCGAATGCATGCCGCCGTCGGGGTCGCAGACGCTCATCGGGGTGAAGGTGTCGCCGTGGTAGCCGCCGCGCCAGGTCATCAGCCGGTGCTTGCCGGGCCGGTGGAGGCTGCGCCAGTACTGCAGCGCCATCTTCACCGCCACCTCCACCGACACGGACCCGGAGTCGCTGAAGAACACCGTGTCCAGGCCGGCGGGGGTGATCTCGACGAGCAGCTGGGCCAGTCGGGCCGCGGGTTCGTGGGTCAGCCCGCCGAACATGACGTGGTTCATCGCGCCGAGCTGGGCGGACAGGGCCGCGTCCAGCACCGGGTGGCCGTGCCCGTGGATCGCGGTCCACCAGGAGCTCATGGCGTCGAGCGCCTCGACGCGCTCGCCGTCGCGGATCAGGGTCAGCCGGGCGCCGCGGGCTCCGACGGCGACGACGGGTGCGACGGATTCGGCGCCGATGGTGCTGTACGGGTGCCACAGGTGCGCGGCGTCGATCGCGCTGATCTGCTCGGGCGTCAGCCCGGCCTTGGCCGCGGGCATAGTGATCGAGGGTAAAGCAGCCGATTCGCGCAAACCCGGGCCGTCGGGAAGCATGAGACATCATGGCCACGCCGCACCAGCCCGACAGCGCAGGGCCCCCACCCGTCCCGGTCGACTACGACGCGGAAGCCCCCGCGGCGCCCCGGGTGATTCGGGTGCGGCTGGCGGCGTGGGACGTCGTCTGCACCGTCACCCTGCTGGTCCTGCTCGCCGTGCTGGCCGCGGCGACGCCGTGGCCGTCGCGCCTTTTCGGCTTCCTGACAAACGTCTGCGCGGACGAGACCTGCGGGCCGGTGCCCTTTGGGCTGGACCTGTACATCCACCCGGTGGTGTGGGGCGGGATCGGCGCGGCCCTCACCGCCGCGGTGATCGGCCCGGTCGTGTCCATCCTGAAGGGCTGGTACATGTCGTTCTGGCCGGTGCTGGCCCTGGCGTTGATCTTGGTCAGCTCGGCGGCCGGAACGTTGCTGACGCTGTTCAGCGAACGCTATTGGCTGTGATCGGGCCGCCGTCGCCACCCCGTGACGGCACCGCCACGCCGTAGCCGGCTGAGACCGAAATCACAACTGCGCATACGAGATTGGGCCGCGCCAGTCACCGTCCGGTCACGGTACGACAAATAATCCCCTGGGGGCCTGGCGGCTAACACCTTCTGTTGTCAAAGTGGCTGTTGTGACTGATGTGAATACGGCGGTCTGACGAGCCGGTTCACTTCGCAAGTGCCATGGACGGCACGGCCCCAGCGTGGGGGCCGTCGCTTGGTTCATGAACCGGGGGCGGACGCGCGAGGTCACCGCGTCGAGGCCCCACGAGCGCCTGAGAGGCCGGGAAAATGAAACGCATCTACGCCTTCGCGATCGGTTTGGCCCTGTTCGGGGCGCCGATGGTGGTTCCCACCGTCGCGACCGCCGACCCGGGCGCCAGATCGATGGACTATCAGCAGGCCACCGACGTGGTGGTCGCCCGCGGCCTGTCGCAACGCGGCGTGCCGTTCTCCTGGGCCGGCGGCGGCATCAACGGCCCCACCCGCGGCACCGGTACCGGCATCAACACCGTCGGATTCGACGCCTCGGGGCTGATGCAGTACGCCTACGCCGGCGCCGGCGTCAAGCTGCCGCGCTCCTCCGGGGCGATCTACCGGGTCGGCCAGAAGATCCTGCCGCAGCAGGCCCGCAAGGGTGACCTGATCTTCTACGGCCCCGAGGGCACGCAGAGCGTCGCGATGTACCTGGGCAACAACCAGATGCTCGAGGTCGGTGACGTCGTGCAGGTCTCGCCGGTGCGCGCCAATGGCATGACCCCCTACATGGTCCGCATCCTCGGGGCCTCCGCGCCGACGCCACAGGCCCCGGCGCAGCAGCTGCCCACCCAGCAGACACCGCTCCAGCAGGCGCCCACCCAACAGGCCCCGCTCCAGCAGGCGCCGACCCAACAGGCCCCCCTGCAGCAGGCGCCGGTACAGCAGTCGCCGTTCACGCAAGCGCCGCAGCAGCAACTGCCGACCCAGCAGGCGCCGCTGCAACAGGTCCCGACGCAACAGGCCCCGCTCCAGCAGGCGCCGACCCAACAGGCCCCGCTGCAGCAGGTCCCGACGCAACAGGCGCCGGCCCAGCAGGTGCCCACCCAGCGCGCCCCGCTGCAGCTCGCACCGGCGCAGCAGGCGCCGCTGCAGCAGGCACCCGTACAGCAGTTGCCCGCCCAGCAGGCCCCGTTGCAGCCGGCCGGCGCCGGTCTGACCCGGTAATTCCCACGGTCGTTCGCTGCCTTCGGGCGCCCGCCACCTGCTCCCCCGCCGCGCGCGGTCGGGAACGGGTGGCGGGTTTTGGGTAAATTAGCGATCGATCATGCAGACCCCGACACGTTCTTCCGCACCGGTCGCCGCCACCGATCCGGGCGCTGAGGGGGCGCGCACGGCGGGATCGTGGGGATCGCAGGGGTTCTATCGCCACGACCTCGACGGCTTGCGCGGCATCGCGATCGCGCTGGTGGCCGTCTTCCACGTCTGGTTCGGCCGGGTCTCCGGCGGCGTCGACGTGTTCCTGGCGCTGTCCGGATTCTTCTTCGGCGGCAAGGTGATTCGCGCCGCATTGAACCCGGCGGTGACCTTGTCGCCGGTGGCCGAGGTGATCCGGCTCGTGCGTCGCCTGGTTCCGGCCCTCGTCGTCGTGCTGGCCGGATGCGCGGTGCTCACCATCCTGGTTCAGCCGGAAACCCGCTGGGAGACCTTTGCCGACCAGAGCCTCGCCAGCCTCGGCTACTACCAGAACTGGGAGTTGGCCAACACCGCGTCCGACTACCTGCGGGCGGGCGAGGCCGTCAGCCCCCTGCAGCACATCTGGTCAATGTCGGTGCAGGGCCAGTTCTACGTCAGCTTCCTGGTACTGATCGCCGGCCTCGCCTACCTGTTCCGGCGCGCGCCCGGCGCCCGGTTGCGGACCCTGTTCCTGGTGGTGCTGAGCGCGCTGACGGTGGCCTCGTTCGTCTACGCGATCGTCGCGCACCAGGAGAACCAGACGGCCGCCTATTACGACAGCTTCGCCCGCGGCTGGGAGTTGCTGCTGGGCGCCCTGGTTGCAGCGCTGGTGACCCGCATCCGCTGGCCCATGTGGTTGCGCACGGTGCTGGCCACGGTCGCGCTGGGCGCGGTGCTGTCGTGCGGGGCGCTGATCGACGGCGTGCGGGAGTTCCCGGGCCCGTGGGCCCTGGTGCCCGTCGGCGCCGCCATGCTGCTGATCCTCGTCGGGGCCGGCGTGACGGGCGAGGGCCGGTTGCCGCTGCCCAACCGGCTGCTGGCGACGCGCCCGCTGGTCGAGCTGGGCTCCATGGCGTATTCGCTCTACCTCTGGCATTGGCCGCTGCTGATCTTCTGGCTGTCCTACAGCGGCCACAAGCACGCCACGTTCCTCGAGGGCGCGGTGTTGCTGCTGGTGTCCGGGGTGCTGGCGTATCTGACCAACCGGCTCGTCGAGGACCCGCTGCGCTACCGCGCGTCCTCGAAACCGGCGCCCCGTCCGGCCGTGACGACGACCCGCTGGCTGGCCCGCGTCCGGCGGCCGACGCTGGTGCTGGGATCGGCGGTCGTGCTGCTGGGCGTGACGCTGACGGCGACGTCGTTCACGTGGCGTCAGCACGTCACGGTGTTGCGGTCGGCGGGCAAGGAGCTCAGCATCCTCAACCCGCAGGACTATCCCGGCGCGCGGGCCCTGACCGAACACGTGCGCGTGCCGGCGTTGCCGATGCGGCCCACGGTCTTGGAGGTCAAACAGGACCTGCCCGCCTCGACCAAGGACGGGTGCATCAGCGACTTCGTCAACCCGGCGGTGGTCAACTGCACCTACGGCGATGCGACCGCCGAGCGCACGATCGCGCTGGCGGGCGGTTCGCACGCCGAGCACTGGCTGCCCGCGCTGGACATGCTGGGCAAGCTGCATCACTTCAAGGTCGTGACCTACCTCAAGATGGGCTGCCCGCTGTCGACCGAGCAGGTCCCGCTGATCATGGGCAACAACGCCCCCTACCCACAGTGCCGCGAGTGGGTGCAGGAGACGATGACCAAGCTGGTCACCGACCGGCCCGACTACGTGTTCACCACGACGACCCGGCCGTGGAACATCAAGTCCGGCGACGTGATGCCGGCCACCTATGTCGGGATCTGGCAAACGTTGTCCGACAACAACATTCCCATCCTCGGGATGCGCGACACCCCGTGGCTGGTGAAGAACGGCCAACCGTTCGACCCGGCGGACTGCCTGGCCAAACGGGGCGCCACCGCGCAGTCCTGCGCGATCAAGCGGTCCGATTTGCTCTCCGACCGCAATCAGACCCTCGACTTCGTCACCCAGTTCCCGCTGCTCAAGGTGCTCGACATGTCGGATGCGATCTGCCGCGCCGACGTCTGCCGACCGGTCGAGGGCAACATCCTCGTCTATCACGGCGCCCATCACCTGTCCCCCACGTACATGCGGACCATGGCGCCGGAACTGGGCCGCCAGATCGCCGACAACACCGGGTGGTGGTGAGCCGCCTCGCGGACAGCCGTACGTTCGTGAGCACCCCGCGGCGCGGATAAGGTCGAAACGTGTCCACCAACAATTCCGCTTCAGAACCAGGCGGTCACCAACAACCCAAACTCGCCACCGTCTGGCCGGGCAACCCGTATCCGCTCGGGGCGTCCTACGACGGCGCCGGGACCAACTTCTCCCTGTTCTCCGAAATCGCCGAGAAGGTCGAGCTGTGCCTGATCGACCACGGGGGCGGCGAGTCGCGAATTCCCTTGGAGGAGGTGGACGGATACGTCTGGCACGCCTATCTGCCAAACATCAACCCGGGCCAGCGCTACGGGTTTCGCGTCTACGGCCCCTTCGACCCGGCGGCAGGTCACCGCTGCGACCCCAGCAAGTTGTTGCTCGACCCGTACGGCAAGGCCTTTCACGGCGATTTCACGTTCGGCCAGGCGCTGTTCTCCTACGACATGAAGGCCGTCGACGGCGGCGACGCCGACGGGGCCGACCCGGGAACTCCCCCCATGATCGACTCGCTGGGCCACACCATGACCAGCGTGGTGAGCAACCCCTTCTTCGACTGGGGATCCGACCGCGCCCCGCTGACCCCGTACCACGAAACCGTCATCTACGAGGCGCATGTCAAGGGCATGACCCAGAACCACCCCAGCGTCCCCGAGGAGCTGCGGGGCACCTACGCCGGCCTGGCCCACCCGGCGATCATCGACCATCTCAAGTCGCTCAGCGTCACCGCCATCGAGCTGATGCCGGTCCACCAGTTCATGCACGACTCGCGACTGCTGGACCTCGGATTGCGAAACTACTGGGGCTACAACACCTTCGGGTTCTTCGCCCCGCACAACCAATACGCCGCCAACCGCAACTCCAGCGTCGCCGAGTTCAAGTCCATGGTGCGCAGCTTCCACGAGGCGGGCATCGAGGTGATCCTCGACGTGGTCTACAACCACACCGCCGAGGGCAACCACCTGGGCCCGACCATCAACTTCCGCGGCATCGACAACGCCGCGTACTACCGGCTCGTCGACAACGACCTGCGGCTGTACAAGGACTACACCGGCACCGGCAACAGCCTCAACCCGCGCCACCCGCACGTGCTGCAACTGATAATGGACTCGCTGCGCTACTGGGTGTCCGAGATGCACGTCGACGGCTTCCGCTTCGACCTGGCCGCCACCCTGGCCCGCGAACTGCACGACGTCGACCGGTTGAGCGCGTTCTTCGATCTGGTGCAGCAGGATCCGATCGTCAGCCAGGTCAAACTGATCGCCGAGCCGTGGGATGTCGGCGAGGGCGGCTATCAAGTCGGAAACTTCCCGGGTTTGTGGACCGAGTGGAACGGGAAGTATCGCGATACTGTGCGCGATTACTGGCGGGGCGAGCCCGCAACCCTGGGTGAGTTCGCCTCCCGGCTGACCGGGTCGTCGGACCTGTACGAGGCGACCGGCCGGCGCCCCAGCGCCAGCATCAACTTCGTCACCGCCCACGACGGCTTCACGCTCAACGACCTGGTGTCCTACAACGAAAAACACAACATGGCCAACGGGGAGGACAACCGGGACGGGGAAAGCCACAACCGCTCGTGGAACTGCGGCGTCGAAGGCCCCACCGACGATCCCGACATCACCGAGCTGCGCTACCGCCAGATGCGCAACTTCTGGGCGACGCTGATGGTCAGCCAGGGCACGCCGATGATCGCCCACGGCGACGAGCTCGGCCGCACCCAGAACGGCAACAACAACGTGTACTGCCAGGACTCCGAAATCTCTTGGATGGACTGGTCTTTGGTCGACAAGAATTCCGACCTGCTAACATTCGCACGCAGGGTGAGCGCCTTGCGCAAGCACCATCCGGTGTTCCGCCGGCGCCGGTTCTTCGAGGGCGAACCGATCCGAAGCGGCGACGAGGTGCGCGACATCGCCTGGCTGAATCCGAGTAGCCGCGAGATGACGCGCGAGGACTGGGGCGAGAGTTTTCACAAGTGCGTGGCCGTCTTTCTCAACGGTGACGCCATCACCGCGCCGAACGCCCGCGGGGAGCGGGTGGTCGACGACTCATTCCTGTTGTGCTTCAACGCCGGCGAGGATCCGGTGGAGTTCTCGATGCCGCCCGACGACTATGCGAAAGAGTGGACCGTGGAACTGGACACCAACGAACCGACGGGCCTCAAAGAGGGGGGCGACCACGTGGTGACCGCCGAAGAGAAGGTGTCGCTGCCCTCACGCTCGCTGCTCATCTTGCGTAAGACGCTGTGACGCATGGATTTACCCATCCTGTCCACCTATCGGCTGCAGCTGCGTGGTGAATCGAGCGGGTCCGCGTTCACCTTCGCCGACGCGGAAAACCTGCTGGACTACCTCGACGACCTCGGGGTGACGCACCTGTACCTGTCCCCGATCATGACCGCGACCACCGGGTCGAGCCACGGCTACGACGTCACCGACCCCACGACCGTGTCCCCCGAGCTCGGCGGCCGCGACGGCCTGGCCCGGCTGTCGGCGGCGGCCCGCGCGCGTGGCCTCGGCCTGGTCGTCGACATCGTGCCCAACCACGTCGGAATCGACCAGCCCCGGCAGAACCCGTGGTGGTGGGACGTCCTGCAGAACGGCCGTTCTTCGCCCTACGCAACGTTTTTCGACATCGACTGGGACCTCGACCAGGATGGCCGCATCGTGCTGCCGGTGCTGGGCTCCGACGACGACGTCGCCGACCTGACCGTCGACGGGGACCTGTTGCGGCTCGGCGATCTCGCGCTACCGATCGCGCCCGGCACCGTCGGGGGCACCGGCCCCGAGGTGCACGATCGTCAGCACTACCGGCTGGTGGGCTGGCGCAACGGCGTGTGCGGCTACCGCCGGTTCTTCTCGATCACCTCGCTGGCGGGACTGCGCCAGGAAGACCGCGCGGTCTTCGACGCCACCCACGCCGAAGTCGGTCGCTGGTTCGCCGAGAGGCTCGTCGACGGGGTGCGCATCGATCACCCCGACGGTCTGTCCGATCCGTGCGGATACCTGGCGTGGTTGCGCGCGTTGGTCGGCCCACAGGCCTGGATCGTGATCGAGAAGATCCTGGCCGTCGACGAGGCCCTCGAGCCCACGCTGCCGGTCGGCGGCACCACGGGTTACGACGTGCTGCGCGAAATCGGCGGCGTCTTCCTGGATCCGCAGGGCGCCCCGGCGCTGACCGCCCTGGTGGAGTCCTCCGGCCTGGACTATGACGCGTTGCCGGGCATGCTCGCCGACCTCAAGATCCGTTCGGCCACCGACACATTGGCCAGCGAGCTGGGCCGGCTGCGCCGCAGCATCGTGGCCGCCGCCGGCGTCGATCACCCGCTGCTGCCCCAGGCGGTGGCCGCGCTGCTCACCCACCTCGGGGTCTACCGCAGCGACTACCCCGGACTGGTCGCGCTGCTGCCCACCGCCCTGGCCGAAACCGAGGCGGCCGCACCGGAATTGGGGCCGGCCCTGCAGGTGCTGGCCGCGGCGCTGGCCCGCGGTGGTGAGCCGGCCACCCGGCTGCAGCAGCTGTGCGGGGCCGTCACCGCCAAGTCGGTCGAGGACTGCCTGTTCTACCGCGACGCCCGGCTGGTTTCGCTGAACGAGGTGGGCGGCGAGCCGCACCGCTTCGGGGTCGGCGCGGCGGAGTTCCACCACAGCGCCGCCACCCGCGCGCGGTTGTGGCCGCAGACCATGACGACGCTGACCACCCATGACACCAAACGCGGTGAGGACGTGCGCGCCCGGATCGGGGTGCTGTCCCAGGTGCCGTCGCTGTGGGCCGAGTTCGTCGCCCGGTGGGAGAACCACGCCCCCTCCCCCGACCCCGCGACCGGACAGTTCCTGTGGCAGAACATCTTCGGCGTGTGGCCGGTGGGCGGTCCCGAAAAAGGAAAAGCCACCGAAGAGCTTCGTGGCCGGCTGCACGGCTACGCGGAGAAGGCCATCCGCGAGGCGGCCTGGCACACCTCGTGGAACGACCCGGACACCGCCTTCGAGGACGCGATACACCGCTGGCTGGACACGGTGCTCGACGGCCCCGTGGCCGGCCAGCTGACCGAGCTTGTCGCGCAACTCAATCCGCACGCCGCCAGCGACGCGCTGGGGCAGAAGCTGCTGGCGCTGACCGTGCCCGGGATACCGGACGTCTACCAGGGCACCGAGCTGTGGGACGACAGCCTGGTCGATCCGGACAACCGCCGCCCCGTCGATTACGCGGCCCGGCGCGCCGCCCTGCAGGCGTTGCAGCACCCGAAGATCCGGGTCGTCACCACCGCGCTTCGCGTGCGCCGCGCCCACCCCGACAGCTTCCTGCACGGTGGCTACGAGCCGGTGCTGGCCAACGGCGACGCCGGCGATCACGTGCTGGCCTTCCGCCGGGGCTCAAATGGCGGAGACATCGTGGTCGCGGTGACCCGCTGGACCGTGCGACTGGCCGAAACCGGCTGGGGCAACACCGTGTTGCCGCTGCCGGAGGGCACCTGGAAGGACACGCTCACCGGGGCCGTCGCGGACGGGCCTACCTCGGCGGCCCAACTGTTCGCCGAGCTGCCGGTCGTGCTGCTGGAGCGACACCATGACTGATTTCCAGGTCTGGGCACCCAAGCCCGAGGTGGTTCGGCTCGACGTCGACGGCCGGGTGCACGCGATGACGCGCTCCGCGGACGGCTGGTGGCATGCGAGCGTGGACGCCGCGCCGGATGCCCGCTACGGATACCTGCTCGACGACGACCCCACCGTGCTGCCCGACCCGCGCTCCCCGCGCCAGCCCGAGGGCGTGCACGCCCGCTCGCAGCTGTGGGATCCGGCCGCCGCGGCGTGGACCGACACCGGGTGGGCCGGCCGGTCGGTCGAAGGCGCGGTGATCTACGAGCTACACCTGGGCACGTTCACCGGGGCGGGGACCCTCGACGCCGCCGTCGAGAAGCTGGACTATCTGGTGGATCTCGGCGTCGACTTCGTCGAGCTGATGCCGGTGAATTCCTTTGCGGGCAGCCATGGTTGGGGTTACGACGGAGTGCTGTGGTACAGCGTGCACGAGCCGTACGGCGGCCCCGACGCCCTGGTGCGCTTCGTCGACGCCTGCCACGCGAAGGGTTTGGGCGTGCTGATCGACGCGGTGTTCAACCACCTGGGCCCGTCGGGCAACTACCTGCCGCGGTTCGGGCCGTATCTGTCCTCGGCGAGCAACCCGTGGGGTGAGGGCATCAACATCGCCGACGCCGACTCCGACGAGGTCCGCCGCTACATCATCGGTTGCGCGCTGCGCTGGATGCGCGATTTTCACGCCGACGGCCTGCGGCTGGACGCCGTCCACGCGCTGGTGGACACCACCGCCATCCATATTCTCGAGGAGCTTGCCACCGAAACCGATTGGCTGGCACAGCAGTTGGGGCGCCCGCTGTCGCTGATCGCCGAGAGTGACCTCAACGACCCGCGGCTGATCACCCCGCGCGATCGCGGCGGTTACGGCCTGACGGCGCAATGGGCCGACGACATTCATCACGCGATCCACACCGCGGTGTCCGGCGAGCGCCAGGGCTACTACGGCGACTTCGGCAGCCTGGCCACCCTGGCGCAGACGCTGCGCCAGGGTTTCTTTCACGCCGCGACGTATTCGTCGTTCCGGCGTCGCCGCCATGGCCGCCCGCTCGACACGACCCAGAAGTCCGGCATCCCGGCCACCCGGTTGGTCGCCTACACCTGCACCCACGACCAGGTCGGCAACCGCGCCCTGGGGGATCGCCCCTCACAGAACCTGACCGGCGGCCAGCTGGCCATCAAGGCCGCCCTGGCGCTCGGAACCCCGTACACCACAATGCTTTTCATGGGCGAGGAATACGCGGCCTCCACGCCGTTCCAGTTCTTCAGCTCCCATCCCGAACCGGAGCTGGCCCGGGCCACCGCCGAAGGACGCAAGGCCGAGTTCGCCGAGCACGGCTGGGACGCCGACGAGATCCCCGACCCGCAGGACCCCGAGACGTTCGCGCGCTCCAAGCTGAACTGGGACGAGGTCGACACGGGCGAGCACGCCCGGCTGCGCGGGCTGTATCGCGACCTGATCGCGTTGCGGCGCACCGACCCGGACCTGGCCGACCCCTGGCTGGAGCACCTCACGGTCGACTACGACCAGGACCACGGCTGGATCGCCGTGTCGCGCGGGCGGTTGCGCATCGTGTGCAACCTGGGCGCCGAGCCGGTGCGGGTTCCGGTCGGCGGCGACGTCGTACTGGCCTGGGAGGAGCCGGCCGTCGATGCCGACGGCGCTGTGCTGCAAGGCCATTCGTTCGCCATCTTCGCGGCGCCCGTCGGGGCTGTGGATAACTGAGTGGCGGCCGCGCGGCGTCGCCCCCGATGATGCGGCCATGAGTCATTCTGAATTCGGTCACAAGCTGCGGCGGATCTGCTCGCACAATCCGGCCCGCCGCGGCATCCACGCTCGGCGCACCGTGCGCCGCGATACGCCGCCCAACCCCACCATCGAGCCGTTGTGGACCGGCCCCGGGCCCGGCGACGACGACACCGCCTGACCCGGCCGGCTACACGCTCGACCGGCCGGTCGGACGCACGGCCTGGGCGATCGCGTCGGCGAGTGGATCGATCTCCTCGGGCGCCAGGTCCGAGATGGTGAGCCGGATGCCCGCCGGCGACTGCATGCGGAACCGGGCGCCGGGCGCCGCCGCCCAGCCCGCGCCGAGCAGCCGCGAGATCGCGACCGCCTCGTCGGGAACCGGAACCCACACGTTGAGCCCGGAACGCCCGTGCGCGTCCAGACCGCGCTCGGCCAGGGCGTCGCACAGCCGCGACCGGCGGTCGGCGTAGCGCCGCTCCGCGCCGGCGACCAGCTCGGACGCCGCGTCGTCGGACCACAGGCCCACGGCCAGCCCCTGCAACAAGTGGCTCACCCAGCCCGGCCCAAGCCGCAGGCGGCCGTGCACCCGCTCGATGGTCCGGCGGTCACCCGCCAGGACGGCCACGCGCAGGTCGGGGCCGTAGGCCTTGGACACCGAGCGGACGAACGCCCAGTGGGTGGTGCAGCCGGCCAGGGCGTGCAGCGGTACGCCGGCGATGCCCGCGCAGTGATCGTCCTCGACCAGCAGCAGCTCGTCGGCCCGTGGGGCCAACACCTGACGCAGGCTCTCGGCCCGATCCGCCGACAGCGCGGCGCCGGTCGGGTTCTGCGCGCGGACGGTCAGCACCAGCGCGCGCACCCCGCGCCCCAGCGCCCGGGCCAGGTCGGCGGCCAGCGGCCCGTCGTCGTCCACCCGCACCGGCTCGGCCGAAAGCCCCAGGGCGGCAAGGAGATCGAGCAGGTTGGCCCACCCCGGGTCCTCGATGGCGACCCGATCGCCGGGACGCAGATGCGCGGTGAGTGCGCGTTCGATGCCATCCAGCGCGCCGCTGGTCACCGCCAGGTGCTCGGCGGGCACCCCGTCCGCGGACAGCGCGCGGCGGGCGAACTCCTCGAGCGCCGGCTCGATCGCCGGCTCGCCGTAGAGCACCGGCGCCGCGGGCGCCGGTCCGGAAGGGGCGGCGCCCGCGATGGGCAGCAGGGTGGGGTTCGGGTTGCCGGTCGACAGGTCGCGCACGCCCGCGGGCACGTCGAGCCCGAGCAGCGAACGCGGGGTGGTCGCCGGCCGGTGTCGCACCCGGGTGCCCCGGCGGCCGGCGGTCTCGACCGCCCCACGATCGCGCAGCAGGCGGTAGGCCGCGGCGGCGGTGTTGGCGTTCACGCCGAGTTGCGTGGCCAGCTCGCGGACCGGGGGCAGAGCGTCGCCGGGCGCCAAAGAGCCTGCCGAGATCGCCGCTTCGATGCTGGCGGCTATGGCGTCCGCGCCGCTTCCAGTTATGCTGTTTTGTACTGGCACGCAATTAATTATGTACTAGAACAAACATGAGGGCAATTCCGTGGAAACCGCATACTCACCCACGCCACGCACCACCCCGACCCGCTATCGGGAGCGCGCCCGCTACGACCGTCGCACCGTCCACGACATCCTCGACGAGGCGCTGATCTGCCACCTGGGCTACCTGAGCGCCGGCCGCCCGGTGGTCTTGCCGACGACGCATGCCCGACTCGATGAGACGCTCTACCTGCACGGTTCGACCGGCGGCGGCCCGTTGCTGGCGGCGAAGGCGGCCGGGGCATCGGGCGCCGGCCTACCCGAGTGCGTCACCGCCACTTTGGTCGACGGGCTGGTGCTGGCGCGCTCCGCGATGCACCACTCGGTGAACTTCCGCTCGGTGGTGGTGGTGGGGAATGCGCGCGTGGTCGACGACCCGGCGGAGAAGTCGCGGGCGCTCGGCTGCCTGCTCGACCACATCGCGCCCGGGCGCGCCGCCGACTGCCGGGCCCCCGACGCGCGCGAGCTCGCCGCGACCGGGGTGCTCGCGCTCGACCTCGTCGAGGTGTCGGCCAAGGTGCGCAGCGGCCCCCCGGTCGACGATCCGCGTGACCTGCCGCTGCCCCACTGGGCGGGGGTGGTACCGCTGAGCCTGGCTGCCGGGACGCCGATGCCGGCCGACGACCTCGCTCCCGGCACTCCAGCGCCGTCCTACCTGGGCAGGCGTCGAGGCTGACTCACGCCGCCGATTGCCGGTCGCGCGCCCGCCGGGCGTTGTCCCACCAGGTTCCGACGAGCATCACGGCGCCCGCCCAGGCCAGGCCCAGCATCCAGCCCGAGAGCACGTCGCTGACGTAGTGGACACCCAGATACACCCGCGAGAACCCGATCCAAAACACCGACCCGATCGCGATCGCCCACACCGCCACGCGCCCGGTCCACCCGCGGACCAGCCAGCGGGTCAGCAGCCACGCGGAGATGACCATCATCGCGGCGGTGCCGGTCGCGTGTCCGGAGGGAAACGAATACCCGTCCGCGTCGACGAGCGCGAAAGGCAGGGGCGGGCGGTTGCGCCCCACCAACGCCTTGGCGGTGAAGAGCACCAGCGGAACCCCGGCGCCGCACACCAGCGCGAGCACCACCGGCCGCCACGACCGACACCGCCACCCGGCGACGAGGGAAATCGGGAGGGCGAGCGCAGCCAGGAAAAGCGGGCCACCCGCGTGAGTGATCACCCGCAGCACGGTGGTCAGCCACAGGTCACGGTGGGACGCAAGCCACCGGGTCACCGGGTGGTCGATCACCGCGATGCCGTCGCCCTCGAGCACGTCGTCGAGCACTTCGGTGAAGCCGACCGCCAGCATCACGACGACGGCCAGCCCGAGCAGCAAGGCGACGCCGGCGATCTCGCTCACGGGCAACCGGCGGGCCAGTGCCCGCCCCCTGTCGCCGATCCGGTCGCGCGCCCACGCCAACGTCTCGCCGATCACGGCGGCGCCCGAGACCCGGTCCCACCACCGTCGCAGCAGGCGTCCGCGCCGGGCGACCCAGATGGCCGCCCACACCAGCAGCACGAGCGACACGATGGTGGCGGCGCTGACCAGCCCGAAACCGGAGGCACCCGGTCCGTACGGCTCGTGCATGTATCGCGGCCCCGGTTAGAGCAACAGGTAGCGGTAGGCGGGCGACCCGGGTTTCAGGGTTTCGACGTGCAGCTCCGTCGCGCGCATCCGGGACAGCAGGCCGTCCAGGTCGGCCGACGATCCCAGCTGGATGCCGACCAGCGCCTCGCCGGTCTCCCGGTTGTTGCGCTTGACGTACTCGAAGAGCGTGATGTCGTCGTTGGGTCCGAGCACCTCGTCGAGGAACCGGCGCAGCGCGCCGGGCTCCTGGGGGAAGTCGACCAAAAAGTAGTGCTTGAGGCCGAGGTGGACCAGCGAGCGCTCCAGCACTTCGCCGTAGCGCGAGACGTCGTTGTTGCCGCCGGAGATCAGGCACACCACCGTCGACCCGGGCTCGATATCGGCGTCCAGCAATCCCGTCACCGACAGGGCGCCCGCGGGTTCGGCGATGATGCCCTCGTTCTGGTAGAGGTCGAGCATCGCGGTGCACACCGCCCCCTCGTCGACCGCGGTGATCGACACCATGTCGCCGGCGGCCGCCAGCGCGGCGTAGGTCAGGTCTCCGGCCCGCCGCACCGCGGCGCCGTCGACGAACTGGTCGACGTGGTCGAGCGTCACCGGCTCGCCCGCGGACAGGGCGGCCATCATCGCCGCGGCACCGGCCGGCTCGACGCCGAGCACCGACGTGTTCTCGGTCCGCTCGGCGAGGTAGCTGGTGATGCCGGCGATGCAGCCGCCGCCGCCCACCGGGACCACCACCAGATCCGGCTCGGTCTCGAGTTGATCGAGCAGTTCGACGGCGATGGTGCCCTGGCCCGCGATGGTGCGCAGGTCGTCATACGGCGGCACCAAGGTGGCGCCGGTGCTTTCCACGTCGGCCAGCGCGGCTTCGGCGGCAAGGTCGTAGGTCGTGCCGCCGACGATCAGGTCGATGAACTCCCCGCCGTGGTAGCGGATCCGGTCGCGCTTTTGCATGGGCGTCTTGGCGGGCACGTAGACGCGGCCGTGCACCTGCAACATCCGGCACGCGTAGGCGAAGCCCTGGGCGTGGTTGCCCGCCGACGAGCACACCACACCCGCGGCCAGCTCCGTCTCGGACAACTGGACCAGCAGGTTATAGGCGCCGCGCAGCTTGTAGGAGCGGACGATCTGCAGGTCCTCACGCTTGAGATAGACCTGCGCGCCGGTGATAGCCGACAACCGGTCGCTGAACTGCAACGGGGTCGGCGTCACGACGGCCGCGATCCGCTTGGCCGCGGTGTCGATGTCAGCCCCGGAAACGAGACGCGACGACGCGACGCTCGGGGGACGGCTCAATTCAGCGGACACTGATTAATGGTGCCATGCCAGCTGGCCAACTCCGGAATTCAGCCGACGGTGGTCAGCAGGATGATCGGCTTGCCCTTCATGTCGGCGGCCTCGGCTCCCCCCGACTCGGCGTACTTGTCGGCTTGCTCGCGGGACCAATCCCAGGGCGACGGCTCGTACTCTCCGGAAAGCGGCATGTGACCAAGTTTAAGCGCGGCGCGCGGGACGCCTTTGCCACATCGGTCGCGCCGGCGGGAACGCCGCGCGGTGGTTTCGCGCTAGTCCGGCTGCTCGGGTTGGGGCGCGTCGAACGGACGAAGGCGGCGCCGCGTCTGGTGGTCGTCCGCCCCGGTCTGGCCGTCGGCGTGCCTGCCCCGGGTGTAATCGCCCTGCCACGGCACCCGCTCGCCGGCGGCGCCGCCGGCCTCCTCCTGCTCGCGCCCCAGCGCGCCGCGTGAGCCCAGGAAGAACTCGTGCTTGCGGTGCAGTTCTTCGTCGGACTCGATGGGCCTGAGCTCGGGCACGAACTCTTCCAGCTCGGCCCGGCGCTGCGGAACGATCATGCAGATCGGCTCGTCGACCTCGAACCGCACCGGCATGAATTCTCGGGTGAATTTCCAGTTCATGCTGAAACTCGAACTGGACCAGTCGGTTTCGACGATTCCTTCCAACGCGGAGATGGCGTCCTTCGGATGATTCGCGGGCCCGCGCACCAACAGGTTGTAGCCCGGCGGGGTGCGAAACAGCATCGGCAGATGCCAGGTCAAGATGCCGTAGCCGAAGTGGCTGGAGGGCAGGAACTGGCCGCTCTCGCGGGTGTCGGGCGCGATCATCAGGCTGGTGCGGTCGTCCCCGCCCATCCACGTCGCGGTAAACGCGTTGCGGTTGCGCACTTCCCAGCCGCTCTGATTGGCGATGAGCATCGGCAGGCACCGGTGGGGCCAGCCCTGACGCATCTCCGACATCCACGTCCGCCCGATCGGCGCGGGGGTGATCTGCGGCGCGATCTCATGGGTGATGTACCCGATCAGCGGGCGGGCCTGCCCGGCGGACTTCTCACTCATCAGATCCTCGCTTCACCGATAGGGCCCACGCACTATCGCGACCAAACGTTAACGGTCCGTGAACCCCGGCGCCGCGCGAAAACTTCGACTATCGCGTTCTGGCCAGCTCCGCGATGGTGTTGACGCGCCGGACTGCGGTGGCGATCTCGTCGGCGAACTCGCGCCGGCGTCGGGCGATGTCCGGCTCCGCGACGCCGTCGACCAACTCGCGATGCCGGGCCAAGCGCAGCGCCGTCTTGAACAACTCCATCGACCGCGACTCGGCGCTGGCGATCCTGCGCTGCAGCTCCCACTGCTTGCCGACCTCGAGACACTCCGCGAGAAACGCGTCCTCGTCGAACGATTCGTCGTCGTAGGCGGCGAGCCGGTCGGCGACGATGTGGTAGGCGTCGAGGAAGGGGCGCAGCACGAGGTGCGCCAGCAGGACGTCGGCCTTTTCCAGCAGACCGCGCACATCGGCCGCGCGGGCCGCCTTGCGGGTGTCTTCCACCCGCCCAATCAGGCGCACCTCGTCGGCGAGTTCCTTCTCGAACTGCGCGCGCGCCGAGAACAGAAACTCGAATTTCAGCAGCTCGCGCAGGCGCAGCGCCTCATCGCGCACAGCCGTCGGCTGGACCAGACCCTCCACCGAGCCCTCGGCGTCTTCGACGGCGGCCAGCAGCGCGGTCTCGGCGATCGCGCGGTCGACGACGATGTGAATGGCCGCGTTGCGGTAGAACGCCGCCACCAGGTGCTGCTCGGCCCCGATGCCCCAGACCGGTTCAGTGCCGGCGTCGTACACGCTGACGACGCCGGAGGCGACCAACTGGTGCAGGGTCCAGCGGATGGTGGAGCGGTTCGTCAGGTCGGCGGCCCCGGCAACCGTCCAGTTGCGCGCCGCGATGTAGCTCGCCAGCGGCCGCACGGTCGCCAGCACCTCGCTGATGGACAGTGAGCGGTCGGCGCCCAGCAGCGCGAGGCTCACCACCGCGGTCGGGGTGACCGGCGTGGCGCGGTTGATCCGGTGCTCGACGTCCAGCGCGATGCGTTCGATCTCGGTGCTGGCGCCGGACTCCTCTGCGCGCAGCTCCTCGAGGCGCTTGCGCAGCGGCAGCGGTTCACCGAAGTCGAGGTAGGCGCGGCCGAGCCGCTCACCCTGCTGGCGCGCCAATCGGATCAGGAAGCGAAAATCTTCGGGCCGCTTCGTCGCGCCGTAGGCCTCGGTGGTCATGGCTTCCACCTCGTGCAGCTGGTCGTACACGATCGACGTCGGCACCAAATACACCTCGGGACCGTCGATTTCGTCGACGGCATCGGCGATGTAGCGCAAGATCCCGAACACCGGCGGCCGCAGCTTGCCCGTCCTGGTCCGGCCGCCCTCGATGGACCACGTCATGTTGGCGTGGTCTTGCACCAGCTGCGCGGCATACGCGCGCAAGACGAAGCGGTAGACGGGAATGTCTTTGGTCTGGCGCCGGATGAAGATTGTCCCGGTGCGCTTGGCCCAGGCGCCCATCGGGAAGAAGTTCAGGTTGGCGCCGCCGAACGTGAGCGCCGGCGAGAGCCGGTTGGCCTGGATCACCTCGGGCAACAACAGCCCGTCCAGATACGAGCGATGCGAAAAGGCAAACGCCAGAGTGGCTTTGCGGTCCAGTTTGCGCAGCTGGGCGATCTGATCCTCGTCGACCAGCACGTCGTAGGCCCGCATCAGCCAGCAACTGAAGCTGCGCCAGGCGCGCACCGCCCGCTCGTCCAGCGAGGGCGCCATCTCCCGCAGGTAGGACGCGGCCTCGGCGCGCACGGCGGGAAGATCGCGGCCGAGGTCGTCGGCCAGCTTGCTCAGCCGCTCGTCATACCATGGGGCGCCCAGCAATTGGGCGACCTCGGCGGGGTCGGTCGCCAGCGGTGTCGTCGACTCCTCGATGAACCCGGTGCGCTGCAACAACTTTCGCATGCCGACGCGGCCGAGCTCCCGGGCGCTGCCCGCCGGCCCGCCGATCATGCCGGCACCGTTGCGGCGTCGGAGGGCTCGTGCACCTCCGGGTGCGGGTCACGGGCGTAGAGCTGTTCGATCTCGTCGGCGTACTTCGTCATGATGGGCTTGCGCTTGAGCTTCATCGTCAGCGTGATCTCGTCGCCACCGGGCTCCCACAGCGTCGGCAGGATGCGGAACCGCTTGATCTGTTCCACCCGCGACAGTTTCGCGTTGCCCGCCGCCACCCCGGCGGCGATCTGGGCGACGACCTCCGGGTCGGCCGCCAGCGCGGCGGGTGACGCGTCGGGCAGTCCGTGTTGGGCGGCATACGGGCCAACAGAGTCGGCGTCGAAGACCATCAGCGCGGTGTTGTAGGGCCGCCCGTCGCCGATGGTGATCATCACCCCGACCATCGGGCACGCGGCCAGGATGGCGTTCTCGATGTTGGCCGGCGACATGTTCTTTCCGGCCGCGTTGATGATCAATTCCTTCTTCCGGTCCACCACCCGCAGATAGCCCTGCGCGTCGGCCTCGAGAATGTCGCCGGTGTGCAGCCACCCGTCGGCGTCGATGGCCTCGGCCGTCTTCGCCGGTTCCTTGCGGTAGCCCTTCATCACCAGCGGGCCGCGCACCAGAAACTCGCCGTCGTCGGCGATCTTGCCCTCCAGCCCGGGGAGCAGCTTGCCGACGGAGCCCAGCCGCGTGTCCTTCGGATGCGCCACGCTGGCAGCGCAACTCAGCTCCGACATGCCCCAGACCTCGCAGATCGGGATCCCGATCCCGGCAAAAAACGCCAGCGTCTCCCGCGGGATGGGCGCCGCTCCCGATACCGCCCAACGCAGTTCGCCGAAGCCCAGCCGCTCGCGCAGCTTCGACAACACCAGCTCGTCGGCCTTGGCCCATTCGGCGGCCAGCTCGTCCGGCATCGCCGCACCGGCCACCAGGACGTCGGCGCGCCGGGCGGCCACCGACATCGCCCACTGCAGCGCCTGGCGCCTGACGTCGTCCGTCTCGCTGGCGATGGTGAATTCGATTCCCGCCTTGAGCTTTTCCCATATCCGCGGCACCGCCGCCCAGACGGTGGGCCGCACGTCGGCCAGCGCGGCGGCGATGGCGCGCGGGTCGTCGACCACGGTGACCTGGGCCCCGAACACCTCCAGGGAATACAGGGCCATCATCCGGTCCGCGATGTGCGCCGGGGGGAGGTACGACGTGGTCCGATCCCCGAACCGGCTGCCGAGAACGGTGTCCAAGCCGTACGACTCGAACAGCAGGTTGGCGTGGGTCATCTCCACGCCCTTGGGGTTTCCGGTGGTCCCGGAGGTGTAGATGAGGGTGGCGACGTCGCCGAGTTGCACCGCCCGCCAGGTGGATTCGAAGTCGAAGTCCTCCTGCGCGGCGGCATAAAGGTCGTTTACCGAAAGGGTGCCGGGCGGCGAACCGTCGATGCAGACGATGTGCTCGATGGGTGCGCCGCTGGCGCGGATGCGGTCCACGTACTGCGCCTCGCAGATGGCGACCTTGGTACCGGCATTGTCGAACAGATACGTCAGCTGCTCGGCCGGCAACGTGTTGTACACCGAAAACGATGTGGCGCCGAGGTGTTGGGCGCCGATTTCGAATGGGTAGAACTCGATCCGGTTGGCCATCATCAGCGATACCGTGTCGCCCCGCCGCAGCCCCAGACCCGCCAGCCCGGCGGCGACCTGGCGCACCTGCGTCGCGAGGTCTCGCCACGTCAACGTCTGGGTGTCGCCGGGTGTGCGGAGCGCGACGGCATCCGGGTCGATCGCGGCGGTGCGCTGGAACGCCTCGCACAGGGTGGCCGGATGCGCGGCTGTCGTCATTTCCGTAGCGTACGTCGGTGGTCAGCGGGCACGGAATACATTGGCCGAAGTCTTCGGTGCGGCAACGACGCCGCTCAGGCCACCGAGTACGTTGTCGATCATGCCGTCCGATCCGGGTTTTGACGCACACGAGCTTTCCCCACTGGAGCAGACCGCGTTGCTGACCCAGTACGCGCGAGCGCTCGACAGCCGTTGGCCACGGCCCATCCTGGGCGACACGCTCGCCGACGACACCGTCCGCAAGATCGACTACGACTTCGCCGCGCTCGGCATCACCAGGAGCGTGGTGTGCCAGTCGGCCCTGCGCGCCAAGATGCTCGACGAGCGGGTCCGGGTTTTCACTGCCGCCCATCCCGATGCGGTCGTCGTGGACCTCGGCGCCGGTTTGGACACGGGCCTGTTTCGGGTCGCCCCGCCCGCCACGGTGGACTGGTACAGCGTCGACCTGCCGGGTGTCATCGCGTTGCGCGACAAGTTGCTGCCGACGAGCCGGCAGGCTCACTCGATCGTTGCATCGGTGGCCGACGAGAGCTGGCCGCACACGATCCCCGGCGATCGGCCGACCATGGTCATCGCGGACGGGCTGTTCGCGTTCTTGTCCGAGCCGGTGATCGTCGGCGTCTTCCGTCGCATCACCGAGCACTTCAACTCCGGGGAGCTGGCCTTCAACGACTACGGGCACATCGGTTGGTTCAGCCGGCTTGCGATCAAGCTGGCTCCACAGCAGATGTTCAGCCAGGTCGGTGCGCAGTGGGGCTATCCGGGCTTCAAAGACGCGCGGGTGCCGCAGACGTGGAATCCGCGGTTGACGCTGGTCGAAGAATCCAGCCTGGCGCACGCTCCTGAGGTCGAGTTGTTTCCGGGCTGGATTCGGTTGGCTACCAAGGTGTCCGGAAAGTTCAAAGCGTCTGCCCGTAAAGCGCGGATACTCCGTTACCGGTTCTAGCCGGCTCCGGCCGGTCGTGCGGTGTGAATGCCGCAGGTGCAGGCGTCTATTGAGGGGCAGGTGCAGCGCATCCCCCACTCGATGACGGCCCGGGCCCGGGCCAGCGACTCCAGCTGGGCGTCGATCTCGGCGAGTTTCGCCTCGGCGAGGGCGCGGCTGGCCGGCCGGCCCGGCGCGTCGTCGGCGAACAGGAGCTGGATTTCGTCGAGCGAGAAGCCCGCGGACTTGCACAGCGCGATCACCTCGAGCCGGGACAGAATCGAGTCGTCGTAGCGGCGCTGACCTCCCCGCCGCGTCGGCTCGGGCACCAGGCCGATCTGCTCGTAGTAGCGCAGCGTCGTCGCGGCGACCCCGGTTTCGCGGGAGATCTCTCCGATGGTGCGGCCTCCGGCCATCGCGCCTCCCGAGGATCCGATGCTTGACTTAGAGCCAACTCTAAGTCCTTGACTGTGGTTATGGCTATCCCCTCACGCCCCTCACGAGCGGACCTGGACGGTTCCCGCTACGCCCTGCTCCGGTCCTTCCGCCGCGACGGCACCCCCGTCGACACCCCGATCTGGTTCGCGTTCGACGCCGGCGGGTTGCTGTTCCGAACGAAGGTGGGCCCGAAGACGCGGCGGCTGGCCGCGCGCGGCGACGTCGAACTGGCGGCCTGCGATTACCGCGGCCGGGTGCGGGCGGGCGCACCGTCCTGGCTGGCCGGCCGCGCCACCGTCCTGTCCGGCGCCGACGCCGAGCGCGCGAACCGCGTGCTGCACCGGCGCTACGGCTGGCAGTGGAACGTCGTGCCGCTGATCAAGGTCCCGGGCGTGACCAACGTGCACCAGGATCTGTGCGTGCGCGAGAAGCTGCGGCGCGCCCGCGACCGCGCG
The DNA here is from genome assembly GCF_976985675.1 of Mycobacterium sp. NTMscope_MAC_12. Lineage (NCBI taxonomy): Bacteria > Bacillati > Actinomycetota > Actinomycetes > Mycobacteriales > Mycobacteriaceae > Mycobacterium > Mycobacterium sp. NTMscope_MAC_12. Next base: position 3,089,632 of record NZ_CDRJYY010000001.1, read on the forward strand.
GTGTGGCCGGACAGCGTCATCGTGCGGGTGGAGCTCACCTGAGCGTTTGCGAGCGTGCGCGTTTGTACGACGACGCGCCGTCGACGCTGTACATCGGCACCCTCATGGGAAAATGGTGAACCCTGGATGGCCCTTCGCCAGGCCACCATGTGCGGCGCGTCAGCGGGGACGAGGCGTGCCGCCGAAAGGCATTGCGCCTCGGTGGTATCGGGGCGCTGGCGTGCCAGTGGGCCCGCGTTATTCCTGCGTCGGGCACATCATCATGTCGAGCCACGTCTCGGCCGGACGTAGTTTGGATGCTCCCGCGGCAAAGATCCCCACCTCACCGCTGGGGTCAAGGAATTTGCCGGAGCTGGGGTCATAGGTGACGCCCATGGGACCCTGAGCCTGTGGCGCCGGCGATGGTGGCGGTCCAGGCACGTTGGTCGGAACCGGGTCCGGACGCTGTCCATAGGGCGGCACAACCCGGTCAGGCGGTGGGCCAAAAGGCAGTGGCGGCGGTGGCGGGCCGCCCACGGGCGGTACTTGCAACGGAAACGGCGCGATCGGCGCCGGCCCCGGCCCCGTAGGCACACCGGGTGGAAGTTGGACGACCGGTGGCCCCGGGTCATAGTCGGCGCCAGGGGGTATGAGCGGGAACTTGTTGGGCGGCAAGGTGTTCCTGGGATTCGGTACGGGCGTGTCAAGGGGTACCGGAGGCCCGCGCCACGCATTACGGCCGATGGGCACGTAGCCCTTCGGGTCGCGACACAGCTGAATCGTCGGTGCACGTTTGCCGGGAAATTCCTGGCACGGGTAATTGCGGGCGCCTCGGACAACAACTGGGTCGCTCTGCGGCACTTTGCAATACATGTCGCCTGGAATGTCCCGGACCGTTTCGTCGGCGGGCGAGCGAATCAGCGGCGCGGGGATGAACCCCACACTGCACGGCGGCGGATCCTGGAGGGCAAGCTTGAAGTCGGCGCGCGCACCTTCGTCGAAGGGAACCTGTTGAGCGATAGTGAGCAAGACGGCTGTCATCGCGGGAAAGATCACCAGCACCTGTTCGAGCGACTTTCTGTAGATGACACCGATGCGGCCGAAGTTTGCGAGATTGGCGGCCAGCATCGGGAAGTCCGGGCGGATGTCTCGCATTGTGTCGCCGACCTGGGGGGCCACCTCGGGCACGATCTGGAGCAGGTTACTGATTTGTGGGGCAGCCCCTCGGACATGTCCGGTGAAGCGGGCCGCGCCGTCGGCAAGTCTTCTGATCGCGTCGCCGCTGCGGATCTGAGTATCAAGGAACGGTCCGACTTGATCAATCAGGCCCGCGATATCGTCACCGTGGGCATTGGCCGCGTCGGCTAATAGCCGCGCTGACTGGATCAGACGTGCTAGCTCGGGTCCCGATCCGTCGAAGGCTTTGAACATGTCGTGCAACAGATCTCGCAATCGGCTTTGGCTGATCGAATCGACCAGCCGCTGCGCCTCGTGCAACAAGCCCGCAACATCCCCGTTGAGCACGGTGTGGTCACGATTGATCCGTGAGCCATCCCGCAGCCACGCCGGCGAGGGCTGATCTGGTGGTACCAGGTCGACGTACTGTTCTCCGATCGCGGAGACACTTTTGACGGTGGCGGTGACGTTGGCTGGAATATGGGCGCCTGAGCCGATGCGCAGTTGCGCATTCACGCCGTTGCGATAGGCCAGCGATACGTCGGTCACGCGGCCGACCGTGGTACCGCGGTACGCCACGTTCGCGTTCTTGTACAACCCGCCGCTGGCCGCGAAATTGGCGGTCACCGTGTACGACCCGAAGCCAAGTGCGGCCGGAATCTGCACGTAGTTGACCGCGATGATGCTTACGGTAATCACGGTGATCACGGCGAAGGTCGAGAGCTGCCACTTCTGAAGCCGGGAAAGCATTAGTGCGGCTCCTTGGCCGCAGCAGGTGAATCGTGTGTCGGCAGGCTGAAGGGATCAGCTGCTTGACCTGACAGATTTGCCAGTGCCCCGAGCAGATAATCGGGCGGGTTGACCACCTCGGCGAGATGCTTCATGTTCGGGTCCAATGCCGACGTTGTGAACAGGGTTTCCCCGAGGCGTCTGATGGTGAGGTCGAAGGTGGCGTCGATGTTCAGGAAGTCACCCCGGACGGCTTGCTTGATTCCCTTCTGCGGCAACGGGTATGTGACCAGGAGCGGCAGCGCATTAACGAGTTCGCGGGCCTTTTCTGAGAGCGCTTTCACGACCGGGTAGGCGGCTTTGACGTCCTCGGTGAAATCGCGTTTGGTTTTCGACAGGACGTTGGCGGCGATGACACCGAGTCGTCGTAGTGCATCGAATGTCGCGACAATCTGGCCACTGTCGGCGTTGAGGACGCGGAGCGCCTCGGGCACCGCCCTTAAGGCGAGATCCAACTTTCCCTTGCCGTCAGCAAGAACTGAGCTGACATGGTTCAATTTGTCGGCTGCTTCGATGATGTGATCGGTTTGGCGATCAAGCCCGGCAGCGAGCGTGGCAAGTTGGGGCAGGAAATCAGCGAACTGCTCGGTGCGTCCCGCCACCGTTTGGTAAAGCTCGTCGGTGATGTCTTGCAGCGCCCCCAAGTTGCCCTTATTGACCACGATGCTCAGTGAGGACAGCACCTCTTCGGTGGTGGGATATCTGTCGTTGCCATTCACCGGTATTACTTGACCGTTGGACAGTCGTCCGACCGCCGGTGCGGCGACGGGTCGCGACAGTTCGATGTGTTGCGAGCCGAGCAGCGAGGTTTGTGCAACCTTGACCACCGCGTTCGTCGGTAGATTCACCTGCGCATCCAACGACAACTGGACGGCAGCGCAGAAGGTTCCGTCGGGTCGTTGTTCAACGCCCATTCCCGAGATGCTGCCGACGGTGACGTCATCGACCATGACCGGGGAATTCTGCGCCAGAGTGGCGATATCGGAAAGTTCTACAGTGATTTTAAAAGAGCCGGGGCCATGCCCTGCGGTTCCAGGCATATCCAACGAATTCAGACCGCCGAACTGGCACCCGCTGAGCAACAAGCCCACCGCCGCGCACGACAGGCCACACCGTATCGCCTGCCGGCCACGCACGCGCCTTGGAGTCACTTGCATCACCGACCTCCGTCATCGATCGGGATCGGCAGGTCGGTCACTGGTCGTGGGGCACCAGGCCGCTCGCCGGCCGTTGGCGGCTGCGCCGGCGCGCCCAGCGCAGGACCCGCGTTGGGAAGCGTTCCACCGGCCGGCGGGCCGGGTTGCGCCAGGGCCGGGCCGGCATTGGCCGGTGGTCCAGATGCCGGCGGTACCAACAGGTCTTTGAGGTCGGTGTCGGGCGAAAATGATGGTGGGATCACGCCCGGCAGTGGCTGCCACTGCAGTTGCGCGATCGGGGTTCTGGCCTTCGCCTCGGTTTCTGGTGTGTCGTAAATGATTTGGCCTTTGTAGGCGTTGATGCTGTTGATCGGATGGAACATGAATGGTGGGTAGTTCACCGCCAGCCGTCTCACCACCGGCGCTATTCGCTCGCGGCAGATCTCGGCGCGCCGAAAGTATTCCGGTGTTGCGGCGGTCTCAAAGGTGCCGCAGATGAACTGCACGGGATTAGCGAAATTCGGTAGCGTGACAAGACCCGACATCGACCCCTGGGCCGGGTCATAGATGTTGTAGAAGTTGGCGAGACCGGTGGGCGCGACGTGCAAGGTCTGTTCGAGATCGTCGCCATGGTCGTTGAGTAGTTTCGTGAAACTCGCCAATTTGCTGATTTGGGCTACCAGCGGGTCATTGGTGTCTTTGAGGAAGCCTCGGACGTCGCCGAGGGCGTGGTTGAGCGCATCGAGCGCGGCGGTCAAGTCCGTTGAGCTGTCGGCTAGTACTTGACTGACGGCAGCGACGTGGTTTGCGAACTGCACAATCTGTTCATTGCTGTGCGACAGCGCATCCACGAGGATGTGCAGGTTTTTGATCGTGCCGACCATGTCGCTGCGTGAATCGCCGAGGCGCCCAGCCGCCTGGGAAAGCTCGCGTACGGCTTGCCGAAATGTGTCGCCTTGGTTGTCGAAGGTATCCGCGGCCTGGTTGACGAGTTTGGTGACGGGGCCCTGCAGAGATCCCGGCTGCGGCGCTAGCTGGGTGCTGAGTTTGGTCAGTTCATTCTTGATCTCGTCCCATTCGACAGGCACCGCTGTGCGGGCCCGGGGAATGGTGCTGTGGTCGGCCAGGATTGGCCCATGGTCATAGGTGGGCGTCAATTCGATGAACCTCGAGGCCACCAGGCTTGGGGAGATGATGATGGCCTGGGCATCCGCGGGTATTGGCACGTCGCCTCTGACACCCATCACGATCGTGGTGTATTCGGGCTCTGGTGAAATGGATTTGATGGTGCCGATCGTTACGCCGGCCACTCTGACATCGTCGCCCACATACAGGCCGACGGCCGACGAAAAATACCCGGTGACCGCGATCGTGGCTGCCCTGGGCCACAGGTGAAAGATCCCACCCCCTAACGCGAGCGCGAGCAGCGCGGCCACCACCGGCCGTGCCCGTCGCAACCTTGATGGTGAGCCCAGCCGCGTCATGGGGTCCTTGGCCTGATGATCATGCGCTCGCTGATGAAACCGCGCAGGAAGTCCGCCAGGCTTTGCGGCAGTTTGCCTGGCTGGAACACCGCATCTAGGACCATGGCTCCCACGGTCGCGGGCGGCACACCGTACGTGTTGACGCTGAAGCCCGGCCCCGACCCGACAACCTCTCCAAGCTCGGTGGAATACACCGGAAGTCGCTTCAGCGATTCGCCAATCTGGGTCTGCCGGGAGTTGAGATTGTCGAGCACAAGGTTGAGCTGTTTTAAGGTGGGCCCCAGCTGTGTGCGGTTGTCAGCGACGAAGCCCGAGATTTGCCGGGCAACCTCACGGATGCCCGAGATGAGAATTCCCAACTGCTGTCGTCGTTCGGCCAGCGCAGCAAACAGGTCGCGGCCGTCACCAATCAGCTGATTGATCTGCCCGGCCCGGTCAGCCAAAAGTTGTGACACCTGCTGCGTATGGGACAAGAGTTGACCGATACGTTCGTCACGGTTACTGATCGTCTTCGATAACGCGGTAACACCCTCAAGCGCGCTTCGTAGCTGCGGAGTGGCCTCGTGCAGGGCGTCGGTGAGCACCCCCATCGCTTGAGCCAATTGCCCGCTGTCCACCCCGCCAGCGGCCTTCCCTAAATCTTGTAACGCATTATTCAGAGTGTATGGAGTAGTGGTGCGCCCCACCGGGATTGAGGTCACCGCTCCATCCCCAGCCGGAGCGATATTGAGGGAGCGCTGGCCTAGTACCGAGTCAGCCTTGATCGACACGACCGACTGATCACCAAGTCGGACTTTACGATCAAGGTTGAAGCCGACCCGGGCCAAGCGGTGTGTTAACTCGACCGAGGTGACATGTCCAACGACGTAGCCCATGATTTGCACGTCGTCGCCTCGCTTGATACCCGCAGCATTAACGAAATACGCCTCACAACTCTTGCCGCGCGGCCATAACGGAAGTTGCCCGTACCCGATCGAGATGAGCAGCACACAGACAATCACCGTGATGCCGATCGTGCCGGTGCGCAACGCATCACGCTGGCCTCGATTTTCACTTGGCAAACGCGCACCTCCCTTTGCTCGGGTCGGGAGGACCGCCGGCGGGAATAATGATGTCGCTGCCCGCGGGCCCGTTGATCTTGATCTTGAGCGAGCAGTAATAGAAGCTGAAAAAGGATCCGTAGGCGCCCAACGAGGTCAATCGCTTGTAGTCCTCCGGCAACGGGTCTAGCACGTCATTGATGTCCTTTTTGCGCCGATCCAATTCGGTTGATAGCGGACCCAATTCATTGATAACAGCCTGCAGCGGCCGCCGAGAGCCGGACAGCATCTCGCTCAGGTCGGTTTCTGCCGATGCCAGGGGCCCAATGGCTCCCGCGATAGGTTCTCGGCCTGCAGCGAGAGTGCTTACCAACTTCTGAAGCTGGTCGACGCTGGCGCCTAACTGGCTGGTCTTGGAGTCCACGGTGCCGAGCACCTGATTCAGATTGTCGATGACCTCACCGACCAATTGATCACGCGCCGCGAGGTTTTGAGTGAATGAGCTGGTACTGGAAAGCAGGTCAGCAAGCGTTCCACCTTGGCCCTGCAGCACCGCGAGAATAGCGTTGCTGATCTCGTTCACCTTGCGCCCGTCGAGTCCTTTGAGGACGGGTTTAAGCCCGCCCAGCAATGCATCGAGATCGAGAGCCGGTTCGGTGTGCTCACGTCGAATGGTCCCCCCGGGAGGTAATTTCCTGAGCTCGCCCGGTCCAGCCGCGATCTCGAGGTAACGATTGCCCACCAAATCTTGGTAACGGACCAAGGCACGGGTCGACGTGAAAAGTTGATAGCGTTTGTCAACATCAAAAGTTACGCTGACATAGTGCTCGTGTAGTTCGATCGCTCTCACGCGGCCGACGACGATCCCCGAAATACGCACATCCTGTCCGCTTGCTAACCGCGATATCGACGTGAAATCGGCGTGATACTCTTCCGTCGAAGAAAATCTGAATTGCCCGAACGTGACTGTGAGAAGGCCGAGAACGAGCAACATCGCTACGACGAAGATCGCCACTTTTGCTTTCAGATGTCGCGTCCTCATCATCAGTAGTCGTCACGCTCTGCGAAGGAACCATGGAAGAGGAACTGCAGGGTTGACGGTGCGTCGATCTGCATTTCGGTGTTGGGCTGATACGGAACGTAGGCGTTATCAGTCACCAGAAACGGTGTCTTGTACCAAGAGCCGCTGCCCTGCTTGGTCGGCAAGTTGGGCAGCCCGCGACAGTTCGGACCGCCGGAAGCATTGACGATCGGCAGGCTTTCAGGATAGGTGTAGCTCGGCGCCCCGGGAAGCACTGCCGCGCTGACAAAAAGGGACGCTTTTGTGACCCCGAGATAGGGTCCAAATCGTCCTATCGCGTCGGACAACGCGGTGAGCAGACAGCCGTACTCCGGTGAGTAGTCGTGGAGAACATTTAGCGGCGCCCGAAAACGTTGTATTGCAGCGATGTAGGAGTCGGCGGCCGGTGCCAATGTCTGCTCGCCCTCGTCGGCCACCCCCGCGGCCGCCAAAAGCGACTCCGTCAGATCTTTCTGCTGGCGCACGATGGTGTTGCTGATCGTGGGAACGTTATCCATCGTCGTGACGAGAGCGGGCGCGGCGTCAGCGTAAACGTTGGCAGTGTAAGCCGCACGATCAAGGTCGGATTGCAGCGCGCCCATTCGCGGATTGACCTTGGCCAAAAGGGAATTCAGGTCAGTGGTCAACGCACCTAAGTTGTTTCCGTTGTCACGTAATCCTTCACCGAGTGCCGCCAGTGTCGCATTCAGTGCCACCGGATCGATCTTGTGGAGAGTGTTGAGCAGCGTCTCGAACAACGAATTGACTTCTACCGCCACCGCAGCCGCCGTGAACCGCGCTCCCGCCGCCACCGCGCCGGCCGCGGGGTGGGCAGGTTCAAGAAACTCCACGGACTTGGCGCCGAATACAGTTGTGCTGGCTATGCGGACCGTCGAATTCGAAGGGATGAACGCTAGCTGGTCACGGCGAACAGCAAGGATGAGCTCGGCGTGTTCGCCGTCATATCGGATGCCCGTCACCTTGCCGACCTGAACACCCAAATACTTGACCTTTGCATCGCGTTCCATGACCAGCCCCGCCCGGGGCGCAGTCACGGTAACCATTGCGACGTCAGTGAATGCGTCACTGTAAGCCAAGTACGTAAACACGCAATAGGCTGACAGTGCCGCAGCGGCAATTACCGCAGCGACCCGGGTCGCACGACGTCGACGCTTTTCTTGCAGCACTGCACCCCCCGTCAATTCCTCATCGCGCGACAGGCCTGGCCGCCATCGGCCGTCTGCGGTTGGGCCCCGATCAAGCACGAATACCGATCGCAGGCCATCGAGCGTTTCACACCTGACGCCTCAGATCAGTTATTGGCCTTTCAGTAATCTCAGTTCGATCGCACCCCTAGGGTGGTCTCGAAAACATCTGTAGCAGACCAAATTTCGTTATGCCATCGACGAAACACAGTATTGATTCGCCCTCCGCGGCCAACAGGAGGAATCGTGCTCCCGCGACCTGTGCGTGGGCGGATCGAGGGCGACAGTGGTGTCAGGTCTGAGCGTGACCACATGATTGCGCCTATCCGTGGGTCGACTGTGTTAGCGTCAACAGATACTTCATATTATGAAGTTAATCTGTGTGTGTCAACGGAGGTGTTGAATGAAGCGAGCACGGGCGACGAAGGATCTCGCCGCGCCGGAGCCAGCCGACTATGTCGTCGTGGGGTCCGGTAGCGCAGGGGCGATCGTCGCCCGGCGCCTCGCCGACACCGGCGCCGAGGTCACCCTGATCGAGTCGGGACGCCAGCGGCGCGGCCCGCTGGTCACGGTCCCGGGCATGTGTGGGGCCATTCACGCGGCTACGGCCTTGCAGCGGTTGGTCACCTGGCCGGCGTATAGCGTCCCGCAACGACATATGAAGGGCCGCAAGCTTCCCCAGTCTCACGGCCGGATACTCGGCGGCGACAGCGTGATCAACGGGATGGCGTTTGTACGCGGAAACCGGCAGAACTACGACGACTGGGCGGCGGACGGGGCAAAGGGCTGGGGGTTCTCCGAAGTGCTGCCCTCCTTCCGGCGAATGGAGAGTTTCGAGGACGGTCCCAGCGATCTGCGCGGCGGATACGGCCCGATTGCGGTGGAACGGGCCACCGGCCTGGCGAGTGTCACCAAAAGCTACATGGTCGCGCTGGCGGCGACCGCCGGCGTCGGGATGAACGACGACTACAACGGTGCGCAGCAGGCCGGAGTGGCGCCGCTTCAGCAGAGCGCGGGCGCCGGCCGAAGAGTGGGCACCGATCGTGGATACCTATGGGACGCTCCGCCGAATCTGCGGGTGCTCACCGGCGCAACCGCGACCCGGGTGATAGTGGAAAACGGTCGGGCGGTGGGAGTGGAGTTAGTCACGGGCCGCAACCGGCGACCGACAGCTCCTGCGCACGCGGGCAGCGAGGTGATCGTCAGTGCCGGATCTTTTGGTTCGCCGCGACTGCTGATGCTCTCCGGCGTCGGCCCTGCAGCCCACTTGCGTGAGCATGGAATCACCGTGATAGCCGACCTGCCGGTCGGTGACAACCTGCACGATCATCTGTTCGTGCCGATGTGCTACCGGGCATCCGGCGGGCGAAGTTCCTCGCCACTGAGTTTCGCCGGAGCGGCGGTCCGCGAATGCGTGCGTCCACGCTCAACGTATCTGGCGCATACCCTGTTTGAGGCCGTGGGCTTCGTCGGCAGCGGAGTGCGGGGCACCGACGTCCCGGACTTGCAGATGTTCATCCTACCGATGGGCTATCCCGAGAATCAGGACAGGCCGGGTCTGCACTTGGCCGCCGATTCGTCACCGGCGTTAACGCTCATGCCGACGATGATCTATCCGGAGAGCCGGGGAACCGTGCGCCTGGCCTCGACAGATCCGTTCACCGCTCCCCTCATCGATCCCAACTACCTGGCCGAACCCCGAGATCTGGCGACCCTGGTGGCCGGTATGGAGCTGGTTCGGGAGACGTTGGCACACAAGGTGATCGCACGCGAGGTCGGTCGTGAGGTGTTGCCCGGTTCCGGCCAGAATGGGGCCGACCTCGCGGAATTCGTGCGACGAAACGCTTCGGGTGTGTATCACCCGGTCGGGACGTGCCGGATGGGCACCGACGAACGCGCGGTTGTCGATCCCGCGCTACGGGTACGGGGCGTGGCGGGACTACGCGTGGCCGACGCATCGATCATGCCGAGCATCGTCGGAGGGAATACGAATGCCGCGGCGATGATGATCGGAGAACGGGCCGCCGAACTGATCATCGGCGCTTGATACTCGTCGGTTGATGGGCGCCGGTCGCGGACCGCCCAGGGGGTAGAACGCATTCGTCAGTGCTCATGCGGTGAGTTCGCCAACACGTCCGAATCCCCGCCAGAATCGAAACCCCTTGCCGCAAAGCCCCTTCGCCGTTTCCCGGCCTCGCGCCACGGGGCTCACTTGGAATTGCAGCGGTCGGACTGCACCACGATGTCTCTTGGTCGACCTTCCGGTTGCGCAATCTGCCACGAACTGGCCTTCCCGGCGGTGAATGGCCCTGGGGCTCCTTGAGATTGGTAGTAGCCGCGCGGATCCCAGGTCTTCGCCTGTGGGTACGGCCACGGGCAGGCGACAGTGGACGCTGCGCCAGTCGCACGGACCAACCAAAACGTTGAGCTGAATGTGATCATCGCAATATTCACGACGATCGCCATCACCAGAAAGGTAGCCAACGTGGGGCGGCTCGCATGCAGGCGCAGTCGCTGTGCAATCTTTTCGGCCTGGGATCTTCCGGTGTCGTCGCGATAGAGCAGAATCGATGCCGGGATCATGACAATCGTGATGAGCGCGCTAGCCATCATCAGGGGGAACTGGCTGTTCTTGCCAGCGTCGATCGAGCCGAACTCGATGACGTGGCTGTATGTGAGGAACTGGGCTTGGGTCAGGAGGATCTCTTGAGCAGCGTCCCAGATGGCGCCGATGACGAACGTCAGCACGGCTATTGAGATCAGCGGATGGCGCCAGACGAGGGCTCCCGGATCGCTGCGGCGTTGCATGGCCCGCAGGATGGGCATGGCCAGGAAGTAGGGAAGGAGGACATAGGGCGCGTAAATGAACGATGTCAGCGGTTCGATGATCGGAGAGATGTTGAGCCACGGCCAATTTCGGGGAAAGTGCCAAAGATTTGGGTTGTAGACCAGGCCGATTGCCCAGTTGTTGATCGGGTCCCACCAAAACAGGGTGCTGGTAGCGAGGGTCATAAGTATGACCGGGTGTCCGGGATGACGCCTCCAGACGAGAACCGACGCGACGATTGTGCCAGCGGCGAGCAGAGCGCCCAATATCTGTCCGCACGCAAGCCAGTCGAAGGGGTGTAACAGTGGCTGTACCGGCGGCGGCTTGCCCACGCCGTCCGGATTCGCGTTGTCGGTCGACACCGGTCCGTGCTTGTCTGCGGTCACCAGAATGACGACCGCCAGCGCGGCCACGATCACCCAACCGAGTAGGACCTGCCAGGACGAAGCGGCACGGGGGCGCTTGGTCCGGCTGGCGGTCGCGGGCTCCTCGACAGGAACTGATGGCTTCATTGCACTCCTCGCCGTATCCGTGCGACCTCGTGACGCGTGAGGCGAACATCGCCTCGGGTGAAGATTAACCCAGATTATTCATATAATGAAATATTATCTTGAGCCGCTGTCAGACGGCGAGGCGGTAGCGTATGGCGTCGTGACCGACGCCATTAGGCCTGCCGACGACGCCGACATCGTCGACTTTCTTGGAGCGGTGATGGACGTCCAACGTATGATTGCGACCCTCACCATGCCGGTGGCCGATGAGTATGGAATCTCTGAACGCGCCCTGGGCATCATCTTTCTGGTCCACGCCGGGCTCGATCGCCCCAGCTCGCTGAGCGAATATCTCAACGTGCTGCCGAGTACCATCACCGCGGACATCGACAAGCTCGCCGCCGCGGATCTGTTGCGACGGACGGCATCGAATGTCGACAAGCGGGTCACCCGCATCCGGGTGACGCCGCGCGGTATGCGCCTGCAAAAGGAGTCGTTGCGCCAGCTGCATGAGTTCTTCCGGGCCAAGGCGGCCAGCGTGACTCTCAGAGAGCTCCAAGCCTGCATCGTTACGCTGCGCAAGCTCAGCGGTGTTTCGGAGTCGCCAGTTCCAAATCCGCTGCGGAAGACCGACGACGCGTAACCGTCAGCCCGCGAGCGCGCGTGTTTGTACACCGACACGCCGTAAACCGCGTACATATGAGCACCTTCGCGGCGGAGCGGGGCGCTGAACCGCGACCCGCTAGCCCCCTAGGCAGCCCGGGCCGAGTAGCTCCTTGAGGTCCCCCATCAACGCCGGCGACGGCGTCACCCGAAGCGACGCATCGAGTTCCAGCGTGGTGATCCGGTCCCCGCTGATCAGCCGCAGGTGTACCTGCGAGGTGCCCGGGTGCCGCGCCAGCACCTGCTTGAGCGCGCTGACCTTGTCGATGGTGCACTGCCGGGTGGGCAGGCTGACGGCGATCGGCCGGTTCACCTGGGCGGTGGAAAAGTCCGGCACCACAAGCTCGTTGGCGATCAGGCTGATGCGGTCGTCGCGGATGGCCACCTTGGCGTTGATCAGCACGACGGTGTCGTCGGCGATGTCGGCGCCGTAGCTCGAGTACGCGTGCGGGAAGAACATCACCTCGATGCCACCGGTGAGGTCCTCCAATTGCGCTGACGCCCAGGGCATCCCGTTCTTGTTGACCCGCCGGTTGACCGACGCGAGGATGCCGCCCACCCGCACCTGGGTCTCGTTGGGCACGTCGCCGTCGAGGATGGCCGGGATCTGGGTGTCGACCTGGGCGGCCAGCAGGTGCGCCACCCCGTTGAGCGGATGCCCGGACACGTAGAGGCCCAGCATCTCCCGCTCCAGCGCGAGCTTGTGCTTGTCCTCCCACTCGTCGTCGGGCACCTTGATGGTGAACACCGCTTCGGTGCACCCGTCGTCGCCGCCGAACAGGTCGAATTGGCCGATCGCCTCGGCCTTCTTGGTGCCCAGCACCGAATCGACCGCGTCGGTGTGCACCAGGAACAGGCCCTTGCGGGCGTGGCCGAGCGAGTCGAAGGCGCCGGCCTTGATCAGCGACTCGGTGACCTTCTTGTTGCAGGCCGCGATGTCGATCTTGTTCAGGTAGTCCGAGAAGTCGGTGAACTTGCCCTTGCCGTTGCGGGTGCCGATCAGCGAACCCACCACGTTGGCGCCGACATTGCGCACCGCGCCCAGCCCGAAGCGGATGTCCGTTCCAACCGAGGCGAAGTTCACCAGCGACTCGTTGACGTCGGGCGGCAATACCGTGATGCCCAGCTTGCGGCAGTCGGCCAGGTAGACGGCGGCCTTGTCCTTGTCGTCGCCCACCGAGGTCAACAGCCCGGCCATGTACTCGGCCGGATAGTTGGCCTTCAGGTAGGCGGTCCAATACGAGACCAGGCCGTAGCCGGCCGCGTGCGATTTGTTGAACGCATACCCGGCGAAGGGAAGGATGGTGTCCCACAACGCCTTCACCGCTTTTTCGGAGAATCCGTTGGCGGTCATGCCCTCGTAGAAGCCCTTGTACTCGGCCTCGAGCACCTCGAGCTTCTTCTTGCCCATCGCCTTGCGCAACGCGTCGGCCTTGCCCATGGTGTAGGAGGCGACCTTTTGGGCGATGAACATGATCTGCTCTTGGTAGACGATCAAACCGTAAGTCTCGGAGAGGATTTCGCGCAGCGGCTCCTCGAGCTCCGGGTGGATCGGCTTGATCGGCTGGCGACCGTTCTTGCGGTCGGCGTAGTCGTTGTGGGCGTTCATGCCCATCGGCCCGGGGCGGTACAGCGCCAGCACCGCGACGATGTCGTTGAACTCGGTGGGCTGCATGCGGCGCAGCAGGTCGCGCATCGGCCCGCCGTCGAGCTGGAACACGCCCAGGGTGTCGCCGCGGCCCAGCAGCTCGTAGGTGGGTTTGTCGTCGAGCGGCACGGATTCCAGGTCGAGGTCAATTCCCCTGTTGGCCTTGATGTTATCCAGGGCGTCGCCGATGATCGTCAGGTTGCGCAGGCCCAGGAAGTCCATCTTCAGCAGGCCGATGGCCTCACACGACGGGTAGTCCCAGCCGGTGATGATGGCCCCGTCCTGCGGGCGCTTCCACAGCGGGATGGCCTCGGTCAGCGGCTCGCTGCTCATGATCACCGCGCACGCGTGCACCCCGGCGTTGCGGATCAGGCCTTCCAGGCCGCGGGCGGTCTGGTAGATGGTGCGGACGTCGGGGTCGGTTTCGATCAGGCCGCGGACCTCGGCGGCCTCCTTGTACCGCTCGTGGGCGGGATCGGTGATCCCCGACAGCGGAATGTCCTTCGCCATGATCGGCGGCGGCAGCGCCTTGGTGATCCGGTCGGCGATGGCGAAGCCGGGCTGGCCGTAATGGATTCGCGCCGAGTCCTTCAGGGCCGCTTTGGTTTTGATGGTGCCGAAGGTGATGACCTGCGCGACGCGGTCGGAGCCCCACTTGTCGGCGGCGTAGCGCACCATTTCGCCGCGACGACGGTCGTCGAAGTCGATGTCGATGTCGGGCGCCGACGGACGTTCCGGGTTGAGGAACCGCTCGAACAGCAGGCCGTGCGGAATGGGGTCGATGTTGGTGATGCCCAGCGCGTAGGCCACCAGCGAGCCGGCCGCCGAACCACGCCCCGGCCCCACCCGGATGTCGACAGACCGGGCGTAGTTGATCAGGTCGGCGACGATCAGGAAGTACGACGGGAAACCCTTGTCGCAGATGACCTTGATCTCGTACTCGGCCCGGTCGATGTAGTCCTGGCCGACGCCGGACGGGAAGCGGCGCGCCAGCCCGGCCATCACCTCGTGGTGCAGCCAGCTCGCCTGGTCGTGCCCCTCGGGCACCGGGAAGATCGGCATCCGGTCGCGCGGCGCCCAGACCTCGTCGTAGGGCTGCACCCGCTCGGCGATGAGCAGGGTGGAGTCGCAGGCGCCGGGGACCTCGTCGTCCCAGATCCGGCGCATCTCGGCGGCCGACTTCAGGTAGTAGCCGTCGCCGTCGAACTTGAACCGGTTGGGGTCCGAGAGGGTCTTGCCGGTCTGCACGCACAACAGCGCCTCGTGGTTGTGGGCGGCGTCGCGGGTGACGTAGTGGCAGTCGTTGGTGGCCAGCGGCGGGATGCCCAGCTTGCGGCCGATCTCGAGCAGCCCTTCGCGGACCCGCTGCTCGATGGACAGCCCGTGGTCCATCAGCTCGAGGAAGTAGTTGTCGGCGCCGAAGATCTCGCGCCACTTGGCGGCCGACTCCAGCGCCTCGCGGTCGTGGCCCAGGCGAAGTCGGGTCTGCACCTCCCCCGAGGGGCAGCCGGTGGTGGCGATGATGCCCTCGGCGTGCTCGGCGATGATCTCGGCGTCCATTCGCGACCACTTGCCGAGCTGACCCTCGAACGACGCCAGTGAGGTCAGCTTGAACAGGTTGCGCAGGCCGGTGGCGTTCTCGGCCACCATGGTCAGGTGCGTGTACGAGCCGCTACCCGACACGTCGTCGGACTTCTGGCCGGGGTCACCCCACAGGATCCGCCGGGTGTCGAAGCGCGACGCCGGCGCGATGTAGGCCTCGACGCCGATGATCGGCTTGATCCCCGCCTTGGCGGCGGCGTTGTAGAACTCGCTGGCGCCGAACATGTTTCCGTGGTCGGTCATCCCGACCGCGGGCATTTGCAGCCGGTCCACCTCGGCGAGCATCGGCGTGATCTTCGCGGCACCGTCCAACATCGAATACTCGGTGTGGTTATGCAGGTGCACGAAGGACGAGTGGTTCATAGGGACGCCAGTCTATGACCGCCGACCGACACGAGTTGGGCGTGTCGCCGCGTGTGTCACGGATGATTTCGGTGGCGACCCGCCGCGCCCGGCTGCGCCGCGCTGGCGATCGCCACAGGCGTTATCCGTACAATTCGACGAAGTTTTTCAACGACTTCTGCACGTCGCCTTTGACGGCGCGTGCCGCCGCCGCGCCCACCGGACCGAACAGCGGGCGACCGCCCAGCTCCAGGCGCAGGCCCAGCGTCGATCCCTCGCCGGTGGGGCGCACGGTGAGCGAGACGGCGTATTTGGCGCCGCCTTTGCCGGAGCCCGACATCGCGACCTCGTGCGGCGGGTCCCACTTGGTCACCGTCCAGGTCACCCGGTTGCGGAGGCCCTTGGCGCGGGCGACGCCGACGACTTGGGTGCCTTCGCCCAGCTCGTCGGGCAGCTCGCTGCGCCAGCCCTCGTGCATGACCAGCCAGTCGCCCAGGTCCGACAGGTCGGACACCTGGTCCCACATCTGCTGGGGGCTCATCGGTACGTCGGCGGTCATCTCCACGGCAGCCACCGAATGAGCCTAGCGCCCGGCCTCATCCGTCACTGCGGTCTCGCTCGTTGATGCCGAGACGGGCCCCGACCCGGCGACCCGCTCAGTGCTTGGGACCGCCGCGGAATCGGTTGCCGATCCGGATGCCCGGCAACAGCAGGCTGCGCGGCACGAACCGGCCGCCCGTGCTGACCACCTTGGGAACCACGCCGGGCACCACCGTCCGCCTGCCGGAGACCATGCCGTCGATCGCCGCCTCGGCCACGTCGCGCGGCGAGACCTGCGCGAGCGGAATGCTGAACCGCTCGGCGTTGGCGATCTCCGCCCATTCGGTGGGCACCGGGCCCGGGCACAGGCAGGTGACCGACACCCCGGTGCCGTGTAGCTCCTCGTGGATGGCTTCGGAGAACGTCTGCACGAAGGCCTTGGTGGCCGAATAGACGGCCATGTAGGGAACCGGCTGAAAGCCCGCGATCGACGCGATGTTCATCACCGCGCCGGCGCCGCGCTCGACCATGCCCGGCAGGGCCGCGTGGGTGAGTTCCATCAACGCCAGCGCGTTGAGGGTGACCTCTTCGCTCTCGCGTTCCACCGGCAATTCGTGGAAGACCCCGCTGGTGCCGAAGCCGGCGCTGTTGCACAGCCCGGCGATCGGCTCGCCGCGCAGCCGTTTAGCCAACTTCGCGCGGCCCTCGCCGTCGCCGAGATCCAGCGGCAGCACCTCGACGGCCACGGAATATTCCTGGCCGACCTCGTTGGCCAGCTCGTCGAGGCGCTCGCGGCGCCGCGCCACCAGCAGCAGCGGGAAGCCGCGGCGGGCCAGGCCGCGGGCCAGTTCGGCGCCGATGCCCGAGGACGCGCCGGTGATGACGACGGTGGTCTGGATGTCAGGTTTCGGAAGGCTCATGTCTCACCAATGTATCCCTCGGGTCGCCCGCACAAACGTCTCGCTTCGTCGGTCGAATTCCGTTGTGTCGGTTGTCGATTCGTCGCCCTTGGCGGCGCTGGAGTCGCCGAACATGGCGAACGCCCGGTTGCGCACCCGGTCCATCACCGCCGGGTTGACGGCATCGGCGACGGCGGCGAACTGGCCGAACGGTGAGCTGGCCCGACGGGGCCGGTGCACGATCGCGTCGGCGATCACGCCGGCCGCCTGCTCGGGCGTCAGCGCCGGGAACTTGTCATACAGCGTGGTCGGGCTGATCATCGGCGTGCGCACCAGCGCCATGTGCACGGTGGTGAACTTGACGTCGTCGTTCACGGTCTCGGCCTGCAGCGAGTCGCACAGGCTGTCCAGCGCGGCCTTGCTGGCGATGTAGGCCCCGAAGCGGGGAGCCCGCGTCTGCACACCCACCGAGGAGACGTTGACGATGTGCCCATACCCCCGCTCGCGCATCCCGGGGATGAACTTGAGGATCAGCTGGACCGCGCCGAGGTAGTTCAGCTGCATGGTCCGCTGATAGTCGTGAATGCGGTCGTAGGACAGCTCCAGCGAACGGCGAATCGACCGCCCCGCATTGTTGATCAAAATGTCGACGCCGCCGAGCTCGTCGAGCACCTGATCGGCCATCGCTGCGATGGCATCCATGTCGGTCAGGTCGCAGGGGTAGACGTGGGCGGTCCCGCCGGCGCCGCTGATGTCGTCGGCGACCTTCTCGAGGTTTTCCCGGGTGCGGGCGACCAGCGCCACGGTCCCCCCGGCCTCGGCGATCTTCTTCGCGGCGGCCTCACCGATGCCCGACGATCCCCCGGTGATCAGGATCGTCTTGTCGCGGACGGCTTCCTTGAGCGTGCGGCCCTGCACCGCGTCGAGCAGGTTCCTCAGATAGAACGGCCGATACCGGCCTGCCGAGTTCGGGGTGTTGACGAGGTGAGACACCGTCGCCAGCGGCTTTTCCACCAGGCTCCCCAGCGAGTTCTCCACCAAGTTCGTCAAGTCGCCAAGGTTCATCGGCGTTCGCTCCCGGACAGTGATGTGACGTGCGTCATACCGCCAACCTAGGTCATCAACCCCCCGCCAGGATGCCGATTGCGGTCATGTGACGCGCGGCGCCCTCTCACCGTTTACCCACGACCAACGTCACCGGTGGGCAATCCGCTTGTTACACAAAGCAATCCGGGCGTGATCGCCCACTAACCGGCGGGCAACGCCGGGATGCTCCAATCGGATTCATGAAAATGCTGGCGCGCTTCCGCAAAGCCGGACCGGTCACCATCTATGAGCGGATCGGCGGGCACGAGGCGATCGAGGTCGTGGTCGACGACTTCTACGTCCGGGTGCTTGGCGATGACGAACTGTGCGGGTTCTTCACCGGCACGAACATGAACCGCCTCAAGGGCAAACAGGTCGAGTTCTTCGCCGCCGCGTTGGGCGGCCCGGAGCCCTACACCGGGGCACCGATGAAGCAGGTGCATCAGGGCCGCGGCATCAGCATGCACCACTTCGGTTTGGTGGCCGGGCATTTGGCCGATGCGCTGGCCGCCGCCGGGGTGCCGCCCGAGACGGTGACCGAGATCCTCGGTGCGATCGCGCCGTTGGCGCCCGAGATCGCCACGGGCGACGCCAAGGCGACGGTCTGAGCCGCGGACCTGCCATACGGCGCGAACGGTGCCTAGCATGCTGACATGCGGCGCACATTTGACGACCTGATCGCGGAGGCGGAGGCCGCCCCGGTCGACGGCTGGGATTTCTCGTGGCTGGACGGCCGGGCGACCGAGGAACGCCCGTCGTGGGGCTACCAACGCCTGCTGAGCCAACGACTCGCGACCGTGTCGGCCGCGCTGGACATTCACACCGGCGGCGGGGAGGTGCTGGCCGGCGCCGCCCCCTTCCCGCCCACCATGGCGGCCATCGAGACGTGGCCTCCCAATGCGGCCCTGGCCACGCAACGCCTGCATCCGCTGGGCGTGGTGGTCGTCGCGACTCGCGATGAGCCGCCGCTGCCGTTTGCCGACGACGCGTTCGACCTGGTGACCACGCGTCATCCGACGTCCATCTGGTGGACCGAGATCTTTCGGGTGCTCCGCCCGGGCGGCACGTACTTCGCACAGCACATCGGCCCCGCCTCGATGGCCGAGCTGGTCGAGTACTTCATCGGGCCGCAGCCGGAGAAATGGGCCGAGTTTCACCCCGACGCCGTGCGCGCGCAGGCCGAGGCCTCCGGGCTGCAGATCGTCGATCTGCGCATGGAACGGATGCGCGCCGAGTTCTTCGACATCGGCGCCGTCGTCTACTTCCTGCGCAAGGTGATCTGGACGGTGCCCGACTTCACCGTGCAGCGCTACCGCGACCGGCTGGCCGCCCTGCACGAGCGCATCGAATCCGACGGGCCGTTCGTCACCGACTCCGTGCGGTTGCTCGTCGAGGCCCGCAAGCCCAGCTGAGCGATCGCAAGCGCGGCGAAGCCGGGCGCAGCGGGTCGCGACCATCAGACTGAGCGATCGCAAGCGCGGCGAAGCCGGGCGCAGCGGGTCGCGACCATCAGACTGAGCGATCGCAAGCGCGGCGAAGCCGGGCGCAGCGGGTCGCGACCATCAGACTGAGCGATCGCAAGCGCGGCGAAGCCGGGCGCAGCGGGTCGCGACCATCAGACTGAGCGATCGCAAGCGCGGCGAAGCCGGGCGCAGCGGGTCGCGACCATCAGACTGAGCGATCGCAAGCGCGGCGAAGCCGGGTGCAGCGGGTCGCGAGACCATCAGACTGAGTCAGCCCTCGTGGCGCAGCACGTCCAGCGCGTGCTGCAGGTCGGGCGGGTAGGGGCTGACGATCTCCATCCGCCGCCCGTCGGCGGGGTGGGCGAGCGACAGCGAGCGGGCGTGCAGCCATTGACGTTCCAGCCCAAGCCTTTTCGCGAGCTTGGGATCGGCGCCGTAGACCAGGTCACCGCAGCACGGGTGGTGCAGCGCGGAGAAATGCACCCGGATCTGGTGGGTGCGCCCGGTTTCCAGGTGCACGTCGAGCAGGCTGGCGGCGACGAAGGCCTCCACGGTGTCGTAGTGGGTGAGGCTGTGCCGGCCGTCCTTGGTGACCGCGAACTTCCACTCACCGCCGCGGTGGCGCCCGATCGGCGCGTCGATGGTGCCGCTGGACGGATCCGGATGTCCCTGCACCAGCGCGTGATAGCGCTTGTCGACGGTGCGCTGTTTGAACGCCCGCTTGAGCAGCGTGTAGGCGCGCTCGGACAGCGCCACCACCATCACCCCGGAGGTGCCGACGTCGAGCCGATGCACGATGCCCTGCCGCTCGGGCACACCGGAGGTGGTGATCCGGTATCCGGCGGCGGCCAGGCCGCCGAGCACCGTGGGCCCGCTCCAGCCCACCGACGCGTGCGCGGCCACCGCGGCCGGTTTGTCGACCGCGACGATGTCGTCGTCGGAATACAGGATCGTCATGCCCTCGATGTCGACCGGCGTGTTCTGCAACGGCGCCGGCGGCTCGGGCAGGCGCACCTGCAGCCACGCGCCGCCGGTCAGCCGATCGGACTTGCCGGCCTGCACCCCGTCCAGTTCGACGCCGCCGTCTTCGGCCAGGGCCGCCGCCGCGCTGCGCGAGAGTCCCAGCAGGCGGGCCAGCCCGGCGTCGACGCGCATGCCCGCCAGTCCCTCCGGGACCGGCATCGAGCGGTCACTCACCCGGGCTGTCCCCGGTGTCCCCGTCGGCCTTGCGCCGCCCGACTGAGTCGAAGTCGAAGCCGAAGATCGACAGCACCACCAGCAGGATGGCGCCGCCGACCACCGAGGGGTCGGCAACATTGAACACCGGCCACCAACCGACCGAGAGGAAGTCGACGACGTGGCCGCGCAGCGGGCCGGGGGCGCGGAAGAAGCGGTCGACCAGGTTGCCCATCGCGCCGCCGAGGATCAATCCCAGGCCCACCGCCCACCAGGGCGACACCAGCCGTCGGCCCATCCAGAAGATGCCGACCACCACGCCCGTCGCGATCAGGGTCAGCATCCACGTGTACCCGGTCGCCATCGAGAACGCGGCGCCCGAATTGCGCACCAGGGTCCAGGTCACCGTGTCGCCGATGATGGGCACCGGCTGGCCGGGAGGCAGCAGCTTGACGGCGAGCACCTTGGTGACGATGTCGAGGGCCAGGACGATCGCCGCGACCGACAGCAGCAGGCGCAGCCGTCGTGGAGCAGGCTCACGCGGCCGCTGCGGGTCGGTCGCCGCGGCGTCCTCAGGCTTGTCGGCCGAGGTCACCCGCTCAGTCGATCCCGTTGGTTCTTCAGGCACTCTCTCATCATCCCCTACCGCCCCGCGCGGGCGAGCGACGTCCGCGGCGGCGATGCGCAATGATTCGACCATGGCCCGCCTCACCGTGATCGCCACCGGGGGCACGATATCGACCGCCACCGGCGCCGACGGGGTGCATCGCCCGGCCTACGGCGCGGCCGACCTGACGTCCGGATTCGACGTCGACGTCGTCGACCTGCTGGCCGTCGACAGCTCGGAGCTGACGCTGGCCGATTGGGACCGGATCCGCGACGCGGTGACGGCCGCGGTCGACGGCGGCGCCGACGGGGTGGTGGTCCTGCATGGCACCGACACCATGGAGGAAAGCGCCCTGTGGCTCGAGCTCACCTACGGCGGCGACGCGCCGGTCGTGTTGACCGGCGCGATGCGCAGCGCCGACGCGCCCGACGCGGACGGTCCGGCAAACGTGCGTGACGCCCTGGCCGTGGCGGCCAGCCCCGCCGCCCGCGGCCTGGGCGTGGTGATGTGTTTTGCGGGCCGGGTGCTGCAGCCGCTGGGCATGTACAAGGTGGCCGCCGAGGACCTGAGCGGGTTCACCGGTCAGGTCCTCGGCACCGTCGCCGGCGACGTGACGCTCACCGGGCCGAAGACCCGGCCGTACGTGGGCGACCTGCGGGCCGGCTCGGCGCCGCGGGTCGACATCGTCGCCGCCTACCTCGGCGGCGACGCGGTGGCGCTCGACGCCTGCGTGGCTGCCGGGGCGCGGGGCGTGGTGCTCGAGGCGTTGGGCTCGGGTAACGCCGGGCGCGCGGTGGTCGACGCGGTGCGCCGGCACTGCGGCGACGGGATCGTCGTCGCGGTGTCCACCCGGGTCCCCGGCGGGCGGGTCGGCGCGAGCTACGGCCCCGGGCATGACATGGCGGCGGCCGGGGCGGTGATGGTGCCCAGGCTGCGGCCGTCTCAGGCGCGCGTTTTGCTGATCGCCGCGCTGGCCGCCGGCCTACCCGTCGCCGACGTCATCGGCCGGTGGGGCTGACACGGCGTCGGCCTGCAGCTCGCCGACGTAGTCCGGCCAGTCCAGCGAATCGACCGGATTGGCGCGGGACAGCTCGCCGCTGCCAGCGGGAAACGTCCGGGCCGGGCCCGGGCCGGAGGCGCGGGTTTCGAACCGGGCGGTGACCACGCCGTGGCCCGCGCCTTGCACCCACCCGTGCCCAAGCTCGCGGTGTAGGACGTCATCGCCCACCCGCCAGCCGTCCGCCTCTCCTGTTGGGGGCCCCTTGGTGAACATCGCCTCGGTCGCGGTTTCGACCGAAGACGAATCCGGTTGCGGCTGCGGCAGTTCCAAATCGGGGAACAGCGACTCCTGGCGCACGTCGCTCAACCCCGAAAACCCCACGCCGAGAAGGCGAATGGGCCCGATCTCGCGCGGATCGAGCAACAGCCGCCGGGCCACGCCGACCAGCGCGGCGACCTCGGTGGTGGCGTAGGGCAGCGTCGCGGACCGGGTCAGCGTGCTCATGTCGGATTTCTTCAGCTTGACCGTGACGGTGCGCGCGCCGCGGCCGTCGCGCAGCAGCCGGTGATGGGCGTGCTCGGCGATCGGTTCGATCGCCTCCCGCAGCTGTTCCAGGCTGGTCAGGTCGACGGCGAAGGTCGACTCGGAGCTGATCTGTTTGGCTTCGGCGCGCTCGGCTACCGGGCGGTCGTCGACGCCGAGGGCCAGCCGGTGCAGCGCCGGTCCGATGGTGGCGCCCAGGATGTTGGCCGCCTCGGCGTCGGTCAGCGCGGCCAGCTCCCCGATGGTCTCGATGCCGAGGCGGTGCAATTTCTCCTCGGCGACCGGGCCGATCCCCCACAGTCGGCGCACCGGCAATCCGCCGAGCAGCGGCCGTTCTTCGTCGCGGCGGACCACGCGGATCCCGTCGGGCTTGGCCAGGCCTGAGGCGATCTTGGCGATCTGCTTGCCCGAGCCCGCGCCGACCGAGGCGATCAGCCCGGTCTGGTCACGAACCCGTCGGCGCAGGTCCTCGCAGAACGCCTCGACGTCGGCCGCGGACGCCCCGGCCAGCTGCGCGGGTTCGCCGAATCCCTCGTCGAAGGAGAGTTGCTCGACGACGGGCACCACGGCGCGAATGGTGTCGAAGACCCGCCGGCTGGCCACCCCGTACACCACGCCGCGCGGCGGCAACACCACCGCGCCGGCGCCGACCAGCCGGCGGGCCTGATGCATGGGCATGGCCGACCGGGCGCCGAACACGCGGGCCTCGTAGCTGGCGCCGGCCACGACGCCGCGCCCGCCCAAACCGCCGACCAGCACCGGCCGACCGCGCAGGGTCGGTCGGGTGAGCTGCTCGACGGAAGCGAAGAACGCGTCCATGTCCAGGTGCAAGACCCAACGCGACCCCATCCTGCAGATGCTAGGGCCCGCCCGACGCCGCGAGGCCAAGGCAGAGCGAGCCGCGAGCCTGGACTTAGCGACGGGTCTTCTCGAGGAACGCGTCGCCAGCTACAGTCTCGCGGTCACAAGCGGCAGCCCGCGGAAAGCAGGGCGGTCCGGGCCCGCTCCACCACGACGTCGGGCCGGTGGCGTAGCAAGTCGGCGCCGACGCGGACCAGCCGCCATCCCCGTCGCTCCAGTTCGGCGGTGCGCTCGATGTCATTGGCGCGGATGCGCGCATCCGTCCAGTGCTGCGGGCCGTCGTATTCCACCCCGACGAGCCACTCCTCCCAACCCATGTCGATCCTGGCCAGCACCGCACCCCAGACGTTGCGCACGATGATCTGCGTCTGCGGCCTCGGCAAGCCCCCGTGCACCAGCACGAGTCTTGTCCTGGTCTCTTGTGGAGATTCGGCACCGGCATCGATGAGCGGCAGTGCTCGGCGCAGCTGCTTCATGCCGCGAGCGCCGCGGTGGGTCTTCAGCAGGGGGTACACGCCCTTGGCGGCAACACCCGTGGCGCGAGCCAGGGCATCCATTCGGATCACCGCGACCGTCAACCCCGCGGATCGACGACCAAGGTCGAACGCGGTACGGGCGGGCGACGTGACCGGCACGCCGTCGACCGCGGTCACCTCCTCTGGCCGCAGCACGTCGTTACGAGTAATGATCAACGACGGGGGGCGCGTGCGATCGCACACCAACTCGGCGGGCGCGTGGGCATCGATCCACTCGGCGCCGAGCAGTGCTGCCGCGGAGTTGCCGGCCACGACCGCGTCTTTCCCCGACCACAGCCACGCCGCGATCGCGCGATCGCGGGCGGTCAGTTCGCTGCCGCGGCGTTGGTACACATTGCGGTAGACGCGGGTGCAGGAGCGTCGGAGCTCACGTTCCGTCAACGCGCCCGCGCTCAGCGCCTCTGTGCCCACAAACAGTTGCCCCTCGCCCATGGGCGGAGGCTGCCACGGCCCCCTGACACGCCGCGAGACTGCAACTACCGACACCTCTTCGCGAAACGCGTCGTGGAATACAGTTTCGCGGGCCAAAAGGATCAGGCCTTGGCGATGCTCACCCGCACGCCGTCGCCGATAGCGACGGCGTCCGGTACCGACTCGGCAAATTGAAAACTCGTGGCGAGTATCTCCCCCGCGATGAGGTCGCGGTGCGCCTGCGCCCAGTCGGCGCGCTCGGCGGGCACCGACATCACCACGCTGATGCGATCGGAGACATCCAAGCCCGTCGACTTGCGCAGCTCCTGCAACTCGCGGATCCGATCCTTGGCCCAGCCCTCGGCTTCGAGTTCCGGTGTGACGGTGCCGTCCAGCACCACCAGGCCCGCGCCGTCGGGCAGGGCCGCGGTGAATTCCGGGTCGGCGGCGACCAGCCGCGAGCTGTATTCGCCGGGCTGCAGCACCGCGGGGCCGGCGGTCAGGGTGCCGTCGTCGTTGACGACGCCCTCCCCCGCCTTGACCGCCTTGATCGCGGCCTGCACATCCTTGCCCAGCCGCGGCCCGGCCACCCGCGCGTTGACGGTGAGCTCGAACCGGCCGTAGGTGTCGATCGCGTCGGTCAGCTCGACGCTCTTGACGTTGAGCTCGTCGGCGATCAGGTCGGCGAACGGCTCCAGACGATGCGGATTCTCCACGGCCACAGTCAGTTTCGGAAGCGGCAACCGCACCCGCAGCTTCTTGGCCTTGCGCAACGACGAGGCGGCCGAGCACACGTCGCGAACCTGATCCATCGCGGCGACCAGGTCCGGGTCGGCAGGCACCTCCCCCGCCTGCGGCCAATCGGTCAGGTGCACCGACCGCTCAGAAGTTAGGCCGCGCCAGACGACCTCGGTCACCGAGGGCAGCAGCGGCGCGGCCAGCCGCGCCGTCACCTCCAGCACGGTGTGCAGGGTGTCGATGGCGTCGACGTCCTCGGTCCAGAACCGCGAACGCGACCGTCGCACATACCAGTTCGTCAACGCCTCGGTGAATTGGCGCAGCTGCTCGCAGGCGCGCGAGATGTCACATCGGTCCATCTCGCGGGTCAGGTCGTCGCGCAGTTCGGCGAGCTTGGCCAGGATGTAGCGGTCCAGCACCTGGGTCGAATCGGTGCGCCAGGTACCGACTTTCGGCGCGTAGAGCGCGAGGAAGCTGTAGGCGTTCCACAACGGCAGCAGCACCTGGCGCACGCCCTCGCGGATGGCTTGCTCGGTGACGATGAGGTTGCCGCCGCGCAGGATCGGCGAGGCCATCAGGAACCAGCGCATGGCGTCGGAGCCGTCGCGGTCGAACACCTCGGACACGTCGGGATAGTTGCGCAGCGACTTGCTCATCTTCTGGCCGTCGGAGCCCAGCACGATGCCGTGGGCCACACAGGTTTTGAAGGAGGGCCGGTCGAACAGCGCGGTGGCCAGCACGTGCAACGTGTAGAACCAGCCGCGGGTCTGCCCGATGTACTCGACGATGAAGTCGCCCGGGTAGTGCGTGTCGAACCAGTCGGAGTTCTCGAACGGGTAGTGCACCTGGGCGTAGGGCATCGACCCGGAGTCGAACCACACGTCGAGCACGTCGGGAATACGCCGCATCACCGAACGCCCGGTCGGGTCGTCGGGATTGGGCCGCGTCAGCTCGTCGATGAAGGGCCGGTGCAGGTTGGTGGGCCGCACCCCGAAGTCGCGCTCCAGCTCGTCGAGGCTGCCGTACACGTCGATGCGAGGGTAGGCGGGATCGTCGGACTTCCACACCGGAATCGGGGTGCCCCAGTAACGGTTTCGCGAGATCGACCAGTCGCGGGCGCCCTGCAGCCACTTCCCGAACTGGCCGTCCTTGACGTGCTCGGGGTACCAGGTGATCTGCTGGTTGAGTTCCACCATGCGGTCGCGGAATTCGGTGACGGCGACGAACCACGACGACACCGCCCGGTAGATCAGCGGATTGCGGCACCGCCAGCAGTGCGGGTAGGGGTGCTCGTAGGTTTCGTGGCGCAGCAGCACCGCCCCGTTGGCCGCGGCGGGACCGCTGCCGTTCTTCAGGTCGCGGATGATGTGCGGGTTGGCGTCAAAGACGTGCTGCCCCTGGTAATCCGGGACGGTGGCGTCGAAACGTCCCTTGGAATCGACCGGGGTGACCGCGGCGATGCCGGCGGCGTCCGCGACGACCATGTCGTCCTCGCCGTAGGCCGGCGCCATGTGCACGATGCCGGTGCCGTCCTCGGTGGTGACGAACTCGCCCGGCAGGACCCGAAATGCGTTGGGGGTGTCCGAGAAATACGGGAACGGCGGCAGGTACCGCGTGCCGAGCAGGTCGGCACCCCGAAAAGTACTGAGCACCTCGGGCTCGTTACCCAGCTCGCGCGCGTAGGCGGCCAGCCGGGCCTCGGCCAGCACGAAACGCCTGCCCTCGGAACGCACCTCGACGTACGTCACGTCGGGATTGACCGCGACGGCGAGGTTGGACGGCAGGGTCCACGGCGTGGTCGTCCAGACCAACAAGAAAGCCCCGTCCAGGTCGCCGCCCACCACCCGGAAGCCGACGGTGAGCGCGGGGTCCTGCCGGCTCTGGTAGACGTCGTCGTCCATCCGCAATTCGTGGTTGGACAGTGGGGTTTCGTCGCGCCAGCAATAGGGCAACACCCGGTAGCCCTCGTAGGCCAGGCCTTTGTCCCAGAGCTGTTTGAACGCCCAGATCACCGACTCCATATACGGCAGGTCCAGCGTCTTGTAGTCGTTGTCGAAATCGACCCAGCGCGCCTGGCGGGTGACGTAGGCCCGCCACTCGTCGGTGTAGCGCAGCACCGAGGCGCGGCAGGCGTCGTTGAAGGCGGCGATGCCCATGTCATCGATCTGGGACTTGTCGGTGATGCCCAACTGGCGCTCGACCTCGAGTTCGGCCGGCAGGCCGTGGGTGTCCCAGCCGAACCGGCGCTCCACCTTGTAGCCGCGCATGGTGCGGTATCGCGGGACGATGTCCTTGACGTAACCGGTGAGCAGGTGCCCGTAATGCGGCAGGCCGTTGGCGAACGGCGGCCCGTCGTAGAACACATATTCTTCGGCGCCGTCGCGGCGGGCGATGCTGGCGCGGAAGGTGTCGTCGCGGGCCCAGTAGTCCAGCACCTCGAGCTCGAGGGCCGGGAAGTCGGGCGCCCCGCCGGCCGGCTTCGGGTATGTGTGCTCGGTCAAACGTCGTCTCCTGTGCCAGTCTCAGGCCTGGGGACGACGACGCGCTGGCTGCGCGAGCGCCGCGGTACCACCCCGCTTGCCGCGCTTTCGCGCGGCCGCTCATTGAAAAGGCTGTGACGGGCCTACCCGTTCGGTTCTACTGAGCCGGTCGGCTGTTCTTCCGAAGGCTCCCCGGTGATGGCCGGATCGACGCCAGTAAATCTTATCGCGAGACTGCAACTACCGACGCAAACGCCGAGTGAACCCGTCGGCAGTTACAGTCTCGCGGTCGGACTGTCAGGCCCGAACCTCGAGCACACCCACCCGCCACAGCGCCGCGTACACGTGCCGCAGCGGAATGCTCAGCAACCGGCAGGCCCCGTTGACCAGCGGGTCGCCGCCCGGGCCGAAGAGCGGGTAATCGCTGCGGCGCGGCTCTTCCACGGGCTCGGGAACCTGGATTTCGGTGACGTCGGGAACCACCGTCAGGGTGCGGGCGGGCGCGACGGTGACGACTTCGTCGTAGAGAGCTGCGGTCATGATCGACTCCTAGAGGAGAATGCCAACGGGGACCAAAAAGGACTGACGTGTCCCGTCCCGGGTCGGTTCCGATCTCAGAACGCTTGGCGGATAAGCACTTAGCGTGTGCGACGACTCAGCCGAGAAGGTCGCGCCGGAGAACGGATCGGGACGAAACAGGGTTCGGACTTCGATCCGGACTATCGCTAGAACTCATGTGTCCCTCACCTCCTCGCGGTCGCGACGCATGCGGGGTCGCATGCGATCTAGGCGCAGCAAAAGGAGCAGAATCCGACGACCGCCGGAGATCCGCACCCCTCTCGTCAGAGCTTCGGCACCACACGACGTGTCCTGGCTGGAAAACAATCCAAACCGGAAGCCACCTGGGCTCAACCCTTAAGCCGGGAGGAGCTGTCCTGACCCGGGGCGTCTTTCGACGTTCGGGGTCAGTGGCCTGTATTCGTGTAGACGCCTCACCTAACGAGGTGCTTACCCGACCGATAATGCACGAGCGGTCTGACGCGGTCAAATCCCTGGATAGCGTGTCCGCGATTCGTTACCGACCGGCCGGGTCACTTCTCGACCAGGCCGTCGAGCCGGCCGATCGTGTCGATGAACTCGTCGACCATGTCGAGTACCACCGAGCGCGTCGGGCGGACCCGATCGAGCGAGCCCACCACCTGCCCGACGAAGTAAGTCGCCAGCTCACGCGCCTTGGCGCCGTCGTGGGCGGCCGCGGAGTTGATGCGCACCTGCGGCTCGGTGATCAGCGCGGTCTGCAACGGCATGCCCAGCGGGTCCGGGTTCTCCGGGCGGTCCCACTCCTCGGTCCAGGCGGTGCGCAGCATCCGCGCCGGCTTGCCGGTCATCGAGCGCGACCGCACCGTGTCCGAGGACGTGGCGGCCAGGAACTTCTCCTTGACCACGGGCACCGTCTCGGCCTCCTCAGTGGTCAGCCAGACCGACCCGCACCACACGCCCTCGGCGCCCAAAGCCAGCGCCGCCGCAATCTGGCGGCCGCGGGCGATCCCGCCGGCGGCGAGCACGGGCACCGGCGCGACGGCGTCGACGACCTCCGGCACCAGCACCATGGTCGCCACCTCGCCGGTGTGGCCGCCGGCCTCGGTGCCCTGCGCGACGATCAGGTCGACGCCGGCGGCGGCATGCCGCTGCGCGTGGCGGGTGGTGCCGGCCAACGCGGCCACCAGCACGTCCTGGTCGTGGGCGCGTTCGACGAGGTCCGCCGGGGGCGGGCCGAGCGCGCTGGCGATCAGCCGGATGTTGTGCGCGAAGGCCACGTCGAGCAGCGGCTGGTAGCTCTTGGGCGAGATGTTCAAACCGCCCGCGGACGCGCGGGCTTCCCCGGCGGGCGCCGTCACCCCGTAGCGGGCCAGCAGGTTGTCGACGAACGCGCGGTGCTCGTCGGGCAGCAGAGTCCGGGTCTGGGCGGGGTCGATCCCGCCCCGCTCGGCGCCGACGTATTTGGGCGGCAGCAGCAGGTCGACCCCGTAGGGCTTGCCGCCGGTCTGCTCCTCGATCCAGGTCAACTCGCTGCGCAGCCGCGCCGGGCTGTGCGCGGTGGCACCCAGGACGCCGAACCCGCCCGCATTCGTCACCGCGGCCACCACGTCGCGGCAATGGCTGAAGGCGCAGATCGGGAATTCGACACCGAGCATCTCGGCGACCCTGGTTCTCATTGCCCGACGCTAAGAGTTCTCCCTTGATAAGTCAATCGCTTACGGCCCTGAGCAATTCACGCCGGGGCGGCGGCCCTACGACCCGGGCGGGCGGCCGTCCGGAGGCCAGCTCGACACACCCTCCTCCAGCGGCACCTCGAGGCTCTGCAGGATGGACGAGACCATGCGCCACGCGCCGATGACCGTGACAAGTTCGACGAGAACCGTTGTGTCGCCGTTGAATTCGCGCTCGCATGCCGCCCAGCTCGCGGCGCTGACCGCGCCGTCGCGCACCACGTCGTCGGTGGCCGCCAGCACGGCCCGCTCGGTGGGCCCAAACCCCGAGTGGTTCCGCCACTCTCGCACGCCGAGCAGGTCGTCGCCCGGGACGCCGAGCCGGGACGCGACGCGCCAGTGCTGCGTCCATTCGTAGTCGCAGGCGGTCAGCCAGCCGATCCTCATGATCACCAGCTCGCGCAGCCGCGCGTCGAGGGCGCCGTGCCAGAGCATGGTGGCGAGCAGGTCGTTGATGGCGCGCGCCAGCGGCGGATGGTTGAGCAGCACTTGGAAGATGCTCAGTTCGGCCATGTAATTGGGGACGGCCGCTTCGTCCGCGGCGGCTTTGGCTTCGTCCAGTGGCAGTTTGGGCAGGCGCGCTGTTGTCATCGGATGAGCACTCCTCTCCTGCGGCGGGACCGTCGCGGTCTACCGGTCATGGTAGCCAGCGGGACGGGCGGCGACGACGGCTTCGGGCCGCGGCAGCGAAACACGCTACCGGCCAAGGTGTTTCAGAGCAGACCGAGCAGCTGCAGGTCGGTCACGTATTTGACGATCACCGCCGCGCTGATGTGCGGGATGTCGTTGTCGGGGCCGATTTTGGCTTCCTGCACCGCGGCCCGGAAGCGCTCGGTCGGCCCCAGGCAGCCGCGCGCCGGGTCGGCCGGCGGCACGTGCTGCGCGTTGCGCAACTGCAACAGCTGCAGCACCGACTGGTGGCGCTGGCGCTCCGGCAGGGCGCGCAGCGCGGTTTCCATCCGGTGCAGCCACTCCCCGAAGTCGTCGACCCGCTCGATCGGGTAGCCGGCCTCGATCACCCAGTCGACGTACTCGTCGAGCCCGATGCCGTCGTCGTGCGGGTTCATCACGTGGTAGGTCTCGAACCCCGCCGCGGATTCGCGGCCCACCTGGGCGCCCAGCGTGGTGATCGACTCGGCGACGAACTCGACGGGCAGGGCGTCGAAGTGCGCGCGTTGCCGGTTGCCGCGGGAGTCGAGCTTGTAGAACGAGGCCGGCGCGACGCCGCTGGCGACGACGCTGAACAGCAGCCGGGTGAACATGTCCGACAGGTTGAGCTGGCCCGCGTAGGTGGTGTCGGCCAGGATCATGTCGCAGCGAAACACCCCGACGGGCAGCGCGCACAGGTCGTGGGCCTCGCGCAGCAGCACCTCGCCGGCCCACTTGCTGTTGCCGTAGCCGTTGCCGTAGCTGCCGTCGATCGTGCGGATCGGGCCGGCGACGCGGACGTCGGCGTCCTCGGTGAACGCCGACGGCTCGATCTGGTCGCCCACGTTGGCCGTCGAGACATACGTGTACGGCTTGAGTTTGGTGGTGAGCGCCAGCCGGATCAGCTCGGCGGTGCCCGCGACGTTGGGGGCGAACAGCTCGCTGTAGGGCAGCACGCCGTTGACCACGGCCGCGGAGTCGACGATCAGGTCGACGGTGTCGGCCAGCCGCTGCCACGTCTGTTCGTCCAGGCCGAGGTTGGCCTGGCCCTTGTCGCCGGCGATGACCTCGAGGTGGTCGGCGGCGAGTTCGTCGAAATAGCGCCGCAGGGCGGGGTCGCCCGCACAACCCGGGGGGTCGAAGGTCCTCTCGAGCCGGCGCCGCGCGTCCTCGTCGGAGGTGGCCCGCACCAGGCAGATCAGCTTGCCGTCGGCCAGTTCCAGCCGTTCGAGCCATTGCAGCACCAGGTAACGACCGAGGAAGCCGGTGGCCCCGGTCAACAGGACCGTGCGCACCTCGGAGCTCGGGCCCGGCAGCGCCGGCGCGGCGGCCAGCGTCGGGGCGTCGATGAACTTGTCCAGCGTGAGGTCGCAGGCGTACACCTCGGTGGCGTCGCGGCCGTGCACCGAGGCGAAGTCGGCCCGATGGCCTTCCGCCGCACCGGGATCGCGGTTGAGCTGCTGGCTCAGGCTGCGCACCGACGGCGCCTCGAAGACGGCGCGGACGGGCAGGTGGATGTCGAGGGCGTTGTAGATCGCGGCGACCAGGCGCATGGCCGACAGGGAATCCCCGCCCAGGTCGAAGAACGACTCCTGCACCCCTACCCGCTCCAGACCCAGCACCTGGGCGTAGAGCCAGGCCAGGATCTCCTCGACCGCGGTGGCCGGCGCGAGGTAGTCGTCGCCGCCCTGGTAGTCGGGGGCGGGCAGGGCGCGGGTGTCGAGTTTGCCGCCGGGCGTCAGCGGCAGCGCGTCGAGCACGACCACCGCGGCCGGCACCATGTAGGCGGGCAGGCGCTCGGCCAGCTGGGTGCGCAGCTCGGGGGGGTTGGCGGTGCCGGTGATGTAGCCGACCAGCCGTTTGTCGCCGGGGCGGTCCTCGCGGGCGATCACCAGCGCCTGCTCGACCCCGTCCAGTGCGGCCAGCGCGGCCTGGATTTCGCCGAGTTCGATGCGATACCCGCGGATCTTGACCTGCTCGTCGGCGCGACCGACGTAGCGCAGCTGCCCGTCGGAGCCCCACCACGCCAGGTCCCCGGTGCGATACATGCGCGCCCCGTCCCCACCGAACGGACACGCGACAAACCGCGACGCGGTCAAACCGGGCCGGCCCAGGTAGCCGGCCGACACGCCGCCACCGGCCACGTACAGCTCGCCGACCACGCCCGCAGGCACCGGCTGCAGGCATCCGTCGAGCACGAACAACGCGGCCCCGGACACCGGCGAACCGATCGGCGGCGCGTCGGGTCCCGGTGTGAGCGGGGCGCTGACGGCCGCGACGATCGTGATCTCGGTGGGGCCGTAGACGTTGACCATCACCCGCCCGGACGCCCACCGCTGCACCACCTCGACCGGGCAGGCCTCACCCGCGACCGCCAGCACCGCCGAGTCCAGGCCCCGCGGTGAGAGCATCGCCACCTCGGACGGCGTCTGGGTCAGCATGTCGACGCCTTCGGCAACGAGCAAGGCGTGCAGGTCTTTCGGGGAGCGCACGACCTCGTCGGGTACGACGAGCACCCGCCCGCCGTGCAGCAGCGCGCCGAAGATCTCCCACACCGAGAAGTCGAAGGCCAGGGAATGGCAGTGGCTCCACACCCGCCCGGGCCCCGCGGGCAGACCGGACGCGCCCAGGGAGGCGAACAGTTGCGTGGCGTTGCGATGGGTGACGGCCACGCCCTTGGGGACTCCGGTGGTGCCCGAGGTGTAGATCGTGTAGGCGAGGTGGTGCGGCGCCGGCGCCGGCAACGGCGTGGTGGGCCGGTGCTGGATCGCCGGGTCATCGAGGTCGATGACGAGCACGGCGAAATCGTCGAGGCGCGAGCGGTGTTCGGCGGTGGTGATCACCGCCGCCGGTGCGGCGTCGGCGAGCATGAAGTCGATCCGGGCGGCGGGCAGGCCCGGGTCGATCGGGACGTACGCGGCCCCGGTTTTGAGCACCGCGAGGATCGCGACGACGGCCCGCGCCGAGCGCTCGGCGAGCAGCGCCACGCACTGCCCCGGCCCCGCTCCGTGGTCAAGCAACAAGTGCGCCAACTGGTTTGCGGCCTCGTCGAGTTCGCGGTAGGTCCACGAATCCGCACCGTGGGTGATGGCCACCGCTTCGGGGGTGCGCGCGACGTGCTCGGCGAACACCGCCGGGATCGACACCGCCGGGCGCGACGGGCCATCCAGCGCCGCCCGGTTGCCGATCGCAGCGAGGCGGGCGTGCTCGTCGGCGCCGAGCACGTCGATCGACGACAACCGCCGGGTGGGGTCGTCCGTGATGGCCGTCAGCACGCGATGCAGGCGGGTGACCAGCGCTTCGATGGTCTCGGTGTCGAAGACGTCGGTGCGGAATTCCACGGCGCCGCCGATCCCCTCGGGCCGGCCGTCGGCGCTCCAGCGCTCGGCCAGCGACCACGCGAGATCCATGCGGGCGGTGCGGGTGTCGACCGGCAGCGGGGTGACGCGCACATCGCCGAGGCTCAGGTCGGCGGAGTCGGTGTTCTGCCAGGCGAGCATGACCTGCACCAGCGGGTGGTGCGCGAGGTTGCGGGTGGGGTTGAGCCGTTCGACGAGGACCTCGAACGGCACGTCCTGATGCTCGTAGGCGGCCAGGCTGCGCGCGCGGACGTGGGCCAGCACCTCGGCGATGCTGGGGTCACCGGCCAGGTCGACGCGCAGCACCAGGGTGTTGACGAAGAAGCCGACGACATCGTCGAGGGCCGGGTCACGCCGCCCGGCGATCGGGAAGCCCACGGCCACATCGGAACTCGCGCTGATCTTGGCCAGCAGCACCGCCAGCGCGGCCTGCACCACCATGAAGCTCGTCGCGTTGTGCGCGTTGGCCACCGCGCGCACGCGCTGCTGCAACTCCGCGGGCCAATCCACGGCCACGCTGGCGCCGCGGAAATCGGCCACCAACGGATAGGGCCGGTCCGTGGGCAATTCGAGCCGCTCGGGCATACCCGCCAGGGTGTGTTCCCAATACCGCACCTGCCCGGCGATCAGGCTGTGCGGATCCTGGAGTTCGCCGAACTGAGCGCGCTGCCACAGCGTGTAGTCGACGTACTGCACCGGCAGCGGCGCCCAGTCCGGGGCGCACCCGGCCGAGCGGCTGGCGTAGGCCTCCCCCAGGTCGCGGACCAGCGGGGTGAGCGACCACCCGTCGGCGGCGATGTGGTGCACCACGGCCACCAGTAGGTGTTCGTCTTCGCTCACCCGGAAAAGCATTGCCCGCAACGGAATTTCGGTGGCCAGGTCGAACCGGTGACCCACCAGGGTCTCGACGGCGTTGCCCAGCCGGGCAGTCGACCACCCGCGCGCGTCGCTGATCTGCCAGCCGCAATCGGCCTCGTCCACGCCGACGACCAGCTGCCGCGGTATTCCCTCGCGCGCCGGGAACATCGTCCGCAGGCTCTCGTGGCGGGCCATCACGTCGGCCAGCGCCGCGCCGAACGCCTCGGCGTCGAGGCGCCCGTCGAGCCGCAAGGCGATCGCCATGTTGTGCACTGGTGAGGGCCCGTGCAATTGGCCGATGAACCACAACCGTGACTGGGCGAACGACAGGGGCACCATCTCCGGCCGCTCGCCGGCCACCAGCGGTGCGCGTCCGCCGCCGTCGGTACCCAGGCGTGCCGCCAATCGGCGAATGGTGGGCGCTTCGAACAACGCTCGCACGCCGAGGTGGACGTCGAGGCCGGCGTTGACCTCCGCGACCAGCCGCATGGCCGACAGTGAATCCCCACCGAGGTCGAAGAAGGAGTCGTCGATCCCGACACCCTCGACGCCCAGGACGTGGGCGTAGATGGCGGCCAGCGCCTGCTCGACGGCGGTGGTCGGGGCGCGGTACTGATCGGAGCCCTGGGACCAGCGCGAGTAGTCGGGCGCGGGCAGCGCGCGGGTGTCGAGTTTCCCGTTGGGCGTCAACGGCATTGCGTCGACGGCGAGCACCGTGGCCGGGACCATGTAGGCCGGCAGCCGCTCGGTCAGCCGGTCGCGGATGTCGACCGGGTCGGCGGTGCCGGTGACGTAGCCGACGAGCCGCCGGTCGCCGGGCCGGTCCTCGCGGGCGACGACCGCCGCCTGCTTGACGCCGTCCAATTCGGTGAGCGCCGACTGGATCTCGCCGAGCTCGATGCGGTAGCCCCGGATCTTGACCTGTTCGTCGGCGCGACCGAGATAGTGCAGCTGCCCGCCCGGGCTCCAACGCACCAGGTCCCCGGTGCGATACATGCGCGCGCCGGCCGCGCCGAACGGACAGGCCACGAACCGCGACGCCGTAAGACCGGCCCGGCCGAGGTATCCCGCGGCCACGCCGGAGCCGGCGATGTACAGCTCGCCCGTCACGCCGGCGGGCACCGGCCGCAGCCACGCGTCCAGCACGAAAAATCCCAGATGCGCCAACGGCATTCCGATGGGGCTCGCGGTCGCGTCGACGTCGCTGTCGACGATTTCCCGGTAGGAGGCGTGCACCGTCGTCTCGGTGATGCCGTACATGTTGATCACGCGCGGGCGTCCGGGATGGTTGTCGAGCCATTTCGCCAGCCGCTGCGGAATCAGCGCTTCGCCGCCGAACACGAGGGTCTGGACGTTGAGCCGTGGGCCCGACTGGGCGCGGTCCGCGCTCTGCAGCGCCGAGAACGCCGACGGGGTCTGGCTCAGGACGCTGACGTTCTCGGCAATCAGCAAGGCGTGCAGGTCTTCCGGCGAGCGCACCACCTCGTCGGGCACGATCAACAGCCGCGCGCCGCCCAGCAGCGCGCCGAAGATCTCCCACACCGAGAAGTCGAAGGCCAGCGAATGGCACTGGCTCCATGTCGCCGGCGCCACAATCTCGCGCAACGAGCCGAGCAGCTGGGTGACGTTGTGGTGGGTGACCGCCACGCCCTTGGGGGTGCCGGTCGTGCCGGAGGTGTAGATGACGTAGGCGATGTTCTCGTGGTCCGGGGCCGGGAGGGCGGTGGCGGGCCGGGTGTGCACGGCGGGTTCGTCGGCGTCGATGACCGCTCCGTCGAACCCGTCCAGCCGGTCTCGAAGGTCCGTGGTGGTGATGGCGGCGATCGGTGCGGCGTCGGTCAGCATGAACGCGAGCCGGGCGTCCGGTGTCGCCGGGTCGATCGGCAGGTAGGCGGCCCCCGTCTTCAGGACCGCCACGATCGCGGTGACCGCGGCGGCCGAGCGTTCCATCAGCACCGCCACGCACTGCCCCGGCCCGGCGCCCCGCTCAAGGAGCAAGTGCGCCAGTCGGTTTGCGGAGACGTCGAGTTCGCGGTAGGTCATCGAGCGGTCCGTGGCGGTCAGCGCCACCGCCTGGGGGCTACGCGCGACTTGGGCGGCGAACAGCGCGGGGATGGACACCGGCGGGCGCGACGGGCCATCCAGCGCCGCGCGGTTGCCGATCGCGTCGAGGCGGGCGTGCTCGTCGGCGCCGAGCACGTCGATCGACGACAGCCGCCGGGCGGGGTCGGCGGTCATGGCCGTCAGGACCCGATGCAGGCGGGTGATCAGCGCTTCGACGGTGGCGGTGTCGAAGACGTCGGTGCGGAATTCCACGGCGCCGCCGATGCCGGCCGGTCGGCCCTCGGCGGTCCACCGTTCGGCCAGCGACCAGGCCAAGTCGGTACGGGCGGTGCGGGTGTCGACCGGCAGTGCGGTGACGCGCACATCGCCGAGGCTCAGGTCGGTGGGTTCGTCGTTCTGCCAGGCCAGCATGACCTGCACCAGCGGATGGTGCGCGAGGCTGCGGGTGGGGTTGAGCCGTTCGACGAGGACCTCGAACGGCACATCCTGATGTTCGTAGGCGGCCAGGCTGCGTTGGCGCACCCGGGCCAGTAGTTCGGTCGTCGAGGGGTCACCGCCGAGGTCGACGCGCAGCACCAGGGTGTTGACGAAGAAGCCGACGACGTCGTCGAGGGCGGGGTCGCGCCGACCGGCGATCGGGAAGCCCACGGCCACATCGGAACTCGCGCTGACCTTGGCCAGCAGGACGGCGAGGGCGGCCTGCACCACCATGAAGCTCGTCGCGTTGTGTGCGCTCGCCACCGCCCGCACGCGTTGCTGCAACTCCGCGGGCCAATCCACGGCCACGCTGGCGCCGCGGTAGTCGGCCACCACGGGGTACGGGCGGTCGGTGGGCAGCTCCAGCCGTTCGGGCAGTCCGGCCAGCGCCTCCTCCCAGTACGCCAGCTGGGCGGCGATGGGGCTGTCCGGGTCTTCCAGATCGCCGAACTGGGCGCGCTGCCACAGCGTGTAGTCGACGTACTGCACCGGCAGCGGCTCCCAGCCCGGGGCGTCCCCGGCCGTCCGGCTGGCATAGGCGAGGGCCAGGTCGCGGACGAGCGGGGTCAGCGACCAGCCGTCGGCGGCGATGTGGTGCACCACGGCCACCAGCACGTGCTCCTCGTCGCCCACCCGGAAAAGCATTGCCCGCAACGGGATTTCGGTCGCAAGCTCGAAGGTGTGCCGGGCCGCGTCGCCGATGGCGCCCTCCAGTCGGGCCGGTGACCAGTCGGTGGCGTCGACGGTCTGCCATGTGACGTCGGCCCGGTCGGGCGGCAGCACCACCTGCTGCGGTATGCCCTCGGTGGCGGCGAACACCGTCCGCAGAGTCTCGTGCCGCGCCACCACGTCGCGCAGCGCGGCGCCCAGCGCGCCGACGTCCAGGCGTCCGGTGAGGCGCAACGCCGCCGCCATGTTGTACACCGGCGACGGCCCGTGCAGCTGATCGATGAACCACAGCCGCGATTGAGCGAACGACAGCGGCACCACCGCCGGCCGCTCGGCTGCCACCACGCCGGCGCGGCGGGCGCCGCCCGCGCTGACGCGCGCGGCCAGCTGACCAATCGTGGGCGCTTCGAACAGCGTTCGGACGCCGAGGCGCGCGTCGAGGCCGGTGTTGATCGCCGCGATCACCCGCATCGCCGACAGCGAATCCCCGCCCAGGTCGAAGAAGGAGTCGTCCACGCCGACCCGTTCGAGGCCCAGCACCTGGGCATAGATGTCCGCCAAGATCTCCTCGGTGGGCGTGGACGGGGCCCGATACCGACCGGCGGTGTATTCGGGTGCCGGCAGGGCGCCGGTGTCGAGCTTGCCGTTGGGTGTCAGCGGCAATGCCTCGATCGCCACCACCGCGGCCGGCACCATGTGGCCGGGTAGCCGTTCGGCCAGCAGGGTGCGGAGCCCGGCGGGGTCGGCGGTGCCGGTGATGTAGCCGACGAGCCGCTTATCGCCGGGCTGGTCCTCGCGGGCGATCACGGCGACCTGCCCGGCCCCGTCCAATTCGGCCAGCGCCGTGTGGATTTCGCCCAGTTCGATGCGGTGGCCACGAATTTTGACCTGGTGGTCGGCGCGGGTGACGTAGTGCAGCTTGCCGTTGGGTCCCCAGCGCACCAGGTCGCCGGTGCGGTACATGCGCGCACCGGCCGCACCGAACGGGCAGGCCACGAACCGCGATGCCGTCAAACCGGCGCGGCGCGCATACCCGACCGCGACGCCGCGCCCCGCCACGTACAGCTCGCCGATCGCGCCGGCGGGTACCGGCCGCAGCCAGTCGTCCAGCACGAACAGCGCGGCCCCGGCGACCGGCGACCCCAGTGGCGGCCGCCCGGCGCCCGCGGACAGCGGCGCGCTGAGCACCGCGTCCACGGTGGTTTCCGTCGGGCCGTAGGCGTTGATCATCACCCGGCCCGGGGCCCATTGGTCCGCGAGCGCGGCCGGGCAGGGCTCGCCGCCGATGATCAACGCCGAGTGCAGCTTTCGCGGTGACAGCGCGGTCAGCGCCGACGGGGTGTGGCTCAGCACGCTGACCCGCTCGGCGGCCAGCAGGGCGTGCAGCTCGTCCGGCGAGCGTGTCACCGACTCGGGCACCACCACCAACCGGCCACCGCCGCCCAGCGCGCCCCAGATCTCCTGCACCGAGACGTCGAAGCCGTACGAGTGGCATTGCGACCACACCCCCGCCCCGGGCAGCGGCGCGCGCAGGGATTCCAGCAACTGGGTGACGTTATGGTGGGTGACCGCAACGCCTTTCGGGACGCCGGTCGTCCCCGAGGTGTAGATGAGGTAGGCGATGTTCTCGGGCGCGGGCGTCGGCAACGGGGCGGTGGAGCCGGTGCGGGCGGCGTCGCCGGCATCGATGACCGGTAGGTCGAATCCGTCCAGCCGGGCCCGCAGGTCGGCGGTCGTGACCGCGGCCACCGGGGCGGCGTCGCCGAGCACGAACTCGATGCGCGTCGCGGGCAGGGCCGGGTCGATCGGCAGGTAGGCCGCCCCCGTCTTGAGCACCGCGAGGATCGCCACGATGGCCTCGGCCGAGCGGGGGAACAGCAGCGCCACGCACTCCCCCGGCGCGGCCCCGCGCTCGATCAGCGTGTGCGCCAGTCGATTCGATGCCTCGTCGAGTTCGCGGTATGTCATCGAGCGGCCCTCGAAGGTGACCGCTCCCGCCTCGGGAACGCGGGCCACTTGCGCGGCGAACACGGCCGGCAGCGATAGCGGGGCGCGCGGTCGCTCGGTCAGCACCGCCCGGTTGCCCCACAGGTGTAGCCGGGCACGCTCCGGCGCGTCGAGCAGATCCAGTGCCAGCAACCGGCGGGCCGGATCGGTGGGCATGGCCGCAAGGAGCCGGTGCAACCGCTCGAGCAGGGCGTCGGCGGCGGCCGGGTCGAACACGTCGGTGTCGAACTCGATGCGCAGGCGCAATTCGTCGCCCGGCATGGCTTGCAGCGACAGCGGGTAGTGATTGTAGTCGTGGCTGGTGAATACGGTGGCGGTCAAGTCCTCGGCCGCCGAGAGCGCCGCGGCGTTGATCGGATAGTTCTCGTACACCAGCAACGTGTCGAAGAGCTGGTCGTGCCCGGTGCTGCGGTGGATGTCGTTCAGCGCCAGGTGCTGGTGCTCCACGGTGTCGTTGTGGGCGCGCTGCAACCGGTCCAGAAATTCGGCGACGGTCGTCGCGGCGGTGGCGTGGGCGCGCACCGGCACGGTGTTGATCAGCAGGCCCACCATGGATTCGGCGCCGGGCAGGTCGGCCGGCCGGCCGGACACGGCGGTGCCGAAGGCGACGTCGCGCCGGCCGGTGAGCGACATCAGCAGCTGCGCCCAGGCGGCCTGCAGCACGGTGTTCAGCGTGGTGCGACGGGAGCGGGCGAGTTCGCCGAGCGCGCCGGTGGTTTCGGCGGAGAGCTGCAGGACGGCGACTCCCCGCGGCCCGAGTTCTGCGCGGCCCGGCGGCGCCACCAGGGTGGGGGTGTCGAAACCGTCGAGCAGCGCGCGCCAGGCCGCGCGGGCGGCCGGGGCGTCGCGCTCCGCGAGCCAGGTGACGAAGCGGCGGTAGGGCGCCGGCGCGGGTAGCCGGGACCCGTGATAGCCGGCGAAGATTTCTTGCAGCAGGATCGGGAGCGACCAGCCGTCCATCACGATGTGGTGGACGGTGAGCACGAACCGGAACTCGTCGTCCGCGGTGCGCACCAGCGTGGCCCGCAAGGGCGGTTGGCCGGCGAGGTCTCGCACCGCGGCGCGTTCCGAAGCGGAGATCCGCCTTACTTGGTCATCGATGTCATCGATGTCAGGGCCGTCGAGTCCGACGTTCCGGTAGGCGATTTCGGGGTCCGCCGGGATGATCTGCACCGGGTCGCCGAAGTCGGAACAGAACCGGGCCGCGAGGTTGGGGTGGCGTGCGACGACGGTCTGCACGGCGCGGTGCAGCCGCTGCGGGTCGAGCGCGCCGCGCAGCGTGATGTTCAGCTGGACGGCGTACACGTCACCGTCGGGTTGC
This sequence comes from Mycobacterium sp. NTMscope_MAC_12, assembly GCF_976985675.1. Lineage (NCBI taxonomy): Bacteria > Bacillati > Actinomycetota > Actinomycetes > Mycobacteriales > Mycobacteriaceae > Mycobacterium > Mycobacterium sp. NTMscope_MAC_12. The sequence continues at coordinate 3,131,087 of NZ_CDRJYY010000001.1, forward strand.
GTCGTCGAATGAAAGAGCAGTCCCTGCTGCAGCGGGGTCAGCGGCAAGACATCGGCGACGTCGTAGCGCCGTTCGAGGTCGTCGATCTGCTGCTGGGTGAGGCGTGCCGGGGCGATGTCCGACGGGGTCAACCCGCCGCCGCCACGGCGCACGTGCGCGCAGATTCCGGCCAGCGCGTCAAACCACAACTGGCTCAACAGGTTCACCTGTTCGTGGGTCAGCGCCGAGGACGCCCACGTCCAGTTGGCGTGCAGGTGCGGGCCGGCCTCGGTGTCCATGGTGCCGGCGTTGAGTTCCAGCGTGTGCGGCAGCGGCAGGGCCACCGCCGCGGTCGCGGCGCTCAGCGCGAGACTGTTCGGGCTGAGTCGCCATAGCTCGTCGGACAGTTCGGTGGACGCCGCGCCGAGGCGGCCCAGGTAGTTGAACCCGATGGCCGGGTCCGGAACGCCCAGGCCCACTTCGGGATTCAGGTAACGCAACAGCCCGTAGGTGAGGCCGTCGGGCTGGGCGCGCAGTTGCTCCTTGGCGGCCTTGATCGCCGCGCCCAGCGCGGCCTCACCCGCGACCACGCGGGCCCAGTCCAGCCCGTGGACGTTCAGGACGACGGGGTACTTCGCTGTGAACCACCCCACGGTGCGCGACAGGTCCGCGTGCGGGGCCAGGTCCTCGCTGCGGCCGTGACCCTCGACGTCGATGCCGACCGGCGTCACGGTCCCCACGGACCCCAGGAACTCGGTGAACGCCAGGCCGAAGGCGATCAGCAGGATGTCTTGTACCCCGGCGTGAAACGCGGCGGGCGCCTCTCCCAGCAGCTGGCGGGTCGTCTCTGCGTCCAGCGACGCCGACAACTGCCCGGCCGACTCGTACGTGTCCCACGGCTGCGTCGGCGGCAGCGCGGGCGGCGTCTCGGCGATCCGTCGCCACGCGTCCGCCTGCTCGGTCACCGCCGGGTCCTTCGCGTGCTCGGCCAGCAGCGACGACCAGCGGGCGAACGAGGTGCCCGGCGCGGGCAGCTCGATGGGCTGGCCGCGGCGATGTTGGGCCCAGGCTATGTTGAGGTCCTCGATCAGGGTCCGCCACGACACGCCGTCGACGGCCAGGTGGTGGACGATCAACGCCAATTGGTTTGTCGCGCTTGCCCATACCGCGCACAGCATCACGCCGGCGCCCGGGTTCAGCCGCGACCGGGCCCGCATCAGCGCCGCCTCCGAGAGCACGTCGACGGTGCGCAGGCAGGCCCGGGCATCCACCGCACCCGGCTCAGGGACGTGCAAGTCCCAGCCGCCGGCACCGTCGTCGTCGATGCAGAGCCGCAGCATCGGATGGCGATCCAGCAACGCCTGCAGCACCGCCACGACGTCGGCCTGGCTCACCCCGGCGGGCGCGGCCAGCACCATGGTCTGGTTGAACTGCTCGACCGGCCCGTCGATGTCCTGCAGCCACCGCATGATCGGGGTGGCCACCACCGGCCCGATCCCCTCGTCGACTACGTCGTCCTCGCCCGTGGCCAGCATGACGACCCGCGCCAGCCCCGCCACCGTCTGCTCGACGAAAACATCCCGGGGACGGCACATTACACCGGCCGCCCGCGCCCGGGACACCACCTGCATCGACAGGATGCTGTCCCCACCCAGGTCGAAGAACGAATCATCCACACCGACGCGCTCCACGCCCAGCACCTGCGCGTAGATGCCGGCCAGGATCTCCTCGATCGCGTCGGACGGCGCCCGGTACCGGCTCACCGGGTATTCCGGTTCCGGCAGGGCGCGAGTGTCGAGCTTGCCGTTGGCCGTCAACGGCAACGCGTCCAGCGCCACCACCGCCGACGGGACCATGTAGGACGGCAGCCGCTCGGCGAGCCGCGCCCGTAGCCCGGACGGGTCGACCGCCCCGGTCACATAGCCCACCAGCCGCGCCGCGGGGTGGTCTCCCCGGGCGACCACCACGGCCTGCTCGACGCCGTCCAATTCAGCCAGCGCGGAACGGATTTCGCCCAGCTCGATGCGGTGCCCGCGAATCTTGACCTGCTCGTCCGCGCGCCCTAGGTACTCCAGCTGACCATCGTCGCCCCACCGCACCACGTCCCCGGTGCGGTACATCCGCGTCCCGTTCCCGCCAAACGGACACGCCACGAACCGCGACGCCGTCAACGCCGCCCGGCCCAGATAACCCGCGGCGACGCCGCGGCCGGCGATGTAGAGCTCACCGACCACGCCGGGCGGCACCGCGCGCAACCACGGATCCAACACGAACAGGGCGGCCCCGGGCACCGGCGAACCGATCGGCACCGGAGCGCGGCCCGCCGTCAGCGGCGCCGTCATGGCCGCATACATCGTGGTCTCGGTGGGTCCGTATTGATTGACCATCACCCGCCCGGGGGCCCACCGATCCATCACCTCGACCGGGCACGGCTCACCGCCGACGACCAGCGCCACCGATTCCAGTCCGTGCGGCGAGAGCGCCGCCACCGCCGAGGGGGTCTGGCTCAACACGGTGACGCGTTCGGCAATCAGCAAGGCGTGCAGGTCTTCCGGCGAGCGGACGATGTCGTCGGGTACGACGACCAGGCGCCCGCCGCGCAGCAGTGCGCCGAAGATTTCCCAGACCGAGAAGTCGAAGGCCAGGGAGTGACAGTGGCTCCACACCTGCCCCAGGCCCAGTTGGGCGTCGACCGACCGCAACAGTTGGGTGACGTTGTGGTGCGTGACCGCCACCCCCTTGGGCGCACCGGTGGTTCCGGAGGTGTACATGACGTACGCGATGTCGTCGGGCGACGGGTCCGGTAATCCGGTGGCGGGTTGGACGGCCACGGTGGGGTCGTCGACATCGATGACGAGTTCGGGATCACCCAGGCGGGGGCGGAGTTCGGTCGTGCTGATCGCCGCGATCGGCGCGGCGTCGGTGAGCATGAAGTCGATGCGGGCGGCCGGCAGCGCGGGGTCGATCGGTACATAAGCCGCCCCGGTCTTGAGCACCGCCAGGATCGCCACGATCGCCTCGGCCGACCGTGGGAGCACCACCGCCACCCGCTGGCCCGGGCCCGCGCCACGGCCAATCAGCTTGTGCGCCAACCGGTTAGTGGTTTCGTACAGTTCGCGGTAGGGCCACGACCGCGCGCCGCAGGTGATGGCGACCGCGTCGGGCGCCCGCGCGACCTGCGCGGCGAACAACGCCGGAATCGACGCGCGTCCGGTGGCGGGACGGCTCAGCACGGCGCGGTTGCCCATCGCGTCGAGACGCGCGTGCTCGTCGGCGCCCAGCAGGTCGATCGATGACAGCGGTCGGGCGGGGTCGGCGGTCATGGCGGCCAACACCTGCCGCAGCCGCGCGACGAGCGTCTCGATGCTGGCCGCGTCGAAGACGTCGGTGCGGAATTCCACCGTTCCGCCGATGCCGGCGGGCTCGCCGTCCTCGTCCCATTGTTCGGCCAGCGACCACACCAAATCCATGCGGGCGACCTGGGTTTCCAGCGGCAGCGGCGTCACCCGCACGTCGCCGAGGCTCATGTCGACGGGATCATTGTTCTGCCAGGCCAGCATGACCTGCACGAGCGGATGATGCGCCATTGTGCGGGTGGGGTTGAGCCGTTCCACCAGCACCTCGAACGGCACGTCCTGGTGTTCGTAGGCCTCCAGGCTGCGCCGTCGCACCCGGGCCAGCAGCTCGGTGACGCTGGGGTCACCGCTGAGGTCGACCCGCAGAACCAGGGTGTTGACGAAGAACCCGACCACCTCGTCCAGGGCCGGGTCGCGCCGTCCGGCGATCGGGAATCCCACGGCCACATCGGAACTCACGCTCAAGGCGGACAACAGCACCGCCAGGGCCGCCTGCACGACCATGAAGCTCGTTGCGTTGTGTGCCCGCGCGAGCTGGGCGACCTGGTGCTGCAGGGCGGCCGGCCACTGGACGTCGACACTGGACCCGCGATAGTCGGCCACCAGCGGATAGGGCCGATCCGTGGGCAGCTCAACGCGTTCCGGAAGCCCGGCCAGGGCCCGCTCCCAGTAGTTCAGTTGCGCCGCGATCGGGCTGTCGGGGTCGTCGAGGTCGCCGAACTGAGCGCGTTGCCACAGCGTGTAATCGACGTACTGCACCGGCAGCGGCGACCACTCCGGGGCCCGCCCCGAACACCGGCTGGCGTAGGCCGCCCCCAGGTCGCGCACCAGCGGGGTCAGCGACCATCCGTCCGCGGCGATGTGATGGACCACGGCCACCAACACGTGTTCGTCCTCGCCGGTGTGGAAAAGCCATGCCCGCACCGGGATTTCGGTGGCCAGGTCGAAGGTGTAGCGCGCCGCGTCCTGGGTGGCCTCCGCCAGCCAGGACGCGGGCCACCGCGTCGCGTCGACGACCTGCCAGTTGACGTCGGCCCGCTCGGCGGGCACCACCACCTGGTGGGGGGCGCCCTCGGGCGCGGGGAAGAGCGTCCGCAGGCTTTCGTGGCGGGCCACCACGTCGTCCAGCGCGGCCCCCATCGCGTCGGTGTCCAGGCGCCCGCGCAGCCGCAGGGCGACCGCCATGTTGTACAACGGCGACGGCCCCTGCAGCTGCTCGATGAACCACAGGCGGGACTGGGCGAACGACAACGGCACCAGCGCCGGCCGCTCGCCGGCCACCAACCCTCCGGCCCGGCGGGCGCCCGCCTCGACCCGCGTCGCCAGCTGTGCGACGGTGGGGGCCTCGAACACGGATCGGACCGTCAGCCCGGCGTCCAGGTCGGCGTTGATCGCGGTGATCAGACGCATCGCGGACAGGGAGTCGCCGCCGAGGTCGAAGAAGGAGTCCTCGACCCCGACGCGCTCGACGCCGAGCACCCGGGCGTAGATGCCGGCCAGGGCCTCCTCGAGCGCGTTGTCCGGCGCGCGGTATCGGTCGACGTCCCGGTACTCCGGCGCGGGCAGGGCGCGGGTGTCGAGCTTGCCGTTGACCGTCAACGGTATTGCGTCGAGCACCACCACCGCCGACGGCACCATGTAGGTGGGGAGCCGCTGACCCAACCGGGCCCGAATATCGGCGGGGTCAGCGGCTCCGGTCACATAGCCGACGAGGCGCTTCTCGCCGGCACGATCCTCGCGGGCAATCACCGCGGCTTGCTCAATGCCCTCCAATTCGGCCAGCGCAGAGCGGATTTCGCCCAGCTCGATGCGATAGCCCCGAACCTTGACCTGCTCGTCGGCGCGGCCCACGTAGTGCAACTGCCCGTCGCCGAAACTAGAGCCGCTCCACCGGACCATGTCGCCGGTGCGATACATGCGTGTCCCGCGCCCGCCGAACGGGCACGCCACAAAACGTGACGCGGTCAGGCCCGCCCGGCCCAGATAGCCGGCGCCCACCCCGGCGCCGGCCACGTACAACTCCCCCACCACCCCGGCGGGCACCGGACGCAAGTACGCGTCCAGCACGAAAAGCGCCGCCCCGGCCACCGGCGACCCGATCGCCGGTGGCTCGGACCGCGCCGGCCCCGCCGTCAGGGGCGCACTGTGCGACACCCACATGGTGGTCTCCGTCGGGCCGTACACGTTGAGCATCACCCGGCCGGGCGCCCAGCGATCCACCAGCTCTCCCGGACACGGCTCGGCCCCCACCACCAGCGTGACCGCCTCCAGGCCCTGCGGCGACAGCATCCCCAGCGCCGTCGGCGTCTGCGTCAACACCGTGACGCGCTCGCCGATCAGCGTGGCGTGCAACTCTTCCGGCGAACGGGCCACGGAATCGGGCACCACCACCAGGCGGCCGCCGTGCAGCAGCGCCCCCCAGATCTCCCACACCGAGAAGTCGAACGCCAGCGAATGGCACTGGCTCCATACATGTTCCGGCCCCAGTTCCACTCCGGCGTCCAGTGAGCCGAACAGCTGCGTCACGTTCGCGTGACTGACCGCCACCCCCTTGGGCGTGCCCGTGGTGCCCGAGGTGTAGATGACGTGCGCGATGTCGTCGGCCGCCGGGCCCACGCCGGTCACCGCCGTCGCCGGATGGGCCGCCAGGCCCGGGTCGTCGACCTCGACGACGACCCCGCCGAATTCGCCCAGCCGAGAACGCAACTCGCCGCTGGTCACCACGACGCGCATGCCGGCGTCGGCGACCATGAAGCCGATCCGCGCCGTCGGCACCGCCGGGTCCATCGGCACGTAGGCCGCGCCCGTCTTCAGCACCCCCAGGATCGCGATCACGGCCTCGGGCGAGCGCTCCAGCAACACGCCCACGCGGTGGCCCCGGCGCACGCCCCGCCCAATCAGCAGGTGCGCCAGTCGGTTCGCGTCCGATTCCACGTGCTCATAGGTCCACGAACGTCCGCCGCAACTGATCGCCACCGCGTGCGGCACCCGTTTTACCCACGCGCCGAAGAGCGCCGGAATCGACGCTCCCGGCGCCGCCCGGCCCGACGCCGAACGGTTGCCCCACTCGTCGAGTTGGGCGCGCTCGTCGTCGTCAAGCACGTCGATCGAGGAGAGTCTGCGGCCCGGGTCGGCGGTCACGGCGACCAACACCCGCCGCAACCGTTCGGTCAGCGCGTGAACGGTTGCGACGTCGAACAGGTCGGTGCGGAACTCGACGGCGCCGCCAATCCCCGCGGGGCGGCCGTCTCCGCTCCAGCGCTCGAACAGGGAGAACGTCAAATCCGTACGCGCGGTGCGGGTCTGGACCGGGACGGCGGTGATCTGCAGCTCACCCAGGTTCAGCTCGGCGGGATCGTTGCCCTGCCAGGCCAACATCACCTGCGTCAGCGGATGATGCGTCAGGGAGCGAGTGGGGTTGAGCCGCTCCACCAGCACCTCGAACGGCACGTCCTGATTTTCGTAGGCCTCCAGGCTGCGCCGTCGCACCCGGGCCAAGACGTCGGCAACGCTGGGATCGCCGGCCAGATCGACCCGCAGCACCAACGTATTGACGAAGAAGCCCACCAGCTCGTCCAAAGCGGGATCGTGCCGCCCGGCGATCGGAAAGCCCACCGCCACATCGGAAGTCGCGGTGATCTTGCTTAGCAGCACCGCCAACGCCGCCTCCACCACCATGAAATCGGTGGCGTGGTGCGCCCGCGCCACCGCGCGAATGTGTTGCTGCAACTCGGCCGGCCAGTCGATGTCCACGCTGGCGCCGCGGTAATCGGCCACCGACGGGTACGGCCGGTCCGTCGGCAACTCGACCCGCTCGGGCAGCCCCGCCAGGGTCCGCTCCCAATACGCGAGCTGCCCGACGATGGGGCTGCCCGGGTCGTCGAGGTCACCGAATTGGGCTCGCTGCCACAGCGTGTAGTCCACGTACTGCACCGCCAGCGGCGACCATTGCGGTGCCCGTCCGGCGCAGCGGCCGGCGTAGGCGACGCCGAGGTCGTGTACCAGAGGATTCAGCGACCAACCATCCGCAGCAATATGATGGACCACCGCCACCAGCACATGCTCGTCTTCGGCGAGTTGGAAAAGTTGTGCCTGAAAGGGTATTTCGGCTGACAGATCAAATGCATAACCGGCTGCGGCATCAACGGCCTCCTTTACCTGTGCCGGCGACCAGCCGGCGGCATCTATTACGTCCCACCCGATATCGACCCCCTCGGCGGGTATCACCACCTGCTGTGGCGTCCCGTCGGACACGGCAAACACCGTGCGCAAACTCTCGTGGCGGGCCACCACGTCGATGAGCGCGGCACGCAGCGCGCCGGTGTCCAGCGGCCCGCGCAGCCGCAGCGCGGCCGCCATGTTGTACATCGGCGAGGGCCCCTGCAGCTGATCGATGAACCACAACCGCGACTGCGCAAACGACAACGGCACCACCGCCGGCCGCTCGCCCGCCACCACCCGCGAAAGCCGCTGCGCGCCGCCGTCGAGGCGCGGAGCCAACTGCGCCACCGTGGGCGCCTCGAACAACGCCCGCACCGAAACCCCGCCATTCAGACCGGTATTCACGGCCGCGATCAGACGCATCGCCGACAGCGAGTCGCCGCCGAGGTCGAAGAAGGAGTCGTCAACCCCGACGCGCTCGACGCCCAGGACCTGGGCGTAAATGCCGGCCAGGATCTCCTCGATGGCGCTCGCCGGCGCCCGGTAGCGGTCGACGTCGGAGTATTCCGGCGCCGGCAGGGCGCGGGTGTCGAGCTTGCCGTTGACCGTCAACGGCAGCGCGTCGAGCACCACCACCGCCGACGGCACCATGTACGTGGGGAGCCGCTGACCCAACCGGGCCCGAATCTCGGAAGGGTCAGCGACTCCGGTCACATAGCCGACGAGGCGCTTCTCGCCGGCACGATCCTCGCGGGCGATCACCGCCGCCTGCTCGACGCCCTCGACGTCGGCCAGCGCGGCGCGGATCTCGCCCAACTCGATGCGGTAGCCGCGGATCTTGACCTGTTCGTCCGCGCGGCCGCGGTATTCCAATTGCCCGTCACCGAAACTAGAGCTGCTCCACCGCACCACATCCCCGGTGCGATACATCCGCGCGCCGTACCCACCGAACGGGCAGGCCACGAATCGTGTTGCCGACAGCCCGGGGCTGCCCACGTAGCCGGTGGCCAATCCGCCGCCGGCGACGTACAACTCGCCCACCACCCCGACGGGCACCGGCCGCAGCCAGCCGTCGAGCACGAAGAAACCGAGGTTGGCCAGCGGCACCCCGATCGGGCTGACGTTGCTGCCGACGTCGCCGCCGAGGATCTCGCGGAACGAGGCGTGCACCGTGGTCTCGGTGATGCCGTACATGTTGATCATCCGCGGCAGCCCGGGATGACGATGCAGCCACGTCGACAACCGGCGCGGCTCAAGGGCTTCCCCACCGAACACCACCGTCTGCAACTTCAACTGCTCACCGAGCTCCGGCGCCAACGCATCGGCGCTCTGCAGCGCATAAAACGCCGACGGGGTCTGGCTCAACACGTTGACGTTCTCGGCAACCAGCAAGGCGTGCAAGTCTTCTGGTGATCGAACGACGTCATCGGGTACGACGACCAGGCGCCCGCCATGCAGGAGGGCGCCGAAGATCTCCCACACCGAGAAGTCGAAAGCCAGGGAATGGCACTGGGTCCAGACCTGCCCGACATCGAGTTGGGCATCGATGGACTCCAGCAGCTGGGTGACATTGCGGTGGGTGACCGCCACCCCCTTGGGAACGCCCGTCGAGCCCGAGGTGTAGATGATGTAGGCGATGCTGTCCGCCTCCGGCACCGGCAGGCCGGTGGCCGGTTGGGTGCGCACGGCGGGGTCGTCGATCTCAATGATCCGCCCGGCGAACCCGTCCAGCTGCGGGCGCACCTCGGCGGTGGTCACCGCCGCGATCGGGGCGGAATCGCCAAGCACGAACTGCAGCCGCGCCGCGGGCACGCTCGGGTCGATCGGCACATAGGCCGCCCCGGTCTTGAGCACCGCCAGGATCGCCACGATCGCCTCGGCCGACCGCGGCATCGCCACCGCCACCCGCCGGCCCGGGCCCGCGCCCTGCCCAACGAGCAAGTGCGCCAATCGATTTGTGGCCTCGTACACGTCGCGGTAGCTGAACGACCGCCCGCCGCAGGTGATCGCCACCGCCCCCGGGGCGCGGGCGACCTGCGCGGCAAACAACGCCGGAATCGACACCAGGGACATCGACGGCACGGCCAACACCGCCCGGTTGCCGATGTCGTCGAGCCGCGCGTGCTCGGCGGCATCGAGCAGATCGATCGACGAAAGCCGTTGCGCGGGAGCGGCGGTCATCGCCGCCAGCACCCGGCGCAGCCGCTCGATCAACGTCTCGATGCTGTCCGCGTCGAACACGTCGGTGCGGAACTCCACCATGCCGCCGACGCCGGCGGGCCGGCCATCCTCGTCCCACCGTTCGGCCAGCGACCACACCAGATCCATGCGCGCGACCTGGGTGTCGACCGGCAGCGGGGTGACCCGCACATCCCCCAGCTCCAGCCCGGCGGCGGGCCCGTCGTGCTGCCAGGGCAGGTTCTGCCAGGCCAACACCACCTGGACCAGCGGATGATGGGCCAGGTTGCGGGTGGGATGGAGGCGGTCCACCAGCACTTCGAAGGGCACGTCCTGGTGCTCGTAGGCCGCCAGGCTGCGTTGGCGAACCCGGGACACCAGGTCGGCGACGGTCGGGTCGCCGCCCAGGTCGACCCGCAGGACCAGGGTGTTGACGAAAAAACCGACCACGTCATCGAGCGCGGGATCGCCGCGGCCGGCGATCGGAAACCCCACCGCCACATCGGAACTCGCACTCATCTTGGCCAGCAGCAGGGCCAGGGCGGCCTGGACGACCATGAAGGTGGTCGCGTTGTGGGCCCGCGCCACCTCGGCGACCTGGTGCTGCAATTCGGCCGGCCACTCCACATCGATGCGGGCCCCGCGGTGGTCGGCGACCAACGGATAGGGGCGATCGGTCGGCAATTCAAGGCGTTCGGGCATCCCGGCCAGCGCGTCCCGCCAGTACCTGAGCTGCGCGGCGATGGGGCTGCCCGGATCGTCGAGGTCACCGAATTGGGCGCGTTGCCACAGCGTGTAATCGACGTATTGCACCGGCAGCGGCGCCCAATCCGGGGCCTGCCCGCTGGACCTGCGCACGTAGGCCGCCCCGAGGTCGCGCACCAGCGGGGTCAGCGACCACCCGTCCGCGGCGATATGGTGGGCCACCGCCACCAACACATGGTCGTCCTCGGCGAGCCGGAAAAGCTTTGCCCGCAAAGGGATCTCGTTGGACAGATCGAATCGGTGACACGCGACCGTCTCGATGGCCACGCTCAGCCGGCTTACCGGCCACCCGGCGGCGTCGATGACCTCCCAACCGACCTCGGCCCTATCGGCCGGGAGCACCACCTGCTGGGGGGTGCCCTCGGCGACGACGAACACCGTGCGCAGGCTTTCGTGGCGGGCCACCACGTCGCCCAGGGCGGTGCCCATCGCGTCGGTGGCCAGGGGGCCGCGCAGCCGCAGTGCGACCGCCATGTTGTGCACCGGCGACGGCCCGTGCAGCTGGTCGAGAAACCAGAGCCGGGATTGCGCGAACGACAACGGCACCACGGCCGGCCGCTCGGCCGCCACCACCCGCGCGAGCTTGCTTCCCCCGCCGCACACCTGCGGCGCCAGCTCGGCGACCGTGGGCGACTCGAACAGCGCCCGCACCCCGAGGTGGGCGTCGAGGCCGGTGTTGACCGCGGACACCAACCGCATCGCCGACAGCGAGTCGCCGCCGAGGTGGAAGAAGGAGTCGTCGATCCCGACACGTTCGACACCGAGGACCTGGGCGAAGATGCCGGCCAGGATTTCCTCGATGGCGTTTTCCGGAGCGCGATATCCGTTGCCGCCCTGGTAGTCCGGCGCGGGCAGGGCCCGGACGTCGAGCTTGCCGTTGACCGTCAGCGGCAACGCGTCGAGCACCACCACCGCCGACGGCACCAGGTAGGTGGGGAGCCGCCGACCCAACCGGGCCCGAATATCGGCCGGGTCGACGGCTCCTGTCACATAGCCGACGAGACGCTTATCGCCGGCACGATCTTCACGGACGAGCACCGCCGCGCGTTCAACGCCCTCCACATCGAGCAGCGCGGCGCGGATTTCCCCCAATTCGATCCGATACCCACGAACCTTAACCTGCTCGTCGGCGCGCCCCAGATACTGCAACTGCCCGTCGGTGCCCCAGCGGACGAGGTCGCCGGTGCGGTACATGCGCGTTCCGGGTTCGCCGAACGGGCACGCCATGAACCGCGCCGCGGTCAGACCCGGGCGGCGCCAATAGCCGACGCCGACGCCCTGGCCGGCCAGGTACAGCTCACCGACCACCCCGGCCGGCACCGGACGCAACCACTCGTCGAGCACGAAAAACGCCGCGCGGGTCACCGGCGCTCCGATCGGCGGGAACCCCGACCCCGCCCGCAACGGCGCGCTCTTGCACGCCCACATGGTGGTCTCGGTCGGGCCGTAGACATTGACCATCGTCCGGCCCGGCGCCCAGCGATCCACCAGCTCGGGCGGGCACGGCTCGGCCCCGATCACCAACGCCGTGGCGTCCAACCCCTCGGTGGCAAGCATTCCGACCGCCGACGGCGTCTGGGTCAGCACCGTGACGCCCTCGTCGACCAACAACGCGTGGAACTCTTCTGGCGAGCGGGCCACCGCATCCGGCACGACCACCAGTCGCCCGCCGTGCAGCAGCGCACCCCAGATCTCCCACACCGAGAAGTCGAACGCATAGGAATGGAACTGCGTCCACACCTGCTCGCCCGACAACGCGAACCCGATCCGCAGGTCATCAAACAACTGCGCCACGTTATGCTGCGTCACCGCAACACCTTTGGGCACGCCCGTGGTCCCCGAGGTGTAGATCAGGTGGGCCAGATCGGTCGGGGCCGGTGCCGGGGGCGCCGTGCCGGGCGCGCTCGCCACCGCCGGGTCGGCGACGTCGATGACCATCACATCGAAGCCGTCCAGCAAGTGCGCCAGCGCCGCGGTGGTGACCGCGGCCCGCGGCGCGGCATCGGTGAGCATGAACTCGACGCGGGCCGCCGGCAGCGCCGGATCGATCGGCAGATACGCCGCCCCGGACTTGAGCACCGCCAAGATCGCCACGATCGCCTCGGCCGAGCGCGAAAACACCAGCGCCACAAACGCACCCGGACCCACCCCACGACCGGCCAGCACGTGCGCCAACCGGTTGGCGGCCTCGTCGAGCTCCCGATACGTCATCGACCGATTCCCGAAGCTCAACGCCACCGCATCCGGGGACCGCGCCGCCTGCACGGCGAACAGCTCGACCACCGACACCGGCGCCGCCGGCCGGCCCAACGCGGACGCGTTGCCCCATTCGCCGAGCCGGGCGCGCTCGTCGGCATCGACGGCGTCCAGGGACAGCAGCCGCCGGGTCGGATCGGCGGTCATCGCCACCAAGAGCTGTTGCAGCCGTCCCGCCAGGTCGGCGGCGTCGAGGTGGGCCCACGGTTCCCACATGCCCGCCGTGCTGAGGACGAGGTCGTCGCCGTCGCCGGAGAAGATGAGCCCGAAGCCGTCCGCCTGACCGGAGTTCGTGTACGACGCCGACGCCATGACACCGCCGAAGGGCAGCGTGAACGCCGACGGGATGAAGTTGACGCTGACCCGTTCGGGCGGTTGCGTCAGGCCCCGGACCTTGCGCTCCAGCGCGTGCACCGGGAAGCGCTGGTGCTGGATCGCTTCGTCGATTCGTGTCTCGACGTGTTTGCAGAACGCGGCGACCGTGGACTGCGGCGAGACGCTCAACACCAGCGGCACCACGCCGGCGACCATCCCGGGAAGCGTCTTCTGCTCCGGACGCACGCGCCGGCTGACCGGGAAATCGAGCACGACGTCGGGGCCCCCGGCGGACCAGCCGCGCACCAGCAGGGCGCACGCGGCGGTGATGACCGAGGTCACCGACACCCCCCACGCCTCGCAGAACCGGTGTACCCGGCGCAGCACCGCGGGGTCCAGGGCCGTCGGGGCGGACGGCCACGGGTCGCGCTCCGCGGCTCCCCCGGGCGGCCGATGGTGCCCGTGGCTGTCCGGGGGAAGGTTCGCCGTCCAATACGCCTCGTCGTCCCGGTAGTCGCCGGACCGTTCGTACTGCGCTTCGCAGTCGATCAGCTCCTGCAAGGAGCCGAAGACGGCCGTGGGAATGGGCCCGGCGGACACGATCGCGGAGTAGATCGAGGCGATGCGATGGCCGACCAGCGCGACGCCGGTCCCGTCGATGACGATGTGGTGGCAGCAGGCGAACAAGAAGAACTCGGTGCGCCCGGTCTGGAACAGGACGAACCGAAACAGCGGCCCGGTGAGCGGCATGGGCGTGCGCTGGATCGCCAACGCTCGCCGGCGCGCTTCCTGCACGGGATCGGCATCGTCGCGCAAGTCATCAAAAGTCAGCTCGACGTTCGGGTAGTCGACCGCCCGCTGGAAAACCTGGCCGTCCACCTCGAAGAAGGCGGCCCTGGCCGGTTCGGCTTCCCGCACCGCTTGCCGGATCGCCCACTGCAGGGCGTCGCGCTGGACCATGCCGTCGATCCGCACGAACAGCCCCAGCTGCCACTCGGTGTCGGAGTGACCGGTTTCGCGCGCCAGCCAGATGTCCAGCTGTCCGCGCGTCAGCGGAAGTGCTTGAGGATCAAGCTGCATCCCACGCCCCAACCACAGGGTCTTCCTTTCAACCCCCCGGTTGTCTGGTACCGCTCGCACGGAAGCCCGGTCCGCTTCCGCTCGTTGTCCCCGCGCCGGCGCGACCTGCTTCCCGGCGCCCCACCGAGCAATCGGGTGGAGCGTCGGCAAAGACCGACCGCGACCGTCGTTGCAGTTCGTCGTCGACCGAGACGACGAAGCCGGCGGGTGTCGCTATCGAACGCCGACGCTCACCGACCCCGAAAATTCTCGTAGTCGACATGAGTGCAACAGTTGGGAAGGCTAGTAGACGAGAACCCCGGTAGTCCAGGTTTATCCAAACTTAATGTCCTGTGAATTACCCAAAATCGTAGACTAGACCTGTCAATCGCCTCACTTAAGATACCTCTAGTACTGATTGAGGGTAGTCCGGCTACATACAGTATTGATTGGTTCGCGGTGTTCAGCCGTTCTAATGGCGCCCATTGCGGCGGCGACCGTTATCGGCGCGTGATAGGCGGCGCGCCGTCGGACCACAACAGGCATTGCGCATACAGCAGCGCGGCGCGGTCCGTAGGGACCGCGCCGCGCTGGAGTTCCTCGACGGGTTAGAGCAGGCCGAGCAGTTGCAGATCGGTGACGTACTTGACGATCACCGGCGCGCTCACGTGCGGGATGTCGTTGTCCGGACCGACTTTCGCTTCCTGCACGGCGGCGCGGAACCGCTCGGTCGGCGCGAACGCGCCGCGGGCCGGCTCGGCGGGTTGCAGGTTCTTCGGGTCGCGCAGCAGCAACAGCAGCATCTGCAGGACCGAGTTCTGCCGCTGCCGTTCCGGCAGGCCGCGCAGGCCGGTCTCGAAGCGCTGCAGCCACTCCCCGAAGTCGCCGACGCGCTCGATCGGGTAGCCGGCGTCGATGAGCCAGTCGACGTATTCGTCGAGCCCGATGCCGTCGTCGTGCGGGTTCATCACGTGGTAGGTCTCGAACCCCTCCATCACCTGGGCGCCCAGCTTGGCGATCGCCTCGGCGACGAACTCGACGGGCAGCCCGTCGAAGTGCGCGCACTGCCGCTTGCCGTCGGCGTCGAGCTGATAGAACGACTTGGGCGCGCAGCCGGTGGCCACGATGCTCAGGATCATCCGGGTGAAGATGTCCGCCACGTTGAGCTGGCCGGCGTAGCTGGTGTCGGCCAGGATCATGTCGGAGCGGAACACCGAGACCGGCAGGCCGCACAGGTCGTGGGCCTCGCGCAGCAGCACCTCGCCCGCCCACTTGCTGTTGCCGTAGCCGTTGGCGTAGCTGCCGTCGATGACGCGGGTGGCGCTGATGACCCGGATGTCGGCGTCCTCGGTGAACGCCGACGGCTCGATCTGGCGCCCCACGTCCGAAGTCGACACGTACGCGTACGGCTTCATCTTCGTGGTGAGCGCCAACCGGATCAGCTCGGCCGTACCCCCGACGTTGGGCGTGAACAGCTCGTTGTAGGGCAGCACACCGTTGACGACGGCCGCGGAGTCGACGATCAGGTCGACGGTGTCGGCCAGCTGCTGCCAGGTCTGTTCGTCCAGGCCCAGGTTGGCCTGGCCCTTGTCGCCGGCGACCACCTGCAGGTGGTCTTCGGCCAGTTCCCGGAAGTGCCGCAGCAATTCGGGGTCACCGCTGTCGAAGGTCTTCTCGAGGCGAGTCCTCGCCTCTTCATCCGTGCGGGCCCGCACCAGGCAGATCAGCTTGCCCTCAACCTGTTCCAGCTGCTCGAGCCATTCCAGCGCGAGGTAGCGACCCAGGAAACCGGTGGCGCCGGTCAGCAGGACCGTCCGCACCTCGGAGCTCGGTGCGCGCAGCGACGGCACGGCGGCCAGCGTCGTCGCGTCGATGAACTTGTCCAGCGTGAGGTCGCGGGCGTACACCTCGGTCGCGTCGGCGCCGTGCACCGCCGCGAAGCCGGGGCCCGCCGCGTTCTCGGTGCCGGAGCCGCTGGTGATCCGCTGGGCCAGGCCCCGGATGGACTGCGAGTCGAACAGCGTGCGGACCGACAGGGCGCCGTCCACGGCGGTGTTGATCTCGGCGATCACCCGCATCGCCGACAGCGAGTCGCCGCCGAGCTCGAAGAAGGAGTCCTCGACCGAGACACGTTCCATCCCGAGGACCCGGGCGAAGATGCCGGCGACGGTCTCTTCGGTGGGGTTGGACGGGGCGACGTACTCGCCGCCGCGCTTCTGGTATTCCGGTGCGGGCAGGGCGCGCTTGTCGAGCTTGCCGTTGACCGTCAGCGGCAGCGCGTCGAGCACGACGACCGCGGCCGGCACCATGTAGGCCGGCAGCCGGTCGGCCAGCTGGATGCGGATGCCGACCGGGTCGGCGGTGCCGGTGATGTAACCCACCAGCCGCTTGTCGCCGGGACGGTCCTCGCGGGCGATCACGGCCGCCTGCTCGACGCCGTCCAGCCCGGCCAGGGCCGCCTGCACCTCGCCGAGTTCGATGCGGTAGCCGCGGATCTTGACCTGTTCGTCGGCGCGGCCGAGGTACTCGAGCTGGCCGTCGTGGCCCCACCGGACCAGGTCGCCGGTGCGGTACATCCGCGCGCCCGGGCCGCCGAACGGGCAGGCCACGAACCGCGACGCCGTCAGGCCGGACCGCCGCGAATATCCCGTCGCCACACCGTGACCGGCGATGTACAGCTCGCCGACGACGCCCTCGGGCGCCGGGCGCAGCCACCGGTCCAGCACGAACAGCGCGGCCCGCGGCACCGGCGAACCGATCGGCGCGGACCCCGCCCCGGCCTGCAGCGGCGCGCTCATCGCCGCGTACACCGTGGCCTCGGTCGGGCCGTAGGCGTTGATCATCACGCGGCCCGTCGCCCACCGGTCGACGACCTCGACCGGGCAGGCCTCACCGGCCACCACCAACGCCGTCGAGTCCAGGCCCTCCGGCGAGAGCATGCCGACCGCCGACGGGGTCTGGCTCAGCACGGTGACGCCTTCGGAGACCAGCAGCGCGTGCAGCTCGTCCGGGGAGGCCGCGACCGATTCGGGCACCACGACCAGCCGGCCGCCGTGCAGCAGCGCGCCCCAGATCTCGTGCACCGACACGTCGAACACCAGGGAGTGCCACTGCGCCCACACCCCCGCCTCCGGCAGCTCGGCGTGCAGCGACTCCACCAGCTGGGTGGCGTTGTCATGGGTGACGGCCACGCCCTTGGGGACGCCGGTGGTGCCCGACGTGTAGATGAGGTAGGCGATGTTGTCCGACGACGGGATCGGCAGCGCCGCGCTGGGCTGGGTGTCCAGCGCCGGGTCGTCGACGTCGATGACCGTCGGGCGGCAGCCCTCCAGCCGCGACCGCAGGCCCGTCGTGGTGATCACGGCGACCGGCTCGGCGTCGGTGAGCAGGAACTCGATCCGCGCGGAGGGCAGCGCCGGGTCGATGGGCAGGTACGCCGCCCCCGTCTTGAGGACCGCGAGGATCGAGACGATCGCGTCGGCCGACCGGGAGAACAGCAGCGCGACGCGCTCGCCGGGGCCCGCGCCCTCTTCGATCAGCAAGTGCGCCAACCGGTTTGCGGCCTCGTCGAGCTCCCGATAGGTCATCGAGCGGCCCTCGAAGGTCAGCGCCGCCGCGTCCGGGGTGCGGGCCACCTGCGCGGCGAACAACCCCGGGATCGACTTGCCGGTCGCCGGCTGGCTCAGCACGGGCCGGTTGCCCCACGCGTCGAGCAGCTCGTGCTCGGCCTCGTCGACCACGTCGAGCGCCATCAGCCGTCGGGTGGGATCGACGGTCATCTCCGAGAGCACCCGCTGGAACCTCTCGGTCATCTTCTCGATGCCGGCCGCGTCGAACACGTCGGTGTCGTATTCGACGCGCAGGCCCAGTTCGCGGCCCGGGAGCGCCATCACCGACAGCGGGTAGTGGTTGTACTCGCGGTTGGTGACATCGGTGATGGCCAACTCGTGGAAGCCCAGCGGCACGCTGGTGTCGATCGGGTAGTTCTCGTACAGGAACAGGGTGTCGAACAGCGCGTCGTGACCGGTCACGCGGTGGATCTCGCTCAGCGCCAGATGCTCGTGTTCGAGGGTGTCGTTGTGGTGCTGCTGCAGCTGCTCCAACACGTCGGCGACGGTCGTCTCCGCGTCGATGTTGGCGCGCACCGGGACGGTGTTGATTAGCAGGCCCACCATCGATTCGGCGCCGGCCAGGTCGGCGGGCCGGCCCGAGACGGCGGTGCCGAACGCCACGTCATGCTGGCCGGTGAGCCGCATCAGCAGTTGCGCCCAACCCGCCTGCAGCACGGTGTTGACGGTGGTGTGGCAGGAGCGGGCCAGCTCGCCCAGGGCGCGGGTGGTCTCCGCGGAGAGCCGGTAGGACTCCACGGCCCGCCGGCCGAGGCGCATCCGGCCCGCCGGGCCCACCAGGGTGGGCGCCTCGAAGCCGTCGAGCACCTCGCGCCACGCGGCCTGCGCGGCGGTGCGGTCCTGGCCGGCCAGCCAGGTGAGGTAGCTGCGGTAGGTCGCGGGCGCGGGCAGCTGGTCGCCGTAGTAGTTGGCCAGGATCTCGCGCAGCAGGATGGGCAGCGACCAGCCGTCCATCACGATGTGGTGGTTGGTGAGCACGAACCGGTAGCGGTTGTCCGCGGTGCGGATCAGCGCGGCCCGGAACGCCGGCCGGTTGGCCAGGTCGCTCACCGCGGCGCGCTCGGCGGCGCACAGCTCCTCGACCCGTTTTTCGGGGTCGAGGTCTTCGGGGCCCAGCTGGATGTAGCGCCACGCCATGACCGGGTCGGCCGGGATCACCTGCACGGGCTCGCCGAACTGCGGGCAGAACCGGGCCGCCAGGTTGGGGTGGCGGTTCACCACGGTGTGCACCGCCTCGTGCAGCCGGTGCGAATCCAGGGCGCCGGTCACGGTGATGCCGAGCTGCACCGCGTAGACGTCGTCGCCCGGGTCTTGGGCGAAGCTGGCGTGGAAGAGCAGGCCCTGCTGCAGCGGGGTCAGCGGCAGGATGTCGGCGATCTGGTGCTGCTTGCTCAGCTCGTCGATCTGTTTCTGGTTCAGGCGCGCCGGCGCGATGTCGGACGGGGTCAGCCCGCCGCCACCGCCTTGCACGTGGGCGCAGATTCCGGCCAGGGCCTCGAACCACAGCTGGCTGAGCCGGCTGATCTGCTCGCGGTCCATCGCCGAAGCCGCCCACGTCCAGTTGGCGTGCAGGTGCGGGCCGTCCTCGGTGTCCATGGTGCCGGCGTTGAGGTCGACGGTGTGCATGAGCGGCATCGCCACCGCCGCGGCGGCGCCACTGAGCGACAGGCTGTCGGGGCTGAGCCGCCACAGCTCGCCGGGCAGGTCCGCGGCCGCGCCGAGCCGTCCCAGGTAGTTGAAGCCGATCACCGGGTCGGATCCACCCAGCTCGATGTCGGGGTTCAGGTAGCGCAGCAGGCCGTAGGTCAGCCCGTCGGGCAGCGCGCGCAGCTGCTCCTTGGCGGCCTTGACGATCGCGCCCAGCGCGTCGTCACCGCCGACGACGCCGGCCCAGTCCAGGCCGTCGATGGTCAGCGCCACCGGGTACTTGGTGGTGAACCAGCCGACGGTGCGCGACAGGTCGACGTGCGGTCCCAGCTCTTCCTGGCGCCCGTGGCCCTCGACGTCGATGCCGATCGGGGTGCCAGCAGCCTTGGAACCGAGGAATTCCGTCCAGGCCATCCCGAACGCGATCAACAGGATGTCTTGCACCCCGGCGTGGAACGCCGCGGGCACCTCACCCAGCAACAGCCGGGTGGTCTCGACGTCCAGGGACACCGACAACTGCTCGGCCGTCTGGTAGGTGTCCTCCTCGGGTCGCACCGCCGGCAGCACGGCCGGGGTGGACACCACCTCGCGCCAGGCGTCGGCCTGCTCGACGACGGCCGGGCTCTGCGCGTGCTCGGCGAGCAGCGACGACCACCGGGCGAACGAGGTCCCGCCCACGGGCAGCGCCACCGGCTGGCCGCTGTGGTGCTGCGCCCAGGCGATGTTGAGGTCCTCGATCAGGGTCCGCCACGACACACCGTCGACGGCCACGTGGTGGATGATCAACGCCAATTGGCTTGTCTCGCTTGTCCATACGGCGCTCACCATCACACCGGCGCCCGGGTTCAGCCGCGACCGCGCCTCGACGAGCGTCGCGTCGCTCAGCGCGTCGACCGACTGCAGGCAGTCGCCGGCCTGCACCGAGCCCGGGTCGGGCGCCTGCAGGTTCCAGCCGCCGGAGCCGTCGTCCTCGACGCGCAGCCGCAGCATGGGGTGGCGGTCCAGCAGGGCCTGTAGCACCACGGCCACGTCGTCGGCGGTGACGCCCGCGGGCGCCGCCAGCACCATGGTCTGGTTGAAGTCGTCGATCGGGCCGTCAACGGTTTGCAGCCACCGCATGATGGGGGTGGCCACCACGGGGCCGATCCCCTCGTCGACCACGTCCTCCTCGTCGTCGCGGTCGGTGGCCACGCGGGCCAGCCGGGCCACGGTCTGCTCGACGAACACGTCGCGGGGCCGGCACATCACGCCGGCGGCGCGGGCTCGGGCCACCACCTGCATCGACAGGATGCTGTCGCCGCCGAGGTCGAAGAAGGAGTCGTCGACGCCGACGCGTTCCACGCCCAGCACCTGGGCGTAGATGCCGGCCAGGATCTCCTCGGTGTGGTTGGACGGGGCGCGATACTCACCGGCGCGCTTGTGGTACTCCGGCGCGGGCAGGGCGCGCTTGTCGAGCTTGCCGTTGACCGTCAGCGGCAGCGCCTCGAGCACCACCACCGCGGCGGGGACCATGTAGGCGGGCAGCCGCTTGCCCAGCTGGGTGCGCAGCTCCGCCGGGTCGGCGGTGCCGGTGATGTAGCCGACGAGGCGCTTGTCGCCGGGACGGTCCTCACGGGCGATCACCGCGGCCTGGTCCACCCCGTCCAGCGCGGCCAGGGCCGACTGGATCTCGCCGAGTTCGATGCGGTAGCCGCGGATCTTGACCTGCTCGTCGGCGCGGCCCAGGTATTGCAGCTGCCCGTCGGCGCCCCAGCGCACCAGGTCGCCGGTGCGGTACATCCGCGCCCCGGGGCCGCCGAAGGGGCAGGCCACGAAGCGCGACGCCGTCAGGCCGGAGCGGCGCGCGTAGCCGGTGGCCACGCCGCGGCCGGCCACGTACAACTCGCCGACCACGCCCTCGGGCGCGGGCCGCAGCCACTTGTCCAGGACGAACAGCGCCGCGCCGGGCACCGGCGATCCGATCGGCGGCGCGCCCGAATCCCCCGCCAGCGGCGCGCTCATCGCGGCGTAGACGGTGGCCTCGGTCGGGCCGTAGGCGTTGATCATCACGCGTCCGGGCGCCCACCGGTCGACGACCTCGGCGGGGCAGGCCTCGCCGGCCACCACCAGCGCCGTCGAGTCCAGGCCCTCGGGCGAGAGCATCCCCACCGCGGAGGGGGTCTGGCTCAGCACGGTGACCTTCTCGGCGACCAGCAGGTCGTGCAGGTCGTCGGGCGAGGCCGCGACCGATTCGGGGACGACGACCAGGCGCCCGCCGTGCAGCAGGGCGCCCCAGATCTCCCACACCGAGACGTCGAACACCAGCGAGTGCCACTGCGACCACACCTGGCCCGAGCCGGACGGCAGCTTGGCGTGCAGGGTCTTCAGGAATTCGGTCACGTTGCGGTGCGTGACGGCCACCCCCTTGGGGACGCCCGTGGTCCCCGAGGTGTAGATCATGTAGGCGATGTCCTCGGGCTCCGGCCCCGGCAGCGCGCTACTGGGCTGGCTGTACGCCGCGGCCTCGTCGACGTCGATGACCGGCAGGTCGAAGCCCTCCAGCCGGGTGCGGAGGCTGGCGGTGGTGACCGCGGCGATCGGCGTGGCGTCGCCGAGCATGAATTCCATGCGGGCCGCCGGCAGGGCGGGGTCGATCGGCAGGTATGCGGCGCCGGTCTTCAGCACCGCCAGGATCGAGATGATGGCCTCGGCCGAGCGGGAGAACAGCAGCGCCACGCACTCGCCCGGGCCCGCGCCCTGCTCGGCCAGCAGGTGCGCCAGCCGGTTGGCGGCCTCATCGAGTTCCAGGTACGTCATCGAGCGACCCTCGAAACTCAGCGCCGTCGCCTGGGGGGTGCGCGTCACCTGGGTCGCAAACATTTCGGAAATGGACGCCGGCGCCTTGACCGGCTTGGTCAATATCGCCCGGTTACCCCACTCGTCGAGTCGGTCGTGCTCGCCGCCATCCAGTAGATCAATCGACAACAATCGCCGTCCCGCACCGACGGTCATGACTGCTCCTCCAAGTCCACGGTCATGGCTTCCAGCACCCGCTTGAAACGCTCGACCAGCTTCTCGATCCTCGCCTCGCCGAAGACGTCGGTATCGAACTCGACGCGAAGACCAATTTCATGGCCCGGCACGGCTTGCACCGAAAGCGGGTAATGGTTGTATTCCCGATTCGTGAATCCCCTAATAGTTAACTCGTCCACGGCCGATAGCGCGGCAGTATCGAGGGGATAGTTCTCGTACACGAACATTGTGTCGAATATTTGGTCGTGTCCCGTTACACGATGGATTTCATTGAGCGCCAGATGCTGGTGGTCGAGGGTGCTGGTATAGGTGCGTTGTAGCTGGTCAAGCAGGTCGGCGATGGTGGTTTCGGCGCCGATGGTCGCCCGCACCGGCACGGTGTTGATCAGCAGGCCGACCATGGACTCCGCACCGGCCAATTCGGTCGGCCGACCCGAAACCGCCGTGCCGAACACCACATCGTGCTGGCCGGTCAGCCACATCAGCAGCTGCGCCCAGGCCGCCTGCAGCACGGTGCTGACGGTCGTGCGGCACGAGCGGGCCAGTTCGCCGAGCAGGCGGCTGGTCTCCGCGGACACCTGGAACTCGGCGACGCCGCGCGGGCCGAGGCCCATCCGGCCCGACGGACCCACCAGCGTGGGGGTGTCGAACCCGGCCAGCACCTCGCGCCAGGCCGCCTGGGCGGCGGCGCGGTCCTGCTCGGACAGCCAGGTGATGAAGCTGCGGTAGGGCACCGGCGCGGGCAGCCGCACCCCGAAGTAGCTGGCGAAGATCTCCTGCAGCAGGACGGGCTTGGACCAGCCGTCGAGCACGATGTGGTGGTTGGTGAGCACGAACCGGTAGCTGTCGTCGCCGGTGCGGATCAGCGCGGCCCGGAACGGCGCCTTGCCCGCCAGGTCGCAGACGGCGACGCGTTCGGCGGCCGAGAGCGCCTCGATCTGCTCGTCTTGTTGGTCCAAGCCGGTGCCGGAGTCCAGCTCGACGTATTGCCAGGCCAGATCCGGGGCGGCCGCCATGATCTGCACCGGCTCGCCGAAGTCCTCGCTGAACCGGGCCACCACGTTGGGGTGGCGGGTGATGACGGTCCGCACGGCCTCGCGCAGCCGCTCGGGGTCGATGGCGCCGCTCACCGAGATGTCGAGCTGCACGGCGTAGAGGTCTTCGGAGTCTTGGCCGCCCTGGGCGGTGCCGGTGTGGAACAGCAGTCCCTGCTGCAGCGGGGTCAGCGGCAGCACGTCGGCGACGCGGTGCTGCTGCTGCAGTTCGTCGATGTCCCGCTGGGTCAACCGGGCGGGGGCGAGGTCCGACGGGGTCAACCCGCCGCCACCGTCGCGGACGTGCGCGCAGATGCCGGCCAGCGCGTCGAACCACAGCTCGCTGAGCTTGCCGATCTGCTTTTCGTCCAGCGCCGAGGTCGCCCACGTCCAGTTGGCCTGCAGGTGTGGGCCGTCGGCGGTGTCCATGGTGCCGGCGTTGAGCTCCACGGTGTGCGGCAACGGCAGGGCAACCGCCCCGGCCGCGCCGGCCAACGCGAAGCTGTCCTCGCTCAGCTGCCACAGTTCGGGCGACAGGTCGGCGGCGCCGCCGCCCAGGCGGCCCAGGTAGTTGAAGCTGATGGCGGGATCCGAATCACCAAGGTCCACATCGGGATTCAGGTAGCGCAGCAACCCGTAGGTGAGGCCGTCGGGCAGGGCGCGCAGTTGCTCCTTGGCGTCCTTGATCACCGGGCCCAGCGCCGCGTCACCGCCGATCACCTGGCCCCACGACAGGCCACCGACCCGCAAGGACACGGGGTACTTGGCGGTGAACCACCCCACCGTGCGCGAAAGGTCCACCTGCGGGCCGAGCTCCTCGCTGCGCCCGTGGCCCTCGACGTCGATGGCGATCGGCGCGCCGGTGCCCACGAACTGCGTCCACGCCAACCCGAACGCGATCAGCAAAATGTCTTGCACCCCAGCGTGAAACGCCGCGGGCACCTCCCCCAGCAGCAGGCGGGTCGTCTCGACGTCCAGCGACGCCGACAGCTGCCCGGCGTTCGCGTAGGTGTCCTCGGGCTGCGCGGCCGGCACCACCGCCGGGGTCGCGGCCACCTGCCGCCACTCCTCGGCCCGCTCGACCACCTCGGGGCGGCGCGCGTGCTCGTCCAGCAGCGACGACCACCGGGCGAACGAGGTGCCGCCCACCGGCAGGGCCACCGGCTGGCCGCTGTGGTGCTGCGCCCAAGCGATGTTGAGGTCCTCGATCAGGGTCCGCCACGACACGCCGTCGACGGCAAGGTGGTGGATGATCAACGCCAATTGGTTTGTCGCACTTGCCCATACCGCGCTGATCAGCAGGCCGTCGGCCAGGTTCAGCCGCGACCGGGCGTCGACCAGCTCCGCCTCGGACAACTCGTCGACGGTCTCCAGGCAGTCGCCGGCCTGCACGGAGCCGGGCTCGGGCACCTCGAACGACCAGCCGCCCACGCCGTCGTCCTCGACGCGCACCCGCAGCATCGCGTGCCGGTCCAGCAACGCCTGCAGCACCACGGCCACGTCGTCGGCGGTGACGTCGGCGGGGACCGCCAGCACCATCGTCTGGTTGAACTGCTCGACGGGGCCGTCCATGTTCTGCAGCCAGCGCATGATCGGGGTGGCCACCACCGGCCCGATCCCCTCGTCGACGACGTCGTCCTCGGGGCTCGCGATCGTGGCGACCCTCGCCAGGCGCGCGACGGTCTGCTCGGTGAAGACGTCCCGCGGGCGGCACACCACGCCGGCGGCGCGGGCGCGGGCCACCACCTGCATCGACAGGATGCTGTCGCCGCCGAGGTCGAAGAAGGAGTCGTCAACCCCGACGCGCTCGACGCCCAGCACCTGGGCGTAGATGCCGGCCAGGATCTCCTCGATGGCGCTCGCCGGCGCCCGGTAGCGGTCGACGTCGGAGTATTCCGGCGCCGGCAGGGCGCGGGTGTCGAGCTTGCCGTTGACGGTCAAAGGCAGCGCGTCGAGCACGACTACCGCCGAGGGCACCATGTAGCCGGGCAGCCGCTCGCTGAGTTGGGCCCGCGCGTCGGCCGGGTCGGCGGTGCCGGTGACGTAGGCGACGAGGCGCTTGTCGCCGGGGCGGTCCTCGCGGGCGATCACGGCGGCGTGCTCGACGCCGCTCAGCGAGGCGAGCGCGGCCTGGATTTCGCCGAGTTCGATGCGGTAGCCGCGGATCTTGACCTGTTCGTCGGCGCGGCCGATGTACTGCAACTGGCCGTCGGCGCCCCAGCGGACGAGGTCGCCGGTGCGATACATGCGCGCGCCGGGGGCCCCGTACGGGCAGGCCACGAATCTTGTTGCCGACAGCCCGGGGCGGCCCACGTAGCCGGTGGCCAATCCGCCGCCGGCGACATACAACTCGCCCACCACCCCGACAGGCACCGGCCGCAGCCAGCCGTCGAGCACGAAGAAACCGAGGTTGGCCAGCGGCACCCCGATCGGGCTGACGTTGCTGCCGACGTCGCCGCCGAGGATCTCGCGGAACGAGGCGTGCACCGTGGTCTCGGTGATGCCGTACATGTTGATCATCCGCGGCAGGCCGGGGTGGTGATGCAGCCACGTCGACAAGCGGTGCGGCTCAAGGGCTTCCCCACCGAACACGACCGTCTGCAACTTCAGCTGCTCACCGAGCTCCGGCGCCAACGCGTCGGCGCTCTGCAGGGCGTAGAACGCCGACGGGGTCTGGCTTAGCACGCTGACCTGCTCGCGAACCAGCAAGGCGTGCAAGTCTTCCGCCGAGCGCACCACCGCGTCGGGCACCACCACGAGGCGCCCGCCGTACAGCAGTGACCCGAAGACCTCCCACACCGAGAAGTCAAACGCCAGCGAGTGACATTGCGTCCACACCTGGCCCAACCCCAGCTGAGCATCGAGTGTCTCGAGCAGCAACGTCACGTTGCGGTGCGGGATCGCCACGCCCTTGGGCGTTCCGGTCGTGCCCGACGTGTAGATGATGTAGGCGATGTTCTCGGCCGCCGGCGCCGGCAGGCCGTTCGTCGGCTGGTCGGCCACGGCGGCGTCGTCGAGGTCGATGATCTGCCCGACGAACCCGGCCAGCTGCGGCCGCACCTCGGCGGTGGTCACCGCCGCGATCGGGGCGGCATCGCCGAGCACGAACTCCAGCCGCGCCGCGGGCACGCTCGGGTCGATCGGCACATAGGCCGCCCCGGTCTTGAGCACCGCGAAGATCGCGATCACCGCTTCGGCCGACCGCGGGATCACCACCGCGACCCGCTGGCCCGGGCCGGCGCCCTGCCCAACGAGCAAGTGCGCCAACCGGTTTGCCGACTCTTCGACCTCGCGGTAGGTGAACGAGCGCTCGCCGCAGGTGATCGCGACCGCGTCGGCGGCGCGGGCGACCTGCGCGGCGAACAGCGCCGGAATCGACTCCTGCCCGGTGGGGCGCTGCGCCAGCACGGCCCGGTTGCCCCACTCGTCGAGCCGTTCGTGCTCGGCGGGGTCGAGCAGATCGATCGACGAAAGCCGTTGCGCGGGATCGGCGGTCATGGCCGCCATCACGTGGCGCAGTCGCTCGATCAGCGTTTCGATGGCGGTCGCCTCGAAGACCTCCGTGTCGTACTCGACGCGCAGGCTCAGTTCGTGGCCCGGCGTCGCGACGACGGACAGCGGGTAGTGGTTGAATTCGCGGCTGCTGAACTCGGTGACGGCCAGCTCTTGGACACCCAGCAGCGCGCCCGCGTCGATCGGGTAGTTCTCGTAGAGGAACAGCGTGTCGAACAGCTGGTCGTGCCCGGTGACGCGGTGAATCTCGTTGAGCGCCAAGTGTTCATGCTCGAGGGTGTCGGCGTGGGCGCGTTGCAGCTGCTCGAGCAGGTCGACGACGGTGGTCGCGGCGGCGACGTTCGCCCGGACCGGCACGGTGTTGATCAGCAACCCGACCATGGCATCCGCGCCGGCCAACTCGGTGGGCCGGCCCGACACCGCGGTGCCGAAGGCGACGTCGTGCTGTCCGGTCATCCAGGTCAGCAGCTGCGCCCACGCGCCCTGCAGGACGGTGCTGATGGTGGTGCGGCTGGAGCGGGCCAGCTCCCCGAGGGCGCGCGTGGTGTCGGCCGAAACTGTATAGGTGGCAACGGCGCGCCGCCCGATCTTGCCCGGCGGGGCCACCAGGGTGGGCGCCTCGAATCCGGCCAGCGCCTCGCGCCACGCGGCTTGCGCGGCGCCGTGATCCTGGGCGGCCAACCACATCAGGTAGCTGCGGTACGACGGCGGCGCGGGCAGCCGCTGCCCGTAGTAGCCGGCGAACACCTCGCGCAGCAGGACCGGCAGCGACCAGCCGTCGATCACGATGTGGTGGATGGTGAACAGCAGCCGGTGCCGGTCGTCGGCGATGCGGATCAACGCGGCCCGGAAGGCGGGTTGGCCGGCCAGGTCGCACACGGCGGTGCGTTCCTCGGCGGCCAACTCCTCGAGCTGCTGGTCGACTCGGTCGGTGCCGCCGTCCAATTCGACGTAGCGCCAAGCCATTTCGGGCTCGGCCGGGATGATCTGCACCGGCTCGCCGAATTCGTCGAAGAAGCGGGCCACCAGGTTGGGGTGGCGGTTGACGGCGGTCTGCACGGCCTCGCGCAGCCGCTTCGCGTCCAGGCTGCCGCTCACGGTGATGCCGAGCTGCACCGCGTAGAGGTCTTCGAGCTCGGCCGCGAAGCTGGTGTGGAACAACAACCCCTGCTGCACGGGGCTCAGCGGCAGCACGTCGGCGACCTGGTGCTGGCGGCACAGCTCGTCGATCTGCTTCTGGTCCAGCCGGGCGGGCGCGATGTCGGACGGGGTCAAGCCGCCGCCGCCGGCCCGCACGTGCGCGCAGATGCCGTTCAGGGCCTCAAACCACAACTGGCTCAACCGATTTACTTGCTCGTCGGTCAGCGCCGAGGTCGCCCACCTCCAGTTGGCGTGCAGGAGCGGGCCGGCCTCGGTGTCCATGGTGCCGGCGTTGAGTTCCACCGTGTGCGCCAACGGCATCGCCACCGCCGTTGCCACGGCGGCCGACGACAGGCTGTCCTCGCTGACGCGCCACAGGTCCTCGGAGAGGTCTGCCCCCGCGGCCAATCGGCCCAGGTAGTTGAACCCGATCACGGGGTCGGAGCCCTGCAGGCCGACCTCGCTGTTCAGGTAGCGCAACAGCCCGTAGGTGAGGCCGTCGGGCAGGGAGCGCAGTTGTTCCTTGGCGTCCTTGATCACCGCGCCCAGCGCGGCGTCCCCCGCCGCCACCTTCGACCAGTTCAGCCGGCCGGTAATCGACAGTGCCGCAGGGTATTTGGTGGTGAACCAGCCGACGGTGCGGGATAGATCCACGCGGGAGGCTATCTCTTCGTTGCGCCCGTGGCCTTCGATGTCGATGCCGATCGGCGTCACGGTCCCCACGGACCCCAGGAACTCCGTGAACGCCAGGCCGAACGCGATCAACAGGATGTCCTGCACGCCGGCGTGGAACGCCGCGGGCACCTCCCCCAGCAGCAGGCGGGTCGTCTCGACGTCGAGCGACGCCGACAATTGTCCGGCGTTCGCGTAGGTGTCCTCCGCCCCGGGGGCCGGCAACGCCGCCGGGGTGGCGGCGACCTCCCGCCACGCGTCGGCCTGCTCGAGGACCGCCGGATCCTTCGCGTGCTCGGCCAGCAGCGACGACCACCGGGCGAACGAGGTTCCGGGCGCCTGCAACGCCACCGGTTGGGCGTTGTGATGCTGGACCCAGGCGATGTTGAGGTCCTCGATCAGGGTCCGCCACGACACACCGTCGACGGCCAGGTGGTGGATAATCAACGCCAATTGGTTTGTCGCACTTGCCCATACCGCGCTCAGCATGATCCCGTCGGCCACGTTGAGCCGGGAGCGGGCCTCGACGAGCTCCGCGTCGGAGAGCGCGTCGACCGTGCGCAGGCAGTCGCCGGCCTGCACCGAGCCGGCCTCGGGCGCCTCGAGCGACCAGCCGCCGGAGCCGTCGTCCTGCACGCGCAGCCGCAGCATGGGATGGCGATCCAGCAAGGCCTGCAGCACCACCGCCACGTCGTCGGCGCTCACCCCGGCGGGCGCCGCCAACACCATGGCCTGGTTGAACTCGTCGATCGGGCCGTCGATGGTCTGCAGCCACCGCATGATCGGGGTGGCCACCACCGGGCCGATCCCCTCGTCGGCCGCGCCGAGCTCGCCGTCGACGGCCACCTCGGACACCCGCGCCAGCCGGGCCACCGTCTGCTCGACGAACACATCCCGCGGGCGGCAGATCACGCCGGCCGCCCGGGCCCGGGACACCACCTGCATCGACAGGATGCTGTCCCCACCCAGGTCGAAGAACGAGTCGTCCACACCGACGCGCTCCACCCCGAGCACCTGGGCGTAGATGTCGGCCAGGATCTCCTCGATCGCGTCGGCCGGAGCGCGGTACTCGCTCGCGGTGTATTCCGGCGACGGCAGGGCGCGCTTGTCGAGTTTCCCGTTGCCGGTCAACGGCAGGGCGTCGAGCACCATCACCGCGGTCGGCACCATGTAGGGCGGAAGCTTTTCGGCCAGCTGGGCGCGCAGCGCCGCGGGGTCGGCGGTGCCGGTGATGTAGCCGACGAGGCGCTTGTCGCCGGGGCGGTCCTCGCGGGCGACCACGGCGGCCTGGTCCACTCCGTCGAGGCCGGCCAAAACCGCTTGGATCTCGCCGAGTTCGATGCGGTAGCCGCGGATCTTGACCTGCTCGTCGACGCGGCCCAGGTACTGCAGCTGCCCGTCGGGACCCCAGCACACCAGGTCACCGGTGCGGTACATGCGTGCCCCCGGCCCGCCGAAGGGGTTGGCCACAAACCGCGAGGCCGTCAGGCCGGCCCGGCGCACGTAGCCGTGCCCGACGCCCCGACCCGCCAGGTACAACTCGCCGACCACGCCGGCGGGCACGGGCTGCAGCCACTTGTCGAGCACGAACATCGCCGCCCCGGCTATCGGGGAGCCGATCGGCACCACCGGGGAGCCCGGCGTCAGCGGTGTGCTGATCGACGCGCAGACCGTGGTTTCGGTCGGGCCGTAGGCATCGATCATCACCCGCCCGGGCGCCGCCCACCGGTCGACGACGTCGGTCGGGCAGGCCTCGCCGGCCACCACCAGCGCCGTGGACTCCAGGTCCTCGGCCGGCAGCATCGCCACCGCCGACGGGGTCTGGGTCAGGACGCTGACTTTCTCCGCGACCAGCAGGTCGTGGAAGTCCTGCGGGGAGGACGCCACCGATTCGGGCACCACCAGCAGCCGCCTGCCCCGCAGCAGCGCGCCGAAGATCTCCCACACCGAGAAGTCGAAGGACGAGGAATGGCTTTGCGTCCAGACATTTCCGGGCGGCAGGGCGGCGTCGAGCGACTCGGTCAGCCACGTGACGTTGAGATGCGGGATCGCCACGCCCTTGGGGGTTCCGGTGGTTCCGGACGTGTAGATGATGTAGGCGACGTTCTCGGGGGCCGGGTTCGGCAGCGCGGTGTCGGGTTGGGCGTCGATCTCGGGATCGTGCACATCGACGACGAAAACGTCATGGCCGTCCAGTCGCGGGCGCAGGTCCGCCGTGGTGATCACCGCGCTGGGTGCAGCGTCGGTGAGGACGAAGTCCATCCGCGACGACGCATGCGCGGGGTCGATCGGCACGTAGGCCGCCCCGGTCTTGAGCACCGCGAGCATCGAGACGATGGCGTCCGCGCAGCGGGGGAACATCACCGCCACGCAGTCGCCGGGGCCCACGCCGTGGCCGGCGAGCAAGTGCCCCAACCGGTTCGACGCCTCGTCGAGCTCCGCGTAGGTCAGCGAGTGGTCGCCGAAGGTCACGGCCAGCGCGTCGGGCGCGGCCTGCACGTGTTCGGCGAACGCGGCCGGGATCGACACCGGGGCGGGCGCGGGCTCGGCCAACGCCGGCCGGTTGCTCCACTGGTCGATGAGCGCAGGCTCGTCGGGGGTCAGCAGGTCGATCGACGACAGCGGCCGCTCCGGGTCGGCGGTCATGGCCGCCAGGATCTGCTGCAGCCGGCCCGCCAGGTCGGCGACGCCGAAGCTTGCGAACGGTTGACCGGGGCCCGCGGTGCTGAGGAAGAGCTGGTCTCCGGCGCCGAGGAAGAACAGGCCGAAGTGCCCGACCGGGCCGTGGTTCGTGTACGACGCCGTCGCCGGGGAGCCGGCCAGGTCCAGGGTCAGCCGGGACGGGATGAAGTTGATGCCGACGCGGTTCGGCGCCTGGCGCAGCCCGTCGCCCTCGAGGGTGTGCACCGGGAAGCGCTGGTGCTGCAGCAGTTCGCGGATCCGCTTGTCCACGTGCTTGCAGAAGTCGGCGACCGTCGTTGTCGGCTCCGTCGCCAGCACCAGCGGCACGACACCGGCCAGCATCGCGGGAAGCGTCTTCGACTCCGGGCGCACGCGCCGGCTGACCGGGAAGTCGAGCGCCACCTCCGAGCCGCTGCCCGACCATCCGCGCACCAGCAGGGCGCAGGCGGCGGTGGTGACCGAAAACCGGCGGATGGCCAGCTTTTTGGACAGCTCCTTGATCCGGTTGGCGACGGACGGGTCCAACTGGACCGACGCGGACGGCGAGTAGTGGTCCTGCTCGCCCGCGGTGTCGGGCAGCCGATCGACGGGTCCGCTCTCCGGCGGAAGGTGTTCGCTCCAGTAGGCCTTGTCTTGGAGGTAGTCCTCGGAAGCCTCGTACTCGGACTCGAGGTCGACCAGGTCCTGCGCCGAACCGAAGTAGGCGTCGGGAATTGGTTTTCCCGCCACCATCGCGGAATAGATAGTCGCCACCCGGCGGCACACCAAGGCCATGCCCAGACCGTCGATGGCAATGTGGTGGCAGCAACCAAACAAATAGAATTCCTCGTGCCCAGTTTGAAATAGCACGAATTTGAACATTTGGCCGTTCAACGGCATCGGCGTGCGCTGGATGGAGGAAGACATTTCGCGGGCTTCCTGCACCGGATCCGCCGCGCTCGTCAGGTCGTGAAACTCGAGTTCGACGTGGGGGTAGTCGATCGGCTTCTGGACGACTTGGCCGTCGACCTCGAAGAACGAGACCCTGCCCGGTTCGGCCTCGCTGACGGCTTGGGTGAGTGCCTGCTGGAAGGCGTCCCGATGGACGGGGCCGTCGATTTTGACCAGGAGACCGAGCTGCCACTGGGTGCCGGCGAAGCCTGCTTCTTGGGATAGCCAGATATCAAGCTGCCCGCGTGTTAATGGCAGCGTCCGATCATCCCTCGCCATCGACTCCCCCAAGTCTCCACCACCCGCCCCATACCCCGGCTGGTTACTGGTCAAAACCCCGACCCGTTGCGAGCTTGTCCCGCAGGCTCTTCGGCCTGATGTCGGGCCAATGCTGCTCGATGTATTCCAAACACGCAGCTCGATCGGCTTCCCCGTGTACCACTCGCCAGCCCGCTGGAACATCGGCGAAGGCCGGCCACAAGCTGTGTTGCTCTTCGTCGTTCACCAGGACGAAAAAGCTGCCGTTGTCGTCGTCGAATGGATTGATGCTCACAATTCTCCAGATACATAGTGGACATGAGTGGAACAGCTCCAAACCATAGTGGAGGGCAACACTGCCCGTCGGCGGTTTGGGGAAAGTTCCTGGTGTGACCTGGAAGGCTCTTGGCGCCATCGAATGATTGGTGTGCGGAGGGCCCCGATGCCCCTGAATTCGCAGCAGTGACCTGCATCAATGGCGTTGATTGCGAAATATCGCTATTGGGGCAGGCACGTCCTTCAGGCCGATGAAGTTATTGTGCTTGTCGTCTCACATCCTAGCCGAACGCGTGAGGGGGCGAAAATCACCCGGAGGCGAACCCGCCGGCTCCCGGCGGGGCGCGTTTGAACCCTCCCGGCCGGTGACACGTGATGACTGCTGTGCTTAGGTGGGTGCGCGGCGTTGCCGACCGCTGTGCGGGACGGATAGGTCAGCAAAATGCCGTTTACGCAGGTGGTATCCATTACGATCCCGTATCGCGTTGGCAAAGCACTGATACGGAAGCGACAGGCGTGGTTTACTCATCAAGACCTGGTCGCGCTCCCCGGGGGCGGGGCTCGCATGAGGTGACAGAGGCACGACTGGTCGGCGACGTGCACCGCATTCGAGGCGCCGCAGTCTGGCGTGTTGCTACCGGTCTGTAGTTGCATGTTCGGGGGCGAAGCCCGCACGGACATGAAGACGGCTGAAGGGGGTGCAGTGGTCGACTCCGATGTGCGGGCCCGGCCCGACAACACCATCGCGGAAGGACGAGAAATTAGCCAACCGTCTGGCCGGCGACGCGGTTTCTTGGGCTTTGCTCGCCGATCTTCGCCCGAACCCACGCAGCAAACTGGCCGCCTACCGAATCGTCCCCAAAAGGGCGCCGCGATATTCGGTTTTCTGAAGCGGCTGTGGATTCCGCTGGTGATCGTGGCCGTCGTCATTGCCGGGGGCATGACCGTTTCGCGGCTGCACGGCGTTTTCGGTTCCGAGCGCCGCCCCTCGTACGCCGAATCACGGCAACAGGACACCAAACCCTTTAACCCCAAGCACGTGAAATACGAAGTCTTCGGGCCGGCGGGGACGACGGCCGACATCAGCTACTTTGACGCCAACGGCGAGCCGAACCACATCACCGGCATCGCGCTGCCGTGGACGTTCGACATCTCGACGACGTTGCCGTCAATCGTGGGAAACGTAGTGGCGCAGGGCAATAGCGACACTCTTGGCTGCCGCATCGTGGTAGACGGCGTTGTCAAGACCGAGAGGATCTCGCACCAATTGAACGCGTTCACCTACTGCGTGCTGACGGCGACATGAGTACCGAGCAATTGGAGACCCAGCGGCCTGCCGCGCGATCACGGGTGGCGCGGATCATCCACCGCTTGTCGGTGCCCATCATCTTGGGTTGGCTCGGCATCGCCGTCCTCATCAGCGTCGCCGTCCCCTCGCTGGAAAAGGTTTCGGCCGAGCATGCGGTGTCGCTAAGTCCTTTGGGCGCACCGTCGTTCAAGGCGATGGAACGCCTGGGCGAGGATTTCAAGGAAACCAACACCGGCGCCATGGCCATGGTCCTGCTGGAGGGCCAACAGCAACTGGGCGACGACGCGCACAAGTATTACGACCGCTTGGTTCGCCAGTTGGAGGCCGACCGCACGCACGTGCAGCATGTCCAGGACTTCTGGGGCGATCCGCTTACCCGCGGCGCCGCGCAAAGCCAGGACGGCAAAGCCGCATACGTTCAGGTGAACCTGAACGGAAACGCGGGCGCGGCCGCGGGCGACGAATCTGTGGCCGCAGTGAGAAAGATCGTGCAGGAGGCTTCTCCCCCGCCCGGGCTCAAGGTCTATGTCACCGGACCCGCGGCCATCGTCGCGGACATGAACAGCGCCGGCGCGAAGACGGTCATGCTGGTGACTTTGGCCAGCCTTTGCGTGATTTTCCTGACGTTGCTGATCGTTTATCGATCGATTGTCACCGTCATCCTTCTGTTGCTCATCGTCGGTCTGGAATTGCAGATCGCGCGCGGAATGGTCGCGCTTCTCGGCCATCTCGGGCTGGTCGGCCTTACCACTTTTGCCGTCAACTTGCTGGTCGCCGCCGTCATCGCGACGGGAACCGACTACGGCATTTTCTTCGTCGGCCGATATCAAGAGGCTCGGCAGGCCGGTGAAAGTCGCGAAGACGCCTTTTACACCACTTTCGCTGGGGTCGCGAAGGTTGTGTTGGCCTCCGGCTTGACCATTGCCGGCGCGGTGCTCTGCCTCAGCTTCACCCGTCTCCCGTTTTTCCAACCGCTCGGTATCCCGTGCGCGGTCGGCATAGCGGTTGCGGTGCTGATTGCGCTGACGCTGGGGCCGGCGCTGCTGGCCGCCGGAGCCCGGTTCGGCCTGTTCGAGCCTCGGCGGGCGATCTCGGCCCGCCGGTGGCGACGGATCGGTACGGCCATCGTCCGGTGGCCGGCGCCCATTCTGGTTGCCTCGTTGGCCATTGCACTGATCGGCCTGTTGGCCCTACCGAATTACCACCCCAGTTATGACGACCAGAAATTCATTCCGCAAAGCATTCCCGCCAATGTGGGGTACGCGGCGGCGGCGCGGCACTTTCCGGGCCAGCGGATGCAAATGCCCGAGATTCTGTTGGTCGAGACCGATCATGATTTGCGTAATCCGACCGATATGTTGGTGATCAACAAAGTTGCCAAGGCCGTGCTCGGGGTTCCGGGGATTGCCACGGTGCAGACCGTCACCCGTCCCGAAGGTGTTCCCCTGCAACACACCACGATTCCGTGGATCATCAGCATGGGTCAGGCCAGCCAGATGCAGAACATGGCCTTCCAAAAAGACCGCATGAACGACATGCTCGTCCAGGCCGAAGAGCTCGGGAAAATGATCGGCATCATGCAGCACATGCTGGGCCTGATGAAGGAACTCGTCGCCACGACCCACCACATGGTCCAGACGACGCATGAAATGCAGGACATCACGTCGGAGCTGCGGGATCGTGTTTCGGATTTCGAGGATTTTTTCCGGCCGATTCGCAGCTATTTCTACTGGGAAAAACACTGCTACGACATTCCGATTTGTTACTCCCTGAGGTCCATCTTCGATGCGCTCGACGGCGTTGACGAGATCAGCGACAAATTGGGCGAGATGGTGAAAAACCTCGACCAGCTGGACATGATCCTTCCGCAACTGGTCATGCAGATCCCGCCCATGATCGAAACCATGTCGGGCATGCGCAACATGATGCTGACCATGCACAGCACCATGTCCGGGGTGATGGGCCAGATGGATTCGAGCGCCAAGGATCCGAGTGTCATGGGACAGGCGTTCGATGCCTCCAGAAACGACGATTCCTTCTACCTGCCGCCGGGGATCATCAACGGCTCCGACGCCTTCAAGCGGGTCGAGAAGGTGTTCATGTCGCCGGACGGGAAGGACTTCCGCCTGCTCATCTCGCAGCGGGGTGACCCGGCGACACCCGAGGGCCTCTCGCGGGTGGAGCAGATCAAGACGGCGGCCGAAGAATCGCTCAAGGGAACGCCCCTCGAAAACGCCAAGATCTATCTCACCGGCACGGCGGCGATCACCAAAGATTTGGTGGACGGATCCAAGTTCGACCTCCTGATCGCCGGCGTCTCCGCGATCTGCCTCATCTTCATCATCATGCTGATCATGACGCGAAGTTTTATTGCCGCCATGGTGATCGTCGGCACGGTTTTGCTATCCCTCGGGGCATCCTTCGGGCTGTCCGTGTTGGTCTGGCAGTACCTGCTTGGCATGCAGCTGCACTGGACGGTGCTGTCCACCTCGGTGATCGTGCTGTTGGCGGTCGGCTCCGACTACAACCTGCTACTGGTCTCCCGCATGAAGGAGGAATTGGCCGCCGGAATCCACACCGGAATCATTCGCGCCATGGGCGGCACCGGCAAGGTCGTGACGAACGCCGGCCTGGTGTTCGCATTCACCATGGCCTCGATGGTGGTCAGCGACCTGCGCAGCATCGCCCAATTGGGGACCACCATCGGTTTGGGACTGTTGTTTGACACCTTGGTGGTGCGCGCATTCATGACGCCCTCTGTGGCTGCATTGCTGGGGCGCTGGTTCTGGTGGCCACAGCTGGTACGCCCCCGCCCCGCCAGCACGATGCTGCGTCCCACGGGGCCTCGTCCGTTGGTGCGTTCGTTGCTGCTCAAGCAGTCGCAATAAGTGGCGGCTTTCCACTTCAGGATGGGAACAGCAACCGTGGGGAACATCGTGACGCAGGGCGATAGCGCCGCAGACACGCTGGGGGCCGCATGACGACCCAAGGGACTCGGCCTCCCCGCATCGCCCGGAACATCCGTCGCTTTGCGGCGCTCATCATCATCGGGTGGGTGGCGCTGACCCTGCTGGTGACCTTCGGCGTCCCGCGGCTCGAGATCGTCGGCCAACAGCATTCGGTGCCGCTGGCCCCTCAGGACGCCCCGGCGGTCCAGGCCATGCAGCGCATGGGCAGGGACTTCAAGGAGTCCGATTCCGACAGCTTCGCGATGCTGGTGATCGAGGGGCAGCAGCAGCTCGGAGACTCTGCGCACGCCTACTACGCCAAATTGGTTCGTGAGCTCAAAAGCGACACCAAGCACATCGAGCACGTGCAGGATTTGTGGGGGGACCGCCTCACCGCGGCGGGCGCCCAAAGTCCCGACGGCAAGGCCGTCTATGTGCAGTTGAATCTGGCGGGCAACCAGGGCACCACCCAGGGTCAGGAATCTGTCGCGGCGATCCGCGACATCATCGAGCGGACGCCGCCGCCTCCCGGAATTCAGGCCTATGTGACCGGCCCGGCGGCGCTGTTTTCCGATATGCAGCTCGCCGGCGACCGATCCATTCTGAAGATGACGATGATCGGCGCCTTGATCATTTTCATCGTGCTGCTTTTCGTGTACCGCTCGGTGATCACCGTGATCCTGTTGCTGCTCACGGTGGGCATCGAAGTCTTTGCCGCGCGCGGTGTCATCGCCTTTATCGCCGACCACAACCTCATCGCACTCTCAACCTTTGCCGTCAACCTGCTGGTGGCACTGGCAATGGCCGCCGGAACCGACTACGCGATCTTCTTCTTCGGCCGCTATCAAGAGGCACGCCAAGCCGGCGAGGACCGGGAAAGCGCGTTCTTCACCACCTATCGCAGCGTCTCCCCCGTGGTTTTGGGCTCCGGTCTGACGATCGCCGGGGCCATGTTGTGCCTGAGCTTCACCCGCATGCCCATCTTCCAAACCATGGGCCTGCCTTGCTCGTTGGGCATGCTGATTTCCGTCCTGATCGCTCTGACGTTGGTTCCGGCGGTGCTGACCGTCGGTGGTGGCGTCGGATTATTCGACCCGACGCGCACGATCGGGTTCGGCCGGTGGCGCCGGATCGGCACGGCAATCGTCCGCTGGCCCGCACCCATTCTGTGCGCGACGATAGCGATCGCCATCGTCGGCCTGGCAACGTTGCCCGGATACAAGACGAGCTACAACAACCGGCTGTATATGCCCAACAGCGTTCCCGCCAACGTCGGGTACGCGGCCGCCGATCGTCACTTCAATCAATCGCGGATGATGCCCGAAATCGTGATGATCGAGGCCGATCACGACATGCGAAACTCGGCGGACTTCCTAGTGCTGCACAGGCTTGCCAAGGCAATCTTCGGGGTTCACGGGATTTCTCGGGTGCAGGGCATCACGCGGCCGGAGGGAACACCGATCCAGCACACGTCGATCCCGTTCCTGCTCAGCATGCAGCAGGCGATGATGAGTCAAGACATCAAATACATGCAGCTGCGTATGGACGACATGCTCGTCCAGGCGGACATGATGGCCAAGCAAATCGAGATCATGAAGCGCATCTATTCATTGCAGAAGCGCATGACGGATATCACGCACGACACGATCGTCAAGACCAAGGAAATGGCCGAAGTCATTTATGAGCTACGCGGCCACATGTCCGACTTCGAGGATTTCTTCCGGCCCTTGCGCAGCTATTTCTACTGGGAAAAGCACTGCTATGACATCCCGATATGCTGGTCGTTACGACAAATTTTCGAAATTCTCGACGGCGTCGATACGCTCAGCGACAAACTGACGGATCTTCTCAAAGATCTCGACAATATGGACAGGCTGATGCCGCAGCTGCTCGAGCAGTACCCGCCGATGATCGCGATGTCCGAGGATATGCGACAGATGATGCTAACCAATCACAGCACCATGTCCGGGATCATCGGCCAGATGGACAGCAACAACAAGGACGCCGTTGCCATGGGCGAGGCTTTCGACGCCTCCAAGAATGACGACTCGTTCTATCTGCCGCCGGACATCTTCGACAATGCGGACTTCAAGAAAGCGATGAGCCAATTCTTGTCGCCGGACGGAAAGGCCGCCCGCTTCATCATTTCCCACCGCGGCGACCCGGCAACGTCGGAAAGCGTGGCCCGCATCGACAAGATCAGGCAGGCGGCCGAAGAAGCGCTCAAGAACACGCCACTCGAAAGCGCCAAGATCAACATCGCGGGTACCGCGTCGACGTTCAAGGACTTCCGGGACGGTTCGACCTACGACCTCTTGATCGCCGGCGTTGGCGCGCTGTGTCTGATTTTCATCATCATGCTGATCATCACCCGAAGTTTTATCGCCGCCCTTGTCATCGTGGGCACGGTGACCCTGTCATTGGGCGCCTCGTTCGGGTTGTCGGTGCTGATCTGGCAATACATTTTCGGCATCGAGCTGTACTGGATGGTGCTGCCGATGTCCGTCATCGTCCTGCTGGCGGTCGGGTCGGACTACAACCTGCTGCTGGTGTCCCGCATGAAAGAGGAAATAGCCGCCGGCATCAATACGGGCATCATTCGCGCGATGGGCGGCACCGGCAAGGTCGTGACGAACGCGGGCCTGGTGTTCGCATTCACCATGGCATCGATGGTGGTCAGCGATTTGCGCATCATCGGTCAGGTCGGTACCACGATCGGCCTGGGCCTGATGTTCGACACCTTGATCGTGCGCTCGTTCATGACGCCCACCATCGCGGCCCTGCTCGGGCGTTGGTTCTGGTGGCCGCTCTTGGTTCGGCCGCGGCCGGCCAGCCTGCTGCTTCGCTCCGTGGGCACGCGCCCGTCGGTGCGCACCCTGCTGCGCGAGGACGACGACGCGGACGCCCCCACGGCCGAGATCCCGATCCCCCGGTCGACCGTCTAGGTGGTTCTCGCGTTTCTCATTGCCCGGGCAACGGGGCGCTCGACGCCCTTCGCGAAGAACGTGGTGAGAAAGGTTGGACGGCAATGATTTTGCCCCGCACATTCGGAACTCCCCCGCAAACGGATATGGGTCACGTCAGCGGACCCATCCACCTATACCGACACCACGCCGGTTTGCACCGTGAAATACTCCTACCGTGAGCCCATTGGCGATCGAGGTTGTCGGCCTCACAAAGACATTCGGGCGAAACACGCTCGCGCTCAATGGCGTGGACTTTTCGGTTCCGGCCGGCACGGTGTGTGGGCTGCTCGGCCATAATGGCGCCGGCAAAACCACCACGATCAACATTTTGTCCACGTTGATCCGTCCCAGCTCGGGCCGCGCCAGCGTTGCCGGGCATGACATCGCCCGCCAGCCCGCCGAGGTACGGGCCAGCATCGGGATGGCCGGACAGTTCACCGGCATGGATCCCATGCTCACGGGCCGGGAGAACCTGGTGCTGTTCGGCAGGCTGCGTGGGTTGAACCGGCGGCAGGCGAAGGCACGCGCCGACGAACTGCTCGAACAGTTCGACCTCGTCGCCGCCGCCGACCGGCGTCTGTCGACTTACTCCGGAGGCATGTTCCGCCGGGTCGACCTGGCCAGCGCCTTGGCGGTGCCGCCACAAGTGTTGTTCCTCGACGAGCCGACCACGGGGCTGGATCCGCGCAGCCGCCGCGACGTGTGGGCCCTGGTGAGTTCGCTGACCGAGCAGGGCATCACCGTGCTGCTCACCACGCAGTACCTGGAAGAGGCCGACGTACTGAGCGACTCGATCATCGTCATCGACCACGGGCAGGTGATCGCCAGCGGCACCGCCGAGGAGCTCAAGCGCGCCGTCGGCACCAGCTACTGCCAGGTGACTCCGGCCAATCCCGCCGACCTGCCTCAGGTCGCGTCGGCACTGGCCGGACTCGACGGGGTCGATATCGACACCGATACGAGTTCGGTGTCGGTGGTCGCCCCTGACGGGGTGGCCACGCTGGTCGATGTATTTCGCCGGGTCGACGCGCTCGGCCTCGAACTGGCCGACATCTCGCTGCGCAAGCCGTCGCTCGACGAAGCGTTCCTACACCTCACCGAACGGACCGTCGCCCGGTCATGAGTGCCCTAGCCGCCCTCACCGAGCGTTCGCTGATGTCGGCCGCACGCGACGGCGAGATGATCTTCGAGATCCTGTCCCCCGCAGCGTATTTGGCTGGGTTCAGTGTGGCGCTGCACGGCCTGATCGATACGGGGCCCGTAAGCTATACACAGTATTTTTTGCCCGCGGTGGTGGCCCAATCGATGATTTTCGTCGGGCTCCTCACCGCGGACCGCGCGGCGCGCGACCACCTGTTTGGGTTCGGCGAGCGGATGCAGACCCTGCCCGTCCATGCGGCGGCCACAGTAGCCGCCCGCACCGTGGCCACCCTGATGCGCGGCGTGCTCTCCCTGGTGGTGGCACTGATCGCCGGCTATGCCTTCGGTTTCCGGATCACCGGCGGATTGGGATACGCGGCAGCCTTTCTGGTGATCTCGTTGCTGCTGTGCCTGGCCGTGACTCTGGGCGCCGACGCGCTGGGATCGAGCGCTAGGAGCGTGCAGGGGGCCAGCCACTTCTTGTTTGTCCCCCAACTGCTGCTGTTCATGCTGTCTACAGGTATCGCTCCCGAGCGGACTTTCCCAGACTGGTTACGCCCATACGTCCGCAACCAACCGGTGTCACAGTTCGCCGAGACGCTGCGCGGCCTGTCCACCGGGCACGTAATTTTCAGCAACCTGGCGGCCACCCTGGCTTGGTGTCTGGGCATGGTGCTCGTCTTCGGCGCAATCACATTGCGGATGCAGAGGCGCGGCTAATGACCCACCGCCTCGAGCCGCAGGTTTCCCTGATGACCCAGAGCTGGGTGCAGGCTGGTCGGCTTCTGCTCCGATGGCGCCGTGACCAGGCTGTGCTGATGGGGTCACTGCTGCTGCCTGTCTTCCTGCTATTCATCTACAAAATTGTGCTGGGTGAGCAGGTACACAAGGTCACCGGTGTCGACAGTGTTTACGGCGTCGTCCCCATGTGTGCGGTCATATCCGCGCTGTTCGGCTCCCTGGGCAACTCTGTGGGTATCACTATGGACCGCGAGTCACGCCTGATCAGCCGGATGTGGGTGCTGCCGATACACCGGGCGAGCCCAATCACCGGTTGGGTGGCCGCGGAAGTCGTGCGCGCTTTCATCGGCACCATCCTGATCACCGCGATCGGGCTGGCAATGGGGCTGCGCTTCACGCAAGGCTGGGCCGCAGCCCTACTTTTCGTGCTTATCCCCTCGATCGTGGTGACCGGGTTCACCGCACTGGTAATGGCGATGGCGATCCGCAACAACGGCCGCACCGCGATGACGTGGGTGCTGGGAGTCACCTTCGCGCTGGCGTTCGTCAATCCCGGCGCCACCCCCATCAAGCTGTTCCCGGATTGGGCGCAGCCGTTGATCCGCATGCAGCCGATATCGCCACCGATTGAGACCATGCGAGCGCTCGCGCACGGCGGTCCAATCATGTGGCCTCTTGCGGCAACTCTGATCTGGGCCGTCGTACTGCTCGCGGTTTTCATTCCAATAGCCGTGCGTGGTTATCGATTGGCTGCCGAGGCCAACGCATGAGCGAGCCGGCCGGCCAGCCACATACCGACGCCCCACCCGTCGACAGGATTGACGACGCACCGGCCAAGCCACTGATCTCGGTGTGCGTGCCGATGTACAACAACGCGGCGACAATCGAACGTTGCCTGCGCAGCGTCTTGGATCAAGATGGCGTCGAGTTCGAGATCGTCATCGTCGATGACCAGTCGACCGACGACGGCGCGACAAAGGCCGCATCGTTACTTCGCCCTGGAGACCAGCTGATACGCAACCACTCTCGCCTGGGCCTGAACGGAAACCACAACAGGTGCCTGGAACTCGCGCGCGGCGACCACATCCAGTTCCTACACGGAGATGATTGGTTGCTCCCGGGGGCCTTGCGGACGCTTGCCCGGTCTTTCGACGACCCGGACGTCGGATTGGTCTTCGCACCTCGGCGTGTGCAGACCGACGACCTCCCCTGGAGCGAACGGCGGCGGGCACCGAGCAAGCTGCATGTCTACTTCGTGAAGCTTCGGGAACACAATCGCGGGTCGTCCTTGGTTTTGCAGATCGTAGGCCTGTGGGGCGCGAGCGCCAACCTGATCGGCGAACCGAGTTGCGTGATGTTCCGGCGGCAGCTGGCGCTGCAGGCGGGAGGCTTACGGGACGACATCTATCAGACGGTCGACTTGGACTTCTGGTTGCGCCTTATGCTGCGATCAGCCGTTTGCTTTGTGCCGCGAGAACTTTCGGTACGGCATCACACCGGCAGCACCGAGTCGGCGAATATCACCAAGGCGCAGCGACACTGGCTTGATCAGCT
Organism: Mycobacterium sp. NTMscope_MAC_12; assembly: GCF_976985675.1. Lineage (NCBI taxonomy): Bacteria > Bacillati > Actinomycetota > Actinomycetes > Mycobacteriales > Mycobacteriaceae > Mycobacterium > Mycobacterium sp. NTMscope_MAC_12. The sequence goes on from NZ_CDRJYY010000001.1 coordinate 3,174,607, forward strand.
ACGCATAGTGACTTGGATGATCGTAGATCCGGCATCCACCAATGCTGTTCGGGCAGCTGCAACGCCGTGGTGGTTACTTGTTTGGCTGGGGCTGCTCTTCAAGGTGACGGTGTTCGGGCCTCAGCGATGCCCGCGCTTGAAAACCTTGCTAGCGGCGCCCTTTAGTGAGTTCGTCCGGGCACGCCGGTTTCGCGATGTAATGATCCGCAACTGAGACAAAGGCGTTCGTGGACTGCAAGTCACAGCGCATCGGGACGGCAATCTTGAGGTCTCCCCGGTCGCAGCCTGTCTTACTGCGTCAAGAGAGCAGCCCAAGGCTGGGATGCGCATGGCTCATGCTGGAAAACCTCAAGGTATGCCGTCGGCAACGCCGACACTATATCGCGGGATTGGATCAGCTCATCGTTGCCCACTGAGGTCTCATACCCCGGTGTGCGGTTCTGCACGCCGGGCATTGACAACCCGCCCGAGTCTGCAATACCCACGAAGTCGAGGATCTTGGCTGCAGTCGCCGCACAGTTCAAATCCTGTGGCGCATGCAGCGTAAGGCAGCGTGTGTGCATATTGAAGCGTCGCAGATATTCCATCGCTCTATTTTCGATCTCGATCCACTGAATTAGGTGGAATTGGAACAGCGTGAGCTGCGACAAATCAAAACTGCCGAAAATCGGCTCCAGCCCGGTTAGCGCCCACCAACGATATTGGCGGCCGTCACGTCCTCGATAGTAACGGTACTTGCGTTGATCGCAAAGATACTTTTCGCGATTAGCGGTGCTCCGTGCGACTTCTAGCGGATGGCGAATCAAATGAAATACCTTAATATTGGGGAAATATTCCGGGGCGAGATCCCAGTAGGACTTAAGAAAGACGTTACTAGTTTCGATGTAAGTGGGTGTGCGATAAAAGGTGATCGCGCGACGCTTCCTACGCAGTAAAGCCCGCACGGCGTGAAAGTTTCCTTGGGTGTGCTCATAGATCGCCGGACCTTGCATCCCTGGATTCCATAAATTGAGCTGGGGTTCGTGCACGACACGGTATTGGGATGCGTTGCGCCTAAGTAACTCCGCTAAAGTCTGTGTGCCTGACCGTCCGGAGGCTAAAGTGAATACTGTCGGAGTTTTCATGTTGCGTCCCATTTCGTGCGACATCGGACTTGGCCGCTGCAGCTGGGCCGCGAAACCACTATTTCGGCACGCCGGCTCCTGGTAAGTCGTGAAGTCCCGCCGTAGCTTTACCGCGCGCTGAATTCGCACATGTCGATTGCTAGGACGGCTCGCCCCTGGTGCGCCCACCTCTCAGCTTTCGCCAGAGCAGCTCCCGGGAACGACCGTGGATTTCGGCACCTGACCCAAACAGCCGCAACTACTATAAGCTGTCGGGCGTGCTGATTCCAGCGCAATGCACCATAAACTAGCGGGACATTAGTAACCAGTTCGATTAATCGCCGTAAAGTTTTCTTTGCGAGAAACGTTACGCGACGAATTCTGCACTCGTAGATTCCCAGCTCACCACGATGCGCAGGTTTGCCAACGTCGGACACCGATGCTGCCGCTTCAACGCCGCCGTAACTGCCTGCAATGCTGAGCAGCTTGTTAGGGGGCTTGATGTACGCCGCCATCAAACCCAGCTGTATATGTTGCTAGCAGCACGCGTTCTCGAATCCGCGTGCGCCAGACAACTCCGTGATGAGCACATACATGCACCGGGGTGGCAGCCATGCCGCGTGTAACGAGGCGAACCGCAGCCTGGCCGGGCATCATGTTGTGACGGTGTCGGAGGACGAAGACAGGCGGTGGGGATGGACAACGCGATCGAGCATTCGGGTCGCAGTATGCCGGTGTACGTGGGCCTGCTCGGTGCCGGTGCGCAGGCTCGTGAAATAGCCTCCTACTTGCCACCGACTACGAACGTCTTCTGGGCCGTCTCCCCAGCTCACCTCGACGCCGCGGCGCATGATCAGGTCGATATCACCTCGCCGTCGGCCGCCGCTCAAGACTCGCCGGTCATTGGCGCCGTCGGAGCACCGGCGTTACGTCGGAAGTTGGTCGCGGCCTGGCCGGGTGACCGCTTCATGACAGTCGTCTCCCCTGCGGCCTGTGTAGGTCCCTCGTCCAAGATCGGTGATGGCGTCGTCATTGCGCCCGGCGCAATCCTCACCGTCAATGTGGTGGTCGGCGACCACTGCCAGGTGAACATTGGCGCAACGCTCAGCCACGACGTGCACCTTGGATCATTCGTGACAATAGGCCCCGGTGCGCACGTTGCGGGTCGAGTGCGCCTCGACGATGGCGTGTTCGTTGGCGTGGGGGCCAGCATTTCTAATGACGTGTCCATCGCATCCGGTGTGGTGGTTGGCGCTGGCGCAATCGTGCTGGCCGATGTAGCGACACCCAATGCGGTCGTTGCAGGTGTCCCTGCGTCGGTAGTCAAAGTTCGGGACGGGTGGCTCGATGTCGTCTGAAATTCCGTTCATCCGTCCGAACTTTCCTGAACCCATTGAAGTCGCGGAGGATCTTGCAGAGATTGTGCGTGCCAACTGGTACACGAATTTCGGACCGAAAGAGCGACAGTTCGCGCGCGCCCTGAGCGAGTACCTCGGAGCGGAATTACACGTCGCCACCCTCGCGAATGGCACTCTGGCGCTTATCGCCGCACTCCACGTCACAGTGGGACCGGGTGCGCGGGACCGCTACCTGCTAATGCCGTCGTTCACGTTCATCGCTGTCGCACAAGCTGCGCTCTGGGTCGGATACCGTCCCTGGTTCATCGACATCGATGAAAACACTTGGCAACCAAGCGTCCCGTCTGCCCGCACCATCCTGGAGAGCTCCCGCGACCGGGTCGCCGGCATCTTGCTTCCCAATGTATTCGGTGTCGGTAACCCCGACATTGATGCCTGGGAGGCCCTCGCGGCCGAATGGGACTTGCCCGTTGTCATGGACTCGGCGGCGGGATTTGGCTCGTCATATGGGGACGGTGAGTGCGTCGGCGGCCGAGGCGCTTGTGAGATCTTCTCCTTTCACGCGACCAAGCCCTTCGCGGTCGGCGAGGGGGGAGCGCTGGTCTCCCGCGATTCACAGCTAGTCGAGCGAGCACACCAGTTTCAGAACTTCGGTTTCGCTGGACCGCGGGACGCTACACAGCTAGGGATGAACGCGAAGCTGCAGGAATTGAATGCGGCGATCGGCCTGCGCCAGCTTCTTGCGTTTGACCGACGCCTCGCAAGCCGTCGCAACGTTTTCGAAGAGTATCGCGCCGAGCTCGGCCAGGTCGGCGTACGTTTTCAGCCTAATGCCGAGGCGTCGTCGCTGTGCTTCGCGAGCGCGTCGTGCACATCGGCCGACCACAAAGCCGCGGTGCTCGCCAGCTTGCGGGAAGCGGCGGTCCAAGCACGCGATTACTACAATCCCCCGCTGCACTTGAATGAGTACTTTGTGACTAATTCAGAGCTCGTTAAGTCGGCTGACCTATCGGTAACGCGTGACATTTGCGCACGTATCGTCTCGCTACCGATTCATGACTACATGGCGCCAGACGACATCGCACGCGTCGTCGCCGCCGTAAGAAAAGGGAGTTGACATTGACCGATGTTTCGCCCGCGAGCGCCCCCAAAGTCAGCGTCGTATCGATTACCTATAACCACGAGGCCTTCATCCGTGAGACTCTCGACGGATTCGTTGCCCAGAAGACGGACTTTCCCGTCGAGATCGTGATCGCGGACGATGCTTCAACCGATGCCACCGCGGCGATTATTCAGGATTACACGAACAGGTATCCGCATTTATTCCGGGCGATCCTGCGGCCCACGAATGTTGGAATTTACGCGAACCTGACCGATGCGCTATCGGCCGCCCGCGGCGAGTATCTCGCAATATGCGAGGGCGACGACTACTGGACCGACCCGATGAAGCTCAGCAAGCAGGTGGCGTTTCTCGACCAGCACCCGGAGACCTCGTTGTGCTTCCATCCGGTGCAGGTGCTCTGGACGGATGGGCGTAAGGGCTCGGAATTTCCGCCAACCAGCTGGCGTCGCGACTTGAGCGTGGACGCGCTGATCAGGCGGAATTTCATCCAGACCAACTCGGTTCTTTACCGGCGGCAGGCACGCTATGACGACATTCCGCCCGACGTCATGCCTATGGACTGGTACCTCCACGTTCGGCACGCAGCACAAGGCGGAATCGCCATGCTCCCTGAGACGATGGCGGTCTATCGTCGCCATCCGCAGAGTTTCTGGTACGGCGCCGATGTGGACCGTGCGAAGTTCTGGGTGTTGCATGGTCGCGGACATGCCGCGATGTTCGAGGCAATGCTCGACGTCTTCCCTGACGACCCGACCCGGGAAGAACTCATCGCTGACCGGGCTTACTGGATCCTGCGCGAGATCGGCAGGATTCCTGGCGCGGAGGGCCGGGCCGCGCTGCTGGACACCATTGCGCACCATCCCCGATCCGCAATGCTGGCGTTGCAGCATCGCTGGAAGTCGCCCGCGCGGCGCTTCAGAGCCCCGTTGCGAAGGCTATGGCGCGCGCGACGAATCGGAAATCGCGCGTCTTAATGCGCCCGTCTTATATCTTCACGGCGAGGCGATTAGTGAAATTCACACGATTAAGCAGCAAACGCCTGTCGGGATCGGTAAAATATTCATCGACCGCCCGTCGCGCTCCGAGAGCGTGACCGTAATCGTCGATAATTAGTATGCCGCCAGGCACCAGCTTCGGGTAAAGGTACTCAAGTTCCGCCTTCGTGCTGTAGTAGGTATCCGTATCGAGACGCAAAAGAGCAATGTCACCGTTAACGTTTTCGGCCGCAGTCTTTTCGACGTCACCTTTCACCAGGTGAAGCCTTTCCGGGGGTAGCCCGTCGAAACAATATTGTTCTCGGCAATCGTGCCGAAATCAGGGTAACGATCCTTGATCGAATCGCCGTACCACGTGACGTCGTCGTTCGCCTGCTCGCCTACGAAGCCTTGAAAACTATCGAAAAGCCACAGTTCACGTGAAGTGTCATCAACCGACAGCAGCGTCTTGGCAATCAGCATCGAGGCGCCCCCGAGTAGGACGCCACACTCGACGATGTCGCCTTTTATCTTCCTGGCTGAAAGGTAACGAACAGCTTCGTATAGGCTCCACATCGGTTCAATCGGAAGCTGAGTAAAATTATAGACTTCGGGAAGGATCTGCCAGAAAATTTCATCGTGAAGTTCGTGAAATTGCTTTCGCAGCTTCTTGCGGGAATATGCTGGTTTGCATATGTCAAAACCGCGTTGAGGTAGTGTTGTCTGTTGCCCGTTACCGAGTGAAGCGCCTTCAGATTGCCCTGCGCTACGTCCATCCCGAATTGCACGGCCGATTTGGTTGAGCCTGTCCGTCAACCTTAGCATTCGATCCCCCTAGCAAACTCAGGGTGTTGGTCAGCGTCCCAACGTTTGGGCGCTTCAAAGCATTTCTCAAATCAGGATCACAACGCCGCCAGCATGCTTGCCGGCGCAAGTTTAGCGCCCTCACCCGTCGGTTGGCGGCAGTTCCGGCTTACGCACTATATAGAGGACCGAGCCGAACGCGATGGCATGCCGATTAAACGTCTCGGTACCAAACGTCTCGACGTCAAGGCCAGAAACCTCAAACCCAGCCTTAGCGATCCGCGAACACAGTGTGGAGCGATCGTAGAGGCGCACGTGGTCGCCTTGGGCGAAGCGGCGCCACCGCTCGCCTTCATCGGTGACCGTAGGGTCCTCGTCAAAGGTTCCCTCGGGGGCCACGGGGGTCATGACGATGCCGCGTCCGCCGGGTGCCAGTATTCGATACAGCTCGTTGAGCGCGCGGCCGTCGTCCGAAACATGCTCGAGCACATGGGAGCAGATGAAGAAATCGATCGAGCCGTCCGCGTAAATCGGCATATCGGTGATGTCAACGACGTCATCGACACCGCCCATCATCAAATCGGCGTTGCGGTAACGGAAATCGTCGCGACTGCGTAAGTACGCCGACAAGGGTGCGGACGGCGCAAATTCGAGCACCTCGCGTACACCACCATCGGGCGGTAGATACCGGTCGACATACAGCTTATAGAGGCGGTCCCGGTCGACAGAGCCACACACCGGACAGACGTATCGGCGGTGATTGATGGTCTCCATCTGGTCGAGAGAGTAAGGAAACCCGTACATGGCCAGCTCGCCACCAAGCCTGCGCGAAACACTCAGAAAGCGAACCCAACTCCCGCATATGTTGCATTGGCCTGGGCCAAAGAAGCATACACGGCGGATGAGGCGGCCGGCGCGTCGGCCGGTATCCGAAAGCGGCATGGCCTCTATTCAATAACAGCCGGCCCCACGAGGACACCGATTGCGAGACACACCTCGGACTGAGCAACAACTTCTGGCTGGTTGCGGTACGACATAGGCGACGACATCGCCGCTCCGCTGGTCTAGTTGAAGGCCAAAACTCTTGACTGATCTGGTCATTAGCCTGCCTGAAAGCGCGAATAGGCGATAACAAGCGGGTGTCGGCTCCTCGTGGAGCACAATACGCAGACGACCAGAAGGGCGAGCATGACCTCAACAGACGACGACACCCGTGATCGAGAGCTATCTCTCACCGCTGTGGCACCTTTTTCCGCCATCGAATCGAAGTCCGCTGTTGGTGATGCCGCCGATGGTGATCGGCACCCGCAGACGGGATTTCGCGCGGACATCGAGGGGTTGCGGGCTGTTGCGGTGCTGGCCGTTGTTCTTTTTCACTGCAGTGCGCCCGGAGTGGGCGGCGGATTCGTCGGTGTCGACGTTTTCTTCGTCATCTCAGGCTTCCTGATTACTGGGATGCTCTGGCGCGAGGCGAGCAGCACCGGGACCGTGGGGCTGCTCCGCTTCTATGGGGCACGGGCTCGCCGGCTGTTGCCGGCATCGGCCACGGTCGGCGTGGTTACCGCGATTGCCTCTGCTGTGCTGTTATCTCCGCTGGAGGCTACGGGCGTTATCGGCGACGGCATCGCTAGCGCGCTGTATGTCGGGAACTATCGATTTGCGCTGCAAGGCGTCGATTACTTTCACATCAGCAAGCTTTCGCTCTCACCGTTCCAGCACTACTGGTCTCTGGGCGTCGAGGAACAGTTCTACCTCGTATGGCCGGCCCTGATGATTGGTACTGCGTGGGTCATACGGTGTGCGCGTCGGCGCGCCGGGACGGCACATGCCGCGTCGGTCGCTCCCTACGTGTTAGTCCTTGCCCTGGTTGGCGCCGTTTCGTTTGGTGTGTCCTTGGTGACTACCCACACGGCGCCTCCGGTGGCGTTCTTTTCGTTGCATACCCGGGCGTGGGAGTTGGCCGTAGGCGGCCTAGTGGCCCTCACAACCATCCACTGGCGCCGACTACCGACGTTGCCAGCCGCGATCGTGGGATGGGCAGGTCTGGCCTTGATCTTGGTGGCCTGCAACCAATTGGACGCAACGACGCCCTTTCCGGGTACCGCCGCACTGTTGCCTGTGCTCGGGACAGCGCTGGTGATCGGCGCCGGCTGTGCCGGACCGTCTAGGGGATGTGGCCGCATCTTGGCATTGCGGCCGATGCGAGCGATTGGTCGGCTGTCGTATTCGTGGTATCTCTGGCACTGGCCAGTGCTGCTGCTCGCGACACCATTGCTGGGCCGTCCGCTGGGGCCGATCGATGGCCTGGCGGCGGTTCTCGTCTCCTTCTTGTTGGCGGTACTCACGCTGCGTCTTATCGAGAACCCCTTCCGATACTCCGGTTCCCTGCGCCGATCGGCCGCCCGCAGCCTCGCGCTCGGCGGCATCGCCACCGCGGTGGCGGTCATTGTAGGAGTGGCGCTGCTGGTGGTCCTGCCCGATCCTGTCGGCCGCGGCCCAGCCGCTCCGGCGCTGCGGCTGACTGCGGGGCCTCCGCCCACTGGGCAGAACATTGAGCCGTATGACGCTGCGGTTCAGCAGGTCTTCGCGCAAGTGCAGGCCGCCGTTGCGGCCTCCGTCGACCTTAAGGCCGTACCGTCAAATCTCGATCCGTCGCTGGTTGGCGCGACACACGAAAATGCGCCGCGCGGTTTAGAGGATTGCCTGCGCAACCTGTTGAACGTCGACCAACCCGAGTGCGCGACGGGCGACACTGCATCGAAGACCACCGTGGCTCTAGTCGGCGACTCGAATGCCTACAGCTGGAGCCCGGCGTTCCAGGATGTCGCCGCGCATCGGCACTGGCGCCTGGAGGTCCTGACTAAGGGCGCCTGCCCGATGCTGGACCTGCCCATCAAAGTCTTCGGTCAACGGGACTACACCGAGTGCGAGCAGTGGCGCGGTCATATCATCGCCCGACTGCAGAGCGAGCACCCGCGACTGGTGGTGCTGGGCATGTTGCGCCACGGCGGCACAGGTGCCCCACCCTACGGGCCGGCCTGGACCGAAAGCCTGACCCGCCTAGTCCAGCAGCTTCGCGGCACTGGGGCGAACGTATTGGTTATCGGGCCAACCCCCGACCTTCATACAATGGTGCCGGACTGCCTTTCCGTTCACCTCAACGACGCGACCGCCTGCTCGTCGGCGACGTCGACAGCGGTGAACAAGTCCGGTATCGGGGCGGAAAACACCGCGACCAAAGCCCCGGGGGGGCAATACGCCGACGTCACCGAGTTGTTCTGCACTGCGGACCGATGCCCGCCGATTGTGGGCAACACTCTCGTGTACGAGGACGAATTTCATCTGACGCCCGAGTACGCCCGGCTATTGGCGCCGGCAATTGGTGCGCTGGCCGACCGCGCACTCATCTCCGGCTGACACGGGGCGTTTCGTGAGCGATCGGGCCACCCCGCCGGGCGAGTAAGCAGACATAATGGCCTCGTCGCCGCCCACCCGCACGACCACCGGAAGGATTCGTCGTGAAATTTGCCCTGGCGAGCTATGGAACTCGCGGCGATGTCGAGCCCTGCACGGCCGTGGGTCGCGAACTGCAGCGGCGTGGACATGACGTTCGCCTGGCTGTGCCGCCCAACCTGGTGGCGCTGGTCGAGTCGGCCGGCCTCGCGGCGGCCGCCTACGGGCCCGATCAGCAGGACGGCTTTTGGGACACGGACTTCCTGGGCAAGTTCTGGAATTTCCCCGAGGTGAGAAGGCGGTGGCGCGAGGCCCAGGACATGCTTGTCCAATCCTGGGCGGAGATGAGTGCCACCCTGACATCCCTGTCGAATGGGGCCGACCTGGTGTTCACCGGGCCGGGGTTCCCGGGCGTCGCGGCAAACGTGGCCGAGCATCTCGACGTTCCGTTGGCCACGATGCATTACTTCCCCATGCGGCCCAATGGACAGCTCTCCCCCGGCCTGCCCGCACCGCTGGTGCGCTCCGCCATGATGGCGCTGGACTGGACGCAGTGGCGGGTGACAAAGAAGGCCGAGGACGCGCAGCGCTGCTCATTCGGCCTGCCGAAGGCAAAGGGCCCGGCGCCGCAGCGGATGGCCGCCCGAGGCGCGCTGGAGATCCAGGCCTACGACGAGGTGTGTTTTCCCGGGCTGGCCGGCGAATGGGCGAAGTGGAAAGGCCAGCGGCCCTTTGTCGGCACGCTGACCATGGAGCTGACGACGGACGCCGACGACGAAGTCGCCTCGTGGATCGCCGCGGGAACACCCCCGATCTGCTTCGGCTTCGGCAGCACCGCGGTCGATTCGCCGGCCGACACGATCACGATGATCGGCGAGGCCTGCGCGGAATTGGGCGAGCGGGCGCTGGTGTGCTCCGGCAAGACCGATTTCACGGGCGTGCCGCAGTTCGACCACGTCAAGGTTGTGGGTGTGGTGAATTACGCAGCGGTCTTTCCCGCGTGCCGCGCGGTGGTGCACCACAGCGGAGCGGGCACCACGGCCGCGGGCCTGCGCGCCGGAGTACCCACTCTGAGCCTTTGGAGCATGAACGATCAGAAGATCTGGGCCGGCCAGGTCGACCGGCTACAAGTGGGCATCGCCCGCCCGTTTTCGAGCACCACCCGAGAAACGTTGGTCGGCGACCTGCGCCGGATCCTGGCTCCCGACTACGTCGCCCGCGCCCGCGAATTGTCTTCTCGGATGACCAAACCCGCCGAAAGCATCGAAAGAGCCGCCGACCTCTTGGAAAAATTTGCCCGCGCGAGGCGCTTTGACTGAATCCCCCAGTGCGCCGGAAACCACCATCACCTTCGATACCCTGGACGCCGCCGGTGCACGACGATTGCAAGGCTGGGACCAACAATGAGATTTGCCCTGGCGAGTTACGGAACTCGCGGCGACATCGAGCCGTCCGCCGCTGTGGGCCGCGAACTGCTGCGCCGCGGGCATGACGTTCGCCTGGCCGTCCCCCCCGAACTCGTTGGCTTTGTCGAGTCGATCGGGCTGGCGGCGGTCCCCTACGGCCCCACGGTGCAGGAGTTCCTCGACGAGGAATTTCTGCGGAACATGTGGTCGGATTCCTTCCGCCATCCGATCAGGTCGATACTCAAGATTTGGGAACCGCTCATCAAGTTCTGGGGCGATACCAGCACGACGCTGAAGTCGCTGGCGGAAGACGCCGACCTACTCACCACCGGCCTGAATTTCGAGCAGGCCGCCGCCAATGTGGCTGAGTACTACGACATTCCGTTGGCCTCGTTCCATCACTTCCCCATGCGCGCCAACGGCCAGCTGGTGCCGAGCATGCCGTCGCCGCTGGTCCGCTCGACGATGACGACGCTCGAGTGGCTGTTTTGGCGCGCGACAAAAAAGATCGACAACGCGCAGCGCCGAGAACTCGGGCTGCCCAAGGCGACACGCCGTTCCCAGCGACGGATCGCCGACCGCGGTTGGCTGGAAATCCAAACCTACGACGACGTGTTCTTCCCCGGCTTGGCCGCCGAATGGGCGAAATGGGGCAGCCGCCGTCCGTTCGTCGGCGCCCTGACGATGGAGTTGACGACCGACGCCGACGACGACGTCGCCTCGTGGATCGCCTCGGGGACACCCCCCATCTGCTTCGGGTCGGGGAGCATACCGGTCGAATCCCCCACCGCCACCGTCGAAATGATCGGCGCGGCGTGCGCACAGCTGGGCGAGCGGGCTCTGATTTGCTTCGGCGGAACGGAATTCAGCGACGTGCCGCATTTCGACCACGTCAAAGTCGTCGGACCGGTGAACTACGCGTCCATCTTTCCCGCCTGCCGTGCCGTCGTTCATCACGGCGGTTCGGGCACCACCGCCGCGAGCCTGCGAGCGGGCACCCCGACCCTGGCCCTGTGGAGTTCGGCCGATCAGCCGTATTGGGCGGCCCAGATCAAACGCTTGAAAGTAGGTGCCGCCCGGCGCTTTTCGGCCACCACCCGAGAATCTCTGGTGTCGGATTTGCACACCATCCTCGCCCCAGACTACGCGACCAGAGCCCGGGAACTCTCCGCCCGGATGAGCAAGCCCGCCGAGAGCATCGGGACCACCGCCGACCTCTTGGAGGAAGCCGTCCGCCGGAAAGTGGTTGGCTGAGGCCGCTTCATCGCCGCCCGGCGGGCGTGGAATTCATCCGGCTGGCGACCGCCTTGAGCGAATCGGGCAGGAAGCGCAGGGCCACACCCACGGTTTTGGTGGTCAACGAGCCACCGACGACCCTGCGGTCGCCCCGCATCATCGCCTCGAAGCCCTGCCTGGCGACCTCGGCCGGGTCGTCCTTCGGCTTTTGCCCCGCGCGTGTCTCGTCCATACCCGCGCGGTTGAAGAAGTTGGTCTCGATGGTGCCGGGTAGCAGGGAGGTGATAGTGATTCCGGTATCACGCAATTCGTCCTGCAACGCCCCGGCGAAGGACTGAACGAACGACTTGGAGGCATGATAAACGGCCTCGAAAGGTCCGGGCGCCATCGACGCCAGCGACGAGGTGAGCAGCACCTTCCCCGCGTCGCGCCGCGTCATGTTACGCAGCACGAGCTTGGCCAGGTGCACGGTCGACTTCACGTTGAGGTCGATGATGGATATGTCGTGTGCCAGGTCGCCCTCGACGAAACTCCCGCCGCCGCCGATGCCGGCGTTCAGCGCGGCCGCGTCGAGCGGCCGATCACCTTCTGCGACCTGCTGATAGAGCTGTTCGACGCCTTCCGGGGTACGTAGGTCAACCTGTACAGGCCGCACATCAACGCCCCACCGGGACAACGTGGTGGACGCCGGGTAGATGCCGTCGTTTTCGGCGGCCACCACCAGGTCATATCCCCGCTGGGCGAAAAGCTCCGCTAGCTCGAGACCGATTCCACTGGACGCGCCCGTGATCAATGCTAATGCCATAACAGAGGCCTACCCGTGTGAAAGACCATGAAACCCGATCGGGCAACAACGGGCGATCCAGCGAGCTAAAAACGTTGGGAGAAGGCCTGTTTCGCCTAGCGAGCCGGCTTGATGAGCAGGCCCTGGCCGGTGGGCAGTGTACAGATCTTCACACCCAGTTCGCCGGCGACCTGGTCCATGGCGGCGCGCTGCTCGTCGCGTCCCCGGTTCGCGTAGTCATCCAGCAGCACGAAGGCGCCGGGAGTGAGCCGCGGCCAAAAGAACCGCAGCGCAGCGACTTCGGGGGGAGCGCAGTTCATGTCGATGTGCAGGTACGCCACCGACGGCGCATCGACCTGCTCCAGTGTCTCCGGAACCGCGCCGACGATGATGCGCTGGTTTTTCCATTCCGCGAAATTGGCGCGGACGCTGTCCACCCCGTTGACGTACATCCCGTTGCGCAGGTGTCCTTTGCTGGTCTCCAGCGCCCCGGCCTGGCGTTCGTTCTCGGTGACGAACCGCGGGTCGAGACCGGCGAAGGTGTCGAGCAGGTAGAACGTCTTGCCCAGCCGATCCCAGTCGAGGTACTCCATGATCGCGCTGCTCAAAAACCCGTAACTGACGCCGCACTCGACGAAGTCGCCCTCGAGCTGGCTGGCGCTGGCCGCCGCCCACAGCCCCACGTGCACGCGCCACTGCCACTGGTACCAATCCTCGTTGCCGAGGGAGCGGGCACCACGCTGGTAGGCACGCCGGAATTCGGGATCATCGAGGAACGCATGAAAGTTGTTGAACGTGATCAACGCATCGTTGGCGTAGACGTCAGGCAACAGCGTGCGCGCGAGCCAGTATTCGGTGCGCACCCACCACATCCGCAGGCGGGTGCCGGTTGTCAGCCCAGTTGCCACGGCGGCAACCATAGCATCGGCGCGTGCCGTCCCCGGGGGGAACGGAAGCGGTTCATCATGATCGTGTTTCGCCTACCCTGCACCAAAGGGCAAACCATCTCGTACACCTAATGTTTCAGCGTTCTCTTCAGGACTTACGCCACAGCACGCCGGTGCCGTCGATCTCGACGATCTCGTCGGTTATCCCATGCTTGGCGCGGTAGTCCGTCACGGCCTGCGCGCACGCCTTGATCGCGTGGTAGTCGTCGACGATACAAAAGCCTCCGGGCGCCAGCCGCGGGTAGAGCGCGTCGAGCGCCTGAATCGTCGACTCGTAAAGGTCGCCGTCGAGCCGGAGCACGGAAATGCGGTCGATCGGGGCGTCCTGCAGGGTGTCCTTGAACCAACCCGGAAGAAAACGCACCTGGTCATCCAGCAACCCGTAGCGCTCGAAATTCGCCTTGACGTGCTCTTGGGGCACCCCCAGGATGCGCGCGTGGCGATGCAGCCTGATCCCTTTATCCGCTTTGTAATTGACGGTGTCGGGGGGCGGGACTCCGGCAAACGAATCGCACAACCATACGGTGCGCTTCTCGTCGCCGTATGCCGCCAACACGGCACGCATCAAGATGGAAGCGCCGCCGCGCCACACGCCGCACTCGACCAGATCGCCGGGCACGTCCTCTTGCAGGACCGTCTCCACGCAGTGCTGCAGACTGGTGAGCCGCTGCATCCCGATCATCGTCAAGGCATCGGCCGGCCAGTCCAGGCCCAAGTCGCGCGCCTGTTTGTTGAACGGCCGTTTGCGCACCAGCAGCAGGTTGCGCGTACTGAACAGGGGGCGCCCCAGGCGGTACAGCCCCACCGGCACCAGCTCGTCGCTGCCGTATCTGGTGAGGTCGCGCCGGAGCAGATCGAGGTATGCGAACCGCGTGTCGTGATCAGTCACGGCCAAAACTACCCCCAACTCCGCGTGCCAGTAATACCGGTAGAGAGCCTAGACGTCCCTCGATGCCATCAATGCGTTTCGCAGTGTATCCGTCACCGTCTGCTCAGCGACTTCGCTCTGTCGATACCCCGGGAACACAGCGCCCCGAACGAGCGAATTCTTCCAGCAGATCGACGGCGCGCCCTGCGCTCTCGGCGGGTTTGGTCATCCGGGTCGCCAGTTCACGGGCGCGGGTGGCGTACTCCGGGGCAAGGATCGTCCGCAGATCGGCAATCAGAGTTTCGGGGGTGGAGCTCGAGAACCGTCGGGATGTGCCGACCTTCAGGTGTTTGACGCGCGACCCCCACATCGGCTGGTCGCCTGCCGTCCAGAGGATCAGCGAGGGGATCCCCGCGCGCAGGCCGGCGGCCGTGGTGCCCGAGCCACCGTGATGAACGACCGCGCGACAGGCGGGAAAGATTTTCGTGTAGTTGACCACGCCGACGACCTTGACGTGATCCAGGTGGGGAACGTCGCTGAAGTCGCTCCAGCCGGAGCAGATCAACGCCCGCTCCCCCAGCTCCGCGCAGGCGGCGCCGATCATTCTCACCGTGTCGGCGGGCGACTCGGCGACCGGCATGCTGCCGAAGCCGAAGCAGATCGGAGGGGTGCCCTGGGCGATCCACCCCAACACCTCGTCGTCGCATTCGGTCGTCAGTTCCATGGTCAGCGAGCCCACAAACGGCCGCTGACCACCCCACTTCGCCCATTCGTGGGCCAGTCCGGGGAAGCAAACGTCGTCGTAGGCCTGGATTTCCAGCGACCCCCGCTCGGCGATCCGCCGCGGCGAGGCCACCGTTGCGGTGGGGAGGCCGAGCTCGCGCCGCTGACGATCCTCGGCCTTCTTGTTCATCCGCCAGCACATCCAGTCGTACACGGCCATTCCGGTGCGGACCATGGGCCCGGGCACCCCCGGAACAACCTGGCCGTTGGGCCGCATCGGGATGTAGTGCAATGTGGCCATCGGGATGCCGTAATAGTCGGCGACGTTGATCGCCAAATCCTGGTAGAGCTGCCCGGTGAACAGCAAATCGGCTCCGGCGCCCACCGACATCAGCGCCGAGCTCATTTCCTGCCAGTTCTTCAGTACCGGTTCCCAGGCTTCCCGTATCAACTTGACCGGGCCCCGGAGGAAATTCTTGAAGAAGTCGCGGATGAACTCGTCGCTCCAAAAGTCATGCATATCCGGCCCGTACGGGATCGCCGGGACACCGGCCTCCTCGGCCAGATCGACAAGATTGGGCGGCACGGCCATGCGTACCGAGTGGCCTCTGCGTATCAGCTCACGACCGATGGTGAGGCAAGGCTCGATATCGCCACGCGTCCCATAGCTTGCCACAGCAAATTTCATCGCGACTGTTACCTTAATCAATCTCCGACGGCACGGGCAACTTTGACGGCGGCGTTTCCGCTCGGTAATCTGCGGCCCGCCATTGGTCCCGTGGTTTCGTCAGAGGCATTTGGTTGTCGTTGTTTCGCAATGGATTTGAGGGCCCGCGCCCGAGCGGGATAGTACGCGCACCGGCGAGCCGAGTGCGACGAAGCCAACCTCATCGCCCTAGCCCCCCGGTAGTCGAGATATGACGACCCTTGGGCAGGTATGGCCGACCCCCGGGCGTCGTCGCCTGTTCTCACGTCAGTGTGCCAGACGATCCACATCGTGTCTTGAAAAGCGAGAAGTCGTACCGGTTGCCTGCGTACGCCGAAAGGCCACCGGATTTGGCCGTTTCCCCAGTACAACTGCCATGAGCCGGCCGGACGATCAGGCGCGACTCCGCGAGCTGACGAACTGCTCCACGACGTCGGCGGCCTTGATGACACTGTCCGCCGGCTTGGTCATCCGGGCGGCGATCTCGCGAGCGCGCCGGGCGTAATCCGGGGCGAGGATCCGGCTCAGATCCCCCACTAGTGATTTGCGATCGGTGGCCGAAAATCGCCGTGTGGTACCAACTTTCAGCCGTTTGAGCTGAGCGCCCCAGATGGTCTGGTTGGCGTCCATCGACAGGATCAGCGTGGGGACCCCGGCGCGCAGGCTGGCCGCGGTGGTTCCCGAGCCGCCGTGATGAACGACCGCGCGGCAGGCGGGAAAGATCGTCGCATAGTTCACCGGGCCCACCACCTTGACGTGATCGGGAAGGGGGACGCCGCTGAAGTCGCTCCTGCCGGCGCAGAGCAACGCCCGCTCGCCCAGCTGCGTGCAGGCGGAGCTGATCATGTCGACGGTGTCGGCCGGAGATTCGACCGGCATGCTGCCGAATCCGAAGCAGATCGGCGGTGTCCCCGCGTGGATCCAGGACATCACGTCGTCGTCGGCCTCGGTGGTCAGCTCCATCGTCAGCGTGCCGACAAAGGGTCGCAGGCCGTCCCATTTCGCCCATTCGTCGGCCAGCCCGGGAAAACAGGCCTCGTCGTAGGCCTGGATTTCCAGCGATCCGCGGTCGGCGATCCGCCGCGGTGACGGCGCTGTCGCCTTCGGCAGCCCGAGTTCCCGGCGCTGGGTGTCCTCGACCTTTTTGTTCAGGCGCCAGCAGTACCAGTCGAACGCCGTCATTGCCGAGCGGGCCAGCGGCGGCGGCAGCATCGAAACGACCTGGCCGTTGGGCCGCATGGGGACGTGATGCAGCGTGGCCAGCGGAAGGTCGTAATACTCCGCGACGTTGGCGGCGGTCTCCTGGTAACTCTGCCCGGCGAACAGCAGGTCGGCGCCGTCCGCCAGCGACATCAGCGTGGTGTTCATCTGCGCCCAGCACTGGTCACTGAGATCCCACATCTCGCGCCACATGCCGCGCATCTCCTGGATCTTCCAGAATCCGCGGAAGAACGAGGTCCAGAAGTTGCGGTAGACGTCCAGCCAGGCCTGCGATTCCAGCCCGTAAGGGACCGCGGTCAGACCCGCCGCTTCGGTGAAGCTCACCGAGTCGGGCGGGACGGCCATGACCATGTCATGCCCTCTGCGCTGCAGTTCACGGGCGACAACCACGGAAGGCTCGATATCGCCGCGCGTTCCATAGCTGGCGAGCACACATTTCATCGCGGATCAAAGCCCTTCGGTTGCGCCATCACGGTGATGCACCGATCACTTTAAATAGCGCCGAATCCCCACTGCACCGGTTTGCGCGATCGTCACGGCTTGCGCCACAGCACGCCGGTGCCGTCGATTTCCTCGATCTCTGCGGTGACGCCGTGAGCCGTGCGGTAATCCGCTACGGCCTGCCGACATGCGTCGATGGCGTGGTAATCGTCGATGATGCAATACCCGCCCGACGAGAGTCGCGGGTAGAGGGCATCGAGGGCCTGGATCGTCGACTCATAAAGGTCACCATCGAGCCGCAGGACGGAAATGCGATCGATCGGCGCATCCTGCAGCGTGTCTTTGAACCACCCCGGAACAAAACGAACGCGGCCATCGAGCAGCCCGTAGTGTTCGAAATTCGCCCTGACTTGCGCTTCGGATACCGCGAGCACCCCGGCGGCGCGATGCAAGTTGATGCCTTTGTCCGCTTCGTAGTGCGCGGTGTCCGGTGGCGGCACCCCTTCGAATGAATCGCATAGCCACACGGATCGCTTCTCGTCCCCGTAGGCGGACAACACGGCGCGCATCAGAATCGACGCCCCACCACGCCACACCCCGCACTCGACCAGGTCACCGGGGACGTCTTCCGTCAGAACCGTTTCCACGCAGCGCTGCAGGCTGGTCAACCGCTGCATGCCGATCATCGTCAGTGCGTCGGCCGGCCAATCCAGGCCCAACTTCCGGGCGTGCTCGTTGAACGGACGCTTGCGGACCAGCATCAGGCTGCGGGTGCTGAAGAGACGGCGCCCCAGACGGTCCCAGCCCACCGGCACCAACTCGTCGCTGCCGTACCGGGTGAGGTTACGTCGCAGCAGGTCAAGATACGCGGATCGGGTATCGAGGAACGGAGACCGCATGTCACGATCGGTCACGGTCAAGGCTGCCCCCTGGTTCAAATGAAAGACTGGCGGTGAGTGATCCGTCCCTGCCCCTACCGGGGAGTAGCAACCATCATAGGCGTAAAAAAGCACTGCTTCGGCTACCGCCAGCCGCTCCAGGCCGGACCTCTTAGCGCTGTCCCGCCTGTTCCACGACGCGACGGCCGGATTCGTTCGACGCGGCCTCGGGCCGTTCGGCGATCCAGTCGAGCAGCGCGCGCAAACCGTCATCGAGCGACCCCGCGGGGCGCCAGCCGAGCTCGTTGATCGCCGGCTCGATGTCGCAGCTCGCGGCGCGTACGTCGCCGTCGCGGAATTTCGCGACGACGGTCGGTTCGGGCGCGCCGCACATGGCGGCGATCTTGTTGGCCAACTCGTGGATGGTGGTGGCCTGGCCGGACCCGATGTCGAGGCAGCGCGGCTGGGTTGCCGGGCGCTGGACCGCCGCGAAGAGGGCATCGACGACGGCGTCGATGTAGACGAAATCGCGCACGATGCGGCCGTCTTCGTATACCTCCAACGCAAGCCCCTGGCGCGCCAGCCGCGCGAAGAGGGCGACGATCCCGGTGTACGAATTGGTCAGCGACTGGCCGGGACCGTAGACGTTCTGCAAACGCAGCACGCTGAGGTTGGTGTCGTGCGCGGACGTCCACGCGGCCAACAGGTGCTCTTGGGCGAGTTTGGTCGCGGCGTAGACGTTGGTGGGCCGGGGTTCGGTTCGGTCGGCGCGGCTCGGCAGCGGCACCGCCTCTTCACCCGCGGGGCCTTGCGGATCCCAGAGACCCGCGACGAGTTGCGCGTGGCTGCGGGGTCGCGGGTAGAAGATCTGCGAGCCGGACTGCCATGAGCCCTCGCCGTACACCGCCCTCGATGACGCCAGGACGAGTTGTTCGGGCACGTGTCCCGAGCGGCTCAAGGCGTCGAGAAGCTGGGTGGTTCCCACGACGTTCACCGAGCCGTGCCGCGTCGCCTCGGACAGCGATTGCGCGGTGCCCGTCTCGGCGGCCAGGTGGACGACCTGGGACGGACGGAACAACCGCAGCACCGCGTCGAAGTCGGGCGCGTGCGTGACGTCCCCGGTGAACAACCGCACCGACTCCGGCAGCTCGATCGGCCGATCTCCCCCGTGCACCTGTGGATGCAGCACGTCCATCACGGCGACGTCGTATCCGGCCTCGATGAGACGACGGGCGAGCGCCGACCCGATGAATCCCGCCCCACCGGTGATGAGCACGGACGCTGACACGAATCGACGCCTTCCGTTCGGATGCTGAGGAAAATATGCGATCGGCACACTCGCCGAGATCGCCATCCGGTCGATCATATCGGGCACTTACCGCCGCATCCGACGATTCTGCCAAGCAGATCGCCGGCGCATCGGGGCGCGCCACATGCACGAAAAGGCGCTACGCCCAAGTCCCCCTGTGCCGGTGGGCCAGTGCGACGACCTCCATCACCGGCCTCGCGATGGCCGGCCGCAAAACCCGGAACAGCATGCTGTTGGACAAGCCGTGAAAATCCTCGTACGCCTTACGGAAATCACGCTCGCTCGCCCGGTAGGACTCGAAAACGCGGTCCAACGTTGACGTGTCGATGGGGTCGTCCTGCGCGGCCTCGCGAAGCGCTTCGTAGATCGTGGAAATCCAATCGGCGCCGAAAAGATCCGTCACCGGGCCGCAGTGCCGCTGCCGATGCAGACCAGGGGTGAGGAATCGCTCAACGGCGTCCTCGTCCTGGGCATGCAGTTCGACCGGCAGTTCCGCGGAGATGCGCTTCATTTCCCGGCGCCAGTCGTCGAGGAGGTTCGCGTAGTCGACGAAAACCCGCGGTACGCCGCGTGAATTTCGTTCGGCCAGGATGTTGCATTTCAACCACAAGGCGCTCGCGAGCGCGGGAGAGACGTGCCAGGCCTTCGCGATCGACGAAATGACCTCTTGCGGATGACGTACCGCGATCACCGAGGCGACGTCGAACCCCGCCATGCGCGCCGCCTCGAACCACAGGTTGGACAGTGTCGTGATCCTCGGTTCTTTGATCACCACGAGCGGCGCCGCCGGCAGCGTGGACAGATATTCGGCGACTTTGGCGATGCAGGCCTTGCTCTCCTTGTCGGGCGAACCTCGATCGAGAAAGCGAAGTGAGGGGTCGTACCAATTGGTCCCGAGACGGCGCAGGATCGTTTCGTTGAGCGAGATGGCCGCTCGCGGTTCCCAATACCCGAGCGGATTGTTGGCGTCGGCGCCCAGCATCGCGGCCGGCAGCGTGCCACCGCACAGCGAGAGCACCCGGGTGAGCGCCGATGTTCCCGACCGTTGCGGTCCCAGCACGAAGAGGGCGACCGGGCGGTTCCCGGAGCCGACCTGGTTGGGGGAAGTCAAGGCGTTTTCGACGGGCTTGGTGATGCGGGCCAATCTCATCGCGAATCCAAACCTTTCACTGGTCGCGCACGTGGGCGACTTTCGGAGTTCGGTTGATATCCAGGGGTTTCCGAGGTGGTGTACGCGCGATCAACGCGCAGCAACCGTTCGAAATTGACACCGTCGCGCGTGCCACGATGTCAGAGACCAAATCACAGCCTGCTCAACGACTTTGGCAAAGAGAAGGCGATACCGCACTCCTCTTGCGGAGTCAGGCTTGACTTGTGACCGGCAACTTCTGCCCCCCGGTGAGAACCATCAATCATTGCGCCCGCTAAGGACTATAACCCGACCACACGATCCAGGCGGCGCTTTTACGAAACTGTTTTGCGTACTTAATCTTTGGAGTCTTTTGTCTACGCCCAGGCTCCCCGGCGCCGGTGCACCATCGCGGCGACCTCGAGGATCCGCTTCACGATGAACGGCCTGAACACCCGGCGAACCAAGCTGTTGGTGCGGGCGTGGAATTCCGTGAACGCCATGCGGAAATCACGCTCGCCCGCCTGATACGACTCGAAAACCCGGTCCAGGGTCGCTACGTGCAGGGGGAAGTCCTGCGCGGCTCCGCGCAGTGCCTCATAGACGGCGGAGATCCAGTCCGCGCCGAAATGGTCCGCCACCGGGCCGCCGTATCGCTGGCGTCGAAGTTCGGGGGTGAGAAACTCCTCGACGGCGCTTTCGTCGACGGCGTCCAAATCGATTTCCAGCGTGGCGGCAATGCGCTTCACCTCTCGTTTCCAGTCGTCGAGGAGGTTGCCGTAGTCGACGAACACGCGCGGCATACCGCGGGTGTGCCGCTCGGCGAGCAGGTTGTATTTGAGCCATAAGGCGCTCGACAGCTCCGGCGAGGTGTCCACGTACTTCGCCGCCGAGGCGACAACCTCTTGCGGGTGGCGCACCGCAATCACGGCGGCGATGTCGAAGCCGACCTGGCGCGCCGCCTCGAACCAGAGGCCGGACAGCGCCGTGATCCTCGGCTCCTTGATCACCACCAGCGGCGCCGCCGGCAGTGTGCCCAGATACGCCGCGATCTCCGCGATGCAGGCCGCCTTCTCCTCGGCGCCGAACGCGCACTCCTCCTGCAGGCGCAGCGTCGGGTCGTACCAGTTGCTGCCGTGGCGACGCATGATCGTTTCGTTGAGCATGATCGCGGCGCGCGGCTCCCAATAACCCCGCGGGTTGTTCCCGTCGGCGCCGCACATTCCGGCCGGCAGCGTGCTGCCGCACAGCGACAAGACCCGGGTCAGCGCCGACGTCCCGGACCTCGCCATTCCCAGCACGAACAGCGCAACCGGACGGACGGCGGTTGCTTGGCCGGCGGATGACTCTGGGAGATCGGCGGGTTGGCTGGTCCGGGGAGCTGTCATCGGTGGCCCACACTTTCAGTTGCGCGTCATGCGGCCCCCGGGATCACGGGTCATTATGCATGAATTTGCAATTTGCGGGGCAAAGTTCAAATACGCGCTTCCGGCAACGCCGTCGCCGACCAAGAGGTGCCTACAGCAACGCGCATTAATCGTTTGGTCTGGACGACTTTATCTCACGGTAAAGGTGAGATTGAGTGTCGTGCGGCGCGGAATCCGCGACTCAGTCGCCGGTGACGGTGTGCGCGGACGGTTGTGCGTCAGCGACCACGCCGTCCCATTCACGCGCTTTGCGCTTGAAGCGGGACTTGAGCGCAAGCGCGCGCTTTTCCACCAGGAACCAGCTCAGTGCGGCCAGTGGCAGGGTCGCGACGGCGGCGACCACGGCGAACGCGACGGGAGGCAGGAAGCCCAGCCCGCAGATCACCAACAGCTGCTGCATGGGCCACGCGTAGATGTACACGCCGTAGGACAGGTCCGTACGTAAACGCATGCGCTGGTTGTGGATCAGCGCCCCCGAAACGACGACGGCGTAGGCCAGCGGGAGGGCGGCGAGGACCCGATAGTTCGGCACCAGCAAGCCGGCCACCACCACGATGGCCGCGCTCACGGCAACAAGTGACCATCGGGCGGGAATCAAATCCTGGAATTGATGTAGGACCGCGCCGGCGGCGAAGACGAGGGCGAACCGCGTGATCATCTGCGGGAGCGTCTCCACCGCGCCCACCGGGTACGAAACGAGCGCCGCGGCCACCAAGAACAGTGCGAACACCACCGGAGCGGGCCAGCGGCGTTTGAGGAGTCCGGCCACCCCGGCAATAGCGATGGCGATGTAGCAGAGGAATTCGAAAACGAGGGTCCACAGCACGCCGTCCCACACGCCCGGGAAGGGGACGTTTCGGGGCGTTCCGTCGATACCGGTGTGATACACGTTCAACACGGCGTTGTTCAG
Organism: Mycobacterium sp. NTMscope_MAC_12; assembly: GCF_976985675.1. Lineage (NCBI taxonomy): Bacteria > Bacillati > Actinomycetota > Actinomycetes > Mycobacteriales > Mycobacteriaceae > Mycobacterium > Mycobacterium sp. NTMscope_MAC_12. Next base: position 3,197,407 of record NZ_CDRJYY010000001.1, read on the forward strand.
CACGTACTCGATCGGCGCGGTAGACAACAGCAGCTTGGCGGCCGAGCCCCCCTGGATCGCCACGCCCAGCGGGGCAATGACGAAAGCCACCACGGCCACGCAGACCCACAGGCCCGGAAAAATCCGAAGAACGCGGGCGACGAAGTATTCGCGAAGCCGCGGATTGCGCACCCAGCTCGCCGTGATGAGGAACCCCGATATCGCGAAGAATCCGTCCACCCATACCTGGGTGAGCAGCTGTTCCACCGGTGGGTAGATCTTGCGGCCGGTGAGGAACCAGGAGTGTTGCAGGATGACGCCGGACGCCAGCACCAGCCGCCAAACGTTCAGTGCGTTGTTTCGGGTGTCGAACACCTGGGCGAGCGTCGAGCGCCCCGGCCCTCGCCGCTTTGGGTTGACGGTTGCATCGGGGCCAGAGACTGCCGGGTTCGCGCTCATCCGACCGATTCTCGCTGCCCGGCGCCCGGGCACCAAAATCGCAGTCCGGTCATCAGCACTCCCGCGAAGCCAGGATTACCGGCGGGCATTGTTTTCGGGCAACGCCGCGGCAATTCGCAGGAATGAGCTGAGCAAACATCCAGCACACATTACATCGCACGTAAACAACTGCACATAGGGCCTTTCGACCACCGACATTCGAATCGGCCAGTCGATTTAAGCGCCCCCGTTAATTACGCGGTCATTTGCATTGCGGCAACGCACCGTCCGGGGGCTCGTGCGCCTTTCGGCGTCAGCCGGCGACGGCCCCAGGCTCGCAGAACGGCGCCCCGAACTCGGTGACCGGCCGGAATCCGCGTTTGCGTGCCTTGTCCGCGGCCCTGCGGATCAGCGCATAAATCCCGACGAACGCCGCATGGTCGGACATCACCAGCGGCGTCAGCAGGCGGTTGTGCACCAACGCGAACGCCACCCCCGAGGCGGGATCGGCCCATCCGACCGAACCGCCCATCCCGACGTGACCGAAGCCGGGCATCACACCGCCGATCGGCAGACTGTGATAACCGAGGTGGAAAGCCAACGGCACGTAGATATTTCGGTCCGGCCGCAGGCTGCGCTCCCCCGTCAGGCTTGCCGTCAGGTCGCGGGAGAGGAATCGGATGCCGTCCACCTCGCCACCGTTGGCGATGGCGCCGTACATCCGCGCCAGGCCGCGCGCCGTGGCGACCCCGTTCGCCGCCGGGATCTCGGCGTCCAGCAGCGGGGTATCGCCCTGAACCGCGGCGACCATGCCCGGGAAATAGATCGACCGGAATCCGCCGGAGAGCTCGTTGGCGACCTTGCGGGAGACGTAGTTGACGAGCGAACTGCCCAAAAGGTTCTGCGGCGCGACGATCTCGGCGACCCGCGTCGGGCACCCGGCCGGCGGCCGGCCCAGGTACAGGCCGTCGACGCCCAGCGGCTCGGCGAGTTCCTCGCGAATCAGCGTGCGCATCCCCTTACCGGTCACCGCCCGACCCAGGCCGGACATTAGCCAGCCGAAGGTCAGCGCGTGGTACGCGGATTTGCCCAGCAGCCGCCCGGGAGCCGCCGCGGCCAGCCGCTCCTCCATCACCACGTGATCGAGGAGGTCTTCCTTGGTGGCGCCGCGCAGACCCGACAGGCCGGCCTGGTGCCGCATCACCTGGCGCACGGTCATCTCGGCCTTGCCGTTGGCCGCGAACTCGCGCCAGTATTCGGCGACGGGGGCGTCGTAGTCGATCAGCCCCCGGTCAGCGAGCCGGTGGATGACGGTGGCGGCCATTCCCTTGGTCGCGGAGAACACCATCGGGGCGGTGTTCTCCGACCACGGCCGCTGGCCACCCCGGTCGGCAAAACCCGTCCAGACGTCCACGACGGGCCGGCCGTCGACATAGACGGCCAACGCCCCGCCACCGAACCGGCGGGCGGGAAACATGCTGGAAAAGCTACGAACGACGCACCCGAAGTGTGAGTCCGCCGCGCCGGACACACGGTGACCTGCGTCAAGGTCATCGTGGACACGGACCGCGCGGCGATTGACTCGGCTATCCACCGTCACACTTTGAATTTACTTGGATTACACACCCGGCAGGAGCGAAACCCCCCGAATATTTACCTATCCGTTAGCCGGACGCGGCTGTCAAGATTTGCTGGGCCGCCAGGGCCGGAGTTAGCTCCCCCGCCTTGACCTTTCGCTCGACGTCGGCCCGGATCTTGCGCACCGCCGGGTTGGAGGCCAGCCGGTCCAACACCGTGTCGCGCACCATCTGCCAGGTCCAGTCGACCAGCTGGCCGCGGCGGCGCGCCTCGAACTCCCCCGCCTCGCTGAGCACCTGGCGATGACGTTCGACGGTGTCCCACAGTTCGTCGAGGCCGGTTCCCTCCGCGGCGCTCATCGTGAGAACGGGCGGCCGCCATAGCGTTTCGCGCGGATAGATCAACCTGATCGCCCCGGACAGCTCGCGCGCGGCCGACCGCGCCTCGGGCAGGTGCTTCCCGTCGGCCTTGTTCACCACGACGATGTCGGCCAGCTCCAGCACGCCCTTCTTGATGCCCTGCAGCTGGTCGCCGCCGCGCGCCAGGGTCAGCAACACGAAGGTGTCGACCATGTTGGCCACGGTCACCTCGGACTGACCGACGCCGACGGTCTCGATCAGGATCACGTCGAAACCGGCGGCCTCCAGCAGCACCGACGCTTCGCGGGTGGCCTTGGCCACCCCGCCCAGGGTGCCCGACGTGGGCGACGGCCGAATGTATGCATCCGGGTGCATGGCAAGGCGCGCCATCCGGGTTTTGTCACCGAGGATCGAGCCGCCGGTGCGCGTCGACGACGGATCGACGGCCAACACCGCCACGCGATGGCCCATTTCGATCAGGTGCATGCCGAGGGCCTCGATGGTGGTGGACTTCCCCACCCCGGGAATCCCGGTGATGCCCACCCGATGCGCGTTGCCCGAGTCCGGCGTCAGCTCCAACAGCAGCCGCTGCGCCTTCTCCTGGTGGTCCTTGCGGGTGGACTCCAGCAGGGTGATGGCGCGCGGCAGCGCCGCGCGGTCGCCACTGCGGATGGCCTTGGCCAGCTGCTCTGGGTTCATTTCCACACCGCGAGACTGCAACTGGCGACGCATTTCCCGAGTAACCCTGTCGGTAGTTGCAGTCTCGCGCGCATCATTAGAGGTCGTAACCCAGCCGCTCGGCGAGCTTGTGCAGCAAGCCGATTGCGGCGTCGGCGATCACCGTGCCGGGCGGGAAGATGGCGGCGGCCCCGGCCTCGTACAGCGCGTCGAAGTCCCCGGGCGGGATGACGCCGCCCACCACGATCATGATGTCGGGGCGCCCCACCTCGGCCATCGCCTCGCGCAGCGCCGGCACCAACGTCAGGTGACCGGCCGCCAGCGAGGACACGCCGACCACGTGCACGTCGTTGTCGGCGGCCTGGCGGGCCACCTCCTCGGGCGTGGAGAACAGCGATCCGACGTCGACGTCGAAGCCGATGTCGGCGAACGCCGTCGCGATCACCTTCTGCCCCCGGTCGTGGCCGTCCTGCCCCATCTTGGCCACAAGAATCCTGGGGCGGCGGCCGTCGGCCTCGGCGAACTTCTCGACGAGTTCGGTTGCGCTGGCCATGTTTCCGGCCTTTCCAGCTTCGTCGCGGTAGACGCCGGCGATGGTGCGGATCTCCGCCTGGTGACGGCCGTACACCTTCTCCAGCGCGTCGGAGATCTCGCCGACGGTGGCCTTGGCGCGGGCCGCGTCGATGGCCAGCGCCAGCAGGTTGTTGCCCAGCCCGTCCTCACCCGCGCGGCCGTGCGCCGCCGCGGCGCGCGACAACTCGGCGAGCGCCGCGTCGACGGCCTGCTGGTCGCGGCTTTCCCGCAGCTCCTTGAGCTTGGCCAGCTGCTCGGCGCGCACGCGGCTGTTCTCGACCTTGAGGACCTCGACCTCCTGGTCCTCCTCGACCTGGTACTTGTTGATCCCGATCACCGGCTGGATCCCGGAGTCGATGCGGGCCTGGGTGCGTGCGGCCGCCTCCTCGATGCGCAGCTTGGGGATCCCGTCGCTGATGGCCTGGGCCATGCCGCCGTGCTCGGTGACCTCGGCGATGTGGGCGCGGGCCTTCTGCGCGAGCTGATGGGTCAGCCATTCCACGTAATACGAGCCCGCCCACGGGTCGATGGGCCGCGTGGTGCCCGACTCCTGCTGCAGCACCAGCTGGGTGTTGCGGGCGATGCGCGCCGAGAAGTCGGTGGGCAACGCCAGCGCCTCGTCCAGCGCGTTGGTGTGCAGCGACTGGGTGTGCCCCTGGGTCGCGGCCATGGCCTCGATGCAGGTGCGGGCGACGTTGTTGAAGGCGTCCTGCGCGGTCAGCGACCAGCCCGAGGTCTGCGAATGTGTGCGCAGCGACAGCGATTTGGCGCTCTTCGGATCAAACTGGCTGACCAGCTCGCTCCACAACAGCCGGCCGGCCCGCAGCTTGGCGACCTCCATGAAGAAGTTCATCCCGATGCCCCAGAAGAAGGACAGCCGCGGAGCGAACTTGTCGATGTCCAGCTCGGCGTCCAGGCCGGCCTTGATGTAGTCGACCCCGTCGGCCAGCGTGTAGGCCAGCTCCAAATCCGCTGTGGCACCGGCCTCCTGGATGTGGTAGCCGGAGATCGAGATGGAGTTGAACTTGGGCATCTTGGCGCTGGTGTAGGCGAAGATGTCGGAGATGATGCGCATCGACGGCTTGGGCGGATAGATGTAGGTGTTGCGCACCATGAACTCTTTGAGGATGTCGTTCTGGATGGTGCCGGCCAGCTTCTCTGGCGGAACACCCTGCTCCTCGGCGGCCACCACGTACAGCGCCAGGATCGGCAGCACCGCGCCGTTCATGGTCATCGACACCGACACCGTCGACAGGTCGATGCCGTCGAACAGCTGCCGCATGTCGAGGATGGAATCGATTGCCACACCGGCCATTCCGACGTCACCCTGCACGCGCGGGTGGTCGGAGTCATACCCGCGGTGGGTGGCCAGGTCGAAGGCCACCGACAGACCCTTCTGGCCCGCCGCCAGGTTGCGGCGGTAGAAGGCGTTGGACTCGGCGGCGGTGGAGAAACCGGCGTACTGCCGAATCGTCCACGGCTGGTTGACATACATCGTCGGGTAGGGCCCACGCACGAACGGCGGTTCGCCGGGGAAGCTGTGCAGCGGATAGCCGTCGGCCTCGACGGCGGCGCGGTCGGCGGCGATGTAGACCGGTTTGACGTCGATGTCTTCCGGCGTATGCCATTGCAGCTGATCGGGTGTGTACCAGTGCGCGGCCGCGGCCGCCGCCACGTGTTCGTCGACGGCGGCTTCGGTCGCCGGCGCGATGGTCCGCTCGCTGTGCAGCGGAACCTCGGCGAAGCTGCCGACAGCAGGTGCAGTGGTCGTCATGCTAGCTACGCCCCCAACCTTGTGAGCAGATCCGACAGTGCTTCGACCGCATTGATTTTCGCAGTCAGGAATTGGTCCGGTTGGTGCTCGGCGTCGGCCACCGCCTTTTCGGGCCCGGCCAGATACACCCGGGAGATTCCGGCGTCCCGGGCGGCCTGCACGACGCCGGACGCCTCGTCCCCGTAGCGCTTGTCGGTGCCGCAGATGACCGCCACCGTCGGCGACCCCGCCTCGGCCACCGCCGCCGCGACGCCGGCCGCGTCGACGGTTCCGGGGTTGACCGCCTCGATGCCCCCGGAGGCCAACAGGTTCGAGGCGAACGTCGCGCGAATGTTGTTCTCGGCCAAGGGGCCCAGGGGCAGCAACAACGCTTGGGGGCGCGAGCCGGTGCGGGCCACGAAGGCGTCGGAGCGATCGCGCAGGGCTTCGAACTCCGCGGCGTAACGCACCAGCTTGCCGGCGGCGAGCGGCGAATACGACGAGTCGCTTTGCGGCAGCGGCGGTTCGGTGAGGTTCGGGAATTCGTTGACGCCCGTGATCGCGGTGCGGCGGTGCGCGATGTCGTCGCTGCGGCGGGCCGCGATCTCGGCGATCTGGCCGGCGATGAAGTCGGCAGCCTCGGTGAATCCGCCGTGCGCCTCGATGGCCTGGAAATGCTGCCAGGCCTGCTCGGCCAGCCGGGCGGTGAGGTCCTCCACGAACCACGACCCGCCGGCCGGGTCCAGCACGCGACCCACGTGTGACTCCTCGAGCAGCAGCAGCTGGGTGTTGCGTGCGATGCGGCGCGCGAAACTTGTTGCTATGTCTGGGAATCCGCCGTCGATCGCCACGTCGAACGGGAAGACCAGCAGGGAGTCTGCGCCGCCCACCCCGGCGCCGAAGGCGGCGAGGGTGCAGCGCAGCATGTTCACCCAGGGGTCGCGCTGGGTCATCATCGGCAGCGAGGTCTCGGCGTGGATGACGGCCGCGCCGGAATCGGGCTCGCCGACGACCTCGGCGACCCGCGCCCACAGGTTGCGCGCCGCGCGGAACTTGGCGATCGTCATGAACTGGTCGTCGTCGGCGGCGAACCGGAAGCTGATCTGCCGCAACGCCTGGCCGATCGGCATCCCCGCCTCGGTGAGCACCCGCAGGTAACTCACCGCGGCCGCGACACCGGCGGCCAGCTCCCACGTCGCGTTGGCGCCCAGATTGTGAAAGGCGGGCCCGTCGACGGTGATCGCACGCACGCCGGTGTGCTCGGCCGCCCGCTTGGCGACGGCGACCACGTCCTCGATCCTCGGCGCGGGCCGGCCGCTGTGCGCCGCTGTCAGCGGGTCACCGCCCAGGTCGATCGACACGGTGGCGCGCTGGTCGGGTTCCATCCCGTCGGCCAGCGCCAGCGCCACGTCGCTGGCCGCCGCGTAGTCGGCGCCGGCCTCGAGGATTAGCGGCGCCATGCTCAGGTAGACACCCTGCAGCGCGTCGGCCAGCTGGTCGGGCGCCACGCCCGACTCCCCGATCCGCAGCACCAGGGCGCTGGCTCCGTTGCCGAGCGCGTCGAGCACCGCGGAGTTGACGTCCTTTGCGTCGACGCCGGGCACCGGGGTGGCCGGGAACGCCTCGGCGACCCGCCAGCCGGTCTTGACGTCGCGCAGCGCGTCGCCGCCCCGCACGTAAGGCCACTCACCGGGCAGCGGCGGTTCGGGCAGCTCGTCGAGGGCGGTGTAGAGCGCGCGGATCGCGATCCCGTCGTACGTCGGGGTTTCCAGCAGCCGCTCCGGCGCGTCCCCCAACTCCTCGGGGTCCTTCCGGGTGCTCTTGGCCAGCACTCCGGCGACCGCACTGCGCCAACGCCCGCGAACCTGTTCTAGGCCGGCGAGCTCGGGTACATCAATGGACACCGATTGCTCCCTTTTCCCAGCATTTGGGCTACCGCTTTGGGGATACCACTTAGCTATTGAGGCTAATTGATGGGAGCTCTGCGCTAAAAACCGCCAGGTGCCGCCAGCGGAGCAGGCTCGGGACGAAACGCCAGGCGCGGGAAACGCCCAATTCATCTGCGCCCCGTAACCTTGGATGCCGTGACGGGTTCCGCCACCAGCAAAATCACCGCGACGCTTCGCGATCTCGGCTGCGCCATCGGCGCGGCGGCGCGCAGCGTGTCTCGGTCGCGGGTCGTCTGGACAGTGGTGGGCATCACAGCGCTGCTGGTGCTGGCGTCGGTGCTTCCGCTGCCCTCGCCGGTGCAGATGCGCGACTGGGCGCAGTCGCTCGGGCCGTGGTTCCCGCTGGCGTTCCTGGTGGCGCACATCGTCGTGACGGTGGTGCCCATCCCGCGTACCGCGTTCACGCTGGCGGCCGGGCTGCTCTTCGGCCCGCTGCTGGGCGTCGCGATCGCGGTGGTCGCCAGCACCGCGAGCGCGATGATCGCCATGCTGCTGGTGCGCGCGGCCGGGTGGCGGTTGACCCGCCTGGTGCGCCACCGATCGATCCACACGGTGGAACAACGGCTGCGGCGGCGGGGCTGGCTGGCCATCGTGTCGCTGCGACTGATTCCCGCGGTGCCGTTCTCGGCGCTCAACTATGCCGCCGGTGCGTCGAGCGTGCGGGTGTTGCCGTACGGCCTGGCGACGCTGGCCGGATTGCTACCCGGCACCACCGCCGTCGTCGTCCTCGGCGACGCGCTGGCCGGCCACCCCAACTCGCTGCTGTACCTGGTGTCGGCGATCACCAGCGCGCTGGGCCTGGCGGGATTGATCATCGAGGTCCGCCAGTTCCGTCGGCACCACCGCCTCGCACACCGCCGCCTCGACGACAAGCCCTCCCCCGAGCCCGCCACCATCAGCTGATCCACCAACTCTGTTGAGAGCGCCGCGCGAGGCGGCAAAGATCGATCTAATGGGGGGCGTGTACGCGCTGGAGTTCGCCAGCTGGGGGTCGCCATATTCGCCGGCTCGTACCGTCGCGCTCCCGCTCAGCGCCGTGGTGTTGGCGGTGCTCGCCGTCTTGGGCTTCCTGCCCAGCCGGGACCAGCGGCGGCGCAAGCCGAAAACCCGCGCGCTCGCCGACGTGCTGCCGCGGCGCGCCAAACTGCACACCACGCTGCTCATCCTCGCGGCGGTGTGCAGCACCGCCGCCCTCGTGGCGGCCGTCTGTCTGTACCCCAAGGCCGCCTCCCCGGCGCAGCAGCCTCCCGCACCGCCACCGCCGACGCTGGCGCCGATCGATCTGCCCGCGGCCAGCGCCATCGGCCCGGGCGCCGGAATTTACGTCCAATATGGCGACGGATCCGGTGGAATGGGTTGCACCGCAGGATTTTTGGTCCACACCAGTGACGGCCGGGGCGGGGTCCTCACCGCCGGTCACTGCAATCGTCCCGGCGGGCCGAGCAAGGTCACGATGAACCTGGGCGGGGTCCTTCCCTACACGGCGCTGGGCACGTTCACCCAGACGATCAGCGAGGGGGTCCACGGCGAACAGCACGACATCGGTCTGATCACGCTGGACGGTAACAACGTTCCCCAGTCCTCGGCGGTCGCCGCGTCGCTGCCGGTCACCGGCGTCGCCACCAATCTTCAAGTCGGACAACAGTTGTGCAAGTTCGGCATGGGCTCCGGCGCGGACGCCTGCGGGCAGATCGTCGAGATCACCGACAGCAAGGTCGTGTTCCTGGCGAGCGGCCAATGCGGCGATTCGGGCGGCCCGGTGTACCTCTACGAACGCGACGGCACCGTCAGCGCCGTCGGCATCCTCATCCGCGGCGGTGACCCCTACACCCCCAAGGCCGGGTGCGCGGCCCGCGCCAAATTCTCCGTCGCCGAGTTGGTGCGGCCGTGGCTGGACAAGTGGAACCTGACCGCGATCACCGCGCCGTCGTCGCCGCGCTGAGCACTCTGGCCCCGTCCTTCTTCAGCTCAGCTTCAGGCTGACTTCCTAACCTCGCGGCAAGCGGTGCGAGAAGGACGATTTCGCGTCGCCGGGTAGGGAAACGACGATTGGAAGGATGGATGGGCCGAGTGAAGTTCAAGAAACTCATCGCTGGTTCGTTGCTCGCGGGGACGCTCGGGGCCGCCGTGGCCGGCATCGGTGCCGGGGTGGCGAGTGCGGATCCCCCGCCACCGCCGGCGCCTCCGGGCCAGCCGGGACCGCCTCCGCCGGGTGGACCATTCGGCGGACCACCGCCTGGGCCGGGCGGACCGCTGGGACCGCCGCCGCCGGGACAGGGGCCGGGCGGACCGTTGGGGCCGCAGGGATGGTGAGAGCGGCGATGCGCTAGCCGCGTCGAGGTGTGGCCGTCTCGGTTTCCGGGGCGGCCATCACCGTTTACACCGCACAACGCCCCGCATAACGCCTAAGGACTGTGATAATGCCGGGGATTCGTCGCACGATCTCTTGTGTAACTTCGCGGTTGAGACCGGAGCATCGGTGCCGCGGTCGCCATCAGCCACTTCATCGAGGCTGAAACCGGTTGGAGCATCAAGACATTCGCGCGAACCGCCACCAATACCGCACCGTCAAGATCAAGGTCGGCAACCAAGACCTGACCACTGCCGAACCGCTACCCCCAGATCTCCGCGAGGCGATCACCGCGATCCGCTTCGACAATGCCGCTTCTGACATCCCGCCATCTGCGGTACTCCGAAGGCGTCATTTCCTGCCCCCACGCGGTGCTGATTGGGACGTTTCGGTCCAGATAGTCGGATTCTGCAGCCCTCCATGCCTTTACGTACAGGTAAAAAGGAATCGCAGTATGGATGTGATGAACTACGTGATAGTTCTGATACATCAACAACAGACACAGAGCACGCTCCCAGCCAACCCGAGCGCGGGTGACCCGGAATCGGTCGGTCTTTTTCGCCACGAGGCCGTGATGAGGCAGCCAGTCAAACCACCACGCGAGGATGACCATGCCGATCCGCTGCGGGATGAAATAGATGAGCACCAGCTCGCGCCCGTAGCCGAGAATCAGGATGGCGGTTACGAAGGCGAGGGCCAGAGTGACGTGTATGGCAAACCCGACGGCTTCCTTGCGGGGGCGCTCGCGCAGGCGCATCAGGTAAAAGCGGCAATACCAGGCGTCGATCGTCAACCAGCGCAGCGGCAGCTGCCAACGCGGACCCGTGATACTCCACGCGTCCGGATCCTCATGGATACCTTCGTTGGTGTTGCGGTGGTGTGCGAGATGCGTATACGCGAGCAGTGGAAATGTTGCGAACAACGAGACGAACGGTATCGACAAGCGACCGAACACCTGGTTGATCCACTTTGGCCGGCCGACGGTGTGGTGAATCGCTTCGTGCAGCACGGAAAACATGGAAAACGTTACGAGACCCTGAACGACGATGGTGACCGCCAACCACCAACCACTCACTCCGCAGAGAACGGCTGCCGTCGCCCCGCACCACGCAACGAGCGACCCAAGCCAAACCAGCACGGTCGGCACCGCAATGGTCGGCCGCACGAACCTGGGAGCTGGGAAGCCTCGCGGGATTGCGGCCGCCTCGCAGGCGCCCGGTGATCTTTGCTCTGTGGCGGCAAGCATTTCGACCCCTGTCACCAAGACCCCCGGCTAGGAACACGCCGCCGACGAACTGCGTAGAAAACCATGTGGCACCACCTTGTTTCGACTTTGCCCGTCATGCTTATTCGCGCAATAAACTATGTGCCGATTTCGTCAACCGGGTGAGCACAATAAATGCGCGGTCATGCGTAAGTCCGCGCGAATCCACGCGGTTAAGCGTGGGTACATTCTCGAACTTCTTGCAGCGCAGATCCAATCGAGTCTCCCTCTGTCCATGGGAAATGTGATGTCGCGGAATGTTCATCTGATAAACCGGAATGTTCACCAGCGTAAATATTTGTTACCTAGTCGCCGAAAAGCAACGTCACCACTGCCGGAAGGCTGCGTTCGTTGTTGTTTTCCAGATGTGGTCGCCCGGCGCCCCCTCGAGTCGAAGATGTTAAGCTTTCCTGCCCCCAACGTTGATCACTTCAGATAGAGGGGCATTCCCGCCTGTCGTCAGTCCGGGTGCTCGCAAGCTCACGCATTTTGCATTTCCTCCGATATCGCGGGCTCGGGACTCCACGCATGCGCGTAGGTCTTTCCGCTTTTCATGACGACCGTGAGATCTCCGGCTAAATCGGCGGATACCGATCTGACGGAGGAAAGTCGAACATGACTCATGAGATTCGTCAGGGCAGTCAGCTTATAGTGCGGTTGCAGCTGCGGGTTTATCGCAACAGGACGTATTTCGACAGGTATCGTTTCGTTATACTTCATGCCCAGCACAAACGCTGACTTGGAATCGGCGCTCACCATGAACGGTTCATCGCCCTTGTCGAGGTTCCTGAGCATAAGAAGTGGAATATCGCTCACCCAAAGAGGCTCGACAGGCTTATCGCGATCTGTGTGGGTACCGAGTGGATTTTTCGGATGAGTCCACGCAATCGTCAGACCAGCAGCTATGAGCTCAAGTCTCAATTTCTGCCGCCACACTTCACCCTGGGCAGCGACCGCTTCCAAGAAGTTTTCGACATTCTGGTACGCCACCCCGACAACCAGATAACGATCAGAATGTCTAGCGTGAAATTCACGCATCTCCGCTATAGCCCGGAAAAATTCCTCCTCATCCAGGAGAAAATTGCTCGTATCATAGTAGAATTGGCGTTTTCCGAGCATCGTTTCGGTAAAGGGGCAATGCGCTTTTCGGCCGTCGCCTCGGACCAGAAAGTCAAGATATTGTTGGATTACCGGAACGCAGTCGTCCGTGTGGTAGCTGAGTTCAGTGAAGACATAGTCCGATCGTCGGTTCATTGACGCCCCTCCCAATGGCGAAACTCAACACCCACGTCCTACCGGTGCCTGCGCTCACGTTGATCGCCCGAGATCAGGTGCATCGCCGGCGGTAAATCCCCCGAATCGAAGGGAGTTTAACCGCGGTCTGCCGCGCGCGTTGGCAAAATCGCCGATCCGCGGCGACACTGTTACCTCCCGGCACGGTTGGCAACCGTTAGACCGATCCGGAAACAAGACGCGCGTCGAACTCTCGAGGTGACGTGGCGCCCGAGTCCGGCCGCCCGATCAGCTGATCGTTCACCCCGCGCCACCGCCCGACGCGTGGCCACGCCGAGGTGCATACCTGTTCGATCACCAGCTCTTGCGCAACCGGTCCGCGCTCCGGTCTCGATCCCAATTCGCTGACTCTTCAACCGAATTCACGCATCACGACGGCCGTCTGAGAACCTCGGCCAACGAGGTGTCCCCGCCACGGGGCGCGCGGCCTGTGGCCGGCCGTCGGCGGTGTTCCAGTTGGGTGGCGGATGGTCGCTGCGGGAGCCGACGCGCGCGTGCCTGCATCACATCGAACAAAAATTGGCCGGACATTCGGCCGAAATCTCTGCGCGACGGGCAGACGACGGGCAGGATTTTGACCGGTAACCACTCGGGTAAGCGGGGCGAGTGGGTGGAGCTCTGGGGGAGTCGATGGGGCGTGATGGCCTGGCGTTACCGCTGACACGCGGACAACTAGACATCTGGCTCTCGCAGGAATCGGGCCATGCCGGTACAGATTGGCAGCTCGGCCTGTTGATAAAGATCGAGGGCACGATACGGCGTGATGTCCTCGAGCGGGCGATCCGCCAAGCGGTGGCGGAAGCCGAGCCAATCCGGGTTTCATTCTTCGAGATCGATGGGCAGGTCCTCCAAAGGCCGATCGACTGCCCGCACATCGAGCTCGAGTTTCATGACCTGACCGGCTCATTCGATCCCCTGCAGGACGTCCGCCGGAGGGCTTCCTCCATCCAGCGCACGCCGATGGCGTTGAACGGCCAGCTGCTCAGATTCGTCCTGTTCCAGACGCAGGCCGAGGAGTTTTATTTGTTCGGCTGCTGCCACCACATCGTGTTAGACGGATTGGGCATGGCGCTGGTGTCGCGTCGGGTTGCCACCATCTATTCGGCGATCGTGGCTGGAATGCCTGTTCCCGACGCGTATTTCGGCTCGGCACAGGATTTGGTTGATCTCGAGTCGGGATACGAAGGATCCACCGACTATCTGGAAGACGAAGCGTACTGGCGCAAGAACCTTCCGTCGGAGAGCGGACAGGACTATCAGCTCCCCCAAACCAACGCCGTCAGGGACTCGTGTTCGCCGTCGGCGTCAGTTCAATTTGATGCGACTGCCGTCGGCCGCATGCAAGAACTGTCCAAGAAGCTGCGCATCCGTCGCTACTCGGTCATCACAGCGGCATGCGCGCTCGTGGTGCATGCATGGTCGGGAAGCGGTTCGGAGGTGGCACTGGATTTCCCGGTCAGCCGGCGGGTACGTCCCGAGTCGAAGACGCTCCCGGGGATGCTCGCCGGAGTTGTGCCCCTGGTCTTGCAGACGTCACCGGAGACAACGGTCGCCGATTTCTGTCAGCACGTTGACATACAGATCCGGGAATTGCTGAAGCATCAGCGGTTTCCGGTGCACCGGCTCGACGGTGAAGACGGCTCTCGCAGCCTGAGAGAGCCAGCGCACAGGGTCGGCGTCAATTTCATCCCGTCTCGATTGACCCTGGAGCTCGGAGGCGCTCCAGCAACCGCGACCTACACCAACAACGGCCCCGCCGGGCACTTCGGACTGTTCTTCATCGGGGCCAGTGATCAACTGTTTCTCAGCACGGCGGGCGCCGGACAGCCCTATTCGAGCTTCGGCGTTCCCTACCTGGCGGCACGCCTCCAGCAGGTGCTGATGGAAATGACCGCCGATCCGCAACGGCCGATCTCCTCGATCGAAATCCTCGATGAGGAAGAAAACGGCCGGCTCGATACGTGGTCGCATCGCGCGGCGTTAACCCAGCCGGTCACCGCGCCGGTGTCGATTCCGGTGGTGTTCACCGAGCACGCCGAGCGCACCCCCGAGGCGGTAGCGGTGACCTTCGACGGCCGCGCCATGACGTATCGGGAACTCGATGAGGCCGCGAACCGGCTGGCGCATCTTCTGGCCGCTCGTGGGGTCGGCCCAGGGCAGTGTGTAGCGCTGCTATTCCCCCGGTGCACTGACGCGGTCGTGGCGATGCTGGCCGTGCTCAAGACCGGGGCCGCGTATCTGCCGGTCGACCCGGCGCATGCGTCGGCGCGGATGGAGTTCGTGCTTGCCGATGCCGCACCGACCGCCGTGATCACCACCGCCGAGCTGCGCTCACGGCTGGACAAATCCGACCTGCCGGTCATCGATGCCCACGATCCCGCCATCGAGGCCCAGCCCGGCACCCCACTTCCGAATCCCGCCCCCGAAAATGTCGCCTACATCATCTACACCTCCGGTACCACCGGAACACCCAAAGGCGTTGCCATCACGCACCACAACGTCACTTGGCTGATCGAGGCGCTCGACGAACGCCTGCCGCCCGGTGGGGTGTGGGCGCAGTGCTACTCCTCGGCCTTCGACTTATCGGTATGGGATATCTGGGGTGCGCTGCTGCGGGGTCGACGGCTGCTGGTGGTGCCGGAGTCAGTCGCCGGCTCCCCGGAAGATCTCCACGCGTTGCTGGTCGCGGAACACGTCAGCGTGCTGGCGCAGATTCCGTCGTCAGTGGCGCTGCTGTCACCGGAGGGGTTGGAGTCGACGGCGTTGGTGGTGGGCGGTGAGGCCTGCCCGACCGACGTCGTGGATCGTTGGGCGACACCCGGGCGGGTGATGATCAATGCCTACGGCCCGACCGAGGCGACGGTGTGTGCGTCGATGAGTACGCCGCTGAAGCCCGGACCGGGTCTGGTGCCGATCGGGTCGCCGATACCCGGGGCGGCGATGTTCGTGCTCGACAAGTGGCTGCAGCCGGTGCCGGCCGGGGTGGTCGGTGAGCTGTACCTGGCCGGGCGCGGCGTGGGACTCGGATATGTGCGGCGTGCCGGTTTGACCGCGTCGCGGTTTGTGGCGTGCCCGTTCGGGGCCCCCGGGACACGCATGTATCGCACCGGCGATCTGGTCTCCTGGGGTACGGACGGGCAGCTGCGACACCTGGGCCGCGCCGACGAGCAGGTCAAGATCCGCGGGTACCGCGTCGAAGTCGGCGAAATCCAGGTCGCCCTGGCCGCGCTCGATGGAGTGGACCAGGCGGCGGTCATCGCCCGCGAGGACCGCCCCGGCATCCGGCAGCTGGTGGGTTACATCACCGGCACCGCCGACCCGACCGAGATCCGCGCAGCACTGGCCGAACGCCTCCCCGCCTACATGGTCCCCGCCGCAGTGGTCGTGCTGCCGGCAATCCCGTTGACGGCCAACGGCAAACTCGACAAGCGCGCCTTGCCCGCACCCGAATTCACCGCCGGTGAGTACCGGGCGCCGGCCGACGCGGTCGAAGGAATCCTGGCCGACATCTACGCCCAAGTCCTCGGGGTTCAGCGGGTAGGGGTCGATGACTCGTTCTTCGACCTCGGCGGCGACAGCATCCTGTCGATGCAGGTCGTGGCCCGCGCGCGGGCAGCCGGCGTAATGTGCCGCCCGCGTGACGTTTTCGTCGAACAGACGGTGGCGCGACTGGCGCGGGTCGCGACGGTGGCCAATGGCGAAGCCGGCGTCGTCGACGAGGGCATCGGCCCGGTGGTGGCCACCCCGATCATGTGCTGCCTGCGCGGCGTCGAGGGCCCGATCGACGAGTTCAACCAGACCATGGTGGTCGCCGCTCCGGCGGGTGTGACCGAAGCCGACGTGTCGGTTGTCCTTCAGGCGTTGCTCGATCGGCATGCGATGTTGCGGCTGCGCATCGACGACGACGGCGCCGGCGGCTGGTCGCTGGAGGTACCCGAAGCCGGGTCGGTGGACGCGGGCGGATGCCTGCATACCGTCGATGCGTTGTCGAATGAGGCGCTGGCACAGGCCCGGTCGCGGTTGAACCCTGGGGCGGGACTGATGCTCCGCGCGGTGTGGGCGACGTCCACCGGCCAGCTGGCATTGATCATTCATCACCTGGCCGTGGACGGAGTGTCGTGGCGAATCCTGTTGGAAGACCTCAACATCGCCTGGGCACAGCATCACGGTGGCCGGCCCGTGGCATTGCCCGCAGGCGGGACGTCGTTCGCGCGGTGGTCGGCGCTGCTTGCCGAGCATGCGCGCCGCGCCGAGGTGGTGGCGCAGGCCGAGACGTGGCGACAGGTGGCGGCAATACCGGCGGCGCTGCCGGCGGTGCAACCCGAGGTGGACACCTACCAGTCCGCGGGCCAGCTGTCGGCGTCGCTGGATGTCGAGACAACCCGTCTGCTGCTGGGCGAGGTGCCGGCAGCGTTCCGCGCCGGGGTCGGCGATATATTGCTGATCGCCTTCGGGCTGGCGTTCGCGGAGTTTCTCGGCACCGGCGCGGCCGTGCCGATCGGTATCGACGTCGAGGGTCACGGGCGCCAGGAGGAGCTGGCACCCTCTGTCGACCTGTCGCGCACGGTGGGCTGGTTCACCACCAAATATCCGGTCGCGGTGACGGCCGGTGGCCTGTCGTGGGCGCAGGTGGTCACCGGTGAGGACGCGCTGGGCGCTCTGATCAAGGACGCCAAGGAGCAGCTGCGCGCCCTGCCCGATCCACTGACCTATGGTCTGCTGCGCTACCTGAACTCTGAGGTTGAGCTCGGTGGGTCTGACCCGACGATCGGGTTCAACTACCTGGGCCGTCTCGGTGGTGGTGCCGACCTGCCCGGCGAGTTGTGGCGGGTCAACGCGGACAGTCTGTCGTTCGCGGGTGTGGCTGCGGCGGTGCCCCTGCCGTTGGCGCACACGGTGGAGCTCAATGCCGGCACCATCGACACCGAGGCCGGACCCCAGCTGCAGGCGAACTGGACGTGGGCGCGCTCGGCGCTGAAAGACGATCAGGTCAGCCGGCTGAGCCAGTTGTGGTTTGAGGCCCTGGCCGGTATTTGCGCGCACGTCAAAGCCGGGGGCGGCGGGCTTACCCCGTCCGATATCGCTCCTGCCCGCCTCAGCCAGCGGCAGATCGACGAACTCTGCGCGCACGGCGATGTCGTGGACGTGCTGCCGCTGACCCCGGTGCAGCAGGGTCTGCTGTTCCACACCAGCTTCGCGCCGGATCTGCACGACCTGTACACCGTGCAGCTCGGTATGACGGTCAACGGCTCCCTCGATGCGCACCGCCTGCGCGAGGCCGTGCAGGCGGTGGTCAACCGCCATCCCAACCTGGTGGCCCGGTTCCGCGAAGACTTCGGTGAGCCGGTGCAGGTCATCCCGGCCAACCCGGTGATCGCGTGGCAGGACGTCGAGCTGGACCCCGCGGGCGGGGACGCCGATCGGCAGGTCGAACGCCTGTGTGCCGCTGAGCGCGCCGCGGTCTGCGACCTGGCTGACAAGCCGACGTTCCGCGCGGCGTTGATCCGCATCGCAGAAGACCAATACCGGTTGGTGCTCACCATTCACCACATCGTGGCCGATGGCTGGTCGCTGCCGATCCTGATGCGGGAGGTGTTCGGCCGCTACTACGGCGAGCGACTGCCCGCGGCCCCGTCGTACCGCAGCTTCGTCAGCTGGCTGGATCGGCAGGATCGCAGTGCGGCGCAGGCGGCTTGGCGCGACGTGATGGCGGGTTTCGAGACCCCGACATTGGTGAGCACGCCCGGCCAGGTAGGGCGCCACGACGTTGCATCCTTCCGGATGTCCGCCGAGACCACCGCCGCCCTGACCGAGTTGGCCCGCGTGTGCCACACCACCGTGAGCACCGTGTTGCAGGGCGCATGGGCGCAGCTGCTGATGTGGCTCACCGGTCAGCATGATGTGGCGTTCGGCACCGCGGTCTCCGGTAGGCCGACCGAGCTGATCGGCTCGGAATCCATTGTGGGCCTGATGATCAACACGGTGCCGGTGCGGGCCAACACCACCACCCGGACCACAGTCGCCGATCTGCTGGAGCAGCTGCAGCGCGTCCACAACGAAACCCTCGAGTACGAGTATCTGGCTCTCCCCGAGATCCACCGCGCCACCGGCCACGATCGGCTGTTCGACACGCTGTTCCTGTACGAGAACTATCCGATCGACGCCAGTGCCCTGTTGGGCGCCGACGACCTGGCCGTTACCGCGTTCGACAGCCGCGAATTCAACCACTATCCGCTTTCGGTGGTGGCGACGCCGGGCCACGAACTGAGTGTTCGCGTCGAATTCGACACGGACGCATTTAGCCGTGCGGCCATCGACACGCTGATCGACCGGCTGCGGCGGGCGCCGGTGGCGATGATCGCCGATCCCGCCCGGCGGTTGTCGTCGATCGATCTGCTCGACCGGAGCGAGCACGACCGCCTCGACGAGTGGGGAAATCGGGCGGTGCTGGCCGAGCCGGAGATGTCCGCGGTCTCGATCCCCGAATTGTTCGCCGCTCAGGCGGCGGTCCGCGACCCGGGGGCGGTGGCGATCAGCTATGGGGATCGCTCATGGACTTACCGCGAGGTGGAGAAGTCCGCTAATCGGTTGGCGCACTTGCTGATTGCGCAGGGTGCGGCCCCGGGTACGGCTGTGGCCCTGTTGCTTCCGCGCACGCCTGAGGCGGTGGTGGCGATGCTGGCTGTGCTCAAAACCGGTGCCGCGTATGTGCCGATCGATCCGACGTTGCCGGCGGCGCGGATGGAGTTCGTGTTGGGCGACTCTGCGCCTATCGCGGTGGTCACCAACCCGGACATGCGGTCACGGCTGGAGGGGTCGGGCCTGGCGCTCATCGACATCGACGACCCTGCGGTGGCCGCCCAGCCCGAGACGCCGTTGGCGGCGCCGGCCGCGGACAATATCGCCTACATCATTTACACCTCGGGCACGACCGGGACACCCAAAGGTGTTGCGGTGCCTCACCACAACGTCACCCAGTTGCTGGATTCGCTGGACGCCCAGTTGACGTTGGGACAGGTGTGGACACAGTGTCATTCGTTGGCGTTTGACTTCGCGGTGTGGGAGATCTTCGGTTCGCTGTTGTATGGCGGGCGGCTGGTGATGGTGCCCGATTCGGTAGTGCGTTCGCCAGAAGAGTTGCACGCCTTGCTGGTTCGTGAACAGGTCAACGTGTTGAGCCAGACGCCGTCCGCGTTTTATGCGCTGCAGACCGCTGATGGGCTCGCCCCGGAGCTGGGTCAACAGCTGAAGTTGCAGGCGGTGGTGTTCGGTGGCGAGGCGCTCGAACCCCAGCGTCTGCAGACGTGGCTGAACCATCATCCCGGACTGCCGCGTCTGATCAATCTGTATGGCATCACCGAGACGACCGTGCACGCCTCGTTCCGCGAGATCGTCGACGGCGACGTCGACAGCAATGCCAGCCCCATCGGCCTGCCGTTGACCCACCTTGCCTTCTTCGTACTCGACGGGTGGATGCGTCCGGTCCCCGCCGGGGTGGTCGGCGAGCTGTACGTGGCCGGTGCCGGGTTGGCCGCCGGGTATGTGGGCAGGCCGGGGTTGAGCTCGACGCGGTTTGTGGCGTGCCCGTTCGGGGCGCCGGGGGCCCGCATGTATCGCACCGGGGATCTGGTGTCCTGGGGTGCCGATGGTCAACTGCGTTACATCGGTCGCGCCGATGAGCAGGTCAAGATCCGCGGGTACCGCATCGAGCTTGGTGAGATCCGGGCGGCCCTCGCCGGTTTGGACGGGGTCGGTCATGTGGCGGTGATCGCGCGCGAGGACCGCCCCGGCGACAAGCGGCTGGTGGGCTACATCACCGGGGCCGCCGACCCGGCTGAGATCCGTAGCCAATTGGGTGAACGGTTGCCGACCTACATGGTGCCGACCGCGATCGTCGTGCTCGAGGCGCTGCCCTTGACGGTCAACGGCAAACTCGATGTCGGCGCCCTGCCGGCACCCGAATACTCCGATGTCGACCGTTACCGGGCTCCATCCAGCGCGGTCGAGGAAATCCTGGCCGGCATTTATGCCCAGGTGTTGGGTGTGCAACGGGTCGGTGTCGATGACTCGTTCTTCGATCTGGGCGGCGACAGCATCCTGTCGATGCAAGTCGTGGCGCGTGCCCGCGCGGCCGGCGTAATGTGCCGTCCGCGTGACGTTTTCGTCGAACAGACGGCGGCGCGGCTCGCGCAGGTCGCCACGGTGGTGGCCGACGGCGAGGGCGGCGTCGTCGACGAGGGCATCGGGTCGGTGGTCGCCACCCCGATCATGCGCTGGCTGCACAGCGTCGAGGGTCCGGTCGAACAGTTCAACCAGACGATGGTGTTGCAAGCTCCCGCGGGTGTCGCACAGGCCGACGCGACGGTGGTCCTGCAGGCGTTGCTGGACCACCATGCGACGTTGCGGCTGCGCGTCGACGACGACGGCGCCGGCGGTTGGTCGTTGTGGGTGCCCGAAGCCGGGACGGTAGATGCCGGGGGCTGCGTGGACACCGTCGACGCGCTGTCGGCTGAGGCGTTGGTGGCGGCCCGGTCACGCCTGCACCCGGAGACCGGCGCATTGCTGCGCGCGGTGTGGGCCGAGTCGACCAATCAGTTGGCGCTGATCATTCACCACCTGGCCGTCGATGGCGTGTCGTGGCGAATCCTGTTGGAAGACATCAACATTGCGTGGGCCCAGCACCGCAGTGGCCAGCCGGTGGCGCTGCCGGCAACCGGGACGTCGTTTGCCCGGTGGTCGTCGCTGTTGGCTGAGTACGCGCAGAGCGCGGACGTGATGGCCCAGGCCGAGGCGTGGCGTCAGGTGGCGGCGATCCCGGCCGCGCTGCCGCCGGTACAGGCGGAGGACACCTACGTCAGCGCCGGCCAACTGTCGGTGTCGCTGGATGTCGAGACGACGCGCCTGCTGCTCGGTGAGGCCCCGGCGGCGTTTCATGCCGGGGTTCAGGACATCCTGCTGATCGCGTTCGGGCTGGCGTGGACCCAATTCTTGAGCGTCACCGCCCCGATCGGCATCGAGGTGGAGGTCCACGGCCGCCAGGAGGAGCTCGCCCCGCACGTCGACTTGTCGCGGGCGGTGGGCTGGTTCACCGCCAAGTACCCGGTGGCCCTGAACTTCGGGGGTCCGGTCGGCGGCCTGTCCTGGGGACAGGTGATAGCCGGTGAGGATGCACTGGGCGCTGCGATCAAGGACGCCAAGGAGCAGCTGCGCGCCCTGCCCGACGGCGTGACCTACGGCCTGCTGCGCTACCTCACCCCCGAGGTCGATCTGGGTGGGTCCGACCCCGTGATCGGCTTCAACTACCTGGGTCGCCTGGGTGGTGCGGCCGAGCTCTCCAGTGAGCTATGGCGGCTCAGCGAGAACAGTTTCTCGCTGGGCGGCGCCGTGGGCGCAGTGGAGATGCCGCTGGCGCACACCGTGGAGCTCAACGCCTTCACGATGGACACCGAGGCCGGCCCGCAGCTGCAGGCCAACTGGACCTGGGCGCGTTCGGCGCTGCATGACAAGCAGGTCAGCCGGCTCGCCGAGCTGTGGTTCGACGCGCTGGCCGGCATCTGCGCGCACGTGCGCGGCGGTGGGAGCGGCTTGACCCCGTCCGACATCGCGCCAGCCCGTCTCACCCAGCGGGACATCGACAAGCTGGCGCAGCGGTACCGGATCGGCGATGTGTTGCCGCTAACCCCGCTGCAGCAGGGCCTGCTGTACTACGCCGGCAGCGAGCAGGGCAGTGACGTCTTGTATGCGGTGCAGCTCGATATCACCGTCAGTGGTGCCCTTGATCCGCAGCGCTTGCGCGAGGCGGTGCAGGCCGTCGTCGCCCGCCACCCGAACCTGGTGGCCGGTTTCCGCGAAGACTTCGGCGAACCGGTGCAGGTCCTGCCCGCCGATCCGGAGCTGGCCTGGCAGTACGTCGAGCTGAGCTCGGCAGGTACCGATGTCGAGGAACAGGTCCAGCAGCTGTGTACCGCCGAACGCATCGCGGTCTGCGATCTGGCCGGCCAGCCACCCTTCCGGGCTGCCTTGATCCGCACCGCAGACGATCTGTATAGGTTCGTGCTCACCAACCACCACATCGTGCTCGACGGTTGGTCGAAGCCGATCCTGCTGCAGGAAATCTTCGCCGGCTATTACGGCGTGCGGTTGCCCGCCGCCCCGTCGTATCGCAGCTTCGTCACCTGGCTGTCCGAACAGGATCGTGGCGCGGCTCAGACAGCATGGCGTGAGGTTCTCGACGGGTTCGGCGCTCCCAGCCTGGTGGGACCCCCGGGGCGCCCAGCGCTCGGTGCGCGCGGTGCGGAGTCGTTCCAAGTGTCCGCGGAGACCACGAAGGCGTTGGGCGAGCTGGCGCGCTCGTTCCACACCACGGTCAGCACCGTCTTGCAGGCCGCGTGGGCGCTGCTGCTGACGTGGCTGACCGGCCAGCACGACGTGGTGTTCGGCACCGCGGTGTCCGGGCGGCCGACCGACCTGGCCGGCGCGGAATCGATGGTCGGTCTGTTGATCAACACGGTCCCGGTCCGGGCGACCATCGGCGCGGAGACGACCACCGCCAACCTGCTCGAGCAGCTGCAAAGCGCCTACACCAAGACCCTTGACCACCAGCACCTGGCCCTTAGCGAAATACACCGCATAACGGGACACGACCAGTTGTTCGACACGATGTTCGTGTACGAGAACTATCCGATCGACACCGCCGCGCTGTCGGCCGTCGCCGAGTTGAAGATCAATGGCTTTACGAACCGCGAATACAACCACTACCCGCTTTCGGTGCAAGTCGCGCCAGGCCACGAACTGGGTCTTCGCGTCGAATTCGATACCGACGTGTTCACCGCGGACAAAATCGAAACGCTGGTCGAACGGTTCAAGCGCGTGCTGGTGGCCATGACCGCAGATGTGAAGGAGCAATCATGACCGTCCGTGCGGGACGATTTGCTCCCGGCATCGACAAGCCCTGACCAGCTATCCCGAGCGCCGGGCGTTGATCGGCAGGCTGAGCCGGAATTGAGCGCCGCCCTCGTGGGGCAGGCACACCAGTTCGCCGCCGTGGGCGCGGGCCAGCGCCCGCGCGATCGCCAGCCCCAGCCCGGCACCGCCGTGATCGCGGGCGCGCCCGGCGTCGAGGCGCACCAGTCGCTCGAAGACGCGATCCCGCTCCCCCGCCGGGATGCCCGGGCCGGTGTCGGTGACGGTGACCTCCGCGGCGTCCTCGTCGGCGCGCAGGTCGACGGTGATGGCGCCGCCGACCGGCGTGTACCGGCGGGCGTTGTCGAGCAGGTTGGACACGATCTGCGACAGGCGGGTCGCGTCGGCCTGGAGCGTCAGCGTCGGTAATCCGGTGCGGCGCACCGTGATCTGCGGTGCCAGCATGGCGGCTCGGTCGCCTTCGCCATCCAGCACGGCGGCCACGTCGACGTCATCGCGCTCGAGCGCAAGCCCGGCGTCGATGCGGCTCAGGTCCAGCATGTCGGACACGAGCCGGCCGGCGCGGCGCGCGTCGGAGAACAGCAGCGTCGCCCGGCGATACTGGCCCTCGTCGTGCTGTTCGGAGGCGCTGTTGGCGAGTTGTTCGGCGGCAACCTGGATGCCGGCGATCGGGGTGCGCAGCTCGTGGGCGGCGTCGACGAGGAATCGCCGGGTCGCCGTCTCCGCGCGCTGTGCGGTGTCGGCGGCGTTCCGGGCCCGGCGCTCGGACGTTTCCAACGCGTCCAGCATCCCGTCGAAAGCGCTTGCGGCGCGGCCGAGTTCGGTATCGGTGCGCTCGGGATGCAGGCGACGGCCGCGGTCCCCGGTGGTGATGGCGTTGGCCAGCGCCGTGAGCCGATCCAGCGGCCGCAGCGCCGCCCGGCTGACCGCGATCAGCAACAGCGCCGCGATCAGTAGGGTCACCAGGCCCGCCGCGATCAGCAGCCCACGCAGCTGGTGAGTGACCTGCGTCGTCTGCGTGGTGTCGGCGACGAGGATTACCCGGGAGCCGGCGGGCAACGGGTGCACCACGGCCGTCGCGGTGGCATCCGGCGGAGGGCCGGGCCATGGCGGCGGAAATGCATGGGGCGGAGGCGGATACGGCGGGAGCGGAGGCGCCGGGGGCGGCCGCGGATATGGCGGAGGCGGAACGGGCGGCGGATACGGTGGCGGAACGGGCGGCGGTGGCTCGACCGGCCCGGCGGTCAGGTCGGGGGCGATCCCGCGGTCCCCGTAGGCGGCGCCGTCGGCGGTGACGACGAGCGCGCGAATCCCGCCGCCGTTGAGTTCGGCCGCGATCAGACCGGGTGAGGTGTGCGCGGCGCTCAGCGCGTCGGCGCGCGATGTCGCGGCGAGCAGCCGGTCGTGCAGGTTGCGGCGGGTGAGGACGCCCATCGTGACGTCGATGGTCACCCCGAGCACCACCAGCAGGACCGCCAGCAGCGCCAGCACCACGAGCGTCACTCGCCGTTGCAGCGACGGAGTCGGCGTCGTCGATGCGCCCGTCATGACCGCTCGGGTTGCAGGCGGTAGCCGATGCCGCGAACGGTGTGCAGGATCCGCGGCCCGTGCGCCTCGAGCTTGCGCCGCAACCCGCTGACGTGCACCTGCACCAGGTTGGGGTCGTAGGCGTCATAGCCCCACACCCCGTTCAGGATCTGGCCGGCGCTGACGATGCGGCCCCGCTGCTCCACGAGATAGGCCAGCACGCGCAGCTCGGTGGCGGTCAGGTCGAGCCGGTGGCCGTCGCGCGCGGCGACTCCGGCGCCGAGGTCCAGCGTCACGTCGCCGACCTGAACCACCTGCGGCAGGCGCCCGCGCCGGCGCAGCACCGCGCCGACCCGCGAGACCAGCTCGGCCAACTCGAACGGCTTGATGACGTAGTCGTCGGCCCCGCCGTCGAGGCCGCGCAGCCGGTCCGGCAGCCCGTCGCGAGCGGTGATCATGACGATCCCGACGTCGCCCCATTCGCGGATGACGTCGATGAGCGCGAACCCGTCGCGGCCGGGCAGCATCACGTCGAGCACCACCAGGTCGGGGCGCATGCCGTCGAGAATCTCTTCGAGGCCGTCGCCGTCGCAGCGGGCGTCGGTGTGGTAGCCGACCTCGGTGAGCGCCTCGCTGACCATCTCCCGGATGGTCTCGGAGTCTTCGACGACCAGCACCCGCGG
The DNA here is from genome assembly GCF_976985675.1 of Mycobacterium sp. NTMscope_MAC_12. NCBI lineage: Bacteria > Bacillati > Actinomycetota > Actinomycetes > Mycobacteriales > Mycobacteriaceae > Mycobacterium > Mycobacterium sp. NTMscope_MAC_12. Next base: position 3,222,754 of record NZ_CDRJYY010000001.1, read on the forward strand.
CGTGCCGACGCTGAAGTGGCCGCCGTGACCGGCGGCCGGGCGGAGGCAATCGGTCATGATCACCATTGTCGGCGCCGGTGCTGAAACCAACCTGAAGGCGCGGGCCTGGTCGCTTCCGTCAAGGCAGCCTCGTTTCGTCACCGCAGGCCGGCGATGTGTTTGTTGCCCACCTCCGAGCGACAATCTCGGTCTCGCGTTGTCGCGCAGAGGTGGGCACAACACCACGTCCTTCCGCTGGTGACGGCAGGGGCAAATGGGACTCCTGGGCGCCGGTTCTTCAGGCCCACTTCAGATCCGGCTCCTAGCGTCCGTGGCATGACCACGAACGACGACATCGAGACCCCGCCCCCCAATCCGCCACAGCCGCCTCCCGCCCAGCGACCGCACGAGCGACGCCGTCACTCCACCGGCGTGGTGATCGGCGCCGGGGTGGCGGGCGCGCTGGTGGGCGCGTTCGGCACGATCGCGGCCATCGCCTTCGCCTGGATCGTCAGCGTCGGCCCGCCCGGGCCGCCGCCTCCCCCCGGGCCGCCGCCGATGCTGTTCCACGCGCCGCCGATGGCCGGTGCTGGATTCGCGCCGCCGCCCGGCCCGCCGGGCCCGCCGGGGCCGCCGCACGCCGCCCCGCCGGGACCGCCACACGAGGGTTTCCCGGCGCCGCCCCCGCCACCCCCGTCCCCGGCGCAGCCGCCGCGCCCCTGAGTGCAGGATGGGGAGCGTGCCACGCGATCAATCGTCTCCGCTCCCCGCCAAGCTCGCCGCACGGCTGCTGCGGTCGCGCCACCTGATGCGCGCACCGATCTGGATCTACAAGGCCCGGGCGGGCGCGCTGTTCGGCTCGCGCATCCTGTTGCTCGAACACATCGGCCGCAAATCCGGAGCGCCGCGCTACGCGGTGCTGGAGGTCATCGACCATCCGTCCCCCGGCACCTACGTCGTGGCCTCCGGATTTGGCCGAAAAGCCCAGTGGTTCCGCAACATTGCGGCCAACCCGCGGGTGCGGGTGTACGCCGGCAGCCACGGGCCCAGGCCCGCCGCCGCGCGCGTCCTCGACCAACAAGAGGCCGACCGCACGCTGGCCGACTACCGAACCCGCCACCCCAAAACGTGGGAGCGGATGCGCCCGGTGCTCGAGGACACGCTCGGTGCGCCGATCACCGACACGAACACCCCGCTGCCGCTGGTCGAGTTGACGCTGGACTAACCGCGGTCCGGGCCCTTGACCGTCATCGCCGCGAACAAGGCCAAAAACAGCGCCGCCGGAAGGCCGTTGACGACCTTGTCGCGCACTCGGACGTGCGCGCCGACCGCCAACACGAAGTACAGCGTCAGCATCGCCGTCGTCAACCTCGCCAGAACGGGGAAACGGGTGACCGACAGCAGGCCGACGGCGGCGGCGGCCTTGACCACCGGCAGCACGGGCCGGATGTTCTCCGGGACGCCCACGTCGTCGAGGGTCTTCCTGATGGGAGCCACCTGCAGGCCGCACGCCACCGCGTCGACGGCGTGGAACGCGGCGAGCGCCGCGTAGGTCTTCGGTGAAGTCAACGCACTCATGTGGCAATCCTATTGAGTCAGCTCGCCGGGGCCTTCCGCCGGCTGACGGGCGATCGCCTCCGCCTTGGCCACCGCCTGCGCGATCGCGGGGTCGGTTTCGGTGGAGAACCAGTCCGCGACGTCGGCGTCGTCGTCGGCGCTGTGTTTGGGCGCGTCCTCGACGGGCGAGGGCTCGAAGCGGAACACCCCGTCCTGGCCCGGGGTTCCCAGGAGTTTGGTGAATCCCTGCAACGCCGCGTTGAAGTCGCTGGGCACCACCCACACCTTGTTGGCGTCGCCGCGGGCCATCTCCGGCAGCGTCTGCAGGTACTGGTAGGCGAGCATCTCCGGGGTGGGGCGGCCCGCCTTGATCGCGGCGAAGGTCTTCTCGATGGCCTTGGCCTGCCCCTGCGCCTGCAGGTAGGCCGCGGCGCGCTCCCCCTGGGCGCGCAGCATCCGGGACTGCCGCTCCGCCTCGGCGCCCAGGATCGCCGCCTGCTTGGCGCCCTCGGCGGCCAGGATCTGCGCCTGCTTCTGACCCTCGGCCTCCTTGATCGCCGCCTCGCGCATGCCTTCGGCGGTCAGGATCATCGCCCGCTTCTCGCGGTCGGCCTTCATCTGCTTTTCCATCGACGCCTGGATCGACGGCGGCGGGTCGATGCTGCGCAACTCGACCCGGGCGACCCGCAGCCCCCAGCGGTTGGTGGCCTCGTCGAGCACGCCGCGCAGCTGCCCGTTGATCTGGTCGCGCGACGTCAGCGTCTGCTCCAGCGTCATGCCGCCGACCACGTTGCGCAGCGTGGTGGTGGTGAGCTGCTCGACGCCGACGATGTAGTTGCTGATCTCGTAGACGGCCGCCTGGGGAACCGTGACCTGGAAGTAGACGACGGTGTCGATGTTGAGGGTCAGGTTGTCCTCGGTGATCACCGGCTGCGGCGGGAACGACACCACCCGCTCACGCAGGTCCACCCGGGCCCGGATGCGGTCGATGAACGGCACCAACAACGTCAGTTGCCCGCTGACGGTACGGCTGTAGCGGCCCAGCCGCTCGATCACCGCCGCCTCGGCCTGCGGTATCAGCGCCACCGACTTGGCCACCACGACGATGGCGAAAATCACCAGCACCGCCAGCAGCACCAGACCAGCAACCGCACCCTGCATGGGAGTTCCCTTCTTTCGCAGCCGTTCTCGCGGCCCTACAGGCCGGCCCTGAAGACCACCGCGGTGGCGCCGTCGATCTGCATCACGGTGACCGGCTCGCCCGGTTCGTAGACGTCGTTCTCGTCGAGCGGACGCGCGGTCCACACCTGGCCGTCGAGCTTCACCTGGCCGTTGTCCCGGGCCACGCGCTCGAGCACCAGCGCGGTTTTGCCCTCCAGCGCCTCGATTCCCAAGCGCGGCACGTTCGACGGTGTCAGCCGTCGCCGCAGCGGCGGGCGAACCAGCACCAGCAGCAGCACCGAGACGACCAGGAACACCGCGCCGTCCACCCACACCGGAGAATCCAGCAACCAACTGGTGAGCGCCGCGGCCAGCGCGCCGCCACCGAGCATCACCAAAAACATATGACCGGTGAGCGCCTCCGCACCGGCCAGCACCAGCGCGAATATTAGCCAAAGCAGCGCGGCGTGCATGCGGCAAGGATACGCGTGATCGGCCTTTGCGGGGCAAAACAACTACACTGCGTCTGGTGTGGTGTCCCAGTGTTTCGCTGTCCCTGTGGGCCAATGCCTGGCTCGCGGGAAAGGCCGCGCCCGACGACGTCCTGGACGCGTTATCCGTTTGGGCGCCAAAGCAATCGGTGACCGCGTATGATGCCGTCGCGGCGGGTCATACCGGGCTGCCATGGCCCGATGTGAACGACGCCGGGACGGTCACGCTGCTGCAGACTCTGCGCGCCGCGGTGGGTCGCCCGACGTCGACGCCGGGGCTGCCTCCGCCGATGCGCGGGACGATCAACGTGGTTTTGCCGGTACCGGGCGATGTGCGCGGTCTGACCCCGGGGACGCAGTTCGAGCGCGACGCGCTGGCCGCCGGTGAGGCGATCATCATCGCCAATCCCCGCAACCCCGCGACTGCCATCGGCCTGGTCCCCGAATTCTCCTATCAGGACGACGACGACGCGCCCGACGACTACGAGACGGGCCTGGCGGAACTGTGCGCGCTGACGTGGACGGTGTACTCGCTACCCGGCGCGCCGATACTCGACCACTACGAACTCGGCGACGCCGAGTACACGCTGCGGTCCGCCGTGCGCTCGGCCGCCGACGCGCTGGGCACCATCGGGCTGGGATCGGCCGCGGCCGACGTCGACGATCCGCGGGGACTGGTCGAGCAATTGCTGGAATCGGCACGGCAACACCGCATTCCGGATCACGCACCCTCACGCGCGTTGCGGGTGCTGGAAAACGCCGCGCATGTCGACGCCATCATCGCGGTCAGCTCGGGGTTGAGCCGGTCCGACTCACCGGACCGTTTCGCCGCGCCCATCGCGGCCGGCCTCGAACCGCTCGGCACGCAATCGTCTTCGGAGGCCCGCATCGCCAGCGACGCGCTGCGACCGCTGACCGCCGTGGTGCGCTCGGCGCGGATGGCCGCCGTGACCGCGATCCTGCACTCGGCCTGGGCCGACTAGTTCTGATAGCGGGCCGCGCAGTGCGGCGGCCCGCATGGCGCGCCGTCGACGCTCGCGAGGCACCCGGGTACCGGATCGGGACCAGTCACCCGTTCCGGCGCCCGGCCGTAACGCAATTCGTCGATCAGGTCGACGACCATTTGCGCAAAACGCGGGTGCGCGTTGGGCGTTGACGCCCGCACCATGGTCATCCCCGCCGCCTCGGCCTGCAACGCCAACTCGTGGTCGAGGTCCCACACCACTTCGATGTGGTCGGCCACAAACCCGATCGGGCACACGAGGACGGCCGTGGTGCCCGCCTGGGCCAGGTTCGCCAGGTGATCGGCGACGTCGGGCTCAAGCCACGGAACCTGGGGCGGCCCCGACCGCGACTGCCACACCAGGTCGTAGTCGGCGTATCCGGCGGCGGTCGCCACAAGCCTTGCGGCGTAGTCGACTTGGCGGCTGTACAGTCGCGGGCCCAGCCGCTCGTCGGCGGCGACCGGGATCGAATGCGCGGTGAACACCAGCCGCGCGCCGGGAGCCTTTTTGGCCGCGGCGCCGATCGCCCCGGCGAACATCTCGACGAACAGCGGATGGTCGAAATACGGGCGCAGCTTGACCAATTCGGGCGCGCCCGGCCCGGCGGCCCGCCGCGCGCGGGCGATGTCCTCGACGTATTGGGTGCAGCTGGAATAGCCGCTCCACGCCGACGTGGTGAACACCGCCGCCCGGCGAATCCCGTTGTCGCGCATGCTCACGACGGTGTCCTCGACGTAGGGCTCCCAGTTGCGGTTGCCGAAATAGACCGGCACGTCCAGGCCGCGGTTGGCCAGTTCGGCGCGCAACTGCTCGATCAGCGCCAGGTTGATCCGATTGATCGGCGACACCCCGCCGAAATGCAGGTAGTGCTCGGCGACGTCGTCGAGCCGTTCCGGCGGCACGTTTCGGCCCCGGGTGACGTTCTCCAAGAACGGCCGAACCTGCTCGGGACCCTCCGGCCCACCGAAGGACAGCAGCAGGACGGCGTCGAATTCCATTAGGCTTTAAAGCAATTGGGTGCTTGCGCCACCGTCGGCGTAGATGATCGTCCCCGTCGTCGCCGGCAGCCAGTCCGACAGCAGCGCGCACACCGTCTTGGCGACCGGCGTCGGGTCCTTCATGTTCCAGCCGATCGGGGCGCGCTGGTCCCAGCCCTCCTCGAGCAGCTGCATCTGCGCGCCGGCCTCCTCGCCGAGCGCGCCACCGACGATCGCGCTCATGGCCAGGGTCCGGATCGGGCCCGCGGCAACGAGATTGGAGCGCACGCCGAACTTGCCCGCCTCACGCGCGACAAACCGGTTCACCGATTCCAGCGCGCTCTTGGCGACCGTCATCCAGTTGTAGGCGGGCATCGCGCGGCTCGGGTCGAAGTCCATGCCGACGATGGAACCACCCGGGTTCATGATGGGCAGGGCCGCCTTGGCCAGCGAGGCGTACGAATACGCCGAGATGTGAATGCCTTTCGAGACGTCCTCGTAGGGCGCGTCGAAGAACGGGTTGACGCCCATTCCCGTCTGCGGCATGAAGCCGATCGAGTGCACCACGCCGTCGAGCTTGTTGCCCTCGCCGATCTCGGCGGTCACCCGCTCGGCGAGGGAGTTCAGGTGCTCCTCGTTCTGCACGTCGAGCTCGATCAGCGGCGCCTTCTCCGGCAGCCGGTCGGCGATGCGCTGAATGAGGCGCAACCGGTCGAAACCGGTCAGCACCAACTGCGCCCCGGCCTCCTGGGCCGCCTTGGCGATGTGAAACGCAATCGACGAGTCGGTGATGATCCCCGAGATCAGAATCCTTTTGCCGTCGAGCAGTCCAGCCATGTCCGTCCTTAAAGTCGTTGTGCCGTCGTTGAACTCAGTGGCCCATGCCCATGCCACCGTCGACCGGGATGACCGCGCCGGCGATGTAGCTGGCGTCCTCGGACGCCAGGAAGCTGACCACCCCGGCGACCTCGGCGGCGGTGCCGACCCGCTTGGCCGGGATGAAGTCCAGCGCACCCTCCTGGATGCGCTCGTCCAAGGCGCGGGTCATCTCGGTGTCGATGTAGCCCGGCGCCACCACATTCGCGGTCACGTTGGCCTTGGACAGCTCCCGGGAGATCGAGCGGGCCATGCCGATCAGGCCGGCCTTGGCGGCGGCGTAGTTGGACTGGTTGCCGATGCCCCAGCTGCCGGAGACCGAGCCGATGAAGATGATGCGGCCGAACCGCTTTTTCTGCATGCTGCGCGCGGCGCGCTGGGTCACCCGGAACGCCCCCGTGAGGTTGGCGTTGATGACCTCCTCGAACCGCTCCTCGGTCATCCGGATGAGGAATGCATCCTTGGATATGCCGGCATTGGACACCAGCACCTCGACCGGGCCCTGGTGCTCCTCGACCTCCTTGAACGCGCGGTCGACGGCCTCGTTGTCGGTGACGTCGCACACGACGCCGAACAACCCCTCGGGCGCCCCGGATCCGCGGTGCGTGATTGCCACCTTGTGCCCGTCGGCGGCCAGCCGCTGCGCGATCGCCAGACCGATGCCCCGGTTTCCTCCGGTAACCAGGACGGAGCGGGCTACGAATGCGGGTCTGCCGTAGTCGGCAGCACTTTCGGTGGTGTTCTCGGTGGCCGTGTCAGTCACCCCGTCAACCTATCGCTTCGGCTCACGCTGGCCGAAACCTCCCCCATTTCCCACATCCTCCTTTTGCCGACCGGACGTAACGCCAGGGCGAAGAATCGAGCCGAATTCCGCCGTGGCGTTACACGCGCGGTCCAGTGTCGGTGTGACTCAGCACACTCTCGTCATGACCGACCCGTTCCTGGGCAGCGAAGCCCTGGCCGCGCGACTGATGTCGCGGCATGAGCTGCGAAGTCGTTACGTCGCCCTGCATCGCGATGTGTACCTGCCGAAGGATGCCGAACTGACGGCGGTGCTGCGGGCCAAGGCGTGCTGGCTGCGATCGCGCCGACGGGGCATCCTGGCGGGGTTCTCCGCCTCCGCCGTGCATGGTGCTCGGTGGATCGACCCGTCCCGACCCGCCGAGATCATCGATACCAATCGACGTCCGGCCTCGGGCGTGCACGTCTGGGAGGAACGCATCGAACCGGACGAGATCGCGGTCGTGAATCACATGCGCGTCACCACGCCGGCGCGGACGGCGCTCGACCTCGCGAGGCGGTACCCCAAGCGCACCGCGGTCGCCGCGATCGATGCGCTGGTGCAAGCGACTGAGCTGAAGATGGCCGACGTCGAGGTGCTCACGGACCGCTACCGCGGCCGTCACGGTATGAGGGCCGCCAGGGCGGTTCTCGAACTGGTCGACGGCGGTGCCCAGTCCCCGAAGGAAACGTGGCTGCGTCTGTTGCTGATCGATGCCGGCTTCCCGCGGCCGCAGACGCAGATCGCCGTACGCAACGAATGGGGTTGGGCCGAGGCGTATCTGGACTTGGGGTGGGAGGACATCAAGGTCGCCGTCGAGTATGACGGCGACCACCACCGGTCTCTTCGCTCCCAATACGCCAAGGACATCGCCCGGCTCGAGATGCTCGAACGTTACGGATGGATCGTCGTCCGCGTCATTGCCGAGCACCATCCCGCCGACATCATTCGCCGGGTGCGCGACGCCCGAGCCCGCCGCTTGTAACGCCAGGGCGAAGAATCGAGCCTCAAAGTCAAGTGGCTAATGCATTTTTGTTAGGCGGCTTGGTCGAGGAGAGCGGCCAGGCGTTGGGCGGGGGTGTCGAGGTCAAGGGTTGGGCGGGGTCGTCGGTTGAGGGTGTCTTGGATGCGTTTGAGGTCAGCCGGAGTGTGACCGCTGAGGTCGCTGCCCTTCTCGAACCAGAACCGCAGGAGGCGGTTGGTGTTTTCGTTGGTACCGCGTTGCCAGGGCGAGTGCGGATTGCAGAAATAGACCGGGGTGTTGAGCTGCAGCTGAATGTCGCGCCAGCGGGCCATTTCACTGCCCCGGTCCCAGGTAATCGATCGCCGAAGGTGTTCGGGTAACTGGCGCATGGCTTCGATCATCGCGCTGGCCACCGTCTCGGCGGTGTGATCGCTGGGCAAATGCAACAGCATCGTAAAGCGGGTGGACCGCTCGACCAGGGTGCCGATCGCGCTGTTCGGGCCGACGATCAGGTCACCCTCCCAATGGCCGGGCACAGCGCGGTCGGCGGCCTCGGCGGGCCGGTCACTGATGGTGAACACATCGTGGAATTTCCCCCGCCGTTCGGTGTGGCCCCGGGATTTGCGGGCCGTGCGTTTCGTCGACAAGCGCTTGCTCAGATCGGCCCGCAGTTGACCACGAGTTTGGACGTAGAGGCACTGGTAGATGGTTTCGTGGCTCACCCGTGCCAGCCTGTCACCGGGGTGACCGCGCGCCAAGACATCGGCGATCAGTTTTGGACTCCATCCCTGATCCATCCAGTCCTCGATGGCCTCGCATAGCGCGCGGTCTTCGAGCTTGAATGCTTTGGGACGCTTGGCTTTCTGGGCGGCACGGGCATGGGCCAGACCAGCGTGATAATCCCCGTCGAGATTGCGATTGCGCTTGAGCTCACGGGAGATGACGCTGGCATTGCGGTCGAGCTGACCGGCGATCTCAACCTGAGTGAGGCCCTTGTCCAGACCCCGCATAATGACCAGGCGTTCTTCGAAACCGAGCCGATGTCCCCGCGCGCCAGGCCGGGTCAGATCACCCGGTTCGGCCAGGCCGGTATCAGAGCCCGTACCACTTCGTAATTGCATTGATCCAGCGTCATGCCACCAGCTCCATCCGGTCTGGATCGACACACCGACCTGACGGCCGGCTTCACGCAATGATTCCCCGGCACACACCCGATCAAAGAACTCTCGCCGCATCGAACGCGGATAAGCACCTGGCACCTGCAACCTCCCTAAACATGGAAATTGCATTGACCGTATGAATCTGCCAGCGGAATTCCGCCGTGGCGTTACGGGCGAGGGTTTGCAGCGCGGGCGCGGGCTTGGGTCGCGGGCGAAAACTACGTCGGCAGCCTGCGGTTGATGAGCAGCGCCGCCAGCGCGGCCAACGCCAACACCAGCGCTCCGAGCCGCACCCAGCCCACGCTCGCGTCGCCCTTGATCGTCTCGTAGCCGATCTGCTGCTGCAGTGTCGCGTAGACGGATTTCAGCTCCTGCAACGACGCTGCGTTGTAGGCGTTTCCGCCCGAGAGCTGGGCCACCTTCTTGAGCGTCTCGTCGTCGACCGGCACCGGCTGGCGCTGGTCGTTGATCTCGACGAAGCCGTACGGGGTGCCGAACGAGATCGTCGAGATCGGCACGCCCTGGTCCTTGGCGGTGCGCGCGGCGGTGAAGGCACCCTTCGGGTTGTCCGGGTTGGTCGGCATCGTCTCCTTGCCGTCGGAGAACAACACGATGCGCGCCGGCGGCGGCTTGTCGCCGCCGCCGATCACCGCGCCCACCGTCGCGATGGCCTGCAGCGCGGTGAAGATGCCCTCCCCGGTGGCGGTGCGGTCGGCGAACTGCAGCTTGTCCAGCGCAGCCTTGGTCGAGTCCCGGTTGGTCGTCGGCGACACCAGCACCGTCGCGGTCCCGGCATAGGCGATCAGCCCCAGGTTGATGCCCGGGGTCAGCTCGTCGGCGAACTGCTTGGCGGCCTCTTGCGCGGCCGCCATCCGGTTGGGTTGCACGTCGGTGGCGCGCATCGACTGCGACACGTCGATCACCAGCATCACGACCGCACGGTTGCGGGGAATGCGGACGTCGTTCGTCGGGCCCGCCATCGCGATCGTGAACAACACCAGCGACGCGACGAGCAGGATCGCCGGCACATGCCGCCACGTCGACGGCCGTTTGGGCGCAACGCTTTCCAGCAGCTCCATGTTGGCGAACCGCAGCATGCGCCGCTGCCGCGCCAACTGCATCAGGATGTAGAGCGCGGCCAGCCCGAAGACGACCAACAGGAACAGGAAGAACCACGAATGTTCGAAGCCCGACAACGACATCGGGCCCAGGAGCGGCAAGCTCATATCCGAGTCACTGCCGCCCCGCCATTGCCCCGCGCCGGCGGGATTCCACGAACCGCACGATGTCGGCGATCCAGTCGCGGTCGGTGCGCAGCGTCAGGACCGGAGCGCCGCAGCTGCGGATGGTGCGCGCCACGTCGGCGCGGTGCGCCGCGGCGGCCTTGGCGAAGTCGTCGCGCAGCTGGGCGTCGATGGTGAACTCGCGGGTGACGCCCGACTCGGCGTCCTGCAGCACCACGTCGCCGATGTCGGGCAGTTCGACGTCGCGGGGGTCGAGCACCTCGATGGCCAGCACCTCGTGCCGGGCCGCGACCGCGCGCAACGGGCGCATCCAGTTGATCGGCCCCAGGAAGTCGCTGATGATCACCGCCATGCCGCGGCGGCGTTCCGGGCGGCGCAGCGCGTCGATCGCCGTCGCCAGGTCGCCGCGCACCCCCACCGGCGCGCGGGGCGTGGTGGCGATGGTGCGCAACAGGGTCTGTTCATGCTGGCGCCCCGAGCGGGCGGGCACCCGGGTGATGTTCGCGCCGGTCGAGACGATCGCGCCGAGCCGGTTGCCGCCGCCGCTGTTGAGGAAGGTGATCGCGGCCGCGGCCGCCACCGCCAGGTCCCGCTTCTCGCACACGGTGGTGCCGAAGTCCAGGCTGGCCGACATGTCCACCACCAACCAGGTTTCCAGCTCGCGGTCGGCGATCATCTGCCGAACGTGGGGATGGGTGGTGCGCGCGGTGACGGCCCAGTCCATGCGGCGGACGTCGTCGCCGGGCTGATACTCGCGCGACTCCCCCGGCTCGGAGCCCGGGCCCGGGATCAGCCCGAGGTGATCGCCGTGCAGCACGCCGTCGAGCTTGCGCTTGACGGTGAGCTCGAGGGTGCGCAGCGCCGCCGACAGCTTCGGGTCATCGATCTGCCCGCGCTGCATCGACGGCGGATGGACCACCGCCGGGCGCTTGGGGTCCGTCACCGACCGCTGGCCGCGCCGGCGGGTTGCATCACCGGGGGCACCGAATGCCCTTGCTGCGGAACGGCATTCACCTGAGGCAGGGCAACCGTCTGCAGCACCCGGTTGATGACGATCTCCGGCGAGATCTCGTCGGCCAGCGCGTCATAGGTCAGCACCAGCCGGTGCCGCAGGACGTCGGGAATGACGTCGACGACATCTTGCGGAATCACGTAGTCGCGGCCGCGGACCAGCGCCAGCGACCGGGAGGCGGCGATGATGCCCAGCGAGGCGCGCGGGGACGCACCGAAAGAGATCCACGTCTTGACGTCGTTCATGCCGAGCTGTTCGGGATGACGGGTGGCGGTCACCACGCGCACCACGTAGTCCACCAGCGCGTGGTGTACGAAGACGTTGGCCGCGATGTCCTGCAGCCGCAGCAGGTCCCCGGTGTTGAGGATCTGCTTGGGCTCCGGCGGCCGCACGCCCATCCGGTAGATGATCTCGCGCTCCTCTTCCGGCGACGGGTAGCCGACGTTGATCTTGAACAGGAAGCGGTCGCGCTGCGCCTCGGGCAGCGGGTACACGCCCTCGTGCTCGATCGGGTTCTGGGTGGCCATCACCAGGAACGGGGTGGGCAGCGAGAAGGTCTTGCCGCCGATGGACACGTGGCGTTCCTGCATGACCTCCAGCAGCGCCGACTGCACCTTGGCGGGCGCGCGGTTGATCTCGTCGGCGAGCAGGAAGTTGACCACCACCGGGCCGAGCTCGGTGTCGAACTCCTCCTTGCCCTGACGGTAGATGCGGGTACCGATGATGTCGGTGGGCACCAGGTCGGGCGTGAACTGGATGCGCGCGAACGTCCCGCCGACCACCTTGGCGAACGTCTCGACGGCCAGCGTCTTGGCCACGCCGGGCACGCCCTCGAGCAGCACGTGGCCCTTGGACAACAGCCCGACCAGCATCCGCTCCACCAGCTGGTCCTGGCCGACGATGATGCGCTTGACCTCGAAGATGGCCCGCTCCAGGGTCTGGACCTCGGCGGCGAGCCCGTTACCCCCACCCGTCGGCGCTTCGTGAGCCGGCGAACCTGATTGCCCGCCCGGGCCCGAGTAACCACTGGCGCCTGGCGGCGGCCCACCTGCTGCTGTCATCAAGAACCCTCCACGCTCATACGGACACGACTGCCGGGCAGCGACGTGCCCTCGTCCAACTATTCCAGGCCCGCCGAATTCCGTCGACGGCGCGGGTTCGCCGGCCTGCGATCAGTACTCGATGATCCTGGTCAAAAACGGCGTCATACCGGGCTTACGAACGGGGCTGACCGTCACCTTTCCGGCGCTGCCGGAGGCCTCCAGCATCTGGCCGTTGCCCAGGTACATGGTCACGTGCTGGCCGCCGTTCGGGCCGTAGAAGATCAGGTCGCCGCGCCGGGCCTGATCCGGCGGGATGTGGCGCCCGGCGTTGTACTGGTCACCGGAGAACCGCGGGATCAGCACCCCGACGCCGGCGAAGCCGTAGCGCATCAGCCCCGAGCAGTCGAAGCCGGTGATGTTGGCGCCGTCGCCGACGCCCTTGCTGGGGCCGTCCAGCGAGCCGCCGCCCCACGAGTAGGGCACGCCCATCTGTGACCCCATGCGCTTGATCACGTACTCGATCGCCTGCCGGCCGTAGACGCGCGGGATCTTGCCGCCGGGGTTCGACGGGGTCGCCGCGCTGGGAGGGGGATCGCCGCCGATGTTGATCCCGAGCCCGCCAAGGAACTGCTTGCCCAAGTTGAACGTGGTCTGGGTGGCCTGGGCGGTGGCCTGCAGCGAGGCGTTGGCGACGGCGAGCGGATCGCCCGGGGCGCCGGCGCTGATCTGGGCCGGCAGGGTGGGATCCCACGCGCCGGGGTCGGCCGTGGCCAGCGGGGCCGGGGCGGCCACAGAAAGCAACAGCCCGGTCACCGCGGCGGTGATCCAGGCGAAGTTGATGAGACGAAACCGCTTGCGGCGCATGACTTCCCGTTCAGTTCTCACTCGATCACCATTCGATGTAGCGGACCACGTAGGGGGTCATGCCGCTGGTGCGGACCGGAGCGACGCGAACCTTCAACCCGATGTCGGGAGCCTCGAGCATCTGGCCGTCGCCGAGGTAGATCGTCACGTGCTGGCTGCCGCCCGGGCCGTAGAAGATGACGTCGCCGCGGCGCATCTGCGAGGACGGGATCTTGCGGCCCAGGTTGTACTGCGAGCCCGAGTAGTGCGGCAGCTTGATGCCCACCCCGGCGAACGAATACAGAACCAGACCCGAACAGTCGAAGCCGGTGATGCCGGCGCCGGAGTCGATTCCCTTGCTCGGGCCGGCCGCGTTGCCGCCACCCCAGGAGTAGGGCACACCGATCTGCGACATGCCGCGCCGGATCACGTACTCGGTCGCCTGCCGCCCGTAGACCCGGGGGATCCGCCCCCCGACCCCGCCCGGCGTCGCGTTGGTGATGCCGGTGTCGTCGGGCTTGAGGATGCCCATCTGCTGCAGGAAATTGCGGCCGAGGCCGGCGGTGACCTGTGTCGAGGTGGCCGAGATGCCCAGCACCTGGTTGATCACCGCGATCGGGTCGCCGGGGATGTTGGCGCTCGGGACCATCGGCAACGTGGGGTCCCAGGCGCCGTCCCACTTGCGGGCCCCGCCCGACGGCGCCGCCGCGCCGGGCGTTCCCGTCTCCCACCGATCGCCCGACGCGCCCGGGCCGGTCGACCCTTGCCGGGCGGCGGCCTCGCGCTTGGCCGCCTCGAGCTTGGCCTGCGCCTGGTTCCGCTCGGCGGCCAGCCGCATCATGTCCTCGCGCTGCTCGTCGAACTTCTGCCTGGAGTTGGTCAGCGCCGCGACGGCGGCATCCTGGCTGGACTTGGCGTCGGCGGCGGCTTTGTCGGCGTTCTGCTTGGCCAGCCGCGCCGCCGATTCCTTGTTCAGCTGCTCGGTGCGGGCCTGCTGCAGCTTGGCCATCACGGTCTGCGAACTGGCGGTCAGGTTCTTGGCGGCGGCTTCGGTGGCGATGATGTCGTCGGGGCTGCTGGCGGTCAGGTAGCTGCTCGACGGTCCATTCATATAGGTGGCCGCGGCGAAGGTGTTGAAGCGCTGCTGCGCCCCGGCGATCGCCGCGTTGGCGTCCTTGACCGCCTGCTGGCTGCTCTCCAGATCGTGTTGGGCGGTGGCCGCATTGTCCCGCGCGGTCTCCACGTCGACCAGGGCCTTGTTGACGCTTTCCTGCTCGGTCTGGATTTCGGCACTCAGGTTCTGCAGGCGCTGGTTGGCCTTGGCGACGTTCGCGATCAGCGAGGCCAGGTTGTCGGCGGTGGGATCGGCCTGCGCCAGTCCCGGGGTGCACACCAAGAAGGCCACGCTCAGCACCGATGGAACGAGAGGCCGCATCAGCCTTGCGGCCGGTCGCGCGGAAGACCCCCAGCGTGTGCGTCTCATTCGACTCAGGTCTCCTACGGCTCGACGCGACGGGCGGCGCCGGCCACAGCATTCTCGTAAGGCGCCAAAGACAACACCAGCATCATTTGCACCGTACGTCACATGGGTGGGCGCGCAAACGCTCCACCGAAATCGCACTCTCTACGTGCGTTTAATGTGACCGAACGGTGACCTGCCCCGTTTGCCGAATTAGCCGCGAGTCGTCAGGACCCGGTATTGGCCTCGACGTCCTCAGCGGTCGCGGTGTCGTCCGAGGTTGCTGAGCGCGTGCTGCGCACCTGCAGCAAGCGGGTGCCGACGGCGGCGGCGAAGACCGCGATCAGCAGGAAGATCGTCAGGCCGGTCCAGGGAAACTCGGGCGTGTCCAGCTCGTGCAGGAAATGCTGCGCCGAGACCACCGGGTTGCCCGTCTTGGCGATGTCCTCGCCGGCCTCCAGGGTGACGCGCGGGAACTGCGTGCTGTAGCTGCCGACGTAACTCGGGCTCAGCGTCAGGACGGTGGCGTCGTGGTAGTCGGCGCCGACCACCGTCGAGATGTCGCGCAGCGGGGTGTCGTTCGGGGGGTTGTGGTCGAGCAGCACGATCTTGAGGTTGATGCCCTCGGCGTGCGCCTGGTTGACCACCTCGAGGAGTCCGGGCATGGCCGCCGGCGGCGCGCTGACCCCGGTGGCGGCGACCTGGGCCTTGACCATCGTCATGTCGACGTCCACCGGAATATAGGTCGGGAGGACCGGAACCGTTTGCGGCAGCGGTCCGAGAGAGTCTTGCCCGGTCATCTGCGCCTCCTGCCGTAGTGCTAGAGGCACCGTACGCGACGCGAGGGTGCCGCTTCGCGCCCGGCGGCGCCGCCCCGCGATCCAACTCGACGAGATTGGCGCGTTCGCGGAGGTTTAAACCGGTGGCCACCGCGATAAGACTGCAATCAGGACTGCCGTCGTAATGCAGGACAAGCGTACTGTTAAAGTTGCATGATCGTTTTGGACGATCCGCCGACACCAGCCCGTCGGCGGGAGAACTAAATCCTTGGGAGTTGAAGTGACTGATTCTGTGAACTCGTTCGGAGCCCGCAACACCCTCGAGGTCGGCGACAAGAGTTACCAGATCTATCGCCTCGACGCCGTCCCCAATACCGAGAAGCTCCCCTACAGCCTCAAAGTGCTGGCCGAGAACCTGCTGCGCAACGAGGACGGCAGCAACATCACCAAAGACCACATCGAGGCCATCGCGAACTGGGATCCCAAGGCGGAGCCCAGCATTGAGATCCAGTACACCCCGGCCCGCGTCGTGATGCAGGACTTCACCGGCGTGCCGTGCATCGTCGACCTGGCCACCATGCGCGAGGCCATCGGCGAGCTCGGCGGCAACCCGGAAAAGGTCAACCCGCTCGCGCCGGCCGACCTGGTGATCGACCACTCCGTGATCGCCGACCTGTTCGGCACGGCCAACGCGTTCGAGCGCAACGTCGAGATCGAGTACGAGCGCAACGGGGAGCGCTACCAGTTCCTGCGCTGGGGGCAAGGCGCATTCCAGGACTTCAAGGTGGTGCCCCCGGGCACCGGCATCGTGCATCAGGTCAACATCGAATACCTGGCCAGCGTCGTGATGGAACGCGACGGCGTGGCCTACCCCGACACCTGCGTGGGGACCGACTCGCACACCACGATGGTCAACGGCCTCGGCGTGCTCGGCTGGGGCGTGGGAGGCATCGAGGCCGAGGCCGCGATGCTCGGTCAGCCGGTGTCGATGCTGATCCCCCGCGTGGTCGGCTTCAAGCTGACCGGCGAGATCCAGCCCGGCGTGACGGCGACCGACGTCGTGCTGACCGTGACCGAGATGCTGCGCAAGCACGGAGTGGTCGGCAAGTTCGTCGAGTTCTACGGCGAGGGCGTGGCCGAGGTGCCGCTGGCCAACCGCGCGACCCTGGGCAACATGAGCCCCGAATTCGGTTCCACCGCAGCCATTTTCCCGGTCGATGAGGAGACGATCTCTTATCTGAAGTTCACCGGCCGCAACGACGAGCAGCTGGCGCTGGTCGAGGCCTACGCCAAGGAACAGGGCATGTGGCACAACCCGAAGCACGAGCCCGAGTACTCCGAATACATCGAACTCGACCTGTCCGACGTGGTGCCGTCCATCGCCGGCCCCAAGCGTCCGCAGGACCGGATCGCGCTGTCCGACGCGAAATCCACGTTCCGCGAGCAGATTTGCGACTACGTCGGTGACGACCCCGACAAGAAGGAATACTCCAAGCTCGACGAGGTCGTCGATGAGTCGTTCCCGGCCAGTGACCCGGGGCAGGCGACCAACGGCCACGCCGACGACCACAAGGTGCAGTCGGCCGCCGCGCACTCCAAGGGCCGCGTGAGCAGCCCGGTGACGGTGAAGTCCGACGAACTCGGCGAGTTCGTGCTCGACCACGGCGCGGTGGTGATCGCCGCCGTCACGTCGTGCACCAACACCTCCAACCCCGAGGTGATGCTGGGCGCGGCGCTGCTGGCGCGCAACGCCGTCGAAAAGGGCTTGGTCTCGAAGCCATGGGTGAAAACCACCATGGCCCCGGGCTCCCAGGTGGTCCACGACTATTACGACAAGGCCGGCCTGTGGCCGTATCTGGAGAAGCTGGGCTTCTATCTGGTCGGCTACGGCTGCACCACGTGCATCGGTAACTCCGGCCCGCTGCCCGAGGACATTTCGAAGGCGATCAACGACAACGACCTTTCGGTGGCCGCCGTCCTGTCGGGCAACCGCAACTTCGAGGGCCGCATCAACCCCGACGTGAAGATGAACTACCTGGCGTCGCCGCCGCTGGTGATCGCCTACGCGCTCGCCGGCACCATGGACTTCGACTTCGACGAGCAGCCGCTCGGCAAGGACAAGGACGGCAATGACGTCTTCCTCAAAGACATCTGGCCGTCGCAGAAGGACGTCTCCGACACCATCGCCTCGGCGATCAACCAGGAGATGTTCACCAAAAACTACGCCGACGTCTTCAAGGGCGACGAGCGCTGGCGCAACCTGCCCACGCCGAGCGGCAACACCTTTGAGTGGAACTCGGATTCGACGTACGTGCGCAAGCCCCCGTACTTCGACGGGATGCCCGCCGAGCCCGAGCCGGTCGCCGACATCACCGGCGCGCGGGTGCTGGCGCTGCTCGGTGATTCGGTGACCACCGACCACATCTCCCCCGCCAGCAGCATCAAGCCGGGCACCCCGGCGGCGCAGTATCTCGACGAGCACGGCGTGGAGCGCAAGGACTACAACTCCTTCGGCTCGCGGCGCGGCAACCACGAGGTGATGATTCGCGGCACCTTCGCCAACATCCGGCTGCGCAACCTGTTGCTCGACGACGTGTCCGGCGGCTACACCCGCGACTTCACCCAGGACCCCGTAGATGGGAAGGCCCCGCAGGCGTTCATCTACGACGCGGCGCAAAACTATGCGGCGCAAGACATTCCGCTGGTGGTGCTGGGCGGCAAGGAGTACGGGTCAGGGTCGTCACGGGACTGGGCGGCCAAGGGAACCCGGCTGCTGGGAGTGCGCGCGGTGATCGCCGAGTCGTTCGAACGGATTCACCGCTCCAACCTCATCGGCATGGGCGTGATCCCGTTGCAGTTCCCGGACGGCAAGTCGGCCAAGGACCTGGGCCTGGATGGCACCGAGGTGTTCGACATCACCGGCATCGAAGAGCTGAACAACGGCAAGACGCCCAAGACGGTGAAGGTCAAGGCCGCCAAAGATGGCGACAAGGCAGTCGAATTCGACGCGGTGGTGCGCATCGACACCCCGGGTGAGGCCGACTACTACCGCAACGGCGGCATCTTGCAGTACGTGCTGCGCAACATGCTCAAGTCGGGCCAGAAGTCCGACTAGCGCGAGCCGGCCCAGCCACTCGTGCCCAAGGTCAGCGAGGACCATCTGGCGGCCCGCCGCCGCCAGATCCTCGACGGCGCCCGCCGCTGCTTTGCCGAATTCGGCTACGACAAGGCCACGGTGCGCCGGCTGGAGAAGGCGATCGGGATGTCGCGCGGCGCGATCTTCCACCATTTCCGGGACAAGGACGCGCTGTTTTTCGCCCTCGCCCACGAGGACGCCGAGCGGATGGCCGACGTGGCCTCCCGCGCCGGACTGATTCAGGTGATGCGAGACATGCTCGCCGCGCCCGACCAGTTCGATTGGCTGGCCACCAGATTGGAGATCGCCCGCAAGCTGCGCAACGATCCCGAGTTCAGCCGCGGGTGGGCCGAGCGTTCGGCCGAGGTGGCGGCGGCGACCAGCGATCGGTTGCGCAGGCAGACGGAGGCACACCGGGTGCGCGACGACGTGCCCGGCGACGTGCTGCGGTGCTATCTGGAGTTGGTGCTCGACGGCCTGGTGGCCCGGTTGGCGTCCGGCGAGGATCCGCAACGCCTGGCCTCGGTGCTCGACCTGGTGGAGAACTCGATGCGGCGCACTTAAGCCGCGCCGAATGTGAATCTCACGACGCGACACGCCGATTCATTGTCGCGGGGTTCACGCTCGGCGGATTCACCGCGCGTGCGCGACCTTCGCGGTCCGGTTGGGCCCGCCGCGGCTGCGCATCGTGGTGCCCGACTCCCGCAGCAGGCTGTGGATCGACCCGTACGACCTGCCGGTCGTGGCAACCAGGCTGCGGATACTGGCCCCGCCTTCGTAGGCGTGGCGTAGCTCGTCCAACAACTGGTCGCGCGCCTTGGTCGACCTATGCATTGTTCTTCTCATGGCTCCTCCGACGCCGGGACACGACCGCAAGAACTTAGAGTAAGAAGCCGTTGTCGGCCGCGGGCGGATTTCGCCAAATCGCCAGCGGGTCGCCACCATCAAAGTCAGGCGAGCTCGATGAGATCCCGGTATTCGTCGGACCAGTAGTCCTCGGTGCCGTCGGGCAGCAGCACCACCCGTTGCGGGTCGAGGGCCTCGGCGGCGCCGGGGTCATGCGTCACCAGCACCACCGCACCCTGGTAACTGCGCAGCGCGTCGAGCACTTGCTCGCGCGATGCCGGGTCGAGGTTGTTCGTCGGTTCGTCGAGCAACAAGACGTTGGCGGTCGACGCCACCAAACCGGCCAGCGCGAGGCGGGTTTTCTCACCGCCGGACAGCGTGCCCGCCAACTGGTCGAGCTGCGGACCGCTGAACATGAACGCGCCCAGCAGGCCGCGCAGGTCCTGCTCGCCGGAATCCGGTGCGGCGTGCCGGATGTTCTCCCAGACGCTCGCATCGTTGTCGAGGGTGTCGTGCTCCTGCGCGAAGTAGCCGATCCGCAGGCCGTGTCCGGGCTCGAGCCCTCCGGTGTCGGGGGCCTCGGTGCCGGCCAGCAGTCTCAGCAGTGTGGTCTTGCCGGCGCCGTTGAGCCCGAGCACCACCACCCGCGAGCCGCGGTCGATCGCCAGGTCGACACCGGTGAACACCTCCAGCGACCCGTACGACTTGCTCAGCCCCTTGGCGACCAGCGGGGTGCGCCCGCACGCCGCCGGCGTCGGGAACTTGATGCGGGCCACCTTGTCGGCGACGCGCTCGGCGTCGAGCGCGGCCATCATCCGGTCGGCGCGGCGCAACATGTTCTGGGCGGCAACGGCTTTGGTGGCCTTGGCGCCGAGCTTCGCGGCCTGGGTGCGCAGCGCGGCGGCCTTGCGTTCCGCGTTGGTGCGCTCCCGGCGACGACGCTGCTCGTCGGTGGAGCGGGCGTCGAGGTACTTCTGCCAGCCCATGTTGTAGACGTCGGCCTCGCCGCGCACGGCGTCCAGGAACCACACCCGGTTGACGACGTCGGCGAGCAGTTCGACGTTGTGGCTGATGATCACCAGCCCGCCGGTGTGGGCCCGCAGGAAATCCCGCAACCAGCCGATGGAATCGGCGTCCAGGTGGTTGGTGGGCTCGTCGAGGAGCAGCGTGGTCTCCGAGCCCGAGGTCCCCGCTCCGCCCTCCGAGGCGGCGAACAGGATGCGCGCCAACTCCACCCGGCGGCGCTGCCCACCGGACAGGGTGCGCAGCTGCTGCGTCAGCACCCGTTCCGGCAGGCCGAGGCTGGCGCAGATGCGACTGGCTTCACTTTCCGCGCCGTAGCCACCCAGGGCCACGAAACGCTCCTCGAGCTGCCCGTACCGACGGATCGCGCGGTCGCGCGCGTCGTCGTCGGCGACCTCGGCCATCAACGCCTGCTGCTTTTCCAAATCGGTGAGCAACGCGTCCAACCCGCGGGCCGACAGCACCCGGTCGCGGGCCAGCACATCGAGGTCGCCCTCTTTGGGATCCTGTGGCAGATAACCGATTTCGCCCGTGCGGGCGATCGACCCGGCATAGGGCTCGGTCTCCCCCGCCAGGATGCGCAGGGTGGTGGTCTTACCCGCGCCGTTGCGGCCGACCAGGCCGATGCGGTCGCCGGGCTGCACCCGCAGGTCGGGGCCGTCGGATGAGAGCAGGATGCGCGCGCCAGCGCGGACCTCGAGGTCCGTGGCCGTGATCACGATCGCTCTCCTGAGTTGAAAAGACGCCTATTTGTCGTCGGTGAACACCGCTGGTCGTCGTTCTGCGCGCGCGGCAACCGCTTCTTCGAAGTTGGCGGTGAGCAGGCGGACGAAAAGCTGTCCCAAGCCTTCGGCTTGCATGTGCCCTTCCAGGCTACCGGCGTCCAGTCCACTCCACAGCGTGCGCTTGGTCAACTCGACGCCCGGCCGCGAGAACGCCGCGATCCGCGCGGCGATCGCGTAGCACGTGTCCAGCAGCTGCTTGTCGGGCACCTGGCAGGACACCAGCCCGATGCGCTCGGCCTCCTCGGCGGTGATGTCGCGGCCGGTCAGCATGATCTCGAACGCCCGCGACGACCCGATGGCCCGCGGCAGCAGGTACGACAGGCCCAGTTCGCTGGCCGTCAGCCCGTTGTTGATGCCGGCGGCGCGGAAGTACGCGCTGGTGGAGGCCACGCGGATGTCGGCGGCCAGCGCCAGGCACAGGCCGCCGCCGATGGCGGGGCCGTTGACCGCGGCGATCACCGGCTGGTGCAGCCGGCGCAAACCCAGGATGACCTCGTCGAGAATCTCCATCGACCGCAGCGCATAGGTGGGGCGGGTCAGCCCCTCGACGTGGGGCACCGAGCCCGCGGACTTGTGATCGGCGCCCGAGGAAAAGCCCCGGCCGGCCCCGGTCAGCACGACCACGCGCACCGAGTTGTCGTAGCGGACCTTCTCCAGCGCCTCCTTGAGCGGCACCATGACGTCGAACGCCATGGAATTCATCCGCTCGGGCCGGTTGAGGGTTATCAGCGCGACGCCGGGCCGCGGGTGGTCTACCAGTACCAAACTCACCCAAGCAACCTAGCGCGTGGCCGTCGGCCGCGCCGTGTCGCGCTTATTCGGCCGGCCCGGCTTCGGCCGCGTCCACGTCAAACGCCCGCACCTGCTGGACCAGGTCCTCCAGGGCCGCCGGCGGCAGCGCCCCGGGCTGGTTGAACAGCAGTTTGCCCTTCTTGAAGGCCATCAGCGTGGGGATGGACCGGATCTGGGCGGCCGCGGCCAGCTGTTGTTCGGCCTCGGTATCGACCTTGGCGTGCACGATGTCGGGGTGTTTGTCCGATGAGGCCTGGAAAGTGGGGCCGAACTGCCGGCATGGACCACACCAGGACGCCCAGAAGTCGACGAGCACGATGTCGTTGCCCTCGATGGTTTCGTTGAACTTCTCAGCGGTGAGATCGAGTGTTGTCACATTTGCCGTAACGCCCGGCGCCGACGCGGTGTTCCCGCCCCGCGGCACCGCACCCCGCCCTGGTTACGGTTGCGTACGTTTTCCCGCGTCCGACAGACTGGGCCTGACCATCCGCCGCCTCAATGAACCAGCGAGGGAATCGCGTTGGGCCACTACATCGCAAACGTCCGTGACCTCGAGTTCAACCTCTTCGAAGTCCTCGACATCGGCGCCGTCCTGGGGACCGGAGGCTACAGCGAACTCGACGAGGAAACGGTCCGCACAATATTGGCCGAAGCAGCCCGCCTCGCCGAAGGCCCCGTCGCCGAATCCTTTGCCTTCGCCGACCGCAACCCGCCGGAATTCGATCCCGCCGAGCACACCATCAGCGTCCCCGAAGAGCTGGCCAAGACGGTGCAGGCGATCAAGGAGGCCGGTTGGTGGCGGCTGATGCTGGCCGAAGAGATCGGCGGCATGGCCGCGCCCCCGCCGCTGGCGTGGGGGGTCAACGAGATGATCATCTGCGCCAACCCGTCGGCGAACTTCTTCTGCCTCGGCCCGTTGATGGCCCAGGCGCTGTACATCGAGGGCAACGAGCAGCAGCGGCACTGGGCCGCCGAGGGCGTCGAGCGCGGCTGGGCGGCCACGATGGTGCTCACCGAGCCCGACGCGGGTTCCGACGTCGGCGCCGGGCGCGCCAAGGCCTTCGAACAACCCGACGGCACCTGGCACATCGAGGGCGTCAAGCGCTTCATCTCCGGCGGCGACGTGGGCGACACCGCCGAGAACATCTTCCACCTGGTGCTGGCCCGCCCCGAGGGCGCCGGTCCGGGCACCAAGGGCCTGAGCCTGTTCTATGTGCCCAACTACCTATTCGACCCGGACACCTTCGAACTCGGTGCGCGCAACGGGGTTTTCGTCACCGGCCTGGAACACAAGATGGGCATCAAGTCCTCGCCGACATGCGAATTGACCTTTGGCGCAACGGATGAGCCCGCCGTCGGCTACTTGGTGGGCGACGTGCACCGGGGTATCGCGCAGATGTTCACCGTGATCGAGCACGCGCGCATGACGATTGGCGTCAAAGCCGCCGGCACGTTGTCCACGGGTTACCTGAACGCGCTGGCTTTCGCCAAGGAGCGGGTGCAGGGCGCGGACCTGACGCAGATGTCCGACAAGACCGCGCCGCGGGTCACGATCATCCACCACCCCGACGTGCGCCGCAGCCTGATGACCCAGAAGGCCTACGCCGAGGGCTTGCGGGCGCTCTACATGTATGCCGCCGCTCACCAGGATGACGCAGTGGCCCAACGTGTTTCGGGCGCCGATCACGACATGGCGCACCGGATCGACGATCTGCTGCTGCCGATCGTCAAGGGGGTGAGCTCGGAGCGGGCCTATGAGGTGCTGACCGAGGCGCTGCAGACGCTGGGCGGCTCGGGGTTCCTGGCCGACTACCCGCTCGAGCAGTACATCCGTGATTCCAAGATCGACTCGCTCTACGAGGGCACCACCGCCATCCAGGCGCTCGATTTCTTCTTCCGCAAGATCGTGCGTGATCGCGGCCAGGCCCTGCAGTTCCTGACGACTCAGATCGTGGCGACCATCGACGAGTGCGACGAGGCCCTCAAGCCGGTCGCCCAACTCCTGCAGACCGCGTACGACGACGTGACGGCGATGACGGGCGCGCTGACCGGCTACCTGATGTCCGCCGCCCAACAGCCCACCGACATCTACAAGGTGGGGCTGGCGTCGGTGCGGTTTCTGCTCGCGGTGGGCGATCTGCTGATCGGCTGGAGGTTGCTGGTGCAGGCCGGCGTCGCGCACCGCGCGCTGACCGACGGCGCGGCGGGAGATGACGAACCGTTCTATCAGGGCAAGGTCGCGACCGCGACGTTCTTCGCCAAGAACATGTTGCCGAAGCTGACGGCCCTGCGCGGCGTCATCGAAGCGATCGACGACGAGATCATGAAGGTGCCCGAAGAGGCGTTCTGAGAACTTACAGGTTACAGACAGCTCCAACGGGTAAACCATGACGTTCGCTCTCACCGACGAATGGAGAAACGTTGATGTCTGCCAGCTGTGCCGTGCCCCGGCTCACGCGCTTCGCGGTATTCGCGGTCGCGGGGGCCACCGCCCTGTCCCTGTCCGCCTGCGGCTCGTCGAACAAATCCAGCTCCACCTCGACCTCGACGTCGACCTCGACGGCGACCGTCACCTCGGCGGCCCCCTCGTCCACACCTAACGCCGAAGCGAAGGTCAGCGGCCTGATCGCGTCGGTGGCAGGCAACTCCATCCAGGTCACCAAGCAGGACAACGCCACGGCCGCGGTGAACTTCACCTCGACCACCAAGATCACCGAGGCCGTTCCGGCCGGCCTGCCCGACGTCACCCAGGGCAGCTGCGTCAGCGTGAAGCCCACCGAGGGATCCGCGCCCGGGCAGCCGGTCACCGCGGCGAAGGTCAAGATCAGCGAGTCCGTCAACGGCACCTGCCCCAAACCGCACGAGACCGCCCCCGGCGGGTCCAGCAGCACGCCACCGCCCGGCTCGCCGTCGCCGGCACCCGCCAAGCCGGCCTGGATGCGGGGCTCGGTGGCCTCGGTCTCGGGTAACACCATCAACCTGACCGGCACGGATGCCAGCGGCAACACCACGCAGACGACCGTGACGGTCGACGACAAGACCAAATACACCAAGCAGACGACCGCGAACACCGACGCGATCGCACCGGGTAAATGCCTGTCCGCGCGCGGCACCACGGACAGCGGCGGCGCGCTGCAGGCGACGAGCATCAACCTACGACAGGCTGTCGACGGCAAATGCGGCAAGCCCAAGCAGCCCGGCCAGGGTGGATGACCCCGGCTCGAGCTAGCTGAGATTGCCGTCACCGCCGGCGGGCGCGAGCGAAAACCGCGCCCGCCGGGGGTGATTGGCCACGACGGCGAACATGTGATGGAGAAGAGTCTGTGCGTGCCGCTTCGTTGAAACCCCGGCCGACGCACATCGCGATCGCCGCGGTGATCGCTTTCATCGCGTTGTGCGTGGCCATGTGCGACTCCCCGCGCAACACGTCGAGCAGTAACGCGCCGCCCACCGTCACAGCCGTCCCACCCAGCGCCGCACCGAGCGCGGTGCCACCACCGGCGCCGCCCCCGCCGCCGCCGGTCGGCAAGGATTACGTCGAGGGCATGGTGCAGTCGGTGTCGGGCGGCACGATCGCGCTGCGGACGCGAACCGGCTCCGCGACCGTGGATTACACGCCCGAGACGAGGGTCGTACAGGTCACCCCGGCGAAGCTGGCCGACGTGACGCCCGGCAGCTGCGTGAACGTCCGCGCCACCCCGCAGAGCGCGCCGTCCCCCGGCGCGATCACCGCGCAATCGGTGACGGTCACCGCGTCCGCGGACGGCAAGTGCCCACCGCCGGCCGGGTTCTACGGGACAGTCGCGTCGGTGTCGGGCAACACCATTGCCGTCACCGGGCTGGGCCCCGGCGGCCCGACCACCGTGACCGTCGCGGACTCGACCTCATATCAACGGCAGACGCCGTCGGATGCCCAAGCGATCACCAACGGTAAGTGCTTGGGGGCGAACGGAACTCAAGACGGCGGCGTGCTGCACGCGGCGATGATCAGCTTGGAGACGTGCCCGCCCATGGGGCACCCGCACCACCACCTGCATCTGCCGCACCTCCCGTTCCACCTTTAGCGGTTGAGCTGCACTGGCGGCGTCGACCGTCCGACCCGCCCGGTTTGCTGAACGGCGGTGACGGCGGAATCGAAAGCGACCGAGTTGGCTTCAGGCGGCAGTTAATTCGTTAGCGAAATAAAGTTACTCTGAATTAGCCCGCCGCCCGTTTTGCGAAAACGGAGATTGGTCGTTAGCGATCTAAAACCAGCACCGATTTGGGGCCGAGGCGCGTATCCTGACCCGTATGGTCAAGACCAAGACCTGCGTACATTGTGGCCATACGTTCGATCCGAAGGCCCGATGGCGTGACCTATCTGATCCGGAATGGCTTCCGGCCGCATCGGTCTATTGTTCGCATGAATGCAGTGACCGCTACCATTGCGATATTGGCCATTGCTGCTCGACCCACGCGAAAGAGAAGGCTCAGCGCGAATCCGCCATGGCGGCGCACCGCCAAACGTAGACCGAGCCTCGGCCGTAAACCATCACCTTCCCGCCCAATTCATCCGGCGTCCTGACCGAACCCGCGACCCTGGGCGGCGTGTGCTGCGCCGCATGCTAGGTCTGCGGATCCGACGGGACCCCGCGCTGCGGGTGATACAGCAGTGCACGAACCAACGGGCGGGGACCGACGGACCGAAGCATCTGGCTGGCCGGGCGGACCCGTACCCGCTTCGGCCACCAGAACCAGCGTCCCATCACCGTCATGATCGACGGCGTGATGAGCGATCGGACGACGAACGTGTCGAACAACAGGCCGATGCCGATCGTCGTTCCGAATTGGCCGATCGCCCGGAGATCGCTGGTGATCATCGTGCCCATCGTGACGGCGAACACCACACCTGCGGCAGTCACCACCGGACCGGTCACACCCATGCCGCGGATGAGTCCCGTTTTCAGGCCGGCTCCGATCTCCTCCTCGATTCTCGACACCAGCATCAGGTTGTAATCGGATCCGACCGCCAAGAGCACGATCAACGCGAATTCTGTTGCCACCCAGTGCAGCTGGAAATTACCGAGGTGCTGCCAGATCAGTGTCGAGAATCCGAAGGCGGCCCCTAGCGACATCACGATGGTGCCGACGATGACGCCCGCGGCGACCAGAGCGCGGGTGACTATCACCATGATGATGAAGATGAGCACGATCGAGGCCACGCCGGCGATCATCAGGTCGTACTTGGCGCCATTGGCGATGTCGTAAAACGTTGCGGCCGTACCGCCGAGGTAGATGTCGGCATTCTCCAGGGAGGTGAGTTTCAGCGCCTCCTTGGCAGCTTGGCGCTCCTGATCGACGGACGCGATTCCCTGCGACGTTGCCGGATCCACGGTGTGAGTGATGATGAAGCGCGCGGCCTTGCCGTCCGGCGACACCATCAGGCTCAACCCCAACTGGAAGTCTGAGTTCTGGAAGATCTCGGGTGGCAGGTAGAACAGGCTCTCCACCTGGGCGTCGTTGAAGGACTTGCCCATCACGGCGTTCGTGTCGGTCAGCCTGTCGAACTGGTCGATCAGACTGTCGAACGAGCTGTAGATGGTCAGCGTCGTATCCCGGATCGACTTCGAGACGGCGATGTTCTCGGGGATGATCGCCAGCAGTTCGCGCGTGGCCTTGGCCGTGTTGGTGAGGTCGCTGGTGAGGGCGTGGAACTTTTCGGCCAGCTGATCGAACCCGTCCAGCGCGTCGAAGAGCGACCGTAGCGACCAGCAGATCGGGATGTCGAAACAGTGCTTCTCCCAATAGAAGTAACTGCGAATCGGTCTCCAGAAGTCGTCGAAATCCGCGAGATGGTTGCGGATCTCGTCCGTGATGGCCGCCGTCTCCCCCGTGGTTTTCGAGCTGTCATCCGCGGCGTTCGCGAGCTTCTGGGTCACCGCGTACTGGCGCTCCAACAGCGCGATCTGAGTGTCGAGGAAACCGGTGATCTTCTTGATGTCGGCGACGCGGTCCTTCAGATAGTTCAGATTGCTGCGGATCGGCGCGCTTTGCACGCTGAGCTGGAACGGAATGGATCCGTCTTGGATCGGCGGGCCGAGGGGTCTGGTGATGCTCTGCACCCGTTCGATGCCCGGCACCCGGAAGATGGCGCCGGCGATCTTGTCCAGCACCAGCATGTCTCTGGGATTGCGCAGATCGTGGTCCGATTCGATCATCAGCAGGTCTGGGTTCAAACGGGCCTGGGTGAAGTGTTGGTCGGCCGCGGTGTACGCCTTCACCGACGAAGCGCTCGGCGGCAGGTAGTACAGGTCGTTGTAGCGCGGAGTGAAACCCATCAAGCCAATTGCGCCGACGATCGCCAGGATGACGGAGGTGGCGAGGATGGGCGCCGGCCACCGCACGATGGCCGTCGCCAAGCGGCGCCACCGCGTGTAGTTGAACTCGCGCTTCGGGTCGAAAAGGCCGAAGCCGCTTGCGAAGGCGATCAGCGCCGGCGTCAGCGTGACCCCCGCGGCCACCACCACCAGCAGACCCACCGCGCACGGAAACGCCAGCGAACTGAAGTACGGCAGCCGGGTGAATTTCAGACAGGCCAGCGCCCCGACGATCGTCAAACCCGAGCCCAGCACCACCTTGGTGACACCGGCGAAGGTGTCGTAGTAGGCGGCTTCGCGGTCCAGCCCCCGCTCGCGGCCCTCCTGGTAGCGGCCGACCATGAATATCGCGTAATCGGTTCCCGCCGCGATGGCCAACGCCGTCAGCAAGTTGACGGCGAACGTCGAGAGCCCCATGATGCCGGTTTCGCCCAACAGCGCTACGACGCCGCGGCCGGTGGCCAGTCCGACGAACAGGATGACCATCGTCAGCAGCACCGTGCCGATGGATCGATAAACGAACATCAGCATGATCGCGATGATGATGATGGTGATGATCGTCATCTTGGCCAGGCTCGCGTCGCCGACGACGATCGTGTCGGCGGTCAGGGCACCCTGACCGGCGACGTAGGCCTTCACCCCCGCCGGCGGCTTCGAGTCCGCGACGATTTTGCGAACCGCCGCAACCGATTTGTCGCCGATGGCTCCGCCCTGGTCGCCGCGCAGGTTGACCTGGACGTAGGCGGCCTTGTGGTCGTAGCTCTCGACGCCCGACGACGTGAATCGCTGCCCCCAGAAGTTCAGCGCATGCTCGACGTGTTCGTGGTCCTGCTGCAGCTTCTTGACCAGATCGTCGTAATACCGGTGAGCATCCTCGCCGAGGGGTTTGTCACCGACCAGGGTCACCAGGACGAGGTTGTCGGAGTCGTACTCCTTGAATTTCTCCCCGATGTGCTTCATCCCGGTCACCGAAGGCGCGTCGGATGGCGAAAGCGGCACCGAGACTTCCTCGGCGACCTTTTCCAGCTGTGGGACGAAGATGTTGACGCCGATCGCGATCAGCAGCCAGACCACGATGATCGGCAGCGCCAGGACGCGGATGGTGCGGGCCAGACGTGGTTTGCGCTCGACTGGGGTGCGCTGCGCGACGGGGATTTCGGCTGTGTCGTCAGCGTCGCTCGTGTCGTCGGTCACGCGGACTTGTCCAAGCAGGAAACCTGCGCGTTCCGGTTGTTGGCCTGTTGTTGATCGACCAACTTTCCGTCGACGGTGATGCGACAGCCGATGGAGGGACTGTCACCTTGGGCGACGACGTAAGCGAAGATGCCGGGCATCTCGGCGACGATCGTCTTCGACCACGGCAACGTGGTGAAGCTGGCCTTCTGCGGTAGTGACTCCGCATCCATCCAGTTGACGACGCCGGTAGTGCCGGGCGGCCCCAGGATTTCGTAGATCGCGGTCTTGGCCGCATACGGCGGGGTGGCATCCCGGGGATCGGGCTTGGGCAGACCGGGTCCTGGGAAAATGCCATTGAGGCGGATGACCGCAACGCCGCCGATGATCAGCGCCACCGCCACGACCAGCGGAACCCATGCCCGCTTGAGAAGCCTCATCACCGTGCCCCCCGATTCGGAATGCTCGATGGGCCGATATTAAGGCATCTCTTCGTGTGCGCCACGGCTAGCCGAACGCCATAGCGGTCGAGTTGATTCCCGGGGGTGGCCGCGCGTCGGCGCGGCGTGCGAAAAGGCCGGCTAGACCGTGAAGCCCAAGGCGCGCAGTTGCTCGCGCCCGTCGTCGGTGATCTTGTCCGGACCCCACGGCGGGTTCCACACCCAGTTGATCTTCAGCTCGTCGACCAAGCCGGCACCGACCAGCGCGCTGCGCGACTGGTCTTCGATGACGTCTTGCAACGGGCAGGCCGCCGAGGTGAGCGTCATGTCGATCAGCGCCACCGGACCCATCTCACCGTGCTCGACCTCCAAGCCGTACACCAGGCCCAAATCCATGACGTTGATGCCGAGTTCGGGGTCGACGACGTCATGCATCGCCTCCTCGACGTCGGCGAGCAACTCGTCATGCGGTGTGGTGGTCTCGCTCATCTGTAACCTCCTCGAGGGCTGCATATTTTTCCGAGTACGCCTGTGCCAGTGCGTCTTTGCACGCCATCCAGCCCAGCAGCGCGCATTTCACCCGGGCGGGGTATTTGGCCACTCCGGCGAACGCGATCCCGTCGCCCAGCACGTCCTCGTCGCCCTCGACGGTGCCGCGGGAGGACACCATCTCGGTGAACGCGGTGATGGTCTTGAGCGCATCGCCGACACTTTGACCGATTACCTGCTGGGTGAGGACCGAGGTGGCCGCCTGGCTGATCGAGCAGCCCTGCCCGTCATACGACACGTCGGTGACGGTTTCGCCGTCGTCGGACAGCGCAACGCGCAAGGTGATTTCGTCACCGCAGACCGGGTTGACGTGAAAGACCTCGGCGCCGAACGGCTCCCGCAGCCCGCGGTGCTGCGGGTGCTTGTAGTGATCGAGGATCACGTCCTGATACATCTGTTCGAGGCGCAAGGTCATTCTCTCCCAACCCATGGCGACGACCCGCTGCGCCCGGCTTCGCCGCGCTTGCGATCGCCGACGAAGAAATCCAGCGCGCGGCGCACGCCCGTCACCAACCGCTCGACCTCCTCGGCGGTGTTGTACACCGCGAAGGACGCCCGGGCGGTGGCCGCCAGACCGAACCGGCGATGCAGCGGCAGCGCGCAGTGGTGTCCCACGCGCACCGCGACGCCGTCATCGTCGAGCACCTGCCCGACGTCGTGCGCGTGCACGCCGTCGACGACGAATGACACCGGAGAACCACGGTTTTCCAGTGTGGTGGGCCCGATGATCCGCACGCCCTCGATCCCGGACAGGCCCTCGATGGCGGCGGCGACCAGCTCACGTTCGTGTGCCTCGACGGCGTCCATGCCGATGCCGTCCAGATAACGGGCGGCCGCGGCCAGCCCGACCACCTGGGAGGTCATCGGGGTGCCGGCCTCGAAACGCTGCGGGGGCGCGGCGTAAGTCGAGGCGTCCATGGCCACGTTCTCGATCATGGAGCCGCCGGTGAGGAATGGCGGCATCGCCGACAACAGCTCCCCGCGTCCGTACAGCACGCCAATCCCGTTGGGACCCAGCATTTTATGCCCGGAGAAGGCGGCGAAGTCGACGTCGAGCTCGTGGAAGTCGACCGGGCGGTGCGGCACCGACTGGCAGGCGTCCAGCACGGTGAGCGCGCCGACGGCTTTGGCGCGGGAGACCAGTTCGCCCACCGGCGCGAGCGCTCCGGTGACGTTCGAGTGGTGGCTGAAGGCAACCACTTTGACGCGTTCGTCGAGCTTCAGCGAGTCCAGGTCGATGCGGCCCGCATCTCTTTCTCCGCCGGAGATCCCGTACCATTGCAGCGTGGCACCGGTGCGGCGGGCCAGTTCCTGCCAGGGCACCAGGTTGGCGTGGTGCTCGAGCTCGGTGGTGACGATGACGTCGCCGGGGCCGACCGCACGCTCGAACCGGTTGTCGCCCAGCACATAGGAGACCAGGTTGAGCGCCTCGGTGGCGTTCTTGGTGAAAATCAGCTCCTCGGAGCCGGCGCCGACGAAAGCCGCGACATCGGCGCGGCCCTGCTCGTAGGCGTCGGTCGCCTCCTCCATCAGCTGATGCGCCCCGCGATGCACGCCGCCGTTGGACGTGAGCAGGAACTCGCGTTCGGCGTCGAGCACCTGCAGCGGACGCTGGGCCGTCGCCCCGGAATCCAGATACGCCAACTGATTTCCGCCGCGCATGACGCGCTTGAGGATCGGGAAGTCGGCGCGGATCGCCGCGAGATCGAGAGCGGAAGCCGCCGCATCACGCCGAGTCATGTCAGGCCTTCGCAGACGCCGCCTGCACGAAGCGCTCGTATCCGTGCTCCTCGAGCTGGTCGGCCAATTCGGGGCCGCCGGCTTCGACGATGCGCCCGCCGACGAACACGTGGACGAACTGCGGCTGGATGTAGCGCAGGATGCGGGTGTAGTGCGTGATCAGCAGGACGCCGCCATGCTCGGCTTCGGCGTAGCGGTTCACCCCCTCACTGACCACCCGCAGCGCGTCGACGTCCAGGCCGGAGTCGGTCTCGTCCAGGATGGCGATCTTGGGCTTGAGCAGCGACAGCTGAAGAATCTCGTGGCGCTTCTTCTCACCACCGGAAAAGCCTTCGTTCACACTGCGTTCGGAGAACGCCGGATCGATCCCCAGGTCGTCCATCGCGGCCTTGACTTCCTTGACCCAGTGCCGCAGCTTCGGCGCCTCACCGCGCACGGCGGTGGCGGCCGAGCGCAGGAAGTTCGACATGGACACCCCGGTGACCTCGATCGGGTACTGCATCGCGAGGAACAGGCCGGCCCGGGCGCGTTCGTCGACGCTCATCGCCAGCACGTCCTGGCCGTCCAGCGTGATCGATCCGGACGTCACCTCGTACTTCGGGTGCCCGGCGATGGCATAGGACAGGGTGGACTTGCCAGACCCGTTGGGACCCATCAACGCGTGCGTCTCCCCGGACTTCACCGTGAGGTCGACGCCCTTGAGGATTCCGATGGCGTCGGCTTCGTTGGTGCGCGCGACGCTGACGTGTAAGTCCTTGATTTCGAGTGTGGTCATCAGTTCTTGTTTCCTTCGGTCAGCTCAAGCTCGTGTTCGATAGCCTCGGCCAGGCGCTCACGCACGGCGGGCACGGCGATCTTCTGGATGATCTCGGCGAAGAAGCCGCGCACGATCAACCGTCGGGCCTGGTCTTCGGGGATGCCGCGGGCTCGTAGGTAGAACACCTGCTCGTCGTCGAATCGCCCTGTGGCACTGGCGTGTCCGGCGCCGACGATCTCACCGGTCTCGATCTCGAGGTTGGGCACCGAATCGGCGCGGGCGCCGTCGGTGAGGATCAGATTGCGGTTGGTTTCGAAGGTGTCGGTGCCGGTCGCCTCGGCGCGGATCAGCACGTCGCCCACCCAGACGGCGTGTGCGTCCGGACGGTCGGATTCCGGATCCGCTTGCAGCGCACCCTTGTACAGCACGTCCGAGCGGCAATTGGGGTGCGCGTGGTCGACGAGCAGCCGGGATTCGATGTGCTGGCCGTCGTCGGCGAAATAGGTGCCGAGCAGTTGAGCGTCGCCGCCGGCGGCGGTGAACCGCACCGTCGTCGACGTGCGGACCAGGTCTCCCCCGAGCGTCACGTTGACGTGGCCGAGCACCGAATCCTTGCCCAGCCGTGCGTGATGCGCGCTGACGTTGACCATGTCGTCGGCCCAGTCGGCGATCCAGATGACTCCGAGCGCCGCCGAATCTGAAACGATGATCTCGACGTTGTCGGCGTACGTCCCGCTGCCGCGCAGGTCGACGACCACGATGGCCCGCGCGAGTTCTTCGACGCGGATCTGCAGATGCCCGTAGGCGACCGCGCCCTCGCCCGGCCCGTTCACGACGATCTCGATGGGCTTGGCGACCTCGGTGTCACGCGCCACGGTCACCACCGTCGCGGAGTTGAACGACGAGAAGGCCTGGGCCGCAACGCGATCGGCGGGAACTCCGCCCTGGCCCAGCCGCTCGTCGCCCCGGCCGGCGGTTTCGGTGCGTACACCCGGCTGGTCGGTGACGGTGATCTGCGCCTTGCCGGTGGCATGTGCCGAACCGTCGTGCAGGCCGCGCAGCCGGCGCAACGGGGTGAAGCGCCAGATTTCGTCGCGGCCGTGCGGGACCTCGAACGCGTCCACGTCGAAGGAGGAGAACAGCTCCCCCTTGTTCAAGGCGGTAAGGGTCGATCCCTCAACCGCTTCGGTCAGATTCGTCACTAGCCGACCGCGCCTTCCATCTGGAGTTCGATCAGGCGGTTGAGCTCCAGCGCGTACTCCATCGGCAGCTCTTTGGCGATCGGTTCGACGAAGCCGCGCACCACCATCGCCATCGCCTCGTCCTCGGTCAGGCCGCGGCTCATCAGGTAGAAGAGCTGGTCCTCGCTGACCTTGGACACGGTGGCCTCGTGCCCCATCGTGACGTCGTCCTCGCGGATGTCGACGTACGGGTAGGTATCGCTGCGGCTGATCGTATCGACCAGCAGCGCATCGCATTTCACGCTCGAACGCGATCCGTGGGCGCCCTTGTTCACCTGCACGAGGCCGCGGTACGAGGCGCGGCCCCCGCCGCGGGCGACCGACTTGGACACAATGTTGCTCGACGTGTTGGGCGCCAGGTGCAGCATCTTGGCGCCGGTGTCCTGGTGCTGGTCTTCGCCGGCGAACGCCACCGAGAGCACCTCGCCCTTGGCGTACTCGCCGGTCATCCAGACCGCCGGGTACTTCATGGTGACCTTGGATCCGATGTTGCCGTCGACCCACTCCATGGTGGCGCCGGCCTCGGCGCGGGCGCGCTTGGTGACCAGGTTGTACACGTTGTTCGACCAGTTCTGGATGGTGGTGTAGCGAACGCGCGCATGCGGTTTCACGACGATCTCGACGACGGCCGAGTGCAGCGAGTCCGATTTGTAGATCGGCGCGGTGCAGCCCTCGACGTAGTGCACGTACGAACCTTCGTCGGCGATGATCAGCGTCCGCTCGAACTGGCCCATGTTCTCGGTGTTGATGCGGAAGTAGGCCTGCAGCGGGATGTCGACGTGCACGCCCGGCGGGACGTAGATGAACGAGCCGCCGCTCCACACCGCGGTGTTGAGTGCGGAGAACTTGTTGTCCCCCGCCGGGATCACGGTGCCGAAGTACTCCTGGAAGATCTCGGGGTGCTCGCGCAGACCGGTGTCGGTGTCGACGAAGATGACGCCCTGGGCCTCGAGGTCTTCGCGGATCTGGTGGTAGACGACCTCGGACTCGTACTGCGCCGCCACGCCGCCGACCAGGCGCTGCTTCTCCGCCTCGGGGATGCCCAGCCGGTCGTAGGTGTTGCGGATGTCCTCGGGCAGGTCGTCCCACGTCGCGGCCTGCTTTTCGGTGGAGCGCACGAAGTACTTGATGTTCTCGAAGTCGATGCCGTCGAGGTTCGAGCCCCACGTCGGCATCGGCTTGCGCTCGAAGATGCGCAGCGCCTTGAGCCGGGCCTGCAGCATCCACTCGGGCTCGCTCTTCTTCGCGGAGATGTCGCGGACCACCGCCTCGGACAGCCCGCGCTGGGCGCTGGCGCCTGCGACGTCGGAGTCGGCCCAGCCGTAGCCGTACCGCCCCAGGGAGGCGATCGCCTCTTCCTGGGTCAGCGGCGCGGTAGCCGTCTTGCTGGCCTCGGGTGTGAGTGTCATCGAGACGCTCCTTTGATGCTCGTGGTGTCGGTCATGTGGCGCGGGCTGGGCGCCGTGCTTGAAGCCTGGCTCTGCGTCAGGGGGACGTGCGTGGTGCAGGCGCAGTCGCCGTTGACGATCGTCGCCAAACGCTGGACATGGGTGCCCAGCACCTCGGCCATCGCCTGCTGTTCGGCCTCGCACAACTCGGGGAATTCCTCGGCGACGTGGGAGACCGGGCAGTGGTGCTGGCAGATCTGCACGCCGTGAATCGGCCCGCCGACCTGTGTGGTGCTGGCGACGTAGCCGGCCTTGGTCAACGCGGTGGCGATCCGTTCCGCGGCCGCCTCGACGTCGTCGTCCGCCGTGCTGTCGGCCGCGGTGACTTCGGTCAAGATGGCGTCGATCCGCTGCCGGGCGAACGCCTGAACCGCCTCTTCGCCGCCGATCTCGCGAAGCTGCCGCATCGCCGCCGCCGCCAAGTCGTCGTAGGCGTGGTCGAGCTTGGCCCGCCCGCCGGCGGTCAACCGGTACCGCTTCGCGGGACGCCCGCGTCCCGACTGCTGCCATGCCGCGGGCGCCGTGGCCTCGGCATCGCCCGCCTCGATCAGGGCGTCGAGGTGCCGGCGCACCCCGGCGGCCGCCAGGCCCAGCCGGTCACCGATCTCGCCGGCGGTGATCGTTCCGGATTCCAGCAGCAGGCGCACGATGGCGCGGCGGGTGTGACGATCCGCTGTGAGACCCGTGGCAGCGCCGACGTCGGGCGCGGCGGCACCATCGGGGCTGGTTCGGATTTTCACAACACCAGTGTGACGCAATTCCGACGATCGGTCTAGCAAGGGTCCCCTGTCTTAGGGTCGTGCTGGTCACACGAGCGATCGCCGCGGGTTCGGACCCGGCGGCTACGCTGCTGAAGATGTCAGCCCGCCACCACACGCTGAGCTCGTCGATCGCGAGTCTGCACGGCGACGAGCAAGCGGTGGGTTCGCCGCTGAACGATACCGAGCTCAGCGCGCTGCGACGCATCCGCCTGTTCGGCGCCAGCGGCACGATGCTGATGGCGATCGGCGCGCTGGGCGCCGGCGCCCGGCCCGTCGTGCAGGACCCGACGTTCGGGGTGCGGCTGCTCAACCTGCCGTCGCGCATCCAGACGGTGTCGTTGACGATGACGACGACGGGCGCGGTCATGATGGCGCTGGCCTGGCTGATGCTCGGCCGATTCGCGCTGGGCAACCGGCGGATGTCGCGCGGCGACCTGGACCGCACCCTGCTGCTGTGGGTGCTGCCGCTGCTGATCGCCCCCCCGATGTACAGCAAGGACGTCTACTCCTATCTGGCGCAGAGCCAGATCTCCCTGGAGGGACTCGACCCGTACCGGGTCGGCCCGGCCTCGGGCCTGGGCCTGTCCCACATCTTCACCCTCTCGGTGCCGACCCTGTGGCGCGAGACGCCCGCCCCCTACGGCCCGCTGTTTCTGTGGATGGGGCGCGGCATTTCGGCGATCACCGGGGAGAACATCGTCGCCGCGGTGCTGTGTCACCGGCTGGTGGAGCTGCTCGGCGTCGGACTGATCGTGTGGGCGACACCGCGGCTGGCCCGGCGCTGCGGCGTCGCCGAGGTCAGCGCGCTGTGGCTGGGCGCGGCCAACCCGCTGCTGATCATGCATCTGGTGGCCGGCGTACACAACGAAGCGCTGATGCTGGGCCTGATGCTGGCCGGCGCCGAATTCGCGCTGCGCGGTGTCTCAGACGTCAAAGCCCCACGCCTGCTGCCCCACTCCTTCAAGCCGGGTCCCGACTGGGAATCGCTGGGCATGCTGCTGGTCGGCGCCGTCCTGATCACGCTGTCGTCGCAGGTGAAGCTGCCGTCGCTGCTGGCGCTGGGCTTCGTCACGGTCGCGCTGGCCTACCGGCGGGGAGGAAACCTGCGTGCCCTGCTGTTGACGGGCGGGGGCATGGCGGCGCTGTCGCTGGCGGTGATGGCCGTCGTCGGCTGGGCCAGCGGGCTCGGCTTCGGCTGGATCTACACGCTGGGCACCGCCAACGTGGTGCGCAGCTGGATGTCGCCGCCGACGCTGCTGGCGCTCGGCACCGGGCAGGTGGGCATCCTGCTGGGCCTGGGCGATCACACCACCGCGGTGCTGGGGCTGACCCGTGCGATCGGCGTGCTGATCATCACGGTCATGGTGGCGTGGCTGCTGCTGGCCGTCTTCCGCGGCAGGCTGCACCCGATCGGCGGCCTCGGCGTCGCGCTGGGCATCTGCGTGCTGCTGTTTCCCGTCGTGCAGCCCTGGTATCTGCTGTGGGCGATCATCCCGCTGGCCTGCTGGGCCACCCGCACCGGCTTCCGGCTGGCGGCGATCGTCATCAGCCTCGTCGTCGGCATCTTCGGCCCGACCGCGAACGGCGACCGGTTCGCGCTGTTCCAGATCGTGGACGCCACGTTGGCCAGCACCGTCATCGTGGTGCTGCTCATCGCGGTGACCTACACCCGGTTGCCGTGGCGGAGCCCGCCGGCGCAGCCGCGGGAACCCGCCGGCGCCGAACCCGTCGACCCGGCGTCGCCCGCGCAGCCTGCCGAGACCCCGCGGCCGGCGCCGGCGCATGACGCCTACGCTGATTCCACGTGAGCCGCGCCGACGACCCAGCCGCGCGCCGCATGAGCGGCGCCTATGAGCAGGAGCGGCGCCCGTGAGCTCGGACGTTCCTGAAGTAGTCGTGCGACTGCGCGGCGTGAGCAAGCACTACGGATCCGGCGGGGCTGTCGTGGAGGCCGTCTCCGATCTCGACCTGGAAGTGCACGCCGCCGAGGTGCTGGCCCTGCTCGGCCCCAACGGCGCCGGTAAGACCACGACGGTCGAGATGTGCGAGGGCTTCGTGCGCTCGGACGCCGGCACCATCGAGGTGCTCGGCCTGGACCCGATCGCGGACAACGCGCGGCTGCGCGCGCGGATCGGCGTGATGCTGCAGGGCGGCGGCGGCTACCCCGCGGCCCGCGCCGGCGAGATGCTCGACCTGGTGGCCGCCTACGCCGCCGACCCGCTGGACCCGGCGTGGCTGCTGGACACGCTGGGCCTCACCGACGCGGCGCGCACCACCTACCGGCGGCTCTCCGGCGGGCAGCAGCAACGGCTCGCGCTGGCGTGCGCGCTGGTCGGGCGGCCCGAACTGGTGTTCCTCGACGAGCCCACCGCGGGCATGGACGCCCACGCCCGGCTGCTGGTGTGGGAGCTGATCGACGCGCTGCGCCGCGACGGCGTGACGGTGCTGCTGACCACCCACCAGCTCAAGGAGGCCGAGGAGCTCGCCGACCGGATCGTGATCATCGACCGCGGGGCGACGGTGGCCTCGGGCACGCCCACGGAGCTGATGCGCAGCGGGGCCAAGGACCAGTTGCGGTTCAGCGCGCCGCCGCGGCTCGACCTGTCGCTGTTGTCCGCCGCGCTGCCCGAGGATTACAAGGCCACGGAGGTGACGCCGGGCGAGTACCTGGTCGAGGGCCCGGTCGACCCGCAGGTGCTGGCGACGGTCACGGCGTGGTGTGCCCGGATCGACGTGCTGGCCACCGACATGCGCGTCGAGCAACGCAGCCTCGAGGACGTGTTCCTCGACCTCACCGGCAGGAAGTTGCGGCCATGAGCGAATCACCGTTCCCCGCGGGCACTTTCGCCCCCGACCCGCGGCCCAGCGCGGTGCCGAGAATGCTCGCCGCGCAGTTCGGCCTGGAGCTCAAGCTGCTGCTGCGCAACGGCGAACAGCTGCTGCTGACCATGTTCATCCCGATCACGCTGCTGGTCGGGCTCACGCTGCTGCCGCTCGGCTCGTTCGGCCAGCACCGCGCCGCCACCTTCACCCCGGTCATCATGGCGCTGGCGGTGATCTCGACCGCGTTCACCGGGCAGGCGATCGCCGTCGCCTTCGATCGTCGCTACGGCGCGCTCAAGCGGCTCGGGGCCACCCCGCTTCCGGTGTGGGGCATCATCGCGGGCAAGTCCCTGGCCGTCGTCACGGTGGTGTTCTTGCAGGCAATCCTGTTGGGCGCCATCGGTTTTGCGCTCGGTTGGCGACCCGCCCTGATCGCGTTGGCGTTGGGCGCGGGGGTCATCGCGTTGGGCACCGCGGTGTTCGCGGCCCTCGGCCTGCTGCTCGGCGGGACGCTGCGGGCCGAGATCGTGCTCGCGGTCGCCAACCTGATGTGGTTCGTCTTCGCCGGCCTGGGCGCGCTGACCGTGGAAACCGACATGATTCCGACGGCGGTGAAATGGGCGGCCCGGCTGACCCCGTCGGGCGCGCTCACCGAGGCGCTGTCGCAGGCGATGACGATGTCGGTGGACTGGTTCGGGGTGATCGTCCTGGCGGCGTGGGGCGCGCTGGGCGCGCTGAGCGCGCTGCGCTGGTTCCGGTTCACCTGACGGGTGCTCGGCGACGCCGGGCGTACTACGGCATGTAGTTGTCGGTGCCTTAGGATCGGGCCGTGCTCGGACGAACGCTATTGCGGCTGGTGGACCTGCTCCCCAATCCCAGTCTGGGCGTCCAGCGGCTGATCGCCATGGCCGTCATCCTGACCCAGGGCGGCATCGCCATCACCGGCGCGATCGTGCGCGTCACCGCCTCGGGGCTGGGCTGCCCCACCTGGCCGCAGTGCTTTCCGGGCAGCTTCGTCCCGGTGGCCCACGCCGAGGTGCCACGCATCCACCAGGCCGTCGAATTCGGCAACCGGATGGTCACCTTCGCCGTGGTGATCACCGCGGCGCTGGCCGTGCTCGCGGTGACCCGGGCCCGGCGTCGCCGCGAGGTCCTGGTCTATGCGTGGCTGATGCCGGTGTCGACCGTCGTGCAGGCGGTCATCGGCGGGATCACCGTGCGCACCGGGCTGCTGTGGTGGACGGTGGCCATCCACCTGCTGACGTCGATGACGATGGTGTGGCTCGCGGTGCTGCTCTACGTCAAGATCGGCGAGCCCGACGAGGCAGCCGTGCGCGTGCTGATCCCTACGCCGCTGCGCGCATTGACCGCGCTCTCCGGCGTGAACCTGGCCGCGGTGCTGGTCACCGGCACGCTGGTGACGGCCGCCGGCCCGCATGCGGGTGACCGCAGCGCCACCCGGACCGTGCCGCGACTCAAGGTCGAAGTCGCCACCCTGGTGCACGTGCACTCGTCGCTGCTGGTCGCCTACCTGGCGCTGGTCGTGGGGCTGGGCTTCGGGCTGCTGGCGGTGCGCGCCACCCGCCCGGTGCTGCGGCGGCTCGGGGTGCTGCTCGTCCTGCTGTGCGCGCAGGCCGCCGTCGGCACCGCCCAGTACTACACCGGTGTCCCCGCCGCGCTGGTCGCCCTGCACGTCGCGGGGGCGGCCGCATGCACCGCGGCCACCGCGGCGCTATGGGCCTCCATGCGAGAACGGGCCGAGCCCGAGCCGCTCGCAGCCTGATTCGACCTCCACGGCGAACCGGCGCTGGGCGAGCTCGCGGGTGGCGGCGTCCAGGCGGCGCCAACCCAGCTGCGGCGCAACGAGATCCAGTCCCACCAGCCGGGTACCGGCTACGTCGGCGCGCGCGTACAGCAGCTCCCGGGCGCCGATCCCGGCGCGGCGGGCGGCCGCCGCGAGCGCCGCGTAGCCGAGATCCCAGGATTCGAACTCCGGCTCGCCCGGCCAGGCGTGCGATTGCTCCCCGCCCAGAAAGATCAAGGCCGACCGCGCCGTCGCGCCGGGGTCCGTCGGGACCCCGTCGTCCTCGAGGTCGCGCAAATACCGCTCATCGATATTCCAGGCGACCGCGTCGGGCGGGTTGAGCAGGTGGCGCGTCCGCCGGGTCCAGGCCAGGAATTCGTCACGCCGGTCCGGCTCGACCGGGATGGCCCGCAGGATGACCAGGTCGGCCTGGGCGGTTTCCGGATCGTCCCAGGGCAGCCAGCGCGCGTGCAGGCCCCGGCGGCGCAGGGCGGGCACCAGCCCGGCGTCGTCGGGGTCGCCGCCGCGCCCCGCCAGCACGATGCGGGGATGGAAGACGTCCGGACGAGCGAGCTTCATGCCCGGGCATGATAAGCACATGCACGCAATCGAAGTCGGCGAAACCGGCGGCCCCGAGGTACTGCGCTACGTCGATACTCCACAACCCTCGCCCGGCCCGGGTGAGGTGCTGATCAAGGCCGAGGCCATCGGCGTCAACTACATCGACACGTATTTCCGCTCGGGGCAGTATCCGCGCCAGGTGCCGTTCATCCTCGGCCAGGAGATGAGCGGCACGGTGGTAGACACCGGCGAGGGCGTCGACGGTGTCACCGCGGGCGACCGGGTGGTGACCGCCGCGGCGTCCGGCGGTTACGCCGAATATGCCACCGCCCCAGCCTCTTTCACCGCCCCGGTGCCCGACGGCGTCCCCGCCGACGTGGCGGCCTCGGCGCTGCTGAAGGGCCTGACCGCCCACTACCTGTTGAAGTCGGTGTATCCGGTGCAGGCGGGCGACACGGTGCTGGTGCATGCGGGCGCGGGCGGGGTCGGCCTGATCCTGACGCAGTGGGCGCGCCTGCTCGGCGCGCGGGTGATCACGACGGTCTCGACCCCGGAGAAGGCGCGAATGTCGGCGAACGCCGGCGCCGACGAGGTGCTGTCCTACCCCGACGACGCCGACGAGTTCGGCGAGCGGATCCGCGCGTTGACCGACGGCGCCGGGGTGGCCGCGGTGTACGACGGCGTGGGCGCGACCACGTTCGACGCCAGCTTGGCCAGCCTGGCCGTGCGGGGCACGCTCGCGTTGTTCGGCGCGGCCAGCGGGCCCGTCCCGCCGTTCGATCCGCAGCGCCTCAATCCGGCCGGCTCGGTGTTTTTGACCCGGCCGTCGCTGGCGCATTTCGTCCGCACCGGGCAGGAATTCAGCTGGCGGGCGGAGGAATTGTTCGCCGCGATCGCCGGCGGCGACATCACCGTCGAGGTCGGCGGGCGCTACCCGCTGGCCGACGCGGCCCGCGCCCACCGGGATCTGCAGGGCCGCAAGACGACGGGCTCGATCGTGCTGGTGCCGTAACTCGCCTGGCGGCTAGAACAGGTGCGGCAGCCCGATGGCCGAGTCGATCGCCAATGCACAGAACACCACCGCCAGGTAGTTGTTCGATTGCAGGAACAGCCGCAGCGGCTTGACCGGCTCACCGGCGCGCACCCCCGCGTACAGCTGATGCGCCATGGCCAGGAACCACACCCCGGCGACCGCGGCGACCGCCGCGTACAGCCAGCCGGTCGCCAGCGCCAGCGCCAGGGTGGCCAGCACCGTCAGCCAGGTGTAGATCAGGATCTGCTTGGTCACCTGGCGCTCGGTCGCAACGGCCGGCAGCATCGGGACGCCCGCCGCTTTGTAGTCGTCCTTGTAGCGCATCGCCAGCGCCCAGGTGTGCGGCGGCGTCCAGAAGAAAATGATGGCGAACATCACCAGGGCCGGCCAGCCGATGGTGTTCGTCACTGCCGACCAGCCGATCATCACCGGCATGCAGCCGGCCGCGCCGCCCCAGACGACGTTCTGCGAGGTGCGGCGCTTGAGCAGCAGGGTGTAGACGAACACATAGAACGCGATCGTCGCCAGGGCCAGCAGCCCCGACAGCAGGTTCGTCGTCCACCACAGCCAGAAGAACGACCCGACCGTCAGCACCAGCCCGAACACCAGGGCGTTGCGGGTGGGCACCGCGGCCCGCGCCAGCGGCCGGCGCGCGGTGCGCTTCATCACCTTGTCGATATCCGCGTCGGCCACACAGTTCAGCGTGTTCGCGCCGCCGGCGGCCAGCATTCCGCCGATCAGCGTGTTCACGATCAGCAGCGGATTGACCGTCCCGCGCTGGGCGAGCAGCATCGCCGGGATCGCGGTCACGAGCAGCAGCTCGACGACCCGCGGCTTGGTCAGCGCCAGATAAGCCAGCACCGTGCCTTGTACCCGGCTTGGCAATCGGCTCGGCGCGGCGCGCCCGCGAACGCTCACGCAATAACTCCTCGGGGTCGCAGCGGCGCGCAGCATCTACTACAGACGATGGTAGACCGAGTAGCGGCGATGCCTCGCCCGTGGGTCGGTTCCCGCAGACTTTTCCCAGATTTCCGAACTGAATGTTAATGGCTTTCGACGGACGCGTAATTTTCACACCTGCCGGCCGCGGGTACCCGAAATCCTGCTCTGCAAGAGCCGGCCCTCCCGCACTAGGGTGGGATTGATCAGCTCGATGACCCAAGGACTGAGT
This sequence comes from Mycobacterium sp. NTMscope_MAC_12, assembly GCF_976985675.1. Taxonomy (NCBI): domain Bacteria; kingdom Bacillati; phylum Actinomycetota; class Actinomycetes; order Mycobacteriales; family Mycobacteriaceae; genus Mycobacterium; species Mycobacterium sp. NTMscope_MAC_12. The sequence continues at coordinate 3,266,523 of NZ_CDRJYY010000001.1, forward strand.
CTGTGACGACACTCGAAGAGATCTCCACGCTGACCCAACCGCATCTCCCGGACGACTGGTCCGAACTCGACTCGGCTGCCGTCGACACTGTTCGGGTGCTGGCCGCCGACGCGGTGCAGAAGGTCGGCAACGGCCACCCCGGGACGGCGATGAGCCTGGCCCCCCTGGCGTACACGCTGTTCCAGCGGACCATGCGCCACGACCCCAGCGACGCCCACTGGCTGGGCCGCGACCGGTTCGTCCTGTCCTGCGGGCACAGCAGCCTGACGCTGTACCTGCAGCTGTACCTGGGCGGCTTCGGCTTGGAGCTCTCCGACATCGAGTCGCTGCGCACCTGGGGATCCAAGACCCCCGGGCACCCGGAGTTCCGGCACACCAAGGGCGTCGAGATCACCACCGGCCCGCTCGGGCAGGGCCTGGCATCCGCGGTGGGCATGGCGATGGCCGCCCGCTACGAACGCGGCCTGTTCGACCCCGACGCCGCCCCGGGCAACAGCCCGTTCGACCACTTCATCTACGTGATCGCCTCCGACGGCGACATCGAAGAGGGCGTCACCTCGGAAGCCTCGTCGCTGGCGGCCGTCCAGCAACTGGGCAACCTGATCGTTTTCTACGACCACAACCAGATTTCGATCGAGGACGACACCAACATCGCGTTGTGCGAGGACACCGCCGCGCGCTACGAGGCCTACGGCTGGCACGTGCAGAAGGTCGAGGGCGGCGAGAACGTCGTCGCCATCGAGGAGGCCATCGCGGCCGCCAAGGCCGTCACCGACCGGCCGTCGTTCATCGAGTTGCGCACCATCATCGGCTATCCCGCGCCGAAGCTGATGAACACCGGCAAGGCGCACGGCGCGGCGCTGGGCGACGAGGAGGTCGCCGCCGTCAAGAAGATCCTCGGCTTCGACCCGGACAAGAACTTCGAGGTGCGCGACGAGGTGATCGCCCACGCCCGCAAGCTGGTCGACCGCGGCAAGGAGGCGCACGAGAAGTGGCAGGCGGATTTCGACGCCTGGGTGCAGCGCGAGCCCGACCGCAAAGCGCTGCTGGACCGGTTGACCGCCGAGGAACTGCCCGACGGCTGGGATGCCGACATCCCGCACTGGGAGCCGGGCTCCAAGGACCTGGCCACCCGCGCGGCCTCCGGCAAGGTGCTCTCCGCGCTGGGGCCGAAACTGCCCGAGCTGTGGGGCGGCTCGGCCGACCTGGCGGGCAGCAACAACACCACCATGGATGACGTCAAATCCTTTGGCCCGCCGTCCATTTCGACGAAGGACTACACCGCCGACTGGTATGGGCGCACACTGCACTTCGGTGTTCGCGAGCACGCGATGGGCGCGATCCTGTCCGGCATCGTGCTGCACGGCCCCACCCGCGCGTACGGCGGCACGTTCCTGCAGTTCTCCGACTACATGCGCCCCGCGGTGCGGCTGGCCTCACTGATGGACATCGACACCATCTACGTGTGGACGCACGATTCCATCGGGCTCGGCGAGGACGGGCCCACCCACCAACCGATCGAGCACCTCGCGGCGTTGCGCGCCATCCCCAAGCTGTCGGTGGTGCGCCCGGCCGACGCCAACGAGACCGCGCATGCCTGGCGCACGATCCTGGCCCGAGGCAACGGCAGCGGCCCGGTGGGGCTGATCCTGACCCGCCAGGGCGTGCCGGTGCTCGAGGGCACCAGCGCCGACGGTGTCGCCCGAGGCGGTTACATCCTGGCCTCCGACGGTGAGGAGGCCGGCCAGGACCCCGACGTGGTTCTGATCGCGACCGGCTCGGAGGTCCAGCTCGCCGTCGAGGCGCAGAAGTTGTTGGCGGACAAGGACATTGTCGCGCGGGTGGTCTCCATGCCGTGCGTCGAATGGTTCGAGTCCCAGCCCGACGACTACCGCGACAGCGTGCTGCCCCCGTCGGTGTCGGCCCGGGTGGCCGTCGAGGCCGGCGTCGCGCAGAGCTGGCACAAGCTGGTCGGTGACACCGGGAAGATCGTTTCGATCGAGCACTACGGCGAATCCGCCGACTACAAGACCTTATTCCGTGAATTCGGCTTCACTGCCGAAGCCGTCGCTGCCGCCGCGGAACAAGTAGTGGATAACTGAGGAAAGGGTAATTCACATGACCGCTCAGAACCCGAATCTGGCGGCGCTGTCCGCCGCCGGCGTATCCGTCTGGCTCGATGACCTGTCGCGTCAGCGACTGGAGTCGGGCAACCTGCAGGAGCTGATCGACACCAAGAGCGTCGTCGGCGTGACCACCAACCCGTCGATCTTCCAGAAGGCGTTGGCGGAGGGCGATTCCTACGAAGGCCAGATCGCCGAACTGGCCGAGCGCGGCGCCGACGTCGATGCCACCATCCGCACCGTCACCACCGACGACGTCCGCAACGCGTGCGACGTGCTCAAGCGGGAGTGGGAGGCCTCCGACGGCGTCGACGGACGGGTGTCCATCGAGGTCGACCCGCGGCTGGCCGCCGAGACCGAGAAGACCACCGCGCAGGCCGTCGAGCTGTGGAAGATCGTCGACCGGCCGAACCTGTTCATCAAGATTCCGGCGACCAAGGCCGGCATTCCGGCGATCACCGCCGTTCTGGCGGAAGGCATTTCGGTCAACGTCACATTGATCTTCTCCGTCGAGCGGCACCGCCAGGTGATGGACGCCTACCTGGCCGGCCTGGAGAAGGCGCGTGAGGCGGGACATGATCTGTCCAAGATCCATTCCGTCGCATCGTTTTTCGTGTCCCGGGTGGACACCGAGGTCGACAAGCGGCTGGAAAAGATCGGGTCCGACGATGCCAAGGCGCTGCTCGGCAAGGCCGGGGTCGCTAACGCCCGCTTGGCCTACGCGGCCTACCGGGAGGTGTTCGAGGGCGGCGAGCGTTACCAGGCGCTCAAGGCCGACGGGGCCCGGGTGCAGCGCCCGCTCTGGGCGTCGACCGGAGTCAAGAACCCCGACTACTCCGACACCCTCTATGTCACCGAGCTGGTGGCGCCCAACACGGTGAACACCATGCCGGAGAAGACGATTGACGCGGTCGCCGACCACGGCGACATCAAGGGCGACACGGTCACCGGCACCGCCGGGGATGCCCAGGCGGTGTTCGACAAGCTGGACCAGATCGGCATCGACTTGACCGACGTCTTCAGGGTGTTGGAGGACGAGGGCGTGGAGAAGTTCGTGGATTCGTGGACCGAGCTGCTGGAGGAAACGCAGAAGCAGCTGGGTTCCGCCTCCAAATGAGCCCAGCCCGCACCGCGCAACAATGGCATAACCCGTTACGGGACAAGCGCGACAAGCGGCTGCCGCGCATCGCGGGGCCGTGCGGGATGGTCATTTTCGGTGTCACCGGCGATTTGGCGCGCAAGAAGGTCATGCCCGCCATTTACGACCTGGCCAACCGCGGGCTGCTACCGCCCAGCTTCTCGCTGGTGGGCTTCGCCCGCCGGGATTGGAGCACGCAGGATTTCGGCAAGGTGGTGTACGAGGCTGTCAAGGAACACTGCCGCACTCCCTTCCGGGAGGAGAACTGGGAGCGGCTGGCCGCGGGATTCCGTTTCGTGCCAGGCGCTTTCGACGACGATGAGGCGTTCGGCCGGCTCGCCGAGACCCTGGACAAGCTGGACGCCGAGCGGGGCACGGGCGGCAATCACGCCTTCTATCTGGCCATCCCGCCGAAGTCCTTCCCGGTCGTGTGCGATCAGCTGCACAGGTCCGGCCTGGCCCGCCCGCAGGGCGAGCGGTGGAGCCGGGTGGTCATCGAGAAGCCGTTCGGCCACGACCTGGAGAGCGCGCAGGCGCTGAACCAGTCCGTCAACGCCGTCTTCCCCGAGGAGTCGGTGTTCCGGATCGACCACTACCTGGGCAAGGAGACGGTCCGCAACATCCTGGCGCTGCGGTTCGCCAACCAGCTGTTCGACCCGATCTGGAACGCGCACTACGTCGACCACGTGCAGATCACCATGGCCGAGGACATCGGCCTGGGCGGCCGCGCCGGCTATTACGACGGTATCGGCGCCGCGCGCGACGTCATCCAGAACCATCTGATGCAGCTGCTGGCGCTGACCGCCATGGAAGAGCCGGTCAGCTTCAGCCCCAGGGCGTTGCAGGCCGAGAAGATCAAGGTGCTCTCGGCGACGCAGCTCGCCGAGCCGCTCGACGAGACCACCAGCCGCGGCCAGTACGCCGCGGGCTGGCAGGGCGGCGAGAAGGTGGTCGGGCTGCTCGACGAAGAGGGATTCGCCAAGGACTCGACCACCGAGACGTTCGCCGCCATCACGCTCGAGGTGGACACCCGCCGCTGGGCGGGCGTGCCCTTCTACCTGCGAACCGGAAAACGGTTGGGCCGCAGGGTGACCGAGATCGCCCTGATCTTCAAGCGCGCACCGCACTTGCCGTTCGACGCGACCATGACCGACGAACTGGGCACCAACGCCATGGTGATCCGTGTGCAGCCCGACGAGGGCGTCACGCTGCGGTTCGGCTCCAAGGTGCCGGGCACCGCGATGGAGGTGCGCGACGTCAACATGGACTTCTCCTACGGCTCGGCGTTCGCCGAGGAATCGCCGGAGGCCTACGAACAGTTGATCCTTGACGTGCTGCTGGGTGAGCCGTCGCTGTTTCCGGTCAATGAAGAGGTCGAATTGGCTTGGCAGATACTCGATCCCGTGCTGGATAACTGGGCGGCCGGCGGCAAGCCCGAGCCGTACGAGGCGGGCACCTGGGGCCCGGACTCGGCGTTCGAGATGCTGCACCGCACGGGCCGGGAATGGCGGCGCCCGTGATAATCGATATGGAAGACACCACCACCACCGCCGTCAACAAGAAACTCGATGAACTCCGCGAGAGGGTCGGCGCCGTCGCGATGGGCCGGGTCCTGACGCTGATCATCGCGCCGGACAGCGAGGAGATCCTCGAGGAGTCGCTGCAGGCGGCCAACGACGCCAGCCACGAACACCCCAGCCGGATCATCGTCACGATGAGGGGAAATCCGTACGCGGACAAGCCCCGCTTGGACGCACAGCTACGCGCCGGCGGCGATACCGGCGCCAGCGAGGTCGTGGTGCTGCGGCTCTCGGGCGCGCTGTCCGGCCACGCCGCCAGCGTCGTCACCCCGTTCCTGCTCCCCGACATTCCGGTGGTGGCCTGGTGGCCCGACGTCGCGCCGGCGGTCCCCGCACAGGATCCGTTGGGCCGGTTGGCGATTCGGCGCATCACCGATGCGACCAACGGGGTCGACCCGCTGGCGGCGATCAAGAGCCGACTGCCCGGGTACACCGCGGGTGACACCGATCTCGCCTGGGCGCGCATCACCTATTGGCGGGCGCTGCTCACCTCCGCGGTCGACTTGACGCCGCACGAACCGATCGAGTCGGCGCTGGTGTCCGGTTTGGCCACCGAACCGGCCCTCGACGTCCTGGCGGGGTGGCTGGCCAGCCGGATCGACGGCCCGGTGCGCCGGGCGGTCGGCGAGCTCAAGATCGAATTGACGCGCAGCAGCGAGACCATCGTGTTGAGCCGCCCGCAAGAAGGCAGGACGGCCACGCTGAGCCGGACGTCGCGGCCGGACGCCCTGCTTCCGTTGGCGCGCAGGGAAACCGGCGAGTGCCTCGCCGAAGACCTGCGTCGCCTGGATCCCGACGAGATTTACCAAACCGCGCTGGAAGGCATTGAGAAAGTGCAATACGTGTGAGCACCAGCATCGAAATCTTCCCGGACAGCCAGGCCCTGGTCGCCGCGGCGGCCACGCGACTGACCGACACCATCGCGAACGCCGTCGCGGCCCGGGGGCGCGCGCTCGTCGTGCTGACCGGCGGCGGCAACGGCATCGGGCTGTTGCAGTCGCTCGTGGACCGACCCATCGAGTGGTCGAAGGTGCACCTGTTCTGGGGCGACGAACGCTACGTCCCCGAGGACGACGACGAACGCAACGACAAGCAGGCGCGGGCCGCGTTGCTCGACCATGTGGACATTCCGTCCAGCCAGGTGCACCCGATGCCGGCCAGCGACGGCGAATTCGGCGGCGATCTCGCCGCGGCGGCCCTGGCCTACGAGCAACTGCTGGCTGCCAACGCCGCGCCCGGTCAGCCGGTGCCGAACTTCGATGTGCACCTGCTGGGCATGGGGCCCGAGGGCCACATCAACTCGCTGTTCCCGGACACCCCGGCCGTGCTCGAAACCACCCGCATGGTGGTATCGGTCGACGACTCCCCCAAGCCGCCGCCGCAACGAATCACCTTGACGCTGCCCGCCATTGCGCGTTCCCGCGAAGTCTGGCTGATGGTGTCGGGCAAGGGGAAGGCCGACGCCGCGGCGGCGGCCATCGGTGGCGCCGCACCGGTCTCGGTGCCGGCCGCCGGGGCGATCGGGCTGGACACCACGCTGTGGCTGCTCGACGAGGACGCCGCGTCCAAGCTGCCGTCGGACCCGTCCGGCGTGGCCTGACGCGATTCCTGCCGCGGGGTTCCCGGCGGTCCCGTCCGGGTCATAATGGCGGTCATGGCAGACAGAACCGTGCGCGGGGGGCAAGAGCGAAGCCGGATCAAGACGCTCACCCAGGCCGCGTTGAACGCGGACAAGACGGTGGAGCAGGTCGAAGACGTCCTCGACGGTTTGAGCAACACCATGAAAGAGCTCAGCAGTTCCCTGTCAGCGCTGAACGCCACGGTGGAACGCCTGGAAGCCGGCCTGGACCACCTGGACGGCACCATGGCGAGCCTGGACGACTTGGCCAAGCGGTTGATCGTGCTGGTCGAACCCGTGGAAGCCATCGTCGCGCGGATCGACGAGATGGTGAAGGTGGGCGAGACCATGATGTCGCCGCTGTCGATCACCGAGCACGCGGTGCGCGGTCTGATGGACAGGCTGCGCAACCGGACCGCTCAATAGGCGGCCGTCGGGAACCCTGATGGCCACGTTGCTGCTGCACCATTCCGCCTTCGCCGCCCATCGGACCGCCCCCGGGCATCCGGAGCGGCCGGACCGCTACCGCGCGGTGGAAGCGGCGCTGCGACGGCCCCAGTTCGACGCGCTGGTGCGCGAGACGGCCGAGCCGGCCGATCCGGGGGCCACGCGCTACGTGCACTCCAACCGCTACGTGGACGCGCTGGAGGCGGCGCGTCCCGAGCACGGCTACGTCTATCTCGACGGCGGCGACACCATGATGGAGCCCTCGACGTGGGAGACGGCGTTGCGCGGGGTGGGCGCCACGCTGCGAGCGGTGGACCAGGTGCTGGCCGGTGACGTGCAAAACGCGTTCGTCGCGTGCCGGCCCCCGGGCCATCACGCCGAAACCGAGCGCGCCATGGGCTTCTGCCTGTTCAACAACATCAGCATCGGCGCGCGCCACGCACAGCGCAAACACGGGCTGATGCGGGTCGCCATCGTCGATTTCGACGTCCACCACGGCAACGGGACGCAACAGATCTTCTACAACGACCCGAGCGTGCTCTACGCGTCGACGCATCAGATGCCGCTGTTTCCCGGCACCGGTGCGGTGCGGGAAACCGGGGTCGGAAACATCTTCAACGCGCCGCTGGCGCCCGGCGACGGCGGCGCCGAACTGCGCGCCGCCTTTGCCGACCGGATACTGCCCGCGCTGCACGCCTTTTCGCCCGAACTGATCATCGTGTCCGCCGGGTTCGACGCACACGAGCGCGATCCGCTCGGCTCACTGACGATGACGACCGACGACTTCGCCTGGGTCACCAGGGAATTGATGAAGTCGGCGGAGGACCTGTGCGACGGCCGGCTGGTGGCGGTGCTCGAAGGCGGTTATGACCTGCAAGCCTTGGCCGATTCGGTCACCGCGCACGTCGGCGAGCTGATGAAAGGCTGAGCCCTCCCCGGTCAGCTCGCCTTTTTCTCGTGCATCTCGGGGGCCGGGCCGCCGACCGGCGTCGCCGACTTCATGATGTCCTCGATCGCGGCCAGGTCCGCGTCGGTCAGCGTGACGTCGGCCGCACCGGCGCTGTCCTGCAGGTAGGTGACGTGTTGCGCGCCCATGATGGCGGTGTGCACGCCGGGTTGCGCGAGCGTCCAGGCGATGGCCAACTGGCTCGTCGTGACGCCGAGATCGATGGCCAAATGGCTCAGGTCATCAACGACTTTCAGGTTGCGCAGATAATCCTCGCCGGTGAAGATGGGACTCTTGCCGCGCCAGTCGCCGGCGGCAAAGCTGGTGTCGGGCTTCATGGTTCCCGTGAGCAGGCCGTGCGCCAACGGTCCATACACCATCACCCCGATGTCGTGGGCGTGGCAGTAGGGCAGCAGGTCGGATTCGATGTCACGGCGGAACAGGTGGTATGGCGGCTGCACCGCTTCCACCGGAAGCGTGGCCGAGAGTTCCTCTATCTGGGTCGTGTCGTAGTTCGACACACCGACGTGCCGAATCTTGCCCTCCGACACCAGTTCTGCGAGCGCTTCACCCGTCTCGGCCGCTGGAGTCGTGGGATCCGGCCAGTGCACCAGGTAGAGATCGATGTAATCCACACCCAGCGCGCGGAGGCTGGACTCGACACCACTGCGCAGGTACTCACGGCTGGCGTCGCGGACCAGTCCGGTTTCGGTTTTGCGCAACCCGCCTTTGGTGGCGATCACCAGCTCGTCGCGGGCCCGCGCGAAATCGGCGCTAAGGGCCTTGCCGAGGATGCACTCGGATTCCCCGAACCCGTATTGCTGGGCGGTATCGAAAAAGTTGATCCCCAGGTCACGCGCGCGATGGATCATGGTGATCGCGGCGTCCTCGTCGGCTTGGCCCCAGTCGCTGCTGAACGCCCAGGTACCAAAGGCCAACCGGGAAACCTCAAGCCCCGACTTGCCGAATGTGATGGATTTCAAATGCCAACCTCCCCCGTTGGATAGTCGTCCCTGCGTGCGCGGCCCGCGCAGGCAAGCCACGACTCAACCATAACGAGGCCGACACCACGTGCCGCAACACCGGTGGTCAGCGCGGAAAGTGCGCGCGTCGTCAGCCGCTGTTACGCAGCGCGCTGGCCAGCCCGTTCATCGTCAGCAAAATCCCGCGCTGCAACAGTTCGTCGTCGTCGCCGGAGCGGTAGCGGCGCAGCAACTCCACCTGGAGATGGTTGAGCGGTTCGAGATAGGGGAAGCGGTTGAACACCGACCGCGCCAGCGCGGGGTTGTCGGCGAGCAAGTTGTCCTGCCCGGTGATCAGCTTGTGCATGGCGATGGTTCGCCGGTGCTCGTCGACGATCTTGTCGAAAACCCGGCGCCGTAACTCCTCGTCGTCGACCAATTCGGCGTAGCGAGCCGCGAGGCCGAGGTCGCTCTTGGCCAGCACCTGAGCCAGATTGGACAGCACGCTGCGGAAAAACGGCCACCGCTGGTACAGGTCGTGCAGGATGCCCACCCGCTCGGACTCGCTCTGCGGCCCCGCGGCGATCCACTGCTCGAATGCCGACCCGGTGCCGTACCAGCCGGGCAGCATGACCCGCGACTGACTCCACGCCAGCACCCACGGGATGGCGCGCAGGTCCGAGATCGACTCGGTGGGTTTGCGGGACGTCGGACGGCTTCCGATATTCAGCGAGCCGATCTCGCTGACCGGTGTGGAGGCCATGAAGTAGTCGACGAAACCCGGTGTGTCGTGCACCAATTCGGCATAGGCGCGCTGGGCCAGCACGGCCACCTCGTCGAGCACCGTGTACGCCGGTTCCGCGGCGTCGCCCAGGCCCTCGACGTCCAGCAGCGTGGACTCCAGCGTGGCGGCCAGCAGGCTTTCCAGGTTGCGTTGCGCCACTTGCGGTTCGGCGTATTTGGCGGCGATCACCTCGCCCTGCTCCGTCAGGCGCAGCGAGCCGTTCACCGCGCCGGGCGGCTGCGCCAGGATCGCCTCGTAGCTCGGCCCGCCGCCGCGGCCGACGGTGCCGCCGCGACCGTGGAAGAGCCGCAACCGGATTCCGGCTCTGCGCGCCACTTCCACCAGCGCCAGCTCGGCCCGGTACACCGCCCAGCTGGACGCCAGATATCCGCCGTCCTTGTTGGAGTCCGAATACCCGAGCATCACTTCCTGGCTGTCGTCGCGGGCGGCCACCAGCGCCCGGTAGATCGGAAGTTCCAGCATCGCGTGCAGGATCGCCGCGCCGTTGTGCAGATCGTCGATGGTCTCGAACAGCGGGGAAATGCCCACCGGGCAGTACGGCGCATCCCCGGACGCATCGATCAGCCCCGCCTCTTTGAGCAGGATCGCGGCCTCGAGGACATCGGAGACCGAACGGCACATGGAGATCACGTAATTGGGGACGGCGGACGGTCCGTAGCGCTTGATGGCGTGCGCGGCCGCGCGCACCACTCCGAGCTCGGCGCGGGCCAGGTCGGACAGCTGCGCGTCGTCCCCGACCAGCGGGCGGCGGGTGCCCAGCTCGGCCGCCAACAGCTCGACGCGCTCGTCTTCGGGCAGCGAACGGTAGTCCGGGTGCACGCCGGCCCACGCCAGCAGCTCGCAGACCACCTCTTCGTGCGTGTCGGAGTTTTGCCGCATGTCCAGGCCGCACAGGTGAAACCCGAAGACCCGCACGCCTTCTCGTAGCAGCGCCAGGCGATCGTCGGCCAGCAGCGCGCTGCCGTGGCCGCGCAGCGACTCGTCGATCGTGTCGAGATCGGCCCCCAGTTGGGCCGGGGTTTCATACGGCGGCAGCCCCAGATCCAGCACCTGCTGCGGCGTGCGGTCCAGGATGGCGGCGCTCGTCGCGCTGAGCCGGCCGCGGATCACCCGCACCGCCCGCCGGTACGGTTCGTCGGCGCGGGCTTTCTCGCCGCAGCCCTCGGCCAGTTCGGCCAGCGCGGGGGTGACCGAGACCAGGCGCGCCGACATCGACAGATCCTGTTCCAGCGCGGTCAGCTCGGCCAGGTAGTGCGCCAGTGCGGTGAACGCGGCGCTGCCGGTGGCCTGGCGCACCACATCGGCCGTCACGTTCGGATTGCCGTCGCGGTCCCCGCCGATCCAGGACCCCGGCTGCAGGATCGGCCCGTTCAGCAGGTCGGCGTCGGGCCAGCGGGCCCGCAGGGCGTTGCGGACCTCGGCGTTGACCTGCGGGATCACCTTGAAGAACGCGGCGGCGTAGTAGCGCAGACCCACCTCGATCTCGTCGGTGATCTGCAGCCGGGACAACCGGATCAGCGCGGTCTGCCACAGCGTGAGGACCTGGCGGCGCAACTCGAGTTCGATGTTGCGACCCTCGTCGGTGTCGGCGTGCCCCTCGGCGTGCAGCCGCATCAGCTCGGTGATCCGGTGCTGAGTGACGAAGACGGTGCGCCGGCGGGTCTCGGTGGGGTGGGCGGTGATCACCGGGGCGACCACGGCGCCCTTCAGCGCGTCGGCAACCGTGCCCGAATCGAGTTGTGCCTCATCGAGTTTGGCGTAGGTGGCGGCCAGGGTGCTGTCCTGCGGCGGTTCGCCGGCGGCGATGTGGACCGCGCGGCGGCGCTCGCGGTGGATGTCTTCGGCGACGTTGGCCAGCAGCGCGAAGTGGCTGAACGCGCGGATGACCGGGACGGCCTGGTGGATGTCGATACCGTCGAACATCTGGGACATCTGCGCCCGGTCGATTTCGGAGCGCCGCACCCGGAACGATTCCACCCGGGCGCGTTCGACGAGCTCGAAGACCTCGTTCCCGTTCTGCTCGCGCACGGTATCGCCCAGGATGGCGCCCAGCAGGCGGATGTCGGCCCGCATCGGCTCGGTCGCCTCGCGCCCCACCAGGGTGCGCTGGACGGCGCCGATGGGTTCGAGCGTGCTGTCGGAGACTTCGGAGGCGTCAGCCATGCGTCCCAGTATCGACGCGGTGCTCGTTCGCGGCGAAAGTGAAATTCACGACGCATCGCCTGCGGGTCGCGTCGTAGATTTCACACTCGGCGTTGTGGCGAGGCGCGGTCAGCGGTACTTGATCAGCAGCGCCATGCCGACGATGCACACCAGCCAGATGGCGGTGATGAAATACGTCAGCCGGTCCAGGTTTTTTTCCACCACGGTGGACCCGGACAGGCTGGACTGGACGCCACCACCGAACAGCGTGGACAGGCCGCCACCTTTGGCGCGGTGCAGCAGCACCAGCAGCACCACCAGGATGCTGGTGACGACCAGCGTGATCTGCAAAGCCAACTGCATGACGGCCAGCCTACCGGTGCCGACGCCGCATCACGGCAGGGGCCCACCGGCGGCGATGGCCGCCAGCGTCGCGAATTGCTCGCCGTCCAGCGACGCCCCGCCGACCAGACCGCCGTCGATGTCGTCGCGGGCGATGAGCTCGCCGATGTTCTTGGCGTTGACCGAGCCGCCGTAGAGCACCCGCACGGCCTCGGCGACCTTCGGCGAGGCGAGGGACGCCAACTCCTTGCGGATCGCCGCGCACACCTCCTGGGCGTCGGCGGCGCTGGCCACCCGCCCGGTGCCGATCGCCCACACCGGCTCGTAGGCGATGACGACCTTGCCGATCTGTTCGGCGGAGAGCCCGGCCAGCGACCCGCGCAGCTGCTCCTCGCAGTGAATGACGTGGTTTCCGGCCTCGCGGACATCAAGGTGCTCGCCGATGCAGACGATCGGGGTCAGTTCGTGCTTGAGCGCCGCGGCGGTCTTGGCGGCGACGACGGTGTCGTCCTCGTGGTGGTACGTCCTGCGCTCGGAGTGCCCGACGACGACGAACGTGCAGCCCAGCTTGGCCAGGAAGGCGCCGCTGACCTCGCCGGTGTAGGCGCCGGCGTCGTGCTGGGACAGGTCCTGCCCGCCGTAGGTCAGCCGCAGCTTGTCGCCGTCGACCAGGGTCTGCACGCTGCGCAGGTCGGTGAACGGCGGCAGCACCGTGACGTCGACCTTGTCGTAGTACTTGTCCGGCAGCGCGAACGCGATCTTTTGCACCAGCGCGATCGCCTCGAAGTGGTTGAGGTTCATCTTCCAGTTGCCGGCGATCAGTGGCTTGCGGCTCACGCTGCGCCTCCAGTCGGTTGCGGACGGTCCAGTACCTCGACACCCGGAAGCGTCTTGCCCTCAAGGTATTCCAGCGACGCTCCCCCACCGGTGGAGATGTGCGAGAAGTCGCCTTCCGGGATGCCCAGCGCGCGCACGGCCGCCGCCGAGTCCCCGCCGCCGACCACGCTGAAGGCGCCCTTGCCGGTCGCGGTGGCGATCGCTTCGGCGACGCCCTTGGTGCCCGCGGCGAACGCCGGGAACTCGAACACGCCCATCGGCCCGTTCCAGAAGACGGTCTCGGCGTTGGACAGCAAGGTGGCGAACCGTTTGACCGATCCGGGCCCGATGTCCAGACCCATCAGGTCGTCCGGGATGGCGTCGGCGGCGACGGTCTGCGGTGTCGCGTCGGCGGCGAACTTGTCGGCCACCACGATGTCCACCGGGAGCCGCAGCACGTCGACGTAGGTGTCCAGCAGCCGCCGGCAGGTGTCCACCATCTCGGTCTCCAGCAGAGACTTGCCAACTGAAAAGCCTTGCGCGGCAAGGAAAGTGAAGCACATGCCGCCGCCGATGACGATGCTGTCGGCCTTGGTGGCCAGCGACTCGATGACCCCGAGCTTGTCGGACACCTTCGACCCGCCGAGCACCACGGCGTAGGGGCGTTTGGTGGAGCTGGTCAGCTGCTGGAGCACCTGGATCTCCTCGGCCACCAGCGTGCCGGCGTAGTGCGGCAGCAGGGTCGCGATGTCGTACACGGACGCCTGCTTGCGATGCACCACGCCGAAGCCGTCGGAGACGAAAGCGCCTGTGGGCCCGACCAATTCGGCGAGCTGGCGGGCGAGGGCGAGCCGCTCGGCGTCGTCCTTGCTGGTCTCGCGGGCATCGAAGCGGATGTTCTCCAGTAGCAGGACGTCGCCATCGGTCAGCCCCTCGGCGCGGGCCAGCGCGTCAGTACCGACGACATCCCCGGCCAACTGCACGTGGCGGCCCAGCTGCTCGGAGAGCGCCGCGGCGACCGGCGCCAGCGACAGCTTCGGGTCCGGCCCGTCCTTGGGACGCCCGAGGTGCGCGGTGACCACCACCTTGGCGCCCGCCTCGACGAGTGCCTTCAGCGTCGGCACCGAGGCGGTGATCCGCCCGGGGTCGGTGATCTTGCCGTCATCGAGCGGCACGTTCAGGTCCGAGCGCACCAGCACGCCTCGGCCCGAAACCCCCTCGCCGAGAAGGTCTTTGAGCGTGTGGACGGCCACGGGTTACAGCGACTTGCCGACCAGGGCGACCAGGTCCACCAGGCGGTTGGAGTAGCCCCATTCGTTGTCGTACCAGGACACCACCTTGGCCTGGTCGTCGATCACCTTGGTCAGACCGGAGTCGAAGATCGAGCTGTGCGGGTCGGTGACGATGTCGCTGGAGACGATCGGCGCGTCGTAGTACTTGAGGATGCCCTTCATCGGCCCCTCGGCGGCGGCCTTCATCGCGGCGTTGATCTCGTCGGCGGTGGCGGACTTCTTCAGATCGGCGGTCAGGTCGGTGACCGAGCCGGTGGGGATCGGCACCCGCAGCGCGTAGCCGTCGAGCTTGCCCTTCAGCTCGGGCAGCACCAGGCCGATGGCCTTGGCCGCGCCGGTGGAGGTCGGCACGATGTTCAGGGCGGCGGCGCGGGCGCGGCGCAGGTCCTTGTGCGGGCCGTCCTGCAGGTTCTGGTCCTGGGTGTAGGCGTGGATGGTGGTCATCAGGCCCTTGACGATGCCGAACTCGTCGTTGAGCACCTTGGCCAGCGGCCCCAGGCAGTTCGTGGTGCACGACGCGTTGGAGATGATGTTCTGGCTGCCGTCGTACTTGTCGTCGTTGACGCCGAGCACGATGGTGATGTCCTCGTCGGTGGCGGGCGCGGAGATGATCACCTTCTTGGCGCCGGCGTCCAGGTGGCCCTTGGCCTTGGCGGCGTTGGTGAAGATGCCGGTGGACTCGACGACGACGTCGACGCCCAGGTCGCCCCAGGGCAGCGCCGCCGGGCCTTCCTTGACCTCCAGCGCCTTGATCTTGGCGTTGCCGACGACGATGGTGTCGTCACCCTCGAGGGTGACGTCGTGCGGCAGGCGGCCCAGGATGGAGTCGAACTTCAGCAGGTGCGCCAGGCTGGCGTTGTCGGTGAGGTCGTTGACCGCGACCACCTCGATATCAGCGGCGCCTTGCTCCTGTTGAGCCAGCAAGGCCCGGTAGAAGTTCCGCCCGATTCGACCGAAGCCGTTGATACCTACTCGGACCGTCACTTGTCTCTCCTCTGTGTTTCCTGAGCCGTCTTCATCGATGTCTTTTGCATGTCCGCGGACACTGCCTCTGGTCAGCCTAGATCAGCGACACACTCGGTTGGCGCGCCGGTAAGAGTGTGGACCATCGCCTTTGCAGGATGGCCATCGGTAGACGCCACAACCTGTGCGCAACATCACCCGAGCGGTTGCGGGTCCAGCCCGGCTTCGGCCCGGGCGGGCGCGCCGTGACGAGCCTGCAATTCCGGGTGGAAGCCCTTGCAGACCCCCGCACTCGTTTCCCACGCTGGGTGTCAACAACGTTGGCCAGCGGCGTTAGGATGGGCGCCGCAAAACACGTAGAACACATGGAGGAAAGGGACGCCCACGATGGCGAGTTCCGCTGGTTTGCCGGAGCAAACGACAGCTGCCGGCGATGGACTGGACGCGTCCGCCGCCAGCCGCCCAGAACGCGGCCTGGTCAGCCGGTCGGTGGTTTTGCGGTGCGCGTTGCGATTGGTCGATCGCGACGGTGTGGATGGATTGTCGATGCGGCGCCTGAGTGAGGAGGTGGGTCGCGACCCGACGGTGATTTATCGGCATGTGCCGAACAAGGCGGCGCTGCTCGACGGCATCGCCGAGATCGTGCTGGGCAAATTGCGGGTGGACACCGCAGACCCGGACTGGGCAGGACAGCTGCGCGCGGTGGCACATGACTTCCGCCGACTGGCCCTCGAGCACCCGAATGTGGTGCCGTTATTGGTGACTCGGCCATTAGCCACGCCGCTGGGGCAGCGACCCCCGGGCATGCTACGGCCACTGGAGGACGTCGTCGCGCTGCTCACTTCGGTGGGCTTCAGCGGAGTCGACGCGCTACATATTTACCGGGTGCTCTTCGGCTATCTCTATGGCCATATCCTCACCGAGTTGCAGGAGGTCGTCGAGCGGCCCGAGGAGTCCGATGATGTGCTGCGCCTCGGGTTGCACCGACTGGCGATCACCGAGTTCCCTCAGGTGCGCGCGCTGGCCCCAGCGCTCGGCTACTACGACGGTGCAGCCGAACTCGACCGCGCTCTGGATGTGTTGTTCATCGGTCTGGCGGCCACCGTGCCGGCGCCAAGGCGCTCGGCCCGCAAACGCGCGAGGAAGTAGCCCATCCGAAGATCCTGCTCTCTCAAAATCGGCGGGCCCAAGATCCGCACGCTCGTCGCGCACGCGGCGACCGCGAATCGGCGTACGCTCATCGATATCGAGCAGCTCGGTTGCGAGCGAACATGCTCGACTACAAAGGACATTCGATGGCAGCGCCCACAACGTTTCGCACTCCCTACGAGATTCGTCTCCAACTGGTCACGGACACCATAAGCGCGCACTCCAAGGTGAACAATGATGCGGCGGTCAAACTCGCCGCGCATGTCCTGGCTGCGTTGAACTCAATCCCCGAAAAGGTGCGCTGAGCGACGGCCCGGCTGGGCTTCAACACAGCGGCGACCGCACGGATTGCCGTTGGTGCGCGTTCATTTCGCCCTGACCGAAGTGCCGCCCGCACGAATTTGGCAGACGGTTCCGGGGATCACGAATCACCCTGCGGCCGGGCGCTTTGGCCGTCGCTGCTGAGCGCGGCGCGAAAAGCCGCGAGCCAAGCTTTGAGCTGACTCTCGGATATACGGACGGAGCAGCATGATGAAACGATTGACCGGCCTGGACGGTGTCACGCTGCACGGCGAAACATCAGTGATGCCCACCCACGTCACGGCCGTGTTGTTTTGCGACCCCGAGGCGAACGGCGCAGTGACCGCCGACGCGATTTGCAAGCTGCTGGCTCAGCGCACTGCGACGATGCCGGGCTTCCGGCAGCGTCTGCTCACCAGGCCCTTCGGGTTGGGCCAGCCGTCATGGATCGAGGACCCCGCATTCGATGTCCAAAGCCATCTGCATTGTGTGCGGCTGGCCCAACCCGGCACCATGCGGGAGTTGACCACCCTTATCGGCGAGTTGCATGGGCAGCCTTTGAACCGCGACCGCCCGCTGTGGGACGCCTGGGTCGTGCAGGGTCTCGCCGACGGCAGATTGGTGGTGTTGATCAAGTTCTCCCACGCCATTACCGACGGTGTGGGCGCAGTGACGTCGATGTTGCCCGAACTGATGACTGTCGATGCCGCCGCTGAATTCGCGGTGGCACCAGAGCGGGCCGAGGCCACGGTGCCCGGTGCGGCCACCAGGGTGTGGGACGTGGTCGACGAGGTCGCCGCCAACACCGCTGTGGGCATTCGGATCGCCGTCAGGCTGGGTCCCGTCGCGGTGAAGTCGACGATAGGAACCGCGCTGAGATCGGTACGCCAACTCCTCCCGGGCGCCGGACCGCAACGGTCCGACGGTTCGGATTCCGAGGAGGACGACAGTTCGCCGCGCACGCTGCTGAACGCCCCACTCACCGCGCGACGTAGCGTTGCGTTCGCCGCGGTGGCCATGGACGATGTGCGCGCCATCACCGCCGCGTTCGACGTCACTGTGAACGATGTTTTCCTCACCGCAACGACATCGGCGCTGCGCCGATGGTTGGCAAGCCACGACACGGTGCCCAGTCATCCGCTGCGCACCATGATGCCGATCTCGACACGCGGTGTCGACGGCGACGCGTCCAATAGTTGGTCGCCTGTTGTCGTCAAATTGCCGGTGGATCTGGCCGATCCGGCACAGCAGTTGGCCAACATTCACGATGCGACATCCAGGATCAAGGACGGGCGACGGGCAGTGCGGCCCGTCAATCTCGCCGATGTCATCGATCTCGTTCCACCGGTCGTCATCGGCTGGGTGATGGGTGTGTACACCGGTCTGCAACTGTCGCGATTCCACTCGCCAGTGGCTCATGTCATCGCTTCCAACGTTCCGGGCCCTCGCGACGAAATCTATTGCGCCGGAGCGCATGTCCTGGGAATTCACGCCCTGGCCCCGCTGTTTGAGGGCTCAAATCTCAACATCACCGCCGTGTCCTACAGCTCCACCCTGGCTGTCGGCATCGTCGCGTGTCCCGATAACGTCGATGACGTCGCATCGATCGCGACCTGCATCGAAGACGTGGTCGGTGAACTGAAAATCGCCGCCGACGAAAAGTCCGGCCAGGGCGCAGTTTTATCCCGCTCCAGCGAGCCGGAACCCGCCATGAATGGCACTGCCACAACGCAATTCGCCGGGGGCGAAGCAGGCCGGCGCGACCGCGGCCTCGCGGCACGAAATGCCGGCATAGCCCACTTCCTCGAAGGACAGCCCCACGCCGTAGGCCCACAGCGTTGACAACCGGTCTGACGGGGCGTTTACTGGAGTTCTAGTCCGGAAACTGGTCATCGGCGTTCACGAGTTCGCCGCAGCACACCGCACTTTGGTTCTCACGATCGGCATTGTGACCGCCCTGGGCCTGGCCGTTTCGGTCGCCGGCCAGCATGACATTCGTCTGGCCACGCGTCGACCAACTCAGATCAAGACCCTCGGAACCTGACACCCGGAATGAGGCCACCATGAGGAACTCTGACCACGCAAAGCGAAACACTTTCCGCGAGAACGTGATCCATGTGGGCGCAGGCTTTCTCGCGAAGGAGCGTCTCCACGTCACACAGACGTTGTCCACGCTCGAGGCGCAGCTAGGCAGATGGCATCCGAAAGATGTGGACATCGAAGTCACCCTGCAGGACCGCGGCGGCAAGGAACAGCGCATCACGTTGCGCACAACCCTTCCCGGCCATCCACTGCTCGTAGCAGTCGCGGAAAACCCGGACATCACCCGTGCTCTGTGCGATGCAAAGCGCGAATTGAGCCGGCAGCTCGAACACCAGAAGTCGACACACGATCCGATGAACAATCGCCGGCTCAAGCGCGCGACTATCCGCCATCCGGACTAGCGCACACCGTTCGAGGTGGCCCGGCACGCGGTTCAGGACCCAACCAAACAGCAACTGCCTTCAACGAACAGAAAGATGCACGAACATGATGCACACCACTGACACGCATTCGGTCGTCACCGCTGACGAGCGCGCAACGTCCTCAACAGAATCCGGGATCTCGTTGATCCATAATGGCCCCTTGAGGGTCCAGGACGTACTCCGTGCGGGCATGCGCCGCAGGACCAGACGCAAGGGAATGGCCCGGCAATCGATCTGGGATTCCGACGGCGGCGTAGGCAAGCCGTGGACAACCGACGTGCCGTTGGGCGGCACCACGCGATAACCGCGGCGGCGGCGCGGTATGACCGCCCGTCCCGTCGACGGGGCTACGCCGTCAATCGCTGCGACGCTTGCGCAGCCGGCCCAGCGCCGCCTCGGCGGCGTAGTAGCCGCACAGCCCGTGGATGCCGGCGCCCGGCGGCGTGGACTGCGAGCACAGGTAGACGCCCGGCACACCGGTCGCATACGGGTTGACCGAGACGCGCGGGCGCAGGATGACCTGGAGCCCGTCGTTGGCGCCGCCGATGATGTCGCCGCCGATGAAATTGGGGTTGTAGGCCTCTAGATCGGCGGTCCCCCTGCTGACGGTGGCGACGACACGGTCGCGGAATCCCGGGGCGAAGCGCTCGATCTGGTCGATGACGGCCGCGGTGGCGTCGCCGGTGTAGCCGAAGGGCACGTGCGCATACGCCCAGATCGGGTTGATGTCGCCCGCCGAGCGCGACGGGTCGGCCAGGTACTGCTGCCCGACGAGGACGAACGGCCGCCGCACCATCGTGCCTTGCGCGCGTTGACGTTCGGTGTCGGCGACCTCGTCGAACGTGCCGCCCAGATGGACGGTGCCGGCGCGACCGCAGTCGGGGTTGGTCCAGGGGACGTGGCCTTCGATGGCGAAGTCGACCTTGAACGCCGAGGACCCCTGGCGGTAGCGCGCATAGGACCGCTTGATTCGGGCGGGCATCACGTCGCCGTAGATGTTCAGCGCCGCGGCGGGGCTCAGGTCGAGCATGACGATGTCGGCGTCCGGGATGTCGCGGCGCCCCGCGACGGTGATTCCGGTGGTGACGGCGCCGCCGTCCGCTTCCAGGGCGGCGGCCAGCGCCTTGGTGATCGACCCGGAACCGCCTTCGGCGACCGGCCACCCGTAGCGGTGCCCGCTGGCCAGGATCATCAGCC
Source organism: Mycobacterium sp. NTMscope_MAC_12 (assembly GCF_976985675.1). Lineage (NCBI taxonomy): Bacteria > Bacillati > Actinomycetota > Actinomycetes > Mycobacteriales > Mycobacteriaceae > Mycobacterium > Mycobacterium sp. NTMscope_MAC_12. The sequence continues at coordinate 3,286,808 of NZ_CDRJYY010000001.1, forward strand.
CGAGGGATGCGGTGAGCGGGCGGTCCAGCCGCGTGTAGATGTGCGCGGCCGATCCACCGAACAGCGCCCGCGCCTGCTCGGTGCGAAACCAGCGGGCCAGGACGGTCGCCGGCAGCAGCGCGCGGGGCCCGAAGCCCGCGAGGCGGACCGGGTGGCGTGGAACGTTGATCACCGGGCGGAGCAGGTCCTCGGCCAGCTGATCGAATCCGGATGCCAGGCCCCCGACGGCGCGTCGCCACCGACTGGCGTCCGGCCCCATGCCGGCGACCGTCCGATCGAGGGATTGGTACAGGACCCCGGCGGTGCCGTCGTCGAGCGGATGCGCACAGTCGACCTCCGGCCACTTCCAGGCCAGCCCGTACCGCTGCAGGTCGATCTCTTTCCAGAACGACGAACCTATGCCCAGCGGGTGAAAGGCCGAGCAGATGTCGTGGATCACCCCGGGCACCGTCAGCTCGGCCGAGCGCGCTCCCCCGCCGACGGTCTCGCGGGCCTCCAGCACCTGCACGTCGACACCGTGGCGGGCGAGATGGATCGCCGCGGCCAGGCCGTTGGGCCCGGCGCCGACCACCACCGCGGTCGTCATTTGGTGCGCTGTTGGGCGACGTGGACGGGACAGTCGTCGCCGGGCTCGGGCCAGGGCTGGCGGGTCAGCATGTCCTTGACGTCGATGTAGCCCTCCTCGATCACGCCGGCCTTGGCGTCGAGGATGCGGTACGACTGCCGTTGGGCGTGGATGGGCTGGCCCTCCAGGACGATGACGCGGACGTCGCCGTCCTCGAAGTGGCAGCGCCGTTGCACGGCCTGCACCAGTTGCTCGTTGTGCAGGTGGCCCTCGCCGAAGTTCCAGCCGACGAGCGGCCCGGCGACTATTTCGCCCTCACGGATCTTGTAGTCGGCTTCGTTGTCGATCGCGCGCGGCAGCAGCGCGTTGAGCGCCCGGCCATGCACGTGCATCGCGCGGAAGGCGGCGATTTTGTCTGCCAAGAGTTCGGCGGTGTCCGGGTCGTAGAGCCTCGCCAGCTGATTGACGACGAGCGCGGAGCTCTTCACGATGTCGGCGTCGATCTTCTCCTCGGCGCCCGCGCGGAAACACCACACGCTGGTGGCCCAGTTGCCGGCGTAGTACCGCATTGCCGGAAGGAACGAAATCTTTTCGGGGAACATGTTTCCCACGATGACCACCACCACCGCGAGGATCACGAGCGCGAGCAGCACGGGCGAGCGAAGATCGGTGGCCCGGACCGCGCCATAGTGCCCGAACAGATAGAACAGCGAGAAGATGAAGAACACGTTCCATTCCAAGGGGACTCCCATCGGGAGGTTGGAAATGATGTTGAGATGGAACAGCACCATGAACCCGATCAGGAGCCAGCGCCACGGGTGATCGGCGGCGAAGAAGACCAGGACCGTCGGAACCACGAATTCCGCTGTGGTGCCGCCGACGTGGGCCATCAGCTTGGGCAGCAGCGACGGTCGCAGGTCGTTGACATGGTCGAGGTAGAGCAGCCGCTTGATCGGAGTGAACAGCTTGGGACGCAGCAGCGCATTGTTGCTCGTCATCACCGCCACCACGTAGGGGAAATGGTGGTTGAGTTTGGAAACCGCTGCGCCCCACCACAAGCAGAGCATGATGATCTTGAAGGCCGCGACCTGATCGGTGAACGGGAAGAAGAACACGAACAGCTTCAGCCAATAGTGTTCCCCGCGGGCGGCCAAGAACACCGTCTTGTCACGTAAACCCAACAGGGCCAGCGCCACGATCGTCGGGACGACCAGGACGGGGTCGATCAGGCCGACATCGCCCGCGGCGGTGACCGGCCCGCCGCGACCGGGCGACAGCAGCGCCCACACCCCGCCGATCAGAACGAGGGCATACAGCGCGACATCGACGGCGGTGCGGGTGTCGCCATGGGTGAACGGAACCTTGCCGGGCCAGGCCGGTAGCCGAATCGTGTTGGGCCGCAACCAATAAAGGATGCCCCCGATCGGTGGCATGAACCGCCCGGTCAGCGGCCCGGATCCGCAGCCGAGTCCCGTGACCTCGAACAGCAGCGTGAAGATGACGACCTTCTGATAGACGATGGGTTGCGTCCACCAGTCGCCGATGCGTCCCAGGCCGCCCAGGCCGGGGGTAAGCGAGATGATCGCGGCGGGCGCGGCAATGTAGAGCGCGATCTTGAGCAGGTACAGCAAATACACGGCGTATGGCGTTCCGAAGCCGTGTTCCGCCCAGTGCCGGGTCACGACTTGCAGCCGGGTCGCCCGGGGCAACGTGTGCCAGGTGCTGTGGTCGACGTCCGGAAGTTCCGGTGACATGAATCCCATGGGCGGCCTCGTTCCTGTCGGAAAACCAGCTGGCCCATCGAATGTATCGGCACCGCAGCCGGCCAAACGGCTTACGCGGGCGAAAATGCCGAAACACCATGACAGCGGCGCCGCCCCGGTCGCTACCATCGAGGGACTCGACTCGGCGATCTGGCCCGGCGCGAGCGTCAAGGGAGGAACGTGACCGACAGCGACAACGCCGATGGCGGGGACATCGGCAAATTCGACCCCGTCTTGACCCAGCGCCTGATGGCGGTGATGCGCCCGGTGTTGAAGACGTACTTCCGGTCCGAGGTGCACGGCCTGGATTTGTTCCCGCCCGGCGGGGCGCTGGTGGTCGGCAACCACTCGGGGGGCATGTTCCCCATGGACGTCCCGATCTTCAGCGCTCACTTCTACGACAAGCTCGGCTACGACCGACCGGTCTACACGTTGAGCCACGACATCCTCATGACCGGCCCCACCGCGGACTTCTTCCGCCGCACCGGGTACATCCGGGCCAATCGGGAGAACGCGGCCGTCGCGCTGCGGTCCGGCGGCGTCGTGATCGTGTTCCCGGGCGGCGACTACGACGCCTACCGGCCCACCCTCTCGGAGAACGTCATCGACTTCAACGGCCGCAAGGGCTACATCCGCACCGCGATCGATGCCGGCGTCCCGATCGTGCCGGCGGTGTCGATCGGCGGGCAGGAGACCCAGCTCTACCTGACCCGCGGCACCTGGCTCGCCGAGCGACTGGGCATCAAACGGTTGCTGCGCAGCGCCATTTTGCCGCTATCGTTCGGTTTCCCCTTCGGCTTGAGCGCCGTCATCCCGCCCAACTTGCCGCTGCCGACGAAAATCGTGACCCGGGTGCTGGAGCCGATCGACATCGCCAAGGAGTTCGGCGAGGACCCCGACATCGACGAGGTCGACGAGTACGTGCGATCGGTGATGCAGGAAGCCCTGACCGAGCTCGCCGCCAAGCGCCGATTCCCGATTCTCGGCTGAATCATGCCGAATCCTTTCAGCGAGACCCTTGGTCTGATCGGAACCATGCGCCGCGCCGGGCTGATCGCACCCATGCGCCCGGATCGCTACGTGCGGATCGCCGCGGCCATGCGCCGCGAAGGCATGGGCATGACCTCCGGATTCGCCAGCGCCGCCCAACGTTGCCCGGACCGGCCCGGCCTGATCGATGAGCGGGGCAGCCTGACCTGGCGGGAACTCGACGAGCGGTGCAACGCGCTCGCCGCGGCGCTGCAGGGGTTGCCGTCGGGCCAGCCCCGGGTCATCGGGATCATGTGCCGCAATCACCGCGGGTTCGTCGAGGCGTTGGTGGCGGCCGACCGGATCGGCTCGGACATCCTGCTGCTCAACACGTCGTTCGCCGGGCCGGCGCTGGCCGACGTCGTGACCCGCGAGGGCGTCGACGCCGTCATCTACGACGAGGAGTTCACCGAGACCGTGGACCGCGCGCTGGCCGGCACCCCCGGCGCGACCCGCATCGTGGCGTGGACCGATGCCGAGCATGAGCTGACGATCGAGAAGCTGATCGCCGCCCACAGCGGGGCGCAACCGAAGCGCACCGGACGCAAGGGCAAGATGATCCTGCTCACCTCCGGCACCACCGGAACCCCCAAGGGCGCCAAGCAATCTGGCGGCAACGCGGGCATCGGCACACTGAAGGCGATCCTGGACCGCACGCCGTGGCGGGCCGAGGAGCCCATCGTGATCGTGGCACCGATGTTTCACGCCTGGGGCTTTTCCCAACTGCTGCTCGCGGCGTCGTTCGCCTGCCCGGTGATCACCCGGCGCAAATTCGACCCGGAGGCCACGCTGGATTTGATCGACCGGCACCGGGCGACCGGCCTGGTGGTGGTGCCGGTGATGTTCGACCGGATCATGGACCTGCCGCCCGAGATTCGGCGCCGCTACAGCGGCCGGTCCCTGCGGTTCGCCGCGGCCTCGGGTTCGCGGATGCGCCCCGACGTCGTCACCGCGTTCATGGACGCGTTCGGCGACGTGATCTACAACAACTACAACGCCACCGAGGCGGGCATGATCGCCACCGCCACCCCGGCCGACCTACGCGCCGCGCCCGACACCGCGGGCCGGCCCGCGGGCGGAACCGAAATCCGCATCCTGGACCCGGAATTCAACGAGCTGCCGACCGGCGAGGTCGGCAGCATCTACGTGCGCAACAACACCCAGTTCGACGGCTACACCTCGGGCAGCACGAAAGACTTTCACGCCGGATTCATGTCGTCAGGCGACGTCGGGTATCTGGACTCCGCGGGGCGGCTGTTCGTCGTCGGCCGCGACGACGAGATGATCGTGTCCGGCGGTGAGAACGTCTACCCGATCGAGGTGGAGAAGGCGCTCGCCGCACACCCCGACGTGGCGGAGGCGGCGGTGATCGGCGTCGACGACGAACAATACGGGCAGCGGCTGGCGGCGTTCGTGGTGCTGGAACCGGGCGGCCACCTTACTGAGAAGGCCACCCCCGACGCCCTCAAGCAACACGTGCGGGACAACCTCGCCAACTACAAGGTGCCGCGCGAGATCGCGGTCCTTGATGAACTTCCCCGCAGCAGCACCGGCAAGATCCTGCGCGCGGAGCTGAGAGCACGGGTCGGCGGCTGATGCGGTTCATCAGGATGATCAGAAGGCCCAGGCCGCTGGCGCGCGCCGCTCTCGAATTGGCCAACGCCGCCAACGGATTACGGCCGCTGGCCCGCAAGGGCTACAGCACGGTGCTGGTGTTCTGGTTCGGGTGGCCGGCGTCCGAGGTGCCGGGCGTGTACTTCTCCGCTTCGCTTTTGGACGTGCTGCGGCGCGGGCGCCGCGGCGACTTCGCGGGACGTCGCGGGAAGGTGGCGCTGGCGCTGACGGCGGCGTCCTGGGCCATCCTGGCGGTGATCAAGTACCGCGGCGTGACGACCCCCGGCCCGGTGCTGGAGGCGGGGCTGCGCGAGCAACTCGGTGACGACTACGAAGAGGCGCTCGACAAGCTGCCGCAGACCAAGCCCACCCGCAGCGGGCGTCGCACCCTGCCGCTGGGCAATACGGTCGCGCGACGCCGCTACGTCGAGAAGACGAACGTGGTGTCCTACGGGGCGCACGGCCGCGCCAATCTGGCCGACATCTGGCGCCGCCACGATCTGCCGCGCGACGGCAAGGCGCCGGTGCTGGTCCAGGTGCCCGGCGGCGCATGGGTGATCGGAATGCGCCGGCCCCAGGCCTATCCGCTGATGAGCCACCTGGCCGCGCGCGGTTGGGTGTGCGTGTCCATTGGCTACCGGGTGTCGCCGCGGCACACCTGGCCCGACCACATCGTCGACGTCAAGCGCGCGCTGGCCTGGGTGAAGGAGAACATCTCCCGCTACGGCGGGGATCCGAATTTCGTGGCGATCACGGGCGGTTCGGCCGGCGGCCATCTGTGTTCGCTGGCGGCGCTGACACCCAACGACCCGGCGTTCCAGCCGGGCTTCGAGGACGCCGACACGTCGGTGGTCGCCGCCGTCCCGGTGTACGGGCGCTACGACTGGTTTTCCACCGAGGGCGAGGGCCGGCGCGAATTCGTGGAGTTGCTCCAAAAGTTCGTCGTCAAGCGGAAATTCAGCACCCACCGCGACGTCTACGTCGACGCCTCACCGATCCGTCGGCTGCGCGCCGACGCGCCACCCTTCTTCGTCCTGCACGGGCACGACGATTCGCTGATCCCGGTGGGAGAGGCGCAGGAGTTCGTCGAGGAGCTGCGCGCGGTGTCGAAGTCTCCGGTCGCCTACGCCGAATTGCCGCACGCCCAACACGCTTTCGACATCTTCAGTTCCCCGCGGGCACATCGGTCCGCGGAGGCCGTGGCGCGGTTCTTGTCGTGGGTGTACGCGACGCGTCCGCCTCAGCGCGACTGAGGCGGTTCTTTCGCTCGAGCGCGGCTGAGGCGGCGGCTTTTGTCGCTAAGGGCCGTGCGCCCGGGCTGTCCGGAGGTGTCGCCCCGGGCCACCGCCTTCCCCCGACACGATTTCGGATATCGGAAACGCATAGCGAATTCCCTTGTGTCACTGTGGTTTCAGTGGTCACAATGCGAGGGTTTTTGTCAGAGGGTGTCGTTAGTTTGGCGGTGTGAGTTCCACTGGTTTGCCCGAGGTCGATGCGGTGTTCGATGCGCTCGATGCCGAGGTGGACCGCGCGTGCGGGTTGGTGCTCGATGCGTTGACGATCCAGCAGCAGTTGGCGGTGTTGGAGCGCTGTGAGCGGCTGCGCCGGCGTCTTCCGGTCATCGAGCATCCGCTGCTCAATTCCCTTGCCCGCCAGGTCCCGTCCCAGGAACTGGGCGCCGGGCTCTCCCACGCCCTGGCCGAGCGCACCCTGATCAGCCGCAACGAAGCCTCTCGGCGCATCCAAGAGGCCGCCGATTTAGGTCAACGCCATGCCCTGACCGGTGAACCCCTGCCGCCGGTCCTGGCCGCGACCGCAGCCGCCCAACGCCGCGGCGAACTCGGCGCCGGCCAGGTGACGGTGATCCGCAACTTCTACCACCACCTGCCCGGCTGGGTCAGCGCCACCGCCCGCGAGGTCGCCGAAGCCCAACTGGCCGAGCTCGCCACCCAGTTCGGCCCCGAACACCTCAAAGAGTTGGCCCGCGGGCTCACCGATGCGCTCAACCCCGATGGCACCTTCACCGATGAGGACCGGGCCCGGCAACGCGGCCTGATCATGGGCAACCAACAACCCGACGGCATGTCACAGCTACGGGGCCTCATTTCTCCCGAACTGCGCGCCACCCTGGAAGCCGTGGAAGCCAAACTCGGCGCCCCGGGCATGTGCAACCCCCTCGACCAAACCCCCTGCGTCGATGGCGCGCCCTCCCAAGCCGCCATCGACGGCGACACCCGCTCGCGCGCCCAGCGCGGCCACGACGCCCTGCTGGCCGGACTGCGCGCACTGCTGGCCTCCGGGAAACTGGGCCAACACAACGGGTTACCGGCCTCCATCATCGTCACCACCACCCTGCAAGATTTGGAGGCCGCCGCCGGACGCGGCCTCACCGGCGGGGGCACCATCCTGCCCATGAGTGAGGTGATCCGCCTCGGCCGCCACGCCCACCACTACCTGGCCATCTTCGATAAAGGCAAGGCCCTGGCGCTCTACCACACCAAGCGGATCGCTTCCCCGGGACAGCGGATTGTGTTGTACGCCAAGGACCGCGGCTGCACCGCCCCAGGCTGCGGGGTTAAGGGCTACTACTGCGAAGTCCACCACGTCACCGACTACGCCACCTGCCACACCACCGACATCGACGACCTCACCTTCGCCTGCGGCCCACACCACCGCCTGCTCCAACCCCGCGGCTGGACCACCCGCAAAAACGCCAAAGGCGAAACCGAATGGAAACTGAACTACCCCAGGTTTAGTTCCGATCCTTATAGGAGGATTGGAAGCTATGCCCCGTCAGTATTCGCCGGAGTTTCGGCAGCGTGCGTTGCGGTTGTTGGACACTGTGATGGAAGCCTCGGAAGTGTCGGAGTTCGAGGCCATAAAGTCTGTCGCCAGCAAACTCGATATTTCGGAGGAGTCGGTGCGTCGGTGGCGACGCAAGGCCCAAGTCGATGCTGGTGAACGGCCGGGCATGACCAGTTCTGAGCATGCCGAGATCCGTAAGCTCAAGCGCGAGAACGCTGAACTGCGCAGGGCTAACGAGATTTTGAAGTCAGCGTCTGCGTTTTTTGCCGCGGAGTTCGACCGCCCCGCGACGAAATGATCGCCTACATCGATGCTCATCGCGATCAGTTCGGGGTCGAGCTCATCTGCCGTGTGCTGCGGGCAGCTATCCCCGGATTCCTCACCTCGCGGGGTTATCGGGCCGCGCGGACCCGACCACCGTCGGACCGGGAGATCCGCGATGAGCAGCTGATCGCTGACCTTGAGGCGGTGCACCGGCAGAACTACTCGGTGTATGGGGTCAAGAAGATGCACGCGGCGATGACACGGCGTGGTTGGCAGCTGGGCCGTGAACAAACCCGCCGGTTGATGCGCAAGGCCGGGTTGCGCGGCGCCCAGCGGGGCAAGCCGGTGTTCACCACGATCAGCGACCCGGCCGCGATCCGGCCGGCCGATCTGGTCAACCGCCAATTCCGGGCCGCTGCACCGAACCGGCTATGGGTCGCCGACATCACGTTCGTGCGGACCTGGCAGGGGTTCTGTTACACCGCGTTCGTCACTGATGCGTGCACCAAGAAGATCGTTGGCTGGGCGGTCTCGGCCACGATGCGCACCGAAGACCTCCCGCTTCAAGCATTCAATCACGCTGTGTGGCAGTCGAATACCGATCTATCCGAGTTGGTTCATCATTCCGACCGCGGATCCCAGTACCTATCGCTGGCCTATACCGACCGGCTGGCTGAACTGGGGATCGCGCCCTCGGTCGGGTCGCGTGGCGATAGTTATGACAACGCCCTCGCTGAAGCGGTCAACGCCGCCTACAAGACCGAGCTCATCAACCGCGGCAAGCCCTGGCGGTGCATCGATGATGTCGAACTCTCGACCGCCGAATGGGTGGCCTGGTACAACCAGGAACGCCTGCACGAAGCCCTCGGCTACGTTCCACCCGCCGAGTACGAGGCCGCCCTCACCGGCACCTCACACCCTGCGAGCCAGCCGACCCCGGCCCTCGCAACCGAGTAGGAACTAAACCTGGGGTAGTTCAAACCACCCCCGCACCAACACCTACCAGTCGGGTGGCCGGAGGGGGTTGCACCCTCCGGCTCCCACGGAACCGTACGTGAACCTCTCGATTCATACGGCTCTTGTCACCTTGGTCACCAGACGGCGGGGACGGCGGTGGTCCAGGCCCAGTGCGCGAAGAACCGCGGGTATTGCTTTATCACCCGCGACCACGCTTGGTTGAATGCCCAGCGGCCCCGAAACCGGCGATATTTGTTGCGGACCCACCGCATCAGGTAGGCGTTGATGCGAGTCAGGAGGGGATACAGCGCCGACCGATAGAAGGCGCCGTAATAGTTCATCCAGCCGCGCACGATCGGGTTGATCTTGTCGGCCAGACCGGCGAAGGTATGACCGGTGCGATGGTGCAGCCGCCAGGACCGCACTTGCCGCCCGATCTTTTTTCCAGGCGTCCTTGCTGATCGCGGGCAAAAACGAGACGAACATGCTCCCGTTTTTGTCCCGGACCCCGCGCGGGCGGAACGTGAAACCGAGGAACGTAAACGACGTATGCGCATAGTCACCGCGCCGTTTGCCGTCTTTGCAGTACACGATCCGGGTCTTGTCGGGATGCAGCCGCAGCCCGACCTCACCCATCCTGTCTTGCACCGCAGTCAATACCCGGTGGGCTTGGCGCTCGCTGACGCAGTGCACGACCGCGTCATCGACATAGCGCTCGAACCGCACGGTCGGAAACTCCCGAGCCAGCCACGCATCGAACGCATAATGCAAGAACAGGTTTGCCAACACGGGCGAGACCGGCGACCCTTGCGGGGTGCCCCGGTCACGCTGTTGCAAGGTGCCGTCAGGCAGTTGCACCGGAGCTTGCAGCCACCGGCGCACATACAACATCACCCACGGCAAATCGGTGTTAGCCCCCACCGCCTTGAGCATCAGATCCCAGGACACGCTGTCGAAGAACTTCTGGATGTCCAAGTCGATCACCCAGTTGGTTTTCCAGCAGCGCTGCCGACACGCACCCACCGCGTCGATCGCCGAGCGGCCAGGGCGATAGCCGTAGGAGTCGTCGTGAAACAGCGTCTCCGCCTTCACTTTCAACTCCTCGGCCACCACCGTTTGGGCCACCCGGTCAGCCACTGTGGGTATGCCCAGCATCCTGGTCCCGCCGCCATGCGGCTTGGGTATTTCCACCGCACGCACCGGAGGCGGAAAGTAACTCCCCGACGACATCCGATTCCACACCCGATACAGATTGTTTTGCAGGTCAGACTCGAATGCCTCGATCGATACTTCGTCCACGCCCGGCGCGCCCTTGTTCGCCTTGACCTTCTCCCAAGCCTCCTGAACCGCCCACTTCGAAATCTCGAACGGCTTGCCTGGTGACTTCAACTTGTTCACCCGACTCCTCCCGAACCCCAACGGGTCTCGGTTGATCCAACGAACACGTCACAGATGACCTGGCCCCTTCGCTTCACTCCCATTACAGAAGCTTCACCACTACTACGAGCCAGTCCGCCAGCCGGACCCGCGACGGTACTCACACCCATGCTGCGCATGGGCTACTCCCTATCTCCCACGTCAAACACGAACGGGACGTATCGGTTCCGGCCTTCTCCTGTTCCATGCAAAAGCCGCAGACCGGGCTCGCGTCGCCTTCATGCCGGACACCGCCTGGCCAATCAATGGGCACCCGCCAAGCTCGTCCCGGGATCGGATAAACACCCCGGTTTTGATGTCACCTGTTTTTCTTACGACACGTCAGCAGCGATTCGCTTGCGCTCGCCTTCCCGGTCCCCACCTGACGCGTCACACGCGCCTTTTCCACATCGTTCACCACGATCGCGTCACCGCTCTCGCAGCATGTGGCGGTTTGAAGCCTCCCCCCACAGGGCGGCTCCGAAGGGCCAGCAATCCTTCATCTCCTGCACAGCACCGCTTCCAGAAGCGCTACCTACATCAACACTCCCTTCCGCGTTCAGGACACACCCACCCCGAAAAACTCCTCCATGACGGCGACGACGAGGACGACGAAGCCGACAATCCCGGGGCCGCATAACACTTCGCAAATCGCCGCGCTCGCGGCGACCGGTAGCGTCAGATCACCAGGCAGGCTTAGCTCGAGCTGTTCTCCACCGCGGCGGCCTTTTCGAGGTCGGTCAATGCGGGCTCGATGCGATCGGCCATGTCGTCGATGTCGTTGGCCACCTCGGGCGTCGTCACGAAACCGAAGTCCAGGTAATCCGTATAGGAGAAGCACGTGATGTTCAGCGCGACGTCCATCACGGGCGGCCCCAGCGGAACCAGCGAGTCCAGCTTGGCGCCGGCCATGTACAACGGGAACGACGGGCCGGGCACATTCGAGACAACCAGGTTGATAGGGGCCAGGTTTCGCGACAGACCGCTGGCGGTGTAGGCCCGCGCGGCCAGCCCCAACAGCCCGGGCGGCGTCGTCTCGGTCAGCCCCATGATCTGGTGCGCCGACAACGCCTTGGCCATCAGCTTGGCGTTCTGGGTGCTTTCGTGGATGGATCGCAGCCGCTCCCCGGGGTCTTCGATATGGGTGGCCAACGAGACGGTCATCGAGCTCACCTTGTTGCCGATGTCGTCCTTGTTTTCGTCGGTGCGCGTCGACACGGGGATCTGCGCGATGAGCGGTTTGGCAGGCAGCTCACCGCGTTTGAGGAGGTAATCGCGCGCGGCGCCGGCGACCAACGCCAGCACCACGTCGTTGAGCTTGACACCGTAGGCATCCTTGATGACCTTGGCGCGCGCCAGTTCGACACGGCAGCCGGTGATGCGCCGGTGTGGCGAAACCGGCGCATTGAAGCGGGTTTTCGGCGCTTCGAAGTAGCGCGGCGGCCTGCTGCGCACCCCCAGCGCGGCGATCTGTTGACGCACGGTCTGCTCCACCAGCCGCGCAACGCGGAACGGAGTCTTGACCCCGACGTTGATCAGAGCACCCACCGCCCGCCGCTCGATGCCCGGGATATTCAATCCCACCAGCGATCCCACCGTTTCGTGTTGCGGCGGACGCGGTTCCGGAGTGACGTCCAACAGGATCTCACCCAGGCCGGCGCCCGAGACGCCGTCGACGATGGCGTGGTGCATCTTGGTCAGCGACGCGATCCGGCCGCCCTCGACGCCCTCGATCACCCACATCTCCCACAGCGGCCGGGCGCGGTCCAGCTTGTAGGACATCAACCGCCCCACCAGTTCCTCGAGTTCGCGCCGCCCGCCGGGCGCCGGAACCGCGATGCGCCGGATGTGGAAGTCGGGGTCCAGGTCCTCGTCCTCGACGAACCACGGGCGGTCCAGGCCGAACGGCGCGCCGGTGACCCGCCACCGCAACTGCGGCAACTCCGGCAGGCGCTCGATGATCAGCTCGCGCAGTCGCGCAAAGCTGTACTCGGAGCATTCCTTCGGGTCGCAAATCGCCAGTGCGCCCACGTGCATGTGCCAGCCCGCGGTTTCGGCCGACCAAAACGCCGCATCAACGCTCGAAAGCCGTTTCATTCCCCGACCGTAGCCCCCGCCAACCCGTTGCGAACAGCGATTCGCGCGACCAGTTACGCGTCTTCCAGCAAATCCGGCGTCACCGCCGACTCGGTGTCGGGAATGCCTTCGATCTTCGCCTTACGGTCGGCCATCGACAGCAACCGCCGAATGCGGCCGGCCACAGCGTCTTTCGTCATCGGCGGATCGGCGAGCCGACCGAGCTCCTCCAGCGACGCCTGCCGGTGCTCGACGCGCAGCTTGCCGGCCGAGGCCAGATGATCAGGCACGGTGTCGCCGAGGATCTCCAGCGCCCGCTCCACCCGGGCGGCCGCCGCCACCGCCGCGCGCGCCGAGCGGCGCAGGTTGGCGTCGTCGAAGTTGGCGAGCCGGTTGGCCGTCGCCCGCACCTCGCGGCGCATCCGGCGCTCCTCCCACACCAGCCGGGTGTCCTGGGCGCCCATCCGGGTCAGCAACGCGCCGATCGCCTCGCCGTCGCGCACCACCACCCGGTCGGCGCCGCGCACCTCGCGGGCCTTCGCGCTGACCCCCAGCCGGCGCGCCGCGCCCACCAACGCCAGCGCCGCCTCCGGGCCGGGGCAGCTGACCTCCAACGCCGAGGACCGTCCCGGCTCGGTCAGCGACCCGTGCGCCAGGAAGGCCCCTCGCCATGCGGCCTCGGCGTCGCCGACGCTGCCGCCGACCACCTGGGCCGGCAGCCCGCGCACCGGGCGGCCGCGGTTGTCGAGCAGCCCGGTCTGGCGGGCCAGCGCCTCACCGTCGTTGGCCACCCGCAGCACGTACCGGGTGCTCTTGCGAATCCCGCTGGCGGACAACACATGCACGACGGCGGTGTAACCGTAAAGTTCGAAAATGTCTTTGCGCAGCCGCCGCGCGACGTTGCCGAGATCGACCTCGGCCTCGACCACGACGCGACCGCCCACGATGTGCAGCCCGCCGGCGAACCGCAGCAGGGACGTGACCTCCGCCCGCCGCGCGCTGACCGATTTCACGACCAGGCGGCTCAGTTCGTCCTTGACTTCGGTCGTCATCGCCACGAGTCGTCACCCCTTGGTCCGCTGCCGGCGGGTCCGTCCCCACCTGGTGGTGGTTTTGCGCCGTCGACCCGAATATCCGCGGTGGCCGTGACCGGAGCCGCTTCCGGACCCTTGCGGGCCGCCCGGACCCCGTCCAGCGCCGCCGCGAGCTTGCCTGGATCATGTAAAGGTGTACCAGGTCGGGACACGTCGGCGAAGTGGACCTCGGCATGCAGCAGGGTGGCGGTGCGGCGCAATTGCTCGCGTTCCCGCTCACTCGGCACCCGGTCGGCGTCGATGATGATGTCGTGCACGGTGAATCCCGGTGCGTGCTGGGCCAGCACGTGCAGATGACGCTCGACGGAGAACCCGGCCGTCTCCCCCGGCTCGGCCACCAGGTTGAGCACCAGGGCGCGGCGCGCGGTCGTCGCCCGCAGCGCCGCCGCCAGCTCGGGCACCAACACGTGCGGGATCACGCTGGTGAACCACGATCCGGGGCCCAGCACCACCAGGTCGGCGGCCATGATGGCGTCGACGGCCTGCCTGGTGGCCGGGGGGTGGTCGGGCAACAGCCGCACCCGGCGCACCTTGCCCGGGGTCGTCGCGATCGCCACCTGGCCGCGGATCACCCGGAACATCCGCGGGTCGCCCTCCAGCCCGGAGACGTCGGCCTCGATCTGCAGGGCGATCGGGCACATCGGCAGCACCCTGCCCTTGACGCCCAGGATGCGCCCGAGCTCGTCGAGGGCGGCCACCGGATCGGCGAGCACCTCGGACAGGCCGGCCAGCATCAGGTTGCCGATCGGATGCCCGGCCAAAGCGCCACTGCCGCCGAACCGGTGCTGCAGGATGGTCGCCCACAATCGCCCATGTGGGCTGTCAGATGCCAAGGCCGCCAACGCCATTCGCAGATCACCGGGCGGCACCACGCCGAGTTCGCCGCGCAGCCGGCCCGAGGAGCCGCCGTCGTCGGCGACGGTCACCACCGCGGTGACGTACGGGGTGAGGCGGCGGGCCGCCGACAACGTCGCGTACAAGCCGTGTCCGCCGCCCAGCGCGACGATGCCCCGGTTGAACGGCTCGCTCATTCGCGACCCAGATCCCGGTGCAGCACCCGCACCGACAGCCGGTGATCGGCGTTCAGCAACTGCATCAATTGCTCGGCGATCGCGACACTGCGATGCTTTCCCCCGGTGCAGCCGATGGCGACCGTCATATAGCGCTTGCCCTCCCTGCGGTAGCCGTCGACGACCAGAGATAGCAATCGATGGTAGGCGTCGAGAAACTCGGCCGCGCCGGGCTGGCTCAAGACGTAATCCCGTACCGCGGGATCCTGCCCGGTGCGTGGGCGCAATTCGTCGACCCAGTGCGGGTTCGGCAGGAATCGCACGTCCATCACCATGTCGGCGTCCATCGGCAGGCCGTACTTGAAGCCGAACGACTCGACCGTGACGCTGGTGGTCGCGCCGGCGTCATTGCCGAACGCCCGCTCGATGGTCTCGCGTAAGCCCCGCACCGACAGCGTCGACGTGTCGATGATCAGATCGGCGGTGGCGCGCACCGAAGCGAGCATCCGGCGCTCGGCGGCGATGCCCTCGGCCAGCGTCTGATCCCCCTGCAGCGGGTGGCTGCGGCGATTCTGCTCGTAGCGGCGCACCAACATGTCGTCGGATGCTTCCATGAACACCACCCGCGGGGCGATGTTTCGGGTCGCCAGCTCGGTGCGCACCGAGTCCAGATCACCGGTGAAGCCGCGCGACCGCACGTCCATCACCACGGCCAGCTGGGTGATCCGCGAGCCCGCGTCCATGCCGAGATCGACCATCCGGGTGATCAGCTGCGGGGGCAGGTTGTCGGCCACATACCAGCCGAGGTCCTCGAGCACCTTGGCCGCGGTCCCCCGCCCGGCCCCGGACAGCCCGGTCACCAGAACGACGTCGATTCCGGCCGGGGCGTTCACCGAGTGATTCCCCGCCAGCTCGCCCGGACCCGTCATTGCGCGGCCCTGGACTCGTCGGGGGCCTGCTCGGGTCGCAGCACCTCCAGGACGGCGGTGGCGGTGGCGACGCCGATGCCGGGAACGGCGGTGATCTGGTCGACGGTGGCCTCCTTGAGGCGGGCTATCGATCCGAAATGGCTTACCAATGCCTTGCGGCGATGTTCTCCCAATCCTGGCACCGAATCCAGCACCGATGCCGTCATTCGCTTGGATCGCTTGCTGCGATGGTAGGTGATCGCGAACCTGTGCGCCTCGTCGCGGACACGTTGCAGCAGGTAAAGCCCCTCGCTGTTGCGCGGCATGATGACGGGGTCGGGTTCGGAGGGCACCCACACCTCTTCCAGCCGTTTGGCCAGCCCGATCACCGCGACGTCGGTGATGCCGAGCCCCTCGAGCACCGCGCTGGCCGCGTTGACCTGCGGCGCGCCGCCGTCGACAACGTACAGGTTCGGCGGATAGGCGAAGCGGCGGGACTTCCCTTCCGCCGAAAGCATATTCGGGTCGTTTTGTTCGCTCAGGTGCCGCGCGAAGCGGCGGCGAGTCACCTCGGCGATGGAGGCGACATCGTCGGAGCGTCCCTGCCCGGCGGCCTCCCGGATGCCGAAGTGCCGGTAGTCCGACTTGCGCGGCAGACCGTCCTCGAACACCACCAGCGAGCCCACCACGTCGGTGCCCTGCACGTGGCTGATGTCCACACATTCGATGCGCAGCGGCGCCTCGGACAGTCCGAGGGCGTCCTGAATGTTTTGCAGCGCAGCGGATCTGGCGTTGAAGTCACCGGCCCGCTTCAGCTTGTGTTGCTGCAGCGCTTCTTTCGCGTTGCGCTGCACCGTTTCGGCCAATGCGCGTTTGTCACCGCGCCGCGGCACCCTCAAAGCGACCCGGGACCCGCGCAGCCCGGACAACCAGCTCGTCAGCTCGTCGGCGTTGGACGGCAGGCAGGGCACCAGCACCTCGCGCGGCACCGGGTTCACCGATTCGTCTGCGGCACCACCCAATTCGGCCTGCTCGCCGTAGAACTGCGTCAAGAACTGCTCGACCAACTGCTCCTCACCGGAATCGCCCGGGTCGGCGGACTTTTCGACGATCCACCCGCGCTGACCGCGAACCCGGCCACCGCGCACGTGGAACACCTGCACCGCGGCCTCGAGGTCGTCGTCGGCGAAGGCCACCACGTCGGCGTCGGTGCCGTCGCCGAGCACGACGGCCTGTTTTTCCATTGCCCTCTTCAGCGCGCCGAGGTCGTCGCGCAGCCGCGCGGCCCGCTCGAAATCGAGCCGCTCGGAGGCGGCGTTCATCTGCTGTTCCAGCTCGCGGGCGAACCGGTCGGTCTTGCCGGACAGGAAGTCGCAGAAGTCGTCCACGATCTGGCGATGCTGTTCGGCGCTGACCCTGCCGACACACGGCGCCGAGCATTTGTCGATGTAACCCAGCAGGCAAGGACGGTCGATCTGCCTGTGCCGCTTGAACACTCCCGCCGAACAGGTGCGCGCCGGGAACACCCGGGTGAGCAGGTCCAGCGTTTCCCGGATGGCCCACGCGTGCGAGTAGGGCCCGAAATAGCGGACGCCCTTGCGGCGCGGGCCGCGATAGACCATCAGCCGCGGGAACTCCTCGTTGAGGGTGACCGCCAGCACCGGATAGGACTTGTCGTCGCGGTAGCGGACGTTGAACCGCGGGTCGAATTCCTTGATCCAGTTGTATTCGAGCTGCAACGCCTCGACTTCGGTGTTGACCACCGTCCACTCGACCTTGGCCGCGGTGGTCACCATCTGCCGCGTTCGCGGATGCAGGCTCGCGACGTCGGCGAAGTAGGACGTCAACCGGCTGCGCAGGCTCTTGGCCTTGCCGACGTAGATGACCCGGCCGTGCGGATCCCGGAATCGGTAGACGCCCGGCTCGACCGGGATGGACCCGGGCGCGGGGCGATACGTGGCGGGATCTGGCACAGATCCAGGCTAGTAGCCGGCGACGACGTGCCGAGAAAGGCGGGGCGCGTGCGGGTGCCGGTCTACTGTGGTGCCCACAAACGTTTGGGGAGGCCGCGAGGATTGGGAGGAAATGTGGCCGCCGAGTCCTCGCTCGCCTGGTTGCTACACCCCGTGCCGGTCGAGGTGTTCCTCGACGAGATCTGGGCAAGAAGGCACCACCACGTCCCCCGAGGCGAACCGGGTTACTTCGACGGCCTGCTGCCCTCGGCCGTCGACGAACTCCTCGAGCAGATGCGACCGGAGCCGTCGGCCGTGCGGCTGGTGAAGGGCGGCCAGGACAAGGATCCGGCAAGCTATCGCCGCGGCGACGGCAGTCTCGACCCGGCCCGCGCCCGCGACGGCCTGGCCGACGGGTACACCATCGTGCTCAATGGTCTCGAACGGTACTCGCGCGCGGTGGCGGCGCTGTCGCATTCCCTCGAGGTCGAGCTGAATTTCCCGACGCGGGTCAACGCCTACGTCACGCCTCCGGACTCCACGGGCTTCGTCCCCCACTACGACCCGCACGACGTGCTGGTCCTGCAGATCCAGGGGTCCAAGACCTGGCACGCGTCCACCGACGCCCCCGTGCCGGCACACGAGATCGGAAGCCGCAAAGGGGTCGGGACGGACGAGCCGTCGTCGGCGACCGACGTGCGCCTGCGTGCCGGCGATGTGCTGTATCTGCCGCGGGGCCAAGTGCATTCGGCCGAAACGCACGCCGAGCCGTCTGTCCATTTGACGATCGGGCTGCACGCGCCCACCGTGCTCACGCTCGTCACGCACGCGCTGTACGCGCTGAGCTTGCGGGACCCCGGGCTGCACACCCGGTTACCGCCGCGGCACCTGGACGACGCCGGCGTCCGCGCCGGCCTGGGCGACCTCGTGCGCGACGCCCTGCGAACCCTCGAGGGCCCCGAGCTCGTCGCGGACGGTCTCGGCGCATTGGAGGATGTCTTGGTCCGGCGCGGCCGCTGCCCACCGGTCGGGCGCGTCAGCGACACGGTCGGCATCGACGCGCAGACGCTGGTGCGCAAGCACCAACCGCTCTACGCGCGGGTGACGCGCGTCGCCGACCGCGTTGTCCTGCAATTCGCTCAGTTGTCCGTGGCCGCCGGCCTCGACCACGAAGCCGCGATGCGGTTCCTCGTCTCGAGTACCGAACCGTTCCGGGTCGGCGAGTTGCCCGGCCTGAGCGCCCCGCAGCGGACGGGGCTGGCGCAGACGCTCCTGTTGAACGGATTCCTCGCCCGGCTGTCCAACGACTGACAATTAGCTTCGCATTTCCGGTGAAAGCCGCGAATCATATCCGTGTTTGCGGTTCCTGTGGAGATAAGCTTCACGACATGCGGACCGCTGTCCGCGGCGCGGCCGCCCTGTCGCCGGTACCACGCGATGGCGGCGCCGGGGCTTTCGAACGAGATCGCAGTTTCGCCAACGACGAGGTGGCCAACGATGACGATGCCGATCTGGGCGGCCTTCCCGCCGGAAGTGAATTCGGCTGCGCTCTCCACCGGCCCGGGGCCCGCATCGTTGCTGAACTCGGAAGCGGCGTGGCTGACGTTGAGTCAGGAATACGATGCGGCGGCCCAAGAACTCAGCGACTTGTTGGCCGAGGTGCAGGCCGGGACGTGGCAGGGCCCCACGGCGGAGAAGTTCGTGGCCGCGCACGTGCCGTACCTGGCCTGGCTTTTACAGAACAGCGCCAACGCCTCGGCGGCGGCCCTCGAGCACGACACCGTGATCGCGGCGTACAACGCCGCGGTGGCGGCCATGCCGACACTGGCAGAGATAGCAGCCAACAAAGCCCTGAACGCCTCCCTGATAGCGACGAATTTCCTTGGTGTCAATACGATTCCGATCGCGCAAAACGAGTTCGACTATCTGCAGATGTGGCTGCGGGCGGCCACCGCGATGGCGATGTATGAAGCGGTCTCCCAGACAGCGATGACGTGGGTCCCACCCACCGCGCCGCCCCCGGCGATCCAGCTGGCCAACCCCCCCAACCAAGATGCGGGCGGGGGCGCGGATCAGCTGAGCTGGTGGGTAGATCGCGTGGAAATGGTGGCCCAAGAGCTCCACACGGACCTGAGCTCTGGATCCAACCCGTCTACGGCCATCCACACGCTGCTGACCGACCCGCTGCTCCTCAAGGTTCCGCACTGGGCGGGCGAGTCGCTCTACACGTTCATTCCCCAAGTGCCGCAATTGACCCAGCTCTCGATCGGGCTGATCGTCCCCTTCCTGCCCGTCGCGGGGGCGGCGGGCCTGGCGGGGTTGGCCGGGCTGGCCGGCGCCGCCCAGCCCGCGCCGGCGCCGTCCCACACCGGAACACCCGTCGCGATGGCCCCCGGGCTGAGCACCCCCGCCCCGGCCCCGGCGCCGGCCCCGGTCCCCGCGGCCACACCGGCCGCGGCCCCGGCACCCGTCGCGGCGCCCGCGGCGCCCCCCGCGACCGCCGTCCCCGGCTTCAGCTCCCCGTACGTCGTCGGCCCGCCGGGCATCGGGGCCGGCGCGGACGTCCGCGCCGACGCGCGGGCCGAGCAGAGATCGGCCCAGCCCGGCACCGTGGGCGCGGCGGCCGCCCCGGCCCGGCGGGAACAGGCCCGCCGCCGGCGCCGCCAGCGGCCGGGCCTGATCGACCCCGGGCGCCGCTACGAGTACCTCAACGGGGAGCCGGAGGCGGATGCCGCCGGCAAAACCCCGGTGGCGGCTTCGGACCGGGGCGCGGGGCCCATGGGGTTCGCCGGCACCGCCCGCGGGGCGGATGCTGCCCCGGTGGGATTGACCACAATTGCCGGCGATTCCTTGGACGACGGACCCCGAATGCCGCTGCTACCGAGCAGCTGGGGCCCCGAAAGCGAGGGTCCGGAACCGGGACGGGCGGACGCGCCCTGAGCGGCCCGCGCGCGTTGCCGGCGGTTTGGGCGGACTCGGTTCTGGCTACCAACCCTCTAACTCAACGTTAGAGTGGGGGCACAGCAATGGAGGGAGTCCGTAAATGATGAAGCGTTCGTGGGCCAAACTGGCCGTCACCGTCGGCGGCCTGGCTTTGGCGTCGACCGCTGGGGCCGGGGTCGCATCCGCCAGCCCCGATTACGGTCCGATGATCAACACGACCTGTAGCTACGACCAGGCGATGCGGGCGGTGCACGCGGAGAACCCGATGGCCGCTCAGTACCTCGACCAGTCGCCGCCGAACCAGCAGTTCTTGCAGCAGTACCTGGCGTCGTCGCCCGATCAGCGCGTGAATCTGCTGCGCGCGATCGAGCACAACCAGGGGGCCCAGCAGGCCCTGCCGATTTTCCAGCAGATGATGACGGACTGCACTCGATACTGAGTGCGTCCGATACGGGCTTTCCGACTCAAGCGTCAGGTCCTCAGCGACGGCGCCTCCCTGGCTGACACCGGGGAGGCGTCGTTGCGGCGCTCAGGGGGTCGGTAGGTCCGGCCGATAGCGCGCCAGCAGCGCGCGCACCGTGTCCATGGCACGCACCGCGCGGCCCTTGTCGACGGCCTGGATGGCCATCACCGGGATGTACTCGTCGTCGGGCAAGTCGATGCGCGCCCACCGGTGGCCCACCGGAAACGAGACACCGACGACATCGGGCCACTCGATCAGCTTGTCCCCCAACAGGTTTCGCACAGATACGCCCGACGGCCCGACCCGCAGCCGGGGCCGGGCAAACAACAGCACGATGCCGGCGATGACCAGCCCCAGCACCGCGATCGCCACCTGGTCGGCGGTCTGAAACACCACGCCGGTGGACTTCACCTTGAGCAACAGGCCCACCACGATGTGCGCGCCGGCGATGAGCACCGCTGCCCCGTAGGCGAATAACGGCGTGCGGTGGGGGCGCAGCACCGCATCCCAGGTCTCGCGGTCGGGTGACGACGTCACGACCGGGCGCGCAACTCGCGCAGGGTGAGCGCCGCCGACAGCGCCGCCCCGGTCGCCTGGGCACCCTTGTCCTCGGCCGACGCCGGGAGCCCGGCGCGATCCAGCGCCTGTTCCTCGTTGTCGGTGGTCAGCACGCCGTTGGCCACCGGGGTCGACGCGTCCAGCGAAACCCGGGTCAGGCCCTGGGTCACCGCGTCACAGACGTACTCGAAATGTGGTGTCTGCCCGCGGATCACGACGCCCAGCGCGACGACGGCGTCATGGGTGCGGGCGAGCTCCTGGGCCACCACCGGGATCTCGATGGCGCCGAGCACGCGGACCACGGTGGGGTCGTCGACGCCCGAGTCGGCGGCGACT
This sequence comes from Mycobacterium sp. NTMscope_MAC_12, assembly GCF_976985675.1. Taxonomy (NCBI): domain Bacteria; kingdom Bacillati; phylum Actinomycetota; class Actinomycetes; order Mycobacteriales; family Mycobacteriaceae; genus Mycobacterium; species Mycobacterium sp. NTMscope_MAC_12. The sequence goes on from NZ_CDRJYY010000001.1 coordinate 3,308,561, forward strand.
TTGCGCGCGCCGTCCAGCAGCGCGTCGCAGATCTCGCTGTGCCAGGTGCTGGCCACGATGCCCAGCCGCACACCGGAGGCGTCAAGCGCCGGCACTTCCGGCACGCCGGCGCCACCACTCATCGGCGCCGCTCTCCCCCGCTAGCGGGTCGGGCGGTCACAGCGCACCGCCGAACTCACCTGGGAGATGGATGGATTCGTGGAAGTCGTCCAGCCCGGCCAGGTCGTGGCCCATCTTGTCCCGCTTGGTCATCAGGTAACGGATGTTCTCCGAATTGGCGCGCACCGGCAGCGGCACCCGCTCGATGATGTGCAGGCCGTACCCGTCCAGCCCGACGCGCTTGGCCGGGTTGTTGGTCAGCAGCCGCATCGAGCGCACGCCGAGGTCGACGAGGATCTGCGCGCCGATCCCGTAATCCCTTGCGTCGGCGGGCAATCCAAGTTTCAGGTTGGCGTCGACGGTGTCTTCGCCGGCGTCCTGCAGCTGATAGGCCTGCAGTTTGTGCATCAGGCCGATGCCGCGGCCCTCGTGGCCGCGCATGTACAGCACGATGCCGCGCCCCTCGCGGGCGACCATCGCCATGGCGGCGTCCAGCTGCGGCCCGCAGTCGCAGCGGCGGGAACCGAAGACGTCGCCGGTCAGGCACTCGGAGTGCACGCGCACCAGCACGTCGTCACCGTCGGAGTCCGGCCCGGCGATGTCGCCGCGCACCAGCGCGACGTGTTCGACCTCCTCGTAGATGCTGGCGTAGCCGATGGCACGGAATTCGCCGTGCCGGGTCGGTATCCGGGCCTCGGCGATGCGGGCGATGTGTTTCTCGTGCTTGCGCCGCCACTCGATCAGGTCGGCGATCGTGATCATCGCGAGGTCGTGTTCGTCGGCGAACACCCGCAGCTCGTCGGTCTGCGCCATCGCGCCTTCGTCCTTTTGGCTGACGATCTCGCAGATGGCGCCCGCGGGCTGCAGGCCGGCCATCCGGGCCAGGTCGACCGCGGCCTCGGTGTGGCCGGGCCGGCGCAGCACGCCACCGTCCTTGGCGCGCAACGGAACCACGTGACCGGGGCGGGTGAAATCGTCGGCGACGCTAATGGGGTTGGCCAGCAAGCGCATCGTGGTGGCGCGGTCCGACGCCGAAATACCGGTTCCCACACCATCTTTCGCGTCCACCGTGACGGTGTAGGCGGTTCCGTGCTTGTCCTGGTTCACCGCGTACATCGGCAGCAGCCCCAGACGGTCGCAGATCGCGCCGTCCAGCGGCACGCACAGGTATCCCGAGGTGTAGCGCACCATGAACGCCACCATCTCCGGCGTCGCCTTCTCGGCGGCGAAGATCAGATCGCCCTCGTTCTCACGGTCCTCGTCGTCGATGACGATGACGGCCTTGCCGGCCGCAATGTCGGCAACCGCCCTCTCGACGGAGTCCAACCTCGTCATCTCTGCTACCTCGCCGTCCCCGCTTTCCGGGCGGGAACACTGTCAAAAACGGCTCACACGAGAAGTCCACGTGTTGCATTCAGTATGAACCACGCCGACGCCGCGGTTATTGCGACGGCTTGATCAGCGGGACATCAACCGCTCGACGTATTTCGCGATCACGTCGACCTCGAGGTTCACCTGCGTCCCGACCGGAGCCTGGCCCAGGGTGGTCAGTTCGCGGGTGGTGGGAATCAACGAAACCTCGAACCAGTCGCGCGGGTCGGCACCCAGCCCGGACACCGTCAGCGAAATCCCGTCGACGGTGATCGACCCCTTCTCCACGACGTAGCGGGCCACCTCCGCGGGGATCTCGATGCGCACCACCTCCCAGTGCTCGGACGGCGTGCGCGCCACGATCTGCCCGGTCCCGTCGACGTGGCCCTGCACGATGTGCCCGCCCAGCCGGCTGTTGACGGCCGCGGCGCGCTCCAGGTTCACCCGGCTGCCGACCTGCAATTCGCCCAGGTTGGACCGGTTCAGGGTTTCGCCCATCACGTCCGCGGTGAAAAGCCCGCCGGGCAGCAGCTCGGCCACGGTCAGGCACACGCCGTTGACGGCGATCGAATCGCCGTGGCCCGCGTCCGCGGTCACGACGGCTCCGCGAATGGTCAGCCGCGCCGCGTCGGAAAGGACGTCGCGGCCCGCCACCTCCCCGAGTTCCTCGACAATTCCGGTAAACATCACCCAAGGCTAATTGGCCCGCACTCGCGCGGATGAGCAGGGCAAACACCGTCGCACCGGCGACACCGGCCCCCCGCGTTCACCAGGGCAGTCACCGGCACCCTCTACGATGCGAGTATGCAGACCCGCCGCCGTCTATCGGCCGTCCTCGCATCCCTGACCCTCGCCACCGCCTTGATCGCCGGCTGCTCGTCGGGCTCAAAGCAGAGCGGCGCGCCACTCCCCGACGGCACGACCTTGGTCAAGCAGTCGGCCGACGCCACCAAGAAGGTGCAGAGCGCGCACATCGCGCTGAGCATCCAGGGCAAGATCCCCGGGCTCCCCATCAAGACGCTGACCGGTGACCTCACCACGGCGCCGGCCACCGCCGCGTCGGGCAACGCCACCATCACCCTGGGCGGCTCCGACATCGACGCCAACTTCGTCGTCGTCGACGGGATCCTGTACGCCACCCTCACCCCCAACAAGTGGAGTGACTTCGGCAAGGCGTCCGACATCTACGACGTGTCGGTGCTGCTGAACCCGGACAGCGGGCTGGGCAACGCGCTGGCGAACTTCAGCGACGCCAAGGCCGAGGGCCGCGAGACCATCGACGGGCAGAACACCATCAAGGTCAGCGGGAACGTGTCGGCCGACGCGGTGAACAAGATCGTGCCGCAGTTCAACGCGACTCAGCGGGTCCCGAGCACGGTGTGGATCCAGGAGAGCGGTGACCACCAGCTGGTCCGGGCCAATCTGCAGAAGAGTTCGGGCAATTCCGCCGAGGTCACCCTGTCGAAGTGGGGCGAGCAGGTTCAGGTGACCAAGCCCCCGGTGAGCTCGTGACCACACAGACCGGGCGGCGCGTCGCGATCAGCGCCGGCAGTCTGGCGGTGCTGCTGGGCGCCCTGGACGCCTATGTCGTCGTGACGATCATGCGCGACATCATGACCGACGTTCACATCCCGATTAACCAGCTGCAGCGCATCACCTGGATCATCACGATGTACCTGCTGGGCTACATCGCCGCCATGCCGCTGCTGGGGCGGGCGTCCGACCGGTTCGGCCGCAAGCTGGTGCTGCAGGTCAGCCTGGCGCTGTTCATGGTCGGCTCGGTGGTCACGGCGCTGGCCGGTCACTGGGGCGATTTTCACCTGCTGGTCGGCGGCCGCACCATCCAGGGTGTGGCCAGCGGCGCGCTGCTGCCGGTCACCCTCGCGCTGGGCGCGGACCTGTGGGCGCAGCGCAACCGCGCCGGCGTGCTCGGCGGGATCGGTGCCGCCCAGGAGCTCGGCAGCGTGCTGGGCCCGCTGTACGGGATCTTCATCGTCTTCTTGTTCCACGACTGGCGCTACGTGTTCTGGATCAACGTCCCGCTGACCCTCATCGCGATGGTGATGATCCAGTTCAGCCTGCCGTCGCACGAACGCACCGAAACGCCCGAGAAGGTCGATCTGGTCGGCGGTGTGCTGCTCGCCGTCGCGCTGGGCCTCGCGGTGATCGGCCTGTACAACCCGCAGCCCGACGGCAAAGAGATCCTGCCCAGCTACGGGTTGCCGCTGGTGATCGGCGCGGCCGTGGTCGGGGTGCTGTTCCTGCTGTGGGAGCGCTTCTCCCGGACCCGGCTGATCGAACCGGCCGGCGTGCGCTTCCGGCCGTTCCTGGCCGCGCTGGGCGCCTCATTGTTCGCGGGCGCGGCGCTGATGGTGACGCTGGTCGACGTCGAGCTGTTCGGTCAGGGTGTGCTGGGGCAGACCCAGACACAGGCGGCCGGGCTGTTGCTGTGGTTCCTGATCGCGCTGCCGATCGGCGCGGTGCTGGGCGGGTGGATCGCCACCCGCGTCGGCGACCGTGCGGTGACGTTCGTCGGCCTGATGATCGCGGCATACGGCTACTGGCTGATCCACTACTGGCGCCAGGACGTGATGAGCCAAAAGCACAACATCCTGGGGCTGCTCAACGTCCCCGTGCTGCACGCCGACCTGTTGGTGGCGGGTTTCGGCCTCGGACTGGTCATCGGGCCGCTGACGTCGGCCGCGCTGCGTGTCGTCCCGTCGGCCCAGCACGGCATCGCCTCGGCGGCCGTGGTGGTCGCCCGGATGACGGGCATGCTGATCGGGGTGGCCGCGCTCAGCGCGTGGGGCCTGTATCGGTTCAACCAGATCGTGGCGGGCCTGACGGCCGCGATCCCGCCGGACGCCACGCTGTTGGAGCGGATCGCCGCGCAGGGAACGATGTACCTCAAGGCCTTCGCCATGATGTACGGCGACATCTTCGCGGCCACCGTCGTGATCTGCATCGCGGGCGCGCTGCTGGGTCTGCTGATCGGCGGCCGCAAGGAACACGCCGAGGAGCCGGAAATCCCTGAGCCGCAAGAAGTTTCACTGAGCGAACGCTAGGCGCGCCGCTAGCCCTCGCGCGGCACCAGGCTGAGCACCACGTCGGGGCCCACCCGATCGATTCCGTCGAACTGCCAGCGCAACGCCCGCGCGATCGTGGACACTCCAACGTCGTCGACCGCGGTGACCGGACCACCCAACAAGGTCGGCGCGACGTAGGCGAGGATCCGATCCACCGCCCCCGCCCGCAGGAAGGCGCCCGCCAGGGTCGGGCCACCCTCCAGCAGCACGTCGGTGCGGTCCGAGACCGCCTTGAGCACCTCCATGGGGTCGTGCGTCCGGATCAGCATCGTTCGCGAATCGTCGTTGAGAACCTTTGCCTCCGAAGGTATTTCGCGCATCCCCACGACAACCCGCAGCGGCTGCCGCTCGGCCAGCGAGCCGTCGGGCAACCGGGCGGTCAGCGCCGGGTCGTCGGCCAGCACCGTGCCGGTGCCCACCACGATCGCCTCGCACGCCCCGCGGCGGCGATGCAGGTCCAGCCGCGAGGCCTCGCTGGAAATCCACTGGCTGGAGCCGTCGGCCGCGGCGCTGCGGCCATCGACGCTGCTGGCGTACTTCCACGTCAGGTGCGGCAGCCCGGTCCGCTGCTTGTGCAGCCACTCCCGCAGCGGCCCGCCGGCCACCTCGTCGGCCAGCACACCCGAGCGCACCGCGACGCCCGCCTCCGCGAGCCGGGCCGCGCCCCCGGCGGCCTCCGGGTTCGGGTCGGCGACCGCGTAGACCACCGTGCTCACCTTGGCGTCCAGCAGCGCGTTCACGCACGGCGGCGTCTTGCCGTAGTGGTTGCACGGCTCGAGGGTCACCACGGCGGTTCCACCGGCGGCCAGGTCGCCGGCGCGGCGCAGCGCCAGGATCTCGGCGTGGTCGCCGCCGGCCGGTTCGGTGCCGCCCACGCCGACCACTTCCCCGCGGGCGTCCAGGATGACCGCGCCCACCGGGGGATTCGGGTACGTCGTTCCCTTGACGAGATTGGACTGCTCGATCGCCAAGCGCATCGCGGCGTCAAGGCCCTCGCCCGGCGAAACGGTCATCGACGCAGGTGCGGGGAGGCGCCGGCGGCCTGTCGGCGCAACGCCTCGATCGCGGTCTCCGGATCGGCGGCGCCGTACACGGCGGATCCCGCGACGAAGCAGTCGACGCCCGCCTCGGCGGCCTGCTCGATGGTGTCCCCGTTGATCCCCCCGTCGATTTCGACCAGGATCGTCAACTCCCCCGCGTCGATGAGCTTGCGCGCGGTGCGCACCTTGCTCAGGACCTCGGGGATGAAGCTCTGGCCGCCGAAACCGGGCTCGACCGACATGATGAGCAGCGTGTCGAACTGCGGCAGGATCTCGAGGTACGGCTCGAGCGGCGTGCCCGGCTTCACGCTGATGCCCGCTTTGGCGCCCGCGGCGCGGATGTCGCGTGCGACCGCGATCGGATTCTCGGTGGCCTCGGCGTGGAAGGTGACGTTGTAGGCGCCCGCCTCGGCGTAGGGCGGCGCCCAGCGGTCGGGGTCCTCGATCATCAGGTGGCAGTCCATCGGGATGGTGGTGGCCGCCAGCAGGCTCTCCACCACCGGCAGCCCGAGGGTCAGGTTGGGCACGAAGTGGTTGTCCATCACGTCGACGTGCAGCCAGTCGGCGCCGGTCACGGCGGCGGCCTCGTCGGCAAGCCGGGAAAAGTCAGCGGAAAGGATCGACGGTGCGATCAGGGGCCCCTTCGAAGATTCCGTGTTGCCAGGCATGAGCGCCAGACTACTGAGCCGCGCGCCTCGGTTCACATCTGGCGGCGCCGCTACCCCGCTTCGCGGCTGCTACCCCGCTTCGCAGCGCGGCCGCGGCCGGGTCCTTTTGTGTCGCGGCCTTGTTACCCCGCCTCGCGGCGCAGCGCGGCCGCGAACATCGCGTCGGTGCCGTGCCGGTGGGGCCACAGCTGGACATAGGGCCCGTCCCCCAAGCCCGGGACGGGCTCGAACAACGGCCGGGTGTCCAGCGAGCTCACCGGATAGCGGCGCAGCGCGTCGGCGACCACCCCGACGGTTTCGGCCAGGTGCGGCGAGCAGGTGGCGTAGAGCACCACGCCACCGGGACGGGTCAGCGCGATCGCGGCGCCCAGCAGTTCGCGTTGCAGCTTGGTCAGCGCCGGCACATCGGCCGGTTGACGGCGCCACCGGGCCTCGGGCCGGCGGCGCAGCGCCCCCAGCCCCGTGCAGGGCGCGTCGACGAGCACCCGGTCGAACGCCGGCTCGAGGTCGGTGTGCCGGCCGTCGACCCGCAGCACGTCGACCGGCAGGCCACGGGTGTTCTCGGCCACCAGGTCGGCGCGGCGCGGGGCCGGCTCCACCGCGGTGACGCGGGCCCCGGACGCAGCACCGAGCGACGCCAGCAGCGCCGTCTTCCCGCCCGGCCCGGCGCACAGGTCGAGCCAGCGTCCGGCGTCGCCGTCGACCGGCGCCAGGGTCAGCGCGCGGGCCACCAGCTGGCTGCCCTCGTCCTGCACCAGGGCGAGGGCGTCGCGCACCGGCGCCAGCCGCCCGGGATCGCCGCCCGGCAGGTACACCGCGTACGGCGAGTAGCGGCCGACGGTGCCGCCGACGGCGTCCGCCAGTTCGGCGGCGGTCATCGCGCCGGCGCGCGCGGCCAGATGCACCTGGGGCCGTTCGTCATCGCTGGCGAGCACCGCGTCGAGTTCGCCCGCGGCCCCGCCCAGCGCGTCGGCGAAGGCCTGGGCGATCCAGCGGGGATGGGCGTGCACGAAGGCGGCATGCCCGATCGGGTCCCGCGCCGGGTCCGGGGCCAGCTCCTCCACCCAGGATTTCTCGTCGCGCCCGGAGATGGTGCGCAGCACCCCGTTGACGAAACCCGCTCGCGCCGAGTCGAATTCGAGCCCCGCCTGTTCGACGGTGGTGGACACCGCGGCGTGTGCGTCGACGCGGGTGCGCAGCAACTGATACGCGCCGAGGCGCAGCAGGTCGAGCAGGACGGGGTCGATGGCATTCGGGGCGCGCCCGGCGGCCGCGCCGATGACCGCGTCGAGCAGGCCGCGGCTGCGGCAGGTGCCATAGGTCAGCTCGGTGGCGAATGCGGCGTCGCGGCCGGTGATTCCGCGCTCGCGCAGCAGCGCGGGCAGCGCCAGGTTCGCGTACGCGTCGCGCTCGCTGACCGCCCGGAGCACCTCGAACGCGGCCGCCCGGGCCGGGTCGAGCGGCCGGCGGGCGGGCCGGCGATCCCGCTGGGGTGGGCGGCGGTCGCGTTGCTGCGGCCGCGGCGGCTTGCGGTCCGGCCGCGGGCGCTGCCGTCCGTCACGGCCGGTGCTCATGTCGCCCGCACCGCGGGATCGAGCCGGGCACCCCGCGCCCAGTCGATCGCGTTCATGAATTTCTTTCCGGGCGGCTGGATCTGGCCCAGGCGAACCGGGGCGGAACCGGTGCCGACCCAGACGCTTTTGCGGTCGACGCGAATAGCGCCGGGCGGCAACGGTTCTGGCGAACCGGATGCGTCGCCGGCGTCGACCGGCCCGATTTTGATGCGCAGGTCGCCGATCACCGTCCAGGCGCCGGGGTTGGGCGTGACGGCACGGATGCGGCGTTCCACCACCAGCGCCGGCAGGTCCCAGCGCACCCGGGCCTGCTCGACGGTGATCTTGGGTGCGATGCTGACCCCCTCGGCCGGTTGCGGCCGCGGTGTCAACGTCGAATCGGCGATGCCGTCCAGGGTGGTCGACAACAGCGCCGCACCCGAAATCGCCAGTCGCTCAAGCAATTCCCCGGCGGTATCGGTCGGGCGTATCGTCTCGGTCACCACTCCGTAGATCGGGCCCGAGTCCAGGCTCGGCTCGATCCGGAACGTCGAGGCCCCGGTGATGGCGTCCCCCGCGGCGATGGCCGCCTGCACCGGCGCCGCGCCGCGCCAGGCGGGCAGCAGGGAGAAGTGCAGGTTGATCCAGCCCCGCGGGGGCACCGCCAGCAGGTCGTCGCGCAGCAGCGCGCCGTAAGCGACGACCGCACAGCAGTCCGGCCCCAACTGCGACAGCTCCGCAACGAATTCCGCCGAGTTCGGCCGCGACGGCCGCAGCACCGGAATGCCACTGTCGAGCGCCTCCCGGGCCACCGGCGAGGGCTCCGGCTTGCCCCGCCGCCCGGCGGCGGCGTCGGGCCGGGTCAGCACCGCGATCACGTCGTGGTGGGGTGAGTCGATGAGGCGGCGCAGTGCGGGCAGCGCGGGTTCGGGGGTACCGGCGAAGACGAGGCGCACCCGCCCAGTCTAGGAAGCGCCGGACGCCGGCCGGACCCGCCCGAGCGGACCGAGTGTGCGTGCGTACACTGTTGCTTATGGCTACTGTTTCTGGGAGTCATTATTTGGCGGCGTGAACCCCGCCGTTTCGTGTCGACATCGACGTCGAACGACCCTTTCCCTTCCCCCAAGGAGGTCTGATGACCGTCGACTCCACCATCAGCGACGCCCGAGTCGCCGCCACACATCGCACGGTTTGGGCACTGGGCGACTACGCCCTGATGGCCGAGGAAGTGATGGCCCCGCTGGGCCCCGCCCTCGTGCAGGCCACCGGGCTCGGGCCCGGCGTCCGGGTCCTCGACGTCGCCGCCGGCTCGGGCAATATCTCGCTGCCGGCCGCCGCCGCCGGCGCCGCCGTCGTTTCCACCGACCTGACCCCCGAGTTGCTCCGGCGCTCGCGGGACCGGGCCGCGGCGCAGGGCCTGACGATCGACTACCGGGAAGCCAATGCGCACGCGCTGCCCTTCGGCGACGGCGAATTCGATGTCGTCATGTCCGCGATCGGGGTGCAGTTCGCCCCCGACCAGCAGCGCGCCGCCAGCGAGCTGGTCCGGGTCTGCCGGCCGGGCGGCACGATCGGCGTGATCAGCTGGACCCCGGAGGGCTTCTTCGGGCGGATGCTGGCCACCATCCGGCCCTACCGGCCGAGCCTGTCGCATCCCGTGCCGCCGGCGGCGCTGTGGGGGCGGCCGGGCTACGTCGCCGCGCTGCTGGGCGAGGGCATCGGCGAAATCACCACGGCGCGTGGCACGTTGGCGGTGGACCGGTTCGGCAGCGCCGAGGCCGTGCACGCCTACTTCAAACGGCACTACGGCCCGACGATCGAGGCCTACGCGAACATCGGCCACAACCGGGTGCTGGCCGCCGAGCTCGATGCCCAACTCGTCGAGCTCGCGCAGCAACACCTCGTCGACGGCACGATGGGGTGGGAGTACCTGCTGGTCACCGCCACCAAGCGGGACGCCTAGGCGGGGTACGACCCTGGCGCTACAGGTCGATATCGGCGTCCAGGTGCACGTCGGGCTCGCCGCCGGCCGCGGTGAACGCCGTCAGCGCCCGCACCAGCCCGTGGCGCTCCGGCGGCGGCATCTTCGCGACGATCGCCGCGATCTCGGTGCGCCGGTGCGCGGTGACCTGGTGGACGACGTCGCGGCCGCGCGTGGTCAGCGCGGCCAGCAGCTCACGGCGCGAGGTCGGGTGCGGCAGGCGGTCGATCAGTCCGGCGGCGACCAATCGGTCCACCATCCGGCCGGTGGCCGACGGCTGCACGCCCAGCAGACCCGCGAGGGTGGCCAGATTCACCGGTCCGCGGTTGGACAGGATCACCAGCGTCCGGAACTGCGCGATGGTGATGGTCTCGTCGACCTGCCCGACGGAACGGGCCGAGATCGCCATCAGCAAACGGGAGGCCGTCAGCAAAGCATCGGTGATGACGTCCAATGACTCGTCAACAGTGGCGTTGTCCGCTGTCATATCGCCCCTCCCCGGATGGTTTCCGGCCTCTCGGCGGCTAAGGAATAGAAAGTGTAGCAACCTTCCAATGTCGTAAACAGGAAATATTGCATGCACATACTGTCGCCCAGGGTAACGGTTCGTGAAGGTTAGCCGATGTGCAACGGATCGATCTGCACCCGGGCGGGCTCATGGGTTTGCCGGGCGCTGAGCACGCCGACGCCGCGGCGCAGCGCGGCCGCCAGCGCCAGGCCCTGCCGGCGGGGCACGCGCACCAGCATCCTCGTCGCCGCCACGCCGGGCGGGGTCCCCGCGGGGCGGCGCACGCCGGGCGGCAGGTCCACCGGGCCGAGCAGGTCGGCTTCGAGGTCGGCCAGCCGGATCTCGTCGAGCAGCGCGGTCACCGCGTCGGGCGTTCCGTCGATGGCCGCCATGTGCACGCTGGGCGGCAGGCCCACCTCGGCACGGGCGGTCAGTTCCGATTCCGCGTGGCCCACCGGGTCCCAGCGGATCAGCGATTGCACTGTGGGAAGCGATGATTCGGCGACCACCAGCACCACGCCGCCGTCGCCGCGGGCGCGCACCAGCGCGGCGGCGCTCATCCAGCGCCACAGCGCGTCCTCGGCGGCGCGCAGATCCTGCCGGCCCAGCAGCGCCCACGTGTCCAACAGCAGCGCGGCGCCGTAGCCGCCGGACGCGTGCGGCTCGGCCCCCGGGGTGGCGACCACCAGGGCCGGGCCGGGGGCGACCTCGGGCACGATGCCGTCGCCCGAGGAGGTGATCACCGCCGTGCCCGGAAACGCGCGTCCGAGCTCTTCGGCGGTGCGGCGGGCCCCGACGACGACGGCGCGCACCGCGTCCGACCCGCAGCGCGCGCACCGGCGCGTCGAGTCGACCCGCCCGCACCAGCGGCACAGCAGCGCCGCGCCCCCCTCCCGCGACGACTCGGGTAGTGAGAGGGGGCCCGTGCAGTGCCGGCAGCGGGCGATGGTGCGGCAGCGCGCGCACGCCAGCGACGGAACGTACCCACGCCGCGGCACCTGCACCAGCACCGGCGCCCCGGCCTGCAGCGCCGAGCGGGCGGCGCGCAGCGCGATCGAGGGAATGCGTGCCGTGCGCGCCGCCGGGTCGCGCTCGTCGGCGTAGCCGGTGTCGTCGAGCGCGCTCACCCGCGGGGTGCGGGCGCGCACCACGGGCCGGGCCGCGGCGATGTCCTGCGCCCATCCGCTGCGCACCAGCGCGTGCGCCTCCGCGGTGCGCGCGTAACCGCCGATCAGCGCCGCGCACCGGGCCTGATGCGCACGCAGCATTGCCACCTCGCGGGCGTGCGGGTACGGGGCCCGCGGCTCGGCCAGGCTGTCGTCGGCGTCGGCCCACACCATGACCAGACCCAGATCGCTCAGCGGCGTGAACACCGCGCTGCGGGTGCCGATCACCAGCCGCGCGGTGCCGCGCAGCGCCGCCAGCCAGCGGCGGTACCGGGCCGCCGGTCCCAGGCCGGCCGACAGGGACACCACGCAGCCCTCGTCGATCCGCGACGTCGCGGCCCGCCACAGGGCGTCGAGGTCGCGCTGATCGGGAACGATCGCCAGCACGGACCGGCCGGCTCGCACGGTTTGCGCGGCGGCCTCGGCGAAGCGATCGGTCCACGGCTCGCCCGGCAGCGCCTGCCACACGGCCCGGGCGGCGCGCGACTCGGCCAGGGCGGCGAGGAACTGAGCGCCCCGCCCGTAGACGTCCCAGCCCGACGGGTCGACGGGCGCCGGGATCACTCGGCCCGGCGGATCCCGGCTGACCACGGGCTCCCGCTCCACCCTGGCGTGGCGGGCCGGCACGGCCAGACGCAACACGTCGGGGCGGGTGCCCGCGTAGCGCGCGGCCACCGCGTCGACCAGCCGGCGGATTTCGGGGGTGAGCACCGGTTCGGCCGACACGACGCGATCGAGCCAACCCAGCTTGCCCGGGTGGTCGGTGTCATTGCGGCGCTCCAGCACGAACCCGTCGACCAACCGGCCATGGAAGCGCACCCGGACCCGCACCCCGGGCTGGGCGTCGTCGGACTGCTCGGCCGACACCAGGTAGTCGAACTCGCGGTCCAGGTGCGGCACCGACAGCATCGGCAGCACGCGGGCGATGGGCTCTACCTCGACCGGCGTGCGCGCGCTGGGGCTCACGGCGCCCTCGGGCCGCGAATCATGGTGCTATCCAATGTTTTTACCGTCCGGCCCGCAGCGTACCGGCGACCACTGACAAATCAGCCTTCGGCGGGCGCCGAGGCGTCCCCGGTGTCGTGGCCGGGCAGCTCGCGGCCGAAGAAGAACCCCGCCGTGATCAGGATCTGGGCCGCCGCGTACGACCACCAAATCGGCACGGCGAGCGCCTCGTTGCCCAGGATGAAGCGGCTGATGGCGATCATCGAGTCCGACGCCGCGAAACACAGCGCCCCCACCGCCGTCCAGATCGTCGGCAGTTTCGCCAGCAGCGCCGTGCACACCATCGCGGTCAGCACCACCATGTAGACGGTCACCGGCAGCGTCAGCTTGTCCGGGCCCAGATGGGGCCAGAACCACGCCAGCAACGCGATCGACACCAGACACATCAGGACCACCGCGGCGATCCGGAGCGCCGCGGGCCGCTCGGTCTGCGGCGACCGCGACAACGGCGGCACCAGCGGCAGCAGGGCGGCGATAAAACACATGTGCGCCAATAGGAATGACAACAGACCGACCTCGAAGGACAGCGTCCACCACGGGATCGCGAGCACCCAGTCACCGATGGCCGACAACAGCAGCGCCGCCATCAGCCAACGCCGCTCCCGAACGCATCCGTGCCCCGCCGCGGCCAGCGTCAGCAGGACCGCCATCGACGCCTTGAACGCCGGCTGCAGCACCCAGTGACCGGTCAGCTCCATTCCCGGCGGGGAGCGCAGCGCCAGCACGGTCAGGTAGATGCCGTAGCCCAGGGCCACCCAGCCGGCCACCACCCAGGCGCCCGCCACCAGGCGAGGTGCGTACGGTACGTCCATGCCCAGCTTGGATGACCCAGCCGACGAGAAACCCGGGATCGACCCCATCCTGCAGAAGGTACTGGATGCGGTTCCCTTCCGGCTATCCACCGAGGACGGAATCGACGCGGCGCGGCAGCGGTTCCGCGACCTGCCGCGCAGGCCGTTGCATCCCGAGCTGCGGGTCGAGGACCGCACGGTTGCGGGCCCCGCGGGTTCGGTCGCGGTCCGGATCTATTGGCCGCCAAGCCATTCCGACGGCCGGCCCGGGATCCCCGCGGCGCCCGTCGTGCTGTTTTTCCACGGCGGCGGCTTCGTGATCGGCGACCTCGACACCCACGACGGCACGGCCCGCCAGCATGCGGTCGGCGCCGACGCGATCGTGGTGTCGGTCGACTACCGGCTGGCTCCCGAGCACCCCTACCCCGCCGCCGTCGAAGACGCGTGGGCCGCAACGCTTTGGGTCGCCGAGCACGCCGCCGACCTACACGGCGACCCGGGCCGGATCGCGGTCGCCGGGGATTCGGCGGGCGGCACCATCGCCGCCGCGGTCGCGCAGCGGGCCCGCGACGGCGGCGGACCGGACTTGAGGTTCCAGTTGCTGTGGTACCCGTCGACCATGTGGGACGCCACGCTGCCGTCCTTCGCCGAGAACGCCACCGCGCCGATTCTCGATGTCAAGGCCGTCGCCGAGTTCTCTCGTTGGTACGCGGGCGAAGTCGACCTGTCCGACCCGCCGTCGGATATGGCGCCGGGGCGGGCCAAAGACCTGAGCGATCTGGCGCCGGCCTACATCGGCGTCGCCGGCTACGACCCGCTGCGCGATGACGGCATCCGGTACGGCGAGCGGCTGGCGGCCGCCGGGGTCGCCGTCCAGGTGCACAACGCCGAGACGCTGGTCCACGGCTACCTCGGCTATGCCGGTGTGGTACCCGCGGCCACCGCGGCGCTCGAACGCGGGCTGGCGGCGCTGCGAACCGCCCTGCAGCGCTGAGGCCAGGGCGTACGGTGAGTTCATGACGGAGCGCACCTTCGCCCGGCTGGACGGGGAGACCCCCGACTACCACACGCTGATCATCGGCGCCGGATTCTCCGGCATCGGCGCCGCCATCAACCTCGACAGGGCCGGGCTGCCCGATTACCTGGTGCTCGAAGCCGGCGACGGGGTCGGCGGGACCTGGCACTGGAACACCTATCCCGGTATCGCCGTGGACATTCCGTCGTTCTCCTACCAGTTCTCCTTCGAGCAGAGCCGGCACTGGTCGCGCACCTACGCGCCGGGCCGCGAGCTCAAGGCCTACGCCGAGCACTGCGCCGACAAGTACGGCATCCGTTCGCGGATCCGGTTCAACACCAAGGTGCAAGCGGCCGAGTTCGACGACGAGCGGGGCCTGTGGCGGGTGCAGACCGACCCGGCGGGCGAAATCACGGCGAGGTTCTTGATCAGCGCCTGCGGCGTGCTGACGGTGCCGAACCTGCCCGACATCGACGGGGTGGACTCGTTCGCCGGCATCACCATGCACACCGCGCGGTGGGATCACGGCCAGGACTTGACCGGCAAGCGCGTCGCGGTGATCGGCACCGGCGCCTCGGCCGTGCAGGTGATCCCCGAGATCGCGCCAATTGTCTCGTCGCTCACCGTGTTTCAGCGCACCCCGATCTGGTGTTTCCCGAAGCTGGACGTCCCGTTGCCCGCGCCGGCGCGCTGGGCGATGCGCATCCCCGCCGCCTTGGTGCTGCAGCGGCTGCTCAGCCAGGCGTACGTGGAACTCACCTTCCCGATCTCGGCGCACTATTTCACGGTGTTCCCGCTGGCCAAGAGGATGGCCGCGCTGGGACGCGCCTATCTGCGGCGACAGGTCCGCGACCCGGCGGTGCGCGAGCAGCTCACCCCGCAGTACGCCGTCGGCTGCAAGCGCCCCGGATTCCACAACGGCTATCTGGCCACGTTCAACCGCGACAACGTGCGGCTGGTCACCGAACCGATCGACAAGATCACGCCCGACGCGGTGGCGACCACCGACGGCGAAACCCACGACGTCGACGTGCTCATCCTGGCGACCGGCTTCAAGGTGATGGACCCCGACAACGTCCCCACGTTCGCGGTCACCGGCAGCGGCGGTCGGTCGTTGAGCCGGTTCTGGGACGAGCACCGCCTGCAGGCCTACGAGGGCGTCACCGTTCCGGGTTTTCCCAACCTGTTCACGGTGTTCGGGCCGTACGGTTACGTCGGCTCGTCGTATTTCGCGCTGATCGAGGCGCAGACCCATCACATCGTGCGGTGCCTCAAGCGGGCCAAGCGCCTCGGCGCGACCCGCGTCGAGGTGAGCGAGGAGGCCAACGACCGCTATTTCGCCGAGATGATGCGCCGACGGCACCGGCAGATCTTCTGGCAGGACAGTTGCCGGCTGGCCAACAGCTATTACTTCGACAAGAACGGTGACGTGCCGCTGCGGCCGGGCACCACCCCGGAGGTCTACTGGCGCAGCCGCCGATTCGATCTGGACGACTACCGCTTCACCGGCTAGCGGATACGCTGCACGGGTGGCGAAGGAATTTGACAACATCGACGAGTCGCTGCGCGACTTCATCCGCCAACAGGCCGTTTTCTTCGTCGCCACCGCGCCCTCCGAGGGTGGTCGAATCAACCTGTCCCCCAAGGGGTATTGCGACACGTTCGCGGTGCTCGACGAGCGCACCGTGGCCTACCTGGACCTGTTCGGCAGCGGCGTGGAGACCATCGCCCATCTGCGCGACAACGGCCGCATCACCGTCATGTTCTGCTCGTTCACCCGCAACTCGCGGATCCTGCGGCTGTTCGGCACCGGGCGGGTGATCCGGCCCGACGACGCCGAATTCGCCGATCTCATCACGCATTTCGGTGACCGGCATGCGGGGATCCGCGCCATCATCGTGGTCGACGTGGAGCGGATCGCCGACGCGTGCGGATTCGCGGTGCCCTACTACGAGCTGGTCGACGAGCGACCGGTGCTCGACGCGTATCACCACAAGGCGCCCGACGAGGCCTACACGCGGCTGATCCACCGGAACCGGCGCAGCATCGACGGGTTGCCCGCGCTCGATCCCGACCACCCGGCGCCGCGGCAGTGAGCCGCCGCGCCTAGATGGCGCGCTTGAGGTCGTCGACCTTGTTCAGCTGCTCCCAGGGCAGTTCGACGTCGGTGCGGCCGAAGTGCCCGTAGGCGGCGGTCTGCGCGTAGATCGGGCGCAGCAGGTCCAGGTCGCGGATGATCGCGCCGGGTCGCAGGTCGAACACCTCGGGAACGATCTTCTCGATCTTGACCGGGTCGACGGTCGCGGTGCCGAAGGTCTCGATGAACAACCCGACCGGCGCGGCCTTGCCGATGGCGTAAGCCACCTGCACCTCGACCCGCTCCGCGAGCCCGGCGGCGACGATGTTCTTAGCCACCCAGCGCATCGCGTACGCCGCCGAGCGGTCCACCTTGGACGGGTCCTTGCCGGAGAAGGCCCCACCGCCGTGCCGCGCCCAGCCGCCGTAGGTGTCGACGATGATCTTGCGGCCGGTCAGCCCCGCGTCCCCCATCGGGCCGCCGACGACGAACTTGCCGGTCGGGTTGACCAGCAGCCGCGTCGAGGAGGTGTCCAGCGTGTCGTGCGCCAGGTCGTTGAGCACGGTGTTGAGCACCTTTTCCCGGATGTCGGGTGTCAGGGTGTTCTCCAGGTCGATGTCGGCCGCGTGCTGGGTGGAGATGACCACGGTGTCCAGCCGGACCGGGACGTCGTCCTCGAATTCGATCGTGACCTGCGTCTTGCCGTCGGGGCGCAGGTAGGGCAGCACCCCGTTCTTGCGGACCTCGGTCAGCCGGCGCGACAGGCGGTGGGCCAGCGCGATGGGCAGCGGCATCCGCTCGGGGGTGTCGTTGATCGCGTAGCCGAACATCAGGCCCTGGTCGCCGGCGCCCTGGGAGTCCAGCGGGTCGGCCGCGCCCTCGACGCGGGTCTCGTGGGCGGTGTCGACGCCCTGGGCGATGTCGGGCGATTGCGCGCCGATGCCGATGTTCACCCCGCAGGATGCCCCGTCGAAGCCCTTGTCCGACGAGTCGTAGCCGATGTCGAGGATGCGCTCGCGGACCGTGTTGGTGATGTCGGCGAAGGCCTCCTTGGCCGTCGTCGTCACCTCACCGACCACGTGCACCTGCCCGGTGGTCACCAGCGTCTCGACCGCGACACGTGAGCGCGGGTCCTGCGCCAGCAGGGCGTCGAGGACCGAGTCGCTGATCGCGTCACAGATTTTGTCGGGATGTCCCTCAGTCACCGACTCACTGGTAAACAGGCGACCCTTTTCGCTCATGCCAATCCTTCCAAATAGTTAGTCAACCGAATTATATCGGCCCGCGTCAGCCGGTCGGCACCCCGTCCCGGTGCCGAGAAGAACTCGACCCTCTACCCGCTGTCCCCGTGCAGGAACGCGGCGATCGCATCCACGATACGACTGGCCATCAATGTCTTGGAGCCGTGCTGCAGCGCCGACTCGGTGCCGTCGGAGGCCAGCAGCCAGCCGTCGTTGCTGTCCACCTCGAACGCGCGGCCATCGCCGACGGCGTTGACCACCAGCAGATCGCAGCCCTTGCGCTGCAGCTTGGCTCTCGCGTGAAACAGCACGTCGCCTTCTGTGTCGCCGGTCTCGGCGGCGAAGCCCACGATGGCCCGCATGTTGGGCAGCTGCCCGTGGGCGCGGGCCCGCACCGCCCCGGCGAGCACGTCGTCATTGCGCACCAGCTCGATCGTCGGCGCCCCTGTGTCTTCCGTGGCGCCCTTTTTGATCTTGGCGGCGGCGACGTGCGCGGGCCGGAAGTCGGCGACCGCGGCGGCCATCACCAGCACGTCGGCCTCGGGGGCGCGCTTGGACACCGCGTCGCCCAACTGGCTCGCGGAGCTGACGTGGACGACCTCGACACCGGCGGGATCGATCAGCCCGGCGGTGTGCCCGGCGATCAGGGTGACCTCGGCGCCGCGCTGGGCGGCCACCCGCGCCACGGCGTAGCCCTGTTTGCCGGAGCTTCGGTTGCCGATGAAGCGCACCGGGTCGACCGGTTCGCGGGTGCCGCCGGCGGTCACCAGCATCTTGCAGCCGGCGAGGTCGTAAGGCAGCGCGTCGTGGCGTTCCAGCAGTAGGTGGGCCAGGGTGGTGATCTCCTCGGCTTCGGGGAGCCGGCCCGAGCCGCTGTCCGTCCCGGTGAGCCGCCCGGCGGCGGGCTCGAGCACCACCGCGCCGCGCCGGCGCAACGTGGCCACGTTGTCGACGGTGGCCGGGTGCAGCCACATCTCGGTGTGCATGGCCGGCGCGAACAGCACCGGGCATCGCGCGGTGAGCAGCGTGGCGGTCAGCAGGTCGTCGGCGCGGCCGTGCACCGCGCGGGCCAACAGATCCGCGGTGGCCGGGGCCACCACGACCAGGTCGGCCTGCTTGCCGAGCTGGACGTGCGGGACCTCGGGCACGTCGTTGAAGACGCCGGTGTGCACCGGCTGGCCGGAGAGCGCCTCAAAAGTGGCCGCGCCGACGAAACGCAGCGCGGACTCGGTCGGAATGACCCGGACGGAATGGCCGGCCTCGGACAGCTGACGGACGACGGTGCACGCCTTGTAGGCGGCGATGCCGCCGGAGACACCGACTACGACTCGTTTGGGGATCCGCGTGCGGTCCACAGCGCGCCCGGCCCGGCCCTGTTACTCGCCCTCGGTGTGCTCGAGCAGGTCGCCGTGGATCTCGCGGAGCGCGATCGAGAGCGGCTTTTCCTGCAGCCCCGGCTCGACCAGCGGCCCCACGTACTCGAGGATGCCCTCACCGAGCTGGTTGTAGTAATCGTTGATCTGACGGGCCCGCTTGGCCGCGTAAATGACCAGGGCGTACTTGCTCGAAACCCGGTCCAGCAGCTCGTCGATGGGCGGGTTGGTGATGCCCAGCGGAGTGTCGTAGGCGCCCGGTGCCCCGGCGGACAGATCGAACCGGTCGGGGACGGCGGCCAGGGCCGCGTCGGACTGCGGAATAGTCACTGAGGTCAATCTCCTCTGCGTTCGAAATCGGGCTCGAGCCCCAAAACGGCTGATCACCGCTGAAAGTTCGGTACTCAATCTTGATTGGATGCGGTCTGGCTTCTGGTCTGGCCAGCTGGGTCATGCCGGTTCGGCGCAGTTCCCACCAGCAAGGATACCAATTCGGCGCACGCAGACTCCAATCGACGGTTGACGACCACCCGGTCGAAGTCGTCGCGGGCCGCCATTTCGATGCGGGCGGTCTCGAGGCGCCGCTGCATGACCTCCGGGGTCTCGGTGCCCCGGCCGACGAGCCTGGCCTCCAAGTCCTCCCAGCTGGGCGGCGCCAAAAACACCGTCAGGGCCTCGGGCATCGCCCTCTTCACTGCCCTGGCCCCGGCCAGATCCACCTCGATCAGGACCGGGAATCCGCGGGCGGTGGCGGCCCGAACCGGCTCGGCCAGGGTGCCCGAGCGGTGTAGGCCCGCGTGAATCTCGGCCCATTCCAGCAGCGCGCCCTCGTCGATCAGCTGCTGGAAGCGTTCGGGGCTGACGAAGTGGTAGTCGACGCCGTCGACCTCGCCGGGCCGCGGCGCCCGTGTGGTGGCCGAGACGCTGAAATGCAGGTCCGGGACCCGCTCGCGCAGGCACCGGACCACCGTCGACTTGCCGACTGCGGAGGGACCGGACAGCACGACCACACGTCCGTCACCGGATGGTTCGGGACGTAACCCGTGCTGGATGTCCGGTCCCCCGCCGCTCACCGGCGCTCCTGGGCAGGTGCGCCCACGGCTCGGGCCGGTGTGCCCGCCGTCTCCTCAGGCCGTTCGGCCTGCATCGTCGGCGGCCGGGTTAGGAGCCGAACTTTTCCAGCAGGGCCTTGCGCTGACGATCGCCGAGACCGCGCAGGCGGCGGGTGGGGGCGATCTCCAGCTCAGTCATGATTTCCTGCGCCTTGACCTTGCCCACCTTGGGCAACGCCTCGAGAAGCGCGGAAACCTTCATCTTGCCCAGGACTTCGTCGGTCTCGGCGTCCTTGAGCACCTGGGTGAGGTTGGTGCCGCCACGCTTCAGCCGGTCCTTGAGCTCTGCTCGCGCTCGACGTGCGGCAGCCGCCTTCTCCAACGCGGCCGCGCGCTGCTCGTCGGTCAACTGGGGAAGGGCCACGATTCCTCCGTATCTGATCAATCAATTTCAATCGATCTCATTTTGTCTCGCCGGTTCTTCTGCCAGCGGAGACGACCGTACTCAGGCCTCCTGACGAAATCTAACCCGCCCCCCTGCTTAACGGGGCAAACTCCCAGCATGCAACGGCGCGTGTCCCGCCCAAGCTGCCCGCCGGACACCGTCGACGACGCCCGCCTCGACGCCGTCGCGACGGCTCCGGCGCGGCCCGATTTCGGCCATAGTTGAGCCCTCTACCAGCGGTTTTATGCGTTCGGTCCGCATGAGCTGCGGCGCCGGGGCCCGTTGGGAAATGCGCCCGCGCGCAGTCGCGCGCGGCGGTGCGAGGGATCACGCATTCGTCACGGCGTGTCGCGCGTGTCGCGTTCGCCGTCAAACGGCAGGCCAGCGCCGCCGCCCCGCCCGCCGCGACGGGGTTCGGCGGGTCCCGCGGGGTCGTGGGGGGTCGGGGCCCTCGCCGGCGGCCGCCAGGGGCCGGCGAATTCGGGCTCTCCGGTTCCGCGGATTCGTACCACTAGAGGGTGTGCAACCGCAGGACCCGGACTCTTGCGGACAACGATCCGCACCTGCGGAAAAGCGGCCCGACCGGACGGCGTTCAGCTAATCCGCGGTGAGGGATCAGTTACGATCGGGGCGTGTCCAACCTGCGGATTCGCCAGGCGGCTGAGCTGCTCGGCGTCAGTGATGACACCGTGCGGCGCTGGATCAATCAGGGGGCGTTGGAGGTCAGCCACGACGCCGCCGGCCGCAAGGTGATCGCCAGCGAGGACCTCGCCCGCTTCTCCCGCAGCAACGCGCCCGCACCGCCGGCCGACCCGCTCAGCATCGGCAGCTCGGCCCGCAACCGCTTCGTCGGGCTGGTCACCGCGGTGGTCAGCGACAAGGTGATGACCCAGGTGGAGATGCAGTGCGGTCCGTTCACCGTCGTTTCGCTGATGAGCACCGAGGCCGCCGAGGAGTTGCAGCTGCGTCCCGGCAGCGTCGCGGTGGCCGTCGTCAAGGCCACCACCGTCATCGTCGAAACCGCCCAGCCCAGCACGGCGCTGGCGTCGGACTAGCGGCGATCGCAAGCGCGGCGTAGCTGGGCGCAGCGGGTCGCCGCCATCGCACTAACTCAGACCGCCAGGTAGGCGACGGCGTCCAGCATCCGTTCGGCCGCCCCGCGCAGCTCCGCCACCCCCGGCCCGGCCCGCAGCACCTCGCGCGCCACCGCGGGCAGCAGCTGTCCCGGCTCGGCCCCGCCCAGTCCGGCGAGCGCCTCGGGCCGCCCGCCCTGCACCCCGAGGCCGGGCACCAGCACCGGCCCACCCAGGGCGCTGAGATCGGGTGCCTGCAGCACGGTCGCGCCCACGACGACGCCGACGTATCCGGGCCCGGACGGGGTCGCCGACCGATTCACCACCGCCGCCTGGTCGACGACCAGCTGGGCCACCGTGCGGCCGTCGAAGGCGGCCCGCTGCACGGTCGCGCCCTCCGGGTTGGAGGTCGCGGCCAGCACGAACACGCCCCGGTCGTGCGCCGCGGCAGCTTCCAGCAGCGGCCGCAGCGACCCGAACCCCAGGTACGGCGTGGCCGTCACCGCGTCGGCGGCCAGCGGCGAATCCCCCGCCCAGGCAGCGGCGTAGGCGGCCATCGTCGTTCCGATGTCACCGCGCTTGGCGTCGGCCAGCACCAGCACCCCGGCCGACCGCAGGGCTGCGATGGTGCGTTCGAGCACCGCGAATCCGGCGGAGCCATAGGCCTCGAAGAACGCCACCTGGGGCTTGACGACGGCGAGCCCCGAGAACGCCTCGATGCAGATGTCGCAGAACGCGGCCAGCCCGTCGGCGGTCGTGGGCAGGCCCCAGGCCCGCAGCAGCTCGGGGTGCGGGTCGATGCCCACGCACAGCGGCCCGCGCTCGGCTTTCGCGTCGGTCAGCCGGACCCCGAATCCGGTCACCGGGCACCGTTTCCGGGCTGGCCGCCGTTACCGATCTGGCTGTGCAGCTCCTGCAGGCTCCGCACGTCGATGTCGCCACGGATGCCCGCCTCGATGCCCTGCACCGCGGCCGACGCGCCCTGCACCGTGGTGACGCAGGGGATGTTGACCGACACCGCGGCCGAACGGATTTCGTAGCCGTCGATGCGCGGACCGGAGTTGCCGTAGGGCGTGTTGATCACCAGGTCGACCTCACCGGCCTTGATGGCGTCCACCGCCGACGTTGCGGGACGGCCCGGTTGCGGGTCCTCGAAATGCTTGCGCACCTCGTCGCAGGGAATCCCGTTGCGCCGCAACATCTCCGCGGTGCCCTCGGTGGCGAGGACGCGGAATCCCAGGTCCGCCAGGCGCTTGACGGGAAACACCAGGGAGCGCTTGTCCCGGTTGGCCACGGACACGAAGATGGTGCCCTGGGCCGGCAGCGACCCGTAGGCGGCGGTTTGGCTCTTGGCGAAGGCGGTGCCGAAGTCGCGGTCGATGCCCATCACCTCGCCGGTGGACTTCATCTCCGGGCCGAGCAGCGAATCGATGGCGGCGCCGTCGGCGCGGCGGAAGCGGTGGAAGGGCAACACCGCCTCCTTGACGGCGATCGGAGCGTCCAGCGCCGCGTGGGCCCCGTCGCCGGACGCCGCCAGCAGCCCCTCCTCGCGGAGCTGGGAGATGCTGGCGCCCAACATGATCCGGGCGCACGCCTTGGCGAGCGGGATCGCGGTGGCCTTGGACACGAAAGGCACCGTGCGGCTGGCGCGCGGGTTGGCCTCCAGGACGTAGAGCACGTCGTCCTTGAGTGCGTACTGCACGTTGAGCAGCCCGATCACGCCGATGCCGTGCGCGATGGCCTCGGTCGCGCGGCGCACCTTCTCGATGTCGCTGCGGCCCAGCGTCACCGGGGGCAGGGCGCACGCCGAGTCGCCGGAGTGGATGCCGGCTTCCTCGATGTGCTCCATGATGCCGCCGATGTACACCTCGGTGCCGTCGCAGAGCGCGTCGACGTCGATCTCCACCGCGTCTTCGAGGAAGCGGTCGACGAGCACGGGGTGCTCGGGCGAGAGCTCGGTCGCGCGGGTGATGTAGCCCTGCAGCGTCTCCTCGTCGTAGACGATCTCCATGCCGCGGCCGCCCAGCACGTAGGACGGCCGCACCAGCACCGGGTAGCCGATGTCTTCGGCGATCCGGCGGGCCTGGTCGAAAGTGGTTGCGGTGCCGTACTTCGGCGCCGGCAGGCCGGCCGCGGTCAGCACGTCGCCGAACGCGCCGCGGTCCTCGGCCAGGTCGATGGCTTCCGGTGGGGTACCGACGATCGGTACGCCCGCGTCGGCGAGGCGCTGGGCCAACCCGAGCGGCGTTTGGCCGCCGAGTTGCACGATCACCCCGACCACCCCGGGCCCGTCGCCGGCCGACTGTTGCTCGGCGCGGAAAACCTCCAGGACGTCCTCGAAGGTCAGCGGCTCGAAGTACAGCCGGTCGGCGGTGTCGTAGTCGGTCGACACCGTCTCCGGGTTGCAGTTGACCATCACGGTCTCAAAACCGGCCTGCGACAACGTCGTTGCCGCGTGCACGCAACTGTAGTCGAATTCGATGCCCTGGCCGATCCGGTTGGGGCCCGACCCCAGGATCAGCACCTTGGGTTTCTCGGTCTGCGGCGCCACCTCGGTCTCGGCCGCGGGGTCCAGTTCGTAGCTGCTGTAGTGGTACGGCGTCTTGGCCTCGAACTCGGCCGCGCAGGTGTCGACGGTCTTGTACACCGGGTGCACACCCAAGCGCCCGCGCAGCGACCGCACCCCGTTCTCACCGGCCAATTCGGGCCGCAGCGCGGCGATCTGGCGGTCCGAAAGCCCGTTGTGCTTGGCCCGCCTCAGCAGGTCGGCGTCGAGGACCGGCGCGGCGATCAGCTCGGCGCGCAGCGTGATCAGCTCGCCGATCTGCGCGACGAACCACGGGTCCACACCGCTGGCCTCGGCGACCTGCTCCACCGACGCTCCCAGCCGCAGGGCGAGTTCGATGTCATAGAGGCGGCCCTCGGTCGGTGTCCGCAGCCTGGTCAACACCTCCTCGATATCCCCCTCGTCGTCGGGCTTGGTCCAGAAGCCGACGCGGCTGGTCTCCAGCGATCGCATCACCTTGCCCAGCGCCTCAACGAAGTTGCGGCCCAACGACATTGCCTCACCGACGGATTTCATCGTGGTGGTCAGGGTGGGATCGGCGCCCGGGAACTTCTCGAAGGCGAACCGCGGCGCCTTGACCACCACGTAGTCCAGGGTGGGCTCGAAGCAGGCCGGGGTTTCCTTGGTGATGTCGTTGACGATCTCGTCGAGGGTGTAGCCGATGGCCAGCTTGGCGGCGATCTTGGCGATCGGGAAGCCGGTGGCCTTGGACGCCAGCGCGCTTGACCGCGACACCCGGGGATTCATCTCGATGACGATCAGCCGGCCGTCGGCCGGGTTGACCGCGAACTGGATGTTGCAGCCCCCGGTGTCCACGCCGACCTCGCGCAGGATCGCGATGCCGAGATCGCGCATCCGCTGGTATTCGCGGTCGGTCAGCGTCATGGCCGGCGCGACGGTGACCGAGTCGCCGGTGTGCACGCCCATCGGGTCGAAGTTCTCGATCGAGCACACCACGACCACGTTGTCGTTGCCGTCGCGCATCAGCTCGAGCTCGAATTCCTTCCAGCCGTAGATCGATTCCTCGATGAGCACGTTGGCGCTGGGGCTCTCGGCCAGCCCGGCGCCGGCCATCCGGTCGACCTCCTCGACGGATCGCGCCATCCCCGATCCCAGGCCGCCCATGGTGAAGCTGGGCCGCACTACCACCGGCAGGCCCAGCTCCTCGACCGTCTCGCGGACCTCTTCCATGGTGAAACACACTCGGCTGCGGGCGGATTCACCGCCCACCTTGGCGACGATGTCCTTGAACATCTGCCGGTCCTCGCCGCGCTGGATGGCGTCGAAGTCGGCGCCGATGAGCTCCACGCCGTGGCGCTCGAGCGCCCCGTTCTCGTAGAGCGCGACCGCGGTGTTGAGCGCGGTCTGCCCGCCCAGGGTGGCCAGCAGGGCGTCGATCTTGTTGCCCCGCTGGGCCTGTTGCACGATCACCCGTTCGACGAAGGCGGGGGTGATGGGCTCGACGTAGGTGTGGTCGGCGTACTCGGGGTCCGTCATGATGGTGGCCGGGTTGGAGTTGACCAGGCTGACCTGCAGCCCCTCGGCGCGCAGCACCCGGCAGGCCTGGGTGCCCGAGTAGTCGAACTCGCAGGCCTGCCCGATCACGATCGGGCCCGAACCGATCACCAGCACGTGACGCAAATCGGTACGACGCGGCACTACCGCCCCTTTCCGCGGTTTGGGGCCGCCATCAACTCGATGAATTGGTCGAACAGGTAATTCGCGTCGTGAGGGCCGGCGGCGGCCTCCGGATGGTATTGAACCGAAAAGGCCCGTCCGTCGGCGAGTTTGACGCCCTCGACCACTCCGTCGTTGGCGCAGGTGTGGCTGACGATCGCTTGGCCGAACGGCGTGTCGAACGACTGGCCGGCCTCCCCCTCGAGCGCGAAGCCGTGGTTCTGTGCGGTCACCGCCACCCGCCCGGTGGCGTGGTCCATGACCGGGATGTTGATGCCGCGGTGGCCGAACACCATCTTGTAGGTAGACAGGCCCAGCGCCCGGCCCAGGATCTGGTTGCCGAAACAGATGCCGAACAACGGGATTCCGGCCCCCAGCACCTCGCGGGTGACCGCCACGATGTGATCGGCGGTGGCGGGGTCGCCCGGGCCGTTGGACAGGAACACTCCGTCCGGTTTGATGTCGGCGATCTGCTCGTAGGTCGCCGACGACGCCAGCACGTGGCTGCGAATGCCGCGCCGGGCGAAATTGCGTGGCGTGTTGGTCTTGATGCCCAGGTCCAGCGCGGCCACCGTAAACCGGTGTGTCCCTTCGGGTTCCACGATGTAGGTGTCCGGCGTGCTGACCTCGCCGGCCAGGTCGGCGCCCAGCATGGACTGCTGTCCCGTCACCCGCTGCAACAACTCGTCCGGGTCGGCGAGCGCGTCGCCGGAGAACACGCCCGCCTTCATCGAGCCGCGGGTGCGCAGATGCCGGACCACCGCCCGGGTGTCGATGCCGGCGATCCCCACGATGTGCTGGCGGATCAGCTCGTCCTCCAGGGTCCCGGTGGCCCGCCAGTTGGATGGGCGCGGCGACGGGTCGCGCACCGCGTAGCCGGCGACCCAGATCTTGTCGCCGCGGCTCTCGGCGTCCTCGTCGTTCCACCCGGTGTTGCCGATCTGCGGCGCGGTGGCCACCACGATCTGCCGGTGGTAACTGGGATCGGTCAGCGTCTCCTGGTAGCCGGACATGCCGGTGGAAAACACGGCCTCGCCCAGCGTTTGACCGATCTTGCCGAACGGCGTGCCGGTGAAGACGCGGCCGTCTTCGAGTACCAATAGGGCCTTACTGCTCACGCGACCTCATTCTCCTGGCCATCCCGTCGTTCCTCGAGCCACGCGTCGTAGTCGTGGCGCTCATTCGCCCGGAAACCGGTGTCGATCTCGACGCCCGACGGCAGCCGCCAGCGGATCGCCAGAATGCCGATCCGGGCCGGCCGCACCGCCATCCCGCGCTCCATGCGGATGGCCGTGATCGACTCCTGTGGAATCCAAATCGGTTGGGCCCGCAGGCGTTCCACCATGATGCCCCCGGCGTAGCGGGTCAGCACCGCTTTGCTGCGGTAACCGAGATCGCCTGCCGCGATTCGCTCGCTCCAGCCCGGCGCCATCATGGAACCGCAATAGTGGCCGCGGGTGGTGATGCTCGCCGCACCGACCTGGTCCGGGATCTGCGGTAGGTCGCCGATCAGCTCCGCCTGCCGCTGCGCGCGGCGCTGCCAGCTGCGCATCATCAGCTGGATCACCACCGTGATCACCACCACCAGCACGGCCGCGAAGATCAGCGACCCCACCAGCGTGCCCGAATTCATGCCGGGCACTTCCCGTCTCGACAGGTGACCTTGCCGCGCAGCAGGGTCGCGGTCACGGTGGCGGGCAAGGTCATCGCTTCGTAGGGCGTGTTGGCCGACCGGCTGGCCAGGTCGGGCCCGGCGACGGTCCACGTGGCGTCGGGGTCCACCACGGTCAGGTTGGCCGGCTCCCCCACCTCCAGCGGCCGGCCGTGATCGGGCAGGCGCGCGATGCGCGCGGGGTTTTCGCTCATCACCCCGGCGAGGCCACGCCAGGTCAGCAGCCCGGGGATGACCATCGTCTGCACCACGATCGACAGCGCCGTCTGCAGCCCCAGCATGCCGGGCCGCGCCGCGGAGAACTCCACGCACTTCTCGTGCTCGGCGTGCGGGGCGTGATCGGTGGCCACGCAGTCGATGACGCCGTCGGCCAGCGCCTGGCGCAGCGCCACCGCGTCGGCCGCCTCGCGCAGCGGCGGGTTGACGCGGTTGCGCCCGTCGTAGCTGGCCAGCCGGCTGTCGTCGAGCATCAGGTGGTGCGGGGTGACCTCGGCGGTGATCGAAATCCCTTGATCCTTAGCCCATTTCACGATCTCGACGGTGCCCGCGGTGGAGGCGTGGCAGATGTGTACCCGGGCGCCGGCGTCGCGGGCCAGCAGCGCGTCCCGGGCGACGATGGATTCCTCGGCCGCCCGCGGCCATCCGGACAGGCCCAGCCGGGCGGCGGTGGGGCCCTCGTGGGCGACGGCGCCGACGGTCAGCCGGGGTTCCTCGGCGTGCTGGGCGACGAGCACGCCCAGGCCGGTGGCGTACTCGAGGGCGCGGCGCATCACCAGCGGATCGTGCACGCAGATGCCGTCGTCGGAGAACATCCGCACCTGCGCGGCCCCGTTCGCCATCATGCCCATCTCGGTGAGCTCTTTGCCGGCCAATCCGACGGTGACGGCGCCCACCGGGTGCACGTCGACCAGGCCGACCTGCTGGCCCCGATGCCAGACGTGGTCGGTGACCACCGGGCTGTCGGCGACCGGATTGGTGTTGGCCATCGCGAACACCGCCGTGTATCCGCCCAAAGCCGCAGCGGCCGAACCGGTTTCGATGTCTTCGGCGTATTCTCGGCCCGGCTCGCGCAGGTGGGTGTGCAGGTCGACGAACCCCGGGAGCAGCACCTGATCGGTGGCATCGATCACGTCGGCCGTATCGGGAATTTCCAATGCCGGGCCGATCTCGGCGATCTGACCGTCATCGACCAGGACATCGACGCGGTCACCTTCACCGTACAAGCGCACCCCGCGCAGCAAAACGCTCATGCGGCCCCCTCGTTTCCGGCCGACTCGGCACCCACGAGCACGTGGAACAGCACCGCCATCCGCACATGCACACCGTTGGAAACCTGTTGCAGCACAGCCGATTGCGACGAGTCGGCCACCGATGATGCGATCTCCATGCCGCGCAGCATCGGTCCGGGGTGCAGCACCACGGCGTGGCCAGGCAGCATCGCCTGGCGACGATCGGAAAGCCCGTACAGCGACGAGTATTCGCGCACCGACGGGAAGAAGCCGCCGTTCATCCGCTCGGCCTGCACGCGCAGCATCAGCACCGCGTCGGCGGCGGGCAGCTCGGCGTCGAAGTCGTTGGACACGGTGACCGGCCAGCCCTCGACGCCGACCGGCAGCAGCGTCGGCGGTGCCACCAGGACCACCTCGGCGCCCAAGGTGTGCAGCAACATGACGTTGGAACGAGCCACCCGGCTGTGCAGGACGTCGCCGACGATCACGACGCGCCGGCCATCGATGCCGCCGAGCCGCTGGCGGATGGTGAGCGCGTCCAGCAGCGCCTGCGTCGGGTGCTCGTGAGTGCCGTCCCCGGCGTTGATCACCGAGGGGCCGGAATCAGCGGAATCGCCTTCGGCGCATGTCCATTCGGCAAGCAGATGCGCGGCGCCCGACGCCGGATGTCGGATGATCAGCGCGTCCGCCCCGGCAGCCCGCAGCGTCAGTGCGGTGTCGCGCAGGGACTCGCCCTTGCCCACCGACGATCCGGTGGCACTGACGTTGATCACGTCGGCGCTCATCCACTTGCCGGCCACCTCAAAGGACACCCGGGTGCGGGTCGAGTTCTCGTAGAACATCGTCACGATGGTGCGGCCGCGCAGCGTCGGCAGTTTCTTGATCTCGCGGCCCACCAGCGCCTGGGCGAAGCGGTCGGCGTCGTCGAGGATGGCGGTCGCGTCGTCGAGGCTCAGGTCGCCGGCGGCGAGCAGGTGGCGCGTCATCGCGAGATCACCACCCCGTCGTCACCGTCGTTCTCCCTCAACAACACGTGCACGCTCTCGCCGCGTGAGGTGGGAACGTTCTTGCCCACGTAATCGGCGCGCAGCGGCAGTTCGCGATGGCCGCGGTCGACCAGCACCGCCAGCTGCACCACCCGGGGGCGGCCGACGTCGCGCAGCGCGTCCAGGGCGGAGCGCACCGAGCGGCCGGAGTAGAGCACGTCGTCGACCAGGATCACCAACGCGTCGTCGATGCCGCCGGCCGGGATCGAGGTTGCTTCCAGCGGCCGCGGTGGTTTTTGCATCAGGTCGTCGCGGTAC
Source organism: Mycobacterium sp. NTMscope_MAC_12 (assembly GCF_976985675.1). Taxonomy (NCBI): domain Bacteria; kingdom Bacillati; phylum Actinomycetota; class Actinomycetes; order Mycobacteriales; family Mycobacteriaceae; genus Mycobacterium; species Mycobacterium sp. NTMscope_MAC_12. The sequence continues at coordinate 3,338,553 of NZ_CDRJYY010000001.1, forward strand.
AGGGTGATGTCCAGCGCGCCGTGGCCGACCTCGACGCCGCTGTATTCGCCGATGTTGCCGGCCAGACGCTTGGCCAGGATCACGCCGCGTGTGGGGATGCCCAGTAGCACGACCCGCGGCGCGTCGGGACCGTCGAGGGCCGTCTTTTCGATGATCTGGTGTGCGATACGGGAAATGGTGCGGCCCACGTCGGCCGCCGACATCAATTCCCGGGAATCACTGCCTGAGCGCGTGTCGCCCGCAGCACCCATACGAAACTTGACCTCCTTCTCCGCCTCACGGGACGGATCGTTAAAGGATGTCGACTGCACGGCAGCGTAGCACTTATTTCGGGGGCGGCGGCGCCAGGCGTGTGTGGCGCGCATCGCTTCGCCTCGTGCTCGTCACACCCGCCCCATGCGTCTCTCCCGGGAAGGACAGGATGTGTGCCCGCCTCACAGCGACAAGTCGCCGAGTGACGGTGGGACGGACGTGGACGGTCCTTGGGCACCCCTTCCGCGCGCAACGGCGCCAATCGGCTTTCGGCGCCGGCCCGCTAACCTGACCGAGTGAATCGCAGGACCCTGGATGGTAACGCGGCCTCCGTCCGCGAAGTGTGCGACGCCGGCCTGCTCGCCGGCGCCGTGACGGTGGTGTGGCAGCGCGGAGAACTGCTGCAGGTCAACGAGATCGGCTATCGCGACGTCGACGCGGGCCTGCCGATGCAGCGCGACACGCTGTTTCGCATCGCGTCGATGACCAAGCCGGTGACCGTCGCCACGATCATGAGCCTGGTCGACGAGGGCAAGCTGACGCTCAAGGATCCGATCGTGCGCTGGGCGCCGGAGCTGGCCGACGTGCGGGTGCTCGACGATCCGCACGGCCCGCTGGACCGCACCCACCCGGTGAACCGCGCCATCCTGATCGAGGACCTGCTCACCCACACCAGCGGCCTGGCGTACGGATTCTCGGTGTCCGGGCCGATCGCCAAGGCCTACATGCGGCTGCCGTTCAATCAGGGCCCGGACGCCTGGCTGGCCGAACTCGCCAAGCTGCCGCTGGTGCACCAACCCGGCGACCGGGTCACCTACAGCCATTCCATCGACCTGCTGGGCGTCATCGCTTCCCGCATCGAGGGCAAGCCGTTCCATCAGGTTCTCGACGAACGGATCCTGGATCCGGCGGGCATGACCGACACCGGGTTCTTCGTCACCCCCGAGGCCCGGCGCCGCGCGGCGACCATGTACCGGCTGACCAACGAGCACCAGCTGCAGCACGGGATGATGGGCCCGCCGCACCTCACGCCGCCGTCGTTCTGCAACGCCGGCGGCGGGTTGTGGTCGAGCGCCGACGATTACCTGCGTTTCGTGCGGATGCTGCTCGACGGCGGAACGATCGACGGCGTGCGGGTGCTCTCGGAGGAGTCCGTCCGGCTGATGCGCACCGACCGGCTCACCGACGAGCAGAAGCGGCACAACTTCCTCGGCGCGCCGTATTGGGTGGGCCGCGGCTTCGGGCTGAACCTGTCAGTGGTGACCGATCCGGCAAGGAGCACACCGCTGTTCGGGCCCGGCGGCGTCGGCACGTTCAGCTGGCCGGGCGCCTACGGGACCTGGTGGCAGGCGGACCCCACCACGGATCTGATCCTGATCTACCTCATCCAGAACCTGCCGGACCTGACCGTCGACGCGGCCACGGCCGTCGCCGGCAACACGTCGCTGGCCAAACTCCGCACCGCCCAACCGAGATTTGTCCGCAACACATATCGCGCGCTCGGCCTCTAAAGGGCGCACCGCCATGGCCGATTACCCACCCGACCGCATCAACGGGCCGCGGCTGACGCTGCGCCTGCCCACGCTCGACGACGCCGGGCCGCTGTACCAGCGTGTCGCGCGCGATCCACAGGTCACCAAATATCTGCTGTGGGCGCCGCATCCCGACGTGGCCGCGACGCGGCGGGTGATCACCGAAAAGCTCAACGCCGGCGCCGACGAGAAGACCTGGGTGATCGAGCTGCGGCACCGCGGCGAGGTCGTCGGGCTGGCCAGCTGCCGGCGCGCGGCGCCGCACTCGGTCGAGATCGGCTACTGCCTGGGCCGGCGGTGGTGGGGCAAGGGTCTGATGTCCGAGGTGCTCGGCATGCTGCTCACCGCGCTCGACGCCGATCGCGAGGTGTATCGCGTCTGGGCCACGTGCAGCGTCGACAACGAACGTTCGGCGCGCCTGCTCGAGCACGCCGGTTTCTTCCTGGAGGGGCGGTTGGCCCGGCACGCCGTCTACCCCACCATGGGGCCCGAGCCGCAGGACAGCCTGCTCTACGCCAAGATCCTGCGCTGACTAGTCGTTCGCCGGTGCGCCGTCGTGTTCCAGCGCCCGGCGCGCGTAGGCGCGCACGTCGGCGTCGCTGTCCTTGAGCGCGATCCCCAGGGCGTCCCGCGCGGCGGGTTCGGCCGCCCAGCGCGTCAGGCTGAGCACCGCCGCCTTGCGCACGTCCAGATGCGCGTCGCTGAGCGCCTCGGACAGCTGCGGAACCGCGAAGTCCGCCGCCGCGCCGGCCAGCGCCCGCGCCGCGCCTTCGCGCACCTGCCACGCCGGGGCCCGTAGCGCCTGCTTGACGGCGCTGTAATCGTCTTGGCCGCAACCTATCTCGCCCAACGCGGCGAGGCCGGCGGCACGGACCAACGGGTCGGTGTCGGCGACCAGCCCGCGCACAGCCTCGGCTCCGCCCCTTAGCGTCGCCAGCCCGGCGGCCGCGGCGATCCGGACCTCCCGGTTCTCGTCGGCGGCAGCGGCGACGACGCCGTGCACGTCGTCGACGGACACCAGCGCGCGCACGGCCTCGATACGCACCCGATGATCGGCGTCGGTGAGGGCCCGACGGTATTGGGCGCCGTCACCGGAGCGGCGTGCCGCCAGCACGTACAGCGCCGCCGCCCGCACCACGCGGTCGGCCGAATCCAGGTATTCCCCGGCCTTTTCGGGCTCGGGCAGCACCTCGACCAGCTCGCGGATCCCGTCGGCGCCGGTGCGGCGGACGGCGGCGTCGTCGTCGCCCAGCGCGGCCAACAGGGCGGGCGCATACCCGTCGGGGATGTGCTCGGTCAGTGTTGCCACCGCGGTGCGGCGCACGCCGGGATCGGAGTCGGCGAGGTAGCGCGCCAGGTCGGCGACCGTCGGTTCCTCGAGCGCCAGCACCTCGGCGATGCGGGGCGAGGGAGGTTCGAACGCCGTTGTGGCCGAGGCGATCCGGGACACCGCCGTGGCCGGGGCCTGGCCGCCGATCAGCGGCGGCTCCTCCACCGGGTACACGGTCTGGTCCGTGGGCGGCAGGCCGTCCAGCTCGGGGACCGGCACGAAATACGGCGCCACGGGCCGCTTGAGGAACACCATCTCACCGCCGGGGCTCTTGCGCAGGTTGAGGTGGTAGCCCCATTGGTTGTCGTCGCGGCCGGGTAGATCGGCGCGGTCGTGGTAGAGGCCCCAGCGCGATTCGGTGCGGGTGTGCGAGGACCGGGCGGCCATCTCGGCGCAGTCCCGGATGAACGACACCTCCACCGCGCGCATCAGCTCGTGCGGATTGCGGGCGCCCATCTCGGCGATCTCATCGCGCATCCGGTCGAAGGTGCGGATCGCGAGCGACAGTTTGGCCGCCGTCTTCGGCGGGGCGACATAGTCGTTGACGAAGCGGCGCAGCTTGTATTCGACCTGCGGCTGCGGCGGGCCGTCCGGGTGGCGCAGCGGCCGGTAGATCAGCTCGTGCGCCTCGCGCACCTGGTCCTCCGGAAGCCGTTGCGGCGCAGCCACGTCAGCCAGAGTGGACGCGGCGTGCGTGCCGGCCAGGTCACCGAACACGAACGCCCCGATCATGTAGTTGTGCGGGACGCAGGCCATGTCCCCCGCGGCGTACAGGCCGGGCACCGTGGTGCGGGCCTGCTCGTCGACCCACACGCCGGAGGCGGAATGCCCACTGCACAAACCGATCTCGGAGATATGCATCTCGATGTCGTGGGTGCGGTAGTCGTGGCCGCGATTGGCGTGGAACGTGCCGCGGGTGGGCCGTTCGGTGGTGTGCAGGATGTTTTCCAGCGCGGTCAGCGTCTCATCGGCGAGGTGCGTCACCTTGAGATAGATGGGTCCGCGCGCGGAGTCGATCTCGCTTTTAACCTCGGCCATCATCTGCCCCGACCAGTAGTCGGAGTCCACGAACCGCTCGCCGAGCGCGTTGACCTGGTATCCGCCAAAGGGATTGGCCACGTACGCGCACGCCGGGCCGTTGTAGTCCTTGATCAACGGGTTGACCTGGAAGCATTCGATCCCGGACAGCTCGGCACCCGCGTGGTAGGCCATCGAGTACCCGTCGCCGGCGTTGGTCGGATTCTCGTATGTGCCGTACAGATAGCCCGAGGCGGGCAGCCCGAGCCGGCCGCACGCCCCCGTCGCCAGGATCACCGCCTTGGCGCCGACGGTGACGAACTCGCCGGTGCGCGTGTTGAGCGCCGCGGCGCCCACCGCACGGCCGCCGTCCACCAGCACCCGCACCGGCATCAGCCGGTTCTCGATCCGGATCTTCTCGCGCATCGACCGTTGCCGAAGCACCCGGTACAGCGCCTTTTTCACGTCCTTGCCCTCGGGCATGGGCAGCACGTACGAACCCGAGCGGTGCACCCGGCGCACGGCGTACTCACCGTGCTCGTTCTTCTCGAACTTCACCCCGTAGCGCTCCAGCCGCTGCACCATCGCGAACCCGCGGGTGGCGGTCTGATACACCGTGCGCTGGTTGACGATTCCGTCGTTGGCGCGGGTGATCTCGGCGACGTAGTCCTCGGGCTCGGCCTTGCCCGGGATCACCGCGTTGTTGACCCCGTCCATGCCCATCGCCAGGGCGCCGGAGTGCCGCACATGGGCCTTCTCCAGCAACAGCACCTGCGCGCCGTTCTCGGCCGCCGACAGCGCCGCCATGGTGCCGGCGGTGCCGCCGCCGATGACCAGGACGTCACAGTCGAGCCGGACCGGTGCCGCCGGGTCGGGAATCTGCATCATGGGACCTCCGCGTGATTCAGCGCGGCGATGATCTGCGCCCGCAATTCCTGCTGCGGCCGGTCGCTGCGCGGATCCGGCACCTCGATCGAGGCTCGCAGTGGCTCACCGGCGCGGCCCAGCACCACGATGCGGTCGCCGAGCGCCAGCGCCTCGTCGACGTCGTGGGTGACGAACACGATCGTGGTCGGGTGGGTGCGCCAGGTGTCGATCAGCAAGCGCTGCATGGCCGCCCGCGTCTGGGTGTCCAGCGCGCCGAACGGCTCGTCCATCATCACCGCACGGGGCGCGCCGGCCAGGCCCCGCGCGAGCTGGACGCGCTGGCGCATCCCGCCGGACAGGCTCTTGGGCAGGTAGTCGCCGAAGCCGGTGAGACCGAGTTCGTCGATCCAGCGTTCGGCGGCGGCGCGCCGGCCGGACCGGGGTTCGCCGCGCAGGCGCAGCGCCAGTTCGATGTTGGACCGCACGGTGCGCCAGGGCAGCAATGCGTTGTCCTGGAACACCATTCCCCGGTCGCCCGAGGTGGTGTGGACGGCGCCGCCGTCGGCCAGCACGCGGCCGCCGTCGGGTGAGAGCAGGCCGGCCAGGGCGCGCAGCACCGTCGACTTGCCGCAGCCCGACGGCCCGGTCAGCACCAGGATCTCCCCCGGCCGCACCACCAGGCTCAGCTCGTCGATCACCGGAGGACCGTTGTAGGACAACCGAACCCGGTCCAGCTCGAGGGTCATCCCGGTTTTCGTCGCGGTCATCGTGCTCCCTCCTGTGCGCGGGGCAGCCAGCGGGTCACCCGGCGGCCCACCACCTCGACGGCCGCCGACGTCACGAACCCCAGCACGCCGATTGTGATGATGCCGACGAACACCTGCGGGTAGGCCAGCACGGTGTAGTCCTGCCAGGTGCGGTAGCCGACGCCGAGGCGCCCGGAGATCATCTCGGCGGAGATCACGCAGATCCACGCCACGCCCATGCCGACGGACAACCCGCCGAACACACCCGGCAGGATGCCGGGCAGCACCACCTGGGTCAACACCTGCCAGCGGCCACCACCCAGCGTGCGCACCGAGTCCTCCCACAGCGTGGGCAGTGCGCGCACCGCGTGCCGGGTGGAGACCATGATCGGGAAATAGGCCGCCAGGAACGTGATGAACACGATGCCGGCCTCGTCGGTCGGGAACAGCAGGATGGCCACGGGCACCATCGCGATCGCCGGGATGGGCCGGGCCAGCTCCGCCAGCGGCCCGAAGACGTCGGCGAACAGCCGCGAACGGCCCAGCAGCACACCGGTCGCGACGCCGATGACGGCGGCCAGCCCGAAGCCGGTCAAAATGCGGATCAGCGACTGCGCCAGGTCGAGCCAGTATTCGCCGGTGCCGAGCCGGCGGTGCAGCGCGTTCACGATCTCGGTGACGGTGGGCAGCGTGTCGAACCGCAGCAACAGCCGCACCTTGTCCGCGGTGAGCAACTGCCACACCCCGATCGCGGCTGCCACCGACGCCACCCGCAGCAGCCGGGACTGCCACTGCGCCGTGATGCGCCGCGGCCGCGTCACCGCGGGCGTCGAGACCACGCCAAGGACTTGATCGGCCACCACTTGGGCAGTCATACCGAACCTCCCAGTGCCTCTTGGTAATCCATGACGACACCGCCCGGGTGGGCGGCGAGGTGCCGGTGCGCGCCGGCCGCGGTGCCGAACGGCAGGTAGTTCTGCCCGTCTTTGACCCAGAACGCCTTGTCCGCGAACCAGCGAGTGCCGAGTTCGGCGTCGGGAACGTAGGCCGCGCGGACCTTGGCGCCGTGGCCGACCGCGTCCCGCACGGCCTGCAGCAGGCCGGTCGGGGTGGCGATCGTCTGCGTGGCGTCGGCTCCGTCCAGCCACAGCTCGCTGGCCAGCGCGGGGTCGCCGCGCAGCGCCGACGGGTTGGCGGTGCGCGCCCGCGACGCCGCGTAGTCGAGCCCGCGGGCGGTGAACACCGCGCGCAGCGGTTCGTCCACGACGAACTTCGCCACATCGAGGTCGGCGAAGTCGCCGATCGACTTCAGGTACGGCACATCGCTTTTCAGCGCCTCGACGAGCGACGGCTTCAGCGTGGTGTCGAACGACGTGCCGCCGGGACCGTTGTAGAGGTACACCACCTCCTGGGGTAGCCCGCTTTCCTCGGCGACGATGCGGGCGGCCTGCAGCGGCTTGTTGTTCAGGAAGTCGGTGGCGTCCAGTTGCGCCTGCAGGAAGGCGCCCAGCACCTCCGGGTGCGCCGACGCGTAGGAGCGGCGCACCACCACGCCGTGCAGGGTAGGCAGGTTCAGCTCGGCCCCGTCGTAGAGCAGTTTGGCCTTGCCCTGGTAGACCAGCAACCCCGGCCAGGCGACGAATTGCGAAAGCGCTTGCACCTGACCGGATTCCAGCGCCGACGCCCCGACCTGCGGCTGCTGGTTGAGCACCTCGACACCGCAGACACCGCCGCCGCAGGCCCGGCTCAGCGCCCGCACCAGGGTGCCGTGGCCGGCCGACCCGACGCTGGCGGAGACCTTGGTGCCCGCGAGGTCGGTCAGGCCCTTGGCGCGCGAATCCGGGCTCACCACCACCATGTTGAGGGCGCCCTTGGGGTTGTAGCCGGTGATGGAGACGATCTCGGTGCGGGCCAGCGGGTTGGCCTGCGTCTTGGAGCCGTTGATCAGCATCGGATAGTCGCCCATCGAGCCGATGTCGATCTTTTCGGCGAGCATCTGCGCGGTGATCGGGGCGCCGGTGTCGTAATCCTGCCACCGCACCGCGTATTTGGTGCCGGTGCGGGTCGTGATGTTCGCCAGGCGGCGTTCGAGGTAGCCCTGCGCGCGCAGCAGCGTGCCCGCGGTGACGGTGTTGATGGTCTTGGACTGGTACCCCACCACCACGTTGACCACACCGGATGACTGCGACAGGGATTCCAGCGAGCAACCCGAGGTGAGCGCGGCGACCGCGACCATCACCGACGCCGGCCATACGGCGTGACGTTTCATGAAAGATCCTGAGGCTAAACGCTTGTCAGCGAAGGAGATAGGGCATGTTGACGGTGACGGCGCCGGTCGGACAGCGGGCCGCGCAGGGGCCGCAGTACCAGCATTCGTCGACATGCATGAAGGCCTTGCCGGTGTCGGGGTTGATGGCCAGCGCGTCCAGGGGGCAGACCTCCACGCACAGCGTGCAGCCGTCGATGCACAGCGACTCGTCGATCGTCACGGGTACGTCCGCACGCGTGTTGTTGATCAGCGTCATGAGTTGCTCCTCGTTTCGGCTCTGACAAGATTGCCGCGCATGGTGATTCGGTCACCGCGCATCCGGATGTACTCGAGGTCGACGGGTGTGCCGTCCGCGAGGCTGGTGAGGCGCTCCAGCATCAGCAGGGCCGCACCGTCGGGCACCTGCAGCGTGGCCGCCGAATGCGCGTCGGCGGGGATGGCCTCGAGTGCCAGCGTCGCCGAGCCCAGCCGCTGCCCGCTGACGTCCTCGATGAGCGCGAACAAGTCGTCGGTCTCGAGGGGATGGTTCAACACCTGCCCGCCGATGTCCGGGGCGAGGTAGGTGAGGTCCAGGCTGAGCGGCAGGTCGCCGAGGTAGCGCAGCCGCTCGACGAACACCGCCTGCTCCCCCGGCTTCAGCCGCAACCGGCGGGCCACCGACGGCGGCGCGGTGACCGGCATGGCCGCCCGCACCTCGTTGCGCACCACGCCGAGGTCCTTGAACGTCTCCTTCAGGCCCAGCAGCGCGTCGAGCCCGTGGGCGTACTTGCGCTGCGCGACGTGGGTGCCGACCTTGGGCCCCCGGTCGATCAACCCCTCGTGCTTGAGGACGGTCAGCGCTTCACGAACGGTGTTGCGCGAGACCGAGAATTCGGCGGCCAAGTCCAGTTCGGCCGGCAGGCCGTCCGGGTAGGCGTCGGCGTGGATCTGCTGGCGCAACACGTCGGCGACCCGGCGGGCGCGATTGGCCCGCGAGCCCTGAGCATCCCCGACGGGTACTGGTTGCGCCACGCCGCCACGCTAACGCAGCTCAGGGGCCCTTTCCGGCCGACGACGGGGGCCAACGACGGCGGCCGAACGTATTGCGCCGGGCCCCATTCGGGCCCGACCAGCTAAAACCACGGGCCGCCACGCCATTGCGCCACCCGCGCCCACCCGCCGGCCTTGTGATCTTGGTGAGCAGAACCCGACGCGCGCTACCGTGGGCGTGCACAACCAGCGACAACGGAAGATGCCCGCATGACGGACGTTTCGAAACACGCGTTGACCAAGGTGCCGGCGGTCACCCTCGGCTTCTGGGTCATCAAGGTCTTGGCCACGACGTTGGGCGAGACGGGCGGCGACACCGTCACGATGACGCTGAATTGGGGTTACGCGGCCGGCGTCGGGATCTTCGGCGTCGCGCTGGTGGCGCTGGTTGCCGCGCAAATCCTGGCCAAGCGATTCCGCGCGGCCCTGTACTGGGCGACGATCGTGGCCTCGACGACGTTCGGCACCGTGCTGGCCGATTTCGCCGACCGATCGCTGGGCATCGGTTACACGGGCGGATCGCTGCTGCTGCTGGGCTGCCTGCTGGCCGCCCTGGGGCTCTGGCGCGCGACGCAAGGCAGCGTCTCGGTCTCCACCGTCTCGACGCCGAAAGTGGAGGCCTTCTACTGGGCAACCATCACGTTCTCGCAGACGCTGGGAACCGCGCTCGGCGACTGGCTGGCCGATACCCGCGATTTCGGTTACGAGCGCGGCGCGTTGGTATTCGCCGCCGGCCTCACCGTCGTCGCCGCCCTGTACTACTGGACCTCCATTTCTCGCGTCGCCCTGTTCTGGATCGCCTTCATCCTCACCAGGCCGCTGGGCGCGACCGTGGGCGACTTCATCGACAAGCCCGTCGCCGACGGCGGCCTGGCGTGGAGTCGCCCGCTCGCCTCGGCGGTGCTCGCCGCGCTGATCGCGGTATTGGTCGTGGTCATACCGCAGCGTCCCGGCCGCCACCCCGGCCGGCCCAAAGAGGATGCGGCGGAAGCCGAATCGGACACCGGCTGAGCGCTCAGCTGTTGTCGGCCACCGACGGCACCGCCCGGGCGTCGTCGGCGCCGTTGCGCGTCCCGTTCATGCCGGACGCGTCCGCGGGCAGCTCGAACGCCGCGGTCACCGACCCCACGGCGGCCGCCGCGGCGTTGCGTTGCGCTTCCATGCGCGCCAGCGCCGTCTCGGTGAACACCGACAACCCCAAATCCGGGTTGTACCCGTGGATTTCCTTGACGTCGAGCTGCGCGAGGAAGTAGACGATCTCCTTGGAGACCACCTGGCCGGGCACCAGCACCGGGAAGCCCGGCGGGTAGGGCACCACGAACGTGGTCGACACCAGCGTCTTGCCCTCGGCCAGCCGCCGGCCGGCCATGCCGATCAGCACGTGCTCGCGATCGGACTCTTCGTATCCGGCGTAGAACGCCGACCGCATGTCCCCGAAGTTGCATTGATCGACGGGACGGAACGCGACGTCGAACTCGCTGAAGTCGGGCAGGTGCGGCAGATCCTCGGTGATCTCCTCGACATGGCGCTCCTGCAGCGCCCGGTCCGCCACGCTCGCCGCCTTTTCGGTGCGGTCGAAATCGATTGCCACCCTTCGCAACACGTCGAGCAGGTAGTGCACGCTCGACCAGGTGACACCGATCGTGAAGATCAACAACACGCTGTTGATCGACGTCTTGTTGATCTGGATGCCGAACCGCTCCATCAGGATCTTCTCGCGGAAGTCGTAACCGTTCATCCCGGTCGCGCCGACGAACAGGGTCACCCGGGTCGCGTCCAGCACGAACTGGTCGGAGCGCCACGCCTCGTTCCACTCGGCCAGCGCCCCCTGCCTGACCTCGCGGTACGAACTGACCGACGACTCGCGGAATTCCTCTGGCACCAGGTCGGATTCATCGAGGATGCGGAACCACTTGCTGATCAGCCGGTCCTTGCGGACCCGGTGCCGGAAGACCAGCGCCATGTCGTAGACCTGCCGGACCAGTTGGAACCCTTCGATGTCGACCTGCCGGCGCGCCAAGTCCAGCGACGCGAGGAGCTGCTGGTTCGGTGAAGTCGAGGTGTGGGTCAGGAACGCCTCACCGAACGCGTCGCGGGTGAGCGCGTTGAAATCCTGGTCACGGACGTGGATCATCGACGCCTGCCGCAGCGCCGACAGCGATTTGTGCGTGGAGTGCGTCGCGTACACGCGCACCCGCGCGGTGGCCGGGTCGGGCATCAGCTCACGCTCGATCCACTCCGACCGGTCGAGGCCTTGCATCGACGCGGCCCACTTCCGGTATTCCTCAACGTATTCCGGTGACACCAGCATGTGCTCGAGGCGCTCGGCGGCCACCATCGCGGTCCGCTGCCGGGCCCACGGCACCGCCGTCGCGAAGGCGTACCATGCCTCGTCCCACAGGAAGCAGATGTCCGGCTTGATGGCCAGCACCTCCTGCATGACCTGCAGCGGGTTGTAGACGACGCCGTCGAAGGTGCAGTTGGTCAGCAGCAGCATCCGCACGCGGTGCAACTGGCCAGCCGCCTCCAGATCCAGCAGCGTCTGCTTGATGGTGCGCAGCGACACCGCCCCGTAGATCGCGAACTGCGGCAGCGGATACGCGTCCAGGTACAGCGGGTAGGCGCCGGCCAGCACCAGCCCGTAGTGGTGCGACTTGTGGCAGTTGCGGTCGATGAGCACGATGTCGCCGGGGCGGGTCAGCGACTGCACGACGATCTTGTTGGCGGTCGACGTCCCGTTGGTGACGAAGTAGGTGTGGTCGGCGTTCCACGTTTTGGCGGCCTTGTCCATCGCCTTCTTGATGTTGCCGTGCGGGTCGAGCAGCGAGTCCAGACCGCCGGAGGTGGTGGAGGTTTCGGCCATGAAGATGTTGCGGCCGTAGAACTCCCCCATGTCCTGCAGCGACCTGGAGTTGAAGATGCTGGCGCCGCGCGCGACGGGCAGCGCGTGGAACTGGCCGACCGGCGCCGCCGCGTACGCCCGCAGGGCATCGAAAAATGGTGTGGCATAACGGTTTCGCAGACCGGCGAGCACCGTGCTGTGCAGATCGGTGACGTCGTTGAGCCGGTAGAACGTCCGGTCGTAGACATCGGGTTCGCTGTCGTCGCCCGCCGCGATCGACTCGTCGGTGAGCAGGTACAGGTCGATGTGGGGCCGCAGCTCCCTGATCCACTCGCCGCACTCCACCCAGTCGTTGGCGCGGTCGGGAATGACTCCGTCCGCGTCCTCGTTGGGCCCGAGCAACGTGTTCATCAGCGGCAACCGGTCGCGGGAGCGCAGCGGCAGGTCGTCGCGGATGATCGCGGCCTGGATCTCCCCGTTGAGCGCGACCGCGGTGATGGCGTCCTCGACGCTGGGGACCACTAGGATCTCGAACTGCACGTCGTCGGACGGACAACGCAGCGCCCGCAGGCATTCGGCCAGGCTGTCCGGCGCCGTGCTCGGGGCGTCGTCGGCGAGCAACACGGTGTAGAAATGCTGCTGTTTGGCCTGCGCCACCAGCTCCTGGTCATCCAGCGGGGCCGAGGTGTCGAAAAGGCCTGCGCGGTCCCCATATTCGCTCAGCAGCCGCACGGCCAGGGAGACCTCTTCGGTGAGCCGCACCGTGGACAGGCTCTCCAGGTGCGCGCGGAAGACCGCCAGGTTTTCCGCACCCGGGTACAGCCAGTACCGCTCGTAGGCGGCGATGCGATCCATCAGGCGCTTCACCCGGGCGACGTCGTGGGTTTTGTCCAGGCCGGCGAGATCCACCTCGGCGAGGTGACGGCACGCGTCGTCGAGCAGGTTCCAGGTGTCGACACGGGCGTACGACGGGTTGGCCACCGCCGCCAGCGCGGACACTCGAAGTCGTCGCGGCTGGGTGCTGTATCGAATCATGACCTCACCTGTTCTTCTCGGATCGCCGCCGCTGCAGTCCAGCTCGTATTGTCAACCCGCCGCGCCCCGCCCGTGGTCATTTCACCTCAGCATTGGTCAGCGATCCGGTTCTTCGTGGCTATCCCTGTCACTTTCGATCATCCGCCTGTTGCCCCTGGCGCCGTCCGCCCACCGCAGCACGGGCAACTCCCGGCGGCGGGCCGGCAGGTCGGTGACGTCGCTCAGCGCTCGCACCACGCCCTGCGTCAGGCCCATGATCGCGGCCATCACCGGCAGCAGCGGCTGCAGCGGCCGGGCCGCCGAACGCACCGTGCTGATGCGGCGGGCGACGGCCACCCGTTCGGCGCAGTGATAGAGCCAGGCGCCCACCGCGAGCGCGAAGATCGAGAGCACCGAGGCGACGATGGTCCACCCGTAGGCGGCGCACACCACCGCGACCACCACCACCGTCGCAGCCAGCACGGCCGCAACGACCAGGCGCAGCTCCAACCGGCTCATGGCTGCGGTCCGCGGTCCTCCGCTGTGCCTGCGGCGTCGGAACCCACCGCCCCCCGGACGGCCTGGGCGGCCGCCCTGATCTGCGGGGTCACCAGCATGACGTGGCCGAGCACCCCGTTGACGAAGCCCGGAGAGTCGTCGGTGGACAACTCCTTGGCCAGCTGGACGGCTTCGTCGACGGCGACCGGCTCCGGCACGTCGTCGGCGTACAGCAGCTCCCACACCGCGACCCGCAGGATGGCGCGGTCCACGGCGGGCAGCCGGTCCAGCGTCCAGCCCTGCAGGTGCGAGCTGATCAGGTCGTCGATGTGCGCGGCGTGTTCGCCGACGCCCCGCGCCGCCGCGGCCGTATACGGCTGCAGGGGCGCGATTTCGGGGTTCGCCTCGGCCAAACCGGTGCGGACGTCGACAACCTCCGCGGGGCTCAGTCCGCGCGCCTCGGCTTCGAACAGTAGGTCGACGGCGCGCTTGCGAGCCTGATGTCGCCCTTTAACGGGCCGGCTCACGCGTTGACACGTCCCAGGTAGCTGCCGTCACGGGTGTCCACCTTCAGCTTGTCCCCGGTGTTGATGAACAGCGGCACCTGGATCTCCGCCCCGGTTTCCACGGTCGCGGGTTTGGTGCCGGCGCTGGACCGGTCGCCCTGCAGGCCGGGCTCGGTGTGGGTGACCTCCATTTCGACCGACACCGGCAGCTCGAGGTACAGCGGCGCCCCGTCGTGGAACGCCACCTGCACCGGCAGGCCCTCGAGCAGGAACCGGGCGGCGTCGCCGACCAGCGATTCCGGCAGCGGATGCTGTTCGTAGTCCTGGCTATCCATGAACACGAAGTCCGAGCCGTCGCGGTACAGGTAGGTGGCGTCGCGCCGGTCCACGGTCGCGGTCTCCACCTTCACCCCGGCGTTGTAGGTCTTGTCGACGACCTTGCCCGAGAGCACGTTCTTCAGCTTGGTCCGCACGAACGCGGGGCCCTTGCCGGGCTTGACGTGCTGGAACTCGACGATCTGCCACAGCTGGCCGTCGATCACCAGCACCAGTCCATTCTTGAAATCGGCAGTGCTTGCCACGGTTCGGTATGTCTCCTCGGGGATGGACAGTCGGCTACGGAACTGTCTGCGACTTGTCGGCCAGTTTAGAGTGCTCGCCGGTCAAGGCCCGCGGCACGGGGTCGGGGGCCGGCGGGCGGAACGCGTCAGCGGTGGGCCCGCTGGCCGTCGACCCGGGATGGCTCCTCGGACTTCTCATTCGAAGGCAGCGGTTTGATCATCGTCAACAGCGGGACGCGCAGCGTGAGCCCGCTGGCCAACGGCAGGTGCACGGCGAAGTAGACGACGTGCAACTCCACCCGTGTCTCCCGTAGGGGCTGGGCGTACATGTCCCACCGGAAATCCCGCAGGCGCACCAACCCCCGTGCCACCCCGTTCACGCCCCCGACCTTACTCGCGGGCACAACCCCCCGAGCTAGGAGAGGACGGCCAGCTCCTTGGGGAATTTGGTCAGCAGTTCCGGGGCCTGGGCGCGGCCCTTTTCCGGCACCACCAAGGTGTCCTCGATGCGGACACCGCCGCGGCCGGGCAGGTAGACGCCGGGCTCCACGGTCACCACGGAGTCGCCCAGCAAGGTGCCGGTGGACGTGGCGCCGATGCCCGGCGCCTCGTGGATCTCCAGGCCCACGCCATGGCCCAGGCTGTGGCTGAACTGCTCGCCGTAGCCGGCGTCGGCGATCACCTGGCGGGCCGCGGCGTCCACCCCGCGCAGGTCGGCGCCGGCGTGCAACGCCTCCCGGCCGGCCCGCTGCGAGTCGGCGACCAACTGGTAGATCTCCAGCTGCCAATCGGCGGCCTTGCCGAGCACGAACGTGCGGGTCATGTCGGAGTGGTAACCGCCGACCAGCGCGCCGAAGTCGATCTTGACGAAATCGCCGACCGCCAGCGCCGCGTCGGTGGGGCGATGATGCGGGATCGCCGAGTTCGGCCCCGCGGCCACGATGGTCTCGAACGAGATCCCGTCGGCGCCGTGATCGAGCATCAGGGCCTCCAGCTCCCGGCTGACCTCGCGTTCGGTGCGGCCGGGCCGCAGCCCGCCACGCGCCAACAGGTCGGTGAGCGCGGCGTCGGCGGCCTCGCAGGCCAGGCGCAGCAGAGCGACCTCGCCGGCGTCCTTGACCTCGCGTAACGCCTCGACCGTTCCGGCGGCCTTCACCAGCTCGGTGGGCGCCTTCCGGCCGTCCAGCTCGGCGGCCAGGGCGTCGAATCCATCGACGGTCAGCACGTTGCTTTCGAAACCCAGCTTCCGCGCGCCCGCCTCGGCCGCCTGGCCGACCAGATAGCGTCCCAGCGCGCGTTCGATGGCGACTTCCACGTCCGGCGCCTGTTCGGCGGCCTGGGTTCGGTACCGGCCGTCGGTCGCCAACACGGGCCTTCCCTCGTTGAAATCATCGGCGAACACCAGCAACGCGCCGTTCGATCCGGTGAATCCGGAGAGATAACGGACGTTGACCAGGTCCGTGACCAGCAGCGCATCCAGTCCGCTGGTCTCGAGCTGCGCTCTGAGCCTGTCTCGACGCTGTGAATGTGTCACGGGTCTTGACGGTACTCGCTACGCTTTTGGGCCATGAGTAACTGGATGCTGCGCGGATTGGTGTACGCCGCGGCGATGGTCGTCGTTCGATTGTTCCAAGGTGCGCTGATCAACGCGTGGCAGACGCAGGCTGGTCTGTTCAGCGTGGTGCTGCTGCTTCTGTTCGTCATCGGGGTCGCCGTGTGGGGTGTGCTGGACGGCCGGGCCGACGCCACGGCCAACCGCGATCCGGATCGCCGCGGCGATCTGGCGATGACCTGGCTGCTGGCCGGCCTGGTCGCGGGCCTGCTCAGTGGCGCCGTCTCCTGGCTGATCGCGCTGGTGTACACCGGGCTGTACACGGGGGGGTTGATCAACGAGGTGACGACGTTCGCGGCGTTCACCGCGCTGTGCGTCTTCCTGCCCGGCATCATCGGCGTGACCATCGGCCGCTGGCGGGTGGACCGGCAGTTCGAGAAGACGCCGGAGAAGCACCACGGCCTCGGCGAAAAACACGAGCGGGACGGTGACACGGGCGTGTTCTCCGCGGTGCGCGCCGACGACGCTCCCACCGGTGAGATTCCCGCGGCCGGCGCCCACGCCGAGGAGCGGACCGCGGCGGTCGCCACGGCCGAGCGCGAGGGCCCCACCGAGACCATCGCCAAGTCCGAGGACGACCCGAAGACCGAGACCATCCCGACCGCCGGCGAGCCCGGCACGGAGCCGAAAAGGGACTAGCCGGCAGCGTTCGGCGCCGCGGCCAGGTAGCGCAGGGCGAGCAGATAGCCCTGCACGCCCAGACCGACGATCACTCCGGTCGCGACCGGGCTGAGGTAGGAGTGTCGCCGAAACTCTTCGCGCGCATGCACATTCGAGATGTGCACCTCGATCAGCGGCGCGCTCAATTCGGCGCACGCGTCGCGCAGCGCCACCGAGGTGTGGGTCAGGCCGCCGGCGTTGAGGATGACCGGTTCTTTCGCGTCGGCCGCCGCGTGGATCCAGTCCAGTAGCTGCGCCTCGTTGTCGCTTTGCCGCACAACGGCTTTGAGGCCGAGCTCGGTGGCTTCCCGTTCGATCAGCGTCGCCAGCTGCTCATGCGTCGTGTCGCCGTACACGTCGGGCTCGCGCCGTCCCAGCCGCCCCAGGTTGGGGCCATTGATCACCTGCACGTTCACGTTCGCCGTCGTGCTCATGAGACCTCCGCGAGTCCGGCGTACGCCGCCGCCAGCAGCGACGGGTCGGGCCCGGCCAGCCGGCCCGGCTTGGCCAGCCCGTCGAGGACCACGAACCGCAGCACACCGGCGCGCGACTTCTTGTCTCCCGCCATGTATTCCAGCAGCTGCGGCAGCGCGTCGGCGTCGTAGCTGACCGGCAGACCGAGCGCGGACAGGATGGTGCGGTGGCGCTGGGCGGTGGCGTCGTCGAGGCGCCCGGCGAGGCGGGCCAGTTCCGCGGCGAAGACCAGGCCCACCGAGACCGCCGCACCGTGCCGCCATTCGTAGCGCTCACGGCGTTCGATCGCGTGCCCCAATGTGTGCCCGTAGTTGAGGATTTCGCGCAGCTCCGACTCCTTCTCGTCGGCGGCGACGACCTCCGCCTTGACGGCGATCGCGCGGCGGATCAGCTCCGCGAGCACCTCGCCCGACGGATCCACCGCGGCCTTCGGGTCGGCCTCGATGAGGTCGAGGATCACCGGGTCGGCGATGAAACCCGCCTTGACGATTTCGGCCATCCCGGCGACGAGTTCGTTGGGCGGCAACGTCTGCAGCGTCGCGAGGTCGACCAGGACCGCGCGGGGCTGATGGAATGACCCGACCAGGTTCTTGCCCGCGTCGGTGTTGATGCCGGTCTTGCCGCCGACGGCCGCGTCGACCATGCCCAGCAGCGTCGTGGGCACATGCACGATGTCGACGCCGCGCAGCCAGGTGGCCGCCGCGAAACCCGCGACGTCGGTGGCCGCGCCGCCGCCCAGGCTGACCAATGCGTCCTTGCGCCCAATCCCGATGCGGCCCAACACTTCCCACAAGAAGCCCACGACGGGAAGATCCTTGCCGTCTTCGGCGTCCGGGATTTCGATGCGGTGCGCGTCAACGCCCTTGTCCGCCAACCGGCTTCGGATCACCTCGGCGGTCTCCGCCAGCACCGGTTGATGCACGATGGCCACCTTGTGCCGGCCGCCCAGGAGCTCTTCGAGCTCGTTCAGCAAGCCGGTGCCGATGATCACCGGGTACGACGGGTCGACGGCGACCTCGATGGTCACCGGGTCGGGCGTGGTCATATGGCGCCGCTCCTCCCCGTCGCTTCGCTCCGCATCGTCACCGGCGCGGTCATATGGCGCCGCTCCTCCCCGTCGCCGGCGCGGTCATATGGCGCCGCTCCTCCCCGTCGCTTCGCTCCGCATCGTCGCCGGCGCGGTCACGTGGCGGCCCCCGCCGGGGCTTGTAACCGCGAAACGATGTAGCGGACCACCGCGCCGGGGTTGCGCCGGTTGGTGTCGACGCGGATGGTCGCCGCCCGCCGGTACAGCGGGCTACGCTCGGCCATCAACGCGCGGAATTTGTCGGCGCGATCGGGCCCGGCCAGCAGCGGCCGCACCGTGTTCCCGCCGGTGCGGCGGACGCCTTCGGTGGCGCTGATCTCCAGGTAGATGACGGTGTGGCCGGCGAGCGCCTCGCGCACCCCGGCGCTGGTGACGGCGCCGCCGCCCAGGGACAGCACGCCGTCGTGGTCGGCCAGCGCCGCGCGCACCACGTCCTCCTCGATGCGCCGGAATTCCCGCTCCCCGTCGGTGGCGAAGATTTCGTCGATACGGCGCCCGGTGCGCTGCTCGATCGCCGCATCGGTGTCGAGGAAGCCGACGTCGAGCGCCTTGGCGAGCCGGCGCCCGATGGTGGACTTGCCCGACCCCGGCAACCCGATCAGGACCGCTTTGGGCGCCATCACGCGGTGCCCCGGGCGGCCGGCGATTCCCGCTCGGCGACCGCCCTCCGGTAGGCCTCGGCGTTGCGGCGGGTTTCGGCCAGCGAATCGCCGCCGAACTTCTGCAGCGCCGCGCGGGCCAACACCAGCGCGACCATGGCCTCGACCACCACGCCGGCGGCCGGCACCGCGCACACGTCCGAGCGCTGGTGGATCGCGACGGCTTCGTCGCCGGTCGCCATGTCGACGGTGGCCAGCGCCCGCGGCACCGTGGAGATCGGCTTCATCGCCGCGCGCACGCGCAGCGGCTGGCCGTTGGTCATGCCGCCTTCCAGGCCGCCCGCGCGGTTGGTCGAGCGGACCACGCCGTCGGGGCCGGGGTACATCTCGTCGTGGGCGGCGCTGCCACGGCGGCGCGCCGTCTCGAAGCCATCGCCGATCTCGACGCCCTTGATCGCCTGGATGCCCATCACTGCGGCGGCGAGCTGGCTGTCGAGTCGGTTGTCGCCGCTGGTGAACGAGCCCAGCCCGACGGGCAGGCCCACGACCACCACCTCGACCACACCGCCGAGGGTGTCGCCGTCCTTCTTGGCGGCCTCGATCTCGGCGATCATCGCCTCCTCGGCCGCTTTGTCGTACGCGCGGACCGGGCTGGCGTCGATCGCGGCCAGGTCCCCGGGACCCGGCGGCGGGCCGTCGTAGGGCGCCGACGGGCCGATCGCGATCACGTGCGAGAGCACCTCGACGCCCAGCGCCTGCCGCAGGAACGACCGGGCGATGGTCGCCGCGGCGACGCGGGCCGCGGTCTCGCGGGCGCTGGCCCGTTCCAGCACCGGCCGGGCGTCGTCGAAGCCGTACTTGAGCATGCCCGCGTAATCGGCGTGGCCGGGCCGCGGCCGGGTGAGCGGCGCGTTGCGCGCGCTATCCGCCAGCTCCCCCGGGTCGACGGGGTCGGCGGCCATCACGGTCTCCCACTTGGGCCATTCGGTATTGCCGATCTCCACCGCGATGGGCCCGCCCAGCGTGACACCGTGGCGCACCCCGGACAGCACGCTCACCGCGTCCCGTTCGAACGCCATCCGGGCCCCGCGGCCGTAGCCGAGCCGGCGGCGGGCGAGCTGTTCGGAAATGTCGAGGGAGGTGACCTCCACTCCGGCGACCATCTCTTCGAGCACGGCCACCAGCGCACGACCATGCGACTCCCCGGCGGTGATCCAACGCAACACGCGTCCCATCTTCCCATGGCGGCTTCCGAAAGCCGATTCGCGCAGCCTGCGGCCGCGAGGACCCGATGCGCGGACTTTCATCCGCCCTGATTCCAGGGGTGACCACGCGATTCGGTCCGCGGCCGGGCCGGGCCGCCGCGGTCGTATGCCAGCATCTTGTCTGGTGGGTCAATTTCTCTGGTACATACCGAATACCGTCGAGCCCGGCCATCGCGGCGACGACACCGTCGACGGCTGGGGAAGCCTCGACTATTCCGTCGACCTGGCGCAGCGCGCCGAGCAACACGGCTGGGACGGCGCGCTGATCGGCACCGGCTGGGGACGTCCGGACACCTTCACGGTCGCGACCGCAATCGCCGCGCGCACCAACCACTTCGCGCCGCTGGTGGCGGTCCGTCCCGGGTACTGGCATCCGGCGCATTTCGCCAGCGCGGCGGCCACCCTCGATCGGCTCAACGGCGGCCGGCTGCTGGTCAACGTCGTCAGCGGCGCCGACGATCCGGCCGCCTACGGCGACACCGAGGTCGACAAGTCACGCCGCTACGACCGCACCCGGGAATTCATCCGGGTGCTCCGCCGGTTGTGGCTCGAGGACGACGTCACCCACCGCGGCGAGTTCTACACCGTCGAGCACTCGAGCCTGCAGCCGCGCCCGCTCGGTGCGGCCGAGGGCCGGTACCCGACGTTGTACTTCGGTGGAGCGTCGGCGGCCGCCGAGCAGGTCGCCGCGACCGACGCCGACGTCCAACTGTTCTGGGGCGAGCCGCTGGAGGGGATCGCCGAACGCATCGACCGGCTGAAGTCGTTGTCCGACAAGCTCGGTCGCGAGTACGCGCCGCTGGAATTCGGCCTCCGGGTCACCACGCTGGTGCGCGACACGTCCGAGCAGGCCTGGCGCGACGCCGAGGCCAAGGTCGCGACGCTGGCCGGCACGCCCACCATGCAGCTGCTGCACGACCCGGCGGGATCCGCGGGCCAGCGGCGCCTGTCCGACCTCGCCGCGCGCGGCGAGGTGCTCGATTCCTGCCTGTATACGACGCCGAGCAAATACGGCGGGGAAGGCGCCGGGACGACGTGGCTGGTCGGGTCGGCCGCCGAAGTCGCCGCCGCGCTGCGCAAGTACGCCGACCTCGGGGTCAGCCATTTCGTCTTGTCGGACACCCCGTACAAGTCGGAGACGGTCAGGCTCGGCGACCAGCTGTTGCCGCTGCTGCACCCCGCCGTCGTTCCGAATTGAGGGCATCAGATCAGCCACAGGCCGATCCCCGCCGCGCCGGCCAGGCACATCGACGGCCCATGCGGCACCGCGGTGCCGTGGGCAGCGCCGCGCAGCCGCGCGACCACCCCGATCAGCACGGTCAGCAGCGGCGCACCCAGCGCCGCCAAAAACCACACGCCGACACCGCACCAGCCGGTCAGCGCGCCCAAGCCGATGGCCAGCTTGACGTCGCCGGCCCCCATCCCGCCCGGCGCCACCCAATGGACCAACAGATAGATCGCGGTCAACGCCGCGGCCCCGGCCAGCGCCGACCACCCACGCCCGGCCAACGCGGCCGCCGCCAGGACCGCGACGGCCCCGGTCAGGGTCAGCGCGTTGGGCAATCGTCGTTCGCGGATGTCGTAGCAGCTCAACGCCGCCAACCAGACCAGCACCAGGCACACCGCCGCAATCCGCATGCGCGGCAGGCTAATCCGATGCCTCCAGCGCGCAAGCCATGGCCTCGCGGGGCGCGGCCAGCCCGGTGAACTGTTCCACCTGCGCGAACGCCTGATGCAGCAGCATCTGCACCCCGCTGATCACCCGCCCGCCCGCGGCGGTCACCGCGGCGGCCAGCGGCGTCGGCCACGGGTCGTAGACGGCATCGAGCAGCACACCGATGCCGGACAAGGTATCGGCGTAGCGGGCGGCCACCTCGGCCGGAATGGTGCTGACCAGCACGTCCGCGGCCGCGACCTCGTCGGCCAGCCCGCCGCCGTCGAGGTCACAGAACCGCGTCGTGACGCCCATCCCGTTGCCCAGTTCCACCAGCCGGGCCGCCTTGTCGGGATTGCGGGCCACCACGGTGATGCCGCCGACGCCCAGCTGCGCCAAGCCGGCCACGGCCGCCGGCGCGGTACCGCCCGATCCACAGACCAGCGCCCATCCCGAGGCGCTCCCCGTCGCCCCGAGCGCGCCCGCGACCCCGTCGATGTCGGTGTTGTCGGCCCGCCACCCCGTCGGGGTGCGCACCAGCGTGTTGGCCGACCCCACCCGCTGCGCACGCTCGGTGCGCTCGTCGGCGAACGCCAGGGCGGCGAACTTGCCCGGCATGGTCACCGACACCCCGACCCATTCGGGCCCGAGCCCGGCGACCACGCCGGGCAGCTGTTCGGCGTCGCATTCGATGCGCTCGTAGGTCCAGCCGGTCAGGCCCAGCGCGCGGTAAGCGGCCAGGTGCAATTGGGGGGATTTCGAATGGGCGATGGGCTTGCCGAGCACCGCCGCTTTTCTGGGCGCGCTCTCAGCGGGCGGAATCGAGGACACCGTTGTGCTTAGCCAGCTCGATGTTGGCCAGATGCTGTTGATAGTCCTTGGTGAACAGCGTCGTCCCCTGGCCGTCGATGGTGACGAAGTACAACCAGTCACCGGGCTCGGGACGCTCGGCGGCGTTCAGCGCGTCGACGCCGGGCGAACAGATCGCGGTGGCCGGCAATCCCTGCGACACGTAGGTGTTCCACGGCGTCTTCTGGGCGCGGTCGCCGTCGGTGGTGGCCACCTCCCGGCGGTCCAGCGGGTAGTTGACGGTCGAGTCGAACTCCAGCGTGTGGTGCGCGTGCAGCCGGTTGTAGATGACCCGCGCCACCTTCGCGAAGTCCTGCGTCTTGGACTCCTGCTGTACCAGCGAGGCCACCACCAGGATGTCGTAGGGCGACAGGCCCATCGCCTGGGCGGTGTCGACCAGCCCGGAGTTCATGTACTCCACCGCCCCGGCGCTGATCAGGTTCGACAGGATGGTCTCGGGCGGCGCGGACGGATCGACGTTGAAGGTCCCCGGCGCGATCAGCCCCTCGATGCGGCGGTGGTCCTTGCCGAGCTCACCGACGGGTTCGGTGGCCCATGGCGGCACCGCCAACGCCAAGGGAGAACTGTTGGCGGCGGCCGCGCGCAGGTCCTGCACGGAGACGCAACGCTGGTCGCCGTCGAAGTCCACGCAGGTGGCCCGCGAGATCAGGGTGAAGATGCCGGGATTCACCACGTTGGTCTTCATGTCGGTGGTGTCGTCGAGCTGCCGGCCCTCCGGGATGACCAGCCGGCCCACCCGGCTGTTGGGGTCGGCCAACCGCGCGACAGCGTTGGCCGCGGGGATTTCGGTGCGCATGCGGTAGTAGCCGGGCTGGATCGAGGAGATCTTGCTGTTGCCGTGCGCGGCGTTGACGAATGCGCGGACGGTCTTGATCACCTGCTCGTTCTGCAGCGTCTCCCCGACCATGGTGGTCGAGTCACCGTCCTTGATCTGAATCACAATGTCGCGCTTGCCATTTCCGGTGTAGTCGTCACCGGGCCCGAACACGGCGTGCCACAGCTTGCCGCCCGCGAACACACCCGCCACCACGATCACCGCCACCAGCGCCAGCGCGGTTCGCAGGGCGACCCGCCTCCGGCGCCGGCCCCGCTCGGCCTGATTGCGGGACATGCGGCTCGACCGGCGCCGGGGCGGGCCCACGGCCTCGGGTTCGGCTCGTTCCCGCCGCGCGCTGTCAACCATCGCTGCGCTCCCCCGCCCCTGGCCCGGCCAGGGTCGCACGGCGTTGGTCCAGCCAGCTCTGCAGGATGGCCACCGCCGCCGCCTGATCGATCACCGCCCGCTGCTGTTTGGCCCGCACCCCGGCCGCGCGCAGCGATCGCTGCGCGGTCACCGTGGTGAGCCGCTCGTCGGCCAGCCGCACGGGCGTGGGTGCGATGCGGTCAGCCAGCGCGTCGGCCAGCTCGATCGCGTCGATCGCGGACGGGCCGGTCCGGTCGGCCAGCGTGCGCGGCAGCCCGACGACCACCTCGACCGCCTCGAGTTCGGCGACCAGCGCCGCCAGCCGCCGCAGGTGTTTGCCGGAGCGGTCGCGGCGCACGGTCTCCACCGGGGTGGCCAGGATGGCGTCGGGGTCGCTGCAGGCCACGCCGATGCGCACGCTGCCCACGTCGACGCCGAGCCGGCGGCCCCGCCCGGGGTCCTGGTCAGGATCGCCGGGCCGGTCGGGCGCGCGGTGCTGTGCGGAAACCACTCAACCGACCCGCGCTATCGCGGCGATCTCGGAGCGGATCGCATCGAGGGCGGCGTCGATGCCGGCCGCGTCCTTGCCGGAGCCCTGCGCCAGGTCCGCCTTGCCGCCGCCGCGGCCGTCGACCGCCGCGGCCAGCTGCTTGACCAGGTCGTTGGCGCGAAGGCCCAGATCGTGGGCGGCCTGGTTGGCCGCGACCGCATACGGCACGCTTCCGTTTTCGCCCTCGGCGATCAGCGCGACCACCGCGGGATCGCTGCCCAGCTTGCCGCGGATGTCGCCGACCAGCGAGCGCAGGTCGGCCGCCGTCATTCCGCCGGACATGCGCTGCGCCACCACCCGGACGTTACCGATGCGCTCCGCGCCCGCCGCGGCGTCGGTGGCGGCGGCCTTCGCGCCGGCCAGCCGGGCGCGCTCGAGTTCCTTCTCCGCCGCCTTGAGACGCTCCACCAGATTGGCCACCCGGGCGGGCACCTCGTCGGACGGCACCTTCAGCGACGACGCCAGCCCGGCCATCAGCGCGCGTTCCTTGGCCAGGTGCCGGAAGGACTCCAGCCCGACGTAGGCCTCCACCCGGCGCACCCCGGAACCGACCGAGGATTCGCCCAGGATCGTCACCGGCCCGATCTGCGCGGAGTTGTGCACGTGGGTGCCGCCGCACAGCTCCAGCGAGAAGGGCCCGCCGATCTCCACCACCCGCACCTCGTCGGGATAGCGTTCGCCGAACATCGCGATCGCCCCCATCGCCTTGGCCTTCTCGAGCTGCTCGGTGAACGTGTGCACCTCGAAGTCGGCCTGCACGGCCTGGTTGGTCACCTCTTCGATCTGGGTGCGCTGCTCGTCGGACAGGGCGCCTTGCCAGTTGAAGTCGAAGCGCAGATATCCCGGCCGGTTCAGCGATCCGGCCTGAACGGCGTTGGGGCCCAGCACTTGTCGCAGCGCCGCGTGCACCATGTGGGTTCCCGAGTGGCCCTGGGTGGCGCCCCGCCGCCATTGCGGGTCGACCGCGGCGATGACGGTGTCGCCCTCCACGAATTCCCCGGACTCGACGTTGACCCGGTGCACCCACAGGGTTTTGGCGATCTTCTGCACGTCGGTGACCGCGGCGCGGGCGCTTCCGCCGGCGCCCGTCCCGCTGATGGTGCCCTCGTCGGCGATCTGGCCGCCGGCCTCGGCGTAGAGCGGGGTGCGGTCCAGCACGAGTTCGACGCGATCGACCCCCTCGGCGCCGTGCGTGACAACCGGCACCCGCTTCCCGTCGACGAAGATTCCCAAAATCCTTGCCTCGGAAGTCAATTCGTCGAAGCCGGTGAACTCGGTGGGGCCGGCGTCGACCAGTTCGCGGTACGCGGTCAGGTCCGCGTGCGCGTGCTTGCGGGCGGCGGCGTCGGCCTTGGCGCGGCGGCGCTGTTCGGCCATCAGCTCCCGGAAGCCGACCTCGTCGACCTGCAGGCCGGCCTCGGAGGCCATCTCCAGCGTGAGCTCGATCGGGAACCCGTAGGTGTCGTGCAGGGTGAAGGCGTCCGAACCCGAAATCGCCTTCGCTCCTGCGGCTTTGGTGGTTCCGGCGACCTCGTCGAACAGCTTCGATCCCGCCGCCAAGGTGCGGTTGAACGCGGTCTCCTCGGCGACGGCGATGCGCCTGATCCGGTCGAAATCGGCGACGAGTTCCGGATATGAGGGGCCCATCGCGTCGCGCACGGTGGCCATCAGGTCGCCGACGATGGGGCCCTCGATGTCGAGCAGCTTGGCCGAGCGGATCACCCGGCGCAGCAACCGGCGCAGCACGTAGCCGCGGCCGTCGTTGCCGGGAGTGACGCCGTCGCCGATCAGGATGGCGGCGGTGCGGCTGTGGTCGGCGATGACCCGGTAGCGCACGTCGTCGTCGTGGTTGCCTTCTGGACCTGACAAGCCGTATCCGCGCGGCGCCCGCGCGGCCACGGTGTCGATGACCGGGCGCAGCAGGTCGGTCTCGTAGACGTTGTGCACGCCCTGCAGGATGAACGCGACCCGCTCCACACCCATGCCGGTGTCAATGTTCTTGCGCGGCAACGGCCCGAGGATTTCGAAGTCCTCCTTGCCGGTCCCCTCGCCGCGCTCGTTCTGCATGAACACGAGGTTCCAGATCTCGATGTAGCGGTCTTCGTTGACCACCGGGCCGCCCTCGACCCCGAATTCCGGTCCCCGGTCGTAATAGATCTCCGAGGACGGGCCGCACGGCCCGGGGATGCCCATCGACCAGTAGTTGTCCGCCATGCCGCGGCGCTGGATCCGCTCTTCGGGTAGCCCGGCGATTTCCCGCCACAGCTGCACGGCCTCGTCGTCGTCGAAATAGACCGTCGCCCAGATTCGTTCGGGATCCAGGCCGTAGCCGCCCCGCTCGACGCTGTTGGTCAGCAGGGTCCACGCCAGTTCGATCGCGCGGCGTTTGAAGTAGTCGCCGAACGAGAAATTGCCGGCCATCTGGAAGAACGTGTTGTGCCGGGTGGTGATCCCCACCTCGTCGATGTCGGGGGTGCGGATGCACTTCTGGATGCTGGTGGCGGTCGAGTATTCCGGCGTGCGCGCGCCCAGGAAGTAGGGCACGAACTGCACCATGCCCGCGTTGACGAACAGCAGGTTGGGGTCGTCGAGGATCACCGATGCGCTCGGCACCTCGGTGTGGCCCGCCTTCACGAAATGATCAAGAAACCTTTTCCTGATCTCGTGTGTCTGCACTTTGAAGTCCGCTTCTTCCTTCTACTTCGACGTCTTGTTCCCAGCCTATTCGCCGGGGTATGGGAAGCCCGTCTAACGACGCATTTCGACCGCTCACAGTACCTGCTCCGTGGCGACGGCTACCGGCCCGCTAACCCTCCAGGAAGCTCAGCCGGACCGAGCGTTGCGGGTTGTCGCGGTTCAGGTCGACCAGGACGATGCTTTGCCAGGTGCCCAGCATCGGCTCCCCACCCGAGACCGGAACCGTCACCGACGGCGCGACGAGCGCGGGCATCACGTGGTCGGCGCCGTGCCCCTGGGAGCCGTGCGCGTGCCGGTACCGGTCGTCGCGCGGCAGCAGCCGTTCCAGCGTGTCGACCAGGTCGTCGTCGGAGCCGGCGCCCGTCTCGATGATGGCCACCCCGGCCGTGGCGTGCGGGATGAACACGTTGCACAGGCCGTCCCCGCGCGACCAGCAGAACCCGCGCACCGCCTCGGTGAGATCGACGATGCGGCGGCGTGACGTGTCCACGTCCAACACATCGGTATGCATCCGGACCAGCCTACCGGTGCGGGCCCGCCGACCAGCCAATCGTTTGTGAGCGCGACCACATTTGGGCATTGCGGGGCGCAACCCGCCGGAGGAAGGTAATTCATGACCGGTGGCGCCACCGGGGCGCTGCCCCGAACAAAGAGGGGGTGGATCGTGTACGCGCGCTCTACCACAATTCAGGCGCAACCCTCGTCCATCGACGCCGGACTTGCGCATGTTCGCGATGAGGTCATGCCCGCGCTGCACGGTATGCCGGGGTGCATCGGGCTGTCCCTATTGGTCGATCGTCGCTCCGGCCGGTGCATCGCCACCACCGCCTGGGAGAGCGACGAGTCCATGCGCGCCAGCGGTGAAGCCGTGACGGGCATCCGCGATCGGGCGGCAGAAATGTTCGAGGGCACGGCGAACGTCGAGCAGTGGGAGATCGCGGTGCTGCATCGCGACCACCGCGCGCCTGACGGTGCGGGCGTGCGTGCGACGTGGGTCGAGGTGCCGCCGGAGACCATGGACCAAGGCATCGAGTACTACAAGTCGTCCGTCCTGCCCCAGCTCGAAGGCCTCGACGGGTTCTGCAGTGCGAGCCTTCTGATCGACCGCGCCTCCGGGCGCGCCGTGTCCTCGGCGACGTTCGACAGCATCGAGGCGATGGAACGCAACAGGGAGCAGGCAACCGCGCTGAAGAGCTCCTCGATGCAAGAGGCGCGCGCCGAGGAACTCGATGAATGCGAGTTCGAGCTGGCGCTGGCGCACCTCCGGGTGCCCGAGCTGGTCTGATCGAGATGGGCGGTGGGACCGGCCGACCCAGGCATTCGGCCGGTCGCCGATCTGCGCCCCGAAAGCATTGCGGCGCGCTACCGGCAGGAGGAAGGTAGCGGGTGGGACCGGTGGCGCCACCGGGGCGCCGCCCCGATATGGAAGGGGTCGACCGTGTACGCACGCTCCACCACCATCCAGGCGCAGCCGCTGTCGGTCGACATCGGGATTGCGCACGTTCGCGATGTCGTCATGCCCGCCCTCAAGGAGATCGACGGGTGGTTGGGGCTGTCGCTGTTGGTCGACCGGCAGTCCGGCACCTGCATCGCCACCAGTTCGTGGGAGACCATCGAGGCGATGCGCGGCAGCGCCGAGCGGGTCGCGCCCATCCGTGACCGTGCCGCGCTGATGTTCGACGGCAGCGCCCGGGTCGAGGAATGGGACATCGCCCTGCTGCACCGCGACCACCCCTCCCGCCAGGGCGCCTGCGTGCGCGCCACCTGGCTCAAGGTGGTGCCGGATCAGCTGAGCCGCTCCCTGGACTTCTACCGGATGGCGGTGCTGCCCGAGATGGAGGACCTCGACGGGTTCTGCAGCGCCAGCCTGCTGGTCGACCACCCCGCCTGCCGCCGCGCGGTGACCTGCTCGACGTTCGACTCGATGGACGCGATGGCCCGCAACCGCGACCGGGCCACCGAGCTGCGCAGTAGGCGCGTCCGCGAGCTGGGGGCCGAGGTGATCGACGTCGCCGAATTCGAGCTGGCGATCGCCCACCTGCGGGTGCCCGAGCTGGTCTGAGCGCCGGCGCCGCGGGTCAGGGCAGCGCGTCGCCGGGGAAGCCCCGGCAGGCGTGCACCTGGTAGACGAACACCCCCGCCGCCACTCCCGGGTCGTCGGCCATGAGGGCCGCGGTCTCGTCGAGGCTCGCGGCGAAAACACCGATGCCGCAGACGTCGGACTCGTCGGCGACCGGCAGCACCACCGCGAGGACGCCGTCGTCACGCAGTCCGAAGTTGCGCCGGCCGTGCTCCCAGATGATCTCCGCTGACGACTCGTCCCCGAACCTCGGGCCGCGCTTGAGGATGACGACGCTGTATTGCTTGGCGGTGGGCAGCAGTTGGCCCATCTCCTCGTCGGTGAAGGTTTTCATTCCTTCCTCACCCCCGTTTCCTACGGATGATCGCGCGCAGCCGCTCCAGCCGACCCGCCATGTCGCGCTCGAAGCCCCGGCCGGTGGGCCGGTAGTAGTCGGTGCCCACCAGCTCGTCGGGCGGATACTGTTGCGCCGCAACACCATCCGGCTCGTCGTGGGAGTATTTGTAGCCCTGCGCATTGCCCAGCGCCTGGGCGCCCGAATAGTGGCCGTCGCGCAGATGGGGCGGCACGAGGCCGGCCTTGCCCGCCCTGATGTCGGCCATCGCCGCTCCCAGTGCCGTGGTGACCGCGTTCGACTTGGGCGCGGTGGCCAGGTGAATCGTGCAGTGCGCCAACGTGAGCTGGGCCTCGGGCAGGCCGATCAGCGCCACCGTCTGCGCCGCCGCGACCGCCACCTGCAGCGCGGTCGGGTCCGCCATGCCGATGTCCTCGCTGGCCAGGATCATCAGCCGGCGCGCGACGAACCGCGGATCCTCCCCGGCGACGAGCATGCGGGCCAGGTAGTGCAGCGCGGCGTCGACGTCCGAGCCGCGCACCGACTTGATGAAGGCGCTGATGACGTCGTAGTGCTGATCGCCGTCGCGGTCGTAGCGCACAGCGGCTTCGTCGAGGGACTGCTCGATGGCGGTGACCGTCAGCTCGCCGTCGGGTGGCACCGCCTCGGCGGCGACCTCCAGCGCCGTCAGCGCGCGCCGCGCGTCACCCGCGGCCAACCGCACCAGCAGGTCGACGGCCTCGGGCGCGACCGCGACCTGCCCACCCAGGCCGCGCGGGTCGTCGATCGCGCGCTGCACGACGGTGCGGATGTCGTCGGCGCTCAGCGGCCGCAACTGCAGGATCAGCGAGCGGGACAGCAGCGGCGCCACCACCGAGAACGACGGGTTCTCCGTGGTCGCCGCCACCAGCAGCACCACCCGGTTCTCCACCGCGGACAGCAGCGCGTCCTGTTGGGTCTTGGAGAACCGGTGCACCTCGTCGATGAACAGCACCGTCTGCTCACCACGAAGGAGCGCGGTTCGCGCCTTTTCGATCACCGCCCGAACGTCTTTCACGCCGGCCGACAACGCCGAGAGCGCCTCGAACCGGCGTCCGGTCGCCTGTGAGATCAGCGCGGCCAGCGTGGTCTTGCCGCTGCCGGGCGGCCCGTACAGGATGGCCGACGCCACGCCGGAGCCCTCGACGAGGCGGCGCAGCGGTGACCCGGGCGCCAGCAGGTGGTCCTGCCCGACCACCTCGTCCAGCGACGCCGGACGCATGCGGACGGCCAGGGGCGAGCCACTCGACACGCCCAAGCCATGATCGTCTGGCCGCGGCGCGCCGGGCAGGTCAAACAGACCGTCGGACACGGCTTCAGGCATACCACGACGGGCGGACGTCCGCGCCGGCCCCGGCGACCCGCGCGCCCCGGCCGCATCTTTGCTAAGTTCCGGTTTGCCAAGTTCAGCGCGCGTTCCTCTCCGGATAGCAAGGACGGACATGAGCCAACCCCCCGAATATTCAGGCCCGCCGGACCCTCAGGGCGGTAGCGAGAATCCTCCCGGCTATCCCCCACCGCCCGGTTACGGCGCACCACCCCCGCCGCCCCCGGGGTACGGCCCACCCCCGGGTTACGGCGCTCCGCCTCCGGGTTACGGCCCACCCCCGGGCTACGGGCCGCCCCCGGGCTACGGCGCACCGCCTCCCGGCTACGGACCCCCACCCGGCTACGGCGGCCCGCCCACGCCGGCGTTCAGCATCGGTGACGCGTTCGGCTGGGCCTGGAACGCATTCACCAAAAACCCGGTGGCACTGATCGTTCCGGCTCTGGTCTACGGGCTGCTGATCGGCGCCGCCTCGGCCATGGTCGGCCTGAGCCAAAGCGTGGGCACGACGACGAGCGGCTCCGACGACGACTACTTCACCTTCACGGCGAACCTCAACGGCGGCGGAATGACGCTGCTGATCCTCGGCTACCTGGTCGCGTACCTCGTGGGCGCGTTCGCCCAATCCGCGTTCCTGTCCGGCTGCCTGGATCTGGCCGACGGGCGCCCGGTGACGATCGGGAGCTTCTTCAAGCCGCGCAACTTCGGCATGGTGTTCCTGGCCGCGCTGCTGGTCGGCATCCTCACCTCGATCGCCTCGGCGCTGTGCTTCCTGCCGGGCCTGATCCTGGGCATCTTCGCCCAGTTCACCATCCCGTTCGCCATCGATCGATCGGAGCAACCCATCAAGGCGCTGACCTCCAGCTTCTCCACCGTCACCGCGAACTTCGGCAACGCCCTGCTGGTCTGGCTGGTCGAGCTGGCCCTGTTCGTGGTGGGTGCGCTGGCGTGCGGCGTCGGGCTGCTGGTGGCGGCCCCGGTCGCCTCCCTGATCGGGATTTACGCCTACCGCAAGTTCTCCGGCGGGCAGGTCGCCCCGCCGCAGCAGGCGGGCTACCAACCCGGCCCGGCTCCGGCATAACGCCCGGCGCGCCGGGCCTCCTGGGCCTGTGCCGCGTGCGTACCGTGCAGCAGTAATGGCGTTTGCGGACATGACATTCGGCACCGGTGCGGCCTCGCCCGGCGCCGGCGGCCGCTACGACGCGGACCGGTTGCTGGCCGGCTACCGCGCCGCCCGGGCCCAGGAAGCCCTCTTCGATCTGCGGCACGGCCCGGCGAGCGGCTACGACGAATTCGTCGACCGCGACGGCAACGTGCGCCCCGCGTGGGCCGAGGTGGCCGACGCGATCGCGGAGCGCGGCCGCGCCGGGCTGGACCGGCTGCGCTCGGTGGTGCACGGCCTGATCGACAACGACGGCATCACCTACACGGCCGTCGAACCCGGCGGCCGCGGCCAGGAGCCGAGGCCCTGGCAGCTGGACACCCTGCCGATCGTGCTATCCGCGGCGGACTGGGAGGTGCTCGAGGCGGGGCTGCTGCAGCGGTCCCGGGCGCTCGACGCCGTGCTCGCCGACCTGTACGGGCCGCGCAGCCTGCTCACCGACGGCGTCCTTCCCCCCGAGCTGCTGTTCGCCCATCCCGGCTACGTGCGGGCCGCCAACGGAATCGAGATCCCCGGGCGCCATCAGCTTTTCCTGCACGCCTGCGACGTCAGCCGGCGTCCGGACGGGGCCTTCGTCGTCAACGGCGACCGGACCCAGGCGCCCTCGGGGGCCGGCTACGCGCTGGCCGACCGGCGCGTCGTCGCGCACGCGGTTCCCGACCTCTACGAACGGATCGGGCCGCGGCCGACCACCCCGTTCGCGCAGGCCCTGCGGCTGGCGCTGATCGACGCGGCACCCGACGACGCCCAGGACCCGGTGGTGGTGGTCCTGTCCCCGGGCATCTACTCCGAAACCGCTTTCGACCAGGCCTATCTGGCCACCCTGCTGGGCTTCCCCATGGTCGAGAGCGCGGACCTGGTGGTGCGCGACGGCATGCTGTGGATGCGCTCGCTGGGCACCCTGAAGCGCGTCGACGTGGTGCTGCGCCGGGTCGACGCCGACTATTCGGACCCGCTGGATCTGCGCGCCGATTCGCGCCTCGGGGTGGCGGGCCTGGTGGAAGCGCAACACCGCGGGACGGTGACCGTCGTCAACACGCTGGGCAGCGGGATTCTGGAAAACCCTGGGCTGCAGCGGTTCCTGCCCGCGATGGCCGAGCACCTGCTGTCGGAGACCCTGCTGCTGCCCAGCGCGCCGGCCTACTGGGGCGGCATCGCGGCCGAGCGTTCGCACTTGCTGGCGAATCTGTCGTCGTTGTTGGTGAGGTCGACGGTCGGCGAGAAAACCCTTGTCGGACCGGCACTTTCGTCTCCGCAGCTGGCGCGATTGGCTGCCCAGATCGAGGCGATGCCATGGCAGTGGGTCGGCCAGGAGCTGCCGCAGTTCTCGTCCGCGCCGACCGACCACGCCGGCGTGCTGTCGTCGTCGGGCGTCGGCTTCCGGTTGTTCACCGTCGCCCAGCGGGGCGGTTACGCGCCGATGATCGGCGGCATCGGCTACGTGCTGGCGCCCGGGGACGCCGCCTATACATTGAAAACCGTTGCGGCGAAAGATGTCTGGGTGCGACCCACCGAGCGGGCGCGGGCCGAGGCGATCAGCCCACCGAGCGTGGAACCTCCGGCGAAGACAGCCGCGGGCACCTGGGCCGTCAGCTCCCCGCGCGTGCTGTCCGACCTCTTCTGGATCGGCCGCTACGGCGAGCGCGCCGAGAGCATGGCGCGGTTGCTCATCGTCGCCCGCGACAGGTTCCACGTGTACCGGCACCACCAGCACAGCGAGGAAAGCGAGTGCGTGCCGGTGCTGATGGCCGCACTGGGCCGCATCACCGGAACCGACACCGCGGCGGACGGCGACGGCGATCACGCCGAAATGATCGCCGTCGCCCCCTCGACGCTGTGGTCGCTCACCGTCGACCCGCACCGGCCCGGCTCCCTGGTGCAGTCGGTGGAAGGCCTGGCCCTTGCCGCCCGCGCGGTGCGCGACCAGATGTCCAACGACACGTGGATGGTGCTGGCCGCGGTGGAGCGCGCGCTGGCCCTCGACAGCGAGCCGCCGGAGTCGCTCGCCGAGGCCGACGCCGCGCTGACCCGGGCGCAGGCCCAGACGCTGGCCGGGATGCTGACCCTGTCGGGCGTGGCCAACGAGTCGATGGTGCGCGACGTGGGCTGGACGATGATGGACATCGGCAAGCGGATCGAACGCGGCCTGTGGCTGACCGCGCTGCTGCAGGAGACGCTGACCGTGGTGCGCGGCGCCGCCGCCGAACAGACCGTCATCGAGTCCACCCTGGTGGCGTGCGAGTCCTCGGTCATCTACCGTCGCCGCACGGCGGGCAAGGTCAGCGTGGCCGCCATGGTCGAGCTGACGCTGTTCGACGCGCAGAACCCGCGGTCGCTGCTGTACCAACTGGACCGGCTGCGCACCAATCTGAAGGACCTGCCCGGCTCGTCGGGGTCGTCGCGCCCGGAGCGGCTGGTGGACGAGATCGGCACCCGGCTGCGCCGATCCCATCCCGCGGTGCTGGAACGGGTCAGCGACGACGGGCGGCGCGCCGAGCTCGCGGGCCTGCTCGGCGCGGTCCACGCCGGGCTGCGCGACCTGGCCGAGGTCATCACCACCACCCAGCTGGCCTTACCCGGTGGGATGCAACCACTTTGGGGTCCCGACGTGCGCCGGGTGATGCCCGCCTAGCCGTACGACGATGCACCCCGCGAGGCGGGGTGAGGAGGAGTGCGGCAATCCCCCCTAGCCGTACGACTTCACGCGTTCGATGTCTCCCGCTCCGCGGCGATGCCGTGGTAGCGGTGTGGATCGGGCAGGCGCCGACGCCGCACCATGTGCACCAGCGCCAGGACCGAGAGCGTCGCGGCATAGATGCACCACAGTGACGCGAACGCCTGCACGTAGAGGACGGCGACCACCGTCAGCCCCACCAGGTTGGCTATCCCGAACACCACGATGGAGCGATAGCCCGACAGCACCGCCGGCCCGATGACGGCGATGATGTAGAGCGCCGCCCACACGTAGCCGTCGTGAACCGCGGTCTGGTACTGCAGCGCATGGGGGCACTGCGTCACTTTGACTGGTTCGGTGAGCACGATGACAGCCAGATACGCCGACACGGCGGTGCCGAGCACCGCAAAAGGCGCCACCCGTAGCCGGGCACCGCGCGGCTCCAGCATCAAGATCGCCCACGGAACCCAGGCGGGAAGCAGCGGCAGCGCGATGAAGACATAGGCAAGCATCGCCAGGTGGGCCATCCCGGGGGAGACCAATTCGTTGGGCCACACCGCCGCCTCGATGAACTGATGGACCGAGAACACCGTCGGCAGCAAGGCGAAGGGCACTTCGCGCCAGTGCTTCACCTCGCGCAGTGTTGCCACGGCGACCGGCACCAGGGCGGCGCCCACCACCAGATCCGCCGTCATCGAGAAGCACATCGCTAACCCGCAACAGACGCGGGGCCCCGGGACTCCGACGTCGCCTCGTCGACGACGGTGTGGATGAACTTCATCTTCTCGAGCACCGCGGTCGGCAGCACGAACGGGTACAGGTCGTCGTGCCCCATCGACCGGTTCACCATGTTCAGTGACCACGACAGCGGCAGCCACATGTCGATGATCGTCTGAAATGCGCTGGGCCCCAGGGCCGGCCGGTCGAAGGTGGCCGAGGCCGCCGCCAGTCCGCACCACGCCGAGGTGTCCAGCGCGTCCCGGATGTGCAGGTAGTGGGCGAACGTCTCGGCCCAGTCCTCGCTCGGATGCATGGTGGCGTAGGACGAGACGAAGTCGTTCTGCCAGCCCTCGGGCGCGCCCTCGCTGTAGTGACGGTCGAGCGCCTCGGAGTAGTCGGCGTCGGGGTCGCCGAAGAGCTCGTTAAACCGCTCCAGGTGTTCTCGGTAGGGGGCGACCAGCCGGTAGAAGTAGTAGTGCCCGATCTCGTGGCGGAAGTGCCCCAGCAGGGTCCGGTACGGCTCGTCCATCTCGACCCGCAGCTGCTCGCGATGCACGTCGTCACCCTCGGCCAAATCGATGGTGATGATCCCGTTCGCGTGCCCGGTCATCACGTTTTCGTGTGCGCTGGACAACAGCCGGAAGGCCAGCCCGTAGTCGGGGTCCTTGTCACGCCCGACGATCGGCAGCTTCAGCTCGTGCAGCTCGGCGATCAGCCGTCGTTTGGCCGCCTCGGCCCGGGCGAATTCGGCCAGCCCGACGGTGTCGGCGTCGTTGGGCCGTTCGGCGGTCAGCGCACACGACGTGCACAGCAACCGCGGGGTGTTGACCGGAACCAGCCAATTGCATTCGGCCACTTGAAGATTGGCGCACAACTGGTACTCGCTGGCGGGCACGACACCGGCGTGCTCGGTTGACTCGCCGTCGGAGATCACCAGCAGCGCCATCTGCTCGAGCGAAAAGCCCAGCGCGCTACCGCAATTCAGGCACGTCGAGTTCTCGAACGTCAGGCGCTGGCCACAGTTGGGGCAGGTGAAGTCACGCATGCGAGAAGTCGCCTTCAATGGGGTCCGAGTAGGGCACGACGTCGACGGCGACGTCGATCACGCTGTGCCGCGAGTCGGTGTAGATGATGCCGCGCAGCGGCGGGACGTCCGCGTAGTCGCGGCCGCGTCCCACCACGATGTAGCGCTCGTCGACCATCTGGTCGTTGGTGGGATCGAGCCCCAGCCACTCGAATTGGCCGGGGTCCTGCGGAGTCCACACCGCGGCCCAGGCGTGCGTGGCGTCGATGCCGATCATCCGATCCTTTCCGGGGGGCGGGTCGGTGGCCAGGTAGCCGGACACGTAACTGGCCGCCAAACCGTTGGCGCGCAGGCAGGCGATCGCCAGCCTGGCAAAGTCTTGACATACCCCCTCCCTGGCCGCCAGAACCTCCTTGACCCCGGTGGAAATCGTCGTCGACCCCGACCGGTACGTGAAGTCGGTGAAGATCCGCGACGCCAGGTCGCGCAGCACCTCGATCAACGGGCGTCCGGGCGTGAAGCTGGGCGCGGCGTACTCGCGGACCTCGTCGGTGATCTCCGGCGGATTCAGGTCCAGGGTGAACTCGGTTGCCAGCGCCCCGGCGCGGCCCGCCGGCCGGGCCTCCTCCCAGGGCTTCAGCGCCGCCCCGCCGGAGTACAGGCCCGGCGCCGGCGGATAGACGTCGACGACGGAATCGCTGACCACCGTCAGGACGGTGTGCGGCTCGGTCACGTGGAAGTAGGAGCTGATGTTTCCGTAGGTGTCCGTGCTGGTGGAGCTGTCGGCGGGAGCCGGCTCGATGATCAGCCGATGCGCGACGCGACGCTGCCGCAGCGAGTCGCGCGGGGTCAGGAAGCCGCGACCGTACGAGCTGGTCACGACGTTGGAATAGCGGTATTCGGTGCGGTGGGTGACTCGATGCCGGCGGGCGGCCCCGGCGTCTGCTTCAGACACAAGGCTGATCAGATCACACACCGCGTCGTTACGGACTGTCGGCGGCGGCGGTTTGCCGATACGACGGCAACGGCGCGGAAACGGGAGCACAATCGAGGAGT
The DNA here is from genome assembly GCF_976985675.1 of Mycobacterium sp. NTMscope_MAC_12. Lineage (NCBI taxonomy): Bacteria > Bacillati > Actinomycetota > Actinomycetes > Mycobacteriales > Mycobacteriaceae > Mycobacterium > Mycobacterium sp. NTMscope_MAC_12. Next base: position 3,376,082 of record NZ_CDRJYY010000001.1, read on the forward strand.
GGCCACGTGGGACGAGGTCGCCCGCATCGTCGGCGAGCTGGCCCTCACCTCCGAGCCGTCACCGCACGACTGGCGGGTCGGCAAGAAATTGCTGGCCTGGGAGCGGCCGCTGCGGCCCTCGGAACGCGAGGCCCTGGCGCGAAACGGCCCGGAACCCCCGCGGGGCGACATCCTCGGTGTTCGGGTGTCCGACGAGGGAGTCAAATTCGCGCTGATCGACGACGAGCCGCAAACCTACTTCACCACCCCGCATTTCGACGGCTATCCCGCCGTGCTGGTCAACCTGGCCGAGATCTCGGTGCGCGACCTCCAGGAGCTCATCACCGAGGCGTGGCTGACGCAGGCGCCGCGGAAATTGGTGCAGGAGTTCCTGGCCGACTCGCGGTGAGATTCACACCTGCCGAAGGTCGATGACCCGTTGCAGGTCGTCGATGCAGGCGGTGACGGCGTCGGCGAGCATCACCTGGGTTTTCTCGCCGGCACCCGACGGCAACTGCGACGCGTGATGGCGGGCCGACGCCGCATACGCGCAGGCGCCGGCGGCGTCGCGGTCGGCGAGTGCGGTTGCGGCGGCGAGCACGACCAGCACCGTGTGCACGGGCTGGGCACGCTGTTCGCGGCCGCCGTCCGGGTTGGGGCCGATCGCCCGGGCCAGCTGCAACACGGAGCCGGCCAGCAGGGCCACGTGCACGGCCTGGTGGTCGGCGGCGTGCACGGCGTCGCGCAGGCCCCATCGGCGCGGGGCGATGGTGACGACGTGGCGGGCGGTGGTGCGCGCCTCGAGCAGGCCGCTGAGCTGTTCGTGCACCCGGTCGACGGCCGTCAGCGGCCAGTCCGGCGGGGCGGCTTTGCGTCCGGCGGCGACGTCGGCGGCGCGCGTCAAGACGTCGTGCAGCACGGCCAGCACGCCGACGCGCGCGGCGCGCAGCAGCTGCAGTGGGTCGGCGGGAAACAGCAGCACGGCGAAGACGATGGCCACCGCACCGCCGATCAGCGCGTCGAAGATGCGTTCCAGCCCGACGCCGCCGTGGTAGAGGGCAAGCACCAGGATCGCCGACACGATGGTTTGGTTCGCGAACATCATCCCGTGCCCGATGAAGCCGCCCCCGATGAAGACCGCGGCGCCGAGCGCGATCAACGCGGCGACGGCGATGGGCACCGCGCCGGGCCCGAGCAGGCCCTGGACCGCCGAGCCCAGCCCGATGCCGAGGGTCACCCCGATCATCATCTGGATGGCGCGTTGCGCGCGGAGCACATTGCTGGTCGACAACGACACCGCGGCGGCGATCGGCGCGAAGAACGGCTGCGGGTGGCCCAGGACGTCGTGCGTCAGGTACCAGGACACCCCGGCGGCCGCCGACGTCTGCGCCAGGTTGAACCACACCGCGCGCAGCCGCTTGCCGCCCGCGCGCGCGGCGGCGAGGACCCTCGAGGGCACCGCCGGCCGCGAAGCGCCCACCGGCTAGGTCCGGATTAACTCGAACAGCGGAATCACCCTGCTGGTCTTGGCCTGGTACTCGGCGAAGCCGGGCGCCGCGGCGGTGACCTTGTCGAAGAGAGCGTCGCGCTCGTCGGTCGGCAGCTCGCGCGCAGTGACGTCGAATGCGTCGGTTCCGACCTCGACGCGGGCGCTCGGGTTGGCCCGCAGGTTGTGCACCCAGGCCGGGCTGACCGGGGCGCCGGCGAAGGAGCCGATGATGATGAGCTTGCCGTCGATGTGGAAGTACGCCAGCGGCGACACCCGGGGCTGGCCCGACTTGGCGCCGGTCGTGTGCAGCAGCAGCAGGTTGGCGTTGGCGAACTGGCCGCCGACCTTGCCGCCGTTGGCGCGGAACTCGTCGGCGATGGACTGGTTGAACGCGTTGATGGTCTCGGTGTCCGGGAGGTGTTCGCTCATGCCCGGTCAACCTTCTCGGGCTTGGCGTCTATTCCGGACTCCTTGCGCTGCTGGGCGGTGATCGGCGCCGGCGCATCGGTGAGCGGGTCGACGCCGCCGCCGGTCTTCGGGAACGCGATCACCTCGCGGATGGAGTCCACCCCGGACAGCAGGGCGTTGATCCGGTCCCAGCCGAAGGCGATCCCGCCGTGCGGAGGTGCGCCAAAGGTGAAGGCCTCCAACAGGAACCCGAACTTTTCTTCGGCCTCGGCGTGGTCCAGTCCCATCACCGCGAACACCCGCTCCTGGATGTCGCGGCGGTGGATACGAATCGAGCCGCCGCCGATCTCGTTGCCGTTGCAGACGATGTCGTAGGCGTCGGCGAGCACGTTGCCCGGATCGGTGTCGATCGCGTCCTCGTGACCCGGCTTGGGTGAGGTGAACGCGTGGTGCACCGCGGTCCACGCGCCCGAGCCGACGGCCACGTCGCCGGCCGCGGTCGCGTCGTCGGCGGGCTCGAACAGCGGCGGGTCCACCACCCAGACGAACGCCCAGGCGTCCGGGTCGATCATGCCCAGCCGGTGCGCGATCTCACCGCGCGCCGCCCCCAGCAGGGCCCGCGACGGCTTCGCCGGGCCCGCCGAGAAGAACACGCAGTCCCCCGGCTTGGCCCCCACGTGGGCGGCCAGGCCGTCGCGTTCGGCGTCGGACAGGTTCTTGGCGACCGGGCCGCCCAGCGTGCCGTCGTCGGCGATCAGCACGTAGGCCAGCCCGCGGTGGCCGCGCTGCTTGGCCCACTCCTGCCAGCCGTCCAGCGTCCGCCGGGGCTGCGAGGCGCCGCCCGGCATCACCACGGCACCGACGTACGGTGCCTGGAAGACGCGAAATGTGGTGTCGGAGAAGAACTCTGTGCAGTCGACGAGTTCGAGCCCGAAACGCATGTCGGGCTTGTCGGAGCCGAACCGTTGCATCGCCTCGGCGTAGCTGATCCGCGGGATGGGCGTCGGGATCTCATACCCGATCAGCGCCCACAGCGCGGACAGGATCTCCTCGGAGATGGCGAGGATGTCCTCGGCGTCCACGAAGCTCATCTCCATGTCGAGCTGGGTGAACTCCGGCTGGCGGTCGGCGCGGAAATCCTCGTCGCGGTAGCAGCGGGCGATCTGGTAGTAGCGCTCCATCCCGGCGACCATCAGCAGCTGCTTGAACAGCTGCGGGCTCTGCGGCAGGGCGTAGAACGAGCCGGGGTGCAGCCGGGCCGGCACCAGAAAGTCGCGCGCGCCTTCGGGGGTCGAGCGGGTGATCGTCGGTGTTTCGATCTCCACGAAATCGTGCTGCGCGAGCACCGCGCGCGCGGCGGCATTCACCTTGGAGCGCAACCGAATTGCTTCCGAGGGGCCGTCGCGCCGCAAATCGAGGTAGCGGTACTTCAGCCGCAGTTCCTCGCCGGCGGGCTCGTCGAGCTGGAAGGGCAGCGGCGCGCTCTCCCCCAGCACGGTCAGCGCGGTGGCGTTGACCTCGATGTCGCCGGTGGCGATCTCGGGGTTGGCGTTGCCTTCCGGGCGGATCTCGACCACGCCGGTGACCGCGACGCAGAACTCGGCGCGCAGCCGGTGCGCCTGGGCCAGCACGTCGTCGGCGCGGAACACCACCTGGGTGATCCCGGAGGCGTCGCGCAGGTCGATGAAGATGACGCCGCCGTGGTCGCGGCGGCGGGCCACCCAGCCCGCTAGCGTCACCTGCTGCCCGGCGTCGCTACTCCTCAGCGACCCGGCGGCGTGGCTGCGCAGCACAAAAACACTCCCCTTCACGTTGGACGACAGATCAGTCTAAGGGGCGGTGTAGTTTCGCTCGTATCGCCACAAACATCGCACTCGTCGGTCCGGGCGCCGTCGGTACGACGGTCGCCGCGCTGCTGCATCGGGCCGGACATTCGATCGTGGTGTGCGGCCGCACCCCGCGCGAGAGCATCGAACTGCGGCCCGACGGCGCCGACCCGATCGTCGTCCCCGGCCCGGTGCACACCGATCCCGCGGAGGTTTCCGGCCCGGTGGACGTGGTGCTGTTGGCCGTCAAGGCCACCCAGAACGCGCGGGCGGCCGGCTGGCTGGCCCGGCTCTGCGACGTCCACACCATCGTCGTGGTGCTGCAAAACGGTGTGGAGCAGGTCGAGCAGGTGCGGCCGCACTGCCCGCAATCGCCCGTCATCCCCGGCATCGTTTGGTACTCGGCCGAGTCCCAGCCCGGCGGCTGGGTGCGGCTGCGCGGCGAGGCGGCCCTGGTGCTGCCCAGCGGGCCCTCGGCGGCGACGGTCGCCGACCTGCTGCGCGGCGCCGGCTGCCGGGTGGACTGCGACCCCGACATCATCACCGCGGCCTGGCGCAAGCTGCTCACCAACGCGCTGGCCGGGTTCATGGCGCTGTCGCGGCGGCGGTCCGGGATGTTCCGCCGCGACGACGTGGCCGCGCTGTCGCGCGGCTATGTCGCCGAATGCCTGGCCGTCGCCCGCGCCGAGGGCGCCCGCCTGCCCGACGGCATCGTCGACGAGTTGGCCGACATGTTCCGCAACGTCGCCGAGGACATGAGCACGTCGATCCTGGCCGACGCGGAAAATCACCGGCCGATGGAATGGGACGTCCGCAACGGCGTGATCATTCGCAAGGCCCGCGCTCACGGCCTGGCCACACCGATCAGCGACGTCGTGGTGCCCTTACTGGCCGCGGCCAGCGACGGCCCCGGCTAGATTATTTTCATGTTCCCCTGCGAGCGCGTCGACGTGAACTTCATCGATACGGCGCCATTTGCGTTCCGCAACAGCGTCGACCTGGCCATCACCCCCGAGCAGCTGTTCGAGGTGCTCTCCGACGCGGGGTCCTGGCCGCGCTGGGCGAAGGTGATCACCAAGGTGACCTGGACCAGCCCCGAGCCGCGCGGCGTCGGCACCACCCGCGTCGTCGAGATGCGCGGCGGCATCGTCGGCAACGAGGAATTCCTCGCGTGGGAACCCTTCACGCACATGGCGTTTCGGTTCAATGAATGCTCGACCAAATCCGTGGCGGCCTTCGCCGAGGACTACCGGGTCGAGGTTATCCCGGGCGGCTGCCGGCTGACGTGGACCATGGCCCAGAAGCCGGCCGGCCCGGCGAAGCTGGCGATGGTGGTGGTCGGGCCGCTGCTGAACCTGGCCCTGCGCCGATACCTGCGCAATCTCCGCAGCTACACCGACTCCCTTGCGACCCGGCAACCTTAGGAGCGTGTCATGACCTTCAACGAGGGCATGCAGATCGACACCAGCGCAGCGTCGTCGTCCGGCGGCGGCGGGATGGGGATGGCCGTCGGGGGCGGCGGCCTCGGGCTGATCATCCTGCTCGGGGCGCTGTTTTTGGGCGTCGACCCCGGTCGCGTGATGAACCAGCCGCAGACCAACACCGGCGGCTATTCCGCGCCCGGCTTCGACCTGAGCCAGTGCAAGACCGGCGCCGACGCCAACAAGTACGTGCAGTGCCGCGTGGTCGCCACCGGCAACTCCGTGGACGCGGTGTGGCATCAGCTGATGAACGGTTACACCCGCCCCCATGTGCGGCTGTTCACCGCCCGGGTGAGCACCGGCTGCGGGGCGGCCACCACCGCGGTCGGGCCGTTCTACTGCCCGGCCGACCAGACGGCGTACTTCGACACCGATTTCTTCCAAGAGCTGGTCGACCGATTCGGTTCCAGCGGTGGGCCATTCGCCCAGGAGTACGTCGTTGCCCACGAATACGGCCACCACGTGCAACAGCTGCAGGGCCTGCTCGGCCGCGCCCAGCAGGGCGCGCAGGGCTCCGGCGGCAACGGCGTGCGCACCGAGCTGCAGGCCGACTGCTACGCCGGGATCTGGGCGCACTACGCCTCGACGGTCAAGCAGGAGAGCACCGGTGTGCCCTACCTGGAGCCGTTGAGCGACAAGGACATTGCCGACGCCCTCTCGGCCGCGGCGTCGGTGGGCGACGACCGCATCCAGAAGCAGGCGACCGGACGGGTCAACCCCGAGTCCTGGACGCACGGTTCCTCGGACCAGCGCCAGCATTGGTTCACCGTCGGCTATCAGACCGGTGACCCGAAGAAGTGCGACACCTTCTCCGCGCCGGAATTGGGCTAGCCCTACGACGAGCAGCGCAATCGGGCTAGCCCTACGACGATGCAGCCCGCGCAGCGGGGTGAGGACGAGTAGGGCAATCGGGCTAAGCCAGTAGGCCTTTCAGTTCGGTGCGACCCTGCTCATCGAGCGGGAGCAGCGGCGCGCGCGGGTCCCCGACCGGGAAGTCGAGCAGCTCCAGACCGGCCTTGACGGTCGTGGCCAGTCCGCCCGCGACGATGAAGGTGAGCAGCGGCTTGAGATCGTCGTACAGCTTCTGGGCCGTGTCGAGGTCGTTCGCCCGCACCGCCTCGTAGAGGTCGATGCACGGCTGGGGCCGCAAACACGGTGCGGCCGTGCACCATCCGGACGCGCCGGCCTTGAGCGCGTCGAGCACCAGCGGGTTGCTGCCGTTGTAGAAGGGCAGCCGGTTGCCGGACAGTTCGGCGATGCGCTGCATGCGGGTCAGGTCGCCGGTGGACTCCTTGACCATGGTCACGTTGTCGATGGATTCGAACATGCGGACCAGCAACTCGGGCGGCATGTCGACGCCGCTGGTGGCCGGGTTGTTGTAGGCCATGATCGGGATCGAGATGGCGTCGCCGATGCTGCGGTAGTGCTGGAAGATCTCCCGCTCGCTCAGCTTCCAGTAGGACACGGGCAGGATCATCACGGCGTCGGCCCCGGCCTGCTGGGCGTAGGTGGCGCGCCGAACGGTCTTGGCGGTGGTCACATCCGACACGCCGACGACCACCGGCACCCGGCCCGCGACGGTGGCGATGGTGGTGTCGACCACGGTGTCGAATTCGGGTTCGTCCAGATAGGCCAGTTCACCGGTGCTGCCCAGCGGCGCGATCGCATGAACGCCCGCGGACACCAGCCGGTCGACCAGCGCCGCAAGGCGTTTCGTGTCGATGCCGTCCCCAGAGAACGGCGTTACCGGGTAGGCGATGATGCCGTGGATCTTGGTCTCGGACGTTTGCACCACAGGCGGACTCCTCGGATTCGGTTGGTGGGTAACGGTTTAGCCGGTCAGCACGTCCGGGTGCCGGGCGAGGGCCCGGCGGGCGTAGTAGGCGAAGTTGGCGCGACTACGCTGCGGCGACAGCGTCCAGTCGTGGGCCTCGCGGGCCAGTTCTTCGGGTAGCTCTTTGACGGTGCCGGCGGCCATGGCGGCCAGCTGCAGTTTGGCGGCGCGCTCGATGAGGACTCCCAACGAGCACGCCTCCTCGACGCTGGCGCCGGCGATGACGTGGCCGTGGTGGGCCAGCAGGACCGCCTTCTTGTCGCCGAGCGCGGCGGAGATGATCTCCCCCTCTTCGTTGCCGACCGGCACGCCCGGCCACTTGGCCAGAAACGCGCAGTCGCCGTAGAGCGGTGTGGTGTCCATGTGGGACACGATCAGCGGAACCTCCAGCATCGACAGCGCCGCCACGTGGAACGCGTGCGTGTGCACGATGCATTGCACGTCGGGGCGCGCGCGATAGATCCAGCTGTGAAAACGGTTGGCGGGGTTGGCCATCCCGTCACCATCGAGGACGTTGAGGTCCTCGTCGACCAGGAGCAGGTTGGCGTCGGTGATCTCGTCGAAACCCAGGCCGAGCCGCTGGGTGTAGTAGGTGCCGTCCGTCTCGGCGCGGGCGGTGATCTGTCCGGCCAGCCCGGAGTCGTGCCCGGCGTCGAACAGCGCGCGGCACGTCAGGGCCAGCTTCTGGCGTGTGGTCAGCTGCGAATCGGCGGCGTCTTTGGCTTGAAAGGCCGTCAACTGTTCGGCGGCCCGGCGCATCAAGTCGGATTTCGAATCGGTGAACGTGCTGGCCATAACGGGCTCCCTCGGCGCGAACGTGTGACACAATAGTATCACTATAGGAAACCTTGTGTCATGAGAGGGGCGGCCGGTGACCGCACTGCTGCGCGCGGTCCGCAAGCAACGCGGCCTCACCCTGGAGGCCCTGGCCCAGCAGACCGGGCTGACCAAGAGCTACCTGTCCAAGATCGAACGTCGGCGCAGCACGCCGTCGATCGCGGTCGCCCTCAAGGTCGCCAAGGCGCTGGACGTCGACGTCGGGCGGCTGTTCTCCGACGAGGCGGCGCACGAGAAGATCACCGTCGAACGCGCCGCGACCGCCGAGGGCGAGCGCTACCGGGTGCTGGCCGCGTCGCTGCTGGGAAAGTCGATGTCGCCGTTCGTGGTTCGCCCGACGGAGAAGCTGGCCGATGACCCGCATCCGGAGCACGCGGGTCAGGAATTCATGTTCGTGCACGCCGGGACCGTCGAACTCGACTACGGGGATCAGACGTACACGCTCGGGCCCGGCGACAGCGCCTATTTCGACGCGTCGATCAGCCACAAGGTCCGGGCCGTGGGCGCCGAACCCGCCGAAGTCGTCGTCGTGGCTACCAGGGACGCGTCGAGCAGGTGACGCCGGTGGTGGCGCTCTGGGTCACCACGACCTGGCCGTCCACCGCGATCTGGCACTGAATCTGCGGCATGTTCGACGAGTCGCAGTCCGGCCAGTGGCATCCGCCGCTGGCGTTGACGAACGCCCACTGGTTGGGGTCCGCCAGGGTGGCGTTGTAGACGAGCGGCTGCCCGGCGGCGAACGCCGTCTGCACGGTGTTCAGGAACTGCGACGAGTTCGAGTTGAAGGCCGCCTGGCTGGGCGGATCGCTGTTCATGTACCTGACGTTGCCGGTCAGGTTGCCGGTGGCGGTGATCGTGTACGTCACCTGGTGGCCGGCGGGATCCGCATGGGAGGTCGCGGGCGTCGCAATCATCGCAGCGGCCGCGGCAAACGTCGCCGCCGCGATCCCCGTGGTCGCTATTCGCACGTTCGTCATATCTCAAACGCTACCGAATCCGTTACAGCCGCATCCGGGAAACGGCTCCTACCATGCGGGGCGTTCACCTTCAGGTTGCTCGGCTCCGGTATGAAGCAAGGGTGAGCAACGATTCGGAACCCGCCGGCATCAGCCGCCGCCGGTTACTCACATCGAGTGCGGCCTCCGCGGTCCTCGGCGGCGTCGGGGTGGGCGGCGCCACGCTGCTGTGGTCGCAGTCCGCAAGCTCCCGCGGGCCGTCGGCCTGGCTGCAGCCCGACCGCAACGGCGCGCCGCCGATCGGCGGCCTGCACCTGCAATTCGGCAAGGACGCCGCGACCGAGGTGGTGGTGTCCTGGCACACCACCGACGCCGTCCGCAATCCGCGCGTCATGCTCGGCACACCGACATCCGGCTTCGGCCGCACCGTGGCCGCCGAGACCCGCACCTACCGGGACGCGAAGTCCAACACCGAAGTTCGCGTCAACCACGCCCGGCTGACCGACCTGACCCCGGACACCGACTACGTGTACGCCGCGGTGCACGACGGCGCCGAACCGGAACAGGGAACCGTGCGCACGGCACCGTCAGGACGAAAGCCATTGCGTTTCACCAGCTTCGGCGACCAATCGACCCCGGCCCTGGCCAAGATGCCCGACGGTCGCTATGCCACCGACAACATCGGCTCGCCCGCCGCCGCCGACACCACCATGGCCATCGAGCGCCTCGGCCCGCTGTTCAACCTGGTCAACGGCGACCTGTGCTACGCCAACCTGGCCCAAAACCGGATCCGCACCTGGTCGAACTGGTTCGACAACAACACCCGCTCGGCGCGCCACCGGCCCTGGATGCCGGCGGCCGGCAACCACGAGAACGAATTGGGGAACGGCCCAATCGGTTACGGCGCCTACCAGACCTACTTCGCGGTGCCCGATTCCGGGTCCAGCCCCCAGACCCGCGGCCTGTGGTACTCGTTCAAAGCCGGGTCGGTGCGGGTGATCAGCCTGGCCAACGACGACGTGGCCTACCAGGACGGCGGCAACTCCTACGTGCACGGCTACTCCGGCGGAGAGCAAAAGCGCTGGCTGGCAAGCGAACTCGCCGCGGCCCGGAGCGATCCGGACATCGACTGGGTGGTCGTGTGCATGCACCAGACGGCGATCTCCACCGCCGACAAAACCAACGGGGCCGACCTGGGCATTCGGGAGGAATGGCTGCCGCTGTTCGACCGGTATCAGGTCGATCTGGTGGTGTGCGGCCACGAACACCACTACGAGCGCTCGCACCCGTTGCGGGGGACGCTGGGGACCGACACCCGAACGCCGATACCCGTCGACACCCGAAGCGATCTCATCGACTCCACCCGGGGAACGGTGCACCTGGTCATCGGCGGCGGCGGCACCTCGGCGCCGAGCAACGGGATGTTCTTCCCCGAACCCCGATGCCGGGTGGTCACCGGCGTGGGGGCGTTTGACCCCGGACTGCGGCGCAAGGCGCCGATCTACGTCCTCGAGGACGCGCCATGGTCGGCGTTCCGCGACCGCGACAACCCTTACGGCTTCGCGGCTTTCGACGTCGACCCGGGCCACCCCGGCGGCAACACCTCGATCAAGGCGACGCACTATGCGCTGCGGGGCCCGCTCGGCGCCATGGTCGTGATCGACGAATTCACGCTGACCAAGCCGCGCCGCGACAAGACCGGCTAGCTCAAAACAACGTCTGCTGAACGGGTTCCGGCGCCGCGGCCGAAACCGCCTGGGAGAACGGGCGGTGATCGCCGGCCAGCCGGTATTTGGCGATCAGCGGGGCGGCCCGCTCCCGCAGCATGTCGCGATAACCCTGCGGCAGGTAGGCGCCCCGCCGGTACAGCTCGCGGTAGCGGCCGACCAGTTGGGGATGGGAGCGCGCCAGCCAGGACATGAACCATCCGCGGGTCGAGCTGCGCAGGTGCAGACCGAAAACCGTCACGCTGCCGCCGCCGGCCGCCGCGATCTGGCCGAGCAGCCCGTCGAGATGCTCGACGGAATCGGTGAGATACGGCAGCACCGGCGCGACCATCACATGACAGTCCAGCCCCGCGGCGCGGATCGCGCCGATCAGACCCAGCCGGGCCTGCGGGGTGGGCGTGCCGGGCTCGACGTCGCGGTGCAGCTCGGCATCCCCGACCGCCAGCGACACCGCGACCGACACCGGGACCTGCGCTGTGGCGTCGGCGATCAGCGGCAGGTCGCGGCGCAGCAGGGTGCCCTTGGTCAGGATCGAGAACGGCGTACCCGATTCGGCCAGGGCGCCGATGATGGCGGGCATCAACGCGTAGCGCCCCTCGGCCCGCTGGTAGGGATCGGTGTTGGTGCCCAGGGCGACGGTCTCGCGCTGCCACGACGGGCGGCGCAGTTCGCGGCGCAGCACCTCGGCCACGTTGGTCTTGACGACCACCTGGGTGTCAAAGTCGTTGCCGCAGTTCAACTCCAGATATTCGTGGGTGGGCCGGGCGAAGCAGTACCGGCAGGCATGCGAGCAGCCGCGGTAGCCGTTGACCGTATAGCGAAACGGCAGGGCCGCCGCGTTCGGCACCTTGTTCAGCGCGGACTTGCACAGCACCTCGTGAAAGGTGATCCCCTCGAACTGCGGCGAGCGCACGCTGCGGACGAAACCGATACGTTGCAGCCCCGGCAGCGCCCCGTCCTCCACCGGCTTCCCGTTGACCGCGACGGCCTGGTTTGCCCACCGCATCCCTTCATTCGAACATCAGTTCGAGATCGAGTCAAGCGCCGGCGGCTCATCCGACCCTGTGTGCGCCTTCGAAAGTCGGCCTTGTGCGAGGTAGCAAACCAGATTAGTTTCGGTTAACCGAGGCGAAGGCGGGGTGTTCAGGCATGCGTTTGATCCATGTCGCGGCGGCGGTAGGCATTCCCGTCGTCGTACTGATGGGGGCGTCGCCCGCTCACGCGGAAACCGGCGCCAATGGCTACGCCCAATGCATCGGAGGCGACGCGAAGCCCCCACCGCCGGGGGTGAGTGCAGACCTGTGGTTCCCCAGCGTCCATGTGATTGACAACGACATTATTTCGGGTGTGCCAGCTGCCGAAGTCGTTGAGAGGTTGGTGAACATGGGAGTCAAGCGCGAGGACGCCGTTCGCCGCGTGCAGTGTTATCTGGTCAACTCACCGCATTAGCCCTCTTCTGATGAAGGCCGGACCCGGGGCTAAGCTTCGGATCGTCGCCCTCCACGTCAGCCACGAGGACTTATGACCGAACGCATCGAGACTTCCCGCACAATCGCCGCACCCGCGTCGGACATCTTCGCCGTGCTGTGCGACCCGCAGGGCCACGTGGCGATCGATTCGTCCGGGATGCTCCAAGACGCCGAGGGTGATCCGGTGCGCGGCGTCGGCGACACCTTCGTCGTCCACATGGACCGCGAATCCTTGAATGATTTCCCGCAATTGGGCAGATACGACGTCACCGTCGACATCAAGCAGTTCGAGCAGGATCGCCTGATTGCGTGGACGGTTCTGGGGCAGATCCAACCGCCGATCGGCCACGTGTACGGCTACGTGCTGGCGCCCACCGAAGACGGCGCGGCCACCGTGGTCACCTCGTTCTACGACTGGTCGGACATCGACCCCAAGTGGCGGGAAGCCGGGATTTTCCCGATCCTGTCCGAGGGCGCGCTGCGGGCGACCCTGGGGATTCTCGACCGCACCGTCCGCCGCGGTTATCCCCGGGGAATAATCCTGTAGCCGGGCGGCAGAAAGGATCGACATGTTGCATTCGATGATTCTGGCGAGTTCGGATCCCGTCGCGGCCGGCTTCATTCTGCGTGGCATCAAAGGGATTTTCGTCGCGATCGGCAGCATCATCGCCGCAATAGTCTGCGGCGTCATCGCCATGATGAAGGGCCGCAACCCACTGGGATGGGGAATCCTTGGACTGTTCTTCTCCATCCTCACCCTGATTGTGGTGATCGTCATTCCCAGCAAGAAATGACCGGACCGCGCCGTCCGACGCCGGCGCGTTAGAACGGCGGCGGCTCCCCATCCCCGACGGCGTGGGTCGAATCGGAATACCAAGCGTACGAAGGCCTTTCGGCCTGGCGCGCCAGTCGGTTGTGTTTGCGTTCGGTGGCGATGCGGGTGGCGCGGTCTTGGGTGCGGGTGCGGCGGCGTGGGGGCATCATCGCGGCACGGTCGGCGCAGGGTTGGGGTCTTGGCGCCGGGGCGGGCAGGTCGCCGGTGGGTGCGCACAGGGTGGGAAACAGCAGGGCGCTGCCCGGGGTAGTCACATAAGTGCGCCCGGCCGGGGAGGTCCAGATCAGCGTGCCGTCGGGCAGTTGCTGGTCGCGCCAGCCCCAAAACGTTTTCACCAAATGATGCGTCCGGCACAAAGCCTTGAGGTTAGTGATAAGTCATGAATGTGCCCGCTTACTTTGGGCCTAGAAGGATTCGCGTTAAGGATCCGCAAACCGGGCACACGGCGAGTGCTGGTTGGATGCGCCACATCGTCACCTCATCGGAGTCCACCGCGCCACGCCAGGGCTGAGAACTCCGCACCGGGATCAGCACTGCCATCTGAGACCTCGATGTTTACCACCGCAGAACCCCGGGATGGGAGTGAGCGTGCGCGCACCATGTTGCGCAAATTCAACGGAAGCCGTCACAGTGTGGCGGTGCCGGGGCGGTTGCGCGCCGGCTATAAGATGGCCCAGTGCAAATGTTGCAGTCTATTAATGAGTTGCAGCTGGTGGTTTTGGAGCGGTCGGTGATATCGATATGCGCTGTTTGCCTACATCTCCGAGGCGTGGCGGTGTCCGATCCACCGGGGCTGACTTTGTTGTCCCGGTTGATGCAGCACTCATTCGCTGATGGGCTCAGCTATTCGGGGGCCGTGTCGGCCGTGATGGGCCATGCGGTGGGTTTGTGCCCGAGCTGCGGCGCGGACGGCTGGCTAACGGAGCCAACCTCGTGAGTAGTTTCCGTCCAGTCGGCGATCCCACCGAGCTTGCAGATGATCTGTGCTGCGCGGAGTCCACGCACGTCGGGCAGACGTCTCTGGCGCGGGACGGGGAATGGCATCGCGCCGCGCGTTGGGCGCGGCGTCTGGCCTGGGTCAGCCTGATCGCGATGCTCACCGAGGGTGTCGTGGGGCTGTGGCAGGGCCTGGCGGTCGGGTCTATCGCACTGACTGGGTGGGCGCTAAGCAGCGCGCCAGAGGGCTTGGCCAGCGCGATGGTGGCGTGGCGGTTCACCGGCTCGCGGACTCTGTCCGAGACCGCCGAACGGCGCGCCCAGCACGGTGTTGCGGTGTCGTTTTGGCTGACAGCCCCCTACATCGCCGCCGAATCTATTCGGCACCTCGCTGGTGGGCACCACGCTGAGACGTCGATGATCGGTATCGTGTTGACGGCCGCTACCTTGTTGGCGATGCCTATCCTCGGCCGGGCCAAAAAGCAACTCGCCGTCCGGCTGGGCTCGCCGGCCACCGCTGGCGAAGGTACCCAGAACTATCTTTGTGCGGCCCAGGCCGCCGCGGTGTTGGTCGGCCTGGCGGTAACTGCCCACTGGCCGGGGAGCTGGTGGTTTGATCCGGCGATCGGGCTTGCGATCGCCGCGGTCGCCGTGTGGCAAGGCATTCGAGCCTGGCGCGGCGAGGACTGTGGATGTTGAATCAGAACGACACGTCAGCGAGCACCGTCAGCCGCGGGGGGATGGGGCAGGCGGCTGCTGGTGACCTCCGCCATCGGCCGTGGTTGTGCCGGATCGCTGACCACCCCCGCCTTTGGGACTACTCCATAACTCGCGTTCACCAATGGGCCCGCTATGCGGGCACCTCCCATGTCGAACAACCATGGCGACTGGCAGTTGTGATGGCGCCAGCAGTGGCCCCCAATCCGAAATTTTATAGGTTTTCTCGGGCAGCAGCGTTGGGCGGAGGCGACTTCTCTTAACGCGGTCTTGGTAGCGTTGTGCCACCGCCTATCACCGGACAGGAAAGACATGCCGGACACGCCAACCCGTGAGACGCGCCTGCGGGCGCTGGTGCTCGGCTACAACGGGCTGCTGGCCGGGGTTGCCGGATTCATCAATTCGGTGGCGCTGCTGGTCTTGGCGTTTCCGGTGGGCAACCTGACCGCGTTGAGCACCCAGCTGGGCATGGATTCAGCCAATCCGCTGCTGTACGAGAGCTGCATGATCGCACTGATCGTAGGCGGATTTCTGGCCGGAGCCGCCGGGGCCGGCGCTGTACTGGCGCCGGTGCAAACCCACACCAGTGCGCGCCACGCCGCGGTCCTGCTCGCCGAGGCCGCGCTGCTGTTGGCCGCAGCCGGTATCGAGATTCCCGGGTTCAAGGCGCTGCTGGCTGCGGCCGCGTGCGGGCTGCAAAACGCGATGACCTCGAACTCGCCCGGGATGGCAATCCGCACAACGCACTTCACCGGCACCATCACCGACCTCGGATTGATACTGGGCCGCAGCCGCCGCCACGGGATGGACAAGTGGAAGGCCGCGGTGCTCACGACGACCGTGGTGCTATTCGTCGGCGGCGGCGCGACGGGCGCCCTCATTGGCGGCCGGTTGGGCCACAACGCACTGCTTCTTCCAGCTGCCGCCTGCCTGGCTGTCGCGATAGCCAGCCTGCTGTATAGCCGGCGGCGCAGCACCCGATTGGCCCGCGCGATATCGGCCCCCGAGCGCTCGCATCGCTCCCTTGCTGATCAGGCGACGGCGGGGTAACCGCGGAGCCCAAGCCATGCGCATTCGTATATGCGCATGCGTTTATAGTTTGTTAGTCTGGGCGGGTAAGGCATCGCCGTTGCCTGATTAGGGAGGTCCAAATGGCAGACGAGCGCGGATCAATGGAGGCCAAAGAGTCAACGCTGCTGTGTCCGCGGTGTGTGTCGCAGATGCTGCCGGTGCAGCGCTTCGGCGTGACGATCGATCAGTGCACGGGTTGCGGCGGCGTCTTCCTGGACCGGGGCGAACTAGAGCAACTCTCCGAGGCCGAGGCCAAGTTCTACGCCGCCCAACAGCCACCCCAACCCGCGCCACCGCCGGGAGGGTATGCGCCTGCGCAGTACCCAGCGCAGCCCGCGTACGTCGAAAATCCCCGCCCTAGAGGATTTTTGGGTGGATTGTTCGGAGAAGGCTATTACGGTGGTCGCCACGGAGGATATCGCGGCGGACATCACTGACATTGATGTGTTGACGCGGTCCGGTTAAGGATTGGTCGTGGTCTGCTACCGGTAGCGTCCGCCGTAACTGATGCCATGCTGGGTTGTTCTTGAATTAGTCAATTCAGCCAACTCAGCGCCGGCGTGCCCAGGATCTGAGCGGCGCGATCCTGGCATTGATTTGTAAATCGCCGCAACGGGTCGTCTGTGTGCGGCGCGGATCGCAGCGTAGCTTGACGTTTTTCGGTGCGACGGTGTCGGTCCGTTTCACGATCGCGACCTGGCGTCCCCTCGAGTCATCTTTTAACACATGTGAGATGAAGCGGTGCGGCGGGACCCCACACTTCTGCTCGATATGGCCACAGCCCCGGACTACGGCGGTGTGGTGTTCCTCCTTTGTTATCCGAGGGTCGTCGAGGGTGGTAGCACTGTCAGGCGGGGCATGAACCGGAGGTCGGTTTCGCCGACGTTGCCTATGCCGCGCCCGGCCATCGTTGCCAGCGGCGCGCCGAGCATGCTTGCGGGAGCCCCCGTTGTGGCTCCTGGGGCAGTGGCCAGGCTGGTGCTGGGCAGCGCCGTCGCGGCAGAACTCATTGCTGGGGCCGCCGATGCCCAGGTTTGGGGCACCGACAACGCCCCGACCGTGGCCGCCCGGCCCACGCCCGCCGACACGGCCGCCCCGCCGAGTCCTGCTGAGCCGGGTGCTCCCAGCGCGCTGGACGCAAGCGCGCCCGTCAGCCCCGGTCCCGAAGCTGCGGTGCTGGCGGCGGTGACGGCCGGCATCAGAGATTTCAGCTGATTCGCGTTCGAGAGCAGCGCACTCGATATCCACCCAACCGAACTTGTCATCGACAACGCCGGATTCATGGAACTGAGCGACGAACTCAACGACGACAGCGACCCCGTCGATGACTCGGACGTGGACGATAGCGGGGAGGCGAGCTGCTGCAGGGCCGTGGGCACCGTGGAGGTCACCTGAGACAGGACCGCTTGCGCGTCGGTGCTGGCCGAGCTGCCGACAGCTTGGCCGACCGCGGTCCCCTGTCCGGCCAGGCCGGCCGGGTTGCTGGCGGGCTGCGGCGGGGTGAACGGGGTCAGGAGCGACGCACTGGCCGAGGCGGCGGCGTAGCCATACATCGCGGCGACGTCTTGGGCCCACATCGCCGCGTACTGTGCCTCGGTGGCCGCGATCGCGGGCGTGTTTTGCCCGAGGATGTTGGTCGCGATCAGCGACAGCAACAGGCTGCGGTTGGCCGCGATGACTGGTGGCGGCACCGTCATCGCAAAGGCCGACTCATAGGCGGCCGCGGCCGCCATGGCCTGCGAAGCCGTCTGCTGTGCCGTGGCGGCAGTGGTGTCCATCCACGCCACGAAAGGGGCGCTCGCGGCGGCCATCGCCGCCGACGCCGGACCCAGCCACGGTCCGCTCGTCAGCCCTGAAACCACCGAGGAATACGAAGCGGCCTCCGCATATAGCTGCTCGGCGAGCCCCGCCCAGGCCGACGCTGCGGCCAGCATCGAGCCCGGGCCCGGACCGGCATAAATCCTTGCCGAGTTGATCTCGGGTGGCAAAGCTGCGAAATCCATCATTCACCTCGGAGTGCTTAGCCGGCCGCGATCGCGTTGGCGGCCTCGGTGAGCGCATACGAATCAGCTCTGACACCAAGGGGTTTCGCGACTAATTCGTGGATCGCCGCAGCTTGGGCGCTGACGGCCTGGTACATCTGCGCGCGCGCGGCGAACTGCAGCGCCGTCAACGCCGACACCTCACCGGCGGCGGCGGGAACCACCCCGGTCGTCGGGGCGGCCACGGCCGCGTTTTCGGCGCTCATCGCCGAGCCGATGCCCTGCATATCGTCTGCCGGTGCAGTCAGAGCCTTCGGCTGGGTAGTCACAAAAATCATGGGCTGCTCCTCACTGTTTCCGCCTGGACTTCTTCTGATGGACACGACTCAACCCGCGCATCGGAGAACGCGGGTCCGGCGGAGCGGGCGGGGTTGAGGTGGTGCAGGGCAACTGTGGCGATGATGCCGATGAGAACCAGCCCGCCCCACACCAGTGCGCCGGCGCTGAGCCGTTGTGCCGCACCGAATATCGATCCGGTAGCCAGGTTGCCGACGAGGATTCCGGCTCCGACGATGGTGTTGTAGAACCCGTAATGGGTGGCCACGAGCCGGCCTCCGGCCAGCGAGACGACGGTGTCCATCTCGAAGGGGAAGACCGCGGCCGAACCGACGGCCAGCAGTGCCGCCGACACCAGCAGGGCCCCCACCGCCGCGGGTGTCCCGAACCGATGGCCGTCGGGGACGACCGTCAGCGGCACAAACGAGGCCGCCAGGATGGCCACACCGATGGCCAGGCTACGTCCAGATCCCCAGCGTTTGGTGAACCAACGGGTGATGCGCAGCTGTCCGATCACCGCAACCAGGCCAGAGACAACGAAAAGAACTGCAACCAAAGCCTTTCCAGAGCGCGGCGTCAGCATCGACGCCTGCAGCGGCAGCGCCAGGTACACCTGGAACGTCAACACGTAGGAGCCGATCATCGCCGCCGCGAAGAGCAGGAACGGCCGGTTGCCGGCGACAACCCGCCAGTCCTGCAGAAACGACTTCTGCTGCGGCGCCGAATCGACACCGCGTTGCGGCAACGCCAACAGCTGCGCCACGGTCAACACTGCGAACACGGCCGCCGCTGCCGCCGCCGTGACCTGAAAGTCAACGGCCACCAGGACCAGTCCGACCAGCGGACCCAACAGGATTCCGGCCTGATAGAAGAGGCTGAACATGGCGAAGGCCTCCACCCGGCGATCTCCGGCGTCAGCGGCCAGATAGGCACGCACCGCCGGGTTGAACAAGGCGCCGGCGAAACCGGTTGCCGCCGCGGCGATAAGCACAGCCGGCAACGAGTGAGCCACCACAAGCAGCGCGAAACCGCCTGTGCGCAACAGACATCCAGCCACGATCAACGGCTTGTAGCCCAGCCGGTCGGCCAGCGTGCCGCCCACGATGAACATGCCCTGCTGGGAGAAATTCCGCACGCCCAGCACCAATCCCACCGCCCAGGCGGCCAGCCCGAGCGGGCCAGCCAGGTACCCCGCCAGATACGGCATCAGCATGTAAAAACCCATGTTGATGCCGAACTGGTTGATCATCAGTACCCGGCTGGGCCCGTCGAATCCGCGAAACCGCGCGATAAAGCCCTTCATCGCGACACCAGTGTGGGGTTGGTGATGGTGGTGGTGCGGGTCCAGGAGGTGATGACGTGTTGGTTGGGGTCGGTGAGGGTGGTGGGCTCGGCGACGGGTTGCCAGTTCAACAGCTGGTGCTCGCGGCAGTAGTCGTCGTTGTAGATGGTGTCGAAGTAGCGTTGGGGTCCGTCGGGAAACACTGCGGCGATGCGGGTGTCTTTGGGGTAGGTGCGCGCGGCCCAGCCGGCGACCAGCGTGACGGCGCCGACGCTCCAGCCGCCGCTGGCGAACTGGCTGGCCGCCAAAGTGCGTGCCGCCCAGACGGCTTCGTGTGGGGCCACCCAGTGCACCTCGTTGAAGGCGGGGTAGTCGATGTTGGCCGGGTGGATGCTGGAGCCCAGTCCGCGCATGAGCCGGGTGGTGGCCGGTTGGCCGAAAATGGTCGAGCCGATGGTGTCGACCCCGATCAGTTTCATGTCGGGGTTGAATCGGCGCAGCACCCGCGCCACGCCGGCGGAGTGTCCCCCGGTGCCTACCGAGCAGACCAGCACGTCGACGTTGCCGAGCTGATCAAGCAGCTCCAACGCCAACGATCGGTAGCCGGTGATGTTGTCGGGGTTGCTGTATTGGTCGGGGCACCAAGCCCCCGGCTCGGCGGCCAGGACTTGGGCGACGCGGTCTTTGCGGGCCTGTTGCCAGCCCCCCACCGGGTGCGGCTCGGTGACCAGCTCGACATCGGCGCCGTAGGCGGCCAGCATGTGGCGCACGATCGGTTCCATGCCGGTGTCGGTGACCACGGTGACCGGATGCCCGTAGGCTTGCCCGGCCAGCGCCAGGCCCAATCCGAGGCTGCCGCTGGTGGAATCCACGATGCGGGCCCCGGGTGTGAGTTCGCCGCGGGCCCGGGCGGCTTCGACCATGTGCAGGGCGGGGCGGTCTTTCATGCTGCCGCCGGGGTTGAACCCCTCCAACTTGGCCCAAAACCCGCGTCCGGGCGGGACCAGCGGGGCCGAGATCCGCAACACCGGCGTGTTACCCACCAGCGCGGCGGGTCGCCGATAGGTACCAGGGGCACGCTGGCCGCAGTCGCGCGGCTCGAGGACCGTCAGCGCCGCAACGGAATGAACACAAATGTTGTCAAAAGAACGAACTTCAGTCATCGGAATCGTCGCTTTCCTGCGAAGCCGCGAACCAGAGCGCGGCACTTGACATGGGTCAGCGGTCACCGGCCGCCGCCACAAAGGGCAGAAACGGCCTGGCGCTGACCAGTCAGCGACGAGACAAGCAGAACCGGGTCAAGACGTCTTGACCGGTAACAGAAAAAGCCGGGGCACGCGGGGGGCCGCGCCCGGCGGGCACCCCAAACCAGGCCAGCCCACCAGCGACGGCCACGGCCACGGCCAACACCACACCCAACGCGGCCAGCGCGGCCACCGCAGTACCCGAGCGCGGCAACACCGCCGTGGTGAACTGCTCAGGATGCTCGCCCGACAATCCTTTGCCCACATGCGAATGATCGACGCCGAAACTGGGATGATCACCACCACTTGTCGAGGCCACAACCGCAGGTGCAGGCCGCGCCACCGATGAGTGCGAAGGCATGATCACACTGTCGGCGCCGATTAGCACGCCCCACGCCGCCAACCACACTGCAGTTCCCACCACCGCCACATACCGCAGCCGTAGTAACCAGCTAGCGCCGCCCAACCTCATTACAGCCCGTTCTTAACCGCGGAGATGCGACAACGACGAGGAGTCGGTGCCGCCTGTATCCGACTCGTGATAATGGGCTTGGTTGTTTACTGAGCGGTGGGTGAGCCCGTGCGGTTCTGCGCAGTGCGCGCATGCGCCTGCGAAACCGTGTTCGTTGAGCCTGCCTGATTTTTGGTGCTCAAGCTGCAGGGTGATGTGTGAAATTCCGTGCGTGTGCGCCAGCAACGCCGCTAACTCGGCCCGGGTTTCATGGCAATCGCGGTCCTCATCCACGATCACGTGCGCTGAAAGTGCCGTTTGCCCTGACGTTATTTCCCAAACATGCAGGTCGTGAACTTCGACCACCGCGTCGCGTGCCGCCATCGCCTGGCCAATCTTTTCAGGCTCGAACCCGCGAGGCGCGGCCTCCAGGAGTACCAGGCTTGCAGCACGCACCAATCCCGTCCCGGCCTTCGCCATCAACACCACCACGACGAGCGTGGCGAGGGCGTCGGCGCGTGCGAACCCGGTGAACACAATCACCACGCCGGCGATTGCCGTTGCGATGAAAGCGAACAGGTCGTTGAGGATGTGCTGGAAAGCACCCTCGACGTTCAGGCTGGAGCGATTGGCGCGGCTGATCATCCACGTCGCGGTCACGTTCACCACGACCCCGATCAGTGCCGTCATCAGCACCAGCCTGCCGGTGACCGGCGGCGGGTCAATTAGTCGACGGGCCGCCTCATAGGCCAGCCAGCCCGCCAAAACTAGTAAAGTCAGGCCGTTGGCCAGCGCAGACAAGATTTCCGCCCGTCGCCAACCGTAGGTCATACGGCCCGCTGCCGGCCGTGCTGCCAACCCGATAGCCCACAGCGCCAAAGCGATTGAGGCCGCGTCGGTAAGCATGTGCGCCGCGTCCGAGATCAGTGCGAGGGATCGTGCAACGATTCCTACCGCCACTTCGCCGACCATGAATGCTGTGATCACCGCCAGGGCGCCGGCTAGCCACCGCCGGTCAGCATCGGTTGTGTGCCCGTGCCCGTGGGCGTGGCTGTGCCCGCTCATGGCCGCACCCTCGGCGGCCGGCTGGGGACTAAATCCCCGGCTAGACTTGCTCTGTCAGACGTTCCTGTTCGGTTTTCCATATGAGTTGCGCCTCTTTTCTTTCCTCGTGTTGACTACGCCGTGACGCACGGCTTAAGGCCTTTGTTCAGATGATCGCGGTTGCCTGACCGCTGTTCGCGATAGAGCGGATTGAGCGCAAGTGCTGCGGCGGCGCTAACAAAAAACAATGCAGCGCAGAGCATTTCGTGATGCCCGCGATGTACCGCTGTGCCGGAGATTGCCGCTGTCGCCCATTGCAGATCAGGGTTCTGATTGCGACGACGGTGCCATAGAACCGGTAAGGTGTTGCCCCCGAACGGTTACGGGTAAAAGTATTTGCAGCATGCAGTTCGAATGGGATCGCCGGGGCCGATCCTAGCGCAAGCAGCGCTGCGGAGACTGCGAGTGCTTCGACGTCCGGTGGCGAACTTGAGCTCCGATCGTCGGCCAGGATGATCAGCGGCAGATACGACACTGCCAGGATGGCTAGACCGGCGATCAAGCTACGCCAGCAACCCCATCTGTCGGACAACCATGGGGTGGTCCGCAACTGGCCGGCAACGACCACCACACCTGAAATCGCGAACACACCAGCGGCAAAACAGCATTGGGACCACGGCGTTAGCACCGACACCTGCACAGGCAGGACAAGATAGACCTGGAAAGTCACTAGATACAAACCCATCATCGCGGCCAAGAGCAGCAAAGACCCGTTGACCAGGATGATCCGCCAATCCTGCAAAACCGATGCGGATCTCGGCGCCTGCTCGCTCTGTTGAAGTAGCATTCGCACAACTCCTGCCGAATAGCTGCCGGTAGCCGCCAGGCACACCCGTACATCGATTCCACCGCGCTGGACGGGCAATTCAAAATCCAGGGATTGATCACCGACAACGTTGTCAAAGTTGGTGTACTGAACCGGAATCCATGCACCGTGATCGGTGGCCAACGCCTGCACGACCCGATCTTTGCGGGCTTGTTCCCATCCACCAACCGGGCGCGGTGCATCGACGAGGACAACGTCGGCGCAGTAGGCAGCAAGCATCCGCCCAATGATCGGTTCCATCATCCCGGTATCGATGACAACCGCTACCGGACCCACGCACACCTCGCCCGCTAGAACCAGTCCCAAACATAGGTTGCCGCCGGAAAACTCCGCGGTCCGAGCTTCGGGCAGCAACCCGCCGCGGTCGCGCGCCTTATCGACCAACTGCGTGGCAAGGACTTCCTTCATGCTGCCACCTGGGTTGAAGCACTCAAGCTTCGCCCAGAAACCACGGTTCCGCAATGCTCTGGGACGCCGAGATCCTGGGCACCGAAGCATGTCACACCAAGACACCAGCCGCCCATAGGTGGCAGGCCTGCGCCGCCAGCAGGAGCGCGCCCCGGTGGCGGTACGAGGTGGACTGCCCGCAAGATTATTGCCAGTGTGAACAACGTCAATCATCTGATCGTCACTTCCATCAACGCGCGACACGCGACAATTGGTAAGAAGCGTTCACCGGCCGGCGACGCGAAGCGCAACGGCCTGACGGCGACTGATCAGCGACGAGACAAGCAGAGCCGAGTCAACAGATCTCGACCGGCGCAACGCACTGCAAGCACAGTGGGCGGACCCCGCCCCGGCGCCGCCGCGGGATAAGCCGACCACCCCGCCCCCCCAACCGGGCTGACCGCGGCGCCGAAACTCGCCAACGCGGCCACAGACGGTGTCAAGGCGGCGGCCATGAACTGGTCGTCGTGGTGTGTCGACGAATCCCTTTCTGCGTGCGCATGGTCTGGGGGAAGCTGATCCCTGACCACTTGCGACGATTCAAGCGAAGTCAGCGCTTCACCGGCAACGATTTCCAGATCCGTTGAGTTAGTTCTACTTTCGTGGTGGTGTGCGCCACCGATTACCATCCACAACATCAACCACACTGTGGCTGCTACCGCGACCAAACGGGATCGCAGCATTGTCGGATCGGCAACGTCGATTCTCATAACAACCCCGAAGCTAGCACCGCACGGGAACGATGTCGTCGGCAAAAGCCTAGCTACGACAATATGTGCCCCACTTGTCACGACTCGTTCAGCGCTTGCTCACCACCAGCTCACTTAACGAACCAGATCGAGCGTTAACCCGCGCCGGTTTGGCTGCTTTGCATGACCGCGGTTCGGTTGCGTCAACGGTCCGTCAATTTGAACCGCCCCGAGTTCGATGCACACCTTCTTTCGAGGGAAGGTTGTTCGCATCATGCCGAAGAAGTACGACGAGGAGTTCAAGGCCCGGGCGGTGCGGTTGGTCAGCGACCATGCCGAGGAGTACGCCACCCGTACGGCCTGCCTGACCGCGGTCGCCAAGCGTTTGGGGGTGTCGTATGAATCGTTACGACGCTGGATCAACCAGGCCGAGGTCGACACCGGGGTCCGCGACGGGGCGCCCACCGATACCGTGCGCGAGTTGCGTGAGCTCAAACGCAAGAACCGCGAACTTGAGGAAACCATCGAAATCCTCAAGGCGGCAACAAGTTTCTTCGTGCGGGAGAGCGACCCGCGACACCGTTGATCTGTGCGTTCATCGCCGAGCATCGTGCTCGGTTCGGGGTCGCTCCGATCTGCCGCGTGCTCACTGAGCACGGCTGCGTGATCGCCCCGAGAACCTTCTATGCCTGGCTGGCCCGCCCACCGTCGGCGCGGGCCCTGTGGGACACCGTCATTACCGAGGTGCTGGCCGGCTACTACGAACCCGACGAGCACGGCCGGCGCAAACCGGAGTCCTTGTACGGGGCCACGAAAATGTGGGCTCACTTGCAACGCCAGGGCATCACCGTGGCCCGCTGCACCGTGGAACGACTGATGCGCGTCAACGGCTGGCGCGGGGTCACCCGGCGCAAAAAGGTCCGCACCACCGTGGCCGACCCGGCCGCGACCCGGGCGGCGGATCTGGTCAAACGCCAGTTCCGGGTGCGCGCCCCCAACGTGCTGCTCGTCGCGGATTTCACCTACGTGCGCCTGGCCACCGGGGTGTTCGTCTACACCGCGTTCGCCATTGATGCCTACGCCGGGCGGATCGTGGGCTGGACCTGCTCGGCAAGCAAGGAAGACCGGTTCGTGCGTCAGGCGATCAGGCATGCGGCGCAACTGCGGTTCAATGAAGGCAATCCATTGATGGGCAACACTATTCACCATTCGGACGCAGGGTCGCAATATACGTCGGTGCGGTTCGGGGAAACCTTGACCCTGTCCGGGCTGGTGGCCTCAATCGGCACTGTCGGGGACGCCTTCGACAACGCTCTGGCCGAAACAACGATAGGGCTGTACAAGACCGAAGCCGTCCGGGCGGATTCGCCCTTCCGGCGCGGCCCCCTGCAGCGCCTGACCGACGTGGAACTGCTCACCGCCGACTGGGTGCACTGGTACAACACCAGCCGGCTCATGCACCGCCTGGGCCGCATCCCACCGACCGAGTACGAGACGATCTACTACGCTACGAACACAGCCCAATCAGAGGCTGCACACCCATAACCGCGTGTGCATCGAACTCGGGGCGGTTCAATTCGTACTTCTCGCCTTCGGGCGCCACACGGCAATAGATGGCCGACGATATGGCGCGGTCATAGCGGCGCCCCCGGTGTCGCCATCAATGTCCAGTGCGCCGAACCGCCGCAAGATCCTCACCAGCTCACCCAGCATCGGCGCCAGCCACATGCCAGCCGGCATGTCCAGCACGGCCTAGTAAAGGCCCGGTGCAAACGCTGGCGTTCACCCACCGTCAATCCCATCGTCTGGGCCTGCTGCGCCGCACCGGTTTCGCCGCTTCAACACGCCACTTCGCGGGCAGCATTTCTCTTTGGGACAACGAAGGGGGCAGGCGGGCATTGTTGGTGAGTCAACGCGCCGGGTTGACTGGTGCCGCCTTGAGTGCCAAGATAACGTTCGCATAAACCTCGGTAGGTGA
Organism: Mycobacterium sp. NTMscope_MAC_12; assembly: GCF_976985675.1. Classification (NCBI taxonomy): domain Bacteria; kingdom Bacillati; phylum Actinomycetota; class Actinomycetes; order Mycobacteriales; family Mycobacteriaceae; genus Mycobacterium; species Mycobacterium sp. NTMscope_MAC_12. Next base: position 3,401,986 of record NZ_CDRJYY010000001.1, read on the forward strand.
GGCGTCTGCACGGACATAGGCCACTGACCTCGAACGTCGAGAGACGCCCCGGGTCAGGACAGCTCTTCCCGGCTTAAGGGTTGAGCCCAAGTGGCTTCCGGCTCAGCCGGATACGCCGTGTGGTGCCAAAGCTGTGACGAGAGGGGTGCCGCGCCCGGCTGAATCGCCGGGTTGCCTCATCCCCGGTGTGCGACTGTTGGCACCCCCGTGTGCCCTGGCCGTGAGGAGGTGAGAGCGAGATGAGTCGCGGTGATAGTCCCTATCCGAGTCCGATGAGCATTTCGTTCGGATCCGGCCCCGGCACCATTTCCACTATCTGAATCGGCTTGCGCCGCTTCGGTTCGCACTCGCCCGCGTCCCGCTTCGTGGACGTGCGTCTTTTTGGCGTGCTCTGACACGACCACAGCCGCAGCTTCAGTCTGCATTCCCCTTGAGGAGAAGTCCGATGTCTTTTGTGACCGCACAGCCAGAAATACTGGCGACGACAGCCAATGATTTGCGCAATATCGGCTCAGGGCTCGCCGCCCAGAACGCGGCCGCATCTACGCCTACGACAGGCGTGATTCCTGCAGCGGCCGACGAGGTTTCGGCGCTGACCGCGACCCAGTTCGTTGCGCACGCGCAGCTGTATCAAGCGGTGAGCGCACAAGCCGCAGCAGTTTGTGACCTGTTCGTGCGGACCTTAGCGGCCAGTGCCGTTTCGTACGCCGCCACCGAGGCCCTCAACACAATCGCGGCCGGCTAAAGGAAGTGTGTCCAATGACTGTCATGATCGATTTCGGCGCGTTGCCGCCGGAAATCAATTCCGCAAGAATGTATTCCGGCGCGGGCTCAGCGCCGATGCTTAGCGCCGCCGCGGCCTGGGACACGCTGGCCGCTGAATTGCGTTCGGCGGCAACCTCCTACAGCTCGACGATCTCGAGATTGAGCAGCGAAGGCTGGCGCGGCCCGGCGTCGATATCGATGGCGGCCGCCGCAGCACCTCTCGTCGCCTGGATGAACACGACTGGGATGCAGGCTGAACAAACCGCTACCCAGGCCACCGCAGCCGCGGGTGCCTATGAGACCGCGTACTCGATGACGGTGCCCCCACCGGTAATCGCGGCCAACCGTAGCCTTTTGAGCGCGTTGGTCGCCACCAACGTCTTGGGGCAGAACACGCCGGCGATCGCGACCACCGAGGCGCACTACGGCGAAATGTGGGCCCAGGACGCTGCCGCAATGTACGGCTACGCCGCCGCTTCGGCGGCCGCCTCGACGGTGACGCCATTCACCGCGCCACAACAGACAACCAATGCGGCGGGGCTGGACGGGCAGGCCGCGACGGTCAGCCAGGCCACTGCTACGTCGGCAGGCACGAGCACGCAGACGGCACTGTCACAGCTGACCTCCACGGTACCCACAAAGTTGCAGAGCCTCGCTTCACCCGCGTCGTCTTCGTCGTCGACGTCGGGACTTTCGGAAATCCTCGGCCAACTGACTGGCTCTGGTGGGTCTGGGAATTCACAGCTCAACGACTTCTGGAACCAGTGGGGGCCCAACGCGAACATCTGGAACACCATCTTCTCGTCCGGGTTTTACACGCCCAGTAACACATTGGGTGCCTTCACGAGTTTGTTGGGCGCCGGCGCAGCCGGGGGCGCCGCGGGAAACGCCATCGGAGAAGCTGTCACAACCGGCCCCCTCGGAGGCCTATTGGGTCTGACGAGCCTGGGACCCGGCGGCGCCGCATCCGCGGCCCTTGGACGGGCCGCGTCGATCGGCCCGCTATCGGTGCCCGCGAGCTGGACCGCCCTAACCCCACCCCCTAGCTCTCTTGCCTCAGGGCTGGGCGGCACGCCCCTCACCGCGGCTCCGGCAGGTGTGATGCCCATGATGCCCGGCATGCCGATGGCGAACACGGCCGGAAGCCACATAGGCAGTGCTCCCAAATACGGGCTCCGGCTCACCGTAATGGCCCGCTCACCCATCGCCGGATAGCAGATACGGGGATCGGCTGCGAGCCTCAGTTCGACGGCCCCAACCGCATAAGCAGTTCGGCCACGATTCACCGCTTATGTGGCACTCGATGATTTCTAGATAAGGAGACATTCAGATGACTACGCGTTTTACGACCGACCCGCACGAGATGCGCTCGATGGCAGGGCGTTTCGAAGTGCACGCCCGAACCGTGGAGGACGAGGCCCGCAAGATACTGGCGTCCTCGCAAAACATCGCCGGCGACGGCTGGAGCGGTAGCGCTCAAGCCACCTCCTACAACACCGTGAGCCAGATGAACACCGCCTTTCGCAATATCGTCACCATGCTGCACGGGGTGCGCGACAACCTGATTCGTGACGCCAGCAACTACGAGGACCAAGAACAGGCCTCCCAGCAGATCCTGGGCAACTAACTGCTTTGCACCCGTGAGGAGAACACCGATGACGATCAACTACCAGTTCGGCGACGTCGACGCCCACGGTGCGCTGATCCGCACCCAAGCCGCCACCCTAGAGGCTGAGCATCAGGCCATCATTCGCGATGTGCTTGCCGCCGGCGACTTCTGGGGCGGCGCGGGCTCACTGGCCTGCCAGGAGTTCATCACCCAATTGGGCCGCAACTTCCAGGTGATCTACGAGCAGGCCAACGCTCACGGCTCCAAAGTACAAACGGCCGGTTCCCACATGGCCAGCACCGACAGCGCCGTGGGCTCCAGCTGGGCCTAACCGCCTAACCCCAAGCGCGGCAGCCGTATTGCCGCTCCCGTGCTACCACCACCCACCACTGATCCACATGTTGCGCCAAGGAGAGATCCATGAACAAACCGGCGACCGAGACCCGACGACCGCTCCGCCTGCTCGGACTGCTGAAGACACCCGGCGGCCAAGTTGCCCGCCCTCCCACGAGGTCGCCGCGTTGCGCGCCCGGATCCGTGCCGACGACGCCGACGACGCGGCCTTCATTTTGCGCCAGTCCCACCCGGCGCCGTGTTCTGGAATTGATGCCCGCACCCCAGCGCTCCCACGGTGATCGCCCTTGTTGGGATTCAAACCCGCACAGCGCAGGCCGTTTGATGAACCTCGACATTGTCTCCTGCGAAACATGGGCGTCTGCAGCTGCACGTCCTCCACGAGCGCGGGCGGCTGGCCGGCGTGGTGTCAGTGATCGCACTTTGCAATCGAACCTTGCGGATGCGGTTGCGACACTGATGGATTCGAATCCCATCTTGGTGACTCCCGATGCCGATCTGATCGATGCCGCGGTATTGATAGCCGACTACAACTTACACACCATTTCGGTCGTCGATGACGAGGGTCAGGCGCTGGGGGTGGTGACCGTCGATGCCGTGCTCAGGCCACCATTCCCGACGACTGGCGCTAGCGAGCGCCCGGGCCACGCCTGGTTCGCGAAGACCTGACCTCGATGAGCAGCGAAGAAGGAGACTGGCTATGACACTCTTGGACCGCCCCACTTCCGACACAGTGTTGGCGGCGCCGCACGGCACCGCGGTGCTGGACAGCGCACACGTCGGCGACATCGAAGGTGCGCTGGGCCGAATCGGCCTCGGCGACAACGCCCGTCCGCGTAGCCTGAAAATCCGCCTAGCCACCATGCTGGCGATCATCGGGCCCGGCTTGATCGTGATGGTCGGCGACAACGACGCCGGAGGCGTCTCGACCTACGTGCAGGCCGGACAGAACTACGGCTACAGCCTGCTGTGGGTGCTGGTGTTGTTGATCCCGGTGCTGATTGTTAACCAGGAGATGGTGGTCCGGCTCGGTGCGGTCACCGGGGTCGGACACGCGCGGTTGATCAATGAGCGGTTCGGCCGCGGCTGGGGCTGGTTTTCCGTGGGTGACCTGTTCCTGCTGAACTTTCTGACCCTGGTCACCGAATTCATTGGCATCACCCTGGCGGCCGACTACATCGGCATCCCCCGATATGTGGTCGTCCCGCTGGCCGCGATCGCGCTGATCACCATCATGGCCACCGGCAGCTTCCAGCGCTGGGAACGCGCGATGCTCGCGTTCATCGCGATCACGCTGCTGCAAATCCCAATGTTGTTGATGTCCCATCCAGATGCGGGGCGCGCCGCGAAATCGTTTGTCATCCCGGGCATGCGTGGCGGAGTCACCTCGGACGCGGTGCTGTTGATCATCGCGATGGTCGGCACCACGGTGGCCCCGTGGCAGCTGTTCTTTCAGCAGTCCAACATTGTCGACAAGCGCATCACGCCGCGTTTCATCGGCTACGAGCGCGCCGACACCACACTGGGTGCCTTCGTCGTGGTGATCGGTGCGGCGGCGTTGATCATGACCGGCGACTGGGCCGCGCGGGCCACCAACAGCCGTGGGCGCTTCGCCGACGCCGGCACGGTTGCGCACCTGCTCGGCCAAATCAACACCACCCTCGGGTCGGTGTTCGCGATCGTGTTGCTCGACGCCTCCATCATTGGGGCGGCTGCGGTGACCCTGGCCAGCAGCTATGCCTTCGGGGATGTACTCGGGCTCAAGCATTCCCTGCACCGTGGCTTCGGTGACGCCAAGCCATTCTACCTGTCCTACACCGGGATGGTCGTGATCGCCGCAGCGATCGTGCTAATCCCCGGGGCGCCGTTGGGGTTGATCACGACCGGCGTGCAAGCGCTGGCCGGGTTGCTGCTGCCCAGCGCGACTGTCTTTTTGGTGCTGTTGTGCAACGACCGGGAAGTCTTAGGCCCCTGGGTGAACCGGCCGTGGCTCAACGTAGCGTCAGGGCTCATCGTCAGTGTGCTGTTGCTACTTTCGGGAATACTCATGGCCACGACCGTATTCCCCCGCCTCGACATCGTCTCACTCGCCGCCGACCTCACCGTCGGTATCGCCCTATGCTCCGCAACCGTTTTCGGTGTGCTGCGGTGGTATGGCCGCCACCGCCCGAAACACAATGGCCTGACCAGCCCCCCCCTTGACCTGGCCACAGCCCAACGGGCCACCTGGCGAATGCCGCCGTTGACCTCGTTGAAACCGGTGTCCTGGTCGGCCGGAACTCGGCTAGGCATGCTGGCCTTGCGTGGCTACCTCGTAGTCGGGGCGATTTTGCTCGTGGCCAAAGCCATCCAACTCGGTAGCACCTGACGACGACCGTGCGCGTCGGACGCAGCAGCTCACTTAGTGGCCTCGCCAGCGCGAGTGAGCTTCACCCAAACGCCCCCCCACGCACTTGTAACCGCAGCTTCACCGAGCAGACCTGCTTGCGAACTCTGTCGCCGCGCAACCAGGTCTGGGCAACAAAACCTTCACGCGCGTCGGCTGAGCGGGCTCGATCGAACAGCTGTCGGTGCCGTCCAAGCTGGACCGCGAGCGCCCCGCCAATGAACGCGCAGGCTTGAGCGGTGGGAAACATCTGAAGATTCCTCGCCGGCGGGTCGCGATCGATGGCATTGCTGGGATGCCGCTTAGACATCCTGGGGCCGGCCCATCGGGGTCCGTCAGATTACGGTGTAAGCGGCATCTTCGGTTAGGTGTTTCACTTTCCGGCATGCGGTCGGCGAAGCAGATCGCGAAGGCGTTCACTGCCAATCTTGAACGCATGTCCATCGCTTCTGTCCTGTCCCGGTCAGGTGCAGTGACCGCGTGATTAAGTAGAGGTATTCGAGTGCAGCCTGATTGGTCGGGAAGCGGGAAGTGTCCGCGGACACGGATGGCCCAGCCGCGCTCAAAAAGCGGCGCGGTGTCCGTGGGCCACTCGAACAGCGTTGCGCTGAACTGGATCTCGGCGCAAATGGTTGGGACGTCGTCGCGTTATCCGGCAAACGGGGGGCGCGCCATCACCGTCGGGCGGATCCCGTAGCGCGGACCGGTGCCGCCCGAACTTCCGCCGACGCCCGCCAGCGGCATTCCGCCCAGCAGGTTTCCGGGCCCTGACGTGTCGGGCGTGGTGATGAAGCGGCTGACCGGGATCGATGATGCCCCCGAAGGGACCGCCGGGGTCGCGGCAGACCAGGTGGGCGGTACGGACAGCCCACCGACCGGTGCAGCAGAAGCCAAACTTGCCGATATGGCGCCGCCACCACCGGCCACGCCGCGCAGCGACGCGCCAACGGTGGGCAGGGCCGCGGCGGCCTTGGCGCCGTCGCTGGCGGCTTTGGCGGCGGGTGCTAGTGCCTTGCCGAGTGATTGAAAGTGCGTTGTCATGCCGGTAGCGCGATACATCATCGCGAGGGTGTTCTGGGTGGGGCTGGCGTATTGCGACCACAAGCTCACAAACTCGTTCTGTTTCAACGCATCCGAGATCGGTGTTGTGGATGCGGTTGATGAACTAGGTGATGCGAGGCTTTGCAGTGCAGAGGGCGTGGAGGATAACAGTTGCGTCTGCGCGTCCGTGCCGGCCGAGGTGCCGGCGGCTCGGGTGACCGCGGCGGCCTGCATGGCCTGTCCGGCGGGGTTGGTGGTTTGGGCCGGCTCGGTGAACGGCGTCACTTCGGCAGTTGGTGCGGTTTGGGCCGCGTAGCCGTACATCGCGGCGGCGTCTTGCGCCCACATTTCACCGTATTGGGCCTCGAGTTGGGTGATCAGCGGAATGTTTTGGCCGAGGACATTGGTGGAAATCGCCTGGGTGAGCAGGGTGCGGTTCGTTTCGATCAGTGGTGGGGGCACCGTGGCGGCGAACGCGGTCTCGTACGCCCCCGCGGCGGCTCTGGCTGATGTGGCGGCCTGTTCGGCTTGCGCCGCGCTGGTACGCATCCACGTCACATAAGGTTGGGCCGCCTCGGCCATTTGGGCTGATGCCGGGCCCATCCACCCTTCGCTGGTCAGTTGTGTGATGACGGTGTCGTAGGCGGTGGCTGCAGAGTCCAGCTCGGCGGCCAGCATGTTCCAGGCCCATGCCGCGGCCATCATCGATGCCGAACCGGGGCCGGAATACATGCGCGCAGAATTGAATTCGGGGGGTAGCGCTCCGAAATCCAGCACTTGTCACCCTCCTTAGCTGGCCGCGGCGGCGTTGATGGCTTCGGTGGCCGCATAGGAACCGGCGCCGAAGTGCAGCATTCTCACGAAGCTGTCGTGAATCATCGTGGCCTGGGCGCAGACGTTCTGATACATCTGGGCGTGCGTGGCGAACTGGGCCGCGATCAGCACTGAGACCTCATCGGTCGCCGCGGGAACCACGCCCATCGTCGGCGCCGATGCCGCCGCATTCTGTGCGGCCAGCGCCGCGCCGATAGTTGCCAGGTTCTGGGCTGCGGCGGATAACGCTTCGGGTTGGGTGGTCACGAACGACACGGTGATTTCTCTCCTCGCTGGTTCCGGTCAACGGTGTGGAAGGGCCGCTAAAGCCGCTCCTCCGCGAGGTTAAGTGCTGCGCGCGCAATAGTGTATGTCCAAAGACAAATGTTCATCGTCAGCTAGATTCAGTTCATAGCTGTGAACTGTGACGTACATATATGTTCTTAGAATCGCATATGTGTACAAACGTCCACGCTTGAGGGGTAGCCACCGCGGCCGCGGAACGGCATCGCGTTCGTGACTCCACGGCCGACGGTGTCGGCGGCGCTGGACGGTACTCGCGCACCAGTATCTGACCACGGTTTCGGGCGGCGTTGGGGTGCGTGCGACCGCCGTCGACAAGACGAAGGGACCCATTAGTGGACTACGGGGCGCTTCCGCCGGAGATCAACTCCGGGCGGATGTACGTTGGCGCGGGGTCGGGGCCAATGCTGGCCGCGGCCGCAGCCTGGGACGGGGTGGCCATCGATCTGTACACCACGGCAGCCTCCTACAGTTCGTTGATCGCCGAACTCACCGCCGTGTGGAGGGGTCCGGCCTCGGCGACGATGGCCGCCGCCTCGGCCCCGTATGCGGCGTGGCTGACCGCGGCGGCCGCGCAGGCTGAGCAGACGGCCGTCCAGGCGAAGGCCGCCGCGGGTGCCTACGAGGCGGCGTTCGCGATGACGGTTCCGCCGCCGGTGATCGCGGCCAACCGCGCGCAACTGATGATGCTGATCGCGACGAACTTCTTCGGCCAAAACCTGCCGGCGATTGCGGCCACCGAGGCCCAGTACGCCGAAATGTGGGCCCAGGACGCGGCCGCGATGTATGGCTACGCCGCGGCGTCAGCCGGCGCCTCAACGTTGACCACCTTCGACCGGCCGCCATCCACCACCAACCCGGCGGGGCAGGCCGGTCAAGCCACCGCGGTCGCCAACGCGGCCGAAACAAGCGCGCAATCCAGCGCGTCCACCTCGGGGCTGGCAAACCCAACATCGGCCTCCAGCGCAGTACTGAATGCATCGGCTGCGTCATCGGAATCATCCAAACCGGTGGCCTGGAAAGACTGGGTAAAAATGTATACCAGCGACCTTGGCATCCTATATTACCAACTGGGCGACTATGACCACTTTATGAAGCTCTGGCTAGGTGGGAGGCCGGCCGCCGCCAGCAAAGGAACTCAGGCCGCGGCGGCCGTGCCTCGTCTGGGTGGAACCCTGGGCGGAACCCTGGGCGGTGGCCCGACGTCCTCTGCCTCGCCCGTCTCGGCGGGTCTGGGCAGGGCGGCCACGGTGGGTCACTTGTCGGTGCCGCAGAGTTGGGCCGCCGCGGCACCGGCGACAAGCGCGGAAACAGCGCCCCCGGCGGTCAGCACCGTCAGCGCCGGCTCCGAGGCCAAGGGAAGCGGGTTGCTCCGCGGCATGCCGCTGACGGGCACGGGCCGGGCGGCTGGCGGCAAGATTGTCGGGCAGCGGTACGGGTTCCGCCCGATGGTGGTGGCTCGGCACGTCGTCGGCGGATAGACGCTTAGGGTCCGCGGCGCGGCGAACGCGCGGCGTGGGCCTACTTGCCGGACGTGAACCAGGCGACCTTCGCCTGCCAAGACCGGGCAGATCCATACGCGAAGCCAATGGCGCTCAGACAGGCGCACAACCAGACGGACAAGGCGATATCGGTGCCCGCCCAAGCGGTGCCGATTTGAATCACGCTCGCCGCCACCCCGAATCCCGCCGAGATCAGATAGAGGTCGACGGTCGTCGTTGAGCGGGGATCCGTCCGCAGGATCAGCAGCACTCGCCCGGCGTAGGAGAGCAGGTAGATCATCAGGGCACCCAGGACCAGCCAATAGGCCAGCAACCAGAAGTCGGCGGGGGCCGCGAAAAAGTCAAGATGATGGCCTTCGTCGGCGATGACGAACAGCGCCACCAGCAACGGAACCCCAATCCGTAGCGGGCGCGTCACGTGCTTGCGCAACAGCTCGCTCTCGTGGGTTTCGTCGACCAGGCGGATGAGTCCGTGGCGGATGATCGCCGTCACCGCGAAGATCCAGCAGATGTGGCCGAGCAGATGTTGTACGTTCCACAGCCCGAAGATGCGGTGCAGGAGCGGTCCGAGCGCGGCCGCGGCCCACTGCGACATCAGCAGCACCGCGCAGCCATGCAATGCGATGTTGCGGGTAGCGCCGGCCTCCCACCTCGAGCGCCAGGTGTCGCGCCGGATCCACAGGCTGCACAGCAGGGCGGCCAAGGTGGCGACGATGAGTGCGGTTTTGATCATTCAAACGGTCCCGGCAGTCCCGCTCAGACCGGCGGACTGTTGGGATCGGGACGAAGATCACGCAGCCTGGGCGGGCCGGCCTGGGACTCCACATACTCGGTGACCGAGTCGGGGTCGATCAAGCCGAAGCGGACTTGCAGGTCAACCGGATTCAACCCCAAATACTTGGCCGCCCTGATCAAGTTGTCCGCGGTAATCAACCTGCCTTCGCGAGCCGCCTTATAGTACGCGGACTTGCGGTAGCCGAACGCTTCGTAGACCTCGGTAGCCGCCAAAGGCCGACCGACCAGGTACGGCAGCACCACCGCCGGGTCCTTCGCACTGTCGTCCACAATTATGGACGATAGCGCCGTTCGACCGACCCCGCAAAAGAAGCGCGAGCCATTAATCGAACAGCGTCGCGCAACCGTGGATCTTTTCCAGGTCCAGCAGGGCGCGTTTGCGCTGCAGGCCGCCGCCGTAGCCCGTGAGGCTGCCGTTCGCGCCGATCACCCGGTGGCACGGCACGACGATCGCGATCGGGTTATGCCCATTGGCCAATCCCACCGCGCGCGCGGACCCCGCAGCGCCGATCTGCTCGGCGATGCGTCCGTACGACCTCGTCTCCCCTGTCGGGGGTGCGGCACTCGATATGCGACCTCGACGGCGGCCAATGGTTTACCGGAAGCTCAAGAATGACCCAAAGATATTGGATGGCCTAGGAACACCACGGGCGCCAACGGGCGGAGCGTTCGACGAAATCCACTGGGACTGGTTGAGTCGGCCTGGGGCGCGGTGCCGGTGTTGCCATCGGTCCGTTTCCCCAGGCCGCTCTCCGAACCCGCCGTGCGTGTTTCCACGCAGCGGGCTCTCCACGGCATCTGCCGTCAGGCGGGGTGTGCCACCGTCCAGGGGTTGGGGATCGTGTTGCCCCGGTAGCGGTACCGCGTGATGGGTACCGAGGCCAGGTTGAACAGTTCGATCCCGTCCGCCGAGGGTCTGGTCCACCGGCCATGCAGACCGGTGTGATGTCGGCGGATGTCTCTTCCATTCCAGCGGTGCAGCTTTCGGAACCATCGAATCACCCTGTGCCACACGAAGTTTTCCAGGGAGCTCATGGTGTGTTTAGCCACTGCATGCCGGAAGTAAGCCGACCAGCCGCGCATGATCTGGTTGAGCCGGATCAGCACGACCCTGGGTGGTTGCTGCGACAACCTGCTCGTCAGGGCACGTACCTTGTCCTTCAACGACCGGACGGGCCGGTCGGCGATGAAGGTGTAGACGTACCACTTGGTCGTTCCACGCTTGCGGCGCCACTGGATGTGGAACCCAAGGAAGTCTAACCCGTCACCCATGTGCACGATCCGGGTCTTGGCCTCGGAAAGCCGCAACCCCAGCGGAATCAGCACCTTGGCGATGTCTTCGCGCAAGGCTTCGACGTCGGCCTGGTTGCCGTGCACGAGGACGACGAAATCATCTGCATAGCGGACGATTCGCCAATTCGGCAGGTCCTTGGCGCGACGTCGGGCGCGTCGGCGAGGAGTGCTCATGATCCCGCCAGGCATCCACGGCCCGTGCACGTGCTCATCGAGCGCGCCCAAGGCGATGTTGGCCAACAGCGGGGACAAGATGCCTCCCTGCGGCGTGCCGGTGAAGCTGGCCTCACGGATGCCGAGTTCGGTCATCACCCCGGCCTTGAGGAACGCCTTCACCAGCGCGAGCACGCGCTTGTCCTTGACCCGTGCGCGCACCCGATCCATCAGGGCCGAGTGCTCGATCGAGTCGAAACACGCTTCGATATCCGCGTCCAGCACCCAGCGATAACCCTTGGTGCCGAAACGTTGAATCTCCGCGACCGCGTCGTGCGCTCGCCGCATCGGCCGAAACCCGTAAGAGACCGGCACGAAGTCGGCCTCGAAAATAGGTTCCAGCACCAGCTTGAGCGCCGCCTGAACCACCCGGTCGGCGACGGTGGGAATACCCAGCCGCCGCACCTTTCCGCTCCCACCGGGCTTGGGGATGATGCGTTCCCGTACCGGTAGCGGGCGGAACGAACCCGATTTCAACTGGGCTCGCAGGTCGATCAGGAAGCCGGCCACACCGACGGTGTCCTCCATCGTCACGACGGTCATGCCGTCCACGCCAGGAGTCTTCGCGCCGGTGTTGCCTGCGACCCGGTCAAACGCCACCAGCAGCGTCGCCGAGTCGCACACGAAGTTGAACAGATCATCGAACCTGCGGCCGGGATCGGCCGCTGCCCAATGGTGAAGCTTGGTCTGCATCCCCGATACCCGCGACCAAGGCCCCAGCGGGGCATCCTGATCGAGAGCGCCGGTATTCACTGGCGCATCTTCCGGCATTGCAGTGTCCTTCCCTTCTCGATAACCGCTGCCGCCCTTCCCCATGTGCCGGGCTTTCCCCGGCTCGAAGTACTACGGCGGCTCCGCCCCGTCCTGGACTGATCGGCTGTCGATGCGCCCAGCCGACGCCCCAAGACTGGATGCCCGGAACACCGGCGAGACCAGAACGGTTCCCGTGTTCACTGTGATTCGCTCGATGAAGGAGGAGCCCGACTCGGTCCCTGCGGCATCACCACGACTACCCCGCAGCACTTCACCGTGGTCTCCGGGTCGGTCGTTGAAGCCGACCCAGGAGTTCCCAACAACACGCTAAACATGTTGGGACGCACCGCTCTCGGCCCACATCCACCAGGTTCGAGCCGATCCAGCCTTGAGAGACGTAAACGCCGGTTCCTCTCGTACTCCTTTCCATCTCGCTCGCCGGACCCGCACCATCTGGCAGTGCTGACACGTTCCGACTTTGTCGGGGCCGCTTGCCACCCTCACCGGCATCACCCGGATCGGGCTGCCCCCAGCTTCACCGCCCTGCTGCGACAGGATCGGCAGAGGAGGTCTCACACCCCCTCTCGAATACACAGCGCCTCACGGCGCACTCAATGTATGGGCTCAGGACATTTTTGACGTTTTGCCGTCAGGAGATGCTTGACGATTTTGGGGGATGGCTCCTGCGCCGCTGACGTGAAACCGGGTGATGGGTTTGAGGTTTCGTCGGGGACGGACGGCGATCTCTTCCTCGCCGTGCAGTATGCGCAAGTGGGTGTCCTCGATGACGACGGTGACGATCTTGCCGCGGTGACGGGGACCGAGCTTGATGTTTTGGCCAGCGACCATGATCCGGCCGCTGTCGTGGACCTTGCGTTGAGCACGCAGCGATCCCGCGGGCATCGGTGGGGGTGGCAGCGGCGTGGCCGGTGGACGTGCGCCGCTCAGACGGCCCAGCTGCCCGGTGTCTATGGGGCAGGGCCAGGTGCCGACGAGGGCGTTGTCGATCACGGCGTGCATCAAGTGTCCGTCGAGGCGCAGCGTGACGCGCCGTCCGGCCCAGGCGAACCCGATTAGGTGGGTGGTGCCGGCGATCGAGACGGTGCCGTCTTTGGTGACGGTGCGTTCGATCTCCACCGCATCACCGGGCCGGATCACCGCGGTGCCGTTGGCGCGGCGTAACGCGGGGCGCTCGGGTTCGGGGCCGGCCGGCCGGGCCCCGCGCATCGCCATGTATCGCAGATCATCGGGAATGAGTCGAGAGCGCACCGTGCGCAGGACCTCGCCGTCGAGGCTGACGTGAATGCTGCGCAGATCGGCCCACACGTGCAGGGTTCGTCCGGCCAGGCTCTTATGCACGGCGACCGACTGGCGCCCGGAGCGGATCGTGACCTCTCCGCTGGGCGGGACCCGCACGTCGAACTCGAGGGCAGTGCCCGCAGCGGGCGGCAGCGGGGGTGGCTCGATCACATCGATCACCAGCGCCGCCGGGGCCGCAACCCCGGGAGCAGTGGACTGCTCGGCGTCGAGGCGAGTCGGGCCGTTGGGTCGAAACAAGCTGGCCGGCACCGCCATATCCAGCGCTTGATGCGGGCGCTGATGGTTATAGGCGGCGATCCAACCGTCGATCGCTTGCTGGGCGGCAACGATCGATTCGAACGGCGCCACGTGATCGAGGAACTCGGTGCGCAGCGTCTTGTGGAATCGTTCGATCTTGCCGGTCGTGGTCGGTGAGCGGGGCTTGGTCAGCCGCTGTTTGATGCCGTTGTCGCGGCAGATCTTCTCAAAGATCACCTCAACCGGCAGCGGCTTGATGAACCGCCCAGTGAACTGACCACCGTTATCGGTCAACACTTCGGCGGGCACCCCGTAGCGGCGCATCGCCGCGGTGAAAGCCTCAGCCACCTCCCGCGCGGACGGAGTGGCCAACACAGTGGCCACCACGACGAACCGGGAATGGTCATCGACGCCGGTCAATAGTTTGCACTCGCGCCCATCGGCCAACGGCACCCCGCCGACGATGTCGAGCTGCCACAGATGCATCGGCGCTTCGCGTTGCCAGCTCTTGTATTTGCGTTTGTGCTGCTGGGCTTGGGGATCGACCAGGCCATTGCGCACCAACACCCGATGCACCGTTGCCCGCGACGGCACTCGCTCCAGACCCTGACGTCCCAGTTCATGGCTGATCCGGCGAGCCCCCCAGCGCGGATGCTGCCGACGCATCTGACAGATCAGGGCCTCGACATCAGCGCACAACATGCTCGGGCTGGAATGCGGCCGACGAGACCGATCAGCCAGCCCATCCATGCCCTCCTGTTTAAACCGCGCCCGCCACGAGTCCAGCGACTGGCGCGTCGTGCCGTAGCGCAACGCGACCTCACCGATCGGCGAGCCACCCAGCACCTCGCACACCGCCCGATACCGGTACTCCACCAACCCCTGCTGATCCACAACCCCGCCCACCCCGACACCAACAAAGCCGGACCGAACAAGATCACGAATAAGGCCGAAACGTCAAGCGTCTCTTGAGAACAGACCGTCAAAGATCTCTTGAAACCAAACACCGACAGGGACTCGCCAAAACTGCCAACTAACCTGAGTCCTGCGGGTAAGACAAAACCGCGCACCTGCTCGTTGTCAATCGTCGAGTTCTGGCCCATTCCGGCAAGTGGCGAGCGGCGTGGTCGCCGTCGCAGGATCAACCGCACCTGCTCGCCGCCCTGGACCAGGTGACCCGTGAACTCGGCGGCGTGACCCGAGTCTGGAGATTCGACCGAATGGCCACCCTCTGCGACCCCGGAAACGGCCGAGTCACGGCCGCATTCGCCCGGGCGGCCAAACACTACGGGGAGCCGTGGCGTTCGGCCCGACGCGCCTTAGTCATCAGACGGCCCCTCCGGCCCGACACGCTGTGGCCGATGGCCGTTTACACCTCATTATTGCAATCCCGGACCTAGGGAACACGATCCGGGTACGTCCCCCCTGATGATGTTCGCCAAAGGTCGATTCATAGTGATATTGCGATGTATCTATGTTACGGTCGAATGAGTAGTAGATGAAATGCGCCCGACAGGGCCGAACACGAGGAGGAAGTTGATGTTTCCGCATGCGCTAGCGGCGAAGGCGGCCGCTACGGTGTTCACGGGATTGGTGGGCGTGAGTGCCTATGAGCTGTTGCGTAAGGCGGCTGGTGGGGCGCCGGTGCGTCGGGCGACGGTCGCGGCCGCGGAGTTGAGTTTGCGAGGGACGCGTCGCGCAGAAGTGGTAGCGGAGTCGGCTCGGCTGAAGGCGGCTGACGTGGTCGCCGAGGCGCGTGAACGCATCGGCGAAGAGGCTTCCCCACCGGCTGCGGCCGCGGTCCACGACCACGACCACTGATCGCTGTTATGACTGTTGTCGAGGACACCGCCGTAGAAGTCCTCTCCGATGCGGCGGGGCGGATGAGATTGCATGTTCCGTGGGTTCGTTCGGATTCCCGTCGTGCGGTGGCCGTCGAAGACAAGGTGGACAAGCAGACCGGGGTGCGCGCGGTGCACGCCTATCCCCACACCGGATCGGTCGTGGTGTGGTATTCACCCAAGCGTTGCGATCGCTCGGCGATCATGGCGGCCATTGCGGCGGCCAAAGACGTTGCAGCTGAGCTGATTCCCGCGCGTACGCCGCGCTCGGCGGACGTCCGCAACACTGAGGTACTGCGCATCGCGATCGGCGGGGCGGCGCTGGTGTTGTTGGGTGTGCGCCGCTACGGTTTCCGCCGCCCGCCGCTGCTGGGCCCCAAGGGTCAGTTGGTGGCCACCGGCGCGACGGTGTTCATGGGCTATCCGTTCTTCCGCGGGGCGCTACGCTCGCTTCGTTCTGGCCGCGCCGGCACCGACACGCTGGTGACGGTGGCCACGGTGGCCAGCATGGTGTTGCGGGAGAACGTGGTCGCACTGACCGTGCTGTGGCTACTCAATATCGGCGAGTACCTGCAGGACCTGACGCTGCGCCGCACCCGGCGGGCCATCGCCGACCTGTTGCGCGGCACCGCGGACACCGCCTGGATCAGGGCCAATGATGGCAGCGAAGTCCAAGTCCCCATCGATACCTTGCAAATCGGCGACGAGGTCGTCATTCACGATCACGTGGCGATCCCGGTGGACGGCGAGGTGCTCGACGGCGAAGCGGTGGTCGACCAGTCGGCGATCACCGGAGAGACGTTGCCGGTCGGCATGGTCGTCGGCTCCCGTGTACACGCCGGATCGGTGGTGGTACGCGGACGCCTGGTGGTGCGCGCGGCCGCGGTGGGCAGCGAAACCACGATCGGGCGCATCATTTCCCGCGTCGAAGAGGCCCAACACGACCGGGCACCGATTCAAACCGTCGGTGAGAACTTCTCGCGCCGATTTGTCCCGATCTCGTTCATCGTGTCCGCGGCAACTCTGCTGCTGACCGGCGACATCCGGCGCGCGATGACCATGCTGTTGATCGCGTGCCCATGCGCGGTGGGATTGTCGACCCCGACCGCGATCAGCGCCGCGATCGGCAACGGGGCGCGCCGCGGCATCCTGATCAAGGGCGGGTCACACCTCGAACAAGCCGGGCGAGTGAACGCCATCGTGTTCGACAAAACCGGGACGCTGACCGTTGGGCGCCCCGTCGTGACGAATGTTGTTGCCTTCCAGAAGGACTGGCAACCCGAAGAGGTCCTGGCCTACGCGGCCAGCTCAGAGATCCACTCACGTCATCCGCTCGCCGAAGCGGTGATCCGCTCGACCACCGAACGCCACATCACGATCCCGCCGCACGAACAGTGCGAAGTGCTGGTCGGCCTGGGCATGCGCACCTGGGCTGATGGCCGCGTTTTGCTGCTGGGTAGCCCCTCGCTGCTGCGTGCCGAAAAAGTCCGCGTGTCCAAGAAGGCAACCGAGTGGGTCAACAAACTGCGCCGCCAGGCCGAGACCCCGCTGCTGCTTGCCGTGGACGGCACGCTGGTCGGGCTGATTAGCCTGCGCGACGAAATCCGCCCCGAGGCCGCCGACGTGCTGAACAAGTTGCGCAGCAAGGGCATTCGGCGCATCGTGATGCTGACTGGTGATCATCCGGATACCGCCGAGGTGGTGGCCGGCGAACTCGGTATCGACGAGTGGCGCGCCGAGGTGCTACCCGAAGACAAGCTTCAGGCGGTGCGCCAACTTCAAGACGAAGGTTACGTCGTCGCGATGATCGGTGACGGCGTCAATGACGCGCCGGCACTGGCGACCGCCGATATCGGGATCGCCATGGGGCTGGCCGGCACCGACGTCGCCGTGGAAACCGCCGATATCGCACTGGCCAACGACAACCTGCAGCGCCTGCTTGACGTACCCGATCTGGGTGCACGAGCCGTCGCGGTGATCCGGCAGAACTACGGCATGTCCATCGCCGTCAACTCCGTCGGTCTGCTCATGGGCGCCGGAGGGGCCCTATCGCCGGTGCTCGCCGCGATCCTGCACAACGCATCCTCGGTCGCGGTGGTCACCAACAGCTCTCGACTCATCCGCTACCGCCTGATGAACGGTCAAACCGCGACCGCGAACGAACACTCAACGGGGGCGCCTGTCGGCACCACCCGTCAGCAAGCCGCGGTGTCGTCCCCGGTCGCCAATTGATTGCCCATGCTGTCGCGCCTCCCCGCAGCGCCATCCTTAAAGGGCGCGTGTCTGGGCTCACGGGCCTCCCGTTCGAGTGGGCCGCTTAACGCCTGAGGCCGAGGAGCGCCCGGTGAGAAAGGGGAGCACAAGTGAGTGGACCAAAGCCGTCGGCTGAGCAGGTCGGGTCGCACCCGGTTATGCATCTCTCAGAGTTGCTGCACGCGCCGGTCCTGGCCCGGTCGGGCGAGGCTGTGGGCCGGGTGCAGGACGTGATCGTGCGGCTGCGCGGCGCCGACGAGTATCCGTTGGTGAGTGGGATCGTCGCTGTGGTGGGGAGGCGGCGGGTGTTCATCGGCAGCCCCTCCATTTCTCAGTACGCCCCAGACCGCGTGGTATTGGCGACACACAAAATCGATCTGCGCGGTTTCGAACGCCGCGACGGCGAGGTGTTGCTGCGCGCTGATGTGCTAGGACACCGGTTGATCGATGTGGCTGCCGTGGAGTTGGTACGCGCCTATGACGTGGAGCTCGAAGATACCGGCGGCGGGTGGGTGCTTGCCCGTCTGGATACCCGCCGCCCGGCGCGGTTCTTCGGACTAGTCAAAAGTCGGGGTGGGCATGCGGCCCGAGATTGGAAGGCATTCGAACCACTGATCGGCCACGCCCGCTCCGGTGCATCGCGACGTCAGTCAGGCCGGCTCGGCGGGTTCAAACCCGCCGACATCGCTGATCTTCTCGAAGACGCTGACAAAGCCGAGGGTGGGGAGATCCTCGACCGGGTCCGCAGCGACCCGGAATTGGAAGCCGACGTGTTCGAAGAACTCGACCCTGACAAGGCCAGCCGATTGCTCAATGACATGGCCGATGACGAGGTCGCCGCACTATTGGGCCGGATGCGCGCCGACGACGCCGCCGACGCGATCGCAGACCTGCGTCAATCGCGGCGCCGGCGCGTCCTGGAGCTGATGCCGGGCCCGCAGCGCACGAAGGTGATCACCCTGATGGGCTTTAACCCCGACAGTGCCGGCGGCCTGATGAACGTCGACTTCGTCTCCTGCGCCGCAAGCACCACTGCCGGCACGGCGCTGGCACTGATCGCGGGCGCCACGACGATACAGCCCGAGGCATTGGTCAAGATGCATGTCCTTGATGAAGACAACCGCCTGGCTGGTGTCGTGTCGGTGATCGACCTGCTGCAAGCCGAACCCGGTCAAACCGTTGAAGCACTGATGGATTGCGACCCAATTCGAATCGGCGCTGAAGCCGATCTGACCGACGTCGCCCTATTGATGGCCGACTTCAACCTCTACTCCATCCCCGTCGTCGACGGCCAGGACCGCGTGCTCGGGGTTGTCACCGTCGACGACGTGCTAGAAGCCACCATCCCCGAGGATTGGCGTCGCCGCGAACCCGCCCCCCGCCCGGTCCGCGAAATCACCCCACCGCATGACGATCGCGACGCGCCTGCACCAGAGAGTGAGGCGCCGTGACCTCCGGCGAGAAGGCCACCGGCCACGCAGCAGCGACTCACCGATCCGAGTCGCCACCACCGAAGCGCACCGCTGTGCTTGACTCGGCTCACCTCGGTAATATCGAGGGCGCCTTCGGGCGCATTAACGTCGCGGAAACCGACCATCCCCGCACTTTCAAGACGCGGCTGCTGACGCTGCTTGCCATTATCGGTCCCGGAATCATTGTGATGGTCGGCGATAACGATGCCGGCGGGGTGGCCACCTACACCCAAGCTGGCCAAAATTATGGCTACTCCCTGCTGTGGGTGCTACTCCTGCTCATCCCGGTGCTCATCGTCAACCAAGAGATGGTGGTCCGGCTCGGCGCGGTTACCGGCGTCGGACACGCCCGCTTGATCAACGAACGCTTCGGCCGCGGCTGGGGCTGGTTCTCCGTCGGCGACCTGTTCCTGCTCAACTTCCTCACGATCGTCACCGAGTTCATCGGCATCACTTTGGCCGCCACCTACATCGGTATCTCCAAATACATTGTCGTTCCGGTCTCAGCGATCGCGCTCATCGCGATCATGGCCAGCGGCAGCTTTCGCCGGTGGGAGCGGGCCATGTTCGTCTTCATCGCCATCACTTTGGTGCAGATCCCAATCCTGTTGATGGCGCACCCACAGTGGGCCCACGCCGCCAAATCATTTGTGGTGCCGAACATCTCCGGCGGCGTGACCTCGGATGCGGTGCTTTTGATCATTGCCATCGTCGGCACCACCGTGGCGCCTTGGCAGCTGTTTTTTCAGCAGTCCAACGTCGTCGACAAGCGCATTACACCTCGATTTATGGGCTACGAGCGCGCCGATACGGTGTTGGGGGCGTTCATCGTGGTGATCGGCGCCACCGCGCTGGTCATGATCGGCGATTGGGCGGCGCGCTCCACTGGCACAGCAGGTGGTTTCACCGACGCCGGCGCCATCTCGCATCTGCTGGGCCAACACAATTCGACGCTCGGCTGGTTGTTCGCGATCGTGCTGATGGACGCCTCGATCGTCGGCGCCGCCGCAGTGACCCTGGCCACCAGCTACGCCTTTGGCGACGTATTCGGCCTGAAACACTCGCTGCACCGGGGGTTCGCCGATGCCAAACCGTTCTACCTTTCCTACAGCGCAATGGTGGCGTTTGCGGCGGCGATCGTGCTGATTCCTGGCGCCCCCCTTGGGTTGATCACCACCGCCGTGCAGGCCCTCGCTGGCTTGCTGTTGCCCAGCGCCAGCGTGTTCCTCCTGCTGCTGTGCAACGACCGGGAAGTATTGGGCCCCTGGGTGAATCGGCCCTGGCTCAACTGGGTTGCCGGGCTGATCGTCGGCGTCCTGCTGTTGCTGTCGGGAATCCTGATGGCGACTACCTTGTTCCCCGGCCTCGACGTGATCGTTGTCGCCGGCTACCTGGCACTGACCTTGGTCATACTCGCCGCAGCCACGGTACCGGCACTTCGTTGGATGGGTCGCCGCCAGCCCTCACCACCGGCGGCATCGAGCCCGGCGCGGCCTATTGACCGCAATAGCTGGCGAATGCCACCACTGACCTTGTTAGAGCCCGTGACGTGGTCGCCAGGGACCCGTCTAGGCATGATTGCGCTGCGCGGCTACCTCGTCGTCGGCGCCGTCCTGCTCATCGTCAAGGCTGTCCAGCTCAGCGGCCGATGAATTTGGGCCAATCCGAAAGGTCACCAAATGAGCACGCCACGCAACGGGCGATTCGCCGCCGAAGCCAAATACCTACCGCACTACAACGACATCCAACAGATCACCGGAACGCCATCCTCGCCACCATTGCGGCCGCTCTGGCAGTGCCGTTCATGATCATCGAATGTCGATGATGTTGCGCGCGCACCAGCCGAAATCATGTCGGTGGTCCGCAACGCTCCCGCGTTAAAAGACCTTTGACACCCTGAGGGAAAACCAGTGGCCCAAACGAATATGTCTCGTGGGAAACGGTCGACGACCAGCATAATACTGCTCTTTGCTGCGGCGCTGCAAGGACAAGGACCGTGTGTGGGGCTACGACATCGTTGTTTGGCTTGCCACGGGTTGAGCGTGCGAGCGGCGCGCCGGCGAGGTCTGGGTGGTGCAACGTGTTCACGGCTGACGAAACGGCGGCGGCCTGCCCGGGTGTGGGGTGGTGCCCTCCTCGGTCAAAGAACGGGTGTTGACGTCGCCGAATGGCATCCCCTACGGGGTGGGATTGCATCCGAACCGCTGCTCCGCGTAACTCTCTGTCGTACTTCTTCGGTTTTTCTACATCGCTACCCCTTATAGCTGATGCCTCTGCGACCTCGGGGGAATCTCGGCTTTCTGGCTGTCGTCTCTGATCGCTCGCCCGTCGCCTGAACTAGTGACTGTCTGGCGTTGCCGCAGCGCAGCGATCGCGTGCCGTTCAGCGGATTGCGCGGCGCGGGCGAGTGCGTCGCTTTCCTCGGCCGGATCTGGCCGCAGGAAACTGCCCGTGCCGGGGGCGCCGCTGGCGCCGAGCTTGTTCATCCGCTTGGGTACTGCCGCGCCCTGATATTCCAATGGAATTGGGTGACCGTCTTCGTCGACGTCTCCTAGCGGTTGATGTATTTCTATGTAGGCGCCGTGCGGAAGGCGATTAATGATGCCGGTCTCGACGCCGTGCTGAAGCACCGCGCGGTCGCTGCGCTGGAGTCCGACGCACCACCGGTAGGTGATGTAGTAAATGATCGGCGGCAGCACCACCATCCCGATGCGACCGATCCAGGTCGTAGCGTTCAGCGAGACTTCAAACTTGTAGGCCAAGATGTCGTTCATTCCGCTGAAGGTCAGCACCAGGTAGAAGGCGATCGCCATCGCCCCTATGGCGGTGCGCACCGGCGCGTCGCGCGGCCGCTGCAGCAGGTTATGGTGGGCGTTGTCGCCGGTGATCTTGTTCTCGATGAGCGGATAACTCGTCAACAGGACGAATACCACTCCCATGAGCAGCGCCACCCAGAACGCCGCGGGCACGGTGTGGCCCCACACGTACAGTTCCCACGCCGGCCAAAGGCGAGCCAGCCCCTCGGTCCACATCAAATAGAAATCGGGTTGGGAACCGGCCGACACCTGCGACGGCTTGTAGGGACCGAGATTCCAGATCGGGTTGATCTGCAACAGCCCACCCATCAGACCCAAGATGGCTACCGTCATCGCGAAAAACGCGCCGGACTTGACCGCGAACACCGGCATGACCCGCACACCCACCACGTTGTTCTCGGTGCGGCCGGGACCGGGAAACTGGGTGTGTTTCTGAAACCACACCAACGCCACATGCACGCCGATGAGTGCCGCGAAGATCGCCGGGAGAATCAGGACATGGATGGCGTACATGCGCGAAACGATGATGTCGCCGGGAAAGTCGCCACCGAATAGCGCCCAGTGCAGCCATGTGCCGATTACCGGGACGCTCATCGTGATCGATGACAACGCGATGCGCAGCCCGGTGCCCGACAGCAGATCATCGGGTAGCGAATAGCCGAAGTAGCCCTCGAACATGGCCAGAATCAGCAGCAGCGCGCCGATCACCCAGTTCGCTTCCCGGGGCCGCCGAAACGCCCCGGTGAAAAAGACTCGGGCCAGATGCACCATGATCCCCGCGGCGAACATCAACGCCGCCCAATGGTGGACCTGCCGGACGAACAACCCGCTGCGCACTTCGAAACTGATACCCAGCGTCGACTGGTAGGCCTTCGACATCGCCACGCCGCGCAGCGGTTGATAGACCCCGTTGTAGGTGACCTCAGTCATCGACGGGTCAAAGAACAGGGTCAGATACACCCCCGTGATCACCAGCACGATGAAGCTGTACAGGGCCACCTCGCCTAGCAGAAACGACCAATGCGTGGGAAACACCTTATTGAGCTGACGCCGTAGCGCCGCCGAGGGGTGATACCGCGAATCAAGCGCGCCGCCCTGATCAACGAGCACGTCATCGAATTTTTGGCTCATCGGCAACGCAGATGCCGCGAAAGTGAGCAGTGGACGCATCGCTTCACGGCGAAAGTGTTTACCATTTCTGGGGCCGTTAAACGCGTAGCGCGATCCCCCAATGGCTGCCCCGGGCGGCGAACCCGCAGCAGTGGGCCGCAGGCACAATAGTCGAGGCTCGTTCGCGGCACACCCCCCATGCTTTGAGGCGCGTGCATACTGCTTACCTACGGCCAAGCACCACGGCAAGCAGGGTCGACTGTTCGGGTCGACTGTTCGCGTCATCAGTATCGCGGCTCCGCGCCACCGCGTCGTGGATATCTGGCCCGCGGATGTCACGCGGTTAAGTGCTCACCTGCAGTAGAATCGCTGTCAGTAGCAGCGCTAAACTCCGTGACGGCTTTCAAATTTCGTGTCATGAGGGGAACCCAGCAATTGCCCACGCGCAGTAGCCCGTTCTTCACTTTGCGACTGCGGCTGGGCGCCAGCGATACCACCTGGCTCGCGCCCATCGACCCGGAAGCGTTCCGGGCGTGAATGGTAACTGTTACGATCGGGCACCGTGGCCCGCTACGAATCTCCGAATAACGGTGGCGATGACCAGATTAGCTATACAAATCTCGGCCAGAGTCGAAACCAGCCGCGTCTCACCCCTTGGTATCGCAGGCGCGTGGTGTTGTTAGGAGCGGTCCTCGCGATCCTCATCGCCCTGATCACCTGGGGCATCGTCGCTCTGTTCACAGGCGGCCAGGGCGGCAGCCCCTCCATAACGACAACTACGGCAACTACCGCGCCGACCACCAGCACGTCGGGCGGCTTTCGGCTGCCGTCGCTGCCGTCGGAAATCACCCTCCCATCACTGCCGTCGAAAATCACGCTGCCATCGGAGATCACGCTGCCGTCGCTGCCTTAGCCTGAATCCACCGGGGGCTGGTGTTAGCTGACGCCGACTGGTCTGATCATGATTTCGACGGACGGCGTGCTGTATCCGCTGGTCTGCCCGGCTTCCTTGTTGCTCCGCTCCGGCCTTCTCGGCGATCGTCAGGCGGTCAGCCGTGGTGGGCGCTGTCCGATCATGTTGCACCACAACGTCAGCCATGCGTCAGCCCAGGGCCAATGGCTGAGCAGATGCAGAAGAGGTCGGCGTTGAGGTCGGGTCAGGCGGGCCGAAACGTCGACGACCTTGTGGCGCAGTGTGGCGTCCCGCGCGACGGAGTTGCGGTTGATCCCAGCTTGCGGCAACGCGCGGCAGGTTGTGGGCGAAGGCAGCGGGATCGGATCCTGTTGGCGCCGAACGCTCCAAGGGCGTCCGCGCCAGTGGTCCGTTGATCAGGTCGGCGAACACACGCGCAACTTCGGGCGTAAGATCAGCCGCCGACCTCCAATCATTGGACCTCCTGGGACGCGTTGTGTAGGAACGTGCCCATAGGCTTACGGGTCCAAATGCCCGGGTGCCCGACTCGCACTGCTGTGTGGTACCAGCATGTTCCATGCACCCGGCTGGAACCGTGCCGAACGCGTTGTTGAGCCGACGAGAAGCGAGCACACTGCCGTTCTCTGGTGGTCGTTCAGACTGCGCGGTGTAAACGTTTCGCGTCGCGCGAGCCTGGTTCACGACAGATGCAAGGTGTCGTCAGCGGCTTCCGGCGGCCCACGTTGGTGTCGAGGCTTCGCTTCGGACACCCGTTTGCTCGCTGCGGTCAGAAGCCGGCGGGTTGTTCGACGTGGCCGGCAGGCTCGACCTCGATTGTGGAATGGGTTACCCCGTAGCGTTCGGCAAGGAGTTGGCGGCTTGAGTCCAGCACAGCGTGCCAGTTGGCGCCATCGGTTATCACCACGTGTGCGGTTGCGGCCTCCATGCCGCTGGTGACCGTCCAGATGTGCAGGTCGTGGACCTCACGGACACCCGGAATTGCGGTCAGGTCACGGGCGGCGCCGTTGACGTCGACTCCGGGGGGTGCGACCTCCATGATGATGCGCAGCGCTTGACGCATGAGTTGCCAGGTGCGCGGAAGGATGAACAGGCCGATAGCCGCGGCGACAATGGCGTCGATATAGCGGAATCCGGTGATTGCTATCACGATGGCTCCGACGATGACGCCGATCGAACCGAGCATGTCGGAGAGCACCTCCAGGTAGGCCCCCTTGACATTCAGGCTCTCCTTGGCGCCTGCGGTGAGCAGCCGAAAGGAAATGATGTTGACCGCCAGCCCGACCGTGGCCACGATCAACATCGGCACACCCAGTACCTCTGGCGGCGCGAGGAAGCGCCGCACCGCCTCATAGAGGACGTAAAAGGCGACGCCAAATAGCAACAGCCCATTGATTACTGCGGCCAGCACCTCCAACCGGTATGTGCCATAGGTGCGCTGGTCTGCGGCCGGCCGCTTTGCCATATAGATCGCGGACAAGGCGAGCCCGAGTCCGAGCACATCGGTACCCATATGGGCAGCGTCACTGATCAGCGCCAGGGACCCGGTGACGATACCGCCGATGACCTCCACGATGGCATAGGTGGCGGTCAACGCGAATGCGATCATCAACGGTTTCTGATGGCGTTCACCGGCGCTGCCGATGCGCAGCCCGTGCCCGTCACCATCGGGCCGGCTGGGAGTGGGCTCCATAGTGTTATCGCGCTTGCTGGATGAGCTCATCTGGATGTCTCCCGCGTTTAGCTAAATGACCACTACATATTTCACGCTAGCGAGCTGAGGGTCGTCGCCGTCGCCATCTCGGCAAAGTTCACCCGCCATACTGCCAGCAGCGGGCGCAGAAAGCAGGTGGGGCCAAGGCGGGGTGAGTGCCAGCCCGGTGCGCTTCGCGCCACACGGCAAGCGAATCCAGGAAATAGCCGACCGGACAGCCGCTTGATACCAGTAAAGAAAATTCTCACACCGCAGGTCAGAGGCGGTCCGGCCCGGTTGGTACGAGCGGGGTGGCGTCGCCCTGAGCTAGGATCAGCTTCCCGGGATCATGCTGGCAGTGGGGCGGGGCTGCGGAGTCGCCGGCCGTTCAGTAATGCCAGGGCGCACGCGGAGGTCGTTGCTGATGGGCGCTGCTGTGGTGGCGGACGGAGGGCGAAGCGTAGCGACCGGCGCGGACGGGAGCGTCAGCGGACGGGAGCACAGGGAGCGAAGCGAAGCCCGCAGGTGGCCACTGGATGCGTGCTGGTTACACGCTGTGTTCGGTGTGCAGGTGTGGGATGGGGACTGCGAGATGACGGTGGGCCTCGTAGGCTGGCTGGTGTGAGCGGGGTGCTGGCAGAGCGTGCACGGTGGGAGGCCGAGACGCGGCTTGCTCGGCAGCCTCGGCGGTTGGCGCATGTGCGGGGTGTGGTCGCGGCAGCGGGGCAGCTTGGCCGACATTTCGACGCCGAGACTGCTGATTGTCTGGTGGCGGCTGCCTGGCTACACGATATCGGCTATGCGCCGTCGGTGCGCCAAACCGGTTTCCATCCCCTCGATGGCGCGATGTTTGCCCGATCGGCAGGCTTTGGGGAGCTGGTTGCGTCGTTGGTGGCGTTTCATAGCGGAGCGCGCGGGGAGGCATGCGAACGGGGCGTGTCGGGCTTATCGGCATTCAGCGAGCCTCCCCGAGAGGTGTTGGACGCGTTGACGTTTTGTGATTTGACGACTGGACCTGATGGTTCTGCGGTGTCGGTCGAGGATCGGCTCAGCGATGTCTTGGCACGCTATGGGCCCGATGATCCGGTGCATCGGGCTGTTGATGCCGCGCGGGAGGAGTTGCTGGCAGCGGTGGGCCGGGTGCGCGGCTGGCTGTGAGACCAGCTCAGCCCAGATAGGGGCGGTCGCGGTGTTGCAGGTAGTGGTCGATGCGCAGTCGCATCGAGGGGTGCATATCCAGCGCGGCGATGTCGTCGGGGTGGCTCCAGGTGATGTCGGTGCTTTCGTGGTCGATGGCCAGGGTGCCGCCGAGCACGGTGGTGGTGAAGCACAGCGAGAATTGTTGGCGGACTTCCCCGTCGGAGAATGCTACGACGTGATGGGGGTTGGTGTAGACGCCAACCAGCCCTGTGACTCCGACGTCGAGGCCGGTTTCTTCTTTGACTTCGCGCGCGGCGGTGTCGGCGATGGTTTCGCCGATGTCGTGTCCGCCGCCGGGCAGTGCCCATAGGGTGTTATCGCGGCGTTTGACCAGAAGGATGCGGCCTTGTTCGTCGGTGACGATGGCTGAGGCGGACGGGACCACGCTGTTGGGTTGGGGGGCGTTAGGGTCATTGTAGTAGTCGGTCCGCATTCCAAAATCAACCTTTCCTGGTCAGGGCGGTGGCGTTGTCCCAGACACGGTCAAACGCCTGTTCGAGGGTGGTCCAGAGGCGTGGTTCATGGTGGCGGGACAGCACGAGCAGAGGGTTGTTGCGTCCCGGGGAGCCGTAGATGTGGAAGTTGACGATCATGGTGTCATCGACGCGGAAGATTGACGTGTACAGCGTGCTGTCGTGGGTGCGGATGTGTAGTCCCGGTGTGCCCGTATATGGGGTGAGGAGTTCGACGGAGGTGCGACAGCGGGCGATGACGGCTTCTCCGATGCCTTCTTCGGCGCCGCGGATGGTCATGGCGGCGCTGTCGGGGTCTCCGGTGAGAAAACGGACCTGCACGCCGCGCTTGGCGGCGTCGAGCAGGATATCGAGGAATCCGTCGAGCGTGTCGAACAGGAACGTAGCCGCAATCACCAGAATGTCGATGCCGGTGCTCGCATGAGCGAAATGCTGCTTCCATGCGGTGATCGGTAACTGGGTGCGGCTGGCGTAGAGCGTCGCGGTGAATGGCGCACTGGTGATCGTAGAGAGTGTGCTGATCGTGGAGGGCGGGAATTGGTTGGGCCACAGGTCGTGTGGAGTGCAGTCGAGTGCGTCGGCGGCGCGGCGGGCATTGTCCCCCCGGACGTTGAGATCGGTGTTGGACAGCCAGCGTCGAACGGTCTTGAGGTCCACCTCGATCGCGCGGGCGAACTGAGCCGGCGATAGCCCCTTGGCGTGGAGTCGTTGTTTGAGCCGCTCGTTGGGCATCATCGCGAAAACCGGGCAATCATCGGCACTTTCCATGGCCCCTCGCACAGACCTCCCGTGTCGATGCCGCCGCGTGTGGCGGCCTCGGGTTCCAGTGTGCCATGACGGCGGCGACTGGCCCGGTGTCGGGCAATGCCGGCGGTTATGTCCCTGCCTGTGTCTGTAATGCCCGTGGCCGTGTCGGCAACGTAGGCAAAGGTCCCTGGTGATGCCTGCTGTGTCCGCGTGAACTGAAATCTGCGCCTGATCGGGCGTGTACAGATCACGAAAGGAACAGCAGGACAATGCGTTTGAGAATTGATACATCCGGGACGCGGTTCATTGTCACCAGGGCGGCCGAGCCGCGGCTGAATTTCGACACCGGCAGCCCCAAAGTCGACACCGCGACCGGCGTACCGCTCTACGCTGCGCAGCTGCTGGCGTTGGATGACACCGGCGGCGAAGTACTCAATGTGACCGTAGCCGGTGACCCGAAAATCGGTGTGACACAGCAGGTATCGGTGTCAGGACTGGTGGCCATCCCCTGGGCTCAAGGTGACCGCAACGGCGTGGCCTTCCGCGCCGACGCCATTACCCCCACGACCGGCGCCGCTATATCCAGCGAACAGGCGCGCCCGCAGAAATAACCC
This sequence comes from Mycobacterium sp. NTMscope_MAC_12, assembly GCF_976985675.1. Taxonomy (NCBI): domain Bacteria; kingdom Bacillati; phylum Actinomycetota; class Actinomycetes; order Mycobacteriales; family Mycobacteriaceae; genus Mycobacterium; species Mycobacterium sp. NTMscope_MAC_12. The sequence continues at coordinate 3,430,520 of NZ_CDRJYY010000001.1, forward strand.
GATTGTTGGGGCGCGGCGTGGGCGCCTGTCGCGCCCCAACACGGGACTGTTATCGCCGAAACTCGCGGAAGGCACTTGTCATGGCATCAAACAACAAGCACACCAACAGCTCTGGGTCGACTCAAGGCGACTGGTTCGAAGATCTGATTCTGTCTCTGGCCAAGGCCATGGGGTACCTGCTGTGGTGGTCGATTCTCTTCCCCGCCATTAGTATCCCCATCATCGCCAGTCTGGCGGTCGCCATCACCCACGGCCCACAGCCGGGCCTGATCACCGCCGTCGCGTTCGGTGCCGCGTATGTGGGATGGGCATGGCTTGACCCGCGGTCATTTCATGCCTGGGTGACCGAACCGGTGCGGCACCGCTGGCTGACCTGGTCGCGCTACACCCGCACCTGGGAATCGGTGTGCATCTTGCACGGACTGACTGCCCGCCTAGGTGAATGCACCCTCGTGCCAACCCTGCAGTCGGTACACATCGGCAAGACCACCGACGTTCTGACGCTGCGGATGGTCACCGGGCAATCCCTGATTGATTGGCACAAACAAGCCGACGCACTGGCCGCCGCCTGGCGCGCCGACCGGATCACTATCCGTTCGACCGCACCTGGAGAGCTCCGCATCACCCTCATGCGCGGCGACGTGCTGGCTGACCACGTCGACCTGCCCATAGCCACTTCGACAACCTCAGTGGATTTACGGGCGGTGCCGGTCGGGATCACCGAAACTCGCCACTGGTGGTACCTGCCCCTGTTGGGCCATCACGTGCTGACAGCTGGGGCCACCGGGGCCGGCAAAGGCAGCGTGTTGTGGTCACTGATCGCCGGGATTGCCCCCACCGTGAAAACCGGGCTCGTGCGGCTATGCGTGATCGACCCTAAAGGGGGCATGGAACTGGGCGCCGGGGCACCGCTGTTCACGGTGTTCACCCACGACGCCACCGACACCACCCTGCGCCTGTTGCGCCAACTGGTGGAGGTGATGCACGCCAGAGCAAACCGGCTGCGCGGCAAGACCCGTCTACACACCCCCACACCATCCGAACCGCTATTCGTCGTGGTCATTGATGAGATTGCCGCGCTCACCGCCTACGTCACCGACCGCAAAATCCGCGCCGAAATCGAACAACTTCTCGGTCTGCTGCTCTCCCAGGGCCGGGCCGTGGGGATTAGTGTGGTGGCCGCGGTGCAAGATCCGGCCAAAGAGACACTGCCCGTGCGGCAACTCTTCACTGTGCGCATCGGGTTGCGGCTGACCGAAGCCACCCAAACCACCATGGTCCTCGGCCAGGGCGCACGCGACGCCGGCGCTGAATGTGACCGTATCTCCGATGCGACGCCGGGTGTGGGCTATGTGCTTATCGACGGCAGCGCCCAACCGCAACGGGTGCGAGCCTTCCATGTCACCGACCACGACATCACCACCCTCGCTGCGCGGTTCAGCGCACCAGTTCGCCGGTACGGCGGTGACACGCCACGCAATGCCAGCAGTCCCGACTTGGGTGGGGATCGTCCGTGACGATGGCCATCACACCAAAGGGTGCCATGGTGTTGCCCGGCGTTCCTGATTCGATCGACACCGCTGCTGTGGTGGATCAGATGGTGCGCCGCGCCTCCTCATTCGGATATGAAACATGGTGGCAACGAGCAGAATCCGTCGGCTTCTGCGCCCACCCCATTCAACTGGTCAGCACCGATGAATACGGTCGGGATCGAGTGGTATGGACACGGTGCAACAACCGACGCGCCCACATCTGCCCCTCATGCTCAGACCTCTACGCCCGCGACACCTGGCAACTCGTACACGCCGGCGCCGCAGGCGGCCACCACGACATGCCCGCCGCGGTGGCGCACCGCCCGCAAGTATTTGTCACCCTCACCGCCCCCAGCTACGGGGCTGTCCACACCACCACGAAGTCAAGGGACAAGGACCAGCAGGTATGCCGCGGCCACCGTCGGATTGGTGGATACCGCCGCTGCCCGCACGGAAAGCCCTTATGGTGCAGCACCACCCACGACCATGATGATCCACACGTCGGCCAGCCACTCTGCCGAGAGTGCTACGACTATGCCGGGCACGTGCTGTTCACCTGGCACCTTCCCGAACTATGGCGCCGCTTCACCATCGCCCTGCGACGCGCGCTACGCAAAGAACTGAAAGCCGCCACATGCGACCTGGATACGGTGCGGGTCAGCTTCATCAAAATCGTCGAACTGCAGGCCCGCGCCATCCCGCACATCCACGCTCTGATTCGCCTTGACCCCCACGACGATCCCGATCAGACCGAGTGGGAATCACCGATTAGCGCAACAGACCTCGCCAGCATCATTCAGTACGCCGCCCGCGCCGTGACGCTCACCATCCAGGACCCAACCGCCGACAGCGCCGTGCGGACGATCATTTTCGGCACACAGCTCGACACCCAGCCCATCAGCGCATCCTGTGAGCCGGTGACGAGTGCCCCAACAGAACAGAATCCACCTACCGGCCGATCGCTATCCGGCAGACAGGTGGCGCGCTATCTCGCCAAATACGTCACTAAATCAGTGGCCGACCTGGGGATCAACGCACGCCGTCTCTCAACCGAGGCGATCCCGGACTTGGATGTGTCTGAGCATGTGCGCGCCATCCTGACCACTATCAGCGAGCTCGCCGACCAAGGGCTAAGCGGCATCAGACGCTGGTTGCACACCCTCGGGTTCCGCGGCCACATCACCAGCAAATCCCGCCGTTACTCCACCACGATGACCTCCCTACGTGAACGCCGCGCTACCTGGACTCGCGAACAACACTCGAAAAGCACTGCACGCCAATTTGGTTCAGGATCGAGTGACGATTCCGCTAGCCCCGTTGATAATGAGGATCTGGTGGGGTGGGAGTTTGACCGCGCCGGCCATGCCAGCCTCGGTGAGCGGACCTTGATCATCAGTGCCTCACTACGGCGCATTCAACAGCGTCATACCGCGCGCGAGGCACAACAACCGCAGCGCAGCGGCTTTCCTGTCGAGGTGCCCGATGGCTAGCTTCCCGGCGCACGCCGCGAGCCAGCGGAGTGAGAAACCCTATAGCCGTGAAGAATTCACCGCCTGGCTGATCAAATCCTGTGAGCGCCAACAACTCGCAGTCACCATCGCCAACCCCGCCATCCTTGCCGACATCGCCACTTTGCTGCGCTGAGCTCACAGCCGACACATCCGGGTGCTGGCCACGAAAGAGTATCAACGTTCGAGTTGTTCCTTGCCTGGCCATATCAGCGCAATCCGTTGGCTGACAGTTGATGTCAAGGCCGTGCCGCCGGCGGTCAACCAGGGGTTGAGCCTTGACGCCAAGCGTCAGCCAACACACACTCGACTGCGACCAGGCAACAGGACAGCCGTGATTCAGCGACCGGTTCACTACGCGATGCGCACTGGCCAGTTATCCGGGTCGCCCGGGACAGTGTGCGATGAGCTACCACCCCGATACCCGACCCGACGCCCCAGTTTTGCCACCGCGACGGGCGCTCGTGGTGCACGAGCGCCACATGCCAAGGTCGCTGGATACGACACCGAAGCCAAGACCCGAGATGGTCTACCTGATGGACTAGAAAGACCCGGCCTGATGGACTAGAAAGACCCGGCGCGTAGACGAAGCAGCGCAGCCATCGTCGGGGAACCCAATTATACCCGCCTTCCGCAGTACCAGTCAAACAACTGTGTGCCCCCATCCGCAAATATAGTTGTTTGACTTTCCCTCGGTGTTAGAGTAAAGAAATGCGTCCTACGTCGGTGCCTGCACGCCTGGTCGAAGCCGGAGTGCCGGTGGTCACAGGCGATGCCCGCAGCATCACCTACCGCGATGGCAACCACGCGGTCACCGCCGAACTCGTCCTGGCCGACCGAGTGTCGTCACCAGCATCCGTGCTGGGCCGCGATCGCCGCCCCGGCCACCGGATCTTCCTCATCTGCGAAACCATATCCGAGGAGGCACGTTCAGCTCTGCTGGCCGACACTAACGTGGACCTCAGCGTCGCCAGCACCGGCGAACTGGTGCTCTCCGGGACGACCTATCGTGCCCCCGTGGGGGCGCGCCCACACCGAGGCGCAGGCGAACGTAGCTGGCGGCGGCGCGCGGCCGAGCGGGTCTGCGTGCTCACCCGCGAGCACCTGCGCCAAAGCGACCTCGCCGCGGCCATCGCCGTCAGCCAGCAGGCGGTATCGAAGATGGTCGAGAAGGAGCCGCTGCCAGATACCCCCATGGCGCCCGACGCTCGTCGGGAGTCGCTCGTCGAGCTGGCGTCAGTGCCAGCCGATGACGGAGTCGTTGAGACCTACTGGTACGGGATGGACCCCGTCACCGACCAGGTCCGCAGCGCGATCCGGCTCGGCGCAGAGCTGACCGTGCCGGTGATCGCCGGCGGTGAGGTCGCCGCCGACGTGCTGGCGCCGTGGCGGGTGCCGAGACACGGCCTGGTCTACGCCCAGGAGCTGATCGACCTCACCGACTTCGGTCTGGTGCAAGCCACCGCTGAGGAAGCAACCTTGACCGTACGTGTTCCTGCCGACTCGACGGTGTGGGCGACCGCCGCGTGGTGGAACCAGCTCACCGATGTGCAGCATTCCGACATCATCACCGCAGACCCGGTGGTTGTCCTGCAGGATATGAACGCCGGTGCTGATGCTGGTGACGGCGCCCTGCAACGACTCGACGACTGGATCGCGGGCCGGTGACCGGCGCGGTATCGGTCATCGTCGCGTGCACCGCCGTGGCCGATGACAACGGGATGCGCGCGCTGCACGACGTGTTCACCGTAGCCGCTGACCTGGATTACCGCGTCATCGGCGGCCACATGGTGCGGCTGCTACGTCATGTCTATGACGTGCCGGGAATCCCGCGGGTGACCTCCGATGCCGATACCGGAATTGACGAGCAGGTAGCTGTCGCCGGCGACTTGCACGACCAGCTCACTGCGCTGGGCTACACGGACACCAGCGGAAACCGATACGAGCTCGGTGGGCAGGCGGTCGATCTCCTGGTACCCACCGAGGCCAAGGCGGGCAAGCGATACCTCGGGGAACGGGCCTTTGACGGGGCGCCCGGATTGCGCCTGGCGCTGGCGTCACCGCCGATCCAGGTCGCGGTCACAGCGCGGCTCACCGACGGCACCTATCTGGAATTCGAAGTCCCGCTTCCCGACGTTGAGGCCGCGTTCGTGATGAAGATGCTGGCATGGACAGTGCGGCACTCCGACCGCGACGTGAAGGACATCGAGACGATGCTGGAGATCGTTGCGTCGCAACCGAAGTACCGCGCTTCGCCGTGGCGGATGCATGATCCCGCTGTCACCAAGTTCGGTGAGCGCAAAGACGCAGCTCGGGCAGCGGGACGGATGATCGTCAGCCCGCCCCGGCTAGTTCCGGCCCGGGTGCGGGTTCTGCTTCGCCAGCACGTCGCGTTCGCGCCACGCTGACATTAGGACCCCTCTATCAACATAATTTGCTGCCACCTTCGAGCATCTTTCGTCTTTATTTTGACGTGCGGTCGCTCTGCGGTGACTTGAGACGGCTGTGCCGTCAAATAAGGAAGGGCGACCAGCATGGCTGACACAACATTTGACGAACCGCAGCCTCCAGCCGCTGGCCTTGCACTAAGCCAACTCGATATTCCTCGTGACTAGCTGATCAGCAAAGGCCAGGCCGGCTTCAGCGGGCTCGATCACGTGACGGCGTATTAACGGAGCACGGAAGGTTGTCGGTGTGCACGTGCACGATGCCGAGCATGAGGTTGGTACCGATCAGCGGCTACACCGACTGCAACGGCCGCAGGGTGCCGCCGTACGTGCAGCGGCGCCGAGCGGCGGCCCCACGCTTGGGCCAGCAGGACGCCCTGCGAGCTGCCCAGGTCATCGACGGTCGGCGCAGCGGGTGGGGTGCGGGGGGGTCCGTGGTCAAGGGTGCGACCAAGCTGGCAGCTACTGCGGCGGGCGTGCTGGTGGCCGGATGGGCGCTGTGGCAGGCGGCTGGGCAGGTGCGCGAGTTCACCGGTGACCGTTTGGAGAACCCGGCCCCACTGGCGGGATCCTCATGGTTTGCCACGGCCGGTGTGGTGTGCGAGGCCACCGGCCGGTTCGAGGCCGTCGGTGCGCTGCCAACTCGCAGACGGTCTGCGCCGTCAAGCCGTGAGCGCTAACCCGTTGTGCGAGAGCAAGTGGTACGGCGCCATCGTGGCGCTACGCGCGGGCGAGGGGCCCACAGTCGGTGTGCGCCGACGGGCCACTCGGTGCGCCCTTGTCGATGGAGGTGCTCGATGCCGGCCAAACCGCCACGTACGGATCGCTGGGTGCCGCCATGCTCACCTGTCGCTCCCTGCGCAACGGCGGGGTGTACTGCTATGACCAAGGCAGCGGACGAGGGTTCGAGTTCGGCCCGACCGGTTACCGATTCGACGATGCATTCCTGGGCCAGGTCGCGCATAGAGATGGTGTGCGGCAACATAATTGATGATTGGTGGGCTGTCCTTTGCGGGCACAACGCTGGGACTTCCGTCGCAAAAGAAACGAGGTCGAGGTGGACATTGGGACACACAATGGTGACGGCGTGCCGCCCGACAGCGGGCGGGTGATTCGAGAAGAATTGATCAAATATATGGCGGACACACTGCGCGACCTGCCCGACCAACAGCGGGTGTTCCTGCACCTACCCCGCGCGCGTGTGGGCACGGAATGGTCACAATGGATGGACCACGCCCAACCGACAACGCACGGTAACAACCTGGGCTTCACCGTGGGATATGTGTTCTACCCCGGCGGAGAATGGGACGCCTCAACGGTATGTGAGCGGCTGCAACAACTGTGGCGGATGTGGGGATGGACCGCCACCCTGGGACTACCCCCGGTCGGAGACGGCTACACGCTCGTCGGCCGCTCCTATGACGGCTACGAGTTCACCCTGTACGCCGCACCGCAACGACGCGGCTCCAGCCTGGAAATCGTGTCGCCACACTTCGATCCCGGCACAGGCAATACGAGGGTCACCATGCCGTTCGCGGTCACCCCCTTCGGGGAACTGTCGCTACCCCAAATATGGGCAACCCACCCAGAACTCGTCAAATGGTGAGCACCCACGCCAGCCGAACTGGGATCTCTCCGTTGAACTCGATGGTATGCAAGCGGATTAAAGTTCATACCGAATCGCTGCCCGTCTCCCGGCCGAGCGAAGTAGCGGTAACTCCACCTGACGGTGGATGGAGCCGCTGGCGCGTCACCGACACGATGCAACATTCGCAGTAAAATTTCTACAAGCAATGTAGTATGTACAGCATGCAGCTAGAGCGGCACGAGGTCGATGCTTTCGCCCAGATCCTATTAGCGGCATACGTCGGTGCGGCCGCCGATGCGCGGACCTTCACCGCGGAATGGGGTTCACCGCCCACCCGGATGGATAAGTCGCATCGATTCCGCTCAATCGCCCAGGCGCAGATTGCTCAGTCGGATCAATTCGCGCTGCACCAGGAATACATGGAATCGGGACGCGTGCAAGTCACCGACATGAGCACGCGAGATTCCTACCTGATCCGCAGCAAGGCCGCGATCGACATTGAGGAAGCCCTTTCCGGGGCCGAACAACTTGTCTTGTTCGAACCACCGCGCCAGAATCGTAGCGGACACCCCAAGCTGCTCGCCTACACCTTCGAACGGGGCGGCATGCGACTGTGGGCCTGTGCAACCAAGCGGATGGTCAATCGGCAGCGACTGGTACCCGCAGGAGAATTGGACCACGTTGGATTCTGGCCCTTCGCGGCCGATTCGCCGCCAGACGGTGGCGGCGACTTGAAATTTGACCAAGGCGAGAACGATCCGTTCGATGACCTCGGCGAGGATTTGGACTTCGGGGAGGCAGACGGCCTGTGAACAGGCTGCGAGCATTCCGCGACATCGAAGGGCTCAACCAGGGCGACCTCGCAGAGATTCTCGGCCTGTCGGTACCAATGGTGTCAGCGATCGAAAGCGGTCGCCGAAGCTTCGGAGGCGATCTCGCGGCCCTGGGTTACCGCAATGATCGACTGAGCTTGCCTGACATGTCCGAACCCATTCATCGGGCCCGAGCGTCGACATCGGTTGCGGCAAAGAAGCGGGCCAAGGAGCTTCTCCGGTTGGCCGGCGAAGTCTTCGGCGAGTTGCTTAACGTCACGCCGAAGGCCCCCGATATTCTCCTGCACCGACATGGGCCAGGGGCCGGCCCCGATGAAATCGAGGAACTGGCCGGCGACATCCGTGCTGTGCTGGGCCAGGAGGAATCGGGGCCCATCCGCAATCTGACCGCGCTCGTCGAACGCGCGGGGATCTGTCTTGTGCCGATTCCTAGCCTTCCCGGGCTAGACGGCTTGTCCGCGTGGGTGAATGGTGTACCGGTCATCGGTCTCAATCCCGCAGTTCCGGGCGATAGGTTCCGGTTCAGTTTGGGACACGAATGCGGCCACTTGATATTTCACGATCGTCGTCACGATTCCGTGGAAAGCGAAGCGAATCAGTTTGCAGGTGCACTGCTGTTTCCGCGTGCAGATTTCGACGCCGCGATGATCGATAAGCCCAAGTTGGCCGACTTCATTCAGTTGAAGAGTTCATGGGGCATGTCAGTGGCCGCGATCATCTACCGCGCACACGAACTCGACTACATCGACGATGCTCGCTACCGTGCCCTACAAATCCAGATGTCGAAGTGGCGCCGAACCGAGCCCGGCGAATTCAAACCTGCGACAGGAACACTATTTCAGCGCCTCGTTGAGGTCCACGGAGGCACGCAGGACGTTGCGAAACGCCTCGGAATCAATCCCAAACACCTTGCTGCAGTCGTGAACTGGAGCCACCTTCGGCTAGCGTAAACACGATGGCGACAGCCCGATAGTCAATCCCCGGCAAATCAAGGCCGGCGTTCAATGAAGCTATGGGGCACTTCAGTTTTTCACTCCGGTCACCGGAAGATCCATTTCAGGAGAACCAGTAGACCTCATACCGGTGTCATGCAGCGCGCCAAGACTCAAGAAGACTGCCCGCGCAAGGTCCAGAAACGGGATGCGCTTGTGGCCAGGGAAAGGGTTGTATTAGGCCAGATTCCGTGCGCTGACCGATTCGTCTACTGTCCGCTCCAATGGGGCAGGCGGGCTGTCCGAGTTCGAACAGTGGTTCGACCGACCGGAGCTAGGCCTTGACCGCTCAGCAGACCCAGGCACACGGTGGCGGTGCGCCGGGGAACGAAAGCACACCCACCATCGGGTGCGTCACCGAGGTGGACACCCCGACAGCCGCGGCGGCGCTCAGGCTGTAGCGCCAAGGATAGCTGAGGCCGCTCACCAGCATTCGTGTCGCGACTGCTCAACGAAATGCGTTTGGCGGACATGTCGGAGGCAACCGCTAGCATCCGCAGCCAAAGCCGAAGCGGCACGGGCGATCACTCCCAGCATGCTTGACGCAAAGGAAAGGTGACATCGGTGGCGAGGAAGAAGATCGGCATCCAGGACGCCAGTATCGCGGAAATTGAGGACCTGGAACGGTGGCAAATACTTGCTGGAATTGGGCCCGGCAGTGCGCTGGGCGAAGACCTCGCTGAGGCAAAGGAGTCGGGCGTCTTAAGTCACGCACTACGAGGGGGGATTAAGCACGCGCGATCAATCAACCAGTACGCCAACATGTTCGACAGCCTCTGCGCGCGAACTCTGGTCCTGTCGGCGCGAAGCGGTGCAAAAACAGTGGGGCTGTTGCTTCTCGGGCCGCCCCCAGCGCTGCTGCAACGAGGACCGCAATTCAATGGCCAGAATGCCGCGTTCTTATTTCACGTCGCAAAACTAGGTGTCCTAGCGGTCGATCCAACCGTGCACGGCACGGGCATCGGATCGCGGCTAGTCAGGGTAGGGACCGACATTGCGCGCCAGTCGGGATATCTCGTCCTTTACGGTGAGTTCCATGCTGACCGGCCCGCCCTGCCAACGTTTTACGAACGGTGCGGGTTCGAAGTACTCGAAACGGACCAGGCGCTCAACCTCACCGAAGTAATGGGCTTCCCCACCCTGATAAAGCCAACCGGCAGCGACCGACTCTTCGTCACCGGATTGACCTAGATGCGCCAATGCGGATGGACGCGGTTGATGTCGAGGCTGCGTGCGCCGGGAGTACCCGGGGCGATCACGGCGTGACCGAGCACGGACTTGATGACCGCTTGTTGGCGGTCGATGTCCAAGCTGTCCCATTGCTCGCGGAGCAGGTGTCCGGTGCCCGCGAGTTCGTTGACGTCTGCGGTGTCGGTGGCCGCGGCGATCGCTTTACGCGTTTGGGCGATGCGGGCGGTGATGGGGTCACGGGCGGCGATCCACTCCCGCGCGGTCACGGCACCGTCCGCATACAGCGCGGCCAGCTCATCCAAACGGGCGGTGTCGGCGTCGAGCTGAACCGACAACTCTGCGACATTGGCATCCACGCTGGATTTCCCCACTAGTGCATCGGCCAGTGCCGGAGAGTCCAACCGGGTCAGCACCGCGTCCGTGAGAAGGTCCTCGACGGGTTGAGCCACGACCGTCAAGCGGCCGCAGCCGCCCTGATCCGGGCCGCTCAGACACACATAGCGGCGCACCCGGTTCTCGGGATTGACATGGCGGGCTTGGGAATACAACCGGTTGCCGCACCGGCCGCAGCGCAGCAATCCCGACAGCAGGTAGGTGCGCGGGGCGCGGGTCTTGGTCAGCGCCCGCGCGGTCATGCGGGCTAACACCTGATCGCGCTGCATGGGGCTGATGATCGCTGGCCACGCGGCCTCACCGATCACCTGGCCGTGATGCTCGCGCAGTCCCGCCACGCGACCCGAGCATAGGATTTGGCGCACCGCCGAGGTCCGCCACGATTTCGATGCCGCAGGCGCGATCCCGGAATCGTTGAGCCACATGGTCAATGAGCGGATCGAGGCCCCCGCCAGATACCGGTCCACCATCTCACGCACCACGGCAGCCTCCTCGCTGCGCACGGTGATCTTGTCGGGTTCGTACCCGAACGGGCGCACCGAGCCGTGCGGGCGTCCTTGTTCGGCGTTCTGCAACATCTTGCGGCGGATGCGTGCGGATTTGCGTCCGGACTCTTTGGCGGCGAACGCGGCGAAAATCCGGGCCATGAACAACCCGTCATCATTGCCCAGATCGATATCGGCGGTCACGGTGGCCACGTCGCGCACTCCTACCGATTCACACAACGCGACGAACTCTTCCAGCTCCACCGGGCGGCGATGCAACCGATCCAAGTTGTAGACGAGCACCGCATCGCGCGCACCCGACTCCAGATCGGCCAGCATCCGTGCGTACTCGCGGCGCGGTTTACCAGAGAAGGCCGACACATCATTATCGACGTACTCATCACCGACTGGCCAGCCGCGATCGGCGGCCAGCTTGCGGCAATCCTCCAACTGGCGCGCCACCCCTAACCCGGCGCCCTCAACGTCAGCAGAGATACGTGCGTAGACCGCGGCCGACTGAACACCAACTCGCTGAGCAGTGGCTTTCCGGCGTGACATGAGGGTAGTTTAACATTATCTCAGCTTCGACGCGTGGGTGGGACCGCCTTCGGCGTACGGGATCGTATGGTCCACATCGCAGGCGGTGGCCGGGCGATCACAGCCGGGCCAGCGACAGGTCAGATCCCGACACCGCACGAAATCGGCCAACGCCTTCGAGGGCACATACCCCGGCTCCGGGGCGGCGTCGCCGGGATGGGTCAGCGGCACCAGCCGGGCCGAGGCCGCCAACTCCGCAACCACCTCGGATGGGATCAATCCCTCGCCACCCACCTCGCACCCCTGGGTTGCGCCGGTGCCGGCCAGGGTGGCCTGCTCGCCGATCACATGGATCACCACCGGGCCCGCGGCCCGTCCCCCGGCCGCGCAATCCGGGCGACCGCAGCGACACCCCAACCGATCGGCGTCGGCGGCCAACGCCCCCAACGCATCAGCACGGCGCTGCTCACGGGTGCGCGGGTCATGTACACACACCGTGGCCGCCAACCCATCCAACCGTTTGTCCAGGGCATGGGCGTCCGCGGCGTACAGGGTGGCTTCCACATGCGCCAGCCCGTCGCCCATGTCGGCCATCCACACCTCGCGGCCGGCCGCACGCTCCTGGCGCCGGCGCACCGCATCGACGTCCGCACGCGCGACCACCTTGTCGACCGCCGCGGCCAGCCGGCCCTGACTCAACGACGGCCACCGACCCACACAGCCCGCCAACGCCGCGTCCACCGCCCCCAGCACCTCGGGGTCGGTGATCAGATCGGTGCGGAACACGATCGTCTGAAACATCCGGTAATCGATATCCCCGGCGGCAAACACCGCCCCCACCTTCGGCAACCGCTCCCGCATCACCCGCGCATAACGCACCCGACTCGCCGCCAGGCCCTGGCCGATCCGCAACTGCGCGCCCACCTCCGCGGCCACCGCCGCCTCGGTATCCACCGCCCAGCCCTCGGTCTCCGCACAGCGCGAGAGCCGATAGGCAAACAACTCCCCGATCGCCACCAACTGCGCCGCGGCCGCCCGATTCTCCACCCGCCCCGCCACACCGATCCACTCCAGCAGCGCCGCCGACTCCCGGGTCGACGACGGATAACACCGCTCGATCAGCTCATCAAACTCGGCGATCACCTCACCCCGCCGGAGCCGCGCCTCATCGAACATGTGTTCGAGTATGCCACGCGGGTCCGACAAAATCAGGCGCGGCCGTCGAGCCCCGAAACGGGCTACCGACCCAGTCGCGCAAGCACGTCGGCGACAACGGACTCCGAAGCGACGGCTGACTGCTCCCCCGTCCCGAGGTCCTTCACCCCGACGGTGCCGGCCTCGATATCGCGGTCGCCCAGCACCAGGGCGACCCGGGCGCCCGACCGGTCGGCCGCGCGCATCGCGCCCTTGAGCCCGCGGTCGCCGTAGGCCAGGTCGACGCGCACCCCGGCGGCACGCAGCTGACCGGCCACCACCGCCAACCGCAGCTTGGCCTGCTCGCTCAACGGCACGCCGAAGACCTCGCAGCGCGCCGCCGACCCCACGCTCTTGCCCTCGGCCCGCAGCGCCAACAGCGTCCGGTCCACGCCGAGCCCAAACCCGATGCCGGACAGGTCTTGTCCGCCGAGCTCGCGCATCAGGCCGTCGTAACGGCCGCCGCCCCCGATGCCGGATTGCGCGCCCAGCCCGTCGTGCACGAACTCGAAGGTGGTCTTGGTGTAGTAGTCCAGCCCGCGCACCATGCGCGGGTTGATGACGTAGGGCACCGAGAGCGCATCCAGGTGTGCCAGCACAGTGTCGAAGTGCTGCTTGGCCGCATCGGACAGGTGATCGAGCAGCACCGGCGCATCGGCCGTCATGGCTTTCACCTGCGGGCGTTTGTCGTCGAGCACCCGCAACGGGTTGATCTCGGCGCGCCGGCGCGTCTCCTCGTCAAGCGGGAGGCCAAACAGGAACTCCTGCAACAGTTCTCGATACGCCGGTCGGCAGCTGTCGTCTCCCAGCGAGGTGATCTCGAGCCGGAACCCGTCGAGCCCGAGCGAACGGAATCCCGCGTCGGCGACGGCGATGACCTCGGCGTCGAGGGCCGGATCGTCCACGCCGATCGCCTCCACGCCGACCTGTTGCAGCTGGCGATAACGGCCGGCCTGCGGGCGTTCGTAGCGGAAAAACGGTCCCGCATAACAGAGTTTGACCGGCAACGCGCCGCGGTCCAGGCCGTGTTCGATGACCGCGCGCACCACGCCGGCGGTCCCCTCGGGCCGCAGCGTCACCGAGCGGTCGCCGCGGTCGGCGAACGTGTACATCTCCTTGGACACCACGTCGGTGGATTCGCCGACGCCGCGGGCGAACAGGGCGGTGTCCTCGAAAATGGGCAGCTCGATATCGCCGTAACCGGCGCGGCGGGCGGCGCCGAGCAGTCCGTCGCGCACCGCCACGAACTGCGCCGAGTCCGGCGGGACGTAGTCGGGCACGCCCTTGGGCGCTGAAAATTCCGCCACGGGCTACAGGCCTTCGAGGAAGGGGTTGAGGCGCCGCTCGGCGCCGATGGTGGTGGAGCTGCCGTGCCCGGGCAGCACCACCGTCGCGTCGTCGAGCACCAGGAGCTTGTCGACGATCGAGGTCAGCAAGTCGCGGCCGCTGCCGCCGAACAGGTCGGTGCGCCCCACCGAACGCTCGAACAGGGTGTCACCGGTGAACACGACATCCTTGTCCCCCGTCACTCGGAACACCACCGATCCGCGGGTGTGCCCGGGGGTGTGGTCGACGTTGACCGTCACGCTGCCCAGGTCGAGCTTGTCGCCGTCGCGGTCGAGCTCGACGACCTGCTTGGGCTCCCGCCAGAACGCGCCCGCCACCAGCTGCGCCAGGCGCGGGCCCAGGCCGTAGATCGGGTCTTTGAGCATGAACCTGTCCTCGGGATGGATGTAGGTCGGGCAACCGTAGGTATCGGAGACCTTCTGCGCCGACCACATGTGGTCGATGTGCCCGTGGGTCAGCAGCACGGCGGCGGGCGTCAGCCGGTTCTCGTCCAGGATGCGCCGCAGCGGGGCCATCGCCCGCTGACCCGGATCCACGATGACGGCGTCCGTTCCCCGCCGCTCGGCCAGCACGTAGCAGTTGCACTGCAACATGCCGGCGGGAAATCCGGTGATCAACACGGTTCCCATTTTCCCATGGGGCCCACTTGACACGAGTCGCGGCGCCCACATTAGCCTGAGCTGGCCACCTCACGGGTTTCAGAGGCTCCGACTTCACCAAGCATGGAGGCATAGCGGCCGTGCCGACCAACGAACAACGACGTGCCAACGCCAAGCGCAAGCTCGAACGCCAGCTGGAGCGGCGCGCGAAGCAAGCCAAGACGCGCCGGATCGTGCTGATCGCTGCCGGCTCGATCGTGGCCGTCGCCGTGGTCGTGGCGGTGGTCCTGACGATCGTCAACACCAAGCACGAACACAAGAGCAACACCGCGGCGTCGACGACCACCAGCAGCAGTTCGCCGGAGTCCACGACGCCCGCCGGGCCGGCGCCGTCCGCCCCGCCGTTGCCGGCGTTCAAGCCGTCGGCCGAGGTGGGCGCCAACTGTCAGTACCCCGCATCGCCCGAGCCGGCGGCCAAGCAGGTCAAGCCGCCGCGGACCGGCAAGGTGCCGACCGATCCGGCGCAGGTGAGCGTGAGCATGGTGACCAACCAGGGCCACATCGGCCTGATGCTGGCCAACAACGAATCACCTTGCACGGTCAACAGTTTCGCGAGCCTGGTCGGCCAGAAGTACTTCGACAACACCAAGTGCCACCGGCTGACGACCTCGCCGGGGCTGGGCGTCTTGCAGTGCGGCGACCCCAAGGGCGAGGGCACCGGCGGCCCGGGCTACCAATTCGCCAACGAGTACCCGACCGACCAGTACCCGCCGAATGACCCCAAGGCGCAGCAGCCCGTCCTCTACCCGCGCGGCACCCTGGCCATGGCCAACGCCGGGCCCGGCACCAACGGCAGCCAATTCTTCATGGTGTACAAGGACTCCCAGCTGCCGCCGCAGTACACCGTGTTCGGCACCATCCAGCCCGACGGGCTGGCCACCCTGGACAAGATCGCCAAGGCCGGCGTCGCCGGCGGCGGCGAGGACGGGGCACCCGCCAGCGAGGTCACCATCACCTCGGTGCTGCTCGACTGAATCCCATCTAGGACCGGAAGAGCTCAGGCCGCGGACGTCACGCGGTAGACGTCGTAGACGCCCTCGACGTTGCGCACCACGTTGAGGAGATGGCCGAGGTGCTTGGGGTCACCCATCTCAAAGGTGAACCGGCTGATGGCAACTCGATCACCGGACGTGGTCACCGACGCGGACAGGATGTTGACCTTCTCGTCGGCCAACACGCGCGTGACGTCCGACAGCAAGCGGTGCCGGTCGAGCGCCTCGACCTGAATGGCCACCAGGAACACCGACGACGGTGACGGCGCCCAATGCACCTCGATGATGCGCTCGGACTGCTGCTGCAGCGAGGCGGCGTTGGTGCAGTCGGTGCGGTGCACGCTGACACCGCCGCCGCGGGTGACGAACCCCATGATCTGGTCGCCGGGCACCGGCGTGCAGCACTTCGCCAGCTTGGTCAGCACGCCCGGCGCGCCGGGGACCGACACCCCGACGTCGTCGCTGCTGCGGGGGCGCCGCAGCATGGTCGTGGGGGTGGACCGTTCGGCGAGGTCCTCTTCGGCCTGGTCGATGCCGCCGATTTCGGCCAGCAGCCGCTGCACGACGTGCCGAGCCGACACGTGCCCCTCACCGATCGCGGTGTAGAGGGCGGACACGTCGAGGTAGTGCAGCTCGCGCGCCACCGCGGACAGGGTTTCGCCATTGACCAAGCGCTGCAACGGAAGTCCGCCGCGACGCACCTCGCGGGCCATGGCGTCCTTGCCGGCCTCCAGCGCCTCCTCGCGGCGCTCCTTGGCGAACCACTGCCGGATCTTGGCCTTGGCGCGCGGTGACACCACGAACTGCTGCCAGTCCCGCGACGGCCCCGCGTTGGCCGCCTTCGAGGTGAAAACCTCGACGACTTCGCCGTTTTCGAGCTTGCGTTCCAGCGCCACCAGGCGCCCGTTGACCCGGGCGCCGATGCAGCGGTGCCCCACCTCGGTGTGCACGGCGTAGGCGAAGTCCACCGGCGTCGAGCCGGTCGGCAGGGTGATGACGTCGCCCTTGGGGGTGAAGACGAAAATCTCTTGTACCGCAAGGTCATACCGCAACGACTCGAGGAATTCGCCGGGGTCGGCGGCCTCCCGTTGCCAGTCGAGCAGCTGGCGCATCCACGCCATGTCGTCGATCTCGGCGGCGGCGTGCGGATGCGGAACACCGTTGCGGCCCTTGGCCTCCTTGTAGCGCCAGTGCGCGGCGATGCCGTATTCGGCGGTGCGGTGCATGTCGCGGGTGCGGATCTGCACCTCCAGCGGCTTGCCCTCGGGCCCGACGACCGTGGTGTGCAGCGACTGGTAGACGCCGTACCGGGGCTGGGCGATGTAATCCTTGAACCGGCCGGCCATCGGCTGCCACAGCGAATGCACCACGCCCACAGCGGCATAGCAGTCCCGGATCTCGTCGCACAGGATGCGGATGCCGACCAGGTCGTGGATGTCGTCGAAGTCTCGACCCTTGACGATCATCTTCTGGTAGATCGACCAGTAGTGCTTGGGGCGGCCCTCCACCGTCGCCTTGATCTTCGACGCGCCCAACGTGCTGACGATCTCGGCGCGGACCTTCGCCAGGTAGGTGTCCCGCGACGGCGCGCGCCCCGCGACCAGACGAACGATCTCCTCGTACTTCTTGGGATGCAGGATCGCGAACGACAGGTCTTCCAATTCCCACTTGACGCTGGCCATACCCAGCCGATGCGCCAGGGGCGCAATGACTTCCAACGTCTCGCGGGCCTTGCGGGCCTGCTTCTCCGGCGGCAGGAACCGCATGGTGCGCATGTTGTGCAGCCGGTCGGCGACCTTGATCACCAACACGCGGGGATCGCGCGCCATCGCGGTGATCATCTTGCGGATCGTCTCGCCCTCGGCGGCGCTGCCCAGCACCACCCGATCCAACTTCGTCACGCCGTCGACGAGATGGCCCACCTCTTCCCCGAACTCCTCGCTCAAGGCGTCCAGGGTGTAGCCGGTGTCCTCGACCGTGTCGTGCAACAGGGCGGCCACCAAAGTGGTGGTGTCCATGCCCAATTCGGCCAGGATGGTGGCCACGGCCAGCGGGTGGGTGATGTAAGGGTCGCCGGAGTGCCGCAGCTGGGTGGCGTGACGCTGGTCGGCGACCTCGAAGGCGCGCTGCAGCAGCGACACGTTCGCCTTCGGGTAGATCTCCCGGTGCACCGCCACCAGCGGTTCGAGCACCGGGTTGAGCGTGCTGCGCTGCGCGGTCATCCGCCGGGCCAGCCGCGCCCGGACCCGCCGCGACGCGCTGCTGGACGTCTTCAGGGATTCCGTCGGCGGCTCCGGGGCCTCCATCGGCTGCGTGATGGCTGGCGACTCCGTGACGTTGGTGGGCGCGTCGAGCGCTTGCGCCGCGCTGTTGTCATCCGCCACGTGTGGTCACCTCCGAATTCGAGGATACGTCCTCCCGAATCAACAGCCCGGCTCCTTCTCGCGCCGCTCCGCGGCTGGGAGGAACCCCCGTCGCGGCGCGCATCGTCGCCGGGCGGCGAGCGCTACTCGCAAGTCAGGCTGTGCACCGGCAATGGCGCGACGGCATCCCGGCCGCCCAGCCCGCCGAGTTCGAACAGCACCACCGCCGCCACCACGTTCGCCCCGGCGCGCCCGAGCAGCCGGGCCGAGGCGGCCAGGGTGCCGCCGGTGGCCAGCACGTCGTCGACGATCACGATGTCGCGTCCGCGCAGGTCGATGCCCTCGCCGGGGATCTCCAACGTCGCGGTGCCGTATTCCAGGTCGTACCGCTCGGCGTGCACCGGCGGCGGCAGTTTCCCGGCCTTGCGGATGGCCAGCACGCCCGTGTGCAGCCGGTCGGCGACGGCCGCGGCCACCAGAAATCCCCGGGCCTCGATGCCGGCCACCAGATCGGCGCCCGACGCGAGCTCGGCCACCGCACCGGTGATCGCCGTCATCGCCGTCGCATCGGCGAACACCGGGGTGAGGTCCTTGAACTGGATCCCCGGCTTGGGGAAGTCAGCCACCTTGCGCGTCAGCGACGCGATGAGCTCCGCCACGGGCGTCCGCCCGCCGACATTCGTCACGGCAACCTCACTGCACCAGGGCCCATCGGTCCATGTTCCAGCCCACGCCCCACCGGGTCGGATTGTTGCTCACCGCGTACATCTTCTTCGACATCAGCAACGTGCGCTGCTGCCGGTACAGGGGCAGGGTGGGCATGTCGCCCCACAGTATGGGCGCGGTTTCGGCCAGCAGCCGGACCCGCTCGGCGGCGTCGGCCGACACCGCCAGCGCCCCGATCGCGCTGTCGACCTGCGGATTGGTGTATCCGGACAGGTTGTTGCCGTTGCCGGTGTGCAGGGCGTAGGCGTCCAGCGCCGAGGAGCCTGTCGAACCGCTGCCGGTGGCGCCGCCCGTGCTGGCCAGCAGCGCGTCGATCTTGCCGTCCCTCAGCGCCTGCGGGCCCGAGGTGTCCAGGGTGACGCCGGTGACCGTGATCCCGGCCGCGGCGCACGATTTGGTGACGACGCCGACATTGACCGCGAGCCGCGCGTTGGGCCCCTGGTAGCCGATCCGCACCGCCAGCGGCGCACCGCCCAGTGCGTTGCGCGCGGCGACCGGATCCGCCTTGCCGAACGGGCCGGCCTCGGCGGCCCCGTCGGCGGCGGTGACGGCGTCATCGCGGGCCGGGCTCAGGCGTGAATTGGCGATCGGTGTCCCCGCGTCGTGGGCCAGCGCGTCGCGCGGCGTGCACAGCGCGACGGCCCGGCGCGCCTTGGGCGCCGACAGCGGGCCCTGCGGCGCGAAGATCAGCTGCTCGATGCCGTCCGACGGCGCATCGGAGCGCTCGTAGTTGTCCGGCGTGGCCAGCGTTCCCGAGGAACCCGCGGCGACGTCGACGACGTCGACGGTGCGGTTGTTGACCCGGTCCTGGATGTCGGGCCCCTGCGGCCACACCGTGATCCGCTTGGTGACGGCCCTGGGCCCCCACCACCGGTCGTTGGCGACGAGCACCACCGCCCCGCCCTCCAAGATGGATCCGATTTTGTAGGGCCCCGACGACGGGAAGCGCTTGAGGTCGACACCCGGTTTGAGGTCCCAGGTGGTGTTCCACAGCTTCGCGATCTGTTGCACCAGCGGCGCGTTGTGGCTGAGCAGCGCCGCGGTCACGTCGACGTTGAGCTGGTCGGCGATGACGTGCGACGGCATCAGCGAGGTCGCGGTGAACAGCTCGTTGTAGTCGACGACGCCGCGGTCCGGGACGAACGACACCCGCGCCTTCTTTTGCCCGGGGATGCACTCGACGTTGGCGATGTCGATATAACCGCCCTGGGTGGCCGCAGTGAATTCCGGGAAGCGGCCGGACTGGGCCGCCCACGCGAGCACGATGTCGTCACAGGTCAACGGCTTGCCGTCGGAGTAGACGGCGTTGTCGGCGATCTGATAGTCCAGCACCAGCGGCGTGCCGCCGACCACCGACACCGTGCCGAAGTCGCGGTCGGCGACGATCTGCCCGCCCGGGCCGTGGTAGCTGAACCCGGTGAGCGTGCGGGCGAAAGCCTGCGCTCCGGCCGAGGCGGCGCCGACGACGGTGTTGGTGTTGTAGGTGCTCAGCGGGCCGTCGACCACGTAATCGACCTCGGAGGCGGCGCTACCGGCGCACGCGGTCACCACGAAAGCCGCGGCCAGCACCACCGCCAGCCCGGCGCTGATCCACAGCGCGATGCTCCGCCGGCCGGTTAGCACGCCACGATCGGCCCCAGTTCCCCGGTACCTGGTGGCCATCGCGTCTACCGCCGGCCGACGTTCCGCTTGCCGGTGGGACGGCGGGTCCCGGTCGGCCGCACGGGACGGGCACCCGGCGCGGGCTTGCTCGGCGCGGGCTTGGACGGCTGGGTCGGCTTCGACGCCGATTCGCCGGCGGTCGCTTTGGCGTCCTCGGCGGTCTCGTCGGCGTCGTTCACGTCCGGGGCGTTCTCGGCGCCCGCGCGCGACCCGCCGGCCCGCCGACGCAGGACGCGGCGGGTGTGGGTGCGCACCAGCTCGGTGCGTTCGCGCATGCTGACCAGCAGCGGCGTGGCGAAGAAGATCGAGGAGTAGGTGCCGACGATGATGCCGATCAGCTGCACCAGCGCCAGGTCCTTCAGGGTGCCGACGCCCAGCAGCCACACCGCCACCACCATCAGCGCCAGCACCGGCAGCACCCCGATGAGGCTGGTGTTGATGGAGCGCATGAACGTCTGGTTGATCGCCAGGTTGGCCTCTTCGGCGAAGGTGCGCTTGGGTTTGTGCTGGAAGCCGTGGGTGTTCTCCTCGACCTTGTCGAACACGATGACGGTGTCGTAGAGGGAGAAACCGAGGATCGTCAGCAGGCCGATGACGGTGGCCGGGGTGACCTCGAAACCCACCAGCGAGTACACGCCGGCCGTCACGGCCAGGTCGAAGAACATCGCCGCGATCGCGGCCAGTGTCATGTACCGCTCGTAGCGGACCGTGATGTACACGCCGACCAGCGCCAGGAACACCACGAGGGCGAACAGCGCCTTCATGGTGATCTGGTCGCCCCAGGTCTCGGAGACCGCCGAGTCGCTGATGGCCTGCTTGCTGGGTTTGCCGTCGGGGCCTTTGGGCCCGAACGCGTCGAACAGCGCGTTGCGCAGCTTGGTCGTCTGGTCGTTGGACAGCGTCTCGGAGCGAATCTGCACGGTCGCTGCGGCGCCGTTGCCGACGACGACGACCGATTCCGCGTCGTTGCCGAGGGTCTTGTGGAACACCTCCTGGACTTGGGAGGTGCGCACCACGCCGTTCGCCCCGTTGGCGGGCATCGACACCGTCGTACCGCCGTTGAAGTCGATGCCGAAGCTGAAGCCCCGCAACACGATGGACAGGAGCGCGATCGCGACGATCGCGCCGCTGATGCCGAACCACAACCGCCGCCGTCCGACCACCTCGAACGCACCGGTGCCGGTGTAGAGGCGCGACAGGAAGCTGTGGTGCGGCGCCCCGGCCGTGCCGGCGGTGCTGTCGGTCAATTCGGTTGTGCCCTCCGAGGTTTCGGTGATCTCGGTCGCGTCTTTGGAGGCCATCACGCTATCCCCGTCCCGTCTTGACCTGCGACGAACCCCGGCGTTCGCGGGCGACCTGCTGAATGGCGCCCAAGCCGTTGTATGCGGGTTTCGCCAACGTCGGTGACTTGGAGGCCAGGTAGACCAGCGGCCAGGTCACCAGGAACACCACCACCAGGTCGAGGATCGTGGTGAGGCCCAACGTGAATGCGAAGCCCTTCACCTGACCGATCGCCAGCGCGTACAGCACCGCGGCGGCCAGGAAGGTGACCGCGTTACCGGAGACGATCGTCTTACGCGCCCGCGACCAGCCTCGGGGCACCGCCGACCGGAACGAACGCCCTTCGCGGATCTCGTCTTTGATGCGTTCGAAGAATACGACGAACGAGTCGGCGGTGGTACCGATACCGATGATCAGACCCGCGATGCCCGCCAGGTCGAGGGTGTAGTTGATCTGACGGCCCAGAATCACCAGGATCGCGAAAACCATTGCGCCCGAAGCGCCCAGCGACAGCGCCGTGAGCAGTCCCAGCACCCGGTAGTAGAGCAGCGAGTACAGCAGCACCAGGACCAGCCCGATCGCGCCGGCGATCAGCCCCGCGCGCAGCGAGGTCAAACCCAGTGTCGCCGAGACGGTTTGGGCCTCCGAGGCTTCGAACGACAGCGGCAGCGAACCGTATTTCAGGACGTTGGCCAGCTGCTTGGCGGTTGCCGCGGTGAACGGCGGGTCGCCACCGCTGATCTGGGTGCGGCCGCCGGGGATGGCTTCCTGGATCATCGGGGCGCTGACGACCTGTGAGTCCAGCGTGAACGCGGTCTGGGTGCCGATATGGGCGGCGGTGAAGTCCGCCCAGGTGTTCGCCGCGGCGGACTTGAACTGAAGGTCGACGACGTAGCCGATCCCGCGCTGGTTCTGGCTCGAGGTGGCGTCCTGGATCTGGTCACCGCTGATGATCGACGGGCCCAGCAGGTAGGCCACCTTGTGATCGGTCGAGCAGGTGATCAATGGCTGGGCGGGGTCGTCGTTGCCGGCCAGGATGTCTTCTTTGTCGCAGCGCGTCGCCTGGAACTGCAGCGCCAGGAACTGAATGCCCTGCCGGGTGCTCTGGCGCCACTTCTTCTCATCGGCGATGCGGTCGGCGAGGTCCTTGCGCGGATCCGGTGGCGCGGGCGCCTCGGCGGGCGGGGGCGCCTCCCCGGCCGGGGCCGGAGCGGGCGCCGGGGCGCCCGGGGCGGGCGCGGGAGGCGCGGGGCTGGGCGACGGCGGCGGGTCCTGCGGGTAGGGCCGGGGCTGAGCGCCCGGCTTGCTGCCCGGCGCGGGCTGTCCCGCAGGGGGTGGAGCCGGTTGCTCCGGTTCCCCGGGCGCGGGCTGACCGGGTGCCGGTTGGCCGCCCGGCGCCGGCTGGCCGGGGGCCGGCTGGCGCGGCGCGGGCTTGGGCTCGGCGCTTTGGGCCGGCATCGAGTTGAGCACCGGACGGATGTACAGCCGGGCCGTCTGGCCCAGGTTGCGGGCCTCGTTGCCGTCTGTCCCGGGGACCGTGATGATCAGGTTGTCGCCGTCGACGACGACCTCCGACCCGGAGACGCCGAGTCCGTTGACCCGGGCGCCGATGATCTGCTGCGCCTGCGCCAGCGCCTCGCGGCTGGGGCGCGAACCGTCCGGGGTGCGCGCGGTCAGCGTGACGCGGGTGCCGCCCTGCAGGTCGATCCCGAGCTTGGGCGCGGCCCGCTTGTCGCCGGTGAGGAACACCAGCAGGTAGACGCCGACGAGCAACAACAAGAAGACCGACAGGTAGCGGGCAGGGTGCACCGGCGCCGAAGACGATGCCACGTTCCTTCTATCTCCTCGAGAATCGGTTAGTTACCCCGGACAGAGCCTAGAAAAGCCTACGTGGCCCCGAGGAGCCCGTCGCGCAAGCGGTCCTCCCCCGAAGTATTGGGCGTCAGGAATCCTTGGCGACCGAGCCCTCGTCGGCGGAGTCGTCCCCGTCGACCAGATCCTCGTCGTCGTCGGGCAGGACCCGGTCGCGGATCGCCAGCTTCATCCAGGTGGTCACCACGCCGGGGGCGATCTCGAGGTCGACGGTGTCGTCGGTGATCGCGACGACGGTGGCCTGCAGGCCCGAGGTGGTGTGCACCCGGTCGCCCGGGCTCAATGACTCGTGTAGGTCGATGGTGGCCTGCATCGCGCGCTTCTGGCGCCGCGAGGCGAAGTACATGAACCCGCCCATGATGAGCAGGAACGGCAAAAACAGGATCAAACTCTCCATGGGCGCGCCCGTCTTTCTTCGTGATTCTCGAGGGGTTTCGAGGGAATGCAAGGAAAAGGTGCCGGTCCGAATCGGGCGCCGCGCACCTCGTCACGGTCCAGTGTGCCCGTCCAGTCTGGCAGGCCGCGGCCCGTCACCGACCGCCGCGGTGCAACGAGTGCCCGCCGGCGGCAAGCTCGATAGGCTTTCAACGCGGCGTGACACGCGCGCCGCGGGGAGGAGTACGTGGTGGCCAGCCTTGAGCAGACTCGCCAACTGGTCACCGAGATCCCCGGCCCGGTCTCGCTCGAACTGAGCAAGCGCCGGGCGGCGGCGGTGTCGCACGCGGTCAACGTCTCCGTCCCGGTCTTCGTGGCGCGCGCCGGTGGCGGCATCATCGAGGACGTCGACGGCAACCGGCTCATCGACCTCGGTTCCGGCATCGCGGTGACGACCATCGGCAACTCGGCGCCCCGGGTGGTCGACGCGGTGCGCGCGCAGGTCGCCGAGTTCACCCACACCTGCTTCATGGTGACGCCCTACGAGTCGTACGTCGCCGTCGCCGAGACGCTCAACCGGATCACGCCGGGCTCCGGCGAGAAGCGCTCGGTGCTGTTCAACTCCGGCGCCGAGGCCGTCGAGAACGCCGTCAAGGTGGCGCGCGCCTACACCCGCAAGTCCGCGGTGGTGGCGTTCAACCACGCCTACCACGGCCGCACCAACCTGACGATGGCGCTGACCGCCAAGTCCATGCCCTACAAGGCCGGCTTCGGCCCGTTCGCGCCGGAGGTCTACCGGGCGCCGCTGTCCTACCCGTATCGGGACGGCCTGATCGACAAGGAGCTGGCCACCGACGGGGAGAAGGCCGCCGCGCGGGCCATCAGGGTCATCGACAGCCAGATCGGCGCCGACAACCTGGCCGCGCTCATCATCGAGCCGATCCAGGGCGAAGGCGGGTTCATCGTCCCGGCCGAGGGATTCCTGCCCGCTCTGCTGGAGTGGTGCCGCCGGAACGACGTGGTGTTCATCGCCGACGAGGTGCAGACCGGTTTCGCGCGGTCGGGCGCCATGTTCGCCTGCGAGCACGAGGGCATCGAGCCCGATCTGATCTGCACCGCCAAGGCCATCGCCGACGGGCTGCCGCTGTCGGCGATTACCGGCCGGGCCCAGATCATGGACGCACCGCACGTCGGCGGCCTGGGCGGCACGTTCGGCGGAAACCCCCTGGCCTGCGCGGCCGCGCTGGCCACGATCGAGACGATCGAGAGCGACGGGCTGGTCGAACGGGCCCGGCAGCTGGAACGCCTGATCACCGAACCGCTGCTGCGGCTGCAGGCCGGCGACGACCGGATCGGCGACGTCCGCGGCCGGGGCGCCATGATCGCGATCGAATTGGTGAAGTCGGGCACCGCCGAGCCGGACAAGGAATTGACCCAGAAGCTGACCGTCGCCGCCCAGGCGGCCGGCGTCATCGTCTTGACCTGCGGCATGTTCGGCAACATCATCCGGTTGCTGCCGCCGCTGACCATCGGCGACGAGCTGCTGACCGAGGGCATCGAGATCTTGAGCGGGTTGTTGCGCGACCTGTAGGACCCCGGCCCCCGTGGGCAATCTCACATGCACGCCCAAGGCCGCATCATGGTGGAATACCGTTACTTTAGCTAACGTTCTATGTGTCAGCGCGGACAGCGCATATTGACTCGCTAACTTTCATTCGCAAGGGATCTGTTTATGTCGACTGCCATTCATGACGAACAACTCGACCGTCGCATCGAGGAACTCATCGCCACCGACCCCCAGTTCGCCGCCGCCCGGCCGGACCCGGCGATCACCGCCGCCACCGAGCGGCCCGGGCTGCGGCTGCCGCAGATCATCCGGACCGTGCTCGACGGCTACGCCGCCCGGCCCGCACTGGGGCAGCGCGTCGTGGAGTTCGTGACCGACGCCAAGACCGGACGGACCTCGGCCGAGCTGCTCCCCCGCTTCGAGACCATCACGTACGGCGAACTCGGCGAACGGGTTTCGGCCCTCGGCCGCGCCTGGGCCGGCGACTCGGTGCGCCCCGGCGACCGCGTCTGCGTGCTCGGCTTCAACAGCGTTGACTACGCCACCATCGACATCGCGCTGGGCACCATCGGGGCCGTGTCGGTGCCGCTGCAGACCAGCGCGGCGATCTCGTCGCTGCAGCCGATCGTCGCCGAGACCGAGCCCAGCCTGATCGCCTCGAGCGTCAACCAGCTGGCCGACGCCGTGGAGCTGATCCTGGCCGGCGACCACGCGCCCGGCAGGCTCGTCGTGTTCGACTACCAGCCCCAGGTCGACGACCAGCGCGAGGCCGTGGAGAGCGCCGCCGCCCGGTTGGCCGACACCGGCGTCGCCGTCGAGGCGCTCGCCGACGTGCTGGCGCGCGGCAAGGGCCTGGCGCCCGTCGCCGAGCAGGAGACCGACGAGGACTCGCTGGCCCTGCTGATCTACACCTCCGGCAGCACCGGCGCCCCCAAGGGCGCGATGTACCCGCAGAGCAACGTCGGCAAGATGTGGCGGCGCGGCAGCAAGAACTGGTTCGGGGAGAGCGCCGCGTCGATCACCCTCAACTTCATGCCGATGAGCCACGTCATGGGGCGCGGAATCCTGTACGGCACGTTGGGCAATGGCGGCACCGCGTACTTCGCCGCCCGCAGCGACCTGTCCACCCTGCTCGAGGACCTCGAGTTGGTGCGGCCCACCGAGATGAACTTCGTCCCCCGCATCTGGGAGACGCTGTATGGCGAATTCCAGCGCCAGGTCGAGCGGCGGCTGGCCGACGGCGCAGACCGCGAAGCCGTCGAGGCGCAGGTGATGGCCGAACAGCGGCAGTACCTGCTGGGCGGGCGGTTCATCTTCGCGATGACGGGCTCGGCACCCACCTCGCCGGAGCTCAAGGCGTGGGCCGAGTCGCTGCTGCAGATGCACCTGATGGACGGCTACGGCTCCACCGAGGCCGGAATGGTGTTGTTCGACGGGGAGATTCAGCGTCCGCCGGTCATCGACTACAAGCTGGTCGACGTTCCGGATCTGGGCTACTTCAGCACCGACCGCCCGCATCCGCGCGGTGAGCTGTTGCTGCGCACCGAGAACATGTTCCCCGGCTACTACAAGCGGGCCGAGACCACCGCCAACGTGTTCGACGACGACGGCTACTACCGCACCGGTGACGTGTTCGCCGAGATCGCTCCGGACCGGCTGGTGTACGTCGACCGCCGCAACAACGTGCTCAAGCTCGCGCAGGGCGAGTTCGTCACCCTGGCCAAGCTGGAGGCGGTGTTCGGCAACAGCCCGCTGATCCGCCAGATCTACGTCTACGGCAACAGCGCCCAGCCCTACCTGCTGGCCGTGGTGGTGCCGACCGAGGAAGCGTTGGCGGACAACGATCTTGAGTCGCTCAAGCCGAAGATCGCCGACTCGCTGCAGAAGGTCGCCAAAGAGACCGGCCTGCAGTCCTACGAGGTGCCGCGCGACTTCATCATCGAGACCACACCGTTCACGCTGGAAAACGGTCTGCTGACCGGGATCCGCAAGCTGGCGTGGCCGAAGCTCAAGGCGCACTACGGGGAACGGCTCGAGCAGATGTATGCCGACCTGGCCGCGGGGCAGGCCAACGAGTTGGCCGAACTGCGCCGCAGCGGCGCGGCGGCGCCGGTGGCCCAGACCGTGAGCCGGGCCGCGGCCGCCCTGCTGGGTGCGGCGGCCGGGGATCTGTCCGCAGATTCCCACTTCACCGATCTTGGTGGAGACTCGTTGTCGGCGTTGACCTTTGGCAACCTGCTGCGCGAGATCTTCGATGTCGACGTGCCGGTGGGTGTCATCGTCAGCCCGGCCAACGACCTCGCGGCCATCGCCAGCTACATCGAGGCCGAGCGGCAGGGCTCCAAGCGGCCGACGTTCGCCGCCGTGCACGGTCGCGGCGCGACCACGGTGCACGCCAGTGACCTCACGCTGGACAAGTTCCTCGACGAGGCGACCCTGGCCGCCGCGCCGAGCCTGCCCAAGCCGGCCACCGAGGTGCGCACGGTGCTGTTGACCGGCGCGACCGGCTTTTTGGGCCGCTACCTGGCGCTGGACTGGCTCGAGCGCATGGACATGGTCGACGGCAAGGTCATCGCCCTGGTGCGGGCCCGCACGGATGAAGAGGCCCGCGCCCGGCTGGACAAGACCTTCGGCGTCGGCTCTCCTCAAGGCGACCCCAAACTGCTGGCGCACTACCAGCAGCTGGCCGCCGACCACCTGGAGGTCATCGCGGGCGACAAGGGTGAGGCCAACCTCGGCCTGGACCAGCAGACCTGGCAGCGACTGGCCGACGAGGTCGACGTCATCGTCGACCCCGCCGCGCTGGTCAACCACGTGCTGCCGTACAGCGAGCTGTTCGGGCCCAACGCCCTGGGTACCGCGGAGCTGATCCGGATCGCGCTGACCTCCAAGCAAAAGCCGTACACGTACGTGTCGACGATCGGCGTGGGCGACCAGATCCCACCCGGCAAGTTCGTCGAGAACGGCGACATCCGGCAGATCAGCGCCACCCGCGAGATCAACGACGGCTACGCCAACGGCTACGGCAACAGCAAGTGGGCCGGCGAGGTGCTGCTGCGCGAGGCGCACGACCTGTGCGGCCTGCCCGTCTCGGTGTTCCGCTGCGACATGATCCTGGCCGACACCACCTACGCCGGGCAGCTCAACCTGCCGGACATGTTCACCCGGCTGATGCTGAGCCTGGTCGCCACCGGTATCGCGCCCGGGTCGTTCTACGAGCTCGACGCCGAGGGCAACCGGCAGCGGTCGCACTACGACGGCCTGCCGGTCGAGTTCATCGCCGCGGCGATCTCGACGCTGGGGACGCAAATCACCGACAGCGACACCGGCTTCCAGACGTACCACGTGATGAACCCGTACGACGACGGCATCGGGCTGGACGAGTACATCGATTGGCTGATCGAGGCCGGGTATTCGATCGAGCGCATCGCCGATTACTCCGAGTGGCTGCGGCGGTTCGAGACGTCGCTGCGGGCCCTGCCGGATCGGCAGCGTCAGTACTCGCTGCTGCCCCTGCTGCACAACTACCAGAAGCCGGAAAAGCCGATCAACGGCTCGATGGCACCCACCGACGTGTTCCGTGCGGCGGTGCAGGAAGCGAAAATCGGCCCCGACAAAGACATCCCGCATGTGTCGGCGCCGGTCATCGTCAAGTACATCACCGACCTGGAGTTGCTCGGACTGCTCTGAGGTCAGCCGAACAGCAAGTCGCCCAGCCCTTTTGGGGCTGGGCGACCTGTTTCGGTGTACTGACCTACTGCTGCGGGTGCGGCCACCGCAAATACGCGGCGTTACCCCCAGATCCCGCACCTGCGCGGTGGCGGCGCCATCCCCGCTTTGGTTCGGGGTCAGACGACGCGCGCGGCTTGGTCAGCGCACCCGAGGAGACCTCGGCCGGCTGCTCGTAAACCGAATCCCGATACGGCTCGACGGCCGGTGTGCCTGAGGACGCCGGCGCCGACGGCTGCACGTCGCGCGCCAGGCGTACGGCGGTGCGTGCCAGCACGACACCGCCCACGAAGATGATCAGCGCGCCCAGGCCCGAGAAGTAGGTGACCTCGAGCACCGCGCGCTTGCGGTCGGTTGCTGCGATCGGGTCGCCGGCGGAGCCGATTCCCAGCAGCGGGGCGACATCGCCACCCACGACGAACCAGGCGCCGGCCAGCACGGCCAGCCACCCGCCCAACATCGCGGCGACGCGATTGCCGGCAACGATCAGCAGCAGGCCGCCGATGGCGGTGGCCGCTCCCGGCGCGACTTCCAGCCAGCCCCGCGCCGAGCTCCATGCCCAGTTTCGGTCCGGCGTGTATGCGAAGTTGAAGTGTGGACCGACAAACGGTATTAACGCCCCCCAGGCTCCCAGAATGACCAGGAGCAATCCGCTGACCGCGCCTCGCGAGCGCGGCATGCTCAGCCCGCGGGTTCGGCCGTCTTCTGCGTATTTCATGACATCCCCTCGTTGAATACCGGGCCTATTTCCGGCTCGAGATGGGTACCCGGCGACTTCCACTAGTAACCCACGCGGCAAACGAAAGCCAACCGCTGGCGGTGATTATTGTGGCTGGTGAGACTGGTGTTACTACTGAAGGCCGAGCAACAACAGCACGATCGCCATCGCCGGGAAGGTGCCCTGGGCGAGCGCCGCCCGCCCCTTGTCGGGTGCGGACACCAGCAGCACCACCGCGGCCGCGGCCATCGATCCGATGCCGGCGAAAACCAGTCCCGCGCCAACATCGGTGTGCCCCAAGGCAATTACGGCGATGCCGACGACGGTGACGATGGCGAGAAACAAATTGTAGAAACCTTGGTTGAAGGCGAGCAGCTTGGTGGTCTCGGCTTCCGCGGGGGTGGTGCCGAACGTGGCGCGGGTGCGCGGCGAGGTCCAGGTCAACGATTCCATCACGAAGATGTAGACGTGCAGTAACGCCGCCAGTGCGGCGAACAGCAGCGCGGTCGCGATCATCGCGTCCTCCTCGCCGGTCACGGTTGCTCGCACTACCTTGGCGCAAAACGGCACCGGAAGCCAAGGGCTCCCGGTGCCGTTTCGCGTTGCCGGCTAAGTGGGCTAAGCGGCGTGGTGATGGCGGTGGAACAAGCCGCCGCCGGTGCGCCGATGGAACAAGCCACCACCGCCGCGCTCCCGGGCCGCGGGCTCGGCCGCCACCGCGTCCGTCCGTGCGCCCGTCTCGTCATACATGGCCGGTTGGCCCGCCGGCACGGCATCGCCTGCCATGGGCGCCGGTTGGGTCATCACGACGTCGCGCGCGTGCCGAACCGCCAGCCGCGCCACGGCCGCGCCACCCAGGAAGACGATCAGCGCACCCAGGCCGGTGAAGTAGGTGACCTCGAGCAGGGCTCGTTTCAGGTCCGTCGAGGCGGCACCCGGCTGACCGACGCTCCCGATGCCCAGCGTCGGCGCGAACGCGCGGCCGACCACGAACCAGGCGCCGCCCAGGACCGCCAGCCAGCCACCGAACACGGCGTTGGCGCGATTGCCGGAGAGGAGCACCAGCAGGCCACCCACCGCCGCGGCCACCCCGGGGAGCACCTCCAGCCAGCCTTTTGCCGCCGTCCACGTCCATGCCGGGTCCGCGGCGTACGCCCAATCGATGTTGGGACCGAAGAACGGCACCAACGCACCCCACGCACCCAAAAGGATCAGGAGTAACCCGGTCAGCGCGCCGCGGGTACGCGGCATGTACAGCGCGCGAGGGCGTTCATAGTCGTGGCGCCTGTTCCTCATCTTCAGTCTCCTTCACGAGGCGTGATACCTGTGAGGTTGGTTACCCACCGCGCCACGATGTAACCGGATGGGCCCGCGCGATCGTTTGCTGGCTACTCGAACAGGCCGGGCTGCCCGAGACCGGCGGCCCCGGCGGGCGGCACCATGCCGAGGTGCGTCCACGCCTGGGCGGTGGCCACCCGGCCACGCGGAGTCCGGGCCACCATGCCGGCGCGGACCAGGAACGGCTCGCACACCTCCTCGACGGTGGTGGCCTCCTCGCCAACCGCCACCGCCAGCGTCGACACCCCGACCGGGCCGCCACCGAAGCTGCGGGTCAGCGCCGAGAGCACCGCCCGGTCCAGCCGATCCAGACCCAGTTCGTCGACGTCGTAGACCGCCAGCGCGGACTTGGCGACGTCGCGGGTGATCACGCCGTCGGCGCGCACCTCGGCGAAGTCCCGCACCCGGCGCAACAGCCGGTTGGCGATCCGCGGCGTGCCGCGCGAGCGGCGCGCGATCTCCTCGGCCGCATCACCGCCGAGTTCGATTCCCAGGATCCCGGCGGAGCGGGCCAGCACCCGCTCCAGCTCGGGGGGCTCGTAGAAGTCCATGTGCGCGGTGAAGCCGAACCGATCCCGCAGCGGGCCGGTCAGCGCGCCGGAACGGGTGGTCGCGCCGACCAGGGTGAACGGCGCCACCTCCAGCGGGATCGACGTCGCGCCGGGGCCCTTGCCGACGACCACGTCCACCCGGAAGTCCTCCATCGCCAGGTAGAGCATCTCCTCGGCGGGCCGCGCGATGCGGTGGATCTCGTCGATGAACAACACGTCGTGCTCGACCAGATTGGACAGCATCGCCGCCAGGTCCCCGGCGCGCTCCAGCGCGGGCCCGGACGTCAGCCGCAACGAGGATCCGAGCTCGGCCGCGATGATCATCGCCAGCGACGTCTTGCCCAGCCCCGGCGGGCCGGACAGCAGGATGTGATCCGGTGTGCCGCCGCGGTTTTTGGCCCCCTCGATGACCAGTTGCAGCTGTTCGCGCACCCGCGGCTGGCCGATGAACTCCCGCAGCGAGCGGGGCCGCAGGCTGACGTCGACGTCGCCCTCGCCGGGGGCCAGCGCGCCGGAGACGTCCCGGTCGGACCAGTCTTCCTCGGTGGGGGTCATCGAGACTTACCCAGCAGCGACAGGGCGGCGCGCAGCGCACCGGAGGTGGTCGCGTCCTGCTCGGCGGCCAGCACCTTGTCGGTGGCCTCCTCGGCCTGCTTGACGGCGAAGCCGAGGCCGACCAGGGCCTCCACCACCGGCCCGCGTATCGCGTGGCCGTTGAGACCGGTGGCCACGGACGCCGCGCCGGCGCCGGCCGCGCCCACCTTGTCCCGCAGCTCCAGGACCATCCGTTCGGCGCTGCGTTTGCCGATCCCGGGCACCCGGGTCAGCGCGGTGACGTCGCCGTCATGCAGCGCCTGGCGCAGCGCGCCGGCGTCGTGCACGGCCAGGGTCGCCATCGCCAGCCGGGGCCCGACCCCCGACACCGACAGCAGGGTCAAAAACAGGTCGCGGGTGTCGGTGTCGGTGAAGCCGTACAGCGTCATCGAATCCTCGCGGACGATCATCGCCGTGATCAGCCGCGCCTCGGTCCCGGTCCGCAGCGTGGACAGCGTCGACGGCGTCGCGTTCACCCGGTAGCCGACACCGGCGGCCTCGATCACCACATGATCGAGCGCCACCTCGAGCACCTCGCCGCGCACCGCGGCGATCATCGGGCGGCCTTCAGCTTGGCCCGGTACTTCTGCCGCTGCTCGGCGGCCAGCGCCTCGGCCGCCGCCATCCGGGCGATCATCGGCGCCCGCCAGCAGTGACAAATCGCCAGCGCGAGCGCGTCGGCGGCGTCCGCCGGCGTCGGTTTCGCTTGCAGCGCAAGGATTCTGGTGACCATCGCAGTAACCTGGGCCTTGTCGGCAGCGCCGTTGCCGGTGACCGCGGCCTTGACCTCGCTGGGGGTGTGGAAGTGCACGTCGACGCCCCGCTTGGCCGCCGCCAGCGCGACCACGCCGCCGGCCTGGGCGGTGCCCATCACCGTCGACACGTTCAGCTGGGAGAACACCCGCTCGATAGCCACGACGTCCGGCTGGTGGGTGGCCAGCCAATGCTCGACGGCGTCACTGATCTTCAGCAGCCGCTCGGCGAGCGGCGCGTCCGACGGGGTGCGCACCACGTCGACGTCGAGCGCGACGACGCTGCGCCCACGCCCGCTCTCGACGACCGACAACCCGCACCGGGTCAGGCCGGGGTCGACGCCCATCACCCGCATTACCCGCTCCCACCTAGTAGAACAGCTGTTCGATACCCTAGCGGCCGGCACCGACGCGCCCCGGGTGCGACACGCGGCGGCCACCCCGATTCCAGGCCGATTCCGGGCCGGGAGGTTACCGCGCCGGACCCGCGAAAAAGCTGTTAGCTTTAGCCCACGTTCGCTCAAGCATTGTGGCAACGGGAGGCTGCGCGTGGGATCTCTGCTGGTCATGCTCGCCATCGTGCTGTTCATCGCGTCGATCGTGGTGCTCGTCATCGCTTTGCGCCGCCCCAAGCGGCCGGCGCAGAGCGCCGGGCGCCCGGATCCGCTCGCGTCGGACGCGATGCCGCAGTTCGGGCCCCGCCAGCTCGGCCCCGGCGCCATCGTCAGCTACGGCGGCACCGACTACATCGTGCGCGGGTCGGTCACCTTCCGCGAGGGACCGTTCGTGTGGTGGGAACACCTGCTCGAGGGCGGCGAGCAGCCGATCTGGTTCAGCGTCGAAGAGGACGACGGACGGCTGGAACTGGCGATGTGGATCACCCGCAAGGACGTGCCGCTGCGGCCCGGCGATCCCTACGTCGTCGACGGCGTGATGTTTCACGAAACCGAACGCGGCCGCGCCTCCTACACGACCGAAGGCACCACCGGGCTGCCGGCCGGCGGCGAGATGGAATTCGTCGACTGCACCAGCGACGACGAGACGGTCCTGCTCTCCTTCGAGCGCTGGGCCGCGGACATGCCCTGGGAGGTGTCGACGGGAAAGTCCGTGTCCCCCGGCGAACTCACCGTCTACGCGGCTCCCCCGCCCAGCCCCGCCTAACGCGCGCGAGGTCAGGCCGGTGCCCCTTCATCAGCTCGCCGTGACCCCGGCGGACGTATCCGGGGAGCGGCTGGGACTCGCGCTCAACGCGCCGGTCCCCCCGCCGCTGGCCGCCTGCCGCCTCGAGCACCCGGGCGGCGCGGGGGCGTTGCTGCTCGGGGTGCTCGGCGCGTCGCACGTCGTCGCGGTCGAGCACGCCGCGGGCCGGTTCTCCGAGGAAATCTCTTGCACGGCACGCAATCTCGGGGCGGCCCTGCCCGAGAGCACCGACGCGCCCGGCTACCACCTGCAATCGGTCACCGACACCCGCGACGAGGCGGCCTTCCGCCGCCTCGCGCACGAGCTGCGGGGCCGCTGCGCCCGACGGGCGGGCTGGCTCGGCGGCACGTTCCCGGGCGACGACGCCGCGCTGACCGTGCTGGCCGCCGAGCCCGACGGCGCCGGATGGCGTTGGCAGACATGGCATCTGTACCCGGGGCGTCCGCCCGGCTCCGGC
Source organism: Mycobacterium sp. NTMscope_MAC_12 (assembly GCF_976985675.1). Taxonomy (NCBI): domain Bacteria; kingdom Bacillati; phylum Actinomycetota; class Actinomycetes; order Mycobacteriales; family Mycobacteriaceae; genus Mycobacterium; species Mycobacterium sp. NTMscope_MAC_12. The sequence goes on from NZ_CDRJYY010000001.1 coordinate 3,465,403, forward strand.
GGGACGGTGGTTCACACCGCGAGCCGGTGGCAACCGTGAGCCGAACCCGCCTGTTCGTGATCGCCGGTCTGCTGGCGGCCGGCGCCGTGGTGTGCCTGATCACCGGAATCATCTTGCTGCAGAAGAACATTGCGTCGTACGTCGCGGGCCACTATCACGAGTACGCCCACGACGTGAACGGCACGCGCTACCAGTGCACGGGATCGCCACGACAGGCGGCCGACGCGCTCGCCGCGTATGCGCACCCCGAGGCGCGCGCCGACAACGGCAACACCGAATACCTGCGTTATGCCAACGACATCGTGGTCGTCGGCCCCGACGGCAACTACCCGTGCAGCATCCGCGTCGAACCGCTGAGCGCCGGCTACAGCCACGGCGCGTTCATCTTCCTCGGCCCCGGATTCACCCCCGGCTCCCCGTCGGGTGGTTCCGGAGGCAGCCCCGGCGGCCCGGGCGGAACCAAGTGATGGCACCACCGCAAAGGAGACAACCATGTACCTCGCCGTCGAGATCGGAACCGTCGACCTCAATCCCGTCCTGAAAGGCGCGGTCGCGACGATCCTGTACTTCGTCGTCGGCATGGCCGTCCTGCTCGTCGGGTTCTACGTGGTCGACGTGCTGACCCCGGGCAAGCTGCGCCAGCTGGTGTTCATCGACCGCCGCCCGAACGCCGTGATCGTCGCGGGCGCGATGTACATCGCGCTGACCGTCGTCATCATCACCGCGATCGCCAACAGCTACAGCCAGCTGGGGCAGGGACTCCTCGGCGTGGCGGTGTACGGGTTGATGGGCGTGATCCTGCTCGGGATCGCGCTGCTCACAATGCATCTGCTGATACCGGGGAGTTTCCATGAGCACATCGACGAGCAGGTGCTGCATCCCGGCTCGTTCGCGGTGGCCCTGATACTGCTCGCCGTCGGAGGGGTGACCGCCGCGGCGGTGTCATGAGCTCCGTCGACGTGGCCACGCCCCCGGCGGCGCCGTCCGCGGCGGCGTCGGGGCGGTGGCGGGCGCTGCTGTTGGCCGCCGTGGCGGCGTGCGCGGCCTGCGGCCTCATCTATGAACTCGCGCTGCTGACGTTGTCGGCCAGCCTCGACGGCGGCGGCATCGTCGCCACCTCACTGATCGTCGCGGGCTACATCGCCGCGCTAGGCGTGGGCGCCCTGCTGGTCAAACCGCTGCTGGCGCATGCGGCGATCACCTTCATCGCGGTGGAGGCGGCCCTCGGCGTCATCGGCGGGCTGTCCGCGGCGGCCCTGTACATGGTGTTCGCGTTCCTGGACGGCGCGGTCGGTTCGACGTGGGTGCTGGCGGTGAGCACGGCCCTGATCGGTGGCCTGGTCGGCGCCGAGGTGCCGCTGTTGATGACGCTGCTGCAGAGCGGGCGGGTGGCGGGTGCGGCCGACGCCGGGCGCACGCTCGCCAACCTCAACGCCGCCGATTACCTCGGCGCGCTGCTGGGCGGGCTGGTCTGGCCGTTCCTGCTGCTGCCGCAGCTGGGGATGATTCGCGGCGCGGCCGTCACCGGCATGATCAACCTGGCGGCGGCGGCCGTCGTCGCCATTTTCCTGCTGCGCCAAGTGGTTTCGACGCGCCAGCTGCTGCTGGCGCTGTGCGCGCTGGCCGCCGCGCTGGGGCTGCTCGCCACCCTGTTGCTGCGTTCGGCCGACGTCGAAACCACAAGCCGGCAAAGGCTTTACGCCGATCCGATCGTCGCGTATCGGCACACGCCCTACCAGGAGATCGTGGTGACGCGGCGCGGCAACGACACCCGCCTGTACCTCGACGGCGGGCTGCAATTCTCCACCCGGGACGAATACCGCTACACCGAAAGCCTCGTGTACCCCGCGGTCGGGAAGGGTGCGCGTTCGGTGCTGGTGCTCGGCGGCGGCGACGGCCTGGTGGCTCGCGAATTGCTGCGCCAGCCCGGCATTTCCAAGATCGTGCAGGTCGAGCTCGACCCCGCGGTGATCGACGTCGCGCGCACCACGCTGCGCGGCGCCAACGCCGGTTCATTGGACAACCCGCGGGTAAGCGTGGTGACGCAGGACGCGATGAACTGGTTGCGCGGACCCGACATCGACCGGTTCGATGCGATCATCGTCGACCTTCCCGATCCCGACACACCCGTGCTGGGCCGGCTGTATTCGACCGAGTTCTACGCGCTGGCCGCCCGGGCGCTGGCCCCCGGCGGGCTGATGGCGGTGCAGGCGGGCAGCCCCTTTTCCACCCCGACGGCCTACTGGCGCACGGTGTCGACGATCCGGGCGGCGGGCTACGCCGTCACGCCGTATCACGTGCACGTGCCGACGTTCGGCGACTGGGGATTCGCCCTGGCGCAGCGCGCCGACACCGCGCCCACACCGACGGTGCCGCCCGACGCTCCCCCGCTACGTTTTCTCAACCAGCGGGTGCTCGAGGCGGCCGGCGTGTTCTCCGGCGACATCGCGCCGCGGCCCGTGGAGCCGTCGACCCTGGACAATCCGCGCATCGTCGAGGACATGCGGCACGGGTACGACTAGTCAGTCCTCGTCGAGAGCGGCGAGCACCTCGTCGGACAGGTCGACGTTGGTCCACACGTTCTGCACGTCGTCGCTGTCTTCCAGCGCGTCGACGAGCTTGAACACCTTGCGCGCGCCCTCGACGTCAACCGGCACGCTGACCGACGGCTGAAAGCTCGCCTCGGCGGATTCGTAGTCGATGCCGGCGTCCTGCAGCGCGGTGCGCACCGCGACCAGGTCGGTCGGCTCGGAGATGATCTCGAAGCTCTCGCCGAGGTCGTTGACGTCCTCGGCGCCGGCGTCGAGCACCGCGGTCAGCACGTCGTCCTCGGTCAGGCCGTTCTTTTCGAGGGTGACGACGCCCTTGCGGGTGAACAGGTAGGACACCGAGCCGGGGTCGGCCATGTTGCCGCCGTTGCGGGTCACCGCCACCCGGACCTCGCCGGCCGCCCGGTTGCGGTTGTCGGTCAGGCACTCGATCAGGACCGCGACGCCGTTGGGCCCGTAGCCCTCGTACATGATCGTCTGGTAGTCGGCCCCGCCCGCTTCCTCGCCGGCGCCCCGCTTGCGGGCCCGCTCGATGTTGTCGTTGGGCACCGACGTCTTCTTCGCCTTCTGGATGGCGTCATACAGCGTCGGGTTGCCGGCCGGGTCACCGCCCCCGGTGCGGGCGGCGACCTCGATGTTCTTGATCAGCCGGGCGAACTCCTTGCCGCGGCGCGCGTCCTTGACGGCCTTTTGGTGCTTGGTGGTGGCCCACTTGGAATGGCCGCTCATCGGTGTCCTATCTGGGAGTCCTCTTGTTTTTGTGGCCAGACGAGTCTACGTGGCCCGCGAGACTGCAACTGCCGACGGCTCCACTCGGGAAATGCGTCGTGGAATACAGTTTCGCGGCGCTGGCTCAACCGGTGACGAGGTCGACGAACATGTGGTGGATCCGCCGGTCGCCGGTCACCTCGGGGTGAAACGCCGTCGCCAGCTTGCGGCCCTGGCGCACCGCGACGACGTGACCGGCGGCGCTGGCCAGCACCTCCACGCCGTCGCCCACGCGCTCGACCCACGGCGCGCGGATGAACACCGCCCGCACCGGATCGTCGAGGCCCGCGAAATCGATGTCCCCTTCGAACGAGTCGACCTGACGCCCAAAAGCGTTGCGCCGCACGGTCATATCGATCGCGTGCAGAGGCAGCGCCTCCCGCCCGCCCGTCCCGGCGTCCAGGATCTCGCTGGCCAGCAGGATCATGCCGGCGCACGCGCCGTAGGCGGGCAGCCCGTCGGCCAGCAGCCCGCGCAGGGGCTCCAGCAGGCCGAGATCGAGCAGCAGGTGGCTCATGGTCGTCGATTCGCCACCGGGGATGACCAGCCCGTCGACCGCCTCCAGCTCGCCGCGCCGGCGCACCGGCATCGCCTCGGCCCCGGCTTCGCGCAGGGCCGCCAGGTGCTCGCGGGTATCGCCCTGCAGCGCGAGGACCCCGATCCGGGGGCTGCTCACGGGTTGGTCGGCCCGTGGCCGCGCTTGAAGCGGGTCAGCCCCTCCTGCATGACCGCCGCGACCATCTCGCCGGATTGGGTGAAGATCTTGCCCTGGCACAGCGCGCGGCCGCCGTTGGCCGACGGCGAAGACTGGTCATACAGCAGCCACTCGTCGGCCCGGAACGCCCGCATGAACCACATGGCGTGGTCCAGCGACGCCACCTGCAGGTGCTCCCGCACGTCGAGGTGGGTGACCTGCGCCGATCCCAGCAGCGTCAGGTCGCTCATGTAGGCCAGCGCGCAGATGTGCAGCACCGGGTCGTCGGGCAGCGGGTCACGGTGGCGGAACCAAACCTGCTGCTGGGCGGCCTTGCCCGGCGAGAGCTGCAGGAGCTCGCGGGGCACGATGCAGACGTCCCACTCCTCGAACTGCTTGAACCCGGCGTCGTCGAAGACCTTGACCGAGTCCAGCCCGGGCAGCCCGTCGGGCGGCGGCGCGGGCGGCATGGGGTCCTGGTGGTGGATGCCTTCCTGGTCGGTCTGGAAGGACGCGCCCATGCTGAAGATGATCTCGCCGTGCTGGATGGCGTTGACGCGACGGGTCGCGAACGAGCCGCCGTCGCGGGTGCGCTCCACGATGAACACCGTGCGCTCCTTGGCATCCCCGGGCCGCAGGAAGTATCCGTGCAGCGAGTGGACCTGGTAGCGCGGGTCGACGGTGCGCACCGCCGACACCAGCGACTGGCCGGCCACATGACCGCCGAAGGTGCGCTGTAGGAATCCCGATTCCGGGCTGAAGATGCTGCCGCGGTAGATGTTGACCTCGAGCTGCTCGAGATCGAGGATCTCTTCGATCGCCACAGACTGTTCTTACCAGCCGCGTTCGGCCAGCCGATGGGGCTGCGCGATCTGCTCGACATTGATGCCGACCATCGCCTCGCCCAGCCCGCGCGACACCTTGGCCAGCACGTCGGGATCGTCGTAGAAGGTGGTGGCCTTCACGATCGCCGCGGCGCGCTGGGCGGGGTCGCCGGACTTGAAGATGCCCGAGCCCACGAAGACGCCCTCGGCGCCGAGCTGCATCATCATCGCCGCGTCGGCGGGGGTGGCGATACCGCCCGCCGTGAACATGGTGACCGGCAGCTTGCCCGCCCGGGCCACCTCGACGACGAGTTCGTAGGGCGCCTGCAATTCCTTTGCGGCGACGTACAATTCGTCTTCGGACAACGACGTCAGGCGGCGGATCTCGCCACCGATCGCCCGCATGTGCGTGGTCGCGTTGGAGACGTCTCCGGTGCCTGCTTCACCCTTGGAGCGGATCATGGCCGCGCCCTCGTTGATGCGGCGCAGCGCCTCACCGAGGTTGGTCGCCCCGCACACGAACGGCACGGTGAACTTCCACTTGTCGATGTGGTGGGTGTAGTCGGCGGGGGTGAGCACCTCGGACTCGTCGACGTAGTCGACGCCGAGGCTCTGCAGGATCTGCGCCTCGACGAAGTGGCCGATGCGGGCCTTGGCCATGACCGGGATGGTCACCGCGGCGATGATGCCCTCGATCATGTCCGGGTCGCTCATCCGCGACACCCCGCCCTGGGCGCGGATGTCGGCGGGCACCCGCTCCAGCGCCATCACGGCGACGGCGCCGGCGCCCTCGGCGATCTTGGCCTGCTCGGGCGTGACGACGTCCATGATGACGCCGCCCTTGAGCATCTCGGCCATGCCGCGCTTGACGCGCGCGGTTCCGGTTCGCCCGTTGCCGTCCGGGGGGTGGGCGGTAGTCACTGCTTGATCTCCTTCAACGTTGTCGACCCAGTCTAATGAGGCGCTTTGGCCCGCGTTGACCGGCGGAGTCAGCGGATGGACAGCAGCGGGCCGGGGGCGCGGCCGCCGGCGAGCGCGGCCGCGTCGGTGAGCAGTCCGGATAGTTGCATGGGGTACACCGTCTCCCCCGCGGCGACGAGTTGGGCGATGTCGGCAGCGTCACACCAGCGGTGGCCGTGGATGTAGCTGCGTTCCAGTTCGGTGTGGCCGGTGCGGGACGGCTCGAATCGGCGGGTGCGGTAGACGAAGTAGAACTCCTCGCTGTCGATCAGCGAGCCGTTGAACTCGAAGACCTGGTCGCGCCGCCAGACGGGCCCGACCATGTCGGCGGGCGCGACCCGCAGGCCGGTCTCCTCGGCGAGCTCCCGCGCGGCGGCCTCGGCCAGCCGCTCCCCCTGCTGCACTTCGCCGCCCACCGTGAACCACCACTTGGGCGCGGGCTGGCCGGCCAGCGCCGGATCCGACCCGCGCAGCAGCAGCACCGCCCCGGTCTCGTCGAGCAGCACGACGCGCGCCGAGGTGCGGTGGTTGAGCACGCCGTGATCGCCGTGGGCCAGCGCGTGCGGCCGCTCGACGATCTCGAAATAGCTGGGCAGCCCGGCGGTCCCGCCCAGGTGAAAGAGCCGCACCAGGGGCCGCTCGGCCAGCGCCAGCGTGTCTCGGACCGCGTCGTTGTGGAAGCGACGGGCCAACACCACCCGGGCCTCGGCGTCGGCCAGCTCGGCGATCAGCCCGGCCGGCAGCGACGCCGGGTCCACGGCGGCCAGCGCGGCCGACAGCTCGTTTTCGCACGTTTCCCGCGCGGGCCGGGGCGCCCCCTCGGCGGCGTCGGCCAGCGCCGCCAGCCGCCGCCCCTCGGACGCGCCGCCGTAGGCGTCGATGGCCACGGCGCGCGCCACCACCGCGCGCCGGGCCAGCGCACCGTCGAGGGCCTGCCACGACAGGTCGTAGCGGACGTGCAGGCGGTCCAGCCGGTTGGCCGTCCGGTACGCCCAGGCGCCGAAGACGGCCAGCACCGCGACCAACACCGCGACGGCGACGATCAGCCATGTCATCAACCGGCCACCTCAACCTTGGCGCCTGTCGCGGCGACCGTCTCGTAAACCCGCAGGATCTGGCTGGCCACCACCGACCAGTCGTAGCGCTGGACGGCGGCCCTGCCGGCCGCCACATAGCGCTCGGCGAGCACATCATCCTCCAGCACCGCGATCAACGCATCGGCGAGCGCGGCGCCGTCGCCCACGGGTACCAGGCGGCCCACGTCGCCGCCGGCCAGCACGCGCCGGAAGGCGTCCAGGTCGCTGGCCACCACCGGGGTGCCGGCGGCCATGGCCTCGACCAACACGATGCCGAAGCTTTCCCCGCCGAGGTTGGGTGCGCAGTAGACGTCGGCGCTGCGCATGGCCGACGCCTTCCCGGGATCATCGACCTGACCGAGGAAGCGAATATGATTCACGAATTCGCCTGCCTGCGTGCGTAATTCGTCCTCGTCGCCGCGCCCGACGATGAGCAGCTGCAGGTCGGCGAACCGCGCCACCAGCCGCGGCAGCGCGTCGAGCAACACCCCGATGCCCTTGCGCGGCTCGTCGTAGCGCCCCAGGAACAGCACCGTCTTGCCCGGCCGCGGGTACCCGCCCAGCAGCGGCGCGCAGGCGAACGAGCCGACGTCGACGCCGTTGGGGATCTCCACCGCGTCGGTTCCCAGCGCCTCCATCTGCCAGCGCCGGGCCAGGTCGGAGACCGCGATCCGGCCGACGATCTTCTCGTGCATCGGGCGCAGGATGCCCTGAAAGACCGTCAGCGTCAGCGATTTGGTGGTCGACGTGTGAAACGTCGCCACGATCGGGCCCTCGGCGATGTTGAGGGCCAGCATGGACAGGCTCGGCGCATTGGGCTCGTGCAGGTGCAGCACGTCGAAATCGCCTTCGGCGAGCCACTTTTTGACCTTGCGGTGGGTGGCCGGGCCGAACCGCAGCCGGGCCACCGACCCGTTGTAGGGAATCGGGACGGCCTTGCCCGCCGAGACGACGTAGTCGGGCAACACGGCGTGCGGCGAGGCCGGTGCGAGCACGCTGACGTCATGCCCGCGGGCCCGCACCACCTCGGCAAGCTGCAGGACGTGCGACTGCACCCCGCCCGGAACGTCGAACGAGTAGGGACAGATCATCCCGATGCGCATCAGGCGTCCCTTAGCCGGGCCTGCTTGTTCTCGGAGAGGTCGGCCAGCCACTGCGGCTGCATCATGTGCCAATCCTCGGGGCGGGCGGCGATGTTCTTCTCGAAGTGATCGGCCAACAACTGGGTGATCGCGCCGACGTCGCCGCCGGTGCAATCCAGCGCCGGGTGGATGGCGACGCCCCAGCCCTGGCCCTCGAACCAGCAGTGGGCCGGTAGCAGCGCCGCCCCCGTCGCGATCGCGAGCTTCGCCGGCCCGGCCGGCATCCGGGTGGGTTCGCCGAAGAAGTCGACCTGGACACCGGTGCGGGTGAGGTCGCGCTCGGCCATCAGGCACACCACCCGGTTGTCCCGCAGCCGGTCGCACAACACGTCGAAGGGTGGCCGCTCGCCCCCGGACAGGGGTAGCACCTCGAAGCCGAGGCCTTCGCGGTAGTCGATGAACCGCCGGTAGAGCGACTCGGGTTTGAGCCGCTCCGCGACGGTGGTGAACGTGCCGTGTGTCTGCGCCAGCCACACCCCTGCCATGTCCCAATTGCCGCTGTGCGGCAACGCGATCACTGCGCCGCGGCCGCCGGACAATGCCGCTTCGATATGGTCGCGGCCCTGAACCGAGTCGTGCAGCTGGCGGCCGACCGCGGCGAGGTCCATGCCCGGCAGGCGGAACGCCTCGCGCCAATAACGGGCGTAGGAGGCCAGCGAGGCCCGCATCAGTGAATCCGGAACGTCTGAGGGCGGCACCCGCAAGACGCGGGCCAGGTTCTTGCGCAACTGATCTGGGCCGCCGCCGCGGGCCGCGTAGCGCGCCGCGGCGCCAAATGCGTTGCGCGCGGCGAACTCCGGCATCGCCCGCACCGCCAACCAGCCTGACGCATACGCCCAGTCGGCCCCGACGCCGCTCAACCGGCCCGCGACGCGGCTCGCCAGGCGGCTCGGTGCCGTGATCGCGTTCATGCCCGGCGGAGTGGGAATCACGGCGCGACCGATCCACGGTCGGTCGCACCCGGCGAGGTGCGCACCGTGTGCAACCGCTGCGCACAGGTGACCAGGCTGGCCGCCGCCAACAGCCACATCGCCACCGGCAACGCGGGCGGCCACGCGACGAACGGAAAGTCCGAGATGCCGGCGCCGACCAGCACGATGATCAGCCGCTCGGGCCGTTCGATGATGCCGCCGTCGCCGCGCAGGCCGCTGGCCTCGGCCCGGGCCTTGATGTAGGAGATCACCTGCGAGGTGACCAGGCAGATCAGGGTGGCCGCCGCCAGCAGCTTGTCGTGCAGTCCGAAGGCGATCCACCACAGCAGCCCGCAGAACACCGCACCGTCGCTGACGCGGTCACAGGTGGCGTCCAGCACCGCGCCAAACCGGGTGCCGCCGCCCCTTTCCCGGGCCATCGCCCCGTCGAGCATGTCGAAGAGGACGAAGAACCAAACCACCAGCGTGCCGATGAACAGCTTGCCCATCGGGAAGAAGATCAGCGCCCCCGCCACGGCCACGACGGTGCCCAGGATCGTGACGACGTCGGGAGTCAATCCCACCCGCAGGCACGCTTTTGCGGTCGGGGTGGTCAGCCGCGCGAACGCCGCCCGCGACAGGAACGGCACCTTACTCATCGGCGCCGCTCTCGCCCGCGAGCGGGAGGTGCCCCCGCCTCATCGCCACGCTCTGCATCGTCGCCGCCGCGACTCATCGCTGCTTCGTCCACTCCGTCGCCAGCAGCTGACGAGTTTCGCGCAGCAACTGCGGGATCACCTTCGCCCCGCCGATGATGGTGATGAAGTTGGCGTCGCCGCCCCAGCGCGGCACGACGTGCACGTGCAGGTGCTCGGCCAGCGACCCGCCGGCCGAGGTCCCCAGGTTGAGGCCGACGTTGAAGCCGTGCGGCCGCGACACGTTCTTGATGACGCGAATCGCCTTCTGGATGAAGGACATCAGCTCCGCGCTTTCCGGATCGGTCAGATCCTCCAGCTCGGAGATGCGGCGGTAGGGCACCACCATCAGGTGCCCGGGGTTGTACGGGTAGAGGTTGAGCACGGCGTAGACGAGTTCGCCGCGCGCGACCACCAGCCCCTCTTCGTCGGTCAGGTGCGGGATGTCGGTGAACGGCTGCTCGGTTTTGCCGTTGTCGCGCTTCATCGGCGCCTCGGCCAGGTAGGTCATCCGGTACGGCGTCCACAACCGTTGCAGATGATCTTCCTCGCCGACGCCCCGGTCCAGGATGGCGTCGTCGGTCTTCGGCTCGGCCCGTTCGCGATCACTCACCGGCCGCCACCTTCACGAGTTCTGCGGTGGGAGCGGCATTCTCGCGATCGGCGATCCACTTCACGATGGCGTCGACGGCGCCGTCGCGGGGCACGCCGTTGATCTGTGTGCGGTCACCGAAGCGGAAGCTCACCGCGCCCGCCGCAACGTCGCGGTCACCGGCCAGCAGCATGAACGGCACCCGCTGGTTGGTGTGGTTGACGATCTTCTTGGCCATCCGGTCGTCGCTGCCGTCGACCTCGACCCGCACCCCGTGCGAACGCAGTTGCGCCGCAACATCGTTCAGGTAGTCGAGGTGGTCGTCGGCCACCGGGATGCCGACCGCCTGCACCGGCGCCAGCCACGCCGGGAAGGCGCCGGCGTAGTGCTCGGTGAGGATGCCGAAGAACCGCTCGATGGATCCGAACAGCGCGCGGTGGATCATCACCGGCCGCTGCCGGCTGCCGTCGGCGGCGGTGTACTCCAGTTCGAACCGCTCCGGGAAGTTGAAGTCCACCTGGATGGTCGACATCTGCCAACTGCGCCCCAGGGCGTCGCGGGCCTGCACGGAGATCTTGGGGCCGTAGAACGCCGCGCCGCCCGGGTCGGGCACCAACTGCAGGCCGGATTCGGCCGCCACCTCGGCCAGCGCGTTGGTGGATTCCTCCCACATGGCATCGGAGCCGACGAACTTCTCCGGGTCCTTGGTGGACAGCTCCAGATAGAAGTCCTCCAGCCCGTAATCGCCGAGCAGTTCGAGGATGAACCGCAGCAGCGACGCCAGCTCGGCGTGCAGCTGCTCGCGGGTGCAGAAGATGTGCGCGTCGTCCATGGTGAAACCGCGCGCCCGGGTCAACCCGTGCACCACGCCGGACTTCTCGTAGCGGTAGACGGTGCCGAATTCGAAGAGCCGCAACGGAAGTTCGCGATAGGAGCGCCCGCGCGACCGGAAGATCAGCGTGTGCATCGGGCAGTTCATCGGCTTCAGGTAATAGTCCTGGCCCGGCTTGCGCACGGTCCCGTCGTCGTCGTATTCGGCATCGAGATGCATCGGCGGGTACATGCCTTCGGCGTACCAGTCCAGATGGCCGGAGGTGTGGAACAGGTCCGCCTTGGTGATGTGCGGGGTGTTGACGAACTCGTAGCCGGCCGCGATGTGCTTGCGCCGCGAGTACTCTTCCAGCTCGCGACGCACGATGCCGCCCTTGGGATGGAAAACGGCCAAGCCCGAACCGATTTCGTCGGGGAAGCTGAACAGGTCGAGCTCGGTGCCCAGCTTGCGGTGATCGCGGCGCTGGGCCTCCTCGATCAGCGTCAGGTGGCGCTCGAGGGCTTCCTGCGACTCCCAGGCCGTGCCGTAGATGCGTTGCAGGCTGGCGTTGTTCTGGTCGCCGCGCCAGTAGGCGGCCGAGCTGCGGGTCAGCTTGAACGCGGGGATGTGTCTGGTGGTCGGGATGTGCGGGCCCCGGCACAGGTCACCCCAAACCCGTTCCCGCGTACGGGGATTGAGGTTGTCGTAGGCCGTGAGCTCGTCGCCGCCGACTTCCATCACCGCCGGATCACCGGACTTGTCGTCGACGAGTTCGAGCTTGTAGGGCTCCCCCGCCAGCTCCGCGCGGGCCGCGTCCTTGGACTCGTAGACGCGGCGCTCGAACAGCTGGCCCTCCTTGACGATCTGGCGCATCCGTTTTTCCAGCGCCGCCAGATCCTCGGGCGTGAACGGCTCCGGCACGTCGAAGTCGTAGTAGAAGCCGTCGGTGATGGGCGGGCCGATGCCCAGCTTGGCTTGCGGGAACAGCTCCTGGACGGCCTGGGCCAACACGTGGGCGGCCGAATGCCGGATCACGCTGCGGCCGTCGTCGGTGTTGGCCGCGACCGGGATCACCTCGGCGTCGGCGGCGGGCGCCCAACTCAGGTCGCGCAGCTTCCCGTCGGCGTCGCGCACCACCACGATGCCGTCGGGCGCCCCGCGGCCCGGCAGCCCGGCATCCCGCACCGCGGCGGCCGCGGTGGTCCCGGCAGGCACCCGGATCGGGGCTTGCGGGTCGCCGCCAACGGCTCCCGAGGCGGGGTGTGCGGGGACGGTCATTGTGGCGGTCTCCAAGGCTCGATGGGTCGACGACCATGCTATCGGGGCCGTTCGACGCCGAGCAGGGCCGTCGAGGCGCCGCCCCCAAGTCCGGCAAGATGGGCTCGATGGGGGCGCAGACTGCTTTGACGTTGCTGCTCGGCGCCGTCGTGGTCATCGTGCTGGTCAACTGGATCAGCGAGCGCACCGGCCTGCCCAGCGCGCCGCTGCTGGTTCTCGTCGGCATCGGCTATGCGCTGGTCCCGGGGCCGAACATCAGCCTCGAGCCCGAGGTCGTGATGACCTGCATCCTGCCGCCGCTGCTCTTCAATGCCGCGCTGGAATCTTCGCTGGTCGGCATCCGCCGCAATCTGCGCACCGTCATCAGCCTCTCGGTGGTCCTCGTCCTGCTGACCGCGGCGTTGGTCGGCGTCGCGTTCGGGCTGCTCGTCAGTGGTGCGACGCTCGCGGTGGGCATGGTGCTGGGCGCCGCGGTAGCGCCGACCGATCCGGTGGCCGCGCTCGCCGTGGCCCGCAAGGAAGGCCTCCCGCTCAACATCGTCACCCTGATCGAGGGCGAGGGGCTGCTCAACGACGCGACCGCGCTGACCACACTGTCGGTGGCCATCACGGTCGCGCGCGGCGCGGCGTTCTCCGTGCCGTCGGCGATCCGGGAGTTCGCGCTGGCGGCCCTGGGCGGCCTGGCGGTGGGGCTGGTGTTCGCGTACCTCCGGCGGCTGCTTCGCCGGTGGCGACACGACGTGCTGACGGCCAACGCGATCTCGCTCGCCACGCCGTTCGTGACCTATCTGGTGGCCGAGGAGCTTTCCGCCTCGGGTGTCTTGGCGGTCGTGGTGTGTGGATTGATCGTCGGTCACGACTCGCCGCGGCTGGAGTCGGGGGCGAGCCGGTTGCAGACCCGGGCCGTGTGGCGGCTGGTCAACTTCCTGCTCGAGGGCCTGGTGTTCCTGCTGATCGGGCATCAGCTGCCGGCCATCCTCGACGATCTGGGCGGCTACGAGCTGTCGACGATCGTCGTGGCGGTCGCCGTCACCGTCGCGGTGGTGCTCGTGGTGCGGCCGCTGTGGTTGCTGCTCACCCAGTCGCTGCCGCGGCCGCTGCACACCCGACTCGGCAACGTCTCGGGCTCCGCCGAAGCCGACGAAGCCGATGGCGACGGACCCGACGAATCCGACGGACCCGGCACCGGCCGTCGGCCGAACCGCCACTCCGAGCGCCTCAGCGGCCGCGAAGTCCTGGTGCTGAGCTGGGCCGGCACCCGCGGCGTGGTCAGCCTCGCGGCGATTTTCGCGGTTCCGTTCGTGACCGACAGCCACGCACCGTTTCCCGACCGGGACCTGCTGCTGTTCTGCACCCTGGTCGTCGTGCTGGTGACGCTGATCGGACAGGGCATCACGTTCGGCCCGCTGGTGCGCGCGCTGGGCCTGCGGGCGAATGCCGCCGACGAACTGCGGCTGCGCAATCGGGCCCGCGCCGCCGCCGTGCGGGCCGCGCTGGACCGGCTCGACGCGCTGGGCCAACAGGACGATGCGGACGTGGATCCTCGGGTGATCGACGGTGTGCGCCAACAGTTGTCGGCACGGCTCGAGCGGTATCAGCATCGGCTCGATCTGTTGTCGGACGCCGGCGAGACCCCCGCCGCGCCCCGCTATGAGGCCGCGGTCGCCATACGCCGGGTCGCCATCGACGCCCAGCGCGACGAGCTCGTGCGCTGGCGCGACGCGGGCATGCTGCCCGACCAGAGCCTTCGCGCGATCGAACGCGAACTCGATCACGAAGAGAGCACGCTGCCGATCATGCCGCGGGCGCGGCGGCGCAACGAAAGACCTTGATTCCCAAGGTGCTAAGTTGACGCCAGCCAGGCCAGCGCGGCGACCGTCAACGCTTGTGTGCCGGTGTCGAGGGTCGGCTGGATGACCGGGGCGAACCGCGGGGAATGGTTTACGGGAACGTCCTCGGCGACGCGGCCCGCCGCATCGGCGTTGCGATAGACGTCGGGATCGATTCCCCCTATGCCCCAATAGCTGTAGGGGGCGTTGAGCGCATTGGGGATGTCGCTGAAGTCCTCGCTCGCCGTCTGCGCCGCAAGCTCGCACGCCCGGTCGCCGAAAAAGGCGTCGAACGCGGCACGCACCCGCTCGGTGACCGCGGGATCGTTGTCGGTGGTCGGAAAGTGGTCCACCAGTTGGAATTCGGGCTCCTTCGGGGATCCGGATGCCTGGCATTCGGCGGTGACGATGCGCCGGATCGCGTCGAGCATTCTGGTGCGGGTCCGGTCGCTGTAGGTGCGCAGGTTCAGTTCCAGCAGCGCGCGGTCGCCGATCACATTGCTCTTGGCGCCGGCCTCGATCCTGCCGATCGTCAACACCGCGGCGTCGGTGGGCGCGACCTCCCGCGAAACGACGGCCTGCAACCGGATCACGATCATGGCGGCCAGCACGACGGGGTCGACGGCGGCCTGCGGCATCGACCCGTGCCCACCACGTCCGTAGACGGTGATCCGCATGCTGTCGGCGGTCGTCAGGACGGGTCCGGATCGCGTCGCCACCTTTCCTGCCGGTACCGGCAGGACATGCTGGGCCAGGGCGACGTCGACGTGACCGACCAACTTCGCCAACCCGTCGTCGACCATGCGCCGTGCGCCGTCGCCGACTTCCTCGGCGGGTTGGAACAGCGCGATCACGGTGCCGCGCCAGTGCGCACGCGCCCCGGCGAGCAGCGAGGCCGCGCCGAGCAGACAGGTCACATGAACGTCGTGCCCGCAGGCGTGCATCACCGGCCGTTCGTGGCCGTCCGCATCGGTGGCGGTGACGGCGCTGGCGTACGGGAGTCCGGTGTCCTCGGCCACCGGCAGCGCGTCCATGTCGGCGCGCAGCAGCACGGCGGGGCCGTCGCCGTTGCGCAGGATCCCGACGACCCCGGTTCCGCCGATGCCCTCGTGGACCTCATAGCCGAAGTCGCGCAGCCGTTGCGCCGCCGCTGCCGCGGTCTCGTGTTCTCGGTGCGACAGCTCCGGATGCCGGTGCAGATCGCGATACAGGTCCTCCTGCCAGCCACGGACGTCGTCCAGACCGGCGAGCACCGCCGATTCGCTGTTCATCGTTTCGGTCCTCCCTGTGTGCGGCGGCGCTTCATGAAAAGCCTTGCGGGCAAACGACTCTCAGGGCTGTCCGGGTTTGAGCCGCACAAACAGCGCGTCGGCTTCGGTCAGCAGGCGCTCGCCGTCGGTCAACCGGCCCGACACGAAGATCTTGCGCCCCTCCACGCGGTCGACCCCCGCTTCGAACTGCAGTTCCTTCTCCACCGGGACGATGTGGCGGTAGTCGATCTTCAGATAGGCGGTGCGCTGCCGCGGGTTGCCGGTGAGCACCGCGGCGCTCAACCCCAGGATGGAATCGAACAGCATCCCCAGCGCGCCGCCGTGCACGGCGCCGTTGCGCCCGAGATGGAACCGGGCGAAGCGGGCCTCGCCATGGACGCGGCCGTCGTCGCCCTTGCGGGCCTGCATCGGGATCGTCAGGATGTTGCCGCGCATCGGCAGGTCCATCCGGCGGCCCGATGGGGAGGCCCACTCGTCGGCGTCGTACGGCGCCAGCAGCGCCGACACCTTCTCCAGCAGGTCGGCCGCCTCGGTGATCACCTCGTCGGGGGCGTCGGCGGCGCGGGCGTGATCCTGCAACGTGCGCACGGCGTCGATGAACCTGCCGTAGTCGGGCCCACCCTTGGTGGTGGGTTCGGGCGGGTTGAATCCCCCGCCGGGGTGTCGCTGATGTTCGGCCACCACCACACCGTATTGCCCGCCGGGCGCGCGCATCCGCGTGGTGGCTAGCCGGTCTGCTGAGCGCCGGCGGCCGACAAGGTTTCGAACTCGTCGTCCGACAGCGTGATCTCGGCGGCGGCGACGTTCTCCTCCAGGTGCGCCACCTTCGACGTCCCCGGAATCGGCAGCATCACCGGTGACCGCTTCAGCAACCACGCCAGCGCCAGCTGTGACGGCGTCGCGTCGTGCTCGGCGGCGATGCGCTGCAGCGGCCCGTCGGGGGCGGCCAGCGGCCCGGCGGCCAGCGGGAACCACGGGATGAAACCGATGCCCTGTTCGGTCACCGCGTCCAGCAGCGGCTCGGCGTCGCGGGCCGACAGGTTGTACATGTTCTGCACCGACACGATTTCGGTGATTTCTGAGCCGCACCGAGCTGGTCGACGTTGATCTCGGACAGGCCGATGTGGCGGATCTTGCCCTCGTTCTTCAGGGTCAGCAGCTCGCCGACCTGATCCTCGAGCGGGAAGTTCTTGTCGATGCGGTGCAGCTGGAACAGGTCGATGGTCTCCACGCCCAGCCGACGCAGGCTCAGCTCGCATTCCTGACGCAGATAACTGGGATTGCCCAACGGGATCCAGATGTCCGGGCCGGTGCGCAGCAGCCCCGCCTTGGTCGCGATCACCAGGCCGTCATAGGGATGCAGCGCCTCGTGGATGATCTCCTCGGAGAAGTACGGGCCGTAGGAGTCGGCGGTGTCGATGAAGTTCACCCCGAGCTCGACGGCGCGGCGCAGGACCCGGACGCATTCGTCGCGGTCGTCGGGCGGGCCCCACACGCCCTTCGCGGTCAGACGCATCGCCCCGAAGCCGAGTCGGTTGATGGTCAGATCTCCACCGAGGGTGAATGTTCCGGACGCCCCGGCAACGGTTTTCGATTTTTGTGCGGTCACTTCTCCGACCGTACTCGCCGAACGCCGTCCCGCACCTGGGCGTGGCAAGCTGAACACGTGGACCTACGAGCGCTCGAGGAACTCCCGCTGACCTATCCGGAAGTGGGTGCGACGGCGGGCGGCGAGCTGCCCGCGGGATACGACCATCAACACGCCGCGCGCCAAATCGGCACGGGCCGGCAGCGTTTCGAGCAGGCCGCCGACGCCGTCATGCGCTGGGGCATGCAGACCGGCTCGGGGCTGCGCGTGCAGGCCAGCTCCGAGGTCGCCGTCGTCGACGCGGTGGTCGTGGTGCGGATGGGTTTCCTGCCGGCGCCCTGCCGCGTCGTGTACGTCGTTGACGAACCCGACATCCGCGGCTTCGGCTACGGCACCCTGCCGGGCCACCCGGAGTCCGGCGAGGAACGTTTCGTGGTGCGTCACGACCCGATCACCTCCGCGGTCTACGCGGAGGTGTCGGCGTTCTCCCGCCCCGCGACCTGGTGGAGCAAGGCCGGCGGGCCCGTGGTGCGGGTGACCCAGCGCCTCATCGCCAAGCGCTACCTGCGGGCGGTGTGACGGCTACCGGGCCGTGACGCCGCCCCCGACGCTGCCGCTGTGCACGCCCTGCGCCAGGCGGGCCAGCGCGACGGCGCCGACGAACAACCCGAAGTCGCGCAGCGCGACGTCGTAGAAGCCGGGCCCGGTGACCAGGTCGATGATGATCCCGGCCAGCCAGGCCGCGACCACCCAGGCACCCACGCGTGGGGCCACCGCCACCACCACGCCGGCCACGATCTCGATGATCCCGACGAGGTACATGCACTGATCGGCCGTTCCGGGTACCAGGTCGTCGATCCAGCCGGCCAGATACATGCTCCAGTGATGCGGGTCGGTCAGCAGGTTGAAGAACTTGTCCAACCCGAACACGATCGGCGCGATCGTGAACACGGTGCGTAGCGCGAGGTAGGCCGAGTACGCCGGGTCCCGCAACTGCTCGGCGAGCGTCGGGGTCGTCGCGCCGACGTGTCTGGTGCTCATGGTGCCTCCATTTCTAACGAATAATATTTTGAACGGTAGAACCGGCAGACTGTACCGTCAAGCATTTTGTCTGTTAGAAATGGCGAGGGAACCGCTGATCGGCGGCGCTGGCCCCGGACGGCCCGGACGCCCACCTCTGCCCGGGGCGGGACCGATGCGTCGTGCCGGCGCCGGGGCGTGGATAGCCCGCGGCTATGCCCGGTCTATGGCCCCCAGCCGGACAGCAACTTCGCCGCGCCCGTGCACATCTCGTCGATGACCTCGGCCACCGAGGCGTCGTCGCGGATCATCCCGACGCCCTGACCGGCGTCCACGGGCGCGATCCGGCAGTCCCCGGCGGCGATCGCCTTGGCCAGCTCCTCGCAGGCGCCCGGGTCCAGCGCTTCCTCGTGGCCCGTCCAGTGCTCGACGAAGTCGTTGGCCAGCACCCGCGACGGGAATCGCGCCGGCCAGGGCAACCCCTTGGCGACGTCGAAGACCCGGGTGACGGCGGTGTCGGTTTCGCTGGCGGCGACCAGGGCCCGTCGGCCGGCGTCGCCGGTCAGCGCCTCCGGGCAGGCCGACAGGCGGGTGCCCACCCACGCACCGCTGGCGCCGGCGGCCAGCACGGCGGCCAGGCTGCGCGCCGAGGCGACGCCGCCGCCGGCCAGCACCGGCACCGTGACGGCGTCGAGGACGGCGTCCAGCAGCGGCAGCAGGCCCAGCTTGACCTCGCCGTGCCCGCCGCCCTCGGAGCCGCGAGCGACCAGGACGTCGACGCCGGCGTCGACCGCCTTCCGCGCCCCGTCGCTGTCGTAAACCTGTGTGACGGTGGGGATTCCGGCGTCATGCGCCTTGGCGACCCAGGACCAGTCGGTTCCGAAACTGACCGACAACAGGGCGGGCCGCGCGGCGAGCGCATCCTCGAGTAGCCCGGCCTCGTTGCGCATCACCCAGTCGACCAGGCCGATGCCGAACCGGCCGTCGACGTGCTGTAACTGCTCGGCCAGCAGCTCGCGGGTCGCGACACTGCCCATGCCGACCATGCCCAGACCACCGGCCGCGGTGACCGCCGCGGCCAGCCGGCCGCCGGCGACCCCGCCCATCGGGGCGTTGACGATGGGTGCCCGCAGACCGAAGCTCGCTGCCCAGGGCGTCGAGAGCATCGGCGGCTAGTGCGCCGAGGGGATGGTCTTCAGCACGGTCAGCAGGACCACCGAGTCCTCGATCGCGTGCAGGGCATGGCGTTCGGGCGGAATCGCCAGATATCCGCCGGCCTTGCCCTCCCAGGCGTCGCCGCCGGTGGTCAGGCGCACGTGGCCGTGCAGCACCTGCAGCGTGGCCTCGCCGGGGCTGTCGTGTTCGGAGAGGTCGTGGTCGGCCAGCAGGGCGAGCACGGTTTGCCGAAGCTCGTGGTTGTGTCCGCCGTGGATGGTGTGCGCGGCCCGCCCGCTGTGCGACTGTTTGGCCTCGGCGAGCTTTTCGGACGCGAGGTCGGTCAACGAAATGGAATCCATCGTGAGTCCTTCGTAGTTGCAAGGCCTTTCACCAACGGCCTTGGGGGTTGGTGGTTAACCGCTCAGTAGCAGTATCCCCGCCGCGATCAGGGCGGCCACCTTGACCGCCTCCAGCGCGACGTAGCCGTAGTGGGCCCGGGAGCGCGGCCCGTCCGATCCGGCCAGCACCCGGTCGGAACGACGGGTCAATGCGGGCCGCACGACGACCAGCTGGACCGCCAACGCGGCGACGGCGACGGCGATCGCCGCGATGACGCCCCCCGGGGTGGGGCCCGCGATCACGATCGCCCCGATGACGAGCGCGAAGGCCACCTCGACGGTGTTGAGCGCGCGGAAGACCAGCCGGCCGATGCTGAGCCCGATCTGCAACGTCACGTTGGGCGCCCGGAACTTCAGCGGGGCTTCCAGGAACGAGATGGCCAGCACCATGCCGAGCCAGACGAAGGTGAGCGCGACGGCGATCGCCGTTCCGGTGCTCATTTGGCCGCCCCCTGCAGCGTCAGGTGAGCCAGGCACAGATCCGGCTCGACGAACGAGTCGAGCCGGTCCACCGAGACCGGCGCCCCCCACGTCTCCACCGCTCCCTGCATGAGGCCGAGGTGCACCGGACACACGACACTGGACCGGTTTTCGGCCAATTCCAGAAACGGGCAGTGCCGCAGTCCGACCTGTTGCTCTCCGTCGACCACCCGGCGCTCGGGCGCGAAGCCGAGTTCGTCGAGCACCTCGATCAGACGGGCGATGACCTCTTCGGTGGTGGCGGGGGCGTCGGCCGGCGCATGCAGCTCGGCGTCGACCTTCCGCCCCCAGGCTCGGCCCGCGGCGAGGGCCTTGGGCCCGGGATCACGCTCGGTGGCGAAGGCCATGGTCAGGATCTCGGCCAGCAGCCGGTAATGCCGCGTGCCGCCGCGATCCATCTGCCGGACCGCGCGGAACATCAGCGGTGGGCGCCCCGGTCCTTTGCGGTCCAGCTCGACGTGTTCGACCTGCCCGTCGGTGACTAGGCTGTCGAGGTGGAAGCGGACGGTGTTGGGGTGCACCCCGAGTTCGTCGGCGATCCCGGCGATGCTCATCGGTTGCGGCGAGGCGCGGAGCAGCCGCATCACCGCGCGGCGCCGGCCGGCCGATTCGCCCGGGACCGAGCCCTGGAGCTCCTGGAGTTTCTCGACCTGCCGGGCCTTCTGGGGCTTCTGCGTCTTCTGGGTCTTCACCGGATCCCTCACACTGCTCGTCCTTCATGCCCCGTCCGAATGAACGGTACTGGGCTGACCCGCCACCAGCGGTGTGTCAACGCCGAGCGGGCCGATCTTGGCCGCCCCGCCCGGGGACCCGAGGGGTTCGTCGCGGCCCGGCAGCGTCTCAGCGAAGAATGCTTCGTTATCGGCGAGGTGCGGCTTGAGGTCCTCAGGCAGGTCATCTTCGTAGTAAATCGCCTCCACCGGACAAACCGGCTCGCACGCACCGCAGTCGACACACTCGTCTGGATGAATGTAGAGCGCCCGGCCGCCCTCGTAAATGCAATCCACGGGACATTCGTCGACGCACGCGCGATCCATCACATCGATGCATGGCTTCCCGATCACGTAGGTCATGGGCTAGAGTTTACACAACATATCTTGTAATAATTAGCTTTGAGCTCGGAGAACGGTGAAAGCCAACGCTAAGCTCGTCGACACCCCACCCCCGGTGCGCCATGGACACCTCGAGCTGGTCCCGGAGTCACCGCAAAGCGCTGCCCCACAGGAGATCTGATGCCAGGACAACGAGCAGGTTCCGAACTCCCGCTGCCGGCATCGCGCCGTGATGACAGCGCGGTCGCCGGCCACTGGCTGCTGGCGCGGCTCGGCAAACGCGTGTTGCGCCCCGGCGGGGTCGAGCTGACCCGCACCCTGCTGTCCCGCGCGGAGCTGAGCGGCGCCGACGTCGTCGAGCTGGCGCCGGGCCTGGGCCGTACCGCCACCGAGATCGTCGCCCGCGGGCCACGGTCCTACGTCGGCGCCGAGGGCGACCCGGACGCGGCCAACATGGTCCGCGGCGTGCTTTCCGATCTCGGTGCACAAAATGCCGCCGTGCGGGTGGCGGACGCGGCCGAGACCGGATTGCCGGACGCCAGCAGCGATGTCGTCATCGGAGAGGCGATGCTGACCATGCAGGGCGACGCGGCCAAGCACGCCATCGTCGCCGAGGCCGCCCGCGTGCTGCGCCCGGGGGGCCGCTACGCGATCCACGAACTCGCCCTCACCCCGGACACGGTGTCGGAGGAGATCAGCACCGACATCCGGCAGGCGCTCGCGCGTTCGATCAAGGTGAACGCGCGCCCGTTGACGATTGCCGAGTGGTCGAAACTGCTCGCCGAGCACGGACTGGTGGTCGACAACGTCACCACCGCTCCGATGGCCCTGCTGCAGCCCCGCAGGCTGGTCTCCGACGAGGGTCTTGTCGGGGCGCTGCGCTTCGCCAGGAACGTGCTCCTTCACCCCGATGCCCGCAAGCGGGTGCTGGCGATGCGCCGCACGTTCCGCAAGCATCGCAAGCAACTGGCCGCCGTCGCGATCGTCGCCCACAAGCCGGCGGCATCGGCCACCGGCTAGCGCCCCGCAGGGCTTGAGGACGGCCTCCCCCGTTCGCCGTTGCGCCGCTTCTGACAGCGGGTTCCGACTTTGGGCCCGTTCCGCAATCTCTGCGTGACGGTTTAGTGACGCCCCCTGACGTAACTTGGCTGCGGCAGTGTGGGGAGAACGAAGGAGCTTGCCGGCTATGGGTGCTAGCCCGCCGTCGCTGACGGATTCCGACCTCGACGCGTTGGCGTCGGATTTCCTGCAGTCGCATTACCTCGGCTCCATCTATGCCGATTGGTCGCCGGATCGGCGGCTCGACATGTTCCTGAGGCGGCGTGGCCTCGCCAGGGTGGCCAACGACGGCGACCTGTCCCACAACGTCTTGCAACGCATCATGTCCCGGGCGGGCCGTGCCTCACTGGCGCGGCATTGATCGGCCTGCTCTTCTGCTGCAGAACCAGGTAGGCGACGGCGATGAACAAAAACCGCGAAAAAGTTCGAGTTTTGACGGCCGAAATGACAACCCACGCATTGGTACAGACGTACTATTGCGGCCTAGAGCCAGACGTGCCGCCTGGGATGGATGAGTCGTTGAGGCTAGCGGGGAGGGGACGATGAATTCACCGAAATGGATGGTTCATTGGCCACAGCGCAGGCCGACGGCCACGATCTACCAGTTGACCGACCGGCTGCACCGCGGGCATGTCGCCCGGGTGCCCGCTCATCAGATCACGGCGACCGTGTCGGCGTGGCTGGCCGACCTGGGTGCCGACAGCCCGCTGGTCGACGAACTCGAGCGCGCCGTGTGCGGCGGCGACTGGGCCGCGGCGCACGCCCTGGGCGAGTGCCTGTCCATCGAGATCGCGGTGGCCGACTGAAAATCGCCCGTCAGCGCTGAGCGAGTACCCGCGCGGCGCGGCCCAGGCTGTCGTCGACCAGCCGGTCGACGGCGCCGAAGTAGGTCGGTGACGGCGCTCGACCCGCCAGCTCGGCGACCGCTTGCTGCTCGCCCAAAACATCTGCAGCATCAAGGTTTTCGGACATGCGCTGGGTATGGACGGCCAGTCCGCTCAGTAGCTCGGCGGTTTGGGATCCCGCGACGACGGCGCGCCGGGCCAGGGTGCGCAGGGTGTCCCATTCGGCGTGCCAGGCCCCGTCGGGCCGCTCGTCGTTGGCCAGCGCCGCGGCGGTGTGCAGGGTCGCGGCCAGCGGTGGCGCGGCCAGGGCGGCGCGGCGGATCAGGATGGACAGCACGGGGTTTCGCTTGTGCGGCATGGACGACGAGCCGCCCCGGCCGTCGGCTACCGGCTCGCTGAGTTCGCCGATCTCCGGGCGGGCCAGCGTGACGACGTCGGAGGCGATGCGGCCCCAGCAGTCGGTGCAGCCGACGAAAGCGTCGGCGGCCGCGGTGATCGGCGCGCGGGCCGTGTGCCAGGGCGGCCGCGGCTGCAGGCCCAACGCGGTTGCCGTGTCCGCGGCGAGGCCGGCCGACACCCCGGCCGGGTCGAGGGTGCCGGTGAGCAACGCCGCCAGCTCCGTGGTGGCGGCCAAGGTCCCTGCCGCGCCGCCGATCTGGACGGGCGTGGTCAGCGTGGCGACCCGTTCGACGGCGTCGACGACCCCGTTCAGCCAGCCGGCGGCCTTGGCGCCGAAGGTGGTGGGCGCGGCGTGCTGGGTGAGGGTGCGGGCCACCATCGGCGTGGCCCGGTGCCGGGCGACGAGTTCGGACAGCGCGGAGATCTGCTCTCTCAGCTGCGTGATCAGCTCGTCGGCGGCGGCGCGCGTGGCCAGCATCAGGCTGGTGTCCAGGACGTCCTGGCTGGTGAGTCCGCGGTGGATCCACGGCGCGACGGCGGGCTCGGCGCGTTGGCGCAGCAGCGTCACCAGGGGAATGACCGGGTTGCCGCCGTCCTCGGCGGTAACGGCGAGTGTCGCACAATCGTTGTGCGTGACCAGGTTCCACAGGTCCGCGGCGGCGCAGTCGGCGGGCGCCAGACCGGCGCCCGCGAGGGCGCTCAGCCACGCGGATTCCACGGCGACCATCGAGCCCAGCAGGGCCTCGTCGGTCATGTGCTCGCCGGCTCGATGGTCCCCGGGCCACAGCAGGTTGGTCATCGCGTGTCCGCCCGGTACTCCAGGAACACCGTCTCGGCCGGGCCCTGCAGGTGGATGTCGAAACGGTATGTGGCGCCGTCGTTTTCGGCGGCGCAGAGCAACGTGGCCAGGCGCTCGGCGGAGACGGCCGCGAGCAGCGGATCGGCGTCCGGGTCGGCGCCGGGTAGGTAGGCGCGGGTGAACAGCCGGTTCAGCAGCCCGCGCGCGAACACGGTGAGCGCGAAGAACGGCGGCCGCCCGTCGATCACCGAACCGGGGGTCAGGGTGGTGAACGCGTAACGTCCGGCGCCGTCGGTCGCGCACCGGCCCCAGCCGGTGAACGACACCGGTGCCCCATGGTCGCGGTGCAGCGAACCGGACTGCCGCGCAATGCGTCCCGCGCTGTCGGGCTGCCAGAGTTCGACCAACGCGTCGGGGACCACGGCGCCGCCGCCGTCGTACACCGTGCCGTGCAGCCGGATGGCCTGCGGATGGGCGTGGTCGACCAGCTCGCTGTCACCGGGGTACGGCAATCCCAGGTCGAGGAACGGACCGACCGTTTGCCCTGGCGTGCACGCTGTTTCAGTCATGCGCACCCGCGGTGGGGGTGGGCGCGCCGCCGGCCAGGACGATGTCCCACCGGTACCCGGTCGCGTACTCGGGCTCGGTGAGGTCGTGGTCGTAGCGGGCGATCAGTCGTTGCCGTGCGGTCGGATCGAGGATCGACTGGAAGATCGGATCCAGCTCGAACATGGGGTCGCCGGGAAAGTACATCTGGGTGACCAGGCGCTGGGTGAAAGCGGTTCCGAAGACGGAGAAGTGGATGTGCGCCGGGCGCCAGGCGTTGTGGTGGTTGCGCCACGGGTACGGGCCGGGCTTGATGGTCAGGAACCGATACGAGCCGTCCGGCCCGGTCAGGCAGCGGCCCGCGCCGGTGAAGTTCGGGTCGAGCGGGGCCGGGTGCTGGTCACGCTGGTGGCGGTAGCGCCCGCCGGCATTGGCTTGCCAGATCTCGACCAGCTGACCCGCCACCGGCCGGCAGCCGTCGTCGAGGACGCGTCCGCTCACCACGACGCGCTCCCCGAGCGGCTCGCCCGGATGCCCGGCCGTCAGGTCCGCGTCGAGCGGGTCGACGTCCTGAGGGCCGAAGCACGGCGCCCAGAGCTCGACCCCTTCGGGATCGACGGCGACCAGGGGCTGCTTCGGATGGCGCAGCGTCGTGCTGCGGTACGGCGGATAGTCGAGCCGCGGCTGCCCGTGCGGCCCCCCGGCGGCGCCCGGGTATTGCGCTGCGATGCGGGCGATCTCCGCCGTGATGTCGGCCTGAGAAGCGACACACCCGGCGTCCATGAGCCGTGACGCTACTCTCGATGGTCCCCTACAGGGCGCGGATCAACGCCGCGCGGCCCTTGGTCCGCAGGCGGTGCACGGCGGAGCCGCGGTATTGCTCGATGGTGGCGGCCATCTTGTTGCCCAACTCCTCGAGCTCCGCGTCGGTGATCTTCACCTGCGGAGGAGCCGGGATCATGTCCCGTTCCTCTTCGTCCGCGTGCGCCTCGAGGACCGTCTTGAACGAATTCCACTCGTCCTCATAGCCCGGGGCGTTCTGCGGCGTCTTGAGCAGCACGGAGAGCTGGTCGACCACCTGGCGGTGTTCGGCGTGCGCGACGGCGATCAGCTTGGTGGCCGCGCGCAGCGCCGGGTAGTACAGGTCGTCCTCGATCCGGAAGTGGATGTCGAGCTCGATCAGCATGTCGTCGAAAAGGGCATGGCGCTCTTCGGAATTCAGCGGCGCCTCGCTGACCTTGCGGCCGAGACCCTTGAGCACGATGTGGTGTTCCTTGAGAACCTCGTAGGCGTTCAATTGGCTCCTCCTTTAGCGATTCCGACCGCGCCGCCGGGAGCGGGCTGCTGCTCGCCGCGGACTTCGACCACTCCGTCGACCAACCTGGCCTCGTAGCACGGCAGCGGCGCTGCCGCCGGACCGCGCACCACGTCGCCCGACTCGGCCGCGAACCATGAGCCGTGCCAGGGGCATACCAACCGGCCACGGTCCATCCAGCCGTCGGCCATCGGGGCGGCCAGGTGGGGACAGAATTCTCCGTACGCCGCGACTTCACCGGGCTTGGTCTGACAGACCACCAGGCCCACCCCGTCGACCTCGACGCGCACCGGCTTGCCGTTCAACGAGCTCGCGGGCAGGACCGGCGTCCAGGTGGAGGTGCGCAGCCGCGGACCAGACTGGTCGATGCCGATGCCGGAGTCGAAGACCAGCGCCCCGCCGAGGTAGCTGCCGGCGACGGTGATGCCGTAGCCCAGCGCGGTGAGCAGGATGCCTCGCCCGTGGCGCCCCTTGCGCCGGTCCCACCACGACTGCATGTACAGCGCGGTGGCGGCAACGTTCAACAGGCCGTGCACCGCGCCGACCCGGCGGTCCTCCTCGTGGGTGTGCTGCCAGTCGGTGACGCCGGTGACGGCCGAGCCCAGGCTCGCCAGGATGCCGACCCCGAGGGCGCGGGAGGCGAATCGCGAGGCGTCGACGACCTCGGAGGCGGGCTGGCCCGGCAGCACGCTGAGCGCGTCCAGCGCCACCGTCGTGCCGAGCGCGCCACTGGTCAGCGACGCCAGCGGCGGGTGCACCGGGTGCCCGAGCCACACTCCGTTCAGCGCGTTGGTGACGGTGTTGCGGGCGCCGCCCAGCCCGTTGTAGGCGAAGCTGAGCAGGTGTTCGAACCGATAGCTCGGTCGATCCATCCACTCCTGGCGCCCGATAACGGCCAGAACCTTCGATCCAACCCGCTGCAATCGACCCCCTCGTGGCCGACCCACCATGGCGCCCCGCCTTTCCTCAAATCAGTGAAAAACAACGGTTAATAACCGCAAAACCGAACGATTACCCGGAGTTTACTCCGCGCTCACATACGTCGAACGGCTGCCGTGACCCACCGTAGCCGGGGGTTTCCGGCTTGTAATTGTGTGCAACCTGTGAATCGGCCCCAAGGATTCTGGTGGCCACCCGCCGACCCGATCGCCCCGGCGATTGACCGGCGTCGAAGACTGCGGGATTCTACTGAGCGGAGAGTATTTCTTGAGAACAGAGGATCTTGATGAGGGACCACAGCGACGAATTGGTCGGGGTCTTCGACAACGTGCGCCGCGGGATGATCCCCGCGCACATCTACAACGACAAAGAACTGTTCGCGCTGGAGAAGGAACGGCTGTTCGGCCGGGCGTGGACGTTCGTGGGACACGAGTCCGAAATCCCGCACGACGGCGACTACGTGGTGCGCCGGGTCCTCGACGACTCGTTCATCATCACGCGCGATTCGGACGGCACCGTGCGGGCCCTGTTCAATATGTGCCTGCACCGCGGAATGCAGGTCTGTCGCGCGGAGATGGGAAACGCCTCCAACTTCCGCTGCCCCTACCACGGCTGGACCTACCGCAATGACGGACGGCTCACCGGGCTGCCGTTCCACCGGGAGGCCTACGGTGGTGACGAGGGGTTCGCCAAGGACCAAACCCTGTTGCCCGCACCGAATTTCGCGAGCTACAACGGCCTGCTGTTCATCAGCCTCGACGCGTTCGCCGAACCGCTGGAAGACTTCCTGGGCGACTTCAGGTTCTACCTGGACTACTACACCAAACAAAGCGCCGGCGGCGTCGAGGTGCGGGGGCCGCAGCGCTGGCGGATCAAGGCGAACTGGAAGATCGGCGCGGAGAACTTCGCCGGCGACATGTACCACACCCCGCACACCCACGCGTCGATCGTCGACATCGGCCTGTTCCGCGAGCCGAAAGCCCAGAAGCGCAAGGACGGCGCCACCTATTGGGCGCACCGCGGCGGAGGAACCACCTACAAATTGCCGCCCGGCAGCTTCGAGGAGCGGATGCGCTACGTCGGCTACCCCACCGAGATGATCGACCGGATCAAAGACGTGTGGACACCGCAACAGCAGCGGGTCGTCGGCGAGGACGGGTTCATGATCTCGGCCGCGACCTGCTTTCCGAACCTCAGCTTCGTACACAACTGGCCCAAGGTGCGCGATCGCGATGACGAGGTGCTGCCATTCATCTCCATCCGGTTATGGCAGCCCATCAGCGAGAACGAGACCGAAGTGTGTTCGTGGTTCGCCGTGGACTCCGCCGCTCCCCCGCAGTACAAACAGGATTCGTACAAGGCGTACCTGATGTGCTTCGGGTCGACGGGCATGTTCGAGCAGGACGATGTGGAGAACTGGGTCTCGCTGACCACCACCGCGGGTGGCTCGATGGCGCGGCGGCTGCTGCTGAACAGCCGGATGGGCCTGCTCGCCGACGACCGCCCCGTCGTCGAGGCGTTGCCGCCCAGCGCCTTTCACGGCCCCGGACGCGCGCAGGTCGGCTACAACGAACACAACCAGCGCGCGTGGGTGACCATGTGGGCCGACTACCTGCAGAAGGCCGGCGCATGAGAAAACCGTTGCCCTTCAACGACCCTCGGCACCTCGAGGCGCACCAGTTCCTGGTGGACGAGGCGTACCTGCTCGACGGCCAGCGGTATGAGGCGTGGCTGGACACGCTGACCGACGACGTCCGCTACACGATGCCGGTGCGGGTCACGACCGCGCGCGGCGCCGGGTTCGACACCAGCCCCGGCATGGCGCACTTCGACGAGGACAAGTACTCGCTGAGCCAGCGGGTCGCGCGGATGGGCACCGAGCACGTGTGGGCCGAGGACCCGCCGTCGCGGCTGCGGCACTTCATCACCAACGTGCGCACCTTCGCGTGCGACGACCCCGACGACCTCGTCGTCGAATCGGCCGAGTTGTTGTTTCGCAGCCGCGGCGACGTCAACGACAGCGCCCTGCTGTCCTGCGGGCGCGAGGACGTGCTGCGCCGGTGTGGCGATCGCTGGAAGCTGGCGCGCCGCACCATCCTCGCCGACGAGTCGGTACTACGGATGCAGAACCTGGCGGTGTTCCTATGAGCGACGAACCCATCACGATCGCCAACGAGTTCACCGAGGTCGTGGTGCGCCGGGTCGACACCCGCAACGGATCACGCCTGCAGATCAGCGCCCCCAGATCCGGGCAGTCGATCACCCTCGACGCGCTCGAGGTGGAGGCCTTGACCTGGCAGAATCCCCGTACGCTGGCTGCCATGGTCGGCAATTCCTACGCGCCGTTGCTACCCGATGACCCCGAGGAGCGCGATGACGGGCTGGCTTGAGGGCAAGCGCGCCTTGGTCGTCGGCGCCGGTTCGGGGATCGGCCGCGCCGTGGTGGACGCGTTCCGCGACGAGGGGGCGAAAGTCGCTGCGCTGGAACGTGATCGGGGAAAGTGCGCGGCGCTGCGCGCGCAGCTGCCCGACGTGCCGGTGGTCGAGAGCGACGCCACCACGTACGAGGCCAACGAACAGGCGGTCACCGCCGCGGTGGATGCCTTCGGCGGACTGGACACGCTGGTCAACTGCGTCGGAATCTTCGACTTCTACAGGGGCATCGGCGACATCGACCCCGACGACCTGCCCGGCGCGTTCGACGAAATGTTTCGCACCAACGTGCTGAGCCATGCGCAGTCGGTCAAGGCGGCGATCCCGGCGCTGCAACGGGCCGGCGGTTCGGGAGGGTCCTCGATCGTGCTGACCGAGTCCGCCTCGTCGTTCTATCCGGGGCGCGGCGGCGCACTCTACGTCTCCTCGAAATTCGCGGTGCGCGGGTTGGTCTCGGCGCTGGCCCACGAGCTGGCGCCGCGGATCCGCGTCAACGGGGTGGCGCCCGGCGGCACACTGAACACCGACCTGCGCGGCCTCGCCAGCCTGGGGCTGGGCGACACCCGCCTGGACGACACCCCCGGCCGGGCCCGCGAGGTGGCGGCGCGGACTCCCCTGCACGTCGCGCTCACCGGCGCCGACCACGCGTCCAGCTTCGTGTTCCTGGCGTCCGACCGCTCCCGCGGGATCACCGGCGAAACCGTGCGCCCCGACGGCGGATTCGGGCTGGGCGCGCCGCGATGACGGACCTGGACCAGCAGCGCGCCGTAATAGCGCAGGCCTGCCGCGTGGCGGCCGCCCGCGGCCTGGTCGACGGCATCCTCGGCCACCTGAGCCGGCGGGTCGACGACGACCGCCTGCTGGTGCGCTGCCGCAGCGACACCGACACCGGCGTGGCGTTCACCCGGCCCGGCGACATCCGGCTCGTCCGATTCGACGGCACCGCCGGCGCCCCAGGCGAACTCGACGGGTACCGCGTGCCCAACGAACTGCCCATCCACGTCGAAACGATGCTGGCCCATCCGCAGCACGCGGCCGTCGCGCACCTGCACCCGCCGGCGGTGGTCGCCGCCGACCTGGCCGGCATCACGATCCGGCCGATCTACGGCGCCTTCGACATTCCCGGCGCCTGGCTGGCGCGCGGGGGTGTCCCCGTCTACGAACGCGCCGTGCTGATCCGGGATTCGCGCCTGGGCAAGGAAATGGTGGCGGCCATGCGCGGTGCGCCCGTGGTGATCTGCCGCGGGCACGGCATCACCAGCGCCGCCGCCACGGTGCCGCAGGCGGTGCTGCAGGCAATCAGCGTTGACGCGCTGGCCCGGATGTCGTTGCGGGTGCGCGCGGCCGGCGGCACGCTGCGCGACATCGACGACGCGGACTGGGACGACCTGCCGGATCTGGGGCCCGCGTTCACCGCCGAGGCGGCCTGGCGCCACGAAGTGGCGCGGCTGGCGGATAACTAGCCGAGCTGGTCGCCAATCTCCTTGGCGGCGTTGACAAGTGCGGCGGCCACCGCGGGGTATCGGGAGGCGTCCAGCCGGTTTTGTGGTGCGGCGGCGTTGAGCGCGAGTCGCAGGCCGGGCGCCCGCGTCGGGATGGGCACGGCGACCGACGCGACGCCTTCCTCGCTTTCTTCCCGGTTGGTGGCGTAGCCGCGTTCGCGGATGCCGGACAGCTCGGCTTCCAGCTCGGCGCGGCTGCCGATGGAATGCGGGGTGATGCGCTCGAGCCGCTCGCGCGGCAGCAGCGCACGCAATTCCGGTGCCGACAACTGGGCCAGCATCACCTTGCCCGTCGAGGTGCAGTGCGCGGGCATGGCCCGGCCCAACCGGGACGCCACCCGCACCGCGGCCGGCCCCTCGACGGCGGCAACGAAGCGGACGCTGGCGCCGTCCAGCATTCCGACGTGCACCGTTTCACGCAGCTGTTCGCTGAGGCCGCGCATGATGGGTGCCGCGGATCGCGCGATGTCGATGCGGCCGAAGATCGCGAACGCCACCCCGGTCAACGATGGCCCGGGCAGGTACGCCTTGGACACCGGGTCCTGCCGGACGAACCCGCGGTAGGCCAGCATCGCCAGCAGCCGGTGCGCCGTCGATGACGCCACGCCGAGATAGCGGGTGGCCTCGCTCAACCGGATCTGGGGTTGTTCGCCCAACAGCAAGAGCAGCTTGAGCGCGTTGTCGACCGACTCGATCGGATACTGCGGCGCAAGCGAATCGGCGGGCGGTCCCGCCGCGGCGTTAAAGCCGGCGCGCTCGCGCTTTTTCTGCATGGCATGACGGTACCCCCGGCGGGGTGGGGATTGCCGCACTCACAGCGGTCGCAGCACCAAGCCCGGAGTCACGGCCGCCCGTCGGGCACACAGAAAGTCGGCCAACTGTCCCCGCCCATCAGCCCAGGGTCACCGAATCCCCCGCCGCCTGCCAGGAACCCATCATTCAGCCCTGAGGGCGAGTTGCTCTGGTGTCCAACCAGATCCCGGCGGGAGCGCAGGGCAAGCCCACGTCGTCCAGGGTCAGAATGCCAGCGGGCGCCGCGGCGACGTTGGGGGCCGCGTTGACCGCCGGCATCGCGGTCATGGTGTCCCATTCGTGGTTGCCCCAGTGCTCCGGCGGGACGAAGCGGATGCGGGTCCGCACCTCGGGCTCGCCGTCGATCACGACTTGGTAGTGGTCGTCGTCAAACTCCCAGTCTCCGTTGAGTTTCTTCGTGAGATACCAGGCGACGCGCGACTCGAAGACGGTCTTGCCCCTCACCTTGGCGTTCCAGCCACCACGGATTGCGGCGATGGTGTTCTTCTCCATGCAGAACCAGCCGAGATCGGTCTTCTCCGAGGCGGTCTGGTGTTCGATGACGAACTCCATGTCGTCGACCTCGTATCCCAATGCGGCCGCCATGCGCTGAACGGAATCGGCGAAAGTGGTGAACCCGAACTTCGTCAGACCGACCACTTCGGGTGTCGCCTCGGGGAGCCCGAAACCCAACGCCTGCCACGTTTCCGCTGACTCGTAGACCGAGACGTCCGCCGACTCGATGATCGACACCTTCTGGACGTCGCGGCAGACGGCGGTCATCGCCGTCACCATCGTGTTGATCCAGCCCGGATTGACACCGGTGATGTAGAGCGAACTGTCCCCGCGCTCGCATGCCGCGGCCAGCTTTTCCTTTGTTTCGCCCTGGATCCCGCCGACGTTGAGGAACAGGTTCGTGCTGATGACGTCGAGCCCGCTTTCGAGCAGGCGGACGGCGTGGTCGAGGTCGGCCATGAACGGTGTGTAGAGGACGGTGTCGGCGCCCAAGGCGATCAGGGCGTCGATATCGGTGGTGGCAAGGACGCCGGTCTCGGGTCTGCCGCATAACGGTCCGGCGTCCATGCCCGCCTTGTCCTCCGAATACGCGTACACCCCAACCAGTTCGAGTCGAGGGTCGTCGAGAATCCCTCGCATGCTGAGCTTTCCGACCTTGCCGGTGGTCCACTGGATGACGCGCAGCTTGTTCATGGGTTCCTTCGGATAGCACGGACGCCCGTCGCCTGATCGGGCCTCCAAGTAGGGGTGTCCTCTCGGCAACGGAGCGGGCGCGTCGTCGGGGGCGACGATCGCCCGAGAATGCATCCGCGCAGAGCGAGAATGTCATTCTCATTCGGGAGAGTAGGGCATCCACGGCTGGATTTCAAGGTTCGGCGCCATTGCTCTCTGCTTCGTGAGCGGCGCCGCTGACGCCGGCCCGCGATTGCAAGATCTGGACGCTCCAAGCGGATTGAAAACGCACACCTTGTGGCGCGGATTGCGGGCCGGTCAGGCATCCTTGACGCATGAATGTGGAGCCCCTGCTGCACTCGATTCCGCCGCTCGCGGTCTACCTGGTGGTCGGCGGTGTGGTCGGGATCGAGAGCCTGGGCATTCCGCTGCCGGGCGAGATCATCTTGGTGACCGCGGCGCTGATGTCGTCGCATCATGAGCTGGCCGTCAATCCGATCGGGGTCGGCGTCGCCGCGGTGATCGGCGCGGTGGTCGGAGATTCGATTGGGTACGCGATCGGGCGCCGGTTCGGCATGCCACTGTTCGACCGGCTCGGCCGGCGGTTCCCGAAACATTTCGGCCCCGGACACGTCGCGTTTGCCGAGAGGCTGTTCAACCGGTGGGGCGTCCGGGCGGTCTTCTTGGGCCGGTTCATCGCGCTGTTGCGGATCTTGGCCGGGCCGCTGGCGGGCGCCCTGAAAATGCACTACCCGCGGTTCCTGGCGGCCAACGTCTCGGGCGCGATCTGCTGGGCGGGCGGCACGACCGCACTGGTGTACTTCGCCGGGATCGCGGCCGAACGCTGGCTGGAGCGGTTCTCGTGGATCGGGCTGGTGGTCGCCGTGGTTGCCGGGCTCACCGCCGCAATCCTGTTGCGCGAGCGCACATCACGGGCGATCGCGGAACTGGAGGCCGAGCATCACCACAAGGCCGGCGCCACGGAAACCACCACAGCGCCCGGCACGGTCTGACTAAACGGCCTCGCCGGTGTCCGCCACCAGAGGCGGCCGGTGTTCGTCGATCAGGGCGCGGGCCATCCTGCGGGCGCGTTTCGCCGCGTCGAGGTCCCCGACGGCGGCGAGGATGATGGCGCCCTTCATCAGGATGTGCCACGACGAGGCGAAGTCCTCGATGTCGGTCAACCCCGCCGCGATCGCGCGGCGGCGCACGATGTCGCGGACGTGGTCAATGTGGGTGATGCAGGCCCGGCCGGCGGGATGGTCCGGTCCGACTTCGAGCAGCACGTTGATGAACGAGCAGCCTTCGTATCCGTCGCGGAGCTGGAACCAGTCGTGCATGACGTCGAAGATCGCCAGCAACTGTTCCTCGGGGGTGGTGCCCCGCTGCCGCGACTGCTCCTCGATCAAACCGTGCGTCCAGAGCTCCTCGCGGCGCTCCAGCACGGCCAACACCAGGTCGGTCTTGGTGGCGAAATGGCGGTATAGCGTCGCCTTGGCGACGCCGGCCCGCGCGATCACCTCGTCGGTGCCCACAGCGCGGACGCCGCGGCGACTGAACAGCTCATACGCCGCGGTCAGCACGCGTTCACGCGCCGACGGCGCGGGCGTCCCGACATCGGAAGTGGTCATACGGGCCTTACCGTACTCTTAGCCCCGGACCCGTAGACAGACCTCCCTGTCTCGTTATACAAATGAGATTCGCATCCGCGAACAGTCGGTCTTCAGACAATAGGACGGGCATCCTCGCGGCGTCTCGGACGCCGGTCGATTAGGGGGTCCACCATGAACTCAGCTATTGCGGAACAATTGCCCACCACTCACCTCATGCTGAGCACCAAGCTGGTCTATGAGCTGGGCGATCCCCACAGCACGCTGCGCGCAACCGCCGATCGCAGCGGGCCTGCGGTGCTGATCTACGCGGGCGGTGAGATCGACGCGTGCAACGAGCACACCTGGCGTCATCTGGTCAGCGAGGCGGCCGGCGTCGTCACCGCGCCGGGCCCGTTCGTCGTCGACGTCACCGGGCTCGAGTTCATGGGCTGCTGCGCGTTCTCGGTGCTCGCCGAAGAGGCGAAACGTTGCCAGCAGCGCGGCATCGACCTGCGGCTGGTGAGCTGCGAGCCGATCGTGGCTCGGATCATCGACGCGTGCGGGCTCAGCGGCGTGCTGCCCATCTACCCCACCGTCGACTCCGCGTTGTCCGCGGCCGCACGCTGGTAACCACACGGCGCTGCTCGGCCGTAATCGGCTGAATGAGCGGCCATCCCACCGTCGGTGCCGAGGAAGAATTCCTCCTTGTCGACCCGCGAACCGGTGAGCCGTCCCCGCGCAACGCCGCCGTGGCGGCGGAGGCCCAGCGGCGCGGCGTCACGCTGCAACTGGAACTGAGCAGCTGCCAGGTGGAAACCACCTCCGACGTGGCGGCAACCGCCGCCGAACTCGGTGAGCAGCTGCGCCGACTGCGGCGCACCGCGGCGCAGGCCGCGCAGGCCGTCGACCTTCAACTGCTCGCCTGCGGGCTTCCGCCGGCCACCCCGCACGAGTTTCCGGTCACCGACACCCCGCGCTACCGCCGCATCGGCGACGAGTTCGGGATGGTCGCCCACGAGCAGGGCATCTGCGGATGCCACGTGCACGTGCAGGTGCCCGACCGTGCCGCGGCCATCCATGTCAGCAATTGGTTGCGGCCGTGGCTTCCGTCATTGCTTGCGCTGTCGGCCAATTCGCGCGTGTACCGAAGCGCCGACAGCGGTTACGCGAGCTGGCGCAGCGTGCTGTGGCGGCGCTGGCCCGCCGCCGGAGCGCCGCCATTTTTCACCTCGCCCGACGAATACGACGTCGCGGTGCGCATGCTGGTCGACACCGGGGTGATCCTCGACAAGGACATGATCTATTGGGACGTGCGCCCTTCGGCGGAGTTCCCGACGGTGGAGGTGCGCGTGGCCGACGTGCCCGCCACGGTCGATGAAACCGTGCTACTTGCCACCCTGATCAGGGCCGCCGTGATGACGGCGCTCGACTCGCCCGACGACGCCCGGCGGCTGCCGCCCGGCGCGCTGCGTGCGGCGTATTGGAAGGCCGCCCACGACGGATTGTCCGGGCACGCACTCGATCTGATCCACGGCCACGGGGCGGTGCCGGCGCGTGAGCAGCTGGGTGTGCTGGTGCAACGGGTGCGCCCGGCGCTCGAGTCGCTGGGGGAATATGAGCACGTCGTCGACGAACTCGACCGCGTCGCGACCCGGGGCAATGGGGCGATGCGGCAACTGCGGGCGTGGCGCCGACGCGGCGAGGTGGCAGACGTCATCGCCGAGGCCGCCGCGGCCACGCTGAGTTGACTATCGTTGCCGCACAACCGCTCTCGTCAAGCCACCGCCAGCAGGCGATACAACCCGATCAGGCCCACGACCACGATGATGGCGCGCAGCGCGTTGCCCGAGAGCCGGCGCCCGTAGCGCGCCCCGAGCATGCCACCGACCAGCGAGCCCGCCGCGATCAGCCCGGCGGCCGGCCAGCTGATCCGGTCGAATGCCACCGTCGTATAGGCAACCGCCGCAACCACATTCACCACCAGGGCCAAGAGGTTTTTGGCGGCGTTCATCCGCTGCACCGATTCCGGTAGCAACGCCCCCATCAGCCCGACCAGCAAAATGCCCTGGGCGGCGGTGAAATAGCCGCCGTAGACACCGACGGCGAAGGTGCCCAACACGAGCGTCGCCATCCGCCCCGGCGGGACGTGGTCGGGTGAACGGCCCGCCTCCGCGGCGCGCCGCGCGGTCCACGCCTGAATCCGCGGCCCGATCACCACCAGCGCCAGCGCCAGCACCAGCAGCGCCGGCACGATCTCGGCGAACACCTTCTCGGGCAGATGCAACAGCAGATAGGCGCCCAGCGTCGCGCCGGCCAGCGAGGCCGGGAGCTGCCAGCGCAACCGATCCCGTTGCCCGCGCAACTCGGCGCGATAGCCCCAAGTGGCCGATACGCTGCCGGCGACCAGGCCCGTCGCGTTCGACATGGTGGCCGTCACCGGCGGGAAGCCGAGCGCGACCAGCGTCGGGAAAGTGATCAGGGTGCCGGAGCCGACCAGCGCGTTGATCGCCCCGGCCGCCAACCCGGCCAGGCATATGAGGATCATCTGAAATGGCGACACCGAAGAAAAACCTTAGCGTGCCGCCGATTTCGTCCCGACGGCGACCACTCGCCGGGCTCAGGCGGGCGGAGCATCGTCGCCGCGCTCGACCCCGGTGCGCAGCTTGACCGACGCCGAATACGCCAGCGTCCGAAAGTGCAGGACCGGATCGTCGGAGGGTTCGATGCCGTCGGTCACGCGCATCGGGTCGAACACCACGATGTCGTCGCCGCGCTCGCGCTCGGTGTCCGGACCGGTGATCTCCAGCGAGCCGACGGTGACGATCTGGGTGCTCTGCCAGGCCGACGACGGGTCCACCGTGGAGTCGGTGGGCCCGGCGATCTGCACCCGGAAATCGAACCGCACCGGCCCGCCCTCCAACCGCGTCGCCAGCTCGTCGGTGAGGAAGTCCGGATCCTTGCCCTGGGCGTCCGAGGCCGACAGGTACTCCTCGGACGCCGTCGGAACCAGGTGGTAGCGAACGAATCTGGCGCTGCCGTCGCCGGCGACCCAGCGAAACGCGTGCAGGCCGTGGTATTCGGTGGTGGCGTAGCTGGCGGGGATCCGGTTGGCCTCCCGCAGTATCGGCAACGCGCCGAGGAGGCCCGGATGGGTGAGCAGGTGTTTGGCCATGCGCAGCGGCGTCGTCAGGCCGGGCCGCATCGCCTTGAGCAGATCGATGAAGCCCTCCGGCGTGCTGGAGACGAAGAGCCGGGCGGTCTGCGTCGAGACGTCGGTGGTGGAGCCGTCGGGCAGGGTGAACTTCACCGCCATCCCACGCACGCCGGGCCGGCCGTCGCGCTGCTTGGGGTTGCCCGATCCGTTGGAGAAGCGGACCAGCGCCGGGACCGGTGAGCCATCGAGATGCCTTGCGCGCGAGAGCATCACCGCATCGTGGGCCGCGGTGAACGTGCCGCGATACAGGGTTCCCTTCGCGTGCAGCGCGCGGCAGCCGGGCCGAGCGCCGCCGGCACCCCGGATCGCCTCGATCGCTTGGTCAGGGGTTAATCCACCGCTCATGTACGAATCTTAGTGGCATTTGAATCGCAGTGGTATCAGGTGGGAAAGCCGAAGAGTTCGACGACACCGTGATCGCGACCGGCCGTGTAGCCGCCGTCGACGGCGATCGCCTGTCCGCTGACGAACGAGGCGTCGGGAGACAGCAGGAAGGCGGCCATGGCCGCGATCTCTTCGGGCTGCCCCAGCCGCTGCAGCGCGTGCTCCTTGGTGATCGAGGCGAGCGGGCCCTCCATCCCGGGAATGCTGAAAACGCTGTGCGCCATCGGTGTTTCGATGAAGCCGGGACAGATGACGTTCGCCCGGATGCCGCTCGGACCGTAGTCGAGGGCGATGTTCTTGGTGAGTAGCACGACGCCGCCCTTGGCCGCGTTGTAGGAGCTGCCGCCCGCGGTGCCTTCCAGGCCCTCGACGCTGGCGACGGTCACGATCGAGCCCCGCTCACCGTCGGCGCGGGGTTGCTCGATCATCCTGGCCAGGGCCGCCTTGGCGACGAGGAAGGTGCCGGTGAGGTTGATCCCGATCACCCGCTCCCATTCGGCGCGGTCCAGCAGGTGCACCGGGCCGCCCCCGGCGACGCCCGCGGCGTGGAAGAGGCCGTCGAGGCGGCCCGGCACGGCGGCCAGCGTCGCGGCGATCGCAGCTTCGTCGGTCACGTCGGCGGGCACGAACGTGAACCGCGGGCCCAGGTCGTCCGGCGGTGCGGCCAGGTCGGCGCCGACGACGGTGCCGCCCTCGGCCAATAACCGTCGCGCGGTGGCCAGCCCGATTCCGGAGGCGGCGCCGGTCACGACGAAGGTGCGGGAGCGGGCGCGTTCGGGGTTCACCATGTCGGATCTCCTCGGGTGGCGGGTCGGGCGGCCCCGTCATGGTGACACACCGGCCCGGGATCAGTTCGCGGATACCGGATTTGCGATAGCCGCGCTGGATCGACTCATAGCGAACCCATCTTGGACATCGGCCCTGGCGGCGGAGGACGATAGGACCGAGCTCGAATCCCGCGCCGCCCACAGAGTGAGGAACGACGATGTCATCGACTCCGCCGCAGGCGTCCCCCGCTGTCCCCGCCTCGACACCCCCGGCCGGTCGGCGGTTCGGGGCGCTGAGCGCGGCCGTGGCCGCGGTGGTCATCGTGGCCGGCACCCACGCGACGACCGGGGTAGCGCTGACTTCCGGCGACGCGATCGCCATCGCGCAGGGCGTCGCGGTCACCCCCGCACCCGGCTGGACGCTGGGAAACCGCGGCCCGAACTGGGTGGCGCTGAACAACGCCGACACCAGCGCGCAGATGCGGATCACCGTCAAGCAAGCCGGCGGCGCCGACGCCGCCGCGGTTCTGCAATCCGACATCGACCAGTACGTGCGCGGCGCGTCGGCCATCTTGACCGGTGTGAATCGCTTGACCGCGCCCGACGTCAAGCCGCTGCAGGGACCCAACTTTCAGCAGCAAGCGTCCGTCAACTACACGGCCAGCGTGGTGAACCCGCAGGGCACGATTCCGGTGATCGGCACGTTCACCGAGCTGCTGAACCCTTCGACCGGGCGCTCGGCATTCGTCGACTTCCGGCAAGGCAGCAGCGCCACCACCCAAGACGCGGGCGACGGCGGAATGATGATCGACTCCATGGAATGAGGCCCCGCCGTCCGGTGCGGCGCACCGATCCCGTATTACCGAGTGGGACAAACCGAACGCGGAGGGGTTCATGCCACAAGCGGACACGGCGGAGACGCTCGCCGGGATCGTCGAAGGACACGCGCAGCGGCGGCCCGAGGCGATCGCGATTCGCTTCGGTGAACGCCAGTGGTCCTGGGCCGACTGGAGCGCGCGGATCCGTCGCGCGGCGGGGGCCCTGCGCGCCGCCGGGATCGAGCGGGGCCAGTGCGTGGCGTTCCTGGACAAGAACCATCCCGCCTGCCTCGAGGTGCTGATCGCCGGCGCCTCCATCGGCGTGGTCACCACCGTCGTCAACTGGCGGGTGATCGGCGACGAGCTCGTCCACGTGCTGGCCGATAGCGGGGCCCGCGTGCTGCTGGTCGGCGCCGAGCTGCGGGCCGCCGCCGAGGCGGCCGCCGAGCGGGTACCCGGGCTGGAACGGATCATCGAGGTCGGCGACGAATACGAATCGTTGCTCGCCGCGGCGTCACCGGCCGAGCCCGACGCGGGCCTCGACCCGAACGAGACCGCGTTGGTGATCTACAGCTCGGGCACCACCGGAAGGCCCAAAGGCGTGCTGCTCAGCCAGCGCGCACTGGTCAATCACGCCGCGAACCTGGCGCCGGCGTTTCCGTTCGCCGACGGGGACGCGAACCTGGTCGCCATGCCGTTGTTCCACGTGGGCGGGATCGGCTACGCCCTGTTCGGGATCCGTTCGGGGGCACCGACTTTCCTGACTCGCGAGCCCGATGCCGCGACACTGATCGGCGCGGTGCGCGCTGGCGCCACCCACGCGTTCTTCGTCCCGCCGGTGATCGCCCGGTTCCTGCACGCGGGTGAGGCGGCGACCGCCGCCATCGCCGGCCTGCGCTACATCGTCTACGGGGCGGCGCCGATGCCGCTGCCGTTGCTGCACCGGGCGCTGTCGACATGGCCGGACACGAAATTCGTGCAGGTGTACGGGCAGACCGAGCTGTGCGGCGCGGTGACCGCCCTGTCGGACGCCGACCACCGCGATTCGACGCGGCCCGAATTGCAACTCTCGGCCGGAAAGGCGGTGCTGGGCTGCGAGATTCGCATCGTCGATCCCGAGACGGGCGCGTCGTTGCCGCCCGGAGAGCCCGGCGAAGTATGGGTGCGCAGCAACCAGAACATGACCGGGTACCTCAACCGCCCGGAGGCGACGGCCGAGACGATCACCGCCGACGACTGGGTGCGCACCGGCGACGTCGGGCGCCTCGACGCCGACGACTACGTCTACATCGAAGACCGGTTGAAGGACATGATCATCACCGGCGGCGAGAACGTGTACGGCCCCGAAGTCGAAAGCGTACTCATCGAGCATCCCGCCGTGGCCGACGCGGCGGTGATCGGGGTGCCCGACGACTTCTGGGGAGAATCGGTCAAGGCCATCGTGGTGGCCGACGGCGAGATCGATCCCGCCGACGTCATCGAATTCTGTCGACAGCATCTGGCGGGCTTCAAATGCCCACGCACCGTGGATTTGGTGTCGGAGCTCCCCCGCAATGCGAGCGGAAAAATCCTCAAAACGCAGCTGCGGGAACCGTTTTGGCGAGACCGGTCCCGCGGAATATAAGCGTGGGCGGCTACAGACGTCCCTCGACGCGCAGATCCGGATGCACCCAGTCGGGCGAGCGGCGTTCCTTGAACGAGCGGAAGCCCTCGATGGCCTCGGCGTCGGACAGGCTGGAGCTCATGCCGATGCGGTCATACAGGCCCAGGTAGCTGTCGATGCTGGATTTGATGACGCCGCGGGCGCGCGGCGCGGTCCGACAGCATTGCGCCAGTACGTCTTTCGCCGCGTCCAGCAGGCCCTCGTGCGGCACGACGCGGGTGACCAGGCCCCAGTCGAGGGCTTCGACCGCGGTCAGCACTCGTCCGGTGAACATGAGGTCGCGGGTGCGCACCGGCCCGATGACGCGGGTGAGCATCTGGCTGTAGTAGGTGTCGGCGTAGCCGCGGAACAACTCGGGCACCCGGAAGGTCGCCCGA
This sequence comes from Mycobacterium sp. NTMscope_MAC_12, assembly GCF_976985675.1. Lineage (NCBI taxonomy): Bacteria > Bacillati > Actinomycetota > Actinomycetes > Mycobacteriales > Mycobacteriaceae > Mycobacterium > Mycobacterium sp. NTMscope_MAC_12. The sequence continues at coordinate 3,507,131 of NZ_CDRJYY010000001.1, forward strand.
TCGCTCACCACCGACAGGTCGCTGCACAGCGCGATCTGGAATCCGCCGCCCTGGCACAGGCCGTTGACGGCGGAGACGATGGGCTTGGCGGAGGTGCGCACCGCGTCGAACGGGGTCACGTCCATGCCCAGCGCGGAGCCGAAGGTGATCCAGTTGTCCTCGCCTCCGCCGCCGCCCATGTCCCCGCCGGGCGCGAAGACGTCGCCGGTTCCGGTGAGCACCAGCCCGGCCAGATCCGGGTCCTCGTTGAGACGTCCCACGGCATAACGGATTCCGAAGTACATCGCGGGGCTCAGGGCGTTGCGCGCGTCGGGACGGTCGATGGTGCACACCGCGATCGGCCCCTGACGCTCGAAGCGCAGATAGGGCGTGCCCAGCCAGTCTCCCTCGGGGGGACGGGGGGTGCTCGGCGGTGTCGAAGGATTCTGCGCCACGGGGCTCCTCTCGGGTCGACGCCGCTACTGTAGCTCTTACAGTATCCGCGGGGTCGCGCGCCACCCCGATGACGGGTTCAGGGCCGGCCGCGGCTCCCCGCCGGCGAGTGATTGCTCGCGTGCTGGCGTTCGAGCTCGCGCAGGCGGCGCGCTTCCCTGGTCAGCCAGGCCAGCCCCGCCCCGGCCGCCAGCAACGACACCACGGCCGCAACGATTCCCGCGTCAACCCGACCGTCAGCGAAGCACGCCAGACAGATTGCGAACGCCACAACTCCGGCCCCCACGAGAAGCAAACCCGGGGCTTTGGCGGAATTTTTCAGGGCTTGGCCAACCCGTGGACGGCTGGACCGTTGATGATCGAGCGGATCTCGAGCCGTGTCTCCCATGATCCCTTCCTCTGTGGCTGTGTGAGCAGTCATCTACAGCAGTACCTGTTGCACGGGCGGGTAATAGTCGCGCAGCGGTTCGGATCGGGCGCGCTATTGGTTTATGGACGCGGGCTTTTCGCGAAGCCGTTCTCGTTATCGCAGGATCTGCGCGAGCTTTCGCCATCGCCGATGCCGGTGGCGAAACATGAGCCGGATGAAGGCGCGGGTCAGCAGCCCATGCAGGCCGTCGTCGGTTTCGATCTCGTCGGTGTAGCGGCAGCTGTGCTCGTCGATGGGTTCGAACGTCAGGCGGTGGTTCCACGTGCGGACCGGTCCCCCGTGTTCGTTGGTGTAGATCTCGGTCGGGTCGAGGCGCTTGATGGTGAGGTGGTGGGTCCAGGCCGGGATCACGCCGAACCACCAGAACCGCGCCGATCCCTGGGTGCCGACCTCGATGCGCTCAGGGACATCGAGGCGGTAGATCCGCAGCACCGGGCTCAGCACATGGCGCATCATCTCGGGCTTGCGCGCCAGGGCGGACGCGGTCTCGGCCGGGATCGGCAGCTCGGTAGTTAGGGTTACCTTACTCACGCGGTTCATGGTGGCCCAGCGGGCGCGTTCCGGCAAGGGCAGCGTGGGCTTAGGGCGTCTGGACGCGACTTCGTCTCGCCGAGCGGTTAACCCGACCCGGCGCGCGAAGTACGCCGCCATTAGCCTCGGGAAACGTCGGGTGAGGGCATGGCGCTACAGCGCGAAAAGGCGAGGGGACATGGGGGTGGGTCAGCGGCCCAACTGGTCATTGACCTGTATCGATGTGTGGTCCCGGCTGGGATCGAACCAGCGACCTTCCGCGTGTGAAGCGGACGCTCTCCCACTGAGCCACGGGACCGGCGCCGAGATGGCGAACGACGTCGAAGACTAGCACGTGCAGACCGTGACAATACCGGCCGCATCGGCATGCCAGGAGCGACGCGATAGCCTAGACACGGCTCGTACCAAGAAATTTGTATGTGCCCGCTCACGTGGACTATCGTCGTGCTTCGCACCGGGCGACGATCTCGTCCGAGGCGCGCGGATGTAGCGCAGTTGGTAGCGCATCACCTTGCCAAGGTGAGGGTCGCGGGTTCGAATCCCGTCATCCGCTCGAAGGTGCAAGTGGCGTGGACCCCAACGGTGGAGTGGCCGAGTGGTGAGGCAACGGCCTGCAAAGCCGTGCACACGGGTTCGATTCCCGTCTCCACCTCCAGATTTTGGTTCCCCGGCGCGATTAGCTCAGCGGGAGAGCGCTTCCCTGACACGGAAGAGGTCACTGGTTCAATCCCAGTATCGCGCACCAGAGTTTATGCAGGTAAACAGCACTTTTGTGATAGAGGCTGTTCAACTGCAACCAATACGCAACCAATGAGCAATGCCGCTGCTGTTCAGGGCACCGTTGTTTCGTGATGCCACCTGTCTGCTACGCGTGGCACCCTGGCATTTGCAAGGCGTGTGGCATGCTTTCGACTCAACAGGAACGACTTGGGAAGTTCAAGCCACCTGGCCTTCATGGAACGGGATCGCTCCGGTGACGAAGGGAGGGCAGTCCCGTGGCGACATACCGCGTGGATGTAGAGCCAGCCCTTCTTGATTGGGCCATCGAGCGATCCCGGATCGACCGGGACGAGTTGTACTCGAAAAGGGCGCTCCGCGACTTGCCTCTCTGGCAACGCCGCGAAAAGAAGCCTACTTACAACGAGTTACAGACGTTCGCGCGAGCAACCCATACACCGTTCGGGATGCTTTTCTTAAGTACGCCGCCAGTCGAGAAAGTACCAATCCCCGACTTCCGGACTATCGCCGACGCCGAAGTCACGACGCCAAGCCCCGACTTGCTGGAAACCATCTATATGTGCGAGCAGAGGCAAGAATGGTACAGGAAATACGCCGCGAGAAATGATTACGACCCGCTCGACTTTGTAGGCAGCGCCACAATCAACGACCCGATCGCGGTAACCGCCGATAAGATCCGCCGCAGACTGGGTTTTACAAGCGATGACCGGGCTCGCGATCGGACTTGGTCCGAAGCCCTTCGCCGCTTGATAGATAGCGCAGAAGATATCGGCATCCTCGTGATGATCAGCGGGATCGTAGGCAACAACACTCGTCGCGTCCTTGATCCAAATGAGTTCCGGGGCTTCGCTCTTTCCGACCCGCTAGCACCGTTGATTTTCATAAACGGCGCCGACACCAAAGCTGCACAGATATTTACCTTGATCCATGAAGTCGCCCACATCTGGCTCGGTCAAAGCGCCCTCACTGACGCTCGTCTCGATACACCCACTGCCGGCCGCGCTGCTAGCAATCAAGTTGAGCAATGGTGCAATCGCGTCGCTGCGGAGGTCCTCGTCCCTTTAGCAAGCTTCCGACCGGTGTGGCCGTATGACTCCGACGAGTTAGATCGCCTGGCTCGAATCCACAAGGTGAGCACCCTCGTCGTCTTGAGGCGTATATACGATGCGGGCCATCTCAAATGGGCGGACTTCCGGCAGCGATACGAAGCTGAACTCGGCCGCGTGATGGGCATCTTAGCTGGGAGGCAAGCAGAATCGGGCGGAGGAAATTACTACTACACGCAACCCTTGCGCATAAGCCAGCGGTTCGCGCACGCCGTCATCAGCGACGCCGTCGCAGGAAACACCCTCTATAACGACGCATACCGGCTCATCGGTACTCGCAAGCATCAAACGTTCGTTCAACTAGGCGAGCAAGTCGGAGCCATCTAGCATGTATGTCCTCGACACCGACGTGTTCATCGACGCCAAGAACCGGCACTATGGCTTTGACTTCGTCCCCGGATTTTGGGATTGGCTCGTCGACCAGCATGCCGCCGGGGTGCTGTGCAGCATTGCCGACGTCAAGAGCGAAATTGACAAAGGCAATGACGAACTCACCCGTTGGGCGAGAAACCACAGTAACCTCTTCATTCCACTGGACGCGGCCACGCAACCGAGCTTGCAGTTGCTATCGAACTGGGCCCAATCCGGCTCATTCACCCCTGGGGCGATCGCCGATTTTCTTAGCAAAGCGGACTATTCCCTCATCGCTTTCGCCCACGCACACTCCCACGTGGTCGTGACTCAGGAGGGCTCAGATCCCAACTCCAAGAAGAGGATCTTCATCCCCGACGGCTGCACCGCGCTAGGCGTAAGGTGCATGAATCCATTCCAGATGCTCCGCGCGGAGGGTGCGAGGTTCATCCAAGCGCCCTGATCGCATTGTCACGGACTAGGTGCCACGCCAAACTGGCTAGCCGGGATCACCTTCTCGCACAACCAGAGCAGCCCCGTCTAATCAACAACAGCGGACACCCCTCGGACGCATTGGCCGAAAAGCCTGGCGACGCAGATGGTTTCACCGAGGGCGCGCATCCGAACCGACCTCAGCCCAACTGATCAGCCGGTATCGGCTCGGGCAGAGTGTTCTGTTTCGTCGTCATGTCCCGGCACTCGCCGTAGATGCTGATCGATCCACCGGACTTCTGGACCGGCGAGTAGGGATCGAACACCGCCGTGACGCCTTGCTTGCTCACGGCCGAGGCATGGGTGTGGAAGTCCCCCGGGCCTCCCCAGCCGTGCTGTTTGAGCACCCCGATCATCTGCTGAATCTCGGCTCGGGATGCCTCCAGGGTGGGCGCGTGGTCGTACTTGAGTTCCACGCGGCCCCGAAAAGGCGCCACGGCTTGGTCATTACAGGAATCTCGCGTGAAGTTCGCGGATACGTTTTTGAGGCCCAGGGTTGTCGCGATTTCCCGTGCCGCATCGACCACCTGCGCCCTCGACTGTTCCGGAGTCATTGGATTAGGCACCCCTTCGCTCACATTCCTTACGGCGCTGCATGATTGAAGCGCAATCATCAGCACGCCCGCTGCGATGTAGACAACAACCGAACGGCACATGGCGGCGCCGATCCTCTCGAAGGTGATCGTCGAAACTTTCAATGGTAATGACCTCCGGTAGGGCGCCGAAGCGATTCTGGGTCGAATTCATCAGGCAGCCAGTAGGTGCCGCGATGTTGTGCGGTCATGCTGTCGTGGGCCAATGCGTCACCGTGGCCCGATGCTATGTCACCGATGCTGAACAACGATTCATTACCGGGGGTGAAGTAGGAACTGTGGTCCTTCAGGGGGAACGTGAGCCCGGGGGCTTCGGCCTTGAACCGCGTCGAACCGAACCCTTCGACGGCGGGGTCGGAACCGAGTCCGATGGTGACCCCCGTTCCCGGCAGATGCCCCTGGATGCCGCCCAAGTGCGTGATCGGGTCCGTCGATGCGGCGCCCACGTAGACGTGTCCCCCTTCGGGGAGGTGGAAGTCGCCGGCGCTGTGGGCCAGGTCAGTTCCCGGGCAGCCGACGAGCACGATGTCGTTGGCATGCATTCCGGAACCGGCTGCGGCGTCGGCCACGGTGGTCGACCCATAAGAATGGCCCATCACGGTCACGTGAGAGGGCGCACCGCCATGAGTCACCGCGAGAGCGTTGACATCCCCGGCGAGTAGACCACCCCCATTTCTCGCGAGCGTCGTCTGCCCGATCTGTGGGTCGATCGCGCTGTCGGGGGCGTGATAGCCCATCCACACCAACACGGAATTGGACTTGTTCGGGTCAGCCCGCTGGGCCTCGTTGTAGACGTTGAGCCCGTCGCGGTGCGTCAGGTAGCCGTCCCGGACGCTGCTGCCGGTCCCGGGCACCAGCACCGTGGTGTTGTCGGCGGTGTCAGGGTTGCCGATGGCAATGGCTTCCCTGCCCCGGCCCTCGAACGCCTCCGGGTCATAGGTTTGCAGGAAGACGGGGTTCTTGCCGCCGTCGGAATCCGTACTGAGCCCGGCTTTGGTCTTCACGGCGTTGTTGTAGCGCGTGATGGCCGACGGGGCGAGGCCGTACAGCTCCGGGTGTTGGGTCACCTGGTCCACCGACACATGATGTTGTGCGGCGGCGTTCTCGACGCGGGAAATGTCGTCGTTCATCACCGCCTGGTTGACCGTGTCGCGAGAGATGGTGTCGATGCCGTTGAGGTTGCCCAGCTCGGGCGGATGCTGAGCGAGCAACTGGTCTCTTTCCTGCTGGCTCAGGGAATCCCACCACCGCTTGACGTCTTCGGGCTTGGTACTGGGCGGCGGGATCGCGAACTCTTCGGGGCCTGCCTGGGCGTCGGCCGGCGCAAGCGGCTTGGGGTCGTAGCCGTCGGCGCGCAGGGTGGTCAGAGAGTTCTGCAGCGTGCCCGAATAGCCGTTTCGTATCCCCTGCAATTGGCCGAGGGCGCTTCGGGTGTCGTCGGCCGCATCGGCTTTGGCGTCGTTGATCAACGACTGCAGCGCACTTCGGGAATTCGCGTCCAGGTTCGGATCTTGCAGGTCGTGCGCGGCCGCCCCGATGATGTTGTCGAGCTGTTGCAGTTGGGCCTCCAACGCGGCGATGTCGTTGGCGCCCGCTTTCTGCGCCTCGGCCAGGGCGGCGGCGATGTTCTCCAGGTCGACCGCGATCTTGGGAAGTTGCAGCGATTGCGCGCCAAGCGATTTGACGGTGCGCTGCACCTCGGCTGAGCCGTTGATCGGGTGGTCGCCGTTCTGGTGATTCCAGGCGGCGTCGAAGCGGTCGCGGGCTTGCTGGAAGGCATGGTCGGCCTCCTGGGTGCATCGGCCCGCTTGGTGGAAGGCACCCGCCAGTTGAGAAATCTGAAATGGGCTGCCGGCCTGCAAACTCCGGTTGATCTCCCAAGGATCGCCGCCGGCCTGGGCGATCAAGTCGGCAACGTTTAGCCAGACCAGCTGCATCGCACCGCCCGCAAATCCGCTACTTGTTCTCTCCGAGAGCTATGACGCTACCTTCCGCTGGCGGTAGTTCAAGCCAGTCACGTCTGACCGCGCGATCGACTGTTGTTCCCTTCGAAGAGGACTGGCCTGCTGACGGTTGGGTTTCCCAAAAGTCAGCCGCCGGAATGGCTGGGCATGGGCATCGGGGGCATCGACGGCTTGCCCGGCCCCGGCGGCATTTTCATGTCTTTCATCATCGCGGCGCAGCAATCCATCTGCTGGGCCGCCGGCGGGTCGGCTTTCATCATTGAGGGACAGCAGCCCGGGCGTGAGAAGAGCAGATAGAGAACGGCGACGATGACGACGATGCCGACCGCGGTGCCGGTGATGGCCAGGATTGGGTAGAGCCAGCGAGTCCACGTCGGTCTGGTCGGAGTGCTAGCGGTGTCGGTCATGACGGCCTCCCTTCCATGCGATGGTCCGTATTATCCGCCAAACCGCAAGCCAGCTACGTCGGCAAACGGCCACCCGGCGCCAAGGCCTGGCGTTACGATCTGCGCACGGAGCTACAGATTCGAGGTGGCCATGCATCGCACCCGACGTTTCGTCACCACATTCATCGCGGCCATCGCGCCGATGATCGCCGTCGCCACATTCGCCGCGTCACCACCCGCCGCGGCCGACCCGATTTGCGGGACGGCGGGCACGCCGCCCTGCGCGGGGCCGAGTCCGTTGACGCCTGAACAGCAGTGCGCGTTCATCGCGTGGCGATCGATGATGCCGTGCAACTGGCTCGGGATGCAGGTGCCCGCCGGCACGCCGGGAAGTTGGGATAACCCGCCGGCGCCGCCGCCGGAGCCGTGATCCCCGCTTACCAACCCCAGTCGTCGTCATCCAGGACGTCCACGGTGAGACCGCTGTCGGCGGGAGCCGTGGTCCCGTAGGTAAAGGTGAGCAGGGTGCGGTCATCGCCCAGGGGTTCCGTCGCGACGACGGTGGCGTGCCCGACCTTCATGCGGATCCTGTCCCCGGGCTTCAGTTCGTCAACGCGTTTGAGGGGCACGCTCAACCCATCAGCACCGGTGCAACCGATAATCCCGCAGATACCGTGGTCATCATCGCCATCCTTTCACGGCTGGCAATGACCCCGGCGGCCACGAAAGCTTCACGGAGACAATAACCACGGGCGGCAATCAGACGCGTTGCACCGCAACGGAATACCGCCATCGCGCCGGAGCCGGGCGCCCGGACCTGATGAAGCTATTCAGTTCTCCACAAGATCGGGGATCGGCTCGGCGTCGGTCAGCCAGTGCCGTCCGACGCGGCGGGCCGCATCCCACTTGGGGATGCTCACCGCATCGTCCTGGCCGAGGTCCTCAGGGGTCGGGCCGATGCGCTCGGCCAGCGAGGCCAGCGCCCCCAGATCGAAGTTGTACAGCTCGGCCGCCGCCAGTCCCAGCATCTGGCGGGTCTCCTCGACGGGGATGTCCCAGAAGGAGCGGCGCAGCCATTCGCGGGTGTGCGGCCAGGTCCCCTCCGGATGGGGAAAGTCGTTGCCCCACAGGAGGTTCGATACGCCGATCTCGTAGCGGCGCGCCAACTCCCGGCGCTCGGTGGTAGTGGCCCCGATGAAGCAGTTCCGGTCGAAGTAGGCCGACGGCGGCATCGTCAAGTCGCCCTCCATCAGATGGCTCATCTTCTTGGCCGAGTGCTCACGCAGATACCGCGTGTCCATCAGCCACAGCAGGTCGTTGGCCCAGAACGCCCCGCACTCGGTGACACCCCAGCGCAGCCCGGGGAAGCGCTCGAACACGCCCGACCACAGCGCGAACCACAACGGCCGGGCGCCCCACCAGCGCACCTCGGTCACATAGATGCCCAGGTGGCCCCCGTACTCCTCCTGCGGGGCGGGACCGGAGTGGGTGTGGATCGGCATCTGCAGGTCCTGGCAGGCGGCCCAGACCTTGTCGTAGCGACGATCGTGGTACGGCGGGTAGCCGACCCAGCGCGCCGGGATCAGGATCCCGCCGCGCAGTCCGGACTCCGCCGCGCGGGTGATCTCGGCTACCGCCGCGTCGACGTCCGCCAGTATCGGCACGACGGCCACCCCGGCCCGGCGTTCGGGGCTGTGGCTGCACAATTCGGCCAACCAGCGGTTGTGGGCCCGCGCCCCGGCCATGGCCCGCCCCGGGTCGAGGTCGCCCGACTGGCCCAGCCCGGCGCCGAACGGGGCCCCGGCCACCCCGGTGACGGCGTCGGCGTCGGGGAAGATGACCTCGCCGACCACCCCGTCGCCGTCGAGTTCCTTGTCGCGCAGGCCGACATCCCATCCCCCGGCGATGCCGTCGCCATGCTCGGAGAACCACTCCTGGGCGAACTCCTCGTCGATGAATCCGCCCGCCTGCGCAGCGGCGGTCTTCTCAGCCAGGTAGGCCTCGAAGTCCTCGCGGTACTCGGGGTCGACGTATTCGCGGTACCGCTCGGTCGGGAGTTCGGCGTGGGTGTCCGCGGAGATGATGATGTAGGGGTTCACGGATGGTCCTTCCTTACCAAGCACGGATGGGGTCGGGTTCGAAGACGGTGCTGCGCGCGTCGGCAGGTATGGCGGCCAGCGGCTCGGCGACCTCGGCCACGGTCGGGCCGATCCGGTCGACAAGCGGCGCCAGGGTTTCGAGGTCGAACCCGTACACGCCGGCCGCGTTGCCGCCAACCATGGCGGCCACCTCGTCGGTCGGGACGTCGCTGAAGGTGTGGCGCAACGCTTCCCGCGTGTAGGGGGCGGTCCCCTCGTAGTGGGGGTAGTCGCTTCCCCACATGATTCGGTCGACGCCGATGCCGTGCCGCTCGGCGCACTCGACGGGACGCATGAAGCTGGCGCCGACGTAACACTGGCGGGCCCAGTACTCGCTGGGCCGCAGCCGCAGCGAGCCGGCGGTGGGCCCGGCGAAGCGGGCGATCGCCGAATTCTCCCGCCCGTAGCGGGCCGCGGCCACGTCGAGCGAGTCGAGCGTCGCAGGGATCCACCCGGCGCCCTGCTCGGTGAAGACGACGACGAGGTCCGGGTGGCGGTCCAGCGCGCCACTGAAGATCAAGTGCCACAACGCCCGATGCGCCCACCAGTGCGTCTCGTACACCCACACCGCGAACGAGCTACCCCACCCGTCCGTCGGGCTCGGCCCGGCGCTGCCGCCGTGGTGGTTGACCACCAGGCCCGCCTCCGCGCACGCCGCCCACAGCGGCTCCCAGTGCTCGGCGTAGAGCGCGGGAAGGCCGGTGCCCGGGGCGATCCCGGGCAGCAGCACACCGCCGCGCAGCCCCAGCTTGGCGATCTGCGCGATCTCGGCGATGGCCTCGTCGAGATCCGGAAGCAGGATCTGGCCCACCCCGGCGCGCCGCTCGGGCGACAGGGAGCAGAAGTCGGCCAGCCAGCGATTGTGCGCCCGCAGGCCGGCCCAGCGCAGCTCGAGTTCCCGGGCGGTCTCCGGCGGAGGGGCGGCCAGGCTCGCCTGAGGAAAGAACGGCGGCACGGTGTTGGGGTAAATGACTTCCCCCGCAATGCCTTCGGTATCCAGATCGGCGTTGCGCCGATCGCTGTTCCAGTTGCGTTCGGCCTCGGGCTCGGTGAGATCCCCGAACGGGTTGACGTATGTCTTTGCCCAGCCGTCGAATTCGTCCCGGTACTGCGGGTCGAGGTACTCGCGGTAGGCGAGCAGATCGGCGCCGGCGTGGCAGTCGGCCGAAATGACGGTGTAGCGGTCCATGCGCTACGCCCGCGCCGGCTCGGGCCTGGGGACAGGAGACCCGGCTACGCCGTTAGAGGGATCGTCGTAGCGCTGGTGCACGTAGGGCAGCAGCCACTCCTGCGGCACCCGGGCCGCGATCCGGCCCACCTGGACGGTGCGCCGCCGACACCAGGTGATCGACCTGATCTGGCGAACGACGATGTCGGCCACCGGATCCAGCGGCGACTCCCCCAACTCGACGGTGCCGTCGATGGTCTCCAGCAGCTCGTAGTGCCGGTGGTACTCGCCGTAGACCAGGTGGGGGTCGGTGATGCCGCCGCCGTCGGGGGCGCGCAGGAACTTGAAGTAGAACTCGGTGTTCACCTGGTCGGGCGGCAACTCCGCCGGGCCGGTGATCTGTCCGTTCACCGTGATGAGCTGACAGCCCAGCCGGTCGACGGCGGCGGTGACGCGATCGCCGTCGCGCTCCACCTCGATGTGGGCCAATTTCTTTGGCTCACCGAACGTTTCGCGGCCGCCGGTGACCGACTGCTCGGTGGACTGGGGCATGAAGAGCGGATAGTCACCCTCGACGTCGCCGTGCCGGGCGGTCACCGAAAACACCGCCGACCCGAACGGCGCCATGCCCTCGATCCGGACCCGTTGCAGCTGGATGCGCACCAGCGGTTCGGCCGCCGGCTCCAGCGGCCGGGGCAGCACGGCCGCGACGATCTCCGGATCGGTGAGGTAGGTGACGGTGACCGCCTCGGTGGCGATCGGCGCCTTGGTGGCATCGATCTCGTGGTCGACCTGCGCCTCGGGCGGGCGAGGACCGTAGCGAACGACGTTGGTGCTCAACGGTTTCTCCTTCCGTTTTCTTCAGTCCTTGCCGGCGCTTCGGCCGAGGACGTCGACCAGGTAGTCGGGGGCTCCACGAGCGAGGATCGATGCCGCCTTGCTGCTCACCACCTGATCGGCCGGGGTGGGCGGGCCCATCATCCAGAAGCGGTCCGCGCGAATGCCGTCCACCACCTGGTCGGCGACCGTCTCGAGCGGGGTGAATTCGACGTGGGCGCCGGCGGATTCGAAGCGGGCCACGACCTTGTCCAGCGTCTGCTCGGGCGTGCGACGTTCCTGGGTGGCGGCGTAGCGCTGCGGGCGGTGCCGCCACGATTCCCAGATGCCGGTGTTCAAGAAGCCGCCGGGGAAAAGGACGTGCGCCCGAACCCGCGTCCCGGTCATCTCCAGGTGGGTGTAGAGGCTCTCGGTCAGGCAGAGCACCGCCGCCTTGGTCATCGGGTAGACCGCGGTGGCCGGTCCGCCCATGGCGCCCCGGGCGATCGGCGCGAACCCGCCGTTGCCCGAGCAGGTGTTGACCACGTGCCCTTCGCCCTGCTCGAGCAGGATGGGCACGAAGGCCTTGATGCCGTGGATGACGCCGAGCACGTTGACGTCGATCCCCCAGCGCCAGTCGGCCAGGTCGTGCTCCCACATGTACCCCTCGGAGACCCCGCCGGTGCCCGCGTTGTTGCACACCACGTGCACCGCGCCGAAGCGGGTCAGCGCCTCCTTGGCCAGCGACTCGACCGAGGAATAGTCGGTGACGTCGGTGAGAACCCCGGCCGCCTCGACGCCCTCGTCCGCGAGCGCCCGCGTCGCCTCCTCGAGGGGTTCGGCGAGGACGTCGGCCAGCACCACCTTCATGCCCTCGTGGCCGAATCGGCGGCCCATGGCCCGGCCGATGCCCCCGGCCCCGCCGGTCACGACCGCCACCTTGCCCCGCAGGTCTTCCATTGTGGCCATGGTCACATGGTCGCTTATATCACCGCAAGCAGTCGCAATATGCGACCATTGCGCCCATGGCCCCGCGCCCTTCCCCCCAGACCGAACGGGTCGTGAACCTGTTCGAGCAGCTGGCGGGCGACGGGAGCCGGGGAATGACATTGGCCGAGGTGTCGCGCCACTTGAGCGTGCACAAGGCCAGCTGCCACTCGATGCTGTCGGAGCTGCTCCGGGCCGGCTGGTTGCTGCGCGACCCGGTGCGCAAGACCTATCACCTCGGTCCGGCGCTGGTGCGTCTCGGCCGCGAGGCCGCGGGGCGCTACCCGGCCCTGGTGTTGGCCCGTTCCGCGATGGCCGAGCTGTCGGCCGCGACGGGCGCGCACTGCGTGGCCTTCTCGGTGAGCGAGGACTACTCGACCGTCGTCGATCAGGTCCGAAGCCGTCACGGCGGCGGTCACCCGATGCCCATCGGCACCCAGTTCCCCCACCGCCCGCCGTATGGGGCGTCGACTGTCGCGTGGGCCGGTCCCGAGGTTCGGGAACGCTGGCTGGCCGCCCTGCCCGACGACGTGCGCGACCGCTACCGCGAGGCCATCACCACCGCCCGGGCGCGTGGCTACGCCGTCGGCCTGCACCTCCTACCCGATCTGCGCCTGCAGGAACTGGCGCTGATCGTGCGCAGCGCCGAGGTGCGCTCCACCCGGCTGAGCCGGCTGGCACAGGAATTGACCGACGAGTTGATCCACCAGGAGGAGTGGTTCCCGATCGATCTCGACCCGGACCGCACCTACGAGGTGAGCCACATCGACTCCCCGATCCTGGGACCCGGGTCGCGCATCGCGTTGATGCTCAGCCTGGTCCCCAGCGCCGAGCCGATGAGCGGCGCGGCGGTCACCGGCCTGGGGGCGCAGCTCTCGTCGGCGACCCGCCGGCTGAGCGCCGCGTTGAGCGACGAATCCGCTTAGCGCCGCTGCGGAGCCAGCCGCTTGAGGGCCAGGCCCCCTTCGAAGGGTCGGTAGCCGAAAGCGGCCGGGGCGCGATATCCCGTGTCCTCGAGGGGGGTCTGCACCTCGGCGACGGTGGGCCCGATCTTGCTGGCGACCGGCACCAGGGCATCGAGGTCGAAGCGGTACAGGCGAGCGGCGTTGCCGCCCAGTATCTTTCGGCAAACGTCCTGCGGCCTGTCGTGCAGGGCCCAACGAATGGCCAACGTCGAGTGGGGCGCAAAGCCTTCCTCGTGGGGATAGTCACTGCCCCACATGATGTGATCGGGGCCCATGAAGTCGATCATCGCGCCGTCGTACGGCATCAGCTCGGTGGCCAAATAGCAGTTCCGCTGGACGTATTCGCTCGGCGTCAGGGTGAGCTCGTCGACCGACGATCCGCCGAACATCCCGTACGTGCGGTTGCCGGCGTCCGACTTCATGGTGGGCACCATGGCGTCGAGGACGGCGAGCTGCCCGGGCACCCAGAGCGTGCCCTGTTCGGTCGGCACGAATCGCAGCGTCGGGTGGCGCTCGAACACTCCGGCCAGAATCAGGTGACCGAGCGTCCGCTGGGCCCACAGCGCCATCTCGGTGATCAACACCGCGTTGGAGGCCGGTTGGTCCATCGGCATCTCCGGGCTGCCGGCGCCCGCGTGCTGCACCACCGTGAGGTCGAGTTCCGCGCACAGCGCCCAGAGCGGTTCATAGCGGGTGTGGAAAAGCGGGGCCACCTGCGAATCGCCGGGCGAGACCGGCGGAATGAGCACGCCGCCAAAGCATTCCTGCTCCGCACCCCAGCGGATCTCCTCCAGCGCCAAATCGACATCGTTGGGGAAGATTTGGATCAGCCCGCGGCGCCGGGCGGGCGCCAGCGAACAGAAATCGACCTGCCACCGGTTGTGGGCCTGCACGCCGGCCCAACGCTTCTCGAAGTCCTCGCGCGTGCGAGGCAGGCTGATGGTGATGTTCGGGGTCGTCGGGAAGAACGGCGGAACGGTGTTGGGCAGCAGCACCTCGGCGGCCACGCCGTCGGCGTCCATCTCGGCGATCCGAAGCTCGTGGTCCCAGTTCCGGTTGGCGGTCGCGACGATCAGATCGTCGAACGGGCTGGCGTAGGCCTTGGCCCACGCATCGAACTCCGCGTGCAGACTGGCCGGCAGATACGGTTTGTAGTCGTAAAGATCCGCCCCGGCGTGAGTGTCCGTCGAAATGACGACGTAGCGATCCAGCGTGTCCCAGCTTGTAGCCATCGCACCTCCAAAGGTACGTCGAGTATAGGAGAAACGGGTCGGCTCGCGAAGGGCCAACGAAAGTCCGGGCCGTGACCGGAGCAAGATGTCACCCGTGAGTTGGACGAGGTACGACGGCAGGGCGCTCGCGGACATCAGCCTGCACGGCGAAGCGCTGCACGCTGAGCTGGAAGACTATATCCGCGTTGACAATCCGCATCTGACGGACGTTCGACTCGAGCGGGCCACTGCGAGCGAGCCGTCCGACGCCGAACCTCAGAAGCGCTGGTATGACGTCACCTACCTGGCCGAAGACCCGGAGGGCAACCCGTAGCCGCGCGACGCAGCGGTCCATTTTCCCGCGCGGACGCCGACCTCGGCGCTAAATTCCTGTCCTGAGCGTTGCGAAGGAGCCGGCCGGTGCGGTCAATCATTGCCGTCGTCGTCGCGATCGGTTGCGCGCTCGTCGCGGCGCCGACGGCCGCGGCCGACGATGACTTCGTCGCCCTGGCGGTCTCCGTCGGGAGCGGACGCGCCGCCGGCTGGGGCACCGGGGGCAGTCAGGACCAGGCCAACCAGATCGCATTGGCCCACTGCACCGCCGAGGCCGGCGACGTGTGCGAAGTCGTGGCCGGCACGCGCAACGGCTGCGCATCGGTGGCGTTCGACCGTTCCGGCCGGTTCCAGGGCGGATCCGGCCCGGACACAACGGCATCCAATGCGGACGCCCTGGCCAAGCTGGGCGCGCCCAACGGACGGATCAAAGCCTCCCATTGCTCGTCATGAAAACCGTGGCGACGCCTACGCGCGATCGCGCGGTGGACACCGCGATTTCGGCTATCGTTCACTTAAGTCGTCCTTGACTTGTCGCCGATTGGCCCGCGCGTAGAGGGGAGGCCATGGCTCATCTGAAGGCCGGTGCTGCGAAGTGGGCGGCCGCCTGCGCGATCGTCCTGTCCACGGGCGCGCTGGCCTGCGCGGCACCGGCGGCGGCGGACGATGATGCCGATGATGCGTTCCTCGCCGGCCTCGACAAGGGCGGGATCACGATGTTCGACGACGACGATGCGATCGCAACGGCCCATGCGGTGTGCACCAGCATCGAAACGAACCCGAACGTATCCATGCTGGCGATCAAACTGACGAAGCAAACGCCCATGTCGGCGAAGCAATCCGGCTACTTCATCGGTCTTTCGGTGGCCAGCTACTGCCCGGAACACAGAGACGACGTCGATCCTTCGATGACGTGGTTGATACCACCACCGCTGATGTGAGAGCGGGTCACGCGCTCAGCCCTGCGCCGCGGTCAGCCAGAACACCGCGCGTTCAATGCCGGGCACGATCTCGGTAACGTCGATCTCCCCTTGGGCGAATCGCGTGAGAAACCCGAACACGACGCCGGGCAGGATGAGCTCGAGGTCTTTGGCGAACCCCGGATCCGCTTGGGCCAGAATGGCTTTGGCGACCGGGACGACGGCGTCGACACCGCGCTGGATGAGGCGTTTCCCCCCGGGCCCCGATCGCGCCTGGAAGTAGGAGCGCAGCATCAACGGGTGCTGTTCCCACGGCTCGAAGATGGTCCTCATCACGTGCATCAGGTCCACATAGATCGAATCGCCGGGCAGATCGTCGATCAGCGAAGGCAATCCCGCGTAGCGGTTGGCGTCCATCCAGCCTTCCAGCGCGGCGACGATGAGTTCGTCGCGCGTCGGATACCGCTTGTAGATGGTCGCCAACGAAACGCGGGCCCGTCGCGCCACCTCGCGGAGCTGAACGGCCTCATAACCCTCGGTGTCGAGCATCTCGACCACGATGTCCAGGATCGGATCGACGCGCGGCCCCGACGCGCTGTCCACGGTCTCCACTCGGGGCCCTGTCGCCTTCACAGTAACCATGTTACTGTGCGCACGGGAGTAACGGCGTTACTCCGGCCTGATCTGGGCCGATGACCAAGGAAAGAGGAAACGCGCCGTGGGTTCGTTAGATGGCAAAGTCGCCTTCATCACCGGGGTGGCGCGCGGCCAGGGCCGCAGCCACGCGGTACGGCTCGCCCGCGAGGGCGCCAACATCATCGGGATCGACATCTGCGCCGACATCCCCGCCAACGGATATCCGATGGCCTCCCGCGAGGAACTGGACCAGACCGTCGCCCTCGTCGAAGAGGGCGGCGGAAAGATGCTGGGCACGGTGGCCGATGTGCGCGACTTCGAGCAGGTCAAGACCGCGATGGATAGCGGCGTCGAGCACTTCGGCCGCCTCGACATCGTGTTGGCCAACGCCGGGATCGCGCCATTGGCGTTCCGCGAGTTGAGCATTGAGGAGGAGCTGGCGCAGTGGCGCGCGGTCGTCGGCGTCAACCTCGACGGGGCCTATCACACCGCGTGGGCGGCCGTTCCGCATCTGTTGACCGGTAATCGCGGCGGGGTGATCATCTTCACCAGCTCGACCGCCGGCATCAAGGGCTTCGGCGGACTGCAAGGCGGCGGCCTGGGCTACGCGGCGTCCAAACACGGCATCGTCGGGTTGATGCGCACCATGGCCAATGCGCTTGCGCCGCTGAATATTCGGGTGAACACCGTGCACCCGACCGCCGTCAACACGATGATGGCGACCAACGACGACATGACCGATTTCCTGGAGAAGAATCCCGGCGCCGGCCCCCACCTGCAGAACCCGATGCCCGTCGGCATGCTGGAACCCGAGGACATCAGCGCCGCCATCGCCTACCTGGTCTCCGATGACGCCAAGTACGTGACCGGCGTGACCTTCCCCGTCGACGCCGGCTTCTGCAACAAGGTCTGATACCCATGGCAACGAACAATCCACCGGGCCGCGTCGCGGGCAAACGGGTCCTGATCACCGGGGCGGCGCGCGGCATGGGACGCTCGCACGCGGTGCGGCTGGCCGAAGAGGGCGCCGACTGCATCCTCGTCGACATCTGCTCCACCCCAGAGGGTTTGGAATACCCGCTGGCCACCGAGGACGATCTGAACGAGACCGCGAAACTGGTCGAGAAACACGGCCGACGGGCGCTCACCGCGGTCGTCGACGTGCGTGACGAGGCCGCGTTGAAGGCGGCGGTCGACGCGGCCGTCGACGAACTCGGCGGGCTCGACGGCGCCGTCGCCAACGCCGGCGTGCTGACCGTCGGCACCTGGGACACCACCACCGCCGAGCAGTGGCGGCTGGTCGTCGACGTCAACCTCATCGGCGCCTGGAACACCTGCGCGGCGGCGCTCCCCCACCTCGTCGAACGGGGCGGCGGAAGCCTGGTCAACATCAGCTCCTCGGCCGGCATCAAGGGGACCCCGCTGCACGTGCCCTACACGGCGTCCAAGCACGGCATCGTGGGGATGACGCTCGCACTCGCCAACGAGCTTGCCGCCCAGAACATTCGGGTCAACACCGTGCACCCCACCGGGGTGGCCACCGGGATGGCGCCCCCGACGATGCACACGCTGATCGCCGAGCAGCGGCCCGACCTGGTGCCCATCTTTCTCAACGCGTTGCCCGCGACGCTGATCGAGGCGACCGATGTGAGCAACGCGGTGCTCTACCTCCTCTCCGATGAATCCCGTTATGTCACAGGACTCGAGCTGAAAGTGGACGCCGGTGTCACCATCAGGTAGTGCTTTGACGGACGACGGTGCGCGACACGAGCGAGGGGTGCGCACCTTCGCCGAGGTGATGACGTTCAACCCGCCCGACGGTCAGGGCCCTTTCACGGCAGGGCTGGTCGACTTCGTGTTCGGCGAGGTGTGGTCGCGGCCGGGGCTCAGCCGCCGCGATCGACGGTTCGTGACGCTGGCCTGCGTCGCGGCCGCGGACGCGCAGGCCCCGCTCGAGCAGCACGTCTATGCGGCTTTGAACAGCGGCGACCTCACGATCACCGAAATGCGGGAAACGGTCCTGCATTTCGCCGTCTACGCGGGCTGGCCGAAGGCGTCGCGGTTCAACATCGCCGTGGATCAGCAGTGGGCGAAGATCGCCGAGGCGCGCGGAGAGACGCCTCCCCCGCCGGAGCCGTTGCTGCCGCTGGTCACCGCCAGTGATCCCGAGCAGCGGCTGCAGGGCGGCGAAGAATCGTTCAAGGAGATCAACTGCCTGCCGTTCGCGCCGATGCGCGACAACCCCTACTCGGGCGCGGGCATCCTGAACTTCGTCTTCGGCGAGATGTGGCTGCGACCCGGCTTGGGCATGAAGGAACGCCGCCTCATCACGGTTGCCTGCGTCGCCTTCCAGGACGCCGAAATCCCGATCATGTCGCACGTGTACGCGGCGCTGAAGAGCGGCGACGTCTCGTTCGGGGAGATGGACGAACTGGCGCTGCAATTCGCGGCGTACTACGGCTGCGCCAAGGCGGATTACCTCAACCAGGTGATCGCGCAACAGAAGCAGCGGGTGGCGGCCGAAAACCAGGCCGATCCCGCGCCCGTCGGCTGACACGACAACGGAGGACACTGCCATGACGGCAACCGCGTCGTCGCCGACGCTCTCGGGTGCGTTACTCATTGGCGGAGAACGCATTACCGCGGCATCCGGTGGAACCTACCGCCACGTCTACCCGGGCACCGGCCTGCCCAACGCGTCCATACCCATGGCCGGCCACAGCGAGGTCGACAGAGCCGTCGACAGCGCATGGGACGCGCACCGGGAATGGATGTCCTACCCCGTCGATCGCCGCCGCGATCTGTTGTTCGCGCTGGCCGATGCGGTGCGCGACCACTTCGCCGAGCTGAGCGAGCTCAACGTGCACGACTACGGCGTCCCGATCGCGGTTGCCGGCAACTCCGTACTGACGGAGCGGTTCCTGCGCTACTACGCCGGATACGTCGACAAGTCGCATGGCGCAAGCACTCCCGTCGCCGGTGCGTTCGACGTCAACATCGTCGGACGCGAACCCTACGGCGTCGTCGGCGTCCTCACCCCGTGGAACGGGCCGCTGGTGGTCGTCGGCGCGGCCGTGGCGCCCGCGCTGGCGGCGGGAAACGCCGTCATCCTCAAACCGTCGGAAGTTGCGTCGTTGGCGCCCTTGCGTTTTGGCGAACTCTGCCTCGAGGCGGGCCTGCCGCCGGGATTGGTGAACGTGCTGCCGGCCGGTCCGGACGGCGGCGACGCGCTGGTTCGTCACCCGAGGGTCGGCAAGATCCACTTCACCGGTGGCCAGGCGACCGCGCAGAAAGTACTGCAGGCCGCATCGCACAACCTCACACCCGTGACGGCCGAATTGGGCGGCAAATCGGCGTATCTCGTGTTCGCCGACGCCGACCTCGACATGGCCGCCGTCATCGCGGCCCACCAGGGGCCCATCACCCAGGCCGGCCAAAGTTGCGCCTGCGCCTCCCGGATCCTCGTCGAAGCGTCGGTGTACCCCACGTTCGTGGAGAAACTCGTGGCGACCGTGCAGGCCGCGAAGGTCGGGGATCCGCTGCAGCCCGACGTCATGCTCGGGCCCGTCATCAGCGAGGCGGCCGCCGAGCGCATCCTCGGCGTCATCGACCAAGCGGTCAGTGAGAAGGCCGGTGACCTGATCACCGGCGGTCGCCGCCTGGGCGGTGACCTCGCGTCCGGCTATTTCATCGAGCCGACGATCTTCACCAACGTGGACAACCGCTCGGCGCTGGCGCAGACCGAGACATTCGGGCCGGTGGCGTCGGTGATGCCGTTCCACGACGAGGACGAGGCGGTCAGGATCGCCAACGATTCCCGCTACGGCCTCAACGCCTTCGTGGCCACCTCCAACCTGGAACGCGCACACCGGGTTGCGCGCCGGCTGGAAGCGGGGTCGGTGTGGGTGAACAGGCACAGCGACATCGCGCCCCAAGGCCCCTACGGCGGATACAAGCAAAGCGGGTTCGGCCGCACCGGCGGCGTCGAAGGCCTCTACGACTTTTTGCAGGTGAAGAACATCCGCATCGGCATGGGCTGACGGACGAAGCTGCGAAAGACCGTGTACATCAGGTATTTCCGCTAGAGGCGTACAGTCGCGTTCATGAATTTGGTCGAGTGGCTGCGGACCCCCCGCTACTTGCGGACACGCTTCATGATGGAAACGCGGCCCCTGAACAGCCTCGAGATGGAGATCGTGTTCCTCGAGGTCTCCGCCCGCGACGCGCTGGTGCGCCTGCCCGTGGCGTTCATGCTCCTGCCGAAGACCGTCCGCCCGTGGCGCGATCGCCCGGCCAACCCGGAGCAGGACAACTAGGGCGTTGGCGCCCACGCGATTACGTGGGGCCCGGCCTGATGGCCACGGGCGCCGACCGGAGCCCCCGCCCTTCCTGCGCCGATAATGGCTTGGGAGTTGCCGCCGCATCGGGCATGCTGACGGTATGCATGTGATCAACGGGGTCCGTGACCCGGCGGCAGGCTTTCCCCTCGACACCGTGGCGGACGACGCCGGCGAGCGCCGGCAGGCCAACCGTGCGGTTGCCGTCAGCGCCATCGGGCTGGCGCTGACCGGGCTGGTGGAATTGGTCATCGCGCTGCTGTCCGGTTCGGTGGCACTGCTCGGCGACGCGCTGCACAACCTGTCCGACGTGTCCACCAGCGCCCTGGTGTTCGTGGGCTTCCGCGCCTCGCGCAAGGTGCCCACCGAGCGGTACTCCTATGGCTACGAACGCGCCGAAGACCTCGCCGGCATCGGGGTGGCCCTGGTGATCTGGGGCAGCGCCGTGGTCGCCGGTTTCGAGAGCATCACCAAGTTGCTGCGCCACGGCGGCACCGGTTACGTGGGCTGGGGCATCGCCGCGGCCGCCGTCGGCGTCGTCGGCAATCAGCTGGTGGCCCGCTACAAACTGGTGGTGGGCAAGCGAATTCGGTCGGCGACCATGGTCGCCGACGCCAAGCATTCCTGGCTGGACGCGTTGTCGTCGGCCGGGGCGGTGCTGGGGCTGATCGGGGTGGCACTCGGCTGGGGCTGGGCCGACGCGGTCGCCGGAATCGTCGTCACCGGATTCATCTGCCACGTCGGCTGGGAGGTCACCGCCGACATCGCGCATCGCCTGCTCGACGGCGTCGACCCCGACATCATCACCACCGCCGAGGCCCTCGCCGCCTCGGTACCCGGCGTGACGCACGCGCACGCCCGCGCCCGGTGGACCGGGCGGACCCTGCGCGTGGAGGTGGAAGGGTTCCTGAACGCCGACACGTCGCTGGCCGCATCCGATCAGATCGGTCGCAGCGTCGCCGCCGCCCTGGCGCCACGGATCCCGGAGATGCAGAGCTTCACCTGGACGGCGCGCGCGGCCTGATCCGGCCTGAAGTCACCGGCGGCGGAACCGCTCCCGCAGCTGTGGGTCGTTCTCCCACCACAGCCCCGACGGTGCGGCGCCGTCGCTCACGGCGCCGTCGGCCTCGTCCAACTCGGCATCGACCGCCACCGCGTGCGCCGTCTCGTCGCGGGACAGCGCACGCATCAGCAGCAGCACGAACGGCCAGCCGACCAGATCCCCGACGATCCACAGCACGCCGGCGCCGATCGTCTGGTCCAGGCGCGGATCCGGCCCCCAGGAACGTTGCAGCCCCGCGTAATACGCCGCGCCGATCAGCGGCCCCTGCCAGATGACCAATCCCAGGACGCCGTCACCGAGCGCCTCGGCGACGGTGATCAGCAACGAGATCGACTGCGGGTACCTGCGGGGTACGGGATCTTCCTGCAGCCGGGCATAGAAGTAGCCAAAGCCGAACACTATCAACAGGATTCGCGTTGGCGCGCCGATCCATTCGGTCCGCAGCGCCGCGGTATACCAGGGCGTCAGATACAGCAGCCAGGGCGCGGCGAGCATCGCCACCGATGTGGTCGCCGGATGCGCCACCCAGCGGGCCAACCGGGACGCCAGCAGCCGGTCGATGCGATCACGCCCGGCCGGCCCGACGGCGTCGCGCAGGACGGTGACCGGCTTGGCCTGGGCGAAGAAGAAGGGCGCGACGTAGAGCAGCAGCAGGACCTGCAGCGCGCGCACCCAGAACAGGATGTAGGCGTAGGCGCCGATCGCGCTGATCGCGGCCAGCAGCCACACCAGCGCGCCCACGGCGAAGCACGCGGCGTGCGCGGCACCGAGGGGGTGTTCGGCGTTGCGCGTGCGCCGGTAGCACCAGGCGTATCCGGCCCCGAGCGCCGCGATGACGGCCGCGGAGACGAGGTCGAGATGCCAGGTCTGAACCGCCGCGTCCCATGTCAGCGGTCCAGGATCGACGCGCACGGGCACCAGCCTAGGGCGGCCCCGCCCGGCTCAGTTGCCGCTTGCGCCTTCGGGCTTCGGGCCGCGGTCCTCGCCGGTGATGTACTTCGGGCAGTAGTGGGCGGCCGAGAGGAAGGTGAACTTGGCCGCGCTGGCGCCCTGGAAGGCCGGGTTCTGGTTGCGCAGGTCCGTCACGATCTTCGCGTCCGACTGCCCGTCGTCGAGCAGCTCACACACCGACTTGCCGATGGTGATCGCATTGCCGGCGTCCTGGTAGGTGATGCCGGCGTCGCGCAGGTCCTTGAGGAAATCCTGATCGTTGTCGACGTCCGCGCGGGCCGGGGCGGCCAGGCCGATCACGGCGGCGGCACTGCAAAGCCCAAGAAAAAGCCCGAGGAGAAATCGCATAACGCCTAGATTCTTTCAAACCCGGCGGCAATTGGCATCTCGGCGCCGCTACGGGGTGTTCGTGGTTGAGGTGATCGTGTTGGGGCAGTACGAGTGGGCCGCGATGGCCGCGAACTGGTTGGCCTTGTCCTCGTTCAGCGCGGAGTTCTTGGACAGCAACGTCTTGACCACGTCGGGCATCTGCGTGCCCTGGCCGACCGTGTCGCACACCCATTTGCCCGCCCCGACGGCCTTGTCCGGGTCGGAGAAGGTGATGCCGGCCGCGTGCAGCGATGCGATGAACGCGTCGTCGGTGCCATCGGCGTGCGCCGCTGCGGCCAGACCGATCGTGACGGCGAGGCCGGACAGGGCGAGCAGGAGCTTCATGGCTCACGAATTCTCCCAGAGGCGTCGCCGTCGCGCATCAACTTTCTGGCGTCAACCCTTGGTTGACAGCCGTAGGCGCGTCAACCTACCGTTGACGACATGTCCGAACCGATCCGCATCGCCTATCCGATCCGCCTCGACGAGCTGATCACCGCGATCAAGACCACACACCCCGACGTGCTGGATCAACTGGCCGACGCCGTGCTGGCCGCCGAACACCTGGGCGAGGTCGCCGACCACCTGATCGGCCACTTCGTGGACCAGGCCCGCCGCTCGGGAGCGTCCTGGACCGACATCGGCAAGAGCATGGGCGTCACCAAACAGGCCGCCCAGAAGCGATTCGTGCCGCGGGCCGAGCCCGCCACCCTGGTTCCCGAGCAGGGCTTCTCGCGTTTCACCCCGCGGGCGCGCGGCGCGGTCGTGGCGGCCCAGAACGCCGCGCACGAAGCGGGCCACGGCGAGATCACCCCCGACCATCTGCTGATCGGGGTGCTCGCCGACGCGGCCGCCCTGGCAACGGTGCTGCTGCGCCTGCAGGACGTCGACACCGAGGCGCTACGCGACGCCGCGGCCGCGTCGATCGCCGCGCTGCGCGTGGAAGACCAACCGCCCGAACTCATCCCGTTCAGCGGGCCGGCGCGCAAGGCGCTCGAATTGACCGTGCGCGAGGCGCTTCGGCTCGGCCACAACTACGTCGGCACCGAGCACCAGCTGCTGGCGCTGCTCGAGCTGGAGGCCGGCTCTTCCTCGCAGGGACCGCTGCACCGATGCGGCGTCGACAAGGACCGGGTCGAGGCGGATCTGATCGCGGCGCTGGAATCGCTCGCCGGCGGGAAAACCGTTGCCCCGGACGCCGACGGCGACGGCTGACGGGCGGGGGCCGACCCCTCCCTTCGGCGCTGCCGCGTGTGCGATCATGCGAGGGTCCCCAACGGTGCCAAGGAGGCAAGACATGGCGAAGATGCGCCGCTGGCTGGTATCGGTGTCCGCCTTGTTGGTTGCCGCGGCGAGCGTCACCGCCGTCGTGTCGGTCCCCCGCGCGTGGGCCGGTGACGCGCCGATCGGCCACATCGGGGACACGCTGCGCGTGGACACCGGCACGTTCGTCGCGGACGTGACGGTGAGCGGCGTCGCGCCCTGCGACCCACCGCCCGGATTCGGCTACACGCGCGAAGGCACCTACAAGGGCTTCCCCGGCAGCACCGCCGAGCGCGCCGACGTGACCATTCGCGCGATCCGAGTGCCCAATCCGTACGTCATGGCGACCATCTTCAGTTTCAACGGGGTGACCCCCAACGCCGACGCCTACAAGCCGCGCGCCTCGGATGCGCCCGACGCGCTGGACAACGTAATCGTCAACGCGCCGAACGGAGCGATCGTGCGCGGCGGCGTGTATTGGGACGCCTACCGCGACCCCGTCTCCACCGTCGTCCTGCTGGACAAGAAGACGGGCTATCACCTCGCCCAGTGGAATCTTTGATCCGAACCGTCCAGGTCTCCGCG
Source organism: Mycobacterium sp. NTMscope_MAC_12 (assembly GCF_976985675.1). Taxonomy (NCBI): domain Bacteria; kingdom Bacillati; phylum Actinomycetota; class Actinomycetes; order Mycobacteriales; family Mycobacteriaceae; genus Mycobacterium; species Mycobacterium sp. NTMscope_MAC_12. The sequence goes on from NZ_CDRJYY010000001.1 coordinate 3,531,896, forward strand.
GCGGGCTCTGCCGACGCCGTAGAGCTGGCGAGCGTTGCGGCACAAACCTTTCCGCTGGCATGCCCGCCCGGGGCGGCCCAGGAGAATATCGCGGCGTTCGTGGACGCGAACCTGTCGGCCGAGCGCTTCGCGGACTACCTCGCCGATCCGCACCGCGCGGTCCTCGCCGCGGCGCGCGACGGCCGAATCATCGGCTACGCCATGCTGATTCGCGACTCCGGCGCCGACGCCGCCGAGTTGTCCAAGATTTACGTGCTGCCCGAATATCACGGCGGCGGGGTGTCGACGGCGCTGATGGAGCGCGCGCTGGCCACCGCCGGCGAGTGGGGCGCGCGCCGCGTGTGGCTGGGGGTCAATCGGGCAAACCAACGCGCGCAACGCTTTTACGCCAAGAGCGGCTTCCGGATCAGCGGCACCAGGACCTTTCAACTCGGCGCCGACCTCGAGCACGACTATGTCATGGTTCGCGAGCTGGGTTAGCCGCCGCAGTCAACGCCAAAAGCCGGGAAGTGGCCCGTAGGTACTTCTTTCGGTATCCACCGGCCAGCATCTCCTCGCTGAAGATGGTGTCCAGCTTGGTGCCCGAAGCCACCACGGGAATGCCGGCGTCATAGAGCCGGTCGGTCAGCGACACCAGCCGCAGCGCGACGTTCTGGTCGTCGATCCCGTGCACGCCGGTCAGAAACACCGCGCGCACGCCCTCGATCAACGTCAGGTACCGCGACGGGTGCATGGTGGCCAGGTGAGCGCACAGCGCGTCGAAGTCGTCGAGCGTCGCCCCGTCGACCTGCACCGCGCGCGCCGCCACCTGTTCGTCGGACAGCGGCTGTGGGGCCGGCGGCAGGCCGCGGTGCCGGTAGTCGGGCCCCTCGATCCGCACGGTGGTAAAAATGCTTGCCAGCGTGTTGATCTCGCGCAGGAAATCCTGCGCCGCGAAACGGCCCTCGCCCAGCTGCTCGGGCAAGGTGTTTGAGGTGGCGGCCACCGACACCCCGCGCTCGACCAGCGACGAGAGCAGGCGCGCGATCAGCGTGGTGTTGCCCGGGTCGTCGAGCTCGAACTCGTCGATGCACACCGCCGTGTAGGTGGCCAGCAGGTCGACGCATTCGACGAAGCCGAACACCCCGGCGAGCTGGGTGAGCTCGCCGAAGGTCGCGAACGCCTTGGGGGGCGGGCCATCCAGCGTCCCGCCCTTTGACCCGCCCGGCCCGTCACCGGGCAGTTCGTAGTAGGCCGACGCCAGCAGGTGCGTCTTGCCCACGCCGAACCCGCCGTCGAGGTACAGCCCGACGCCGGGCAGAACCTGCCGTCGTCCCAACAGTTTTCGCCGGCCCGCGCGGCGCTGCGTGGCCTGCCGGCAGAAGTCCTGACACGCCAGGACCGCGGCGGCCTGCGTCGGCTCGGCCGGATCGGGCTGGTACGTCGCAAAGCTCACGTCGGCGAACGTCGGGGGCGGCCTCAATTGGGCGATCAGGCGCTCCGGCGAGACGGTCGGATGCCGGTCCACCAGGCGCGCGACGCCGGGCGAAGCGCCCGCGGAGGTGGACCCGTGCATGCAGGAACTGTAGCGGCGTGCTGCAATCAGACACATGCCCGAGACGCCGCTGTCGCTGCTGGGCTCGATGCGCGAACTCGACGACGGCGAACTCCCCCGGCTTTACGGCTATCCCGAGCGCACCGCGACCTGGGTGCGGGCGAACTTCATCACCAGCGTCGACGGCGGAGCCACGTCCGGCGGCAGCAGCGGGGCCATGGGCGGGCCGGGCGACCGGTTCGTCTTCAACCTGCTGCGTGAGCTCGCCGACGTCATCGTGGTGGGCGCGGGCACCGTGCGGATCGAGGGTTATTCCGGGGCGCAGCTGAGCGCCGCCCAGCGTCAGCGCCGGCAGGGCCGTGGGCAAAGCGAAGTCCCGCCCCTGGCGATCGTGACCAAATCCGGCCTCCTCAACCGGGACATGGCCGTGTTCACCCGCACCGAGGTGCCGCCCCTGGTGCTCACCTGCACCGCGGCGGCCGCCCAGGCGCGGCGGCTGCTCAGCGGCCTGTGCGAGGTCCTCGACTGCTCCGGCGGCGACCCCGAGAAGGTCGACGAGGCCACTCTGCTGGCGACCCTCGGTGCGCGCGGGCTGCGCCGCATTCTCACCGAGGGCGGGCCGATGCTGCTGGGCACGCTGATCGAGCGCGACATGCTCGACGAGCTGTGCCTGACGATCGCGCCCTACCTCGTGGGCGGTCAGGCGCGACGCATCGCGGCCGGCCCGGGCCAGCTGCTCACCGGGATGCGTTGTGCCCACGTCCTGACCGACGACGCCGGCTACCTTTACACCCGCTACGTCAAGGCCTAGCTACTGTGGTCGGCATGAGTCGGCCGTACACGTGCGCCACGATCCTGGTTGCGGTGACCGCGCTGCTGGCCGGCTGCGTCCCGGGCCTGGCCGCCAACCCGCGCTTCGCCACCAATTCCGGTGCGCGGCCGCAGGGAGCGGCCACGTCGAAGCCGGCGCCCACCGGCCCGCCCCCGATCGCCGCACCCAAAAACGACCTGGCGTGGCACGACTGCACCTCGCGGGTGTTCGCGGACGCGGCCGTTCCCGCCGCGGCGGGTGTGCAGCTGGACTGCGCGAACTACGACTCCGACCTGGACCCGGTCAACGGCGGGGGCGGCAGCCTGAGCATCGGCGTGGTGCGCGCCCGCTCCGACAAGACGCCCCACGATGCCGGGCCGCTGGTTCTGACCACCGGCTCGGATCTGCCGTCGTCGGCGCAATTGCCGATCTGGCTGTCCCGGGCCGGCGCCGACGTGCTGGCCGCCCACCCGATCGTCGCCGTCGACCGTCGCGGCATCGGCATGTCGAGCCCCATCGACTGCCGGGACAAGTTCGACCGCCAGGAGATGCGGGACCAGTCGCAGTTCCAGACCGGCGACGACCCGGTGGCCAACCTGTCCGAGGTCGCCAACACCGCGACCACCAACTGCACCGACGCGATCGCGCCGGGCGCCTCCGCGTACGACGACGCGCACGCAGCCTCCGACATCGAGCGGTTGCGCAGCACGTGGGACGTGCCTGCCCTGGCGCTGATCGGCGTCGGCAACGGCGCACAGGTGGCGCTGGCCTACGCCGGATCGCGGCCGGACAAGGTCGCCCGCCTGATCCTCGACTCGCCGGTTGCGTTGGGCACCAACGCCGAAGCCGCCGCCGAGCAACAGGTCAAGGGGCAGCAGGCCGCGCTCGACGCCTTCGCCGCCCAGTGCATCGCCGTGAACTGCGCGCTGGGTCCGGACCCCAAGGGCGCGGTCAGCGCTCTGCTGGCCGACGCCCGCGCCGGCAAGGGCCCCGGCGGTGCGTCGGTGGCGCAGGTCGCCAACGCCATCACCGTCGCGCTGGGCTTTCCCTCCGGCGGGCGCGTCAACGCCACCACCAACCTGGCCAACGCGCTGGCGGCCGCGCGCTCCGGCGACACCAACGGGCTGAACAACCTGATCAACCACGCCAACACCGTGCAGGACTCCGACGGTCAGTTCGTCAACGTCTGCAGTGACGCCGTCAACCGCCCGACCCCGGACCGGGTGCGCGAACTGTTCGTCGCCTGGGGCAAGCTCTATCCCCAATTCGGCACCGTCGCCGCGCTCAACATGGTCAAGTGCGTGCATTGGCCCACCGGTTCCCCGCCGCCCTCACCGAAGAGCCTGAAGGTCGACGTGCTGCTGCTCGGCGTGCAGAACGACCCGATCGTGGGAACCGACGGGGTCGCGGCGACCGCGGCCAGCATCATCAACGCCAACTCGGCCAGCAAGCGGGTGATGTGGCAGGGCATCGGGCACGGCGCCAGCATCTATTCCGGCTGCGCGGTTCCCCCGCTGATGGGCTACCTCAGCAGCGGCAAATTGCCCAACACCGACACCTACTGCCCGGCCTGATGCTGCCTTCAGCGGCGCCGGCGCGCCGGTGTACGGTGCGCTGGTGACGGCAGCTGAATCGACCCGAACCGGCTCGCGTGAGCGGCTCCTGGCCGCCTTTCGTCCCCGCACCGGCGCGCCGAGCGTGGCGAGCATATTGCGGTCCGCGCTGTGGCCGATCGCGATCTTCTCGGTGTTGCACCGCAGCATCGTCATCACCACCAACGGCAACATCACCGACGACTTCAAACCCGTCTACCGGGCGGTGCTGAACTTCCGGCGCGGCTGGGACATCTACAACGAGCACTTCGACTACGTCGATCCGCACTACCTGTACCCGCCCGGCGGCACGCTGTTGATGGCACCGTTCGGATACCTGCCCGAGTATCCGTCGCGCTACCTGTTCATCCTGATCAACACCCTGGCGATCCTGGCCGCCTGGTACCTGCTGCTGCGGATGTTCAACTACACGCTGTCCTCGGTCGCCGCGCCCGCGTTGCTGCTGGCCATGTTCTGCACCGAGACGGTGACCAACACGCTGGTGTTCACCAACATCAACGGCTGCGTCCTGCTCGCCGAGATGCTGTTTTTGCGCTGGCTGCTCGACGGGCGGGTCAGCCGGCAGTGGTGGGCCGGCGTGGCGATCGGCCTGACGCTGACGCTCAAACCGGTGCTCTTGCCGTTGCTGTTGCTGCCCGTGCTGAACCGCCAGTGGCGGACGCTGGTGCCCGCCTTGGTGATTCCCGTCGTCGTCAACGCGGCCGCGTGGCCGTTGGTCAGTGATCCGATGGACTTCGTCACCCGCACGGTGCCCTACTTCCTGGGCACCCGCGACTATTTCAACAGCTCGATCGAGGGCAACGGCGTGTACTTCGGCCTGCCCACCTGGCTGATCGTGTTCCTGCGAATCCTGTTCACGCTGCTCGCGATTGGGGCCCTGTGGCTGCTGTATCGCCACTACCGCACCCGGGACCCGCGGTTCTGGTTGACCAACTCGGCGGGTGTGCTGCTGCTGTGGTCGTTCCTGGTGTCGTCGCTGGCCCAGGGCTACTACTCGATGATGCTGTTCCCGTTCCTGATGACGGTCGTGCTGCCCAACTCGCTGATCCGCAACTGGCCTGCGTGGCTGGGGATCTACGGCTTCATGACCCTTGACCGCTGGCTGCTGTTCAACTGGATGCGGTGGGGCCGGGCGCTGGAGTACCTCAAGATCACCTACGGCTGGTCGCTGCTGTTGATCGTCACGTTCACCGTGCTGTACTTCCGGTATCTGGACGCCAAGGCGGAGAACCGGCTCGACGACGGGATCGATCCGGCGTGGCTGATGACCGAGCGGCAGCGCGCTACCGTGGATGCATGACCTCCCCCGACGTATCGCGTCCGAAGCTGCAGCTGACCGACGACGAGTGGCGCCAGAAGCTCACCCCGGAAGAGTTCCACGTGCTGCGTCAAGCCGGCACCGAGCGACCCTTCACCGGTGAATACACCGACACCAAGACCGAGGGCGTGTACCAGTGCCGCGCCTGCGGGGCCGAATTGTTCCGCAGCACAGAGAAATTCGAGTCGCATTGCGGCTGGCCGTCGTTCTTCGACCCGGCGAAATCCGATGCGGTGATCCTGCGGCCCGACCATTCCCTGGGGACGACGCGCACCGAGGTGCTGTGCGTGAACTGCCACAGCCACCTGGGCCACGTGTTCGCCGGTGAGGGCTACCCGACGCCGACGGATCAGCGGTACTGCATCAACTCGGTCTGCCTGCGGCTGGTGCCGGCCGAGTAGCTCGTCGCGGTTCCCTCCTCGCCAGGTGCCGCGACACTTAAACGGTTGCGAAGACGCGCCGCACAGCCTCGCAGCCCTTTAAGTTTCGTCGGATCCCACCGACGCGTCGTTACGTCTTTGAGGTTGTGGACGACGTATTCGTGGGCAGCGAGGCAGTGCGACTCGGCCTCGTGAGCGCCTACCAGCTGCGAACGGACTTCCGCGCGATCTATCCGGACATCTATCTGTCGAACGCGGTGACACCGTCGCTGAGGACGCGTTCGACTGGGACGTTTCTATGGTCGCGGCGGCGCGGCGTGCTGGCCGGACTCGCCGCGGCAGCGCTGCACGGGTCGCGGTGGATCGACGACGATGAGCCCATCGAGTTGATCTGGCGCAACCCGCATCCGCCGTGCGGTGTGATCACCCGAAATCAGCGCATCCAGCCCGACGAAGTCACCCGGGTCAGCGGTTTGCCGGTGACCACTCTTGCCAGGACCGCGTTCGACCTTGCCCGGCTGCGTCCCATCGGCGAGGCGGTGGCGCGGATCGACGCGTTGATGCGTGCCACGCCGTTCTCGCTCGAGGAGGTGCTGCTGCTGGCCAAGCGATACCGCGGTGCGCGCGGCTTGCGTCGGCTGAGGTTAGCCTTGCCGCTGGTCGACCCGGGCGCGGCGTCGCCCAAGGAGACGTGGTTGCGCCTACTTCTGATCGACGCCGGCCTGCCCGTCCCGACCACGCAGATACCGGTGCAGGACAACTGGCGACTGATCGCGTTGCTCGACATGGGCTGGGAGGAGTACAAGGTGGCCGCCGAGTACGACGGCGATCACCATCGCACCAACCGCAAGCAGTACGCACGTGATCAGAGTCGGCTACGAAAGCTAGAAGAATTGGGGTGGACCGTCATCCGGGTGATCGCCGACGACAAGCCGGGCGACGTTGTGGGCCGCGTGCGCCGTGCACTCATCCGCCGCGGATACCGCGACACTTAACCAGTTGCGACGACACGCCGAAAAGTATCGCAGCGGTTTAAGTTTCGCGGTATGGGCGGGGGCGTGGCGCGGGGCGGGGGCTTCGCGGTACGGGCGGGGGCGTGGCGCCCGAGGCACTCAATCGACCCGCGTGGCGTGCACTTCCCAGAACGGCGCGTACACCCGGCTGCCGTCGAGCCAGGGCTCCATGGCGCGGAACCGTTCCAGCAGCTTCTCCGCCTCCTGCGCCATGTCGGGATTGCGCGCGGCCATCAGTTCGATGGACTCGACGCTGATGTTGACCTGGTAGGTGGTCGGGCCAAGGTAGGTGATCTCCCAGCCGGCGTCCGGCAGCACATCGCGAAAGTCGTTCTCCGACAAAGACCGCAGCATCTTGAAGCCGTTGACGTTGTGTTCGCCGAACTCGAACATGTACAGCCGTGCGCCCGGCCTGGTCGCGCGCCGCAGTGCCTCCACGTAGGACCGTCGCAGCTCGGGCTCGGTGCTGAAGGTGTGGTAGAACGCGCAGTCGACCACCGTGTCGAAGTGGCCATCGAACCCGTCCAGCTTGGTGGCGTCGGCCAACTCGAAATTCACTGATACGCCGGCCTTTTCGGCGTTCTCCCGGGCGCGCTCGATGGCGCCGGCCGAGCCGTCGATGCCGGTCGCCGAATAGCCCTTCGAGGCGTAGTAGATGGCGTGGTGGCCGGGACCGGTGCCCGGGTCGAGCACCTCACCTTTGATCGCGCCCACCGCCACGAGCTGCTGGACCACCGGTTGGGGGCCGCCGATGTCCCACGGAGTGGCGGTGGGCAGGCCGTGCGACGTCCGGTCGTCGCGGTACATCTGCTCGAAACGGGCGGGGTCGGTCGGATCGAACGGCGCTGTCATGGCAGGGCTTTCACCAACTGCTCGACGGGCACCCGAGGGCCGGTGAAAAACGGCGTCTCCTCGCGGGTGTGCCGGCGGGCGTCGGTGGCGCGCAGCTCACGCATCAAGTCGACGATGCGGTGCAGTTCGGGAGCCTCGAAGGCCAGGATCCACTCGTAGTCGCCGAGCGCGAACGCCGGGACCGTGTTGGCGCGGACGTCCTTGTATTCGCGGGCGGCCATGCCGTGCTCGGCGAGCATGCGGCGGCGTTCCTCGTCGGGCAGCAGATACCACTCATAGGACCGCACAAAGGGATACACGCAGATGTAGTTGCCGGGCTCCTCGCCGGCCAGGAACGCCGGGATGTGGCTCTTGTTGAACTCGGCCGGCCGGTGCAGGGCGACGCTGCTCCACACGGGCGAGCTGGCCCGTCCCAGCGCGGTGGTGCGGCGGAAATCGGCGTACGTGGCCTGCAGCGCCTCGACGCGTTCGGCGTGCGTCCAGATCATGAAGTCCGCGTCGGCCCGCATGCCCGCCACGTCGTAGAGGCCGCGCACCACGACCCCGCGCTCCTCCTGTTGCTTGAGGAACGTCGACGCCTCGTCAATCACGTCGTCGCGCTGCTCACCCAGTTCACCCGGCTCGACGGAGAAGACCGAGAACATCAGGTAGCGAATTTGGGAGTTGAGGGAGTCGTAGTCGAGCTTGGCCATGAAACCTATCGTGCCACCTGTCCATCTCGGCCTTCGATGGCCTTGATCACACGCTCGGCCGCGCGGCCGGCCGCACCGACGCAGGCCGGCACGCCGATGCCGTCGAGGTAGCTGCCTGCCGCCGCCAGCGTCGGCGGCAGGCCCGCGCGCACCTCGGCGACTAGGTCGGCATGACCCGGCCCGTACTGCGGCATGGCGTCGATCCAGCGCTGCACCCGGACGTCGACGGGGTCGACGGTCAGCCCGAAGACGGTGGCCAGGTCGCCCAGCGCCCAGGCCAGCAGCTCGTCGTCGGCGGCGCTGGCCGCGACGTGGTCGCCGAACCGCCCGAACGACAGCCGCAGCAGCTGCACGTCGGCGCGGGCGCCCCATTTTCTGGACGACAGCGTGATGGCCTTCGCCCGCAACCGCTCACCGGTGGCCGCCAGCACGCCCGAACACTCGGGGAAGGCGGTGGCACCCGGCACCGCCAGCGCCAGCACCACCGACGATGCGTTGGCGATGCGCCCGGCGGCGGCGACGCTGCGCGGGGCGATGTCGGCGAGCAGGCGGCACGCCTCGTGCGCGGGCACGGCGAGGATGACCGCATCGGCAGCCCAGCGGGCGCCCGTGTCGTCGAACACCGCCCAGCCCGTGCCGGCGCGCTCGAGGCGCGACACCGCGGCGCGCACCCAGCGCGGCCGGGCACGCGCGGCGAGCTCCTCGACCAGCACCCGGTACCCGCCGTCGAGCGCCCCGAACACCGGCCCGCCGGTGGCCGGCGGCACGGCCTGCGCGACGGCCTCGGTCAGGCTGGCGGCGCCGCGGTCCAGGGCCGCGGCCACGGTGGGGGCGGCCGCGCGCAGGCCGATGGTGGCCGCCGAGCCCGCGTAGACCCCGCTCAGCAGCGGATCCACCGACCGCGAAACCACCTGCTCGCCGAACCGGTCGCCCACCAGGTCGGCCACCGCGGGATCGTCGCCGGCGTGCCACTCCAGCGGGCGGGAGGGTTCGGCGTCGATGCGGGCGACGGTCGTCTCGTCGACCAATCCCGCCACCGACGCCGACGACGACGGGATGCCCACGACCGTGCCCGTCGGCAACGGACGCAGCTGCTGCCCGCTGTAGATCAGCGGGCGGACGCCGGTCGAAACAAGTTGGTGCCCGGTCAAATTCAGTTCGCCCAGCAGCGCCGGCAGCTCCGGTCGTCGCAGCACGAACGCCTCGGCGCCCAGGTCCATCGGCACCCCGCCGACCCGCTCGGTGCGCAGGATCCCGCCGAGCCTCTCCCCCGGGTCGAACAGCGTGATCGCCGCGTCGGCGCCGAGGGCCATGCGCAGCCGGTAGGCCGCCGTCAGCCCCGAGATCCCGCCCCCCACAACGCAATACGAGCCCCGGCCGATTGTCCGGCTCCTCCTCTGGCCGTCCCGGCCCGCATCGTCGCCGGACGACGTCATAGCGAATGGACCAGCGACACCAGGTCGGTCAACAGTGCGGGGTCGGTCTCGGGCAGCACGCCGTGGCCGAGGTTGAACACGTGACCGGCGGCGCCGGCGTCGATCGCGCGCCTACCGTCATCGACGACGGTGCGCGCCGCGCGTTCGACCACCGGCCAGCCCGCCAGCAGGACCACCGGATCGAGGTTGCCCTGCAACGCCGTGCCGGGTTCCACCCGGGCCGCCGCGTCGGCGAGCGAGGTTCGCCAATCCACGCCCACCACGGACGCGCCGACCGCCGACATCGCGCCCAGCAGTTCGGCCGTGCCGACGCCGAAATGCGTCATCGGCACGCCGTAACCGGCCAGGGCGGCGAAGATCCGGGCGCTGTGCGGCTGCACATAGGTGCGGTAGTTCGCCAGCGACAGCGTCCCGGCCCACGAGTCGAACACCTGGATCGCGTCCACCCCGGCGTCCAGTTGCACCCGCAGGAAACCGACGGTGATGTCGGTCAGCTTCTCCATCAACGCATGCCAGCTGTCGGGCTCGGCCAGCATCATCGCCTTGGTGCGCGCATGGTGACGGCTGGGCCCACCCTCGATCAGGTAGGACGCCAGGGTGAACGGCGCGCCCGCGAAACCGATCAGCGGAACGTCGCCCAGCGCGGACACCAGCAACGACACCGCATCCGAAATCGGCTGAACCCGTTGCCGCTCAAGGGGTTTGATCGCGGCCACGTCGGCGGCGGTGCGCACCGGCGACTCGATCACCGGCCCGACCCCGGCGACGATGTCCAGGTCGATGCCGGCGCCGAGCAGCGGGACCACGATGTCGGAGAACAAGATCGCCGCGTCGACGTCGTGGCGGCGCACCGGCTGCAGGGTGATCTCGCAGACTAGCTCGGCGTCGAAACACGCCGACAGCATGTCGTGCTGGGCCCGCAGCGCCCGGTATTCGGGCAGCGACCGGCCGGCCTGCCGCATGAACCACACCGGGACCCGGCGGGGTTTGCGGCCGCCCGCGGCGGCCAGATACGGCGACTCGGGAAGGTCGCGACGGGTGTGCAACGGCCTGTTCATCGGCCTCAATGCTGCCATGACCACAAAACGCCGAACGCCGCTGCGTACTATCGCGACCGCGACCGTTTGAACGTCAGGAGCCCGGATGCCAGTCAGCCAGCCCCCAGTGAACTACGACGAGTTCCCCAGCCTGCGCTGCGAGCTCGGCGAGAACGGCGTGCTGACGCTGGTGCTCGACTCCCCGGGGCTCAATTCGGTCGGGCCGCAGATGCACCGCGACCTCGCCGACATCTGGCCGGTGATCGATCGCGACCCGGCCGTGCGCGTCGTCCTGGTCCGCGGCGAGGGCAAGGCCTTTTCCTCCGGCGGCAGCTTCGACCTGATCGCCGAGACCATCGGCGAGTACGAGGGCCGGATCCGCATCATGCGCGAAGCCCGCGACCTGGTGCACAACATGATCAACTGCGACACCCCCGTGGTGTCGGCGATCCGGGGACCGGCGGTGGGTGCGGGCCTGGTCGTGGCGCTGCTGGCCGACATCTCGGTGGCGGGCCGGACCGCGAAGCTCATCGACGGGCACACCAAGCTCGGCGTGGCGGCCGGCGACCACGCCGCGATCTGCTGGCCGCTGCTGGTCGGCATGGCCAAGGCCAAGTACTACCTGCTGACCTGCGAAACCCTGCTCGGCGAGGAGGCCGAGCGGATCGGCCTGGTCTCCACCTGCGTCGACGACGACGACGTCCTGTCCACCGCCACCCGGATCGCCGAGAACCTGGCGCAGGGCGCGCAGAACGCCATCCAGTGGACCAAGCGCAGCCTCAACCACTGGTACCGCATGATGGGACCCACCTTCGAAACCTCGGTCGGCCTGGAATTTCTCAGCTTCAGCGGCCCCGACGTGCAAGAAGGCCTGGCCGCCCACCGCGAGAAGCGCCCCGCCCGGTTCACCGGCGGATCTGCCTCCTGAGCAGGACATATACGTTTGGTGGAGGGCTGGTAACGGCTTGATCGCGGCGGGTTTGAAACCCGGCGCGCCTGTCGCGGCGTGTCGGGCGATAGGTCTACCGTCGATCCCTGTGACCCGTGCCGTGACAACGCAGAACGGTCGGGATGAACAGGAGCGACGGCAAGTGACCTCATCCGAACCGGCCCCCTTCCGCGAGGCGGTGGCGGCCATGAACGCCGTCGTCGTGCGGCCGGAGATCGAGCTGGGTCCGATCCGGCCGCCCCAACGCCTGGCACCCCACAGCTACGCGCTGGGCGCCGAGGTCAAACATCCCGACCGCGAGATCATCCCCGAACGGTCCGACGGCGACGCCTTCGGACGGCTCATCCTGCTGTACGACCCCGAAGGGGCCGACGCGTGGGACGGCACCATCCGCATGGTCGCCTACATCCAGGCCGACCTGGACCCCAGCGAGGCCGTCGACCCGCTGCTGCCCGAAGTAGCGTGGAGCTGGCTGGTCGAGGCACTGGAGTCACGGATGGAACACGTCGTCGCGCTGGGCGGCACCGTCACCGCCACCACCTCGGTGCGTTACGGCGACATCTCGGGGCCGCCGCGCGCCCACCAGCTCGAGCTGCGGGCGTCCTGGACCGCGACGTCACCCGCCGTCGGCGCGCACGTCGAGTCGTTCTGCGAGGTGCTGGAACACGCCGCGGGCCTGCCGCCCGCCGGAGTCACCGACCTGAGCTCGCGGTCACGCGCCTAGCATGGGCGAGCCGTCGCCCGACGGGCCGGGCAGCGACGCGCCCGGCAGCACCGAACCCGCGCCCACCCCGCTGCCGCATCCGGCCGAAGGCGTCCCACCCATCTCGGTCAGCGTGTACGAGATCGAGGCCGCGGCACAGCGGCTGGCCGGCGGGCGGGGGCCGTTCGCGGTGGACGCCGAACGGGCATCGGGTTTCCGCTACTCCAACCGGGCCTACCTGATCCAGATCCGCCGGGCCGGCTCCGGCACCGTGCTGATCGACCCGGTGAGCCACGGCCGCGACCCGCTCGAGGCCCTGCGGCCGGTGGCCGAGGTGCTGGGCACCGACGAATGGATCCTGCACTCCGCCGATCAGGACCTGCCCTGTTTGGCGGAGGTGGGCATGCGACCGCCGACGCTGTATGACACCGAGCTCGCCGGGCGGCTGGCCGGGTTCGAACGCGTGAACCTGGCCACCATGGTCGAGCGGCTGCTGGGTTTCGGGCTGGCCAAGGGCCACGGCGCGGCCGACTGGTCCAAGCGGCCCCTGCCCGCCGACTGGCTCAACTACGCCGCCCTGGACGTGGAACTGCTCATCGAGCTGCGCGCGGCGATCGCGGACGTCCTCGCCGGGCAAGGCAAAAGCGATTGGGCCGCACAGGAATTCGACTACCTGCGGGACGTGGGCTCGAAAGAGCCGGGCGCCGCCGCGCGACGGGACCGGTGGCGACGAACGTCGGGGATCCATCGGGTGCGGGATCAGCGCGGGCTGGCCGCGGTGCGTGAACTGTGGCTGACGCGCGACCGGATCGCGCAGCGCCGCGACATCGCCCCGCGCCGCATCCTTCCCGACTCGGCCATCATCGATGCCGCGCTGGCCAACCCGACGACGGTCGAGGAACTGGTCGCGCTGCCCGTGTTCGGCGGGCGCAATCAACGCCGCAGCGCCGCGACGTGGCTGGCGGCGCTGGACGCCGCGCGCGAGAACAAGAATCCGCCCGCGGACGCCGAACCGCCGAACGGCCCGCCGCCGCCGGCGCGGTGGAGCCGGCGCAAACCGGAGGCTGCCGCGCGGCTGGAGGCCGCGCGGGCGGGGCTGTCGGAGGTGTCGGAGCGGGTGCACGTCCCCACCGAGAACCTGGTCTCACCGGACCTGGTGCGACGGCTGTGCTGGGACTGGGAGGCCGCGCCGGATCCCTTCGAGGCCGTCGAGGCGTTTCTGCGGGCCGGGCAGGCCCGGCCGTGGCAGCGGGAGTTGGTGGATCCGGTGCTGGCCCGGGCGCTGCAGCCGCCGGAGGACGCCGACTAGTCGAGGTGCTCGCGGATTTCGGCCTCGGCGTCGCTGCTGGCCAGCGCGGCGACCCAACCGGTGATGCGGCGTGCCACGTCCTGATCCGTCAGCGCCAGGTCGGCGAGTAGCTCGCCCCGCGAAGCGTGCTCGTAGAACCGCTGCGGCAAGCCGACATCGCGGCACGGCACGTCGATCTCGGCGCGGCGCAGGGCGGCCGACACCGCCGAACCCACACCGCCGTTGACGCCGTTGTCCTCGCAGGTGACGACCAGTTTGTGCCGCCCCGCCAGGTCGACGAGCGTGTCCGACACCGGCAGCACCCAGCGCGGATCGACGACCGTGACGCCGATCCCCTGGTTGTGCAGCCGCTTGGCCACGGCCAGCGCCATCCGCGCGAACGCGCCGACACCCACCAGCAGCACGTCGTGGTTGCACCCACTGGCCGGAACCGCGAGCACGTCGACACCCGAGAGCCCCGACCCGACGCGTTCGATCGCCGGGATGTCCTCGCCCACATCACCTTTGGGGAAGCGCAGCGCCGTCGGCCCGTCGTCGACCTCGAGCGCCTCGCCGAGCTCCTCGCGCAACCGGGTGGCGTCGCGGGGCGCGGCCGCCCGCATGCCCGGCACGATGCCCAGCATCGACAGGTCCCACATCCCGTTGTGGCTGGCGCCGTCCGAGCCGGTGATCCCGGCCCGGTCGAGCACCATGGTGACGGGCAGCCGGTGCAGCGCCACGTCCATCATGATCTGGTCGAAGGCCCGGTTGAGGAAGGTCGAATAGATGGCCACCACCGGGTGCATCCCGCCCATTGCCAGGCCGGCCGCCGACGTCATCGCGTGCTGCTCGGCGATGCCGACGTCGAACAGGCGGTCCGGGAACTGCTGCCCGAACGGCGTCAGCCCGGTGGGTCCGGGCATGGCCGCGGTGATGGCCACGATGTCGCGGCGCTTGCGGGCGTAGCCGATCAGCGCGTCGGAGAAGGTCGCCGTCCACCCGGGGCCCGCGATGCTGGTCGCCTGGCCGGTCAGGGGATCGATCACCCCGCAGGAATGCATCTGCTCGGCTTCGTCGTCCTCGGCGGGCGCATAGCCCATCCCCTTGCGGGTCACCACGTGCACGATCACCGGGCGCCCGAAACCACGGGCGTGGCGCAGCGCGGCCTCCACCGCGCGCTCGTCGTGGCCGTCGACGGGGCCCACGTACTTCAGGCCCAGGTCGGTGAACAGCAGCTGCGGCGACAACGAGTCCTTGATGCCGGCCTTGACGCTGTGCATGACGCGGTAGGCGAGCCTGCCGACCAGCGGCAGCGCCCGCAGCGCGTCGCGGCCCCGTTCCAGGGCCTGCTCGTAGACCGGTTGCAGCCGCAGCGTGGCGAGATGGTCGGCCACACCGCCGATCGTCGGGGCGTAGCTGCGGCCGTTGTCGTTGACCACGATGATCACCGGGCGCCCGGACGCGGCGATGTTGTTCAGCGCCTCCCAGCACATGCCGCCGGTGAGCGCCCCGTCTCCGACCACCGCGACCACGTGCCGATTGCGGTGCCCGCTCAGCTCGAAGGCCTTGGCCAGGCCGTCGGCGTAGGACAGCGCGGCGCTGGCGTGGCTGGACTCCACCCAGTCGTGTTCGCTCTCGGCGCGCGACGGATACCCGGACAGCCCGCCCTTTTTGCGCAGGGTCTCGAACTCGTGGGAACGCCCCGTCAGCATCTTGTGGACGTAGGCCTGATGGCCGGTGTCGAAGATGATCGGATCGTGGGGCGAGTCGAACACCCGGTGCAGCGCGAGCGTCAGTTCGACCACGCCCAGATTGGGCCCGAGGTGTCCCCCGGTGGCAGCGACCTTGTGAATCAGGAACTCGCGAATCTCGGCGGCCAATTCGCGGAGCTGATGCGTAGAAAGGTGCTGCAGATCAGCGGGCCCGCGGATCTGTTCCAGCATCCCGTCAGTCTACGCAGCCGACGACGCAGGTTTGGTAGCGTCAATGCGCGGTGAGCCGGGAAGCCTGGTCGGCACGTCTTCTTCCGACCCAGGAGTACGCCATGACCGCACCACACAATCCCAGCGGACGTATCGTCGCAGTGTGCGCGCGGAGCAGATCGCCGAGGACTTCCCCGTCGTCAGCATTGACGCGGACGCGCTGGACGCCGCCCGGATGCTGGCCGAGCACCGGCTGCCCGGGCTGTTGGTCACCGACGGCTCGGGGCGCCCCTACGCGGTGCTGCCCGCCTCCCAGGTCGTCCGCTTCATCGTGCCCCGTTATGTGCAGGACGATCCGTCGCTGGCCGGCGTGCTCAACGAATCGACCGCCGATCGCTGCGCGGAAAAGTTGAGCGGCAAGACGGTGCGCGACGTGCTGCCCGACCATCTGGTCGACGTGCCCCCCGCCAACGCCGACGACACCATCATCGAAGTGGCCGCGCTCATGGCGCGGCTGCGCAGCCCGCTCGTCGCGGTGGTCAAAGAGGGCCGGCTGGTCGGGGTGATCACGGCGTCGCGGGTGCTCGCCGCCGCGCTGAAACCCTGATGCCACAGGCACATCGATGAGCTTCATCGCGATCCTGGTCTTCGTGGTCGCCTATGCCCTGATCGCCAGCGATCGCGTCAACAAGACGTTCGTGGCCCTGGCCGGCGCCGCGATCGTGGTCACCCTGCCGATCATTCACTCCGACGACATCTTCTACTCGCGCGGAACCGGAATCGATTGGGACGTCATCTTTTTGCTGCTGGGCATGATGATCATCGTCAGCGTGCTGCGGCAGACCGGCGTGTTCGAGTACGTGGCGATCTGGTCGGCCAAACGCGCCCGTGGTTCCCCGCTGCGCGTCATGATCCTGTTGGTCCTCGTGACCGCGATCGCGTCGGCCCTGCTCGACAACGTCACCACCGTGCTGCTCGTCGCCCCGGTCACGCTGCTGGTGTGCGAACGTCTGGCGATCAATGCGGCACCCTTCCTGATGGCCGAGGTGTTCGCCTCGAACGTCGGGGGCGCGGCGACCCTGGTGGGTGACCCGCCCAACATCATCATCGCCAGCAAGGCCGGCCTGACGTTCAACGACTTCCTGATCCATCTGGCGCCGATCGTGGTCATCGTCATCGCCGTCCTGATTGCGTTGTTGCCGCGCCTATTTCCCGGGGAATTCGACGTGGATCCCGAGCGGGTCGCCGATGTGATGTCGCTGGAGGAAAAGGAGGCCATCCGCGACCCCCGGCTGCTCATCACGTGCGGCGTCGTTTTGCTGGCGGTGTTCACCGCGTTCATCGCCCACTCGCCGCTGCACATGGAGCCCTCGGTGGTGGCGTTGTTGGGCGCCGGGATCCTGGTCGTGGCGTCCCGGCTCAAGCCGTCCGACTACCTGTCCAGCGTGGAGTGGGACACGCTGCTGTTCTTCGCCGGCCTGTTCATCATGGTCGGCGCCCTGGTGAAGACGGGTGTCGTCAAACAGCTTGCCCACGTGGCGATCACGGCCACCGGCGGGAACACGTTGACCGCGACGATGATCATCCTGGTCGCGTCGGTCGTCATCAGCGGGGTCGTCGACAACGTTCCGTACGCGGCGACGATGGCGCCGGTGGTGGCCGACCTGGTGCCCGCCCTGAGCGATCACGCCAACCCCGGCGTCTTGTGGTGGTCGCTGGCGCTGGGTACGGACTTCGGCGGCAACCTGACCGCCATCGGCGCCAGCGCCAACATCGTCCTACTCGGAATCGCCCGCCGCGCCGACAATCCCATTTCCTTTTGGGAATTCACCCGCAAGGGCGCGGTCGTCACCGCGGTCTCCGTCGCGATGTCCGCGCTGTACCTGTGGCTGCGGTATTTCGTGATGGGCTGACGGCCTTAGTGTTTGGCGCGGAAGCGGACGAACAACGGCCAGGCAAGCGCCAGGTTGTACACGACGCCGCCGACAAGGTAGGGCCACCAGGCGCCATAGTCGCTGGCGACCCAGAACGCCTTGGCGGCCCAATAGGCCGGCAGCACCCCGAAGGCGAGGTTCCAGTTGGAGTCGATGAACCATGGCAGGCAGGGCAGCCCGGCAATCAGCATGCCCAGCGCGCGAACCATGGCCAAACCCTGGATCTTGTTGTTCGCCATGGCCAGTATCAGCAACAGGGTCACGACCGCCGACAGTCCCGCCAGTATTCCGATCGGGATCAGCGACGGCACCAGGCCCGGCATGAGTATCCCGCTGAGCGACATGGTCGCCACGACGTAGGTGGTGGTCACCACCATGACCGTGGCTGCGCGATAGGCAAAGAAGGCCGACAGCGGCACCGGCGTCACCCGTAGCGCGGTCAGCGTGCCGGCGTCGAGCTCGTCCAGAACCAGGAACGCGGCGATCGCGGCGGTGATGATGATGCTGGTCAGCAGCAGGAACGCGGTGAGGACCAGCGGGTAGTAGGGAACCAGATCGAACCCGTAGCGGTCGGCCAACATCTCGGTGATGCGCGGCGTGAGAAGCGCAACGCCGGTGGTCCATATGACTGGGGCGACCACGATCATCCACAGCAGTGGATCGCGGTAGGTTCCGCGAATGTCGTTGCGGCCGAACGCGACCAACGCCCGCGTGCTGACGAGGCCTGACATCGCCATCAGACCGCACCCGACCTTTCGATGACGTAGCGATCGAACATCGCGTTGGCCGCCCTGCCCAACCCCGCCAGGCACGCGACCGGATACAGGGCCGCGTACACGACTTGCCACGGCGCCAGACTCACCTGACCGAACGCGGCCCCCAACAGCAACAGGGGGCCCTGCGTGGGGATGAGGTAGAGCACCGGATTCGGCCAGAGGCCGGAGTAGTACACGACCGGCGGCACCAGCATGATCGCCAGTGGGACGGTCGCCGCCAGGAACCAGTCGGTCACGGAGGAAAACGGCAGCGAGGTCACGAAACCCACCAGCAGCATCAACAGCGTCCCGAGCACAACGCCGAGCACCAGCGGCGCGGGATGATAGTCGAACCCATGCACAATGCTTGCCACAGTCATCGCCACGAACAGTGAAATACCGAGCAGCACAGTCAGTTTGGCGGCCAGGTATTCGGAGAACCGCAGCGGCGTGGAAACGATCGCGCCGATCGTGCGTTCCTGCTTCTCGAAGAACACCGTGCCCCCGATGAAGAAGAACCCGATGATCGCAATGTCACCCACCAGCACATACGGCTCCGCGACCGGGCGCAGGCCCGGCGGCATCGGCAACAGCACGGCCAGCCAGATCAGACCCGAGAAGACACCCGCATGCAGGAACTTCTGCCGCACTTGCAGCGTCAGCTCGAGTCGCAGCGCGCTCGCCAACCTGGTCATCCCAGCCGCCTTCCGGTCGTCTCGACGAACACATCGTCGAGGCTGGCCTCCCTGCTGTGGATGGTCTCGACGTGGTGGTCGCGCAGCGCCGCATGAAACGCCGGATCGTCGGCCAGGCCGTCCATTCCGAACTCTGCGGTCACCAGACGCCCGTCGTCGCCCCGGTACTCCACGCGCACCAGCCGCCGGCTGCGGGCGATTTTGAGCTCGGCGGGCGTGTCCATCGCGACGATCGCCCCGTCGACGACAAAGGCCACGCGGTCGCACAGCTCGTCGGCGGTCGCCATGTCATGGGTGGTGAGAAAAACCGTGCGGCCGCGTGCCTTCAGGTCCAGGATCATGTTCTTGACCTTGCGGGCGTTCACCGGGTCCAGCCCGGAAGTGGGCTCATCGAGGAAGAGCAGTTCGGGGTCGTTGATCAGCGACCTGGCGAACGTCAGCCGCATCTGCATTCCCTTGGAGTACTTGCCGACTCGTGTGTGGGCGTCGTCGGCCAGGTCCACCGCGTCCAGCAGTTGCATTGGATCCAGCGTCGCGCCCGCGTACAACGATCCGAAGAATTGCAGATTCTCCAGCCCGGTCAGCTTCTGGTAGTGGTTGGGCAGTTCGAACGAGACACCGATGCGCTCGTAGTAATCGGAACCCCAGGCCAGTGGGTCCCTGCCCCAGATCGCGGCCTCCCCGCCGTGGCCGCGGAGCAGGCCGATGAGAAGTTTCTGCGTCGTCGACTTCCCGGCGCCGCTGGGGCCCAGAAAACCGAAGATCTCACCGCGGCTGACGGTGAAGTCCATGCCCCGCACGGCGGGTTCTGGCGCCTTTGGGTAGGTGAACGTAAGGCCACTGACGCGGATCACGTCGGCCGTGGTGCCTGGCAATGTGGTTGTCGCCCCGAGGTTTTGCATGACGCGCTTGTCCCCTTCCGGGTCAGCGCGGTGCGTCGGCCGGCTGCCGGCACCGCGTGCATACGGATACCTTGTTCCGACCAGACTTCCCGGAGCGCCGCAGCACACTATACTGAACTTTCAGAAATTACAGAATACCCAACGCACGAGAGGGGCGCACGTGGCCGAACGTGCTGATCAACGCGATGCGGCCGAACAGCTCGCACTCGTCCTCGCCGATCACGGGCTGCAACGCATGACCGCCCGGGTGCTGGCCACGTTGCTGTTCACCGAGCGCGCCAGCATGACGATGGGCGAGTTGGCCGAGCGGCTACAGGCCAGCTCGGGCGCGATCTCGGGTGCACTCAAGATGCTCACCTCCGTGGGTCTGGCCGAGCGGGCGCCCGCCCCCGGCAGCAGACGGGATCACTACCGGCTGCGCGACGACGCGTGGGCGACCCTTTTCACCAACCAGAACGTCGTGATATCGGCGATGCAGGCCGCCGCTGAGGCCGGGATTGCGGC
The DNA here is from genome assembly GCF_976985675.1 of Mycobacterium sp. NTMscope_MAC_12. NCBI lineage: Bacteria > Bacillati > Actinomycetota > Actinomycetes > Mycobacteriales > Mycobacteriaceae > Mycobacterium > Mycobacterium sp. NTMscope_MAC_12. Next base: position 3,552,234 of record NZ_CDRJYY010000001.1, read on the forward strand.
GACAGGCTCGGATAGCGTTGCCGGGCAACGGCTCACGCGGATGCGCGACTTCTACGCGTTCATGCTCGACGAGATCCCGGCGATGCTCGAGCGCTGGCAGCAGCGCGGCTAGCGCGTCAGCAGCGCGACGCATTCGGTGTGATGGGTCAACGGGAAGGCGTCGAACACCTTGATCTTCTCGACGGCATAGCCGTGGCCGAGGTAGATCCCGATATCGCGCGCGAAAGATGCTGCCTCGCAACCGATGTGCACGATGCGCGGGACACCGGCCGCGGCCAGCAGATCGATGATCTCGCGCCCGGCGCCCGCCCGCGGCGGATCCAGGACCGCCACATCTGCTTTTGAGGCGCTCCCCCGTTGCGCCGCCAGCGCGCGCCGCACCGAGTCGGTGACGACCTGCACCTGGGTGAGATCGGCCAGCGCGGCCCGGGCGGCCCGCGTCGACGCGCGCGAGGTGTCCACGCTGAGCACCCGACCCGAGGGCCCCACGGCCTCGCCCAGGACGGCGGCGAAAACGCCTGCGCCACCGTAGAGATCCCAGGCGCTCATGCCGGTACCGGCGGCCGCCCAGTCGGCGACCAGACCGCTGTAGGTCGCCGCGGCGTCGCGGTGCGCCTGCCAAAAGGCGGTCACCGGCACGTGCCAGGTGCGCCCCGCCACCCGCTGCACCGCCTCGTAGCGGCCCTGCGTCACCTTGGTCGCGGTGCGTCTGCCCTGCCGCAGGGTGCGCACCACATGGCGCGCCCCGTCGTCGTCGACGGCCACGTGCAGCTGGGCGCCCGCCGGCCACTCGGTCTTGGTGATCCCGTCGAGCATGCCGCCTGGCAGCTGCGCACAGCGCAGGTCGGTCACCAAATCGTCGCTGTGATAACGGTGAAAGCCCGGCCGACGGTCGGCCCCCACATCGAGGCGGACGCGGGTGCGCCACCCCGTGGGTCCCGACGGCAGCGGCTCGGCCTCGCCGCTCCAGCGATGGCCGCCGAGGCGCTCCAGCTGGTTGGCCACGACTTCGGCCTTGAGCGCGCGCGCCACCTCGGGGACGGCGAACGCCAGGTCGCAGCAGCCGGCACCGTCGACCCCGGCGATCGGGCACAGCGACGCCGTACGGCCCTCGGCCGGCTCGAGGACCTCGATAACCTCTGCGTGCCAATACGATCCACGATCCGCCGTCACCCGGGCGCGCAGCCGCTCACCGGGCAGCGCGTACCGGACGAACACCACCCGGCCTTCGTGATGCGCCACGCAGCTGCCGCCGTTGGCCGGGGCACCCGTGGTCAACGTCAGCTCCCCCACCGGGGGCGGCACGCCGCGCGGTGCGCGGGTCGATTCGCGGGTCAATCGAAAATACCCCGACGAGCGTCGCCCGGCGCCACATGCGGCTGCAACGTCTTGCGCCGTTCCGACGAACTCAGTTGCCACGGAACCGAAGTCACCATGACGCCGGGCATGAACAGCAGCCGGCCCTTGAGCCGCAGCGCGCTCTGGTTGTGCAGCACCTGCTCCCACCAGTGCCCCACCACATACTCCGGGATGAACACCGTGACCACGGTGCGCGGCGACTCCTCCCTGGCCCGCTTGACGTATTCCAGTACGGGACGGGTGATTTCGCGATAGGGCGATGCGATGACCTTGAGCGGAACGCTGATATCGCTTTCCTCCCACTTGTGCACCAGCTCGCGGGTTTCGGCGTCGTCGACGCTGACCGTCACGGCCTCGAGAACGTCGGGCCGGGTGGCCCGCGCGTAGGCCAGCGCACGCATCGTCGGCAGGTGCAACTTCGACACCAGCACCACGGCGTGATTGCGGCTGGGCAACACCACGTCCTCCCCGCCTTCGGCCTGCTTGGCCAGTTCGCGGTTCACGGTGTTGTAGTGCCGGTGAATCATCTTCATCATTCCGAACAGCAGGCTCATCGCGAACAGGGCGATCCAGGCCCCGGCGACGAACTTGGTGACCAGGACCACCAGCAAAACCGCACCGGTGGAAAGCAATCCGACGGTATTGACCACCCGTGAGCGCATCATCCTGCGCCGCGCCCCCGGATCGGTCTCGGTGCGCAGCAACCGGGTCCAGTGCCGCACCATGCCGACCTGGCTCAGCGTGAACGAAATGAACACGCCGACGATGTAGAGCTGAATCAGCGCCGTGACCTCGCCGCGGAACGCCACGATCGCCAGCACCGCCACCCCGGACAGGAACAGGATCCCGTTGGAGAACGCCAACCGGTCTCCGCGGGTGTGCAATTGGCGCGGAAGGTAGCTGTGCTGCGCCAGGATCGAACCCAGCACCGGAAACCCGTTGAACGCGGTGTTGGCCGCCAGCACCAGGATGAGGGCGGTCACCGTGGCGATCAGCAGGAACCCGAGATGAAAGCCGCCGAACACCGCTTGCGCCAGTTGGGTGACCAGGGTCTTTTGGTAGTAGCCCTTCGGGGTCCCACTCAGTTGCGTCGCGGGATCCTCGACGAGCTGAACCCCGATCTTCTGAGCCAGCACGATGATGCCCATCAGCAGGGTCACCGCGATGGCGCCCAACATCAGCAGGGTCGTGGCCGCGTTGCGCGACTTGGGTTTCTGAAACGCCGGCACCCCGTTGCTGATCGCCTCGACACCCGTGAGCGCCGCGCACCCCGAGGAAAACGACCGCGCCACCAAGAACGCCAACGCGAAACCGACGACCTGGCCGTGTTCGGCGTGCATCTGGAAACCGGCGGACTCCGCCCGCAACGGATCACCCAGCACGAAGATCCGGAACAGGCCCCAGCCGATCATGACGAGGACACCGATGATGAACGCGTAGGTCGGGATGGCGAACGCCACCCCGGATTCGCGCACCCCACGCAGGTTCAGCGCCATCACCAGCAAAATGGAGGCCACGCAGAAGAACACCTTGTGTTCGGCCACGATCGGGATGGCCGAGCCGATGTTCGCCATCGCCGATGCCGTCGAAACGGCCACGGTCAGAACGTAATCCACCATCAGGGCGCTGGCCACGACGAGGCCCGCGGTCTCGCCGAGGTTGGTGGTGACCACCTCGTAGTCGCCGCCACCGGACGGGTAGGCGTGGACGTTCTGCCGGTAGCTGGCGACCACCACCAACATGACCGCGGCCACCGCGAGCCCGATCCACGGCGTCAGCGCGTATGCCGACACCCCCGCCACCGAGAGCATGAGGAAGACCTCCTCGGGCGCATACGCCACCGAGGACAGCGCGTCGGAGGCGAACACCGGCAAGGCGATCCGCTTGGGCAGCAGCGTGTGGCTGAGCCGGTCGCTGCGAAACGGCCGGCCGATAAGCAACCGACGAGTGGCGGTTGAAAGTTTGGACACGAGAGCCAAGAGTAAGCCCAGACGGGTTTGACGGTAGCGTTCGTGGACGAGAATGTTCGCCGACCGAAACGGCTTGCCCACGTGCGTTGCCGACGAAGGGCGCAGGACGCGGCCGAGAGGACCACAAGTGCGAGTAGTAGTGATGGGTTGCGGCCGGGTCGGCTCTTCGGTCGCCGACGGGTTGTCCCGCATCGGTCACGACGTGGCGGTCATCGACCGCGACAGCACGGCCTTCAACCGGCTCAGCCCCGAATACGCCGGCGAGCGGGTGCTGGGGCAGGGATTCGACCGAGATGTACTGCTGAGGGCGGGTATCGAAGAGGCGGACGCGTTCGCCGCGGTGTCCTCCGGGGACAACTCCAACATCATCTCCGCGCGGCTGGCGCGCGAGACGTTCGGCGTCAAGCGGGTCGTGGCCCGTATCTATGACGCCAAGCGCGCGGAGGTCTACGAGCGCCTGGGCATTCCCACCATCGCGACCGTGCCCTGGACCACCGACCGCCTGCTCAATGCGCTGCTGCGGGAGACCGAGACGGCCAAGTGGCGCGATCCGACCGGCACGGTCGCCGTCTCCGAGGTGGTCCTGCACGAGGACTGGATCGGCCATCGGGTCACCGATCTCGAGCAGGCCACCGGCGCCCGGGTCGCCTTCCTGATCCGCTTCGGCGCCGGCGTGCTGCCCGAGCCGAAATCGGTGATCCAGGCCGGCGACCAGGTCTATGTCGCGGCGATATCCGGCCGCGCCGCCGAGGCGGTGGCCATCGCCGCGCTACCGCCGAGCGAGGACCTGTGATGATTTCGAGCGACTGGCTTTGAGGAGACGGCGCATATGAAGGTAGCGGTTGCCGGCGCCGGCGCGGTCGGCCGCTCGGTCACACGGGAACTCATCGGCAACGGCCACGATGTGACGCTGATCGAGCGGAACCCCGACCACGTCGACGTCGACGCCATTCCGGCCGCGCACTGGCGCCTGGGCGACGCGTGCGAGTTGAGCCTGCTGGAATCGGTGCGCATGCAGGAGTTCGACGTGGTGGTGGCCGCCACCGGCGATGACAAGGCCAACGTCGTGCTAAGCCTGTTGGCCAAAACCGAATTCGCGGTGCCCCGGGTGGTGGCCCGGGTCAACGACCCGCGCAACGAGTGGCTGTTCACCGACGCCTGGGGCGTCGACGTCGCGGTGTCGACGCCGCGCATGCTGGCGTCGCTCATCGAGGAGGCCGTCGCCGTCGGCGATCTGGTGCGGCTGATGGAATTCCGCAAGGGGCAGGCCAACCTCGTCGAGATCACCCTGCCCGATGACACGCCGTGGGGCGGCAAGCCGGTGCGCAAACTGCAGCTGCCGCGCGACACCTCGCTGGTGACGATCCTGCGCGGCCCGCGGGTGATCGTGCCCGAGGAGGACGAGCCGCTGGAAGGCGGCGATGAGCTGCTGTTCGTCGCCGTCGCCGAGGCCGAAGAGGACCTGCAGAAGCTGCTGTTGGGCTAATCGCCCACGGTGCGGGGTTCCAGCTCGACCCCGGCGCTCTCTGCGATGGCCCGCTGCGCCGACTTGATCGCGGCGTAGGTCGCCAGCGCGGCCAGCACGGTCAGCGGCCAGCCCATCCCGATCCGCGCGGCCGCCAGCCACCCGGTCCGGTCGGCGTCGTAGAGCAGCCCCTGGACCACGAAGCGGGCGGCGAACACCAGCACCCAGCCCAGCGAGGCGACGTCGAACGCCAGGACGGCCCGGGGAACGCTGCGCCAGCCGTCCCCGCGCCCGGCGGCCCAGCTCCACACGTACCCCACCAGCGGCCGGCGGATCAGCACCGACGCCGCGACCACCACCGCCCACACCAACGACATCCAGATGCCCAGCAGGAAATAACCCTTGGACTCCCCCAGCACGTAGGCGATCAGCGCGCACAGCGCCACGCCGAAGAACCCGGAGAACGCCGGTTGCGGGGAATCCCGCCGAATCAGCCGCCAGAGCAAGACCAGCGCGGCGACCCCCAGGGCGGCCGCGATGGCCGGGACCAGGCCCGACACGCTCGAGACGATGACGAAGACGATGACGGGAAGAGACGAGTAGATGACGCCGCTGACCCCACCCGCCTGCGCCAGCAGGCGCTCGGGGTTGATGCGGCTAGTGGTTTGTTCCGATGAGCCCGGTTCCCGGGGGGACGGGGTTGCCCCGCCCAAGCCTTCTGGGACGGTCACCGCTGAATTTCGTAGTGCGGGTTGTAGATCGCTTTGGTTCCGTTCTCGAGCTTGCCGAGTCGGCCCCGCACCCGCAGGGTGCGGCCCGAGTCGATGCCGGGGATGCGGCGCTGGCCCAGCCACACGAGCGTGACGGTGTCGCTGCCGTCGAACAATTCGGCGCGCACCCCGCCGGCGCAGGCCCTGCCGTTGCATTCCACGCTGCGCAGCGTGCCGACCATCGTGACCTCCTGGCCACGCTCGCAATCGATAGCCCGTTGCGCGCCGGTGCTGGCGACTTCGTCGGACAGTTCCTCAGAGTCGCGTTGCTCCGGATCCTCCGTCAGCCGACGGGTCAGCCGGCGCAGATACCCTTGGGCCCCCATGGCCACTCCTGACGATAAAAGCTTCGATGCTTCCTCTATGCCAACGGACACCGTAGACCTCTTGGTTCCCCAGCGCCAACCGACTCAAACGTGATGTTGGACCGCAGGTAAACGCCGTGCACTATCGAGGGGTGGTGGTCGATCTGGGCGGTGTCACGACGGTGTTATTGCCGGGAACCGGCTCCGACGACGACTACGTTCACCGGGCGTTTTCCCGCCCGCTAGCCCAGGTCGGCGCGGTGCTGGTGGCCCCGCCGCCGCGCCCCGACCGGCTGATCGACGGCTACCTGGCGGCGCTGGACGCCGCGGCGCGCGAAGGACCGATCGCCGTCGGCGGCGTGTCGATCGGCGCGGCCGTGGCGGCGGCCTGGGCGCTGGCCCATCCGGACCGGGCGGTCGCGGTGCTGGCCGCGCTGCCGGCGTGGGCGGGGGCGCCCGGCGAGGCGCCGGCCGCCCTCACGGCGCGGTATTCGGCCTCCCAGTTGCGAGCCGACGGCCTGGCGGCGACGACGACCCGGATGCGGGCCTCCAGCCCGCCGTGGCTGGCCGACGAGCTGGCCCGCTCGTGGGGCGCGCAGTGGCCGCACCTGCCGGACGCCATGGAGGAAGCCGCCGCCTACGTCGCGCCGAGTTGCGACGAGCTGGCCGGACTGGCCGCGCCGCTGGCGGTGGCGGCCGCGGTCGACGATCCGATTCACCCGTTGCAGGCCGGTGTCGACTGGGTCGCCGCGGCGCCGCGCGCGGCGCTGCGCACGGTGACGCTGGATCAGATCGGGTCGGATCCCGCCGCCCTGGGCGCGGCCTGCCTTCAGGCGCTGGACGAGCTGGGCTAGCCGCTCGCCTTCGCGTCAGCCGCCGGTGGTGGTGCGCAGCTGTTGCATGGCCGAGCCGTCGGCGCTGCGGCGCGCGGCCGGCTCGTCGGCAGGGGTCTGTTGCTCCTCGCCTTGCTGTGCGGCAGCCTGTTGCGCCGCGGCGGCTTCGCGCAGCTGTTGCGCCATCGGCTCGGGCAGCTGCACGGCCAGCGGCGTGCGCACCGGAAGCGGTGTGTCGCCGCGGCGAACCACGGTGTCCGCCAACGCCGCTCGCGCCTCCTGTTCGAGCGCCTCCATCGTCTCGTGGGCGCCGTTGATGACGCAGCGGATCATCCAGCGGTATCCGTCGACCCCGATGAAGCGCACCACGCCGGTGGCGGTTCCGACCACCTCGCGCCCCCACGGCCCGTCCTTGATGCTGACCTGGGCCGAGTCATTGCGCAGCGACTCGGCGAGCTCGCCGGCGACTTCACGCCACAGCCCGCCCGTCTTGGGCGCCGCGTAGGCGGCGATGGTGAAACGACCGTTGGGCGTGACGACCCAGACCGCGCTCGGGACACCGGTTTCGGTCAGCTCGACCTGCAGCTGCCCGGCCTCGGGCATGGGGATCAGCACCGAGCCCAGGTCGAGCCGGGCCAGCTCGGCGACGGCGGGGTCGTCGAAGTCCTCGATGTCGAACGGGCCCTCGAGTTCCTCGGCGGCGGGCTCGTCGGCGCCCGGCGTCACGGCCCCGTCCGCCTGCGCGGCCGGGGCGCTGTCGTCCTTGCGCGAGCGTTTACCGAATGCAGCCATCAGCGCCGCTCCTCCTCATCGCTTCGCCGTGCCCGTCGCCGGCCCATCACAAACTCGCATGTCCGCCGGAGGAACCGTGACCACCGTCGCCACGGGACGTCTCGGCCAGCCCGGCCTCGTCGAACGACGACACCTCGACCAGCTCCACCAACTCGACCCGCTGCACCAACAGTTGGGCGATGCGGTCGCCGCGATGGACCACGATCGGCTCGGCCGGATCGAGGTTGATCAACGCGACCTTGATCTCGCCGCGGTAGCCGGCGTCGATGGTACCGGGACTGTTGACGATCGAAAGCCCAACGCGCGCAGCCAATCCCGACCGAGGATGCACCAGGCCGACCATTCCGAACGGGATGGCGACCGCGACACCCGTGCGCACCAGGGCGCGCCGCCCGGGCTCGAGTTTGACGTCTTCGGCGCTGTAGAGATCGATCCCCGCGTCGCCCTCGTGGGCGCGGGCGGGCAGCGGAAGCTCCGGGTCAAGGCGGACGATGGCCAGACTGGTCGACACGGGGCCACAGACTACCCTTGACTGCGTGTCCGATACGCGCGTCGCGCCGCACAACGTGCGGTATCGCGAACGATTGTGGGTTCCGTGGTGGTGGTGGCCACCGGCCTTCGCGCTGGCCGGCATCATCGCGTTCGAGTTCAACATGGGCGTCACCCGCCAGTCCTCCTGGTGGCCGTACGCCACGCTGTTCGCGGTCGCGGCCGGGGCGCTGTTATGGCTGGGCCGCATCGAGATCCGGGTCACCGCCAACCCGTCCGTGCCGGGGGAAGTGGAACTGTGGGCGGGCCATGCGCACCTGCCGGTCACCGCGATCGCCCGCTCCGCACAGGTAGCCCCCTCGGCCAAATCCGCCGCGTTGGGGCGCCAACTCGACCCGGCGGCCTACGTCCTGCACAGGGCGTGGGTGGCACCGATGATCCTGGTCGTCCTCGACGACCCGGACGACCCGACTCCGTACTGGCTGGTGAGTTGCCGTCACCCGGAGCGGGTGCTGTCGGCCCTGACAAGGTAGGCGCAGCTATCAGGCTGCGCAGTCGGTACAGATCATCACGCCGTTTTTCTCGCTGGCGAGCCGACTGCGGTGTTGCACCAGAAAGCAACTCGAGCAGGTGAACTCGTCAGCCTGCTTCGGAACGACACGGACCGAAAGCTCTTCACCGGACAGGTCGGCGCCGGGCAGTTCGAAATTCTCAGCGGATTCAGATTCGTCGACATCGACGACGGCCGAAGCCGCCTCGTTCCGACGCGCTTTGAGCTCCTCCAGCGAGTCCTCCGAAACGTCGTCCGTCTCGGTACGCCGTGGAGCGTCATAATCGGTAGGCATATCTATTCCCCTGCCCTATTGCCTCTGCTCGTCTCTGCATGCCCTCGAAAATCTCAAGCATCGCTTTGTACCAGCGTCGAACGCATCCACCAAATGATTCGTGCCCGTATCGCGGCCCATTAAGGTGTGATTTGCGTCACACACCTATTTTCACCCTTGCGCTCGCTTCTGAACAGTGGGTTTAGAGTGCAGCTGTGGTCACACAAATCACCGAGGGTACAGCCTTTGACAAGCATGGTCGGCCCTTCCGGCGCCGCAACCCCAAGCCCGCGATCGTCGTGGTGATTTTCCTCGCAGTGGCCACCGGCGTGATCTGGACCGTGGCGCTGACGCGGCCCGCCAAGGTGCACGAGGCGGTGGTGTGCAACCTCCCGCCGAAGTCGACCGGGTCGGCGTCGGCCCAGCTCGGCGAGCAGGTGTCGCGCAGCGCCATGATGGACGTCGCGCCCGCCAAACTCGCCGACACCAAGGTCCGCGTCCTCAACGCCAGCGGCCGGGGCGGGCAGGCCGGCGACGTCGCCGGGGCGATGAAAGACCTCGGCTTCGCGCAGCCGACCGCCGCCAACGACCCGCTCTACGCGGGCACCCGGCTCGACTGCCAAGGCCAAATCCGTTTCGGCACCGCCGGACAGGCCACCGCCGCGGCGGTGTGGCTGGTCGCGCCGTGCACCGAACTGTTCAACGACAGCCGCGCCGACGACTCCGTCGACCTCGCCTTGGGAACCGACTTCAGCGCGTTGGCCCACAACGACGACATCGACGCCGTGCTCGCCACCCTGCGGCCCGGCGCCAGCGAGCCGTCAGATCCCACGCTGCTGGCCAAGATTCACGCCAGCAGCTGCTGAGGCGGTCAATCCAAAATCGGATCCAGGCCGTTGAACCGCTCCAGCACGGCCAGCAGCTCGTCGGCGATCCCGGGAGCGGCCGCCAGCACCAGTCCCGCCCCGGTGGCGTCGTGCGCCGGCAGCACCACGCGGGCCCCCGCCTCGGCGGCGATCAGCGCGCCGGCGGCGCGGTCCCACACCTTCAGGCCGTGCTCGTAGTAGGCGTCCAGCCGGCCCGAGGCCACCATGCACAGATCCAGCGCCGCCGAGCCGATGCGACGGACATCGCGGACCACCGGCAGCATGCGCGCCAACAGCGCCGCCTGCGCCGCGCGGCGCTGCCGCGAATAGCCGAAACCGGTGCCCAGCAACGCCATCGACACGTCCTCGACCGCCGAGCACTGCAATGGCTGGGTCCCCTGGCCGTCGGTGACGTGCGCACCGAGGCCGATCGCCGCCGAGTACACCCGGTCGCCGACGACGTCGGCGACCGCCCCGGCCACCGACTCGCCGTTGACCTGCGCGCCGACCGACACCGCGTAGGCGGGAACGCCGTAAACGAAGTTCACCGTGCCGTCGATGGGATCGAGCACCCAGGTCACCGATCCGGCCGGCGCGCCCGCCGGGTCGGTCGGCCCGCCGCCCTCCTCGCCGAGAATGGGGTCCCCAGGCCGTAATTCGGCCAACCGGTCGCGTAACAGCCGCTCGGTCTCGGTGTCGACCACCGTCACCGGATCGGTCGGGGTGCTCTTGGCCCGCACCGCGCCGCTGTCCGGGGCCGTCACGCCGGCCGGCTCGGCGCCGAACACCTCGGCGCGCCGACGCCGCACGAACGCGGCGGCCTCCACGGCCAGGGTTTCGGCCACGGAACGCAGCCGCACGAGCTCGTCATCGGATTGGATCACCGCTCTATCGCATCACAGTCGCCACGGCCGCGCAGACGCCGCAGGCCCCAGCGTCGCGGCGTTAAGGTGAGCGGACAGCCCAGTCACGCCGAGGAGATTCGATGACCACCACCGACTCGACCACGGACACGCCCGGCGCCGCAGCGGCCGACGGGACGCATGAACGCCGCGGCTTCGGCATCGACGTCGGTGGCAGCGGCATCAAAGGCGGCATCGTCGACATGGACACCGGGTTGTTGATCGGCGAGCGGGTCAAACTGCTGACCCCGCAACCCGCCACGCCGGCGGCGGTCGCCAAGACCATCGCCGCGGTCGTCAACGAATTCGGATGGACCGGGCCCCTCGGCGTGACCTATCCCGGGGTCGTCACGCACGGCGTCGCGCAGACCGCGGCCAACGTGGACAAGTCCTGGATCGGCGCCAACGCCCGCGACATCATCAGCGCCGAGCTGGACGGCCAGGACGTCACGGTGCTCAACGACGCCGACGCGGCCGGGCTGGCCGAGGAGCACTACGGGGCGGGCAGAAACCAGACGGGCCTGGTGATTCTGCTGACCTTCGGCACCGGCATCGGCTCGGCGGTCATCCACAACGGCACGCTGATCCCCAACACCGAGTTCGGGCACCTCGAGGTCGGCGGCAAGGAAGCCGAGAAACGAGCCGCGTCCTCGGTGAAGGAAAAGAAGGGCTGGTCCTACGAAAAATGGACCAAACACGTGACCGAGGTGCTGGTGAGCATCGAGAACGCGATGTGGCCGGACCTGTTCATCGCCGGGGGCGGCATCAGCCGCAAGGCCGACAAGTGGCTGCCACTGCTCGAGAACCGCACCCCGGTGGTGCCCGCGGCCCTGCTCAACACCGCCGGGATCGTCGGCGCGGCGATGGCCGCCACCTCGGACGTGACCCACTGAATTTCGCCCGGCAGAGCTGTAGTACCGCGCACTGTCGTTACAATGGTGCTCGGCGAACGCCCAACCGATAGCGTGCGACTACTCACGCTGATACCAACGCCGACATCGACATAGCAGACACTTTCGGTTAACCATGCCCAATACCCACCGAAGGTGAGCCCAAACGAAGGGGTGTAAGTGGCAGCGACCAAGGCAAGCCCGGCAACCGATGGGCCGGTGAAACGCACCGCCACGAAGTCTCCGCCGTCCCCCGCCAAGCGTCCGGCGGCCAAGGCCGCCAACGGCTCCGCGCCCGCCAAACGGGCCGCCAAGACAGCCTCTCGGTCCACCAAATCCGAAACCGCCGAGCCCGCCAAAAAGACCCGCGCCAAGGGAGCCGAGCCCAAGGGGCGCGGCACCAAAGCGGCCAAGGGCGGGCCGGCGGATCCCGACGCCCTCGATTCCGACGGCGCCGTCGAGGATCTCGACAACGAACCCGACCTCGAGGGTGAGCCCGGTGAGGAGCTCGACATCGACAGCGACCTATCCCTCGACGACCTCGAGGAGGACGTGGCGCCCGAAGCCGAAGTCGAATCCGCCGACTCCGATGAGAGCGACGACGAGGAGGCGCCCGCCCCCGTGGCGGCCGCCGAACCCGCCGCCGACGAGGACGACGAGATCGCCGAGCCCACCGAAAAGGACAAGGCCTCCGGCGATTTCGTCTGGGACGAGGACGAATCCGAGGCGCTGCGCCAGGCCCGTAAGGACGCCGAGCTCACCGCCTCCGCCGACTCGGTTCGCGCGTACCTCAAGCAGATCGGTAAGGTCGCGCTGCTCAACGCCGAGGAAGAGGTCGAGCTGGCCAAGCGCATCGAGGCCGGCCTGTATGCCACGCAGCTGATGACCGAGATGACCGAGCGCGGTGACAAACTGCCCGCCGCCCAGCGCCGCGACATGCAGTGGATCTGCCGCGACGGCGACCGCGCCAAAAACCATCTGCTCGAGGCCAACCTGCGGCTGGTGGTGTCGCTGGCCAAGCGTTACACGGGCCGCGGCATGGCGTTCCTCGACCTCATCCAGGAAGGCAACCTGGGTCTGATCCGCGCGGTCGAGAAGTTCGACTACACCAAGGGCTACAAGTTCTCCACGTACGCCACGTGGTGGATCCGTCAGGCCATCACCCGGGCCATGGCCGACCAGGCCCGCACCATCCGCATCCCGGTGCACATGGTCGAGGTGATCAACAAGCTGGGCCGCATCCAGCGAGAGCTGCTGCAGGATCTGGGCCGCGAGCCCACGCCCGAAGAGCTCGCCAAGGAAATGGACATCACGCCCGAAAAGGTGCTCGAGATCCAGCAATACGCGCGCGAGCCGATCTCGCTGGACCAGACCATCGGCGACGAGGGCGACAGCCAGCTGGGCGATTTCATCGAGGACAGCGAGGCCGTGGTGGCCGTCGACGCCGTGTCGTTCACGCTGCTGCAAGACCAGTTGCAGTCGGTGCTCGAGACGCTCTCCGAGCGCGAGGCCGGCGTGGTACGCCTGCGCTTCGGGCTCACCGACGGCCAGCCCCGCACCCTGGACGAGATCGGGCAGGTGTACGGGGTGACCCGCGAGCGCATCCGCCAGATCGAGTCCAAGACCATGTCGAAGCTGCGCCACCCCAGCCGCTCGCAGGTGTTGCGCGACTACCTCGACTAGCCGGGTCGGCCGTTCGCGAGAACGGTTGGTGCACAAGCTGTTCGCGGCGCGCTGAACGCGTGCCGGCCAAAGACCTGCCGCGGCGGTGAAATTCGGCTGCGCCGACGGCGCCGCCGTCGTAGCGTGAGGCGCATGTCGTCACGCCGCAAAGTGGTCCTCTCCGAATCCGCCTTCGAATCGGTGGTCGGTTACTCGCGCGCGGTGCGGGTCGGCCCGCACGTGTCGGTGGCCGGAACCACCGGCGACGGGCCCGCCGGAGACATCGCCGCCCAGGCGCGAGATGCCTTGCGCCGCATCGAAATTGCGTTGCAGCAAGCGGGCGCGGCGCTCAGCGACGTGGTGCGCACGCGCATCTACGTCACCGACATCTCGCGCTGGCGGGAGGTGGGGGCCGTGCACGAGCAGGTGTTCGGCGCGATACGCCCCGCCGCCACCATGGTCGAGGTCTCGGCGCTGATCGCGCCCGAGTTGCTGGTGGAAATCGAGGCCGACGCCTACGTCGACCCGGCGGCGACCGGAGGGAAGGTGCCGTCGGCCCCGGGAGGATAAGGGGTGACCCGGGTCACCGCGGCCACCGGCAGGGTGCCGTACAGGTGCGGGAACAACATCGACTCCGGATCGGTTGCCACTCCCGGCTCCCAACGCACCGGCGCGTCGAGCCGGGCCGGGTCGATGTGCAACAGCACCAGGTCGCGGCGTCCCCGGTAGAGCCGGTTGGCGGGCAGGTGGACCTGACCGGGCGTCGACAGATGGATGAAGGCGGCCCCGCCGGCGGGGCCGATGGCGCCGTCACGGCGGGCCTGCGCCCACTGCTCGGTCCCGCACAGATGCACCAGCAGGTCAGGAGCGAGGGTCACGACGTCACCCTAGAGAACCGTCGAAACCAAACTGACCAGGCCGTGAGAAACGACACACCCGATAACGATCGGGGAACAAGGCGAAAACGCCATACGTCTGAGAAAGTGAATGTACGAGAACGGAGAAGCCATGAATGCAACTCTGACGAGTCCCGAACTGACACGGGCCGACCGCTGCGACCGCTGCGGTGCCGCGGCTCGTGTACGCGCCAAGCTGCCTTCCGGCCTCGAGCTTCTCTTCTGCCAGCACCACGCCAACGAGCATGAGGCCAAGCTGACCGAGCTGGACGCCGTGCTGGAGGTCAGCGGAAGCTAGTCGCGCCCGAACTCGCCCGTCGCCAATGTGGGCAGCGCGCGCGATCTTCGGTAATGCTGGACGGGTATGAGCGATCAGGTCGCAAAACCATCGCGCCACCACATCTGGCGAATCACCCTGAGGGCTCTTTCCAAGAGTTGGGACGACTCGATCTTTTCCGAGTCGGCTCAGGCGGGTTTTTGGTCGGCGTTGTCCCTGCCGCCGCTGCTGCTTGGGATGCTGGGCACCATGGCCTACGTGGCGCCGCTGTTCGGGCCGGACATGCTGCCCAACATCCTGCGGCAGCTGATTTCGACCGCGCACAGCGTGTTCTCCCCCAGCGTGGTCAACGAGATCATCGAGCCGACCGTCCACGACATCGCCAACAACGCCCGCGGTGAGGTGGTGTCGTTGGGTTTCATCATCTCGCTGTGGGCGGGGTCGTCGGCCATCTCGGCGTTCGTCGACTCCGTCGTCGAGGCGCACGACCAGACGCCGTTGCGCCATCCGGTGCGGCAGCGCTTCTTCGCGCTGTTCCTCTACGTCGTGATGCTGGTGGTCGTGGTGGCGACGGCGCCGCTGGTGGTGGTGGGCCCGCGCAAGGTGGAAGAACACATCCCGCTCGGCCTGTCCAACGTGCTGCGCTACGGCTACTACCCGGCGCTGATCATCGGCCTGACGCTCGGGGTGATGATCCTCTACCGGGTCGCGCTGCCGGAACCGCTGCCGTCACACCGGCTGATCCTCGGCGCGATGCTGGCGACCACGGTGTTCGTCACCGCCACCCTGGGCCTGCGGTTCTACCTGAGATGGATCACCAGCACCGGCTACACCTACGGCGCGCTGTCCACCCCGATCGCTTTCCTGCTGTTCGCCTTCTTCGGCGGCTTCGCGATCATGCTCGGCGCCGAGCTCAATGCCGCCGTCCAGGAAGAGTTCCCCGCGCCCACCACGCACGCCCACCGGGTGCGCACCTGGTTGTTCTCCCGTTCGCCCGCCCTGAAGCGGACGGTGGAGACGCTGGCCAGCCCGATCGCGAATCCCGCAACGCAACAACGCGATACCGCGCCGGCGAAGCCGCCCGGGTGATCAGCCCTTCTTGAGCCGGTCGTAGATCTGCTTGCACTCCGGGCAGACCGGCGAGCCCGGCTTGGCCGCCTTGGTGACGGGGAACACCTCGCCGCACAACGCCACGACGTGGTTGCCCATCACCGCGCTCTCGGCGATCTTGTCCTTCTTGACGTAGTGAAAATACTTGGGTGTGTCGCTGTCGGTCCCGTCGTCGACGCGTTCGTCGGTATCGGTGCGCTCGATCGTCTGGGTCTGCATACCTGACATTCTTGCACTGCCCGGCGCGCTGCGAGCTGCCCCGAAACCGGCCAAGCCGAAATCCGCCAGGTGTGGGACAGTGGAGAAATGAAGCACGGCTCCGAATCGGGGTTCGACGGCAGCTTCGATGACTTCGACGGCAACAAGGGCCGCCCAGTGCTCATCACCGCCGCCGAGCCCTCCTATGAGGAGCAACACCGCGCGCGGGTGCGTAAATACCTGACCCTGATGGCTTTCCGGATTCCGGCGCTCATCCTCGCCGCGCTCGCCTACGGCGCCTGGCACAACGGTTTGATCTCGCTGGCGATCGTGGCGGTGTCCATTCCCCTGCCGTGGATGGCCGTGCTGATCGCCAACGACCGGCCGCCGCGCCGCCCCGACGAGCCTCGCCGGTTCGACAATGCCCGCCGGCGCACCCCCCTGTTCCCCCGCGCCGAACGCCCGGCGCTCGAGGCTCCGCTACACCCCCAACCGGGGTGGCCTCCCGACCCGCGGGGCGGAACCGACCGCGGCTAGCGGTCGTTGCGTGTCAGGTGCGTCGTCGCGCACTTCTCAGGACATTCTCAGGTCTGCGGCACATTTGTGCACGTCAAGACGTGTGAGATGGGGAACCGCTGGGAACTCTGAAACCTGATCGGTCGTTGAACTCGATGACAGTACAAGCCGAACGGGAGGTCGCTATGGCGAACGCCAGCACGAGCAGATTTGACGGCGATCTGGATGCTCAGAGTCCCGCGGCGGATCTAGTGCGTGTGTATCTGAACGGAATCGGTAAGACGGCGTTGCTGAATGCGGCGGGGGAAGTCGAACTCGCGAAGCGCATCGAAGCCGGGCTCTATGCCGAGCACCTGCTCGAAACGCGTAAGCGCCTCGGGGAGAACCGTAAACGCGATCTAGAGGCCGTGGTGCGCGATGGTAAGGCGGCGCGCCGTCATCTGCTGGAAGCGAACCTGCGCCTGGTGGTGTCGCTGGCCAAGCGGTACACGGGCCGCGGCATGCCGCTGCTGGACCTGATCCAGGAGGGCAACCTCGGATTGATCCGCGCGATGGAAAAGTTCGACTACACAAAGGGATTCAAGTTCTCGACCTACGCCACCTGGTGGATCCGTCAGGCCATCACCCGCGGCATGGCCGACCAGAGCCGCACCATCCGGCTGCCCGTCCACCTGGTGGAGCAGGTCAACAAGCTGGCGCGCATCAAGCGCGAGATGCACCAGAACCTGGGCCGCGAGGCCACCGATGAGGAACTGGCCGCCGAATCCGGCATCCCGGTCGACAAGATCAACGACCTGCTCGAGCACAGCCGCGACCCGGTGAGCCTGGACATGCCGGTCGGCTCCGAGGAAGAAGCCCCGCTGGGCGACTTCATCGAGGACGCCGAGGCGATGTCGGCCGAGAACGCGGTGATCGCCGAGTTGCTGCACACCGACATCCGCAGCGTGCTGGCCACGCTCGACGAGCGCGAGCACCAGGTGATCCGGTTGCGGTTCGGCCTCGACGACGGCCAGCCGCGCACGTTGGACCAGATCGGCAAGCTGTTCGGGCTGTCCCGCGAGCGGGTCCGCCAAATCGAGCGGGACGTAATGTCCAAACTCCGCAACGGGGAGCGCGCCGACAGGCTACGGTCATACGCGAGCTGACAACTCACTCAAGCTAGGTAGCAGCCGGTATGCCCGCCGCGTCAGCGGCGGGCATACTGCTTGCCTGGGAGGCGTTACACCCATTCACGCAGCTGGCCAAGTAGACTCAGCGTCGATGGAAGGTGCTGAATGAACGACCTGGTTGACACCACCGAGATGTACCTGCGGACCATCTACGACCTCGAAGAAGAGGGCGTGACGCCGCTACGTGCCCGAATCGCCGAACGCCTCGATCAGAGCGGGCCGACTGTCAGCCAAACCGTGTCCCGCATGGAGCGCGACGGGTTGCTCCACGTGGCCGGTGACCGCCACCTCGAGCTCACCGACAAGGGCCGGGCGCTGGCCGTGGCCGTCATGCGCAAGCACCGCCTCGCCGAGCGATTGCTGGTCGACGTCATCGGGGTGCCCTGGGAAGAAGTGCACGCCGAGGCGTGCCGCTGGGAGCACGTGATGAGCGAGGAGGTCGAGCGGCGATTGGTCAAGGTGCTCAACCACCCGACCACGTCGCCCTTCGGCAACCCGATCCCCGGGCTTCTGGACCTGGGTGTGGGCCCCGAGTCCGGCGCCGAGGAGTCCATCCTCGTCCGGCTGACCGAGTTGCCCCCCGGCTCCCCGGTGGCCGTCGTGGTCCGGCAGCTCACCGAACACGTCCAGGGCGACACCGGCCTGATCACCCGCCTCAAGGACGCCGGCGTGGTTCCCAACGCGCGCGTGACCGTCGAGACCGGCCCCGCCGGCGTGACCATCGTCATCCCGGGCCACGAAAACGTCACCCTGCCCCACGAGATGGCCCACGCGGTCAAGGTCGAAAAGGTCTGACCCACCCCGTCGCCTCCCGGCTAACCCGCCCTGCGGCCGAACGGCCGCCGCGGCGGTAGCCGCACCCCGAACTGCTTGGCCAGCCGATACCCGGTCAGCGCGAGATCCCGGATGTCCTCGGGCCGCAGACCCGACTGCAACGCGGTGTCCAGCATGCCCGCCATCCGATGCCCGGGCTCACAACGCAGCGCCTCCTGCAGCGACACCCCCGCCAATGGACCGTCGCCGCGCGCGTACGCGCTGAACGCGAGCAGGACCAGCGCCTCGACCCGCCACGGCGCCGGCAGGGTGCGCGAAAGCACCGCCCACAGCGACTCGACGTCGTCGGCGCCCTCGCCGACGGCCAGCGCGTACAGGATGTCGCGGACCTGCGGATCGCTCAGCGCGCAGCCCAGCGCCGCCAGTTCGGCGTCGGACAGCGATTCGCCCGAGGCGACCCGGGCGGCGGCCGCCATCGCGCTCTCCACGTCGCCGCGGGTGCAGCGGACCGGGTGCGCGCGATGCGCGGCGCGGCGCCGGGCGGCCTGCCGGCCGACCGCGCCGGCCAACGCGGCGCTGCGCTGCGGATCGTCGGGCGCGATGACCGCCTGCAGGTCGGCGCGCCGCGGGTAGAGCCGCCTGCCCTCCAACACCGCCGCGGCCGCCAGCGGCGACGCCGACGGGTCCTCGACGAGGCCGCTCGACCCGCAGCCCTCGACACAATGCCAGCGCCCGCCCAGGGCGACCCGGTCGACCACGTGGGTGGCCCACAGCTCAATGCCGTGCTGCGACAAGGACTCTGCGAGCGCCTCACACAGCTGCCGGTACTCCTCGTTGCAGCTGGGGCAGTGCGCGCCGTCCGCGTCGACGATCACCGCGATGACGGCCTCGGGCCGGGCCGCGGCGGCGACCTCCGCGAGATGACCGACCCGGTCGACCAACTCCTCGGAGAGGTCGACCCGCATCACCGACCCGAGCTGCCGATCGTCCAAAGACACTAGAACCAATGAATTTTCGGGAATGAAGCCGAGAACGGCGGGCAGCGCGGCGATGAGTGCGCCGGGGCGGGAAAGCTCGAAGTCGGGTCGGGGATGCGTGGTCATGAGCACCAACGCTGACGGCCGCCACCGTCAGCCGGTGCTCGCGCGCCCCGGCGCGGCGGCGGAGCTGTGGATGAACCCGGCACTGTGAGTTGTGCTGCTCTACTGTTTAGCCCATGGGCTCGGCGCAAGAGTACGACATGGTGGTCATCGGTTCGGGGCCCGGCGGGCAGAAGGCCGCCATCGCCTCGGCCAAGCTGGGCAAGTCGGTCGCCGTCGTCGAACGCGGCCAGATGATCGGCGGCGTGTGCGTCCAGACCGGCACCATCCCGTCAAAGACGTTGCGCGAGGCGGTGCTTTACCTCACCGGGATGAGCCAACGCGAACTCTACGGCGCGAGCTACCGGGTGAAAGAGAAGATCACCCCGGCCGATCTGTTGGCCCGCACCCAGCACGTGATCGGCAAGGAAGTGGACGTGGTGCGCAATCAGCTGATGCGCAACCGCATCGACCTGCTGATCGGTCACGGGCGATTCGTCGACCCGCACACCATCGAGGTCGAAGACCCGTCACGGCGCGAAAAGGTAACCATCAGTGGCAAATACATCGTCATCGCCACCGGCACCAGGCCCGCGCGGCCGTCCGGCGTCGAGTTCGACGAAGAGCGCGTGCTCGACTCCGACGGGATCCTCGACCTCAAGACGTTGCCCACCTCGATGGTGGTCGTCGGCGCCGGCGTGATCGGCATCGAGTACGCCTCGATGTTCGCCGCGCTGGGCACCAAGGTCACCGTGGTGGAAAAGCGCGACGACATGCTGGACTTCTGCGACCCCGAGGTGGTCGAGGCGCTGAAGTTCCACCTGCGCGACCTGGCGGTGACGTTCCGGTTCGGTGAGGAGGTGACCGCGGTCGACGTCGGCTCGGCGGGCACCGTCACCACCTTGGCCAGCGGCAAGCAGATTCCCGCTGAGACGGTCATGTACTCGGCCGGCCGGCAGGGGCAGACCGACCATCTCGACCTGCACAACGCCGAGCTCGAGGCCGACAACCGCGGCCGGATCTTCGTGGACGACTATTTTCAGACGAAGGTGCAGCACATCTACGCCGTCGGGGACGTGATCGGTTTCCCCGCGCTGGCCGCGACCTCGATGGAGCAGGGGCGGCTCGCGGCCTACCACGCGTTCGGGGAAGCGTGCGACGGCATCACCGAGCTGCAGCCGATCGGCATCTATTCGATCCCCGAGGTCTCCTACGTCGGCGCCACCGAGGTGGAGCTGACCAAGGACGCGATCCCCTACGAGGTCGGGGTGGCCCGGTACCGGGAGCTGGCACGCGGCCAGATCGCGGGGGACTCCTACGGCATGCTCAAGCTGCTGGTGTCCACCGAGGACCTCAAGCTGCTCGGCGTGCACATCTTCGGCACCAGCGCCACCGAGATGGTGCACATCGGGCAGGCGGTGATGGGGTGCGGGGGCACGGTGGACTACCTGGTGGATGCCGTGTTCAACTACCCCACGTTTTCCGAGGCCTACAAGGTGGCCGCGCTCGACGTGATGAACAAGGTGCGCGCGCTCAACCAGTTCCGGCGCTAGCTAGCAGGCGTCCTGCAGGTCGCTGGGGATCGGGTCGCCCGGGCCACCGGCTTCGGCGCGGGCCAGCAGCTCGGCGGTCTGGCCGTCGAACGGCGCCGAGTACGAGATGTCCGCGGCGCACCCACCGCGCTCGAGACCGCCGATCAGGCCGGTGACCGTGGTGCCGCTGACCCAGGGCGCGCCGCTGGTGCCGTCCACCAGACCTTCGCACGCCAGCGCGGGGAATCCGCTGTCGCTGACCGAGGTGCTGCCCTGACATCCGATGGGCGCCCCGCCCACGCCGACCGGATACCCCAGCACGGTCACGCGACTGCCCGGCGGCGGCGTCACGCCCAGCGTCAGCGCCAAACCGGCGCGGGACTCGACGTCGGCGCCGGTGTCGTTGCTGACCCGCGCGATCGCGTAGTCGGCGTGCGGATCCTTGCTGGCGACCCAGCGGGGATCGAGGTAGACCGCGTCGGCCTTCCACACGTCGGTGGGAGCGGGCGCGGCGTCGCCGGCGAAACCGGGAACGAAGGTGATCAGCGACGCTCCGGCCAGGCAATGCGCCGCGGTCATGATCAGGTCCCCGCCCTTCGAATGCACCACCGAACCGGTGCAAACGTGGAGCGGGCCGCCGTCGATGAAGATCGCCCCGATGCGCCGGTCCGGCTCGACCGGGCCCGCAACCGCCTTCTGCTCGGGCTGGCTGAGCCGCTGCACCGGGCCACCGGTTCGCGGCGCCGACACCGGGGCGCCCGACACCTGCTCGATGGGCCGGTGACACGACGTCAGCGACGTCGCCACCCCCACCACCGAGCAGAGCACCAGGATCGGTATGCGCATCGCCTTCATCATGCCCGACGGTGTGGCGGCGAGCCGACTTCCGCGCACTGCGCTGCGCGAAGGCGTTTGCTGACGCACCGGCCGGGCCCCCCGATATGTTCTCACCGGATTACGGCTGAGAATTATCGCGTTCCAGGGTGCGGACGGGGAACCGAGTTCGCTGTTCGATGTGGGTGCCGCCTGATTCGGGGGACAATTGGTAGGGCACCCTGGAGAGACGCCCGACAGGAGGCGATCGAAGATGGATCACCATCAAGACCCAGGTGATCAGTACCAGCCGGGGCAGCCAGGCATGTACGAACTGGAGCTGCCGGCGCCGCAGTTGTCGACGTCCGACGGCCGCGGCCCCGTACTCGTGCACGCCCTGGAGGGCTTTTCCGACGCCGGTCACGCCATCCGGCTGGCGGCCTCGCACCTCAAGGCGGTGCTGGATACCGAGCTGGTCGCGTCCTTCGCGATCGACGAATTGCTGGACTACCGCTCACGGCGGCCGCTGATGACCTTCAAGACCGATCACTTCACCAACTATGACGATCCGGAGCTGAGCCTCTACGCGTTGCGCGACACCGTCGGCACCCCGTTTCTGTTGCTGGCGGGCATGGAGCCGGATCTCAAGTGGGAGCGCTTCATCACCGCGGTGCGCCTGCTGGCCGAGCGCCTCGGCGTGCGCCAGACCATCGGCCTGGGCACCGTCCCGATGGCGGTTCCGCACACCCGTCCGACCACCATGACCGCGCACTCCAACAACCCGGAGTTGATCGCCAATTTCCAGCCGTGGATCGCGGAGATCCAGGTCCCCGGCAGCGCGTCCAACCTGCTGGAATACCGGATGGGCCAGCATGGCCACGAAGTGGTCGGCTTCACCGTGCACGTCCCGCACTACCTCACGCAGACCGATTACCCGGCCGCCGCGCAGGCCTTGCTCGAGCAGGTCGCCAAGACCGCGTCCCTCGAGCTGCCGCTGACCGCGTTAACCGAAGCGGCGGAGGTGATTCGGGCCAAGATCGACGAGCAGGTCGAAGCGAGCGCAGAGGTCGCTCAGGTGGTGGCCGCGCTGGAGCGCCAGTACGATGCCTTCATCGACGCTCAGGAGAACAGGTCGTTACTATCACGCGACGAGGATCTGCCGAGCGGCGACGAGCTAGGCGCAGAATTCGAGCGATTTCTGGCCCAGCACGCGGAGAAGAAGTTCGACGACGACGACCAGGCCTGACCCCGGGCCCAAACCCCCAGCCACACCGCCCTTAGCCCGGCCCGACAGCAAGGTTGGCCCTATGACCGAGCGGAAGCGCAAGAACACGCTCCGCCCGGTGCGTGAAGTGACCGCACCCAGACTCGAGTTCCGCACCATCCACGGTTACCGCCGCGCATACCGCATCGCGGGCTCCGGGCCGGCGATCCTGCTGATCCACGGCATCGGCGACAACTCCACCACGTGGAATGCCGTGCAGGCCAAGCTCGCCCAGCGCTTCACGGTCATCGCCCCGGACCTGCTGGGCCACGGCCGATCCGACAAGCCGCGCGCGGACTACTCGATCGCCGCATACGCCAACGGGATGCGCGACCTGCTCAGCGTGCTCGACATCGAGCGCGTGACCATCGTCGGTCATTCGCTGGGCGGCGGTGTGGCCATGCAATTCGCCTACCAGTTCCCGCATTTGGTGGAGCGGCTGATCCTGGTGGGTGCCGGCGGCGTGACCAAGGACGTCAACTTCGTCTTGCGGTGGGCGTCGCTGCCGATGGGCAGCGAAGCCATCGCCCTGCTGCGATTGCCCCTGGTGCTGCCGGCGGTTCAGGTCGTGGGCCGCGTCCTGGGCGCCGCGTTCGGCAGCACCGGGCTGGGCCGCGACCTGCCCAACGTGCTGCGGATCCTCGATGACCTGCCGGAACCGACGGCGTCGGCGGCATTCAGCCGGACCCTGCGGGCGGTGGTGGACTGGCGCGGTCAGATCGTCACCATGCTCGACCGATGTTATTTGACCGAAGCCATCCCGGTGCAGATCGTCTGGGGCACCAAGGATGTGGTGGTTCCGGTGCGGCACGCGTGGATGGCCCACGCGGCGATGCCCGGTTCGCGGCTCGAAATCTTCGAGGGCTCCGGCCACTTTCCCTTTCACGACGATCCGGCCCGCTTCATCGATGTCGTCGAGCGCTTCATGGACTCCACCGCCCCCGCCGAATACGACCAGGCCGCCCTGCGCGGGTTGCTGCGCACCGGCGGCGGCGAGCAGGCCGTCACCGGCCCGGCCCGCGCCCGCGTCGCCGTCCTGAACGCCATGGGGTCCGACGAACGCAGCGCCACCTGATTCCACCGTGATCGAGACCGCCGGGTTCGGGGCCGTACAGTCGGGCCATGGGTATCGACGTCACGGTGTTGCGGGTGTTCACCGATGCGGACGGCAATTTCGGCAATCCGCTGGGCGTGGTGGATGCCGGCCAGGTGCGGGTCGCGGACCGGCAGCGGTTGGCCACCCAATTGGGCTACAGCGAAACGGTTTTCGTTGACCTTCCGGCCGCGGGCTCGGCAACCGCGCACGCCACGATCTACACGCCCCGGACGGAGCTCCCGTTCGCCGGGCATCCGACGGTCGGCGCCTCGTGGTGGCTGCGGGAACACGGTTCACCGATCAACACGCTGCAGATACCGGCGGGCATCGTGCAGGTGGGCTACGACGAACACCACACCCGCATCAGCGCCCGCGCGGAGTGGGCACCCGAGTTCGCGCTGCACGAATTCGGTTCGGCCGACGATGTTCTCGCCGCCGACCCGACGGACTTTCCCGACGACACGGCGCACTACCTGTGGGCCTGGACCGACCGGGCCACCGGGTCGCTGCGGGTGCGCATGTTCGCCGCCAACCTCGGCGTGCCCGAAGACGAGGCCACCGGTTCGGCCGCGATGCGGATCACCGACTACCTGAGCCGAAACCTGCGGATCACCCAGGGCAACGGCTCCGTCATCGAAACCACCTGGAGCGCCGAAGGGTGGGTCGCGGTGGCCGGACGGGTGGTCAATGACGGTGTGCGACAGGTGGGCTGACGATGGGCCGCGGGTGGTGAACGCTCAGCGCTGCCGGCGCAACACCGCGGCGAGGTGGTCCTGCAGCGGCTGGCCGACCGCGCCCATTTGCACCGAGTAGGACAGCTCGTCGCCGTCGATGCGGAAGGAACGGCCAAGTCCCGTCACCTCTTTGGCGGTGGGCGTCAGGCCGACGGCCGTGGTGGCCATCTGCATTTCGATGACGTCGCCGGTGACCGAATAGGTGCCGACCTCGATCTCGGTGATGCCACTGGGATGGGCCAGCACCAGTTCGACGCGGCCCGGTTGCGGCACGCGAAGATATCCCGTCTCGGCGTGTAACGGCTTGCCGTCGGCCACCGCCTTGGTTTTCTGGGCGTAGGCCAGAAATGGTTTGCCCACATGGGCGAACGTGACCTCTTCGAGGTAGTCGAACGGCGGGATCGTCGGGTATTTGCCCGCACCCTGGCCGACCCAGGTGCCCAGGAGCGGGGCCAGGGCCGCGAGGTCGGGATGCAACTCAGGGGGCATGCACCGAGCCTAGCGGGCCGCCCAGCGAGCGCCCGGCGAGATCCGTCAGCCCGGAGTGGCCACTCCGCGGTGCTCACGAAGCGCCTGGATCTCGCGCTCGAAGTCGTCCGCGGATTCGAAAGAGCGATACACGGAGGCGAACCGCAAGTACGCCACCTCGTCGAGATCACGCAACGGCCCCAGGATGGCCAGGCCGACCTCGTGGCTGGGGACCTCCGGGGAAGCCACGGCGCGCACGGTGTCTTCGACCTGCTGGGCCAGCAGATTCAGCGCGTCGTCATCCACCTGACGGCCCTGGCAGGCCCGTCGGACTCCGCTGATGACCTTTTCCCTGCTGAAGGGCTCGGTGACGCCGCTGCGCTTGACCACCGCCAGGACCGCGGTTTCCACGGTGGTGAAACGTTTTCCGCACTCGGGGCACGACCGGCGGCGCCGGATCGCCTGCCCCTCGTCGGTTTCGCGCGAGTCGATCACCCGGGAATCCGGGTGGCGGCAGAAGGGACAGTGCATGACCGCTCCTTCACCGTGCCGACAACGGGGTACCGCAGAACTTTGAGCGTACCTGTGCGCTGACCTGCGCGGCTAACGGAGCCGCCGTCCGCGGGGCCGCGCCACGCGCGCCGGCCGCGTGCCGGGCCGGACCCGTTGTCGCACAACGGCCGTCAGCCGATCGGAGCGATCAGCGTTTGGCCCGCAACCAGCGTCGGCGAGTTCAGGTCGTTGAGCTCACGGATGCGGTCGGCCACCTGGGCGGCCGGCGCGTCGGGCGCCACGCGGTGAGCGACATCCTGCAGCGACTCCCCCGCGTCGACCCGCACGACGGCGAGCCGGTTCGGTACGGGCGCGGCCGAATTCGTCGAGTCACCGTTGAGTACCTGCCCGACATTCGCGACGAGACCCAGCCACAAGGTGATCGCCCCGGCGGCCAATGCCAGACCGACCGTCGTCAGCCACGTGACGGAGCGCCTGCGGTGCGGGGCGACCGACATCGCGACCCCGGTGCCGTAGTAACGCGTCGGCGCGCCCGCCGGCCGTGCCGGCGCGGGACGCCGCGAGCGGGCCAGCCCGTCCCTGCCGTACCGAACGCCCTGCACCGGTCCGTTGATCGGGCGCCGAAGACTGCTGGTACGCGGCGCAAGCGTGTGGATGATTGTCATCTGCGTTCCTCCGGTCAACTAGCTCTCGCTCGTGTGTTCGACTCTAATCGCTCGTGTGTTCGAAACCCGAACATTTGAGCGAAGCGTGTCGCACGAGCAAAACGCTAGATCACGCCACCGACAACTCCGTCGGCCTCTACCACTGTCACGAGGCACAAATACCCGATCTCGGCAAGAGTTACACATTTGTGATTCGGCCGATGGCGGCGTCTTTCCGGCCACGGCGCGCCGGGGCGACACGCAAGTCGAACACATGTTTGATTCTTGTCGGCGGTGCCGTTACATTCAGTGTCATGGGCGACAGCAACGACACTTCCCCGAACGACACCGGCCCGGCCGGAGCGGGCGGCCGGCTGCACTCCGTGGATTCCGCGCTGACCGAACGGCAGCGGACCATTTTGAATGTCATTCGCGCCTCGGTGACCAGCCGCGGCTATCCCCCGAGCATCCGGGAGATCGGCGACGCCGTCGGGCTGACGTCGACGTCCTCGGTGGCCCACCAGCTGCGCACGCTGGAACGCAAGGGGTATTTGCGCCGCGACCCCAACCGCCCACGGGCGGTCGATGTCCGCGGCGCCGACGACGACGTGGCGGCGCCCGCCACCGAGGTGGCCGGGTCGGATGCGTTGCCAGAACCGACGTTCGTCCCGGTTCTGGGCCGTATCGCCGCCGGTGGACCGATCCTCGCCGAAGAGGCCGTCGAAGATGTGTTCCCGCTGCCGCGTGAGCTGGTCGGCGAGGGCACGCTGTTCCTGCTCAAGGTGGTGGGTGACTCGATGGTGGAGGCCGCGATCTGTGACGGCGACTGGGTGGTGGTGCGCCAGCAGAACGTCGCCGACAACGGCGACATCGTCGCGGCGTTGCTGGACGGCGAGGCGACCGTCAAGACGTTCAAACGCGCCGGCGGTCAGGTGTGGCTGATGCCGCACAACCCGGCGTTCGACCCCATCCCGGGCAACGACGCGTCCGTGCTGGGCAAGGTCGTCACGGTGATCCGCAAGGTCTAGCGACCGGCGGCTAGTCGGCCCTGGTGAAGCCGTTGGCCAAGGCGACCTCTTCGCTGGACAACCAGATCTCGGGGAGCGTGTCCTGGTACAGGTCGCTGCCCGGCGTGTAATACAGGCCGTAACGAGCGCTCGCCTTGATCGGGTAGCCGTCGGGCGCCTGGTACGGGTCGTCGAGCGGCAGATGGATGGTCGGACGCCCATCCGGGCCCGCCAGCCCGTTGTCCGCGCCGTCTTCCTCGTCCGCGGCGGCGTGCCGCCCGCCGGATCGCTGCGCCGCGCCGGCGGCGAAGGCCGCGGCCTCGGCGGCCCCGGACACGTCGGGCTCCGCCGTGACACCCTCTTCGGGTTCGACTTCCGCATCCAGCACGGCGACGTCGGGATACTCATCCTCGGGGCCGGCGGTTTCCAGGGCACCGGTCACGGCCTCGGCGTCCGGCGGGGTGTGCGGAACGGCGACGTCGGGATACTCGTCCTTTGCGTACTCGTCCTCGACGTAGCCGGCGTCCGCGTAGTCGGCGTCGACGTAGGCGGCGTCATCCGCGGTCTCGGACTCGGCGACCTCGGGAACGGCGTCGGTGTAGTCGGTGTAATCGGCTTCGGCGTCGGGATAGTCGGCCTCCGACAGCATCTCCTCCGACACGACGGGGATGGAGTCGGTGTCGATCGCGTCGGGGTCCTCCTCCTCGAGCCCGTATTCGCTCTCCGTCGGAACCTGACGCTGCCAGCTGACCCGCGCGGTGGCCGCGGCCTCCGTCGGCCGCTCGGGTTCGTGCGACCCGCCGAGCGCGAAATGCTCGCTCGCGAGGTCGGGTTCCTCCGGCCCCCAGGGCGCGTCGGCCGCGTCATAGCCGTGATCGGGCGCGTAGCCGGCGGCATCCTCGCTCCCGGAGCGACGCCGGCGCCATGCGAACAGCACCCACACCAACACCACCAGCAGCACCAGGACCGGTATCGCGGCCAGCCACCACCACGAATGCCCGCCGAATTTGTTGGCGTGGGACGGCATGGCCGCATTGCTCGGCTGGTTCTGACCCGACACCTGCAGTCCGCTCAACAACGGCGCCAGGTTGGACGGATCCGTGCTGAACGTGTTCTTCGCCCGGTTCCACGAAATCTTGCCGCCGGTGAACTGCTGGGAGATCACGTCGCCGTCCACGGCCTGGTCGCCGACCGGCGCCCCCAGTTTGCCGGCCGGACCGCGAAGTTTGTCCCAGGCGGCCTTCATCGCCCCGCGCACGACGAACGCGCCGTGCTCGGCGGTCCGGAAGATCACCGGCTTGTCGGTGGCCGAGAAGGTGCAGATCCGGCTGGAAGGACCGATTCCGCCGTCGGTTTCGTTGGTGACGGGGAAGCCGAGGTCGCTGCCGACAGGCCCGCCGAGCGACTCGTATTTGGACAGTATGTCGGTCTCGAGGGCGTTCGCACCGGTAGCCGGGGTGAAGAACACCTTGCCGCCGGCGAAGTTCTGGACGATGCCGTCACCGCCGATGGGGGTCTGCCCGCCCTGCTTGGCGCCCAGCGGTCCGTTGGGCCCCCCGGCCGCCCGCCAGGCCATGTTGATGGCCGCGGTGGGATCGATCGCGACCTGCAGGCCCTTCAACTGGTCGGCCAGCCCCGGCGGTTCGGTGGTGAACTCCTTGGTCTGCCGGTTCCACGAAAGCTGTCCGCCGCTGAACTTCTGCGAGGACACCTCGCCGTTGTAGGTCTCGTCGCCGACCGGCACACCGAGCACGCCGCCCGAACTGCCGAGCTTGTCCCAGGCGGAGTTGATGGCGCCGCGCACCACGTACGGGCCGTGCTCGGGCGTCCAGAAAATGACCGGCTTGTCGGTGGCCGAGAAGGTGATCACCCGGCTGTCGGGGCCGGCCAGGCCCGGCACTTCGTTGATGGCCGGGAAACCCAGATCGCTGCCGGCCGGCCCGCCCAGCATCTCGTATTTCTCCAGGATGGGCCCGTAGGCGAATTTGGCGCCGGTGGCCGGGGTGAAGAACATCTTGCCGCCGTCGAAGTTCAGGGCGAACCCGTCTCCGGCGGGGTAGACATCGCCCTTGCGGGGGCCGAGCGGGGACGTGTCGCCGCCGGCCTTTTCCCACGCGGCCATCATCGCCGCTTCGGCGTCGCCTATCGGGCTCGCGGTGGCGGCGGGCGCCAGCAATACGGCGGC
Source organism: Mycobacterium sp. NTMscope_MAC_12 (assembly GCF_976985675.1). Taxonomy (NCBI): domain Bacteria; kingdom Bacillati; phylum Actinomycetota; class Actinomycetes; order Mycobacteriales; family Mycobacteriaceae; genus Mycobacterium; species Mycobacterium sp. NTMscope_MAC_12. The sequence continues at coordinate 3,581,636 of NZ_CDRJYY010000001.1, forward strand.
CAGTGCTGTGGTCGTCAAGCTGACCAGCGCGCTTCCGATCAGCTTGCGCATGTGACCTCTGTGCACCTTCACCAAGCCTTCCAGCCTCCGGATACGGCTCTATCTGCGGCTATGCCCTTACCTGCATAACCGGCGAGCGGGCCGTTCTTCCGCGGGGAATGGACCCGCGCACGATCCGCCTTATCGCCGGGCTCGCACAACTTTGCTCCTGCCAACAAGAAATGCGAAGTCAAATCACGAATTTTACAAAAAGGGATACCACACCGATGTCGAAATGATGCCGGGCCACGGCCAAACCGCGACAAACCATGCCACCACCCCAGCGCCGTTGCGAATAGCGCACCGAAAGCCGATCGCGACCGTGGTCGTCGTGCACGACTTCCAAACTGCGGACTCGCACAGCGGAATTGCGCGCACCGAGGTTGCTGCTGGCGCACGAAGCGACCTCGGCGGCGCAGATAAAGGCAATGCCGTTACCGGCGACGGTGTTCGCCGCCCGGATGACGGTCCACCAAACGAAAGGCTATACCCCGAGGCCGCGGCCGATTATTTCCTTCATGATTTCGGTCGTGCCGCCGTAGATGGTTTGCACCCGCGCATCCAGATAGGCACGGGCGACCGGGTATTCGCGCATGTAACCGTAGCCGCCGTGCAATTGCAGACAGCGGTCGATCAGGTGCACCTGCTTTTCGGTGGAGTACCACTTGGCCATTGCCGCCTGTTCGGCCGTCAGCTTGTGGTCCAGGTGCAGGCGGACGAATTCGTCGACCATCATGCGCACCACGGTCGCCTCGGTCGCCAGCTCGGCGAGCACGAAGCGGCTGTTCTGGAAGCTGCCGATCGGCTTGCCAAAAGCCTTGCGCTCCTTGGTGTATTGCAGCGTCTGCTCGAGCACCTGCTCCATCGCCGCGGCCGCCATGATGGCGATCGAGATCCGTTCCTGAGGCAGGTTCTGCATGAGGTAGATGAACCCCATGCCCTCTTGGCCCAGGAGGTTTTCGGCCGGCACGTGCACGTCGGTGAATGACAGCTCCGCCGTGTCCTGCGCGTCCAGCCCGATCTTGTCCAGGTGCCGGCCGCGCTCGAAGCCTTCCATCCCGCGTTCGACGGCGAGCAGGGAAAAGCCCTGCGCGCCCTTGTCCGGATCGGTCTGCGCGACGACGATCACCAGGTCGGAGTTGATTCCGTTGGTGATGAACGTCTTTGAACCGTTGAGCACATAGTGGTCGCCCTGCTTGACCGCGCGGGTCTTGATGCCCTGCAGGTCACTGCCGGTGCCCGGCTCGGTCATCGCGATCGCCGTAATTAGTTCTCCGGTACAGAATTTCGGCAACCAGCGCTGCTTCTGCTCCTCGGTGGCCAGGGCCAACAGGTACGGCGCCACGATGTCGTTGTGCAGGCCGAAACCGATGCCGCTGTAGCGGCCCGCCGTGGTCTCCTCGGTGATGATCGTGTTGTACCGGAAGTCCGGGTTGCCGCCGCCGCCGTACTCCTCGGGCACCGCCATGCCGAGGAAGCCCTGCTTGCCGGCCTCGAGCCACACACCGCGGTCGACGATCTTGGCCTTCTCCCACTCGTCGTGGTACGGCGCGACGTGGCGCTCGAGGAAGCCCCGGTAGGACTCACGGAACAGGTCGTGCTCTGACTCGAAAAGAGTGCGCTGGTATTTGATGGCGCTGCTCATGGAAAGACCTCCGGCGACTGGGATTTCTGCAGCCCAACATATACCAACCGGACGGTTGGTCGGCAGCTGGCGGGTCGGCGGCGGCGCTGCGGCGGCGGTGGGCTGCGGGAATCGGCGGCTAGGTGTGATGTCCAGGGAGGTTGGTCAGTCGGGTGACCGGTGGCTGGCCTCCGATGGCGGAGTGGGGTCGGTGGTGATTGTAGAAGTGCAGCCAGCCGGCTAGAGCGGTGTCGCGCTGTTGGGTTGATTCGTAGAGTCGAGCGTAGGCCCAGCCGTCGGCCAGAGTGCGGTGGAATCGCTCGATCTTGCCGTTGGTCTGCGGTCGGTATGGACGGGTTCGCTTCGGGGTAATGCACAGCTCGGCGCAGGCATCACGCCATGCGTAGGACTTGTAGGCCGAGCCGTTGTCTGAGAGGACTCGTTCGACGGTGACGCCGTGGTCGGTGAACCACGCCACGGCGCGCTGCAGCACGCCGATCGCTGTGACCGCCTTCTCGTCCGCGCAGATTTCGGCGTAGGCCATCCGGGAATGATCGTCAATGACGGTGTGCACGAACGCCGTTCCGATCCGGGGGCGATAGTCCTTGCCGCGCTGGCCAGTGCGCCGGGCGGTCTGTCGGGCGTTGTGCTTGCTGATTTGTCGGCTCACGAACTTGTGCCCGCCGCCGTCGGGGATGTTGCCGAACTTGGTGACGTCGACATGGACCAGCGCTCCGGGCGAGGCGTGCTCGTAACGACGCAATGGCTCGCCGGTGACGCGGTCGATGTAGGACAGCCGGTTGATACGGCAGCGGGTCAACACCGCATGCACGGTCGAGGCCGGCACACCGAGCCGGCCAGCGATCTGTACTGGACCAAGCCGGTGACGCCACCGTAACCGCACGATCCGCCGCACCATGCGTGGCCCGGTCCTGGTCGGGCTGACACGGGGCCGCGAGCTGCGATCGGCCATCCCGGCCACCCGTTCGGTTCGAAATCGGTCGGCCCATTTCTTGGCGGTTCGTGGGGCGACCATGAACATCTTGGCTGCCGCGGCGTAGGTCCAGCCCTGCTCGACGACGAGGCGAGCAAGCCTCAAACGAGCGCGTGGCGTCAAAGCAGCGTTAGCGTGGGACACGAAGGCCTCCTGGTTGATGAAGCGGTTTCTAGACAGCTCCACTTCATAACCGGAGGCCTTCACCTGTCACACAGGCTCACCGATACCAAACGGGACAATGTCCCTGGACATCACAGCTAGGCCGGGCCGCTCAGTGGGCGGCGAATTCGCGCAGCCGGCCGGCCAAGGCGACCGGAACCCGGGCCTTGATCCGGGTGCCCTCGGCGTTGTGCTCCTCCTGCTGAACGCGCCCGTCGGCGTGCAGGCGGGCCACCAGGTCCCCGCGGTGATACGGGATCACCACGTCCACGGCGGTGTCGGCGGGAACGGCCAGCTCGGCGATCCGCCGGCGCAGGGCGTCGATGCCCTCGCCGGTGCGCGCGGACACGAAGACCGCGCCCGGCAGCGCGTGGCGGAGCTTGGCCAACGCCACATCGCTTGCGGCGTCGACCTTGTTCACCACCAGCAGCTCGGGCGGCGGCGCGCCGTCATGGTCGGCGATAACGTCGGAGACCACCTGCCGCACCGCGTTGATCTGCGCCAGCGGGTGGGCGTCGGAGCCGTCGACGACGTGCACCAGCAGGTCGGCGTCGACGACCTCCTCCAGCGTGGAGCGGAAGGCCTCGACGAGCTGGGTGGGCAGGTGCCGGACGAATCCGACGGTGTCGGTGATCGTGTAAGCGCCGGCCGCCTTGGAATCGGGGTCGAACTCGGCGCGGCGGGTGGTGGGCTCCAGGGTGGCGAACAACGCGTCCTGCACCAGCACGCCCGCCCCGGTCAGCGCGTTGAGCAGGCTGGACTTGCCCGCGTTGGTGTAGCCGACGATGGCGATCGACGGCACGTCGCTGTGTAGCCGCCGACTGCGCTGGGTGTCGCGGACCTGCTTCATGTCCTTGATCTCGCGGCGCAGCTTCGACATCCGCTCGCGGATGCGCCGCCGGTCGGTCTCGATCTTGGTCTCACCGGGGCCGCGCAGGCCCACGCCTCCCCCGCTGCCGCCGGCGCGGCCACCGGCCTGCCGCGACATCGACTCACCCCAACCGCGCAGCCGCGGCAGCATGTATTCCATCTGGGCCAGCGACACCTGAGCCTTGCCCTCCCGGCTGGTGGCGTGCTGGGCGAAGATGTCCAGGATCAGCGCGGTGCGGTCGATGACCTTGACCTTCACCGCCTTCTCCAGCGCCGTCAGCTGCGCCGGCGACAGCTCACCGTCGCAGATGACGGTGTCGGCGCCCGTCGCCAGCACCACTTCGCGCAGTTCGGCGGCCTTACCCGAACCGATGTAGGTCGACGGGTCGGGCTTGTCGCGGCGCTGGATGAGCCCTTCGAGCACCTGGGAGCCGGCGGTTTCGGCCAGCGCCGCCAGTTCGGCCATGCTGGCCTGGCTGTCGGCGGCGGTGCCGTCGGTCCACACGCCCACCAGGACGACCCGCTCGAGCCGAAGCTGGCGGTACTCGACCTCGGTGACGTCGGCGAGTTCGGTCGACAGGCCGGCGACGCGGCGCAGCGCCGACCGATCCTCGAGGGCGAGTTCGCCCGTACTGGGCTCCGTGACCGTGGGAGCGTGATCGCGAAATTCGGGATGTGTCATAGGCAATAAGAGATGATGCACGCAAAGTCGGTGTCGCGCATCTGAATTAACGCTACTGTTCGCGCCACCATTCCTCGCTGATTTCTCCTTGGGCCACCAGTACCGACGGCCCCCGCAGGTAGCTGGTGGCGTCGGTGATGGTGACGACGACCTCGCCGCCCGGCACCCGAACGGTCAGCGTGCCGGTGTCCGCGCCGGCGCCGGCCAGCGCGGCGACCGCGGCCGCGACCGTTCCGGTGCCACACGAGCGTGTTTCGCCCACTCCCCGCTCGTGGACGCGCATGTGCACCGCCCCGTCGGCCGGTGCGGTGAGGATCTCGACGTTCACCCCCTCGGGGAATTGGGCGGGATCGAAACTCACCGGCGCGGCCACGTCCAGCGCCGCCAACGCGTCGACGGTCAGGTCGGGGTCGACGCAGGCCAAATGCGGATTGCCCACGTCGATCGCCACGCCGGAAAACCGGCGGCCGCCCACCGTCGCTTCAAAGGCCTGTCCCCCGCTGCCCAGCGTGTTGGCCTTGCCCATGTCGACGCTGATGTCGGCGGTCGCCGCGTCGACGCGATGCACGGTGACCAGGCGTGGACCGGCCAGCGACCCGACCACGAAATCGTCGCGGCCCTCCAGGCCGCTGGCGCGCAGGTAGTGGGCGAAGACCCGCACGCCGTTGCCGCACATCTGGGCGATGGACCCGTCCGCGTTGCGGTAGTCCATGTACCAGTCGTCGGCGGCCACCCCGTCGGGCAACCGGTCGAGCACGCCGGCCGCGGCGGCGGCGCCGGCCGTGGTGACCCGCAGCACCCCGTCGGCGCCCAGCCCGCGTCGCCGGTCGCAGAGCGCGGCCACCCGCGACCCGGTCAGGCACAGCTCGGCCTGCGGGTCGGGCAGCACCACAAAGTCGTTCTGGGTGCCGTGGCCCTTTGCGAATTTCACCTGTTCAGGATACGTGCCGCCACGCGTGCACCGCGCCGTCGACGAGCCGGGCGCGATCGGCGGCGTCCAGCCACTGCACGCGGTGGTCGCGGCGAAACCAGGACCGCTGCCGTCGCACGTAGCGTCGGGTGCCCACGAACGTCTGCTCCCGGGCCTCGCGGAGTCGATCCGGACCGCCGCCGGCATCGAGCGCCGCGATCACCTGCGCGTAGCCCAGGGCCCGCGAGGCGGTGACCCCGTCGCGCAGGCCGCGCTCGAGCAGCGCGGTCACCTCGCCGACCAGGCCGTGGTCGAACATCGCGTCGGTCCGCTTGGCCAGCCGGTCATCGAGAATCGTTGTGTCACAATCCAACCCGATGATGACCGTGTCCCACCGGGGTGCGCCGATCCGCGGCGCGGAGGCGGCGAACGGCTGTCCGGTCAGCTCCACCACTTCCAGGGCCCGCACCGTGCGCCGGGCGTCGGTGGGCAGGATCGATGCGGCCGCGGCGGGGTCGCGACGGGCCAGCTCGGCGTGCAGCTCACCGACCCCGACCTCGGCCAGCCGCCGCTCCCAGCGGGCCCGCACCGCGGGATCGGTGGCGGGAAACGACCAGTCGTCGAGCAGCGACTGGATGTAGAGCATCGAGCCGCCGACGATGATGGGCACCGCGCCGCCGGCCGCGATCGCTTCGATGTCCGCGGCGGCGGCGCGCTGATAGCGGGCGACGGTCGCGGTCTCGGTGACGTCGAGGACGTCGAGCTGATGGTGCGGAATGCCGCGGCGCGCCTCGACGGGCAGCTTGGCGGTGCCGATGTCCATGCCGCGATAGAGCTGCATCGCGTCGGCGTTCACGATCTCCGCGCCCAGCCGCTCGGCGATGTCGAGGGCCAGCTGCGACTTGCCGCTTCCGGTGGGGCCGATGATCGCCAGTGGTCGCACGGCCACCGTCACAGCTGCCAGGCGCCGGCGAAGTAGCCCACCCCGTAGGGCGCCCCCCGATAGAGCTCCTTGGCCGATCGCGGCCCCGGCTCGGACAGGCCGGCCAGCACCTGAAAGGCGACCCGCCCCAGGATCTGGTGCGGCAGGCGGATCAGCTCCGTGATGTCGCCGCCGGCCAGCGCGTCGTCCAGGGCGTCTTGCGCGGCGGCGTTGTCCGGGTCGTGTCCGCCGGGGGCGGCCGGGGTGAGGGTGTTGGCGCCGTCGGCGACGACCAGCACCCCGATCGGCTCGGGCAGCCGCTCGATCTCGGCCCGCAGTTCGCGGCCGCGGCTCAGCGCGGTATCGACGTCGTGGTCGTCGCGGTAGACGCGCACCTGGGCGCTGGCCTGCGGCTGCGCCTGGCCGCGCACCCAGCCACCCAGCAACGCGCACACCGGGAGCGCCACCGGCTCGGGCTCATCGCCGTTCTGCGGGGACAGCCGGACGCGCACGTCCACCCCGAAACCCGCGAACGTGCCCGCGGCGTCGGGACCGAATTCCTCGTTGGCGGGGCCCGTCCCGATGATCACCCAGCGTTCGGGCAGCATGGCGGCAGCGGCGATCGTCGCCGCGACCAGGTCGGCCATCTCGGCGGCGGCCGCCCCGGCGAGTTCGGGAACAAGCACCGGCGCCGACGGAACGATGGCAATGGCGCTCAGCACGCCACCAAACTAACGTGACCGAGCCGGCGGGCCAGAGTCAGTGGCGATCGCAAGCGCGGCGGAGCCGGGCGCAGCGGGTCGCCACCGTCAGGCCAGTGGCGATCGCAAGCGCGGCGGAGCCGGGCGCAGCGGGTCGCCACCGTCAGGCCAGTGGCGATCGCCAGTCAGCAGCGTGAGCCGTCAGCGACAACCAGACACTCACCGTAGGGGCCGAGGCCATCCTCAGCGGATGCGTCCCGCGTTCGGACTTTTCGCGGCGCGCCCCCGCCGGGTTCGGTCCCGCCGACGGCGGCGGCCTCGCCGCGGGCCAACGCGATCGTCGCGATGATCACCACCGACACGGCGGCGATCAGCACGAACGCCTCGGGCCCGCTGGCGTTCAGCGTCTCACCCAACACGAGCACCCCGAGCAACCCCGCGACGACGGGCTTTGCCACCGTCATCGTCGGCAGCGACGCGGTCAGCGAGCCGGCGCGGAAAGCCGATTGCTGGAAGATCATCCCGGCCAGCGCCACCAACAGCCAGGGCACGAACTCCGGCGACGTCAGAACGCGCACGACGCCGCGCTCGGACATCTCGACGATGCCCTTGGTCAGCACCGCGAACAGCGCCAACGAGGAGCCGGCCACGACGGCGAGCAGCACGGGCGCGAACGGGCTACCGGACCAGATTCGTGCCGCCACCACGCAGGCCACCAGCAGCGGGACCATGATCAGGGCCACGATGACCCAGGTCTGCAGCGGGGCGCGCTGGTGACCGGACGCCGGGTCGCCGACGATGATGACCACCGCCAGCGCCGCGGCCAGGATCATCGCCCACATCCACTCCCGTGGCTTGACGCGATGGTGGGCGAGCCGCGCGTAGATGGGCAGCGCGAACAGCAGCGCGGTCACCTGCAGGGCGGTCACCAGGACCACCGAGCCCCATGCCAGGGCGGCGGCCTGCAGGCTGTAATTCGTGACCGCGGCCATGCCGCCGATCCACCATCGCGTGTCGCGCAGCGACATGCGGAACAGTTCGAGGTGCCCAACCTGCTTGTCGGTGATTTCGTGTGCGGAGCGCTGACGGATCACGTCGCCGATCGCCGATGCCAGCGCCGCGCACAGGGCAATCAACGCAGCGACATCAACTTTCGACATATTTCCCGACCCCCCAAGCGCACGACCGTCCGACCCAGCTTTCCCCGGGGCGCAAGCAAATACACGCACATTTCGCGTTCAGTTCAGATACAAATCTATGACGTTTCACACGTCCGGCCCGCGCCGCGGGCGACCTTTCGATTATTACTTCACCAATCTATGTGACCGCTTGGATAACTCTAAGAGAACGTCACAGGTAGTGCCGCGCGGGGCCGCCGCCCGGAATACCAAGGTGGCGGCGCGTGGCGGCGCAAGCTGCTTGAATACTGTTAGGCACCTGCTGGGAAAACCCGGATGGGTCGTCCGCAGATGCAGAAGACGGTGCCGCTACGCGCGGCAGGCGCGCGGCACACCAACCGCGCGGAAGGTTGCGAAAGGGTAGTGACGAGGGCATGACGGCTGACCAGCCTCGCGACGATTCAGCCCGGCCGGTGCCGCGTCCGGGGCCGCGCCCCGGTCCCCGGCCGGTGAGCTCGGGGTCGCGCCCGGCCGCTCACCCGGTGGTGGTGCCGCCCCCGCGCAGCGATCCGCACCAGTTCGGGCGCGTGGACGACGACGGCACGGTGTGGTTGATCAGCGCGGCCGGAGAGCGGGTCGTCGGCTCCTGGCAGGCCGGTGACCGCGAGGCCGCGTTCGCCCACTTCGGTCGGCGGTTCGACGACCTCGCCACCGAGGTCACGCTGATGGAGGAGCGGCTGGCCTCGGGGACCGGGGACGCGCGCAAGATCAAGGCGCACGCGTCCGAGCTGGCCGAGACGCTGCCGACGGCCGCGGTGCTGGGCGATATCGATGCCCTGGCCGCCCGGTTGACCGGCATCGCCGAACACGCCGAGGCGACCGTCGCCGCGGAACGCTCCCGACGCGAGGAGCATCGGGCCGCCCAGACCGCCCGCAAGGAGGCGCTGGCCGCCGAGGCCGAGGAGTTGTCCGCCACCTCGACGCAGTGGAAGGCCGCCGGCGATCGGCTGCGCGCGATCCTCGACGAGTGGAAGACGATCAGCGGCCTGGACCGCAAGGTGGACGACGCGTTGTGGAAGCGCTATTCCGCGGCCCGGGAGGCCTTCAACCGGCGGCGGGGAGCCCATTTCGCCGAGTTGGACCGGGAGCGTTCGGGAATTCGCCAGGCCAAGGAGCGGCTGTGCGAGCGTGCCGAGGAGCTGTCCGATTCGACCGACTGGACGGCGACCAGTGCGGAGTTCCGCAAGTTGCTCACCGAATGGAAAGCGGCCGGACGGGCGACCCGGGAGGTCGACGACGCCCTGTGGCGGCGCTTCAAGGCCGCCCAGGACGTGTTTTTCACCGCCCGCAACGCGGTGACCGCGGAAAAGGACGCGGAGTTCCGCGCCAACGCGGCGGCCAAGGAGGCGCTGCTGGCGGAGGCCGAGAAGCTGGACACCAGCAACCACGACGCCGCCCGGGCGGCGCTGCGCTCGATCGCCGAGAAGTGGGATGCGATCGGCAAGGTCCCGCGGGAGCGCTCCGCCGAGCTGGAGCGGCGGCTGCGCGCGGTCGAGAAGAAGGTGCGCGACGCCGGCGAGGCGGATTGGTCGGATCCCCAGGCGCAGGCCCGGGCCGAGCAATTCCAGGCCCGCGCCGAGCAATACGAGCAACAGGCGCAGAAGGCCGCGGCGGCGGGACGGACCAAAGAAGCCGAAGAGGCCAAGGCCAACGCCGAACAGTGGCGGCAGTGGGCGCAGGCGGCCGTCGAGGCCCTGAGCCGCAAGTCCTAACGGCCGCCGCCGGATCCCGTACTGCTTTCGGGATCGTCGGGCCGGCCCGTGGCGCCTGGGCGGTCGCGGTCATCCAGCAGCGAGGTCGACTGCTGCTGCGCGGCGAGGCGGCGGCGCTGCTCCTCGGCGGCGAGCTGCACGATGGTCCGCGACCACACCACGCGGGCCCAGTGGTAGATGAGCAGCAGCACGGTGATCCAGGCGACGATCAGGCCCCACCCCGGCCCCGGGTGCCCCGCGGCCACGGTCTGACGCGACCAGATCGCCAGCATGCCCGCCGCACCCGCGATCGCCGAGCCCGCCAGCGCAACCCAGGCCAGCGCCCAGCGCCGGGTCACCAGCGCCAGCATCGAAAAGCCCACGCCGAACACCAGCGCCAGCCACGCGAACACCCGCGACGGCAGCGCGACCGCGGCCGCCCCGGCGCCGTGGCTGCCGAACAGCACGTCCCAGCCGCGCACGTCGCCGGTGTGCGGCAGGATGAACGATCCCAGCAGCACGAACACCAGGATCGACACGAAGAAACCCCGTGGGCCGGGATCGAACCCGCGCGCCACCCGCCGTTCGGCGGCCTCGATCTCGGTCCGCAGCGCGCCGAGCTGTGGGTCTTCTTCTTTCATCGTGCACATCCCAGGGGTTCGGCCGGGCCGGCGGGCGGCCCGACGGCGGGCATGCCGAGACCGATGCCGCGCGGGCGCCGCCCGGTGGCGTGCGCGTCACCCGCCCGGGTGCGGCGATGGGTCAGGATGCCCGCATCGGCGATGAGGTGGTGGGGCGCGGCCCCGGTGATCACGGTGGTGACGATGTCGCCGGGCCGCGGCCGGGTGTCGACGGCTTGGTCGCCGGATTGGTCGACGGCTTGGTCGACGGCAAAGTGCACGAGCCGGCCGTCGCGGGCCCGCCCGCTCATCCGCGCGGTCGCGGTGTCCTTGCGCCCCTCGCCGGTGGCAACGAGCAGCTCGACCGTCTGCCCGACCAGGGCCTGGTTGCCCTGCAGCGAGATCTCCTCCTGCAGCGCGACCAGCCGCTCATAGCGTTCCTGCACAACGGCTTTCGGTATCTGCCCGTCGAGGTCGGCGGCGGGGGTGCCGGGTCGCTTGGAGTACTGGAAGGTGAACGCGGCCGAGAACCGGGCCGCGCGCACGACGTCCAGCGTGGCCGCGAAGTCCTCCTCGGTCTCACCGGGAAATCCGACGATCAGATCGGTGGTGATGGCGGCGTGCGGCATGGCCGCCCGGACGCGGTCGATGATGCCGAGGTAGCGCTCTGCGCGGTAGGAACGGCGCATCGCGCGCAGCACCCGGTCGGATCCGGATTGCAGCGGCATGTGCAGGGCGGGGCACACATTCGGCGTCTGCGCCATGGCCTCGATGACGTCGTCGGTGAATTCGGCCGGGTGCGGCGAGGTGAACCGCACCCGCTCCAGGCCGTCGATGTCGCCGCAGGCCCGCAGCAGGCGGGCGAAGGCGCCGCGGTCGCGGGGCAGCGCGGGATCGGCGAAGGACACCCCGTAGGCGTTGACGTTCTGGCCCAGCAGCGTGACCTCGAGCACGCCGTCGTCCACCAGCGAGGCGACCTCGGCCAGGATGTCGTCGGGGCTGCGGTCGACCTCTTTGCCCCGCAGCGACGGCACGATGCAGAACGTGCAGCTGTTGTTGCATCCGACCGAGATGGAAACCCAAGCGGCGTAAGCGGATTCGCGTGCGCTGGGCAGCGACGACGGGAACTCCTGCAGCGCCTCGGCGATTTCGACCTGGGCGACCTTGTTGTGCCGGGCCCGCTCCAGCAGGGTGGGTAGCGATCCGATGTTGTGGGTGCCGAAGATGACGTCGACCCACGGCGCCTTGCGCAGCAACGCGTCCCGGTCCTTTTGCGCCAGGCAGCCCCCGACCGCGATCTGCATCTCGGGATCTTCGCGCTTGCGCGGTGCCAGGTGGCTGAGGTTGCCGTACAACTTGTTGTCGGCGTTTTCGCGGACCGCGCAGGTGTTGAAAACCACCACGTCGGCGTCGGCGCCCTCGGCCGCCCGCTGATATCCGGCCGCTTCCAGTAGGCCCGCCAACCGCTCGGAATCGTGGACGTTCATCTGGCAGCCGTAGGTGCGGACCTGGTAGGTGCGCACCGTTGCGGCGTCTCGCGCCACGGCCTCTCGCACCATCGAAGTCACGGGGCTATGGTACGGCGAGCGGTCGGCACGCGAGAAACCGCACGTCACCGGGCTAGACGCGGCGGCGCTCCCGCTCGGCGGCCAGCTCGGCGAACACCACCTCGCACGCGAGGTTCTGGCTGTAGCCACGGCGCGCCAGCATCCCCACCAGCCGGCGCGTCACCCGCGCGTCATCGTCGGCCAGCGTCTCGCGACGCAGCTTGGCCCGGACCAGCTGCTCGGCCCGGTCCCGCTCGGCGCCGGCGTCGATGCCGGCCAGCACGGTGGTGATCACGTCGTTGTCGACGCCCTTGGTGTGCAACTCGGCGGCCAAGGCGCGCTTGCTTTTTCCGGCGTGCGCGCGACGGGACCGCACCCACTGCTGGGCGAAGTCGGTGTCATCGATCAGGCCGACGGAGGCCAACCGGTCGAGCACCCGCTCGCTGACGTCGTCGGGATAGCCGCGCTTGGCCAGCCGGCCGTGCAGCTCGGCCCGGGTGCGCGCTCTCGCGGTGAGCAGGCGCAGGCACAACGCCCGCGCCTGCTCTTCGCGGGAGGGCTCAGAAGTCGACGGGTGCGGGGAGGACATCACCGGAGGGGTCATCGGTCATGACCGCGCCAATGCCAAGCTTTTCCTTGATCTTCTTCTCGATCTCGTTGGCCACGTCGTCGTTCTCCATCAAGAAGGTACGAGCGTTCTCCTTGCCCTGGCCGAGCTGCTCGCCCTCATAGGTGAACCAGGAGCCGGACTTACGGATGAAGCCGTGCTCCACACCCATATCGATCAGCGAGCCTTCCCGGCTGATCCCCTGGCCGTAGAGGATGTCGAACTCGGCCTGCTTGAAGGGCGGTGCCACCTTGTTCTTGACGATCTTGACCCGGGTGCGGTTACCGACCGCGTTGGTGCCGTCCTTGAGCGTCTCGATCCGGCGCACGTCCATGCGCACCGACGCGTAGAACTTCAACGCCTTTCCACCCGTGGTGGTTTCGGGGCTGCCGAACATCACCCCGATCTTCTCGCGGAGCTGGTTGATGAAGATCGCGGTGGTGCCCGAATTGTTCAGCGCGCCAGTCATTTTCCGCAGCGCCTGGCTCATCAGCCGGGCCTGCAGACCGACGTGGCTGTCCCCCATCTCGCCTTCGAGCTCGGCGCGCGGCACCAGCGCGGCCACCGAGTCGATGACCAGGATGTCCAGAGCGCCGGAGCGGATCAGCATGTCGGCGATCTCGAGGGCCTGCTCCCCCGTATCCGGCTGGCTAACCAGCAGGGAATCGGTGTCCACGCCGAGTTTCTTGGCGTACTCCGGGTCCAGGGCGTGCTCGGCGTCGATGAAGGCCGCGACGCCGCCGGCGGCCTGGGCGTTGGCAACGGCGTGCAGGGCGACGGTGGTCTTACCCGAGGATTCCGGGCCGTAGATCTCCACGACCCGCCCGCGGGGCAGGCCGCCGATGCCCAGGGCCACGTCCAGTGCGATGGATCCGGTCGGGATGGTCGAGATCGGCTGACGCGTCTCGTCGCCGAGACGCATCACCGAGCCTTTGCCGTAGCTCTTTTCGATCTGGGCCATCGCCAGTTCGAGAGCCTTTTCGCGATCGGGGGCTTGCGCCATGGTGCCTCTCCTATAGTCGGTGTTCGTCTGACCGGTATCGGTCGGTTGGCGGTGACACTAGAGAAGGCCACCGACAAGTTGACTGGCGAACGCTCACCACACTAGCCGAACAGGTGTTCGATTCAAGCCTGACACGCCGGTCGTGTGGCAACATCGGCTACCGAAAGGCGTCGACGGGGGCTTCCGGGCGGACTTCCTCAAGAGGCGGGCGCGACGCGATGGACATCTCCACCGAGCTGGCCGAAACGGCTTCCTACGGAGGCTTTTTCGCCCTGGCCGTCGGGGGCGACGCGGCGGGATGGCATCCGGTCAAGCAGTCCTATGCCGACGGCTGCGCCGACCTGGTCGACGCCACCGTCCGGCGCTACGGCTCCACCGACTCGCGGATCGGCGCCTCACTGGTTCATCTCGGCCACGCCACCCGGCTGTGGTCGCCGGTGCTCGCGTGCGCGATCGGCCACGGCGTCCTGCCCGACCTCGACGACCTGCAACGCGCCGACGACGGCGCACAGCTGCGACTGCCCAAACCCCTCGGGGAGCCCATCACCTCGCCCGCACCGGACGCGCTGTATCGCGTCGTGGTGAGCGAGCACATGCGCCCGCTCGCCGCCGGCCTGCGGGTCAAGCTGGCGCCCGCCCTGCTCGCGGGCAACATCGCCTCCGCGCTGGTGGGGGCCGCGCGGGCGCTGCTCTCGGCGCGGCCCGACCTGCGCGGCGCGATCGCCGAGACGACCCGCTCCCTGTTGGACACCGGCGTGCTGGCCGGATCCGGTGTCCTCACCGGCCCGCAGCTGGGCTTCCGGCGCCGCAGCTGCTGCCTGTTCTATCGCCTGCCCGGGGGCTCCCTGTGCGGGGACTGCGCGCTTCAGCGGACGCCACGGTAGGACCGGGCGTCGTTTGGTGCCGCCGCGCCGGGGTATGCGGCCAGCCATGGCCTCACCCGCAGCGCAATCCCTGCGCGCCCTCGCGCTGATCTGCTCGTTGAAGAAGAGCCCCGCGCCGTCCAGCAGCGAGCTGCTCGCCGATCAGTTGCTCGATGCGCTGCGCGGCGCGGGCGTCGAGGGCGAGAAGGTGCGGTGCGTGGACCTGGCGCTGCTGCCCGGTGTCGAGGCGGACATGGGGCCGGGCGACGAGTGGCCGGCGCTGCTGACCAAGGTCAAGGCGGCGGACATCGTCATCGTGTCGACGCCCACCTGGGTCGGGCACATGTCCAGCGTCGCGCAGCGCGTCCTGGAGCGCCTCGATGCCGAGCTGTCCGACACCGACGACGCGGGACGACCGGCGATGGTGGGCAAGGTGGCGCTGGCGGCGGTCGTCGGCAACGAGGACGGCGCGCACAAGATCGTGGCCGACCTCTTTCAGGCGCTCAACGACATCGGGTTCTCGATCGCCGCGCAAGGCTGCACCTACTGGAACGGCGAGGCCATGCAGGGCACGGACTACACCGACCTCGACGACGTCCCCGAGGCGGTCGCGTCCGCCACCGGCAACGCGACCCGCAACGCCATCCACCTGGCCGCCGTGCTGCGCCAAAACCCTTATCCGGCATACGAATAACGCGCGCGGATCACCACTGCTCGTGGGGCACGTCGAAGTCGACGCACAACGCCCGCCAGACGTCGCGGGGCTCGATCCCCTCCTCGATGGCCTGGGCGGCCGTCCGCCCGTCGAAACCCGTCAGCACGTGATCGACCAAGACCGATGACCCGTAGGTGGTACCGAAGCGCAGCACCACCCGCTCGTGAAACTCCGTTAGCCGCACGCCAGTGAACATACCCAGCGGGCATGGATCGGACACCCGGGCGCGAACGCCGTCACCGCCAGCTCGCCGGCAGGTCGATGATGTGATTCGGGCAGTCCTCCTGGGCCGCGAGGGACATGGTGTCGCGGGCGCGTTGCGCCGACATCGTGGCGCGCAACTGCATGAACGCGTATTCGGCGGGCCCGAGCCCCTGCTCGGCGGCGGCCGGATCGTCCATCAACCGGCAGGCCTGCTGCTCCTCGGGGCTGTCGGCGCGCGCGACACCCGCCCCGAATACCGAGCCGGCCATCAGGGCGCCGGCCGTGACTGCCGCGATCATCCTCATTGCATGCCTCCCGCCGAAGCATAAGGAGCATAAGGCGATGCGCGGCGGATCATCCGGCCACCGCCAGCGCGTCGTGGCACACCCGGACCGGGTCGGCGACGTCGGCGATGCCGGCAGCGGCTCGTTGCGCCGCGGCCCGGTAGCGGGGCGACGCCAGCACCTCGTTGACCGCGGCCACCAGCGCGTCGGCGGTCAGCGGCCGAACCAGCCGCGCGCTGCCCTGGCGGACCATCCGGTTGGCGATCTCCCACTGGTCGCCGCCGCCGGGCACCGCGACCAGCGGCACGCCCGCCAGCAGCGTCTTGGCCACCATTCCGTGCCCGCCGCCGCAGATCACCACGTCGGCGTGCGTCAGCAATTCGGCCTGGCTGCCGAGCCCGACGGCCGCCCACGGCGGCACCGTCAGCTCCGCTCCGCCCAGCCGCGAGACCACCACCCGCGCCCCCGCCGGCAGCGTGTCCCCCGGTATCAGGCGGGCCAGCGCCACCTCGGCCAGGCCTTCGGCGCCGGTCAGCGCGGTCGACGGCGCGACCACCACCACGGGCCCGGACCCCGCCGGGATTTCCAGCGCCCGGTCGGTCGGCTCGAAATGCAAAGGGCCCACCAGCACCGCCTCCGGCGGCCAGTCCGGGCGGGGCACCTCGCAGGCGGGCAGCGTGGCGATCAGCCGTCGTAGCGGCCCGGGGTCGTCGGCCGGCAGCCCGATCTCGGTGCGCACCGCCGCCCGTTGCCGCAGACCGGCCCGCCAGGAACGCGCGGTGAGCGCGCGCATCGCTGCGTCGCGCAACCGGCCCCGGATCCCGGTTCCCGGCGCCAGCCCGCTACCGATCGGCGGCAGGCCTTTCGACGGCAGATACAGCGGATGCGGATTGAGTTCGATCCACGGGATCCCCAACAGCTCGGCGGCCATACCGCCGCCCGCGGTGATGACGTCGGAGACCACCAGGTCGGGCGCCAGGTCGCGCAGCGCGGGCACATTGAGCACGGCCATCCGCGCGGCGCGCCGGTGGATCCTGGCCCCGGCGTCGACGTCGTCGTCGGTGGCCACCAGGCCGTCCAGCGCGACGGCCTCGATGCCGGCGCCGCGGGCGGTGTCGATCCATTCGGCGCCGGTGAACAGCGTGGGCTCGTCGCCCGCCTCGGCGAAACGCCGGCACAGCGCGATCGCCGGGAACGAATGCCCGGGATCCGGCCCGGCGACCACGGCGACACGCATCGGCCTTACCCTGCCACAGCGCCCGGCCGCCGCACTCGCCTACGCTGGCAAGATGACCGAGCTGACTGGGACAACCGTGGCGAACACCCGCACGGTCGAGGGATTCCTGAACGCGCTGCAGGACGCCGATTACGAGGCCGCCGACGCCGCGCTGGCCGACGACCTCGTCTACGAAAACGTCGGCCTGCCCACCATCCATGGCCGCGCCAGGGCCATGAAGCTGTTTCGCCAGATGGAGGGCCGCGCCGCCTTCGAGGTGAAGATCCACCGCATCGCGGCCGAAGGCGGCGCGGTGCTCACCGAACGCACCGACGCGCTGATCTTCGGGCCCCTGCGGCTGCAGTTCTGGGTGTGCGGCGTGTTCGAGGTCCACAACGGGCGAATCACGTTGTGGCGGGACTACTTCGACTTCTTCGACATGCTCAAGGCCACCGCGCGCGGCCTGGCGGCGCTGGTGCTGCCGTCGCTGAGAGCGACGTTCTGAGCGACGGGACGCGATGACGAACCGGGACGCCAACCGCACGCGGCCGAATTTCGTGCAGTTCGTCCGCTATTGCTGCGGTGGCCGGCTGCCGGACTCGATGCGCGACTGGGTGCGCAACGACCTGGCCGGCAAGGGTGCGAGCGCGCGGATGATGCGCCGCGTGGCGGTGCCGGCGGTGGTGGTGCTGGCCCCGTTCTGGTTGATCCCGACGACGCTCGACGTGCATCTGAGCATGACGCTGCCGATTCTCATTCCGTTCGTGTACTTTTCGCACGCGCTCAACAAGGTGTGGCGCCGCCACATGCTGGCGGTGCACGATCTGGATCCCGAATTGGTCGACGAGCTGGCCCGCAAGCGCGACGCCCGCATGCATCAGTCGTACATCGAGCGCTACGGCCCGCGCCCGGAAGACTAGCTCGCGCCGCGCAGTCCGCCGAGTTCGTCGAACGCCTGCGCCCAACCGACCAGGCGGTCCGTGGCCCCGGCCAGCTCGGTGCGGTACCGCTGCGACTCGGCGAGCCCGTCACCGTTAGCCGAGGACACCAATTGCGCTGCGGCGGTGACCATTTCGTTGTATTGACGGACGCCGGCGCTCAGTTGCGCGGTGAACGCGTTGATGGTCGGCACCAGATACGACCGCGACTCTTCGCTGGCCTGAGCCGCCCGCTCCATCGACACCACCTGCGCGGCGGTGGACGCCATGGCCGCGGAGGTTTTGGTGGCGGCCGCGGTCAGGTCGCGGATCTCGGCCGTCGGCAACATCGCGCCCCGCTCCAGCACGGCCACCAACGAGAAGAATCCGCGTTCGGAGGCGCCCAGCGCGTACATCGCGGGGCGCGCCGCCGAACCCGGCGGCGGCAGCCGGCGCGCGTTCGTGGTCCGGGGCACCGGCAGCGGCTCGGACCGCAGCCAGCGGTAGCGCAGCAGCAACAGGGTGGCCGGGATGGCCATGACGACCGCGACGCCGCCGGTGATCTCCAGCAGCAACGCGAACCATCCCCAGGCGGCGAGCAGCATCGTCACCACCGCCCAGAACAGGCACCCCGCCCCGAATATCAGGCCCCACCGCAGTGCGCGGCGGCGGCGACGCAGCTGCCGCGCGCGTGGATCCGCGGCCGCGCTGATCTTGCGGGCCACCAGGTCGGAAAGGTCGGCGGCGGTGGCCAATCCGCGGTGCAGCAACGCGCGCAACAGGCCGGGGCGCGGCGCGTTCACCGCCATGACACCGGGCTACTGACCAAGTGGCTTCTCGCTGACCGCGCCGCCGGCGCTCTCCGCGGGCGCGGGGGTGGCGGGAGTGGACCCCGCCGCGGGCGTGCCCCCGGTCGGCAGCGCCTCGCCGCGCATGGACGCGCGGATCTGCTCGAGCCGGGAATGGCCGGCCATCTGCACGCCGGCCTGTTCGACCTCGAGCATCCGGCCCTGGACCGAGCCCTGCGCCAGCTCGGCGGCCCCGATCGCGTTGGCGTACCGGCGTTCGATCTTGTCGCGCACCTCGTCGAGGCTGGGGACGTTGCCCGGGGCGGCCAGATCGCTCATCGACTGCAGTGAGGCGCTGACCTGTTCCTGCATCTTGGCCTGCTCGAGCTGGCTGAGCAGTTTGGTGCGCTCGGCGATCTTCTGCTGCAGCACCATGGCGTTCTGTTCGACCGCCTTCTTGGCTTGCCCGGCCGCGTTCAGCGCCTGATCGTGCAGGGTCTTGAGGTCTTCGACGCTTTGCTCGGCGGTGACCAGCTGGGCGGCGAACGCCTCGGCGGCGTTGTTGTATTCGGTGGCCTTGGCGGCGTCCCCGGCGGCGGTGGCCTGGTCGGCCAGAGTGAGGGCCTGACGCACGTTGACCTGGAGTTTTTCCACGTCGGCCAGCTGACGGTTGAGCCGCATCTCGAGTTGGCGCTGGTTGCCGATGACCTGCGCGGCCTGCTGCGTCAGCGCCTGGTGCGTGCGTTGCGCTTCCTCGATGGCCTGCTGGATCTGGACCTTGGGGTCTGCGTGCTCGTCGATCTTCGCGTTGAATAGCGCCGTGAGGTACTTCCACGCCTTGACGAACGGATTGGCCATGAGTTAGCTCCACCTTCGCTTCTTGAGGGGCCGGATGGTTCCGGATCGACCCTGACGGGCCCTGCGCCTGACGCTCAATTTAATGGGTTGGTGCCGATCGCCCCACCCCTTGGGCGGGATCGGTCCACGGGCGCTCAGGCCAGCGCCAGCGATGCCACCGGCGGAATGACGACCTTGGTGCTGACGTCGATGCTGGTGCCCGTGGCCGCTTCGGCGGGCGCGCCGACGGCGGCGCGCTCGTGGGCCCTTTCCTGGCCGGCCATCCGTTCACCGGCGTCGGTGAGAACCGACGACAACGGGACGTCCAGCGCGTCGCAGATCGCGTTGAGCAACTCGCTCGACGGCTCCTTGCGGCCGCGTTCCACCTCGGACAAATAGCCGAGGCTCACCCGCGCCGAATCGGACACCTCACGCAGCGTCCGGCCCTGTGTCGTGCGGGTCTCGCGCAGCACGTCGCCGATGACCTCGCGCACCAATGGCGGCATCCCGCCCTCCTTCGTCCAGTCGGCCCTGCGCGGCACGTACTCAGCTTGCCTCCGGCAGGTGCTCATTAAGGTGAACGCCGCCGGCGGTGGTCTGGTTCCCGCTCGGCGCCCCGGAATCAACCGTTCGTGCGGCGCACTTCCCGGACGGTCGACACCACGTAGTCGATCCCGGTGATCACCGTCAGCACGATCGCCGCGCCCATCACCACGGCCGCGGCCACCCGGAACGGTCCCGGCGTTCCTGCCCAAGGCAGGACGAACAATCCGATGGCCAACACCTGCACGACGGTCTTGAGCTTGCCGCCCCAGCTGGCCGGGATGACTCCGCGGCGGATCACGGCCAGCCGCAGCACGGTGACCCCGAATTCGCGAACCAGGATCACCACGGTGACCCACCACGGCAGCTCGCCGAGCATCGACAGCCCGATCAGCGCCGATCCCACCAGCGTCTTGTCGGCGATCGGGTCGACGAACGCGCCGAATTCGGTTGCCATGCCGTAGTTGCGGGCGAGCAGCCCGTCCAGCCGATCGGTGATGCAGGCCACCGCGAAGATGAGGAAGGCCACCACCCGCAAGCCGGCCTGCTGGCCGTCGCCGGCGAACAGGGCGAGCAGGAAGACGGGGACCAGCACCAGCCGCAGCAGCGTCAGCGTATTGGCGAGATTGGCGATATTCGCGCGGCCTACCACCGGACCCGTCTGCGGCTGCCCCGACACCGCAACAGAATAACGGTTGACCAGCGCGGCCGTCCCGGATGCCGATACTGTTAGCCGTGAGCAGAAGTCCACAGGGCTACCGGCCGCTGGTTCGGCGAGCGCGAACGCCCGATGTTCCCGCCATCAAGCAACTGGTCGACACGTACGCGGGAAAGATCCTGCTCGAAAAGAACCTCGTGACGCTCTACGAGTCCGTTCAGGAGTTCTGGGTGGCCGAGCATGAGGGCCGCGTGGTCGGTTGCGGGGCGCTGCACGTGCTGTGGGCCGACCTCGGCGAGGTGCGGACCGTCGCGGTCAACCCGGCGATGACCGGCCACGGCATCGGCCACGCGATCGTCGACCGGCTGCTGGAAGTCGCCCGCGAGTTGGCGCTCAAGCGGCTGTTCGTGTTGACGTTCGAGACCGACTTCTTCGCGCGGCACGGGTTCACCGAGATCGAGGGCACGCCGGTCACCGCCGAGGTGTTCGAGGAGATGTGCCGCTCCTACGACATCGGTGTGGCCGAGTTCTTGGACCTGAGCTACGTCAAGCCGAACATCCTGGGCAACTCCCGGATGCTGCTGGTGCTGTAACACCGCGAGCAGACGCAGAATCGCACTGCGCGGGCCGCCCGCGCGCGATTCTGCGTCTGCTCGCGCTAGTCGGTGTCGGGGTCGCCGCCGTCCGCGTCGGCGCCGCCCCGGATCAACGCCAGCGTTCCGGCCAGCTCGTCGGGCTTGATCAGCACCTCACGCGCCTTGGACCCCTCGGAGGGCCCGACGATGCCGCGGGTCTCCATCAGGTCCATCAGCCGGCCGGCCTTGGCGAAGCCGACGCGCAGCTTGCGCTGCAGCATCGAGGTGGAGCCGAACTGGCTGGACACCACCAGCTCGACGGCCTGCAGGAAGACGTCCATGTCGTCGCCGATGTCCGGGTCGACGTCCGTGCGTTCCCCGGTGGGCTTGGCGTTGGTGACGCCCTCGGTGTACTCGGGTTCGGCCTGGTCCTTGCAGGCGGTGACGACGGCCTGGATCTCCTCGTCGGTGATGAACGCGCCCTGCAACCGGATCGGCTTGCCCGCCCCCATCGGCAGGAACAGGCCGTCGCCCATGCCGATCAGCTTCTCCGCGCCGGCCTGGTCCAGGATCACCCGGGAATCGGTGAGCGACGACGTGGCGAACGCCAGCCGCGACGGCACGTTGGTCTTGATCAGCCCGGTGACCACGTCCACCGACGGGCGTTGGGTGGCCAGCACCAGGTGAATGCCTGCGGCGCGGGCCTTTTGGGTGATCCGCACGATGGCGTCCTCGACGTCGCGGGGCGCGGTCATCATCAGGTCGGCCAGCTCGTCGACGATCGCCACCACGTACGGGTAGGGCCGGTACTCGCGCTGGCTGCCCAGTGGCGCGGTGATGGCCCCGGAGCGCACCTTCTCGTTGAAGTCGTCGATGTGGCGCACCCGCGACGCCTGCATGTCCTGGTAGCGCTGCTCCATCTCCTCGACCAGCCACGCCAGCGCGGCCGCCGCCTTCTTGGGCTGCGTGATGATCGGGGTGATCAGATGCGGAATGCCCTCGTACGGCGTGAGTTCCACCATCTTCGGGTCGATCAGGATCATCCTGACCTCTTCCGGGGTGGCCCGGGCCAGCAGCGAGATCAGCATCGAGTTGACGAAGCTGGACTTACCGGATCCGGTGGAGCCGGCGACCAGCAGGTGCGGCATCTTGGCCAGGTTGGCCGAGATGAAGTCGCCCTCGATGTCCTTGCCCAGCCCGATCACCAGCGGGTGGTGGTCGCGCCGCGTCGACGGCGCGGTGAGCACGTCGGCCAGCCGCACCATTTCCCGATCGGTGTTGGGCACCTCGATGCCCACGGCGGACTTGCCGGGAATCGGGGCCAGCATGCGCACGCTTTCGGTGGCCACCGCGTAGGCGATGTTCTTCTGCAGCGCGGTGATTTTCTCGACCTTGACGCCCGGGCCCAGCTCGACCTCGTAACGGGTGACGGTCGGTCCGCGGGTGCAGCCGGTCACCGCCGCGTCCACCTTGAACTGGGTCAGCACCTCGGTGATGGCGTCGGCCATGACGTTGTTGGCGGCGCTGCGCTTCTTGGGCGGGTCCCCGGCCACCAGCAGGCTCAGCGACGGCAGCGTGTAGGGCCCCTCGACGACGCGGTCCAGCTCGATGGTGTCCTGCTTGCCCGATCGTCCGCGCTTGCGGCCCCGCGTCGCGCCGGGTTCTGCGCCGGGTTGTACGGCCGGTTCGGGGACCGTGGGGATGTCGTCCTGCAGCGCGGCCTGGGCGTCGTCGTCCGGCGACCACGGCGCCGGCTCGTCGTCCGGCTCCGGGGATGCGTCCTCGTAGTAATCGTCGTGCGCGGGTTCGGCGTCGTCCTCGTCGAACTCGTCGGCGTAGTCGTAGGGCTCGTCGCCGTAGACCTCGTCGACGAACCGGGTGTGGAACAGGTTGCGCATCACCACGGGCAGCTCCCGGATGGTGGTGCCCGTCAACAGCAACAGGCCGAACATGAAGCCGATGAACAGCAGCGGCGCGGCGATCCAGGGGGTGAGCCCGTCCGAGAGCGGCCCGCCGATGGCGAAGCCGATGAATCCCGCCGCGCGCCGGCGCGGTTCCGGATCGCCCGGCGAGCCCGACCACAGGTGACGCAGGCCCAGCACCGACAGGGTGATCAGGCTGGCGCCGAGGATCAGCCTGGGGCGCACGTCGGGGTTGGGCTCGGTCCGCATCAGGGTCACCCCCACCGCGGCGGTGACGACGGGCAGCGCCAGTACGCCGGCGCCGATGAAGGTCCGCAGGACGGTGTCGACCCACGCACCGACCGGCCCGGCGGCGTGGAACCACGAGCTCGCGGCGACCACCACGGAAAAGCCCAGCAAAAGCAGGGCGATGCCGTCGCGGCGGTGGCCGGGGTCGATGTCGCGGGCCCGCCCGATCGACCGGGCGGCGCCCCCCGTCCCGCGCGCGGCCATCAGCCAGGTGGCGCGCAGGGCGCGGCCGCAGGTCAGCCCGATTCCGACGAGCGGCGAGTGGTTCCGGCGCCGGGCGGGCCTGCTGGGCTTCCTGCGGGGCGCCGCTGGTCGCGCGCCGCGGGACCCGCCGGCGCGCGAAGGGGCCTTTGACCTGCTCGTTCGGCTTCCGGAGCGGGCGGCGGTCTTACTGGGCATGACGGCAAGGGTAGTCGCATCGACATCATCTACACCACCCGCCACACTGGTAACGGTTCGGCTTGTGCGGCATGTGGCGGATCGGGTCCCCGGGGGCGTGAGTAGGGTGACATTTCGGTGACAGAAGTCGTGCTCGTCACCCAAACCCGGAGCGCCCAGGAGGCCATCAATGCCCGTTGTCGTCGTCGCCACCATGACCGTCAAACCGGAATCGGTCGACACCGTTCGCGACATCCTCACCCGCGCGGTCGAAGAGGTGCACGACGAGCCGGGCTGTCAGCTGTATTCGCTGCATCATTCGGGCGAGACCTTCGTCTTCATCGAGCAATGGGCCGACGAGGAGGCGCTCAAGGCGCACAGCACCGCCCCGGCGATCGGCAAGATGTTCAGCGCGGCCGGGGAACACCTCGACGGCGCCCCCGACATCAAGATGTTGCAGACGATCTCGGCGGGCGATCCGGCCAAGGGACAGTTGCGTCCCTGATGGCCCCGTCGGCCGAAGGCCCGCTGAAAGGGAAGGTCGCCTTCATCACCGGCGCCGCGCGCGGCCAGGGGCGCGCGCACGCCGTGCGACTGGCCGCCGACGGCGCCGACATCATCGCCGTCGATCTGTGCGACCAGATCGCCAGCGTCCCCTACTCGCTGGCCACGCCGGAGGACCTGGCGGCCACCGTGAAGCTCGTGGAGGACACGGGCGCGCGCATCGTGGCCTCCCGTGCCGACGTCCGTGACCGCGAATCCCTGTCGGCGGCACTGCAAGCGGGTCTCGACGTGTTCGGCCGCCTCGACATCGTGGTGGCCAACGCGGGGATCGCTCCTATGCAATCCGGTGACGACGGCTGGCACGACGTCATCGACGTCAACCTCACCGGCGTGTACCACACGATCAAGGTCGCGATACCCACCATGGTCAAGCAGGGCACCGGCGGCTCGATCGTGTTGATCAGCTCCAGCGCCGGGCTGGCCGGCGTCGGCAGCCCGGACGCCGGTTCGGTGGGCTACGCCGCCGCCAAGCACGGCGTCGTCGGGTTGATGCGGGTTTACGCGAATCTGCTTGCCGGGCAGATGATTCGGGTCAACTCGATTCATCCGTCCGGTGTCGAGACGCCGATGATCAACAACGAGTTCACCCGGGAATGGCTGGCGAAGATGGCCGCCGCGACGGACACACCGGGCGCCATGGGCAACGCCATGCCGGTGGAGGTGCTCGACGCCGAGGACATCGCCAACGCGGTGGCCTGGCTGGTGTCCGATCAGGCCCGCTACATCACGGGGGTCACCTTGCCGGTCGACGCGGGCTTCTTGAACAAGTAGCGGCCATGGCGCGAAATCCGGTAGCTCAGACGGCGTTCGGCCCCATGGTGTTGGCGGCCGTCGAGCAAAACGAGCCGCCCGGGCGCCGCCTGGTGGACGACGATTTCGCCGAGCTGTTCTTGCCCCGCCCGCTGCGGTGGCTGGTCGGCGCGACGCGGTACGCGCCGGTTCGTCGCCTGATGATCCGCGGCTCGGAGTTCACCGGCCCGGGGCTGTGGGCGAACCTGGCCTGCCGCAAGCGTTTTATCGCCGACAAGCTCGCCGAGTCGCTCGACGACATCGACGCCGTCGTCATCCTGGGGGCGGGGCTGGACACCCGCGCCTATCTGCTGACGCGGCGGGTCCGCATCCCGGTGTTCGAGGTCGACCTGCCGGTCAACATCGCCCGCAAGTTCAAGACGGTCCGCCGGGTGCTCGGTGAGCCGCCGCTGTCGGTGCGGTTGGTGGCGTTGAACCTCGAGCACGACGACCTGCTCACCGCGCTCGCCGAGCACGGTTATCGCACCGACTACCGGGTCTTCTTCATCTGCGAGGGCGTCACGCAGTACCTAACCGAGGCGACCGTCCGCCGCACGCTGGAGGGGCTGCGCGCGGCGGCGCCCGGCAGCCGTTTGGTGTTCACCTACGTCCGTAGGGATTTCATCGACGGCACGAACCTGTATGGCACCCGCACGCTGTACCGCAACGTCCGTCAGCGCCGGCAGCTGTGGCATTTCGGCTTGCAGCCCGACGACGTCGCCGCGTTCGTCGCCGAGTACGGCTGGCGGCTGGTGGAGCAAGCCGGGCCCGACGAACTCGCGCAGCGTTATGTCGCGCCCACCGGGCGCAAACTCAAGGCGTCGCAACTGGAGTGGTCGGCCTACGCGGAGAAGATCTAACTGGTCAGACCTCGATGACGGTCGGCACGATCATCGGCTGGCGGCGATAGGTTTCGCCCACCCACTTGCCGATGGTGCGCCGGACGCCCTGGGCGATGCGGCTCGGGTCGGTGATGTTCTCGGCCGCAAGCGCTTCCAGCTCCGCCTCGACCCTGCGCACGGCCGGCTCGAGCGCCTTGGGGTCTTCGGAGAATCCGCGCGAATGCAGGTGCGGTGGGGCCACCGGACGCCCGGTGCCGCGCTGGACCACGACGGTCACCGCGACGAACCCCGACGACAGGATGAGGCGCTCACCCAGCGTGATGTCGCCGACGTCGCCGTTGATCAGGCCGTCGACGAACATCTTGCCGACCGGCACCGCCCCGGCTATCGCGGCCTTGCCCGCGACCAGGTCGACGCTGACCCCGTTCTCGGCGAGCAGGATTGACTCCTCCGGCACCCCGGTGCGGGCCGCCAGCTTGGAGTTGGCGCGCAGCATCCGCCACGTCCCGTGCACGGGCATGACGTGGCGGGGCCGAATCCCGTTGTACAGGAACAACAGCTCACCGGCGTAGGCGTGGCCCGAAACGTGAACGCGCGCTTGGGCGTTGGTGACGACACGGGCGCCGATCTTGGCGAGTTCGTCGATGACGCCGTAGACGGCCTCCTCGTTGCCCGGGATCAGCGACGACGCCAGCACCACGAGGTCACCGGCGGTCAGCGTGATGCTGCGGTGCTCGCCGCGCGACATCCGCGACAGCGCCGACATCGGCTCGCCCTGGGTGCCGGTGGTGATCAGCACCACCCGCTCGGGGGGCATCATCTCGGCGGCGCCGATGTCGATCACGTCGGAATCGGCCACCCGCAGGAAGCCGAGCTCGCGGGCGATGCCCATGTTACGCACCATGGAGCGGCCGACGAACGACACGCGCCGGCCCAAAGCCACTGCGGCGTCGATGATTTGCTGGACGCGGTCGACGTTGGAGGCGAAGCAGGCCACGATGACGCGGCCTTCGGCGCCGCGGATCAGGCGGTGCAGCGTCGGGCCCACTTCGCTTTCCGACGGCCCGACGCCGGGGTGCTCGGCATTCGTTGAATCGCACAGGAACAGGTCCACTCCCGCGTCACCGAGGCGCGACATCCCGGGCAGGTCGGTCGGCCGGCCGTCCAGCGGAAGCTGGTCGAGTTTGATGTCGCCGGTGTGCAAAACCGTTCCCGCGCCGGTGTGCACGGCGATCGCCAGCGCGTCGGGAATGGAGTGGTTGACGGCGAAGTATTGGCATTCGAATGCGCCGTGGGTGCTTTTCTGGCCCTCGGCCACCTCGACGAACACCGGTTTGAGGCGGTGCTCGCGGCACTTCGCGGCGACCAGCGCGAGCGTGAATCTCGAACCGACGACCGGGATGTCGGGCCGCAGCTTGAGCAGGAACGGAATGCCGCCGATGTGGTCCTCGTGGGCGTGGGTGAGCACCAGCGCCTCGATGTCGTCGAGGCGGTCTTCGATATGGCGCAAATCCGGGAGGATCAGGTCGACCCCGGGCTCGTCGTGGGTGGGGAACATCACCCCGCAGTCGATGATCAGCAGCCGGCCCAGGTGTTCGAAAACCGTCATGTTGCGGCCGATTTCGCTGATACCGCCCAGGGCTGTGACCCGCAACCCTCCGTTGGCCAATGGGCCTGGCGGGGCGAGGTCTACATCCACTTCTCGGACGCTCCTTGGGTCACCTGAGCACCGAGGCCGCACGCATGTCGGCGGCCAATGCGTCGATTTGCTCTGGCGTGGCGGGCATTTGGGGCAGCCGGGGATCGCCGACCTCGATGCCCTGCAGGCGCAGACCCGCCTTGGACAACGTCACCCCACCCAGGCGCCCCATCGCGTCGCACAGCGGGGCGAGGTTGGAGTTGATCTTGCGAGCGGTGGCGATATCACCAGAATTGAAGGCGGACAACATTTCCCGAAGTTGATTGGCCGCCACGTGGGAGATCACGCTGATGAAGCCGGTGGCGCCCATCGCCAGCCACGGCAGGTTGAGCGCATCGTCGCCGGAGTAGTAGGCCAGGCCGGTCTCGGCGATGATCTGGCCGCCGCTGTGCAGGTCGGCCTTGGCGTCTTTGATGCCGACGATGTTCGGGTGCGCCGAGAGCGCGCGGATCGTCTCGGGCTGGATCGGGATCACCGAGCGGGGCGGGATGTCGTAGAGCACCACCGGCAATTCGGTCGCGTCGGCGACGGTGGTGAAATGCGCGATCAGCCCGCTCTGGGGTGGCTTCGAGTAGTAGGGCGTGACCACCAGCAGCCCGTGCGCGCCTTCGGCCGCGCAGGCCTTGGCCAGCCGGACGCTGTGCGCGGTGTCGTAGGTGCCCGCGCCGGCGATGACGCGGGCCCGGTCGCCCACCGCCTCCAGCACGACGCGCAGCAGTTCTCGCTTCTCGTCGTCGGTGGTGGTCGGCGACTCGCCGGTGGTGCCGGAGACCACCAGTCCGTCGCAGCCGGCGTCGATCAGGTGGTTGGCCAATTGCGCGGCGGTGGCGGTGTCGAGGGAGCCGTCGGGGCGAAACGGTGTCACCATCGCGGTCAGCACGGTTCCCAACCGCGCTGGGGCGTCGAATCCGACCGTGCTCACGGTGTTCAGGTTACCTGGCGCCAGCAAGGTATTTCGCACCCGCACGAGCGCGCGTTGCGGCGACGGACGTCGGCTCAGCGGTCGCGGAAGTCACGGCCGGACGGATGGTAGACACGTGCCCGCCTAGCAGCGACAACGCCCCACGGCCGAGTGACGGCGGTGACAGCCGGGGTCAGGCTTCGGTCGCCAACGGGCTGGTCGCGACCTCGGTCCCGTCGGCCAGCGTGGAGATCTCGAAGTCGGCGAACACCGCGGGCGCCGCGCTCGCCAGTTGCCGCAGGCATTCGATGGCCAGCCGCCGGATTTCCACGTCGGCGTGCTCGCTGGCGCGCATGGCGATGAAGTGCCGCCAGGCCCGGTAGTTGCCGGTGACGACGATGCGGGTTTCGGTGGCGTTGGGGAGCACGGCGCGGGCGGCCTGGCGCGCCTGCTTGCGCCGCAGGATGGCGTTCGGCTGGTCGGCGAATTTTGCCTCCAGCCTGCTCAGCAACTCGGTGTAGGTGGCGCGGCTGGCGTCGGCGGCCGCGGCCAGGATCTGCTGCAGTTCGGGATCGTCTTCCAGGCCGGGCGGCACGACGACGTGCGACTCCGTCTCCGGGACGTAGCGCTGCGACAGCTGCGAGTAGGAGAAGTGCCGGTGCCGGATCAGCTCGTGCGTGCACGAGCGCGACAGGCCGGTGATGTAGAACGACACGCTCGCGTGCTCGAGCACCGAAAAGTGTCCGACGTCGATGATGTGCTTGATGTAGCCGGCGTTGGTCGCCGTCTTGGGGTTGGGCTTCGACCAGCTCTGATAGCAGGCCCGGCCGGCGAATTCCACCAGCGCGGGGCCACCGTCGGCGTCGGTGCTCCACGGCACGTCCGGG
Source organism: Mycobacterium sp. NTMscope_MAC_12 (assembly GCF_976985675.1). Classification (NCBI taxonomy): domain Bacteria; kingdom Bacillati; phylum Actinomycetota; class Actinomycetes; order Mycobacteriales; family Mycobacteriaceae; genus Mycobacterium; species Mycobacterium sp. NTMscope_MAC_12. The sequence continues at coordinate 3,611,056 of NZ_CDRJYY010000001.1, forward strand.
GGCGCCAAGAACTCGGTCTTGGCGATCAGTTGCACGCGCAGCGGCGCGATCTCGGCCACGGCGCTCACCTTAAGGCGTGCCGGGCGTATCGGTGTCGGAGGCCGGGCATCAGCGGACCGCCCGCAGGTCGGCGGCCAGGTCTCCCCGGCCGGAAACGCTGAACCCGCCCAGGCCCAGCCAGGACGCCATGGACTCGAGTTCGCCGGCCAGCGCCGCGGCGACGCGGGCTTTGGGGGCTTCGGGTTCGGCGAACGCGCCGACGACGCGCAGCGAGTCGGCGGACCGGTCGGCCTTGAGGTCGACCCGCGCCACCAACCGCCCGTCCATCAGCAGCGGCCACACGTAGTACCCGTACTGTCGTTTGGCGGCCGGCGTGTAAATCTCTATGCGGTAATGGAATTCGAAGAGCCGCTCGACCCGCGGCCGGAAGAAGATCAGCGGGTCGAACGGGCAGAGGAGCGCGGTGCCGCGGTCGGCGCGGGGCACCGTCCGGCCCGCGCGCAGGTAGGCCGGGGCGGACCAGCCGTCGACGTCGACCCGCTCGATGTCACCGGCGGCCAGCAGCTCCGCGATCGCCGGTTTGACCTGGGCGGCGGACAGCCGAAAATAGTCGCGGATGTCGGCCTCGGTGCCCACGCCCAGCGCGGCGGCCGCCCGCAGCGTCAGTTCGCGGATCGCCTCGTCGTCGTCGACCTGGCGGGCCAGCACCGCGGCCGGCAGCACCCGCTCCACCAGGTCGTAATGGCGGGCGAAGCCCACCCGGGTGGCCGTGGTGAGCACCCCGGAGGAAAACAGCGCCTCGGCCACCCATTTGGTGTCGCTGCGGCTGCCCCACCAGCTTCCGCGTGGCCCGCGCGGCTCGGCGGCCAGATGCGCTTCGATTTGGCCGGCCGTGCTGGGGCCGAGTTCGGCGACGGCGGCCACCACCTCCTCGGCCAGGCGCGGATTGGCCTTGACGATATGGGTTCCCCACCGGCCATGGGTGTACTGGCGCATCCGCCAGCGCAGCAGCGGCCAGTCCTCGACGGCCATCAACGCGGCCTCGTGCGCCCAATATTCGGCGAGCAGCCGCGACGAACGCGGGCCCCAGGCCGCGCGGTCGAGCACGTCGCGGTCGTAGGGGCCGAGCCGGCTGAACACCGGGGCGTAGTGGGCGCGCACCGCCACCGACACCGAATCCAGTTGCAGCACTTGGATCCTGGAGATCAGCCGCTTCAGATGCGCCCGGGTGATCTCGCCGCCCGGCCGGGGCTCGTTAAATCCTTGGGCCGCAACGGCAATCCGCCGGGCTTGAGCGGCGGACAGCCTGCGGGTCGACACGGCGCTGAGAATACCGCCCCGGCCGCGCCCGTCGGCGCAGGCGCAAGCTCAGCCCGCGCGGACCTTGCCGTCCACCGGCGTCAGGGCGCCGTCCTCGGCCGGGTTCTTCTGTTCTTGGTAGGCCGACTCGAGCGCGGCCGGAACCCCGTCGAGGTCGCGGTAGACGCCCATCAGCTGCTCGAGGATCTCGATTCGCCGCGCGGTCGCCTCGTCGACCGCACGCCGGGCGTTGTCACGGTAGTGGTCGGCCCCCTGCTTCGCGTCCCCGAGGAGCCGCTCGCACTCCCGCTCGGCTTTTTGACGCGCCTCGTCGATCGCCGCTTGGGTCTCGGCGCGCATGCCCGCCAGTTCGGCCTCGAGCTTTTCTTTGGTCTGTTCGTACTCGGTTTCGAGCGCCTTCTGCTGCGCGGCCATGTCCGCGAGCACCTCGTCGCGCTTGCGCTCGGCGGCTTCGGCTTCGGCCTCGGCCGCCGCGATCAACGCGTCCGCCTCGGCGCGCGCCTCGGCCTGCATCTCGGCGACCTCGTCGACCGCGCGCCGCAGCATTTTCGCCATCCGCTTCTGCATGGCGTGCGGCGAGGGTGAGGTGTCGGTGAGGACGGCGACTTCCTTGCGCAGCGCGGCGGTTTGCTCGCCGGATTCCTGCAGCCGGGCCCGCAGGCTCTCGACATCGTCAAGCAGCAGCTGCTGTTTGGTGGCCAGCATCTCGATGTGGGCATCGACCGCGGCCGCGTCGTAGCCCATGAACTTTCGCGAGAACGTCTTCACGGGTTCGGTTATCACTGCCAATTCCCCCTTTTCACCAAACGGCTGGTAGAACCTGTGCGACCGACCCCCGAGTCCGAGTATGTCAGGTCAGGGCCGAGCGCGAGCGGGTGCGCAGACTCAGCGACGGTAGCTGTGGAAGCGGTACCGCAGCCCGGAGCGGCTGGCCTGCCACTCCCCCGCCTCGCCCACCCAGGTTTCGTCCAGGGCGGGCGACAGCGCGTCGTCGTCGTCGCGGCGCAGGTCGACCTCGATCTCGGTGACCTCGCAGCGGGTGGCGTACGGCAACGCGGCCAGATACACCTGCCCACCGCCGATTACCCACACCGCGGGCTCGCCCTCGGCCTGGGCGAACGCCGCGTCCAGCGAGCCGACCACCTGAGCGCCGTGGGCGGCGAAGCCGTTCTCGCGGGACAGCACGACGTTGCGCCGGCCGGGCAGCGGCCGCACCTTGGCCGGTAACGAGTCCCATGTCCGCCGGCCCATCACCACGGTGTGCCCAATGGTCACCTCTTTGAACCGGGCGAGATCTTCCGGCACGTTCCACGGGATGCCGCCATCGCGCCCGATGACGCCGGAGGTCGACTGGGCCCACACCAGGCCCACGGTGGCACGCGTCATACCGCGACGGGGGCTTTGATGGCCGGGTGCGGATCGTAATTGCGCACGACGACGTCGTCGTAGGTGTAGTCGAAGATCGAATCACGTTTGCCCAGAACGAGTTCCGGGTAAGGCCGCGGCTCGCGGCTCAGTTGCAGCCGGACCTGCTCGACGTGGTTGTCGTAGATGTGGCAGTCCCCGCCCGTCCACACGAATTCGCCGACCGACAGACCGGACTGCGCGGCCATCATGTGTGTCAGCAGCGCGTAGCTGGCGATGTTGAACGGCACGCCCAGAAACAGGTCGGCGCTGCGCTGGTAGAGCTGGCAGCTCAGCCGCCCGTCGGCCACGTAGAACTGGAAGAAGGCGTGACAGGGCGGCAACGCCATCTGCGGGATTTCGCCGACGTTCCAGGCGGACACGATGATGCGCCGCGAGTCGGGGTCGGTGCGCAGTAAATCCAGGGCCGCGCTGATCTGGTCGACGTGCTCGCCCGACGGTGTCGGCCAGGACCGCCATTGCACGCCGTAGATCGGTCCGAGATCGCCTGTGTCACTTGCCCATTCGTCCCAAATGGTGACACCGTGCTCGTGCAGCCAGGCGACGTTGGAATCGCCGCGCAGGAACCACAGCAACTCATACACCACCGACTTGAGGTGCACCTTTTTGGTGGTGAGCAGCGGGAAGCCCGCCGACAGGTCATAGCGCAGCTGCTGACCGAACAGGCTTCGGGTTCCGGTGCCGGTGCGGTCGGATTTTTCCGTTCCCGCGTCGAGCACCAGGCGGAGCAGGTCCTCGTAGGGCGTCGGGATTGGCACGCGGTCAGCTTAGCGGCGATCGCGAGCGCGGCGAAGCCGGGCGCGGCGGGTCGGCGCCGATTTATCCAGCGGCGATCGCGAGCGCGGCGAAGCCGGGCGCGGCGGGTCGGCGCCGATTTATCCAGCGGCGATCGCAAGCGCGGCGAAGCCGGACGCGGCGGGTCGACGCCGATGTTTAGGCGTCTAGGCGAGCGGAGTAGAACGGGTGCCATGCCGAATATCACCGACGTGGTCACCACCCCCGATGGCACCTGCACGGTGCACCTGTTCACCCCCGACGGGCCGGAATCCCAAGTCCCGTGGCCCGGTGTGGTCATGTATCCCGACGCCGGCGGCGTGCGGGACACGTTTGAGCAGATGGCCGCCAAGCTGGCCGGATTCGGCTATGCCGTGCTGCTCCCGGACGTCTACTACCGCACCCCGGGATGGGCGCCGTTCGACATGGCGACGGTCTTCAGCGACCAGTCGGAACGGGGACGCCTGTTTTCGATGATCGGCAGCGTCACCCCGGACCGGATGGCCGCCGACGCCACCGCGTTCTTCGACTACCTGTCCGCCCGCCCCGAGGTGTCCGGCGAGCGCTTCGGCGTGTGCGGCTATTGCATGGGCGGGCGGACGTCGCTCATGGTCGCCGGCCGGGTGCCCGACCGGGTGGCCGCGGCGGCGTCGTTCCACGGGGGCGGCCTGGTAACCGATTCCGACGACAGCCCGCACCTGCTGGCCGACCGGATGACCGCGACGGTGTACGTGGGCGGCGCCCAGAACGACGCGTCGTTCACCGCCGATCACGCGGAACAGCTCGACAAGGCGCTGACGGCGGCCGGCGTCGAGCACACCATCGAGTGGTATTCGGCGGGCCACGGGTTCGCCGTCCCGGACAACGCGCCGTATGACCCCGCGGCCGCCGAGCGGCATTGGACCGCGATGACGGAGGTGTTCGCCGCGGCGTTACCGCGCTGAGGGTTGCCCGGCGCGCTGTCTAGCTTGGCGGCAGGTTCACCAACTCGGCGAGCCGGGCGCGGTGACGGTAGCCGGTGCCGAACGCCAGCTGGTCGCTCTTGGCCCGCTTGAGGTAGAGGTGCGCGGGATACTCCCAGGTCATCCCGATGCCGCCGTGCAGCTGGATGCATTCCTCGGCGGCGTGCACGGCGACATCGCCGCAGTAGGCCTGCGCGATGGCGGCCGCCGCGGCCGCGTCGTCGTCGGCGCGAGCGCAGGTGTCGGCCGCATAGCGGGCCGCGGCCGTCGCCGCCCCCACGTCGAACCACAGGTCCGCCAGCCGGTGCTTGATCGCCTGGTAGGAGCCGATGGTGCGGCCGAACTGCCGGCGTTGCCGGACGTAGTCCAGCGTGGTGTCGAAACACCATTGGGCGACTCCGAGTTGCTCGGACGCCAGCAGGGCCGCCCCGGTGAGGACGGCGTCGGCGACCGGCCCGTCGCCCGCCCCGACCCGGGACGACGGCGTTTTCGAAAACGACACGGCGGCAAGGGGTCTGGTCATATCCAGCGCGAGCAGCGGCGACACCCGCACGCCCGCTGCGGCGGGGTCGACGGTGTGCAGCTCGAGCCCGTCCGGCCCGCCGACCGGCACCACCAGCACGTCGGCCTCGCCGGCGCCGGCCACGGGCGTGACCGATCCGCTGAGGCCGTCGGGCCCGCCGCTCACCCCGGTGACCGCGTCGCCGGGCGTTGCCGTCAGCGGCACCACCAGCGCCGCCGTCAGCTCGCCCTGGGCGAGCGCCGAGACGGTCTGGGTGTCCCCGGCCCGCATGAGCGCGACCGTGGCGAGGACCGCGCTGGACAAGAACGGCACCGGTGCGACCGCGCGGCCGATCTCCTCCATGACCACCGCGGCCTCGCGGACGCCGGCGCCGGCGCCGCCGAGCGATTCGGGAACCAGCAGGCCGGCCACGCCCAGCTCGGTGGCCAGCGTCCGCCACACGCCCGAGAAGTCTTGGGATTGCGCGTCATACGCGCCGGCCACCGACTCGGGCGGGCAACGCTCGGCGAACAGCTGACGGACGCCGGCCCGCAGCGCCTCTTCGGTGTCCGAGTAGAGCAGGTCGCCGGTCGGCACGCGCTGGGGGCTCATCGGGGCAGGTTCTTCCACGCGACGTCCTTGTCGACCCGATGTTCGCCCGGCAGCCCGAGAATCCGCTCGGAGATGGTGTTGCGCAGGATTTCTGACGTGCCGCCCTCGATCGAATTGCCGCGCGCCCGCAGGTAGCGGTAGCCGGGCCCGCGGCCGACCAGGTCGACCGTCTCGGGCCTGCGCATGGTCCAGTCGTCGTAATGCAGGCCGGATTCGCCGTGCAGCTCGATCTCGAAGCCCGAAATCGCTTGCGCCAGCGTGGCGAACGCCACCTTCATGCCGGCCCCCTCCGGGCCCGGCTGACCGGTGGCGGCCTGCTGCCGCAGCCGTTCACCGGCGAGCCGAAAGACCTCCGCCTCCACCCACAACCGCATCAGCTGGTCGTGCATGGCGGGGTCGCGCAGCGCCGGCTCGTCGCGCCAGGCGTCGGCGACCTTGCCGATGTGACCGCCCTCGCGCGGCAGCCCGGCGCGGGAACCGATGGCGACGCGTTCGTTGTTCAGCGTGGTGGTCGCGACCCGCCAGCCGCCGCCCTCCGGGCCCAGCCGATTCGCGTCGGGCACCCGGACGTCGGTGAGGAAGACCTCGTTGAATTCGGCCTCTCCGGTGATCTGGCGCAACGGCCGGATCTCGACACCGGGCTGCGTCATGTCGCACAGAAAGTAGGTCAGGCCGGCGTGTTTGGGCACGGCCGGATCGGTGCGGGCAACCAGGATGGCCATCTGCGCGTGCTGCGCCTGCGACGTCCACACCTTCTGCCCGTTGACAATCCAGTCGTCACCGTCCCGGACCGCCCGGGTGGACACCCCGGCGAGGTCCGATCCGGCTCCCGGCTCGCTGAACAGCTGGCAGTAGATCTGCTCGCCGGTGAACAACGGGCGCAGGAACTTTCGCTTCTGCTCGTCGGTGCCGAACGCCGCGATGGTCGGCGCGGCCATGCCCATCCCGATGTAGTTCTTCGGGGTGCCGCCCACCGGCGCGCCGGCCGCGGCCAGCCGGGCATCGACGCGCTCCTGGGCGGTGCGCGGCAGATCCAGCCCGCCGAAACCCCGCGGCAGGTGCACCCAGGCCAGGCCCGCATCGTATTGCGCGCCAAGGAATTCCCGCGGGTCGCCGGCCGTCGGATCGTGCTCGTCCAGCAGTGCCTGCACGCGCGCGTCCAGCTCGGCCGCGTCGATGGCGCTCATTGCCCGCCGCCGGGTGCGGACCGGAATCCCTGTGCGGCGCCCAGCAGCAGACCACCGTCGATGACCATGGTTTCGCCGGTGATCCAGCTCGCCGCGTCGGAAACCAGAAAGGCGACCGCCGCGGCCACGTCGATCGGTTCGCCGATGCGCCCGAGTGCGATCGACGACGCCAGCGGATCCTCGTGGTCCTTCCACAGCGCCTCGGCCAGCCTGGTGCGCACCACGCCGGGGCAGATCGCGTTGACCCGCACACGCGGCGAAAGTTCCAGCGCCAATTGCTTGGTGACGTGGATCAGCGCGGCCTTGGTGGCGTTGTACATGCCCATCGCCGGCGACTGGTGCATGCCGCCGATGGAGGCGGTGTTGACGATCGCCCCGCCATGCTCGCCCATCCACGACTTGACGACGAGCGAGGTCCACAGCAGGGGGGCCCACAGGTTGACGTCGAAGATCTTGGTGAAACGGGCGTGGTCCTGGTCGATCAGCGGACCGTAGGCGGGGTTGGTTCCGGCGTTGTTGACCAGGATGTCGACGCTGCCGAAGCGCTCGAGCGTCATGTCCACGCAGCGCCGGGCCGCCTCCTCGTCGACCGCATGCGCCCCGACGCCGACGGCCTGGGCACCGACCTGCGCGGCGGCCTCGTCGGCGGCCTCCTGCTTGCGGGCGGTCAGCACCACGTTGGCGCCCGCGGCCGCCAGCTGCTGAGCGATCGACAGGCCGATTCCGCGTGACGCGCCGGTGATGATTGCGGTACGGCCGGTCAGATCTTGTGAGGTCATGTCGTGGGCCTTCCGTTGTTTGCCACCGAATTTTATTCGCGATGTTTTGGACACGTGTGGAGGTGGTATGCCAGGCGCATGCTATCGAAATTGACACTCATGAAACCGCTGGTTGTTGCCGGGGCTGTGGCTGCGGCTATCGCCGCCGCACCCGCGGCCGTTGCTGACGTTTCCGTCGCCGGACCAGCTGCCAATTCGCCCGCTCCGACCCACGTCACCTTCAAGCAGGACCCGGGCGGCGGCGGCTGCGACGCCAACGGAAACTGCGGCTCGGGAGGCCAGTTCGAGGGTCCCGGCGGCGGGCCCGGCGGCCAGGGCTGCGTCCCGGGTGTGGGCTGCGGCTCCGGCGGCCAGTTCGCCGGCCCGGGCGGCGTGCCCGGCGGCACCGGCTGCCTGCCCGGCGTCGGCTGCGGCTCCGGCCACGGATAATCGCTCGACCCGGTCAGCCTCCCGAGAGCCTGGTGATCCAGGCCCGGGAGGCTGACGGGTCTATCACGTCGTCCAGCTCGAACGTGGTGGCCGCGCGCAACGCCTTCCCGTGCTCGTAAGCGGCGGCCACGAGGCGATCGAAGAGGTACTGCCGTTCGGCCGGGTCGTCGACCGCCGCCAGCTCCTTGCTGTAGCCCAGCCGCACGGCGCCTTCCAGGCCCATGCCGCCGATCTCGCCGGTCGGCCAGGCGACGGTGAACTGGGGCGCGCGGAAGGAACCGCCGGCCATCGCCATCGCGCCCAGCCCGTATCCCTTGCGCAAGATGATCATGCCCAGCGGCACCGTCAGCCGCGCGCCGAGCACGAACATCCGGCCGAAGCGGCGAACCGCCGCCTGGGTCTCCGCGTCGGGTCCCACCATGAAGCCGGGGGTGTCGCAGAGCGAAATCACCGGCAGCCCAAACGATTCGCACAGGGCGAGGAAGTCGCCGGTCTTGTCGGCCGCCTCGGCATCGATCGCGCCGCCCAGGTGATGCGTGCTGTTGGCGATCAGCCCGTACGGCACGCCTTCGACGCGCACCAGCGCGGTGACGATGCCCACACCGTAGTCGGGCCGCAGCTCCAGCACGGATCCGAAGTCGACGATCGCCTCGATCGCCCGGTGGACGTCGTAGGCACGTAACCGGTTCTGCGGCACCACATGCCGGGCCAGCCGGGGATCGGGCGCCTCCCACTCGTCCAGCCTGCCCTGAAAGTAGGACAGGTACTGCTTGGCCAGCGCCACCGCGTGGGCCTCGTCGCGGGCGACCAGGCTGACCACGCCGTTGCGGCGCTGCACACCGATCGGCCCGATCGCCTCCGGTGGGTACACGCCCAGCCCGCCGCCCTCGATCATCGCCGGCCCGCCCATCCCGATGTTGGCGTCCGGTGTCGCGATGATCACATCACAGACCCCGGCCAGCGCGGCGTTGCCGGCAAAGCACCGGCCGGACACGATCGATACCAACGGCACTTCGCCGCGCAACCCGGCCAGCATCCGGAAGGTCGGCACGTCCAGCCCGGCGGCGCCGCCGACGTCGGTGTCGCCCGGCCGGCCCCCTCCGCCCTCGGCAAACAGCACCACGGGCAGTCGCTTTCGCGCCGCCAGGTCGAAGGCGCGGTCGGTCTTGGCGTGGTTGCGCATGCCCTGAGTGCCGGCCAGCACGGTGTAGTCATAGGACACCACGACGGCCTCGGCGGCGGCCCGCCCGAACCGGTCCGCGCCGACGGTCGCCAGGCCGGCCACCAGGCCGTCGGCCGGGGTGTTGGCGATCAAGTCGGATTCCGAGCGGCGGCTGCGCTGCGCCGCGATGGCCAACCCGCCGTATTCGACGAAGCTGCCGGGATCGACCAGATCGGCGATGTTCTCCCGCGCGGTGCGGCGCCCCTGCCGGTGCCGCTTGGCGACCGCGGCCGGACGGCCCTCGTCCAGCGTGAGCGCGTGACGCTGCGTCACCTCGTCGAGGTCGGCGCGCGATCGGTCAAGATCTGTTGCGGCCGTGGACGATTCGCCATCGCCGCCCGCCTCGGTGCGGGTGAACACCAGCAGCGGGTCCCCGGTCCCGACGACCTGCCCGGGCGTCACCAGAATCCGAACGGTCCGCAGCGCGTCCGGCGCGGCGAGCACGTGCTGCATCTTCATCGCCTCGAGGACCACCAGTTGGCTTCCGGCGGCGTACTCGGCCCCTTCGGATGCCACCTCGACCACCGTGCCGGCCAGCTGCGCGCGCAGGGCGTCCTCGCCGGGATAGAGCTCGACCGCCGCCACCTCGGGACCGCGCTGGTGAGACGACGCGGCCGCCGCGAACTCGGGAAGCCTCTCGTCGAGGAAACCGGCGCTCACCCAACCGGATTGGAGCCGGTCTGCGGTCAGCAGCTCGCGGAGAAATCCGATGTTGGTGTGGATGCCCTCGATGCCGAACTCGGACAGCGCGGCGCCGGCTTTGCGCACCGCCGCCGGCCACGACGCGCCGCGCACATGGACGATGACCTTGGCCAGCAGCGAGTCGTACTGAGGGCTCACAGCCAGCCCCGGCCGGCCATACGTGTCGACGCGCACCCCCGGGCCGCTCGGCGGGGTGAAGGCCGTCAGCGTGCCCGCCGACGGCACCACGGAAAAGTCGGGCCCGAACGTCTCCATGTTGACCCTGAGCTGAATCGCGATACCGCGCTGGGCGGCCGGCTCGCCGATGACTTCGAGCCCGTCGGAAGCGATCCCGGCCGGCAACCCCAGCCGGTAGAAGGACGCGCCGCCGGCGATCGCCAGCTGGATGGCCACCAGGTCGAGGCCGGCGGTTTCCTCGGTGACGGTGTGCTCCACCTGGATTCGCGGGTTGACTTCGAGGAAGACGAAATCCTCGCCGGTGACCAGGAATTCCACCGTGGCCAGCCCACGCATGCCCACCCGCGCGCACAACCGCACCGCCGCGTGGTGCAACGCCCGGCGCAGGGCATCCGAAAGCCCTTGGGCGGGAGCCATTTCGACCAGCTTCTGGTAGCGGCGCTGGATGCTGCAGTCGCGATCACCGACCGCCAGCGCATGCGTCTGGTGACCCGCCGGTGCGGCCACGACCTGCACCTCGATGTGGCGGGCATCGTCGAGGAGCGCCTCGGCGAACAGCGCCGGATCACCGAAACCCAGCTGCGCCTCGGCCGCACAACGCTGGTAGGCATCGTCGATCTGATCGGCGCTGTGCACCTTGCGCATTCCCCGCCCGCCGCCGCCGGCGAGGGCCTTGAGCATGATGCCGCCCTCCTGCGCGGCGAAGAATGCCTTGACGTCCTCGACGCTGCTCGCCCCCTCGGTCGCGGGCAGCACCGGCACCCCGGCGGCGATCGCGGCGCCGCGGGCGGCGGTCTTGTTGCCGAGCAACCCGAGCACCCCGGGGTCGGGGCCCACGAAGGTGAAGCCGCCGGCCGCGCACGCGTGGGCGAATTCGGCGTTCTCGCTGAGGAATCCGTAGCCGGGGTGGATGAGGTCCGCGCCGGAGCCCTTCGCCACCGCCAGCAGGGCGGACTGGTCCAGGTAGGCCTGCGGGCCGCTGCCGGGCAGCCCGATCGCTTCGTCGGCGGCGTGCACGTGCGGGCCCTGCGCGTCGTCGCCGGCATAGACCGCGATCGTTCGCATGCCCAGTTCGGTTGCGGTGCGGATGATTCGAAGTGCGATCTCGCCGCGGTTGGCGACCAGCAGGCTCGCGCTCATCGCAGCGGATCCCCCCACCGCACCTGTTCGCGGAGCCTGGTTTTGAGCAGCTTGCCACCGGCATTGCGCGGCAGCGCGGTATCGACCACCGTGACGTATTGCGGCACTTTGAAGTCGGCCAGCCGGCTGCGACAGTGGTCGAGCACGGCCGGGACGTCGATCTCGTCGCCACCGCCGAACAGCACTGCCCCCACCTTCTCCCCCATCACGTCGTCGGCGACCCCGAGCACGCAGGCGTCCGCGACGCCGGGCGCCGCCAGCAGCACGGCCTCGACCTCGACGCTGGAGACGTTCTCGCCCCCGCGGTTGATGATGTCCTTGAGCCGATCGATGAGGTGCACCCTGCCCGCGTCGTCGACGCGCACCACGTCGCCGGTGTGCAGCCAACCGTCGGCAAAGGTCGTCGCCGTGGCTTCGGGCCGGTTCCAGTAGCCGGCGGTGACGTTGGCGCCCCGGGTCACCAGCTCACCCACGCCGGGCTCGGCCCCGAACGGGATCACCCCGAGGTCCACCGACGGGACCGCATACCCGACCGAGTCGGCGTGCTCGATGGCGTCGCCGTCGGGCAGCACCGTCATCAGCGATGCCGTCTCCGTCATGCCGTAGCCGTTGAACACGGCGGCGTGGGGGAACGCGTTCTTCACCGACCGCACCAGCGACGGGGCGATCGGGGCCCCGCCGTAACCCACCCACCGGATCCCCGAAACGTCGGTTCCGGCAAACCCCTTGTGCCGCAACAACAGTGAGTAGACCGCCGGCACCGTCACCATGACCGAAACGCGCTCGGCGCCCAGCGCGGCGATCAACGCGTCGAGGTTCAGGGTGGGCATGATCACCGACGCTCCCCCGAGCCGGGCGGCGGCCAAAAGCTGTGAATTGCAACCCGTCACGTGGAACAGCGGAACCGAGATGAGCGTCCGCATTCCCTCACCGAGGTCTCGCGGCTGTTGCAGACAGCGGATCGCGTTCTCGGTGTTGGTCAAAAACGCCTCGTGGGTGGTCGGCACCCCTTTGGGGTGGCCGGTGGTGCCCGACGTGTAGAACAGGGCGGCCACGTCGGCGCGGCCGAGTTGCTCGGTGACGGACGGCGGCCCGTCGGGCAACGCGGAATCCGGCGCCAGGTCGCGCTGCGCACCCGAGTCGGCCAGGACGAAGTCGACCTCCGGTTGGGCGGAGCGCGTATTGACCGCCACCGCAACGCCGCCCGCCATCACGATGCCCCAGAACGCCAGCACCCAGTCGATCCCCGCGGGGTAGCGCACCGCGACCCGGTCGCCCCGCTTGATGCCTTCCGCCCGCAGCCCGCCGGCGACCCGCGCGGCGCGGTCCCAGAGTTGCCGGTACGTCAGCCGGCCACCGCCCAGCTCGACCACGGCCTCGCTGTCCGGACGGGTGTCGACGTGTGCGGCGAGCATGTCCAGCAGGGTGGCGGGCAGCTCGTCGTAGCGCGGAATGCCGTCGCGGCCGCGGGACACGCCGACCGTCGGGAACGGATTGTGGTCGCGCGCGATTTCGATCACTGGAGGCATACCCGGTCCTTACTATCCGGTGTCCTATCGTGATAGCGGTGACGAACGATTCCGCCATCATGCCCGAGGCGTTTTTCACTGTAGACGGCGACTCCTATGTTCCGGGCACGATGACGCAGGGGCCGTGGGGCGCGGCCATGGGCGGCCAGATCGTCGGCGGCCTGTTGGGTTGGGGCATAGAGCAATCCGGCGTCGACCCCGACCTGCAACCCGCCCGGTTCACGGTCGACCTGTTGCGCCCGGCCCTGATGCTGCCGGTGCAAATCCGGACGTCGGTGGCGCGGGAGGGGCGGCGCATCAAGCTGGTCGACGGCGAGCTGGTCCAAAACGGCACGGTCGTCGCGCGGGCCAGCGCGCTGTTTTTGCGTCGCGGCGATCATCCGGACGGCCGGGTGTGGTCCTTTCCGGTCGAGATGCCGCCGCTTCCGACGTCGTCGGACGGCTTCCCGGAGGGCATGCCGTTTCTCATCTGGGGGTATGGCGCCACCCGCGACGGCAGCCCCGGCATCGCCGCCGGCGAGTGGGAGCAGTCCGACTCCCAGAAGTTCGCGTGGGCCAGGGTCTTTCGGCCGATGGTCCACGGCCACCCACTGACGCCGTTCACCCGCCTGGCGTTCGTCGGTGACATCACGAGTTCGCTGACCCATTGGGGCACCGGCGGATTGCGCTACATCAACGCCGACTACACCGTCACCGCGAGCCGGTTGCCCGACGGCGAATTCCTCGGCCTGGCCGCCCAGAGCCACTACGGCACGGCCGGGGTCGCGACCGGGGCGGCCACCCTGTTCGACCGGCACGGCCCGATCGGCACCAGCTCGGCGCTGGCCCTGGCGCAGCCGGCCGACGCGTTCAAGCCGACCTACGCGTAATCCATCAACTGGGCCGCGACCGTCGCCCCCAGCTCCCAGCACGCCTGCAGCTGCTCCTTGCCCGGCTTGCCCGAAACCACCACCGTCTCAGCGGCTTTGGACCAGCCCAGCCCGGTCGTGATGGTGTCGACGGCGCGCTCGGCGCCCTCGGTGCCCTCGTTGCCGTGCAGGTACAGCCCGAACGGTCGCCCGCGGGTGGAGTCGAGCAGCTGGTAGTAGGAGCAGTCGAACGCGTGCTTGAGCGCGCCGGAGATGTAGCCGAGATTGGCCGGGGTGCCCAGCAGGTAGCCGTCGGCGGCCAGCATCTCGGCCGGCGAGACCGTCAGCGCCGGGCGGCGCAGCACCTCCACGCCCTCGATCTCGGGGTCGGTGGCGCCGGAGACGACCGCCTCGAACATCTCGTGCGTGTGCGGCGACGGGGTGTGGTGCACGATCAGCAGCGTCTTACTCATGGGTGGCCCTGCAGGTTCACCGCCGTCTTCATGGCTTCGCGGGCGCGGCGGCGATCCCCGGCGTAGTCGTAGGCGCGGGCCAGCCGGTACCAGCGCCGCCAGTCGTCGGGGTGGTCTTCCACTTCGGTGCGCACGGTGGCGAACAGCGCGTCGGCCGCGTCTCGCTCGATGCGGCCCGAGGGCCGGCGCGGCAGCGCGCTGGTGTCCAGTTCCATTCCGTCGGCGGCGATCAGGCGCGCGAGCCGCTGATGCGCGAACCCGGCCCGCAGGGTCGCGACCATCGCCCACAGGCCGATGACGGGCATGACCAACACCGCCAGCCCGAGGCCGACGGCGGCGGGCCGCCCGGAGGCGATCATCGCGACGGCCACCCGCCCCAGCAGCGCGAAGTACACCAACAGCGCGACGCACATGAAGGCGACGAGCAGTTGGGTGCGCAGCGCTTTGGTCATTGCAGGTTGAGCAGGGGCTCCAGGCCCACCGTCAGTCCGGGGTGCTCGGTGATGCGCCGCACCGCCAGCAGCACGCCCGGCACGAACGAGGTCCGGTCCAAGCTGTCGTGGCGGATGCTCAGTGTCTCGCCCTCGGTGCCGAACAGGATCTCCTGGTGCGCGACCAGCCCGGCCAGGCGCACCGAGTGCACCGGGATTCCGTCCACGTCGGCGCCCCGTGCGCCCGGCAGGCTGGTGCTGGTGGCATCGGGGTTGGGCAGCAAGCCTTTTCGCGACTCGGCGATCAGTTTGGCGGTGCGCGTCGCGGTGCCCGACGGGGCGTCGGCCTTGTGCGGGTGATGCAGCTCGATCACCTCGGCCGAGTCGAAGAAGGGCGCCGCCTGCTTGGCGAAGTGCATCGAGAGCACCGCCCCGATGGCGAAGTTCGGCGCGATCAGCACCGACGTTTTCGGGTTCTCGGCAAGCCAGGCCTGCACCTGCTGCAGCCGCTCGGCGGTGAAGCCCGTGGTGCCGACGATGGCGTGAATCCCGTTGCCGATGAGGAACTCCAGGTTGCCCATCACCACGTCGGGGTGGGTGAAGTCGATGACCGCCTCGGTGCCGCCGTCGGTCAGCAGGTTCAACGGGTCACCGGCGTCCACCTCGGCGGACAGCGTCAGATCCTCGGCAGCCTGCACGGCGGCCACCATCGTCGATCCGACTTTTCCCTTGGCTCCCAGCACTCCCACTCGCATGGCCTTCACCCTAGACCGGAGGGAGTTGTCCACAGTTCGGCGTCTATCCACAGATACGGCATTGTGCGTTTCGCCGGACGGTGGCCGCCGATAAAATTCGAACATGTATTCGATCGAGGGGTCGCCCGAGGTGTCCGCCGCCCTGGACGCGCTCGACGCCGCCGCCGCAGCGATCCGCGGGCTGAACTTCGACCGGTTGGACCCCGCCGTGCGGCTGCGCTTGCTCGAGCGGATGGAGGCCTCGCGCCGGCGGCAGATCGCGGTGAGCCACGACGTGATCGCCGGCCTGGTGAGGGAGGATCCCGCCGCCCTCGGTGGCCCGGTGCACAAGGTGATCGCGGACTGGTTGCGGATCAGCTGCGCCGAGGCGTCCCGTCGGCTTCACGACGCCACCCAGCTGTCGCCGCGGCTGACCCTCACCGGCCAGGAGTTGCCGCCCGAGTTGCCGGCCACCGCCGTGGCGTGGAGCGACGGCCTGCTCGACGGCCAGCACCTGCGGGTGATTCAGGCGTTTGTCCGCGACCTTCCGGCGTCCACGCCCGTGGCCAAGGTGGAAACCGCCGAACGATTCCTGGCGAATGAAGCCGCGAAAGTACGGCCCGATCAGCTGCAGAAGCTCGCACACCGGTACGCGCTGTCGATCAATCCCGACGGGAAGTTCTCCGACGCCGACCGCGCGCGTCAGCGCGGCTTCACCTGGTGTGGTCAGAGCCCCAACGGGATGAGCGTCGGAAAACTGGTCGCATCCCCGGAGCTGCGTGCCAATCTCGATGCGTGGATGTCCCACTTCGCGGCGCCCGGAATGTGCAACCCGGACGATGAAACGCCTTGTGTCGGAGGCGAACCCGATGACGAGTGCGCGCGCCGAGATCCGCGCAGCCATGCCCAACGCCAGCACGACGCGCTCAACGCCCTGGTGCGCGGCCAGTTGGGCGATCCGAAACTCGGCCAGCACAACGGCTTGCCGGTGGCCGTGATCGTGGCGACTACGCTGCAGGAGCTGACGTCGGGCAACGGACGGGCGGTAACCGGTGGCGGGACGCTGCTGCCGATGCGCGACGTGATCCGGATGGGCAGCCACCCATACCACTATCTCGTCGTGTTCGACGAGCATTCAAGCCGCCCACTGTATCTCGGCCGGTCGCGGCGCATCGCCTCGCCGGATCAGCGCCTCGTCCTCTACGCTCACGACCGCGGCTGCACGCATCCCGGCTGCGACGCGCCCGGCTATTGGTGCGAGGTGCATCACCTGAACGAATGGGCGGCCGGCGGCACGACCGATGCCGACAACCTCACCTTCGCCTGCGCGCCGCACCACAAGCTGGTCGAAAAGGGCTGGCGGACAAGGAAGAATGCCAGCGGGGACACCGAGTGGATACCGCCGCCGCGGTTGGACCGCGGGGTCCGCACGAACGACTATCACCACCCCGAGCGCGGCATCGGCGACCGCGCCGGCCCCTGACTTCACCTACGTGACGAACCGCCCGGCGAAGCCGCGCAGCGGCAGGTCGGCGCTGGTGATCAGCCCCGGCGGCGCCGCGATCACCGACTTGATCGCGGCGAGGGCCGGCATGCCGGTGACGGTCATGCCGATCGAGGCGAAGCTGTCCGGGTTGGACAGGTCCACGCCGGGCTTGGGAAAGATCATGTGCTTGTTGTAGACGCACGGGTCGCCCTTGATCTGGGTGATGTAGCAGCCCTTGATGTTCCAGCTGGGGTCGGTGTGTGGGGTCATCTGCCATTCCAGATGCGTCTCGACCCGCGGGACGCCGTCGACCATGCCCTGGTACTTGATGTAGTTGCCACCCAGCGAACCCTTCGGCAGGGTGTACCAGCCCAGGTCGACGTCCTTGGTGCAGGCGCCCAGCTCGTAGCTGAACTTGACCTCGTCGAGCGGCAGGTCGAAGCAGTCGGCCATCATGTACACGCTGTCGGCGAAGACGCGGGTGTACTTCTCGAGCTTCGCGGGGATTTCCGGATCGTCGACCGGCTGGCCGTAGCCCACCTCGATCCAGGTGTCCTTCGAGTGGTGGCACGACACGTCGACGGACTCGATGGTGGTGATGTTCTCGATGTCGGCGACGTCGGCCGAGCACACGACGCCCAGGATCTGATTGAGCCCGGGGTTCATTCCGGTGCCGTAGAACGTCGCACCGCCCTTCTCACACGCCTCGGCGAGCAGCCGGCTCACCGGTTTGCCCGACGGGTGCGGGTGATTGGTGTCGCGATGCCAGCCGGTGATCCAGTCCGCGGTGGTGACGATGTCGATGCCCGCCTCGAGCACCTGTAAGTAGAGGTCCTCGTCGGGGAACACTCCGTGGAAGGTCAGCACGTCCGGCTTGGCGGCGATGATCTCCTCGACGGTCCCGGTGAACTTCACCCCATTGGCCCCCACGCCGGCGAACTCCCCGGTGTCCTTGCCCACCTTCTCCGGCGAATAGGCATGCACGCCAATGAGTTCGAGATCGGGCTGGGCGGCGATCCTTTTGATCATCTCCGAGCCGACGTTTCCGCTTCCGACCTGAAAGACGCGGATCGGTGTTGCACTCATCGGGTTAAGCCTTCCTGCGATACGAACGCGTCGGGATAGAACTGCTTGGCCCACTGGCGAATTGCCGTGAATCCCTCGTACTCGTCGGTGGCCAGTGCGGGTGGATCCGAATACCGTTGGTGCTGCCAGATTTCGATGTCCTGGGTGAACTGGCGGATCACTTCCCGGCCGAATTCGGCCGCCTTGCGTTCGGCGCGGTCCGAGTCGTTGCCCGGCGCGCGGCCGATGTAGACCATGAATCGGACGTCGGAGGTGCGCTCGTCCACCGGGGTGATCGCGGAGATGGTGCGGTTGTCGATCATCCCCCAGCTCTTGGTCACCGCGATTCCCAAGCCGCCGTTGATGGCCTGCACGCCGCTATTGACGTCCTCGATCTTCTGCCCGTCGTCACCCTCGAAGGTGATGGTGAAATCGACATACGACACCGGCTCGGCGAAGTCGTGGCGGGTGAACACCGGCACGATAGGGGTGTTGTGCACGTACTTGAAGTGCGCGAAGTCCACCCCGTTCTCCAGCACGTACTGCGGGTGCATCTCCAGCGTCTCGCGGTAGAGCCGCTGCTGCGGGTAGTAATCGTCGGCGCTGCTGCCGTCGTCGAAGCCGGCGAACACATCCGGCGGGTCGAAGTACGGTTCGCGGCGTTCGAGGTCGTGCCAGATGTAGACCGACGCGTTCCGTTCCACCACCGGGTAGGTGCGCATGCGCCGGCCGCGGTTGGGGCGGTCCTGGTACGGGATGCAGACGTTGCGGCCCTCTTGGCTCCACTGCCAGCCGTGGAACGGGCACTGCAGCACCTCGCCGACGACCTTGCCGCCGTATCCCAGGTGCGCGCCGAGGTGCTCGCAGTAGGCGTTCATCACCGTGAGCTGGCCCGATTCCGCGCGCCAGGCGACCATTTCCTGGTCGAAGTACTTCATCTTGTGCACGTCGCCGACGCCGATCTCGTCGGACCAGGCGACCTGGAACCAACCGGTCGGCTTCATCGACAACGGCGGCTTAGCCATCGCGTCCTGCCATATGACTGCCCTCCCTCGGGTTACGAATATAGGCCGCAACACCAAAATATCAAAGTACCCTCTATGAAACTACTCATCCCGCCCGGCCGGGGTGGATAAGATCGCCCAATGACACGCGCACGCAGCGGAGCCGGGATCGCGGGCCGCCGCCCGAACCGGCGCGGACATGCGACTCGCGAAAGCATGCTCGAGGCCGCGCTGCGCTCCCTGGCCTCCGGCGAGCCGGGCTCGGTGTCGGCCAACCGCATCGCCAAGGACATCGGCGCCACCTGGGGCGCGGTGCAGTACCAGTTCGGCGACACCGACGGGTTCTGGGCCGCGGTGCTGCACCGCACCGCCGAGCGGCGCGCCGTGACGTTCTCGACGCTGTCGGCCCCGATCTCGACGGAGGCGCCGCTGCGGGAACGCGTCGGCGCCATCATCGACACCCTCTACACCGGCCTGGCGTCGGCGGATTCGCGCGCGATCGAGAACCTGCGCGCCGCGCTGCCGCGCGATCCCGGCGAGCTCGAACGCCTCTACCCACGTACCGCCGCCGAGCTGTTTTCCTGGGGCAAGAGCTGGCTCGAGACCTGCCAGCAGGCGTTCGCCGGTCTGGCCGTCGACCCGGACCGGGTCCGCGAGGTGGCCGCCCTGATTCCCGGCGCGATGCGCGGCCTGGTGTCGGAACGCCAGCTGGGCTCCTACGCCGACCTCGACATGGCGCGCCGGGGCCTGACCAACGCGTTGGCCGCCTACCTGGAGCCGTCCCGGCCGTAGCGGCCTCAGGCGTCGATGACGACGCGCCCGCCGTCGGCCCGCGAGACGCACACCAGCATGCCGTCGTCGCCGGGCGCGGCACGCCCGCGGTGATCCACCTGTCCGGCAAGCACTTTGACCCGGCACGTGCCGCAGAATCCCTGCCGGCACGAATAGGGGGTCGTCGGGTCGCGGTCGAGCATGACGTCCAGCGCCGTGCGATTGGCCGGCACCGCGAGCACCTGGCGTGATCGCGCGAGCTCGAGTTCGAACGGAGCTCCGTCGACGATCGGCGCCGGGCTGAACCGCTCGTAATGCAATGGCGCGCCGGCATGTTGGTCGCGGGCGACCCGCACGGCTTCGAGCATGGCGCTCGGCCCGCACACGTAGACGGCGGTGGCCGGGCCGGCGCCGGCCAGCAGCTCCGCCACGGCCGGGAAGCGGCCGTGCTCGTCGTCGGCCCACACCGTGACCCGTTCCGGGGCCACCGACACCACCTCGTCGAGCAACGGCATGTATTCGCGGCTGCGCCCGGTATAGATTGCGCGCCAATCGATCCCGCGCTGTGCGGCGGCGCGGATCATCGGCAGGATGGGCGTCACCCCGATGCCGCCGATGACGAACAACACGTCGCGCTCGGCCGTGCCGAGATAGAACGCATTGCGCGGGCCTTCGAACTCACACGTGTCGCCCACGCCGAAGGCCTCGTGCATCTCGATGGATCCGCCGCCGCCGTCGGCGATCCGGCGCACCGCGATGCGGTAGTCGGTGCGCCGCCCGGGAGGACCGCACAGCGAGTACTGCCGGCGCCGGCCCGAGGGCAACAGGACGTCGATGTGCCCGCCGGGCGTCCAGGAGGGAAGCAGGCCGCCGTCGCGGTCGGCCAACGTCAGCGCGACGACGTCGGGCGCGACGAGCTCGCGTTTGGTCACGACCGCGGTCAGCGTGCGCTGCACCGGCTTCACCCGCGACGGCTGCCACCGCGACACCGAGGCGAATCCCTCGAACACCGCACGGATGCCCCACAGCAGCGACCCGAAGCGGTCGTGGTCGCGCCGGCCGTACAGGTCGGCGGGCCGGCTGGCCCAGATGCTTTCCGGCACCGGTCCCCCTACGTCTGCCGAATGTCCAAGCGCGCGAACAGCCGCACCGCCCCCGGGCTGATCCGCCGCATCGCGTAGCCGATCCTGGATTCGGCGGCGATCGGCAGCACGGCCGGACCGGTCTTGATGGCCTTCACGATCGCCTTGGCGGTCGCCTCGGGGGTGAAGTTGCGGCGCCGGTAGGCGGCGTCGGCCTTGCCCCGCGCCCGCTCCTGCTGCTCGGCGCTCATCCCGGCGTAGGTCGTGCTCTTGGCGATGTTGGTGTTGACGAAGCCCGGGCACACGGCGGTGACCGTGATGCCCTCGTCGGCGAAGTCGGCGCGCAGTGATTCGCTGAGCGCCAGCACGGCCGCCTTGGTGGTGCTGTAGGCGACCATCGATTTCGACGGCAGGTAGGCCGCCGCCGAGGCCACGTTGATGATCGTGCCGCCCTCGCCGCGCTCGACCATCTGCGCACCGAACGCCCGGCTGCCGGAGATGACGCCGTGCACGTTGACGCCCATGATGTCTTCCCAATTCGCGGAGCTGGTCTCCAGGAACCGGCCCGCCATTCCGATGCCGGCGTTGTTCACCAGGATGTCGACCACCCCGTGCTCGTTGCGCACTTGTGCCGCAAGCTCGTTCATCGCGTCCTCGTCGCTGACGTCGACCTGGTAGACCGCGGCTTCGGCGCACGCGGCGCGCACGGCGTCGGCGGTTTCCTTGGCGGCGGCCCGATCACGGTCGGCGAGGATGATCTTGCGGGCGCCGTGCCGGGCCAGTTCCAGCGCGGTGGCCCTGCCGATTCCGGCGCCGGCGCCGGTGACCAGGGCGAGTTTGCCGCGCACGTCGCGTCGTTCGCCGCGCGCCTCGGCCACGACGGGCCCACCGGCGACGGCCCGGTCGACCCATTCGGCGGTCAGCCGGGCGACGACGTCGGGGCGCGACGTCACGACCCAGTGCCCGCCCTCGATCGCGATCACCCTGGCGCCGTGGGGAATTGCTCCGGTGAAGCGCTGCAGCGCGGGTGTGACGAAGACGTCCCGCCGCGGAACCAGGGTCTGCACGGCGACCGTCGTCGTCGGGAGTTGCGGACCCGGCGCCAGCATGGGCGCGGGCATGTTCTGCCGGTACAGGTTGAGCCCGTGGACATAGTCGGTGACCGACCGCATGGTCTCGTGGCGCTGGCTGCGGGTGCTCGAGCGGCCGATGCGTTCAAGGGCCTCAATGACTTTCACGCCGATCCTCGAGCGAAACGACAGTTCGGGCACTCCCGGGCACAAGAAGAAACCGATGTAGCCCGACGAGATCAGCTGCCTGGCGACTTGGGCCACGGCCCGGGGCGTGCGCGCGGACCGCAGAAACGCCCCGGCGTACTGCAGGTGCGGGCCCGAGATCGACGTGAACGACGCCACCTTGCCCATCACCGAGTCGTCGGTGACCGCCGCCCACGCCTGGATCGAACCCCAGTCATGGCCCAGCAGGTGCACCCGCCCGACGCCCAGGCTGTCGATCACCGCGTCGATGTCGGAGACGAGTTGTGCGAAGTCGTAGCCGGAACATTGTGTGGGAGAAGAGGATTCACCGGCGCCGCGCACGTCGTAGGCGACGAAGTTGTAGGGCTTACCGGCCAACTCCCGGGCCACGCCGTCCCAGACGTGGTGGTTGTCCGGAAAACCGTGAATCGCCAGGATGGTTGGGCGCGCCGGGTCGATGTCGGTGTAGCGGTGCACGGCCAGTGTGACGCCGTCGCTGGCGGTGAGGCTCGACGTGGTGCCCATCGGTCAGTGCGACGCCCGCGCGGCGGGTGAGACGGCTAGGTAGTCGACGGCCTGCCCCAGCCCGCCGAGCTGCGAGGGGTGAAAGCCCGGCCGGTAGTAGTTCCCGATCGCTCGCACGAATCGCAGCGGCCCGGGCACCAATCCGCGGCGGGCCGCGGCGAAGTAGTCGCGCCAGCGGGGCTTGGTGCGCGGCGGCAGATAGGGATCCAGCGAGTACAGGAACCGCACCCCGCGGATCCACAACAGCAGCATGGCGGGCGACACGACCAGCTGGGCGCGGACCTGCCGCCAGTAGCCGGCCCGCAGATGCTTCATGGTGTCGAAGGCGACCGCCTTGTGCTCGACCTCCTCGGCGCCGTGCCAGCGCAGCATGTCCAGCATCACCGGATCGGTGCCGATCGCGTCGTGGGCCGGCGAGTTCAGGATCCACTCGCCGAGGATGGCGGTGTAGTGCTCGATGGCGGAGACCACAGACACCTGCTCGAGCAGCCAGCTCTGCCGGCGGCGCTCGCTCCAGTGGGGCCGCGGCCCCAGCAGCGTGTCGAACAGCCACTTGATCTGGCCGGTGTAGGGGGTCAGGTCGATGCCCCGCGCGGCGAAGTGGGCGAGCACGTCGGCGTGCGCCTGGGAATGCACCGCCTCCTGCCCGATGAACCCCTGGACGTCCAGCCGCAGCTGATCGTCTTTGATCAGCGGCAGGGCCTTCTTGAACACGTCGACGAAGAACTCCTCGCCGGCGGGCAGCAGCAAATGCAGCACGTTGAGAACGTGGGTGGAGAACGGCTCACCGGGCACGTAGTGGAACGGCAACGTCGCCCAATCGAAGTGCACGTCGCGCGCCTCGAGGACCAGCCGTTCGTGGTCGAGCGACGCGTCGTGCGGACCCGCCGCCTGGTCGTCGATGGTCAGCATTATTGCCCCCTACCTCGGCGTTTCCGACGCCGCGAGCTGCCATTATAGTTGCGCGACCAAGTATGCGGAACCACCGGTACCGGGTTTTGTCCGGCCGGTGTCTGTGGCGTCCTCAGGGCGCGACCGGGCGCAGGTCGTAGGATCCCGGATCGGTGTTGACCAGCATCGCGCGATGTTCGGCCGGCGTGAAAGGCCACACCTCGGGCACGCCGTCCTTGTTGAGGTACCAGCTGTCACAGCCGGTGGTCCACACGGTGTTCGGCATCGCGGCGCGCAGCCCCGCGTTGTAGCGCTCGGTCGCCGAGGGCGTCGGCTCGACGGTGTCGAATTCCCCTCGGCGCCAACGCTGGATCCACCCCAGGACGTGCTCGGCCTGCGATTCGGCGACGGTCGTCAGCGCCAGGTTGCCCACCGGGCTGTGCGGCCCCAGCATCATGAAGAAGTTGGGAAAGCCCGGCATCGCGACGGTCTGGTACGCCCGCGGCCCGTCGCGCCAGACGTCGTCGGCGGCGATCCCGTCGCGGCCGGTCAGCCGCATCGGCCGGAAGAAGGCGTGGGTGTCGAATCCGGTGGCGAGCACGATGATGTCCACGTCGTGCAGGACGCCGTCGTCGGTCACGATGCCGCCCCGCTCCACGTGGTCGATGCCGGCGGTGACCAGGTCGACGTCGTCGCGCTGCATCGCGCGGTAGAAGCCGCCCGACATCACCAGCCGTTTGCACATCGGCGTGTAATCGGGGGTCAGCGCCCGGCGCAGCTCGGGGTCGCGGACCTCGCGGAGGCTGGCGCGGCACAGCGCCCCCATGATCTTTCGGCGCACGCCGGGCTTGGTCAGCCCCACCGCGAAGAGGTCGAACACCACGCTGTAGCCGCGGTACGCCATCCGGTCCAGCCACGGAAACCTGTTGCGGGTGAGGCCGGTGAACCTGGTGTAGCGGGGGTTGGGCAGCTTGAGCACCCACTGGGCCGTGCGCTGAAACAGCATGACCCTGCCCGCCACGCCGGCCAGGCCGCAGACGAGTTGCACGCCCGTCGACCCGTTGCCGACGATCGCGATCCGGAGCCCGGCCAGCTCGACGGAATGGTCCCAGCGCGCCGAGTGAAAGACGTGGCCGCCGAAGTCGTCCAGGCCGGCGATCGACGGCATCCGGGGATGATGCAACACGCCGGTGGCCGTGATCAGGAAGTCCGCCGCGCACTGTTCGCCGGCGGCGGTGCGCAATGACCAGCGGCCGTTCTCGAAACGGGCATCGGTGATTTCGGTGCCGAACCGGATGCGGTCCCGCAGGCCGAACCGGTCCGCGATATTCCGGAAGTAGTCCTGGATTTCGCCGCCGGGCGAGAACAGGTGCGTCCAGTGCGGGTTGGTGGCGAACGTGTACTGATAGACCCGTGACGGTATGTCGCAGGTCAGGCCCGGATAGGTGTTGTCCCGCCAGGTGCCGCCCACCTCGTCGGCCTTCTCGAAGATGGTCACATCGGTAATACCGCTGCGCAGCAACGCAATTGCGACGCACAACCCGGACATGCCGGCCCCGACGACGGCTACGGCGGGATCGCGTCGCGTCATGGCAGAACTCCCGCGGCTCTTGGGCTACTCGGTTTCGGCGCGCTGTTTGAGGCGCTGCAGGGTGAGCCGGATGTGCTCGGTGTTGGCGGCCGTCCGATCGCTCACGCCGGTGGCCTTGCCGGCGACCTTGCGGAACCACCCGGGCCTGCGGTCCCAGGTGCTTTCGGTGACCTCGCATCCCCCGTCGGCCGCGACGATGTCGTACTGCCAGCGCGCGATCGGAAGGATGGTGTGGGTCACGTCGAAGGCGAAGCGGCGGCCCGGTTCCGCGTCGGTGACGGTGCATTTGGTGCTCCAGCGCCGGCCGCCGTTCTCGTTGTGGCCGGTGAAGACCGCGCCGGGCCGCACGGCGTCACCCTTGCGCCATTCCATCGCCACCGCCTCCTCGGCCAGCGAAGCCAGGGTGGGCAGATCGGTGATGAGCCGGTACACCGCGTCGGGGCGGGCATCGATCTGCACGGTGGCCGAAACGCACGGGTCGGTCATCCGCCGATCATAGCCAGCACGCGATGCGATGCACATCGATTGCGGCCCCTGTGAACTTTCTTCACACTTGAGAGGGAATGCGCGAACGAGGGGCGATCATGCGAGTCGGCGTACCGACCGAGACCAAGACGAACGAGTTTCGCGTGGCCATCACCCCCGCCGGTGTCGCCGAGTTGATCCGCCGCGGCCATGACGTGCTCGTCCAGTCCGGGGCAGGCGAGGGATCCTCGATCACCGACTCCGAGTTCAAGGCGGCGGGCGCCCAACTCGCCGATACCGCCGAACAGGTTTGGGGCGACGCCGACCTGCTGCTCAAGGTGAAAGAACCCGTGCCGGGCGAGTATGAGCTGTTGCGGCGCAACCAGATTCTGTTCACCTATCTGCATCTGGCCGCGTCGCGTGCGTGCACCGACGCGTTGTTGGCGTCCGGAACGACGTCGATCGCCTACGAGACCGTCCAAACCGGCGACGGCACACTGCCGTTGCTGGCGCCGATGAGCGAGGTGGCCGGCCGGCTGTCCGCTCAGGTGGGGGCGTATCACCTGATGCGCACCCACGGCGGGCGCGGCGTGCTGATGGGCGGCGTGCCGGGCGTCAAGCCGGCCGACGTCGTGGTGATCGGGGCGGGCACGGCCGGTTACAACGCGGCCCGCGTCGCCGGCGGCATGGGGGCGATGGTCTCGGTGCTCGACGTCAACATCAACAAGCTTCGGTTGCTCGACGCCGAGTTCGGCGGACAGGTCCGCACCCGCTACTCGTCGGCCTACGACCTGGAGGGCACCGTCAAACGCGCCGACCTGGTGATCGGCGCCGTGCTGCGGCCCGGCGCCAAGGCCCCCAGCCTGGTATCGAATTCCCTTGTCGCGCAGATGAAACCGGGCGCGGTGCTGGTGGACATCTCCATCGACCAGGGCGGCTGCTTCGAGGACTCGCGGCCGACCACGCACGACGACCCGACCTTCGTCGTGCACGACACGGTGTTCTACTGCGTGGCCAACATGCCCAGCGCGGTGCCCAAGACGTCGACGGTGGCGCTGACGAACGCGACGATGCCCTATGTGCTCGCGCTCGCCGACCGCGGCTGGCGGGCGGCGTGCCGCTCGGATCACGCTCTGGGCAAAGGTCTTTCGACGCACGACGGCGCGTTGCTGTCCGAACAGGTGGCCACCGATCTCGGCCTGCCGTTCACCGACCCCGCCGAGGTGCTGGGTTAGCCCGTGGCCGCGAGGCCGGCGATGATGTCGGCCGCGGGGCCGGCGGTGGCGTGCTTGAATGCCGCCCCGGCCCACAGCGGTATCCCGTTCGGGTCCTCGATGGCGGCGGCGGCTTCCCGGATGGGCGATGTCATCTGGTTGACCTCGGGGTAGCCCAGCGGCGCCACGTGGTCGAGCATGCGGGTGAAGTCGTTTTCCAGGCCGCGCGCATACCGGCCCGAGAATGCCCGCGTCACAACGGTTGTCGCGAACAGCGGGTTTTTCAGGGCGGTGCGATGCGCGGGGTTGGTGCCGGCCTCGTCGGCGAGCAGCAGCGCGGTGCCGACCTGCGCGGCCACCGCCCCCCTGCGCAGGGCGGCCCCGACCTCGTCGGCGGTGCCCAGCCCGCCCGCGGCGATGATCGGGACGTCGTGGGCGTGGCGGATGCGATCGATGAGCTGGTGCAGCGACTCGTTGGCGGGTTCCATGTCGGGCGCGAACGTGCCGCGATGCCCGCCCGCGGCGGGGCCCTGGGCCACCAGGCTGTCCGCGCCGGCCGCGACGGCCACCCCGGCCTCGTAGGCCGAGGTCACCGTGACCATCACCAGCAGGCCCAGCGCGCCGAGGCGCCGGATCACGTCGGGCGGCGGGACACCGAACGTGAACGACACCAGCTCGGGACGGACGTCGGCCACCACCTCGAGCTTCTGCTCCCAGCCGTCGTCGTCGCCGTAATGCGGGTGACCGACCTCCACTTGGTAGTGGTCGGCGATCTCTTCGAGTTCCGCCGCGTAGTAGTCCAGGGCCACCCAGTCGGCCACACTGGGCTGGGGCACAAACAGATTCACCCCCAGCGGGCCGGTGGTGGCCTTGCGCGCGGCGGCGATGTCGTCGGCGAACTGCTCGGCGCTGAGGTACCCGCCGGCGACGAAGCCGAGCCCGCCGGCGTTGGACACCGCCGCGGCCAACGCGGGAGTTCCGGGCCCGCCGGCCATCGGGGCACCCACGATGGGCACCACGATGTCCCAGAAGCCCAGTACCATTCGGCTAGTCCGCCGACGGCGAGCGCCGAGGGGGCGCGAGTGAGGAGGCGGACATTCGAGCTAGCCTACCATCGCCCGAAGTTGTTGGGGCAGTGACCGTTTGGCCGCATAGGGGCCGAGAACCGCGGCGCCGTAGCGCTGCCCGAGCAGCTTGCGGGCGACGGCGTTGACCTCCTCGACGGTCACCTGGTCGATTTGGCGCAGGGTGTGCTCGATGCTGCGGTGTTTGCCGTAGTTGAGCTCGCTGCGGCCCAGGCGGCTCATCCGCGAGCCGGAGTCTTCCAGGCCGAGGACCAGGCCGCCGCGCAGCGAGCCCTTGGCGATCCGGCATTCCGACTCGGTGATGCCGTCGCGGGCCACGGAGTCGAGGACCGTGCTCGTGACGGCCATGACCTCGGCGAAGCGTTCGGGCTGGCAGGCCGCGTACACGGACAGCGCGCCGCTGTCGGCGAAGATGTCCACCGTCGAGTACACCGAGTAGGCCAGCCCGCGCAGCTCCCGGACCTCTTGGAACAGCCGAGAGCTCAGGCCGCCGCCCAGCGCGGTGTTGAGCACCGACAGCGCCCAGCGGTGCTGCCAGCCGCGGCCGGGCGTGCGCACACCCAGCGACACGTGCGTCTGCTCGGCGTCCCGATTGCCCAGCGTCAGCCCGGGGCGGCCGGTGACCCGCCCCGCGCCCTTGCGCGGCGCGATGGGTCCGCGGCCGCGGACCAGGCGCGCGCCGAAGTGCTTGCGCACCAGCGCGACCACCTCGCCGTGGTCGACGTTGCCGGCCACCGCCACCACCATGCGTTCGGGCGTGTAGCGCCGGACGTGAAACGAGTGCAGCTGGCTGCGCGTCATCGACGTCACCGACTGCGCGGTGCCGATGACGGGCCGGCCCACCGGGTGGTCGCCGAACAGCGCGCCCAGGAACATGTCCCCGAGCGCGTCCTCGGGGTCGTCGTCGCGCATCGCGATCTCCTCGAGGACCACGTCGCGTTCCAGTTCGACATCCTCGGCGGCGCAGCGGCCGTTGAGCACCACGTCGGCGACCAGGTCGACGGCCAGCGCCAGGTCGCTGTCGAGCACATGCGCGTAGTAGCAGGTGTGCTCCTTGGCGGTGAACGCGTTCAGCTCCCCCCCGACGGCGTCCATCGCCTGGGCGATGTCCACCGCGGTACGGCTGGGGGTCGACTTGAACAGCAGGTGCTCGAGGAAGTGGGCCGCGCCGGCGACGGTGGCACCCTCGTCGCGCGAGCCGACGCCGACCCAGACCCCGACCGAGGCGGACCGCACCGCGGGCAGGTACTCGGTGACCACCCGCAAGCCGCCGGGCAGCGTGGTGCGGCGCAGTGCGGCTTGCGGTTCGGTGTCCGCCGCGGCCGTGTGGTTGCCCCGCCGCAGCGCGGGGTCAGCTGCTCGCTTTGCCGAATCAGCTCGTGGCATCGGCAGGGGCGGCCGCCGGGGCTTCGGCGGGGGCCGAGGCGTCGTCCTCCACCAGCACCAGCGAAATCTTGCCGCGCTTGTCGATGTCGGCGATTTCGACGCGCAGCTTGTCGCCGACGTTCACCACGTCCTCGACCTTCGCGATGCGCTTGCCCTTGCCGAGCTTGGAGATGTGCACCAGGCCGTCGCGACCGGGCAGCAGCGACACGAACGCACCGAAATCCGTTGTCTTGACCACGGTTCCGAGGAAACGTTCGCCGACCGTCGGCAGCTGCGGGTTCGCGATGGCGTTGATCCGGTCGATCGCGGCCTGCGCCGAGGGCCCGTCGGTGGCGCCGACGAACACGGTGCCGTCGTCCTCGATGGAGATCTGCGCGCCGGTCTCCTCGGTGATGCCGTTGATGACCTTGCCCTTGGGGCCGATGACCTCACCGATCTTGTCCACCGGAACCTTGATGGTGGTGACCCGCGGGGCGTACGGGCTCATCTCGTCGGGCGCGTCGATGGCCTCGGCCATGACCTCGAGGATCGTCACGCGCGCATCCTTGGCCTGGCCCAGCGCGCCCGCCAGGACCTGCGACGGGATGCCGTCGAGCTTGGTGTCCAGCTGCAGCGCGGTGACGAAGTCCTTGGTGCCGGCGCACTTGAAGTCCATGTCGCCGAACGCGTCCTCGGCGCCGAGGATGTCGGTCAGCGTGACGAACCGGCGCTCGGTGCGCCCGTCGATCTCGACGTCGTCGGAAACCAGGCCCATCGCGATGCCGGCCACCGGCGCCTTCAGCGGCACACCGGCGTTCAGCAGCGACAGGGTGGACGCACAGACCGAGCCCATCGAGGTGGAGCCGTTGGAACCCAGCGCCTCGGAGACCTGGCGGATGGCGTACGGGAACTCCTCGACGCCCGGCAGCACCGGGATCAGGGCCCGCTCGGCGAGCGCGCCATGCCCGATCTCACGCCGCTTGGGCGAACCCACGCGGCCGGTCTCGCCGGTGGAGAACGGCGGGAAGTTGTAGTGGTGCATGTAGCGTTTCGAGGTTTCCGGCCCCAACGAGTCGATCTGCTGGGCCATCTTGACCATGTCGAGCGTGGTGACCCCCAGGATCTGGGTCTCACCGCGCTGGAACAGCGCGCTGCCGTGCGCGCGGGGCACCACGGCGACCTCGGCAGACAGGGCGCGGATGTCGGTGATGCCGCGGCCGTCGATGCGGAAGTGGTCGGTGAGGATGCGCTGGCGCACCAGTTTCTTGGTCAGCGAGCGGAACGCGGCGCTGACCTCTTTCTCGCGGCCCTCGTACGTCTCGGCTAGGCGCGCGAGCACCTCGGCCTTGAGCTCGTCGGTGCGCGCGTCGCGCTCGGCCTTACCGCCGATGGTCAGCGCCTTGGCCAGCTCGTCGGTGGCCACCGAGGCGACCGAGTAGTAGACGTCTTCCTGGTAGTCCGGGAACGTCGGGAACTCGCCGACCGGCTTGGCGGCCGACCCGGCCAGCTCCTCCTGCGCGGTGCACAGGGCGGCGATGAACGGCTTGGCGGCCTCGAGTCCTTCGGCCACAACGGTTTCCGTCGGCGCCTGGGCGCCGCCCTCGACGAGCTCGATGACGTTCTCGGTGGCCTCGGCCTCGACCATCATGATCGCGACGTCACCATCCACCTTGCGGCCCGCCACCACCATGTCGAACACGGCCCGCTCGAGTTGCTCGACGGTCGGGAACGCCACCCACTGGCCGTCGATCAGCGCGACCCGCACGCCCCCGATCGGACCCGAGAACGGCAGCCCGCTCAGCTGGGTGGAGGCCGACGCGGCGTTGATCGCCAGCACGTCGTACAGGTCGTTGGGGTCCAGGCTCATGACCGTGACCACGACCTGGATCTCGTTGCGCAACCCGGAGACGAACGACGGGCGCAGCGGCCGGTCGATGAGCCGGCAGGTCAGGATCGCGTCCGTGGAGGGACGGCCCTCGCGACGGAAGAACGAACCGGGGATGCGACCGGCGGCATACATCCGCTCCTCGACGTCGACGGTCAGCGGGAAGAAGTCGAAGTGCTCCTTGGGGCTCTTGCTGGCGGTGGTCGCCGACAACAGCATGTTTTCGTCATCCAGGTACGCGACCACGGACCCGGCGGCCTGCTGGGCCAGCCGGCCGGTCTCGAAACGGATGGTGCGGGTGCCGAAGCTCCCGTTGTCGATGGTGGCGGTCGCCTCGAACACGCCCTCTTCAATTTCAGCGACAGACATGGACGTCCGTACGGCCTCTCTTATTCGGCTGTTTCGCGTAGTCACGCGCAACCTGGAGAGGGTCCGCAGGACCCGTGCGGGCCTGCGAGTCACCCTGGGAGCTAATCCCGAAGAGCCAGTCTGAATGCGGCTACGGCCATCGATCGAAGCGGCCGAGAAGCCCCAGATCCGGAGAGCCCGGCAGCCACTACCGAAGACCGCCCGATGCAGACTGGGCTGCTCCCTCGAAGGTGCGTAGTGACACGCTGGAACGGCGCACGCGGATCTGCGTGACCGCACCGTTGCTCGGGCCGAACCGGCCCAGAACGTCCTTACTCTACACGGGCGACCCCGCCCCGCCAGCATCGCGCGGGATCAGGCGGGCGTCATCGGCCCGTCGTTGAGGGCGTCAGCGACGCAGGCCGAGGCGCTCGACCAGCGAGCGGTACCGCGCCACGTCGATCTGGGCGACGTACTTGAGCAGCCGGCGCCGGCGCCCGACCAGCAGCAGCAGCCCGCGCCGCGAGTGGTGGTCGTGCTTGTGCACCTTCAGGTGCTCGGTCAGGTCGGCGATCCGCTTGGTCAGCAGCGCGACCTGGGCCTCCGGGGACCCGGTGTCGGTGTCATGCAGGCCGTAGGTGCCCAGGATTTCTTTTTTCTGCTCGGCAGTCAGCGCCACGAACTATCTCCATCAATCGGTCCGCGAAAGGTAAATGGTGCAGGCGCGGCCACCGCGAACCGCAGCACGCGCCGATGTCGTCCGGCAGTTTAGCAGCGCTGGGACCGCCGGGCACAAACGCGGCGGCTCATCAACCCGAGGACAGCAGCGCCCGCGCCCGGTCGGTGTCCTTGCCCATCGCGACGACGAGTTCGTCGATGGAGTCGAACTTGTGCTGTCCGCGGATGCGGGCGACGAAATCGAGGGCGACGTACTGTCCGTACAGGTCGGCGTCGGTGTCCAGGACGAACGCCTCGACGGTGCGGGTGCGTCCGGAGAAGGTGGGGTTGGTGCCGACGGACACCGCCGCCTGATAGCGCTCGCCGGGGACGATCTCCCCGGGGGCCCCCGCCCCGCGACCGTGGCCGAGCAGGGTGAACCACGCCGCGTACACGCCGTCGGCCGGGATGGCCGAATACATCGGCGGCGCCACGTTCGCGGTCGGGAAGCCCAGTTCGGCGCCGCGGCCGTGACCCCGCACCACCACGCCCTCGACCCGGTGCGGGCGGCCCAACGCTTCGGTGGCCGCGACCACGTCGCCGGCGTCCACGCAGGACCGGATGTAGGTGGACGAGAACGTGACGGTCTCGTTGCTGTGGTGTTCGGACAGCAGCGACATCGACTCCACGGCGAACCCGAAGCGATCGCCGGCGCGCCGCAGGGTCTCGACGTTGCCGGTCGCCTTCTTGCCGAAGGTGAAGTTCTCCCCCACGACGACCTCGACCACGTGCAGGTTCTCCACCAGCAGCTCGTGCACGTAGCGGTCCGGCGTGAGCTTCATGAAATCGGTGGTGAACGGCATCACCAGGAAGACGTCGATGCCCAGCTCCTCGACCAGCTCGGCGCGCCGCGTCAGCGTCGTCAACTGCGCCGGATGGCTGCCGGGATAGACCACTTCCATCGGGTGCGGGTCGAACGTCATCAACACCGTCGGCACGCTGCGCGCCCGCCCCGCCTTCACCGCGTGCGCGATCAGCTCCGCGTGGCCGCGATGCACGCCATCGAACACACCGATGGTGAGCACACACCTGCCCCAGTCCGTGGGAATCTCGTCTTGGCCGCGCCACCGCTGCACGACCGCAAGCCTACGGCGCCGAGTGCCCGGCCGGGAGATCCGGAGGGCGCAACACCCGCCGGGGTGGCGGGGAACACGCCGGATCCGGACGGGGTTGCCTAAACTTTGTCGTTGTGAGGGCTGACGAAGAGCGTGGCGGTCTCACCGCGGTCGGCCAGGACTACCTCAAGGCGATCTGGAATGCCCAGGAGTGGTCCCCCGACAAGGTCAGCACCAAGATGCTGGCCGAGAAGATCGGGGTGTCGGCCAGCACGGCCTCGGAGTCGATCCGCAAACTCGCCGAGCAGGGCCTCGTCGACCACGAGAAGTACGGCGCGGTGACCTTGACCGCGGCCGGGCGGCGGGCGGCGCTCGAGATGGTGCGCCGGCACCGGCTGCTGGAGACCTTCCTGGTCAACGAGCTCGGCTACGCCTGGGACGAGGTGCACGACGAGGCCGAGGTGCTCGAGCACGCGGTGTCGGATCGCCTCGTGGCCCGCATCGACGCCAAGCTGGGATTCCCGCAGCGCGACCCGCACGGCGACCCCATCCCGGCCTCCGACGGGCAGGTGCCCACCCCGCCGGCGCGCCAGCTGTGGGCGTGCGGCGACGGGGACGCCGGGACGGTGGCCCGGATCTCCGACGCCGACCCCGAGATGCTGCGCTACTTCACCGACGTCGGCATCAACCTCGACTCCCGGCTGCGGGTCCTGACCCGCCGCGAATTCGCCGGCATGATCTCGGTGGCGATCGAATCCGGCGACGGCGCCGAGACGACCGTCGACCTGGGCAGCCCGGCGGCGCGGGCGATCTGGGTGACGGCCTGAGGGTTTCGGGTTCGCGAACGTAACGTGGCTGCGATGATCGGCGACGATCTTCGCAGTGCGGTTACGCTCGCGAAGCTCAGTCGGCCAGTAATCCCTTGGCGATGTGGGTGACCTGCACCTCGTTGCTCCCGGCGTAGATCATCAGCGACTTGGCGTCGCGGGCCAGCTGCTCCACCCGGTACTCGGCCATGTAGCCGTTGCCGCCGAACAGTTGCACGGCCTCCATCGCCACCTCGGTCGCCGCCTCCGACGAGTACAGCTTGATCGCCGACGCCTCGGCCAGCGTCAGCGGTTTACCGGCCTGTTGGCGCTCGATGGTGTGAAAGACCATGTTCTGCACGTTCATTCGCGCGATTTCCATCTTGGCCAGCTTGAGTTGGATCAGCTGGAACTGCCCGATGTTCTTGCCCCACAGCGTGCGACTCTTGGCGTAATCGATGCACAGCCGGTGGCATTCGTCGATGATGCCCAAGGCCATCATCGCGATCCCGATCCGCTCGGCGGCGAAGTTGGCGCGGGCGCTGTCGCGGCCGTCGCCGTCGGTGTGCTGTTCGCTCTCGCCGAGCAGCCGGTCCGGGCTCAGCCGCACGTTGTCGAAGAACAGCTCGCCGGTCGGCGAGGACATCATGCCCATCTTCTTGAACGGCTTGCCCTGCGTCAGGCCCGGCATGCCCGCATCGAGCACGAAAACCAGCACCGACCGGTTGCGCTTGTCGACCTTCTTGTCCGGGGAGCCATCGCCCTCGTCGAGCTTCGCGTACACGACCAGGACATCGGCGTAGGGCCCGTTGGTGATGAACGTCTTCTGCCCGTTGAGGATGTAGTCCGCGCCGTCGCGTTTGACGTAGGTCTTCATGCCGCCGAACGCGTCCGAGCCCGAGTCCGGCTCGGTGATCGCCCACGCCGCAATCTTTTCCAGCGTCATCAGCTCGGGCAGCCAGCGCTCCTTCTGGGCCAGCGTGCCGCGGCTCATGATGGTCGCCGCACCCAGACCGAGGCTCACCGAGGCGGTGCTCAGCAACCCGATGCTGACCCGGGCGATCTCGGAGACCAGCACCGCGATCATCGATCCCTGGGCGCCACCGCCGAAACCGCCTGCGTCGTCCGGCTTTTCGTCGGGCTCCTCAGCCGCGGGCCTGCCGTCGAGCTTGGAACGTTCGGAGTCCAGCATCTTCTTGACCGACTCGGCGGCCATCGCGTCGAGGCCGAACTGGCTGAACAGCTTGCGCGCGATCGGATAGGGCGACATTGCGCCGCTTTCCAATTCGTCGAGGTGCGGCCGGATCTCCTTGTCGACGAACTGCCGAACGGCATCCCGGACCATCAGGTCGGTGTCGGACCACTCGATCATGATGTCCTTAGCGTTCGGCGCGCTGATAGGCGGTGACGACGGCGGCGCCGCCCAGCCCGATGTTGTGTTGCAGTGCGGCGCTGACGCCCTCGACCTGACGTTTGTCGGCCGTGCCCCGCAGCTGCCAGGTCAGTTCCGCGCACTGCGCCAGCCCGGTCGCGCCCAGCGGGTGGCCCTTGGAGATCAGGCCGCCCGAGGGGTTGACCACCCAGCGACCGCCGTAGGTGGTGTCGCCGTTGTCGATCAGCTTGGGCGCCTCGCCCGGCCCGCACAGGCCCAGGGCTTCGTAGAGCAGCAGCTCGTTGGCCGAGAAGCAGTCGTGCAGCTCGATCACCTGGAAGTCTTGCGGACCCAGCCCGGACTGGTCGTAGACCTGTTGTGCGGCTTGCACATTCATGTCATAGCCGATGAGGTTCTTGGCGCTTCCGTCGAACGTCGAGGCGAAGTCGGTGGTCATGGCCTGTCCGACGATCTCGACGGCCTGGCCCGCCAGCCCGTGGCTGTCGACGAAGCTTTCCGAGGCCAGGATCGCGGCGCCCGACCCGTCGGAGGTCGGCGAACACTGCAGCTTGGTCAGCGGGTCGGAGATCATCCGCGCCGCCAGGACGTCTTCCAGCGTGTAGGACTCCTGGAACTGGGCGAACGGGTTGTTCACGGAGTGCTTGTGATTCTTGTAGCCGATCTTGGCGAAATGCTCTGCGGTGGAGCCGTATTGCTTCATGTGCTCGCGGCCGGCGGCGCCGAACATCCACGGCGCGACGGGCATCGCGAACTCGTCGATCTCGGCCATCGCCTTGACGTGTTTGGCCATCGGCGATTCGCGGTCCTGGGCCCCGCCGCCCAGCGAACCGGGCTGCATCTTCTCGAAACCCAGAGCGATCGCGCAGTCGACGATGCCACCGCGGATCGCCTGCGCGGCCAGGAAAAGCGCCGTCGAGCCGGTGGAGCAGTTGTTGTTGACGTTGACGACCGGGATGCCGGTCATGCCGAGCTCATAGAGCGCGCGCTGCCCGGACGTCGAATCACCGGCGACGTAGCCGACGTAGCCCTGCTGCACCTCGTGGTAGGCGATGCCGGCGTCCGCCAAGGCGTTGGTTCCCGATTCGCGCGCCATGTCCGGGTAGTCCCAGCCCTCGCGGCGACCGGGCTTCTCGAATTTCGTCATCCCGACGCCGACGACATAAACCTTGTTAGAGATCTTGTTAGACATCATCGTCCCTTCCGCAGCGTGGGCCGCCTAGACCATCAGTGTGCAACGTGGCCCAACCAACCGCTCGGCCGGGACCCGCTAGAGCGTCGCCGGGCGGATCACCACCACCGACTTGGTCCGCGCACCCTCGTCGCGCAGCAGCGCCATCACCCGGCCGTCGGGGTCACACGCGGCGTAGACGCCGTCGATGCCGGCCGGCGGCAGGGACCGGCCGTTGGCGGCGGCGTCGGCCTCATCGGCGCAAAGGTCGCGGCGCGGGAAGATCAGCAGGCAGGCCTCGTCCAGGCTGTAGCTCAGCCGCGGGCGTTCCGCCAGCTCGTCGAGCGCATGCGCCTGGTCCAGCCCGAAGCGCCCGACGCGGGTGCGCCGCAACGCCGTCAGGTGGCCGCCCACCCCCAGCGCGGCGCCCAGATCGCGGGCCAGCGCTCGAATGTAGGTTCCCGACGAGCAGTCGACCTCGACGTCAACGTCGGTGACGTCCAGGCCCTGCGGTCCGGGGCGGACGCCGCGCACCTCGAACCGGTCGATGCGCACCGGGCGGGCCTCGAGCTCGACGGCCTGGCCCTCGCGGGCCAACCGGTAGGCGCGCTTGCCGCCCACCTTGATCGCGCTGACGGTCGACGGCACCTGCGCGATGTCACCGCGCAGGCCACCGACGGCGGCCTCGATCGCCTCGCTGGCCAGGTCCCCCGCCGCGACGCTGTGCAGTAATTCGCCCTCGGCGTCGTCGGTCGACGTGCTCTGGCCCAGGCGGATGGTGGCCGCGTACGACTTCGACGAAGCCGTCAGCAGGCCGAGGATCTTGGTGGCCCGCTCGACGCCGATCACCAGCACGCCGGTGGCCATCGGGTCCAAGGTCCCCGCATGCCCCACCCGGCGGGTGGAAAAGATCCGGCGGCAGCGGCCCACCACGTCGTGGCTGGTCATTCCGGCCGGCTTGTCGACGACGACGATGCCCGCACCGCTCATAACACGATGGCGGTCAACACCAGCCCGCGCTCGACCGACCAACGGCCCGCCAGCTCCGTCAACGGTGGACCGGACAGCGCCGTCGGATCGATCAGGATCCGCGACACGAACCCGCCCGTCGCCGCGCCCGGCCCGTCGGACTCGAACGTGATGTGGGCGTCCTCGAAGCCCAGCCACCTCTTGGTCAGCGGGAACCACGCCTTGTACGTTGCCTCCTTGGCGCAGAACAGGATTCGGTCCCAATGCAGTTCGCCCGACAGGTTGGCGGGGATCTCGGTGCGTTCGGCCGGCAGGCTGATCGCGTTGAGCACGCCGTCGGGCAGCACGTCGTGCGGCTCGGCGTCGATGCCCACCGAGCGCAGCGCGCCGGTGCGGCCCACCACCGCGCCGCGGTAGCCGGCGCAATGGGTGAGGCTGCCGACCACGCCGTCGGGCCAGCAGGGTTCTCCCTTCTCACCCTTGAGGATCGGCACCGGCGGCAGGCCGAGCTCGCCCAGCGCGATCCGGGCGCAGTGCCGGACGGTGATGAACTCGTTGCGCCGCTTGGCCACCGATTTCGCGATCAACGGCTCCTCTTCGGGCAGCGGGACGAGATCGGGCGGATCGGAATACGTCTCCGAGTAGGCCAGGCCATCCGTGGCCGGCAAGACGGAGGACACCAGCGTGTGCTCCCCCGTCATCGTGATTGCCGCTGCCGCAACCGTTCCCGGAACTGCGTGGCCTGCTGCCGCATCTCGGGGGTGATCTCGAAGTGGCCGCCGAAGTCGTTGAGGTCGCCCGGCGAGTACTGGGGATCCGGCAGCACCTGGCGCAGCCAGCTCGGCGGCTTGCGGCGCCGCCATTCCCGCGGATAGCCCACGGAAACCTCCTCGAAGCGCACGTCGTCGTACCAGGTGGTGCGCGGGATGTGCAGGTGACCGTAGACCGAACAGACCGCGTTGTAGCGGGTGTGCCAGTCGGCGGTCTTGGTGGTTCCGCACCACAGCGAGAACTCCGGGTAGAACAACGCGTCGCAGGGATCGCGGACCAACGGGAAATGGTTGACCAGGACGGTCGGTGTCATCCAGTCCAGCTGTTCGAGGCGGGCGCGGGTGATCTCCAGGCGCTCGCGGCACCAGGCCTCGCGGGTGGGGTACGGCTCCGAGGAGAGCAGGAACTCGTCGGTGGCCACAACGTTGCGGTCGCGCGCGATGGTCAGGCCCTCGGCTTTGCTCGTGGCCCCCTGCGGCAAGAAGCTGTAGTCGTAGAGCAGGAACATCGGCACGATCGTGGCCGGGCCGCCGCGCTCGGTCCAGACCGGGAACGGGTGCTCGGGCGTGATCACGCCCATCTCGTCGCACATGTTGACCAGGTAGTCGTAGCGCGCCTTGCCGAAGATCTGCACGGGGTCGCGGGTGGTGGTCCACAGCTCGTGGTTGCCCGGAACCCAGATCACCT
Organism: Mycobacterium sp. NTMscope_MAC_12; assembly: GCF_976985675.1. Classification (NCBI taxonomy): domain Bacteria; kingdom Bacillati; phylum Actinomycetota; class Actinomycetes; order Mycobacteriales; family Mycobacteriaceae; genus Mycobacterium; species Mycobacterium sp. NTMscope_MAC_12. The sequence goes on from NZ_CDRJYY010000001.1 coordinate 3,649,901, forward strand.
TGGCGAACCGCCGTCGTAGCAGGTCGAGGGCCCAACGGATCTCGTCGGTGCGCTCGGCGACGTCGCCGGCGACGATCAGCCAGTCGTCGGGCGACGAGGGATGCAGCGATTCGGTGACCGGCTTGTTGCCGAGGTGACCGGTGTGCAGGTCGGACACCGCCCACAGCGTCGGTTGCCCACCGTTGGTCGAGTCCTGCCCCGATCTATGCCCAGCCACGAATAACCACCCTAACGACCCGAGCCGGGCGAGCCGCTTTCGCGCCCGGCGGCCGGGCGAACTAGAACAAGTTCACCTTTGCCTGTGACGTCACGCGCGCGACTTGTACACTCCCCCGAAAGGACCGCTGCGGCGTCAGGGGGGTGTCGTGTTCGCCAATGTTCGTCTGATGGGCGCGCTGGGTGCGCTGCTCACAGCGGCCATCGGGGGCACGGTGGGCCTGCTGACCGCCCCGCAGACTCCGGGCGGCGGCGATCGCCCCGTCGAACTGCGCTCGACCGCGCAACCGATGGAAACCACCATGAAGAGCCCCATCGTGGCGACCACCGACCCGCGCCCGTTCGACGCGTGCGAGGACATCCCGTTCGATGTGATCCAGCGGCTCGGGCTGGGATTCACACCGCCCGAACACGAGGACGGCCTGCGCTGCCACTTCGACGCGGGCAACTATCAGGTCGCCGTCGAGCCGATCATCTGGCGCACCTACGAGGCATCGCTGCCCGCTGACGCCGTCGAGACGACGATCGCGGGCCACCGCGCCGCCCAGTACTGGGTGCTCAAGCCGACCTATCACAACAGCTACTGGTTCTACTCCTGCATGGTCGCGTTCAAGACCAGCTACGGGGTGCTGCAGCAGGCGCTGTACTACTCCACCGTCTACTCCGACCCCGAGGTCGATTGCATGCAGACCAACCTGCAGCGCGCCAACGACCTCGCGCCGTACTACAAGTTCTAGGGTGAGCACCACCTCGATCCGACCCGCGCAGCCGGCCCTGCGCACCCTGAACCACCTCGGCGCCAAGGCCCTCGGCCGCCTGCTCGGTCTGCCCCCGGCGACCACCGACTACACCGTGGAACGCGTGCGCGTGCCGATGCGCGACGGGATCGAACTGGTGGCCGACCATTACACGCCCACCACCACCGCGGCCGTCGGCACCCTGCTGGTCCGCGGCCCCTACGGACGCGGGTTTCCGTTCACCCTGATATTCGGCGCGCTGTATGCCGCGCGCGGCTATCACGTGGTGCTGCAGAGCGTGCGCGGAACGTTCGGCTCGGGTGGGGTTTTCGAGCCGATGGCCAACGAGGTCGCCGACGGCGCCGACACCGTCGCGTGGCTGCGCGAGCAGCCGTGGTTCACCGGCCGCTTCGCCACCATCGGCATGTCGTACCTGGGATTCACCCAGTGGGCCCTGCTGCAAGATCCCCCGCCGGAACTGGCCACCGCCGTGATCGTGGTAGGCCCGCACGACTTCCACGAATCAACTTGGGGTACAGGCGCTTTCGCGGTCAATGACTTCCTGGGCTGGAGCGACATGGTGGCGCACCAGGAGGACCCGGTGCGCGCCCGCACCGCGCTGCGCCAGTTGCAGAGCCGCCGCAACGTGTCGCGGGCCGCGGCCGCGGCCCCACTGGGCGACGCCGCGCGTGCCCTGCTCGGCACGGGCGCCCCGTGGTTCGAATCCTGGGTCGAACACCGCGATCCCGGCGACCCGTTCTGGGATCCGTTGCGGTGCAACGAGGCGCTGGACCGCGTGCAGGTGCCCGTGCTGCTGGTCGGCGGCTGGCAAGACATCTTCATCAGGCAGACGCTGCGGCAGTACACGCATCTGCACGGCCGGGGAGCCGACGTCGCGCTCACCGTCGGCCCGTGGACGCACACCCAGCTGCTCACCAGCGGGCTGGCCACCGTCACGCAGGAGTCACTGGATTGGCTGGGCACCCACCTGGGCGACGCCCCCGCCGCGCGCCGGCCCAGCCCGGTCCGGGTCTACGTCACCGGCGTGGACCGGGGCCAAGCCTGGCGCAGCCTGTCCGAGTGGCCGCCCGCCACCACCGAGCGCGCGCTGTACCTGCGGCCCGGCGGCTACCTGGGCGAGACCGCGCCGGCGCTGAAAGGTCTGTCCCCGGCCACATTTCGCTACGACCCGGCCGATCCGACGCCCACCACCGGCGGCCCGCTGCTGTCCCCGAGCGGCGGTTACCGCGACGACAGCCGGCTCGCGTCGCGTGCCGATGTGCTGGCGTTCACCAGCGCAGCCCTCACCGAGGACCTGTACGCCTACGGGACCCCGGTCATCGAGCTCGCGCACGGCGCCGACAATCCGCACGTCGACCTGTTCGTGCGGGTGAGCGAGGTCGATCCCAAGGGCCGGTCGCGCAATGTCAGCGAAGCCTACCGGCGGTTGCGCACCGCGGCGAAGACGAAGTCGGAGAAGATCGTTCGCCTCGAGCTCGACGGCACGGCCCACCGCTTCCGCGCCGGCTCACGCATCCGGGTGCTGATCGCCGGCAGTTGGTCCCCGCGCTACGCGCACAACCTCGGCGGCGACGAACCGGTGCTGACCGCGCGGCACGCCACACCGGTCACTCACAGCGTGCGCTACGGACGCTCCCGGCTGGTGTTGCCCGTCGGCCCGGCCGAATTGTCAGCCAACGGCGTCGCGGACGCGGATGGCGACCGCGCCTAGCGCGCGATCGTCGTGCACCGGCGCCGCCAGCGGTGCGTGCACCGGCAGCTCCACCCAGCTCTTGCAGCCGGCGTAGTCCGGGGTGCGGGCGATGCGCACCGGCTGGGCCAACGGAATCACCGACACCACCAGCACGGCCATTTTGTGCTTGGGGCGAAAATCGAGCCGGTCGGCGCGCACCGACTCGGGCGTCCAGATGTGCAGGTCCTCGATGGAGGAAAGACCGTCCGGCCGGTTAACCGGCACCGCCGCAACCACTTTCGCGGCGGCGCGGATCACGAGCTCGTCGTCGGTGCTGTCGGCGGCGGCGGGGGCCAGGAGGTCTTGATGCTCGGCGCGCACCCGCTCGGCGTGGCTGTGCGCGACCGTCGGGAACAACAGGAATTCGCGGGCGGCCAGTTCGAATCGCTTCTCCCCGATGCCGCCCTTGCGCAGCAGCACCCGCTGGCGGCCGTCGAGCAGGGCGTGGACGGCGGCGCTCCACTCTTTGAGCGCGGGCATCGTGGTGGTCACCGTCATGTCGCGCCGGCCAGCCGGGCCACCACCTCGGGCCGGCGCAGCGGCGGAACCGTCTTGGGCGGCTGACGCCGCGGCGCCAGCCTCCCGAGCAGCCGCGTCGTCGTCTCGGTGACCTCGGCGACCGCCTCCTCGAACGCCTCGGCATTGACCGCCGAGGGGTGGGTGATGCCGCTGACCTTGCGCACGTACTGGCGGGCCGCCGCCGCGATTTCCTCGGCGGTGGCCGCCGGCTGTAGACCGCGCAGTTCGGTGATGTTCCGGCACATGACCCCAACGATAAGCGCCGCCCCGTGGTACCGCCTCTGGTCGCCACCGACGACTGGCTACGGTGGCACTCATGACCGACGAGATCCTGCTGATCGACACCGAGGAACGGGTGCGCACCCTGACCCTGAACCGACCGCAATCGCGCAACGCGCTGTCCTCGGCGTTGCGGGACCGCTTTTTCGGTGCGCTGGCCGACGCCGAAACCGACGACGACGTCGACGTCGTCATCGTCACCGGCGCCGACCCGGTGTTCTGCGCGGGACTGGATCTCAAGGAGCTGGGCGGTTCCTCGGCGCTTCCGGACATCTCGCCGCGGTGGCCGGCGATGAGCAAGCCGGTGATCGGCGCGATCAACGGCGCCGCGGTGACCGGCGGGCTGGAGCTGGCCCTGTACTGCGACATCCTGATCGCCTCGGAGAACGCCCGCTTCGCCGACACGCACGCCCGGGTGGGCCTGCTGCCCACCTGGGGGCTGAGCGTGCGGCTACCGCAAAAGGTGGGCGTCGGCCTGGCCCGGCGGATGAGCATGACCGGCGACTACCTGTCCGCCGCCGACGCGCTGCGCGCCGGCCTGGTGACCGAGGTGGTGCCCCACGAGCAACTGCTGGGTGCCGCCCGGCAGGTCGCGGCGTCGATCGTCGGGAACAACCAGGACGCGGTGCGGGCGCTGCTGGCGTCCTATCACCGCATCGACGACGCGCAGACCGGCGCCGGGCTCTGGCAGGAGGCGATGGCGGCCCGGCAATTCCGGACCAGCGGCGACGACATCGCCGCCAACCGCGAGGCCGTGCTGCAACGCGGCCGGGCCCAGGTCCGCTGACCGGGCGGTCCGTTCCGGCCGGTTGCGGCCACGCAATACGATCAGGTGATGCACGCGGTCGTCGGAATCAGCAGGGCGCTCGCCGGCCTGACGGTGGCGGCATCGGCGATCGTGGTCGGTGCGCCGCCCGCGGCCGCGCAGCCACCACCGAATTTCCCCAACCTCGACGGCTTCACCGCCGTCCCGGCCGACGGCTACCTCAGCACCGGGCCCGCGGGCACCTCGCCGCGGATCAGCTTTTCGACCCCGTTCGCGGTGGTCTGTGACTTCTACGGCGGGCCGGCGCCCGCGCCCCCACCCTCGCAGGGCATCAAGTGCAAGGGCGACATGTCCGGCATGGACGACGTCCCCATCCCCGGCGGCCGCCCGCGGCCGGGCGATTGCGTGGTGGGTTCGGTCGACTTCAAGGGCCCCGGCTACCAATTGAGCCGCATGTCCTACAGCGGATGCGACGGCAACCCACCCGCGCTGCCCACGGGCGCCAAACTGTTGGCCGCGGGCCAGAAGTTGACCTACCTCAACGTCACCTGTGCGGTGGGCGCCGACAACATGGTCGCCTGCCTGGACACCACCAGCGGCGACCACGGATTCGTCGTGCAGCGCTCGGGCAGCTGGGCGTTCTAGCGACCGGCGGTGGTCGCCCAGCGACCCGAGATCGCCCGGGCGCCAACGAAGATCAGGCGCAGCAGCACGAACGTGGTCAGTCCCGACCAGATGCCCGCGAGACCCCAGTCGAACGCCAGCGACAGCCAGATCAACGGCAAGAAGCCGACCAGCGCGCTGATCACGGTGGCGGTGCGCATGAACGCGGCATCCCCCGCACCCAGCAGCACGCCGTCCAGCGCGAAAACTATTCCGGCAAAGGGTAATTGAGCCACCAGGAACCACCACGGCACCCGGATCGCGGCCAGCACCGAATGGTCATCGGTGAACAGCGCGGGAAGCGCGGAAAACCCGACCGCGAACACCGCGGCCAGCAGCGCGGCGGCCGCCGTCGACCACAGCGTGACCCGCCACGCCACCGATTTGGCGTGCGCGGGGTCACCGGCGCCCAGCGCGGCGCCCACCAGCGCCTGCGCCGCTATTGCCAACGAATCCAGAACCAGCGCAAGGAATTCCCACAGCTGCAGCACCACTTGATGCGCGGCCAGCGCCGACGCGCCGAATCGGGCGGCGACCGCGCCGGCCGAGACGAAGCAGGCCTGGAAAGCCAGCGTCCGCACCACCAGGTCGCGACCCATCACGAGTTGGGCTCGCAGCACGGCGCGGTCCAGCCGCACCGGTGCCCGCTCGGCGAGCAGCGCGCGTACGAACAGCACCGCGGCCAGCCACTGGCCCGCCAGATTGGCGACGGCCGATCCGGCCAGCCCCAGGCGCGGCAACCCCAGCCAGCCGTAGACCAACAGCGGGCACAGCAGCGCCGAAAGCCCAAAGCCGGCAACGACATAACGCAGCGGGCGGACGGTGTCCTGCACGCCGCGCAGCCATCCGTTCCCGGCCAGCGACACCAGAATGGCCGGGGCGCCGAAGATCGCGATCCGCAGCCACGGCAGCGCCGCTCCGGCGATCGCCTCGCCCCCCACTTTGCCGCCGGCGATGGCCGATACCAGCGGTTGCGCCGCGGCCTGCACCACGATCACGACGAGCGCGCCCAGCCCCAGCGCCAACCATGTGGCCTGCACGCCCTCGGCCACCGCCGATGCCCGGTGCCCAGCGCCGAAGTGCCGGGCCGAGCGTGCCGTCGTGCCGTAGGACAAAAAGGTCAGGTCCGAACCCACCAGGCTGAGCAGCAGCCCGCCGATGGCCAGCCCGGCCAGGCTCAGGGCGCCGAGCCGCCCGACGACCGCCGTGTCGAACAGCAGATAGAGCGGTTCGGCCGCCAGCACGCCCAGCGCGGGCAGCGCCAGGCCGGCGATCTGCCGGCCCCCGGCCCCGGGTCGATCCCCGTCAATCACCCCAGCACGGTGCGCAGCGCCGCGACGGCGTCGTCGATCGAGCCGGTGGTCGAGTAGCCGGCCGCCAGCCGGTGCCCGCCGCCGCCGAACGCGGACGCGACAGTCGCCAGGTCCACGTCGGCCTTGGCCCGCATCGACACCGACCACTGCCCCGGCGCGATCTCCTTGAAGACCGCGGCCACCTCGGCCTGCTGCGTGGTCCGCACGATGTCGACGATGCTTTCGACTTCCTCCGGGCGCGAAGCGCTCCAATCCTGGTGGCAGACAACCGCGTACACCAGTCCCCGGCCGCCGGCCGCGCCCGGCAGCAACTGGGCCGACGCCAGCACGCGCGACAGCAGCGGCAGCCAGCCGAACGGATGGGTGTCCATCAGGGTCCGGCTGATCGCGGCGTTGTCCACGCCGGCGTCGACCAGCCGGGCGGCCAGGCGAAGGGCGCGCGCGCTGGCCCAGCGGAACGATCCGGTGTCGGTCGTCAGGCCGGCGTAAATGCAGTGCGCGACGTCGGGATCGATGGGTTTGTCCCACGCGTCGAGGATGTCGGCGATCATCATCGTGGTCGAATCCGCGGCCACGTCAACGAAATTGGCGGTGCCGAACACGTCGTTGGAGGCGTGGTGGTCGATCACCAACACCTCGGCGCCCGACACGGCCAGGTCGCCCAACGCGCCCAGCCGCTTGACGCTCGGAACGTCAACGGTGACAACCAGATCGACGTCGCGACGCATCTCGTCCGGGCTGACCAGCAGCTGGCGGCCCGGCAGCGACGCCAGCGATTCCGGCAGACCGGCCGGCTCGGCGAAGCTGACCTCGACCCGCTTGCCGCACTTGTCGAGCACCAAACCCAGCGCCAGCCCGGCGCCGATGGTGTCGGCGTCGGGATGCACGTGGGCGATCACCGCGACGGTGTCGGCGTCCGACAGGAGTTCGACGGCGGCCGGCGCGTCGACGCGTGCTCCCACGCCGGCCAGTTCAGTATTCGCGTTGGTCGCCGTCACCGATGCTCCCGTCGAGGCCGGGCTCGACGCCCGATCCGCTATCCCGGTATGGATCGGCCTCCCCAGCCGGCTTGGCGCCCGAACGAACCCGCGCCAGATCAGCGTCCGCGGCGCGGGCCCGCGCCAGCAACTCGTCCATCCGCTGCACGTTGTCCGACGTGGTGTCGCGGGTGAACGTGAGGGTGGGTGTGAAGCGCACGCCGGTGCCCGCCCCGACCATCGTGCGCAGCGCGCCCTTGGCCCGCTCCAGCGCGGCCGCGGCGGCGGCGTAGTCCGGCTCGTCGTCCAGCGTGCGTCCCATCACCGTGTAGAACACCGTCGCGTCATGCAGGTCGGCGGTCACCTTCGCGTCCACGATGGTGACCCCGTCGAGCCCGGGGTCCTTGATCTCGAACTCGATCGCCGAGGCGACGATCGTGTTGATCCGCTTGGCCAGGCGGCGGGCCCGGGCCGGGTCAGCCATGCCGGGTCACGACCGTTCCTTTTCCACCAGCTCGTAGGACTCGATGATGTCGCCTTCCTTGATGTCGGAATAGCCCAGCGTCATACCGCATTCAAAGCCCTCGCGGACCTCGGTCACATCATCCTTTTCGCGCCGCAGCGAGTTGATCGTGAGGTTCTCGGTGACCACCACGTTGTCGCGCAGCAACCGGGCCTTGGCGTTGCGGCGCACGATGCCGCTGCTGATCATGCAGCCCGCGATGATGCCGACCTTGGAGGACCGGAAGATCGCCCGGATCTCCGCGCGACCCAGCGTGTTCTCCTCGTAGATCGGCTTGAGCATGCCGCGCAGGGCCTTCTCGATCTCGTCGATCGCCTGGTAGATCACCGAGTAGTAGCGGATCTCCACGCCCTCGCGGTTGGCCAGCTCGGTGGCCTTGCCCTCGGCCCGCACGTTGAAGCCGATGATCACCGCGTCCGAGGCCGACGCCAGGTTGACGTTGGTCTCGGTGATGCCACCGACACCGCGGTCGATGACGCGCAGCGCCACCTCGTCGTCGATCTGGATGCCCATCAGGGCCTCTTCGAGCGCCTCGACCGTACCGGCGTTGTCGCCCTTGAGGATCAGGTTCAGCTGGCTGGTTTCCTTCAGCGCCGAGTCCAGGTCCTCCAGGCTGATCCGCTTGCGCGAGCGCGCCGCCAGCGCGTTGCGCTTGCGGGCGCTGCGCTTGTCGGCGATCTGGCGGGCGATGCGGTCCTCGTCGACGACCAGCAGGTTGTCACCGGCGCCGGGCACCGACGTGAAGCCGATGACCTGCACGGGCCGCGACGGCAGCGCCTCTTCGACGTCGTCGCCGTGCTCGTCGACCATGCGCCGCACCCGACCGTAGGCGTCGCCGGCGACCACCGAGTCGCCCACGCGCAGCGTGCCGCGCTGCACCAGAACGGTCGCGACCGGCCCGCGGCCGCGGTCCAGGTGCGCCTCGATCGCCACACCCTGGGCCTCCATGTCGGGGTTGGCCCGCAGGTCCAGGGCGGCGTCCGCGGTCAGCAGAACCGCCTCGAGCAGCGCATCGATGTTGGTGCCCTGCTTGGCGGAGATGTCGACGAACATCGTCTCGCCACCGAAATCCTCTGCCACCAAACCGTATTCGGTGAGCTGGCCGCGAATCTTGGCCGGGTCAGCGCCCTCCACGTCGATCTTGTTGACCGCCACCACAATGGGCACGTCGGCCGCCTGCGCGTGGTTGATGGCCTCCACCGTCTGCGGCATGACGCCGTCGTCGGCGGCGACCACCAGGATCGCGATGTCGGTGGCCTTGGCACCGCGCGCACGCATGGCGGTGAACGCCTCGTGACCCGGGGTGTCGATGAAGGTGATCGGCCGCTCGGCGCCGTCGTGCTCGACGGACACCTGGTAGGCACCGATGTGCTGGGTGATGCCACCCGCCTCGGCCTCACGCACGTTGGCCTTGCGGATGGTGTCCAACAGCCGGGTTTTACCGTGGTCGACGTGACCCATCACGGTCACCACCGGCGGGCGGGTCTGCAGGTCTTCCTCGCCGCCCTCGTCCTCGCCGTAGGTCAGGTCGAAGGACTCGAGCAGTTCGCGGTCCTCGTCCTCCGGGCTGACGACCTGGACGACGTAGTTCATCTCGCTGCCCAGCAACTCGAGCGTCTCGTCGCCCACCGATTGGGTGGCCGTCACCATCTCGCCGAGGTTGAACAGCGCCTGCACCAGTGAGGCCGGGTTGGCGTTGATCTTGTCGGCGAAGTCGGAGAGCGATGCGCCGCGCGCCAGCCGGATCGTCTCGCCGTTGCCGTGCGGCAACCGCACGCCGCCGACGACCGGCGCCTGCATGTTCTCGTACTCGGCGCGCTTCGCCCGCTTCGACTTGCGGCCACGCCGGGGCGCGCCACCGGGACGGCCGAACGCGCCGGCCGCACCGCCGCGCTGTCCGGGGCGGCCACCGCCACCACCGGGGCGACCGCGGAAACCGCCGCCACCGCCGGGCGGGGCGCCGACTCCACCGCCGCCACCGCCGCGGTAGTTGCCGCCGCCGCCGTCACGACCGCCGGGTCCGCCGGGCCGGCCACCGCCGGGCCGCGGGGCGCCGGGCCGCGCCGGGCGGCCCTGACCAGCGGCGCCGCCGGGCCGGGGTGGCATGTTGCCCGGGGAAGCGCCGGGCCGCGGGGCGCCCGGACGGGGCGCTCCGGGACGGGGCGCCGCCGGGCGTGGAATGGGCCGGTCGACGGGTTGCGCCGACGAGAACGGGTTGTTGCCGACGCGCGGGGCGCGGGGCTTGGGGATGGGGCCGGGGCGCGGGCCCGGCGTCATGCCGGGTTGCGGCGCCTGGCCGGGCGCGGGCGGTTTGGGCTGCCCGGGCGCCGGCGCCGACGGGCGCGCGGGGGCCGGCCCCGGTCGTGCCGGGGCGTCGGTCGGGGCGGCGCCGGAGGCCTGGGCGGCGGCGGCGGACGGCGCCGCGCCACCGGGCTGGGCGGGCGTCGCTGTCGCCTCGCCGTTGCCGCCGGCCTTGTTGATCGCGTTGTCGAGGGCCGTGTCGAGCGACTTGTCGGGAGCCTTGGCGGCGGGCTTGGCCTCGCCTTTTGCGGCCTTCGCGGGGGCCTTCTCGGCCGCGGCCTTGCCGCCGCCGAAGGACTCGCGCAGCCGGCGAGCGACCGGCGCTTCTACCGTCGACGATGCGGATTTGACGAATTCGCCCTGATCATTCAGCCGGGCGAGGACTTCCTTGCTGGTAACACCGAGTTCCTTAGCCAACTCGTGTACGCGGGCCTTACCTGCCACTACATCTCCTGTCTATGAGGCGACAGTCGTGGGGCCGCGCCTCGGGAATTAGCTGTAACGCATGGGGATGCGAGTCATCGGGACTTCACGGTGTGCTCATGTTCTTTGCTACCTGTTCTGTTGCCGGGCGATCGGGCGCACTGACAAACTCTATGTGCTCGACCACCGCGGAGGTGTCCGGTGAACCGGTGATGCGCAGCGCTCTGGTGAAAGCCCGCCGCCGGATCGCCTGTTGCGCGCACTGCGACACGGGATGCAGCCATGCACCCCGCCCCGGCAGGCCACTGCCTGTGTCAACGATCACGGCGAATTCGCCGTTCCCGGTCGGCACAGCCACCACGCGAAGCAGTTCGACGGCCAACTCTCGCTTTCGGCACCCGATGCACGTCCGCACGGGTCCACCCGCGTGTCGGTGCGCCCTATTGGCCTCGGGAGCCGAAAGTTCGTGCTGGATCACGGCTCAGTCTAGCGTCACCGGATCGACGCGCAGAACCGCCCGAGGATGTGCGGCCGTGCCCGGCGTGCCGCTAGCGGTCGTGGGCCATTCCGTGGCTGGCGCCGCGTTCGGGCTCGCTCTCCGGATGCCCGCCGGCGCCGGCCGGCGAGTCCCCGCGAATGTCGATGCGCCAGCCGGTGAGCCGGGCGGCCAGCCGCGCGTTCTGGCCCTCCTTGCTGATGGCCAGTGACAACTGGAAGTCGGGGACGACGACCCGGGCGGCGCGGGCGGACTGGTCGATGATCGACACCGAGACCACCTTGGCCGGCGACAACGCGTTGGCGACGAAGCGGGCCGGGTCCTCGTCGTAGTCGATGATGTCGATCTTCTCGCCGGAGAGCTCGCTCATCACGTTGCGGACCCGCTGGCCCATCGGGCCGATGCAGGCGCCCTTGGCGTTCAGGCCGGGAACGTTCGACTTCACGGCGATCTTGGAGCGGTGGCCGGCCTCCCGCGCCACGGCGACGATTTCGACCGACTCGTCGGCGATCTCGGGCACCTCCAGGGAGAACAGCCTGCGAACCAGGTTGGGGTGGGTGCGCGACAGCGTGATCAGCGGCTCTCGGGCCCCGCGGGTCACCCCGATCACGTAGCACCGCACCCGGTTGCCGTGTTCGTAGCTTTCCCCGGGAACCTGTTCGGCCGCCGGGATCACGCCCTCGGACGCCTTGGTCTCGGTGCCCATCCGCACCACCACGAGGCCGCGCGCGTTGGCCCGGCTGTCACGCTGGATCACGCCCGCGACGATCTCGCCCTCCCGGGTGGAGAACTCGCCGTAGGTGCGCTCGTTTTCGGCATCGCGGAATCGCTGCAGCATCACCTGGCGCGCGGTGGTGGCGGCGATGCGCCCGAAGCCCTCGGGGGTGTCGTCCCATTCGCTGATGACGTTGTCGTCTTCGTCGGTCTCCCGGGCGATCACCCGGACGACGCCGGTCTTGCGGTCGATCTCGATCCGCGCGTCGTTCTGATGGCCCTCGGTGTGCCGATAGGCGGTCAGCAGCGCGGACTTGATGGTCTCGAGCAGCTCGTTGACCGAGATGCCCCGATCCACCTCGATCGCGTGCAGTGCGGCCATGTCGATGTTCATCTGCGCCGCTCCTCCTCATCGCTACGCTCTGCATCGTCGCCGGCGCGGTTCATCAGCACCGCTCCTTTTCGTCGCTACGCTCTGCATCGTCGCCACGCTTCGCGAGTTCCAGTTCCGCTGGGGCAGGGGGCGAAAACTCCACCTGGACAACAGCTTTGACGACGTCATCGAGCGAGATTTCGCGTATCGCCCAGTCCCGGCCCGCGCGCACCACCAGCGCGACCGCGTCCTCGTTTGTCTCGCCGACGCGTCCGGTCAGCGTCGATCCGTCGGAGAGGGTGACGTCGACCTTGCGGCCGCGGGCGCGGCGGAAGTGTTTCGCGCAGGTCAGGGGGCGGTCCACGCCGGGCGAGGAGACCTCGAGCACGTAGTGGTCCCCGATGGTGTCCAGACGGTCGAGCAGCGCCGACGCCGAGCGCGACAGCGTGGCCGCCGTGTCCAGGTCGAGGCCGTCGTCGCCGTCGGCGATCACCGTGATGCGCGGCGGGTGGGTGCGGGCGTCGATGACCACGTCTTCGATCTCGTATCCGGCGCGCGCAAACTCTGCATCGAGTAGCTCGATCACCTGCGTCTGCGACGGTAGCCCGGTGGTCACGGCGAGCTCCTCATCTTGAGTTGTCCGGTCATCTGGCGGATGTCGCCGCCGCGATGGCTTCGCGTCCGGCTTCCGGTGTCCCGGCGGAGGAACCTGCTGGCCGCCCTCTGCGAGAACCAGCTATCCACGATACGCCAGGAATCGCGGATGGCGGCGCGATCGCGTGCTGGCTTCGTGCCCGCTGCGGCACCGGTGGCAGGATGTCCTTGTGCCTAGCGCAGTTCCGTTCGTCAACAGGCGAGACGTCCTCTCCGGCGGCGTCGCGTTGGCCGCGCTGACGGTGGTGGCCGCGTGCGGCAAGTCCGCGCCCAAGCCCCCGCCGGTCGAACAACTGCTGGGCCCGTTGGACCAGGCGCGCCACGACAGCGCGCTGGCGAGTGCCGCCGCCTCGGCCGTCGGGAACCCCCCGCAGGTCGCCGCCGCGCTGACGGTGGTGGCGAGCCAACGCGCCGCGCACGCCCGCGCGCTGTCCACCGAGATCTCGCGGGCCGCCGGCAAGCTCGCCGCGCCGTCATCGAGCGAAACGACCAGCCCGAGTCAGGCCGAACCGGCCGGCCCCCCGCCTCCCCCGCCGCCGGTGGCCGACGTGATCAACGCGCTGCACGCCTCGGCCGACAGTGCGGCTCGCCTGGTGGGCACCGAATCCGGTTACCGGGCGGGGCTGCTCGCGTCGATCGCCGCGTCCTGCACGGCGTCCTACACCGTGGCTCTGGTGCCGGGGGGGCCGTCGATATGACTTCGGGGAAGGACGCCGACAACGCGGCGCTGTCGGACGCGCTGGCCATCGAACACTCGACGATCTACGGCTACGGCATCGTTTCGGCGATGTCCCCCCCGAGCGTGAACGACATGGTGGTGGAGGCCCTCGAGCAGCACCGCCGACGCCGCGACGACGTCATCGCGATGCTGACCGCCCGCAAGGTCACCGCTCCGGTTGCCGCGGCCGGCTACCAGCTGCCCATGGTGGTCGGCAGCCCGGCGGACGCGGCGCGGCTGGCCGCGCGGATGGAGAACGACGGCGCGGGCGCGTGGCGCGTGGTCGCCGAACACGCCGAGACCGCCGAGGATCGGGCGTTCGCCTCGACGGCGCTGGTTCAAAGCGCGGTCATGGCCGCCCGGTGGAACCGGGTGCTGGGCGCCTGGCCGATCACGACGAGCTTCCCGGGCGGCAACGACTAACCCGTGGCTATCGCAGCGCGGCCGCGATGTCGGTGGCCAGCGACGGGCCGGTCGCGAGTTCGCGGGTTTGCCCGCCGAAGCGGTCGCGCAGCTCCACCACGCCGTCCGCCCAGCCGCGTCCCACCACCACGATCCAGGGCACGCCCAGCAGCTCGGCATCCTTGAACTTCACGCCGGGCGAGGCCTGCCGGTCATCCAGCAGCACGTCGACGCCCAGCCGGTCCAGCTCGCCGGCGAGCTCGGTGGCCCCGGTGCGGGCCTGGTCGTCTTTGTTGGCGATCACCAGGTGGACGTCGAACGGGGCGACGGCCGACGGCCAGCGCAGCCCCAGCTCGTCGTGGTGCTGCTCGGCGATCACGGCCACCATCCGCGACACCCCCAGCCCGTAGGAGCCCATGGTCAGGCGCACCGGCTTGCCGTCCTCGCCGAGCACGTCGGCGGTGAAGGCGTCGGTGTATTTGCGGCCGAGCTGGAAGATGTGCGCGACCTCGATGCCGCGCGCCGACACCAGCGGGCCGGCGCCGTCCGGCGAGGGGTCGCCGTCGCGCACCTCGGCGGCCTCGATGGTGCCGTCGGCCGTGAAGTCCCGGCCGGCGACCAGCCCGACGACGTGGCGGCCGGGCTCGTCGGCCCCGGTGATCCAGCTGGTGCCGTCGACCACCCGCGGATCGACCAGGTAACGAACGCCGTTGTCTTGTAACGCTTTTGGACCGATGTATCCCTTCACCAAGAAGGGGTGCTTGGCGAAGTCGGCGTCGTCGAGCATCGCGTATTCGGCGGGTTCGAGCGCCGCGCCCAGCCGCTTGTCGTCGACATCGCGGTCGCCGGGCAGCCCGATCGCCAGCAGCTCCCAGTCCCCGCCGGGCTGGCGCACCTTGAGCAGCACGTTCTTCAACGTGTCGGCCGCGGTGACGGCTCGACCCAGGCCGGCGGTGTTGGCCCAGTCCACCAGGGTGGCGATGGTCGGGGTGTCGCCGGTGTCGTGGACCACCGCCTCGGGCAGCCCGTCGATCGGCTGCGCCTCCGGGCGCGCGGTGACGACGGCCTCGACGTTGGCCGCGTAGCCGGACTCCAGGCACCGCACGAAGGTGTCCTCGCCGACGGGGCTTTCGGCCAGGAACTCCTCGGAGGCGCTGCCGCCCATGGCGCCGGAGACCGCGGAGACGATGACGTAGCGGACCTGCAGCCGGGCGAAGATGCGCTGATAGGCCTCGCGGTGGGCGTGGTAGGCGGCCTTGAGTCCGGCGTCGTCGATGTCGAACGAGTAGGAGTCCTTCATCAAGAACTCACGCACGCGCAGGATGCCGGCCCGCGGCCGCGCCTCGTCGCGGTATTTGTTCTGGATCTGGTACAGCAGGACCGGAAAGTCTTTGTAGGAGCTGTATTCGCCCTTGACGGTCAGGGTGAACAGCTCTTCGTGGGTGGGGCCCAGCAGGTAGTCGTTGCCGCGGCGGTCGGCCAGCCGGAACACCGAGTCGCCGTATTCGGTCCACCGGTTCGTCGCCTCGTAGGGCGCGCGGGGCAGCAGGGCGGGAAACAGGATTTCTTGCCCCCCAATGGCATTCATCTCCTCGCGGACGATGCGCTCGATGCGGCGCAGCACCCGCAGTCCCAGCGGCAGCCAGCTGTACAGCCCGGGCGCGATGGGCCGGATGTAGCCGGCGCGGATCAGCAGCTTGTGGCTGGCGACTTCGGCGTCGGCGGGATCGTCGCGCAACGTGCGCAAAAACAGCTGGGACATCCGGGTGATCACAGCGGGCCAGCCTAGCGGTGACGCAGGGCCCGGCATCCGGCAGGCCGAGACTGCAACCAGCGACGCGTTTCCCGGGGTAGGACAGCCTTGCGGCGGGTGAGGGAGCTACAGCTCCCCGGCGTCGATCGCTTCCTTGACCTCTTGCGCGTGCGCGACCTGGTCGGGCGTATAGCCGATGAGCAGCGCCGCACCGCCGACGATGACGGCCACCCCGGCCACCCACAGCAGGCCGTAGGTATAGCCGTGGTCGAGCGCCTGCAGCTGCGCGTCGGTCATGTTCTTCACCGGGCCGGTGGTGCCACCCAAATACAGTGTCCGCGAAGTGATCACGGCCTGGATGACGGCCAACACGAGCGGGCCACCCAGGCTCTGCAGCATCAGCGTGACCGCGGAGACGGGGCCGATCTGATCGAAGCCCACGCCGGCGATGGCCGACAGCGTCAGCGGCACGACGGCCATGCCGATGCCGATCCCGCCGACGACGATCGGCAGCACCAGGTTCGGGAAGTAGGCGACGCCGCGGTGCATGAACGCCCAGCCGTACAGCATCGCCCAGAAGAGCAGGATGCCGCCGCCGATGGTCAAGACCCGTGGCGAGAACCGTGATACCAGCTGCGAGGAAACCCCGAGGCCGATTCCCATCGCGATGACGAACGGGATGAAACCGACGCCGGCGTGCAGCGCGCTGTAGCCGAGGATGTCCTGCACGTACAGGCCGATGCACACGGTCAGGCTGAACATAAGCCCGCCGGCCAAGAAGATTGCGGTGAAGGTGACCAGCCGGTTGCGGTCACGGAACAGATCGAACGGCACGACGGGGTTCTCCGCGGTGCGCTCCACGATGATGAAGGCCAGCGCCGCGAGCATCGCCACCACACCCGAACCGATGGTGGTGATCGACACCCACCCCTTTTCCGGCCCCATCGAGAAGGCGAACACCGCGGCGGTGCACGTCAGGGTGGCCAGCATGGCGCCGGTGGCGTCCAGCTTCATCCGCTCGCGGTTGGTCTCGCGCAGCGCGGTGCGCGCCAGGTAGATCATCACCAGGCCGATCGGCACGTTCACCAGGAACGCCAGCCGCCACGACACCTCGGTCAGCGCTCCCCCGACCACGAGGCCCATCACCGAGCCGACAGCCGTCATCGCGGCGAAGACCGCGGTCGCGAAGTTGCGCGCCGGCCCCTTGGGGAAGGTGGTCGCCACCAGCGCTAGGCCCGTCGGCGAGGCGATGGCCGACCCGACACCCTGCGACAGCCGGGCGATGACCATGGTCGCCTCGTCCCAGGCGACCGCGCACAGCACGGAGGAGATGGTGAACAGGGCGACGCCGACGATGAAGGTGCGCTTGCGCCCGATGGTGTCGCCGAGTCGGCCGCCGAGCAGCATCAGCCCGCCGAAGGTCAGCACATAGGCCGTGATCACCCAGCTGCGCCCGGCGTCGGACAGGCTGAGCTCGTTTTGGATCTTGGGGAGCGCGACGATCGCGACGGTGCTGTCCATCGTCGCGAGCAGCTGCATACCGCCGATGGCGACGACGGCCGCGATGAAGCGTCGCGACGGCAGCCACGCCGGGTAGTACTTGCTGATGCGAGTGGAGGCGGTCTCCGCCGGGGGCTTTGAGGCGGTCTCCGCCGGTTGCACCGGGGCCGGACGATCGGGGCGTGCAGACGTCCAGTTTTGGACAGCGCGCTCTGAGTCGTTGAGAGCCGTCATAAAGGGTTACCTTACAGTAATCTTAAGAACCGTTTAAAGCCCGAACGCCGCCACGGCGCCGATCACGATGATCGCGGGAGGTCGAATACCCTCGGCGCGAATCTTTTCGGGCGTGTCGGCCAGCGTGGCCCGCAAAGTGTGTTGAGCGGCCGTCGTTCCATGCTGAACGACTAGCACGGGTGTATCCGCAGGTCGCCCGCCCTTCAAGAGTGCTTCGGCGAAAAGTTCGATGCGCTCGACGGCCATCAGCAAAACAATCGTGCCCGAGAGTGCGGCCAGCGCATCCCAATTCACTAACGATTCGGGATGCCCGGGTGGGAGATGGCCGCTGACCACCACGAATTCGTGATTGATCGCCCGGTGAGTGACGGGGACACCCGCCAATGCGGGCACTCCTATGGCGCTTGTCACACCCGGCACGACGGTGACCGGGATCCCGGCGTCGGCGCACGCGAGCACCTCCTCGTAGCCCCTGGCGAACACGAACGGGTCCCCGCCTTTGAGGCGCACCACGAAGCTTCCGGCCCGGGCGCGTTCGATCATCACGTCGTTGATGGCGTCCTGGGCCATCGCCCGCCCGTACGGGATCTTGGCGGCGTCGATGACTTCCACGTGGGGAGGCAGCTCGGCGAGCAGTTCCGGCGGGGCGAGGCGATCGGCGACCACGACGTCGGCCTGGGCGAGCAGCCGGCGGCCGCGCACGGTGATCAGTTCGGGGTCGCCGGGACCGCCGCCGATCAGCGCCACGGTGCCCGTGACGGCGTCGGAGCTCACCGGGCCCTCGGGGGTGATGACGCCGGTCTGCAGGGCCTCCCGGATGGCCGAGCGGATCGCCGCCGAGCGTCGGTGCTCGCCGCCGGCCAGGACACCGACGGACAACCCCGCATAGCTGAAAGTCGCTGGGGTGACCGCGGTCCCCTCGACGGCGACGTCCGCCCGCACGCAGAAGATCTGGCGGCTGTCGGCCTCGGCGACCACGGCCTCGTTCACGCGCGGGTCGTCGGTGGCCGCGATCGCGTACCAGGCTCCCTCGAGGTCGCCGTTGCGGTATTCGCGCAACGCCAGGGTGATTCCGGTCATCGCCTCGACCGACCGGGTGGCGCTGCGGGAGATGACGTGGACGTCGGCGCCGCTGGCGATGAGCAACGGCAGCCGGCGCTGGGCGACGGTGCCGCCGCCGACGACGACGACCTTCTTGCCGGCCAGCCGCAGCCCAACGAGGTAGGCGCTCTCAGTCACGCGGCAAGCCTAGTGGTTGGTGGCCCTGGCACCGCGCGCGTAACCGGGCGGCGATTTTTGCCGCACTTTTTCGCCGTGGGGTTACGCCCGCGAACCGGCCCGCCGGGCGGCGGCGTGTGCGACGAAGCGCGCCACCGCCTCCGGCGCGGCGGCCGGATGGGTGTGCAGGTACGACGCGTGCACGCCGGCGTGCACGACGCCGTCGCGCACGGCCCCGCCCGCAGGGTCGGCGTCATGGGACCGGTACATCCATGCCGGCTGATAGCTGTCGCTGAATGTGACTGTGGTGCGGTGGAATTCGTGCCCGACGGCCCGCTGGCCCGCGGTGTACAGCGGGGAGTCCGCCACGGCGACGGCATCGCGGTAGGCCAGCGTCAGGTGCGGAGTGAAGCGGGCCTGCCCGGCGAGCACGCCGCACATCGGGTGGCCGTCGAGCTCGGCGGCCAGGTAGATCAGCCCGGCGCACTCAGCGTGGACGGGTGCCCCCGCGGCGGCCAGCTCCTTGATCTGCCGGCGCACGACCTCGTTGGCCGAGAGTTCGGCGGTGAACTGTTCGGGAAAACCGCCGGGCAACAACACCGCATCGCTGCCGTCGGGCAACGCGTCACCGAGCGGATCGAAGTCGACGACGTCCGCGCCGGCGGCCGCCAGCAGCTCCGCGTGCTCGGCGTAGCCGAAGCTGAAGGCCTTCCCGGCCGCCACGGCGACGGTGGCACGCTCGCCGCCCCGCCGCGCCGCCTCCCCCACCGCGGCCGCCGGATCCCACGGTCGCTGCGCCGCCGGGGCTCGCGCGACCGCGATCACGGCCGCCAGGTCGACGTGGCGGGCGACCAGGGCGGTCATCGCGTCTACCGCGTGGCGGGCCCGGCGCCCGTACTCCACGGCGGTGACCAACCCCAAATACCTGGTGGGCAGCTCCAATTCGGCAGCGCGCCCGATGGCGCCCAGCACCGGGACACCGGCCTGCTCGCATGCCTGCCGCAGCACCTGCTCGTGCCGGGGCGAGCCGACCCGGTTCAGGATCACGCCGGCGACCCGGGTGGCGGTGTCGAACGTCGAAAAGCCATGCAGCAGTGCGGCGATGCTCTGGCTTTGACCGCGCGCGTCGATGACCAGGACGACGGGCGCGCCCAGCAGGCCGGCGACGTGGGCGGTGGATCCCGCGGCGGGGGTGGCGGCGGACGGCCCGATCCGCCCGTCGAACAGCCCCATCACGCCCTCGATCACGGCGATGTCCGCGCCGGCGGCGCCATGCGCGTACAGCGGGCCGACGAGGTCCTCCCCGACCAGCACCGGGTCGAGGTTGCGGCCCGGCCGGCCGGCGGCGAGGCCGTGATAGCCGGGGTCGATGAAGTCCGGGCCCACCTTGAACGGCGCGACGGTGTGACCCGCCTGTCGCAGGGCGCCGATCAAACCCGTTGCCACGGTGGTCTTTCCGCTGCCGGAGGCGGGAGCGGCGATGACCACGGCGGGAACTCTCACCACTCGATGCCCTTCTGCCCCTTGCGCCCGGCGTCCATCGGATGCTTGACCTTGGTCATCTCGGTGACCAGGTCGGCCGCGTCGATCAACCGCTGTGGGGCATCGCGTCCGGTGATCACGACATGCTGATGGCCGGGCCGGGCCGACAGCACCTCGACCACCTCGTCGACGTCCACCCAGCCCCACTTCAGCGGGTAGGTGAACTCGTCCAGCACGTAGAAGTCGTGACGCTGGGCGGCCAGCCGGCGCGCGACCTCGGCCCAGCCGTCGGCCGCGGCCGCCGCGTGGTCGATGTCGCTGCCCGCCTTGCGCGTCCAGGACCAGCCCGCACCCATCTTGTGCCACTCGACGGGTGCGCCGGCCTGGTGTTGCTCGTGCACGTCGCCGAGTGCGGCGAAAGCCGCCTCTTCGCCCACCTTCCACTTGGCGCTCTTGACGAACTGGAACACCGCAACGGAAAGCCCGGCGTTCCAGGCCCGCAACGCCATACCGAACGCCGCCGTCGACTTTCCCTTGCCGGCGCCGGTGTGCACCGCCAGCACCGGCGTGTGTCGTCGCGACCGGGTGGTCAGGCCGTCATCGGGGACTTGGAGCGGAACTCCTTGCGGCATAACGGGTTACCTTTCTCATGCCACGTCGCGCACCGCACGCGTCAACGAGTCCGCGTGCAACTGCTCCAGCCGGACGGCCGGGGCGCCGAGCTGGCGGGCCAGCTGCTCGGCCAAGCCGAGCCGCACGAACGACGTTTCGCAATCGACGACCACCGCCGCGGCGCCTTCGGCGACGAGCCGGGCCGCCGCGGATCGGGTGCGGCCCAACGGATCGGGCCCGGCGGTGGCCCGGCCGTCGGTGAGCACCACCACCAGCGCGCGGCGGGCCCGGTCACGGGCCTTCTCCCGCACGATCAGTTCGCGCGCGGCCAGCAGGCCTTCGGCCAGCGGGGTCTTGCCGCCGGTGTCGAACCGGGCCAGGCGGCGGCCGGCGATGTGCGCCGAGGTGGTGGGCGGCAACAGCAACCGCGCCTCCTGGTGCCGGAAGGTGATCACGGCGACCTTGTCGCGGCGCTGATAGGCGTCGCGCAGCAGCGACAGCGTGGCGCCGCTGACCGCCGCCATGCGGTCGCGTGCGGCCATCGAGCCCGAGGCGTCCACGACGAAGATCACCAGGTTGCCTTCGCGTCCCTCGCGCACGGCGCGCCGCACGTCGTCGGGCTGTGGCCGCAGCGGGCCCGCTCCGGCGCGCTCGGCGGCCGAGAGCAGCGTGGCGAACAGGTGCAGGCCGTGCCCGCCGCAACTGGTGTCGTCCCCGTCGGTGGCGGCGACGACGCTGCCGCTGGCGTTGCGCGCGCGTGATCGCCGCCCGGGCGCGCCCTCTCCGACACCCGGAACGCGCAGCGCGCGGGTGCGGAAGGTTTTCGACGGCGGCGCGCTGGGCTTGGTCTTCGGCGCCGCCGCAGGGCTCTCCCCCGAGTCCCGTTGTGGCCCATCGGGTTCGGCGTCCGCCGATTGACCCCCGCCGGGCGGGTCGGGCTCGGGGTCCGGGTCGGTGCCGGCCTGCGCCAGGGCTTCGTCCAGCTGGTCGCGGTCGATACCCGGATCGTCGAAGGGATCGCGGCGGCGCCGATGCGGCAGCGCCAGCTCGGCGGCGACCCGGATGTCCTGTTCCTCGACGGTGTGCGCCCCGCGCCAGGCGGCGTGGGCGACGGCGGTGCGGGCCACCACCAGGTCAGCGCGCATGCCGTCGACGTCGAACGCCGCGCACAGCGCCGCGATACGCCGTAACTCGTTGTCGGGCAACACCACATCGTCGACGAGCGCGCGGGCCTCGGCGATGCGCCGGGCCAGCTCGGCATCGGCGGCGGCGTAGCGCTCGGCGAAACCGTCCGGGTCGGCCTCGTAAGCCATTCGCTGCCGAATGACCTGCACCCGGACGTCGACGTCGCGGGAGGCGTGCACGTCGACGGTGAGCCCGAACCGGTCCAACAGTTGCGGACGCAGCTCGCCCTCTTCGGGATTCATGGTGCCGATCAACACGAACCGCGCCTCATGCGAATGCGAGATGCCGTCGCGTTCGATGTGTACCCGCCCCATCGCCGCGGCGTCGAGCAGCACATCGACCAGATGATCGTGCAGCAGGTTGACCTCGTCGACGTAGAGCACGCCGCCGTGCGCGCGGGCCAGCAGGCCCGGCGAAAACGCGTGCTCGCCGTCGCGCAGCACGCGCTGCAGATCCAGCGAGCCGATCACCCTGTCTTCGGTTGCCCCGAGCGGCATTTCGACCAGGCCGGAATCGCTGCCGGTCGCCGCGGACAGCAACGCCGCCAGGCCGCGCACGGCCGTCGACTTGGCGGTGCCCTTTTCGCCGCGGATGAGCGCGCCGCCGATCTCGGGGCGCACGGCGCACAACAGCAGGGCAAGCCGCAGCTGGTCGTGCCCGACGATGGCGCTGAACGGGTAGGGCCTCACGGCTTGGCCGCCGGACCGGAGGCGGGCCGCAGTATGGGCACGTGCGGGACACCGTCGTCGAGGAAATCGTCGCCGTCGCGCACAAATCCGTGCTGGGCGTACATGTCGGCCAAATAGGTCTGGGCGTTGATCCGGCATGGGTAGTCACCCACCTCGGCCAGGGCCGCGCGCAGCAGCCGGGTGGTGTGGCCCTGCCCGCGGGCGCTGCGCTTGGTGCACAGCCGCCCGATGCGGAACGCCTTCTCGCCTCCGGCGTGCTCCTCCATCAGGCGCAGCGTACAGATCACCTCGCCGTCGGCCCTCTCCAGCCAGAAGTGGCGGGTTTCGGCGAGGAGGTCACGGCCGTCCAATTCCGGGTACGGGATCGCCTGCTCGACGACGAACACCTCCACCCTCAACTTGAGTAGCTCGTAAAGTGTCTGGGCATCAAGGTCTTTGGCCCAGATCCGCCGCAACGCTTCAGTCATTGACATCCAACCCCAATACCTTTGTCCCCCACGAAAAGACCTCGTCGTAGAGCGCCGGCTCATCCGACAGCGACGCACCCAGCGACGGAACCATCTCCTTGAGCGCGGGCAGCCACGACTGAAAGCGGTTGGCAAAGCACCGCTGCAAAACGTCGAGCATGATCGGCACCGCGGTCGACGCCCCGGGCGAGCCGCCGAGCAGACCCGCGATGGTGCCGTCGGCGGCACCGACCACCGTGGTGTCGAAGTCGAGCACGCCGCCCTTGCGCTTGTCGCGCCGGATCACCTGCACGCGCTGACCGGCCACCGTCAGCTCCCAGTCGGAATCCGCTGCGGTGGGGGCGAATTCGCGCAGCATGCGCAGCCGGTCCGGTTCGGAGAGTCGCAGTTGGCCGAGCAGGTACCGAACGAGCGTCAGCTGGCTGGCGCCGACACCGAGCAATGAGGCCAGGTTGTGGGGCTTCACCGAGCGGGGCAGGTCGGTGAAGTGCCCGTGTTTCAAGAACTTCGGTGACCAGCCGGCGTACGGGCCGAACACCAGCCACGGCTTGCCGTTGACGTAGCGCAGGTCCAGATGCAGCGCCCCCAGGGGCGGGGCCCCGGGCGCGGGCGCCCCGTACACCTTGGCCCGGTGCGCGGTGGTGAGCGCCGGGTTGTCGGCGCGCAGGAATCGGCCGCCGATCGGGAATCCCGCGAAGCCCTTGACCTCGCCGATGCCGGACTTCTGCAGCAGCGGCAGTGCGTCACCGCCGGCCCCGACGAACACGAATTTGGCGTGATGGCGGCGCTTTTCGCCGGTGCGACGATTGCGGATGGACAGCGTCCAGCCGCCGTCGGACGCGCGGGTCAGGTTGCGGACCTCGTGGCCGAACAGGGCCGTCGCGCCGCCCCGGACACAGAACCCGACCAGCTGGCGCGACAGCGCGCCGAAGTCGACATCGGTGCCGTGAGCGGCCCAGTTCAGCGCGGTCGGCGTGGAGAAGTCGCGTTTGGCGGCCATGAACGGCAGCCGGCGCGCGAACTCACCGGTGTCCTCGATCAATTCGATGCCGGCGAACAGCGGGTTGGCGGCCAGAGCGTCCCTGCGTCGCCGCAGATAGTCGGCGCCCTGCGCCCCACGCACGAAACTCGCGTGCGGGATCCGGGTCAAAAAGCGCCGATCGGTCAGGATGCCGTTCTCGACGGCGTAAGCCCAGAACTGGCGGGTCACCTGGAACTGCTCGTTGATGCTCACCGCTTTGCTGATGTCGATCGAGCCGTCGGGGCGCTGCGGGGTGTAGTTCAGCTCGCACAGCGCCGAATGCCCGGTGCCGGCGTTGTTCCAGGGGCTGCTGCTTTCGGCCGCGACGGCGTCGAGACGCTCGACGAAGGTCAGCGACCACTCCGGTTGCAGCCGGCGCAGCAACGCGCCCAGCGTCGCGCTCATGATGCCCGCGCCCACCAGCACGACGTCCGTCCGCGCGGTTGTGGCTAGCGATGACACCGGCTTGCTGGTCCTTCCCTCGATTGGGCCGATCCCCAGGTTATCCCGAGGCAAAGTGGCCGCGGACGACGTGCGGCTCCCCGTGCCCAGCAAAAGCTAAGCTTGCCTCGTGACTGGCTGGGTGCCCGATGTCCTACCCGGATATTGGCAGCGCACCATCGCGCTCGGCTGCGATCCCGCCGGTGAGGGCGACATCGTCGCGACCCTGATCCGGCGCGGGCCGGCACAGGCGGACGGCCAGACGGGCCCGGCGATGCGCGCGGTGCTGGCGGTGCACGGCTACACCGATTACTTCTTCCACACCGAGCTGGCCGACCACTTCGCCGCCCGCGGCTTCGCCTTCTACGCGCTGGACCTTCACAAGTGCGGCCGGTCGCGGCGCGACGGCCAGACACCGCACTTCGTCACCGACCTCGCCAACTACGACGCCGAACTCGAGCACGCCCTGGGCGCCGTGAGCGCGCAGGCCCGCGAAGTGTTGGTGTACGGGCATTCCGCGGGCGGGCTCATCGTGTCCTTGTGGCTGGACCGGTTGCGCCGGCACAACCCGGCCGCGCACGCCAACATTGGCGGACTGGTGCTCAACAGCCCGTTCTTGGAGCTGCCCGGCCCGGCTATTCTGCGGCGTTCGGCGACCGTGGCCCTGATCGCGGGTCTGTCGCGGGTGCGGTCCAAGGCGGTGGCCCGGTCACCGGGCGAGGGCGGCTACGGCACCACGTTGCACCGCGACTACGGCGGGCAATTCGACTACAACCTGCAGTGGAAACCCGTGGGCGGCTTCCCGATCACGTTCGGTTGGCTTAACGCCGTCCGCCGCGGCCAGGCGCGGCTGCACCGCGGCCTCGACGTCGGCGTGCCGAACCTGATCCTACGCTCGGACCACAGCGTGCCGGAAACCGCGGACCCGGCGTCCATGCGGTGCGGCGACGCCGTTCTCGACGTCACCCAGATCGCCAGGTGGGCAGGCTGTATCGGGAACCGCAGCATCATCGTTCCGGTGGTCGATGCCAAACACGACGTGTTCTTGTCGCTGGAGGGACCGCGCGACGTCGCCTACCGGGAATTGGATCTCTGGCTGGACGAGTTCCTGCCCACCAGCAACAACGACGCCCCGGCGTCGTTCGGAAGGGGGTGACGGTGGAGACCTACGACATCGCGATCATCGGAACCGGTTCGGGCAACAGCATTCTCGATGACCGCTTCGCCGACAAACGGGTGGCGATCTGCGAGCAGGGCACCTTCGGCGGCACCTGCCTGAACGTCGGGTGCATCCCGACCAAGATGTTCGTCTACGCCGCCGAAATCGCCCAGACGATCCGGGAGGCGGCGCGCTTCGGCATCGACGCGCGCATCGAGCGGGTGCGCTGGGACGACATCGTCTCGCGCGTCTTCGGGCGCATCGATCCGATCGGGGTCAGCGGTGAGGATTATCGGAATTCCGCGCCCAATATCGACGTGTACAAACAGCACACCCGGTTCGGTCGGGTCCAGGCCGACGGGCGCTACCTGTTGCGCACCGACGCCGGCGACGAGTTCACGGCCGACCAGGTGGTGATCGCGGCCGGCGCGCGGGCCGTGGTGCCGCCGGCGATCCTCGAGTGCGGCGCGACGTACCACACCAGCGACACGATCATGCGAATCCCCGCACTGCCGGAGCATCTGTTGATCGTGGGGGGCGGTTTCGTCGCGGCCGAATTCGCCCACATCTTTTCCTCGCTGGGCTCGCGCGTCACGCTGGTGGTCCGGGGCTCCACATTGCTGCGGCATCTCGACGACGTCATCGGCGAGCGCTTCACCCGCATCGCGGCGAGCAAATGGGAGCTGCACACCCACCGCAACGTCGTGGGCGCCGAAAACCAAGGTTCGGGCGTAGCGGTGCAACTCGACGACGGTCGCACCGTGCGCGCCGACGCGCTGCTGGTGGCGACCGGCCGGGTGTCCAACGCCGATCAGCTCGACCTCGAGCAGGCCGGCGTCGCCGTCGAGGACGGCCTGGTGGCCGTGGATCAGTACCAGCGGACCACGGCGCGTGGGGTTTTCGCGCTCGGCGACGTCTCGTCGCCGTATGAGCTCAAGCACGTGGCCAACCACGAGGCGCGCGTCGTGCAGCACAACCTGTTCTGCGACTGGGACGATACCGAGGCGATGGCCGTCACCGACCATCGCTACGTGCCCGCGGCGGTGTTCACCGATCCGCAGGTCGCCTCGGTGGGGCTGACCGAAAACGAGGCCCTCGCAAAAGGTTTCAAGGTCTCGGTGAAGATCCAGGACTACGGCGACGTCGCCTACGGCTGGGCGTCGGAGGACACCACCGGGATCGTCAAGCTCGTCGCCGAGCGCGGCACCGGCCGCCTGCTGGGCGCGCACATCATGGGCCATCAGGCTTCGTCGATCATCCAGCCGTTGATCCAGGCGATGAGCTTCGGGTTGACCGCGCCGCAGATGGCCCGCGGGCAGTACTGGATCCACCCGGCGCTGCCCGAGGTGGTGGAGAACGCGCTCCTGGGTCTGCACTGACCTCAGCGGCGGCGCGCCCGGGCGGGGGGTTCGTCGTTTTGGCACTGGGGACACACGCCGTGCAGCGTCAGTCCCGCCGCCTCCGACAGCGCGAAGGAACTGCCCGCGATCGCATGCTCGAGCGCCAGGCTCAGCCGGCGGGCGGGCACCTCGATGATCGTGCCGCACTTCGTACATACCGCGTGGTGGTGGGGCGCGGTGGCCATCCCGTAGGTCGTGACGCCCCCGTCGACGGTCAGCGCGTGCAGCACCCCCTGATCGACCAGGGTGGTCACCGTGCGGTAGACGGTGGCCACGTCGGGCGCCTGGGCTCCAGGGGGCAGACATTCACGCATGCGCCGGTCGATCTCGGCCACCGACAGGTGCCCGTTGACGGGTTCGAGCACCGCCAGCACCTGGATCCGCGACGCCATCCGCCGCAGCCCGCGGGCGCGCAGCAGATCGCCGATCCGCTCGGTGACCGAGGCATCGAGTAATGGCGGCTTGGGCGTCACCGGTTCAGTGTCACGCCGCGGCGCCGGGATCGCCAGCCTTCGACGCGATCGAGGGTCACGATTCTGCGATTCACTTGCAACTGGCGCGGCGCGGTACTTACAGTCGTGCCGGTTGTTCTCTGCCCGATACCGCACGGATGCGCCGGAAGGACCCCAGTGGCCAGCACCGAGATCGACTGGCGGCCGTCACGGACCACCAGGCTGCTCGGCTCGCTGACTCGCGCGGAGTGGTGGCGCCTGGCCTCGATGCTGGCGGTCATCCTCGCGCTGCACCTGCTCGGCTGGCTCACCCTGGTGCTCTTGGTGGCTCCGGCCCAATACAGCTTGGGCGGCAAAGCTTTTGGTGTCGGCATCGGATTGACGGCCTATACCCTGGGCATGCGGCACGCCTTCGACGCCGACCACATCGCCGCCATCGACAACACCACCCGCAAGCTGATGAACGATGGGCAGCGTCCGCTGGCCGTCGGCTTCTTCTTTTCGCTGGGCCACTCCACGGTGGTGTTCGGGCTGGCGCTGTTGCTGGCGTGCGGGGTGAAGACGGTCGTCGGGCCGGTCGAGGACGACTCCTCGACGCTGCACCACTACACCGGGTTGATCGGCACCAGCGTCTCCGGCGTGTTCCTGTACGCCATCGCCCTTCTCAACGTCATCGTCCTGGTCGGCATCCTGCGCGTCTTCGCGCGGTTGCGCCGCGGCGAATACGATCCCGACACCGACGGGGCCGAACTCGAGCGGCAATTGCAGAGCCGCGGACTGGTGAACCGGCTCCTCGGCCGGTTCACCAAGTCGATCACCAAGTCGTGGCACTGCTATCCGATCGGGTTGCTGTTCGGGCTGGGTTTCGACACCGCCACCGAGATCGCGCTGCTGGTGCTGGCCGGCACCAGCGCCGCGGCCGGGCTGCCGTGGTACGCCATCGTGTGCCTGCCGGTGCTGTTCACCGCGGGCATGTGCCTGCTGGACACCATCGACGGCTCGTTCATGAATTTCGCCTACGGGTGGGCCTTTTCCAATCCGGTGCGCAAGATCTACTACAACATCACCATCACCGCGCTGTCGGTGGCGGTCGCCCTGCTGATCGGGAGCGTCGAACTGCTCGTCCTGTTCGCCGACCAATTCGGTTGGCGGGGCGCGTTCTGGAACTGGATCGGCGGGCTCGACCTCAACACGGTGGGCTACATCGTCGTCGGCATGTTCGTCGTCACGTGGGCGGTGGCCCTGCTCGTCTGGCGCTACGGCCGCATCGAAGAGAAGTGGGGCCCCGCCGATCTGGGGGCCGAGTCCGCGACCTAGCGGGTCACCGGG
The DNA here is from genome assembly GCF_976985675.1 of Mycobacterium sp. NTMscope_MAC_12. Taxonomy (NCBI): domain Bacteria; kingdom Bacillati; phylum Actinomycetota; class Actinomycetes; order Mycobacteriales; family Mycobacteriaceae; genus Mycobacterium; species Mycobacterium sp. NTMscope_MAC_12. Next base: position 3,678,670 of record NZ_CDRJYY010000001.1, read on the forward strand.
GACGGGCGTGCGCGGCGCGAAGCGTTGACAACGCCCGGCAGCGGGAGTAGACCCAAAAAACAGCGCCGCGCAAGTGGGCCGACGGTCGACTCCGGCGGCGCAGGAGCCCCGGCCCGGCTCCGGAAAGCTGCAGCATGCCAACGGAAGCAGCAGTCAAGACAGCACAACCGTTGACCCATGCTCTGCGCGGCAAGGTCTCGGGCGCCGCGTCGCGTTTGCACGAAACCGTGATTCGAAGTTCGAGGGGTATCACGGAACGCATCGTCGACACACAACCGTCGTGGCGCCATCACGGCAACCAACTCACCATCCGAACGCGCCGCGCCCGGTAGGTCAGCTACCGGGTCGGCGCTCCCTTTCGCGCGCACCGACGAATGCCCATCAGCGCGACCCGAAGAGACTGGAATGGAAGGCAAGTCCCTGGACAGACCGCAAGCGCCGACACAGTCACCCGTCGGGGGTGACGCCATGGCGGATCGCCCGGTGCAGCCGACGGAAACTTCAGCAAGACAAGCGCAGTGGCGCGAGGTGGACGATCCCGGCCGGCCGACCCGGGTGCCGGCATGACAGCGCGCATCCTGGTAGCCGGGATCGGCAACATCTTCCTGGGGGACGACGGGTTCGGCTCGGAAGTGGTCCGCAATGCCGAACTGCCGCAGGATGATCCGACAGTCCAGGTCATCGACTACGGAATCAGAGGGATGCACCTGGCCTATGACCTGCTCGAGGAGTGGGACACGCTGGTCCTCGTCGACGCCGTACCCAGCCGCGGCCATCCCGGCACGTTGCACGTCTTTCAGGCCGATCACGAATCACCGTCGCGGACAGTCGGTCTGGATGGTCACAGCATGGACCCGGCCGCGGTCTTCGCCAGCCTGCGGGCGCTGGGCGGCCGTCCGCCCTACACCGTGGTCGTCGGGTGCGAGGCGGGCAGCGTCCACGAGGGCATCGGGCTGACCGAACCCGTCGCCAAGGCCGTCCCCCGGGCGGCGCGGGCGGTCGAAGAGATCGTCGCGGCGTTGCACGGATCGCCATTGTTCGCGGCCGAAGACAGGTGCTGAATCATGTGTCTGGGCATACCGCTGGATCTGGTTCAGCACCACGACGCCCACGTGGTGTCGCTGCTGGCCGAACACGGGCGCATCGGCGAACCCATCGTCGGGGTCTTTTTCGACGGCACCGGTTACGGCTGCGACGAAACGATCTGGGGCGGTGAGATTTTGACGCTGGATGCCCGGAGCCACCGTTTCGTCCGGGCCGGCCACCTGTTGCCGGTGCCGCTGCCGGGTGGCAATGCAGCGGTGCGCAATCCGTGGCGGACGGCGCTGTCCCAGCTCTGGGCGGCCGACATCGACTGGACTCCGGATCTGGCGCCCGTCGCCGCCGCGACCGACGACGAACTGCGCCTGGTCCGTTCGCAACTGGAGACCGGGACGGGCTGTGTGCCGTGCTCGAGCATGGGACGGCTGTTCGACGCGGTCGCCTCCCTGCTCGGGGTGCGGCACCGTCTCGACTACGAGGGGCAAGCCGCCATCGAGCTCGAGGCGCTGGCGGAGCCGGCCGACCACGATCCCGGGCGGCCACGTCCGTCGTTGCCGCTGGCGGTGCGCCCTGACGGGGTGATCGATCCGGTGCCGATGGTGCAGACGATGGTCGCGGCGCTGTACGCCGGGACACCGCGCGCGGTGCTGGCCGCGGTCTTCCACCACGCCGTCGCCGACGCGGTCGCCGACGTGGTCGCGCGGGTGGCCGGCACGACCAGGTTGGTGGGCCTCACCGGCGGAGTGTTCCGGAACACTCTGCTGACGTGTGCCTGCCGTGACATATTGCAGCGCAACGGTTTTGAGGTTCTCACCCACCGCACCGCGCCGCCGAACGACGGCGGACCCGCGCTGGGCCGGGCCGCGGTCTCGGTGCTGACGGCGCGGGAGGAGGCGACGCGATGACGACCACCGCCGCCAGCTGTGCTCGCTGGCCGACAGCACGAACCGGCAATCGCCGGTGACCGACCATCGACTGGCGCGCGTCTAGCTTCGACGTCAGACTGGCCCGGTGCCCGGTTCCCTGCGCGACGTGCTGCCCGCCGCGGCCGCCCTGCTCGGCGTTCCGGGCGCGGTCGACACGCTGGCGGTGACCGACCGGGCCGGCTCCGATCGGATCGACCGGGTGCTCGTCGTGCTGGTGGACGGGTTGGGCTGGCACCTGCTTCCGCGGCTGGCCGGCGGCGCGCCGCTGCTGGCCTCCGCGCTGGCCGGCGCCACCGGCCGGCTGACCCAGCTCGAGTGCACCTTCCCGTCGACCACGCCGACCAGCCTGGTGTCCCTGGGCACCGGCGCGGCGCCCGGCGAGCACGGCGTGCTGGGCTTCACCCTGCGGGTGCCGGGCACCGAGACGGTGCTCAACCACGTCCGGTGGCGCGACGACCCATCCCCGGCCGTCTGGCAGCCGGTGCCGACCTGGTTCCAGCGGCTCAAAGACGCCGGCATCAGCGCCCGCGCGGTGCTGCCGGCGCTGTTCCTCGGCAGCGGGCTGACCGGGGCCGCCTACCGCGGCGCGGAATTCCGCCCCGCCGGCCCCGCCGACGACTACGCGCGGCTGGTGATCGACGACCTGCTTTCGGCGCCCGGGCTGGTCTACGGCTACACCGCCGAGCTCGACACCGCGGCGCACGTCTTCGGCGTCAGCTCCGAGCAGTGGCATGCGGCGGCGGCCAGCGTCGACGCGCTCCTCTCGCGCCTGCTCGAGGCGCTGCCGCCGAACGCGGCGCTGCTGGTGACCGCCGACCACGGGGGCCTCAACGTCCCGCCGGAGGCCCGTATCGACCTGGACGCCGATCCGCGGTTGGTTCAGGGCGTCCGGGTGGTCGCCGGCGAGCCTCGGGTCCGCTACCTGCATACCGAACCGGGCGCCGGGCCCGATGTGCAGGCCGCATGGGCCGAGGTCCTGGGCGCCCGGGCCACCGTGTACAGCCGCGAGCAGGCGGTGAACACCGGGATGTTCGGGCCGGTCGCCGCGGCGCACCTGGAGCGGCTCGGCGACGTGGTGGTCGTCTGCTCGGGCGACACGGCGGTGCTGGCCAGCGCGCACGAGCCCCCAGAAGCGTCCCGCCTGATCGGTTTCCACGGCGGAGCCAGCCCGGCCGAGATGGCGATCCCGCTCATCGTTTTCCGCCCCTAGCTGCACCGACCGTGGATTCGGACCGACTTCACAGCTCGTTCCGACCGGTTTACCACGATTGACGTTGTACATTCGGCCCACTGTGTTGTTCCGGGGCGGCGGTGAAACTCGGCGGTGGCAGCTCGCCACCGCGATCGTCGCAGCGCTGGGTGTGTTCGTCGCCCTGATCGCGGGTTCGTCGCTGCGGCCCCAGTTCGCCGCGGCGACCCTGCCGGAGCCGGCCGCCTGGTCCGGCGCCACCCCGGGGGCCGGCGCGCACGCGCTCCCGCGGGGCCGCGACGCGGCCGTCGCCCGCCCGGCGCTGGCCGCGGCGCAGTCGCCGGCGCCGGCCAACAACACCACCAAGAAGCCGTTCCACAGCATGTGGATGACGAAGGAACGGCCCCAGTCCTGGAACCGTTGGTCAGCCCACTCGGCCCTGTCGCCGGCGCCGACGATGTTCGGCCCGGCGCGGGTCCCGCCCGACGACACCCAATCCCGTTCTCCCGCAACCATTCCCGCCGACCGAGATACCTTGACCCGGCTCTGCATCGCCCGCGTCTGATCGCCGCACGCCGCGCATTCGCGCGAAAGGGCTTGTCACCCCCGTGCCTATCTCGTGAAGGACGCCCCCATGTTTTCGAGCACCAACCACACCGCCCTCCCCCGGCGGAGGCTGTGATGGATTTCGCGACGCTCCCGCCGGAGATCAACTCCGGGCTGATGTATTCGGGTCCCGGCGCGGGGTCGATGGTCGCGGCCGCCGCGGCGTGGGACAAACTCGCCGCGTGGCTGTGCACCGCGGCGGCCGACTACCGGGCGGTGACCGCGAAGCTGGCGGCGCAATGGGAGGGCACGCCCTCGGCGCTGCGCGACGCCGCCGCGCTCTACACCGACTGGCTGGACGCCAACGCCGCACGAAGCCAGGAGGCGGCCGTCCAGCTCGGTGCGGCGGCCGGGGCGCACGAGGCGGCGTTCGCGGCGACGGTGCCCCCACCGGCGATCGCCGGCAACCGCACGCGCCGCACGGCGCTGGTGTCGGCGAACTGTCTGGGCCAGCACAGCGCGGCGATCGCGGACGTCGACACCGAATACGACGCCATGTGGGCGCGCAACGCCGGTGCCATGTACGCCTACGCCTGCGCCGCCGCCAACGCGGTGACGATGACCCCGTTCGCCCCGCCGCCCGCCGATGCCGGTGCACCCGCAGACACCTGGCCGTTGAAGGCGGCGCCCGAGGTCGTATCGGCCGCCCGCCAAGTGATGTCGGCCATTCCGGGTGCCCTCAAGCACCTGTCGTCGGCAACGCAGACCACGTTCGAGGCGTCCCTTGCCTCGGTGACACCGTCGCTGTCGAAGCTCAATTCGCTGACCGCGCCGTCGGATTTCGCGATCGGCCACCTGAATTCGATGAACAAGGCGGCGGCGCTGCGAACACTTTTCCCCAAACCGGCCGCCGCCAACGGGGTCAGCGCGCGCCTCGGCCGCGGGATATCGCTCGGCGCGCTGTCGGTGCCGCGCACCTGGGCCACGGCCGCACCCGACGCCCAGGCGTTGCGCGGGGACCGGCGGGCGAACACGCGCGCGTGGTCACGGCCGGTGCGGCATCCGGCCGGCGAATACGGCGGCTAGAGCGGGGTCACGTAGGCCGAGCTGATGCCGCCGTCGACCAGGAACGTCGACGCCGTGATGAACGACGCGTCGTCGCTCGCCAAAAACGCGACCGCGGCAGCGATTTCGCCGGGGTCGGCGAAGCGGCCCACCGGCACGTGCACCAGCCGGCGCGCGGCCCGTTCGGGGTCCTTGGCGAAAAGCTCTTGCAGCAGTGGGGTGTTGACCGGCCCCGGGCACAGGGCGTTCACCCGGATGCCCTGCCGGGCGAACTGCACCCCCAGTTCCCGCGACATGGCCAGCACGCCGCCCTTGGAGGCGGTGTAGGAGATTTGCGACGTCGCCGACCCCAGGACGGCGACGAACGACGCCGTGTTGATGATCGAGCCCCGCCGCGCGGGGACCATGTGCCGCAACGCCGCCCGGCAGCAGAGGTACACCGACTTCAGGTTGACGTCCTGGACGCGTTGCCAGGCGGGCAGTTCGGTGTTCTCGATGAGGTCGTCATCGGGCGGCGAGATGCCGGCGTTGTTGAACGCGATGTCGACGCGGCCGTAGGCCTGGGCCGCGGTATCGAACAACGCGTTGACCGCGTCCTCGTCGGCGACGTCGGTGGGCACGAACAGGCCGGACAGCTCGTCGGCCGCGGCGGCGCCCGCGTCGCCGTCGACGTCGGCGACCACGATGGTGGCGCCTTCGGCACGCATGCGCCGCGCCGACGCCAACCCGATGCCGCCGCCGGCGCCGGTGACGACGGCGACCCGGCCCGCCAACCGTTGGGTGAGATCGACCGCCACCGCCTAATCCTCTCCGATCGCGATGAAGACGTTCTTGGTCTCGGTGAATCCCAACGGCGCATCCGGGCCCAGCTCGCGGCCCAGGCCCGACTGCTTGAACCCACCGAACGGGGTGTTGTACCGGACCGATGAGTGCGAATTCACCGACAGATTGCCGGATTCGACCGCGCGAGACACGCGCAGGGCACGCGACAGATCGCGCGTCCAGATCGATCCGGACAGGCCGTAGGCGGTGTCGTTGGCCAGCGCGACGGCGTCCTGCTCGTCGTCGAAGGCCAGCACGGTGACCACCGGGCCGAAGATCTCCTCGGTGACGCTGCGGTCGGTGCGCTGCGGGGTCAGAACCGTTGGCGGGAACCAGAATCCGCGCCCGCTCGGCGCGGTGCCGCGAAACGCGACCGGCGCGCCGTCGGGCACGTAGGAGGCCACCTTGGCGCGGTGCGCGGCCGACACCAGCGGGCCCATCTCGGTGTCCCGGGACGCGGGATCGCCGACGACGACGCCCTTGACCGCGGGTTCGAGCAGCTCCATGAAGCGGTCATACACGCTGCGCTGCACCAGGATCCGGCTGCGGGCGCAGCAGTCCTGCCCGGCATTGTCGAAGACGCCGGCCGGCGCGGTGGCGGCGGCCCGCTCCAGATCGCAGTCGGCGAACACGATGTTGGCGCTCTTGCCGCCCAGCTCCAGGGTCACCCGCTTCACCCGGGCGGCCGCGCCGGCCAGCACCCTTTTGCCGACTTCGGTCGAGCCGGTGAACACGATCTTGGCGATGTCGGGGTGCGTGACGAACCGCTCCCCGACCACCGCGCCCGGCCCGGGCAACACCTGGAGCAGGCCTTCGTCCAGGCCGGCCTCCGCCGCCAGCTCGCCGAGCCGGATCGTGGTCAGCGGCGTCGCCTCGGCGGGCTTGATCAGCACGGCGTTGCCGGCGGCCAGGGCCGGCGCGAAGCCCCAGGAGGCGATGGGCATCGGGAAGTTCCACGGGGTGATCACCCCGACCACACCCAGCGGCTCGTTGAAGGTGACGTCCAGGCCGCCGGCCACCGGAATTTGCTTGCCGGACAATCGTTCCGGGCTGGCGGCGTAGTAGGTCAGCACGTCGCGGACGTGGCCGGCCTCCCACTCGGCCGAGGCGACGGGATGCCCCGCGTTGGCGACCTCGAGGGCCGCCAGCTCGTCGACATGGGTGTCGACGGCGGCGGCGAAAGCCCTTAGGCCGGCCGCCCGTTCGGCCGGTGACCGCCGCGCCCACCGCCGCTGCGCCGCCCGGGCCCGGGCCACCGCGTCGTCGACGGCCGCGGCGTCGACGTGCTCGACCGAGCGCAGCACTTCCTCGGTCGCCGGGTTGATCAGTTGGGTGGCGCTCATGTCAGCACCCCGCATACGACCGGGCCGCGTCCACGATCGCGGCGAACAACCGCAGATCCTCCAGGGACTGTTCCGGATGCCATTGCACGGCAAGCACAAACCGGTCCCCGGGGAGCTCCAGGGCCTCGACGACGCCGTCGGCATCGGTCGCGCTGACCACCAGCCCGTCCCCGACGCGGTCGATGGCCTGGTGGTGATAGCACGGGGCGTCGGCGCTCTCCCCCACCAGCGCGGCCAGCCGGGTGCCCGCCACGGTGCGCACCGGCAACCGGGTGAACACCCCGTCGCCGGCGCGGTGCCCGCAGTGCCCGAGCACGTCGGGCAGGTGCTGGTGCAGCGTGCCGCCGAGCGCGACGTTGAGCACCTGTGCGCCGCGGCAGATCCCGAGCACCGGCAGCCCCCGGTCCAGCGCGCCGCGCAGCAGCGCGAACTCCCAGGCGTCGCGGTCGGTGCGGGGTTCGTCGGTCGCCGGATGCGGTTGCTGGCCGTAGCTGGCGGGGTCGAGGTCATAGCCGCCGGTGATCACCAGCGCGTGCAGGCCGTCGAGCACCGCGCCGACGATCTCGGCGTCCACCGGTTGCGGGGGCAGCAGCACGGCGATCCCGCCGGCCTGGATGACGCCCTCGAAGTAGTCGGTCGGCAGGTATCCGGCCGGGATGTCCCAGATCCCGGTCTGCACCCGCTCCAGGTACGTGGTCAGGCCCACCACCGGGCGGCTTGGTGCCTGTGGCGATCGCAAGCGCGGCGCAGCCGGGCGCAGCGGGTCGCCACCATCCAGCTCAGAGCCGTTCAAAACCACGCGTCCTTTCCCAGTCGGTGACCGCCGCGTTGAAGGCCGCCAGCTCCACGCGGGCGTTGTTCAGGTAGTGGGCGACCACGTCGTCGCCGAACACCTCCCGCGCGAGGGTCGAGCGCTCGAAGGCCGAGGCCGCCTCGGCCAGGGTGGCGGGCAGCCGCTCGACGCCGGGGGCGTGATAGGCGTTCCCCGCGTAAGGCTCCGGTGGCTCGAGGCCCCGTTCGACACCGTACAGCCCGCCGGCGACGATCGCCGCCACCGCCAGATACGGGTTGACGTCGCCGCCGGGCACCCGGCACTCGACCCGGGTGTTGGGCCCGTGGCCGACCACCCGCAGTGCGCAGGTGCGGTTGTCCAGCCCCCAGGCCAGCGCGGTGGGCGCGAAGCTGCCGTCGGCGAATCGCTTGTAGGAGTTGATGTTCGGCGCATAGAACAGGGTGAAGTCGCGCAGGGTGGCCAGCAGGCCGGCCAGGAAGCTGCCGAATGTCGACGACATGCCGTGCGGGCGGCCGGGGTCGGCGAACACCGCGCTACCCTGCGGGTCGCGCAGCGAGAGGTGTACGTGGCAGCTGTTGCCTTCTCGCTCATCGTATTTCGCCATGAAGGTCAGGCTTTTGCCGTGCTGATCGGCGATCTCCTTGGCCCCGTTCTTGTAGATGACGTGGTTGTCGCAGGTGACCAGCGCCTCGTCGTAGCGGAATCCGATCTCCTGCTGCCCCCTGTTGCATTCGCCTTTGACGGCCTCGAATTGCAGTCCCGCGCCGGCCATCCCGCGCCGGATGTCGCGCAGCAGCGGCTCCATGCGCGACGACGCCGCGATCGCATAGTCGATGTTGTAGTCGCTGGCCGGGGTCAGCCCGCGGTATCCGCTGGCCCACGCCTGGCGATACGGCTCGTCGAACACCATGAATTCCAGCTCGGTCGCGGCGTCGGCGATCAGCCCGCGCTGGGCCAGCCGGTCGAGTTGGCGGCGCAGGATGGCCCGCGGCGACACGGCGACCGGGCTGCCGTCCGCCCAGCCCACGTCGGCGATCACCAACGCGGTCCCGGGCAGCCAGGGAATGCGCCGCAGGGTGGACAGGTCAGGCGTCAGCACCGCGTCGCCGTATCCGGTGTCCCAGCTCGACATCGCGTAGCCACCGACGGTGTTCATGTCGACGTCGACCGCCAGCAGATAGCCGCAGCACTCTGCGCCGTGGGCGGCCACCTCGTCGACGAACAGGTGCGCGTCCACCCGCTTGCCGACCAGGCGTCCCTGCATGTCGGCGAATGCCACGATGACCGTGTCCACCGCGCCGCCGGCCACCAGTTGCTGCAGGGCGGTCAGCGAGAGCATCGCGGCGTTCGGGCCGGTCACGGCGTCATCTTCGGAGGCCATGACCGCTAGTCAACCAGGCGCTACCAGGTGCTGGTGCGCAAAATGATCTCGGCGGCCAATTGCGCCGTCGACTCCTGCACGGTGCGCCGTCCCAGGTGCACCACCCGGTAGTCGGCGTAGACGTACTGCTGGCTGGCCTGGGCCACCGACCGGGCGGCCGGCGAGCTGACCAACACGGTGGTGCCGATCTCGACCGGCGGGCAATGTCCGTCGCGGATGGCGCCGTCGCGGTCGCCGGCGCGCGGATGCCCGCGATCGATCACCACCAGTCCCACGAACCGGCCCAGCCGGGTCGCCGTCAGTTCCCAGGCGAGGTCGCCGCCGGCGCGGTCGCCCATGACGACGGCCCAGCCGATTCCCAGCGCGTCGAGAATGCCGATCACCGACTTGGGGGTCAGCCGCGGGTCGAAACCGACGACGACCGTCCGCAGCGATGCGGTGTGCAGGCGCTCGCAGACCGCGTCATACGCGGCGGGGGCGCGCTCCTCGTCGCCCAATATGACGACGACGACGCCCGTCTCCGGTCCGGCCACAACGACCGGGACCGGGAACCCCTCCAGGGTGGTCATCATCGAGGACACCCAAGCACGCTACAGCCAAACGGCATGGGTGCGCGACGATTCTGGGGCATGTGATACAGGGACACAGTTTCCACCGGCATCGTATGACGGCGTTACGGCCACGGCGTCAACGGCGATGTTCACTTCGCGACGTCGACGAAAGTCCTACGGGCGCAACCGACTTACGAGACAGGGCCGCGTCGGTGGCGGCCCGTGCAGCAGCCCGAGGACGGCGTCGACGTCGAGGTGGGCGGCCAGCAGGTCGGCGGCGAGATCGAGTTGGGCGTCGCGTCGCGCCGCGACGTTGGTGCCGTCGTCGACGACGAAGCCGCGCCGGCCGGCGGCGTCGGCGACCCGGGTGAGCCAGGCGCGCCGGAAGTCGTCGTTGTCGAGCAGGCCGTGCCAATGCGTCCCAAAGACCGCGCCGCGCACCACACCTTGCGGTCGCGGCTCGGCGCCCGCGTCGAACCACGTTTGCTCGGCGCAGCGGGCAATCCGCCCGTGGTGGATCTCGTACCCGCTCAAGGGACCGTCGATCCCACGTTGCCAGCGGCGCAAGGTCTTGGCCGGATCGAAGGCGATGTCGGCGTCCAGCAGGCCCAGCCCCGGCACGTCGCCCGCCCCGGACTCCACCGGGTCGTCGATGCGACGGCACAGCATCTGAAATCCCCCGCAGATCCCCAGCACCGGCTTGCCGGCCCGCGCGTGCGCCATGACTGCCTCGGCCAGGCCGCGCTCGCGCAGCCAGGACAGGTCGGCGACGGTGGCCTTGCTGCCGGGGACGACGATCAGGTCGGCGTCGGCCGCGTCGGCGGGGTCGGCGGCCCAGCGCACCAACACCCCCGGTTCGCACGCCAGCGCCTCGACGTCGGTGGAGTTGGAAATCCGGGGCAGCCGGACCGCCGCCACCCGCAACCACTCGTCACCGCGCGGCGGGGCGGGCGCGCCGATGACGCGGTGCGCGACCACCGACAGGGAGTCCTCGGCGTCGAGCCACAGCTCGTCGGCGTACGGCAGCACCCCGTAGGTGGGCCGGCCCGTCATGGCCTGCAGCTGGCGCAATCCCGGCTCCAGCAGCGCGGGATCGCCCCGGAATTTGTTGACGATGAAACCGGAGATCAGCGCCTGGTCGTCGGGCTCGAGCACCGCGACCGTGCCGAACAGGTGCGCGAGCAGGCCGCCGCGGTCGATGTCGCCGACCAGGACCACCGGCAGGTTGGCCTCCCGGGCCAATCCCATGTTGGCCAAATCCGTGGCGCGCAGGTTGATTTCGGCGGGAGAGCCCGCACCCTCGCAGATCACTGCGTCGAATTCGTCGCGCAGGCACGTCAATTCGTCGAGCACGACGGCGGCGAGCTGATCGCGGTGTCGCACATAGCTTTTCGCGCTGACCGAGTCGGCGACCCGGCCCTTGATCACGAGCTGCGAGGTGCGGTCGCTGCCCGGTTTGAGCAGGATCGGGTTGAACCGCACGCTGGGTTCCAGACCGGCCGCGCGGGCCTGAATCGCCTGGGCGCGGCCGATTTCGCCGCCTTCGACGGTGACCACGGAGTTGTTGGACATGTTCTGCGCCTTGAACGGGGCGACCCGAATTCCGCGGCGGGCCAGTAGCCGGCACAGGGCGGCGACCACCACCGATTTGCCGGCGTCGGAGCTGGTGCCGGCGACCAGCAGCGCCCCGCTCACCTCGTCGTGGCGAGCAGTGGGAGCCTCACGGCAGCGTGAGGATTTCGGCGCCGGTGTCGGTGACCAGCAGGGTGTGCTCGAACTGCGCGGTCCACTTGCGGTCCTTGGTGACCACCGTCCAGCCGTCGTCCCAGATCTCGTAGTCCAGGCCGCCGAGGTTGATCATCGGCTCGATGGTGAACGTCATGCCCGGCTGCATGATCGTCGACACGGATGGCTGGTCGTAGTGCAGGACGACCAGGCCGTTGTGAAACGTGGTGCCGATGCCGTGACCGGTGAAGTCGCGAACCACGTTGTAGCCGAACCGATTCGCGTACGACTCGATGACGCGGCCGACGACCGACAGGGCACGCCCGGGCTTCACGGCGTTGATGGCGCGCATCGTCGCCTCCCGGGTTCGCTCCACCAGCAGCCGGTGTTCTTCCGAGACATCGCCGGCCAGGAACGTGGCGTTGGTGTCGCCGTGCACCCCGTCGATGTAGGCGGTGACGTCGATGTTGACGATGTCGCCGTCGGCGATCACCGTCGAGTCGGGGATGCCGTGGCAGATGACCTCGTTGAGCGACGTGCAGCACGACTTCGGAAAGCCCTTGTAGCCCAGCGTCGACGGGTAGGCGCCGTGGTCGACCATGTATTCGTGGGCGATCCGGTCAAGCTGGTCGGTGGTCACGCCCGGCGCGACCGCCTTGCCGGCCTCCACCAGCGCGCGCGCCGCGATGCGGCCGGCGACCCGCATCTTCTCGATCACCTCGGGCGTCTGCACCCACGGTTCGCTGCCCTCCTGGACCGTCGGCTTCCAGGCGTACTCGGGGCGCGGGATGCTGCCGGGCACCGGCAGAGTCGGGGACAACTCTCCGGGGGAAAGCGCGGTGCGAGCGGGCATGCGACCAGCTTAACCGGGCCCCCCGGGCCGATCAGAGTCGCTGGCGGCGCAGCAGCGAGCGGCGCGGGCCCCGGATGATCACCGAGCCGCACACCACCCGCCCGGTCAGCACGACGTGCGGCCTGCCCTCGCCGGGCGGGTCTTTGCGGCGATCGCTGGCGCTGCCGACGTAGACCTCGACGTCGTCGATCGACGCGCTGGCGCCATCGGGCAATCGGATCTCCACCGAGCCGAACCGCATGTCCAGTTCGATGACCACCACCGGCCCGGCGAACCGGGCCTTGGTGAGGTCGAGTTCCACCGAGCCCAGCCGGCGCACCAGCGCCAGGCGGGTGGGCACCGTCCATTCGCCGTGCCGCTTGAGCGAGCCCGCCCAGCCGCGCAGTTCCACCCTGTCGGCCGCCGAGGTGACGATGGCGCCCGGCCCCGGCAGATCGCCGACCAGACCGTCCAGCTCGCCGCGCGTGCGCGCGTAGGACACCTGCGACGAGCGCTGCTCGAATTCGTCGATGTCGATCAGCCCGAGCGCGACCGCGTTGTGCAGCCGCCGCATCGTGCCGTTGCGGTCGGCGTCGGAGACGCGCAGCGCCACCATGTCGCCGCCGGTATCGGTCATGCTCGCAATTTACCGTCGATGCGGCCCGGGCGGTCTGGGCGCTAGGCCAGAAAGTCTGGCGGCAGCGACTCGAGCATCACCTTGGTCATCCGGACGGCGTACTCCGAGCTGCCACCCCCGACGATCAGCGCGGCGAACGCGAGATCGCCGCGGTAGCCGGCGAACCAGGAATGCGACCCGCCGGGGAACTCGGCCTCACCGGTCTTCCCGTACACCTCGCCGCAGCCGGCGATCTCCTTGGCGGTCCCGTTGGTCACCACCAGCCGCATCATGGGCCGCAACGCGTCCACCATCTTCGGGCTGATCGGCGTGGTATCGCCCTGGACGGCCGTCTGGCGGCCCGCGATCAGTTGCGGCACGGGCGTCTTGCCGGCGGCGACCGTCGCCGCCACCAGGGCCATGCCGAACGGACTGGCCAGCACCTTGCCCTGGCCGAAGCCGTCCTCGGTGCGCTCGGCGAGGTCCACCGTCGGCGGGACCGAGCCGGTCACCGTGGTGATGCCGTCGATCTGATAGTCCAGCCCGATCCCGTAGCGGGAGGCCGCCTGGGTCAGGCCGCGCGGGGGCATCTTGCTGCTGAGCTCGGCGAAGGTGGTGTTGCACGAGCTGGCGAACGCCCGCGACATCGGCACCACCCCGAGGTCGAAGCCCCCGTAGTTGGGGACGGTGCGGTGCCCGATGTCGAGATGGCCCGGGCAGCCCAGCATGGTGTTGGGGGTGGCCATGTCGCGTTCGACCGCCGCGCCGGCGGTGACCATCTTGAACGTCGACCCGGGCGGGAACAGCCCGGTGGTGGCCGGTAGGCCGTCGGCGTCGGCGCCCGCGTTCTGGGCGATCGCGAGGATCTCTCCGGTCGACGGCTTGATCACCACGATCATCGCCTTGCCGCCGCGGGTGTCCACGGCATGCTGGGCGGCGTTTTGCACGGCCCGGTCCATGGTGAGCGACACCGACGGGGCCGGTGACCCCTCGACCTCGTGCAGCACTTCGACCTCGACGCCGTTCTGGTTGACGCTCACCACCCGCCAGCCGGCCTCGCCGTCGAGCTGGTCCTCGACGGCCTTCTTCACCGCGGAGACGACCGCGGGCGCGAAATGCGGGTCGGTGGGCAACATTTCGGGCTGGGGCGTGACCACGATGCCGGGCAGCCGGCCGATCGCCGGGAACACCTTGTCGTTGTCGTCGGGGTGCAGCGTGACGCCCAGGTCGACCGGGTGGGGCGTCGAACTGGCCTGCTCGGCGAGCAGCTGCGGGTCATTGAGCGCATCGTTGAAGGGGTGCAGCACGTCGACCACCGCGTGCGCCGTGCCGAACAGCGCGGGCCCAGCCTGGGTGGCGTCCAGCGTGTAGTGGTACAGGTAGCCCGGCACCAACACGTCGCTGCCACCGAGTTCGTTGACCGAGGCGCGGCGCGGCCGATCCGCGCGCAGCGCGAACGTCTGGTGCTCACCCAATTTCGCGTGCAGCGCGGTGGTGGTCCAGCGCACCCGCCAGCGACCCTCGTCGCGCGCCATCCTCAGCTGCCCGTCGTAGCTCCACACCCGGTTTTTGGGCAGGTGCCAGGCGAAGCGATAGCCGACCGTGCCGGTGTCCTCGGCGTACTTGGCGTTGAGGACCTGCGCGTCGAGGTGGGTCGCCTGCAGGCCGGACCAGGCCGCGTTGAGCGCTTCGCGGGCGTCGTTGGGGCTGTCGCTGAGCTGTGCGGCCGTCGCGGTGTCGCCGACGGCCAGGGCGCGGAAGAACTGCTCCGCGACCGGACCCGGGCCGTCGGGCCGCGGCGTGCACCCGGACAGCGCGACGACCGCGACGAGCAGCAGACCTGAAACGGATGAGGCCGCTGTTGTTCTAGTTACCATCGGTGCTGATGTTATGAGCTGCGGCCTGAACCGCGGCGCCGCCACACCGAGACCGAACCGTTATGCGTGGTCGCGGTAGCTCGCCCCGACGCCGAGGGCCCGGGCAGCCGGGCGTTCGCCGGCCGCGCCCGTCCAGCCGGGGAGCGCAGCTAGTCGAGCAACACCGTCGCGAAGGTGCCGATCTCGGCGAAGCCCACCCGGGCATAGGCGGCGCGCGCCACCGCGTTGAAGTCGTTGACGTAGAGGCTGGCGGTCCGCCCACTGCCGACGATCACCGCGGCGACCGTGGCGGTGCCGGCGGTGCCCAATCCCAGGCCGCGCCACTCCGGGTGCACCCACACCCCCTGGATTTGCCCCACCCCCGGCGACTGCGAGCCCACCTCGGCCTTGAAGACGACCTGGCCGTGCTCGAACCGCGCCCAGGCGCGGCCGGCCGTGATGAGGCTGGCCACGCGTCGCCGGTAGCCGCGACCGCCATCCCCGATCCGCGGGTCGACGCCCACCTCGCCGATGAACATGTCGACGGCCGCCACCAGGTAGGCGTCCAGCTCCTCCGGCCGGACCTGGCGCACCGCCGTGTCGATCTCGCAGCTCGGGTGGGTGGACAACGCCAGCAGCGGCTGGCGGTCGCGCACATCGCGGGCCGGTCCCCACGCCGCCTCGAGGCGCTCCCACATCGGCATCACCAGGCCGGCCCTGCCGACCAGCGACGAGCAGCGCCGCGTCCCGCGCATGGCCTCGTCGGCGAACGCGCTCAGATCGGCCCGCGCGCCGCGCAGCGGGATCAGGTTGGCGCCGGCGAAGCACAGCGATTCGTCGGCGCCCCGCAGCGTCCACAGTTCCCCGCCAATGGAATTGGGGTCGATGCCGTGGTCCGCCACGCGGGCCGCGACCATGCACGACGCGACGGGATCGTCCTCGAGCACCCGCCACACCGCGGCCGCATCACGCACCACGGACACCCGTCGCTCGCCAACTAGGCGGAAGAGGGGCGGAGCCGACATGTGGCGAACTCTCTGTGGTGCGAACTCAGGGCTGGGGCGCTGGCCTTTATCAGCTTACGGTCACAACCGGCGAACCGCTCGATGTTGTGTCCGGTCCGTGACCGCCGCCCATTTCGGCGGCGATGCGCATCGCCTCCTCGATCAACGTCTCGACGATCTGCGCTTCGGGCACGGTCTTGATCACCTCGCCGCGAACGAAGATCTGCCCCTTGCCATTTCCCGATGCGACGCCGAGGTCGGCCTCGCGGGCCTCCCCCGGGCCGTTGACGACGCAGCCCATCACGGCGACGCGCAGCGGGACGTCGAGGCCGTCGAGACCCGCCGAGACGGCGTTGGCCAGGGTGTAGACGTCGACCTGCGCGCGACCGCACGACGGGCAGGACACGATCTCGAGCCCGCGCGGGCGCAGGTTCAGCGACTCGAGGATCTGGATGCCGACCTTGACCTCTTCGACCGGCGGCGCCGACAGCGACACCCGGATGGTGTCGCCGATCCCGCGCGACAGCAGCGCGCCGAAGGCGACGGCCGACTTGATGGTGCCCTGGAAGGCGGGGCCGGCCTCGGTGACGCCGAGGTGCAACGGATAGTCGCACCGCTCGGCCAGTTGCTCGTAGGCGGCGACCATCACCACCGGGTCGTTGTGCTTGACGCTGATCTTGATGTCGCCGAAGCCGTGTTCCTCGAACAGCGAGGCCTCCCACAGCGCGGACTCGACCAGCGCCTCGGGGGTGGCCTTGCCGTACTTCTCCAGGAACCGCTTGTCCAGCGAGCCCGCGTTGACGCCGATGCGGATCGGGATGCCGGCCGCCCCGGCGGCCTTGGCGACCTCGCCGACGCGGCCGTCGAATTCCTTGATGTTGCCCGGGTTCACCCGCACCGCGGCGCATCCGGCGTCGATGGCGGCGAAGATGTACTTCGGCTGGAAGTGGATGTCGGCGATCACCGGGATCTGGCTGTGCCGGGCGATCTCGGCCAGCGCGTCGGCGTCCTCCTGACGCGGGCAGGCCACGCGGACGATGTCACAGCCGGCGGCGGTCAGCTCGGCGATCTGCTGCAGCGTGGTGTTGACGTCATGCGTCTTGGTGGTGCACATCGACTGCACCGAAATCGGGTGGTCGCTGCCGACCCCGACGTCGCGGACCATCAGTTGGCGCGTGCGACGCCGGGGTGCAAGCGTGGGCGCCGGAGCGTCCGGCATGCCCAGGCCAATGGTCATTTGCGCCGCTCCTCCTCATCGCTTCGCTCTGCATCGTCGCCAGCGCGGCTCACTGTTGATTCCTTCGGTTGGTTATCGAACCCGCGCGTGTCACTGGAAGAGCCTGATCGGATTGACCAGGTCGGCGGTCACGGTCAGCAGCATGTAGCCGACCACGAACACCAGCACGACGTACGTCGCGGGCATGAGTTTGAGGTAGTTCACCGGCGCGGCCGCGACCATGCCCCGGGCCGACCGGATCAGGTTGCGGACCTTTTCGAACATCGCGATGGCGATGTGCCCGCCGTCGAAGGGCAGCAGCGGCACCAGGTTGATCGCGCCCAGGATGAGGTTCAGCTGGGCCAGGAAGAACCAGAACGCCACCCACAGTCCGTGGTCGACGGTGTCGCCGCCGATGATGCTGGCTCCCACCACGCTCATCGGCGTCTGCGGGTCGCGCTGGCCGCCGCCGATCGCGTGCACCAGCGCCCCCACCTTCGTGGGAATCGTGACGAGCGCCTTGCCCACCTCGACGGTCAGGTCCCCGGCGAAGGCGAGACTGCCCGGGATCGCGGACAGCACCCCGTAGTGCGTCGGGCCGGTCCGCACGGCGCCGACGCCGATGGCGCCGACGGTCGACGCTTGCGGTTGGCCGCCCTGCCCGTCGGGCCCGTTGGTGAGGTAGCGCTGCGTGGGCGTGACGTTGACATAGGTGGTGATGGCCGTGCCGTCCCGCTCGGCGACGATCGGGGTGTTGCCGTGCACCTTGCGGATGGCCGCGGCCATCTCCTCGAAGGTCGACACCGGGGTGTCCCCCACCTTGACGATCACGTCGCCGGGGCGAATTCCGGCGAGTGCCGCCGGCCCGGGCCCAGTGCAGTCCGCGATCTTGCCGGGAGCCACTTCCGGTGCCACACAAGCGGTTTCACCGACCACCGCCTTGGTCGGGGGGTGCAGGTCGGGCAGACCCCAGACCAGCGCGATGCCGTAGAGCAGCACCAGGCAGATGACGAAGTTCGCGGCGGGCCCGGCGAAAAGCACCGCGACCCGCTTCCAGACCGCCTGCTTGAACATGGCGCGGTCGGTCTCGTCGGGCGCCAGCTCCTCCACCGAGGTCATGCCGGCGATGTCGCAGAAGCCGCCCAGCGGCACGGCCTTGAGGCCGTATTCGGTTTCACCGCGCCGGGTCGACCACAGCGTGGGGCCGAAACCGACGAAATAGCGGCGCACCTTCATGCCGGTGGCGCGCGCAACCCACATATGGCCGCACTCGTGCAGGGCCACCGAGATCAGGATGGCCAGTGCGAACAGCACAATGCCGATGACGAACATCATTAGGCTGCGAGGACCTTTCTCACACCGCTCCGGAGGCTTTGACCGACAATTTGGCGGGCTGCGCTTGTGCGACGGCACGCTGCGCCCGCTCCCGTGCCCAGCGCTGCGCGTCGAGTACCTCATCCACGTTAGCCGGTGATACGGCCCATTGGTCGGCGGCGTGCAGCACGTCGGCGATGGTTTTGACGATGGCACCGAACCCGATGCGGCCCGCCAGGAACGCCTCGGCCGCCTCCTCGTTGGCGGCGTTGTAGACGGCGGTCATGCAGCCGCCGGTCTGCCCGGCGTGGCGGGCCAACTCGACGGCGGGGAAGACATCGTTGTCCAGCGGCTCGAATTCCCAGCTAGACGCCGTGCTGAAGTCGCAGCAGGCGGCCGCCCCCGGCACCCGGTGCGGCCAGCCCAGGGCCAGCGAAATCGGCAGCTTCATGTCCGGCGGGCTGGCCTGGGCGATGGTCGAGCCGTCGACGAAGGTGACCATCGAATGAACGATCGACTGGGGGTGCACGACCACGTCGATGCGGTCGTAGGGAACGCCGAACAGCAGGTGGGTTTCGATCAGCTCCAGCCCCTTGTTGACCAGCGAGGCCGAGTTCAGCGTGTTCATCGGGCCCATCGACCACGTCGGGTGGGCGCCGGCCTGCTCGGGGGTGACGTCCTCGAGCTGGGCGGCGGTCCAGCCGCGGAAGGGGCCGCCGGAGGCGGTCAGCACCAGCTTGGCGACCTCATCGGCGGCTCCGCCGCGCAGGCATTGCGCCAGCGCGGAGTGTTCGGAGTCGACCGGCACGATCTGTCCGGGGCCGGCGGCCTTGAGCACCAGCGGGCCGCCGGCGATCAGCGATTCCTTGTTGGCCAGCGCCAGCCGGGCGCCCGACTCCAGCGCGGCCAGCGTGGGCCGCAGGCCCAGCGCCCCCACCAGCGCGTTGAGGACGACGTCGGCTTCGGTCTCCTGGACCAGCCGGGTCACCGCGCCGGGCCCGGAAAACGGGATGTCGCCGGCCCGCTGCGCCGCGCGTTCGTCCGCGACCGCGACGTTGGTCACACCGGTGGCGACGCGCTGGCGCAACAGCGTGTCCAGGTTCGCGCCGCCCGCGGCCAGGCCGACCACTTCGAAGCGATCCGGATTGGCCGCGATGACGTCCAGCGCCTGCGTGCCGATCGAGCCGGTGCTACCCAGCACCAGCACGCGCAGGCGGCCCGGGGTTTGCCCGTCGGTCGTCGGGTTGGTCACCCATTCATTGTGCCGCCCGGCACCGACGCGGGCCACGATGCGCCCGCCCGCCCGGCCGGCGGTTGTGCCAGAATCTGGGTTCAGCAAGCCGATCCGATCCGAAAGGGATTCGCCGTGGCCAGTACCGAGGTCGAACACTTCACCGGCGTCGACTCCGTCGAGGTGCCGTCGGCGGCGTGGGGTTGGAGCCGGATCAATCACCGGACCTGGCACATCGTCGGCCTGTGCATCTTCGGGCTGTTGCTGGCGATGCTGCGCGGCAACCACGTCGGCCACATCGAGGACTGGTTCCTGATCGGCTTCGCGACCCTGGTTCTGGTCGCCCTGATCCGCGACCTGTGGGGCCGCCGACGCGGCTGGATCCGCTAACCCGTCGAAGGTCGACTTGTGCAGCGAAATCGCGGTGTTTCGCCACAACGAGTCCACGTTGGGCGCTGAGAGCGGGCCACCGGCGCGCCCAGCGCGCTACCTGTTTTCGGCGGCCAGCTGCCCGCACGCGGCGCTGATCTCGCGGCCGCGCGTGTCGCGCACAGTGCAGGAGACGCCCTTGGCGCGTACGCGCCGCACGAATTCGCGCTCGACCGCCTTCGGGCTCGCATCCCACTCGCTGCCCGGCGTCGGGTTGAGGGGGATCAGGTTCACGTGCACCAACGGCCCCAGCGCGCGGTGCAGCCGCTGCCCCAGCAGATCCGCCCGCCACGGCTGGTCGTTGACGTCGCGGATCAACGCGTACTCCACCGACACCCGTCGGCCGGTGACGTCGGCGTAATAGCGTGCGGCGTCAAGCGCCTCGGCGATCTTCCACCGATTGTTGACCGGCACCAGCGTGTCGCGCAGGTCGTCGTCGGGCGCGTGCAGCGACAGCGCCAGCGTCACCGCGAGGGCTTCGTCGGCGAGTTTGCGGATCGCGGGCGCCAGGCCGACCGTCGACACCGTCACCGACCGGGCCGAAATGCCGAAGCCGTGGGGCGGCGCGGCGATGATGCGCCGCACGGCGGCCACCACCCGGGCGTAGTTGGCCAACGGCTCCCCCATGCCCATGAAGACGACGTTGGACAGCCGATCACCGAAGTCGTCGCGCAAGGCGGCGGCGCCGGCGCGCACCTGCTCGAGGATCTCGGCCGTCGACAGGTTGCGGCTCAACCCGCCCTGCCCCGTCGCGCAGAACGGACACGCCATGCCGCAGCCGGCCTGCGACGAGATGCACACCGTGTTGCGTTGCGGATAGCGCATCAGCACCGACTCCACCGTGACCCCATCGAGGGCGCGCCACAACGTCTTTCGCGTCTGGCCGGCATCGCAGGCGACCTCGGAGGCCGCCGTCAGCAGGATCGGGAACATCGTGTCGGCGATCGCGTCGCGCAGGCCCGCCGGAAGGTCGGTCATCTGCCGCGGGTCGGCGATCAGCCGGCCGTAGTACTGATGCGCCAACTGCTTGGCGCGAAAAGCGGGCAGGCCCAGCTCGGCGACGGCCGACGCGCGGCCATCCGCATCGAGATCGGCCAGGTGCCGCGGCGGCTTGCCGGGACGCGGCTCGGAGAACACCAACTGTTGAACCATGACCTGTCCAGTATCCGGCACGCCGCGGCCGGCCTACGGAACGAGTGTCAACACCGTCCAGGCCGCGACCGCCGACGGCAGGACGCCGTCGAGCCGGTCCATCAGTCCGCCGTGGCCGGGCAGCAGCCGGCCCATGTCCTTGATGCCGAGATCACGCTTGACCTGTGACTCCACCAGATCGCCGAGCGTGCAGGTCAGGACCAGGATCACCCCCAGCAGCGCGCCGATCCACGGTGGTTTGTCGGCCAGAAAGGTCGCGGTCAACGTGGCCGCGGTGACGCCCAGGACGAGCGAACCGGCGAACCCTTCCCAGGACTTCTTCGGGCTGATCGCCGGGACCATCGGGTGCTTGCCGAACAGCACGCCGACGGCGTAGCCGCCGACGTCCGACGCGACCACCGTGATCATCAGGCAGAACACCCGCCCCGCCCCGTCGTGCGGGTAGACGAGCAGCACCCCGAACGATGCGAACAACGGCACCCAGGCGGCCAGGAAAACGGTGGCGGACGCGTCGCGCAGGTAGTTCGCCGACGCCGAGCCGTCGAACGGCTCGGGCCGCTTGCGGTTGTCCTGCATGAACAGCCGCCACACGTTGCAGACCACCACGGTGACGCCGAACCCGGCAAGCGCGCCCGCGGCGTGGAACGGCCAGGTCAGCCAGACCGTGAGCTGGCCTCCGGCCAGCAGCGGAATGACCGGAATGACATATCCCGCTTCGCGCAGCCGGCGAACCACCTCGTGCGTGGCCACCACGATGGCGAGCGCGACGATGGCCACCCAGAAGCGGGGAGCGAACACCAGCGTGACGACCAGGACGCCGCCGATGCCGGCGCCCACCGCGATCGCGGCGCGCAGGTCGCGTCCGGCCCGCGAGGTCTTTTTGGCGGGGTGCCCGGTCGTCTTCTTGGCCGCGGCCGCCGGCTGGTCGGGCGGTGTGCCTGCGCCGGGTTCTGGGGTAGCCACGGGCCTGAATCAACTTAGCTGCCGAGCGGTCGCTAGACCTCCAGCAGCTCGCCTTCTTTGTGCTTGACCAACTCTTCGATCTGGGTGGTGTACTGATGCGTGGCCTTGTCCAGGTCCTTTTCGGCCCGGCCGACCTCGTCCTCGCCGGCCTCGCCGTCCTTGCGGATGCGGTGCAGCTCCTCCATCGCTTTGCGGCGGATGTTGCGCACCGAGACCTTGGCGTCCTCCCCCTTGCTCTTGGCCTGTTTGACCAGCTCCCGGCGGCGTTCCTCGGTGAGCTGCGGGACCGCCACCCGGATCAGGGTGCCGTCGTTGGTGGGGTTCACGCCCAGATCGGAGTTGCGGATCGCCGTCTCGATCGCGCCCACCTGGCTGGCCTCGTAGGGCTTGATCACCACCAGCCGCGCCTCGGGGACGTTGATGCTGGCCAGTTGCGTGATGGGGGTGGCGGAGCCGTAGTAGTCGATCACAATCCGCGAGAACATGCCCGGGTTGGCGCGCCCGGTGCGGATGGTCGACAAGTCGTCACGGGCAACCGCGACGGCCTTCTCCATTTTCTCTTCGGCGTCGAAGAGAGCCTCGTCAATCATTAGCGCCACTCCTCCTCAGGTGGTGACCAGAGTCCCGATCTTCTCACCAGCGACCGCCCGGGCGATATTGCCATTGGTCAGCAGGTTGAACACCAGGATCGGCATGCCATTGTCCATGCACAGGCTGAAGGCGGTTGCATCGGCCACTCGTAGCCCGCGGTCGATGACCTCGCGATGACTGATCGCGGTGATCAATTCGGCCTCGGGATACTGCCGCGGGTCCGCGGAGAAGACGCCGTCGACGGCCTTGGCCATCAACACCACCTCGGCGCCGATCTCCAACGCCCGCTGCGCGGCGGTGGTGTCGGTGGAGAAGTACGGCAGGCCCATGCCGGCGCCGAAGATCACCACCCGTCCCTTTTCCAGGTGGCGTACCGCGCGCAAGGGCAGGTAGGGCTCGGCGACCTGGCCCATGGTGATCGCGGTCTGGACGCGGGTGACGATGCCTTCCTTCTCCAAGAAGTCTTGCAGCGCGAGGCTGTTCATGACGGTGCCCAGCATGCCCATGTAGTCCGAACGGGTGCGTTCCATGCCGCGCTGCTGCAGTTGCGCGCCCCGGAAGAAGTTGCCGCCGCCGATCACGACGGCGACTTGGACACCGCCACGGACCACCTCGGCGATCTGCTGCGCCACCTGCGCCACGACGTCGGGATCCAAACCCACCTGGCCGCCGCCGAACATTTCGCCGCCAAGCTTGAGCAGCACTCGCGAATACCTGGCCCGTGTCAGCGGCTGGCCGGAAGCCAATCCGTTCGTCGGCTCCTGCCTTCCAGGCGCCGGGCCGGCGACGTGGGGCTCCCTGGACTCCGTCATCAGACTCCTCGCATGAGAGTGCCATCCCGGGCGATCTCATCCGGAACGGCATTTCACATCCTGCCTCATCGCAGCACAATGCGGCATCGGCGGGGTGCATTATGCGCACAGTTGGCGTGCCGGAGCGATTTTCGAGTCTGCCGGTACCGGATTGCCTGGCGTCCCGCGCGGCGTTTGAGCCATGGACGGCAGGGGAACCCGCTACAACGCGGTGACACATGCGGTCTTGAGCAAAAAGGGCCGGCTTCACCGTATGACCGGGTCGATCGCTCGCGATCGTCGTTGAGCGTGGATCGCTCACAGTACGCCAACGAGGAGGAACGGATCCATGGCGGAAGAGAACAAGTCAGGACCCGCGGAAGCGGTGAAGGGCGTCGTCGAGGACGTCAAGGGTAAGGCCAAGGAGGCCGTAGGCGCGGTGGCCGGTCGCGATGACCTCACCCGTGAGGGCCAGGCGCAGCAAGACAAGGCCGAAGCGCAGCGCGACGCGGCGAAGAAGGAAGCCGAGGCCGAAGCCGCACGCGGCGGCGCCGAGGCGGCCGAGCAACGCCAGAAGTCCAACCAGTAAACCTGCTGGGAAAGATGGGTCCGGTCCGTGAAAACGGGCCGGGCCCATCGACTTTCTTGGCACCAACGGCCTGAGTTTGCATAGCTTTGCATAATTTTCGGCGGAGCGGGTACACACGCCTAGCGCTGCCAGACATCTCGCGCGAGGCGCCTACGGACCGGGGGGAACGCAGGGACCTCACGAGGTTTGGAGATGTCGTTGGACATGTCGATGGACATTGTGGTGCTCACCGACGAGGCCGATTTCGAATCGGCCTTACCGGATCTGGCAACGGTCGCGCTTCCGGCGCGCGCGGCGTTGACCGCCCACACCGACGGTCATTGCGCCACTGCCGACGTGGCGATCATCGACGCGCGCAGCAACGTGGCTGCGGCTCAGGCGGTTAGCCGTCGACTGGCGGCCCACAATCCCGCAACCGCGGTGGTGGCCCTGGTCGCGCCGGCGGATTGCGCCGCGGTCGACGGCGATGGCAATTTCGATGACGTGATGCTGCCCGGCACCGGCGGGGACGAGCTGCGGGCGCGGTTGCGGCTGGCGGTCGGCCGCCGTCGCGGCACCGCCGACGGCACGCTGAAATTCGGCGATCTTCGCCTGCATCCGGCCAGCTTCACCGCGTCGCTGGACGGCCACGACCTCGCCCTGACACTGACCGAGTTCAAATTGCTGAATTTCCTTGTGCTGCATGCCGGTCAGGCATTCACCCGCACCCGGCTGATGCAGGAGGCGTTGGGTTATGACAGCAGCAGCCGGGCCCGTACCGTCGACGTCCACATTCGGCGACTGCGCGCCAAACTCGGAGCCCGGCACGAATCCATGGTCGACACCGTCCGCGGGGTCGGTTACCGAGCGGCGACGCCCCCGCAACCGGAGTGGATCGTCGGCGATCCGGCGCTGACGCCCCCGCGCTGATACCCGCGGCCGCAACAGCTTTCGCGGTACGTCACCCGAAGAACGGGAAGGCGCGCTTGCGCGCGAGCGCATCCATGCCTTCCTGGATGGAATCCTGCACCTCGTGGTATTTGCGGTCGATGTATTCCTCGTCGTCCACCCGCGCGGGATCGTGGTCGAGTTCCACCGCGGGCATGAAGCGCGTCCTGATCTTGGCCGGTAGCGGCAGCTGGGGAAGCGCCGCCGGCGCGATCCCCCACGGCAACGAGATCGCGAGGGGGAATACCTTGAGCCGCAGTAGACGGTCCAGTTGCAAGGCTTTTGACAGCCGGTCGCCGCGGATCAGCACGGGCATCGCATCGGCCCCGCCGACGGTCGCGATGGGCACGATCGGCACCCCGGCCCGGATCGCCATCTTGACGAAGCCCGTCCGGCCCGCGAGGTTGGCGCGATCGCGCTCGGTCCACGGGCGCAGCGAATCCACTTCCCCACCGGGCCACAGCGCGACGTCACGCCCTTCGGCCAAGGCGGTGGCGATGGCGTCCGGCGCGGCTGGGAGGACCCCCATCGATCGGAAGTAGCGCCCGAACAACGGGATTGCCATCAACGCGTCATGGGCGGTGCCATGCAGTGTGCGGTCCTGGCCGAACCGTCGCCACCATTGCAGACCGACCGTCCAGGCGTCCCACACGAACGGGGCCCCGGAGTGGATCCCGACCAGCAGCGCCGGCGGTGATTCCGGAATGTTCTCCCACCCGTCGATCTCCATCCGAAACCAGTAGTCCACCAGCACATTCCACAGATATTTCTGTCGCTGCAGGGTGGCCTCGTCCTGGCCGGAGAGATCCCAGCGGCCGGCGCGCTCGGCAACCCAGCCGCTGAGCCCCCCGTTGTGTTCGCTGCGCCGCTCTTCCATCGCCGCGCGCGTTTGCTCGGCGTTGCGTTGCGCTTGTTTGCGCACGCTCGCCGGTCTGTGGTCCGGGTTACTCATGGATGCCGGATACCCGGTTCGGGCGCGCGCGATTCCCCCAGCCGAAAAACTTCCCGCACCGTTTCGGGCGCGGGGAGTTTTTACGGCCGGATCAGGCGATCAGGCGCTGGGCGCCGGCGCCGGGGCCGGCGGCGCACCGGGTGCCGGGCTGTTCGGCGCGCCGGGCGCCGGGCTGTTGATCGTCCCGGACGCCGAGCCGCCCTCCATGTTCGACGTCCAGATCAGAACGTCTTGCATTCCGTCGTTGTAGACGACGCCGTTGGGGGGTGCGCCGGTCACGTCGAAATACAGCGTGCCGGTGGACTCACTGCCCTGCGGGATCGGCGCGGGGCTGAGCCCGTTCGGCGTCCCGACCTTGTCGATCACCCGGTAGTTCTGCCCATTGGGTCCGCGGGCGATGAAGTCGTTGACCATCGGGGTCACCAGGCCGGCCTCCGACCGGGCACTGATGTCCGCCTGGTAGAGCGTGCCTTTGGGCGTGTAGCCCGGGATGGTGACATTGCTCGGCTGCAGGTTGCTCACGGTGTAATTGGTGATCAGGGCGCCGTCCACGAGCTGTTCGCTGGTGCCGAATCCCTGAATATTGGGCGGCGGCGAAGCCAGAGCCGGCGCCGCGGCGAAAACGCCCGCGGCCGCAATCCCGGCGGCGGCAAGTGTCTTAATGGCCGTCTTGGTGACCTTCATTCTTCATTCCTTTCGTCGCACACAATCGCCCCCCGTCAAGGGCATGCAGATATACGCAGCGAAATAGCCATCCGGCTACGGCCTTAAACATGTGTATTCCGCCGCATGCCAATACCCGGTCAGTTAGCTGCCGAAATAGGTTGTTTTCGCGGACAACACCTTTGGCAACAGGCATAACACCTGCATCATCCCTAACAGCGCTGCCCGCCGATTAGGCCGTGCGCCGCCGGGTAGTCGATGCGCTAAGGCGTTCCCGGCGCAGCGGGCAACGCTGGCCGAGATATCCGCGAAGGGGGCGATGAGGTGCAACGTGGTAACTCCAAGCACAGCTCACGGGAAGACGACGAACTCAAGCACGAATTGGAAGGCACGGTTCGCGGCAATCGTTCCAGCCGCAGCGAGGAGTGGCGGGACCCGGAGCCGCCGGCCGACGACGATCCGGACGTCCCGACCGCCGGCCCGACCCGCCGCGAATCGTAAAAGCGGAATCCGTCACGGCGCGGGCGCGCGTTTGCCCGCCGGCTTCTGAATGGCAAGGCGAACTTTCGAGCGAGGCAAAGGAAATCACATGGGTTTTACCCCGCAACAACAATCCGTCCCGGGCGTGCAGTCCCAGATGGATCCAATTCCCGATTGTGGTGAAAACACTTACCAGGGCTCGGGAAAACTCCTCGGCAAAAAGGCGATCATCACCGGCGGCGACAGCGGCATCGGGCGCGCCGTCGCCATCGCCTTCGCGCGGGAGGGCGCCGACGTGCTGATCGCGTACCTCAACGAGGACGACGACGCGCGCGACGTGGCCCGCTACGTCACCAACGCCGGACGCAAATGCGTGCTGGTGCCCGGTGACCTCTCCGATGCCGCCCACTGCCGCGCCGTCGTGGACCGGGCGGTGCAGGAATTGGGCGGCGTCGACATCCTGGTCAACAACGCCGCGTATCAGATGATGCGCAAAAGCCTCGACGAGATCAGCGACGAGGAGTGGGATTACACCTTCCGGCTCAACGTGGGCGCGTATTTCTACCTCGCCAAGGCGGCCCTGCCGTACATGAACGCCGGCTCGTCGATCATCGGCAGCTCATCGGTCAACTCCGATAGCCCCAATCCGACCCTGGCGCCCTACGCGGCGACCAAGGCGGCGATCGCCAATTTCTCCGCCAGCCTGGCGCAGTTGTTGGGCGAGAAGGGAATTCGCGTCAACAGCGTGGCTCCCGGCCCGATCTGGACACCGCTGATCCCGGCCACCATGCCACCGGACAGCGTGGAGTCCTTCGGCGACAACGTGCCCCTCGGGCGAGCCGGCCAGCCCGCCGAACTCGCGCCGATCTACGTGCTGCTGGCCTCCGATGACGCGAGCTACATCTCCGGGGCGCGGGTGGCCGTCACGGGCGGCCGACCGATTTTGTAGGCGGCGATCCTCGCGCGTCATCGGGCAGGTGTAACGAGGCGCTCACCGGGGTACAGCCCGGACGGGCGAACGGGAAAGGATGGCACCGATCGTGGCCATCGGAAACGGTCAGCGGCGAAAGCTGCGACGGCGGTGGTCTGTCGCCGCGGCCGCCGGAATCATGGCGGTGGCAGGATGTTCCGCGCCCGGATCGTCACTGGAAAGCGCGCCGGCGGTCAGTATGGCGGCCGTCGGCGCCGCCATGCATGACCCGGTGTGGTCGTATCACGACAACGACCTGCTGGGCCTGACCGACGATCACCGCCTGGCCGCGGTCACCTACGCCGGCCCGGGCACCGCCCACACCCGGCTGTCGGCCCCGATGGGGTCTGGGCGCAACCTGCAGATCAGCCAGAAGGACGACCGCCACGTCTTCGTGCCGCAGCCGGAGCGCGGCAAGGTCGCCGTCGTCGACATCGCGACCCTGCAACCGGTCGCCGAATTCGACGCCGGCCCCGCACCGTCCTACCTCGCCGAAGACGCCGGCATGCGGGTGCTGCTGGCGCTGGCCGCGGACGGCTCGTCGGTGACGCCGGTGGACCAGTACGGCTTCCGCAAGCTCCCGACGGCGACCTACACCGGCCAGGCCGCCGACACCATCGACGGGTCCAACCGCGGGCGGGAAATCGAGTACCACCTCTACGGAGCTTCGGGGATCCGCTATTACAAGGGGCCCACGTCGCCACCCGAAAAGCGCGGCTCGCTGCCGATGGCCGTCGCCGTGTGGGCCGGCGACGGCACTCAGGTCACGCGCAGCTATGTGGCCGGCCGCGACGACAAGGTGCTGTACGCGGTCGACTCGCGTCGCGGCGGAGACGGGCTCGAAGTCCTTGCCCGAACCGAGCTCTCGTCGCCGATTCGCTATGTGGGCACCGACGACACCCGCATCTACGCGGCCACCGACCGCGACGTGGCGGTGCTGGAAACGGCGAGCTTCACCGGCTTTCCGAACGGGACCATCCGGGTGATCCGCACGATCGACTACCGGGCGGGGCTGCCGTCGGGCCCGATCGCCTCGGCGCCGCTGTCCGGGATGGCGATCGGTCCCAAGCGGGTGTATCTGACCCTGCGCGGCCAGCCCTACGTGATCAGCGTGGCGAAGCCACGCCTGTGAGGGGAGGGCCGATGAGCACCACAGCGCACAAACCCGAGCCGGTGGGTGTCGATGACGATCTCGAGCTGCTCGCCGAGCAGGTCGCGGCGCTCAGAGAGCTCGCGCGGCTCGACGACGTTCCCGAAGGGCAGGCCTACGACTTCGGAATCCGTTGGGGGGCAGCGCTCGCCGGGAGGTTCCGGCGGTTGGTGCACTACAGCTGCCTGGGCGTGCTCGACGACGCCGACGAACGACGGTTCCAATCCCTGTGTGACGACCTGCGTTCGGTGTCGGATTCGATCGAGAGATTCGATCTCGCCCGGCCCCGCTTCACCGATACCCCGAGCCACCCCAGGTTGCGCTAGCTTGTCTCGCCCTGGCGCGGCTCGCGATGTCCTCGATCTCGGAGATCTCTCGGTAGTCGGAGAGAAACTCGTTGGCCGGCAACACGATTCCGGTGCGCGGCGCGGGACATTCGGCGTTGCGGCAGGTCAACGCCACCATGAAGGCGTCGTCATCCTCGTCGAGGAACAGAAACCCGAGGTACAGCGCGCGCCCGACGGCGAAATCCTTGGCGCCGCACCCGGCACAGTGCCCACCCTTGACGGCTACCAGATCTGAAACCCGTTCGCGCTCAACGCTTTGCAGGTCGATCAGCTCGGGCCGCTCGCCGTCGGTGCGGGTCATGTCGGTCATATCAGATCTCCACGTCCTTGTCGTAGTGGACGTTGTCCTCGCGCCACCCGCCCAGACCGTGGCCGATGCCGGAATAGTCGTCGATGAATTCGATCTGGTTGATCCACTTCGCCATCTTGAAGCCGACCTGGGTCTCCACCCGCAACCGCAGCGGCGCGCCGTGCTTGATGGGCAGTGGCATTCCGTTCATCTCGTAGGCGAGCAATGTCTGTGGTTTGTAGGCGAGTTCGAGATCGATCACCTCGTAGAACTGGCCCTCCCCTTCCGCGCTGGGCTCGTCGCGGCCCGTGTCCTGCATGGTCAGAAAGCAGATGTATTTCGCCTGCGGGAGGGGACGAACATGGTCGGCGAGTTGGGCGAGCGGAACACCGCTCCACTGGCCGATGCTGGTCCAACCCTGCACGCAGTTGTGCATCACGCGTTGCGATTGCTGGTCGGCCAGGCCGCGCAACGCGTCCAGGTCCAGCGTCACCGGGTTTTCCACCAGGCCGCCCACCCGCACGCGCCAGTCGACGAAGTTGTGCACGGCCATCACCTTGTACTCAGCGCTCGTCGGCGGCTTGCCGTTGACCCGGTGTTCCTTGGAGGTCATCCGCTCGGGGTAGTTCTGCTTCGAATTCAGCGGCCGCAACAGGATTTTGCGGACGCGCGTGACGACGGCGCCGAGCACGCGGCGGACCTGAACGGGCCGCCGCAGACTCCACACCGTCGCCGCGACGTGGACGGCGACGATGGCCGCGATGATCACCAGCGAAAGCGCTGTGGCCCAACCGATGTTGCGCACGGAACCGAAGATCATCGATGCCGTGAGCTGGCCCCAACTCCAGAAGAAGATCATCGACAGGTGGATGACGATGAAGACCACAAAGGCGATCAGCCCGAGGAAATGCAGGCTCCGCGCCCATTGCCGGCCGCCCCACATGCGCACATACCAGGGAAATGCGGCCTCGATGGCCGGTGACTGGGCGGCGCCGGTCAGGATCTGGAACGGCGCCAGCACGAAGATGACACCCGCGTAGGTCAGCTTCTGGATGGCATCCAGGGGTTCACCCGGCAGCAGCGGCGGCAAATTGAAACTCATGTAGGTGACGATGTCGTCCCACGCCTCACCGAAGATCGACCACGACGCCGGCCAGTACCGGTGCCACTGGCCGGTGGCGAACAACAGGATGTAATACGACAGCCCGACGAGGACCCAGCCGATCACCGAGAAGAAGTGCCAGTGCCGACCCATGCCCAGTTTCTTGTGGCCGGGCAACGAAAACAGCGAGTTGTAGTCCTCCTCCTCGTCGAGGGTGTCGTAGAGCTTGTTGATCGGCATTTCCTTGACCGTGAAGCGCGCCCACTCGGTGCCCGGCTTGCTGTCGTCGTGCCAGTACAACTTCGGGTGCGTGGACAAGATCTCGATGCCGCTGCGGATCACCAGCGTCAAAAACAGGACATTGAGCCAGTGGTCGATGCGCAGCCACGCCGGATAGTCGAGCACTGTCATGTCGTCACCGTTCAGTCGTGCCAGTTCTGTCGTTGCGGGTATGCCACGTTGATGCCGGACAGCACCGTGGTGTGTACGGCGATGAAGCCCCCGGCGAACGCCATGGCAAACGTCCCCGGCGCGAGGTCCCAGCGGCCGGTCACCGCCACCAAGCCCGGCAGGCTGACAAACCGGCTGACCAGATAGATCACCAGAAACGCCGCGCACATCAGGCTGCCGGCGAACCAACCCGCTTGCGGCACACGGGGTTTGACGGCAAACACCATCGCGGTGACCGCGCCCAGGCAGGCGGCGATCAGCACGGCCACATACACCCAGAAATAGAGCGGCAAACCCGGCCGGGTCGCCGCCACATAGGCATGCACCGCCACCAGGCCGATGAGCAGCGATGCGCCCAACGCGGTTACCGCGCGCGGCAAATCGAAGGCGACGTAGCCGTTGAGCGTGAGCAGGGGCGAGGACAGCACCTTGTGCCACGCTTTGAGCCCCAGTCGCCCCAAAAGACCGGCCATTGCGGCTGACTACCCCGCCTGATCGGCGCACAAACGGCGACAACGCGACCGCGACCGGCTCACTGCGCGGCGCGGGCGAAGCCCACTGCCCCCGCGGGCAGGGCCTTACCCGATCGGTGGCGTGATAATCACCCTCACTGCGCTTTTCGTGCCGCGGCGCAGCGCGCCACCGGCGAACCGACCAGCCGGAATTCCTCGCTCTTGTCGAGCTGGGGATCGACCCCCTCCTGGAAAAGGATGATGATGTCCGAGCCACCGAACTGGAAGTAGCCGAACTCCTCCCCTTTTGCCATGTGTTTGCCGGGCACCGCGGTGAGGACCACCGACGACACGTGGGCCATGCCGACCGGAATGACCGCCACGATGCCGATATCGCCGCAGTCCGACTGCGAGGTGTCGATGGTGACCACGCCGCGGGTCTGGGAGAACTCGTAGCCGCTGCTGGCGCTGTCGCTGGAGGCGAACTCGTGATCTTTTAGGCCGACCCGCATGAAGACTTTCCCGTTGATTCGGAAGGACTCCCTGACCAGTCCCGCGACCGGCAGGTGGTAGCGGTGATAGGCGTGCACCGGCAGCATGTAATGGACGAAGGTGCCGCGCGCGAAGCTCTCGCTGTATTGGCTGCCTTCGATGAGTTGCTTGATATTGCCGTACTTTTCGTTCTTGACGGTGGTGGCCGGGATGCTCGAGTCGGCGTCGATGTCGTAGGCGTGCTGGTATTTGCAGTCGGCCGGTGAGGTCACCACCAGATTGGTGGTCGGCTCGACGATCGGGCGCAGCCCCCCGTTGATCTCCCGCGCGATGAACTGGTTGGCGGTCAGCCATCCGCTGGGCGCGTTCGGCGCACCGTCGACCAGTGACTCATGGATGCGGTACTCCGGCGCATTGTCGATGAACGACTGCAGGGCTTCGGGGCTGAACGACTCCGGCGTGTCCAAAAAACTCCCCCACTGCCGGGCGAACTCGGTCAGCCATTCCCGGAAGTCACCGGACCCCTGCGCGGGCTCGTCACCCTGGTCGACGAGGAAGTAGAAGTGCGCCATGCGATCGCTGACCTCTTGCGCCTGCCGGTTTTCGTTCTTCCAGGCGTCGGCGTCCGACTCCTGCGGCACCCATCGGATGAAGCGCTTCAGGTAGGCCTCGTACTCGCCGACGTCGCGCGGCCACTCGAGCGCCGCATACAGGTCCGGGTTCAGTTCGGACCCGGCCCGCTCGCGCGCGGTCTGCAGCGACCGCTCGAGCCGATCGGCCAGGCCCTGTTCCTTGTCGAGGACGTCGCGAAGCGCCTTGATGACGGTGTCCGGCTCGCTCATATCACTGCTCCTTTGTCGTGGCCATAGGGCTCGACGCGCACCGAGCGCTTCGGAGCCACGTCGGCCGCGTACCCCCGCTCCCGGGCGGCAAACGGGCTGCGACTCGCGGCGGTTCGCGCCCGGTTCGCGGCGCCGAACATTGGGTGTTTGGTTCGGCGCGTCGCGGGTGGGCATCGGCGCTCGGATGGATCTGATGCGTCGGCTTCCCGTATCGCCGCTCGTCGCCAAACAACAAGGCGCGCCGGCAATTTGGTGTTCCGGCCCCGCGGTCGGCTTACGAGCGAACTCGAGGCCGACATCTGCGTCGCCGGACGATTCCCGCTCAGCGGCCGCGGACCCGGCGATCGTGCTTCTTGATCGCGTCGACCAACTCCGACTTGTTCATCGTCGACCGGCCCGGAACGTCGAGCCGGCGGGCCACGTCGAGCAGATGCTTTTTGCTCGCGTTGGCGTCGACGCCCTCGGCCGACTCGCCGGACGGTCGTAGCCCACCACGCTCGGCGCGCTCGTCGGACGGGCCCTTGTGCTCCTTGGGTTCCCAGTGGTCCCCGACCTTTTCGAAACTGTGCTTGACGGCGGCGTAAGCCACTCGGTGGGCCCGCTCCTCGCTGCCGTACTGATCTGCGGCCGCATCGTGGGATTTCGCGAACGTGCGTTGGGCTTTGGCGTTGGAACGCCGCAAAGTGCTGGGCAATTCACTCTTTTTTGGCGCTCCGCCTTTCGTCGTCTTCGGCATCGAACCTCCTCGTGCGCCAAAAGCGGTGCAGGAAACGTGTTACCGCAGTCGGTTACCCCGTTGCGGGCCGGGCAATCGCCGTCCGGGAAATGTGCGCGTCGGGCCGGCGGAAATATGTCAACATGGTTGACATGAATCAGGACGACGCCCCGCTGGGTTATTTGCTCTACCGGGTGGCGACGGTGCTGCGGCCAGAGGTTGCCGCGGTATTGAGTCCGCTGGGCCTGGCCCTGCCCGAATTCGTTTGCCTGCGCATCCTTTCGATGTACCCGGGAATGTCGAGCGCCGAGCTGTCCCGCCACGCGGGCGTCACCCCGCAGGCGATGAACACGGTGCTGCGCAAACTGGAAGACGTCGGCGCGGTGGCGCGGCCCTCGTCCGTGTCGTCCGGGCGCGCGCTACCGGCCAACCTGACCGGCCAGGGCCGCGCCCTGCTCAAGCGCGCCGAGGCGGCGGTCCGCGGCGCCGACGCGCGGATCCTGAGCAAGCTCACCGACACGCAGCAGCGCGAATTCAAAAGGATGCTCGAAAAACTCGGGACCGATTAGCGGGCCCGATCACCCGGCGTCCTGGATGCGCGCCCAGGGCCGCGCCTCCTCGAGCTCGTAGGCCAGTTCGAGCAGCAGCGACTCCTGCCCCATACCGGTCGACAGCATCATGCCCACCGGCATGCCGTGCGCGGACTGGGCCAACGGCAGCGAGATCGCAGGTTCACCGGTGACGTTGTGCAGCGGGGTGAACGACACCCATTCGATCAGCCGGGTGATGACCTGCTGATAATCGGTCGGCGCCAGGACCCCGATGCGGGGTGTCTCGTCGGCAAGGGTCGGCGTGAGCACCGCGTCGTAGGTGCCGAAGAACCGCGCGGTGCGCCGCCGCGCCCCCCGCAGGCGCATGATCGCCGACGGGAGCCGGTGCAGGTGGCGGCTGGTGTGTCGGGCAAGACCCAGCGTCAGGCAATCCAGCTTGGCGCGGTCGAACGTCGCGCCGAACATGTGTCGTCCGCTGCGCACTTGGGCCAGCGCCAAAAAGCCCCAATACAGCACGAAATCGTCGACGAAGCTGGCCGCCACCGGCGGTTGGTCGACGTGTTCGACCCGGTGGCCCAGCTCCTCGAGCAGGCCGGCCGACTTCAGCGTCAGCTCCCGCAGCGCGGGACTGCACTCGCGCTGTATCGAGCGGGTCACCACCGCGATCCGCAACCGCTGCCGGCCGGGGCCGGTGACGTCCCCGACCGGGGCCAGCTTGGGGTTGCGCCAGATCCGCTCGGCCTCCCGGTAGAACGCGGCGGTGTCGCGCACCGAACGCGTCACCACGCCGTTGACGACGACGCCGACCGGCATCCGGCGCAGCGTCGCGTCCAGCGGCAGTCGGCCGCGCGACGGTTTGAGCCCGACCAGCCCGTTGCAGGAAGCCGGGATGCGGATGGAGCCGCCGCCGTCGTTGGCGTGCGCGATGGGCACCACACCGGCGGCGACGAACGCCCCCGACCCGGATGATGATGCGCCGGCACTGTATTCGGTGTCCCACGGGTTGCGGACCGGGCCCAGCCGCGGGTGTTCGGCCGACGCGCTGAAACCGAATTCCGACAACTGTGTCTTGCCCAGCGAGGTCAACCCGGTGGCCAGGTACAGCTGGGTGAACACGCTGTCGGTGAGGGCGTCCCGGCGCGTCCACGCATCGGTGCCGTGCATCGTGGGCTGGCCCGCGACGTCGACGTTGTCCTTGATGAACGTCGGGACGCCGCAGAAGTAGCCGCTCGCAGCGTCCGACACGGCGGCCCGCGCTTGCTGAAATCCCGCGTACGCCAACCCGTTTAGGGCCGGGTCGACGGCTTCGGTGCGGGCGATCGCCGCCTCCACCGCCTCGGCCCGGCCGACCCGCCCGGAGCGGATGGCCTCGGCGAGGCCGACCGCGTCGAGATCGCCGAGCGCGTCGTCGCCGAAGGCGTGCACGTGTCGCATAGCAGTGACGCTAACGCGCCCACGCGACCGCCGGGAGGTTTCCCGGCTTGTTCGGCGGCGGGCAGGCCGTTAGGCCTGACCCACCTCGAAGCGCACGAACCGCGTCACCGTCACACCCGCGTCGTCGAGCAGGGCCTTGACCGTCTTCTTGCTGTCGGACACCGACGGCTGCTCGAGCAGCACGGCGTCCTTGAAGAAGCCGTTCAACCGTCCCTCGACGATCTTGGGCAGGGCCTGCTCCGGCTTGCCCTCCGCCTTGGCGGTTTCCTCGGCGATGCGGCGCTCGCTGGCCACCACGTCCTCGGGCACGTCGTCGCGGGACAGGTAGCGGGCCTTGAGCGCGGCGATCTGCAGGGCGACGGCGTGGGCGGCCTCCTTGTCCGATCCTTGGTACTCGACCAGCACGCCCACCGCCGGCGGCAGGTCCGCGGCCCGCCGGTGCAGGTAGGCCTCGACGGTGCCGTCGAAGTTCGCCACGCGGCGCAACTCCAACTTCTCACCGATCTTGGCCGACAGTTCGGCGATCGCCTGCTCGACGGTCTTGCCACCGATCGCGGCGGCCTTGAGTTCGTCGAGGTCCTTGGCCTTCGACGACACGGCCGCGGCCACGATCTGGTCGGCCAGCGCCTGGAACTCCGCGTTCTTGGCGACGAAGTCGGTCTCGCTGTTCAGCTCGATGAGCGCGCCGCCCTGGGTTGCGACCAGGCCCTCGGCCGTGGCCCGCTCGGCACGCTTGCCGACGTCCTTGGCGCCCTTGATCCGGAGCGCCTCGACCGCCTTGTCGAAGTCGCCGTCGCTTTCGGCAAGCGCGTTCTTGCAGTCGAGCATGCCGGCACCGGTGAGTTCCCGAAGCCGCTTGACGTCGGCAGCGGTGAAGTTCGCCAATGTTCAGCCTTCCTAGGAGGATTCAGTGGTTGGTTCGGAGGTGCCCGCAGCGGCTTCGGTGGGGGCAGCCGATGGAGCGGTCGCAGCGGCCGAGGCCAGCAGTTCCTGCTCCCATTCGGGCAGCGGCTCGGCGGCCTCTGCCTCGGGCTTGCCGTCGCCGCGGCCGACCCCGGCGCGCGCTTGCAGGCCCTCGGCGACCGCGGAGGCGATGACCTTGGTCAGCAACGCGGCCGAACGGATCGCGTCGTCGTTGCCCGGAATCGGGTAGTCGACCTCGTCGGGGTCGCAGTTGGTGTCCAGGATCGCGATGACCGGGATGCCGAGCTTGCGGGCCTCACCGACCGCGATGTGCTCCTTGTTGGTGTCGACGACCCAGATCGCCGACGGCACCTTGGCCATGTCGCGGATACCGCCGAGGCTGCGGTCCAGCTTGTTCTTCTCGCGGGTCAGCATCAAGATTTCCTTCTTGGTGCGGCCCTCGAAGCCACCGGTCTGCTCCATCGCCTCGAGCTCCTTGAGGCGCTGCAGCCGCTTGTGCACGGTGGAGAAGTTGGTCAGCATGCCGCCCAGCCAGCGCTGGTTCACGTACGGCATGCCGACGCGGGTCGCCTCGGCGGCGACGGACTCCTGAGCCTGCTTCTTGGTGCCGACGAACAGCACGCTGCCGCCGTGGGCGACGGTTTCCTTGACGAATTCGTACGCCTGGTCGATGAAGGTCAGCGTCTGCTGCAGGTCGATGATGTAGATGCCGTTGCGGTCGGTGAAGATGAACCGCTTCATCTTGGGATTCCAGCGACGGGTCTGGTGCCCGAAGTGGGTGCCGCTGTCGAGCAGCTGCTTCATGGTTACGACGGCCATGGTTGTGCCTTACGTGTGTCGGTTGTCGCCTGGCATCGGGTGAAGCCGGGCCCTGGCGCCTGCTGCGATGCCGGACCCGGCCGGGAAACCCGGTCGAGACCGCCCGGCATGCGATTGCGTTCTCCTCGTGGAACCGGAGACGCGACGCGGACGCGCGAAGTCAGCCCGCGGACGAGCTGCGACCAGCAGTTTACACCGGTTCGGCGGGTGCTTTTGCCACGCTTCCCCAAGCGGGGGCGTCGTCCACAGAGCCGGCCGGGCCGGGTGGCCGCGCCGGGCGCGCCGCGGTGAACTGCCTGGATGCGGTGGATCGCGCTGGCGTTGAGTGCGGCCCTGGTCAGCGCGGTGCCCGCGGCCGCCGACGACGATCGCCTGGACTGGCCGCTGCGCCCGCCGCCGGCCGTCACCCGTTCCTTCGACGCCCCGGTGCAGGATTGGCATCCCGGCCATCGTGGTGTGGACCTGGCCGGCGCCGCCGGCCAGCCGGTGTACGCCGCGGGCGCGGCCACCGTGGTGTTCGCCGGGTTGCTGGCCGGACGGCCGGTGGTGTCGCTGGCTCATCCCGGGGGTTTGCGCACCAGCTACGAGCCGGTCCGGGCGGCCGTGCGGGCCGGGCAGTCGGTAACGGCCGGGACCGTGATCGGCGCGTTGGTGCCCGGCCATCCGGGGTGCCGGGCCGCGGCGTGTTTGCACTGGGGCGCGATGTGGGGTCCGGCGTCGGGGGCGCGCTATGTCGATCCGCTGGGCCTGCTGAAGTCGACCCCGATCCGACTCAAACCGCTACAGCCGCCGGGCGGCGCTTCAGGCCCGGGGATGGGCCTGATCGTGCACCGCGCGCAACCGGGACACGGCGACGTGCGTGTAGAGCTGCGTGGTCGCCAGGCTGGAATGGCCGAGCAATTCCTGGACCACGCGCAGGTCAGCCCCGCCCTCGAGCAGGTGCGTGGCCGCGCTGTGCCGCAGGCCGTGCGGCCCCATGTCCGGTGCGCCGTCCACCGCGGCGACGGTCTGGTGCACCACCGTGCGGGCCTGGCGGACGTCGATCCGGCGCCCCCGCGCGCCCAGCAGCAGCGCCGGGCCCGACTCGGCGTTCACCAGGGCGGGGCGCCCGTCGGCCAGCCACGCGTCGAGCGCTTCGGCGGCCGGCGCCCCGAACGGCACGCTGCGCTGCTTGTTGCCCTTGCCGAGGACGCGCACCAGCCGATGCCGGGTGTCCACGTCGTCGATGTCCAGGCCGCACAGCTCGCTGACGCGGACCCCGGTGGCATAGAGCATCTCGACGATCAGCCGGTCCCGCAGCGCCATCGGATCACCTTGTTGCGCACCGGATTTGGCGGCGGCCATGGCGTCGCGGGCCTGATCCTGGCGCAGCACCGCGGGCAGGGTGCGATGCGCCTTGGGGACCTGGAGGCGCGCGGCCGGATCCCCGGCCAGCAGGCCGCGCCGGGTGGCCCAGGCGGTGAACGCCTTGACCGCCGAGGTGCGTCGCGCCAGGGTCGTGCGGGCGACGCCGGCGGCGGCCGCGGTGGACAGCCACGCGCGCAGCAGCGGCAGGCTCAATCCGTCCA
Organism: Mycobacterium sp. NTMscope_MAC_12; assembly: GCF_976985675.1. NCBI lineage: Bacteria > Bacillati > Actinomycetota > Actinomycetes > Mycobacteriales > Mycobacteriaceae > Mycobacterium > Mycobacterium sp. NTMscope_MAC_12. The sequence goes on from NZ_CDRJYY010000001.1 coordinate 3,717,763, forward strand.
GGCCGGCGCCGCGCTCGCCCGCGAACGCGAGCAGCGAGCGCAGGTCGCCGAGGTAGGCGCGCCGGGTGTGCGCCGAACGCCCGCACTGCAAATCCAGGTACTCGTCGAACTCGTCGAGGATCTCCCGCACTCCCCCACGCTCGCAGAAACCGGCCGGCCTGCCTCAGCCGACGCGCCGAAGCGTGTCCGGGGTGAGATCTTTGAGCGTCGGATAGCCGTCCACCGCCATGATGAGGTCCGCCTCGGCGAGGATCGAGCGCAGCACGTGCACGATGCCGTCGTCGCCGCCGAGCGCCAGGCCGTAGGCGTACGGCCGGCCGATTCCGACTGCCGTCGCGCCCAGCGCGAGCGCCTTGATGACGTCGGCCCCGCTGCGCACACCGGAGTCGAACAGCACGGGCAGCCCGTCGGCCGCCTCGACGACGCCCGGCAGGCACTCGAGCGCGGGCAGGCCGCCGTTGGCCTGGCGCCCACCGTGCGTGGAGCAGTAGATGCCGTCGACGCCGCCGTCCTTGGCCCGCCGGGCGTCGTCGGGGTGGCAGATGCCCTTGATGATCAGCGGCAGGTCGGTCAGCGACCGCAGCCATTCGAGGTCGTCCCAGGTCAACGGGTTCCCGAACGTTGTGATCCACTGCAGCACGGCGGCTTGCGGGTCCTCCTCGGGCGGGCGCTGCAGGCCGGCGCGGAAGACCGGATCGCTGGTGTAGTTGCTCAGGCAGAGACCCCGCAGCTGGGGGAAGTTGGCGGTGGACAAATCGCGCGGGCGCCACCCGGGAATCCAGGTGTCGAGGGTGACGACGATGGCCGCAAAACCGGCGGCCTCGGCCCGCTGCACGAGGCTGGCGGCCAGGTCGCGATCCTTCGGCGTGTAGAGCTGGAAGAAGCCGGGGGTTGCGCCGAACTGTGCGGCGACGTCTTCCATCGGGTCGGCGGTCAGGGTGGAAACGACCATCGGGACACCGGTGGCCGCGGCCGCGCGGGCGGTGGCCAGGTCGCCGTGGCCGTCTTGGGCGCAGATGCCGATGACGCCGATCGGCGCCATGAACACCGGAGACGGCAAGGTCAGGCCGAACATCTCCACCGACAGGTCGCGGTCGGCGGCGCCGACGAACATGCGCGGGATCAGGCCCCAGCGGTCGAACGCCTCCCGGTTGGCCCGCTGCGTGCGTTCGTCGCCGGCGCCGCCGGCGACGTACGACCACACCGACGGCGACATGGCCCGCTCGGCGCGGGCCTCCAACTCCGCGAAGGCCATCGGCAGCGCGGGCGCCACCCCGCCCAGGCCCTTGAAGTAGATCTCGTTCTGGTAGTCCGCGAATGCCATGGAAAAGAGAATGCCAGTCGAGCCGTCAGGCGGACGAGTTCGCCGACTCCGCCTCGGACTCTGACTGGGCCAGTTCCTTCTTCCACTGGCGGAACGTCTCTTCGGTGCGGCCGCGGCGCCAGTAACCCGAGATGGACGACGCCCATTTCGCGTCCACGCCCCGCTCCTTGCGGATGTAGGGCCGCAGATTGTGCATGACGGCTTGCGCCTCACCGTGGATGAAGACGTGCACCTGCCCGGGCAGCCAGGGGGTGGTGGTGACGGCCTCGATCAGCGGCGCGTGATCGCCGGCGCGATCCTCGGGCACCAGGTCGGCGCGCCCGCCGCGGTACACCCAATGCACCTCGACGCCTTCCGGGGCGGTCAGCGGGATCTCGTCCTCCTGTCCCGCCACCTCGATGAACGCCTTCCCGACCGCGCTGGGCGGCAACGCTTCCAGGGCCGCGGCGATGGCCGGCAGCGCCGATTCGTCGCCGGCCAGCAGGTGCCAGTCGGCGGCCGGGTCGGGCGTGTACGCGCCGCCGGGGCCCATCAGGTAGATCGGCTGGCCGGGTTGGGCCGTGGACGCCCACTGGCCGGCCGTCCCGTGCTCGCCGTGCACGACGATGTCCAGGGCGATTTGGCGGGCCTCGACGTCGACGTGCCGGACGGTGAGGGTGCGCACGGACGGCCGTTTCTCCGGGGGCAGGCCGGCGAAGCTGTCGAGGGTCAGCGGCTCGGGCAAACCGGCCACGTCCACGTCGTCGGCGACGAATGCCAGCTTGACGTAGGAGTCGGTGAACTTGCTGGGCACGAAGGCGTCAAAATTCTTGCCCCGCAGCACCACCCGCACCATGTGCGGGGTGAGTTGCTCGGTACCGACAACCTCGAAGCATTGCAGTGGTCGACCTGCCACGTGTCCTCCTGTCCGATGCCCGACTCGCCTCGACTATACGAGTCGCGGCGTTGACGCAGCGTGGCCTGCGGCGGCCCGGACGATTCGCCAGCGCCCGTCCTGGCGCTGCACCAACCCGGCCAGCTCGAGCATCGCCAGGGGCCCCAGCACCTGCTCGGGCATCAACCCCGACGCGACCGCGATCTCGTCGACCGAGGCGGCGCCGCGGCCCGGCAACGCCTCGTAGACCAGGCACTCGGCGTCGCTCAGGCCGTCCAACGGCGTGACCGGGCGCGGCTCGTCGGAGGCCAACTCGCCGATGTGGCCGATGAGCTCGACGATGTGCTCGGCGCGGGTGACCAGCTCGGCGCCGTCGCGCAGCAGCGCATGGCAACCCGCCGACGCCGACGACGTCACGGGTCCGGGCACCGCGGCCACCACCCGCCCCAGCGCCCGCGCCCAGGCGGCGGTGTTCGCCGCCCCGCTGCGCAGACCCGCTTCGACCACCACCGCCGCCCCGGCGACGGCGGCCACCAGGCGGTTGCGGGTCAGGAACCGGTGACGGGCCGGGCGGACGCCGGGGGCGTATTCGGTGAACAACAGCCCGTGCTGGCCGACGCGGTGCAGCAGCGCGGTGTGACCGCTCGGGTAGGGGACGTCGAGCCCGCCCGCGAGGACCGCCACGGTGATCCCGTCGCAGTCGAGCACGGCGCGGTGGGCGGCGCCGTCGATGCCGTAGGCGCCGCCCGAGACGACGGCGACGTCGCGTTGCGCGAGGTCGCCCGCCAGTTCGCCGGCCATCTGCTCGCCATACGCCGTCGCGGCCCGCGTCCCCACCACGGCGGCCGCCCGGTGCGCGACCTCGTCGAGCCGGGCAGGGCCCTGCGCCCACAACACCATCGGCGCAACCATCGGCGGGCCGCCGCGCCGTCGTGGTTCGGCGCCGCGGAATGCGGCGAACGCCAGCAGCGGCCACTCGTCGTCGTCGGGGGTGATCAACCGCCCGCCCCGCCGGGCGATCGTCTCGAGATCGGTTGCCGACGTGTCGATGTCACGCCTGGCCTCGGTGTGGCGGGCCACATCGTCGTCGACCGCTCCGCGCCGGACCCGCTCGGCCGCCTCGACGGGGCCGACACGGCGCGCCAGGGCGGCGAGCGCGGCGCAGGGCGGTTCGGCCACCCGGGACAGATAGGCCCACGCCCGCTGCGCGGCACTGTCGACCGCGGTCATCGCCGGGTTCCCGGCGCCAAGGATTCGCCAAGAATCCGACCAGCCGCGCGCACGAATGTGATGTCGTCCGCCACCGGGCGCCGCACACTCACCCGCACCGAACGGAGCGCACCATGATCCTGCCGATGGCGCACACGGCATCCGAGCGCCCCATAAACCCCTGGGCGGTCGCGGCGTTCGTGCTGAGCCTGGTCAGCTGGATCGGCTTTCCCACCCCCGTCATCAGCATCGGTCTCGCCTGCATCGCGTTGCGGGAGATGGAACAGCGGGGCGAAAGCGGGCGCGCCATGGCGCAATTCGCCCGCGCGTTCGCGATCCTGGTGAGCGTCGCGATCGCGTTGCGCGGCGGGCACACGGATTGGCTGACGATGGTGCGCCGGTGACCGGGGCGGCCGGGCGGTCGCGGCGCTCACCGCTGCGCCCCCGCCTGCCGGAAGCTCAGTGCGGTGGCGACCTCGTCGAGCCCGGGCGAGGTGTGGCCGGCCAGGTCGGCCAAGCTCCACGCGACCCGCAACGTGCGATCGAGGCCGCGGATGCTGAGCAGTCCACGGTCCAGCGCTCGTTGCAGCGGCTCCATCGCCGCGCTGCTGGGACGGAATTTTCGGCGCAGCAGGGTCCCGCTGACTTCGGCATTGGTGCGAAAGCCGTGCGGCAGCCAGCGCTGCGCGGCGGCCGCACGCGCGGCCGCCACCCGCTCACGCACCTGTGCGGTGGATTCGCCGTCGCGAGCCGAGAACGCCGTTGCCCGCACGGGATCCATCTGCACCCGCAGGTCCACGCGGTCCAGCAGCGGCCCGGACAACTTGCCCAGGTAGCGGCGTTTGGTCGCCGCCGGGCACATGCAGTCCTGCGGATTCGGCGGCGCGCACGGGCACAGGTTGGCGGCGAGCACCAGCTGGAACCGGGCCGGATAACACGCCACGCCGTCGCGGCGGGCAAGACGAATCTCGCCGTCCTCCAACGGTGTTCGCAAGGCCTCCAGGGCGCTGACCCGGATCTCGGCACACTCGTCGAGGAACAGCACCCCGCGATGGGCCCGGCTGACAGCGCCCGGGCGCGCCATCCCGGAGCCCCCGCCGACCAGCGCCGCGACACTGGAACTGTGATGGGGCGCCACGAACGGCGCCCGGGTGATCAACGGCGTGTCCCCCGACAGCAACCCGGCCACCGAGTGGATCGCGGTGACCTCCAGCGACTCGCTCTCCGAAAGCGGCGGCAGTAGGCCCGGAAGACGTTGGGCGAGCATCGTTTTGCCCACTCCCGGCGGGCCGGTGAGCATGAGGTGGTGCGCCCCGGCGGCGGCCACCTCCACCGCGAACCGCGCCTGCGTCTGCCCGACCACGTCGACCAGGTCGACCACCGGCTCCTCGGGTGTGCGGTCCGGATCGATCCTGTGGTCCAGGGCGCCGCTGCCGCCGAGCCACTTCTTCAGCTGCCCCAGGGTCCGCACGCCCCACACGTCGATGCCGTCCACCAGGCTGGCCTCGGCCAGGTTGTCCGCCGGGACCACCGCGGCCGGCCACCCGTCGCGTTTGGCGGCGAGCACGGCGGGCAGCACCCCGCGCACCGGCCGCACCCTTCCGTCCAGCGACAGCTCGCCCAGCAACACGGTTTTCTCCAGCCGGTCCCATGGGTTCCTTCGCTGCGCCGTGAGCACCGCCGCGGCCAGGGCGATGTCGTACACGCTGCCCATTTTCGGGAGCGTCGCCGGCGACAACGCCAGCGTGAGCCGCGCCTGCGGCCAGTCGTTGCCGCAGTTGGTGACCGCGGCCCGGACGCGGTCACGCGACTCCTGCAGCGCGGCGTCGGGCAGACCCACCAGGTGCACGCCCGGCAGTCCGGACGTGATGTCGGCTTCGATCTCGACGATCTCGCCGTCCACACCGCGCACCGCGACGGAGAACGCGCGCCCCAGCGCCATCAGCCGACGCCTTGCAGGTGGGTGATCTCCGGGGTACGCCGGCGTCCGACCCGCACGCCGATCACGTCGATGCGGATCGCCGCCCACCGCCGGTCCTGGCCGGCCAGCCACAGCCCGGCCAGCCTGCGCAGCCGCCGGACCTTGCGCGGGGTGACCGCATGCGCCAGTCCCCCGTAACCATCGCCGGTGCGGGTCTTGACCTCGACGAACACCACCGTGCCGGCGCGGTCGCAGGCGATGATGTCGAGTTCGCCGTAGCGGCAGCGCCAGTTGCGGTGCAGGATCCGCAATCCCGTGCGCGTCAGGTGATCCACGGCGAGCGCCTCGCCCATCGCCCCCAGTTGGATCCGGGTCATCGTCGTTTCGGTTGTCATGCGGGCCACGGTGCCCGCCGGGGCCGACGGGTCGGGCCGCCGTCGCGGGCTGCGGCCGCCCGCGCCCGCGGGTTATCCCCAGTGCGGCGTCCATCCACAGGCGGCGGAGAACCCTAGGTGATCCGGTCGGCCCTGGTGTAGATGTTCATCGAGTCCTCCCGCAAGAACGCCACCAGCGTCAGGCCGGCCTCCTCGGCCAGCGAAACCGCCAGCGACGACGGCGCGGACACGGCCGCCAGCACCGGAATCCCGGCCATCACGGCCTTCTGGGTCAGCTCGAACGAGGCCCGCCCGCTGACCAGCAACACCGAGGCTTCCAGCGGCACCCGCCGGTGCTCGAGCGCCCAGCCGATCACCTTGTCGACGGCGTTGTGCCTGCCGACGTCCTCACGCACCACCAGCATCGTGCCGTCGACCCCGAACAGCGCCGCCGCGTGCAGGCCCCCGGTGCTGTCGAAAACCTTTTGCGCGGAACGTAGTTGGTGGGGCATCGCCTTCAGTGTGGCCGCCGCGAGGGTGGCGGGATCGGCACCCGGGGTGAACCGGCTGCTCAGCCGCACCGCGTCCAGCGACGCCTTGCCGCAGACCCCGCACGACGAGGTGGTGTAGAAGTTGCGGGTGACATCGAGGTCGGGTTTGGCCACGCCGGCGGTCAGCGTCACGTCCAGCACGTTGTACGTGTTGGCGCCGCCGTCGTCGCGGCCCGCGCAGTAACGGATGCTGTGCACATCGTCGCGGCCGCCGATGACCCCTTCGGTGAGCAGAAAGCCTTGGGCGAGTTCGAAATCCGATCCCGGCGTGCGCATCGTCACGGTGACCGCCGCCCCGTCGACCCGGATCTCCAACGGCTCCTCGACGACCAGGGTTTCCGGTCGGGTGATCGCCTCCTCGGCGGTCAGATGCGTGACCCGCCGGCGCGACGTTACGTGCCCCACTACGCGGCTTCACCGCCGGCTGCGGGCTCCACGCGGATGACGACGGCCTTCGACACCGGGGTGTTCGATTTCGCCGCCGTGTGATCCAGCGGGACAAGCGAGTTGGTCTCGGGATAGTAGGACGCGGCGTTGCCGACCGGAGTCGAATACGCAACCACCAGAAAGTCTTTCGCGCGCCGTTCCTGAAGCCGGCCGTCGGCGTCCGTCCACTCCGACACCAGGTCGACGCGCCCGCCCGCGGTCAGGCCCAGCGCGTCGATGTCGGCGGGGTTGATGAACACCACGCGGCGCCCGCCCTTCACCCCGCGATAACGGTCGTCGAGCCCGTAGATCGTGGTGTTGTACTGGTCGTGGCTGCGCATGGTCTGCAGCACCAGCCGGCCCGGGGGCACCGGCACCCACTGCAGCGGGTTGACGGCGAAGTTGGCCCGCCCCGTGCTGGTGTGGAATTCGCGCGTGTCACGCGGCGGGTGCGGAAGCTGGAATCCGTCGGGCTGGCGCACCTTGCGGTTGTAATCGGCGCACCCGGGGACCACCGCGGCGATCGCGTCGCGGATGGTGTCGTAGTCCGCGGCGAAGCTCTCCCACGGAACCGGGTGCGCCGCACCGAGAAGCGTGCGGGCCAGCTGGCAGACGATTTCCACCTCGCTGCGCACCTGGTCGCTGGGCGGGTGCAAGCTGCCGCGGGACAGGTGCACCATCGACATCGAATCCTCCACCGAGACAACCTGTTTCCGTCCCCCGCGAATGTCACGGTCGGTGCGGCCGAGGGTGGGCAGGATCAGCGCGGTATTCCCGTGCACGAGATGGCTGCGGTTGAGTTTGGTCGAGATCTGCACGGTGAGCGCGCAATTGCGCAGGGCGGCCTCGGTGACGACGGTGTCGGGGGTGGCCGACGCGAAGTTGCCGCCCATGCCCATGAACACCTTCGCCCGCCCGTCGCGCATGGCCCGGATCGCGGCCACGGTGTCATACCCGTGCTTGCGGGGACTGGCGATACCGAACCGGCCGTCCAGGGCGGCGAGAAACTCCTCGGGCATCTGCTCCCAGATGCCCATCGTGCGGTCGCCCTGCACGTTCGAATGTCCGCGCACCGGGCACACCCCGGCGCCCGGCTTGCCGATCATGCCCCGCAGCAGCAGCAGGTTGGTGATCTCGCCGATGGTGGCGACCGCGTGGGCGTGCTGCGTCAGGCCCATCGCCCAGCACACCACCGTCCGCCGCGACGCCCTCAGCATGTCGGCGACACGGTCGAGCTGCGGCCGTTCGATGCCGGTGGCGGCGAACACGTCGTCGAGGTCGATGTCGAGCGTCCGGCGCCGGTATTCGTCGAACCCGGCGCAATGCGCCTCGACGAACGCGGTGTCGACGACGGTGCCGGGGGCGCGCTCTTCGGCCTCCAGCAGCAGTCTGCCCAGCCCGGCGAACAGCGCCATGTCACCGCCCAGGCGGATCTGCACGAATTCGTCCGCGATCGGGATGCCGTGGCCGACGACGCCGTGCACCTTCTGCGGGTCCTTGAACCGGATCAGCCCGGCCTCGGGCAGCGGGTTCACCGCAATGATGTTGGCGCCGTTGGCCTTTGCGTTCTCCAACACCGAGAGCATCCGGGGGTGGTTGGTGCCCGGGTTTTGTCCGGCGATCACGATCAGGTCGGCGAGCTCGACGTCCTCGACGGTGACCGAACCCTTTCCGATGCCGATCGACTCGGTGAGCGCCGAACCCGACGACTCGTGGCACATGTTGGAGCAGTCCGGCAGGTTGTTGGTGCCGAAAGACCGGACCAGCAGCTGGTAGCAGAACGCGGCCTCGTTGCTGGTGCGGCCCGACGTGTAGAACACCGCCTCATCGGGGCTGTCCAGGGCGCCCAGCTGCTCGGCGATCATCCGATAGGCGGCGTCCCAGCCGATCGGGCGGTAGTGGTCGTCACCGGGACGCAACACCATAGGGTGGGTCAGCCTGCCCTGCTGGGACAGCCAGTACTCGGGCTTCGCCGACAGCTCGGCGACCGAATGCCGGGCGAAGAATTCCGGTGTGACGGTGCGTTTCGTGGCCTCTTCGGCGACGGCCTTCGCGCCGTTCTCGCAGAATTCGGCCAACTTGCGACCGCCGTGCTCCTCGGGCCACGCGCACCCGGGACAGTCGAAGCCGTTGCGCTGATTGAGCCGGGCCAGCGCCGCCGCGGTGCGCAACGCGCCCATCTGCTCGAACCCACGCTGCAGCGAGACCATCACCGCCCGAACGCCCGCCGCCTCGCGCTTGCGGGGGGTGACCGTGACCGCGTGTTCGTCGTAGTCGGCGGCGGCGGGGCCGGACACGGCCGAACGGTGGGACCTCACAGCATCAAATTACCGCTTCGCGGGCGGGCCGCGCGCTCTCCGGTTTCAGACCGCTGCAGCCAACGCCGCCAGCGCCTGCGCCGAGGTGTAGACCGGCCGCCAGCCCAGCTGGGTCTTGGCCTTGGTGGTGTCCATGACCATCGACGTGCGCGCGGTGTGCAGCCATTCCAGCATCGCCGGCATCAGCGGAACGCGCGAAATCGCCGCCGAGGCCGCCGAGGCCGCGACGGCGGGAACCCGGACCGACCGCGCGCCCAGCGCCTTGGCCACGTCGGCGACCGCCACCACACCGTCACCGGCGATGTTGTACGCGCCCGGCGGCGCCGGGGCGGTCGCCGCCAGCGCGATCGCGGACGCGACGTCGTCGTGATGAACCAGCTGCAGCGGGAAACCCGGATCCGGCACCACCGGTTTCAGCAGGGGAACGGCCTTGAGCGCCTTGACGATGGCGCGGATCGGGCCGGGCAGCTGATTCCAGGGCATGGCGTCGGCCAGGGCGGTCGCGCTGGGCCCGGCGACCACGCACGGCCGCAGGACGAAGACCTCCAGCGGCGAATCCTCGGTGATGTCGGCGAGCATCGCCTCGCACGCGGCCTTCTGCGCGGAGTAGTAATGCTCGTCGGACCCCCGCACCGGCGCATCCTCGGTCAGCGGGACGGGGTTGTCGGAGTGGTAGCCGTAGGCCGCCACCGACGAGGTGTACACCAGGCGCCGCGGCCGCTCGGCGGCCACCGTCGCCTCGAACACGTTGCGGGTGCCTTGCAGGTTGACGCGGGCGCTCTCGTCGCGCGAACCCATGATGATGAAGGCCAGGTGGATCACCACGTCGGCCTGCGCGACGACGGCGTCGACGGCCTCGCGGTCCAAGATGTCGCCCCGCTGATAGGTAGTCTTGAGCCAGCCGCGTGACGACGGGTCAAACGGGCGACGCGCCATCCCGATGATGGCGTCGACGGCAGGTTCGCGCTCCAGCGCCGTCACCGCGGAGATGCCGATCTCCCCGGTGGGCCCGGTCACCGCGACGGTCACACCCATGTAGACGTCCTTCCCTCCCGTTCTCAGCCGAAACTTTGCGCGGAAATGCCGACGCGGTCAAAGGCGACCGACGGGACGCTCACCGATTCGCTGCGACCGGACCAAACCGCGTGTAAGGGTGGGGCCGGCGACCGATAATCTACGGCGACCGTAAGGTCACAGCGCCAACATCGCAGGAAACGAGGCACAGCATGGCGGACAACGCGAAAGCCCGCGCGGTCGCGCCCCCGACGGGTGGGGAGAAGGCCGACCCCTCGACCGTTTTCGCAGCTCTGGCCGAAATCATCTATCGGGGCTCGGACGCCAACGAGATGTACGCCGCCATCTGCGTCGCCGCCACCCTGGCCATCCGCGGCTGCGACCACGCCAGCCTGATGGTGCGCGAGAACGACCGATACATCACCGTCGGCGCCAGTGACCGGCTGGCGCAGCACGTCGACGAGCTGGAACGGCGCGCCGGCGACGGCCCGTGCATCGACGCGATCGAGGAGGAGACGCCCCAGATCGAGCCCGACCTGACCACGCCGTCGCTGTGGCCCAAGCTGGCGGCGGTCCTGGTCGCGGAGACACCGGTGCGGGGGGCGATGGGATTTCGCCTCCTGGTCGACAAACGCAAAGGGGCCGCGCTCAATCTGTTCAGCGACACCCCGAACATGTTCGACGCCGAGTCCGCCGGGCGGGCGGCGGTGCTGGCGGCGTTCGCCAGCGTCGCCATCAACGCGGTCGCCAAGGGGGAAGACGCCGCGAGCCTGCGACGGGGACTGCTCAGCAACCGGGAGATCGGCAAGGCGGTCGGCATGCTGATGCTGCTGCACGACATGAGCGAGGACGACGCCTTCGACCTGCTGCGCCGCCACTCCCAGGCGCTGAACATCAAGCTGGCCGAGGTCGCGCGCGCGGTCATCGAGCAGCGAGGTCAGCTGCCCGCCCTCGCCGACACGCAGCCCCCACCGAGCGCCTGACGGCGGCTATTCGGGGAGCCGCAGCTCGGGCTTCTCGACCTCTTCGATGTTGACGTCCTTGAACGTGACGACGCGCACCTGCTTGACGAACCGCGCCGGCCGGTACATGTCCCACACCCAGGCGTCGGACAACCGCAATTCGAAGTAGACCTCGCCGTCGGCGTTGCGCGGCGTCATCTCCACGCTGTTGGCCAGGTAGAAGCGCCGCTCGGTTTCCACGACGTAGCTGAACTGGCCGACGATGTCCTTGTATTCGCGGTACAGCGAGAGCTCCATCTCGGTTTCATACTTTTCGAGATCTTCTGCGCTCATCTGTCACTCATCCGCTCAGACGTCCTTCTCCCACATGCTGTCCCCGGGACCCTGGTCCCATCTTTCCTCACCGATATCCGTCGCGCTGCAGCGGTGGGTCCGGGGCGCAGTCCGCCACCAGCTTGGCACCCGAGGAGTTCGCGACGCGCCGCACGTTGATGAACGAATAACGATGCTCCGGGCAGGGGCCCAGCTGCGCGAGCGCCGCGCTGTGCGCCGGCGTGCCGTAGCCCTTGTGCAGGGCGAAGCCGTAACCGGGGTGATCGGCCTCCATGGCCACCATCAGCCGGTCCCGGCTGACCTTCGCCAGCACGCTGGCCGCCGCGATGCACGCCGCGACGGCATCGCCGCCGATGACCGGCAGCGACGGGACCGCCAAACCGGGGACGCGGAAACCGTCGCTCAGCACATACCCCGGCCGCACGGACAGCCCGGCGACGGCGCGGCGCATCCCCTCGATGTTGGCGACGTGCACGCCGCGCCGGTCCACCTCGGCCGGCGGGATGAACACCACGTGGTAGGCCAACGCATAGCGGCGAATCAGGGGGAACAACTTCTCCCGAGCGGCCTCGGTGAGCTTCTTGGAATCGTCAAGCGCGGCAAGGCTTTCCATTCGCCCCGGACCGAGCACGCAGGCGGCGACCACCAGCGGGCCGGCGCAGGCGCCGCGCCCGACCTCGTCGACGCCGGCCACCGGGCCCAACCCGCTGCGGTAGAGCGCCGACTCCAGGGTGCGCAACCCTGACGACTTCCGGATCACCGTCCGCGGCGGCCACGTCGTGGCCATGACTACCGGGTCTGCTGCGGGTTCACCGACTCCACGCCACCCCATCGGGACGGCGGCCACACGATGAACCTGGCCTTGCCGATCACGTTGGACACCGGCACGGTCCCCGAGGTGGGATCGCCCGTGCACAGCACGCCCTTGAGCGCCTCGGCCGGCACGCTGTTGCAGTGGGCGCGCGAATCCGCCGAGTGCGTCCGGTTGTCGCCCATCACCCACAGCCGCCCGGCCGGAACGGCGACCGGCCCGAACTCACTGCCCAGGCACGGGTAGACCGACGGGTCGGCCGCCATGGTGTTGCGATCCAGGTACGGCTCCTTCAGCGGCTTGCCGTCGACCGTCAGCCCGGTCTCGGCGCGGCACGCCACCGTCTGTCCCCCGACCGCGATAACCCGCTTGACCAGGTCGTTTTCGTCGGGGGGCACGAAGCCGATGAAGGACAGCGCATTCTGCATCCAGCGCAGCACGGTGTTGTTCGACCGGATCGACTTGTAGCCGAGGTTCCATGGCGGCGGCCCCTTGAAGACGATGACGTCGCCGGGGCTCGGCGCGCTGAACCGATAGCTGACCTTGTCCACCATGATCCGGTCGCCGACGCAGCCCGTGCAGCCGTGCAACGTGGGCTCCATGGATTCCGACGGGATCAGGTAGGGCCGCGCCACGAACGTCAACATGACGTAGTAGAGCACGATCGCGATCACCGCCAGCAGGGCGAATTCGCGCAGCGTGGAGTGCTTGGAGGCTTCGGCCTCGCCCGGCTCGGGCGCCGGGTCCGCGGCGCCTGGTTCGGGGACCGGCCCGTCGGCCGTACCGGCGTCGTCGGGGCGCGTCTCCGGATTGCGCGTAGAGACCTTCGGATCTGATTCGCCAGCGCGGGACTGGGGGTTGGATGAATCCGCGGTGTCGGTCACGAGATCAGCGTAGCCAGCGCGGGATGTGGCCCGGCAAGCCGGCGAGTGATCCGCGTCGGAAACCGAATCACCAGCGCCGCCAAGGCGTCCCGGCTCAGCGCTTCTCCTTGATCTTGGCCTTCTTGCCGCGCAGCTCGCGCAGGTAGTACAGCTTGGCGCGGCGGACATCGCCACGGGTGACGACCTGGATGTGGTCGATGTTGGGCGAGTGCACCGGGAAGGTCCGCTCGACGCCGACGCCATAGCTTTCCTTGCGGACGGTGAAGGTCTCGCGGATGCCACCGCCCTGGCGGCGGATCACCACGCCCTTGAACACCTGGATGCGCTCCTTGGCGCCCTCGATGACCTTGACGTGCACGTTGATGGTGTCGCCCGGGCCGAAAACCGGGATGTCGTCGCGCAGCGACGCCTGATCGACGAAGTCCAGCCGGTTCATCTGAGAGACACTTCCTTGAGGTCGCGGCCGACGGCAGCTACCCACACGCGGGTGTGGGGCGGTCGCCGAGCCGATGGGCTTTCTGGCGTATCTCGCAGCAGGCGGGAAAAGGCGCAGGCGGCCTGCAGCCGCTGGAGACAACTGGTCAATTGTGCCAGACGGTGCGCGTGCCGCGAAAATCACACGAAGTCGGCGGTTCGCGGCGAGCCGAACGCGCTGGTGAATGGTACATATGACTGGGGTCAGAACGCGCTACCCGCACCGTTGCGTGATGGCCGGGACAGGTGGCGCGAGTGATCCCGCCGTTGCACCGTGTCCACGTCAAGTCGAAGTCAAGTCGAAGTCACGCCGGAGGAGTCGCATGCGGGTACGGCCGCTGACGCTGCTCACCGCCACCGCGGCGGTGACGTTGCTGGTCGCCGCCGGGTCCGAGGCGCTGGTTCAGGCCAAGGTCTACAGCCTGCCGATCAACGCGCCCGTACGGGTCATCCCCCAGCGGCCGGCACCGGCGCCACCACCGCAGTCGGCGGCGCTGATGCTCGAGGCCGCCACGCCGCCGCAGGAGCCGCCGCCGCCCCTGGCGCTGCCGGGCGCGGGGTTCGCCCAGCTGCAGGCCCGCGTCCAGCAGGCCACCGACGAGGCCGCCGCCAGCGGCGCCGCGCTGTCGGTCGCCATCCTCGATCGCCGCACCCACCAGTTGGTTTCCAACGGCAACGGCCAGGTCGTGGGCACCGCGTCGGTGGCGAAGCTGTTCATCGCCGACGACCTGCTGCTGCACGAGGCCGAGGGCAAGGCCGCCCTGAGCGCCGACGACCGCCAGGCGCTCGACATCATGCTGCAGTCCTCCGACGACGGCGCGGCCGAGCGGTTCTGGGGGCAGGGCGGCGGGTCCGCCATCATCTCCGAGGTGGCGGCCCGTTACGGCCTGGCGTCCACCACCCCGCCCAGCGACGGGCGCTGGTGGAACACCATGAGCTCGGTGACCGACCTGATCCGCTATTACGAGATGCTGCTGGACGGGTCCGGTGGCCTGCCCGCCGATCGGGCCAAGATCATCGTGGGCGACCTCGCCCAGTCCACTCCCAACGGCCTCGACGGCTACCCGCAGCGGTTCGGCATCCCCGACGGCCTGTACGCCGAGCCGGTCGCGGTCAAGCAGGGCTGGATGTGCTGCATCGGCAGCGACTGGATGCACCTGTCGACGGGCGTGATCGGGGCCGACCACCGCTACATCATGGTGGTGCAGTCTTTGCAGCCCTCCGACGACGCCACCGCGCGGGACACCATCACCCGGGCGGTCAAGACGATATTTCCCGAGGGCCGCATCGACGTGCCGGCGCGCGGCCTCTAGCGGAGCGGTTAGTCGCCGGGCTCAAGCCGACGGCCCGGCTCAAGCAGCTCGGGGCGGCGTTCGCGGGTGCGCTGCAGGGAGATCTCCCGGCGCCACGCGGCGATTCGCGCATGGTCACCGGAGAGCAGCACCTCGGGGACCTCTAGCCCCCGCCAACTCGGCGGCCGGGTATAGCTGGGGCCCTCGAGGCGGCGGTCCAGGGCGGGCGAGTGCGAATCATCAAGGCGCGACGCGGGATTGCCGAGGACGCCGTCGAGGAGCCGCAGCACGGCCTCGATCATCACCACCGCCGCCGACTCCCCGCCCGGCAACACGTAGTCGCCGATCGAGACCTCTTCCACCCGCATCCGCCGCCCGGCGTTCTCGATGACCCGCTGGTCGATGCCCTCGTAGCGGCCGCACGCGAACGCCAGGTGCTTCTCGGTGCTCCAGCGCGCGGCGGTGGCCTGGGTGAACAGGGTGCCGGCCGGCGTCGGGACGACCAAAAGTGTTTCGCCGGAGCAGATTTCATCGAGCGCCTCGCCCCACACCGGCGCCTTCATCACCATCCCCGGGCCACCGCCGTAGGGCGCATCGTCGACCGAGCGGTGCACGTCATGCGTCCACCGGCGCAGGTCGTGCACGGCCAGATCGACCAGCCCGGACTGGATCGCCTTGCCGGGCAACGATTGCCGCAGCGGATCCAGGTAGTCCGGAAAGATCGTGACGACGTCGATTCTCATCTCGCGGGCCTACAGATCCAGCAGGCCTTCGGGCGGATCGATCTCGATGGTGCCGTCGCGCAGCGACACCGAGGTGACGATCGCGGTCACGAAGGGCACCAACACCTCGCCGGATTCGCGCCGGACCGCCAACAACTCCCCCGCGGCGGTATGCAGGACCTCGGCGACGACACCGACGTCCTCGCCCGTGATCGTCCGCACGTGTAGGCCTTCGAGCTGATGGTCGTAATAGGTGTCCGGCTCGTCGATCTCGGGCAGGTCCTCGGAATCGACGACGAACAGGGTGCCGCGCAGCGCGTCGGCGGCGTCGCGGTCCGTGACGCCGGCCAGCCGCACCAGCAGCCGCCCGCCGTGCTCGCGCGCGGTCTCGATCACGCAGCTGCGTTCCGCACCCCCACGGGAGGGCTTGGCCCGCAACGTGTTACCCGGCGAGAACCGGGCGGCGGGATCGTCGGTGCGGATTTCGACCACCAGCTCACCGCTGATGCCGTGCGCTTTCACCACGCGCCCGACGGTCAACTCCAAGGGAGTTCCATGAGAGCGCCGGCCTACTGGTCGGTGTCCACCACGTCGACGCGGATGCCGCGACCGCCGATGCCGGCGACCAGCGTGCGCAACGCGGTCGCCGTGCGACCGCCGCGGCCGATCACCTTGCCCAGGTCGTCGGGATGGACGTGAACCTCGACCGTGCGCCCCCGGCGACTGGTCACCATGTCCACCCGGACGTCGTCGGGGTTGTCGACAATCCCGCGAACCAGGTGCTCAACTGCGTCAACGACAACCGTGCTCATCGCCGCGGTCAGCTTTCGGTGGTCGACTCGGCCTGCTCGCCGCCCTCGGCGGGCGCCTCAGCCGGCTTGGTCTCGGCGGTCTCGGCGGCAGGCTCGGCGGCGGGCTCGGCCTCGCCCTCGGCGGCCTTGGCGGCCTTCTTGGCCGGGGACTTCTTCTTCGGCTTCGCGGCCTCGGTGGTCGGTCCGCCTTCGGCCTCGGCCAGCGCGGCGTTGAACAGCTCGAGCTTGCTGGGCTTGGCGGGCTTGACCTTCAAGCGGCCCTCGGCGCCGGGCAGGCCCTTGAACTTCTGCCAGTCGCCGGTGATCTTCAGCAGCTTGAGGACGGGCTCGGTGGGCTGGGCGCCCACGGACAGCCAGTACTGGGCGCGCTCGGAGTCGATCTCGATGAGGCTCGGGTCTTCCTTCGGGTGATACCGGCCGATGACCTCGATGGAGCGACCGTCGCGCCGGGTCCGTGCGTCGGCGACGGCGATGCGGTACTGGGGATTGCGGATCTTGCCAAGCCGGGTGAGCTTGATCTTGACAGCCATGGTTAAGCGACTTCTCCTGTGTGTGTCACGCTGCAATTCAGCGATCGGGGCGGGAATGCCCGGATCCGGTTTTGCCTCGCGTGTCTGACCACGAAGCGATGCGTGATCGCTCGGCGGACAGCCGCCTATTGTGCCAGACCAGTGGCGGCGATCAGAAATCTCACATCACCTTCTGGAAGACCTTGGTCTCCACCCGCCGCGTCATCCGCCAGCCCTCGGGGGTGCGCGCGAACTCGTCGTCGTACCAAAGGCCGCAGAACAGCACCTGATCCTGTTCGCCGCCGAGCACCATCGGGTTGAAGCAGATCACCCGCGACGACGCCGTCTCCCCGTCGATGCGCACCGAGAAGTTGCCGAGCATGTGCGCATACACCGGGAAGTTGGGCAGCACCTCGGAAAGCCACTTCTTGACCTCGGGATAGTGGCCCTCGATGCCGCCCAAGGCCGTGTAATCGATGTAGGCGTCAGGGGTGAACACCCGGTCCAGGTCGTCGAAGCGGCGGTTGTCGATCGCGGTGGAGTAATCCACCAGAAGCTGCTGGATCTCCAGGCGGTCGGATATCTCGGCCAGGCTCAACATGCATCGGACAGTAGACGAAAATCCCCGCCGAAAAGGGCCGGAAGTTAGACTTTCGGCCCATGCGCAAGCTCATGGCCTCGGTGTCCAGGATGGCCGCGGCGCTGGTCGTCGCCGGGGCGTGCGGTGCTACCGCGCCCACGTCCTGGGCCGACAGCAGCCAACCGGTCGGCTCGATTCCCATCCCCGACGGCCCGGCGCAGACCTGGATCATCGCCGACCTGGACAGCGGTCAGGTGCTGGCCGGCCGCGACCAGAACGTCGCCCACCCGCCGGCGAGCACCATCAAGACGCTGTTGGCCCAGGTGGTCCTGGATTCGGTGAGCCTGGATTCCACGGTGGTCGCCGACGTCGCCGACACCCAGGTCGAATGCAACTGCGTCGGCGTCAAACCGGGCCGCACGTACACCGCGCGCCAACTTCTCGACGGCCTGCTGCTGGTCTCGGGCAACGACGCCGCCAACACGTTGGCCCACATGCTGGGCGGCCCGGAGGTCACGGTCGCCAAGATGAACGCCAAGGCGGCCTCCCTGGGCGCCACCAACACCCATGCGGCGACGCCGTCCGGTCTGGACGGCCCCGGCGGGTCCGGTTCGTCGACGGCGCACGACCTGGCGGTCATCTTCCGCGCCGCGATGGCCAACCCGGTGTTCGCGCAGATCACCGCCGAACCGTCGGCGATGTTCCCCGGCGAGAACGGCGACCACCCCATCACCAACCAGGACGAGTTGCTGCAGCGCTACCCCGGCGCGATCGGCGGCAAGACCGGGTTCACCAACGCCGCCCGCAAGACCTTCGTCGGCGCCGCCGCGCGCGGTGGCCGCCGGCTGGTGATCGCCATGATGTACGGGCTGGTGAAAGAGGGCGGGCCGTCGTATTGGGATCAGGCGGCGACGCTCTTCGACTGGGGATTCGAGCAAAGCCCGCAGGCCGGCATCGGCTCGCTGTAATCGCCGCTCGCGCAACTCAATTCGGCAGCGCCGCGGTCAGCAGCGTCATCAATACCGGGATCCGCTGCGCCGCGATCTCCGGTTGGGGCAGCACCCCTTCCACCACGGCGGCGCCGTCGAACACGTTGGTCATCAGCGCCACGAACACCGGGAAGGTGTCGTCCGGAAAGTGCTCGGCTCCCGGCAGCGCCCGGGCGGCGTCGTGGATCTTCGCCGCATACTGCCCCAGCTCGTGTTGCAAAGTCTCCCTGAGCTTTTCGTCGGTGCGGGCGGCGACCAGGAGTTCGTAGATGACGGCATTGGTGGCGCCGCTGGTGATGTCGCGCAGGATCACCAGCGCCGCCTCGAGCGGCGGCTGGTCGGCGGGTATTTCGGCGACTCGCTTGGTGAAAGCCTCCACCTGGCGACGCAACACCTCGGACGCCGTGGCCGCCATGAAATCGCCCATGGTGTCGAAGTGCCGGAACAGCGCGCCGACCGACACGCCGGCCCGCTTGGTGATCACCGCGGCGGATGCCCTGGCGTAGCCGACCTCGATGATGGTGGCGATGCAGGCGTCGAGGAGTCGCGCGACCGTTTCTTCCCGGCGCTGTTGCTGAGTCCTCGCCATGTCAGGCGCTTCGCCTCGCGGCGCCCTGCGGCCGACGGGTGCGCTCACCGGCCCGCAGGTAACGGCCCGACTTGACCGTTTGCCCGTAGCCGTCCCGGAATTGGCCCCCGCCGAACACGACGACACCGCCCACGCCGGTGGCGACGACGGCGTGGTCGTTGCGGTTGACCATGCGGCGCAGGCCGCCGTAGAAGGGCACCGCTTCCTCGTGGTAGCCGTCGACGGACTCGTCGAGACCGGCCGGGTCGATCACGACGAAATCCGCACGATCGCCTTGCCGCAGCGTGCCGGCGTCGATGCCGAACCAGTCGGCCAGTTCGCCGGTGAGCCGGTGCACCGCGCGCTGGGTCGAGAGGAAGGGCGCGCCGGCCGCCTGCGCGTCCTTGGTGCGCTTGAGCATGCGCAGTCCGAAGTTGTAGAAGGCCATGTTGCGCAGGTGCGCGCCGGCGTCGGAGAAGCCCATGTGGATGCTGGGGTCGGCGGCGAGCTTGTCGAGCTGCTTGGGCCGGTGGTTGGCCACGGTGGTGGTCCACCGGACGTTACGCTCGCCGTTCTCGACGAGCACATCGAGGAACGCGTCCAGCGGGTGCAGGCCCCGCTCGTCGGCGATCGCGCCAAAGCTCTTGCCGATCAACGACTTATCGGGGCATTCGACGATCACCGCGTCGTGGAAGTCGCGGTGCCACAGCGACGGCCCGAGCTTGACGCGGTCGAACTCGCGGCGGAATCGACGGCGATAGGCCTCGTCGGCCAGGAGTTCGTTGCGCTGCAACTGATCACGCAGATGCAGCGCGGCGGTGCCCGCGCCGAACTCCTCGAACACCGGCAGATCGATTCCGTCGGAATACAATTCGAACGGCACCGGCAGATGCTGGAATCGCACGCTGGACCGCAGCAGCTTGTTGAGGACCCGGGTGCCGAACCCGAACGTGTGCACGGCGAGCGGCATCGACTTGGCGTCCGCGGAGACCAGCATGCTCATCCGGACTCCCTTGCCGCGACCGAAGATTCGGCTGCTGGTCAAGAAGAACATCAGCGACAGGATCGGGTTCTCCAGGTTCGGCGCGCTCTGCAGAATCCGGCCGCGCCTGCGCAGGACCTTGATCAGTCTGCGTCGTTCCCGCCAGGTCGCGAACGTGGACGGCAGGGCGCGGGACCGGAAGCGTTCGCCGTCGAGTTTGTCGATGGCCGCGTCCATCCCGGACATGCCGAGCACCCCGGCGTCGAGCGCCTCGTCGAGCAGCGCCGCCATCTTGTCCAGCTCGTCGTCGGTGGGCCGGACCGCGGGGTCGGTGGCCCGTTCCAGTCCGAGCACCGAGGTGCGCAGGTCCGAATGACCAAGCAGCGAACCGACATTCGGGCCGAGCGGCAGGGCATCGATCGCCTTGACGTATTCCGCCGCCGTCGACCAGGTCCTGCCCGAACTCAACGCGCCGAACACGTATTCGCGGGGCACCGCTTCCACCCGGCTGAACAGATCGGCGGCGTCCTCGGAATCGGCGTAGACCGTCGACAACGAGCAGTTGCCGAGCAGCACGGTGGTGACGCCGTGGCGCACCGACTCGCGCAGGCCGGGGTCCAGCAGCACCTCGGCGTCGTAGTGGGTGTGCACGTCGAGGAAGCCGGGCACGACCCACTTGCCGGCCGCGTCGATCACCTCGGGGCAGCCGGTCTCGTCCAGCGGCTCGGCCGACACCGCGGCCACGACGCCATCGCGGATGCCGAGCGTGCGGGTCAGCGGCGCGCTGCCGGTGCCGTCGAACCACAATCCGTCACGAACGATCACGTCGTAGGCCATTGGCTTCCCCCAAGTCGCGGTTGCCCGAACGCTAACATAGATAGCAAGCACTCGCAATCTTTTCCGAGCGCGGCAGCGGCGCCCCCGCCTGCTGGTAAGTCTGCGTCACCGAGCCGCGGCGACGACGGCGACGCGCCCGGCTACGCCGGTGAACGGAAAATCTTGCCGCGCAACATGATCAGATCGGGATTGTTCAGCACGGCGGGCCCCGACCGCGGGTCGCGGGCAAAGCACAGCAGGTCGGCCGACGCGCCGTGATCGAGCCCCGGGCGTCCGAGCCAGCCCCGCGCGTCCCAACACGCCGCGCCCAGCGCCTGCGTCGGGCTCATCCCGATGCCCTTGAGCGCTTCGACCTCGTCGGCGATGCGGCCGGGGGCGACCATGGTGCCGGCGTCACTTCCGGCGTAGATCGGCACGCCCGCTTCCCGGGCCGCCGCGATCCGCGACAGGCCGCGCGCATGCAGGTCGCGCATGTGGGCGGCGTAGGCCGGATACTTGGCGGCGGCCTCGGCGATCCCGGGGAAATTCTCGATGACGTTGACCAGCGTCGGCACCAACACGGTGCCGCGCTCGACCATCAGCTCGATGGTGTCGTCGGTCAGCCCGGTGCCGTGCTCGATGCAGTCGATGCCGGCGTTGATCAGGCCGGGCAGCGCGTCCTCGCTGAAGACGTGCGCGGTGACCCGGGCGCCGTGGGCGTGGGCGGTTTCGATCGCGGCCTTGAGCACGTCGTCGGACCACAGCGGCGCGAGGTCGCCGACGCCGCGATCGATCCAGTCGCCGACCAGCTTGATCCAGCCGTCGCCGCGGCGCGCCTCCTCGGCCACCGCCTCCGGCAGTTGCCACTCGTCTTCCAGCTCGCGCGAGAAGCCCGCCGCGTAACGCTTGGGTCTGGCCAGATGCCTGCCGGCGCGGATGATGCGGGGCATGTCGTCGCGCTCGTCGAGGCTGCGCGTGTCGGTGGGCGAACCGCAGTCCCGCAACAGCAGCGCGCCGACGTCGCGTTCGATCTCGGCCTGGGCGACCGCCTCGTCGAGGGGGATCTCGCCGTGCTGGCCGAGGCCGACGTGGCAGTGGGCGTCGACCAGCCCGGGCACGATCCACCCGCCGTCAAAGACGGTGTCGGCGCCGGCGACCGGTTCGGTGCTGATCCGCCCGTCGACGATCCACAGTTGGATCTCGGTCTCGTCGGGCAGTGCCACGCCCCGCACGTGCATGCGCACGGCGGCGGCTACCTGCTTCCGGTCCAATGGTGACGACCCGCTTCGCCCGGTCCCCCGCAAGCGGGAGGTGCCCCCGCCGCCGCGCTCGCGATCGTTCCGGTCCAATGGTGACGACCCGCTTCGCCCGGCTCCGCCGCGCTCGCGATCGTCACGACTTGCCCGGGAACTTCAGCTTGGACAGGTCGAAGTCGGCCAGCCCGGGCGGCAGCTCGTTGAGACCCTCGGGCATCTGCGACAGGTCGGGGAACCCGGCCGGCATGCCCGGCATCCCGGCGCCCAGCGGGTTGCGCACCTTGGGCGGGGTCGGGCCGCGTCCGCCCTTCTTGGCTTTTTTGCCCGCCTTGCCCTTGCCCGATTTGGCTTTGCGCGTCGCCGACTTGCGGCCCATCCCGGGGATGCCCATGCCGCCGAGCATCGACGACATCATCTTGCGGGCCTCGAAGAAGCGGTCGACCAGCTGGTTGACCTCGGACACCGTGACGCCCGAACCGTTGGCGATGCGCAGCCGGCGCGACGCGTTGATGATCTTCGGATCGGCGCGCTCGGCGGGCGTCATGCCGCGGATGATGGCCTGTAGGCGGTCGAGTTGACGGTCGTCGACCTGGGCCAGCGCGTCCTTCATCTGCCCGGCCCCGGGCAGCATGCCCAGCAGGTTGCCGATCGGCCCCATCTTGCGGATGGCGAGCATCTGTTCCAGGAAGTCCTCGAGCGTGAGCTCGCCGCTGCCGATCTTGACCGCGGCGGCCTCGGCCTGCTCGGCGTCGAAGACCTGCTCGGCCTGCTCGATCAGGCTGAGCACGTCGCCCATGCCCAGGATGCGGCTGGACATCCGGTCCGGGTGGAAGACGTCGAAGTCCTCCAGCTTCTCGCCGGTGGAGGCGAAAAGGATTGGCACACCGGTGACCTCGCGCACCGACAGCGCCGCCCCACCGCGGGCGTCGCCGTCGAGCTTGGTCAGCACCACACCGGTGAAGCCGACGCCCTCGCGGAAGGCCTCCGCGGTGGTGACGGCGTCCTGGCCGATCATCGCGTCCAGGACGAACAGGACCTCGTCGGGGTCGACGGCGTCGCGGATGGCCGCGGCCTGGGCCATCAGCTCGTCGTCGATGCCCAGCCGGCCGGCGGTGTCGACGATGACGACGTCGAAATGCTTGGCGTTGGCTTCGGCGATCCCCGCCGCGGCGACCGCGACCGGGTCGCCCGGCCCGGATTCCGGAGACTCACCGGGGTGCGGCGCGAACACCGGCACGCCGGCGCGCTCACCGACGACCTGCAGCTGGTTCACCGCGGCCGGGCGCTGCAGGTCGCAGGCCACCAGCAGCGGGGTGTGGCCCTGCCCCCGCAGCCAGGCGGCCAGCTTGCCGGCCAGCGACGTCTTACCGGAACCCTGCAGACCGGCGAGCATCACGACGGTCGGCGGCGTCTTCGCGAACGCCAGCTGCCGGGTCTGTCCGCCCAGGATGCCGACGAGTTCTTCGTTGACGATCTTGACGACCTGCTGCGCCGGGTTGAGGGCACCGGAGACCTCGGCGCCTTTGGCGCGGTCCTTGATCCGGGTGACGAAGGCGCGCACCACGGGCAACGACACGTCGGCTTCCAGCAGCGCCAACCGGATTTCGCGGGTGGTGGCCTCGATATCGGCGTCGGTCAGTCGACCCTTGCCGCGTAGCCCGGCAAGGGCGCCGGTCAATCGGTCGGACAGCGATTCAAACACCCCGCCAGCCTAGTGGTGATCGCCAGCCCCGCGCCGCGGGGCGCAGCGGGTCACCACTCATCGGGCCGAGTGAGCCCGGTGGGGCGGACTCGTCGTCGCCCCTCGACGCGACACTGCAACCACGCACACGACACGCCGCGAACGATGTTCGTAATTTCAGTCACGCGGGGACGGCGAGCGGGTTTGAATGGTCGAGTGCTCGAGGTGATCGACAAAGGGTCCTGCACCGAAGCGCATCCAGTGCCGCTGCTCTTCGTCCACGGCGGGTGGCACGGCGCATGGTGCTGGGAACACTTCCAGGACTTCTTCGCCGACGCCGGCTACCGCACGGTCGCGGTGAGCCTGCGCGGGCACGGCACCAGCCCCACGGCGAAGCCGTTGCGCAAGGTGTCCATCGCCGACTACATCGAGGACGTCCGTTCGGTGGCCGACGACCTGGGCGGCGGGCCGATCCTGATCGGACACTCGCTGGGCGGCTTCGTGATCCAGCGCTACCTCGAAGACCGCAGCGCCCCGGCCGCGGTGCTGGTGGGCTCCGTGCCGCCGCAGGGCGTGCTCACCTTGGCGTTGCGGGTCTGGCGCCGCCGGCCGTCGATGACGATGGAATCGTGGAGCGATCCCACGCTGCTGAAATTCCTCGCCACCCCGGCGCTGGCCCGCGAGTACCTGTTCTGCCCCGACACGCCCGAGGACGTCGTCGAGGCCTGCCGGCAACAGGCCGGGGCCGAGAGCGTTCGGGCCGCCATGACCGATCCGATCATCCGCCGCGTCAAAACCAAGCGGGTGACGACGCCGATCCTGGTCCTGGGCGCCGAGTACGACGGCTTCGTCAGCGTCCGCGAGGTGCGCAACACGGCGCGCGCCTACGGAACCGAGCCGGAATTCTTCCCCATGGGCCACAACATGATGCTCGAACCGGGCTGGGCCGACGTCGCCGAACGCATCCGCGACTGGCTGCAAGCCCACGAAGCGGTGACCCACGCGCGATAGCGAGTCGAGTCGCTCCAACACCGAAAAGCGTTGGCGTGCTAGATTTCACAGCCGCCACTCAACCGAGCTGGCCGTGTCGAACAGCAACGATTGGGGGGCCTGTGTCGATGCCGGCCAGCAGCATCCAAGCGCGGACCGACACCGACCACAGCGACCACAGCGGCACCACCGTGCTGCGCGGCTGGCAGCGCAGGGCGCTCGTCAAATACCTCGCCGGCCAACCGCGCGACTTCCTGGCGGTGGCCACCCCCGGATCCGGCAAGACGACGTTCGCGCTGCGGGTGGCGGCCGAACTGCTCGCCCAGCGCGCCGTCGAGCAGGTCACCGTCGTGGTCCCCACCGAACACCTCAAGGTGCAGTGGGCGCAGGCCGCGGCGCGGCACGGCATCGCCCTGGACCCGAGATTCTCCAACAGCAACCCGCGGATCGCGCCGGAGTATCACGGCGTCATGGTCACCTACGCTCAGGTCGCCGCGCACCCCACGCTGCACCGCGTCCGCACCGAGCAGCGCAAGACGCTGGTCATCTTCGACGAGATCCATCACGGCGGGGACGCCAAGACCTGGGGCGACGCCATCCGCGAGGCCTTCGACGACGCCACCCGCCGGCTCGCGCTGACGGGTACGCCCTTTCGCAGCGACGACAGCCCCATCCCGTTCGTGACCTACGAGGCCGGTCCCGACGGCATACGGCGGTCGCAGGCCGATCACACGTACGGCTACACCGACGCCCTGGCCGACGGCGTGGTCCGGCCCGTGG
Source organism: Mycobacterium sp. NTMscope_MAC_12 (assembly GCF_976985675.1). NCBI lineage: Bacteria > Bacillati > Actinomycetota > Actinomycetes > Mycobacteriales > Mycobacteriaceae > Mycobacterium > Mycobacterium sp. NTMscope_MAC_12. The sequence continues at coordinate 3,743,215 of NZ_CDRJYY010000001.1, forward strand.
TCTTCCTCGCGTACTCCGGGGAGGCGCGATGGCGCGACAGCGCCGGCGAGGAGCACGCGGCCCGCCTGGGCGAGCCGCTGTCCGCCGAGCAGACCGCGCGGGCGTGGCGCACGGCGCTGGATCCCGCCGGCGAGTGGATGCCCGCGGTGATCACCGCCGCGGATCTGCGGCTGCGCCAGCTGCGCACGCATGTGCCCGACGCCGGCGGCATGATCATCGCCTCGGATCAGACCGCGGCCCGCGCCTATGCCACCCTGCTGACGAAGCTGACCGGCGAGGCGCCGACGCTGGTGCTCTCCGACGACCCCGGATCCTCCGCGCGCATCAGCGAATTCGCGGCCAGCACCAGCCGCTGGCTGGTCGCGGTGCGCATGGTCTCCGAGGGCGTCGACGTGCCGCGGCTGTCGGTCGGCATCTACGCCACCAGCGCCTCGACCCCACTGTTCTTCGCCCAGGCCATCGGCCGCTTCGTGCGGTCACGGCGCCAGGGCGAGATCGCCAGCATCTTCGTGCCGTCGGTGCCCAACCTGCTGCAGCTGGCCAGCGAGCTGGAAACCCAGCGCAACCACGTGCTCGGCGAGCCGCACCGGGAATCCGAGGGCGACCCCCTCGACGGCGATCCGGCCACCAAGGCGCAGGACGAGAAGACCGACCTCGACAAGGGATTCACCTCGCTGGGCGCCGACGCGGAGCTCGATCAGCTCATCTTCGACGGATCGTCGTTCGGCACCGCCGCTCCGGCCGGCAGCGACGAGGAGGCCGACTACCTCGGCATCCCCGGCCTGCTCGACGCCGAGCAGATGCGCGCGCTGCTGCACCAGCGCCAGGACGAACAGCTGCAGAAGCGGGCCCGACTGCACCAGGAGGCCGGATCGCCGGGGTCCGTCGAACCCCCGTCGGCGACGGTGCACGGCCAGCTTCGGGAGCTGCGCCGCGAGCTCAACGCCCTGGTCTCGATCGCCCATCACCGCACCGGCAAGCCGCACGGCTGGATTCACAACGAATTGCGGCGCCGCTGCGGCGGTCCCCCGATCGCGGCGGCGAGCCGCGAACAGCTGCGGGCGCGCATCGACGCCGTGCGCCGGCTCAACGCCGAGCAGTCCTGAGCCGGGGCGTGCCCGGCACGCTTGTGCATGTGACAAATTGGGGCCAGAGTGGAATCTATGACCGAACAGAAAGTGATCGAGCAGTGGCTCGAAGGCTGTGCGGTGCAGCGGATCATGTTCCGCGACGGTCTGGTACTGAATTTCGAGGACTACAACGAACTCGTGATTACGGCATCGATGCGTCTGACCCTGCCGGCCATCGAAACCTCGCCCGCCGAAGTGATCGCGATCGACCCGAACGACCCGGCGAACCAACTGCGTCCGCTCTTCGATTTCTCCGGGTCAACCTGCACCGGTGCCGTCTGGAACGACGCCGGAGATCTCCATCTCGAGTTCTCCGACGGTCACCGGATCGACGTGCCGTCGAACGACAACGTCACCGCGTGGGAGCTGTATAGCAAGTACCACGGCTATGCCGCCTGCCTCGCGCACGGCAAAATGCGGGTCGTTCGCCTCGATACGGCCGGGGCCGACGGCGACCGCTGAGCCGGCGCGTGGGTGTATTTCATGCGTCGCGTGGACTACGTCATCCAGTATGTCGAATCGCTCAGCAGCTCGGTGGCGTTCTACCGCGACGTGATCGGGCTCGAGGTGCGCATCGAAGGCGATGGCTACGTCGAGTTCGAGATGGCGAACACCAAGTTCTCGCTGTTCGAACGGTCGAAGCTTCCGTCGCTCATCGGCCGCGAGGGCGGCGCCCCGCCGTGCGGCGAGATCGGGTTCCTGATCGACGACGTGGACAAGGAGGCCGAACGGTTGAGGGCCCTCGGTGTCGAGATCCTCACCGGACCGGTGGACCGGCCATGGCGGGAAAGGACGCTGCACATCGCCGACCCGGACGGCAACATCATCGAGTTCGCCCAGAAGTTGCGCTGATCACCGGGCCGTCGTTTGGGGGCGCCGTCGTAATCGGGACTAATCGCCGACGGGTTCCTCGAGCACCTCGACCGCCGGGCTGCCGAGCGCGGCGAGCAGGCTCTGCTCGACCGCGTCTCGCGCGGCTTGCCCGCCCGAGGCGGCCGTCACGCAGAAGACGTCGGCCGCCGTCGACCCGAACGTGTTGACCTTCGCCCAGACGATGTCGGTTCCCGCCCGCTCCAGCGCCCGGGTCAGCAGGGCGAGCAGCCCAAGGCGGTCCATGGCGCGCACCTCGACGATCAACTGGCCGGCGGTGGCCGTATCGACCCACAGGATGCGGGGCGGGGCGGTCGAGCGCGTCACGGGCACCCCGACCTGGACCTCACCGGCCCGCGTGGCCGCCACGCCGGCGGCGTCGCTGTCGCGCTTCTCCAGTGTGCCCAGCACGTCGACATCACCGGCCAGCGCGCCGGTGAACTGCTGGCGCAGCAGGCCCGCCTCCGGCGGCGCGCCGAACAGCGGCGACACCACGAACTCGACGACCGCGAAGCCCGCGTCGGTGCTGGCCGATGCCGAATGGATGCGCAGCGAGTTCAGCGCCAGCACGGCGGCGGCCTTGGAGACCAGCCCCCGCTGATCCGGGGCGGCCATCACCACGTCCAGCCGCTCGCCGCCGCTGGGCTTGATCTCCACGTGGACCGCGTGTTCGGCGGCAAGCGAAAGGTATTGGGGCGCAGTCGGTTCGGCTTCGGGAAGTGGCTCCCCCGCCATCACCAGCCGGCAGCGCCGAACCAGCTCCTCGACCAGGGACGCCTTCCATTCGCTCCACACCCCCGGCCCGGTGGCCTTGGAGTCGGCTTCGGTCAGCGCGTGCAGCACTTCGAGCAGCAGCGGATCGCCGCTCAGCGATTTCGACACGCGCTCAATGGTTTTGGGGTCGTTCAGGTCACTGCGGGTCGCCACCACCGGCAGCAGCAGGTGGTGGCGGACCAGCTGCGCGAGCGTCTCGGCGTCGGCGGGCGAAAGCCCCAGCCGGGGCCCGATGTCCAGGGCCAGCCCCGCGCCGAGCACGCTGTGGTCGACGCCGCGGCCCTTGCCGATGTCGTGCAGTAGCGCGCCGAGCGCGAGCAGGTCGGGCCGCGCCACGCGGGTCGCCAGCGGCGCGGCGTTGACGGCCGTCTCGATGACGTGGCGGTCCACCGTCCATTTGTGGGCGACGTCGCGCGGCGGCAGGTCGCGGATCGCGTCCCACTCGGGCAGCAGCCGGCCCCACAGGCCGGTGCGGTCGAGCGCCTCGACGGTGGCCACCGTCGTCGGGCCGGCGGACAGCACAACCAGTAAGTCGTCCAACGCTTCCTGCGGCCAGGGCACCGGCATCTCGGGCGCGCCGGAGGCGAGGCGGCTCAGCGTGGCGGCGCCGATCGGCAGCCCGGTGTCGGCCGACGCGGCGGCTACCCGCAGCACCAGGCCCACGTCGGTGTCGGGCCGCGCGTCGCGGGCGAGCACGATCTCTCCGGCGTATTCGACGACACCCTCGTCGAGCGGGCGGCGTTTGGGCCGGCGCACCAACGCCGAGACGCCGCGGCGCGGCAGCGCGTTCTCGGCGGTGCGCAGACCGGTCTCGGCGTGGTAGGCGATGGTGCGACCGGCGTCGGACAGCTTGCGGGCCAAGTCGAATCGGTCGCCGATGTGTAACGCGGCGCTGAGTTCGTCGCCGTATTGGGCCAGCAGCTGATCGCGACCGCGCCCCGACACCCGGTGCAGCTCGGTGCGCACGTCGAGCAGCGTCAGGTGGGCATCGTCCAGCGAGCCGCCCGGCGATTCCGGGCGGGCCATGCCGTGGCGGTCGATGAGCTGGGCCACGCCGAGCGCGTCCAGCAACTGCACATCGCGAAGGCCGCCGCGGCCCGACTTCAGGTCCGGTTCGGCCCGCTGCGCGATCCGGCCGCAACGCTGCCAGCGGGCGTTGGTCATCTCGACGAGCTCGTTCATCCGGGAGCGAATCGCGCTGCGCCACTGGCGCCTTGCGCCGGCGATCAATTCGTCGGACAGCCGCGCGTCGCCGGCGATGTGGCGCGCATCCAGCATGCCCAAGGCCGCGATCATGTCGCCATTGGCCACACCCAGGGCCCCGGAGACGGTCCGCACGCTGTGGTCGAGCCGAACGTTGGCGTCCCACAGCGGATACCACAGCTGGTCGGCGACCTTCACCAGCACGTCGTCGGACTTGTTGTCGTGCAACAACATCAGATCCAGATCCGAATACGGCAACAGCTCGTGGCGGCCCAGCCCGCCGATGCCGACGATCGCGAAGCCGCTCTCGTCGTCGATCTCGATCTCGGCCGCCTTGGCCATCAGCCACGATTCGTGCAGATCCAGCCAGGCGTGCCGCAGTTCGGCGGCGTGCAGCGTGCCGCCCTCGGACAGCAGTTGGCGCCGCGCGGCAGCCAAATCGTCTGCCCCGCCGGCACTTCCTGTCCCCGCTAGGTGCCCGGGCGGATCGGAGCCGTTCGGGGTCATGCCCGCGCGGCCCGCCCGGGTCGGATCAGCAATTGACGAAAAGTGTCATAGCGCATCGGTTCCACGCTCGCCGGTGCGCACGCGCACAATGGTTTCCACGGGACTCACCCACACTTTGCCGTCACCGATCTTGCCGGTGCGCGCCGCCCGCACGATGCTGTCCACGACCTTGTCGACGATGGAGTCGTCGACGACGACCTCGATCCGCACCTTGGGCACGAAGTCGACGGAGTATTCGGCACCGCGGTAGACCTCGGTGTGACCCTTCTGCCGTCCGTAGCCCTGGATTTCGCTGACCGTCATCCCCAGGACGCCCGCGTCCTCGAGGCTGGTCTTCACGTCATCGAGCGTGAACGGCTTTACGATCGCGGTGATCAGCTTCATGACTGCTCTGCCTCCACTTTGTCGCCCACTCGGTCCTCCTTCACGCCGTTGCGGGTGTCCGCGACAGCGACCCGGGGCGGGAGCACCGAGCCGGTAGCCACCGCGAAATCGTAACCACTCTCGGCGTGCTCGGCCTCGTCGATACCCGTGGCTTCCGCTTCTGGGTTGAGGCGAAGCCCGATGGTGTACTTCAGGATCAAAGCCAGGATCAGCGTAATCACCCCAGAGTAGATGAGGACGCTGAACGCGCCGATCGCCTGCCGCTCGAGCTGGGCCCAGCCGCCGCCATAGAACAATCCCTTCGACACCCCGACCACACCGTCGATCGCCGGGCTCTCCGGGGCGGCGAGCAGGCCCACCAGCAGCGTGCCGGCCAGGCCACCGACCAGGTGCACCCCGACCACGTCGAGCGAGTCATCGAAGCCGAACTTGAATTTCAGGCCGACGGCCAGCGCGCACACCACCCCGGCGACCAGGCCCACGACCAGCGCGCCCAGGACGTTGACCGACGAACAGGACGGCGTGATGGCGACCAGGCCCGCGACAATGCCCGACGCCGCCCCCAGCGTCGTCGCCTTGCCGTCGCGGATGCGTTCGGTGAGCATCCAGCCGAGCATCGCGGTGGCCGTCGCGACCGTGGTGGTGACGAAGGTCGTCCCGGCGACGCCGTTGGAGCTGGTGGCCGATCCGGCGTTGAACCCGTACCACCCGAACCACAGCAATCCGGCGCCGAGCATCACGAACGGCAGGTTGTGCGGGCGGAACAGCGTGGTGGGCCAGCCGCGCCGCTTGCCCAGCACGATGGCCAGCATCAGGCCCGCCACACCGGAATTGATGTGGACCGCGGTGCCGCCGGCGAAGTCGATCGCGTGCAGCTTGTTGGCGATCCAGCCGCCGTGCTCGGAGGCGAAGCCGTCGAACGCGAAAACCCAATGGGCGACCGGGAAGTAGACGAATGTCGCCCACAGCCCGGCGAACACCAGCCAGGCGCCGAACTTCAGGCGGTCGGACACCGCGCCGGAGATCAGCGCGACCGTGATGATCGCGAACATCAGCTGGAACGCCACGAACACCGTGGCGGGCAGAGTGCCGGCGAGCGGAATGTCCGTTGCCGCAGTGCCTTTGCTCGGGTCGGCGGCCACCGCGTTGACACCGATGAGGCCCTTCAGGCCCCAGTAGGACGTCGGCTTGCCCATGAAGTTGCCGACGTCGTCGCCGAAGGCGACCGAATAGCCGTAGAGCACCCACAACACGGTGACCACGCCCATCGCGCTGATGCTCATCATGAGCATGTTCAGCACGCTTCTGGCGCGCACCATACCGCCGTAGAAGAACGCCAGGCCCGGCGTCATCAACAGCACCAGCGCGGAACTGGCCAGCATCCAGGCGGTATCGCCGGTGTTGGGCTGGCCCAGCATCGGGTATGTCACTCGCAATCTCCTCCGGTCGAGCCGCAATGGGACGTCAGACACGCGTCTGGTGACCTGATCCAGAAGATTGCGCAATGGTTGTTTCGGCGATGGTGCCGTCGTGTTTCGGCGGGATTAACGTCCCGCGCGCCGCCGCGGCGGTGTCAGCCGAGCAGCGCGTCGACGAAGGCGGCCGGTTCGAACGGCGCGAGGTCGTCGGGGCCCTCGCCGAGCCCGACCAGCTTGACCGGCACTCCCAGCTCCTGCTGGACCCTAAAGACGATGCCGCCCTTGGCCGTTCCATCCAGCTTGGTCAGGACGGCGCCGGTGATCTCGACGACCTCGGCGAACACCCGGGCCTGGGCCAGGCCGTTCTGCCCGATGGTGGCGTCGAGCACCAGCAGCACCTCGTCGACCGCGGCGCGCCGGGTCACCACCCGCTTGACCTTGTCGAGCTCGTCCATCAGCCCGACCTTCGTGTGCAGCCGGCCCGCGGTGTCGATGAGCACCACGTCGACGCCGGCGGCGATGCCCTTGTCGACGGCGTCGAACGCCACCGACGCCGGGTCGGCGCCCTCGGCCCCGCGCACCACCTCCGCGCCCACCCGCGACGCCCAGGTTTGCAGCTGATCGGCGGCCGCGGCCCGGAAGGTGTCGGCGGCGCCCAGGACGACGCGCCGCCCGTCGGCGACCAGGACACGGGCCAGCTTGCCGACGGTGGTGGTTTTCCCGGTGCCGTTCACGCCGACGACCAGCAGCACCGACGGATGGTCGGCGTGCGGCAGCGCCCGAATCGAGCGGTCCATGCCGGGCTGCAGCTCGGTGATCAGCACGTCGCGCAGCACGGCCTTCGCGTCGGCCTCGGTGCGCACGTCGCTGCCCGCCAGCCGAGCGCGCAACTGGGTGATGACCGATTCGGCGACGACGGGGCCCAGGTCGGCGACGAGCAGGGTGTCCTCGACGTCCTGCCAGGCGTCCTCGTCGAGGTCGCCGCCGCCGATCAGGCCCAGCATGCTGCGGCCGAAGGCGCTCTGCGAGCGGGCCAGCCGGCCGCGCAGCCGCTCCAGGCGGCCCTCGGGCGGCGCGATCTCCTCGATCGCGGGGGCGGCCGGGGCTTCAGGGGCCGCCGGGGCCGCGGGGGGTTCGGGCTCGGGCTCCGGGGCCGGCGGCGGCGGCGTGACGGTCTCGGGTTCGGGGAGGTCGACGTCGGAGATGGTGCGCCGGGGGGCGTCGCGCGGGATGGTGGCGTCGTCGCCCACCCCGGGCAGTCCGGTGGTGTCGAGGCGCTCCGCCGGCGCCACGGTCGGTGTCTGACTGAAGGTGATGCCCGAGGACGCGGTGTATCCGCCGGAGCGGTCGATCGCCCCGGGTTCGGTCCGGGTCGAGAAGCTGATCCGGCGCCGGCGGTACCGCAGCAGGCCGAGGACCAGCGCGACCAGGACGACGAGAACTATCAGGACCGCGAGCGCGATCCAAAGACCTTGGGACACGCTGACATTGTTTCAAGCGGGCCGGTGCCGGTCGGTCACCGGGGCGGCCGACCCGCTGATCAGGTCGCGACCAGCTGCTCCACCTGCTGGCCGCGCATCCGCTGGGAGATCACCGCGGTGATGCCGTCGCCCTGCATGGTCACGCCGTAGAGCGCGTCGGCGACCTCCATCGTCGGCTTCTGGTGGGTGATGATGATGAGCTGCGAGCGCGCCCGCAGCAGCTCGAACAGCGAGATCAGGCGGCGCAGGTTGGTGTCGTCGAGGGCGGCCTCGACCTCGTCCATGATGTAGAACGGCGACGGGCGGGCCCGGAAGATCGCCACCAGCATCGCCACCGCCGTCAGCGCCTTCTCGCCACCGGACAGCAGGGAGAGCCGGGTGACCTTCTTGCCCGGCGGGCGGGCCTCCACCTCGATGCCGGTGGTGAGCATGTCGCCCGGATCGGTCAGCCGCAGCCGGCCCTCGCCGCCGGGGAACAGCACCGTGAAGACCTCGGTGAATTCGCGCTCCACGTCGGTGTAGGCCTCGCTGAACACCTGCAGGATGCGGGCGTCGACCTCGTCGACCACACCGAGCAGGTCCTTGCGGGCCGCCTTGACGTCCTCGAGCTGGGTGGACAGGAAGTTGTAGCGCTCCTCGAGCGCGGCGAACTCCTCCAGCGCCAGCGGGTTGACCCTGCCCAGTTCGGCCAGTTCGCGCTCGGCCCGCTTGGCCCGCCGCTCCTGGGTGGCGCGGTCGTAGGGAATGGGGGCCGGCGCGAACACCTGCTCGCCGCGCTCCTTGGCCTGCTCGTATTCGGCCATCTCCAGGTCGCTCGGCGGCAGCTCGTTTTGCGGGCCGTACTCGGCGATCAAATCGGCGGGCGCCATGCCGAACTGCTCGAGCACCATCTGCTCGAGCTGTTCGATCCGCATCGCCGCCTGGGCGTTGGCCACCTCGTCGCGGTGCAGCGAGTCGGTCAGGGCGGCCACCCGGGCGCCCAGCGCGTTCACCTCGTCGCGTACCGCCGCCATCGCGGTCGCGCGCTGCTGGCGTTCGGCGGCCAGGGCGTCGCGGATCTTGGACGCCGAGTCGACGACCCCGTTCAGCCGCTGCGCCAGCAGCCGGCCGGAGTCGGCCACCGCGGCCGCCACCGCGGCGGCGCGCAGCCGCGCCTCACGTGCCTGCTGGGCCCGCACCCGGGCTTCGCGCTCGGCGGCGGCCGCGCGGCGCAGCGAATCCGCCCGCCCGCGTACCGCGTTCGCGCGTTCTTCGGCGGTGCGCACCGCGAGCCGGGCCTCCACTTCGACGCTGCGCGCGTTGTCGGTGGCGGCGGCGATCTGCTGACGGTTCACGGGTTCTTCCGCCGGGGCGTGCTGGGTCTCCTGGGCGTTGCGCAGGCGGGTTTCCAGTTCGGTGACTTCGGCGACGGTCTGGGTCCGGCCCGCCTCGAGCTCCTCGCGTTGCCGCAGCAACCGGCTCCACTCGTCCTCGGACATGCGGGCTTCCTGGCCGAGCCGCCCCAGCTGTTCGTACATCCCCGAGATGGCGCTGTCGGATTCGTTGAGGGCGGCCAGCGCCTGCTCGGCGGAGTCCTGACGGGCGGCCTGCTCGGTCAGCGCGCCGGACAGCGCCGCGCTCAGCTGGGCCACCCGGGCCTCCGCGGCGGTCAGTTCGTCGCTGGCCTTGTCGATCTCGGACGTCACCTCGAGCGTGGACAGCTTGCGGTCGGAGCCGCCACTCACCCAGCCGGCGCCCACCAGGTCGCCGTCGAGGGTGACCGCGCGCAACCGGGGATGCTCCGCCACCAGGGCCAGCGCCCGGTCCAGGTCGTCGACCACCGCCACGCCCGAGAGCATCGCCGTGATCGCCCCGCGCAGCCGCGCGGGAGCGTCGATCAAGTCGAGCGCCCACAGCGCCCCCGCCGGGGCGGCGTGCGGCGCGGGGTGATCGGCGGGCCAGTCTCCGAGCACCAGCGCGGCCCGGCCGCCGTCGGCTTGTTTGAGCGCGGCGACCGCGGACCGGGCCGCGCCGAAGCTTTCGGCGGCCAGCGCGTCGGCCGCCGATCCCAGCACCGCGGCCAGCGCCGCCTCGTAGCCGGAGCGAACCTTCACCAGGTTGGCCATCGGACCCAAAAGTCCTGTGCCGGAATGGTTTTGGGTGAGCCAGGCGGCGCCGTCCTTGCGTTCGAGGCCGACGGCGAGCGCGTCGATGCGGGCCCGCAGCGACGCGACCTGGCGTTCGGCGTCCCGCTCGGCGGACTGCAGTTCGGCCACCCGCGCGTCGGCCAACCGCAGCGCGGCCACGGTGCGTTCGTGGTGCTCGTCGAGGCCCATCTCGCCCTGATCGAGTTCCCCGACGCGCCCCTGCACGGTTTCGAATTCGGCCTTGGCCTGCTGGGCGCGGGCGGCGGCGGCTTCGATGCGTTCGGACAGCCGCGCGACGCTGTCGTCGATCGACTCGACGCGCGCCCGCATCGTCTCCACCTGACCGGCCAGGCGCGCCAGGCCTTCACGCCGATCCGCCTCGGCGCGCACCGCCGCCATGTGGGCCCGGTCGGCCTCGGCGGCCTCACGCTCGCGCTCGGCCAACTCGGCGCGGGCGCCATCGAGCCGGGTGCGCGCCGCGGTCAATTCCGCCAGCAGCCGCTGCTCGGCGACCGCGACCTGCTCGGCCTCGGCTTCCAATGCGTCGGGGTCGGTGTCGCCGGTCGCCACCGGCTCCACGTCGAGATGCTGGGCCCGCTCGCTGGCGATGCGCACGGTCGCGGCCACCCGCTCGGCCAGCGCGGACAGCGCGAACCAGGTGTGCTGCACCGATTCGGCGCGGCTGGAGAGCTCCCCGACCGCGGTTTCGTGCGCGGTGAGCTCCTCGGACGCCACGGCCAGCCGCGCGGAGGCCTCGTCGTGCTCGCGCCGCATGGCGGCCTCGGCCTCGAAGATGGCCTCGCGCTCGCCCTTGCGGTTGACCAGGTCGTCGGCGGCCAGCCGCAGCCGCGCGTCGCGCAGGTCGGCCTGGATCGTCTGGGCGCGACGGGCCACCTCGGCCTGGCGGCCCAACGGTTTGAGCTGACGGCGCAGCTCGGTGGTCAGGTCGGTGAGCCGGGCCAGGTTGGCCGACATCGCGTCGAGTTTGCGGAGGGCCTTTTCCTTGCGCTTGCGGTGCTTGAGCACGCCGGCGGCTTCTTCGATGAACGCGCGGCGGTCCTCGGGCCGCGATTGCAGAATCTCGTCGAGCTTGCCCTGCCCGACGATGACGTGCATCTCCCGGCCGATCCCGGAGTCGCTCAGCAGTTCCTGGACATCCATCAATCGGCAACTGCTGCCGTTGATTTCGTATTCGCTGGCGCCGTCGCGGAACATCCGCCGGGTGATCGAGACCTCGGAGTACTCGATGGGCAGCGCGTTGTCGGAGTTGTCGATGGTGACGGTGACTTCGGCGCGGCCCAGCGGGGCGCGCGACGAGGTCCCGGCGAAGATGACGTCCTCCATCTTGCCGCCGCGCAGGGTCTTGGCCCCCTGCTCCCCCATCACCCAGGCCAGGGCGTCGACGACGTTGGATTTGCCCGAGCCGTTGGGCCCGACCACCGCGGTGATGCCCGGCTCGAAACGCAGAGTCGTCGGCGAGGCAAAGGACTTGAAGCCCTTCAGCGTCAGACTCTTGAGGTACACGGCGAGCCAGACTACCGCTCAAAGCACCCCGGGCAGGCTCACCGAGGGGTGTCGGCCGGCCCGAAATATGCCGGCGGTGTCGCCGGGCGACGCACTGGTCACAGTGGTCACATCAGCCACGAGAGAACGCTCCCCCGCCCCGCGCGCCCGCGTCACCGCTCGACGAATCCCTCGAAGCGCTCCTGGGGCTCCGACCAATCGGCGACCACGTTGTCGACGCGTCCGGGCTGGGCGGGCCACGTCGCGCCGCCGCGCAGCAGCTCCAGCAGCTTTTCGCCGGCCTCCCGCGGCCCCTGGGCGACCACCAGCACGCGGCCGTCGGCCTGATTGGCCGCGTACCCGGTCAGTCCCAGCTCCAGCGCCCGGCAGCGCGTCCACCAGCGGAAACCGACCCCCTGGACGTTCCCGTGCACCCAGGCGGTCAGCCGGGCGTCAGGATCCGACATCGGTGACCTCGACGTCGACGGTGGTGCCGGACTTCAGGGTGCGCCCGACGGTGCACACCTGGTCGATGGCCCGGTTGACCACGACCAGCAGGCGCTCCTTCTCGTCTTCGGACAAGGCCGACAGGTCCAGCTCCAGCGTCTCCTCGAGCAGCGGATAGCGCTCCTGCTCGCGGTCGGCGGCGCCGGAGACCCTGATGACCGCCTTGTAGTCGTCGCCCAGCCGACGGGCCAGCGGCAGGTCGCTGGACATCCCGCTACAGGCCGCGAGCGCGATCTTGAGTAGCTCGCCGGGCGTGAACACGCCGTCGACGTCCTCGGAGCCGACGAGTACCTGCGCTCCCCGCGAGCTGTATCCCGTGTAGCGGCGAGTCCCGGTGCGCTCCACCCATAGTTCGGCCATGGCTCATTTCTACCGGGCGGCCACGTCGTGACGCGCGGGCATACTGTTTGGCATGGCCACCGTCGTCGCGTTCCACGCGCACCCCGACGATGAGGTGGTGCTCACCGGCGGCACCCTTGCGCGCGCGTCCGCGGCCGGACATCGCGTCGTCGTGGTCACGGCGACCGACGGGCGGGTGCACAACGAGGACGACAACCGGCTCGGTGAATTGCGGTCGAGCGCAAGCATTCTCGGGGCGCAGCGGGTGGAGTGTCTCGGCTACGCCGACAGCGGCTTCGGCCCGCTGTTCTACCCGGATCCGCCCGGGCGCACCCGATTCGGGCGGGCGGATCTCGACGAGGCCGCGGGGCGGCTGGCCACCATCCTTCGCGACGAGGACGCCGATCTGCTGCTGAGCTACCAGCCCAACGGCGGCTACGGCCACCGCGATCATGTGCAGGTGCATCGCGTCGGCAAGCGAGCCGCCGAGCTCGCCGCGATTCCCCGGGTCCTCGAGGTGACGATGCCGCGCGAAATGCTGCTTCGTGTCAGCGATCTCGCGCACCTGCTGCGGCTTCCCGGACCCTACGAACGCGACATCGTCCGGGGAGCGTATGCCCCACGCGCGACGATCACGCACCGGGTCAACGTCTTTCGGTTCGCGCGCCAGAAGCGGGACGCTTTTGCCGCCCACCGCTCCCAGATCGGCAGTTCGGGACTGGCGGCGCGCCTGTTCGGGCTACTGATGCGGTTGCCGCCCCAGGTGTTCGGCGCGCTGTTCAGCCACGAGTGGTTCGTGGATCCGGCGTTGCCCACGGGGACGCTGCGCCGCGACATCTTCGAGTGAATCTGTCTTGCCGCGAGAGTGCAGCTAGCGACGAGTTTCGCGAGGTGGTTTCACGCGGTGGATGCAACGGTGGGTGGTTTGGACAATAGTTCGTTGAGGGCTTCGGCGGGTGTATTCCAGTCCAGGGTTTGGCGTGGTCGTCCGTTGAGTTCGGCGGCGACGTAGTCCAGGTAGCCGGCGCCATAGACCGATAGGTCGGTGCCTTTCGGAAAGTATTGGCGCAAAAGCCCATTGGTGTTCTCGTTGCTACCGCGTTGCCACGGCGAGTGTGGATCGCAGAAGTAGATATCCAAGTCAGTGGCGTCAGCGATGGCGAGGTGGTTGGTCAACTCCTTGCCCTGGTCCCAGGTCAACGAGCGGCGTAGATGGTCGGGCAACTCGGCCATTTTGGCCACGATGGCGTTTTGCACCGCCAGGGCACCGTGGTCATCGGGCAGGTGCAAGAGCATGACAAAACGGGTGGTGCGCTCAACCAGAGTGCCAATCGCGGACCCCGATTTGGTGCTGCCCAGGATCAGGTCGCCTTCCCAGTGACCGGGGACGGCACGGTCGGCGACCTCGGGTGGGCGTTGGCTGATATTGACCATGTCGGGGATACGTCCGTGGCGGCGGGCCCCGGGCTGGTGCTGGGATCGGCGCACCGCGCGTTTGGTCCGCAGGCACCGATGCAGCTCGCGGCGCAACGAGCCGCGGCCCTGAACGTAAATGGCCTGGTAAATGGCCTCGTGGGACACCCGCATCTCCGGATCATCAGGGAAGTCGCGGCGCAGCCGCGCGGCTATCTGAGTTGGGCTATGCAACTGTTTTAACCGAGTCTGCACTTCGGCGTGCAGCCTGTCATTGATCGCGAGCTTGCGGGTCTTGGGGCGCCGCGCCCGATCAGCGGCACGGTCATGCGCCGACACGGCCAGATAGCGCACGCTCGCGGTCTTGCCGCTTTGGCGGGCCCCGAACGCCTCTTTGCGCCGATACCCCGATTTGCAGCCCGTATGGCGGTTACGCAACTCGCAGTTGCTGTCGATCTCACGCTTAATCGTCGATGCTGGCCGGCCCAACCGGCGCCCGATCGAGCGCAAAGATTCCTGGGCATGCACACCGGCCTGGATCTCGATGCGTTCCTGCAAGCTCAACCGCGGCCGGGGACCGCAGATATTCGGTGTCCTGAAACGGGGTTTCACCCCGCCAGCCTCACGGAACCACTGCCGACCCGTGCCTTGCGACACGCCGACGGCCACGCCCGCCGAGCCCGGATCAAGGCCCCGCCGAACACATTCCCAAAACACCGGAACCCGCGACCGCAACGTCCCATTGGCCATCGCAACACTCCTCACTCAGAAGATGTGTTGCATCCATCCCTTGAAATCAAGCGAGTGCAGGCGTCGCTAGTTGCACTCTCGCGGAAGATTCTTGGGCACTCACTCAAACACGCGGGCGCGGTTGACATTTCGGGCACGAGAACGACGAGCGGTTCATGAATTTCTCCCGGCGCATCACGGCGCCGCAGCGGCGGCAGCTCTCGCCTTCGCGGCCGTAGGCGTCCAGTGAGCGGTCGAAGTATCCGGATTCGCCGTTGACGTTGACGTACAGCGAATCAAACGAGGTCCCGCCCTTGGCCAGCGCATCACGCATCACGTCGGCGGCCGCGTCCAGCACGGCGGTCAGCTGCTTGCGGGTCAGCGTGTCGGCGATCCGCGCCCCGTGCACTTTGGCCCGCCACAGCGCCTCGTCGGCGTAGATGTTGCCGATGCCCGACACCACCTGCTGATCGAGCAGCTGGCGCTTGATCTCGGAGTGCTTGCGCCGCAAGACTTTTACGACGGCGTCGGCGTCGAACCGCGGGTCCAGCGGGTCGCGCGCCAGGTGCGCGACGGGTTCGGGGACCACGCTGCCGTCCACCTCGACCAGATCGGCGAGCATCCACCCGCCGAAGGTGCGCTGGTCGGCGAAGCTCAGTACGGTCCCGTCGTCGAGCAGCGCGGAGATCCGCACGTGGTCGGCGCGCGGCACCGTCCCGAGCAGCATCTGCCCGCTCATGCCGAGGTGCACGACGAGCGCCGCGTCGCTGTCGAGCAGCAGCCACAGGTACTTGCCGCGCCGGTCGGTGCCGGTGATCCGGTCATTCAGCAGCCGGGCGGTGAGGTCCGCGGGCCCCGCCTCGTGGCGGCGCACCGCACGCGGGTGGTGCACCCGGACGGCCGTGATCGTCTTGCCCACGACATGGGCGTGCAGGCCGCGGCGCACCACCTCGACTTCGGGCAGTTCGGGCATCGATTCAGCTGCCGGGAACGGTGTCCAGCGCTTCCAGCGCCTTCCAGGTCGCCGCGGCCGCCTTCTGCTCGGCTTCCTTCTTGGAGCGGCCCACGCCGGAGCCGTATTCGGTGTCCGCCACCACGACCACGGCGGTGAATTCCTTGTCGTGGTCCGGGCCGGTGGAGGTGACGACGTAGGACGGCGCGCCCATGCTGCGCGCCGCGGTCAGCTCCTGCAGGCTGGTCTTCCAGTCCAGCCCGGCCCCCAGCGTCGGCGCGGCATCCAGCAGCGGGCCGAACAACCGCAGGATCACTTCGCGCGCCACGCCGATCCCGTGCTCGAGGTAGATCGCGCCCAGCAGCGATTCCATGCCGTCGGCCAGGATGCTCGACTTGTCCGCGCCGCCGGTGTTCGCCTCCCCGCGCCCCAGCAACAGGTGCACCCCGAGGCCCCCCTCGCACAGCTTTCGCCCGACATCGGCCAGCGCCTGGGTGTTGACGACGCTGGCCCGCAGCTTGGCCAGGTCGCCCTCGCTGCGGTCGGGGTGGCGGTGGTAGAGCTCGTCGGTGATGGTCAGGCCCAGCACGGCGTCGCCGAGAAACTCCAGCCGCTCGTTGGTCGGCAGCCCGCCGTGTTCGTAGGCGTAGCTGCGGTGCGTCAGCGCCAAGGACAGCAGTTCGTCGGGCAGCTCAACCCCGAGGGCGTCGAGCAGAGCCTGCCGTGAGCTCACCGCTCACCCCGCGATTCGTCCGAATCGGGGGTGAACATGCCCGCCAGCTTGGCCCACCGCGGGTCGATGCTGTCGTGCTGATGGCCGGGCTCGGCGGACAACGCCACCCCGCATTCGGGGCACAGCCCCGGGCAATCCGGCGTGCACACGGGCGAGAACGGAAGTTCCAGCCCCACCGCGTCGACGATGGACTGCTCGAGGTCGATGGTGTCGTCGACGATGTGGCCGACCTCGTCTTCCTCGGTGGTCGCCTCGGTGGTGCTGTCCGGGTAGGCGAACAGTTCGGTCAACCGGACCTGCACCTGGCCGTCGAGCGGGGTCAGGCAGCGCGCGCATTCGCCGGCGGTGGGCGCGGTCACCGTCCCGGTCACCAGGACGCCCTCCGACACCGACTGAACGTGCAGGTCCAGTTCCAGGGGCGCGCCGGCCTCGATCGCGATCATGTCCAGCCCGATGCGTGCCGGGCTGGGCACGGTGTTCCGCAGGGTCACCATCGCCCCGGGCCGACGCCCGAGCCGGGTGATGTCGAACGTCATCGGCCCAGACAGCCGTGGCGCACCGCCGCGAGTCGATGATGTGCTGTGCCGGCGCGTCATATCCGAAATCCTACGGCGCCGGCCGCACAATTCCAGGGCGCGCCCGCCGGGTGAACGGGCCGGGGACGCTAGCGCACCGCGTAGTCGTGCGTGCCGGCCGCCGTCCGCAGTTGGTGGCGGCCGCGCCCCACCGACCGAAGGGTGCCGTTGAGGAATTCCTCGAACTCGGCGAGCTTGTTGTCGACGTAGATGTCGCATTCGCCCCGCAGCCGGTCGGCCTCGGCGTGCGCCGAGTCGATGAGCCGGGTGGCCTCGGCGTTGGCCGCCTCGACCACGCTGTTCTGCGAGACCAGGCGCTGCTGTTCTTTGATGCCCTCTTGCACGGCCTTCTCGTAGGAGATGTTGCCGTTTTCGAGCAGCCGGTCGGCCTCGGCCTGGGCGCGGCCGACGCTGGCCTCGTAGTCGCGTTTGGCCGCGGTGGCGATGCGCATCGACTCCTCGCGGGCCTCGCCGACCATGCGTTCGCTGTGCTGGCGGGCTTCGCTCACCATCCGGTCGGCCTGCGCCTTCGCGTCGGACAGCAGCCGGTCGGCCTCCGCGCGGGCGTGGTTGAGCATCGACTCCGACTCGGTGGTCGCCGAGTCGACCATGGACTCGGAATGCGTCTTGGCGTCCTGCAGCATGGAATCGCGCGCGTCCAGCACGTCCTGGGCGTCATCCAGCTCGCCCGGAATGGCGTCCTTGATGTCGTCGATCAGCTCCAGCACATCGCCGCGGGGCACCACGCAGCCGGCCGTCATCGGGACGCCGCGGGCTTCTTCGACAATGGCGCTCAATTCATCCAGCGCTTCAAACACTCGATACACGGCCGTACCCTCCTGGCGTCTGCAAAACTCCTGTTGTTACCAGTGTGCCTGGTGTTGTCTCTGTGACAGCGGTGGCGACGCCGGTGTGTCGGGTATTTGCCCGTTCGCGGCGCCCTAAACGCCCTGGCGCGGCGGCCCCGGTGGGGGCATGGTGAGTGAGTTTCATGCGAAAGCGCCCGTTCACGCTGTTTTCGCGGCGGCGACGGCCGCGCGAGATGGTTCGTCCATATTCGTCGCCGGGCCCCGCCGCTGAAGCGTTTGCCCGGGTGTGGGTTTTGCGTCGACGCGCCCGGACTCGGCTATTTGCCAGCGATTCTAGGTGGCCGCGAGCCGCCCCACCCGCGGACCCTGCTCCCTAATACCCCCAAGGGGTATAGTCCGATGCGTCGGAACAGGCTCACCTCGCGCCAGCGGCTCACCGCAGGAGGTTTCAGCGATGACGGTGCTCTCGGCGGTCGGGCACGCCCTGACGCTCGCGGGTTCGATGACGTGGGAAATCCTGTGGGCACTGATCGTGGGCTTCGGCCTCTCGGCGGTGGTGCAGGCCGTCGTGCGGCGCTCGACGATCGTGGCCCTGATGGGTGACGACCGCCCGCGCACCCTCGCGGTCTCCGCCGGGCTGGGGGCGGCCTCGTCCTCGTGCTCGTATGCCGCGGTGGCCTTGGCGCGATCGCTGTTCCGCAAGGGCGCCGACTTCACCGCCGCGATGGCGTTCGAGATCGGTTCGACAAACCTGGTGGTGGAGTTGGGCATCATCCTGGCGCTGCTGATGGGCTGGCAGTTCACCGCCGCCGAATTCGTCGGCGGCCCGTTGATGATCGTGGTGCTCGCGGTCCTGTTCCGGCTGTTCGTGCGTTCGCGACTCGTCGACGCCGCCCGCGAGCAGGCCGAGCGGGGAATCGCCGGGTCGATGGAAGGCCATGCCGCCATGGACATGTCGATCAAAGGGGACGGTTCCTTTTGGCGGCGGCTGTTTTCCGCCGACGGCTTCACCTCGGTCTCGCACGTGTTCGTGATGGAGTGGCTGGCGATCCTGCGTGACCTTGTTCTGGGCTTGCTGATCGCGGGTGCCGTCGCGGCGTGGGTTCCCGAAACATTTTGGCAGAGCTTCTTTTTGGTGGATCATCCGGTCTGGTCGGCGCTGTGGGGTCCCATCGTGGGGCCCGTCGTGGCGATCGTGTCTTTTGTGTGCTCGATCGGCAATGTCCCGCTGGCCGCGGTGTTGTGGAACGGGGGCATCAGCTTCGGCGGCGTCATCGCGTTCATCTATGCCGACCTGTTGATCCTTCCGATCCTGAACATCTACCGCAAGTACTACGGCACCAGGATGATGCTGACCTTGCTGGGCACCTTCTACGCGGCGATGGTCGTCGCCGGATACCTGGTCGAATTGATCTTCGGCACAACCCATCTCATTCCGGCACAGCGCAACGCGACCGTGCTGGAGGCGTCGATCTCGTGGAACTACACGACCTTCCTCAACATTGCCTTCGGCGCGCTCGCGGTCATCCTCGTCGTCCGGTTCATCACCTCCGGGGGCCTGCCAATGCTGCGCATGATGGGCGGGTCCCCCGACGCCGAGGAATCCGGGCATCGGCACTGATCCGCTTCAGGGTTGCGGCAACTGCACGTCCAGCACCGCGCACCGGCCCTGGTCGGTCTCGGCGAGCGCCCATCCGACGGCCTCACGCATCTCCGCCTGCGTCGCCACGCTGCGCCCGCTGCCCCCGCACGCGCGCGCCAGGGCGGCATAGTCGGTGTCCGGCGTGAGCCGGGTCTCGGGAAAGTCGTTCTCCCGCACCGATGTTCCGTGCCGGTACAGCTCCATCACGGGCAGCTTGGAGGCCAGGTACGAGTGGTTGTTCAGGACGACAGTCACGAAGGGCGCGCCGTGGCGATGCGCCGACCACAACGCGGCGGTGGGCACCCCGAAGTTGAACGAACCGTCACCGCAGATCGCGACGACGGGCGCCTGTGGCCTGGCCAGTTTGACCCCGAACGCCCCGCCGAGCGCCCAGCCCAATGCCGGTGCGCCCGTGTCGAAGAACTGCCCCGGCGGCCGTTGCACCTGTCGGGCCACGGCGGGGCGGTTGGTCACCGCCTCCTGGACCACCACGGCGTTCTCCGGCAGCGCGGCTCCCAGCGCGGCCAGCATCGCGTCGGGTGCGTCCGCCGGGCGATCGGATGCGGCCCGGCGAATCGCCTCCCGGCGGCGTTGCGCCACATCGGATTCGGCCGCCTGCCGCCGCGCGCCCCACTTCTCGCGCAGCTCGTCGGTGGCCAGCCTCAGCAGGGTCTGCTCGAGCAGCAGCAGCGCCACCCGGGTGTCGGCGGTCAGCGCGATCTCGACCGGGTAGGACCACAACGGCATGCTGGCCTTGACCGGGTCCGCGTCGATCTGCACCACGCGGGCGTCCGCGGGCGGGGCCAGCTGCGCGGGCACCCAGGGCACCTCGCAGTCCAGCAGCAACACGGTGTCGGCCGTCTCCAGCGGGGCCGCGTCGCCCACCGCGTGCAGGGGGTGCCCGAGCGGCAGGTTGGCGCGGTCGCCCTGATCGATCACCGGCGCGCCGAGCAACTCGGCGATGCGGGCCAGCACGGTCGCGGCCCCGGGTTCCGCGGCGGTCCTGGACGTGACGATCACGACCCGCTGCCCGGCGACCAGGATCCCGGCCAACCGGCCCAGCGCGCCCGGGTCCGGGCCGGGCGGTATGGCCGGCGCCAGCCGTCGCGGCAACGCTCGGCTGCCGGGCTCCATCAAGGCTTCTCGCGGCAGCATGACGTAGGCGGGTCCGGACGGGCTGGACTGGGCGACCTGGAACGCCCGCCGGACGATCGGGGCCAGCTCGCGTCCGCGCGGCACCTCCATGTGCCATTTGGCGTAGTTGCGCACGACGGCCGGCTGGTCGAGTTGCTCCTGCTGCCAATGGATGTAGGCGTCGCGGTGGCCGCGGACCTCCGGCGCCGAACTGTAGGGGGTGCGCCCGGCGAACACCACCACCGGGGTCCCGTTGCGCTGGGCGTTGTGCAGCTGACAGCCCAGGTTCAGCGTCCCGGCATCGACGTGCACCATGACCGCCTGCGGTCGGCCGCTGGCCATGTGGTGGCCGACGGCCGCCGCCAAGGCGACGCTCTCGTGGACACACAGCACCGCCCGCGGGCTCGGTGTGCCCGTCGCGCGCGCCGCCGCCAGCGCTTCCTGGATCGGGGCGGAATCGGTTCCGGGGTTGATGAAGAAGTGCGTGACTCCCTCGTCGGCGAGCAGGGCGATCAGATCGGTCGCGGCCTCGGGAACGTCGAACAGGTTCTCTACCGTCATGGCTGCCGTTCTCCTATCGACGTCGGCGACCGCGCGAACCCCCCTCTTCTTCCGATCAGATCTTCAACATACGTTCCGCGTTGGCGTATGTGATCTTTTCCGGCCGAATGGGCGTGGCGTTACGCGCTCGGAGCCATCGGGTACCCGCGCAGCGGGCGGCTACTCCAAACCATCGGCGCATTGTCAACGACCTTGCCGCCCAACGTTTTCGGCGGCAGGCGGCGGCGCTCAGGACCGGCCGGAACGCTTTTCGCGCAGGCGACGGTTGACCGCCTCGGGCAGCAGCTCCGACACGTCGCCACCGAGCATGGCGACCTCCTTGGCCAACGACGACGACACGAACGAATACCGCGGCGCGGTCGCGACGAAAAAGGTGTCGACGCCGGCAACGTGCTTGTTCATCTGCGCCATCTGCAGCTCGTATTCGAAGTCGGTGCCGGTGCGCAACCCCTTCACGATGGCGGTCATCCCCCGCGACCGGACGAAGTCGACGACCAGGCCCTGCCCGGCCTCCACCCGCAGATTGGGCAGGTGCGTCGTCGATTCGTTGATCATCGCGATCCGCTCGTCGAGGTCGAACATGCCCGTCTTGGCGGGATTGGTCAGGATCGCCACCACCACCTCGTCGAATTGAGCCGACGCGCGCTCGAAGACGTCGATGTGGCCCAACGTCACCGGGTCAAACGAGCCCGGGCAAACCGCGCCGCTCATAGCGGATGACGGTACACGCCCCGTCACGGCCGCTCGGCCAGCTCCAAACGGGTGTCGCCGTAAACACGTTGCGGCCACACCGACCAGCCGGCCGGCCAGGTGAGCGGCGCGCCGCCGGCCGCGCGCTCGACGACCGCGACGGCGCCCTCGCGCACCCACCCGTGCGCGCTCAGCGCCGCCAGCACGGCCTCGACCGCGTCGGCCCCGACGTCGTAGGGCGGGTCGGCGAGGACGAGGTCGACGGGAGACGCGGTCGCGGCCGCCAGTACGGCCGCCACCGCGCCGCGGCGCAGCGTCGCGCCCGGCAGCCCCAGGGTGTCGATGTTGCGCGCGATGACGGAGGCGGTGCGCGGGTCGGACTCCACGAAGAGCGCGGTGGCGGCGCCCCGGGAGAGCGCCTCCAAGCCCAGGGCGCCCGAACCCGCGTACAGGTCCAGCACCGCGAGGCCGCTCAGCTCGCGCCGCGCGGTCAGGATGTTGAACAGCGACTCGCGGACCCGGTCGGTGGTGGGCCGGGTGCCTCGCGGCGGGACCGCGATGCGCCGGCCCCCGGCCACGCCGCCGATGATCCGGGTCACGTCCAAACACCTACAGCAGCGTCGACCAATAGTCCCAGAACCGCGCCATGCACAGCAGAAACACCGCGGTGAACCACAGCGCGGCGATCGACCATCGCCATTGGTACACCACCCAGGCCGGGCCGGATGGGCGGGCCTGCAGCGCGGGGCGATACGCGATCGAGGCGACCACCACCAGCAGCGACATGGTGATGACCCACACCACCATGCAGTACGGGCACAACGCGCCGATGCGATACAGGCTCTGGAAGATCAGCCAGTGCACGAACACCGCACCGTTCAGCACCCCGGCCGTCAACCCCAGCCAATACCATTGGGGCAGAGCAACTTTCGCCAATGCCAACAGCCCGGTGACGATCACCACGGTGAAAGCCACCAGGCCGAGCAACGGATTGGGGAACCCCAGCAGCGACGCCTGCGGCGTCATCATCACCGAGCCGCACGACAGGATCGGGTTGATGTTGCACGACGGCACATACGACGGGTCGAGCAGGATGTCGATCTTCTCGACCGTCAGCGTCATCGACGCCACCAAGCCGATCACCCCGGCGATCAGCAGCCACCAGGCGCTGAGCGCCGGCACCCGGGCCGGGATCAGCTCGCCGCCGGGATCGGCCGATTCCGTCGACACCGCCCCGGTCACATGGCGGCCGGCGCGACCGCGCCGTCGAGGCCCGGGATGTTGCCCACGATCTCTTTGATCTTGTTGACCAGCGCGTCGGGTGTCGACGGGTCGTAGTCCTCGCCGTTGATCTTGATCGTCGGCGTGGCTTTGATCTGCGCGGCCGCCGCTTCGCCGGTGACCTTGTCCAGGTACTTGCCGCTGTTGATGCAGTCCGGCACCTTGCCCGCCGCGCCGGCCTCACGGGCGAGTTCGATCAATCGCGCGTTGTCGGGGAAACTCTTGCCGGTTTCGCTGGGCTGAATGTCGGTGGTGAACAGCGCGGTATGGAAACGGCGGAAGGCGTCGAGGGATTCGTCGGCGACGCAGCGGGCCGCGTTGGCGGCGCGCGACGAATAGTTGTGGTTCCGCGAGCTGTCCAGGATCGACACCATGGAGTAGTCGGCCGCGATGGCCCCGACGTCGATGAGCCGCGACACCGTCGGCCCGAAGGTGCGCTCGAAGTTACCGCAGGCCGGGCACAGGAAGTCCTCGTAGAACGTGACCACGGCCTTGGGGTTGTTGCTGCCGGGCTGGGTGACCAGCTTGCTCGACGTCACCCGCACGGTGTCGCCCGCGCCGGTGGTGGCGGGCTTCTTGTGGTTCGACGTCACGATGTAGAAGACGAGGACGACCGCGAAGATCACGACGAACGCGGTACCGCCGATCTGGACGAGTCGGCTGGACTTACCGCCGGAGGCCGACTTCATGTCGAATCGTGGGGGGCGTTTGGGTTTGTCGGCCACAGGTTCCCTGATCTTTCGGTACTCGAGTTGTCGGTCTGCTGACAAAGCGATCGGACAAGGCGCCTCTAGATTACCGGCGCCGGCGCCGCAACGACTCAGACCCGGCTCAGGTGTGCGCGCAGGGCCGAGATCAACTCGGTGGTCGCGACCATGCTGTCGCCGCCCAGCTGGAACAGATTGGCGAAGCCATGGGTCAGCGAGCCCAGGTAACGCAGGTCGACCGCGGTCCCGGCGGCACGCAGCGCCTCGGCGTAGCTCTCGCCTTCGTCGCGCAGCGGGTCGAACCCCGCGACCGCGATCAGCGCGGGGGCCAGCCCGGCCAGCGATTCGGCCAGCGCCGGTGACACGCGCGGATCCGTCCGGTCCAGATCCGACCGCCGCAGGTACTGGGATTCGAACCAGTCGATGTCCCGTTTGGTCAGCAGGAAGCCGCGCGAGAAAAGGCTCAGCGACCGGGTCTTGGCGGTGAAGTCGGTCCGCGGATAAATCAGCCACTGCAACACCGGCGCGGGGCCGCCCTCGTCGCGCGCCAGCTGGCTGACGACGGCGGCGAGGTTGCCGCCGGCGCTGTCGCCGCCGACCGCGACTCGTCCGGGGGTGGCGCCCAGCTCGCCGGCGTGCTCGTATGCCCACGTGAACGCCGCGTAGGCGTCCTCGATCGCGGCCGGCGCCGGGTGCTCGGGAGCCAGCCGGTAGTCGATCGACAACACGTGGACCCCGGCATCACGGCAGGTCAGCCTGCACAGGGTGTCGTGGGTGTCGAGGTCGCCGATCGACCAGCCGCCGCCGTGGTAGAAGACCAGCAGCGGTGCCGCCGCGCCGTCGGCCGGACGGTAATGCCGCGCCCCGATGCCACCGGCCGGGCCGGGCAGTGACAGCTCGTCGACGTCGACGTGGATCTGCGGGCCGGGGAACCCCACCGTCGACTCGTGCATCAGGGCGCGGGACGCCTCCGGGTCGTCGTCGACCACGAGCCCGTCGATGCCGACGGCGCGCAGGCCCGACAACATCAGCTGCAACGTCGGGTCGAGGGTGTTGCCGTCGATGATCACCGATCGGCCGCGGACCAGCCCTCGCCGCACCGCGGTCGGGATCCACGGGATGACCTTGACCCCGACGCCGGTGACGGCGCCCTGGATGCGATTGGCCAGGGGCACCGATGCGCGTTGCGCTCCGGAGTGAACGTCGGGCGCAGCCGACAGCGGCTTGGTCATGGGCAACCCCCTTTGGACAACGCGGTACCCCTCGCGGACGAAGGTTATTCCACCCCCGCCGCCCGCCACATCGAGCGGAAGGCCGGACGAGCGGCCCGAACTCCCGTGCGCCGCGCGACTCACTGTACGTGGTGGCACACGCGGTGCCGAGGCGCGCGGATGGACACCTGCCCAGGTGTTGATTAGGTTGCATTTACTGACTCGGTAATATCGTGATCCCCAAGTCGGTAAAGCCTTCACGGATTGCGGGCAATTTTCGACGAGTTCGATTTCGAACCCGGCTCGGTGCACAATCTCGAACCTTCAATTTCACAGGCAGGTGAACGAATTGACTGGCGAGTCGGGCTCCGCCATCCCCTCGATTGCTCTCAACGACGAAAACACGATGCCGGCCCTGGGCCTGGGCGTCGCGGAATTGTCGGACGACGAAACCGAACGCGCGGTGTCGGCGGCGCTGGAAGTCGGCTGCCGGCTGATCGACACCGCCGCGGCGTACGGCAACGAAGCCGCCGTCGGGCGCGCCATCGCCGCCTCCGGGATTCCGCGCGCCGAGCTGTTCGTGACCACCAAGCTGGCCACCCCCGACCAGGGTTTCAAGGGGGCGATGGACGCCTGCAACGCCAGCCTGGAACGGCTCGGGCTGGACTACGTCGACCTGTACCTGATCCACTGGCCGGCCCCGTCGCTGGGCACCTATGTGAACTCCTTCGGTGGCATGATCCAGTCCCGCGGGGAAGGCCAGGCCCGCTCGATCGGTGTCTCCAACTTCACCGAGGAGCACCTGACGACGGTCATCGACCTCACGTTCGTCACCCCGGCGGTCAACCAGGTCGAGCTGCACCCGCTGCTCAACCAGGAAGCGCTGCGCAAGACCAACGCCGAGCACAACGTGGCCACCCAGTCCTACACGCCGCTGGCGCTGGGCAAGCTGATCGACAACCCGACGGTGAACTCGGTCGCCGGCGAATACGGCAAGTCCGCCTCGCAGGTGCTACTGCGATGGAATCTTCAGCTGGGCAACGCGGTCGTCTTCCGGTCGGCCAACGCCGAGCACATCGCCACCAACCTGGACGTGTTCGACTTCGAGTTGGCCGCCGAGCACATGGATGCGATCAACGGGCTCAACGACGGCACCCGGCTGCGCCCGGACCCCGACACCTACGAGGGCTCGTAACGGGCCCTACCCCGCGGGGCAGGTCGCCGCGGCTTGGCGCAGGACACCGGTCGACGCCTGATCCACCGGCAGCGCATAGCCGCGCAGCACGGCGATGAATTGCATGGCGTACTGGCAGGCGAACGCCGCGTTCGGCGGCATCCACTGCCCCGGCGGCGCATCGCCCTTGTCCTGGTTGGCCGCCCCGTCGACGGCCAGCAGGTTGGCCGGATCGTTGGCGAAGCGCAGCCGCTCGGGCGCCGGCCAGTTGTAGGCGCCCATGTCCCAGGCGTACGCGAGCGGGACGAGGTGGTCGATCTGCACCGATTCGCCGACCTTGGGGCCGCGCCGGAAGGTGATCGTCTTGCTGGTGTACGGGTCGTGCAGCGTGCCGCTGGCCACGGCGTCCGGACACCGCTTGATCGACACGTACGTCTTGTCGACGAGATCGCGGTTGAGGATGTCGTCGCGGGTGTCGCACCCGTTGTGCCCCAACGGGGCGTCGTTGTCGTCGTCCCAGGCGTCGCCGAACGCCGCCCGCAGGTAGTCGTAGCGGTGCAGCCGCACCGGCACCACCGCAATGCCCGCGAGCACGTCGGCGCCCGGCAGCACGGTCGGAACATCCGCGCGCGCAGCGTATTCGGCGGAGTGCCGGGCCGCCGAGGACCCCACCGTCTGGTAGGCCACCACCACCGCCAGCGCCGCCGCCGCGGCCAGCCACAACAGCACCTTGCGGTTCACCAGCGCCGCTCCTCTCCCCCGCAAGCGGGAGGTGCCCCCGCATCGCTTTTTCGCTCTGCATGGTCGCCGGCGGTCGCGGTCAACTTTTGTCCAGGTATTCGATCCGGTCGGTGTCGGTGAATCGTGCGGACAGCAAGGCTAATCCGGGATCGGAGGCGTCCTCGGCGTAGGCCTGGATGGCGAAGTCCCGGGCCGCCTCGATGTACTCCAGGTGGTCCGCCAAGGACAGCAGTCGCAGCGTGATCGCCCTGCCGGACTGGTTGCGGCCCAACACATCTCCCTCGCGTCGCTCCTTGAGGTCCAGGTCGGCGAGGGCGAAGCCGTCCAGTGTCCCGGCCACCGCGCGCAGCCGCCGCCCGGCCGACGAGTCCGGCGAGGCCCAACTGGCGAACAGGCACAGGCTCGGATGCTGGCCACGGCCGATCCGGCCGCGCAGCTGGTGCAACTGGCTGATCCCGAACCGGTCGGCGTCCATCACCAGCATCACCGTGGCGTTGGGGACGTCGACGCCGACCTCGATGACGGTGGTGCACACCAGCACGTCGACCTCGCCGGCGCGGAAGGCCGCCATCGCCGCGTCCTTTTCGTCGGCGGACAGCCGCCCGTGCATCAGCCCCAGCCGCAGGTTCGCCAGCTCACCGGAACGCAGTCGGGCGTAAAGACCTTCGGCGGTCTCCGGCGCCCTGGCGCTGTGCTCCTGCGCGCCCGGATCGTCGTCCTCGTCGATGCGGGGCGCCACCACGTAGGCCTGCCGGCCGGCGGCGACCTCTTCGCCGATGCGCTGCCAGGCGCGGCCGAGCCAGGTGGGTTTGTCCTTGACGAAGATGACGTTGCTGGTGATCGGCTGGCGTCCGCGCGGAAGTTCGCGCAGCGTCGACGTTTCCAGGTCCCCGTACACGGTGAGCGCGACGGTGCGCGGGATCGGCGTCGCCGTCATCACCAGCAGGTGCGGGGTCACCCCGGGACGGGCCTTGGCCCGCAACTGATCTCGCTGCTCGACGCCGAAGCGGTGCTGCTCGTCGACCACCACCATGCCCAGGTTGTCGAACTCCACCGCGTCCTGCAGTAGCGCGTGGGTGCCGACGACGATGCCGACCTCGCCGCCGGAGATCTCGGCCCGGATCTCTTTCTTCTGCGCGGCGGTCATGGAACCGCTGAGCAGCGCCACCCGGGTTGCCCGATCGGCCCCGCCCAGCTGGCCCGCCATCGCCAGCGGGCCGAGCACGTCGCGGATCGATCGAAGATGTTGCGCGGCAAGCACTTCCGTTGGCGCCAGCAGTGCGCACTGATAGCCGGCGTCCACCATCTGCAGCATCGCCAGCACCGACACGATCGTCTTGCCCGAGCCCACCTCCCCCTGCAGCAGGCGGTTCAGCGGGCGATTCGACGCGAGCCCGTCGGACAGCACGCCCAGCACTTCACGCTGCCCCGCGGTCAGCTCGAAAGGCAACCGCCCCAACAGTTCCGCGGCCAAACCATCCGGGCGGGGTGGGGCCGGGGGCCCGGATTCCGAGAGCTCGCCGTGGCGGCGGGCCACCAGCGCCCACTGCAGCCCGACGGCCTCGTCGAAGGTCAGCCGCTCGCGGGCTCGCTGCCGCCGGGGCTCGCTTTCGGCGAGGTGGATGTCGCGCAACGCCTG
This sequence comes from Mycobacterium sp. NTMscope_MAC_12, assembly GCF_976985675.1. Classification (NCBI taxonomy): domain Bacteria; kingdom Bacillati; phylum Actinomycetota; class Actinomycetes; order Mycobacteriales; family Mycobacteriaceae; genus Mycobacterium; species Mycobacterium sp. NTMscope_MAC_12. The sequence goes on from NZ_CDRJYY010000001.1 coordinate 3,771,448, forward strand.
ATCTTCGGAGACCAGACCGAATTTCGCGCGCAGGTCCTCCGGTAGCGGATCGGGCACCGGGTCGAGCACGTCGAGCACCTGGCGCACGGTGGAGAAGATGGTCCAGCTCTGCAGCTTGGCGCTGGCCGCATAGATCGGGAAGAAGTGGCGTTGGTAAGCGTCCGCGATGTCTTCGCCGGTGGTGGCGTGCGAGGCGTTGGCGATGCTCTTGAGGGAGACGGTGCCGCGGTTCTTCCCGTCCGGCGCGTCGAGGAGCAGAAACGCGGGGTGGGTGAGCTGCATGACGTTCCTGAAGAACCCGACCTCGCCGGAGAGCATCACCTTGGTGCCCGTGGTGAGGTCCTTTTTGATGTAGTTCGCGTTGAAGAACGTGGCGGTCACCCTGCTGCGCCCGGAGCCGAGGGTGATCCGGTGACACATTTTCTTCGGGTTCTTCTTCATCGGAAACGTCTCGGTGTCGGTGATCGTGTCGATGATGGTGACGTGTTCACCGGCCGGCGGCCGTTCGTCGTCGGCGTCCCACCGGCTGGCGCCCTCGGTGTAGCTGCGGGGGTAGTGGCGCAACAGGTCGTCGACGGTCCGGATGCCGAACACCTCGTCAAGAAGCCCCACGACCTTCCCGCCGACGGCGTAGTCCAGCCGGTCGCGCAACGACACCATCGCTACTCGACCCCGATCAGCAGCGCGTCACCGTGATGGCCGGTGCGGTAGGTGACCAGTTCGGTCCCCGGGTGGTGGTCGTGCATGTGCTCTTCCAGGATGTCGCCGACGGCGCCGACGTCCCCATCGCTCTCGATGCCGGCGCCCAGCAGCACGGTCACCAGGTCGCCGCCGGAGGCCAGCAGGAGATCGAGCAGGCCGATCGCGGCCCCGACCGCATCGGCGGCCACGATCAGCACCTCGTCGCCCGCGATGCCCAGGCCGTCGCCCGGATGACAGCGGCCCGCCCAGGTCAACGCGCTCTCGGTGGCGATGCGCACCGATCCGTGCCGCGCCGCGCCGGCCGCGCGGGCCATGGTGTAGCCGTCGTCGACGGCCTGCCTATCGTTTTCGTGCACGGCCAGCGCGGCCAGCCCCTGGACCATTGACCCGGACGGGATCGGCACCACGTCGATCCCCCAGCCGATGGCCGCCGTGCAGCCGGCGACCAACTCCTCGGCCGCCACATAGCCGTTCGGCAGCACCATCACCTGCGCGGCGCCGGTGTCGACGACCGCCCGCATCAGCTGGTGCGCGCTGATGTTGGTGACGGCGTCGTGCGCGGCGGTGTCGCGTTGCAGCACGCAGGCGCCCTCCCCGGCGAACAGCTCGGCGGCGCCGTCGCCGTCGACGACGGCCAGCACCGCCCGTTCCCGGGTCCAGCCGCCCGCGGGCAACCCGGGGGCGCCCGAGCTCAGGGCCGAGATGACGATGCGGCTGAGTTGCCCGGCCGCCAAACCCGCCTCGACGGCGGCGCCGGCGTCGTCGGTGTGCACATGCACGGAATACGTGCGCCGCGCCGACGACGGCGCGGAGGCGATGCCCACCGAATCGCCCAGCTCCGCCAACCGGTCCCGCAGCGCGTCGGCCGCCGCGGGCTCGCATCCGTCCAGCCGGTACATCACCTCGAACTGGGGCGCCGGGCGCGGCGCGGAGGGCTCCGTTTGCTGCTCGCGCGGCGAGGGCTCGTAGACCGTGCGCGCCGGCGCCTGACCCGTGACGGTGGTCCGCAGCGCGTCCAGCAGGACCAGCAGGCCCCGCCCGCCGGCGTCCACGGCTCCGGCGTCGGCGAGCACATCGAGCTGCTCGGGGGTCTTCTCCAGGGCGACCACCGCCGCGTCGCCGGCGGCGATGACCGCCGGCGCGAGCCCGCCCCCGGCCCGGGCGCACTGCTGGACGGCGGTGGCGGCGGCCCGCAGCACCGACACGATGGTCCCGGGGACCTCCTCGCCCCCCATCGAGGTGATGACCAGCTCCACGCCGCGCTGCAGCGCGGCGCCCAGCACGGCAACGTCGATGTGGGGCAGGTCGCCGCCGGCGTCGGTTGCGGCGATCGCGGTGACGTCCGCGACGCCGCGCAGGATCTGCGACAAGATCACCCCGGAGTTGCCGCGGGCGCCGTTCAGCGCTCCGGCCGACAGCGCCGCCGCGGCCCGGGCGACGCAGGCCGAGCCGCCCTGCGCGTTCAGTTCCGCCAGGGCCGAACGCATGGTGAACAGCATGTTGGCGCCGGTGTCGGAGTCGGCGACGGGGAAGACGTTGAGCCGGTTGACCTCGTCGATGTGGGTGATCAGGTCGCTGACGGCCGTGTGCGCCCAGTCCCGCAGGGTCATCGCGTCCAGCAGACGATCCTGCGATGTCCACGACGTGGCCAGGGGTACCCACCTCCTCCGCGCCCTTCGGTGCCTCCAGCGACCGGCACCCGGTGGGCGCCAGCGTAGCCCGGCGACACGCGCGACGGCTGTCGGTGACCACCACCGCCGGCGGGCCGAACCGGCCCATTGAGCCTAGCCAGAGGGGGCGACAGCGGGGGTCACCGTTTTGGTGGTTGCCACGACAATCGGTATCCTCACTGGGGCCCGGGTGAACCCGGACTGTCCCGGCCACGTGTCAGACCGCCGAGCCGGACCCCCGAGATTTGAGGAGCTTGAACAATGGCCGCTGTGTGCGAGATCTGCGGGAAAGGCCCCGGCTTCGGCAAGTCGGTGTCGCACTCCCACCGCCGCACCAGCCGCCGGTGGGACCCCAACGTCCAGACCGTGCACGTCGCCCGTCCGGGCGGCAACAAGCAGCGCCTCAACGTCTGCACGTCCTGCATCAAGGCCGGCAAGGTCGTCCGGGGCTAGACGGCAGCCCGCCGCTCACATGACGACGTGGCCGGCGTCCACCGGGATGGCGACGCCCGTCACGTAGCGCGACCGCGGTCCGGCCAGCCACAGCACCGCCTCGGTGACGTCTTGCGCCTCCACCAGCGGCACCTCGGGTAGCAGGGTCTGCGACAGGGCCGGGTTGGGGTTCTCCAGCATCCGGTTCACGACGAAATCGTTGAGTATCATCGGCGTGGCGACGCCACTCGGGTGGATCGAATTCACCCGAATCTTATGTGGCGCATAGGCATTCGCCGCCGAGCGCATCAAACCCACCACACCGTGCTTGGACGCGGCGTAGGCGAACATCGCGGCGCTGCCGTCGCCGCCGCGGCCGGTGAGGCCCTGTGACGAACTGACCAGCACCACCGAGCCGCCCCGGCCCTTGCGCACGATCGAGGGAACCGTCGCCAGCATCGTGTGCCACACACCCTTGAGGTTGGTGTCGACGATCGTGTTGAACACCGGTTCGGCGTCGGGCTCGGTGACGCCGATCGCCACCACCCCGGCGTTGGCGACGACGACGTCCACATCGCCGAGTTCGTCGATGCCCGCCCGCACCCCGGCCTGCAGACCCGCGAGGTCGCGGACGTCGGCGATCACCGGAACCGCCTTGCGGCCCGCGGATCGGACCAGCTGGACGGTTTCGGCCAGCTCGGCTTCGGTGGCCAGGGCGTAGGGAATCGCCTCGAGGTCGGCGCAGATGTCGACGGCGATGATGTCGGCGCCGTGGGCGGCCAGCGCGACGGCGTGGCTGCGGCCCTGTCCGCGCGCGGCGCCGGTCACGACGGCGGTCATGTTGTCGAATTCACCCATGGTCAGACCTCCAGTGTGGTGCCGGTCTCGCGCTCGGCGAAGGCCACCAGCCGCGCGGCCGTGTCGTAGTCGCATGCCAGCGGCGTCCGGCCGATGAGCACCGGGCCGCCGCGCAGCCCGAACCGGCCGCTGACCCCGACGTAGCTGCCCGGCGGGACGGGCTCGCTGATGCAGTACAGCGTGGGCGCCGCGCCCTCGTCGATGTCGTTGGCCAGCCGGTCGGCCACCACCTTGACCGCCTTGTGGGCCAGCGACATCAGCGGTGCGTCGCCCACGTTGGACAGGTTCGACGCCACCCAGCCGGGGTGGGTGAGGTGGGTGACGAGCGGCGACCCGGCCGCGCGCAACCTGCGGTCCAGCTCGAGCCCCCACAGCATGACCGCGAGCTTGGACTGCGCGTAGGCGCCCAGCCTCGTCCATTTGTGCCGGCGCAGGTGCGGGTCGTCGAGGTGCAGCGTCGCCGACCGGTGCGCGTCGGAGCCGACGTTGATGATCTGCGAACGCACCCTGGATATGAGCAGGTTGGTCAGGGCGAACGGCCCGAGCAAATTGGTGCCCAGCGTCATCTCGAATCCGTCGACCGTGTCGGTGCGGCGGTCGGTGAGGGCGCCGGCGTTGTTGATCAGGATGTCGACCGGCCCGTCGATCAGGTCGGGGAACGCCCGCACCGACGACAGGTCGGCGAGGTCGAGCCTGACCACGGAGGTCGAGCCGCCGATTTCAGCCGCTCGCTGCGCACCGAGGTCGGTGTTGCGCACCGCGAGGATCACGTGCGCGCCGGCGTTGGCGAGCGCGCGCGAGGTGCCCAGCCCCACCCCGTTGGTCGCCCCGGTCACGATCACGCGCTTGCCGGTCAGGTTGCCGAGCCGGCTCGGCGTCCACGGTAAGGTCACGGCGACTAAGAGTAATCGTCGGTTCTATGTAAGTTGGACCGGTTCTGCCAACATTGGTCGCGGAAGCACAGCGGACGGACTTTCCCGAGGCGGTTCGACATGAGTGACAGCGCCACCGAGATCACCAACCTCATCTACACCTATGCGCAGCTGCTCGACGGCGGCGACCTGGACGGGGTGGCCCGGCTGTTCGAGCACGGCCGCATCTGCGGCGTGGAGGACGGCCCGCCGGAGACGGTGTTCGCGGGTTCGGCGAGGGTCCGCGAGATGTACGAGATGGCCACGCGCATCTACGAAGACGGCACCCCGAAGACCAAACACCACACCGCCAACGTGCAGCTGTACATCGACGAGGCGCAGGGCACCGCGACCAGCACGTCCTACTACTGCGTCACGCAGGCCACCCCCGACCTGCCGCTGCAGGTCATCGTGACCGGGCACTACAAGGACACCTTTCACCGGGTGGACGGCGCCTGGTGTTTCGACAGCCGCACCATGTTCGTCGACCAGGTCGGCGACGTCAGCCGGCACCTGAAGTTCTGACCGTCATGGCATCCCCCAGCGTCTTCGAGCCGGCCGCCGTCCTGGCCGACGCGCAACGCAAGGAAGGGCTCACCGACTGGGGCCCGGGCGAATTCGAAGAGCCGCTGACCGTCCTGCTGCGCGATTATGCGCGCGCCGACCTCAACGCGATCGGCGCCCACATCCTGCGGTCGGGCATCGTGCACAGCCTGCGGATGCGACTGCGCACCCAGGAGTGGATCCGCCGCCATCCGGAGATTCTCGACGAGCGGGTGGCCGCGCCGATCGTGGTCGTCGGGATGATGCGCAGCGGGACCACGCTGTTGCAGCGCCTGCTGGCGGCCGACCCGCGCTTCGTCTGCGCGTACGGGTGGGAGGTCGTCGAGGTCGCGCCGCGACTGAACCATCAGTTCGCCGGGGTGGATCCGCGCATCGCCATCGCCCAAGCGCGAGAAGCGAAATCGCGCGAACTGGCGCCCGAACTGTTCTCCATCCACCCGATGTACGCCACCGAAGCCGAGGAGGAGATCGTCTTTCTGGCGGACGCCTTCCTGTCGCACGTCCCCGAGTCGGGCGCGCACCTGCCCCGCTACCGGACCTGGCTCGACGACCAGGACTTCTCCCCCGCCTACGCCCACCTGCACCGCATGCTGCAGTTCCTGCAATGGCAGAAACGCCGGCGCGGGCTGGTCGGTCAGCGCTGGGTGCTCAAATCGCCGGCGCACCTGGGGTATTTGGGCCTGCTGCGCGCCCAGTTCCCCGACCTGCACGTCGTGCACATGCACCGCGACCCGCGCACCACGATTGCGTCGGGGGCCGGCCTGAACGCCACCCTGCACGCGATGCACGCCGACGCCGTGGATGCGCACCGGGTCGGCGCGCAATGGTTGGCGCGGATGGGCTGGACCAACGACCGGGCGATGGCGACCCGCGACGGCTGGTCCGACGACGGTGATCGCGTCACCGACATCGGGTTCCACGAGGCGGTGGCCGACCCGATCGGGCAGGTGGCCCGCGTCTACGACGCGATCGGGCTGCCGCTGACCGCCGACGCCGAGGACGCGATGCGCCGCTGGCTGCGTGAGCGTCCGCGGGAGGCGGCGCGCCCGCCCTACGGTCTGGAGAACTACGGCCTGCTGCCCGAGCAGGTCGACGAGCGATTCACGTTGTACAACAAGCGTTTTGCGCAATTCATCGGAGGAACAGCACATGCCTGATGACCCGGTCGCGACGGCGTCCCAGCATGAACAAGAACTGGCGGCGCTCGACCTGATCGAGCATCCCACCGTCAAGGCTGCGTACCGCACCGTGGCGCAGACCTGGCTGGGCCGGGCCAGGGCGTCCGACGCGATGCGCGAACGCTTCGACGACGCGTTCGCCGAGGTGATGTTCTCGGCGGCGATGTGGTCGTCCAACCAGGACAAGCTGCGGCCCAAGGTCAGTTGCATCACCCGGCTCGCGCACCCTGTGGACGGGCGCCGGATCCCCGGATCGCGTTGGGGCATCGACAATCCCGACAGCGTGTACCGGGTGATCCCCATCTCCGGAGACGAGCGCTACGAGATCCACGGCCGGGTCGGCGAACACCGGATGACCGAGAACTACTTCACCCTCTGGGATGCGAACATGGGCACCGTCGACGTGCTCAACGGCCGCACCATGCGGGTCGACTCCGACGGCAGCTTCACCATCACCGTCGACTCCGAACCCGCCAACGGCCGGCCCAATCACGTGCGGACATCCCCGGCGGCCCACGAGTTCTACATTCGCGACGTGCTGCTGGACTGGGGCCGCGACGACCCCAATCACCTTGAGGTGCAACGGCTTGGCGGCCCCGCGGTGACGCCGCCACGCACCCTTGATGAGCAGGCCGAGGCCACCGCCGCGATGATGGATTACTTCGCGAACTTCACCGGCAAGCTCAGCCACGGCGTGTACAAGATGCCGGCCAACCATTTCAACCTGGCCTGGTCGGCCGACAAGATCGGGGCCATGCGCAACCAGGTGTATGTGATGGGCCGCTTCGATCTCGCCCCCGACGAGGCGTTCGTCGTCGACCTGAATGACGGTGGCGCCGAATACTTCACCGTCCCGCTCAGCAACATCTGGGGCACCACGCTCGAACTCGTCGACCGCACCGGCAGCCTCAACAAGGCGCAGTCGGTCCCGAACGAGGACGGCACCTACACCTACGTGATCTCGCCCGTCGACCCCGGCGTGGCCAACTGGATCGACTCCGACGGCCTGCGCGAGGCCATCCTGACCCTGCGCATGGCGGAGTTCGGCGAGAATGGTCCCCGCGAAGACCTCGGCGCGCGGGGCCGCGTCATCAAGCTGGACCAGCTCGACACCGAGGTGCCGCACCTGGCGCGGGTGAGCCCGCGGCAGCGGGCCGCCCAGCTCGCCGAGCGCCGCACGGCCTATCTGCGCCGCCTACCGGAAGGAACAAGCTAGATGGCTCGCTGGCTGATCACGGGATGCTCCACCGGCTTCGGACGCGAGATCGCCCGCGCGGCCCTGGAAGCCGGCCACAGCGTGGTGGTGACGGCGCGACGGGCCGAGGCCGTGCAGGACCTCGCCGACGAGTTCGGCGACCGGGCGCTGGCGGTCGCGCTCGACGTGACCGACACCGGCCAGGTCGCGGCCGCGGTGGCGGCGGCCGACGAGGCCTTCGGCGGAATCGATGTCCTGGTCAACAACGCCGGACACGGCTACCTGTCGGCGGTGGAAGAGGGCGAGGACGCCGAGGTCCGAAAGCTGTTCGACGTGAACTACTTCGGCGCCGTCGACATGATCAAGGCGGTGCTGCCGGCGATGCGCGCCCGCGGATCGGGCCACATCATCAACATCTCCTCGATGACCGGCCTGGTGGCCAACCCGCCCAATGCCTACTATTCGTCGACCAAGTTCGCGCTGGAGGCGGTCACCGAGGCGCTCGCCACCGAGGTCCGCCCCCTGGGCATCAAGGTGACCGCCGTCGAACCGGGCGCCTTCCGCACCGATTGGGCGACGAGGTCGATGAAGGAATCCGAGTCTCCGATAACCGATTACGCCGACGTGGCGGCGCGCAAGGACCTGATCAAGCAGTTCGCCGATCACCTGCCCGGCGACCCGCGCAAGGTGGCCGAGGCGGTGCTGATGGTGGCCAAGCTCGATGACCCGCCGCTGCGGCTGCTGCTGGGCCGCGACGTGCTCAAGGCCATGCGGGACAAGATCGCCGCGTTGTCGGCATCGATCGACGAATGGGAAGCCGTCACCAAGGACGTCAACTTCCCGGCGTCGTAGCGCGGCCCTCAGTCGCGCACGACGAGGACCGTCTTGCCGGCGCGGCCGCCGTGCTCGCGGCTTTCGAACGCCGCCCGCCCCTCGTCGAGCGGGAACGTCTGGGCGATCGCGACGTGTAAGCGGTCGCTGTCGACGAGCGCGGCGAGCTCGGCGAGCTGATCCCGATTCGGCGTGACGATGAAAAACGTTGCGCTGACGCCGAATTCGTCAGCCCTGCCGTCGGGCGGCGGCGCCGACAACGTCACCAGCCGGCCGCCGCGGCGCAGCACGGCGTATGACCGCTCCAGCGTCTGGCCGCCGACGGTGTCGACGACGACGTCGCAGGCGGCGCCCGTTTCGTCGAATGCCTCCGTGCGCGTGTCGATCACCCGCTGCGCGCCGCAGCCGCGCAGGAGGTTCGCGGTGTCGCTGCGCACGGTCGCGGTGACGCGCGCCCCGCGCAGGGCGGCCAGCTGAACGGTCAACAGGCCCACTCCGCCGGCGCCCCCGTGCACCAGCACGGACTCTCCGGGCTGCACCGCGGCATGGTCGACCAGAGCCTGCCACGCGGTCAGGCCGGCCAGCGGCAGCGCGGCGGCGACGACGTGGGAGACCGTCGACGGTTTGGCGGCCAGATCGGCCGCGGGTACGGCGACGAAATCGGCGGCCGCGCCGTCGCGGTCGAAATCGATTAGGCCATAGACCTCGTCGCCGGGCACGAAATCCGTGACGCCGTCGGCCACCGCGGACACCACGCCGGAGACCTCGTGGGACGGGATGACGGGGGTCCGGCTGACCCCGTCGCGGGTCCACGTCTCCTCCCACGTCAGCTCGTCGAAGGTGATGGCGGCGGCGTGCACGGCCACCAAGGCTTCGCCGGCGCCCGCCACCGGCACGGGCGCCCGCTCGATCACCAGCTGTTCCGGGCCGCCGCGCCGGTTCGCCCGTAGCGCGGTCATCTTGTTCAGGGCAGCCGCCAATCGATCGCGTCCGCACCCATCCCGGCCAGCAGTTCGTTGGCGCGGCTGAACGGGCGGGAGCCGAAGAATCCCCGCGACGCCGACAGCGGCGAGGGGTGCGGCGACTCGATGGCCACGCAATTGCCCTGAGCGAGAATCGGTTTGAGCGTCGACGCGTCGCGGCCCCACAGGATGGCCACCAGGGGCAGCGAGCGTGCGGTCAGCGCCCGGATGGCGCATTCGGTCACCGCTTCCCAGCCCTTGCCCCGATGCGACGCCGGATTGCTGGGACGCACGGTGAGCACCCTGTTCAACAGCAGCACGCCGCGCTGCGCCCACGGCGTCAGGTCACCGGATGAGGGCGGGGGGTGGCCCAGGTCCGCGGTGTACTCCTGAAAGATGTTGGCCAGGCTGCGGGGCAGCGGCCGCACCTCGGGCGCCACCGAAAAGCTCAGGCCCACAGCGTGTCCGGGCGTCGGATAGGGGTCCTGCCCGACGATCAACACCCTGACCTGGTCGAAGGGATAGGTGAAGGCGCGCAACACATTCGACCCGGCGGGCAGATACCTGCGCCCGGCCGCGATCTCGTCCCGCAGGAATTGCCCCATTTGGGCGACCTGCCCGGCCACGGGTTGCAGCGCGCTCGCCCAGCCCGGCTCGACCAATTCGCTCAACGGGCGCGCCGTCATCATCGGCCCTTCGCGATCGGGTAAACGGTCACCGCGCCACCCTAGTACGACTGCCAGCCGGCGTGGCCGCTCCACTCCTGATCGTCGACGAGCACCCGGGCCGGCCCGTCGAGAACCCGCCCGATGACACGCCATCCGGCCGGCGCGGGTCCGGCGAAACACGCCACCAGGGCGTGGTCTTCACCGCCGGCCAGCACCCACGGCCAGGGATCGGCGCCCGCGGCGGCCGCCGCCGCGGCAAGCGCGTCGCGGTCCGCGGCCAGCGCCGCGGTGGACAGGTCGATGCCCACCCCCGACGCGTCGGCGACGTGGCGTAGGTCGGCGATCAGGCCGTCGGAGACGTCGATCATCGCCTGCGCTCCCCCGGCGGCCGCGACCGAGCCCTGACCGTACGGCGGCTCGGGCACCACATGCCGGCGCCGCAACTCATCGAACCCACCAATGCCGTTGTGCCACAAGGCGAAACCCGCCGCGGAGCGGCCCAGGTCCCCGGCAACGGCGACCAGCGAGCCGGGCTGTGCGCCCGATCGCCGCACCGGATCGCGCCCGCCGAGGTCGCCCAGCACCGTCACCGAGATCACCCACTGCGGGCAGCCGACCAGGTCGCCGCCGGCGATGCCGGCGCCGACGCGCTGCGCCTCGTCCCACATCCCGTCGACCAGCGCGTCCACCGCCGCCGCCGGCGTCGCACCGGGCGCCCCGAAGGCGACGACGAACGCCGTGGGCCGCGCGCCCATCGCCTCGATGTCCGCGGCGTTCTGGGCGATCGCCTTGCGGCCGATGTCGTGGGGCGCCGACCAGTCCAGCCGGAAGTGCCGGTCCTGCACCAGCATGTCGGTCGACACCACGGCGCGGCCGTCGCCGGCCGCCACCAGCGCCGCGTCGTCACCCGGCCCGAGCACGACCGCGGCGGGCTGCCGGCGGCCAGCCACCAGGCGGTCGATGACAGCGAACTCGCCGAGTTGCTGCAGCGTCGATTCGTCCCGCACGCCACCCACGATAATTGGCCATCGGGGTGAGCTGAGGCGATAGTGATGTGGGGACAGGAGGTGTGCGCGGTGGCAACCGGATCGGACGCCGACGGCGGGCCGCCGCGAGCGGTGATCATCGTCGCCGTAGCGCTGGCCGTCGCGACCATCGGGGTGATCCTGGCGATCGCGGCCACCCGGGAGGCTCCGCCGCAACCGGTCGCCGTTCCCGCCGTCCCGGCGCCGCAGGCCGAAAGCGCCGCGTGCCGGGCGCTGATGGACGCGCTGCCGCAGCGCCTGGGCGACTACCAGCGGGCGGCGCTCGAGCAACCGGAACCGGTGGGGGCGGCGGCCTGGCGGACCGGACACGGCAGCGAGCCGGTGGTGCTGCGCTGCGGGCTGGACCGCCCGGGCGAGTTCGTCGTCGGCGCCCCGATCCAGGTGGTCGACCGGGTGCAGTGGTTCCAGGTGCGTTCCGATCAGCAGTCCGCCGGTGACGCCGGCCGATCCACCTGGTACGCGGTGGATCGCGGAGTCTATGTGGCGCTCACGCTGCCCACCGGGTCGGGCCCGGCACCGATCCAGCGGCTGTCCGAGGTGATCGAACAGCGCATCGCGGCCGCACCCATCAACCCCGGGCCCGCGCGTTAGCGCCTAACGCAGGCCGACCCCGCGGGCCAACGCCGTCTCGACCATCGTCGCCAGCAGGGTCGGGTAGTCCACGCCGCTGGCCGCCCACATCCGCGGATACATCGAGATCGTGGTGAATCCCGGCATCGTGTTGATCTCGTTGAGCACGGGCCCGTCGTCGGTGAGGAAGAAATCCACCCGGGCCAGCCCCTGGCAGTCAATGGCCTTGAACGCGCGGATCGCCAATTGGCGCACGGCATCGGCGGTTTCGTCGTCGACCTTTGCGGGCACATCCAATTCGGCTGCGTCGTCAAGGTATTTGGTGGCGAAGTCGTAGAACGAGTCCTCGCGGCCCCGCACGCCGGCCAGCCGGATCTCGCCCAGCGCGCTGGCTTCGACTGTGCCGTCGGGCATTTCGAGCACGCCGCACTCCAGCTCACGGCCGACGATCGCGGCCTCGACGATGACCTTGGGATCGTGGCGGCGCGCGGCGGCGACGGCGGCGTCCAGCTGGTCCCGGCTCGATACCCGGCTCACACCGATCGAGGAACCGCCCCGGGCTGGTTTGACGAACACCGGCAACCCCAGCCGCTGGCACTCCTCGGGCCGTAGCCGCGCGCGTGACGGGCGCAGCACCGCGTAGTCGCCGACCGGCAATCCCTCGGCGGCGAACAGCTTTTTGGTGAATTCCTTGTCCATGCCGGCGGCGCTGGCCAACACACCGGCGCCCACATACGGCACGCCGGCGAGTTCGAGCAGCCCCTGAATGGTGCCGTCCTCGCCGTAGGGGCCGTGCAGCACGGGGAACACCACGTCGACGGACGCCAACACCTCACCCGCGCGGGGGGGCAGGGACACCAATTGGCCGCCGCGCCGCGGATCGGCCGACAGCGCCAGCTCGGTTCCCGATTCGGCGGTGACCTCGGGCAGTCGCCGGTCGGTGATCGCCAGCGCGGCCGGGTCGCCGTCGGTGAGCACCCAGGAACCTTCCGGGGTGATGCCGATCGCGACCACCTCGAAACGCTCGGGGTCGAGGTTGCGCAGGATGCTGCCCGCCGAGACGCACGAGATGGCGTGCTCGTTGCTGCGCCCGCCGAAGACGACGGCGACACGCGCCCGCTCACCGCCCCCTGAGCCGGGGTGCGGCGTCGACCGATCGCTGGCATTCACAATGTCAAGAGGCTACCGGGTAGGCGGCGGCTCATTCGGGCTTGGTGCGGCGGCCCAACAGCAGCGCCATCGCCTCGTCGACCGACAACCCTTTGTGGCAGACCCGGTGCACGGCGTCGGTGAGCGGCATTTCGACGTCGTAGCTGGCGGCCAGCGCCAGCACCGACTCGCAGGACGTCACACCCTCGACGACGTGCCCGTCGCCGCCGTCGGGCGTGCCGGAAAGAACCGATTCGATGGTTGCTCCGCGGCCGAGCCGTTCGCCGAACGACCGGTTGCGCGACCGCGGGGAGCTGCAGGTGGCCACCAGGTCGCCCACCCCGGCCAGCCCGGCCAGCGTCGCGCCCTTGGCGCCCAGCGCGATCCCCAGCCGCATGATCTCGGCCAGGCCACGGGTGATGATCGCCGCCGCGGTGTTTTCGCCGAGCCCCACACCGGCCGCCATCCCGCAGGCGAGCGCGATGACGTTCTTGCACGCGCCGCCGATCTCGGTGCCGACCACATCACTGTTGGTATAGGGGCGAAAGTATCCGCTGTTCAGCATGCGCTGCAGGGCGACGGCCCGGCCCGAGTCACTGCAGGCGACCACCGTCGCGGCCGGCTGGCAGCCCGCGATCTCGCTGGCCAGGTTCGGACCCGATATCACCGCGACCTGAGCCGGGTCGGCGCCGGTCACCGCCACGATCACCTGGCTCATCCGCATCAGGGTGCCCAGCTCGATGCCCTTGGCCAGGCTGACCAGGGTGGCGCCCTCGCGCAGCAGCGGCGTCCAGCGCTCGAGGTTGCTGCGCATCGTCTGCGCGGGCACGCCGAGCAGCACGGTGGACGCGCCGTGCAGCGCCTCGGCGGCGTCGGCGGTGGCGCGGACGCCCGACGGCAGCGACGTGCCGGGCAGATAGTCCGGGTTTGATCGGGTGGCGTTGATGCGCTCGGCGAGCTCGGGCCTGCGCGCCCACAGGGTGACCTGTGTTTCCGGTCCGCCGGCCTCGACGAGCACCTTGGCCAGCGCCGTTCCCCACGCCCCGGCGCCCATGACCGTGACGGAGCCCGCTGAACCGCCATGCGTGCTGGTCATGTTCACCCCCTGCGGTGGTCGGTGTTGCTCACGCGGCGCGTGCAGCCGCTACACCCTAGATCAGCGACGGACCGGGCGTCACGCGCGCCAGCGTGTCCCCGCGCGCCGGGGCCATGACGCCGGCGCGCGCGGCGCCGCTGGCAGGATGACATCTCATGAGCGGCATACGACCCGACGGCGCACACAGCGGCGTGGGCAACGGGGGTGATGTCGCGTTGATCATCGCCGTCAAGAGGTTGGCCGCGGCCAAGACCAGACTGGCGCCGGTTTTCTCGGCCCGCACGCGCGAGAGCGTGGTGCTGGCGATGTTGATGGACACCCTGGCCGCCGCGGGGCGCGTCGAATCGCTGGGCTCGATCACCGTGATCACTCCCGACGACGCGGCGGCCGCCGCGGCCACGGAGCTGGGCGCCGATGTGCTGGTTGACCCGACGCCCGAGGGCCATCCCGATCCGCTGAACAACGCGATCGCCACCGCGGCGCGCTCGGTGGCCGGTTCGTTCTCCAATGTCGTTGCGCTGCAAGGCGATTTGCCGGCGCTGCAAACCCAGGAGCTGGCCGAGGCCGTCGCCGCCGCGCGTCAGCACCGGCGCAGCTTCGTCGCCGACCGGCTGGCGACCGGAACCGCGGCGCTCTTCGCATTCGGGGGCCCGCTCGATCCCCGGTTCGGTACCGATTCCTCGGCGCGGCACCGCAGTTCGGGTGCGATCGAGCTGACCGGCGCGTGGCCCGGCCTGCGCTGTGACGTCGACACCCCGACCGACCTCGCGGCCGCCCGTCGCCTCGGGGTGGGGGCCGCGACGGCCCGCGCCCTCGCCGCGCACTGATTCGGTCACGCGAGGCCAAGCCGTCCGGAACGTGAACGTCGGCCCAACGGCGAATGGATGTCCCGCGTGCGCAAGCGCCACCCGCTTCGCCCGCTCGCGATCACCACTGGCAGCACCCGCGCGTGATGAGCGATGATCGCAGGGTGACTGAAATCGAAGCTGAGGCGCGACCCGACGAGAATCTGTGGCATTCAGGCGACTCGGCCGTGGCGGCTCCACCGGCCGCGACCCCCACCGCGATGACCGATCTGCCGGACGAGCGTTACCTCAACCGGGAACTGAGCTGGCTGGACTTCAACGCCCGCGTGCTGGCGCTGGCCGACGATAATTCGTTGCCGCTGTTGGAACGGGCCAAGTTCCTGGCGATCTTCGCCTCCAACCTCGACGAGTTCTACATGGTGCGGGTCGCCGGCCTCAAGCGCCGCGACGAGATGGGCCTGTCGGTGCGCTCCGCCGACGGTCTGACGCCGCGCAAGCAGCTGGCCTTCATCGGGGAACAGACCCAGCGGATCGCCACCCGGCACGCGCGGGTGTTCCTCGATTCGGTGCGTCCGGCGCTCGCCGAGGAAGGCATCCACATCGTCACGTGGGCCGACCTCGACCAGGCCGAGCGCGACGAACTCTCGACCTATTTCACCGATCAAGTCTTTCCCGTCCTGACTCCGCTGGCCGTCGATCCCGCGCACCCGTTCCCGTTCGTCAGCGGGCTGAGCCTGAATCTGGCGGTCATGGTGCGCCAGCCCGAGGATGGTGGCCAGCACTTCGCCCGAGTCAAGGTGCCCAACAACGTCGATCGCTTCGTCGAACTCGGCGCGCTCAAGGCGGGCCGCGACACCGCCGCGGGCCAAAGCCGCTCCATCGTCCGCTATCTGCCGCTGGAGGAACTGATCGCGGCCTTCCTTCCTCTTCTGTTCCCCGGCATGGAAATCGTGGAACACCACGCATTCCGCATTACCCGCAACGCCGACATGGAAGTCGAAGAGGACCGCGACGAAGATCTGCTGCAGGCCCTCGAAAGGGAATTGGCGCGCCGGCGGTTCGGTCCGCCGGTGCGACTCGAGATCGCCGACGACATGACCGAGGGCATGCTGGAATTGCTGCTGCGCGAACTGGACGTGCATCCCGGCGACGTCATCGAAGTCCCCGGGCTTCTCGATCTTTCGTCGCTGTGGCAGATCTACGACCTGGACCGCCCGGCGCTCAAGGACCCCGCGTTCGTTCCCGACACGCACCCCGCCTTCGCCGACCGCGAATCCCCCAAGAGCATCTTCGCGACGCTGCGCGAGGGCGACGTGCTGGTGCACCACCCGTATGACTCCTTCTCCACCAGCGTGCAGCGATTCATCCAGCAGGCCGCGGCCGATCCCAACGTGCTGGCGATCAAACAGACGTTGTATCGCACCTCCGGTGATTCGCCGATCGTTCGCGCGCTGATCGAAGCGGCCGAGGCTGGAAAGCAGGCCGTGGCGCTCGTCGAGATCAAGGCGCGCTTCGACGAACAGGCCAACATCCGCTGGGCGCGCGCACTCGAACAAGCGGGCGTGCACGTGGTTTACGGGCTCGTCGGGCTCAAGACGCACTGCAAGACCTGCTTGGTGGTGCGTCGCGAAGGCTCGGCGATCCGGCGGTACTGCCACATCGGAACCGGCAACTACAACAGCAAGACCGCCCGTCTCTATGAGGATGTCGGCCTGCTGACAGCCGCCCCCGACATCGGTGCGGACCTCACCGACTTGTTCAATTCGCTTACCGGATATTCGCGTAAGGTCTCCTACCGCAATCTGCTGGTGGCGCCGCACGGAATTCGCACCGGCATCATCGAACGCGTCGAACGCGAGATCGCGGCGCACCGCGAACGCGGAGACGGGCGAATTCGTCTCAAGATGAATGCGCTGGTGGATGAACAGGTCATCGATGCGCTGTACCGGGCGTCGCAGGCGGGCGTGCGGGTCGAGGTGGTCGTGCGTGGCATCTGCGCGCTGCGCCCGGGCGCGCAGGGCTACTCCGAAAACATCTTTGTGCGCTCCATTCTCGGGCGTTTCCTGGAGCACTCGCGGATCATCCATTTCCACAGCATCAATGAATTCTGGATCGGCAGCGCCGATATGATGCACCGCAACCTCGATCGTCGGGTGGAGGTGCTGGCTCAGGTCAAGGACCCCAAGCTCACCGCGCAGCTGGATGAATTGTTCGAGTCCGCATTGGATCCGTCCACGCGCTGCTGGGAACTCGGGTCCGACGGGCAGTGGACCGCGTCGCCACACGAGGGCCATACGGTGCGCGACCACCAAGTATCGTTGATGGAGCGGCATCGCAGTCCCTAGACCTGTGCGGTGATTTCCGGTTGTTTCCGGGCCGCAGCGTGATTGAACGTGCGACTCTGACCGAATTGACCTGCAGGAGTTGAGGTGCCGCCCCCGAACTCGTCCAACGCTCGGCGCTCCGCAAGCCGAATCGTCCCTGCCGCCGGCGCGGTGCTGTGGCGACCGGGCGATGCCGGCCACGATGTCGAGATCGCTGTCATCCACCGCCCCCGCTACGACGATTGGTCACTGCCCAAAGGCAAGGTGGACCCCGGCGAGACGGCGCCCGCGGCGGCGGTGCGGGAGGTGCACGAGGAGACCGGACAGCACGCGGTCCTCGGCAGGCGGCTCAACACTGTGAGCTACCCCATCGAGGCGGGCGTCAAAAAAGTCTTCTACTGGTCGGCGCGCGCCGTCGGCGGCGAATTCGTTCCCGGCGACGAGGTCGACCGGTTGCTCTGGTTGCCGGCGGCCGAGGCCATGCAGAAACTCGACTATGCGCAAGACCGAAAAGTGTTGCGCCACTTCAACAAAAAGCCGGCGGATACCCACACCGTGCTGGTGGTCCGGCACGCCACCGCGGGGCGCAAATCGCGCTTTTCGGGCGATGACACCAAGCGGCCGCTGGACAAACGGGGGCGTGCGCAGGCCAAGGCGCTGGTTCCGCAACTGCTGGCCTTCGGTGCCTCGCGGGTGTATGCGGCCGACCGGGTCCGCTGCCACCAGACCGTGGAGCCACTCGCCGAGTCTCTCGGCTCGGCCGTGCACAACGAGCCGACCCTCACCGAAGAGGCCTACGCCAAGAACGCCAAACGCAGCCGCCACCGGATGCTGGATATCGCCCACGAGCACGGCACACCGGTTGTCTGCACGCAGGGCAAGGTGATTCCGGACCTGATCGCGTGGTGGTGTGCTCGGGATGGAGTGCGGCCGGACAAATCGCGCAACCACAAAGGCAGCACCTGGGTGCTGTCATTGTCCGGGGGCCGGCTGGTGACCGCCGACCACATCGGCGGTGCGCTGGCCGCCAACGTGCGGGCCTAGCGTGCTGGCGGCGGCCCGCCGCTAGCACACGAATACCCTCCGGGGCACCGGTGCCGCCGAAGGGTATTCGTGTCTAGAACGTGCTCTGCCTACCGGCGGCCGCGACGCGCGGTCGTCTTCTTGGCGGGAGCCTTGCGGGCCGTCGACTTGCTCGCGGCCTTCTTGGCCGGAGCCTTGGTCGCGGCCTTGCGGGCCGGAGCCTTCTTTGCCGCAGTCTTCTTGGCCGGAGCCTTGGTCGCGGCCTTGCGGGCCGGAGCCTTCTTCACTGCGGCCTTCTTGGCCGGAGCCTTCTTCACTGCGGCCTTCTTGGCGGGAGCCTTCTTGGCCGCAGTCTTCTTGGCGGGAGCCTTCTTGGCCGCGGCCTTCTTCGCCGGAGCCTTCTTGGCCGCAGTCTTCTTGGCCGCGCCCGTGCCACCTACCACGCCGCGCTTGACGGCCGGGCCTTCCGACGGGAGACGCTGTGCGCCAGACACAACCGCTTTGAATTGGGCACCGGGACGGAACGCGGGGACGGACGTCGGCTTCACCTTCACCGTCTCACCGGTACGCGGGTTGCGGGCCACGCGCGCTGCGCGGCGCCGCTGTTCGAACACACCGAACCCGGTAATCGTGACGCTGTCGCCCTTGTGTACCGCACGCACAATGGTGTCGACAACGTTCTCGACCGCAGCGGTCGCCTGCCGACGGTCCGTGTTCAATTTCTGTGTGAGCACATCAATGAGCTCTGCCTTATTCATCAATCCCTCCGACACTAGTGGTCCTCGATTTGAACCGACTAGTGGACACGGTAAACCCTCACCCAGCAAATTTCCAAGAGCCACGCGCAATTTCACGGCAAGGCGTACGGCGTTTTCGCAATCCGGTTGCCGCCCTTGACCGGTGGGGGATCTTGAAATCGGCCCGGTTTAGTTAGCCGATCGAGCAGAAATTCGGCTGGGTCCGACCGTTCAGGAAGTGGACAGAGTGCGCGGTTTCCAGTCCGGATAGGCCGCCTCGAAAGACTCGATTTCGTCGAGTTTCCGCAGCGTAAGGGCTATATCGTCGAGGCCTTCGAGTAGTCGCCACGCGGTGTGGTCGTCAATCTTGAACGGCAGCACCGTCGTTCCCGCGGTGATATTTCGATCTTGAAGATTGGCAGTGATTTCCAAGCCGGGGCTCTGCTCGATCAGCTTCCAGAGGAGCTCCACCCCGTCTTGGGAAACTTCGGCCGCCAAGAGCCCCGCCTTGCCGGCGTTGCCCCGGAAAATGTCACCGAACCGAGACGAGATGACTACTCGGAACCCGTAGTCCATCAGCGCCCACACCGCATGCTCGCGCGACGAGCCCGTCCCGAAATCGGGTCCTGCGACGAGGACTGAGCCCCGGTCAAAGGGGCTGAGGTTGAGCACGAATGACGGATCCGACCGCCAGCTCGCGAACAGCCCGTCCTCGAAACCGGTTCGGGTGACACGCTTCAAATACACCGCCGGAATGATCTGATCGGTGTCGACGTTGGAGCGCCGCAGCGGCACACCGATACCGGTGTGGGTGTGAAAAGCTTCCATGCTCATCCCTTCAGACGTCGAATTCGTCAGCTCAAATCGGCCGGAGCAGACAATGTGCCGCGAACCGCTGTCGCCGCGGCAACGGCCGGAGACACCAAATGCGTGCGGCCGCCTTTACCCTGGCGCCCTTCGAAGTTGCGGTTGGACGTCGCCGCGCACCGCTCGCCCGGCGCCAACTGGTCGGGATTCATTCCCAGGCACATCGAGCAGCCCGCCTGCCGCCATTCGGCACCGGCGGCGGTGAAAACCTCGCCCAGCCCTTCGGCTTCGGCCTGCGCGCGCACCCGCATCGACCCCGGGACGACGAGCATCCGCACCCCCGGCGCGACCTTGCGCCCGCGCAGGATGTCGGCCACGACCCGCAGATCTTCGATACGACCGTTGGTACAAGAGCCCACGAACACCGCATCGACGGCGACGTCACGCATCGGTGTACCCGGTCGAAGGTCCATGTATGCCAACGCTTTCTCAGCCGCCTGGCGCTCGCCGTCGTCGGTCATCAGCTCGGGATCGGGGACGGCGGCGGACAGCGGCACACCCTGGCCGGGATTTGTGCCCCACGTCACGAACGGGCTCAGCGACTCGGCATCGAGATACACCTCGGTGTCGAATTCGGCGCCCGGGTCGGTGCGCAGTTGCTGCCAATAACGCATGGCCGCATCCCATTGCGCGCCTTTCGGGGCGTGCGGGCGGTCCCGCAGGAACTCGTAGGTGGTGTCGTCGGGAGCCACCATCCCCGCCCGGGCGCCGGCTTCGATGCTCATGTTGCAGACGGTCATCCGGCCTTCCATCGACAGCGATTCGATGGCGCTGCCGCGGTATTCGATGACATGCCCCTGCCCGCCGCCGGTGCCGATCTTGGCGATCAGCGCCAGGATGATGTCCTTGGACGTCACGCCCGGCGGCAATTTCCCGTCGACATTGACCGCCATCGTCTTGAACGGGCGCAGCGGCAAGGTCTGAGTCGCAAGCACGTGCTCGACCTCCGAGGTGCCAATTCCCATGGCCAGCGCGCCGAATGCGCCGTGCGTCGAGGTGTGACTGTCCCCACAGACGATCGTCATGCCCGGCTGGGTGAGGCCCAGCTGCGGCCCGACGACGTGCACGATGCCCTGCTCGAGATTGCCCATTGGATATAGCCGCACACCGAATTCGGCACAATTTCGCCGTAATGTCTCGACCTGCGTGCGTGACACCGGGTCGGCGATCGGCTTGTCGATGTCGACGGTCGGAACGTTGTGATCCTCGGTGGCCAGCGTCAGATCGGGGCGCCGCACCGGGCGGCCGGCCAGGCGCAGGCCGTCGAAAGCCTGCGGGCTGGTGACCTCGTGCACCAGATGCAGATCGATGTAGATCAGGTCGGGCGCCGCCGCCTGCCCCGAGGCGCTCCCGGAGACCACAACATGGTCGTCCCAGACTTTTTCGGCCAGTGTGCGCGGTTTGGTCGCCGCCCCTGTGTCGATCCCCATATCGAGCTCGCCTCAATTCGCTTCATCCGCGGCTCGCTGATCATTCAGGCTGTGATCTCAGAATGCGAGACGCTAGTATCTTCCTGTGAGACAGCATAGCGGTATCGGCGTCCTGGACAAAGCCGTGGGTGTCCTGCACACCGTCGCCCAATCCCCCTGCGGATTAGCCGAACTGTGTGAGCGCACCGCGCTGCCCCGGGCCACGGCCTATCGGCTGGCGGCGGCCCTCGAAGTGCATCGCCTGCTGGCGCGCGACGAGGAGGGGCGCTGGCGGCTCGGCCCGGCCGTCACCGAACTCGCCGCTCACGTCAACGATCCGCTGCTGGCCGCCAGCAGCGCGGTGCTGCCGCTGTTGCGCGAGACCACCGGCGAAAGCGTGCAGCTGTACCGACGTGAGGGCACCGACCGGGTCTGTGTGGCCGCCCTGGAACCCGCTGCGGGCCTTCGCGATACGGTTCCGGTCGGGGCGCGACTGCCCATGACGGCGGGGTCGGGCGCCAAAGTGCTGCTGGCCCACAGCGACGCGGCCACCCAGAAAGCGGTACTGACGACGGCGAAGTTCACCGAACGAACGCTGGCCGAAGTGCGGCGGCGTGGCTGGGCCCAAAGCGTGGCCGAGCGCGAGCCGGGGGTGGCCAGTGTGTCCGCGCCGGTGCGCGACGGCCGCGGCGCCGTCGTCGCCGCCATCTCGGTGTCGGGCCCCATCGACCGGATCGGCAGGCGTCCGGGCGCGCGTTGGGCCGCCGAGCTGCTGTCCGCGGCCGACGCGATGGCCCGCCGGCTGTAGTTCCCCGAGTCCTCCCGCGAGCAGACGCAGCGGGCCTGACAGACTGACCGGCATGGGAACCAATCAGCGCGCGAGCATCGTCATGTCGGAAGACGAGATCGCCGACTTCGTCGTCAAGAGCCGCACCGGAACGCTGGCAACCATCGGCCCCGACGGCCAGCCGCATCTGACCGCCATGTGGTACGCCGTGGTCGACGGCGAGATCTGGCTGGAGACCAAGGCGAAGTCTCAGAAGGCCATCAACCTCAAGCGGGACCCGCGGGTGAGCTTCCTGATCGAGGACGGCCACACCTACGACACGCTTCGCGGGGTGTCCTTCGAAGGGGTTGCGGAGATCGTGGACGATCCCGACGTCGCGCACCGGGTGGGGGTCAGCGTCTGGGAACGCTATACCGGCCCCTACACCGACGACATGAAGCCGTTCGTCGAGCAGATGATGAACAAGCGGGTCTGTGTTCGCATTGTGGCCCGACGCGCTCGTTCGTGGGATCACCGCAAACTCGGTTTGGCGCACATGCCGGTGGGCGGATCGACCGCGCCGGCCGCACTGGGGACCGACCAGTAACTGCGGCTTTAATTTGTAGCCCCGATGGGATTCGAACCCACGCTACCGCCGTGAGAGGGCGGCGTCCTAGGCCGCTAGACGACGGGGCCAGAAACGATCCGAGCAGTCAGCATAGCTCACCGCGCTAAGCCCACCTAATCGCTTGAGGTGGCGAGAATTTTGCTGGGGTACCAGGACTCGAACCTAGAATGGCTGAACCAGAATCAGCTGTGTTGCCAATTACACCATACCCCATTGGCTGCCTAAAACTGCTGGTCAGCGTCGATTGCGGGCCTGTACAAGCTCTTTGGGGACCGCCGCTGCCAGTCGTTGTCGGCTTTGGTAAACCGCAGTGCAGACTACCAAAGTCTCGCGGGCCAGTCCGCACGCGTGGTCTGGGTCTGTCCTAACCGGTCGTCGCGCGCGCGGCGCCCAGCCGCTGCACGCTGCGGTCCCGGCCGAGCAGCTCCAGCGACTCGAACAACGGCGGGCTGATCGTCGTCCCGGTGGCGCCCACGCGGATCGGGCCAAACGCCTTGCGCGGTTTGAGGCCCAGCTCGTCGATGAGCGCGGTTTTGAGGGCGGCCTCGATCTGGGGCGTCGTCCAGTCCGCGACGTCGTGCAGCGCGGCCAGCGCCGCATCGAGCACCGCGGCCGCGTCCGGACCCAGCTCCTTGGCGGCGGCCTTGGGGTCGATCGCGTACTCGTCGTCGTTGAGGAACTTCAACAGGTCCCAGGCGTCACCGAGCACCACGATCCGGGTCTGCACCAATTCGGCGGCCGTGGCGAAGGCGGCGTCGTCGAGCTCGAGGCGATGACCGTGGACGCCGAAGTAATCGCGCAGCCTGGCGGTGAAGTCCTCGACGGTCAGCATCCGGATGTGCTCGGCGTTGAGCGCGTCGGCCTTCTTCTGGTCGAAGCGGGCCGGATTGGAGTTGACGTTGACCACGTCGAACGCGGCCACCATCTCATCGAGACTGAACACATCGTGGTCGTCGGCGATGGCCCAGCCCAGCAACGCCAGGTAATTGAGCAGCCCTTCGGGGATGAAGCCGCGGTCGCGGTGGGCGAACAGATTCGACTGCGGGTCGCGCTTGGACAGCTTTTTGGTGCCCTCCCCCAATACCGTTGGCAGGTGCGCGAACTGCGGCGTGCGCTCGGCGACGCCGATCCGGATCAGCGCCTGATACAGCGCGAGCTGGCGCGGTGTCGACGGCAGCAGGTCCTCGCCGCGCAGCACATGGGTGATCTTCATCAGCGCGTCGTCACAGGGATTGACCAAGGTGTACAACGGATCTCCGTTGGCGCGGGTCAGCGCGAAGTCGGGCACGGACCCGGCCGCGAAGGTGGTGGTGCCGCGCACCAGGTCGTCCCAGCCGAGGTCGTCGTCGGGCATCCGCAGCCGCACCACCGGCTGGCGCCCCTCCGCGAGGAACGCCGCGCGCTGCGAATCGGTGAGCTGCCGGTCGAAATTGTCGTAACCGAGCTTGGGATTACGGCCCGCGGCGATGTGGCGCGCCTCGACCTCCTCCGGCGTCGAGAAGGCGTAGTACGCCTCCCCCGCTTCGACCAGCTTGGCCACCACGTCGCGATAGATCTCGCTGCGCAGCGATTGGCGGTACGGGCCGTAGGGACCGCCCACCTCGGGTCCCTCGTCCCAGTCCAGGCCGAGCCAGCGCAGCGCGTCCAGCAGTGCCAGATAGCTTTCCTCACTGTCGCGTTGGGCGTCGGTGTCCTCGATGCGAAAGACGAAGGTGCCCCCGGTGTGTCGGGCGTAGGCCCAGTTGAACAGCGCCGTGCGGACCATCCCGACGTGCGGGGTGCCGGTGGGCGACGGGCAGAATCGGACGCGTACGTTCGCGGGTGCAGTCACGATTTTCCTTTGCGGAGCACGGGATTGGTGAGGGTGCCGATGCCCTCGATGGTGATGGAGACGGTGTCGCCGTCCTCGATGGGGCCGACGCCCGCCGGGGTGCCGGTGAGGATGAGATCGCCGGGTAGCAATGTCATCACCGCCGAAATCCACTCGACGATCGCGCCGATGTCATGGATCAGCAGCGACGTGCGGCTGTGCTGCTTGACCTCACCGTTGACCTCGGTGCGCAATTCGAGATCGCCCGGGTCCAGCGGCTTGAGGTCGGTGACGATCCACGGCCCGACCGGGCAGAAGGTGTCGTGGCCTTTGGCCCTCGTCCATTGGCCGTCGGCTTTTTGTTGATCGCGCGCCGACACGTCGTTGCCGATGGTGTAGCCAAGGATGTTCTCCGCGGCCTGGGCGGCCGAGACGTCCTTGCAGGGCCGGCCGATGACCACCGCCAGCTCGCCCTCGAAGTGCACCGGTGATGCGTTGGCCGGCAAGCGAATCGGCACGTTGGGCCCGATGATGGCGGTGCTCGGCTTGAGGAAGATCACCGGCTCGGCCGGCGCGGGTCCGGTCATCTCTTTCATCTCGGCGATGTGGTCGGCGTAGTTCTTGCCGACGCAGACCACCTTGCTGGCGAGTATCGGGGCGAGCAGCCGGACGTCGGCCAGCGGCCATGATCGGCCGGTGAAGTTCGGCGTGCCGAAGGGGTGCTCGGCGATCTCGCGGGCGATCATCTCGGCTGGGTCGTCGAGTTCGCCTTCGATGCTGACGAAGGCGACACCGTCCGGGCTGGCGATTCGACCAAGGCGCATTC
Organism: Mycobacterium sp. NTMscope_MAC_12; assembly: GCF_976985675.1. Taxonomy (NCBI): domain Bacteria; kingdom Bacillati; phylum Actinomycetota; class Actinomycetes; order Mycobacteriales; family Mycobacteriaceae; genus Mycobacterium; species Mycobacterium sp. NTMscope_MAC_12. The sequence goes on from NZ_CDRJYY010000001.1 coordinate 3,796,476, forward strand.
AGTTGAGCCTAGTGACGGTCGCGAGCGCGGCGTAGCCGGGCGTGGCGGGCCGTCACCGTCGGGCCGAGTCGGGCGACGATTCGGGCCGGGACGGCCCGAGGAGGAGCCAGACAATCCCACCTAGTGAGGGTCGCGAGCGCGGCGCAGCCGGGCGTGGCGGGGCAGGCAATGACCAGCAACGGCAACGTCCTGCGGCGAAATTTCCAAGCGGTATGCAAGCATGGGGAATGCAGACCGACTCGACCGCTACGCGCGAAATCGGCGCGGGCGCGCGCTGGTCGATCATGATCGTTTCGCTGCTGGCGACGGCGAGTTCATTCCTCTTCATCAACGGCGTCGCGTTTTTGATCCCGTCGCTGCGGGCCTCGGGCGGAATCCGGCTGGACGAAGCCGCTCTGCTGGCCTCGATGCCCAGCTGGGGCATGGTGGTGACGCTGTTGCTGTGGGGTTATGCGCTGGACCGGGTGGGCGAACGGGTGGTGATGGCCACTGGGTCGGCGCTGACCGCGGCGGCGGCCTACGCCGCGGCGTCGGCGCATTCGATGGTGCTGATTTCCGTGTATCTGTTTCTCGGCGGCATGGCCGCCGCCAGTTGCAACACGGCGGGCGGCCGGCTGGTGTCCGCCTGGTTTCCGCCACACCAGCGCGGCCTGGCGATGGGTATCCGCCAGACCGCGCAACCCTTGGGAATCGCGTTGGGCGCGATGGTAATTCCCGAACTCGCCGAACGGGGAGCGCAGCACGGCCTCAGATTCGCCGCCCTGGCGTGCGCGGTAGGGGCGATAGCGAGCGTGGTCGGAATCGTCGACCCGCCGCGGAAACCGCGCGCGAGCGCAAGCCATCAAGAACTCGCCAGCCCGTATCGAAGGTCGTTGACGCTGTGGCGGATTCACGCGGTGGCGGGCCTGATGATGATACCCCAAACGGTGACGGTGACGTTCATGCTGGTGTGGCTGATCAGGAACCTGCACTGGTCGGTTGCGGCCGCAGGCGGGTTGGTCACCCTGTCACAGCTGCTGGGCGCGCTCGGCCGGGTCGCCGTGGGCCGCTTGTCCGATCGAGTCGGCTCACGGATGCGGCCCGTCCGCTACATCGCGGCGGTCGCCGTGCTGACGCTTCTCCTGCTGGCGTGGGCCGACTACATGAATTCGCGGTGGCAGGCCGGGCTCATGGTGGTCATCGCGGTGATCTCGGTGCTCGACAACGGGCTGGAGGCCACTGCCATCACCGAATTCGCCGGGCCCTACTGGAGCGGGCGCGCGCTGGGCATCCAGAACACCACCCAGCGCATGATGGCGGCGGCCGGCCCCCCGCTGTTCGGCGCGTTGATCTCGGCCGCGAAATATCCACCGGCATGGATGTTGTGCGCGTTGTTCCCACTGGCGGCGGTGCCCCTGGTACCGACGCGGTTGCTCCCGCCCGGTTTGGAGACCAGAGCCCGGCGGCAGACCGTTCGTCGCGTTCGTTGGTGGCGGACGGTGCGTTCCCACGTAGTGCCGGATAAGCCGGAGCGACGTTTGCCGCAACGATCCGGTGAGAACTATCAATAGGTGCACACGACATCGACGCGACGATGGGTGATGCTGGGGACGGGACTGATCGCGACGTTGAGCGCGACGGTCTTCATCAACGGCATCGCCTTCCTGATCCCCGCCCTCAACGACGTACGCGGCATCAATCTGGCCGAAGCGGCGCTGCTCTCCGCCATGCCCAGCTTCGGCATGGTGGTCACGCTGATCGCCTGGGGCTACGTCCTCGACATCGTCGGCGAGCGGATCGTGCTCACGGCGGGCTTGGCCCTCACCGCGGCGGCGGCGCTTGCCGCGGCGGCCGTGCCGGAATCCATGCTGACGGAAGGGGTGGCCCTGTTCGGTGGTGGCATGGCCGCGGCGAGCGCCAACACCGCCAGCGGCCGGCTGGTGACGGGGTGGTTCCCCCCGCAGCAGCGCGGCCTGGCGATGGGGATTCGACAGACCGCGCAGCCGTTGGGAATCGCGTTGGCCGCCTTGGTACTTCCCGAGCTCGGCGAGCGCAGCATCTCGGTTGCGCTGTTGTTCCCGGCGGCCGTGTGCGCGGTGTCCGCGGTGCTGTGCGCCGTGTGGGTGCGCGATCCCGCACGCCCCGAACGGTCGGCCGCCGACAAGGCTGAATTGGCCAGCCCGTACCGCGGCAGCGCCGTGCTGTGGCGCATTCACTTCGCGTCGGCGCTGCTCATGGTGCCGCAGACCGTGGTCCTGACGTTCATGCTGGTCTGGTTGATGAAGAGCCAGCACTGGTCGATCGCGACGGCCGGCATCTTGGTGAGTTTCTCGCAGCTGCTGAGCGCGCTGGGTCGCATCGCCGTCGGTAGATGGTCGGACCGCCTGGGATCGCGAATGCGCCCGATCCGCATCATCGCGGTGACCGCCGCTGTGGTGATGATATTGCTGGCGATCGCCGATCACGCGCACTCGGTGGTGGCGGTGACGCTGATGGTCGCCGCGTCGGTGATCACCGTGCTGGACAATGGATTGGCGTTCACCGCCATTCCGGAAGTGGCCGGGCGCTTTTGGAGCGGGCGCGCCATGGGCGCGCAGAACACCACCCAGCGGCTCACCGCGGCGGTCGGGCCGCCGGTATTCGGCGAGGTGATCGACGCGACGGGGTACCCGCTGGCGTTCGCGGTGTGCGCGCTGTTTCCGGTGTTGGCCTTGCCGTTGGTGCCGTCGGAGGCGCGCTCGCGCGCGGCCGCCCGCGATTAAAGCCCGGCGGCAATCCGTTCGCCGACCTCGCGGGTGGAGAGCCGTTCGCTCCCGCGCGTTGCCAGGTGCCGCTCGACGGCCCGGTCCACCCGGGCGGCGGCCTCGTCCTCGCCGAGATGGGCGAGCAGCAACGCCACCGACATGATCGCCGCGGTCGGATCGGCGATGCCCTGCCCGGCGATATCCGGCGCGCTGCCGTGGACGGGCTCGAACATCGAGGGGTTGGTCCGGGTGGCGTCGATATTTCCGCTGGCGGCCAAGCCAATTCCGCCACATACCGCCGCCGACAGGTCGGTGATGATGTCGCCGAACAGGTTGTCGGTGACGATCACGTCGAAGCGACCGGGGTCGGTGACCATGAAGATGGTGGCCGCGTCGATGTGCTGATAGGCCACCTCGACGTCGGGATAGTCCTGGCCGACCTCGGCCACGATGCGCGACCACAACCTGCCGGCGAAGGTCAGCACGTTGGTTTTGTGCACCAGTGTCAAGTGCTTTCGGCGCCGCTGAGCGCGCTCGAACGCGTCGGCGACCACGCGTCGCACACCGAATGCGGTGTTCTGGCTGACCTCGGTGGCGACCTCGTTGGGCGTTCCGACGCGGATGGCGCCGCCGGTGCCGGTGTAGGGACCTTCGGTCCCCTCGCGCACCACCACGAAGTCGATCTCGGGGTTGCCGGCCAGCGGGCTGTTCACTCCCGGATACAGCCGCCCGGGCCGCAAGTTGATGTGATGGTCCAGCTCGAAACGTAAGCGCAGCAACAAACCTCGCTCCAGCACACCGCTGGGCACCGACGGGTCACCGATGGCGCCGAGCAGGATGGCGTCATGCGCGCGCAGCTCGTCGACCGCCGAGTCCGGCAGCAGCTCGCCGGTGGCGTGGTAACGGCGCGCACCCAGGTCGTAGCTGGTCTTCTCCACCCCGGGCAGCACCGCGTCCAGGACTTTGATGGCCTCGGACACGACCTCCGGCCCGATACCGTCGCCCTCGATCACCGCGAGTCTCATGAAAGATCAACCACCTCAAGCTTGTTCGCGCCGACGGCCGCACCGATTTCCGACCGCACGTCGCCGGGCACGTCTCGGTCCAGGCGCAGCAGGATCGTCGCCCCCGGGCCCCCGGCGTCCTCGGAGAGTTGCGCGGCCTGGATATTCACCCCGGCCGAGCCCAGCAGGGTGCCGATCTTGCCCAGCGCGCCGGGCTGGTCGACGTAGTTGATCACCAGATTGATGCCGCGGGCGCGCAGGTCGAAGTTGCGGCCGTTGATCTGCACGATCTTCTCCACCAGCTGCGGCCCGGACAGCGTGCCGGCGACGTTGACCGCGCTGCCGTCGTGCGCGACCGCGCGCACGTCGACCACGCTGCGGTGGTTCGGGCTTTCCGAGGCCGTGCCGATCTCGGCGGTGACGCCGCGCTCTTCGGCCAGCCCCGGCGCGTTGACGAACGTCACCGGACCCTCGACGACGGCCGAGAACAACCCGCGCAGAGCCGAAAGCTTCAGCACCTCAACGTCTTCGGAAGCGAGCTCACCGCGCACCTGCACCGACAACGACACCGGCGGGCCGTCAGACAGCGTGGCGGCCAGCACGCCGAGCTTGCGCACCAGATCCAGCCACGGCGCCACCTCTTCGTTGACCACCCCGCCGCCGACGTTGACGGCGTCGGGAACGAATTCCCCGGCCAGCGCGAGCTTCACGCTCGCTGCGACATCGGTACCGGCCCGGTCCTGGGCCTCCTCGGTGGACGCCCCGAGATGCGGCGTGACCACCACCTGCGGCAGCTCGAACAGCGGGCTGTCGGTGCACGGCTCTTTGGAGAAAACGTCGAGGCCGGCCGCGCGCACGTGGCCACTGCGCACCGCGTCGGCCAGCGCCCCCTCGTCGACCAGGCCACCGCGGGCGGCGTTGACGATGATGACGCCCGGCTTGGTTTTCGCCAGCGCGTCCTTGCCGATCAGCCCGGCCGTTTCGGGCGTCTTCGGCAGGTGCACCGAGATGAAGTCGGCGCGGGCCAGCAGTTCGTCCAGCGTCAACAGCTCGATGCCCAGCTGCGCCGCGCGGGCCGGCGACACGTAGGGGTCATAGGCGATCAGGTGGGTGCCGAAGGCGCTGAGCCGCTGGGCAACCAGCTGCCCGATCCTGCCCAGCCCGACGACGCCGACCGTCTTGCCGAAAATCTCGGTGCCCGAGAACGACGACCGCTTCCAGGCGCGCTCGCGCAGCGAAGCGTCGGCCGCCGGGATCTCGCGGGCCGCGGACAGCAGCAGCGCCAGCGCATGCTCGGCGGCGCTGTGAATGTTCGACGTCGGCGCGTTGACCACCAGGACACCGCGCTCGGTGGCGGCATCCACGTCAACGTTGTCCAGGCCAACCCCGGCGCGGGCGACGATCTTCAGCTTGGGGGCCGCCGCCAGCACCTCGGCGTCGACGGTGGTGGCCGAGCGCACCAGCAGCGCGTCGGCCTCCGGCACGGCCGCCAGCAGCTTCTCCCGATCGGGCCCGTCGACCCAGCGCACCTCGACCTGGTCGCCCAGGGCCGCGACGGTTGATTCAGCGAGCTTGTCGGCAATGAGTACAACAGGCAGATTCACCCGGCCAGCCTATCGGCTGTAATTGACGGGTGGACATCACCATCGTCGGCAGCGGACCCAACGGGTTGACCGCCGCCGTAATCTGCGCCCGGGCAGGCCTGAAAGTGCAGGTCGTCGAAGCTCAACCGACGTTTGGCGGGGGTGCGCGCACCGCGGCCGACCCGGATTCTGCGGGAGTCTTGCACGACATCTGCTCGGCGGTGCACCCGTTGGCGCTGGCATCGCCGTTCTTCAAAGAGTTCGACCTGCCCGCGCGCGGCGTGCAATTGGCGGTGCCCGAGATTTCCTACGCCAACCCGCTGCCGGGCCGCCCGGCCGCCATCGCGTACCGCGACCTGGACCGCACCTGCGCCGAATTGGACCGCGGCGCGTCCTTCCGGCGCCTACTCGGCCCCTTGGTCGAGCGCTCCGACGACGTGGTGGCCCTGCTGCTGGGCGACAAACGGTCGGTGCCGAACTCGGTGCCGTCCGCGTGGCGGCTCGGGCTGCGGATGCTGGCCCAAGGCACCCCCGCATGGGGGTCGCTGGCCGGCGAAGACGCCCGCGCCCTGTTCACCGGCGTTGCCGCCCATATCATTTCGCGGATGCCGTCGTTGACGGCGGCCGGCGCCGGGATGATGCTGGCAACCCTCGCGCATTCGGTGGGCTGGCCGATCCCGGCGGGCGGCAGCCAGGCGATCACCGACGCGCTGATCGCCGACCTGCGCGCCCACGGCGGCGAACTGACCGCCGGCACGGAGGTCACATCTCCGCCTGGCGGAGTCGTCGCCTTCGACACGGCGCCGACCGCGCTGCTGCGGATCTACGGCGACACGCTCCCGACGCGCTACGCCAAGGCGTTGCGGCGCTACACATTTGGCCCCGGGGTCGCCAAGGTCGACTTCGTGCTGAGCGACGAGATCCCCTGGGCGGACCCGCGGCTACGGCAGGCCCCCACCCTGCATCTCGGCGGCACGCGAACACAGATGGCCCGCGCCGAGGCCGACATCGCCGCGGGCCGCCACGCGCAATGGCCGATGGTGCTGGCCGCCTCCCCGCACATCGCCGACCCCGGCCGCATCGACGCCGCCGGACGCCGCCCGTTCTGGAGCTATGCCCACGTGCCGTCGCGGTCCACCGTCGACCCGACCGAAGCCGTGACCGCGGTGGTCGAGCGGTTCGCGCCCGGCTTCCGCGACGTCGTGGTGGCCGCACGCGCGGTGCCCGCCGCGCGGCTGTGCGACCACAACGCCAACTATGTCGGCGGCGACATCGGGATGGGCGGCAATTCGGCCTGGCGGGCGATCGCGGGCCCGACACCGCGGCTAAACCCTTGGCGCACACCCATTCCCAAGGTGTACCTGTGTTCGGCGGCCACACCGCCGGGCGGCGGCGTCCACGGCATGGCCGGCTACTACGCCGCGCGCACCCTGTTGCGCCGCGAATTCGGGATCGGCATGCCTAAGCTGGCCCCGTGACCAAACTCGCGATCATCTATTACTCGGCCACCGGCCACGGCACCACGATGGCGCAGCGCGTCGCCGCGGCGGCCGAATCGGCCGGGGCCGAAGTCCGCCTGCGCCACGTCGCCGAAACCCAGGACCCCGCCTCGTTCGCCCACAACCCGGCCTGGACGGCGAACTACGAAGCCACCAAGGACCTTCCGGCGGCCACCGGCGATGACATCGTCTGGGCCGACGCGGTGATTTTCGGTTCACCGACGCGATTCGGCTCTCCGGCAGCGCAACTGCGCGCGTTCCTCGACTCGCTGGGCGGGCTGTGGGCGCAACGCAAGCTCGCCGACAAGGTGTACGCGGGCTTCACGTCGTCCAACACCGTGCACGGCGGTCAGGAAACCACCCTGCTCTCGCTGTCACGCTGATGCATTTCGGCGGCATCATCGTGCCCCCGGGCTACACGGATCCGTGCAAGTTCGTCGACGGCAATCCGTATGGGGTCAGCCTGGTCACCACCCACGACAACATCACCGAATTCGACGAGCCCACTGACAAGGCCCTCGAGCACCTGGCCCGCCGAGTGGTCGAAACGGCGGACCGCCTCACCTCGTCCTGAGCCGCCTCGCCTCTTAGCCCGCCGAACGTGCACTCACGGCGAAAAAATCGAAAACTCGCCCCGAGTGCACGCTCGGCGCCGAAAAGCTAAGCCGTCTCGGTGATCGGCCGGTCCACCCAGCTCATCAGGTCGCGCAGCTTCTTGCCGGTGACCTCGATGGGGTGCTCGGCGTTCTCCTTGCGCAGCTGCTCGAGTTGCTTGTTGCCGCCCTCGACGTTGGCGACCAGCTTCTTGACGAAGTCACCGTTCTGGATGTCGCGCAGGATCTCCCGCATGCGGTCCTTGGTGCCGGCGTCGATGACGCGCGGCCCCGACAGATACCCGCCGAACTCCGCGGTGTCGGACACCGAGTAGTTCATCCGGGCGATGCCGCCCTCGTACATCAGGTCGACGATCAGCTTGAGCTCGTGCAGCACCTCGAAGTACGCCATCTCCGGCGGGTAGCCCGCCTCGACCATCACGTCGAAACCGGTCTTCACCAATTCCTCTGTGCCACCGCACAAGACGGCTTGCTCACCGAACAGGTCGGTTTCGGTCTCGTCCTTGAAGGTGGTCTTGATGACGCCGGCGCGGGTGCCGCCGATGGCCTTGGCGTAGGACAGGGCGAGCGCCTCACCGTTGCCGGACGGGTCCTGGTCGACCGCGATCAGGCAGGGCACGCCCTTGCCGTCGACGAACTGCCGGCGCACCAGATGCCCGGGGCCCTTGGGCGCGACCATCGCGATGGTGACGTCGGCCGGCGGCTTGATCAGGTCGAAGTGGATGTTGAGGCCGTGACCGAAAAACAAAGCGTCACCGGGCTTCAGGTTCGGCTCGATGTCGTTCTTGAAGATGTCGGCCTGCGCGGTGTCGGGCGCCAGCAGCATGATCACGTCGGCCCACTTGGCGACCTCGGCGGGGGTGTCGACGTCCAGGCCCTGCTCGGAAACCTTGGCGCGGGACTTCGAACCCTCCTTCAGGCCCACCTTCACCTGCACGCCGGAGTCGCGCAGGCTCAACGAGTGCGCGTGCCCCTGGCTGCCGTATCCGATGACCCCGACCTTGCGACCCTGGATGATGGTCAGGTCCGCATCGTCGTCGTAGAACATTTCTAGTGCCACTGTTGAATATCTCCTTGTGTGTTACTTGGCCGTGCCGATTCCGCGGGGACCGCGAGACAACGACACCACTCCCGATTGGACGATTTCACGGATACCGAACGGTTCCAGGATCCGCAGCAGCGCCTCGATCTTGCCGCGGTCGCCCGTCGCCTCGATCGTCAGCGCCTCCGTTGATACGTCAATCACCTTGGCGCGGAACAGGTTCACCGCTTCGATCACCTGACTGCGGGTACCGGCGTCGGCGCGCACCTTGATCATCGCCAATTCCCGCGACACCGAGTTGCCGTCGTCCAGCTCGACGATCTTGATGACATTGATCAGCTTGTTGAGCTGCTTGGTGATCTGCTCGAGCGGGGTCTCCTCGGCGGAGACCACGATCGTCATCCGGGACATGTCCTTCTGCTCGGTCGCGCCGACAGCCAGCGACTCGATGTTGAAGCCGCGCCGCGAGAACAGCGCGGCCACGCGGGCGAGCACACCGGGTTTGTCTTCGACCAGCACCGAGAGAGTGTGCGTCTGCGGACTCATCAGGCGTGTCCTTCACTCTCGTCGTCGAACAGCGGGCGGATCCCCCGGGCCGCTTGAATCTCGTCATTGCTGGTGCCGGCGGCCACCATCGGCCACACCTGCGCGTCCGCTCCGACGATGAAGTCGATCACCACCGGGCGGTCGTTGATCGCACGCGCCGCGTTGATCACGTCGGCGACGTCTTCCTCACGCTCGCAACGCAACCCGACGCAACCCAGCGCCTCCGCCAGCTTCACGAAGTCCGGGATGCGGTGCGAATGCGTGGCCAGATCCGTTTGCGAGTAACGCTCTTCGTAGAACAGCGTCTGCCACTGGCGGACCATGCCCAGGTTGCCGTTGTTGATCAGCGCCACCTTGATCGGCACGCCTTCGATTGCGCAGGTGGCCAATTCCTGATTGGTCATCTGGAAACAGCCGTCGCCGTCGATCGCCCACACCTCCGCGTCCGGGCGGGCCATCTTGGCGCCCATGGCGGCCGGGATGGCGAACCCCATGGTGCCCAGACCGCCGGAGTTGAGCCAGGTGCGCGGTTTCTCATACGAGATGAATTGCGCCGCCCACATCTGGTGCTGCCCGACGCCGGCGACGTAAATGGCGTCCGGACCGGCGATCTGGCCCAGCTTCTCGATGACGTATTCCGGGCCGAGGCTGCCGTCGCTCTGCGGCCCGTAGCTGAGCGGGTACGTGGACCGAACCCCGTCGAGGTAGGCCCACCACTCGGTCATGTCGATCTTGCCGGGCACCCCGTCGTGGCGCAGCTGCTCGAGCAGCTCGGCGATGACGGCCTTGACGTCGCCGACGATCGGCACGTCGGCATGGCGGTTCTTGCCGATCTCGGCCGGGTCGATGTCGGCGTGGATGACCTTGGCGTCGGGCGCGAAGGTGTCCAGCTTCCCGGTCACCCGGTCATCGAAGCGGGTCCCCAGCGCGATCAGCAGGTCGCTGCGCTGCAGCGCGGCCACCGCGGCGACGGTGCCGTGCATGCCGGGCATGCCCATGTGCTGACGGTGGCTGTCCGGGAACGCGCCGCGCGCCATCAGCGTGGTCACCACGGGGATGCCGGTCAGCTCGGCCAGCTCGCGCAGCTGCTCGGTCGCGTCCCCCCGGATGACGCCCCCACCCACGTACAGCACCGGTTTGCGGGCGGCCGCGATCAGCTTGGCGGCCTCCCGGATCTGCCGGTTGTGCGGTTTGGTGTTCGGCTTATATCCGGGCAGGTCGATGCGCGGCGGCCAGCTGAACGTGCATTGGCCCTGCAGCACGTCCTTGGGGATGTCGACGAGCACCGCGCCGGGGCGGCCCGACGAGGCGATGTGGAAGGCCTCGGCGAGCACCTGCGGGATCTCGTTGCCGGAACGGACCAGGAAGTTGTGCTTGGTGATCGGCATCGTGATGCCCGAGATGTCGGCTTCCTGGAAGGCGTCGGTGCCGATCAGCGTGCGCCCGACCTGGCCGGTGACGGCGACCACGGGGATCGAGTCCATCTGGGCGTCGGCCAGCGCGGTGACCAGGTTGGTGGCCCCAGGGCCGGACGTCGCCATGCAGACGCCGACCTTGCCGGTGGCGTGCGCGTAGCCGCTGGCGGCGTGACCGGCACCCTGCTCGTGGCGGACCAGCACGTGACGCAGCTTCTTCGAGTCGAACAGCGGGTCATAGACCGGCAGCACGGCGCCGCCGGGAATGCCGAAGATGACCTCGACGTCGAGTTCCTCCAGCGAACGGATCACCGACTGCGCGCCGGTAAGTTGCTCGGGCCCAATGCGTTTCGGCTTGCCGTTCGCAGACTTCGCGGCGGGCTTCACCGCGTCGGTGGCGATGTCGGCGGCGCCCGGTGTGTCGGGGGCGGGCCGCCTGGTGGGAGCGCTCACTGGCTTTCAGTCCTTATTCACTCTGGGAATCTCGCGGGGGCAACAAAAAACCCCCGACAGCTCATCTGCTGCACGAGGGTTGCGCGTTGGTGCTGGATTGCTTCAAATGCTGACGGGCAAGTCAGGCACCAACGCGCCTAATTACTACGAGCATCCCGGGCTTTCCGGCGGTATCCATAGCGCTCGACGGTAGTCTTCGCACAGCTCAGCAGTCAAATCCGTCACCGTCACCAGCCGGGTTGGGCGCGGCGCCGCCGCGGGAGCGCTCGCGGGATCGTCCGGGCGCCCCGGGTGAAATGATGGTCGGGTGGCTACCGGTCCGTCTTCCCGAACACCTCTCGTGATCAAGGTGTCGCCCATCGCGCATCTGGCCGTCGGATTCTTGGCCCTGGGGTTGCTGATCCCGGTGATGCTGTGGCCGCCGTCCGCGCTGCTGCTGCTCGTTCCGGTGGTGCTGTCGGCGATGATCGTCCGGCTACGGACCGTCGCCGACGACCGCGGCGTCACCGTCCGGACGCTGCTGGGCAGCAAGACCGTGAACTGGGACGACATCGACGGACTGCGTTTCTACCGCGGTTCGTGGGCACGCGCCCGCCTCAAGAGCGGCGCCGAGCTGCGATTGCCGGCGGTCACCTTCTCGACGCTGCCGGAGCTGACCGCGGCCAGCTCGGGACGGGTTCCCAACCCCTATCGGTGAGGGCGGCCCGGTTCAGCCGATCGGGTTCACGCCATTGAGCGCCACCCACACGCCGATACCGGCGGCGACGCCGGCCAGCAGCGCGACGAAGGACCCGATGAACGGCCGATGGGCCCAGCCCCGGCGCGCGTCGAGACCGTAGCGGCCGGGTCCGCACAAGATGACCGCGGCGGCCATGGCGATGAGGGTGAGCTGGTATTCGTGCCCCTCGGGCAGGAAGAACGAGAAGGTGTGGGTGTGCGGCCGCGCCGAGACGGTGGCCAACAGACCGTTGATCAAAAATGCCAGCGCGCCGGCCGCGGCCAGCGGCGTGAACAGGCCCAGCACCAGCAGCACACCGGCCACCAGCTCGCCGCCGGCGCTCACGTAGGCGAGGATGTCGGCGTGCTGGTAGCCGACGTCGGACAGTGAGTTCCTGAAGCCGGTCACTCCCGAGCCGCCCCACCAGCCGAACAGCTTCTGCAGACCGTGGGCGCCGAGCACCACTCCCAGCCCGACCCGCAACACCAGCAAACCGAGGTGCTGGGTTCCGCGCCGGCCGACGTCGTGCAACCGGTCGTCGTGCTCGTCCTCGTCGATCTCCACGGAGTCGGGCGCCGCGTGCCGGGCGGCCGAATGCGGCTGGACATACGGCAGCGGCTCCTGGTGTTCCAGCAGGTTGTAACCCCCGGCCCCGGACCCGGCCATCGCCGCGGCGGCGCCGTAGGGGATGACGGTGGTGGTCCCCGTTGACGGGTTGAAGTCGCCGGGGTAGCCGACCGGCGTCAGATCATCTTCGGGGTCGACCAGACGCGCCGAGGCGGGGCGTCCCGGGGTCGGCTCCGGGGATTCGCCGGGCCGCTGCCAATCTGCGTCATTCGGTTGACTGGTCACGGGAGTCAGGGTAAGGGCAGATGGCCCCCGAATTGGGGATTTGAGCGGCGCTTTCGCCAGGCAATCGGCGGTTTGACCGCCAAATACGCCCGGATCGGTCCGAAATTGGCCCCCGAGCCGGTCTGGAGGGCCCCGACGGCACGATTCGACGCCCGGCGGCGACGGCCGGAAAGTGGGACCCGATCGAGTTTTCGGCGGCGGGCAAGCGGGACGTGTGTGGCGGCGGCGCAGGCGATGTCCGTAGCCTGACGGTCATGCGACTAGGGCGATCGGGGCGGTCGGTTCGGCGCGGGCTCGCCGCGCTGTGTGCCCTCGTGCTGGTGACGAGCGGGTGCGCGCGCTTCAACGACGCGCAATCACAACCGTTCACCACCGCCCCGGAATTGAAGCCGCAGCCCAGCTCGACGCCTCCCCCGCCGCCGCCGCTGCCGCCCACCCCGTTCCCGAAGGCCTGCCCGGCGCCGGGCGTCATGCAGGGCTGCCTGGAGAGCACCAGCGGCCTGATCATGGGGCCCGACAGCAAAACCGCGCTGGTCGCCGAGCGCACCACCGGCGCGGTCAAGGAGATCTCGGTCAGCGCCGAGCCGAAGGTGAAGATGGTCATTCCCGTCGACCCGTCCGGGGATGGCGGGCTGATGGACATCGTGCTCTCACCCACCTACACCCAAGACCGCCTGATGTACGCCTACGTCAGCACTCCGACCGACAACCGGGTCATCCGGATCGCCGACGGCGACATCCCGAAGGACATCCTGACCGGAATCCCCAAGGGCGCCACCGGCAACGCCGGGGCGTTGATCTTCACCAGTCCCACCACGCTGGTCGTGCTGACCGGCGACGCCGGTAACCCGGCGATGGCCGCCGACCCCAATTCGCTGGCCGGCAAGGTGCTGCGCATCGAGCAGCCGACCACCATCGGTCAGGCGCCGCCGACCACGGCGCTGTCCGGCGTGGGTTCGGGCGGCGGCTTGTGCATCGACCCGGTGGACGGCTCGCTGTATGTCGCCGACCGCACGCCGACCGCAGATCGGTTGCAGCGCATCACCAAAACGTCGGACGTCTCCACGGTGTGGACCTGGCCGGACAAACCCGGCGTGGCCGGATGCGCGGCGATGGACGGCACGGTGCTGGTCAACCTGATCAACACCAAACTGACGGTGGCGGTCCGGCTGGCTCCGACCACGGGTGCGGTCACCGGTGAACCCGACGTCGTCCGCAAAGACACCCACGCGCACGCGTGGGCGCTACGCATGTCACCCGATGGAAACGTCTGGGGCGCAACCGTAAACAAGACGGCGGGCGACGCCGAGAAGCTGGACGACGTGGTGTTCCCGCTCTTCCCGCAGGGCGGTGGCTTCCCCCGCAACAACGACGACAAGACGTAGCGCGGGCCAGCCCATTTTCGCGAAAGTGCAACTGGCGACGCATTTGCGAGAAGCGCCGTCGACAACCGCACTTTCGCGAGGTGGTGGGGCTAGCCCTGGCCGCAGGCCGCCAGGACAAGTTCGCGCACCCGGGCGGCGTCGGCCTGCCCGCGGGTGGCCTTCATCACCGCCCCGACGATCGCGCCCGCCGCGGCCACCTTTCCGCCCCGGATCTTCTCCGCCACATCGGGATTGGCGGCCAGCGCCTCGTCGACGGCGGCCTGGGTGACCGAGTCGTCACGCACCAGCGCCAGGCCGCGGGCGGTCATCACTTCCTCGGGCTCGCCCTCCCCGGCCAGCACACCCTCGACGACCTGGCGCGCCAGTTTGGTGGACAGCTTGCCCTCGTCGACCAAAGCCACCACCGCGGCGACCTGCGCGGGCGTGATGGCTAGCTCGTCGAGCGCGACGTTGGCCTCATTGGCCTTCTGCATCAAGAAGTTTCCCCACCAGGCGCGCGCCTGCTCGCTGGATGCGCCGTGTTCGATGGTGGCAGTGACGAGTTCGATCGCGCCGGCGTTGACCAGGTCGCGCATCACCTCGTCGGAGATTCCCCACTCTTCCTGAATTCGCTTGCGGCTCAACCACGGTAGCTCGGGGATGGTCTGCCGTAGCCGCTCGACCAGTTCGCGGCTGGGCGCCACGGGCTCCAGGTCGGGCTCGGGGAAGTAGCGGTAGTCCTCGGCGGTCTCCTTGACGCGGCCCGGGCTGGTGTAGCCCGACTCGTGAAAGTGCCGGGTTTCCTGGGTGATCTGGCCGCCCGAGGCCAGAACCGCGGCCTGACGCTGCATCTCGTAGCGCACGGCCACCTCGACGCTTTTGAGCGAGTTGACGTTCTTGGTTTCGGTGCGGGTACCGAACTCGGCCTGACCGGTCGGCTTCAGCGACACGTTGGCGTCACAGCGCATCGAACCCTGATCCATCCGGACATCGGATACGTCCAAGGCGCGCAACAGGTCCCGCAACGCCGTCACGTAGGCCCGGGCGATCTGCGGCGCCCGGTCCCCGGCCCCGACGATGGGCTTGGTGACGATCTCGATCAGTGGCACCCCGGCGCGGTTGTAGTCGATCAGCGACGTCGTCGCGCCGTGAATGCGACCGGTCTCGCTGCCGATGTGGGTGAGCTTGCCGGTGTCTTCCTCCATGTGCGCGCGCTCGATCTCCACCCGCCAGGTGCTGCCGTCTTCCAGCGGGGCCTCGAGGTAGCCGTTGATGGCGATGGGCTCGTCGTACTGCGAAATCTGGTAGTTCTTCGGCATGTCCGGGTAGAAGTAGTTCTTCCGGGCGAAGCGGCACCAGGGCACGATCTCGCAATTGAGCGCCAGCCCGATCCGGATGGCCGACTCCACCGCGGTCTGGTTGAGCACCGGCAGCGAGCCGGGCAGCCCGAGGCACACCGGGCACACCTGGGTGTTGGGCTCGGCGCCGAACGCGGTGGTGCAGCCGCAGAACATCTTGGTGACGGTGGACAGCTCGACGTGCACCTCGAGGCCCAGGACGGGGTCGAAACGCGCGATGACGTCGTCGTACTCCATCAGGTCGGCGCTGGCGGCAACACTCATGCGCTCGATCCTAATGGTGGTGGCGGTCGTGCTCCCCTCCCCTGCCCGGGAACATCCCGGCCAGCACGGCGGCCATCTCGAGGTAGCTGCGCCGGCTCTCCTTGCTCATTCGGTCCAGCGCGATCTTCCTGCCCTCGTGCACGTGCCGGTCGAACGGCAGCACCACCGTGGCGGCGACGCGCGCGGACAGTCGGTCGAGTTCCGTGACGGCCACGCCTTCCACCTTGGCAGGCTCGAGGTGATTGACCGCGAGCACGGTCGACGTCATCAGTCGTTGATACCCGTTGTGGCACAGCCACTCCAGGGTCGTCTGGGTCTTGCGTATCGCATCGATGGAGGTGCTCGTGACCACCACGAGGGCCCGCGACTCCGGCAGAACCGCCTCCATCACAGTGGAATTGAGCGACTTCACGCAATCGACGAGCACCACCGAATACTGATTTCGCAGCATCGAGAACACCCGCAGGACGTCACGGCGCTCCAGGCGCCAGTCGGTGCGCGCGTAGTCCGGCAATCCGAGCACTTCCAGCCCGAAACCGTTCATATAGGTCAGCGCCCGGATGTCCTCGTAGCGGGTTGCCGGGCCGCCGCGGAGCAGGTCGGCCATGCTGTGCGGGTTGTGACGGCCGTGGCGTTCCGCCAGGTCGCCCGCGTCGATGTCGAGGGCGAGCACCCGGTCGTTGCGCACCGCGGCGAAGGTCGAGCCGAGGCCCTCGACCACGGCGGTCTTGCCGACCCCGCCTTTGAGGTTGAGGACGGCGATCGGGAAGGCGCCCCCCACGGTCGCGCGGATGCGATCCCGCAGCTCGTTTTCGTAGGCGGTGTTTTTGCCGGGTCCGAGATCGATCCCGGTGACCTTGTGGATCAGCCCTCGCCAGTTGAGCCTGGCGTCGGTATCGGGGTGGTCGAAGCGGTCCAGCGCCGTCTCGCCCAGCATCGGCCCCGGGTGGGGCGGCGGTCCCGGGCGACGGCGGGCGGGATCGCGGGGTTGCGGCACCGTGGTGTCCGACGGGCCGGCGCCGGCGCGCCACCCGGGCGGACGCGGGTCGTGGTGTGGCGGGCCCGGCGGTCCCGCCGATCCCATAGATTGCTGAACGTCGCCGCGACTTGCACCACGGTTGCTCATACCCTGGTATAGCCGCTATGCACGGGTCCGGAAACCACCAAGATGCGCTGATTGCGCACCACATAGGCCATTTGCCGGCACGTTCACGCCGCGGCCGATCCCCCGCCACCGGTTGTTCGCCCGGAGGGCCTAACCGAAGAAAGCGGCGGCGTCGTCGTAGCGGCTCTCGGGTACCAGCTTGAGCTGGCGTACCGCATCGGCCAACGGCACCCGGCCGATGTCCTGGCCCCGCAGCGACACCATCTGGCCGTATTCGCCGGCATGCGCCGCGTCGGCCGCGTTCACGCCGAACCGGGTGGCCAGCACCCGGTCATACGCCGTCG
Organism: Mycobacterium sp. NTMscope_MAC_12; assembly: GCF_976985675.1. Classification (NCBI taxonomy): domain Bacteria; kingdom Bacillati; phylum Actinomycetota; class Actinomycetes; order Mycobacteriales; family Mycobacteriaceae; genus Mycobacterium; species Mycobacterium sp. NTMscope_MAC_12. The sequence goes on from NZ_CDRJYY010000001.1 coordinate 3,813,360, forward strand.
GGGTGCCGCCGCGCTGGACGTGGCCCAGCACCGTCACCCGGACGTCCTTGTTGATGCGCTTCTCCACCTCGGCGCCCAGCTGCGCGGCCACACCGGTGAATTTCTCGTGGCCGAATTCGTCAATTCCGCCCTCCCGCAACGCAATCGAGCCAGGTATCGGTTTGGCGCCCTCGGCGACCACGCAGATGAAGTGTGAATCTCCGCGCTGGAAGCGGCGTTTGACGAGCCGGCAGACCTCTTCGACATCGAAGGGTTGCTCGGGGATCAGCGTCATGTGCGCGCCGGAAGCCAGGCCCGCGTTCAGCGCGATCCAGCCCGCGTGCCGGCCCATCACCTCCACCAGCATCACGCGCTGGTGGGACTCGGCGGTGCTGTGCAACCGGTCGATCGCCTCGGTGGCGACGGTCAACGCGGTGTCGTGGCCGAAAGTCACGTCCGTGCAATCGATGTCGTTGTCGATTGTCTTCGGGACGCCGACCACGGGCACGTTCTCCTCCGAGAGCCAGTGCGCGGCCGTCAGCGTGCCTTCCCCGCCGATCGGGATGAGGACGTCGATCCCGTTGTCGTCGAGAGTCTGCTTCACCTGGTTGAGCCCGGCCCGCAGCTTGTCGGGATTCACGCGGGCGGTGCCCAGCATCGTTCCGCCCTTGGCCAGCAGGCGGTCGTTGCGGTCGTCGTTCTGCAGCTGGACGCGCCGGTTCTCCAGCAACCCGCGCCACCCGTCCTGGAATCCGACCACCGAGGAGCCGTACCGGGAGTCGCACGTACGCACCACCGCCCGGATGACGGCGTTGAGCCCGGGGCAGTCGCCGCCTCCGGTGAGCACTCCGATCCGCATACGTCCTATCTTGCCGGGCGGCGGCCTAGTGGCGCGAGCAAACCTCAGATCGCGGTTGGCAGCGGCCCGCGGGCCGCTTCGTAGGCGGCGCCGACCCGGTACAGGCGGTCGTCGGCCAGCGCGGGCGCCATGATCTGCAAGCCGACCGGCAAGTCGTCGTCCGGCGAGAGGCCCGAGGGCACCGAAATACCGCAATGACCGGCCAGGTTCAGCGGCAGGGTGCACAGGTCGAACAGGTACATCGCCAGCGGATCGTCGACCTTCTCCCCGAGGCCGAACGCCGTCGTCGGGGTCGCCGGCGACACCACGACGTCCACGGACCGATAGGCCTCGTCCAGATCGCGGGCAATCAGGGTGCGCACCTTCTGAGCCTGGTTGTAGTAGGCGTCGTAGTAGCCGGCCGAGAGCGCGTAGGTGCCGATCATGATGCGCCGCTTGACCTCCGGGCCGAAGCCGGCGGCGCGGGTCAGTGCCATCACCTCCTCGGCGCTGTGGCTGCCGTCGTCGCCGATCCGCAGCCCGTAGCGCATCGCGTCGAAGCGCGCCAGGTTGCTCGACACCTCCGACGGCAGGATCAGGTAGTAGGCCGACAGCGCGTACTCGAAGTGCGGGCAGTCGACTTCGCTCACCTCGGCGCCCAGCGCGGTCAGCTGCGCGACGGCGGCCTCGAACGAGGCCAGCACTCCGGGCTGATACCCCTCGCCGCGCAGCTGCTTGACCACGCCGACGCGCACACCCTTGAGGTCGCCGGCCGCCCCGGCCTTCGCCGCGCCGACCACGTCGGGAACGGCCGCGTCGACGGACGTCGAGTCGCGGGTGTCATGCCCGGCGATCACCTGATGCAGCAGCGCGGTGTCCAGCACAGTGCGCGCGCACGGGCCGCCCTGATCCAGCGACGACGCGCACGCCACCAGGCCGTAGCGCGACACCGTGCCGTAAGTCGGTTTGACGCCGACGGTCGCGGTCAGCGCGGCGGGCTGCCGAATGGAACCGCCGGTGTCGGTCCCGATGGCCAGCGGCGCCTGGAATGCGGCCAAGGCGGCCGCGCTGCCGCCGCCGGAGCCGCCGGGCACCCGGTCGACGTTCCACGGGTTGCGGGTGGGGCCGTACGCGGAGTTCTCGGTCGAGGAGCCCATCGCGAACTCGTCCATGTTGGTCTTGCCCAGGATCGGGATGCCCGCGGCGCGCAACCGCGAGGTGACGGTGGCGTCATAGGGGGCGCGCCAGCCCTCGAGGATCTTGGACCCGCAGGTGGTGGGCATGTCGACGGTGGTGAAGACATCCTTGAGCGCCAGCGGCACCCCGGCAAGCGGCGACGGCAGCCGCTCGCCCGCGGCCACCGCCTCGTCGACGACGGCGGCCGCGCCGAGCGCCTCGTCGGCCGCCACGTGCAGGAAGGCGTGGTAGCGATCGTCGGTCGCCTCGATCTGGTCCAGGCACGCCTGGGTGACCTCGACCGACGACAGCTCCTTGGCGGCGATCCGGGCGGCCAGCGTGGCGGCGTCGGATCGGATGACCTCGTTCACTCGCTGTCCCCCAGGATCTGCGGGACCGCGAAGCGGCCGTCGACGGCCGACGGCGCCTCGGCCAGCGCTTCGGCCTGCGTCAGGCAGGGGGCCGGCTCGTCGGGGCGGGTGACGTTGACGTCCTTGAGCGGGTTGTCGGTCGCCTCGACGCCGGTGACGTCGACCGCCTGCACCTGGCTGACGTGGGTCAGGATGGCGTCGAGTTGGCCGGCGAAGCTGTCGAGCTCGCTGTCGGTCAACGCGAGCCTGGACAGCCGGGCCAGGTGCGCTACCTCGTCGCGGGAGATCTGGGACACGACTGCAAAGCCTAATCCGAATCCGGTCATGGACTCGTCGTGGGTTTCCTTCAAGAACAATTCATTCCTGGTTGCCGCCGTAGGCGTTGGAGTTGTCGAGCAGACGTCGCAGTAGGTCCATCGGATCGCCAGTGCCGAGGCGATGCCCGACAACGCCCCCGTTGCCGGCGATGGGAATCCTGTCCGGCGAGACAGGGTTCAGCACGCCGCCCGCGTTCGGATCGTCATTTGGGTTATCGGGCCCTATCACCGGGATGTCTGCCGTGCCGGTTTGCGGCAGTTCGGGCATGTTCGGCCCCGGACCGTTGTCTGTCGCGGGCTGCGATGGCGGCGGGCTCGACGGTGCGGAGCTCGACGGCGGTGTCGAAGGCGGTGGGCTCGACGGTGGCAGACCGGGTATGGACGGCGCCGGACTGGCAGGGGTGAGCGAGGTGGGCGGCGGCTGGCGCGTCACCGTGGCGGCCGGCGGGAGCGGCGCACCTGGTGGCGCGTGGAGCAGGTCCAATTTCTGCTGCAACCGGGTTGTCGCGGAATTTCTGATCGCGCGCCGGTCGGGATTGGGGTCGGTGTTGCCTGCGAAGCATGCCGGGGGGGCATCGCTGGCCAACGCCATCGCCTTCGTGTAGAACCGTTCGGCCTCGTCGCGGTTTCCGGAGCGAGTAGCCAAGTCCCCTAACGCTTCTCGTACCAGAAGTAGGTTGATCCGCACGGGACAGGATTGTGCCGTGTCGGTGCGAGTCAAAGATTTCGAGAAATGCCCGTCGGCCTCGTGCAGGCGACCCTCCAAGACGTTCAAATCGCCGGCCGCAAATGACGTCTTGGCCGGGTCGATCACGTCGAAGATGCCGAGCGAAGACAGGTCGTGGCGCAGCGCCTCGATGTCATGGCGGTCGAAATCGGCTATCGTCCTGTCCCCGACGACGCCAACGGCAATCATCTTGAATGCGATCAACAGCACCAGGATGGCCACCGGCGCGGAGAATACATACAGCCTTCTGCGAAGCCGGATACGCGCGGACGACGGGCGAAACGCGGCGATCACACGCTCGCCGAGGTTGCGCAGCGCCGCCCGCGGCGCCTTTCTCAGCATCATCGTGCGACGTCCCGCCGCGACATACGATTTCGTCGATACTCACGAATCGTCAGGGCGATCTCCGTCAGTAGCAGCGCAGCGGCGGTCAGTGTAAAAACCCAGTACATTTCGCGGCGGTCGAGCAACTGCGCCGTCACTTTGTGACCGTCATGTCGCACCATCGCGTTGTGGTCCACCGGCGGCAAGACCCCGCCGATGGGCTGTCCTTTTTCGCGATGAAAGTAGGGCACGCCGAGTTGCGCGGCGATGTTTTTCAGCCGGGCTTCGTCGACCACCGAATTCAGCGCCGCACCGTTGCCGCTGGGGTCGCTCTGATACGCCTTCGTGCCGTCCACCCACCCCGCGGGGATAGGGCCGCCCGCCAGGGTCCCGTAACCGAGCACCGCACCACCGGCGACCTGGCCGCGATCGACGTTGAACGGCGCCATCGGCACGCGCGAACCCGCCGCCCCCTCGCCGAAATAAAACACCAGCGACTTCGAACCGGAATATATTGTCGCCGCGTCTTTCAGCTTGTCGCTCAACAATTCTCGGGCGATGACAGGGTCAGTTTGGTATGCCGCGTCCGGCGCCACCAGCGTATAGGGCGACAGCCCGTCCACCATCGATTGCAAGCTCCACGCGTCGTCGGAAAGAGGCCAGTCCAACGAGGCCTTACTGGCAAACGAGATCAACGAGAAGCGCGCGTGCGGGTATTCGTCGATCAGGGCACGGATGTCTGCGCGGATGCCCGACATGCGAGATTTTCCATCGCCGAAGTCCTCGACCCGCGAGTTCACGGATCGGTCAACGACAAAGAACACGTTCAGGTTTGGGTCAAACTTCGCCGACGGGTTCAGGTCTACCGAATACGAGCCGCGATCGTTGTCGAACCCGGGTCGTAAGGCCGCGAGCAGAAGCAGGATGACCGCGACTGTGAGCCCGCTCCAGCGGATCGCTACTCTCCTATATCGTCCGGTACCCGTGCGAAGTAGCAACCGGTACAGCGCGGCCATGCGGATGGCGAGCAGCACCGCGGCGATCACCAGCAGCAACACCGTCGGCAGTACGGGGTAGAAAGTCATCGCCGCAACACCGCCAGCGAGACGCAAAGCAACGCGGCGGCCACGACCCCGGCGATCAGCAGGGGCTCGGGTGAATCCCAAGATCGGCTGCTGATGACTTGGCCGCCAGGCAGTTCGGCCTTGGGGGCGTTGGACCGAATCTGGTCGAGGTAGCGGATCAGGGTGGGGTCGGTGCCATTGTCGGCTTGAGCGGCCCCCACCGGGTTGTAGAGGAAAAACTTGCCGCCGCTGGCTTCGGCAATCGCGCGCAAGGAATCGTTGTCCTTGGTCGACAACGCGGCGATATCCGATCGTGCGACGGCATTGATCTGGACGCCCGCCTGCTCGGCCATGTGTCGGACGGCGTCATCGGAGAACAGCGGCGGACGATGATCTGAGGAATCGCGCAAGGCGCTCGGACCGAGGTAGATCAACTGCCGGCGATGTTCACTGCGTGTTTCGTGCGACGGAAAGCCCGTCATACACAGCGCGAGCACATCATTGAGGCTCGGGGCGTAGTCGACATAGTCGACCGGGCGGGAAAATTCGTCGACTCCACGTTGAAGCGCTGCGCGTCGTGCATTAGATACCGGTTTTCGACCATCGAGGTCTTGTTGTATCGGGGCAAGTCCCGCCAAAGATTTGAGCCGGTCGGCGACATAGTGATAATCGCGGGTGAGCGGGACGACGCGCAATGTTGTTGAGGTGAGCCCGATCCGGATCGCGTCGGTTTGCTTCAATTGGGCCGCATATGCGACGTAATGGTTGAGAAAATCAGCCGTGGTGCGATCGCTTACGGATTCGCCGACGCACAGCATTACGTCCTCGGGGTAGGCAGTGTCGAAGGCGCGAGTCGATGACGACATCCCGGCCGGTCGGGCGCTGGCGGTTAACGCGGTGAGAAATGTCGCCAGCAGCAATACCCCGGTCACGATCACGGAAAAGAAGTACAGCCGGTAGACACGCGCATACTCCGGTAATCGGGTGAGCCGGTCGATGTGCGCGAGGGGTCTAAGGGCCCGGCGCACTTGGGCCATCGGTAGCAGCGCAGCCGCCGCAGTTGAGGCCGCCAGGCTTAACAGGCCGATCACGACCACCGGCCACCATTTCAGATCCACGAGGAGACCAACTCCTCTGCCGAGCGGCTCAACGCGGCCACATCAACCCGCGCTTCGGGGTTGAATTGGGAATCGTTGCAGCCGTCAAGAATTGGTGCGGCCGCGGCAAGCCGGCCACCGGCCAGCTCCTCGACATGCAGGTATTGGGCCCGGACCCCGGTCGCGACATAGAGGAAACTGCGCACCGCTCGGCTGATTTGCGCGCTGGCCTGGGCATGGGTCAGGCCGCCGTCGCGGTAGTGGGCATCGACCTTACGTATCGAGGTAAGAAATCGACGGCGATTGATCCACCGGTGGATGACCCGGATTCCCGGTAGCCGACGCAACCGCGACGGCGGCAACGTCCATACGAAAATAGCTGCGTACCAGGCGATCACCGCGAGTACCAAGACGACGCCGAGCACGCGCCACCACGACGGGAAGGGCAGCGGACCCCCGATGAAGCGGAGCAGATCGTCACCCGGCATTGCGATACGCCTCGGTGAGCTCGACCATCTTCGGGCGTATTTCGGCACTGGCGGCGATTCGGGCCCAACGTACCTGGCGTGCGGTCAGGAATGCGTCGAGCTGTGCGGCCCTGCGTTGCTCGGCCGCCTGGTAGGCGGCCACCACACGCGGTCCCAAGGCCGCTCCGCCGAGCACGAAGCGCCCGGTGGCCACGTCGAAGCCGTCCTGCTCGCCGTCCATCGACCCGGTCGCCGGCATGTCTGCGATCATGAGCCAGATGAGTTCGTGCCTCCCGCTCAGCTGCTTGAGAGTGTCATCGAGGGCGGGGGTGATGTCGGGCTCGTCGGATACGACGACGAGCAGCAGGCGCCGGCGCTGCGCTCGCGCCACGAATTCGAGCTGGGTGGTGATGTTGCTGGCGCCGACGTCGCCAATGCTGTTCTGGTAGAAGCGCTCCAGGATGCTTTCGATGTGCGTCTCGCCACGTTGGCTACGAATCGCCGCGGAGCCTCGTGAATCCCCGTATATGATGCCGATTTCGTCGCTTCGCCCCATAGCGATGAGTCCCACAGCACCCATCACGTTGGCGGCCACATCGCGCTTCAGCTCGCCGCCCGCGGCCAGCGCCGACATGTTCCGGCCAGCGTCGGCCACCAGCAGGATCTTGTGATGCTTTTCCGAGACGAATCGCTTGATGAGCACGGAGCCCGACCGCGCCGAAGCCTTCCAATCGATATCGCGCACATCGTCCCCGGGGACGTATGGCCGTAGGTCGTCCAGCTCCAGGCTTCTGGTGTGCAGCAAGGCATACCGGCCGCCTTCGAGCATTCGACGGGTGTCCGTCCCGAAGTACGATTTGGCTCGGTTCAGGTGTCGGCCCATGGCAGGCGTCAGGGCACCCGGACCGATTGCAGCACGGCGTCTATCACCATTTCGGGAGTGACGTCGACGGCGACAGCCTCGAATCCGAGGATCAGCCGGTGGCGCAACACTCGATGCGCCAGCTTGCGGATATCGTCGGGCATGACGTGGTTACGACCCGACAACACGGCCAATGCCCGAGCCGTCCTACAGAAGGCGATGGTCGCGCGCGGGCTGGCACCGTACTGCACCAGGCGAGCCTGTTCGGGTGGCAGAAATTGATTGGGGTTCCTGGTCACGTGCACGAGCTGGCTCGCGTAGCGAATCAGCACCGGATCCATGTGGACATTGCGAACGATGTACTGCAGCCGCACGATTTCATCGAGAGTGACCACGGCAGGCGCCTTTTCGCCTCGGTCGTAAACTCCCGCGTCCATCCTTGCGATCACCTCCACCTCGTCATCGGGTGACGGGTAGCGAAGCACCTCCTTGATCATGAACCTGTCGGTCTGCGCCTCGGAGAGTGGATACGTGCCCTCCTGATCGACCGGGTTCTGCGTGGCGATCACGAGAAACGGGTCGGGTATGGGGTGCACCTGACCGGCAATGGTGGTCTGTCGTTCCTCCATGGCTTCCAGCATCGCGCTCTGTGTCTTCGCGCTCGAGCGGTTGATTTCGTCCAGGAGCACGATGTTGGTGTGCACTGGACCCAACTGTGTGCTGAAGGAATTGGTCGAAGAGTCATAGATCTGGGTTCCGATGATGTCGCTGGGCAGCAAGTCAGGTGTGCACTGGATGCGACGAAAACCGCCGGAAATGGCGTCGGCGATCACGCGCGCCGCCGTTGTCTTAGCCAGTCCCGGAACGCCTTCCAGCAGGATATGGCCCCCGGCGAGCATGCCGAGCAACAACGACTCGCGCAGATAATCCTGGCCCACAACTTTGCGCGCGAAGGTTTGTGAGATGGCGGTGACCACGCGGTAGACGTGTTCCATCTCCTGTTGATTGGGCTGGGTGCGAGTCGTGGTCATGTTCACCTATCGAAGTGGCCCTACGGTGGGCGGCTCTTTGGCCAGATTGACTGCCATTTCGAACGAAACTGTGTCTTGGAAGTTTGCCGTTGTGCCACTTGAGGTTTGCGCGGTGGCGCTGTAATTCGCGATTCCGGTGGTCAGCACACTTAGCGTCATCGGCATCAAGTTTTGGGTCAGCCCGCTGAATTCGATCGGTCCGGTAATTTTTGCGGTCGTCGGGTTGATCGGCGTATCCCGCTGCATCGTGGGGCATTTGAAGAAGCGATCGGGCGCGGTAAGGCATCCGTTGAGCCATGTCTCGAGCGCGGCGGTGATCGCGGCGTGGCCCGCGTCGTTGATCGCGAATGCGACGTTGATCAGCGCGGGGTTATCCCCTAGCAGGGATTCGAGCAACACAGGTTGAGCGATCACGTCGACGTAGCGCACCGACGAGATACCGAGGTAACCGGGAAACACGTAGGCGTGCTGACCCTGCGCCAGCGGCTTGCCCAAAATGGTCAGGCTGCCCGCCGCGTCTCCGAGCAGACCTTGCATGAGACCGGAGATGTTGATGGCCGAACTGACCATCTTCCAGACACCGTCGGATTTTCTCACCTGAATCTGACCCTGAGAGTGGTTGTCACCGAAGTCTGCGGCGGCCTTCACGATGGCGAAATCGCCCGGATCAACTTTGGACGAATCTTCAAGTATCGCAATGTTTTTTATCGGCCAATGGTCGATCTGCTGCTTGAGCATCTCTTTGGTGAGGAATTCATTCGATGCCGGCTTCCCGGCGGCAAGCCCCAGCGCGATATCGGCGTCCCCCTTGGCCAGCGCCTCGAGATATGCCTTGACCACATCTCCGGCGCTGCCGTTGCCCACTTGCTTGGAGCTCGCGCCGTTGCCCGTCATCAACACGATCGCCAAGACCACACCGACGATCACCAGCACCGCCACTCCAGCGACAAGGGTGATCACAAGTGGCTTGCGCCGCTTGGGCGGTGGCGGCCACCCGCCGGGAGGCGGAAATCCCGTGGGCGAGAACGCCTGCGGCCCGTTCGCGAAATAGGGCGGCGGCCCGGACGGGGGCATCGGTGTGTCGGCACCGCTCCCCGGATACGGCATACCGCCTGACGAACCGCCCGGCGAAGGGCCTCCGGGTGGTCCCCAGTTCTGCTCCGTCACGCTGTCGCCCCGTTGATCACATTTGGTCGCATGCTGACTTACTTGAAGGAGATCGCGGGTGGACTTTTGGTGAGATCAGCAACCGCTTTCGCCAGCGTCGGCACCCTTCCCGTGTCGGGCGCTCCGGACGCCGACTTTGCCGTCAATTGAAAATCGACGATTCCGTAGACGTTGACCGCCATCTTCTCGGCGTCGAAAGATCCGATCGTCATTCCACTGATATCGGTCGGTGGCACCCATTGCGCCGTTCCGTCGACCAAGTCCGAGGCCAGCGCCATCTGAGGGCAGTTAGGCGGCCGCAGCTGCGTGGACTTGGCACATTCGGCGAAGGCATTCTTCAACGCAGTCTGAATCCCTGCGCGGCCCGCGTCGCTGATGTCGTAGTCCAGGTTCACCGACGTGCCCGAGCTGATGGTATTCAAGTCATCCAGCAACAGGGGACGAGTTGGGGTGCGCTGGGTGATGTTCGGGTTGCTGTTGCCGAAATCGACCCAGCCCGGGAACACATACGTCGCCTGGTCGGCGTTGACTGGCTTTCCGAACAGCGTGAGCGTGCTCGCCGCTTTCGCGCTCTGCGAACTGAAGAATGTCAGCTTGATGGCGCCAGCCTCGAGCTTCCAGCCTCCGCCGTCAACCTGCTTCACGAACATCTTCTGATCCGACGTCTGGTCACCGAAGTTGGCGGCCACGTGCACCGACAGTGAGTCGCTGTCGAGAACCCGAATGTTGGTGATGGGCCACTTTGAGATCTGCTTCTTCAATACGTCGTCGGTGAGGAACTGCGTCGTCGCGGGTTGATCCTTGGCGTAGGAAAGGGCGGCCTTGGCATCGCCGCGGGCCAGGGCCCCCAAATATCCTTTGACCGCATCGACCGCGGTTAGCGGTTTTTTCTCACCGCCCGAGAGCGTGACCGCGATGGCGATGACCGCCGCGATCACGACAACGACCACACCGGATATGAGGGCGATGACCAACCGCTTGCGGCTTTTTCGCGGTGGCGGTCCGAAATGCATCATTGGTTGCTGCGACGCGATCGGCGGCCCCGGCCATGGCGGCCCTTGCCAACTGGGCGGCGCCCCTTCGGTCAGCGCGCCTGGTGTCGCGAAAGCGGGGGGAACCACGTCGGGCGGTGGTGGGGGCGGCGGCGAATCGTTGGGCGCACCACTTGCGCTGGGGCCACCGATCGGGTTGGGCCCGCCAAAACGCCCCGCCGACTCCGACCCTTCAGTCACATCGAGCCCCCTGGGTAATTCGTGCCGCGCCTATCTGACCATGCATATTCGCGCTCCACACCGTTCCGCGGCACGTCTTGTTATACACCTGCCGACCAAGCCCGCTCAGCTTATTTGTATGACGACGCACTCGACCAGTCACCCGTTGCGCCGGCGCACCGCCGAAATGCCGCCGACACATCGCTGTGCAACAGTGTTGGCCGTGCCCTCCTATCTGTTGCGCATCGAGCTGGTCGACCGCCCGGGAAGCCTGGGGTCGCTGGCGGTGGCGCTCGGTTCGGTGGGAGCCGACATCTTGTCGCTCGACGTCGTGGAGCGAAGCTCCGGATACGCGATCGACGACCTGGTCATCGAGCTGCCGCCGGGGGCGATGCCCGACTCGCTGATCACCGCCGCCGAATCACTGCCCGGGGTCCGGGTGGACAGCGTGCGCCCGCACACCGGCCTGCTCGAGGCGCACCGCGAGCTGGAGCTGCTCGACCACGTCGCCGCGGCCGGCGACAAGGCGTCCAGGCTGCAGGTGCTGGCCAACGAGGCGCCCAAGGTGCTGCGCGTCAGCTGGTGCACGGTCTTGCGGAGTGCGGATGGAGAGCTGCAGCGCCTGGCCGGCAGCCGCGGCGCCCCGGAGACCAAGGCGGACTCGGCCCCGTGGCTGCCCCTCGAGCGGGCCGTGTCGCTGGACAGCGACGCCGAGTGGGTGCCGAAGGCATGGCGCGACATGGACATGACGATGGTCGCGGCCCCGCTGGGGGACCCGCACACCGCGGTGGTGCTCGGCCGCCCGGGTCCCGAATTCCGTCCTTCGGAGGTCGCGCGCCTGGGTTACCTCGCCGGGATCGTGGCCACGATGCTGCGTTAATCGGACTCCAACTCAATCGAATCCGGTTGGCATAGGTCGAAGAATGAACCAATTCCCCCATGCACCAACATGTTTGATCGTCAACACAGTGCCGGTAGCGGCCGGCCCCGGTGACCGAGCTAGTTGTTTGTCGGTGGTGGTTGGGGTTGGAAGGGGTCATACCACCACCAGTCGGCGCGTTCGCCGATAGGTCCCGGGCAGGGCGCCACCGCGGGCGGTGGTCCAGTGGGTGGGCGTGCCAGCGATCCCGCGCTCAGGATTCTGCCGTCCTCGTCCGTGACCACCAGAGCGTGCGCGGGTCCGGTGATGGTGATCAGGCCACGATGGTGCAGCCGATGGTGATAGGGACACACCAGCACCAGATTGGCCAACTCGGTAGGGCCGCCGTCCTCCCAATGCCGGATGTGATGAGCGTGCAAACCCCGGGTCGCACCACAGCCAGGAACCGCACACATGCCGTCGCGGTGCTCGAGCGCACGGCGCAACCGCCGGCTGATCACCCGCGTCGACCGGCCGGCACCGATGGGCTCACCGTGACGTTCGAACCACACCTCACAGGTGGCATCACAGGTCAAATATCGGCGATCCGAATCAGACAGCAGCGGACCCAGATGCAATGCCGCAGCGCGCTGGGCGACATCAAGGTGCACCACGACCGTGGTGTGCTGCCCCTGCGGGCGGCGGGAGGCCTCGACATCCCAACCCGCCTCCACCAAACGCATAAACGCCTCGACCGTGCCCGGCAACGGCGGCACCTGATCACCGGCGCGGTCACCCTCACCGTGGTCGCGTTTCCACTCCGCGACCAACGCGTCACGATGAGAGGCCAACGCGGCATCGAACTTCGCGGCATCCAAATGTCCCAGCGTGATCCGATAACAGGCGCCCCACTCAGTGGCGGTCGCGGTGATCGAACGCTCGCGCTCGGGCTCGGGCAGAGGGTGGGGTTCAGGTCGCGGTTCCAGCTTGACCGCCGTGCGCAGCTGACTGACCGTGGCGACCGCGGCCAGCTGCGCGTAATGCTCATCAGATCCCTGCCCGGCGCGTGCGGCGATCACCCCGACCTGATCGGCCGACAACCGACCCTCCCGCAGACCCTGAACACAGCGCGGAAACTCCTGCAGCCTGCCCGCGATGGCGCTCAGCGTGTGCGCATTTGCCGACGAACAACCCAGCTTCCAGGCCACCAACGCCGGCACCGACCGCGCCCCGGTCACACCACACAATTGGTCACGATCAATCTCGGCCACGATCTCCACAATGCGCCCATCAATCGCGTTGCGCTGACCGCTCAACTCCGCCAACTCTCCGAACAACACCTCAAGACGGTCACTCGCAGTGACCACCCCGGCGTCAGCGCATGCGGTCGACAACATGACCTCATCATCGCAGCCACCACCGACAAGTTCGGGCCAAGTCAGGTCGCGCTAGGCGGACGCGGCCCGACGCAACCACATCAGCGCGCTTTCGATCCGGACATCGCCACCGGGTCGTCGTCCTCCCACAGGAGCAGCTGACGAACCGCCGGGCGCGACCCGTAGGGGCGCAGCATGGTGCTGGCCGGTCGTGGCCGCACCCGCTGCGGCCACCAGAACCAGCGCCCGAGAAGCCTTGCGACAGAAGGCGTCATGAATGACCGAACGATCAGCGTGTCGAACAACAGGCCGAGGCCGATGGTCGTGCCGATCTGGCCGAGGACCTGAAAGCCGCTGAACACGAACGCGCACATGGTGACGGCGAAAACGATTCCGGCCGAGGTGACCACCGAGCCGGAGCCGGCCATCGCCCGGATGATGCCGGTGTTCAGGCCCGCATGAATCTCTTCCTTGAATCGCGAGATCAACAGCAGGTTATAGTCGGATCCGACTGCGAGCAGCAGGATCACGGCCAGCGCGAGCACCACCCAGTAGAGCTGAATGCCGAAGAGGTACTGCCAGACCAGAACCGACAGCCCGAACGAGGCTCCCAGCGACAGGGCCACCGTACCCACGATGACGAGCGCGGCGATCAGGCTGCGCGTGATGATCATCATGATCAGCAGGATGAGGCTCAGCGCCGCGAACGCCACGATCATCAGGTCGTATTTCGCGCCGTCCTGAATGTCTTTATACGTCGCAGCGGTGCCGCCGAGATAGATTCCCGCGCCCGCCATCGGCGTGCCCTTCAGGGCCTCGTGCGCGGCCTTGGCCATCGGGTCGATGTGCGAAATGCCTTCTGGTGTAGCGGGATCACCCTCATGCGTGACGATCATGCGGGCGGCTTTGCCGTCCGGTGACAGGAACAGCTTCAAGCCGCGCTTGAAGTCGGGGTTGTTGAACACCTCGGGCGGCAGGTAGAAGGTGTCGTCGTTCTTGGCCGCGTCGAAGGCTCGCCCCAGCGCCGTCGCGTTGTCGATCGCCGCCGCCGTCTGCGCGTAAATGCCCGACAGCGTCGCGTAATTGGCCAACGTCAGGTCGCGATTGGTCTGTTGACTGTCGATCTGCGGCGGGATCAGCGCGACCAGTTTCGGTTGCAGCGCGTCGAGTTTGTCGAGGGAAGCCGTGAGGTTCTCGAACTTTTCCGTGAGCTGGTCGATGCCGTCGAGCGCGTCGAAGAGGGATCGAAACGCGAAGCAGGCGGGGATGTCGAAACAATGCTTTTCCCAATAGAAATAACTGCGCACGGGGCGGAAGAAATCGTCGAAATTCGCGACCTTGTCGCGCAGGTCCCGGATCGTGACGAGCGTGTCGCGGAAACTTTCGGTTTCTTCGTGGGTGGTGCCGGCGAGCTGCTGCTGCAATACGTACTGCTGCTTCAAAATGTCGATGGTCTTGGACAGTTCATTGGCCTGCTTGAGGGCGTCGTCGGCCCGATCGCGTTGGTACGTCAGGTTTTGTTGCTGCGCCGCGCTTTGATTGCTGACCACGAAGGCGAGCGAGCTGTGAACCAGCGGGGTCCCCAACGGCCTGGTGATGGACTGCACCTGGGCGACGCCAGGAACGTGGAACACCGCCTTGGCCACCTTGTCCAGGATGAGCATGCTCTCGGGGTTACGCATGTCGTGATCCGTTTCGACCATCAGCAATTCGGGCTCCAGCCGGGCCCGCGAGAAATGCTTCTCGGCGGCGGTGTAACCGATGTTGGCCGGTGCGCTCGCGGGCATGTAGGGCCGGGTGTCGTAACTCGTCTTGTACCCGGGCAGGGCGATCAGCCCGACCAGGGCCAGCGCGCACGCCGACGCCAGAACCGCGCCGGGCCACCGAACGATGGCGGTGCCGATGCGCCGCCATCCTCGCGTCCGTATCGCCCGCTTGGGGTCGAAAATACCCACCTTGGCGCCCAGGGTGAGGATGGCCGGGCCCAGGGTGAGCGCGGCGAACAGCGCGACGAGGATGCCCAATGCGGCTGGGATACCGAGACTTTGGAAGTAGGGCAGCCGGGTGAAGCTCAGGCAGGCCACCGCTCCCGCAACGGTGAGCCCCGAACCCAGCACGATATGCGTCGTGCCGTGATACATCGTGTAGAAGGCGGTTTCGCGATCCTCACCGGATCCGCGCGCTTCTTGATAGCGACCCACGAAAAATATCGCGTAGTCGGTTCCGGCGGCGATCACCAAGAGTGTCAGCAGGTTCGTCGCATAGGTCGACAACCCAATGACCCCGGCGTTCCCCAGGAACGCGACAAGGCCTCGGGCGGCTGACATTTCGATCAAGACGGTGGCGAGCACCAACAACGTGGTGAGCACCGAGCGGTAGACGAAGAACAACATCACCGCGATCACCCCGACGGTAATCCCGGTGACCTTGGCGGTCCCCTTGCTACCGACGTCGAACTGATCGGAGATCAGCGGCGCCGCGCCCGTCACGTAGGTCTTGACGCCGGGCGGCGGCTTCATGTGCTCGACGATGTCGCGGATGGCGCCGACGCCCTCGTTGGCCAACGCCGAGCCTTGGTTGCCGGCAAGGTTCACCTGAACATAAGCCGCCTTGCCGTCGCTGCTCTGCGATCCCGCCGCGGTGAGAGTGTCGCCCCAGTAATCCTGGACATGTTGGACGTGTTTCTTGTCCCGCTCGATCCTGCGGATCATCTCGTCGTAAAAGCGGTGCGCGTCCGCGCCGAGCGGCTTGTCACCTTCCAGCACGATCATGGCCGAGCTGTCGGTGTCGAACTCGTGGAATTTTTCACCGATACGCTTGATCGCCTTGAGCGACGGGGCGTCGGGCGAGTTCAGCGCCACATTGTGGGTTTTCCCCACGTCTTCCAGTTGCGGCACCGCGATGTTCGTGAGGGCGGCCAATCCCACCCAGAACAGCAGGATCGGCAGCGCGAGCCGGCGGATGGTGCGCGGCACACTGGACCGCGGCTGTTGATCGTTGCTCATCCAGATTTATCCAGACAGAAGGTGTAGGCGTCGACTTTGTGAACCGTGCGTTGGTCTTTCACTTCACCGTTGACGGTGATGCGGCAACCGAGGGTGTCCCCGTTGCCCTGCGCCACGACGTTGCCGATCACGGCGGGCTCCGTGGTGGTGATGGTGAACGACCACGGCAACGGGGCGTCTTTGACTTGTTGCGGCTGGGCGTTGACGTCCAGGTAGTTGATGGTGGCCACCGCGCCCGGGGCGCCGAAGACTTCGAGGACCACCTGCTTGGGGTTGAACGGGACGATCTCGCCCGCCAGGCCGCTGTTGGCCGACGTGGTGTTGTGCGAGCCGAAGATGCCGTGCAGCCGATAGATCCCGAATCCCGCGAGGGCGACGACGAGCACGGAGACGATCACCATCCACCCTCGCTTGACCAGGGATGCCATCGAAAAGCCTTTCACCCGTTAGCCTTTCGAATATCGGGTGACAGGGTCGCGCCCAAGCCGGGCGCGGCTGCCAACGTCCATAAGCGTGATCGACAGCTATGACAGTACGGTACGGGACCGTACTCTACAAGAGGAACTTTCCCCTTGGTTATGCCGGGCGATGAATTCCGGTGCCGTCACCGGTCAGTGTCCGTACGAGCAATCGACGTGCGAGGAGTAACAATGCTGCCCGAACCGATTTCGGCAACCGACCTGAACATCTACGGCGACGCCGAGCTGCCGTGGGCCAGGGCCCTTGACGCGATGAAGGCCCTGCCGTCCGAGGAGACGCCACAATTTCTGGGGACCGTCCGGCCGGACGGCAGCCCGCACTCGGCGGGTATCGGCTCGATCGAACACGGCGGCCACCTCTATTTCACCAGCGGCCCTGCGACGCTGAAATCCCGCAACCTGGCCGCCAATCCGGCCTGCACCCTGTCGTTCCGACTTCCCGGAGTCGACCTGGTGCTCGACGGCGCAGCCCACCGGACCACCGACGGGCGCGAACTCGACGAGGTCACGGCGCTGTATCGCGACTCCGGCTGGCCGTGCGAACGCGACGGCGACGCCGTCACCGCCCCGTACAGCGCCCAGAGCGCAGGGCCGCCGCCGTGGTATTTGTACCGATTCGTGGCCCGGGCGCTGTCGGTGTCGCAACCGCCGAGCCCCACGGGGCGACGCGTTGGCGGTTCGCGCCCTAGGCGCGGGGCTGCGCGGTCAGGCCCGGGATCAGGAACCCGTCCACAAACGCCTGCACGGTGTGACGGGTGGGCGGCCGACCGGGGATGATCGACCGGAAGATGAGGTAGCCGGGCAACAAGTCCCAGAGTTCGTCGGTGATGACGTCTGCAGTGATCTCACCCCGGTTGACGGCCTGACGCAGCACGTGCTGAATCATCGCTTTGCGCTGGTCGAGGAATTGATGCTGCAGGGCGTCCTTGAGCGCGGGGTGGCGCGACACCTCGACCATTACCGCACGGATGGTGCTGGCGTGCTGCCCGCATTCCACCGCGATGGTCTCCCCCAGGCTCAGCAGGTCGCCGCGCAACGTGCCCGTATTCGGCGGGACGGCCACCTGGCGGACCCCTTCGATGAAGGCGGCCAGCACCAGTTCGGCTTTGGACGGCCAGCGCCGGTAGACCGTGGCCTTGCTGGCGCGGGCGGCGTTGGCCACCGCTTCCACTGCCAGCTGGTCATAGCCGTGTTCCTGCAGCAGCCGCAGGGTCACCGCCAGGATCTCGGCCTCGCGCGGCGACCACGGCGATGCCTGCTCGCACTCCTCGGCCGTCTGGGTCATAGAACCCACGATAGAGCCGCCCGCGCGGTGCGGCATGTATATGTCCGTTATCGGGAGCTCATGAGCGCGCGTTCGATGTCGGCGACGAGGTCGTCGGTGTCCTCGATGCCCAACGAAATGCGCGCGAATCCGTCGGCGACCGCGTCGCCCCACCGAGCCCGCCGATCCACCGACGTGTGCAGGCCCCCGAAGCTGGTGGCGGCGATCAGCAGCTCGCTGGCGTCGACGAGGGCGTGGACCGCGGCGGCGTCGGCCAATTCGACCGTGAGCAGGCCCCCGAATCGGCGCATCTGCGCCATGGCGACATGATGCGCCGGATCTTCCGCCAACCCCGGATAGCGCACGGCGCGCGCCGCCGGGTGGCGGGCCAGCATCGTCGCCACCGCCCGGGCGTTCTGGCACTGGCGCTCGAAGCGCAGTCCCGCAGTTTCCAGGCTGCGCAACAGAAGCCACGCTTCGAACCCGCCCAGGACGGCGCCGGCGAGCAGTCGTTGGCGCTCGGCGGCGGCGAGTAACTCGGGCTGACTGGTCGCGACATAGCCGGCCAGCAGGTCGCTGTGACCGGACAGGGCCTTGGTGGCGCTGGCCACCACCGCGTCGGCGCCCAACGACAGCGGCTGCTGACCCAAAGGCGTGGCGGCGGTGTTGTCGACGACCAGGCGTGCGCCGTGACCGTGGCAGATGGTGGCCAGCCGGTGCAGGTCGATCACGTCGAGGGCCGGATTGGTGGGGGTCTCGGCCAGCACCACGTCGGCTTCGGCGGCGGCGTCATAGATCTGCGAGCTGGACGCGGCGATGACGGTCACCCCCGCGGGCGCCAGGTCCTCGGTGGCGTGGCGGCGCACCTGGTAATAGCCGTCGGCCGGCACCACCACCGTCGACCCCGGCGGCGCCAAGGCCCGCAGCACCGCGCTGATGGCGGCCATCCCCGAGCCGAACACCCGAGCGCCCGCCGCGCCCTCCAGCTCGGCGAGCGCCGACTCCAGTTGTCGCCACGTCGGATTGGAGCTGCGACCGTAGCTGTCCAGGGTTTCGTCGCCTGAAAGGTGATAGGTGGCGGCGAACACCGGCTGCGGTGCGACCGGCTGACCCGAAACCGCTTGATAATTCACGGCTTTGAGGCTGCGGGTGGAATCGCCGTACCGACCGCTCATCGGCTTATTCCGCCGGCGTTTCCGGCGGACCGTCGGCCAGCAGCTGCCGGAAGCCGTCCTCGTCGAGGACGGGCACCCCCAGCTCAACGGCCTTGTCGTACTTCGAACCCGGCGAATCGCCGGCCACGACGTAGTCGGTCTTCTTCGACACCGACCCGGAGGCCTTGCCCCCGCGCGCCAGAATCGCCTCCTTGGCGTCGTCGCGTGAAAAGCCGGCGAGCGACCCGGTGACCACCACGGTCAGCCCCTCCAGGGTGCGGGGCACGCTGGTGTCGCGTTCGTCGGCCATCCGCACGCCGGCGGCACGCCACTTGTCGACGATCGCGCGGTGCCAGTCGACGGTGAACCATTCGGTGAGTGCCGCGGCGATCGTCGGGCCCACCCCCTCGACCGCCGCGAGCCGCTCGGTGGAGGCCGACATGATGGCGTCCAGATCGCCGAACTCGGTCGCCAGGGCGCGCGCCGCCGTCGGCCCGACATGCCGGATCGACAACGCCACCAAAACCCGCCACAGCGCAACCTTTTTGGCCTTGTCGAGGTTGTCGAGCAGCCGTCTGCCGTTGGCGGACAGGGCGCCCGCCTTCGTCCGGAACAGCTCGGTGCGCAACAGGTCGTCCTCGGTCAGCGTGAACAGGTCGCCCTCGTCGGCGATCACGTCTGCCTTCAGCAGCGCGACGGCGGCCTCGTAGCCGAGCCCCTCGATGTCGAACGCCCCGCGACCCGCGACGTGAAAGACCCGCTCCCGCAGCTGCGCCGGACAGGACCGCGCGTTCGGGCAGCGGATGTCGGCGTCGCCCTCCTTGGCCGGTGCCAGCGGGGTGCCGCACTCGGGACACGTTGTGGGCATATCGAATTCGCGCTCGGAGCCGTCGCGCAGGTCGACGACGGGCCCCAGCACCTCCGGGATCACGTCGCCGGCTTTGCGGATCATCACGGTGTCGCCGATCAGCACGCCCTTGCGCTTGACCTCCGCGGCGTTGTGCAGGGTGGCCAGCCCGACCGTCGACCCGGCCACCTTCACCGGCGTCATGAACGCAAACGGCGTGACGCGCCCGGTGCGCCCGACGTTGACGCGGATGTCGAGCAGCTTGGTCTGCGCCTCCTGGGGCGGGTACTTGTAGGCGACGGCCCAGCGCGGCGCGCGCGACGTGGTCCCGAGCCGGCGCTGCAACGCGACATCGTCGACTTTGACCACCACGCCGTCGATCTCGTGCTCGAGCTCGTAGCGGTGCTCACCCCAGTAGCCGATCCGCTCCTCCACCGCGGCCAGGCCGCGCACGCGTGCCGTTTGCTCGGCCACCGGCAGCCCCCACGCCTTCAGCGCGGCGTAGGCCTCGTGCTGGGTCTTCGGGGCGAACCCTTCGGTGCGGCCGATGCCGTGGCAGATCATCCGCAGCTTGCGCCGGGCGGTGACGGCGGGATTCTTCTGGCGCAGCGACCCGGCGGCGCTGTTGCGCGGGTTGGCAAACGGCGCCTTACCGTCCTCGACCAGGCTGGCGTTGAGCGCCTCGAAATCGGCGAGCAGGAAGAACACCTCGCCGCGCACCTCCAGCAGGTCCGGCGTCGGGAAGTCCTTGTCGGCGGACAGCCGCTCGGGCACGTCGTCGATGGTGCGCGCGTTGAGCGTCACGTCCTCGCCGACCCGGCCGTCGCCGCGGGTCGCGGCGCGTTCCAACCGGCCGTCGCGGTACACCAGCGACAGCGCCACCCCGTCGATCTTGAGTTCGCACAGGTAATGCGGTTCCTTGCCGACCTCGTTCTCGACGCGATTGCTCCAGGCCACCAGCTCGTCGCGGTCGAACACGTCGTCGAGGCTCAGCATCCGTTCCAGGTGCTGCGCCTCGGCGAAGTCGGTGGCGAAGCCCGCCCCGCCGACCAGCTGGGTCGGCGAATCGGCGACCCGCAGCTCCGGGTGGCGCTCCTCCAGCGCGAGGAGCTCGTTGAACATCGTGTCGAATTCGGCGTCCGAGATGATCGGCGCGTCCTTGATGTAGTAGCGGAACTGGTGTTCACGGACCGATTCGGCCAGGTCCTGCCACTGCCGCCGAACCTCGGGCGCTACCGAATCAGCTTCTGCTGAGCTCACCTTGGCAGGCTATCCGAGGACACCGACGCAAAACCCGGCGCGCTCGACTCAATCCTCCACTCCGTCTTCCACGAAGGACCGCAACCGCTCCAGGGCCGCATCCCACCTGCGGGACAACTGGTCGAGGTAGTCGCTGGCCGACGCCAACGGCCCGGTCTGCACCGTCCACACGCGCTCGCGCCCCCGCCGGCTGCTGGTGACCAGTCCGACCGACTCCAACAGCTGCAGGTGCTTGCTCGCCGCCTGCCGGGTGACCGGGACGACGCTGGTGACCTGCGACGTCGAGCTCGGGCCCTGATCGCAGAGCCGCACGATGATGCGCAGCCGGTTCGGGTCACCGAGCGCACCGAAGATCGGGGCGCCGACGGCGACTCGTCCGCTCATACCCGAACGCCCTCGATGTACTTGCGCACCAGCGTGGTCTGGATCGCCCAGCCTTCGCCGTTCGCCTCGAACGACGCGCCGCGGCGGGCCTCCGGAATGGCCTCGAAACCGGATTCGGTGATGGTCAGCAGCACGCCGTCGGACCGCTCGGCGAGGGTGAACTCGACCAGCGTGGTCGGCTCGCCCTCATAGTCGACCTCCGGGTCGATGGCGAAGGGATGCCAGCGGTAGGCGAACCGCCGCCGCGGCTCGACGGCGACGATCTGCCAGGTGCTCGTCACGCCCGCGTGCGACTGTTGGCGCTTGGCGACCTCGCCGTCGACGGTGGTCGGGCTGATCGCCGCGGTCACCGATGTCCCGGCGACGAACGGCCCGTCGAAGCGCACCCCGAACCAGCGGCCGAATTCCTCGGCGTCGCTGATGGCCCGCCACACCCGCTCCAGCGGCGCGCGCAGCACCACCTGCTTCTCGATCTTCATATGCAACCTCCTGGTTGCCTATTAGTTCAGCACGGCGCGGTAAGAAGCGCAACCCCTCGGTTGCCTATTGGATGGCGTCGGGATCCTCGGCGAACATCCGGGCGGCCTTGCGGGCGAGCTCGATCGCGGTGCGGGCCCATTCGGGCGTGGCGCCGGCCAGACCACAGGCCGGGGTGACGCCGATGCGTTCGCGCAGCGCCGAGCGGGCGAAGCCGAGGCGATCGGTCACCGCGACCACCGCGGCGGCGACCTCCTCCGCCGACGGCCGGCGCGGCGGGGTCTTGGTCGCGACGACGCCCAACATGACGGCGCGGTCCGACTCGACGAATGCGGCGATGCCGTCGAGGTCCGCCGCGCTCAACGTGCCCGCGTCGACCGATATCGCGCCGAACATGCTGCGCTGCAACAGCTCCCAGGGCAGGCCGGGTGCGCAGCAGTGCAGCAGCACCTCGCCGCCCACCGTCTCGGCGCAGGCGTCGAGCAGGCCGCCGGCCACCGCCTCGTCGAGCGGGGCCACCGGGCTGAGCGCGGTCACCCCTCTCAGCCCTCCGCCCAGCGCTGGTGGCAGCGACGGCTCGTCGAACTGAACCACCACCGGCGTCTCGAGGCGCCGGGACAGCTGCGCACGATGCGCGGCCACGCCTTCGGCCAGCGACACCGTCAGGTCGCGCAGCGCCCCGGGGTCGGTGATCGCGCGGTGGCCGTTGGCCAGCTCGACCTCGGCGGCCAGCGTGATGGGGCCCGGCGCCTGCACCTTGACCACGTGGCCGGCGTTGCGCAGGCCGGCGGTCTCCCACGCCTCCTCCAACGCGTCCATGTCCTCGTCGAGAAGGCTGATGGCGCGGCGGGTCACCGCGCCCGGCCGGGCGGTAAGGCGGTAGCCGCGCGGCGCCGTGTCGATGGCGACGTCGACCAGCAGCGCGCCGGCCCGGCCCAACATGTCGGCGCCCACGCCGCGGGCGGGCAGCTCGACGATGTGGGACAGCGCGCCGGCCAATTCGCCGACGACCACGGCGGCGGCCTCGCGCGCGGCGATGCCGGGCCAGGAACCGACACCGCTGGGCCCCGCGAAAACACTCACCGGCCAACCGTATTCGACGGCACCTGGGCCACCCGTCGGCAGGGGCTGTGTGCCGAGCGGCGGCGCGGGTAGGTTCAACGCCAGAGGGGTGCAAAAACGGTGTCGCAGAAGACGAAGTGGGCGAGGCTACTGCTGTGGTGCGGGGCGGCGCTGCTGGCGGTGTCGTGCACCCGGGTGGTGGACGGCGCCGCCCTGGCGGGGCCCGACGCCAACCGCAGGGTGGTTCAGGGGGTCGACGTCGACACGATCCTGCTGGACCAGTCGCGGATGCGTGCGATCACCGGCGCCGGTGAGCATTTGACCATCATTCCCTCGATGGACGGCACCAGCCCGGTGAACATCGACGCGCTGGCCGAGACCGCGCCGCGGGAGTGCCGGTTCATCTACGACGAGACGGCGACCTTCGGGCACGACCTCGCGGCGTTTCACAAGACGACCTTTCAGGACCCGCCCGACGGCGCGTTGATCTCGGAGGGCGCCGCGGCCTATCGCGATGCAGACACCGCGCGCAGCGCCTTCAACGCCCTGGTGGGCACCGTCGGGGACTGCGCGAACGGCTCGGGCGGGCAGCTCTATGTCGGCGACTGGAACGCCGACGGCACCTCGCTGCACCTGCGGCCCGGTGGCTGCGGCCGCGACTATCGGATCCTGTCGGTGGCGATGCTGGAAGTCACCTTCTGCGGCTTCGCCCAATCGGTGTCCGACATCGTGATGACGAACATCGCCGCGAACGTCCCGCGTTAGCAGCCGATCAACGCGACGTTGCGGCGATGACGGCGCTGCCGAGCACCTCGTCCCCGTCGGGGTCGGGCCGGTACAGCACCAGAGTCTGGCCCGGCGCGACGCCGCGCAGCGGGACGCGCAACCGCACGACGAGTTCGTCGTCGACGAGTTCGGCCACGGCGTCGGCCGTTTCACCGTGCGCGCGCACCTGAACCGCGCACTCGATGGGACCCGACGGCGCCACACCCGAGGTGAATACCGGTGCGCGCCCGACCAATTCGCGAACATCGAGATCGGCCGCCTCCCCCACCCGCACGGTCGCGGTCTCGGCGTCGATTGCCGTCACGTAGCGGGGTCGTCCGTCGGGGCCGGGCCCGGCGATGCCCAGCCCTTTGCGCTGGCCGATGGTGAAACCGTGCACCCCGTCGTGCTCGGCGAGCACCGCCCCCTCCGCGTTGACCACGGCGCCGGGGCGAACCCCGATGCGCGCGCCCAGAAAGGCCCGGGTGTCGCCCGACGGGATGAAGCAGATGTCGTGACTGTCCGGCTTTTCGGCGACGGCCAGCCCGCGCCGCGCGGCTTCGGCGCGGATCTGCGGCTTGGGGGTGTCCCCGATCGGGAACGCCGCGTGGCGCAGCTGCTCGGCGCTGAGCACGGCCAGCACATAGGACTGGTCCTTGTCGTGGTCCACGGCGCGGCGCAGCCGTCCGCCGGAAAGCCGGGCGTAGTGACCGGTGACCACCGCGTCGAACCCGAGCGCTACGGCTTTCGCCGACAGCGCCGAGAATTTGATCTTCTGATTGCACACCACGCACGGGTTGGGGGTCTCGCCGCGCGCATAGGACGACACGAACTCGTCGATGACGTCCTCCTGGAATTTCTCCGCGAAATCCCAGACGTAGAACGGTATTCCGAGCACGTCGGCGACCCGGCGCGCATCCGAGGCGTCCTCCTTCGAGCAGCAGCCCCGCGAGCCGGTGCGCAGCGTGCCGGGCGAGGACGACAGCGCCAGGTGCACGCCCACCACCTCGTGTCCGGCGTCGACCATCCGGGCGGCGGCGACCGACGAGTCGACGCCACCGCTCATGGCGGCCAGCACTTTCACTTAGGACGCCCCCGCGGCGGCCAGCGCCGCCCGCCGCGCGCGGTCCACCGCCCCGGGCAGCACCCGCAGCACCGCATCGACGTCGGCGTCAACGCTGGTGTGCCCCAAGGAGAGTCGCAACGATCCGCGGGCGCTGGCC
Organism: Mycobacterium sp. NTMscope_MAC_12; assembly: GCF_976985675.1. NCBI lineage: Bacteria > Bacillati > Actinomycetota > Actinomycetes > Mycobacteriales > Mycobacteriaceae > Mycobacterium > Mycobacterium sp. NTMscope_MAC_12. The sequence goes on from NZ_CDRJYY010000001.1 coordinate 3,838,146, forward strand.
GGGTCGGCGCCCATGGCGATCAGCACATGCGACGGCTGCGCGACGCCGGCGGTGCACGCCGAACCGGTCGAGCACTCGATTCCGTTGGCGTCCAGGAGCATCAACAGCGCATCGCCCTCGCAACCGCGGAACGTGAAGTGCGCGTTGCCGGGGAGGCGCAGCGGGTCGCGGGCGCCGTTGAGGGTGACGTCCTCGATGCCGCCCAGCACGCCGTCGATCAGCCGGTCCCGCAGCGCCCGCAGCCGGGCGCTGTTGACCTCGAGCCCGTCGACCGAGACCTTGGCCGCCGCGGCCATTCCGACCGCACCGGCCACATCGGCCGTCCCCGAACGGATGTCGCGCTCCTGGCCGCCGCCGTGTGCGAGCGGCACGCACGCGACGTCGCGGCGCAGCAGCAGCGCGCCCACGGCGGCGGGACCGCCGAACTTGTGCGCGGTCACGCTCATCGCCGACAACCCGCTCGCGGCGAAGTCGACGGGCAGCTGCCCCACCGCCTGGATGGCGTCACTGTGCATGGGCACGTCGAATTCGGCTGCGACGGCGGCGAGTTCGGCGGTGGGCAGCACCGTGCCGACCTCGTTGTTGGCCCACATGACGGAGACCAGCGCGACATCGTCGTGGCGGGTGAGCACCTCGCGCAGCGCCGCCGCCGACACCGAGCCGTCGGCCGCGGCGGGCAGCCACGTCACCTCGGCGCCTTCGTGCTCGACGAGCCAATTGACCGAGTCCAGCACGGCGTGGTGTTCGACCTCACTGGTGACGATGCGCCGGTGCCGCGGCTCGGCGTCGCGCCGGGCCCAGTAGATGCCCTTGACGGCCAGGTTGTCGCTCTCGGTGCCGCCCGCGGTGAAGATGACCTCCGAGGGACGGGCCCCTAGCCTGTCGGCGATCAGTTCACGGGATTCCTCGATGCGGCGCCGCGCCGCCCGGCCGCTGGTGTGCAGCGAGGAGGCGTTGCCCACCGTGCCCAGCGCAGCCGTCATCGCCTCGACGGCGGCGGGGTGCATCGGGGTGGTGGCGGCGTGATCCAAATAGACCATGACGCGACCCACGATACCGGCCCGCCGGTGGGCTCAGGCCACCAGCACGTGCCCGTGACCAGCGCACCGGGCCGTCCCGGCGCCCACCGCCGACTGGCAGCGGCCCGCCAGCGCGCGCCGATCGGTCCCCGGGAGCTGCAGCGACTCGACGTGCACCTGCGCCAGCGTTCGGCGCTGGGCGAGCAGCCGGCGGATCGAGCCCGGCAGCGTCTCGTCGCCGACGAAGGCCGGCACCGTCGACGGGGTGCCGTCGCCGTGATGGTAGGTCAGCCGCACGGGCTGCACCGGCCGGCCGGCATCGATCGCGGCCTGGAACATGGCCGGGTAGAAGGACCCCCGGCCTCGGTGGGAGGGTCCGGCTTCTCCTCCGGCCGCGTCCCGGCCGGCATCGTCGCCGGACGAACCACACCAGGTGGTGCCCTCCGGAAACGCCACGACCGTCTGGCCGGCGCGCAACCGGCGGGCGACGGCGTCCACCACACCGGGCAGCCGCCGCAAACTGGACCGCTCGATCGGGATGACCTGGCACATGCGCGCCACGATCCCGGTCGCCGGCCCGCTGAACATGTCGGCGCGGGCGACGAACGACCCCGGCAACACCGAGCCGATGGCGAAGACGTCGAGCCACGACATGTGTGGGCTGACCACCAGCACGCCGCGCAGGTTACGAATCGGGTTGCCCGACACCGCTATCCGGACACCGAAACAGCGCAGCACCGACCGGCAATAGAGGCGCTGCACGCGGGTGCGACCCGGCAGCGGCACGGCCAGCAGCGGCAGCCCCGGCGCCAGCAGCAGCGCCAGCAGAACGCGAAGCGCCACCCGCAGCGGCCGGGCGCCCACCGCGTCGCCGGCACCCACGCAGCCGGCGTCGCACGACGCGCGCGGCAGCCAGGCATGCCCGGCGCCGGCGCTCATCGGTACCCGGCCGCCGCTGCGCTGGTCAGCCCGGAGGCGGCCGACACCGATCGGAGTCGCTTCAGGTATCGGGTGTCGGCGTGCTGTTTGCCCAGCAGCACGCAGAAGTCCCCGACACCGAAATCCGGGTCGTGCGCGGGTTCCCCACACACCTGGGCGCCCAGCCGCAGGTAACCGCGCATCAGCGCCGGGACCGACGTCCGCGCGGGCGGTGGGATGTCGTCGAGGGCCGTCCCGTCGACGAGGACGGGACGGTGTGGCCGCACCCGGTACCGCGGCGGCGCCCCGTGGCGGGCCAGGATGACGTCGCGGACGCCGCGCAGCCGGCTGCCCGGGGGCTGGTCGTCGGGCTCGCCGCCGATGGGCACCGACACGCATCCGGTGACGTGGTCGTAGCCGTAGCGGTCCAGGTACGCCAGGATGCCGGCCCACATCAGCAGCACCACGCCGCCGTTGCGGTGCCCGTCGCGCACCACGGCGCGCCCCATCTCCACCAGGGACGGCCGCAGCGAGTCGAAGGCCCGGATGTCGAATTCGGTGGCGGTGTACAGCCCGCCGGCCGCGATGGCGCCCGCCGGCGCCAGCATGCGGTAGCAACCCACCAGCTCGCCGGTGTTGTCGTCGCGGACCAGCAGGTGGTCGCAGAACTCGTCGAAGCGGTCCTCGTCGCGCCGGTCCGAGCCGTGGCCGTCGTCCGGCGGCACGGCGAAGCCCGGTGTGCTGGTGAAGACGTCGTACCGGAGTCGCTGCGCCGCCTCGATCATGTCGGGGTCGGTGGACAGCAACAGGGAGTACCGCGGTGCGGTGGCCGCGCTACCCGGCTTGTCGGCGGGGATGAGGACGGAAGCGATGCTCATGAGACACAACGTGGCGTAGCCGGTGAGCTGGTCGGCATCGACGCTGTGACGTGTCGGTGCACGTCAGATGACGAAATGACCGAGCCCGTCTGCCGTTGTCGCTCGGAGGTGGGTACGACGGCCCATCCCTCCGCTAGGCACTGGTGGGGCCCTTGTGACGCACGGGGTTTGCGGGTGGGCCGAAAAAGCCCCCGGCACCGCCGCGCCGGGGGCTCTTCGAGGCCGAGAAACTCAGCCCTTGCGTGCCTTGATCGCGTCGGTCAGCTGCGGAGCGACCTTGAACAGGTCGCCCACCACGCCGTAGTCGGCGATCTCGAAGATGGGTGCCTCTTCGTCCTTGTTGACCGCGACGATGGTCTTGGAGGTCTGCATCCCCGCGCGGTGCTGGATGGCGCCGGAGATGCCCAGCGCGATGTAGAGCTGGGGCGAGACCGTCTTGCCCGTCTGGCCCACCTGGAACTGGCCCGGGTAGTAGCCGGAGTCGACGGCGGCACGCGACGCGCCGACGGCCGCACCCAGTGAGTCGGCCAGGGCCTCGACCACGCTGAAGTTCTCGGCGCTGCCCACGCCGCGACCGCCGGACACCACGATGGTGGCCTCGGACAACTCGGGCCGGTCACCGGCGACCGCGGGCTCGCGGGCGGTGATCTTGGTGGCGTTCTCGGCGGGGGCCGGGACCTCGACGGTGACCTGCTCGCCCGCACCGGCGGACGGCTCGGCGTCGACGGCGCCGGCGCGCAGGGTGATCACCGGGGTGTCGCCGTTGGCCTGCGCCTCGACGGTGAACGCGCCACCGAAGATGGAGTGGACGGCCTTGGGGCCTTCCTTGACCTCGACCACGTCGACCAGCAGACCGGATCCGATCCGGGCGGCGAGCCGGCCGGCGATCTCCTTGCCGTCGGCGCTGGCGGCCAGCAGCACCGCCGCGGGCGCGTTCGATTCGGCGAGCGCGGCCAGCACGTCGACCACCGGGGTGATCAGGTAGTTGTCCGCGTCGTCGGACTCGGCGACGTAGATCTTGGCGGCGCCGGCCTCCTTCAGCCCGTCGGCCAGCGGGGCGGCCGTTCCCGGCGCCCCGACCACGACGGCGGAGGGCTCGCCCAGCGCGCGGGCGGCGGTGATCAATTCGGAGGTGACCTTCTTCAGCGCACCTTCCGCGTGCTCCACGAGCACCAATACTTCAGCCATGGTTATATCGCTCTTCTCGTCTCAGGAATGGTCTTCGATGGGGTGCTCGACTAGATGATTTTCTGGCCGACCAGGTACTGGGCGACCTGGTTGCCGCCCTCGCCCTCGTCGGTGACCTTCTCACCCGCGGTCTTCGGCGGCTTCGGCGTCGACGACAGCACGGTGGATCCGGCGTTGGCCAGCCCGACCTCGTCGCTCTCGACACCGATCTCGGCCAGGGTCAGCACCGTGACCTCTTTCTTCTTGGCGGCCATGATGCCCTTGAAGGACGGGAAGCGCGGCTCGTTGATCTTCTCCGTGACGCTGACCACGGCAGGCAGCGTGGCCTCGAGGTTGAAGACGCCGTCGTCGGTCTCGCGCTCACCGGTGACCTTGCCGCCCTCGATGGACAGCTTGCGCAGGTGGGTGAGCTGCGGCAGGCCCAGGTACTCGGCGATGATGGCCGGCACCGCCCCGCCGGTGCCGTCGGTGGCCTCGTTGCCGGCGATCACCAGCTCGGTGCCCTCGATGGTGCCCAGCGCGCGGGCCAGGGCCCACCCGGTCTGCACCACGTCGGAGCCGTGCAGGCCGTCGTCCTTGAGGTGGACGGCCTTGTCGGCGCCCATCGACAGCGCCTTGCGGATCGCTTCGGTGGCGCGCTCGGGACCCGCGGTCAGCACGGTGACCGATCCCTCGACGCCGTCGGCGGCTTCCTTCTCCCGGATCTGCAGGGCCTCTTCTACCGCGCGCTCGTTGATCTCATCGAGCACGGCGTCTGCAGCCTCGCGGTCCAGCGTGTAATCGCCGTCTGTCAGCTTGCGCTCTGACCAGGTGTCTGGGACCTGCTTAATCAGGACCACGATGTTCGTCATGAGTGTGGTTCGTCCTCCTCGAAGGGGTCCGCAGCGATCGACTGCGAGACCTCGGTACGCGTTTTTCGCAACGCACAGCCGTGTTACTACCCGGTAACTTTGTGCGGTATGCCTTCACACCATAGCTGGTGGCTCAGGCCATATTGCCCGCTCCTCCCCCGTCCGCTGTCCCGGACGGGATCGTCGCCGGGCGGCAGGTTCGTGCAGCCCGTCCGCCGCCTGAGAAGCGGGGCCACCCACTTTCGTGGTTCGCGAATCCGACACTTCGCGTTAGCCTGCCTATGCAATGAGCGCACTGGTCCCTGACGTCCCCCCGCGCGCCCCCGGCGATTCCGCGTCGGCGGGCGACGCGATGTTGACGCTGACGGGCGAGCGCACCATCCCGGGGCTGGACATCGAAAACTACTGGTTCCGCCGCCACGAGGTCGTCTATCAGCGGCTGGCCGAGCGTTGCGTGGGCCGCGAGGTGCTCGAGGCGGGCTGCGGCGAGGGATACGGCGCCGATCTGATCGCCGGTGTCGCCCGCCGCGTCATCGCCGTGGACTACGACGAGTCCGCCGTGGCCCACGTCCGCTCCCGCTACCCACGGGTGGACGTCATGCAGGCGAACCTCGCGCAGCTGCCGCTGCCCGATTCCTCGGTCGACATTGTGGTCAACTTCCAGGTGATCGAGCATCTGTGGGACCAAACACAATTCGTCGTCGAGTGCGCGCGGGTGCTGCGCCCGTCGGGGCTGCTGATGATGTCCACGCCGAACCGGATCACGTTCTCACCCGGGCGCGACACCCCGATCAACCCGTTCCACACCCGCGAACTCAACGCCGGCGAGCTGGCCGAGCTCCTCGTCGGCGGGGGTTTCTCCGACGTGTCGATCAGCGGCCTGTTCCACGGTCCGCGGCTGCGGGAGATGGATGCCCGGCACGGCGGCTCGATCATCGACGCGCAAATCGCGCGCGCGGTAACCGACGCGCCGTGGCCACCCGACCTGGCGGCGGACGTCGCCGCGGTCACCACGGATGACTTCGAGCTGATAGAGAGCGGATCCGGGGCGGCGACCGGCCGGCACATCGACGACAGTCTCGACCTGATCGCGATCGCGGTAGCGCCGTGACCTCAACGCAAGACCGGGTCCCCGGCCTGTTTACCCTGGTTTTGCACACCCACCTCCCCTGGCTGGCCCACCACGGCCGCTGGCCGGTCGGTGAGGAATGGCTTTATCAATCTTGGGCGGCGGCCTACCTGCCGCTGATGCGCGTGCTGAACACGCTGGCGGGCGAGGATCGCCGGGGGCTGATCACGCTCGGCGTCACACCGGTGGTGAACGCCCAACTCGACGACCCGTATTGCCTTGGCGGCATGCATCATTGGCTGGCGAACTGGCGGCTGCGCGCGACCGAGGCGGCCAGCGTGCGGTCGATTCCCCGGTCGAAGTCGGCCGGCTATCAGTCCTGCACACCGGAAGCGTTGCGCGCCTTGGGAATTCGCGAGGAAGCGGAGGCCCACAGCGCGCTCGAGGACTTCGCCACCCTGTGGCGGCACGGCGGTAGCCCGCTGCTGCGCGGCCTGCTCGACGCCGGCACGGTGGAGCTGCTCGGCGGGCCGCTGGCCCACCCGTTCCAACCGCTGCTCGCGCCCCGGCTGCGCGAGTTCGCCCTGCGCGAGGGGCTGGCCGACGCCGGACAGCGGCTGGCGCACACCCCCAGCGGCATCTGGGCGCCCGAATGCGCGTATGCGCCCGGGCTGGAACACGACTACTCCGCGGCCGGCGTCACGCATTTCATGGTCGACGGCCCGTCGCTGCACGGTGACACCGCCCTGGGCCGGCCCGTCGGCGACACCGACGTGGTGGCGTTCGGCCGCGACCTGCAGGTCAGCTATCGGGTGTGGTCGCCGAAGTCGGGCTACCCCGGGCATGCCGCCTACCGCGATTTCCACACCTATGACCACCTCACCGGCCTGAAGCCGGCCAGGGTCACCGGCCGCAACGTGTCCTCGGACGCCAAGGCGCCCTACGACCCCGAGCGCGCCGACCACGCGGTCGACGTCCACGTCGGGGACTTCGTCGAGACGGTCCGCAACCGCCTGCTCTCGGAGTCCGCGCGCATCGGGCGGCCCGCGCACGTGATCGCCGCCTTCGACACCGAACTGTTCGGCCACTGGTGGTACGAGGGCCCGACCTGGCTGGAGCGGGTGCTGCGCGCCTTGCCCGAGGCCGGTGTGCGGGTGGGCACCCTGAACGACGCGCTCGCCGACGGCTTCGTCGGTCAGCCGGTGGCCCTGCCGCCCAGCTCGTGGGGTTCGGGCAAGGACTGGCAGGTGTGGGCGGGCGACCAGGTCGCCGACCTGGTGCAGCTCAACAACGAAGTGGTCGACACCGCGCTGAGCACCGTCGACAAGGCGCTGTCCCAAACCGCGACGCTGGACGGGCCGATCCCCCGCGACCACGTCGCCGATCAGATCCTGCGCGAAACCTTGCTCACCGTCTCCAGTGACTGGCCGTTCATGGTGAGCAAGGACTCGGCCGCCGACTACGCCCGCTACCGCGCCCACCTGCACGCGCACGCCGCCCGTGAGATCGCGGGGGCGCTGGCGTCCGGGCGGCGCGACACCGCGCAGCGCCTGGCGCAGGGGTGGAACCGAGCCGACGGACTGTTCGGCTCCCTCGACGCGCGCCGGCTGCCCCGATGAGGTGGGTCACGACGTGAAAATCCTGATGGTGTCCTGGGAGTACCCGCCGGTGGTCGTCGGCGGGCTCGGCCGGCACGTGCATCACCTGTCCACCGCGCTGGCGGCCGCAGGCCACGACGTGGTGGTGCTGTCGCGCCGACCCACCGGAACCGATCCCCGGAGCCATCCGTCGTCCGACCACGTCAGCGAGGGCGTCCGGGTGATCGCGGCCGCGCAGGATCCGCACGAATTCGCCTTCGGCACCGACATGATGGCCTGGACGCTCGCCATGGGCCATTCCATGGTCCGCGCCGGGCTGACCGTCAAGCAACCGGACCGCAACCACGCGTGGCGGCCCGACGTCGTGCACGCCCACGACTGGCTGGTGGCCCATCCGGCGATCGCGCTGGCCCAATTCTATGACGTGCCAATGGTTTCCACGATCCACGCGACCGAGGCCGGTCGGCATTCCGGCTGGGTCAGCGGTGCGCTCAGCCGTCAGGTGCACGCGGTCGAGTCCTGGCTGGTGCGTGAATCCGATTCGCTGATCACGTGTTCGGGATCGATGGCCGACGAGATCACCGAACTGTTCGGCCCCGGGCTGGCCGAGATCACCGTGATCTGCAACGGCATTGAAACGGCGCGGTGGCCGTTCGCGGCGCGCCGGCCGCGCACCGGGCCCGCCGAACTGCTCTACCTGGGGCGGCTGGAGTACGAGAAGGGCGTGCACGACGTCATCGCCGCGCTCCCGCGGATCAGGCGCACCCACCCGGGAACCACACTGACCATCGCCGGCGAGGGCACCCAGCAGGGCTGGCTCATCGAGCAAGCCCGTAAACACCGGGTGCTCAAGGCGATTCGCTTCGTCGGCCACCTCGAACACGCCGAGCTGCTGGCCGTATTGCATCGCGCCGACGCCGCGGTGCTGCCCAGTCACTACGAGCCGTTCGGCATCGTGGCGCTGGAGGCGGCCGCGGCCGGCACCCCCCTGGTGACGTCGAACATCGGCGGTCTGGGCGAGGCGGTGATCGACGGTCAGACCGGCGTATCGTGTCCACCCCGCGACGTGACCCGGCTGGCCGCGGCGATCCGCACGGTGCTCGACGATCCGCGCGCCGCGCAACAACGCGCCCATGCCGCCCGCGAACGCCTCACGTCCGACTTCGATTGGCACACGGTGGCCGACAAGACCGCGCAGGTGTATCTCTCGGCCAAGCGCGGCGAGCGGCAGCCGCACGCACGGCTCCCCATCGTCGAACACGCCTTGCCGGACCGGTAGCGGTTTTTGACGGCGGGGCTCCTAGGGCACTTGCCGGACCGTGAGCGGGCCTTCGTGGACGTCGCGCGCGATGGCCTCGGCGAACGACCGCGAATGCAGGACCGGGCTGCGGGTCCCCGATTCATGAAGGAAGCCGTCGATGAGGTCGGCCAGCGCCGCCACCGCATCCCAGCGCGGCGACCATCCCAGCACGGTGCGCGCGCGGCCGGTGGCCAACAGCGGCAACGAAAACGCCATATCCAGCCAGCCGCGGTCCAGGGGCTGCAACCTCGCCCGCCACGACGCCTCCACCAGCAAGCCGAGCAGCGCCGACGGCACGTGCACGGGGCGTGCCCGCACCGCCCGCGCGACGTCGTCGCGCCCGACCGGCGGCTCGGCGGCCAAGTTGAACGCCCCCAGCGCGCAACCCTCGATCGCCTTGACGCACGCGTCGGCGACGTCGTCCGCGTGCACGATCGACACGCTCAGCGAGCGATCCAGCGGTAACAACGGCAGCCAACGCAGCCAGTGCGGGTTCACGTACGCGGGCAGGGTATAGCGGCGCAGGCCCGGCGCAGCGTCGCGCTGCATGATGAATCCGGGCCTCATCCGGGTGATTCCGACCCCGTCGGGGTTGTGCCGCTCGTAGCCGTCGAGCATGTGCTCCACCGCGGACTTCGCCCTGCTGTAGGCGGAGGAACGGATGCCCGCGGTCGAGAAAGTCTCATCGACCTTCTGTCCATATCGCCCGGCGGCGTAGGTCCCCACCGACGACATGTGCAGCAGGTGAGGAACTTTGGCGTTGTGTGCCGCGCTCAATACCGCCGTGCTGCCGTTGACGGCGACGGCGTCCAGGTACCGCCTGTTGCGGGTGGGCTGAAATCCCCACGCCAGATGAACCACGCGGTCGGCTCCGCGAAAGACGTTGAGCAACTGAATCTCCACGCCCGGGTCGGCCAGGTCCAGCTCATGCCAGCGGACGGGCCGGTACACGTCGTCCGGAGGCGGTCGCCTGCGGGTGATTCCGACGATCTCGTAGTCGGAGCCGTCCTCGGCGAGCCGGCGCAGCAGCGCGGTGCCGACATTGCCACTGGCGCCGGTGATCACGATGCGCTTGGACACCGGTTACCTCCTTCCCACGCGCTCTCGCTCACGTGGCTACGCATCGGCGTCCCTGCCGTCACGGCTGTTCCGATATGCGCGGGCACGCAGATCGGCGAGCCAGCGCGGGTGCAGGTTCAGGCCGGGCGCGGTGTTGACGACGGGATCGAACGACACGTCGTGATGGGCTTCGTCGTCGATGACGGTGGTCAGCGTCAAACGACCCAATGGTGTGAAATGGCCTCTGCCGCAGGCTTGGTCGAGTGTGATCTCGATATTGCCGCGTTCGAGACGGTTGCGGAAGGTGTCCAGCGACAGGCCGAGGCCGTCGATGTCGCCCGGGGTGCGGGCCCGAAGCCACCAATTGTTGTTCTGATAATGCAACGGCATCAGGGTGGTCAGGGTCCGGCCGTTCCACGACACGGTCGGCCGCAGCGCCACCGCCCGGGACAGCACCCCCGACCCCGCGGACACCAGCAAGATGTCCCAGGGCTTTCCCGCCGGCCCCGGGGGCGGCAACCGGAAGGCCAGGCCGACGAAGTCGGGCAGCGCGCCGGGTGTGCCGCTGGCCTTGGATACCCGGGCAACGATCTCCGACGACGGGATCGGCAGGCCCTGACCCGCCGGGGCGACGCGTTCGACGAAGCCCCTCGCCAACACTCCGGTCGGATGAAAGAGCCGCTTGCCCCGGATCGCGGAGCCCCATTGGAAGGGCACCGCCACGAGTTCTAAAACGTTCACCGGCGGCGGATTCCCGTTCTGTGTCGGGGGAAACACGCGGTGCGGCCCGGGTCGCGTGACGACGGGGAAGTTACGGTGCCGCAAATACGCGAGGGGTGGTGTGCCAGTTGATCATGCGTAGAGCGGGGAGTTGTTGATGCCCGCTGGAGGAGTGGCTGTCGATGTAGACCTGGGCCATGACCGCCTGCCACGTCTCGAACTGCGGCGCAGACCTCCACATGCCCTCGTAAAGCCCAACGATGACGGCGTTGTTGTCGTCGGTCAGGGCGTAGACCGGGCCGCCGAAGTCACGACCGTCCACGACCATGTCGGCGATGGCGAAGCGGCCGTTGGTGACCGTGCCGACGGAGCCGCATCGTTGGCCCGTCGAGCGGCGCAGCTGACACACGGGCAGGCCCGGCTGCGCACTCAGGCCGGGCGTCGACCGCAGCCGGCGTCCCGTGGGCAACAGGTCCGAGGCCGTGACATTGCCTGCGAGAGCGATGACTTCGTATTCCACCGGCAGCATCGAGGTGTCCGCGGCCGAGTCCGTGTCGACCTGGCGACGGCCGAGGACCACGTCGCCGATCGGGTTGCGGTCTCGGTCGGTCACCATCGACTGCCCACCGTCACATTGCCCGCTGGTGAGCGCGACCCGCAGCCGCGGCTCGACCATTCCGACCATGCACACTGTGTTGCCCTGACGAATCTCCATTCCCGGAAACACGGTGACGCCGGGGTCGGCGGTGGCCCATCCCGGCGCGCCGATGAGCATCATCGCGGCAGCGGGCGCAACCGCTAACCGGCACCAGCGGCGGCCTTGCTTTTCCATTGGGCCGCACCACCCCTCGCGTCCGTCAAGGGATTCGACGCGTTTGTTACTTGGCCCGCGTATACCCCGCGGCCGGACGGCCAAACGCGCTTTCACCACCGGATTCACCAGCGGCCAGACGCGGTTGCCCACCGGCCGGAAAACGAAACGTTGCTCCTGAGCGAGGACGTTCGGCGCTAGGCTGCTGTCAGGTTGAGTTCACAGCTGCGTCTCTAACGGGAGCGGTGTGTAAAACACTGGTCACTCCCTCCTCACCACCATCGATAGGCGCTTCAATGGCTGCTCTTCACTCCGCGCATTCGGCGGACCACCATGATCCCGCACACTGCCGCCACATGGCCCAATTCGCCAGGGCACACGTATACGTTTATGCGCGCTGCCTCGCCACGGTGGTGCGCGTCGACGGCGAGGTCGATGCCGCGAATGCGCACGATCTCACCGACGCCATCCGCGGCTTCGCCCGGCTCAAGACCCCCGTGGTCCTCGATGTGAGCCGGCTGCGCTTCGTCAGCGTCGAGGGCTTTCGGGCGCTGCTGGTGCTCAACGACGAATTCCGCAAAGCCCGCGTGCACTGCAGCGTGGTCACCGGCACGGCGATGCGGCCACTGCTGCGCATCGTGCACGACAACGGGCTGGCGACCACCGACTCGGTACCGGAAGCCTTTCAAACCATCGAAGACATCCTGCGGGCCCGCCTCAGATTCATGTCCGACCTGCCTCGTCCCCGACAGCCGCGGAGCCAGGTCAGCCGCGGCGCCGCGTCGTGACCTCACCGCCGTTAAACCGCTGCACGAGTTCGCGTTTCGGTTCGATGCCTTAGTTCTCTCGAGGGTGACGCGGCGAGGCCGGCCGTCGTCGCTCCAGGCCGGCGCGGCCCGGGTGAATTTCATCGAATGAATGTTTAAGTTATTGAACGAGGTGGTATGTCCTCCCGGGCGGCGCGGGGCGGAAACCAGGCGGCTCGCGCAGTGGTTTGTCCGCCTCGTCGGTGGGTATGACCGCGTGTGCCGGGGCCGCGCAGGCCCGGGCATTCCAGGCCGTTCGGGAGGGAGCGCTTGGGCAACATGGGAGCTTTGTCGTTTTCGCCGCCCACCGCAGCACCGCCGGTGGCGACGGCGTGGTTCGGCCGGACCGACTTCGGCGAGTGGCGGTCGAACCTGCGGCGGATGGTTTTGGTCCACGTCGCCGACTTCGTCGCCGAGCGACGGGCCGCCGAACTGGACGGGGCGGGTATCGAAGCGGCAGGCGACATCCTGGCCGACTTCGCCTCCGGCGGTAAGTGCCTGCGGTCGACGTTCATGTACCTGGGGTGGCTGTGCGGTGCGCCGCCCGACCCGGCCGCGTTGCGGGCCGCGGCCAGCTTTGAGTTGGTGCACGCGTTCGCGCTGCTGCAAGACGACGTCATGGACGGTTCGGACGTGCGGCGCGGCCGTCCGTCGGCGCATCTGCAGTTGGGGCGGTGGCACCGGGAGCGCGGATTGCCCGGCACCTCACGACGATTCGGCGAGTCGGCCGCCATCCTGCTCGGAGATCTGTGCCTGATCTGGGCCGAACAGATGCTGCGGGACAGCGGCGTCGACCCCCGGCGGCTGCAACGGGTGTGGCCGCGCTATGACGCGATGCGCACCGAGCTCGCGGTGGGACAGTTCGCCGACTTGACGAACGACGCGCGGCAGGCGCCCGGGCTGGAATTCGTGCTCGACGTGGCACGGCGCAAATCGGGCAACTACACGGTGCGCCGGCCCCTGGAGATCGGGGCGGCCATGGCCGGCTGCGACGCTCGCACGTTGTCCCAGCTGGGTTGCTACGGCCGCGCCCTCGGCGAGGCGTTTCAGCTGCGCGACGACGTGCTCGGCGTCTTCGGATCCCCCGCGGTGACGGGTAAGCCCGGCGCGGGAGATCTGCTCGAGCGCAAGGCAACCAGCGTCGTGGCGGCCGCCCACCAGCTGGCCGATCCGTCGACGCGCCGTGAACTCACCGAGCTGGCGAATCGTGAAGCCCTCGAGGACGACGCGATCGACAGGTGGAAGGCGCTGATCATCGAGACCGGGGCCCTGGGGTTGATCGAACGGATGATCGGCGACCGCGTCGCGTCCGCGCGCGCCCACCTCGCCGACGTGTCGATCGAGGAACCCGTTCGCATCGCGCTGGCCGAAATGGCGGCGGCCTGTACGGATCGCGGCGCATGAGCAATACCGACCCGGGAGCACGCTGACCATGCGGAGAATCGAAGGACGCACCGATCACGTCGTGGTGATCGGCGCCGGCCTGGCCGGGCTCTCCGCGGCCCTGCACCTGGCCGGACGGGGGCGCGCGGTCACGGTGGTGGAGCGCGAGCCGTGGCCGGGCGGGCGGGCCGGACGCCTCGACATCGACGGGTACCGGATCGACACCGGGCCAACGGTTCTCACGATGCCCGACATTATCGACCAGACATTCGCGGCCGTCGGCGAGACCCGGTCCGACCGGCTGGAGCTGTTGACGGTTGATCCCGCCTACCGCGCCGTGTTCGCCGACGGCAGCGCGCTTGATGTGCACAGCGATGCGGACCGGATGGTTGGCGCCATCGCCGAGTTCGCCGGGGCCGGGCAGGCGGCGGGCTACCGGCGGCTGCGCCAGTGGCTGACCAGGTTGTACCGCACCGAATTCGACGGATTCATCGGCGCCAATTTCGATTCCCCGCTCTCGCTGGTCACGCCGCAGCTGGCGCAGCTGACGGCGATCGGCGGCTTCCGCAAGTGGGACCGGATGGTCAAGCGGCACATCAGCGATCCACGGCTGCAGCGGATCTTCACCTTCCAGTCGCTGTATGCCGGGGTGGCGCCGCGCGACGCCCTGGCGGTCTACGCGGTCATCGCCTACATGGACACCATCTCCGGTGTGGTGTTTCCGCGAGGCGGCGTGCGCGCGCTGCCGGACGCCTTGGCCGCCGCGGCCGCCGATGCGGGTGTCCGATTCTGTTACGACGCAACCGTTACCGCGCTCGAACGCTCCGGCGGACGGGTCACGGCCGTACTCGCCGAACGGACCGGGCGCATCGCCTGCGACGCGGTGGTGCTGACCACCGAACTGCCCCAGACCTACGCGCTGCTGGGCCGCACGCCGCGTCGCGCCGTGCGGCTGCGCGCCTCACCGTCGGCGGTGGTGGTTCACCTGGGTTGTCCCGCGGTCGCCCCCGAGACGGCCCACCACACGATCCTGTTCGGCGAGGCGTGGGACCGGACCTTCACCGACATCATCCGCGACGGTCGGCTCATGGCCGACCCGTCGTTACTGGTGACCCGCCCGACGGCCGGCGACCCGGCCCTGGCCCCCGAGGGACGCGATCTGCTCTACGTCCTGGCCCCGGCGCCGAACCTGCAGCGGGGCGCCATCGATTGGTCGCGGACCGGCGGCGCCTACGCCGAAAGCCTCGTCGCACACGTCGCCGACCGACTGCTACCCGGATTGCAGCGAGACGCAACGGTTCTCGACGTCGTCACGCCCGCCGACTGGGCCCGTCAGGGCATGGCGGCCGGCAGCCCGTTCGCGCTCGCCCACACTTTCGGCCAGACGGGCCCGTTCCGCCCGGCCAACCTGGTCCGCGGCATCGACAACGCGGTGCTCGCCGGCTCGTCCACGGTGCCGGGCGTCGGCGTGCCGACCACCCTGATCTCCGGGCGACTCGCCGCGGACCGCATCACCGGGGCCGCCGAGCGGTCGACCACCAACCTCGACATGAAAGCCGGTTTGCCATGATGCGCAGCGAATTGGCCGCCGCCGGAATCGACGATCCGCGGCTGCGCGACGGGTATCGCCGGTGCCGGGAACTCAATGCCTCCCATGGCCGAACCTTCTTCCTGGCCACCCGGCTGCTCGCGCCCGACCAACGGCCGCCCGTGCACGCGCTGTACGGCTTCGCCCGCTACGCCGACGACATCCTCGACGACCTCGATCCGCGGCTGGACGCGTCCGCTCGCGGCAGGCGGCTGCAGCAACTGTCCGAGCGCTTCTTCTCCGACGGCGCCCACCTCGACGATCCGCTGGTGGCGGCGGTTACCCACACCGCACGGCGCTACCGGATCAGCGCCGCGCTGTTCGAGGACTTCCTGACCTCGATGCGAATGGATCTCACGGTCACCGACTATCCCGACCGCGAAGCGCTCAACCGCTACATGCGGGGCTCCGCGGAAGCGATTGGGCTGCAGGTACTCCCGATCCTGGGCACGGTGACGCCGGCCGAGGAGGCCGCGCCCTACGCGGCGGCGCTGGGCCGGGCCTTCCAGCTCACCAACTTCCTGCGCGATGTCGACGAAGATCTGGTGCGCGGCCGGGTCTACCTGCCCGCCGACGAACTCGCCGCCGACGGAGTCGATCGAGAGCTGTTGGGATGGTGTCACACGCACCGCCGTACCGACCCCCGGGTGCGCCGCGCCCTGGCCGCGCAACACGAAATCGCGCGGCAGACTTACCGATTCGCCGCGGCGGGAATCGCCACGCTCGCGCGTCGCTCACGACCGTGCGTGGCGACGGCGGCCGCCCTGTACGCAGAAATCCTGGACTGCATCGAAAGAAGCGAGTTCGCGGTGTTCGACCACCGGGCCACCGTGGGCAGGGCTCGACGGCTTCGGGTGGCCGGTGCGGGACTGATACGGTCGTGGCGGGCGCGAAATGGCGAGCGAGACGATCTCAACGCGGGGGCCGCATGAGCGATCGGTGGCAATACTTCGTTGTCCTGGCCGCATGCCTGGCGATCACCGCGCCGCTGGAGACGTTGGGCCCCGGCGTCTACCGACAGTGGCGACGCCTCATCAAGGCGGTGCTGCCGGTCGCGGCGGTGTTCCTGATCTGGGACGAGATCGCGGTCGCCGCGCACGTGTGGACCTATGACGGCGCGTACCTCACCGGCGTGAGCATCCCGTTTCGGGTGCCGGTCGAAGAGGTGTTGTTCTTTCTCGTCATTCCGACATGCGGGCTGCTGACCTACAACGCCGTGAACGCCATCCTGGCAAAGGTCCACCGGCGATGACCGGCCTCGGCTACACCCTGCCCGCCACGCTGGCCGTATTCGCCGTCTGCGCACTGGAATTGGCGGTGCTGCGAACCGGACTTTTCCGCCGACCGGCCTACTGGCTGTCGATGCTGATCGTCCTCGGATTCCAGATCCCGGTCGACGGATGGCTGACCAAGCTGAGCTCGCCCATCGTCATTTACGACGATCGGCAGCTGAGCGGGGTGCGCTTCCCCTTCGACATCCCGGTCGAGGACTTTCTATTCGGCTTCGCGCTGGTCACCGCGGTGCTGCTGCTGTGGGAACGGCAACGTGCGCGTCGGTGATGCGGGGCCCGCCCCCGGCGACCTGGCAGCCGCGTTCGACGCGGGCGCCGCGGCCTACGATCGGCTGGTCGGCGCCAGCCCGGGTTACCACGCGCAGCTGCTTTTGTCGGCCAAGCGGATGCGGATTCCGGCCCGCGGCAAGGGCTTACGGTTGCTCGACGCCGGCTGCGGGACGGGTGCTTCGACGGCCGCCCTGCTCGCCGTCGCGCCCGAAGCCGACATCGTCGCCGTGGACGCATCGCGCGGCATGCTCGACGAGGCGCGCGCGAAGGACTGGCCCGCCACGGTGCGGTTCGTCCACACCCCCGTCGAACGGCTGGCGGAGCAGGGGATCACCGGGCCGTTCGACGGCATCCTGGCCGCGTACCTGATCCGCAACGTCGCCAACCGCGACGACCAACTGCGGAAGTTCCGCGCGCTGTTGCGGCCGGGCGGCACCCTGGCGGTGCACGAGTATTCGGTGCGCGACTCCCCCGCCGCCACCCGCGTCTGGCACGCCGTCTGTTGGGGCATCATCATCCCGTCCGGCTGGTGGCGCACCCGGGACAGTGCGCTGTATCGCTACCTGTGGCGTAGCGTGCTGGCGTTCGACGGGGCCGCGCGGTTCCGGGCCCGCCTCGCCGACGCCGGCTTCACCGCCGTGCACAGCGAGACGATGCCCGGCTGGGAAGCCAACATCGTGCACACTTTCCTGGCGGATGCGCCGTCATGACCGCGCACGCCACCGATCGTCGACGCCGAACCTTGCCCGCACCAACGGGATTGCCGGACGCCGGCGCGCTGCCGTCACGCCCCCGCATCGCCGTCGTCGGCGGCGGGATCGCCGGCCTGACCGCCGCCACCGGGCTCGCCGAGCGCGGCGTCGCCGTCGACGTCATCGAACGCGAGCATTACCTCGGCGGTCGGGTCGGCGGCTGGACCGAACACGAAGGCGGCGCCGACCTCGCGATGAACCGGGGCTTCCACGCCTTCTTCCGGCAGTACTACAACCTGCGCGCCCTGCTGACGCGGATCGATCCGGAATTGCGGATGCTCACCCCCGTCGACGACTACCCGCTCATCGACGGGTCGGGGCGGCGCGACAGCTTCCGCGGGCTGCCGCGCACCCCTCCCTGGAACGCCGTCGTCTTCGCCGCGCGCAGTCCGACGTTTCGGCTTCGTGACTTCACCCGCATCGACGCCCGCGCCGCCGCGCCCCTGGCCGCGGTGTCGGTGCCGGACACCTACGAGCGCCTCGACGACATCGACGCCGCGGCGTTCCTCGAAAACATCCGATTCCCGGAGGCCGCACGGCATCTGGCGTTCGAGGTGTTCTCCCGCAGCTTCTTCGCCGACCCCACCAAGCTGTCCGCGGCCGAGTTGGCGACGATGTTCCACATCTACTTCCTGGGATCGGCCGAAGGGTTGATCTTCGACGTTCCGTGCGCGAACTACGACAGCGCGTTGTGGCAACCCTTGAGCGGCTACCTCGAAGGGCGCGGGGTGCGGTTTCGACTCGGCACCGACGCCCAGAGCATCGACACCGGGCCGGCGGGACACTTTCGGGTACACACCGATTCCGACGAACCTCTCGACGTCGACGCCGTGGTGCTGGCCACCGACGTCGCGGGTCTGCAGCGAATCGTTGCGGCATCGAGCGGCCTGGGCACCGATGACTGGCGGGCCCAGATCTCGCGGCTGCGCACCGCGCCGCCGTTCGCCGTGCATCGGTTCTGGCTCGACCGCCCCGTCTCGGCGCGGCGGCCGGCATTCCTTGGCACGGCCGGGCACAAGCCACTGGACAACATCAGCGTGTTGGAACGCTACGAACGCGAGGCCCGCACGTGGGCGCGCACACAGCGCGGCTCCGTCGTCGAATTGCATTCCTACGCCCTGGATTCGGCGCCGTCGCGCGCGGCCGCACTACGCCAGCTGCACACGGTCTACCCGGAAACGGCTGCGGCACAGATCGTTCACGAGAGGCTGCTGCATCGCAGCGACTGCCCCCTGTTCTCGCCGGGCTCCTATCCGGACCGCCCCGCGGTGACCACCCCGACGCCGGGCCTGGTGTTGGCCGGCGACGCCATCCGAATCGACCTGCCGGTGGCGCTGATGGAGCGCGCCGCCACCACCGGCTGGTGCGCCGCGAACCAACTGCTGACACGGTGGGGACTGGCCGGGCACCCGTTGGCCACGGTACCCACCGAGGGCCGGTCACCACTGCTGCGATGGCTTGCCACCCGCCAGAGAGTCGCCCGGCGATGAACATCCGCGACCGGCTGCAAACCCTGCGAGAGCGCTCCAAAGATTGGCCCCTGCAGGTGATCCCGCGTGTGCCGTGGGCCGATCAGCGCCCGACCTATCGCGACGCACAACCCGCCCTCATCGAGGCCGCGCTGCGGCGCTCCCAGCACCGGGCCACCGGCAACTGGTACGCGTTCGCCGCCAGCCGGCAGGTGGTCGGCGGGCGACCGTTCGGCGCGCGCGTCGCCGGCGTCGAGGTCGTCGCCTGGCGCGACGAACGGCACCGACTGTGCGTGGGGCCGCGCAGCTGCCCGCACCTGGGGGCCGACCTCGCCACCGGGACGGTGCATCGGGGCACGCTGGTGTGCCGGTGGCACGGACTGACCCTGGACGGCCGCGCCCGCGAATTCGGTTGGAGCCCACTGCCCGGTCACGACGACGGCACCCTGGTCTGGGTGCGGCTCGATGCGGTCGGACGCGAGACGCCACTGGAGCTTCCGGTGATTGCGGACCGGCCGACCGGCGACACCCTGGCCGCCGTCGCCCGCATGGAGGGCGTCTGCGAACCCATCGACATCATCGCCAACCGGCTCGATCCGTGGCATGGCGCATGGTTTCACCCGTACTCGTTCACCCGGCTCGAGGTGCTCAGCACGCCGACCGAACACGCCGACCGCTTCTTGGTGGCCGTGACCTTCCGGATGGGACGCCTGGGGGTACCCGTCGTCGCGGAGTTCAGCTGCCCGGAGGCCCGCACCATCGTCATGCGCATCGTGGATGGGGAAGGGACGGGCAGCGTCGTCGAAACCCATGCCACCCCAATCGGTTTGGGACCCGACGGCCGTCCCCGCACCGCCGTCCTGGAAGCCACCATCGCGCATTCGGGGCGGCCCGGGTTCAAGCGGGCATCTCGGGTGGCGCCGCTGATCACACCGCTGATGCGCTTCGCGTCCAGCAGGCTCTGGCGCGACGACCTCGCCTACGCCGAGCGCCGCTATCAGGTCCGCGGCGGTGCCGGATAGCGGGGCGCAGCGTGCGCCGCCGATTCCGGCCCGCCCCTGCGACCGGCCGTCCGCTTCCACACCATCCACAGCGCCCCCACCAGCAGGACCGCCAGCACGATCACCGTGGGCCACACGGCCAGCTGGGCAAGCCACAACCGTCGTTGCAGGCGCAGCACTTTGCGCCCCGCTCGGCGCAGGCGTTGCGATGTCTCGATCAAAGTCATTGCGCATCACATACCCGGGGCGCACCCGTTCAAACCGGCGCGGTGACCACAGCACCGTGACCAGGGTGCCGTAGGCTGATGGCCACTGACCGGACCGGAAACGCTGGTCGGCGTATCTTGCAAGAAGGATGCGGGTAAGTGACCAAGCGCGCCGCCGCTGATCGGCGAGTAGATCGAGCCGAACTCGAGAAGTTGGTGTCGGCCGACATGCGTGCGATCACCGCGCAATCCGACCGCATCGGCCGGCACTTCGCTCGCCAAAACGACGTCAGCGGCACCGACTTTCACGCGTTACTGCACATCATGGTCGCCGAAACCGCCGGGACGCCGTTGACCGCGGCGCAATTGCGCCGGCGCATGGACGTTTCACCGGCCGCCATCACCTATCTGGTGGACCGCATGATCGAGGCGGGCCATGTCCGGCGCGAGCCCGACCCGGAGGATCGCCGCAAGACGCTGCTTCGCTACGAGAAATCGGGGATGGCGCTGGCTCGTTCTTTTTTCACTCCCCTTGGCGCCGAGCTGCGTACCGCCCTGTCCGACCTGCCCGACCGCGACCTGACGGCGGCCCATCGTGTCTTCGCGGCGATGATCGAGGCGATGTCCACCTTCGAATCCCGGCTCACCGCACCAACTCCCAAGAAGTCGACCGCCACCGACAGTAAGAGCGCCGCGCCAAAAGGCCGACGCAGCGCGGCAACGGCGAGCCGCACGCCCGGCTGACGGCCACGTCGCGCGAAGCTACGGCAGCGCGACGAGATCGACCTCGCGCAGGCCGGCAAGGTTCGCGACTCCGCAGCCGTGCAGGCAAACCCGAAGCTCGTCGATGAACGGCTGCAGCCAATCCACCACGGCGGCGGCGGATTCGATCGCGGCTCCCAGCAGCGGCCGGGCCACCGCCACGACGTCGGCGCCCAATGCGATCGCCTTGGCCGCGTCCATCCCGGTCCGGATGCCCCCGGAAGCCACCAACGGGATCTCCGGCAGCACCTCGCGCACCTCCAGGATCGCCCGCGCGGTGGGGATGCCCCAGTCGGCCAACTCCGGATAGCGCAGTTCGCCGTAACGCACGAACTGCTCCACGCGCGACCACGACGTGCCACCGGCGCCCGCCACGTCGATCCCGGCAACCGGGACGTTGCCTTCGGCCCCAAGAAGTTCCGCCACCGCGGCGCCGCCGATCCCGTGGCCGACCTCCTTGAGCAACACCGGGTGGCCGAGGGCGCCGGCCACTTCTCGCAGCCGATCCACCGAGCCGGAAAAGTCGGTGTCGCCGTTGTGTTGCATCGCTTCCTGCAACGGATTGGTATGCACGGCCAGCGCGTCCGCGCCCACCCGATCGAGTGCCTTCGCCAGGTCCGGCACCGCCGCGCCCGCCAGTTGAGATAGACCGATATTGCCGAACAGCAACACATCTGGGGCGACGTCGCGAACCGCGAAGCTGTCCGCGGCGCGCTCCCCCAGCGCGCTGTCCAGCATGATGCGCTGCGAGCCGAGCATCATGCCGACGCCCAGCTGTTGGGCGGCCGCGGCCAGGTTCCGGTTGATCGTCCCGGACAGCTCGGCGCCCCCGGTCATCGCGCCGATGAGGATCGGAGACCGCAGGTTGACACCGAAAAAGTTGGTGGACACGTCGATGTCGCCCAGGCTGGTCTGCGTGAGGGCGTTATACGGCAAGCGATACCGGTCCAGGCCGGTGGTGACCCCGTCATAGCCGACCGGTTCGCCCAGGCACACATCGATGTGGCGCCGCTTGCGATTCTTCATCGCGCCACGGTCGAGGGTCATCGCCGGCAACCCGCTGCGTCCATAATGTCCATAGTGCCCCCTGGTGCACACCGCCTTTGGTGTGCCGTGGCGATGCATCATTTCAGTTGATTAATGTTTAACAAACTGAAAGGCTTGTGTTCGTGGTGTGGGAACCCTTGGCCGCCGCCGTGACGGGTCGACGCTCGTGGCTGCTCGCGCTGGTGGCGGCGCTGCTGGGCGTCGGCTTCATGGTGCTCATCGGCGGGAACGCGGCGGCGGGCCAGTCGCCGAAATCGCTTCCCGACGACTCGGCCTCCGCCGAAGTGGACGCGCTGTCCCGGCAGTTTCCCGGCGGCGACCGCGCGCCCCTGATCGTGGTCGTCAGCCGCACCGACGGTGCGGTGCTGAGCCCCTCCGACATCTCCGCCGCCCGAGCGGCCCGCGATCGCGCCCACGCCGCCGCGCAACCGGGCGGGGCCGACGGCGCGGCGCCCGCGCTGCCGTCGAACGACGGCAAGGCCGTCCTGGGCATCGTGCCGATCAGCGCAGGCCTGTCGGGTCTCGCCCTCGGCGACACCGTGACCGCGCTGCGCACGGCCGCGGCGACGGGCCTGCCCGCGGATCTGCGGGTTCACATCACCGGCGGCCCGGCGTTCGGCGCCGACATTGCCGGCGCCTTCACCAACGCCAACATCACCCTGCTCGCCGTGACGACGTCGGTGGTGGCGCTGCTGCTGATCGCCACCTATCGGTCCCCGGCGCTATGGGTGGTCCCCCTGCTGGTCGTCGGATTCGCCGATCGGGTCGCCGCCGCGGTCGGCACCGCGGTGGCGTCGGCGACCGGGTTGAGCTTCGACGGCGCCACGTCGGGCATCACCAGCGTGCTGGTGTTCGGGGCGGGCACCAATTACGCGCTGCTGTTGATCTCCCGGTATCGCCAAGAGCTTCGGCGCCAGTCCGGGCACCGTGCCGCCTTGCGCCACGCCGTGCGCCGGTCGGGCCCGACCATCGTGGCCAGCAATGCCACCGTGGTGCTGGCCCTGCTCACGCTGCTGTTCGCCGCCACCCCGAGCACGCGCAGCCTGGGCGCGTTGGGGGCGTGCGGCCTGGTGGTCGCCGCGGTGTCTGTGCTCGTCATCCTGCCGCCGATCCTCGCCCTCTGCGGCCGCCGATTGTTCTGGCCGTTCATCCCGCACGCCGGGGACGACGCGGCCCGGGATTCCGGTGCGTGGCGCCGCATCGCGGAAGGGGTGGCCCGTCGTCCCGCACTGGTTGCGGTGATCGCGATCGCGGCCCTGGCCGCCCTGGGCACGGGCTTGTGGGGAACCCGGATCGGGCTGTCGCAGACCGAACAGTTCCGGGTGCATGCGGATTCGGTGTCCGGTTACACCGTTGTGGCTGAACACTTCCCGGCCGGCCTGGCCAACCCCACGCTGGTCGTCGCCCCCACCGCCCACGCGTCGTCCGTTCGGCAGGCCATCGGGACCACGCCCGGGGCGGTCTCGGTGACCGAGTCCGGCCGCTCGGAAACCGGGTTGACGAAATGGTCGGTGGTGATCGACGCACCGCCGTCATCCAACCAGGCATTCGGCATCGTTGCCGCCCTGCGGAATTCGACCCGGGCCGCCGACCCCGGTGCGCTGGTGGGCGGCGCCGACGCGCAGGCCCTCGACATCCGGGATGCGGCCACGCATGATCGCGTGCTGCTGATCCCGGCGATCCTGGCCGTCATCCTGGTGGTCCTGTATGTGTTGCTGCGATCGGCCCTCGCCCCGCCGACCCTGCTGGCCGCGACCATCCTGGGCGCCCTGGCCGCGTTGGGCATGGGCGGCTGGGCGAGCATCCACGTCTTCGGCTTTCCGGCGCTGGACAACACCACCCCGCTGTTCGCCTTCCTGTTCCTGGCCGCCCTCGGCGTGGACTACACCATCTTTCTGGTCACCCGGGCCCGCGAGGAAGCCGCGCAGCACGGCGCGCGCGACGGGATGGTCCGCGCGGTGTCGGCCACCGGCGGCGTAATCACCAGCGCGGGAATCGTTTTGGCCGCCGTATTCTGCGTGCTCGGGGTGTTGCCGTTGATCGTCCTGACGCAGTTGGGGATCATCGTCGGCCTGGGCATCCTGCTCGACACCTTCGTGGTGCGCACGCTGGTCATCCCGGCGCTGTTCACCCTCATCGGCGACCGGATCTGGTGGCCCAACAGCCCTACCCACACCGAACCCGTTGAGCAGCAAGCGGATCGGGCCCAACGCGAACGGAGCACCCCGTGAACAAATCGATCTTGGGCGCGACATCCCTGGGCGTCGCCGCAGCCGCCGGCGCCGGCAGCGTCGCCAGCGCCGACGCCGCCTCGCCGTGGTATTCGCGGCTTCACAAGCCCGCCTACCAGCCGCCCCGCGCCGCCTTCCCCACGGTATGGACCACGCTTTACGGGGACATCGCGGCCACGTCGGCGGTGGCCATCGACCGGTTTCGCGCAACCGGGCAGGACGGCAAGGCGCGTCGCTACGCCGCGACGCTCGTGGTGAATCTGCTGCTCAACGCCGGGTGGAGTTGGCTGTTCTTCCGGTACCACAAGCTCGGCGCGGCCGCGGTCGGTGCCGCGGCGCTGACGGCCAGCAGTGCCGACCTGGTCAGGCGCACGGCCGAAGCCACCCCGCGGGGCGCGCTGGCGCTGCTGCCCTATCCGCTGTGGTGCGGCTTCGCGACCGTTCTGTCCACCCACATCTGGCGGCTCAACCGTTAGGGAGCCGAATCATGCCCGCGCTGTTGTGGTTTCGCCGCGATCTGCGGCTGCGTGATCATCCGGCGCTCCTCGCCGCGGCCGAGAGCGACGAGGTGCTCGCCTGTTTTGTGCTCGATCCGCGCCTGGAAGGCTCGTCGGGACAGCGCCGGCTGCAGTTCCTGGGTGACTCGCTGCGGCGGCTGCGCGACGACCTGGATGGGCGCCTGCTCGTAACCCGCGGGCGGCCCGAGACACGGATTCCCCGCATTGCCAAGGAGATCGGCGCGTCGTCGGTGCACATCTCGGAAGACTTCGCGCCGTTCGGAACGCGCCGCGACGAACGGGTGCGGGCCGCATTGGGCGCGGTCCCGCTGGTGGCAACGGGGTCACCGTATCTCGTGTCGCCCGGACGCGTCACCAAGCCGGACGGTTCGCCCTACCGGGTGTTCACCCCGTTTTTGCGGCGGTGGCACGAAACCGGCTGGCGGGCGCCGGCGCAATCGAGCGCCACGTCCGCGCGCTGGCTGGATCCGCGGCGCCTGGGGATCGAGCGCTGCGAAATCCCCGACCCCGGCGTCCGGCTCGATGTCGCCGCCGGCGAGGCGGCGGCGCGCACCCAGTGGGAGTCCTTCGTCGGCGACGGATTGAGAACCTACAGCGCCGACCGCGACCGACCCGATCTGGCAGGCACCAGCCGGATGTCGGCGCACCTGAAATTCGGCACCGTCCATCCCCGCACTCTGGTTGCCGACCTGGACACGCGCAGCGGCGGGGCGCAAGCGTACCTGCGGGAGTTGGCTTTTCGCGATTTCTATGCCGATGTGCTGCACCACTGGCCGGCGAGCGCGTGGCGCAACTGGAACGGCGCTTTCGACGGCATCAAGACCGACGCCGGCGCCGAGGCGAAGCGCGGCTTCGCGGCGTGGAAGGCCGGCGAAACCGGTTTTCCCTTCGTCGACGCCGGGATGCGTCAGCTGCGGGAGACCGGGTTCATGCACAACCGGGTGCGGATGATCGTCGCGTCGTTTCTGGTCAAGGACCTGCACCTGCCATGGCAGTGGGGCGCCGAATGGTTTCTGGACCAGCTCGTGGACGGCGACATGGCGAACAACCAGCATGGTTGGCAGTGGTGCGCGGGCTGCGGCACCGATGCCGCGCCCTACTTCCGGGTGTTCAACCCGACGACGCAGGGCGAAAAGTTCGATCCCACAGGCGATTACATTCGCCGTTGGGTGCCCGAGCTGCGCTCGGCGCATGACGCGCACCTGCGCAAGGGCGAGCGGCCGGACGGTTACCCGCAGCCCATCGTCGACCACGCCGCCGAACGGGCCGAAGCGCTGCGGCGTTATCAGCGCATCTGAACTCGGTGTTCGTTAGCCCGAGCGTGCACCCGGAGCCGGTTGGCGTGCCATGATCGGACGATTCGGTCAAGCCATCGGGAGCCGACAATGACCATCTCCCTCATCCGCGTGCTGATCTCGGGCGCCGCCGCCGGCCTTACCGCGGTGATCACGGGCTGTTCCTGCTCGATCGGTTCGTCGCACGCGGTGAGCAGGAGCGATGTCGCCGGCCAAATCACCGCCAAGATGACCGACGCCGCCGGCAACAAGCCCGAGTCGGTGAACTGCCCGAACGACCTGCCCGCCAAAGTCGGCGCGCAGGTGAACTGCGAAATGACGGTGAAGAACCGGCCGTTCGGTGTCAGCGTCACGGTCACCCGCGTCGACGGCAGCGACGTCAAGTTCGACATGGTGGAGATGGTCGACAAGAACCAGATCGCCGCCGCGATCAGCACCCAGCTCGGCCAGCGGGTGGGCAGAAAACCGGACTCGGTGACCTGCCCCGACAACTTGAAAGGCGTTGCGGGCGCGTCGCTTCGGTGTCAGCTCACCGACCGCGGCGCAAAGTACGGCGTGCTGGTGACCGTCACGAACGTCGATGCGGGCGACGTCAATTTCCATTTCAAGGTCGACGACCGGCCCCAACCAAATAGCTAGCGGGAGGCCTTTTTCCGTTCGATGTCGGCCAGGGCGGCGGCCAGCTCGGCACGCTGCGCGGCCGAGCTCTCCCAGGCGAGCTGGCGGTTCTTGACCACCTTGGCCGGCGCGCCGACCGCAATCGAGTAGTCCGGAATCACACCGCGCACCACCGCGTGAGATCCCAGCACGCAGCCGCGCCCGACGGACGTGCCCCGCAGCACCGACACCTTGACCCCCACCCAGGTGTCCGGGCCGATCCGCACCGGGGACTTGACGATGCCCTGATCTTTGATCGGCAGGTCAATGTTGTCCATGCGGTGGTCGAAGTCGCAGACGTAGCACCAGTCGGCCATCAACACCGAATCGCCGAGCTCGATGTCGAGGTAGGCGTTGATGACGTTGTCGCGGCCCAGCACCACTTTGTCGCCGAAGCGCAGCGAGCCCTCGTGTGCGCGGATGGTGTTCTTGTCACCGATGTGGACCCAGCGGCCGATCTCGAGCTGCGCGAGCTCGGGCGTGGCATGGATTTCCACGCCCTTGCCGAGAAACACCATGCCGCGGGTGATGATGTGCGGGTTGGCCAGCTTGAACTTCAGCAATCGCCAGTAGCGCACCAGGTACCACGGGGTGTATGCGCGGTTGCGCAGCACCCACCTCAGCGAGGCCAACGTGAGGAACTTGGCCTGGCGCGGGTCGCGCAGGTTCGATCCACGCCAGCGGCGATGGACCGGAGCGCCCCACATGCTCGTCATGGCCGGAAAGCCTAGTCGAGGGGCCAAGCGATACCCTCACGTGTACTCGATCGCCGCACCTGCGCCCGCCCCGGGAAGGACTTGGAAACCGACGTGCTTGCGCGACAACTCGTCAGTGGGCTTCGGCGTTGCTCATCCGCGCTGCTGGCGGCGGCGCTCACGGCCGTGGCCAGCGGCTGCGGCAACACCGACTCCTGGGTGGACGCGTCGGCCGCGCAGGGTTGGCCGGCGCAATACGCCGACGCCGCCAACAGCAGCTACACCGCCACCGGCGGGGCCACCAAGCTGTCGTTGCAGTGGACCCGCTCGGTCAAGGGCAGCCTGGCGGCCGGACCCGCGCTCAGCGCGCGCGGCTATCTGGCACTGAACGCCCAGACCTCGGCGGGGTGCTCGCTGATGGAGTGGGAGAACAACCACAACGGGCGGCAGCGCTGGTGTGTGCGGTTGTTCCAGGGCGGCGGCTTCGGCGGCCCGCTGCTCGACGGGTTCGACAACGTGTACGTCGGCCAGCCCGGAGCGTTCCTGTCTTTCCCGGTGACCCAGTGGACGCGGTGGCGCCAGCCGGTGATCGGCATGCCCACGACGCCGCGGTTCCTGGGCAACGGCGAGTTGCTCGTCGCCACGCACCTGGGGCAGGTGCTGGTGTTCGACGCCCATCGCGGCCAGGTGGTGAGCAGCCCGCTCGATCTGGTGGACGGTATCGATCCCACCGATGCGACGCGCGGGCTCGCCGATTGCGCACCGGCCCGCCAGGGCTGCCCGGTGGCCGCGGCCCCCGCCTTCTCGGCGGCCAACGGGATGGCGGTGCTCGGCGTCTGGCAGCCGGGCGCGCCGGCCGCGGTTCTGGTGGGCCTGAAGTACCACCCGGGGCAGACCCCGCTGCTGACCAAGGAGTGGACGAGCGACGCCGTGGGCGCGGGCGCGATCGCCAGCCCGGTGCTCTCGGCCGACGGGTCGACCGTCTACGTCAACGGCCGCGACCAGCGCCTGTGGGCGCTGCGCACCGCGGACGCGAAGGTGAAGTGGTCGGTGCCGCTGGGATTTCTGGCGCAGACTCCCCCGGCGATCACTCCGCAGGGGCTGATCGTCTCCGGCGGTGGGCCCGACACGCGGCTGGTCGCGTTCAAGGACGCGGGCGATCACGCCGATCAGGTGTGGCGCCGCGACGACGCCGTCCCCCTGTCGTCGTCGAGCCTGGCGGGGGCCGGGGTCGGCTACACGGTGGTCAGCGGGCCGCCCGCCAACGGCGCGCCCGGGATGTCGGTGTTGGTCTTCGATCCGGGTGACGGCCACACGCTGAACAGCTATCCGCTGCCGGCGGCCACCGGGTATCCGCTGGGGGTTGCCGTCGGCACCGACCGGCGGGTGGTGGCCGCCACCAGCGACGGTCAGGTCTACGGTTTCGCGCCGGCCTGACCGGGACATACTCCTGGAGTGCCGATCGACGACCCCACAGCAGCGGACGCCGCGACCACCACAGCGGAGGGCCGGCAGGTCAGCACGCCGGATATCGTGGCGACGCTCGTCTTGCTGGTCATCCATGGGGCCCTCTACGGAGCGAGCTTTGTGGTGCTGGGCCTGCTGGTGATGAGCACGGACCCGTGCGGCTATCAGAAGTGCGGCGATCCCGCCTGGATCGACCGGGCCATGAACCTGGGCACCTGGGGCGGGGCCGCCCTCTTGATCGCCGACGTCGTGGTCGCCGTGTACCTGCTGGTGTGCCGGAGAAGGGCGTTCTTCGTGCCGATCATCGGTTGCGTCGCGCAGGTGGCGTTGGCGGCCCTGGCCGTGGCGATGGAATTGCGGGCCGGACCCGTTTGAGCGCTCAGATGGCCAGCGGCGGGATGGCGCTGCGGGGCACCTGGGCCTGGGCGGGCCCGCCGAACGCCGGCAGCATCTCGCCGGGGGCGAAGTAGAAGATCAGCTGATCGTCGGTGATGGCGAAGTTCTGATAGTGCGACGGGTCATGCCCCGTCGACGGCAAAATCGCAGCGCCCAAAGGGGTTTGACGTTCCAAGTCGCGCTGGACGATCGGGAAGATGGCGTCCAGCGGCGTCGCGCCCGGGGGAAACAGGTTGTCGAACGTGATGGGCTGCTTCGTGCCGAGGTTGTAGTTGAACGCCTTGTACCAGGTCGATGAACGCGTTCCCCCGACGTCCTGAAAGAACTTGAGCACCACGCTGCGGGTGTTGTGCGGCGGCTGGCCGGCGCTGCGCTGGTCGGTGGTGGCCTCCAGCTGGTAGGGCTGGTCACGACCCCCGGAACTCTGCGCGACGTTGACGAAGCCGTCCCGGTTTTGGGTGATGTAGTCGGTCAGCGCCTGTTGGTCCGGGTAGTCGGTGGGAAACGTCATGGTGAGCATGTAGTTGGCGCCGGTGGCGTGCACACGACACATCTGGTCGGCCTCGACGGTGCCGCCCAGGCTCGCGCAGGACGGCGGCGCGGCGGCGGCCGGCCAGCCCACCAAGACCGCCGGCGCGAGCAGCGCAGCGGCTATCAGATAACGCATCGTGGAATTGTCCTCGCAAACTAGCCAGGGCGGGGTGTGACCGGAAAAGTAACCGCCGCCAGCGTACCCGGCGCTACCGGGACGCCCGGCAAACGAACGCCATCGCGCGACCGGAGGCGCGTGCACCGATGCGGGTGATGACCACCGACAGCGGTCGGTCGCCGCGCAGCCGCATCCGTTTGCGCAACGCGTCAGGGTCCACCCGCACCCCGCGGACCAATACCTCCAACGACCCGCAGTCCAGCGCCGACAACGCCTGCCGGAGCCGTCGTTCGTCGAAGACCAGCTGCTCGATCACCTCGAAGCCTCGCACCGCGGCCGGCAGCCGATCGCCCGAGAGATAGGCGATGTCGGGATCGAGCTGCCACAGCCCGTGCCGCGCGCCGTAGTGGCGCACCAGCCCGGCCCGGACCACCGCGCCGTCCGGGTCGACGATCCACCGCCCGACCGGCCGCACCGGGCAGTCATCGGGGTCGGCGTCGGTGAGCTGCTCGTCGCGGTCGAGGACGCTCGCCCGCCGGGTGACGCCGGGCCGCGCCAGCCCCGCCGACCACAGACACGCTTCCCGCACCGAGCCGCGATAGGACGTCACCTCGATCTCTCCGTCGAACCCGAGGCGACGAACCTCGTCGAAATCGATTCCCGGAGCGCACTTTACGGCGAAATCCCGATCACGGTAGGCGTCGAGCAACGCGGCCAGCCCGGGCTGATAGTCGTCGATGCGCAGGCGCCGCCGCCCCTGCGCACGTCGCGAAGGATCGACGACGAGCACGGCGTCGCGGGTGACCGGGTGCAGCGCGTCGGCGCGGCAGAGCCCCACCGGCCCCAGGTTGTGGCGGGCCATGGCCAGCCGCACGGAGTCGAGATCGCTGCCCACCGCCGTGATCCCGCGGCCGCGCAGCGCGGCCAGCTCGGTGCCGATCGAACAGGTCGCGTCGTGCACCACGACGTCCGGTCCGCCCTCGGCCAGCCGCCCGGCCCGGTGCAGCGCCACCGGCGCGGCGGTGGCTTGCTGCAGCGCCTCGTCGGTGAACAGCCAGTCCGACACCGCGAAGCCCGGCCCGCTCAGTTTCTCCACGGCGCGGCGGCGCAACAGGACCGTCTCCACCAGCACCGCCGCCCGGTCGCCGAAGTGGGCGCGGGCCGCGGCGACGTCGGCGACCCGGGTGGCGTCCGTCAGCTCGAGTTCGGCGACGGTCGCCAGCGCCGCGGCGCCGGCTTGCGACCGCAGGTAGCCGACATCGTCGGCGCTGAACCGCAGCCCACCGCTCAGGAGGGTTTGACCCCGGTCACCATCACGTTGTAGAACCAGCCCTTCGGCACCACGCGCCGCCACACGTTGGCGTCCGCCCAGCTCAGGGCTTTCCAGCCGTTGAAGGCGAATTTCGCCCAGCCCCACCCCAGCCGCCCGGCCGGCACCGACGCCTCGAAGGTGCGCACCGGCCAACCGAACATCGCGGCGGTGAACTCCTCGCTGACGGTCCGCACCTCGGTGGCGCCGGCGTTGGCGGCCATCCGCTCCAGGTCACCGGGCGTGAAGGTGTGCAGGTCGACGATGGCCTCCAGCGCCGCGGCCCGGGAGGATTCATCGAGCTCGGCCTGCGGGCGCCGCCAGCTGCCCAGGCCGGGCAGCTTGGTGACGTTGGTGGCGATCCGCCAGGTCAGCGTGGACAGCTCGCGGGCGTAGACGTCGCCGGCGCTGGTCGGTTCGCCGGCAAAGACGAACCGTCCGCCCGGGCGCAGCACCCGGATCACCTCGCGCAGCGACAGCTCGACGTCGGGAATGTGGTGCAGCACGGCGTGCCCGACGACCAGGTCGAAGGTGTTGTCTTCATACGGGATGCCCTCGGCGTCGGCGACCCGGCCGTCGATGTCCAGGCCCAGGGACTGCCCGTTGCGGGTGGCGACCTTGACCATGCCCGGCGACAGGTCGGTCACCGACCCGCGGCGCGCGACCCCGGACTGGATCAGGTTCAGCAGGAAAAAGCCTGTGCCACAGCCCAATTCGAGGGCCCGGTCGTACGGCAGGTCACGGAGCACCTCGTCGGGCACGATGGCGTCGAAACGGCCGCGCGCGTAGTCGATGCAGCGCTGGTCATAGGAGATCGACCACTTCTCGTCATAGGTTTCGGCCTCCCAGTCGTGGTAGAGGACCTGGGCCAGCTTGCTGTCGTGCCGGGCGGCCTCCACCTGTTCGGCGGTGGCGTGAGGCGTCGGCACGGCGTCGGTCGAACTCGTCATGCAGGGCAGCCTAACGGCCGCCGGGATCCGCCCGATCGCCACCGCCCTGACCAGCGGAGAACACCTCGGCGTAGCGGCGGCGTTCGGCGGCGAGGCGCTCGGGGCGCCCCAGGTCGAACACGTCGTTGATTCCGGCCTTGGCGGCGGCCAGCGCGTGCCGCGGACCCTCGAGGAAACGGCGCGCCCATCCCGCGGCGGCGTCGTACACGTCATCGGGGGCCACCATTTCGTCGATGAGGTTCAACGCCAGGGCCTCTTCGGCGTCGAAGAATCGCCCGCTGAACACCAGCTCCTTGGCCTTGCTGGCCCCGGCGGCCCGGGTCAGGCGGGCCATCGCGTCGCCGCCGGGCACCAGCCCGGCCAGGATTTCGGTCGCGCCGAACTTCACGTTGTCACCGCTGATGCGCCAATCGGCGGCCAGCGCCAGCGTGAGCCCGGCGCCCAACGCGTAGCCGGTGATGGCCGCCACGGTCGGCTTGGGGATGGCTGCGACCGCGTCGATGGCCTCCTGCCGGACCCGGGCCGCGGTCTCGGCTTCGGCACCCCGCAGCGTACGCAGTTCGGGCATGTCGTCGCCGGCGGAGAAAATCTCGTGGCCGCCGAACAGGATGACGGCCGCGACATCGTCGCGCCGCCCCAATTCCTCGGCCGCCGCGATGACCTCGCGGTAGACCTGGCGGGTCATCGCGTTGGTCGGGGGCCGCGACAGCAGCAGCATGGCCAGCCCGGCGTCCTGCGAGCCGTCGCTGACCACGACGCTGACGAACTCGCTCAATGCCGCCATCCCAGCCCGCCCGCTTCCCGCGCCTGGTGGTAGCGGTCGGAATCGAAGAACTCGAAAACCCAGTTGTCGCCCTGGATCTCGAGGTGCGGCTGCACCGGGACGATCTGGCGTTCCACGGCCAGCACCTCGGCGACGGTCCGCCCGGCCAGCGAGTCCAGCTGCGTCCAGGTTGGCGGCAGCAGGAAGCTGCGACCGGCCGAGAAGTCGGCGATGGCCGCCTCCGGCGTCGTCCAGCCCGCGCGGTCGGATTCGGTGTTCTCACCGTCGGCGCGCTGCCCCTCCGGCAGGGCCCCCACGAAGAAATAGGTGTCGTAGCGGCGGGTGCGCTCGGCCTCCGGGGTGACCCAGTTGGCCCACGGCCGCAACAGGTCCGAGCGCAGCTCCAGCTTCTCGCGCCGCAAGAAGTCCGCGAACGACAACGTCCCGTCGGCCAGCGCCCGGCGGGCGTCGCCGTACACCGACGCGTCGCCGACGATACTGTCCGGCGCCGCACGGCCCCGGCCCGCCGGGCCGGCAAACAGCACCCCGGACTCCTCGAAGGTCTCGCGGGCCGCGGCGCAGACCAGCGCCTCGGCCAGGTCGGGTTCGATGCCGAAGCGCTGCGCCCACCACTCCGGCGCCGGTCCGGCCCATGCGATATCGGCGTTGCGGTCGCGGTCGTCGACGCCGCCGCCGGGGAACACCATCGTCCCCGCGGCGAACTCCATCTTGGCGTGCCGGCGCATCAGGAAGACGCCCAGTCCGGGGCCCGTGTCGCGGACCAGCATCACGGTCGCCGCCGGCCTGGGGACGAGCGGGGTTTCCTCGGGTGACGTCATAGCTGCCTCCGGTGGGCTGCGCGGGTGCGGACTCGCCGCGCGAAGTAGCGCCCGTCGACGACGTCGAGGGCGATCGCTTGGCCGAAAGCGGTGGACAGATTCTCCGCGGTCAGCACGTCGGTGAGCAATCCCGCGGCCACCACCTCGCCTTCGGCGAGCAGCATGCAGTGACTGAACCCGGGCGGGATCTCCTCGACGTGATGGGTGACCAGCACCAGCGCGGGCGCGTCGGGGTCGGCGGCCAGGTCGGCCAGGCGCGCCACCAGCTCCTCGCGCCCGCCCAGGTCCAGGCCGGCGGCGGGCTCGTCGAGCAGCAGCAGTTCGGGGTCGGTCATCAGCGCGCGGGCGATCAGCACCCGCTTGCGTTCGCCTTCCGACAGCGTGCCGTAGGTGCGGTCCGCCAGATGCTCGGCGCCGAGGCTCTCCAGCATGTCGATCGCCCGGCGGTAGTCGACGTCTTCGTAGCGCTCGCGCCACCTGCCCAGCACCGCGTAGCCGGCGGAGACGACGAGATCGCGCACCACCTCGTCGCCGGGCACGCGCTGCGCCAGCGCCGAGGAACTGAGGCCGATGCGGGAACGCAACTCCGTCACGTCGACCCGGCCCAGCCGCTCACCGAGCACGAAAGCCACGCCGGACGAGGGATGTTCGGCCGCCGCGGCGATCCGCAGCAGCGACGTCTTGCCCGCCCCGTTGGGCCCGACGATGACCCAGCGCTCGTCGAGTTCGACCGCCCAATCCAGCGGCCCGACCAGGACGTTGCCGCCGCGCTGGAGCGACACCTCGCGCAACTCGATCAGCAGATCGGGGTCGGCTGCCTCGCTTCCGTTTTCGGGCACCCGACCATCGTGCCGTATGCCCGGCGAGCGCGAGCTACTCGGGCGGGATTTCCACCCGGCGCACCTCGCCGTCGACCGCGTCGGCGGCCTCGATTTCGCCCCGGGTGATGCCCAGCAGGAACAGCACCGTGTCCAGGTAGGGGTGGCTCAACGACGCGTCGGCCACTTCACGCAGCGCCGGCTTGGCGTTGAACGCGATCCCCAGCCCCGCGGCGGCCAGCATGTCGATGTCGTTGGCGCCGTCGCCCACGGCGACGGTCTGCGCCATCGGGACCCCGGCATGCTGCGCGAATTCCCTTAGCGCCGTGGCCTTTCCGGCCCGGTCGACGATGGGACCGATCACCCGGCCGGTGAGGGTGCCGTCGACGATCTCCAGCTCGTTGGCGGCGACATAGTCCAGCATCAGCTCCTCGGCCAGCGGCTCGATGATCCGGCGGAAACCCCCGGACACCACGCCGCACGCGTAACCCAACCGCCGCAGCGTCCGCAGCGTGGTCCGCGCCCCCGGCATCAGCTCCAGCTGGTCGGCGACCTCGTCGATCACCGTCGCGGGCAAGCCCGCCAGCGTCGCGACCCGCTGCTCGAGCGACTGGGCGAAGTCCAGCTCGCCGCGCATCGCGGCGTCGGTGATCGCGGCGACCTTGCCCTCGGCACCCGCCCTCGCCGCCAGCATCTCGATGACCTCGCCCTGCACCAGCGTCGAGTCCACGTCGAACACGATGAGCCGCTTGGCCCGCCGTTCCAGCGTGAAGTCCTCGACGGCGACGTCGACGTGCTCCTCGCTGGACACCCGGTTCAGCGCGGTCCGCAGCCGGCCGTCGGCACCGGGCGGCACCGAGACCCGCAACTCCAAGCCGGTCACCGGATAATCCGAGACGCCGCGAATCAGGTCGATGTTGACGCCCAGCGCGGCCACCTCGCGGGCCACCGCGCCGAACGCCCCGGCCGTGATGGGCCGGCCCAGCACGAAAATGGTGTGCGTCGAGGGGTCCCGGATGATCGGCACGTCGTCGCTGCGCTCGATGCTGACGTCCAGGCCCACCTTGTGGATGGCCGACTCGACATCGTGACGCAGTTCGGCGCCGTCGGCGACGGCCGCCGGGCAGCACACCAGCACGCCGAGCGTCAGGCGGTGCCGGATCACCACCTGTTCGACATTGAGCAGCTCGACCCCGTGCCGCGACAGCGCCTCGAAGAGGGACGCGGTCACGCCCGGTTGGTCCACGCCGGTGACGGTGATCAGCACCGACACCTTGGGTGGTGAGTTCACTCCCGACAGCCGCCCGTCAGGCCATCAGCTGCGAACCTGGACGTCGTCCAGCCTGGTGACGTCCTTGTCCGCGGGCCCGTGCGCCCGGCCCACATGCGCCTCGGCGCGCAGCCGCTCCACCATGTGCGGGTAGTGCAACTCGAATGCCGGCCGCTCCGAACGGATTCGGGGCAGCTCGGTGAAGTTGTGCCGCGGCGGCGGGCAGCTGGTCGCCCATTCCAGAGAGTTGCCGTAGCCCCATGGGTCGTCGACGGTGACGACCTCGCCGTAGCGCCAGCTCTTGAAGACGTTCCAGACGAACGGGAACATCGAGGCGCCCAGGATGAAGGCGCCCACCGTCGAGGCGATGTTGTAGGGCTGGAAGCCGTCGCTGGGCAGGTAGTCGGCGTAGCGGCGGGGCATGCCCAGGTCACCCAGCCAGTGCTGGACCAGGAACGTGGTGTGGAACCCGATGAACGTCAACCAGAAGTGCAGCTTGCCCAGCCGCTCGTCGAGCAGCCGGCCGGTCATCTTCGGGAACCAGAAATAGATGCCCGCATACGTCGCGAACACGATGGTGCCGAACAGCACGTAGTGGAAGTGGGCGACGACGAAGTAGCTGTCGGTGACGTGGAAGTCCAGCGGCGGGCTGGCCAGCAGCACGCCGGTCAGGCCACCAAGCAGGAAGGTGAGTAGGAAGCCGATCGAAAACAGCATCGGCGTCTCAAAGGTCAACTGCCCCTTCCACATCGTGCCGATCCAGTTGAAGAACTTGATCCCGGTGGGCACCGCGATCAGGTACGTCATGAACGAAAAGAACGGCAGCAGAACGGCTCCGGTGGCGAACATGTGGTGCGCCCACACCGCGACCGACAGGGCGGCGATCGACAGGGTCGCGTACACCAGCGTGGTGTAGCCGAAGACCGGCTTGCGCGAGAACACCGGGAAGATCTCGGTGACGATCCCGAAGAACGGCAGGGCGATGATGTACACCTCGGGATGGCCGAAGAACCAGAACAGGTGTTGCCACAACAGGACTCCGCCGTTGGACGCGTCGTAGATATGGGCGCCCAGGTGACGGTCGGCGGCCAGCCCGAACAGCGCCGCGGTCAGGATCGGGAACGCGATCAGGATCAGGATCGAGGTCACCAGGATGTTCCAGGTGAAGATCGGCATCCGGAACATCGTCATGCCGGGCGCGCGCATGCACACCACGGTGGTGATCATGTTGACCCCACCCAGGATGGTGCCCAGACCGGCGAGGATCAGCCCGGTGATCCACAGGTCTCCCCCGGCGCCGGGCGAGTGGACGGCGTCAGACAGCGGCGTGTAGGCGGTCCAGCCGAAGTCGGCGGCCCCGCCCGGGACGATGAAGCCGGACGCCGCGATCAGCCCGCCGAACAGGAACAACCAGTACGAGAAGGCGTTCAGCCGCGGGAACGCCACGTCGGGCGCGCCGATCTGCAGCGGCAGCACCAGGTTGGCGAATCCGAACACCACCGGGGTGGCGTACAGCAGGAGCATGATCGTGCCGTGCATGGTGAACAGCTGGTTGAACTGCTCGTTGGACAGGAACTGCAGCCCGGGAGCGGCCAGCTCGGTGCGCATCAGCAACGCCATCAGCCCGCCGATGAAGAAGAAGGCGAAGCAGGTGACGGTGTACATCACGCCGATCAGCTTGTGATCGGTGGTCGTGATCAGTTTGTAGACGAGGTTCCCTTTGGGGCCCATGCGGTCCGGGTACGGACGAACGGCCTCGAGTTCTCCCAAAGGGGGCGCTTCGGCTGTCAACAGCTTCTCCAAACATCCGGATCGGACACTGGCCCAACATCACTATTGAGAGGAATCTTAGCCGTCGATCATGGCGACGTCAGGGCTGGTCCTACAAACTGTCGTAAACGCGTCGGCGGTGCGGCGTGTCCTTCGGCGCGGCGCCGGCAGGGGTCGATGGTGGCGACCCGCTTCGCCCGGCTCCGCCGCGCTCGCGATCGCCACGCGGGTCGATGGTGGCGACCCGCTTCGCCCGGCTCCGCCGCGCTCGCGATCGCCACGCGGGCCGGATGTTAGCGTCTGACGCGTGTTGTTCGGCGTGATCAGACCCGCCGGGCTGGCCTCCCGGATAGCTGTTGCCACCGCGGTGACGGCGGCGGTCGTCGCGGCGTGCGCCGGTTGCGGATCCGACAAGCGCGCCGCCACGCCGCCGGTCCGTTCGCTGGTCACCCCCACCACGCAGATCGCGGGGGCCGGCGTGCTGGGAAACGACCGCCGGCCTGACGATTCGTGCGCCCGCGACGCCGCCGAGGCCGACTCGGGGGCCGCGAAGCGGCGGGTCCACAACGCCGCCGGGGTCGAGCCGGACGTGGTGCAGGTGCCCGCCGACCCGCGGCGCATCGTGGTGCTCTCCGGCGACCAGCTCGACGCGTTGTGCGCGCTGGGCCTGCAATCGCGGGTGGTCGCCGCCGCGTTGCCGGACGGCTCGCCGGGTCAGCCCCCGTATTTGGGTGGTGCGGTGCACGGTGTGCCCGGCGCGGGGACGCGGTCGCACCCGGACGTGAAGGCGATCGAGGCCGCCCACCCCGACCTGATCCTGGGCTCCCAGGGGTTGACGCCCACGTTGTATCCGCAGCTGGCGGCGATCGCCCCCACGGTGTTCACCGGCGCACCGGGCGCAGCCTGGGAGGACAACCTGCGCGCCGTCGGCGCCGCCACCGCGCGCGGCACCGCGATGGACGCGTTGCTCAGCGGGTTTGCGCAACGGGCCACCGACGTGGGCGCGCGGCATGACGCCTCCCACTTTCAGGCGTCGATCGTGCAGCTGACCACCGGGACGATCCGGGTCTACGGCGCCAACAACTTCCCGGCCAGCGTGCTCGGGTCGGTCGGCGTGGACCGGCCGGCCGCGCAGCGGTTCACCGACAAGCCCTACGTCGAGATCGGCGCCACCGACGCGGATCTCGCGAAGGACCCGGATCTGTCGATCGCCGACGCCGACGTGGTGTACCTGTCGTGCGCCTCCCCGGCGGCCGCCGATCGGGCCGCCACGGTCCTCGACAGCGGCCCGTGGCGCAAGCTGTCCGCCAACCGCGACAACCGGGTCTATGTCGTCAACGACGAGATCTGGCAAACCGGCGAGGGGTTGATCGCTGCCCGCGGCATCGTCGACGACCTGCGCCTGGTGAACGCCCCCATCAACTGACGCCGGGCACGGTCGTCGGAACGTGATGTTCGCCCCGATAGTTGGCGGAAGAACGTTACCCTAGCTAAAATTTTGGTCGAAGCCATCAGACCGAAGAGGGAAATTCATGCGCACTGTTTCGGCATACGCCGCCACGTCGGCGACCGGACCGCTGACCAAGACCACCATCGAGCGGCGCGACCCGGGCCCGCGCGACGTGGCCATCGACATCAGGTTCGCCGGCATCTGCCACTCCGACATCCACACGGCCAAAGGCGAATGGGGCACACCGAATTACCCCGTGGTCGTGGGCCACGAGATCGCCGGCGTCGTGACCGAGGTCGGCGCCGAGGTCACCAAGTTCAAGGTGGGCGACCACGTCGGTGTGGGTTGCATGGTGAACTCCTGCGGCCAGTGCAGCAGCTGCGACGCCGGGCTCGAGCAGTACTGCAAGAACGGCGCGACCTTCACCTACAACTCGATCGACAAGGACGGCACGTCGACGCAGGGCGGCTACAGCCAGGCGGTCGTCGTCGACGAGAACTTCGTCTTGCGCATCCCCGACTCGCTGCCGCTGGACAAGGCGGCGCCGCTGCTGTGCGCCGGCATCACGCTGTTCTCTCCGCTGCGGCACTGGAAGGCCGGGCCTGGCACGCGACTGGCGATCATCGGCCTGGGCGGTCTGGGGCACATGGGCGTCAAGCTGGGCGCGGCGATGGGCGCCGAGGTCACCGTGCTGTCGCAGTCGCTGAAGAAGATGGAAGACGGGCTGCGGTTGGGCGCCAAGCATTACTACGCCACCGCCGACCGCGAGACCTTCAAGAAGTTGCGCAGCAGCTTCGACCTGATGCTCAACACCGTCTCGGCGAACCTGAATCTCAACGACTACCTGAGCCTGCTCGACGTCGACGGCACCCTCGTCGAATTGGGCATCCCCGAGCACCCCATGGAGGTGGGGGCGTTCCCGCTGGCGCTGGCGCGCCGCAGCCTGTCCGGGTCGAACATCGGCGGGATCGCCGAGACCCAGGAGATGCTGGACTTCTGCGCCGAACACAACGTCACGCCCGAAATCGAGGTCATCGACCCCGACTACATCAACGAGGCCTACGAGCGCGTCCTGGCCAGCGACGTCCGCTACCGCTTCGTCATCGACATCTCGAAGCTGTAGCGGCTCAGGAAACCGTGTTGGGGGCCGGTTCGGGCTTGCCGTTGGCCGCGCCGGGGTCCTCGGCCGCGTCGGTCGGGTGCGTGATGCCCGCCAGCGGCCAACCCGCGGCGGCCAGCCGGGCCGCCACCCGCGCGATGTTCTCCGGACCGGCGTCGTAGTGGGTCATGTCGGAGATGAAATCGGCGATCACGTCGCGGTTGATCTCGTCGCCCGGCTTGGTTTCCTCGTCAATCGCGTCGACGACTTCCTTGATCTGGTCCTCGGTCAGGGGCGTGCTGCGCAGCAGCTCCAACAGCGGGACGCGATCGGGTCCGGGGACGCCGTCGGGGTAGCCGCATTGCAGCCACTGGATCACCGAACGGAAAAAAGCGGCCGTAGAGGATGGGGTAATCGCCACGCCCACCAGTGTCCCGGCTATTCGGTCGCCGGCGCCACCGGGCCGCCGCGCCCCGGCCACAATTCACGCGGCGTTCACAAACCGCTCAGCTCAGAAGTCCCAGTCCTCGTCCTCGGTGACGACGGCCTTGCCGATCACGTACGACGAGCCCGAACCGGAGAAGAAGTCGTGGTTCTCGTCGGCGTTGGGTGAGAGCGCCGAGAGGATCGCCGGGTTCACGTCCGTCTCGTCGCGCGGGAACAGCGCCTCGTAGCCGAGGTTCATCAGCGCCTTGTTGGCGTTGTAGCGCAGGAACTTCTTGACGTCCTCGGTGAGCCCGACCTCGTCGTAGAGGTCCTGGGTGTATTCCACCTCGTTGTCGTAGAGCTCGAAGAGCAATTCGTAGGTGTAGTCCTTGAGCTCCTGCTTGCGTGCGTCGTCGACCAGCGCCAGGCCGCGCTGGTACTTGTAGCCGATGTAGTAGCCGTGGACGGCCTCGTCGCGGATGATCAGCCGGATCATGTCGGCGGTGTTGGTCAGCTTGGCCCGGCTCGACCAGTACATCGGCAGGTAGAAGCCGGAGTAGAAGAGGAAGCTCTCCAGCAGCGTGGAGGCGACCTTGCGCTTGAGCGGTTCGTCGCCCTTGTAGTACTGCATGACGATCTCGGCCTTGCGCTGCAGGTTGGGGTTCTCCTCCGACCAGCGGAACGCGTCGTCGATCTCGGCCGTCGAGCACAGCGTGGAGAAGATGTTGCTGTAGCTGCGCGCGTGCACCGACTCCATGAACGCGATGTTGGTGTAGACGGCCTCCTCGTGCGGGGTCAGCGCGTCGGGAATGAGGCTGACCGCCCCGACCGTGCCCTGGATGGTGTCCAGCAACGTCAGGCCGGTGAACACCCGCATGGTCATCTGCTTTTCGTGGGCGGTCAGGGTGCCCCACGACGGCAGGTCGTTGGACACCGGCACCTTCTCGGGCAACCAGAAGTTGCCGGTGAGCCGGTCCCACACCTCCGCGTCCTTTTCGTCCTGCAGCCGGTTCCAGTTGATCGCCGAAACGCGGTCAATCAGCTTCATGTTCTCGGTCACCAGAACCCCGCTTCACACGCCGTTTTGCCTGAGGGACGTCAGGCTCCAGACACTACCCCTGGGGTACGACAACCGAGCGCAACACAAGAAGTTGTGTTTGTGCGTGTCGCGGACGCCCGCGGGCCGCCGGATTTACTTCCTTCTCCAGTATGCGCGCGTCGGCCGGCGCGGCGTGGGCAAAACCGGGCACAAGATGTACCATTTGGTACATGATTACCGAAGACAGCGTCGAGATCGACGCGCCGGCGCACCTGGTATGGAAGGTCTTCAGCGACGTCGAGCGCTGGCCCGAATGGACGGCGTCGGTGACGTCGCTGGCCGCGGTGGACGGGCCCGGCCTCGCCGTCGGCGGGCGGTTCGCGATCAAACAGCCACGCATGTCGAAGTTGGTGTGGACGATCACCGAACTCGACCCGGGGACGTCCTGGACGTGGGTGCAGCGCGCTCCCGGCGCGACGGCCAGCGCCCGCCACGACGTGATCCCCCAGCCGGGCGGGGGCACCCTGGTGCGCCAGCGCATCGACCAGAACGGCGTGCTCGGCGCCCTCGTCGGACGGCTCATGCGATCGATGACCCAGCGATACCTCAAACTCGAGGCCGAAGGCCTCAAGGCCCGCTCCGAGCAACTCAGCCGCGCCGATGGCGCGCACCCCTGACACCGAGCGGCGCCGCCAACTCCTCGATGCCCTCGTCACCGAGTTCGCCGCCGGTGGCATCGGCGACCGGTCGCTGCGCGCGGTGGCCGACGCGGTCGGCA
Organism: Mycobacterium sp. NTMscope_MAC_12; assembly: GCF_976985675.1. NCBI lineage: Bacteria > Bacillati > Actinomycetota > Actinomycetes > Mycobacteriales > Mycobacteriaceae > Mycobacterium > Mycobacterium sp. NTMscope_MAC_12. The sequence continues at coordinate 3,880,552 of NZ_CDRJYY010000001.1, forward strand.
CGAGCCACCGAATGTTGTTGCACCACTTCGGTTCTCGTGAAGACATGCTTGTGGCGATCGTCGAGGAGGTCGAGCGCCGCCAGATGGGGCTGCTGGCCGAACTGCCCACCGACCCGGCCGAGAGCTTCGCCGCCATGTGGGCAGATCTCCGTCGGCCCGAACTGCGACAGTTCGAGCGTCTCTTCTTCGAGTGTTACGCCCGCGCCGCCCAGGGCGAAAAGCCTTTTGCCGCAATGGTTCCCGGCGCCGTCGACGGGTGGCTGGAAGAGGCCGCGACCGTCGCCGGCGCCGCGTCCGACCCCGCCCTGGCCAGGTTGGGATTGGCCGTAATCCGCGGCCTGCTACTGGATCTCGTGGCCACCGACGACGCCGCCGGCGTCGACGCGGCCGCGCGCGCCTTCACGGAGCTGCTCAACTGATTCGAAGCGATGGTTCAGTTGGCGGTGTGGACGATCAGGACATCGGTCTTGACCCTGCGGGAGACCTCGGACGGGACCGATCCCAGCAGCCGCCCGGCGACGCTGTTGAGCCCGACGTTGCCCACCACCATCAGGTCGGCGCCGACCTCCTCGGCCAGCTGCACCAGCACGTTGATCGGGGCACCCACGATCGACCGCTCCTCCACGTTCCTGGCCCCCGCTTGGTGCGCCCGTTCCTTGGCGTTCTGCAGGATCGCGTAGTACGGGGCCTCCCCAACCGTCCGATAGTCCTGGCCGTGGTCGCTCCCCGGCGGGATGGCGTAGCGGCCGCGTTCCTGGGGGACGGGGAGATGCGCCGTCACAACGATCAGTTTCGCGCCGTGATCCGCGGCGATCGCCGCTGCGCGATCCACCGCGCGCAGCGACGAGTCCGAGCCATCGGTGCCGACCACGACGGTCTGATAGGCGCTCATTTCCCTGAAACTGTAACGCCGGGCGGCGGCCAAAACCCCCAAACGGTGTGGTTCAACTTCGCACGGGGGCCGCGTGCCTGCCCGTGCTGACGCCGTAGAACTGGTATTCCGCAGGCTTGACCGAGCGGGTCGCCCGCCAGTACTCCCAGGTGTAGCCGCCCCACAGCACGGTGTTCTTGCCGTGCTCGTCCAGATACCAGCTGCTGCAGCCGCCGCTGTTCCACACCGACGGGCCCAGCCTGCGCTGCAGCTCGTCGTTGAACGCGTCCTGGGCGGCGCGGGTCGGGGCGAGCGCCTGCGCGCCCAGCTTGTCGCAGGTGGCGATCGCGTCGGCGACGTAACGGATTTGGGACTCGATCATGAACACCACCGAGTTGTGCCCCAGCCCGGTGTTGGGGCCCAGCAGAAAGAACAGGTTGGGCACATCGGCGACGGTGATCCCGCGGTGGGCGCCGATGCCCTCGCGATTCCAGCGGTCCACCAGATCCTCGCCGTGCAGGCCCTTGATCTGGACGTAGGTGTAGGAGTCGGTGACGTGAAAACCGGTGGCGTACACGATGACATCGGCTTTCCGGTGCGTGCCGTCGACGGTGACGATGCCGTCGGACGTGATCCGCGAAATGTGGTCGGTGACCAGTTCGGTCTTCGGGTCGGCCACCGCCCCGTAATAGGTGGAGGAGTTCAGGATTCGCTTGCACCCGACGCGGTAGTTGGGAATCAGCTTGCGGCGCAACTCCCGATCCTTGACCGATCGACGAATGTTGTACTTGCAGTACGCCTCGATGAACTTGAGCAGGTTGGGCCGCTTGGTCATTCCGAAGGCCAGCGCCTCCTGGCCCCAGTAGATGGCCAGTCGCACCAGCGCCCGCAGGCCGGGCACGTTCTCCATGGCGCGGCGCACCGCCGGCGGGATCTCGGGGTTCGAGCGCGGCACCACCCACGGCGGGGTGCGTTGGTAGAGCTGAAGTTCGGCGACCTGCCCGACGATCTCCGGCACGATCTGGATCGCGCTGGCGCCGGTCCCGATCACCGCCACCCGCTTGCCGGTCAGGTCGATGCTGTGGTCCCACTCCGCGGAATGGAAAGCGGCACCGGCGAATTCGTCGCGACCCTCGATGTCGGGCATGGACGGGATGTGCAGCGCGCCGGCACCCGAAATCAGGAACTGCGCGACGTATTCACGCCCGTCGGCGGTGAACACGTGCCAGCGGTGCTCCTCATCGTCCCAGTGCGCCCGGTCCACCAACGAGTTGAACTCCATGTAGCGGCGCAGCCCGTACTTCTCCGTGACCCCCTTGAGGTAGTCCCAGATCTCGGGCTGATAGGAGAACGGGTTCTTCCAGTCCGGCTTGGGCTCGAACGAAAACGAATACAGGTGCGACGGGATGTCGCAGGCGCACCCGGGATAGCTGTTGTCACGCCAGGTGCCGCCGATGTCGTCGGCCTTTTCCAGGATGACGAAGCCCACCCCCTGCTTCTGCAGCGCGATGGCCATCCCCAGGCCGGAGAACCCGGTCCCGATGATGACGGCGCGGGTGTGGACGGGCTTCGGGGCCTTGGCCGCGGGGACGGGTGCGGTCTCGGTGTGTGTCACGACGTCGGTCACGGTCGATCGGTCTTTCTCGTCGGGCCAGTCTCGGGTCGGCGCTCGCTGGCATCCTCGGCCGTAGCCGCCCCGCTGGCGCAGATACCCAGTACCCAGGGTATCGGTTGGGACGAGTGTTGACGATCGCCAGGGCGATGTCAACGTGCCAAAGGTCAGCCCGCGGCGCGGTTGGCCGGGACCACGCTGTGGATCGGCTGGTCAGGGTCCATGCGGATGCCGAGCGCCTCGGCGGTGCCGACGATGACCCCCATCATGATCGTCGTGAGGTGGGCCACGAATTGCTCGCGCGGCATGCGAAGAGGGCTGTCGGGGTCGGGACCCAGCCACCACTCGGTGGCCGACGCGGCCGAGCCGAACGCCGCATGCCCGGCCAGCTCGACGGCCGCGTGGTCCAGCTCCATCTCGCGGAGCTCGTTGTCGAACATGTCGGCCACGGCCAGGGTGATACCTCGGCCCTCGTTGAGGATCTGTGGGCTTGCCGCGGAACGGCCCTGGATGAAGACCCGCAGCACGTTGGGGTGCTTGTCGACCAGGTTGGCGTACTCCTCGACGGCGCGCCGGATCACCTCGCGAGCCGAGTCGGTCTTCAGGTCGATGGATGGAAAGATCGCCGTCCACAACATGTCGCGCAGCCGCTCCCCGATCGCCTGGAACAGGTCGGACTTGTCGTGAAAATGCCGGTAGATCTTCGGTTTGGCGGTGCCGGCCTCTTCGGCGATTTCCCGCACGGACAGTTCGGGTCCGAGCCGGTCGATGGCGCGGAACGCCGCGTCGACGATGTCGCTGCGCACTTTCTTGCGGTGCTCGCGCCAGCGTTCGCTGCGCGCGTCGACCTTGGCCCCCGGCTTGGCGGCCGGGTGGGGCCTAGAGGGTCGAGGCATTCTCACCACGAAACGCACTTTACCCCGTCGCGGCTTCTGACCTGGGCAGACTGGCGGGACGAGGACACCGCGGTTAACGGTGCCGCTGGGCGTACTCCCCGGGGCTGCAGCCGAGCATCGACCGGAACTCGTTGGTGAAGTGCGCCTGGTCGTACCAGCCGAGGCGGACGGCCAGCTCGGCGAAGTCGACGCGACGATCGCTCTCGATCGCCAACGCAGCTTGCTGCAGGCGGTAACGGCACAGCACCCATTTGACCGGCACACCGACGTAGCGCCGGAACACGCGCTGAGTGGTTCGCGCGCTCCACGGCGAGCAAGCCATCACTTGTTCCACGCGGTGCAAAGCGTCGTCGTCGTGCATCCGCCGTAGCAGCGCCGTGAGGGCCTCGTAGGTCGGGTCGGAGACCGTTGCGGCGCCGATCGCCGTGTCCAGTTGCGCGGCGGCGAGCTCGATGTCGTCATCGAAAAGCATTGGACCGCTGAACAAGTCATCGTCGACTCGAACGATTCGGCCGGTCAGCGCAGCCGCGTCGCGTCCGAATCGGGCGGCGAACCCGCCGGCGCGGAAACGCGCACCGACAACCGCACCGCGCCCCGACAACGTGATGGTGAAGACCCTCTCGACGACACCGTGTACCAGGGTGGCGGGCAAAGCGAATCCATGGCGCGGGGAGTCGGTGCCCCACTCGTGGCTGAGGTTGATCGACGGGAAAGTGATCACTTGGCTTTCACGCGGCGGCTGGCCGGTCAGATCCCAGCACACCGACCAAAAATGCTCGACGAATTTGGCGGCGGCCTCCGACGGCGCTTGGCGACGGAGGTCGAACGCCGTTGCGCTCCCCGCGCGCCCGACCACGCCCGGCTGTGGACCAATCGCCTGTGGCGCGTTTTTCCAAGCCTGCACATCACGAATCTAGCCAAGCTGGTTGCCATGACTGAGCAACCGATTCCCGAGGGCTACACGAGTTTGACCCCGTTCTTGGTCGTCGATGGCGCCGAAGCCGCCATCAACTTTTACGTCGACGTCTTCGGTGCGACACTCGTCGAGAAGATGGCCGGGCCGAATGACACGATCGCGCACGCGGAGCTGGACTTCGGCCACGGCAGGTTGCAACTGGCCGATCCCAACCCCGGCTATCACCTCGAAGCCCCCGGCCGGACAGAATCGGTGACCCATTCGATGGCGTTGTACTGCACCGACGTCGACGACGTGTTGGCGCGGGCCCAGAGGGCGGGCGCGACGGTACGCGAGGCGGCCCAGACCTTCGTCACCGGCGACCGGTTCGGCTCAATCGTCGACCCCTTCGGGCACCGCTGGTCGATCATGACGAGGGTCGAAGACATCGATGCCGCCGAGCGCGAACACCGGCTTGCCGGCTGGGGCGCCGACAACCTCTAAAGCACTCCCCGAGAGTGCGTCGGTGCCCTACAGCATGCAGGACACGCAGCCCTCGACCTCTGTTCCCTCCAACGCCAGCTGGCGCAAGCGGATGTAGTACAGCGTCTTGATTCCCTTGCGCCAGGCGTAGATCTGCGCCTTGTTCACGTCGCGGGTGGTGGCGGTGTCCTTGAAGAACAGCGTCAGCGACAGTCCCTGATCCACGTGCTGCGTCGCCGCGGCGTAGGTGTCGATGATCTTCTCGTAGCCGATCTCGTAGGCGTCCTGGTAGTACTCCAGGTTGTCGTTGGTCAGATACGGCGCCGGGTAGTAGACGCGGCCGATCTTGCCTTCCTTGCGGATCTCGATCTTGCTCGCCACCGGATGGATCGAGCTGGTCGAGTGGTTGATGTAGCTGATCGACCCCGTCGGCGGGACGGCCTGCAGGTTCTGGTTGTAGATGCCGTGCGTCTGCACCGACTCCTTCAGCCGCCGCCAATCGTCTTGCGTCGGAATGCGAATGCCCGCCTCGGCGAAGATCTTCCGGACCCGCGGGGTGGCCGGCTCCCACACCTGTTCGGTGTACTTGTCGAAGAACTCACCCGAGGCGTACTTCGACTTCTCGAAGCCACCGAACTTGCTTCCCCGTTCGATCGCAATGCGATTCGACGCGCGCAGCGCGTGGTAGAGCACGGTGTAGAAGTAGATGTTGGTGAAGTCGACGCCCTCTTCTGAGCCATAGTGGATGCGCTCGCGGGCCAGGTAGCCGTGCAGGTTCATCTGGCCGAGCCCGATTGCGTGGGACTCGTTGTTGCCCTGCTCGATTGAGGGCACCGAGGTGATGTGCGTCTGATCGCTCACCGCCGTCAGCGCGCGGATCGCCACCTCGATGGTCTGCGCGAAGTCGGGCGAGTCCATCGTCTTGGCGATGTTCAGCGACCCCAGGTTGCACGAAATGTCCTTGCCCACTTTGGCATACGACAAGTCGTCGTTGAACACCGACGGCGTGGAGACCTGCAGGATCTCCGAGCACAGGTTCGAGTGGGTGATCTTGCCGTCGATCGGGTTGGCCCGGTTCACCGTGTCCTCGAACATGATGTACGGGTAGCCGGATTCGAACTGCAGCTCGGCCAGCGTCTGGAAGAACTCGCGCGCTTTGATTTTGGTCTTGCGAATGCGGGCATCGTCGACCATCTCGTAGTACTTCTCGGTGACCGAGATGTCGGCGAACGGCAGACCGTAGACACGCTCGACGTCATACGGCGAGAACAGGTACATGTCCTCGTTCTTCTTGGCCAGCTCGAAGGTGATGTCCGGGATCACCACGCCCAGGCTCAGCGTCTTGATGCGGATCTTCTCGTCGGCGTTCTCGCGCTTGGTGTCCAGGAACCGGTAGATGTCCGGGTGGTGCGCGTGCAGGTACACCGCGCCCGCGCCCTGGCGGGCACCGAGCTGGTTGGCGTAGGAGAACGAGTCCTCGAGCAGCTTCATGATCGGGATGACGCCCGAGGACTGGTTCTCGATGTTCTTGATCGGGGCGCCGTGCTCGCGAATGTTGCTCAGCAGCAACGCAACTCCCCCGCCACGCTTGGACAGCTGCAGCGCGGAGTTGATCGATCGCCCGATGGACTCCATGTTGTCTTCGATGCGCAGCAGAAAGCAGCTCACCGGTTCCCCGCGCTGCTTTTTGCCCGAGTTCAAAAACGTCGGGGTGGCCGGCTGGAAACGGCCGTCGATGATCTCGTCGACGAGCTTTTCGGCCAGGATGGTGTCACCGGAGGCCAGCGTCAGCGCCACCATGACGACGCGGTCCTCGAAGCGCTCGAGGTAACGCTTCCCGTCGAACGTCTTCAGTGTGTAGGAGGTGTAGTACTTGAACGCCCCCAGGAACGTCGGGAAACGGAACTTCTTGGCGTAGGCCCGGTCCAGCAGCGTCTTGACGAAGTTGCGACTGTACTGGTCGAGGACCTCGCGCTCGTAATAGTTCTCCTTGATCAGGTAGTCGAGCTTCTCGTCCTGATTGTGGAAGAACACCGTGTTCTGGTTGACGTGCTGCAGGAAGTACTGGTGCGCGGCCTCGCGGTCCTTGTCGAACTGGATCTTGCCGTCCGCGTCGTACAGATTCAGCATCGCGTTGAGCGCGTGATAGTCCGTCTCCCCCGGCAACGCGTGGGCTCCGGTGGTTACAGGCTCTGCAGCGACGGTTGTTGACACGTCTGTTCCTTCCAGAAATCGGCTAAGCCCGCGCGGACGGCATCCACGTCGTCCTGGGTTCCCATTAGTTCGAAGCGGTAGAGGTACGGAACGCCGCACTTGCGCGAGATCACGTCACCCGCGTAGGCGAATTCGGCGCCGAAGTTGTTGTTGCCCGCGGCGATGACGCCGCGGATCAACGAACGGTTGTGTTCATTGTTCAAAAAGGCGATGACCTGTTTGGGGACATAGCCGCCGGCGTTGAGGTCAGGAGTCGCCCGGCCGCCGCCGTAGGTGGGCAGCACCAGGACGTAGGGCTGGTCCACCTCGATACGGCCGTGCAGCGGTATCCGCGTGGCGGGAATCCCCAGCTTCTCCACGAAGCGGTGGGTGTTCTCCGACACGGAGGAGAAATAGACCAGGTTGCGCCCCATGGGTGCCGCAACCTCCTTACCTAACGTCTTGCCTTACGCGCTGAGTTCCACCGCGGCGAGCGCCTTGATGCGATCGGGCCGGAATCCCGACCAGTGGTCGTTGCCCGCCACCACGACGGGAGCCTGCAGGTAGCCCAGCGCCATCACGTAATCACGCGCCTCGGAGTCCAACGTGATGTCGACCTTGTCGTAGACGATGCCCTGCTTGTCCAGCGCCTTGTAGGTGGCGCTGCACTGCACGCATGCCGGCTTGGTGTACACGGTGATGCTCATAGAATGCCGCTCCTTTGCGGAAGAGGGGGACCCAATGGACTGGCAACTACTTTTGGACTGCGTCTTTGCTAGGTTCAGCGATCCGGCAGGCGCCCAGATTCCCGTCGTGCGGCGACCAGTGCCGAAGACCTGTCTTCGACCACTTCGCGCCGATTTCGGGGGTTCACCGAGCCTGGCTGGCTTGGCGATCCTGGGATCCGCCGGTGCATCGAAACACTACACCTAGTGGCTGACAAGATGTCGAGATACAAGATGTTCTGAATAACATTTCTGAAATTCCCTGGTCGTAAGGCCTGTGTCGAACAAATTCAGACACCCGCCCCGGCGTGTCGCAGATCACACGCCGAGACGAAGGCGCCTCCGTGTATGGGTATAGCAGCGGCCACCGACAACCCGGTTTCGCCCCGCCGCCCGCGGCGCGCACACCGACAGCTAGCAAAGCCGCCAGACGACGCTGGCGGCTTTGGCTATTCGGCAACGACAACCTCGCTGGTCGCCTCCCGGCCGGCTTGTCGACTTCGGCCAATCAGCCGGCTTCGGCGGCGAGCTTGCCCACCACATCGCGCACGTTCGCCGAGAGCTCGGCATCCTCGGCGGGGGCCCTGCCTTCCAGCGTGGTGAACGGCACGGACAGTTTGATCGACTCGACGACCCGCGCGCCGGCGATGCCGAAGGACTTGCGGGTCTCGTCGTGCGCCCACACCCCGCCGTACCGGCCGAAGGATCCCCCGATGACCGCCAGCGGCTTGCCTTTCAGCGCGCCGTCGCCAAAGGGGCGCGACAGCCAGTCGATCGCGTTCTTGACGACCGCCGGAATGCTGCCGTTGTACTCGGGGGTGACCACCAGAGCGGCGTCGGCGTCGGCCGCCGCGGCGCGCAACGCGGCCACCGGAGCCAGCGGCGGCGCGTCGGCGTTCATCGCGTCGTCGATCTCCTCGTTGTAGAACGGCAGGTCACCGAGCCCTTCGAAGAGCGTGACGGTGACGCCGTCGGTGGCGACGGCCCGCGCCAATTCGGCGATCTGACGGTTGATCGACGCCGCCCGCAGGCTTCCCACTAACGCCAAGATTGTGATTGCCACTTCTCGCAGTTCCCTTCGGTCGTTGGTATACATCCTCCCACGACCTAAACGGACTGTGGTCCGATTTATTCCGTGAGCGTTAAAGTGCAGGGGTGAGCGACGTCGAACGGTCGGGCGAGCTGCCCGTGTGCATCCCGCAGCTGCCGGCGCGGGAGCGCGGCGACGCCGTGCGCAACCGCGCGCTGCTGCTGGATGCGGCGCGCCGCCTGGTCGCCGAGCGCGGGGCCGACGCCGTCACCATGGACGACGTCGCCGCGGCCGCCGGCGTCGGCAAGGGCACGCTGTTCCGCCGGTTCGGCAGCCGGGCCGGCCTGATGATGGTGCTGCTCGACGAGGACGAACGGGCCAGCCAGGAGGCGTTCCTGTTCGGTCCGCCGCCGCTGGGGCCGGATGCCCCGCCGTTGGATCGGCTCGTGGCCTTCGGCCGGGAACGGATGTGCTTCGCCCACACCCACCGCGCGCTGCTGTCCGCGGCCAACCGCGACCCGCGGACTCGTCACGCGCCGGCGGCCGCCGTCCTGCGCAGGCACGTGCGCGTGGTGCTGGCCTCGGCGAAGACCACCGGCGACCTCGATGCCCAGACCGACGCATTGCTCGCGTTGCTGGACGTGGATTACGTCGAGCATCAGCTGACCGAGCGCGGTCACACCCTGGCGACGTTGGGCGACGCGTGGGAAAGCCTGGCGCGCAAGCTCTGCGGGCGGTGAACGCCGGAATGCCCACCGCGGCACGGGATTGGGTCCTGCACGTGGACCTCGATCAGTTCCTGGCCTCGGTCGAGTTGCGCCGTCGCCCCGAGCTGGCCGGGCTGCCCGTCATCGTCGGCGGCAACGGCGATCCGAGCGAACCGCGCAAGGTCGTCACCTGCGCCTCCTACGAGGCCCGGGAATTCGGTGTCCGCGCGGGCATGCCGCTACGCGCCGCCGCCCGCCGCTGCCCCGAGGCGACCTTCCTCCCCTCGGACCCCGCCGCGTACGACGCGGCATCGGGGCAAGTGATGGGCCTGCTGCGGGATCTGGGACATCCGGTGGAGGTGTGGGGCTGGGACGAGGCCTACGTCGCGGTCCACGCCGAGGACCCCACCGAGGCGGCACAACGCATCCGCAGCGTCATCTCCTCGGAAACCGGGCTGTCCTGCTCGGTGGGCATCAGCGACAACAAGCAGCGCGCCAAGGTCGCCACCGGTTTTGCCAAGCCGGACGGCATCTTCGTGCTCACCGATGCGAATTGGATGACGCTGATGGCCGACCGTCCGGTCGACGCGCTGTGGGGCGTGGGTCCCAAGACGGCGAAAAAGCTTGCGGACCTTGAGATCACGACGGTGTGGCAACTGGCCGGCAGCGACGCCGAGTTGTTGACGGCCACGTTCGGGGCGCGCACCGGGCTGTGGCTGCTCCTGCTGGGCAAGGGCGGCGGCGACAGCCACGTCAGCGCCGAGCCGTGGGTGCCGCGCTCGCGCAGCCACGTCGTCACCTTTCCCCGCGACCTCACCGATCGCGCCGAAATGGACGCGGCCGTAACGGGTTTGGCCGAGCAAGCGCTGGACGACGTGCTGGCCGAAGCGCGGGTGGTGACGCGGGTGGCGGTTACCGTGCGGACCGCAACCTTCTACACCCGCACCAAGATTCGCAAACTCGACGCGCCCACCACCGATCGCGACACGATCGTCGCCGCGGCGTTGCGCGTCCTGGATTTATTCTCCCTCGACCGGCCGGTCCGCTTGCTCGGGGTGCGGCTGGAGTTGCTCATGCCGGACTAGCGGCGCCGGGTTGGGCGGGGCGGGCCGCAGCGCGCGGGTGAAGATCACGTTCACCTGGCGCATCGCGACGCTATAGGGCCACCACGCAAGCCTTTTGAACGCGTAGAGCGCCCGGATGTCGGCCGAGGTGTAGATCAGGTATCGGTTCTTGGTGACCCCGGCCAGGATCTTCTCGGCGGCCTTCTCCGGCGACACGGCGTGGCCGGCGAATCGCCGTATCCAGCGGGCGACGTTGGGGTCCTCGCGGTCCACGCCGGCGATCTCCACGGTCCCTACCAGCGGCGTGTTCACCGCGCCGGGAACCACGACCGACACCCCGATGCGGTGGCGGGCCAGGTCGAAGCGCAGCACCTCCGAGACGCCGCGCAGTCCGTACTTGCTGGCGCTGTAGGCGGCGTGCCAGGGCAAAGCGACCAGCCCGGCCGCCGAGGACACGTTGACCAGATGGCCGCCCCGCTTGGCCGCCACCATCGGCGGCACGAAGGTCTCGATGACGTGGATCGGACCCATCAGGTTGATGGCGACCATCTTGCTCCACTGCTGGTGGGTCAGCCGGTCGACGGTGCCCCAGGCTGATACGCCGGCGATGTTGAGCACCAGGTCCATGGGCGGATGCGCGGCGTGGATGTCCGCGCCGAACGCGGCCACCTGGTCGTAGTCGGCGATGTCCAGCGACCGATGCTCGGGGACCTCCGCGCCCAGGGCGCGGGCGTCGGCCACGGTCAATTCCAGACCCTCGGAGTCGCGGTCGGTCAGATAGAGCTCGGCGCCATGGGCGGCGAGCCGCAACGCCGTGGCGCGGCCGATGCCGCTGGCCGCCCCGGTGACAAAGCACCGCTTCCCCGCGAAATACCGCCCGGATGCCTTCTTCGCCATGGCGCTAGACGATACCGCCGGTACCACCCAGACCGGCTCTAGGGACGACCGGCCCACAGCGCGTGCAGCCACAACTGCTCGAGCACGCGTACCCGTCGGTCACGATCGCTGTCGGATCCGGTCAGAATCGGGTCGCCGGTCAACACCAGCGCGGTGGTACCGGTCAGGGTGCGGATCAGCGTCGGAAGATCGTCGCTGATCGGTCGGGCGGTCCCGGCCTTCATCTCGGCCTCGACGATGGCGACGATCTGCGCCAGCACCACCTCGAATTGCTGGTCGAGCAGATCGCGGATCTCGACGTCGGTGTGGCGGGCCTCGTTGCAGGCGGTCACCACCGGATCGTTGTGCTCGTAGACGGCGGCGGCGCTGCCGACCATCCGTTTGGCGAACTCCTCGGGCGACTCGCCCGCCTGGCGCGGCGCGAAGTACTGCGTGAGTTCCTCGAGCTCTTCGGTGGCCTCGGCCATCAGCTGTGCCAGCACCGCGTACTTGGAGTCGAAATAGAAGTAGAAGCCGGATCGGGCCACCCCGGCCCGCAGGCTGATCGTGCTGACCGACAACTCGGCGAACGGCTTTTCCTGCAGCAGTTCGCGCACGGCCTCCACGATCGCCTGGCGTTGCTTGTCGCCACGCCGACGTGCGCCCGGCTCCGGATTGGCGGGGTGGCTGCTCACTCCCTGACCTTGCACCACGCCGCGTAAAAAGCAAACTTGACAGCCGTCAAGTTTTTCAGCGAAGGTATTAAACAGTGACCGCTGTCACCCCGAGGGCACGCTAAAGGAGCGTCTATGACCGCCACCATCAGCACTCCGCACTACCTGCTGGATCAGGCGCGGCGCCGATTCACCCCGACGCTCAACACCATCCCGGGCATGGGGGCGATCGAGAAGCGTCTGCTCGCCCACGAATGGGACACCAAAGTCCTGGCGGAACCGCCCGCCGGCAGCGACCTCAAGCCCGTGATGGGCGATGCCGGGCTCCCGATCCTCGGCCACATCATCGAACTGTTCCGCGGCGGCCCGGACTATGCGTTGTACCTCTACCGCAACAAGGGTCCGCTGATCTACCTGGACTCGCCGATCATGCCCGCGGTCACGGCGCTGGGGCCCGACGCCACCCAGGCCGTGTTCTCCAACCGCAACAAGGACTTCTCGCAGAAGGGTTGGCACCCGGTGATCGGGCCGTTCTTCAACCGCGGGCTGATGATGCTGGACTTCGACGAGCACATGTACCACCGGCGGATCATGCAGGAGGCGTTCACCCGTAGCCGCCTGACCGGTTACGTCGAGCACATCGACCGCGTCGCGACCGACATCGTCGCCAGCTGGCCGACCAACGATGCGCGATTCCTGTTCCACCCGGCGATGAAGGAACTCACCCTCGACATCGCGTCCTTGGTGTTCATGGGGCACGAGCCGGGGTCCGACCACGACCTCGTCACCAAGGTCAACCAGGCGTTCACCACCACGACCCGGGCCGGTGGGGCGATCATCCGGCAGCCGATCCCGCCGTTCAAGTGGTGGCGCGGTCTGCGCGCCCGCCAGCTGCTCGAGGACTACTTCAATGAGCGCGTCAAGGAGCGCCGCAACGCCACCGGCAACGACATGCTCACGGTGTTGTGCCACACCGAGGACGACGACGGCAACAGCTTCACCGACGAAGACATCGTCAACCACATGATCTTCTTGATGATGGCCGCCCACGACACCTCCACGTCGACGACCACCACGATGGTCTACAACATGGCCGCCAACCCGGAGTGGCAGGAGCGGGCGCGCGAGGAGTCGGCCCGGCTTGGTGACGGGCCACTCGACATCGAGTCGCTGGAGAAGCTGGAAACGCTCGAACTGATCATGAACGAGTCGCTGCGCATGGTGACGCCACTGCCGTTCAACATGCGGATGGCGGTGCGCGACACCGAGCTGCTGGGCCATTACATCCCGGCCGGAACCAACATCACCATCTGGCCCGGCATGAATCACCGGCTGCCCGAATTGTGGACGGAGCCAGACAAATTCGATCCCGAGCGGTTCGCCGAGCCACGCTCGGAGCACAAGAATCACCGCTACGCCTTCGCGCCGTTCGGCGGCGGTGCGCACAAGTGCATCGGCATGGTGTTCGGTCAGCTGGAGGTCAAGACCGTGGTGCACCGGCTGCTGCGCCGCTACCGCGTCGAGCTGGCCCGGCCGGGTTACCAGCCGCGCTGGGACTACGGCGGCATGCCGATTCCGATGGACGGCATGCCGATCGTGCTGCGCCCGCTGTAGAACGTCCTCGACGGCGTGCCACCTTCACCGCCGTCGCGGTAGAGGCCGGGTTTCATTTGCGCTACCACCGGCGCTAGCGCAAATGAAACTCCCCTAGTTGGTTGCGCGGCACGCGCGGCATCAGTCGACCGCGAGCAACCGGTTGGCGCAGGCGATGACCGCGCGCAGCGCCGACTGCGTCGGATCGTCCGAGAGGCCCATCGCCCACTCGGCGCGGGCACCGTTGCTGCCGCGGATGAAAGTGGCTGTGCCGGTGGGTGATTGCATCTGATGGAACTTCACGATTTCGACGGTGACTCCGCGCTCGTGCAGCATCGCGGTCAGGGCCGCAATCGGGCCGCCGGCGGCGGCGGTTGCCGTGCTGATGCGATCGCCCAGGGCGATCACCGCCCGGAAGTTGCGCGCCTGCGGGCCAGGTCTCGAGGCGTCGGTGCACTCCCATTGGCCTAGCCGCAGGGGTCCGGTGCCGCGTCCGTAGGCCGCGACGAATGCCTCCCAGGGCATGGCATCGGCCTGCTCTCGCAGACCGCGGGGCAACGAGACGCCGAAGCGATTGCCAAACCACGCGGTGGCCCGGTCGAGATGTTGGAGCTGATTCCGCTCGGGAAAAGTCATGGTGCCGGTCTTCTCTAGTCAGCTGGTGCGACCGACGGCAGTAGCTTCCGACCTACAGCGGGGGGTCGGTCCGGTTCAGACCCCGCTGCGGGTGCTAGCTACTACGAAACGCGCGAGAAGACGCATGAGCGACGACAATAGACCCCTTCGCGCCGCTCCTGCAACTCCCATACGACCGTACAAAAAAATATAGAAAATAGATCGGATTTTTTGGTTTACGTGCGTACAACAACGGTTATTGAACACGTGTGGTGCAGACATCGGGCCATGCGCCCCTCACACGAAAGGCACGATCATGAAGGCGGAAGGCACCAAGAAGACCCTCAAAACTGCCGTCGCGGCCGTCGGGCTGGCCGCGGTGTTAGCCGTACCGGGATGCGCGACGACGGTCACCGGCGGCGCCGGAGGCTCGGGCCTCATCGGCGGAGCCGGCGGGTCCGGTGTGGGCGGCATCGGCGGACTCATAGGAAGCCTCGGCCTTTAAGCCTTTTGACAAGCGGCCCCGCTGGGCCGCTGCATTGTCGGCGGCATCCAGCGGTCGCTTGCATTTCGTCCGGATATCCCGGATGACACACTAATTCGCGACCGACTTCGTACTACTCGCACGTCACAACTGCGACGCGAATTAATGGCGTCCAATCGACATATTCTGCCATTAATCGATGGCGGTCGCGGTGTGGCTTCGCCCCCAATGACGTTGTGGCGCTGCGCTATTGACATGATCCCGGGCACCATAGCCGGGACCTTTCTACGAAACAAATTAACTCTTTACGTACGTCTAATAACCGTTATAACATCCGTTCTGCAGCGCGGTGTACGCGCCGTCACACCTCCCGCGAGAAAGGATCCCGTTGTGAACTCAATGAAGACAAAGAAGGCCATTAAAGCCGCCGCGGCGACCGCCGGATTTGTCGTGGTGTTGTTCGCGCCTACCGGGTGCTTGGTGACGGGGACCACCGCCGGGGTCGGCGGCGGCACTACCGGCGGCACGCTCGGCGGCACCCTCGGAGGAACGGTCGGCGGGATCATCGGCGGGATCACCGGGGGCCTCGGCCTGTAACCGATGACGACAAGCGACCCGCTGGATCCCCTTGCCGGCGGGTCGCTTGTTACCCCGCCGGACTGGCCGCCGACTCGAAGCGCAGATACGCCTGAATCGTCGTACCGGTCCTCGTGGTGTGCGTGCGCACCAAATCCGAAATGGCGTTGACCAAGTACAGGCCGCGGCTGGCGGGGCCGCACGGACCCGGGTCGAGGCGGCCCACCAGCGGATCGTCGAGCTGTCCGGTGTCGCGGGCCTCGCACACCAGATATCCGTCGTCTTTCCAGAAGGCCAACCGGCAGGCGCCCCCGGTGTACATCAGGCTATTGGTGGCCAACTCGGTGGCGACCAACTGCAGATCCTCGATGCACTCCTGGGAAAGCCCCATCCACCCCGCATAGTCGACGGCGAACGAGCGGGCGGGCCGAAGATCCGCTGACTTCCTCACCATGTAGGTGACGGCGCCGGGATTCGCGGCCAACGGCTGGTTGCAACGCTGCAGCACTTCGTTCGGCGCGTAGTCCGGGCTGCGGTGCAGCGCACCGCTTTTCCACAACAACGGGTGCGTCGCCCGCGCATCCATCAGGACTTGGTCGCCGATCGCGCTCGCGTCGTAGAGGCACAGACTTGTCGCCGGGTATGCGTCCATCGCCGTGTTGACCAGCGCTTCGTGCTCGATGCAGGCGACGAACTCCTCCTCGGTGCGGCCCGGCCACGCGAGCTGGCTGACGATCCGCACCCGCCGATCCGGGTGCTCGTCGATGAACGCGCCCTCCATCGCCATGAACCGGCTCGGGTTCCGGGCGGCCTCGGTGACGTCGGTCATATACACGTCGGCGGGCAACGCCTCGCCGTCGTACAACTCGCCCTGCAGCAGGGCCAGGGTCTCGGGAGGCACGGCGAGCAGCACCGCCTCGCCTGACGCCAAACCGTCGCCGACGAAGCGGCCCACCAAGTCCAAAAACTCCTGCTGAGAGTGATAAATCAGTGCGGAGTGGACGAAACCGTATTGTCTGGTTTCGGTATCCGCCGTCACTTCAGCGCTCTCGCTTTCGATCACTTGCGCCAACCCCCTGCTGGATCGGCTGTCGCCCATCCCCCCTTCCAGTACCCAAGACGGGCCTTCGCTATGCCGCGCAACAGATCACATTTGCGCGCACACCCGCGGGGGGGGGCGACATCGGGCGGCGCGATCACAGCCACCAGGAGGCGGCGGCATCGAGGTGACGGCGGAGGCGATAGCAGGCGACGCTCTCGTCGGCGGCCTCCACCGCCTCGACAATGCGCAAGTGAGCGTGGTGCACGGCCAGCACGTCCGACCAGGTGGGCAGCGCCTGCCCGGTGCTCGACCAATGCCGGCGGAACAACTCGACGATGATCCGGAGGAACAGGTCGAGCAGCGCGTTGCCGGCTAGCTGCGCCAACCCGACGTGAAAATTGAACTCCTCCGCGATCGCCCGCCGGACGTCGTCAGGCGTCGGCTGCGCGGCGTCCGGCAGCCGTGACCGATGCGTGGCGAGGAATGCCGCCACCTCGGGCTCGTCGAGCCGCTTGGCGACCTTGGCGACGTTGTCGATCTCGATGGCGTCGCGGACGCCCCGTAGGTCTTCGCGGCTCGGGTCGCGGTACTGCAGGTACAAAGCGATCGTGTCGATGCTGGCCTGGGCAGCGGGTTCGGCGATGACGAGTCCGCCGCCGGGTCCGCGGCGCATGTGGGCGATCGAGTGGTATTCGAGCAGGCGCACCGCCTCGCGGAACACCGCGCGGCTCACCCGGTAGCGCTCCAGCAGGGCCGCCTCGGTGCCGAAGACCGACCCGACGTGCCAGCCGCTGGCGGCGATGTCGTCGCCGATGGTGACGGCCAGCATCTCGGCCAGCTTGCCGCGGGGCACCTCGGAATCGAGACGCCGCCGCCTACGCCCGCGGACCCTGTCGCCGGGATGGTGCCGTTGCAGCCAGCCCGTCACCGCCTCGACGTGTCGCTCGGACAGCGTCTTGGCGCGCGCGGAATCACCGGCCGTGACGGCGGCGACGATCTTGGAGTGGTGGGCGTGCAGGTGTTCGACCGCCTCGATGGCCTCGGTCGCCGAGTCCGTTCGCGACGCCAGCGCGTAGCGCGTGGTGAGCCGCATCAGGACGTCGATAAACAGTTGCAGCACGGGATTTTTCGATTGCTCGGCCAGCGCGATGTGGAACTCGTCGCGCGGCGCCGGCAAGCCCGGCTTCCACTTTTCCTCGGCGTCTAACACGGCCCGCAGCCGGGCGATGCCGGCTTCGTCGATGCGCTCGGCGGCGAGCGAGGCCGCCAACGGCTCGAGCACCAGTCGCGCGTTGAGCAGACCGCCCAGCGTCGTGCCCAGATATTCGAGATAGATGACGACGGCGCGGGTGGCGGGCCCGGCGTCGGGCTCACAGATGTACAGCCCGCCGTTGGGGCCGCGCCGCATCCGTGCGACCTGGTGGTGCTCGACCAGGCGAACGGCCTCGCGCAGCACCGATCGGCTCACGCCGAAGCGTTGTTGCAGGGCGAGTTCGGATCCCAGCGATTCGCCGACGGCCCAGCCGCGGCGGACGATGTCCGCCTCGATGTCGCGGGCGAGGATCGACGCCAGTTTGTCGGCCTGGCCGGCCTTCAGGTCCTCACTCATTTGAGCTCAATCACACGCTCAACAGGTGAGCAGCATGCACCCCGCGACGGGCCCACCGCCGACGGAAACGACGCCGACCTCCGGGCGGCGGGCGACCTGCCGCTCCCCCGCGTCGCCGCGCAGTTGCAGGCACCCCTCGTGCAACGCCCAGTAGCCGTGCATGCGCCCCGCCGAGAGTTGGCCGCCGTAGGTGTTCAGCGGCAGCATGCCGTCGCGGGCGATCCGCGCGCCGCCTTCGACGAAGGGCCCGGCCTCGCCGTCCCCACACACACCGAGGGCTTCCAGCCACGCCAGCGTGAGATAGGTGAATCCGTCGTACAACTGGGCGATGTCGAGATCGGCGGGCCGCAGCTGCGTCCGCGACCACATCTGCGCCGTGGCGTCCGACATCGCCATCTTCGGGTAATCGTCGCGGTGAAACCAGCCACCGGCGCCGTCGGATCCGCCGATCGCCTCCACCCGCACCGCGCGGTGCGGACAGTCGGCGCCGTACTCCGCGTGGGACACCACCACCGCGATCGAGCCGTCGATCGGGACGTCGCAGTCCAGCAGCCCCAGCGGGGTGGAGACCGGCCGCGCCCCCAGGTAGTCGGCCATCGTCATCGGGTCGCGGTACACCGCAAGGGGATTCAGCGCGGCGTTGCGCCTGCCGTTGAGGGCCACCCACCCGAGCTGCTCCTTGGTGGTCCCGTACAGCTCCATGTGGCGACGGCAATTGAGCGCCAGCCAGTTGGCGGCCGAATAGGCCTGCGCCGCAACCAGATCGTTGACGTCGTCCATCGCGCCGACGGCGGGCTTCGGCTCGCCTTCGGGTGTCTCGAACATCCGCGCCAAGGGAGGGGCGGGAGCGTTCTTCTCCTGCTTGACCGGGACGGTGCCGCCGAGCATTTGAATCGTCCGGTACACCACCACGTGCCGGGCGCGGCGTTCGGCGACCGCGCGGCAGGCCGACATCACGGGCGACAGCAGTCCGCCGGTGCCGAACCCGGACCCGCAATCCGCTGCCTCGATCCGCAGTTGGGCGTTGACGTCCTCAGCGGGTGTGTCGCCCAGCGTGGCGATGCCGTCGATGTCGGTCGCGGTTAATCCCGCGTCCTCGATGGCCGCGCGCACCGCCTCCATGGTCAGCTCCAGGCCCGGAGTGCCGGTGCGACGGCCGATCCGCGAGATCCCGATGCCGGACAAGATCGCGTCTTTTTCGAAATGCGTCATGTACACCGCCCGTCAGACCACACCGTCGCCGCGTCGAATCAATTGAGTGTACTGTATTCGTCGTGTCAGACGGGGCGCTGCTCATCGAGTACTGCGACGACTGCGCGCGCTGGGTCCATCCGGCGAGCGGCGAATGCCGCGAGTGCGGGGCCTCGTTGGTCGCGCGCGCGGTGTCCGGGCGCGGCACGGTGTTCACCTACACGGTCAACCACCACCCGTACAACCCGGAGATCCCCACCCCCTACGTCATCGCCATCGTGGAGCTGGCCGAACAGAGTGGCCTGCGGGTGGCGGCCAATATCGTTGGCTGCGAACCCGATTCGGTGACCTGCGGGATGCCGGTCGCCCTCCGGGCGGAGCGGAGCGGCGCCGGTGCGCCGCAGTTCGCGCCGGTTTGATATCAGCGCAGGCTAGTTGATCAGCGGGTCGCGCGGCATGCCGAGGATCCGCTCGGCGATCTGATTGCGGGTCACCTCCGAGGTGCCGCCGGCGATCGCCATGCCGCGGGCTCCCATCATGAGCCGGCCGGCCAGGGCGCCGGGCCCGTCGAGCAGTGTGACCTCGGGACCCAGTAGCGCCGCCATGATCGCGGCGCCTTCCACCATGTGCTCGGCCAGCTTCAGCTTGGTGACGTTGCCCTCGGGGCCCGGGCCCGTCCCCTCGACGCTGCGCGCGGCGCGCCGTAGGTTCAGCAGGCGCAGCGCGGTCTCGCCGGCGAGATAGTTCCCGACCCGAACGTGCCCGCCCGCCAACCGATCCGGTCGTTCCTGGGTCAGCTGCACCAGTTGCGCGGCCAGCCCCTCGTAGAACGACCCGCTGCCACCGATGCTGACCCGCTCGTTGCCCAGCGTGGCGCGGGCGACCGTCCAGCCGGAGTTGGGCTCCCCGACAACGTCCTCGTCGGGCACGAACAGGTCATTGAAGAAGACCTCGTTGAAGTCCGAGCCACCGGTGATCTGTCGCAGCGGCCGCACCTCCACCTCGGGCGCTTTCATGTCGACGATCACCGTGGTGATGCCGGCGTGCTTGGGGGCGTCGGGGTCGGTGCGCACGGTGGCCAGGCCGCGCGCGCAGTAGTGCGCACCGCTGGTCCACACCTTCTGGCCGTTGATCTTCCAGCCACCGTCGACCCGAGTGGCGCGCGTCTTGATGGACGCCGCGTCCGAGCCGGCGTCGGGCTCGGAGAACAGCTGGCACCAGATTTCGTCCTTGCGCAGCGCCTTCTCCACGAATCGTTCGATCTGCCAAGGCGTTCCGTGCTGGATGAGGGTCAGGATCACCCAGCCGGTGATTCCGTAGTCGGGCCGCTTGATACCGGCCGCGCGGAACTCCTCCTCGATGACCAGTTGCTCGACGGCGTCGGCCGCGCGTCCCCATGGCTTGGGCCAGTGCGGCATCACGTAGCCGGTCTCGATCAGCTTGTCGCGCTGGGCGTCCTTGTCCAGGGCGGCGATCTCGGCGGCGTCGGCGCGCACGCCGGCGCGGAGCTCTTCGGCTTCAGGCGGCAGGTCGAGGCTGTTTTCGCGGACGGCGCCGGCGGCGGTGCGCTCGAAGACGTCGGCCGCCGGCGCGTCACCACCGAACAGCGCCGTGGTCACGACGGCACGCCGCAGGTGCAGGTGCGCGTCGTGTTCCCAGGTGAAGCCGATGCCGCCGTGCACCTGGATGTTGAGTTCGGCGTTGCGGACGTAAGCCGGGAACGCCAGCGCCGCGGCCGTCGCGGCGATCAGGCGGAACTGCGTTTCGTCCTCCGAGGTGTCCTCGCCGGCCGCGCGGGCGGCGTCCCAGACGGCGGCGATCCCGGACTCCGCACCGACCAGCATGTTGGCGCAGTGATGTTTGACCGCTTGGAATGTGGCGATGGTGCGCCCGAATTGCTGGCGCACCTTGGCGTAGTCGACGGCCGCATCGACGCAGTCGGACGCACCGCCCACCGCCTCGGCGGCCAGCAGGGTTCGCGCCCGGGCCAGCGCCGATTGCCGCGCTCCCGACAAGATGTCGCCGTCGGCCACCCGCACGTCCTGCAGGCGAACCCGCCCGGATCGCCGTGTCGGATCGAAGTTTTCCGGCACCTCGACCGAAACGCCGTCGCGGTCGCGCTCGAGCACGAGCACGTCGTCGCCGGCGGCGATCATCAGCAGCTCGGCGAGCCCGGCTCCCAACACGATTCCGGCCTCACCGGTCGCGACGCCGTTGTCGATCCGCACCTCGCCGCTTAGGCCAACGCCCGCGGTGACCGTTCCGTCGATCAGGCCGGGCAGGAGTCGCGACTTCTGTTCGGCCGCACCGTCTTTGGCGATCACCGCCGACGCGATCACCGTCGGCACGAAGGGCCCGGGCGCTACCGCGCGACCGAGTTCTTCGATCACCACCACCAGTTCGGGCAGCCCGTAGCCGGAGCCGCCGTACTCTTCGTCGACGTGCAGGCCGAGCCAGCCCAATTCGACCAGGTTCTGCCAGAATCCGGGCCGGGGCTCGTCGGTGGCGTCGAGCAGCGACCGCGCCGCCCAGCGCGCCTTCTGCGCGGTCAAGAACCCGCGAGCCACCTCGGCGAGTTCACGATGGTCGTCGGTTAATGCGATACCCATGAGGGCCCTCCTCGCGCCGCATGCCAGCCGGGTGATTGCCCCGCTCCCCCTCGGACCGCTGCGCGGCCCCGCGGAGCTGAAGCTGGGTGCCTGCCCCGCTTCGAGGGGAAGCGGGGCGGCTGGCTAAAGAGTGTACTTAATGCGGGGAGGGCCCCGGCGGGGGGCGTCTACTTGGGCGCGAACCGCTGCCCGGCGTCCAGCCGCAGGCACTGGCCGTTGAGCATCGGGTTGTCCACGATGGCGGCCACCAGCTTGGCGTACTCCTCGGGACGGCCCAGACGCTTCGGGAAGGCCGCGTCCTTGGTCAGCGCCGCCGCGAATTCATCCGGGATGCCCTGGGTCAGGCCCGTCGCGAACAGGCTCGGGGCGATCCCCAGCACCCGGATGCCCACCGAACCCAGGTCACGGGCCATGGTCAGGCACATGCCGGCGATCCCCGCCTTGGCGGCGGTGTAGGCGACCTGCCCGATCTGGCCTTCGAAGGCCGCGATCGACGCGGTGTTGATGATGACGCCGCGCTCCCCGGTGTCGGGGTCTTCGGGCTCGTTCTTCGCCATGTGCGCGGCGGCCAGCCGGCTGATGTTGAAGGTGGCGATGAGGTTGAGGTCGATCACCGACTGGAAGGATTCGAGGTCGTGCGGGCCGGACTTGGTCAGCGTCCGCTTGGCGATACCGCCACCGGCGGTGGTGATCACGACATGCAGCCCGCCGAGCTTGTCGACCGCGGACTGCAGGGTCTCCTCGGTGCCGGTGAAGTCGGTGACGTCGACGGGGTAGAAGGTGCCGCCGATGCCGTCGGCCACCGTCTTACCGTCGGAGCCTTCGCGGTCGAGCACCGCGACATCCGCGCCGCGATCGTGCAGCAGCTCGGCGCTGGCCCGACCCATTCCCGACGCGCCGCCGATGACGACGACCTTCTTCCCTTTGATCTCCATCCGGACCTCCCATTTGTAGGCTTGTCAGAATCCATGCAATCTGTAACGTTACGTAGGCACGCTAGCGTGTCCGCTCCGGACGCTTGTCACCGAGCCATGCCAAGCTGGCAACCGTGCTCCTCCTCGACGTGGCTAAGGCGTCAACCGACGTCGGAAGCACGTCGTCGCGGCTGAGAAAAGTCGCCCATATCGCCGACCTGCTGGCGCGGGCCGCACCCGATGCCGCCCTGGTCGCGATTGTCGTGTCCTGGCTGTCCGGCGAGTTGCGGCAACGCCAGATCGGGGTCGGTTGGGCGGCGTTGCGTTCGCGCCCGCCGCCGGCCGGTATCGCCACGCTGACCGTGTGCGGCGTCGACGCCACCTTCTCCGAGATCGGCGTCGTGTCCGGCAAGGGCGCGCAGGCCCGCCGGGCCGCGCTCCTGGCCGCGTTGTTCGCCGCCGCCACCGAAACCGAGCAGACGTTCCTGCTGCGGCTGCTCGGCGGCGAACTGCGCCAGGGCGCGCTGGCCGGAATCATGGCCGACGCCGTGGCCAAGGCCGCCGGGCTCCCCGCCCCCGCGGTGCAGCGGGCCGCGATGCTGGGCGGCGACCTGCCCGCGGTCGCCGCGGCGGCCCTGTCCGGCGAACCCGCCGCCTTGGAGGCCTTCACCCTGCGGGTCGGCCGGCCGGTCGGCCCCATGCTGGCGCAGACCACGCCGAGCGTGGCCGAGGCGATCGAACGCCACGGCGGGCGGGCGATTTTCGAAGCCAAGCTGGACGGGGCGCGAGTACAGATTCACCGCGCGGGCGACCAGGTCACCGTCTACACCCGAAGCCTCGACGATGTCACCGCCCGGCTTCCCGAGGTGGTAGAGGCGACGCTGGTGCTGCCGGTGGACGACCTCATCGCCGACGGCGAGGCGATCGCGCTGCGGCCGGACAACCGGCCGCAGCGCTTCCAGGTCACCGCCTCTCGGTTCGGCCGCTCGGTCGATGTCGCCGCGGCCGTTGCCGCGCAACCACTTTCGGTGTTCTTTTTCGACATCCTGCACCGCGACGGCGTTGACCTGCTCGACGCGCCGACCACCGACCGGCTGGCCGCCCTCGACGCGCTGGTGCCGCCCGCGCAGCGGGTCGATCGGCTGCTCACGTCCGACCCCGTGGAGGCGGGCGCCTTCCTGGACGCGACGCTGGCCGCCGGCCACGAAGGCGTGATGGCCAAGGCGCCGGACGCTCCGTATCAGGCCGGTCGCCGCGGGGCGGGCTGGCTGAAGGTCAAGCCGGTGCACACCCTGGACCTGGTGGTGCTCGCCGTGGAGTGGGGGTCGGGGCGCCGCCGCGGCAAGCTCTCCAATATCCATCTGGGCGCCCGCGACCCGGCCACGGGCGAATTCATCATGGTGGGAAAGACTTTCAAGGGCATGACCGACGCCATGCTGGACTGGCAGACGACCCGGTTCAGCGAACTGGCGATCGGCGGGACGGACGGCTACGTCGTGCACGTAAGACCCGAGCAGGTGGTCGAGGTGGCCATGGACGGCGTGCAGAAATCGTCGCGCTACCCCGGTGGGCTGGCGCTGCGGTTCGCCCGCGTGGTGCGGTACCGCGACGACAAGGGCCCCGCCGAGGCCGACACCATCGACGCCGTGCGCGCGCTGTACTAGATCACGGGCGCCGGACGCGCCGAACGAAAAGGTCGTGCCCAAGCCCGCGGCGCGGTTCTAAACTTGCGCGATGAGAGTCGGCATCGACTTTGGCACCACCCACACCGTCGTCGCGGCCGTCGACCGAGGCAACTATCCCGTCGTCTCCTTCGACGGCGTGGACGCGTGGCCGTCGATCATCGCGGCAAATGCCGACGGCGAGTTGCGCTACGGCGCCGACGCCGCCGCCGTCCGGCACGATCCGGGGTGGTCGGTGCTGCGCTCGTTCAAGCGTCTGCTCAACGACGCCGGCCCGCAGACCGAGGTCAACCTGGCCGGCCGCGACTACCGCCTCGCCGATCTGCTCACCGGCTTCCTGGCCCAACTCAAAACCGACCTGCAGCGGCACTCCAACGCCACCCTGTCCACCGGCGAACCGATCGAAGCCGCGATCAGCGTGCCGGCCAACGCCTCGAGCGCCCAGCGCCTCCTCACCCTGGATGCCTACGTCGCCGCGGGCTTCCGCGTCGTCGCCCTGCTCAACGAGCCGTCCGCGGCCAGCCTGGAATACGCCCATCGGTACCGCTCCACCATCACCGCCAAACGCGAACACGTCCTCATCTACGACCTCGGCGGCGGCACGTTCGACGCCTCGCTGCTCAAGATGACCGGGCACGCGAACGAGGTCGTCATCAGCGAGGGCATCCAGCGCCTGGGCGGCGACGACTTCGACGAGGCGATCGTCGAGCTGGTGCTGGCCGGCGCCGGCCTGCCCAGCATCGACGCCGCCACACGCGACCTGCTCGCCGAGGAATGCGCCACCCGCAAGGAGGCGGTCGGGCCGCAGACGCGACGCTTCCTGGTGGACCTCTCCCCCGTCGATCGTCCCCCGTTCTCCTGCCCCATCGACGACGTCTACACGGTGTGTGCGCCGCTGGTCGATCAGACGATGGAGCTGCTCGACCGGGTCCTGCGTGACCCGGCCGGCGGCCGCAAGGACGTGGACCTCTCGGAGGTGGCGGGCATCTACGTCGTCGGGGGCGCGGGCGGTTTCCCGCTGGTGTCGCGGATGCTGCGCAACACTTTCGGCGAGAAGCGGGTCAAGCGCTCCCCGCACCCCTTCGCCGCCACGGCCATCGGCCTTGCCGTCTTCCTCGACAAGGAATCGGGTTTCGCGCTCTCCGAACGCTTTTCGAGAAACTTCGGCGTCTTCCGGGAGGCCGAAGCCGGCGCCGGGGTCGTCTTCGACCCGATCGTGTCCAAGGACGTCTCGCTCCCGGACGACGGCCGATCCCCGCTGGTGGTGAAGCGCAGATATCGCGCGGCGCACAACATCGGGCACTTCCGGTTCGTGGAATGCAGCCGCCTGGTCAACGGGCGGCCCGACGGCGACGTCACGCCGTATGACCCGGTGCTGTTTCCGTTCGACCCGGCCCTGCACGACCGGGATGACCTCGGGCGTCAGCCGGTCGGCCGCTGGGCGGAAGGGCGGGACGGCCCCGACGTCGAGGAGCGCTACGTCATCGCCCCCAGCGGGGCGGTAGAAGTGACGCTGACGACGCAGCCGGCCGGGTTCGAGCGCACCTTCCGCCTGGAGCGGTGCGCGTCGGGGAGTTGATGAGCCACCCCGGCATGCACCTGTACGACGTGATGCGAACGACGTTCGCCGCAAGGGAATTCACCGACGATCCGTTGCCCGACGAGGTGCTGCAGCGCATCTTCGACAACGCCCGCTTCGCTCCCAGCGGCGGCAACCGGCAGGGCGCCCACGTCACCGTGGTCCGTGACGCGACGGTACGGCGCCGGCTGGCCGAACTCGGGATGCCCGCCGCACGCCGTTACTTCGCGCAGCTGCAGGCGGGGGAAAACCCCTGGAACTCAATCCATCCCAGCGGCGTGCCGCAAGACGTCATCGACGAGACTCAGATCCCCGACACGTTCGTCGCGCCGATCGCGAAAGCGCCTGTCGTCCTGGTGGTTTCGGTGGATCTGACCGTCGTCGCCGCCCTCGATCAAGGCCTGGACCGCGTGGGCATCGCCGGCGGGGCCTCGGTTTATCCCCTGATTTGGAACATCTTGCTTGCCGCGCGCAGCGAGGGCTACTGCGGCACCATCACGACGATGGCCATCGCGGCCGAAGACGACGTCCGCGGGCTGCTGGGGATCCCCGATCAACACGCGGTCGCCGCGGTGGTGCCGCTCGGCAAACCGGTCCGGCAGCTGAGGAAGCTGCGGCGCCGGCCGGTCGTGGAGTTCATCACCCGTGATCGATTCGACGGCCCGCCGTTCGACTGAGGTTCAGCCGGTTTCGCCGCGCAGCTCGGGCAACACGGCTTGCTGCCATGCCGCGAAGAACCCGTCCATGTCGGGACCGATCTGCTGCACGTAGATCTCGTCGATGTCGGCGTCGATGTACTGGCGCACCTGCGCGATGTGCTTCTCGGGATCCGGGCCGCAGGCGACGCTCTCGGCGACCGTCTCCGGTGGCACCAGCGACATGAGGGCGGCAAAATCCTTGGGCCGCGGCAGGATCTGGGAGGTCTGGCCGGGCAACCCCTCATTGCCCCACAACCGATGCGCCGTCTTCAGCGCGGCATCGGGGTCATGATCCCAGCAGACCTTGGTGCCCGCCTGCACCGGCTTGTCGCCGCCGCCGGCCTCCCGGAATTGCTTGACCAGCTCGCCGTCGGGCATGGCGATGCTGTACCCGTCGCCGATGCGCGCGGCCAGCTCCACGGCCTGGGGCCCGAACGCGGAGACGTAGATCGGTACCGGCTGCTCGGGCCTCGTATAGACCCGCGCTTCCTGCACCTCGTAATGCTTTCCGTGGTGACTCACCTCGCCACCCTGGTGCAGCTTGCGGATGACGTCGACCGCCTCCTCCAGCATCTCGAGGCGCACACCGGCGGACGGCCATGGATCGCCCAGAATGTGCTCGTTGAGGGCCTCACCGCTGCCCACTCCCAGCACGAAGCGCCCTTCGAGTTGCACCGCCGCGGTCGCCGACGCCTGCGCAATGATCGCCGGGTGGATCCGCACGGTCGGGCAGGTGACGGCGGTGCTGACGGGAAGCGACGTCGCCTCCGACAGGGCACCGATCACTCCCCACACGAACGGGCTTTGGCCCTGCTCGTCGTTCCAGGGGTGATAGTGGTCAGAGATCCACAGCGCGTCGAAGCCGGCGTCCTCGGCACGCTTGGCCTGGTCGATGAGCTCCTTGGGGCCGAATTGCTCGCAGCTGAGAAAGTATCCGATCGTGGTCATGGCGCCCGGCTACCCGCTAAACGCCCGCTTATGCACGCCGATGCGTCGCGTCGCGAATAGCGCCGCGGCCCAAGGGCTTTACGCTCGCGGCGGCGCTGGCGCAACATCCGCCTCTTGGTCACGCCCCGCCACGACAGTGCCGATTGCCCGCGCCCTCGCGAAAATAGCTTCGCCAATTCGGAGAAGGTGGTTCTCCACACCCGAGAGACGAATTACGATCGCTGGTGACCTGAGCCGACCCACGACGATCGGAGTCCGCCATCGACGCCTGGATTCTCGACGCGGTACGCACGCCCCGCGGGCGGGGCCGCCCGGACGGTGGACTGCACGCGGTTCACCCGCAGGCCCTGTTCGCCCGCTGCCTCACCGCGTTGGCGGAACGGGCCGACTTCGATCCGGTCGACGTCGATGACGTGATCGCCGGGAACGGCATCCTCAGCGGGGACCACGGCGACGACATCGCCCGCCTGTCGGTCCTGTTGGCGGGCTGGCCGGAGGCCGTGCCGGGGATGACGTTGAGCCGGTTCTGCGGGTCGGGCCAGCAGGCCGTCACCGTCGCGGCGTCGGGCATCGCCGCCGGCAGTGAGGATTTGGTGATCGCCGGCGGCGTCGAGTCGATGTCGCGGTGGGGGGTGACGGCCGGAGTCCCGACGATCGACGGCAACAACCCCGATCTTCGTGCGGCGTACCCGACCGTCCCGCAAGGCATTTCGGCCGATCTGATCGCCACGCTGGAGGGATTCGGCCGCGAGGTCGTCGACGCCTACGCCGCGCAGAGCCAGAGCCGCGCCGCGGTGGCCATCGAGGAGCGGCGCTTCGATCGTTCCCTGGTCGACGTGACCACCCCCGACGGCCGCGTGGAGCGCGACGAGCACCCCCGCCCGGGCACCACCGCCGAGACGCTGTCGCGCCTCAAGCCGGCCTTCGAGGCGATGGGAACCGCCCGCGCCGACGGCGAGCAACGCACGTTCGACGAGATCTGCCTCGAGCGCTATCCCGGCCTCGACCACATCGAACACGTGCACCACGCGGGCAATTCGTCCGGCGTGGTCGACGGCGCCGCCGCCGTGCTCCTCGCCTCCTCCAACTGGATGCACACCCACCGGGCGACCCCGCGGGCGCAGATCCGGGCCACGGCGGCCATCGGCAGCGAACCGATCATCATGCTCACCGCGCCCGCCCCCGCGGCCCAGCGATGCCTGGAACGCGCCGGCATGACCGCGGCCGACATCGATCTGTGGGAGATCAACGAGGCCTTCGCCGCGGTCCCGCTCAAGACGATGCGCGATCTCGACATCGATCCCGACGTGGTCAACGTCAACGGCGGCGCGATCGCCCTCGGTCACCCGATCGGCGCCACCGGCGCCATGCTGATCGGCACGGTCCTCGATGAACTTGAACGTCGCGATCTGACAACGGGACTGGTGACCATGTGCACCGGCGGCGGGATGGGCACGGCGACGATCATCGAGCGGGTGTGACCATGCCCGCCACGCTGGAACTCGACCGGCCCGCCGACGGTGTCGCCGTCCTGCGTCTGAATCGCCCGCAGCGGCTCAACGCCATCAACGAGGCGATGCAGACCGAATTGCGTGCTCTCCTCGCGGATTTGGCCGGCGACGCCGCGGTGCGCGCCGTGGTGCTGACCGGCGCCGGACGCGGGTTTTGCGCGGGCATCGACGTGCGCGACTTCGGGCCGTCGATGCCCGAGGCCACCGCGCCGGCGCTGGAGCGGATGCGCTTGCAGGAGAGGATGGCCGCCCTCGCCGAGGCGGTGCGTGCCGTGCCGCAGCCCGTCATCGCCGCCGTCAACGGGCCCTGTGTCGGTGCGGGCCTGGCGCTATGCCTGGCCGCGGACATCCGAATCTGCTCGGCCGCCGCTACTTTCGGCAATGCCGCGATCCTGCTGGGGCTCTCGGGCGCCGAGATGGGCATGAGCTATCACCTGCCGCGCATCGTCGGCACCAGCGTGGCCGCCGATTGGATGCTCACCGGCCGCACGGTGTCGGCCGCCGAAGCCGATCGGCGCGGGCTGGTCAGCGAGGTCGTCGAGCCAAACGCACTGGCCGGCCGCGCGGTGGAGTTGGCCTCGTTGATCGCAGGCCACGCCCCGCTCGGAGCGCAACTGACCAAGCGAGCCCTGCAGGTCAACACCGACGCCGCGAGCTTCGAGTCGGCGCTGGAACTGGAGAACCGCAATCAGGTGATCACTCACGCGACCGACGAGGCGGCCGAACGCCGCAAGAAGTGGTCCTCATGACCGGACCCCTGCGCGGCGTCCGCATCGTCATGATGGGCGGGCTGGGGCCGGCACCGTTTTGCGGAATGCTGTTGGGCGACTTGGGCGCCGACGTCATCCGCGTCGACGCCCTGGCCGGCGTCGACGGCCCGCTGCCGATCGACTACACGGTCCGCCGCGGCCAGCGGTCACTGGCCGCCGACGTGAAGGATCCCCGTGGCCGGGACCTGGTTCACCGTTTGGCCGCCGGCGCCGACGCCTTCGTCGACGTGTACCGCCCGGGAGTGGCCGAACGCCTGGGCATCGGGCCGGACGCGCTGACCGAGCGCAACCCGCGCCTGGTCTACGCCCGCATGACCGGGTACGGGCAAGACGGCCCGCTGGCCGGTCACGCCGGTCACGACATCAACTACCTGGCCCTCACGGGCGCGTCGCACGCCATCGGCACCGCCGAATCGCCGGTCCCGCCGCTGAATCTGATCGGCGACTATGGCGGCGGCGGAATGCTTTTGGCGGTCGGCTTGCTCAGCGCGATCCTCGAGGCGCGCGAGTCCGGTGTGGGTCAGGTGCTCGACGTGGCGATGGTCGACGGCGTGGCGGCGCTGTTGGCGCCCTACTTCGGCATGCTGCCGGCCGGCACCTGGCGCGACGAACGCGAAGCCAACCTGCTCGACGGCGCCGCGCACTTCTACGGCGTCTACGCCACGGCCGACGGCGGTCACGTCGCCGTCGGCGCCATGGAGCCGAAGTTCTACGCCGAACTGTGCGATCGCCTCGGCGTCACCGTGCCCCATGACGACGACGCGCCGGCCGCCTGGGCCGCGCACCGCGCCACGCTGGCCGCCCGTTTCGCCGAGAAACCCCGCGACGAGTGGGAGCGGATCCTCGACACGCCGGGATGCTGTGCAACGCCGGTGCTTTCGCTGTCCGAGGCGCCGCGGCATCCGCACCACGTCGCGCGGCAGACCTTCGTCGAACTCGACGGCATCACCCAGCCCGCCCCGGCGCCGCGCTTCTCCCGCACGCGCCCGGCTACGCCGTCGGCCCCCGCGCTGCCGGGCGACCATACGCAAGCGCTGCTGCGCGAGGCCGGATTGAACACGCACACCATCGCCGAACTCGTCGACTCCGGCGTGGTGGCACAGAGCAAGAGGAGACGCTGAATGTCGTGGGACTTCTCCACCGACCCGGAATGGGCCGAGCAACTGGAATGGGTCGAAGGCTTCGTCCGTGAAGAATGCGAGCCGATCGACCTGATTGTCAAGGAGTCTCACGACCTGGGCGATCCGGTGCGCCAGGCGCTGATCCCGCCGCTGCAGGAGATCGTCAAGGAGCGCGGGCTGTGGGCCACGCACCTCGGCCCGCACCTGGGCGGTCCGGGCTACGGCCAGGTGAAACTCGCGCTGCTCAACGAGATTCTCGGGCGTTCGGAATGCGCGCCGATCGTCTTCGGCTCACAAGCGCCCGACTCCGGCAACAGCGAAATCCTGGCGCACTACGGCACACCCGAGCTCAAGGCGCGCTACCTCGAGCCGCTGCTGGACAACCGCATCATTTCCTGTTTCTCGATGACCGAGCCGCAGGGCGGCGCCGACCCGAAGGTGTTTCGCACCACCGCGGTGCAAGACGGTGATCACTGGATCATCAACGGGGAGAAGTGGTTCTCGTCGTTCGCCTCCATGGCGTCATTCCTCATCGTGATGGCGATGACCGACCCCGACGCGCCGCCGTACGAGCGCTACTCGATGTTCGTCGTTCCCGGAGACACCCCCGGCATCAACGTGCTGCGCGACGTGGGACTGGGCTACCAGCCCCCGGGCGGCGGACGCGAGGGTTATGTTCGTTACGAAAACGTGCGCGTCCCAGCCGATCACATGTTGGGCCCGCGCGGCGGGGCCTTCGTCGTCGCGCAGACCCGCCTGGGCGGCGGGCGCATTCACCACGCGATGCGCACCGTGGGGTTGGTCCGCCGCATCTTCGACATGATCTGCGAGCGCGCGGCGTCGCGCTACACCCAGGGCGAGGTGCTGGCCAACAAGCAACTCGTGCAGGAGATGGTCGCGGACTCGTGGATGGAGATCGAGGCCTTCCGGCTGCTGACCCTGCAAACCGCTTGGAAGATCGATCAATTCAACGACTACAAGGCCGTCCGGGCCGACATCTCGGCGGTCAAGGCGATGATGCAGAAGGTGCTGCACGACGTCTCCTCGCGGGCGCTCCAGTTGCACGGGTCGCTGGGCACCACCCACGAGATGCCCTTCGTGCAGTACCTGGTGGAGTCGTTCGTGCTCGGGCTGGCCGACGGTCCGACCGAGGTGCACAAGGTCACGCTGGCCCGGCTGTTGCTGAAGGACCGCAAGCCCGCGCCCGACCTGTTTCCCTCCGAGCATTTGCTGCGGCTGCGCGCGGCGGCGGAGGCGAAGTTCGCCGACAAGCTAGCGGGTATCCCCCGCGGCTAAACCGCTTTCGTGACGCCCACGTAGGACAGCACCACGTCGGAGAGGTCGGTCTGGCGGGTCAACACCGCATAGGAGCGGATGAACGACTGGCCCACACAGCCGTCGATCTTGACGTGGAAATTGCTGATCATCACCCAGGGATTCGCGCCCCTGAACTGCTTCTTGATCACCGGCACCACGATCACCAGCCCGGGCTTGAGTCCCACGCTCATCGCGCCGTTGATGGGCGTCGAGACGAATGGCAGCAGGGCCGGCAGCGTGCCGGTGGTGTCGAAGGTCGGGGTGACACCCGGGATGATGCCGGCGCCGCCCTCCATGATCACACCGTTGGAGGTGCTCATGTCGATCCCGCAGCCGATCTGGTAGCCCACCTCGAGGACGCCGTGGGGCTCTTCGGATCCTCCTCTGAGCGAACCGACGAAGATGCCACCGGACACGTATTCGCGCGACGAGATCGCGGTGGTCAACGGTGCCACGGGAACCTGCATTTCGTCCCGTGCGCCCACTCCCAGGGTCCACCCGTCAGGGGTGTTGAGGATCGCGGGGGGATTCGAGGGCACCACGCCCCCGCCCGGGGCCGCCGCGTCGGGAGGAGCGGGGCCCAGTTGGGGTTCGGAATCGGCCGCGGGCGCCGCGATCACCGAGATGGCGAGGCAAACGGCGATAGCCATGGCACGACGGACGACGCTGGCTACCGGCCTCACGGACGAAACCGTACGCAGGGTCCGGTTCGGGACACGAAATTTGCTGGCCGGCAATCCACATTTGTTGCTCGTTCGTGACTGTTATGCAATGTAGAATCGGCAGTAGCGTCTCGACAATCTCCAGTATTCGCCTGAATGACGGAGAGGTGGCGATGATTTCTCGCAGGTGCGCTCGCCTACTGGTCGCGGGTTCAATGACCCTTGCAGCGTTGACCGGCGGCACCGGCACGGCGCTCGCTTCTCCGGACCCCGGCCAGCAGCCCGACATCCCGGCGATCGACGAATGGCCGATCCAGTTCCCGACCACGTTGACGAACCCGTTCGACGATGATGAAAACGAACTGTCGACCACCGGCGGCGGTGTCGGAATGGTCTGCCAAAATCTCGGGGCCCACTGCGGCTGATCAGCTACCCCGTCAGTCCAGCACCGAGTCTGCGCGCGCCAGCAACCGCGGCAAAGTGGCTGCCATCGCTTCCAATTCGGCCCGCGGCGATCGCCTTCGGCGATTGTGCTTGACGATCAGCGACCATGTCGCCACCGATTTGTAGCACGCCAACGCGGTGAACCAGCCCAAATCGGGGACCTCGCAACCTAACTCGCGCCGATAGAGCTCGGCGAGTTCGGCGGTCGGCGGCGCCGTGCCGTCCGGCACCGGAACCCTGCGGTAGGTGTCCGGGTCGCAGTTGATCAGGAACCAGCCCGCATCGATGCGCGGATCGCCGATCGACCAGATCTCCCAATCGATGACCGCGTTGACCCGCGTCCCGGTGGCGAGCAGATTGCCCAGCCGAAAGTCGCCGTGTACCACGCGGGGCGCCATCGCGCCTGGCGCGCAATCCAATAGGGCGTCGCGCACCGTCGGCCAGCCGGGCGCCAGCGCCGGGTCGACGGTGCGCAGCGTGTCGGACCAGCGGTGGACTTCGGCGACCGGGTCGACGACGGGTTCATCGCCCAGCCCGAGCTCGTTCGGCGAAAGGCGGTGCAGCGCGGCCATGGCCCGGCACGCATTCCGGTACCGGTCAGTCAGGCCGTCCAAGGGCGTGCATCCGTCGAAGAGTGGTTCGACACAGTCGCCGTCGACCCGGGACATGACATATAGCGGCGGCGCGTCCGGGGGATTTCCCGGGTCCTCCCGCAGCACGTCGGGAACCGGAACACTGGTCGCGGCAAGGGCTTTGAGGACGCGCGCCTGGCGCAGCACGTCGCGATGTGCGACGGGTTCCACGCCCGGCGGAGCGACCTTGACCACCACGCGCCTGCCATCCAGGTCGCCGCCGAACGTCAGGCTCGAGGCGCCCCCGGACAGTGGGGCGACGTCCGTGACGCCCGCATCGGCGAGGCGAGCGCGCAGTTCCGCCAGATCGAGCTCGGCCATCAACCCGCCGGTGCGGTCCAGCCGACTTCGGCGAGGAAGGGCTGGGTGTGGGCGATGCGCCCGGTCAGGGTCTTGGGATCGCCCGTGCACAACCGGAACGCGGTTTCGGTGATCAGGGCGATGTCTTCAGTGTCGGTCTTGGCCAGGTCGAGGGTGCCGGCGCCGGGGGTGGCGACGGGGTTGGACGGGGCGGCGGCGTTGACGGCGATCCCGTCGTCGTACAGCTCTGCCGCAAGGCTTTTCGTCAACCGATTGAGCGCGGCCTTGGCCGTCCCGTAGATGCCGAAGCCTGCGGTCCGGTCGAACTCGGAGAACGGCGGTCCGGCCGGCAGGTCGCCGCCCACCGAGGTGAGGTTCAGGATCCAGCCGCGCCCGCGCTCGCGCATCGCGGGGATGGCCAGCTGGCACAGATGCAGCGGGCCGAGCACGTGCATCTCCATCATCAGCCGGGCGCGCCGCTCGGGAAACCCGTCGAGGGGCCGCAGGAAGGTCACGGCGGCGTTGTTCACCAGCATGTCCGGTGCGCCGACGGCGCCGGCCACCTCGGCGAAAAGCCGTTCGCGGTCCTCGGCTTGGGACAGATCCGCTTGCACCGCAATGGCTTTCCCGCCGGCGGCCACGATCTCGTCGCGCGTCTGGCTCAGCGAGCCTTGGTATTTGGGGTCGGGGTCCATCGTGCGGGCGGTCAGCGCCACCGTGGCTCCGCGTTCGGCCAGCCGCGCGGCAATCGCCTTGCCCAGGCCCCGGCTGCTTCCTGTGACGAGAGCCACCATCCCGTCACAGCGCCGCACGCTCATCGTCGACCTCCTCCGCAGCCGCCCAGCGTCGGAAACGGCTTCTCCGTATCAGAGAATGCCATTATCGCCGGGTGAGGGGAAGCCTCCTGCCGCGCAGCGCGTCGATCGAATAGGCGCCCCCGCCGGTGAACACCAGCAGGAAGAACGCGAAGCAGAAGAGGATCGACAGCGCTCCGCCGTTGCCACCCGGTGGGTCGGCGACGGGCCAGAGGGCCAGGGGCTGATGGATCCAGAAGTAGGCGACCGCCATTTCCCCCGACGCGATGAACGCGGCGGTGCGCGTGAACATCCCGGCGGCGACGAGCAGACCGGCGACGATCTCGATCAGTCCGGCATACCAGCCGGGCCAGGACCCGAACTCCACGACGACCGGCGAGTGGACGGGCCAATTGAGGAGGCTCCTCGACCCGTAGGCGGCGAAGAGCAGACCGTAGACGAGGCGAAACGCGCTCAGCACGGCCGGAGCGTGACGGGCCAGGCGGCGGTCGAGGCCCTTCGTCACGATCCGCACACCACGGTCGCGGTCCAATCCAGCAGTCGCCGCCACAGCCGGTGCCTGCTCGACGCCATGTTGTGGCAGTGCGCGCTGTCGGCCAACACCACGGTGGTGATGTCGGGGCAACTCCGGTACAGGCCCGCCTCGGCGCGGGGATCCGGTGAGACATCGACGACGCCGAAACCGAGAAGCACCGGGACATCGATCCGCGCCGCGTGCTCGGCCACGACACCGGGGATCATCGCCGTGCCGAACACCCGCGGCACGACCGACTTGGCGGTGACGGAGTCGGCGGCGACGACGGCCGCAGGAACGTCGGCGAGGTGAAACCAGCTCTGCAGATGCTCGCGGGGGCCCTCGAAATACGGCTGCGGCAAGGCGGAGAGGATCTCCTGGGCGAGCTCGGCGCGGCCTTGCGGGGACCCGGCGCGGGCGATGAATGCCGCATCCAGATTCAGCGGCGCGACGTGCTGATTGGTGCATCCGAGAATCGCCATGCCGGAGTAGCTGGGGTACAGCGCTTGCTGGGTGAGGGCGAGGTATCCGCCCAGCGAATGCGCCACGGCCACCGGCGGCGCGTCGACGCCGATGGTGTCAGGCAGAGCGCGGACGGCACGGGCCAGCGCGGCGGCGATGTCGGCGAAATCGAAATCACGGACCGGTTGTGAGCTTGCGCCGGTGCCCAAGGGATCGATCGTCACGACCGCGTAGCCGTCCTCGGTGGCGAATTCGGCGAAGCTGTACCCGTCATGGCCGGGAATGTCGAGGTCCCAGTACTCGCGGCTGTAGGTGCCCCCCGGCAAGCAGACGAGCACCGCGGTCGCCGCGCGTGTGCGCGCGGGGTAATAGGTTGCCGCCAGAGCTGCCCGTTCGCCGATCGCGTCGCTGACGTCAAGGCTCAACACGTGAGCGGGAAACGCCATCGCACGCAACTCCTTTCCGAACGGCCGCCGCGCCAGGGTGATCAGTCTGTCAGGTTCGCCTTGCGCGCGGCTAGCGTTGTCGGGCATGTTGACCTACCTGTACCTGCTCGGCGCGATCTTCGCGGAAGTGGTGGCGACCAGCCTGCTCAAGAGCACCGAAGGTTTCTCCCGGCTCTGGCCGACCGTGGTGTGCCTGACCGGTTACGCCATCTCGTTCGCGCTGTTGGCGGTGTCGATTTCGCGCGGCATGCAGACCGACGTCGCCTACGCGTTGTGGTCGGCCATCGGCACGGCGCTCATCGTGCTGATCGCCGTGCTGTTCCTGGGATCGTCGCTGTCGCCGACCAAGGTCGTCGGTGTCGGTCTGATCATCGCCGGCGTCGTCACGCTGAATTTGAGTGGCGCCCACTGAGGGCGGCAGCCAGGATCGGCCCAACGACTCGTGGCAGGAGAACAGTGATATTCCGATTCCGTGGCCTTGTCCTCGTCCCGTTGACCGTGGCGCTGGCAATGCTGCTCGCTCCGTGCGCCTCGGCCGACGCCTACACCGACGAACTGGTGGCCAGGTTCAACTCCGAGACGCATGTGGTGACCGACCCCGGGGCGAGGCCGCCGCTGCAGAACGTCGACGAACTGAATCGACAGATCCTCGCCGGCCCGTGGGCGTGGAGCGGCCAGGCGCCGATCTGGGTGGCGGCGGTGGCGCCCGGTAACAGCGGTGTGACCACCGCGGATGCCATCCACGCCGTCATGTTGGGGCGGGATCCGAAATTCAGCGGGGTGATCGTCGTCATCGACTCGCACGGCTATCACGTGCGTGCCTACCAGGTGCCCAAGGTCATTGCGGACAGCGTCGATGGATTGATGAATCAGTCGGCCGCCGATCATGGACCCGACCCGTACGCGACGACGAGTGCGTTCGTCAGCAAGCTGGCCGGTATCCGCGTCCCCGCCGACGCGCCGGTGGCAACCTCGCCCGTCGCCCACGAGAAGCACGACGACTGGGCCTGGCTGAAGGTGATGCTGGTCATTTCCGGCATCGCCGTGGCGATGGCCGGACTGCTCTGGTTCGTCGTGCGCCGAAATCGCAAGCACCGCAATGCCATCGACAAGTGAGGTTTTCCGAATGAGTACGGACAAGATCAATCGCGGCATCCTGCTCGCCATGGTGCTGATCGGGGCGATCGCCTACGGCCTGCTGTACAGCCACGCCTCGATCATCTTCAAGCTACTCGTGCCGCTCGCCCTGCTCTTCCTGCTGGGATTGGTCGTCCGCGACGTGATCAAGGACCGCGACTCCGGAAAACATTGACGCCCCTGTTCATTGGCTGGGGTAGCGTTCTTCACGAGTTTCGTTGGTCCGAGGCAGCAAGGACTGGAGAATGAGTTCAGCGTTATATGGTCTGCTGACCGCCGTCAGCCTCGCGCTGGCGTTGATCGTGGCGGCCGTCGCTGCCGTGCACGTAAACCGCTTGGAGCGCCGTACGACCACTCCGGTCAGCGAAGAAATCGGGAGCGCCAAAGCGGTTCTGCACAAGGTGCGTAAAGGCGAACCGATGTCGCAGGACGAGTTGGACTACGCAAAGCAAGTGGTTGCCGACCGCGGATCGTTGATGACCCTGTGCATCCCCGGCGCGTTGTTCATGTTGAGCTGCTTTTTCGTCTTCGGCAGCCTCTATCACCTGCATGGAGCGACGCCGTCCGAGCGGACCTTCCTCGGAGTGATCCCCATGCTGACCTCGACGAACCTGGCGATTCAGATTCGCCGCAGCGCCCGGTTGCGGCGGCGGCTGAAGAAAGTGGCCTGAGGCAAGACAAGACCGGGTTGCGGTGTTCCTGGCCTTTGCACCATGATGTGTCAATTGAGCACATGACCGTCTACTATTTGACGGGCGCGAGGGCGAGAGCGGAGGGCACAAACACGATGTCCGGTCCGGGTCGCGAGAGGTGATCGAGTGAGCCCTCGTTCAGCCGGCAGGACTGCGCTGGCGCGGATCTGGATGCCGTTGGTCGCCGTCGTCGCGATCGGCATGGGTCTGCTGTGCATGTACAAGGTGCATCAGTTCTCCGAACCGGAGCCGGTCATCACCGTCAACGGTCCGCAGGCACCCGAGGAGTTCAATCTCAAGCGGATCACCTATGAGGTGTTCGGCTCCGCCGGGCAAGGCGGGAAGCTCGTCTACGTCGACATCGACGGCCATCCGCATCAGGTAGACATCACGACCCTGCCGTGGACCCACACGGAGACCACCACGCTCACGGTGGCGTCCGGCAGCATCTCGGTGCACGTTCATGGCGGTCAGGTCGGGTGTCGAATGCTGGTGGACGGCGTTATCCGCGACGAACAATCGGGCGACCATCAGGACGCCGACGTCCAGTGCAGGGTGAAGTCGGCATGACCGGGCATCGCCTCGACGAGCCCCGGGTCAAGCGTCCTTTCATCCCCAAAATGGTCCGCGCCCTTGCGATTCCGATCATCTTCTTCTGGGGCCTTCTTGCGGTCACCACGAATACCTTTATGCCCCAAGTGGAACGGGTCGCAGAAGAGCTCGCCGGGCCGATGGTCCCGCACTACGCACCCTCGCAGCGGTCGCTGCTGCACATCGGCGAAAAGTTCCACGAATCCGACTCGACGAACTTGACCATGGTCGTGTTCGAGGCGAACCGGCGACTGGGCGACCAGGATCACCGCTACTACGACGATTTGATGCGCCGCCTGCAGAACGACACCAAGCACGTGCAATACGTGATGGATTTGTGGGGCAAACCATTCACCGCGGCCGGGGCGCAAAGCGTCGATGGCAAGTGCACCTATGTGCTGCTTCGGCTCGCCGGCGACATCGGCCAGATTCAGGCCAACCAGTCCGTGGACGCCGTGCGCGACATCATCAAAAAGGACACGCCGCCACCCGGGCTCAAGGTCTACGTCAGCGGCGCGGCCCCCCTGGCCGCCGACACCCTCGCCATCGCCAATGCCAGCCTGAACAACGTCACGATCGTCACGATCATCCTCATCGTCGTGATGCTGCTGCTGGTGTACCGAACCCCGTCAACCCTGCTGGTGCCCTTGCTCGGCGTCCTCATCGAAATGCTGGTCGCC
The DNA here is from genome assembly GCF_976985675.1 of Mycobacterium sp. NTMscope_MAC_12. Taxonomy (NCBI): domain Bacteria; kingdom Bacillati; phylum Actinomycetota; class Actinomycetes; order Mycobacteriales; family Mycobacteriaceae; genus Mycobacterium; species Mycobacterium sp. NTMscope_MAC_12. Next base: position 3,920,212 of record NZ_CDRJYY010000001.1, read on the forward strand.
AAGGGGGTTGTCTCGACCCTCGGCCATTACGGATACATCGAATTGTCGTCGTTCGCGGTGAACATCGTCATCGCGCTGACCCTGGGGGCGGGGACCGACTACGGCATCTTCCTGATGGGCCGATATCACGAGGCGCGACAGGCCGGCGAAAGCCGGGAGGATAGTTTCTACATCGCCTATAAGGGCGTGGCGCCCATCATCATCGGGTCTGGGCTGACGATCGCCGGCGCCTGCTACTGCTTGACGTTCGCGCGGCTGAACTACTTCCACACCATGGGACCGGCGGTCGCGATCACCATGTTGTTCACCATCGCCGCGGCGATGACGTTGGGTCCGGCGGTGTTGACCGTCGGCAGCCTCTTCGGGATGTTCGATCCGAGAACCAACGTCCACGGGCGGCTCTATCGGCGCATCGGCGCGAGCGTCGTGCGTTGGCCGGTGCCGATCCTGGTGGCCAGTTCCGCCGTCGTCATGCTCGGCGCGATCTTTGTGCCGAGCTACCGGCAGAACTACGACGACCGGCAGTACCAACCGGCCGGTGCGCCTGCGAATCTCGGCTTCCAGGCCGCCGATCGGCATTTCCCGAAGAGCAAGCTGTTCTCCGAGATGTTGATGGTCGAGACCGATCACGATATGCGCAACTCGGCCGACTTCATCTCGTTGGACCGGGTCGCCAGGGCCCTGATCCGGCTGCATGGCGTGGCGATGGTGCAAGGGATGACGCGGCCCTTGGGCCGTGCGCTCGAGCACGCCAGCATTCCCTACCTGTTCACCACGCAGGGCAGCGGCAACGGCCAACAACTCCCGTTCAACAGGGAGCAGAATTCCAACACCGATGCGCAGGCCGAGATCCAGGCGCACTCAGTCGCGGTGTTGCGAAAGGAGATCGGCTTTTTCCAGAAGGTCTCCGACGAACTGCACCAGACGGTGCTCACCGTCGAGGACCTGAAAAGGGTCAGCAACGAGATGAACGAGGAAGTCTCGAATCTGGACGATTTCTTCCGTCCGATCAAGAGCTACTTCTATTGGGAGAAGCACTGTTTCGACATCCCCATCTGCTGGGCGTTCCGATCGTTGTGGGACACGATCGATCACATCGACCACCTGGCCGAAGATATCGACAAAGCCGAAATTTCCCTCGCAGAAGTGGATAAGGCCTTCCCGCAGATCATCGCCCAACTGAAGGCCACCGCTGACGACACCGAGGCGCTGCAATTGAAGTTGGTCAACAGTTACGGGTCGGCGGATCTGCAGTCCATCCAAACCGACCAGACGTTCGACGACCTGATCAACGTCGGCAACGACTTCGACAAGTCCCGCAGCGACGACTTCTTCTACATCCCGCACGAGGCCTTCGACAACGAGGACCTCAAGGCCGGCATGAAGCTGATGATGTCGCCCGACGGCAAGGCCGCCCGCTTCATCGTCACCCACGAGGGCGACGCGATGGGCCCCGAGGGGGTGGAGCATGTCGAACAGTTCCCCGACGCGATCAAGACGCTCCTGAAAGAGACGTCGCTGGCCGGCGCCCGGGTCTACATCGGGGGCTCGGGCTCCAACGACAAGGACATCAAGCAGTACGCGATGTCGGATCTGCTGATCGCGGCGATCGCGGCATTCGTGCTGATCTTCTTGATCATGATGTTCATCACCCGAAGTCTGGTGGCGGCCTTGGTGATTCCCGGCACGGTGGCCTTCTCCTACGCCGGGGCGTTCGGCCTGTCCATCCTCTTTTGGCAGCACCTCGTCGGATTGCACCTGCACTGGCTCGTCCTACCGCTGACGTTCATCATCCTGGTGGCCGTCGGGTCGGACTACAACCTGCTGCTGATCAACAGGGTCAAGGAGGAACTGCACGGCGGCATTCACACGGGTCTCATCCGCGCGCTCGGCAGCACCGGGGGCGTGGTGACGTCCGCGGGTCTGGTGTTCGCGTTCACCATGCTGGCCATGCTCACCAGCGATCTGCGAACCATCGGTCAGGTGGGCTCCACCGTGTGCATCGGCCTGCTGCTCGACACCCTGATCGTGCGTTCGTTCGTCGTGCCGTGCATCCTGCGCATCCTCGGACCGTGGTTCTGGTGGCCGACGCTGGTGCGTACTCACCCGCTGCCGCAGCGCTGAGCCCCACCGACAAGCGCTACCTGAAAATCTGATAAGAGAGCGCATTTGACGACGGGCATAATCGTGGCGTGACAGCCACCGCGGCGATCGCGCCGTCACGGACTCCATCGCTACGGCCCAATGAACTGGCGCAGGCGTCGGTGATGGGTGCCCTGTGCGCGGCGATCGCGATCGTTGCGGTCGTCCTCCCGCACGCGGGGGGGCTGGGTTTGCTGGGAGCCGTGCCGATGGGCCTGCTCGCCTATCGCTACCGGATCCGGGTGCTGATCACCGCGACGGTCGCCGCCGGTGTGATCGGCTTCCTGGTAGTCGGCTTGAGCGGATTCATGACGGTTCTGCTCTGCGCCTACGTCGGCGGGCTGGCCGGAATCGTGAAGCGCCGCAACCGCGGCACGCCGACGGTGATCGCCGTGTCCCTCGTCGCCGGTGTCGTCGTCGGTGTCGCGGTGGTCATCGCCCTGACCGTCCTGGCGCGGTTCCGGCACCTGGTGTTCGGCGCGATCGCCGCCACGGCGGACGGAGTCGCGGCGGTCATGGCGCGGGTTCCACACCTACAGGCGCCGGCGCAGGAGTTCAAGCGGTTCTTCGCCGAAGCGTTGAATTACTGGCAGTGGCTGGTTGTCGGATACGCCGCCATCGCGATCACGGTCGCTTCGGTGATTGGTTGGTGGGCGCTGTCACGCGTGCTGCAGCGGCTGCGCGGCGTTCCCGATGTTCACAAACTGGACGCCCTGCCCGAAAGCGGACCGATTGGGCCGGTGCCGGTGCGGCTGGACGAGGTGCGCTTCCGCTACCCGCACGCTGACCATGACGCGCTGCGTGCGGTCAGCCTGGACGTGCGGGCAGGCGAATACGTCGCGGTCACCGGCGCCAACGGCTCGGGGAAAACCACGCTGACGCTGATACTGACCGGCCGCGAACCGACATCGGGCACTGTCGAACGCCCCGGCGCGGTGGGGCTCGGTCAGCTCGGTGGCACCGCGCTGGTGATGCAGCACTCGGAAAGCCAGGTGCTGGGCACGCGGGTCGCCGACGATGTGGTCTGGGGGCTGCCGCCCGGCAAGACCACGGACGTGGACCGGCTACTGAGGGAGGTCGGCCTCGACGGCTTCGCCGAACGCGACACCGGTGGCCTGTCCGGCGGTGAATTGCAGCGGCTGTCGGTGGCCGCCGCGCTGGCGCGCGAACCGTCGCTGATCATCGCCGACGAGGTCACCGCCATGGTCGATCAGAAGGGCCGGGACGCATTGCTGGCCGTGCTGTCCGGCCTGACCGACCGTTACGGCACAACCCTGGTCTACGTCACCCACTACAGCGATGAGGCCGAATCCGCCGACCGCACAATCGATCTCAGCGCCTCGCTGGATAACACCGCCATGGTCGAGACCGCGGCCGCGCCGGCGCCGACCGTAGCGGTGGGCCGGCATTCCCACGCGCCGCTGCTCGAACTCGTGGGTGTCGGCCACGAATACGGCAGTGGCACCCCCTGGGCGAACACCGCGCTCCGCGATGTCAGCTTCGCGGTCCACGAGGGCGACGGGCTGCTGATCCACGGCGGCAATGGCTCCGGAAAGTCCACGCTGGCGTGGATCATGGCAGGATTGACGAAACCGACGACCGGTACCTGTCTGCTTGACGGGCGCCCCGTCGCTGAGCAGGTCGGCATGGTCGCACTCAAGTTCCAGGCAGCCCGGCTGCAATTGATGCGCAGCCGGGTAGACCTGGAAGTGGCCTCTGCGGCTGGCTTTTCGCCTGACGATCACGACCGGGTGACCGCGGCGCTGGCGGTCGTCGGCTTGGATGCCGCGCTGACCAAGCGGCGGATTGACCAGCTCAGCGGCGGCCAGATGCGCCGCGTGGTCCTGGCCGGGTTGCTGGCACGGTCGCCGCGGATGTTGATACTCGACGAGCCACTGGCGGGGCTGGACGCCGCCAGCCAGCGCGGTCTTGTCCAGCTGCTCGCGGACCGGCGGCGGGACACGGGCCTGACCGTGGTGGTCATTTCGCATGACTTCGCCGGGCTGGAAGAGCTGTGCCCGCGCATCGTGCACCTCAGTGACGGTTCGCTTGAACCGGCATCCGGTGCGGCCCAACGCGATACGCCGGCCACGACGTTGCCGGCCAAGCGCGCGGCCCGTCGCCCGCCTCGCCCCGTTGTACTGCTGCGCCCGGTGCCCGGGCGATCCGCCGTGCACGGGCTCTGGGCCGGCACCAAACTGATTACCGTTTTTGGTATTTCGGTGTTGTTGGCATTCTTCCCAGGCTGGGTGGCGATCGCACTGGCGGCCGCGCTCCTGCTGGCGGGCGTGTGGATAGCACATATTCCCCGAGGCGTGCTGCCGTCAGTGCCGCGCTGGCTTTGGATCGTGCTGGCCATCGTCGGCATCACTGCGACATTGGCCGGCGGGAGCCCGGTGATCCACTTGGGCACCGCCTCCATCGGCCTCGGCGGCCTGTTGGACTTCCTGCGCGTCACCGCGATGTCGGTCGTGTTACTCGGCCTCGGCGCGATGGTGTCGTGGACCACCAATATCGCCGAAATCGCGCCCGCGGTGGCCGCGTTGGGTCGCCGGTTGCGGCCATTGCGGATCCCCATCGATGACTGGTCGGCCGCCTTGGCTCTCGCACTGCGCACCTTCCCGATGCTGATCGACGAATTCCGGGTACTCCAAGCCGCTCGCCGGTTGCGACCCAAACACACACCGCGGACCCGCAGGGCCCGCGTGAGGCGACGAGCGGTAGAGGTGATCGATCTGATCGTCGCGGTCATCACCGTGACACTGCGCCGCGCCGACGAGATGGGCGATGCGATCACCGCCCGTGGCGGAGCTGGCCAGATCTCGGCGGTCGTGTCGCGGCCGAAACTGAATGATTGGATAGCACTTTCGATCGTGTCGGTGGTCTGCGGGGCCGCGGTGGCGATCGAGCTGGCGGTGTTCGCCGGCCGCTGAACCGGGATGCGCTCAGAACCGCACCAGTGCCGGCACGTCCGCCAGTGCGCAGTCTGGGATGCCTTCAGCTGCACGCAGCAGGAAGTTGAGCTTCTCGATGCGCTCACCCGAGCGCGGCGCGCCATTCTTCTGAAATGGCGCCCCCAACCCCACCGCCAGGTCCATCACCACATCGTCGATGACACCACCCGACCGCCCCGAGGGGATCGCCAAAATAGCGTTCCGCGTGGCGTATTCGAAGCAGTCCAGCGCCTCGGCGATGGTCCCGACCTGGTTGGGCTTCAAAATGAAGCCGTCAACGGCCGACGTCTCGACGGCCCGCTGCAAGCGGTCGCGGTTGGTGACGATCAGGTCGTCCCCCAGAATGATCGAACGGTTGACCGTCTGCACCGCTTTGGAGAATCCGGCCCAGTCATCCCCGTCGAGCAGGTCTTCGATGAACAGCATCGGGAATTCCGTCGACAGTTCCCGCGCATAGTCGATCAGCGCCGCCGCGGTGACCCTCTCGCCGTTGAATGCGTATGTCGCAGAGCTGCTGTCGTATACCTCGCTGGACGCACAGTCGAGCGCGAACGCGACAACGTCGGCGCAGCCGGCGCGCTCGACCGCGTCGACCAACATTTCCAGGACGACGTGCGGATCGCTGGACGGCGCGACGTATCCGTAGGACGACGCCAGCGTCGGTGTGCGGCCGAGTCGCACGGCAAGCACCTCGCCGAGCATTGCGAACACGCTCACACCCGTCTCCACCGCCGCGGCGACGGAGTCCGCACGATACGGCACGACCAGGAATTCGCTGAACGTCTGACAGACATCCCCATAATGACCGCCGTTGATCATGTTGAAGCTGGGCACCGGGACGGTGGTGGGGGGCTTGAGTCCGAGCAGAGCGCCGACGTAAGTGTAGGCGGGCATGCCCGCGGCCGCGGCGGCCGCGCGCAGCAACGCGATCGACGTGGAGTAGATCGCGTTGCCGCCGAGTCGGTGTTTGTCCGGCGTGCCGTCGAGCTCGATCATGATTCTGTCGAGGGACCGCGGATCGTCGAGTTCCGCGCCGAACAGGACGGGAGCGATTTCGTCGGTGACGGCGGCGATCGCGCGGTGCACGCTGAGCCCGTTGTAGTGCGTTCGGTCGCCGTCACGCAGGACGAACGCCTCGTGCGAGCCGACGGACGTGCCGGTCGGTGACGCGCCGCGGCCGACATGACCGGTGTCAGTGGTGATTTCAACCTCGACCAGCGGCCGAGCCTTGCAGTCCAGCAGCTGACGGGCGATGACGGACGCGATCTTCATCATCGACCCCCCGCACGGCACAAAGTTGAGGTCTATTCGAGAGCTCCAGCGTAAGGCGGGTCCGCTGAGAGATAGCTGAGAAGATAGCACCGACCATGAGACGGTTCGCGAACGCGAGAGCGCATGGGCCGGCGCTTTCGCAAGTCGCCTATTACGTGAGTCAGCCCGCGCGCCACATTCGGGGTGAGGCCGAGCTCTACCGTGCCTCGTCTTGGACGCCAAACGTGTTGACGGCCAAGGCCAGCAGCAGGTAGCCACCGATGGTGAATATCAGATCCATGCATTGCTGCTGGGTGAACAGGCGGCACAGTTCATCCCAGGTCGTTTCGCCGATCGTGCTGTCACCCGTGAGGTCGTCGACGGCCCGGATCACGGCTTGGTCGGTCGGGTCGGCGCAGCGGCCGGACCGGATGTCGTCGATCTCGGATTCGGACAGGCCCGCCCGCGCGGCGATGGGAAGGTGGTGCGACCACAGGTAGCCGCACTTGCTTTGATGCACCACGCGAAGCAGCGCGACTTCTCGCACCCGAGGCGACAGCGTCGAGCGGGTCAGCAGGTAGGCATTGAACGGCAGGTAGGACGCCGTCAGGTCGGGGTGGCGGACCAGCGTCGACAAAACATTGCCCGCACCAACGGGATTGGCCCGCTCGACCGGGATCAGGGATGCCAACGCTTCCCGGGCGCGCTCGTCCCACTCGTCGGCGGGCAACGGTGTCAGACGCAGCGGATGCTGGTCGGCTGCCGTCATTCGATCGGCTCGTCGCCGAGCACGGTGGTGCGCAGCATCTCGCGCTGGGAGTTCGGGTCGTACGGGGCCGCACGGTGCAGCACCCCGCGGTTGTCCCAGATGACGGTGTCCCCGACCGACCAGTTATGGCTGTAGACCTTCTCGGGCGCGGTCGCGCGGTCCAGGAGTTCATCCAACAGTGCCCGGCCCGCGTCGAGATCCATGCCGACGACGTAATCCGCGGAGGCGCCCAGCACGAGTGATTTGCGGCCGCTGCGGTGTGTCCACACCAGCGGATGCTCATGCGTACGCCGAGATCGCCAGCGCTGCACCTGTTCCGGTGAAGGGTCGGGATACACGCGGCGCTGGGACGCTTCCAGTGAGTGCACCACACGCAAGGCGCCGAACCGCTCCTTCTCCTCATCGGTCAGGGCGTCGTACGCGGCGTAGCTGTTGGCGAACTCCGTCTCCCCGCCCCATTCGGCCACCTGCACCGCCGAGAGCACCGTGGCCTTCTGGGGGCATTCCTCACCCAGCGGCGTGCAGCCGTCGATGTGCCAGTCGAAGGTCGCCTTCAGGTAGGCGGCTGAGGCGTTCTTGGACTTGTCCAGGGTGATCGGGTAGATGCCGGGTACCGGATGGTGACCGTCGGAGGAGTGATCGACTCCACCGAGGCGACGGCAGAAGCCGACCTGGGCCGCCGGGTCGAGGTGCAGCCCACGGAAGACCAGAACCCCGTTGTCTTCCAACGCATCCAACACCGCGGCACCGACCGAGTCGTCGTCGGCCAGCGCGGTGGGCTCGAGGCCCGCGACTTCGGCGCCGACGGACTCGGTGAGTTTCGTGATGGTCAGCAGACCCATGGTCGGACCTTTCGGAGAAGGGATGAATCAGGGCACCGGCCAGCCGGTCCGGGTCATGACCGCGTCGGCGGCGTCGACCGGGGCCGGTTGATGCATGATCTCGACCGCCATGGCGACCATGATCAGCGAATAGATCATGTGCAACAGGTTCAGCGCGTCGTCCGGCAGGTTGTCGAGCGGAAACTTGTCGCAGTAGTCGATGGCCTCTTCGAGGCGGGGGAAGAACGCGTCGTAGAAGCCAAGCAGCTCCGGCATCGACGCACCGACCCGGGCGTTCCAGCGCTCGGTCTCGGTTGCCAGGCACCAGGTTTGGGCGTAGTCCTCCAGCTCGGCGAATGCGCTGGGCAACATGGGATGCATGGTCACACCCCCACCGGATCCTGTTCGCGGCGATAGGCTTCGACCCAGTCGACGACGACCTTGTGCAGGTGGCGCACCAAGATCTCTTGGTCGTTGAGGGGGAAGTCGTCGACGATGCCGTACTCCAGCGCCGCCTGCGTACCACCCAGCATCCCGGCGTCTTGCAGCGCAAACTCTTTGAGCACCACCGCGGCGACCTCGTGTTCGATGCGTTCCCGCACGGTGCTCGCCGGGTGGAAGTAGGTGTATGCCTCGAACCGGTGCGTGTTGTGCGAGGTGGGCCAGTACCGGTACAGCAGATACCACCCGCCGTAGATCAGAATCTCGATGTTCGGGAAGATCTGGAAGTTGCTGATCCCCCAGGGCTCGATCCCTCCCGGGTTGAGGCCGGCCGGCAGCTCGCCGATGTCCGGGGTCCGCCACGGCCCCACCAGACCGCTGCGGGTGGCCCGCTCGATCGGGTACATGTATTCCGGCGGCAACAGCCAGCGGCGCCGTCCGGCGGTGGAGACCAACCGGTGCGGGCCGTCGAGTTGGAAATGCCCGCAGGTGAATCCGGCGTTGGGGTCGCGCACCTCCGACGGCACCTGTTGTGAGTGCAGCGAGGGCACGTGGTAGTACTCCTGGAAGGCGTCGGCGAAGATCTTCCAGTTGCTGTTGTTGTGGGCCACCCAGTCGTAGCGTTCGGTCAGCTTGCCGAATGGATAGTCGTCGAGGCCGGTGATCATCGGGCCGAGGAACTCGCGCAGGCTCTGGCGCGGTTCGCTGTCGAAGTTGATGAAGACGAAGCCGTTCCACACGTCGCAGTGCACCGAACGCAATCCGTACTTTCCCGGATCGAGGTCGAAGAACTCCGATTCCTGCTGCACGAACTTCAGCTCGCCCTGCAGGTCGTAGCGCCAACCGTGGTACTTGCAGGTGAACTGCCGGCACGTCCCGCGGGTCTCTTCACCGGGAAAGTCGTTCCACACCAGTTTGTTTCCGCGGTGCCGGCACACGTTGTAGAAGGCGCGGATTCGCTCGTCTTTGCCTTTGACCACGATCACCGACGCCCCGACGACTTCGATCTCTTTGGTCAGATAGCTGCCGACGCGGGGCAATTCCTCCACCCGGGCGACGTTGAGCCACGCCCGCTTGAAGATCGCTTCCCGCTCGAGTTCGTAGAACTCCGGTGACGTCGAATCTCTGAAAGAGACGGGCCCGGTTCCCAATTCGGGGTAGTGCTCGGTCCAGGAGCCTTCCGGCGGCCGGCCTGATCTGGTCATCGCATCCCTCACTATCACATCACCGATCCGCCATTGACACCCAAGACCTGACCGGTGATGTACCTTGCTTCTTCCGAACATAAAAATCCCACCGCCGCCGCGATATCGGCCCCGGTTCCCAGGTAGCCCAACGGGATATTGCTGGCGATCTGCTCGTTGGAGGGCAGGTACCCGGCGGCCTGGCCCTGGTGCTGCATCGGTGTCTCGATGCCCGAGGGTGGAATGTTGTTGACGGTGATCCCGTGCGGCGCGTATTCGCGGGCCAGTGACTTGGTCAACGTGATCACGCCCCCTTTGGACGCCGCATAGTGGGCGGCGAACGGGGATCCGCGCTGGGCGCTCGACGACGAGATCATCACGATCCTCCCCCAGTTCGCCTCCACCATGTCGGGGAGCGCGACCTGGCAGCAATGAAACGTGCCGGTCAGGTTGACATCGATGATCCGCGACCAGGATTCGGCGGTGATGTCCAGGAAGGGCGAAAACCCGAACATCCCGGCGCTGGTCACCAGGACCGTCACCGGCCCCAGTTCGCTGCGCACCTTCGCGAATGCCTGCTCCACAGCGGACCGGTCGGTGACGTCCGCGCCCACCGCGAGCGCGGTCGCGCCTTCGGCGCGCAGGTCGTCCGTGACACGTTGCGCCGCATGCTCATTGAGATCGAGGACGGCCACTTTGAGGCCGCGCCGACCCAATTCGTGACAAGTCGCCTCCCCCATGCCTGAGGCGCCGCCGGTCACCACCGCCACCCGCGTCATCGCAACCGCTCCACCGTCCACCGCCTTTTCGCTCATTCGTAGACCACCCGCACCGTGGGACTGGTCGGCACCGCCTGGCACGTCAGCACCCAGCCTTCGTCGACCTCGTCCTGGTCGAGCGCATCGTTGTTGATCATCCGGGCACTGCCCTGCGTCAGGCGGCCCATACACGTTCCACACGAACCGATTTCACACGAGGACGGCGCCCGCAGCCCCGCCATGCGGGCCGTCTGCAGCAACGTATTGCCCGCGTAGTACGGCGCGGTGGTCGTCGATCCGTCCAGCACGATGGTGACCTCGTCGGTGACCGCGTCGGCGTCGGGCGGCGCCGCCGCGGTCACATCGGTCACGTCGAAGTGCTCGATGTGCAGGCGGTCGGCTGGCACCCCCGCCCCACCCAGGGCGGCCCGCACCGTCTCCATGAACTCGTTCGGCCCACAGACGTAAAAGTCGGCGCCGTCGGTGTTCTCGAGGAACGCGGCGATGTCCGCTTGGGTGGCGAAGCCGGTTTGGTCGTCGAGATGGTGGTGCAGGACGAAGCGGTCTGCGTGCTGTCTTTCCAGCGCCTGCAGGGCCTCATCGAAGATCACCGCGTCACGATTCCGGTTGGCGTAGAACAACCGCGCGCTGCGCGTGCCGGACGCCAGCGCGGTGCGCAGCAGCGAGAACACCGGCGTGATGCCGCTTCCGCCGGCGAACGCGACCAGCTCTCGGTCGGTGTCGTTCAAGACGAAGCGACCCTGCGGCGGTAGGGCGTACAGCTGGTCGCCGGGTGCGGCGGTGTCGTTGAGCCAGTTCGACACCGCGCCGTCGCGGTCGCGTTTGACCGTGATGCGCAGGTCTTCGCCGACGGCGGGGGACGACGACATCGAGTAGCAGCGCCGGTACTCGCGTCCGTCGATGCTGACCAGCAGCGTCAGGAATTGTCCGGCTTGGTAGCCGAACTGTGCCGCACTGCCCTGCGGAACATCGACAACGATCGACACGGCGTCGCGGGTTTCGCGTACCACCTGCTTGATCCGCAGCGGCACAAAGCCGTCCGGCACATCAGCCATGTCGACACCCCCGGGTCCGGTGCTCAGCGTCGCCGGACCGGCGTCCGTTGCCATGCGGTTCTCTCCCATCCCCGCCAGAGTATCAACTACTTGCGATTAGTCTCAAGTACTAGATATTCATCGTCCGGCGCCGCGGCCCGAAGGTGCGCGCGGGCGCCGTCGTAGCAGGTGTCAACCCTCGACGTGATCGTCGAACAGCTCATGGCCGGTGCCCTTTTCGACCACGCGGCCCAGCAGTTCGCGCAGGGTCCGCTGCTCGTCCTCGGTCAGCACGCCGAACACCTCCTGGTGTGCGGCGATCGCGTCGTTGACGACCGTCTCGGCGACTTTGCGGCCTTCCCCGGTCAGGTAGGCCCGCAGGATGCGCGCGTGTTGGGGGTCCTGTTTTCTTTCCACCAGGGCGCGGCGCTCCAAGGCGGTGAGCGCGAGCTGAACGCCCTGCGGGCTGATCAGCAGCCGGCGGGCCAATTCGGCGCCGGACAACCCGGGTTCGTTGGCCAATTGGCGCAGCACACCGATCTGGGCAGTGCTCACACCGTGTTCCCGCATCGCCTCGTTGATGGTGGTCAGGGAGTAATAGAAGGCCTGTTTGAGCAGCCACAGGATGTTGTCGGTGAGTTCCATAGCTGCCTCCGTCAGGCCGCGGGGTTCTTGTAGATCTGTCCGTTCTTCATGACAAAGCGGACGTCGAGGGTCCTGGCGATGTCATCGAACGGGTCCCCCGGCACGGCGATGATGTCGGCCAGATAGCCGGGCGCCAGCCTGCCCAACTCGTCGTCGGCGTCGATCAGCTCGGCGGCCACCACCGTGGCCGCGCGGATTGCCTGTGCGGGAGTCATGCCCCGCGCAACCAGTGCGCCCAGTTCTTTGGCGTTTTGGCCGTGCGGGATGGCCGGCGCGTCGGTACCACACGCGATCCGGACGCCCGCGTCAATCGCCTTGGGCAGCATGGCCTTTGCGCGTGGGAACACCTCGAGCGCTTTCTTGCGCAGCTCCGGTGCGATGCGGTCGATGGCCATGGCCTCGGTCAGGTATGTGGTCGAGACCAGGAAGGTGCCGTGGTCGACCATCATCTGGATCGTTTCGTCACTGGCCAAGAAGCCGTGCTCGATGCAGTCGATCCCGGCACGGATGCAGGCTTGTACGGCGGTGTCTCCGACGGCGTGTGCGGCCACGCGGACTCCGGCGCGGTGGGCTTCGTCGGCGATCGCGGCGAACTCGGCATCGGAGTACTGCTGCGCGCCGGGGGCGGTGCTGTGCGACATCACCCCGCCCGAGGCGGAGACCTTGATCAGCTTGGCGCCGTGCCGGATTTGGTAACGCACGCAGGCGATCACGTCGGGGACGCCGTTGGCGATGCCCTCGGCCACCGACAGCGGCATGACCCCGGGAGCCAACCGCTGAAAGACCGTCGGGTCCAGGTGCCCGCCGTACGGGGTGACGGCATGGCCGGCGGGATAGATGCGCGGCCCGATGTGCCAGCCCTGGTCGATGGCGCGCTGCAGCGCCACGTCGAGCAGATACCCGCCGGTCTTGACCATCAGCCCGAGATTGCGCACCGTGGTGAACCCGGCGTCCAGGGTGGTGCGCGCGTTGACCGCACCGCGCAACGTGCGATAGGCGGGGTCGTCCTGCACGCCATGCATGGGTGACGGCAGGCCCTCCGGTCCGCCGGGCCCGCCGATGAGCAGGTTGAGTTCCATGTCCATCAGGCCCGGCAGCAGCGTCATGTCGCCGAGGTCGATGATGGTGGCCGAATCCGGCAGCGGCTCTTCGGGATTGATCGCACCGATGCGTTCGCCTTCGACCACGATCACCGCCGGAGCGTGGATCTGCCCCGTGACGACGTCGGCCCAACGCGCCGCCCGCAGGACGGTCGCCTCGGTCATGGAACCGGCTCGGACACGCAGTCCAGGGTCGAAGCGCCCGAGTCGGGGACGCGGGGTTGCTTCCAGCACTCCACCGGGAACGACACCATGATCATGGAGTAGAGCAGGTGCATCAAATTCAGAACGTCGTCCGGCAAGTCGTCGAGAGAGAACTTGTCGCAGAACGACAATGCTTCCTCAGCGCGCGGGGTGATCGCGTCGTAGAAGGCCTTCATTTCGACCATCGAACTGGCGAGCCTCTTGGCGTAGCGTTCGGGTTCGCTGGCCAGGCACCACTCGGCGAACGGTTCGAGGTCGGCGAACTCGGCGGGCAGCATCGTCGGCATCGCGTTCACACCCCCGCGCTCGTCGTCCGGCGATAGTCATCGATCCAGGCCGCGGTCTCCTTGTGCAGGTGCCGGATCAGGACCTCCTGGTCGCAGAGCAAGAACTCGTCGATCACCTCGGATTCGAGCATCGTCTGGGTCGCCTCCAGCGTGTTGGCGTCCTGCAGCCCGTATTCCTTGAACGACACCGCCGCCAGTTCCTGGGCCACCCGCTCGCGGGGGGTGCGCGGCGCCGGGAAGTACAGCGTGCCCTCGAAGAGGTGACTGTTGTAAGTCGTCGGCCAGTAGTGGTAGGTCAGATACCAGCCCTGGCCCCAGAACAGGATGACGAAGTTCGGGAACAGCTGGAACGAATCCAGCCCCCACGGATCACATTTCGCCGGGTTGAGCCCCTCGGGCATCGGGCCCAGATCGGGCTTGTCCCACGGCCCGAACAGCCCGCTCTGGCAGATGTCCTCCATCGGTTTGCGCATCTCGTCCGCCATTTCCCAGGCGCGCACCCCCGAGGTGCTGACCAGCCGGTGCGGCCCGTCCAGCCGGTAGTGCGGGGCCTCAAAACCCGCCTCGGCGGCCGCCTTCGAGTACGCGGTCGGTGACTGGTTCGCGTGCAACACGGGCGCGTGATAGAACTCCTGGAACGCGTCCATGTAAAGCTTCCAGTTCGCCTTGACTTCAGAGCGATAGCACCAGCGCGAGATCATCTTGTCGAACGGGTAGCCTTCCAGCCCGGTGATCATGGGTCCGAGGAACTCTCGCAGCGACTGCTCGGGCTTCTTGGCGAAGTTGACGAAGATGAACCCTTCCCACACGTCGCAGTGCACCGGCACCAGCCCGTAGCGACCCTTGTCGAGGTCGAAGAATTCCTCCTCCTGCTGCACGAAGGTGAGGTTGCCGTCCAGGTCGTAGCGCCAACCGTGGTATTTGCAGGTGAACTGCCGGCACACTCCGCTCGTTTCTTCCTGCGGCAGGTCGTTCCACACCAGCTTGTTGCCGCGATGCCGGCACACGTTGTGATAAGCCTTGATATCGCCAGATGTCGTGCGAACCAGGATGATTGAGGTGTTGACGACCTTCAGTTCCCGGGTGAGGTAACTACCCTTGCGCGGAAGCTGTTCAACGCGACCGACATTCAGCCAGGCCCGCTTGAAGATGGCGTCGCGTTCCAACTCGTAGATCTCGGGGCTGATCGAGTCCTCGTAGGACACCGGCGCGGTGCCCAATTCCGGGTAGTGCTGAGTCCAGCTTCCCTCCGGCGGTTTAGGAAATCGAGGCATGATCGCTCCTTATGCAGTCCAATCTCACCGAAACCTCAGGTGTCAGCCGCTCGCCGCGGCACTGCCCGCGCGAAAACAACCACCTGCGCACCGGTTTCACCCATCCCTGAGAGCTCCGTCAGGGCCGACGGTATATCCTCGACTCACCAATAGCAAGTAGTTGATACTGGCCCCCGGGAGGCGCGGATGGACCACAACCCCGCACTGCAAATCGCCGCAAGAGACGGGGCACGGCCGCCCGCCGGCGTCCTGCGCGTCATCTCGCCGCACACCGAGGAACCCATCGCCGAGGTCAATGCGGCGGGATCCGACGACGTCGACGCGGCGGTGGCCGGCGCGCGGGCGGCCTTCGGGCCCTGGGGCCGCAGCGAGCCGGCGGAGCGGATCGCCGCGATCCGGCGCCTGGCCGACATCTACGACGGACGCCGCGCGGAGATGGCCACGACGATCACGGCCGAGATCGGCGCCCCGATCAGCTTCGCCCAGCGCGCCCAGGTCGGCCTGCCGGCGTTCATGATGCGCGCGTTCTGCGACCTGGCCGAAAGGCATCCGTGGCAGGAGACGAGGCCCGGGTTCTTCGGGAGCGACGTGCACGTCCGCAAGGAACCCGTCGGCGTCGTCGCGGCGATCGTGCCGTGGAACATGCCCCAGTTCCTCATCGTCACCAAACTGGTGCCCGCGCTGTTGGCCGGCTGCACCGTCGTGCTCAAGCCTGCCCCCGAAAGCCCTTTGGACGCACTGCTTTTGGGCGAGATGATCACCGAGGCCGGCCTGCCGCCGGGCGTGGTCAGCGTCCTGCCGGGCGACGGTGCGCTGGGCGCCTACCTCGTCGCCCACCGTGGCGTGGACAAGGTGTCGTTCACCGGCTCCACCACGGCGGGGCGCGCCGTGGCCGCATCCTGCGCGGTCAACCTCACCAAGGTCAGCCTGGAACTCGGCGGCAAGTCCGCCGCCGTGGTCCTCGACGACGCATCGCCGGACAAGGTGGCCGCCGGGGTGCGCTCCGCGAGCCTGTCCAACAGCGGCCAGATCTGCAATGCGCTCACCCGGGTGCTGGTCCCGCAGGGGCGCCACGACGAGTACGTCGACGCGCTCGCGGCCGAGATGGCCGGCCTTCGCGTCGGCGATCCCAACGATCCCGACACCCAGCTCGGTCCGTTGGTGTCCCGGCGCCAGCAGCAGCGCGTTCGCGACTACATCCAGATCGGTCAGGACGAGGGCGCGCGCGTCGTCGTCGGCGGCACCGACATGCCCGACGGGCTCGACCGCGGCTGGTATGTCCGGCCCACCCTGTTCGCGGCGGCCGACAACACCATGCGCATCGCCCGGGAAGAGATCTTCGGGCCCGTCATCACCGTCATCCCCTACCGCGATGACGAGGAGGCGTTGGCGATCGCCAACGATTCCGATTACGGCCTGGCGGGATCGGTGTGGAGCGACGACACCGACCGCGCGCTGGCGATGGCCACCCGCATCCACACCGGGACCGTCGGCGTCAACCAGGGGTAC
Organism: Mycobacterium sp. NTMscope_MAC_12; assembly: GCF_976985675.1. Classification (NCBI taxonomy): domain Bacteria; kingdom Bacillati; phylum Actinomycetota; class Actinomycetes; order Mycobacteriales; family Mycobacteriaceae; genus Mycobacterium; species Mycobacterium sp. NTMscope_MAC_12. The sequence continues at coordinate 3,936,606 of NZ_CDRJYY010000001.1, forward strand.
ACGATGGATCCCTTCGCGCCCTTCGGCGGGGTCAAGGCAAGCGGCTACGGACGCGAGCTCGGGCCCGAAGGCCTCGACAGCTACCTGGACACGAAATCGATCGCGATCGCCGCGGGATCCTAGAATCCGTTGCCGCCCTTGGCGTTTGGCACGGATCTAAGGCATTGTCATGCCGCTTTGGCGTATCTGCGAACCACGTCGTCCTCGCCGAACGTGCTGGTGCGCTGTTGGCCGTTGTCGTCGCGGCTGAAAAATGTCCATTGCCGCGGACCGCTCTGCGGACCACTGATCATTTTCACGGTCAGGCGCAATTCCGTGGGGCGCCGCGTGCCGATGACGTCGCCGACCCGGATCTGCGACGGGTGAATCTCGGGTGCGTCGGACCAATTCTGTGTGGACATGATGTCCATCCTCCCTTGTTCCCACCAGCCTATCCGCAGTTCCGCGTTTCTCGCGGGCGGATCAGCTTGCCGCGGCCGTCGCCCTTACCCGGACGGGCGGCGCGCCCTCTGGGGAGACGCGCCTGAGGTCAGTAGCATGTCCTCGGCACCTCATACGTCCCGAGATGACCAAAACAGGCCTGTAGCTGGCCTGACGCAGGGGAGGTGGCGGTGAGCAGATTCGTTGATGCGATGCTGTGCGCTGCGGAGACGAGTACCCACGGCCTGGTGACCGGCGAGCCCGGTTCGCCAGTTCGGTCCACCTGGACCGAAGTTCATCAGAGCGCCCGGCGGGTAGCCGGCGGATTGGCGGCGCTCCGGGTCGGCGCGGGCGATCGGGTCGGTGTGCTGGCCGGCGCCCCGGCGGAAGTCGCGCCGATCGCGCAGGGTGTGTGGCTGCGCGGCGCGTGTCTGACGATGCTGCATCAACCGACGCCACGCACCGATCTGCAGGCGTGGGTCCGCGACACCCTGGCGGTCATCACGATGATCGAGGCGACCGTCGTGATCGTGTCGGAGCCGTTCATGGCCGCCGTGGACGTGTTGGCCGAGCACGACGTCGCGGTGGTGACGATGGCCGAGCTGTTGAGCGCCGCACCGACCGCTGTCGTCGACAGCGGTGAGGACGATCTGGCGCTTCTGCAGTTGACGTCGGGCTCGACGGATTGTCCCAAAGCAGTGATGATCACTCATGCGAACGTGATCGCCAACGCCGAGGCGATGTTCGTCGGTGCCCGGTACGACCTGGATACCGATGTGATCGTGAGCTGGTTACCTCTTTTCCACGACATGGGAATGACCGGATTTTTAACGGTGCCAATGCTATTCGGTGCCGAGTTGGTCAAGATCACGCCGATCGACTTCCTGTCCGATATCTTGTTGTGGCCCAAGCTGATCGATAAGTACCGAGCGACCATGACCGCGGCACCGAATTTTGCCTACGCGTTGCTGGCCAAGCGGTTACGGCGGCACGCAAAGCCCGGTGATTTTGATCTGTCGTCGTTGCGGTGGGCGTTATCGGGTTCCGAACAGGTCGAACCGGCCGACGTGGAGGAACTGTGTTTGGCCGGCGCGCCGTTCGGACTGCGTCCAGAAGCGATCTTGCCCGCCTATGGAATGGCCGAAACAACTGTGGCAGTGTCATTTTCGGAGTGTGGCCGTGGACTCGTCGTCGATGAGGTGGACGGCGACATGCTGGCGGTGCTGCGGCGCGCAGTGCCCGCCTCCACCGGCCGCACCCGTCGGCTCGCGTCGCTGGGGCCGCTGCTGAACGGCATACAGGCACGCATCGTCGATGAGGACGGCGCCCTTCTGGCGCCTCGAGGTGTGGGAGTCATCGAGTTGCGGGGTGATCCGGTCACGTCCGGGTATGTCACGACGGCCGGTTTTGTGGCCGCTCAAGACAATCAGGGGTGGTTGAACACGGGCGATCTGGGTTACCTCACCGAGCAGGGCCACGTGGTCGTCTGCGGTCGGGCCAAAGACGTCATCATCATGGCCGGACGCAACATCTACCCCGGTGATGTCGAACGTGCTGCCGGGCGGGTCGTCGGCGTGCGCGCCGGGTGTGTGGCGGCCGTGCGGCTCGATGCCGGCCATTCTCGGGAATCGTTTGCCGTTGCGGTGGAGTCGAACGACGTCGACGATCCCGCGCAGGTGCGGCGCATCAAGCACGAGGTCGCTCACGAAGTCGTCACCGAAGTCGCGGCTCGGCCACGCAGTGTGGTGGTGCTGGCTCCAGGGGCGATTCCCAAGACGCCGTCCGGCAAGCTGCGTCGCGGTTACGCGCTGCCCCTGGTCACCTGACCGCGCTCCTATAGCGAGCAAACCTCGATGGTGGGGTAGCGTCGAAGGTGAGCCGTTTCGTTGTCCGCGGAAATTACCGCAATGGGCGCAGTGAACACCCAAGGGCAATGTGATTCCTCCACTCGCACGCGACCGCGGACGAGCGATGCCGAACTTAGGAACAATCTGTGTATCGCACGTTGAGCCGACGCACGGCCGTCCCCGTCCGGGTCTCGGTAGCCCACCAGTTGGGCGGCGACATCGACGGAGCGTGGTGGCCACGCGCGGACCGCATCACCAACGAATTGCCCGGCCTTGTCGCGGCACTGACACCCCTGCTCGGCGACATCTGCTCTGTCAACGTCAACTGGCCGGCCCTACAACGGCCGCCCGATTTCAACTGGCACGGATGGGAGCACAAGCGCCAGCACGTGATGACGTTCATCGGCAGCGAGGAGCGGGTGAACCTTTTGATCGTTCCTTATGCGACGTACAGCGGGCTTGCGCTGATGGTGCTGCGCCGCGCGGCCGGGCTGCCCGTCGAGGGCAAGGACCGCGACAAACCCGCATTTGTCACCGCCGGCTCGATCCTGCAGGCCGCCCGACAACAACGCGCCCTCGACTGTTAAGCGATTTCGCTGACGACGTAGACGGCGACATAACCGATCGGGATACCGGTCCAGGTTGCAATGCATTCGCGCGCGGCCAGTTCCACCGCGGCCCGACTGGTCGTGCGGGTGGTCCGGCCGATTTCGGGAACGCTGATCGCCCATCCGTCGGCGTCGCGGGCGACTTCGATGTCGAAGCACTGACCGACCATCGGACATTTCACGCGGGGAGCGACCCGCTGTCGACGGACGCTACGCGGCGCTTGTCGGCGCAGCAGAGTGGGCTGAACAGGCATGGCTGCTTTCCTGAGTCGCAATCGAACCGCGGGCTAGATTAATGCGCCCCAAGACGAAAACCTAATCGGCGGATCGCCGCCGCATAACGGCGTTGCCCGAAGCCGGCGTGGTTCGCAGCGGTCACGGGTGGCTCCAGCCGCGCAGTTGTGCCGCAATGTCGTCGAGACCGGCCATCGCACCGGTGGCCACCCGGATCACCAAATCGAAGCGATCGTCCTCGGGCGCACTGATCCACTGGGCGTTGATTGCCAGGAACGTCCGGCAGGCCGCCCACCCGAGTCGCTTGTTCCCGTCCACCAGCGCGTGATTCCGTGTCAGCGAATGCAGCAGTGCGGCGGCCTTGACGTGCAGATCCGGGTAGGCGTCCTGGCCAAAGATGGAGGCTCGAGGACGCGCCAGAGCGGATTCAAGCAAGCCGTAATCCCGGACAATGACGTCCACTCCGACGGCTTTTCGGGCAATTTCCAGAAGATCCTCGAGGTCCAGATAGTCCGTCATGCGTCCTTGAGGCGCTCCAGAACACCTGCCTCCTCGCGAAGCACGCGCTGCAGCGCATCGGCGACCTTGGCCTTGTGCGCCCGCCGGGCGATGTACTCGTCGATGGCCGACAGCGCGACGGCCTGCATCGATCGGCCTTCCGCACTGGCCTGCCTGCGCAGCGCTTCCGCCTGCTGTTCACTGGGCCGAAGAGTCATTCCCATAGCCGAATGATACCGGACTGATACCACGGCGCGCCTAGTAATGTGTGATGCAGGCCACATCTGCGCGTGATATGTTGCGGGCGTCACAACCAAGGAGATTTCATGGTGGGCGTGAATCGTACGAACAAGGCCATGGTCACGCCTCGTTCCGGCGCGGCGGTCAATTCGCACCGGCTGTTCATGGCGTTTCTGGCCGTCACGATATTCATCAGCGCGGTCGCCGGCGTCGTCGCCGCGGCGTCGACGGGGCACGAGACCGCCGCGCTCGTCATCGCGCTCGTGGCCGGCGGGAGTTTCATGACCGCCGCATTCTGCTAGACCCGCGACGTCGATTGGCGCGATCCGCCCAGTTATTTCGGTGGAGCTAAGGGGACTCGAACCCCTGACCCCCACACTGCCAGTGTGGTGCGCTACCAGCTGCGCCATAGCCCCCAGTCGTGCTCATCGAAGCTACACCACCGGTAACCGTCCTTCAAAGTTGCTGCTCAGGAAGATTCAACGTGTGCGGAGACGGCAAGGGGTCGGGCTCCGGAACGGGCACCGTCCGGGTCTCCGGCGCCACCACCCAGCCCACCGCGGCGATCAGCAAAACGATGCCGCTGATGATGAAACCCCAGCCGTAGCTCAGCCGCTCGGCGACCCAACCGAGCGTCACGGATCCGACGATCGCGCCCAGGTCGGACATCATCTGAACGGCCGCCACCGGACTGCCCGCGCGCGCCTCGCTGCCCAGGATGTCGGCGACGGCGGCCTGCATCGGCGACATGTAGATGCCCGTCACCGCCCCCACCACCACCGCGGCGACCAGAAACCTCGGCAATGACGACGCCGCGCCCAAGAAGATGGTCGCCACACCGGACAACGCCAGGCCCACGATCATCAACGTGCGCCGTCCCATCCGGTCGGACAGGTAGCCACTGGGGATCATGGCCAACGCGTTGCCCCCGGCGAACGCCGCGAGCGCAATGCCGATGACGCCGACGCCGCGGCCCATGACGTCGGTGATGAACAAGGGGACCAGGGCGACACGAAGGCCGAACGCCGACCAACCGGTCGCGAAATTGGCCCCGAGCGAGGACCAATAGGCGCGCACGCGCAACGCCTCTCGCATCGTCACCGTCGACCGCGTCGGCGGCCCCGGGGCGGCCAGGGCCGAATTCCGCAAGCCGAAAAACAGCACCACCGCCACACCGAGCAGCGCGACGCCGTACACGATGAACGGCGCGGTGAGCCCCCAACCGGCCGCCAGGGCGCCGACGGCCGGGCCGCCCACGGCCCCGACCATGAACGACGTGGTGAAAAGGCCCGCGACCCGTCCGCGGGCGTCGGGCGGGCTGATATGGATCATCAGTCCCAGCGCCGAAACATAAAACATTGTCGATCCGATTCCGCTGATGACGCGGAAAGCCATCAATTGCCAGTAAGCCTGGGAAAACGCACACGCGCCGGTGGAGACCGCGACGATCACCATCCCGCCGATGTAGATCCGCCGCTCCCCCAGCCGCTGCACCAGCTGCCCGCTGACCGGCGCAAAACACAGGCGGGCCAACGAAAAGACGGTGACCAAGAAGGTCACCGCCTTGATGCTGACGCCGAAACTGCGGGCGAAAGACGGCAGCGCCGGCGAAATGACCCCGTAACCCAGGGCAACCATGATATTTGCCCAGCTAAGGATCCAAACTTCGCGCGGCAGGCGGGTCGAACGCGGCGCGCGTCCCCCCGGGCGGGTAATGCGGGGGGAAAGGGTCACCCGATGACTTTATTAACTACCTCGCGCGCAGTTTCTTGCACCTCCGCTAAATGCCCTTCTCCGTTGAAAGATTCCGCATAAATCTTGTACACGTCCTCGGTTCCCGACGGTCGCCCGGCAAACCACGCGTTGGCCGTTGTCACCTTCAATCCGCCCAACGCGGCGCCATTGCCCGGCGCCGCGGTCAGCTTGGCGGTGATGGGCTCCCCCGCCAGTTCCGTTGCCGTCACCTCGTCGGCCGACAGCTTGGCCAGCCGGGCCTTTTGCTCGCGATCGGCCGGCGCGTCGACCCGCGCGTAGAACGGCGTGCCGTATTGGGCGGTCAACCGTTCATAGCGCTGCGAGGGACTCGACCCCGTGACCGCCAAGATCTCGGAGGCCAGCAAGGCCAGGATGATGCCGTCCTTGTCGGTGGTCCACACGGAGCCGTCACGCCGCAGGAACGACGCCCCGGCCGATTCCTCGCCGCCGAAGCCGATGCCACCCTCGATCAGGCCGTCGACGAACCACTTGAAGCCGACCGGCACCTCGATGAGCTTGCGGCCGATGCCGGCGACCACCCGGTCGATCATCGACGAACTGACCGCGGTCTTGCCGACCGCGATGCCGCCCGGCCACGACGGCCGCTGCGTGTAGAGATATTCGATGGCCACCGCCAGGTAGTGGTTCGGATTGAGGAGCCCCGCGTCGGGGGTGACGATGCCGTGGCGGTCGGAGTCGGCATCGTTGCCCGTGGCGATCTGGTAGCGGCCGGGGTTGTCGGACATCGCGCGGATGAGTCCCGCCATGGCGTCGGGCGAGCTGCAGTCCATCCGGATTTTGCCGTCGTGGTCGAGCGTCATGAACCGCCACGTCGCGTCGACCAGCGGATTGACCACGGTCAGATCCAGGCGATGCCGCGCGGTGATCTCGCCCCAATAGTCCACGCTCGCCCCGCCCAGCGGGTCGGCGCCGATCCGCACCCCGGCCGCGCGGATGGCATCGATGTCGACCACGTTGGGCAGGTCGTCGACATAGTTGCCGAGGTAATCGTGGCGCTGCGCTTCCTGCAGTGCGCGGGCCAGCGGAATGCGCTTGACGCCCGACCCGTCGCGCAGAATCTCGTTGGCGCGCTTGGCGATTGCGTTGGTTGCGTCGGTGTCGGCCGGGCCGCCGTTGGGCGGGTTGTATTTGATGCCCCCGTCCGAAGGCGGGTTGTGTGACGGCGTCACGACGATTCCGTCGGCCAGCGCGTCGGTGCGGCCGCGGTTGTAGGTGAGGATGGCGTGGCTGACCGCCGGGGTCGGCGTGTACCGGTCGCGGGAGTCGATCATGGCGACGACGTCGTTGGCGGCCAGCACCTCCAGCGCCGAGACCCAGGCCGGCTCGGACAGGCCGTGCGTGTCCCGTCCGATGAACAACGGGCCCGTTGTGCCGCGCTCGGCCCGGTACTCGACGATGGCCTGGGTGATCGCCAGGATGTGCGCCTCGTTGAATGCGCCATTGAGTGCCGACCCGCGGTGTCCCGACGTGCCGAATGCCACCTGCTGCGCGACGTCGCCGGGATCGGGCTGAAGCGAGTAATAGGCCGTCACCAGGTGGGGCAGATCGACAAGGTCTTCGGGTTGGGCCGGCTGACCGGCGCGAGGGTTGGCCACCATGGTTACCAATTCTGCCCGTGTCCGAGTCCCCCCGGCCTGCGCCGGTCGGTACTCCCGCCATACGCTGCGTAGCGCACCGGCAAACGAAGGGAATCGACGCCAGTGGCGCAACGGGACTATCGCGAATTGGCCGCGGTGTTTGCCGGTGGGGCGCTGGGCTCCCTGGCCCGTGCCGCACTGAGCGCCCTCGCCGGCGGCGACCCAGGGAGCTGGCCGTGGCCGACGTTCACGGTCAACGTCGTGGGGGCCTTTCTGGTGGGTTATTTCACGACCCGACTGTTGGAGCGGTTGCCGACGTCGAGCTATCGGCGCCCCTTGCTCGGCACCGGATTGTGCGGTGGCTTAACCACTTTCTCCACGATGCAGGTGGAGACGGTGCGGATGATCGAGCACGGCCATTGCGGGTTGGCCGCCGGCTACACCGTCACCAGCATCGTGCTCGGGCTGCTGGCGGTGCACCTGGCCACCAAGTTGGTGCGCCGGGTGCGGGTGCGTCAATGACCGCCGCCGCGGCGACGACGGCGCTGGTCTGGCTGGGCGTCGCGCTCATCGGCGGCATCGGATCGGTGCTGCGCTTTGTCATCGACCGTGCGGTGGCGCGCCGGGTGTCCCGGCCGTTCCCGTTCGGTACCCTCGTCGTAAACATCAGCGGCGCAGCGCTTCTCGGCTTCCTCGGCGGTCTGGCGCTGAACAAGGAGGCGGCCCTGCTGGCTGGCACGGCCTTCGTCGGCGCCTACACCACGTTTTCGACCTGGATGCTGGAGACGCAGCGACTCGGCGAGGAGCGCCAACTGCGCTCCTCGCTCGCCAACATCGTCTTCAGCGTCGTGCTGGGCGTAGCGGCGGCGTTCATCGGGCAGCGCCTTGCCGAGCTGATCTAGTCAGGCGCGCGGGACGTCGTCGGGGGTGCGCGGCAGCACGTACAGCGCCATGCGGCGATTCGCCATGTCATGCTCGCCGAGGAATGCGCAGCCACCACGCTCACAGAACTTGCGCGCCAACGCATTGCGGTGGTCGGGATCGAACATGATTCGGCGACACCGCGGGTCGAGGGTGAAGATGCCGCCCACCAAATGCGGCAGCAGGTACCCGACGTGTCCCCGCTGGATGTAATCCAGGTCGGCGACCGCGACGTGCAAACCCAGGTCGTGAGGATCGTGATTGTAGCGAGTGGCGATGGAATCCTTTGCCGCTCTGTATAGCTCGATATATGCGCGGTCCACCGCGTCGTGCATCGCCAGGAAGGGACGAGAAAAGTCACCCTGAAGTTGCGCCCGCAGGTAGCGATGCCACCGCGCCACCGGCCAGTGCGACTCCCAGGCTTCGATCAGGTGCGGGCGGCTCATCCACTCGGAGATCATGTCGGCGTCGGCACCCGGGTCGGCAAGTCGCAAACCGTACGGCTCGGGTAGGTCCGGGATGGGGGGCGGCGGGACGCTACGGATCTCCTCGGGAAGGTCGGTCAGTTCCCGCGGGAGGATGGGTTCGGCGTCACTCATTTCTGCGCCTGAGCCTACGACGCTGCTGGTCGAACGCGCTTCAGCGGGGGACCATCCACTTCTGCGCCAGCGCGGAAACCCACTCGACTGCCGCCTCGGGCTTGTCCGGGGGCGCCTCGACGAGAACCAATTCGTCGATGCCCAACTCGGCGAGGGCGACGATCTCACCCACGCTCGGGTCGCGCAGCGCCACCGAGAGTCGCAGCCGGGTATGGTCCCGGCCCGATTCCGCGCACAGTTGTTCCAGCTTGGCGATCCGATCGCGCACCGCTGCCGGGCCGTCGAGATTGAACCCGTACCAGCCGTCGCCCCACATCGCCACGCGCCCCAGTGCCGCATCGCTATTGCCCCCAACCACAATGGGGATACGACGATCGCGCAGCGGCTTGGGATTAACCCGAATGGAGTCGAAACGGACGGCCTGCCCCTCAAACGAGGCGATGTCATCACGCCACAATGTGCGCATCGCGCCAACGTATTCGGCGGTGCGCGCACCACGATGCGCGAACGGCACTCCGAGTGCGGCGAATTCTTCCCGGGACCATCCGACGCCCACTCCCAGCGTCAGCCGCCCACCACTCAGCCGGTCCAAACTGGCGGCCTGCTTGGCGACCAGCACCGGATTGTGTTCGGGCAGCAGGAGCACGCCCGTCGCTACGCCGATCCGGGATGAGGCGGCAGCGGCGAAGCTCAGCGCGATCATCGGGTCAAGCCAATCCGCTTGGGCGGGAACGGCAATGACGCCGTCGTCGGAATAGGGATAGCGCGAAGCGGGTCGGTCTACCATGACGACGTGCTCCCCTACCCAAAGGGTGGCGAAGCCGCACTCATCCGCAGTTGACGCGACGGCATCGATCACCGCGCGGTCGGCGCCGGCGCCGATCCCGAGCGCATGCAATCCCAAACGCATCGCACGATCGTCTCACGGTGAGAACTGGCGATCACCGGCTTTTCAGCAGCTTCGCCAGGACGGCCGCCTGGCTGATGTCAACCTCGCGAGTCGCGGTGACCAACGTGACCGGACCCCGCTTGGCTAGCTTGCGGAGCTCCTCCAGCGCGGCGCTGTCGCGCAGTTCCGCCTTGTAGCGCGAAGCGAATTCGTCGAACCGTTCGGCCCGGTGTCGGTACCACTCGCGGAGGTCCTTCGATGGCGCGACCTCCTTGCACCAGATACCCACCCGCGGGTCGTCCTTGCGCATGCCGCGCGGCCAGACCCGATCGACCAGCACGCGCTGACCCTCGTCAGCGCCGACGTCGTCGTAGACCCGCACGACTCAGATCCGCCCTCTGGGGCTCACATGCCCAGAGTAGCCATGGGCCCGCTTGTCAGTGGGCACAATTACTATCGAAAGTATGTTCGAGGAATTGACCGCCGTCGATCCGGCAGCCGACGAATCGTCGCTGGTAGAGCGCATCGCCGAGCTGGAGACGCTCAAGTCCGCGGCGGCCGCCGGCCAGGCCCGGGCGGCGGCCGCTCTGGACGCGGCGCGTCGAGCCACCGAAGCGGCCACCGGGGTGCCCGCCGCGCGCCGCGGACGCGGCGTGGCAAGCGAGGTTGCCCTGGCGCGACGGGACTCCCCCGCGCGGGGCGGCCGGCATCTGGGTTTCGCCAAAGCCCTGGTGCACGAGATGCCGCATACGCTGGCCGCGCTGGAATGCGGGGCCCTGTCGGAGTGGCGGGCGACGCTGATCGTGCGCGAGAGCGCATGCCTGGACGTCGAGGACCGCCGCGCCTTGGACGCGGAAATGTGTGCCGACCCGGCGAGCCTGAGCGGCATGGGCGATGCGCGAGTGGCCGCGGCCGCAAAGGCGATCGCCTACCGGCTCGATCCGCATGCCGTCGTCGAGCGGGCGGCCAAGGCCGAGAACGACCGCACCGTCACCATTCGGCCGGCGCCCGACACGATGACCTATGTCTCGGCGTTATTGCCGGTGGCTCAGGGGGTTTCGGTGTATGCGGCGCTGCGCCGCGAAGCAGACACTTGCGGTGACGGGCGCCCGCGCGGGCAGGTGATGGCGGACACCTTGGTGGAAAGGGTGACCGGCCGCTGCGCACCGGTCCCCACCCCGGTCGCGGTCAACCTGGTGCTGTCCGACGAAACGCTGCTTGGCGGTGGCGATGTGCCGGCCGATATCTCCGGCTACGGTCCCGTTCCCGCGGCGGTCGCCCGCAGCATGGTCGCCGCGGCCGCCGCCGATCGACGTTCGCGAGCGACTCTGCGCAGGCTCTACGCGCATCCCCAGGCCGGGGCGCTGGTGGCGATGGAATCACGGGCACGACTCTTCCCGCAGGGCCTGGCCGCGTTCATCGGGCTCCGCGATCAACACTGCCGCACTCCCTACTGCGACGCGCCGATCAGGCACCGCGACCACGCGCAGCCGTGGGCCGTCGGCGGCCCGACCACCGCGGACAACGGCCTCGGATTGTGCGAGCACTGCAACTACGTCAAGGAAAATGCGGGGTGGCGGGTGCGCACGAGCGTCGACGAAAACCATACCCATACAGCACTTTTTACGACGCCCACGGGCAAAACCTACCGTTCGACGGCGCCGCCGCGCGGCCCCACCATCACGATGAGCAAGCTCGAAGTCCGCGTCGGCGTCGCGCTCGCGCGACATGCGGCGTAGCGCTCAGTAGTGATAGGTGTCCGACGGCGCGGGTGAGTGATCGCGTTCTTCCTCGTCGATGTCCAAGGCCTCGATGCCGTACGCGCGAGCCAGCTCGAGAATCTTGGTCGCGCGCGCGATGCGGGGCAGATCAGAGCCGTTGCGGATCTCTCCCCCGTCACGTTCGAACTCGGCGAAAAACTCTTTCGCCCAAGATATTTCGTCCTGCGACGGGGATAGACCTTCATTGACGACGGCGCACTGGTCGGGCGTCAGGCAGATCTTGCCGGTCATCCCGAACTGGGTGGAGACCGCCGTGGCCTCGATCAGTTTCAGCGGATTGGAGCCGATGGTGGGGCCGTCGATCGCGCTGGGCAGGTCGGCGGCCTTGGAGGCGATGGTGAAGCGGGATCGCGTGTAGGCCAGGGTCGCCGGGTCGTCCCCGAAACCGGTGTCGCGGCGGAAGTCCCCGATGCCGAACGCCAGCCGGAAGGTTCCCTTGGTCGCCGCGATCTCGGTGATGCGCTCGAGGCCCCGCGCCGTTTCGACCAGGGCCACGATCGGCACATCGGGGAGCCGTTTCGCGGTCTCGGTGACGTGGTCGACCGATTCGACCATCGCCAGCATCACCCCGCCGACCGGCGTCGCGGCAAGGGCGGCCAGGTCGTCCGCCCACCAGGGGGTGCCGAAGCCGTTGATGCGGACCCAGTCGACGTTGCCGGCGCCCAGCCAACTCACCACGTTGTCGCGTGCGGTGTGCTTGTCCTTGGGCGCGACGGCGTCCTCGATATCGAAAACGACGATATCGGCGCGGGAGTGCACCGCGGACTGGAACCGGTCGGCATGCGTGCCGTTGACCAGGAGCCAGCTCCGGGCCAGTACCGGGTCGATGCGAGAGCCGATGTCTTCGGATTCGGCGGCGCTGCTGTTGACCTGTTCGTCCATATCGGCTGATCTGTCGTCTTCTCGTGGTTTCAAATGGTGGACGTGTGTCCTTAACCGTAGCGATGTCCCGGAACAATCGGTCGGGCAAGCCCCGCGGACGCCATGGCGACTCGGCCGCGGCGCCGGCCGAGTTCCTGACCGGAGCGGCGAATCACTGGACCGGCCAGCAAACGAAACCGGCCCGCGGTCGCGTTTCCCGGTGGCAGCGCGGGGTAGCCGTCCCCTTGGACGTCGCGACCGTTGTCGCACGTCTTTCTGCGGAGACTAGAGCACCCTGGTCTCCAAATGTATCTCGATCAGCCGTCTGGCCTTCGACCGAGAAAATCCATAGGAGTAAATATGCGTAGGACCATCGCCATCGTTTCAACCACTGGGGCGCTGTTGTTGGGAGGAGCCGGTGTCGCCAATGCCGCCGGCCCGAGTGCTCCGGCGCCGTCGCCCGCTACAACGACGTTGGCGGACCACAACGACGATCAGCACAGCGACAACAGCGGGCTGTGGGGCCTCGTTGGCCTGCTCGGTCTGGGTGGGCTCGCCGGACTGATGCGCCGGAAGGACACCGCTGCCGGCACCGGCGTCGGACCGGTCTCCCCTCGCGACCGCGGCGTCTAACCCTTCGTCTCACCCAGATGTCCGTCGGGCGCTGCGCGCCTGACGGGGATTTGGGTGGACACCGGTCCGGTATCGAAATACGTTGTTCCCCAACGTCTTCCGGTTTTGGCGCGTCCCGCGGAATGCGTCCCGCACTGCGGGGTGCCGTTTGGCCGCGTGCGCAGCGGGTATACGTCGCGAAGCCGCACACAGCCCAGCGTGCGTTTCACAACTCCCGAATTCACTGGAGGTATCGGCGATGGCCGACATGATTATCCAGTCGCCCGACGAGGTCGTCGCGTTCCTGAAAGCACAGCACAACCTCATCGAGGACATGTTTGACCAGGTGTTGCACGCCACGGATCCGAAAGCGCGTGAGGAGCCGTTCGCGGCGCTGCGCCAATTGCTGGCGGTACACGAAACCGCCGAGGAAATGATCGTGCATCCGCGCGCACGCAAGGAGGCCGACGACGGCGAAGCCCTCGTCGACGCCCGCCTGAAGGAAGAGCATGAGGCCAAGGAGCTGCTGTCACAGATCGAGCAGCTCGACGTCACCTCGCAGCGGTTCATCGACGAACTCACCAAACTGCGCGAAGCCGTGCTCGAGCACGCCAAGCAGGAGGAGACCGAGGAATTCCCGGTCCTCACGCAACAGCTCGACACCGACGATCTCAAGCGGATGGGAACGGCGGTGCGCGCCGCCGAGGCCATCGCCCCAACCCACCCCCACCCGGGCGTGGAGTCGGCAAAGCTGAATTTCGCGCTCGGCCCGTTTGCCTCCATGCTCGATCGCGCCCGCGACCTCATCGGGCAAGCCATCGGTTGAATTTCCGTAGGCTCGGTCACATGAGCGTTGCCCCGGATACCACCGTTGCCCTGCAGGACCGGTTTTTCCGTGAATTGCCGGAAATGGCGGTCCGCTGGCAAGCCGAGACGTTTCCCGAGTTGCGGTTGCTCGTGCTCAACGACCGGCTCGCCGAAGGGCTTGGGCTCGACGCCGCCTGGCTGCGCGGCGACGACGGGCTGCGCTTCCTGACGGGCAACCGGGTGCCCAGCGGGGCCGCCCCCGTCGCGCAGGCCTACGCGGGGCATCAGTTCGGCGGCTTCGTCCCGCGATTAGGCGATGGGCGTGCGCTGCTGCTCGGCGAGCTCGTCGGCACCGACGGGCGGCTGCGCGACATCCACCTGAAAGGTTCTGGCGCCACGCCGTTCGCCCGCGGCGGGGACGGCCTGGCGGCGGTGGGACCAATGCTGCGCGAATACATCGTCAGCGAGGCGATGCACGCTCTGGGCGTGCCGACGACACGAGCCTTGGCAGTGGTCGGCACCGGGCGGCCGGTTTATCGCGAAACCACACTGCCGGGGGCGGTGCTCACCCGGGTGGCCAGCAGCCACCTGCGGGTGGGCAGCTTTCAATACGCGGCGGCCACCGGCAACAAGGAGCTGCTACGCCGCCTCGCCGACCACGCGATCGCCCGCCACCATCCCGGCGCGGCCGAGGCCGAACGCCCCTACCTGGCGCTGTTTGAAGCGGTCGTCGCGGTCCAGGCCGCGCTGATCGCCCGCTGGATGCTGGTCGGATTCGTTCATGGCGTGATGAACACCGACAACACGACGATCTCGGGCGAAACGATCGACTACGGACCATGCGCCTTCATCGAGGCCTACGACCCCGACACGGTCTACAGCTCGATCGATTTCTGGGGCCGCTACGCCTACGGCAACCAGCCGGCCATCGCCGGCTGGAACCTCGCGCGCTTCGCCGAGACACTCCTTCCGCTGCTCTCGGACAGCACCGAGGAAGCCATCGCACTGGCGGAGCAGTCGTTCGGGGTGTTCCAAGCCCGCTATGACGCGGTGTGGGCCTCCGGGATGCGCGCCAAACTCGGCCTCTCCGCCGGCGTCGACGCCGAATTCGCGACGGCGTTGGTCGAGGAATTGCTCGTGCTGCTCAAGCAGAATCACGTCGATTACACGTCGTTCTTCCGCCGGCTCGGCCGGGCGGCGAATGGTGATGCCGAGCCCGCGCGCGGACTGTTCATGGACCTGGCCGGCTTTGACGACTGGTTGGCGCGCTGGACGGCCCTGGGTCCCGACGCCGACGCGATGGACCGCGCCAACCCGATCTACATTCCGCGTAACCATCTGGTCGAGGAGGCCCTCACCGCGGCGACGGACGGCGACCTCGGCCCCTTCGAGCGGCTCCTGGCGGCGGTGACCGAGCCGTATGCAGAGCGACCCGGTTTGGAGCGTTACGCCAGCCCCGCCCCCGAAGACTTCGGCAAGTACCAAACCTTCTGCGGCACTTAGCTTTACGCTAGCTTGCCGAACTCGGCGTGCAACGCGTCGAGGCGTTGCAGCGTCTGATCCCGCGGCTCCGTCGGCAGGTTCACCAAGAGGTGTTGCAATCCCAGATCTCGGTAGCCCTCGAGCTCTGCCGCCGTGGCTGCGCCGCCATGGAAGTGGATCACCGGCACGTTCTGGCCGACCAGCTCGCGCAGCTGGTCCAGCTGAGGCGATAGCTCTTGCACCGAGCCCGTCATCGAGAGCCAACCCGCGTTGAGCCGCGCGATACGTTTGAAGCCCGCGGGTCCACAGCCCAGGTACAGCGGCGGATACGGTTGCTGCACGGGCTTGGGCCAGCTGTAGATGGGGTCGAAGTTCACGAATTTCCCATGGAATTCCGCTTTTTCGTTCGTCCATAGCTGGATCATCGCGTCCAGGCGCTCGTCGACCACGCGTCCCCGCACCGCGGGATCGACACCGTGGTTGGCGATCTCTTCGCGCAGCCATCCCACGCCCACGCCGAAGCGAAATCGTCCCTGCGACACCAGGTCCAGCGACGCCACCTCTTTCGCGGTGTGGATCGGATCGCGCTGCGGCACCAACGCGATGCCGGTGCCCACAACGAGCCTCTCGGTGACCGCCGCCGCGGCCGTCAGCGCGACAAACGGATCCAGCGTGCGGAAGTACTTCCGCGGAATCGGGCCGCCACTGGGGTACGGAGTTTTCGCGTCGACCGGGATGTGCGAGTGCTCGGCAAGAAAGAGCGATTCAAACCCGCGCTGCTCGAGCGCCCTCCCCAGGTCCGCCGGACCAATGCCCTCGTCGGTAACAAACGTCAGCACACCGAAGCCCATGCCGCTCAGTCAACCGCATCTGCGCTCGGATGTCAGCATTCAGGCAGGCGCTGGCGCCTCGCCCGTCCGCTTGGTCGGACGCACCGCGCCCCACAGCCCGGTGGCGATCCCGACGGCGGCGCCGCCCAGGCCGATCAGTTGCTGCGAGGGCTTCAACTCGCGGTGCACGCTCATCCCGCCGACCAGGTCGGCCGCATCGGCCCCGGCGGAGGCCAGGAACCAGCCGCGGGTGTTTTTCCCGCGCAGCGCCGCGGCCGCGAGCAGGGCACCGATCAGCGCATCGCGATAACCCATCGACCGCAGCAACAGTCGCGCCGTCGGCGTCGGCTCGTCCGGGTCGCCCCACAACTTGTTTGCGCGCAGAGGATCAACGAGAAACGAAATGCCGGAGGCGAGCCGAATGGTGCCCGCGGAGAGGCCGAACCGGTCGATTGACATGGTCTGAGAGCCTAGGAGCAAACGGCCGTCTCGCGCACGCATTCGATCCGAAAGTCGGTCATGGCGTCGGGCACGCATCGGCGATCTGCAGCGCGGCAGGCCACAGCACCGTGGCGACCCCGAACGCGATGGCATCGGCGGCGGCGGGCGACACCACTTCTATCCTTGCCTGAATTCGCTGAGTCTGTTCGGGGTGAATAACGGTCCAGGCGAACCCAATACAGAGGTAGGGAATCGCCAGCCACACGGCGAGTTCGATCAGCGCGCCGACGCTGACCTTGTGCCCCAGGATGCGCCGAACGGGGTCCATCGCATGTTCGATTTGGCCCATCACCGCACTCCCCGCTACCACAACACCAGCTTCAGAGCGTAATCGACGACGGCGTCGAGATCACTGCCCAAATGACCTGCGAGCCACTGCTGGGCGAGCTCGGCCATCGCGCCGGTATACATCGCCGCGGCGACCTCGGCGGCCACCGGATCGGAACCCGGGTTGAGACGCCAGCCCTCGGTCAGCACACCCTGGCGCAACATGTCCTGAGTGGCGCGGCGCCGGGCGGCCAGCACCGGGTTGGTGCGCGCATCGGTGAACAGCACGCGGCCGCGGCGCGGATCGGCCGAGGAGAACCCCAGCACGGCCGCGATGCCGGCGCGGGTCCGGGCCCGCAGCGATTCCCCCGCCTCGTCGATGGCGGCCGCGATCACTTCGCCGAGCTGCTCGCTCACCCGGTCGTAGACCGCGCCGAGCAGATCGTCGGTGTCACCGAAGCTCTCGTAGAAGTACCGGGTGTTCAATCCGCATTCCCGGCAGACCGAGCGCACCGAGACGGCCGCCTCCCCGGCGCTGCCGAACAGGCGGTACGCGGCCTCGACCAGCAGCGCACGACGCTCGGCGCGGCGGTCCTTGAGCGGTACACCGGCCCAGCGGGTGGGACTCGACATCCCTACAGCGTAGGTCGACGCGGCGTGGGTCTTGTCACGCCTGTAACCAAAACATATTCTGGTTACAGTCGTGACCAGAAATCCGAGGGAGTGATTTGTGTTCCTGCCACACCAGATAGTCGGGCAGTTGATCAACAAGCGGTTGGACGACACCATGCGGCGGCATTTCTTCCGCGGCATGGAGTTCGCCGCGCCCGTCGGCGATCCGGGCTGGTTCGGTCCCGACAGCGCCGTGTGGCGCGTGCATTCGCACCTGCCCGCGTTGATCTTCGGCCTGTATTGCGCCGCCTTCATGGAGTCCCTGGACCCGTCGATCTACTGGATGGGCATGCACCATTCGCGACTGATCAAGCGCGACAGCAACGGAAACCCGATATCGCGGGTGCCGCAGATCGACCCCGAAGGCGCCGCGACGCGGTTGGGCCACTCGGTCGCGTTCTTCATCGGCACGGCGTACGGGTCGACGGAAACCGCCGAGCGCCTGGCGGCGTCGGTGCGCGCGATGCACCACACCATCAAGGGCACTCGTCCCGACGGAGCCCGCTACGACGCCGACGATCCCGAGTGGCTGCGATGGAACTATGCGACGGTCGTCTGGGGGCTGGCCACCGCGCACGAGCTGTATCACCCAATGCCGTTGCGCGGCAAGAAACTCGACCGCTACTACGGTGAGTTCGTCCGGGTCGGACATGCCCTGGGTGGCACCGATCTGCCGACGACCAAGGCCGAGACGCTCGAGTGCCTGGAGTCGTACTTGCCGAAATTGGCTGTCACCCATGGGAAAGCGATGGGCACCGGCCCCAACGTCGCCATGCCGCAGGCCGCCGTCGACTGGGCCATTCGCGACACGATGCCGAAATGGGCTAAGCAACTCCTTCAGCACCGTGACTGCAACATCATCGAACGCACCGCCCGTCGTGCCGCGGTGTGGTCGATCATCAACGGGATCAACGCCGCGTCGGGCCCGGCTCCGGAGTTTCGGCAGGCGCAGGCCCGGGTCAAGGGGGGCACCACCGTCTCCCACACCGCGCCGACCTACGTGCCCGGCACCGATCAGGTCCGCACCCGCTCCGAGGTGGAGCTCAGCTTCCAGTCGGGCTAGTCGCCTGGCCGACCGGTTGCCCCAGGTGCTGGGGGCAATAGGCGCTCGCCGCGATCATGGTGAACTGGGCGGCGCCGTCCACCGTGAATCCTGGATTGCTCGACGACACGTTGTGGATGACGTCGACCTGGGGATGGCCCTCGTCCATCAGCTCGCATGCCCTTTTGCCCACCCCCACGGCGGTGGCCGGGCTTTCATAGGTGATGCCGGCCTTGTTCAGCGCGGCTAAAAAGCTCGCATCGGAGGCCGAGTCGCCGGCCGGATCGGCGTGCGCAGGCGTGGCCACACCGATGAGGGCGACGAAACTCGTGAGCACTGCAGTCATGCGCATGGCTCCATCCTCATATAGGGCCGCCTGGGCGAAGGGCCTGGGTGTGGTACACAGTGGCTATGTCCGCGCTGACCCATCAACGTCGTTGAGAGCCCCGGCGTGCAGGACGACCGACTGCTGACGCCCGGCCAGACGTGCTGGCGCACGGCACGCGCCGAAAGGTTCGCCCCCATCGTCGACGCGGCGGACTACTTCAAACACGTCAAGGCGGCGATGCTGCGCGCCCGCCACCGGATCATGTTGATCGGCTGGGATTTCGACTCCCGGGTGACCTTCGAGCGCGGCCACAAGACGCTGCCCGGCCCGAACCAGCTGGGCACCTTCCTTTATTGGATGCTGTGGAAACGGCCGGGTCTGGATATCTATCTGCTGAAGTCCAATTTGCGCCTGCTCCCGGCGTTCGATGGCCTGTGGTTCGGACTTGCCCCGGTATCGCTGGTGAACCAGATCAGCAGCAAGCGAATGCATTTCGCCATCGACGGCGTCCACCCGCTCGGCTCGGTGCATCACCAGAAGATCGTCGTCGTCGACGACGCGGTGGCGTTCTGCGGCGGCATCGACCTCACCCTCGACCGATGGGACACCCGCTCCCATGAGCATGTCAACCGTCAGCGCCGCACGGGGAGCCGCAGCTACGGGCCGCGGCACGACGTCGGGGCCGCGGTCGACGGCGAGGCGGCGCGGGCCGTCGGCGAGCAAGCGTTGGCGCGGTGGAAGACGGCGACGAAACAAGCGTTGGCACCCGTTGAGGCACGGCACAGCGCGTGGCCCGGCAAGCTGGAACCGACACTGCGCAACGTGGACGTCGGGATCGCGCTCACCCTGCCCGAACTGGAGGATCGCCCCGAGGTCCGCGAGGTCGAGGCGCTCAACCTCGCCGCCATAGCGGCGGCCCGCGACACCATTTACGTGGAGAACCAATACCTGGCGTCGCGCACCATCGCCGAAGCTTTGGCTGCGCGACTACGGGAAGCCGACGGCCCGGAGATCGTCATCGTGCTTGCCCG
Source organism: Mycobacterium sp. NTMscope_MAC_12 (assembly GCF_976985675.1). NCBI lineage: Bacteria > Bacillati > Actinomycetota > Actinomycetes > Mycobacteriales > Mycobacteriaceae > Mycobacterium > Mycobacterium sp. NTMscope_MAC_12. The sequence goes on from NZ_CDRJYY010000001.1 coordinate 3,956,429, forward strand.
TAAGGGCAACAACCCGCTCGAGCGGGGAACGATGGACAGCGCACGCCACCGCCTGCTTCAACAGCTGTGGGAGGCCGACGAGCATGACCGGTTGGGTGTCTACTGGCCGGTGACCGACCGCGGCGCGCCGATCTACATCCACTCCAAGGTGCTGGTGGTCGACGATCGGCTGCTGCGGATCGGGTCATCGAATTTCAACAACCGGTCGATGGGGTTCGACAGCGAATGCGATGTGGCCATCGAGGCGCGACCGGCCCATTCCGATGATGATGATGTGCGCCGCGAAATCGTCTCCGTGCGAAACGGTTTGGTGGCCGAGCACCTGGGTGTGCCGCCGGGCGAGCTCGAAGGGGCGGTAGCCGAACACCGATCGGTACACACGGCCATCGAGGCGCTTCGAGGCGACGGCAAAACCTTGCAGCCCTTCACCGAGCGCACCGTGGCCGATGAGGCGGGCCCGCTGGCCGAGAACGAGCTGATGGATCCCGACCACGTGCCACGGTCGCTGGGCCGAAGCGTGCAACGCTTCATCACCGGGCTTCGGGGTTAACACGCGGGCGATTGGGTGTGAGTCGAGCCGGACTCGGCCTAGTCTGGGCAGAAGTGCCAGTGGACTAAGGACGAGCACCAATGAGCATCGACGACGAATCCGTCACCACATTGGAGGACCTTCGGGGCGACCTGGCGCAGCGCTACAGGCGGACGCCGACGGGCGGAAGCTCGGTCGACAGCGCGGTCGTCGAGGCCGACATGGCCGCGCTCGACCGCGACGGGTACGTCATTTGGGAGAATCTGCTCAGCGCCGAGGAATGCGGGCACATCCGTGAGACCGTGCGGCCTTGGCTCGGGCACACCGGACGGAACTCTTTCGAGGGCCGGCGTACCCAGCGGATCTACAGCGTGCTGAGCAGGACGCGGGTGTGCGACCGGCTGGTCGACCATCCCCGCGTACTCGCCGCTCTCGACCGGTTGCTGATGCCCAATTATCTGCTTTCGGCGTTGCAGGCCATCAACATTCAGCCCGGCGAGACTGCGCAACTGGCCCACCATGACGACGGCTTCTACCCGATTCCGCGCCCGCGGGCGCCGTTGGCGGCCGCCACGATCTGGGCGATCGACGACTTCACCGCCGACAACGGCGCCACGGTCCTGTACCCGGGCAGCCATCGCTGGGGTAAGCGCAGGCCGGACGCTGAGGACCAGGCGTTGCCCGTCGTCATGCCCGCCGGTTCGTGCGTCTTCTTCGTCGGCACCCTGTGGCATGGCGGAGGCGCCAACAACACTGCCCACGAGCGGCTTGCGATCACCGCTCAATACTGTGAACCGTGGCTGCGGCCGATGGAAGCCTATACGTTGTCGGTGTCGCGCGAGATCGCGCGCACCGTCTCCGATGACATCCGCCGCATGCTCGGCTACAGCATCCACCCGCCGTTCGTCGGCAATGTTGATGGCTTGCATCCGTTGCGGCTGTTGGGATCTGAGTCCGAGTCTTAGGTCCGAGACAGCACCCACCGCCTCGGGTCATCCGCCTCTGCAAGAATGGTTTGATGTCGCGCTCCTTCGACGTGTTGACCGAGTCGCCCGCCAGTGTCGAGCAAATTCATGCCGCGTTCGGCCGCGAGGACTATTGGCTGGCCCGCATCGCCGCCGGCGCCGCCGACACCACCTTGGATTCACTGGTGGCCGACCCCGGCGGCACCGTCACGGTGCGTACGACCCAACGCCTAGGTCGTCAGATCCTGCCCGGGCTGGTCGCCAAATTCGTTACCGGTGAAGTGAAGATCGTGCAGACCGAGATGTGGCGTCCCGACGGTGACGGCCAGGTGCGTGGGCGGGTCACCGTGTCCGCCTCGGGCGGATTGGGATCAGGCCATGCGGATACGTGGCTGGCGCCGACAGATGACAGCGGCTCGCAACTGCGCGCCGCCTTTCAGGTGAACGTCAAAATCCCATTGGTGGCCGGCAAACTCGAGAAATCGATCGGCGCCGGATTGGCAGAGGGCATCCCCGAGATGCTGCGCTTCACCACTACGTGGATCGCCGAAAACACGTAAAACTTCGCTACACAGCATTTACGCTCCCTGACCATGGACCCGAGAGCGTCGGCCTGCATCGGCCACGGCATGATCCTCAAGACCTTGTCTCAGTCGGCCCTGATCGCCGCGGCGCTGACCGGGCTGGTGTCGCTCGCGCCGACAGCCCACGCGGACCCCGATCCCATCTCCGTCGGCGCCTATCTGCACACCCTGAACGTGCTGCATGTGCCGTACGACAATCCGGGCAGGATGGTCGATATCGGGAACAGCGTCTGTCAGCAAGCGCGCGGCGGCACCGACTTCGACACGATCTACCCGACGGTGGCGAGCAATGGCTACGCGGCCGCGCAAGCGGGCCAGATCATGGGGGCTGCCGTCGGGACATTCTGTCCTGACATGGAGGCCACGTTTGATCGCTGGACCAATAGCTAGGCGGGGTCTGCTGGTGTCATAGCGCTTCGCCAATGTCCGGGAGTAATGAAATGTCTTCTGGCTGACCATTATGGAAGATCGCTGCGAGGTCACGCACCCGCCTCTTCGCCCAGTCAACATCGAATTGACTCAAAATTTGATACTCGTATTTGAAACGTTCCGCTCGGTCTCCCACTTGTTTTGCCGCTTGGCTCGTAACCACGCCCTCGGTGTACCAGTAGAGAAGGTCATCGAGGCTGCCTACCCGGTCGAAGCCGAGTTTTCCGCGCTCGTAGAAAGTGAAGTGATATGTGCCGTCGTCGGCACAGAAAATGTTCAAGCCATCGGTCGTTCTGAACCCAACCGGCATGGGACGGACCCCGAGCCTTTCCGACAAACGATCGATTTCACTTTGAAGTGCCGCAGATTTATCGTCCGAGGCGCGGTCCGTATTCATCAAGGAACCCCCTGTCGACGAGTTCTTTTACGCTCACTTCCACGCCATCCGGACCCAAGATCATGTATTGAAGGCTGCCGGGCGACGGCGTCTGGCCATAATACGGCTGCACTGGACCTTCTACGACTTGCCAGCCCGGCGGCAGCGGTTGTCCCGTCACCATGTATCGGTTGTAATCGCCCCCAACAGATTCTGGCGCCAAGGCGCGATCGGCGAACGGCGTGCCATCCGGCGCAAGGTACCGGCCGTATTCGGATCCGAACCTGTCGATGATGGCACCCTCAGGCAGCCGCGCGGGCTGGGGTTCATAGCCTAACGGGAAGCCATCGTTCAATGGGTAGCTCCGCGATGTCGGGGTGCCGAACTGGGACGCAAAGTCGTCCCAGGTCATCCCGCCCGTGGGGTTCCATCCGCGCACAACCGCCAAAGGCGCACCGCCTTCGGTGACGACTTCAGCCGGGAGCCCCGCTCTAACCATTGCTCCTTCGCCGCCAAAGAGCATCGTGGGCAGCGTAGTGGCCACGTCGGAGGTCTCGCCGCCCAAATAGTAGGCGAGACTTGGGGAGTCCATTGCGCTCTTGATTTCCGTTAGCGCGGTGCCCACGGGGTTCAGGGCCGTCGTGGCGGTGCCTTTGAGCATCTGCTCCCATGACTTGAGCACACTTGGAGCTCCGGGACCTCCCTGCCCGAAAAGGTTTTTGATCCCTTGCTCGGTAGCGAACCAACGGTCACTAAAGCCTTCGGAAAATCCCGGTGGCGGCGGGGCCTTCGGCTCGGGGGGAACGTAGTTGGGCATCCCATTGTCAATCCACTGCTGTGTCTGGCTCACAACGTCATTCAGCCGCGCCTCGATCTGATTCGGCGGCACACCGTCGCGAATCATGGTCTGGCGCGCAATCGCCTTGAAACTCTCCACATCTGCGGAGTTCAGCCGCGGCGGCGGGACACCGCCGCGCCCGGGTGCGGCAGGTCCAGCAGGCAACAGCATGTCTTGCAGCGACAACGGCTTGCCCACGGCGCCGGCGGGAAGCGGCGGGCCTTTCGGCGAGGCACCGTCCGGCCCAGCGTCTGCGGGACCGGCCGGCAACAGCATGTCTTGCAACGTCCGTGGGTTGCGCCCTGCCGCCGGATTGGGCGGACCTTGCCCCGGCGCGCCACCACTTGGCGCCTGACCGCTGGCATCCAGTGGGACTTCGCCCACGGCAAAGCGGACGGCAGCGGCAAGCTCGTGGTCGGCGCTGTGGGCGTGCACGTTCAACGCAATGAGCTGATCCTGCAGTAGCTGTTGCTGGGCGGCAAATTCTACGGGATCGTGCCCAATCCACGTGTCGCCCACGTCGATTCGCCAATCCGGCGTGATGGTCCAGCCATTGGCCTCAGCGGTCCGCTCGATGTCCTCGAGTTCGCGCTTGCATGCGCTCACATCCCCCTCGGCGCGTGCCACCGCCGCGGCTACCTGCCGGGACTCCTGACCGTCGGCCTCGATGTCACGCCGAGCCCTACCGAGGTCAGCGCGAAACGCCTCTCCGGCTTCCCCTTTCCAGCCGCTGAGAACGTTATGCACCTGCTGGAGGTTCTCCCCCAACAGCTGCAAGGTGTTGGCGCGTCCGTTGGCGGTCTCGAACACCTTCTGGATCGCGCCGAGATCCCAACGCTTGACGTCATTGGGGGTCAGCTGCCCCACTCGTGACCCCTACTCCCGCACCGACCGGAAAGCTCGCGCCGACTCGTCCTCGTTGGTGAGGTAGCCGAGCATCGCCTCGGCGACGTGCGACCCCAGGCCGTCCACCTGCAGCTGGTGATGGTCGTGGCGGGCCTGCCAGCGCGCCGCGAGCTCACCCAGCGCCAGCTCCGAGGATCCGATCCAGCCCGGCGCGGCCGCCGCCAGGCCGTCCTCATGGCTGAAGAAATCCAACGCGGCCTCGCCGATCGCATTGAACATGTCGTTGCTGCCCACGTGCAGTGCGGCGGGATCGACCTTCAATCCATCTGCCACGAATGTTCCCTTCCGCTCGCCGGGATTGCGGTCCGAATCTTAATTTGCTGCGTAGGACCGCGCACTTCACCTCTTGGGGGTCAACACGCTGACCAGCGCATTGGGTCAACTGTGAAGACCTGCACCGCGGCAGATTTGCCCTTCAACGTGTGGGGCCCTCGATCGACGAGGCCGGAAGGTCGCGAAGCCAGCGCGTCGACACACGACTGGGTGAGCAGGATCGCGTCGCCCGTGGCCTTGGTGAGCTGCTCGACGCGCGCAGCGACGTTGACGGTGTCACCGATCAGCGTGAACTCGAGCTTGCCGCCACCGCCGATGGTGCCGGCGATCACCACCCCGGTGTTGATCCCGATGCCGATCCGCATTGCGCCACCGAAGCGCTCCGCAACGAGCCGCTGGATCCCGACGGCGACGTATACCGCGGCATCAGCATGTCCCGCAAGGTCGTTCGGTGCGCCGAATACGGCGAGGGCTCCGTCGCCAAGGAACTTGTTGACGTGCCCACCGGCGTGGACGACGGCGGGCACGACGATCTCGAACAGCGAGTTGAGCCGGGCGACGGTGTCCTCGGCGGTATTGGCTTCGGCGAACGGGGTGAAATCGCGAATGTCGATGAACATCACGGTCACCTCGCGGCGCTCACCAGTAAACACGTCGTCGCCCTGTTCGAGCAGCCGCGCCGCTAGCGCCGGATCGACGTAGGTGCCGAACGCGCCCTGAAGCCGTTGCCGCTCAGCCAAACCCGCCTGCATGCGGTTGAACGACGCGGACAGGGCGCCGAGGTCGTCGTCCTGGACGACAGGTAGGCGCTGGCTATAGTCGCCTGCCGCAACGCGTTCGGCACCCTTGGCAAGGTCGCGTATGGGTTGCATTGATCTAGAGAATCCGAAACCGACGGTCACCGGTACCGCGAAGGCAACCGCCATCGCACCCCCGATCAGGATCGAAAGGATGGGGGCGGCACTGACATTGGCCATTCCGGCGAGCAATGCTCCGCCGGCGGCGTACGCGAACGTGGCGGCAACCACCGACACGTTCGATCGCCCGGCGAAAGTCGGGCGGGCGCGTGGCAGCGAATCGCCAAGTTCCGTGTCACCGGCGAGGGCGATCCGGGCTGGGCGGAACGCTCCTTCCACGATGTTGTGATAGGCGACCAGCTGGATCGCCGCTACCACGACAGCGGCCACGATCCCGTATTGCACCAGCCGCGTCCCACGCGCCCCGACCATCACACCGACGACGACCGCCAGCGTGGCGCCCCAGACAGCGGCGCCCCAGATCGCTCGCACGGTCGCCCTGCGAGCGTAGACATAGGTGCCCTCCAGCGCTGCCGCCCGATCGACGTGGTGGCCAGCAGCCCACTGCTCCGCGGGGCGCACCCACCGGCGACCCGGAAGAATGAAGATGCACGCAAGCACCACTACCGCGCCGATGGTGACGGTTCCGACCTCGATGTAGCGACCGGACTTCTCGAACACGACGACCGGCAGCGATATGAATACGGAGTAGATCGGGAGCGAAATGAAAAACGCAAGCGCCCAACACGCCAGGAGATAACGCGGACCAAACCGATCCCACGTCCACTGAATGAAGCGGTCCATGTCAGGAGATTAAGCGTCTCCCACCTGCGAAGTGGCCGTTCTGATATTGCCGGTCAGAACGTTTTGGCGTGCAACTCGGCCAAGGCGTGAATCTGCTCGAGGTAGTGCTCGAGCGAATGGTGGATGAACCGGGCCGACAACGTGGTGGTCCCGGCGGCGGCGATGGAGCGCAGCGCGTCTTCGGTTTTCGCCGGCTCTCCTACCGGGTCCAGTGGCTGGTCGGCGGGCAAGACGACCTCGAAGCCGTCCGGCATTTCTCGCGCCCGCAGCCACTCGGCGGCGGTGGCAATGGACACGTAGTAGGGACACCAGCCGTCGGCGAGCGTGAGCGCACGGCGCAACGACCGCTTGGTGCGCCCGCCGACCCAGATCGGCATATGTGGCTGCAGCGCACAGGGATCGATGGTGAGCCCGCCGAACGAGTAGTACTCGCCCTCATACACCGGCTCATTGGTGGGCAACGCCGCCCGCAGCGCCTTCAGAGCATCATCGGCACGAGCACCGCGGTCGTCGAACGGCGCGCCCAGCAGGTCGAATTCCTCCTTGAGGCTCCCGACACCGACGCCGAGAATCACCCGGCCGCCGCTGACGTGATCCAATGTGCCATAACGCTTTACGATCGCGAGCGGGTGGTGATAACCGAGCACCAGCGTCATCGTGACGAGCCGGATCTGGCTGGTACGTGCCGACACGTAGCCGAGGGTGGCCAGCGGGTCCCAGTACCGGGAGCCGCGGCGGGCGGCCTCGGCCGACGGTATGCCGATGTGCTCGCTGCAGGTGAGGTGGTGATAGCCAAGGCCGTCCGCCGTCTCGGCGACGCGACCGATGTCTTCGATGGTGGCCGTCTTCTCCCACGTCAAGGCTGCGCCGGCGACGTTCGTGACGACGGGTGTCGCGATGCCGAGTTTCAATCCAGCGGCTCTTCACCCGCAAGGACCGTGCGGTGCATGAGCCGACCGCTGTCAGCGGCATACGGCAGCGCCCGGTGCATGGTCCCGGTGTTGTCCCACATCAGAAGGTCGCCCAGCTGCCACTCGTGGCGATAGACGTAGCGCGGCTGAGTCGCCCAGTCACGAAGTCGCGCAAGCAATGCGCGACTTTCTTCCACCGGCAGGCCGATCACGTAGTCGGCCGTCGCACCGAGTAGCAATGACTTGCGCCCGGATTGGTGGGTCCACACAATCGGGCAGGATTTTGTGGGCGATTTCTGCCAGAACGCGATCTCCTCGTAGCTCATCTCGGGCCGCACATAGTACTGCGAGCGCTCCGCACTATGAACCACGCGAAGGCCGGCGATCGCCTCCTTGTCGGCCTCCGACAAATCCTCGTAGGCCGCGTAGGTGTTGCAGAATTCGGTCTGACCGCCGGAGTCCGACAGCTTCATGGCCCGCAACAGCGTGGCCAAATTCGGATAGGGCTGCAGGGAGCCGTCGAAATGCCAGAACAGCGAGCCTTTCAGGTACTCGGCCCGCTGATTGACGTTCGTGTCGAGCGAGATCTTGTAGATCCCGCCCTCCCCCTCGTTCTGCACAATGCTGCCAAGGGTTTTCGCGATAGTGACCTGCTGCTCGTCGCTGATCTGCAGTCCACGAAAGAAGACCACCCCTCGCTGCTCGAGGATCGCGCGGATCGCGCCGGCGTCGCGACCACTGAGCAGCGTGTCCAGATCGGTCTTTATCTCGCTGCCGATCAACGGTGTGCAGTCGATGACGTCGAGTCGTGTGGTGGACAGTCCCATGCGTCAGCTCAATCTCGTGAGAATCGTGGTCGCCGAATGCTTTACCCGCGGCTGCCTCCACAGCTCCACCGCCAACGAGACCGTGATCAACGAGTACAGCAGATTGCGCAGGTTCGCGACGTCCTCGGGCAGCGGTTCGGAATAGTCGAACTTGTCGATGTAGGCGACCGCCTCCTCGGCGTGCGGAAACACCTCGTCGTAGAACGCCTGTATCTCGGCCATGGAGCTGTTCACCCGCTTCACGTAGCGCTCATGCCCATCTTCGATGGCCCACTCGGGCACCAGGTGCTCGATCGCCGAGAACTCCTGCGGCAAACGGGTGTTCATCGGCCGGCCTTTGCCCTCTCGCCGGCCGCCACGTAGTCACCCACCACCTTGTGCAGGTGACGCAGCAGGATCTCCTCGTCATTCATCGTGAAGTGCGTGAGTGCGCCACTGTTGAGCATCGCCTGTAGTCCTTCAGAGGGGCTGGCGTCCTCCAGGATGATGTCGTTGAGGAAAGTCACCGTGAGCTCCTGTCCCAGCCGTTCTTTGTGCGTCTTGGGCGGCTGGTAGAACATCTCGACTTCGAAGATGTGCGAGTGCGGGCCCGTCGGCCAGTGCGTGTGGGTGCTGTAACCGGACGAACCGAAGATCACCACGAAGTTGGGGAAGAACTGGAACGAGTCGAAGCCGTACTTCTCCGAACGAGTGGGATTGAGTCCCGGCGGCATCGGACCGCGGTCGGTGCGCTTGTTCCACGGACCGGCCGCGCTCGCTTCCATCACGCACTCAATGGGTTTGGAGTAAGGCGTCTTTTGTGACGGCTCGCCGGCGAAGGAGAACATCCGGTGCGGACCCTTCAGCTGGTAGGCCAGCGCATCGGTAAACGGGTTCGGCTGGTCGAAGGCGTCTCGGGCCTCCGCGGTGAGAGCGCCGAACGACGACGCGTGCAGATACGGCCCGTGGTAACTTTCGGCGAATCCGTCGACGAAAATCTTCCAGTTGCACTGCAATTCGACTTTGAACCGATACACCTGGTGTGGCCCCGCAAACGGATAGCCTTCGATGCCGTGGGCCAATTCGCCGAGGTAGGACCGCAGCGGCTCGGTGTTGTGCGGGTCGAGGTTGACAAAGATGAACCCTTCCCACACCTCACACTGGATCGCCGGCACGCGGCAACTCTCGGCGTCGAAGTCGAGCAGCAGATCCTTGCGGGTGGCTGCGTGCAGCGAGCCATCGAGCTTGTAGCGCCAGCCGTGGAATCGGCAGTACAGCACCGGGGCGCGACCCTGCACCTCCTCGAACGGGTCGTCCTCCCACAGCATCTTGTTGCCGCGGTGCGGACAGATGTTGTGGAAGGCGCGGATCACGTTGTCCTTGCCCCGAACGATGATGATCGACGTGTCGAGGAACCTCAGCTCACGGGTGAAGTAGCTTCCCGACTTCGGCACTCGCTCGACCCGTCCGACGTAGAGCCAGGTCTTCTTGAAGATGTGCTCGCGTTCCTTCTCGTAGAACTCTTTTGAGACGCAGTCCTCGAGTGACACTGGGCCACGGCCTAATTCGGGATAGGCGTCCGTCCAGTGCCCGCTTGACGGTTTCGTCACCAAGACGTCCTGACTCATCGGGCCCTCCTCCGCCTCTCGGCCGAAGGTAGCACTTGACCAAATGCGCAAATAGGCCTTCAATTGCAACACCCTGTTGCAATTTTGGAACACCACGTGGAGCAAAACCTGCCGTTCGACCTCGACGCCTTGCTGGTATTCGGCAAGGTGGTCGAGTGCCGCAGCCTGTCAAAGGCGGCAACGCTGCTCGGCATGCCCAAGTCCACCGTCAGCCGCAAGCTCAGCAAGCTCGAAACGGACCTCGGGATCAAGCTGCTGCGCAAGAACACGCATCAGCTCACCGTCACCGACCTGGGCGAGAAGATCTACAGCCACGGCGTGAACATCCTGGCCGAAGCCAACGGGGTGCGAGCGCTGGTGGAAGGCAGCAAGCTCGAGCCGCAGGGCGAGTTGCGCGTTGCCATCCCGGTCTTCGTCGGCATCGACTACGCGTCACGGGTCGGCGCCAGATTTTTGCAGCAGTACCCACACTCTCGGCTGGATATCCGCTTGGTGGACAACGACGTTCATCCCGTCCACGACGGGTACGACGTGGTTTTCGGCACGGGACCTCTGCAAGACTCGACGCTGATCGCGCGCAAGGTCTTCAGCCTCGAACTCTTCCTTTGTGCATCGCCCGAGTTCATCCGCTCACTACCCGAACCCATCACGTCCCCCACACAGTTGGAGACCGTGCCGTTCATCGACTGCGGAGTCAGCGAGGCACCGCGCAAGCTCACCATGGCAAAGAACAAGCGGCGCCATGAGCTCGCACCGATGGTTCGGGCACGCGCCAACAACTTCCAGGTGTGCAAGCAGTACATCCTGCACGGACTCGGTGTCGGCGCGATGCCAAGCCAGATCATCGTCACCACCGAGTTGCGGGACGGCAGCATCGTGCCGGTGCTGCCCGACTGGCGCCTCGAGCACCTGGATGTCTACATGATTCATCCCTTCCAGCTTTCGTTCTCCACGTTGATCAGCGCGTTTTACGACACGGCGTGCGACATCATCACCGAGAACACCGCGCGCAGCTGAGGCGGCGAGACCGTCCATCTGCACCTATAAAGCGAAAAAGTGAGCGTTTGCTGGCGGCGAGTCCAATACTTATGTGATGAGTAGGCCTGCACCGCCCGTGCTGACGGTTCAATCGGAGTGGTCACAGCGCAGCTTCGCGCCGGGCCACGATGTGGTGGTCGGAAGTGACCTCCGTGCCGACATGCGCGTTGCCCATCCACTGATCGCCCGCGCCCACCTGCTGCTGCGCTTCGACGGGTCCAAATGGATCGCGATCGACAACGGTTCGCCCTCCGGCGTTTTCGTCAATGGTCACCGGGTACGGGTGGTCGACGTCCACGACCGTCAGAGCATCAACCTCGCGAGGCCGGACGGGCCGCGCCTGAGCTTTGGGATCGGTCGGCACGACGGGGCGGTCGGCCAACTACCACCCACCCTCGAGGCGGCACCGGTGATCGCGCCGCCGGGCGGCCCGAGGCCTTCTCGTCCGGAACCGCCACGGCGGCCCGGCATCTCGCCGCCCCACATCGCGCGACCGCAGCCCGCCCCGCCGCGCTATCCGCCGCCCGGCCGGCCACCGCGTCCTCCCTACCCGGCACCGCAGCCGGTCGGCCCGCCGCGGCCGGCGGGACACCAGCCGCTCACCGAAATAGGGGCAGAAACGCTCGAAGCCTCGGGGTTCGACAGTGCCAACCTCCGGCGCGCCGTGCAGCGGTCACGATCGAAGCTCGGGGCGCCTCCCGCGGGGGCCGCCATCATCGGTCGCGCAGAAGACAGCGACATCGTCATCTCGGACGTCCTGGCATCGCGCCATCACGCCTACTTGGTGCCGAGCCCCACCGGCATGGAGATCCATGACGCGCAAAGCATCAACGGGACTTTCGTCAACGGCACCCGCATCTTGTCGGCGCCGCTGACCGAAGGTGACGTGGTCACGATCGGCAACGTCGACCTCGTTTTCAATGGCGAAATCCTGCTCCGCCGCGCCGAAGCGGCCACCCGCACCGGCGGGCTGGAGGTGCGGGAGGTCGACTTTCAGGTCGACAACAAGCGGCTGATCCAAAAGGTCTCCCTGACCGCCCGGCCCGGGACGCTGACCGCGCTCATCGGCGGGTCGGGAGCGGGCAAAAGCACGTTGTCCCGGCTGATCGCCGGCGCCACCTGTCCGACGTCCGGCTCGATCACCTTCGAGGGCCACGACATTCACGCCCAGTTCGCGTCGTTACGCAGCCGGATCGGGATGGTGCCCCAAGACGACGTCGTGCACCGCCAGCTCACGGTGACCCAGGCGCTGAACTACGCGGCCGAGTTGCGGCTGCCGACCGACACCAGCAAGTCCGACCGCGCCCAGGTCGTCGCGCAGGTCATCGAGGAACTCGGGTTGACCAAGCACGCCGACACCCGGGTCGACAAGCTCTCCGGCGGCCAGCGCAAACGCGCCTCGGTGGCCCTGGAGCTGCTCACCGGGCCGTCACTGCTGATCCTCGACGAGCCCACGTCGGGCCTGGACCCCGCGCTGGACCTGCAGGTCATGACGATGCTGCGGCAACTCGCCGACGCCGGCCGCGTCGTGCTGGTGGTGACGCACTCGCTGAGCTACCTCGATCTGTGCGACCAGGTGTTGCTGATGGCTCCGGGCGGCAAGACCGCGTACTGCGGGCCGCCCGACGACATCGAAGCCACCATGGGAACCACCAACTGGGCCAAGATCTTTGGGATGGTGGGCGCGGACCCCGACGAAGCCAACCGTCGATTCCTGGCCCAAGCCAAACCGCCGCCTCCCGTACCCGACGCGGACAAGCCGGCCGATCTCGGTGCCCCGGCGCGCTCCAGCACCTGGCGTCAGTTCTCGACGATCGCCCGCCGCCAGATCCGGCTGATCGTCGCCGACCGCGCCTATTTCATCTTCCTGGCGCTGCTGCCGTTCGTGATGGGCGCGCTGTCGCTGACCGTCCCCGGCTCGACGGGGTTCCGCGTGGCCGACCCGAACGGCGACGGGTCCGACGAACCCGGATCGGTGTTGATGCTGCTGACCATGGCCGCCGTCTTCATGGGCACCGCTCTGACGATCCGCGACCTCATCGGCGAGCGCCCGATCTTTCGCCGCGAACAGGCGGTCGGCCTGTCGACCAAGGCCTACCTGCTGGCGAAGATGGCGGTCTTCTTCGTGTTCGCCGTCGTCCAATCGGCGATCGCGACCACCATCACCATTCTGGGCAAAGGAGCGCCGACCCGGCCGGCGCTGCTCCTGGGCAGCGCCACGCTCGAGCTGTACGTCGCCACCGCCGCCATGTGCGTGGCCGCGGCGATGATCGGCCTCGTCCTGTCCTCCCTGGCGCGGTCGAACGAGCAGATCATGCCGCTGCTGGTCGTGTCCCTCATGTTGCAGCTGGTGCTCTGCGGTGGGATGGTCCCGGTCACCAACCGGGTCGGGCTGGATCAGATGTCGTGGGCGGTGCCATCGCGTTGGGGGTACGCGGCGCAGGCGTCGACCGTCGACTTGTGGACGATCGAGCCCGGACCGCTCGCCCCGAAAGACCGCCACTTCAAACACACGGCGGGGACATGGCTGTTCGACGTCGGCATGCTGGTGTTGTTGACGGTCGTGTACGCGGGCGTCGTGGGGTGGCGCAGCCGGCTCAAGCGCCATTGATCCGTCGCTAGACGAAGTCCAAGGCCTCGACCGTCGCGACGGGGCCTTCGTGGGTGGGCCGGTTCGCGCCGCCAATGCAGTACACCGTGTTGCCGACCGTCGCGACCGCCTCGGCGTGACGCGGCGTCGGCAGCGGGGGCAGCGTGGTCCACTTCGCTTCGGCGATGTCGTACATTTCGGCCACTCCCAACACCTGCGTCGGTTCCTCACCACCGACCGCCACGATTCGGCCATCGATGAACGTGGCGCCGTAACTTCCACGCGGAGTTGGCATGTCCACCAACTTTGTCCAGGTGCCCGCTTGGGGGTCGAACCGTTCAAACGCCGCGGAGTTCTTGTCTGAGGACAGGAATCTCCCGCCGACCGTGTACATGTAGGTGCCATCGGACGCCGCAGCCAGGTGTTCGCGCGGGGTGGGCATGTTGGCCGCGTCGTGCCACGAGCTGCCGTCGAAGACCTCGGTCTGGCCGACGAGCTGCTTGGCGTTCTGTCCGCCGGCGACGACGAGCTTGTCACCGACCTCCGCGGCGGCCGGTGCCGCCCGAGCGTGGGTGAGGCCGGCCAACTCCACCCAATGGCCGCCCCGCAAGGCGAACACCTTGGTGGACGCCTGCGTGAGATCGCTGCTGGCACCCCCGAGTACCACGACCTCGCCGCGATAAGCGGCCGCCGCGGCGTGGTGGAGCGGGATGGGCAAGGGGGGTTGTGCTTGCCAGGCGCCGGTGCGCGGGTCATAGCTTTCGACCGTCTGCAGCGCGGCGCCGTCGCGCAGTCCGCCCATGATCCAGATCTTGTTGTCGAGCACGGTCCAGGCGGTCATCAGCCTGGGCGTCGGTGCGTCCGGCAGGGAACGCCACTGCGCGACCGGCTGGGTTAGGCGCGCCGGCAACTGCAACGCTTCGGCCGTCGAGGTCACCTGGCCGTCGCCGACGGCCGTCGACCCGCCGATGGCGTAGATGGATTTCCCCACCGCATCGACCGCCATGCCGTGGCGCGCAGTTCCCATGTCCGGCAAGGCTTCCCACGTCTTCGTTGACAGATCGAGCACCGCCACGCTCTTGAGGACCTGCCCGGCCGCCTGTCCCCCCGCGGCGACCAGGCGCCGATCGGCGATCGCCACGCCGAAGTCACTGCGCGGCTGGGGAAGGTCGGGCAATTTCGTCCAGGTCTTCGCGGCAGGGTCATACGCCTCGACCGCCACCAGGTCGGTGTTCCCGTTGGTTCCGCCGACCGTGTACACCAGCTTTCCGTCCGACGCGCCGGCCAGCATCTGTCGCGGGGTCGGGATGGGGGTGCCGAGGGTCCAGGTGTTGCCGTCGAAGATCTCGGTGGAGTTCAGCAGCGCTCCGTTTGCGTCGACACCGCCCGTGACGATGATGCGGTCGCCCACCACGGCCGCCGTCGCTGCCGCGCGGGGCTGCAACATGTGGGGCAGCTCGACCCAATGACTGTTGACCACACGCCAAACCTGGTCGCTGGCAACCTTTTGCGCGCCCGTGCCGCGCCAGCCGCCGAGCACAATCGGGTTTCCCTGCCACGTCACGGACATGGCCTGTTGAACCGGCACCGGGAGATCGTCGCCGCTCTTCCAGCTGTCGATGACGGGGTCGTACCCCTCGTGGTTCGCGACGACCGCGTGGTCGCTTCCGATTCCGCCAAAGATCCAGATCGTGCCGTCGGCCTGGGTGGTGGCCGCAGCGTCGCGCGCAATGCGCGCGTTGGTGATCGGCTGCCACTTCACCGATGCCTGGCCCGGCTGGCTCGCGGCGGCCGCGGGGTGCCGCTTGCCGTGGGTCAGCAGCACGTAGACGCCGCTGCCCAGCACCAACACAGCCACCACGATCCCCACGGCGATCAACGCCGCCGTGACACGGTTTCGCTTCGCTTGCGACGGCTTGGGCCACGCCACCGCCCCGGTCGCCAATGCGCGCGGCGTGCCCGGACCTCGGTCGGTAGAACTCGTCGGCGCGATGGCGTCGGTGACGCTTGTCGGTTGGGGGATCGCTTGGGTGGGCTCGGGGGTGGTCGGGCCGCGCGCGGCAGCGGGTGCGCGTCCCGGTTGCCGGCCGGCCGGTGGTGACGGCGGAAGCGGTGGCGTCGAGGTGGTGCGATCGCCCAGCGCATTCATCAGCGAGGTGGCGCTTTCCGGGCCGGCAATCCGTGGGCCCGGTTTGGCAATCCTCGGCGGTCTCGGCACCGGCCGCACGGTGTGTCCCGGACCCGCACCGGCGGCGGTGATCGCCATGGAGTCGGGCTTTAATCCGTTGCGCCGCAGGCTCTCCTGCAATCCGCGGCCGAACTCCGCCGCCGAGGCCGGCCGCTCAGCCGGGTCGATCCGCATCGCTTTCTCGACCGCCGAACACACCGCGTCGGGGATCCCATTGGGGCGCAGGTCCGGGACCCGCGTGCTCCTGATCCGGGTGTACTGCGCGAGGAGGTCTTCGCCGCTGCGGCGCTCGTATGCAGCGTTGCCGGCAATGAGGGCATAGAGCGTGGCACCCAGCGAGTAAACATCGGTCTCGACCGTCGCCGGATCGCCGGTCATCACCTCGGGTGCGAGGAAATCGACTGTGCCAGAGAACAACCCGGACGCCGTTTCGTATCCCCCGGCGACGTGTGCCGTCCCGAAGTCGGTGAGTTGCGGTTCGCCGTAGTCGTTGACGAGAACGTTCGCGGGCTTGATATCGCGATGCAAAGTGCCGGACAGGTGGGCGGTTTCGAGCGCCCCACACAATTTCACACCGATCCGCATGGCTTCGGGCCAGGCGATCGGCCCCTCCCGCTGCACCCGGAGGCCCAGGGAACCGGCGGCGCAGTACGACATCACGATGTAAGGCCGGCCGCCCGCGGTGACGCCGACGCGCAGGATGTTGACGATGTTCGGATGCCCCGAGAGCCCACCCATGGCGTAGCCCTCGCGGAGAAACCGTTCGCGGCTCTCGTCGTCGACGAATGTCGGCAACACTTTGATGGCGACGTTTCGCCCGAGCGCAGTCTCGTGACAGCGATACACCACGCCGGCGGCGCCTCGGGCGATCTGGCGCGCGTTGTCGAATCCGGCGGCAGCCAACTCCGCGACGATGTCGCTCGGTCCCGGCGCCCGGGGGCGAGCCTTGGGTCTTTCAGCCATTTCGTGGCCTCAACTTCCCAGGCAACTGATGAATCGAGTTAAGGGTAGCGAACATGAGCGCACCCGCTGAACGGTTCCGGCCAGGATCGTCGCAAAGCCTCGGGCCTGAGGCAGGGCTCGCAGAACCGTGCGTCAGCCGGGCAGAAGCGCGCGATCAGCCAGCGAGCCCATCACCGGCGCCAACTCCCGGGCGTATTCGAATGTCAGATGATTGGCGTCGTGGAACACCACGGTGTTGCCCACGATGACCGGGCATCGGTCCAAGGTGCAGAACAGCTCGGTGAGGTCGGCATACTGTCCGCCGCCGGCTTTGGTAGCGGCCGCCTCGGCGGCGATGCCCGGATCGTTCACCGCCGTCGATCTCGGCGGCGCGCATGCCGTGGCGTCATCGAGGTGACCGGACAGGCAGGTCGGCACCAATGCGTGCGGATCCGGGGCCGGCCCGAGCACCAGCACCTTCGCACCGGTGCCGCGCAGCTGCTGGACGAGTCGGGTCAGGCTGCCGAGCCAGGCGGAGTCGTATGACGTGACACCCGCCGGGAAGTCGTAACGGTCACCGTATTTCCGCCACAGGCTCAACACGACCAACTGTGGGTGCTGGTTGCGCAGGCGGGCGACGACCAGATCGCGCCACTTGTCGCACTCGGTGAATTCCCGCCGCAGGAACGGGTTGATGATGGGCAGGTCCAGCATCGGGCAGCCGCCCTTGGTCAGGGTCTCCAGCCGCCAGTGCCGCTGCCCGGTGACCTGCTGGAATGCAGGGATCCACATCGCTGCGGTCGAGTCACCGACCAGGGCGACGCTGGTCTTCGAGGCTCTGTCGCCGCTGATGCACTCGGGCTGGTCGGCCTCCAGGAAATTCCGCAGGCAACCCTTGAAGTAGGCGGTCGGGTTTTGGGCCGCCGCACTGCTGATCGACGGGTTGAGATTCGACGGAACTGCCTTGAGGTCGGCGGACACCGCGACCATCGTCTGCACTTGCGCGATCGTGTACTGCACCGCCGCGTCGTACGCGTCGATGCTGTCGCCCGCCGGTGGAATCGGCCCGCTGACTTTCAGCGCCGCCGCCGGGGCTCCGTGCCCGACGGGGGCGGGGATCGCTACCAGCAACGCCGCACCCACGCATACCGCCACCGCGGTCGCGACACCACCGAGCAACAGACTGCGGAGCGCAGACCGGCGCACGGAAGCGGCGAAGCGGAGCGGGTTTTCGACGAAGCGCAGTGTGAGCACGGCCAGGCCGCCGGATATCGCGACCGTCGCCAGCCTGCCCACCAGCCCCAGCGGATGGCCCAGCAACGGCGGCGCGAGCAACAACACCGGCCAGTGCCAGAGGTACCACGAGTACGAAATCCGGCCGATGGCTCCTATCGGCGACCACGCCAAAAGATGCCCGCACCCCCGGGTGGGGTCGACACAGCCCGCGCCGATCACGAGCGCGGTGCCGAGCACGGGCAACAGAGCGGCCGTGCCCGGATAGGGCGTGGTCACGCTCAAGACGGTGCAACCCAGCAGGATCAGTGCCAGGCCTGCCCATCCCACGATCGCGGCGGGCAGCGCCGCCAGCCGGCGCCACTGGGCGGTCGTCAGGGCCACCAGGCCGCCCACGGCCAACTCCCACGCCCGGGTGGGCAGTGAAAAGAACGCGACGGAAGGCACGATCGGAGTCGCCAGCAGCGACGCGGCAAACGACACGGCCGCGACCAGCCCAAGGGCGAACAAATAAGGCCGCTCGGACGACGGGGCCGTGTCGCGCTGACGCAGCCGCCGGATGACCCAAGCCGTACCGATGATGACGGCCGGCCACACCAGGTAGAACTGCTCCTCTACACCCAGGGACCAGTAGTGCTGGAACGGCGACGGCGGCGTGTAAGCAAGTTGGTAGTCGATGCCGTGAAAGACGAACCAGTAGTTGCCGATATACAGCGCGCTGGCGACGCCGTCAGCGATGACGCCCTCAGCTTGCAACGGAGGCAACAGGATCGCCGAGGCGATCGCGGTGACAACTCCCACCGCGGCCGATGCCGGCAGCAGCCGGCGGGCTCGCGCCCCGTAGAACCGGCCCAGGCGGACGGTTCCCGCAGTGCTCACCTCGCGGAAAAGCATTCCGGTGATGAGGAAACCGGAGATGACGAAAAACACGTCTACGCCGGTGAACCCACCACCCATACCGGGCACGCCGGCATGAAAGAGCACGACGGCCAACACCGCGACGGCACGCAGGCCTTCGAGGTCTTGGCGAAATGCCAGCTTCGGCGGCCGCAGGTCCCGTACTTCCGTGCCGGGGCGGACGCTCTCAACGTCTGCCATGGTCACCAACTGGGTGGACGGAAGACTTTCGCCGAACAATCATGGCTGCGAGGGCGCAGCGATGATCGTTATTCGAGAATGGCAGATACATTCGAATCGCGACGGCGGCAGCAATTTGTCGATGCTTGCGCCAATTACCGTCTGCCCCCCTTTGAGCTAACCGTCCCTTCAGCCCGAGGTGACTATAGCCATGTCGGCAGACAAGTGCGGATATTCGTCCGAATTGCCTCGCGCTTCGAGGAAGCCCTGGAGCAGACCGACGCTATCGAGCAAGACTGGCAGCTATGAGTTCCGTAGAAGACAAGGTGCTCCCCCGGCTGCTCCGGGTGCACGACACGGTATATCGGAAGACAAACGGTTGGATCGGTCACCGCACACTATGGATACCGAGCCTGCTGCTGCATACGCCCCCGGCTGGTACCACAACCTGAAAGCCAATCCCAACGTCGAGATCAACGTCGGCCCACGGCGTTTCGCCGTCACCGCCCGACCGGTGCTGCCCGACGACCCCGACTACTCGCGGCTATGGCAAGTCGTCAACAAGAACAACCAAAACCGCTACGTCGAATATCAGAAGCGGACGTCGCGTCCCATCCCCATCGTGGTCCTGGAGGCGAAAGGTTAGATCGTTCAACCTGCCGTCGTCGAGCAGGTTTGAAACCCGCAAGTCTGGATACGCCCCGCGATATCGAGCAAGCGGCTAGCGCTTCTTGACTGCAGGGACCTAGGGAAGGAGTTCGGCATGATGCTCTCTACGGTTGCCAGGAAAACGGCGGCGGCTGCCGCCGGCATCGCGACGGCAGGAATCCTGATGGCCACACCGGCATGGGCGGACCCCCAAGTCGTGGCATTCGGCCAATCTGCAGAGATTCCCAGCGCAAACGGCGCAGAAGCCATCAACTACATCGTGAACAACCTGCAGCCCAGCGGTCACAACGACGGCATCTGGTACTCCGACGTCACGGCCACGGGTGTGCGGGGTAACGCGACTCCGGTCATTGCCGACTTCAACGCGCGTGCCGTCAACAGCTCGACCTATGCCGTCATGAAGGGGCACGAAGTCGACGGCCTTCCCAACCAGCCGATCGCACCGGGCGCCCAGGCAACCGGGCGGCTTTACTTCGACGTTCGGGGCGGCACGGCCCCGGACAGCGTTGTCTACCGGGATGCCGCCGGCGTCGACAAGGTCGTCTGGAAGAGCTGACGACGCGCAAACGCGGTAAGCGACAACACAGCTGAGTTGCGTCCCGACGCAGCCACTTCGGTCCTAGCGCACCGAGCATCTGTGCTCGGCGATCGGCGCACGCCTGGACGGTCGCCGGCGGTACATCAGGGCACGATGTTTGTCATGGTCGCCGTCCACCGCGCGCCGATGCGTTCCCGCAACGATGCCGTCGATCCACAAGCTGCGATCGATCGGGCTCGACGGCTCGGCCTGTGCGGCTTCGGGCAATACGTGGACCGCTCGGGCGAACAGGAACCGCTTGTCCATCGGATCGCCCGATTCGCCGAGCTCGACGACGGCTCGTTTGTGTGGACCCGCGACACCGACGGGTGGTTCTGGTTGGGCCGCATCTGCGGGCCGTACTTCTATGACGCCGACGAAACGGCCGCGGCAGTGGATTTGGTGCACGTACGACCGTGCGATTGGCTGCCGTCACCGATGCCGGAGCAGGATGTGCCGTCCGCTGTCATTGCCACATTCCACCGCGGTGGACGGAACTTTCAGGAAATCCACCACCGATCGATCGATGAGCAGACACAAAGGATTTGGGATGCTCGCAGGAATCAGCCTGCAGACGACTAGCCGAACCTTGTAAACCGCGAACGGCTTAAGCGCTACGACCTGTGCCGAAATGTGCCTACAAAGAAAGCAGGCCCGAGAGAATACTCGCTCTGGCCTGCTAACTAGTAGATCTTCAGTTGTGGAGCTGCCGGGAATCGAACCCGGGTCCTACGGCATTCCCTCAAGACTTCTCCGTGCGCAGTTCGCTATGCCTCTACTCGGATCTCCCGGTCACGCGAACAAGCCGAGATGACGATCCCAGTCGCTGTTGGTGTCCCGATAAGTCCCGCGACCGGACTCATCGGTGGATCCCTCTAGCTGACGCCAGGCTCCGGGTCGAGGGCTTTCCCGGTCTGACGGACTAGCTGTCGCTTAGGCAGCGAGAGCGTAGTCGCGCTGATGTGAATCGGCGCTTATCTGTTTGCAACGACGCTTACGGTGGTCGGTTGCCTGCACCGGCACGCTTCCCTTGATTCGATGCGCGAAGTCGAAACCGTTCAGCCCCTCGCATCCCGCCGACTTTCGGCAGGAATATCAATGGTACCCGCCTACCAACCAGCGGCAACGGGATTATCTTCCCCGCCGGGCTGCGATCAGATCACAAAGTTGAGGTGCTCGACGATCTGCGTGGCGACGTCCTGGTCGCCGCCGAGTTCGACGTCCTGGGCGCGCGCCGGGCACATCGGGCGCCCGCCGGCGAGCCTGGTGAACTGCAGCCCGTCCAGCCGGATTGTCGTGGTGGGTTCCTGTCCCGCGAAGTCGTCGACGACGGCGGCGCGGCCGTCGACGCTGACCCGGATGGTGCGGGCCAGCGGGCCGGTCAGCTCGAACTGGACGCGCGAACCCTCGGGAGCCTTGGCCAGCCTGCCCACGACGTAGCCCATCGTGGCGGCGATCTCGTCGACGGCCAGCGATGCAGCGGGGCCGGCGAGCTCGTCGTCGGTGGGCGGGCGCTCCAAGGCCACGCGGATGTCTTGCTCGTGCATCCAGCAGTCGAACACCCGGATCCGCATGAATCGGCCGTAGGTGTCCGGCCCCGTGGGAGTCGCCGTCACCGCGTCCCACTCCTCATCGGACAGGGCCGTCAGGGCCGCGCGCCGGTCGTCGGTGATCGCCCTGAAGCTTTCCAGCACATCGGCGTCCGCGTGCGCGCCCAGATGGCGAACCCAGCACTCGTTCATCGCCCCGATGTCGTTGCGCACGTGCTCCAGGGTCGAGACGTCGATATCCGGCTGGGGCGCGGCGATGCCGGCGAGGAAGGACTCGGTGCCGATCATGTGGGACACCAACGCTTTGACGTCCCAGCCCGGCAGCGGACTCGCGGCCCGCCATTGCGCCTCGGACAACCCGGCCAACAGCGCGTCGAGGTCATCCCAGACGGTGAACAGACCGGAGAGCACGGCGGACTTGTCGAGCTTGGTGACGGGGCGATCGGCCATGGCCAGGATCGTAAGCTGCCTACTTCCTGATGAAGAGACCGATCCGCATTATTACCAGGGCTGCGACGGCCAGCATACCCCCCACGGCGATCATCCCTGGGGGCCACGGACAAACGGTGACCCATGCCCCCGCGACGACCACTACGCCTGCATGGGCGAGGCGAAGCGCGACGAAGTACTGCTCGCGCAGGACCGCAATGAACACTTGACGCGGGATCGCGCGGAGCAACCACCGCAGCACGGCGACCAAGATCGCGGTGAGCAGTCCGACCAGCACTCGCAACGCCGCAGTCGAGCGCCCTTCGTCGTAGACCCCTGCGGTGACGGCGAGGAGCACACTGAGAACACAGGCTCCAATAGTTACGAGGGTGAGCACTTTTCGGAGAACGACTCCGATATTCCTGCGGCTCAGCTCCCCGTACTCCGGATCGCTCCCCGCAGCGCCGAGGAACCCTTGCAGTGCGCGTCCAAACTTGAAGTGCCCCAATCGATGAACGGCCAGGTCGTTCAGCGCCTCGGCATTCGCGGGATCCAGCTGCAGCGCCGCCCGATACGCAGCCTCGGACTCGTTCCGCAGGCCCATGTCATCCAGGATCGAGCCGCGCCGAATGAGCGCTTCGACGTTTTGCGGATCCAGCCGTAGCGCACGGTCGATGACGTCCAGCGCCGAGCGCAACTGCCGCGCCCTCTGCAACAACAACGCGTAAAGCCGCAGTGGTGCAGGTTCATTCGGATGAGAAGTGACCGCTCGCCACGCCATCCACAGGCCGTCATCACGGCGCCCCAAGCCGTAGAGCGACAGCGCATACAACCGCATTGCGAACTCGTTGTCGGGTGCGCCGGACAAGGCGGCATAGGCGCTGCGCGCGG
The DNA here is from genome assembly GCF_976985675.1 of Mycobacterium sp. NTMscope_MAC_12. Classification (NCBI taxonomy): domain Bacteria; kingdom Bacillati; phylum Actinomycetota; class Actinomycetes; order Mycobacteriales; family Mycobacteriaceae; genus Mycobacterium; species Mycobacterium sp. NTMscope_MAC_12. The sequence goes on from NZ_CDRJYY010000001.1 coordinate 3,979,459, forward strand.
CGGGCCAATAATTGCCAAGAGCGAGTTCGGCACGAGAGTAGGACGCGAGCAGGGCGGGGTCGTTGGGGTTTTGTGACAGTGACCGGCCCAGGATCTCACGCGCGCTTTCGTATTTTCTGGCGTCAATGTAGGCGTCTGCGACCCGGATGGCCTCGTCGATCCGCCCGAGTCCAGGCTCCGAAGTCATCGGAGGTCACCGAAACTTTTTGCGCCGCAGATACTTCGCCAGCTCGTCATAGGTACCGTCGTTGTTCGCGAATTCGACGACATTGCGGGCGGTCTCGAACCACGGCCCGGTACTTGGCCGGATCTGCGCGATGGCGGTGTCGATGTCGGCCATGGCCACCGGCCGAACCTGCCCGCTGCGCATCGAATCGGCCATCGCCAGTTGCGTGGCCGTCTCACAGACGTAGGCCAGGTCGGCACCCGAGAAATTTTCAGTCCGGTTGGCGATCGACTTGAGATCGATGCCCGCGATGGGCCGATCTTGCAGGTGTGAACGCACGATCCCGGCCCTCGCCCCGGTGTCGGGTAGGCCGACGAAGATCATCCGATCGAATCGGCCGGGCCGCCGTAAAGCGGGATCGACATCCCAGGGCGCGTTGGTGGCGCCGAGGACATACACCCCGTCGTTGGCCGAGCCGGCCGAATCCATCTCCTCCAGCAGGGCGTTGACCACGGGGCGCATCCCGGAGCTACCACTCAGCGCGGAGCGCCGATGCCCCAGGGCGTCCACCTCATCGAAGAACAGGACGCAAGGTGCGTTGCGACGAGCGGTGTCGAAGACGGCGCGGATGCTGCGTTCGGATTCGCCAAACCAGTGGTGCAGGACGTCCGCGATTCCCACCTGATAGAAGCTCGCTCCCAGCTCACCAGAAACCGCTTTGGCGATGAAAGTTTTACCGCAACCCGGTGGCCCATACAGCAACAACCCGCCGCGCGCGGATACCTTGAACGCCTTCATCAGCTCGGGGTTGCGGATCGGGCCGAGCAACGAGAGGTCCAGCTGGCGTTTGACTTCATCCATGCCCGCGACATCGTCCAGCCGGACACGAACGCGCTGCACCACGTCGAAGTCGTCCTCGTTGACCACGTCAGGAGGTTGCTCGACGAATGCGGGCTCGATGATGTCGGCGACTTCCTGTTCGGCGCTCGACCAGTCGAAGCCCTCGTTGGCGGCAGGCTGTTCCGCAACCGGTGCCGACGCTTCGGTCGGTGGCGCCGCCAGCGCCGCGCTGCACCGCTGCAGGAGGGCCAGCGCGTTCGCGTTGCCCGGCTCCTGCGTCAATGCCGTGCTGCAATGGCCCAGCGCCTCGGCATAGCGGCCTTTGTCCGCGAGCAAGCCGGCCAGATGCATCCGCAGCTCGATCACATCGGGGCTCTTGTCCACCGCGTTCGACAGCTCTCGAATGACAGGGTCCTCGGTATCAAACGCGGCCAACGTCGTCTCCCCGGGCGGTGATATGTGCCAACGGCCCAATATTAGGCCGCATCACAACCGTCTACGCCGAGGCGATCATGGCCACGGACCCCATGGCGAGCACCATGCCGATCCCCTGCCAGCGGGTCACCCGCTCGCGCAGCACGACCATCGCCAGGACGACCGTCGCCGCCGGATACAGCGAGATCAGGATGCTGGCCAACGACAGCAGCCAGGTGTGCAGGGCCGCCAGCATGGTGATGTTGGCGAAAATGTCCAGCACGGCGACGGCCACCGCCAACCGCAGCGGCTTACCGCGTGGCATCTTCAGGTTCTGGCTGGTTGCGGCCATCGCGAAGATCACCAGGCTGGCCGCCACCCGGGCGAAGAACAGCGGCCACAGCTTGCAGACGTGGGGCGCCTGATGCAGGAACACCAGGTTCAGTCCCATCGCCGAGCCCGCAACGACTGTGAGCCAGGCCACTTTCGGCGTGAACCGATACGGGGTGCCCTCGACGGGGGCCTCGCGGCTGACCAGCATGACCGCTCCCAGCGCCAGCACGACGCCCACCAGGGCCGCCTGCCCCGGCCGCTCCCCCAACGCCATACCGACCGCGACGGGCACCGCGGCGTTCAGCACGGCGGCCAACGGTGAGACGACCGAGATCGGTCCCGAACCCAGCGCCGCGAAGAACGCCCACATGCCGAAGGCCATGCCGATTCCGTACAGGGTTCCCCACACAACGGCACCGACATGAATAGGGCCACCGACGAAGATGGCCATCGCGCCCAGCAACACGGTCTCGATCGGATAGGCGACCAGCATGACGCGCAGCGCGGCCACCCGCCGAGCTGCGACACCGCCCACAAAATCGCTGACACCGTACGTAACGGCCGACAGCTGGGCGTAAGCGGCGCCGATCAGGTCATGCCCTTTGCTCGGCGCCCAAGTTCACGAACCACTTCGCGCTGCGCATCGCGCTGGGCCAGGTCCTGGCGTTTGTCGTAAGCCCTTTTGCCGCGCGCAAGGGCCAGTTCGACCTTGACCTTGCCCTCGGAGAAATACAGAGACAGCGGCATCAAGGCGAGGTTACCATCTCGAATCTTGCCGACCAGCCTGTCGATTTGTTGCCGATGTAACAACAACTTTCGGTTGCGCCGCGGATCATGATTGGTCCAGCTACCGTGCTGATACTCGGCAATGTACAAGTTGCGCAACCAAACTTCGCCGTCGTCGATCGTTGCGAACGCGTCAGCTAACGAGGCCTGGCCTTCGCGCAGGCTTTTGACCTCGGTGCCTTGCAACGCCACCCCGGCCTCGAACGTTTCGATGATCGAATAGTTGTGCCGCGCTTTACGATTGGTGGCCACAACTTGTTTGCTGCCGCCTTTGCCGCCCGCCGCCTTCGCCCGGCCGGATCCCTTGACCACAGCTACCGCCGGATATAGAGGCGCAAGGTCGCGTACGACGTCAGGGCCGCCATCGACACACCGAGCAGAAACAGCCACGGCGAGATATAGAGGATGTCGGCGTAGTCGACCTTGGCGATCAAGTGGGCTTGGTAGAACTGGCTCAGCGCGTTGTCCAGGAACAACGCCCGCACCAGCATCAGGCCGATGACCGCGATGGCGACACCGATGGACGCGGCCAGCATCGCCTCCACCAGGAAGGGCAACTGGGTGTACCACCGGCTGGCGCCCACCAGTCGCATGATCCCGATCTCGGTGCGGCGGGTGTAGGCCGCGACCTGCACCATGTTGGCAATCAACAGGATTGCCCCGACGGCCTGCACCAGCGCGACGGCGAACGCGGCATCCCGCAACCCGTCCAGCACCGCGAACAGCCGGTCGATGAGATCTTTTTCGTTGAGGATGCTGCGCACGCCGGGCTGCCCCTGCATCGCGGCATCGAATTCCGCATGCTGTTCGGGATTGTTCAGCTTGACGATGAACGATGCGGGAAACGAGTCCTTCCCCGCGACATCCTTGAACTCCGGGAACTTCTTGATGGCGTCGTTGTAGGCGTCCTGCCGGTTGACGAACCGCACCGACTTGACGTCCTGTCGCGCATCGACCTTGTCGCGCAGCGCCTTACACGGAGCGGACACGCATGTCGCGTCGTTCGCCGAGATGTCGTCGGTAAGGAAGACCTGCGTCTCGACGCGGTCGAGATAGATCTCCCGGGAATTGTCGGCCAGCCGGACCACCAGCAGACCGCCGCCGAACAGCCCGATCGAGATGGCGGTCGTCAGGATCATCGCGGCCGTCATCGTGACGTTGCGGCGAAGCCCGGTCAGAACCTCATTGAGCAGGAAGCCAAAGCGCACTTAGCGGTCCATCCCGTAGATGCCGCGCTGCTCGTCGCGCACCAGCCTGCCCAACGACAGCTCAACGACGCGCTGGCGCATCGAGTCGACGATGTGATGGTCGTGCGTCGCCATCAACACCGTCGTCCCCGTGCGGTTGATCCGCTCCAACAAATCCATGATGTCCTTACTGGTATCTGGGTCGAGGTTGCCCGTCGGCTCGTCCGCCAGCAGTACCAGCGGCCGGTTGACGAACGCGCGGGCGATCGCCACCCGCTGCTGTTCACCACCGGACAACTCGTGGGGCAGCCGATTGGCCTTGCCGGACAGGCCGACGGTTTCGAGCACGTCGGGCACCACCCGGTTGATCGCCTCGGTTCGTTTGCCGATCACCTCCAGGGCGAACGCGACGTTCTCATAGACCGTCTTCTGCTGCAGCAGGCGGAAGTCCTGGAAAACGCAGCCGATGACCTGGCGCAGCCGCGGGATGTGCCGGCCGCGCAGCTTGTTGACGTGGAACTTTGACACCCGGACATCGCCGGCCGACGGCGTTTCCGCGCCCAGCAGCAGGCGCATGAACGTCGACTTGCCCGAGCCCGACGGCCCGATCAGGAAGACGAATTCACCCTTGTCGATCTTGACGTTGACGTCTTCCAGCGCCGGGCGCGCCGACGCTTTGTACTTCTTGCTGACGTGGTCCAGGGTGATCATCACGGCACGCCAGTGTAGCGGTGATCTTCGCTGGCAGGCGAAGTCAACGGGCCGGGGGCGGCGTAGTGGGGGTCGGTCCGGGACCAGGCTGCGGTTGCTCGGGCGTCGGCGTGGGGGGCGTCGTGCTGGGCGGGCAGAACGGCGCCGGGAGTATGCACGGCAGCTGCGGCATCTGGAACGGCGGCGTAGTGGTGGTCGTGGTCACCGGGGGCGGCGGCGGTGGTGGAGGCGGCGGCGTGGTCGTCGGGGTCGGCGTGTAGGTGACGGTGGCCGGCGGCTGCTGCAGGCGGCTGCGCGGCACCCACGTGTAGTTGGGGTCGGGCACGAACCCCGGCGGCACCACTTGCTGGGCCGGTGGCTTGGGCGCCGACTCCGGGCGGTAGGTGTCGTAGGTCCACCACACCGCGAAGAAGACGATGATCAGCACGAGGGTCGACGTGCGCATCCGCCCGCCGAAGACGTAATTCGGCCAGCGATTGTCGGCATCCGTGTCGTCGCCGCGCTTCTCGAGGATGTTCAGGGTGAACTTCAACGCTTGTGCCCCGCACCTTGGATTTCATCGTCGGTTTGCTGTTCGGCGGCCTGGGCGGCCGGGACGGAGGGGTCCTCGACGAGCCCCACCCGCGCGTCCGCCGCCGTCACGATTCCGACGCGGGCCAGCGCCCTGATGACCAGGACGCGCAGCTGCCGGCCGACCTCGAACTGCTTGCCGGGCAAGGTCCGGGCCACCAGACGCAGCGTGACGGTGTCGACCGCGATGCTTTCGACACCCATCACGGTGGGCGCATCCAACAGCAATTCCCCCAGCACGGGGTTGTCCATCGCGCGGTCGCATTCCTGGTGTAGGACGTCGTTGACCCTGTTCAGGTCGGCGCTGGTCGACACCGGGATGTCCACCACCGCGCGCGCCCAATCCTTGGACAGGTTGACCACCTTGACGATCTGCCCATTCGGAATGGTCAACACCTCGCCATCCGGCGAGCGCAGCCGGGTCACTCGCAACGTCACGTTCTCGACCGTGCCGCTGGCCTCCGTGGCGGCAACGACGGTGAGGGTGACGAGATCCCCGAAGCCGTACTGCCTCTCCATCAGGATGAAGAAGCCGGACAGCAGGTCTTTCACCAACTGCTGGGCGCCGAAACCCAGCGCGGCGCCGACCACGGTGGCCGGCGCGACCAGTCCCCCCACCGAAAACTGCAGCACGTCGGCGATCTGCATCATGACCCAGATGCCGATGATGACGATTGACACCCAGGAGATCACCGACGCCACGGCTTGGCGGTGCTTGGAGGCTTCCGAGCGCACCAGCGCGTCGCTTTCGGCGAAGCCGAGGTTGAGCTGGCGGGTCACCTGCTGCGCCACCCAGTTGACGAACCGGGCCGCCAGCACCGCGGCGATCAGCACCATGGCGATCCGCAGACCCCTGGTGATGATCCACTCGCCGATCTCGCCCCGCCAGAAGTCGTGCCAGCGGTGCGTCATCGAGGCCGCGAGAATACTTGTGTTATTCGTCATCTTTTCGGTTGCGCCAACGGATTCCCGCTTCCAGGAATCCGTCGATGTCTCCATCCAGGACGGCCGCAGGGTTGCCGACCTCGTATTCGGTCCGCAGATCCTTGACCATCTGATAGGGGTGCAGCACGTAGGAGCGCATCTGGTTGCCCCACGAACTGCCACCTTCGCCTTTTAACGCGTCCAGTTCGGCGCGTTCTTCAGATCTCTTGCGCTCCAACAATTTTGCCTGAAGCACTCGCATCGCCGAGATCTTGTTCTGCAACTGCGATTTTTCGTTCTGGCAAGTTACGACGATACCCGTTGGGATGTGGGTTAAACGTACCGCGGAGTCGGTGGTGTTCACCGATTGGCCGCCGGGGCCACTCGAGCGGTAAACGTCAACGCGCACATCGCCTTCCGGAATGTCGATGTGATCGGTGGTCTCCACCACCGGCAGCACCTCGACTTCGGCGAACGAGGTCTGACGCCGGCTCTGGTTGTCAAATGGGCTGATTCGCACCAGCCGATGCGTACCCTGCTCCACCGACAGCGTGCCGTAGGCGAACGGCGCATGCACGGCGAACGTCGCGCTCTTGATGCCGGCCTCTTCGGCGTAGGAGGTGTCGAACAGCTCGACGGGATACTTGTGCTGCTCGGCCCACCGGATGTACATCCGCATCAGCATCTCGGCCCAGTCGGCGGCGTCCACCCCACCGGCCCCGGAGCGGATCGTGACCAGCGCCTCACGCTCGTCGTACTCGCCCGAGAGCAGGGTGCGCACCTCGGTGGCCTCGATCTCGGCCTGCAACGCCTTCAGCTCGGCGTCGGCCTCGACGAGCGCGTCAGCGGCGCCTTCGCCCTCCTCGGCGGCCAGCTCGTAGAGCACCGGCAGATCGTCCAGCCGCCCCCGCAGCTCTTCGATCCGGCGTAGTTCGCCCTGCGCGTGAGACAACTCGCTGGTCACCCGCTGGGCGCGGGCTTGGTCGTCCCACAACTGAGGATCGGACGCCTCGTGTTCGAGCTTCTCGATGCGGGCGCGCAGACCGTCCACATCGAGCACCCGCTCCACCGTGGTCAGGGTGGAGTCGAGGGCGGCGATGTCGGCTTGACGGTCGGGTTCCACAGCCGACAACGTTACCGGGGGCCTCCAACCTGCTCGGCCACCGGCGAGTGCTGAGGTCACGACCAGCGGTCATGCGTTTAGAGTCGAGTCACGATCATGTGCCCTGCTCGCGCGCGACAGCCCCTCTGCGCGCTGAACCGGGCCCGAATAGAAGGTCGAGAATGCGCCCATACCACGTTGCAATCGTCGGCTCCGGACCGTCGGGGTTTTTCGCCGCGTCATCCTTGCTGAAGGCGGCCGACGGATCCGAGGACATCGATGTCGCCGTCGACATGCTCGAGATGCTTCCCACCCCGTGGGGGCTGGTGCGCTCCGGCGTCGCCCCCGACCACCCGAAGATCAAGTCGATCAGTAAGCAATTCGAGAAGACGGCCCAAGACCCGCGCTTCCGTTTCTTCGGCAACATCGCAGTCGGCGAGCACGTGCAAGCCAGTGAGCTGGCCGAGCGCTACGACGCCGTCGTCTATGCCGTCGGGGCGCAGTCCGACCGCGCGCTGAACATTCCCGGCGAGGAGCTGGATGGCAGCATCGCCGCGGTCGATTTCGTGGGCTGGTACAACGCGCACCCGAACTTCGAGGAGGCCACGCCCGACCTGTCGGGCGCGCGGGCCGTGATCGTCGGCAACGGCAACGTCGCCCTCGACGTCGCGCGCATCCTGGTCACCGATCCCGACGTGCTGGGCCAGACCGACATCGCCGACCACGCGCTGGAGTCGTTGCGGCCGTGCGGAGTCGACGAAGTGGTGGTCATCGGTCGGCGTGGGCCGCTGCAGACCGCCTTCACCACGCTCGAACTTCGCGAGCTGGGCGAGCTGGAGAACGTCGACGTGATCGTCGATCCGGCCCAGCTCGAAGGCGTGAGCGACGAGGATGCCGCCGCTGCCGGCAAGACGGCCAAGCAGAACATCAATGTGCTGCGTGATTACGCGAAGCGCCCCCCGCGCCCGGGGCATCGCCGGATCGTGCTGCGCTTCATGACCTCGCCGATCGAGATCAAAGGCGAGGGCCGGGTGGAACGGATCGTGCTCGGCCGCAACGAGCTGACCACCGACGCCGACGGGCGGGTTTCCGCCAGCGACACCGGCGAGCGCGAGGAGCTGCCGGTCCAGCTGGTGGTGCGCTCGGTCGGTTACCGCGGCGTGCCCACCCCTGGGCTGCCGTTCGACGAGAAGACCGCGACGATCCCCAATAGTGGTGGCCGGGTCGACGGGAGCCGCAACGAATACGTGGTCGGGTGGATCAAGCGCGGGCCGACCGGCGTCATCGGCACCAACAAGAAGGACTCCCAGGACACCGTGGACACGCTGCTCGCCGACCTGGCCCGCGGCGACGACAGTGGTCTGGCGGATTTCCCGGACAACCACGCGGACCGGCTGGCGGACTGGCTGGCATCGCGCCAACCCAAACTGGTCACCTCGGCGCACTGGGAGCTCATCGACGCTCATGAGCGGGCGGCCGGGGAGCCGCACGGGCGCCCCCGCATCAAGCTGCCGAGTTTGGCCAAGTTGCTTCGGGTCAGCCACGGTTAGATCGCCGGCCCTACTCAACGCCGGCAATTCTCCGTAGCGTTGGGGTCGTGCGTAGCGACGAACCGGTGAGCGTGCTTACTGAAGACGAGAACTGGAATCTGTTGGGCAGCGTGACGCTGGGCCGGCTTGTCACCAACTTCGCCGGTGAGCCCGAGATCTTTCCGGTCAACTTCGTGGCGCAAGACCGGACCGTGCTGTTCCGGACCGCCGAGGGCACCAAGTTGTTCTCGGCCGTGGCGAACCACGCGGTGGTTTTCGAGGTGGACGACCACAACCTCGTCGAGGGCTGGAGTGTCATCGTCCGCGGTCGCGCTCGGCTGCTGAAAACCGACGCGGACATTCACAAGGCCGACCGCGCGCAGTTACTGCCCTGGACAGCCATACCCAAGCCGCACTATGTGCGGATCACCCCGACCGAAGTCACCGGCCGTCATTTCCGGTTCGGTCCGGAGCCCGAATCATAGGTTGCCGCAGCGGATCGCGAGCACGCAGTGCCCCGCGCCGGCTTAGATCGACACCGCTCGCAGTGCGGCGCCGCGCAGCCCCGCTTCCTCGAACGCACGCCGCAACACCGTGCCGTTGTCCACTTCGACGACAACGCTGCTGACCTGCGCGGTGCAGACCGTGACCGCCGACCTCGATCTCGGCCAGCTTGAAACCCGTTTTGCCCCAAGGGATGTCCGTTTTCTACCTTGACCGGTTCGCCGGCGGGCATCGACGGCCCGATGCGCGTCGGCCAACGCGGCGTGCGGATCGATGACGCAGACCAGTCGCAGCGGGATGTCGCGGCTGACCGCCTCTCGATCGCCCACACCGCCGCATGAGGTGTCCGCCCGGGATCCGTCGACTCCTACGACAATTGCCGGAGCTGGATATATGTTGCTCATCGCGACTTCCTCCGTTGAGCCATCGGGCATTCGCTACACCATTCGCCCTTAGGCTATTGCCCGTAAACCGCTCTCCCCCAGAAGAATTGGGTCCAGAAATAGGCGCCATGGGACCCTATTGGCCGCGAAACTCCGGGAATTGACTGTTGCCATCGCGACGCCGGCAACCGAATACTGGGTGCGGACGAAAACCGGGTTTGTTTGACATGGGAGACAGCGGGCACCACAGCCATCACCGAGACGGGAGACCTCGCGCATGACCGCTCAACCGACATCCGCCCAACAGCCATCGTCTCAACCCCTGGTCGGTAAAGGCTGGGTCCAGGGCGTCGCCCTCGTCATGATCTTCGGCTTCTTGGTGATGGGCATTCTGGCCTACCGCACCTATTCGGCGTCGATGCCGATGCCGGACAAAGTCGTCAGCGAATCCGGTCAGTTGCTGTTCACCGGCGAGGACATCACCCGTGGCCAGGAGCTCTACCAGGCGCGCGGGCTGATGGAATACGGCTCGGTGCTGGGCCACGGCGCCTACCTGGGGCCTGACTACACCGCCGAATATCTGCGCGCGGCGACGCAGGACGTCACCGATCAACTGCGAGCGCAGGGTGTCACCGATCCGCATGATCGGGTGGTCACCGAGTTCCGCACCAACCGCTACAACCCGGCCACCAAGACGTTGGTGTTCACCGATCGCCAGGCCGCGGCCTTCGACCACATTCAGAGCCGGTATGCCGCGTACTTCGGGGAGAACTCGACGAAATACGGCCTGCTGCCCCACATGATCACCGACAAGGCGCAAATCCGTGACCTGACGGGGTTCTTCGCCTGGACGGCGTGGGCCGCGGCGGCCGAGCGCCCGGGGCATAAGTACTCCTACACCAACAACTGGCCCGCCGAGCCACGAGTCGACAACGGCCCCACCGCCTCGGTGATCGTCTGGTCGGCGCTGTCGCTGATCGCCTTGCTGGGTGGCATCGGCGTGATGTTCGCCGTGTACGGCCGGTGGAGCCAGAAGGTGGGTTGGCACAGCGCCGAGTCGTCCACCCTGTCCTTCCGTCAGCCCGGCGAAGTGGGCCTGACGCCGGCGCAGCGCGCCTGCATCTGGTTCTTCGCCGTCGTCTCAGTGCTGTTCCTGGCGCAAACGCTGCTGGGCGCGGCCGCCGAGCACTACCGGGCCGACTTGTCCACGTTCTTCGGCTTGGACCTGGCCCGGATATTGCCCTACAACCTGGCCCGCACTTGGCATCTGCAGCTGGCGCTGTTCTGGACCGCGGCGGCGTTTCTCGCCGGCGGCATCTTCCTGGTGCCGTTCATCGCGCGCCGGGAGCCCAAACGACAGGCCCTGCTGGCCTACGTGTTGCTCGGTGCGGTGGCGCTGGTGGTGTTCGGCTCGCTGATCACCGAGGCGCTGTCCATCTACGGCGTGATCCCCCCCGGCGGGCTCTTCTCCCAGCAGTGGGAATACCTCGACCTGCCGCGTCTGTGGCAGATCCTGCTGATTATCGGGATGTTCGTGTGGATCGCGATCATCTGGCGCGGCATGCGCGCGCGGCTCAAGGGCGAATCGAAGATGAACATGCCCTGGCTGTTCTTCTTCTCCGGGCTGGCGATCCCCGTGTTTTACACCGTGGGCCTGCTGGCCGGCAGCGGCACTCACTACACCGTCGCCGACTTCTGGCGGTTCTGGGTGGTGCACCTGTGGGTCGAGGACTTCCTCGAGCTGTTCACCACCGTGATGGTGGCCTACATGTTCGTGCTGCTGGGCGTGGTGCGCGAACGCATCGCGCTCGGGGTGATCTTCTTGGACGTCATCCTGTACTCCGCGGGCGGCGTCATCGGCACCATGCACCACCTGTACTTCTCGGGCACGCCGGTGGAGCACATGGCGCTGGGCGCGTTCTTCTCGGCGGCCGAGGTGATTCCGTTGACCTTCCTGACCGTCGAGGCGTGGGCGTTCCTGCAGCTGGGGGCGCGTCAGCAGTCCGGCGACGCCAACCCCTTCCCGCATCGCTGGGCGGTCATGTTCCTTGTCGCGGTGGGCTTCTGGAACTTCCTGGGGGCGGGCATCTTCGGATTCCTGATCAACCTACCGGTGGTGTCGTACTACCAGATCGGCACCGCGCTGACGGCCAACCACGGACACGCGGCGATGATGGGTGTTTACGGCATGCTTGCCGTCGGCCTGGCCATGTTCGCGTTCCGGTATGTGATCCCGGCCGACAAATGGCCCGAGAAGCTGGCCCGAATTTCGTTCTGGGGATTGAATATCGGCTTGGCATGGATGGTGTTCGCCACCCTACTGCCGCTGGGTGTGCTGCAGCTTTTCCACTCGGTCAACGACGGTTACTTCGAAGCGCGATCGCTGGGCTACATCACCAAACCCGGCAATGCGGTGCTCGAATGGCTGCGGATGCCGGGCGACATCATCCTGATCGTCGGCGGTGTGCTGCCCTTCGTCTGGATCGCCTGGACCGCGCTGCGCAACTTCCGCTCGGGTACCACGCTGGAGGAAATGCCCGAACACCCGCTCTACACCGAGGCCGCGGCCGACGAGGCCCAAGTCCCGGTGAAGGACTGACCGATGACTGCTCCGGCGACCTCGGTATGGCTGATCGCCGGGTATTCCCTGGCCCTGTTGGCCGTCGGCTGGAGTTTCGACGTCATGGCACGACGGGCATCAGCGCACGCGGCGCGCTGGCGCACAGGGCAGTTCACCTACCGGCCCGACCATGACGCATGGATCTGCCCGCAGGACCATTGGCTGTGGCCGACGTCGTTCGATCCGAAGCATCGGGTCATGCGATATCGCGCATCACCGGTGGTCTGTAACAGCTGCCCCGTCAAATCCGGCTGCACCACGTCCGAGCACGGTCGCGAGATAAGCCGCGAGGTCGACCCGTGGCCGCATTCGGACGCCGGCCGGTTTCACCGCGGAATCGCCTGCTGCGTGGCCGCATTGGGGATCGTCTTACCGCTGGCCACATTGATCGCCAACCACTCGGCCGCGGACGCGCTGGTCCTGACGGCGACCGTGCTGCTCGTCGCGCTGCTCGGAGCACCGCTCGTCCGCCACCTGTGGAGCACTCCCTCCAACGCCCCCGAACACCTTCCGCACCGCACCGCGATCGAGGACCAGGTGGCCGCGGCGATCGACCGCTATTCCACGCACTGGGGCGGCTGGAAAAGCAAGGAGGACAATACGACATGACCACGCTGGTGATCGGCCTCATCGCCGCCGGGATCGTTGTGCTGGTGGTACTCGCGACCTGGTCGCTGGCGGTGCTACGTGAATACGAACGCGGTGTGGTGTTCCGGATGGGGCATGTACGTCCGCTGTACGCCCCGGGTCTGCGGCTCCTTATCCCGCTTCTGGACAAGATGATTCGCGTCGACCAACGCCTGGTCACGCTGACCATTCCGCCGCAGGAGGTGATCACCCGCGACAACGTGCCGGCCCGTGTCAACGCCGTCGTGATGTTCCAGGTGACCGATCCGCTGAAAGCGATTCTGGCGGTGGAGAATTACGCGGTCGCCACCTCGCAGATCGCGCAGACCACCCTGCGTTCGCTGCTGGGCCGGGCGGACCTGGACACGTTGCTCGCGCATCGCGAGGACCTCAACAGCGATCTGCGCACGATCATCGAGAAGCAGACCGAACCGTGGGGTGTTCAGGTCCGTGTCGTGGAGATCAAGGACGTCGAGATCCCCGAGTCGATGCAGCGGGCGATGGCCCGCGAGGCCGAGGCCGAACGCGAACGCCGCGCCAAGGTCATCAACGCGCGCGGCGAGCTGCAGGCCTCGGAGGAGCTGCGCGAGGCCGCCGAGACCCTCTCGAAGAGCCCGGCCTCGCTGCAGTTGCGGTACCTGCAGACGCTGCTGGAGCTGGGGGCGGATCAGAACTCGACCGTCGTCTTCCCCTTGCCGGTCGACATCATCACGCCGTTCCTGCGGAATCCGGAGATGCTGCGGGGCGTGGTCGACAATTTCAACCGCCGCGGATGACGACCGGTCCGACGCCGGAGTTAGCCCAAATATCAAGCGCGTCAATTACTTTCACTATTCAGCACGCGTAAATCAAGCGCCGAGTTTGGTTAACGGAGAGTGAACGTCAGGCAAATGCAATCTTAATTCTGCCTGGTCGGAGCCGGGAAATGAGCAAAAGCCCGCACGCGTCGGCGGCACCTGCGACCTTTGAAGAGCCCGAAAACCCGAAGGTCACTCGCGATGCCCTGTGCGAACGGTCCGCCCACTCGATAAGTACCGCGCTGCCCGCTAGGCACGCGCGGAGCGATCGTGTGCGGCCGTCCCATCCTCCGGCGCGAGCGTGAGCTTTGCCGGCTTGCAGAGCCGGTTTGGCAGCGGCCACCACCCACTTTGATCAACGCCGGTGCGGCGACGCCGGCGCCAGCGGCGTTTGTCCGCAAACCGCACTTTGAGGGGATGTCTCCACCATGGATTGGGCTTTTCTTCCACCAGAAATCAACTCCGCCCGGATGTATACGGGGCCCGGAATGGGCTCGCTGTTGGCCGCGGCGGGAAGCTGGGACGCGCTGTCGGCCGAGCTGAGTTCGGCCGCCGAGGGCTACGAATCGGCACTCTCGGGCCTGGACCTGCAATGGCGCGGTCCCGCAGCGCAGGCGATGGCGTTCGCGGCCGCCCGCTACGCGGAATGGCTACAAGCGGCCGCCGAGCAGACCCGGCAGACGGCCTTGCAGGCGCGGACGGCCGCGGCCGCCTATGAGCAGGCCTATGCGATGACGGTGCCCCCACCGGTGGTCACCGCCAACCGCGCGCTGCTGGCGTCGCTGGTGGCGACGAACATCGTCGGCCAGAACACCGCGGCCATCGCGGACACCGAGGCGCAGTACGCCGACTATTGGGCCCAGGACGCCGCCGCCATGTCCGGCTACTCCGTGTCCTCGGCGGCCGCGACCCGGTTGCCGCAGTTTGCGCCCGCGAACAACTCCACCAACGAGTCCGGGGTGGGCGCCCAGAAGGCCGCCGTGACCGCGGCCAACACCAACGCTGCCGCCAACAAGGCCGTCACGCAGAGTTTTTCACCGTTGTCCACGCAGCAAACGGGCAACACCTACAACTACTACGGCGACATCTATGACTTGTCCGATACGACAGCGGCGGCCGGCGGCAGACCGTTCTTTGCGGCCCTCGACGCCATTCAGGGCACCGGCGTCGGCTTCAGCGCTCCCTACAACATGGAGCAGTTCGTATCCGGCATCATCGGGGCCGAGAACAATTTGGGCATTCTCGCCAAACCCTTGGCCGCTGCCCCTGCCCTCGCGGCCCCCGCGCTCAGCAGCACCACAACGAGTCTCGGCGGGGGTCTCGGCGGAGGGCTGGGCAACGTCACAGCGACCCTCTCGCACGCCGGATCGATCGGGCCGATGTCCGTGCCGGCAAGCTGGGCCGCCCCCACGAGCACCCATATCTCGCCGTTGGAACCGGCCGGTTTCACCACGCTGCGGGGCACCGAGGAGCCGGTAGCGTCCGGTTATCCCGGCTACCCCGGCATGCCAGGTGGCGGCGCCTCGCGATCCGTCGGAGCGGGTGTCCCGCCCCGCTATGGCGTGCGGCTCACGGTGATGCCACGCCCGCCGGCTGCCGGGTGACGTGCCGCGAGCAGAGTCGCTGCACGCAGCTGATAGCGCTGTAAGACAATGGATTTCGGCCTTCTTCCACCAGAGGTGAACTCTGCCCGCATGTACGCGGGCCCCGGCTCGGGCTCGTTGTTGGCCGCCGCGGGAAGCTGGGACTCACTGGCGGCCGAGTTGAGCATCACGGCCGCCGTGTACGAATCGGTGCTGGCTGGCCTGACGGGCCTGTCCTGGTACGGGCCCGCCTCCCAGGCGATGGCGGCCAGCGCCGCCCCTTACGTGGGATGGCTGCACGCGACCGCCGAGCGCGCACAGCAGACGGCCATCCAGGCCAGGGCGGCGGCAGCAGCCTACGAGCTGGCGCGCGCCATGACCGTGCCCCCGCCCGCGGTCGCGGCCAACCGCACCCAATTGGCGACGCTGGTGGCAACGAACTTCTTCGGGCAGAACACCGCCGCGATCGCGGCGAACGAGGCCCAGTACGCCGAATACTGGGCCCAGGACGCCTCCGCGATGTACAGCTATTCCGCCAGTTCTGCTGCAACGGTGCAGTTTTCGCCGTTCTCTGCCCCGCGCCAAGCGACCACTCAGGATGGGGTGACAGCGCAGCAGGACGCCGTCACGCAAGCTACCGCCAATGCCGCGAACTCGAATGCGGGCCCGGGCTCGCAGCTGTTCGCGTTTTCCAGAAGGGACGGATTCGCGCGAATCCTGGACACCATCCAGGGGGCCCAGGTCGCGTTCCGATCAATCTTCACCACGGAGGGGTTCAACGCCGGAATCATCCAGGCCGACAAGAACTTGGGCATCTTGCCGAACCTCGCGGCGGTTCCGGCCGCGCTCCCGAAGGTGCCCGCGCTCAGCGGTGCCGCCTCCGGTCTGGGGAACGTCAATGCGGTGCTCGCCCGCGCCGGCCGGATCGGCTCGATGTCGGTGCCCGCGGGCTGGGCCGCCGCGGCCGGGGGCCCCGCCACGGCGGTGCCCGGCGGCGGCTTGTCCGGCCTGCCGGCGACCGAGGCGATAGCCCGCACCGGGCCCGCCACCGCCGGCATTCCCGGAATACCTGGGGGGAGAGTCTCGCGGGCCGCGCTTGTGGTGCCCCGCTACGGCGTTCGCATCACGGTCATGACACGCCCACCCGCGGCCGGCTGAGGCGCCCCTAGCCCGGCGGTGGCTCCTGCGGCGCGGGTGGTTCCGGCGGTGCGAATTTCCAGTTGTCCGGATTCTTCGACGAATACAGCACCGGAAACAGTTGACCAATGGTCGGCCATTGATTCACGTCGACGGCCATGCGCTGATACACCGCGTGTTCGTTGACCGAGGGGCCGTTGATCACCCCGGCGATGGTGACGAACTGCTCGCCGGTCGCGTCGGGCCGCGGGCTGATTCCGGTCACCAGCAGGGTGCCGCTCAGCAGCTCACCGCGGGGGCCGCGCGGGACGAACCGCTGGACCAGAAATACCGCCAGCACCGCGACCAGCAGGAGCAGCAGTCCGAATTCCCACACCCCGCCATGGTAGGGCCGTGATAAGACTGCGCCATGGGTTCCGACGATCTGGCGCTGGCACTGGCGCTGGCCGACCGCGCAGACTCGTTGACCTCCTCCCGCTTCGGGGCGCTGGACCTGCGCGTCGACACCAAACCGGACCTGACGCCGGTGACCGATGCCGACCGCGCCGTCGAAACCGAGCTGCGCGAGGTGCTCGCGCGCGAACGGCCGGATGACAGCATCGTCGGCGAAGAATTCGGCGGAGACACCGCCTTCACCGGGCGGCAGTGGATCATCGACCCGATCGACGGCACCAAGAACTTCGTCCGCGGCGTGCCGGTATGGGCGAGTTTGATCGCGTTGCTGCACGACGGCGTCCCCGTCGTCGGCGTGGTGAGCGCCCCGGCGCTGCAGCGCCGGTGGTGGGCTGCGCAGGGCCACGGCGCGTTCGTCGCGATCAACGGCGCATCACCCCGTCGGATATCGGTTTCCTCAGTGGCGCAACTGAATTCGGCCAGCCTGTCGTTCTCCAGTCTGTCCGGGTGGGCGCAGCTCGGCGTGCGGGACCGCTTCATCGCGCTGACCGATGCGGTGTGGCGGGTGCGCGCGTTCGGCGACTTCTTGTCCTATTGCCTGGTGGCCGAGGGGGCGGTCGACATCGCCGCCGAACCGGAAGTGTCGGTATGGGATCTCGCCGCGCTGGACATCCTGGTGCGCGAAGCGGGCGGGACGCTGACGGCGCTCGACGGCACCGCGGGCCCGCATCACGGCAGCGCCGTGGCCACCAACGGCCTGCTGCAGCGGCAGGTGCTCGGCAGCCTCACTGTGAATTAGTTAACAAGTGTTCTCTGTGATCTTACTCCGGAGTAAGATTGGCTCTATCCGCTTGCCCGACAAACCTGAGGCCGCTGACCCATGACCGATTCCGGTTCACCACAAACAACCTCCCGCTCCCGCGCGAAACGGCGCGACCATAAGTCCGCGGTCGGGTTGCAACCGCACAAACGCACCGGCGTCGACATCGCCATCGCGCTCATCACCCCGCTCGTCGGTCAGGAATTCCTGGACAAATACCGACTGCGCGACCCGCTCAACCGCGCCCTGGGCTACGGCACGAAGACGATCTTCTCAACGGCCGCCACGACCTCTCGTCAGTTCAAGCGGGTCCAGAATGTGCGCACCGGGCCGACCCGACTCAAGTCGAGCGGCAAGGACTATTTCGACCTGACGCCCGACGACGAGCAGAAGATGATCGTCGAGACCCTCGACGAATTCGCCGAAGAAGTGCTGCGGCCCGCGGCGCACGACGCCGACGAGGCGGCCACCTACCCCCGCGACCTGATCACCAAGGCCGCCGAACTGGGCATCACGGCGATCAACATTCCCGAGGATTTCGACGGCATCGCCGCGCACCGCTCCAGCGTGACCAACGTGCTGGTCGCCGAGGCACTCGCCTACGGCGACATGGGTTTGGCGTTGCCGCTGCTGGCGCCGGGAGGCGTGGCCTCCGCGCTGACCCATTGGGGCAGCGCCGATCAGCAGGCCACCTACCTGCCGGAGTTCGCCGGCGAGAACGTACCGCAGGCCTGCGTGGCCATCGCCGAACCGCAACCGCTCTTCGACCCCACCCGGCTGAAGACGACCGCGGTGCGCACCCCGAGTGGCTACCGCCTCGACGGGGTGAAGTCGTTGGTGCCGGCCGCGGCCGACGCCGAGCTTTTCATCGTCGGCGCCCAGCTCGACGGCAAGCCGGCCCTGTTCATCGTCGAATCGTCGGCGAAAGGCCTCACCGTGAAAGCCGACCCCAGCATGGGGCTCCGCGCGGCGGCCCTGGGCCACGTCGAGCTCTCCGGGGTGTCGGTCCCGCTGGGCGCGCGGCTCGGCGAGGACGACGCGTCGGATCAGGATTACTCCGAGGCGATCGCGCTGTCCCGGCTGGGCTGGGCGGCGCTGACGGTCGGCACGTCGCACGCCGTCCTCGACTACGTCGTCCCCTACGTGAAGGAACGCGAGGCCTTCGGCGAGCCGATCGCGCATCGCCAGGCGGTGGCCTTCATGTGCGCCAACATCGCCATCGAATTGGACGGGCTGCGGCTGATCACCTGGCGCGGCGCGGCACGCGCCGAGCAGGGCCTGCCGTTCATCCGCGAGGCGGCGCTGGCCAAGCGGCTCGGCGCCGACAAGGGCATGCAGATCGGACTGGACGGTGTTCAGCTGCTCGGCGGCCACGGCTACACCAAGGAGCACCCGGTCGAGCGTTGGTACCGCGACCTGCGGGCCATCGGCGTCGCCGAGGGTGTCGTGGTCATCTAGCAGTCATCTAAGTCGTTAACCCATTCGAGCTGAAAGTTCAATCATGGCAATCAATCTGGAACTTCCCCGCAAGATGCAAGCGGTGACGACCAAGACGCATCAGGGCGCCGCTGAGTTGATGCGGCCGATCGCCCGCAAGTACGACCTCAAGGAGCACGCGTACCCGGTCGAGCTCGACACCCTGTTCAGCCTCTTCGAAGGCGCTTCGGAGTCATTCGAATTCGCCGGGGCGAACGCACTGGGCGGCGAGGACGAAGAGCGGGACAAGAACCACAACGGCGCCAACATGGCCGCACTGCTCCAGACGCTGGAAGCCAGCTGGGGCGACCTCGCGATGATGCTCTCGGTCCCTTACCAGGGGCTGGGCAACGCCGCCATTTCCGCGGTCGCCAACGACGAGCAGCTGCAACGCCTCGGCAAGGTCTGGGCGGCGATGGCGATCACCGAACCCGGCTTCGGGTCGGACTCGGCGGCGGTCGCGACGACCGCCACCCTGGACGGCGACGAGTACGTGATCAACGGCGAGAAGATCTTCGTCACCGCCGGGTCGCGCGCCACCCACATCGTGGTGTGGGCGACGCTGGACAAGTCACAGGGCCGCGCGGCGATCAAGTCGTTCGTCGTGCCGCGCGAGCACCCCGGGGTCACGGTCGAGCGGCTCGAGCACAAGCTGGGCATCAAGGGTTCCGACACCGCCGCCATCCGGTTCGACAATGTCCGCATCCCGAAGGAAAACTTGCTCGGCAATCCCGAAATCGAGGTCGGCAAGGGCTTTGCCGGTGTCATGGAGACCTTCGACAACACCCGCCCTATCGTCGCCGCCATGGCCGTTGGGGTGGGCCGCGCGGCCCTGGAGGAAATTCGCAAGATCCTCACCGACGCCGGCGTGGAGATCTCCTACGACCGGCCGTCGCACGCCCAGAGCGCTGCGGCGGCGGAGTTCTTGCGGATGGAAGCCGACTGGGAGGCCAGCTACCTGCTGTCGTTGCGGGCGGCCTGGCAGGCCGACAACAAGATCCCCAACTCCAAAGAAGCGTCGATGAGCAAGGCCAAGGCCGGCCGGATGGTCACCGACGTCACCCTCAAGTCCGTCGAATTGGCCGGCACCGCAGGTTATTCCGAGCAGACCCTGCTGGAGAAGTGGGCGCGCGACTCCAAGATCCTGGACATCTTCGAGGGCACCCAACAGATCCAGCAGCTGGTGGTCGCCCGCCGATTGCTCGGCCTGTCGTCGGCCGAGCTCAGGTAGCGCCCGCGTTCAGCCCACTCGCGGGTTTTCACGCGGTGAGGTTAGCGTCGAGGAATGGACACGTTTCACGCGCTTGTCGCGCGCCAACATGGTGACCGGATCACCGCATCGGTCGAGACACTTCGTCCCGACGACCTGCCGCCCGGGGACGTGACGATCCGGGTCCTGTATTCGAGCGTCAACTACAAAGACGCCCTGGCCTTGACGCCCGGCGGCGGCGTGGTGCGCAACTATCCGGTCGTCCCCGGCATCGACCTGACCGGCGAGGTCGTGGAGTCGACGTCGGCCGACTTCGCCGTCGGCGACAACGTGCTGGCCCACGGCTATTTGATCGGCACCGGCCACCACGGCGGCTACGCCGAATACGCACGGTTACCGGCCGACCAGGTGGTGGCGCTCGGCGCATTGAGTCCACACGAGGGCGCGGCGATCGGAACCGCGGGCTTCACCGCGGCGATGAGCGTGCAGGCGCTGATCGACTGGGGCATTGCGCCCGACGCCGGCGCCATCGTGGTCACCGGGGCCACCGGCGGAGTCGGCTCGGTCAGCGTGGACCTGCTGGCGGCCGCCGGGTACCGCGTCGTCGCCTCGACCGGAAAGGCCGACGCCGCCGAGCGGCTGAAAGCCCTTGGCGCCGCGGAGGTTATCGGCCGCCTGCCCGCCGATCCCGACGCCAAGCCGCGCGCGCTCGGCAAGGCGCGCTGGGCCGGCGGGGTGGATTGTGTGGGTGGGGCGACGCTCGCCGACGTGCTCAGCACCATCGACTACGGCGGCGCGGTGGCGGCCAGCGGTCTCACCGGGGGTCCGGCCCTGCACACCACGGTGATGCCGTTCATCCTGCGCGGTGTCGCGCTGCTGGGAATGGACTCGGTGCTGATGCCCATCGGGCGGCGGCGCGCGCTGTGGGGCCGGCTGGGTGATTCGTTGCGGCCGCGTCACCTCGACTCGCTGGTGAGCGATGTCGACGTGAAGGACGTCGTCGGGGTGATCGATCAGGTGCGCGCCGGCAAGTTCTCCGGCCGGGCCGTGGTGCGGGTCGCGGGCGGTTTTTGAGCCGGCAGTAGGCTCTGCTGGCATGCGCGCGGTACGGGTGACTCGGCTCGATGGTCCAGACGCGGTCGAGTTGGCCGACATCGACGAACCGACGGGCGACGGGGTCGTCGTCGACGTGCACGCCGCCGGGGTGGCGTTCCCGGACGCGCTGCTCACCCGCGGCCTGTACCAATACCGCCCGGAGTTGCCGTTCGTGCTCGGCGCCGAGATCGCCGGCGTGGTCCGCTCGGCGCCCGAGGGCGCGCACGTGCGTCCCGGCGACCGGGTCGTCGGCCTCACGATGCTGTCCGGCGGCATGGCCGAGGTCGCGATCTTGGCCCCGGACCGGGTGTTCAAGCTGCCCGACAACGTGAGCTTCGAGGCCGGCGCCGGCCTGCTCTTCAATGACCTCACCGTGTACTTCTCGCTCACCGTGCGGGGCCGGCTGCAGCGCGGTGAGACGGTGCTCGTCCACGGCGCGGCCGGCGGCATCGGGACCTCGGCGCTGCGGCTGGCGCCGGCGCTGGGGGCCTCGCGCACCATCGCCGTCGTCAGCACGCAGGACAAGGCCGACATCGCCACGGCCGCCGGCGCGACGGACGTGGTGCTGGCCGACGGGTTCAAGGACGCGGTCAAGGAGTTGACCCACGGCCGCGGCGTCGACATCGTCGTCGATCCGGTCGGCGGTGACCGGTTCACGGATTCCCTGCGCTCGCTCGCCCCCGGCGGACGGCTTCTGGTCGTCGGATTCACCGGCGGGGAAATCCCCACCGTCAAGGTCAACCGATTGCTGCTCAACAACATTGACGTTGTCGGCGTCGGTTGGGGCGCGTGGGCGGGGACGCATCCGGGCGCGCTGGCCGAGCAGTGGGCCGGACTCGAGCGGCTGCTCACCTCCGGGGAGCTGGCCCCGCCCGAGCCGGCGACCTATCCGCTGGCGGAGGCCGCGGCCGCGGTCGCCTCGCTGGAGAACCGCACCGCCAAGGGCAAGGTCGTGCTGCGCGTCCGGGGTTGACGGAGACGCCTGTGGCGACTGTGACTCACGCGGGACGGGGACGACGACGGCCTCGCGACAACGCCGATGCCGCCCTTGTGTCCGACCAAAACAAAAAGTAATGTCACTTTCAGTTTTGTGACCGCCGAGCTTGGCCCATCGGAGGAGCCGTCCATGGAATCCTTTGTGCACCTGCGGAAAGGCCGAACGCCACGCCGCCTGCATGCCGACCTCGACGGGCTCAAGGACGACGAGCTGGGCCGCGGCGGATTCACCGGCCGCACCGCCAACCTCTATCGGCGCAACGATCCCACCGCCTACCGATCGGTCGGCCCGCTGCGCCCCCTCGACGTGCTGTCCAGTGAGCTCAAGCCGGCTGACGCCACGGACGCGGGCGGCGGGCCGCTGCTGATGTTCAGCAACGACGACTGCCGAATTCTGTTGAGCCGCCGCCAAGAGCCGATGCCGTTCTATGCCCGTCACGTCGACGGCGACCTGCTGTGCTTCGTTCACCAGGGCAGCGGCCTGGCCGAGACCGAGTTCGGGCCGCTGCGCTACCGGGAGGGCGACTGGCTGTACATCCCGAAGGCATGCACCTGGCGCCAGCTGCCCGACACCGCGACGACGATGCTGATGATCGAGGCCAGCGACGAGTTTCGGATACCGCCACCCGGCGCGCTGGGCCGCCACTTCCCCTTCGACCCGTCGCAGGTGGTCATCCCCGAGCCGGCCCCCGCCGACGAGGGCGATTCCGGCGGCGAGTACGAGGTCCGGCTCATCCATGATGGCGGCCCGACAACGCTGTTCTACCAACATAATCCGCTCGACGTCGAGGGATGGCGCGGTGACAACTTCGCGTTCACGTTCAACATCGCCGACTACAACGTCGTCACCTCCGACAGCGTCCACCTGCCGCCGACCGTGCACCTGTTCATGCAAGCCACCGGCGTCTACGTGATGAACTTCCTGCCCAAGCCCGCCGAAGGCATCCCGGGCACCGAGCGCACACCGTGGTATCACCGCAACGTCGACTACGACGAGATCGCCTTCTTCCACGGTGGCTCGCTCTATGGCATCCCGATGCCGCCCGGCCTGATTTCGCATGCGCCGCAAGGGGTTCACCACGGCGCACCGGAGAAGGCGCGCGAGCGGGCGCGCCGCAAGTTCGACGAGTACTCCCGCGTCGACTGGCAGGTGATCGCCATCGACACCCGCCGGCGGCTGACCCCGTCGGCCGAGGTACTGGCCCACGACCTAGGACAACATTGATGACCCGCGCCGTTAAGCACGAGTACGACCGCATCCCCTATCTCGTTGCCTTCCAGAACAATTCGGGTGTCCGGGACGTCTACGGCGGCCTGGCCGAGATCACCGTGCTGGAAAGCTACCTGCTCAAGCCGAAGGACAAGCCGTCGGACACGGTGCTGGTGTTCATGCACCCGATCGGCGGCGGCGCCTACCTGCCGATGATCAATGCCCTGGCCCGGGCCGGTCATCACGTCATCTACTGCAACAGCCGCTTCCGCGGCACCGACTCGGCGCTGCTGATGGAGAAGGTGGTCGAGGATCTCGGCGAGTGCATCAAGGACGCCAAGAAACGCCTGGGCTACTCCAAGGTGGTGCTCGCCGGATGGAGCGGCGGCGGTTCACTGTCGGTGTTCTACCAGCAGCAGGCGCAGAATCCGACCATCACGTCCAGCCCGACCGGTGACGGACCCGACCTGACCAAACTCGACCTGCCCCCGGCCGACGGCATCATGCTGCTGGCCGCGCACATCAGCCGGCACGGCACGCTGACCGAATGGCTGGACGCGTCGATCCTCGACGAATCCGACCCCACCCAGCGCGATCCCGAGCTTGACCTGTACAACCCCGACAATCCGAACCAGCCGCCCTACAGCCAAGAATTCCTGGCCCGGTACCGGCAGGCGCAGATCGACCGCAACCGTCGTATCACCGCGTGGGTCATGGAAAAACTGGCCGAGCTGAAGGCCGCCGGCCGGCCGGACGACGAGTTCGGGTTCGTCGTGCACGGCACCATGGCCGACCCGCGGTGGCTGGACCCGACCGTCGATCCCAACGAACGCGCCCCGGGGACGTGCTACCTGGGGGATCCTCAAGTGGTGAACATGAGCCCCGTCGGGTTGGCCCGATTCTCCACGTTGCGCGGCTGGCTCTCGCAGTGGAGCTACGACGACGCCCGCGGCGACGCGGTCACCTGCGGGCCCGACATCGCGATCCCGGCGCTGGTGATCGGTAACCTCGCCGATGATGCCTGCACGCCCAGCCACACCCGGCGGCTCTTCCAAGCGATCGGGCACCCCGACAAGGAGATGCACGAAATTCCCGGCGCCACACACTATTACGCCGGACCCGACCAGCGCGAGGCGTTGCGCACGGCCGTCACCATCGTCACCGACTGGCTGGTCCGGCACGACTTCGTGAGCGCCGAGTGACTTCCGCCGGCGACGATGCAGAGCGCAGCGATGAGGCGGGGGCACCTCCCGCTTGCGGGGGAGAGCGGCGCATCGATGTAGCGGGTCCGCTCGACGGCGTCCGGGTCCTCGAACTCGGCACGTTGATCGCCGGCCCCTTCGCCGGCCGCCTGCTGGGCGACATGGGGGCCGACGTCATCAAGGTGGAACTGCCCAAGGCCCCGGACCCATTGCGCACCTGGGGCCAGGCCGAAGTCGATGGGCAGCACGTCTTTTGGACGGTGCATGCGCGCAACAAGAGGGCCATCACCCTCGACCTGCGCCACCCCCGGGGCCGCGAACTGTTCTGTGAGCTCGTCGAGAAATCCGACATCGTGGTGGAGAACTTCCGCCCCGGCACCCTGGAAAAATGGAACCTCGGCTACGACGTGCTCAGTCAACGCAATCCGGGCATCATCCTGGTGCGCGTGTCCGGCTACGGGCAGACCGGACCCGACGCCTCCAAGGCCGGCTACGCCTCGGTCGCCGAGGCGGCCAGCGGACTGCGACACCTCAACGGTTTCCCCGGCGGCCCGCCACCGCGGCTGGCGCTCTCGCTCGGGGACAGCCTGGCCGGCATGTTCGGCGCCCAGGGCGCGCTTGCCGCGCTGTACCGCCGCAGCATCACCGGGCGCGGCCAGGTGGTCGACGTCGCGCTCACCGAATCCTGTTTGGCCGTCCAGGAATCCACGATCCCCGACTACGACGTCGGCGGTGTGGTGCGGGGACCGTCGGGCACCCGGCTGGAGGGCATCGCCCCGTCCAACATCTACCGCAGCGCCGACGGCTCGTGGGTGGTGATCGCCGCCAACCAGGACACCGTCTTCGCCCGGCTGTGCAAGGCCATGGGGCGCCCGGAGCTGGCCACCGACGACCGGTTCGCCACGCACGTCGCACGCGGCCGCAACCAGGACGAGCTCGACAACATCATCGGCTGCTGGGCCGCCGAACGCCAACCCGGCGAGATCATCGAAACCCTTTCCGCGGCAGGCGTGATCGCGGGGCCGATCAACACGGTCGCCGAGGTCGTCAACGACCCGCAGCTGCGGGCCCGCGACATGCTGATCGAGCACTACGACCAGCGGCTGCAACGCAATGTCCTCGGGCCCGGCATTGTTCCCGTGCTCTCGGAATCTCCGGGCCGGCTGCGCAACGCCGGTCCCGCGCGACCCGGCGAGCACAATGACGACGTCTACACCGGGTTGCTGGGCAGGACCGCCGAGGAGCTCGAGGAGCTGCGCGCCGAGGAGGTACTGTGACCGCCCAGCACGTCGATATTCGCGAGGTCTCTCTGCGCGACGGCCTACAGATCGAGACGCCAATCCCGTTGCCGGCCAAGCTCGAACTGCTGGCCGCGGTCGCGGCCACCGGGGTCCGCGAGGTGGAGGCCACCGCGTTCGTCTCCCCGACGAAGGTGCCGTCGATGGCCGACGCCGCCGAGCTCGCCGCCCATCTGCACGACTACCCCGACATCGAATTCTCCGCGCTGGTCGCCAGCCCCAACGGGGCCAAGCGGGCCGTCGCCGCGGGACTGCGCTCCATCGAGTACGTGGTGGCCGCCGACGACACGTTCAGCCAGGCCAATGTCGGGCGCACCAGCGCCGAGGCCACCAAGGCGATCGACGAGATCGTCGCCATCGCGCACGACGGCCCCGCCCCCCGGGTCAGCGTCGAAGTGGTGATCGCCACCGCGTGGGATTCGCCGTTCGAAGGCCCCACCCCGCCGCAGCGGGTGCTCGACATCGCCGCGGCCGCGCGCGAGCGCGGAGTCGACCGTCTGTCGATCGCCGACACGATCGGCACCGCCACCCCGGGCCGCGTGAGTTCGCTGATCGCCCAACTGCGTCCGGTGATCGGGGACATGCCGCTGGGCGGTCATTTCCACAACACCCGCGGCTCCGGGCTGGCCAGCGCGTACGCGGCGGTCAGCTCCGGGGTGACCCGGCTCGACGCCTCGGTCGGCGGCCTGGGCGGCTGCCCCTTCGCGCCGGGCGCAACGGGCAACATCGCCACCGAGGATCTGGTGTACCTGCTGCGCGACAGCGGTATCGGCGTCGACGTCGACCTGGATGCCGCCATCGCCGCGGCCGCCGTGGCGAAGTCGTTGGTGGGCCACGATCTGCCGAGCGCCCTGTTGCGCGCCGGCGACCGACCGAGACATTGAGTGCGGGGGAACTGATGTCCGCCCCGGAGGCAACCCGCGAGCTGACCGCCAAAGGCCGCCAAACCAGGCAGGCCCTCGAGCAGGCCGCCCGTAAGCTGTTCGCCGAACGGGGCTTTCACGGCACCACGTTGGCCGACATCACGTCGGCCGCCGGGAAATCGCCGGCGGTGTTCTACCGCTACTTCACCGACAAGGAAGATTTGTTGGCGGCGCTGGCGGAATCGTTCCTGCATGAGGTGGTCACACCGTCGGGGTTGAGCGTTCACCTGCCGGACTCCCCCGACGACGACGCGTTCTTCACCTCGGTGGTCACCGGTTACTGGAACATGTTCAAACAGAACATCGGCATCATGATCGCGGTGGCCCAGCTGGCCGCCACCCAGCAGCGCTTCGCCGCCGTGCAAAACGAATTCCGGCGCTTCGGCATGGATCTCGTGGCGGCCTCGGTGCGCCGCGCCCAGGATCAGGGATACGGCGCCGAGCTGCATCCCCAGCACACCGCGGCGGCCATCGCCTTGCTCTTCGAGAACTTCACCACCGTCTTCGTCGGCCCCTCCAACCTCGGCATCAAGATCAGCGACAAGGACGCCATCGCCACCCTGTCGACGATCTGGAAGAAAACTCTGTACGGCGCGTAAGGAGATACTTGTGGATTTCACGCTGCCCGAACACCTTCCGGGTGTGCTCGCCGAGATGGACGAGTTCATCGAGGCGGAGATCAAACCGCTGGAACGCGAGAACATCCAGTATTTCGACCAGCGCCGCGAGCACGCGCGCACCGATTGGGACAACGACGGCATCCCGACCCGCGAGTGGGAGGACCTGCTCGCCGAGATGCGCAGGCGCGCCGACAGGGCGGGCTGGCTGCGCTACGGCTTGCCGGCCTCGCTGGGCGGCCGTGACGGCAGCAACGTCGACATGGCCGTCATCCGGGAACACCTGGCGCACAAGGGCCTTGGCCTGCACAACGATCTGCAGAACGAGTCGTCGATCGTCGGGAATTTCCCGCAGGTGATCATGATGGAGCGCTTCGGCACCGATGAGCAGCGCCGGGTGTGGTCGGAGGCGCTGATCACCGGGGAGCGTTCGATGGCGTTCGGGCTGACCGAGCCGAAGCACGGCTCGGACGCCACCTGGCTCGAAACACGCGCCGAACGTGACGGCGACAGCTGGGTGATCAACGGCTCCAAGCGATTCAACACCGGCGTGCACCGCGCAACCCACGATCTGGTCTTCGCACGCACCTCCGGTGAGCCCGGGGGCGCGCGCGGCATCACGGCGTTCCTGGTGCCGACCGATACACCCGGATTCAACGTTCCCTACTACTGGTGGACGTTCAACATGCCCACCGACCACGGCGAGGTCGAGCTGACCGACGTTCGGGTGCCCGCGGACGCGGTGCTCGGCGAGGTGGATCGCGGCCTGGAGGTGGCGCAAACCTTCCTGCACGAGAACAGGATTCGACAGGCCGCCAGCAGCCTGGGCGCCGCGCAGTACTGCATCGACCGCGCCGCGGAATACGCCGGCGGCCGAACGGTGTTCGGCAAGCCGCTGTCGGTCAACCAGGCCGTGCAATGGCCGCTGGCCGAATTGCAGACCGAGGCGCAGATGGTGCGCCTGCTGGTCCAATACGCCGCCTGGCATTTGGACCGCGACCACCACATGGAGGTCTCCGACAAGGTGTCGATGGCGAATTACCGCGCCAACCGGCTGGTCTGCGACGCCGCCGATCGCGCCATGCAGATCTTCGGCGGGCTCGGGTACAGCCGGCACGAACCGTTCGAGCACATCTACCGACACCACCGTCGTTACCGGATCACCGAGGGCGCCGAAGAGATCCAGATTCGCCGGGTGGCGCAGCGGCTGTTCAAATTCGGCCGAAAATGATGCACGACGAGACGGCCGAGCTGACGGCCAAACTCGCCGCCGTGCTCACGTCGGCCATCGGCGCCGACACGGCGGTCGAGAACCTGCGCGCGCTGACGGGCGGCGCCAGCCGGACCACCTGGGCTTTCGAGGCCGTCACCGGCGGGCAACGCCGCTCGCTGATCTTTCGCACCGGGCCGCCCGACGACGTGCATGCCGGCATGGAACTCGAGGCCCGGTCACAGGCCGCCGCCGCGGCCGCGGGCGCGCCGGTCCCCCACGTCCTGATCGCCGACAATTCGCCTGCCGCACTGGGCAATCCGTTTCTGATCTGCGACGAGATCAAGGGCGAGACCATCGTGCGGCGCATCCAACGCCAGCTCGACGCCGCCGACGGGCAGGCGGGCCGCGCCCGATTGCTGCAGCAGTGCGCGCGGGCGGCGGCCGCCATTCACCGCGCCGACCCCCACGTTGCCGGGATCACCCACGAGGACCAACTCGACGAATGGCGCCAGCGCCTCGACGACATGGGCGACACCACCGCCACCTTCGAATGGGCGTTTCGCTGGCTGGGCGCCCACCGGCCCGAACCGTCGCCGACGGTGCTGGTGCACGGCGACTTCCGGATGGGCAACCTCATCGTCGACGGATCGAACCTTGCCGCGGTGCTGGATTGGGAGCTCGTGCACGTCGGCCAGGCGTACGAAGACCTGGCGTGGTTCTGCATCCGGGCCTGGCGATTCGGCGCCCCGGCCGGCCTCGGCGCCGGCGGCCTCGGCAGCATCGAGAGCTTCCTGCGGGCCTACGAGCAGGCCAGCGCAACTACCGTCGACCGGGTGGCGTTTCACTGGTGGCTGGTGCTGGCCACGCTGCGCTGGGGTGTCATCTGCCGATTCCAGGCGGAACGGCATCTGAGCGGCCAGCACCGTTCGGTCGAGCTGGCCACCATCGGGCGGCGCGTCTGCGAGACGGAGTGGGACCTGCTCAGCCTGCTCGCGCCCGCCGACGATGCGCGCCGCGCGGCGGCGCGAGGAGGAGGCGGGCAATCGGGGCCGGGCCGCGCCGTGATCGGCGCGCACGGCCGCCCGCTGGCGGCCGAACTCGTGGCCGCGGTGGCCGAATTCCTGGAGACCGACGTGCGGTCGGCGACCGACGGCCAGGTCAACTTTCACGCCAGGGTGGCGGCCAACGCGTTGCGCATCGTCGAGCGCGAACTGCTCGACGACAACGAGGCCGAATCCCGCGCGGCGCTGTCCGGGTTGGGCGTCGCCGACGAGGAACAGCTTGCCGCCGCGATCCGGTCCGGCGAGATGGACGCCCGAGCGGCCGACGTCACGGCCTGCCTGCGAACCCTGGTACGGCGCCGGCTCGCCGTCGCCCACCCCGGATACGACAGCGAATAGGAGCCGTGCCATGCCCGCTTCCCGCGCAGAAACGGTCGTCGAGGCCGCCAACCGCCTGTTCACCGCGATCGAGCGAAGCGATGTCGCGGCGGTCGAGGCGATGTGGAGCGACGACATCGCGGTGTGGCGCGTCGGCTCGCGCCGCGACCCCCTCCAAACAGACGACAAGGCCCGGGCGATGCGGGTCATCGGCTGGTTCATCGGCGCGACCACGCAGCGCCGCTACGAGATTCTCGACCGGCAGTTCTTCGATGACGGCTCGGCTCAAGGCTTCGTCCAGCAGCACGTCCTGCACGCCACCGGGCATGCGGGGCAATCGATCTCGCTGCGGGTCTGCATCGTGATCAGGGTGGGCAGTCACGGCCTCATCGAACGCATCGACGAATATTTCGATCCCGCCGGGATCGCGCCGTTGATGGATTGAGGCTAGATTCGCCACAAGGCATGGGGGTGACGATGACGACTTTGGAGACACTGCTTCACGATCCCGACATGGCCGGCGCGTGGAACCTGGTTCCGGATCGCTCGGCCATCACGTTCAGGGTCGGCAACATGTGGGGGCTGGTGAACGTCAAAGGCCGCTTCACCGACTTCACCGGTGACGGCCAACTGACCGGCCAGGGAGCGGTTTTCGGGCGCGTCGACATCCGGGCCGCATCACTGGACACCGGGATCGGCCTTCGCGACAAACACCTGCGGTCGCCCGACTTCTTCGACGTCGACCGGTTCGGGGAGATCAGCGTCGTCGTCACCGCGCTGCACCCGACGACGGGCAAGGCGGCCGACGTTCGGGCCAACTTCACCATCAAGGGCATCACCGCGGAGCTGCCGCTGCCCGTCACGATCTCCGAGCTCGACGACGGCTCGATCCGGATCGCCGGCGAAACCACCCTCGATCGGGGCCGTTTCGACCTGGGTTGGAACCGGCTCGGCATGATGAGCTCCACGGTGACCGCGGCGGCGGAGGCCATCTTCGTGCGCGAATCGCATTGAGATTTCCGCGGGCACCCCGCTAAACCCGCGGCGACCCCAGTAGCATCTGCACCGTGGCCGACTCCACCCCCCAATCCAGCGTCGCCCTGCGGATCCTCGTCTACAGCAGCAACGCCCACACCCGCGAACGGGTGATGCGCGCGCTGGGCAAGCAGCTGCACCCGGATTTGCCCGAGTTGAGCTACGTCGAGGTGGCGACCGGCCCGATGGTGGTGCGGACGATGGACCAGGGCGGCATCGACTTGGCCATCCTGGACGGCGAAGCCACCCCGACGGGCGGCATGGGAATCGCGAAACAGCTCAAGGACGAACTCGAGACATGCCCGCCGCTGGTCGTGCTCACCGGGCGTCCCGACGATGCGTGGTTGGCGTCCTGGTCGCGCGCCGAAGGCGCGGTGCCGCACCCCATCGACCCCATCCTGCTGGGCCGCACGGTCCTCAATTTGCTGCGAACCCCGGTTCGCTGACCCACGCGAAGCCGCGCCCTGCCGCGGGTTTTGCCCTCCGGTGACCGCCTGCGGCGGTCCTGACCGCGTCGGCGCCGCCTCCCGCCGTTGATCCCGGCGCGCGTCCCGAACGCGTCGCCTCCCGAGTTCGCGCAGCACAGCACGCGCGCGGTGGCCCAATACTGCAAAACGCCCACCCCGGGCAAGCGCACCGCACGCCGCGACGCTATGTTGAAGATCACTGTGACGGGCTTCAGACCCAGTTCGTCACAGCAGCCCGGTTACCGCCTGGCCGCCGCAGGCGGCTCGTACGGATCATGGAGCGAATTGAACGTCTACATACCCATCCTGGTGCTCGGTGCGATTGCCGCCGCCTTTGCCGTGGGCTCGGTGGTGATCGCGAGCCTGGCCGGCCCGTCACGTTTCAACAAGTCGAAGATGGCGGCCTACGAGTGTGGAATCGAACCCACCGCGACCTCGGTGAGCGGCCCACAGGCGACGGCGGGACAGCGGTTTCCGGTGAAGTACTACCTGACCGCGATGCTTTTTATCGTCTTCGACATCGAGATCGTGTTCCTGTATCCGTGGGCGGTCAGCTACGACGCGCTGGGCACGTTCGCTCTGGTCGAAATGGTGGTGTTCATGCTCACGGTTTTCGTGGCCTACGCCTATGTGTGGCGCCGCGGCGGCCTGACGTGGGATTGAGGTAAGACGTGGGTCTTGAGGAACAGCTGCCCGGCGGGATTCTGCTGTCCACGGTCGAGAAGGTGGCGGGCTACGTCCGCAAGAACTCGCTGTGGCCGGCGACGTTCGGGTTGGCCTGCTGCGCCATCGAGATGATGGCAACCGCCGGGCCAAGATTCGACATCGCGCGGTTCG
Source organism: Mycobacterium sp. NTMscope_MAC_12 (assembly GCF_976985675.1). Lineage (NCBI taxonomy): Bacteria > Bacillati > Actinomycetota > Actinomycetes > Mycobacteriales > Mycobacteriaceae > Mycobacterium > Mycobacterium sp. NTMscope_MAC_12. The sequence continues at coordinate 4,011,843 of NZ_CDRJYY010000001.1, forward strand.
GCATGGAGCGCTTCTCGGCCACCCCGCGGCAGGCCGATCTGATGATCGTCGCCGGGCGGGTCAGCCAGAAGATGGCACCGGTGCTGCGCCAGATCTATGACCAGATGGCCGAGCCGAAATGGGTGCTGGCCATGGGCGTGTGCGCGTCGTCGGGCGGAATGTTCAACAACTACGCGGTGGTCCAGGGCGTGGATCACGTGGTCCCGGTGGACATCTACCTGCCCGGATGCCCGCCGCGACCGGAGATGCTGCTGTACGCAATCCTGAAGCTGCACGAGAAGATTCAGGACATGCCGCTGGGCGTCAACCGCGAAGACGCCATCGCCGAAGCCGAACAGGCGGCGCTGTCGGCCCGGCCCACCATCGAGATGCGCGGACTGCTGCGATGAGCTCGCCGGACCAGGACCCGAAAGAAGCAATCAGCGGCGCCGACGAAGAAGTCATCGACGTGCGCCGCGGCATGTTCGGCGTCAAGGGCTCCGGTGACACGTCCGGCTACGGGCGGCTGGTGCGCGAAGTCCTGCTTCCGGGCAGCAGCCCGCGGCCCTACGGCGGCTATTTCGACGAGCTGGTCGACGGCCTGGCCGAGGCGCTGAAAAAGGGCGGCGTCGAATTCACCGACGCGATAGAAAAAGTCGTGGTGTACCGCGACGAGCTCACCCTGCACGTGCGCCGCGAGGCGCTGCCGCAGGTCGCCCAGCGCCTTCGCGACGAACCGCAACTGCGTTTCGAAATGTGCCTGGGGGTCAGCGGGGTGCACTACCCGCACGAGGCGGGCCGCGAGCTGCACGCGGTGTACCCGCTGCAGTCGATCACGCATAACCGCCGCGTCCGCCTGGAAGTGTCTGCGCCCGACGGTGATCCACACATCCCGTCGCTGTTCGGCATCTATCCGACCACCGACTGGCACGAGCGGGAGACCTACGACTTCTTCGGCATCATCTTCGACGGTCACCCGTCGCTGACCCGCATCGAAATGCCCGACGACTGGCACGGACATCCGCAGCGCAAGGACTACCCCCTCGGCGGGATTCCCGTCGAATACAAAGGCGCACAGATACCCCCGCCCGACGAGCGGAGAGCGTACAACTGATGAGCACCACCACAGAATCGACGCACGACGGCGCCGGCGAGACACTCGTGGTCGCCGGCGGCCAGGACTGGGACAAGGTCGTCGAAGCCGCCCGCAATGCCGATCCCGGCGAACGCATCGTCGTCAACATGGGTCCCCAGCACCCGTCCACGCACGGGGTGCTGCGGCTGATCCTGGAGATCGAGGGCGAGACGGTCACCGACGCCCGCTGCGGGATCGGGTATTTGCACACGGGTATCGAAAAGAACCTCGAATACCGCTACTGGACCCAGGGCGTCACCTTCGTGACCCGGATGGATTACCTCGCACCGTTTTTCAACGAGACCGCCTACTGCCTGGGTGTGGAGAAACTGCTCGGCATCACCGACCAGATACCCGAGCGCGTCGACGTCATCCGCGTGTTGATGATGGAGCTCAACCGGATTTCGTCGCACCTGGTGGCCCTGGCCACCGGCGGCATGGAACTGGGCGCCATGACCCCGATGTTCGTCGGCTTCCGGGGCCGCGAGATCGTCCTGACCCTGTTCGAATCGATCACCGGCTTGCGGATGAACAGCGGCTACATCCGGCCCGGCGGCGTGGCCCAAGACCTGCCGCCCAACGCGCAGACCGAGATCGCCGAGGCCCTCGAGCCGCTGCGCCAAGTGCTGCGCGAAATGAGCGGTCTGCTCAACGAGAACGCCATCTGGAAGGCCCGCACCCAGGACGTCGGCTACCTGGATTTGACCGGGTGCATGGCGCTGGGCATCACCGGACCGATCCTGCGCGCCACCGGGCTGCCACACGATCTGCGCAAGAGCGAACCGTACTGCGGATACGAAAACTACGAATTCGACGTAATCACCGAGGACACGTGTGATGCTTACGGGCGCTACATGATTCGTGTGAACGAGATGTGGGAGTCGATCAAGATCGTCGAGCAGTGTCTGGACAAGTTGAAGCCGGGCCCGACCATGGTTGAGGACCGCAAGATCGCCTGGCCGGCCGACTTGAAGGTGGGACCCGACGGCATGGGCAACTCGCCGGAGCACATCGCCAAGATCATGGGCGGCTCGATGGAGGCCCTGATCCACCACTTCAAACTGGTCACCGAGGGCATCAGGGTCCCTCCCGGCCAGGTGTACACCGCGGTCGAGTCGCCGCGCGGGGAACTCGGCGTGCACATGGTCAGCGACGGCGGCACCCGGCCCTACCGGGTGCATTACCGAGACCCCTCGTTCACCAACCTGCAGTCGGTCGCCGCGATGTGCGAGGGCGGGATGGTCGCCGACCTGATCACCTCGGTCGCCAGCATCGACCCGGTCATGGGCGGGGTGGACCGGTGACCGGCCCGCAGGGACAGCCGGTCTTCCTCCGGCTCGGCCCGCCGCCCGACGAGCCCAACGCGTTCGTGGTCGAGGGCGCGCCCACGTCGTATCCGCCCGAGGTGCGGGCCCGGCTCGAGGTCGACGCCAAGGAGATCATGGGCCGCTACCCCGAGAAGCGCTCGGCGCTGCTGCCGTTGCTGCACCTGGTGCAGGCTCAGGACTCCTACCTGACACCGGCGGGCCTGGAGTTCTGCGGCGAGCAGCTCGGACTCAGCGGGGCCGAGGTGTCGGCGGTGGCGAGCTTCTACACCATGTATCGCCGCGGCCCCACCGGCGATTACCTGGTGGGCGTCTGCACCAACACGTTGTGCGCCGTCATGGGCGGCGACGCCATTTTCGATGCCCTGAAAGAACATCTGGGCATCGGCAACGACGAGACGACCCCCGACGGATCGGTCACCCTGCAACACATCGAATGCAATGCCGCCTGCGACTACGCGCCCGTGGTGATGGTGAACTGGGAGTTCTTCGACAACCAGACCTGCGAGTCGGCGCGCGAACTCGTCGACTCGCTGCGTTCCGGTCAGCCCAAGCCCCCCACCCGCGGTGCGCCGCTGTGCGCCTTCCGGGAGACGTCGCGCATCCTGGCCGGCTTGCCCGACGAGCGGCCCGACCAGGGGCAGGGCGGCGCCGGTGCCGCGACCCTGGCCGGCCTGAAGGTAGCCAAGGAACACGGCATGGCTGCGCCCAGCGCGCCGGAAGGCCAGCAATGACAACCACTTCCGAGTCGTCGGGCGCCACGCCGCTCACTCCGGTGCTCAGTCGCTTCTGGGACGACCCCGAGTCCTGGACGCTGCAGACCTACCGCCGCCACGGCGGCTACGAGGCGATGAAGAAGGCGCTGGGGATGGAGCCCGACGCGGTGATCGGGTTGGTGAAGGATTCCGGGCTGCGTGGGCGCGGCGGCGCCGGCTTCTCGACCGGGACCAAGTGGTCGTTCATCCCGCAGGGCGACACCGGCGCGGCCGCCAAACCGCACTACCTGGTGGTCAACGCCGACGAGTCCGAACCTGGTACGTGCAAAGACATTCCGCTGATGCTGGCGACACCGCACGTCCTCGTCGAGGGCGTCATCATCGCCGCCTACGCGATCCGGGCCAACCACGCGTTCATCTATGTGCGCGGCGAGGTGCTGCCGGTGCTGCGCCGCCTGCAGAACGCGGTGGCCGAGGCCTACGCCGCGGGCTATCTGGGCCGCGACATCAACGGCTCGGGGTTCGATCTGGAGCTGGTGGTGCACGCCGGCGCCGGTGCGTACATCTGCGGCGAGGAAACCGCGCTGCTGGATTCGCTGGAGGGCCGACGCGGCCAGCCGCGGCTGCGCCCGCCGTTCCCCGCGGTGGCCGGCCTGTACGGCTGCCCGACGGTGATCAACAACGTCGAGACCATCGCGAGCGTGCCGTCGATCATCGGCAACGGCGTGGACTGGTTCCGCTCGATGGGAAGCGAGAAGTCCCCCGGCTTCACGCTGTATTCGCTGTCCGGGCACGTCACCCGCCCCGGGCAGTACGAGGCCCCGCTGGGAATCACGTTGCGGGAGTTGCTCGCCTACGCCGGCGGGGTGCGGGCCGGTCACCGGCTCAAGTTCTGGACGCCCGGCGGCTCGTCCACCCCGCTGCTGACCGACGAGCATCTCGACGTCCCACTGGACTACGAGGGCGTGGGCGGCGCCGGCTCGATGCTGGGCACCAAGGCGCTGGAGATCTTCGACGAAACCACCTGCGTGGTGCGTGCGGTGCAGCGCTGGACGTACTTCTACAAGCACGAATCATGCGGCAAATGCACGCCGTGCCGCGAGGGCACCTTCTGGCTGGACAAGATCTACGAGCGGCTGGAGGCCGGCACCGGCACGCACGAGGACCTCGACAAGCTGCTGGACATTTCCGACTCCATCTTGGGTAAAGCGTTCTGCGCCTTGGGCGATGGCGCCGCCAGCCCCGTCATGTCGTCGATCCAGTACTTCCGCGACGAGTACGTCGCCCATGTCGAGGGCGGCGGATGCCCGTTCGATCCACGAGACTCCATGCTGACGGCGAACGGAAAGGCATGACGAGCTGATGACGAGCCTTGCCAAAACCGAGACCGGCGACGAGGTGCGCCCGCCGGAGATGGTGACGCTGACCATCGACGACATCGAAATCAGCGTTCCCAAGGGCACTTTGGTGATCCGGGCCGCCGAATTGATGGGCATCCAGATCCCGCGGTTCTGCGACCACCCGCTGCTTGAGCCGGTCGGCGCCTGCCGGCAGTGCCTGGTCGAGGTCGAGGGCCAACGCAAGCCGATGGCCTCGTGCACCACCGTGGCCACCGACGACATGGTGGTACGCACCCAGCTCACCTCCGAGGCCGCGGACAAGGCGCAGCACGGCGTGATGGAGCTGCTGCTGATCAACCATCCGCTCGACTGCCCGATGTGCGACAAGGGCGGCGAATGCCCGCTGCAGAACCAGGCAATGTCCAACGGGCGGGCCGATTCTCGCTTCACCGACGACAAGCGCACCTTCGCCAAGCCGATCAACATCTCCTCGCAGGTGCTGCTGGACCGCGAGCGCTGCATCCTGTGCGCGCGCTGCACGCGATTCTCCGAACAGATCGCCGGCGACCCCTTCATCGACATGCAGGAGCGGGGCGCGCTGCAGCAGGTCGGCATCTACGCCAATGAGCCGTTCGACTCGTACTTCTCGGGCAACACGGTGCAGATCTGCCCGGTGGGCGCGCTGACCGGGACCGCCTACCGGTTCCGGGCGCGACCTTTCGATCTGGTCTCCAGCCCGAGCGTCTGCGAACACTGCGCCTCCGGGTGCGCACAGCGCACCGATCACCGCCGCGGCAAGGTGCTGCGCCGGCTGGCCGGCGACGACCCGGAAGTCAACGAGGAGTGGAACTGCGACAAGGGCCGGTGGGCGTTCAATTACGCAACCCAGCCCGACGTCATCACCACTCCCCTGGTTCGCGATCCCGACGGCTCGCTGCAACCGGCGTCGTGGTCGCACGCGATCGCCGTCGCGACGCAGGGCCTCGAAGCCGCGCGCGGGCGCGCCGGGGTGCTCGTCGGCGGCCGGGCGACCTTGGAGGACGCCTACGCATACTCCAAGTTCGCGCGAATCGTCCTGGACAGCAACGACATCGACTTCCGGGCCCGCCCGAGCTCGGCCGAAGAGGCCGACTTCTTGGCGGCGCGCATCGCCGGCAGGCCGATCGCCGTCAGCTACGCCGACCTGGAATCGGCTCCGGTGGTCGTGCTGGTCGGGTTCGAGCCCGAGGACGAGTCGCCCATCGTGTTCCTGCGGCTTCGCAAGGCTGCCCGCAAACACGGGTTGCCGGTCTTCGCGGTGGCGCCGTTCGCCAGCCGGGCGTTGGACAAGATGTCCGGCCGGCTGATCAAGACCGTGCCCGGCGCCGAAGCCTCGGCGCTGGACGGCCTGGCCACCGGCGAGGTGGGCGACCTGCTGTCCACCCCGGGCGCGGTCATCATGGTCGGCGAACGTCTGGCCACCGTGCCCGGCGGATTGTCCGCGGCGGCCCGGCTCGCCGACACCACCGGCGCTCGCCTTGCCTGGGTGCCGCGACGGGCCGGTGAGCGGGGTGCGCTGGACGCCGGTGCGCTGCCCGGGTTGCTGCCCGGCGGGCGCCCGGTGGACGACGACACCGCCCGGGCCCAGGTCGCGCAGGCGTGGAACGTGTCCGAATTGCCTTCCGGCCGTGGGCGTGACGTCCACGGCATCCTGAGCGCCGCGACCGACGGAACGCTGGGCGCGCTGCTGGTGGGCGGTGTCGAGCCCGACGACTTCGCCGACCCGCAAGCGGTGCTGGCGGCGCTGGACGGCGCCGGCTTCGTGGTCAGCCTGGAGGTGCGGCACAGCGCGGTCACCGAACGCGCCGATGTGGTGTTCCCCGTCGCGTCGACGACACAGAAGGCTGGCGCGTTCGTCAACTGGGAAGGCCGCTTCCGGCCGTTCGAGGCCGCGCTGCGCGGCACCGCCCAGCAGGCCGGACAGTCCGACCACCAGGTGCTCGACGCGCTGGCCGACGAGATGGGCGTCTATCTGGGAATGTCGGACGTCGACACTGCCCGCCAGGAAATGGCCGCGCTACGGCACTGGGACGGCAAGCGCGCCGCGAACCCGGCCGTCGCCGCCCCGGACCCTGTCCAGCCCGGCGCGGGACAAGCGGTGTTGGCCGGCTGGCGGATGTTGCTGGACAACGCCCGAATGCAAGACGGTGAGCCACATCTGGCGGGAACCGCGCGCAAACCCGTGGTGCGGCTGTCCGCGGAGACCGCCGCAGAGATCGGCGCCGCCGACGGCGACGCGGTGACCGTCAGCACGTCACGCGGATCCGTCAGCCTGCCGCTGGTCGTCACCGACATGCCCGACCGGGTGGTGTGGCTCCCGCTGAACTCGTCGGCGTCGGCGGTGCACCGCCAGCTCGGCGTCACCCTGGGCAGCACAGTGAACATCGGAGTGGGAAAGTGACTACCGGCTTGACCGCCTTCGGGCACGACACCTGGTGGCTGGTGCTCGGCAAGGCGCTGGCGATCTTCGTGTTCCTCATGCTCAACGTGCTGGTCGCGATTCTGCTCGAACGCAAGATCCTCGGCTGGATGCAGCGGCGCCCCGGACCCAACCGCGCCGGCCCCTGGGGCGTCCTGCAGAGCCTGGCCGACGGAATCAAGTTGGCGCTCAAGGAAACCATCACCCCCGGCGGTGTCGACAAGTTCGTCTACTTCGCGGCGCCGGTCATCTCCACGATCCCGGCGTTCACCGCGTTCGCGTTCATTCCGTTCGGCCCCGTGGTGTCGGTGTTCGGCCACCGCACGCCGCTGCAGCTGACCGACCTCCCGGTCGCGGTGCTGTTCATCCTGGGGCTGTCCGCGATCGGCGTGTACGGAATCGTGTTGGGCGGCTGGGCATCCGGGTCGACCTACCCACTGCTGGGCGGGGTGCGCTCCACCGCCCAGGTCATCTCCTACGAGGTGGCGATGGGGCTGTCGTTCGCGGCGGTGTTCCTCTACGCCGGCTCCATGTCGACGTCACAGATCGTCTCCGCGCAGGACCACGTCTGGTACGTGTTCCTGCTGCTGCCGTCGTTCGTGATCTATCTGATCTCGATGGTCGGTGAAACCAACCGGGCGCCATTCGATTTGCCCGAGGCCGAGGGTGAACTGGTCGCGGGATTCCACACCGAGTACTCGTCGCTGAAGTTCGCGATGTTCATGCTGGCCGAGTACGTCAACATGATGACGGTCTCCTCGCTCGCCACCATCTTGTTCTTCGGTGGCTGGCACGCGCCGTGGCCACTGAACATGTGGGCGGGCGCCAACACCGGGTGGTGGCCGGTGCTCTGGTTCACCGCCAAGATGTGGACGTTCTTGTTCATCTACTTCTGGCTGCGGGCCTCGCTGCCCCGGCTGCGCTACGACCAGTTCATGGGACTGGGCTGGAAGCTGCTGATCCCGGCCTCGCTGGTCTGGGTGCTGATCGCGGCGGTGGTCCGCACGCTGCGCAACCAGGGGTATGCGCACTGGACCCCGGTGCTGGTGGTCAGCAGCGTCGTGTTCGCCACGGCGCTGGTGCTGTTGCTGCGAAAACCGTTCAGCGCGCCGGGTATTCGCGCGTTGGAGCGCCAGCTGCGGCGCGACGCGAAGAAACTGCCCGCCGCATCGATCTCCACACCGGTATTCCCGACACCGCCGCTGCCGGCGACGACCCAGAAGTCGTTGGCGGCTGCGAGCAAGGAGAAAGCACGTGGCTAAATTCTTGGACGCCATCGCCGGATTCGGCGTGACGTTCGGATCGATGTTCAAAAAGAATGTCACCGAGGAGTATCCCGAAAAGCCGGGCCCGGTCATGCCGCGCTACCACGGCCGTCACCAGCTCAACCGTTATCCGGACGGCCTGGAGAAATGCATCGGCTGCGAGCTGTGCGCGTGGGCGTGCCCGGCGGACGCGATCTACGTCGAGGGCGCCGACAACACCGAGGAACTCAGGTATTCGCCCGGGGAACGCTACGGCCGGGTGTATCAGATCAACTATCTGCGCTGCATCGGCTGCGGCCTGTGCATCGAGGCCTGCCCGACCCGGGCGCTGACGATGACCAACGACTACGAGATGGCCGACGACAACCGCGCCGACCTGATCTATGAGAAGGACCGGCTGCTGGCGCCGCTGCTGCAAGACATGCTCGCGCCGCCGCACCCCAGGACCGACGGCGCCACCGACAAGGACTACTACCAGGGCAACGTGACCGCGCACGGGCTGCGGGACACCCGGCACGCCGGGGACTCCCGGTGACCGGTTTCGCGGGCCACGCCGTCACGTCAGTTCTGGCATCCAGCTTCGCCCACGACACCATCACCCGAACCTCCACCGGCGAAGCGGTGACGTTCTGGGTGCTGGGCGCGCTGGCCGTGCTCGGTGCGCTCGGCGTCGTGGTGGCGGTCAACGCCGTGTACTCGGCGATGTTCCTGGCGATGACGATGATCATCCTCGCGGTGTTCTACATGATCCAGGACGCGTTGTTCTTGGGCGTCGTTCAGGTCGTGGTCTACACCGGCGCGGTGATGATGCTGTTTTTGTTCGTGCTGATGCTCATCGGCGTGGACTCGGCGGAATCGCTGCGGGAGACGCTGCGGGGGCAGCGCGTCGCCGCGGTGGCCGCCGGTGTCGGGTTCGGCATCCTGCTCATCGCCGCCATCGGCAACGTGTCCACGGGCGGTTTCGCCGGACTGACCACCGCGAACGCCGCCGGCAACGTGGAAGGGCTGGCGGCGCTGATCTTTTCGCGCTACCTCTGGGCGTTCGAGCTCACCAGCGCGCTGCTCATCACGGCGGCGGTCGGGGCCATGGTGCTGGCGCACCGCGAGCGCTTCGAGCGCCGCAAGACACAACGAGAGCTCTCCCAGGAACGATTCCAGCCCGGCGGCCACCCCACCCCGCTGCCCAGCCCCGGCGTCTACGCCCGCCACAACGCCGTCGACGTGGCCGCGCTGCTGCCGGACGGCTCGTACTCGAAGCTGTCGGTGTCGCCGATGCTGCAGAGCCGCGGCGCCGACGGCAAGAAGACCCCGTCCCCCGAGGGGAGCCCGAGTTTGTCACAAGGCGGTGCGTCGTGAATCCCGCGAATTACCTGTACCTTTCGGCGCTGCTGTTCACCATCGGGGCCGCCGGCGTGTTGTTGCGCCGCAACGCCATCGTCATGTTCATGTGCGTCGAGCTGATGCTCAACGCGGTCAACCTCGCGTTCGTCACGTTCGCGCGGATGCACGGCCACCTGGACGGGCAAATGATCGCGTTCTTCACGATGGTGGTGGCCGCCTGCGAAGTGGTCATCGGCCTGGCCATCATCATGACCATTTTCCGTGCCCGCAAATCGGCGTCCGTCGACGACGCGAATCTACTCAAAGGCTGAAGACGCCAAGATGACTCAATACACCTGGCTGCTGGTGGCGCTGCCGTTGGCGGGTGCCACGATCCTGCTGTTCGGCGGGCGGCGCACCGACCGGTGGGGGCACTGGCTGGGCTGCGCTACCGCCCTCGCGGCATTCGGCCTGGGCCTGAGCCTGCTGGGCGAGTTGCTCGGCCGCGCCGCCGACGACCGCGTCATCCACCAAAAGGTGTTCAGCTGGATCCCGGTCGGCCAGCTCCAGGTCGACCTGGGGATGCAGATCGACCAGCTGTCGGTGTGTTTCGTGTTGCTGATCTCCGGGGTCGGCTCGCTGATCCACATCTATTCGGTCGCCTACATGGCCGAAGACCCGGACCGCCGAAGGTTTTTCGGCTACCTCAACCTGTTCCTCGCCTCGATGCTGCTACTCGTCGTCGCCGACAACTACGTGGTGCTCTACGTCGGCTGGGAAGGGGTGGGCCTGGCGTCCTACCTGCTGATCGGGTTCTGGTACCACAAGCCGACGGCGGCCACGGCCGCCAAGAAGGCTTTCGTGATGAACCGGGTCGGCGACGCCGGGCTGGCGCTGGGAATGTTCTTGATGTTCAGCACTTTCGGCACGCTGTCCTACGCCGGGGTGTTCGCCGGGGCTAAGGCCACGGGGCCTGAAAATTCCAGCGCGCTGACCGCCATGGGATTGTTGCTGCTGCTCGGCGCCTGCGCCAAGTCCGCCCAGGTACCGCTGCAGGCCTGGCTGGGCGACGCCATGGAGGGCCCCACCCCGGTGTCCGCGTTGATCCACGCCGCCACCATGGTGACCGCCGGGGTGTATCTGATCGTGCGGTCCAACCCGCTGTACAACCTGTCGCCCGACGCCCAACTGGCAGTGGTCATCGTGGGTGCGGTCACGTTGCTGCTCGGGGCCTTCATCGGCTGCGCCAAGGACGACATCAAGCGGGCGCTGGCGGCGTCGACGATGAGCCAGATCGGCTACATGGTGCTGGCCGCCGGCCTGGGTCCGGCCGGCTACGCGTTCGCGATCATGCATCTGCTCACCCACGGGTTCTTCAAGGCCGGGCTGTTCCTCGGATCCGGCGCGGTCATCCACGCGATGGACGAAGAACAGGACATGCGCCGCTACGGCGGCCTGCGCGCGGCGCTGCCGATCACGTTCGCGACGTTCGGCCTGGGATACCTGGCGATCATCGGTGTGCCGCCGTTCGCGGGTTACTTCTCCAAGGACGCCATCATCGAGGCGGCGCTGGCCGCCGGCGGCGTTCGAGGTTACGTGCTGGGCGGGGCGGCGCTGCTGGGTGCGGGCGTCACCGCGTTCTACATGACCCGCGTGATGCTGATGACCTTCTTCGGTAAGAAGCGCTGGGGTCCTGGCGCCCACCCGCACGAGGCGCCCGCCCTGATGACGTGGCCCATGATCCTGCTGGCGGTCGGCTCGGTGTTCTCCGGTGGCCTGCTGGCGGTCGGCGGGACCTTGGCGCGCTGGCTCGAGCCGGTCGTCGGGAAACACGAGGAAGTGACCCACGCCTTCCCGGCCTGGGTCAGCAGCGCCCTGGCGCTGGGTGTGGTCGTCGTCGGGATCGCGGTGGCCTACCGGCTTTATGCCACCGCGCCCATCCCCCGGGTGGCTCCGCTGTCGGTCTCCCCCCTGACGACCGCCGTCCGCAAGGACTTCTACGGCGATGCCTTCAACGAGGAGGTGTTCATGCGCCCCGGCGCGCAACTGACCCACGCGCTTGTCGAAGTCGACAACGCGGGCGTCGACGGCTCGGTCAACGCGCTGGCGGCGCTGGTGAGCCAGACGTCAAATCGCCTGCGGGGACTGCAAACCGGCTTCGCCCGCAACTACGCATTGTCCATGCTGACGGGCGCCGTGCTGGTGGTCGCGATGATCCTGGCGGTGAAACTGTGGTGAACTCGCTGAATTCGGTTCCGTGGCTCAGCGTGCTGTGGCTGGTCCCGCTCGCCGGCTCCGTGCTGATCATCCTGATGCCGCCCGGGCTGCGACAGCTCGCCAAGTGGACCGGACTGATCTTCGGCGTCCTGACCCTCGCGGTCGCGGTCGTCGTCACCCTCGGGTTCAAAACCGGGGGCGCGCCGTACCAGTTCGTCGAAAAGCACCAGTGGATCCCGGCTTTCGGCGCCGGCTACACCCTGGGCGTGGACGGCATCGCGGTGGTGCTGGTGCTGCTGACCGCGGTGCTGATCCCGGTGCTGCAGGTGGCCGGCTGGAACGACGGTGGCGAACGCACGCAAGACGATGGTGACGACCTGCTGCGCCCGGCTTCGCCGAGCTTGCAATCGTCACGCGGTGTGCACGCCTACATCGCGCTGACGCTGGCCATCGAATCCATGGTGCTGATCTCGGTGATCGCGCTGGACGTGCTGCTGTTCTACGTGTTCTTCGAAGCGATGCTCATTCCGATGTACTTCCTGATCGGCGGCTTCGGCGGGGGGCCGGGCCGCTCACGCGCGGCCGTGAAGTTCTTGCTGTACAACCTGTTCGGCGGGCTGATCATGCTGGCCGCGGTGATCGGGCTGTACGTGGTGACCTCGCAGCACGGGTCGGGCACGTTCGACTTCCGTGAGATCGTCGCCGGTGTCGCCTCCGGACGCTACGGGGCGGACTCCGCGGTGTTCAAGGCGCTGTTCCTGGGCTTCATGTTCGCGTTCGCGATCAAGGCCCCGCTGTGGCCGTTCCACCGCTGGCTGCCCGACGCCGCGGTCGAGGCCACCCCGGCGACCGCGGTGCTGATGATGGCGGTGATGGACAAGGTCGGCACCTTCGGCATGTTGCGCTACTGCCTGCAGCTGTTTCCCGACGCCTCAACGTATTTCCGTCCGCTGATCGTCGTGCTGGCGGTCATCGGGGTGGTCTACGGGGCGGTCGTCGCCATCGGTCAGACCGACATCATGCGCCTGATCGCCTACACGTCGATCTCGCACTTCGGGTTCATCATCCTGGGCATCTTCGTGATGACCAGCCAGGGCCAGAGCGGGTCGACGCTGTACATGCTCAACCACGGGCTGTCCACGGCGGCGGTCTTCCTGATCGCCGGCTTCCTGATATCGCGGCACGGCAGCCGGGCGATCGCCGACTACGGCGGCGTGCAGAAGGTGGCGCCCATCCTGGCGGGTACCTTCCTGGTCTCGGCCATGGCCACCCTGTCACTGCCCGGCCTGGCCCCGTTCATCAGCGAATTCCTGGTCCTGCTGGGGACTTTCAACCGGTATTGGCTGGCCGCCGGATTCGGCGTCACCGCGCTGGTGCTGTCGGCCGTATATATGTTGTGGCTCTACCAGCGCGTGATGACCGGGCCGGTGGCCGCCGGCAACGAGAAGATCGGCGACCTGAGGGCGCGCGAATTGGTCGTCGTCGCACCGTTGATCGCGCTGCTGCTCGTGCTCGGGATCTATCCCAAGCCCGTGCTCGACATCATCAATCCCGCCGTCGAGAACACCATGACCACCATCGGCCAGCACGACCCCAAACCGACTGTGCCGGTGGGAAATCCCAGGCCAGCCGAAGCCCGGACCGCTGAAGGACCGCGATGACCCTCCCCACCCCCAGCATCCAGTACTTCCTGCTGTCCCCCACCCTCATCGTGTTCGGCATCGCCGTGGTGGGGGTCCTCGCTGAAGCGTTCCTGCCCAGGCGCATTCGCTACAGCGGCCAAGTGACGCTTGCCCTCGGCGGTTTGATCGCGGCGTTCGTCGCCGTCATCGCCGTGAGCCGCTCGATCAAGAGCTCCGGGCGGGCCGCGGTGCTGGGCGCCATGGCCATCGACCGGCCGACGCTGTACCTGCAGGGCACCGTGCTGCTGGTCGCGGTGATGGCGGTCATCTTCATCGCCGAACGCACCCAAACCAAAGCGGAAAGCAGGGTTTCGGTCGCGGCCGGCTCCGGCGGCACGGGAGGCCTGGACTCGTTCACCCCGCAGGCGTCCGCGGTGCCCGACAGCGACGCCGAGCGGGCGGCCGAGCGGGCGGGTGCCGCCCAGACGGAGCTCTTCCCGCTGGCGATGCTCTCGGTCGGCGGCATGATGGTCTTCCCGGCGTCCAATGACCTGCTGACCATGTTCGTCGCGCTGGAAGTGTTGTCCCTGCCGCTGTACCTGATGTGCGGCCTGGCCCGTCACCGCCGCCTGCTGTCACAGGAAGCGGCCATGAAGTACTTTCTGCTGGGCGCGTTTTCGTCGGCGTTCTTCCTTTACGGGGTGGCGCTGCTGTATGGCGCGACCGGCACGCTGCTGCTGACCGGTATCCGGGATGCGCTGGCCGCGCGCGGCGACAGCTCGCTGGCGCTGGTCGGTGTCGCGCTGCTGTCGGTCGGCCTGCTGTTCAAGGTCGGCGCCGTGCCGTTCCACTCGTGGATTCCCGACGTGTATCAGGGCGCCCCCACCCCCATCACGGGGTTCATGGCGGCGGCCACCAAGGTCGCGGCTTTCGGTGCGCTGCTTCGGGTGATCTACGTCGCGCTGCCGCCGCTGCACGATCAGTGGCGGCCGGTGCTGTGGGCGATTTCCATCCTGACCATGGCGGTGGGGACCATCACCGCGGTGAACCAGACCGACGTCAAACGGATGCTGGCCTACTCGTCGGTCGCCCACGTCGGATTCATCCTCACCGGCGTCATCGCCGACAACCACGCCGGCCTGTCCTCCACGTTGTTCTATTTGCTCGCCTACAGCTTCAGCACCGTGGGCGCGTTCGCCATCGTGGGCCTGATCCGCGACGACGACGGTGTCGAGGACGCCGCGCTGTCGCACTGGGCCGGGCTGGGACAGCGCTCACCCATTGTGGGCGTGATGTTTTCGATGTTCTTATTGGCTTTCGCCGGCATCCCGCTGACCAGTGGGTTCGTCAGTAAACTCGCCGTGTTCAAGGCCGCTGCCCAGGGGGGTGCCGCGCCCCTGGTGATCGTCGGTGTGGTCGCCAGCGGCGTCGCCGCCTACTTCTACGTGCGGGTGATCGTGTCGATGTTCTTCACCGAGGCAACCGAGGACACCCCGCACGTGGTGGCCCCGGGCATCCTGAGCAAGGCCGCGATCGCGGTCTGCGCCGCGGTCACCGTGGTGCTGGGCATCTTCCCGCAGCCACTGCTCGACCTGGCCGATCACGCCGCGCATCTGCTGCACTGAGCAAGCGTCGGGGCCGCGGTCAGGCCAGGAACGGCCGGATCGCCAACAGGTAGATCACCAGCGCCCCCAGCGGGGCGGCCAGCGGCAGCCACGGCAACTGCAGCGGAAACGACGTCGCGGCCAGGCCGGCGAACGTAAACCCCACGGCGGCAACGGCCGTCGGCCAGCTGCTCAGCACCACCGGGGCGGCCGCGCCGACCGCATGGCGGCACACCAGGTAGGCGGCCGCACACAACCCGGAGAGCGCGACGAACACGAGCGGCGGATCGGACAGCACGACCGTCGCGACCGCCAGCAGCACGGCAACCGTCGCGGCGGAACGGAAGACCGTCCCCACAGCGACCCCAATCAGCGCCGCCACCCACGCGGCCACCGCGAACCCGTGCGAACCGCCGGCCGCCGCCAACCCCACCATGAGCACACCGAACCCGGTCGCGAACGCGGGCGCCCCCACCCGCGCCAGCGCCCCCGTGCCACCGCTATCCACGAAGCCTCCCGCGCACCCGGCGGCGGCGATCGGGCAGCACACCCATCGACTGCTCGAGACCGCTGTCGCCTCGCCACGACACGATGTCCACACCGATGGTGGCCATGTCGCGATACATCGCGGAGCGCTGCAGCGCCCACATCCGATCGACCAACGGATCCTGGTCGTCCTCGAAGGGCGAACTGTCGAGGATGTCCACGGCCAACACGACATGGCCCCGCTTCCGCAAATCGATGAGGGCGAGCGCGAATTCGGTGTCGAGCAGCGTGGAGAACGCGATGACGATCGCCCCGGCCGGGACCGCCGCGCGGGGCGCCAATGTGCCGGTGGTGCGTTCGAATCGGTCGCCCGCGCCGAGCACGGTGTCGAGCACCCGATAAAACTGGCGCTGCCCGATGTCGGCGCCGAGCCAGCGCGGACGGTTGCCCCCGAGCGCGACGATCCCGGCCCGATCACCGTGCCGCAACGCGGTCTGCACCACTTGCGCCGCGCCCCGCACGACCCGCTCGGTCGCCGCGGTCGCCGGTCCCGCCGGCTGCCGGTACCCGTCGATCAGCACCACCACATCGGCCGCGCGGTCGGTCAACCGCTCGGTGACATGTAGCTGGCCGCGGCGCGCGCTCACCGGCCAATTCACCGCGCGCAGTTGGTCTCCGGGCACGTAGGGGCGAATGTCGGCGTATTCCACGCCGGGGCCGATGTGCCGGGTCAGGTGTGCGCCCAGCCGGTCGAGGAGTTCGGTCTGCGGGATGGGCGTCGCCTGCGGCGGCGTCAGCGGAAACACGATGACCTCCGCGGCGTCGACGAGGGCCGTGCCGGTGAGCAGCCCACCCCGGGCGGTCGCGTCGAGGCGGGCCGCGATCGAGTACCGGCCCCACCGCTGCGCCGTCGCCGTGACCGTGATCTGCTGGCCCCCATCGGAATCGGGGATCTCGAGATCCATCCCCTCGACGTCCGGGATCGTGAGCCGGACGGCCGACAGCCCTTCCTCTTCGTCGGTGATCCACACCCGTAGGTGCGCCTGTTCGTTTTCGAAGCATCGCTGCGCGTCGGGCGCGCCGTGCACGCGAATTGCCGGCACCGGCCGCTGCCAGCTGATCGAACACAGCACGCCGAGCAGCGGCGCCGCGAACGCGATCAGCTGCCACCGGGCGCCGATGACGGCCGCGGCCATCGCAAACCCCGCGCAGGTGGCGATCGCCCGCGTCAATCCCGATGCACGCCAGTGGAACTCGACCCCGTGGCTTTGCGTCACGCCGGACTCATCCCGTCTCCTGCGGGCTGGCGCCGGTGCGCGGTACCGGCAGCCGGTGCAACAGCTCACCGATGACGTCGGCTCCCTGGATCTTTCGCACCCACATTTCCGGGCGCAGGGTGATGCGGTGCGCGACCGCCGCGGTGGCGAGTGCCTTGACGTCCTCGGGGATCACGTAGTCGCGGCCGAGCAGCAGCGCGCGGGCGCGGGCGAGCTGCACCAGATCGAGTTCGGCGCGGGGGCTGGCGCCGACCGCGACCTGCGGATGGTGCCGCGTCGCGTTGGCCAGTGAGACCACGTAATGCAGGACGTCTTCGTGCACGGTCACCTGCTCGACCGATTCCCGCATCGCCAGCAGGTCGTGCGCGTCCACGACCTGATTGACCGTCGGCTCGGCCGACCCGCGTTCGAGGCGACGGCGCAACATCGAGGTCTCGTCGCGCTCGTTGAGATACCGCAGTTCGAGCCGGATCGCGAACCGATCGAGCTGCGCCTCGGGCAGCGGGTACGTGCCCTCGTACTCGATCGGGTTGTCGGTGGCCAGCACGATGAAAGGCCTTGACAGTTGGTGTGTTTCGCCGTCGATGCTGACCTGGCGTTCGGCCATCGCCTCCAGCAGCGCCGCCTGCGTTTTCGGCGGCGTGCGGTTGATCTCGTCGGCGAGCAACAGGTTGGTGAAGATCGGTCCGGGCCGGAACGCGAAGCGGCCCGATTGCATGTCGTAGATCGTCGACCCGAGCAGGTCCGCCGGCAACAGATCGGGGGTGAACTGCACACGGGTGAATTGCAGGCCCAGCGCGGCCGCGAAGGATCTCGCGATCAGCGTCTTGCCGAGGCCCGGCAGGTCCTCGATGAGGATGTGGCCGCGGGCGAGAACCGCGGTGAGGATGAGCTTGAGCGCGGAGCGCTTTCCCACCACCACGCGTTCGATCTCGTCGAGAATCGCCTCGCAGTGTGCGGTCGTGGTTGCCGCCGGCAGCGTCATGTCTGAATCGCGCCTTCCGTCATACCTGTTCCAACTTTCGCAGGATCTCTTCCAAGGCCGCCCTGCCCGGCCCCGGTTGGCGGTCGCCGTTGCGGATGACGTTGTTGGGGTTGACCCATTCCCACAATTCGACACCGAAGAGCATTCGACCGGTCGCGTGGAACGCCGCGGGATCCTTGGCTTGCCGTTGGCCCGTGGCGATTTCATACCGTCGGGCCAGCATCGGGCGCAGATGCCGATCCCAGTCGGCCCGGGTGGCCTCCGCCCAGCGGATCGTCGTCTCGGTGGTGGAAAGCCAGCGGCGCAACGAATCCCCGAGGTCGTCGGCGTCCGCCTCGGCCCCGGTTTGGTGCCCGCGTCCCAGGGTGCGCCGCATGCTGAGCAGCACCAGGGCCAGCCCAATGCCGGAGGCAGCCAACACGAATCGGCGGTCATGCTGCGTCAGCGCCAGCACCTCGATGCCGATGATGAGGAAAATACCCAGGGCCGTGGTCTTTTTCATGCCGCGCTCCGCGCTCCCAGTTCGTCGAGGACCAGGCGAAGCACGTGCACGGCCACGTCGCGGTGACCTTCGTTCATCACGTGCGGACTGAACCGCGCCTCGGTGAACAGGTTCACCAGTTGTACTGCGTTATCGGCGTGCAGGGCATGGTGTTCGACCGCACGGGCCAACACCTCGGACGGGGTGTCGAAGTCCTGGGGCACGGCGCCGGGAACATGTGCGAGTTCGCGTTCCATTGCGGCGTAGCACGCGATGATCGCCTCGCGCGGTTCGCGGCGCAGGTCCGTCATCTCGGCCAGTCCACGCTCGGCCGCCCGCGCCAGTGACTTCGAACGCGCCGCGGCCGCCGGGAGTTCGGCCGGCTCGTCGGCGATGCGGGGCGCCACCGGGCGCCACCGTCGCCTCGCCGCGGCGACCGTTCCGGCGACGGTCACCAACAGCATCGCGGCCGTGCTGGCGAGCAGCACGCCGAGCATGTTCTGCGAGCCGTCGCGCGGCCGCTGCCGATGCTGCTGGTGCGGTGGTGGCGAGCCCGCATGCGACGGCGGCGGGGCCCCCGTCTCGGACGCCGACGGCGCCGGCCCGATGCCGTGAGGCCCCACGAGGCGGGTCAGCAGGATCACGATCAGCAGCCAGACCACGATCACCCCGAGGCCGATCAGCAACACGCGCCAACTCGGTCGGCCCCTTCCGGTGCCCAGCATGTCGGACAGTGCACCCGCGGACGGCGCGGGCGCACGCGGGTCCCGCAACCGCGCGACGACCGCAATCGCGACCAATGCCAGCATCGCCGCCAAAATCGCGACCACGAGCACCATCGCCGCCCGGCCCCCCGACTCGCTGCGGACCGCATGCTGCGGAGCCGGGAGATACCCGCGCAGGGCGGCCGCGACCACGAGTAGGAGAACGATCAGGGCCACGACCCGCCCTGTCGGCTTGTCCATACCAGGCATGGGGCACACCACTCAACCGGTTGCCTGCCGCCGTTGCGGCACTGGCTTTGCTCATACTTGCACGTCAGACGGCCCTAGGGCCAGGACTGGGGCCGAGGCACAAGCTGCACGCCGTGATCATCAACGCGGTCACGGCCACCACCCCGGCTTAGTCCAGCGCGAACGGCCGGAAACTGCCGTCGAGCACCTGCAGGTGACCGATGGTGCGTCCGGTGACCTTGGCAGGGTCGACAAGGGCCAATTCCACTGCCGCGCGGGCGAATTCGTCCGCCGAGGCGGTGTCGTCGAAGTTGCGGGCATAGTAGGAGAGGCCCGGCGTGAGGATCGGTTTGGACGGCGAGAGCGCGTTGACCGCGATGTTGTGGTCGGTGAGATCGAATGCCGCGCACTGGGTCAGATGCTCGAGCGCGGCCTTGGATCCGCCGTACCCGGGCAGCACTCCGCCGCTGCGGTCGGCGTAGGGGCCGTCACCGGGCAGTCGCGACGCCACCGAGGTGATGTTGATGATCGAGCCGCCACCCGCCTCGATCATGTCGGGGCACACCATTTGCATCAGCTCGTAAGCCGCAAAGACCGCGATGTCGAAATGCCGGCGATACGCGTGCAAGGGTGTGCTGACGAACCCCGGCCAGCCGGGCTTGGCGCCGCTGGGCTTTGCGGGTTTCGCGCGCGGCTCGGCGCCGGGCACCGGTGGGCGTCCCGGCGCGGTGAAGGCCGCATTGTTGACCAGAATCGCGATGGGGCCCAACGCGTCTCGCGCCGATGCCACCAACCGATCTCGTCACGGTCGGTCAAATCGGCCCGCACCGCGACGGCACGTCCGCCCGCCGCCTCGATGTCGGCGACCGTCTCACCGATGGTTCCCGGCAGCCGCTCATCCCAGACCTCTTCGGTGCGCCCGCCGACGGCCACCGCGGCCCCCTCGGCGGCCAGCGCCAGCGCGATCGCCCGGCCCAGGCCGCGGCTGGCGCCGGTGACGATCGCGGCGCGCCCCGCGAGCCGGCCCGTCATCGACGCACCCCGTGCACGACGATGGCCGTGGTCTGTTCCACCCACGCATCGTCGAGCGCTTCTTCCGGGCGCAGCAGCATCCGCAGCATCGTCGCTCCCCCGATCAACTCGATCAACCGGTCCGGATCCACATCGGGATGGGCTTCGCCCCGGTCAACCGCCTCACGCAGCCGCAGCCGCACCGCGGTGAACAAGTCCACGAATCTCGACATCACCCGCGCGTTGAGCGCGGGATCGGCCGTCATGTCGGCGACCAGGCCGGGCAGCGCGGCGCGCACCACCGGGGTGGTGAACACGTCGCGGGTGGCCTCGATCATCATCCGCATGTCGGCGGCGATATCCCCCGCCGGCGCCTCCAGCGCGGTGGGAGCCACCGGGAAGGCCGCCTCGTGCACCAGTTCGGCCTTGCTCGACCATCGCCGGTACAGCGCCGATTTCGTGGTGCCGGCCCGCTCGGCGACCGCGGCCAGACTGATATTTGAATAGCCCGTTTGGACAAGCAGTTCCGCGGTCGCCGATAGGATGGCCGAGTCGATACGCGGATCGCGCGGGCGGCCGGCGCCGGGGGCCTTGTCAAGGCCGGACGGGTCTGCTTTCATAACGCTACCTACCGTATCGTAATTGCCGCGAAAAAGTCCCAAAGGACGGAGGCACTCCCGTGGCCACTGAACCGGCAGTCGACAACGTCGACCGACTGCAGCGCTCCAGCCGCGACGTCACCACCTTGCCGGCGGTGATGTCGCGCTGGCTTTCTACCGTACTGCCCGACGGCGCAAAACCCGAGGTGACCGTGGAAAGCGGCGTGGATTCGACGGGCATGTCGTCGGAGACCATCATCTTGACCGTCCGCTGGCAGCAGGACGGACAGCCGACCCAGCAGAAGCTCGTGACGCGGGTGGCGCCCACCGCCGAGGACGTGCAGGTCTTCCCGACCTACCGCCTCGACCATCAGTTCGACGTCATCCGCAAGGTCGGCGAACTGACCGACGTGCCGGTCCCCCGGGTGCGCTGGCTGGAGAACACCGGCGACGTCCTCGGCACCCCCTTCTTCGTGATGGACTACGTCGACGGTGAGGTGCCGCCCGACGTCATGCCCTACACGTTCGGCGGCAACTGGTTTGCCGACGCGCCCGCCGAGCGGCAGCGCGAACTACAGGACGCGACCGTCGGAGTACTCGCCGCGTTGCACTCGATTCCGAACGCGCAGAATACATTTGGCTTCCTCACCGAGGGACTGAGCGGCGACACCGCGCTGCGCAAGCACTTCAACTGGGTGCGGTCCTGGTATGACTTCGCGGTGCCCGACATCGGGCGATCGCCGCTTTTGGAACGCACCTTCAACTGGCTGGAAGCCAACTGGCCCGCCGAGGCGGCCGCCGCCGAACCGGTGCTGCTGTGGGGTGACGCGCGCGTCGGCAACGTGCTGTACCAGGACTTCGCGCCGGTGGCGGTGCTGGACTGGGAGATGGTGACGCTGGGCCCGCGTGAGCTCGACGTGGCGTGGATGATATTCGCGCACATGGTGTTTCAAGAACTCGCCGGGCTGGCGACGCTGCCGGGGCTGCCGGAGGTGATGCGCGAGGACGACGTGCGCGCTACCTACGCGCGCCTGACCGGCGTCGAAATCGGCGACCTGCACTGGTTTTACGTGTATTCGGGCGTGATGTGGGCGTGCGTGTTCATGCGCACCGGCGCGCGACGGGTGCACTTCGGCGAAACCGAAAAGCCCGACGATGTCGAATCGCTGTTCTACCACGCCGGATTGATGAAACGTCTTATCGGAGAGGACCAGTAAATGCTCGGACCGCTCGACGAGTTCCCGGTACATCAGATTCCCCAGCCGATCGCGTGGCCGGGATCCTCGGACCGCAACTTCTACGACCGCTCCTACTTCAACGCCCACGACCGCACCGGGAACATCTTCGTGATCAGCGGCATCGGTTACTACCCCAACCTCGGGGTCAAGGACGCGTTCCTGCTCGTGCGGCGCGGGGACACGCAGACCGCCGTGCACGTTTCGGACGCCATCGATCAGGACCGCCTCAACCAGCACGTCAACGGTTACCGGATCGAGGTCATCGAGCCGCTGAACAAGCTGCGGCTGGTCCTCGACGAAACCGAAGGCATCGCAGCCGATCTCACCTGGAAGGGGCTGTTCGATGTCGTCCAGGAACAGCCGCACATCCTGCGTTCCGGCAACCGGGTCACGCTGGACGCGCAGCGTTTCGCCCAGCTCGGCAGCTGGAGCGGGCACATCGTCGTCGACGGCGAGGAAATCACCGTCGACCCCAACACCTGGCTGGGCAGCCGCGACCGGTCCTGGGGCATCCGTCCGATCGGCGAGGCCGAGCCCGCGGGGCGGCCCGCCGATCCGCCCTTCGAGGGCATGTGGTGGCTGTACGTGCCGATGGCGTTCGACGAGTTCGCGATCGTGCTGATCATCCAGGAGGAGCCCAACGGGTTCCGCTCGCTCAACGACTGCACCCGGATCTGGCGAGACGGCCGCGTCGAGCAGCTGGGCTGGCCGCGGGTCAAGATCCACTACCGCTCCGGCACCCGCATCCCGACCGGCGCGACGATCGAGGCCACCACCCCCGACGGCACCGGCGTCCACTTCGACGTGGAGTCCAAGCTGCCGGTCCCCATTCACGTCGGCGGCGGCTACGGCGGCGACTCCGACTGGATCCACGGCATGTGGAAGGGCGAGAAGTTCGCCGAGCGGCTGACCTACGACATGACCGACCCGGCGATCATCGCCCGCGCGGGGTTCGGCGTGATCGACCACGTCGGCCGGGCGGTGTGCCGCGACGGCGACAAGCCCCCGGTCGAGGGCTGGGGCCTCTACGAGCACGGCGCGCTTGGCCGCCACGACCCGTCGGGATTCAAAGACTGGCTCACGGTCGCGCCTTAGCCGGTATGCGAAACGCCGACCCGTTCGACGGTTCTCGGCTCATTCGCGCAACCAGCGCAGGCTCGCGGGCTTCACAATTTCGCCCTGCAAATCGCAGAAATGCGGTTCACTAGAGCGCGTGTCAAAGCCGCCCCGGATCGTCGACGTCGTCGTAGTCGGAGCGGGCTTTGCCGGGCTCGCCGCCGCACGCGAGCTGACCCGGCAGGGCCACGACGTGGTGGTCTTCGAGGGCCGCGACCGGGTCGGTGGACGGTCGCTGACTGGCAGCGTCGCCGGATTGCCGGCCGATCTGGGCGGCACGTTCGTCGGGCCGACCCAAGACGCCGTGCTGGCGATGGCGGCCGAACTCGACGTTCCCACGATTCCCACGCACCACGACGGCAAGAACCTGATCCACTGGCGCGGCTGGACGCACGCGTATCGCGGCACGATTCCCAAGCTGTCCCTGACCGGCCTGCTGGACATCGGCCGGCTGCGCTGGCAGTTTGACAGGATTGCCCGCGGGGTCCCGCTGGCGGCCCCGTGGGACGCCCGGCGGGCGCGCGAACTCGACGGCGTGTCGCTCGGCGGCTGGCTGCGCTCGGTGCGGGCGACGGCCTCGTCGCGCGACCTGCTGGCGATCGTGGCGCGGGTGACCTGGGGGTGCGAACCCGACGACGTGTCGATGCTGCACGCGGCCCGCTACGCGCACGCGGCCGGCGGCCTGGACCGGCTGCTCGACGTCGAGGACGGCGCCCAGCAGGACCGCTTTCCCGGCGGCACGCAACAGATCGCCGAGGCCGCGGCCGCCGAGCTGGACACGCGGGTGGTGCTGGGCGCGCCGGTGCGGCGCATCGAACGCCACGGCGCGGGCGTGACCGTCACGACCGATGTCGGCGAAACCGAGGCCGGCTTCGTCATCGTCGCGATCCCGCCGGCCCATCGCGCCTCGATCGAGTTCACTCCCCCGCTGCCCGCCGAGTACGAGCAACTCGCCCGGCATTGGCCGCAGGGCCGGCTCAGCAAGGCGTATGCGGCCTATTCCACGCCGTTTTGGCGGGCCAACGGATTCTCCGGGCAGGCGCTGTCCGACCAGGGCCCCGTTTTCATCACGTTCGACGTCAGCCCGCATCCGGACGGTCCGGGCATTCTCATGGGTTTCGTCGACGCCCGCGCGTTCGACTCGCTGCCCGGCGATCAGCGCCGCCGCGACGTGTTACGTTGCTTTGCAACGCTTTTCGGCGACGACGCACTCAAGCCTCTCGACTACGTCGATCATCGTTGGGGCGCAGAGGAATTCGCGCCCGGCGGCCCGACCGCGGCGGTGCCGCCAGGGTCGTGGATGCGATTCGGGCGGTGGCTGCGCGAACCGGTCGGCCCGATCCACTGGGCCGGCACCGAAACCGCCGACGAGTGGACGGGCTTCCTCGACGGGGCGATCAGGTCCGGCCAGCGGGCGGCCGCCGAGGTCACCGCGCTGCTATGAACTGATCCGGCTGGTCGCGGCGTTGTGGATGGCCGCTTCGGCCAGCGCGCGCAGCTGGCGGCTCACCTCGCGGGGGTGCTCCAGCATCGAGCAGTGCCCCCCGGGTAGCTCTACCAGGCCGATCAGGTTGGGCGCGTCACGTGCGATCCTGCGGGACTGGCCGATCGGTGTCAGCCGGTCGCGTTCGCTGCCGATGACCAGCGTGGGCACCGTCAGCCCGCTGAGGTCGAGATAGCGCGACCCCACCGACGCGACCAGCGCCCGCGCGCATCCGGCCCGCCCCAGCGGCGACGTCTTCTCGAAGAGCTCGTAGACGATCCGCGCGATGCTCGGGTCGGCGTCGCGCCCGGTCGCGAGCATCGCAACCACATAACGGCTCGGGATGCGGGCCGCCCCCGGGACGGGAAACCCCCCGAACGCGCCGATCAGGGCCCGCCCCGCGAGCACCCGCGCCGGCGACAACCCGTGCGGGACAGCGAGCAGTTGCACGTTGCGGATCAGGTCACCGGTCGTGGTGTTGATCAGCGCGACGGCGTCGGCGCGCCGCGCGACCTTGTGCCGGTAACGCTCCGACCATGCGGCGATGGTCATGCCGCCCATCGAGTGACCGGCCAGCACCGCCCGCTCGTGCGGCGCCAGCGTCGCATCCAGCACCGAATCCAGGTCGGACGCAAGGTGTTTGAGGCTGTAACCCTTGGCCCGCGGCACGCCACTTCGGCCGTGCCCGCGATGATCGAACGCGATCACCCGGTAGTCGCCGGCCAGCTCGGCGATCTGGTAGGCCCACGCGCGGATCGCGCAGGTGATGCCGTGCGCCAGGACAATCGGATAACCGTCGGGAGGCCCGAACACCTCCGCATGCAGCCGGGTGCCGTCGGCCGCGCGGACCGACACGGTCTCACTCGGCGGCAGCCGTTCGGGGAAGGGGTCAATTGCGCGTACCGACCGTCGAGCACTCATCGCCGCTCCCCCCTCGAACGCGGCCCCGTCGCCGCAGCTAAGGATGAGACGATTTTATCCCGATATTCGGCGGGGATTTGGGAAATCCGGCAAACGGTTCTTATGAGACGCTTAGACCCGTGTCTTGGTTGTCGCGGCGGGCGTTTCTCGCGGCCACCGCGGGCGTCGTCGGCGCCGGGATGGCGTCCGCGTGCGCGCCGAAGCATCCGCCGTCCGAGGACATCGACTCGGTCCTCGTCGTCGGCGCCGGACTGGCGGGATTGTCCGCCGCCCGCAGCCTCGACGACGCCGGGCGGGCGGTGCGCGTCATCGAGGCCCGCGACCGCATCGGTGGCAGGGTATGCACCGACCGCGGCTGGGGGACGCCCCTGGAGCTGGGCGCGTCGTGGATCCACGGCGCGACGGGCAACCCGCTGACCGAACTGGCGCGACGGGCGGGGGCCCGGCTGGTCGCCACCGACTATTACGGGTGGGCCGAGCTCGTGGCCGATCCCGCTCTGCGGCCGGCCGATTACCGCAGCGCCACCTGGCGCGCGTTCGTGGAACGAGCCCGCGACCAAGCCGGCGCCGGCAGCCTGGGCGACGCCGTCAAGGCCGCCGCCACCGCCGCGAGGCTTTCCCCGTCCGATCGAGCCCAACTGGCGTTCTACCTCACCACCGAGGTCGAGGACGAATACGCCGCCGACGCGGATCAGCTGTCGGCCGGCACCTTCGATAAGGGTGACTACTCCGGCGGCGACCAGGACGTGATCACGAACGGCTATGACGCCCTGCCGAAGTCGCTCGCCGACGGGCTCGCGATCGAGCTCAACGAACCGGTGACCGCGATCGTGCACGGTGAGGACGCCGTCGTCGTGCGGACCAAGCACAACGCATACCGGGGACCGGCCGCGATTGTCACCGTTCCCCTCGGCGTGCTGAAAACCGGTGCGATCGCCTTTGATCCAGCTCTGCCCGATGGGCACGCCCGGGCGATCGACGCGCTGGGCTTCGGCGTCTTGTCCAAAAGCTTCTTCCGCTTCGATCAACGAACGTGGAAGGCGGACAACGCCTTCTACCAATACCTCGGGCCCGACGGCGGCCTGTGGTCGCAATGGTTCACCGTGGCCAGCGATGTGGCGCCGGTGGCGGTCGCCCTCAACGGCGGCACCCGCGGCCGATTCGTGGAGTCGCGCTCGCCCCAGGATCTGTTGGCCAGCGCGGCACCGATCGCGCGCCGGCTCTTCGGTGAGCACATCGCGCTGACCGACGTGCGGACGTCCAACTGGAGCGTCGATCCGTATGCGCTCGGCGCCTATTCGTTTCACCCGCCCGGCTCCGGTCCCGACGACCGGTGCCGGCTACAGCAGCCGATCAGCGACCGGCTCTATCTGGCGGGCGAGGCGGTCGGCGTGGATAATCCGGCCACGGCGGCCGGCGCCGTGCTCAGTGGCCGCTATGCCGCGAACCAGCTGCTGCGCCGGTTGAGTGGTTGACCGCGCGGGCGTCACGCCGGGGTCTGTTGCCGCAGCGTGGTGTGGGGGCTTTGCCCGTAGGTCTGCCGGTAGAGCACGGCGAAGCGCCCGGTGTGCGCGAACCCCCACCGCCGGGCGATCTCGGTGACGGTCGAGGCGCCCGCCGTCGCCGCGATCAGCTCTTGGTGGGCGCGGCGAAGCCGGACCCGACGCATGTACTCGGTCGGTGTGGTGTCGAGCCGGCGGCGGAACAGGTACTGGACCGCCCGTGGGGTCAGATGCACGGCGGCCGCGACGTCGTTGATGCCGATGTCCTCGGTGGTGTGGCGGTGGATGAAAGACACCGCCTCCTTGAGCGTTTCGGGCAGCGCGAGGCCGCTGGCCGGATCCTGCTCGGTCAGGTTGGACGGATAGCACTCGAGCAACGCGCCGGCCAGCAGGTTGGCCATGCCCGCGGCGATCATCGGTTGCTGGGCGGTGTCGGAACAGGCCAACGTCGTCAACACGTAGTCGAGCGCTCGATGCCAGGCCCGCACGGCGGCACGCGAACGCGGACGCCATTTCAGGAACTGGGTCTGTTGCGACAGCGCCGTGTGCCATTCGGCGGCGACCGCGAGCAGCACCTCCGCCGCGAGGACAACCACATCGAAACGCGCGCCGTTGCAGTGCAATACACAGGACATACCGTGCGTGACGAGAATCGGGAAGTCCGCGGTCGCCGAGGGGCCGCCCGCGACGCTCAGCGATCCCGCGCGCGGTTGTATGACGACAACGGTGTCGGCCGCCGGGATCTCGAGCGTCAACCGACCCTGGATGGCCACCTCGTCCACCGTCATCGACCCGGTGTCCCGGCGCCGATGCGACACCGCGCAGTGGCCGGTGAAGCCGGAGAGCCGCCAGCCCGGCCGATAGGCGCCGGCGAAAAGCCGGCGCGCCGCCTGCACATCGCTGCTACGAAACTGCTTGTATTCCACCGCGACTGGTTGGACCCCGTGATCCGGGTCGGCGCCGAGCTCGGGCCGGCCTGGACAGTACTCGGCCCGATCCTCCTCGACCGCTGCGCCCGCAGGACTGACGAACTCCCCGGACGGTAAGCCGGCGGTCCCGCGGGTCGCGGTAGTCATGGCCGGCTCAGAGGAAGGACTGTGGGCACCCTCGTCACTGCCCGGTCGTGCGCCCCCAGGCTCTGGTAAACGTTCAGCGCGTCGAGCGCGATCCGGTCCCACCCGAAGCGTGACTGTGCGCGGCTCCGTCCGGCCGCGCCCATGCTTTCGCACTGAAAGTGCTGGGCGAGGAGCCTTCTCAGCGCGGCGGCCAGGCCGACGGGATTTTCCGGAGGCAGTACGATACCGGTGATGTCGTCGAGGACGACGTCGGCCAGCGCGCCCACGGTCGCGGCGACCACCACCACGCCACTGGCCATGGCCTGCAGCGCGGTCGAGGGGCGCAGCGGTTGACGAGGCGTGCACACCATGACGTCGGCGGACCGCACCCACATCGGCATTTCGCTGCCGGGGATCGTGCCCGCGAAGCGGACACGGTCGGCGACCCCGAATTCCTTGGCGAGATACTGCAACTGGGCTCGCGCGTCATCGTGCACGGTGTTCGTCGCGTCGGTTTCCGCGATGACCAACTCGGCCCCCGGGACCCGGTACAGCGCACTGATCGCGATATCAAAACCGTTATGCTGCAGCGGGTTCGGCGCCACACACAGGACGCGTTGCAGCCCGTTGCGGGCAATTTCCGGACCGGCCGGCGTGTAACGCTCGGAGTCCACGCCGCAGGTCAACGCGGACACCCGCGCGCGGCTGTGGCGCAGTTGGGCCAGCATGTCGACCTCGGCGCTGCTCTCGCCGGTCGCCCACATCGCGCTGCGCGCCAGCAGCGGCTCGATACGCTCGCGTTCGCTCTTTGGCGGTGCGGCCACGGCACGGTCGCGCGCCGTCGCGGCCAGGCCCAAGAACGTCTGCACGACCGGGACACACCGACGTCGTGCGGCCAGTTGCGCGGCCAGGCCACCCAGCCACCCGTACGCATGCACGACGTCGGGATGTTCCTTTGACCAGACGCGCTCCAGTTTCGCCGCCCATTCCCCGACGTAGGGCAGCACGTCGACGGCGGAGGCCGCCGCGCGCGGGCCGACCGGAACCGACACACGGCGGCAGCCGCCGATGGCTGCCTTCGCGCGC
Source organism: Mycobacterium sp. NTMscope_MAC_12 (assembly GCF_976985675.1). Classification (NCBI taxonomy): domain Bacteria; kingdom Bacillati; phylum Actinomycetota; class Actinomycetes; order Mycobacteriales; family Mycobacteriaceae; genus Mycobacterium; species Mycobacterium sp. NTMscope_MAC_12. The sequence goes on from NZ_CDRJYY010000001.1 coordinate 4,041,017, forward strand.
CGTCGACCGCTTTGGCGCAGGCAGACCGTCGCGTCATGCCCCTGCGCCGTCAGCGCGACACCCAGCTGCTCGGGGTCCTCCCCGACCACGTCGTCGCCGCTGACAATTGCGATCTTCAACCGCGGTTCCTCCCCGCACGTCGTCCGTCCCCCGGCATCACGTGGCATACCTCTTGTGGGCGTCCGCGAAACGAACAAGATCGCGACTTCGTTTTGTGGCCGGGGTTTCGTCTGCTGGCCCCGAGTGAAACGCTCGGAGGCGGTATCAGAGCTGGTTTTCCCGGCCGACCAATGCCCAGACGGTTTTGCCCGACGATGTGGGGGCCGCGCCCCACGCGCGCGACACCGCGGAGACGATGGCCAGTCCGGAGACGACGTCGGCACCGCGCTCGGGAGCCTCGCGCCGGCCGGGCAGCTGGGGACTGTCGTCCGCGACCGCAACGGTGACGGTGTCTCGATAGCTCTCGACGATCAACACCGGCGCACTCTCGGTGTGGTCGAGAGCGTTCTCGACGAAGACGGTCGCCACCGTGGCCGCGGCCGCGACCACTTCGCGGATGTCCCATCTGGTAAGGCGGTCGGTGACCACGCCACGTGCATGGTCGATGCTGTCGCAGGATCGCGCAAGCTCGGTGCGCGCCCGTCGCCGGACCTTGCGGGATTGATCGTGCACTGCGTCCAGCGCGAGCCGCCGGGTGGAATGGATCGGCACATATCGGGCGACGCCGGCCGTCGCGATCGCCCGGCGCACCGCCGGCTGTTCGCACACCAGCAATATCGGGACGTCCGGCCACACGCTGACATGCCAACGAGCGCTTTTGAACACCGTCCAGGCCGAAATGGATGAAGCGCGCAAACGATCGACACCAACGATCACCGCATGCGGCTCGTCGATCGCTGCCGTGATCACGGCGTCGCGGACCGCGAGATAGGTCTCGCTGTCGAGCACGCCTTCCATCGTCAGGATTGGTACGCCTTGAGGGGTTTCCCTCTCGATCCAGATAGCCGGCGGATGGACATTCATCGGATGTCGCTCCGGTGGAGCTTCCGGGCCGCCCGATTTCCGCCGTTTTCGTCAGCCGCCGCAATCACCACTGCCGTCTACCCGCATCGATGGCAGGCAACCCTCGAAGCCATGGACCGGTGCCGGATTCGGGCCGTTTTACCCGGGTTTGACGGTGGTACTCCACACCGTTGAGCGACCGTTGAGCGGCCCAGCAAATCACCCAGAAAGGCAGTCATGGCTACCGACCCCAATCCCAAGCAGCGCGACCTGGAGTCCGCCCGGTTCCGTCGGGACACCGGATACCTGACGACCCAACAGGGTGTGCGCGTCGACCACACCGACGATTCGCTGTCGGTCGGTGAGCGGGGGCCGACGCTGCTGGAGGATTTTCACGCGCGCGAGAAGATCACCCATTTCGACCACGAGCGCATCCCGGAGCGCGTGGTGCACGCGCGGGGTGCCGGCGCCTACGGCTATTTCGAACCGTATGACGACTCGCTGGCGCAGTACACCGCGGCGAAATTCTTGACGACGCCGGGCCTGCAAACCCCGGTGTTCGTGCGATTCTCCACGGTGGCCGGCTCCCGAGGGTCGGCCGACACCGTGCGCGACGTGCGCGGCTTCGCCACCAAGTTCTACACCGAACAAGGCAATTACGACCTGGTGGGCAACAACTTCCCGGTGTTCTTCATCCAGGACGGGATCAAGTTCCCCGACTTCGTGCACGCGGTGAAACCCGAGCCGCACAACGAGATTCCGCAGGCGCAGTCGGCACACGACACACTCTGGGATTTCGTGGCGCTGCAGCCCGAGACGCTGCACACCATCATGTGGCTGATGTCGGACCGGGCCCTACCGCGCAGCTACCGCATGATGCAGGGCTTCGGCGTGCACACCTTCCGGCTGGTAAACGACCGCGGCGAGGGAACTTTCGTGAAGTTCCACTGGAAGCCGCGGCTCGGCGTGCACTCGCTGATCTGGGACGAATGCCAGAAGATCGCCGGCAAAGACCCCGACTACAACCGACGCGACCTGTGGGAGGCCATCGAGTCGGGCCAGTACCCGGAATGGGAGCTCGGCGTCCAGCTCGTGCCCGAGGAGGACGAGTTCAAATTCGATTTCGATCTTCTCGACGCGACGAAAATCATTCCCGAGGAACAGGTTCCGGTTCGTCCGGTGGGGAAGATGGTGTTGAACCGCAACCCGGACAACTTCTTCGCCGAGACGGAGCAGGTCGCGTTCCACACGGCGAACGTGGTGCCGGGCATCGACTTCACCAATGATCCGCTGCTGCAGTTCCGCAACTTCTCCTACCTGGACACCCAGCTGATCCGGCTGGGCGGCCCCAACTTCGCCCAGCTGCCGATCAACCGTCCGGTGGCCGAGGTCCGCACCAACCAGCACGACGGTTACGGACAGCACGCGATTCCGCAGGGCCGCTCCAGCTACTACAAGAACACCATCGGCGGCGGCTGCCCCGCGCTAGCCGACGAGAACGTATTCCGGCACTACACCCAGCGGCTCGACGGGCAGACCATGCGCAAGCGGGCCGAGTCCTTCGAGAATCACTACAGCCAGGCGCGGATGTTCTGGAAGAGCATGACGCGCGTGGAAGCCGAACACATCGTCGCCGCGTTCGCCTTCGAGCTCGGCAAGGTGGAGATACCCGAGATCCGTTCGGCGGTGGTCGCACAGCTCGCCCGGGTCGACGGCGAACTGGCCGCCCAGGTGGCCGCGAAGCTGGGACTTCCCGCGCCGCCCGAGGAGCAGGTCGACGACGCGGTGGCCGCCTCGCCGGCGCTGTCACAAGTCACCGACGCGGGCGACACCATCGAATCGCGCAAGGTCGCGGTGCTGGCCGCCGACGGCGTCGATGTGGTGGGAACACAGCGCTTCATCGAGCTGATGGGACAGCGCGGCGCGGTGGTCGAGGTGTTGGCCCCGGTGGCCGGCGGCACGTTGGAGGGCGGATCCGGCGGCGAACTGCCCGTCGACCGTTCCTTCACGACGATGGCGTCGGTGCTCTACGACGCGGTCGTGGTGGCGTGCGGCCCGCGGTCGATAGCGACGCTGTCCAACGACGGGTATGCGGTGCACTTCGTGACCGAGGCCTACAAGCATCTCAAGCCCATCGGCGCGTACGGTGCCGGCGTCGACCTGCTGCGCACCGCCGGCATCACCAACCGCCTCGCCGAGGACACCGACGTGCTCAACGACCAATCCGTCATCACCACCACGGCCGCCGCCGACGAGTTGCCCGACCGCTTCGTCGAGGAATTCGCCGGCGCGCTCGCTCAACACCGTTGCTGGCAGCGTCGCACCGACCCGGTTCCGGCCTAGCGCCGGTGTTTTCCCCGCGGTCGGGGCGGGCATAACTGAAAAGGCGTCTCATCGTGGACAGGAGGATGGATCATGCCGCGTTCGTCGATCAAGAACGAGAAGCTGTACCAGGATCTGCGCAAGAAGGGTGACTCCAAGGAGAAGGCCGCGCGGATTTCGAATGCGGCCGCCGGCCGGGGCAAGTCCTCGGCGGGTCGCAAGGGCGGCAAGTCCGGGTCTTACCAGGACTGGACCGTTCCCGAACTGAAGAAGCGGGCCAAAGAGCTTGGCATGTCAGGCTATTCGAGCCTGACGAAGGACAAGCTGGTGGCCAAGCTGCGTAATCACTGACGCGTCAGCCCGAGCCGGTCGGCCAGCACCAAGAAGGCGACCGCGTAATCGTTTTCGGCGGTCTGCGCGGCGATACGCCGCCAGTCCAGGCGTTCGCGCACCGCGCGCACGGCCGGCAGCAATCTGGCGAAGTCGCAGTGATGCTCCCCCAGGGAGCGCAGCTGCTGGACAAGCACAATGGTGGGCGGCAGCACCGGCATGCTGATCGCCAGGACCTCCTGCTGTTCGGCCTGATCCAGCGTGTCGGCATCGACCGGTACGCCGTTGATGCGATGCAGGACATCGACCAGCGTGTCGCCGGTGCGGGCCTTGAACAACCAATCCTCCGGGGGCCGTTCGACGACGAACCCGGCATTGGTGAGGGTGGCCACGGCCGTCTCCACGTCGGCCTCGGCCACCACGAGGTCCACATCGTGACTGGGTTCCGGTGCGCCGTAAGCCCATAACGCGTAGCTGCCCGCCAGGGCGAAACGCGGCCCATGCTCCTTGAGCGCCGAGGCGGCGCCCTTCAGCGCCTCTCGCAACCGCGAGGCGCAGCTGGTTGCGTCGGCATGTGCGTCGAGGGGTGCCATGGTGCATTAGGTGATACCCCGCCGGCGCCACGGACAACCTGCCGACGGACGATCGTAAGGCCGTTTAACTTCCGGCCAATGGGGAAAACGTCCCGTTATGTCAACCGCGGTGCCACGTTCATATGATGCTGCGACCGGTGTGATTCCGGCCGTGCGATCGGGGGCATCCCCGGCGGGGGGTCCGGCGTGACGGCGGGGCTCATCGAACATTGGCTCGAGTCCGGACGACTCGATCTGCCTCTTCCCGCGTCGGGGCGCACGGCCGAACGCTGGCAGCGGCTGGCGCGGCTGGCCGAGGACAACATCGTCGCGGCCAGGATCGCCGAGTCCCACGTCGATGCCGTCGCGATCCTGCACGAGTTGGGCGGCAAGCCCCCCGACCCGGGTCAGCTGTGGGGCGTGTGGGCCGCCGAAGCCCCGGACACGGCGCTGACGGCCACCGACACCGACGGGGCGTTCACCTTGAACGGCACCAAGGTGTGGTGCGCGGGCGCCGGGTTCTGCACGCACGCGCTGGTGACCGCACGGCTCGGGGACGGGACGCAAGGCCTGTTCGCGGTGACGGTGACCGACCCGGCCGTCAAGGCGTTGCCCAGCACCTGGTGGAACGCGGGGATGGCCGGCAGCGACACCAGGCCGGTCCTGTTCACCAACGCCCAGGCCGTCGCCGTGGGCGACCCCGGCGACTACCTGGATCGACCGGGATTCTGGCACGGCGCAATCGGTGTCGCCGCCTGTTGGCTCGGCGGCGCACGCCGGGTCGCCGACCCGCTGTATCGCTGCGCCGCAAGCCAATCCGCCGACGCGTACTCGCTGGCACACTTGGGCGCCGTGGACGCCGCGCTGGCCGCCAGCGACGCGATCCTCACCGAGGCCGCGGTCCAGGTCGACGCCGATCCGTTCGACCGCTCCGGAACCGCGCAACTGCTGGCGCGCCGCGTCCGCACGGTCGTGGAACACGCTGTCGACGAAGCGATTACGCGCACCGGCCGCGCCCTGGGCCCGGGCCCGCTGTGCCAGGACGGACGGCACGCTCAACGGGTCGCGGACCTGAGCATCTACATCCGGCAGAGCCACGCGGAGCGAGACCTGGCCGAACTCGGGCAGCTGGCGGGCAAGCAGGCGATGAGGGCGCCGTGAAAACCGTGCCGGCGGGCAACTGCGCGTGTGCCCCCGATCCGCTGACCCATGGCGGCACCCCGGTGCCGTTGTGGCTGGCCGCCTTCGCCGAACGGCCCCTGCCCACACTGGATTTGGCGGAGTGCCGACGGCTGATCGTCGTTGCCCCGCACCCCGACGACGAAACCCTCGGCCTGGGTGCGATGACCACGCAACTGACCGCGAGGGGGGTTGACGTTCACGTGGTCTCGGTCAGCGACGGCGGCGCCGCCCAACCCGGAGTGTCGGTCTCCGACCGGCTTCGCATGGCGACCATTCGCAGATACGAAATGGGCCGGGCGGCCAGACATTTGAATGTCCCCAGCCCGATCTCGCTGGGGTTTCCCGACGGTGAGCTGACGGATCACGAGAACAGCCTGGCCGACACGCTGGTGCAGATGCTCGCCGATGGCGGTCCGGCGACCTGGTGCGCAGCGACCTGGCGGGGCGACGGGCATCCCGACCACGAAGCCGTGGGGCGCGCGGCCTCGGACGCGTGCGCCCGCACCGGCGCGACGCTGCTGGAATATCCGGTGCTGATGTGGCATTGGGCGCATCTCGCCGATCCGGCGGTGCCGTGGACCCGAGCCTATTCGGTGCCATCTCCCAGCTGGGCGATGGGTCGCAAACGCCGTGCGGCGCAATGCTATCGAAGTCAACTCGAGCCCACCGATGGGGAATCCTCGCCCATATTGCCGAGTTTCGTGCTCGCGCGGCTGCTCGCGGTGGGCTCCGCCGTGGGAGAAGTCGTATTTCGGTGATCCACGCACCGACCCGCTGCGGGAATGCCGCGGTGCGTGCCCGAGCGGGAAAGTGGGTAGGCGAAAACCTATGCGCGTGGCGACCTTCAACATCCTGCACGGCCGCACGGTCGGGAACGGCGTCGACGTTGCGCGCCTGCGCGATTGCGTGCGCCGCCTCGATCCGGACGTGCTCAGCTTGCAGGAGGTCGACTGCGATCAACCACGCTCCGAGCGGGCCGACCTGACCGCTGCCGCCGCCGAGGCCATGGGCGCGGTGGAGCACCGGTTCGTCGCGGCGATTTCCGGTACCCCGGGCGCCACCTGGATGGCCGCCACCGGCCGCGAACAGCCGGGGACCGCCGCGTACGGGATCGCCCTGCTGTCCCGATACCCCGTGGCCAGTTGGCAGGTGTTGCGGCTCCCCCGCATCCCGATGCGCTTTCCGATGTACCTGCCCGGCCCCAACCGGGTGATGATCGTCGATGAGGAGCCGCGCGCGGCGGTCATCGCCCGGCTGCGCACCCCGATGGGCGGTCTGACGGTGGCCAACACGCACCTGTCGTTCGTTCCGGGCTGGAACCGGCGCCAGCTGCTGCGGGTGATTCACGACCTGCGCGGCTTCCCGGGCCCACGGTTGCTGACCGGCGACTTGAACATGACGCCGAAAACCGTTCGTCGCTGGTCGGGCATGCGGGCGCTGGCCGTCGCCGAAACGTTTCCCGCCGATCACCCCAACCGCCAGCTCGACCACATCTTGACCGACGACCCCCGGCTGCGCGGCGGCCCGGTCGAGGCCAGCCCGATGCCGATTTCCGATCACCGCCCGCTGGTGGTCGACCTGCAGCGGGTGTGAGTCGGGGGCCCGGCCCGAGAAACGGACCGGACCCCCTGACTGAAGCTGCCTACTGGTTTTTCTTCTGGCGCTCTTCGGCCGCGTCCGCACCGGCGCGCGCCGACTCGGCTTCGGCTTCCTTCTTGCCCGCGTCGCGTTGGGCGTCGGCTTTGTCTTGCTGAGCCTGGCCCTCGTCGACAAGGTCGTCGCGACCGAGCACGGTCCCCCCGACCTCCTTGGCCTTGCCCTTCACGCCCTCGACGGCGCCCTGCACCGCTTCCTGCGGCCCGCTCTTCTGGTCTCCCATGGGTTGACCTTCCTCTCGGTGGTGAGTGAGCTTGCGCTCGATGGCACCTAGGGCGTTCCCGCCGCAAGCTTCATCAAACGGCCCGTCCCGCGTTGCCTTCCGCACGCACATATCAGGCCGGGCAATCGGTTTGAAACGGGTTTTACCGGGTAGTACTAGCCGGCGGCGCGAAGGGGGGTGAGGGCGGTGTCCACCATCGCCGTGATCGGGGCGACCGGTACGGCCGGATCCCGCGTCGTCGCCCGGCTGAGGTCGCGCGACGTCGCGGTGGTTGAGATCTCACGCGAGCAGGGCATCGATCTGTTCAGCGGGCCGGACCTCTGCGAGGCGCTCAAGGGGGTCGACGTCGCGATCGACGTATCCGATCCGGTGCCGCCCGAACCGGTCGACGTCAGCCAAGCGCTGGCCACCGCCTCCCACAACATCGTGGGCGCGTGTGCCACACAGGACGTGCAGCGCCTGGTGGTGCCGACGATCGCGGGCATCGACGACCCGGAATTCGACGGCATCCCCTACTACGAAGGCAAACGGGCGGCGAAGAACATCCTGCTCGACGGCCCGGTACCGACCACGATCGTCAAGTCCACGCAGTGGTATGAATGCGCCACCCATTGCGATGCGGTGAGCTGCGACGGTGACGAGGTGATCGTCGAGGACTGGCTGATCCAGCCGATCGCCGCCGACACCGTCGCCGACGTCCTGGTGGAGGCGGCGCTGGGACAGTCGCACACGCCGCGCACCATCACCGGCCCGCACCCCATCCGCCTGCCCGAGCTGACGTCGAAATTGCTTGCCCAGCAAGGCGATAGCCGGCAGGTGCGGGCCGTCCGGCCCGCGGTGGCCGCGCTCGCCAACGGGGTACTGTTGGCGTCCGGTCACGCGGTGGTCGTCGGTCCCGACGTCGACACGTGGCTGCAGACCTTGGCGCCGCCCAGCATCGATGGGCATCAGGTCGCCGACGGCGAAGAGCCCAGCGGGAGCTGAGGTCACAGCAGCAACGCGCAACTGACAACGATCATCCCGACGGTGACCTCTCGCCCTGGTATCGCGGGGACGTCTCGTCAGCGCATCCGCGAATAACGATTGCGTCACGATCGACATCACGATTGGTTAAGAACGGGTGCGTTCTCTTAGAAATTTGCGGACCGCTTCACCGTTCACTTAGCAAAGACGGTCGCGAGCGCCCTCAACGGCCCCAAGCGCGCCCCGACGTTCGTCGTCAGCGAACATCGCCACCGTTTGCCTCGGCTACTTTGGATTTCGAGGATCGGGAGCCTCAGTCGAGAGAAAACCATTTCGCTTCGAAGGACAACAATCATCATGAAAATCAGCAGTATTGTCGCGCGCCGTCGAATGGCCGGAATCAGCGCCGGCTGCCTGCTCGGGGGGATGGCCATGGGCATCGTCGGCGCGCCGTCGGCGTCCGCAGCACCCGACTGCAGCCCCGAGGGTGTGAACTCCACCGTCTCCTCGGTGCAGGGATCCGCCGAGCAGTATCTGGCGGCGCACCCGGGGGCGAACCAGGTGGTGACGGCCGCCTACGGCCAGCCGCGGCCCGAAGCTGCATCAAGCCTGCGCAGCTACTTCACCGGACACCCGCAGGAGTACTACGACCTGCGCGGCATCCTGGCCCCGATCGGCGACACCGAACGGCAGTGCAACGTCACCGCCCTGCCGCCGAACCTGGAGTCGGCCTACCACGAGTTCATGGCCGGCTGATCCAGCCCACGAGACGACCCGCCACAACGTTGTGGCGGGTCGTTTCCGCGTTGAACCGTGACGGTCCGTGTGAACGCCTTTGCCGGCGGGTACTTCTGGCGAATAGTGATGCGGCCGGCGGACGGAACTGGAGGGCCGAGGATGCGACTGCGTCGCAGCGTGCTGAGCAAGCCGGGAATCGCGCGCAAGCGCCGCGGAAAGGGCTTCTCCTACTACGAGCCAAGCGGCAAGCCGGTTTCCGATCCGGAAACCCTGCAGCGCATCAAGGATCTCGTCATTCCGCCGGCGTGGAAGAAGGTGTGGATCTCGCCGTTTCCCAACGGTCACATCCAGGCCGTCGGCGTCGACGCCGCCGGCCGCCGCCAGTACCTCTACCACTCCGCCTGGCAGGCCGAACGCGCCGAGGAGAAGTTCGACCGGGTGCTGGAACTGTCGACGCGGCTACCGGCATGGCGCGCCGAGATCGCCAAAGACCTTGCGCGCCAGGGCTTGACCCGGAAGCGGGTGTTGGCGCTCGCGCTGCGGCTGCTCGATCGCGGCTACTTCCGCGCCGGCGGCGAGCAATACGCCGAGGAACACGAGTCCTACGGTTTGTCCACGCTGCTGTGTGAACATGTGGTAATCCGGAGTGACGCCGTCGAATTCGACTTTCCCGCCAAGAGCGGGGTCCGGCGCACCGTGGAGATCGAGGACGCCGACGTTGTCCGGGCGGTGCGCTCGCTGATGCGCAGGCCCAACCGCACCGAGCGATTGCTGGTGTGCCGCACCGCTTCCGGGTGGCTCGACGTGCGCGCCGACGACCTCAACGCCCGATTCAAGGAGCTGGCCGGCGACGACTACACCGTCAAGGACCTGCGAACGTGGCACGGCACGGTGCTGGCGGCGGCGGCCTTCGCCGACGCCGACCCGGCGGTGTCGGGCCGGGTCGCCAAGCGCGTCGAGGCCGCCGTGATGAAAGAGGTGGCCGAGGAGCTGGGCAACACGCCGGCGGTGGCGCGCGGTTCCTATGTGGATCCCCGCGTCGTCACCGGCTATGAGCAGGGCCTGACCATCGCCGCGGCGGTGCGCCGCGCCGAGCGCGCCCGCAAGCCCGACGTGGCCCAGGAGATTCTGGACAAGGCCACCCGGATGCTGATCCGGCGCGTAGCCAAGAGCGACAACGCCAACGGCTCGTCCACCCTGCGTAAGACGGCATGAACTGTTCCCCACCGCCAGCTGTTAACTGGCTGTGAGTCAGCTGGCCGGCTCGTGAAGGGGAATAACAACACCGTTTGCGGGTAACCCCGCACCTGTGGGAAGTGCCAAAGCCGCCCATGCGCGGCTGTCTGCCGTAGCCACGCCTGCCTGCAGGTGGTTCAACCAACAGCCACACACGCCCACCCGCCAGCACTGAAGAACCGTCTGCCCAGGAGGGAAACATGTCCAAACAAGAGGTCTCCGACTACCTGCTGGAGCGGTTGCGGGCGTGGGGCGTCGAGCACGTGTTCGGCTATCCCGGCGACGGCATCAACGGGCTCCTCGCCGCGTGGGGGCGGGCCGACAACAAACCCCAGTTCATCCAGTCGCGCCACGAGGAGATGAGCGCCTTCGAGGCGGTCGGCTACGCGAAATTCACCGGCCGGGTGGGAGTGTGCGCGGCGACGTCGGGCCCCGGCGCGGTCCACCTGCTCAACGGCCTCTACGACGCCAAACTCGACCACGTGCCGGTGGTGGCGATCGTCGGTCAAACCAACCGCAGCGCCATGGGCGGGAACTACCAGCAGGAGGTCGACCTGCTGAACCTGTTCAAGGACGTCGCCAGCGATTACGTCCAAATGGTCACCGTCCCCGAGCAATTGCCCAACGTCCTGGACCGCGCAATCCGCATCGCGATGACCCAGCGGGCGCCGACGGCGTTGATCATCCCCAGCGACGTCCAAGAGCTGCCGTACTCCCCGCCGGAGCACGCGTTCAAGATGGTGCCCTCCAGCCTGGGCATCGAATACCCGGACATCGCCCCGGACGACACCGCCATCGCGCGCGCCGCCGACGTCCTCAACGCCGGCAAGAAGGTCGCCATGCTGGTGGGTACCGGTGCGCGCGGGGCCCGCGAAGAGCTGGCCGAGGTCGCCGACCTGCTCGGCGCGGGCGCGGCCAAGGCGCTGTTGGGCAAGGACGTCCTGTCGGACGAATTGCCTTGGGTCACAGGGTCTATCGGGCTGCTTGGGACACGGCCGAGCTACGAGCTGATGATGGGCTGCGACACGCTGCTCACGGTGGGATCCAGCTTCCCCTACACGCAGTTCCTGCCCCAGTTCGACCAGTGCCGGGCGGTGCAGATCGACGTCGACGGGCGAATGATCGGGATGCGCTACCCGTACGAGGTCAACCTGGTCGCTGATGCGAAGTCCGCACTGCGGGCCCTGATTCCGCACCTGCGCCGCAAGGAGGACCGGTCGTGGCGGGAGGGCGTCGAGAAGAACGTGGCGCGTTGGTGGGAGACCATGGACAAGGAAGCGATGGTCAGCGCCGATCCGATCAACCCGATGCGGCTGTTCTCCGAGCTGTCCCCGCAGCTGCCTGAGAATGCCATCGTCACAGCCGATTCCGGCTCGTCGGCCAACTGGTACGCGCGCAACCTGCGCTTCCGCGGCGACATGCGCGGCTCGCTGTCGGGCACGCTGGCGACGATGGGGCCCGGGGTTCCCTACGGCATCGGTGCGAAATTCGGCAATCCCGACCGGCCCGTCATCGTGTTCGCCGGTGACGGCGCCATGCAGATGAACGGCATGGCCGAGCTGATCACGATCAAGCGCTACTGGAGCGAATGGAAAGACCCCCGCCTGATCATCGCGATCCTGCACAACAACGACCTCAACCAGGTCACCTGGGAAATGCGCGCCATGGCGGGCGCGCCGAAATTCGCGGAGTCCCAAAACCTTCCCGACGTCGACTTCGCCGCCTTCGCTGCCAGCCTGGGTCTCAACGCCATGGCCATCAAGGATCCCGACGAATTGTCGGACGCGTGGCGCAATGCCCTGTCGGCCGACCGTCCCACCGTGCTGGACGTATTCACCGATCCCGACATGCCGCCCATCCCGCCGCACGCCACCTGGGAGCAGTTCAAGTCGGCCACCGCGGCGGTGTTGTCCGGCGACGAGGACCGTGTGGGCTTCGTCAAGGTCGGCCTGAAAACCAAGATGCAGGAATTCATGCCGCACAAGAAGAGCTGACCCGGCGGTCGGCCGCCCGGTCAGGCCAGCCCGGAACGCGCGCTGCGCAGGTCGTCGACGAACGACCGGTAGACCTCGTCGTGCCGGTCGCTGCGGTCCCGCAACACCGACGACGGGTGCACCGTGGCCACCACGATCGGCTCGGGCGTCATCGCGATGTCGACGGACGACGGGAGCTTCAGCTCGCGTCCGCGCTGCACCGAAACCCGAAAAGTGGTGCCCAGCAACGATTGAGCGGCCGTTGCTCCCAGGCACACGATGACCTCGGGTTGCACGGCCTCGATCTCGGCGATCAGCCAGGGCCGGCAGGCGACGACTTCGGTGCGGCCCGGCTTCTGGTGGATGCGCCGTTTGCCGCCCTTGCGGGTGAACTTGAAATGCTTGACGGCGTTGGTCTGATAGGTCAGCACCGGGTCGATGCCGGCGTCTTCGAGCGCCCGGGCGAGCAGTCGCCCCGCCGGGCCGACGAACGGCTCACCGGCGCGGTCCTCCTGGTCGCCGGGCTGCTCGCCCACCAACATGATCGGCGCTCCCGGATGCCCGTTACCGAATACGGTTTGGGTGGCGTCTTCGAAAAGCGAACAGCCATGGCATGTTTCGGCCGCGCTGCGCAGCGCGTCGATGCCCCGCTCCTCGGGGAGGTAGCGGGCGGCGCCGGGGGCCTTCGATGTGGCGGTCATGTGAATGCCGTGGCGTGGGTACCCCCGCTCCCCCACTGAGCGGGGGTACCCAGCCCCGGGTGGCTCGTCAGCCCTTCCCGATGATGGCGTCGCGGGCGCGGTCCAGCATCGCGGCGAACGGACCCGCGGCCAGGTTGGCCACCTGGGATTCCACCCCGGCGTGCGGCCGGGTGGGGGCGATGGCTTCGGCGAGCTGCGCGGCGCGGCCCATCCGTTCCAGCTCGTCGGCGCTCAATTCCTCGCCCAGCTTGGCGAATTCGTCGTGCTCCTCGTGCTCGGCGTGGTCGATCACCGCGTCGCGCAGCGTGGTCAGCTCGCGGGTGAATTCCTCGCTGTCGACGTCGAGTTTTTCCAGCCGCTGCAGAACCGTCTTGGCCTCGTGCTCTTCGTGCAGCCGCTTGCCCACCACGGCGGTGCCGTTGGCGATCTTGCGCTTGGCTCGCGGGTGAACGATCTCTTCCTCCGCGGTCTCGTGCACGGCGAGCAGTCGCCGAAGCTCGACGAAAGCCTTCTCCCGCGCCTGTCCGGACGCCGCCAGCGTTTCGGCGAACCTCGCCTTGATCTGCTCGTGCTGACTGAGGAGAAAGTCGACCACGTCGGTGGGCGACGTGATGGCGGTGCGTGCCATGGTGTCCCTCCCATCTTCCTTGGTTCGACGCGCAGGGCTGTTGCGCGCTCACCGAAGCGGCTACCCGGCGAAATCGGCCGTCAAACGGGTGTGGCCGCGCCCCGGTGGGGTATGTGCTCAGCATCGCCAGGCCGCGCCTGGGGCGCGTGGGTTCGGGCACGGTCCCTGGCCGTCGGCTACATTTCGGGCAGGTTCGGCCGCGAAGGAGGCACGGCGTGACCAACCCGCAGGACCCGTATTGGCAGAACCCGCTGAGCTACGACCCGCTCGGCCGGATGCCGCCGTCAGTCCCGCCGATGGAGCCGATCGAGCCGATCGAGCCGCCGGCGGAACCACCCGCGTTCACGCCGCCGCCCGCGCCCCCGCCGTACCGCCCGGCCGTCAACACGTTGGCCACGCTGTCACTGATTTTCGCGTTCGTGTTCGCGCCCGCCGGAGCGGTCCTGGGACACCTCGGGTTGGCGCGAATCCGGCGGACCGGCGAACTCGGCCGTGACCGCGCCCTGGTGGGTGTGACGCTGTCGTACGTGTTCATCCTGCTCGCGGTCGTCGCGCTGGCCGGGTGGGCGACGCTGGGCGGCTCCACCTCGTCACACCGGGCGGCGCGCGAGACCACCACGTCCAGCGGTCCCCCGCCGCCCACCGTCCCGCCGGACACCATCACCACGCTGCTGCCCGGGTTGGACGCGCTGAGGAACATCACCGCCGACGCGAACCTGGAGGTCGGGCCGACGTGGAACAGCCCCGGCCGCTCGGCGCAGGACGGCAGCATCAACCGCCCGGAATGCTGGGGAAGCATCGCCGCCGGGAGCCCGGACGCCTACACCCCCGGCTCCTTCACCGGTTATCACGCGGGCGAATTCACCGACACGCGCAGCATGCTGAAGTCGATCCAAGTCATCCAGGGCGTGGCGGCGTTCCGCGATCCGGCCGGGGCGCAGTCACAGCTAAACACGCTGCTGTCCGGATGGCGCCAGTGCGGCGGATCGACCGTCACCGTGACGGCGTCCGGGGGGCAGCCGATCGCGATGGCGGTGAGCGCTCCCGCCGACGCCGGCAACGGCATCACCACACTGGACTTGACGCCCAAGGGAATACAGGTGCGCTCGGCGCGGGCGGTCGCGGCCAAGGCCAACGTCGTCATCGACCTGAACGTGTCCGCCAGCGGCAGCACGGACAGCGAGCGGCCCCGGGTGGCCGCGGTCACCATCGCCAACTACATCCTCGGCAAGATCCCCGGCTGACCGGCTCCGCCGCTCTTGCGATCGCCACTACGCTGAGCGGATGAAGTATGTCGACGTCGACGGGGTCGGACGCGTCAGCCGGATCGGCTTGGGCACCTGGCAGTTCGGCTCCCGCGAATGGGGTTACGGGGACAGCTATGCCACCGGCGCCGCGGGCAACATCGTGCGGCGCGCCCGCGCCCTGGGGGTGACGCTGTTCGACACCGCCGAGGTGTACGGCCTGGGCAAGAGCGAGCGGATCCTGGGCGAGGCGCTCGGCGACGAACGCGCCGAGGTCGCGGTGGCCAGCAAGATCATGCCGGTCGCCCCCTTCCCGGCCGTGGTCAGGCAACGCGCGCGAGCCAGCGCCCGGCGGCTGGGGCTGGATCGCATCCCGCTCTACCAGGTCCACCAACCCAACCCGGTGGTGCCGGACTCGGTAATCATGCCCGGGATGCGAGATCTGCTGGACCGCGGCACGATCGGGGCGGCGGGCGTCTCGAACTATTCGCTGCAGCGGTGGCAGAAGGCCGACGCCGCGCTGGGCCGGCCGGTGATCAGCAACCAGGTGCACTTCTCGCTCGCCTACCCGAAAGCGCTCAAGAACCTGGTGCCGTTCGCCGAACGGGAGAACCGCATCGTGATCGCCTACAGCCCACTGGAACAGGGGCTGCTGGGCGGCAAGTACGGCGTCGACAACCGCCCCGGCGGCGTTCGCGCGATGAACTCGTTGTTCGGCACCGAGAACCTGCGCCGCGTCGAGCCGCTGCTGCAGGTGTTGCGCGACGTCGCAACGCAAGTCGGCGCCAAGCCGGCACAGGTGGCGCTGGCCTGGTTGATCAGCTACCCGGGCGTGGTCGCCATTCCCGGCGCGTCCAGCGTCGAGCAGCTCGAGTTCAACGTCGCCGCCGCCGACATCGAGCTACCCACCGAATCCCGCGACGCGCTCACCGAGGCGGCGCTGGCGTTCCGGCCGACGTCGGCGGCCCGCTTCCTCACCGACCTCGCGCGGGAAAAGCTCGGCCGCAGCTAATCCGGCTGATCTACGACTGGTTGGCCTCGGCGAACGCCGCGGGGCTGGCCGGCGCGCCGCGCGCGACCACGAGCGGCATCGACGTCGAGGCGTTGGTGCGCAGGATGGTGTGCACGACGTCGATCAGGTCGTCGACCGGCATCAGCTTGCCCGGCATGCACCCGCGCGACGACCACAGCGGAACCGCCTTCATGGCGAGGTCCATATCCCAGTCGGCATTCATTCCCGTCGCCGCGTCGCCCTCGCCGCCCGCGCACTCCCCGACGATCAGGTTGGTGAAGCCGACGTCGGAGTGTTCGGCCCGCCACGCCTCGACCAGCCGTTCCAGGGCCGCCTTGCTGACGCCGTACGCGCCCAGCCCCGGCCACGGGGGACCGAACGTGCCGGCGTCCGAGGACAGGTACACCGCCTTGCCGGCCGACGCGGTCAAGTGCGGCATCGCCGCGGCCGTCACCAGCGACGCGCCGATGACGTTGGTGTCGAAGATGCGCCGCCACGTGTCGGCATCGGTGTCGACCATGCGGACCAGCGGGCCGACGGCGGGCGTGTAGACGATGTTGTCGATCCCACCGAGGGCGTCGGCGGCGGCGCCGATCGCCGATCGGCAGGACGCCTCGTCGGTGACATCGCATTCGATGGCGATCGCGTTCGGGCCGGCATCCTTGGCCGCGGACTCGATGCGCTGCAGACGCCGGGCCAGGAGCGCGACGTCATCGCCGCGCTGCGCGAGACCGACCCCGATGCAACGCCCCAGCCCGCTCGAGGCGCCGACCACCACTGTCCTTGACATATTCGCCCTCTCTTGTAACGCGAGACGCTGTCGCGGTGAAACCTACCGGATGCGACTCGTCCGGTGGCGATCACTCGCTATTTACGTCGCCTCGACGGTGTTCCGGTCGCCCGACTTGGCCCGGTACATGGCCTCGTCGGCGCGCGCGGTGACCGCGTCGACGGACTCGGCGGGACGGGCAAGCGTGGCACCGATGCTCAGGGTCGCGCCGATCGTGTCGCCGGAGACGGCGATGGGTTCGGCGACGCGACGGCGGATCTTCTCGGCGATCTGGGCGAGTTCGTCGGCGCTGCGGACGCCGGGCAACAGGATCAGCATTTCGTCGCCGCCGGTGCGCCCGACCGTGTCCCCGCGGCGAACGCTCGCCCGGATCCGCGCCGCCACGGTCGCGAGTACGACGTCGCCCGTCCCGTGTCCCCACCGGTCGTTGATCGCCTTGAAGCGGTCGACGTCGCAAAACAGGACACCGACATGGGTGCCCGCGGGCTGCGGTTGCCGCAGCGCGGCCTCCAGCCGGGCCAGGGCCTCGGCCCGGTTCACCAAACCGGTGAGGGTGTCGAACCGCGCCAACCGTTCCAGTCGCTGTTCGGCCTCGACCTGATCGTCGACCACCCGCAACGCCGCGATCAGCCCGTCGGTGTCGCCCCGGGCATCGGTGTAGGGCTTCCCGTGACCGTCGACCCAGTGGTATTCGCCGTCGAGGGCACACACCCGGAAGCGTTGGAGCACCTGTTCGCCGCCCGCGATACGGCGGAGGGCGGTTTGGAGGTTGTCGCGATCCTCGGGGTGGATGCGGCCGGCGAAATCCGGGCCGGTCCACCGGGACAGCGGGCCACCCAGCGCGGGTTCCACCGACGGGGAGACCCACGCGACCTCGCCGCCGCGGAAGTGCACGATGATGTCGACGGCGTTGTCCGCGAGAAGGCGATAGCGCATCTCGGCCTCGGCGCGTTGCTTGCTGGCCACCTCCTTGGCGATCAGCAAGTGCTGCTCGCGCTGGCTGAAGTAGAAGGTCACCGCCCCGACGACCGCGGTTCCCAACAGGATCGAGAAGGTCCACTGCGCGTTGTCGTCCGGGCCGAGCTCCACGAAGATCGGCCTCGCCACGGCCACGACGAGCGGAAAGCCGGCCAGGATCCCGAGCAACCGAACCAACGAGGAACGGTCCGGTCGGGCGAGCAGCCACGCGAGCGGAAACCGGTCGGCGCGCGCCAGCGCGGTGGCCGCGACGAGCAGCAACAGGGCCACGGCCGTCAGGAACGCCTGGCCCTTCGACGGCGAGACGCCCACCAGCGCCAAGGCGTCGAACAGGTAGGCCCCGGCCGTGACGAACGGGATGGCCGCACTGCCCGCCAGGCACAGGGGCCAGACCACGCGGGTCGACCGATCCACCCGGATCAGCGCGATGGCGGTCGCCAAGGGCAGCGCCGACAACGCCGTCTGAACGCTCGGGCGCCCCGGCCAGGACCACTCGTGCATGCCGACGGCCTCGCCGAACCAGATCCTGTCCACGGTGAACGAGCCGAGGCTCGCGTACTCCGCGAGGACGACGACCGCGAAGGCGGCCGCGGCGGCGGCCAAACCCCGTCCGGCCCAAATCCGTTCGCGCGACGGACTCCCCCATTGCACCAGGATCGCCGCGCTCAGCGCGGCCAGCCACAGCGCGGTCCACGGCATCATCTGCGGCCAGGTCGGATAGATCCGCGTCAACCGCTCGATGCCGGCCGTCCAGCCCACCCACGTCAGCGCGGCGACCACGAGCACCAACAGCGCGGCCGCCCGCCCGGAGGTGTTCATCGCCGATTCCAGACGCGCGCCGGGACCGGGCCTGTCCATCGGCTGTCCCTCTCGTTCCCGGCGGTCGACACGCGGCATCGACATCGTGCGGAAAAAAATAGCCGATGCGGCCTTGTCGGCGAGAGTAATTCGCCGGATCCGCTAGGCCGAGGGAAGTCCCCGCAGCACCACCGCGGTGTGGGCCTCCACGTTGAGCTTGCCCGCGCCGGGCACCTCGTCGGCGGGCGTGGTCTCTTCGGGCCCCGTGTACACCACGACCTGCCAGGAGGAACCGAATTCCTTTGGCGGAAGGGTGAATTCGATCGGCTCGTAGTGGGCGTTGAAACACAGCAGGAACGAGTCGTCCAGTACCCGTTGGCCCCGCTCGTCGCGGCCGGCGATGCCGTGGCCGTTGAGGAACACCGCGACCGACTTGGCGAAACTCGCGCCCCAGTCCTCGTCGGTCATCTCCGCACCCTCGGGGGTGAACCAGGAGATATCAGGCACGCTGTCCTGGCCGCGCCGGCGCACCGGCTTGCCGGAAAAGAACCGGCGCCTGCGGAACACCGGGTGCTCGGCGCGCAGCGCCGACACCGTCCGGGTGAACTCCAGCAGGCCCGCATCGGCGGCGCCCCAATCGATCCAGGTGAGCTCGTTGTCCTGGCAATAGCCGTTGTTGTTGCCGTTTTGGGTGCGTCCGAGTTCGTCGCCGTGACAGATCATCGGCACGCCCTGGGACAACAGCAAAGTGGTCAGGAAGTTGCGCTGCTGGCGGGCGCGCAGGGCGTTGACTTGCTCGTCGTCGGTGGGCCCCTCCGCCCCGCAGTTCCACGACCGGTTGTGGCTCTCGCCGTCGTTGTTGTCCTCGCCGTTGGCCTCGTTGTGCTTCTCGTTGTAGGACACCAGGTCGCGCAGCGTGAACCCGTCGTGGGCGATGACGAAGTTGATCGACGCCACCGGCCGGCGCGCGGTGTGCTCATAGAGGTCAGCCGATCCGGACAGCCGGTAGGCGAACTCGTCGAGGGTGGCGGGCTCGCCGCGCCAGAAGTCGCGGACCGTGTCGCGGTACTTGCCGTTCCATTCCGTCCACTGCGGCGGGAAGTTGCCCACCTGATAGCCGCCCGGCCCGACGTCCCACGGTTCGGCGATCAGCTTGACCTGGCTGACGGTCGGATCCTGTTGCACGAGTTCGAAAAACGTCGACAGCCGGTCGACGTCGTAGAACTCGCGGGCCAGCGTCGAGGCCAGGTCGAAGCGGAAACCGTCGACATGCATCTCGGTCACCCAGTAGCGCAGGGAATCCATGATCAGCTGCAGCGCGTGCGGATGCCCGACGTTGAGGCTGTTGCCCGTGCCGGTGTAGTCCATGTAGTACTGCTTGTCGTCGTCGACCAGCCGGTAGTAGGCGGCGTTGTCGATGCCGCGCATCGACAACGTGGGGCCGAGGTGGTTGCCCTCGGCCGTGTGGTTGTAGACCACGTCGAGGATGACCTCGATGCCGGCCTCGTGCAGCGACCGCACCATGGCCTTGAACTCCTGGACCTGCCCGCCCGGCGTGGTGGCGCCGGAGTACTTGAAGTCGGGCGCGAAGAATCCGATCGTGTTGTAGCCCCAGTAGTTGGACAGACCCTTGTCGACCAGGGTGGAGTCGTTGGCGAAGTGGTGCACCGGCATCAGTTCGATGGCCGTGATGCCGAGACCCTTGAGGTGGTCGATGATTACCGGGTGCGCCACCGCGGCGTAGGTGCCGCGCAGCTGTTCGGGGATGTCCGGGTGGGTCTGGGTCAGGCCCTTCACGTGGGCCTCGTAGATGACGGTGTCGGCGTAGTGGCGATCCGGTGGGCGGTCGTTGCCCCAGTCGAAGTAGGGGTTGATCACGACCGACTTGGGCATGCTGTCCGCCGAGTCGTCGTCGTTGCGGCTGTCGGGGTCGCCGAAGTTATAGCTGAAGAGCGATTGATTCCACTCGAACGAGCCGTCAATGGCTTTGGAATACGGGTCCACCAGCAGCTTGTTCGGGTTGCATCGGTGTCCGGCCTGCGGGTCGTACGGTCCGTACACGCGGTAGCCGTAGCGCTGGCCGGGTTCGATGTTGGGGATGTAGGCGTGCCAGATGAAGCCGTCGACCTCGGGCAAGGTGATGCGGCTCTCGGTGCCCTCGGCGTCGAACAGGCACAGCTCCACCCGCTCGGCCACCTCGCTGAACACCGCGAAATTGGTGCCCGCCCCGTCGTACGACGCGCCCAGCGGATAGGCCCTACCCGGCCACACCTCTCCGGTCGGCGTGGGGGCTGCGGCCTCTGCGGGAGTCATGGCGCATCAATACCCCGCCGGCGTGGCGGTCAAACTCCCGGGCCGCCCGCCGGGCCGGTGTCACTACGCGGAAAGCCTTGTGGCAGAGTCAATCACGGATTGAGTATGACCTTCACCGCTCCGTCCTGCTTCTTCTGGAAGATCTCGTAGGCGTGCGGGGCCTCATCGAGCGGAAGCACGTGGGTGGCGAAGGTGTCGACGCCAAGCGGGTCGTCGTCGGTCAGCAGCGGCATGATGTCGTCGACCCAGCGTTTCACGTTGGCCTGGCCCATCCGCAGGGTCACCTGCTTGTCGAAGAGGGTGAGCATCGGAAGCGGGTCCGCCATTCCGCCGTACACGCCGATCAGCGAGATCGTTCCCCCGCGCCGCACGATGTCGATGGCCGAGTACAGGGCGGACAGCCGGTCCACCCCGGCGGTTTGCATGAGCCGCTTGGCCAGCGCGTCCGGCAACAGCCCGGTGGCCTGCTGCGCCAGTTTGGCGGTCGGCGAACCGTGCGCCTCCATGCCCACCGCTTCGATGACGGAGTCGGATCCACGTCCGTCGGTCAGGTCGCGGATCGCGTCACCGAGCGACGAGTCGAGCCGGCCCACATCGATGGTGTGGATGCCGCGTTGCGCGGCGCGGCCCAGCCGTTCGGGAACCAGGTCGACGGCGATGACGCGGTAACCGAGGTGGTCGGCGATGCGGGCGGCCATGTCTCCGATGGGGCCCAGACCGAGCACGGTGACCGTGCCACCCTCCGGGATGTCGGCGTACGCGACCGCCTGCCAGGCGGTGGGTAGCACGTCGGACAGATAGACGAATCGCGAATCAGGCGGCCCCACAGGGA
The DNA here is from genome assembly GCF_976985675.1 of Mycobacterium sp. NTMscope_MAC_12. Taxonomy (NCBI): domain Bacteria; kingdom Bacillati; phylum Actinomycetota; class Actinomycetes; order Mycobacteriales; family Mycobacteriaceae; genus Mycobacterium; species Mycobacterium sp. NTMscope_MAC_12. The sequence continues at coordinate 4,062,510 of NZ_CDRJYY010000001.1, forward strand.
CTTTGATGTGGGTGAACTGGGCCTGGGGAACGCGCAACAGCTCGGCTTGCCCGCCGGGGACTTCGCCGTAGAGCTCCGAGTAGCCGAACAGCGCCGCCCCCATGCCCTGGTCGCGCACCTGGGTGGTCTCGCACTGGGTATAAAGCTGTTGGCCGCACATGTAGCAACTGCCGCAAGAGATTTGGAAGGGAATGACGACCCGGTCCCCCACCCGAAGGTCGCCCGTTTCGGCGCCGACCTCCCGCACGATGCCCATCGGTTCGTGGCCGAGGATGTCCCCCGGCTTCATGAAGGCCCCGAGAACCTCGTAGAGGTGCAGGTCGGACCCGCAAATGTTGGTGGAGGTGACTTCGATGATGGCATCGGTGGGCTGCTCGATCTTGGGGTCGGGCACCGAATCCACCCGCACATCGCGCTTGCCGTGCCACGTGACAGCCTTCATGGCAAGGGCGCATACCCGCCTGCCACCCGTCGAAACGGCGGCGCCGGACGCCCGCATGGGTCGTGGTCAGTGCCAGCGGCACTGGAGCGGATGTTCGCTCTCGATGAGCGCCCGAGCGATTTCGATCAGCTTGATATTGGATTGTTGCGAAACCCGGGTCAGCAACTGGAACGCTGCGACGGAGTCGATGCCGAAGCGCTCCATGATGACCCCCTTCGCCTGCCCGATGATGTCGCGCGACGCCAGGGCGCTACGGAATTGGTCTTGGCGGCGCATCATCGACCATCCCAGGGCGATGTGCGTGGCGAAAACCGTGCCGATCTCCACCGACTCCTCGGTGAAAGCGTGCGGGCGGTCGGCGTAGAAGTTCAGCGCCGCCATGCTGCCGCCGTCGATGAACAACTCGAACGACAGGATGGAGCGGATCGGGGTCTGTTCGAGCGCCAGCCGGCGGTAGCGCAGCCAGCGCCGTTCGGAGCTCAGGTCGGCGATGTGCATCATGTGGTGCTCCCAGGCGGCGGTCAGGCACGGCCCTTCGCCGGAGCTGTCCTGGATGGCGTCCAGGACCATCGGGTAGCGGTGCGTCGCGGCCACGTTGCTGACCGATGCGTCCTTCTCGGCCAGGGTGATCCCCGCGTACTGTGATCCGGCCACGTGGTGGACCCCGTTGTCGAGGAGTTCGTGCAGACCGGCCGCGATGCCGCGTTGTTCACGCTCCAGGTTGGCCACCAGCTCCACCAGTTGATTGACGATCGTGGCGCTGCCGTCTCGCATCACATCACCCCCGGAACCGTCATGGCCCGCAGAGCCCTTCCTGATAGGCGTCGCGCCGGCATCTGCCAACGCGCGAACGCCACCGCTCAACGAGAAGTCTATGAGCCATCCAACGAAGCGCAAGGCACGATAACGAAACCGGTGGGACGACGGCGGTGGCCGGGGCCTCCGAAAGGGAAGAGGCCCGGGCCGCTTCTGAGTGCCCGCTTCCTCGAAACACCTTGCTGATCAAGTGTTTTCGCGATCGTCTGCTGGCTTCCGAAGGCGCGAGGACTCCTTGCCGCGGAAGTCCGCCTACACTCGGGTCGGTGACCTCCATTGCGATTGTGGGAAGCGGCTTCACCGGATTCACCTGCGCCCGCCATCTGGCGCGAATTCTGCGCCGGCGGCACGCACCCGTCGACATCACGATCATTTCTCCGGTCGACTACATGCTTTACACCCCGTTGCTGCCCGACGTGGCCGGCGGTGTCGTCGATGCCCGCTTTGTCGCTATCCCACTGGCCAATTCGCTGCGGGGCGTGCATGCGGTGCGCGGGCGCGTCGACGGGGTCGACTTCGCGCAACAGACGCTGACGTACTGCGATCCCGAGGAACGCAGCCATTCCATGTCCTGGGACCGGCTGGTGCTCACGCCGGGATCGGTGACGCGGTTGTTCGACGTCCCGGGCCTCGCACGACATGCGCGCGGGTTGAAGACCACCGCCGAGGCCCTCTACCTGCGGGACCACTTCATCGAGCAGCTGGAGCTGGCCAACATCGACGACGATCCCCGGGTGGCCGCCGCCCGGCGCACCGTCGTGGTGGTCGGCGCCTCCTACTCGGGCACCGAGTTGGTGGTGCAGCTGCGGGCCTTGGCCGACGCGGCGGCCAAACAGATGGGCTTCAACCCGGCCGAAGTGCGGTTCCTGCTTTTGGACCTGGCCGAGCAGGTGATGCCCGAGGTGGGCAAGAAGCTCGGCGAGGCGGCGATGAAGGTGTTACGGCGGCGCGGCATCGACGTCCGGCTCGGTGTCACGCTCAAGCAGGCGCACGCCGATCACGTTGTGCTGAGCGATGATTCGCGCATCGACACGCACACGATCGCCTGGGTGACGGGGGTGACGGGTGCCCCGTTGATCCAAGACCTGGGTTTGCCGACCGAGAAGGGCCGGCTCACGGTGCAGCCCGATCTACAGGTGCCCGGTCACCCCGAGGTGTTCGCGGCCGGTGACGCGGCGGCGGTTCCCGACCTCACCCAGCCCGGCAAGGTCACGCCGCCGACCGCCCAACACGCCACCCGGCAGGGCAAGGTGCTGGCCCGCAACGTCGCCGCCAGCCTCGGTTACGGCAGCCCCAAGGACTACAAGCACCGCAACCTGGGCCTGGTGGTCGATCTGGGGCCCCGAAAAGCGGTGGCCAACCCGCTCAACATCCATCTGTCCGGGCTGCCGGCCAAGGTCGTGACGAGGTCCTACCACCTGTACGCGATCCCCCGCGGCGTCAACCGGTGGGCGGTGTCGCTGGCCTACCTGACCGACATGCTGTTCAACCGCTCCGTCGTGTCCATCGGGTTGTCCTCCGAGGACGACGCACAATTCACGGCCAGCGAGGGCATCCCGATGCCCAAGACGAGCTGATCTCAGCCTTCGGCGGACTGCTGGGCCATCGCGTAGGCGAGTTGAAGAAAATCCGCCCCGGCCAGTGCGCTGAAGACGCCCGCGATCAGCCGGGTGAACCGGGGTACGAACACCAGGCCGATGGCAAATCCGGTGGCGACCCACATGTCCAGGCAGAACGGGCAGGTCAACAGCTCGCCCAGGCTGTGCCGGAGCTGACTGTGCTCCCGAACCTCCTCCTGGACCTCGGCGGGGCCGCCCGTGCCCGCGTAATGCGTGAACGGGGCGCGTAGGGGGCTGGTCACCGCGTCTTTGGTCAAGGTTCGCGAGAGCTTGTGGGTGCCCAGGGTGAGGATGATCAGATCCTGGATCCGCCAGCGCGTCGGCAAGGTGCGCCCGCTCGCGACCGCGGCCGCCGTCGCCACGGACACCACGACGGCGTAGACGACCAGGACCACCAGGTAGCCGCCCAACGGCCGGGGGTTGTCGCCGCGGTAGGCGTCGGCTTCGTGCCGCGCGCCGTCCACCACCTGAGCGCCGGTTTCGGTCAGATCTCCCATTGCGTCTCCTTCAAGACTCGTTCGCCGCGCTTCAAGGCACAGCGGGGTGAGTACCCGACGGAGGTGGGCGCAATCTGCGACCGGTTCAGGGCCTGGTCGCGCCGCGTTCGCCGGGGCCGGCGGCGGCCTTCGGCGCCTTCGCGGCTTCGCGCAATGTGCGATTGGTGGAGCGCAGGTCGGTGTTGGCGGCCGACAGCGTCTCGTTGTCGTCTTCGAGATCGAGGATGCGCGCGATGCCGGCCAGGTTGACCCCGGCCTCGACCAGCCCGCTGATGCGCCGCAGCCGCGTCAGGTCGTCGGCGCTGTAACGGCGGGTTCCCCCTTGACTTCTCGCGGGCGTCAGCAATCCATAGCGTTCGTAGAGCCGCAACGATTGCACCGGAATCCCGGACAGTTCGGCGGCCACCGAGATGCCGTACACCCCGTGGTCGGACGCCGGAGCCCCGGCCTCGCCGCGGTGCTCGACCATCGCACATCCCCTCAGCTGATTCACTTGAAAATCTGTTTAGCATACTTGCGTCAATATGTCGATGGTGCTATACCGAATCTATGTCATTAGACATAGGAAATTACCGGACCACCGCGTAGATCGGAGTGAGAGGTGACTACCATGCTGATGCGTTCAGATCCCTTCCGTGAGCTCGACCGCTTTGCCCACCAGGTGCTCGGTACGGCCGCCCGGCCGGCGGTGATGCCGATGGACGCCTGGCGCGAAGGCGAGAAGTTCGTCGTCGAGTTCGACCTGCCCGGCATCGATGCCGACTCACTGGACATCGACATCGAGCGCAATGTGGTAACCGTGCGGGCAGAACGACCGGCCCTCGACCCCAACCGCGAGATGCTGGCCACCGAGCGGCCACGCGGCGTGTTCAGCCGCCAGCTGGTGCTCGGCGAAAACCTCGACACCGACAAGATCCAGGCGTCCTACGCCGAAGGCGTGCTGAGTCTGCACATCCCGGTGGCCGAGAAGGCCAAGCCGCGCAAGATCGCCGTCGGTCGCGGCGACGCTCCCCGGGCCGTCGCCGACGGCGCCGGCCATCGCGAAGTCATCAACGCCTGACCGGATAGCGGGCCGGGCGGCGGCACCCACGGCACGCGCTCGCGTGCCGGCCCCGCGGCCGCCGCCCGCCCTCGGCTGCGTGCACCGAGCTAGGAGCCACCGTGGAAGCGACATGGGAACTCAACGGCGAAACGGCCAGCGTCGAGCAGGCCTTGTCCGGCGGCGACGCCCAACCCGCGGGCTGGTTTCGGTTCTACTTCACCGATCAGCGGTGGGAATGGTCGGAACAGGTGCAGCGGATGCACGGCTACGAGCCGGGCAGCGTCGTTCCCACCACCGAGCTGGTGCTCTCACACAAGCATCCCGATGACCGCGGACAGGTCGCGGCGACCATCGATCAGCTCGTGAACACCCGCCAGGCGTTCAGCACCCGCCACCGGATCATCGACACCGCCGGCAACGTACGCCAGGTCGTCGTGGTCGGCGATCGGCTCTACGACGACGACGGCGTGATCGGAACGCACGGGTTCTACATCGACATCTCCGCGCCGAACGGGCACGTGAACGAGGAGGCCGTCAGCGCGAAACTCGCTGAGATCAACGAGAATCGGGCCGGCATCGAACGCGCCAAGGGAATGCTGATGCTGGTCTACGGCCTCAGCGACAGCGCGGCCTTCGAGTTGCTCAGATGGCTGTCACAGGAGGCGAACGTCAAGTTGCGGACGCTCGCCGAGCAGATCGCTCAGGACTTCCGCGGCGCCGGCCTGCCGCTCAACACCCAATCGGAATTCGACCACCTGCTCCTGACCGCGCACCGCCGCGTCCGTCCCGCCGACAAGCGTCAGTAAGGAGCTGCAGGGCAAGGCAATTCGTTGTCAGGGATCGCGCAGTGGAGCGATCCAGTGCACCCGGGTGCCGCCCTCCCTCTCGCGGCGCCGTCCTGGTCTCCACGATCGCGCCGTCGGTTCGTCGGCGCGAGGCCATTTATGCTGATCACGATGCCGAACCAGGATCCCGATCCCACGACGCCGCTGTGGCGTGCAGCGCAGGTTTTCCGGCTGCTGAGTTGCATCTACGCCGCCGGCTTTCAAATCGCGATCAATCCCGATCTGCGCCGACCCGCGCTGGGGTGGATCCTGTTCGCGCTCCTGATCGGCTGGAGCGCGGCGTGTGCCGTCGGCTACCTGCGGGGGTTCGGCCGAAGACCGTCCTGGGTGCTCGCCGAGATCGTGATCGCGGTCTTGCTCATGTGGTCGAACACCGTCGTCGCGACGCCGCACTGGGCGGCCGAGAACCAGACCTGGCCGACGACGTTGTGGGCGAGCAATCCCACGATTTCCGCCGCGATCCAGTTCGGCCCCGGCGGGGGGATGCTCACAGGTCTGGCGGTGATGGCCACCAATTTCGCGGTCAAGGACTACCTCGCCCTCAACCTGGGGCACAACGCCACCGTCATCATCGAGCTGGCCATCGGCATGGCGATCGGTATGGCCGCGCAGACCGCTCGACGTGCGCACGCCGAACTGCAACGGGCGGCCCGGTTGAGCGCCGCGGTGCAAGAACGCGAGCGGCTGTCCCGCGAGGTGCACGACGGCGCCATCCAGGTGCTGGCGCTGGTCGCCAAAAAGGGCCATGAAATCGGCGGCGCGACAGCGGAACTCGCCGACCTGGCGAGCGAGCAAGAGCGTGCGCTGCGCCGGTGGGTGGCGTGCGCCGACCTGGATCCGGAGGCCGACGGCGCGACGATCGATCTGCGCACGCTGCTGCGTTGCCGGGCGTCCGACCGGGTGTCGATCAGCCTGCCGGCGACTCCGGTGTCGCTGGGGCGCCGGGTAGGGACCGAGCTCGACGCCGCGGTGGGCAATGCGCTGGACAACGCAGCCGCCCATGCGGGCCCGGAGGCGCGCGCGTACGTACTCGTGGAGGACCTCGGCGATTCCGTCGTAGTCAGTGTGCGCGACGACGGCGTGGGCATCGCCGACGGTCGACTCGAGGAAGCGGCGCGTCAGGGACGCCTGGGCGTCTCCCAGTCGATCGTGGGGCGGTTGACGTCGCTGGGCGGCACCGCGCAACTGCGCAGCGCCCCTGGCGAGGGGACCGAGTGGGAGTTGTGCGTGCCGCGCGGGGAGGGACGGCATGGCTGAGGATGTGACGCCGGCGACGGTGATGGTGGTCGACGACCATCCCATCTGGCGTGACGCGGTCGCGCGCGACCTGGCCGAGGGCGGATTCACCGTGGTGGCCACGGCCGATGGGGTGGCCGCCGCGGGGCGGCGGGCGGGCGTGGTCAAACCCGACGTGGTGGTGATGGATATGCAACTGCCCGACGGGAATGGCGCACAGGCCACCGCCGCGGTGCTCGCGGTGTCGCCGTCGACGCGGGTGCTGGTGCTGTCGGCCTCCGACGAACGTGACGACGTCTTGGAGGCCGTCAAAGCTGGTGCGACGGGATATCTGGTCAAGAGCGCCTCGAAACCCGAACTGGCACAGGCTGTGACGGCGACGGCCGCGGGCCGGGCCGTGTTCACCCCGGGCCTGGCCGGACTGGTGTTGGGTGAATACCGGCGTATCGCGCAAAGCAAGGACGACGGCCCCGCCCGTCCCAGCCTGACCGAACGCGAGACGGAGGTGTTACGCTACGTCGCAAAAGGGCTGTCCGCCAAGCAGATCGCCGCCCGGCTGTCGTTGAGCCACCGCACGGTCGAAAACCACGTGCAGGCGACATTTCGCAAGCTTCAGGTCGCGAACCGGGTGGAATTGGCGCGCTATGCGATCGAGCATGGCCTGGACTCCGAACCGTGACCCGCTTTTAGCGGGGTGCCCCGCCGGTCTCGTGGGCCATCGCCCGCGCGGCGACGAGTGCGGCCACGACCACGGCCATGCACACCAGCCCGTCGTCCTTGAGGCCCCACCTGATCGCGGCCAGGATCGCGACACCGGCCACGCACAGCAGCGCGCCGACGACCGCGCCCCGCCCGCGCGAGGTGACGGTCCCGGCGCCGTCCCAGCCGGCCAGCGGGTTGTTTTCGAGCGGCCGCAACGCGACGAACAGCACGGCCACTGCGAGGACCACGATGACCACCTGCGCGACGCTGATGGCGAGGAAGTCCGGCTGGCCCGGAAACCGCGGGCAGTCAAGGTAATCGAAGAGCAGATGCACGCCCAGCAGCACCGGCATGTGCCACAGGTAGAGGGTCATCGCCCCGGAGTTGCCGATTGCGGTCCACCACCACACCCGTGGCCGCTGCGCCCAGCGCGCGATCGCCGGTGCGCCCGCGATGGCCAAGGCGCTCAAGGTGATTGCGTGCCCGGCCAACAGCAACGACGGCGGGCTGGTGTTGGAAAGATGGTGATCCCCGGTGCCGACCATGCTGATCTGGTACGGCCCCCAGCGCACCAGTGCGACGTCGACGGCGAAGAAGGCGCCGGCCACGGCCAGCGCGGCGCGACCGCTGAGTAGCCGGCGGCGGTAGGCGACCCCGAACATGGCGGGAATGAGCCAGACGGCGAGGTTGAGGTAGCCCAGGGGCATCGCCGCCGGCCAGTGCAGCCGGATCAGGTCGATCACCGCGATCGCCCCGTAGACGGCGGCCACACCGGCGGCCAGGCCGCGGGCCGTGGTGATGCGGTGCAGCACCGGCATGGCGGCCAGCACCAGGACGTAGGCGCCCAGGAACCACAGCAGCTGCGTGCTGACGCCGGCAATCGGCTCGTAAATATGTTGGGGCAGCGCCCGATACAGCACGGTCAGTGCGACCGCCCAGAATGCCAGGTAGTAGAACACCGGCCGGAACAGCCTGGTGCAGCGTTTCATCAGCCAGTCTCCCCAGTTGGTGCCCGGGGACCAGGAGGACAGGCAGGCCGCGGCGCCGGCGAAGAAGAACAGCGGCATGATCTGAAGCAGCCAGGTCGCTACCTGGAACAGCGTCGAAGTGGTGAGCAGGTTATCCCAGATCAGGACATGGTTTTCGATGACGCTGATGGGCATCACGGTATGGCCGAGCACCACACCGATCAGGGAGGTGATGCGGATGACGTCCAGGACGCGATCACGGTCGGCCGGCGTGCGCACGGCCACCTCGGCGGCGTCGGGAAATCTCGCGAGAGTTGTCATGGGTGTCCTTCTGTGAATAGGGATAGAAGTGTTGCGGCGGAGTCGAAGTCGTGCGATGAAAGAAGCGTTGCCGAGCAGGCCGCCCAGGGCCTGCGCAGTTCTACGCGTTGAGCCTGAGTAGTACTACTCAGCTCGCGGCGCCCAGCGGGTCGTAGTCGGCCAGCAGCCTCTCGATGCGGGCTTCATCGAGTCGGACCCGAACGGTCGCGGCTTCCTGGTGGTCACGGATGACCTTGGCCAGCGTGAACGCGCTCGATACCAGGAAGAGGAAGGTGATGCCGAGGAACAGTCGTTGCCACGCGTCAAGGGGAAGAAAGTAAATCCCGGCCAGCGCGGTCACAAAGCTGATCGCGAAGGCGACGGCGGCCTGAACGAAGAAGGCGGCGGTGGTTTTTGACATGCTGTTGGGAACGGTCATGCCAATAAGCCTGCGACGGCGCACCCTTGGTGGGATCCGTAAGACTACTCAGATTTGGCCGGGCACCCCTGGCGCCCTCGACAGCGACGCCACGGCCAACGCGGCGCACACCCCGAGCATTGCGACAATCACCGTCGCCACCTCCACCACACCGAGGTGGGCATCCACCACCGGTTTGACCACGGCCACCACTGCCAGCGCGGGCATGATCAGCCGCACCCACCAGGCCACGACGCTGTCACCGGGAATTCGTGAATTGGCCTCTGCGACGGCGACATACAACACAACCAGCAATAGCGCCGCCGCGCCGAAAACGACCGCGGCGACCGCGCGAGCCCCGTGCGCGGACAAGACGGCCGCCATCGCCGCGACAAGCACTGCCACCGCCACTCGCAGGCCAGTATTCGGCGTTGCCTCACCAGTGGCCGCCAGGCCAACGGCGACGCGCACCACCGCCCACCCCGAAGCCAACGCGGCCGCCGTCGCCAACGTGACGCCGGCGACGGCCATCCACATCCAACCGGCATCGGCGGAGAACTCCGGAACAGCCTCGGACAGAAATTTGGCGCTCCACCGCCACGGCCCCGCGACACCCTGATGGTCGGCCACCCACAACACCACAGCCGCCCCGGCCATCACCGCGACCGCCAGCGACATCGACCGGCCCGGCCTGCCGATGCGCGCGCCGCGGACCGTGACGAGCTCGACGCCCACCATCCCCAGACCGAAGCCGACGAGTTGGTCGGACAGCTGGTGCGGCGTTGCGGCCGTACCGATGACGACCGCGTCACTGCCCGCGGCGACGCGGGCGGCGACCGCCACGGCGAGGTAGACGCACACGAGCAAACCCGCGACCACGAGCGGCGCCACCACCGAGGCGACGGCCCGGGTCGACGCCCAGCAGACGACGGCACCGACGACGATCGCGGCCACCAGTGCGCCAACCGGCAACCACGAAACAACCTTGGCGGGGTCGTCACCGGATGAAACGTCCACCAGCACAACCGCTCCGAGCGTGATGGCGAACTTGGCCGCCAAGGCGAGGTAGGCAAGCAGCTGAATGGCGCCCGCAGCGAACCCAGCCCTGGGGCCCAGCGTGGCGCCGATCAATTCGGCGGTACTGCGCGCGTGCGGGGCGTACGCGCGCAGTCGCGTCAAGGCATAGATCACCGGAATCACGATCACCGCCCCGAGCAGCGCGCCCAACCCATCCGCCGCCGCAGACGCGATCACGGCCATGCTCAGGCCGGCCGCTCGCCACGTCCCCAGCAGCGGACCCTGCGGCCCAGATTCCGGCTGCGCCGGCGGGCGCAACGATTTCTTCGGCATTGGCTAAGCATGACGCAGCGCCGCGCAATCGAACACCGAACACCAACGCGTTCCGATACGTTGGTAGCCCAGGGTCGAGGTAGGTGGGGCTCAATATGTCTGACACGGTGAAGGTGACCGTCGACCGGGACTCGGTCGCCATGGGCGACGATGTCGACTCCCATCGCGAGTTCTGGGTCTATCCCGCCTCGGCGACCATCGATGACCTGCTGATCGAGATTTCTACCCACTATGTACCGGGAATCGCCGGGCCGGCCGGGTGGTGCGTGTTTCTGGACAACGACGACCGATCGCGCCACCGGGAAATCGGCCTCATCTATAGCCGGGATGACCTCGGCCAGCGGGATCACATCTGCAGGTTGTTGCCCGGAAAAACGACGGTGAGCGATTTGGCAAAACGCGTGGGGTGCCCGGAATTGGGTGTCTATGCGTCCTACCTGACCTTCGACGAAGCGCGACCCTGGAGTCTCGACGAGGTTGAAGGATGCTCCACGTTCACTGGGTGCCGGCCCACCAAGCTGGAATCCGAGGCCGCCGCCGACGCCAACCGCGACTGGGTGCTGATGCGCGAGCTGGACCGACTCGCGCGGAGCGTCGCCGGGGCGCGCCGCGACTGGGTTCGGGCCAATCTGCTTGCGGCGCCGCCGCCGTGGATCGACATCTTCATCGCACGCAACTTCCACTACCTGACCGAATTGCACTGCCCGGCCAGCATGTCAATAGCCGCAAAGCTCCTCGGCGTCGACGGATCCCGGAGCGAGGACTTGGCGGCGCTGGCCCATGCCGACGCGCGCCCCAACGTCGTGACGCTCGCGATGGTGCTGGCCGCCTTCGAATGGGGAACCCAACGCGGCACGTGGCGGGAGGGGGAACGGGCACATTGCAAGGCCTACCTGGAGTTGCTCGCCCATTGCGGCTACCGGCTCTCGCCGATCGAACAGGTCATGGCCGGCCACATCAGCGTCGAGCAGCTCAAATTCGGCGCGGCAGACGCCGCCAGGCTCGATCGGATCCGCCAACTTCGGGACCAGCAATACCAGCTCCGCATGAGCCGCTACTACGCCAAGACCCTCACCGACGAGCAATATCAGGCCGCCATTGGACCCGTGCATGCCGAACTTTCCAGCCTGGGAGAGCTTCCCGGCCCCATGTAGGCGATTCGAAACGGTCAGGCGTCGATGACCACACGCCCGTTTTTCGCCCGGGACACGCAGACCAGCATCTCGTCGTCCCCCTCGGCGGCGCTACCCCGCCGATCGACCTGTCCGGCAAGCACTTTCACCTTGCAGGTGCCGCAGAAGCCTTGCTGGCAGGAATAGGCCGTCGTCGAGTCGCGGTCGAGCATGACGTCCAGCGCCGAACGGTTGGCCGGCACCGTGAGCACCCGCCGCGAACGCGCCAGTTCCAGTTCGAAGGGGACGCCGTCGATCACCGGCGGCGGCCCGAAACGTTCGTAGTGCAGCGGCGCGCCGGCGTGCTCGTCACGCACGGTGCGCACCGATTCCAGCAGCGCCGTGGGGCCACACACGTAGACGGCGGTCGTCGGCCCGGCGTCGGCGAGCAGGTCCGCCGCGGTGGGGATCCGGCCGCGCTCGTCGTCGGCCCACACCGTGACCCGGTCCGGCGCGACCGCCACCACTTCGTCGAGCAGCGGCATGTAGTCCCGGCTGCGCCCGGCATAGACGGCGCGCCAAGCGATTCCGTGCTGCTGCGCGGTCTGGATCATCGGCAGGATGGGCGTCACCCCGATGCCGCCGATCACGAACAACACCTCATGCTCGTCGGTGACGAGATAGAACGCGTTGCGGGGCCCTTCGAACTCGAGCGGGTCCCCCACGGTGAAGGTGTCGTGCATCTCGATCGAGCCACCGCCGCCGTCGGCAATGCGGCGCACGGCGATGCGATAGTCGGTGCGCCGCCCGGGTGGCCCGCACAGCGAATACTGCCGGCGCCGGCCCGACGGGAGCCGAACGTCGATGTGCGCGCCGGGTGTCCAGGACGGCAACAACCCACCGTCCGGGTCGGCCAGCGTCAACGCGACCACATCGGGCGTCAGTTCCTCACGTTTGGTGACTACCGCGGTGGTGGTCCGCTGCACGGGCTGTACCCGGGAGGGCGTCCACCGCGACGCCGACGCCATGCCCCCGAACAGCGTGCCGACCCCGTACAACGCCGTGTACATCCGGTCGCGTTTGCGCCGGCCGTAGAGGTCGGCCGGAATGCTATCCCAAATAGACCGTGTCACAGCCGTTCTCACGCCTGCCCCATTTCGCGGCGGCCCGCACTCTCCGACGTCAGATTGACCCACTCGCCGGTGAACCCGGCGATGACGTCGGGATGGGAGGTGACCACCCAATGGCCACCCTCGATCGGGACGATCCTGCCGCGGTCGGGAATAGAGCCGGTAAACCGTTGCAGGGCGGGCGATACGAAATAGTCCCGCCGCGCGACGAGCACCTGCACCGGCACCCGGGTCTGCGGCAACTGCCGCACCGGGACGAAGAACGGCGCCGGCATGTTCGCCCGGTACAGGTTCAGCCCGTTGAGGTAGTCCTCGATCGAGCGGGTCGTGGCCGCGCGTTGCCGATCGCTGCCGCGCCCGCGGCCGATACGTTCCACCGCGGCAAAGACTTTCACGGTCGCCCGCGACCGGATCGCCAGCTCCGGCACACCCGGGCACAGGAAGAACCAGATGTAGGAGGAGGCCAGGGCCTGCTTGACGACGTCGAGAACGGCGCGCGGTGTGCGCGGAGACCGCAGGAACCTGCCCGCATAGTTCAGGTGCGGCCCGGAGATCGACGTGAACGAGGCGACCTTGGCCATCACCGAGTCGTCGGTGACCGCCGCCCAGCCCTGGATCGAACCCCAGTCGTGGGCCAACAGGTGAACCTGGCCCACCCCGAGGCTGTCGATCACCGCGCCGACATCGGAAACCAGCTGCGGCAGAACGTAACCCGATCGTCCCGTCGGCCTCGACGATTCGCCGGACCCGCGCACGTCATACGCCACCACGTTGAACCGGTCGGCGAGTTCGTGTGCGACGCCGTCCCACACGCGGTGGTTATCCGGGTAGCCGTGGATCGCCAGAACGGTGGGCCGCCGCGGGTCGATCTCGGTGTAGGCGTGGACCGCCAGGGAAACCCCGTCGGACGCGACCACGGTGCTGGACTGAGTCATCCCGAACGCTCCCGTATTCAGTGCGACGCTCGGGCGGCGGGCGAGCGGGCCAAATAGTCGACCGCGCGTCCCACCCCGCCCAGCTGGGACGGATGGAAACTCGGCGTGTAATAGGCGCCGATGACCCGCAGGAACTGGAATGGCCCCGGCACCAAGCCCCTTCGGGCCGCGCGGAAATAGTCGCGCCAGCGCGGTTTGGTCCCCGGCGGCAGATAGGGGTCGACGGAATACATGAATCGCACGCCGCGGATGAACAGCCACAGCAGCGCGGGCGTCACCAGCAGCTGGGTGCGCACCTGCCGCCAGTACCCGGCGCGCAGATGCTTCATGGTGTCGAACGCGACGGCCTTGTGCTCGACCTCCTCCGCGCCGTGCCAGCGCAGCAAGTCCAGCATTACCGGATCGGTGCCCAGGGCGTCGTGCTGGGGGGTATCCAGGATCCACTCGCCCAGGATCGCGGTGTAGTGCTCGAGCGCCGCCACCATCGAGACCCGTTCGAGCAACCAGCTCTGCCGCCGGCGCCCGCTCCAGTGCGGGCGGTCACCGATGAGTTGGCCGAACAGCCAACGCATCTGGTCGGTGAACGGTGTGACGTCGATGTCGTTGGCCGCGAAGTGCCCGAGTACACCCGCGTGCGCCTGCGAATGCATGGCCTCCTGGCTGACGAATCCCTGCACGTCGCGCCGCAATTGATCGTCTTTGATCAGCGGCAGGGTGTCCTTGAACGCGTCGACGATGAACTCCTCACCCGCCGGCAGCAGCAGGTGCAGCACGTTGCAGAAGTGGGTGGTGAAGGGCTCATTCGGCACGTAATAGAACGGGAGCGTCGACCAATCGAAGTCGACGTCACGCGCCTGCAGGACGATGCGCTCGTGATCGAGCGAGGCGTCATGCGGGCCCGCCGCCTTGTCGTCGACGGTGAACATCGTTGCCATCCCTTTCCGTGCTAGGCGCTGCGTTGCGCCTCATCCTCTACCTCAGTGATCAGACGCTCGCTGCGCAAGAACCGGACGAGGTAATCGACCGTCTCGGTCAGGGCCGGCTCGCGCAGGCGGACCGTGGCGAGCCCCCGCCGGTGCCGGTACTGGGTGTTGTTGTATCGCTTGTCGCGCATCGCCGCGATCTTGCCCGCCGACCGCGTGAGGAAGTCAACCAGCGGATACATCTGGTCGTTCGGCGTGCAGCGGCGGTCCAGCTGCTCGGCGAACGACGGAATGTCGTGGTAGTCAAAGCGATACCCGTAGCGTTCGGACAGGATCCGGGTGATGTCGGTGAGGTTGTAGTAGTCGTCGGCCGTCATATTGAAAACACTGCCCGACTCGTCCGGGAGATCCATCAGCGCGACGATGTGATCCGCGATCAGGTCCGCCGGCAGCAGGCTGATCTGGTTGAGCGCGTTGACGGCCAGGCCGTGCTCGATCATGAACGCCGTGAGGCGCACCAAGATGTCGTCCTGGCTGCCGAAGCCCGCCCGGGTCGGAGAGATCAGCGAGGGCCGGTAGATGCGGACGTCGAGCCCTTTGCGCTGCGCGGCCAGCGCCAGCTGCTCGCCGACCCACTTGGTTTGCGAGTAGCCGAAGTCCAGCCCGGCCATCTTCTCGTTCGCGTCCCACTCCCCGACCACCGGCTCGGTGCTCCAGCCGTAGATGAAGGTGCTCGAGACCAGGTGGAAAGTCTTGCGGTGGGCGGTCATCGCCAGCCGCAACAGCTCGCGGGTGCCCTCCACGTTGGCGGGCCGCAGGGCGTCGTAGGTCCGCACGTAGTTGACCAGGGCGCCGCTGTGCACGACGGCGTCGACGTCCTCGGCGAGTTGCTGGAAGGCCGCCTCCCCGATGCCCAGCGCGGGCTCGGCGAGATCGCCACAGATCACCCGCACCCGCGCCCGGACCTCGGCCTCCAGCGCCGGCGTCCAGAGCTGAGCGCGGCGCAGCGACGCGACGATGCGGTCCAAGCCGTGCGCCGCGTCCGTGGCGCGCACCAGTGCGTGCACCTTGTAGGACGTCCTGCCGAGCAGGCTGCCCACCAGGAACGGCCCCAGGAACCCGGTCGCGCCGGTCAGCAGGATGTCGGTGGGCGCACCCGCCCGCGCCGGTGCCGGCTCCGGCAGCGGCAGGGCGGCGTCGGCGCGCATCTGGGCGGTCTCGTATGCCTCGTAGTCGGCGGAGATCTGGTCCAGCGCCCGGCGCAGGGCGTCCAGCGGCTGCCCGGATCCCTCCCCGAATTGCCGCATCAGCCCGAAGAATTCGGCCACCGTCAGCCGCTGCAGCAGGCGCGTGTTGACCTCTTCGGCGAGCTCGCCCGCGCCGCGCTCCTCCAGCACGGCCTGCAGGTCGGTGCGCAGTTCGGCCAGCGCCAGCGAATCGATGCCGAGGTCGGCGAACGAGCAGTCCTCGTCGCCGGTGAGGTCGTAGCTCTCGATGAGATTGCGGAACCGCTCCAGCGGGCCCGCACCGACCTCCAGACCCTCGTGGGCCCGGGTGACCGCCGGGTTGACCCAACTAGTGAACGCGGGCAGCGTGCCGTCCAGCCACAGCTGGCGGGTCCGCGCGCGCCGGATCTTGCCCGAGGTGGTCTTGGGGATGCTGCGCGGCGGCGCGAACACGATGGTGTGCGGATCGACGTGGCAGTGCCGCCGGATGGCGCGGGCCAGGGCCTTCGCGTCGGGCAGGTTGTGCTCGTCTCGCACCTCGGCGACCACGACCAACGCCTCCTGCTCGTCGCGCTCGACCGACAGCGCGGCGACGCACCCGCTGCGGACGTGCGCGTCCGAGCGTTCGACGATGGCTTCGATGTCGGAGGGGTAGCAGTTGACACCGCGCACGATGATCAGATCCTTGCTGCGGCCGCAGACGAACAGCTCGCCCTCGTAGAGGAAGCCGAGATCGCCGGTCCGCAGGTAGGTGTGTTCGTCATCGCCGGCGATGCGGGCGCCGAACATCTCCGCGGTGAGCTCCGGGCGGTTCCAGTAGCCGCCGCCCTTGGAGGGCCCGTCCAGCCAGACTTCGCCGACGCGGCCCTCGCCCAGTGCCTTTCGCGATTCGGGTTCGACGATGCGAACCAGCGTGTCGTCGATGGGCTTGCCGCAGCTGACCAACGGCACCTGATTGCTGTTCTCCGGCAACGCCTTTTCGACCCGCGCGACATTCTTTTCCAGCCCCCGCTTGTTCACCGCGATGGTCTGGCGCCCCCGGATCGACACGATCAACGTGGACTCGGCCATGCCGTAAGCGCCCGTCAGCGCTTCGGGCCGCAGGCCGTAGTCGGCGAACCGCTGCCGGAATTGGTCGAAGGTGTTGGCCCGCAACGGTTCCGCCCCCACGACGATGCACTCGAGGCTGCTCAGGTCGACACCGGCGAGTTCGGCGGCGGGCAGCTTGTCCTCACGCAGGCAGTATTCGAGCGCGAAGTTCGGTCCCGGGGTGTGTGTGGCGCGGACGTCGCTGATGAGCCGAAGCCACGACGAGGGCCGTGCGAGGAAGTCCAACGGCGACATCGCATGGGTGGATCCACCCAGCAGCAGGATGAACATGTAGGCCGAGATCAGGCCCATGTCGTGATGCTGCGGAAGCCACGAGGCCAGCACCACGTCGCCGGTGAAGGCGGACCCGTTGGCAATCACGTTGGCGTGGCTGACGATGACGCCCTTGGGGTCGTTCGTCGAGCCCGACGTGTATTGCAGGAAGAACACGTCCCCCGGGGTGTCCGCCACCGGGGCGCCGCCGAACTCCTGGGCACCGTCGGTGGCGAACCAGGGCAGCTCGGGCAGGGCGGCGTCGGACCAGCCCTGCCCACCGTGCCGCTGGCCGAGCAGCAGCCGGAAGTCGTACTCGAACTGCTTCGTCGACAGCACGGCCCTGGCGCCGCAATCCCGCGCGATGAAGCTGAGCTTGGCCAGCCCGGAATCGAACGACATGGGCAGCGGAGGGCTGACCGGAACGGCGATCACCCCGATGCGCGCGCAGGCATACAGCGCCGCGATCATCTCCAGGCCGGGGGGGTAGACGAGCAACGCCCGCTCACCCGCCTTGAGGCCGGCCTCTTTGGACAGGTAGGCGGCCAGCTCGCGGGTACGGTCGGCGAAGCTCTGATAGGTGTAGTGCTCGAGTTCGCGCCCGTCGACGTCGACGAAGCGGAAAAGGGTCTGGTCCGGCTTCAGCGCTTCCCACTTGTGCAGGTAATCGATCAGCGTCTCCATCGTAGGAGCGACCCCCTTCCGGTTCGGGCTGAGCCCGGGAACGACTTCCGTCATGAATATAAAACCAATGTAGCGCCGCCGACCGGTGAAGAGCAAAACATTCAGCGCCATTAATGGGCTATGCACAACACATTCACAGCTCTGGCTTAAGCGGCGAAATTAATTGCGCAAATGCTGATCTGCGACGATACGGACTTCAGTATCTCAGTGGTCAGCGACCTGGCGTTATTGCCCGAACAGGCTCCTCAGATACTGACCTACGGATGTACTAATTCGCGTAATTCAGATGCCTATAGTGCGGGCCGTAATAGTCTTTCATCCGCTTGGCCGAGGCGTCAATTCGCAAAGCCATAAAAGCATTTCCGGGGTCGGATTTACCGGGCCTTTTACGCGCGCCGCACGGTGTCGGAACCGGATTGCGGAACTATGACGTGGCGTGCGTCACGACGCCGTCGCGCTGCGCGCCCGGGCGATGCTGGACGGCGCGACCTGCGCGATGCGGATCCGCGGCCCCGCCCGGGCCACGAGCTTCACGATGCCCAGGAAGCGCTCCCCATCGATGATGGGCGACAGCGGCTCGCCCTCGGCTTCGATGATCATCTCGTGGCCGTTGACGTCGCGCAGCCCCTTGCCACGGAGCATGCCGTTGGTGAGGGCGGTGGGAAGCTGCGCCACGATTCTCGAGGGCCGTAGGTATCCGGCCTGAAAGTGCAGCGCGCCGGGTTCGGCCGCCTTCGGGAACAACCGCAGGGGGCCACCGATGCGCAGGTCGATCGCGCCCGCGTGCAGCAGGCTGTGCGTGCGAGACGGGACCTCGTCGCCGTCGATGACGACGCGGGCGCTCGTCGGGGTAAACAGGATCGACGCGTAGTTCGGGGTCTTCACCCGGCTCGGGGCGACCTTGGACGTGATGTAGTCGCCGAAGCTGCGGGCGATCACCCGCGCGACGGCCAGCCGACCGTGGTCGGGGGCCGCGTAGTACCGGTCATAGAAGCGGTTGCCGACACCCCCGGCGGCCAGCCCGAAGCAGAGCCGATGAAACGCCGCGCCGTCGGCGGTTTCGCCGTCGAGCACCAACGTGTCCAGGCGCACCTCGGGCGGAGGTCGATCGGCTTCGGCGGCCGCCGTCAATGCGCGGATGATCGTCTCCGGCCGGCCGCGCACCCGGGCCTTGCGCGCAACGGCGTTCACGCTGCCACCGTTGGAGGGGACGAACGCCGGCCAGCGTTCGGGGTCCGGTTCGCATTGCTCGGTTTCGTTGATCAACCAATGCAGCGCGCCGTCGCCGCCGTCGCCCACCAGGTGGGTGACGCGCGGGCCGATCCGCTTGATGGTGTCGCGGAGATCGTCGATGGATGCGGTCTCGTGCACCTCGCCCCAGGGACCGACGAGGCGACGCAGCTCGTCGATGCGATCGCGGGGAGCGGCACGATTCTTCCGCGCTTTCGGATTGACGATGACGCCTAGAAACATCCGGCGATCCCCCGCGCGTACCTGACAAAACACCGCTGTCGTGCTACCCGCGCCGGTGGGATGTCGCTGGTCATCCCAGGCACGATACCCGGGAGCACCGCCGGACCCCGAACGCGTCCTCGGCGCCGCCGCGAGGCCGCTCGGCCCCGCGGCGGCGTTCGCGGATGCGTGGTTAGGGTGTCTGCCATGGCCGATTGGACCGCAGCCCAGCTGCCCTCGTTCGCCGGACGGACCATCATCATCACCGGCGCCAACGCCGGGCTGGGTGAGATCACCGCCCGCGAGTTGGTCCGGGTCGGGGGCCACGTCATCCTGGCCGTCCGCAACACCGACAAGGGTCACGCCGCGGCCGCCCGCATGGCGCGCTCGGCCGCCGGCCGGGTCGAGGTGCGCGAGCTCGATCTGCAAGATCTGGGGTCGGCGCGGCGCTTCGCCGAGGGCATCGACACCGTCGACGTCCTGGTCAACAACGCGGGCATCATGGCCACCAAACACGCGGTGACCGTCGACGGCTTCGAGGGTCAGATCGGCACCAACCACCTCGGCCACTTCGCCTTGACCAACCTGCTGCTGCCCAAGCTGACCGACCGCGTGGTGACGGTGTCCTCGCTGATGCACCACTTCGGCTATATCAGCCTCAAGGACTTGAACTTTCAGTCGCGACCCTATTCGGCCTGGCTGTCCTACAGTCAGTCGAAGCTGGCCAATCTGCTGTTCACCAGCGAGCTGCAGCGGCGTTTGGACGGCGTCGGCGCTTCGCTGCGCGCCCTGGCCGCCCACCCCGGCTGGTCGCACACGAACCTGCAGGGCAACTCCGGCCGCAAACTGGGCGACGCGGCGGTCCTGGCGGTCGACCGCATCGTGTCGACCGACGCGGATTTCGGCGCCCGCCAGACGTTGTACGCGGTGTCGCAGGATTTGCCGGGCAACACCTTCGTCGGCCCGCGGTTCGGGCTGTACGGTCGCACCCAACCGACGTGGCGCAACTGGCCGGCCAGGCGCGCGGGCACCGCCGCCGCGCTCTGGGAACTGTCCGAGCGGCTCACCGGAACCGCATTCCCGCTCTGAGCGGGCCGCGTCTGTGCGGCCCGGGCAACCGCGAGGCGCGCGCCGGTCGGCGCCGCGATTAAATTAGTAGTTCGAGCACAAGCCAGCTGGGTGAGGAGGTTATGCCATGTCCGACGTGCATCTGGCGGCCATTCTCGCCCTGTGTGCCGCGCTGGCATCGGCGATCGGCAACGTCGTGCGTCAGCGGTCCGCGCAGGAGGTCACCGACAGGCGGGTGGGCCACCTGACGTTGTTCGGCATGTTGCTGCGCGACACCCGGTGGTGGCTGGGCGGTTTGGGCGACATCGGCAGTTACCTGCTGCTGGCCGCCGCCCTCGACAAGGGCTCGGTGTTGCTGGTGATGTCGCTGCAGGTGACGGCGCTGCTGTTCGCGCTGCCGATTTACGCGCGGATGAGCCATCACCCGATCACCCGCCGGGAGTGGACCTGGGCGCTACTACTGGCGGTCGCGCTGGCGGTGCTCATCGCGATCGGAGACCCGACCGGCGGTCAGCAGCGGGCGCCGCTGCAGACGTGGCTCGTGGTGGCCGCGGTGATCGGCCCGCTGTTGCTGCTGGGCTTGTTGGGCGCCCGCATCTGGGTGGATCGTCCCGTCGCGGCGCTGCTGCTTGCGGCGGTGGCCGGCTCGCTGCTGGCGGTGTTCGCGGTCCTGATGAAGGGCGTCGTCGACATCCTCGAGCGCCACCCGGGCCAGGTGTGGCGTTCCTTCGAGCTCTACGCGCTGGTGGCCTGCGGGGTGGCCGGCATGATCTATCACCAATCGGCGTATCGGGCCGGCGCGCTCACCGCATCCCTGCCCACGATCATCGTGGCGAAGCCCGTGGTGGGCGGGATCCTCGGGATCGTCGTGCTCGGCGAGACGTTGGCGGCCAGCGGCTGGGAGTGGCTCGCCCTCGCCGCGACGGCGGTGGTGGTGATCGTCGCGACGGTGGGGCTGGCCCGCGGTGAGGCGGCGACCGTGTCGGCCGGCGCGGGGCGCGACGTGAAATCCACCGACACCAAGCTCGAGGCGGGCCTGAGCGGCTGACGGTCCCCGGGGTTAGAGCAGCCCGCACAGCTGCAAGCCGACGACGTACTGGATGATCACTCCCGGCGTGACATGCGGAATGTCCGGATTGTTCTTGTCGGCGCCGACTTTCGCGTCTTGGACCGCGGCGCGGAACCGATCGGTCGAGACGGCGGAATTCCAGGCCGGGTCCGCGGGCTGCAACTGAAGCGCATTCGTCGACATCAACACCGCCAGGATGGAATGCTCGCGCACCCGATCCGGCAGTGCACGCAGCCCGGCCTCGAACCGGCGCAGCCAGTCGCCGAAGTCGTCGATGCGCTCGATCGGATGACCGGCCTCGATCAACCAGTCGACGTACTCGTCGAGCCCGATGCCGTCGTCGTGCTGGTTCATCACGTGATAGGTCTCAAACCCGCTCCCCGATTCCCGGCCGACGCGGGCCCCCAACGTGGCGATCGCCTCGGCGACGAATTCCACGGGCAACCCGTCGTAGTGCGCCCGCTGCCGATTGCCTTGGGCGTCAAGCTGATAGAACGACCGCGGCGCGACACCGGTGGCGACCACGCTGAGCACCATCCGGGTGACCAGGTCCGACAGGTTGAGCTGGCCCGCAAAGGTGGTGTCGGCCAAAATCATTCCGCTGCGGAACACCGCGACCGGCAGCCCGTACAGGTCGTTGGCCTCCCGCAGCAACACCTCACCGGCCCACTTGCTGTTGCCGTAGCCGTTGGCGCGGCTGCCGTCGTTGCGCCGGCTGGAGCTGATGATCCGGATGTCGGCGTCCTCGGTGAACGCCGCCGGCGCGACCTGATCGCCGACGTTGGCCGTCGACACGTAGGTGAAAGGCTTGAGTTTCGCGGTGAGGGCCAACCGGATCAGCTCGGCGGTGCCCGCCACGTTGGGTCCGAACAACTCGCTGTAGGGCAGCGCGCCGTTGACGACGGCCGCGGGATCCACGATCAGATCGACGGATTCGGCCAGCCGGCGCCAGGTTTGCTCGTCGAGACCCAGGTTCGCCTCGCCCTTGTCGCCCGCGATGACCTCGAGATGGTCGCCGGCCAGCTCGTGGAAATACCTCAGCAGCTGTGGGTCCCCACTGTCGAAGGTCTTCTCCAGGCGGCGGCGCGCCTCCTCGTCGGAGCCGGCGCGCACCAGGCAGATCAGCTTTCCGTCGGCCAGTTCCAGCCGCTCGAGCCACTGCAGCGCCAGATACCGTCCGAGGAATCCCGTTGCCCCGGTGAGCAACACGGTACGTATCTCGGTGCCGGGTCCCGGCAACGACGAAGCCGCGGCCAGCGTCGCGGCGTCGATGAACTTGTCCAGCGTCAAGTCACGGGCATGCACCTCGGCGGCCTGCGCGCCGTGGACGGCGACGAAGCGCGGGTCATCGGTGTGTTTGTCCACCTGTTGGCTCAGGGCGGCGACGGTAGGGGCGTTGAACAGGGTCCGCACGCTCAGGTGGGTCTGCAGAGCCTTGTTGAGGGTGGCGACCAGCCGCATCGCGGACAGGGAGTCGCCGCCGAGGTCGAAGAAGGAGTCGTCGATCCCGACGCGGTCCAGGCCCAGAACCTCGGCGTAGGTCTCGGCGAGCAGGTGTTCGAGTTCGTTGCCCGGGGCGCGATAGTCTGCGTCGCGGTAGGTCGGCACCGGCAGCGCGCGGGTGTCGAGCTTGCCGTTGACCGTCAGCGGCAACGCCTCGATCACCACCAGGGCGGCGGGAACCATGTAGGGCGGCAACCCTTCTCGCAGCCGCGCCCGCGCGGTGACCACATCCAGTGCCCCCGGGACCGACTCGGTGACATAGCCCACCAAACGCTTGTCGCCGGGGCGGTCCTCACGCACGATCACGACGGCCTGATCCACCTCGTCCAAACCGCTTAGTGCCGCCTGAATTTCGCCGAGCTCGATGCGGTATCCGCGGATCTTGACCTGCTCGTCGATGCGGCCCAGGTACTGCAACTGTCCATCGGGACGCCAGCGCACCAGATCCCCGGTGCGATACATCCGCTGTCCGGGCTGTCCGAATGGGCACGCCACGAACCGGGACGCGGTCAAGCCCGGCCGCCGCAGATAGCCGGCGCCGAGCCCGCGCCCGGCCACGTACAACTCGCCCACGGTGCCCATCGGCACCGGCCGCAGCCACGGGTCGAGGACGAAGAACGCCGCCCCGGGCACGGGCGCGCCGATCGGTGGCGTCCCCATCCCGGCGCTCAGCGGCGGGCTGACCGCCACGCACATCGTGGTCTCGGTCGGCCCGTAGGCATTGGTCATCACCCGCCCGGGCGCCCACCGATCCACCAGTTCGGCCGAGCACGCCTCGGCGGCCACCACCAACGCCGTGGACCCCAGCACCCGCGGTGACAGCGCCGAGACCGCCGAGGGGGTCTGGTGCAATACGGTGACCTGCTCGTCAATCAGCAAGGCCTGCAGGTCTTCTGGCAACGCGGCCACCGACTCAGGCACGATGACCAACCGCGACCCGTGCAGCAAGGCGCCCCAGATCTCTTCCACCGAGGCGTCGAAGGCATACGAATACCACTGCGACCACACCTGTCCGGGCCCCGAGGGCAACCCGACGTGCAGCGTCCCCAGCAACTGCGTCACATTGGCATGCGTGGTTGCAACGCCTTTGGGCACCCCGGTCGTGCCCGAGGTGTAGATGATGTGGGCGATGTCCTCGCCATCCGGCATCGGCAACCCGGTGCACGGTTGGCGCGTCATCGCGGGGTCATTCATTTCGAGTGCCGGAACCACGAGCCCGGCGAACCGATCGACCAGCCCGGTGGTGGTCACCGCCGCGACCGGGCGCGCGTCGCCGACCATGAACTCGATACGGGCGTCGGGGACCGCCGGATCCATCGGCAGATACGCCGCCCCGGACTTGAGCACCCCCAAAATCGCCACGATCGCCGGCGCCGAGCGTTCGAACAACACCGCCACGCATTCACCGCGGCGGGCACCATGGTCGATCAGCAAGTGCGCCAACCGATTGGCGGCCTCGTCGAGCTCCCGATACGTCATCGAGCCGCCGCCGCAACTGACCGCCACCGCGTCCGGGGTGCGAGCCACCTGTCGGGCGAACAGCTCCGGGACCGACACACCGGCGGTGGGCGCGTCTAACGCCGCCCGATTCCCCAGCGCATCCAAGTGCGCACGTTCGGCGGCGTCGAGAACGTCCACCGACGACAGCCGCAGGGCCGGGTCGGTTGTCATCGCCGCCAACACGCGTTCCAGCCGATCGATGAGGCCCTCAACGGTTTTGGCGTCGAACACGTCGGTGCGGAATTCCACCGCGCCGCCGATGCCCGCGGGCTCGCCGTCCTCGGTGAAGCGTTCGCCGAGGGAAAAGGTCAGATCCATGCGGGCCGTGCGGGTTTCCAGGGGCAGCTGGGTGACCTGCAGGTCGCCCAGGTCCAGGCCCGCGGCGGGGTCGTTGCCGTGCTCGCGGAGGTTCTGCCAGGTCATCGAAACCTGGACCAGCGGGTGGTGGGCCAAAGACCGGATCGGGTTGAGCCTTTCCACCAGCAATTCGAAGGGCACATCCTGGTGTTCGAGGGCCTCCAGGCTGCGGGAGCGGACCTGGGCCAACAGGTCGGCGACCGTGGCGTCCCCGCTGACGTCCACGCGCAGGATCAGGGTGTTGACGAAGAACCCGACCAGCTGATCGAGCGCGGCGTCGGTGCGACCCGCGATGGCGAACCCGACCGAAATGTCGTTGATCGCGGTGAGTTTGGAGAGCAGCGCGGCGAGGGCGGCCTGGATGACCATGAAGCTGGTCGCGTTGTGCGCGCGGGCCAGGGCACGCACCCGCTGCTGCAGCTCCGCCGGCCATTCCACGGCCACGCTCGCACCGCGGTAGTCGGCGACCGGCGGGTAGGGCCGGTCGGTGGGAAGTGGCAGCCGCTCGGGCATCCCCGCCAGCACCTCCTGCCAGTAGGCCAGCTCGACGCCGATGGGGCTGTCGCTGTCCTCGAGGTCGCCGAATTGGGCGCGCTGCCACAGCGTGTAGTCGGCGTATTGCACGGGCAGCGCGGCCCACCCGGGGGCCTGGCCTGCCCGCCGGGCGGCATAGGCCGCTCCCAGGTCGCGCACCAGCGGGGCCACGGACCAGCCGTCGGCCGCGATGTGATGCACGGTGGCGACCAGCACATGCTCATCCTCGGCGAGGCGGAAAAGCTTGGCGAACAAGGGAATCTGGGTACCCAGCGTGAACCGGTGATAGGCGGCGGCGCCGACGGCGTCGTCCAGCCGGGCGGGCGGCCATGCGGTGGCATCGACGACCTCCCAACCGAAGTCCGCGCGCTCGGTCGCCACCACGTCCTGGTAAGGCACGCCGTCGGTGTGCGGAAACACGGTGCGCAGCGCTTCGTGGCGGGCCAGCACGTCGGTCAGCGCCGCAGCCAACGCGTCGGCGTCGAGCCGCCCGCTCAACCGCAGCGCCACCGCCATGTTGTAAACCGGTGAGGCGCCGTGCAATTGGTCGAGGAACCACAGCCGGCTCTGTCCGTAGGACAGCGGAATAACGTCGGGCCGCTCCCCCGCCACCAACGGCTCCAGCCCGGCCTCGCCCGCGCGGACCCGGGGGGCCAACTGGGCGATGTCGGGTGTGTCGAAGAGGGCGCGCACGCCCAGGCGGGTGTTCAGCGTCTTGTTGATCGCGGCGATCAGGCGCATCGCGGTCAGGGAATCCCCGCCCAGGTCGAAGAAGGAGTCGTCGACGCCGACGCGGTCCAGGCCGAGAACTTCGGCGTAGGTGTCGGCCAGGATTTCCTCGATGGCGTTGCCCGGGGCGCGGTATGCGGCGTCGCGGTATTCCGGTGCGGGCAGTGTGCGGGTGTCCAGCTTGCCGGTGACGGTCAGCGGCAACGCGTCGATCGCCACGATCGCGGCAGGCACCAGGTAGGCGGGCAGCCGGGTGGCCAGCTCGGCGCGCGCGACGGCCGGGTCCGCGGTGCCGGTGATGTAGCCGACGAGTCGCAAGGCGCCGTGGCGGTCCTCGCGGGCGATCACCGCCGCGGTCTCCACGCCGTCCAAACCGGCCAGCGCGGTGCGGATTTCGCCGAGCTCGACGCGGTAGCCGCGGATCTTGACCTGCTCGTCGGCGCGCCCCACGTAGTGCAGCTGCCCGTCGGCGCCCCAGCGCACCAGGTCACCGGTGCGGTACATGCGGGCGCCGGGTACTTCCGCGAACGGGCATGCCACGAATCGCGATGCCGTCAGCGCCGCGCGGCGCAGGTATCCGACGCCGACGCCGCGGCCGGCCACATACAACTCGCCGACCACCCCGGGCGGCACCGGGCGCAGCGACTTGTCGAGAACGAACAGCGCCGCACCCGCCACCGGCGCGCCGATGGGCACCGCCGGGGCGCCCGCCTCCAGCGGGGCGCTGATCGTCACGTCCACGGTGGTTTCCGTGGGGCCGTACGCGTTCGTCATCACCCGCCCCGGCGCCCACCGATCCACCAACTCGGTCGGGCAGGCCTCTCCGCCCACGATCAACGCCGCCGATTCCAGACCGTCGAGGGCCAACGCGGCCAAGGCGGATGGGGTCTGGCTCACCACGTCGACCCGTTCGTCGACCAGCAGGGCGCGCAGCTCTTCCGGTGATCCCGCCACCGCCTCGGGCACCACGACCAGCCGCCCGCCGTGCAGCAACGCACCCCAGATCTCGCGGACCGACGCGTCGAACGCATAGGAATGCCACTGCGTCGACACCTTCACCGGTCCGGGTGCGGTCATGCCCGCGTCCAGTCCCCGCATCAACTGTGTGACGTTGTGGTGTGTCACCGCAACACCTTTGGGGACGCCAGTCGTGCCCGAGGTGTAGATGATGTGGGCGATGTTGTCAGCGGCCGGCGCCGGGGGCGCGAAGCCGGGCTGGGCGTCGACCGGCACGTCGACATCGATGACGCGCAGGTCGTAACCTTCGAGCCGGCCGGCCAACTCGGCGGTGGTGAGCGCGGCGATCGGTCCGGCGTCGCCGACAAGGAACCCGATCCGGGCATCGGGCACCGCGGGATCGATGGGCAGGTATGCCGCCCCCGTCTTCAAAACGGCCAGGATGGCCATGATGGCTTCGGTCGAGCGCGAAAGCAGCAGCGCCACACACTGACCCGGCCCCACACCCTGGCCGGCCAGGTGGTGCGCCAACCGATTGGCGGCCCGCTCCAACTCGTCGTAGGTCATCGAGCGGCCCGCACAGGTGATCGCCACCGCGTCGGGCGTTTGATTCGCCTGCGCCGCAAACAGTTCCGGTATCGACACGCCGGCGACGGGCTGGGTCAACGCGGCGCGGTTGCCCATCTCGTCCAGCCGCGCGTATTCGCCTTCGTCGAGCACATCGATGGACGACAACCGGCGGGTGGGATCCGCCGTCATGGCCGCCACCACCCGCTCCAACCGGGCGATCAGCGCCTCAACGCTTTTCGCGTCGAACACATCGGTGCGGAATTCCACCGCCCCGGAAATCCCCGCGGGTTCGCCTGCCTGATTCCACCGTTCGGCCAGCGAGAGGGTCAGGTCCATGCGCGCGGTGTGGGTGTCCAGCGGCATCGGGGTGATATGCAGATCGCCCAAGTCCAGTCCGGCCGCCGGGTCGTGCTGCCCGGGCAGGTTCTGCCATGCCAACGACACCTGGACCAGCGGGGCCTGCGCCATCGATCGGGCCGGATTGAGCCGGTCCACCAACACGTCGAAGGGCACATCCTGGTGCTCGTAGGCGGCGAGACTGCGGGAGCGAACCTGAGCCAGCACGTCGGCGACGGTGGGATCGCCGGCCAGCTCGACCCGTAGTACCAATCTGTTGACGAAGAAGCCCACCAGGTCATCCAGCGCGGGGTCGGGCCGCCCGGCGACCGGGAACCCCACGGCCACATCGTCGGTCGCGCATAGCTTGCCCAGCAGCACCGCGAGCGCGGCCTGCATCACCATGAAGCTCGTCGCGTCGTGCTCACGGGCCAACGCGCGCACCCGCTGCTGCACGTCGGCGGACCACTCCACGGCCGCATTGGCACCCCGATAGTCGGCGACCGCGGGATACGGCCGATCGGTGGGCAGCTCCAGGCGTTCGGGCATCCCGGCCAAAGCCCCTTGCCAGTAGGCCAACTGGTCGGCGATCGGGCCGTCGGTCTCGTCGAACTCACCGAAGCGGGCTCGTTGCCACAACGTGTAGTCGGCGTACTGCACCGCCAGCGGGTTCCAGTCGGGGGCCTGTCCGCCACAGCGGGCGGCGTAGGCCATCCCCAGGTCACGCACCAGCGGGGTGATCGAGGATCCGTCGGCGGCGATATGGTGCACGACGGCCGCCAGCACGTGCTCGTCTTCGGCGAGCTTGAAAAGCTTTGCGCGTAGCGGGGTCTCGGTCGCCAGGTCGAACGCGTGGCGCGCCACGGCGTCGATGGCATCGGCCAGCCGGGCCTGTGTCCACCCGGTGGCATCCGCCACCTCCCAGCCGAGGTCCGCCCGCTCCGGTGACACCACCTCCTGGTATGGCACGCCCTCGATGTGGGGGAAGATCGTGCGCAACGATTCGTGGCGGGCCACGACGTCGCGCAGCGCGGCGCCCAACGCGCCGGCATCGAGTCGCCCGCGTAGCCGCAGCCCCACGGTCATGTTGTAAACCGGTGAGGGCCCGTGCAATTGGCCGAGGAACCACAATCGGCTTTGGGCATACGACAGCGGAATCAAGTCGGGCCGGTCGGCAGCGACCAAGGGCTCGTCCCTCCCCGCGGTTTCGCGGAGTTGCGGCGCGAGCTGGGCGACCGTGGGGGTGTTGAAGAGGGAGCGCACGGTCAGGTCTGTGTGCAACGTTGTGTTGATGGTCGCGATGAGGCGCATCGCGGATAGGGAGTCACCACCGAGGTCGAAGAACGAGTCGTCGACGCCGACGCGGTCGAGTCCGAGCACTTGGGCGTAGACACCGGCGAGGATTTCCTCGACGGCGTTCGACGGAGCGCGATATGCGGTGTCGCGATATTCCGGTATCGGCAGTGCCCGGGCGTCCAGCTTGCCATTGACCGTCAACGGCAGCGCCTCGACGACCACGATCGCCGCCGGCACCATGTAGGCGGGCAACCGCTCACCCAGCTCGGTGCGCGCAGCGGCGGGATCCAGCGCGCCGCTCCCCGATTCGGTGACATACCCGACCAGGCGCTTGTCGCCGGGGCGGTCCTCGCGGACGATCACCACGGCCTGATCCACCGCAGCCAAACCGCCCAGCGCCGACTGGATTTCGCCGAGCTCGATGCGATAGCCGCGGATCTTGACCTGCTCATCGGCGCGGCCCAGATAGCGCAACTGGCCGTCGGCGCCCCAGGACACCAGGTCCCCGGTGCGATACATCCGTTGTCCGGGCTGGCCGAACGGGCATGCCACGAACCGCGACGCCGTCAGCCCCGCCCGGTGCACATACCCCACCCCCACACCACGGCCGGCCACATATAACTCGCCGACCACACCGACTGGCACCGGGCGCAGCCACGCGTCGAGCACGAACAACGCCGCACCCGGGACCGGCACACCGATCGGCACCACCCCGGCGCCGGGCACCAGCGGCACGCTGACCGTCACGCACAACGTGGTTTCCGTCGGGCCGTAAGCATTGGTCATGATCCGGCCGGGCGCCCAGCGGTCCACCATCTCCACCGCGCACGGCTCGGCGGCCACCACCAGCGCCGCGGACTCCAGGCCCTGCGGCGACAACGCCGCCAGCGCGGACGGAGTCTGATGCAGTACGGTGACGCGTTCGCGAACCAGCAAGGCCTGAAAGTGTTCTGGGACGGCAGCCACCGATTCGGGCACCACCAGCAGGCGGCTGCCGTGCAGCAGCGCGCCCCAGATCTCTTCGACCGAGGCGTCGAACGCGTACGAATACCACTGCGACCACACCTGCCCCGGCCCCGACGGCAACCCGATGTGCAGTGACTCCAGCAGCTGGGTCACGTTGTGGTGCGTGGTCGCTACGCCCTTGGGCACACCGGTGGTCCCCGAGGTGTACACGATGTGGGCGATGTCGGCGCCGGCCGGCGGCGGCAGCCCCGCATCGGGCTGGGTGGTAATGCCGGGATCGGCGACGTCGATCACGGTCAGTGCGTGGCCGTCGAACCGCGATGTCAGCTCCGCGGTCGTCACCGCCGCGACGGGCGCGGCGTCGCCGAGCACGAATTCGATGCGCGCGTCGGGCACGGCGGGGTCGATCGGCAGATACGCCGCCCCCGACTTGAGCACCGCCAAGATCGCGACGATTGCCTCCGCCGATCGTCCGAACATCAGCGCCACAGACTGTCCGGGGCGCGCGCCGTGGCCGATTAACAGGTGCGCCAGTCGATTAGACGCCAGATCGAGCTCGCGGTAGGTCCAGGAGACTTGGCCGCAGCTCAGTGCGACGGCGTCCGGTGTGCGAAGCGCCTGTGCGGCGAACAGTTCAGGAATGGAAGCCCCGCCCGCCGCGCGGGCAAGCACCGCCCGATTGCCGAACTCGTCGAAACGCTCGTGCTCGTCCAGCGCGACCATGTCCACCGATGACAGCCGCCGTGACGGGTCGTCGATCATCGCCAGCAGGACTCGCTCAACTCGGTCAGCAAGCGCTGCAACGGTTCCCGCATCGAAAAGATCAGCATCGTATTCGATGCCGAGCGCGACCTCGCGGCCCGGTGTGGCTTGCAGGGTCAGTGGGTAGTGGGTGGATTCGTGACTGCGGAAGTCGGTGACGGACAGCTCACCGAGCTCCATCGAGGCCGCCGCATCCAGCGGGTAGTTCTCGAAGACGAACAGGGTGTCGAACAGCTGGTCGTGACCGGTGATGCGGTGAATCTCGGTCAGCGCCAGGTGTTCGTGATCCAGAGTCTGCTGAAAGTCGTTGTGCAGCTTGCTCAGTAGGCCGGCGATGGTGGTCTGCGGGGACACGTGCGCCCGCACCGGCACGGTGTTGATCAGCAGGCCCACCATCGATTCGACGCCGGCCACGTCGGCCGTGCGTCCCGAGACCGCGGCGCCGAAGACCACATCGCGCTGCCCGGTCAGCGACATCAACAGCTGCGCCCACGCGGCCCGCAGCACGGTGTTGATGGTGGTGTGGTGGGCCCGCGCCAAGTGGTGCAGCGCCTGAGTGGTCTGTTCGGAGAGCCTGCGCGATTCCAGGCCTTGGCGCCCCAGCCTCTGCCGGTGCGGCGGTCCCACCAGCGTGGGAGTGTCGAAGCCGGCCAGCACTTCTCGCCAGCCGGCATGCGCGGCGTCGAGGTCTCGGCCGGCCTGCCAGGCCACGAACCTCCGGTAGGGCACCGGCGCGGGCAGGTGCTGTGCGTGGTAGGCGGCGAAGATTTCCTGCAGCAGGATCGGCAGGGATGAGCCGTCGAGCACGACGTGGTGGGCGGTGAGCACGAACCGGTAGCGGTCGTGGGCGGTGCGAATAAGCGTCGCCCGGAAGGCGGGCGGGTCGGCCAGTTCGCAGACCGCGGCGCGTTCTGCGGCGGACAACCGTTGGACGCGGTCGTCAAGGTCGGCCTGATCGGTGCCGAGATCGACGTAATGCCAAGGGATCGTGGGGTCGCCGGGGATGATCTGCACGGGCGGGTCGATGTCGGCGCAGAAGCGGGCGGCGAGGTTGGGGTGGCGGCGCACGGCGGTGTGGACCGCCTCGCGCAGCCGCTGCGGGTCGAGGGGACCGGCGATGCCGATTTCGAGCTGGAGCGCGTACAGGTCGACGCCGCCGGCCTGCGCGGCCGCGGCGTGAAAGTACAGCCCCTGCTGCAGCGGGGTCAGCGGCAAGACGTCGGCGACGCGCCCGTGCCGCTCGAAGACATCGATCTGTTGCTGGGTGAGAAGTGCGGGGGCCACGTCCGACGGGGTGAGGCCGCCGCCACCGCGGCGCACGTGCGCGCAGATGCCCCGCAGTGCCTCAAAGCACAACTCGCTCAGGCGTGTTGCGTCCGCGTGATCCAGCACCGACGTCGCCCAGGTCCAGTTGGCGTGCAGCCGTGGTCCGCCCTCGTCGTCCAGGACACCGGCGTCGAGCGTCACGGTGTGGGACAGCGGCACGGGCACCGCCGACGCGACGGCGGTGGCCGACAAGCTGTCGAGGCTTGGCCGCCACACGTCGTCGGAGAGCTCCGCCGTACCGGCGAGTCGTCCCAGGTAATTGAACACGACCGTGGGATCGCAATCATCCAGGCCCGCATCGGGATTGAGGTAGCGCAACAGCCCATAGGTGAGGCCGTCCGGCAGGGCGCGCAGCTGTTCCTTAGCCCCCTTGAGCACCGCTCCCAGGGCGGTGTCACCAGCCGCGACCTGCGCCCAGTCCAGGCCGCCAAGATGCAATGCAACCGGGTACGTGGCGGTGAACCAACCCACCGTGCGCGACAGGTCCACAGTGGCGCTCAGCTCCTGGCGCCCATGGCCTTCCACGTCGATGCCGATCGGTGTGCCGCCGTTGCCGGACAGCTGCGTGACCGCCATGCCGAACGCGATCAGCAAGATATCGTGCGCGCCGACGCGAAACGCGGCGGGCACCTCGCCCAGCAGCATGCGGGTGGTTTCGACATCCAGCTGGGCCGACAGATGGCCGGCATTGGCGTGGGTATCGGTAACGTGAGCCGCCGGCAACGCCGGGGGCGTGGCCGATACCCGCCGCCATGCGTCGGCCTGGGCCACCACCTCGGGGTGGCGCGCGTGCTCGTTCAGCAGCGCCGACCACCGGGCAAACGACGTGCCGCCCGGCGGCAAGACCACCGGCTGACCGCTACGGTGCTGGGCCCACGCGATATTTAAGTCTTCCAACAGGATTCGCCACGAAACCCCGTCGACGGCCAGGTGGTGAATCATCAACACCAGCTGGCCGGTGGTGGACACCCACAGCGCGCTGAGCATGGCCCCGGCGCCCGGGTTCAGCCGCGAGCGCGCGTCGACGAGCGCCTCATCGGACAACACGTCCACCGCCCGCACGCGCCCGGCGGCATCGACCGAACCCGCGTCGAGCACCGACAGCGACCATCCGCCGGCGCCGTCATCGTCGACGCGCAGCCGCAACATGGCGTGCCGGTCCAGCAGCGCTTGCAGGACCGCCACCGCGTCGGCCTCGCCCGCCCCCGCCGGGGCCTGCACGAGCATCGTCTGGTTGAACTGGTCGACCGGGCCGTCGATGTCGTGCAGCCACCGCATGATCGGGGTCGCGGTCACCGGCCCGGTGCCATCGTCGAGAGCGTCGTCGTCGCCGGTGGTCACCGTGGCCACCCGGGCCAGCCGGGCCACCGTCTGCTCGACGAAAACGTCACGCGGACGGCACATCACGCCGGCGGCCCGCGCGCGGGCCACCACCTGCAGCGACATGATGCTGTCGCCGCCCAGATCAAAGAACGAGTCGTCCGCGCCGACCCGCTCCACGCCGAGGACTTGGGCGTAGATGCCGGCCAAGATCTCCTCGACGGCGTCGGCGGGCGCCCGGTAGGCGCCGGCCGTGTATTCCGGCGCGGGCAGGGCCCGGGTGTCCAACTTGCCGTTGGCCGTAAGGGGCAGCGCATCGATCACGACGACCGCGGCGGGCACCATGTAGGCCGGGAGCCGCTCGGCGAGTTGGTCACGGATCGCCACGGGATCGGCCGTCCCGGTGATGTAACCGATCAGACGCGTGTCGCCTCCGTGCCCCTCGCGGGCGATCACGACCGCCTGCCCCACCCCGTCCACCGCCGCCATGGCGCTTTGGACCTCGCCGGGTTCGATGCGATAGCCGCGAACCTTGACCTGCGCGTCGGTCCGCCCGAGGTAACGCAATTGACCGTCCGGATCCCAGCACACGCGGTCGCCGGTGCGATACATCCGCGATCCGGCGCCGCCAAAGGGGTTGGCGACGAAGCGTTCTGCGCTCAAGGCCGCCTGGCCCACGTATCCGCGCGCCAGCGCGGGCCCGCTCAGATAGAGCTCGCCGACCACCCCGATCGGCGCGGGGTTCAGTTGCGCGTCGAGCACCAGCGTGCGCACCCCGGGGATGGCGGCGCCGATGCGGACCGGCTGCCCCGCGGCCAGCGGCGCGCTGCACGTGGCCCAGATGGTGGCCTCGGTCGGGCCGTAGGCGTTGACCATCCGCCGGCCCGTGGCCCAGACGGCCGCCAGCTCGGCGGGGCAGGCCTCGCCGGCGGTGATCACCGTGCCGAGCCCATCCAGTCGCGCCGGATCCAACGACGAGAGCACCGTCGGCGTCAACACGGCGGCGCTCACCCGGTGCGCCCGCAGGAACGCGGCCAACGCGTCACCGGCATAGACGTCGCGCGACGCAACGACCTGCGTTGCCCGTGAGCCGGCCGCCCAGAGCATCTCGAACACCGACGCATCGAAGACCGGGGAAGCCACCATCAGCACCCGCGCGTCCGCACCCAACCCGAACACCGCGCGCTGCGCCGAGGCCACCCCCAACAGGCCGGCGTGCGTGACGGTCACGCCCTTGGGGGTGCCGGTGGACCCCGAGGTGAAGATCACATACGCCGCGCCGTCCACGTCCAGCGGCGCCACCCGATCCGCGTCGGTGATGCGATCCGCGCTTCGCCCGGCCAGCTCCGGGTCGTCCACGCGGAGCACCGGCCGCGCCCCGGCACCGGCCACATCGCCGCTGCCGCAAGCCAATACGCACACGGCCGCCACCGCATCGAGCACCGCGGCGACGCGCTCGACCGGCTGGGCCTGATCCACCGGTACATACATGCCGCCGGCCTTGGCCACCGCCCACCAGGCGACCACCAATTCCGCGGAACGGTCGATCGCCACGCCCACCGCGCGCTCGGGGCCGACGCCGACATCGATCAGCGCCCGCGCCAACCGCGTCGAGGACTCGTCGAGCTCTCGGTACGACAACTCACGGTCACCATCGACGATCGCCACCGCGTCCGGATCGGCGGTCACCGCGGCGGCCAACAGCTCCGGCGCCAAGCCGACCGGGGCATCCACACCGGCGCCGGACCACCTCGACAGCAGCAGATCGCGTTCGCCGCGATCCAGCAGCGGCACCTCCCGCAGCACCACCGATGCGTCCGCCATCAGAAGGCGGTCGAACAGCGACTCCAAACGTGTGATGTGCCGGTCGACCTCGTCGGCGGTGTATCGATCTGGGTTCCAGGCAAACTGAATTCGCGGCGTGCCGCCACCGAGCGGCGGATAGATGTTGATCGCCATGTCTTGGATCGGCAGGGTGGTCAACACATTGCACATGGGCAGCGACGGACCGAACCGCATCGGCTCGGCGAAGTTGAAGACGTTGACCACCTGTCCGAACTCGAGGTTGGTGTCGTGACCGGTCGCGTCGGCGACCAGGTCCGGCCAGCCCCGGAACTGTTGATGCCGCAGGGCACCGATGACGGCCGTGCCGACCCGATCGGTCAGGTCGCCGACGGTGTCGCCGTCATCGACGCCGATGACCAGCGGCACCATGTTGGATACCATGCCCGCGCTTTTCTTCAGCGCCGCGGTGGTCCGCGCCGACACCGGTAGCGACAGCGAAATAGTCTGCCGTCCAGTCGTTTTCGCGACGAACGCCGCCGTTGCCGCGACGACCCTCGCGACGTCGAACTGGTCTTGGCCATTTCCCAGGAGTCCGTGCGTGCACACCAACTCGCGCACCATCGGATGGCGTGGCGCGACGGGGCGTTGCGTTCCCGCCAGGTCGGTGATGTCCAGCGGCCCCCGCACGACGGTCTTCCAGTACTCGGCGTCGGCGGCGCTGCGTGAAGACTGCCGATACTTCCCGTCGGCCTCGGGCAGCAGGGCGAACGCGGAAAAGTCGACTTCGCCGGTGTGGGGCCGGTCTCCCGAGTAGACCGCCGCGACGTGGCGAATGATGTTGTTGGCGCCGTAGCCGTCGACGAGGACGTGGTGGGTACGCAGGTAGAAGTAGGACAGATCGTCGGCGATCCGCAGCAGCGCGAAGTTGATGAGCCGGTCGGCGAGCAGGTCGACGGGCCGGCAGTAGTCGTCTTCCATCCAGCTGTGCGCGGCGCCCGCCGGGTCGGCCGCGGCGCGCAGGTCGACGCAGCACAGGGTCAGCGGGAAAGTGCGGTCGACGATGAAGACCGGCTCGCCGTCCTCGAGGGACAGCCGCGCGCAGGGCGTACCGAACCGCGCGGCCGCCGATTCGCAGGCAACCATGAGCTTGTCGGCGTCGACGTCGTGGTCGATCGCCAGATAACCGGCGAAGTTGTAAGGGATCTCGGGCCGAAGTTGCTGCGCGGCCCATAGTGCCCGCTGGGCGGCGGTCAACGGCCCCAGCGTGTCTGGTTGCGTCCCGTAATTGAGCATCAGGCAACGAACTTTCTCATTGGGCGAGCGCTCGGGCGCTCGTCAGGTTGGCCTCGTCGCGCTGCGTCATCAGCAGTCGCCGGCAGGAACGCCGCGGCGACGATCGCGACCGCCGCCACCGCGGCGGCAACCGCAAATACCAGCGTGTAGGCGTGGACGAGGTGGGCGGACGCGGTGCCGGTGTCCTCGCGGTGGATGAGCTGATTCGTCAACAGCACCGTCATCAGGGCGGCCCCGACCGCCCCGCCGAGCTGATTGTTGACGCTGCGCAGGGTCGCGCCGCGGGCGATCTGATGCGGCGCCAACGGCTGCACGCACGCCGCGGAGAGAGGCGTTGCGACACAGCCCATTCCCATGCCCATGAGCAGCAGGCCGGCCATCAGCGTCGGTGCATAGTCTGCTTGCCGGGCGACTCCGATGGTGAAGATGCCCAATCCCGCTGCGATCAGCGGGAAGCCGGCCAGGACGATCTTGCCCGGCCCGTGTCGGTCCATGACTATTCCGGCCACGGGTGTGGTCAGTACGACGCCCAATCCCATGGCGATCAAGTGCACCCCGGCCTGCATCGGCGTCTGGTGCAGCGCAACCTGGAAATAGCTTGGGACAAGCAACAAGATTCCGACATAGGTGACCGCGAAGATCAGCAATGTCAGGTTGGCCTGCCGGACCACGCGATTCTTCAACAGGCGTAGGTCGATCAGTGGGGCATCCGCCCGACGCCAGGCGTGAAAAACGAAGGCGGCAATCAGTGTCAGGCCGGCTATCGAGGGCAACAGCACATGGGGGTCGGCGAGCGTGCGACGTCCCGGGATGGACGACATCCCGCCCAGCAAGGCCGCCATGCCGGGTGA
Source organism: Mycobacterium sp. NTMscope_MAC_12 (assembly GCF_976985675.1). NCBI lineage: Bacteria > Bacillati > Actinomycetota > Actinomycetes > Mycobacteriales > Mycobacteriaceae > Mycobacterium > Mycobacterium sp. NTMscope_MAC_12. Next base: position 4,099,791 of record NZ_CDRJYY010000001.1, read on the forward strand.
GAGCAGCAGCACTCCGGTCACGTCGAGCGTTTCCGAGGGCGCGGAACGGTCCTTCGGCAACATCACCGCCGCGACCGCCAGGGCGCTCAGCCCGATCGGCAGGTTGATCAAAAATATCCACTCCCAGCCGCAGGTGCCGATCAACCATCCGCCCAGGATCGGCCCGCCAAGTGGGCCGAGCAGGAACGGAACTGCCCCGATCGCGACCAGGCGGCCGAGTCGCTTGGGACCCGACTCGCGGGTCAAGATCACGAAGCACAGCGGCGTCATGATGCCGCTGCCGATCCCTTGGAGCACACGGAGGCCGACGAGCTGCACGATGTTCGGGGCGATCGCGCAGAGCAAGGAGGCCAGCGTGAACACCAGGACACCGCCCATGAAGAGGCGTTTGGTGCCGAATCGGTCGGCGGCCCAACCGGTGACGGGGACGACGGCGGCGAACGCCAGCATGTAGCCGGCCATCGTCCACGAGACGATCGCCTGGGTAGAGCCGAATTCGGTGACAAAGGTCCGCTGAGCGACGGCGACCGCGGTACCGTCCAGGTTTCCCATCGTGCTGGCCAGACCGCACACCGCGCCGATCCAGAGCAATCTGCCGTCGATCTTGTCCGGGTAATCGGGGGCGTGGGCGTCCGATTGCCCGGCGGGGACGGCGGATATCAATGCAGCGCTAGTGGCCGAAGATGCGTTGTCCATCGCAGCCTTTCAGAACAGGCAACGTGTCAGGGCTGGCTGGTCAGGTAACCGCCTCGCCGGAAGAACTTTCCCCCGCCGCACTCGACTCCGTCCGCAGAGCGGACGCGGGTGATCACCAGCCCGCGGTTGTTGCCCCGATTCGAGTCGGGGCCGCAGACCACCGCGCCGCCCTCCTCCTGGACGATCACCCGGCCCGGCGTGCCACCGTAACCGGCCTCGGAAACGCGCGCCTCGAGGATTTCGATCCGCTCGCCTCGGTAGAAGCTGTAGGCGCGCGGGTAGGGGTCGGACAGCGCGCGCACAAACCGCTCCAGGTCCTCGGCCGCCCAACCCCAGTCGATCAAACTGTCACGCTCCGAACGCTTGTGGAAGTACGTCCGCTCGGCCTTGTTCTGCGGTCGCCAGACCGCAGTGCCGGACTCCAGCGCACCGAGTGCCTCGGCCAGCACTTCCGGGATCAGATCCATGCCGCGCAGCACCAGTTCGGTGCCGGTGTCGTCGGGACCGATCGGCACCGAACGCTGCACGAGAATGTCCCCGGTGTCCAGGCCGTCGTCCATCCGGTGCACCGTCAGCCCGAACTCGGACTCGCCGCTGATCAACGCCCACAGCACGGGCGAAAACCCGGTGAACCTCGGCAACAGCGAGTCGTGGAAGTTCAAGGTTCCGTGCGGCGGCAGGTTGTACAGTTCCGCCGGCATCCGGTAGTACCAACTGTTGACGACGATGACGTCGGGCTCGGCGCGCTTGACCAGATCGATGGTTTCCGCGTCGACCGTCTCGGTCAGATGCAACGGGATGCCGTGGTCACGCGCGAGGTCCTCCACCGGCGCCGACCAGATCGCCTTGTACGATTCCTCGCTGGAAGGGTGGGTGACCGCCAGGGGGACCTCATGGTCCATCTCGGTGAGCGCCTCGAGGGTCCGGTAGCCCCAGGTCTGGAATCCGAAAAAGACGATGCGCATGCGTGAACCCCTTGTAGCTCGTGACGGACGACCAGTGGCTACGCCCCCCTCGATCCAGGCAACGGCGCCCACAACTCAGTGAGCTTACGTTAGCCTTACCTAAGTGCTCCAGCCGGGCGCGTGCACGCGAAATAAGCATCGCGCTTACGGCGCTTCACCAATCCTTGAAAGCGCGAAACCTGGCTTGCGCCAAGCGTTGTCGGGGCTGGGCCGCTAGGGGTTGATGGTGTTGTCGCCGACCTGGCGGCCCCAGACGTACTCGATCGCGTACGGCGATCCGGTGTCCAGGTGGTTGTAGGGCGCGATGCTGTTGCCGGTGTCCATCACCAATTCCGGTGCGGGCCACAGGTCGCGGCTGATCTTCTGCCAGCAACCCGGCGCACCCCCGGGGCCGCCGCGGGCGTTCACCCGCGGCAGGTTCTCGGGCCAGATGTAGGGGTTGGGCGCCCCGCCGACCACCCCGGCGACGCCGCCCACCAGCGACGCGATGACGGGCACCGCAGACACCGGGTTCGCGATCAGTCCGAGCCCGGAGAGCACCTCGGTGTCCATGTTCAGCGAGTAGCCGTTGAACCCGCCTTCGGCAGCGCCCGTGGGGCCCAACGCGTCAACTTCGCTGCGCATCAGGCAATAGATTTCCGGGCTGTAGGTGTCCAGCAGCTGGGCCGTCGGCACCAGATCGGCGGCGCCGCGCGCCAGAAACGGCCCACCCTTCTCGAAGATCTCCGCCCCGGTGCTACCGAACCCCGCCGCCGACAACAACGCCTGATCCAAATCCTTTTGCTGCGCGTTGAATGTGCGCGCGGTGACCACCGCATTGTTCAAAAAGTCGAACAGATCCGGCGACGCGTCCGCATAGGTGTCCCCCAACGCCGCCAACTGCTGAATATCCTTGCGCGCCTGCGGCATCCGCGGATTCACCTCATCAAGAACCGCGTTCGCGTTCACCACCGACTGGCCGAACTTGTCCCCCAGCCCGGCCAACGACTGCGCCGCCGCGCTCAACGTCAGATTCAGCTTGACCGGATCGACCTTCTGCGCGATCGAGGTGATCGTCTGAAACAACGTGTTGATCTCGGTGGTCACCGAACGCGCATCGAGCACCGTGTGCGCCGAGATCTTCTGCGCCGACGGGTTGGCCGGCGTCGTCAGCGACACATACTTGCCACCGAACACCGTCGTCGCCTTGATATCAGCATTCACATTCGACGGGATCAGCTTCAGGTACCGCGGATAGACCTCCAGCGTGAACTTCGCCGCCGGCTTCCCGTCACGCACCGTCTCGGTGATCTTGCCGACCCGGCCGATCTCCACCCCGTTATAAGTGACCTTCGACCCCGGATCCATCACCAACCCCGCCCGCGACGCCAACATCGTCAGGTTGGTCTTAGCGGTGAAGCCCCCTCGGAACTGGATGTACACCAAGGTGAAGATCACCGCGAGCACCACCACGACGACGAGGGTGATCCACTTGTAGGGCGGCTCCCGCGAGTCGTTGATCTGAACAGGTGAACCTTCCATGGCGTTACACCAGGAGTCCGAAGGTCGGCCGGTATTCCGCGCTCGGCGACAGCCAGGGATGCGGTTGGTTATTCAGATAACCCACCGACGCCACCACTGCCCCTCATGGTCGGTGCCGCGGCCTGACGGCGCTGCGGCAAATCACTCCCCCGACTTACTGTCCGTTACCAGGGGCTCTGTACACAGATGCAATAACGAAGACCAGTGCAATGTACCGCGACGCGGCGGCACGAACAAAGCAACACCGAATACTCGCGCCGAGCGCGGCGGACCACCGATCATGCCGGCGCGCGAATGATGGTTCCCGGCAACTCTTTCGCGCGCTAGGGGTTGATCGTGTTGTCGCCGACCTGACGGCCCCAGACGTACTCGATCGCGTACGGCGATCCGGTGTCCAGGTGGTTGTAGGGCGCAAGGCTGTTGCCGGTGTCCATCACCAATTCCGGTGCGGGCCACAGATCGCGGGTGACCCGCTGCCAGCAACCCGGCGCACCCCCGGGGCCGCCGCGGGCGTTCACCCGCGGCAGGTTCTCGGGCCAGACGTAGGGGTTGGGCGCCCCGCCGACCACCCCGGCGATGCCGCCGAGGAGCGAGGCGAGGACGGGGACGGTGGCGACCGGGTTGAGCAACAGACCTAAGCCCGAGGTGACCTCGGTGTCCATGTTCAGCGAGTAGCCGTTGAAGCCGCCCTCGGAGGCGCCGGTGATGGGCACGATGTCGTGGTAGTTGTGCAGGGTGCAATAAAGTTCGGGGCTGTAGGTGTCCAGCAGCTGGGCCGTCGGCACCAGATCGGCGGCGCCGCGCGCCAGAAACGGCCCACCCTTCTCGAAGATCTCCGCCCCGGTGCTACCGAACCCCGCCGCCGACAACAACGCCTGATCCAAATCCTTTTGCTGCGCGTTGAATGTGCGCGCGGTGACCACCGCATTGTTCAAAAAGTCGAACAGATCCGGCGACGCGTCGGCATAGGTGTCCCCCAACGCCGCCAACTGCTGAATATCCTTGCGCGCCTGCGGCATCCGCGGATTCACCTCATCAAGAACCGCGTTCGCGTTCACCACCGACTGGCCGAACTTGTCCCCCAGCCCGGCCAACGACTGCGCCGCCGCGCTCAACGTCAGATTCAGCTTGACCGGATCGACCTTCTGCGCGATCGAGGTGATCGTCTGAAACAACGTGTTGATCTCGGTGGTCACCGAACGCGCATCGAGCACGGTGTGCGCCGAGATCTTCTGCGCCGACGGGTTGGCCGGCGTCGTCAGCGACACATACTTGCCGCCGAACACCGTCGTCGCCTTGATATCAGCATTCACATTCGACGGGATCAGCTTCAGGTACCGCGGATAGACCTCCAGCGTGAACTTCGCCGCCGGCTTCCCGTCACGCACCGTCTCGGTGATCTTGCCGACCCGGCCGATCTCCACCCCGTTATAAGTGACCTTCGACCCCGGATCCATCACCAACCCAGCCCGCGACGCCAACATCGTCAGGTTGGTCGTGGGGGTGAAGGCGCCCCGGAACTGCCCATACACCAAGGCCAAAATCACCGCGAGCACGAGCAGCGTGACGAGGGCGATCCACTTGTAGGGCGGTGTTCGTTGCGAGTTGATCTGCACGGGTGAACCGGGACTTCGCTGTTCCGACACCACCGTCGCCGCCCCTCACGTTCGCGCCACGCGCCTTCCCGGTGCTGTGGCGAACCGCGTCCCCCGGGTCAGAGCCGATACCAGGGGCCCTTGCAACAAGGTTCACTGAAATGTACCGCGACGGCCCCGCTTGTGCGAACCGTCATTAACAAATTCGTCTGACGCCTTTTGCAGCGCGCTCAATTTTACGAGACGCGACGGCGCGACCCGTCTCCGGTAGCGGCACGCCCGTCCACGTCCGGGTCTACGCTCGGATAGCGGTCAGGAAAGGGGCGCAATGCTCGCAGCGTTCGGATTCGAATCCCTGGGTGTGGTCGTCGGGGACATGTATTTCGTCGACCCGTCCCCGCTCGAAGGTCAGGAAACCCCGGAGCGGGGAGTCAGACTGGAACTGCGCCTCGTCGACCGGGCCGAGCCGCAGGGCTCGATCTATGCCGGCGTCCCGATCGCCTTTACCCGCCCGGTGTGGCGGGTGGACCTATTCGGATCGGCGGAAAGCCCGCCGGGGACGCTGGACCGGGCCCATCACCACCCGCGTTTCGACGGTTGGGAACCCGGACGCCGGCACTTCGTGCCCGAGCTGTCGGCCGACCCGGTGTCGTGGTTGGCCGAGCAGTTGGCCGACCCGTCCGCCGTGCTGGCCCGGGCCGGCGTCGACGCCGACGAGGTCAGCGAGGCCGACAAGAAGGGGCTCGCCGCCGCGGCGCCGGAGATCGTCGCCGCGGTGCAGCGGCTGCTCGACGGGGTGCGGGACGGGGAGCTGGCCCCGGCCCCCGCCGAGCCGGTTGCGGCCGCCCGTACCGGCTGGCTCTGATCTGCGTTAGCGTCGTCGGCGTGACCCTCAAAGACATCGCCCTTACCACCCTTGACGGCCGGCCCACCACGCTTGCCGAATTGTCCGGCGGCGCAACGCTGGTCGTCAACGTCGCCTCCAAATGCGGTCTGACCCCGCAGTACACCGCCCTCGAGAAGCTGGCCACGGACTATGGCGAGCGCGGCCTGACGGTCGTCGGCGTGCCCTGCAACCAGTTCATGGGCCAGGAACCGGGCACGGCCGACGAGATCCAGGAGTTCTGCTCGAGGACCTACGGGGTGACGTTCCCGTTGTTGGCGAAGACCGACGTCAACGGCGACGACCGGCACCCGCTGTACGCCGAGTTGACCAAAGCCTCCGATGCCGAGGGCCAGGCCGGAGACATCCAGTGGAACTTCGAGAAGTTCCTCCTCGCACCCGACGGCGCGGTGGTCCAGCGCTTCCGGCCCCGCACCGAGCCCGACGCCCCCGAGGTCATCAGCGCCATCGAGGCCGTGCTGCCGCGGTAGATCTGCGCTCGCTAAGCGAGCATCGGGTCGATCGCGGAGCGCGGCACCAGCACCTGAGTGGCGTCGGGCAGCATGCGACCTTGGTCGAAAAAGAAGATCACACCGTCGTTCGTGACGGCGAAATTCTGGTAGTTCGCGGGGTCGTAGGCGGCGGCCGGCGCGATCGTCACCGGCGGTGCCGTCTGCGTCGGGCTCGCGGGCGGTGCGGTCTGCGGCTGGTTCCCCGGCGGGGTCTGCGCCGGGTTCGCGGGCGGCGCGGCCTGCTTCTGCAGCTCGCTCTGCACGACGGGCGCGACGGTCTGCAGCGGGTCGTCGACGCGCCACAAGGGCGTGTTGTTCTTGTCGTCTGAGGCTGCGGTCCACACGATCGCCTTGCGATAGGTCTGGTCCCAGTTGAACGACTTGAACGTCGTCTTGGGGGCGCCGGTGTTCTCGACGACCTTGAACACCACGGCCTCGGTGCCGCGCGGCGGTATCGCCGACCCGTAGTTCGTCGACGAAATAGTCAGCTGGTAGGGCTGGTCGCGGGGTGCGGAGGATTTGGCGGCACTGACGAAATCGTCGCGCTCCTTGGCGATGAACTCCGCCACGGACTTCTCGTCGGGGTAGTTCACCGGGAAGCTGATGTTGACGTTGTAGCCGGGGTCGGCCATCTGGATCTGGCATGCCTGGCCGGTGTTGGCACCCTTGAGTTCGGCGCAGTAGTCCTTCGGCGGCGCGGCAGCGGCGACGCCAGCCGGGCCGAAGAGGACGAGGGCCGTGGCGGACGCTGCCACCTTGAAGCTGCGCATGTGGGATCTCCTCCGACAACTCGCGGTACCGATGCGACGGACGGAGGTAAAGATAGGCCATCGCGCGCCTCGCGAACACATTCCCAACGGATCATTCGCTTTGCGAACGCGTCCCACCCGGCATGAAAACGGCCCCCGGAGCCATCTCCGGGGGCCGTTTTACCTGGTAGCGGGGACAGGATTCGAACCTGCGACCTCTGGGTTATGAGCCCAGCGAGCTACCGAGCTGCTCCACCCCGCGTTGGTGAATGCCAGGTTACCGAACCGGTGTCACGGCGACCAAATCGCGCGCTCAGCGGGGCGGGAGGCCTCGTTCAGTGTGACGGCGGGTTCAGTCCATATCGCTGGGCGATGTCGTCCATCCACTCCGGTGACCCGTAGGTCAGCCCGTATTTGTCGGCGAGTTCGCCGAACTCGGGCAACTCGTGCAGCGGCTTGCCGGCCGGGTCGTCGGCGTGCTCGAGGAGCAGCTCACCGAGTTCGCGGAAATAGTTCTCGAACCCGCCCGGGGTGATGACTTCGATGATGCGGCCCGGCTCGCTGCCGGCGTTCCACATCGCGTGCATCTGCCCGCGGGGCTTGGTGATGTAGCCGCCGGGCCCGAGGACGACCTCACTGTCGTCCGAGCGGAAGCCGATCTCGCCAGCCAGCACGATCGAATGCTCGTCCTCGCGGGTGTGCCGGTGCGCGGCGGTGAGCAGGCCGACCGCAAACGGGTGCTCGACGATGGACACCTCGCCGCCGTTGGTCTTGCCGGACAGCTTGAAGACGGCCCCAAACCCAGGCAGGGCAACGTAATCGCCCTCCCCCGGCTGCACGACCGTGACCCCGATTTCGTTCGCGCCGCTCATCTGACGTTCCTCCTTTTCAGAACCCGACCGCGGTCGCCGTGTCGCCCTGGGGCGGCCAAAGCGGCTGCGGCACTTCGACACCGAACGGCGTGTCCCAGCCGTTACGGGATGAAACCTCGTGCACGGGATGGCGATTGGCCGCGACACCCCATGTGCCCCGCGGGTAGCCGAGGGCCAGCATGGCCGACATCGTCCAGCCCTCCTCGACGGGCACGCCCAACAACTCGTCGACCCTGTCCTCGAAGTTGCGGAGCACCATCGTCATGACGCCGCCGACACCCTCGGCGCGGGCGGCGAGCAGCACACTCCAGATCGCCGGGAAGATGTTGGCGCCGCCGAGGTCGTCGATCGCGAAGACGAAGAGCAACAAGGGAATTTCTTCGAAATGGTCGGCGAGGTAGTCCCCCGAACCTTTGATCCGGCGCATCGTTTCGGCGTGTGCGGCCGCGTCGGCGCCGGGCGCGGGCGCCACCATCGGCCCCGTCCCCGCCCCGAACTTCTCGTATTCGAGGGCGCGGGCCTGCCGGAACAGCTGAGCGAACTCGCGGATGAGCGCCGGATCGTCAACGGCCACAAAGTGCCAGCGTTGGGTGTTGGCCCCGTTGGGGGCGCGAACGGCCGCGTCGAGGATGCGGGCCTGCGTGTCCAGCGGAACCGGATCGGGCCGCAGGCGCCGCATCATCCTGGTCGTGTACAGCGCTTCGTAGATGTCCATCTGTCTACTCCCGTCCGGGCTATTCCGGCCAGCCGTTGTTGAGGATCTTGTCGACGAAATCGACGCGCTCGAACGCCGGATCGAAGTGCGCCAGGACGTCGGCGTTCATGGTGCCGGCCGTGGTGTGCGGGCGGTGCTTCATGCCGTCGTTGAACGCCGCCAGGATGCGCTGCTTGAACTGCGGGCGCGGGTGGGCGGCGATCACCGCGGCGAGCGCTTCGGGGGCCAGCTGCTCGCGCCCGACGCCGACCACGTCGACTTCCACACCGGCCTGCAGCAGCGCGACTTCGGGCGCCAGGAACTCCGGCACGCCGGGGGTGGTGTGCAGGGCGATGCCGAGCCACACCGTGTCGGCGTCGGCCTTGTCGACGCCGGCGTCCATCAGGAAGTCCCGCGCCGCGTTGGCGCCGTCGACCTCGAAGCGGACGGTCGAGTTGCGGTAGTGCTCCGTCAGGCCGAGGTCGTGGAACATGGCCGCGACGTAGAGCAACTCCAGGTTGGGTTGCACCCCGCGGCGCATGCCCTGCAGCGCGCCGAAGAAGAACACCCGCCGGGAGTGGTTGAACAGCAACTCGTCTGCGCTGTCGCGAATGAAGTCGGTGACCTCGCGCACCAGCGCGGTGTCGGGCACGTGGATGCCGGCGGTGGTGTCGATCGAACTGGTGGTCATCTTGTCGTCTCCTTCTCCGGTGACCGTCGTGCTCAGTGTGCGACGGTCCGGACGATTCGACGCCGGTCGTTTCAGCCGTCAACTCCCCAGAAAGCGACACAATGGCTCACGTGGCTACAGGTGGAGCGCGTTCCCGGGTGGTGGTCATCGTCGTCTTCGACGGGGTGACGCTGCTGGACGTCGCCGGGGCGGGCGAAGTCTTCGTCGAGGCCAACCGGTTCGGCGCCGATTACCGGCTCACCGTCGCGTCGGTGGACGGCGGCGACGTGACAACGTCGATCGGGACCCGATTGGGGGTCACCCACTCGATCTCGGCCATCGATTCCGCCGACACCGTCCTGGTCGCCGGCAGCGACCACCTGCCGGGGCGACCGATCGACCCCGCGCTCGTCGAAGCCATCAGGTCCGTCTCGGAGCGAACCCGGCGGATGGCGTCCATCTGCACCGGGTCGTTCATCCTCGCGCAGGCCGGGGTGCTGCACGGTCGGCGCGCCACCACGCACTGGCACGACACCCGGCGGCTGGCCCGGGCCTTCCCTGACATCACCGTCGAGCCCGACGCGATCTTCGTCCGCGACGGCGACGTCTTCACCTCCGCCGGGATTTCCTCGGGCATCGACCTGGCGCTGGCGCTGGTCGAAATGGACTACGGCACCGAACTGGTCCGCGACGTCGCCCGGTGGCTGGTCGTCTACCTGAAACGCGCCGGCGGACAATCACAATTCTCGGTGCTGGTCGAGGCCGATCCCCCGCCGCAGTCGCCGCTGCGCGCGGTCACCGAAGCGATCGCGGCCGACCCCTCCGCCGACCACAGCGTGAAAAGGCTTGCGGCACTGGCCTCGTTGAGCACACGCCAGCTGACCCGGCTGTTTGCATCAGAGCTCGGGATGACCCCGGCGCGCTACGTCGAATTGGTTCGAATCGGCTTCGCCCGCAACGCGCTCGAAGCCGGCCGGTCGGTCACCGAGACCGCGGGCATGGCCGGCTTCGGCAGCATCGAAACGCTGCGACGCGCGTTCGTCAACCACCTGGGCATCAGCCCGAAGGCTTATCGGGACAGGTTCCGGACGGCCTACGCCTGAAAGCTACTTGGTGTTGTTGTACTTGGTGATCGCGTCGTCCAGGCGCTGCAACGCGGCACCATAGCCAGCGAAGTCGCCCTTCTTCTGCGCGTCTTTCGCCGCGCCGAGTGCAGCCTGAATCTCTTGCAGCGCAGCGGATTTGGCGGGTGACAGCGCCACGGACCCGTCAGGCACCGGCGGTGCGGCCACCGGCGGCGGCGATCCGGGCGTGATGGCGGGTGCCGGCACACTGGCCGGCGGACTCGCCGCGGGCGTCCCCGACTCGGTGGGCTGAATGCCCGTCGCCGCCGCGCCCGCGCCGGGACCGAACAGCCCGGTGAGCGCGTCGCGCACGGTGGGGCCGTAGCCGATCTTGTCGTTGTACATCATCGCCACCCGGATCAGCCGCGGGTATGACGACGCCGCGTCGCTGGCCCCCGGGGAGGCGTACACGGGTTCGACGTAGAGCAACCCGCCCTGCCCCACCGGCAAGGTGAGCAGGTTGCCCCACCGGATCCGGTTCTGGTTGTCGCGCCCGATCACCCCGAGGTCCTGCGACACCGCCGGGTCGGTGGTGATCGCGTTGTTGGCCAGCTTCGGCCCGTTGACCTGACCCGGGACGGTCAGCACGGTGATCCGCCCGTACGTCGCCGGGTCGGAGCTCGCGCTGATGTAGGCGGCGAGGTAGTCGCGCTTGAACCTGTTCATCGCGCTCGTCAACTGATAGGACGACGAATTGTCGTTCTTCGCAATGTTTTTCGCGACGATGTAGTAGGGCGGCTGGTAGCTGCTGGCCGTGGGGTTCGGGTCCAGCGGCACGTCCCAGAAGTCCGACGTCGAGAAGAACGTCACCGGATCGTTGACGTGATACTTCGCCAGCAGCATCCGCTGCACCTTGAACAGGTCTTCGGGATAGCGCAGGTGCTCGGCCAACTCGGGGCTGATGTCGCTCTTGGGCTTGACGGTGCCCGGGAACACCCGCATCCACGCCTTGAGCACCGGATCCTGTTCGTCTTGCTGATACAGGCTGACGGTGCCGTCATAGGCGTCCACGGTCGCCTTCACCGAGTTGCGGATGTAGGAGACCCGCTTGTCGGGTGCGAGCCGGTTGAACGCCACCTCGTTGGAGTCCGCGGTCGCCGACTCCAGCGACGTGAGTTCGGAGTACGGGTAGTTGTCCAGCGTGGTGTAGCCGTCGATGATCCACACCAGTCTCTTGTTGACGATCGCCGGGTACACGGAGCTGTCGGTGGTCAGCCACGGCGCCACCGCCTCCACGCGGCGCGCCGGGTCGCGGTTGAACAGGATCTTGCTGTTCGAGCCGATCACATTGGAAAACAAGAAATTCCGCTCGGCGAACTTGGCGGCGAACACGCTGCGCGACAACCAGTCGCCGAGGGCGACGCCGCCGAGCCCGGTGTAGGTGTAGTTCTTGGTTTCGTTGCTGGTCTCGTAGTCGTACTCGCGGTCGGCGCCGTTGCGCCCGACGATCGCGTAGTCCGCCGCGGTGTTGGAGATGACGGGCCCGTAGTAGACGCGCGGCTGGTCGAGCGGCGCGGGACCGTCGGACACCACGTTGCCATTGGCGCCGACGACGTTGACCAGAAATTCGGGATAGCCACCGTTTTGGTTGGGGTCGTTGGCGATTCCGCGCACCGTGTTGGCCGGCGACGCGATGAACCCGTTGCCGTGGGTGTAGACCGAGTGCCGGTTGATCCAGTCACGCTGGTTGTCGATCAGCCGGTCGGGGTTCAGTTCGCGCGCCGCCACGACGTAGTCCCGCAACGACCCGTTGCGGTCGAGGTACCGGTCGATGGAGAGTTGGTCGGGGAAGTAGTAGAAGTTCTTGCCCTGCTGGAACTGGGTGAACGCCGGGCTGACGATGGTCGGGTCGAGCAGCCGGATGTTGGAGGTGGTCGCGCGGTCGTCGGCGACCTGCTGGGCGGTGGCCTGCGCGTCGCCGGTGTAGTTGCGGTAGGTGACCACGTCCGCGGTCAGACCGTAGGCCTGCCGCGTCGCGGCGATGCTGCGGCTGATGTATTCGCTTTCCTTTTGCGCGGCATTGGGTTTGACGCTGATCTGTTCGACGATCAACGGCCAGCCCGCGCCGACGATCAGCGACGACAGCAACAGCAGGACCAGGCCGATCGCGGGAATCCTCAAGTCCCGGAGGACGACCGCGGAGAACACCGCGCCCGCGCAGATCAGCGCGATCGCCATGAGGATCAGCTTCGCCGGCAGCACGGCGTTGATGTCGGTGTATCCGGCTCCGGTGAAGGGCTTGCCGCCGCGGGTGTGCGACAACAGCTCGTAGCGGTCCAGCCAATAGGCGACCGCCTTGAGCAGCACCAACAGCCCGACCAGGGTGACCAGCTGGATCCGCGCCGAACGGCTCAGCGCACCGGTGCGTCCGGACAGCCGAATGCCGCCAAAGACGTAGTGGGACAACACGTTGGCCACGAACGCCAGGAACACCGCCACGAACAGGTAGCTGAGCAGCAGCCGGTAGAACGGCAACTCGAACGCGTAGAAGCCGAGGTCCTTGCCGAACTGCGGGTCCTTGATGCCGAAGTCTCCGCCGTGCAGGAACAGTTGGATCCGCACCCAATAGCTTTGCGCGATGATGCCGGCCAGCAAGCCGATCGCCACCGGTACGCCGACACTGACCAGGCGCAGCCGGGAAAGGACCACGGCGCGGTACCGCGCCACCGGGTCGTTGTCGTTGCTCGGCACGAACACCGGGCGGGTGCGGTAGGCCACCGCGAGCCCGGCGAACACGATGCCGCCCACCAGCAGGCCGGCGATGAGAAAGACCACGAACCGGGTGACGAGCACGGTGGAAAACACCGAGCGGTAGCCGAGCTCGCCGAACCACAGCCAGTCGACGTAGGCGTCGATCAGCCGCGGACCCGCGAGCAGCAAAGCGATCACACCCAGTGCGATCAGGATCAGAATCCGGCTACGCCGAGTCAGCTTCGGCATTCTTGCGGTGGGCCGCATCCCCACTGGCTACGCTCCCTGATCGATTGCTAGACGGTGACAACTCTACGCATTGCGACAACCGGCGATCCCGCGCTTGCCTAGCAACTCGGCGGCTGCCCACCGGACGTGATCGCGTGCAGCGCATCTACTGCCTGGCCGAGCGTCTCGACCTTGACCAACCGCAGTCCGGACGGATTGTCCGAACTGGCCTCGTAACAGTTCTTCGCCGGCACCAGAAACGCCGTCGCCCCGGCCGCGTGCGCGGCGACCATCTTGTGCGTGATGCCGCCGATCTGGCCGACCTTGCCGTCGGCGGTGATGGTGCCGGTTCCCGCGATGAAGTTCGACCCGGCCAGGCCCCCGGTGGTCAACTTGTCGACCACCGCCAGGCTGAACATCAGCCCGGCGGACGGGCCGCCGATGTTGGCGAGGTTGAAGTCCACGACGAACGGCGCCCACGGCGCGTCGAGCACCGCGACACCGACGTAGCCGTAGTCGCGGTCCTTGTTGGCGCCCAGCGTGATCTGCGCCACACCGGCGGGTTCGTTCTTGCGGCGGTAGTCGATCGTCACGGTCTGACCGGGTTTGGTGCTCTTCAGCAGCCCGGTGAAAGCGTCGACGGTGGCCACCGGCGTGCCGTTGACCGCGTCGATGGCGTCGCCGGCCTTCAGCTTGCCCGCCGAGGGACCGGGTTCGGGGACCTTCGCCACGGTGACCGCCGAGGGGTACTTCAAATAGCCCAGGGCCGCGTATTCGGCGCTGTCCTCGGACTGCTTGAAGTCCGCGTTGTTGGCCTTGTCCACTTCCTCCCGGGACTTGCCGGGCGGGTAGATGAGGTCGCGCGGCACCAGCTGTTCGGTGTCCGAAAGCCAAAGCGTCAGCGCCTCGCCCAGCGTCAGATCGTCGCGCTGGGACACCGTGGTCATGTTCAGGTGACCGGTGGTCGGATGCGTCAGGGTGCCCTGGATCGCCACCACCTGCTTGCCGTCGACCTCGCCGAGCGTGTCGAAGGTGGGGCCGGGACCCAGCGACACGAACGGCACCGTCACCACCGCCAGCAAGACGCCGAACACCACGATCGGCACCAGCGCGACCATCAAGGTCAGGATGCGCCTGTTCACGCCGAACACACTAGACGGGCCACGTCGCCGGTCATTCGGCTGCAAGGGTCCGGTTACGTGGTTCAGCTACAAGCTGACCCGCCGTCGCGCGCCTTCCGATCCCACGGTGAGTACCGTTGGGGTCATGGCTGACCTGCCGTTCGGCTTCTCCCACGGGGAGGACCCCGACAAACCCGGGAAAAAAGATCCCGATTCGGGCTCGAACCCTTCCGACCCGTTCGCCGCGTTCGGTATGAGCGGCGATTTCGGCATGGGTGACCTGGGGCAGATCTTCACCCAGCTGGGTCAGATGTTCAGCAGCGCGGGCACCGTCGGACCCGGCGGAACGGCCTCGGGGCCGGTCAATTACGAACTGGCGCGTCGCGTCGCGTCGAATTCGATCGGCTTCGTGGCGCCGGTGCCGGCCACGACGAACTCGGCGATCGCCGACGCGGTGCACCTGGCCGAAACCTGGCTGGACGGGGCGACGGCACTGCCCGCGGGCACCGCCAAGGTGGTGGGTTGGACGCCCGCCGACTGGGTCGACAACACGTTGGAGACGTGGAAGCGGCTGTGTGACCCGATGGCCCAACAGATCTCGACGGTGTGGGCGGCGTCGCTGCCCGAGGAAGCCAAGAGCATGGCCGGCCCGCTGCTGCAGATGATGTCGCAGATGGGTGGCATGGCGTTCGGCTCGCAGCTCGGGCAGGCGCTGGGCCGGTTGTCCCGCGAGGTGCTGACCTCGACCGACATCGGTTTGCCGTTGGGCCCCAAGGGAATTGCGGCGATCATGCCCGACGCCGTCGAATCGTTCACCACCGGACTCGAGCGGCCGCGCAGCGAGATCCTGACCTTCCTGGCCGCGCGCGAGGCCGCCCACCACCGGCTGTTCAGCCACGTCCCCTGGCTGTCGAGCCAACTACTGGGCGCGGTCGAGGCCTACGCGATGGGCATGCAGATCGATATGTCGGGAATCGAGGAGCTCGCCCGCGACTTCAATCCGGCGTCGCTGTCGGATCCGGCGGCGATCGAAAACCTGTTGGGGCAGGGCGTTTTCGAGCCCAAGGCCACTCCCGCGCAGACGCAGGCGCTGGAGCGCCTGGAGACGCTGCTCGCCCTGATCGAAGGGTGGGTGCAGGTGGTGGTGGCCGCCGCCCTGGGCGACCGGATTCCGGGCGCGGGCGCGCTCGGTGAGACGCTGCGCCGGCGCCGCGCCAGCGGCGGCCCGGCCGAGCAGACCTTCGCGACGCTGGTCGGGTTGGAGCTGCGGCCGCGCAAGATGCGTGAAGCCGCCGCGTTCTGGGAGCGCCTGACGCAGGCCGCCGGGGTCGACACCCGCGACGGCATTTGGCAACACCCCGACCTGCTGCCCGACGCCGAGGACCTCGACGAGCCGGCCGGATTCATCGACCGGGTCATCGGCGGCGACACCAGCGGCATCGACGAGGCGATCGCCAAACTCGAGCGCGAGGGCCAGGATCCGGAGGGGCCGGGCCCCGGCACCGGTTCTGTGGATAACTGAGCGGAGCCATTGCCTCCTGCGTGACACAGTTGCGCGGTGACTCAGCAGTGCCAGGCGGTGCTGTCCACCTATGCGCTGGACCCGGCGATGCCGGTGCTGCTGCGGCCCGATGGCGCCGTCCAGGTCGGCTGGGATCCCCGCCGCGCGGTGCTGGTGCGCCCCCCGAGCGGCTTGGCCGCCGCCGAACTGGCCACGCTGTTGCGGTCCATGTCGTCCCCGACCCCCCTGCCGGAGCTGCAGCGGCGGGCGCTCGACCGTGGCCTGACCGACGCCGACGGCCTGAGAAGCCTGGTGGCCCAACTCGTCGACGCCGGGGTGGCGACCGAATGCGGGCGACCGCGCGGCCGGGCCCCGTCGGTGCGCGTGCACGGCCGCGGGCCGCTCTCGGAGCTGCTGATGGAGTCGTTGCGCTGCTCGGGCGCCCGGATCGCGCACAGCAGCCAACCGCACGCCGCGGTGTCGGCCGGCGACGTCGACCTGGTCGTGTTCTCGGACTACCTGGTCGCCGACCCGCGCATGGTGCGCGATCTGCACGATCAGGGCGTCGCGCACCTGGTGGTGCGGGTGCGCGACGGCATCGGGCTGGTGGGTCCGCTGGTGATCCCCGGCGTGACGAGCTGCCTGGCCTGCGCGGACCTGCACCGCCGGGACCGCGACGCGGCGTGGCCGGCGATTTGTGCGCAGCTGCGGGAGACCGTCGGCGTCGCCGACCGCGCCACCGTGCTGGCGACCGCGGCGCTGGCGCTGTCTCAGGTGAACCGGGTGATCGCGGCCGTGCGCGGGCAAGAGGCGACCTCCGATGCGAAGCCACCCCAGACGCTCAACGCGACGCTGGAATTCGATCTGCACGCCGGCGCGATCGTCGCGCGGCAATGGGAGAAACACCCGTTGTGCGCCTGCTGATGCGGGCGCACCCGCTGACCTGGGCCTACGGATTGTGACAACGAGCGTTGTCGTCTTCTCTCCACATCGCGCAGGTCATCATGGATGATGGTTACGTGGCAGACATCAAACGGGGCCGGGCTGCGCGTAACGCCAAGCTGGCCAGCATTCCGGTCGGATTCGCCGGTCGGGCAGCGCTCGGATTCGGTAAACGGCTGACGGGTAAGTCCAGGGACGAGGTCCAGGCCGAGCTTCTCGAGAAGGCCGCCCACCAATTGTTTACCGTCTTGGGTGAGCTCAAGGGCGGCGCGATGAAGGTGGGCCAGGCGCTGTCGGTGCTCGAGGCCGCGATCCCCGAGGAGTTCGGCGAGCCCTACCGCGAGGCGTTGACCAAGCTGCAGAAGGACGCCCCGCCGCTGCCCGCGGCCAAGGTGCACCGGGTGCTCGACGCCCAACTGGGCACCAAGTGGCGCGAGCGGTTCAGTTCGTTCGACGACACCCCGGTGGCCTCGGCCAGCATCGGCCAGGTGCACAAGGGGGTGTGGTCCGACGGCCGCGAGGTGGCGGTCAAGATCCAGTACCCCGGAGCCGACGAGGCGCTGCGGGCTGACCTCAAGACCATGCAGCGGCTGGTCGGGGTGTTCAAGCAACTCGCGCCGGGCGCCGACATCCAAGGCGTGGTCGACGAGCTGATCGAGCGCACCGAGATGGAGCTGGACTACCGGCTCGAGGCCGAGAACCAGCGCGCCTTCGCCAAGGCGTATCACGACCACCCGCACTTCGCGGTGCCGCGCATCGTGGCCAGCGCGCCGAAGGTGGTGATCCAGGAGTGGATGCAGGGCACCCCCATGGCGGAGATCATCCGGCACGGCACCGTCGAGCAGCGCGACCTGATCGGCGCCCGCCTGCTCGAGCTCACGTTCGACGCGCCGCGCCGGCTGGAGATGCTGCACGGCGACGCCCACCCGGGCAACTTCATGCTGCTCGACGACGGCCGCATGGGCGTGATCGACTTCGGCGCCGTCGCGCCGCTACCCGGCGGCTTGCCGATCGAGCTCGGCATGAGCATCCGGCTCGCCCGCGACAAGAACTACGACCTGCTGTTGCCGACGATGGAAAAGGCCGGCTTCATCCAGAAGGGCCAGCAGGTGTCGGTGCGCGACATCGACGACATGCTGCGCCAGTACGTCGAACCGGTCGAGGTCGACGTCTTCCACTACACCCGCAAGTGGCTGCAGAAGATGTCGGCCATCGAGATCGACCGGTCCGTGTCGCAGATCCGCACCGCCCGGCAGATGGACCTGCCGCCCAAGCTGGTGATCCCGATGCGGGTGATCATGTCGGTGGCCGCGATCCTGTGTCAGCTGGACGCCCACGTGCCGATCAAGGCACTCTCCGAAGAGCTGGTGCCCGGGTTCGCCGAACCGGACAGCGCGGTCGTCTAGTTCGCGCGGTCGTGGAGTTCACGAAAGTGCAACTACCGACGCCGACACTCGCTTGATTTCAAGGGATGGATGCAACACATCTTCTGAGTGAGGAGTGTTGCGATGGCCAATGGGACGTTGCGGTCGCGGGTTCCGGTGTTTTGG
This sequence comes from Mycobacterium sp. NTMscope_MAC_12, assembly GCF_976985675.1. NCBI lineage: Bacteria > Bacillati > Actinomycetota > Actinomycetes > Mycobacteriales > Mycobacteriaceae > Mycobacterium > Mycobacterium sp. NTMscope_MAC_12. Next base: position 4,118,105 of record NZ_CDRJYY010000001.1, read on the forward strand.
GAATGTGTTCGGCGGGGCCTTGATCCGGGCTCGGCGGGCGTGGCCGTCGGCGTGTCGCAAGGCACGGGTCGGCAGTGGTTCCGTGAGGCTGGCGGGGTGAAACCCCGTTTCAGGACACCGAATATCTGCGGTCCCCGGCCGCGGTTGAGCTTGCAGGAACGCATCGAGATCCAGGCCGGTGTGCATGCCCAGGAATCTTTGCGCTCGATCGGGCGCCGGTTGGGCCGGCCAGCATCGACGATTAAGCGTGAGATCGACAGCAACTGCGAGTTGCGTAACCGCCATACGGGCTGCAAATCGGGGTATCGGCGCAAAGAGGCGTTCGGGGCCCGCCAAAGCGGCAAGACCGCGAGCGTGCGCTATCTGGCCGTGTCGGCGCATGACCGTGCCGCTGATCGGGCGCGGCGCCCCAAGACCCGCAAGCTCGCGATCAATGACAGGCTGCACGCCGAAGTGCAGACTCGGTTAAAACAGTTGCATAGCCCAACTCAGATAGCCGCGCGGCTGCGCCGCGACTTCCCTGATGATCCGGAGATGCGGGTGTCCCACGAGGCCATTTACCAGGCCATTTACGTTCAGGGCCGCGGCTCGTTGCGCCGCGAGCTGCATCGGTGCCTGCGGACCAAACGCGCGGTGCGCCGATCCCAGCACCAGCCCGGGGCCCGCCGCCACGGACGTATCCCCGACATGGTCAATATCAGCCAACGCCCACCCGAGGTCGCCGACCGTGCCGTCCCCGGTCACTGGGAAGGCGACCTGATCCTGGGCAGCACCAAATCGGGGTCCGCGATTGGCACTCTGGTTGAGCGCACCACCCGTTTTGTCATGCTCTTGCACCTGCCCGATGACCACGGCGCCCTGGCGGTGCAAAACGCCATCGTGGCCAAAATGGCCGAGTTGCCCGACCATCTACGCCGCTCGTTGACCTGGGACCAGGGCAAGGAGTTGACCAACCACCTCGCCATCGCTGACGCCACTGACTTGGATATCTACTTCTGCGATCCACACTCGCCGTGGCAACGCGGTAGCAACGAGAACACCAATGGGCTTTTGCGCCAATACTTTCCGAAAGGCACCGACCTATCGGTCTATGGCGCCGGCTACCTGGACTACGTCGCCGCCGAACTCAACGGACGACCACGCCAAACCCTGGACTGGAATACACCCGCCGAAGCCCTCAACGAACTATTGTCCAAACCACCCACCGTTGCATCCACCGCGTGAAACCACCTCGGGAAACGTGTCGGCAGTTGCACTTTCGCGTCCTAGGCGGCCGCCTTGCGGGGGCGTCCCCGTGGTCGTTTGAAGCTCAGGACCGAACCACGGTCGAAGATCTCGCCGCCCCACACGCCCCACGGTTCGGCCCGTTCCAGCGCGGCCGCCAGACATTGGCGGCGCACCGGGCAGTCGACGCACAGCGACTTGGCGCGCTCGAGATCGGCCGGGGCTTCGGCGAACCAGAGATCGGGATCGCCGGCGTGACACGGCAAATCCGGCCTGGGGGCTGTCGGTGCCGACATGTCTACCACCTACTTCCTGGTCTGGGTTGCTGTCCTTGGCGGTGATCCGGACCAGGTCGAAAAGTGTCTACCCGACAACTATGGCCACGGATCCTTGACTTCGGGGTCCGTGGCCATCTGGGTGAAAACCGGGGCTGGTACTTACCTTGCCTGCGGTGGGCCCCCGACTCCTACGGACGCGTCGGTCGCGGCGGCGGCGCGATGCTTACGCGCGGCCGCCGACACGGCGGCGTGTGCGGCATGGGCGATACCCGCGGACAGGTCGGGGCTCGTCACGCCTACACCGAACGCGTCGCTGATCATCGTGGCCACCCTCCTTCCGCCGTGCCGATTCCGTAGTGCGCAGTTGCGGTATCGAGGGTAAACGGTCACCGTCGCCGTCACAACCGATTTTGTACCTGCGGGTTTACCGGTCAGCGACCGCGAACCAGCTCCAGCACGTCGGGACCGTACTGTTCGAGCTTGCGCGCGCCGATGCCGGGAATCGCGATCAGCGCCTCGTCGTCGTCGGGCCGCAGCTCGGCGATGGCGATCAAGGTGTTGTCGGTGAAGACGACGTAGGCGGGCACCTTCTGTTCCTTGGCGACGTCGAGCCGCCACGCCTTGAGCCGCAGTAACAGGTCCTCGTCGATGTCGGCCGCGCACGTCTCGCAGCGGCGCAGCATGACGGCCGCCGGAGTGGTCAGGTTGTTGTTGCAGATCCGGCAGCGGGTCACGGTGGCGCGGTTGCGCCGAGACTTGTTCGGCCCCGGCTCGGCCCGCGCCTGGGGTGCGATGCCGTTGAGGAACCGCGACGGCTTGCGGCCCTGGCGCCCGCCCGGGCTACGGGCCAGCGCCCAGCTGAGCGCCAAATGCGTTCGGGCCCTGGTGATTCCGACGTAAAGCAGGCGGCGCTCCTCCTCGACCGCCTCGCTTTCGGCGCCGTGCGCCAGGGCGTGCGAAATGGGCAGCGTGCCGTCGGCCAACCCGACCAGAAACACCGCGTCCCACTCGAGTCCCTTGGCGGCGTGCAGCGACGCCAGCGCGACGCCCTGCACCACCGGCGGGTGCCGGGCGTCGGCGCGCATCCGAAGCTCCGCCAGCAGCCCCGGGAAGTCCAGCTGCGGGCGTTGCGCCACTTCGTCGTCCACCAGTTCAGCCAGCGCGCTCAGGGCTTCCCAGCGCTCGCGGGCCCGGGTGCCGACCGGTTCCTGGGCCGTCAGCCCCAACGGTTCCAACACCGCGCGCACGACGTCCGGCAGGGGCGCGTCGGCACCATCCTCAGCGCCGCGCTCGGCGGCGCGTTGCAGCGCCAGCAGGGCCTGTTTGATCTCCTGGCGATTGAAGAATCCCTCGCCGCCGCGGATCTGGTAGGCGATGCCCGCCTCGGTCAACGCCTCCTCGTAGATCTCCGACTGCGCGTTGACCCGATACAGCACGGCGATCTCGGACGGCGGGGTGCCCGATTCGATCAGCCGCGCGATCGACACCGCGACCGCGGCGGCCTCGGCCGGTTCGTCGGGATGCTCGTGAAACGTCGGCGCCGGGCCCGGTGCGCGCTGGCCCACCAGGTGCAGCTTGCTGCCGGCGACCCGCCCGCGCGCCGCGGCGATCACCTGGTTGGCCAGCGACACCACCTGGGGGGTGGACCGATAGTCACGCTCCAGGCGCACGACGGTGGCATCGGGGAAGCGGCGGGAGAAGTCGAGCAGGAACCGCGGCGACGCCCCGGTGAACGAGTAGATGGTCTGGTTGGCATCGCCCACCACCGTCAGGTCGTCGCGGTCGCCCAACCAGGCCGTCAGCACCCGCTGCTGCAACGGCGTGACGTCCTGGTATTCGTCGACCACGAAGCAGCGGTAGCGGTCACGGAACTCCTCGGCCACCGCCGGGTCGTTTTCGATCGCGGCCGCGGTGTGCAGCAGCAGGTCGTCGAAATCGAGCAGGGTGACGTGTTCGCCGCGGGCTTTGAGGGCCTCGTAGGCGGCGTAGACGCCGGCGATCTGGGCGGCGTCCAGGGGGATGTCCCGCCCCGCGGCGGCCACCGCGGCGGGGTATTCCTCGGGACCGATCAGCGACGCCTTGGCCCACTCGATCTCGCCCGCCAGGTCGCGCACGTCGTCGGTGCCGGCATTGAGCCGGATCCGGCCGGCCGCCCGGGCCACCACGGCGAACTTGCTGTCCAGCAGCTGCCAGCCCGTGTCACCGACCACCCGCGGCCAGAAGTACCGCAACTGCCGGTGCGCGGCCGCGTGAAAGGTCAGGGCCGAGACCCCGCCGACCGCCGGTCCCGTGCCCGCCGCGGCGTCGATCGCCCGCAACCGGGAGCGCATCTCCCCCGCCGCCCGCTGGGTGAACGTGACCGCCAGCACCTGGCCGGCGGCGACATGACCGCCGGCGACCAGCTGGGCGATCCGGTGAGTGATGGTGCGGGTCTTGCCCGTTCCGGCGCCCGCCAGCACACAGACCGGGCCGCGCGGAGCCAGCACGGCCTCGCGCTGCTCGTCGTCCAGCCCGGCTGTCAGTGGATCGGCGACCGTCGGCATGGCGTCCATAGTGGCTTCCCATACTGACAAGTCGCCGACGAAGGCGATGCATCGCCACGCCCGAATCGGATGCCCTGGCGTGTCGCGCCGGCGAGTCGCATCCCACTCCTCCGCATCCCGCCGCGCGGAATGCATCGTCGCCGGGCTACGTTATCGGGCTATGACGACCACTGCCCCGCTCACCGTCTACACCACCTCCTGGTGCGGCTACTGCCATCGGCTCATGACGGTGCTCAAGTCCAACGGAATTCCGTACGAGGCGGTCGACATCGAGCACGACGCGGCGGCGGCTGACTTCGTCAGCTCGGTCAACGGCGGCAACCGAACGGTCCCGACGGTGAAGTTCGCCGACGGGTCGACGCTGACCAACCCGAGCGCGGCCCAGGTGAAGGCGAAGCTGGCCGAGACCGGCAACTGAACGTCGCCGTCCGGCGCCCGGGTCAGTCGATCGCGGCCCAGGATTCGATGATCACCCGAGCGATCGAAATCGACCCGGGCAGTAGGAGTTTGGACTCCGAGGAACTCGACCAATCCCCGGCCGCCAGGGCCTCGCGCACCTCATCGCGGGTGAACCACGCCGCCTCGGCGATCTCGCCGTCGTTGAACGAGAAATCCTGCGCCGGATCGCCGACGGCGTGGAAGCCGACCATCAGCGAGCGCGGGAACGGCCACGGCTGACTGCCCAGGTAGCGCACGTCGCGCACGGTCAGCCCGATCTCCTCGCGGATCTCCCGAGCCACACATCCCTCGAATGACTCACCGGCCTCGACGAATCCGGCCAGCAGCGAGAACATCCGCTCCGGCCACACCGCCTGGCGTGCCAGCACCGCGCGGTCGCCGCCGTCGTGCACCAGACAAATCACCGCCGGGTCGATGCGCGGGAACTCCTCGTGCCCGGTGACCGGGTTGACGCGTGACCAGCCCGCCCGTGCCGGGCGTGTCGGTGCGCCGTCGACCGAGCTGAACCGCGACTTCTCATGCCAATTCAGCAGCGCCACAGCCGATGACATCAGCTGGCCGCTGGTGTCGTCGAAGATCGGGCCGAGGCTGCGCAGGTTCACCACCTCGGTATGCGTGTCGGGATCCTCCGGGGCTTGCAGGGCGCCGCGGATCGCCCACACGTGGCGGCCGTCCTCGAGGCGCCCCAGAAACACCGCCTCCGACGGCGGCTTGTCGCCCAGCTCGGCGGCGGCGCCCAGCACCACGCGACCGTCGGCGACCAGCACCTGATTGCGCGAGTCCACCCGCAGCAGCGCCGCCCCGGCCCAGCCCGCGGTGGCCGCTTCGACGTCGGTGCGCAGCTGATCGGCTCGGTCGGCGCCGACGCGCGACAGCAACGGGACGCTGCGCAGCTGAAAGTCCGCGATCGCCATCAGTGCCCGACGCTTCGGATGTAGAGCAGCCGGTCGTTGGCCTCGACGGCGTCCACCTCCGGGGCATCGATGCGCCACAGGTGGCCGTCGCGCACCACGCCGAGCACGATGTCGCGCAAATGCCGCGGCGAGCCGCCGACTTCGCTCTGCTCAACCTCGCGCTCGGCGATCGCCAGGCCGGCGTCGGGGGTCAGCAGGTCCTCGATCATCTCCACGACGCTGGGCGTCGTGGTGGCCAGCCCGAGGAGGCGACCGGCGGTCGCCGACGAGACCACCACCGAGTCCGCGCCCGACTGCTGCAGCAGGTGCTGGTTTTCGGTCTCGCGGATCGAGGCGACGATCTTCGCCTTGGGCGCGATCTCTCGCGCCGTCAGCGTCGCCAGCACCGCGGTGTCGTCGCGGCTGGCGGCGACGATGATGGACGCGGCGTGCTGGGCCCCGGCCAGCCGCAGCACATCGGCCTTGGTGGCGTCGCCGTGCACGGTGACCAGGCCGGCGCTCTCGGCGTGCTCGAGCGTGCTGCGGTCGGTGTCGACGACGACGACCTCCGTCTGGATCGTTTCGTCGCCGAGGATGGCGGCGACCGCCGTTTTCCCCTTGGTGCCATAGCCGATCACTATGGTGTGGTTGCGCACTCTGCTCCTCCAACGCTGAATCTTCCACCCTTGGCGAGACCGCTCGGAGAGCACTTCGAGCGTGGTGCCGACCAGCACGGCCAGGAACGCGATCCGCAGCGTGGTGAAGATCAGGGTGTGCACCAGGCGCGCGGTTTCGGTGTACGGCGTGACGTCGCCATAGCCGGTCGTCGACAGCGAAACCGCCGAGAAATACAGGCAGTCCAAAAAAGTCAGCGGCTCGTTGCGCACATCGCGGAAACCGTCGCGGTCCAGGTAGACGATGACGGCCGCGCCGAACAGCACCACCAGGGCGATGGCCAGGCGGCGGGTGATGACGCGGATGGGACTGGCGTGCTCCTCGGGGATGCGCACCACGCTGATCAGCTGGTGACCGCGCTGGGCGGTCAGCGCTTCATCCAGACCGCTCAGCTTTCGCGACCTACCGTTGCCCACGGCGGCCCGTCATCGGCTTGATTTCCGCGCACGAGACACGCACGCGTCTTATGTAACCACGGGCACCACCTCCCCCATACTCGGGCGGCGCGGGTCACACCGGAGGCCGCCCGGATCGCTCAGCAATCCGGCCACCTCGGCGGCACCCGGCAGTTCGTCGGGGACGACGGTGGTGCGGGCGCGCACGTAGTAGAAGGCGGTGCGCACCGACGATTCCGGGACCCCGGCCAGCGCCGCCCAGGCCATCCGGTACACCGCAAGCTGGACGGCGGCCTGGCGCAGCGCCTCCGGGCCGCGCGGCGGTTCACCGGTCTTCCAGTCCACCACGGTCGCGCCGCCATCGGGGTCGGCGAACACCGCGTCGATGCGCCCGCGGACCAGGGTGTCACCGATCGGCATCTCGAACGGCACCTCGACGGCGACGGGAGTCCTTGCGGCCCACGGTGATTCGGTGAACGCTGCTTGCAGTTGCGACAATTCGGCGGTGTCGCCGACGTCGGAGTCCGCGGCCCCCGGCAGATCGCCGAGATCGAACAGGCATTCGGCGCCGTAGAACTTCTGGACCCAGGCGTGAAACGCGTTGCCCAGCAGCGCATGCGGGTCCGGCCGCGACGGCAGCCGATGCCTCAACCGCTGCGCGGCGCCCGCCGGGTCGCGCGCCAGGCCCACCAGGGAGCTGACCGACAACTGCCCGGGCAGCTGCCGGCTCGGCGGCTCGGTCAGCCGCGCACGTTCGGCCAGCAAGGCGTCGACGTCGGCGGCCCAGCCGTCGACGTCGGCGCACGGCTGGGCGGGCCCGGCGGCCAGCGCCCGGCTCACCAGCGCCGCGCCGCGCTCGACCTCGTTGCGCCGCACGGCCAGCGGGTCGGCGGGCCACACCGCTTCGATAACGTTGTCGCGTAGCGGGTTTCGCTCGCCGCCGGCGGGCGGCGGCGCCCAGTGCTCCACGGTTCCGCAGGGGTCGCCGGCCGCGGCCGCGCCGTCGATGACGTCCTTGATCTCCACCAGGAAGTCCGACGGGCCACGCGGCTTGATCCCGGTGGCGCCCCACTGGTGTCCCGATAGCAGCAGCGTGTCCTCGGCCCGGGTGATGGCGACATACAGCAATCGGCGCTCCTCGTCGACTCGCCGCTGATCGAGCTGGCGGCGGTGCTCGGAGATCTTGTCCGACAGTTGTTTTCGGTTGGTGACGTCCGAGGTGTCGAGCACCGGGATGCCCAGCGCGCCCGCGGCGGCGCGGTCGCCGCGCAGCAGCGGCGGCAGCTCCGCCGCGTCTGTGAGCCAGGTGCTCTTGGACGCGGTCGACGGGAACGTCCCGCCCGACAGGTGTGCGACCGCCACAACCTGCCATTCCAGCCCCTTCGCGGAGTGCACGGTGAGCACCTGGACGCGGTCGCGCGCGGCGGCCAAGGGGGCTGGCGCCAAACCGTTCTCGACCGTCTCGGCGGCATCCAGAAACGCCAGCAGGCCGGCCACCGAGGCGGTCGCGGACGCGTCCAGTCGCGTGGCCGCGCCGTCGGCGCGCTCGGCGTAACCGGCGACGACGTCGGCGAAGGCGTCAAGGTGCTCGGTGCCGGCCCAGCCCGCTGCCACCCCCGCCGCCGCCCGGACTTCGCAGTCGACGCCCAGCACGCGGCGCACCTCGGCCACCAGGTCGGCGAGGGGATGGCCGAGGTGGGCGCGCAGGGCGTTCAGCTCGGCGGCCAGCGCGGTGATGCGCTGATATCCCGCCGCCGAATACGAGCCCGCCGGACCCGGATCGGCGATCGCGTCGGCCAGGCAGACGGTGTCGGCGTCGACGTGGGAGGGGCCGGCGGCGCGCGCGATCGCCTCGGGCGAGGGCGGCGCGGCGTCCGCCGCGCTTCCGCCGAACGCGCGCGCTCGCTGCCACAGCGCGGCGATGTCGCGGGCGCCGAGGCGCCAGCGCGCGCCGGTGAGCACCCGCATCGCCGCCGCGCCGGCCGTCGGGTCGGCGACCAGCCGCAGCATGGCCACCACCTCGGCGACCTCGGGAACCGACAGCAGCCCGGCCAGCCCGACGACCTCGACGGGAATGCCGCGCGCCCGCAACGCGTCGGCTATCGGCGCGGCGTCGGCGTTGCGCCGCACCAACACCGCGGCCGTCGGCGGGCTCACGCCGTCGGCCCGGGCCCGCCGGTAGTGGGCCTCGAGGTGGTCGGCGATCCACTCGCGTTCGGCCACCACGTCGGGCAGCAAGGCGCAGCGGACGGTGCCGGGCGGGGCGTCGGGGCGCGGGCGCAGCGCGTGCACGGCCACCGATCGCCGTCGCGCTTCGGCGGATACGGCGTTGGCGACCCGCAGGGTCCGCGGCGGATTGCGCCAGCTGGTCCGCAATTCCAGCACGGGCGCGGGGCTGCCGTCGGAGCGGGGAAAGTCGGTGGTGAACCGGGGCAGGTTGGTCGCCGAGGCCCCGCGCCAGCCGTAGATGGACTGGATGGGGTCGCCGACGGCCGTCAGCGCCAACCCGTCGTCGACCCCGCCGCCGAACAGGGCCGACAGCGCGATGCGCTGGGCGTGGCCGGTGTCCTGATACTCGTCGAGCAGCACCACCCGGTAGCGGGCGCGCAGGTCCTCGCCGACCTGGGGGAAGCTCGCCGCCAGCCGCGCCGCCGACGCCATCTGCATCCCGAAATCCATCACCTTCGCGGCGTGCATGCGCTCGTTGAGCGCATCCAGCAGTGGCACCAACTCCGCGCGCTCGGTCTGGGTGCCCAACAGCCGCAGCAACCACTGGCTGGGCCCGCGCTCCCGCTGATAGGGACCAGCGGGCAGGGCATGGACGAGCCGCTCCAGCTCCACGTGGGTGTCGCGCAGCTGGCCGGTGTCGACGAGGTGTTCGGCCAGCTGCCCCCACAGCCGCAACACCATCGAAGTGACCGCGGAAGGGGTCTTGTCGGTGTGCAGCTCGCCGCGGTACCCGTTGACGACGTCGAAAGCCAGCTGCCACAGCTCGGTTTCGCTGAGCAACCGGGTGTCGGGCTCGACGGGCAGCAGCAGCCCGTAGTCGCGCAGCAACGAGCCTGCGAACGCGTGGTAGGTGCTGATCACCGGCGCGCCCTCGGGCTCGGCGGCATTGCCGGCGGGGCCCGTCGCGCCCAGGCCGACGCCGGCCAACCGGGCCAGCCTGGACCGGACCCGGCGCAGCAGCTGGCCGGCGGCCTTGCGGGTGAACGTCAGCCCCAGCACCTGCGCGGGTTCGGCGTAGCCGTTGGCGATCAGCCACACCACCCGCGCGGCCATCGTCTCGGTCTTACCGGCGCCGGCACCGGCGATGACGACCAGCGGCCCCGGCGGCGCGGCGATGACCGCGGACTGTTCCTCGGTCGGCGGGAAAAGGCCTAGCGCACAAGCCAATTCACTCGGGCTGTAGCGGGCCTTCATCGGGCCGCCCCGTCGGTGTGCGCCGGACAGCACGGCCGGATGGGGCAGTGCGTGCACCCGTCGTTGCGCCGCGCGACGAACTGCGGGCCGGCCGTCGCGTCCGCCGCTCGCCGGATGACCTGTCGCCATTCGTCGCCGCCGGCCGCCGTGAGCGGGTCCTGTTCCCGTTCGACGGCCCCCGCCGCACCGGTCTTGCCGACGTAAACCAGCCGCGCCCCACCGGGTTCCACAGTGTCGCCGCCGGAGACCACCAGGCCTTCGGCCACCGCCAGCTGATACATCGCCAGCTGGGCGTGTTGTTGGGCGTCGTCCTTGCTGACCGGGGACTTGCCGGTCTTGACGTCGACGATCACCAGCCGGCCGGCGGCGTCGCGCTCCAGCCGGTCGACGCGACCGCGCAACCGAACCTGTTCCCCGTCACCGGTTTCCAGGGTTCCGTCGATCTCGACCTCGACGCCGACCTCGGTGAGCGCGCCGCGGCTCTGGCTTCGCCACTCGATGAACGCCTCGAGCATCGCGCGGTGACGGGCCAGCTCGTTGTGCGAATGCCATTGCGCCTCAATGGGTAGATGCTGCCAGGCGCGCTCCAGCTCGGCCACCAGTTCCGATTCGCTCCGGTGCGGTTCGGCGATCAGCGCGTGCACCACCGAGCCGATGGTGGAGCGCAGATCGCGCGGGTTGGTTCCGCCGTGCCGTTCGGCCAGCCAGCGCAGCGGGCAGTCGGTCAGTGTCTGCAGGGTCGACGGGGTCAGCGTGACGACGCCGTCACCGCCCCCCAGCGGTTCACCGGTGCTCACCGGGGTCAGGCCGTGCCAGCCGACCGGATCGGCGCCGGGCACCCCGGCTTTGGCCAACCGGGCCAATTGTGTTGCCGCGCAATCGCGGGCGAGCTCGTCCACCGCCCCGTCAGGGGCGCAGACCACGCCACGCAGGCGGCCCACCAGCGCGGCCGCCGACAGCACTCGCGGCGCCGAAACAGGTTGCAGCGCAGCCCCATCCACGTCCTCGTCGGCCCACTGCGCGATGTCGTAGAAGAACGGCGACGGCAGCGTGGCCGCGTGGTCCGCCCCGCCGGTGTCGCTGTCGACGGCCGTCACCAGCAGTCGCCGGCGGGCGCGGCCCATCGCCGCCACCAGCAACCGGCGCTCCTCGGCCACCAGGGGCGCGCGCAACGAGGCGTCCGCGGTGACCCCGTCCAGCTCGTCGAGCAGCCGCTGGGTGGCCAGCACACCGCCGCGCGGAACGGTGTTGGGCCACAACCCATCCTGCAATCCGGCGATGACCACGAAATCCCATTCGTGTCCCAGCGCGGCGTGCGCGCTGAGCACCCTGACCTGCTCGGCCGTGGCAATTGGCTCGGGGCCGGCGCTCGGCAGCTGCAGCGCGGCGACGTGCTCGACCAGGCCGCGCAACGACGCGCCCGAGGTGCGCGACACGTAGTCGTCGGTGATGTCGAACAACGCGGTCACCGACTCGAGATCCCTGGCGGCCTGGGCGGCCCCGGGGCCACCGCGCTCGCTGACCGACAGCCAGCGGCGCTGCAGCCCCGACCGGTGCCAGGCGGCCCACAGGGTGTAGCGCGGGTCTTGACCGGCGTCGTGGCACCGCGCGGCCGCATCCAGCACCGCGCGGACCTTGCGCAGCGAACGGAACTGCGGACCCGGCGGCACGGCGCCCGACAGCGCCTCGACCACCAGCTCGGCGAAATCGCCCGGCGGGCGATCGGGGTTGGCGCGCTGCAGTGTTCGGCGCAGCTGGCGCAGCGACACCGGGTCGACCCGACCGATGGGGCCGGTCAGCAACGCCAGCGCGCGCGCTCCGTCCAGCCCGTCGGCGGCGGCCGACAGCACGGTCAGCAACGCGCGCACCGCCGGCTCCTCGGCCAACGGCCCGATGGTGGCGGCCGCGGCCACCGGCACCGCGGCGGCGGCCAGCGCGCGCGGCAACCGCGTGCCGGCCCGCGGCACCGACCGCACGATGACCGCCATCTGCGACCAGGGCACACCGTCGACGAGGTGCGCCCGTCGCAGCGCGTCGGCGATCGCCGCCGCCTCGGCGTGCGCCGAGGCGGCCAGCCGCACCGTGACCGACCCCTCCCCCGCCCCGGCGCCGTCGATCCGGCGGCCGGCGGCGCCGCCGGGCAACCGGGCGGCGATGCCGCTGACGGCGCGGGCCACGGCGGGCGCGCAGCGATGCGACGTCGTCAACGTCACCGTCGGGGCGTCGCCGTTGAGCAGCCCGGCCGGTTCGCCGCCCCGGAAGCCGAACACCGCCTGGTTGGGGTCACCGGCGACCAGCGCCAGCTCCGCGCCCGCCGCCAGCACGCGAACCAGGCGCGCCGCCTGAGGGTCGAGCTGTTGGGCGTCGTCGACCAGCAGGACGCGGATCCGGCCGCGTTCGGACGCCAGCAGCTCGGGATCGACGGCGAACGCCTCGAGCGCCGCGCCCACCAATTCGGCGGCGCCCAGCGCGGGGGCCTTTGCCTCCGGCGCCGCCGTGCCGACCGCCGCGCGCAGCAACATCACCTGTTCGTACTGGCGCGCGAACTGACCGGCGGCCGTCCATTCCGGCCGGCGGCAACGACGGCCCAGCCGCTCCAGTTCCTGGGGCTCGACACCGCGTTCGGCGCAGCGGGCCAACAGGTTTCGCAGTTCGGTGGCGAACCCCGCGGTGCTCAGCGCCGGCCGCAGCTGCGCCGGCCATGCGGCGGCCGCGCGTGGCCCGTCGTCGAGGTCTCCGGCCAGCAGTTCCCGGATGATGGCGTCCTGTTCGGCGCTGGTGACCAGCCGCGGGGGGGCATCACCGGCGCGCTCGGCGGCACGCCGCAAGACCGCGTAGGCGTACCCGTGCACGGTCCGCACCAGCGGTTCGCTGACGGCGACCCGGCCCGGACCGCTCGGTCGCGAGCGCAGCAACGCCGTCGTCAACGCGCTGCGCTCGGCCATCCCGAGCCGACCGGAACCCGTAAGCAGCAGAACCGATTCCGGGGCCATCCCGGCGTCGATCTGGGCGACCGCGGCGTCGACCAGCAGGCTGCTCTTCCCGGTGCCGGGGCCGCCCAACACGCGAACGACACCACGCGCACCGGGCGCCAGCAGAGCGCTCGCGTCGGCCTGCCACGTGTATGCCATGGCTGCATGCAATCACCAGGGTGTGACAAGTGGACCCGGCCGGCGCCGACCCGGCCTCGTACCCTGGAAGCCGGAGCAGCGCGAAGAATGGTCTCGACGCACGGAAGGAGGGGTGAAAGACCATGACGGACGACGAACACGGCTTTCCCACCGACGAGGCGCCCGAAGGCGACGCGGTGGAGCAACTGCGGCCCGCCGATTCCGACGACGAGGCCGGCCTGGACACCGATTACGTGAGCGCCCGGGACCGCGAAGCCAACGAAGCCGACGTGATCGAGCAGGCCTACGTGGTGTCCGCGGACGACGATCGGGACGACGATCGCTGAGGACCGACCCCTGAGGACCGCCCGCGACGCGGCTGGCACCATCGACGGGTGACCGCTGAGTTGTACGTCCACCGCTACGGCCCGCCAGGCCCGGCGCGGATATTGGCGCTGCACGGGTTGACGGGGCACGGGCAGCGTTGGCAGCAGCTTTCGGGCTTGCTGCCCGAGATCGGGCTGGCCGCACCGGATCTGCTCGGCCACGGCCGGTCCTCGTGGGCGGCGCCGTGGACCATCGACGCCAACATCTCCGCACTGGCCGCCCTCCTCGACGACCAGGCGGGCACGCCCGTGGTGGTGGTCGGCCACTCGTTCGGCGCAGGCCTCGCCATGCACCTGGCCGCGGCCCGCCCGAACCGGGTGGCGGGGCTGCTGCTGCTGGATCCGGCGATCGGATTGGACGGCGCGTGGATGCGCGACATCGCCGAGGCCATGTTGTCCTCGCCCGACTATCCGGACGCGGAGGAAGCGCGCATGGAAAAGGTGCACGGCTCGTGGTCGGATGTCGAGCCCGCACTGCTCGACGCCGAGCTCGACGAGCATCTGATCGCGCTGCCCAACGGCCGCTATGGCTGGCGCATCAGCCTGCCCGCGATGATGGCGTACTGGAGCGAGCTCGCCCGCGACGCCGTGCTGCCCCCGGCGCAGACGCCGACGATCCTGGTGCGCGCCAAGCGAACATCGCCGCCCTACGTCACCGACGAACTCGTCGCGGGCCTTGCGCAGCGGCTGGGATCGCGTTTCCGGCTACTGGATTTCGACTGCAACCACATGGTGCCCTACGCCAAGCCCGACGAAGTCGCCGCGCTGGCCCGCGAGTTGCTGGAAGCCCGCTGACCGTGGCGCCGGTGACCGACGATCAAGTCGAGCGGGTGCGGGCGCTGGTCGCCGCCATCCCGTCCGGCAGGGTGGCCACCTACGGCGACATCGCCTCCGTCGCAGGGCTTTCCAGCCCGCGGATCGTCGGCTGGATCATGCGGACCGACTCCTCGGACCTCCCGTGGCACCGGGTGATCACCGCATCCGGCCGCCCGGCGCGCCACCTGACCACCCGCCAGCTGGAGCTGCTGCGCGCCGAGGGCGTGCTCGCCCACGACGGCAGGATCGCGCTGGGCGAGGTTCGTTACGAATTCCCCGACGGGGTTTAGTGGCGGGACGCCACGCGGCTAGAGCACCAATCGGACCAGCGCCGCGGTGCGGGCCAGCCCGGGGAACGCCTCGGCGGTGGACCGCGGGTGCAGCGCGTGGACCGCAAGGCGAAACATCAACGCCCGCAACAACATCTGCGGCCATTCCGGCAGCGCGTTCCAGCGTTCGATGAGTCCGTCGTCGGCCTCGCCCCAGGACAACGCGTCGATGACGGCCACGCCCGCCGCCCACGACGCGGGCCGCCAGTACGGGGTGATGTCGGTGATGCCCGGCGCCGCGGTGCCCACGAAAAGCACTGTGCCGTAAAGGTCCCCGTGGACCAGCTGGTTGGGACTCTTGGTCGGCTTGCGCAACGTGGCGAGCTGGTTGAGCAGCTCCACCGAGCGCTCGGCGTCCGCGGTCGCCGGGGCCACCCGCGCGCCGGGCGGCACCGAGGCCAGCGGCCGTTCCTCCCACGCCGCGCGGTCGGCGGCGATGAAGATGTCGACGTCCCCCCAGGGCGCCGTGGGCCCCTGGGTCAGAAAGCGGGGGCGCTCCAATTTGCCCGTCGCCTCGTGCAGGCGCACCGCCGCCGAGACGACCTCGTCGTGGCGGGGCTCCGGTGTCCCGGCGACGAAGGTGTCCGCCCGCCACCCGGAAACGACGTAGCGCCCGTCGGTGGAACGGACCGGACGGGCCAGCCGGACCCCGTCGACGAACAACGTCTCGCGGACCCGCGCGGACCACGACGCCCGGGCGTTGTCGGCCACCAGCGACAGGACGACTTCGCCGCACCGCCAGCCGCCCTCCCAGCTGGCGCCCAGATAGACGGGTTTGACGCCGGCCAAGCCGAACGCCGACAGCACATGGTCCGGCGGTGGCTCGACTGTCACACCGGTACTCTAATCGAGTCCAACAGCGGCGAAGCTCAGTACAGGACCATGTCGGGCTGTATCTGCTGCGCCCAGGCCACAATTCCGCCCTGCAGATGCACCGCATCGGCGAATCCCGCCTGCTTCAGCGCCGCCAGCGCCTGCGCCGAGCGCACGCCCGTTTTGCAATACAGCACCGGCATGCGGTCCCGCGGCAGCTTTGCCAGGCCCTCACCGGAGTTGATCGAGGACTGCGGGATCAGCTGCGCCCCGTCGATGTGCACGATGTCGAACTCCACGGGCTCGCGGACGTCGATCAGGGCCAGCTCCTTGCCGGAATCCAGCAGCTCACGCAGCTCCCGCGGGGTGATGGCGGAGTCGCCGTCGCCGCCGGCTGAGGGGCCGGCCACCGCGCCGCACAACTGCTCGTAGTCGACGAGCTCGGTGATCTTCGGCCGCGACGCGTCGGACGGATCCCGGCGAATCGCGATGGTGCGATAGGTCATTTGCAGCGCGTCGTAGATCATCAACCGGCCCAACAGCGATTCGCCGATGCCGGTGATGAGTTTGATCACCTCGGTGCTCATCACCGAGGCGACCGAGGCGCAGACGATGCCCAGCACGCCGCCTTCGGCGCACGACGGAACGGTGCCGGGCGGCGGGGGTTCCGGGTAGAGATCGCGGTAGTTGAGGCCGCGCCCATCCGGCGCATCCTCCCAGCACACCGAGATCTGCCCCTCGAATTGGGAGATCGACCCCCACACGTACGGCTTTTTCGCCAGCACCGCGGCGTCGTTGATCAGGTACCGGGTGGCGAAGTTGTCGGTGCCGTCCACGATCAGGTCGTAGCGGCCGAACAACTCGACGGCGTTCGTCGAGTCCAGGCGCACCTCGTGCAGGCGCACGTCGACGAGCGGGTTGATCGCGGCCATCGACTCCCGCGCCGAGACGGCCTTGGGACGGCCGACGTCGGCCACGCCGTGAATGATCTGGCGGTGCAGGTTCGATTCCTCGACCACGTCGAATTCGACGATGCCGATCGTGCCCACGCCGGCCGCGGCCAGGTAGAGCAAGGTGGGCGCCCCCAGCCCGCCGGCACCGATCACCAGCACCCGGGCGTTCTTGAGCCGCTTCTGCCCGTCGACGCCCAGGCCGGGAATGATCAGGTGGCGGCTGTAGCGCGCCACCTCGTCTCCGGTCAGGTGGTCTGCGGGTGCCACCAGAGGCGGCAACGACGACACGGACACCATCTCCTCGGTTCGGCTTCGCGGTTCGGCTTCTCAAACCATCACAGCAGCCCGCCGGGACGACGGCAACGAGACGCTGCGCGCATCGTAGGGGGGCTGGGCCCGGCTAGGCGATCGGGTACGGCCAGGGGTTGAAGCGGCAGGTCTTCCCGTCGGCCTTGACGGTGTCCGGGTCGAATTGCGCGGCGTCGTTGTTGGACGTGGAGAACGTCTGCTGCATCATCACCGGCGCCAGGGCGCCCTGCTGCTCGCAGGCCTCGTGGTGCAGGTATCCGATGGCGTGGCCCACCTCGTGGTTGATCACGTACTGCCGGTACGAACCGATGTCCCCTTCGAACGGCACGGCGCCGCGCACCCAGCGCGCCTCGTTGATGAAGACCCGGGCCTCGCGGCTGGCGCCGAAAACCGGGTTGTAGCAGGAGGTCTCCAGCCGGAATTCGTAGCCGCACCCCTCCCGCACCGTCACCGGCGACACCAGCGAGATCCGAAAGTCGGGTTTTGCCCCGGCGGCGCCGTCGACCCGGATGAAGGCGAACTGCGGGTTGTGCGTCCAGCCCTTCGGATTGGCGAGCGTCTGGTCGACCATCTGGGCGAATGCTTCGTCGCCGCCGAACATCGTCGGGTCGATGCCGTTCTCCACCTCGACCGTGTACCGGAACACCTTGGCGGTGCCCTGCCCGATCTGGGGCGTCGTCCCCGGCACCACGTGCCACGTCTTGTCGCCCGCTTCGGTGAAGGGGCCGCCGTCCGGCAACGTCCCGGCCGGCAGGTTGGCGTCGAACGCGGCGAGGCCACGCGGCGGCGCGTCGATGATCGTGGTGCCCACCGCGCCGATCGCGGGCGGACTCTCGATGGGCTGACTCGCCGTCGGCTTCGACGCGCCGGCGCCGGTCACCGTCTGATACATGACCACGGCCGTCAGCACCGCCAGCACGGGCAGCGCGTACGCGCGCCAGCCGTAGGTGGAGACGAACCGCCCCAGCCACGTTTGTTTGCGCCACTGCCGCTGCCGCCCACGGTCGGCCCGCGCGCGCCCGGCTTCCGGGGCGGCCAGCGGATCACGCAGCGCCCGCAGCGGTTCGCGCCACTCGTCGCGGAGCATCGGCACGCGACCGGTGCTGCGCGGGGGCCGCTGCGACGTCATTTTCCCAGGATTACACAGCGCACCAGCCGCGCCGACCGTGGCGCGCCCGAATCCCCCGCCCGACACCGCTTCTGCCAGGGCGACAACCGCGATGGCGGCAGGTCCAACCCCGCGGGTAGTAAGGTCTTTTAACGAGCTGCGAGCGGCTGGCCCCGGTGAACCGACGGTCGGCCGCCGACAATCAGATGAGGACTCGATGAGCGAACTCGCCAAGATGCCGGCACGGCGTGCCGTCAGATCGGCCGACCGCGGCCGGCCGGCGGACGGTGCCGGGGCTACCAACCGGCGAGGAAACCGGCTACCCCGCGATGAGCGCCGCGGCCAGCTGCTCATCGTCGCCAGCGACGTCTTCGTCGACCGCGGCTACCACGCGGCCGGCATGGACGAAATCGCCGATCGGGCCGGGGTCAGCAAACCCGTTCTCTACCAACACTTTACGAGCAAGCTCGAGCTGTACCTCGCGGTGCTGGCGCGGCACGTGGAAAACCTGGTCTCCGGCGTTCAGCAGGCGCTGAGCGCCACCAAGGACAACCGCCGGCGGTTGCACGCCGCGGTTCAGGCGTTTTTCGATTTCATCGAGCACGACAGCCAGGGTTACCGGCTGATCTTCGAGAACGACTACGTCACCGAACCCGAGGTGGCCGCCCAGGTGCGCGTGGCGACCGAATCCTGCATCGACGCGGTGTTCGCGTTGATCAGCGAGGATTCCGGGCTGGACCCGCACCGCGCGCGGATGATCGCCGTCGGGCTGGTCGGCATCAGCGTCGACTGCGCCAGGTACTGGCTCGACTCCGACCGCCCGATCTCCAAGGCGGACGCCGTCGAGGGCACCGTCCAGTTCGCCTGGGGCGGACTGTCACACGTGCCGCTGACCCGGTCCTAACGCCCCTTGCCGGCGTGTTTCCCGGCTTCGATTTCGGCACCGATCCCGAAGCCGACCCGTCGCGCGTCGGCGACGCCGATCTCGACGTAGGCGATCTTGGTGGTGTGGATCAGGTAGCGACGGCCCCGCTCGTCGCTCAGTCGCAGCAGACCCGATCCCTCGCTGAGCGCGGCACTGACCAGTTCTTCGACTTCGGCGGGTGTCTGGTCGCTGGCGAGGACCAACTCGCGCGGACTATCCGTGATCCCGATCTTGACCTCCACGGTCACCCCTTCCGTAGGTATATGAAGTCTTGCGCGGGCGGCGACGTCCCAGCCCTGTCAGCAGCAGGCTAGTGGACGCGGCCGACCCCCACCCCGTCGCGTCCCCACACTTCGCGGTCAGCGAAACTTCGGTCGCGCGCCGATAACGATTCGCTTGCAGGTTGTCACACACACCCGCGCGATACCCGATCCGTGCTTTCACAT
Source organism: Mycobacterium sp. NTMscope_MAC_12 (assembly GCF_976985675.1). Taxonomy (NCBI): domain Bacteria; kingdom Bacillati; phylum Actinomycetota; class Actinomycetes; order Mycobacteriales; family Mycobacteriaceae; genus Mycobacterium; species Mycobacterium sp. NTMscope_MAC_12. The sequence goes on from NZ_CDRJYY010000001.1 coordinate 4,137,190, forward strand.
GGCTAACTTCGGCCCCATGGGTACCACATTGCCGCACCTCGACGACCGGATCCGGAGCTACCCGGACGACGACGCTGACGACTGCGACACCGACCCCTACCTGCACGCCGACTACAACTGGACGGGCTGGCCGAGCGACTCGCGCTGGCGGCCCGCGACGGCGATCCTCGGCGCGGTGGTGGCCGTCGGCGCCATCGCCACCGCCGTCATCATCAACAGCGGCGACAGCGCCTCCACCAAGGCCACGCTGGGAGCGCCGGCTCCCCACCCGGTGACCTCAGCGCCCGCGACCACCAAGGCGTCCGCGCCACCGAACCCCTCACGCGTGGCCCAGTTGCCGCCGGAGACCGTGACGACCGTCACCACACCGAGCGCCGCGCCGAGTACCCCGGCGGCCCAAACACCCACGGCCGCACCGCCTCTCGCGCCGCCGCCGCCGACGGCCACGCTGAACCCGCGTACCGTCGTCTACAGCGTGAGCGGGACCAAGCAGCTGCTGGACCTGGTGAACGTCGTCTACACCGACGCGCGCGGCGTCCCGCAGAGCGAGTTCAACGTGTCGCTGCCGTGGTCGAAGGTGGTGGTCCTGAATCCCGGGGTGCAGACCGAATCCGTGGTCGCGACCAGCTTCTACGGCCAGCTCAGCTGCTCGGTCTTCAACGCCGCCGGCCAGCGGGTCATGGCGTCGGCCGCCCCTTCGAACATGGCGACCTGCTCACACTGAGTGACCTGCGGGTCAGCTCAGGCCCAATTCGTGCATGCGGCGGTCGTGCGTCTTCTGCAACCGATCGAAGAACGCGTTGAGCTGGCCCAGCCCGCCGGCGCCCGACATCACCAGGTCGACGAGTTCGTCGTGGTCGGCCAGCAGGTACTGGGCCTGGGTGATCGCCTCGCCGAACAGGCGGCGTGACCACAGCGCCAGCCGGCTGCGCTGTTTGCCGCTGGACGTGACGGCCGCGCGCACCTCGGCGACGACGAACTGCGAGTGCCCGGTCTCCGCCAGCGCCCCCCGCACCACGTCGGCGACCTCGTCGGGCAGCCCGTCGGCGATCTCCAGATACAGATCGGCGGCCAGGGCGTCGCCGACATACGTCTTCACCAAAGCTTCCAGCCACGTGCTGGGCATCGTCAGGCGGTGGTAGTTCTCCAGCGCCGACACGTACTTCGACATCGCCGGCACCACGTCGACGCCGCGGCTTTCCAGCGCGTCGCGCAGCTGCTCATAGTGCTGCATCTCGGCGGCGGCCATGCTCGCCATTGAGATCCGTCCGCGCAGGTCAGGCGCCATCCGCGCCTCGTCGGTGAGCCGGTAGAACGCGGCGATCTCACCGTAGGCCAAGACCGCGAACAACTCGTTGACCCCGGGGTGATCGGCCGACAGTCGTGGGGCAGCCGGTTCGTCCACTTGGTCGGTGGAAGAGGGCTGGTAAGAGGGCCGGGTCATGGCAACACTGTAGTCGGCGGGCTTGGCGCAACATGGGGCCAGCGTTCGACCAGCTATCATGTAGCTAGATGGCGGCTGTATTTGTGCCAATGTTCTTCCCACGCCGCTATCGGCGAAATGTGCGTGCACAGCAGGCCCGCCCGGGCTGGGACCACCCAGACTGAGCCGGAGCCCGCGACTCGGCGACGTATTCGGAGTCGGAACTCGTGCGCGCGTGACCGCGACAGAGAAACACCGACTCAATCCGATACGTCCCGAGAGGCTACCTACCCACGCATGACCACACTGACCAGCACAACTGAACTGACCTTTGCTCAACTCGGCGTCCGCGACGAAGTCGTGCGGGCGCTCTCCGAAAAAGGGATCGAAAGCCCTTTTGCCATCCAGGAGCTGACCCTGCCGCTGGCGCTCGCCGGCGACGATCTGATCGGCCAGGCCCGCACCGGCATGGGCAAGACCTTCGCCTTCGGGGTGCCGCTGCTGCAGCGCATCACGTCCGGCTCCGCCGAGCGGCCCCTCAACGGCACACCGCGCGCGCTGATCGTGGTGCCCACCCGCGAGCTGTGCCTGCAGGTGACCGATGACCTGGCGCTCGCGGCCAAGCATCTGACCGCCGACGGCGGCCGACGGCTCTCGGTGGTTTCTATTTACGGCGGCCGTCCCTACGAGACGCAGATCGAGGCGCTGCGCGCCGGCGCCGACGTCGTGGTGGGCACCCCGGGCCGGCTGCTCGACCTGAGCCAGCAGGGTCACCTGCAGCTCGGTGGGCTCTCGGTGCTGGTGCTCGACGAGGCCGACGAGATGCTCGACCTCGGCTTTTTGCCCGACATCGAGCGCATCCTGCGCCAGATCCCCGTCGCCCGGCAGTCGATGCTGTTCTCCGCGACGATGCCGGACCCGATCATCACGCTGGCCCGCACCTTCATGAACCAGCCCACCCACATCCGGGCGGAGGCGCCGCACTCGGCGGCCACCCACGACACCACCGCCCAGTACGCCTACCGGGCCCACGCCCTGGACAAGGTGGAGCTGGTCAGCCGGATCCTGCAGGCCGAGGGCCGCGGCGCCACGATGATCTTCACCCGCACCAAGCGCACCGCGCAGAAGGTCGCCGACGAGTTGGCCGAGCGCGGTTTCGCGGTGGGCGCCGTCCACGGCGACCTCGGACAGGTGGCGCGCGAGAAGGCGCTCAAGGCTTTCCGGACCGGCGACATCGACGTGCTGGTGGCCACCGACGTGGCCGCCCGCGGCATCGACATCGATGACGTCACCCACGTCATCAACTACCAGATCCCCGAGGACGAGCAGGCCTACGTGCACCGCATCGGTCGCACCGGCCGCGCCGGCAAGACCGGCGTCGCCGTCACCCTGGTGGACTGGGACGAGCTCACCCGCTGGGCGCTGATCGACAAGGCGCTGGGGCTGGACAACCCCGAACCCGCCGAGACCTACTCCAGCTCGCCGCACCTGTACGAGGAGCTGAGCATCCCCGCCGAGGCCGGGGGCACGGTGGGCGCGGCCCGCACGGCGCAGGGCGCGCGCCGCACCGCCGAGCGCGCGGCCCAGAAGCCGGGACAGAAATCGGAGAAGACCGCGCGCCGGTCCGGGACGCGGCGGCGCACCCGCGGTGGCCAGCCGGTCAGCGGGCACCCGTCGGGCAACGGCGCCGCGAGCAGCAACGGTGAGGCGACCGCGGAAACGCCGGCCGGCTCGCCGCCGGGGAACCCCGGCTCCAGCCGTCGCCGCCGTCGGCGCCGCAAGCCGGCGGAAGCCTCCGCCGCGGCCCCCACCGCGCAAACCAACTAACGCACCGCGCCCCGCATGGTCAGACCCGAGCGCCGGACCAAGCGCGACATCCTGGCCGCCGCGGCCATCGCGGTCGTCGTCGCCGTGGCCGCGGCCCTGATCTGGTGGACCAGCGACGCGCGGGCGACCAGCAGCCGACCGGCCGCCGTCCCGGCACCCAACCCGAGCCCGGCCCGGCAGGTGCCGGCCGGCCTGAAACAGCTGTGGACCGCCGCCAGTCCGGCCACCACCGAGCCGGTCGTGGTGGGCGGCGTGGTCGTCACCGGTGCGGGCGTCCGGATCGACGGGCGCGATGCCGGCACGGGCCAGTCCCGCTGGAGCTACGCCCGCGACACCGCCCTCTGCGGAGTCTCCTGGCTGTACCGCTACGCCGTCGGGGTTTATCGGGACGATCGCGGCTGCGGGCAGGTGAGCACCCTGGACGGCTCCACCGGCCGCCGCGGCCCCGCCCGCAGCGGCTACGCCGACCCGCGGGTGCGGCTCTCCTCCGACGGCATGACGGTGTTGTCGGTAGGCGACACCCACCTGGAGCTGTGGCGCTCGGACATGGTGCGCATGGTGGCCTACGGCGAGACCGACGCCCGGGTGAAGCCGTCGGCGCGGGGCCTGCACTCCGGCTGCAAGCTGATCTCGGCCGCGGCCAGCTCGACCGCCGTCTCGGTGCTGGAGAGCTGCGCGAACCAGGCCGACCTGCGCCTGGTGCTGCTCCGGCCCGGCAAGGACGACGACGAACCCCAACAACACATCGTGGCCGAGCCGGGGATCGCGCCCGATTCGGGCGCCCGGGTGCTGGCCGTCCGGGACAACGCCACCGCGGTGTACCTGCCCGCGCCCCAGCCCCGGATGGACGTGATCGACGAAACCGGCGCCACCGTGGCGAGCACCCTGCTGCCCAAGCCGCCGTCGCGCGCGGCGGCGGTCTCCCACGCCGGCAGCCTGCTGACCTGGTGGACCGGCGATTCGCTGATGGTTTTCGACGTGAACACCCTGGCGCTGCGCTACACCATCGCCGCGGGCGACAAGGCGGCGCCGTTGGGGCCGGGAGTGATGATGGCGGGTCGGCTGCTGGTGCCCGTCACCGGCGCGATCGGCGTCTACGACCCGGTCAGCGGCGTCGGCGAGCGCTACATTCCGGTGGACCGCACGGCGAGTGCCCCGCCACCGGGAGCGGCGGTGATCCCCGCCGTGTCGGGTTCTCGGATCTTCGAGCAGCGCGGCGACACCGTGGTCGCCCTGGGCTGAACGCTCAGGTTGCCGCGGCAGTTCAGCACGCGCCCGGCTCACGCCGCCCGCGGTGGGAACTACACCTCGACGGCGAACGTCGGCAGTGGCTTACCGCTCTTCCAGTGCTTGAGCAGCGCCGCCGCCAGCTCGCCGTAGGCCGACGCGCCCTTGTTCTTGCGGCCCGCCATCACCGACGAACCCGAGGCGCTGGCCTCCGCGAAACGCACCGTGCGCGGAATCGGCGGGGCCAGCACCGGCAGGCTGTAGCGGTCGGCGACGTCGAGCAGCACGTCGCGGGTGTGGGTGGTGCGCGAGTCGTACAGCGTCGGCAAGGCGCCGAGCAGGCGCAGCTCCGGGTTGGTGATCTGCTGGACATCGGCGACGGTGCGCAGGAACTGGCCGACGCCGCGATGCGCGAGCGTCTCGCACTGCAGCGGCACGATGACCTCGTCGGCGGCGGTCAGCCCGTTGAGGGTGAGCACGCCCAGCGACGGCGGGCAGTCGATGATCACCACGTCGAAGTCGTCGCCGAGCTTGGCCAGCGCGCGCTTGAGCGCGTATTCGCGGCCCGCCCGCATCAGCAGCATCGCCTCGGCCCCCGCCAGGTCAATGTTGGCCGGTAGCAGCGCCATTCCCTCCGCCGTCTCGACCAGCGCGGCGTTGGGCTCGACCTCGCCGAGCAACACCTCGTGCACGGACACCGGGAGTTTGTCGGGGTCTTGGCCCAGCGAGAAGGTCAGGCAGCCCTGCGGGTCGAGGTCGACCAGCAGCACCCGCTTCTTCTCCTCCACCATCGCCGCCCCCAGCGAGGCAACGGTGGTCGTCTTGGCGACGCCACCCTTCTGGTTGGCCACCGCCAATACCCGGGTCCTACTCACCAGCCGCCCGCCCCTCCGCATCGCCGCGCGTTCACAGTGCCATCCTGGCATGTTCGTCCACCATGCGCTTGGGCCCAGCGGCCACCGCATGTCGTCCGGCAGAATCATTCGGTATGGGCTTGCACGATCACCGTTTGGTGCTGCTGCGCCACGGCGAGACCGAGTGGTCGAAATCCGGCCAGCACACCGGCCGCACCGAGGTCGAGCTGACCGACGCCGGCCGGGAACAGGCGCAGCTGGCCGGCAGGGCGCTGGGTGAACTGAAACTTGTTGACCCGCTGGTGATCAGCAGCCCGCGGCGACGCTCGCTGGTCACCGCGGAGCTGGCCGGGTTGTCCATCGACGAGGTGACAGAACAGCTCGCGGAGTGGGACTACGGCTCCTATGAGGGCATGACCACCGAACAGATCCGGGAGTCGGTGCCCGACTGGCTGGTGTGGACGCACGGATGCCCCGGCGGTGAGAGCGTCGCGCAGGTCAGCGAGCGGGCCGACGCCGCGGTCACGACGGCGCTGCGGCACATGGAGTCGCGCGACGTGGTCTTCGTCAGCCATGGCCACTTCTCCCGCGCGGTGATCACCCGCTGGGTCGAACTGCCGCTGGTCGAGGGCAGCCGCTTCGGCATGATCACCGCCTCGATCGCGGTCTGCGGGTTCGAGCACGGGGTGCGGCAGTTGCGGGCGCTCGGGTTGACGGGACAGTGAACCGCGAAGACGACGATACGCGCCGCGCAGCGGCGCGAGGAGGAGTCGAGCATCTGAACGCCGAAGACGACGATACGCGCCGCGCAGCGGCGCGAGGAGGAGTCGAGCATCTGAACGCCGAAGACGACGATGCGCGCCGCGCAGCGGCGCGAGGAGGAGTCGAGCATCTGAACGCCGAACCGCCGTTCGTGCTGTGCGGGCCGACGCAAACCCTGATCGCCGACGGCGTGCTGCGGCGCTACGGCGACGTGGGCGCGGCGCAGGCGGCGCTGCGGTCGAATCAGGTGCCGATTGTGTTGGGCGCGTTGCCCTTTGATGTCAGCAGCCCGGCCGCGTTGCTGACGCCGCACGCCGTCGATGTCACAAAGGGCCCCCCGGACTGGCCTACGGGCGCCCTGCCGCCGGTGCGGGTGGCCGCGGCCCTCCCGCCGCCGGGTGACTACCGCGACCGGGTCCGCCGGGCCCGCGATCAGCTCGCCGCCGCGGACAACCCGCTGCACAAGGTGGTGTTGGCCCGCGCCTTGGAGCTGGTGGCCGATGCCCCGATGGACGCGCGGGCCGTTTTGCGTCGGCTCGTCGCGGCGGACCCTACCGCCTACGGCTACCTCGTCGATCTGAGCGCCGCCGGCGACGACTACGCGGGCGTGGCCCTGGTGGGCGCCAGCCCCGAACTTTTGGTGGCGCGCAGCGGCGACCGCGTCGAGTGCCGGCCGTTTGCCGGGTCGGCCCCGCGCGGCGCCGACCCCGACGCCGATGCCGCCAACGGCGCCGCGCTGGCCTCCTCGGCCAAGAACCGCCACGAGCATCAGCTGGTCATCGAGACCATCCGGGCGGCCCTGGAGCCGCTGTGCGACGACCTGTCGATCGCCCCCGAGCCGCAACTGAGCCGCACCGCGGCGGTCTGGCACCTGTGCACGCCGATCAGCGGACGGCTGCGCGATACCTCAACGAGCGCAATCGATTTGGCTTTGGCGCTACACCCCACCCCGGCCGTCGGGGGCGTCCCGACCAAGGCCGCGGTCCAGCTCATTGCCGAGCTGGAGGGCGACCGCGGGTTCTACGCGGGGGCGGTGGGCTGGTGCGACGCCCGCGGCGACGGCCGCTGGGTGGTGTCGCTGCGCTGCGCGCAGCTGTCGGCGGACCGGCGCAGCGCGCTGGCGCGGGCCGGTGGCGGTATCGTCGCCGAATCCGATCCCGACGACGAAGTCGCTGAGACCACAACGAAATTCGCCACGATACTCAACGCCCTGGAAGTCCAACGATGACCGCAGACATCCGCCGCGCCGCGCCGCACGACGTCGCCGCCATCACCGAATTGATCCACGCGCTGGCCGAATTCGAGCACGCCGCCGATCAGTGCACCGTCACCGAAACACAAATCTCCACAGCGCTTTTCGGTGACCGCCCGACGGTGTACGGGCACGTGGCGGAGGCGGACGGTGAGGTCGCGGCGACGGCGTTGTGGTTCGTCAACTTCTCCACCTGGGACGGCGCGGCGGGCATCTATCTGGAAGACCTGTTCGTGCGCCCGGGATTTCGCCGGCGCGGGCTGGCCCGGGCGCTGCTGGCGGCACTGGCCGGCGAATGCCTGCAGCGGGGCTATACCCGGTTGTCCTGGGCGGTGCTGAACTGGAACGCCGACGCCATCACGCTCTACGACGGGATCGGCGGGGAACCGCAGAACGAATGGACCACCTACCGGCTGTCGGGGCCGCGGTTGGCGGGACTGGCGGAGTCGCCCTGACCACCGGCGGCCCAGCGCACCGCGGCGGGGCTGAACAGCAAACCCAACACGACCAGCGCGACAACCCCCGCCGGGATCCCGAAGCCGGGCTGGTGTGATCCGACCGCGAGGTACCACGCCACCGGCAGCAAGAGCAGCTGGGTGATCACGGCCAGCCCGCGACCCCAGCGCTTGCCGAGCATCAGCGCGCGCCCCGCGGCGATCACTCCGGCGCCGACGAGGACGAACCACCCGGCGGTGGCCAGACCGTTGGCCACATGCTGGTCGGCCCCGGCGATCCCGCGCACCACCAGGACCACGGCCACGACCAGCGCGGCCACGCCCTGCGCCGCGACGATGACGCCGGCGCGGCGGACGGCGGTCGGGGCGGCTGGCGGCGTCACAGCGCCAGCGTAGTCAGGGTGGCCGCCCATCCCCCGCGGTTCCCCCACAGCGCAGCCTTAACCGGCCCGCCTAAGCTCGTGATTCATGCGGGCCGTGCTGATCGTCAACCCCACAGCCACTTCCACCACGCCGGCCGGTCGCGATCTGCTGGCCCACGCCCTCAAAAGCCGGTTGCAGCTCAGCGTCGAACACACCAACCATCGCGGGCACGGCAGCGAACTCGCGCAGAAGGCCGCCGCCGACGGCGTCGACCTGGTGGTCGTGCACGGCGGCGACGGCACGGTGAGCGGCGTGGTCAACGGTCTGCTCGGTCGCCCCGGAACGCTTCCGAGCGGGCCGGTGCCGGCGGTGGCCGTGGTGCCCGGGGGTTCCGCGAATGTGCTGGCGCGATCGCTGGGCATCTCGCCGGATCCGGTCGCGGCCACCAACCAGCTCATCCAGTTGCTCGACGACTTCCAGCGCCACGGCACGTGGCGCCGCATCGGCCTGATCGACTGCGGCGAGCGGTGGGCCGTGTTCAACACCGGCATGGGCGTCGACGCCGAGGTGGTGGCCGCGGTGGAGGCCGAACGCAGCAAGGGCGGCAAGGTCACCGCGTGGCGCTACATTCGCGCATCGGTGCCGGCCGTGTGGGCCTACACCCGCCGCGAGCCGATGCTGACGCTCGAACTTCCCGGCCGCGAACCCATCTCCGGCGTGAGCTTCGCGTTCGTGTCGAACTCCAGCCCGTGGACGTTCGCCAACGAGCGGCCGGTGTGGACCAATCCCGGCTGCAGCTTCGAGTCGGGGCTGGGGGTGTTCGCGCCGACCAATCTGAAGTTGGTCCCCACCCTGCGGATCGTGCGGCAGATGTTCGCAAAACGGCCCACGTTCGACTTCAAGCACCTCGTCACCGAGGACGACCTGCCGTGCGTGCGAGTTACCTCGACCGGAGGCGCCGTCGCCTGCCAGTTCGACGGGGATTATCTCGGCGTGCGCGAAACCATGACGTTCAAGTCGGTCCCCGACGCGCTGGCGGTGGCCGCGCCTCCTCAGCAAAAACGTCGCTGAACTGCGGCAACGCCGGGGCTGTGGCGCACGCAACAAAAAGCTGCACCGGGAGTGGCCCGTGAGTGTAGTACAACGGAGTAAGGGCTTGACTACGAGATGATCAAAGTGAGATAGCCCACGAGCGAACTCACACTATTGACATCTGTTGAGCCTGTGAAACGATCAAAAGGTTGCATGCAGAAATTTACGTAGGGGTGCGGCCCCTTTTCTTCTGCACGCGTTTAACAGCCGAAGAAAATAGCCGTGCGCCTTGCTGCGCACTCAGTAAGGAGTAAAGACGTATGGATTGGCGCCACAAGGCGGTCTGTCGTGACGAAGACCCGGAGCTGTTCTTCCCGGTGGGGAACAGTGGTCCGGCGCTCGCGCAGATCGCTGACGCGAAACTGGTCTGTAATCGGTGTTCGGTGACCACAGAGTGCCTCGGCTGGGCCCTGAACACGGGCCAGGACTCGGGCGTCTGGGGCGGCATGAGCGAAGACGAGCGGCGTGCGCTGAAGCGTCGCAACGCCCGGACGAAAGCCCGCAGCGGGGTTTAACCCAGATAACGCAAAACGGTGCGGCCTCGACGATTGTCGGGGCCGCACTCTTGCGTCTGCCTACAACAGCATTCGGGTCCGTCGGCCGATCGGGACGCGCAACACCACGTCGGTGCCGCGGGCCGCGGACTGGCTCATCCCCAGGGTGCCGTCCAGTTCCGCCGAGACGAGCGTCCGCACGATCTGCAGCCCGAGGCTGTCGGAGGTCTCCAGGCTGAATCCGTCCGGCAGGCCGCGGCCGTCGTCGTGCACCACGACGTCCAGCCAGCGCGCGGAGCGCTCGGCGCGGATCGTCACCGAGCCTTCCTCGACGGCCGGGTCGAAGGCGTGCTCGATCGCGTTTTGCACCAGTTCGGTGATCACCATGATCAAGGCGGTGGCCCGGTCGGAGTCCAGCACGCCCAGATCGCCGACCCGGTTGATGCGGATCGGACGGTCCACCGAGGCCACGTCGTTCATGATCGGCAGGATCCGGTCGATGACCTCGTCGAGGTTGACCTGCTCGTCCACCGACATCGACAGGGCGTCGTGCACCAAGGCGATCGACGACACCCGGCGCACCGACTCGATAAGCGCCTCGCGACCCTCCGCGTTGACCGTGCGGCGGGCCTGCAGGCGCAGCAGCGCCGCGACGGTCTGCAGGTTGTTCTTCACCCGGTGGTGGATTTCGCGGATGGTGGCGTCCTTGGATATCAGGGCCCGGTCGCGGCGCTTGACCTCGGTGACGTCGCGGATCAGCACCGCGGCGCCGGCGCTGGCGCCGTCGACCACCAGCGGCAGCGTGCGCAGCAGCACGGTGGCTCCCCCGGCGTCGACCTCCATGCGCATGCTGCGCCCCCCGGCCACCAGGTCCCGCACGTGCTCGGCCACTTCCTGCGCCTCGAACGGATCCGAGATCAGCGGGCGCGTGACCTCGATGAGGTTGTGTCCCTCCAGGTCGGCGGTCAGGCCCATGCGGTGGTAGGCCGACAGCGCGTTGGGGCTGGCGTAGTCGACGACGCCCTTGACGTCGAGGCGGATGAAGCCGTCGCCGACCCGGGGGGTGGAGCGCGACATCACCACGTCGCCCGCGTCGGGAAAGGTGCCCTCGGCGAGCATGTGGACGAGGTCGCCGGCGCACTGCCGGTAGGCGATCTCCAACTGGCCGGACGCGCGGTCGGCGGCCACCGCGGTCTGATGGTGGGTGAGCACGGCCACCACCTGGCCGCCGTACCGCACCGGGGACGCCTCGACGTGGGTGCCCGGCAACCACGAATTCTCTTGGCCCGCAACGTTATCCCGCTGTGCGGTGCCCGACGCGAACGTCTCGGCGACGAGGGTCAGGCGGCCGGAGGCGATGGCGGTGCCCACCGCGTCGGTCTGGAGCACCGTGGGCGCGGTATTGGGCCGGCATTGCGCCACGCACACCAGCACGCCGTCGTCGCGCCGCACCCACATCAGGTAGTCGGCGAACGACAGATCCGCCAGCAGCTGCCACTCGCCCACCACCGCGTGCAGATGGTCGACCGCGTTGCCCGGCAGCATGGTGTGTTCGGCGAGCAGATCACCGAGAGTTGACATCGCTTACTCCCCGGGTCGTTCCCCGGCGGCTGGTCGAAGGGGCCTGACCGGCTAGCTGATCACCGCGATGAGGTCGCCCGCCTGAATGACGTCGCCCACCGACACGCTCACCTTGCTGACGGTGCCACCGACCTCGGCAAGGACGGGGATCTCCATCTTCATCGACTCCAGCAGCACCACGGTGTCGCCTTTGCCGATCTGGTCACCCTCGTTGACAACGACTTCGAGCACGCTGGCCACGATCTCGGCGCGCACATCCTCGGCCATCTTCACCCCACTCGTTTCGGCCTCTGCGCAGGCTGGCTGCTGGTCATCGCCGGTTGTTGGTCCATCGCTGGATCTTTGGTCCATCAAGGTTCTACCAGGCTCGCCTACATCGAACCACAGGGCCCGCCGGGACCGCGGCGCGCGGCCCCCGACGGCCCCGCATGCGGGCCGCACCAGGGCGAAGACAATGCGCGGCGCGTCTCGTGAGAGACTGGACGGCAAGCCAACCGGCGCCAGGCGCCTGGTTTGACAAGCAATCAACGGAGGTTCGACCCATGGCCAAACGAGGCCGTAAGAAGCGCGACCGCAAGCACAGCAAGGCCAACCACGGCAAGCGACCCAATTCCTGAGGGACGCTACTGCGTACCCCGCATGATGGTGGTGCGCCGGATCTCGAGCCGTAGCCGCTCTCGCAGGCCCTCCGGGGCCCTTTCGCCTTTGCATTTGGTGGCGATCAACGCCTTGATGCGCTCTTCGAGGCCGTAGTGCTTGAAGCAGCCGGGGCACGCCTCGAGGTGCTGGCGCAGTTGTTCGCGGGTGTCCGGGCCGCATTCACCGTCGAGCAGCAGCCAGACCTGGCGGATGACCTCCGCGCAGCCGACGCTGCCGTGGGACTCGTCGTTGGGGCAGGCCTCCGGCGAAGCACCGCCCTGGCCGGCGAACTCGCTCATGACGACACCTCCTCGTGCGCCTGCTGACCGCGGTTGAAGCCCCGCTCCTTGGCAACGTCGGCCAACAGGCCGCGCAGTTGCCGTCGGCCGCGGTGCAGCCGTGACATTACCGTTCCGATCGGCGTATCCATGATTTCGGCGATTTCCTTGTACGGAAATCCCTCGACGTCGGCGTAATAGACCGCCATCCGGAATTCTTCCGGCAAGGCCTGCAGCGCGTCTTTGATCTCGGAGTCCGGCAGCGACTCCAGGGCCTCCACCTCGGCCGAACGCAGCCCGGTCGAGGAATGCTCGGCATTGGCGGCCAGCTGCCAGTCGGTGATTTCCTCGGTCGGATACTCCGCCGGCTGGCGCTGCTTCTTGCGATAGCTGTTGATGTAGGTGTTGGTCAGGATCCGGTACAGCCATGCCTTGAGATTGGTGCCGGCCCGAAAAGAGCGGAAGCCCGCGTACGCCTTCACCATCGTCTCTTGCAGCAGGTCCTCGGCGTCGGCGGGGTTTCGCGTCATGCGCAGCGCGCCGCCATAGAGCTGGTCCAGCAGGGGAATCGCGTCGCGCTCGAAGCGCGCCGTCAGTTCGGCGTCCGTCTCTTCGGGCGCCACGGGCTCGGTAATGGACGGCGTTGCCGCGCCATCGCGGCCATCTAGAGAATCGGCCATGTCGCTTAATCCGGTCCCTTCTGCTGCGGTGTTACCGGAAAGCACCGAAAGCGCCACCGGACTCGCAAGGACGCCAGCCAACTGCTCCTCGCCTAACAGGCTCGTCGCCGTTGACACCACGCTGCTCCTCCCAATCTAAAGGCTCACCCCGACAAGCTCCGCCCGGGTGTGACCCACCGCATCGAAAAACCAATTGGATCAACCGCGCGCACGATCCGGCTATTTCCGGGGCGAATTCGGCCCGCAATATCGGTACCCGCACCCCGGCGCAGACCCCGGTCGGGCCGATTCCGGCGTGGCGTTAGTGTGACGCCATGTCCCTGAATGGCAAGACCATGTTCATCTCCGGCGCCAGCCGCGGCATCGGCCTGGCGATCGCCAAGCGCGCCGCCCAGGACGGCGCCAACATCGCCCTGATCGCCAAGACCGCCGAGCCGCACCCGAAGCTGCCGGGAACGGTGTTCACCGCGGCCAAGGAGCTCGAAGAGGCGGGCGGGCAGGCCCTGCCGATCGTCGGGGACGTCCGCGACCCCGATTCGGTCGAGGCCGCCGTGGCCAAGACTGTCGAGCAGTTCGGCGGCATCGACATCTGTGTCAACAACGCGTCGGCGATCAACCTGGGTTCGGTCACCGAGGTGCCGATGAAGCGGTTCGACCTGATGAACGGCATCCAGGTGCGGGGCACGTATGCGGTATCGCAGGCCTGCATCCCGCACCTGAAAGGGCGCGAGAACCCGCACATCCTGACGCTGTCGCCGCCGGTGCTGCTCGGCCGCGAGTGGCTGAAGCCGACGGCCTACATGATGGCCAAGTTCGGCATGACGCTGTGCGCGCTGGGCATCGCCGAAGAAATGCGGGACGAAGGCATCGCGTCGAACACGCTGTGGCCGCGCACGCTGGTGGCGACCGCCGCGGTGCAGAACCTGCTCGGCGGTGACGAGGCGATGGGCCGGGCCCGCAAGCCCGAGGTGTACTCCGACGCCGCCTACGTCGTCCTCAACAAGCCGTCCAAGGAGTACACCGGCAACATGCTGCTGTGTGAGGACGTGCTGGTGGAATCCGGCGTCACCGACCTCTCGGCGTACAACTGCGTGCCGGGTTCGAAGTTGGGCGTGGACTTCTGGGTCGACGGCGTCAACCCGCCGGGGTACTCGGGGCCATAGTCGTGATCGCAAGCGCGGCGCAGCCGGGCGCGGCGGGTCACGACCGTCGAAGTTCGTCGTGATCGCAAGCGCGGCGCAGCCGGGCGCGGCGGGTCACGACCGTCGGAGTTCGTCGTGATCGCAAGCGCGGCGCAGCCGGGCGCGGCGGGTCACGACCGTCGGAGGTAGCCGGTGCGCGGCGCGGCCACCCCGGGCATCGCCGAGTTGGTGAAAGCCGGTGTGCCGCACCAGGTTTTGCACTTCGACGCGGTCGCCGACCTGTCCGCGTCGTCCGGCGTGGCGCCCGAACAGGTTTTCAAGACGCTGATCGTCGCGCTGCCGGGTGAGCTGGCCGTCGCGATCGTGCCGGTGCCGTCGCGGTTGTCGCTGAAGGCGGTCGCCGCGGCGCTGGGTGTGGCCAAAGCCGTCATGGCCGAGCCCGCCGCCGCGCAGCGGGCCACCGGCTATGTGGTGGGCGGCATTTCGCCGTTCGGTCAACGCAAGCGGCTGCGCACGGTCCTGGACGCCTCCGCGCTGCGCTGGGATCGGATGCTGTGCAGCGCCGGCAAGCGGCATTACGATGTCGCGGTCGCACCCCGGGACCTGATCCGCCTCACCGGCGCGATCACCGCCGACATCAGCCGAGAGTGACGACGACCTTGTCCGCGGCACCCGGAGTTTGGGCGAGCTCGAGCGCCTCGCCGACGTTGTCGAACGGGATGGTGTGGCTGACGATCAGCGCGTATTTCTCCCAGTTCGCGACGAGATCCTTGGTCACCTCGAAGATTTCGTCGGGGTAGCCCATGCTCCCGAGGAGGGTGATCTCGTTGCTCATCACGTTGATCAGGTCGACGGGCACCGGCTCCTTGTGGACGCCGACGATGCCCACGGTGGCACCCTTTTGCGCGGCGGCGAGCGCGGTGTTGACGACGGCGGGCACACCGGCCGCGTCGAGATAGATGTTCGTGCCCGCCTTGCCGGGGTACATGCTCTCGCCCCGGCCGTGCAGTTCGATCAGGCGCGCCACGACGTCCTCGTCGGCGGAGTTGATGACCGCGTCGGCGCCGATCTGTAGCGCCTTGTCCAGCCGGCCGGGGAGCAGGTCCACGACGACGACGTGGCTCACGCCAAGGGATTTGAAGGCCAGCGTGGCGCCCAGGCCGATCGGTCCGGCGCCGAACACGGCGACCTTGTCCGTCGGCTTGGGTCGGCACCGGTTGGCGCCGTGACGCGCGACGGCCATCGGCTCGTTGAGCGCCGCGACCTCCCACGGGACGTGGTCGGGGATGACCTCGAGACTCGTTCCGCGGACCGCGTTTTCGATGAGCAGGTAGTCGGCGAGCGCGCCGCTGGGTCCGCCGTTGCCGATGATGCCGCCCGGGGCGGCCATCGGGTTGATGACGACGTGGTCGCCGACGGCCAGGCCGCTCACCATCTCGCCGACCTCGGCGATCTCCCCGGCGGGCTCGTGTCCGAGCGGTGTGTGTCCCTGGCGAGGGGGCAGCCCGCCGATGGTGATGTAAAACGCGTCCGAACCGCAGATGCCGCAGGCGCGCATCCGGACCAGCACGTCGTTGGGGCCCACCGTGGGACGCTCGGCGTCGAGTACTTCGGCCTTGCCCGGGCCGGTGACCATTGACATCTTCATCAGTGACTCCTCGCGCGAACGGGTCAAGCCGCCATGGATTGCAGAAACCCGGGCCAGTCGGGAAACAGTGCCCGGTCCACGATCTCGATGCGGACGCCGGACGGGTCGACGTAGTAGGCGAACATCGACAGCGTCTCGCCACTGGGTCGCGCCTCCAGGCGGTACCCGCTGTGTTCGAGTTGCGCTGCGGCACCGGCTATGTCGTCGACCCAGTAGCCGAGGTGGTGGGCGCCGCCTCCGGGTGGCGCGGTCCAGATTGTGCCCGGCACTGCCTGGATCAGCTCCAGGTGTGGCGCGTCGACCGAGTAGACAAAGCGGAACGGCACGTCGATGTCGCCCTCGGCGGTGGCCACGCTCAACGTGTACTCGACCGGTTTCGTCCACCGGTACCCCATCGCCCCGGTGAGCCGTTCGGCGGCGGCGGACATATCGTCGACCACCAGACCGGTGTGATGGCAGTCCGCCGGATTCATGGCGTGGCCTCCAGTTCGATGTCGAAGGTATCGAGGTATTCGGCGAAGATCGGTTCGAGCGCGTCGACGGTCAGGCCGTACTGGTCGAGGGTGTACGCGTTGAGCGCGAAGCGGTCCTGGGGGTGCTCGGCGAGCCAATTACGCATGCGCGCTTCGGTTTCGGAGGTCAGCGGTTCGTCGGCCCACTCGTAGATGCGCCGCATCACTGCCATCGGGTCGCGCATCATCTCGTGGTAATACATGTGGAAGAAGCGCTCGTCGCCGATGCGGTCGCGGGCCCGCAGCGGCCGCTGGACGTGGTAGCGCATCTGCGCCATGGCGTTGCGCCCCATGGCATTCAGGTCGATGGCATCGGGGTGCAGCACCATCCCTTTGGGCAGCTTCCATAGGTTGCACAGCGACCCCGTCGCCTTGTAGGGGTCGCGGTGCGCCCAGATCAGCCGGGCGTCGGGGAACACCGTGAGCAGCGCCTCGATGTGGACCGAATGCGACGGCATCTTCAGGCTCCAGTTGCCCGGGGCGGCGGATTGCAGGACCTGCAGGTAGCGCTTCTGGTATTCGTAGGTGCTGGTCATGTCGGTCTCGTGGAACAACCATTCGGCGTAGCGCGAGGTCGACAGGAACGAGTCCCAGGACAGCCCCTTGAAATCCTGATTGTGGATGAACATGTCCTCGGTGGGCCCGTCGGCGTCTTCCCAGTGCGGCAGCGGCACTTTGGCCTGCGTGACCATGTCCAGGATCTTGCGCTGTTCCTCCAGCAGGGCCAGGCAGCGCGGGTCGGTGCGCAGCGCCTCGGTGGGCGCCGGCGGGATCGGGTGCACGCACTGCCAGTGCAGTAGCGAGCGCCTGGCCGGATCCTGGTCGAGCAGGTAGCTGATGACCGTGGTTCCGGTGCGTGGCATGCCCAGGACGATCAGCGGTCGCTCGACGGGCGCGTCGAGGACTTCGGGGTGCGCCTGGATGTAGGCGTGTACCTGCATGCGCCGCCCCAGCGCGTCGGTGGCGTCGGTGAGGACGCGTTCGCGGCCGAACGGGGTGAACGCGGGCGAACTGTTGAGCTCGTCGAGCATGATGGCCAGCCCGTCGCGCCAAGAGTCGGAATCGATTTCGGCGAGGCCGGTGCGCTGTGCGGCCAGCGTGAAGACGTCGTCGGTGGTCGAGACGTTGTCGAAGTTGTTGTCGCTCATCGTTTCAGACCGTCAGGTATCCGCCGTCAACGGCGATGGTGGTGCCGGTGATGTACGAGGCGGCGTCGGTACACAGGAACAGCGTCGCGCCGGCGCAGTCCTGGGGTGTGCCGGGCCTGCCCAGGGGCGTGTGGAAGCCGATCTCGACGTCCATCACCTCGGGAATGCCCATGGCCGGGTGGGTCATTCGGGTGTCGATGAGCCCGGGCGCGATGGCGTTGACCCGGATTCCGTCGTCAGCCCACCGCCGCGAGAGGTTCATCGTCAGGGCGAGCAGGCCCATCTTCGACGAGGCGTAGCCGGGGACGAACACCGCCGAGCGGAACGCGGACATCGACACGACGCTGACGACGCTCGCCCCGCCGGGCGCCTGGCTGGACTTGAGCAGGTCATAACAGCGCATGGTCAGCCGCATCGGTCCGAACATGTTCTGCGTCACCGACGCGACGTAGCCGTCCGGGTCGTATTCGTCGCCCGCGGGATAGGGGCCGCCCGCGTTGTTGACCAAGATGTCCAGCTCACCCAGCGAGTCCGCCAGCGCGTCAACGGATTCGGGATCCTGGATCTGACACTGGCGGTAGGTGTACGCGCTCAGATCAGTCTCGGAATAGTCCGCGGCGGAACCGCGGGTGCCGGTGACCGTGACGGCGGCGCCCGCGCCGGCGAATGCGGCGGCGATGGCGTTGCCGATTCCGCTGGTGCCGCCGGTCACCAGCACGTTGGCGCCGGTGAAATCGAAGTTGACGGTGTTCATTCGGGTGACCTCAGTTCGTTGATGGATTTGGTGAGCCAGGCTTTTTCCCAGAAGTTCTCCGCGTCGACCAGGAGCGCCTCGTGGGCGTCGGCCGCGGCCGCGCGCGCCGCCGCGTGCAACGGCTGGGCGGCCAGGATCAGGTCGGTGAGGTGGATGGCCTGCACCGGCCGCCCGGCGGCCACGTGCGCGCGGGCCGCGTCCACGAGCGCGTCGGCACCGGCCGCGCTCACCACGTCGGCCGCCACCGAATCCGGTGCCACCCCATACAATTCGGTGGTGGAGCGATGCCGGAACCATCCGGTGTACATCTCCCAGATGGCGCGCACATTCCACGACGTCTTGCCGTACCCTTCGCCGATGTCGAGGTGCTCGGGCACCGTGACCTCGCGCATCGCGGTGTGGACGTCGGTGCCGAAATTCATCAGTTCGGCGGTGCGGTCGTGCACGGCCTGCATGGCGTCACGCATCGCGGTGACTTCCTCCGCGATGCGATCGGCGCCCTCGATGGGGTCGAAGTGGCCGGTGATCAGCCGCTGCGGTCCGTATTCCAGCACGGTGTTCAGCGACTCGATGTAGAGAATCGGATCGCGATAGCGATCGCCGCGGATGGTCATCAGGTTCGGCACGTGCCCAAACAGCGGCCCGAACAGGTTGCCGGTGAACAGGATCCGATCCTGCGGCAGCCACACCACCAGCGCGTCGGTGGTCTCGCCGCCCGGCGTCCACGCCAGCTCGAAGGCTCGGCCGCCGACGGTGAAGCTGTGCCGCTGGTCGAACGTCGTCGTCGGCTCGGGAAACGAGAAGTCGATGGTCGCGGGGTCGACGGTCTGGAAATGCTCGAGCACCGCGTCGGAGAACTTCTGGAAGGCGAACGACGTCTTGGGCACCCGATAGCCCATGAGCAGCGTGTTGTCGTCGCGCCAATACCGATAGTTGCGGTTCATCACGACGTTGGTGCCCTCGTCGCGCAGCGAGTTCACCCCGCCCCAATGGTCGGCGTGCCCCTGCGTGACGATGATCGCCCGCGTCGGGCCCGGCACGTCGGCAAAAGCCCTGCGATGCAACGGCCCTTCGAACACCAGCCCGCTGTTGACGATGACCCGTCCCTCGTCGGTGGCCACCGCGTAGGCGTTGGAGACGCCCGGTGACATCCAGACGCCGTCGCCCAGGGCCAGCGCCGGCGTGTCCGTCGCCGCCGACAGGTCGCCGGCTCCGGGCCGCTCCCGATGAATTCCAGCCATGACTGGCGATCCTCTACAGTTCTAGAGGTAAAGTCAATATCCATGGGATTGCAGGGTTTGATCGACAAGGTGGCGGTCGTCGTCGGCGGCGCGACCGGAATCGGCGCCGCGACCGCCGCGCGTCTCGCCGAGGAAGGCTGCCGGGTCGTCATCGGCGACGTCGCCGCCGACGCCGCGCAGCAGACGGCCGAACACATCACCGCCGCTGGGGGAACGGCGGCCCACGTGCCCTTCGACCTGGCGGACCCCACGTCGGTCGCCGGGCTGATCGACACCGCCGCAACGACTTTCGGCGGTGTGGACCTGTTGTTCAACGTGGGCGCCGACATGAGCGCCATCCGGGCCGACACCGACGTGGTGGACATCGACTTCGACGTCTGGGACCGGGTGATGGCGGTGAACCTGCGCGGGTATGTGGCCGCGATGAAATACGCCATCCCGAGAATGCTGGACCGCGGCGGCGGGGCGATCGTCAACATGTCGTCGGCTGCGGCGTTCCAGGGTGAGCCCGCGCGCCCGGCCTACGCCACCGCGAAGACCGGCATCGGCGCGCTCACCCGCCACGTCGCGTCACGGTGGGGAAAGGACAACATCCGGTGCAACGCGGTCGCGCCCGGGTTCACCGCAACCGAGACCATCCGCTCGGTGCCGCGGTGGCCGGACCTGGAGGCCGGCGCGCTCAAGCGCATTCGCGGACCGCGCGTCGGCAACCCCGGCGACATCGCCGCGCTGGTCGCCTTCCTGCTGTCCGAGGAGGGCGAATGGATCAATGGTCAGGTCGTCAACATCGACGGCGGCACCGTCCTTCGGTGACCCATGGCTGACAGTACGAGGTCCCGCAAACGCGACGGCGATGAACGCCGCCGCGACCTATGCGACGCCGCGATCCAGGTGCTGGCCGAACACGGATCGCGCGGGCTCACCCACGGGCGCGTCGACCGCTGCGCCGGCGTCCCCGAGGGCACCACGTCGTACTACTACCGCACCCGCGCGGCCTTGCTGCGCGGCGTCGGCAAGCGCGTGGCGGTGATCGACGTCGCCAACTTGCAGTCGGTGATCGACGAACCGGTCGACCCACTCTCGCCGTTCGCGCACCTGGCCCGGCTGACGATGATGCAGGCCGAGGGCTCCGGGCTGATGCTGAACCGCGCGCGCCACGAACTGTTGCTGGGCGCCGCGCGCGATCCCGATCTGGCCGACACATCGCAGGTGTTCGTCGCCCGGATCAACGCGATGGCCCGCGACGCCATCGCCCACCTGCAGCCGGACACCCGCGACCCCGAACTGCTGGACGCGCAGACCACCGCCGTCACGACGTTCATCGCCGGCATCTTCACCCGACTGGCCGCCGGTGACCGCACCGTCGGCGACGCCGAGCAACTCACCCGCCTGCTGGAGGCGGTGGCCACCGCCGTGTCGCTGACGGCGCAGCGGAGTTAGGCGGCTGGGAGGCGAAGCCCCGTGCGATCGGGCCGGCTTTGCGTGTGGTCGATCGCGCGGCGGCGGGCGCCTCGGCGGATCGCGCCTCGCGCCGCTACGTTTCGGATATCGGAAACGTATATTGAATTCCCTTGTGCCACTGTGTTTTCAGTGGTCACAATTCGGGGTTTTCTGTCGGTGGGCCTCGATAGTTTGACGGTATGAGTTCGGGCATCGTGGATCGGGACGCGATCAGCGCGGCCTTCGACGCGCTCGACGCCGCCCTCGAGGGCGTGGCAGGGCTGAGTTTTGACGCGCTGGCCCCTCGGGAGTGTGTGGCGCTGTTGGAGCGCTGCGAAAGCGTGCGCCGCCGCCTGCCCGTGCCCGAGCATCAGTTGATCAATCACCTGGCCCGCCAAGCCAGCATCCAAGAACTCGGCGCCAAACTCGATCAGGCCATCGCTGACCGGTTGCGGATCAGCCACACCGAGGCCGGCCGGCGGGTCAAAGAGGCCGCCGATCTGGGCCCACGTCATGGTCTGACCGGTGAACCCTTGCCCCCGGTGTTGGCCGCCACCGCCGCCGCCCAGCGCCGCGGCGAGCTGGGCGCCGGACACGTCGCGGTGATCCGCAGGTTCTTTCGCCGGCTGCCCGGCTGGATCGACCCGGCCACCCGCGAGCGGGTCGAGGCCGATCTGGCCGGCCACGCCGCCTATCACCGGCCCGACGAACTCGACGGCCTGGCCCACGTCCTGGAAGATTGCCTCAATCCCGACGGTCTTTTCACCGATGAGGACCGGGCCCGTCGCCGCGGGGTGACCCTGGGCCGCCAACGACCCGACGGCATGTCGGAGTTGCGGGGCCTGATCACTCCCGAACTACGGGCCACCGTCGAAGCCGTGGAGGCCAAACTCGGCGCGCCGGGCATGTGCAACCCGCTTGATGAGATGCCGTGTGTGGAGGGGACGCCCAGCCAGGCCGCCATCGACGGCGACTCCCGCTCGGCTGCTCAGCGCGGCCATGACGCCCTGCTGGCCGCGCTGCGGGCGCTGTTGGCCTCCGGGGAGTTGGGTCAGCACAACGGGTTGCCGGCCTCCATCATCGTCACCACCACCCTGGCCGAGTTGGAGGCCGCCGCCGGACGCGCCCTCACCGGTGGGGGCACCATCCTGCCGATGAGTGAGGTGATCCGCCTGGGCCGCCACGCCCACCACTACCTGGCGATCTTCGATAAAGGCAAGGCCCTGGCGTTGTATCACACCAAGCGGATCGCTTCCCCGGGGCAGCGGATTGTGTTGTACGCCAAGGACCGCGGCTGCACCGCCCCAGGCTGCGGGGTTAAGGGCTACTACTGCGAAGTCCACCACACCACGGACTACAGCAAGTGTCACAGCACCGACATCGACGACCTCACCTTCGCCTGCGGCCCGCATCACCGCATGCTCAACCCCGGCGGATGGCACACCCGCACAAACGCCCGCGGCGACACCGAATGGAAACCCCCGCCCCACCTCGAGCGCGGCCAACCCCGCACCAACACCTACCACCACCCCGAAAAACTCCTCCACCACGAACACGACTGAACTACCCCAGGTTTAGTTCCGATCCTTATAGGAGGATTGGAAGCTATGCCCCGTCAGTATTCGCCGGAGTTTCGGCAGCGTGCGTTGCGGTTGTTGGACACTGTGATGGAAGCCTCGGAAGTGTCGGAGTTCGAGGCCATAAAGTCTGTCGCCAGCAAACTCGATATTTCGGAGGAGTCGGTGCGTCGGTGGCGACGCAAGGCCCAAGTCGATGCTGGTGAACGGCCGGGCATGACCAGTTCTGAGCATGCCGAGATCCGTAAGCTCAAGCGCGAGAACGCTGAACTGCGCAGGGCTAACGAGATTTTGAAGTCAGCGTCTGCGTTTTTTGCCGCGGAGTTCGACCGCCCCGCGACGAAATGATCGCCTACATCGATGCTCATCGCGATCAGTTCGGGGTCGAGCTCATCTGCCGTGTGCTGCGGGCAGCTATCCCCGGATTCCTCACCTCGCGGGGTTATCGGGCCGCGCGGACCCGACCACCGTCGGACCGGGAGATCCGCGATGAGCAGCTGATCGCTGACCTTGAGGCGGTGCACCGGCAGAACTACTCGGTGTATGGGGTCAAGAAGATGCACGCGGCGATGACACGGCGTGGTTGGCAGCTGGGCCGTGAACAAACCCGCCGGTTGATGCGCAAGGCCGGGTTGCGCGGCGCCCAGCGGGGCAAGCCGGTGTTCACCACGATCAGCGACCCGGCCGCGATCCGGCCGGCCGATCTGGTCAACCGCCAATTCCGGGCCGCTGCACCGAACCGGCTATGGGTCGCCGACATCACGTTCGTGCGGACCTGGCAGGGGTTCTGTTACACCGCGTTCGTCACTGATGCGTGCACCAAGAAGATCGTTGGCTGGGCGGTCTCGGCCACGATGCGCACCGAAGACCTCCCGCTTCAAGCATTCAATCACGCTGTGTGGCAGTCGAATACCGATCTATCCGAGTTGGTTCATCATTCCGACCGCGGATCCCAGTACCTATCGCTGGCCTATACCGACCGGCTGGCTGAACTGGGGATCGCGCCCTCGGTCGGGTCGCGTGGCGATAGTTATGACAACGCCCTCGCTGAAGCGGTCAACGCCGCCTACAAGACCGAGCTCATCAACCGCGGCAAGCCCTGGCGGTGCATCGATGATGTCGAACTCTCGACCGCCGAATGGGTGGCCTGGTACAACCAGGAACGCCTGCACGAAGCCCTCGGCTACGTTCCACCCGCCGAGTACGAGGCCGCCCTCACCGGCACCTCACACCCTGCGAGCCAGCCGACCCCGGCCCTCGCAACCGAGTAGGAACTAAACCTGGGGTAGTTCAGACGACGACGAAGAAGCCGACAACCCCGGCGCGGCATGAGCGATTGCATCGCGGCCGCCCAGATCCATCATCCGAATCGGCCCGGCCGGCAACCTACTTGGCGTTGAGTAGTCCGCCGACGTCCGTTAATCGAGTACGCCCTCGACGTTCCAACCACCGACTCACGCTGATGGTCGCCCAGCTGTGGTTGAGGACCAGCCGGTGAATCCTTGCTCAATCCAGGCCATAGTGCATCAGGTATAAGTAACGGGCGCCACGAACATTGTTGCGGCGAAAGAGTATTCGCGAAACCTGTAACTCGACTACGCCTTGCGGCTGATCCGACGGATTATTCGCAAGCTACGCCATCGTCGTCACGGTCTAACCCAGGTCGGTATCCGGGTTGTCCGACGTAGATGGGTGCCGCGTGGGCAGCCCTTGCAGCCTTGCAGTTCGGGTAGTACACAGACGAATCACCGCTGGACGCCGGGGTGGTCGGCGACGGAACGACTTGAGTACTGGTTTCCGGCGCAGCAGGTGTGATCATGTCGGTCGCGGGAGCGACGGCGGGCCCACCACAGGTCGCGAGTACCCGAGCGATGGCATCGTGCTCCGCCTGCGTCACCCACAGCCCATAGGTGGACTTCACATCGACGATGCGGGAAACGTACGTGCAGCGGTAGGACTTGTTGGGCGGCAACCACGTTGCAGCATCGCCGTCGCCTTTCTGCTCGTTGACCGACCCGGTGGTGGCCTGAAGATTGATTGGGTCGTTGGCGAAGTTGCGGCGTCGGGCTGCGTCCCACTGCTGCGCCCCTTTCTGCCATGCATCCGACAACGCGACAACGTGGTCGATCTGCACTTGTGAGGACGTGCCCTGGCCGCGATGGAACTCCACAGTGTTGCCGGTGTAGGGGTCGTGTAATACCCCGGCGACCACGGTGCAGCCGTTCGATTCGGGTTTGAGTTCGACTGCAACGAGGTCACGCCGGAGGATGTCGTTGCGTGTGTCGCAGCCGTTGTGCCCGTAGGTCGCGCTCACGTCGTCGGTCCACGCGGGTCCGAACTGGCTGCGGTCATAACCGGTCTTCGGCGCGCGTCCCTTGATTGGCAGTGTGGCGAGTTTGACCGACGTAGCCGTGGCATCCAGGGATGCTGACGATGCCGCCGGACTGGACGCGGAAGTCATGAGTGTCGTGGGCGCAGTGTTGGGCATCGAGTCGGCGCGGCCGTTATCGGCGAGCACGCTGATCAAAAGAAGCGTGCCGACGAAGGCCCCGGCGATCAAAACCGACCGATTAGTGGCGAACTTCTTCGCTCTGGCGAAGCCCATGTTGATGTTCGGTGACTCGAGTGTCATCGCGCGGCCTCCAGGTCATCAGGGTCCTTACCACCGGCATCGGTGCGCTCACTCTCGCCAGTGCCACTCCCGTGAGCATTTGTTAATGCCTCGTTAACAAATCCAGGAGCCTAGCCCAGCGACCCGCTGATTACTGCGAATTTGGTGAACTAACGTCCGGTTTAGTCAACTTGACTCGCCGGGCCTGCGGACGGGCCTTCGCCGGTCGCGCGCTCCTACACGTCGACGGCATCGCGAGGGACGCCATCAAGCTCGACGGAATACCTGACACCTTCTTCGCACACGCCGTTTGAATCTCGTTCTCAGGCGCGATCTTCGAATCAGTCAGCTGCCGCATGACCCGCGCGGATAGCGCTAGAGAAGCCGCGCCTGCTCGGGCTCCGGCTCGGCCGGCTCGAGTAGCTGCGGGCCGTTGTTGCGCACGTTGTTGACCAACGTCGACACCTCACGCGTGCGGATGGCGCGCACGTCGGGCGTGCGGGCCAGCAGTTGTTCATCGATCGGGGCGTCGGGGTCGAGCCACCGGTCCCAATCGCGCTCGGGCATCACCAACGGCATCCGATCGTGGATCTGCGCGAGCTCCCCGGGCGCGTCGGTGGTGATGATTGTGCAGCTCAGCAGCGGCGACGCATCCTTGGCCGGCTTCCACACCGACCACAGGCCCGCCATGAACAGCGGCTCGCCGTCCTCCCGGTACATGAAAAACGGTGTCTTGCGGGACTTCTTGCCGGCCGCGGCGTCGGAATTGACCCGCCATTCGTAGTAGCCGTCCATCGGGATCAGGCAACGCTTGGACTTGGCGCTGGTCCGGAAGGCCGGCGAGCTGGTGACCTTGTCGGCGCGGGCGTTGATCAGCATCGGGCCCTTGGTTTCGGGCGCGCCGTCGGCGCCCGCCTTGGCCCACGGCGGCACCAATCCCCAGCGCATCAGACGCACCCGCCGCGTCGGCTCGTCCTCGGGTTCGGAATGCCGGCTGACGACGGTCGCGATGGTCGAGGTCGGAGCCACGTTGTAGTTAGGGCCGGTCGAACCGGCGTCGCCTCCAGCCGCGGCGCCGGTGGTCTCGTCGATCGCTTTGATCTTCTGGGCCAACAGGGCCGGGTCGGTCGTGACCGCGAACCGTCCGCACATACCTCCATGGTGGCAGAGCGCGAACTCCTATTGGTGGCAACAACCGGTGACAGGCGATGATGGACCGGTGACTACGTGGACGGCCCCCCAGGCACCGCAACCGGTGCACGCGACCGTGACCGTTCCCGGTTCGAAATCGCAGACCAACCGGACCCTGGTGCTGGCGGCGCTGGCGGCCGCGCAGGGCCAAGGCACCCCGACCATCAGCGGGGCGCTGCGCAGCCGGGACACCGACCTGATGATCGGCGCGCTGCGCACGCTGGGCTTGCACGTCGACGGCGACGGGACGGAATTGACGGTCAGCGGCCGCGTGGTGCCGGAACCGATGGCACAGGTCGATTGCGGCCTGGCGGGCACGGTGCTGCGCTTCGTCCCGCCGCTGGCGGCGCTCGCCGAATCGATCGTGGAGTTCGACGGCGACGAGCAGGCCAGGGCGCGGCCCATCGTCCCGCTGCTGGATGCGCTGCGCGGGCTGGGCGTGCGGATCGACGGCTCGGGGCTGCCGTTCCGGGTCCTGGGCACCGGTTCGGTCACCGGCGGCACCGTGGAGATCGACGCCTCGGCCTCGTCGCAGTTCGTCTCCGGGTTGCTGTTGTGCGCGGCCTCTTTCGACGACGGGCTGACGGTGCGACACACCGGTTCGGCGCTGCCGTCGGCGCCGCACATCGCGATGACGGTGGTGATGCTGCGCCAGGCCGGCGTCGACATCGACGACTCCGTCCCCAACCGCTGGCGGGTGCGGCCGGGGCCGGTCGCGGCCCGGCACTGGGAGGTCGAACCGGACCTCACCAACGCCGTTCCGTTCCTGGCGGCGGCCGTGGTCACCGGCGGCGCGGTGCGCATCACCGGCTGGCCGGCGAACAGCGTGCAACCCGCCGACCACATTCTGGACGTGTTGGGCAAGATGAATGCCGTTGTCACCCAACATGATTCGTACCTGGAGGCGCGCGGCTCCAAGGACTACGTCGGTTTTGACGTCGACCTGCGCGCGGTCGGCGAGCTGACACCGTCGGTGGCCGCCCTGGCGGCGCTGGCCACCCCGGGATCGGTGTCGCGCCTGTCCGGCATCGCCCACTTGCGCGGCCACGAGACCGATCGGCTCGCCGCGCTGAGCACCGAAATCAACCGCCTGGGCGGCGATTGCACCGAAACGCCCGACGGCCTGGTGATCACGGCGACACCGCTGCGGCCGGGGGTCTGGCGCGCGTACGCCGACCACCGGATGGCGATGGCGGGCGCGATCGTCGGGCTGCGGGTGGCCGGCGTCGAGGTGGACGACATCGGCGCGACCACCAAGACGCTGCCGGACTTTCCGCGGCTGTGGGCCCAGATGCTGACCGCTCAGGAAGACCACGGCATGTGAAGCCCGGCGACTACGACGAGTCCGACGTCAAGATCCGCTCCGGCCGGGGTTCGCGGCCGCGGACGAAGACGCGTCCCGAGCACGCCGACGCCCAGGCCGCCATGGTGGTCAGTGTCGACCGCGGCCGCTGGGGATGCGTGCTGGGCGGTGACGTCGACCGTCGGGTCACCGCCATGCGGGCCCGGGAACTGGGCCGCACGCCGATCGTGGTCGGCGACGAGGTCGATGTGGTCGGCGATCTGTCCGGGCGGACGGACACGCTGGCCCGCATCGTGCGTCGCGGCGAGCGCCGAACTGTGTTGCGGCGCACCGCCGATGACACCGACCCGACCGAACGGGTGGTGGTCGCCAACGCCGACCAGCTGCTGATCGTGGTGGCGCTCGCCGACCCGCCTCCCCGCACCGGGCTGGTGGACCGGACGCTGATCGCCGCCTACGCCGGCGGACTCACGCCGATCCTGTGCCTGACCAAGACCGACCTCGCCCCGCCGGAGCCGTTCGCGGAGCAGTTCGTCGACCTGGATCTGACGGTAATCGTGGCGGGCCGCGACGATCCCCTACTCGCCGTGGCGGACCTGCTCGCCGGCAAGATCACCGTGCTGCTCGGGCATTCCGGCGTCGGCAAGTCGACGTTGGTGAACCGGCTGGTGCCCGACGCGGACCGCGCCGTCGGCGACGTGACCGACATCGGCCGGGGGCGGCACACCTCCACCCAATCGGTAGCGCTGCCTCTATCGACGTCGGGCTGGGTGATCGACACGCCGGGCATCCGATCCTTCGGGCTGGCGCACATCAAGCCCGACGACGTCATGATGGCGTTCTCGGATTTGGCGGACGCCATCGAGGACTGCCCGCGCGGCTGTGGGCACATGGGTCCGCCGGCCGACCCCGAGTGCGCGCTGGACACGCTGACCGGGCCGGCCGTCCGGCGCGTCGCCGCCGCCCGCCGGCTGCTGACCGCGCTCAACCAGACTTCTTAGCCAGCCGCACGCCGAGTTCGTCGGGCGGCACCAAATGACCTTCGGCGCACCGGATTTCGACGCCCACCTCGGCTCCGCAGCCCAGGTGCGTCAGCCGCAGCCGGTGGCGCCCCGGCAGATGGTGCCTCCCCCACTCGAACATCGCCCACACCACCGGCATGAAATCGATGCCCGCCTGGGTGAGCACGTACTCGTCGCGGCTGCGCTGGCCGGGCTCCTGATAGGGCTGGCGCCGTAGCAGTCCCAGCTCGACCAGCTCGGCCAGCCGCGCCGAGGTGGCGGCCTTGGTGATGCCAACCCGACGGGCGAAGTCGTCGAAACGCGTGGTGCCGTAGTACGCCTCGCGCATGATCAGCATCGCGGATTTGGTACCGACGACGGCCATCGTCTTTTCGATCGCGCACTCGCCCACCGCCGACCAGGCGTCGCGGTCGGCCAGCGGACCTTGCAGCAGTGTCATCTAGATCACCTCCGCAGCTGGGTTGCTTTCAGCATACCGAGGTGTTTACCTAGGTATAGCTAGGTATATCCAGATGCTCAAGGAGGAGCCATGAACCGCGACGCCGTCATCGTCGGAGCAGTCCGCACCCCCATCGGCAAGGGCAAAGCCAGTGGCGCGCTGCATAACGTGCTGCCCGCCGACCTGCTCGCGCACAGCCTGCGGGAACTGGTGGGGCGCACCGGCGTCGATCCGGCGCAGGTCGACGATGTCATCGCCGGCGCCGTGACCCAGGTCGGCGACCAGGCCGTCAACATCGCCCGCAACGCCCTGCTGGGTGCGGGATTCCCGGAGACGGTGCCCGGCGTCACCATCGACCGCCAGTGCGGCAGCAGCCAGCAGGCCATCAGCTTCGCGGCCCAGGGTGTGATCGCCGGCGCCTACGACCTGGTCATCGCCGCCGGCGTGGAATCGATGGGGCGCGTCCCGATGGGCAGCCAGGTGTCGCCGGGCAGCAACCCATTCGGCGAGGGCATGGACGCACGGTATCCCGACGGCCTGGTGCCACAAGGCATCAGCGCCGAACTGATCGCCGCGAAGTGGGGCTTTTCGCGCAGCGAGCTCGACGAGTTCTCCGCCGGCAGCCACGAGAAGGCCGCCCGTGCCACCAAGGAAGGGCTGTTCGACAACGAGCTCATCCCGATCGCCGGGCTCGCCACCGACGAGATCATCCGGCCCGGCACGACGGTGCAGACACTGGCCGGATTGCAGCCGGCGTTCTACAGCGACGCAATGAAAGCCCGCTTCCCGCAGATCAATTGGGAGATCACCCCGGGTAACTCATCGCCGCTGTCGGACGGCAGCGCCGCAGTCATGATCACCAGCAGTGAGGTCGCCCAGAAACTGGGCCTGCGCCCGCTGGCGCGAATCCACACCACCACCGTGGTGGGCTCCGACCCGCTCTACATGCTGACCGGCGTGATTCCCGCCACCGAGAAGGTGTTACGGCGCGCCGGGCTGACGCTGGCCGACATCGACCTGTTCGAGGTGAACGAGGCGTTCGCTCCCGTCGTGCTGGCCTGGGCAAAGGACACCGGCGCGGATCTGGCCAAGACGAACGTCAACGGCGGCGCGATCGCGATCGGTCATCCCTTGGGCGCCAGCGGCGCTCGCATCATGACCACGCTCGTCAACGCTCTGGAGCAGCGCGGCGGTCGGTACGGGCTGCAGACGATGTGTGAGGGCGGCGGCATGGCCAACGCCACCATCATCGAGCGACTGGGCTAGCGGGGGCGTCATGCCGGAAACCCATTTCGACGGCGTCCGAATGCGCTACGACAGCGCCAAGAGTTACGACGAGCTGGTCGCCGCGCTGCTGGCCGACATCGGCCAAGATCCGGTGCCGATCAACGACATCGCGACGTCCACCGATGACTGGCGAACATACGAGGACCGCGTCGAATCCCACGTCGGCCCAAGTGGATTCATGCTGTTCGGGGTCGTCGACCACGGCGCCTGGATCGGCAAGGCCGGGATCGACCGCAAGGCGTTGCGCGTCATCCTGGGCAACCCGTTGATCGCCATCACGATGCTGCGCCACGACGTGACCGCGGGCCTGTTCGCGCCCGTCGAGCTGCTGCTCACCGACAACGGCACCGGCAGCAGCTTGACCTATGTCAAGCCGTCGTCGCTCATCGTCGTCGAGCCCAATCCCGAGTTGCTCAGCGCCGCCGAGCAACTCGACGCCAAGCTGGCGGCACTGGCCGTAAAGGTGACCGGGGGCTCCTGAATCGCAAATTCGCTGACGCCTGTCATTGACGGCCGTCAGCAATTGGCGTACCGTGCGTGCATGGCGTCGCCACGCGGATCATCCCCGGCCAGTTCGCCGGCCGCGAGCGTCCGGGAGGCCCGGCGGCTCGAGACCCGGGCGCGCTTGTTCGACGCGGCATTGTCCGAAATCTCCCAGCGTGGGTTTGCCGCCGCTGACGTCAGCGCCATCGCGGCTGCCGCGGGCGTGGTGCGGGGGACGTTCTACTTCCACTTCCCGACCAAGGAGCACGTCCTTATCGAGGTGGAGCGCAACGAGGAGACCCGGATCATCAGCGAACTCGGCGACGCCAAGGGCGATCTGGCGTCGGTGCTTTCACAACTCGTAGCGCACGTTCTCAGTGCCGAACGCCGGCTGGGCGACGTCGTTTTCCGGGACATGCTCGGACTGCATTTCTCCTCGACCCGTCCGGTCGAAGACGAGTTGACGCAGCATCCCCTCGCTCAGTTCCTGGTGGGCGTGATCAGCCGGGCCCAAGACGAGGGACACGTGTCCTCCGAAGTCGACGCATCGGAGCTCGGAATGTTCTTCCTGACCGGGCTATTCGCGCTGCTCGCCACCGGGGCGCACGACGCTGCGCTGTTAAGTCGTTACGTGACAACGATTGTCAACGGGATGGAGAAACGATGAATCGCACGGGCATCGAGGGCTACCGGGACTTCTTGGCCAGACGTGACGGCGAAGCCGACCTGCTGAACAGGCGGTTGGCGAATCGAGAACGGTTCTTCAACGAACTCGAAGCCAACCCCGTCCGGTCGGCACATCCCGCCGACCGGCAGACGTTCCTGCGCAACCTGCGCCGGCGGCGACCAGAACCCGGCCTGGACCCCAAGATGCTGTTCCCGCTGGCGACCGCCAAACTGAATCAGGCGGAGCGGTTCGGCGTGGGACTCGGCGAAACCTACGGGCGCAACAGCGACGAGAGCCTGCCGCCCGAGAACGTCTACCTCGAACTCGAGGAGCACTACCACACTCGACTGCTGGCGTACGCGCTGGACGTGTTCGATCTGACCTTCCAGGTTGTCCCGCCGCCTTTCGTGATGCGCCAGTTCGTCAAGACGGGCGTATTCCTCCCCGAACGGCTCGGCTTCATGTTCGTCGGGGCCGCAGAGATGGCCGGCTGCATCATGTTTGACGAATTGCGCCGGGTGGGCAGAAGGCTGTTCGCCGACGAACCCGACGTCGCCGAGCGGATCGAACTGCTCTACAGCGAGATCCTCACCGACGAGATCGGCCACGTCGGCTACTGCGCGTCACGCTGCACCTCCGCCGAGCGGGCGATCATGCGCCGCATCTACCCGTACATCGGGCGGCTTTTCGCGCGTCAGACCGCGGAGATCAGTCTGCTCGTCGACACGAAGGCACTGGGCGCCCGGCTCGACCGCCCGTTCGATGTCGACGAACTCACCGCCGACCTGGGCAACGAGACCTACCTCGTCACGCACCCCTGACCTGACGACCGCGCCGAGCGTGCTCTCCGCGCGGGAAATCAGCGAAACACGAGCAGCGAGTACACGTTCGGCGTTGCCCTAGGCGAGTCCGTCGGGCAGAGAGCCCTAAGCGGCCAGGCCGTCGTCAAGACGCGCCGCTGCGACCGCCCGCTTCCCGCGCCGCCAACCGCGCACGGCGGCGATCGCGGACTTGAGCCCGCGGCGGCGGCCGGTGGCCGGATCGGTACCCAGGAAACCCGGCTCGAGTTCGGCGAACATCCGCTCGCTGCGGGTCTCCGGGGCGTTGTCGGCGTCGTCGCGCAAGTACTTGTTCGGCAGCGACAGCTTGGCCAGCGTGCGCCACGTCTTCGCGTACTGGAGCAGGAAAGACCCTGTGGTGTAAGGCAAGTCGTACTTGTCGCAGACCTGGCGCACCCGCACCGAGATCTCGTGCAGCCGGTTGCTCGGCAGATCGGGGTATAGGTGGTGCTCGATCTGGTGGCACAGGTTGCCGCTCATGAACCTCAGCGCCGGGCCGGCCTCGAAGTTGGCGCTGCCCAGCATCTGTCGCAGATACCACTGCCCCTTGGTCTCGCCGATCATGTCCGTCTTGGTGAATTTCTCTGCGCCGTCGGGGAAATGGCCGCAGAAGATCACCGCGTTGGCCCACACGTTGCGAATCACGTTGGCGAGCGCGTTGGCCTTCAGCGTGGACATGTAGGTGGCTCCGGGTGACAACGAGGTCAGCGCGGGGAACGCCACGTAGTCCTTGAACACCTGCCGCCCGGCCTTGGCCAGGAATTCGTCGACCCGCTGCCGGGCTTCGTCGTTGTCCATGCGGCGCTTGGCGATCTTGCCGAGCTCCACGTGCTGCAGGCCGACGCCCCACTCGAAGAGGAGGGCCAGCAAGGTGTTGTAGACCAGGTTGAAGACGTTGAAGCGCTTCCAGCGCTGGTCGCGGGTGACGCGCAGCAGGCCGTAGCCGACGTCGTCGTCCATCCCGAGGATGTTGGTGTACTTGTGGTGCACGAAGTTGTGGGTGTAGCGCCAGTGCTTGGACGACCCGCTCATGTCCCACTCCCACGTCGAGGAGTGAATCTCCGGGTCGTTCATCCAGTCCCACTGGCCGTGCATGACGTTGTGGCCGATCTCCATGTTCTCGACGATCTTGGCCACGCCCAGGGTCGCCGTCCCCGCCCACCAGGCCGAGCGCCGCGAGCTGGCGGCCAGCAGCAGCCGGCCGGTTACCTCGAGCGCGCGCTGGGCCGCGATGGTGCGGCGGATGTAGCGGGCGTCCCGCTCGCCGCGCGAGTCTTCCACGTCCTGGCGGATGGCATCGAGCTCCACGGCCAGGTTTTCGATATCGGCGTCCGTCAGATGGGCGAATACGTCGACGTCGGTGATCGCCATCGTCTTCTTCTCCCTGCGGTCGTTTGTTCGGTACGAGACCTACGCTATCGTAACCTACGAAGCCGTAGGTTACCTGTGAGTAGCCTTTAAATGTCGAGCACGCAATCGCCGGACGCGGCCGACACACAGGTCTGCACCCGGGTCCCCGGGTCGTGCTCCTGGCCGGTCCGCAGGTCGCGGACGTGCCCCTCCACCAGGCTGACCACGCACGACTGGCAGATACCCATGCGGCACCCGAAGGGCATCTGCACCCCGGCGCTCTCCCCCGCATCCATCAACGACGTCGCCGCGTCGGCCGTGACGGCGCGTCCGCTTTGCGCGAAGGTGACCGTTCCGCCGGCGCCGGCGGGTGCGGCCTTGGACACCGCGAACCGCTCGAGATGCAAACGCTCGGCGACGCCCGCGGCCGACCATAGGCGTTCCGCCGCGGTGAGCAGGCCCTCCGGCCCGCAGGCCCAGGTCTGGCGCTCGCGCCAATCCGGTACGTCGGCGTCCAGCACGGACAGGTCGAGCCGGCCCTGGGTACGCGTCTCGCGCAGCTGCAACCGATAGCCCGGGTGGTCGGCCTGCAGCGCGGCCAGCTCGCCGCGAAACATCACGTGGGACTCGGTGGGCGCCGAATGCAGGTGGGCGATGTCACCGATTTGGTTGCGGCGCACCAGGGTTCGCAACATCGACATCACGGGCGTGATCCCGGAGCCGGCGGTGAGGAACAGGATCGACGGCGGCGCGGGATCGGGCAAAACGAAGTTGCCCTGCGGCGCGGCCAACCGGACGACGGTGCCCGGCTCAACACCGGCCACCAGGTGCGACGAGAGGAACCCCTCCGGCATCGCCTTGACCGTGATGGTCACGGTGCGCGCCGAACCGGAGCGCGCGGGCGTCGGCGCCGGGGTCGACGTGAGCGAGTACGACCGCCAGCGCCAGCGGCCGTCCATCAGCAGTCCGATGCCGATGTACTGGCCCGGCTGGTAGTCGAAGTTGAAGCCCCAGCCCGGCTTGATGACCAGGGTCGCGGAGTCCTCCGTCTCGCGGCGCACCTGCAGGACCCGTCCTCGCAGTTCGCGCGCCGACCAGAGCGGATTGGCCAGGTGCAGATAGTCGTCGGGCAGCAGCGGCGTCGTGATGCGCGCGGCGAGCTTGCGCAGGGCATGCCAGCCGGGGTGCCGGTCGGCGCCGGCGACCACGGGTCGCTTGGTGTCGACGACGTTGCCCGTGATCGACGGGTTCCGTTTGCCCAGAGGAAGCTCCTGCTCACGACGTGGCGCTTTGCTTACGCTCACATTGTGGTCGATTCTGTGCGCTTCACGAAACCTACGGTACCGTAACCTACGGTGTCGTAGCTAGCGCTGCCGTCTCGAATGCCTCACATCAGCTCGAGCAAGAACGGCAGTTCCTGGTTTGCGTACCAGGCCAGATCGTGGTCTTGCGCGTCGCCGACGATCAGGTCGGCGTCCTCATCGCCCAGGTCAGCGGCGTCGACGGCCTCGATGGCCCTGGCCACCGCCTCTTCGGCGCCGGCATTGTCGACGTACGCGGCGATCACGTCCTCGATCGCGACCGCGCCGGGCAGCCTGACCACGGCGTCGTCGAGGTCGGGACGGTAGGTGACCCCGGATGCGTCGAAGTCGACGTCGGCGGCCACAACCGCGCGGCGCGGCGGCAGGGATTCCGAAGGCGCGTCGCCGGCCAGCAGGCGCAGCGACGCCAGCGCCGCCTCGCGCAGCGCCACGTCGGCGAGCTCGTCGTCGTCGCCCTCGGCGTAGGCCTCGCGCAACTTCGGCGTCAGCGCGAACGCCGTGCCGTTGACCGGCCGCACCGAGCCGTCGGCGACGAGCCGCTGCAGCATGGCCAGCGTGGCGGGGATGTAGACGACCGTCATGTGCGGCTAGCTCGGCGCGGAGGCGTCGGAAATCGTGGGCGCGGCTGGCTTCACAGCAACGAATGATAGCCGCACGCAGGGGTTTTCACCGCCGACTAGGACCGTGACGCCTCCAGCAGCTCCTCGAGCGCCTGGCCCAGCAGTCCCGGCAGCAGGTCGACGTCGCTCATGGCCTCGCGGTCGGCGTTGATTCCGTAGTAGAGCATGCCGTTGTACGAGGTCACGCCGATCGCCAGCGCCTGGTTCTGCAGCAGCGGCGGCACCGTGTAGGTCTCCAGCAACTTGGTGCCGGCGACGTACATCTGCGACTGGGCGCCGGGCGCGTTGGTGATCAGGAGGTTGAACGTGCGCTTGGAGAAGCTCGGGAAACTGGTCGCGACGCGGATTCCCATGGCGTGCAGCGTGGGCGGGGCGAATCCCGACAGCGTGACGATGGTCCTGGCGTCCACCAGTTGGGCCGCCGTCGGGTTGGACTCGGTGGCGTGCGCGATCTGCGAGAGCCGCACCACGGCGTTCGGCTCCCCCACCGGCAGGTCGACGAGGAACGGCATGACCTGGCTGATCGCCTGGCCGGGGCCGCTCGCGTCGAGGTCGCCGTCGTCGTACACCGACAGCGGCGCCATCGCCCGCACCGTCGCGGTCGGCGACACCGCCACCCCACGCGACATCAGCCAGTTGCCCAGCGCGCCGGCGATCACCGCGAGCACCACGTCGTTGACGTCGCAGTCGTAGCGGGCCCGCACGGCGCGGTAGTCGTCGAGGTTGCCGGTGGCGACGGTGAACCGGCGATGACGCGAAACGGTGGCATTGAGCGGGCTGCTGGGCGCGTCGCCGCGGGCCAGGTTGCGCACGAAATCGAACGCCCGGCGGCCGGCGCCGACGAGCTCGCCGTAGTTGGTCACCAGGCCGCCGATCGCGGACCCGACGGCCTGCAGCTGCGCGCTCGGACCGACCAGCCACTCACCGATCGCGCCCAGCACCAGCCGGGTGTTGCCCGGGTCGCGCTCCGGGATCCAGATGTCTTCGGGGGCCGGGGGTGGGCGCTTGGTCCGGTCGCTGATGACGTGGTTGATCTCCAGCGCCGCCATCCCGTTGATCAGCGCTTGATGCGACTTGGTGTAGAGGGCGAGCCGGTTCTTGGACAGGCCCTCGACCAGGTACATCTCCCAGAGCGGCCGCGTCTTGTCCAGCGGCCGCGCGGCCAGCCGCGCGATCAGCTCGTGCAGCTGGCCGTCGCTGCCCGGTGAGGGCAGCGCCGAGCGTCGCACGTGATAGGTGATGTCGAAGTCGTTGTCGTCGATCCACACCGGCCGGACCGTGCCGACCGGCACCTCCCGGACCTTCTGCCGGTAGCGCGGAATCTGGGGCAGCCGCTGCTCGACGGTGCCCAGCAGCGTCTCGTAGCTCAGCCCGGCACGCGGACGGCGCAGGATGGCCAGCGATCCGACGTACATGGGCGTGGCGGTGTTTTCCAGCCGATAGAACGACGCGTCCGGCGGGGACAACCGGGTCACCATTCGGCGCAGTCCTCCTCGTCGATTCATCGCCTGTCGCCTCAAGCGATGTCTCGCCCACCGTAATCGCCCGCCCCGGGGCGCGCGTCGGGATGGGGACGCGCGATCGCAGAGTTATGTAATGATGACCACTGTCTGCCCCTCTCCAGCAGGCTTCCGGTCCGGCCGAAGAGTTGGAGAGTGCGCGTTGAACAGTAGCCCCGTTGCGAATCCGCCTGGCGCCTTCACCGTCATGCCCGTCGTCGATTACGAGCCGGAAACCCGGGACGTGCCGCGTGCCGTCCCGCCGTGCCGGCCGGCCTCGCGGGCCCCGTTACGCCGCCGCAGCGCACACCCTGCGCCCCGGCCCTACACCGGGCAACCCAGCAGAGCGCCGGCGCCGGATTCGGCCACGGTCATGTCCGCGCGGATGCGCCAGGCGGCGAGCTTCGCCGACGCCGCGCTGCGGCGCGTGCTGGAGGTCATCGACCGGCGCCGCCCGGCCGCCCAGCTGAATCCGTTGCTGGCGCCCAGCCTGGTGGATTCGGTTGTCGCGGTAGGGCGTTCGGCCGCCGGGCAGGCGCACGGTCACGCGGGTGCCGCGGTGTTGCGCCGCCTGCGATTACAGCCGGCGGGCCACCGGGACCCGGACACGGCGGCCGAGGTCTTCGGCTCCTACAGCCGCGGGAACCGCATCCACGCCATCGCCTGCCGGGTGGAGCAGGTGAGCCTGGCGAGCGGGGTCCGATGGATGGTGGTCGCCCTGCACATCGGGTGACCGCGCCGGTCACCTCGCCGCGGCGGCCGTCCGCGGACCGCCGGTATAGCGGGTCAGCACCGGCCCCATGATCGCCATGACGAAAACGTAGGACGTCGCCAGCGCGGCGACGGCGGGCAGCGACTTGCCGGCCAATCCGATGATGATCAACGAGAATTCGCCGCGCGCGATCAGCGCGGTGCCCGCGCGCAGTTGACCGCGCCGCGCCACCCCGTCGTGCCGGGCGGCGAACATCCCGGTCGCCACCTTGGTCGCCGCGGTCACCGCGGCCAGGATCAGTGCCGCGGGAAGCATGGGGATCAGCTCCTGCGGGTCCACCGAGTAGCCGATCGCCAGGAAGAAGATGGCGGCGAACAGATCGCGCAACGGCCCCAGCACCTGGCGGGCCCGCTCGGCGGTTTCCCCGGTCAGCGTCAGGCCCACCAGGAATGCGCCCACGGCGGCCGAGGCGTGCAGCGACTCGGCCACCGCCGCCACGATCAGCGTGATGC
The DNA here is from genome assembly GCF_976985675.1 of Mycobacterium sp. NTMscope_MAC_12. Taxonomy (NCBI): domain Bacteria; kingdom Bacillati; phylum Actinomycetota; class Actinomycetes; order Mycobacteriales; family Mycobacteriaceae; genus Mycobacterium; species Mycobacterium sp. NTMscope_MAC_12. Next base: position 4,175,436 of record NZ_CDRJYY010000001.1, read on the forward strand.
CCAGCACCCGCAGCATCAGCTGTTCGGAGTCGGGGTGTTCGACCAGCCGGTCCACGTGGTGGCCCCAGCGGTAGGAGGCGGCGAACGCCGCCATCAGGGCGCCCACCGCCACCACCATGCCGCCGACGGCGCGCAGCCACCCGCCGCCCGACGCCAGGACGGCGAACAGCGGCAGGTAGGCGGCCATCGCGAAGTCTTCGAGCACCAGCACCGAGAGCACCGCCGGTGTTTCCCGGTTACCGAGCCGCTGCAGATCCTCCAGCAGCCGTGCGATGACGCCCGACGAGGAGATGTAGGTGACGCCGGCCAGGCACAGGATGGCCACGCCATCCAGTCCCAGCAGCCAGCCGGCGATCGCGCCGGGCGCGGCGTTCAAGACGACATCGACGGCCGCGGACGGCAGGTGATGGCGCATGCTGCTGGAGAATTCGGCCGCCGAGAACTCGCAGCCCAGGGTGAGCAGCAGCAGCACGACGCCGATGGGCGCGCTGGTGGTGATGAACTCCCCGCCGGCGGCCATCGGCAGGATCCCGCCATTGCCCAGGGCCAGGCCCGCCAGCAGGTACACCGGGATGGGCGACAACGCGAATCGGCGTGCGGCGGCGCCCAATACGGCCAGCGTGGCCAGGAGGGCGCCGAGTTGTAGCAACAGCGTCCCCGAGATTTGCACCGGCTCAACCTTTGTCGATGATTTGCTCGACGCCGGCGATGCCGTCTTCGGTGCCGATCACGATCAGAACGTCCCGGACATGCAGCATCTCCGCGGGGCCCGGCGAGGCCAGCACTTCCTCGTTGCGCACGATGGCGACGATGGACGCCCCGGTGCGGGTGCGGGCGCGGGTGTCTCCCAGCGGGTGGTCCACGAACGGGCTGCCCGCCAGGATGTGCACCTGCCCGGTCTCGAGCCCGGGTATCTCGCGGGCCAGCTCGGTGAACCGCTCGGCGATCCGGGGCGCCCCCAGGATCTGGGCCACGGCCTCGGCCTCCTGGTCGTTGAGGTGGAGCAGCGGCCGGGCCTCGTCCGGATCCTCACGGGTATAGACGACGACGTCGAAATCGCCGCTGCGCCGCGCGATGATGCCGATGCGGTCGCCGTTGCGATCGGTGAACTCGTAACGAAGACCGACCCCGGGCAGCAACACCTCCTTGACATCCATGCCGTCAATCCTGACAGGTCGCGCGGCCCGCCGTCAGCGGACCGCGACGCTTGCCCGAGCGCTAATGCAGCTCCGCCGGTTGGGCGGGATCGCGGCGCGGCCGGTGTCCCAGCGGCAGCAGCATCGGCACCCGGCGACGGTAGTCGCGATACTGCTCACCGAGCGCCTCCACCAGGTCGTGCTCTTCCAGATGGGTGGCGACCAGGATGTAGCCCGTCATGGCGACCGAGAACAGCAGGTGCCCGGCCGTCATGGTAGGGACCGCCCAGAAGACGATGACGAAACCGAGCATGAGCGGGTGGCGCACCAGCCGGTACAGCATCCGGGCGTGAAAACCTATGTGCGTGTAGGGTTTTCCGCGCCACGCCAGGTACACCTGGCGAAGGCCGAACAGGTCGAAGTGGCTGACCATGAACGTCGCGGCCAGCGCGATCGCCCAGCCGAGCCAGAACAACGTCCACAGCACCAGGCGCCCGGCCGGCAGCCGCACGTCCCAGACGACGGCCGGCATCGTCCGCCATTGCCAGTAGAGCAGCACCAGCACGACGCTCGACAGCACCACATAGGTGCTGCGCTCGATCGGCGACGGCACCAACCGCGTCCACCACGTCTTGAACGACGGCCGCGCCATGACGCTGTGCTGGACGGCGAACACGGCGAGCAGCACGATGTTGATCAGCACGGCCTGACCGGCGGGCGACGAGATCCCGTGATCGACGGTTCGCGGCACCCAGAAGTTTCCCAGGAAGGCCACGAGGTACAGGAATGCGGCGAGAAAGAGCAGGTAAGCGGCGGCGCCGTAACCGACTATCAAGAATCGCTTCATTCGCTGATTGTGCGCCTCGCCGGCGCGTTTGAACATGGGGCGGATGCCTCATTTTCGGCCGCGCCCGGCACGTTTCCGGCCGTCGTCCGGGTTAGCTGGGCGCCGTGGTCACCAGGCCGTGCCGCAGCGCGTACATGCTGGCGCCGATGCGGTTCGATACGCCGATCTTGGCGTACGTTCGCTCGACGTGGTTGCGGGCCGTCTTCTCGCTGATCACCAACGATGCCGCGATCTCCTTGTTGGAGGCACCCCTCGCAACCAGGCGCAGCACCTCGATTTCCCTGGGGGTCAGGCCATCCGGCCGCGGGGTCGGCCGTTGCGCGGGTTGGCCGGCCGCGTGCAACACCGCCTCGACGGCGACCGGTTCGAGTTCACCGGCCTGCGCGCGCCCGCGCAGCCGGCGGGCCGCCGCCTCGGCCGGCATCGCTTCCCGGTACGGCCTTGGCTCGCAGGCGGACTGGTAACGGACGGCGGCGGCAGGATGCGGTCCGGCATGTGCAGCGCGGGCCCGGCCAGCCCGCGCGGATACCCCGAGCCGTTGAGGCATTCGTGGTGATTGCCCGCGACCTCGGCCAGCTGCCGCACCCCGGGGACCTGGTTGAGGATCCGTACCGTCAGGTACGGATGCAGCCGTACCCGCTCGAATTCCGATGCGCTCAACGGTCCCGGCCGGGACCAGATCTGATTCGACACCCCGATGCGGCCGAGGTCATGGACGTGGCCCGCGCGCCGGGTCAGGGTCACCGCGTCGGCATCAGCCCGGCGGCCAGCGCCGCTTCGCCCGCGAGCCGGGCCACCGCGCGCGAATGCCCAAGGGTGAACGGGCATTTCAGGTCGACGAAGTCACCCAGCGCGACGAGCAACGCGTCCAGCGACGAATCGTCAAGTCGCTGATGGCGATCGGGCGCCTCGCCCAGCGCCGCCGCCCACGCGTCGCCGGCCGGCGGCCCGGCCAGGATCGCCTCGGCGTCGCGCAGGAACGCGTCGGCGACCCGGGGATCGAACTGCCCGCCGCGCCGGCCCCGCACCATGGCCGCGGCGCCGGCGACGCCGTAGGTGCGGTGGTGCACCTCGACCATATCGGCGAGTTGCGCGATGCGCATCTGGATCGGGATGGCCTCGCCCCGGGCGCCCGCGGGCAGGCCGCCGCCGTCGTAACGCTCGAAGGCGAACGCGAGCGCGGCCTGCACGTCGGAGCCCAGGCCGATGCGATCGGCCAGCAGGGCCGCCGACGCGCAGTGCGAGTGGATCAACCGGGAGATGTGACCGCGCGCGTCGGCGAATAGCGTTGCCATCACGGCCATTCGATGCGCGAGCGGCTGGCCGCGACCGACGTTGCTCACCAGGAAACGCAGGTAGGGAAACCCGGACCAGTCGACCAGGTAGGAGTCATGGCGCACGGCGATGTCGTCGCCGAACCATCGCGCGTATTCGTGGGAGTCCGCGTGGCAGCCGATCCACATGATCAGGGTGGTGTAGTAGGCGCAGTCGCGCTGTTCTGCCGCCAGCCCGAGTCGGTCCGCGAGCCTGGTCGCGATGAGCGCCGCCCGGAGCATGTGCTCGGCGGGCTGGCCGAGGCCGAGATCGATCGCCACCGACAACGCCGCCAGCAACTCCGCCCGCGTCGGTAGTTCGGGCTCTGACATGAGCCTCATTGTGCCCAGCTAACCGCTGCCGGTCACCCGATTGGGACGGTGCGCCGCACGGCCTGATGCCGGCCCGGGTCGAAGGTGTCGAAGTGCCCGGAGCCCACCGCGAACACGCCGCGTTGCGGCGGCCGGAAGCCGGCCAGCCTCGCCTGCGGGTGCAGCGGCCCGACCGGTCCGAGGTCCACCTCGCGCAAGATCGTCCGCGAGTGCCTCACCGTCCACACCCGCGCGGGCGCGATCATGAATCGCTGGCCGTTGGGCACGGTTCCGGCGAGCCGGATCCGCCCGGCCCGCAGCGTCGGCCCGGCGACTCGACCGAGGACGGCCAGGACCGCCCGATTGGTCCACGCCCACGTCGGCAACCGCTCGCCGATCGTGCTCATCAGCCGCGTCGACCATGTGGCGTGGAGATCGATCTGCCAGGCCAGCAGGCCCGGGATTTCGACGAACAACGACCACGGCGTGACCCAGGCGACGTCGATGTCGCACTGGACGGCGTCGTGGCGGGTCGCCGCGGAGAAGAAGCGGGCGCAGCTCTGTGGACCCGGCGTCGTCGCGTAAAAGGTCCAGGCATCGTCGGGGTCGCGGTGCCACACCGACCGATAGCCGGGCGAGAACGACGTCGCCGGGAATTGCCGCAACGCCAGGTAATGCCCGCTGGCGAAGGGAAGACCCATGACGCCGAAACCGACGAAGCGTTCGTCACTTCCCGCGGGCAGGACGGGGTGGTGCAGGACGGCCGTGGCGGCGTCGAGCGGGGTGCGCGCTGTGGTCATGCCGGGATGGTCCACGCGAACGTCGCCCCCGCGCATGGGGCGGATGCCTCATTTCGGCCACCAATGTGCGGCCTGTCGCACGCTCGGTGCCGAGTGTGCGACCAGCCGCGCACTCGCGCGGACGGTGGGCCGCTAGCGCCGCTTCACCGATTTGGGTGGCTTGGCGCCGCGTCCCTGTTGCCGCGCCGCCGCGCGGCGCTCGCGCCGGCTGGCGCCCCCGGGAACCCCGGCCGGCGCCTTGGAATCGCCGCCGTTGCGCTGCACCTGCGCCGAACCGTCCTCCGACGGGCCGGAATAGGTGAGCGCGGGCGCCTGGTTGTCAATCCCCTTGGCGCGCAACGTACTTGGGGCCTCTTCGCGCACGGCCGTCGTCGTGGCGCCGCCCTGCTGTCCGGCCGCGGCGGTGGCGAATTCCTCCAGGCCTTCGGGCGCCTGGACGGGGGCGACCTGCGGGGAGGGCACCGCCTCGACCGTGACGTTGAACAGGAAGCCGACGGACTCCTCTTTCATGCCGTCGAGCATGGCCATGAACATGTCGTAGCCCTCGCGCTGGTATTCGACCAGCGGATCGCGCTGCGCCATCGCGCGCAGCCCGATGCCCTCCTTGAGGTAGTCCATCTCGTAGAGGTGCTCGCGCCACTTACGGTCGATCACGTTGAGCAGCACGTTGCGCTCCAGCTGCCGCATCGCGCCCTCGCCCGCGATCTCCTCGAGCTCGGCTTCCCTTGCGGCATATGCGTTTTCGGCGTCCTTGAGCAACGCCTCGAGCAGCTCCTCACGGGTGAGGTCGTCGCGCTCGGAGTCGGCGTCATGGTGGGTCAGCGGCTCGTGGTCGATGCCGACCGGGTACAGCGTCTTGAGCGCCGTCCACAGCGCTTCCAGGTCCCAATCCTCGGCGTAGCCCTCGGTGGTCGCGCCGTCGACGTAGGCGGTGACGACGTCGCGGACCATGTCCAGCGCCTGCTCCTTGAGGTTCTCGCCCTCCAGGATGCGGCGGCGCTCGGCGTAGATCACCTTGCGCTGCTGGTTCATCACCTCGTCGTATTTAAGGACGTTCTTGCGGACCTCGAAGTTCTGCTGCTCCACCTGGGTCTGGGCGCTCTTGATCGCGCGGGTGACCATCTTGGCCTCGATGGGCACGTCGTCGGGCAGGTTCAGCCGGTTGAGCATCGCCTCGAGCGCGGCGCCGTTGAAGCGGCGCATGAGCTCGTCGCCCAGGGACAGGTAAAAGCGCGACTCGCCCGGGTCGCCCTGGCGGCCGGAGCGGCCGCGCAGCTGGTTGTCGATGCGCCGCGACTCGTGCCGTTCGGTGCCCAGCACGTACAGACCGCCGGCCTCGATCACCTCTTCGGCCTCTTTGGAGGCCTCCTCCTTGACCTTGGGCAGTTCCTCGTGCCACGCGGCTTCGTACTCGTCGGGTGTCTCCACCGGGTCGAGGCCGCGCTCACGCAGGCGCAGGTCGGTGAGGAAGTCGACGTTACCGCCCAGCACGATGTCGGTGCCTCGACCGGCCATGTTGGTGGCCACCGTGACGCCGCCGCGCCGGCCGGCGACCGCGATGATGGTCGCCTCCTGCTCGTGGAACTTGGCGTTGAGCACGTTGTGCGGGACGCGGCGCTTTTGGAACTGCCGCGACAGGTATTCGGAGCGCTCGACGCTGGTGGTACCGATCAGCACCGGTTGGCCCTTTTCGTAGCGCTCGACGACGTCGTCGACGACCGCGATGTACTTGGCCTCTTCGGTCTTGTAGATCAGGTCGGACTGGTCGGCGCGGACCATCGGCTTGTTGGTGGGGATGGGCACCACGCCGAGCTTGTAGATCTCGTGCAGCTCGGCCGCCTCGGTCTGGGCGGTACCGGTCATGCCGGCGAGCTTGTCGTAGAGCCGGAAGTAGTTCTGCAGCGTGATGGTGGCCAGCGTCTGGTTCTCGGCCTTGATCTCGACGTGCTCCTTGGCCTCGATCGCCTGGTGCATGCCCTCGTTGTAGCGGCGGCCGTAGAGCACGCGGCCGGTGAACTCGTCGACGATGAGGACCTCGCCGTCGCGCACGATGTAGTCCTTGTCGCGGTTGAACAGCTCCTTGGCCTTCAGCGCGTTGTTGAGGTAGCTGACCAGCGGCGAATTCGCGGCCTCGTAGAGGTTGTCGATGCCGAGCTGGTCCTCGACGAACTCCACGCCGAGCTCGTGCACGCCGACGGTGCGCTTGCGCAGGTCCACCTCGTAGTGGGTGTCCTTTTCCATCAGTGGCGCCAGCCGGGCGAACTCGAGGTACCAGTTGGAGGCGCCGTCGGCGGGGCCGGAGATGATCAGCGGGGTGCGGGCCTCGTCGATCAGGATGGAGTCGACCTCGTCGACGATGGCGAAGTTGTGCCCGCGCTGGACCAGGTCGTCGAGCGAATGCGCCATGTTGTCGCGCAGGTAGTCGAACCCGAACTCGTTGTTGGTGCCGTAAGTGATGTCGGCGTTGTAGGCCACGCGGCGCTCGTCGGGTGTCATCTGGGCGAGGATCACGCCGACGTCCAGGCCGAGGAAGCGATGCACGCGGCCCATCCACTCGCTGTCACGTTTGGCCAGGTAGTCGTTGACGGTGACGACGTGCACGCCCTTGCCGCCGATGCCGTTGAGGTAGGCCGGCAGCACCGAGGTCAGCGTCTTGCCCTCACCGGTCTTCATCTCGGCGACGTTGCCGAAGTGCAGCGCCGCCGCGCCCATCACCTGCACGTCGAAGGGGCGCTGGTCGAGCACCCGCCAGGCCGCCTCCCGGGCCACCGCGAACGCCTCGGGCAGCAGGTCGTCGAGGCTCTCGCCGTCGGCGTGCCGCTTCTTGAACTCGTCGGTCTTGGCCCGCAACTCGGCGTCGGTCAGCTTCTCGATCTCGTCGGACAAGGTGTTGACGTAGTCAGCCACCCGCTTGAGACGCTTGAGCATGCGACCTTCGCCAAGGCGCAGCAACTTCGACAGCACAGCTATGTCCTCTACGGTTTGATCGCCCGGCTCCTCGTCATCGCGCTACGCGCTCTGCGTCGTCACCGGGCCGGATCGGAGTCTTTGGCGACACCCATCCTAGGTGACGTCGCTCTTTGGGCGCCGAACGTCGACTTCTTGCGTCAATCTGCGTGAAATCTCGCAATAAGTCGACGTTCGGCGGGGTGAGGGGATCAGCCCAGGCGGATCAGCCCATAGTCATAGGCGTGGCGCCGGTAGACGACGCACGGCCGCTCGGTGTGCTTGTCGTGGAACAAGAAGAAGTCGTGCCCGACGAGCTCCATCTCGTAGAGCGCGTCGTCCACCGTCATCGGCGTGGCCGGATGCTCCTTGGTCCGCACGATCCGCCCGGGCTCGTGGTCCGACTCCACACCGTCGTGATCGGCCGGCGCCTCGGGCGCGCCGCGTGCCGGTTCGGGCGGTGGCACCGCGGTGGCGGCGGCCAGCGACACCGGCGTCTTGTCGCCGTAATGGACCTTGCGGCGGTCCTTGACGCGGCGCAGCCGGCTCTCCAGCTTGTCGACCGCGGACTCGAACGCGGCGTAGAAACTGTTGGCGCACGCCTCCGCCCGGCTCACCGGGCCGCGGCCGCGGGCGGTGATCTCCACGCGTTGACAGGATTTGCGCTGCCGCCGGTTGGGAGCGTGCTTGAGCTCGACATCGAAAAGGTAGATGGAGCGATCGAACCGCTCGAGGCGGGCGAGTTTTTGCGAGACGTACAGACGGTAATGATCGGGGATTTCTACGTTGCGGCCTTTGAACACAACGTCGGCGGTGGTTGTCGGTTGGGCTTGCCCATCGGCGATGGAAGAGGGTTGGTCCAGAATCTGACCGGAATCCACGGATAGCCTTGACATACGTGACAACTCGTTTCTCTTTACACGTCGCACGCGCGTTGCGTGCCCGGCTGACTTGATGCGCCGACGAGGTGAGAGCGGTTCGAGACTGGCTACCGCCGCAGGCTGCCCGCCGGTGCGAGGTGTCGATTACTCACCCCTTCCCGCAAGTGGGGCTCAACCTGGGAATATCCCGACCAGTGAGTCAATGAATGTTGATTCCGACGTTAGCTCGTGTTCGCCCACCCATGCCACTAATTTCGCCGAGCTGTTGCGAGTTCTTCACAACCTCATGGCTGTCGCACAGTCTCACGCGGCGGCGATCGCCAGCACCGCGACGACATGGACCCCGGCGGCCTGAAGCACGCGCACCGATTCGCGCGCCGTCGCCCCGGTGGTGACGATGTCGTCGACGACCATGACGTCGGTGCGCGGCGGCCGGCCGCGCAGCACGACCCGGCCCGCGATGTTGCGTTCGCGCGCGGCCGTGCCGAGCCCCACCGAGTCGCGGGTCAAGGCCTTGATGCGCAACGCCTGGGCGACGGAGATCTCCGGATGCTGCGCCACCGCGGCGCGGGCCAGCCGGGTGACCGGGTCGCCGCCGCGCCGGCGTGCGGCCGAACGCCGGGTCGGTGCGGGCACCAGGGTCAGTGGGGTGTCGACGATCCCCCACGCCAGCAGCCGGTGCACCCCGAGGGCCAGTGCGCGCGCCAGCGGCGCGACGAGATCGGCGCGGCCGTGTTCCTTGAGCGCCAGGATCGCCTGCCGGCGGGCGTTGGCGTAGCGGCCGAGCGCGAACACCGGGACGCCCGCGTCGATGCGCGGGTTCACCACGTGCGGCTCGTCCGGCCTGACGGCCAGCTCGGTGGTGCAGGCGTCGCACCAGCGCGTCGACGGGGCGCCGCAGCCGCCGCATTCGGCAGGCAGGAACAGGTCGAGCATGGCGACAGTGTGACGGCCGGGGCCGACATGAGCAGGGCCGGCGCTAGCCCGATGGCGGCGACCGTCAGCCCGGCAGCACCGGCGCCGCGCCGGGAACCGTCAGCCCGGGCACGTCCAACCAGCCCTGCTGACCGTCGGCGGACGGCGAATACTGAAGCACCCCTTCGGGACCCGCGACGTAGGCCGTGGACGGGTTGGCCACCACGGTCGTCACCGGCATCTGCAGGCCGCGGGCCGGCGCGTCGGAATTCACCCCGTCGATGTTGACGTACGAGACCGGATGGTTGGCGTCGGTGCGGGTCACCACGATGTCGTCGCCGGTGCGCCAGGACAGCGACACCACCGAATTGCCCAACCCGAAGCCCAGCCTCCGCGGATACGTCAGGGCGTACTGCCCGGCCTGGGTCTGCTCGACGCTGGCGAGGATCACCTGGCCGCCGATCACCATCGCGGCGCGCGTGCTGTCGCGGGACAGTTGCAGGTCGGTGATCGGCCCCGGGAACCGGGTGGCCACCGCCACCGAATCCACCGGAATGCGCGCGGGTTGCCCCGACGCCGGCTCCTGAATCGCCCGCAGCACGTTGTTGCCGTCGACCACCACCCACACCACGTCGTCCAGCGACCAGGTGGGCCGCGACAGGCTGTGCCCGTCGGCGGACTGCACCGCTTCGGCGCCCAGATCGCCGATCCACAGGGAGGCCGCCATGTCCGGGGCGCCGCGATGCAGCGTCACCACGGACGCCACCTCCCGGCCGCTGCGCGACAACGCGGCCCCCGTCTGATCCCCCATGCGACCGAACGCGCCGGGCACCATCGAGGTGCGCTGCCCGTCCAGCGACACCAATGAGCCGTTCACCAGGGCGTGCAGCCCGGCGCCCGCGCCGTCGGCCACGCCGGGGTCGGTCGCGGCGACATCGGAGGTGGTCCACCCGTCGCGGAACCGGTCGTCCAGCGGCGCGCCGTCGGCGTTGATCACGTACGGGCCCCGGATATCGGCCCGGGCCAGCGTCCAAATGATCTGCGCCGCAACCAATTGCCTGCTGTGCGGATCCGTGGTGGACAGCTTCTCCAGGTCGACGCGCGCACCGCCGTACCCGCGGCCGATCCCGTTCTTACCGCCGTCGGCCCGGGTCACCGGCCCGCGCAGCCGCAACGGCGGCGCGAGCAGGTTGCGGACCGTGTGCGCCATCTCGGGCCGCGGCCCGCCGATCACCTTGGAGACCAGTTCGGTGGCCAACTGATCGTGGTCGGGCACCGCGACATAACGCGGATCGGGGACCACGGTCTTGCCGGTCGGGTCGGCGAAGTAGAGGGTGTTGCGTTTGTACGTCGCCTGAAACTGCTGCCAGTCCAGGAAGACCCCGTTGGGCAGGCGGTCGATGCGCCAGCCGCCGGAGGTCTTGACCAATTCGATCGGCCCCGGGTCGGGCAACACTCCCTCGGCGGTTTCGAACACCCCCATGTCGGACAGCGAGCCCAGGATGTCCGCCCGCATCGTTGCCGAAACACGTTCGGCCGCACGGGTTTCGACGAACACGACGTGGTCGATGAGCAACGCGCTACCGGCGTCGTCCCACGAGTTCGACGCCGACTGGGTGAGGAACTGGCGGGCGGCCAGGTGCCGGTTCGCCGGATCGGCTGTGGCCTTGAGGAATTCGCGCAGCAGCACGTCGGGGTCCATGCCCGGGGTCGGCTTGGGCAGGTTCGACGGCGCCGGCCGCTCGACGGTGCCGATGGCTTGGGGCGCCGACGAGCTGGGCACCCCGGCACAGCCGGCGAGCAGCATGGCCAGCATCAGCAGGCCCAACAACCGCCGCATCACAGGGTCCTCTCGGCCGGCTCTCGTTGCCGCGTGCGGTCTTTCGCGTGCTGTGGGCCGGTGGGCGGGGGTTGCGGAATCGGCTTCATGGGCAGCGGGCTCGTGGTGACCTTGTGGCCGCGAACCAGCGGGAGCGTCAACCGGAAGCACGAGCCGTCGCCCGGTTCGCCCCACGCCTCCAGCCGGCCCTGGTGCAGCCGCGCGTCCTCGATGCTGATCGCCAGGCCGAGCCCGGTGCCGCCGGACCGGCGGACCCGCGAGGGATCCGCGCGCCAGAACCGGCTGAACACCAGCTTCTCCTCACCGGGCCGCAGCCCGACCCCGTAGTCGCGGACGGTGACGGCGACCGTGTCCTCGTCGGCGCCCATCCGGATCTTGACCGGCTTGTGCTCCGCGTGGTCGATGGCGTTGGCGATCAGGTTGCGCAGGATCCGCTCCACCCGGCGGGTGTCGACCTCGGCGATCACCTCGTGCGTCGGCAGGTCCACCTTCAGTTCGATGCCGGCGTCCTCGGCCAGGTGCCCGACGTTGCTCAGCGCGTTCTGCACGGTGGTACGCAGGTCGACCGCCTCGACGGACAGCTCGGCGACACCGGCGTCGTGCCGGGAGATCTCCAGCAGGTCGTTGAGCAGCGACTCGAACCGGTCCAGCTCGTTGACCATCAGCTCGGTGGAGCGCGCCAGCGTGGGGTCGAGGTCCGCGCTGTGGTCGTAGATCAGGTCGGCGGCCATGCGCACCGTGGTCAGCGGGGTGCGCAGCTCGTGGCTCACGTCAGAAGTGAAGCGGCGCTGCAGGTTACCGAACTCCTCCAGCTGGGTGATCTGACGCGACAGGCTTTCCGCCATGTCGTTGAACGACATCGCGAGCCGCGCCATGTCGTCCTCGCCGCGCACCGGCATGCGCTCCGACAGGTGCCCCTCGGCGAACCGTTCGGCGATGCGCGAGGCCGACCGCACCGGCACCACCACCTGGCGCGACACCAGCAGCGCGATCCCGGCCAGCAGCACCAGCAGCACCGCGCCCCCGGTGATCATGGTGCCGCGCACCAGCTGGATGGTGGCCTGTTCGTTCTTCAGCGGGAAGATCAGGTACAGCTCCAGGTTGGCCACCTGCGAGGACGCCGGGGTGCCGACGATCAGCGCCGGGCCCGAGAATCCGTCGGTGTGCACGGTCGCGTACTGGTAGGACGCCTGCCCGGCCTTGACGAAGCCGCGCAGGGAATTGGGCACCTGGTCGACGGGTCCGGCCGTGGTCGCGGCGCGCGGACCGTCGCCCGGCACCATCAGCACCGCGTCGAACGCGCCGGCCATCCCCGCGCCGGAGGCCGGGTCGGTCTTGGAGGTCAACGTGTTGCGGGCCAGCTGGAGGCTGCTGTCCAGCGAGCGCGCCTCTTCGCCGTTGACGATCCCACCGACCGTGGTGCGCGCCCGCTCGATCTGCTCGATGGCGGCCTTGACCTTGACGTCGAGCACGCGATTGGTGACCTGAGAAGTCAGTACGAAGCCGAGCGCCAGGATGACCGCCAGCGACAGCCCCAACGTCAGCGCGACGACCCGCAACTGCAACGAGCGGCGCCAGGCGACTGCCACGGCCCGACTCACCGCGCCCATGCCGCGAGTCATGGGGCCGGAGCGCCCCCAGCGGCTCCGAGTGCGTCGCCGGGAGCCCCAAATCACCGCCGGCGCTCTCCCTTACGACGCTCTAGACGTGCGTGGGTCACGGAGGTCCGGCCTTGTAACCCACTCCTCGAACGGTCAACACCACGGTCGGGTTCTCAGGGTCTTTCTCGACCTTGGCCCGCAGACGCTGGACGTGCACATTCACCAGGCGGGTATCCGCCGGGTGACGATAGCCCCACACCTGTTCGAGCAGCACATCACGAGTAAACACCTGCCGCGGTTTGCGCGCCAACGCCACCAGCAGGTCGAACTCCAGCGGGGTCAGCGAGATCTGCTCGCCGTTGCGCGTGACCTTGTGCGCCGGCACGTCGATCTCGACGTCGGCGATGGACAGCATCTCGGCGGGCTCGTCGTCGTTGCGCCGCAGCCGCGCCCGCACGCGGGCCACCAGCTCCTTGGGCTTGAACGGCTTCATGATGTAGTCGTCGGCGCCCGACTCGAGGCCCAGGACCACGTCGACGGTGTCGGTCTTGGCGGTCAGCATCACGATCGGCACGCCCGAATCGGCGCGCAACACCCGGCACACGTCGATGCCGTTCATGCCGGGCAACATCAGGTCCAACAACACCAAATCGGGGCGCAGTTCGCGCACCGCAGTCAGGGCCTGGGTGCCGTCACCGATGACCGCGGTGTCGAAACCCTCCCCACGAAGCACGATGGTGAGCATCTCGGCTAGCGAAGCGTCGTCATCGACGACCAAAATCCTTTGCCTCATGGAGTCCATGGTGTCACCAGATCGGGACAAAACTGGGGCGCCACACGGGCGTTTCTTCTCCGATAAGGCCGAATCGTGACAAATTTGTGCTATCTGGCGATCAAACTGGCGGCCAAACCACCCGGATCGACGTCCTTGTCGACCACCCGCCAGGGGCCGCCCCACCCCGCGGCGGCCAGCCCGGCGTAGACGTCGCCGGTACGTTGCTGCAGCCCGTCGTCGCGTTCGTAGCTGTCGCGCGGGCGGCTCGGATCGGATGCGGCCCGGCTGCGCGCGCGCTCCCCGGCCAGTTCGGCCGACACCGCCAGCAGCACCTGCCAGTCGGGCGCGGGCAGACCCAGGCGCCGGTATTCGAGGCCGTGCACCCAGGCCACCGCCGGCCCGCCCGCGTCCTGATGCAGGCGCGCGGCGGTGTAGGCCGCATTCGAGGCGACGTAGCGATCCATGATCACCACGTCGTGGTCGCGGCGCAGCCCCTCGAGATGCTCGACCGCCGCGGCGCGATCGAGCGCGAACAGCGTCGCCATCGCGTAGACCGAGGACGCGAGGTCCCCGTGCTCGCCGTGTAGCGCCTCGGCCGCGATGTCCGCCGTCACCGATTGCCCGTAGCGCGGGAAGGCCAGCGTGGCCACCGACCGCCCGGCCGCTTCGAAAGCGGACAGCAACCCTTCGGTCAGCGTCCGCTTGCCGGCGCCGTCGACGCCTTCGATCGCGATCAGCACGGCGCGAGCCTATCGAGCCGCGAACGTGACACCACAGTCACAGTCGGCGCCGAGCGTGACTGTGGTGTCACGCTCGGCGGCGATCTGGTGGCTCAGTAGCGGTAGTGGTCGGCCTTGTACGGGCCGTCGACGTCGACGCCGATGTACTCGGCCTGTTCCTTGGTCAGCTTGGTCAGCTGGCCGCCGAGCGCCTCGACGTGGATGCGGGCCACCTTCTCGTCGAGGTGCTTGGGCAGCCGGTAGACCTCGTTGTCGTACTCGTCGTTCTTGGTCCACAGCTCGATCTGCGCGATGACCTGGTTGGAGAAGCTGTTGCTCATCACGAACGAGGGGTGGCCGGTGGCGTTGCCGAGGTTCAGCAGCCGGCCCTCGGAGAGCACGATGATCGACTTGCCGGTGTCCGGGAAGGTCCACAGGTCGACCTGCGGGCGGATGTTGGTCTTGGTGGCGCCGGACTTCTCCAGGCGGGCGATCTGGATCTCGTTGTCGAAGTGGCCGATGTTGCCCAGGATCGCCTTGTCCTTCATCGCCTTCATGTGCTCGAGGGTGATGATGTCCTTGTTGCCGGTGGTCGTGATGATGATGTCGGCCTCGCCGATCACGTCCTCCACCCGCTTGACGTCGAAGCCCTCCATCAGCGCCTGCAGGGCGTTGATCGGGTCGATCTCGGTGACGGTCACCCGCGCACCCTGGCCGGCCACGGACTCGGCGGAACCCTTACCGACGTCGCCGTAGCCGCAGATCAGGACCTTCTTGCCGCCGATGAGCACGTCGGTGCCGCGGTTGATGCCGTCGATCAGCGAGTGCCGGCAGCCGTACTTGTTGTCGAACTTGGATTTGGTGACCGAGTCGTTGACGTTGATCGCCGGGAACGCCAGGTCGCCGGCGGCGGCGAACTGGTAGAGCCGCAGCACGCCGGTGGTGGTCTCCTCGGAGACGCCCTTGATCGACGCGGCGATCTTGGTCCACTTGTCCTTGTCGGTCTCGAAGCGCTTGCGCAGCAGGTTCAAGAACACCCGGTGCTCGGTCGAGTCGTCTTCCTCGTCGGGCGGCACCACGCCGGCCTTCTCGTACTGCGCCCCGCGCAGCACGAGCATGGTGGCGTCGCCGCCGTCGTCGAGGATCATGTTCGCGGGCTCGTCGGGCCAGGTCAGCACCTGCTCGGCCGCCCACCAGTACTCCTCGAGCGTCTCGCCCTTCCACGCGTACACCGGGACGCCCTTGGGCTCCTCCGGGGTGCCGTGCGGGCCGACGACCACCGCGGCCGCGGCGTGGTCCTGGGTGGAGAAGATGTTGCAGGACGCCCAGCGGACCTCGGCGCCCAGCGCGACGAGGGTCTCGATCAGCACCGCGGTCTGCACGGTCATGTGCAGCGAGCCGGAGATGCGCGCACCCTTGAGCGGCTGGACGTCGTGGTACTCGCGGCGCAGCGACATCAGACCCGGCATCTCCTGCTCCGAGAGCTCGATGTCCCGGCGACCGTAATCCGCCAACGACAAATCGGCGACCTTGAAATCGATGCCGTTTCGAACCTCGGGGGTGAGTGCGTTTTCGGTCGTCGTCATAGCTTCTCTTCCTTTTTCCTGCCGTCTAGGGGCTCGCTCGGATCCAAGCGGTAATTAGCTTAGGTATGTTCTTGCGCCACTGTAGTCGTGCGCCCGCGCGCCGCACGGGCCAGGGAACGTTCAGGGGACGTTGATGACGCCGTGCCGCTCGGCGAAGGGAGTCATCAACCGCGCCAGATCGGCGGCCACGTCGTGGTCGGCCTCGGGTGGCATCGACACGTAGCTCAGCGCCAGCCGCACGATGGCACGCGCCAGGACACCGGCGTCCTCGTCGCTGGTGGCCACCCAGCTGTGCGTGAGCGCGGCGGTCAGCCGCTCGGAGGCCCGGGTGATGATCGGGGCGCTGTCGGTGGTGATGATCTGCAGCAGGTCCGGTTTGGCGACGCCGGTCAGCAGCGAGATCACCAGCGGATCGGCCGACAGCTCGGTGAACAGATCGCGGAACCCCTGCAGGAACGCGGCATAGATGTCGCCGACGTGGGCCTCTAGCGCGGCGTTGACGGCGTCGACCAGGCGGTCGGCCAGGCGCAGGCCGTATCCCTGCGCGAGCCCCTGCCGGGAGCCGAACTCGTTGTAGATGGTCTGCCGGCTGATGCCCGCGGCGCGGGCCACGTCGGAGAGGGTGATGGCCGACCAGTCCCGGGTCAGCAGCTCCTCCCGCATCGCGTCGAGCACCGAGTCGCGCAGCAGGGCGCGCGACGCCTCGGCGTACGGCATCCGCTTCACAGCCGCGACAATAGCGGCTCGCGGGCCGGAATCTGTTCTTTCGCGACGGGCAGCGGCGCCGATGGCGGTCACGAACGGGCGATCTCGACCATCTCGAAGTCCGTTTTCGCCGCGCCGCAATCCGGGCAGCTCCAGTCCTCCGGGATGTCGTCCCACCGGGTTCCCGGCGCGATGCCGTCCTCCGGCCAGCCCTTGGCCTCGTCGTATTCGAACCCGCACTGCACGCAGATGAAAAGCTTGTAGTCCTCGCTCATCGGTTCACTCCTATCGGGCTGTCGTGATTTCGAAATCGACCTTCTCGCGCACCGCGCAATCGGGGCAGCACCAGTCGTCGGGAATGTCGGCGAAGGGCGTTCCCGGCCGAAAGCCTTCCCGCGGAGCGCCTTTCGCCTCGTCGTAGGTGTAGTCGCAGCCGGGGCAGCGGTAGGCGGTCATGCCCGGGCCCCCTGGGCCCCGTAGCGCGCCAGCAGCTTCTCGCGCAGCCGCGGCTGCAGGTTGACCCTGGTGATGTCGCCGTCGTAGTGCGCCAGCACCCGGTGGTCCATCACCTTGCGCCACAGCGGCGGGAAGTAGGTGAGCGAGATCATCGACGCGTACCCGCTGGGCAGGTTGGGCGAGCCGTCCAGGCTGCGCAGCGTCTGGTAGCGCCGCGTCGGGTTGGCGTGGTGATCGCTGTGCCGCTGCAGGTGGTACAGGAACAGGTTGGTCACGACGTGGTCGGAGTTCCAGCTGTGCACGGGGGTGCACCGCTCGTAGCGGCCGCTCGAATTCTGTTGCCGCAGAAGGCCGTAGTGCTCGAGGTAGTTGACCGCCTCGAGCAGGCTGAAACCGAAGACGGCCTGGATGATCACGAACGGGATCAGCGCCGGCCCGAAGACCGCGATCAGGATCCCCCACAACACCACCGACATGGCCCAGGCGTTGAGCACGTCGTTGGACGGGTACGTCACGGGATTCCACGGGTTCTTGCCCGACCGGCGAATCCGCTGGGCTTCCAGCCGCAGTGACGAGCGCAGGCTCCCGAAGACGCTGCGCGGCAAGAACTCCCAGAATGTTTCCCCGAAGCGCGACGAGGCGGGGTCCTCCGGGGTGGCCACCCGCACGTGGTGGCCGCGGTTGTGCTCGATGTAGAAGTGGCCGTAGCAGGTCTGCGCCAGCGTGATCTTGGACAGCCAGCGCTCCAGCGCATCCTTTTTGTGGCCCATCTCGTGCGCGGTGTTGATGCCGACGCCCCCGAGCACCCCGACCGACAACGCCACGCCCAGTTTGCCGGCCCAGCCCAGCGGCCCGTCATACCCCAGCCAGCTCAGGTTCGAGGCGGTGAACAGGTAGGCGCCGAAGACCACGCTGAGGTACTGGAACGGGATGAACGCGTAGGTGCAGTAGCGGTAGTACTTGTCGTTCTCCAGCTGCTGCATCACCTCGTCGGGCGGGTTCTGGCCGTCGGGCCCGAAGCGCAGGTCCAGGATCGGCAGCAGGACGTAGACCAGGATCGGACCGATCCACAGCGGCACCTGCGCGGCGCCGTGCCAGCCGAGCCGGTTCAGCGCCCAGACGAGGGGCAGCATCGCGAACAGCGCCGTCGGGGCGATCAGCCCCATCAGCCACAGGCGGCGCTTCTTGTCCCGCCAGACGGGCGCGCCGGTTCCCTGCTCTACCTGCGGTTCGAGTGTCGTCATATGCCCAACCTCCTTGTGAGTCACACCACGTTGAGATTGGACAATACCGGCGTTTGCGTCTTGTGTCTAGACAAACGTCGTTGTTTTGTAAAGTCGTTGCTACGGCACCGGGCTGTGGGGGTCCGCCTCGAGCGTGTCGGCGGGCTCGGACGCGACGGCCTCGCGTTCGCCCTGCACCGAGTGCCGGTAGCCGTAGGCGATGTAGATCGCCGTGCCGACCACCAGCCAGACCCCGAACCGGACCCAGGTGAGCGCGGTGAGGTTGAGCATCAGCCACACGCAGGCAGCGATCGAGGCGATCGGCAGCACCGGCACCCACGGCGCCTTGAAGCCGCGCTCCAGGTCCGGCCTGGTCCGGCGCAGCACGATCACGCCGGCGGAGACCAGGACGAAGGCGAACAGCGTGCCGACGTTGACCATCTCCTCGAGCTTGGTGATGGGGAACACCGACGCGGTCACGGCCACCACGAGGGCGACCAGCACGGTGATCCGCACTGGGGTGCCCCGCGAACCGGTCTTCGCCAGCGAGCGCGGCAACAGCCCGTCGCGCGCCATCGCGAACAGCACCCGGCACTGGCCGAGCATCAGCACCATCACGACGGTGGTCAATCCCGCGAGCGCGCCGATCGAGATGATCTTGCTGGCCCAGTGAATGCCGTTGGCGGTGAACGCCGTCGCCAGGTTCGCCTGCCCGCGGCCGCGCACCGTCTTGAGTTCCGTGTAGGAAACCATGCCGGACAACACGATCGCGACCGCGACGTAGAGCAGGGTCACGATGCCCAGCGACGCCAGGATCCCCCTGGGGACGTCGCGCTGCGGATTCTTGGTCTCCTCGGCCATGGTGGCGACGATGTCGAAACCGATGAACGCGAAGAAGACGATGGACGCCCCCGCCAGCACGCCGTACCAGCCGTAGTGGCTGCTGTGCGCCCCGGTCAGCAACGACAACACCGACTGGTCGATGCCCTTGGCCTCGCTGCTGGCTTCCGGTTTGGGAACGAACGGCGAATAGTTCGCGCGCTTGATGTAGAAGACCCCGACCACCACGACGAACAGCACGACCGACACCTTGATGCCGGTGACCACCGCGGAGAACCTCGACGACAGCTTGGTGCCCAGCGCGATCAGCGTCGCCACCCCCGCGACGATCACCAGCGCGCCCCAGTCGACCTGGGCCGACCCGAATTCGACTGTGCCACCGGCGAACCCGAACACCGTGCCCAGGTAGCTCGACCAGCCCTTGGCCACCACGGCGGCGCCGATCGCCAATTCCAGCAGCAGGTTCCAGCCGATGATCCAGGCCAGGAACTCCCCGAAGGTCGCGTAGGAGAAGGTGTAGGCGCTACCGGCCACCGGCAGGGTGGAAGCGAACTCGGCGTAACACAACGCCGCCAGCGCGCAGGTGCCGGCCGCGATGACGAACGACAACCAGATGGATGGCCCCGTGATGTCGCCCGTCGTCGACGCGGTGACGGTGAAGATGCCGGCGCCGATCACCACCGCGACGCCGAAGACGACCAGGTCCCACCAGGTGAGGTCCTTGCGCAACTTGGTGTCCGGCTCGTCGGTGTCGGCGATCGATTGTTCCACCGACTTCGTGCGCCATCGATTGGCCATGCAACCGCCCTTTCCCAACGCTGGGAGCCATTGGTCCGACACAGTACTGGGTACTCCCCACGGATGCCGGACAGCAAAGCAAACACGCGGGCGCACGCGGTCGTGATCGGGGGGAGCATCGCCGGGCTGTGCGCCGCGCGGGTGCTGTCGGACACGTATGCGCGGGTGACGGTCTTCGAGCGCGACGAGTTGCCGGCCGTCCCGGCGAACCGGGCGACGGTGCCCCAGGACCGGCACCTGCACATGTTGATGGCGCGCGGGGCGATCGAATTCGAGAACCTCTTTCCCGGCCTGCTCGACGGCATGGTGGCCGCCGGCGTGCCCAAGCTGGAGAACCGGCCCGATTGCATCCACCTGGGCGCCGCGGGCCATGTCCTGGGCACCGGGCAAACCCTGCGCGACGAATTCACCGCCTATGTGCCCAGCCGGCCGCACCTGGAATGGCAGTTGCGCAGACGGGTTCAGCGCCTCGGCAACGTCATCATCGTGCGGCGCTCGGTGGCCGAACCGCGGTTCGACCGCACGCGGCAACGGGTGACCGGCGTGCTGGTGGATCCGGCCGATCCCGCCGACGGCGAGCCGGAATTCGTGCGCGCGGACCTCGTCGTCGACGCGGCGGGGCGGGGCACCCGGCTGCCGGTGTGGTTGACGCACTGGGGATTTGCGCGCCCCGTCGAGCAGGCCATCGACATCGGCATCAACTACGCCACCCAGCAGTTCCGCATCCCCGACGGGCTGATCGCGGAGAAGGTCGTGGTCGCCGGCGCCTCCCACGACCAATCCCTGGGGCTGGGCATGCTGTGCTACGAGGACGGCACCTGGGTCCTCACCACCTTCGGCGTGGCCGACGTCAAACCGCCGCGAACCTTCCCCGAGATGCTGGCGCTGGCCCAGCGACTGCTTCCCGCCCACTTCAACGCGGCGCTGGCACAGGCCGAGCCGCTGGGCGATCCGGCCTTCCACGCCTTCCCGGCCAGCCGCTGGCGCCGCTACGACAAAGTCGACCGCTTCCCAGGCGGCATCATCGCCTTCGGCGACGCGGTGGCCAGCTTCAACCCCACCTACGGCCAAGGCATGACGATGACCTCTTTGCAGGCCGGCCATCTGCGCCGCGCCCTGCAAGGCCCCGACGATCAACTGGCCGCGGCGCTCAATCGGGCCACCGCCAAGAGCACCTTCCCGGTGTGGATGATGAACGCCATCGGCGACATCACCTTCCACCACGCCGACACGTCGGGGCCGGTTCCCTGGTGGTGGCGGCCCTCCGGGGCGCTGTTCGACCAGTTCCTGGGCGCCGCCGAAACCGAACCCGTTCTGGCGGAATGGTTTTTGCGCCGGTTCTCGCTGCTGGACAGCCTCTATATGGTTCCGCCGCCGCGGATCATCGGCCGGGCCATCGCGCACAACGCCCGGCTGTGGCTGAGCGAGCGACGCGAGGCCGTCAGACGGCGGCGAGGCGATCGCAAGCGCGGCGGCGGCGACCGCACGCGCGGCCGCGGCGACCGCAAGCGCGGCGAAGCCGGGCGCTGCGGGTCGCCGCGCTAGGCACGAGCCGGGCGAAGCGGGTCGCCACCATCAGGGCCGGCCGTTACAGCCCTACCGTCGCCCTGAACAGCTTGCTCGGCTCGTGCGCGACCAGCCGGATCGGAGCGTCATCGGCCGCCACCCACGCGGCCATCCCCCGCTTCAGGGTCAGCGAGCCGGACTTGCCGTGCACCGTCGTGGAACCCTGGATGCACAACAGGATCTGGGGCCCGTCGTGGCTACACGTCGCATCCACCTCGTGGCCGACGTACTCGTCTTCGAGCTCCAGCAGCGCGACGGCGAACTCGTCGGTCGGCGTCTCATAGATCAGCCCGAAGCCCTCGCGGCGGATGTGCGGCCGCAACTGCTCCTCGCTGGTGGGCGCGAAGTCCAGCACCCGCAGCAGCTCGGGCACGTCGACGTGCTTGGGGGTCAGCCCACCCCGTAACACGTTGTCGGAGTTGGCCATCACCTCCACCGCGAAACCCCGCAGGTAGGTGTGCAGGTTGCCGGCCGACACGAAGATGGCCTCACCCGGGCCCAGGCTGACGCGGTTGAGCAGCAGCGCCGCCAGCACGCCGGCGTCGCCGGGATAGCGTTCGCCGAGCTCGAGCACCGTCTTGGCCTCGGCCGCGAATTCCGTTGCCCCCGAACTGAGGTACGCGATCGCGCCGTCCAGCACCGCGGACACCAGCACGTCGATGTCGGGCTGCGGCGCGGTGATCCACGTCGTGAACAGCGCGCGCAGACCGTCGGCGTCGGACTGGTCGTTGAGCAGGTCGATGAAGGGATCGAGGTCGGAAACCGCCAAAGCCCGCAGCAGCTCGATCGTGCGCGACGCCGGGCGGAATCCGGCGAGCGCCTCGAACGGGTGCAGCGCCACCAGCAACTCGGGCTTGTGCGAGGTGTCGCGATAGTTGCGCACCGGCGAGGTCAGCGGGATGCCGACCCGCTCCTCGCGCAGGTAACCCTCGGCCGCCTGCGCGGCGCTCGGGTGCGCCTGCAACGACAGCGGCTCGTCGGCGGCCAGCACCTTGACGAGGAAGGGCAGCACGTCCCCGAAGCGGGCCCGCGACCCCGGCCCGAGCTGACCCTCCGGGTCGGCGTCGAGCGCTTCGAGCAACGTGATCTCGCCGTTGTCGGTTTCCAGCCAGGCCGGGTCGCCCGGGTGGGCGCCGAACCAGAGCTCGGCCTCCGGATGCGCCGCCGGCACCGGACGTTCGGTGAACTCGGCGATGGCGGTACGCGAACCCCACGCGTACGTTCTCAAGGCCCCGCGAAGCAGTTCCACTGTTCTATCTATCCCCGCACCAGTCGCATGTAAACCGCGGCCATCTCCAGCCGGACGGCCAATACTGCCAGCTGTTGCTCGGCGCGGCCGGGACCCCCCAGC
This sequence comes from Mycobacterium sp. NTMscope_MAC_12, assembly GCF_976985675.1. NCBI lineage: Bacteria > Bacillati > Actinomycetota > Actinomycetes > Mycobacteriales > Mycobacteriaceae > Mycobacterium > Mycobacterium sp. NTMscope_MAC_12. Next base: position 4,198,046 of record NZ_CDRJYY010000001.1, read on the forward strand.
GCAGGCGAAACACCGGAGCCGGCAGAGCCGCCGGGTCCGTCGGGCACATCCTCGGCGGCGAGCAGGTAGACGTCGTCGAGCCCGGCGGTCCTGGCGGCCACCACCGTCTGCTCGTCGGCCAGGATGATCGCCAGCACCCGCAGCCGCGGCGGCAGCGGCCCGTCGAGCTCCTCGTCGTGGAACAAGGCGGCGTCGGGATCGGCGATCCCGCCACTCGAGGCCGCGGCGCGCAGGGCGACCACCGCGTCCGCCAGCCCGGTGGCCGGGGTCACCTGATTCGCGACGCGCAGCAGCACCGAGCTGCCGTGCCGCGCCAGCGCCAGCGTCGCGGCGCCGTCGCCGGCCAGCGCGACCTGGCGGTCGGCGATCCGCGCGGCCAGCAGCTTGGCTGGATTGGTGAACAGCTCGCGGCCGGCGCTGTTGCGCAGCGCCTCGGCGTCGAGCTCGTCGGCGAGCAACCCCAGGTCGATGCTGGGCCGCGGGTCGACGGCGTGCAGCACGGCAAGCCCGGCGGCCAGATACCGGCACAGCCCGAACTCGTCGCGAACCCACAGCCGGGGCGCCAGCACCGCCACGCGGCCTGCGGTGGAATCCCGCAGCGGGCCCTCATACGGCGCCACCACCACGACCCGCGCGCCGCGGCGCACCCCGGTCGCGGCGGCGGCGACCAGCGCGGGGTCGCCGGGATCGTCGCCCGCGACGATCAGCACGTCGAGCGGGCCCGCCCACGGGGGCGCCTCGGCGGCCAGCGTGAACGGCTGGGACGTCACCGAACCCAACGTCGCGGCCAGCATCGTCCCGGCGGTCTCGGCGGTGCCGCGGCCGGCCACCCAGATCACGCTGCGCGGACGGTCCTCGGCCCGCAGCGGGTCCAGCGCGCCCTCCTCGACCGCGGCGGCGACCGCGCGCACCTGCGCGCCGGCCGACGACGCGGCCCGCAGCAGGCCGTCGCGGTCGGCGGCCAGCAGGCCTTCGGTGTCTTCGAGATCGACCGCCCGGGTGGCGTTCACGGGGTGGCCCCGGCGCGCGACGTCTGCGCGGCGATTTCGGCGCTGATCTGGGCGACCATCGCGCCGACGTCCTCGGCGGTGCGGCCCTCCACATTGAGCCGCAGCAACGGCTCGGTGTTCGAGCTGCGCAGGTTGAACCAGTTGCCGTCGCCGAGGTCCACCGTCACGCCGTCCACGTGATCGAGGGAGTGGATGCGGGTGCCGAACGACCTCAGCACCGCCTCCGTGCACTGCGCGGCGTCGGCCACCGTGAAGTTGATCTCGCCGGACGATTCGTAACGCTGGTAGTCCGCGGTCAGCTCCGACAGCGGGCGGTCCTGCTCGCCGAGCGCGGCCAGCACGTACAGCGCCGCCAGCATCCCGGAGTCGGCGCCCCAGAAGTCGCGGAAGTAGTAGTGCGCCGAATGTTCGCCGCCGAAGATCGCGCCGGTGTCGGCCATCAGCGCCTTGATATAGGAGTGCCCCACCCGCGAGCGCAGCGGTGTGCCGCCGCGCTCGCTGACCAGTTCGGGCACCGCGCGCGAGGTGATCACGTTGTGGATGATCGTCGCGCCGATCTCGCGGCCCAGCTCGCGCGCGGCCACCAGGCTGGTCACGGTCGACGGCGACACGGGGTTGCCACCCTCGTCGACCACGAAGCAGCGGTCGGCGTCCCCGTCGAAGGCCAGCCCGATGTCGGCGCCGGTCTCGCGCACGAACGTCTGCAGGTCCACCAGGTTGGCGGGTTCGAGCGGGTTGGCCTCGTGATTGGGGAAGGAGCCGTCGAGCTCGAAGTACAACGGCAACAACGTGATCGAGCCGATCGGGCCGAGCACCGCGGGGGTGGTCAGACCGGCCATGCCGTTGCCGGCGTCGACGGCCACGCGCAGCGGGCGCAGCCCGGAGGTGTTCACCAGGGACCGCAGGTATTGCCCGTAGTCGGCCAGCACGTCGCGGTCGGTGACCGTTCCGGGCGGGCCGTCGTGGCCCGCGGAGCCCTCGACGCCGGCGATGACGTCGTCGGCGATGACGCGCAACCCGCTCTCGGCGCCCACGGGTTTGGCCCCCGCCCGGCACAGCTTGATTCCGTTGTAGGCGGCCGGGTTATGGCTCGCGGTGAACATCGCGCCCGGGCAGTCCAGCAGCCCGGAGGCGAAGTAGAGCTGATCGGTGGACGCCAAACCGATGCGCACCACGTCGAGACCCTGGCCGGTGACGCCGTCGGCGAACGCGGCGGCCAGGGTGGGCGAACTGTCGCGCATGTCGTGGCCGATCACGACTTGGCGGGCGCCCTCGGCGCGCATCAGGCGGGCGAAGGCCGCGCCCAGATCGGTAACCAGCGGCTGGTCGAGCTCTTCGCCGACTAGACCACGCACGTCGTAAGCCTTGACGACACGGTGGACAGTCGCGGCGGGCCGAGACATGCGGGACTCCTGACGACGTGAACTCTTGGCCGTCAGCCTATCGGGCGAAAGAGAACACGAGCCGCGGTGCGGGCGGATTGGCCAGGACCCGCCTAGTCGGCCGGGTCGGGCAACACGCGCAGATGCCCGCGGCGCCGCCCCGACCGATGCTCCGGCGGGGCGAGCACACTGCTGCTGGGCGCGGTGGCCTGGGAGCCGCCGTGGTGGATGTGCGGGTCCGCGAAGCCGTTCACGGGCGAGACGGTGCCGCCGTACGGCGCGCCGCGCTCCCCGGAACCACCTTCGCGGACCGCGTCGGCCAACGCGACAAGGTCGTCGTCGTCGGGGTGATTGGGCTCGGAAACAAGGGGACCGGCATGGCGCACCAGCTCCCATCCGCGGGGAGCGGTGATGCGGCCGGCGTGGTTGACGCACAAATCCCAAGAATGGGGTTCCCGAGCGGTCGCCAGCGGGCCGACGACTGCCGTCGAGTCCGAATAGACGAACGTTAGGGTCGCCACGGCATAGTGCGGGCACCCGGGCCGGCAACAGCGACGGGGAACGTTCACGTTCGAAAGGCTATCGTGCACAAACGCCGCCCAAGCGCCGGACACGCGCAACCGGACGGGCGCCGATGTGCAACCGTTACCATCGGCGCGTGGGCGATTCGCGCAGTTCCCCGCGAAGAGATCGGTTTTCGGACGGATCGGCTCCGCGCCGACCGGTCACCCATCGACTCTTCCGCAGGGGGCGCGAGATGCGCGGCCCGCTGCTGCCCCCCAGCGTGCCGGGGTGGCGCAGCCGCGCCGAGCGGTTCGACATGGCGGTGCTGGAGGCCTACGAACCCATCGAGCGGAACTGGCAGGACCGGCTGACCGAGCTCGACGTGGCGGTCGATGAGATTCCGCGGATCGCGGCCAAGGATCCCGAGAGCGTGCAGTGGCCACCCGAGGTGATCGCCGACGGACCGATCCCCCTGGCCAGGTTGATCCCGGCCGGTGTCGACATCCGCGGCAACTCCACGCGGGCGCGAATTGTGCTGTTCCGCAAGCCAATTGAGCGAAGGGCCAAGGACACAGTCGAACTCGGCGACTTGCTGCACGAGATCCTGGTGGCCCAGGTGGCCATCTATCTCGACGTTGAACCGTCGGTCATCGATCCGACGATCGACGACGAATAACTACGGTGCGCGGCGTTTAGATGATGCCGCGCTTGAGGCGGCGGCGCTCGCGTTCGGACAGACCGCCCCAGATGCCGAAGCGCTCGTCATGCTCGAGCGCGTACTCGAGGCACTCGTGGCGCACCTCGCAGCCCAGGCAGATCTTCTTGGCCTCGCGGGTGGACCCACCCTTTTCCGGGAAGAAGGCTTCGGGGTCGGTTTGGGCGCACAGCGCTCGGTCCTGCCATTGGTCGGCGACGGGCGCCGGCAACGGCTCGGGCTCGAATGCGACTGGCGCATCAGGAACCACGGTCAGGTGCGGCCGGGCGGGACGGTCCGGCGCCGAGTCGATCGGGGTGTGCGGCGTGCTCGCCATGGCGCCTCGAAAAGTTTCGTAAGACATACGGTCGTCCGCCTCCTCAGCTTGATTGGAGAGAGAGTGTTTGATTCCCACTGTTCTGATGTACAGACAATTCGAACAAGTGATCGAATCTCGGTCTGCGACACCGGAGTCGGCCGGCCAACCGGGAAATGACACTGATGTGATTAGACACGGGTTGATCTGCCGGGTCAAGCACTTCGGCGAATTTCCATACCATCTCGTGATCGAATTTCGGCGTTTCTGTTGCTTTGGGCCGTCGGCGTGTCGATCACATAGCCCCCAACTTCCCCACAAGTGGTGGGGAAGCCCAACTTTGAGGCAGCCCCGACGGGCCCGCCACCGCGCTGTCGACGGGCAGTACTGTCGTGCTGTGTGAGGCTCAAGTGAAGGTCACCGTTCTGGTCGGTGGGGTTGGCGGCGCCCGCTTCCTGCTGGGGGTTCAACAGTTGTTCGGACTGGGTCAATTTCACACGCTACGGCGCCCAGACACGGAAGCCGGCAGTCACGAGCTGACGGCGATCGTCAACGTTGGCGATGACGCCTGGATCCACGGACTGCGAGTCTGCCCCGATTTGGACACCTGCATGTACACCTTAGGTGGAGGTGTCGACCCGGAGCGAGGGTGGGGGCACCGCGACGAAACCTGGCACGCCAAAGAGGAATTGGCGCGCTACGGGGTGCAGCCGGACTGGTTCGGACTCGGCGACCGCGACTTGGGCACCCACCTGGTGCGCACCCAGATGATCAACGCCGGCTACCCGCTGTCACAGATCACCACGGCGCTGTGCGACCGCTGGCAACCGGGCGCGCGGCTGCTGCCGGTCACCGACGACCGCTGCGAGACGCACGTGGTGATAACCGATCCCGACGACGGCAGCCGGCGGGCCATCCACTTCCAGGAGTGGTGGGTGCGCTACCGCGCCCAGGTGCCCACCCACAGCTTCGCCTTCGTCGGCGCCGAAAAGGCAGCCGCCACAACCGAAGCCACGGCGGCCATCGCCGACGCCGACGTCATCCTGCTGGCCCCGTCGAACCCGGTGGTGAGCGTCGGCGCCATTCTGGCCGTCCCCGGCGTCCGCGGCGCGCTGCGCGCGGCGAAGGCCCCGGTCGTCGGCTACTCGCCGATCATCGGTGGAAAGCCGTTGCGCGGCATGGCCGATGCCTGCCTGTCGGTGATCGGCGTCGAGTCCACCGCCGAGGCCGTCGGCCGCCACTACGGCGCGCGTGGGGGCACCGGCATCCTGGATTGCTGGCTGGTGAGCGAAGGCGACTCAGCCGACATCGACGGCGTGGCGGTGCGCTCGGTGCCGCTGGTGATGACCGACCCCGGGGCGACCGCCGAGATGGTCCGCGCCGGGCTGGAGCTGGCGGGGGTGGCGCCGTGACCCACAACGCTCCACCCGGCGAGCACGGCACCGCCGCCGCGATCGAGATCCTGCCCGTCGCCGGTCTGCCCGAGTTCCGGCCCGGCGACGATCTAGGCGCGGCCGTCGCCGCCGGGGCACCCTGGCTGCGCGACGGCGACGTCGTGGTGGTCACCAGCAAGGCGGTGTCCAAATGCGAGGGCCGGCTGGTGCCGGCGCCCCGCGACCCGGAAGAGCGCGACCGGCTGCGGCGCAAGTTGGTCGACGACGAAGCCGTGCGCGTGCTGGCCCGCAAGGGCAAGACCTTGATCACCGAGAGCCGGATCGGGCTGGTCCAGGCCGCCGCGGGCGTGGACGGCTCCAACGTCGGGCGCGACGAGCTGGCGCTGCTGCCCGTCGACCCGGACGGCAGCGCCGCCACGCTGCGCGCCGCGCTGCGCGAGCGGCTCGGCGTCGAGGTCGCCGTCGTCATCACCGACACGATGGGCCGCGCCTGGCGCAACGGCCAGACCGACGCGGCGGTGGGCGCGGCGGGTCTGGCTGTGCTGCATGGCTATTCGGGGGCGCTCGACCAACACGGCAACGAGTTGCTGGTCACCGAGGTCGCGGTCGCCGACGAGATCGCCGCGGCCGCCGATCTGGTCAAGGGCAAATTGACCGCGATGCCGGTGGCGGTGGTGCGCGGACTGTCCGTGACCGACGACGGCTCGACGGCGCGGCGCCTGCTGCGGCCCGGCACCGAAGACCTGTTCTGGCTCGGCACCGCCGAGGCGATCGACCTGGGCCGCCGCGAAGCGCAGCTGCTGCGCCGATCGGTGCGCCGGTTCGGCGCCGAGCCCGTCCCGGCCGATCTGGTGGAGGCGGCCGTCGCCGAGGCCCTCACCGCCCCGGCCCCCCACCACACCCGCCCGGTGCGGTTCGCCTGGCTGCAAAACCGGGCCACGCGGGCCCGGCTGCTGGATCGGATGAAGGACAAGTGGCGCGCCGACCTCGCCGGCGACGGTAAGCCCGCCGACGCCATCGAGCGCCGGGTGGCGCGCGGCCAGATCCTCTACGACGCGCCCGAAGTCGTCATCCCGGTCCTGGTTCCCGACGGCGCGCATTCCTATCCCGACGCCGCCCGCACCGACGCCGAGCACACCATGTTCACCGTGGCCGTCGGGGCGGCCGTGCAGGCCCTGCTGGTCGCGCTGGCGGTGCGCGGGCTGGGCAGCTGCTGGATCGGGTCGACGATTTTCGCCGCCGACCTGGTGCGCGCCGAGCTCGAGCTGCCCGCCGACTGGGAGCCGTTGGGCGCCATCGCCATCGGCTACGCCGACGAGCCCGCCGGCCCGCGCGACGCCGGGGACCCCGGGGATCTGCTGATCCGCAAGTAATACTTGAGCCCATGAACTTCGCGGGCAAGGCGGCGGCGTCGGCCGACAAGGTCCGCGGCGGCTACTACACCCCCGCGCCGGTGGCACGGTTTTTGGCCCGCTGGGTTCGCGAGGCCGGCCCCAAGATCGTCGAACCCTCCTGCGGTGACGGCGCGATCCTGCGCGAGCTGGCCGCGCTCAGCGACCGCGCCCACGGCGTCGAGCTGATCGCGCGCGAGGCGGCCAAGGCCCGCCGGTTCGCGCCCGTCGACACCGACAGCCTGTTCACCTGGCTGGCCGGCGCCGCTGAAGCCGGGGCCGGCGGCTGGGACGGCGTCGCCGGCAATCCGCCCTACATCCGGTTCGGCAACTGGGCCCCGCAGCACCGCGACCCGGCGCTGGAATTGATGCGGCGCGAGGGCCTGCGGCCGAGCAGGCTGACCAACGCGTGGGTGCCGTTCGTCGTGGCGAGCACGATGTTGGTGCGCGACGGCGGGCGGGTGGGCCTGGTGCTCCCGGCCGAGCTGCTGCAGGTCACCTACGCGGCGCCGTTGCGCGACTTTCTGCTGAGCCGATTCCGCGACATCACGCTGCTGACCTTCGAGCGGCTGGTGTTCGACGGCATCCTGCAGGAGGTCGTGTTGTTCTGCGGCGTCACCGGCCCCGGCCCCGCCCGCATCCGCACCGTGCACCTGCCCGACGCCGACGCGCTGGCGCGGGCGGACCTGGACGCCGAATGGGCGCCCGCGCTGCTGCACGAAAACGAGAAGTGGACCAAGTACTTTCTGGACCCCGCCGCGATCCGGCTGCTGCGCGCGCTCAAGGCCTCCGACGCCTTGCTCCCGCTCGGGTCTCTGGCCGAGGTGGATGTGGGCATCGTGACCGGGCGCAACGCGTTTTTCACCCTGACCGACGCCCAGGCCCGGGAGCGGGGATTGCGGCCGCATTGCGTCCCGCTCGTCTCGCGCAGCGCCCAGCTGTCCGGGCTGATCTACGACACCGATTGCCGGGCAAGCGATGTCGCCTCCGCGCACCGCAGCTGGCTGCTCAACGCGCCACGCGAGCCGGCCGATCCCGCGTTGATCGCCCACATCCGCGCCGGGGAGGTGGCCGGCGTGCACCGCGGCTACAAGTGCTCGATCCGCACGCCCTGGTGGAGCACGCCGTCGCTGTGGGCGCCAGACCTGTTCCTGCTGCGCCAGATTCACCGGGCGCCGCGGTTGACCGTCAATGGTGTGGGCGCCACGAGTACCGACACCGTCCATCGGGTGCGCCTCGCCCGCTCCCGCGGGCGCCCCGTCGACCCGGCGGGGCTGGCCGCGGTGTTCCACAACAGCGTGACGTTCGCCTTCACCGAGGTCATGGGCCGCAGCTACGGCGGGGGCGTGCTGGAGCTCGAACCCCGCGAGGCCGAGCAGCTGCCCGTTCCCGCGCCCGAACACGCCGATCCCGACCTCGCCGGCGACGTCGATTTGCTGTTGAAGGCCAACGAGATCGAGAAGGCGCTCGACCTCGTCGACCGTCGCGTGCTGATCGACGGGCTGGGACTGCCGGCCGAGACCGTGGCGGACTGCCGCGCGGCGTGGGCGTCGCTGGCCCATCGCAGGAAACGGCGGGGCTCGCGGTGAGCCTGCGGGAGTCGGTGATCGCGATCCTGTCCGACTGGGAACCCCCGGACGCGGGCCAGGATTCGTTGCGGCACGCCGTTTTGGCGTTCGTAGCGGCCCGCGAGGACGCGTGCCGCCGCGAGTGCGTGCCGGGGCATGTCACCGCGTCGGCGTTGGTGCTCGATCACAGCGGCGGCCGGGTGCTGCTGACGTTGCATCGTCGCCTGGGCCGCTGGGTGCAGCTGGGCGGCCATTGCGACGACGACGACGCCGACATCGTCGCCGCGGCGATGCGCGAGGCCACCGAGGAGTCCGGGGTCGACGAGCTGCGCATGGAACCCGAATTGGCCGCGGTGCACGTGCATCCGGTGGTGTGCTCGCTGGGCGTGCCCACCCGCCATCTGGATTTGCAGTTCGTGGCGCACGCGCCGGCCGGGGCGCGGATCGCGATCAGCGACGAGTCGGAGGACCTGCGCTGGTGGCCGGCCGACGCGCTGCCCGCCGGGACCGATCACGCGCTGGCGTACCTGGTGTCGCGGGCCACGCGTGCCCGTTAGCCGCCGCGTGTGCGGCTAGCTTCACGTTCGGCCTCGAGCGTGCGGCTGGCTTCACGTTCGGGGACGCGAAGGCACCCCCGCCTTCAGACGTCGCTCGAGTAGCGGATGCCGCCGTCGGGAATGGACACGCCGGGCCACACCCGGGCGCCGCGCAGCAGTTCGCACCGCGCGCCGATGTCGGCGCCATCGCCGATCACGCCGTCGCGCACCAGCGCCCGCGGGCCGATGCGCGCGCCGAAGCCGATGATCGAGCGCTCGATCACGCTGCCGGCCTCGACCTTGGCGCCGTCGAAGATCACCGCGCCGTCGAGCCGGACGCCGGGCCCGATCTCGGCGCCCCGCCCCACCACGGTGCCGCCGATCAGCACCGCGCCCGGGGACACCGCCGCGCCGTCGTGCACCAGCTGCTCGCCGCGGTGGCCGTGCAGGGCGGGCGACGGCGCGATGCCGCGCACCAGATCCGCCGACCCCCGGACGAAGTCTTCCGGGGTGCCCATGTCGCGCCAGTAGCTGGCGTCGACGTAGCCGCAGACCTTGACGCCGGGATCGGACAGCAGCGCGGGGAACACCTCGCGCTCCACCGAAACCTCACGGCCGCGCGGGATCCGGTCGATCATCTCGCGCGAGAACACGTAACAGCCGGCGTTGATCTGGTCGGTCGGCGGATCCTGAGTCTTCTCCAAAAAGGCGGTGACCCTGCCCTCCTCGGTGGTCACGCAGCCAAACGCCCGCGGGTCGCCCACCCGCACCAGGTGCAGGGTGACGTCGGATTCCTGGGCGCGGTGAAAGTCGAGCATCTGGCCCAGGTCGGAGCCCGACAGCACGTCGCCGTTGAACACCATCGCGGTGTCGTGCCGCAGGTGGCCGGCGACATTGGCGATGCCGCCGCCGGTACCCAGCGGGCTCTCCTCGGTGACGTATTCGATCTGCAGGCCCAGCTTGGAGCCGTCACCGAACTCCGCCTCGAATACGCCGGCCCGGTACGACGTGCTCAGGACGACGTGCTCGATGCCCGCCGCGGCGACCCGCGACAGCAGATGGGTGAGGAACGGCAGCCCGGCGGTGGGCAGCATGGGCTTGGGCGCCGACAGCGTCAGCGGCCGCAGCCGGGTGCCCTTGCCGCCGACCAGGATCACGACGTCGACTTGTGGAGTTCCCACCTCAGTGTCGCCCTTCCGCCAGTTTCGCCCGGCCCGACGCGCGCACCGCGCTGCGCACCATCAGGCGGGAACGTACCGCCAACGAGGCGCGCAGCGTCCAGCGCAGCGGCGCGCGCAACCAACCGGCGTGCCGGTCGGCCAGAAACATATACGTGCTCTTGTGATGGGCGGCCAGGTGGCTGGCCGGGTCCCCGCCCGTGGAGTGGCCCTTGTGGTGCAGGACCTCCGCCGACGGCACGTAGACCGACAGCCAGCCGGCCTTGCCGAGCCGGTCGCCGAGGTCGACGTCCTCCATATACATGAAGTAGCGCTCGTCGAAGCCGCCGATCTGGCCGAACGCCGACCGGCGCACCAGCAGGCACGACCCCGACAGCCAGCCGACCGGGCGCTCGCTGGGCTCCAGCCGCTCCTGGCGGTACGCCGCCGACCACGGGTTGGTTTTCCAGAACGGCCCGACGACCGCGTGCATGCCGCCGCGGATCAGGCTGGGCAGATGCCGCGCCGACGGATACACCGACCCGTCGGGATCGCGGACCAGCGGGCCCAGCGCACCGGCCCGCGGCCAGCGCGACGCGGCGTCCAGCAGGGCGTCGATGCTGCCCGGGCCCCACTGCACGTCCGGGTTGGCCACGATCACCCAGTCGTCCTCGCGGTCCAGCTGGGCGACGGCGCGATTCACCGCGGTCCCGTAGCCGACGTTGGCGCCGGTGTGAAACAGCCGCACGTTGGGATAGCGATCGACCGCGGCCTGCGGGGTGCCGTCGGTGGAGCCGTTGTCGGCCAGCAGCACGCACACCTCGCGCTCCGTGGCCAGCGACAGCGAGGCCAGGAAGCGCTCCAGGTGCGGACCCGGTGAATAGGTCACCGTCACGACCGGCAGAACGTCAGTCACGCGTAGAGGGTAACGGTCGATCGGCCGCGACACCGCTGGCAGCGTCGCTTTGCGAGGCGGCCAGGGCCGCGACAAGCGCAGGGCGCCAGGGCCTTAGCGGCCGCAGCCCGGCCGCCGCGGACTGTCCGCTGGCCAGCGCGGAGTAGGCCGGCCGCGGCGCCGGCCGGGGAAAGCGGTCGGTGCCGACCGGCCGCACCCGGGCCGGGTCGGCGCCGCATTCCTCGAAGACGGCGCGGGCCTGGTCGAACCGCGAGACCGCGCCCTCGTTGGCGGCGTGCAGGATCGGGCCGGGCACGCGGTCGTCGACGATCTGCAGCAGCGCGGCGGCCAGGTCGCCGACGTAGGTCGGGGAGCCGATCTGGTCGTCGACGACGTCCACCGGGCCGTCCCCGGCGGCCAGTCGGCGCATGACGGCGACGAAGTCCTTGCCGGTGCCGCCGGTGTAGACCCAGGCGGTGCGGACCACGACCGCCTCGGGCAGCGCCGCCAACACGGCCTGCTCGCCTGCCACCTTGCTGCGGGCGTACACGCCCTGCGGCGCGGTTTGGTCGCTGGGCTCGTACGGCCGGGGCGGCGCGCCGCCGAAGTCGCCGTTAAAGACGTAGTCGGTGGACACGTGGATCAACTGGGCGCCGGCCCGCGCGCAGGCCCGCGCGATGTGCCCGGGACCGGCCTCGTTGACCGCGAAGGCGCCGGCCTCGTCGGTTTCGGCGCCGTCGACATCTGTGTAGGCCGCGCAGTTGATCACCACGTCGCCGCGCTGCACGATCCGCTCGGCCGCCGCGGGGTCGGTGATGTCCCACTGCGCTGACCCGCATGCCAGGACCTCCCGGCCCTGACCTGCCGCCAGCGAGCTCAAATAGCCGCCCAGCTGCCCACCGGCCCCGGCGATCACGATCCTGCCTGACATGGTTCGAGTTTGGCATGGCCGGGCGAAGCCCAGAAAAGCGCGTGGCCCAAGAAATCGCGGGGCGGCGCGGGCCACGCCGCGATTGGCTACCCGTGAAGCTGATGTGTCGCAAGTAATGTAGTGGGATGCCTGTGCAACGTGTGGTTCGTGTGATTACCACCGTGCTGACGCTCGCGGTCGTCGTCGGCACCGGGATCGCGTGGAGCAATGTCCGGTCCTTCGAAGACGGCATCTTTCACATGTCGGCGCCCTCGCTGGGCAAGGGCGGCGACGACGGCGCGATCGACATCCTGCTGGTCGGCCTCGACAGCCGCACCGACGCGCACGGCAACCCGCTGTCCCAAGAGGAACTGGACACGCTGAAGGCCGGCGACGAGGAAGCCACCAACACCGACACGATCATCCTCATCCGGATCCCCAACAACGGGAAGTCGGCGACCGCGATCTCGATCCCGCGCGACTCCTACGTCGCCGCCCCCGGGCTGGGCAAGACCAAGATCAACGGCGTCTACGGCCAGACCCGGGAAGCCAAACGCGCCAGCCTGGTCAGGGCCGGCGATGCCGCGGCGGATGCGGCCGCCCAGGGCACCGAGGCCGGCCGCGAGGCGCTGATCAAGACCGTCGCCGACCTCACCGGCGTCACCGTCGATCACTACGCCGAGATCGGCCTGCTCGGTTTCTCGCTGATCACCGACGCCCTCGGCGGCGTCGACGTCTGCCTCAAAGAGCCCGTGTTCGAACCGCTTTCGGGTGCGGACTTCCCGGCGGGCCCGCAACGGCTCAGCGGCCCGGAGGCGCTCAGCTTCGTGCGCCAGCGCCACGAACTGCCGCGCGGCGACCTGGACCGGGTGGTGCGCCAGCAGGTGGTGATGGCCTCGCTGGCCCATCGGGTCATCTCCGGCAAGACGTTGTCCAGCCCCACCACGGTGCGGCGCCTGGAATCCGCCGTGCAGCGTTCGGTGGTGATCTCGGCCGGGTGGGACGTGATGGATTTCGTGCAGCAGATGCAGAAGCTGGCGGGCGGCAACGTCGCGTTCGCCACCATCCCGGTGCTCGACGGCGCCGGCTGGAGCGACGACGGCATGCAGAGCGTGGTGCGGGTGGACCCGCACCAGGTGGCCGATTGGGTCGGCGGCCTGTTGCACGAGCAGGAGCAGGGCAAGACCGAGGAGATCGCCTACACCCCCGCGAAGACCACCGCCAGCGTCGTCAACGACACCGACATCAACGGGCTGGCCGCGGCCGTGTCGGACGTGTTGAGCGCCAAGGGCTTTGCCGCCGGCACGGTGGGCAACAACGACGGCGGGCACGTCAAGGCCAGCCAGGTCCGCGCCGCCAAGAGCGACGACATGGGGGCAAAAGAGGTCGCCAAGGAACTGGGCGGGTTGCCGGTGATCGCCGACACCTCACTGGCGCCGGGCGCGGTGCGGGTGGTGCTGGCCAACGACTACAGCGGGCCGGGCTCGGGCCTGTCCGGCACCGAATCGATCATGCCCGCCCGGGTGTCCACCGCCGGCGCGGTGACCGCCAACGCGGGCGCTCCCCCGCCGTCGCCGATCCTGACCGCCGGTTCCGACAAGCCGGAGTGCATAAACTAACGACCCGTGCATCAACTGAGCACGCTGAGCGGTGCCATCCTCGATCCGATGCTGCGGTCCGACCCGGTCGGCCCGCGGATCACGTACTACGACGACGCGACCGGCGAGCGCATCGAATTGTCCGGGGTGACGCTGGCCAACTGGGCCGCCAAGACGGGCAACCTGTTGCGCGACGAACTGGGGGCCGGGCCGGCCAGCCGCGTCGCAATCCTGCTGCCCGCGCACTGGCAGACGGCGGCCGTGCTGTTCGGGGTGTGGTGGATCGGCGCCGAGGCGGTGCTGGCGGGCCCGGCCGACCTGGCGCTCTGCACCATCGAGAGGCTGGACGAAGCCGACGACGCGGTGGCGGGAGGCGAGGTCGCGGTGCTGTCGCTCGACGCGTTCGGCCGCCCCGCGCCCGACCTGCCGATCGGCGTGACCGACTACGCCACCGCGGTGCGGGTGCACGGCGACCAGATCGTTCCCGAACCGCGCCCGGGCCCGGCGCTGGGTGGGCGCCCGGTCGACGAGGTGCTTGCGGACTGTCAAACCTCCGCGGCGACAAGGGGTTTGACGTCGAGCGACCGCGTGCTGTCCGGTAAGCCGTGGACCGACCCCGCCGAGCTGGTGGACGGCCTGCTGGCGCTCATGGCCGTCGGCGCCTCGCTGGTGCAGGTGGCCAACGCCGATCCGGACGCGCAGTCGCGCCGCATCGAGACCGAAAAGGTCACCCGGGTGCTGTAACCCGCCCGGCGGGGCCACCGCCGTCGATACATATTGATATCGCAATATTTCGATGTTAACGTCGAGCGGACATGGGCTAAACGCTGAGACGACGAGGAAGGTTGCGGTGATGGCGGTGTACGGGCTCTTGGCGAAGGCGGCAGGGACGGTCGTCACCGGGCTGGTCGGCGTGACGGCCTACGAGGTGGTGCGCAAGGCCGTGGCCAAGGCGCCGCTGCACGAGACCGCGGTGAAGGGCGCCGAGCTCGGGCTCCGCGGCACCCGCAGGGCCGAGGAGGCCGCCGAGTCGGCGCGCCTGCGCCTCGCCGACGTGATGGCCGAGGCCCGCGAGCGCATCGGCGAGGAGGCGCCCACGCCGTCGATCGCCGACACCCACGACCACGAGCACTGATCGCCACGATGGACCTAGCCCTAGTCCCCGACGTTGCAGACGAGGCACGGGCGAATGACCCTGCGCTGCAGGTGATTTCGGATGCCGCCGGGCGCATGCGGGTCTCGGTCACCTGGGTGCGCGCCGATTCGCGGCGCGCCGTCGCGGTCGAGGAGGCCGTCGCCAAGTGCGAGGGCGTGCGCGTGGTGCACGCCTACCCGCGCACCGGATCGGTGGTCGTCTGGTATTCGCCCCGGCGCTGCGACCGGTCCTCGGTGCTCGCGGCCATCGGCGACGCGGCACACGTCGCCGCCGAGCTGATCCCGGTCCGCGCGCCGCATTCCTCCGAGATCCGCAACGCCGACGTGCTGCGCATGGTGATCGGCGGCGCGGCGCTCGGCCTGCTCGGGGTGCGCCGCTACGTGTTCGCCCGGCCGCCGCTGCTCGGCCCCAGCGGCCGGCTGTTCGCCACCGGCGTCACCGTCTTCACCGGCTATCCCTTCCTGCGCGGCGCCCTGCGCTCATTGCGCTCCGGCAGGGCCGGGACCGACGCGCTGGTCTCCGCGGCGACCGTGGCGAGCCTGGTGCTGCGGGAGAACGTCGTCGCGCTGACCGTGCTGTGGCTGCTCAACATCGGTGAGTACCTGCAGGACCTGACGCTGCGACGGACCCGGCGGGCCATCTCGGAGCTGCTGCGCGGCAACCAGGACACGGCATGGCTCCGGCTCGACGACGGCAACGAGGTGCAGGTGCCGATCGACACCGTGCAGATCGGCGACGAGGTCGTGGTGCACGACCACGTCGCGATCCCGGTCGACGGCGAGGTGGTCGACGGCGAGGCCGTCGTCAACCAGTCCGCGATCACCGGGGAGAACCTTCCGGTCAGCATCGTGGCGGGCGCGCACGTGCACGCCGGTTCGGTGGTGGTGCGCGGGCGGCTGGTGGTGCGGGCCAGCGCGGTCGGCAATCAGACCACCATCGGGCGCATCATCGCCCGGGTCGAAGAGGCGCAGCACGACCGGGCGCCGATCCAGACCGTCGGCGAAAACTTCTCTCGCCGTTTCGTTCCCACCTCGTTCATCGTCTCGGCCATCACGCTGGCGGTCACCGGTGACGTCCGCCGGGCGATGACGATGCTGCTCATCGCCTGCCCGTGCGCGGTGGGTTTGGCCACCCCGACGGCGATCAGCGCGGCGATCGGCAACGGCGCGCGCCGCGGGATTCTGATCAAGGGCGGCTCGCATCTCGAGCAGGCCGGCCGGGTGGACGCGATCGTGTTCGACAAGACCGGCACGCTCACAGTCGGGCGGCCGGTGGTCACCAATATCATTGCGCTGCACAAGGACTGGCAGCCCGAGCAGGTGCTGGCCTATGCGGCCAGCTCGGAGATCCACTCCCGCCACCCGCTGGCCGAGGCGGTGATCCGCTCCACCGAGGAGCGCCACATCACCATCCCGCCGCATGAGGAGTGTGAGGTGCTGGTCGGGCTGGGCATGCGGACCTGGGCCGACGGCCGCACCCTGCTGCTGGGCAGCCCCGGGCTGCTGCGTTCCGAAAAGGTCCGGGTGTCCAAGAAGGCGTCGGAATGGGTGGACCGGCTGCGCCGCGAGGCCGAGACGCCGCTGCTGCTGGCGGTCGACGGCAAGCTGGTGGGGTTGATCAGCCTGCGCGACGAGGTGCGGCCGGAGGCCGCCGACGTGCTGAAGCAGTTGCGCGCCAACGGCATTCGCCGGATCGTGATGCTCACCGGCGATCACCCGGACATCGCCGAGGTGGTGGCGGGCGAACTCGGGATCGACGAGTGGCGCGCCGAGGTGATGCCGGAGGACAAGCTCGCGGCGGTGCGCGAACTGCAGGACGCGGGCTTCATCGTCGGCATGGTCGGCGACGGCATCAACGACGCCCCCGCGCTGGCGGCCGCCGACATCGGCATCGCCATGGGGCTGGCCGGAACCGACGTCGCGGTGGAGACCGCCGACGTGGCGCTGGCCAACGACGACCTGCACCGCCTGCTCGACGTGCGGGACCTGGGGGCCCGCGCCGTCGACGTCATCCGGGAGAACTACAGCATGTCCATCGCCGTCAACGCCGCCGGGCTGATCATCGGCGCGGGCGGCGCGCTGTCCCCGGTGCTGGCGGCGATCCTGCACAACGCGTCGTCGGTGGCGGTGGTGGCCAACAGCTCCCGGCTTATCAGATATCGGCTGGATGTGCCGCCCGACAACGGTGATCGCCAGCGCGGCGAAGCCGGGCGCAGCGGGTCACCGAGCGACAGCGGTGAGCGCGGCGGAAGCTAGCAGCCGCACTGCTCGCCGCGCCAAGCGCGCACGCCCTGCCACACGGCGACACCGGCGATCGCGAGCCCCACGGCGGGGTCGATCCACCATGCGCTCGACCACAGCGCCGTCGCGGCAAGGCCGATCAGCACGCCGGCGGCCTGGGCGGCGCACAGGTAGTTCTGGATGCCCTCGGCCTCGGTGGCTCCCGAGCCCAACCGCGCACCCAGCCGGTGATTGGCCCGGCCCAGCACCGGCATGAGCAGCAGGGCCAGGGCGGTCAGCGCGATGCCGATCACCGACGTCTCGGCGCGGTGGTCACCGGCCAGCTCGCGGATGGATTCGGCGGCGATGTACGGGGCGGTCAGCCAGAACGACACCGCGACGCCGCGTTGCGCGCGCCGCTCGGCGGTGTGGGAAAAAGTGCGCGCACCGCTGAACCGCCACACCACCATCGCGCTGGCCAGCGCCTCCGACGCCCCACCGAGGGCCCATCCGGTCAGGGCGATGGAGCCGACCGAGAACCCCTGCCACAGCCCGACGACGCCCTCGACGAGCACGACGGCCAGGCTGATCCACGCCAGCCGGCGTGCCCATGCGGCGCCGCGCGTGAATTCGGCGTCGTGCGCGGCGGTGCATTCCCGCGCGAGGGCAACCGAAGTGGTCATTGGGCCAGGTTAGCGAGCGCACGGCGGGGCCGGTGCCGCAACACCCGGCCGTGATCGATCTGTGTCGCGGCGCGGCGCGGCCCGCGGGCCGCGGCCCGGCGCGGGTAGTTATTGTTGCTAACCAGTAGACCCGAAGGGAATTCCGCGATGGCGCGCACCGACGACGACACCTGGGACCTGGCCACCAGCGTGGGGGCGACCGCCACCATGGTGGCCGCGGGACGGGCCCGGGCCACCCGGGACGGGCTGATCGACGACCGGTTCGCCGAGCCGCTGGTGCGCGCGGTCGGTGTCGACTTCATGACCCGGTGGGCCGCCGGCGAACTCGACGCCGACGACGTCGACGAGCCCGGCGCCGCGTGGGGCATGCAGCGCATGACCGACATGATGGCCGCCCGCACCCGCTACATCGACGCGTTCTTCGCCGAGGCGGGGGCCGCCGGCATCCACCAGGTGGTCATCCTCGCCTCCGGCCTGGATGCGCGCGCCTACCGGCTGCCCTGGGCCGCGGGCACCACGGTGTTCGAGATCGACCAGCCGCAGGTCCTCGAATTCAAGGCCGCCACCATCGCCGAACTCGGCGCCCGGCCGACCGCCGAGGTCCGCACCGTCCCGGTCGACCTGCGCCACGACTGGCCGTCGGCGCTGCGCGGGGCCGGGTTCGACAGCGGGCGGCCCGCCGCCTGGGCCGCCGAGGGGCTGATCGGCTTCCTGCCGCCCGAGGCCCAGGACCGGTTGCTGGACAACATCACCGCGCTGTCCGCCGATGGCAGCCAACTGATGGCCGAGGTCTTCGCGAACA
This sequence comes from Mycobacterium sp. NTMscope_MAC_12, assembly GCF_976985675.1. Lineage (NCBI taxonomy): Bacteria > Bacillati > Actinomycetota > Actinomycetes > Mycobacteriales > Mycobacteriaceae > Mycobacterium > Mycobacterium sp. NTMscope_MAC_12. Next base: position 4,216,261 of record NZ_CDRJYY010000001.1, read on the forward strand.
CCGGCGCCAGCGGGGACGCGCTGAACGCGGCGAGCGAAAAGTGGCGGCAGCGCGGCCTCGACATCGCGCTGGGCGATCTGGGGTTCCCCGGGCCGCGCAATGACGTGGCGGCCTATCTGCAGCAGCGGGGCTGGCAACCGGCGCGCACCCCGCTGAACCAGCTGCTGGCCAACGCCGGGCTGCCGCTGCAGTCGACCGACCCCGAGGCACCCTTCGCCCAGAACTACTACTGCACCGCGGTGCTCAACGCGGCGCGTTAAAAGGAAGGCAGACACCGTGCCAAACAGCAAGCCGCCCAAGCCGCTTGACGGATTCCGGGTTCTCGACTTCACCCAGAACATCGCCGGGCCGATGGCAGGCCAGGTGCTGGCCGACCTGGGGGCTGAGGTCATCAAGGTCGAAGCACCCGTCGGCGAGGCCGCCCGCCACATCACCGCGGTCCTGCCCGGCCGCCCGCCGCTGGCCACCCTGTTCCTGCCCCACAACCGGGGCAAGAAGTCGGTGATGGCGGACCTGCGCAGCGACGAGGCCAAGCAGCAGATCATGCGACTGGTCGACACCGCCGACGTTGTGCTGGAAGGGTTTCGGCCCGGGGTGATGGAACGCATGGGCCTGGGACCCGACGAGCTGCAAGCCCGCAACCCCCAACTCGTCTACGCGCGCCTGTCAGCCTACGGCGGCAACGGCCCGGAGGGCAGCCGGCCCGGCGTGGACCTGATGGTCGCCGCCGAATCGGGCATGACGACCGGGATGCCGACGCCCAGCGGCAAACCCCAGATCATTCCGTTCCAGCTCGTCGACGCCGCCAGCGGTCACGTGCTGGCGCAGGCGGTGCTGGCCGCGCTGCTCAACCGCGAGCGCCACGGGGTAGCCGACGTCGTGCGCGTCGCCATGTACGACGTCGCGATCAGCCTGCAGGCCAGCCAGCTGACCATCCACCTGAACAAGCCGAACGCGGAACCCAAGCCGTCCGATTCCACGTCAAAACCCAAGCGGCGCAAGGGCGTCGGGTTCGCCACCCAGCCGTCGGACGCCTTCAAGGCCGCCGACGGCTACCTGGTGATCAGCGCGTACGTGCCCAAGCACTGGGACAAGCTGTGCGAGATCATCGGCCGCCCCGACATGCGCGACGACGAACGGTTCATCGACCAGCGCGCCCGCGCGCTCAACTATCCGGAGCTCACCGAGGAACTCGAGAAGGCGCTGGCCGCCAAGACCGCCGACGAATGGGTCCGGCTGCTCCAGGAGGGCGGCCTGATGGCCTGCCACGCCTACACCTGGAAGCAGGTGGTCGGCACCGCGCTGTTCGCCGAGAACGAGCTCGCCCTGCCGGTCGGCGAGGGCGAGGACGCGGTCACCGTAATCCGCACCCCGGCACGGTATTCCAGCTTCGACGCTGACGCCACCGATCCTCCCCCGGCCCTCGGGCAGCACACCGAGGAGTATCTGGGCGCACCGCAACCCGCATCGTGAGCCTCACGGCGTCAGCTTGACCACCCGGTCGTTGCCGCGGTCGGCGACGTAGACGTTCCGGTCCTTGTCGACCGCCACCGCCAGGGGCGTGTTGAGCCCGTTGAACGGCAGGACGGTCGGCGCGTTCGAGCCCGCCGGGAACTTCAGCACGTCACTCTTGTCGTGTTCGGTGACGTAGACGGTGCCGCTGTTGTCCACCGCGATGCCCCACGGCACAGAGATGTTCTGGAAGGGTAACTCCGCCTGGGTATTTGAATTGGCGTCGAGCTTCACGATCCTGTTGTTGTCGGTATCGGCGACGTACACGGTGCCCGCGGCGTCGACGGCGACACCATCGGGATTCTTGAGTCCGGTGAACGGCAACTCGGTCTGGGTCTTGGATCCCGCCGCCAGCTTCACCACCCTGCTGTTACCGCGGTCGGCGACGTACACGTTGCCCTGGCTGTCGACCGCGACGCCCTCGGGATAGCTCAGACCCGAAAACGGCAGCACCTTCTGGTCGTTGGAGCCCGCGGCCAGGCTGACCACCCGGTTGTTGAAGTCGGCGACGTACACCGTGCCCGCACCGTCGACGGCCAGACCCTGTGGCTCATACAGCCCGTGGAACGGCAGCACCGTCGTGGCGTTCGAACCGGCCGTCAGCTTCACCACCCGGCCGTACATGCCTTCGCTGGTGACGTAGACGTCGCCGGCGCTGTCCAGCGCCACCCCGCCCGGGGACAGGCGGAAGTCAATGCCGTTGAACGGCAACACACTTTGGCCCGATGCCTGCTCTGCCGGCCCCGAGGACCGCGTGGACAGGTAACCGGCGACCGCCAGGATGAACGCGACGAGGGCGACGAGCGCGATGGCGCCGACGATGATCCACTGTTTGCGTTTGGGGTCCATTGGCACGGGGGGCCTCCTGAAGTCCGGCCCGGACCCGTAGGTGTGGCCGAATGTCGTCGTTGGGGCGGGGCGAATCAGTGACGGGTTATGGCCGGAGCGCTCCGACCAACCGGTGCCGCCCGTCCTCGGGGCCACCGGACCCGCCATGGTCTCGGCGCTGGGCCATGAGGGCGGCTCGCGCCCGGGGAGCGGGCCCGACGCCTCCGCACGCTGGACGGCGTTTTCCCCCTCCCGCAGGATCGTGGTGGCCTTGCGCTGCTCGGACGTGGTCAGCGCGTCATGGGCCGCGGCGGCGAATTCGCCCGCGGTGCGGTAGCGCTCCTCGGGACGTTTGGCCATGCCCTTGGCGATCACCTGATCCAAAGCGGGCGGAAACGCGCCGGGGCGCAGTTGGCTGGGCGACGGGGGCGTCTTCGTCAGGTGCGCGGCGACCAGCCGTTCGATCGTGTCGGCCCGGTACGGCGGCGAGCCGGTCAGGCATTCACTCAAAACACAGGCGAGCGAATAGATGTCGGCGCTGTGGGTGACGGTGTCGTCGGTGAATCGTTCCGGGGCCATGTAATAATACGTGCCGATCGCGGTCCCGAACTGGGTCAACCCCGGATCGGTTGCGGCCCGGGCGATTCCGAAATCCGCCAGGTACGCGAAGTCGCTGCCGGTGATCAGGATGTTTCCCGGTGTCACGTCGCGGTGCGTCACCCCCACGGCGTGGGCCGCGTCCAGCGCGGCGGCGACCTGGCTGATGATGGCGATCGCCCGCGGTGCGGCCAGCGGACCGTCCCGGCGCAACAGCGTGCCCAGATCGACGCCGTCGACGAGGCGCATGTCCACATAGAATCGGCCGTCGATCTCGCCGTAGTCGTGGATCGGCACCACATGTGGTTCGGTCAGCCGGCCGGCGATATCGGCCTCGCGCTGCAGGCGCGCCCGGAACTCCGAGTTGCCGGAGAACTGCTGCGAGATCAGTTTCAGGGCCACCATGCGGTGCTTGCGGGTGTCCTCGGCCTCGTACACCTCACCCATGCCGCCCTGCCGCAGCAGGCGCACCAGCCGGTAGGGGCCGAACCAGGACCCGGCCCGCGAGGCCGGCCCGCTATCGCTCACCGTCGAGTCTCCATGTCACGAAATCGCATTGACCGCGCCCGACAGCTTCGCCGTGAACGAGCTGGGCAGCGGGATGGAACCGTACTGATCCAGACCCTCCTGGCCCGGACCGATCGCGGCCTGCATGAATGCCTTCACCGCCGTGCCCGTCGCCGCGTCCGGATACTTCGAGCAGACGATTTCGTAGGTCGCCAGCACGATCGGGTACGCGCCGGACTGTGTCGGCTTGTAGAAGGACGAGGTGTCGAGCACCAGGTCGTTGCCCTGCCCCTTGAACGTCGCCCCGGCGATCGTCTTCTCGACGGAGTCCTTGGTGATCGGCACCGCGTCCGGGCCCGCCGAGGTGATGATCGAAGCCATGGTCAGCTGCTTGCCCACCGCGAACGACCACTCGTTGTAGGTGATCGACCCCTCGGTGTTCTGCAGCAGCGCGGACGTGCCGTTGTTCCCGCTGGCGCCCTGCCCGACGCCGCCGTTGAACACCTCGCTGTCGCCCTTGCCCCAGGCGCCGTCGGACGCGCCGTCGAGGTACTTCTGGAAGTTGGCGGTGGTACCGGATTTGTCGCTGCGGAAGATGACCGTGATGGGCGTCGACGGCAGGTTGAGGCCCGAGTTGATCGCCTTCAGCGCCGGATCGTCCCACTTGGTGATGGTGCCGTTGAAGATCTTCGCGACGGTGGGCCCGTCCAGTTTCAGCCCGTTCACCCCGGTGAGGTGGTAGGTGACCGCGATCGGCCCGAACACCGTGGGCAGATCCCAGGCCGGCGAGCCGCACCGCTGGGCCGCCCGGTCGTTCTGACCGGTGGACGGATCCAGCGGGACGTCGGACCCGGCGAGATCGGTTTGGTTGTTGAGGAACTCGGTCACGCCGGCGCCGGATCCGTTGGCGTCGTAGTCGAGCGTGTAGCCCGGGCAGGCCCGGACGTAGGCGTAGACGAACTGCTCGATGGCGTTTTGCTGCGCTGTCGAGCCGCTGTCTTTCAGGACCTTCTTACCGCCGCAGTCCACCGGCGCCGTCTTGGCGTTCGATCCCGACGACGAGTTGTTGTCGCCGCATCCCGCCAGCGCGAGGGCGACGGCGGCCACCAGGCTCAGTGCGACGCCAGATCGAGCGATCCTCACGAAACTCCTTTGATCGTCAACAAAAGTTAACCAATCGCGAATATACAAACCCTTGACAAAGAATAAGAGGTTAATGGCCGGTGACCGGGTGCCGGTCGCAAACACGTAGCATTGGCTGTCAATGCGTCGCGAACAACAGCTACCGGCCGCAGTTGCGGCTCCTGTCGCCGATGGCGGCCAGCTCATGCGGGCTGTCGACCTCACCCTGGGGTTCGGCCCCAAAACGGTCCTCGAGCAGGTCAGTCTCGACTTCCCCGCCCGTTCCGTCACCACCCTGCTGGGGCCGACCGGGTCGGGCAAGACCACCTTCCTGCGCACCCTGAACCGGATGAACGACAAGGTCTCCGGTTTCCGGCACAGCGGCGACGTCCTGTTGGGCGGGCGCACCATCTTCGCCGACCGCGACCTGATGGAGTTTCGCCGCAGCGTCGGCATGCTGTTCCAGCGTCCCAATCCGTTCCCGATGTCGATCATGGACAACGTCGTGGCCGGCGTGCGCGCGCACAAAATGGCGCCGCGCAAGGAATTCAAGAACGTCGCCGAGGCCCGGCTCACCGAGGTCGGCCTGTGGGACGCGGTCAAGGATCGGCTCGGCGATTCCCCGTTCCGGCTCTCCGGTGGCCAGCAGCAGTTGTTGTGCCTGGCCCGCGCGCTCGCCGTCAACCCGGACGTGCTGTTGCTCGACGAGCCCACCTCCTCGCTGGACCCGACCACGACCGAAAAGATCGAGGGACTCATCCGATCGCTCGCCGACCGGCTGACCGTGATCATGGTGACCCACGACCTCGCGCAGGCCGCCCGCAGCGGTGACCGGACCGCCTTCTTCTTCGAGGGCCGGCTGGTCGAGGAGGGGCCGACCAAGCAGTTGTTCCTGTCGCCGAAGCATGAGGAGACCGTCCGCTACTTCGCGCCGTTCCGGCCGGCGCAGGGCTCGGATCAGGGCTCCACGCACACGGCCGGGGTCTCGGAAAGCGTCTCAGAAAGCCAATAGCGGGAAAGGGTCTCGCCGGGGAAGAGGAAGCGGGGACGTGAAGACTCGTCTGGGTACGCTGCTGGGTCTGGTGGCCATCGCGCCGCCGGCCCTGGGGATCGCGGCCTGCGGTTCGCACGCCGAGACCCCAAGGGGCGGTGCGGCGAGCGCCGGCCCGACCGTCGGCAGCGTCGCCACCGCCCCGGCGACCTCCACGATCGAGCTCTCCGAGACCGGCAGCACGCTGCTCTACCCGCTGTTCAGCGAGTGGGGCGCCGCCTACCGCGCGAAGTACCCGAACGTCACCATCACCACCCAGGGCAGCGGCTCGGGCGCCGGGATCTCTCAGGCCGCGGCCGGGGCCGTCGTCATCGGCGCCTCCGACGCCTACCTGTCCGCGGGCGACATGGCCGCGCACCAGGGGCTGATGAACATCGCGCTGGCCATGTCGGCGCAGCAGGTCAACTACAACCTGCCCGGTGTCCATCAGCACCTCAAGCTCAACGGCAAGGTGCTGGCCGGCATGTACCAGGGCACGATCAAAACCTGGAACGACCCGCAGATCGCCGGCATCAACCCCGGCCTGCAACTGCCCGACACGCCGGTGGTTCCGCTGCACCGCTCCGACGGGTCCGGCAGCACGTTTCAGTTCACCCAGTACCTGTCCAAGCAGGACCCCGACGGCTGGGGCAAATCACCCGGCTTCGGCACCACCGTCGCCTTCCCGGCCGTGCCCGCCGCGCTGGGCGAGAACGGCGACGGTGCCATGGTGACCGGCTGCGCCGCCAACCCCGGCTGCGTGGCCTACACCAGCATCGGCTCGCTCGACGAGGCCGACCAGCACGGACTCGGCGAGGCCAAGCTGGGCAACGCCTCCGGCAAATACCTGCTGCCCGACGCCAAGAGCATTCAAGCCGCGGCCGCCGCCTTCGCCACGAAAACCCCGGCGAACCAGGCGATCTCGCTGATCAACGGCCCGGCCCCCGACGGGTATCCGATCGTCAACTACGAGTACGCGATCGTCAACGAAAACCAGCGCGACGGTGCCACCGCCCAGACGCTGCAGGCGTTCCTGCACTGGGCAATCACCGAGGGCAACGGCCCGTCGTTTCTGGACAAGGTTCACTTCCAGCCGCTACCGGACGAGGTAGTGACGTTGTCGGACGCCCAGATCGCCAAGATCAGCGGCTGAGCAGAGTAAACGCAAAGGGACGCAAGGGCCTAAAGGAAAGAGAAAGGAACAGACCGTGAAAGTTCGTATGAGTAGGTTGCTGGCGATGGCCGCGACCGCGCCATTAGTTTTGGCGGCGGCCGCGTGTGGTTCGACCTCGCAGAACGGTGCGCCGAGCCAGGGTGGCGGCGGGCCGGTCGCGACGACGCCGGCGTCATCGCCGGTGACGTTGTCGGAGACGGGCAGCACGCTGCTCTACCCGCTGTTCAACCTGTGGGGCCCCGCCTATCACGACAAGTACTCGAACGTCACGATCACCACCCAGGGCACCGGCTCCGGGACCGGGATCTCCCAGGCCGCGGCCGGGGCGGTCGCCATCGGTGCCTCCGACGCCTACCTGTCCGAGGGCGACATGGCCGCGCACAAGGGGTTGATGAACATCGCGCTGGCCATTTCGGCGCAGCAGGTCAACTACAACCTGCCCGGCGTCACCGAACACATCAAGCTGAACGGCAAGGTGCTGGCCGGCATGTACAACGGCACCGTCAAAACCTGGAACGACCCGCAGATCGCCGGGCTGAACCCCGGCGTGAATCTGCCTGCCACGCCGGTGGTTCCGCTGCACCGCTCCGACGGGTCCGGTGACACCTTCCTGTTCACCCAGTACCTGTCCAAGCAGGACCCCGACGGCTGGGGCAAATCGCCCGGCTTCGGCACCACCGTCGCGTTCCCGACGGTGCCCGGCGCGCTCGGCGAGAACGGCAACGGCGGCATGGTGACCGGCTGCGCGGACACCCCGGGCTGCGTGGCCTACATCGGCATCAGCTTCCTCGACCAGGCCCAGGGCAAGGGGCTCGGCGAGGCGCAACTGGCCAACGCCTCCGACAAGTACCTGCTGCCCGACGCCAAGAGCATCCAGGCCGCGGCCGCCGGCTTCGCCTCGAAAACCCCGGCGAACCAGGCGGTCTCGCTGATCAACGGCCCGGCCCCCGACGGGTACCCGATCGTCAACTACGAGTACGCCATCGTCAACAGCGGTCAGAAGGACGGCGCCACCGCCCAGACCCTGCAGGCCTTCCTGCACTGGGCGATCACCGACGGCAACAACGCCTCGTTCCTGGACAAGGTTCACTTCCAACCGCTGCCGACCGAGGTGGCGAAGTTGTCGGACGCCCAGATCGCCAAGCTCAGCGGCCAGTAGGAGCTTGGTGACCGACTTCACGATGGGCGGCGCGCTGGCGCGGATCCGTGGCGCGCGCCGCCCGGGCCTGACCATCCGTTCCCTGGGTGCGGTGGGCGCGGTGGTTCCGCTGCTCGCGCTGGTGTTCGTGCTCGCGACGCTGCTCCTCGAGGCGCTGCCCGCGATCAGGGTCAACGGGCTGCACTTTTTCACCGCCACCGACTGGAACCCCGGCAACACCTACGGCGACGCCGTCGTCACCCGCGGCGTCCGGCATCCGGTCGGCGCCTACTACGGGGCGTTGCCGCTGATCGTGGGGACCCTGGCGACCTCGGCGATCGCCCTGGTCATCGGGGTGCCGGTGTCGATCGGGGCGGCGCTGGTGATCGTGGAGCGGTTGCCGAAGCGTCTCGCGTCGGCCATCGGGATGGTGCTCGAATTGCTCGCCGGCATCCCCAGCGTCATCGTCGGCCTTTGGGGCGCAATGACATTCGGGCCGTTCATCGCCCACTACGTGGCCCCGGTGATCGCCCGCAACGCCCCCGACGTGCCGGTGCTCAGCTACTTCCGCGGCAACACCGGTAACGGGGAGGGCTTGTTGGTGTCCGGGCTGGTGCTGGCGGTGATGGTCATCCCCATCATCGCCAGCACCACCCGCGACCTGATCCGGCAAGTGCCGGTGCTGCCCCGCGAGGGCGCCGTCGCGCTGGGGATGACCGACTGGGAGTGCGCGCGGCGGGTCACCCTGCCGTGGGTGTCGAGCGGCATCGTCGGCGCGGTGGTGCTCGGGCTGGGCCGCGCGCTGGGAGAGACGATGGCCGTCGCCATGGTGTCGGGCGCGGTGTTGGGCGCGATACCCACCAACATCTACGCGACGATGACCACCATCGCGGCAACCGTTGTGTCGCAGCTGGATTCGGCGATGACCGACTTCACCGACTTCGCGGTGAAAACCCTCGCCGAGGTGTCGCTGGTGTTGATGGTGATCACGTTGCTGACAAACGTCGCGGCCCGCGCGATGGTGCGCCGGGTGTCGGGCACGGCGCTGCCGGTGGGACGGGGTGTCTGACGTGGTCGGTACCCGACGCAAGATCGTCAACGCGCTGTTCTGGATCGCCTGCGTGTGCTGCCTGGCGGTGGTGGTCGTGCCGACGCTGTGGATGCTGATCGAAGTCGTCGCGCGCGCCCTGCCGGTCTTCAAATGGAGCGTCCTGACCGAGAACACCCGCGGCAACGGCGGCGGCCTGCGCAACGCCATCATCGGCACCGTGGTCGTCGGCGTCGGCGTCATGCTGGTCGGGGGCACCGTCAGCGTGTTGACCGGGATCTATCTCTCCGAATTCGCCGGCGGCAGAACACGTTCCATCCTGCGCGGCGCCTACGAGATCTTGTCCGGCATCCCGTCGATCGTGCTCGGCTACGTCGGCTACCTGGCGCTGGTGGTGAAGTTTCACTGGGGGTTCTCCCTGGCGGCCGGGGTGCTGACGCTCTCGGCGATGAGCATCCCGTACATCGCCAAGGCCACCGAGTCCGCGCTTTCCCAGGTGCCCACGTCCTACCGGGAGGGGGCCGAAGCGCTCGGGTTGCCGCTCGGTTGGACCCTGCGCAAGATCGTGCTCAAGTCGGCGATCCCCGGCATCGTCACCGGGCTGCTGGTGGCGCTCGCGCTGGCGGTCGGCGAGACGGCGCCGATGCTGTACACGGCGGGCTGGTCGAACTCGGCCCCGACCGGGAAGCTCACCGACTCACCGGTCGGTTACCTGACCTATCCGATCTGGACGTTCTACAACCTGCCGTCGAAGACGGCCCGCGACCTGTCCTACGACGCCGCGTTCCTGCTGATCGTGTTCGTGTTCCTGCTGATCATCCTCGGGCGGTTGATCACCTGGTTCGCGCGGCGGCACTCCGAATCGGGGTAGCCCGCCGTTCAGGCGGTCGGCAGCCGCACCACCTGAACGAAGAACTCGTCGATCTGGCGGACCGCCTTCATGAACTGGTCCAGGTCAACGGGTTTGGTGACGTAGGCGTTGGCGTGCAGCTTGTAGCTCTTGAGGATGTCCTCCTCGGCCGAGGAGGTGGTGAGCACGACGACCGGGATCTGGGCCAGGTCGGGGTCGGACTTGATCTTCTCCAGCAGCTGGCGGCCGTCGTATTTGGGCAGGTTCAGGTCGAGCAGGATCAGGTCGGGCCGGGGCTCGTCGGCGAACTCGCCGCGCCGGTAGAGGTAGTTGAGGCCCTCCTCCCCGTCGTGCGCGACGTGCAGCCTGTTCTTGAGTTTGTTGTGCTCGAACGCTTCTCGCGTGATGAGCTCGTCGCCCGGGTCGTCTTCGACCAGCAGGATGTCGATCGCTCTGCCTTCGACTGTCACTGATGCGCTCCTTCCAAAGCGACTGAGTCTTCTTCCTCGACGGGCCCGGGGGTGGGCAACGTGAATTCGAATCGCGTCCCCTCCGTGTAGGACGTGTCGATCCGCACGGTCCCGCCGTGATGCTCGACGATCTTCTTGACCAACGCGAGCCCCACGCCGGTTCCTGCGTACACCTCCCGGCCGTGCAGCCGCTGGAAGATGACGAAGACCTTGTCGGAGAATTCCTCCGGGATGCCGATGCCGTTGTCCGACACGCTGAGCAACCATTCGCCGTCGTGGGTGCCCTCGCCGGGTGAGCATTCGATGACTACGCGGGGCGGGCGATCCTTGTGCCGGAACTTGATCGCGTTGCCAAGGAGGTTCTGCCACAGCATCGTCAGCAGCGTCGGGTCCCCCAGGATCTCCGGAAGCGGCTCCGCGGGCCGCACGATCTGGGCGTCGGTTTCTTCGATCGCGATGGCCAGGTTGGCCAGAGCGGAGTCGAGCGTCGCGTCGAGTTGCACCTCGGTCTCGGTGGTGCCCAGCCGGCCGACCCGCGAGAAGGTGAGCAGGTCGTTGATCAGCGCCTGCATGCGCTTGGCGCCGTCGACCGCGAAGCCGATGTATTCGACGCCACGCTCGTCGAGCTTGTCGCCGTACCGCTTCTCCAGCAGCTGGCAGAAGGAGGCCACCTTGCGCAGCGGTTCCTGCAGATCGTGGGACGCGACGTAGGCGAACTGCTCGAGTTCGGTGTTGGAACGGCGCAATTCGGCGGCCTGCTCGTCGAGCAGGGTTTGCGCCGAACGGGACACGTCGAGCTCCTCGACCATGCGTTTGCGCATGTTCTCGACGTCGATGGCCATGTTGCGAATGTCCTTGGGCCGCTTGGGCGCCGAGATGACTTCGTCGAAGTTGCCCTGGGTGATCCGGCGGCAGGCCGCGGCCAGATTCGCGATCGGCCGGGTGATCGCGGCGCGACTCAGCAACCCGATCAGCAGGGCCGTCCCCAACACGATCAGCACCATCGCGCCCAGCACCCAGTCGCGCCAGCCGTTGATGTCGTTGAGCTCACCGACGGCGCTTGTCGCCGCGTCCGCCAGGTGCGTGTTCTGCGTATCGAAAAGCACTCGTAGCCGGTCGAATTTGGCTTTGCCGAGGTCGGCCATCGAGGTGCTGACGACGGTGGGAACCTTGGGGGTGACCGCCGCGATGACGGGTTCGGCATAGCTGCTCCGCCAGTCCGCGGCGGCCGATTCGATGGCCTCCAGATCGGCCATCAGCTCCGCGCGCCCGCCCACCAGCCGCCGAATCTCCTCGGCGGCCGCCCGTTCGGCGCGTTGCCCGTCGTAATACGGCGCGAGGAACTGCCGGTCGGCGGAGATCAGGTAACCGCGCACGCCCGTTTCCTGGTCCCGCAGGGCCGCCTGCAGGTGCGTCGCCGCGACGCGCGCCGGCTGGATGTCCTCACCCACCTGGCGCGACACCTGGTCGGTGCGATCCAGCAACACCCCGCCGACCACCGCGCCGAGGAGCACCGTCGCGCCCATGATCCACAGGACGAGGGCCAGCCACCCCCGCACGGTGAGCTGCGCGAGCCGAAGCGGACGCGGTGCCGTCACGTCGTGGTCCTCTCGATTCGGAGCACGGCGATGTCGTCGGTGAGACCCCCGCGCGGCTCGGCGAGTTCCTGGGCGCCGTCGATGAGGGCGTCGACGAACGCCGGGCCGGGTTGGTTGACGTGCGAGCGGGCCAGCTCGAGCAGGCCATCCTCGCCGAGCCGCTCGGTGCCCTGCCCCGAATAGCCTTCGTAGAGACCGTCGGTCAGCAACAGCAGGCCGTGACCCGAGGGCAGCGCAAGCTCGTGGCGCGGCCAGTCGCCGGCATGCAGGCCCAGCGCCGGGCCGCCCGGCGGCTCCACCCACTCCACCGCGCCACCGCCCTGCAGCAACATCCCCGGATGCCCGGCGCGGATGACGCTGACCCGCGGGCTGTCCGGCGAGATCTCGAGGCTGAGCACGGTCGCGAAGATGCCGGTGCCGGTTCGTTCCGAATACAGCACCCGCTCCAGCTGCCGCATCAGGTCGACGCCGTGCACGCCCGCGAAGGTGAGCGTCCGAAACGCGATCCGCAGCGCCGCGCCCAGGGCCGCCTCGTGCGGGCCGTGCCCGGCGACGTCGCCGATCAGGACGTGCACGATCCGGTCGGGCGTCTGGACGACGTCGTAGAAGTCGCCGCAGAGCAAGGCGTCTTCGCGGCTCGGCCGGTACCGCGCGACGATGTCGACGCCCGGGTTGTCCAGCAGCAGCGGGGAGGGCAGCAGTCCGCGTTCCAGCAGCGCGTTCTCCCGAGCCCGCAGCTGGGTCGCGTGCAGGTCGGCGGCGATGAGCTCGGCGCGCTTGCGCTCGATCGCGTACAGCAGCGCGCGGCGCAGCATCTCGGGCTCGACCCGGCCCTTGACCAGGTAGTCCTGGGCGCCGGCGGCGACCGCCGACGCCCCGAAGTACTCGTCGTTCAGCCCGGTCAGCACCACGATCGGGACGGTGGCGTCCAGCTTGGCGACGCGGTCCAACGCGTCGATCCCGCTGGCGTCGGGCAGGTGCAGGTCCAGCAGCACGCAATCGGGGCGGGCGGATTCCAGCTCGCGTTCCGCGTCGGCCATCGACTTGGCCCACACCACCCGGACGTCGGTGGCCGCGTCGGTGATCAGGTCCTCCACGAGCAACGCGTCGGCGCGGTCGTCCTCGACCAAGAGCAACGACAAGGACTGCCAACTCGCCGTCGGTGTGACCGGAGCACGCGCCGGTATCAATTCCCGGCCATCTGTGGACGGGAGTGGGAAGTCACGTTCTGCACTGCAGACCCCCTGGCCGCGATAAGACCATTGCTCGGTGGCGGTGGTCAGACGGGATAGCCGGTGCCTGTTTACCGACCGTCGGCTTGGACTTCACGCGCCGTGGAGATCCTATGCGGTACGGCCGGCGATTTCCCAACACCCCCGCGAAACGGTCAGCGCAGCAGCGCCCGCGACATCACCACGCGCTGAATCTGATTGGTGCCCTCATAGATCTGGGTGATCTTGGCGTCACGCATCATCCGCTCGACGGGGAAATCGACGGTGTAGCCGGCGCCGCCGAAGAGCTGCACGGCGTCGGTGGTGACCTCCATCGCGACGTCGGACGCCAGGCACTTCGACGCCGCGGAGATGAAGCCGAGGTGGGATTCGCCGCGCTCAGCGCGGGCGGCGGCGTGGTACACCATCAGCCGGGCGGACTCCACCTTCATCGCCATGTCGGCGAGCATGAACTGCACACCCTGGTTGTCGCTGACCGGACGGCCGAACTGCTTGCGGTCCTTGGTGTAGGCGATGGCGGCGTCCAGCGCGCCCTGGGCGATGCCGACCGCCTGCGCCCCGATGGTGGGCCGGGTGTGGTCCAGCGTCGCCAGCGCCGTCTTGAAACCGGTGCCCGGCTCGCCGATGATCCGATCGCCCGGGATGCGGCAGTTCTCGAGGTACAGCTCGGTGGTCGGCGAACCCTTGATGCCGAGTTTGCGCTCCTTAGGCCCGACGCTGAATCCCTCGTCGTCCTTGTGCACCATGAACGACGAAATACCGTTGGCGCCCTTGTCCGGATCGGTCACCGCCATCACCGTGTACCAGCTGGACTTGCCGCCGTTGGTGATCCAGCATTTGGCGCCGTTGAGGATCCAGTCGTCCCCGTCGGCCTTGGCCCGGGTGCGCATCGACCCCGCGTCGCTGCCGGCCTCGCGCTCGGACAGGGCATAGGACGCCATCGCCGAGCCGTCCGCGATCGACGGCAGCACCTGCTTCTTCAGTTCGTCGGAGCCGCGCAGGATCAGCCCCATCGTGCCCAGCTTGTTGACCGCGGGAATCAGCGACGCCGACGCGTCGACGCGGGCGACCTCCTCGATGACGATGCATGCGGCCACCGAGTCGGCGCCCTGCCCGCCGTACTCCTCGGGCACGTGCACGGCGTTGAACCCCGAGGCGTTCAGGGCCTCCAGCGCCTCTTGCGGGAAGCGGGCATTCTCGTCGACGTCGGCGGCGTGCGGGGCGATCTCCTTCTCCGCCAGCGCGCGGATCGCCGCCCGCAATTCCGTGTGCTCCTCGGGCAACTGGAACAGATCAAAGGTGGGGTTTCCGGCCCATCCAGCCATCTCGAGCCTCCTACGCTCTCCTGTGGCGCCCTGCCGAACTGCCCGACTCCTGCGCGGGCGCGGCGCGCCTCGTCGCCAAGCTACTAGTCGGTAACTTTACCCCGGCGCTGCTGTAGCGCCTCATCCTTGGCCCGCACGGTCTCGGCCAGCTGCTTCTGGAAGTCGACGATCCGCGCCCGCAGCGCCGGGTCCGACGACCCGAGGATGCGCACGGCGAGCAGGCCGGCGTTGCGGGCGCCGCCGATGGAGACCGTGGCCACCGGGACACCGGCGGGCATCTGCACGATCGACAGCAACGAGTCGAGGCCGTCGAGGCGCGCGAGCGGCACCGGCACCCCGATCACCGGCAGCGGCGTCGCGGACGCGACCATGCCCGGCAGGTGCGCCGCTCCCCCTGCCCCGGCGATGATCACCTCGATGCCGCGCCCGGCCGCGTCGCGGGCGTAGTCGAACATCACCTGCGGGGTGCGGTGCGCCGAGACGACGCGGACCTCGGCCGGCACGTCGAACTCGGCCAGCGCGGCCACGGCGTCCTGCATCACCGACCAGTCGCTGTCGCTGCCCATGATCACGCCGACCCGAGCCTGCTGAGGCTGCTCAGCCATGTTGCGCCGCTCCTCCCGCCTTTTCCGATCGCACCGCTCTGTTCATCGTCACCGGCGCATGTGGATCCCATCCGTCCGTCCACTCCCCATGTGACAACCAGTGTGCCGCCAGGTCGGCGCGTTCCCGCAGCTTCGCCACGTTTTCCCGCGCCGGGCCCAAGCCGACGAAGTTGATGTGGCCGACCTTGCGGCCGGGGCGTTCCTGTTTGCCGTACAGGTGCACGCGGGCGTCGGGCATCCGCGCGAACAGGTGGTGCAGCCGCTCGTCGACGCTCATCTGCGGGGGTGTCGCGGCGCCCAGGACGTTGGCCATCACGGTCACCGGCGCGACGGCGTCGGTGTCGCCGAGCGGGTAGTCCAGCACCGCGCGCAGATGCTGTTCGAACTGGCTGGTGCGCGACCCGTCCATGGTCCAGTGCCCCGAGTTGTGCGGCCGCATCGCCAGCTCGTTGACCAGCAGCGCCCCGTCGCCCGTCTCGAACAGCTCGACCGCGAGCACACCGACCACCCCGAGCTCGCCGGCCAGCCGCAACGCCAGCCCCTGCGCGTCGGCGGAGACGTCGTCGGGCAGGTCCGGCGCGGGGGCGATCACCTGCACGCAGATCCCGTCGCGCTGCACCGTCTCGACGACCGGCCACGCCGCCCCCTGGCCGAACGGCGACCGCGCCACCAGTGCGGACAGCTCGCGGCGCAGGTTCACCTGCTCCTCGGCCATCACCGGCACGCCCGAGGCCAGGAAGTCGGCCGCGATCTCGCGGGCGTGCAACGGGTCGCGGGCCATCCGCACGCCGCGCCCGTCGTAACCCCCGCGGATCGCCTTCACCACCACGGGTCCGGCGATGCCCCGGGCGAACTCGTCGAGTTCGTCGACGCTGCGGATCTCGGCATAGCGGGGCACCGGGACGCCGAGGGCCTCCAACCGCCGCCGCATCACGAGCTTGTCCTGGGCGTGCACCAGCGCCTGCGGCGGCGGCGCCACGTTGACGCCGTCGGCGACCAGCTTGTTCAGCAGCTCGGTCGGCACATGCTCGTGGTCGAACGTCAGCACGTCCGCGCCCGCGGCGACCCGGCGCAGGTCTTCGAGATCGGTGTGGGAGCCGATCACCACGTCGGGCGCGACCAGCGCGGCCGATTCGCCGGCGTCGGTGGCCAGCACCCGCAGCGTCTGCCCCAGGGCGATCGCCGCCTGGTGGGTCATCCGGGCGAGCTGACCGCCACCGACCATCGCGACGACGGGGGTGACCCGGGGAACGGCGCGGGCGGCTGCGGGGGGCGTTTCGAGGGGGGCGGCGCCCGGCGGGCGTGTACTCGGCACGGCCATCATGGTGTCACGGCTCCGCACGCCGCGGCCAAAGCCGTGTTGACCGCGGCCGACACTGAATTGTTATGTACGATTTTGCGTCGAATTTGTGTCCGTCCGTACACTGACGTGTTGTGTCCTTCGCTGAAGCCACGATCGCGCGTCTGCCAAGGGTTTTGCAGCCCTATTTGCTACGCCACCACGAACTGATCAAATTCGCCATTGTCGGCGGAACGACGTTCGTCATCGACTCGGCGATTTTCTATACCCTCAAGCTGACAATTCTTGAACCCAAACCGGTCACCGCGAAGGTGATCGCCGGCATCGTGGCGGTCATCGCGTCCTACGTGCTGAACCGGGAATGGAGCTTCCGCAACCGCGGCGGGCGCGAGCGCCACCACGAGGCCCTGCTGTTCTTCGCGTTCAGCGGCGTGGGGGTGCTGCTGTCCATGGCGCCGCTGTGGTTCTCCAGCTACGTGCTGCAACTGCGCGTGCCGACGGTGTCGCTGGCGGTGGAAAACCTGGCCGACTTCATCTCGGCCTACATCATCGGAAACCTGCTGCAGATGGCGTTCCGCTTCTGGGCGTTTCGCCGCTGGGTATTTCCGGACCAGTTTGCCCGCACGCCCGACAAGGCCCTGGAATCGGCGCTCACCGCGGGCGGTATTGCCGAGATCTTCGAAGACGAGATCGAGGGCGGAAACGTCACCCTGCTGCGCGCCTGGCGCAATCGGGCCGGGCGGCTGGGTCAGCTCGGCGATTCCTCGGAGCCCAGGGTGTCGAAGACTTCGTGATACAGCAGCGCGTGCACCTCGCGTAGCCGCGGAATGTCGTAGAACTCCAACGGATCCTGTGACGCCGACTCGATGATCAGCGTCCCGGTGCGGAACATCCGTTCGGTGATGCGGTCGCGGAATTCCACGCTGTTGATGCGGGCCAGCGGGATGTCGATTCCGGTGCGCGTCAACACCCCGTGCCGGAACATCACCCGGCGGTTCGTCACCACGAAATGGTTGGTCAGCCAGCTTCCGAACGGCCACAGCGTCAGCCACCCGACGATCACCAGCCAGATCCCCCAGATGACGCCGTGGATGATGTTCTTGGCGAGCTGCTCCCAGTGCGTCGAGTTGAGGTAGCCGGAGCCGAACGCCGCCAGCCCGGTCGCCAGCATGAGAACCAGCACCGGCCACATCAACCGCTTCCAGTGCGGGTGGCGGTGCACGATGACGTGCTCGCCGGCGGCCAGCACATTGTCCGGATAGCCCATGCCCGCCGACCTTAGCCGCGCGACGCGACAGCCCAGGCGTAACTACCGCAGATGGTGGCGACCCGCTGCGCCCGGCTACGCCGCGCTTGCGATCGCCACTACCGCAGATGCACCACATCGCCGGCCGCGACGACGGCGGTCTGCCCGCCGCTTTCCAGGCACAGCCGGCCCTGGTCGTCGATGGCGGTGGCGGTCCCATCGATCTGCTTGCCGCCGGGCAGGTGCGCGCGCACCCGGTTGCCGAGGGTCAGGCTGCGCGCCCGGTAGTCGGCGGCCAACGCCCAGTCGGCGCCGCGCGCGGCGCGCCAGGCCACGATCCGCCGTCCCAGCTCCCGCAGCAGGGCGGACACCAGCCGGGTGCGGTCGGGTTCGGCGACGCCGAGATCGAGCAGCGACGTCGCGCCGGGGCCGTCGATCTCGTCGGCGGACTGAGTCACGTTGAGCCCCAAGCCGATAACCACCACGGGCTTTGCCACCTCGGCGAGAATTCCGGCCAGCTTGCCCGGCGAATCCGCCGGCCCGGCCAGCACGTCGTTGGGCCACTTGAGCCCCACCCGGGCCCCGGACCCTTCCAGCAGCGGAGCGACGGTGTCGACCACCGCCACCCCGGTGGCCAGCGGCAGCCACCCCCACCCGGTGCTCGGGACGTCGACGACACTGACACCGACCGACATCGTGATCTGGGCGCGCGGGGTGGCGGACCAGCCGCGGCCGTGCCGCCCCCGGCCGGCGGTCTGGTGCTCGGCGATCAGCACCGCACCCGCGACGTCGGCGCCCGACGCCGCCCGCGCCAGCAGGTCGGCGTTGGTGGACCCGGTCTGCTCGACGACGTCGAGCTGACGCCAGCCCAGCCCGGTGCCGATCAACTCGGCGCGCAGCGCGGCGGCGTCCAGTGGTGCTCGAAGTTGATCTCGGTCTGTCACCGGACCCAGCCTAGACGGTATGGGTGGGCTGGGGCCTCGCTCAAATGTGATCGTGGGTTGCCGTCAGGAAGTGGGTCCTGGCCGGTAGAGCCACAGATTTGGGAGGCCCCAGTGATACGTCAGCGTACGAGTGTTGGCTTGGATGTGCACGCACGATCGGTGTTCGGGTGTGCGTTGGATGGTGAGACCGGCGAGGTGATCGAGCGCCGGATGACTCCGCACCACGGGGAGATCCTCGAGTGGGCTCGGTCGTTGCCGGGGCCGGTCAATGCGGTGTATGAGGCGGGACCGACGGGATTTGGGTTGGCGCGGGCTTTGCTCGCGGCCGGGATCGACTGCCAGGTGTTGGCGCCCTCGAAGCTGATCCGGCCCGCTGGCGATCGGGTCAAGACCGATGCGCGTGATGCGCGGCACTTGGCCCGGCTCCTTCATCTGGGCGAAGTGGTGTCCGTGGCGATTCCCTCGCCGGCCCAAGAGTCTGCCCGAGATCTGGTCCGTGCTCGCGAGGATCGCCGCGGCGATCTGATGAGCGCGCGCCACCGGATATCGAAACTGCTTCTGCGGCAAGGGATTGTCTACCACGGCGGTGAAGCCTGGACGAGTAAACACGAACAATGGTTACGTCAACAGCAGTTCGGCAATGTCGGCCAGCAGGCGGCGTTTGACGCCGCATTCGATGCGATGCTGGCCACCGTTGATCGCCGCGACAGGCTCGATCACGCGATCGCCGAGATGGCCGCCGACTCGGAGTTCACCGGCGTCGCCGGCCGCCTGCAGTGCCTGCGAGGAATCTCCACACTGACTGCATTCGGTTTGGCCGTCGAGATTGGTGACTGGACCCGCTTCACAGGCCGCACGATCGGCGCCTACGTCGGCCTGGTCCCTACGGAGTATTCCTCTGGCGATACACGCGCTCAGGGCGGGCTGACCAAGACCGGCAATGGTCATGTCCGTCGATTGCTGATCGAGTCGGCTTGGCATCACCGCAAGCCCTATCGGCCCAGCCAACGTCTGCGACGCCGCTGGGCGACGGCCACACCTGCCCTGCGGGCGCGCAGTCACGCCGCCAATCGACGCCTGCATACCCGCTGGGTCCGCTTCGATCAGCGTCACAAACGGCCAGTGATCGCCAACGCCGCGATCGCTCGTGAACTGGCCGGCTGGTGCTGGTCGGTGGCCGTTCTCGACGGCTAAGTAACCACAATTGTCCCGACAGAGACGACGCAGGCAAAGCGTTTGACTGAGCGACACGCGTCAGTTCTATGAGGAGATACATTGCAGCACAACGCATCTACCCTCGACCCTAGACCAGCGAACCGCTCATGCCGAAAGTCCCGTCCTGCGGTAACCAACCCGCGCATATCAGACTGACCCAGCGTCGACACGACGCCGCGTCAAACTCTATCGGGCCAACGAAGCGGCGGCCGCGACGACGGTCGTGGCCGCCGCTTCACCCTGCCACTTGACAAAGCAGCACCCCATATCAGCACCCCATATCAGAACTCAGGGCCGACGGGCGCGCATGTCCAGCACGGCCAGGTGGCTGAACAGCATGCTGGTTCCGATCGGGTTGCCCCCGCCGGGATACGCGGTGCCGCTGGGCGCGGCCATGGTGTTGCCCGCCGCGTACAGGCCTGGAATCGGGTGGCCCGACCTGTCCAGCACCCGCGCCGCGGCGTCGGTGCGCAGGCCGCCCTTGGTGCCCAGGTCCGAGATGCCGAACGCCGCGGCGTGATACGGCGGGGTGACGATGGGCACCAGCGGCGACGCGCCCGCCGAGAACGCGCGATCGAATGCCTCGTCGCCGCGGCCGAAGTCCTCGTCGACGCCGGAGGCGGCAAAATCGTTGAACCGCTTGACCGTTGCCGCCAGCCGCTCCCCCGGCACGCCGATCTTGGCGGCCAGTTCCTCGAGGGTGTCCGCGGAGTGCCACAGGCCGGCGGCCACGTACTTCTCGGTCTCGACGAGGGAGACGTTGGCCGCCTTGACCGGCGGCACCTCGCCCTCGGAGTCGTCGTAGATCATCCAGTACGGCAACGTGATCGACCCGTCGGCCAGCTGCGCGATGATCTCGCGGCCGGCCCGGTCGTAGGCCCGGGACTCGTTGACGAACCGGTCGCCGTCCTGGTTGACGAAGATGCCGCCGGTGAACCACAGCGCGAAGGCGGACCGGCCGTCGGGATGGGTCATGCCCGGCGACCACCACGCCTGGTCCAGCAGGTCGGTGTCCGCGCCCGCGGCGATGCCGGCCTGCAACGCCAGGCCGCGACTTCCCGGTCCGCCCATGGTGTCTCGCGCCACGCCCGGCACCCCGTACGCGCGGCGCAGCTCGTCGTTGGCTTCAAAGCCCCCGGCGGCCAGCAGCACGCCCCGGCGGGCGCGGATGGCGCCGCGCTGCCCGCCGGTCTCGACGATCGCGCCGGTGACCCTGCCGTCGGACACCACGAGTTCGACCAGGGCGGTGTCGCGCCGCAGCGACGCGCTCGGGTACTGGCCGATGGCCTTGAGGAAGCGGGCGATCAGCGCGCGGCCCCCGACGTAGTAGTCGGACGGCGGTTCGGCGCCGAGCCGGTCGGTGTCCAGCGGCCCGCGGATCGCGTCGCGGAATTCGGGGGCGGCGGCCACCGCCAGCGGCTTGGCCGCGATGTGGCGCTGGCCGTCGAGGCGCGCCTTGGGCGCCTTGCCGTAGTAGTCGGGCCAGGGCAACGGCACGAACTTCAGGTTCGGGTCGGCCTCCAGGTACTCGATCAGCGGCGCGCCGCCGCGGACGTAGGTTTCCTGCAGTTCGCGCGGCGTGCGATCGCCGACCACCGCGTGGTAGTAGGTGAGCGCGTCCTCGATGGTGTCGTCGGTGCCGGCGCGCAGCAGCACCGGATTGCACGGGAACCAGACGCCACCCCCGCCGGAATACGCCGTGGTGCCACCGAATTTGGACGTCGCCTCGACCAGGAGCACGTCGAGGCCTTCGCGCGCCGCGGTGTACGCGCCGGTGACGCCGCCACCGCCGGATCCCGCGACCAGTACGTCGCACTCGGCCGTCCAGTCCGCGGTTCCCAACAGGCGGGCGTCCATCAGCGGAGACTACCTCGCCGCGCTCACAGGTAGCGCTGCCGGCCGTGCGACGCGAATTCCGCGTCGAGCGAGCGCTTTTCGTCGGCGCTCATCCGGTGGTACGCGGGCGCTCCCCGCCCGGCCCACCGATACACCGGTTCGTCGGTGTGCCAGCGCTGGCGTTGCAGCACGCGCTTGAGCACCTTGTTGGAGCCGGTGACGGGCAGGCTCGTCGACAGCCGCAGGAACCGGGGAGCGCCCTTGCTGCCCAGGTCTTTCTGATCGCAGAGGTAGGCGGCGAAACCTGCGGCGTCGAACTTCTCGGGATCGGCCACCTCGAGGGCCGCCATCACCTGATCGCCGGATCGCGGGTCGGGCACCGCATAAACCCCGGCCGCCACCACGTCGGGGTGCCGGCGCAGGACACGCTCGATCGTCAGGGCGGAGGTGTTCTCGCCGTCGACCCGGATCCAGTCGCCGCGGCGGCCGGCGAAGTACAGGAAGCCCGCCTCGTCCCGGTACCCGAGGTCGCCGGTCCAATACCAGCCGTTGCGGATCCGCTCGGCGTCGGCGTCGTCGTTGTTGTAGTAGCCCTCGAACGTCCGGGTGCCCGACTTGTCGACGATTTCGCCGACGGCCTCGTCGGGGTTGCGCACCCGGCCGTGTTCGTCGAGCAGCGCGGGCGGGCACTCGGTCAGCGTCTGCGGATCGACCACCGCGACGCCGGGGTGGGCCGGCCGGCCCAGCGCCCCGGGTGGCGCGTCCGCGGCGTGCGAGACGGCGCCGCCACCCTCGCTCGAGCCATAGCCCTCCAGCAGCTCCGCGCCGAAGCGGCGCCGGAACTCGGCCTGGTCATCCGGTGACGCCTCGGTGCCGAAGCCGCGGACCAGTGGGTTGTCGGCATCGTCGGGCCGCTCGGGTGTGGCCATCAGATAGGCGAGTGCCTTGCCCACGTAGGTGAAAAACGTCGCACCGAAATACCGCACGTCGGCCAGGAATCGCGACGCCGAGAAGGTCGGGGTCAGGCAGACGGTGGCGCCGTTGGCCAGCGCCGGCGCCCACAGCGCCATGATCGCGTTGCCGTGGAACAGCGGCATGCAGCAGTAGTCCACGTCGTCGCGGACATGCCCGAACTTCTCGGTGGCCGTGTGCGCGATCCAGGCCAGCCGCCCCTGGCTGCATTTGACCGCCTTCGACGCGCCCGTCGTCCCCGAGGTGAACAGCAGCAGGAACAACGACTCCGGGCCCACGCCGGCCGCGACGGCGGGGTGACCGCGGTGGGCATCGATGCGCCCGCGGTAGCCGGGGTCGTCGACTTGCAGGAACCGGTCCGGTTCCAGGTCCAGGTCCAGGTCGCGTAATCGCTGCAGCCCCGCGGCGTCGGTGACGATCAGCTGGCAATCCGTGTGCCGGATCTCCGCGGCCAGCTCGGCGGCACCGCGGGTCGGGTTGATGCCCACCACGGTCGCCCCCACCAGCGCCGCGCCGCCGAGCCAGAAGACGAAGTCGGGCACGTTGTCCAGCAGCACCCCGATGTGAAACGGGGCCTGGGCAAACGATCTGCGGCGCATCGACAGGGCCAAGGCGCCGCGCGCGGCGGATTCGCGGACCACGTCGTCCCAGGTCCAGTCGCGGTCACGGGTGCGCAGCCCGACGTGTTGGTCACCGAGGCGATCGAGGAGCATCGTCGCGATGTCGGCGCGCATCTCAGGCCGACGCGTGCACGAGGTCCAGGTACTCCTGCGGCAGCTCGTCGCGGGACAGCTTGGTCACGCTGACCACGCCCGGGTTGTAGGAGTCCTCACCAATGATCTTGCCGCTCTGGTCGATTGGCCACAGCAGCAGCTGCCGGAACACCACCAGGTAATCCCCGTCGGGGTCGTCGACCGGCATCCCGAGGATGCGCGTCAGCTCCGCGGCGGGGTAGAGCTGCTTGAGCAGACCCTCGGTCACCAGGCAGTCATCGTCGACGACGAGCCGCTGCACCTCGAACTCGAGAATGTTGGTGCGGGTCGCCAGGAAGTCGACGTAGTAGCTGCGCACCCCGTCGGTGGTTTTCGCGCCGACATCCTGGGCCCCGTGCCAGAAGTGGTAGGCGGGCTCGGGGCTCAGCGTCGCCATCAACCGCCCCAAATCCGGTGCGGCTTCGGCCTTCATGTGCTCGATCACCACGCTCAGCACCGCCCGGTGCCGCTCGTTGGTGGTTTCGGCCAACCGCCTCTCTAGCGGTTCCCAGGTCCGGTTGGGGTCGATGATCGCCATGCGGTCATCATCACGAATCCGGTGGCCCGCGGTCATCCGCCAGCCGTCGCCCGTATCCGCCGATCCGCCCGACGACCGTCGGTCAGGACCTTTCCGGTTCGTCGAGTTCGGTCGAGGACAACGCGATCCGCCGGATCATGAGCACCAGGGTGGCCGTGAACCGGTCCATCGGATCGTTGAAATCCCATCCCATCTGCGACCCGACATGTGCGAGCCGCGCCGCGACGGTGCTGTGATGCAGATGCAGTTCGGCGGCCGTGCGCCGCAGCGACCCGAACACGAAGAAGGCCTCCACGGTGTCGACGTCGAGCGCGCCCGTCGGCGTCGCGGCAATCTCGTTGATCCGCAACACATCTCGCTGCCGGTGCACCCGTTCCAAAGGGATATCGGCCAACAGCTCCAGCGCGCTGAGCCGCTCGTAGGCCACGGCGCGCCTGCCATAACCGGTCGACGACGCGAAGCGCAGCGCGCCCAGAGCCTGCTGCCACGACGTGGCCGCGGCCAGCGCTTCGACGCTGGCGCCGATGCCCACCCAGGGGCCCCGGTCGGGCCCCTCGCTCCGCCGTCCCGGGAACGCGGTGGTGATCGCGCTCTCCAGCCCGTCGGAGAGCGCCCGGGTGTCGATGGGCCCCTGGCACAGCACGGCCGTCGCGTTCCCGATGGCGGTCGAGCGCACCGACGAGCCCGGAAGCTGCCGCGCGATGATCCGCAGCGCCTCGGGTGGCGAGTGCGCGGACACCGCCAGGACGCAGATGTTGCGCCCTTCGTCCAGCCCGAGCAGGCGGACGGCCCGCGCCCGGTCCTCCCGGCGCTCCTTGCCGGAGAGCACGACTTCGAGCAGCGCCGGATCCCCGATGTGCAACTCGCCCGACGCCCCGGCGCGTGCCGGCACCGCGCGCAGGGTGTGGCCCAACCGATCGAGCAGCACCGGATCGAGGGCGTGCCCGGGACCGTCGCGTTCCAGCCACACGCTCGGCTCGTCGGCCGGCGCCGGCGCCGGCGCGCAGCCCGGTTCCAGGCGACCCGTCGCGTCGTAACGGATCACGGTGCCCGACGCCCACCGCGCACCGACCGGGCATTCGGCCAGCAGTGCCGCGCAGCGCACCACGGTGTCGGCGTCGGCCGCCGACTCGTGGAGCCGGTCGAAGTGGGAAATGATCCGCAGCACGGAGGCGGAATCGGATCCCAGTTCCGACATGCGCACCGGGTCGGCGTTCATCAGCGGAGGTTACCGTCAAAGCCCTTCACAGGGACGGGCTACCAGCCACGCTAAGCTCGACACCCATGACGAGCGTTACCGACCACACTGCGGAGCCCGCTGCCGAACACACCATCGACATCCACACCACCGCGGGCAAGCTGGCCGAACTGCACAAGCGTCGCGAGGAGTCGCTGCACCCGGTGGGTGAAGAGGCCGTCGAGAAGGTGCACGCCAAGGGCAAGCTGACCGCCCGCGAGCGCATCCTCGCCCTGCTCGACGAGGACTCGTTCGTCGAGCTCGACGCGCTGGCCCGGCACCGCAGCAAGAATTTCGGCCTGGAGAACAACCGCCCGCTCGGCGACGGCGTGATCACCGGCTACGGCACCATCGACGGCCGCGACGTGTGCATCTTCAGCCAGGACGCCACGGTGTTCGGCGGCAGCCTCGGCGAGGTGTACGGCGAGAAGATCGTCAAGGTCCAGGAGCTGGCGATCAAGACCGGCCGCCCGCTGATCGGCATCAACGACGGCGCTGGGGCGCGCATCCAGGAGGGCGTCGTCTCGCTCGGCCTCTACAGCCGCATCTTCCGCAACAACATCCTGGCCTCCGGCGTCATCCCGCAGATCTCGCTGATCATGGGGGCCGCCGCCGGTGGGCACGTCTACTCCCCCGCGCTGACCGACTTCGTGGTCATGGTCGACCAGACCAGCCAGATGTTCATCACCGGGCCCGACGTCATCAAGACCGTCACCGGCGAGGACGTCACCATGGAGGAGCTGGGCGGCGCCCACACCCACATGGCCAAGTCGGGCACGCTGCACTACGTCGCCTCCGGTGAGCAGGACGCCTTCGACTGGGTCCGCGACCTGCTGAGCTACCTGCCGCCCAACAACGCGACCGACCCGCCCCGCTACGCCGAGCCGCACCCGCCGGGCGCCATCGAGGACAACCTCACCGAGGAGGACCTCGAGCTGGACACGCTGATCCCGGACTCGCCCAACCAGCCCTACGACATGCACGAGGTGATCACCCGCATCCTCGACGACGACGAATTCCTGGAAGTCCAGGGGGGTTACGCGCAGAACATCGTCGTCGGGTTCGGCCGCATCGACGGCCGGCCGGTCGGGATCGTGGCCAACCAGCCGACGCAGTTCGCCGGCTGCCTGGACATCAACGCCTCGGAGAAGGCGGCCCGGTTCGTGCGGACCTGCGACTGCTTCAACATCCCGATCATCATGCTGGTCGACGTGCCGGGCTTCCTGCCGGGCACCGGCCAGGAATACAACGGCATCATCCGGCGCGGCGCCAAGCTGCTCTACGCCTACGGCGAGGCCACCGTCCCCAAGATCACCGTCATCACCCGCAAGGCCTACGGCGGCGCCTACTGCGTCATGGGCTCCAAGGACATGGGCTGCGACGTCAACATCGCCTGGCCGTCGGCGCAGATCGCCGTGATGGGGGCCTCCGGCGCCGTCGGGTTCGTCTACCGCAAGCAGCTTTCCGAGGCGGCCAAGGAGGGCAAGGACGTCGACGCGCTGCGGCTGGAATTGCAGCAGGAGTACGAGGACACCCTGGTCAACCCGTACGTCGCGGCCGAGCGCGGTTACGTCGACGCGGTGATCCCGCCGTCGCACACCCGCGGCTACATCGGCACGGCGCTGCGCCTGCTGGAACGCAAGATCGCCCACCTGCCCCCCAAGAAGCACGGGAACATTCCGCTGTGAGTCGAGCGAGCGGAGCGAACGCAGTGAGCGACGGGAACGAGACGAGCAATTCGGCTCCTGTGAGTCAGAACGACGAAAACGGTTCTGCGGCAACCGAAGCCGCGCCCGAGGCGCACGAGCCGCACATCCAGATCCTCAGGGGCGAACCCACCCTCGAGGAGGTGGCCGCGCTGGTCGCGGTGCTGGGCTGTGCCGGCGGCGGGCCGGAGCCCGAACAGCCCGAGGAGACCCGCTGGGGCCTCCCGGTCGACCGGCTGCGGTTCGCGATGTCGAACTACCAGCGGCTGACCATGCAGCAAATGACGCACATGAGGCATTGACCCGCCTGGTGCTGGCGTCGGCCTCGGCCGGCCGGCTCAAGGTGTTGCGTCAGGCGGGCGTCGATCCGCTGGTGGTGGTGTCCGGCGTCGACGAAGACGCGGTCGCGGCCGCGCTGGGGCCCGACGCCTCGCCGAGTGACGTCGTGTGCGGCCTGGCCCGGGCCAAGGCCGAACAGGTCGCCGGCGAGCTGGACGGCGGCGTCGCGGCCGATTGCGTTGTCATTGGCTGTGATTCGATGCTTTTCCTCGACGGCCGGCTGTGCGGCAAGCCCGGGTCGGCCGACGCCGCTGCGAGCCAGTGGCGCCTCATGGGCGGGCGGTCCGGCGGGCTGCACACCGGGCACTGTCTGCTGCGGCTGTCCGACGGCGCAATCACCCATCGTGAGGTCGAATCCGCTTGCACCACAGTTCATTTCGCTGATCCGACGGATGCCGATCTGAGCGCCTACGTGGCCGGCGGCGAACCGTGGCACGTGGCGGGCGGCTTCACCCTCGACGGCCTGGGCGGCTGGTTCGTCGACAAGATCGAAGGCGACCCGTCGAACGTGATCGGCGTGAGCCTGCCGCTGCTGCGGACCCTGCTGGGGCGGGCCGGGCTGTCGGTGGCCGCGCTGTGGGCGGCGAACTGACCCCGAGCGTCGACTCGTTGGGCCGATGGGGGCGAATCGGCGACAACACGTCGACGTTGGTGACGAAATCCCGGGATGAGTAGGCTCGGCAACGTGGCATTACCCCCCGATCCAAGCCCGACACTGTCGAACTACGCCCACCCCGAGCGACTGGTCACCGCCGACTGGCTCTCCGCCCACCTGGGCACCCCCGGCCTGGTGATCGTCGAGTCCGACGAGGACGTATTGCTCTACGACGTGGGCCACATCCCCGGCGCGGTGAAAGTCGACTGGCACACCGACCTCAACGACCCCCGGGTCCGCGACTACATCGACGGCGCGCAGTTCGCGGAGTTGATGGACCGCAAGGGCATCGCCCGCGACGACACCGTGGTGATCTACGGCGACAAGAGCAACTGGTGGGCCGCCTATGCGCTGTGGGTGTTCACGCTTTTCGGTCACCCGGATGTGCGCCTGCTCAACGGCGGCCGCGACCTGTGGCTGGCCGAACGCCGGGAGACCACGCTGGACGTCCCCACCAAGACGTCCACCGGCTACCCCGTCGTCACGCGCAACGACGAGCCCATCCGCGCGTTCAAGGACGACGTGCTGGAGATTCTCGGCAGCCAGCCGTTGATCGACGTGCGCTCGCCGGACGAGTACACCGGCAAGCGCACCCACATGCCCGAGTACCCCGAGGAGGGCGTGCTGCGCGGCGGCCACATCCCGACCGCCCGGTCGATCCCGTGGGCCAAGGCGGTCGACGAGAGCGGCCGATTCCGCAGCCGCGACGAGCTCGAGGAGCTCTACGGCTTCCTCGAGCCGGACGACAAGACCGTCGTGTACTGCCGCATCGGCGAACGGTCCAGCCACACCTGGTTCGTCCTGACGCACCTGCTGGGCAAGCCCGGCGTGCGCAATTACGACGGATCGTGGACCGAATGGGGCAACACCGTGCGCACCCCGATCGTCGCGGGCCAGGAACCGGGACCAGCACCGGGGCCCGCACCGGGGCGCGTCTCCGTCTGATGGGTGCGCCATGAGCATGCCCGCGCCGCTGGCCGAGGTGGTCTCCGACTTCGCCGAGGTCGAGGGCCAGGACAAGCTGAAGCTGCTGCTGGAATTCGCCGACGAGCTGCCGGACCTGCCGCCCGAGCTGGAAGAGCGGGCCATGGAGCCGGTGCCCGAGTGCCAGACCCCGCTGTTCTTGCACGTCGACGCCAGCGACCCGAACCGGGTGCGGTTGCACTTCAGCGCGCCCGCCGAATCGCCGACCACCCGGGGTTTCGCGTCGATCCTGGCGACCGGTCTGGACGAGCAGCCCGCCGCCGACATCCTGGCGGTGCCCGAGGATTTTTACGACGACCTCGGGTTGGCCGCGCTGATCAGTCCGCTACGGCTGCGCGGCCTCTCGGCGATGCTCGCCCGCATCAAGCGCAGGCTGCGCGAGCCGACCGGGTAAACCCGGACCGCCTCGTCGGCCCAACGGCGCGGCGCTTAGACTTCCCGAGAACTCGTTGTAAGAAATTCTCTTAGAGAAGCCCGCAGAAATACGTCTGCGACCGATGCCATACAGGAGGCGCTGTGGCCAGTCACGCCAGCTCGAGGATCTCCAAAGTCCTCGTCGCCAACCGCGGCGAGATCGCTGTCCGGGTGATCCGCGCGGCCCGCGACGCGGGCCTGTCCAGCGTGGCGGTGTACGCCGAACCCGACGCCGACGCGCCCCACGTGCGTCTGGCCGACGAGGCGTTCGCGCTGGGCGGTCAAACGTCCGCGGAGTCCTACCTGGACTTCGGCAAGCTCCTCGACGCGGCGGCCAAGTCCGGCGCCAACGCCGTCCACCCCGGCTACGGATTCCTGTCGGAGAACGGCGATTTCGCCCAGGCGGTCATCGACGCGGGCCTGATCTGGATCGGCCCCAGCCCGCAGTCCATCCGCGATCTCGGCGACAAGGTCACCGCCCGCCACATCGCCGCCCGCGCCCAGGCCCCGCTGGTGCCCGGCACCCCCGACCCGGTCAAGGACGCCGACGAGGTGGTGGCCTTCGCCAAGGAATACGGCGTGCCGATCGCGATCAAGGCGGCCTTCGGCGGCGGCGGCCGCGGCATGAAGGTGGCCCGCACCATCGAAGAGATTCCCCACCTGTTCGAGTCGGCCACCCGTGAGGCCGTCGCGGCGTTCGGCCGCGGCGAGTGCTTCGTCGAGCGCTACCTGGACAAGCCGCGCCACGTGGAGGCGCAGGTGATCGCCGACCAGCACGGCAACGTCATCGTCGCCGGCACCCGTGACTGCTCGCTGCAGCGCCGGTTCCAGAAGCTGGTGGAAGAGGCGCCCGCGCCGTTCCTGACCGACGCGCAGCGCAAGGAGATCCACGAGTCCGCCAAGCGGATCTGCAAGGAGGCCCACTACTACGGCGCCGGGACCGTCGAATACCTGGTCGGCCAGGACGGCCTGATCTCCTTCCTGGAGGTCAACACGCGCCTGCAGGTCGAGCACCCGGTCACCGAGGAGACCGCCGGCATCGACCTGGTCCTGCAGCAGTTCAAGATCGCCAACGGCGAGAAGCTGGACCTCACCGAGGACCCCACCCCGCGCGGGCACGCCATCGAGTTCCGGATCAACGGCGAGGACGCCGGACGGGGCTTTTTGCCCGCGCCGGGACCGGTCACCCGCTACGACATCCCCACCGGGCCCGGCGTCCGGCTGGATTCGGGCGTCGAGGCCGGCTCGGTGATCGGCGGCCAGTTCGACTCCATGCTGTCCAAGCTGATCGTCTACGGCGCCACCCGCGAGGAGGCGCTGGCCCGCTCCCGCCGCGCGCTGGACGAATTCCACGTCGAGGGGCTGGCCACGGTCATCCCGTTCCACCGCGCCGTGGTGAGCGACCCGGCGTTCATCGGTGACGGCGAGAGCTTCTCGGTCCACACGCGCTGGATCGAGACCGAGTGGAACAACACGATCGAACCGTTCACCGGCGGCGAGCCCCTGGACGAGGAGGCGGACGCCCGGCCCCGCCAGAAGGTCGTCGTGGAGGTCGGCGGCCGCCGGCTCGAGGTGTCGCTGCCCGGCGATCTGGCGCTGTCCAACGGCGGCTCCGGCGGCGGCGAGGCCGGTGTCATCCGCAAGAAGCCCAAGCCACGCAAGCGGGGGGCGCACGCCGGTGCGGCCGCCTCCGGCGACGCGGTCACCGCGCCCATGCAGGGCACCGTGGTCAAGGTCGCGGTCGAGGAAGGCCAGGAGGTTGCCACCGGCGACCTGGTGGTCGTCCTCGAGGCGATGAAGATGGAGAACCCGGTCACCGCGCACAAGGACGGGGTCATCACCGGGCTCGCCGTCGAGGCCGGCGCCGCCATCACGCAGGGCACGGTGCTCGCCGAGATCAAGTAGCGGCCCTGAGAGAGTTCACAGGGAACGTTGTCGCCCCTGGCTACCGCGAGTAGGGTATCGGGCAAGGTTGAGTTCACAGCCTCCCGGGATACGTCGATGGCGTGGGGGTAGGCGAAATTCCCTGCTTCTCCGAACTTTTTGCAGTCGGTTGACGTATTCCTGACTATTCCCGTAGCAGTAATCCTGCTCAACAGGATGGAGTCAGCAATGCCTGTGGCCCAATCTTGGCAACAAAGCCGCACGGCGCAGTTCACTGCGCGGTGGGGCCCGGTCGGCACCCTGATCACGGTCGACGGCGAGCTCGACGCGGCCAACGCCGATCAGCTCGCCGCCTACGTCCAAAAGAGCCTCAACCGCTCCCGACGGGTGGTCCTCGACCTGCGCGGCCTGAAATTCGTTGGCACCGCAGGCTTTTCGGCGCTGCACCGGATCAACGTGCTGTGCTCGGCCGCCCAGGTCTCGTGGGCCATGGCGCCGAGCCCGGCGGTGGCCAGGTTGCTGCGCGTCTGCGACCCGGACGGCCAGCTCCCGGTGACGACGCCCAAGGCCGAGCCGCTCCTGGAGCCGCTGTGGGTCGACGACGACGAAAACCCCCGGCCGCTACTGCAACTGGTCCCGCAGCCGCGTTAGCGATTTCGCCAGCAGGCGCGACACGTGCATCTGTGAGATGCCGACCCGCTCGGCGATCTGCGTTTGCGTCATCGACTCGAAGAACCGCAGCACCAACACCGTGCGTTCCCGCTCGGGCAGCGCCTCGAGCAGCGGGCGTAGCGATTCCTGGTCCTCGATGCGGTCCAGGCCGGTGTCCACATCGCCGAGGGTGTCGGCGATCGCGCGGGCTTCCTCCTCCTCGCCCCCGCCGCCGCTGTCGATCGACAAGGTGTTGTAGGAGCTGCCGGCGACCAGGCCCTCGACCACCTCTTCGCGGTCCATCTCGAGCTCCGCGGCGAGTTCGGTCGCGGTGGGCGCGCGGCCCAGCCGTTGGGACAGATCGGCGGTCGCGGTGCCGAGCCGCAGGTGTAGTTCCTTGAGCCGCCGCGGCACCTTGACCGACCAGCTGTTGTCGCGGAAGTGGCGGCGGACCTCGCCCATGATCGTGGGCACCGCGAACGAAACGAAGTCGGAGCCGGCGTCGACGTCAAAACGCACCACCGCGTTGACCAACCCCACGCGCGCCACCTGGACGAGGTCGTCGCGCGGTTCCCCGCGGCCCTCGAAGCGGCGCGCGATGTGGTCGGCCAGCGGCAGGCAGCGCTCGACGATCTTGTCCCGCTGGCGCTGAACTTCCATGGAGTCGGGCGCGACGGAGGCCAACTCACGGAACATGTCCGGAACATCGGCGTACTCGTTCGGACGCGAGACCGAACCGCCGGCAGCTCGCGGTGTCACCTGCTGGAGGCCGCCCGTCGCGCCGTCAGTGTGATGCCGAAAACACTGCCGGTTTCATTGGGTTCGCGACCGTCGTGAAAAGTCTGGACGTCGTCGGCCAAGGACGTCAGCACATGCCAACTGAAGCTGCCGGGCGCCACCACGTCGTGGGTGTCGCATGCCGCGGAGGCCTCCACCACCAATTGGTCGTCCTGCGGATCGACCACGACGCTCAGCGTCGCGTCGGGAGTGGCCGAGCGAATCAACCGGGTGCACACCTCATCGACCGCGAGCCGCAGGTCCGCCACCGCATCGAAATCCAGGTCCTCGAAGGTGCCGATCGCGCCGACCAGGGTGCGCAGCATCGCGAGGTTCTCCAGGCGCGCTGCGACGTGAAGTTCGACAGCGCGATGGCCGCGCGGACGCTTGTTGGCGTGCGATCCAGCATCGTTCATATGGTCTCCCGGCATGGTTTGACTGACACTACTACTGCTCCTCAGCCCGCCCTGGACCGTGCGTTCGAGCCGGTTAGTCATGATCGCCGCCGGGTATTCGGCCCGCTGTGGACGGGCCTGACACGACCGATGCAGACCGGACGCGCCGGCTTAGGCGCGTCGCGGTAATCGCCGGGGTCACGCTGATCGTTTTGTTGGTGCTCGCAGTAGGCATTTATGTCGGTGTGTTCGTGATTTTGTCCCCCATGATGGGGTGAGGTCTTTTCCGTCCAAGCAAACGCAACCGTTCCGGCACTCATCATGGTGCACACCTGATACCCACTCGCCGCCGCCCGTAATCTCGGATCCGGGTTTCCGGCAAAAACTCACAACGGGTGACGTCGTGGCAGGTCACCCCGGAAAAAGCGGAGAGCGGACGGTGTTTCGGTGGCGGCGCCCTAGCTGGCGGGCCATTGCCTGAGCACCTCGGGGTGCTCGGAGTACCACCGATCGGCGATCCTGCGTATCCGGCGGTGTTCCACCGCCAGCCAGACGAGACCCAGCGCCGCGGCGATGACGGCCGTGACGCCGGCGGTCATGCCCTCGTGGTGGTGTCCAGTCGCGAAGGCCGCGAGGCTTCCGCAGGTGCCGATCACGCCCGCGACCACCAACAGATATCCCGGCCAGTGCAGGACGTCGATCAGCGACTCGCCGGCGAGCGGCCGCGTGGTCCTGAGATGGTCGACGGGGTCGTGATAGGTGTCTCCCATGGCTGCTCCTCACCGCACCATCAACGTTAGATCGCGGGGAAGCAAACCTAAAGGGCCAGTACCGGACCGGCGATCGGGGCAACGCCCATGGCGACCATCAGCGCCATGACGGTCAGCAAGAACCAGCCGGCGCCCTGCCATCCCCACCAGGTTCCGCGGGCCTTCCACACGAGGTAGGTGCGCACGAACGCCCAGATCCCGGCGGCCAGCGCGATCATCGGACCGCCGAACGCCAGCAGGGTGCGCTGCGGCGGGCCGCAGGCCACGGTGTCGACGCCCCCGGTCGGACACGTGCTCACCCACACCGCGGCGATCAGCAGGAAGCCGACGGCGGCGGCCGTCGCCGCGACGGCGAACCGGACCGCGGCGAGCACCTCGCGGTCTTCCTGCCCCAGGCGATCACCGCCTGGTCGCTCGCCTGCTTTCTGCATCGTCCTCACCTCCCCGGATTCGGCCCCGGCGTGCCCCGCCCCCGGCCCCGCCTAAGTTCATCGCTCGCCGCACCGTTTTGGTTACGCGCCGCGACGCCGGCTCGCCACCGACGGCTCTAAGAAGTACCCCCTGACAAACCGGGGCAAACGGGCTCGGTCTCAGGTCAGGCCGGTCACCGCGGCGCGCATGGCCCGCATCGCCGCGTCGATCTCGGCGCGCGTGACGGTCAGCGCAGGACGGAACCGGACGCCGTCGCGGCCCGAGGGCAGCACGATCACCGCGCGCCGCCACAGCCGGCGGATCAGCTCGTCGCGGTCGGCGGCGCTCGGCAGGCTGAACGCGCACATCAGGCCGCGGCCGCGGGGATCGAGGACGACGCCGGGGAACTCGCCGGCGAGCTGCTCGAGGCAGCCCAGCAGGTAGGCGCCCTGCGCGGCGGCGTGGTCGAAGAGTTCGTCGGCCTCGATCACCTCCAGGATGCGGCGGGCGCGCACCATGTCGGCCAGGTTGCCGCCCCACGTCGAGTTCAGCCGGGACGGCACCGCGAACACGTTGTCGGCGACCTCGTCGACCCGCCGGCCCGCCATGATGCCGCACACCTGGGTCTTCTTCCCGAACGCGACCACGTCGGGTTGCACGCCGAATTGCCGGTAGGCCCAAGCGGTTCCGGTCAGGCCGCAGCCGGTCTGCACCTCGTCGAAGATCAGCAGGGCGTCGTGCCGGTCGCACAGTTCGCGCATGGCGGCGAAGAACTCGGGCCGGAAGTGGCGGTCCCCGCCTTCCCCCTGGATGGGTTCGGCCACGAAGCAGGCGATGTCGTGCGGGTGGGCTTCGAAGGCGGCGCGGGCCTGGGCCAGCGACGCGGCCTCGAGCGCGGCCACGTCGGCGCCCGGCCGGAGGTAGGGGGCGTCGATGCGCGGCCAGTCGAACGTGGGGAAGCGATCCACGGTGACCGGGTTGGTGTTGGTCAGCGACAGCGTGTAGCCGCTGCGGCCGTGGAAGGCGCCGCGCAGGTGCAGCACCCGGGTGCCCAGCGCGCGGTCGACACCGCGCGCCTCGTTGAGCCGGCTCTTCCAGTCGAACGCCACCTTGAGCGCGTTCTCCACCGCGAGCGCCCCGCCGTCGACGAAGAACAGGTGCGGCAACGCCGGGTCGCCCAGCACCCGGGCGAACGTCTCGACGAAGCGGGCCATCGCCACCGAGTACACGTCGGAATTGCTGGGCTTGTTCAGGGCGGCCGCGACGAGCTCCGCCCGGAATTCGTCGTCGGCGGCCAGCGCCGGGTGGTTCATGCCCAGCGCCGAGGAGGCGAAGAACGAGAACATGTCGAGGTAGCGCCGGCCGTCGCGGGCGTCGCAGAGGTAGGAGCCCTGCGAGCGGTCCAGATCGAGGACGAAGTCGAAGCCGTCGACCAGCATGCTGCGCGCCAGCACCGCGTGGACGGCGTCGGCATCCACACGGCGACCGGCGGGCGCGAAACGTTCCATGGCGGCCGTCATGACGCCCATGGTACGGGCATGATGGCGTATTTTTACACTATTGTTGCGCCGTGACAGGATAATTTATGGAATATGCTGCCGATCTGTGTAAAAAGTATTGAGAATGATGGTGCTGCGGGTCTTGACGTTCGCCGCCGTCCGGATTCGCTGCAGCAGGTCCTCGAGCGCCCGGGCGGATGCGACGCGCACCAGCAGGACGTAGCTTTCTTCGCCGGCCACCGAGTGACACGATTCGATCTCCTCGATGTGCTCGAGGCGGGCGGGCGCATCATCGGGTTGAGAGGGATCCAGAGGAGTGATGGCCACGAACGCCGACAGCAGGTGCCCGACGGCCTCCGGGTCGATGCGCGCCGAGTATCCGGCGATGACGCCGCGGGCCTCGAGCCTGCGCACCCTCGACTGGACCGCCGAGACCGACAGCCGGGCGCTGGCCGCCAACTCCGCCAGCGTCGCGCGTCCGTCGGCGACCAGCTCGCGCACCAGAATCCGGTCGACGTCGTCGAGCGTCTCACTCATGGCCGGAGACTATCGCACGAACGGCGCGCCGTGAGCCGCGCGAAATGGCTGCCGACGTGGCAGCTTCGCGCGCTTTTCGCCGCGGGCCTCTCGGCGATGTACGCCGCCGAGGTGCCCGCCTACGGCACCCTGGTCGCGGTGAGCGAGCGGGTCAACGCCGATGTCGCGGCGCGCCACCCCGACGCCGAACGGTTCGGTTCGCTGCGGCGCGTCACGGCCGAGCGGCACGGCGCCATCCGGGTGGGCAGCCCGGCCGAACTGGCCGCGGTCGCCGACCTTTTCGCCGCGTTCGGCATGCTGCCGGTCGGCTACTACGACCTGCGCTGCGCGGCCTCACCCGTCCCCGTGGTGTCGACCGCCTTCCGGCCCGTCGATGCAAACGAGCTGTCGCTCAATCCTTTTCGGGTGTTCACCTCGATGCTGGCCACCCACGACGCGCGGTTCTTCGACCGTGACCTGCGCCGCCGCGTCGAGGCCTTCCTGGCGCGCCGCCAACTGTTCGATCCCGCGCTGCTCGCCCGCGCGCGTGAGGTCACCGCCGAGGACGGCTGCACCGCCGACCGGGCGCGGGAGTTCGTCGCGGCGGCGGTGGCGGCGTTCGCCCTGTCGGCCGAGCCCATCGACAAGTCCTGGTACGACGAGTTGTCACGGGTGTCCGCGGTGGCCGCCGACATCGCCGGCGCCGGCTCCACCCACCTCAACCACCTGACGCCCCGCGTCCTCGACATCGACGATCTGTACCGGCGGATGACCGGGCGCGGCATCGCCATGATCGACGCCATCCAAGGGCCGCCGCGCACCGACGGGCCGGCGGTGTTGTTGCGCCAGACCTCTTTTCGCGCCCTGGCCGAACCCCGCCGGTTCCGCGGCGAGGACGGTCGGATCACCGAGGGGACGCTGCGGGTGCGCTTCGGCGAAGTGGAGGCCCGCGGTGTCGCGCTGACACCGAAGGGCCGCGCGCGCTACGACGCCGCGATGAGCGCCGCCGACCCGGCCGCGGTGTGGGCGGATCACTTTCCGCCCACCGACGAGCGGATGGCCGCCGAGGGGCTGGGCTACTACCGCGGCGGTGACCCGTCGGCGCCGATCGTCTACGAGGACTTCCTGCCCGCCTCGGCGGCGGGCATCTTCCGGTCGAACCTGGACTGCGACGCCGAAACCGCGGACGCGCCAGACGAATCCGGCTACGACGCGCAGTGGCTGGCCGGGGCGATCGGCCGCGACGTCGCCGACCCGTACGCCCTCTACGAAAAGGCATGCTCATGACCACCGAACAGTTGCGCGCCCGGGTTCGCACGGCCTTCGACGCCATCGGCGTCACCGCGAGCCTCGGCGAGCCGGACGCCCACGGGTTGCCCGCCAGCACGCCGATCACCGGCGAGGTGCTGTTCACCGTCGCGCCCACCACACCCGAGCGCGCCGATGCGACGATCGCCCAAGCGGCCCAAGCCTTTTCGGTGTGGCGAACCACGCCCGCCCCCGTCCGCGGCGCGCTGGTTGCGCGCCTGGGCGAGCTGCTCAGGGCGCACAAGGACGAGCTGGCCACCCTGGTGACCGTCGAGGTCGGCAAGATCACCTCCGAGGCGGCCGGCGAGGTGCAGGAGATGATCGACGTCTGCCAGTTCGCCGTCGGCCTGTCGCGCCAGCTCTACGGGCGCACCATCGCGTCGGAACGCCCCGGACACCGGCTGCTGGAGACCTGGCACCCGCTCGGCGTGGTGGGGGTGATCACCGCGTTCAACTTCCCGGTCGCCGTGTGGGCGTGGAACGCCGCGCTGGCCCTGGTGTGCGGGGACCCGGTGGTGTGGAAGCCCTCGGAGCTGACGCCGTTGACGGCGCTGGCCACCCAGGCGCTGATCGCCCGGGCCGCGGCCGACGTCGGCGCCCCGCCCGCGGTGAGCTCCCTGATACTGGGCGACCGCGACCTCGGCGGGCTGCTGGTGGACGACCCCCGGGTCGCGCTGGTGTCCGCGACCGGTTCGGTCCGGATGGGCCGCGAGGTCGGCCCCCGCGTCGCCGCGCGGTTCGGCCGGGTGCTGCTGGAACTGGGCGGCAACAACGCCGCCATCGTGACGCCGTCGGCCGACCTGGACCTCGCGGTGCGGGCCATCGTGTTCGCCGCCGCCGGCACCGCCGGCCAACGCTGCACCAGCCTGCGCCGGCTCATCGTCCACCACTCGGTGGCCGACGAGGTGGTGGACCGCGTCGTGTCCGCCTTCCGGCAACTGCCCATCGGCGACCCGTGTGCACCCGGCACCCTGATCGGGCCGCTCATCCACGAGACCGCCTACCGCGACATGGTGGGGGCGCTGGAATCCGCGCGCGCCGACGGCGGCGAGGTCATCGACGGCGACCGCCGGCACCCGCAGGGCCGCGAGCAGCCGAATTCCTACTACGTCGCGCCGGCCGTGGTGCGCATGCCCGGGCAGACCGCCATCGTGGCGAGCGAGACGTTCGCGCCCATCCTCTACGTGCTGACCTACCACGAGCTGGCCGACGCGATAGCCCTCAACAACGCCGTGCCGCAGGGGCTTTCGTCGTCCATCTTCACCACGGACCTGCGCGAGGCCGAACAGTTCCTGGCCGAATCCGACTGCGGAATCGCCAATGTCAACATCGGCACGTCCGGCGCGGAGATCGGCGGCGCGTTCGGTGGCGAGAAGGAAACCGGCGGCGGGCGGGAATCGGGCACGGACTCGTGGAAGGCCTACATGCGCCAAAGTACCAATACCGTCAATTATTCCGGCGAGTTGCCGCTGGCCCAGGGAGTGGAGTTCGGCTGAGGCGTTGAATCCATTGTGGCCGTCGTCTCATGTCGTATGAGTACTATCTGACACATGCCGACAGCCCGAAGGCGTCTATCCCCCGAGGATCGGCGCGCTGAGCTGCTCGCTTTAGGGGCAGAGGTTTTTGGGAAGCGACCTTACGACGAGGTCCGCATCGACGAGATCGCGGAACGCGCCGGGGTGTCGCGGGCCCTGATGTACCACTATTTCCCCGACAAGCGAGCGTTTTTCGCGGCGGTGGTCAAGGACGAGGCCGACCGCCTGTACGAGAACACCAACATGGACGACGTCACCGGTCTGACCATGTATGAGGAGATCCGGGTCGGCGTGCTGGCCTACATGGCCTACCACGAGCAGAACCCGGAGGCCGCGTGGGCGGCGTACGTCGGGCTGGGGCGGTCCGACCCGGTTCTGCTGGGCGTCGAGGACGACGCCAAGAACCGCCAGATGGAACACATCATGTCCCGGATCAACCGGCTGATCGCCGAACTCCCCGCGGCCAGCATGGAACCCGAGGTCGAGCGCCATCTGCGGGTGATCCTGAACGGCTGGCTGGCGATGACCTTCGAGATCTGCCGGCAGCGGATCATCGACCCCACCACCGACGCCGACAAGCTCGCCGATGCCTGCGCGCACGCGCTGCTGGACGCGATCGCGCGGGTGCCCGAGATCCCGGAGGAGCTCGGCGAGGCGATGAACACCTCGCGCACCTGAGCGCCGCGGCATCATGTCGGTCCCCGTTGGCACCATGGACGGGTGAGCACTCGCGCTGATTCCGGGCCACCCGGCCCCGCCGACCCCCTGGGCCGGTTCAGCGCCGTCACCCGCGAGTGGTTCACCAGCACCTTCGATGCGCCGACCACTGCGCAGGCCGAGGCCTGGGAGGCCATCGCCGACGGCCACAACACCCTGGTGATCGCCCCCACCGGGTCCGGCAAGACGCTGGCGGCCTTCCTGTGGGCGCTGGACAGCCTCGCCGGCTCGGCCGACCGCCCGCGGGGTACCCGGGTGCTCTACGTGTCCCCGCTCAAGGCGCTGGCCGTCGACGTCGAGCGCAACCTGCGCACCCCCCTGGCCGGGCTCACCCGCATCGCCGAACGCCGGGGCCTGCCGCCGCCGGACATCAGCGTCGGCGTGCGTTCCGGCGACACCCCGCCGGCCACCCGCCGCCACCTCATCAACCGGCCCCCCGACGTGCTGATCACCACTCCGGAGTCGCTGTTCTTGATGCTCACCTCCGCGGCACGCGACACCCTGGCCGGGGTGCAGACGGTGATCGTCGACGAGATCCACGCCATCGCCGCGGGCAAGCGCGGCGCGCACCTGGCGGTGTCGCTGGAGCGCCTCGACTCGCTGCGGGAGGGCGCACCCGCCCAGCGGATCGGGTTGTCGGCGACGGTGCGCCCGCCCGAGGAACTCGCCCGGTTCCTGTCCGGCGGGCAGCCGACGACCATCGTCGCGCCGGCGTCGGCCAAGACGGTCGAGCTCACCGTGGCCGTGCCGGTGCCCGACATGGCCAACCTGGCGAACACTCCCCCGCAAGCGGGAGGTACCCCCTCCATCTGGCCCGACGTGGAGAACCGTCTGGTCGACCTGATCGAGGCGCACAACTCGACCATCGTGTTCGCCAATTCGCGGCGGCTGGCCGAACGACTCACCGCCCGCCTCAACGAGATCCACGCCGAACGCAGCGGCCTCGAGCTGTCCACGGAGGCCAACCCCAAGGTGGCGGGCGGCGCCCCGGCGCACATCATGGGCTCGGGCCAGACCTACGGCGCCGACCCGATCCTGGCGCGCGCCCACCACGGGTCGGTGAGCAAGGAACAACGCGCCCTGGTCGAAGAGGACCTCAAGCGCGGGCTGCTCAAGGCGGTGGTGGCCACCTCCAGCCTGGAGCTCGGCATCGACATGGGCGCGGTCGACCTGGTGATCCAGGTGGAGGCGCCGCCGTCGGTGGCCAGCGGCCTGCAACGCATCGGCCGGGCCGGGCACCAGGTCGGTGAGGTCTCCCAGGGCGTGCTGTTCCCCAAGCACCGCACCGACCTGATCGGCTGCGCGGTCAGCGTGCAGCGCATGCTGACCGGCCAGATCGAAACGATGCGGGTGCCCGCCAACCCGCTCGACATCCTGGCGCAGCAGACCGTGGCGGCCGCCGCGCTCGAGCCGCTGGACGCCGACAAGTGGTTCGACACGGTGCGCCGCGCCGCGCCGTTCGCGACGCTGCCGCGCAGCGTGTACGAGGCCACCCTGGACCTGTTGAGCGGCAAGTACCCCTCCACCGATTTCGCCGAGCTGCGTCCCCGGCTGGTCTACGACCGAGACACCGGCACGTTGACAGCGCGCCCCGGCGCGCAGCGGCTGGCCGTGACCTCCGGCGGGGCCATCCCCGACCGGGGGCTGTTCACCGTGTATCTGGCCTCCGAGGCCGAAAAGCCTTCGCGGGTCGGCGAACTCGAAGAGGAAATGGTCTACGAGTCGCGGCCCGGCGATGTCATCTCGCTGGGCGCCACCAGCTGGCGGATCACCGAGATCACCCACGACCGGGTGCTGGTGATCCCGGCGCCCGGCCAACCGGCCCGGTTGCCGTTCTGGCGCGGTGACGGCGTCGGCCGCCCGGCCGAGCTGGGCACCGCGCTCGGCGCGTTCACCGGTGAGCTGGCCGGCCTCACCCGCGAGGAATTCGAAACCCGCTGCGCCGGGCTGGGTTTCGACGCCTACGCCACCGACAACCTGGCGCGCCTGCTCGACGAGCAGCGCACCGCCGCCGGGGTGGTGCCCACCGACACCACCCTGCTGGTCGAGCGGTTCCGCGACGAGCTCGGAGACTGGCGGGTGATCCTGCACTCGCCCTACGGGCTGCCCGTGAACGGGCCGTTGGCGCTGGCGGTGGGCCGGCGGCTGCGGGAACGCTACGGCATCGACGAGAAGCCCACCGCCTCCGACGACGGCGTCGTGGTGCGCCTGCCCGACACCTTGGCCGATTTCGCGTCGGACACGGGGATGGAAACACCGCCCGGCGCGGACCTTTTCGTCTTCGACGCCGACGAGATCGACCCGATCGTCACCGACGAGGTGGGCGGTTCGGCGCTGTTCGCGTCGCGGTTCCGCGAGTGCGCGGCCCGCGCGCTTTTGTTGCCGCGCCGGCACCCCGGCCGCCGCTCGCCGCTGTGGCAGCAGCGCCAGCGCGCCGCCCAGTTGCTCGAGGTGGCCCGCAGATACCCCGACTTCCCCGTCGTGCTGGAGACCATCCGCGAATGCCTGCAGGACGTCTACGACGTCCCCGCCCTGGTGACGCTGATGACCGGCATCGCCCAGCGGCGGGTGCGGGTTGTCGAGGTCGAGACGGCGCGCCCCTCCCCGTTCGCGGCGTCGCTGCTGTTCGGCTACGTCGGCGCGTTCATGTACGAAGGCGACAGCCCGCTGGCGGAGCGCCGGGCCGCGGCGCTCTCGCTGGACAGCACGCTGCTGGCCGAGCTGCTGGGCCGGGTGGAGCTGCGCGAGCTCCTCGATCCCGAGGTCATCGACGCCACCGCCCGCCAGCTGCAGCACCTCTCGGCCGAACGGGCCGCGCGCGACGCCGAGGGCGTCGCGGACCTGCTGCGGCTGTTGGGCCCGCTGACCGAGGAGGAGGTGGCCGCCCGCAGTGACATCGCCGACGGCAAAAACGTCGGCGGCTGGCTGGAGGGCCTGCGCGCGGCGCGGCGCGCGCTGACG
Source organism: Mycobacterium sp. NTMscope_MAC_12 (assembly GCF_976985675.1). NCBI lineage: Bacteria > Bacillati > Actinomycetota > Actinomycetes > Mycobacteriales > Mycobacteriaceae > Mycobacterium > Mycobacterium sp. NTMscope_MAC_12. Next base: position 4,258,859 of record NZ_CDRJYY010000001.1, read on the forward strand.
GTGTCGTTCGCCGGGCGCAGCTGGTGGGTGGCCATCGAGGACATCGGGCGCCTGCGCGACGGCATCGGCATCCCGGTTCCGCTGGGTGTGCCGGCCGCCTTCACCGAGGAGGTCACCGACCCGCTGGGCGAACTGCTGGGCCGCTACGCGCGCACCCACACCCCGTTCACCACGGCCGAGGCCGCCGCCCGATTCGGCCTGGGGCTGCGGGTGACGGCGGATGTCCTGGGCCGGCTGGCCGGTGACGGCCGGCTGGTGCGCGGCGACTTCGTCGCCGCGCCCGAGACGTCGGGGGCGGCCGGTGTGGTCGGGGCCGAGCAGTGGTGCGACGCCGACGTCTTGCGCATCCTGCGGCGACGGTCGCTGGCGGCGCTGCGGGCCCAGGTCGAGCCGGTCAGCACCGCCGCGTACGGCCGCTTCCTGCCGGCCTGGCATCACGTGGGGGCGGCCGAATCCTCGCGCAGCCCAGGCTATTCCGGCCTGGACGGCCTGATGTCGGTGATCGACCAGCTGGCCGGTGTGCGGATGCCGGCGTCGGCGATCGAGCCGCTGGTGCTGGCCCCCCGGGTCCGCGACTACTCCCCCGCGATGCTCGACGAACTGCTCGCCACCGGCGAGGTCACCTGGTCGGGCGCCGGGTCGATCTCGAGCAGCGACGGCTGGATCGCGTTGCACGCCGGCGAATCCGCGCCCCTGACACTGGCCGGGCCCGCCGACATCGACCTGGGCGACGCCCACCGCGCCATCCTGGACACCCTGGCCGGGGGCGGCGCCTACTTCTTCCGCCAACTCGCGCACGGCGCGGTCTCCGACGCCGAGCTCAAAACCGCACTGTGGGAACTGATCTGGGCCGGCTGGATCACCGGCGACACGTTCGCCCCGGTGCGCGCCGTCCTCGGGGGCGCCGGCGCCCGGAAACGTTCCGCACCCGCGCACCGGTCGCAGCGCCCGCCGCGGCTGAGCCGGTACACCGTCGCGCACGCGCAGTCCCGGCCCGCCGACCCCACCGTGGGCGGCCGATGGTCGATCCTGCCGGCCCCCGAGCCCGATTCCACGCTGCGCGCCCACTACCAAGCGGAACTGTTGCTGGGCCGCCACGGCGTGCTCACCCGCGGCGCGGTGGCCACCGAGGGCGTCCCGGGCGGGTTCGCCACCCTGTACAAGGTGCTGAGCACCTTCGAGGACGCGGGCCGGTGCCAGCGCGGCTACTTCATCGAGTCGCTGGGCGGGGCGCAGTTCGCCGTCGCATCGACGGTCGACCGGCTGCGCAACTTCAGCGAGGGGGTCGATCCGGAACGGCCGGAATACCGGGCGGTGGTGCTGGCCGCGGCGGACCCCGCCAACCCGTATGGCGCGGCGCTGCCCTGGCCCGCCTCCGCCGGCGAGGGCGCGCGGCCGGGCCGCAAGGCCGGCGCGCTCGTCGTGCTGGTCGACGGCGAGCTCGCCTGGTTCCTGGAGCGCGGCGGACGCTCGCTGCTGACCTTCACCGACGATCCCGCGGCCCACCTCGCGGCGGCGACGGCCCTGGCCGACCTGGTCGCCTCCCGCCGCGTCGCGGGGATGCTGGTGGAGCGCATCGACGGGGTGCCGGCACTGGCGCCCCGCGCGGACGGGTCCGCGCCGCTGAGCGCGCTCACCGACGCCGGATTCCACACGACGCCACGCGGAATGCGGCTGCGCTGAGATGCCCGAGGGTGACACCATCTGGCACACCGCCGCCGTGCTGCGTCAGCACCTGCTCGGGGGCACCCTGACCCGCTGCGACGTTCGGGTGCCGCGGTTCGCCACCGTCGACCTCACCGGCCAGGTGGTCGACGAGGTCGTCAGCCGCGGGAAGCATCTGTTTATCCGGGTGGGGCGCGCCAGCATTCACTCGCATCTGAAGATGGAGGGCAGCTGGCGGGTCGGCAGCCGGGTGCGGGTGGACCACCGGGCGCGCATCGTCTTGGAGACGGGCACCGCCCGGGCCGTCGGCGTCGACCTGGGGGTGCTCGAGATCCTGGATCGCGACCGCGACGGCGACGCCGTCGCGTACCTGGGACCCGATCTGCTGGGCGAGGATTGGGACCCGGCGCGTGCCGCCGCCAACCTGACCGCCGACCCGCACCGCCCGATCGCCGAGGCGCTGCTGGACCAGCGGGTGCTGGCCGGGATCGGCAACGTCTATTGCAACGAACTGTGTTTTATCAGCGGGCATCTGCCCACCGCGCCGGTGAGCGCCATCGCAGATCCGCGGCTGCTGGTCTCTCGCGCACGAGAAATGCTGTGGCTCAACCGTTTTCGTTGGAACCGGTGCACCACCGGTGACACCCGCAGCGGGCGCCAGCTCTGGGTCTACGGGCGCGCCGGGCAGCAGTGCCGTCGCTGCGCCACCCCCATCGACGCCGACGACACGAAAGCACGGGTGGCCTACTGGTGCCCGTCGTGCCAGCGCTAATCCCGCGCGTGCGCGAGGAAAAACTCGGCAATGGCTTCCGACCCGTCAAGCGCGTGCGTGGTGGGCCCGATGACGGCCGCGGGCAGATATTGCTTGCCGCCCGGCCAGGTGTGCCCGCCCTTGTCGACCTTGCAGAAGACCACCTCGCTGGACGCCGAACACGCCGCCGAGACAAACCGGTGGACGACGGTGCCGTCCCGGACATCGGGCAGCACCTCCATCGACGGGTCGCCGGTGCAACCGTCCGCCGCGCGCCACTTCGCGACCATGGCATCCGCCGAGATGGAGTGGCTGAGCCCGCCGCGGCCGCGCACCGCGCCACCCTTGAACGGCACCAGCGGGTCGGCGGTGCCGTGGGCTTCCCACACCGACACCGGCCGCGACGGGTTGCAGGCCACGCCCACGCCCAGGGTGCCGGCCACCGGCGCCGCCGCGGCGAAGACGTCCGCCCGATCGCAGGCCAGCCGGTTGGACATGAAGCCCCCGTTAGACATCCCGGTGACGAAAACGTGGCCGGGCGCGATGTTGTAGTCGTGTTGCAGCTTGCCCACCAGCCCGACCAGGAAGGCCACGTCGTCGATGTGGCGGCGATCCGCGGGCGACGCGCCGCGCCCGTCGGCCCAGCTCTTGTCGTAGCCGTCGGGGTAGACGACCAACAGGTCGTGGGCGTCAGCAACGGAGTCGAACCCCGTCAGCGCGCGCTGCGCGATCCCGGTTCCGCCGCCCCCGTGCAAACTGAGCACCAGGCCGATGGGGTCGCCCGCCGGCACGTGCAACATGTAGGTTCGGTCCATGCCGTTGGATCGGAACGTACCGGAAACCTCGCGGGCGCTCGCCGCCGACACGTGCCGGACCCCGCAGCCGACCACGCATATCGCCACCAGCGCGAGCCACAGCCACCGCGCGTACGGCATGTTGTCAGGTCGCCGACGGCGCAGCGACGGACAGAGGCCGGTTACGCGCCGCCGAAGACAGAGCAAACGTTGGTATGGCACGGACGGCATTATCGGCGATACCCCGTCGGGTGACGCGGCGCCGTGCGAACATTCCGACTGGCCCCGCCTTCAGCAAGCTACGGCTCTTCTGTTCCACGGGAGTATCACAAATGACGAGCACCCAGATGCGCAAGCCCGGCCGCGCGCGGTCGCTTCTGGCTATCGGCGTTGCGCCGGTGGCCGGGCTACTCGGCGCCCTGTCGACACCGGCGAGCGCGCATGCCACCTCCGCCGATGAGGCGTTCCTCGCCGCGCTGAAAGCCAAGGGGATCAACTTCGAGTCACCCGAGGCCGTGGTCAACTCCGGTCACACCGTGTGCCACCAACTCGATTCGGGCCAAACGCCGGAACAGGTCGCCAACAACGTGCTGTCCAGCAGTTCGCTGGACGGCTATCACGCCGGTTACTTCGTCGGCGTCAGCATCAAGGCGTACTGCCCCAAGTACGCGGCAGCATCCGGGTCCTGAAATTTACAGCCGGTTGACAGACTGGTGACGAATTCACGGCTAAAATTGGAACATCCGAAACTAATGTGACGAGCACAAGGCCAAAATGATTCCGAAACTTTTGGTCGGTGTTGCGGGTGTTGCCATCGTTCTTGGCGCTTCCGGCTGGACCGCAGCATCGGCCAGCACCGACCCTAATCCCTTCAGTCATCTCAGCTGCGCCTGCAAGGAGTCAGATCCGCCAGGCAGCCCGGCCCTGCGGGACAAAATCAATCAGGGCATCCAGCACGGTCTTTCCGCCTCAGCCCCCGTGACGCAGTGACCGGCCTCGCGGCCTAGAGCCAATCGCGACGTTTGAACATCACGTACAGCACCACCATCAGGACGGCTATCACGCTGGTGCTGGCCGCGAATCCGGCCGCCGTACCGAAGCCCGGGTAGGGAACGTTCTGCCCGTAAAAGCCGGTGATCGCCGTGGGCACGGCGATGATGGCCGCCCATCCCGTCAGCTTCTTCATGACGGTGTTCAACCGCGCGTCCTGCAGCGACAGGTTGGTCTCGAAAATCGTGGTGACCATGTCGCGCAGCGACTCCGTCCATTCGGACACCCGCAGCACGTGGTCGTAGAGGTCGGCGTACAGCGGATCGAGCTGCCGGTCGGTGCCGTCCGAAATGCGGTGGTGCTGAATCGAATTGACCACCTCGCGCATCGGTAGCGCCACCCGCCGCAGGTTCACCAGGTCCCGGCGCAACCCGAAGGTGCGGCGCTGAAAATCGCCTTTGCGGGAGGTGCCGTCGAAGAGTTCGTCCTCGATGGCTTCGATGCCGTCGTCGAGGGCCTCCACGGCGGCGAAGTGGCTGTCGACCACCACGTCGAGCAGGCCGTGCACCAGGGCGCCGACACCGGAGGCCTGGCCGCCGAGCTCCTGCCATCGCCGGGTCACCTGCGCCATGTCGAAGTCGGGCGTCAGGCGCACGGTGATCAGCCCCTGCGGCAGCACGAAGGCCGAGATGCGCTGCATCGTCAGTGCGCGCGCGGGGACGGCGTTCGCCGCGGGGTCAGCGATGTCGGCGGCGTAGACGGTGAAGAAGGTGTGGGTTTCGTAGCCGGTGGCCTTGACCCGTTCGGCCGCCGCCACGGCGTCTTCGACCGCCCAGTGGTTCAGCCCGAGTTCGCCGGCCAGGCCGCCGAGGGTGTCGTGGTCGGGGTTGCACAGGTCGGCCCACACCAGGGTGTCGGGCTCGGACAGGTGGTCCGAGATCTTGCCGAACTCGAAGTCGTCCTGCGCCTTGCCGCCGCGCCACACGCGGCCCTGGATCTGCGGAGCGTTGCCCACCACGCGATCTTCTCAACCCGCCGACGGCGGACGGTGCATCACCGTGCCCGAAAGCTCCGCGCCGTACTCGATGTCGTCGTAGTCGCGGCCCTTACGCCGGCGGCCGTCGCTCGAATTCCGGCCCGGGCGCACCGGCGCCATGGGGAGCATGGGCGGCTGCGCGCCGCCCGGGGGAAGCGGCGACACCGCCGAGGCGAGCTGCACCGGCGCCTGCGACGACGCCAACATTCCCACCGTCGCGGGCGGCATGGTCAGGTGGCCCAGCGAAATTCCGACACCCAGCGTCGCCCGCGGCGCCAAGGACGACCCCGCGGCGCCGACCGCGCTGACGAGCCGCGTCTCCGCCGACGCCAGCGCCGCGGCGCCGTCCGCCAATCCCGGACCGATGCCCTCACCCAGCGACGTGAACGCGTGCGCGGTGGCCAATTGCGCGCACACACCCAGAATATTGACCGGAAATCCGCTCGCGGCGATGGTTTGGCTCGCCCATTGATTGGCAAATCCAAACCAGCCAGCTTGGGGGTCGAACCCGGTGGACGCGGCCAACTGCGACGCCATCGGAGAGGTAGCGGTAGTCGTGGGCACCATCGTCGCCTGGGTCGTCACCCCGGATGGACTGGCCACCTGGGGCGGCGGTGAGAACTGGGGCAGCTTGACGGCGCCCGCCGAGGTCGCGGCGTAGCGATACATGGCGGCCGCGTTGTTGACCCACATGGTGTGGTACTCGGCTTCGGTTTCGGCGATGGCCGGGTAGTTGATGCCGAAGAAGTTGGTGGCCAACAACATTGCCAGGCGCGCCCGGTTGGCGGCGACCAGCGAGGGATGCACCACCGTCCAGTGGGTCCATTCGAATGCCGCGGCGACGACCTCCACCGACGCGGCGGTCTGCTGGCACTGCTGCGCGGTAAGGCGCAACCAGGCGAGATACGGTTCCAGCGCCTCGGCCATCGCCAGCGACGACGGACCGTGCCACGTCGTGGACAGCCACGACAGCTCAGCGGTGTAGCTGCTTGCCGATTGCTCCAGCTCGGCGCTCAATTCCTGCCAGAAGCCGGCGGCTTCGATCAATGACCAAGCGCCGGGTCCGGAGTGGATCAGCGCCGAGATAATCTCGGGCGGCAGTATCCCAAAATCCATGAACCTTTACCTTGGGGAAGAAGTGGGTGGGGCGAACGACGCGCGTCGGCGCTGGTGCTGGTCGCCTTTGACAGACTCTGCCGACCCCGTGGATGCGATCGGCGCTCGCGGTCGTGCGGCGCCGACGTCAATGTCAATGTCATCCGGCCGACGGGTTTCGAGGCATCACTTTGCCTTTGACCTCGCGGCCCACGGCAACGTCCTCGTACTTTTGCTGTTTGCGTTTTCGCCAGCCGGTGCCCGCCGAGGCCGTCGGCGGCGGCACCATCATCGGCATCATGGGGAATCCTGATTCCGTCGCGGGCAGCGGGGACGCCGCGGAGGCGAGTTGCACCCCGGCCGGTGCGCCCGGCAACAGCCCCACGACGGCGGGGGGCGCGGTCAATTTGCCCAGCGAGACGCCAACCCCCAACGCCCCGGTCGGCGCGGAAGCCCCCGCGCCGATTCCCTTGATCGCGTTGGCCAGACTCGCCGTGGTCGCTCCGAGGCCCTCGGACAGGCCGGAACCGATGTCGCCGCCGACGGACGCGACCCCTTGGGCGGTCGCCATCTGCGCCCACACGGTCAATAGGTTGACGGGGAAACCGGACGACATGAACTGGTTGGCCCAGGTGTTCGCCCAGCCGAACCAGCCGCTGTTGGGGTCGAAGCCGCCGGCGGTGTTGAGCCCCGAGAATATCGATCCCAGTGACGAACCCGAAGAGTCAGTCGAGGCTTTCATCACCGCGGCCTGCTGGTTGGCCGTTCCGGCCGGATTGGTGTCGGGAAGCGGCGAGGTGAACGGCGACAGTTGCGTAGTCGCCTGCGACGTCGTCGCCTGATAGCGGGTCATCGCCGCGGCGTTGTTCGCCCACATGGTCTGGTATTCGTTCTCGGCCTCGGCGATCGCCGCGGTGTTGGTCCCGAACCGGTTGGTCATGAGCAGCTGCCGCAGGCGCGTCCGGTTGGCGGTGACGACCGAGGGATGCACGACGGTGGCGCGAGTGGCGCTGAAGGCCGAGGCGGCGGCTTCCGCCGAGGTGGCCATCTGCGCGGACTGCTGCGCCGTCTCGCGCAACCACAAGAGGTAGGGCTGGACGGAAAGCAGCATCGCCATCGCGGACGGACCGTCCCAGGAATCGATGAGCGAGGACAACGTGGAGGCATAGGTGGAGACGGAATTCTCCAGCTCGACGGCCAGGCGCTGCCAGGCGCCGGCGGCCTCGATCAGCGAGCCCGCTCCGGGCCCGGTGTGGATGAGCGTCGAGGTGACCTCGGGGGGTGCTAGTAGATCCATCACATCTCACAATGCCCACGCTGAGAACGCCTCAGCAAATTTCCGTTAACCAGGCCGCGAAAAAGCCCCAAACTCTTGTACATCGATGCCTGCTACCTGCGGTCGGTTACCTCCCAGTTCGACCGCAAGCCGCTAGGACACCCTATACCCCCAGCTACGCGCTCCTCTCCCCATTTATTGACCGGCGAACCTCGCCCCGCCGTTCAAGGGGCCGTTCAAGGGGCCGTTCAAGGGGCCGTTCAAGGGCGGGGCCCCTCTTTCAGACGGTGACCGAGGCGCCGCGGTTCACGGTGACGACGCGGTCGCCCAGCCCGCGACGCCGCATTTCCCGGGTGAAGTCGGCCAGGGGCGACGCAAACACCGCGTAGTCGTCGAAGTGCACCGGGATGACCTTCGGCAGGCTCAGCAGCGCGACGAGTTCGGCCCCCTGGCGGCCGTCCATGGTTACGGTCAGCCCGAACGGAAGCCGCCGGCCGGCCGGCAGCCGCGTGCCGCCGAGGTGCAGCATCCCCACGTCGATCGGATCGAACCGCGCCGGAACCTCTTTCAGCTCCTCGACCAGCAGGGTGTCCCCGGAGATGTAGAGCCGGCGCCGGGGCGAGCCGTCGGCGGCGACCTCGAGCATGGTGCCCATCACCGGCGGCAGCAGGCGCCGGCTCCACCCCGGCGCGTGGCGCCCGGGCAGCGACGTGAGGGTCAGCGTGGTCTCGCCCTTGGTGATCGTGTGCTGTTGCCAGGTCCGCAGGCCGCGTGCGTGCGCGAAGCCGCGGCGGTGCAGGCGCTGGGCGGCGTGCGGGGTGGTGACGATGGGAAGGGCGTGGTCGAGACCCCGCTGCGACACCCGGTCCCAGTGGTCGCCGTGCATGTGGGAGAGCACGATCGCGTCGACGGGCGGGAGTTCGTCGATGCTCAACGCCGGCTCCTTCAGGCGCTTGGACACCAGGCCGTGGCCGAGGTAGGCGCGTTGCCCGCGGTGCAGGAAATTCGGGTCGGTCAGCAGCGTCAGCCCGCCGACGGAAATCAGCGTGGTGGCGTTGCCGACGAACGTGACGGTGATGTCCATACGCGCGGGCTACCCGATCCCGGGCGGCCCATGCCGCGGGCTGTCCGCTCAGTCGATGTGCGTCGGGGGGTCGGCGAACGCGAAATCCGGCGGGCGCTGGTCGGGGCCCATCACGTCGCAGTTCTGCTCGGGCACGAGGTAGGAACTGGCTCCGTGGGGAATCAGGCGGGTGACGGCGACGCAACGTTGCCAGGTGCCGTCGGGCTGGACGGGCCCGTCGCACTTGCTGAGAACGCCTCCCCCGTACTGGCAGCCGGCGACGGCCGGCGGTGCAAAGGCGATCAGCCCGGCGGCCATGAGCAGGGCCGCCACTCCTGAACCGATGCCGCGCTTCATGGTTGCCTCCCGACGACCCAACCAGCAAACATGACGCTACCGCGTGGTGGGTGTTTTGCGCAGGAATCAGGGCAGGGTGGCAATCAGACGCTACGGCTCCACCCGGCGGCTGACGAACTCGCGGCGCTCGCCGGTGCGCGGGTCGGTGAACTCGATGCGCTGTGCCAGCAATCGCAGCGGCGTGCTGAAGTCGTCGGCCGCAACGTCAATCACGTTGGGGTACAACGGGTCCCCCTCGATCGGTATCCCGAGCGAGGCCATGTGCACGCGCAGCTGGTGGGTGCGTCCGGTGCGTGGGGTCAGCCGGTAGAGGCCGTCCGCGGACAGCAACTCCACCAGGGTCTCGGCGTTCGGCGCACCCGGCTCGCTGACCGCCTGCAGCCGGCCCCGGCGCTTGACGATGCGGCTTTCCACCACACGGGGCAGCCGCAACGCCGGGTCGACGGCGGCCCGGGCCAGATACGTCTTGCGCACCAACCCCCGCGAGAACAGCGTCTGGAACGCGCCGCGCACCTCGCGGCGCGCGGTGAACACCAGCACTCCGGCGGTCAGCCGGTCCAGCCGGTGCGCGGGGCTCAGCTCGGGTAGCCCCAGCTCGCGGCGCAACCGCACCAGCGCGGTCTGCGCGACGTGCCGCCCCCGCGGCATCGTGGCCAGAAAGGGCGGCTTGTCGACGACCACGATGTCGTCGTCGCGATGCAGCACCGGGATCCCGAACGGCACCGGCACCTCGTCGGGCAGCTCGCGGTAGAGGTAGACGCTCGCCCCGGCCGGCAGCACGGTGGCGGCATCGACCACCGCGCCGTCGGCGCCCACCACCTCCCCGGCCAGCACCTTCGCGCGGGCCCGCGCGCCGAACCGCGCGCCCAGCTCGGCCAGCACCGGTCCGCCCCGCAGCCTCACCCGCGCCGGGCCGAGCCCGTCGCGCACGGGAAGCGGGGCGGGTCTCAAGTGAGGGGGACCGGCTCGAGGATCTCGGCGCGCGCCTCGGGCGCGCTGGCCCGCAACTCGTCCGCCGACACGTCGTCGGGCTGGGCCTGGGACAGCACCTCGGCCTCCACCCGGGCGGCGTAGTTGGCGACCTCACGGTCGATGTCCGCCGCGGACCAACCCAGCACCGGCGCAACCACATCCGCGACCTCTCGCGCGCAGTCGACTCCGCGGTGGGAGTATTCGATGGAGATGCGCATCCGGCGGGCCAGGATGTCCTCCAGGTGCAGGGCCCCCTCGGCGGTCACGGCATACAGCGCCTCGACCCGCAGATAGCCCGGCGCCTCCTTGATCGGGTTGAGCAGGTCGGGGTTTTCGTCCGCCAGCGCCAGCACGTCACCGATCAGCGACCCGTAACGGTCCAGCAGGTGGCGCACCCGGTAGGGGTGCAACCCCTGCAGCTCGGCGACGTGCTCGGCCTGGTTGATCAGCGCGAAGTAACCGTCGGCACCCAGCAGGCTGACCTTCTCGGTGATCGACGGCGCAACCCGGGCCGGAATGAATTGCGCCGCAGCATCAATCGCGTCCGCGGCCATCACCCGGTAGGTGGTGTACTTGCCGCCGGCGATGGCCACCAGCCCCGGGGCGGGCACCGCCACGGCGTGCTCGCGGGACAGCTTCGAGGTTTCCTCGCTCTCCCCCGCCAGCAGCGGCCGCAGCCCCGCGTACACGCCGTCGATGTCGGCGTGGGTCAGCGGGATGGCCAGCACCGTGTTGACGGTCTGCAGGATGTAGTCGATGTCGACCTTGGTGGCCGCGGGGTGGGCCAGGTCGAGATTCCAGTCGGTGTCGGTGGTTCCGATGATCCAGTGGCTGCCCCACGGGATGACGAACATCACCGACTTCTCGGTGCGCAGGATGATCGCGACGTCGCTGACGATGCGGTCGCGCGGCACCACGACGTGCACACCCTTGGAGGCCCGCACCTGAAATCGCCCGCGCTGCTTGGACAATGCCTGGATCTCGTCGGTCCACACCCCGGTCGCGTTGACCACGACGTGGCCGCGGACCTCGGTGATCGAGCCGTCCTCGGAGTCGCGGACCCGCACCCCGGTCACCCGATCGCCCTCGCGCAGCAGGGCGACGACCTGGGTGGATGTGCGGACCACCGCGCCGTAGTGCGCGGCGGTGCGCCCGACGGTCATGGTGTGCCGGGCGTCGTCGACAACCGTGTCGTAGTAACGGATTCCGCCGATCAGCGAGCTGCGCTTGAGGCCCGGGCTCAGCCGCAATGCGCCCGCGCGGGTCAAATGCTTTTGCGCCGGAACGGATTTCGCCCCACCCATCCGGTCGTAGAGAAAGATGCCGGCGGCGATATAGGGACGCTCCCACACGCGATTGGTCAGCGGGAACAGGAACGGCATCGGCTTGACCAGGTGCGGTGCCAGCGTGGTCAGCGACAGCTCGCGCTCGTAGAGCGCCTCACGCACCAGACCGAACTCCAGCTGCTCGAGGTAGCGCAGGCCGCCGTGGAACATCTTCGACGAGCGGCTCGAGGTGCCCGACGCGAAATCGCGCGCTTCCACCAGCGCCACCTTGAGCCCCCGGGTCGCGGCGTCCAGCGCGCAACCCGAACCGACCACGCCGCCGCCGATCACCACCACGTCGAACTGCTCGGCGCCCAGCCGTTCCCAGGCCGCGCGCCGATGCTCCGGACCCAGCACGGACACCGGCGAGCTTCGCTGGGTGGACGCGTGGATCGGATCAGCCACGACCTGGACTCCTCACTGAAGAAACTCCCGTCGGTTACTCGCCAGTAGGGACGTGCTGCACCAAGGCTAACGGTTCAACGCCCGACGCGTCGGTCCACCGGTCGCCACTAGTCCAGGTCGTCGTGCGCCATCAGCCGCCGCGCCGCCTCGGTGATCGAGCCGGACAGCGACGGGTACACGGCGAGCGTCTGCGCCAGCTCGTTGACCGTGATGCGGTTCTGCACGGCCACGGCGATCGGCAGGATCAGCTCGGAGGCGATCGGCGCCACCACCACCCCGCCGATGACCACACCGGTGGACTTGCGGCAGAACACCTTGACGAAACCCTGCCGCAGCCCGGACATCTTCGCGCGCGCGTTGGTGCGCAGCGGCAGCATGATCGTGCGCGCCGACACCGAACCGTCGTCGATCATCGTTTGGGGCACACCGACGGCCGCGATCTCGGGCCTGGTGAACACCGTCGCCGCCACCGTGCGCAACCGGATGGGGCTGACGCCCTCGCCCAGCGCGTGATACATCGCGATGCGGCCCTGCATGGCGGCGACCGAGGCCAGCGGCAGCAGGCCGGTGCAGTCCCCGGCGGCGTAGATGCCGGTGACCGAGGTCCGCGAAACCCGGTCCACGGTCAGGTAGCCGCCGCGGCCCAGCTCGATGCCGACCCGCTCGAGGCCCAGCCCGTCGGTGTTGGGCACCGAACCGATGGTCATCAGCGCGTGGCTGCCTTCCACGGTGCGCCCGTCGGCCAGCGTAACCAGCACGCCGTCCTCGGTGCGGGTGACCGACGCGGCGCGGGCGTTCTTCACCAACTTCACGCCACGCTCGGAGAACGCCGCCTCCAGAACCCGCGCGGCGTCGGCGTCCTCGTAGGGCAGCACCCGGTCGCGGCTGGCGACCACCGTCACCGGCACACCCAATTCGGTGTAGGCGTGCACGAACTCCGCGCCGGTGACCCCCGACCCGACCACGATGAGGTGCTCGGGCAGCGCTTTCAGGTCGTAGAGCTGGCGCCAGGTCAGGATGCGCTCGCCGTCGGGCTGGGCCGACGGCAGCACCCGCGGGCTGGCGCCGGTGGCGATCAGCACCACGTCGGCCTCGTACTCGCTGGTGGCGCCGTCAACGGCGGTCGCCTTGATGTTGTGGCGGGCCAGCCCGGGTGTGGGGTCGACGAGCTCGCCGCGGCCGGCCACCACGTGCACCCCGACGCCGAGCAGCTGGTCGGTGATGTCGGCCGACTGGTCGGTGGCGAGTTGCTTGACGCGGGCGTGGATCTGCGGCAGCGAGATCTTGGCGTCGTCGATGTCGATCTCGAAACCCAGCCGCGGCGCCCGGCGCAGCTCGGTGCGCAGCCAGGTCGACGCGATGAACGTCTTGGACGGCACGCAGTCATCCAGGACGGCGGCCCCGCCGATGCCCTCGGAGTCGATCACCGTCACGTGGGTGGTGTCGGGGTGTGAGGTGGCGGCGACCAGCGCGGCTTCGTAACCGGCCGGGCCGCCACCGAGGATCACGATGCGGGTCACCACAGCCCTAACCTAACGAAGCCGGCCGCACCCCGCCCAACGCTCGGGGGCAGACCGGGCCAGCTCGGACGTCTAAGCTTTCCCCGTGCCGCTCTACGCCGCGTACGGGTCGAACATGGACCCCGAGCAGATGCTGAAGCGCGCACCCCATTCGCCGATGGCCGGAACGGGCTGGCTGCACGGGTGGCGATTGACGTTCGGCGGCGAGGACATCGGCTGGGAGGGCGCGCTGGCCACCGTCGTCGAGGACCCGGGCTCCAAGGTGTTCGTCGTCCTCTACGACATGACACCGGCCGACGAGGTCAACCTGGACCGCTGGGAGGGCTCGGAGTTCGGCGTCCACCAGAAGATCCGGTGCCGGGTCGAGCGCATCTCGTCGGACACCACCACCGACCCGGTCCTGGCCTGGCTGTACGTGCTGGACGCGTGGGAGGGCGGATTGCCGTCGGCCCGATATCTCGGAGTCATGGCGGATGCCGCCGAAATCGCCGGGGCGCCAAGCGATTACGTGCACAGCCTGCGCACTCGCCCGGCGCGCAACATCGGCCCGGGGACCAGCGCCTAAGTGTCGATCCTGTCCACACCACCGGTCGCGGACGCGCTGGCGCGTGCGTTCGCCGCCGCGGTCAACCCGGCCCCCAAGGCCGCCGTGCGCTTCCCCGAGATTCCGGGCCGCACCAGCGAAGTCACCATCCCCACCCGGCACGGCCCCACCCGCGCGACCGTCTATCACCCGCCGGCGGAAACGACCGACCCGCCGGTCTATGTCAACGTGCACGGCGGCGGGTTCGTGGTCGGGCACCCCGAACAGGACGATCCCTGGTGCCGGTACCTTGCCGCCAACGCGGGCGTGCTGGTGATCAACCCCGACTACGTCCTGGCGCCGCGGCACCGGTTTCCCGCCGCGGTACACCAGATCTACGACGTGGTGCGCTGGGCCGCCGGCCCGCAGCACGACTGGGACGGCGCGCGGCTGTGCGTCGGCGGCCAAAGCGCGGGCGGCAACCTGTCCGCCGCGGCGGCCCGGCTCGCGAGGGAGGACGGCGGCCCGCACATCGCGTTGCAGGTGCTGCACTACGCGCCCCTCGACCTGGTCACGCCCACCCGCGACAAGCCGTCCACGCTCGGCCGTCGGGCGATCATGAAGCCGTGGATGGGTGAGGTCTTCGACACGGCCTACATACCCGAGCGGGCGCAGCGGCGCGATCGCCTGGCCTCGCCCGCCTGGGGCGACAACGCCGACGACATCGCCGGCATCGCGCCCGCACTGGTCGTGACGGCCGAGCACGATCGGCTCCGCGGCGAAGCCCGCAGGTACGCGGAGAAGCTGGACGCGGCCGGCGCGTTGGCGGAGTACTACGAGGTGGCCGACGTCGACCACGGATACAACATCATGAGCCAGGCCGGCGACGTCACGCGCCGAACGTACGCGCACATCGCCCAACACGTCGCGCGCGCCACGAACCGCGGCGCCGCCCGCTAAGACCGCCCGAGCACCGCCGACTGCTCGACGATGTTGGCCAGCACCCGCACCCCGATCGCCAGGGCCCGCTCGTCGAGATTGAACGTCGGCTGGTGCAGGTCCAGCTGCGGGCCCGCGCCCGGCCACACCCCCAACCGCGCCATCGCGCCGGGAATCTCCTCCAGGTACCAGGAGAAGTCCTCGCCGCCGCCGGACTGGCGGGTGTCGGCGAGCGCGTCGGGGCCGATGGCTTCGATCGCGTGGGTGAGGATGCGCGTCGAGACGTCCTCGTTGACCACCGGCGGGACGCCGCGCCGGTATTGCAACGTGTGCTCGATGGCCAGCGGCGCGAGCAGGCCGGACACGGTCTCGCGGATGATCTCCTCGAGCCCCACCCAGGTCTGCCGGCTCGCGGTGCGCACGGTGCCGGCCAGCACGCCGGTCTGCGGGATCGCGTTGGCCGCCACCCCCGCGTTGACCGCGCCCCACACCAGCACGGTGCCGTTGCGCGGGTCGATGCGCCGCGACAACACCCCCGGCAGCCCGGTGATCAGCGTGCCCAGCCCGTACACCAGGTCGGCGGTCAGATGCGGGCGCGAGGTGTGGCCGCCGGGCGAGTACAGCGTGATCTCGATCTGGTCGGCCGCCGAGGTGATGGGGCCGTGCCGGACCGCGATCTTGCCGACCTCCAGCCGGGGGTCGCAGTGCAGCGCGAAGATCCGCGACACCCCGCTGATGGCGCCGGCCGCGATGGCGTCGATCGCCCCGCCGGGCATCAGTTCCTCGGCGGCCTGGAAGAGCAACCGCACCCCGACCGGCAGTTCGGGCACCGACGCCAGGACCAGGGCGGTGCCCAGCAGGATGGCGGTGTGCGCGTCATGCCCGCAAGCGTGCGCGACGTTGGGCATGGTCGACGCGTAGGGGGCGCCGGTGCGTTCGGCCATCGGCAGCGCGTCCATGTCGGCCCGCAGCGCGATCCGGGGCTCGTGCTCGGGGCCGATGTCGCAGACCAGCCCGGTGCCTCCGGGCAACACCTTCGGGTTGAGCCCCGCTTCGGCTAGCCGCTCGGCGACGAACTGGGTGGTGGCGTACTCCTGCCGGCCCAACTCGGGGTAGCGGTGGATGTGCCGGCGCCATTCGACCAGGTCTGCGTGGTGTGCGGCCAGCCAGGATTCGGCGGCGTCGGCGAGGTTCATGCGCGCTCCCCGCCGCGTCTGCGTTCGTGCGCCGCCATCACCCGGTCGCGTTCGGCGGGCGTCTGGGCCAGGTGGACCACGGTGCGCGCCAGCATGATCGCGCCCTCGATCACGGCGCGGTCGGCGCTGGCGTTGGTGGCGGCCTCGGCGAAGCCGCGCTGGTGAACCATGGCCCCGTTCGAGTCGAGCCCGATCACCGGGTGGATCCCCGGCAGCGCCTGGGTCACGTTGCCCATGTCTGTGCTGCCCATGGGCAGCGCCGCCTCGTACTCGCGGGCAACCGGCTCGCGGCCGAGCCGGCGCATCTCGTCGCGGAAGACGTCGGCGAGCCACGGGTCGGGGGTGAGTTCGTCGTAGGCGGGTGCCGGGTTGTCGATGTCGTATTCGCAGCCGGCGGCCAGCGCGCCCGCGGCGAAGCAGGCGTACATCCTGCCCTCCAGCTCCCTGAGCGAATCGGCTTCGACCGCGCGCATCGCGTACTGCAGCGCCGCGCGCCCGGGGATGACGTTGACCGCCTGCCCGCCGTCGGTGACGATCCCGTGCACCAGCTGCCCGGGCGCCAGCTGCTGGCGCAGCAGCCCGACGGCCACCTGCGCGACGGTCACGGCGTCGGCGGCGTTGATCCCCAGGTGCGGCGCGACGGCCGCGTGGGATTCCTTGCCGCGGTACGTGACGGTCGCCTCGGACAGGGCCAGCGAGCGGGCGGCGGCGATGTCGGTCGGCCCGGGATGGAGCATCACCGCGGCGGCGATGTCGTCGAATACCCCGGCCCGCAACAACAGTGCCTTGCCGCCGCCGGCCTCCTCGGCGGGAGTCCCCAGCAGCGCCACCCGCAAGCCGAGCTCGTCGGCCACCTCGGCCAGGGCCAGCGCGGTGCCCACCGCCGATGCCGCGATGATGTTGTGGCCGCAGGCGTGCCCGATCTCGGGCAGCGCGTCGTATTCGGCGCACACCCCGACGGTCAGCGGCCCGCTGCCGTAGTCGGCGCGAAAGGCGGTGTCCAGACCGCCGGCGGCCGCGGTGATCTCGAAGCCACGCTCGGCGACCAGCGCCTGCGCTTTGGCGCAGCTGCGGTGCTCGGCGAACGCCAGCTCGGGCTCGGCGTGAATGGCGTGCGACAACTCGACGAGCTCGCCACCGCGCCGCCGCACGACAGCTTCGACGCTGTCCAGTGGGCTGTCTAACGGGGCGGTGGGCACTCTCGCAGTATGTCACTCACCGGCCTACGGCCCGGAGGCCCTGAGGGCTACACCAGCCCGGCGATAAATCCCGCCGCCTGGCCCGGGTAGGGCGGGGCGGAGTAGTCGTGGTGCGCATCCCGGTCGCGACCCCCGACGACGCAGACGGGATCACCCTCGCTGCACAAGTCGATGGTGCGGCCGGCGAACGCGCCCGTCGACGACAGGGGTGTGTCGAAGCGGTTGCCGGGATTGCCGAACACCGCCACGGCCCTGATCTTGTTGGCCAGGGCGGGATCCAGCGCGGGCGCCGATCCGAAGTTGCCGATGCGCTGGCCGACGGGCGGCACCCCGGCGAGCATCGAGATCGCGGCGGCGCCCTGCGAGAAGCCGCCGAGCACCAGCCGCGTGGACGGGCACTGGTCGACCATCTCCGCGATGTGGTCGCGTGCGTCGTTGGCGGCGTCGGCGGTAGTCAGGAAGTTGTAGCTGGCCGGGTAATTCACCGCATAGGAATCGACGGTGCGCGAACCCAGGGCGGGCTGCAGGGCGGCAAACAGCGCGTCGCCGACCACGCCCAGGCCGGGCGGCTCGGCGGTGCCCCGGGCGAAGATCAGTTGCACGTTCGGACAGTCCGCCTTGGCCGACGGCGCCGGTCCGAATGTGATCGAAACCACTGACAGCGCAACGGCAACCGCAGTTCCCATGACCGGGCCAACCACCGGCCACTTACGAAGACTCATACGCCAGATCTTGACACATACCGGCGACACGGTCGCCGGGCTAGGTTCGATTGCCCGGCTCCTCACTCGCGCCCCGCGGGCGCTCGCCGTCGCCGGGCTAGGCTGCCGCTGTGACCCAAACCTCGTCCGACCGAGGCGACCTCGCGCGCCGGGCCGCGGCGGTCATCGCCGAGCGCACCGGAATCGCCGAGCATGACGTCGCCATCGTCCTCGGCTCGGGATGGTCGCCCGCGGTCGCGGCGCTCGGCAGTGGGGCGATCGGGAAGACCGCCGTTTTGCCCCAGGCCGACCTACCCGGTTTCCGGCCGCCCACCGCGATCGGGCACACCGGTGAGCTGTTGTCGATGCGCATCGGCGAACACCGGGTGCTCGTGCTCGTCGGCCGGATCCACGCCTACGAGGGCCACGACCTGTGCCACATCGTTCATCCGGTGCGGGCGGCGTGCGCGGCCGGCGTGCGCGCGGTCGTGCTCACCAATGCGGCGGGCGGACTGCGCCCGGACATGACCGTCGGCGAACCGGTGTTGATCAGCGACCACCTGAACCTGACCGCGCGTTCCCCGCTGGTCGGTCCGCAATTCGTGGACCTGACCGACGCCTACTCCCCCCGGCTGCGCGAATTCGCCCGCCAGGCCGACCCAACGCTGACCGAAGGCGTCTACGCCGGCCTGCCCGGCCCGCATTATGAGACCCCCGCGGAAATCCGGATGCTGCGGACGCTGGGCGCCGACCTGGTCGGCATGTCGACGGTGCACGAGACCATCGCGGCGCGGGCGGGCGGCGCCGAGGTGCTCGGGCTGTCGCTGGTGACCAACCTGGCCGCCGGCATCGGCGGCGAGCCGCTGAGCCACGTCGAGGTGCTCTCGGCCGGTGCCGCGTCCGCCAGCCGGATGGGCGCCCTGCTGGCCCTGATCCTCGAGCGGCTGCCCCGGTTTTAGGGCCATGACGCCCGAGGAGTGGATCGCCCATGACCCCGACCCACGGACGGCCGCCGAACTCGCCGCGTGCGACGCGGCAAAACTCGCCACGCGCTTCGCCCACCCCCTGACGTTCGGCACCGCGGGCCTGCGCGGCCCGGTGCGCGGCGGGCCCGACGCCATGAACGTCGCGGTGGTGTCGCGGGCCACCTGGGCGGTGGCACAGGTGCTCAAGCGGCGCGGACCGGCAGGCGCGCAGGTGGTCGTGGGGCGCGACGCCCGGCACGGCTCAGCGGTATTCGCCACGGTGACCGCCGAAGTGCTTGCCGATCAAGGGTTTTCGGTGCTGCTGCTCGGCCCGGTGCCCACTCCGGTGGTGGCGTTCGCGGTGCGGCACACCGGCGCGCTCGCCGGGATCCAGATCACGGCGTCGCACAACCCGCCGGCCGACAACGGCTACAAGGTGTACGTCGACGGCGGCATCCAGCTCGTCTCCCCCACCGACCGCGAGATCGAAGCCGCGATGGCCGGCGCACCGCCGGCCGACCAGATCGGCCGGGCCCCCGTCGAACCCGCGCAGCTCGATCTGGTCGAACGCTACATCGAGCGTGCGTCAGGGCTGCGGCGCGGCGGCGGTTCGGCGCGGGTCGCGCTGACGGCGCTGCACGGGGTGGGCGGTGCGGTGGCCCTGGAGACGCTGCACCGCGCCGGGTTCACCCAAGTGCACACCGTCGCAGCGCAATTCGCGCCGGACCCGAACTTTCCGACCGTCGCGTTCCCCAACCCCGAGGAGCCCGGCGCCGCCGACGCGCTGCTGGCCCTGGCCGCGGACACCGGCGCCGACGTGGCGATCGCGCTGGACCCCGACGCCGACCGGTGCGCCGTCGGCATCCCCGACAGGTCGGGCTGGCGGATGCTGTCCGGTGACGAAACAGGTTGGCTGCTAGGCGATTACATTCTTTCCCAGCCACACCAGGCCGAGACACCGGTGGTGGCCAGCACGGTGGTGTCCTCGCGGATGCTGTCGGCCATCGCCGCGCGCCGCGGCGCCGTCCACGTCGAAACCCTCACCGGCTTCAAATGGCTGGCGCGCGCCGATGCCGAGGTTCCCGGCGGCACCCTGGTGTACGCCTACGAGGAGGCGATCGGGCACTGCGTCGACCCGGCCGCCGTGCGCGACAAGGACGGCATCAGCGCCGCGGTGCTGGTGTGCGATCTGGTGGCCACGCTGCTGCGCCAAGGCCGTTCGGTTGCCGATCTCCTCGACGAGTTGGCCCGGCGGTACGGGGTGCACGACGTCGCCGCGGTGTCGCGCCGGGTCGCCGACCCCGCCGAGGCGGCCGAGCTGATGCGCAGGCTGCGGACCGCCCCGCCGGCGACGCTGGCCGGGTTCCCCGCCGAGCTCACCGACATCACCGATGCGCTGATCTTCGCCGGCGGCGACAACGACACGTCGGTCAGGGTTGTGGTGCGGCCCTCCGGGACCGAGCCGAAACTGAAGTGCTACTTGGAGATTCGCTGTGCGCCTAGCGAGGATCTGGATTCTTCGCGGCGGCGCGCCGGCGCCCTGCGCGCCGAGCTGGTCGCTGCGATGCAGGACTGGTGAACAGGTTCGGCCCGAATTGGCGGTCCCCCGCGTCGCCGAGGCCCGGCACGATATAGGCCGACTTGTTGAGCCCCTTGTCGACCGCGGCGGTGAACACCCGCGCGCTCGGCGCCGCTTTCCCCACGGCCGCAAGGCCTTCCGGCGCCGCCACCACGCACAGCACGGTGATCTCGGTGGCGCCCCGGCGTTGCAGCAGCCCGATGGTGTGCGCCATCGACCCGCCGGTGGCCAGCATGGGGTCGAGGACAAACACCGGTCTGCGCGCAAGTTTGTCGGGCAGCGCCTCGAGATAAGGGACCGGCAGGAGGGTTTCCTCGTCGCGGGCGACACCGACCAAGCCCACCTCCGCCTCGGGTATCGCGGCCTGGGCGGCCTCGACCATGCCCAACCCGGCGCGCAGCACCGGAACCAGCAGCGGCGCGTTGACCAGTCGTGTCCCGGTCGTCGCGGCCACCGGCGTGCGGATCCTGATCGACTTGCGCGGTGCCTCCCGGCTGGCTTCGTAGACCAGCATCAGCGTGAGTTCGCGCAGCGCGGCCCGAAACCCGGAGTTGTCGGTGCGTTCGTCGCGCAGCACGGTCAGCCGGGCCGCGGCCAGCGGGTGGTCGAGCACGCACACGTCCATCCCATGAAGGGTATATAACGATCGGGCAAAGCCCTTCTGACACGCTTGCGCTCGTCCCGGCCAGGGCGTACGCGCGTTCGTATACTCCCTGGGTGTCACGCGAAAATCGAAGTCCGAGAACGCTGCTCGGTAGGGCGCATCGCCTCCTGCTGACGCTCGGCGCGGTGGCATCGGTGGGACTCGCGGCAAGCCCGCTGACCCCGCGCATAGGCCTTGCGGCAGCGGCCATTCCGCAGCCGGCGCACATCGTGATCGTGGTGGAGGAAAACCGTTCCGAGAACGGCATCATCGGCAACCAGTCGGCGCCCTTCATCACCTCCCTGGCCGCCAACGGCGCGAACATGACGCAGTCGTACGCCGAAACACACCCCAGCGAACCGAATTACCTGGCGCTGTTCGCCGGCAACACCTTCGGGGTGACCAAGGACCTGTGCCCGATCAACGCCGGCGCGGCCCCCAACCTCGGATCCGAATTGCTGGCCGCGGGCCACACCTTCGTCGGCTTCGCCGAAGGCCTGCCCGCGGTCGGCTCGCCCGTGTGCACCGCGGGCAAGTACGCGCGCAAGCACGTGCCGTGGGCCAACTTCACCAACGTGCCGGCGGCGAACTCGCTGCCGTTCTCCGCGTTCCCGATGGGCAACTACGCCAGCCTGCCGACCGTGTCGTTCGTCATCCCCAACAACGACAACAACATGCACGACGGCTCGATCGCGCAGGCCGACACCTGGCTCAACCGCCAGCTGTCCGGTTACGCCAACTGGGCGGTGGCCAACAACAGCCTGCTGATCGTGACGTTCGACGAGGACGATAACGGCAGCCGCAACCAGATCCCCACAGTGTTCTACGGCGCCCACGTCCGCCCCGGGAACTACGGCGAGCAGATCAACCACTACAACGTGCTTTCCACGGTGGAGCAGATGTACGGGCTACCCAAGACGGGATATGCCGCCAGCGCGCCGCCCATCACCGACATCTGGGGCTAACCCGCTGTGCTGATGGCGGCGACCCGCTTCACCCGGCTCCGCCGCGCTCGCGATCGCCCGTGCTGATGGCGGCGACCCGCTTCACCCGGCTCCGCCGCGCTCGCGATCGCCCGTGCTGATGGCGGCGACCCGCTTCACCCGGCTCCGCCGCGCTCGCGATCGCCCGTGCTGATGGCGGCGGCTTCGCCGGCCGTCGCTATTCTGTGCCGCATGGCTGCTGACCTCGTGCCCATTCGCCTGAGCTTGTCCGCCGGTGACCGCTACACCGTGTGGGCGCCCCGCTGGCGTGACTCCGGCGACGAGTGGGAGGCGTTCCTGGGCAAGGACGAAGACCTGTTCGTCTTCTCCTCCGTCGCCGACCTGGTGGCGTTCGTGCGGTCCGACACCGACAACGACCTGACCGACCACCCGGCGTGGAAGGACCTGACGTCGGCGCACGCGCATGACTTCGAGCCCGCCGAGGACAAGCAGTTCGATCTGGTCGCCGTCGAGGAGTTGGTCGCGGAGAAGCCCACCGAGGAATCGGTGGCCGCGCTGGCGGGCACGCTGGCCATCGTGTCGTCCATCGGATCGGTGTGCGAGCTGGCGGCGGTGTCGAAGTTCTTCAACGGCAACCCCAGCCTGGGCACCGTGTCGGGCGGGCTCGAGTACTTCACCGGCAAGGCCGGCGCCAAACGCTGGCATGCGATCGCCGAGGTCATCGGGCGCAGCTGGGACGACGTGCTGGGCGCGATCGACGACATCGCCACCACCCCCGAGGTCGACGACGCGCTGTCGGCCAAGGCCGCCGACGAACTGGCCGAGGAGCGCGAAGAGGACGAAACCGAAGACGCCGTCGAGGAGAACGCCCTCGAGGAATCCGCCGCCGACGAGGCCGACGACGACACCGCGGAAGAAGACGCCGACACCGAGGACGACGACGACACCGACGATCGGGCGGCCGGCGACACCGCGGTGCTGGGCGGCGACAAGGACTTCTGGCTGCAGGTGGGCATCGATCCGATCCGGATCATGACGAGCTCGGGCACCTTCTTCACGCTGCGCTGCTACCTCGACGACGAACCGATCTTCCTGGGCCGCAACGGGCGCATCAGCGTGTTCCCGTCCGAGCGCGCGCTGGCCCGCTACCTGGCCGACGAGCACGACCACGACCTGTCCGACCTGAGCACCTACGACGACATCCGCACCGCCGCCACCGACGGCTCGCTGGCGGTCGAGGTCACCGACGACAACATCTATGTGCTCAGCGGTCTGGCCGACGACCTCGCCGACGGGCCGGACGCCGTGGACCGCGAGCAACTGGAACTGGCCGTCGAGGTGCTCCGCGACATCGGCGACTACTCCGAGGATCCCGCGGTGGACAAGGCGCTCGAAACCACCCGGCCGCTGGGCAAATTGGTGGCCGCCGTGCTCGAGCCCGGCTCGGTCACCAAGCCGTCGCCGCCCTACGCCGCGGCGGTGCGCGAGTGGGAAAAGCTGGAGCAGTTCGTCGAGGGCCGGCTCCGTCGCGAATAGCCGCGAGCTACCGAACGTTTGACGGGTCCCCGAGTCTCCTCTTTACTGGCGGCAGCATCAGGAGACGGGAAGGTTGAGTGACGTGTCGCTTCCCGGAATCGGCCCGCTGCCGCTCTACGGGTTCCAACGCCCGGGCATGTTGCTGTTCGGTTTGGTGCCCCTGGCCCTGCTGGCCATCTACGTCATGGTCCAGGCTCGTCGCAACCGACGGCTGCACCGCTACACCGACGCCCCCGTGGCGCAGTCGCCGTGGCGGCACCTGCCGATCGCCGCGTCGCTGCTCTGCCTGGCGTTGTTGACCATCGCGCTGGCCACCCCCACCCACGACATGCGCATCCCGCGCAACCGCGCCGTCATCATGCTCGTCATCGACATGTCGCAGTCCATGCGGGCGACCGACGTCGAACCCAACCGGCTCAAGGCAGCCGAACAGGCGGCCAGCCAGTTCGCCAGCCAGCTGACGCCGGGCATCAACCTCGGGCTGGTCGGCTTCGCCGGCACACCCTATTTGCTGGTGCCGCCCACCCCGCAACACCAGGCGACCATCGACGCGCTGAAGAAGCTGGACTTCGCCGACAGCACGGCCACCGGCCAAGCCATCTTCACCGCCCTGCACGCGATCGGCGCCACGGCGGTCACCGGCGGCGACAATCCGCCGCCGGCCCGTATCGTGCTGCTCTCCGACGGCCGCGAGAACAAGCCTTCCAACCCCAGCGATCCGCACGACGGCGTCTACACCGCGGCGCGCCTGGCCAAGGACGAGGGCGTGCCCATCTCGACGATCTCATTCGGCACCAAGGGCGGCGAGATCGAGATGGACGGGCAGCGCGTCGCGGTCCCGGTGTCGACCGACCAGATGAAGACGATCGCCCGGCTTTCGGGCGGGCAGCCCTACACCGCCACCAACATCGGCGAGCTCAACAAGAGCTACAACGCGATCGAGAACGAGATCGGCTACCGCACGGTGCCGGGGCCGGGCAGCTCCGGCTGGCTGCGCCTCGGGGTGCTGACGGCCCTCATCGCGACGGCGCTGGCGCTGCTGATCAACCGGCGCCTGCCCACCTAGCGCCCAGGACGTGGTTACTACCCGCGACCGCCGCCGTACCGGCGCTGGCCAAGGCATGGCTCGCCGACCCGCAGGCCCCCAGGTGTCACCGGCCTAGTTGTACTGACCTGAGAGGTTAGGTATGCGGGTGGCGGGCGGTTGGCCGCCGAGTGCTGTGTGGCTGCGGTGGTGATTGTAGGTGTGTAGCCATCGGAGGAATTCCTCGCAACGTTCTGTGTCGCTGATATAGAGCCGGGCGTAGGCCCTTCGTCGGCCAGGGTCCGGTGAAAACGCTCCACCTTGCCGTTGGTCTGGGGCCGGTATGGCCGGGTCCGGCGATGCTCGATGCCAGCGAGTGCCTCACGAAATGTGTGGGAGCGATAGCAGGACCCGTTGTCGGTCAACACTTTTCGAACCGTGATGCCGCACATTTGGAACCAGGCGTTGGCTCGCGACCAGAACTCAGCCGCAGTCTGCTTTCCTTCATCGGCGAGTAGTTCGCTGTAGGCCAGTCGCGAGTGCGCGTCGATGGCGGTGTGCACGAAGTGGTAACCCCGCCGTCCGTCGCGGTCCTTAGCTGATCTCCCGCTGCTTTTGTCGGCGCGCGAATGGCGTCTGCCTGTGCTTCGCCCCAGCAAGCGCCAGCCACCGCCGGCAGGGATCTTGCCCAACTTTTTGACATCGACATGGACCAGGTCGCCGGGTCGGGCCGATTCCATACGGCGCACGACCCGCCCGGTGGGACGGTCCAGCCAACGCAGTTTGGCCAGCCCGTAGCGGGCGAGCACCCGATGCACCGTGGAGGGGTGCAAACCCAGTAGGTAGCCGATGCGGGCCGGGCCCCAGCGGCGGATGACCCGGACTTTGATGATGCGCCGCTCAGTCCGCTTAGGCGTCCGATGTGGACTGCAATGCGGTCGTGAACTGCGGTCGACCATCCCCGCATCACCAAGCTCGCGGTAGCGGCCCGCCCAGTGCGCCGCTGTGGTCACCGAGACCTGGAAGCGTTCGGCAGCTCGCCGCAGCGGCCAACCATCATCGACTACACAACGAGCCAGGCGCAGACGGCCGGTTTCAGACAAAGGGGCATTACGGTGGGACACGAAGACCTCCGACGTGACGAGTGCGTTCCTAGACAGCTCGCACTTCACTCGGAGGTCTTCGTTATGTCACCACGCCACGCCGTCACCAACGTCCGTGGTCAGTACACCTAGTCCCACCGCTTGGGCGGCCATCCTGGCCGGGCCCGCGCGCCACGGCTGGCCACCGCGCGATGTGAAGCAACTCATCAGCGACTGGCTCGGCGTGGGCCACTGGATCCCGACACCCCACACAAGCCGATCAGGCTACTGAGCGCGATCTTGGCCTGGCACGGCACCGACCGCCTCGAAAGCGTCCCGCCGCCGACGACATCGCCCGCGAAGCCGAACACCTCGCCGCCGTTCGCGCCTACCGCGTGGAGCGTGCCGTCGACCGTAGTGAGCATGCCCGCGCACGTGCCGAGGCGAGAGCCGCCCTGGAGGGTTCCGGGCATGCCTGGCCCGCCTGGGAATTCGCGCGCCTGGCCCAACACAGCGCGCGGCGGCGCACTGCACCCGCGGCCGCCGAAACCGCCGCCCTCGACACCGCCATCGACGGCGCCCGGACCCCGCGCCGCTAGCCATCCAACGCACGCACCCATGGATGTCCGCCACCACACGCCAGCCGTGCGCCACGACCACCCCGGCGCTACCCATCGGAGGCCGGTCAAGCCGGAACACTCGACCGCATCTGTGGTGGTTGCGACCCGGCGTGCCGCGCAGCGCCACCTGCTCGCCACACGCCATCCGTTTCCTCAGCGCTTTTCAAAGCTCGCCATTCCATACCGATGCGCTCGGCGATACCCTCGATCAGATACCGCGGAGGGATCGCGTTTCCGTCGATCTTGGACGCGGCGCCTTCAATCGACGGCGGCATCCGGGCGCCGATCGCTTCCACCAGATCGGCGCGCGTAAACGCAGCTTTGTCGATGCCGGTGGCGGCGTCGCGGACCAAGGCGTGCACGTCGAACCCGCGTCGATGTGCGGACTCGCCGCGCCGCCAGCTGGGCTGCGTCCTCGACGACAAAACCCCGTTGGTCGTTGGCCCACAACTGTTTTAACTCGCCCGCGACAGGTGCTCGGGCTTGGGCGGCCGTATCGCTTGCTGCGGGGCCGCCAACTGCGCCGCCGTCGCGCCAGCCTCGTCGTCGACGACCAGATTCTGCTCTTGCCCACTCCCGTAGTTGGGTGGCGCGTTGCGACCAGGCCGTGATTGTGTTGCGGTGCACGCCGGCGACTTCCGCCATCCCGGTATGGGGGTCGATCGGACCCCACTCCAACCCCACCGACTGCAGCAGATGGTGGCGCAGGCATGAAATACCGTCCACCGCTGGCGGGCGCGTACCGGACTCGCGCGGTCCGAAACGTTCTTATGCGGCGATCTTCTCGGTTTGGCTGCCGGGCGCCCGGTGGGGGTGTGTCTGGTGGGGGGTCCACGGGGCGACGGGGTTTCCCTGCCAGCGGGTCGATGATGGCAGGTAGTCGCCGCGCATGACCAGCGATGCCGGTCCAACGGTGACGGCGGCACCCAGCCGGGCCGCTGGCAGCGCCACACTGTATCGGCCCAGCGTGGCTCCCGGTTCCAGGACGACGGTGCCGGTGCGCATGATCCTGTCGTGGAACAGATGGGTCTGTACTACAGAGCCGCGGTTGACGGTGGCGCCTGCGCCCAGTGTCACCAGGTCGGCCTCGGGCAGCCAGTGCGTTTCGCACCAGACGCCCCGGCCGATGGAGGCGCCCAGCGCACGTAACCAAAGGTTGAGCATCGGCGTGCCGCGGGCGGTTCGCGTGAACCAGGGTGCGGCCACGGTTTCGATGAAGACCTCGGCCACCTCGTTGCGCCACACGAACGACGACCACAGCGGGCGCTCGATCACCCGGATGCGGCCGACCAACAGCCATTTGGCTGCCACCGCGGCGATACCGGCAATTGCGCCGGCCGCCAGCAGTACGACACCGCTGCCCAGTGCCGCCCACCCGTAGCCGAATTCGCTTGCCAGCCACTGCAATGCGTCCACGACGGCGACTCCGATGGCGAAGGTCACCATCAAGGGAATCAGCCGACAGGTTTCGACGACGGCCCGCATCGATATCAGCTGCCGCGACGGGTGGTAGGTGCGGCCCGCATCCGCCTCGGTGGCCCGACGGCGCAGCGCCACCGGCGGGCTACCCAGCCACGACGACCCGGTCGTGGCCTTATCCGGGGCCAGCGACAGCACCGCGACCAGCGCGTCGTCGGGCACCCGGCGGCCCGGCTGAGTGATGCTGGAGTTGCCGAGGAACGCGCGGTTGCCGATGGTGGCGGTGGCCGCCTGGATCCATCCGCCGCCCAGTTCATAGGACGCCACCATGACGTCGTCGGCCAGGAAGGCGCCGTCGGCGACGACGGTGAACTTTGGTATGAGCAGGGCCGTGGAGATTTCGGTGCCGCGCCCCACCTGGGTACCGAGCAGCCGTAACCACCAGGGCGTGAGCAGGCTGGCATACAGCGGGAACAGGTGAGTGCGCGCGGCGGCCATTAATCGCCCGGTGGTCCATAGCTGCCACCCGTCCCGGCTGTGCACGGGGTGGTAGCTCTCACGCAACCCCAGCGACAGCATCCGCACGCTTAACACTGTCAGCGCCGCATACACCGTCAGCGTCGCGGACACGGCCACCGGCGTCCAGGCCACGGTCGGGGCGACCGCGTCGAGCAGCGTGCGGCTGCTACGCACCCCCCAGGTCAGCACCGCCAGCCCCGTGAAGTCAGCCAGCAGCGGCAATGCGCCGAGCAGCGCCGGCGTCAGCGCGAACACCGCCACCCACAGCGGCGCGCGTGGCGGGCGGTGCGGCGGCCACTGGCGGGCCGCACCGGACATCACCGCCGGTGAGCCCTTCCAATACTGGCCGTTGTTCACTGTGCCGACGACGCTGGAACCGGGGGCAATCTGGGCGTTGTCGCCCACTGAGGCGCCGGGCAGCAAGGAGGTCCGCGCGCCGACGATCGCGTCGTTGCCGATCGAGATCGGGCCGATGTGGAACAGGTCGCCGTCGACCCAATGCCCGCACAGATCGACCTCGGGCTCGATGGCACTGTGGTGGCCCAGGGTCAGCATCCCGCTCACCGGCGGCATGGCGTGCAGGTCCACGCCCTTGCCGACCTTGTTGCCCAGCGCGCGGGCGTAGTACGTCAACCATGGCGTGCCGACCAAGTTTTCCACCATGTTGGCCTCCACGAGGCGTTCGACGAACCACACCCGCAGGTGTTCAGATCCCCCGCGCCGGTAGGTGCCCGGCTGCACACGGGATAGCAGCAGCCGGGCGGCAAGGACCGCGATGGCTATGCGCCCCGGTGGGGTAATGAACACCAGAAATCCGGCGATGATCCACCACCAGTCGACTGTCACCAGCCATGGCAGCAGACGCAGCTGCGCGGCAACATTGCTGGCCAGCGCCAGCCACGTCACCCATTGCATGCCGGTCAGTGTCGCCAGCGGTAGCGACAGCAAGACCTGCGTGGCCTGTGTTAATCGCGGTGTCGGGCGCACCACCCGCGGCGCGACGCGCACCGGCGGATCGAGCTCGTCGAGAAAACCGGCCAAAGACGACAGCCGGGGATGGTCGTAGAGCTGGGCTATTGTGACTTGCGGATATCGCTGACGCAGCGCATCCACCAGTTGAGCCGCCGACAGTGATTCACCACCAAGGGCGAAGAAGTCGGTGTCCGGGCCGTCGACGGCAGCGCCCAAGACGTGATGCCACAGGCCGGCCAGCCAGCCCATCGTGCCGCCCAGGTTCGGCGATGGGCCCGCTGTTTCGGCAACCGGCCACGGCAACGCGTCCCGGTCGAGCTTGCCCGAGGCGCGGGTGGGTAACTGGTCGACCAGCACCAGTCGCGGCACCAATGCGGCGGGCAGCTTTTGGCGCAGCGCTGTGCGTGCGGCCGCTAGATCAAACGATGCGTCGGTGCTCACGAGGTAGCCGACCAGCAGTGGTGCGCCGCTGGCTGTGCGGCGCACCGCGGCCGCTGCAACGCTGACGCCCGGCAGATTTACCAGCGCGGAATCCACCTCGCCCAGCTCGATGCGCCGACCCCCGACCTTGACCTGGTTATCGGCACGGCCGACGAAGATCAGCCCCTCGGGCTCTCGCCGCACCAGGTCGCCGCTGCGGTAGGCGCGGCGCCAGCCCAGACTGGGCAGCGGTGCGTATCTGTTGGCGTCCATCTGCGGATCGAGGTAGCGCCCTAACCCGACGCCTGCGATCACCAGTTCACCGACCTGACCGTCCGGCACCGGTTGGCCCTGGCGGTCGATGACCGCCAGGTCCCAGCCGGGCAGCGGCAGCCCGATGCGCACCGGACCGCTGCCGGTCAGCCTGGCCGCACACGACACCACCGTGGCTTCGGTAGGGCCGTAGGTGTTCCAAACTTCTCTGCCCTCTACCGCCAGCCGTTCGGCCAGCTCGGGCGGACAGGCCTCGCCGCCCACAATCAGCAGCCGGACCGCCGCCAAAGTTTCGGTCGACCACAGCGCGGCCAGTGTCGGCACCGTAGACACCACGGTGATGCCGCGGGCTATCAGCCAGGGCCCCAAATCCCTGCCGCTGCGCACCAGCGATCGTGGCGCCGGCACCAGGCACGCGCCGTTTCGCCACGCCAGCCACATCTCTTCACAAGAGGCGTCGAACGCCACCGACAATCCCGCCAGCACCCGGTCGCCGGGGCCAATTGGGTTGTGCTGCACATATATTTGCGCTTCTGCGTCAACGAATGCCGCTGCGCTGCGATGAGTGACGGCAACACCTTTTGGGGTCCCGGTCGAGCCGGAGGTGAAGATGATCCAGGCATCGTCGCCGGCCCGTGGCGCGGACGGCTGTCGTCCTAGCGAAGAGCCGGGACCACCCAGCAGCCCCTGCTCAGTGATCACCGCCGTTACCTGCGCCTCATGAAAAACCAGGTCGGCTCGCTGGTCGGGATCCTCGGCATCCACCGGCACATATGTCGCGCCGGCGGCCATCGTCGCCAAAATCGCGACATATACAGCGTTGCTGCCCGAGGGCATGCGTATTCCGATGCGGTCGCCGCGACCGATCCCGGCGGCTGCTAGCTCGGCCATCTTGTCGTCTATATCGGCGATCAGCTCGCGGTAGGTCAGCGTGACCGTGCCGTCGTCGAGGGCGTGTGCGTCGGGATAGCGGGCCGCGGTTTCTTCGAGGATCTCCACGAGGGTGCGCGGCTCGGGAGCAAACGATGACAGGTTTAGCCGGGGGTTCGCCCGGCTTACAGCATCCGTCGTCGTTACCGCGACCCGATCATCGCCACAGCACGGTTCACCGCGGCGGCAAGGTTCCACTGCGCATGCCCGAGCGGGCCAGCCAGGTACCCGGCCAGGTACGTGATCATCATTGAGGAGACGGGGTTGACACTGGTTGAACAAGGACATTTTTGAGCTCGGGTGATCGAGGCTGTGGAATTGCGCAAGCAATCCCATTACTGCCCATGGACAAGGGTCAACGGCCGCGAATACCGCGGCCCACTGCTCGTCAAAGACGTCAAAGGCCAGATGGGGTTGTTCATGGAATCGTCGCTTTCTAGCGTGTGGCCGCACGGCGCGGCCATCGACAGGAACAGCGGCCACCGGCCGTTCCGTGACACCGCACAAACGGCCTGGCGCTGACCAATCAGCGACGAGAAAGACAGAACCGCGTCAAGAGATCTTGACCGGTCAACGCAGCAGGAAGCCCACGTGGCGGGCCGCGCCCCGCCACCATGGCTTGCTGCCACAACAAACTCACAACGGCCACCGCCGCCGCCACAACACCTAAAGCAGCCACCGCAGCGCCGGGCCCGTCCGCCAACACCCCAGCGACGAACGCCTCATAGTGGTGTACCGCCGGTGGTGACGCGTTGAACAGGTGCAAATGATCGGCGGTGACCGTGAATTCACTGCCCAGCGAGCTAACCATGGTGTGCGCTGGGAGAGAGGCAGGAAGCTGCGACCGCAAATGGGAGTGCCCACCGAAAACGAGCACCCACACCGCAACCGCCGCCGCAATGGCCCCCATCGCGGCGACAAAACGCCACCGCGGCCGCCCGACGGCGGCGACGCGTGCGGCTTTCACTCGCCTCCGCATAGGCCCCATACCCCTATAGGGTACCGTATCCTTCGGTCTGCTGCGATGAGCGGGCATTTGCGCCTACATCGCCTACATAGGTTGAATGTCTGCAACCAGGGCGCGCAGCCGCGGCTCTTCGGGGCTACCGGCGTATTGGTGCAGCCAGTTAGTGAGCATATCCAGTAGCGCTGCCGGCAGCGGTAAGCGGTTTTGTACTACAACGGCGAGGATGCGTTCAATTGCACGATGATTCTCGCCGCAACCCAATTCGATGAAAACCATGCTGCGTTCATCTTCGGTGAGACAGGGGTTTGCCACATCGGCAAGCAGCCACGCCACACTCGAGTCTGAGTCCATTAATCAGTTCTGAAGCCGTCGCGATAGAGGAGTCGTGTGCCTGAAGTTCCCACGTTCCTGCGGGCCGCCCCAGCCACAGCCTCGCTGGGCGCGGATACGCGAAATAGCCGAGGCGCTGACTGCCGACTCTGTCCAACTCGTAACTCCAACTCGTGGCCCCCAGCCAGCGCATGATGGCCAGTCACCAAGCGCCCCGCGGAAAGCGACGCAGAACCTGGAAAACAGACACAGAGGTAACATACCCTGGGCCGGTATACGCTAACCCTCGGTGTCGCCCCGGCTTAATGCTCTAGTCGCGGCTTCAATGCACGCCCAGGGCTCGATGAGATCAGCCCTGAATTTTGGCTCCTAGTAGTACCCGCATTGCTGGCCAGTAGGGTGGGAAGAATGAGGCCCCGGAGGTGGTCAATGGTGGGGCGGATGTTGGCTGCAGCGCGCGGCGATGTCCCCGTCGAAGAGGTGCGTACCCTGTTACAGGGCGGTGGCGGAGCCTACGAGGACATCCTTGCCGCCGACCGGTTGCGGACCGAACTCATCAGCGCCGGTTTGACCCCCACGACAATGTCACCCGCGGAGAGCGGCCAGCTGTTGTGCGCCTGGGTGGCTTACGCTCTGCAGTCGTTGGCCGAGGCGTTCGTCGAGGCCGAGGAACAGCCCGGGTCGCTTCATAGGGCCGGGTTTATCACGCAGGTGACAAGTGAGCAGATCCGGTTGCTGGCTAACGAAGTGCCGACGTGGATTGGCCGGGCACGCCGGGCGAGCACCGACCCGGGCTACGACGTCGCCGCCGAGACACCGCTACCAGCCGACTTCCCTGGGTGGGTGCGGGTGGAACCCTGCCCGACCTCGCATCTGGTCGCAATGCACAGTGCCGCCTCGACCATGTTCGACCGCTTGCAGCTGGCCGCCGCCGACTTCGAGCGGTCCGTGGCCGGCGCCGACACGCTGCTAAATCAGCTACGCGGCCTGGTCGCACAACTGCAGGTGCAGCTGGACGCGACGCCCGTGACCGCCATGGGATCGTTGGGCGCTCGCGACCACGAAGCTACCGAGGCGGTGCTTCGGGACACCGTCACCCGATGCTTCACTCTGGGCCAACTGATGAGCCGGCCGCGGCTGTTGCGCGGCGGGACCCGCCCGCCCGGCTGGCAACACGCACCGCGGCCCGCCGGCTGGGGTGCTGGCAACCCATACTCGCCGCGCTTCGAACACCACGGAAGTCGGGGGTACGGGCATTACAGACAGCACTAGTGGTCGGCAGCTATATCGGGAACAACGCGAACGCGAAGGAAGTCTTATGAGCGACACGATATTGGTTTGCCCGCGCTGTGGGTCGGAGATGACCACCTACAGCCGGTCGGGGATTGAAATCGACCGCTGTACCGGGTGTCGGGGGGTCTTCCTCGATCGTGGTGAGTTGGAGCAACTCATCGACGCTGAGACCGCCTACTACCAGCAACAACAGTCGGCGACGCCACCGGCTGCCGCATACCCGTCACCCAACTACGCCCCACAGGCGCCCTACCCTGCCCCCGACCCCTACTACGGCCGATACGGAGAAGGCCACCACGGTGAAGGCCACCACGGTGAAGGCCACCACGGCAGCTACCACGGCGACGATCATTATGGTCGGCACGGCTTCCTTGGCCGCATCTTCGACTGAATTCATACAGGCCAGCCCAGCCGGCCCGAACCGGTCGCCTAGTGATAACTAGGCGCCGTCCGCGGTGTACGGCCTCATGTGCTGCCTGGTTGCGGTGACTTGGCGGCATGTGACGCGACGCTTGTTGGTCTAGAACGAAAAGGGCAGCCGCTAAATTTGCGCTGCTTATTACCCGAGGGTCGCCGAGGGCGGTACCACTTTGAGGCGGGGCATGAAGCGAAGGTCAATTTGGCCGACGTTGCCAGCGGCGCGCCGAGCATGCTTACGGGAGCTCCCGCTGTGGCTCCTGGAGCGGCGGCCAGGGTGGTGCTGGGCAGCGCCGCGGCGGCCGCGCTCATTGCCGGGGCCGCGGAGGCCCAGGTTTGGGGCACCGACAGCGTCCCGACCGTGGCCGCCCGGCCCATACCCGCCGACAGGGCCGCTCCGCCGAGTCCTGCTGAGCCGGGTGTTCGCAGCGCGCCGGAAGCGAGCGCGCCCGCTAGCCCCCATTTCAAGGTTGTGGTGCTGGCGGCGTTGATGGCCGGCATCAGAGATTTCAGCTGGTTGGCGTTGGAGAGCAGCGCACTGGAGATCCAGCCGACCGAACTTGTCATGGATAACGCCGGATTGACCGAACTTAGGGTCGAACTCAGCGACGACAGCGACCCCGTGGACGACTCGGACGTGGACGACAGCGGCGATGCGAGCTGCTGCAGAGCCGTGGGCACCGTGGAGGTCACCTGTGACAGGACCGCCTGCGCGTCGGTGCTGGCCGAGGTGGCGGTGGCTTGGGAGACAGCAGCCCCTTGCCCGGCTAGGCCGGCCGGGTTGGTGGTGGGTTGCGGCGGGGTGAACGGGGTCAAGAGCGACGCGGTCGCTGAGGCGGCGGCGTAGCCGTACATGGCGGCGGCGTCCTGGGCCCACATCATGGCGTACTGTGCTTCGGTGGCCGCGATCGCGGGCGTGTTTTGCCCGAGGATGTTGGTCGCGATCAGCGACAGCAACAGGCTGCGGTTGGCCGCAATGACCGGTGGCGGCACCGTCATCGCAAACGCCGCCTCATAGGCGGCCGCGGCCGCCATGGCCTGCGAAGCCGTCTGCTGTGCCGTGGCGGCAGTGGTGTCCATCCACGCCACGAAGGGGCGCTCGCGGCGGCCATCGCCGCCGACGCCGGACCCAGCCACGGTCCGCTCGTCAGCCCTGAAACCACCGAGGAATACGAAGCAGCCTCCGAATATAGCTGCTCGGCGAGTCCCGCCCAGGCCGCCGCTGCGGCCAGCATCGGCCCCGGGCCCGGACCGGCATAGATCCTTGCCGAGTTGATTTCGGGTGGCAAAGCTGCGAAATCCATCACTTCGCCTCGGAGTGTTTAGCCGGCTGCGACCGCGTTGGCGGCTTCGGTGACCGAATACGAATCAGCGCTGACGCCAAGGGTTTTCGCGACCAATTCGTGGATCACCGCAGCTTGGGCGCTGACAGCTTGGTACATCTGCGCGTGCGCGGCAAACTGCAGCGCCGTCAACGCCGACACCTCATCGGCGGCGGCAGGCACCACCCCGGTCGTCGGGGCGGCCCCGGCGGCGTTTTCGGCGCGCATCGCCGAGCCGATGCCCTGCAGGTTGCCAGCCGCCGCCGTCAAAGCCGTCGGCTGGGTAGTCACAAACGTCATGGTCTGCTCCCCACTGTTTCCGCCTGGACTTCTTCTGATGGACAAGACCCAACCCACGCATCGGAGAACGCGGGTCCGGCGCGGCGGGCGGGATCGAGGTGGTGCAAGGTGAGTGCGGCGATGCCGCCGATGAGCGCCAGGCCGGCCCACACCAGCCCGCCGGCGCCGAGCCGGTGTGCGGCACCGAAAGCGGCCCCGGTGGCAAGGTTGCCGATGAGGATGCCGGCTCCGACGATGGTGTTGTAAAACCCGTAGTGGGTGCCGATGAGCCAGTTTCCGGCCAGGGTGACCACGGTGTCCATTTCGAAGGGGAACACCGCGGCGGAGCCGATCGCGAGCAGGCCCGCTGATAGCAGCAGCGCAGCTACTGCAACCGGTGTCCCGAACCGCTGGCCATCGGGGACAACAGTCAAGGGCAGGAAGGAGGCCGCGATGATGATCAGTCCGACGACCACGCTGCGCCGGGGGCCCCACCTGCTGGCGAACCAACCGGTGATGCGTAGCTGGCCCGCGACGGCGATCAGGCCAGAAACTGCGAATATCGCTGCGACTAGCCATGTTTGGTACCGCGGGGTAAGCATCGATGCTTGTAACGGCAGCGCCAGGTAGACCTGGAAGGTCAGCACGTAGCAGCCGATCATCGCCGCCGCGAACAACACGAACGGCCGGTTACCCACGACGATCCGCCAGTCGTGCAGGACCGAGGTTTTCTGCGGAGCCAGTTGGTGATGGTCTTGGGGCAGCGCCATCAGCTGTGCCGCTGTGAGCACGGCGAACACCGCCGCCGCAGCCGCCGCGGTGACCCGAAAGTCGAGGGCCATCAATGTCAGTCCGACCAGCGGGCCCAGCAAGATTCCGGCTTGGTAGAAGATGTTGAACATGGCGAAGGCGTCCACCCGGCGATCTCCGGCGTCAGCGGCCAGATAGGCGCGTACCGCCGGGTTGAACAAGGCGCCGGCGAAACCGGTTGCCGCGGCGGCGATCAGCACGGCCGGCAATGAGTGAGCCACCACCAGCAGCGCGAATCCGCCGGTGCGTAGCACGCATCCGGCCACGATCAATGGCTTGTAGCCCAGCCGGTCGGCCAGGGTGCCGCCCACGATGAACATGCCTTGCTGGGAGAAGTTACGCACTCCTAGCACCAGCCCGACGGCCCAGGCGGCCAGCCCGAGCGGGCCAGCCAGGTACCCGGCCAGGTACGGCATCAGCATGTAGAAACCCATGTTGATGCCGAACTGGTTGAGCATCAGGACCTGGCTGGGCCGGTCGAAGCCTCGAAACCGGGTGAGGATATTCCTCATGCGGCTGCGATTAGTGCGGGGTTGACGACGGTGCTGGTTCGAGTCCAGGAGGTCACCACCTGCTGGGTGGGGTCGGTGATGACGGTGGGCTCGGCGACGGGTTGCCAGTCCAGCAGCTGGTGTTGGTGGCAGTAGTCGTCGTTGTAGATGGTGTCGAAGTAGCGTTGGGGTCCGTCGGGAAACACCGCGGCGATGCGGGTGTCCTGCGGGAAGGTGCCGAACTGATTGCGCCACCGGTGATAGGTAGCCTCGGAGACCCCCGAGCTCGCGGCAGACCGCCGCGGTGTCCTTACCCTCGGCCAACAGCCGGTCAGCGGCCATCAGCTTGCGCACAACCTGTTCTGGACTGTGCCGTTTCCTCGTCGCCATGATCTTGTCGAGCCTTCCTGCCCACAACCTGGGCCGCAAGACTCTCATAAGCTACGGATCAACCGATCGGGGTCAGGCCAGGTGGCCTGGTACAACCAGGAACGCCTGCACGAAGCCCTCGGCTACGTTCCACCCGCCGAGTACGAGGCCGCCCTCACCGGCACCGGCACCTCACACCTCTGCGAGCCAGCCGACCCCGGCCCTCGCAACCGAGTAGGAACTAAACCTGGGGTAGTTCAACGCCCACACCACCGGCGAGCGGCACCACTGCCGAACGGTTCACCGAACAACACGATGTCCGCTCCGTCAAGGGCCGCCTAAGCAAAGCCGCTGCTCACCTGCGTTGTCCACAAGATCCAGACGGTGCTGTCACCCCATCCACGAAGTGGTCCCGCAAGGATCAACACGTCCGTCCGCCCGGGGTGTCAGGCGGGCAGCCTGCGGTTCAGCAGCAGGCCGGCCAACACGGCGCCGGCCATCACGACGGCGCCGAGCAGCATCCACGCCAGGCTCGCGTCGCCCTTGACGGTTTCGTAGCCGATTTGGCGCTGCAGCGTCGTGTACACGTTCCTCAGCGAGTCCAGGCTGTCGGCGTGGAACGCCTGACCGTCGGTGATCTCGCAGATCTTCTGCAGGGTCTGATCGTCCACCGGAACGGGAATGGTGGCGCCCTCGTAATCGACGGTGCCGTACGGGGTGCCGAACGAGATCGTCGATATCTGCACGCCTTGGCCCTTGGCGGCCCGGGCCGCGGTGAACGCCCCCTGCGGGGCGTTGGGGTCCAGCGGCACGTTCTCGGCGCCGTCGGACTCCAGCACGATCCGCGCCGGCGGCGGGCCTTCGCCACCGCCCATCACCGAACCGACCGTCGCGATCGCCTGCAACGCGGTGAAAATGCCTTCTCCCGTAGCGGTTTTCGGGGCCGGCTGCAGGCTGTCGATGCCCGACTTCACCGCGCCGCGGTTAGTCGTCGGGGGGACCAGCAGCGTGGCGTTCGCCGCGAATTCCACCAGCCCCAGGTTGATCGCGGGCGTCAGCTGATCGGCGAACTGCTTGCCGGCCTCCTTCGCCGCGGCCAGGCGGTTGGGCGGAACGTCGTTGGAGGCCATCGATTCCGAGACGTCGATGACGAGCATCACGACCGCGCGGTTGAGCGGGATCCGGACGTCAGACGTCGGCCCGGCCATCGCCGTGGTCAGCAGGACCAGCGACGCGGCCAGCAGGATGGTCGGCAGGTGCCGCCACCGGCTCGGGCGCGACGGGGCGACGCGCTCGAGGACCTCCATGTTGGCGAACCGCAGCACCCGGCGACGGCGCGCGAATTGCTGCACGACGTAGAGGCCGATCACCAGCAGCACCGCCAGCAGCGCCAGGAAGAACCAGGGGTTCTGGAATCCAGTCAGCGACACCGGGCCCAGCAGCGGCACCTTCATGTCGAGCCACACTATGCGTCAAATCTGGGCGCCGCATCGCGCCCCGGCTCACCCTGCGGCGAGATCGCGGCGCTGGGTGAACTTGATGTCGAGGCTGCGCAGGTGGGTCTGCAGCCCGGCGTCCTGGACGGGGATCAGGTGGGCGGGCTCGTCGGTCTCGTTGTAGTGGGCGTGCCACATGCCGGGCGGGGTGGTGAAGGCGCAGCCGGCCTGCCAGTCCACCCGGATGGGATCGACGATGTCGCCGCGCTCGTCGAGACGCGTGCCCAGCATCGTGTAGCAGCCGGCCGGGGGCGCATCCAGGATGAGGTCCAGCGCGACCGACTGGTGCCGGTGCGGGCGCTGCACCTGGTGGGGCGGAAGCACGCCGAACATGGCCCACAACACGTGCGTGATGGTCAGGGTCTGCTCCTGCTCGGCGTTGGCCAGTAGGACGCTGACGCGGCTCTTCTCGTTGGCGCCGGAGCGCGACGCGATCTCGGTCAGCTTGGCCACGGCGTCGGCGCGGCGGAACTTGGTCGCGCGGAACCGGGGCCGGATCGCGTCGGCGCCGAGGTAGCGCATCAGGGGCTCGTCGTGCACCCAGTAGATGGCCGTGTCGGTGCCGGCGTAGAACACCGAGCGCGCGCCGGCGGGCAGCGTCACGAAGTCGCCCTTCTCCCACTCGATCAGGCGGCCGTTGACCGCCGCGAAGCCCCGCCCGTAGAGCACGTAATACAGCTGCGAGGTGGCGTTGGGGTGGGTGTCGATCTGTTCGTTCGCGCGGATGCGCACGAAGTTGGCCAGCAGCGCGGGGCTGGTCGCCGCGCCGGCCGGGCCGCCCAGCTCGGCGGACAGGTCCAGCGGGATCACGCCGGTCGGCGCGTCGAGGTAGAGCTCGGGACCGAAGCGCCTGATCGGCACCCGCGGGGTCAACCCCGAGCCGATCGGGTTGGCGGCCCGGGAGTACTCGAAGTATTCGGCCTGCTCGGCCCACTTTTCGAACCGGCCTTCGAACCCGTACTCGGCGACGTTGACCATCGGCGCGGGCACCGTCGGGTCCAGGTTGGGCGTCGCCAGCTGTTGCATGTCCGTCTCCCTTGGTGCTCAACTACGTCTGGTATCGGAATAGTATTTATCTTGTATCTAAGCGTCAAACACAGCAGGTAGACGCCTTGGGTGTACGGTCATGCGGACGGTTGAGACACGACTTAGCTACCAAAGGGGCGACGGCGTGGCAGCAAGGAACAAGCGGACGGGGACGGCCAAGGACCGCGCGCTGGACTACGTCAAGACGCGGGTGCTCACCGGCGAGTACCCCGGCGGCGAGCTGATCAGCGAGGGCGACGTGGCCACCGCGCTGGGAATGTCGCGCACCCCCGTGCGCGAGGCCTTTTTGCGGCTGGAGGCCGAGGGGTTGCTGCGCCTGTATCCCCAGCGGGGGGCCCTGGTGGTTCCGGTGTCGCCCGACGAGGTGCGCGCCGTGATGGAGGCGCGGCTGGTGCTGGAGCGGTTCGCCGCCGCCAAGGTGATCGGGCGCGGCGCCGCCGCGTGCGCCTCCATGTTCGGGCGCCTGTCCGGCGAGCTCGCCCGGCAACGCGACGCGGCCGCCGCCGCGGACTGGCGGGAGTTTGTGGAGGCCGACCGCGCCTTCCACGCCATCACGCTGCAGGAGTCGGGCAACGCCATCGTCTCCGGCTTCTACGCGTCCCTGCGCGACCGCCAGATGCGGATGATCGGCGAATCGACGCTGCGCGACCCCGATCGGGTGGCCACGATCCTGCAAGAACACCGGGGTATCGCCGAAGCCCTGCGCGACGGCGATCTGGCCCGAGCGGCGCGGGCGGTCCAGACCCACCTGGCCGGCACCGTGCGTGCCATCGGCCTGTCCGTCGAGCCGGATCCCTTATGGGCTACCGGATTTGGCCGCGGTGGAGCAGACTGATCGAACAACTCGGGGACCGTCCCGGGTCCGCAAATATCGGGGGGAACGATGACCTGGTTGACGGCTTCGAGGTTTCGCGGCGCAATGACGAAAACGCTTGTGGCCGTAGCGGTTATGGGGACAGCCGCGACGGGCGCGACCATCCCGGCGAACGCGGCGCCCGGCTTCGCGCGCACGCCCGCCGCGCCGCTCGACGATCCCGATCCCGGCTTTCCCACCAATCCGTCGGACCCCCGGTGTGCGGGGATGCCGGGGCTGGCGCAGTGCCAGGGCGGCCCCTACGCCATGGGCGGCGCTCCCACCGGCCCCGCGGACTTGAGCTGCATCAGCATGCCCAGCGACCCGGTGTGCGCGGGCGGCCCGTACGCCCCGCCGCCCCCGGCGCCGCCCATCGCCCCGCCGCCCCCGGCGCCGCCCATCGCCCCGCCGCCCCCGGAGCCCATGGCCGCGGCGCCGATAGAACCGCCGCCCATGGCCCCGCCGCCGATGGTGGAGCCACCGCCGATGGCGCCGGCGGCCGAGCCGTCGATGGGATGCCCGGGCACATCTGAGAACGCCGCGCCGGCGGCTCAGCCGATCAGCACCGCGTACCGCGGCTTGATCACCTCGTCGATGATGGCCAGCCGCTCGTCGAACGGGATGAAGGCGGACTTCATCGCGTTGATGGTGAACCGCTCGAGGTCGCTCCAGCCGTAGCCGAACGCCTCCACCAGGCGGAGCATCTCGCGGCTCATGAAGGTATCGCTCATCAACCGGTTGTCGGTGTTGACGGTCACCCGGAATCGGGCGCGGGCCAGCAGGTCGAACGGATGCTCGGCGATGCTCTTGACGGCGCCGGTCTGCACGTTCGAGCTCGGACACAGTTCCAGCGGAATTCGCTTGTCCCGCAGGATCGCCGCCTGCTGACCCA
Organism: Mycobacterium sp. NTMscope_MAC_12; assembly: GCF_976985675.1. NCBI lineage: Bacteria > Bacillati > Actinomycetota > Actinomycetes > Mycobacteriales > Mycobacteriaceae > Mycobacterium > Mycobacterium sp. NTMscope_MAC_12. The sequence goes on from NZ_CDRJYY010000001.1 coordinate 4,300,158, forward strand.
GGCGCACCCGTCCGTCGGGCAGCACGTCGATGTCGTCGACGATCCGCACCCCGTGGCCCAGCCGGTCGGCGCCGCAGAACGCGATCGCCTCGTGGATGGACGGCAGGCCGAAGGCCTCGCCGGCGTGAATGGTGAAGCGCGCGTTGTGGTCTCGCATGTACTCGAAGGCGTCGAGGTGCCGCGTCGGCGGGTTGCCGGCCTCGGCGCCGGCGATGTCGAAGCCGACAACGCCCTTGTCCCGGAACCGGATTGCCAGCTCGGCGATCTCGCGGGACACCGCCGCGTGCCGCATGGCGGTGACCAGCAGGCGCACCACGATCGGACGGCCGGCGCCGGCACAGGCCTTCTCGCCGTCGGCGAATCCGGCCAGCACGGCGTCGACGATCGCGTCGAAGGACATGCCGCGGTCGATGTGCAGCTCGGGCGCGAACCGGACCTCGGCGTAGACCACCGAGTCGGCGGCCAGGTCTTCGACGCATTCGTAGGCGACGCGGTGCAGTGCCTCGGGTGTCTGCATCACCGCGACGGTGTGTGAGAACGGCTCCAGGTAGCGCTCCAGCGAGCCGCTGTGCGAACGCGTGCGAAACCACGTCGCCAGCTCGTCGACGTCGGTGGCGGGCAGCTCGTCGTAGCCGGTCTGCCCGGCGATCTCGAGCACGGTCGACGGGCGCAGCCCGCCGTCGAGGTGGTCGTGCAGCAGGGCCTTGGGTGCCTTGCGGATCTGCTCGAGGCCCAGCGGCGCGGTCATGCGACGACCCGATCGATGATCAGCGGCCGGGAAGCCGGGGCCGTGTCGCCGACGCTGAAGCCGCCGTCCAGCTCGGCGAGCGCCGCGCCGAAGCGCTCCGGGGTGTCGGTGTACAGGGTGAACAGCGGCTCGCCGGCCGTGACCGGTTCGCCGGGGCGGCGGTGCACCCGGATCCCGGCGCCCAACTGCACGCGCTCGCCCGGACGGGATCTGCCCGCGCCGAGCCGCCAAGCCGCCAGCCCCACTGCCATCGCGTCGATATCGCCCATTGTGCCGCCCCGGGCGGCGGTCACGGTCTCGGCATGCCGACCGATCGGCAGCGGCACCGACAAATCACCGCCCTGGGCGGCGATGAGCCGGCGAAACCGGTCCATCGCGGTGCCGTCGCGCAGCGTCTCGGCGGGATCGCGGCCGTCGATCCCGGCCAGCTCGAGCATCTCGCAGGCCAACCGCACCGTCAGCTCGACCACGTCGGGCGGGCCGCCCCCGGCCAGCACCTCGAGTGCCTCGGCGACCTCGAGGGCGTTGCCGACGGTCGCGCCGAGCGGGCGGTTCATGTCCGTCAGCAGCGCGCGGGTGGGCACCCCGTGCGCGGCGCCCAGCTCGACCATGGTGCGCGCCAGCTCGCGGGACTGCGCCTCCGAGTCGGTGAACGCCCCCGAACCGACCTTCACGTCGAGCACCAGCGCGCCGGCGCCCTCGGCCAGCTTCTTGCTCATCACCGAGCTGGCGATCAGCGGCAGTGACTCGACGGTGGCGGTGATGTCGCGCAGCGCGTACAGCTTGGCGTCGGCCGGGGCGAGGTCACCGGCGGCGAAGATGGCCGCGCCGACGACGGGCAGTTGGTCGCGCACCTGCCGGTTGGACAGCGCGGCGGTGAACCCGGCGATGGATTCCAGCTTGTCCAGGGTGCCGCCGGTGTGGCCGAGCCCGCGGCCCGACGCCTGCGGCACCGCCGCGCGGCACGCGGCGACGACGGGCACCAGGGGCAGGGTGATCTTGTCCCCCACCCCGCCGGTCGAGTGCTTGTCGACCGTGGGCACGCCGAGGTCGCTGAAGTCGAGCCGCTCGCCCGAGGCCAGCATCGCCGACGTCCACCGGGCCGTCTCGCCGCGATCCATGCCCCGCAACAGGATCGCCATCAGCAGGGCCGCCATCTGTTCCTCGGCCACCCGGCCGGCGGTGTAGGCGTCGACGATCCAGTCGATGGCGGCGTCGGACAACCGGCCGCCGTCGCGCTTGGTCCTGATCACCGTGGGCGCGTCGAAGGCGGGCGGCATCAGCCGCGCCCCGCGGCCAGGTCGTCGGGGCCGAAGGCGTCGGGCAGCAGGTCGCCGAGCCGGCGCGGTCCGCCCGGATGGTCGATCAGCAACTCGGGACCCCCGTGTTCCAGCAGCACCTGGCGGCATCTCCCACACGGCATGAGCGCCGATCCCCGCTGATCCACGCACGCCAGCGCGACTAGCCGGCCGCCGCCGGTCGAATGCAGGGCGCACACCACGGCGCACTCGGCACAGAGACCAAGGCCATATGAGATGTTCTCCACATTGCACCCGGTGACCACCCGGTGATCGTCGACCAGCGCGGCCGCACCGACCCGGAATCGCGAGTACGGCGCGTAGGCCCCTTCCGATGCCTGGATTGCCTTGTCCCGCAACGTTTTCCAGTCGATCTCCGGCATCGCGCCACTCCGCTCATCCATGGCCGTTTCCGACAGTCACCCTAGCCGCAAAACGGCATTTCGCTTGACGGACATTGGCGCAACCCACACCGTGTGCGAGCTAAGCTCAAGTGCCCGGCGTGACTGTCGCGCTATGCCGCAAGAGGGTCGCATGAAGGTCGCAAGAAGGCTGGTGAGGACTGGGGTGACTACACAACCGACAACCGCGGATCCGGCGGCACCCGTACCGGCTACCTCGCGCAAACGCAGGCCGCCGCGGACCCTGTACCGGGGCGATCCCGGCATGTGGTCGTGGGTTTTGCATCGCATCAGCGGCGCGACGATCTTCTTTTTCCTGTTCGTGCACGTCCTGGACGCCGCGATGCTGCGGGTGAGCCCGCAGACCTACAACGCGGTGATCCACGACTATCAGATGCCGATCGTCGGCCTGATGGAATACGGCCTGATCGCCGCCGTGCTCTTCCACGGCCTGAACGGCATCCGGGTGATCCTGATCGACTTCTGGTCCGAGGGGCCGCGTTACCAGCGGCTGATGTTCTGGATCGTCGGCGTCGTGTTCCTGCTGCTGATGGTCCCGGCCGGCGTCGTGACCGTCATCCACATGATGGAGCACTTCCGATGAGCAGCCCCGACCTTCAGCTGACGCGCGGCCAGACCGCGCCCGTCAAACAGCGCTTCTACGACCGGCCCGCCAGCTTGGACAATCCCCGCTCGCCGCGGCGCCGGGCCGGCATCCCCAACTTCGAGAAGTTCGCCTGGCTGTTCATGCGGTTCTCGGGCATCGCGCTGTTCGTGCTGGCGATCGGCCACCTGTTCATCATGCTGATGTGGGACAACGGCGTGTACCGCATCGACTTCAACTACGTGGCGCAGCGCTGGGCGTCGCCGTTCTGGCAGTTCTGGGACCTGGCGCTGCTGTGGCTGGCGCAGCTGCACGGCGGCAACGGCCTGCGCACCATCATCGACGACTACAGCCGCAAGGACAGCACCCGGTTCTGGCTCAACAGCCTGCTGTTGCTGTCGATGGGGTTCACGCTGGTGCTGGGCACCTACGTGCTGCTGACATTCGACCCGAATATCGGAGGCTGACCGATGATCCAGCAACACCGATACGACGTGGTGATCGTCGGTGCGGGGGGTGCGGGCATGCGCGCCGCGGTCGAGGCGGGTCCGCGGGTGCGCACCGCGGTGCTGACCAAGCTCTACCCGACCCGCAGCCACACCGGCGCCGCCCAGGGCGGCATGTGCGCGGCGCTGGCCAACGTCGAAGAGGACAACTGGGAATGGCACACCTTCGACACCGTCAAGGGCGGCGACTACCTGGCCGACCAGGACGCGGTGGAGATCATGTGCAAGGAAGCCATCGACGCGGTGCTCGACCTGGAAAAGATGGGGATGCCGTTCAACCGCACCCCCGAGGGCCGCATCGACCAGCGGCGCTTCGGCGGGCACACCCGCGACCACGGCAAGGCCCCGGTGCGCCGGTCCTGTTACGCCGCCGACCGCACCGGCCACATGATCCTGCAGACGCTGTATCAGAACTGCGTCCGCCACGACGTGCAGTTCTTCAACGAGTTCTACGCGCTGGACCTGGTGCTCACCCAAACGCCGAGCGGGCCGGTGGCCACCGGTGTGGTCGCCTACGAGCTTGCCACCGGCGAGATCCACGTCTTCCACGCCAAGGCGATCGTCCTCGCGACCGGCGGGTCGGGCCGGATGTACAAGACCACCTCCAACGCGCACACCCTGACCGGTGACGGCATCGGCATCGTCTTCCGCAAGGGGCTTCCGTTGGAGGACATGGAGTTTCACCAGTTCCATCCGACCGGATTGGCCGGTTTGGGCATCCTGATCTCCGAGGCCGTGCGCGGCGAGGGTGGCCGGCTGCTCAACGGCGAGGGTGAGCGGTTCATGGAACGCTACGCCCCGACGATCGTCGACCTGGCACCGCGCGACATCGTCGCCCGCTCAATGGTTTTGGAGGTCCTGGAGGGCCGCGGCGCCGGCCCGCACAAGGACTACGTCTACATCGACGTCCGCCACCTCGGTGAGGATGTGCTCGCGGCGAAGCTGCCCGACATCACCGAGTTCGCCCGCACCTATCTGGGTGTGGACCCGGTGCACGAGCTGGTCCCGGTGTACCCGACGTGTCACTACGTGATGGGCGGCATCCCCACCACCGTCACCGGACAGGTGTTGCGGGACAACACCTCCACAGTCCCGGGGCTGTACGCGGCGGGCGAGTGCGCGTGCGTGTCGGTACACGGCGCCAACCGGCTGGGCACCAACTCGCTGCTGGACATCAACGTGTTCGGCCGCCGGGCCGGCATCGCCGCCGCCAATTACGCACGGGGGCACGACTTCGTCGACATGCCGCCGGAGCCGGCGGCGATGGTCGTCAGCTGGGTGGGCGACATCCTGAGCGAGCACGGCAACGAGCGCGTCGCCGACATCCGCAACGCGTTGCAGCAGTCGATGGACAACAACGCCGCGGTGTTCCGCACCGAGGAAACGCTCAAGCAGGCGCTGACCGACATCCACGCGTTGAAGGAGCGGTATTCCCGAATCACGGTGCACGACAAGGGGAAACGATTCAACAGCGATCTGCTGGAGGCCATCGAGCTGGGCTTCTTGCTGGAGCTGGCCGAGGTCACGGTGGTCGGGGCGTTGAACCGCAAGGAGTCTCGCGGCGGGCACGCCCGCGAAGACTACCCCAACCGTGACGACGTCAACTACATGCGCCACACCATGGCCTACAAGCAGGGCAGCGATCTGCTGAGCGACATCGCGCTGGACTTCAAACCCGTGGTGCAGACGCGCTACGAACCCAAGGAGCGGAAGTACTGATGACGGACGTTGCAGAGCCGCAGGTGGAGAGCCTGGAACCGCCCCTGCCGCCGGTTCCCGACGAGGCGGTGATGGTGACCGTCAAGATCGCCCGGTTCAACCCCGATCAGCCCGATGCCTACGCGGAAACCGGTGGCTGGCAAAGCTTTCGGGTGCCCTGCCTGCCCAGCGACCGGATGCTGAACCTGCTGATCTACATCAAGAGCTACCTGGACGGGACGCTGACCTTCCGCCGGTCCTGCGCGCACGGTGTGTGCGGCTCGGACGCCATGCGGATCAACGGCGTCAACCGGCTGGCGTGCAAGGTGCTGATGCGCGACCTGCTTCCGAAGAAGGCGGGCAAGTCGCTGACCATCACGGTCGAGCCGATCCGCGGGCTGCCGGTCGAAAAGGACCTGGTGGTCGACATGGAGCCGTTCTTCGACGCCTACCGCGCGGTCAAGCCGTACCTGATCACCACCGGCAACCCGCCGACGCGCGAACGCATTCAGAGCCCGGCCGACCGCGCCCGCTACGACGACACCACCAAGTGCATCCTGTGCGCGGCGTGCACCACCAGCTGCCCGATCTTCTGGCACGAGGGCAGCTACTACGGCCCGGCGGCGATCGTCAACGCGCACCGTTTCATCTTCGACAGCCGCGACGAGGCCGCCGCCGAGCGCCTGGACATTCTCAACGAGGTCGACGGCGTGTGGCGGTGCCGCACCACGTTCAACTGCACCGAGGCCTGCCCGCGCGGCATCCAGATCACCAAGGCGATCCAAGAGGTCAAGCGCGCGATCATGTTCTCGCGCTGATCGGCCACCAGACGCAGAATCGCACGGTTCGGCCCCCGAACATGCGATTGCGCGTCTGCTCGTCACACATCGCCGGGCTGTCTCGTCTGACGGGTATGACACAGAAAACCCGCATCGAGCCCCTGCCCCCCAAGCGCGCCGGATTGCTGATCCGGGCGATGTACCGCGTCGCCAGGCGGCGCTACGGCCAAGTTCCCGAACCGTTCGCCGTGGCCGCCCACCACCGCAAGCTGATGATCGCCAGCGCCATGCACGAGACGATGGTCGAGCGGGCGTCGAAAACGCTGCCGGCCAGCGTGCGTGAGCTGGCGGTGCTGTGGACCGCGCGGCAGATCGGCTGCTCGTGGTGCGTCGACTTCGGATCGATGCTGCAGCGCCTGGACGGCCTGGACGTGGAGCGGCTCAAGGAGATCGACGACTACGCCACCTCGCCGGCCTTCAACGACGACGAGCGCGCCGCCATCGCGTATGCCGACGCGATGACCAGCGACCCGCACACCGTCACCGACGAGCAGGTCGACGATCTGCGGGCCCGCTTCGGCGACGCCGGGGTGTTCGAACTGACCTACCAGATCGGGTTGGAGAACATGCGGGCGCGGGTGAATTCCGCGCTGGGCATCACCGAGCAGGGCTTCAATTCCGGTGACGCGTGCCGGATCCCGTGGGCTAGCGACGATCGCAAGCGCGGCGTAGCCGGGCGCAGCGGGTCGTCGCCCGTGGGCTAGCGACGATCGCGAGCGCGGCGTAGCCGGGCGCAGCGGGTCGTCGCCCGTGGGCTAGCAAGCCAGGGCGTGGGCTGATTAACCCTCTTGGGCAGGTTCGATCTCGATGTAGGTGGTCGGAATACCGAACGCCGCGCTGCCCTTGTCCAGACTGCGCTCGAACAATTTCATCGGCAGACTCCAGTTTGCCGCAATGACCTTGTACGCGTGGGCATGTTCGGACTCGGGCAAAATCCTGGCTATCCCGGCCACCGCTTGCCCCTTGGGCTTGCCGCGGAGACCGCTCGGCACCACAACGACACGCGGATTGTTGTTGATCCGCTTCACCTTTCCGGTGGAGGCATCCGTTCGCACGTAGATCTTTCCGTCGGCGACACCGTGATTGATCGGGCTCGGCATCGCCTCGCCGGAACGCTTGAACGTCACCAGCAAGATTTGCCGCGTTTGGTCGAAACCGGTGAAGTCCTTACCTCGTGGAGTCGCAGCGCCGACGTCGAAGGCGCTGCGGTGGCGGATCTTGTCCATACCGCGGAACATCAATTTGCCCATCGTCTCGGCGACACTGCCGGCCATGTGCTCTCTCCAATCTGCGCCTGACTCGACTGACTTAAGGCCGCTCTCGCCGCAGCGGAGACCCGGTGAACTTGTCCGGGTTGGCGACATCCCAGAGGGCGCAGACCTTTCCGTCGCGCACCGTCATCGCCATGATCCGCGGGCACATCTCGCGATAGCCCTCGGCGGCGGGGAAGCCGGCGGTGTAGATGCCCAGCTCGCCGTTGACCAGTCCCGGTTGGTAGGACGTGTAGAAGGCGGGCCCATAGCGGTTTGCCAGGCCGAGCATGAACCGGACCACCTTGTCCGGGCCGTGGATGACCTGAACCGCCGTGGGCGCCTTGCCATTCGAATCGCCGGTAAAAACGACGTCCGGGTGCAGCAAGGAGACCACGGCCTCCAGATCACCGGCGGCCATGGCGGCCAACAACTTTCCCACCACCTCGTTGTGCGACGGGTCGGGTTCGGGCGGCGGCTCGGCCGCGACGGCTTTGCGCGCCCGGGAGGCCAGCTGCCGGGCTGCGGCCTCGCTGGTGCCCAGGGCCACGGCCACGTCCGCGAACGGCACGTCGAACCCGTCGTGCAAGACGAACGCGACCCGTTGATCCGGCGAGAGCCGCTCCAGCACCACCATCGCCACGAACCGGGCGTCCTCGCCGGCCACCACCGCGGACAGCGGATCGGCTTCGGAAGCAGGGGGGCCGAACCCGGTGACCACCGGCTCGGGCAGCCAGTTCCCGGTGTAGGTCTCGCGACGGTGCGCGGCCGAGCGCAGCCTGTCCAGGCCCAGCCTGCTCACCACCGTCGTCAACCACGCCCGCAGGTCGGTGATCTCTGTTCCCTTTTCGGGGTTCTGCCGGTTCCAGCGCAGCCAGGCATCCTGGACGATGTCCTCGGCGTCGGCCACGGTGCCCGTCAGCCGGTAGGCGACCGACATGAGATGCGGCCGCAACGACTCAAATTCGTTGACCTGCGTTGAGGTCATGGCACCAGCGTAGGAGATTCGCAGGTCGGCAAGAGCACGTGGGGTCATTCCACTTGCTGGGGGCAGTACGACCGCGCTGCGATGGCCGCGAACAGTGTTGCGCTGTCCATAGTGAACCCTGGATTGTTGGCCTTGAGGTCCTCCAGGACCTCAAGGCCGGGTTCGCCGCCGCCGAGCAATCCGCAGACGGCTTTACCGGCCGCGACCACCCGGTCCGCGTTGTTGTAGCCAACGCCCGCTGTGCGCAGGGCGGCGAGGAAGGTTTCGTCGGCACCAGTTGCAGAGTTGGTGGTTGTGGTATCGCCATGAGCGGGAACGGCGATGAACATCGCGGCACCGAGGGCGGTCACTGACGACAGCAGTTTCATGGTCCTCCGATCGAGAATTCGTTCAGGCTCGCCGGTTTTCGCCGAAGGCCGTGCGGGTGGGGCGAACGTGTTTCACCGGCCGTGAATGTGGATCGCGTGGATGCCGGGCTTCTCGGACAAGTTGGCGAGCAGGTCATCAAGCCCGGCCGAGCTAACTTGCCAGTGCTGGATAGCGTCGGGGTGCTCCTGCACGTGGGAGAAAACATCGCCGAGCTCGCCCGGCGTGTTGGACATCGCGACGGCAGCAGCTCGGCTGCGTTTACCGGCCCCGCCGTTGACGCGGTGACGTGACCCAATGGCGCTTCCTGTTGCGCTGCCTACCGCGCCTGGGACAACTGGGGGCGCACCGAAATTCATCGCGGGCACCACGGGCTGGGCGATTTGAGGCATTGGGGCCGAGGTCAGCCGGATCGCCGGGCCATTCGCCGTCCAGCTCGGTGGCACGGACAGCCTTCCCAGCGTGGTGGCTTGTCCTAGCCCAGCCGACATGGGCCCGGCCCTCACTTCCCCGGCCGCAGGCGAGAGGGGATGTAGTCCGGCTCCGAGTGTGGATTTTGCTATCTCGGATACCGCGACAACGGGGTGGAAGAACGCCCTGGTTTCGGCAAAACTCATGCTGGGGATGCTGGTGATGTCATTGGCTAACAGATTGACTCTGCCGAAAGAACCGAGGATGCCCATCATCGACTGATAGATCGACGTTGTCGATGACGATCCCGTCAGGCTGTTCAGCAGCTTTCCGACGGTGGTGTTGTACGACGTGCTGGCATTAGCGAGCTCTTGCAGAAGCTGCGACAGCCAATCCAGTGGCCCACCGGAAAGACCCGACTGAGCGCCGGTGCCGGTGGACGACGCTGCGTCTTCGGCGGCTGCCCTGGCTTCGGCCTCAGACCCTGCCGGGTTGGTGGTTTGCGGTGGCGCCGAAAACGCGGTCAGTCGGGTGGCAGCCGCCGAGGCCGCAGCGTAGGTGTACATCGCGGCGGCATCTTGGGCCCACATGTGGGCGTAGTCGGCTTCGGTGGCGGCGATAGCCGCGGCGTTTTGCCCGAGGATGTTGGTGGCCAACAGCGCGGCCAGCAGGCTGCGATTGGCCGCGACCACTGATGGTGCAACGGTGGCCGCGAACGCGGTTGCATAAGCCTCGGCCGCCGCCGTGGCTTGAATCGCCGCCTCGTGGGCTTGGGCAGCGGTCTGCGACAGCCAAACCGCATACGGCGCAGCCGCCCCCGCCATCGATGCCGCTGACGGCCCTGTCCAGGGCCCGCTGACGAGCGCGGAGATCACCGATCTGTACGATTCCGCCGCCGATTCCACCTCATCGGCGAGCTCATCCCAGGTCGCTGCAGCGACCAGCATTGATTCTGGCCCAGCACCGGCATACATTCGCGCGGAGTTAATCTCTGGTGGTAAGGCACCGAAATCCATTGCAATTCCTGCTTTCAGCTACTATCTTCATGGCGTCCCCGCCTTTGCTATCGTTGAATAGCACTGCTACATAATGTTTTTCGAACTCAGACCTCGACCAGAGCGAACCACTGTCACTCCTTCGCGGGTGGGACGACAACGATCATCGTGGTGCCGGCCGCATCGGCTGAAGCTGCGCCGCCGGCGGTACGAGCCGCGCCGACGCTGACCGCGCGGCCGCCAACAGCGCCGATTCCGCGTCCGAGCAGACTTGACATGGCCATCTCTTCGAATTGGAGCGTCTCGCCACTGAGGGCGGCCTCCGGAACGGCGAAATCGGTTGTCAACGCGCTGACAACCGGCCTGATCTGGGGACTGGCGATGGCCCACCGCGGCGGTACCGACAGCGCACCGATCGCGTCCGCGCGTCCCACGGCCGCTGCAAGCGAGGTGGCAGCGGACCCTGTCGGATTCACGGCAACCGAACTGAGTTCAGTGGCCAGTGGTGCCAGCGCTCCGGTGATGGGCTTGGCTCCGGACAGCAGACTCACTACGCCCGGCCCGTTTTGAGCCAAACCGAGAATCGGCTGGGTGGTCAGCCACCAACCGCCGGGAATGCTGAGCACGCCGATCGGGCTGTAGTTGCCGGTAAGGGTGGACACGATCGTGGACAGGTTTGACAGGTCGGTTTCGAGTCCCGACAACCACGACGGTGTCGAGGTCGTGCTGGTACTGGTGCCGGTGGCGAGGGTTTGGAGTGCACCGGTCAGCTGCGAGCTCAGCTGGGACAGTTGCGACTGCGCGCTCGAACTGGCCGAGTCGGCGCTGGTGCGAGCGAGCGTGGCCGACTGGCCTGCAATTCCGGAGTCGGTGGTGGTCAGCGGCGGCGTGGTGAACGGCACGAGTTGGGCGGCGGCAGCCGATGATTCGGCGTAGGCGTACATTGCGGTGGCATCCTGGGCCCACATCTCCGCATATTCAGCTTCGGTCGCCGCGATCGCCGGGGTATTTTGTCCCAGCAGGTTGGTAGCGACCAGCGCCGCCAACCTGCTGCGGTTGGCTGAGACAACCGGCGGGGGGACGGTGGCCGCAAACCCCGTCTCATACGCCACGGCAGCGGTGCGGGCCTGATTGGCCGTCAATTCCGATTTGGCCGCGGCGCTGGCCATCCACGCTATGAACGGTGCCGCCGCCCGGGTCATCGACACCGACGACGGCCCTTGCCACGACCGGCTTGCGAGCTCGTCGATGACCGAGCTATATAACGTTGCCGCCGAGCGCAATTCGGCAGCCAGCTCATCCCACGATGCGGCCGCATCCAGCAGCGGCGCCGGTCCGGGCCCGGCATACATCCGGCCTGAATTAATTTCCGGGGGTAACGCCCCAAAATCCATGTGCTTTAACCCTTTGATACGTGCTATCGCCGGCCATATACTTGTCAGAGCGGGAAGGTATACGCCGTTGATTGATTGTCAGACAACGGATTTGCGGAAACAGATCCGGCTAGTCTCGTGTCACCGAGCATAAGTTGCAATGGATCATGGCGGTAATGGTTTTATTCCCCTTGATGCGATCCGACAAGTTTCGGGTCGGCTGGAATAGTTGTGAAACATGTTTGTATCTAACGTTTGTCGACGAACCCATTGTGAGCAGAAGCGCTGGATCAACAACAGCAGAGTACTGTGGCGCTGGCGTGAATATCACTGCACCCCAATGACTTTAGCCGTTATCCCGCTACAAGTAGTAGGCTAAAGGCGTTATGCTGCTGGATAATTCACGGCCCAAGTCCGAGCGGCGGTGAAACACCTAAGAATGATTGCCACGACATGTCGGCGGGCAAAAAGCATTTTTGGGACTGCGAATTCAGTGCGGGCCAGTTATCACTTCCGGCCGGTTGGCTGCCGGACCGACGATGGCGTCATGGCCCGGCTGTTGCTATAACCTAAATCTTTTCCGTTGCCGTTCCCCTCTCGGGTATTCGTGAAAAGTGTTGACCTGTAACCAAGTAGCCCATTAACGGGAGTTTTCAGGGCATCGCCAGCACCGCCGCTGGGGCGGGCGGCACATCTGGACGGCCAGCCGACAGCCAGTTATCCAGACGAGTGATCGCTTCCTCACCCGGATCGGTCACGGCACCGGCCACGGTGTCGTGCGTGAAGCGTTTCAGCAGCCGCAGCGCACCAGCCGGCCGTCGACGGAGGTGGTCGACCAAGGCATCAGCTTCGCTCGCCAGCGACCGCGTGGGCACGATGCGGTTCACCATGCCGACCCGCTGTGCTTCTATCGCGGTCAACAGTCGGCCGGTAACTACGAGCTCGGTGGCAAGCTTGGGCCCGACGTAGCTGCGTAGGTAGTCGACGACCACGAGCGGCGCCAGACCATGCAGGATTTCGTCGAACCCGAGCACGGCGTCCTCGGTCGCGAGCGTGATGTCCGACTGCAGTGCCAGTCCCGCTCCGAAGCCAAGGGCATGTCCTTGGACCACAGCAATGCTGACGCCCGTGAAGTTCCGCAAGAGCGCGTTGACACTGGTGATCAGTCGCAACGCCTCGACGTTCGACAGGCCGGGAATGCGCTCGCTTGAGTCTCGCCCGAAAGAGAAGTCGGGGCCGGTGGCACGCAGTACCAGAACGACGGCTTGCCCGGATGCGCGCTCCAGCGCGGTGATCAAGGCGAGCATGGTCGCGACGGTGAACCGGTTGCCGCGGTGCGGCGCATCGAAGGTGATCGTCGCTACCGTGTCAGCCAGTTCGAGGCGGACCGCGCGGTCGTCAGGTCTGGGCTCGGTCATCGGCAACTCCTAAATTGGCTCGCAGCGTGGTGTGTGCGTAGTCGGTGTGAAACAACCCTCGATCCTGCAAGACAGGGACCAGTCGCTCGACCGCGTCAACAAGGCCGGTGGGGATGGAGTCGATCATCAGGTTGAAGCCGTCGGCCGCGCCGCATCGGTGCCACAACGCAATGGTGTCTGCCACCTGCTCGGCGGTACCGACCACTTGTAGATGACCACCGCCGTTGCGGCGCAGCAGCTCTCGGACGGTCAGCCGCTCCCGCACCGCGAGCGTCACAGCAGCGGCACGAAATCCAACTGAGCCGGCGAATTTTTCGTCGTTCTCGAGCAGATGCAAGGGTAGCGGGGCGTCGAGGTCCAGCGCGCTGACTGGCACGCCGATTCGCCGTGCCAGCTTTTTCAGTTCCGGCCCCACACCACCGAGTTCGTCGAGTTCGCACTTGCGGCGATGCGCGTCCTCGTCGGTCTCACCGAGAATTGCCAGCAGTCCGGGAACGACTTTGACGCGGTCGGGTTCGCGGCCGTGGGCGCGTGCCCGTTCGCGAATCTTGTCCCTGAAGTTGATGGCCGCTTCGAGCACGTTTTGCGCGGTGAAGACAACGTCGGAGTAGCGGCCGGCGAGGTCCTGGCCCGCCGCGGACGAGCCGGCCTGGATCACCGCGGGCCTCCCCTGCGGGGTGCGCGGCAGCGGCAAGGGTCCTTTGACTCGGAAATGCTTCCCGATGTGGTTGATTGGGCGAACGCCGTGGGCGGCGGCGAACGTTGCGCTGGCCGCGTCGCCGATCAAAGCTCCCGGATCCCAACTGGACCACAAGCCGAGAACCACGTCGATGAATTCGCGGGCACGGTCGTAGCGCTGCGCGCGATCGGGCAGTCGCGCGCCGCCGAAGTTCTCGGCGACATCGGGCACGAAGGTGGTGACCGCGTTCCAGCCCGCGCGCCCGCCGCTGAGGTGGTCCAGCGTCGCAAAGCGCCGAGCCAATTCGAATGGTTCGGTGAATGTTGTTGATGCCGTGCCGATCAGCCCCACCCGATCGGTCACCGTGGCCATAGCCGCGAGGACGACCGCCGGGTCCATCGCGCCGAGCGCCGGGCGGTCGGTGCCTTCCTCGGCGTTGGTGAGGGTATCGGCAAGAAACACCGCGTGCAGCTTGCCGCGTTCGGCGGTCCGCGCCGCGTCTTGATACATCGCGGCCGTCAGGTAATCGGTGGCCGGCGCTTGACGTGCACGCCAGGCGCCGTGGTGGAAACCCAGGCCCATGATTGTCGCCATCAACACCAGTGATCCATCTGCCGAGCCCTGGGGACTCATGAGTTCGACCTCGGTAGCCGCAATCCGCGCGCCTCGAGCAGCGGGATGACCGCCTCGGCGAAGAACGCGAGTTCTGGCTCGTAGTCGTAGAAGCCGATCTGGACTCCGTCGATCCCGGCACAGTGCAGTTTCTCCAGCTGGTCGGCGACGGTGACTGGTCCACCGACGATCTGCAGGTGGCCGCCAAGGATCCGGTCGGCGCTGACGTGCTCGGGCCACGCTAGCGCGTCACCGTCGCGGTGCCTGGCGTCGTAGGCCGCGATCGAACCGAGATCGGGGCGGGCGACGATCTCGTCGCGGTAAGCGACGGCTTCGGCGTCGGTTTCGCGGCAGATCACCAGCGGGAAGATGATCGTCTTGCCGGGCGAGCGGCCGTGGCGGTGGTACGCGGCTCGGATCTGGGCGGTCTGATCGGGCAGGTGCTCGATTGCGCGGTCGAATACGGGGCCGGCCGGACTGGAGGTGAACACGATGTCGGAATGCTTGGCCGCGAATGTGAAACCGGCGGGTGAAGCGCTGGCCGAGACCATGATCGGCCGGCCGTGGGTTGGTCGCGGCGACACGTATGCGCCGTCCAGGCTGTACCAGTTGCCGTCGTAGGTGAGGTTGTCCACACCGGCCCACAGGTCTTCCATGATCGCGGTGAACTCATCGGCTCGGGCGTAGCGCTCGTCGTGGTCGACGCGGTGCATACCGAACATCAACGGCTCGCGCGCGTCATACCCGGTCACGATGTTCAAGCCGAAGCGACCGCCGGCGATGTGGTCTGCGGTCGCCGCGAATCGCGCGAGATGCAGCGGATGCCAATTGCCGTACAGGACATGGACGGTCGAGATGGTCAAGATCCGCTCGGTCAGCGGTGCAAGCGCAACCGTCGAAATGAACGGGTCGAGGAAGTTTTCCCGGTAGCTCATCTCGCCCCCGAAACCACCCTTACCGGTCCACTGCTGCAGTCCGAACACGAAGTCGAACTCGAACCTCTCGGCCTGCAGCGTCAGGTCGCGGTTGTACTCGAACTCCCAGCGCGTCGCGCGTGGCAACGTCGACTGCGAAAAGCCGCCGGTCTGAGTAGGCAAGAACAGCCCCAACATCAGCGGCTGTCGGCAGACGCGCGCCAACGGGCTCGACGGATCCTCGGCGGGTGAGAAAGGATGGCGGAGTTCGGGATTCGCGCGCCGTGGCGAGGGTGGCTGCGACGGGTACGCATTGCTCATCGTCATGCCTCCGCCACCGCGACGCCGTGCGGCAAGTCTGGTTTCTCGGCCTGCTCGCGATCCGAATCGGTCGGGGTGTGCACACCCGGCAACGCTCGACCGCGGGTTTCCGGACCGAGGAACGGCGCGACGAACATCCCGAGCGCGTACGACGTGCAGCCGATCACGATCGCCGCCGTGCTGATCGACCCGAACGCGGTGATCAGCACGGGGGTGAGAAGAGCACCGGCCGCGGCTGCCAACCGAGCGGTGTTGAACACCACCGTCATTGCGGTCGCCCGGATCTGTGTGGGGAAGACTTCGCTGGGATACAACGCCATCCAGGTCCACTGCCCGAGCGTGAAAAACCCGTTGAGCGCCGCGAATCCGATCAGCGCTGCGCAGCTCTCCGGGAGATGGAATAACAGCGGCGTCGTGACCACCGACGCGGCGAAGTACGCGGTGATCACCGGCTTGCGCCCGACAGAATCCGCGAGCCACCCCATCGCCAGGTAGCCGATGACCCCGGCAAGGTTGTAGGCGACATTGACCAGAGTGATCCAGGTCGGCAGGTCGCTCACGCGCCCGCCCAGCTTCTGCCCCGTAAACGCCGGAATCCACGTCGATACCGCCCACCAACCCAGCGTGCTGGCGAGCGCCCCCACCAGCAGTACCGCTACCTGGTTACGGAACTTGGCTCGTCCGAGGAGCTGCACCAACAGCGGCCGGGCCAGCTCGCGGTCGATGCCGCTGATCGCCTCGCCCCGCGCGAGGCGATCGATCGAGTCACGACGGCGGCGGTCCGAGTCGTTCCACAGCTGCGGATCGGAAACACCGCGCCGGATGAACCCTGCCAGCAGCGCCGGCGCCACCCCGAGCAGATACATCCATCGCCAGTCGGCGCTGCCACCGACGTTGATGACCTGCCATGCTCCGGTGGCGACCAGGAAGCCAAGCCCAAAACCACTCTGCAACAATGCAATACGTACACCGCGGCGGCGTGGATCGGAGATCTCCGACACCAGCGAGCTGCCGGCACCCCACTCCGCGCCCATGCCGAAGCCGGTCAGGAAGCGGAAGACAATCAAGGCCACGTAGGTCGGCGACACTGCTGTCAACCCGGCGAAAACCGCGTACCAGAGGATCGACCACAGCAAGACACGGCGGCGGCCGAAGCGGTCGGCGAGCACACCCGACGCCAGCCCGCCCGCGGCCCAGGAGACCAGCGTCGTCGACAGAATTGCGCCCACATACAGCGGGTGGTCGACAGCGGTATGCGGGCCGACCAGGTCGTCGACGGCTGTCCTGGCGACCAGCACGGTCGCGAAGGTCTCATATCCGTCGAACAGCCAGCCGAGGTAGGCCCCGATGAACCCGCGGCGGCGCGCCCGTGGGGCATCGCGCGGCAGCCACTCGGTCACGAGCGTCCCACCGTGGTCAGGTTCGCGTCGGTCGATTCGAGTTCGGCCACGCCGGCCAGCGCTACGTCCTCGTCCTGCGATGCGGTGCCGCCGCTGACGCCGACACCACCGACGACGACACCGTTTTCGACTATCGGCGCGCCGCCGCCGATCACCGAGAAGCGCCCGCCATTGGTCTTGTCGATGCCCCATGCCGGTGCCCCCGGCTGGGACACCTGGCCGTAGAAGCTCGTCAAGTTACGGGCACCCGCGCCGGTGAAGGCCTTGTCGATGGCAATCGACACGCTGGTGAGCTTCGCGCCGTCCTCCCGGATGAACTGCACGAGTGTTCCGCTTTCGTCGACCACGGCAATGCACATCGGCACGCCGATCTGCCCGGCCCGCCGGCGCGCGCCGGCGATCACCCTCTCCGCTTCGCGGGTTCCGATGCGGCGAATTGTCTGCATGTGCGACCTCCTCGTTGGTGTGAACGCGCTGGACTATGCGCGGCCGGTCGCGGTGCCGGCCGCGGTCACGCGCGGCCAGGCGGCGACGGACGCCACGATTGCGCGGCGGTCATCCTCTGCCACCGCGAAAAACGGCGGCGCCGGATCGCCGAGGTCGTAACCGAGTTCATTCCCGGCCGCCTTCATCACCGGCACTAGCCCGTACCTGGCCGACCAGCGCACGGGGAAGGTCGCGGCGTTCCGCTGTAGGTCCGTAGCCCGGCGCAGATCGCCGTCGGCAACCGCATCGCGAATGCTCGCCGCCAGCAGGGTGGCCGGCGGTGGCGTCATCGCGCCCGCGCCGCCGGACAACAGCACGCTCAACAACGGCTGGATCGTGGCGAAGTATGCGGCGTGCCCGGCGTGGTGGATCTCCTCGACCGCGCGCAGCACCCGAGCGATGTTGCGGGAACTGTCTTTCAGCGCGACAACGCCAGGAACGGCGCACATCTCGATCAGAGTCTCCAGCGATGGGTCGGCGCCATGTCCGGGGTTGTGGTACAGCACGACCGGCAGCGGCGACGCCTCGACCAAGGCGTTGGTCCAGCCGACCAACTCATCGGGCGAGGGATCTCCACCCCACGTCCGGCGCGGTATCAACACCTGAATGAAGTCCGCGCCATGTGCGGCGGCGAGTTCGGCGAGCTCCGCGGTCTCGGAAAGGGAGCCCGCGGTCGCCCCGGCCAACACCAAGGACCGGCGTCCGATGCGCTCGATCGCTGCGACCAGGGTCCTGCGCCTGCTCGCCGGTGACAAAGCCCGATACTCGGATGCCTCGGCGGCCAACACGCTGAGCGCATCACAGTGCTCAACCAGTAGATCGAGCTCACCGCCCAGCCTGACCTCATCGACGGACCCCGAGCTGGTGAAGGGTGTCAGCACGGCACCGATCACGCCGCGCAGCGCGCCTGCCTGCCTAGTCACTACGCGCCGCCTCACCAATCACGGCAACGGACATCGCTTGGACGATGTGTTCACGCCCCTGCCGCAATGCGTGCTCCGCGACGACCGGATCGAGGCGCTGTGTCGGGCCCGAAATCGTCAGTGCGACGGTCTTGAAGCGAAGCGAGTCGTAGAGCGGAATCGAGACCGCCGAGATTCCCGACGCGACCTTATCGACGGTGTATGCGACCCCCGCCCGTTCGACAGCGGTGACGACTTCCTCTGGGGCAACGGCGATTCCGCGACTGCGCAGCTCGTCACGCTCGGCCTCGTTGAGTGCGAACGTCGATAACACGAGGCCCGACGCGCCACCGTCGAGCGCTACCCGGGTACCCACCCGAATGTCGGCATGCAGCACCTGCGAGGACTCGGCGCGCTGGATGATCAGCGCCGCATCGCCACCCAGTGCGGCAATCGAAACCGTCTCGTTGACCCGGGCCGCGACCTGCTGGAGGAGCGAATGAATGCGCTGTCCGAGCCCCGCCTGTTCCAACGCGGCATTGCCCAGCCGAGCCACCTTCAGGGTCAGGCCGTAGCGCCCGTCGAGGTCCTGCTCGACCCAGCCCGATGCGATCAATCCGGCCAGCTGTTTGTGCACCGTCCCACGCGCAGAACCGACCCGTCGAGCGATGTCACTGACCCCGAGCGGACGTCCCGCCTCAGCCAGCGCCTCGATCAATTGCAGACTCTTCTGCGCCGCACTCAGCGGCCCACCCAGCAGGAGCGTTTCCTTGTAAGAAACAGTGTCATCTATAGGCATACACGGCAAGATATCGCCGTCGACGCGGGTGGGGAACCGGAGCCAAAGTCGGCAATGGGAGGGGCTGCCCTATCCCGGCGCCACCTCCACCTCACGCAAGCGGCCCGAACCGATCGCGCATCGCGCCAGCTCAGCGGGCGATGCCCGACCACGTCTGCGCCAGGGCGCCGCCGCCATGCGGCCATGTCGAATATCGGTGGAGCAATACAATCTGTCCGATCGAAAGATGAGCCGCGCGGCGCACCACGCCGGCAGCCCAGCGCGGCGACGGCGAGCGCCGAACGGCGCGAGTTGGGAGCCGGGCAATCGAACCGAGCGTTAGAGTCGCACGCACCATGACCGACAACCTGTGGCTGCACTTCTCCCGGCACGGCCCGGGAGTCACGCCGCCGATCATCACCCGCGGCGAGGGCGTCACCATCTTCGACGACCGCGGCAAGAGCTACCTCGACGGCCTGTCCGGGCTGTTCACCGTGCAGGTCGGCCACGGCCGCACCGAGCTCGCCGAGGTCGCGGCGCGGCAGGCCGAGACTCTGGCGTTCTTCCCGCTGTGGGGGTATGCCACCCCCACGGCGATCGAGCTCGCCGAGCGTCTCGCGGGCTACACGCCGGGCGATCTGAACCGGGTGTTCTTCACCACCGGCGGCACCGAGGCCGTCGAGACCGCGTGGAAACTGGCCAAGCAGTACTTCAAGCTCACCGGCAAACCCGGTAAGCACAAGGTGATTTCGCGATCGGTCGCCTACCACGGCAGCACCCAGGGCGCCCTGGCGATCACCGGACTGCCCCGCTACAAGGCGCCGTTCGAGCCGGTAACGCCGGGCGGCTTCCGGGTGCCCAACACCAACTTCTATCGGGCGCCGGAACCTTTCGACACCGACCCGAAGACCTTCGGGCGGTGGGCCGCGGACCGCATCGCCGAGGCGATCGACTTCGAGGGCCCCGACACCGTGGCGGCGGTTTTTCTGGAGCCGGTGCAGAACGCCGGCGGCAGCATCCCGCCTCCCCCAGGCTATTTCGGGCGGGTGCGCGAGATCTGCGACGAATACGACGTGCTGCTGGTTTCCGACGAGGTGATCTGCGCGTTCGGCCGCATCGGGTCGATGTTCGCCTGTGACGACTTCGGCTACGTGCCGGACATGATCACCTGCGCCAAGGGAATGACGTCGGGCTACTCACCGATCGGCGCCATGATCGCCAGCGAGCGCTTGTTCGAGCCGTTCAACGACGGCGCGACGATGTTCCCGCACGGCTATACCTTTGGCGGCCACCCGGTTTCGGCGGCCGTCGGGCTGGCCAACCTCGATATCTTCGAGCGCGAGGGGCTCAACGATCACGTCAGGGCCGACGCGCCGGCCTTCCGCGCCACCCTGGAAAAGCTCCTCGACCTGCCGATCGTCGGCGACGTGCGCGGCGAGGGTTTCTTCTACGGCGTGGAGCTGGTCAAGGACAAGGCGACCAAGCAGACGTTCAGCGACGCCGAGCGCCGGCCGCTGCTGGCCCGGGTCGGCTCGTCCCTGTTCGAGGCCGGGTTGTATTGCCGCACCGACGACCGCGGCGATTCCGTCATTCAGCTGGCGCCGCCGCTGATCAGCGGCCAGGCCGAATTCGACACCATCGAATCGATCCTTCGCGGGGTGCTCACGGAGATCCAACCGCGACTCTGACGTCCTGGGCATGGCGCGCGAACCGCGTATCAACCCGGTCCGGTGGCAGCCACCACGCTGTGATCGAGCTAGCCGGTGGCTGTAGCGAGGACCCGCTTGACCTCGTACGCGGCCAGCAATACGTCTCGGGAATGCGCCGGCGTCGGGTTGCTCGCGATCCGCGTTTGCGCGTTGCACAGCCACGCGAGCGCGGACCGCAGGTCGGGATCGGTCGTGGTGTCGCGATGCGCTTGCAGTTCCGCCAACACCTGATCAAGCCCCGACCGCCGAACCTGCGTTGCCTTCTCGACCTGCGCGAGCAGATCCTTCAGCGGCCGGGGACCCGACGCGCCAGCGCCATCGCGGGCCCCCCGGAACTGGGACCGCAACTGAGACCACAACCCATCGTTTGGAATAGCCGTCAGTCTAGGGGTTCGACGCGAGCCCCGCGCGCCGGGGAATTCGTAACTTCCGTCTCATCAGTCACAGCGCGGCTCCCCGGATTCGGGCGTCCGATCGCTTAATGTGCACAGACGATGACCCTGTTACGTTCCGCATCATGCCTGGCAGCGGCGCTTTTCCTGATGGCCGCCCCGGCCACGATTGCCTTGCCGCTCGCCAGGGCCGAACCAGGCGCCGAACCCAACGCCGCACCCACGAACTGCCCGTACAAGGTGAACACCCCGGCGGCGGTGGATTCGTCGGAGGTCCCCACCGCCGGCGACCCCCCGATCCCGCTGGCGGTGCCCGCCAAGCCCGTCGGCGGTGACGCGCTGGGCGGTTGCGGCATCGTCGCCGCGCCGAATACGCCGCCGCTCCCGGGCGACGTGTCCGCCGAGGCCTGGCTGGTGGCGGACCTGGACAGCGGCGCGGTCATCGCCGCCAAAGACCCGCACGGGCGCCACCGCCCGGCCAGCATCATCAAGGTGCTGGTGGCGATGGCCGCCATCAACACGCTCAACCTGAACAAGTCGGTTTCCGGAACCGCCGACGACGCGGCCGCCGAGGGCACCAAGGTCGGCGTCCAGGAAGGCGGCGTGTTCACCGTCAACCAGCTGCTGCACGGCCTGCTGATGCACTCCGGCAACGACGCCGCCCACGCGCTGGCCATGCAGCTCGGCGGCATGCAGCAAGCGCTGGAGAAGATCAACGTGCTCGCCGCCAAGCTGGGCGGCCAGGACACCCGGGTGGCGACGCCGTCGGGGCTGGACGCGCCCGGCATGAGCACCTCGGCCTACGACATCGGGCTGTTCTATCGCTACGCGTGGCAGAACCCCACGTTCGCCAACATCGTCGCGACCCGGACCTTCGACTTCCCCGGCCACGGCGACCACCCCGGCTACGAGCTGGAGAACGACAACCAGCTGCTCTACAAGTATCCCGGCGCCCTGGGCGGCAAGACCGGCTACACCGACGACGCGGGCCAGACGTTCGTGGGCGCGGCCAACCACGACGGGCGGCGGTTGGTGGCGGTGCTGCTGCACGGGACGCGGCAGCCGATCGCGCCGTGGGAGCAGGCCGCGCATCTGCTGGACTACGGATTCGCCACCCCGCAGGGCACTCAGGTCGGCTCACTGGTCGCGCCCGACCCCTCGCTGGCGCCGGCCAAGAGCGACACCGCCGCCGACCGGCTCGCCACCAACGCTGCCGCGGGGGCGATCATCGGTTCGGCGGATGCCATGCCGGTCCGGGTGGGCGTCGCTGTCATCGGCGCCATCATCGTGTTTAGCTTGATCATGGCCGCGCGCTCGATGAACCGTCGACCCCAGCACCGCTGACCGCCGGTGGCCACCGGATCGCGGAGCGGCCTGCTGGTCGGGCTGACCGCCGCCAGCGTGGGCCTCATCTACGGCTACGACCTGTCCATCATCGCGGGCGCGCAGTTGTTCGTCACCGAGGACTTCGGGCTGTCCACCCGGCAGCAGGAACTGCTGACGACGATGGTGGTGTTCGGCCAGATCATCGGGGCGCTCGGCGCCGGCGTGCTGGCCAACGTGATCGGCAGGAAAAGGTCGGTGGTACTGATCCTGTTCGCCTACGCGGCTTTCGCGCTGCTGGCCGCGTTCTCGGTGTCGCTGCCGATGCTGCTGGCGGCGCGGCTGCTCGTCGGCCTGACCATCGGTGTGACGGTGGTGGTCGTCCCGGTGTACGTGGCCGAATCGGCGCCGACCGCGGTGCGGGGCTCGCTGCTCACGGCCTACCAGCTGGCGATCGTCAGCGGGCTCATCGTCGGTTATTTGACCGGCTACCTGCTGGCCGGCACGCACAGCTGGCGGTGGATGCTGGGGCTGGCCTGCGTGCCCGCACTCCTGTTGGCGCCGTTGGTGATTCGGATGCCGGACACGGCCCGGTGGTACCTGCTCAAAGGCCGGGTTGACGACGCCCGGCGGGCGCTGCTGCGGGTGGAGCCCGACGCGCGGGTCGACGAGGAGCTGGCCGATATCGGCCGCGCGGTCAGTGAGGGCAGCGGCCGCCTCTCCGAGATGCTGCCGGAAATGGTTCGCAGGCCCTATCTTCGGGCCACCATCTTCGTCGTCGTACTCGGCTTCCTGATCCAGATCACCGGCATCAACGCGATCATCTATTACAGCCCCCGGATATTTCAGGCCATGGGCTTCACCGGCAATTTCGCGCTGCTGGGGTTGCCGGCGCTGGTGCAGGTGGCCGGGTTGGCCGCCGTCGGGACGGCGCTGCTGCTGGTCGACCGGGTGGGCCGACGGCCAATCCTGTTGTGCGGCACCGCCATGATGATCGCCGCCGACGTCGTGCTGATGGCCGTGTTCGGCCGTGGGATCGGCGGCGCGGTCGCCGGGTTCGCGGGCGTGCTGCTGTTCATCTTCGGCTACACCATGGGTTTCGGCTCGCTGGGCTGGGTGTACGCCAGCGAAAGCTTCCCGTCCCGGCTGCGGTCGCTTGGGTCGAGCACGATGCTGACCTCCAACCTGGTGGCCAACGCCATCATCGCCGCCGTCTTCCTGACCATCCTGCATTCATTCGGCGGCGCAGGCACTTTCGCGGCGTTCGCCGCGCTCGCGTTGATCGCTTTCGCCTTCGTCTATCGGTATGCGCCGGAGACCAAGGGCCGCCAGCTCGAGGACATCCGCCACTTCTGGGAGAACGGCGGCCGGTGGGGCTGATCGCCGCGGGAACCATGGTCCTGGACGGGCGGATCTGCCGGCCGGGCTGGCTCGAGACCTCCGCCGGGCAAATCGCGGCCTGCGCGCCCGGGCCGCCGCCCCGCCCGCCCGACCGGGACTTCCCGGATTGCGCTGTGGCGCCGGGGTTTATCGACATGCACGTGCACGGCGGCGGTGGGGCCTCCTACACCGACGCCGACGGCATCGGCGACGCCGCTGCCTTCCACCGGCGCCACGGCACCACCACCACGTTGGCCAGCCTGGTGACCGCCGCCCCCCCGGAATTGCTCAGCGGGGTGCGCGCACTCACCGACGCCACCAGGCGGGGCACCGTCGCGGGCATTCATCTCGAAGGCCCCTGGCTGAGCCGGGCGCGCTGCGGGGCCCATGACCCCGCTCAGATGCGCGACCCGGACCCAACGGAGATCGACGCGGTGCTGGCCGCCGGCGGCGATGCGATCAAGATGGTCACCCTGGCGCCGGAGCTGCCCGGGGCCGACGCCGCGATCCGGCGCTTCGTGGACGCGGGAGTCGTTGTGGCGGTGGGACATACCGACGCGAGCTACGAGCAGACCCGGCACGCCATCGCGTTGGGCGCCACGGTCGGCACGCATCTGTTCAATGCGATGCCGCCGCTGCATCACCGCGAGCCCGGCCCGGCGCTCGCGTTGCTGCGGGATTCACGGGTGACCGTCGAGCTCATCGCCGACGGCGTGCACCTGCACCGGGACGTGGCGCGCGCGGTCATCGAGGCGGCCGGCGTGGACCGGGTCGCGGTGATCACCGACGCGATCGCCGCAGCGGGCGGCGCCGACGGCGCGTATCGACTCGGCGCGGTGCGCATCGATGTGGTTTCCGGCGTCGCGCGGGTGCAGGGGACGTCGACGATCGCGGGCAGCACGGCCACCCTGGATCAGTTGTTCGCCAGGGTGGCCGCCGACGCCGGGCTGGCCGCGGCGGTTCAGGTGACGTCGGCGACGCCGGCGCGCGCGCTGGGGCTCGATCGCGTGGGCAGCCTGCGGCCCGGCTATAACGCCAATCTTGTGGTGCTCGACCGTGATTTGCGGGTGACCGCCGTCATGGTGCGCGGCGACTGGCTCTGAGCGTTATCATCAGAGACGTCAGCACCTGACACCGGACGAGGGGCCCCGTACCCGGCCAGCGACAAGACGGCGCCGTGGAGGTGCGCAATGGCATGGCTCGTCTTGATCGCGTCGGGGGTCTTGGAGGCGGTGTGGGCGACCGCCCTGAACAAGTCCGACGGCTTCTCCCGGCTCGGCCCCTCGCTGGTCTTCGTTGTCGCGCTGGCGCTTTCGATGGCCGGACTGGCGACCGCGATGCGCACCCTGCCGGTCGGAACCAGCTATGCGGTATGGGTCGGCATCGGGGCCGTGCTCACGGTGGGCTACGCGGCGGTCATCGGCGACGAACCGGCGTCGTTGACCAAGCTGTTGCTGATTGCCGGGATCGTGGCCTGCATCGCGGGTTTGAAGGTGATCAGCTAGCGGCCACGGCGGGCAAGCCCGGCGATTCGGGAAAGGGCCAGCGCCCCAACGGCTCCCAGGGTCATCGCGGTCAGCGTCTGGCGAGTGCCCAGGCCCTCGTCCATGTGCACCCGCGGCGCGATGATCGCCGGAGCGGGGGGCTCGACGTGGCGGTCGCGCGGATCGGTGGACGCCGTCGCCCCCCACGCGGTGCAGAACAGGACGAGATAGGCGGTGATGTAAGCGAACACCATCAACCCCAGCACCGGGCCGAAGGCCGCGCCCGCGGGGCTGCGCAACACCGTCTTCAGATAGATCGACCCCACCTGTTTGAACACTTCGAAGCCGACGGCCGCGATCAGCCCGGCCCGCATCGAATCGACGAAACTGACCTTTTCCCGGGGCAGGCGCGCGATCATCCACGTGAACAGCAGCCACGACACGAACGTCGCGATCAGGATCGAGAAAACCCAGAAGAGCCAGTCGAACACCGCAAACTGCGGTACGCCAAGCCATTTCAGCAGTGTGGCCATGGGTGCGGCGTGGCCGATGGTGGTCAGCGCGACGGTGGCCACGATCACCGCGAACGTCCCCACCATCGCCAGCAGATCGGAGAACTTGCTGCGCACGAAGCCCGTCGACTCGGCCTGCGAGTCCCACCACATCTCGGTCAGCGCTTGGCGCAGGTGTGAAATCCAGCCCAGGCCCGCCCACACCGCGGTGACCAGACCGATGACACCGACCGAAGTCCGGGCGTCGATCGCCGAGTTCATCAACTCCTGCAGCTGATTTCCCAGCGTGCCCGACACCTGGGACCGTATGTGATCGTCGATCGTGCTCAGCAGGTGGGGCCGGCGGGCCAGCACGAATCCGAACACCGCGAAACCGACCATGAGCAACGGAAACAACGCGAAAATCGTGTAATAGGTGAGTCCGGCGGCAAAGAACCCGCCGTTGCGTTCGTCGAAACGCTGGTAGGCGCGGATGACATGGTCGAGCCACCCGTACCGGGCCCGCAGCCGATCAAGAATGCCTTCCTTGGCCGGCTCGCTCATGGTGGAACTTCTTACCTCCGTTGCGGAAGGAACCCAAGCCGATCGTAAACCCGTTGGACCGTTTTCCCGGCGACATCCTGGGCCCGTTCGGCTCCGGCCGCCAAGATGGCCTCCAATTCGGCCAAGTCGGCCGTCAGTTCGTCGACGCGGGCCTTGATCGGGGTGACGAACTCGACCACCGCCTCCGCGGTGTCCTTCTTTAAATCGCCGTAACCCCTTCCGGCATAGCCCTCGACGAGCTTGTCGACGCCGATGCCGCTGACCGCGGACTGGATGGTCAGCAGGTTGGAGACGCCGGGCTTGGCGTCGGTGTCGAAGCGGATCTCGCGCTCGCTGTCGGTCACCGCCGAACGAATCTTCTTGGCCGACAACGCCGGATCGTCGAGCAGGTTGATCAGCCCGGCGTCGGTGGCCGCGGATTTGCTCATCTTCGACGTCGGGTCGGACAGGTCGTAGATCTTCGCGGTCGCCTTGGGGATCAGCATGTCCGGCACCACGAACGTGTCCGGGAATCGGGCGTTGAACCGCTGCGCCACGTCGCGGGCCAGCTCGAGATGCTGGCGCTGGTCTTCGCCCACCGGCACCAGGCCGGTGTCGTAGGCCAGCACGTCGGCGGCCTGCAGCACCGGGTAGGTGAATAAACCCACGGTGGTGGAGTCGGCGCCCTGGCGCAGCGACTTGTCCTTGAACTGCGTCATCCGCGACGCCTGCCCGAAGCCGGTGAAGCAGCCCAGCACCCAGGCCAGCTGGGTGTGGCCGGGCACGTGGCTCTGCACGAAGACGGTGCTGCGGGCCGGGTCGATGCCCAGGGCCAGGTATTGGGCGGCGGTGACCAGGGTCCGCCGCCGCAGCGCCTCGGGATCCTGGGCGACGGTGATGGCATGCAGGTCGACCACGCAGAAGTACGCGTCATGGTCGTCCTGCAGGTCGACCCACTGGGTGAGGGCGCCCAACGCGTTACCCAGGTGAAGCGAATCGGACGTGGGCTGCACGCCGGAGAAAATGCGGCTGGATCCGGTAGCGGTGCTCATGATGCACCGATCTTTTCACGTGCGGCGGCGGGCGCTCAGTGTGCGGCCACCCGCACGTTCGGCGCCGAGTGTGCGGCCAGCCGCGCGCCCGCGATCAGGCCGTGTTGCGGTACCGGCGGTACCGCCTTTAATGTCGGATTATGCGCAACCTCGTCTGCTCGGCTCCTCGCTCGTGAGCTCCGCTCACTCGCCGTCGCCTTCGGCCCGTCGCCCGACCCACCTTGGCCCCGAGGATGGTTCCGGAGAGCCGGTCGTGCTGCTGCACGGGTTCCTGATGTCGCAGACGGTGTGGGATCCGGTGGCGCCGCGGCTCGCCGACACCGGCCGTTACGAGGTCTTCGCCCCGACCATGGCCGGGCACAACGGCGGACCCTATGCGGGCACCTGGCTGCTGAGCTCGTCGGTGCTGGCCGACCATGTCGAGCGTCAGCTCGACGAACTCGGCTGGGAGTCCGCGCACCTGGTGGGCAACTCGCTGGGCGGCTGGGTGGCCTTCGAGCTCGAGCGCCGCGGGCGGGCGCGCAGCGTCACCGGCGTCGGCGCCGCGGGCGGCTGGACGCGCTGGAGCCCGGTCAAATTCGAGGTCATCAGCAAGTTCATCGCCGGGATGCCGGTCCTGGGACTGGCCCGGCTGCTGGGCCCGCGGGCGCTGCGGCTGCCGCTGAGCCGCCGCCTGGCGACCCTGCCGCTGAGCGCCACCCCGGAGGGGGTCAGCGTGGAGCAACTGCGCGGCGTGGTCGATGACGCCGCGCACTGCCCGGCCTATTTCCAGCTGCTGATCAAGTCGCTGCTGCAGCCCGGGCTGCTGGAGCTGGCGCAGACCGCGGTGCCCGTGCAGCTGGTGCTGTGCGAGAAGGACCGGGTGGTGCCGCCGAGCAGGTTCAGCCGCCATTTCACCAACTTCTTGCCCGAGGGAACGAAGATCACCAAGCTCGACGGCGTCGGGCACGTGCCGATGTTCGAGGCGCCCGAACGCATCACCGCGGCCATCGCCGACTTCATCGACGAGTGCGCCGCGGGCCCGGACCGGCTCTCCGAGCGGCACCGGCCGCCGGCTAGTTAGCCAGCTCCTTTTTTAGGTTCTCGGCGATCGAGTCGAGGAATTCCTCGCTCTGCTGCCACTGTTGATCGGGGCCGATCAGGATGGCGAGGTCCTTGGTCATCTTCCCGCTCTCGACGGTGGAGACGATGACGTTTTCCAGCGTCTGCGCGAACTCGATCACCTCGGGGGTGTCGTCCAGCTTGCCGCGGTGCGCCAGCCCGCGCGTCCAGGCGAAGATCGAGGCGATCGGGTTGGTGGAGGTCGGTTTGCCGGCCTGATACTGCCGGAAGTGCCGGGTGACCGTGCCGTGCGCGGCCTCGGCCTCGACCGTCTTGCCGTCGGCGGTCATCAGCACCGAGGTCATCAACCCCAGCGAGCCGTAGCCCTGAGCGATGGCGTCGGACTGCACGTCGCCGTCGTAGTTCTTGCACGCCCACACGTAGCCGCCCTCCCACTTGAGGCAGGCGGCCACCATGTCGTCGATCAGCCGGTGCTCGTAAGTCAGGCCCTCGGCCTCGAAGTCTTCCTTGAATTCCTCGTCGTAGATGCGCTGGAACTCGTCCTTGAACATGCCGTCGTAGGCCTTGAGGATGGTGTTCTTGGTCGACAGGTACACCGGCCATTTCGCGTTCAGGCCGTACTTGAACGACGCGCGCGCGAAGTCGCGCACGGAGTCCTTGAAGTTGTACATCCCCATCACCACGCCGCCGTCCTCGGGGATGGACACCATCTCGTGCACCATCGGCTCGCTGCCATCGGCGGGGGTGAACGTGATGGCGACGGTGCCGGGCTTGTCGACCTTGAAGTTGGTCGCGCGGTACTGGTCGCCGAACGCGTGGCGGCCGATGACGATCGGCTTGGTCCAGCCCGGAACCAGGCGCGGCACGTTGGAAATGACGATCGGTTCGCGGAAGATGGTGCCGCCCAAGATGTTCCGGATCGTCCCGTTCGGCGAAAGCCACATCTTCTTGAGGTTGAACTCGGAGACGCGGGCCTCGTCGGGGGTGATCGTCGCGCACTTGACGCCCACGCCGTGCTTCTTGATGGCGTAGGCCGCGTCGATCGTCACCTGGTCGTCGGTGCGGTCGCGGTGCTCGATGCCCAGGTCGTAGTAATCCAGATCGATGTCGAGGTGCGGAAGGATCAACATCTCCTTGATCAGCTTCCAGATGACGCGGGTCATCTCGTCGCCGTCGAGCTCGACCACGCGGCCCTTGACCTTGATCTTGGCTTCTTTGGAACCCGGGCTCGACATCGGTGCCTTCCTGCGGCGTCAGCCTTGTGCGGCGGCGAGCACCTCGTTGAACGTCTTGCTCGGCCGCATCACCGCCGTCGTCTTCTCGCTGTCGGGGTAGTAGTACCCGCCGATGTCGACCGTCTCACCCTGCACCTCGGCGAGCTCGGCCACGATGGTGTCCTCGTTCTCGCCCAACGACTCGGCCAGCTTGGCGAAGCGCTCGCGCAACTCCTCGTCGTCGTTTTGCGCGGCGAGTTCCTGCGCCCAGTACAGCGCCAGATAGAACTGGCTGCCCCGGTTGTCGAGTTCACCCGTCTTGCGCGACGGACTCTTGTTGTTGTCCAACAGCTTTCCGATCGCGGAATCCAGCGTCTTGCCCAGCAGCTTGGCGCGCTCGTTGTCGGTCTTGATGCCGATGTCCTCGAAACACGCTCCCAGAGCGAGGAATTCACCGAGGGAATCCCAGCGCAGGTGGTTCTCCTCGACGAGTTGATGGACGTGCTTGGGGGCCGAGCCGCCCGCGCCGGTCTCGTACATTCCGCCGCCGGCCATCAACGGCACGATGGACAGCATCTTGGCGCTGGTGCCCAGCTCCAGGATCGGGAACAGGTCGGTGAGGTAGTCGCGCAGGATGTTTCCGGTCGCGGCGATGGTGTCCTGGCCGCGCATCGCGCGCTCGAGCGTGTACCGCATGGCCCACACCTGCGGCATGATCTGGATCTGCAGGCCCTCGGTGTCGTGCTCCTTCAGGTATTCCTTGACCTTCTTGCGCAGCTCGACCTCGTGCGGGCGTTCGGTGTCCAGCCAGAAGACCACGGTCATGCCCGAGTTGCGTGCCCGGTTGACGGCCAGCTTGACCCAGTCGCGGATCGGTTCGTCGCGGACGATGGGCATGCGCCAGATGTCGCCGGTTTCCACGTTCTGGGTCAGCAGGACTTCCCCGGTGTCGAGGTCGACGATGTTGGCGACGCCGCTCTCGGGGATCTCGAATGTCTTGTCGTGCGAGCCGTATTCCTCGGCCTGCTGCGCCATCAGCCCGACGTTGGGGACCGTGCCCATGGTCGCGGGATCGAACGCGCCGTGCGTCTTGCAGAAGTTGATGATCTCTTGGTAGATCCGGGAGAACGTGGACTCCGGGTTGACGGCCTTGGTGTCCTTCTGCCGCCCGTCGGCGCCCCACATCTTGCCGCCCGCACGGATCATCGCCGGCATCGACGCGTCGACGATCACGTCGCTGGGCGAGTGAAAGTTGGTGATGCCCTTGGCCGAATCGACCATGGCCAGCTCGGGGCGGTGCTCGTGGCACGCGTGCAGGTCGCGGATGATCTCGTCGTGCAGCGACGCGGGCAGCGCCTCGATCTTGCTGTACAGGTCGACCAATCCGTTGTTGACGTCGACGCCGAGTTCGTCGAAGAGCTCCTGGTGCTTGGCGAAGGCCTCCTTGTAGAAGATCTTCACGGCGTGCCCGAAGACGATGGGGTGCGAGACCTTCATCATCGTCGCCTTGACGTGCAGCGAGAACATCACGCCCGTCTCGTAGGCGTCCTGCATCTGCTCCTCGTAGAACTCGATGAGGGCCTTCTTGCTCATGTACATGGAGTCGATGACGTCGCCCGTGCGCAGCGAGACCATGGGCTTGAGCACGATCGTCTTGCCGCTCTCGGTCTCGAGCTCCATCTTCACGTTGCGCGCGCGGTCCAGCGTCATCGACTTCTCGCCGTGGTAGAAGTCGCCGCCCTTCATGGTCGCGACGTGCGTGCGTGACGCCGGCGACCATTCCGCCATGCTGTGCGGGTGCTTGCGCGCGTACTCCTTGACGGCCTTGGGTGCGCGCCGGTCCGAGTTGCCTTGTCGCAGTACCGGGTTCACCGCGCTGCCGAGGCACTTGGCGTAGCGGTCGCGAATCTCCCTGTCCTCGTCGGTCTTCGGGCTCTGCGGAAAGTCCGGAATCTTGAATCCCTTGCCTTGCAGCTCCTTGACGGCGGCGATCAGCTGGGGCACCGAGGCGCTGATGTTCGGCAGCTTGATGATGTTGGTGTCGGCCAGCTTCGTCAGCCGGCCCAGCTCCGCGAGGTTGTCCGGGACCCGCTGCTCTTCGGTCAGGTGTTCGGGGAACTCGGCGAGGATCCGGGCCGCCACCGAGATGTCGCTGGTCTTGATCTTGATCCCCGCGGGTTCGGCGAAGGCACGCACGATCGGCAGGAACGCGTAGGTCGCCAGCAGCGGCGCCTCGTCGGTCAGCGTGTAGATGACGGTCGGCTGTTCGGCGCTCACGGTCTCTCTCCCGGCGGCAAGATCTTCGATATCGGACAATTCTGTGGGGGGCTCAGCAATCTAACTGCCACGTTATCAAGGGTGTTTGGACAGGTGTCGACCTGCATGTGCACCGCCACGGTTGGCGGCGGGTCGGCACAGTACGATAATCTTCGTATTGGTCATGAGCGCCAGCATCAAGCCCCGGCTTGCTGGCCGGCAACCCTCCAACCGCGGTGGGGTGCCCCGGGTGATGACCAGGTCTATGTAGCCACAGGCTGCACGGCAAGCGCGGGTCCGCCATAACGGACCCCTGACTAGAGGGGACACGTGATGTGCTTCTGTCCAGCTCCTTCGGCTCCGCTCACCCTTACGGATCGGCCGATGTGCGCAATCGTCCGCCGCTGCTAGTCGGCCGGCCACCGAGAGACCGCTGAGACCCGAGCCCATATCCCAGGAGAGAGCCAACCCACGTGAGTTCCGACAACGGTACTACCAGCGACAACACGGATCCGACCGCGCATTGGTCGTTCGAGACCAAGCAGGTGCACGCCGGCCAGCAGCCCGACCCGGCCACCAACGCCCGCGCCCTGCCGATCTACCAGACCACCTCCTACGTCTTCGACGACACCACGCACGCCGCCGCCCTGTTCGGGTTGGAGGTTCCGGGCAACATCTACACCCGGATCGGCAACCCGACCACCGACGTCGTCGAGCAGCGCATCGCCGCGCTCGAGGGCGGTGTGGCGGCGCTGTTCCTGAGCTCCGGCCAGGCGGCGGCGACGTTCGCGATCTTGAACCTGGCGTGTGCCGGAGATCACATCGTCTCGAGCCCCAGGCTCTACGGCGGGACCTACAACCTGTTCCACTACTCGCTGGCCAAGCTCGGAATCGAGGTCACCTTCGTGGAAGACCCCGACGATCTGGATTCGTGGCGGGCCGCGGCGCAACCGAACACCAAAGCCTTCTTCGCCGAGACCATTTCCAACCCGCAGATCGACATCCTGGACATCCCCGGCGTCGCCGGGGTCGCCCACGACAACGGCGTCCCGCTGATCGTCGACAACACGGTCGCCACGCCCTACCTGATCCAGCCGTTTCGGCACGGCGCGGACATCGTCGTGCACTCGGCCACCAAGTACCTCGGCGGCCACGGCTCGGCGATCGCCGGGGTCGTCGTCGACGGCGGCACCTTCGACTGGACGCAGGGCCGGTTCCCGGGATTCACCACACCCGACCCGAGCTACCACGGCGTGGTGTTCGCCGAGCTCGGCCCGCCGGCCTACGCGCTCAAGGCGCGCGTGCAGCTGCTGCGCGACCTCGGTTCGGCCGCCGCACCGTTCAACGCGTTCCTGGTCGCCCAGGGCATCGAGACGCTGAGCCTGCGCATGGAACGTCACGTCGCCAACGCGCAACGCGTGGCCGAGTTCTTGGCGGGCCACGAGGGCGTGCTGTCGGTGAACTACGCCGGACTGCCCGGCTCGCCCTGGCATGAACGGGCAAAGAAGCTGGCGCCCAAGGGAACCGGGGCGGTGCTGTCGTTCGAACTGGCCGGCGGTGTCGATGCCGGCAAGGCCTTCGTGAACGCGCTGAAGTTGCACAGCCACGTCGCCAACATCGGCGACGTGCGTTCGCTGGTGATTCATCCGGCGTCCACGACGCACGCCCAGCTGTCCCCGCAGGAGCAGCTGAGCACCGGGGTCAGCCCGGGGCTGGTGCGGCTGGCCGTCGGCATCGAGGGGATCGACGACATCCTCGCCGACCTGGAGCTCGGCTTCGCCGCGGCAGCCAGATTCGGTGCGGCCGCGGGGGCGTCCGGCACCGATCCGAAGGCCGTGGCGGCGTTCTAAAGGAATCCTGCCCATGACGATCTCCGACGTGCCCACCCAAACGCTGCCTGACGAAGGCGAAATCGGCTTCGTCCATATCGGCGCGCTGACCACCGAGAGCGGCGCGGTCATCGACGACGTGCACATCGCCATCCAGCGCTGGGGCGAGTTGTCGCCGACACGCGACAACGTGATGGTGGTGCTGCACGCCCTGACCGGTGACTCGCATATCACCGGGCCGGCCGGGCCCGGACATCCCACCGGCGGCTGGTGGGACGGCATGGTCGGCCCGGGCGCGCCGATCGACACCGACCGCTGGTGCGCGGTGGCCACCAACGTGCTCGGCGGTTGCCGCGGCTCCACCGGGCCCAGCTCGCGGCGGCGGGACGGAAAGCCCTGGGGCTCAAGGTTCCCGCGGATTTCGATCCGCGACCAGGTGCAGGCCGACATCGCCGCGCTGGCCGCGCTGGGGATCGACGAGGTCGCCGCGGTGGTCGGTGGATCCATGGGCGGCGCAAGGGCTTTGGAGTGGATGGTCGGCCACCCAAACCGGGTCCGGGCCGGGCTGCTGCTGGCCGTGGGCGCGCGCGCCACCGCCGACCAGATCGGCACCCAGTCCACGCAGATCGCTGCCATCAAGGCCGACCCGAACTGGCAGGGTGGCGACTATCACGACACCGGGCTGGCGCCCGACACCGGACTGGCGATCGCGCGGCGCTTCGCGCATCTGACCTACCGCGGTGAGGTGGACCTCGACACCCGGTTCGCCAATGACGGGCAGGGCGACGAGGATCCGGCCGACGGCGGCCGCTACGCGGTGCAGAGCTACCTGGAGTACCAAGGCGACAAGCTGCTCGAGCGCTTCGACGCGGGCAGCTACGTGGTGTTGACCGAGGCGCTGAACAGTCACGACGTCGGCCGGGGGCGCGGCGGGGTGGCCCAGGCGCTGGGTGGGTGCCCGGTCCCGGTGGTGGTGGGCGGCATCGCGTCCGACCGGCTGTACCCGCTGCGCCTGCAGGAGGAGCTGGCGGAGCACCTGCCGGGCTGCACCGGCCTGCAGGTGGTCGACTCCGATTGCGGGCACGACGGCTTCCTGGTGGAAGTCGATGCGGTCGGCGAATTGATCCGCAAGACACTGGTGTTGGCCGACGCGGACAGCAGGGAAGGCACGTCGCAACGGTGACCCGCTCGCGGCAGGACCGTTCTTTGTCATTCGGCTCGGCGGCCGCGGCCTATGAGCGTGGCCGCCCCTCCTATCCCCCGGAGGCGATCGACTGGCTGTTGCCGGTCGGCGCGCGCCAGGTGCTCGATCTGGGTGCGGGCACCGGCAAGCTGACGACCCGGCTGGTGGAGCGCGGCCTGGACGTGGTGGCCGTCGACCCGATCCCGGGCATGCTGGAAGTGTTGCGGACCTCGCTACCCGAGACCCGCGCGCTGCTGGGCACGGCGGAAGAGATTCCGTTGGAAGACAACAGCGTTGACGTGGTGCTGGTGGCCCAGGCCTGGCATTGGGTGGACCCCGAGCGCGCGATACCCGAGGTGGCCCGCGTGCTGCGGCCGGGCGGGCGGCTGGGCCTGGTGTGGAACACCCGCGACGAACGGCTGGGCTGGGTGCGCGAGCTGGGCCGGATCATCGGCAGTGACGGCGACGGCGGCCGCACCCAGGTGCAGCTGCCCGAGCCGTTTACCGACCTCGCGCAGCATCAGGTCGAGTGGACGAGTTACCTTACGCCGCAAGCGTTGATCGACCTCGTCGCGTCGCGCAGTTACTGCATCACGTCGCCGACTGAGGTTCGCTCCAGGACGCTCGACGAGGTGCGCGAGTTGCTGGCCACCCATCCGGCGCTGGCGAATGCGACCGGCCTGGCGCTGCCCTATGTCACCATGTGCACCCGGGCGACGCTGGCCGGCTGAGCGCTTGCGTAGTGTCTCGTCGCATGGAGCAGCGACTGAGTCTCATCACCCTGGGCGTCGCCGACCTGCATCGCGCCCGCCGCTTCTATGCGCGCCTCGGCTGGCACGGTCAAGTGGTGCAGGAAACGGTCTTCTTTCAGGCCGGCGGCCTCGCCGTGAGTCTGTGGGCGCGAGAGAAGCTTTCGGCCGATCTCGGCATCGCCGACCAAGGCGATGACGGCTTCGGCGGCATCGCCATGGCTCACAACGTGCGGTCGCGCGCCGAGGTGGACGAGATCCTGGCCGCGGCAACAGATGCCGGAGCCACCATCACACGCGCCGCTGCCGAGACGTTCTACGGCGGGTACGCGGGCGCGTTCCGCGATCCCGATGGTCACGCGTGGGAAATCGCCCACAACCCTGGGTTCGCGCTAGCCGAGGACGGCGCGATCACAGTGCCCGACTTCTCGGAAGCCTGATCGCCGTCGTTGAAGTACCCCAGCCCGGTTACCACCCGTCATCGTCCTCGTCACGCAGCAGTTTCTCCGGATGGTGAAAGGTGTTGGTGCATGGCCGATTGCGCTCGAGGTGCGGTGGTGGTTTCCATTCGGTCTCGCCTTTGGCGTTCTTGCGGGTGGTCCAGCCGCGGGGTTGGAGCAGGCGGTGGTGTGGGCCGCAGGCGAAGGTGAGGTCGTCGATGTCGGTGGTATGGGAGGTGGCGTAGTCGGTGACGTGATGCACTTCGCAGTAGTAGCCCTTAACCCCGCAGCCTGGGGCGGTGCAGCCGCGGTCCTTGGCGTACAACACGATCCGCTGCCCCGGGGAAGCCAGCCGTTTGGTGTGATACAACGCCAGGGCCTTGCCCTTGTCGAAGATCGCCAAGTAGTGGTGCGCGTGGCGGCCCAGGCGGATCACCTCACTCATCGGCAGGATGGTGCCCCCGCCGGTCAGGCCGCGCCCGGCGGCGGCCTCCAACTCGGCCAGGGTGGTGGTGACGATGATGGAGGCGGGTAACCCGTTGTGCTGACCCAACTCCCCGGAGGCCAGCAGCGCGCGCAGTGCGGCCAGCAGGGCGTCGTGACCGCGTTGAGCCTTCGAGCGCGTATCCCGGTCGATGGCGGCTTGGCTGGGGGTCCCGTCGACACACGGGGTGTCGTCGAGAGGGTTGCACATCCCCGGGGCGCCGAGTTTGGCTTCCACGGCTTCGACGGTGGCGCGCAGCTCGGGGGTGATCAGGCCACGCAGCTGCGACATGCCGTCGGCTTGCTGGGGGCCCAGGGTCACGCCACGGCTACGGGCCCGGTCCTCATCGGTGAAGATGCCATCAGGATTGAGGACATTGGACATTCCGCGGGCCAGCTCGGTGAGGTGTTCGGGGCCGAACTGGGTTCCGAACCCGGCCAGTTGGGCTTCGGCAAACTCGCGGGCCGCGGCGTCGACCCAGCCGGGCAGCTGGCGGCAGAACTTGCGGATCACGGCCACCTGACCGGCGCCCAGGTCTCCGACGCGCTGGGCCGCGGCGGTGGCGGGCAGGGCCGGCGGCAGGGGTTCACCGGTCAGTCCGTGGCGGGGTCCCAGGTCGCGGGCTTCCTTGATGCGCCGAGACGCCTCGTGACGGCTGATCAGGGTGCGTTCGGTCAAAGCGTGGGGTAGCCCGCCGCCGAGTTCCTGCGAGGGGGCTTGGCGGGCAAGCGAATTGAGCAGCGGATGCTCGATGACCGGGATGCGCCGGCGCAGCCTCTCACAGCGCTCCAACACCGCCAGCTGCTGCTGGACGTTCAACGCGTCGAGCACCAACGCGCAGGCGCGGTCCAGGTCGGCATCGAGCGCGTCGAACACCGCGTCGACATCGGGCAGACCAGTGGAACTCACACCGCCAAACTATCGACACACACCGACAAAAAACGGCGCAATGTGACCACAGAAACCGCAGTGAAACAAGGGATTTCGGTATGCGTTTTCCGTATTCGAAAACGCGTCCGCGGGGGTTGCGTCCAGCAAGGTGGTGTAAATCGCAGCGGCGTGTCGGTCCCGAATGTGGAGGGGCCATCGCGTGAGTCTCTGTGGTGAATCGACCAAGTATCACTACCGAGAGGAGCATCGCGCTTCCGAAACCACACTGGCGCTTCTCAAACCCGCCCAAGACTCCAACGACGAGTCCGTTGCCGTCCCCGCCGCGATCACGGCATAGTGGAAACTCGCAGAGCCTCAGGCGAAACGCCCGCTCGAATTGC
The DNA here is from genome assembly GCF_976985675.1 of Mycobacterium sp. NTMscope_MAC_12. Classification (NCBI taxonomy): domain Bacteria; kingdom Bacillati; phylum Actinomycetota; class Actinomycetes; order Mycobacteriales; family Mycobacteriaceae; genus Mycobacterium; species Mycobacterium sp. NTMscope_MAC_12. Next base: position 4,338,007 of record NZ_CDRJYY010000001.1, read on the forward strand.
ACCACTCCACGGGGGCGCTACCCGGGTTAGGACTGTCAATATGAGAATCGAGGAGGTAGACGAGCGCCTCGTCGGCGGCGAATACGACCGTCCGACGTACTTCGTTCTCGACTGGTACGGGCTCGACGACGACACCAGTCTCGCCTCGGCCGCCTGCATAGTCACCGACGTGGAGATACCGGAACTCATCGACTGGATCGAGTCGCGCATCACCGATCCGGACTGGAAGCCAGCATGGGACGCTCCGCTGCACAGCTCGGAAGTCAGCGTGCTCTACAACGGTCGCGAGGTTAAGTCGCCGCGCGCGATCTTGTTGTGGACCTACTTCAGCCGGCCAGAAAATACCTATCACGAGGGTTTACACCGAGTGGATCAGCCGGATTATCGGCGGCCTTCAGCAAACACCGAGCGATGGCACCGCTGACGGCGCTACGACAAGCCCCACGACGGGAGTCACACTACTTCGGAGAAGAGACTTTAGGCGCAGCTCACGGTGGCGGCTGGGGCGCGATGACAGCAGGCGGTGGAAACCGCAGAGGCTCAAGCGAATCGGCGGCGCTACTTACACCACTCCACGGGACGTGGCCTCCGCGGAATGGCGAGAAGGCCGACGGTGCGCCCGCCGATACTTGACCCAGTCGCCCATCGAGAACCTTTGCACCGCTTGGCGTGCGCGCCCGGCGCACCGTCGTCGGAGCCGCGGCGGCCACCGATCCGCCTGCCCGAACCGCCCGCTCAATAAGCCCCATCGCGAACGCACCGACCTCACGAAACGCTTATTGTGCGAACCTTTACCGCACCGTTTCGTAAACGTGACAGTGATAGATCAGAGTTCGTAGCGTGATTCGAGTGCCGTCGGTGCACTCCATGCGGACGGGGAGGCTGGCGTGAAGGCACTTGCACGAACTCATCGGGGGATCTGGGTTTTGCGTCATCAGCCCCTCCCGATTCGCCTGCTCGCCGCGGTGGCCGGCCTGCTCACGGTGGCCTCGGCCTTCGCGGCGCCGGCCGAAGCGGAGGGCAACGGCGACGACTTCATCGACGCGCTCAATCACGCGGGCATCGACTTCGGCGAACCCGGAAACGCGATGGCCGTCGGCGAATCGATCTGCCCGATGCTTTCGCAACCGGGCGGCAGCTTCGCCGCGGCCGCGTCCAGCATCTCCGGCCGGGGCATGTCCCCACAGATGGCCAGCATGTTCACCACGATCGCGATCCAGACGTATTGCCCCCAGGAGATGGCGAACATCGCCAGCGGCAACCTGTCCGGCGCCATGCCGCAGGTTCCGGGAATGCCCGGACAGATCCCGGGGATGGCAGGTCAGATCCCGGGGATGACGGGCCAAATCCCGGGCATGGCGGGCCAGGTCCCCGGAATGACGGGCCAGATCCCGGGCATGGCCGGGCAGCTGCCCGGACAGGTTCCGGCGCTGCCGAGTTTCTAAACGGTGCCCAGCGGGTCGATCGTCCACGCGATGTAGACCATCGCCGCGCCGACCACCGCGGTGGTGATGAAGTCGATTCCCTTGCCGCGCACCACCAGTAGACCGGCCCGCTCCTCGGACAGCACCAGTCGCAGCAGCGCGGCCACGCCCACGCCGATGCCGATCAACAGCGAACCGCGGCGCCAGAAGTTGGCCCCCACCAAGGCCAGCGCCGTGGCAAAGATCAGGCCCACCAACAGAATCGGCCATTGGGCCCGCAGCACGGTCCGCGCGGTCATTCCCGCTCGGCCAGCTCGACGACGTTGGTCAGCAGGAACGCGCGGGTCAACGGGCCCACACCGCCGGGGTTGGGTGACACATGGCCGGCGACGTCCCACACATCGGGGTGCACATCGCCGACGAGTCCGTCGTCGGTCCGGCTGACCCCCACGTCGAGCACCGCGGCGCCGGGACGCACCATGTCGGCGGTCAGCAGGTGCGGAACCCCGACGGCCGCCACGATGATGTCGGCCTGCCGGGTCAACGCCGGCAGATCGCGAGTCCCGGTGTGGCACAACGTCACCGTGGCGTTCTCGGAACGGCGGGTCAGCAGCAGCCCCAGCGGGCGACCGACCGTCACACCGCGGCCGATGACGACCACGTGCGCCCCGGCGATCTCGACGTCGTAGCGGCGCAGCAGATGCACGATGCCGCGCGGCGTGCACGGCAGCGGGGCCGGATTGTTGAGCACCAGCCGGCCCAGGTTGGTCGGGTGCAGCCCGTCGGCGTCCTTGTTCGGGTCGACCCGCTCCAGCGCCGCGTTCTCGTCCAGGTGCTTGGGCAACGGCAACTGCACGATATAACCGGTGCAGTCGGGGTTCGCGTTCAGCTCGTCGATGGTGTCGTTGAGCGCGGCGGTGCTGATGTCGGCGGGCAGGTCGCGGCGAATCGAGGTGATCCCGACCTTGGCGCAGTCGGCGTGCTTGCCCCGCACGTAAGCCTGCGAACCCGGGTCCTCGCCCACCAGGATGGTGCCCAATCCGGGGGTGCGTCCCGATGCGGTGAGTGCGGCCACGCGCTGTTTGAGGTCGACGAAGATTTCGTCGCGGGTGGCCTTGCCGTCCAGCGTGATTGCTCCCACGCTGACAGTCTGGCAGATATCGATGATGGCGACCCGCCGCGCCCGGCTACGCCGCGCTCGCGATCGCCATTAGATCGATGATGGCGACCCGCCGCGCCCGGCTTCGCCGCGCTTGCGATCGCCATTAGGCTCCCGGTATGTCTACCCCTCCGGACGTCTTCAGCCCCGCGAAGCTCGGTCCGATCACGCTGCGTAACCGCACTATCAAGTCCGCCACGTTCGAGGCGCGCACGCCGGACGCGCTGGTGACCGACGACCTCATCGAATACCACCGGCTGCCGGCCGCCGGCGGGGTCGGCATGACGACCGTCGCCTACTGCGCCGTCTCCCCCGGCGGGCGCACCGAGGGCAACGGGATCTGGATGCGGCCGGAGGCGGTGCCGGGGTTCCGCCGGCTCACCGACGCGATCCACGCCGAGGGCGCGGCGGTCAGCGCGCAGATCGGCCACGCCGGCCCGGTGGCCAACGCTAAGTCGAACAAAGCCAAGGCGCTGGCGCCGGTGCGGTTCTTCAACCCGATCGGAATGCGGTTCGCCAAGAAGGCAACCCGCGAGGACATCGACGAGGTCATCGCCGGGCACGCCAACGCCGCGCGGCTGGCCATCGAAGCCGGCTTCGACGCCGTCGAAATCCATTTGGGCCACAACTACTTGGCGAGTTCGTTTTTGTCCCCGCTGATCAATCGCCGCGACGACGAGTTCGGCGGATCGCTGCAGAACCGGGCGAAGGTCGCCCGCGGCATGGTGATGGCCGTCCGGCGCGCGGTCGAAAAGGAAGGCACACCGATCGCGGTGACCGCCAAGCTGAACATGGCCGACGGCGTTCGCGGTGGCATCAGCACGGAGGAATCGCTGAGGACCGCCAAGTGGCTGGAGGAAGACGGCGGGCTGGACGCGATCGAATTGACCGCGGGCAGCTCGCTGGTCAACCCGATGTACCTGTTCCGCGGCGACGCGCCGCTCAAGCAGTTCGCCGGCGCGTTCAAGCCGCCGCTGCGCTGGGGCATGCGTATGACGGGCAAGAAGTTTTTGCGCGAGTACCCCTACCGCGAGGCCTATCTATTGCGCGACGCCAAGCTGTTCCGTGCCGAGTTGAAGATGCCGTTGATCCTGCTCGGCGGCATCACCAACCGGGAGACGATGGACCTGGCGATGGCGGAGGGATTCGAATTCGTCGCGATGGCCCGCGCGCTGCTGGCCGAACCGGATCTGATCAACCGGATCGCCGCCGAGGACGCCCAGCACCGGGTGCACTCCGCGTGCACGCACTGCAATCAGTGCATGCCGACGATCTACAGCCGGACCCACTGCGTCGTCACCGGCGCGCCGGACGCCGTAGGCGCTCCAGGCTGATCCACAGGGCCGCAAGCTACAGTTGTGGCGATGTCCGCACCAGCCCCGCCAGCGCTAACCGTCCATCACGAAGGATCTGAACGTACCTTCGCAGCGGGCCACGACGTGGTCGTCGGGCGCGATCTGCGGGCCGACATGCGCATCACGCACCCCCTGATCTCGCGCGCCCACCTGTTGCTGCGTTTCGACCAGGGCAAGTGGCTGGCCATCGACAACGGTTCGCTCAACGGAACTTTCGTCAACGGCCGACGGGTGCCGGTCGTCGAGATCCACGACGGGCAAACGCTCAACATCGGAAACCCGGACGGGCCGCTGCTGACGTTCGACGTCGGCCGGCACCAGGGCATGGCCGGGCGGCCCCCCAAGACCGAATCGATGAACATCCCGGTGGCGGCCCCGCCACAGGCGGCGGCCTGGTCGGCGCAACCGGGTCCGCCCGTCGCCGCTCCACCCGGCCCGCCGCCACCCCCGGCCGGGCGCACGCCCAACTGGGCGGCGCCGCCGCGGCGACCGCAGCCCGCGCCCGTGCACCGGCCCGGCCCGGCGGGGCACACCATGTACGGCGGCGGTGGTGGGCGACCGCCCGCCTACCCGCCCGCCGCGCCACCCCCGCCGCACAATGCGGCGGTGCACAGCCCCCCGCCGGTGCAGCACATACCCGCGGCGGCCCCGCACACCCGGGCGGCGCCCACCAGCGCCAAGCCGCCCGAGGTGGCGAACCTGGCGACCAAGATGTTCCAGGCGCTGATGCCGTCGCGGTCCGGGGCGATCCAGCAGCCGGCCGGGTCGCAAACCATCGGCCGGGCCACCGACAACGACATCGTCATCCAGGACGTGCTCGCCTCGCGCCATCACGCGTTCTTGCTCCAGACGCCGCTGGGCACCGAGATCCGCGACGCGCACAGCGTGAACGGCACCTTCGTCAACGGCGTCCGCGTCGGCTCGGCGGTGCTGACCGAGGGCGACGTGGTCACCATCGGCAACGTCGACCTGGTGTTCACCGGCGACAGCCTGGTCCGGCGCACCGAGGCGGCGACGCGGACCGGCGGCCTGGAGGTCAACTCCGTCTGCTACACCGTCGACCACGGCAAGCAGCTGCTCGACCACATCTCGGTGACGGCCCGCCCCGGGACGCTTACGGCCATCATCGGTGGTTCGGGCGCCGGGAAGACCACGCTCTCGCGGCTGATCGTCGGCTACACCAGCCCCACGTCGGGCACGGTGACCTTCGAGGGCCACAACATCCACACCGAGTACGCGTCCATGCGCAGCAGGATCGGGATGGTCCCGCAGGACGACGTGGTGCACCGCCAGCTCACGGTCAACCAGGCCCTCAACTACGCCGCCGAGCTGCGCCTGCCCCCCGACACCAGCAAAGAGGAACGGGCCCGCGTCGTCGCGCAGGTGCTCGAGGAACTCGACATGACCCAGCACGCCGAGACGCGGGTCGACAAGCTCTCGGGTGGCCAGCGCAAGCGCGCCTCGGTCGCGCTCGAGCTGCTCACCCAGCCGTCGCTGCTGCTTCTCGACGAGCCGACGTCCGGCCTGGACCCGGCGCTGGACCGTCAGGTCATGCTGATGCTGCGCCAGCTCGCCGACGCGGGCCGCGTGGTGCTGGTGGTGACCCACTCGGTGTCCTACCTGGACGTGTGCGATCAGATCCTGCTGGTCGCGCCCGGCGGTAAGACCGCGTTCTGCGGGCCGCCCGACCAGGTCGAGGCCGCCATGGGCACCCGTAACTGGGCCGACATCTTCGCCAAGGTGGGCGCCGACCCGGACGAGGCCAACCGCCGCTTCAAGGAACGCAATCAGCGCTCGGAGCAGCCACCGAGTCCGGAGAGCCCGGCGGATCTGGGCGAACCGCCCCAGACCAACCTGTGGCGGCAACTGTCCACGATCGCCCGCCGCCAGGTCCGCCTCGTCGTGTCCGACCGCGGCTACACGATCTTCCTGGCGATCCTGCCGTTCCTCATCGGCGCGCTGTCGCTGACGGTGAAGGGCCCGCACCCCGGCCTCGGGCCGGCCGATCCGATGGGCCCCGCGCCCACGCAGCCGCAGTACATCATGGTGCTGCTGAACATCGGTGCGGTCTTCATGGGCACCGCGCTGACCATCCGAGATCTCATCGGCGAGCGCGCGATCTTCCGGCGGGAGCAGGCCGTCGGCCTGTCCACCACCGCCTATCTGCTGGCCAAGATCGCCGTGTTCTGCGTCTTCGCGACCGGCCAGGCCGCGATCGCGACCATCATCGTGCGGCTGGGCAAGGGCGCGCCGACGGCACACCCCCAGTTCTTCGGCAACTCCACCTTCTCGCTGTTCGTCACCGTGGCGGGCACCTGTGTGGCGTCGGCGATGCTCGGCCTGCTGTTGTCGGCGCTGGCGCAGTCCAACGAACAGATCATGCCGCTGCTGGTGGTGTCGATCATGTCGCAGCTGGTGTTCTCCAGCGGGATGATCCCGGTCTACCAGCGCATCGGTCTCGAACAGATGGCGTGGCTGACGCCCGCGCGCTGGGGGTACGCCGCGGGCGCGTCCTCGATCGACTTCCCGTCGCTGGTGAAGGTCAAGCAGATCCCGACCAACGACCCGATCTGGCAGCACTCGAAACACATCTTCGTCTTCGACATGGCCATGCTCACCCTGCTCTCGATCGGTTACACCGGCATCGTGCGCTGGCACATCCGGCTGAAACGCTGAGGCCGCTCTCAGGCGGGGACCTCTAATCTGGATGCGATGACCCGATCTGCCCAGCCCGTGCTGACGGCTCGATCCGAGCGCTCCGAAGGCAGCTTCGCCGCCGGCCGCGACGTGGTCGTCGGGAGCGATCTGCGTGCCGATTTGCGGGTGGCGCACCCGCTGGTCGCCCGCGCGCACGTGCTGTTGCGCTTCGATCACGGCCGGTGGTTGGCGGTCGACAACAACACGCTCAACGGGTTTTATCTCGACGGCCACCGGGTGCCGGTCGTCGACATCCACGACGGCCAGACCATCAACATCGGCAAGCCCGACGGCCCGCGGATCACGTTCGAGGTGGGCCGGCCGCCGGCACGCTCGTTCCGCCTGCGAGACCCCCAGCGCGCCGTGCCGCGGCCGCAGCCCGGCACGGGCGGCGGCGACGTCGGGGAGTCTCCCACCACGCGGTTTACGGCCCCGGGGACCCAATCCGCCGGCCGACCGGTGACCGGACGGACCGCCTCGATCGGGCGCGCGCTCAGCAACGACGTCGTCGTCCACGACGTGCTGGCCTCGCGCCATCACGCCTTCTTGACCCCGACGGCGGCCGGCCCCGAGATCCGCGACGCGAACAGCAGCAACGGGACCTTCGTCAACGGTGTCAGGGTCGGCTCGGCGGTGCTGTCCGACGGCGACGTCGTCACGATCGGCAACGTCGACCTGGTGTTGCGCGGCGGCATGCTGGTCCGCCGCCAGGAGGCGGCGACCCGCGCCGGCGGCCTCGAGGTGCGCGAGGTCAACTTCGGCATCGGCGGGAAGAAGCTGCTGGAACGGATCTCGCTGACCGCCCGCCCCGGTACCTTGACCGCCCTCATCGGCGGGTCCGGCGCGGGCAAGACCACCCTGTCGCGGCTGATCGCCGGGTACGCCACCCCGACGTCGGGCTCGGTCACCTTCGAGGGCCACGACATCCACACCGAGTACGCCTCGTTGCGCACCCGGATCGGGATGGTCCCACAGGACGACGTCGTGCACCGCCAGCTCACGGTCAGCCAGGCGCTCGGGTACGCCGCCGAGCTGCGCCTGCCGCCGGACACCAGCAAGGCCGACCGCGCCCAGGTGGTCGCCCAGGTTCTCGACGAGCTCGGCCTGACCGGGCACGCGAACACCCGGGTCGACCAGCTGTCCGGCGGGCAGCGCAAACGCGCGTCGGTGGCGCTGGAGTTGCTCACCGGGCCGTCGCTGCTGATCCTCGACGAACCGACGTCGGGCCTGGACCCCGCGCTGGACCTGCAGGTCATGACGATGTTGCGGCAACTCGCCGACGCCGGCCGCGTCGTGCTGGTCGTGACGCACTCGCTGACCTACCTCGACGTCTGCGACCAGGTGCTGCTGATGGCGCCGGGCGGCAAGACGGCGTTTCTGGGCCCGCCCGGCCAGATCGGCGCGGCCATGGGCACCACCAACTGGGCGCACATCTTCGCCAAGGTGGGCGCCGACCCGGACGAGGCCAATCGCCGCTTTCTGGCCCAGAACAAGCCCCCGCCGCCGAGGCTGACCGAGGCGCCGGCCGAGCTGGGCGCGCCGCCGCATACCAGCAAGCGCCACCAGTTCTCCACGATCGCCCGCCGTCAGGTACGGCTGGTCGTGTCCGACCGCGCCTATTTCGTGTTCCTGGCGGTGCTGCCGTTCGTCATGGGTGCGCTGTCGCTGACCGTTCCCGGCAGCGCCGGCTTCGGCTATGCCGATCCGGCCGGCGAGTCGGCGGGCGAGGCCGGGATGATCCTCACCTTGCTCACCATGGCCGCCGCGTTCATGGGAACCGCGCTGACCATCCGCGACCTCATCGGGGAACGGCCGATCTTCCGGCGGGAACAGGCGGTCGGCCTGTCGAGCACGGCCTACCTGCTGGCCAAGGTCGCGGTGTTCAGCGCGTTCGCCGTCGTCCAGGCGGCCATCGCCACCGCCATCGTGGTGCTGGGCAAGGGCCCGCCGACGCGGCCGGCGGTGCTGCTCGGGGACGCCACCGTCGAGCTGTTCGTCGCGGTCGCGGCGACGTGTGTGGCCGCGGCGATGCTCGGTCTGCTGCTCTCGGCGCTGGCGCGGTCCAACGAGCAGATCATGCCGCTGCTGGTGGTGTCCCTGATGATGCAGATGGTGCTCTCCGGCGGGATGGTGCCCGTCACCCACCGGATCTTTCTCGACCAGGTGTCCTGGCTGGTGCCCTCGCGGTGGGGGTACGCGGCGCAGGCGTCGACGGTCGACCTGTGGACGGTCTCGCCCGGTCCGCAGAGTCCGCGGGACAGCCACTTCGAGCACACGCCGGCGGCCTGGCTGTTCGATATGGGCATGCTCGCGGTCCTCACGGTCGGTTACGCCGCGCTGGTGCGGTGGCGCATCCGGCTCACCCGCTGAACGATCACCCGCTGAGAGATCAGCCGTCCAGTCGCAGCCCGTGTGCGAGCGCGAAGGCCATCGCCTGATCGACGTCGACGCGCGCGCCGGCCAGCGACGCCGTCGTCCACAACCCCGGGTCGATGCCTGCGCCACGCAGGTCGGCGCCGTCCAGCCGGGCGCCGGCGGTCCGCGCGCCGCGCAGGTCCGCGCCGCGCAGCACGGCCTTGCGCAGGTCGGCCTCCACCAGGCTGGTCTCCCGCAGCCGGCAGCCGCTGAAGTCGACGCTGCGAAGGTCGATGCCGGCGAGCACGGCGAGCGTGAAGTCCACCTCGTCGAACGTAATCGGCCGCAGCCGGCACTGCACGAACACCGACCCCAGCATCGAGCATTGGGCAAAAGTGCTGTGCCACAACGCCGTCCGGTGGAACGTGCAGTTGCGGAAGGCCGAACCGCGGTGTTGGGACTCGGCCAGGTTGGCCCCGCTGAAATTGCATTCGGTGAACACGGCCCGCTCGGTCCGCAGGCGGCTCAGGTCTTCGTCGGTGAAGTCGTGGCCGTCAAACTCGCGGTCGACCCACTCGGTGGTCAATTGGGCGTCAGGCTGGCCAGGGCGTATTCGCTGACCGCGATCAGGGCGTCGGTCGCCGACCGGCGATCGCGGGCGTCGACCGTGATCACCGGAATGTGCGGGGGCAGGGTCAGCGCTTCGCGCACCTCGTCGACCGGGTAGCGCGGCGCCCCGTCGAACTCGTTGACCGCGACCAAAAACGGCAGGTTGCGGTGCTCGAAGAAGTCGACGGCGGCGAAGCTGTCCTGCAGGCGTCGGCAGTCGACCAGCACCACCGCGCCGATCGCGCCGCGGACCAGGTCGTCCCACATGAACCAGAAGCGGCGCTGCCCCGGCGTGCCGAAAAGGTAGAGCACCAGGTCTTCGGCCAGGGTGATCCGGCCGAAGTCCATCGCGACCGTGGTGGTCCGCTTGTCCGGGGTGGCCTCGAGCGCGTCGACGCCGGTCGAGGCGTCGGTGAGCATCGCCTCGGTGCGCAGCGGCATGATCTCGGAAACCGCCCCGACGAACGTCGTCTTGCCGGCCCCGAATCCGCCGGCGATCACGATCTTCGTCGACGCGTGGGCGCCGGAATCGGGCTGCACCTCAGAGTGCGCGTAAGCCACGCAGAGTCCTTCCTATGAGTTCGTGGCGCTCATCGCGGGTCGAACGCTCGGACAACGTCCTATGCACCCGAAGGTAGCCGGACAGCACCAGATCCCCGACCAGGACGCGCGCGACGCCGAGCGGTAGGTCCAGCCGGGCCGAGATTTCGGCGACCGACGGGCTCGGCGGGCCCTGGCCGCACAGCTGGATGATTCTGCCCCGCGCATCGTTGGGCGGCCACCGGTGGGTCGGGCCTGCCTGCAGCGTCTGAAGCGGCGCTTCCAGGGGCAGCTCGACGTTCGTGTCGGTCCGCCCGGACGTCAGGGTGTACGGGCGGACCAGGTTCCCCTTACGGTGTGCGGGCCAGGTCTCGGGGGTGTCCATCGCAGCTCACGAGTGGGCGGCGGACCGGCGGGTCGACTGCACCACGCCCCCGACCCGTTCGACGAGCACGGCCATCTCGTAGCCGATCTGACCGATGTCGCACGACGTCGCCGCGAGCGTCGCCAGGTGCGAGCCGTCCCCGACGCGCATCAACAACAGGTAGCCGTTCTGCATCTCGACCACCGATTGCAGCACCTGCCCGCCCTCGAAGAGCTGCGCGGCGCCCGTCGCCAGGCTGGCCAGCCCGGAGGCGACGGCGGCCAGCTGGTCGGCGCGTTCCCTGGGCAGGTGCTCGCTGGCGGCGATGGGCAGCCCGTCGACGGACACCAGCAGCGCGTGCGCGACGCCGGGGACCTCGCGGGCGAACCTGGTCACCAGCCAGTCCAGTGAGGTGTCGGGTGAGGTCATTGTTGGTCGGGTCCTTGTTCCGTGTCGCGGGCGTGCGAGCGTCCGGTGCGCACGCCGCCGAAATGGTTACTGAACGAGGCGCGCACCGCCTCGGGGTCCCGGGTGACGGCCGCGTGCTGCGGCTCCCGGTGCGACGGCGATCTGCCGTTGAGTCCGTGCTCGGGCTCGTCCCGTTCGGTCAGCCCGGTTCCGTTGGCGCCGCCGGGCACCAGCCGGGCGCCGGGGGTGCGGACCGGCAGTCCGTGGTCGGTGGTGTGCGACTCGACGGGCTTGTCCTCGGCGGCCGCCGCCAGCGTCCAGCCGCGGTCCCAGACCGACTGCCAATCCAGGTCGGGGCTGTTCACCAGGTCATGGGGGTCGCCCAGCATCTCCGAGAGCATCCGCCGGTAGATGACGTCATCGTCGGTCGGCGGGCTGGCGGGCTTGTCCTCGCGGGGTTCGCGGGGCCGGGCGGCGAAGAAGGCCGAGGTGTCCGATGCCGCCCGCACCGGTGGGGCCGGCGCCGGCGCGGGCTCCGGTGTGGGGGTGGGCGCGGGCTGCGGCGTGGCCTCGGGCTCCGCGGGCCGGGCGGCCGGCGCAGACTTGGGCGCGTTTTCCCACCAGGGGGTCGCGAGTTCGCGCCGCCGCTGCGGGGGCGGTTGTTCGGCGGGTGGGGCCGGGACCTCGGTGATGCCGCTGGAACCCGGGTTGCGCCGCGGCAGCAGGGTGACCGAGGGCCCGGGCGCGGGCCCGGCGTTGCGGGCCGCCGGCTCGCGGGTACCGTCGCGCCGCCCGGCGTCCTCGGCGGCCGGGGGCGCGGCGATCGCGCTGGCGAGTTTGGCGCTCGGAGACGACGCCGCCCGAATGTGCCGGGGCGCAGCCGTTTCCGCGGGGGCCAGGCCGGTGAGCACCGTGCGCGGCAGGTAGACCTCGGCGGTGGTGCCCGAGCCCGCCTCGTTGGCCGCGGGGCCGCGCAGCCCCACCCGGATGCCGTGCCGGTCCGCGATCCGGCCGACCACGAAAAGCCCCATGTGGCGCGCGTTGTCTGGGCTGACGTCGCCGCCGGCCTGCAGCCGCATGTTGGCGATGCGCCGATCGGCGTCGTTCATCCCCAGGCCGGAGTCCGCGATCCGCACCACGACTCCCCCGTCGCCACCGCGGGACGCCGAGACCCGCACGGACGTCGTCGGCGGCGAGTAGCGCAGCGCGTTGTCGATCAGCTCGGCGAACAGATGGATGGCGCCGCCCGCGGCCGCGCCGGCCAGCGCGCACTCGGGCAGCCCGGCGATCTCGACGCGGCGATAGTCCTCGACCTCGGACACCGCGGCGCTGACCACCGTCGCCAGCGGCACCGGGTCGCGCTGGTCGCGCGCGAGCTGCGCGCCGGCCAGCACCAGCAGGTTGGCGCTGTTGCGGCGCAGCCGCGCCGCCAGGTGGTCCAGCCGGAACAGGCTGTCGAGGCGCTCGGGATTCTCCTCGTTGCGCTCGAGCCGGTCGATGAGCGCCAGCTGCTGGTCGACCAGCGAGCGGCTGCGCCGCGACATGGTCTCGAACATGTCGTTGACCAGCAGCCGCAGCCGCGCCTCGTCGCCGGCCAGCAGCAGGGCCTGGGCGTGCAGTTCGTCGACGGCGTGGGCGACCTGGCCGATCTCCTCGGTGGTGTACACCGGCAGTGGCGTCGGAATCGGTTCGGCCCCACCGGCTTTCACGTGGGCGATCTCCTCCTCGAGATCGGTGTGGGCGACCTTGAGCGCGCCGTCGCGCAGGATGCGCAGCGGCCGCACCAGCGCGCGCGCCACCAGCAGCACCACGAGCAGCGCGACGACGATCGCGGCCAGCACCAACACGGTGTCGACGATGGCCGCGTGGCGCCGGTCGGCGGCCTGGGCGTGCACCGCCTTGGTCACCGAGGCGGTGACGTTCTTGATGACCTGTTCGGCGATGTCGTCGGTGGCTTGGATGGACCGCAACAGATCGGGGTTGTCGACGAGCACGCTGGCGGGATCGGACATCATCGCCATCCGGGTCACCATCTGCTGTTGCAGCGTCTTGGCCTCGGGCGACCCGGCCCCGAGCACTTCGCTCATGCCGAACAGCGTCGACGGTTCGGTGCCCGCCAGGGTGGTCATCGAGGTGCGCAGCTGCGGCTCGGGCAGGTCCGCCCCGCGGGTGATGAGGATCTTTTGCATCGTCATCTGCCCGCGCGCGCCGACCGCCCGGCTCAATCCCTGCGCCTGGGCGCGGATGTGCTCGTCGTCGACGCGCACCGATGCATTGATGACGTCTTCGGCCGTCAACAGGATCGGCGCGTAGAGGGTCACCCGTTCCCGCAGGCCGAGGCCGTTGTCAGACGCCTTGTTCACCAGCATCTGGCCGCCGTCGAGCAGGGTGTTGAGGCCCGATCGGACGTCGTCGGTGACGTCGGTGTCGGCCAGCCTGCCCTGCAGTTCGCCTTTGCGGGCCTCGTAGTTCTTCTTGGCGCCCTCGACGTCGCGCCCGGTGGAACCGGCCTGCAGCGCGACGTCCAGCGCCGACATGTATTTGGTGATCGTCGGAACCACGTCGGCGCGGGTGGCGGCCAGTTTCAGGCCCGCCGCGCTGTCCATCGCGGCGTGGATGCGAAGCACACCGAACACCGTCGCCAAGATCAGCGGCACCAGCACGATCGCCAGCACCTTCCAGCCGACCGGCCAGTTGCCCAGCGACCAGGCGGGCGGGCGTTTGACCGCCGCGTCGGCGGCGCGAACCGGTGCGGGCGGGGAGGCGTCCGCCTCGGCCGCAGCGGCCGGGCGGCTGAACATGGTCACGTCATCGCGGCCGCGCGACCGGCCGCTGCGCTGACCCTGAGCGCTGAACAAAACGAGAGGCTCATAAAACTTCCTGCTTTATTTCCACCCGCCCCGTGCCAGATAGGCGCGCGCGTGTAAGTGTGGCAATCCGACGAGTATGACAGCCCGCGGCCCAGCCCACCAGAATCGTTACTGAGCAGACAGGTCCCTCCAAGGTGGCGCCGCGCGCCCGCGGTCACCCCTGGCAAACACGGATCCGCGAAAACTCTAGGCGGGCCGAAGGATTGCCACCAGGAAGTCGGAGTCGTCGGTGAACGGCCGCAGGTCCCAGGTGGACAGCAGCACGTCGATCGCGAATCCCGCGTCGACCGCGTCGCCCAGAAACACCTCGAAGTCATAGTCGCGGCCGGCGCCGAAGCCGATCGCCGCGCGGCCGTCGTCGGCGACGTGGGCGCGCAGCCGGCTCAGCACCTGGACCCGGGTGCTGGGGGCCAAAAACGTCATGACGTTACCGGCGGAGACGATGACGTCGAACGGTTCGGCGATGCCGCGTGCGGGCAGGTCAAGCTCGGCGAGGTCGCCGACGAGCCAGCGGGGGCCGGGGTGGTCCTGCTCGGCCGCGGCGATGAGCGCGGGGTCGACGTCCACGCCGACCACCCGGTGGCCGGCGTCGGCGAGGTAGCCGCCCAACCGGCCGGGCCCGCAGCCGGCGTCGAGGATGCGGGCGCCGCGGGGCGCCATGGCGTCCACGAAGCGGGCCTCACCGGCCAGGTCGTCGCCCGCGCGGGCCATGGCGCGGAATCGCTCGATATACCAATGGGAATGCCCGGGATCGGCAGCGACCTTCTGCATCCAAATGCTCTGCTCGACCATGCGACCATTATCGCGTTGTGTTCAAGCTGATGTTCTACTCCCCGCGCATCGCCCCCAACACGGGCAACGCCATCCGGACGGCGGCGGCGACGGGCTGCGAATTGCATCTGGTCGAGCCGATGGGTTTCGACCTGTCCGAACCCAAGCTGCGACGGGCCGGGCTGGACTACCACGACCTGGCCTCGGTCACCGTGCATGCCTCGCTGGCGGCGGCCTGGGACGCGTTGTCACCCGAGCGGGTGTTCGCGTTCACCTCGCACGCGCCCACCTCGTTCGCCGACGTGCGCTACCGCGCCGGCGACGTGCTGATGTTCGGCCCCGAGCCCACCGGCCTGGACGCGGCGACGCTGGCCGACGAGCACATCACCGCGCAGGTCCGCATCCCGATGCTGGCGGGCCGGCGCTCGCTGAACCTTTCCAACGCCGCGGCGATCGCCGTCTACGAGGCGTGGCGGCAGCACGAGTACGCCGGCAGCTAGGGGTCACCAGCTGTCCCAGTGCGTGAGCTGCTCGGCGGGCAGCCGCTTGGCCGGGCGGAAGTCGGTGCCCTTGGTGTAGGCGATCGGGAACAGGCCGCCCTGGCTGTAGCGGTCGTGCGGAATGCCGAGGACCTCGGCGACCTGTTGCTCGCCGTCGCGCAGCAGGTGCAGCGTCGTCCAGCACGACCCCAGTCCCCGCGAGCGCAGCGCCAGGCAGAAGCTCCAGACCGCCGGGAACAGCGACGCCCAGAACGACACCCCACCCAACGGCGACTTGTCCGGGCGGCCCTCGAGGCAGGGGATCAACAGCACCGGCGCGGAGTGCATGTGCTCGGCGAGGTAGGTGGCGGAGTCCTTGACCTTGGGCATCCGCTCACCACGGGTGTCCCCCTCGGGGTACTCGGCCCCCGGAGCGCTGAGGTAGTCGCGGGCGTTGGCCAGGTAGACGTCGGCGAGCGCCTTCTTCTTCTCGGCGTCCTCGACGAACACCCACTGCCAGCCCTGCGAATTGGAGCCGGTGGGCGCCTGCAGCGCCAGTTCGAGGCATTCCATCAGCACGTCGCGGCCCACCGGCTTGTCGAAGTCGAGGCGCTTGCGGACCGAGCGGGTGGTGGTGAGCAGTTCGTCGACAGACAAGTTCAGGGTCATGGGTGGAGATTACCTTCGGCCGCGAAACTGTATTCCACGACGCGTTTCTCGAGTGAACCCGTCGCTAGTTGCAGTTTCGCGGAGGGTTCTCACCGGAAGTCGCGCGATTTCGAGCCGACCGCCAGGGTGATGCGGCCCAACCGCTCGGCGACGACGGTGATCGCCCCGCTGGCGTTTTGGACCTGCCCGCGCACCAGCAGCGCCGGCGCCGAGTTCGCCAGCTTGCGGTGCCGCGCCCACACCCCCGGCGCGCAGAGCACGTTGACCATCCCGGTTTCGTCCTCCAGGTTGAGGAACGTCACCCCCTGGGCCGTCCCGGGGCGCTGCCGGTGGGTCACCGCACCGGCGATCAGCACGCGGTCGCCGTCGGGCACCGATCCCAGCTTCTCGGCGGGCACCACCCCCATCGCGTCCAGGTCTTCCCGCAGGAACTGCGTCGGGTAACTGTCCGGGGAGATGCCGGTGGCCCACACGTCGGCGGCGGCCAGTTCCAGCTCGCTCATCCCCGGCAACGCCGGGACGTGCGAGGACGAGCCCACCCCGGGCAAGCGGCCCGGCCGCTGGGTGGCCGCCGCCCCGGCCGCCCACAGCCCCTCGCGCCGGGACATGCCGAAGCAGGCAAAAGCCCCGGCGGTGGCCAGCGCCTCGGTCTGCGGCACGCTCAATTGCAGCCGCGACGTCACATCCAGCAGAGAGGTGAACGGGCCGTTGGCTTTTCGTTCCTCGACCAGCCGCTCGGCCAGGTCGTCTCCGATATGGCGGACCGCACCCAGACCCAGCCGGACCTCGGTTCCGGCGTTCTCGCACGTGGCGTGCGCCAGGCTGGCGTTGACGTCCGGGCCGTGCACCGTCACGCCGTGCCGGCGGGCATCGGCCACCAGCGACTGCGGCGAGTAGAAGCCCATCGGCTCGGCGCGCAGCAGCGCGGCGCAAAACGCCGCCGGGTGGTGCAGCTTGAACCACGACGAGTAGAACACCAGCGACGCGAAGCTCAGCGCGTGGCTTTCCGGGAAACCGAAATTGGCGAAGGCCTCCAGCTTTTCGTAGGTGCGGTCGATCACCTCGTCGGGCGCGCCGTGCAGCGCACGCATGCCGTCGTAGAACCGGCCGCGCAGCCGTCGCATGCGTTCGGTGGAGCGCTTGGATCCCATGGCGCGGCGCAGCTGGTCGGCCTCGGCGGCGGAAAACCCGGCGCAGTCGACCGCGAGCTGCATCAGCTGCTCCTGAAAGAGTGGTACCCCCAACGTCTTTCGCAGCGCCGGCTCCATGGAGGGGTGGTCGTAGACCACCGGGTCCAGGCCGTTGCGCCGCCGGATGTAGGGGTGCACCGACCCGCCCTGGATGGGGCCGGGGCGGATCAGCGCGACCTCGACCACCAGGTCGTAGAACACCCGCGGCTTCAGCCGCGGCAGGGTGGCCATCTGCGCGCGCGACTCCACCTGGAACACGCCGACGGAATCGGCGCGGGCCAGCATCTCGTACACCGCCGGCTCGGAGAGGTCGAGGCGGGCCAGGTCCACCTCGATCCCCTTGTGCTCGGCCACCAGGTCGATCGCGTAGTGCAGCGCCGAGAGCATGCCCAGCCCGAGCAGGTCGAACTTCACCAAACCGATTGCCGCACAGTCGTCTTTGTCCCATTGCAGGACGCTGCGGTTCTCCATCCGCGCCCACTCCACCGGGCACACGTCGGCGATGGGGCGGTCACAGATCACCATGCCGCCGGAGTGAATTCCCATGTGCCGCGGCAGGTTCCGGATCTGGTTCGCCAGGTCGACCACCGGCTCGGGGATGCCCTCGACGTCCGGCGAGTCCGCCAGCCCGCTCCAGTGGCCGATCTGCTTGCTCCACGCGTCCTGCTGGCCCTGCGAGAAGCCCAGCGCGCGGGCCATGTCGCGCACCGCGATCTTCCCCCGGTAGGTGATGACGTTGGCGACCTGGGCGGCGTAGTCCCGGCCGTATTTGTCGTAGACGTACTGGATGACCTTTTCGCGCTGGTCGGACTCGATGTCCATGTCGATGTCGGGTGGCCCGTCGCGGGCCGGCGACAGAAAGCGCTCGAACAGCAGCTCGTTGGCCACCGGGTCGACGGCGGTGACGCCGAGGGCGTAGCAGACCGCGGAGTTGGCCGCCGATCCCCTGCCCTGGCACAGGATGTTGTTGTCCCGGCAGAACCGGGCGATGTCGTGCACCACCAGGAAGTAGCCCGGAAACCGCAGCTGAGCAATGACTTTCAGCTCATGCTCGATCTGGGCGTAGGCGCGCGGTGCGCTCGGCCCGTAGCGGTCGCGCGCCCCGGCCATGGTCAGCTGCCGCAGCCAGCTGTCCTCGGTGTGCCCGTCGGGCACGTCGAACGGCGGCAGCTGCGGCGCGATGAGCGCCAGCCCGAACGCGCACTGCTCGCCCAGCTCGGCGGCCGCGGTCACCACCTCGGGGCCCCCGGCGAACAGCCGGGCCATCTCCGCACCGGAACGCAGGTGCGAACCGCCCAGCGGGGCCAGCCACCCGGCGGCCGAATCCAGGGACTCGCGGGCCCGGATGGCGCCCATCGCCATGGCCAGCCGGCGCCGCGACGGCCCCGCGAAATGCGCGCCGGTGGTGGCGACGACGCCGACGCCGAAGCGCGGCGCGAGGGCGGCCAGCGCCGCGTTGCGTTCGTCGTCGAGCGGTTGACCGTGATGGGTCAGCTCGACGCTGACCCGCCCGGCACCGAACCGGTCCACCAGGTCGGCCAGCGCCTGCTCCGCCGCGGCGGGCCCGCCGTCGGAAAGCGCTTGGCGCACATGGCCTTTGCGGCATCCGGTCAGGATGTGCCAGTGCCCGCCGGCGGCCTCGGTCAGCGCGTCGAAATCGTAACGGGGCTTGCCCTTCTCGCCGCCGGCCAGATGCGCCGCGGCCAGTTGCCGCGACAGCCGCCGGTAACCCTCGGGCCCGCGGGCCAGCACCAGCAGGTGCGGGCCGGCGGGATCGGGCCGCTCGGTGCGGGCCTCGCAGCCCAGCGACAGTTCGGCGCCGAACACGGTACGCATGTCGAGCTCGGCGGCCGCCTCGGCGAACCGCACCGCCCCGTACAGGCCGTCGTGGTCGGTGAGCGCCAGGGCGCGCAGGCCCAGCCGCGCCGCCTCCTCGACCAGCTCCTCGGGCGTGCTCGCCCCGTCTAAGAAGCTGAACGCCGAATGCGCGTGCAGTTCGGCATACGACACGGAATGAGCGACGGACGCGTGGGGCGCCCGGCCGTCACCCGGCGGCCGATACGTCGCGCGCTTGCGCGACAGCGGGGCGTCCTCGGGAAGCCCCGCCGGCTCCCCGGCACGGCGCGGCTTGCTGTCGAGCACCCGCTCCATTTCCGCCCAACTCGGCGGCCCGTTGAACCAGCCCACCCTCGCAGTCTATCGAAAGTATGTTCGATAGGAGCTATCGTGAGAGGGTTGGCTCATGCCGGTCATCGACCCGCGCCGCCACGACGCCGTGCTGTTCGACCTGGAAACCGACGACAGCGCGCTCGGCTTGCCATTGGCCGCGCAGCTGCGCGAGAGCGGGGTGGGCGCCGTCGTCGTTTCCGCCGACGGCCCGGTGCGGACGGCCGCGGGCCTGAAGGTGCGCCCGGGTCGCGCCGTCGTGGTCGCCGGGGACGCGGCCGGCGTCGAGGCCGCCCGCGCCGCGGGATTCGCGTTGGTGATCGGTGTCGGCCCGGCCGGGCGCGCCGGCGCGCTGCGTGACGCCGGGGCCGACGCCGTGGTCGGCGACCCGGGCGAGGTCGTCGTGCGCACCGGGGACCGCCGGATGTCGCAGCTGCCCGACGCGATGCAGGCCCTGACCGACACCGCCGGCGGCCTGGCCGACCGGCGCCCGGCCGTGTTCTTCGACTTCGACGGCACGCTGTCCGACATCGTCGACGACCCGGACGCCGCCCGGCCCGTCGCCGGGGCCACCGAGGCGCTGGGGAAGCTGGCCGCCCGCTGCCCGGTCGCGGTGCTGTCCGGTCGCGATCTCGCCGACGTGACGAATCGCGTTGGCGTACCGGGTATTTGGTATGCCGGCAGCCACGGTTTCGAGCTGACCGCACCCGACGGGACACACCACCAAAACGACGCGGCGGCCGCGGCCATCCCGGTGCTGGAGCGGGCGGCGACCCAGCTGCGCGACCAGCTCGGCGCGATCCCCGGAGTGGTGGTGGAGCACAAGCGATTCGGCGTCGCCGCGCACTACCGCAACGCCGAACGCGACCGCGTCGGTGAGGTGCTCGCGGCGGTGCGCGCGGCGGGTCGCCGCGACGCGCTCCGGGTGACCACCGGCCGCGAGGTCATCGAGCTGCGCCCGGACCTGGACTGGGACAAGGGAAAAACGCTGCGCTGGGTGATCGACCACCTGCACCAGGCCGGGGCGGGCGCGCTGACGCCGGTCTACCTCGGCGACGACATCACCGACGAGGACGCGTTCGACGCGGTCCACGATGATGGTGTGCCGATCCTGGTGCGGCACAACGACGATGGCGACCGCGCCACCGCCGCGCTGTTCGCGCTGGACAGCCCCGCGCGGGCCGCCGAATTCACCGACCGGCTGGCCGATCAGCTCGAAGCCTAGTCAGGCGTATTCCACCGCGCCGTCGTCGAGCACCACGCGGACGCCGGAACCCTCGGCACCCGACGCCTCGGTGCGGAACACGGCCTTGCCCTCCCCGGTGCGCCAGATCAGCGTGGTCAAAGTCTCGCCGGGGAACACCGGTGAGGTGAATCGCGAGGCGATCGAGGTGATGTTGGCCGCGACGCCGCCGCCGAGCTCGGACACCAGCGCGCGACCCGACACCCCGTAGGTGCACAGCCCGTGCAGGATCGGCTTGGGGAACCCCGCCAGCTCGCGAGCGAACCACGGGTCGCTGTGCAGCGGGTTGCGGTCACCGGAGAGCCGGTAGATCAGCGCCTGGTCCTCGCGGGTGGGCAGCGCGATCCGCGCGTCGGGCTCGCGGTCCGGGAATTCCGGGGCGACAGGCCGCTGGCCCGGCATTCCCCCGAACCCGCCCTCGCCGCGGATGACCAGCGTGGTGAGCGTCTCGGCGATCAGCTGCTTCGAGTCCGGGTCGGTGCCCCGGCCGCGCAGCACGAGGATCGCGTTCTTGCCCTCACCCTTGTCCTGGATGTCGGCGACCTCGGACACCACCGAGAGCTTGCCCGCGGGCGGCAGCGGCGCGTGCAGCCGGATGCTCTGCGATCCGTGTAACAGCATGGCCCAGTTGAACTTTCCGACCAGGCCGGCCGCGCCGAAGGCCGGGCAGCAGATCACCGCGTAGGTGGGCAGCACCTGCTGGTCGATGTCGTGGCTGTTCTCGGTGGTGAAGGCCAGGTCGTCGATCCCGGCGCCGACGCCGAGCGCGTAGAGCAGCGTGTCCCGGTCGGTCCATTCGAAGAGCATGGGTTCGGTCACCGCGCCGACGGCACTCGGGTCAATCGCCATGGGGGTCTCCTTTCGAGGATTTTCTGCACGTAACCATCGCAAACCCTTCCCACCGAAGCCGTCGGCAGGGCAGGCTGTCTTCCATGCCCAAGCGCAGCTGGTTCCGCAAGGCCTCAGTAGCAGTCGCCGCGCTCACCGCAACGGTAATCGTCGCCGGCTGCGGCGGCGGCTCGCCGCAGGCGCGCTCCATCACGGTGACGTTCGTCCGGCACGCCCAGTCGGAGGCCAACGCCGCCGGCACCATCGACACCGACGTGCCGGGCCCCGGCCTCACCGCGGAGGGCAAGGGGCAGGCAGAACAGCTCGCGCACCTACTCGGCCGCAAGGACTACGACAGCGTCTACGCCTCCACCATGACCCGGACGCAGCAAACCGCCGCGCCGCTGGCCGCCGAGCTCGGCAAGCAGGTCGAGGTTCTGCCCGGCATCCAGGAGATCGACGCCGGCTGGTACAACGGCAAACCCGAGTCGATGGCGAAGTCGACCTACCTGGTGGCGCCGGTGAACTGGATCAAGGGCGACGTGTCGTACAGCATCCCGGGCTCGATCAGCGGAAAAGAGTTCAACGACCAGTTCACCGCGGCCGTCAACAAGGTCTACAACAGCGGCCACCACAACCCGGTGGTGTTCTCGCACGCGAACTCGATCATGGTGTGGACGCTGATGAACACCCGCAACGGCAAGGAAAGCCTGATGACCACCCACCCGTTGCCCAACACCGGCCGCGTGGTGATCAACGGTAACCCGATGACCGGCTGGACGCTGGTCGACTGGGACGGGATCCGCGACTTCCACAGCTAGGCGCACCAACCCTCGTGTGAAGATCGGCAGTTGACGTCCGCGGCTGCCGAAGCCACGATGTCTTCATGCGGTATGTCGTTACCGGCGGTACCGGGTTTATTGGCCGCCGCGTCGTGTCTCGTCTTTTGGAATCCCGCCTCGACGCGCGGGTGTGGGTGCTGGTGCGACGGCAGTCGCTGGGCCGCTTCGAACGGCTCGCGGCCCAGTGGGCTGAGCAGTGGGGTGAGCGGGTCAAACCGCTGGTCGCCGAGCTGCCGGAGCTGGACCTGAGCGACGACGTCCTCGCCGAGCTGGGCGAGATCGACCACGTGGTGCACTGCGCGGCGATCTACGACATCACCGCCGGCGAGCCCGAGCAGCGCGCCGCCAACGTCGAGGGCACCCGCGCGGTGATCGGCCTAGCGCAGCGCCTGGACGCGACGTTGCACCACGTCTCGTCGATCGCCGTGGCGGGCGACTTCCGCGGCGAATACACCGAGGACGACTTCGACGTCGGGCAGCAACTGCCGACGCCCTATCACCAGACCAAGTTCGAAGCCGAACTGCTGGTGCGCTCGACGCCCGGGCTGCGCTATCGCATCTACCGCCCGGCGGTGGTGGTGGGCGATTCACGCACCGGCGAGATGGACAAGGTGGACGGGCCGTACTACTTCTTCGGCGTGCTGGCCAAGTTGGCGGTGCTGCCGTCGCTGACCCCGATCCTGCTGCCCGACACGGGCCGCACCAACATCGTCCCCGTCGACTACGTCGTCGACGCGCTGGTCGCGTTGCTGCACGCCGACGGCCGGGACGGGCAGACCTTCCACCTGACCGCCGAGAAGACCATCGGTCTGCGGGGCATCTACCGCGGTGTGGCCAAGGCCGCCGGGCTGCCGCCGCTGCGCGGGTCGCTGCCCCGCTCGGTGGCCGCCCCCGTCCTCAATGTGCGCGGCCGCGCCCGGGTGGTGCGCAACATGGCGGCCACCCAACTGGGCATCCCCGCCGAGGTGTTCGACCTGGTCGACCTGCCCCCCACCTTCGTCAGCGAGCGGACCCGAAACGCCTTGCAGGAACTCGGGATCCGGGTGCCCGAGTTTTCCTCCTATGCGCCCAAACTGTGGCGGTACTGGGCGGAGCATCTCGATCCGGACCGCGCCCGCCGCGACGATCCACGAGAACCGTTGCGGGGCCGGCACGTCATCGTCACGGGCGCCTCCAGCGGGATCGGCCGGGCGTCGGCGATCGCGATCGCCGAGCGGGGCGCCACCGTGTTCGCGCTGGCCCGCAACGGCGCGGCGCTGGATGCGCTGGTCGCCGAGATCCGCGCCAATGGCGGTGCCGCCCATGCCTTTACCTGCGATGTCACCGATTCCGCGTCGGTGGAACACACCGTCAAAGACATCCTGGGGCGCTTCGACCACGTCGATTACCTGGTGAACAATGCCGGCCGCTCGATCCGCCGCTCGGTGGTCAACGCCTACGACCGGATGCACGATTACGAACGGGTGATGGCGGTCAACTACTTCGGCGCGGTGCGGATGGTGCTGGCGCTGCTGCCCCATTGGCGCGAGCGGCGATTCGGTCACGTCGTCAACGTGTCGAGCGCCGGCGTGCAGGCGCGCAACCCCAAGTACAGCTCTTACCTACCGACCAAGGCGGCGCTGGACGCGTTCTCCGACGTGGTCGGATCGGAGGTGCTGTCCGACCACATCACGTTCACCAACATCCACATGCCGCTGGTGCGCACCCCGATGATCGTGCCGTCGCACCGGCTCAACCCGGTCCCGGCGATCAGCCCCGAACGCGCGGCGGCGATGGTGGTGCGCGGGCTGGTGGACAAGCCGGCGCGCATCGACACCCCGCTGGGTACGCTCGCCGAGGCCGGAAATTACTTCGCCCCCAGGACTTCTCGGCGAATCCTGCATCAGCTCTATCTCGGCTATCCCGACTCGGCCGCGGCACGGGGGGTGGCACCCGTTGCAGAGGCGCGGCCGACGACCGCGCGCCGCAGACCCAGCCGGCCCGTCCGCGCCGTCACCGGCGGCATCCGCACACCCCGGACGGTCAAGCGGCTGGTGCGCCTGGTGCCCGGCGTGCACTGGTGATCATTTCTCCAACGTGAACTGGTTGACGTCGACGTATCCGACCCGGAAGGCGTCGGCGCAGCCGGTCAGGTATTTCATGTACCGCTCGTAGACTTCCTCGGACTGCACCGCGATGGCCTGCTCCTTGTGGGCTTGCAGCGCGGCGGCCCAGATGTCGAGGGTCTTCGCGTAGTGCGGCTGCAGCGACTGGATGCGGCTCACCGTGAAGCCGTTCGCGGTGGCGCGCTCCTGCACCATCGGTATCGACGGTAACCGCCCGCCCGGGAAGATCTCGGTGACAATGAATTTGATGAATCGGGCGAACGTGAACGAGATGGGCATGCCGCGCTCCACCATCTCCGTCGGGTGCAGACCGGTGATGGTGTGCAGCAGCATGACCCCGTCGTCGGGCAGCAGGCGATGCGCCATGGTGAAGAACGCGTCGTAGCGCTCGTGCCCGAAGTGCTCGAAGGCGCCGATGCTGACGATCCGGTCGACGGGCTCGTCGAACTCCTCCCAGCCCTGCAGCAGGATCCGGGCGGAACGGGGGCTGCCGGACTGCGCGATCAGCCGCTCGACGTGCTCGGCCTGGTTGCGGCTCAGGGTGAGGCCGACGACGTTGACGTCGTATTTCTCCACGGCGCGCATCATGGTGGCGCCCCAGCCGCAGCCGACGTCGAGCAACGTCATGCCCGGCTGCAGCCCGAGTTTGCCCAGGGCGAGGTCGATCTTGGCGATCTGCGCTTCTTCCAGCGTCATATCCTCGCGCTCGAAGTAGGCACAGCTGTACGTCTGGGTCGGGTCGAGGAATAGCCGGAAGAAGTCGTCCGACAAGTCGTAGTGGGCCTGCACGTCGTCGAAGTGCGGCGTTAACTCAGTGCCCTCCGGGGGCTCCGACGTTGTGGGCATCAGCTCAGCCTAATAGCCGAGATGGCTATGTTGTAAACAATGAACGCTCCCGTTTTCGTCGACGTCGACACCGGCGTGGATGACGCGCTGGCGCTGATGTACCTGCTCGCCAGCCCGGACGCCGAGGTGATCGGCATCGCGTCGACCGGCGGAAACGTCGGCGTGGAGCAGGTTTGCGAAAACAATCTGGGCCTGTTGCGGCTGTGCGACGTCACCGGCATACCGGTTTCCCGGGGCTCCGATCAGACCCTGACCGGACCGATGCGACTGCCGTCAAAAGTCCACGGCCCCAGGGGATTAGGCTATGCCGAGCTGCCGCCCGGCGGGGGCTCGCTCACCGACTACGACTCGGCGGACGCCTGGGTGCGCGCGGCGCGCGCCCACCCCGGCGAGCTCATCGGCGTGGCGACGGGCCCGCTGACCAATCTGGCGCTGGCGGTGCGCGCCGAGCCCGCGCTGCCGACGCTGCTGCACCGGCTGGTGATCATGGGCGGCTCCTACGACCACCGGGGCAACACCACCGCGGTGGCGGAATGGAACATCAGCGTGGACCCCGAGGCCGCGGCCGAGGTGCTGGCGGCCTGGGGCCATGAAGGCGTTGAGCAGCAGCGCCTTCCGATCCTGTGCGGCCTGGACTTGACCCGCAAGGTCGCGATGACACCGGAGCACCTGGCCCGGCTGGCTGCCGCCGCCGGGTCGACGACGACGCCGCTGAGCGAGCACGACGAACGCGGAACCCGGTCGACGGCGTCCAATCCGCTGATCCGGGTGATCGAGGACGCCACGCGGTTCTACCTGGAGGCCTATCACGATCTCGGCCACGGATATCAGGCGCACATGCACGATCCGTTGGCCGCCGCCGTCGCGCTGGATCCGGGGCTCGTCACGACCCGTCCGGCGACCGTGGACATCGAGTTGACGGGGACCCTGACCCGGGCCATGACGGTGACCGACTGGTCGGGCCATCGAGAACCCAACGCGCTCATCGGGATTGACGTGGATGCGGCCGCTTTCTTCGATCTGTTCATCGAGCGGGTGGGTCCCTTCGCGCGCCGGTTAGCCTAGACCGCATGAAGATTCGTGCCATCGAGCTGATCCGCGCGGGATGGGGCGGTGTGCTGCTGGCCGCCCCCGCCGAGGTGTTGAGCCGCATCCACGGCGTGCGGGTCGATCGCCGGGCGATCGTCGTCACCCGCATCCTGGGCGCTCGCCATCTGGTCCAGGCGGCGTTGTCGGGGGTCAACCCCGGCCCGGAGGTGCTGGCGGCCGGGGTCTGGGTCGACACGGTGCACTCGGCGACCGCGCTCGGCCTGGCCCTGATCGACCGGCGCCGGGCCCGCGGCGGGGTGATCGACGCCGTCGTCGCGGGGTCGTGGGCGGGCCTGGGCTGGCGCCACCTGCGCACCGGCCAGGCCAGGACCGACGGCGTCCGCGGCCGCGACCGGCTGGCCCGCACCGCCCTGCGGGCGTTGCCCGGCGGCCGCGCGCTGATGGCCCAAGCGCAGGCGGTAGGCGCCAATCGGCGGCACGCCTCGTGACGTTTGGGATAATGGTGGCTTGTGTTTGGCATGATTTGGTGGGGTGAGTGGGGCTCGACGTCAATCGTTAGCAGCTCTCATCAAGTGAAAGGTTTCGGGAGTCATGGCGGAGCTGGTTACCGGGAAGACGCTGCCGAACGTGGTCGTAACGGGCATCGCGATGACGACGGCGCTGGCGACTGACGCCGAGGCCACGTGGAAGCTGCTGCTGGACAGGCAAAGTGGTATCCGCAAGCTCGAGGATTCGTTCGTCGAGGAGTTTGACCTGCCGGTGCGCATCGGCGGTCATCTGCTGGAGGATTTCGACGGCGGGCTCACCCGCGCCGAGCTGCACCGCATGGGCTACCTGCAAACGATGTCGACCGTCCTGGGTCGTCGGGTGTGGGAGAACGCCGGCTCGCCCGAGGTCGACAGCGACCGGCTGATGGTGTCCATCGGCACCGGCCTGGGCTCGGCGGAGCAGATCGTGTTCAGCTACGACGACCTGCGCGCGCGAGGCGCAAAGGGGGTCTCCCCGCTGGCGGTGCAGAAGTACATGCCCAACGGGGCCGCCGCGGCGGTCGGCCTGGAGCGCCGCGCCAGGGCCGGGGTGATCACCCCGGTGTCGGCGTGCGCGTCGGGATCGGAGGGCATCGCCCAGGCGTGGCGCAACATCGTGTTCGGGGAGGCCGACATCGCGATCTGCGGTGGCGTCGAGGTCAGGATCGAAGCGGTCGCGATCGCGGCGTTCGCGCAGATGCGGATCGTGATGTCGACCAAGAACGACGACCCGGTCGGCGCCTGTCGCCCGTTCGACCGCGACCGGACCGGCTTTGTGTTCGGCGAGGCCGGCGCCCTGATGGTCATCGAAACCGAAGAGCACGCCAAGGCCCGCGGCGCCAACATCCTGGCCCGCATCATGGGCGCCAGCATCACCTCCGACGGCTACCACATGGTCGCCCCGGACCCCAACGGCGAACGCGCCGGGCACGCGATGAGCCGCGCCATCCAGCTCGCCGGCCTGTCCCCCAGCGACATTCACCACGTCAACGCGCACGCCACCGGCACCTCGGTCGGTGACGTCGCCGAGGGCAAGGCCATCAACAACGCGCTGGGCCCCCACGGCGGCAACGCCGCCGTCTACGCGCCGAAGGCGGCCCTGGGCCACTCGGTGGGCGCGGTGGGTGCCGTGGAATCGATCCTGACCGTGCTCGCGCTGCGCGACCAGGTCGTCCCGCCGACGCTGAACCTGGAAAACCTCGACCCCGAGATCGACCTGGACGTGGTGGCGGGCAAACCCCGCCCGGGGAACTACGAGTACGCGATCAACAACTCGTTCGGGTTCGGCGGACACAACGTGGCGACCGTCTTCGGGCGGTACTGACCGATACGTATCGGAGCGCATCGAAACCGCTTATCGCGGAATGTGTTTTCGCCGCACTGACCAACCCGTGGGGTCGCATCCTCGAACACCGTTTGGTGCACCGGGTGCGGGGTACTGGACCGACTATGGCCTTCGCCGACTACCAAAACGAGTTGTACGACCAGTCGCTGCACGGAAATCAGCCGCAGTACCCGATCAGGTTCGAGGACCTGGAGAAAAAGGCCGCGGCGGCGATGACACCGAAGGTGCTGCAGTACGTCGCGGGCGGCGCCGGTGACGAGCACACCCAGCGCGCCAACTGCGCGGCCTTCAAGCGGTGGGGACTGTATCCGCGGATGGGGGTCGCGCCCGAGGAGCGCGACATGTCCGTCGAGCTGTTCGGCATGAGGTTCCCGTCTCCGATCTTCATGGCACCCATCGGCGTCATCGGGGTGTGCGATCCGGACGGCCACGGGGACATACTCTGCGCCCGGGCCTCCGTCCGTACCGGCGTCCCGTTCTTCGTGGGCACGCTCACGTCCGACCCCATGGAGGTCGTCGCGGCCGAACTGGGCGATACGCCGGCGTTTTTCCAGCTGTACACGCCGCCGGATCGCAAGATGGCCGCCAGCCTGGTGCACCGCGCCGAGGCGGCCGGTTTCAAAAGCATCGCCGTCACCCTGGACACCTGGGTCACCGGCTGGCGGCCCCGCGACCTCAGCGGCGGGAACTACCCCCAGGTGCCCAGCGGGTGTCTGGCCAACTACACCAGCGATCCGGTTTTTCGCGCCAAGCTGAGCCGCGGCGAAGACGCCACCGAGGCGGCGGTGCGCAAGCTGCCGATTTTCGGCGGCCCGTTCCGGTGGGAGGACCTGGAGTGGCTGCGGTCGGAGACCGACCTGCCGCTGATGGTCAAGGGCATCTGCCATCCCGACGACGTTCGCCGCGCCAAAGACATTGGCGTGGACGGCATTTACTGCTCCAACCACGGCGGGCGACAGGCCAACGGCGGGCTGCCCTGCCTGGATTGCCTGCCCGACGTGCTCGAGGCGGCCGACGGGCTGCCGGTGCTGTTCGACTCCGGTGTGCGCAGCGGGGCCGACATCATCAAGGCGCTCGCGCTGGGGGCGACCGCCGTCGGGATCGGCCGGCCCTACGCCTACGGGCTGGCGCTCGGGGGCGTCGACGGCATCGTGCACGTGCTGCGCTCGCTGCTGGCCGAGGCGGATCTGATCATGGCCGTCGACGGATATCCCTCGCTCAAGGACCTGACCCCCGAGGCGCTGCGGCCCACCTACTCGTAACTCCCCTCGAGATACCAGCGCCGCTGGCGATAGCACAACAGCAACGCGCGCTCGCTCTCCAGCAAGATCTGGGCGCGGGCGGTGCGGCCCCCTCTCGGTCCGACCCTTGGTCCGCCCCCATTGCCGGCCGCGGGCCGATCGTCCCACCACCGCTCGTCGACCGGCCAGGGCCCGGCCCACCAGCACAGCCGCTCGTCTCGGCCCTGGGTGATCATCCGGGCGGGGTCGGCGGAGAACAGCCCGCGGTTGGTCACCCGTATCGGATTCCCTTGGGCGTCAAGCAGTTCCACCGGATCGTCCAGCAACACCGCCGGTGACGGCTCGGGCAGCCGGCCGGGCCACGGCAGATCGGGATCGGCCCGCGGCACCGGCTCGTCGCCCAGCGGGATCAGCGTGATGCGCTCGGCCGGCCCGCGACCACCGGACAGCACCGGCACTCGCACCGCCTCCGGCCCGAGCAGGCCCTGCACCCGCACCAGCGCCCGTCGGGCCCGCAGCCTGTCCTCCTCCCCCAGCCCGCCCCAGAGCGGCAATTGCAGCGCCTCGGCGGATACCACCTCCACCGCGGCCAGCCGCAACAGTGTCACCGCGGCGGTGGGCCGGGGATCGCGCGCGGTGCGGTTGCTCAACCAGCCGTCGAGTTGCCAGCGCACCCGGTCGGCGGTGGCGTCCTCGGTCAACGGCTCGGCGCATCGCCACACCCGATGGCGTTCTTCGCCGTTGGCGGTGACGGCGTGGATGGCCAGCCGGGTGCATCCCACGCCGGCGGCCATCAGCTTCTGGTGCAGCGCGCCGGCCAGCGAGCGCCCGGCGAATGCCGCAGCATCGACCCGGTCGATCGGCGGATCGCAGTCCAGCACGGCCTCGAGCTCGGCCGGCGGTTCCCGCCCGGAGGGCGGCCGTTCGGGCTCGCCGCGGGCCAACCGGTGCGCGCTCACCCCGTCGGCGCCGAACCGGGAGGCCACGTCGCTGCGCGACAGCGCCGCGAACTGCCCGATGGTGCGAATCCCCATCCGCCACAACAGGTCCGTCAGCTCCTCCCGGCCCGGACCGGACAGGCTCGGTTCGGTGGCGAGTTGACGGATGGACAGCACCGACAAAAACCTCGCGTCGTCTCCCGGCTCGACGACGCGGCCCGCCCGCGCCGCGAAGACCGCGGTGGACAACTGGTCGGCGATCCCGACCTGACACTCGGCGCCGGCTGCGGCCACCGCGTCGATCAGCCGTTCGGCGGCGGTGGCCTCGGACCCGAAATAGCGGGCCGCCCCGCGCACCGGCAACACCAGGAGCCCGGGCCGCAGCACCTCGGCGCGTGGCACCAGATCGTCCACCGCCGCGATCACCGCTTCGAAGAAGCGGGCGTCACGGTCCGCGTCGGCGGTGGTGACATGCAGTTGCGGGCACCGGGCCGCCGCCTCCCGGCGCCGCAGCCCCCGCCGCACCCCCACCGCTCGGGCGGCCGACGAGCAGGCGATCACCCGGTTGGCCAACGTGACCGCGACCGGGACGGTCGCGGACAGATCCGCGGCCGCGGCCGCCGCCACCGCGGGCCAATCCATGCACCAGATCGCCAAAACCCTTGAACCAGAAGGGGTTACCACCGGAATTCACCCCGCTCGCGCTTGCGGCATCACCCGTCGCCCCGCACACATCCCGCTGACCTGCAGCCGCACCCCGCTGATCCGCCCGAATCCGGGGGCGGGCGCTCCCCAGTGGGGGGTGATCTCATATCCACAGACCCGGGCCGCGAGCCGCGTCGGCGCCTCCTGCCATTCGCCGCCGGTGACCAACAGGGTGCACCCCTTGTTGCGGGCCCGCGCCACCACCGCCCGCGCCCGGGTCGGCGGCACCCGGCGCCCGCCCAGCCCGAGGACCACCAGATCCATGCCGTCGACGAGCACCGCGGCCACCTCCACCGGATCGGTTCCGGGATCCGGTATCACCGCGAGCCGGCTCAGGTCCGCCCCCATCTCCGCGGCGGCCAGCAGCCCGATATCCGGCTGGCCGACGATCGCGGCGTTGCCACCGGCCGCCGTGACCGCGGCGACCATGCTCAACAGCAGCGACCGGGCACCCGAGAGCACCGCCACCGTTCCCCGCGGCAGCGGCGCCGGCAACAGGTCCGCCAGCCACTGCGGCAGCGCCAGCTGGGATTCCGAGTCCAGCAGCTCGTCGGCGGGCCCGCCGAAGGCCGGCCCGGACCTTTTCGCGGAGATGCCCGCCATCCGCCGCCGAAGCGATTCGAGCTGCTCAGCACGGGTTTCTTCGTGGTGACTGGAGGCAAAAGCCGCGGTCATGACCTAGCCTCCTTGATCACCATTCGAAAATATGTTCGAAGTAAACACCTGCCCTCTGACAACCGTCAAGCGACGGGAGGGGCGGCTTTATGCGATCGATACCGGTGGGACTGATGGTGTCTTTTGGGCGGGATTTTTAGCCGCCGGGCGACGGCTATGCCGCCCATGCGGCGAGCCATCCGCGACCCTTGCCATGTCAACCCAGCAAGCATATGGTTGCAATACCCAAGCGTTTGATTGGACGGTGCCCATGGCCGACAGCACCCGCGATCGGATCCTCAACGAGGCGCTGCGACTCTTCGCCGAGCACGGCTATGCCGGCACGTCGATCGCGTCGATCGAGAAGGCAGCCGGCCTGTCCCCGCACTCGGGATCCCTCTACACCCATTTCGGGTCGAAGGAACAGGTCATGGCCGCCGCTGTCGAGCGAGCCATCCAGACCGCCGACGCGAGCTTCACTCTCGCGCCGATGTTGTCGCTCGGCAATCTGGAGGCCGAGCTGACATTGGTTGCCCGGGGCTCATTGGTGCTGATGACCAACTGGCGCGATCTGATTCGCGTGATGGTCAAGGAAGGCGACCGCTTTCCCAATGTGATGGCCGATGCCCGAGATCGCCTCTTCGTCAGGTCGCATCAGTTTCTCGCCAAGTGGCTCGAAGGCAAAGCGCCACAAGATGGTTCACCCGACCGCGATTTCGAGGCGATTACCGCGATCTGGCTCGGAGCGATCGAAAACTATTGGATCGCCGCGTCTATGCACGACGATCGCCCACTCGGAATCGACGAGGAGCGATTCGTTCGGCAATGGGTTCTCACGCTGATGACCGCGATCGGAGCAGGGAAATGACAAAAGCGCACTTCGATCTCAACGATCCTGCGGTGATCGCGGACCCCTACCCGCACTATGCGCGGCTACGCGATCACGCTCCGGTCTATCACTGCGCGGACCCGGATCTGTGGATACTCAGCCGTCACGACGACGTGGCGGTCGCGGTGCGCGATGCCACGCGGTTCTCCTCCGACCTGGGCAAGTCGTCGCGTTTCGACGACAACCCGTTTAACCCCACGATGAAGGTCCCGCACCTGCTCGCCGCAATGCTGGGTCGCATTGCGCCGATTCGCACCGTATTGACCAGCGATCCGCCCGAGCACACCCAGTTGCGCCGCAAAGTGAGCCGGGCCTTCACACCGAGACGAATCACCGCCTGGGAGCCGCGAATTCAGGAGATCGCCGAAAGCCTCGTCGACGACATCGTCGCCAAGGCCGGCAACGAGCCGATTGATCTGGTTGCCAACCTGGCATCGCCGCTGCCGACGATCGTGATCGCCGAGATGATGGGCATTCCGGCCGATCGCCACAACGACTTCAAGCGCTGGTCGGACAACCTGGTCAACGGGCTGCTCACCGGTGGCAGCAAGACCAAGATGCTGGCCGGCATAGCCGAGATCACTTGGTTCTTCGCGAATACGGTACGCAGTCGGCGCCGCAACCCCGGCGACGACCTCGTCAGCCTCCTGATAGCCGGCGACCGTGACACCGAGGCGCTCAGCCTGGTGGAACTCATCAACTTCTGCGTCCTGCTCTTGGTCGCCGGCAACGAGACGACCACCAATCTCATCTCTAACGCGATGCTGGCGCTGCTGGATCGGCCGAACCTGTGGCAGCAGATCACGGCCGATCCGGCCTTGGCCGCCACCGCGGTGGAGGAGACGCTCCGGTTTGACGGACCCGGCCAGGGCCTGCTCAGGATCGCCGCGACCGACATCACCATCGGCGACACCACCATCCCCGCCGGCGCCAGGGTGCTGCCACTGATCGGCTCCGCAAACCGCGATCCGCGTCATTGGGACGACCCGGACGAGTTCCGCATCGACCGAAACTCCTACGAGCACATCGCGTTCGGCTCCGGCATCCATTTCTGCATCGGCAACGCTCTGGCCCGGATCGAAGGTCGCGCGGCGATCGAGACACTCGCGCGCCGGTTACCGCACCTGGCACGGGCCGGGACGCCGATCCGGATCGCCAGCCCGGTGCTACGGGGACACCGGTCACTGCCAGTCGTCATCGACCGTAGAGAGCGACTCAGCCCAGCACCCGCACCGGCACGTTGTTCCAGCCGATGACGTTGGTCATGGCCACCCGGTGCAGCCCCTCCCGCACGATCGCGTAGCGCGGCATGTGATCCAGCAGCTTGTCCAGCGCGACGGCGCTCTCCGTCCGGGCCAGCGCGGCGCCCAGGCAACTGTGCACCCCGTAGCCCAACCCCAGGTTCTGCGCCTGGCTGCGGTCCCGGTTGATGTCGAAAACGTCCGCGTCGGTGAACGCCCGCTCGTCCCTGTTGGCCGAGCCCACACAGAGCAGGACGGGGTTTCCGGCGGGGATCGTGGTGCCGTGCAACTCAACGTCTTTCATGGTGTACCGCACCAGGTACTGTGCGGGCGCCTCCCACCGCAGCAACTCCTCCACCGCGGCGGGAATCCGGCTGCGGTCCTCGAGCAACATCTGCCATTGATCTGGGTGCTCGGCGAAAGTGACCACCGCGTTGCCCACCAACTTGGTGACCGTCTCCGCACCCGCCCCGCCCAACATTGAAGCGAAGCCGGCGATCTCGACGTCGTCGAGTTTGGTTGCCACGCCGTCGCGCTCGACTTCGGCGGCGATCAGATCGCTGATCATGTCGTCCTGCGGATTGGCGTGCCGTTCTTGGATGATGTTGTAGTAGATCAGTCCGGTCTCGATGCCCGCCTGAACGCCCTCTTCGGGCGTCGCGACGTTGCCGTACTCCCGCTCCAGCGTCTTGTCCAGGAGAAGGCGGACCCGCTGGCGGAGCTCGGCGGGCACGCCGAGCAGCCGGGTGATCACTTCCACGGGAAACAACGCCGAAAAGTCCTGCACCACATCGAATTCGACGGGATCGGCCGCGGCGAGAAATCGTTCGATCTGTTGGACGACCAGCCGACGCTGGCGTTCGATGGCGCGCGGCGTGAACACCTTGTTCACCAGGTTGCGCATCCGGCGGTGCTGGGGCGGATCCATCATGATGATCAGCGGCGGCACGGGATTACCGGACTGCACCATCTCGAGATCGACCCCGCGCGAGGACGAGAATGTTTCGAAGTCTTTGATGGCGGCCGCGACATCGGCGTGACGGGTCAGCGCATAGAAGTCGTAACGCTCGTTGTAATAGACGGGCTCCTCGTCGCGCAGCCGCCGGTAGGTGGCGTAGGGGGCGTTGAAGAAGTCGTTCGAAAACGGATCAAAGACAACTTTCGAGGCGGTCAACGCGTCCTCCTGGATCCACCGACGGGCAGACCGGCCGCGGCGCGGATCTCGCGGCGGGCCACCGCCGGGTCGTTATCCGGGAATACGTAGTGGCTCAAGGCGACTCGCGCGATTGCGCCCGCCAGGTTGCGGCTGTTGACCGCGTTATCGAAACCGTCCTCGCGAGCGCATTTCTCCAAGACGGGCAGCAATCCTTCGATGATCATGGGTAACGCCCGGGCCATCTGTTGATGGGCGAAGCCCGGCTCCAAGTCGAGCTGACGCCCGGGGGGCTGCTCCTCGACGAACGTCGCCACGACGTCGATCGCGGCTTCCAGTCGTGCGACTCCGGTTACCCCGATCATCGCCCTCTCCATGGCGGTGCTGAAGCGCCGGTACTCCTGCTTGCCCAGCGCGTCGATGAGATCTTCTTTGCAGTCGAAGTAGCGGTAGATCGTCGGCCGCGACACCCCCGCCAGGGTCGCCACATCCGACAAGGACAATTTCCGGGCGCCGGTCCGCAGCACGAGGCGGCGTGCGGCGTCGAGTATCCGATCGCCGAGATCGCCGTGATCCGAACCGGATCGGCGAGCCTCGGCCGTCGACGCTTTCACGCGGCCACCGGATCGAGCCGGCCGAGTTCGCGCAGCCACGGGATCAGCAGGCGCAGCCCGTCGTCGAAGGACATCGGGTGGTAGCCCAGCCGCCTGGTGGTCAGGTTGTCGTCGGCTCTGGGCTTGCGCACGTCTTTGGCCGCGGCCTCGGCGATGGCCATTAAGGTCGGTCCGAACTCGGCGGTCAACGCTTGCGGATCCGACCGGTAGTCGAGATCCTCGACGCGGTGGTCGATTCCGGCGATCTCGCAGGCCCGGTTGATGCCGGCGGCGGTGCTGATGGTGTCTTGCGGCTGGCCGATCAACAGATAGCGCTCACCGGCCACCCCGCGGTCCAGCGCCGCAATCGAGCCCTTCGCGACGTCCCGGCCCGCCACCCATGTCACGGGAAACGCAAGGTAGCGCTTGATCTTTCCGCGCATGCCGGCCAGCAACACCCGGTTGAAGCTGGTCCGGTGCAGGGCCCGTTCCACCACCGGGGCCGGCCCGAAGATCGCGCCGGGATGGCAGGTCAGCACGTCCTCGCCCGCGGCGGCACGTTGGTGAGCCTCGAGGAAGGCGGCGAGCTTGGTGACCGTATAGGGGTCGTCGGGCGGCTGTTGGAGAACGGGAGCCTCTTCGAAGTCGAGGTCGGTGCTCAGATCGATGAACGTGGCCGTGCTCAGGGCGACGACCCGACGCATGCCGTGGCTTTTCGCCGCGTCGAGCACGTTGGTTGTGCCGATCATGTTGACCGCTTTGAAATCCTCGAGGTCCTGACTGGCCCCGCCCAGCAGCGCCGCGCAGTGGATCGCCGCCTCGGCGCCCTTGGCCGCGCGAAGCACGTCGTCGGCGTCGCTGATGTCGCCCTTGACCAATTCGACGCCGATGGCGGCCAGCACCGCCGCCTCGTCCGGGTTGCGGACCAGCGCGCGGACGTGGTCTCCGCGCTCGATCAGCTGTTCGCAGACGTTGCCGCCGGTCTGGCCGGTGGCGCCGGTGACGAAGATGGTGCTGGCCATGGCGGCGGCCCCTTCCCTGGCTACATATGAGACAAATCAAGTAAATATCGTAATGCTTGACTTGCTATTCCTCTAGGATTAGCCCATGACGCTCGATCCGGCAAGCATTCTTTTGACCGACCGTGTCGCCGTCGTCACCGGCGGCGGTGCGGGCATCGGTCGCGGCATCGCCGCGGGACTGACACGATTTGGCGCGAAGGTGGCGATCTGGGAGCGCAACCCCGAATCGTGCGCGGCGGCCGCGGCCGAGATCGGCGCGCTCGGCATTCCCACCGACGTCCGCGATAGCGCCGCGGTCGACACCGCGCTGACGCAGACCACCGCCGAACTCGGCCCGGTCACGATCCTGGTCAACAATGCCGGTGGGGTCTTCTGGTCCGGGATCCTCGACACCAGCGAGAACGGCTGGGACGCGCTGTACAAATCCAACCTGCGCCACGTCTACCTGTGCACCCAACGGATCGCGCGCGGCTTGGTTGAGCGCCGGTTGGCGGGCAGCATCATCAGCGTCACCTCGATCGAAGGCGCCCGCGCCGCACCGGGTTACGCCACCTATGCGGCGGCCAAGGCCGGGGTCATCAATTACACCAAAACCGCGGCCCTCGAACTCGCGCCGCATGGGATCCGGGTCAACGCGCTGGCACCCGATATCACCTTGACCGAAGGGATCATGCACGTGGCACCCCCGGGCTCCGAAGAGCGGTTCGGGCTCACGGTCCCGATGGGTCGCGCGGGACGGGTCGACGAGATGGCCGGCGCGGCAGTGTTTCTCGCCTCCGACATGTCGAGCTACATCACCGGCCAGACGATCCATGTCGACGGCGGCACCCACGCCGCCGGTGGCTGGTACCACCACCCCGAGACCGGCGCCTACGCCCTGGGCCCCACTAACAGCTAGGACGAACCATGCCACGCATCGAGCCGATCCCGATGGACCGATTGAGCACGGCTTCGCGCCGCATCGTGGATGCGGGCATGGCAGACGGCCGCTACGCCACACCGGTTCCCTTGCAGATATTCGCTTACCGCAGTGCGCAATTGGCCCAGGTGGACATGGCCAGAACACAGCTGGGAGCGGACACGCTGCTGGGCGGCCGGATACTGGAACTGCTGCGCATACGCAGTGCCCAACTGGGCGAGTGCGAGCCGTGCAGCCAATCACGCAAGCACGATTCGATCACCGAGGACGATGTGGCGTGCCTGCTGGCCCCACAGCACGACTCTTTGACGCCGCAGGAGCGCCTGGCCGTGGAATTCCTGGACCGCCTGTCGGGCGACCATCATTCGATCGACGACGAGTTTTATCGGCGATTGGGCGAGCATTTCACCGCCGCGCAGATCGTCGAACTCGGCTTCACCTGCGCCTCGACGATGGGGCTGCACCGCTTTCTGCACACCCTCGACGTGTACGGCGAATCGATCCCGGTCATCGGCTACTCCCCCGACCAGGTCGATGCCGCC
Organism: Mycobacterium sp. NTMscope_MAC_12; assembly: GCF_976985675.1. NCBI lineage: Bacteria > Bacillati > Actinomycetota > Actinomycetes > Mycobacteriales > Mycobacteriaceae > Mycobacterium > Mycobacterium sp. NTMscope_MAC_12. Next base: position 4,375,746 of record NZ_CDRJYY010000001.1, read on the forward strand.
CATCCGCAAGGGCAGCGCTGATCGCTTCGAGCGACAACCCCAGGCCGCCGAGGCAGAAACGCTGCACGCGATCCCGGATCTGGTCGGGATCCCGGCTCGCCGTCGCCCAGTGCCGTTCGACATTGGACCACACCACGCCCTGGATGGAGAGCGCCTCAACATCGGGATCGATCTCTGGAAATATGCCCAGATCCCTTCCGCGCGCGAGTTCTTGGACAAGCGGGTGCAGTATTTCGCGATACGCGGGGGCAACGATTTCGGGAGCGGCGAACATCTGGCGTTGCGCCTCGATCGACATCTGGCGTAGGTCAGCGCGGATCTGCTGATTGAAGGCGAGGTCGAGTCGGCCGGCGATCCAGGCCAACACCGCACGAACCGGATCGACTCCCGACATGCGTTGCTGCAGCCGCGCGACCTCACCGCGAGCCATCTCCAGGAATACCGCCGCCACCAGCTGATCCTTGGAGTCGAAGTGACGGTAGAACGCCCGGGTGCTCAGCTGCGTCCTGCTGAGCAGCGCAGCGACAGACAGTGCCTGGACTCCTTCGGTCCGAACGACTTCGGCGGCCGCGGACACGATCGCGGCGTGTACCTGCGGATCGGGTTCGAGTTTTTGACGCCCGCCGGCCCGATCAGGCCGAAGCATCGTAGGTCGCCATGTAGTCGCTGAACGCCTCGTGCACCCGCGCAGGGGTCAACCCGTAGTCGGCCAGGTCGTAGGTGTGGGTGCCGCGGTGACCGGGCTTGTGTTCCTCGGCCCACTGGCGAACCTTGGCCCGCGCCGAGTCGGTGAACCTCAGACCGAGCCTTTCGTAGCTGTCGGCCACGGTGGTGACCGGGTCGGATTGCAGGGCGGCAAACGAAACGTCGACAAACCGGTCGTCACCGAACTTCCTGCGGAATTCCATGGCCCGACGCATGCCCTCGGCCCACCATGCCAGCTGCTCGGCGCCGAGCTCTTCGGGGTCTTTTCGGTCACTGCTCCAGCTTCGGACGTAGGCGATGAGACTGCAGACCGATCCCAAAACCTTGGCCGGATCACGGTGGCTCCACAGAAATTTCGCGTCCGGATAGGCTTCGACGAACGCGTCGAGGGCGAACATGTGCACCGGGGTGCGCAGGTGCCACAGGTTCGGTTTGCAATGCCATTGCAGCAATTTGAGCACGTCGCGGTGGAACGCGTAGGTTTCGCGCATGTCGTTGCGCAGCAGCCATTCCACGTAGCCGGGCACGCGCACCACGCCGTCGAAGTGGAAGGTGCGAAAGCTCATGCCCATCAGGTCCTGGCATTCGGTCGCGGCCTCGGGTTCGGAATTGGTCATGGCCCGGAAATCGGGGAACATCTGCTCGATCATCGCGATGCCGTCGGCGCACTGCGCGATGCGCGGGTCGCTGTGCTGGGTGGCGGCCTCGGGCGGCGGAGTCGGTGCCTGAGATTCCCACGTGCGCAGCGACCTGAATTGTGGGTCGGCAGAAACTAATTGACTCAGCGCGGTGGTGCCGGTGCGGGGCAGGCCGAGGACGACGACGGGACCCTCGACCATTTCGTCGACGATCTCGGGATGCTGCTTGTAGGTTTCCACGATCTTCAGCCGCTGGATGAGGGCGTTGCTGATGGTGGCGTGCTGGATGACGCGGCCGAGGTCGTTGAGTTCGGCTTCGGTGTTCAATGCGTCGACGGTGCGCTCGAGGCCCTCACGGTAGTAGGACGAACCGAAGTCGTCGAGCCCGGTGGCGGCGCGCGCACCGTCTTCGAGGTCGTCAGCCGAGAAGCTCACCGGTAGAACCTTTCGTGTACGGCGCGGCGACGGGCCTCGATGACGTGCGCGCGTTCGGCGGGAGTGATCATCGTGGTCTCTGCCGGCAACGCCGCCACGACGTCGTCGACCTTCACGACCCGTGTGTCGGGCACCGGCGCGGTTTGCGTTCGGACGCAACGCAAAAGCATCGCGCCGTTGCTGTGGCCCGCGGTGTCGAGCCAGTTCGCCACCCCGGGATCAGTTGCGGAAATGACGGCGCGAAAGACCCCGTCGGGGTCGATGACCGCCTGGTGGCCGTTGAGGCTGGATTGATGGCGGCCGTAGTGGATCGTCTCCAACCACGGGTTGCCCAACGAGATGCTCCAGTAGACCCCCTCGGGGGGCTGTACCGCGAGGATGAGCGCCTCGTCGGGCCCGAGCTCGAATCGCCCGATCACAGGCCGATTTTCGGCGGCAGCGCCCATCTCGGTCATGTCCATCGGCGGAATGAATCCGTTGGCGGGCGGCATCGCACCGAAGTCGAGAAAGAACTTCAGGTTGTCGTAGACGAAGTCCCCCAGGGCGTAAAGCTGTTGGGCGACCGAGGAATCCAGCTCGACCGAACGGACTTCGGGTACCACTTCTTCCCCGACGCGCTCGATGTGCAGCGACGCGGGAACCTCGGTGTCCCAGTCGTAGAAGAAGTTTCGTACGGTCAGCGTCGGGTGCTCCCCCGCCAGCCGCAACCAGTTGCCCTCGTGCTCGTCGGCCGAGAGGATCGCCTCGAAGCGCCCATCCGTGTCGACGTCGAGGTCGTCGACGAGGCAATTGGAGGTGGCCGCGATTCCGTCCATGGTTTGCAACCCGACGTAGCGGGCCGTCCCCCGGTTGCCGAAGAGCCGATAGGTCTCGCCGGCGCGCAGGCTCGCGTTCAGGTACACGCAGTCGGGGCATTCCAGGCCCCAGGTGACGATGTCGTCCATGCTGGCGCGATTGACGGCGAGCACCGGGTCGGGATCGGCCCGCAGCGCCATGTCGGTGCCGACCGCCAGGAGCACCATCAGGTGACGCATCCCCGACGCATAGTCGAGGCGGTTCTTGTTGACCGGTGCGCTCCGGACGAGTTGTTCGGCCGCGTTCAGCCGCTCCTGGAGGTGCGCCCAGGCCTGGGAGAGGTCGGCCGCCGGGCCGTCCCCTGGTGACAGCGCCGCCTCCGCGATCGAGTGCGGCAGCCAGGCCATCGGGTTCTTCCAGGCTGGTTGTGCCTGTTCACGGGTTTGCTCGGCCACCTTGTCCTCCAGCCGGCGTCGGCGCCACGACCAATTGAAAATGGTGTTTTCAATTGCGCCATGCGTACCACTCGGATGGAGGGACTGTCAATGGGACGGGTCGTCGGCGAAGCGCGTCACGCCCGGGCGGCTACTCCCACTCGATGGTGCCCGGCGGTTTGCTGGTGATGTCGAGCACCACGCGGTTGACCTCGGCCACCTCGTTGGTGATGCGGGTCGAGATGCGCTCCAGCACCTCGTAGGGAACCCGGGTCCAGTCGGCGGTCATGGCGTCCTCACTGGTCACCGGCCGCAGCACGATCGGGTGCCCGTAGGTGCGGTTGTCGCCCTGCACGCCGACCGAGCGGACGTCGCCCAGCAGCACCACCGGGCACTGCCAGATCAGGCTGTCCAGGCCGGCGGCGGTCAGCTCCTCGCGCGCGATCGAGTCCGCCCGCCGCAGGGTGTCCAACCGCTGCGCGGTGACCTCGCCGACGATCCGGATGCCCAGGCCGGGACCCGGAAACGGTTGGCGCGCAACGATTTCCTCCGGCAAGCCCAGCTCGCGCCCGACCGCGCGCACCTCGTCCTTGAACAGCAGCCGCAGCGGCTCGACGAGTTTGAACTTCAGGTCGCCGGGCAGGCCGCCGACGTTGTGGTGGCTCTTGATGTTCGCGGTGCCGCTGCCGCCACCGGACTCCACCACATCGGGATACAGCGTGCCCTGGACGAGGAAGTCAACGCCGGAACCGTCGGAAGCGTTGTCCCCCACAATGTCTCGCACCGCGCCCTCGAACGCCCGGATGAACTGGCGGCCGATGATCTTGCGCTTGCCTTCGGGATTGGTCACGCCCGCGAGCGCGTCGAGGAAGGTGTCGGCCGCGTCGACGGTCACCAGGTTGGCGCCGGTGGCGGCCACGAAGTCGCGCTGCACCTGCGCGCGCTCGCCCTCGCGCAGCAGCCCGTGGTCGACGAAGACACAGGTCAGGCGGTCGCCGATGGCGCGCTGCACCAGCGCGGCGGCCACCGCGGAATCCACGCCGCCGGACAGCCCGCAGATCGCGTGGCCGTCGCCGATCTGGGCGCGCACCTGCTCGACCAGCGCCTCGGCGATGTTGGCGGCCGTCCAGTCCGCGCCGAGCCCGGCGAAGTCGTGCAGGAAGCGGCTGAGCACCTGCTGCCCGTGCGGGCTGTGCATCACCTCCGGGTGGTACTGCACCCCGGCCAGGCGACGGGCCCGGTTCTCGAAGCCGGCCACCTGCGCGCCCGCGCTGCTGGCCACCACCTCGAATCCGTCCGGCGCGGCGGTGACCGCGTCGCCGTGGCTCATCCACACCGGCTGGACGCTGGGCAATCCCGAATGCAGTTCGCCGCCAAGGACTTTCAGTTCGGTCCGGCCGTATTCGCTGGTGCCGGTGTGGGCGACGGTCCCGCCCAGCGCCTGCGCCATGGCCTGAAACCCGTAACAGATGCCGAACACCGGCACCCCGAGATCGAACAGCGCCGGGTCGAGCTGAGGGGCACCGTCGGCGTAGACACTGGACGGCCCGCCGGAGAGCACCAGCGCCAGCGGGTCGCGGGCCTTGATGTCCTCGGCCGTGGCGGTGTGCGGGATGACCTCGGAGAAAACCCGGGCCTCGCGGACCCGGCGGGCGATCAGCTGCGCGTACTGCGCGCCGAAGTCCACGACGAGCACCGGTCGAGCCGGCGGTCCGGACGTACCCGATGTTTGCGCGTTTCCAGTGGATTCGGCCACGCAGGCGAGTCTAGTGGCCACCTGCGCCGGCCCCGCCCGAGAGGCCTCCCGCGGAAACGTGGTGCGCAACGCGCCGCTGCGGCGAATTTTATGCCTTTGATATGAGGGGGGCGGGCCCGTCTTGATAACGACAATCATTTTCAATTAACTGGTCGAGGATTCTGCAACCTCGCCCAGCCCAGGAGTTGCCCTGATGGCGTTGCCCGCCGCGATCCCCCCGCCGATCGCCGACCGCAGCGGGGGTGTCCGACGATGACCGCACCGATGTGGATGGCGTCCCCGCCGGAGGTGCACTCAGCGTTGCTGAGCAGTGGCCCGGGACCGGCGTCGCTGTTCGCCGCGGCGGCGGCGTGGAGTTCGATGGGCGCCGAATACGCCTCGGCGGCAGAAGAACTCAGCGCGCTGCTGACGTCGACGCAGGCCGGCGCGTGGCAGGGGCCCAGCGCCGAATCCTACGTTGCCGCGCATACCCCCTATCTGGCGTGGTTGACGCAGGCCAGCGCGCACAGCGCCGCGGCGGCCGCCCAGCACGAGACGGCGGGCACCGCCTACACCGCCGCGTTGGCGGCGATGCCGACCCTGCCCGAGCTGGCCACCAACCACGTCGTCCACGGCGCCCTGGTGGCGACGAATTTCTTTGGGATCAACACCATTCCGATCGCGGTCAACGAGGCCGACTATGCGCGGATGTGGGTCCAGGCCGCCGGCACGATGGCGACCTACGAAGCCGTCTCCACCGCGACGGTGGCGGCCATACCGCCGACGGACCCGGCGCCGCCCATCCTCAAGTCCGAGGCCACCGCCCAACACGACCACGAGGAGGACGACGACCACCACGACCACGAGCACGGATTCGACAGTCCGCTCAATCAGTTCATCGCTCAGATCCTGCGGCTGTTCGGCATCGACTGGGATCCGGTCGAGGGGACCCTCAACGGCTTGCCCTACGAGGCCTACACCAACCCCGGCGACGTGCACTGGTGGGTGGTTCGAGCCCTCGAGCTGTTTTCGGATTTTCAGCAATTTGGGGCGCTGTTGCAGGAAAACCCGGCGGCGGCCTTCGAGTTCATCACCAACCTCGTGCTGCTCGACTGGCCGACTCACCTGGCCCAGCTCGCCAGTTGGCTCCCGACGCAGCCCCAGTTGCTGCTGCTGCCGATGCTCGTCGCGGTGGCCCCCTTCGGGGCGCTGGGCGGTTTTGCGGGCCTGGCGGCGCTGACGCCCCCGGCTGCGCCCGCCGCGGTGCCGGCGGCCCCTCCCGCCGTCCCGTCCGGCCTGCCCGCGGCGCTGGTCACGCCGGCCATCGCCGCCCCCGCCCCGGCCGTCGCGCCGGCGCCGGCGCCGGCGCCCGCGCCCACGGTCAGCACGGTGGCCAGCCCGGCACCGCCCGCGCCGCCGGCCCCGGGCGCTGCCCCATTCGTGCCTCCCTACGCCCTCGCGCCTCCCGGCATCGGGTTCGGTTCCGGCATGAGTGCGGGCGCCGCCGCCGGCGCGAAAAGGAAGGCGCCCGAGCCTGATTCGGCCACGACCGTCGCCGCGGCGGCCGCACGGGAGGCGGCGCGGGCCCGGCGGCGCCGGCGGGCGCGGCAACGAGATCACGGCGACGAGTTCATGGACATGAACGTCGACGTCGATCCCGACTGGGACGAGCCGGCGACGACGGCGTCGCAACGCGGCGCCGCACCCCTGGGCTTCGCCGGCACGGCGCGCAAGCAACCCGTCGCCGCGGCCGGGCTGGCCACGATGGGCGGCGACGAATTCGGCGACGGACCCCGGATGCCGATGATCCCGGGCACCTGGACCCCGGACGACGGCAATGGGGCGCACCACAGCAAGGATTGAGGTCCCGGCGCAATACCCGGTCATCCCTGGCGACATGCACGTTGGCATGGTGGAGTAGATAGCGCCCAACCCCGATACCCGAGAGTGAGTACCCGTGCTGGGTCTGCCAGAGAAGGTGCGCGCCTGCCTGTTCGACCTCGACGGCGTGCTCACCGACACCGCCAGTGTGCACACCAAGGCCTGGAAGGCCATGTTCGACGCGTACCTGTCCGACCGGGCCAAGCGCACCGGCGACGAGTTCGTGCCCTTCGACGCGGCCGCGGACTACCGCGAATACGTGGACGGCAAGAAGCGCGAGGACGGGGTCCGGTCGTTTCTGGAAAGCCGTGGCATCGAGCTGCCCGACGGCAGCCCCGACGACCCCGATGACGCCGAGACGGTCTACGGCCTGGGTAACCGCAAGAACGACATGTTCCAGAAGGTCCTCAAGCAAGACGGCGTCAAGGTGTTCGACGGGTCGCGGCGCTACCTCGAGGCGGCGTCGGCCGCGGGCCTGGGCATCGCGGTCGTGTCGTCGAGCGCCAACACCCGCGACGTCCTCGAGGTCACCGGCCTGGATCGGTTCGTGCAGCAGCGGGTGGACGGCATCACCCTGCGCCAGGAGCACATCGCCGGCAAGCCGGCACCCGACTCCTACCTGCGGGGGGCGGAATTGCTCGACGTTTCCGCCGAGGAGGCGGCCGTGTTCGAAGACGCCTTGTCGGGAGTGGCGGCCGGCCGGGCCGGTAACTTCGGTTTCGTGATAGGTGTCGACCGAGTGGGCCAAGCCGAGGACTTACGCCGCAACGGCGCGGACGTGGTGGTCAGCGACCTCGCCGAGTTGCTGCAGTCATGATCACCGACGAAGCGTTTCCCGTTGACCCATGGCACGTTCGCGAAACCCAGCTTGACCTCAACCTGCTGGCCCAGTCGGAATCCCTGTTCACCCTGTCCAACGGGCACATCGGGCTGCGCGGCAACCTCGACGAGGGCGAGCCCTACGGCCTGCCGGGCACTTACCTGAACTCCTTCTACGAGATCCGGCCGCTGCCCTACGCCGAAGCCGGCTACGGCTACCCGGAAGCCGGCCAGACGCTCGTCGACGTCACCAACGGCAAGATCATCCGGTTGCTGGTCGAGGACGAGCCCTTCGACGTGCGCTACGGCGAACTGATCTCCCACGAGCGCGATCTCGACCTGCGCGCCGGAACGCTGAAAAGAACCGCGCACTGGCGCTCGCCCGCGGGCAAAGAGGTCAACGTGGTCTCCACCCGGCTCGTCTCCCTGCCGCACCGCGGCCTGGCCGCCATCGAGTACGTCGTGGAAGCGGTCGGCGATTTCGTGCGGGTCACGGTGCAGTCCGAACTGGTCACCAACGAGGACCAGCCCCAGACCTCCGGCGACCCGCGCGTGTCGGCCATCCTGGAGAACCCGCTCGAAGAGGTCGCCCACGAAAACACCGATACCGGAGCGGTTCTCATGCACCGCACCCGCAGCAGCGCGCTGATGATGGCCGCCGGCATGGATCACGAGGTCGAGGTGCCCGGCCGCGTCGAGGTCAGCACCGACGCGCGCGCCGACCTGGCCCGCACCACCGTGATCTGCGGGCTGCGCGAGGGACAGAAGCTGCGCATCGTCAAGTACCTGGCCTACGGCTGGTCGAGCATGCGCTCGCGTCCGGCGCTGCGCGACCAGGTCGCGGCCGCGCTGCATGGCGGCCGCTACAGCGGGTGGCAGGGCCTGCTGGATTCGCAACGGAAGTATCTGGACGATTTCTGGGATTGCGCGGACGTCGAGGTCGAGGGCGACCCCGAATCCCAGCAGGCGGTGCGCTTCGGGCTCTTCCACCTGCTGCAGGCCAGCGCCCGCGCCGAACGCCGCGCCATCGCCGCCAAGGGGCTCACCGGAACCGGCTATGACGGGCACGCCTTTTGGGACACGGAGGGTTACGTGCTGCCGGTCCTGACCTACACCGCGCCGCACACGGTGGCCGACGCGCTGCGGTGGCGGGCGTCCACCCTGGATCTGGCCAAGGAGCGGGCGGCCGAACTGGGCCTCGAGGGCGCCGCCTTCCCCTGGCGGACCATCCGGGGGCAGGAGTGCTCGGCGTACTGGCCGGCCGGCACGGCGGCCTGGCACATCAACGCCGACATCGCGATGGCCTTCGAGCGCTACCGGATCGTCACCGGGGACAACGACCTGGAGGCCGACTGCGGCCTGGAGGTGCTGGTCGAGACCGCCCGGCTCTGGCTCTCGCTCGGCCATCACGACCGGCACGGCGTCTGGCACCTCGACGGCGTCACCGGCCCCGACGAGTACACCGCGGTGGTCCGCGACAACGCCTTCACCAACCTGATGGCCGCGCACAACCTGCACACCGCCGCCGACGCCTGCAACCGCCATCCCGACGCGGCCAAGGCGCTGGGGGTCACCACCGAGGAGGCGGCGGCCTGGCGCGATGCCGCCGACGCCGCCCACATCCCCTTCGACGCCGGCCTGGGCGTCCATCAGCAGTGCGAGGGGTTCACCACCTACGCCGAATGGGACTTCGAGAAGAACACCACCTACCCGCTGCTGCTGCACGAGGCCTACGTGCGGCTCTACCCCGCGCAGGTGATCAAGCAGGCCGACCTGGTGCTGGCGATGCACTGGCAGAGCCACGCGTTCACCCCCGAACAGAAGGCCCGCAACGTCGACTACTACGAGCCGCGCATGGTGCGGGACTCGTCGCTGTCGGCCTGCACCCAGGCGGTGATGTGCGCCGAGGTCGGGCATATGGAGCTGGCGCACGACTACGCCTACGAGGCCGCGCTGATCGACCTGCGGGATCTGCACCACAACACCCGCGACGGTCTGCACATGGCCTCGCTCGCCGGCGCCTGGACCGCGCTGGTGGCCGGGTTCGGGGGCCTGCGCGACGACGAGGGCGTGCTGTCGCTGGATCCTGCTCTGCCGGACGGCATTTCGCGGTTGCGATTCCGGCTGCGGTGGCGCGACTTCCGGGTCACCATCGACGTCAACCACGTCGACGTCACGTACACGCTGCGCGACGGGCCCGGCGGTGAGCTGACCATCCGGCACGCCGGCGAGGACCTCGAGTTGAGCACCGAATCACCGACGACCGTCGCCGTGCGTATGCGCAAGCCGCACATGCCGCCGCCGCGCCAGCCACCGGGGCGCGAACCCATGCACCGGCGGGTGCTCTCCCGGCCTCACTGAGCGTCGGCGGGCCCGAGAATCCGCTCGACTTCGGCGCCCACCGCGGCGCGCAGTTCGGCGTCCGTCAGCTCCTCGATCCCGGTCGCCGAGCGCAGCACCGGCGCGAACAACCGCCAACCGAACTGCAGCGCAAGGGCATTGGCGACCGCGAGCCGCGCCTTGACCTCGTCGTCGTAGAGCGGCCGCACCCCGTCGAGCAGGGTCGCGATGTTGGGAAAGCGCTTCTGCAGTTGCCCCGCCGGATACCCGTCGAGCACGGTGCGGGCCATCACCCGCATCTGGCGGTCCAGGGACCGCTGCACCACGTCCGGGGGTGTGTCGGTCTCCAGCAGGGCGCTCAGGTCGGCGCCCAGGTGGTCGAGCACGGCGCCGACGAGTTGTTCCTTGGTGCCGAAGTGCCGGAACACCAGCCCGTGATTGACGCCTGCCCGCGCGGCGATGTCGCGGATGGACGTCGCGGCCGGGCCGCGCTCGGCGAACAGATCGGTGGCGGCCTCCAAGATCGCCGCGGCCACTTCCGCACGCCCCGTCGGCACTTTCCCGCGGCCCGTTGCGGAAGTTGTAGTCATCTGACTACACTACCAAATGTAGTCGATTGACTACACCCGTTTTGACTCGAGGAAGACGACCATGACAAGTCAGATAACCGTCACCAAGCTGGGAAGCCGCATCGGGGCCCGGGTCGACGGCGTGAGCCTCGGCGGCCAGCTGGACGACGGCGCGGTCGAGACGATCCGCCGGGCGCTGTTGACGCACAAGGTCATCTTCTTTCGCCACCAGCACCACCTCGACGACGCGCAGCAGCTCGACTTCGCCCGCCTGCTGGGCACTCCCATCGGCCACCCGGCCGCGTCCGCCCTGGCCGCCAAGCACATGCCGGTGATCACGCCGATCGACTCCGAGTACGGCAAGGCGACCCGCTGGCACACCGACGTCACGTTCGCCGCCAACTACCCGGCGGCCTCGATCCTGCGGGCGGTCACCCTGCCCAGCTATGGCGGCTCGACGCTGTGGGCCTCGACCGTGGCGGCCTACCAGCACCTGCCCGAGCCGCTGAAGCACCTGGCGGAAAACCTCTGGGCGCTGCACACCAACCGCCACGACTACGTGTCCACCGAAGCGGTCATGTCGATGAACGACGCGCAGCGGGCGTTTCGGCAAGCCTTCGAGAAGCCGGACTTCCGCACCGAGCATCCCGTGGTGCGGGTGCACCCGGAGACCGGTGAACGCGCCCTGCTGGCCGGCGATTTCGTGCGCGGCTTCGTCGGCCTGGACAGCCACGAGTCGAACGTGCTGCTGGAGCTGCTGCAACGACGAATCACCATGCCGGAGAACACCGTTCGCTGGAGCTGGGCGCCGGGCGACGTCGCCATGTGGGACAACCGCGCGACCCAGCACCGGGCGATCGACGACTACGACGACCAACCCCGGCTCATGCACCGCATCACGTTGATGGGCGATGTGCCGGTCAACGTGCGCGGCGAGCGCAGCCGGGTGGTCAGCGGCACACCGCTCGAGGTGCTGGCGAGCTAACCCACCGAGCTGACCGGATCGACCGGTGACCAGCGCAGCGCGCCCGGGGCGAAGAGGGGCACCCGCGGATGCGCCGGCGCTATCGGGTCCAGCCGGCGATACGGCTCGCCCTGCGCCGGGCGCCGGTCGTTTTCGCCGTTGTTGGGCCACAGCGACGCGGCCCGCTCGGCCTGGGCGGTGATGGACAACGACGGGTTCACGCCCAGGTTCGCCGAGATGGCGGCCCCGTCCACCACAAAAAGCGTCGGGTAGCCGTAGACCCGGTGATAGGGGTCGATGACCCCGTGGTCGGCGTTGTCGCCGATCACCGCGCCGCCGAGGAAATGCGCGGTCAGCGGGATGTTGAACAGCTCGCCCCAGGTGCCGCCGGCCACGCCGTCGATCTTGGCGGCGATGCGGCGGGTGACCTCGTTGCCCACCGGAATCCACGTCGGGTTCGGCTCGCCGTGGCCCTGCTTGCTGGTGTACCAGCGGATGCCGAGCTTGCCACGTTTGGTGAAGGTGGTGATCGAGTTGTCCAGGTGCTGCATCACCAGCGCGATCATCGTGCGCTCGCTCCACTGGCGGGGATTGAGCAGCCGCAGCATGCCACGCGGATCCTCCCGGGCGGTGTCGAGCAACTGCTTCCAGCGGGGCACGTCGGTCCCTTCGGGCCCGGGCCCGTCGGTCATCAACGTCTGCAGTAGCCCCATCGCGTTGGAGCCCTTGCCGTAGCGGACCGGCTCGATGTGGGTGTCCGGCGTCGGGTGGATCGACGACGTGATCGCCACCCCGTGGGTCAGGTCCAGGTCCGGGGAGACCTCCAGGCGCCCGGCGCCGACGATGGACTCGGAGTTGGTGCGGGTCAGCACGCCGAGGCGCTTGGAGAGCCGGGGCAGCCGGCCCTCGTCGCGCATCTTGAACAGCAGGTGCTGGGTGCCCCACGTCCCGGCGGCCAGGATCAGGTGCCTGGCGGTGTAGGCGCGACGGTCGCGGCGCACCCAACTGCCGGTGCGCACCGTGCGGACCTCCCACAGCCCGTCGGGGCGCTGCTCGAATCGCTTCACCGTCGTCATCGGTATGACTTGCGCCCCACCCGATTCCGCGAGAGCGAGGTAGTTCTTCAGCAGGGTGTTCTTGGCGCCGTAGCGGCACCCGGTCATGCAGCAACCGCACTCCAGGCAGCCGGTGCGTTCGGGTCCCGCGCCGCCGAAGAAGGGGTCCGGCACGGTTTTGCCCGGCGCCTTGGTGCCGTCGGGACCGAAGAACACGCCGACCGGGGTCGGCACGAACGTGTTACCGCAGCCCATCTCGTCGGCGACCTGTTTGACGATGCGGTCGGCGTCGGTGAAGGTCGGGTTCTCGACCACGCCCAGCATCCGCCGCGCCTGGTCGTAGTGCGGCATCAGCTCGTCGCGCCAGTCGGTGATGTGCGCCCACTGCTGGTCCTTGAAGAACGGCTCCGGCGGCACATACAGCGTGTTGGCGTAGTTCAGCGAGCCGCCGCCCACCCCGGCGCCCGCCAGGATCATCACGTTGCGCAGCGGGTGGATGCGCTGGATGCCGTAGCAACCGAGCTTCGGCGCCCACAAGAACTTACGCAGGTCCCAGGACGTCTCGGCGAAATCCTCGTCGGCGAACCGGCGTCCGGCCTCGAGGACGCCGACGCGGTAGCCCTTTTCCGTCAGCCGCAACGCGCTGACGCTGCCCCCGAAACCCGAACCGATGATCAGGACGTCGTAATCCGGCTCCATCGCACCAGTATGGCCTTACCCGCCGGTAACAACCAACGAGCCTCTGTCGATGCGCTAGCTACCGACCGTCAGGCCGACCTTCTGGAACTCCTTGAGGTCGCAATAGCCGGCCTTGGCCATCGACCGGCGCAGGCCGCCGACCAGGTTGAGGGTGCCGAAGGGGTCGTCGGACGGCCCGTTGAGCACCTGTTGCAGCGGGGGGCGCTCACCGACGGCGATCTGCAGCAGCGCCCCGCGCGGCAACGACGGGTGCGCGGCCGCGGCGGGCCAGAACCATCCCTCGCCGAGCGCCTCGGCGGACTCGGCGAGCGGGGTGCCCAGCATCACGGCGTCGGCGCCGCAGGCGATCGCCTTCGCCAACTCCCCCGAGGCGTGGATGTCCCCGTCGGCCAGCACGTGCACATACCGGCCGCCGGTCTCGTCGAGGTACTCGCGGCGCGCGGCGGCGGCGTCGGCGATCGCGGTGGCCATCGGCACGCTGATGCCCAGCACCTCGTCGCTGGTGGTCACGCCCCGGGTGGAGCCGTAGCCGACGATCACGCCGGCGGCGCCGGTGCGCATCAGGTGCAGCGCGGTGCGGTGGTCCTGCACGCCGCCGGCGACCACCGGCACGTCGAGCTCGGAGATGAAGGTCTTGAGGTTCAGCGGTTCCCCATCGCTGGCCACTCTTTCAGCGGAAACGATGGTGCCCTGGATGACCAGCAGGTCGATGCCGGCCTGCAGCAACACCGGGGTGAGCGCCTGGGCGTTTTGCGGGCTGACCCGCACCGCGGTGGTGACGCCGGCCTCCCGGATGCGGGCGACGGCGGCGCCCAGCAGGTCCGGGTTCAGCGGCGCGGCATGGAATTCCTGCAGCAGCCGGATCGCCGCCGAGGGTTCGGGCTCCTTGCTGGCCGCCTCGACCAGCTGGGCGATCTTCGCCTCGACATCGGCGTGCCGGCCGATCAGCCCCTCGCCGTTGAGCACGCCCAGGCCGCCGAGGCGCCCCAACTCGATCGCGAACTCCGGCGACACCAGCGCATCGGTCGGATGCGCCAGCACCGGGATCTCGAACCGGTAGGCGTCGAGCTGCCAGGCGGTCGACACATCCTGCGACGAGCGGGTGCGCCGGGAGGGGACGATGCTGACTTCGCTCAGTTCATAGCTGCGACGGGCGATGCGGCCCATCCCGATCTCGACCATCTGGGCCTCAGCGCGCGTAGTAGTTGGGGGCTTCGACCGTCATCGCGACGTCGTGCGGGTGGCTTTCCCGCAGCCCGGCCGCCGTGATGCGGACGAACTGGGCCTGCTGCAGTTCCTCGATGGTCGACGAGCCGGTGTATCCCATCGCCGCGCGCAGACCGCCGGTCAGCTGGTGGATCACCGAGGACAGCGGGCCGCGGAACGGCACCCGGCCCTCGATCCCCTCCGGGACCAACTTGTCCTCGGAGAGCGCGTCGTCGGCGAAGTAGCGGTCCTTGGAGTAGGACTTTCCGCTCCCGGAGCCCCGGCCGGCCATGGCCGCCAGCGATCCCATGCCGCGGTAGCTCTTGAACTGCTTGCCGTTGACGAAGATCAGCTCGCCGGGCGCCTCGGCGGTGCCCGCGAGCAGCGAGCCCAGCATGGCGGTCGACGCCCCGGCGGCCAGCGCCTTGGCGATGTCGCCGGAGTACTGCAGGCCACCGTCGGCGATCACCGGCACCCCGGCCGGCCCGCAGGCGGCGACGGCTTCCAGGATCGCGGTGATCTGCGGCGCGCCGACGCCGGCCACCACCCGGGTGGTGCAGATCGACCCCGGTCCCACGCCCACCTTCACGGCGTCGGCGCCGGCGGCGACGAGCGCGGCGGCGGCCGAGCGGGTGGCGACGTTGCCGCCGATCACCTCCACGCGGTCGCCCGCCTCGGCCTTGAGTTTGCCGACCATGTCGAGCACCAGGCGGTTGTGCGCGTGCGCGGTGTCCACGATCAGCACGTCCACCCCGGCGTCGACCAGCATCATGGCGCGCACCCAGGCGTCGCCGCCGACGCCGACGGCGGCGCCGACCAGCAGCCGGCCGTCGCTGTCCTTGGTGGCCAGCGGGTGCTGTTCGGTCTTGACGAAGTCCTTGACGGTGATCAACCCGGTCAGCCGGCCGTGGCCGTCGACGATGGGCAGCTTCTCGATCTTGTGGCGCCGCAACAGGCCCAGCGCCGCGTCGGCGGACACGCCCTCCTGCGCGGTGATCAGCGGGGCCTTGGTCATCACCTCGGCGACCTTCTTGCTCTGGTCGACCTCGAAGCGCATGTCGCGGTTGGTGATGATGCCGACGAGGGAGCCCGCCTCGTCGACCACCGGCAGGCCGGAGATCCGGAACCGGGCGCACAGCGCGTCGACCTGGGCCAGCGTGTTGTCCGGGCGGCAGGTGACCGGATCGGTGACCATGCCGGCCTCGGAGCGCTTCACCATCTCGACCTGGCCGGCCTGTTCGGCGACCGGCAGGTTGCGGTGCAGCACACCCATGCCGCCGGCGCGCGCCATCGCGATCGCCATCCGCGACTCGGTGACGGTGTCCATCGCCGAGCTCACCAGCGGCACCTTGAGCCTGATCTTCTTGGTGAGCTGGCTGGAGGTGTCGGCCGTGGCGGGGACCACATCGGAGGCCGCGGGCAGCAACAGGACGTCGTCGAACGTCAGCCCCAGCATCGCGATCTTGTGCGGGTTGTCGCCGCCCGTGGGCACCGGGTCGTCGATCAGGCCACCGACCCGCACATACGGACTGCCGACGAGGTCAGAGCTTTCTTCCAGGTGGGACGTGCCACGGGTCATCAGTGGGGTCCTCCATACGATGCGGCGTGAGAAACCCATCCTATCGGCTCCCGTTCGCCGGGTGACGATGCGCGCCGGGACGGCGCGAGGAGGAAGCCGGCCGATCGGGCACAGCCTGGAGTTGGCTTGCTCGTGGCGCGCCGCGCGCCAACCGGAACAGAGAACGGCGGGTGGCTCCCTGCTGGCGTTATCGCGACCGGGCTGCGTAGGCTAGAGGCGTGCGCGACCACCTCCCACCGGGTTTGCCGCCCGATCCTTTCGCCGACGACCCCTGCGATCCGTCGGCGGCGCTGGAAGCCGTCGAGCCAGGACAGCCGCTCGATCAGCAAGAGCGGATGGCCGTCGAGGCGGATCTCGCCGATCTGGCGGTGTACGAAGCGTTGCTGGCGCACAAAGGTATTCGCGGGCTCGTGGTCTGCTGCGACGAGTGCCAGCAGGATCACTATCACGACTGGGACATGCTGCGCGCCAACCTGCTGCAGCTGTTGATCGACGGCACGGTGCGCCCGCACGAGCCCGCCTATGACCCCGAGCCGGACGCCTACGTCACGTGGGATTATTGCCGAGGCTACGCCGACGCCTCGCTCAACGAGGCGACGTCAGACGCCGACGGTTTCCACCGCCGTCACTGAGTCCCCACCCTTTAGGACGGCCCCGGCAACGGGATGGCCGCCTTCGGCGTGGCTGACGGCAGCGTGGCATCCGGGTTGCGCGATTCGACCTTGGCGTTCAACAGCTTCAGCTGGTTCATCAGGTCCTGCCTGACGGCGGGGTCGTCGATCGACTGCACCAGACTGCTCACGTCGGTCAGCTGATTTTTGGCCTGCTCCCACTCGCCGCGGTCGATCGATTCCTGCACCTTCGCCAGGTCGGCCTTGGCCGCCAGCATTTCCTGCTTTTCGTTGACCCGCGGTTGGTCGAAGAACATCGCGTGCAGCCCGTGCAGCGGGGTGCCGGGACGGGCCTCGACCACCATGGCCCCGAAGCCACTGAGCGCGATCAGCGCCGCGGCCACCGAGCCGACGGCGGTCAGTCCGCGGCGCCCCCGACGGCGCTCGGCCAGGCCGGTGCGCAACGCGTTGACGGCCTCCTCGGGCGTCACCAGCGCGCTGGCCGGGGGCCATCTCAGGTTGTCACGCCAGTCCTCGAGCATGGTGGTCAGCACGTCGACGTCTCGGTCCTCGACGATCACCGGCCGGCGCTGGGCCAGCGCATCGAGGAGCAGATCCGTGCGGGCGAATTCATCCAGTGAGTCAGGCACAGTCACCTGCCGCAATCATCTCGGACTTCAACCGCGACAAGGCGCGGTGCTGGGCAACTCGGACCGCCCCCGTGGTACTGCCGACCGCGGCCGCGGTCTCCTCGGCGGACAGGCCGACGACGACGCGCAGGATCAAGATCTCGCGCTGCTTGGCGGGCAGGATTTCGAGCAGCTCGCTCATCCGGCTCACCGAATCGGCTTCGATGGCAAGCTGTTCGGGCCCCGCGTCGGGCGACCAGCGTTCGGGAACCGATTCGGTGGGATAGGCGAGATCGCGACCGGCGGCCCGATGGGCGTCGGCGACCTTGTGGGCCGCGATGCCATACAGGAAAGCCAGAAAGGGGCGTCCGCGATCGCGATAGCGGGGCAGCGCCGTGATGGTCGCCAAGCACACCTCCTGCGCCACGTCATCCGCTGACAGGCCACCCCGCTCCGCGGTGCCGACGCGCGCCCGGCAATATCGCACGACGATCGGGCGGATGGTCTCCAGCACCTCCCTCAATGCACCGTGGTCTCCGGTGACGGCCTTGGCAACCACAGCATCGAGACGTTCCCCTGCTGGAATTGTCATCGACGGTGATATCCCTAACGTTACGAACCGGACACATCGCGGGCCAACTGGGCTAACTAACGAACTGACAATAACGGGCGGGAGGCCGATTCAAGCGGAACGCCACGTTCCACCGGCGTGCCGCACCTGGCCTGCGCAGACATCGCGGATTTCGTGCAGTTGCCGTGCCGAAAAAGTGACACTTTCGATATCGATCAGCAAGCACGCCAACGCCCAACGAAGCGGGAGCAGACCCAACCGGCCGGTGGTCTGCAGCGCGGCGTCCGCGACCGCGCGGGCGCGCTCGATCTTTCCCGCGCTGCACAGGGCGGCGGCCAGCACCACCTCGCTTTTGACGTGGTGCCGCGCCGAGGGGACGGCCATGGCCGCCGCCAGCTCCACCGCCTCGCCGGCATGGCGGACGGCGGCGACGCCCTCGCCGCGGGCCATCGCGAGCTCGGCGGCCACCCACCGGCGGCGCACCGGGAGCCGCTCGGGCACGGCCGTTTTGGGGCCCGGGGATGACAGCAGCGGGTCGGCGCGCGCCAGCAGCGTCGCCGCGGCCGCGAAGCGCCCGACGCCCAGCGCGTCGGCCGCCAGCCCGATCAGGGCGTCGGCGCCCGCCTCGGGGTCGTCGCCGGCCAGCGCCAGGGCGCGCCCGTCCCAGCCGCGCGCCACGGTGTGCCAGCCGAGCTGGCGCAGGAACGATCCCTGCGTGCTCATGCCCAGCGAGGCCAGCCGTCCGGACGAGACACCGCGGCGCAGCACCGCGAGGTCGCGCTGCGCGGCGCCGTAGCGGCCCTGGCCCCCGGCCGCGACGGCGCGCAGCCACAATTGCGCGGGCGTCGTCGCCAACGGCAGCGGCCAGGCACCGGGCCGGTCTCCGAACGCGGCGTTCGCCAAGTGCCGCTCAATCGAGGAAGTGTGACGAGTTTCAATCACAATGATGTAGTAAACAGTTTGTGGTCTTCCTGTTACCGAACGGTTAATCACTATAGCGCATGGATAAATTCGGCCCGCCGCTCCTGCCGCCGCTGAGCTGGGGAATCTCCTTTCGGTCAACTGCCTGGTAGCGAGGCGTCGGCGTCGCAATTTCATTCGAGATGAACGCAAAGTTAATTTTGCCCCAAGGGATACATACTTTGCCGGGCTAAGTGGCTATTGACGGAAATTCACCGTCGCCCCTAACGTCTACGCATGACGGGTAGTCATCGGGGACTCCGCTCCACTTAATTTAAGTTGCACACAAATCGCTTTCGCGAACCTGACCTCCCTTGGCGGGCCGTGCAGAGAGGGAACGAACCAATGCCACAGCCGGAGCAGCTACCTGGACCCAACGCCGACATCTGGAATTGGCAACTGCAGGGCTTGTGCCGCGGCGTTGACTCAGCGGTGTTTTTCCACCCCGACGGCGAGCGCGGCCGCGCCCGCATGCAACGCGAGCAGCGCGCCAAGGAAATGTGCCGGCAGTGCCCGGTGATCCAGGAATGCCGTTCGCACGCCCTCGAAGTCGGTGAGCCCTACGGGGTTTGGGGTGGCCTGTCGGAATCCGAGCGCGACCTCCTCCTCAAGGGCGACATCGGCAGGGGCATCCGGCGCAGCGCCTGATTGGTCGAACCTGTTCGGCCACAATCGGATTGGCGGACCGAAGCGCCGCCCTCGCCTTCCCATCGGTGGATCTGTTTGTCCGGGACGCGTGACACATCGTGCCGCAAGACCACCTGTGGCCGACGGCTTTTCGCCACGTGCATCCCGTAGGGCAGGGCCTTCAGCAGCGTCACGAACCGCCCTGCCCCGTCGGGGATTGCGTAGAAGCGTCGTTCGCCGGGACGGGCGCCGGCGATGACGCGGCCCAGCGGGTACGCCATCGAGTAGGCCTTGAGGTCGGTGTCCTCGGGACAAGGCCTGCCGAGCAGAAACGTTTCGGTTTCGCCGGTGTCGTCGTAGCCGATGGTCAACACCATGCCCGCTTTGGCGACGGGGTCGAAGGCGGCCGCCTCGCCGACGACCACCGCGTTCGACAGCAGGCCCTCGATCTGGCAGATGCGCGCTTGTCGCACCGATTGGCGCGCACGGAGTTTCGGGTTGTCGTCCATGAGGTCGTCGGGAACTTCGACGCCGCGCCGCGAACGCAGGCCGGCGAGTTCGTCGTGCAATCGGGTGTAATCATGCGGCGTCATCCGGAGGGGTTGAATGGCGGTCATGGCGCGTGACGCCCTTTCGTGTCGAGGGGTTGTCGCCAGGGGCGGGCGGTGCACCGCCCCTGACGACTCGGGTCGCCCTGGGGCGAAGTCTTCGTCGGCTGCTGATTCCATGCTCGCGTGCGCGGCCGCGGGCGGGCTTGCGCGAACCGGACAACGGCGCACCGCCTCGTTGTCGGGCCCCGACAACGTCATCGGCGCGATCCGTCGAATGAACGATTTCCGGCCGCCGTCCGTGGCACTCGTTCGTCACGGTCCTCGACGCCCACGCCAGCGAAGAGGAGCGCGACTTGTGCCCGGCCCCAATAGATTTGAGTGAGGAGATGCTCGAGCGCCTCGGAAACCGGATGGTCGAGCGCATCGCCCGGTTGCGTCAGTCGACGCTCAACAGGCTCCGCGTGCGCGGTCGCGCCGCCCTGCTGAGTTCGCTGTGAGCCGCGTGATACTCGTTTTGAAATCGGCGAATCGGGTAAGCACCGCCCATGAATAACGGTGTAGTCCTCGCGGCCGCGGCGCTTGCCGCGACCATCGCACCGCTGGCCGCCTGCGCGAACCAGCAGAGCAGCCAACCCAATACGTCGCCGCTGACCAGCCCGGCCCCCGGCACCGAGAGGCTGACCACCCAGCTCAAGACCGCCGACGGGAGCCCGGTCGCCAACGCCACCTTCGAGTTCGCGAACGGCTACGCGACGGTGACCGTGGAAGCCGGCCCCAATCAGGTGCTGAGCCCCGGTTTCCATGGGCTGCAAATCCACTCGGTCGGCAAGTGCGAGGGCGACTTCGACTCCGCGGGAAGCGTCTACCAGGCGGCGAACCACACGGGTTACCCCGCCAGCGGCGACCTGACCGCGCTGCAGGTGCGTTCCGACGGCTCGGCGAAGCTGGTCACCACCAGCAACTCGTTCACCGCCGCGGACCTGCGAAACAGCTCGGGCAGCGCGCTGATCCTGCACCAGAGCGCCGACAACTTGGGCAGCGGCCCCACCGCCGAGTCGAGCAAGCGCATCGCCTGCGGTGTGATCGCCGCGGCGTCGGCGACGACGACCTCGTCGACGACCAGCGTCACCACCAGCACCGCCACCGTCGTCGTGCCACCGCCGTCGACGAGCACCAGCACGAGCACCGTCACGGTCACCAGCACCCCGGCCACCACCTCCACGACGACCACGACCGTGACGACCCCGCCCAGCCTGCCGCCGGGCACCCGCTGACGCGCTGAGCCGAAACACCCGCGCCCCCGCGGCGGCCGGATTACCGTTCTGAGATGCAGACCGCGCTGTTCACCTTGGGCCTGGTGCTGTTCCTGCTCGGGCTGCTCACCGGGCTCGCCGCGCCCGCGATGAAGAACGCGCGCATGGCGCTGTCGAGCCACCTCGAGGCTTTGCTCAACGGCATGTTCCTCGTGTTGCTCGGTCTGCTCTGGCCACACGTCCACGTGCCCCACGCGTGGGGAATCGCGGCGGTCGCGCTGATCGTGTATGCCGGCTACGCGAACTGGTTGGCCACTCTGCTCGCGGCGGTGTGGGGCGCCGGTCGCAGATTCGCGCCCATCGCGGCGGGCGATCACCAGGCCTCGGCGGCCAAGGAAGGCGTTGTCAGCTTTCTGTTGATAACGCTGTCGCTGGCGGTCTTGGTCGGCGTGGTCATCGTCATCGTCGGGGTCATCGTCGGGCCATGACGACCGACGTCATCGCGGTACCGGATGGCCAGCGCTCGTGCTTAGGTCGGGATTGTGAAATCCCTCGCTGAGTTCTTTCGCGACACGGTCGCGGCTCGGATAGCGGTGGCGGCCGTGCTCGGAGTCGCCGTCGCCCTCGTGGTGGGCAACACGGTCGGCTGGCGATTCGCGCTGGCCGGCTGGATCGTGACCGCCGGAGTCTATGTGGTGTGGACGCGGCTGCTTCTCGGCGGAATGGATGCCGACCAAACCTGCAGATACGTGACGAAGGAGGACCCCACCCGCTGGGTCGCCGACGCGGTCATCGTGTCGGCCAGCGTCGCGAGCCTGGGCGGGGTCGGTTACGTGGTGGCCGCGGCGTCGCGCTCGGGCCCCGGCGCCGTGGAAGCCGCCGTCCTCGGCGTCCTGACCGTCGCGGCATCCTGGTTTGCCGTGCACACGCTGTTCACCGTGCACTACGCGCGGCTGTATTACTCGGACGAGCCGGGCGGAATCAACTTCCACGACCCGGAGCGACCCTGCTTTCGCGACTTCGCGTATGTGGCCTTCACCGTCGGCATGACCTATCAGGTGTCAGACACCGAGATCGGGTTGGCATCGATCAGGGCGACGGTGCTGCGCCAGGCGCTGCTGTCCTACCTGCTCGGCGCGGTCGTCCTGGCGGTCACCATCAACCTGATCGCGGGATTGGGTTCCAAGTTCTAAAGCGCGCCGCGGCGGCGAAATTGCGCCGACGGTGGGGCCTGTGCACGAAACCCGTTGGGATTTCGTACATTAGCCCCACGCTCGGCTCGTCGACCACCACCGTCTCGGTGGTGCCGGACCGCAGCCGCGTCCTCACCCGAGGGGCGAGGTGCGCTCGCCGATCTTGTCCGTTGTCTCCATGGGGACCCTGGTGCCGTTGAGGAACAGACTCAACATGCTGAACCAGCCGATGGTGGCAATGTATTTGCGTGTCGTCGTGATCCCGAACGTGTCGAGAAGGGCTTGCAGAGTCCGATCGGTGAGGGTGCCGGACTTGAGGAGCTCGTCGGTGGCCGCGATCAACAGCTGATAGTGAGCATCGAGGCTTTGCAGATCGCCATCCTCGGCGATCGTTTCGATTTCTGACGTCGTGAGGCCCGCGTTGCGGGCCATCTGTTCGTTCGCCTGCCACTCATACGGGCAGTTGAGCACCGAGGCCGCGCGCAGAATGATGACCTCGCGGTGCTTCGCGTCGATGTCGCGCTCACCGAAGACGGCATTCACCATGCCGGCGAGCGCCGGGAAGAAGTCTCCGGTGCCGCTCATCATCTTCATCACATTGAGCGCCGTATCGGGGTCATACCCGTCACCGGCCGCGCGGGCGATCTCGTCATCCTCGGGAAGCGGGACGACAACGGAATATTGATATGGCGTGGGCTTTCCCATGAGGTTGTCCTCTTCGGGTCGTTCCGACGTACGGACTTCGGAACGAAAATACCCCCGGGCGCTCGACCCGGGGGTATTCCGTTGCTACTCAGTGGTGGTGATGACCGTGGCCGTGGTCATCGGCTTCCTCGGCCGGCTTTTCGACGATCGCCGTCTCGGTGGTCAGCACCATCCGGGCCACCGACGCCGCGTTGAGCACCGCCGAGCGGGTGACCTTGACCGGGTCGATGACGCCGTCGGCGATCAAGTCACCGTAGGTGAGCTTGTCCGCGTTCAGCCCGTGCCCGTTGGGCAGCTCGGTCACCTTGTGCACCGCGACCGCGCCGTCGAGCCCGGCGTTGGTGGCGATCCAGTACAGCGGGGCCGCCAGCGCCTCGGAGAAGACGTCGACGCCGAGCGCCTGATCGCCGGACAGCGAGCCGCGCAGCTCCTGAAGCGCCTTGCGGGTCTGCAGCAGCGCCGAGCCGCCGCCCGCGACGATGCCCTCCTCGACGGCGGCCTTGGCGGCCGCGACGGCATCCTCGACGCTTTCCTTGCGTTCCTTGAGCGCGGTCTCGGTGGCGGCGCCCACCTGGATCACGGCGACGCCGCCGGCCAGCTTGGCCAGCCGCTCCTGCAGCTTCTCGCGGTCCCAGTCGGAGTCGGTGGACTCGATCTCGGCGCGCAGCTGCTTGATGCGGTTGGCCACCGCGTCCTTGGCGCCGCCGCCGTCGACGATGACGGTGTCGTCCTTGCTGACCACCACGCGCCGCGCCGAGCCCAGCACGTCCGTGCCGACCTCGCGCAGCAGCAGGCCGGCGTCGGGGTTGATCACCTGACCGCCCGTCACGATCGCCAGGTCCTCGAGGAACGCCTTGCGGCGGTCGCCGAAGAACGGCGCCTTGACCGCGACGGCCTTGAGCGTCTTGCGGATGGAGTTCACGACGAGGGTCGCGAGCGGCTCACCCTCGATGTCCTCGGCGATGATCAGCAGCGGCTTGCCCGATTCGGCGACCTTTTCCAGCATGGGCAGCAGGTCGGGCAGCGAGCTGATCTTGTCCTGGTGCAACAGGATCACCGGGTCGTCCAGCACGGCCTGCTGCGCGTCGAAGTCGGTGACGAAATATGCCGACAGGAAGCCCTTGTCGAACCCGACGCCCTCGGTGAACTCGAGCTCGGTGCTCAGCGTGGAGGATTCCTCGACGCTGACCACGCCGTCGGTGCCGACCTTGGTCATCGCCTCGCCGACGAGCTCACCGAGGAGCTGGTCGCGCGACGACACGGTCGCCACCTGGGCGATCGAGTCCTTGCCGGAGACCGGGGTGGCCGACGCCAGCAGCGCCTCGGACACCGCGTCGGCGGCCTTGGAAATTCCCGCCCCGAGTTCGATGGGATTGGCGCCGGCAGCAACGAGGCGCAGGCCACCCTTGACCAACGCCTGGGCCAGCACGGTGGCCGTGGTGGTGCCGTCGCCGGCGACGTCGTTGGTCTTGGTCGCCACCGACTTCACCAGCTGGGCGCCCAGGTTCTCGAACGGGTCTTCCAGGTCGATCTCACGCGCGACGGTGACGCCGTCGTTGGTGACCGCGGGACCGCCGAATGCCTTGGCCAGCACCACATGCCGGCCGCGGGGCCCCAATGTCACCCGTACCGCGTCGGCGAGCGTGTTCACGCCCGCCTCGATGGCGCGGCGCGCTGTTTCGTCGTACTCAATAATCTTGCTCATCAGTCTCCTTCCGTCCGGCGACGACGCACGACGGGAAACCGTCCTGCTGCGGAGCCGGGCAATTCAAACCAGCCAAAACGCATGCCGCCCCGGAAATCACCCGCGCGGACGCGGGGATCGCCGGGGCGGGACACGGTCCTTACTTGGAGACGACAGCCAGCACGTCGCGTGCCGACAGGATCAGGTACTCCTCGCCGTTGTACTTGATCTCGGTGCCGCCGTACTTGCTGTAGATGACGGTGTCGCCCTCCGAGACGTCCAGCGGGATGCGCTTCTCGCCGTCTTCGTCCCACCGGCCGGGGCCGACTGCGACGACGGTGCCTTCCTGCGGCTTCTCCTTGGCGGTGTCGGGAATGACCAGACCGGACGCGGTCGTGGTCTCGGCCTCGTTGGCCTGCACGAGAATCTTGTCCTCGAGTGGCTTGATGTTCACCTTCGCCACGATTGGAGCCCTCCAGTGTTTGGGTCGGGTCCGGGACGCGCCCGGACCGGAGTTGATGGCCGGTCCGGGGCTCGCCCGAACCTGCCGAATTATCAGGTGTTCGGCATTCGTCCAGGCCCGAGCGCCGTCGTCGCGGGTGCCGACACAGGGCTTGGCCGATTGCCACCTAGCACTCTATACACGGGAGTGCTAGCACTCAAGGGCACCCTGCTGCTTCCCGCATGTTCGCCGTCAGCGATCAGCTGACCTGCGCCTTCACCACCGGCAGGCCGGGGTCGCTAGGCGCGTCCAGCGGGGATTGCGGCGCCCCGGCCGCCACCAGATGCGCGGCGAAGGCGGCGATCATCGCCCCGTTGTCCGTGCACAGCCGCGGCCTGGGGATGCGCAGCGTCAGCCCGGCCGCCGCGCAGCGCTGCTCCGCCAGTTCCCGCAAGCGCGAATTCGCGGCCACTCCCCCCGCGATCAGCAGTGTCGAGACGCCGAGGTCCGTCGCGGCGCGCACGGCCTTGCGGGTCAGCACGTCGGCCACGGCCTCCTGGAAGCCAGCCGCGACATCGGCGTTCACCGCGTCCGGGTGGCTTTCCAGGTGCCGTGCCACGGCCGTCTTGAGGCCGGAGAAGCTGAACGCGTAGGGGTCGTCGCGCGGCCCGGTCATGCCGCGCGGGAAGGCGATCGCGTCGCGGTCACCGGTGCGGGCCAACTCGTCGAGCACCCTGCCGCCCGGGTAGCCCAGCCCCAGCAGCCGCGCCACCTTGTCGTAGGCCTCGCCGGCCGCGTCGTCGACGGTGCTGCCCAGCTCGACGATCGGCTCGCCGAGCGACCGCACATGCAACAGGTGGGTGTGGCCGCCCGAGACCAGCAGCGCCACGCACTCGGGCAGCGGCCCGTGCTCGTAGACGTCGGCGGCCAGGTGCCCGCCCAGATGGTTCACCGCATAGAACGGGACGTCCCATGCGGCCGAATAGGCTTTGGCCGCAGCGACTCCCACCAACAGGGCGCCGGCCAGCCCGGGCCCGATGGTGGCCGCGACGATGTCGGGCTTGTCCAGGCCGGCGGTCGACAGCGCGCGGCGCATGGCGGGCCCCAGCGCCTCCAGGTGTGCGCGGGAGGCGATCTCGGGGACCACGCCGCCGAACCGCACGTGTTCGTCGACGCTGGACGCCACCTCGTCAGCCAGCAGGGTGACGGTGCCGTCGGCGCCCAGCCGCGCGATGCCGACTCCCGTTTCGTCGCACGAGGTTTCGATGGCCAAGATGGTCGTCATGTGCGCCGCGCCTCCCTCCGCATGGTGTACGCGTCCGCGCCGCTGACGCGGTAGTAGCGGCGGCGCAGGCCGACCTGCTCGAACCCGACGCTGCGATACAGCCCGATGGCCGGCTCGTTGTCGGTGCGCACTTCCAGGTACACGACACCGCCGTCGGCGAACGTCAACAGCTCGTCGAGCAACCGGCGGCCGATGCCCTGCCCCTGGTAGGCGGGGTCCACGCCGAGGGTGTGGACCTCGTGCTCGAAGGGCGGCGTGCGGCCCAACCGTGAGATGCCGGCGTAGCCGACGAGCGTTTCGCCGACGCGCGCGCCCACGTAATGGTTGTGGGCGCTTGCCAATTCCCGGTTGAACGCCGCCGCGGGCCACGGGTCGTCGCCGTCGAAGAGCTGCGCCTCCAGCTCGGCGCAGCGCGGCGCGTCGGCCCGCGTCAACGCGCCGACGGTCACGGGCTCGGCGATCATTGCCGCGCCGCCAGGGGTTTGGCGTCGGGACGACGCAGGTACAGGGCAACCAGCGGAGCCGGGTCATCGGACCAATCCCCCACCGCGGCAACAAGTCCGGCCGGCGTCGGGTACGCGGGCTCGCACACCGGCAGGCCGAATATGGCCGCGTGTTCGGGCGAGCCGGCCACCGTCTGCGCGTTGCCGGGGTCGACGTCGGCGGGGGCATCAACCCCCGGCCCGCCGGTCCGTATGCCGTCGCGGTAGCGGGCCCAGTAGACCTCGCGCCGACGGGCGTCGGTGACCACCAGCGCGTCCCCGGTGGTTTGCACGCCGATGGCGTCCAGGCTGCACACGCCGTACACCGGGATGCCCAGCGCATGCCCGTAGGCGGCGGCGGTCGCCATCCCGGCCCGCAGACCGGTGAACGGCCCCGGGCCGCAGCCCACCACGACGGCGTCGAGGTCGGCCATCGTCAGCCCCGCATCCGCCAGGGCGGCAACCACATTCGGGGTGAGCCGTTCGGCGTGGGCCCGGGCGTCGACGGTGACCCGCTGCGCCGGCACGGACAGGTCCTCGCGCCGCACGATGCCGGCCGTCACCGCCGGGGTGGAGGTGTCGAGGGTCAGCACGAGGATGCTCATGAGTCCGCCCCGCTCGTGGCGCTGCCGGCCCTGGTGGCCCACCGCCAGGTCGCGATCCGCACGTCGGATCCGCTGATGCGCTCCAGCCGGATGTCCAGGTGCCGTTCCGCGAGGCGCTCGACCAGCCCTTCACCCCATTCCACCACGACGACAGCGTCGTCGAGATCGCTGTCCAAGTCCAGCGAATCGAGCTCCGCGAGCAGGTCGGCGCCTTGGTGGTCGGTGTGGTCGAGCAGCCGGTACATGTCGACGTGAATCATGGTCGGGGCGCCAGGCCGCCGCGGCGGGTGCACCCGCGCCAACACGTAGGACGGCGAGGTGATCGGGCCGTCGACGTCCATCGCCGCCGCAATCCCCTTGGCCAGCACCGTCTTTCCCGCGCCGAGCGGACCGGAGAGCACCACCACGTCACCCGCCCGCAGCCGCTCACCGAGCCGGGCCCCCAACGCGATCGTGTCCTCGACGCGCTCACAGGTCGCGATGCCCTCACCGCCATCACATTGACCCACGGCGCCGCAGCCTTTCTCGTATCCGCCGCAGCCTCAGCGCCGCCTTGGTCGGGGTGGCGCGCCTGACCAGCCGCACCAGGCCGCCGTTGATGGCTTCCGGCTTGTCCAGCAGCGCCAGGTGACTCGCGCCGACGACGATGACCAGCTCGGACTGCGGCAGGCCGGCGGCCATCTTTCGCGAATACTCGTCCGGGGTGAGCAGGTCGTGGTCGCCGCAGGCGATCAGGGTCGGGATCCGCAGCAGTGTCCACAGCCCCGCGGTTTCGTCATGTTCTTCCAACGCGTCCAGAAATCCCACCATGGTGGGTATCGGCGTGCTGTTCATCATCCGCTGCGAGAACGCGTCCAGGCTCCGGCTGACCTGCAGGTCGCTGTAGGAGGCGGCCCGCAGCACCGGGCCGATCAGCGAGCGGGATACATTGCGGCCGCGATGCATCAGGTTCGGCGCGGACCGCGCGGCGACCCGGACCGCTTCCAGCGCAGGGTTTTTCAGGATCTCACCCAGCGGGGACCGCGCGACCCCTTCGGCCGCCGAGGAAATCAGCGCCGCGCCCACGATTCGGCGCCCGTACTCTTCGGGGAACTGGCGCGCGTGCGACAACACCGTCATGCCGCCCATCGAGTGGCCCACCAACACGATCATTCCGCGCGGCACCACCGCGTTCAGCACGGTTTGCAGATCCTTGCCGAGTTGGGTCAGCGTGTAGGTCTCGGGCGCGGCCTCGCCGGATCGGCCGTGCCCACGCTGATCGTAGAAGACCATCCGCACGTCGGGGCCCAACTGTTCGGGCAGCCGGGTCCGCTGAAAGTGGAAGGCGCCCATCTGCAGGCAGAATCCGTGCACGAACACCAGGGTCAACGGCGCGTCGGCCGGGCCGGCTTCGCGGACCGCGAGCGGCACGCCGTCGGGCGTGGTCACCACCAGGCTGTGGTCGTCCTCGAGCCTGTTGAAATCCTCATGGGCGTAAGGATCTTCGACCGTGGCGCGCTGGGTGATCGACCGGCGGGCCGAGGCTCCGATGATGGTGGCGATGGCCGTCAGCCCCGCACCCCCCGCAAGCCATGCCCTGCCCTTGTAGCGCTTGCGGGATCCCTCAGGGCGCAACGGTGTGCGCCTCGCGGTAGGTCCTGGTGATCCGGCCGCGGGGGCTGGTCACCACTTCGTAGTGGATGGTGCCGAGCAGATCGGCCCAGTCCTGTGCGGTGGGTTCGCCATTGCGACCGGGCCCGAACAGGATCGCCTCGTCGCCCTCGGCGACATCGGTGGGGCCGGGGCCCAGGTCGACGACGAATTGATCCATGCAGATCCGTCCGACCCCCGGTCGGCGCCGGCCGTTGATCAACACCTCCAGCCGGTTGCCCAGGGACCGGAAGATGCCGTCGGCGTAGCCGACCGGCAGCAGCGCCAGGGTGGTGTCGCGCTGCGCGGTCCAGGTGTGCCCGTAGGACACGCTCTCGCCCGCCCGTATCGATTTCACCAGTGCCACAGGGCATTTCACCGTCATGGCCGGGATCAGACCCATGTCGCCGAGCTCGGGCACCGGGCTCAGCCCGTATACCGCGATGCCGGGGCGCACCATGTCGAAGGCCAGGTCGGGACGCGACATCGTGGCCGACGAGTTCGACAGGTGCGCCACCTCGTAGCGCACCCCCTCATCGCGCGCCTGGGCCAGCATGTCGGTAAACCGTTGGGCCTGAAGGTCATTGACCGGGTTGGCGGGTTGATCGGCGTACACCATGTGGGACATCAGCCCGCGCAGCACGACGGCGTCCTCGGCGACGGCGCGGCGCAGCGCGGTCAGCATCGACCGATAGTGCGCCGGCGGTACGCCATTGCGATTCAGCCCGGTGTCGACCTTGACGGTCACCGTCGCGGTCCGGCCGGTGCGGCGCACCGCGTCCAGCAGCTCGTCGAGCTGGCGCTCCGACGACACGGCGATCTGGATGTCGGCCAGCAGCGCGGGCCCGAAGTCGACGCCGGGCGGGTGCAGCCAGGCCAGCACCGGCGCGGTGACGCCGTCGGCGCGCAGCGCCAATGCCTCGTCGACGGTGGCGACACCCAACTCGGCGGCCCCCGCGGCCAGCGCGGCGCGTGCCGTCCGGCCGGCCCCGTGGCCGTAACCGTCGGCCTTGACGACGGCCATCACCTGCGCGCCGCCGGCCTGCTCGCACAGCAGCCGCACGTTGTGCTTGATCGCGCCCAGGTCGACCAGGGCCTCGGCGAGGAGGCCCGGTGTCAGGGATATCGGCGCAGCGGCCCGCCCGGTCATGGCCGCCATTGTCCCAGAACCGCGCAGCACGCCGCCGAGCGTGGACTTGTCGGCGCGATTTCGGCGTGATCGGCGCCACAACTCGACGCTCGGCGCGGCGGCCTCAGTGCGCGAAGTGCTGATCCGCGTAGTGGCCGCCGGGCCTGAGCTTGTCCAGCGAGCTGAGCGTCGAGACGGCATCGTCGTGCAGCGCCCGGGCCAGGTCGGCCGAGAGCCCCTCGCGCACCACGATGCGCAGCACCGAGACATTGGTGGCATTGTCCGGCATGGTGTAGGCGGGCACCTGCCAGCCGTAGGTCCGCAGCTCGTGGGAGACATCGAACTCGGTGTAGCCGCGGTCCTTGGACAGCCGAAAGGCGACCACAGGGATCGCGGAGCCGTCGGAGACCAGTTCGCAGTGCTCGCTGACCCGCAGCTGCTCCCCCAGCCAGCGCGCCGTCCCGGACAGCGCCTGCATGACCTTGGTGTAGCCCTCCCGACCGAGCCGCAGGAAGTTGTAGTACTGGCCGACCACCTGGTTTCCGGGGCGCGAGAAGTTCAGGGTGAAGGTCGGCATGTCGCCGCCGAGATAGTTGACCCGAAACACCAGGTCGTCGGGCAGGTATTCTTTGCTGCGCCACACCACGAACCCGACGCCGGGATAGGTCAGCCCGTACTTGTGGCCGCTGACGTTGATCGACACCACCCGGGGCAGCCGGAAATCCCACTTGAGTTCGGGGTGCAGGAACGGCACCACGAACCCGCCGCTGGCGGCGTCGACGTGCACCGGGACGTCCACACCGCCGCCGGCCGCCACCTTGTCCAGCGCGCCGCAGATGTCGGCGACGGGCTCCAGCTCACCGGTGTAGGTGGTGCCCAGGATCGCCACCACGCCGATGGTGTTCTCGTCGACGGCGTCGACCACCTGTTCCGGGGTAATGACGTAGCGCCCCTCCTCCATCGGCAGGTAGCGGGGCTCGACGTCGAAGTAGCGGCAGAACTTCTCCCAGACGACCTGGACGTTGGACCCCATCACCAGGTTCGGGGTGCGGCCCTTCCAGTCTTTGCCGATCTTCTGGCGCCAGCGCCACTTCATCGCCAGGCCGCCCAGCATCACCGCCTCGCTGGAGCCGATCGTGGACACCCCGCACGCGCTGTAGGGGTCGGCGTCGTTCAGGCCGTCGGCGTGGAACAGGTCGGCCACCATGCACACGCAGCGCTGCTCGATGGCCGCGGTCGCCGGGTACTCGTCCTTGTCGATCATGTTCTTGTCGAACGTCTCGGCCATCAGCTTCCCGGCCTCGGGGTCCATCCAGGTGGTGACGAAGGTGGCCAGGTTCAGCCGCGAGCTCCCGTCGAGCATCAGCTCGTCGTGGATGAAGCGGTAGGCGGCGTCGGGGTCCATCGATTCGTCGGGCATCCGCAGCGCCGGGACCGGGGCCGTGAACAGCCGGCCGGTGTAGGCGGGGGCGATGGAGTGCGCGGGCAGTGAAGGGTGTTGTGGCACTGGGGAATCCTCTCGATAGGTCTACAGGGCGGCCAGGGCGGCTCGGATGTGCGGCACCATGCGTGACGCGGAGGTGGGCGCGTCGCCGGGGCCCGGGTCGGCGGCCGAGCGCGCCGCCGCGTCGGCGTGGACGAAGGCCGCCGCCGCGGCCGCCTCGCCCGGCGGCAGGCCCGCCGCCAGCAGCGCGCCGATCATGCCGGACAACACGTCGCCGGAGCCGGCGGTGGCCGCCCACGACTGCCCGGCCGGACTGAGATAGACCGGACCGCCCGGTTCGGCGACGACCGTGACGTTCCCCTTGAGCAGCACCGTGGCGCCGAACGCCTCGGCCAGCTTGCGGCACGCACCCACCCGGTCATCCCCGGGGGGACTACCCGCTAGGCGCGCGAATTCACCGGCGTGCGGAGTCAGCACCGTCGGCGCGCTGCGATCGGCCACCAACTGGGGATGGGCCGCCAGGATCGTCAGGCCGTCGGCGTCCACGATCACCGGCAGGTCGCTTTCGAGCGCGAACCACAGCGCCGCCGCCCCGGCGTCGTCGGTGCCCAACCCCGGCCCGACCACCCAGGACTGCACCCGCCCCGCCGACCCGGGGCCGGGCGAGGCGATCACCTCAGGCCAGTGCGCGAGCACCTCGCGGTGCGCGCTGCCGGCGTAGCGGACCATCCCGGAGGTCGCCGCGACCGCGGCGCCGGTGCACAGCACGGCGGCGCCCGGATACGTCGACGAGCCGGCCATCACGCCCGTGACGCCCTGCGTGTACTTGTCGTCGTGGGGACCCGGCACCGGCCAGCGTGCCGCCACGTCGGCGGCCTCGAAGCCCAGCACGTCCGTGTCCGGCAGGTCCAGGCCGATGTCGATCAACCGCACCCGCCCGCAGTCGCCGAGCGCGTGCACGGGTTTGAGCCCGCCGAAGGTGACGGTCAGCACGGCGCGCACCGCGGGACCGCTGGTGGTCCCGGTCGCCGCGTCGACGCCACTGGGGATGTCGACGGCGACCACGGGGATCCTCGCGTCATCGACGGCGGCGAACACCTCGGCCGCGGCGGGCCGCAGGGCTCCGGAGCCGGAGATGCCCACCACCCCGTCGATGACGAGATCGGTTGCGGTCGAGACACTTTCGACGATCCGGCCGCCCGCCCTGCGGAACGCCGCCAGCCCCTTGCGGTGCGTGCGCTCCGGGTTGAGCAGGATCGCGTCGGCGGCCGCGCCGCGACACCGCACGAAGGTGGCCGCCCACAGCGCGTCGCCGCCGTTGTCTCCGGAGCCGACGACCGCGCAGACCCGCCGCCCGGCCACCCCGCCGGTGCGGGCCGCCAACTCGCCGACGATCTCGGTGGCCAGCCCGTAGGCGGCGCGCCGCATCAGGGCGCCGTCAGGCAGGCTGGCCAGCAGCGGCGCCTCGGCCTGGCGGATCGCATCTACGGAGTAGTAATGCCGCATCAGAGCCAGATTACGTGTCGCCATCGCGGGGGCTTGGCGCCCACCAGCTTTCGCTGCGGCCCGACATCAGCCGGGGTCCGCCGGGGGGATGCTGCGGCGCGCCATGGCCTTGAGGCGCGCGGGACTCAGTTGCCGGCTGCGTTTGGAGCGTGTGCGGGTCATCGGGTAGAAGCACAGGCCGATGAGGATCGAGGCGAAATGCCCGATCGCGGTGAAGTCCAGCTCGACGCGGTCCATGGTGATCAACGGGAAACCGAAGATGACGAACAGCACCCCGAGATAGCCCCAGCGCCAGGGCCTCGCGATGTGGTAGGCCAGCACGGCCATCACGCCGACCAGGAAATAGCTGACCCCGATGTCGCGCGCGTGCACGAGCCGTTGCGACGCATCGCGTTCCTCGATCGCGAAGTAGAGGATGCCCTCGCTGATGTAGGTGGCGAGGATGTGAGAGCTCAAACCCACAGTGAGCCAGCGCAGCTGGCCGAGCCAATGTTCGGCCGGCGCGAGAAACAGGGTGAACAGCAGCAGGTAGGGCTCGAAGTTCTTCCCGTCAATCCACAGCAGGCTGGAGAACAATACGTCGAGCGGGTTTTTGCCCAACTCGTGAATGTTGGTGGAGCGGTGCAGCAATACCGAATGCAACTGGCGGCCGGTGAGGTGGTTCTGGATGATCGTCGTGACCATCAGCACCAACAGCCAGCCGTAGGTCAGCGGCGCAGTGCTGACGAAATGCCACACCGTCAGCGTCATGCTGCGCACTCGTGCCCGAACCGATGCATGCGCCACGACATCAACCTTCGCACGCGGGGCGCCGCGCCCGTACGACTTCGGCGGCTAACACGCCGCCGCCCTCAGCTACTCGACGGTGCGGGCTCCGCGGGCGCCGGCGCCGCAGCGAGCACCGGCGGATTGAGATGTCGCCACCAGCAACCGATGTAGAGCACCATCGAGACCGCCAACGCGAGCAGGACCCAGATCACGACGGTGATGTCGACCCAGCTGCCGAAGGGTGGTGAGCCGGGTAGCGCGTTTCTCAGCGGCACCACCGCGAACAGCATCGCCGCGTACCACGTCGTCATCGGCGGCTGGAACGGCCGCCGGTCCCGCGCGGTCTGAATCGCAACGAACAGAGCCAGACTGGCGATCGTGATCAGCACGCCGAGGATGACGATCGCGAACGCCGCGGTGCTCAGCGACCGCCGCACGTGCAGCCGGTACGGGCCGTCCGCCTGGGACCTGGTCGCGGTGAGTTGCCACCCCGAGAGGTGGTCGATGAAGGTGACGGGCACGTGGTCGGGCGCCCGGTCGGTATCGGGGCCGTAGAAGATCTCGACTTCGATCAGCCCCGAGCGGTATTGGTCGAAGGGCCAGCGCTCGATCTGACCGGCGATGGTCAGCGGGATCGCCATGAGCCCGGGAAGCATGCCCTTGGTCCAGGTGTGCCGCGACGGCATCGCCGAGGATCTGACCCGAAGGCTGAGATCCTCCTTGAGGTGGTGGGTTTTCGGATCCAGCAACGCCGATCCGGGATTGAAGGCGAGGTTGACGGCGAGCACGCTGTTGTTCGACTGCATCTCTTCCACGTTGATCGTCGCCGACGGCTGGTCGCTGCTCACCACCGGGGTTGATCCATCCAGTCGCCGGACCGTATCGCTTTGGGCGTACGTCAAAATCGACCCGGCGTAGACCGCGAGGACGAGCACGACAACACCTACGACGCCGAATCTGATGCCGCCCGATCGCATACTTCCTCCCGCACGGACGCAGCCTCGACCTCCTGGCCGAAAGGCTTTCCCAGGGCAATGTAATGGATCGACCGCGGGTCCGTCGCCGATACGCGCGAAGCGGTGCGAGCTACCTACTCGACGGTGACGGACTTGGCCAGGTTGCGCGGTTTGTCCACGTCATAACCGCGCGCCTGGGCCACGGACGCGGCGAACACCTGAAGCGGGATCGTCGACAGCAGGGGCTGCAGAAGCGTTGACACGGAGGGGATTTCGATCAAGTGGTCGGCGTAGGGCCGCACGGTGTCATCGCCTTCTTCGGCGATCACGATGGTGATCGCCCCGCGGGCCTGGATTTCGCGGATGTTGGACAGCAGCTTGGCGTGCAGCACCGCGGACCCCTTGGGGGACGGCATGACGACGATGACGGGCAGATCGTCCTCGATCAGCGCGATGGGGCCGTGCTTGAGTTCGCCGGCGGCGAATCCCTCGGCGTGCATGTACGCCAATTCCTTGAGTTTGAGCGCGCCTTCCAGTGCCACCGGGTAGCCGACGTGGCGACCCAGGAACAGCACCGTCGGCGACTGGGCGAATTGATAGGCCAACGCGGCCACCGGCTTGATCGTCGCGAGGACCCGCGCGACGAGGTCCGGCATGGCCTCCAGCTCGTGGTATTCCCGCGCGACCTCGTCGGGGTACTTGGTGCCACGGGCCTGCGCCAGCGCCAGGCCGACGAGATAGTTGGCGGTGATCTGCGCCAGGAACGTCTTCGTCGACGCCACCCCGATCTCCGGGCCGGCGCGGGTATAGAGCACCGCGTCGCACTCGCGCGGAATCTGTGAGCCGTTGGTGTTGCAGATGGCCAACACCTTGGCCTTCTGCTCCTTGGCGTGGCGCACGGCTTCGAGCGTGTCGGCGGTCTCGCCGGACTGCGAGATGGCGACCACCAGGGTGCTGCGGTCCAAAACCGGGTCACGGTAACGGAATTCGCTGGACAGCTCCACCTCGACCGGCAGCCGCGTCCAGTGCTCGATCGCGTATTTCGCCAGCAGCCCGGAGTGATACGCGGTGCCGCAGGCCACCACGAACACCTTGTCGATCTCGCGGAGTTCCTGATCGCTCAGACGCTGCTCGTCGAGGACGATCCGGCCGTCCACGAAATGGCCCAGCAGGGTGTCGGCGACGGCTGCGGGCTGCTCGGCGATCTCCTTGAGCATGAAGTACTCGTAGCCACCCTTTTCGGCGGCGGCCAGATCCCAATCGATGTGGAACTCGCGGTATGCCCCGGGCCCCAGGTCGTCGTTGCCGTCGAAGTCGGTGATCCGGTAGCCGTTCGCGGTGATCACGACGGCCTGGTCCTGGCCGAGTTCGATGGCGTTGCGGGTGTGCGGGATGAAGGCCGCCACGTCGGAGCCGACGAACATCTCGCCGTCGCCGATGCCGAGCACCAGCGGGGTGGAGCGACGGGCGGCGACGATGGTGCCGGGGTCGTCGGCGTTGGCGAACACCAGCGTGAAGTGGCCGTCGAGGCGGCGCAGCACCGCGAGCACCGACGCGGGGAAATCGCCGGCGGTCTCGCCGTGGCGGTAGGCCTGCGCCACCAGGTGCACCGCGACCTCGGTGTCGGTGTCGCTGGCGAACTCCACGCCCTGGGCCTCGAGCTCGTGGCGCAGGTTCGCGTAATTCTCGATGATGCCGTTGTGGACCACCGCGACCTTGCCGGCGGCGTCGCAGTGGGGGTGCGCGTTGCGGTCGGTGGGGCGCCCGTGGGTGGCCCACCGGGTGTGGCCCAGGCCGGTGGTGCCGGTCAGGGACGACGGCGGCATCTGGGCGACCGCGTCTTCCAGGTTGGCCAGCCGGCCGGCGCGGCGGCTCACGGTCAGGGTGCCGTCACCGTTCGCCAGCGCGATGCCCGACGAGTCGTACCCGCGGTACTCCATCCGGCGCAGCGCGGCCATGACGACGTCACAGGCGGGCCGCTGCCCGACATAGCCGACGATTCCGCACATTCTGACCAGGGTAGTGCAGGCGGGACACCGAACCCGCAATCCGGCGCCATGGTTAGGCCGCCCACCTGCGCCGAAAGGGACGCGGGCACCGCTACTGGGACGGCCTGAAGGGGACGTCCCGGACCAACCTGCCCAGCCCCCCG
The DNA here is from genome assembly GCF_976985675.1 of Mycobacterium sp. NTMscope_MAC_12. Lineage (NCBI taxonomy): Bacteria > Bacillati > Actinomycetota > Actinomycetes > Mycobacteriales > Mycobacteriaceae > Mycobacterium > Mycobacterium sp. NTMscope_MAC_12. The sequence continues at coordinate 4,412,782 of NZ_CDRJYY010000001.1, forward strand.
CCATTCACGTCACCGTCATCACCGCCGGGAATTCTTTCACCTGATGTGCGCGCGACGTTTTTGTTCACGTCATCGCCGCCGCGATGAACACCCCTAGTATTCGAATTGTCAGCAAAGATCGTCACCGACCGAAGGACGAGCTGCGTGAGGCCTGCCCGGACGCTCTGGCTACCTCGATTTCCCGTTATCGCCGACGCATGAATTCCGTCGTCGATGGTTGTTCACCGGGAATTGTGCAGCGGGTCGCATTGAAATGCGTACTTGCTCCGACCGACCACCATGCGCCATGGGGAGGCAATCATGACCGCAGTTCGGTACGACGATGTGACGCCCGCCCCGCTGGCGCCGGCGTCCCGACAAGCCACCAAGCCGCGCCGGCAGCCGTCGACGGGCTCCGGAAACGCCTTGATGGACATGACCACCCACGTGCTCACCGCCACGCTGCACCAGCTCTACGCGGCGCTGTGGCGGGCGGGGGTCATCGAGGTCACGGCCTAGTCATCTTCGCGGGCGTGCGATTGTGATGCGCTAACGTCGACGCGTGGCCCGCATCCGCAAGCTTGTCGCCGCTCTGCACCGCCGCGGTCCGCACCGGGTTTTGCGGGGTGACCTGGCTTTTGCCGGTCTGCCGGGAGTGGTGTACACCCCGGAGGAGGGCCTGAATCTGCCCGGGGTGGCGTTCGGCCACGATTGGCTCGCCGGCGCCGCGCGGTATTCGAACCTGCTCGAGCACCTGGCGTCGTGGGGCATCGTGGCCGGCGCTCCGGACACCCAGCGGGGCGTGGCCCCGTCGGTGCTGAACTTCGCCTTCGATCTCGGCACCGCCCTGGACATCGTGTCGGGTGTGCGCCTCGGGCCGGGCAAGATCAGCGTGCATCCCGCCAAGCTGGGCGTGGTCGGTCACGGTTTCGGCGGCTCGGCCGCGGTATTCGCCGCCGCCGGAATGCCCGCCAAGCCCGCGGCGGTGGCGGCGCTTTTCCCCAGCGTCACCAGCCCGCCGGCCCAGCAGCCGGCCGCGACGCTGAAGGTGCCGGGAGTGATCTTCACCGCGCCGGGCGACCGGGCGACGCTGATTTCCAACGCGCTGGCGCTTGCCGAGGCGTGGGAGCCGGCGACGCTGCGCATCGTCAGCAAGGCCGAGCCCGGTGGGCTGGTCGAGCGCCGGCGGCTGGCCACGGTGCTCGGCCTGCCCGGCCCGCACCGGCGCACCCAGCGGTCGGTTCGGGCGCTGCTGACCGGATACCTGCTCTACACCCTCGGCGGCGACAAAAAGTATCGCGAGTTCGCCGACCCGGACGTGCAGCTGCCCGGGACGGATGCCCTCGATCCCGAGGCCGAGGCAATTCCGCTGGAAGAAAAGATCGTCGCCCTGCTGAAGTGACGGGTAGTTCGTGGCAAGCGCGCACGCGCTGTACGCCCGCTGGATCGCCGAAGTCTGGCACGGACGGTTAGTCTCGTGCACCGGCAACGACATCCGCCTGGCCGCCGAGTACTGGACGGGTACTTCGGCGGGCTGAGCGTCCGGGCCCGCGCGGGCGCGTGGTAAGTGTCATGGATGCGAATCGGGATCGCTCTCAATTATTCGAGCGGCTTTCACGAGGCCGTGGACCGCGTCGTCGAACTCGAGAAGTCCGGCATCGAGGTTGCGGTGGTGGCCGAGGCGTATTCGTTCGACGCCATCAGCCAGCTGGGATACCTGGCCGCCAAGACCAACACCGTCGAACTGGCGTCGGGGGTCCTTCCCCTCTACATCCGCACGCCGTCGCTGCTGGCGATGACGGCCGCGGGGCTGGATTTCGTGTCCGACGGGCGATTCCGCCTCGGCATCGGCACCTCCGGGCCGCAGGTGATCGAGGGCTTTCACGGGGTTCCGTTCGACGCCCCGCTGGGCCGTACCCGCGAGATCGTGGAGATCTGCCGCAAGGTGTGGCGCCGCGAACGCGTGCAGTACGCCGGCAAGCACTACCAGTTACCGCTGCCCGCCGACCGCGGAACGGGTTTGGGCAAGCCGCTACAACTCATCAATCATCCTGTGCGCGAACGTATTCCAATCAGCATCGCCGCGCTGGGCCCCAAGAATGTCGAGCTCACCGCCGAGATCGCCGAGGGTTGGCAGCCGGTCTTCTATCTTCCGGAGAAGGCCGCGTGGATCTGGGGTGAGGCGCTGGCCGCCGGCGCCGCCAAGCGTGATCCCGCGCTGGGTCCGCTCGACGTCATGGTGCACGCGTCGCTGGCCATCGGGGACGACGTCGACGAGCGGCTGGCCTGGGTCAAGCCGCAGCTCGGGCTCTACATCGGTGGGATGGGCGCCAAAGGCCGCAATTTCTACCACAATCTGGCGACGCGCTACGGGTACGGCGAGGTCGCGGATCGGATCCAGGAGCTGTATCTGTCCGGCCGCAAGCAGGAGGCCATCGACGCCGTGCCCGACGAGCTGGTGCGGGGGATGTCGCTGATCGGCCCGCCCGGGTATGTGGCCGAGCGCATGGCCGCCTTCGCCGAAGCCGGGGTGACCACGCTGTTGTTGAGCCCGCAGGCCACCGACCGCGACGAGTCCCTGCGCTTCGTCGAGGAAGCCCTGCGGCTGCAGCCCTGAGCCGTCATTGCCCGGCCTGCGGAAGCTGGTCCGCGGCAATCTCGCACGGCGTCGACCCCTCGCCCGCGGGGGGCGCGGGATCGGCGGCGGGCGCGGCCGCGGGCGCCGGCTCAACCGGAGGCTCGGCCGGTGTCTCGGCCGGTGTCGGGTCGGCCGGCGGCGCCTCGACCGGTTGGGCTTGCTGATCGGGCCCAGTGGCCTCGGGTTGGCCCGCGTCGCCGACGGGTTGCGCCGGGTCGGCCCCCTCGGGTTCGGCGGCGGCTTCGTCCTCGGCGACGTCGCCGGTGTCCTCGGCGTTGACGGGATCCTCGGCGTGAAAAGGGTTCTCGTCAAAGGCGTTTCCGCCCGGCGAATCGCCGAACACGTCCGCCCCGTCGCCCGCCGACCCGAGCAGATCGCCCATCGCATCGACGATCCTGCCGGCCAGCCCGAGAAGCCCGCCGCCGCCCCCGCTGCCGAGCCCACCACCGAGCCCACCGCCACCGAGCCCACTACCGAGCCCACTACCGAGCCCGCCCAGGTCGCCCAAAGCCCCGGCGGGCACCCCCGACGCCCCACCGAGTCCGCTTCCCCAGTCCGGTGGCGGCACCGGCGGCACCGGCGTGGGGGCGACCGGCGCCGGCGCCGCAGCCGCCACCGTCGCCGCCGGGTCATCCAGCCGCGGTGGCACAGCTGCCACCGGCGGGGCGAGTTGCGCCGGGACAACGCTCGTCCCGAGATCGCCGGGAAACTCGAACCGCGCCGCCGGGGCGGCGGCCGCCTTGTCGATCACCATTGCGTAGGACGTCTGGACCCCGTCCGAGGTGGAGCGCATCGCGTTCAGCCAGTCGTCACGAATGTCGTTGTCCACGTAGGGAATCACCTGCCGGCGCACCACATCCTCGGCGCCCCGCGGGTCCGCGGCCGCGACCGTGGCGGCGGCGGCCAGCCAGGCCGGCCGCTGCGTCTGTGCGCGGTCGTCGACGGCGATGGCCGTCGCCACTTTCGAATCGATCAGATGCCACAGGTTGTCGCGCAGCGACTCGCACCGCTGGGCCGCCGCGCGCAGTTCGGCGGCGACCGCGTCCGCGGTGTCGCAATGCCGCTGCAACAGCTGCACCGCGGCGTCCCCGCCCGCGCCCGTCCACGCCGCGGCCAGCTCGGCCACCTGGGCGCGCTGCATGCGCAGCGCTTCGGAGGCCACCACGCCGGCCGCCCGCAGCTCGGCGCAGTCACGGTCGAGCGCGCGCAGGTCGAGTCCGTCCTCGCTCGCATACCATTCGCGGATCTGCGCGGGATGCGCTGTCAGGTCGGGATGTTGGTACCCGAGCGCGTGGCAGGCCTGCACGTAGGTCTGGGTGTGCTCGACGGCGACCCGGCCCTCGGCGAGGCGCGCGTCCACATCCAACCGGTCGGCCACGAGCTACGCGATCCGCGCGGCGGCATACAGTTCGGCGTCGGCGTAGCGCTCGGCGCTGGACCGCAGGGCGGCGGCGATCTCGGTGGACGCGCGCGACCACTGCGACACCTGCTCCGTCAGGCGCCCCAACTCGGCGCGCAGCGCGTCGCCGCGCGCGGCGTGCGCCCGCCCGGCGCAGGCGCCGCTGAAAGCCAGCCTGGCAAGGTGATCGCTGACCGCGCGGTCGAGAAATTCCGCCGCCATGGCGAATTGGTTAGCGACCCGGTGCGTGGCCGACGCGTCGATCTGGGTGCTGGCGGCGACAGGCCGTGTTCCCCCAACGAATTTCATGCCTAATCCGACGCCGGTAGGCGCGTCGGGGTTCCGGGCGTCGCGGGATCAGTGCGCGGCGCTGACCGCTTCGGCGACCCGGGTGGCGATCCGCGCAGCGATGTCCTCCTCGGGGGCCTCCACCATCACGCGGATCATGGGCTCGGTTCCCGACGGGCGCAACAGGATTCGGCCGGTATCGCCCAGCTCGGCCTCGGCCTGCCCGACGGCGGACCGCACCGCCGGCGCCGCGGCGGCCGTGGCCTTGTCGGCGACCGTGACGTTGATCAACACCTGCGGCAGCGTCTGCATCGCCGAGGCCAGGTCGGCCAGCGACGAGCCGGTCTGCGCCATCCGGTTCATCAGCCGCAGCCCGGTGACGATGCCGTCCCCGGTCGAGCCCAGCGCGGGCATCACGATGTGCCCGGATTGCTCGCCGCCGAGGCTGTAGTCGCCGGCCCGCAGCTCTTCCACGACGTAGCGATCCCCAACGCCGGTGGTGCGCACCGTGATTCCGGCCGAGCGCATGGCCAGATGCAACCCCAGGTTGCTCATCACGGTGGTCACCAACGTCCTGGAGGCCAGTTCGTCGGCCTCGTGCATGGCCAGCGCGAGCACCACCATGATGTGGTCGCCGTCGACGAGATTGCCGTCGGCGTCGATGGCCAGGCACCGGTCGGCGTCCCCGTCGTGCGCCAGGCCCAGGTCGGCGCGGTGCGCGACGACCGCCGAGCGCAGCGAATCCAGGTGCGTGGAGCCGCAGTTGTCGTTGATGTTGAGACCGTTGGGGTCGGCGTTGATCGCGATCACCCGCGCGCCGGCCGCGCGGTAGGCGCGTGGGGCCACCGCCGACGCCGCGCCGTGGGCGCAGTCCACCACCACGGTCAACCCGTCGAGCCGCAGCGTGCTGGCCTTGCTCAGGTGACGCAGGTAGCGGTCGGCCGCGTCCTCGGCGTCGAGGACCCGGCCGATCCCGGCGCCGACCGGGCGCAGCCCCGGTTCCCCGACCAAGGCTTCGATCCGGTCCTCGGTGCCGTCGTCGAGCTTGCGGCCGCCGGGCCCGAAGATCTTGATGCCGTTGTCGGGCATCGGGTTGTGCGAGGCGGAGATCATCACCCCGAAGTCGGCGTCGTAGGCGCCGGTCAGGTAGGCCACCGCGGGGGTGGGCAGCACCCCGACCCGCAGCGCGTCGACCCCCTGGCTGGTCAGCCCGGCGATCACCGCGGCCTCCAGCATTTCGCCGCTGGCCCGCGGATCGCGGCCGATCACCGCCACCCGGCGGCCCGGCGCCGCCGCGCTCGCCAGCTGCCGCGCGGCCGCGGAACCCAGCGCCAGCGCCAGCTCGGCGGTCAACTCGCGATTGGCGACCCCACGGACACCGTCGGTGCCGAATAGTCGACCCATGCGAACAAACCTCTCACAGTTGTCGGGCTAGCACCTAACGTGCCCGTTCCTTTGTGGCCGAAACCGGGCGCGGGTGGGTGCAGACACGCCGCAACCGGCCACAACTTGTGGAGCACGATGCCAAGTTGTGGCCGGAAAGCGACCGCTGATCAGCGCTTGCTGTACTGAGGCGCCTTGCGGGCCTTCTTCAGGCCGTACTTCTTGCGCTCGGTGGCGCGCGGGTCACGGGTGAGGAACCCGGCCTTCTTCAGCGCGGGACGGTCGTCCGGCGAGGCCACGATCAGCGCCCGCGCGATGCCCAGGCGCAGCGCGCCGGCCTGGCCCGAGGGGCCGCCGCCGTGCAGGTGGGCATAGATGTCGAAGCTCTCCACCCGGTCCACGGTGACCAGCGGGGCCTTGATGAGCTGCTGGTGCACCTTGTTGGGGAAGTAGCCCTCCAGGCTGCGGCCATTCAGGTTGAACTTGCCGGTGCCGGGCACCAGGCGCACCCGCACCACGGCCTCCTTGCGGCGGCCGACGGTCTGGATGGGCCGCTCGAACACGTAGGACTCGGCGGGCGCGGCGACCGCGGCGGTCTCCGACGCCTCAACCGGCGCTTCGGTCACCTCGGCGACGGCCACTGTTTCCTCTGCGGTCTCGGGGTTGTCCGGGTTTTCTGGGTTCTCCAGGGCCTCGGTCGTTTCGGTCACTGGGCCACCTGCTTGATCTCGTACGGAACGGGCTGCTGTGCGACGTGGGGGTGCGTCGGGCCGGCGTAGACGTGCAGCTTGCGCGCGATCTGCCGGGCGAGCTTGTTCTTGGGCAGCATGCCGACGATCGCGTCCTCCACGACACGGTCGGGGTGCTTGGCCATCAGCTCGCGAATGGTGCGGCTGCTCAGACCGCCGGGATACCCCGAGTGGCGGTACGCCAGCTTCTTGTCCAGCTTCTGGCCGCTGAAGGCGACCTTGTCGGCGTTGATGACGATGACGAAGTCACCGCCGTCGACGTTGGGGGTGAACGTCGGCTTGTGCTTGCCGCGCAGCAGGTTGGCTGCCGCGACGGCAAGGCGGCCAAGCACCACGTCCGTGGCGTCGATGACGTGCCACGACCTCGTGGTGTCACCCGCCTTTGGCGTGTACGTAGGCACAGCGCTTACCACTCTTTCTCTGCGAGCCTCTGTTCCGAGGCTGTGGATCCCGGTGTGACCGGGTGCCGGTCAGGCGTTCGCGGCGGGGGCTGGTCTCGGCGACCGACGTTGACCCGAGGCCCTGGCGTACCGCACGCCAACGGAGCAGCTTACCGACCGCCATCCCCGCAGGTCAAAATGACTGTGTGGTCCCGACGGCTCTCCCCCGTCAGGACCACACAGTCTCACGCGCGGCGCGAACCGCGCGGTGTCTCGTCGGCCGCTACCGCGACCACACGCCGGCCGCCCGGCGGTCGGCGTTGGCCACCTCGTCCGCGCCGTCGCGGACCGCATTTCCGAGCTCGACCAGCATCTCGTTGAGCGCGGTCGCCGACTGGTGCCATTTCAGCTGCTCAGCCTGGTAGGCGGCGGCCGCTTCGCTGGTCCACAGCTGCTGCAATGGCGCGATGCGCGCTCTGAGCTCGTCGAGCGCGGCATTGAAACGGGCCGACGTCGAGTGAATCTCCTGGCGGACCGAGTACTCGATTTCACCGAAGTTGTAGGACAACACCGAATCCACGGGGATCCTCTCTCCTCACAGGTTTCCGCCGGCGGCGGCGATGCGGTCGGCATGGCTCTGGCCGGCCTCCTGCAGGGTGGCCGCGTTGTGCCGAATGGTGTCGGCGATGGCGTGCAGGGCGTGGTAGAGCCGCACCGACTCCGCGTTCCAGCGATCGATCACGCCTTTGAAGCGAGTGGCCGCGAGCCCGCCCCACGCCGACGACGGCACGCCGCTCATCCGGCCGATGAACGCCTGCAGCATCGCCCTGATTTCCTCGTTGCGGGCGTCGGTGGTGCCCGCCACCGACCGCATCAGGTCGAGGTCGGTGCTCAGTGGGTTTGGTGCAGCCATACCCATTACGACCGCGACGGGGCTCGTTCGGTTCCACGAAATTTGTCATCCGATCGCGTGGACGGTTCTGACCGCCTGCTCGCAAACATCGCGGACGGCGCCCTCGTCGCCCGGCCGGCTCTGACACCCGACGCTGATTCGCACGGGGCCGTCCAGCAGCACCGTCCAGCGCACGTGATGACCCGCGCGGACCTCGCGGTAGGTCACCGCCGGCCGGCCGGCGCTGGTGCCCGACGGGTTGAAGTCGACAAACAGCCCGGCGGGCTCGGCGTCGATCGCGCGCTTGAGCCGTTCGGCGGTACCGCTCAGCGTCTCCGCGGCCACCGGCGACTGGGTGATGTGCAGCGCGACCTCGGGGTCCGCCGGAGACGTGACCTGCACCCGCGCCGAGCCCGGCCCGGTGACCACCCGTCGCGTCGGCCACGTCGCCGGCACCGACAGCGCCACCCGGCCTTCCACCAAATACGTTGTGGACGCGGCGTCGACCCGCTTCGGGGGCGCCTCGCCGGGCCGGCTCGGCGACATCGCGGCCGGCGCCGCCGCGGCGACGACGATGGCGGCGGCACCCAGTCCGCCCAGCGTCCGCACGCGCGATGGGCGGGCGGTGGCGCGTGCGGCGGAGCCCGGCCCCGGCGGTGCCGAGCGTGCCGGGAAGGCCGCCCGCGCCAGCCGGGTGAGCCGAAGGTCGTTGATTTGCAGAACATCTCGGGTTGTCCCGCCGCTTCCGCGTACCGCGTCGGCGATCAACGCCGCCAGTGCCGACGCCCCGGCGACCGTGCTCGGCGTGTCGATCACCACGGCCGCGGGGGCCGCGTCGGCGATGACATCCGCGACGGCTTCGCCGACGGCTTGCGGGTCGGCGTTACGCGGCACGGCGGTCACCTCCGTCGCCGTGATCACCACGAACCGCTCGGTGATCTCGACCGTCACCGGTCGTTGCGCGCGAAATGCCTGCGCCAGCAACCACGATCGCGGGCGCGTGCGCACCTCACCGGCCACCCTGGCGGCGGCCGCGGTCAGCACACCCACGCGCGAGGAGGACCACCAGGACGGGCGCACGACGACCATACCGTCGGACGATGTGCAGCTTGCCGACCGCAGCGCGGCTTCCCACAGCGCATCGACGGTTATCGGCCGCTCCCCCACCAGCGCGACGCGGTCGTCGATCGCGTCGAGGGCCGATCGTATGGCGTCGGCCGTCTCGCCCTCGTCGATTGTTCCTGTACCGCAACATAATCGGCGGACGGTGCCCGGCCCGGCCTCGATGACGGGACGGTGTTCGGTCACGGTGGGCTCCAGGCCACCTGGACGAGGTCCTCGTCGCCGTTAGGGCCGGTCAGGATGCCGCGGCCCGGCGGCAATGGCACCGGCCGCGTGGGGCCGAACGGCGGGCCGTCGGCGGGAGAACCGCTCATCATCAGGGACAGGCAACCGAGGTCACGCAGGCCCGCGAGCACCGGCTCGAACATCGCGCGCTCGGCTCCCCCGCCGCGCCGGGCGACGACGAGATGCAATCCCAAATCTTGTGCATAGGGCAGGAATTCGATAATCGGCGCCAGCCCATTGCCCGCCGGGGAGGCGACCAGGTCGTAGTCGTCGACCACGACATACAGGTCCGGCCCACACCACCACGAGCCGGTGCGCAACTGGGCCTGGCTCGCGTCGGGCGGCGGCATTCGTGCGCGCAGAAGATCGAGCAGGTCGGGCAGCGCCGCGGCCAACGCGGCCGGCGACATCGCGTACCCGCGGAGATGGTCCGACTCGACGACCCCGAGCAGCGCGCGCCGGAAGTCGACGATCAGCAGTTGAGCTTGCGCGGCGGTCTTCGTCCGGACAAGCTCCCGGCACAAGGTCCGCAGGGTCGCGGTCTTCCCGCAGTCACTGTCGCCGACGATCACCAGATGCGGCTTCTCGTCGAAATCGATTGTCACCGGCCGCAGGTCGCGCTCCCGAACGCCGAGCAACACCCGGGCACCAAGCTCGCTTCCCGCCTGCCGCACCAAGGCCTCACGATCTACGCGATCGGGCAAGAGCGGTATCGGCGGCGCCACCGAGTCACCGGCGGGCACCTCGGCGACGGGCGTTGCGATCACCATGTGCAGCCCGTCACGGGACAGGCCACGGCCAGGGCTGTCGTGCGGGACGTGCGCAGCGGCCTTGCGGTCGAGTTCGGAGTCGGCGGGATCGCCGAGCCGTAACTCGACACGGGTGCCGAGCTGATCCCGCAGCGACGGCCTGACGTCGGCCCAGCGCGACGCCGTCAAGACCACGTGCACACCGAACGAAAGCCCGTGGGACGCCAGGGCAGTGATCGAAGCCTCCAGCGTCTCGAATTCCTGGCGCACGGTTGCCCAGCCGTCGATGACGAGAAAGACGTCGCCGAACGGATCATCGATCGCGCCGCCCGACGTGTTGGGTCGCCGGCGATAGTCGGCGATCGAGCCGATCGCGTGCGCACCGAACGTGGTCTCGCGCCGTCGCACGACCGACTCGCATTCGGCGACGATCCGCCCGACGAGCCGCGGCTCGGCCCTGCCGGCGACCGCGCCAACGTGCGGAAGCGTCCGCGCCGACGACAGCGTCCCGCCGCCGAAATCCAGGCAGTAGAACTGCACTTCGCTCGGGTCATGCGTGGCCGCGAGGGCGGTGATGAGCGTGTGCAACGCCGTCGACTTGCCCGATTGCGGTCCACCGACGATCGCCACGTTGCCCGCGGCGCCGGACAAATCGATCATCAGTGGCGTGCGGCGCTGCTCGTAGGGGTGGTCGACCAGGCCGACGGGCACGGCGGTCAGGCCGGCGGGCGTGGGCACCGCGCCGCCGAGCAGGGTGCGCAGCTCCGGAGGCCGCCCCAGCGGGGGCAGCCACACCCGGTGCGCGGGCGGCCCGTGCCCGCGCAGCCGGTCCAGGACCGCACGCGAAATGGCCGGTGCGGATGTCGCGCTCGCCTCCGGGGTGCGACGGACCGCTCCGGTGACCCGGGTGGTGAACACCTGGACCGAGCGCGCAGGCGCGGCGGGCGCACCCGGTGGAGCGTCCGTCGGCAGCGGTCCCGACACCGAGGCGGCCTGAAAGCGAACCGGTTCGTCGCCGCTGATCCGCAAGAAGCCGGCACCGGGCGCGGTGGGCAGTTCGTAGGCGTCGAGATTGCCCAGCACCGTGCGGGATTCGGCGGCGGACAGCGTCTTCAGGCACAGCCGGTACGAGAGGTGGGCGTCGAGCCCGCGCAGCCGACCCTCATCGAGGCGCTGGCTGGCCAGCAGTAGGTGCAGCCCCAGGGATCGGCCCAGACGGCCGATCGCCACGAACGTATCGGCGAAATCAGGTTGCTGGCTGAGCAATTCGGAGAACTCGTCGACGATGATGAACAGCGCGGGCAGGGCCGGCAGCGCAGCCGGCGGGTCACCTGCCCGGCGCGCGCGTTCGTAAGCCTCGACGCTGACGCAGCCCGCTGTCCGCAGCAGTTGCTGGCGACGGTTCATCTCACCGGCCAGGGCGTCGCGCATGCGGCTTACCAGCGGCGCGTCGTCGGCAAGGTTGGTGATCACGGCGGCCACGTGCGGCGCTCGCGCATAGTCGAGAAATGTTGCGCCACCTTTGAAGTCGATGAGCAAAAGGTTGAGTTCTTGCGGCGAGTTGCGGACCATCATGCCCAGCGCGATGGTGCGCAGCAGCTCCGACTTGCCCGACCCGGTGGCGCCGATGCAGAGTCCGTGCGGGCCCATCCCGTTCTCGGCCGGCTCTTTGATATCCAGCTCGAGGGGAGCGCCCTGCACGGTGGTTCCGATGGGGACGCGAAGCCGGTCGCCGCGTCCCCGGCGGCGCCAGAGCGTCGCCGGGTCGAAGCGTTGCGGATCGTGCAGGCCGACCAATCCGGGCCAACCGGGATCACCGCCCCCTACGCTCCCCCGATGCCCGGCCAGTCGGAGGGCGCACACCAGCGCGTCGACGGGCTCCATCCGATCGGGGCACGAAATGGGTGCCGACTCGTCGGACCGCCGGATCGCCAGCGGCGCACCGTCATGGCCGGCGCCGATCGCGATCGTGGTGGCGCCGATGATCGCGGCGGCGTCCCCGGCCAGTTCGGTGACCACCACCACCCGTGCCGCCCGCACGCCCGCGAGGGCCCGCTGCGCCTGCACGGCGCTCGAATAGACCATCCGCACCGGACCCGCCGCGTCGTCCTGGCCGGGATGTGCGTTGTGCGGCAACCATTTCAGCCATTCCCAGTGCGCGCGATGCGGATCGCTGATCGCTGCGGCGATCCGCACCTGATCGGGCGCATGCAACACGGCGAGCTGGCAGATCATCGCCCGTAGCAACCCGCGCGCGGCGCTCGCCTCGCCGTCGATCGTCACAAGCGACTCGTCACGCAAGGCGATCGTCACCGGCCCGACGATCGTCGAATATGCGCGCAGGAAACGACGCAACGCCGTCTCGGTGACCGGATCGCGAAGCTCCTCGGCGGGAAGCTCCGGCGCCACCAAGCGGCGCGCGAGGGGCTGCGTCCCCATGCCCACCCGCACGAGGCAGAAATCCGCGTCGCCCGGTCTGCGCTGCCACATGCGAGCGCCGCCGACCAACGTCCACAGCGTGTCGGGATGGGGATGGCTTCGAATGGACGAGGCGCGCTGCGTCGTAGCGACCGCGGACACGGATTGGCTCAGCTGATCCAGGTATCCGAGATACCGTCCGCGATCGGCATCGATGCCACCGCCGCGCCGGCGGGCACGGCCGGTCAGTCCGGACGCCAGCGCCGAAACCAGCATCATCAGCGGAAACGCCAGAAACATCGGCTGACGGGCCATGGCCGTCCCCGACGCGAACGCCGCCGCCATGATGCCCATGCTCGCCACGGACAGCGCAGCCGGCAGCAGGCGGGGCAGCAGGCCAGGCGCCGCCGGCGGCTGCAGGTCCGGTGGAGCCTCGACCACAATCGGCGGCCGTTGCACCGCGGGCACCGAAACCTGGGTCATCTCATCGCCTCCAGTTCGACGACGGTAAGGAGCACCGAAAACGGCGACAAGTCACCTGTGGACAGCCGGATACCGGGGCCGTCGAAACCCGGCTATGTTCCCCAGGATCCGACCGAAGGGTTCGTCATTGGCTGCATCCGAAACCGGGCTGTGCCGTGTCCGCGTCCATTGGGGCACCACCGTCGCCGATCTGGCGCTGCCCGCCGGAGTTCCTGTCGCGGTGTTGATTCCGTCGGTCGTCGACGCCCTCGAGGTTCGTCACCCCGACCGGGAGGCGGTGCGCTACGAGTTGTCGATCCCCGGCGCACCCGCACTGGTCCCGTCGATGACCTTGGCGCAGAACCGCATCGGCGATGGCGCGGTCCTGGTGCTGAGCCGGCCCGACGCGCCGCTGCCCGCACCTCGTTACCTCGATGTCGCGCAGGCCGTGTCGGACACGCTAGCGGGGGACGCCGGGACGCGCAGCGATGACGGGGACCGGCGAGCCGCCCGGCTCGCCGGCGCGGCGGCGGCCGTCTTGCTGACCGCGGTGGGCGGGGGGACCTTGGTGCGAACCGCCTTCAGCGCCAACCACACCCGAGACAGTCGCGCAACGGTCGCCGTTTTGGCATGTGCCGTCCTCGTCGGGCTGGGGCTAGCGGCGATCACGCATCGGGCCTATCGAGATCCGATCGCCGGACTGGCGCTGAGCGTGATCGCCACCGAGTTCGCGGCGGTGGCCGGGTTTGTGGCAGTGCCCGGCGCTCCAAGCGTTTCCCACGTATTGCTGGCCGCGGCGGCGGCGGGCGTCACCTCCGTGCTGGCGATGCGGTTGTCGGGCTGTGGTGTCGTCGCGTTGACGGCGACCGCGTGCTTCGCGGCGGTCATCGCCGCGGCGGCGCTGGCGGGTGCGATCACCGGCGCGCCTTGCCATGTCATCGCTTCGGCGGCGGGGGCGGTATCCCTCGGGCTGCTCGGGGCGGCACCGCGCGTATCCATCGCGCTGGCGCGGCTATCGCCCCGATGGGCGACGCCGGACGTCGTCGACCCTAGCGACGCGTGGGTGCCCGAGCAAGCGCTTAGCGCCGACCGGTGGTTGGTGAGCCTGTATGCCGGGCTGTCGTCAGCCGCCGGTGCCGGCGCGGTCGTCACCGTGCTCGCCGGTGCACCGCGCCTGTCCTGCTTGGCGTTCGGGACCGCCACTGCCGCGCTGTTGCTGCTGCGCTCCCGGTCCGGCGAACGCGCAAGGATGCTGGGCTTCGCTGCCGGTGGACTCGTAACCGCGGCAACGATATTCGCTGTCACCGCCCTGCGCTTCCAGCTGCACGGTCCGAAGCTCGCTGCGGCAACGGCGCTGGTCGCCGCCGCGATGTACCTCGGCTTCGCCGCAAAACCAACCTCGCCCGTCGTGCTCCGATGCGTCGAAATGCTGGAGTGGCTGGCGTGGGCGGCACTGGTCCCGCTGGCGTGTTGGATAGGCGGACTCTACGGCGCGGTCCGGGGATTGAATCTCCCGTGAGGTCCTCGCACGTCGGGCGCGTGCTGGCGGTGTCGGCGCTGGCGATGCTCCCCGCGTTCGGAACGCCACCGGCGCAGGCGGTTTCGCCCCCCGGCGTCGACGACAAGTGGTTGCCCAAGCCCACCTTGCCGGCGCCGCCACGGCCGACGGTGCAGCGCGAGGTCTGCGCGGCGCTGACCGTCGATTCGGCGCCGGGCCGCAACCAGCCGCCGGGGGCGTTCGACCTTTCGGACGTGTGGCACCTCACCCGCGGCGCCGGACAACGGATCGCGGTCGTCGACACCGGAATCGCGCGGCACCGACGGCTGCCCGGCGTGGTGCCCGGCGGCGACTACGTGTCCACCGGCGACGGCACCCAGGACTGCGACGCGCACGGCACGCTGGTGGCCGGAATCATCGCGGCCACAGCCGATTCCAAGTCCGATGGCTTCAGCGGGATCGCGCCGGAAGCCACCTTGATCAGCATCCGGCAGTCCAGCGCGAAGTTCGCGCCCGCTAGCGACCGGTCCCGCGCCGGGGTGGGTGACGTCGACACCATGGCGAAAGCGGTTCGGACCGCCGCGGATCTCGGCGCGTCGGTGATCAACATTTCCTCGGTTGCGTGCGTGCCGGTGGCCGCCGCACTCGACGACCGTGCGCTGGGTGCCGCGCTGGCCTACGCCGTCGATGTCAAAAATGCCGTCGTCGTCGCGGCGGCGGGGAATACCGGCGGCGGCGCGCAGTGCCCGCCGCAGCGGCCGGATGCGACCTGGCAGACCATCACGGTCGTGGTCAGTCCCGCGTGGTACGACGACTATGTGCTGACCGTCGGCTCGGTGAATGCCGACGGAGCACCGTCGGCCTTCAGCCTCGCCGGCCCGTGGGTCGATGTCGCCGCGCCCGGCGAGGCGGTGACCTCCCTCACGCCCGATCCGGTGTCGGGCACGAGTTACGCCGCCCCGGTGGTGAGCGGTCTGGCCGCGCTGATTCGGAGCCGCTTCCCGGCATTGACCGCGCGCCAGGTGATGCAGCGCATCGAGTCGACGGCGCATCATCCGCCCGCCGGATGGGATCCGCTCGTCGGCAACGGCACCATCGATCCGCTCGCCGCGGTCAGCACCGGGACGGGCGCGCCGGCCAATGCCCATAAGCCGCCGACCGCGCCGCCGCTCGCGGGGTCGCCGGCGACGACCCCACCGCGCGATACCCGCGCCCGGGACACCGCGGTGCGCGGGGCCGCGATCTGCCTCGCCGCGCTGGCGGTCGCCCTGGCCGCCGGCGCGGCCAGGGGTCGGCTACGGGGAACCCGCGACGTCGCGGGCGATTGAGGCGCCGCGTCTGCTCAGCTCCGGTCCAGCCGGCAGCAGCGTGAGAACCGGCCAGGGCGCCGCGGTCGCCTCGGCGAGGCCGAGGGCGTGCGCGGCGTCGTCGTCGCGGATGGCGAATCGCACCCCGGTGTCGACGATGAGGTACCGGGTCCCGGAGTTGTCACCCGCCCGCACGTAGGCGCTGCGCCCGGGCGGCACGGACACGTTGTCCAGCGCGGGGCCGGGGCCGTCGGCCTGCGCCAGCGTCACCGTCGCCTGACCGGGCGGCACCGGTGGCCGGTTCCCCGCCAGCAAAGCCGCCCCCGCTCGCCCGCCCTCCCAGCTGGCGCATATCGTGCCGGCGGACTCGGGCAGCGTCGGCGCCCGGTCGGGGAAACCGGCGACGGGCAACTCGGCCGCGACGGGAGCGGCCCGGATCGCCTCGGGCGCGACGGTGACGGGATTGACCATCCCCTGGGAGCCGCCGAAGCGCATCAAGTCGGCCGCCACCTGGCCGATCCGCTGCACGCCGGCGACCAGCACCGCGTAATACTCGTCACCGTCGGCGCGTGTGACGCGCAGCACACTGCCGACGCGAAATCCCGGCAGCCCGGGCGCGGCGCCGCCCAGGCCGCGGATCCGGGGGGCCGAGATCGGCGGCGCCTCGGGGACAGCGTTCAGCAACGCTTGCGAGACGAGTTGAGGCGCGCGGCCCTCGAGCCGCAGCGCGCGCACGACCGCGGCATCGGCCAGGTCCACGATGGCCCGGTGCCCGTCGTAGAGCAGGTAGGCCGGCGAACCCGAGGCGGGAGCCACCAGGACGGCCTGCCCGGACGGCAAGCGGGCGGCTGCGTTGCCGGCGACGTGGCCGACGATGACCGTCGTGCTGCTGGCACCGGCGCTATCACAAATCGAGAAGGCCAGGTCCTGCGCGGACAGCGGCCTGCCGACGAATTGCGGTGCGCCCGGAATGCCCAGCAGCGGACCGCGTTTACCGCCCTCCAGATCGGCCTGGCGCACCGGCTGCGGGGTGGCGGCCGTCCCCGCGATGAGCCGCGCGGACGCCAAATTCGGCACCGGATGCCAGACGTCGTTCACTCGAACGAACAGCGCACCCGACTCCCGGGCCATCACGACCTGCGCCCGATCGAGCGCAACGTGCGGTCTCAGCAAACCCAGAAGCGCGGAGCCGGCCAGCGCCAGGGCCGTCAGCACACCGCCGGCTGCCAGCGATGTCGACGCCATCCGCGGTCGCGGGCCGCCCACAGACATCGTCTCGCCCAGCAACGCGCATTCGAGGCGGCGCAGCAGATACCGGTGAGCGCTGACGCGCAGCCACATGGTCGGCTGACGCGGCACTGATCCCCCCACCCTGCGTAATCCGTTGGGCTCACGGTAGGCCGCCGATCGGCCGCGTCGCAGCGCTTATCCACAGGTCGCAGGAGTTTCGCCGCGGCGGAAATTGGGTAAAATTGCCCGGTGAAAACTCACCGCGCCGCTCGCCTCATCGGCTTGGGCGCTTCCGCCCTGGTCACCGCCGCAGGCCTGCTCGCCACGCCGGTCGCGCTCCCGGTGGCCTCCGCCGATGACTGCCCGGACGTCGAGGTCATCTTCGCCCGCGGCACCAACGAGCCCCCCGGCCTGGGCCGGGTCGGCGATGCCTTCGTGGACTCGCTGCGCCAGCAGACCAACTTGAACATCCTGCCGTACGGGGTGAACTACGCCGCCAGCAAGCTGCAGCTGCACGGCGGTGACGGCGCCAACGACACCATCGATCGCGTGAAGAAGAGCGTGGAGAAGTGCCCGAGCACCAAGATCGTGCTCGGCGGCTACTCGCAGGGCGCGTCGGTGATGGACATCGTGGCCGGCGTCCCCATCGGCGGCATCAACTGGGGCAGCTCGCTGCCGCCGCAGTACGCCAACAACATCGCGGCCGTCGCCACCTTCGGCGACGTGGCCGACCGCGCCGGCGGCACGCTGCCCAGCCAGAGCGCGCTGCTGGGCTCCAAGGCCATCGACTTGTGCAACCCCAACGACCCGATCTGCCACGCCGGCCCCGGCAACGAGTGGAGCGGGCACACCGAGGGCTATGTGCCCGTCTACACCACCCAGGCCGCGGCGTTCGTCGCGTCCAAGCTCGTGGGCGCCGGCCAGTCGGTGCCCGGCTACGGCCCGTCCTTCCCGGGCGCCGGCCCGCAGGTCCCGGGCCAGCCCGGATACGGCCAGCAGACTCCGGTGTACGGGCAGACCCCGCCCGGGTCGGGCCCCTCGATCCACGGCGGCACCGGCACCGCCCCGGCCCCCGCACCGCTGGCGCCCGGGCCGGCCACGACCGTACCGCAAGCACCTCTCGTCTAAATCGTTACCGGCGGGTTATCAACGCGCGCTTAACATCTCTGTGTGAGGCTTATCCCTTTAGGGCTGGGCGTCGGATTGCTCGCGGGGGCAGCGTTATTGGTTGCCCCGCAATTGGTTCCCCGCGCATCGGCGTCCTGCCCCGGCGTAGAAGTGGTCTTTGCCCGCGGAACGGATGAGGCGCCCGGTGTCGGGAAGGTGGGCGGGGCGTTCGTCAGCTCGTTGCGCGAGCAGACCCGCAAAAGCGTTGGCGCATATGGCGTGAACTACCCGGCCGACAAAGACTTCCTGGCCGCCGCGGACGGCGCCAATGACGCCAGCAGCCACATCCAGCGCATGGCGGTGAACTGCCCCAACACCAAGCTGGTGCTGGGCGGATACTCGCAGGGCGCCGCCGTCATCGACATCGTCACGGCCGCACCGGTGTCCGGCCTCGGGTTTCGCAAGCCGCTGCCGCCCGCGGCCGCCGATCACGTCGCCGCCGTCGCCCTCTTCGGGAATCCGTCGGGCCGGGCGGGCAACCTGATGAGCGCGCTGAGCCCCAATTTCGACGGCAAGACCATCGACCTGTGCAACCCGGGCGACCCGATCTGTTCGGGCGGCCTGCGGTGGGCGTCGCATCTGAGCTACGTGCCCGGACTGACCAACAAGGCCGCGAGTTTCGCCGCGGCGAGGGTCTAGTGCGAGCGCACGTCCCTGGTGATGAGGTTGCGCGCGGCCAGCTGGTCATCGGGCGGGTAGTCGACGCCGACCAGCGTCAGCCCGTGCGCCGGGGCGGTCGCGTAGTCGCTGGATCGTGCTGTGGCGCCGAGCAGTTCGCGGCACCAGGAGACGGGACGCCGGTGTTCGCCGACCGCCAGCAGCGCTCCGACCAGTGAGCGCACCATCGACCAGCAGAACGCGTCGGCGCTGACCCGCGCGGTGATCGAGTCACCGTCGCGCGTCCACTCCAGCCGCTGCAGGTCGCGGATGGTGGTGGCGTTCTCGCGGTGCCGGCAGAACGCGGCGAAGTCGTGCAATCCCAACAGGTCCCGCGAGGCGGCGGTCATCGCCTCGACGTCCAGGGGGCGCGGCCAGGCGGTGACGTAGCGGGCCTGCTGCGGCTGCACGCCCCACGGCGCCGTCGACAGCCGGTACACATAGTGACGTCGCAGCGCGGAGAACCGGGCGTCGAAACCCGCGGGGGCGCGGGCGATCTCGATCACCCGGACGTCGGTGGGCAAGAAGCGGCCCAGCCGGCGCAGCAACGGCAGAAACTCGGCCTCACCGGCGTGTGGCGTACGCGAATACGCGTTCGGCAGCGCCGCGGCCGGCACATCGACGTGGGCCACCTGCCCGGTGGCGTGGACCCCCGCATCCGTGCGACCCGCCGCGCGCAGCCGCACCGGCGTGCGAAAGACGGTCGTCAGCGCCTCGTCGAGAACCCCGGCCACGGTACGCTGGCCGGTCTGAGCTGCCCAGCCTGCGAAACCTGTTCCGTCGTAGGCGATATCGAGCCGCAGACGGACGTCCTCGCTAACTCTCGTCAGCCTCGTCGTTCGCCTTCTCGGCGGCCTCGGCTTCGGCTCTTGCGGCGACGGCCTTGTCGGCCTTGTCTTCGGCTTCGGCCTGGGCCTTGGTCGGCTCGTCGGAGGCCTCTTGGGCGTTGGTTTCCTCGGCCTCGGCCGTGGCTTCCCCGGCCGTCGGGCCGACGGCTTCCTCCGGCTCGACGGCCGCCTGAGGCGCCGCCGCTGCCGCGACAGGAGCGTCAGTCTTCTTGGAGGCCTTCGCCCGCCGAGCCCGATCGGCCTCGGAGGTGACCGTCTTCTCCCGCACCAACTCGATCACGGCCATGGGCGCGTTGTCGCCCTTGCGCGGCTCGACCTTGATGATCCGCGTGTAGCCGCCGTTGCGGTCGGCGAAGAACGGCCCGATCTCCTCGAAGAGGGTGTGCACCACGTCCTTGTCGCGGATCTTCTTCAGAACCTCTCGACGGTTGTGCAGCGCACCCTTTTTCGCGTGCGTGATCAGCTTTTCCGCATACGGCCGCAGCGCACGCGCCTTGGGCTCGGTCGTCTTGATCCGGCCGTGCTCGAACAGCGACGTCGCCAGGTTGGCCAGAAGCGCCTTCTGGTGCGATGACGACCCGCCGAGGCGAGGACCCTTGGTGGGCTTGGGCATTGCGACTTCTCCTAATTGGGGCCGGTCCCCGTATCAGGTAGGACCGGGACGGCTTCTGTTATCGGTGTCCGGTTCCTCAGCGGCCGCCGCACGGCCGCATCGTCACCGGACGGCCTTACAGCTGTTCGGTTTCCGCGTAGTCCTGGTCGTCGTAGGCGGCCTCGGTGGACCAGGTGCCCGTGGCGACGTCGTAGCCCGCGACCTGCGAGGGGTCGAAGCTCGCCGGGCTGTCCTTGAGCGACAGGCCCAGCTGGTGCAGCTTGACCTTCACCTCGTCGATGGACTTCTGACCGAAGTTGCGGATGTCCAGCAGGTCGGACTCGGTGCGCGACACCAGCTCGCCGACGGTGTGCACACCCTCGCGCTTGAGGCAGTTGTAGGACCGCACCGTCAGGTCCAGGTCGTCGATCGGCAGCGCGAACGACGCGATGTGGTCGGCCTCCGCCGGCGACGGCCCGATCTCGATGCCCTCGGCCTCGACGTTGAGTTCGCGTGCCAGACCGAACAATTCGACCAGGGTCTTACCCGCCGACGCCAGCGCATCGCGGGGATTGATCGAGCTCTTGGTCTCGACGTCGAGGATCAGCTTGTCGAAGTCGGTGCGCTGCTCGACACGGGTGGCGTCCACCTTGTAGGTGACCTTGAGCACCGGCGAGTAGATGGAATCGACTGGGATGCGGCCGATTTCGGCGCCCGATGCCCGGTTCTGAACGGCCGGCACGTAGCCACGGCCACGCTCGACGACCAGCTCGACCTCGAGCTTGCCCTTGTCGTTCAGCGTCGCGATGTGCAGGTCGGGGTTGTGCACCGTCACGCCGGCCGGGGGCACGATGTCGCCCGCGGTGACCTCACCCGGGCCCTGCTTGCGCAGGTACATCGTGACGGGCTCGTCCTCCTCGGAGGACACCACCAGGCTCTTGAGGTTCAAGATGATGGCGGTGACGTCTTCTTTGACGCCGGGCACAGTGGTGAACTCGTGCAGCACGCCGTCGATGCGGATGCTGGTGACGGCCGCGCCCGGAATCGAGGACAGCAGCGTCCGCCGCAGCGAATTGCCCAGGGTGTAACCGAATCCCGGCTCCAGCGGCTCGATGACGAACTGGGAGCGGTTGTCGGTGAGGACTTCCTCCGACAGTGTGGGTCGCTGAGAGATCAGCATGGTGTTCTTCTTCTCCTTCTCGGCACCCGCTATTTGATGCCGTTAGGTTTTCGGGCCGGCCGGCCCGAAAGTCACTTACTTCGAGTAGAACTCGACGATGAGCTGCTCGGTGAGCGGCACGTCGATCTGGGCCCGCTCGGGCAGCTGGTGGACGAGGATGCGCTGACGCTCCCCCACGACCTGCAGCCAGCTCGGGATCGGCCGGTCGCCCGCCGTCTCCCGCGCGATCTGGAACGGCACGGTGTTCAGCGAGGAGTCCCGCACGTCGATGATGTCGTACTGCGACACCCGGTAGCTGGGGACGTTCACGTGCACGCCGTTGACGCTGAAGTGGCCGTGGCTGACCAGCTGGCGGGCCATCCGGCGGGTACGCGCCAGCCCGGCGCGGTACACGACGTTGTCGAGCCGGCTTTCCAGGATCCGCAGCAGCTCTTCACCGGTCTTGCCGGATTGCCGCACGGCCTCTTCGTAGTAGCGACGGAACTGCTTTTCCATCACGCCATAGGTGAAGCGGGCCTTCTGCTTCTCCTGCAGCTGCAGCAGGTATTCGCTTTCCTTGATCCGCGCGCGGCCGTGCTGGCCGGGCGGGTAGGGACGCTTCTCGAACGCCTGGTCGCCACCGACGAGGTCGGTGCGCAGCCGGCGCGACTTGCGGGTGATGGGTCCGGTGTAACGAGCCATGAGTATCTCCTAGACCCTTCTGCGCTTCGGGGGGCGAACGCCGTTGTGCGGCTGGGGGGTGACGTCGGAGATCGCGCCGACCTCCAGACCGGCGGCCTGCAGCGACCGGATCGCCGTCTCCCGGCCCGAGCCCGGGCCCTTGACGAACACGTCGACCTTCTTGACGCCGTGCTCCTGCGCCTTGCGCGCGGCGTTCTCGGCGGCCAGCTGCGCGGCGAACGGCGTCGACTTCCGCGAGCCCTTGAACCCGACGTGGCCCGACGACGCCCAGGCGATGACGTTGCCCTGCAGGTCGGTGATCGTCACGATCGTGTTGTTGAAGGTGCTCTTGATGTGCGCCGCGCCGTGCGGGACGTTCTTCTTTTCCCGGCGACGGGTCTTCTGCCCCTTCTTGGGGGCGGACGCTGCCTTCTTGGCTGGTGGCATGGCTGATTACCTGGCCTTCTTCTTGCCGGCGATGGTGCGCTTGGGCCCCTTGCGGGTGCGCGCGTTGGTCTTGGTCCGCTGGCCGCGCACCGGCAGGCCACGGCGGTGCCGCAGGCCCTGGTAGCAGCCGATCTCGATCTTGCGGCGGATGTCGGCCTGGACCTCGCGGCGCAGGTCACCCTCCACCTTCAGGTTGGCTTCGATGTAGTCACGCAGGTGGGTCAGCTGGTCGTCGGTGAGGTCCCTGGTGCGCAGGTTCCTGTCGATCCCCGTCGCTTCCAGAATCTCGTTCGAACGGGTCCGGCCGACGCCGAAAATGTAAGTCAGCGCGATCTCCATCCGCTTGTCACGCGGCAGATCGACGCCTACTAGTCGAGCCATAGGTGGCGTTTCCTCTTTTTCTAGGCGGAGGTCTGATCCCAGTCCGTTCCCGATCTATCCGGGGCCCGGCCTCCGTCCGGGCGTGAGTGAGCGACGTATTCGCTCAGTGGTACTGGGAGGTCTGCATTCAGTTGTGGTGTTGGTAGCGCGGGGCGCCTCAACGGCGCGGCGGCATCAGCCCTGACGCTGCTTGTGGCGCGGATCGGAGCAGATCACCATGACCCGCCCGTGCCGACGGATCACCCTGCACTTGTCACAGATTGGCTTGACGCTCGGGTTCACCTTCACGGCTGTTCGATCCTGTTCTGTCTATTCGTAGGTTGTTCTGATCGGGCTTGTTACTTGTACCGGTACACGATGCGGCCCCGGGACAGGTCGTAGGGAGACAACTCCACCACCACCCGGTCCTCCGGCAGGATGCGGATGTAGTGCTGCCGCATTTTGCCGCTGATGTGGGCAAGCACCTTGTGACCGTTCTCCAGCTCAATGCGAAACATCGCATTGGGCAGCGGCTCGACCACGCGGCCTTCGACCTCGATGGCGCCGTCTTTCTTGGCCATAACTAGTTAAGAATCCTCGTCATTTAGTCTCGTTGTCGTCTGCGCCCAGACCGGCGCGACATGGCACACCGACTTGCAACGTGAGCCGGTGACAGGACATTCCTAGGACTGGACACACAAAAAGTCGGCGCGGAGGTCGCACCGTCGTTCCACGATACCTGGTCATCGGCCACCACCAAAATCGCTGTGGGTGGAACGCGGGGCCGCCCGCTCGACCTCCCACACGCCCGCTGACGAGCGCATACTTAACGCCAGTGAATACACCCGCACGCCCCGCAGACACCGCACCGCAGCGCAAGCCCGTCATGCTCACCGTCGACGACGATCCGTCGGTTTCGCGGGCCGTCGCGCGCGATCTGCGTCGCCACTACGGCGAGGACCACCGGATCGTGCGCGCGGAGTCGGGGCCCGACGCGCTCGGCACCCTCAAGGAGCTCAAACTGCGCGGCGAGACGGTGGCGCTGCTCATCGCGGACTACCGGATGCCGCAGATGAGCGGCATCGAGTTCCTCGAGCAGGCGATGGACCTGTATCCGGCGGCGCGCCGGGTGCTGCTCACCGCCTACGCCGACACCCACGCGGCCATCGATGCGATCAACGTCGTCGACCTGGACCACTACCTGCTCAAACCGTGGGACCCGCCGGAGGAGAAGTTCTACCCCGTCATCGACGGGCTGCTGGACGCCTGGCGGGCCGCGCCCGAGCACCCCATCCCGCACACCAAGGTGATCGGGCACCGCTGGTCGGCGCGGTCCTGGCAGGTGCGCGACTTCCTGGCCCGCAACGGCCTCTACTACAGCTGGTTCATGGCCGACGAGCCCGCCGGCGAGCGGCTGCTGGGCGCCGCCGGCGAGGACGGCCTGCGGCTGCCGGTGGTCGTCACCCAGCGCGGCGACACCCTCGTCGAGCCCACCGACGCGCAGCTGGCCGAGACCCTGGGCCTGACCACCACACCGTCGCAGGAGTTCTACGACCTGATCGTGGTCGGCGGCGGGCCCGCGGGCCTGGCCGCCGCCGTGTACGGCGCCTCCGAGGGGCTGCGCACCGTGCTCATCGAGCACACCGCGACGGGCGGTCAGGCCGGGCAGAGCTCGCGCATCGAGAACTACCTGGGCTTCCCGGACGGGGTTTCGGGCGGCCAGCTGGCCGACCGGGCCCGCCGGCAGGCCGAAAAGTTCGGCGCCGAACTGATCACCGCCCGCAAGGCCACCGCCCTCGAGGTGAACGGGTCCAAGCGCACCGTGCGCCTCGCCGACGGCGGCTCGATCGACGCGCACGCGGTCATCCTGGCCACCGGCGTCGCCTATCGCCAGCTGGACGCCGAGGGATGCGCGGAGCTGACCGGCTGCGGCGTCCACTACGGGGCGGCGGTCTCCATCGCCTCGGAGTGCGAAGGCGAAGAGGTCTACGTGATCGGCGGGGCCAACTCGGCCGGGCAGGCCGCCATGTACCTGTCGCGGACGGCCAAGTCGGTCAACATCGTGGTGCGCGCGCCCTCGCTGGAGGCGTCGATGTCCCACTACCTGATCCAGCAGATCGAGGCCAACCCCAAGATCAACGTGCTGACCTGCACCGAGGTGCAGCGCGCCACCGGCGACGGCCACCTCGAGCAGCTGAGCCTGGTCAACAACCGGACCGGCGAAACCGAGGACGTCACCTGCGGCCGGATGTTCATCTTCATCGGGGCCGCCCCACGCACCGACTGGCTGGACGGGGTGCTGGCCCGCGACGACCACGGCTTCATCCTGACCGGCCCGGACCTGCGCAACGTGTGCGGCTGGACGCTGGACCGTCCGCCGCACCACCTGGAGACCAGCGTGCCGGGGGTGTTCGCCACCGGCGACGTCCGCTCGACGTCGGCCAAGCGGGTCGCGGCCGCCGTCGGTGAAGGGTCGATGGCCGTGATGCTGGTCCACCGCTACCTGGCCGAGAGCTAGGAGGGGCGATGGCCGGCGCCGAATCCATCAAGGTCCCCTGCGAGCCCGACGAGCTGCGCAGCCTGTTTTTGTTCGAGGCGCTCACCGACGAGCAGCTTGCGGTGTTGTGCGCGGCGGGCCACATCGAAAACTACGAACCGGGCCCGATCTGCGTCGAGGGCGAACCCGCCACCTGCTTCTACGTGCTGATCGAGGGCGAGCTGATGATGTCCAAGCTCTCCGGCGGCCAGGACATCGAAACCAACCGCACCTCGCAGCGCGGCGTGTACTGCGGGGCCTGGCGGGCGTTCACCGGCGGGAAGCAGAAGAGTTACGACGCCTCGGTGCACGTCACCCGGCCGTCGCGGTTCTTCGTGATGGACGCGCCGGTCTTCGCCCGGTTCATGAAGGACCAGTTCCCGATGGCCGTCCACCTGCTCGACGGCATCGCCGTCGGCACCGACCGGACCCGCCGGATCATCGACAACCGGGAGAAGCTGTTGGCGCTGGGCCGGTTGTCGGCCGGGCTGACCCATCAGCTCAACAACCCGGCGGCGGCGATCGCGCGGGCCGCGTCGGATCTGCGCGAACGGGTGGCCAGCATGCGGCACAAGCTGGCGATGCTCGCCGACGGCACCGTCTCCCCCGAGGCGCTCAGCGCCCTGGTGCGGCTGCAGGAGCGGGTCGCCGAGCAGGTCGCCAAGTCCGCCTCGCAGCATTTGAGCGCGCTCGAGACCTCCGACCGCGAGGACGCCGTCGGCCACTGGCTCGAAGAGCACGGCATCGACGGCGGCTGGGACATCGCGCCGACGTTCGTGGAGGGCGGCATCGACACCGATTGGCTGGAGCGGATCTCCGCGGTGAGCGAGGAGCTCGCGTCGACATCGGCGGAGCAGGCGATCCGATGGATCAACTACACCATCGAGAGCGAGCTGCTGATGAATCAGATTCTGGAAGCCAGCAAACGGATTTCGGCGCTGGTCGCCGACGCCAAGCAGTATTCGCAGATGGATCGGGCCCCGTTCCAGGTGACCAACGTGCACGATCTGCTGCGCAGCACGCTGGTGATGTTCGCCGACCGGTTGACCAAGGACGGGGCCGCCAGAAACTCACACGCCGTCACCGTGGTCAAGGATTTCGACCAGTCGCTTCCCGAAATCCCGTGCTATCCGGGCGATCTCAACCAGGTGTGGACCAACATCATCGACAACGCGATCGCCGCGATGCGCGACACCGGCGGCACTCTGACCATCCGCACCTGCCGGGAAGGCGACAGCCTGGCCCGCATCGAGATCTGCGACACCGGGCCCGGCATCCCCGAGGACGTGCGCGAGCACATCTTCGAGCCGTTCTTCACCACCAAACCCTTCGGCGAAGGCACCGGGTTGGGCCTGGACCTGGCGTTCAACATCGTCGTCAAGAAGCACCGCGGGGACCTGCGGGTGGAATCGGCGCCCGGCGACACCCGATTCATCGTGCTGCTGCCGCTGGAGCCGCCCGCCGCCGGCGTCGCCGTCGCCGACCTCGATGAGGACATCGCAGCGCCGGAATAGTGGAATAGGGCCGCACCGCGCCCGGTTGGGAACACCATGACCGATGCACCAAGCAAGCCCGATCTCGGCCGGTTCGGATCGTTCGGACGCGGCGTCACACCCCAGCAGGCCAAGGACATCGAGGCGCTGGGCTACGGGGCCGTGTGGGTCGGCGGTTCGCCGCCCGCCGAGCTGGCCTGGGTCGAACCCCTCCTGGAAGCGACGACGACGCTGCAGGTGGGCACCGGCATCGTCAACATCTGGACCGCGGCCGCCAAGCCGGTGGCCGAATCCTTCCACCGCATCGAGGCGGCCTACCCGGGACGCTTCCTGCTCGGCATCGGCGTCGGCCATCCCGAGGCCCACACCGAGTACCGCAAGCCCTACGACGCCCTGGCGGACTATCTGAAGCAGCTCGATGACTACGGGGTGCCCGCCAACCGCCGGGTCGTCGCCGCGCTCGGCCCGCGCGTCCTCAAGTTGTCCGCGGAGCGCTCCGCCGGGGCGCACCCCTACCTGACCACGCCGGAACACACCGCGCGGGCCCGCGAGATCATCGGCCCGTCGGCTTTCCTCGCCCCCGAGCACAAGGCGATTCTGACCCCGACGCCGAGAAGGCCCGGGCGGTCGGCCGCAAGGCGCTCGACGTCTATTTCAATCTCGCCAACTACCGAAACAACTGGAAGCGGCTGGGTTTCGGCGAGGACGAGGTCACCCGGCCGGGCAGCGACCGGCTGGTGGACGCGGTCGTGGCCTATGGCACCGCGGACCAGATCGCGGCGCGGCTCTCCGAACATCTCGAGGCCGGCGCCGATCACGTCCCCGTGCAGGTCCTGACGAAGGATGAAAACCTCGTCTCGGCGCTGGCCGAACTGGCGGGCCCACTGGGATTGAATCCGTCCTGACCACTCGCAGGGGAGCTGAATGACCGAGGGAGTTTCGCTCAAGCCCGACCTGGGCCAGTTCGGCGTGTGGCTGCCGACCAGATCCATCGCCCCCGAGCTGGCCGCGGGGATCGAATCGCTGGGCTACGGCGCCGCCTGGATCGGCGGCTCGCCGGATGCGGGCCTGTCCTGGGCCGATCCGGCGCTGGCGCGGACGACGTCGCTGCGCCTGGCCACCGGAATCGTCAACATCTGGTCGGCGCCGGCCCCGGCGGTCGCCGAGGCGTTCCACCGCATCGAAACCGGCCACCCGGGAAGGTTTTTGCTCGGCGTCGGCGTCGGCCACCCCGAGCACACCCAGGAGTACGTCAAGCCGTACGACGCCCTGGTCTCCTATCTCGACGAGCTCGACGCGGCCCTGGTGCCGACCAGCCGTCGGGTGGTCGCTGCCCTCGGGCCGCGGGTGCTGCGCCTCGCCGCGCAGCGCAGCGCGGGCGCGCACCCCTACCTGACCACCCCGGAGCACACGGCCAAGGCGCGCGAATTGCTCGGCGGGGCAGTGTTTTTGGCGCCCGAGCACAAGGTGGTGCTGAGCACGGACGCCGAGCGCGCCCGCGAGGTCGGCCGCCAGACCGTCGAGCATTACCTGGGCCTGAGCAACTACGTGAACAATTGGCTGCGGCTGGGGTTCACCGAGGCCGACGTGCGCGCGCCCGGCAGCGACAGACTGATCGACGCGGTGGTCGCCCACGGCACCCCCGAGGCGATCGCGGCCCGGCTGCGCGAGCATCTGGACGCCGGGGCCGACCACGTGGCCATCCAGGTCCTGGGCGGCTATTCCGAAGAAACGCTGCTACCTGCGCTGACCGAATTGGCCGGCGCTCTGGGGCTAACTGCCACAAACTGACCGATCGGCTCGGTTAGGGTTTGGGGCATGCGGTTACTGGTCACCGGCGGCGCTGGTTTCATCGGCGCCAATTTCGTGCACAGCACCGTTCGCGAGCATCCCGAGGACTCCGTGACCGTGCTCGATGCCCTGACCTACGCGGGCCGGCGCGAGTCGCTGGCCGGCGTCGAGGACGCCATCGAGCTGGTCGTCGGCGACATCACCGACGCCGAACTGGTGTCGCGGCTGGTCGCCGAATCCGACGCCGTGGTGCATTTCGCCGCGGAGAGCCACGTCGACAATGCGCTCGAGGGCCCGGAGCCGTTCCTGCACACCAACGTGGTCGGCACCTTCACCATCCTCGAAGCGGTGCGACGTTACGGTGTGCGGCTGCACCACATCTCGACCGACGAGGTCTACGGCGACCTGGAGCTCGACGACCCCCAGCGGTTCACCGAGGCGACGCCGTACAACCCGTCCAGCCCGTATTCGGCGACCAAGGCCGCCGCCGACATGCTGGTGCGGGCCTGGGTGCGGTCGTACGGGGTGCGCGCGACGATCTCGAACTGCTCCAACAACTACGGGCCGTATCAGCACGTCGAGAAGTTCATTCCGCGACAGATCACCAACGTGCTCACCGGGCGGCGGCCCAAGCTGTACGGCGCCGGCGCCAACGTCCGCGACTGGATCCACGTCGACGACCACAACAGCGCGGTGCGGCGCATCCTCGAAAAGGGCGAGATCGGTCGCACGTATTTGATCAGCTCCGAGGGCGAGCGCGACAACCTGACCGTCTTGCGGACGCTGCTGCAGATGATGGGCCGCGAACCCGACGATTTCGACCACGTCACCGATCGCGCCGGCCACGACCTGCGCTACGCCATCGACCCGTCGACGCTGTACGACGAATTGTGTTGGGCGCCAAAGCATACCGATTTCGAGGAGGGGCTGCGTGAGACCATCGACTGGTATCGCGCGAACGAATCGTGGTGGCGTCCGTTGAAAGACGCCTCGGAAGCCCGCTACGAAGAGCGTGGGCAGTGACGTGAAAGTTCGCGAACTGAAGATCCCCGGGGCCTGGGAGATCACCCCCGCCGTTCATGGCGATTCGCGCGGCCATTTCTTCGAATGGCTCACCGACAAGGGATTCAGCTCCTTCGCCGGTCACCGGCTGGACGTCCGGCAGGCCAATTGCTCGGTGTCATCGGCGGGCGTACTGCGCGGACTGCATTTCGCCGAGGTACCGCCGAGCCAGGCCAAGTACGTGACCTGCGTGCGCGGCGCGGTATTCGACGTCGTCGTCGACATCCGGGTGGGCTCACCGACATTCGGACAGTGGGACTCGGTGCTGCTCGACGACACCGAGCACAGGACGATTTACCTCTCCGAAGGCCTCGGACACGGATTCCTGGCATTGCAAGACGATTCGACGGTGATGTATCTGTGCTCGGCGGAATACAACCCGCAACGCGAACACACGATTTGCGCAACCGATCCGGCGCTGGGAATCGATTGGCCACTGGTGGGCGGCGCACCGCCGAACCTGTCCGACCGCGATGCCGCGGCCCCCAGCTTCGACGAAGTGTGCGCCTCCGGCCTGCTTCCCACCTGGGAGGAGACGCAGGCGTTCATCGACGGTTTGCGGACGAAGCCCACGAATTGACGCGGGTGATCGGCGCCGCCCATTGCGGCGACGTGCGTTATCCCGCACCATTCTTCGTGCTCGCGGCGCGTGAAATTGTTTTCGCCGCCTGACCTGCCTATTAGACGTATATCTATTAACGTTTCCATTGCGTCCGCCGAATTGGACCGGTGCCGTAAAGCGGCAATGTTCGGCGTTCCGTGGCGCTAGGATTGCGCCGATGATGCCGAGGACGCCCTGTTTGATTGGCGGGAGCCGCCGATGAAGCTTGGGCAGGTGTTCGATCCGCGAAGCAATGCGCTCAACGCGTGGCGGTTGGCGCTCGCGGGCGAGGTCATCTTTTGGCACACCTACCCGATCCGGGGTCATCTCCCTTCGGTGCGGGCCGTTCTGCAGCTGCTGCTCTGCGTCGGCGTGGACGGGTTCTTCGCGATCTCGGGCTTCCTCATCACGGCAAGTTGGATCAGTAACCCGCGGCTGCGCGCGTACCTGGCCGCCCGCGCCCTTCGCATCCTGCCCGGCTTCTACGTCTGCATGATCGTGACCGCGTTCGTCTTCGCCCCGCTGAGCGTGGCGATCCAGGGCGGATCGGCGGCCAGGCTGCTGTTCTCGTTCGCCCCGTTCGAATACGTCCTGAAGAACATCGCGGTGATGTGGCTCAAGCCCGACGTCGGCGGCACCCCGCACGACATTCCCAACGCGGGTATCTGGAACGCCTCGCTGTGGTCGTTGTTCTGGGAAGTGATGTGCTATCTGGTCGTTGCCCTCATCGGTGTGGCCGGACTCGCCAACCGCCGGTGGGTTTCCCCGACGATTTTGGTGGTGGCGGCGATCGGGGCGTCGATGATGCCGCCCGTCACCTTTCCCGAGGTGTTCAATCGGCCGACCGGCAACGTGGGAGCCGTCATCATCTTCCTCGCGTGCCGCGCCGCGATCATGTTCGCGGCGGGAGCGCTGCTGTATCAATGGCGCGATGTCATTCCCGCGCGGTGGTCGCTGGTCGCGGTGAGCGTGGTCATCGTGCTGCTGGCCGGACAGCTGCCGGATTACCGGGTGGTCGCCGCCGTCCCCCTGGCGTACGCCGTCGTCGTCTCCGGCTCCCTGCTGCACCACAAGCGCTTGAGATTACGCACGGACGTGTCCTACGGCATGTACATCTATGCGTACCCGACGCAACAGCTTTTGGCCGTCCTCGGCTTGCTCAGCCTCAATCCGTTCGTGTTCTGTCTCGCCGTGGCGGCGGCGACCCTGCCGCTGGCCGCGGCGAGCTGGTTCCTCGTCGAAAAGCCGGCGAGGTCGCTGAAGGCGCGGCTCAAACGAAAAGCTGCGGGTGCCCCCGAAGCAGCGATGGTGCTGCCGCCGGAGGCCACGGGCGCCGCGTGAGTTCGGTCGCTACCGCCCACGGACTCACGTGACGGCTCCACCGGCTTTACCGGTTGTCACCGACCACCGACCTCTGGCCGATACGATGGCGCCGTGGCGCGTGGCGTAACGAGGGCCGGAGGCAGATGAAGCTCGGACAGGTATTCGATCCGCGAAGGAACGCGCTCAACGCGCTTCGGCTGGCGCTGGCGGCCGAGGTGATGCTGTTTCATTCGTGGCCGATCACGGGACACATGCCCCCGAAGTCGACTCTGCAGCTTTTCTTCTCGGTGGGTGTGGACGGGTTTTTCGCGATCTCCGGCTTCCTGATCACCCGGAGTTGGCTCACCGACCCGCGCCTGCGTGACTACCTCACCGCCCGCGCCCTTCGCATTCTGCCCGGTTTCTATGTCTGCCTGATCGTGACCGCGTTCGTTTTCGCCCCGCTCAGTATGGCGATTCAAGGCGGGTCGGCCGCCAAGCTGCTGGGGTCCGCCGCGCCGCTCGAGTACGTCCTGAAAAATAGTGCGATCGCCTACCTGCAGCCGACGATCGACGGAACACTGCACGATCTACCGGGTGGAAATACCTGGAACGGCTCGATGTGGTCGTTGGTCTGGGAATTGCTGTGCTACTTGTTCGTTGCCGCTATCGGCCTGGCGGGACTGGGCAATCGTCGCTGGGTATCGCCGGCGGTTTTGGCGGTGGCGACACTGGGAGCGTTGGTCTTGCCGCCCCTGACATTTCCCGGGATATGGACCATTCCGCAGCTTGCCGTGCGCGCGGCCATCATGTTTTCGGCCGGAGCCGTCATGTATCAATGGCGAGACGTGATCCCCGCCCGCTGGTCGCTCGTCGCGGTCTGCGTCGTCATCGTGGCGGCGGCCGGGTTCTTGCCCGACTACCGGGTGGTCGGCGCCCTGCCGCTCGCCTACGCCGTCGTCGTCTCGGGCTCCTTGCTCAAGAGCGAACGGTTGAGGCTGCGCACCGACCTGTCCTACGGCGTCTATATCTACGCATTCCCGACCCAGCAATTGCTGGCCGTCTGTGGTCTCGCGACGCGTTTGTATCCGCCTCTGTTCTTTGTCGTCTCGGTGGTGGCCACGCTGCCGCTGGCCGCGGCGAGCTGGTTCCTCATCGAGAAGCCCTCGATGTCCCTGAAACGGCGCCTTCGGCGCAAGTGGTCCGCCCCGGTCGCGTCCAGCGCCGACGAAGCCCTCCCCGTCAGCACGGCCGATGCCATGGCCGAGGGGCCGGCTCCGGAGGCCCCGGGCAACGCCTGACCCGATAGCGATCGGTATCCCGTTCGATGCCGCGGGGTGAAACGATAGGCGGAGGCCAATGACCCTCGGGCAAGTATTCGATGCGCGATGTAACGCGCTGAATGCGTGGCGGCTGCTGCTGGCTGCCGAGGTGATGCTCTGGCACTGCTGCCCGTCACGGATCGCTTGCCGCCCGCAGCGACACTGCAACTTCTCTTCTCGATAGGGGTAGACGGGTTCTTCGCGATCTCGGGATTCCTCATCACCAGGAGTTGGCTCGACGACCCGCACATACGTGACTACCTGACCTCCCGCGCCCTGCGCATCCTGCCCGGCTACTACGTCTGCCTGATCATGACGGCGTTCGTCTTCGCCCCGCTCAGCGTGGCGATCCAGGGCGGTTCGGTGAGCAAGCTCGTGTCTTCCGGCGCGCCGCTCGAATACGTCCTGAAAAACATCGGGGTGGCTTACGTCCATCTCGATATCGGCGGAACACCAAGGGGTGTACCACATTCCGGGCTCTGGAACGGTTCGCTGTGGTCCCTGGTCGCCGCTCTCCCGCTGGCCTACGCGATCATCGCGTCCGGCTCCCTGCTCAAGGACCGCCGCCCGGTGCTGCGCACCGACTTGTCCTACGGCGTCTACATCTACGCGTTCCCGACCCAGCAGCTGCTGGCCGTGTGCGGGCTCGCACGTCTGCAGCCGATGGTGCTGTTCGTCGTCGCCGCGGTGGCCACGCTGCCGCTGGCCGCGGCAAGCTGGTTCCTCATCGAAAAGCCGTCGATGGCACTCAAGCGCCGGCTGAAAGAGAAGTGGTCGGTCTCCGCCGAAGCCGGAGGCGACGGTCCGTCCACCACAGCGCCAGGGTGAACAGCTCAGCGACGGTGCTGATCGCCGCGTAAGGCGACGGCTCCCAGCCCGTTTCGGCGAAGCCGCAAAGCCCCACGGTCCGCGACAGCGCGAAGGCGACCAGGGATCCGGCGGCCATTGCCGCACCGGCCCAGCGCAGCCACCCGGGTCCGCCGGCCGCAATCAGCAGGGCGAGTGCCGACGAGACAGTGGCCTGTATCAGGAATCCGGCGCCGATGGTCGGAATGTGTTGGTAGCCATGGGTATACAGGTAGCCGTGGGCGACGGCGCTGATGGCCAACGATGCGGCGAGGCCGAGGCGGACAAAGATGCCGATCACTGCAACGTCCGCTCCTTCAGAGCCAGAGCGGTCTCTCCCCTGGCGTAGCTGACCTCGCGGATCCCCAACGCGTGTCGCAGCTTGCCGGCCGGCAGCGTCACCGGCTTGGGCGCCGGTCCGTCACCGGGGCGCGGCAGCGGGTAGGCGGTGGTCGTCCCGCTGTGAAAAGTCACATTGTCTTCCGTTTTGGAAAACAGCTGGTGGACA
The DNA here is from genome assembly GCF_976985675.1 of Mycobacterium sp. NTMscope_MAC_12. Taxonomy (NCBI): domain Bacteria; kingdom Bacillati; phylum Actinomycetota; class Actinomycetes; order Mycobacteriales; family Mycobacteriaceae; genus Mycobacterium; species Mycobacterium sp. NTMscope_MAC_12. Next base: position 4,446,873 of record NZ_CDRJYY010000001.1, read on the forward strand.
TGGCCGTTGAGGCACGTGACGGAGGAGAACCGGCGGAGGTAACTCAGCGCCTGGGCGGCATCGTCGGTGCCCCAGCCCCATTGCGGGTACATCGCGAACAGGGGGACGTGGCTGAACACGATGATCGGAGTATCACTCGAGAGACGGGCGACGTCCTCCTTGACGAACTCCAACTGATCCACCCCCAGATGACCGAGCTTGCGCAGGTTCAACGTGTTGACCAGCGCGATCAAGTGCACACCGGCGACGTCGAGGCTGTACCATCCGTCACCAACCGTGCCCGCGCCGAAGGCGTTTCGGTACTTCTGTCCCGCGTCGTCGACGGAGTCGTGCTCGCCGGGGACGGTGAACACGTGCGGCGTCTTCAGGTCACTCATCATCTGCTTGGCCTGGTCGAACTGTTCGGGGCTGGAAAGGTGGGTGAGGTCGCCGGTGTGGATGACGAAATCCGGTGTGTAGCCGAGGTTGTTGACCTTGTCGATCGCTTCGCTGAAGGTAGCGGCGACGCCCGGATTGGGCGCACCGGTGAAACCGAGATGGCTGTCGCTGATTTGGGCGAAGCGCAGTGTGGGCTGGATGTGCGCGCGCACAGCTGCCGCTTCCCCGGCGACGTGCGAGATGACCTCGCCCCCGGCGACGGTCAACCCGACCGCCGCCCCGAACCACGCCGTATGCCGCAGCAGCTGGCGCCGGGTCATGGCATCGTCGCGGGTCATGTCGTCACCACCACGGTGCCGCGCATCATCGGGTGAATCGAGCACACATAATCGAAAGTCCCAGGGGCGGAAAAAGTGTGGGTGAAGGTCGCTCCCGTTCCCATGCCGGGTGAGTGAAACGAGCCGTCACTGGCGGCCACCGTATGGGGTTCCTCGTCGCGGTTGGTCCACGTGACGGTGGTCCCGGCGGGCACCGTCAGGGTGGGCGGCGCGAATGCGAAGCCGTCGATCGTGACCTGGTTGGCACCCGCGGGCGGCAGCGGCGCGGTGATCGACATCTCGGTGGTGGGCGCGGGGATGGTCGCCGCGGGCCGCGACCGGCCACAACTGGCAGACAACAGCACACCCGCGGCCAGCGCGGCCACCCAAAGCCTTCGAGGCATGGCGATATCCATGCCCACAGATAGGGCGGCGGGTTACACCATCAGGCCGGGCGCACCGGGGCGAACACCTCGATCACCCCGCCGACCTCACGAACCATCAGCTCGGGCAACGGCTTTGGCGCGATCGGCAACTGGTGGGTGAGCACCTGACCGCTGGGCGAGAACGACGTGGTGTGGCAGGGGCAGCGCAACGTGTCATCCGGCGCGTCGAACCACAGCTTGCACCCTTGATGGGTGCACACCCCCGAGATCGCTTGCACCGCGCCGTCGATGCGCCGGACGAATCCGGTCACCGAACCCAGATCGAAGGCGTGCATGACCCCGTCGGGCACGTCCGAGCTCGACGCGACGCGCTGCCAGCTTCCGTCGTTGGGGGTGAGTTGACCGGCCGCGCTATCCGGGGCACGCGGTTGCCCGTGTTGGGAGGCGGTCACGGCGCGATCGAGGGAAACCGCGGCAACCGCGGCCGTGGCCGCGGCCGAGGTTCCGACGATGACCTGGCGGCGCGTGCTGGCCCGCCCGGGCGTCGTTTCCGTTGGCGTGCCTGACATCTGCTCGCCGATGCGGCGGTGCAGATCGGAGAGGAATTCGGGGCGGGGCGCGTCGTCCCCGCCGCGGACGGCCCGCAGCTCGATGGCCGTGCGGAGCTGCGCCGCCTCGAAGTCGTCGGGCGCGAACGGCCTGGGCCGGCGCCCCCGCAACAGATCGTCGACATAGCGTCGCAGCCCTCGCGCATTCATTGCTTGTCCCCGTCGCTGACCTGCGCCGCCAGCCGCAGGGCGCGGTGCTGGAGCACTTTGGCGTTGGGCACGCTGATTCCGAGTTCCGCGGCGGACTCCTTAATCGAATTGCCGTGCAGAAAGCGCGATTCCAATATCTGGCGATAGCGTTCCGGCAGGCTGTCCAGGACGCGGGCCACGCGCTGCGGTGCGGTGCTGATCGCCTCCTCGCTGTCGGCTGGTTGTTCGATGTCCTCGATCGAGGTTATCTCCCGTCCCAGGGTCTCGCGCCAGTGTGCGGCCAGCACCGTCCTGGCCGTGGTCCGCAGGTAGGCGCGAACCTCGGCCACGCTCACGGTCAGGCGCAGCGGACGCAGCGCGGCGAGGAACACCTCGGCGGTGAGGTCTTCGGCGTCGGTCCTGTTGCCGACGCGCGCGAACAGCGTGCGGTACACCCACCCGACGTTGTCGGAGTACACGGCTTCCCAGTCCGGGTAGCCGGCCTCATGGCCACCGCCGGGCACCGCGCGCAGGGGTCGCGGCCCGACGGGCTCGTTTCTTGCCGCCACATGCCTCCTTCACCCGATAAATACCGGCTCGGGTTACACGGGTCAGCGCGCGGCGAGCGCGGCTTCGGTGGCCATCAACCGGTCGAGCTTGGTGGCGGTGGCGGAAAAGACGGACTTGGCGATGCCCAGGATCCGCTCGCGGACCCGCGGCTTCGCCGACGCCGACGGCAGCAGGTGGCCGATCAGGTGACCGAAGAGGTCGAGGCGCGCTGTCGACAACCACGACATCAGGTCCGGGTCGTCGAACCAGCGCAGCTGGTTGCTGTAATCGGCCAAGGCCAGCCGTAACCAGTCGACGTCGGTGTCCGGATGCGGCAGGGGCACACAGAGCTCGTTTTTCAGCGGGTCGTCGCGGTACGCGGCCTCGACGTGAGCGATCAGCGCGGCGCTGAAGATCTGCTGGCAGCCGCGCACGCTTTGCAGGGTGATGCGACCGGGATCGAAAATCGGTGTGGCGGCCCGCTTTTCGGCGCCGTCGGCGGTGCAGTCGAGGTAGAGCTCGCGGCCGCTGACCGCCACGGCGCCCCGGTCGAGGACCATCTTGTCGGCCTCGATGGACAGCAGGTGGCCCATGCGCACCACGTCGGTGATCCGTCGCAGCTGCTCGAGTTCGAGCCGGGTGACGGTGGCGCAGCGGTACATCGCGGGACGGATCGCCGGATCGATCCGCAGCAGCACGCCGGCCTCCTCAAGGCGGGCGAACAGATCCGGCACCGACGCGGCGTCGTTGATGGCGCGCAGCTGCGCGGTGAAGCTGGCCTTGATCTTCTCGGCGAACAACGCACCGGGCTGCATGGTCTCGCGGTCCAACAGCCAGGAATCGCGGGGCATGATCCAGGTGAGCCGGTCGGGCTCGACGCCGTGGCCCAGTAGCCATAGGCAGGTGTCGATGCCGGTCTTGCCCGCCCCGACGATGACGTAGCGCTCGTAGGCGCCGCGCCGGGGCAGGTCGCCGGGCGGGACGCAGTCGACGCCGGGTGCGACCCGATAGGGCGGCGGGCGCATCGCGGGGACGGTGACCCGCATGTAGGTGGCGTCGACGATGCGGCGCGCCACCCGGACGGTGTAGTCGGCGCCGGCGAGCGTGCGGAACCGGCCGTCCCCGAGGTATTCGCTCATCGGGAAGTAGCTGACCCGCCCGGTCGGCAGCAGCCGCCCTCGCATGATGTGGTCGTAGTAGGCGCAGATCTCGCCGGCGGTCGCCAGTTCGTAAAGGCCCTGGTTCCAACCGACTTGGTCGATGGTGTCGGCGCCCAGCGGCAGCGAGTTGACGCCGTAGAACGCCGAGGGCTGGTGCAGCCGCACGAACGGGTAGGCCATGGTCCAGTGCCCGCCGGGCGCGTGGTTGCGGTCCACCACCACGACGCGGGCCTCCGCCGCTGAGGCCTCGGTGACCAGCGCGTCGATGAACGCCATGGCCATGGCGCCCGCCCCGACCACCAGGTAGTCGGCCTCGATGGTGTGCATACCGCTGTCAGGCTAGCCCGCCACCCGCCTTGCCAAGGCCCGAACCGGGTTACTAGGATATGCAAGTATCCGCTTAAGCGCGTCAACCACATCCGAGGGCCCCATGACCACACAGATTCCCCACTTCATCGACGGTCGGCGCACCGCCGGCCAGTCCGGCCGCACCGCCAACGTCTTCGACCCCAGCACCGGGGGTGTCCAGGCGCAGGTGCCGATGGCCGGCCAGGCCGACATCGACGCCGCGGTGGCCTCGGCTCTCGAGGCCCAAAAAGGTTGGGCCGCAACGAATCCGCAGCGCCGCGCGCGGGTGATGATGCGATTCATCGAGCTGGTCAACAAACACAACGACGAGCTGGCCGAGCTGCTGTCGCGCGAGCACGGCAAGACCCTGGCCGACGCCAAGGGCGACATCCAGCGCGGCATCGAGGTCATCGAGTTCTCCATCGGCATCCCGCACCTGCTCAAGGGCGAGTACAGCGAGGGCGCCGGACCGGGCATCGACGTCTACTCGCTGCGCCAGCCGCTCGGCGTGGTCGCGGGCATCACCCCGTTCAACTTCCCGGCCATGATCCCGCTGTGGAAGGCCGGCCCGGCGCTGGCCTGCGGCAACGCGTTCGTGCTCAAGCCCAGCGAGCGCGACCCGTCGGTGCCGGTGCGCCTCGCCGAACTCTTCGTCGAGGCGGGCCTGCCGCCGGGCGTGTTCCAGGTCGTGCACGGCGACAAGGAGGCCGTCGACGCGATCCTGAACCACCCCGACATCCAGGCGGTCGGGTTCGTCGGCAGCTCCGACATCGCCCAGTACATCTACGCCGGGGCCGCGGCCACCGGCAAGCGCTCGCAGTGCTTCGGCGGCGCCAAGAACCACATGATCGTGATGCCCGACGCCGACCTGGACCAGGCCGTCGACGCGCTGATCGGCGCCGGGTACGGCAGCGCCGGTGAGCGCTGCATGGCGATCAGCGTCGCGGTCCCGGTCGGCGACCAGACCGCGGACCGGCTGCGGGCCCGCCTCATCGAGCGGATCAACAACCTGCGCGTGGGCCACAGCCTGGACCCCAAGGCCGACTACGGCCCGCTGGTGACCGAGGCCGCGGTGGCGCGGGTGCGCGACTACATCGGCCAGGGTGTCGACGCAGGCGCCGAACTGGTCATCGACGGTCGCGAACGCGCCAGCGACGACCTGACTTTCGGTGACGCCAACCTCGAGGGCGGGTTCTTCATCGGGCCGACGCTGTTCGACCACGTCACCCCGGACATGTCGATCTACACCGACGAGATCTTCGGGCCGGTGCTGTGCATCGTGCGCGCCCACGACTACGAGGAGGCCCTGCGGCTGCCGTCCGAGCACGAGTACGGCAACGGCGTGGCCATCTTCACCCGCGACGGCGACGCCGCCCGCGACTTCGTCTCCCGCGTGCAGGTCGGCATGGTCGGTGTCAACGTGCCGATCCCGGTGCCGGTGGCCTACCACACCTTCGGCGGCTGGAAGCGCTCCGGCTTCGGCGACCTCAACCAGCACGGGCCGTCGTCGATCCTCTTCTACACCAAGACCAAGACGGTGACGTCGCGGTGGCCGTCCGGCATCAAGGACGGCGCCGAATTCGTCATTCCCACAATGGATTAGGGTCGCGCATGTTTACCCTCGACGACGACGAACGGGTGATCACCGAGACGGCGGCCGCGTTCGCCGCCAAGCGCCTGGCCCCGCACGCCCTGGAATGGGATGCGGCCAAACACTTTCCGACCGACGTGCTGCGCGAATCGGCCGAGCTCGGCATGGCCGCGATCTACTGCCGCGACGACGTCGGCGGCAGCGGGCTGCGCCGGCTCGACGGGGTCCGCATCTTCGAGCAGCTGGCCATCGCCGACCCCACCACCGCCGCGTTCCTGTCGATCCACAACATGTGCGCGTGGATGATCGACACGTTCGGCACCGCCGAACAGCGCAAGGAGTGGGTCCCGCGGCTGGCGTCGATGGACGTCATCGCCAGCTACTGCCTCACCGAGCCGGGCGCCGGCTCCGACGCCAGCGCGTTGAGCACCCGTGCGGTCAAGGAGGGCTCGGACTATGTGCTCGACGGCGTCAAACAGTTCATCTCGGGCGCGGGCGCGTCGGACGTCTACGTGGTGATGGCCAGGACCGGCAGCGAGGGCCCGCGCGGCATCTCGGCGTTCGTCGTCGAAAAGGGAACTCCCGGGCTGAGTTTCGGTGCGCTGGAGGAGAAGATGGGCTGGCACGCCCAGCCCACCGCGCAGGTGATCCTGGAGGGGGTTCGGGTGCCCGCCGAGGCGATGCTGGGCGGCGCAGACGGCGAGGGCGCCGGATTCGGCATCGCGATGAACGGCCTCAACGGCGGCCGGCTCAACATCGCCGCGTGTTCGCTCGGCGGCGCCCAGGCCGCCGCCGACAAGGCCGGAGCCTATGTTCGCGATCGGCAGGCGTTCGGCAAGTCCCTGCTCGACGAACCGACCATCCGGTTCACCCTGGCCGACATGGCGACCGGCCTCGAGACGTCGCGAATGATGTTGTGGCGGGCGGCCAATGCGCTGGACACCGGCGACTCCGACAAGGTCGAGTTGTGCGCGATGGCCAAGCGCTACGTCACCGACACCTGCTTCGAGGTCGCCGACAAGGCTTTGCAACTGCACGGCGGCTACGGCTACCTGCGCGAGTATGGTCTGGAAAAGATCGTGCGCGACCTGCGGGTGCACCGAATCCTGGAAGGCACCAACGAAATCATGCGAGTGGTCATCGGTCGGGCAGAAGCCGCACGGTTCAGAGCTTCTCCAGCAACCGCATAGAAGGGTCTTCAGATGACCGAGCACTTGACCGTGGCTTTCCTGGGGTTGGGCCACATGGGCGGGCCCATGGCGTCGAACCTCGTTGCGGCCAACCATGCGGTGCGCGGCTTCGATCCGGTGCCCGCCGCGCTGTCCGCGGCGGCCGCGGCCGGCGTCGCCGGCTTCGACAGCGCCGGTGACGCGGTGGCCGGGGCGGACGTCGTCATCACCATGCTGCCCAACGGCGAGTCGGTGAAACGCTGCTACGCGGAGATTTTGCCCGCGGCGCGACCCGGTGCGCTGTTCATCGACAGCTCCACGATCTCGGTCGACGATGCCCGCGAGGTGCATGCGCTGGCGGAATCGCGCGGGGTTGCCCAGCTGGACGCGCCCGTGTCGGGCGGGGTGAAGGGTGCGGTCGCGGGGACGCTGGCGTTCATGGTGGGCGGTGACGAGGCGGCCCTGCAACGGGCGCGGCCGGTGCTGGAACCCATGGCGGGCAAGATCATCCACTGCGGGGCGGCCGGGGCCGGGCAGGCCGCCAAGGTGTGCAACAACATGGTGCTGGCGGTGCAGCAGATCGCGATCGGCGAGGCGTTCGTCCTGGCCGAAAAGCTCGGGCTGTCGGCACAGTCCCTGTTCGACGTGATCACCGGCGCGACCGGGAACTGCTGGGCCGTGCACACCAATTGCCCTGTGCCGGGCCCGGTCCCGACCTCGCCGGCCAACGACGACTTCAAGCCGGGGTTTGCGACCGCGCTGATGAACAAGGACCTTCACCTGGCGATGGACGCGGTGTCCTCCACCGGTTCGGCCGCCCCGCTGGGCCGCCACGCCGCCGAGATCTATGCGAAATTCGCTGCCGATCACGGCGACAAGGACTTCAGCGCGATCATCGAGACGCTGCGTTGACCGTGCGCCGAACGTCGACTTGTGGTGGGAAATAAGCCGATTCGCCGCAACAACTCCACGTTCGGCGCGCTGGAAGACGAGCTCAGAAGTCGCCGGCGTTGCGGCGCAGCGTCTCGATCGACGACGCGAGGTCCTGCGATTCGGCGTCGGACATCCCGAGATCGGCGAACACCTGCTTGTTGAGCGTGACGGTGGCGTCCTCGACCGTGGAGCGGCCCAGGTCGGTGATCTGCACCAACGTGGTGCGCCCGTCGGTGGGATGCGGAACCCGCTGCACCAGCCCGTCGGCCTCCAGCCGGCGGATGGCGTGGGTCACGCTGGTGACATGGACCTGCAGGCGGTCGGAGGCCTTGGTGATGGGGAGCGCCCCGGAACGGCTGAACGCGAGCAGCCGCAGCAATTCGTACCGGGAGAAGCTCAGGTCGTAGGGCCGCAGCGCCGTCTCCACGCGGGCCAGCAGGATCTGGTGCGCGCGCATCACCGACGTCACCGCGACCATGCCCGGCGCCACGTCACCCCACCCGGCGCGCTCCCAGTTGGCCCGCGCCGCGGCGATCGGATCACGTTTGTCGGGTCGTGAGTCGGCCACGCCCCTTCTTACCGCACTTGGAGCCCGAGCGTGGCCATTCCCAGCGCCGACAGCACCGCCGTCGTCGATGCCCGGCCGCCCACGGTGATCCGAGCGGCGCCGTCCGGGTAATACCGCACCCGGGGAGCATCGTCGCCGAAAACGTCGCGCCACGGCGGATACCGCCCACCCGGTTCGGAAGGCAGATACATGAAATTCGCGTGCGCGTCGGGCGTGTATATCCCCAGTGCGCTCAGGCGCATCCGGAGGTAGCGGCGTTCGGCGGTGATCATTCGGATCCGCCGCAGCAGTTCGCCTTCCGCGTCGTACGACGCCGCGACCGCGAGCAAGCCGGTGATGGCGATGCCGAACGGCACCTGCTGGGTCCACAGCGTCGGCGCCAGCTCGCGGGACGCCACCGCATAACCGATCCGCAGCCCCGCCAGGCCGTAGGCCTTGGAAAAGGTTCGCACCACCACCACGTTGGGGAAACGCGTGACCAATGCCGCGACGTCGAATCGGTGCTCGGCAGCGGTGAACTCGATATACGCCTCGTCGAGCAGCACGACGGTGTCGCGCGGCACCCGGCGGAGGAACCGGAAAACGGCGGCCGCGGGCTCCAGCGTGCCGGTCGGATTATGCGGCCGGCACACCACCACCGCGCGGGCGGTGGCGGCCGCGTCGGCCAGCGCGTCGAGGTCGTTGTGGCCGTGTGCGTCCAGCGCAACGAGCGACGAGTTCAGCCGTGCCAGTTGCGCGACGATCGGATAACCGTCGAACGTCGGCGACGCCATCACGATCGTGTCGCCCGGCGCGGTCAGTGCCTGCAGCGCTTGCAACACGACGCCCGTCGCCCCGGCGCCCAGCACCACCCGGTCGGCGGGCACGCCGATATGGCCGGCGATCAAGCCGCGCAACCGCTCCGGCAGGAACTCCGGATACCGGTTCGCCGCGGAAACGGACCGGATCAACGCCGAACGTACCGCCGGTAGCGGTGGAAACGGATTCTCGTTGAGCGACAGGGCGAACGGATCCACCGCGTCGGGCAGACCATCGCAGATCGGGCCAACGACCGCGGCCGGGGCGGCGTGCATCAGCCTCGCCCGCCCCAGCGCACCGCGGCGGCGCCGGCGAAGTCGCCGGCATGCGCGAAGGCCGCCATCATGACCACGTGCCCGGCGCCCAGCTGGCCGTCGGCGATCGCGCGGTCCAGATTGATCGGGATCCCGGCACCGAACAGGTTGCCGCACTCGTCGAAGGTGTCCCGATGGCGTTGCGGGGGCAACTCGAGCGCGTCACGCCAATTGCGCAGAAACACCCTGTTCGGCTGGTTGGTGACCAGCAGGTCGATGTCCTTGGCGGCCAACCCGATTCGGTCGCAGACCGCCAGCGCCACTTCCGGAACCTGCCGGTTGCCGCGGGCCAGCACCTTGGTGACCTTGCTCTCGGTGAAACCGATGCTGCCCTCGCCGGGGCCGGCCTGCCACCACTTGCGCGGCGGGTCGTAGGACAGCGTCATTTCGCCGGCATACTCACCGTAGGTGCGGCATTCGACGTCCAGGATGGGCGACTGTTCGCTCAGGGCGACCAGTCCCACCGCGGCCCCGTCGCCGGGCACCGCCGACTGCGCCTTGCGGCGGATGGTCGGTTGATCGAAGAATTGCCCGGCCGCGTTCTGTGCGATGGCGATGAGGGCCGTGCGCCCCGCGCCCGCCGACAACAAGGTACGGGCCACGTTGAGCGCCAACACGAATGCGGCGCAGCCGCCGTTGTTCAGGTCGAGCACCCAGGACGGCCGCATGCCCAGCCGATGCGCGATGCTGCCACCTTGGCCGTAGAACGCCATGTCGGGCACCTGAGTGTGGGTGATCAGCACGTCGGCCCCCTCGACGACGTCACGGCCGTGCCGTTCGATCAGGCCGTGGGCGGCACGTTCGATCATGTCGACGGAGCTCTCGTCCGCGCCGACGTGATGGCGAAACTTCGGGGCGCGGAACATCACGTTGTCGCGCAGGCCGTCGGATTCGGCGAATCGCGCGTAGTACTCGGCGGGGATCGGGTCGCCCGGCAGATACGTGGAAACGTCGATCAGGCTGACGCTCGGCTTACCCATCGCCTGCTCATCTCATCCATAGCGGCGTCACCGGCAGGCCGTTGCGGTGGCGGTACTCGGCGATCGCCTTGAGATTGCGCAACTCCAGCAGATGGCCGGCGGCGAACATGTCCCAGAAGTCGCCGACCCATACGGGCCGGGCAGCCGGAGCGGTCTCCGGGTACGGGTTGTGGTCGTAGAACGGGTGATGGCAATTCGTCCACAGCACAACCGATCCCGGCTTGTCGAGGACGGCCTGGGCGTCGACGACACGCATCAGGTAGATCATCCACAGATGCTTGCCCTGATCCCAGGCGCAGTGATAGTCCACGGTCCGCGCCTGCGCGTTGACGACGGTGCGCGTGTAGATCTCGGTTTCCGAGCCGAGCCTGTCGTGCGCCAGCCATAATCCGGGTTCGTCGGTGGGGGTGAACCCGCGCAGGCTGTACGTCCACTCCTCCAGGCTGCGGGTGTCGGCCATGTACTCGTACAACTCGTCGGGTGGGCAGTCGACGTAATCGTTGACGGTGCAGTACTGCCCAAAGACCTGGTCGTGCGGGTACACCGACCGCATCATGTCCATGATGATCGGCGTGACCTTCTCCCTGGGGCTGGTTTCGATGCGGGTGACCCCATCGATGAGGTCGGGGATATCTTCAAGCGCTGGCAGCGACATCGGTGCGGTTCTCCTTAGAAAATGAAATCTGGTCCACGGCAGCGTCTTTGGCGGGCGCGGCGGTAAGAAATGGTGCGAACGGCGGGATCTCGTCGGCGGCACACTCGACGCTGACCACGGCCGGACCGTCGATGTCGAGCGCCGCACCCATGGCCGCGGCGAACCCGTCGACGTCGCTGGCGTCCACCGCCGCCAGGCCCGGGAACATGGTCGCCAGACCGGCACCCAGCCGGCTGGGACGAAACCGGTTGTAGCTGTTTAGGTCGCCGTAGAACAGCTGCTCGCGGGTCACGCACATGGCGTGCGCGTTGTTGTTGAATAGCACGAACGTCATCGGTAGCCGGTACTGCACGGCCGTGTGCACCTCCATGCCGTGCATAAAGAACGCCCCGTCGCCGGCGATCACCACGGTGCGGCCGGCGGGCCGGCCAGTGTTGGCGCGCCCCAACGTCATTCCGATCCCGGCGCCGAAGCTGTAGCCCATGCCGCCCATGCCGAGCGCGACGGCGAACCTGCCGCCGCAACGCACCGGGAGATAGTGGATCGCCGCGGCGCCGGTGTTGCCGGCGTCCACCACGATGTCGGACCCGTCGGGCACGACATCGTCCAGCACCGCCATGGCGTCGCGGTACCGCACGCCCGGCCCGGAGAAGGGCGGGGGCTTCAATTCGGTGCGCCGCAACGTGCCCGGCACCCGCACCTTGGCGGGCCGTCCCGGACCGGACAGCGCCTGGATCAGCATGCGCAGCGAGCCGCGCAGGTCGTCGGTGTGCACGTGCGGGCATGGAACATACGGCGGCGCCGACCCGAGCGAGACCGTCGGCACCGCCGCCAGAGCGTCGTCCAGCCCGGTGCGCGCGGTGACCGACAGGCGCGTGCCCACGACCAGGCACACGGCGCTGCCGGCCACCGCTTCAGCCACACCCGGGTGACCCATGACGCCGGTCACCCCGAGCGCGGACGACGATCCGAGACCGGGTGTGCCGGCGACGTCTTTGGCGTCGGGCACGGTGGCCACCCGCGCCCGCAACACCGCGCGAAGGGCTTCGAGCTCGACGCGGGCGTCGTCGCGGGCGACCTGCTCGCCGACGATGATGGTCACCGGGCCGCTGGCGTCGCGCAGCATTTCGGCGATCGAGTCCGGGTTGCCGATGGGACGCAGGCCATCGACCGGCCTCCCGTTCTGGCCGCATTCCAGAATCGCCTGCTGAATGTCCTTGGGCAGCAACAAAACCGCCGGCCCCCCGGCACGCGCCGCCGCGATGGCCCGGGGCAGCAGCGAGACGATGTCACCCGGCGCGAGCAGCCGCTCGCAGAACACCGACACCGCCGAGAACAACGCCTCGGCGTTCAACGATCCGTTCGCGCCGCTGGTGTCCTGGAAGCTGCCGCGGCCGTCCATCGTGCTGGCCGGCTGGCCGACCAACGCCAGCACCGGAACCCGGCTCGCCAGCGACTCGCCCAGACCCGCAACGAGGTTCAGCGCGCCCCCACCCGAGGTCGCCGCCACCACGCCCACGCCGGCCCCGCTACGGCTGTACCCGTCGGCCATGGTGGCCGCGGAGAACTCGTGCTTGGCCAGCACCGCGTCGATGTCGGGGCAAAGGTGCGCGGCGTCGTACACGTCCTCGATGTTGGCGCCGTCCACACCGAAGATGTGATCGACTCCGATCGCCGCGAGGTGCCCGACGATGTGGTCGACCACCCGGCACCTGCCAAGCATGCCTGAAGAAACGAGGTAGCCCCGCGGTCGGTTCATCGTCGTCTACGCCCGGTACATGAACCGTTCACCGGCGGTCATCGTGATGTCTGAATGACCATCGAACTTCGCAACGTGATGCGCCGGTACCGGGTCGGCGGTCAAACGGTGCGGGCACTCGACGGCGTCAGCCTGCGGCTGGCGGACGAGCAGTTCGTGTCGGTCGTCGGGCCCTCCGGGGCGGGCAAGAGCACGTTGCTGCACCTGCTCGGCGCGTTGGATTCCCCCGATGCCGGGTCGATCGCCTTCGACGGTGAGGAGATCGCCCGCCTCGGCGACGAACAGCAGTCGCGGTTCCGCCATCAGCGGGTGGGTTTCATCTTTCAGTTCTTCAACCTGTTGCCGACGCTGTCGGCCTGGGAGAACGTGGCGATCCCCAAGCTGCTCGACGGAGTCCGGCTGGGCCGGGCCAAGCCGGATGCCATCCGGCTGCTGGACCGGGTCGGGCTCGGCAACCGAACCCGGCACCGGCCGGCGGAACTGTCCGGCGGCCAAATGCAGCGGGTCGCGGTGGCGCGCGCCTTGATGATGAATCCGCCGCTGATCCTCGCCGACGAGCCGACCGGAAACCTGGACTCGGCGACGGGCGCGTCCATTTTGGCGCTGCTGGCCGAGGTGGCGCACGAGGACGGTGGGGGCCGGCTGGTCGTGATGGTGACCCACAACGCCGACGCGGCCGCGGCCACCGACCGGGTGATCACGCTGCAGGACGGTCGGGTCGGTTCGGACGTCATGGCGGTCGCGGGGTGAAACCCGGGGCGCGGCGCGGCTTTACGATCACCGCTACGGCGAGCAGGCTGCGCGTGTTCAGCCTGCGTGAGCTGGCCGTGCATCGGCGCCGCACGCTCGCGTCGATCGCCGTAATGGCGGTCTCGGCAATGTATTTGGTGGCGATCTTCGGCATCTTCGGGTCGATCACCGGATCGGTCGGCCGGCTGGCCGACGGGATCGCCGGCGTCGCCGCGCTCGAGGTGTCCGGCATCACCGACGCCGGATTCCCCGACTCGATACTGGCCGACGTGGCCGCCGTACCCGGCGTCGCCACCGCCGCGCCGATGATCCGGACGTCGGCCTCCACGCCGTCGGGGCCGGTGCTGCTGCTGGGCGCCGACGCCAGCACCGCCGCCCTGGGCGGTGCCCTCAAAGACGTGGTCGCCCGGCCCGTGCAGGCGCTGTCCTCGACGCCGTCCGGCGTCCAGGTCGGACCCCGTGTCGGCTACGCGAAAGGCCAGGCGTTTCAACTGGGTTCGGCATCGGTCACGGTGACCGACGTGCTCGCGGGCAAGCGATACGCGGACCTCAATGGCGGGCACTACGTGCTTGCGCCACTTGCCTTGGCGCAGAACGCCACCGGCCGCACCGGCCAACTCGACTCGATACTGATCACCACGAAGCCGGGCGCCGACCTCGGCGCAGTCCGCTCCGCGGTCACCGCGGCCGTGCACGGCCGTGCGATCGTCGCGGCCCCGAGCTTTCGGGCGGCCAGGGCCGGCGACGGCGTCAAGCTGATGAACTACATGGCCCTGCTGGGCGCCGCGGTCGCACTGGTGGTCGGCGCGTTTTTGATCTACACCACGATGACGATGGCGATCACCGCGCGCCGGCCGGTCATCTCGATGTTGCGCGCGATTGGCGGGCGGCGCGCCACCATCGTCGGCGACATGCTGGCGGAGGCGGCGATTCTCGGCCTGATCGGCGGAGCCATCGGGTCCGGCATGGGAATTGTGGCGGGCCACATCGCGATTGGCCGATTGCCCCCGGCGATGACGCAAGGTCTCGAGGCCCGCGTGCAGTATTGGCTGCCCGGCTATGCGATACCGCTGGCGGTCGCGGCGACGGCGCTCACCAGCGCGGCGGCCTCGGCGATGGCGGCACGGCAGGTGTACAAGGTCTCGCCGATCGAGGCGCTGGCGCCGGTCGGGGCCTCGGCGGCCGACGGTGTTCCCCGATGGCTGCGCATCGCGAGTGGGCTTGGCGCCGCGGCGGTGTTCGCGGCCTCGACATTGGTCGTCACCGGCCAGCGCGGCAGCTACGCCGTCGTGGCGATGGCCGCAGTGTTGGGCGCCGAGATCGCCCTGGGCTTCGCGCTCACCGCGCCCCTCGTCCAAGCCGCGGCGGCGACGGCGCGCCTGTTCGGATCGTCGGGGGCGCTGGCGGCGGCGACGATCCAGCGTGCGCCGCGCCGGGTGTGGGCGACCGTGATGACGGTGCTCATCGGGGTGCTCACCACCATCGTGATCACGGGCACGAACGCCGACATGATCCGATCCGCGCGGGACATCTTTGCCCCGGTCACCGATACCGACGTGTGGGTGAGCGCGGACCCGCCCGACAGCTACCCCACCGACGTTCTGCCGCAGGGGCTTTCCGCGAAGGTCGCCGCTGCGCCCGGCGTGGCACGGGTGACCGAGGGCGCATTCGGGTTCGCCGTCGTCGGGGGCACCCGCGTCCTGCTCGACGGGTTCTCCCCCGGCAGCCACGACGCGCTCTTCCGTGCGCTCGACGAACGCGTGCGCGCCGAGGCGCTCGCCGGCCGCGGCGTGGTGCTCACGCAGAACCTGGGCACCATCCTGCACGTCCGGGCCGGCGACCAACTGCGGCTGCAAACGCCGCACGGCCCGCGGTCGGTGGCCGTGCTGGCCCTGGTGCCGTTCTTCGCGACCGTGATCGGCACCGTCGGAATCGACCTCGATCACATGCGGGCCTGGTTCGACCGCCCGGCGGCGACGACGCTGCAAATCGCCGCCGCCCCAGGGGTGGATCGGCAGCGACTGCTGGCCAGCGTCCGCGAGGCGGCGCCGCCCCCCAACCACGTGTACGACGGTCCCACCGCGCTGGCGGGGCTGCAGGCCCCGCTGCATCAGAGCATGTTCATCGCCAACGCGGTGTGGGTCATCGTCGTGGCGGTGGCCGCGGTCGCGCTGCTCAACACGCTGACGCTCTCGGTGACCGAACGCCGCCGCGAGATCGGCGTGCTGCGCGCCATGGGATCAAGCAGGCGGTTCGCGTTGCGGATGGTGCTGGCCGAGGCGGCCGGAATCGGCGTCGTCGGCGGCGTTTTGGGGCTGGCGCTCGGTCTGACCGACCAGTGGTTGTTCAGCCGCATCAGCGGGGACATCATGAATTTCGAAGTCGGCTTTCACCTGAGCCCGCTGGCGCTTGCCTTCACGCTCGGGGCGCTGGCGATCAGCCTGCTCGGCTCGGTGCCACCGGCGCGGCGCGCGGCGCGCCTGTCCATCATCGAGGCGGTCAGCGTCGAGTGACGGTGGCGTATCCCTGCAGATGGGGTTTGCACGGGAAGGGCACCGGCGTCCGCGGAATGCTGCGCAGCGCGGCGGTGTCGAATCCGGCCGCGGCGATGGCCTCGAGGGTGCGCCGGTTCGGCTCGCAACCGCCGGCCAGCCACGACCACGGCCTGGCGATCAGATCCTGGAGCCGGCCCGTCGCGCCGTCACCGCGCACGTGCTCGAGGACCACGAGCCTGCCCCCGGGCACCAGCACCCGCCGGATCTCGCCGAGGGTTGCGGCCACATCGTCGATCGAGCACAACACGAGCCCGACGTGGACGGAATCGAAAGAGTTGTCCGGGAAGGGAATCGACTCACCCGTGCCCTCGACGACGTCGACCGCGATGCCGCGGCGCCCGGCGAGCCTGGCGGCCATCCGCCGGAAGGGCGCCTGGGGTTCCACGGCGGCGACCGACGTCACCGTGTCGGGCAGAAACATCAAGTCGGTGCCCGGCCCCAGTCCGAGCATCAACAGCCGGCCGGTCGCGTTGCTCAGCGCCGCCCGTCGGTACCGGTGGTAGAAGAGCCGGTCGAAAACCGGCTGGCCGAATCGGTACACGTAGGCGAACACCACATTTCGGAGGGTCATCGTCCGCCCAAATCCATTCGGAACGGCGGATATTCGTCGCGCATCAACGACACGTACACCGCCACCCGGTATCGCCAGCGAACCATGCCCATCAGCAGATCGAACATGCCCTGCGGGATCGTCCCGGTGAACAACAGCGTCAGCGCGGCGACGACACACAGCACCTGCAGCGGGGCCTCCATCGACCAGCACAGCAGAATCTGAGGGATCGCGAGCAGCCACTTCACCAGCACCGCCCCGTTTTTCAGCCGCTCGGGATAGTCGACCGCGAGATCACCGGGATAGTCGGGCCGCGACGCCAGCGTGAAAGGCGGGTACCTGTCGGTGCTGTTCATCGGAAAGCGGTAGTTCATCACCCGCCACGACCAGCGCAGCACGCCGACGTTGAAATCGAAGAGGGGCCGTGGATATCGCCCGGTGCACAAGATGGCCACGCCGGCGGCCACCGTCGTGAACGGATATGTCAGGTAGAGCAGTATCAGTATCGGGTAGTGCGGCACGGCCAGCACGCACCACTTCACCAGCCAGAGCCAGCGGGAGGGCGCGTCGAAATCGCCTCGCACTCTTACGGAATCGGCCGGGCTGTTCACGGGCTTGACGGGACCGTCGCCGCTACCCCCAAGTTTCGGCTGATTTCAGCGGACATCCGGCGGTGACTCGTGAGGCGCAGAAACGTCGTCAGCGCGCCCGCCTGCAGCCGGTCGGAGATCAGCGCGGCCGGTCGCAGCACGAACTCACCATGCGACACCGGCAGCGACGCCACCCAGGACACGGCCATGACTTTGCGCCGACGGGTCCTCTCATACCACCGCAGCGCCGCCGAGACATCGGCGCCGCCGTTGGTCCCGCTGCGAAAATCCCTGAGCGCCTTGCATAAAACCATCGTGTCGAGCAGCGCCTGGTTGGTCCCCTGCGCCAGGGTGGGCGGCATCGCGTGCGCGGCGTCGCCGAGCAACGTCACCGGGCCGTGGCCCGGGCCCGGAATCGGATGGCGGAAATGCGGGAACGGCGAGCCGGCCAAGTCGTCGTCGCTCAATGTCGTGAGCACCCGGTCGACCGAGTCGGACCATCCGGCGAAATCGCTGCGGATCATTTCGATCGGGCGTGGCGGCCTGACGAAGTCATGCGACCACGGCAGGTCGAACCACCACTGCACCTCCGACCCGCCGGCGGGCCACAGGCCGAGGTTTCCGCGCGCACCGATGATCATGAGTGCGGCATCGGAATCCGCGATCTCCGGGGCAGTGGCCAGGCCCTGCCAGCTGCACCAGCCGGTCGGCTTCGCGTCTTGCGCGCCAACGTAATTGCGCACCATCGAGTGCAGACCGTCGGCACCGATCACCACGTCCGCATCCGCCACCGTGCCGTCGCCGAACTCCACGCAGACGCCGACATCCGTACTGC
This sequence comes from Mycobacterium sp. NTMscope_MAC_12, assembly GCF_976985675.1. NCBI lineage: Bacteria > Bacillati > Actinomycetota > Actinomycetes > Mycobacteriales > Mycobacteriaceae > Mycobacterium > Mycobacterium sp. NTMscope_MAC_12. The sequence continues at coordinate 4,464,795 of NZ_CDRJYY010000001.1, forward strand.
TCACCGCGATCACCCGCGAGCCGCACCGAATGCGCTCGGCGTCAAACCCGTCGAGAAGGCGTTCCAGCAATACTCGGCGCGGAACCATCCGCACGGGCGCGCCCAGCCGCCGCACCATCGCGGTCACGTCGAGCGTGGCGAGCGGGCGACCCCGTGACGTCACGGCCCGCACGGTGGCCAGCAGCCGACCGGCGCCGTCCATGTCGACACCCAGCTGGTTCAGTACCGTCTCGCCGTTGGACCAGATCGTCACCGCACCGCCGGCCGCCCGCACGTCGGGCCGCCGCTCGAAAACGGTGACGTCATGTCCGTCCCTCATCAAGCCGCGGGCAACGGAGATGCCGGCCACGCCGGCGCCCACCACCAGCACCCGAAGCGGACGCCCGAACACGCTGGCTCCGATCTCTACAGCGAACGCTGCAACAACACCTTGCCGCTGTCGGCGGCGACCACTTGCACGGCGGCGATCTGGTCGACCGGGGTCGAGATCGCTCCCGCGGGCGTCGCGGTGTGGCCGGGCACGGCCACCCATGTCGCCAGCCGGGTTTGGCTGCCGTCGCGACCCACCACGACCATCGCCAACGTGTCATGGTGCGCGTTCAGCGGGGCCAGGCACACGCACCGCAGCGTGATGGACGTCCCCCAGTGCTGGCCGCTGACCTGGACGCTGGAGGTCAGCAGCGAGGTGCCCACCTGCGCCATCGGCTCGGCCGACACGGTCACCTGCTGGGCCGGAGTCGACGACCACGCCTGCAGGCCGACGAACACCCCGATCGCCAGCACCGCGGCCGCGGCGGCGGAGGCCACCCAGGTCACCACCCGGGTGCGGCGCCGGCGCCACCGCACCGCGGCCAGCAACGACGGCAGCAACTCCTCGGACATCTCCGGCGCCGGGCCGGACTCGTCGATCGCGGCCACGTCGTCGCGGTCCAGTTGCGACAGCAGGGCCGGCACACCACTGAGGTCGGCGACCGCCGCCCGGCAGGCCGGGCAGTGCGCCATGTGCGTCTCGAATTCGCGGCGTTGCGCGGCCGACAGCGATCCCAGCACGTATGCGGCATCCCACATCGCGTAGCGGTCTTCGGGAGGGCCGATATCGGCCACCGGCGTGTTCATTTCATCCATGTCCTTCACCCCTCAAGCATTCGGAGCCCCTCATCGGGTAACTCCAAGTTCCTGCAGAGTGAGTCGCAACGCCCGCACCGCATAGTGTAGTCGCGACTTCACCGTTCCCTCGGCGATGCCGAGGTCTGCAGCGATCTGTGTGGTGGTCCAACCGCGGTAGTAGGACCGTTCGATCACGGCGCGGTGATCGGCGGACAGCTGGGCCATCGCGTCCGCGATCAGCAACCGGTCCAGCGCCGCGTTGACCTCGTCCGGCGTGGACTGTTCGGGCGCCCCCGAGACGTCGGTCGAACCGACGACGTTGCGGAACCGCGCGCTGCGCCGATCGTCGATGATCATGTTGCGGGCGACGGTGAACAACCACGCCCGCGCCGAGCGTTCGGTGTCCCCGACGACCTCGGGATGCTGCCACGCCCGCAGCAGCGTCTCCTGGACCACATCCTCGGACTGGCTCGTGTCCCCCGTCAGGCGCAGCGCGTATCGCCACAGAACCGCGGCGTGTTCGTCGTAGAGCGCCTTCATCAGAGCGGCTTCGGCAGCCGCTGACGCACCCCGAATGCCAGCCACACGAGCCACTCGATCACCTCCTGCCGACTAAACGAGCCGACCAGGCGCTAGGTTCAACGGCCGCGACCCGCCGCGCCCGGCTTCGCCGCGCTTGCGATCGCGGCGAGGTTCAACGGCCGCGACCCGCCGCGCCCGGCTTCGCCGCGCTTGCGATCGCGGCGAGGTTCAACGGCCGCGACCCGCCGCGCCCGGCTTCGCCGCGCTTGCGATCGCGGCTCGTTCAGGCTCCCAGCGTCAGGACGCGCGGGCCGGACTCGGTGACCGCGACGGTGTGCTCCCAGTGGGCCGCGCGCGAGCCGTCGGTGGTGACGACCGTCCACTGGTCGTCGAGCACCGCGGTCTTGCCGGTTCCGAGCGTCAGCATCGGTTCGATGGCCAGCACCGACCCGGGGGCCAGCAGCGGCCCGCGCCCGGGTGAACCCTCGTTGGGCAGGAACGGGTCCATGTGCATCTGCCGGCCGATGCCGTGGCCGCCGTAGCCCTCGACGATCCCGAAGGCCCGCGAGTGGCGGGCCTCGGCCGCGTGCGTACCCATCTCGATGGCGTGCGAGACGTCGGTCAACCGGTTGCCGGGCACCATCGCCGCGATCCCGGCCTCCAGCGATTCCTTGGTGGCCTGCGACAGCGCGTCGTCGGCCGCATCCAGGATCCCGATCCCGAAGGTGATCGCGGCGTCGCCGTGCCAGCCGTCCAGCACGGCGCCGCAGTCGATCGATACCAAGTCACCGGGCGCCAAAACCTCTGCGGCCGAGGGGATTCCGTGCACCACCCGCTCGTTGACCGACGCGCAGATCGACGCGGGATAGCCGTGATAGCCCAGGAACGACGGCACCGCTCCGGCGTCCCGGATCACCGATTCGGCGATCTCGTCCAGGCTCAGCGTCGACACTCCCGAAACCGCGGCGGCCCGGACGGCCTGCAGCGCGGCCGCCACGACCGCCCCCGCCGCGGCCATCGCGTCGAGTTCGCCGGCGCTGCGCTGCGGCACCACCTTGCGACTCCGCAGCCGCGCCAGCGGGGTCATTGTTACTTGCCCAGCGCCTGCAGCGCGCGGGCGAACACTTCGTCCATGGTGCCGATGGCGTCGACGGTCTTGAGCTCGTCGCGGTAGTAGTCCAGCAGCGGCGCGGTCTCGTCCCGGTAGACCTTCATCCGGTTCAGGATGACGTCGTCGGTGTCGTCGGCGCGGCCACGCGACTTGAGTCGCGCCAGCAGCTCGTCCTGGGAGACCCGGAATTCCAGCACCGCGTCGATGTCGGTGCCGCGGCGTTCGAGCATCTCGTGCAGCGCCTTGGCCTGCTGCAGCGACCGCGGAAACCCGTCCAGGATGAAGCCGTTGGCCGCGTCCGGATCGCTCAACCGGTCCTCGACGAGCTGGTTGGTCAGCTCCGAGGGCACCAGGTCACCGGCGTCCAGGTAGCGCTTGGCCTCCAGGCCGAGTTTGGTGCCGTTTTCGATGTTGCTGCGGAACAGCTCACCGGTGGAGATCTGCGGGATCCCCAGCTTCTCGGAGAGCTTCTGCGCCTGCGTTCCCTTGCCCGCTCCCGGCGGCCCCAGCAAAACCACTCTCACTTGAGGAACCCTTCATAGTTGCGCTGCATGAGCTGGCTCTCGATCTGCTTGACCGTATCCAAGCCCACGCCAATCATGATCAAAACCGCGGTGCCGCCGAACGGCAAATTCTGAACCGCCCCGCCATTGCCGATCTGCAAGAACAGGTTGGGCAGCACCGAGATCGCGCCGAGGTAGATCGAGCCCGGCAGGGTGATCCGGCTCAGCACGAACCGCAGGTAATCGGCGGTCGGCTTGCCCGGCCGGATGCCGGGGATGAACCCGCCGAACTTCTTCATCTCGTCGGCGCGCTCGTCGGGATTGAAGGTGATCGACACGTAGAAGTACGTGAAGAAGATGATCAGCCCGAAATAGATGCCGATGTAGACCGGGTCGCTGGGGTCCGACAGATAGCTGCCGACGAACTTGTCCCACCAGCTGTTGCCGACACCGCCGCTGCCGCTGCGGATCAGCTGGGTGATCAGGTGCGGGATATAGATGAGCGAGGACGCGAAGATCACCGGGATAACACCGGCCTGGTTGACCTTGAGCGGCAGATACGTCGAGGTGCCGCCGTACATCCGCCGGCCGACCATGCGCTTGGCGTACTGCACCGGGATGCGGCGCTGGCCCTGCTCGACGAACACCACGCCGACGATGATGATCAGCGCGGCGACGAGCACGGCGGTGAAGATCATCCCGCCGCGGCTGTCCAGGATGGTTTTGCCCTCGGCCGGGATGCGGGCCGCGATGCCGACGAAGATCAGCAGCGACATGCCGTTACCGATGCCGCGCTCGGTGATCAGCTCACCCATCCACATCACCAGCGCCGCGCCGCCGGTCATCACCAACACGATGACGACCAGCGTCAAGATGCTCTGGTCGGCGATGATGTCCAGGGAGCAGCCCTGCAGCAGCCCCCCGTTGGCGGCCAGCGCCACGATGCTGGTGGCCTGCAGGACGGCCAGCGCGATCGCCAGGTAGCGGGTGTACTGCGTCATCTTGGCCTGGCCGGACTGGCCTTCCTTGCGCAGCTCCTCGAACCGCGGGATGACCACCGTGAGCAACTGCACGATGATGCTGGCGGTGATGTACGGCATCACCCCCACCGCGAACACGGTGAGTTTGAGCAGCGCGCCGCCGGAGAACAGGTTGATCAGCGAGTAGATCTGTCCGGCCGCGCCGCCGCTGGCCTCTTTGATGCACTGCTGGACGTTCGGATAGTTGACGCCCGGGGACGGCAGCGCGGCGCCGACCCGGTACAAGACGACGATGCCAAGCGTGAAGAGGATCTTCCGTCTCAGGTCGACTGTCCGCAGCGATGAGATGAAAGCGGAAAGCAACTCTTCCTCCTGCGCAGCCGGGGGTTTCCTGCATCACGCGCCCAACTCCCGCAGGCCAGGACGTACGGCGTCGCGCGTCGAACCGTGTACGAGACTAACAGCTGGTCCGGTCAGGTCCGGTCAGGGCCTTTCCCGCGGCCGCTGGAAATGCTCCGACCGGGCATCGGTTGCGACGGCCGCGGGGCGCAGGAAAAAGCACAGCAACCCGTCAGGCGATGAGCGTAGAGTGCGTCTGGCTCGTTGCACTTGCTAAGTAACTCGGGAGCAGTATGACACGCACTGACCAAGACAGCTGGGACTTGGCCTCGAGCGTCGGCGCCACGGCCACGATGGTCGCCGCGGCCCGCGCGCTGGCCAGCGGGGGGACCAATCCGATCATCAACGACCCGTTTGCCGCGCCGTTGGTGCGGGCGGTCGGCCTGGATTTCTTCCGCCGCCTGGTCGACGGTGAGGTCACCGAGTCCGAGGCCGACGAGGCGTCCGGAGGCGGCGCGAAGGACCTGGCGCTGGAGACCGATTCGATGGCGGTGCGCACCCGCTTCTTCGACGACTTCTTCCTCAATGCCGCCCGCGACGGGATCCGCCAGTCGGTGATCCTGGCCGCCGGCCTCGACGCTCGCGCCTACCGGCTGGGCTGGCCGCCCGGCAGCGTGGTGTACGAGGTCGATCAGCCCAAGGTCGTCGAGTTCAAGAGCGCGACCCTGGCCAGCCTGGGCGCCGCCCCGTCCGCCGGCCGGCGGACCGTCAGCGTCGACCTGCGCGAGGACTGGCCGGCGGCGTTGCGCGGCAGCGGTTTTGACGCGACCCGACCGACGGCGTGGAGCGCCGAGGGCCTGCTGATGTACCTGCCGCCCGACGCGCAGGACCGGCTCTTCGACAACATCACGGCGCTCAGCGCGCCCGGGAGCAAGCTGGCCACCGAATATCACCCCGACAACGGGACGGCGATGTCGCAACGCGCGCGGGAGTTCAACGACAGGTGGGCCAGAGTCGGCTGCGACATCGACCTTTCGGGGCTGTTCTTCGACGGCGAGCGCAGCAACGTCGTCGACTATCTCACCGGCCGCGGGTGGCAGGTGACCACCCGGCCGCGCCGGGACCTGTTCGGCGACTACGGCCTGAAATTTCCCGACGACGATGAGACGGCGCAGCACCCCAACATCGTTTCGGTCACCGCGACATTGGGCTCGTAACCGCGATCCCGCGCCTAGCGCTCGGCGGGGGGTTTGGCCGCGGGCGCGCGCACGACCATCGGGACCGCGGGAAAACACCACGCCATCTCCGACCGCGACTTGCGCAGCGCGGCGGTGCCGTAGCCCCGCTTGCGGTAATCGGGGTGAATCCAGATCCGCACGTTGACCTCGCCGCGGACCAGCTCGCCGAACACCATGCCGACCTTCTGGCCCGAGTCGACGGCCACGAACCACGCGGCCTCCTCGTCGTCGACGCGTCCTAAGGCCGCGCGGATCTCGTCGTCCACGTTGCCCGCCGGCCCACCGGAGCCGTCGCCGGCCGCGCCGATCTCCTCGGTGCGCACGGCGAAGATGTCGCGGTCGGTCGCGGCGGAGAAGGGCCGCAGCTCCAGGGTCTCCCCCGAGCTCGCCGGGCGCTCGCCCAGGGTGAAGCTCAGCTGCTTGTTCAGGTCTTCGAGTTCGGCGAGGATCTTGCGCCGCGAGTCGATGGTGAGCTGATCGAACGACATGCCCATCACCGCCTCGGCGGCCAGGTGGGACGTGTCGAGCAACCGGACGATCGCCTCGACCGCGGCCGCCCTGTTCTCTGATTCCACGATGGCGTCGGCGATTTCGTGCCGCCGCTCCACGGCTTTCGACAGGGCGTCGGCGATTTCTCGGCGGGTGGCTTTGCGGTCGTGGTCGGTCATTGCACCAGCCTAGACGGTATGGGTGGGCTGGGGCCTCGCTCAAATGTGATCGTGGGTTGCCGTCAGGAAGTGGGTCCTGGCCGGTAGAGCCACAGATTTGGGAGGCCCCAGTGATACGTCAGCGTACGAGTGTTGGCTTGGATGTGCACGCACGATCGGTGTTCGGGTGTGCGTTGGATGGTGAGACCGGCGAGGTGATCGAGCGCCGGATGACTCCGCACCACGGGGAGATCCTCGAGTGGGCTCGGTCGTTGCCGGGGCCGGTCAATGCGGTGTATGAGGCGGGACCGACGGGATTTGGGTTGGCGCGGGCTTTGCTCGCGGCCGGGATCGACTGCCAGGTGTTGGCGCCCTCGAAGCTGATCCGGCCCGCTGGCGATCGGGTCAAGACCGATGCGCGTGATGCGCGGCACTTGGCCCGGCTCCTTCATCTGGGCGAAGTGGTGTCCGTGGCGATTCCCTCGCCGGCCCAAGAGTCTGCCCGAGATCTGGTCCGTGCTCGCGAGGATTGCCGCGGCGATCTGATGAGCGCGCGCCACCGGATATCGAAACTGCTTCTGCGGCAAGGGATTGTCTACCACGGCGGTGAAGCCTGGACGAGTAAACACGAACAATGGTTACGTCAACAGCAGTTCGGCAATGTCGGCCAGCAGGCGGCGTTTGACGCCGCATTCGATGCGATGCTGGCCACCGTTGATCGCCGCGACAGGCTCGATCACGCGATCGCCGAGATGGCCGCCGACTCGGAGTTCACCGGCGTCGCCGGCCGCCTGCAGTGCCTGCGAGGAATCTCCACACTGACTGCATTCGGTTTGGCCGTCGAGATTGGTGACTGGACCCGCTTCACCGGCCGCACGATCGGCGCCTACGTCGGCCTGGTCCCTACGGAGTATTCCTCTGGCGATACACGCGCTCAGGGCGGGCTGACCAAGACCGGCAATGGTCATGTCCGTCGATTGCTGATCGAGTCGGCTTGGCACCACCGCAAGCCCTACCGGCCCAGCCAACGTCTGCGACGCCGCTGGGCGACGGCCACACCTGCCCTGCGGGCGCGCAGTCAGGCCGCCAATCGACGCCTGCATACCCGCTGGGTCCGCTTCGATCAGCGTCACAAACGGCCAGTGATCGCCAACGCCGCGATCGCTCGTGAACTGGCCGGCTGGTGCTGGTCGGTGGCCGTTCTCGACGGCTAAGTAACCACAATTGTCCCGACAGAGTCGACGACGCAGGCAAAGCGTTTGACTGAGCGACACGCGTCAGTTCTATGAGGAGATACATTGCAGCGCAACGCATCTACCCTCGACCCTAGACCAGCGAACCGCTCATGCCGAAAGTCCCGTCCTGCGGTAACCAACCCGCGCATATCAGACTGACCCAGCGTCGACACGACGCCGCGTCAAACTCTATCGGGCCAAACGAAGCGGCGGCCGCGACGACGGTCGTGGCCGCCGCTTCACCCTGCCACTTGACAAAGCAGCACCCCATATCAGAACGGCGGTGGTGCCACCGCGCTACACCGGCGGTCTGCCAGCTGCAGGAACCGCTGGTAGCGGTCCTCGACGGCGGCCGCCCAGGCGGGGTCGGGCTCCACGATGCGCTCGGTGCGCACCCACCGGGCCGCATCGGCGATCGTCGTCTCCAGCCCGGCCGCCATGCGCGCCAGGAAGGCCGCCCCCAGCGCGGCCCCCTCCGCCACCGCGGACACCTCGACGGGGCGCCGGGTGGCGTCGGCGATGGCCTGCAGCCACGGCCCGACCCGGGTGCCACCGCCGGTCGCGACGATGCGCGACACCGGCGCGGCGCTCAGTTCGATCAGCTGGCGCACCACGAAGCCCGACGCCTCGTAGGCGGCCCGCCGCACCGCGGCGGCGTCGTGGGTCAGATCCAGCGCCTCGAGCATGCCGCGGCGATCCGGGTCGTGGAACGGGCTGCGCTCACCCCGCAGGTAGGGCGCCCACACCGGGATGCGGCCGGGTTCGACGGCCGTCGGATCCGCTTGTGCCACAACGCGATCCACCCAGCCGAGGAACAGCCCGCCGGCGTTGCTCGCCCCGCCGATCTGACTTTTGCCGGGCGTGGTGTGGGGAATGGTCCACAGGCCGGGCATCTGCCGGGCCTCGGAAATGGTCGTCCACACGATCAGCGTGGTGCCGCACATCACCAGCACGTCGCCGTCGCGGTCGGCGCCGGCCACGATCTGTTCGCACAGCGCGTCGATGGCGCCGGTGGCCAGCGCGGCGCCGGTGCCGCGCACCTGCCCGACGACGGCTCCCATGCTTTCCACCCGCGGCAGCTGCTCGGCGCGCGCGCCCCGCTCGGCGCACGCAGCGGGGTCCCAGCCGGTCCCGTCGAACAAGGGGAACGCCGTGGCGGCGGTGGCGATGTCGATCACGGCCTGGCCCGCCAGCGCGTGGTTGGCCACCGCCGGCGCGGGCCAGTAGCCGGCGGCCTCGGGCGCCTGGGCGGCGGTCCAGCGCAAGAACTCGGCGGCCTCGCCCAGCGCAGGCAGCGGCTGTGCTTGTGGGCCCGGGCCGCCGGGGGTACGGCCCCGGCCGTCGCCGTACAGCAGCCCGGGCGTGATCGGCGTGCCCGCGGCGTCGACGGCGGTCATCGACGGCACCATCGCCGAGACGGCCACCGCCGCGGCATCGGTCCGGTGGGCCAGTTCGTTCAGGGCCGCCGACGGCCCCCGCCGCCACGCCGCGTCGGCGTCGTGCTCGAGCCGGTCGGCCGCCGGGACCCGCAGCTCGTGGGGAATGCGCACCCGCGCCGTCACGTTGCCGTCGGCGTCGGCGGCTATCGCCTTGACCGCGGTGCTGCCGACGTCGATGCCGATTGTGACGTCTTTGCGTGACACGCGCGTCACCGTACGCCAGCATTGGCACTCGTGACGTCTAAACCGCGCGCCTTGGTCACGGCGCCGCTGCGGGGGCCGGGCTTCGCCAAGCTCCGGGAGCTGGCCGACGTGATCTATGACCCCTGGATCGAACAGACCCCGCTGCGCATCTACAGCGCCGAGCAGCTGGCCGAACGGATCGCGAGCGAGGGCGCCGAAATCGTGGTGGTGGAAAGCGATTCGGTGCGCGGCCCGGTGTTCGCCCAGGGGTTGCGCGCGATCGCCTCCACCCGCGGCGACCCCAACAACGTCGACGTCGCCGGGGCCACCGCGGCCGGCATCCCGGTGCTGAACACCCCGGCCCGCAACGCCGACGCCGTCGCCGAGATGACGGTGGCCCTGCTGCTGGCCGCCACCCGCCACGTGCTGCCGGCGGACGCGGATGTGCGCAGCGGCAACATCTTTCGCGACGGCAGCATCCCCTATCAGCGTTTCCGCGGCGGCGAGATCGCGGGGCGCACCGCCGGGCTGGTGGGCCTGGGCGCCGTCGGCCGCGCCACTCAGTGGCGGCTGTCCGGGCTGGGCCTGCGGGTCATCGCCCACGACCCGTACAACCCCGACGCGCGCCACGGCCTCGACGAGCTGCTGGCCGAGGCCGACATCGTGTCCCTGCACGCGCCGGTCACCGACGACACCGCCGGCATGATCGGCGCCGCCCAGTTCGCGGCCATGCGCGACGGCGTGGTCTTCCTCAACACCGCGCGCGCCCAGCTGCACGACACCGACGCGCTCGTCGACGCCCTGGTCGCGGGCAAGGTGGCCGCCGCGGGCCTGGATCACTTCGTCGGCGAATGGCTGCCGGCCGACCATCCACTGGTGGGGATGGCAAACGTCGTGCTGACACCGCACATCGGCGGCGCCACCTGGAACACCGAGGCCCGGCAGGCGCAGATGGTGGCCGACGACCTCGAAGCGCTGTTGAGCGGCGACGCGCCCGCCCATATCGTCAACCCGGAGGTGCTGAGGCGATGACGTCCGTGAAATGCGTCGACAATGCGGAGACCGCGGTGCTGGACGCGGCCAAGGACATGCTGCGCCGGGGCCTGGTGGAGGGCACCGCAGGCAACATCTCGGCGCGCCGCGCCGACGGCAACATCGTCATCACCCCGTCGTCGGTGGACTACCGCGACATGCAGCTCGACGACCTCGTGCTGGTCGACCCGGGCGGCTCCGTGCTGCAGGCGGCCGACGGCCGGTCGCCGTCCTCGGAGATGCAGCTGCACCTGGCCTGCTACCGGGCCTTCGACGACATCGGCAGCGTCATTCACAGTCATCCGGTGTGGGCCACCATGTTCGCCATCGCCCACGAGCCGATCCCGGCCTGCATCGACGAGTTCGCGGTGTACTGCGGCGGGGACGTCCGGTGCACCGAATACGCCGCGTCCGGGACCCCCGACGTCGGGACCAACGCGGTCTCCGCACTCGAGGGCCGCGCCGCCGCGCTGATCGCCAACCACGGGCTGGTGGCCGTCGGACCCCGGCCGGACAAGGTCCTGCACGTCACCGCGCTGGTGGAGCGTACCGCCCAAATCGTTTGGGGCGCACGCGCTCTCGGCGGCCCGGTGCCGATCCCCGAGGACGTCAACCGCAACTTCGCCGCGGTCTACGGCTATCTGCGCGCCAACGCCTAGCGCTGATCGATCCCGACCTTCACCGCGCCGCTCTCGCCCTGATCGGCGATCGCCAAAAACGCGTCACGCCAACGCTCTAACGCGAAGGTGTGGGTGAGCATCGGGCGCAGGTCGATGTGTCCGGCGCCGGCCAGGTCGAGGTAGTGGGCGATGGCGTGCTTGCGCTGCCCGTCGACCTCCTCGACGCCGAATGCGTTCGAGCCCACCAGGGAGATCTCTTTGAAGTAGAGCGGGCTGTCCTCCCAGCGGCCGGGCGCGTGGACGCCGGCCTTCACCAGGGTCCCTCGCGAGCGCAGGACCCGGACGCCCACCTCGAAGGTCTCGGGCTTGCCGACCGTGTCGTAGACGACATCGACCGCGCCGGGGTGGGCCATCGGCAGACCCAGCAGCGGCCGGCGCAACCGGCCACCGCCCCACGCCACGAGCTCTTCGATGAGGTCCGAACGCGGCTCGTGCGCAAGGACTTTGGCGGCGCCGAACCGGCGCGCCAACTCGGCCTGGGCGCCGAAGCGGGCCACGACCGCCACGGCCACACCGGGATACAGCGCCCGCAGGATCGCCACCGCGCACAACCCCAGCGAACCGGCCCCGTACACCAGCACCGAGCCCGTGTCGGGCGGCGGGTGGCGGGTGATCGCGTGCAGGGACACTGAGAACGGGTCGGCGAACACCGCCATCTCGTCGGGAATCGAGTCCGGCACGGCGAACAGCATGCTGTCGTGGGCGGGCATCAATTCGGCGTAGCCGCCCGTCACGTCGGCCGAGACGCCGATGTGGATGCCGGGCTTGATGTCGCCGTCGGTGAAGCTCCAGCACAGGCTGTAGTCGCCGGCCTCGCACGCCGGGCAGGGCGGCGCGATGCCGCGCGGCCCGCAGGACAGCCACGGGTTGAGCACCACCCGCTGCCCCACCTGCAGGCCGCGTGCCCTCGGGCCCAGCGCCACGACGTCGGCGACCACCTCGTGGCCCATGACTTGCGGGAACGAACAGAACGCGGACATGGCGTTGTCGGCGTCGCCTTCGCCGAAGTCCATCAGGATCTGCTTGGAGTCCGACCCGCAGATGCCGGTCAGCCGCGGCCGGGTGAGCACCCAATCCCCGTGCGGCAGTTGCGGATCCGGTACCTCGCGCAGTGCGGTCGGAGTGCGGGCGAGGTTCTGGGCCAGCGCGTTGGCGCGCTCGGGGACCTCGAAGGGCTCCGGCGGCACGCCGTAGACCAGTGCCCTCATGGCGCAGCCATCCCGGCCGCTCCGGCGATGAACGCGTCGAGGTCGGCGTTCTTGGCGTCGACGACCGCCTTCATGTCGGGAAGGTAGTGCTCGAACTTCTCGTCGCTCAGGGCCGCGATGATCCCGTCGGCCACTTCCTCGGCGGCGACCTTGGGCCCGCGGTAGAGGGGTTCCTCGCTGCCCGGGTGGTCCCAGATCTCGGTGTCCACCGGGCCCGGCTCGATCAGCTTCACCGAGATCGCGGAGCCGTGCAGGTCCACGGCCATCGCCTCGCTCCACCCACATAGCGCGAATTTGCTTGCACAGTAGGCGCTTTCGTGGATTATCCCGAGCCGGCCGCCCACGCTGGACACGTTGACGATCATGCCCGTTCCGCGCTCGCGCATCCGCGGCAACAGGGCCAGCGTCAGGCGCACGGGGGCGAAGAAGTTGACCCGCATGACGTCTTCGACCTCGTCGGCATCGAGCGCGGTGACCGGCCGCCGCTTCGGGGTGGCCGCATTGTTGATCAGCACGTCGATGCCGCCGAGCTCGGCCCAGGCGGCCGCCGCCAGGTCGCGCAGCGCGGAGGTGTCGGCCAGGTCGGCCACCCACATCGCCGACCCCGGGGCTGCGCGGCGGCAGTCAGCCAGGACCTCGGCCAGCCGATCCCGGCGGCGCGCGATCAGCCCGACCACCGCGCCCCCGCCGGCCAGCCGCCGGGCCAGGGCCGCGCCCAATCCCGACGAGGCGCCCGTGATCAACACCCGCTTGCCCGCCGGCTCGTACGCCATCAGTCAAGGTTGCCGCGAATCCCGGGAAGCGTACAGTGGGGGAAGCTTGTTATATCGGCTAAGTATTAGATTGACTACCTCCGATAGGGGCACAACCATGACTTCCACCAGGTACGAGGGCGACACCTGGGACCTCGCCTCCAGCGTCGGCGTGACCGCCACCATGGTCGCGGCGGCCCGCGCGATGGCGACCCGCGCCGAGCGCCCGCTGATCACCGACCCGTTCGCCGAGCCGCTGGTCAAGTTGGTCGGGGTCGACCTGCTCTCCCGGCTGGCGAGCGGCGAGCTCGACCCGGCCGAGCTGAACGACGTCCACGACGGCACTGTGGGATCGGCCGGGGCGATGTCGCGGATGGCCGACAACATGGCCGTGCGCACCAAGTTCTTCGACGAGTTCTTTCTGGACGCCACGAACGGCGGGATCAAGCAGGCGGTGATTTTGGCCTCCGGGCTGGACGCGCGCGCCTACCGCCTCGCCTGGCCGGCCGGGACGGTGGTCTACGAGGTGGACCAGCCGCAGGTCATCGAATTCAAGACCCGCTCGCTGGCCGAGCTGGGCGCCGCCCCCACCGCCGAGCGGCGCGTGGTGGCCGTCGACCTGCGCGACGACTGGCCCGCGGCGCTGAAGGATGCCGGATTCGACCCGACCCAGCCGACGGCGTGGAGCGCCGAGGGCCTGCTCGGCTACCTGCCGCCGGACGCCCAGGATCGCCTGTTGGACACCATCACCGAGCTGTCCGCGCCGGGCAGCCGGCTGGCCACCGAGAGCGCGCCCAACCCGCAGCCCGGCGACGACGAGAAGCTCAAGGAGCGCATGCAGGCGATCTCCGAGCGCTGGCGAGCGCACGGCTTCGACCTCGACATGGCGGGGCTGGTCTACTTCGGCGAGCGCAACGAGGCGGCCCCCTACCTGGCCGCTCACGGGTGGCGCCTGAACAGCGCCAGCATCCGGGATCTGTTCGCCGCCAACGGGCTTGACCCGCTCAGCGACGACGACATGCGGATGGGCGAGATGCTCTACACGAGCGGCACCTATGAGTGAGGGGCGCGCCGAGGGCGACAGCTGGGGACCTGCACACAGCGTGGGGGCGACGGCAACCATGGTCGCCGCCTCCCGCGCGGTGGCGTCGAAGGGACCCGATGCGCTGCTCGACGATCCGCTGGCCGAGCAGTTGGTCCGCGCCGTCGGGCTGGATCCCTTCATCCGGATCATCGACGGCGAGATCGACTTCGAGGACGATCCGCTGTTCAACCGCAGGGCCCGGGCCGAGCAGATCACGGTGCGCACCAGGTTTTTCGACGACTTCTTCCTGGACGCGACGAACGCGGGCATCAAGCAGGCGGTGATCCTGGCTTCCGGCCTGGACACCAGGGCCTACCGCCTGCGGTGGCCGGCGGGCACGGTGGTCTACGAGATCGACCAGCCCGACGTCATCGCCTTCAAGACGGACACGCTGGCCAGCCTCGGCGCCGCCCCCACCGCGCAGCGCCGCACGATCAGCATCGACCTGCGCGACGACTGGCCGGCGGCCTTGCGCGAGGGCGGTTTTGACGTCACCCAGCCGACCGCGTGGAGCGCCGAGGGGCTGCTGCCCTACCTGCCGCCCGAAGCCCAGGACCGGCTGTTCGACAACATCACCGCGCTGTCCGCGCCGGGCAGCCGGGTGGCGACCGAACACGTGCCCGACCCCAACGCGTTCTCCGACGAGCGCCTGCGCCGCATCTCCGAGCGGTGGCAGCGCTTCGGCTTCAACCTAAACGCGGCCGACCTGTTCTACCGGGGCGAGCGCAACGTCGTCGTCGACTACCTGAACGGCCACGGCTGGCAGGTGAGCGTGCATCCCGCCCGGGAGCTGTACGTCCGCAACGGGTTTGAGTATCCCGAAGACGAGATGGCGGCCACCTTCGGCGACCTGAGCTACGTCGCCGCGACGCTCAAGTAAGGTTCTTTGCATGCCACGCACTCACGACGACAACTGGGATCTGGCGTCCAGCGTCGGCGCCACCGCGACCATGGTCGCGGCCGGGCGCGCGATGGCGACGAAGGATCCGCGGGGCTTGATCAACGATCCGTTCGCCGAGCCGCTGGTGCGCGCGGTCGGCGTGGATTTCTTCACCAAGATGATGGACGGCGAGCTCGACATCGATGCGATCGAGAACGCGTCGACGGTGCGCATTCAGGCGATGATCGACGGAATGACGGTGCGCACCAAGTACTTCGACGACTACTTCATGGACGCCGTCGGCACCGGGGTGCGTCAGGTGGTGATCCTGGCTTCCGGCCTGGACGCGCGCGCCTACCGGTTGCCGTGGCCGGACGGCACGGTGGTCTACGAGATCGACCAGCCGCAGGTGATCGAGTTCAAGACGACGACGCTGGCCGGCATCGGCGCCGAACCGACCGCCGATCGGCGCACCGTCGGCATCGACCTGCGGGCGGACTGGCCCACCGCGCTGAAGGACGCCGGCTTCGATACGGCGGCACCGACGGCGTGGTTGGCCGAGGGCCTGCTGATCTACCTGCCGCCGGACGCGCAGGACCGGCTGTTCGACAACATCACCGCGCTCAGCGCGCCCGGCAGCACCATTGCCACCGAATTCGTGCCCGGCATCGTGGATTTCGACGCCGAGAAGGTGCGGGAGATGTCCGGCTCGTTCCGGGACCACGGCGTCGACATCGACATGGCGTCACTGGTCTACGCCGGCGAACGCAACCACGTCGTCGACTACCTGTCGAGCACCGGGTGGCGGGCCGAGGGCGTCACCCGCACCGAGCTCTTCCAGCGCGGCGGCTTCGACGTGCCCGCCCCGGAGAACGACGACCCGCTCGGTGAGATCGTCTTCATCAGCGGCAAGCTCGCCGGCTAGCTGAAACCCTAGAGCCGCCAGGGCCCCACCCACAGCGCGCCGGCGCCGCTGAAGGACCGTTCGACGTTGTCCACGATGCCGCCGATGGTGCGGCCCAGCAGCGCGCCCAAGGCGTCGGGCAGCGATGCGGCGGCCGGTTGCGAGGACGCACGGGGGCGAAGCATGTCCAGCAGCGAGCCGCCCGGGTAGGTGACGATGCGCACGTCGGCGTCCTCGTCCAGTCCGGCAAGGATTTTCGCGCGACGCAGCGCGGTTCGGAACCCGCCCAATTCGTCGACCAGGCCCCGCTCCAGCGCGTCGGCGCCTGTCCAGACCCGGCCCCGCGCCACCCGGTCGACGGCATCTCTGGTCAGGTTGCGGCCGTCGGCGACGCGCTCCACGAAGTCGGCGTAGAGCAGGTCGGCCTCGGCCTCCCGGTGGGCGCGCTGCGCCGGCGTGAACGGTGTGTCGATCGCCCAGGCGTCGGCATTGGCGTTGGTGCGCACGGTGTCCGAGCCGACGCCCAACCGCCCCAGCAGATCACGGATCACCAGCTTGCCGGTGAGCACGCCGATCGACCCGGTGATCGTCGCCGGGCTGGCGACGATCGCGTCGGCCGCCACCGCGATGTAGTAGCCGCCCGAGGCGGCGACCGCCCCCATCGACGCCACCACCGGCTTGCCGCGCTTGCGGGCCCTTTTCACCTCGCGCCACAGGGTTTCCGACGCGGTGACCGAGCCGCCGGGGCTGTTGACCCGCACCACGATCGCGGACACCGAATCGTCGGCGGCGGCTTCCCGCAGCGCGGGCGCGATAGTGTCGCTGCCGACGGTGGAGGAGCCGAACGGCAGGAACTGGGGTCCCCCACGCCCGTCGACGATCGTGCCGTCGACGTTGATGACGGCGACCGTCGGCTTGGGTCGGCGACCCGGTACCGACGGCACCGACGGGATCAACCGCGGCCGGGCCGCACCGGCGTAGCGCGACAGATAGAGCCGGGGTGGCTCGTCCTCGTCGGGATCGTCTCCTGAATGGTCTTGCGGCCCAACCAGTTCCGCGATACGGGCGTAGGCCTCGTCACGGAATCCGATCCGGTCGACCAGCCCCGAGGACACGGCCTCCTCGCGCAACAGCGGCGCGCGGTCGGCCAGGGCGTCCAGGGCAGCAGCGTCGAGCTTGCGTGATTGCGCGACCGCCTGCCACACCTGTTCGCGGATGCTCTCGAGCATCCGGGTGACGGCCTCCCGGTGGGCCTCGGTGAAGCCGTGCTCGGTGAAACGGTTTGCCGCCGACTTGTATTCGCCGCGCGCGACGACTTCGGCCTCGATGCCGGCCTTGTCGAACGCGTCGCGCAAAAAGGTGGCGTTGCTGGCGAAGCCGATCAGCGCGACGCTTCCCGCGGGCTGCATCCAGACCTCGCCGAAGGCCGAGGCCAGGTAGTACCCGAGCGTGCCCGGGTAGGTCTCGGCCCAGGCCAGTGACGGCTTGGCGGCGGTGAACGCGACGATGGCCTCACGCAGCTCCTGCACCGCGGCCGACGGCGATGCCGTCAGTTGCACGCGGGCGATCAGCCCGGCGACCCGCGGATCCTCGGCCGCCCGGTAGATCGCGGACACCGTGTCGCGCAGCGATACCTGTCGGCTCCCCCCGGTGATCATCGCCAGCGGGTCGAAGCCCGTCGTCTCCGGCGGCACCGAGCGCAAATCCAATTCGAGCACGCAGCCGTTGGGGACGCCGTGATGACGGGCGGTGTCGACCCGGTCGGCCAGCGCGCGGAGGTCGTCCGCCCCTTTTGACAAGCCGGGTATCGAGGGCAGGAAAGCGAACATGCCTGCAGACTACCGAGCGGCCACCGTACGGTGGTCCGGTGAGGTTTTCCATCGCCATTCCGCAGTTCGACGACGACGGCTCCGGCGAGGCTTTCGACGCCGCGGGCCTGCGGTCCTTCCTCACCCGCGCCGAGGAGCTCGGCTTCGAGGGCGGCTGGGTGCTCGAACAGATCATCGGACCCGCGCCGCTGCTGGCCCCGCTCGAGCTGCTGGCCTATTGCGCCGCCTGCACCGAGCGGCTGCGCCTGGGCGTCGGCGTGCTGGTGACGTCGCTGCACGAGCCGCTGCAGTTGGCCTCGGCGATCACGGCCGTCGACCGACTCAGCCACGGCCGCCTCGACGTGGGTGTCGCGCCCGGTGGCGGTCGGCGGAAATTCGCCGCCTTCGGCGTGGACAAGGACACCTTCATCTCGTATTTCACCGAGGGGCTGGAGCTGATGAAGGCCGCCTGGTCCGACGAGCCCCGGGTGACGTTCCACGGCCGGTTCCGCGAGGTCGACGACCTGCCCATTGCGCCCAAGCCGGTGCAGCGGCCGCACCCGCCGATCTGGTTCGGGGGCCTGGCCCCCAAAGCGCTGGCCCGCGCCGTGCGGCACGGCGATTCGTTCCTGGGCGCCGGCTCGTCGACCACCGAGGCGTTCGCCGGGGCCGTCGGCGTCGTGCGCCGCGAGCTCGACGCGCAGCGTAAGGACGCCGCCGGGTTCACCATCGCCAAGCGGGTCTACCTGACGGTTGACGACGACGCCAGCAGGGCCCGGGAGCGTGTGCTCGCCGGGCTGGACCGCATCTACGGGCGGATGCCGGGCGTGCAGGACGTGCCGGTATCGGGCACGCCCGACGACGTGGCCCGCGGGCTGCGTGAGGTCATCGACGCCGGGGCGCAGATGCTGTTACTGAATCCCGTCGGCACCGGGGTCGGCGAGAACCGCGAGCAGATGGAACGCCTTGCCGCGGAAGTGATTCCGCAGCTGACGTAGTTGCGCGAGGCCTACAGCTCGGTGGCGGAACCGCCGGCGGCGGTGATCTTCTCGCGTGCGCTGCCGCTGAACTTGTGCGCGGTCACCTCGACCTTGACGGTCAGCTTGCCGTCGCCGAGCACCTTGACCAGAGAGTTCTTGCGAACCGCGCCCTTGGCCACCAGCTCGTCCACGCCGATCGAACCACCCTGCGGGAAAAGCCGATTGAGGTCGCCGACGTTGACGATCTCGTACTCGGTGCGGAACCGGTTACGGAACCCCTTGAGCTTTGGCAGCCGCATGTGGATCGGCATCTGTCCACCCTCGAAGGTGGCCGGCACGTTCTTGCGCGCCTTGGTGCCCTTGGTGCCGCGGCCGGCGGTCTTGCCCTTGGAGCCTTCACCGCGACCGACGCGGGTGCGGGCCGTCTTCGACCCGCGCGCGGGCTTGAGATCGTGCAGCTTGATCGTCATTTCTTGCTACCTCCGGTGCCGGCGGCCTTCGCCTCGGCCGGCTCCACCTCGACGAGGTGGCTGACCACCGCGATCAGGCCGCGGGTCTGTGGGTTGTCCTCGCGGATCACCGAGTGGCGGATCCGTCGCAGGCCCAGGGTGCGCAGGGACTCACGCTGCTTCCAGCGGGCCCCGATGGTGCTGCGCACCTGGGTGATCTTCAGTTGACTGCTCATGGTTGGGTCCCCGAAATCTGCGCCTCACGTGCCGCGGCACTGGCCAGCGCTTCGCTTTCCCGTCGCGCCTTGAGCATTCCGGCCGGGGCAACGTCCTCGATGGGCAGGCCGCGACGAGCCGCGACCTCCTCGGGGCGCTGCAGCAGCTTGAGCGCGGCGACGGTCGCGTGCACCACGTTGATGGCGTTGTCGCTGCCCAGCGACTTGGCCAGGATGTCGTGCACGCCAGCGCATTCCAGCACGGCGCGGGCCGCGCCGCCGGCGATCACACCGGTACCCGGGCTGGCCGGGCGCAGCAGCACCACTCCGGCGGCCGCCTCACCCTGCACCGGGTGCGTGATGGTCCCGCGGATCAGCGGCACCCGGAAGAAGCCCTTACGGGCCTCCTCGACGCCCTTGGCGATGGCCGCGGGGACTTCCTTGGCCTTGCCGTAGCCGACCCCGACCATGCCGTTGCCGTCACCGACGATCACCAGCGCGGTGAAGCTGAATCGCCGGCCGCCCTTGACCACCTTGGAGACGCGGTTGATCGCGACGACCCGCTCCAGGTAGTTGCTCTTGTCGCCGTCGCGGTCGCGGCCACGACCGCCCTCGCCGCGCCGACCGCGGCTGTCGCGGTCACCGCGCGAGTCACGGCTGTCGCCGGCGCCTTGTCCGCCGGCCGGCTGCTCCGCCATTATGCGGTCCTTCCAGTCGTGTACACGTTCTCAGTCATCAGAATTGCAATCCGTTCTCGCGTGCGGCATCGGCCAGCGCCGCGATCCGTCCGCCGTAGGTGTATCCGCCACGGTCGAAGACCACGCTGTCGATGCCGGCGGCCTTGGCGCGCTCGGCGATCAGCTGGCCCACCCGCACGCTGCGGGCTTTCTTGTCCCCCTGCAGGCTGCGCACGTCGTCCTCGATCGACGACGCGGCGGCCACAGTGGTCCCGTTCTCGTCGTTGACCAGTTGCACGTGAATGTGTCGCGCGGACCGGTTGACCACCAGCCGGGGACGCTGCGGGGTGCCCTCGATCTTCTTGCGCAGCCGGGCGTGCCTGCGCAGCCGAGAGACGCGCCGGGTCGCGGATACGCTCTGCCCCACCGGCTTTCGCGCGGCGGTGCCAGCTTGTGATTGCGCCATGATTACTTACCTGTCTTTCCGACCTTGCGGCGGATCTGCTCACCCTCGTAGCGCACGCCCTTGCCCTTGTAGGGGTCGGGGCGACGCAGACGGCGGATGTTCGCCGAGATCTGGCCGACCTTCTGCTTGTCGATCCCGGTGATGGTGAACTTCGTCGGCGACTGCACGGCGAACGTGATGCCGTCCGGCGCCTCGATCACCACGGGGTGGCTGTAGCCCAGCGCGAACTCGAGGTTGGAGCCCTTGAGCTGCACGCGGTAACCGACGCCGAAGATCTCCATCTTGGTGGTGTAGCCCTGCGTCACGCCGGTGACCAGGTTGGACACCAGGGTGCGCGAGAGCCCGTGCAGCGAGCGGTTGCGCCGCTCGTCGTTGGGGCGGGTGACCACGATCGCGCCATCGTCGTTGCGCGCCACGGTGATCGGCTCGGCCACGGTCAAATCCAGGGTGCCCTTGGGCCCCTTCACCGAGACCTTCTGGCCATCGATCGTTACGTCGACTCCGGCGGGAACCGGAACCGGTTGCTTACCAATACGCGACATCTCTTACCCCCTCACCACACGTACGCGAGGACTTCGCCGCCCACGCCCTGCCGGGCTGCCTGGCGGTCGGTGAGCAGACCCGAGGACGTGGAGATGATCGCCACACCCAGGCCGCCGAGCACGCGCGGCAGATTGGTGGATTTCGCGTACACCCGCAGACCGGGCTTGGACACGCGGCGCAAACCGGCGATGCTGCGCTCCCGGCTCGGCCCGTACTTGAGCTGAACGATCAGCGACTTGCCGACCCGAGCATCCTCGGTGCGGTAGTCGCTGATGTAGCCCTCGCTCTTGAGGATCTGGGCGATGTTGGCCTTGAGCTTCGAGTGCGGCAACGTCACCTCGTCGTGATACGCCGAATTGGCGTTGCGCAGACGGGTCAAGAAGTCTGCGATCGGGTCCGTCATAGTCATCGAGCGCCACTCCTCTTCATCGCTGCGCTCTGCATCGTCGCTGTCGCAGTCATCGAGCGCCACTCCTCTTCATCGCTGCGCTCTGCATCGTCGATGTCGCAGTCATGACAGTGTCTGTCACCTTCCTCGCGGTGGTTCCCGGTCCGGGCCTGTCGCGCACTTTTTCTGAGTTGGTCTGGGGGTTTCGGCTGTTACCAGCTGCTCTTTTGCACGCCGGGCAGCTCGCCCGCGTGCGCCATCTCGCGCAGGCAGATCCTGCACAGGCCGAATTTGCGGAAGACCGCGCGGGGCCGGCCGCACTTGTTGCAGCGCGTGTAGCCGCGGACCGCGAACTTCGGCTTGCGTGCGGCCTTGTTGACCAGTGCCTTCTTTGCCATCGCTTAGTTCTCCTTGAAGGGAAAGCCGAGGGCCCGCAACAGCGCCCGTCCTTCTTCGTCGGTCGTCGCCGAGGTGACGACGTTGATGTCCATGCCGCGGACCCGGTCGATCTTGTCCACGTCGATCTCGTGGAACACCGACTGCTCGGCCAGCCCGAACGTGTAGTTGCCGACACCGTCGAACTGCTTGGGCGAAAGGCCGCGGAAGTCGCGGATACGGGGCAGCGCGATCGAGGTGAGGCGGTCGAGGAACTCCCACATCCGGTCCCCGCGCAGGGTGACCCGCGCGCCGATCGGCATGCCCTCACGCAGTTTGAACTGCGCGATGGACTTGCGGGCGCGACGGATCTCGGGCCGTTGCCCTGTGATCAGCGCCAGGTCGCTGACGGCGCCATTGATCAGCTTGGCGTCCCGCGCGGCGTCGCCGACACCCATGTTGACGACGACCTTGGTCACCGTCGGGATCTGCATGACGTTGCCGTAGCCGAATTCCTTGTGCAACGCATCGCGAATCTCGTTGCGGTAGCGCTCTTTCAGGCGCGGCTGCGCTTTTTCTGCAGTAGTCATCAGATGTCCTTGCCGTTGCGCTTGGAGATGCGGACGCGCTTGCCGGTCTCCTCGTCGACCCGGTAGCCGACACGGGTGGGCTTGCCGTCCGAGTCGACCACCATCACGTTGGAGGCGTCGATCGGGGCTTCCTGGGTGACGATTCCGCCCGACTGGGCTCCGCGCTGGTTGGTCGAAATCGCGGTGTGCTTCTTGATCGCGTTGACACCCTCGACCAGCACCCGGTTGCGCTCGGGGTAGACCTTCAGCACCTTGCCCTTGGCGCCCTTGTCCTTACCCGCGATCACCAGGACGGTGTCGTCCTTTTTGACCTTCATCTACAAAACCTCCGGAGCCAGCGAGATGATCTTCATGAATCGCTTCTCGCGCAGTTCGCGGCCGACCGGCCCGAAGATGCGCGTCCCGCGCGGGTCGTTGTCGGGCTTGATGATCACCGCGGCGTTCTCGTCGAATTTGATGTAGCTGCCGTCGGGACGCCGGCGCTCCTTGACCGTGCGCACCACGACGGCCTTGACGACATCCCCACGCTTGACGTTGCCGCCGGGGATGGCGTCCTTGACGGTGGCGACGATGACATCGCCGATGCCGGCGTAGCGTCGCGACGAACCGCCCAGCACACGGATGCACAAGATCTCCTTGGCGCCGGTGTTGTCGGCGACCTTCAGCCGCGATTCCTGCTGAATCACTCGATCTCCTGACCTGGTTGCGTGTGCACGACAGGAGACCCACCTGAGTGGGCATTCGGCGGGCATGACCCACCAAAAAACCTGACGTGCGCGGTCTTTGTCACCGAAAGGCACGCGGGGCCGATTCGCACCGGCCGAGGTCTGCCCAAGGCAACCCCTAGAGTCTAGGGGACGACCAGCTCAGAGCCAAATTCTGCCAGGACGCGATCCAGATGAGGAGATTGCGCACCTAAAACGGTGGCGGATCGTCGTCGGGACCGTAGACGGCGGGCCAGGAGCAGGTCGCCGACGGGGGCCGCCGGGCCAGCCGGGCGTCGCGGTTGTGTTTGCGTTCGGTGGCGATGCGGGTGCGGCGGCGTTGGGGCATCATCGCGGCACGCTCGGCGCAGAGTTCGGGTCGGGGTGCCGCGGGCGGCGGGGGCAGCTCGCCGGTGGGTGCGCACAGGCTGGGGAACAGCAGGGCGCTGCCCGGGGTGCTCACATAGGTTTGACCCGCCGGGGAGGTCCAGATCAGCGTGCCGTCGGGCAGTTGCTGGTCGCGCCAGCCCCAAAACGTTTTCACCAAATGATGCGTCCGGCACAAAGCCTTGAGGTTCGACGCGTGGGTGGGACCGCCGGCGGTGTACGGGATCGTATGGTCCACATCGCAGGCGGTGGCCGGGCGATCACAGCCGGGCCAGCGACACGTCAGATCCCGACACCGCACGAAATCGGCCAACGCCTTCGAGGGCACATACCCCGCCTCCGGGGCGGCGTCGCCGGGATGGGTCAGCGGCACCAGCCGGGCCGAGGCCGCCAACTCGGCAAGTAGTTCGGGCGGGATCAATCCCTCGCCACCCACCTCGCACCCCTGGGTTGCGCCGGTGCCGGCCAGGGTGGCCTGCTCACCGATCACATGGATCACCACCGGGCCCGCGGCCCGACCCCCCGCCGCACAATCCGGGCGCCCGCAGCGACACCCCAACCGATCGGCATCGGCGGCCAACGCCCCCAACGCATCAGCGCGGCGCTGCTCACGGCTGCGCGGGTCATGTACACACACCGTGGCCGCCAACCCATCCAACCGTTTGTCCAGGGCGTGGGCGTCCGGGGCGTACAGGGTGCCCTCCAGATGCGCCAGCCCGTCGCCCATGTCGGCCATCCACACCTCGCGGCCCGCCGCACGCTCCTGGCGCCGGCGCACCGCATCGACGTCCGCGCGCGCGACCACCTTGTCCACCGCCGCGGCCAGCCGGCCCTGACTCAGCGACGGCCACCGACCCACACAGCCCGCCAACGCCGCGTCCACCGCCCCCAGCACCTCGCGGTCGGTGATCAGATCGGTGCGGAACACGATCGTCTGAAACATCCGGTAATCGATATCCCCGGCGGCAAACACCGCCCCCACCTTCGGCAACCGCTCCCGCATCGCCCGCGCATAACGCACCCGACTCGCCGCCAACCCGTGGCCGATCCGCAACTGCGCGCCCACCTCCGCGGCCACCGCCGCCTCGGTATCCACCGCCCAGCCCTCGGTCTCCGCACACCGTGAGAGCCGGTAGGCAAACAACTCCCCGATCGCCACCAACTGCGCCGCGGCCGCCCGATTCTCCACCCGCCCCGCCACACCGATCCACTCCAGCAGCGCCACCGACTCCCGGGTCGACGACGGATAACACCGCTCGATCAGCTCATCAAACTCGGCGATCACCGCACGCCGCCGCGCCTCATCGAACATGTGTTCGAGTATGCCACGCGCGTCCGACAACTAGGCTGACGGCGAATCCGCCACGCAGCGAAACCCGATGTGGGTGGTCGCGGAGTCCTGCGATTGCGGCGACCGGGCCGCCGGGCGATATCGGTGGCAGTACTCCGGCGCACACAGGTGGCTGCCGCCCTTCAACGCCTGGCTGACGGACGGATCGGCGCGGCCCGCCGGGGTACAGCAGGCCTTCGGCGGCGAATCGAGCCGGTGATGCGGGGAGAACTCGGTGGCGGTCCATTCCCAGACGTTGCCGATCATGTCGACGAGGCCGAACGCATTGGGCGCAAACGTGCCGACCGGCGAGGTCCCCACCCAGCCGAGCGCCCCGTCATTGCGGTAGGGGAAGCTGCCCTGCCAGGTGTTGGCCATCAGCCGGCCATCGCGGGTGGGCTCCTCACCCCACGAGTACGTCGTCGTCGTCCCAGCGCGGGCCGCGTACTCCCACTCGGCCTCGGTCGGCAGCCGCCGCCCCGCCCAGCGCGCGTAGGCGGCCGCGTCGGGATAGGCGACCTGCACCACCGGATGATCGCCGCGGTCCGCCACGTCGCTGTCGGGGCCGAACGGATGACGCCAGCTCGCGCCCGGCACCCACTGCCACCACTGTCGCCAGTCACGCAGGTCCACCGGCCCCGGCGTCGGTCGGAAAACCATTGCGCCCGGGCACAGATCGTCGGGATCCGCCCCGGGGTACAGCGCCGGGTCGATCGGTTGCTCGGCCACCGTCACATACCCGGTGGCGTCGACGAATTCGGCGAACTGCGCATTGGTCACCGGGTGCCGTTCCACCGCGAGGGCACCCACCGTGACGCTATGGATCGGCGCCTCTTCGGGGTAAAAGCTGGTCGAGCCCATGCGGAATGACCCGCCGGGGAGGTCGACCAGTTCGCTCAGCACCAGTCCAGGGTAGGACGAACTCTGTTCGACTGATCCGGGCATCGCCGGCGCGCGCCTCGCGCGGCCGCCGTCAGTCGCGCGAAAAGGCAAGCGCGATCTCGGTTTCCACGTCCCGATAGGGTCGGCCGGACAGGTCGACGGTGACCTGGGCGATGGTCCCGCCGGTGAACGCGAACGGCACCTTGAAGCGACTGGAGACACCCGATCCGCCGTTACGGCCGACCGTGATGCCCGCACCGGCCAGCCCGAAGGTGCCGGGATGGGTGGTCACCCCGGCGAGCGTGCCGACGACCTCGTCGTCGATGAACAGCGTCAGGTCACCGAGCGGCGTATGACTGTTTTCGACCGTTCCGGTGCGCGAATAGCTGGCGCCGAACAGATGTCTGCCCAACGGCACGGCCTGCGCCGAGGAGACCTCCTGCTGGCGCTCGCCGAGGAAGTTGTACACGTAATGCAGCCGCCCGTCCTGGATGAACAACACATGCCCACCGTGCGCGCCGCCCTGCTTGAACAGCACACCCTCGGCGCCGGTGGTATCGATGGTCACCTCGGCCAGCACCGAGAACGACCGGCCGCGGATTTCGGCGGCGGCGCCGATGCTCACATCCGCGCAATCGGGATAGTAGATGTAGCTGACCCGGTCGCCGACCAGATACGGTCGCGACCGCCCCAGGGTCTCCAGAATGTTGAAATCCGACAGCGGCAGCCCGTTGTACTTGGCGGCTTCCGAGAACCACAACGCCTTGAGTTCTTCGAGTTTTTCCGGCTTTTCGTCCGCGAGGTCGTGGCATTGGCTGCGGTCGGCCTCGATGTGGAACAGTTCCCAGCGGTCGGCGTCGAAATGCGACCAGCCGGCCGGTGTGGCCGCATGCACGGTGTTGGCGAACCAGCCCTCGTGCCAGATCCCTCGGGTACCCAGCATGGTGTAGAACTGGGTGCTCTTGCCGGTGGTGGCTTTCGGATCGGCAAGGGCCGCTTTGAAACTCACGCCGTCCAGGGGTTTCTGGGGTATACCCTTGACGGTTTGCGGCGGCGCCAGACCGAGCAGGTCGTAGACCGTCGGCGTGATATCGCAGACGTTGACGTAGTTGTCGCGGACCTCGCCGTGCGCGGCAATCCCGTTGGGCCAGGAGATGATTGCGCTGTCGGCGATACCGCCCTCGTGGGAGGCGTACCGCTTGTAGAGCTTGTAGGGCGTGTTGAACGCCATCGCCCACCCGATCGGGTAGTGGTTGTAGGTCTGCGGGCCGCCGAGATGCTCGAACAGCTTCATGCTTTCTTCGACCGTGTCGATGTAGCCGTTGAAGAACTTGCCCTCGTTGACCGAACCGTTCGGGCCGCCCTCGCCGCTGGCGCCGTTGTCGGAAATCACCACGATGATGGTGTTGTCGAGCTGACCGGAATCCTCGAGATAGTCCAGGATCCGGCCGATCTGGGCGTCGGTGTAGCTCAGGAACCCGGCGAACACCTCGGCCATCCGGGAAAACAGCTTCTTCTCGTCGTCGGCCAGCGAGTCCCAGGGCCGCACCGTGTCCTGCAGGGGCCACGGCTCGCCGCCGGGCCCCTTCACGTCGAGATACGGGTTGACCGGCGACAATTCGGTGTCCGGCGGCACGATTCCCATCGACTTCTGCCGCTCCAGCACGATCTCGCGGTAGCGCTCGTAGCCCATGTCGAAGCGGCCGGCGTAGCGGTCGGCCCATTCTTTGAAGACGTGATGCGGCGCGTGCCCGGCGCCGGGGCACACGTAGGAGAACCAAGGCTTCTCGGGCGCAATCACTTTGGCATCGCGGATGAATTCGATCGTCTTGTCGGCGAGGTCCTTCGAAAGGTGGTAGCCGTCCTCCGGGGCTGCCGGCGGGCTCACCGGGTGGTTGTCGTACACCAGGTCTGGATACCACTGGTCGGTCTCGCCGCCCAGAAACCCGTAGAACCGCTCGAAGCCCCGCGCGATCGGCCAGTGCCGCTTCGTCGACGCCAGGTTCGATTCTTCCAGCGGCGTCAGGTGCCACTTGCCCACGCAGTAGGTGTTGTATCCCTGTTCGGCGAGAGCCTCGGACAGCAGGGCCGTGTCGAACGGGATGCGGCCGTTGGCGTTGGGGAAGCCCTCGGTGAACTCTTCGATGGTGGCCATGCCCACGGTCGTGGCGTTGCGCCCGGTGAGCAGCGACGCCCGGGTCGGTGAACACAGCGCGGTGGTGTGAAACTGCGAAAGCCGGATGCCACGCTCGGCGATACGCGACATGGCGGGCATCTCGACCAAGCCGCCGAAGCAGTCCCAGGTCGCAATGCCCGTGTCATCCCAGACCAGATAAAGGACGTTCGGTGCGTTCTGCGGCGCGGTCGGCGCGGCATACGGGCCCCAATCCGGTTCGGAATCCCGGATATCGAGCTCGATCTTGCCTTGGAAGCCTCGCGAGTCAGTGGACATGCGCCGAGCGTAACGTGGCCGCGAACTTTCCGCGTTTTTTCGCAGTGGCGTTACATTCGGCAAGCAAAACGCCCGAGACGATCACGTCCCGGGCGTTTCGACGTCGCTCCAGGCCTTACTTCGCCTTTTCCAGAATTTCGACGAGCCGCCAGCGCTTGGTCGCCGACGTCGGGCGCGTTTCCATCAGCGAGACGCGGTCGCCGATCCCGGCGGCGCTGTTCTCGTCGTGCGCCTTGACCTTCTTGGTGGTCCGGATGATCTTGCCGTACAGCGGGTGACGCACGCGGTCTTCCAGTTCGACCACGATGGTCTTCTGCATCTTGTCGCTGACCACGTAACCGATGCGCACCTTGCGCCGGCCGCGCACCTTCGGGTTGGCCGGAGTGTTCTTGGGGCCCTTATCCTTCGACGCGGCTTGGGCTGCGGCGGCCTTCTTGGGGGCGGCCTTCTTGGCTTCTGCCATCACGATTCCTTACCATCGGGCCCGGAAGCCAGGCCCAGTTCTCGTTCGCGCAGCACGGTGTAGACGCGCGCGATCTCCTGACGCACGGTGCGGAGCCGGCGGTTGTTGGTGAGCTGGCCGGTCGCCATTTGGAAGCGCAGGTTGAACAGCTCTTCCTTGGACTCGCGCAACCGCTCGGTCAGCTCCTCGTCGGTGAGCTCGCGCAGTTCGCCCGGCGAAATTCCCACTGCCATCAGAACTGTTCCTCTCGAGTCACGATGCGAGCCTTGATCGGCAACTTGTGGATCGCGCGGGTGAGCGCGGCGCGGGCGATCTGCTCGTTGGGGTAGCTCAGCTCGAACAGCACCCGGCCCGGCTTGACGTTGACCACCCACCACTCCGGCGAACCCTTACCCGAACCCATCCGGGTTTCCGCGGGCTTCTTGGTCAGCGGGCGGTCGGGGAACACGTTGATCCACACCTTGCCGCCACGCTTGATGTGCCGGTTGATGGCGATACGAGCGGACTCGATCTGCCGGTTGGTGACGTAGGCGTGCTCCAGAGCCTGGATGCCGTAGTCACCGAAGTTCACCGCCGTGCCGCCGCTGGCGATGCCGCGCTGGCGGGGGTGGTGCTGCTTGCGGTGTTTAACTCTGCGTGGAATCAACATGATTCAGCTCTCCGTGCTTTGCGGTTCTGCAGCGGGTGCGGCGGCCGCGGCGCTTGCAGCGCCCTCTTCGGCACTGGCTGCCCGGCCGGCCTCCGTGCTGGTGGCCGTGGTGCCCGACGCGCCACTGCGGCGCGGGCGGGTGCCCGACGGACGTTCGCGGCGGGAACGCTCGGCGCCCGCGGGAGCGGCGGCGGCCAATTCGCGCTTGCCACCGACGATGTCGCCCTTGTAAATCCACACCTTCACACCGATCCGGCCGAAGGTGGTCTTGGCCTCGTACAAGCCGTAGTCGATGTCGGCGCGCAGCGTGTGCAGCGGCACCCGGCCCTCGCGGTAGAACTCCGAGCGGCTCATCTCGGCGCCGCCGAGACGGCCGGAGCACTGCACCCGGATGCCCTTGACGTTGGGCTGGCGCATCGCCGACTGGATGGCCTTGCGCATCGCCCGACGGAACGCGACCCGGTTGCTCAGCTGCTCGGCGACGCCCTGCGCCACCAATTGTGCTTGCGACTCAGGGTTTCTGACTTCGAGGATGTTGAGCTGCACCTGCTTGCCGGTCAGCTTCTCCAGGTCGGCACGGATCCGGTCGGCTTCGGTGCCGCGACGGCCGATGACGATGCCCGGACGCGCGGTGTGGATGTCCACCCGGACGCGGTCGCGGGTGCGCTCGATCTCCACGTCGGCGATCCCGGCCCGCTCCAGGCCCGTCGACAGCAGCCGGCGGATCGCGACGTCTTCCTTGACGTAGTCCGAGTACTGCTTGTCGGCGTACCAGCGTGACTTCCAGTCGGTCGTGATGCCCAGCCGGAAGCCGTGCGGATTGATCTTCTGGCCCACTAGTCTGAGCCTCCCTTCGCGTCAGAGGTCTCAGACGTCTTGGCTTCGGCTTTCGGTGCGGCCTTCTTCGCGGGCGCCTTTGCCGCGGTCTTCTTGGCGGGCGCCTTGGTGGCCGGCGCCTTCTTGGCGGCGGCCTTGCTGGCCTCGGCGCGACGGGCCCGGGTCGACTTCGCCGACCGCTGGTCCTTCGCCGGGCGGCTCTCCACCACGACCGTGATGTGGCTGGTGCGCTTGCGAATCCGGAACGCGCGGCCCTGGGCGCGCGGGCGGATGCGCTTGGCTGTCGGGCCCTCGTCGGCGTAG
Source organism: Mycobacterium sp. NTMscope_MAC_12 (assembly GCF_976985675.1). Taxonomy (NCBI): domain Bacteria; kingdom Bacillati; phylum Actinomycetota; class Actinomycetes; order Mycobacteriales; family Mycobacteriaceae; genus Mycobacterium; species Mycobacterium sp. NTMscope_MAC_12. The sequence continues at coordinate 4,495,137 of NZ_CDRJYY010000001.1, forward strand.
ACGGTGGCGACCACCAGGGTCGACGGGTCCAGCCCGTTGTTGTTCTGCGCGTTGGCGGCGGCGCTGGCGATCACCTTGGCCACCGGCTCACTGGCGGCCTGCGGCGCCCAGCGCAAGATGTCCAGCGCGTCGGTCACCGAGCGGCCGCGCACCAGGTCGATCACCCGACGCGCCTTCCTCGGCGACACCCGCACGAAGCGTGCTTTGGCCACCGCCGACGGAAATTCAGTTGTGGTCATCGCCGTTTGGCCTTCCGGTCGTCCTTGATGTGTCCCTTGAAGGTGCGAGTGGGCGCGAATTCACCAAGCTTGTGACCGACCATCGACTCGGTGACGAACACCGGGACGTGCTTGCGTCCGTCGTGGACCGCGAAGGTGTGGCCGATGAAGTCAGGAATGATCGTCGAACGGCGCGACCATGTCTTGATCACCTGTTTGGTGTTCTTCTCGTTCTGCGCGTCCACCTTTTTGAGCAGGTGGCCGTCGACGAACGGGCCCTTCTTCAGGCTGCGTGGCATGTGCTGACTACTCCTGGTCCTGGGCTTCCTCAGCGACCGTGCTTCTTGCCGGTACGCCGGCGTCGCACGATGAGCTTGTTGCTGGCCTTATTGGGATGGCGGGTGCGGCCCTCGGGCTTGCCCCACGGGCTCACCGGGTGGCGACCACCGGAGGTCTTGCCCTCACCACCACCGTGCGGGTGATCCACCGGGTTCATGACCACACCACGGACCGAAGGGCGCTTGCCCTTCCACCGCATGCGGCCGGCCTTGCCCCAGTTGATGTTCGCCTGCTCGGCGTTGCCCACCTCGCCGACGGTGGCGCGGCAGCGCACGTCGACGCGGCGGATCTCACCGCTGGGCATACGCAGCGACGCGTAGGTGCCCTCCTTACCGAGCAACTGAATGCTCGCGCCGGCCGACCGCGCCAGCTTGGCGCCACCGCCCGGCCGCAGTTCCACGGCGTGGATCACGGTACCGGCCGGGATATTGCGCAACGGCAAGTTGTTGCCCGGCTTGATGTCCGCGTTCGGACCCGTCTCCACCACGTCGCCTTGCGAAAGTCCCTGCGGCGCAATGATGTAGCGCTTCTCGCCGTCCAGGAAGTGCAGCAACGCGATGTTGGCGGTGCGGTTGGGGTCGTATTCGATGTGGGCGACCTTGGCGTTGACGCCGTCCTTGTCGTTGCGACGGAAGTCGATCACCCGGTAGGCGCGCTTGTGGCCGCCACCCTTGTGGCGGGTGGTGATGCGGCCGTGCGCGTTACGCCCGCCGTGACCGTGCAGCGGCCGTACCAACGACTTCTCCGGGGTGGAACGAGTGACCTCGGAGAAGTCGGACACGCTTGCGCCGCGACGGCCTGGGCTCGTCGGCTTGTACTTACGAATTGCCATGTCTAATCAGGTCTTCCTCTCGCGGCGGCTAGGCCGGTGCCCCGAACAGATCGATCGGCTTGCTACCCGGCGCCAGCGTGACGATGGCCCGCTTGGTGCTCTTGCGCTTGCCGAATCCGGTCCTGGTGCGCTTCCGCTTACCCTGCCTGTTTGCGGTGTTCACCGATGCGACCTTGACGGAGAAGATCTTCTCGATGGCGATCTTGATCTGCGTCTTGTTCGAATCGGGGTGCACCACGAACGTGTACACGTTGTCATCGAGGAGCGAATAGGACTTCTCCGAGATGACCGGGGCCAGAATGATGTCGCGGGGGTCAGTGACGGTCGCCATCAGGCCGAAACCTCCTCGGGGGTACCGGTGTTGGCGCTGATGTAGGCGTTGAGGGCCTCCACGCTGAACACCACGTCGTCGGAGCGAAGCACGTCATAGGTGTTGAGCTGGCCGGGCGTCAGAATGTGCACACCGGGCAGGTTGCGCACGCTCTTGGCGCCGGCTTCGTCGCTGCGTCCGATCACGACCAGCACCTGCTTGCGGTCGGTCAGCGTGCTCAAGAACGCCTTGGCGTCCTTTGTCGACGGGGTTTGGCCCGCGACAATTTCGGTGATCGCGTGGATGCGCCCGTTGCGCGCCCGGTCGGACAGCGCACCGCGCAATGCCGCGGCGATCATCTTCTTGGGCGTGCGCTGGCTGTAGTCACGCGGCTTGGGGCCGTGCACGACGCCACCACCGGTGAACTGCGGGGCCCGCGTGGAACCCTGCCGGGCGCGGCCGGTTCCCTTCTGCCGGTACGGCTTGCGGCCACCGCCACTGACGTCGCCGCGCGTCTTGGTCGAGTGCGTGCCCTGGCGCGCCGCCGCGCGCTGCGCGGTGACGACCTGGTGCATCAGCGCGATATTGGCCGGGGCGTCGAACAATTCGGCCGGCAACTCGATCGAGCCGTCGACCTTGCCGGCCGGTGTCTTGACGTCGATCTTGAGCGTCTTGGAACCTTGTGCTGCCATCACTTCTCACCTCGTTTGACCGCGCTGCGGACCACCACGAGTCCACCGGTGCGGCCGGGGACCGCACCCTTGATCAGCAGCACGCCGTTCTCGGTATCGACCTTGTGCACCAACAGGTTTTGGACGGTCACCCGGTCGTTACCCATCCGGCCCGCCATCCGGGTGCCCTTGAACACGCGGGCGGGGGTGGCGCAACCACCGATGGAACCCGGGCGACGGTGCACCGCCTGGGCGCCGTGACTGGCGCCCTGACCACGGAAGCCGTGGCGCTTCATGGTGCCGGCGAAGCCCTTTCCCTTGGAGGTGCCGGTCACGTCGACGTAACTGCCGTCGCTGAAGATCTCGGCCGTCAGCTCCTGGCCGACCTGGTATTCGGCGGCCGCGTCCGGGTTGTCCAGCCGCAGCTCGGCCAGAAACCGGCGCGGGTTGACGCCCGCGGCCGCGTACTGACCGGTCACCGGCTTGTTGACCTTGCGCGGACTGATCTCGCCGTACGCCAGCTGCACGGCGCTGTAGCCGTCCTGCTCCGGCGTGCGGATGCGGGTCACCACGTTCGGCCCGGCCTTGACGACCGTCACCGGCACAATCCTGTTGTTCTCGTCGAATACCTGCGTCATGCCCAGCTTGGTACCGAGAATGCCCTTACGCGCCATTGCTCTGTAACTCCCTACTGGATATTGACGTCGACACTGGCCGGAAGGTCGATGCGCATCAGCGCGTCAACCGTCTTCGGCGTCGGGTCGAGGATGTCGATCAGCCGCTTGTGCGTGCGCATCTCGAAGTGCTCCCGCGAGTCCTTGTACTTGTGCGGTGAGCGGATGACGCAATACACATTCTTCTCGGTCGGCAGCGGCACCGGCCCTACGACGCTGGCACCCGTGCGGACGACGGTCTCGACGATCTTGCGCGCCGACGCGTCGATAGCCTCGTGGTCGTAGGCCTTAAGCCTGATGCGGATCTTCTGTCCCGCCACGCTTCTCCTACCCTCGCTCCCGTTGAGCCCCGTTACCCGGGCTCAAATAATCCATGTCCTCAGTGCCACCGGCGCGCCGATCGGGCCGGCCGTTGTTGGCCGATCGAGCGTTGCGCCGGATAGTGCGCCGCTGTTTACCTGTCGTGGTCCACCGGCCCCCGCGGTCGGGTGTGTCACCCTCCCACAGCCTCGGCGCGCCGATTTCACGATCGAAATTCGTCGCTCTCAAAGGATGGGACCGGACGCGCCCGTTTGGACGCTGGTCGTATGCCCGACCAGGCGCAAACCCGGCTCAAGGCAACCTGAACAGTATGCCCTAGATCGGGGCCCGAGCAAAATTCGGGCAGGATCTCGGGCCGAATCCCCCGCACCCGCCCCGGCCGGGGTCACGACGCGGCGCTAACGCGCAGGTCAGAGGCCCACAGGTGGCCGATGCCAAGGCCGAGACCAGTGCCCATGAGCACACCGGACCACGTTCGTGGGTGGTCTCAAGCACCCGCCTGTTCTGTGTTCGCCACGTCAGCCCGATTGGCCTGGACATGCAGGAAGCCGTCGACCGCCGCCAGCGCGCATTCGCGGTAGTCGAAATCGGGCAGGGTGGACAGGCGGCCGAGCACCAGCGGGCCGATGAGCAGGGCGATCGCCCGGGATCGGTCCACCTCGCCCAACTCGGCGGCCTCCGGGCTGTCGAAGATCGCGTCGAACGGCTCCGCGTACTGCTGCGCGATCCGCTCGCGCAGGGTGGTGATCGCCGCGCTGTCGGCGTTGCCGCTGCGCCGGGGTTCGGGCAGCCCCTCCAGGTCACGCCCCAGCGCCAGCCAGGACATGGCCGTCATGACGGTGGGCGCGTGGGCCACGGATTCGGCCTGGGCCAGCACCACCGCGACCAGGCGGTCACGCAACGACCCCTCGGCCGGCGGGGTCGGGGACGCCGGTATCAGGCTGTTGAAAGCCGCTGCCAGCAAGTCGTTTCCGCTCGGGAAGTGGCGGTACAGCGTCGCCCGTGCCACGTTGGCGGTGCGGGTGACCGCGTCGACCGTCACCGCGCTGGGGCCCCCGGCGCGCAGCAGCGTGACGGCGGCGTCCAGCAGCCTAGCCCGCGACCTCGCTGGGCGCGGATCGGTCGTCCCCGCGGTAATGGCGACCACCTCCTGTCTGAGAGCGAGACTATCGGGTCGAAACCCCCGGTGTCTGCCGCCGCCGGAGCGATCGCCGCCGGGCGTCACCGAACGAATTCCGCGGCCCGGTGCCCGATCATCACGATCGTGGCGTGCGGACCGCGGCTGGTGATCGCGGGCAGGATCGAGCCGTCGATCACCCACAGGTTGTCGATGCCGTGGACCCGGCACCGGGGGTCGACGACGGCCCGCGGGTCCCCGTCGACGCCCATCGGCGCGGTGCCGCACAGGTGTTGCGACGTAGACCAGACGGCTGACGCGGAACCGATTGCACTGCCCGCCAATTCGCGGGCCAATTCGCTGCCCCGGCGCAGGGCGGCGACGTCGCCGGGCTCGCTGTCGTAGCGGTGCTCGATGCGCGGCTCCGCGTCGGGATCGGCCGAGACCAGCGTGATGCGGCCCCGCGCGCGTGGTTGCATGAGCGCCACCCCGATGTGCGGCCAGTCGGCGTGCCCGGCGGTGCCGTCGCCGGTCATCGCCACGAATCCACCGGTGTACGGCCTGATCTCGAGGCCGTCGGCCGTGCTGAGCACCACCTCGAGCACCGGCCGCCCGGGGGCCACCGTCCAGTCGGTGGGCAGGACCCACTCGGCGTGATCGCTGAACGAAGCCCCGACCGGCAGCGCCGCGACCACCGGCACCCCGGCGGCGGCCAGCATGCCGGCTTCGCCGATGCCCGAGAGCATGAGGAGATGCGCGGTTTCGATGGCGCCGCCGCACAAGACGATCCGGTCGGCCGTGAACGTGGCGTGGCCGTGCGCCCCGATCGCGTCCACCCCCACCGCGACGGTCCCGTCGAAACGCAACCGCGCCACCCGGGTCCGCGCGTGCAGGCGCAGGTTCGGCCGGCTCAGCGCCGGGATCAGGTACCCGGCGCCGGAACCCCGGCGCACACCGTCGACGATATTGAGCGGGACGGCGCCTATCCCGGAAACCGGCTCCGCCGCAACGTCATTGAGGTCAGCGATCCAGCCGAATCCCGCGCTCTCCGCGGCGGTGATGAAACGCTGTGTGGTGCCGGTCATTTCGTGGGTGCGACGCACGAGAATGGGGCCGCTGTCGCCGTGGGCGGGACCGTCGAAGTCCAGGTCGGTCTCGATGGCGCGGAAGCTGTCCAGCACGTCGGACCATCCCCAGCCCGGCAGGCCGAGGCGGTCGAAGTCGCGGGGCAACCCGCGGCAGAAGTAGCCGCCGTTGATCGCTCCCGATCCGCCCACCGTGGCCCCGCGCACGATGGGGTGCTGCCGCGCGGGTTCCTCGGTCAGACGGGTCTGATAGCGCCGGACCAGCGGGCTGCCGACGCCGATCGGCAACTGCAGACCGTTGGCGGTCCGCGCGAGCAGGCCCGGATCGTCGAGGGCGGGGCCCGCCTCGAGGACGGTCACCGTGCGGCCAGGATCGGCGGAAAGGCGTTCCGCGACAACCGATCCAGCGCTGCCGGCGCCGACGATCAACACATCGCTGTGCGAGACGGCTGCGGTCAAGGCGCTGGCTAACTCCGGATCTGGGGCTTCAGGGCTCGCACGTTGCGCTCCCGCAGCACACCCCACCACAACCCGAGCCCGTACGCCAGGTCGTCGACGCGCTTGAGCACCAGGTAGGTCGGCAGCCCGATCGGTTCGACGTCATCGCCGATGGCGTCGCGGCGGCGGAGCCAGTCGGCCACCCCGTCCATGACGGCCGCGACCACCACCACCCGCCGGAAATGCCGCGACATGGTCGCGGCCACCAACGCCAGCGGCCAGTAGTGCCGGCACAGCGCCGACGCCAGCTGCAGCGCCGCCGACCACAGGCCACGGCCCGCGATCGTCACCACATCGGTCATCGACGTCTCCGCGCTGCGCATCGCCCGCGCGATCCGCCGACCCGTCAGGACGGCCAGCAGGATGGACGCCAGCCGCGACAGCGTGGACCCGAACGCCATCAGGATCCACGTGGTCAGCGCCCAGCCGGAGATCACCACCGGCGCCGTCTTGTCCGGGTGGCGCACCGACAGCGGGGCCGCCGAGCCGCCGTAAAACGCTTTGCGCGCAAGCCAATCCCGTAGTTCGGTGCGGTGGTCGTGGGCGACCAGCGCGATCGGCTCGTAACGCAGCCGGGCACCCGACTCGATCAGCCGCCAGCACAGGTCGACGTCCTCGCCGGACTGCAACGTCTCGTCGAACCCGCCGACCTCCCGGATGGCCGAGCACCGGCAGATGATCGCCGCGCTCGGGACGTAGGACACGGTGCTGTGGGGCAACACCGGGGCTTCGCGCTCACCGAGGTCCAGCGAGGAGTGCACCGCCTCGTAGCGGGCCACCACGTTCTCGCTGTGCGACAGGCCGACGATCCGCGGGGCCACCAGGCCGACGGTCGGGTCGCAGAAGTGACCGAGCAGGGCTTCCAGCCAGCCCCGGCGCGGCGCCACGTCGGAATCCAGGAACGCCACGAAGTCCGTCCGGCAGGCCGCCAGCCCGCTGTTGCGGGCCGCCCCCGGGCCCTTGCTGCGGTGGTGGCGCAACACCTCGATGTCGCAGTGCGCGCCGACGAAGTCTTCGGGCTCGACGGGGCGGGACGAGCCGTCGTCCACCACGACGACACGCAGACCGCGCAGCGCGCTCACCAGGCGCCGCACGCCAGAAAGGTTGTTGCGCACCGGGATTACCACGGTGACGTCGTGGTGCGACGGGCCGCCCGCGGGCCGGGGGTGCGCCACCGTGGCGTCCAGCAGGGTGCGGGCGAGCTGGGCGCTGACGTCGTCGCGCACCTTGAGCCGGCCGTCGCAGAGCAAGTCCTGGGCGGCCGGCGCCAGCTTCAGCAGCCGGGTCGGCGAACCGCCCAGCAGGGCCGAGCCGTCGCCGAGCACCCGCACGCGGCGGTCGACCTGGACGGCGAAGCCGTCGGGCAGCCGCGTCGCCGACGCGGTCATGCCAGCATCCCGTCCGGCCCCGGCCCCCACCGGGCGACGCGACGAACACACTCGTCGACCATCCCGGCGACGATGCGCTCACCCTCGGCGGCGGTGGCGGTGGTCGGGTCGCCCAGCACGCCGACCGGGCTGACCGCCGCGACTCCCCCGCGGCGCATCGAACCGAGCAACTCGGGCAACGGTGCGGTGTTTCCGGCCAGCCACCGGTCGGTCCGCACATCGGCCGGCGAGATATGCAGCAACACCGATGTTTCGGTATGCCCGGCGTGCGCGTCGGCGCCGGGGGCCACACAGGGGCACCATCCCGCGTCGCGGCCCTCGGCGCGCAGCCTGGCCACCGCGGCGTCCAGCGCGGCGACGTTGCCGCCGTGGCCGTTGACGAAGACCAGGCGCCGGGCCCACGTGGCCGCCGACCTGCCGTACTCGACCAGCAGCAGCGTCAACGCCTCGGTGCCGAGCGAAATCGTCCCGGCGAAGCTCTGGTGCTCGCCGCTCGCGCCGTAGGCGATGGCCGGCGCCACCAGCCACTCGTCGCCGAGGCGGGCTCGGGCGCCGCGGGCGACCGCCGTCGCGATCCGGGTATCGGTGTCCAGCGGCAGGTGTGGACCGTGCTGCTCGGTCGACCCCAGCGGAACCATGACCGACGGCGCGATGCCGGACAGCTGGCTCGACGTCGCAGTTCCAAGTTCGCCGAGTACGGGCACTCGGTGATGGTAGGACGAATTCACCTGGCGTGCACCAATTGTTGAAGCCTGAAAATAAGTTTTTTTCCACACCGTTCATCGGTCATTCGAATTGTCGGCTCGTTCGTCACGGTTACCCCGCCAGTACCACGATTTCCGTGGCCGTCAAATATCCGACAAAGCCGCCCGGGATAGCCCGACTTGCGTTATTCGCCGGCCGACGGCACGCCCAGCGCCCGGGCGAAACCGGGCGGCACCAGGATGTCACCGGGCCCGAGGTCGTGAATCGAGGAATGTCCCAGACCCATCAGGGCCGAGTCGATGCCGCCGCGCAAGATGTCGAGGACGTTCTCCACGCCCGGTTGGCCGGCCGCGGCCAGGCCCCACAGGTACGCCCGGCCGATCATCACGGCGCGCGCCCCCAGCGCCACGGCCTTCACGACATCGCTGCCGCGCCGGACGCCGCCGTCGAGCAGCACCTCGACCTGATCGCCGACGGCCGCGGCGATCGCGGGCAGGGCGCGAATCGAGGCCGGGGTGCCGTCCAGGTTGTTGCCTCCGTGATTGGACACCGAGATCGCCGAAACCCCCGCATCCACAGCCCTTTTGGCGTCATCGACACGGATCACGCCCTTGAGCATGAACGGGCCGCCCCACAGTTCGCGAAGCCAGGCGATGTCTTCCCAGGTCGGCGGTGGCGTGCCCATCCACTCGCCGTAGGCCGCGAAGAACGGGGGCCCAGGCTCGCCACGGCGGCCCTGGTTGGGCACCCGCAGCTCCGGCGGCCGCATGGTCTTCGCCCACTGCAAGAACCACCGCGGTTTGGTGATGACCTCCGGGCTCATCTTGAGGATGGTCTTGAGGTCCATCTTCTCCGGGATCGAGGGGCTGCCCCAATCCCGGCCGTGCGAGAAGCTCCAGTCGGTGGTGACGATCAGCCCCGCCGCGCCGGCCGCCCGGGCGCGCTCGACCCGCGCGGCGATCGCGTCACGGTCGCCCAGCCAGTACACCTGGAAGAACAACTTGGGGTTGGCCGCGATGACCTCTTCGATCGGCTTGCTGGCGAACGAGGACAGCCCCATGGCGGTGCCGCGGGCGGCGGCGGCCCGCGCGACCGCCACCTCGCCGTCGGGGTGCACGGCCTGCACGCCGGTCGGGGAGATCAGGACCGGCATCGAAATGTCCTGTCCCATAACGCTGGTCGACATGTCGCGCTTTGCGGGTGCGCCGACCACGTGGGGGGCGAAACCGAGTTCACCGAAGGCTTCGACGTTGTCGGAGACGGTGATTCCCTTTTCGCTGGCCGAAATCAACGACGAATAGGCCGATTTCGGCAACCGGCGCTTGGCCCGCTGCTGCGCGATGGCGACCGTTTCAAACCATTTCTCGGCCATTGTCACACCGGGCTTTCATTGCACAGGCGCGCCGGTGGCGCCGCCGGCGTGATCGTCGGTGGCCGCAGCGACAGCGTGAGCGGCACCGGCTGGCGGATGCGCTTGCCGCGGGAGTGGTCGGCGCGGGGGCGCGGGGTCTCGCGGTCGTGCGCCAGCGCCGACGCGCTGTGTCCCTGGACGCATTCGGGGTCCGGCCCGTCCAGCGGCAGGCCGGTGAAGAACTTGGCGGCCATGCAGCCGCCCCGGCAGCTGTCGTAGTGCCCGCAGCTGCCGCACGCGCCCGCCGACTGCGGCTCGCGCAGCTCGCGGAACAGCGGGGCGTTCTTCCACACGTTGTCAAAACCACCGTCCGACAACACGTTTCCGGCCAGGAAGCGGTCATGGATGGCGAACGGGCAGGCGTACACGTCGCCGACCGGGTCGATCAGGCATACGACGCGGCCAGCGCCGCACATGTTCAGGCCGGCCAGCGCACCGGATTGGCCGAGCGGGGCCAGGTGAAAGAAGGAGTCGCCGGTGAGCACCCGCTCCCCCTTGGCGACCAGCCAGTCATACAGCTGGACCTGCTGGTCGGCGGTCGGGTGCAGCTCTTCCCAGACGTCGGCGCCGCGCCCGGACGGGCGCAGCCGGGTGATCCGCAGCGTGGCACCGTAACGGCTTGCCAGCGCGGCGAACTCGTCGAGCTGGTCGACGTTGTGCCGGGTGACGACCACGGAGATCTTGGCGTCTTTGAAGCCGGCGTTGGCCAGATTCTCCAGCGCCCGCACCGCCATGTCGAACGACCCGGGCCCGCGCACGGCGTCGTTGACCTCGGCGGTGGCGCCGTCCAGCGAGATCTGCACGTCGACGTAGTCGCTGGCCGCCAACCGCGCGGCGACCTCGGGCGTGATCCGGACGCCGTTGGTGGAGAACTTGACGCCGACGTGGTGGGCGGTCGCGTAGTCGACGAGTTCCCAAAAGTCCGGGCGCACAGTGGGTTCCCCACCACCGATGTTGACGTAGAACACCTGCATGCGTTCCAGCTCGTCGATGATCTCCATGCACTGACGGGTGGACAGCTCGCGCGGATCCCGCTTGCCCGACGACGAGAGGCAGTGCACGCAGGCCAGGTTGCAGGCGTAGGTGAGCTCCCAGGTGAGGCAGATGGGCGCGTCGAGCCCGTGCTCGAATTGCTCGATCAGCCGCGGTACGGCCGCTTGGGGCGGTGCGGTCATTGATGGTCCTCTCGGGGCACCAGCATCTTGGAGTCGACGAGCACACCCAACGCGTGCAGGTAGGGACCCTGCGCGGCGTCGTCGACGCCCGCCGCGCGACAGGCGGAGCGGACGTCGGGGTGGTCGGCCAGCGACTGCACCACCGTGAGGATGGTGCGGTTCTTCAGGAATGACAGCTTGCGGGTGCCGAAGTGATAGAGCAGCGCGCCGAACGGTTCGGGCCGCACCGCCACCTGCGGGTGCAGTCGCCAGCCGCGATCAGGATCGAACACGGTGTCGCCGGCGGGGCGAGCCGTGTGAGCCTGCGCGGGCGCAGGCACGGTCAGTAGACCCCGCACATGCCGTCGATGGATACCTCTTCGACCAGGGTCTCGGTGACGAGTTGGGTGTCGGTTTCGGTCTCGTGGTCCACGGGGCCTTGCCTTTCGTCGGGTCTTGACAACGATGGGGTCTGAGTCACACTCGCCGCCAGAATATGGCATCGAGTGCCGAAATGGAAGGGCGGGGTCTGAAGATGCCGCAGCCGCGGGTGGGCAGGCGCCGCTCGACCACGCCCGCCCACATCACCGATGTGGCCATCGACCTGTTCACCGCCCGCGGTTTCGCCGACGTGAGCGTCGACGACGTCGCCCACGCCGCCGGCATCTCCCGCCGCACGCTCTTTCGCTATTACGCGTCCAAGAACGCCATCCCGTGGGGCGATTTCGACACTCACCTCGCCCACCTCCGGGACCTGCTCGACAACGTGGATTCCCGGGTGGGCCTGGGCGATGCGCTGCGCGCAGCGTTGTTGGCGTTCAACACCTTTGACGAATCCGAGACCGCCCGCCACCGCCAGCGCATGCGGGTGATCCTGCAAACCGCTGAGCTGCAGGCCTATTCGATGACGATGTACGCCGGCTGGCGCGAGGTGATCGCCGGGTTCGTGGCCCGCCGTTGTGATTGCAAGACAACCGATCTGCTTCCGCAGACCGCCGCCTGGACGATGCTGGGCGTGGCGCTGTCGGCCTACGAGCACTGGCTGAGCGATGAATCCGTCCCGCTGCCGGTGGCCCTGGGCAATGCCTTTGACGTGGTCGGCGCCGGGTTGAACGAGCTGGACAGTTGAGCGTCGAGCACCTGGCGCACACGCTGCGAGCCCAGGGCAGGTTCTGCGCCTCGTCGGGCTCCGCGATGTACGGCGACCTGTTCGAGCTGGTGGCCGCCGACGTCGAAGCCGGCGGCGTGTTCGCGAGCATCTTGTCCGGGCACCGCGACGCCCCCTCGCGCGACGCGGTGCCCCTTCGGCTGCTCGGCGGGCTGCACCGGCTGGTGCTCGACGGACGGGCGGCGCACCTGCGGCGCTGGTATCCCAGCACCGGCGGGACCTGGAACGCCGGATCGGCCTGGCCCGAAATCCGCGACACCGCGACCGGTCACACCGACGCGCTGCGCGCGGCGTTGGATCAACCACCGCAGACCAACGAGGTGGGCCGGTCGGCCGCACTGATCGGCGGATTGCTGCACATCAATCAATTCGGTTTGCCCATCCGGCTTTTCGAGATCGGATCCAGTGCGGGGCTGAACTTGCGAGCGGACCATTACCGCTACCGGTTCGCCGGGGGCCAGTGGGGCCCGCCCGACTCGCCGGTGGCGATCGATGACGCGTGGCGCGGCGCGCTGCCGCCCGGGCGCGACGTGCGCATCGTCGAGCGGCACGGGTACGACATCGCGCCCGTCGATGTCGGCGACACCGACGGAGAGATGACCGTGCTGAGCTACGTCTGGCCCGACCAGGGCGCCCGGCTTGCCCGGCTGCGCGGGGCCATCGAGGTTGCCCGACGGGTCCCGGCCCCGCTCGAGCGCCAGACGGCGGCCAGCGCGGCCGCCGGCCTTCGGCTGGCCGACGGCGCGCTGACCGTCCTGTGGCATTCCATCACCTGGCAATACCTGTCGGCCGACGAACGCGACGCGGTGCGCGCTCACGTGAACTCGCTGGCCGCGCAGGCGGATACGCGTTCACCGTTCGCCCACCTCGCGATGGAGCCCGCACGCTCCGGCCCCGGCACCCCGATCCGATTCGAGGTGCGGGCCCGCAGCTGGCCGGGCGGCGAGCCGCGCGTTCTGGGCGAATGCCACCCGCACGGCCCGCCGGTGCACTGGCGGTCCTAGGTCCCCATGAAGGTCATCGGATCGTGCAGCACCCGGGTGCCGTCATGCAATCCGTCGATGGCCTCCATGTGCTCGGGCTCCAGGGTGAAGTCGAACACGTCCAGGTTCTGGGCGACGCGCTCGGGCTTGGACGACCGCGAGACGACCACGTTGTCCAATTGCAGGTTCCAGCGGACCAGCACCTGCGCCGGCGTGCGGCCGTACTCGGCGGCGATGGCCGTCACGGTCGGATCCTCGAGCATTTTGCCGACGCCCAGCGGGCTGTAGGACTGCGTCGTGACGTCGTGCTGGGCGTGCGCCTGGCGCAGATCGGCCTGGTTGAGGCGCGGGTGCAGCTCGACCTGGTTCACGGCGGGCACCTCGGCCGTCTCCTCGATGACGTTCGTCAGCAGTTCCTCGGTGAAGTTGCAGACGCCGATCGAGCGGACGTGCCCCTCGTCGCGGGCGACCTTCATGCCCTCGAAGCTCTCCACATACTTGCCCAGCTTCGGCGCCGGCCAGTGGATCAGGTACAGGTCGAGGTAATCCAGCCCAAGACGGTCCAAGCTCTCCTTGCACGACTCCTGGGCACTCTGGAAGCCCTGCCTCGACGTGCCCAGCTTGGTGGCGACGAACAACTCCTCACGCGGGATGCCCGACGCGGCTATCGCACGCCCGACGGCTTCTTCGTTTCCGTAGGAGGCAGCGGTGTCGATGAGGCGGCAGCCAGCCTCCAGGGCCGCGAGTACCGAGCTTTCCGTCTCCACATCGGACAACTTGGCTACTCCCAAGCCAAGTACGGGCATCTTCGCCTCGTCGTTGAGAGCGACGGTCGGAATCGCGCTGGAAGCGCTGTATATCTCATCAATCACTGTCACTTGTCAATCACCTGCCTGCCAAGTTTGGGTGCTGGGTTATCTGGATTAGAACGATTCAGTGGCAGCGGTTAAGCCGAGCGGTTTAACGCCAACCCATTGCAGTGCAAAGGTTCCCAACATCGTTCGCTTGGAGACAGTAACGGAGCACGGCAAGCGATGCACCAAAAGCGGCGATCCAGGGCGTCTCAGCAAAAAATCTGCGGCATCCGAGTTTCGTTTTTCCAGCGCAATAGGTTTCGCAGCGGCGCGCTGGCAATTTTGTGACACCTGCTACAGCCCCGACTCGGTTCCCACGCCCGGGCGTCTCAAAACCTTTCTGGCGAGTGATGTGCATCACCATCGAATTCGGCTGTGCCCCATGCCCAATTCGCGCCAAAGTCCCAGGAGGACGGGGTGCGCCGGCGAAAACATCGGTGGTCTCGGTGTTTTCGATCGACATTTGTCGTCGGCGGGTGCGTGTGACGCGAAATCGCTTACCCCTTATGATCGAAAAGCGCCGAACGCACGCCAACACCGGAAGCGAGGCAAATCCTTCCCCATGAAGACAATGCAAGAGCTTTTCGAAATTGCCTGGCAAGCAACACAAATCGGTGCCGCCACCCTGAAGAAATCACAGCCGAGTTCGGTGCAGCACAAAGGCGACCGTGACCTGGTCACCGACATCGACCTCGCGATCCAGCGCGACATCGCCGACTACCTGGCCCAAACCACACCTGACATCGCGTTACTGGCCGAAGAGTCCGAGCAACAGCCGGACATCGAGACTTCCGAGTGGCTCTGGGTGCTCGACCCCATCGACGGGACCTCGAACTTCGTCCACGGGCTGCCGTTGTGCGCGGTGTCGCTGGCCCTGCTGCGGGGCGGGCGCACCGTGGTCGCCGTCACCCACGCTCCCCTGCTCGGCAAGACCTACCACGCCATCGAGGGCAAGGGCGCGTTCCTCAACGGGCAGCGGATCAACGCCAGCGCCGCCGACAGCCTCAGCGGGGCCATCGTGTCCCTCGGCGACTACGCCGTCGGCCACGACGCCGGCAGGCTGAACGAGCACCGGCTGGCGCTCACCGCCGAGCTGGTGCCGCGCGTCGAGCGCATCCGCATGATCGGGGCGGCGACCCTGGACCTCGCGTTCGTCGCCGAGGGCGCCCTGGACGCCTGCGTGATGATGTCCAACAAGCCCTGGGACACCGCCGCGGGGACGCTGATCGCCCGCGAAGCGGGCGCGCGGCTCACCGACGCGCAGGGCAATCCCCACACCCACAAGTCCTCGTCGACCGTCATCAGCGCGCCGGGCATCGCCGAGCAACTCGCGACGGTCATCCGGAACACCGAGAACACCGGCGACCGCTACGCGGCCGCCGTCGGCTAGTCAAAAGGCGCGGCTCAGCCCAGTATTTCCGAAATGGGGACGGCCGCAGCGATTTTGGCGCGGACCTTCATGACCTTGCCGGGCATCCCGCCGCCGACCACGCCGACCAGGGCCCCGTCGCGTTCGTAGTAGGCCAGGAACTTGCGGCCGTCGTCCTCGACGACGTGGACGACGTCGTCGGCCTCCGGCTCGCCGAGGCACTGGATCTTGACGTCGTATTGGTCGCTCCAGAAGTAGGGGACGACCACCACCGGGGGCACATCCTGTCCCAGCATCGCGGGCACCACGGCGCGGGCCTGATCGGCGACATTGCTCCAATGTTCCACGCGCCCTTGGTGTCCCGTCGTGTCACGCCACGACGCGACATCGCCGAGCGCCCACACGTTCGGCGCGCTGGTGCGTCCGGCCTCGTCGCAGATGACGCCGTTGTCGACGGTGACGCCGCTGCCCTCGAGCCATTCGGTCGCCGGCCGCGACCCGATGCCGATCACCACCAGGTCGGCCGCCAATTCGGTGCCGTCGGTCAACACGACCGCTTCGACATGCGTGTCACCGCGCACCTCCGCCACGCCGACGCCGAGCCGGACGTCGACGCCCTCGGCGCGGTGCAGCCGGGCCACCAGCTCGCCGATCTGCTCGCCGAGCACCGCGGCCAGCGGAGTGGGCTGGGGCTCCACCAGCACCACGTCCACCCCCAGGCTGCGCAGGCTGGCCGCCACCTCGCAGCCGATAAAACCGGCCCCGATGACGACGGCGCGCTGGGCCGAGGACGCGTGCTCGCGCAGCGCCAGGCTCTCGTCGAACGACCGCAGCACCCGGATGCCCTCGAGGTCGGGGATCGCCGGGATGCGTCGCGGGACCAGCCCGGTGGCGATGACGAGTTCGTCGTAGCGCAGCGTCGTTCCGTCGGCGAGCGTCACCGTCTGCGCCGCGGTGTCCAGGCTTTTCGCGGCCGACCCCAGGCGCAGGGTGACGTCGTTCTCGTCGTACCACTCGCGCGGTTTGAGCGCGGTGTCGTCGACCTCTTTGCGCAGCACCTCTTTGGACAGCGGCGGGCGGTCATACGGCAGGTGCACCTCGTCGCTGACGAGCGTGATGGGCCCGGAATACTCCGATTTGCGCAGCTGCTCGGCGGTGCGCGCGGCGGCCAATCCGCCGCCGACGATCACGATTCCGTTGGTGGCGCTTTCGTCACTACTCACGTGGAGTTCTTAGCACGATGGCCGGTCAGTACTTTAGGGCACCCTTATCCACGGGGATCTGCGTGCCGGTGAGTGTGCCCGACCCGTCGCCGGCGAGCCACGCCACGACGTCGGCGACTTCGTCGGCGGTCATGAAGCCGTTGGGCTGCACCGGCATTGGGGGGAAGCTATGCACGAAGCTGGGATGGGCGGCGAAGATCTCCATCATCGCTTCGGGCTCGATCATCGGGGTTTCGACCGAGTACGGATGGATCGAGTTGACCCGGATCCCATATTCGCCGAGCTCGATCGCGAGGGTGTTGGTGAGCGCGGTGAGCCCGTGTTTGCTGGCCGAGTAGTGGCCGTTGCCCGGTGTGGCCTTGAGTCCCGCCGACGAGCTGACCACCACGATGGAACCGCCGTTGCCCGCCTCGATCATCGCGGGCACGGTGGCGCGCAGCGTGCGCCAGGTGCCGGTCAGGTTGACGCCGATCACCGCGTCCCACTGCTCGTCGGTGAGCTCCCAAATGCGGCCCCAGCTCAGCACTCCGGCGTTGGCGACCACGATGTCGAGCCGGCCGAACTGTTCCATCCCGTCGGCCACCAACTGCCGCAGCGCGGCGTCGTCGCGCACGTCGAGGACGCGGGTCAGGATCTTGCGTCCCTGCCCCTCCACCAGGCGCGCGGTCTCGTCGAGGTCCTCGCGGGTGGCGGGCGGGTAGGTCACGCTGGCGGACGCCGGCGCGCAGATGTCGAGCGCGATGATGTCGGCGCCCTCGGCGGCCAGCCGCACCGCGTGCGACCGTCCCTGGCCGCGGGCGGCCCCGGTGATGAATGCCACCCGCCCGTGCAGTGATCCGGCCTGTCCAGCCACGTGTAACCCTTTCGACCGCCGATAGACCAAGCCAGGCTAGCAGCGCAATTGAAACGTGTTCTAATTCACCCGCCGGCCCGGCGGACGAGCCTCAGATTTCGGCGATGATCTGTGCGCGCCGGCTGTTGTATTCCTCGTCGGTGAGCGCGCCGCTGGCGCGCAGATCGTTCAGCTCCTGCAGCCGCGCGGCGATCGAGGGTTCGGGCGGCGTGACGACCGCCGACGGCGCACCCGCCGCCGCCGGTTGGGCGGCCGGCGCCTGCTGTTCGGCGGCCCGGCGCACCACCGCCTGGATCTGCCCGCGCAGCGCCGGGTTCGACCGGATGTCGACCATCCGGTTCAGCGGAATGTTGTTGGCCTTGAGGATCTGCAGGATCTCCATCAGCGGGCCCGCCTGGCCGCTCAGGTCGTAGGTCCGGTTGTCCTCGGCCACCGTGAACTGCGCGGGCATCAGCCCGTTGACCAATGCGCTTCGCTCCCAGTCGATCCGGTATTCGTTGGTGGTCGGGTTGACCAGCACCACCACCTTGCGGGCGTTGAGGTTGCCCAGCCGGGTGACGCTGGCGATCACGCGGTCTTCGCTGTCGAACGGCAGCAGGCCGGGGCCGGCGATGTGCAGGTGCACCTTGACGACCTGCTGGTTGTTGACCCACGTGCCCGTTTCGGTGATGCCGGTGATCTGGGCGAGCGCCAGCACGCCGCTCTGCTCGAGCGCGGCCGCCTTCGCCGACGACTTGGCGCCGTAGTTCGCCAGCGCGAGCGCGATCAACACGTCGGCCACGGTGATGAGCAGGCCGACGTAGAACATCCACTGCAGCAGGTTGTCGAGCCCCATGACGAAGTACACGACCAAGAAAATCGGCCCGACGAGGCCTCCGCACAGCAAAACGACCAACTGTGCCTTCAGGTAGCGCGCTAACACTTGCCCCTCCTCGGCTTGCTGGGGATTTGTGTCAGATTAGCGCCCGGGGTCTCACCGCGAACGCGATACGCGCAAACCGGTTTCGGTCGTCTACCGGCGGGCCGCCGCCATCACGTGAGCTGCTCGGGCGGGACGATCGGCACCCGGCGCACCGGCGGCGCCGCCGACTGTGACGCCGCGGTGGAGTGCGGCGCCGGGGAATGCGGCGCCGTGCGCGGCGACACCGGCAGCGTCGTGGCCGGGGAGGCCTGCGGCGCCACCTCGGGTTGCATCGGCGCGGCGGCCGTGCCGGCCGGTGCCGACGCCGCGGGCGGGACGGTGCTCGGGGAACCGGCCGGTGCGTAGGCCGGCGTCGCCACGCGCGCCGGCCCGGCCGGTGCGGTGGCCGAGGCCAACGTCGCCGAACCCACCGGCGCCGCGGCGACCGGTGTGCCGGCCGGTACCGGTGCGGCGGCCGCGGGGGCCACCGCCGCCGCCAGGGGCCCCGCGGGCGCGGTCGGGGCGGAGGCACCCATGGCGCCGGCCGTCATCGTCGGCACCTGCGCGGCCATCGACGCGGGCCCCGCCGCGGTCTGCAGCGGCGTCGCGTTCGCCGCCTCGGCGGCGGCGTACTGCATCGCGCCGCCGTTCATCAGCTGCACGAACTGGCTGTGGAACGCGGCCGCCTGGGCGCTGAGCGCCTGATAGACCTGGGAGTGGGCGTCGAACAGGGCGGCGATACTCGCCGACACCTCGTCGGCGCCCGGGGCGAGCACCGCCGACGTCGGCCCCATCGCCGCCGTGTTGGCGGAGGTGATCGTCGTCCCGATGCTGGCCAGGTCCGTCGCGGCAGCCGCGACGAATTCGGGAGTCGCTTGAACGAACGACATCGGCACCTCCCCGCCACGCCTCACGGTCACCGAGAACTATGCCGAAATCCTAGTGCAGGGCGCGCGGCGTGCGCACCATTTCCGCGCCGGTCGGGCCCGACGATGCGCACAGCGGACAAAGCCCGGATTGCCGAGTTGGCAATCCGGGCTTTGAACTGACTCAGTACTGACTCAGTAGCGAACTACTTGATGATCTTGACGACCCGGCCGGCGCCGACGGTGCGGCCACCCTCGCGGATCGCGAACCGCAGACCGTCGTCCATGGCGACGGGCTGGATCAGCTTCACCGAGATGTTGGTGTTGTCGCCGGGCATCACCATCTCGGTGCCCTCCGGCAGCGTCACCACACCGGTCACGTCGGTGGTGCGGAAGTAGAACTGCGGACGGTAGTTGTTGAAGAACGGCGTGTGCCGGCCGCCCTCGTCCTTGGACAGGATGTAGACCTGGCCCTCGAACTCGGTGTGCGGCGTGGTGGTGCCGGGCTTGGTCACGACCTGGCCGCGCTCGACGTCCTCACGCTTGATACCACGCAGCAGCAGTCCGACGTTGTCACCGGCCTGACCCTGGTCGAGCAGCTTGCGGAACATCTCCACACCGGTGACCGTGGTCTTGGTGCTGGTCGGGCGGATGCCGACGATCTCGACTTCCTCGTTCACGTTGATCACACCGCGCTCGACACGACCGGTGACCACGGTGCCACGCCCGGTGATGGTGAAGACGTCCTCCACCGGCATCAGGAACGGCTTCTCGGTCTCGCGGACCGGGTCCGGGATCGACTCGTCGACGGCCTCCATCAGCTGCTCGACGGACTCCACCCACTTGGCGTCGCCCTCGAGCGCCTTCAGCGCGGAGACCCGCACCACCGGGGCGTCCTCGTCGAACTCCTGGGCGGCCAGCAGCTCGCGGACCTCCATCTCGACGAGCTCGAGCAGCTCCTCGTCGTCGACCATGTCGGCCTTGTTCAGGGCGACCAGGATGTAGGGCACGCCGACCTGGCGGGCGAGCAGCACGTGCTCACGCGTCTGCGGCATCGGCCCGTCGGTGGCGGCGACCACCAGGATCGCGCCGTCCATCTGGGCCGCACCGGTGATCATGTTCTTGATGTAGTCGGCGTGACCCGGGGCGTCGACGTGCGCGTAGTGACGCTTGTCGGTCTGGTACTCCACGTGGGAGATGTTGATGGTGATACCGCGCTGACGCTCCTCGGGCGCGTTGTCGATCTGGTCGAACGCGCGGGACTCGTTCAGGTCCGGGAACTTGTCGTGCAGAACCTTGGTGATAGCCGCGGTCAGCGTGGTCTTGCCGTGGTCAACGTGACCGATGGTCCCGATGTTGACGTGCGGCTTCGTCCGCTCGAACTTCGCCTTCGCCACTTCTGTGTCCTCCTGGACTAGTTGGTGCTTGTTAAAGCAGTGTTGGTGTTTTCAGTTGTGCCGCGCCCAAGGCATTCCAATGACCCGGCAAGATTACTCCGTCGCCGATGTTTACTGGCCCGTCGCCTTCGCGATGATCTCCTTTGACACGTTCGCCGGCACTTCGGCGTACGAGTCGAAGACCATGGAGTAGTTCGCCCGGCCTTGGGTCTTGGACCGCAGGTCGCCGACGTAGCCGAACATCTCCGACAGCGGCACATGCGCTTTGACGACGCGCGCACCGCTCCGCTCCTCCATGGCCTGGATCTGGCCACGGCGGGAGTTCAGGTCGCCGATCACGTCGCCCATGTAGTCCTCGGGCGTGGTGACCTCGACGGCCATGATCGGTTCCAGGATGACTGGCTGGGCTTGCGCCGCAGCCTTTTTCAGCACCTGCGAACCGGCGATCTTGAAGGCCATCTCCGACGAGTCGACCTCGTGGAAGGCCCCGTCCAGCAGGGTGACCTTCAAGTTGACCAGCGGGTAGCCGGCCAGCACGCCGTATTGCATGGCGTCCTGCGCACCGGCGTCCACCGACGGGATGTACTCGCGCGGGATGCGCCCACCGGTGACCTTGTTCTCGAACTCGTAGGTCGCGCCGTCCTCGCCGTGGAACGGCTCGAGGCTGATCAGCACCTTGGCGAACTGGCCGGAACCACCGGTCTGCTTCTTGTGGGTGAACTCGACCTTTTCCACCGTCCGCTTGATGGTCTCCTTGTAGGCGACCTGCGGCTTGCCGACGTTGGCCTCGACCTTGAACTCGCGGCGCATCCGGTCCACCAGGATGTCCAGGTGCAACTCGCCCATCCCACCGATCACGGTCTGGCCGGTCTCCGCGTCCTGGTGGACCTTGAAGGTCGGGTCCTCCTCGGCGAGCTTCTGGATCGACAGGCTCAGCTTCTCCTGGTCGCTCTTGGTCTTGGGCTCGATGGCCACCTCGATCACCGGGTCGGGGAAGGTCATCGATTCCAGCACGACCTGCTGGTTCGGGTCGCTCAGGGTGTCACCGGTGGTGGTGTCCTTGAGCCCGATCACCGCGTAGATGTGACCCGCCGAGGCCGTCTCCACCGGGTTCTCCTTGTTGGAGTGCATCTGGAACAGCTTGCCCAGCCGCTCCTTCTTGCCCTTGGTGGCGTTGATGACCTGGCTGCCGGAGTCGACCTTGCCGGAGTACACCCGGACGTAGGTCAGCTTGCCGAAGAACGGGTGCGTGGCGACCTTGAACGCCAGCGCGGAGAACGGCTCGTCGGTCGACGGCTTGCGGGTGACCTCTTCGTCCTCCTTGCCCGGCGCGTGGCCGACGGCCGGCGGCACGTCCAACGGCGAGGGCAGGTAGTCGATGACGGCGTCCAGCATGGGCTGCACGCCCTTGTTCTTGAACGCGCTGCCGCACAACACCGGGTAGGCCTCCGAGCTGATGGTCAGCTTGCGGATGGCGCCCTTGATCTCCTCGACCGTGAGTTCCTCGCCGCCGAGGTACTTCTCCAGCAGCGCCTCGTCGGTCTCGGCGACCGCCTCGAGCAGCTTGGTGCGGTACTCCTCGACCTTCTCGGACAATTCGGCCGGGATGTCGATGGTGTCGTAGGTTTCGCCCAGCTTCGTCTCGCCGCGCCACACCTTGGCGTTCATCTCGACCAGGTCGACGATGCCCTCGAAGTCGCCCTCGGAGCCGACGGGCAGCTGAATCGGGATGACGTTGGCGCCGAGGCGCTCCTCCATGGTGCGGACGGAGAAGTAGAAGTCGGCCCCGATCTTGTCCATCTTGTTGACGAAGCAGATGCGCGGGACGTCGTACTTGTCGGCCTGCCGCCAGACCTGTTCGGACTGCGGCTCGACGCCCTCCTTGCCGTCGAACACGGCGACGGCGCCATCGAGAACACGGAGCGAGCGCTCGACTTCCACGGTGAAGTCGACGTGCCCGGGGGTGTCGATGATGTTGATCTGGTTGTCTTTCCAGAAACAGGTGGTGGCCGCGGAGGTGATAGTGATCCCCCGCTCCTGCTCCTGCTCCATCCAGTCCATGGTGGCGGCGCCGTCGTGCACCTCACCGATCTTGTAGCTGATACCGGTGTAGTAGAGGATGCGCTCGGTCGTCGTCGTCTTGCCGGCGTCGATGTGCGCCATGATGCCGATGTTGCGGACCTTGGTGAGGTCGGTCAGCACGTCCTTCTGTGCCACAGAAGTCTTCCCACTCTTTCGATTGCTTAGTTGCTGTCGTTCGCGGTCAGGCCAGCGCCCCGGCGCGCGGGCCGCAGAGACCTACCAGCGGTAGTGCGCGAAGGCGCGGTTGGCCTCGGCCATCTTGTGGGTGTCCTCGCGTCGCTTGACGGCGGCCCCCAGACCGTTGCTGGCATCCAGGATCTCGTTTGCCAGGCGCTCGACCATGGTCTTCTCCCGGCGTTGCCGCGAGAAGCTGACGAGCCAGCGCAGCGCCAGCGTGGTGGACCGATCCGGACGCACCTCGACCGGCACCTGGTAGGTGGCACCACCGACGCGGCGGCTGCGCACCTCCAGGGCGGGCTTGACGTTGTCGAGAGCACGCTTGAGCGTGATCACGGGATCGGTGCCCGTCTTGTCCCGAGCTTGTTCGAGCGCACCATAAACAATGCGCTCGGCGAGCGATTTCTTCCCCTGCAGCAGGACTTTGTTCACCAGCTGGGTGACCAGCTGCGACCCGTAGACCGGGTCATTGACCAACGGGCGCTTCGGCGCGGGCCCCTTGCGCGGCATCAGCTCTTCTCCTTCTTGGCGCCGTAACGGCTGCGAGCCTGCTTGCGGTTCTTGACGCCCTGGGTGTCGAGCGAACCGCGGATGATCTTGTACCGGACACCGGGCAGGTCCTTCACCCGGCCACCACGCACCAGCACCATCGAGTGCTCCTGCAGGTTGTGCCCTTCGCCGGGGATGTAGGCCGTCACCTCAACCTGGCTCGTCAGCTTCACGCGGGCGACCTTCCGAAGCGCGGAGTTCGGCTTCTTCGGAGTGGTGGTGTACACGCGGGTGCACACGCCACGGCGCTGCGGGCTGCCCTTGAGGGCCGCGGTCTTGACCTTGGCGACCTTGTCCCGGCGACCCTTGCGGACCAGCTGCTGAATGGTTGGCATCTACCGGCTTTCTCTGTTCGTGTTCGGCATACTTCTGGCGTCTTCAAGTCTGTGTACTGCAGTTATGTCCGTCCGCGTCACCCCGCGGCCGGGTGTGTCGCATGCGCTGCGCACCGGACTTGAGTCCGATGCATCGTGGACACGCGAATTCGCCCGGCATTCACTTCCTTACGGTTAGGCGCCGTAAGCCGCCAGGCACGAGGAACCACAATACCCGCCGCCCGTCTTGCAGGTCAAAGCGGCGGACCTGCTCGCACCGCGGTGGGGCTAGCCCCTGGCGCCGTCGGGGGCGGTGCGCCGTTCCAGGCCCGCCGCCAGGCGCAGCACCATGTCGGAGAACAGCGCGTCGGTATCGATGTCGTCCATGACACCGGTCATCTCGAGCAACACGAATCCGTGCATCGCGGACCAGAACTCCAGCGCCGCATGGAAGGCTTCGGCGCCGTCGAGACCGTAGGAGGACAGCACGGCGATCACCGGTGCGGCCGCGCCGCGGGTCGCCGCCGCGTACTCGGCGTCTTCTCCACCCAGCGGCATCCGGGTGAAGGCCGAGTAGCGACCCGGGTGATGGTGGGCATAGCTGCGGTACGCGCCCGCCATGACGAGCACCGCGTCGTCGCGGGCGCGGCCCTCGCCCACCCGGTTGAGCATCGTGATGATGTCGTCGATCACCCGAATCCGCACCGAGCGGCGCAAGTCCTCCAGGCTGTCCACGTGGTTGTACAGCGACGGCCCCTTGGTGCCCAGCTGCGTAGCGAGCGCGTTGATGGTCAGGGCGTCCCAGCCCTCGCGATCCAGGAACGTCAGCGCGCCGTCGATGATCCCTTCCCGGCTGAGCTTGGTCGGGCGCGAACCGGGCCGTCCCGCGCGTTGGCGCCCGGCCGCCGACGGCGATTCCGGTTGAGCTGCCATGGCGGTCGCCCTTCGATCGCGGGAACGGGTTGCGGTTAACTAATGACTCTAGTTGACGCCCGTTCAGACATTAATCTCCCGGAGGGGCATGAGCGTCCGGCAAAGGAAGATAAAACCTGCCATCGGGCAGGCAAATGCACGTAATGTCATGCTTGGCTCATTCGAGCCGACGTCCCGTCCAAAAGGGGGCCCGCAGTGAAGTGGACAACTGTCGCCGGGTCGCTGGCCACCTGCGCCATCGCCGTCCTCGCCGGCTTCGTTGCCACGCCGGGGCTTGCGCAGGCCAAGAACGGCGACACCCATGTCATCGGGGAGGACATGGAGCAGACGGTCGACTGCAACGACGCCACGCTGTTGGTCAACGGCACGTTCCTCACCGTGACCGCGCTGGGCAACTGCTACGCCGTGACGGTGATGGGTTCGTCGAATGTGGTTATCGCCGACTCGGTTTCGCATGACATCACGGTGTACGGCCACGACCAGACCGTGCTCTACAAGGGCGGTCAGCCGGCCCTGTGGGACCGCGGCCGCGAATTGGGCATGACCAACCGGCTCCAGCAGGTGCCGGGCTGAGGCACCACACCGACCGGGATCAAACAACGAGAGGGAAACGAAAAGCGATGCGTGTCCATACCTTCGAGCACCGCCGCCGACTGGCCGCATTCGCCTTGGCGCCGGCCGCCGCGGCCCTGATGCTGGCCGGCTGCAGTTCGACCGCCAACCCGCCGGCCGGCTCCTCCACCACGACCACCACGAAGAGCAGCCCGACGACGAGTGCCGGTGCCGCGCCGACGACGGGATCGAGCGGGGCGAGCACCACCGCGTCCATCGAGATCGGGAACACGGTGAACTACGGGTCGATGGGCACCACCACCAACCTCGACTGCGCCAGCGGGAAATCGCTGAACGTGGCCGGTTCGGACAACACACTGACCGTCACGGGCACCTGCGCGACGGCGAACATCGGCGGCACCAACAACAAGATCACGTTCGACAAGGTCGAGACGCGCATCACCGTGCTCGGGATGAACAACACCATCACCTACAAAGACGGTGATCCCAAGGTCGACAACCTCGGCTCGGGCAACACGATCAACAAGGGCAGCTGACCGGCCGAGTTGCCCTCAATCGGCGGACGCGCCGTGCCGTCCCGCGCCCGCGGCGAACCGCCCGGCCCCCTCGTTCGCCTCCGCGGCCACCCGGGAGATGCTGGCGAACTCGAAATCGAGCGCCTCGGATTCCGTTGCCCCCCATTGGTGTAGCGCCGAGAGCCGATCCGAGCGCAGGCACTGCTGCGGCAACGCCGCCAGTCGCGCCGCCAATTCCTCTGCGGCCGGGCGTGATTGGCCCTTGGGGACCACACGATTAGCCAGGCCGATGGCCTGGGCTTCGTCGGCGGACACGGCGCGACCGGTGAGGATCATGTCCATCGCGCGGCTGTGGCCGATCAGCCTCGGCAACCGCACGGTTCCCCCGTCGATCAAGGGGACGCCCCAGCGCCGGCAGAACACCCCGAACACGGCGTCCTCCTCGACCACCCGCAGATCACACCAGATGGCCAGCTCGAGACCGCCGGCGACGGCGTAGCCGCTGACCGCGGCGATGACGGGCTTGGACAGCACCATCCGCGTCGGCCCCATCGGGCCCGGGCCCGTCCGGTGCACGGCGTTGGCCTCGGGTGTTCCGAAAGCCTTCAAATCGGCTCCGGCGCAAAAGGTTCCGCCGTCACCCCACAGTACCGCCACCGACGCCGTGTCATCGCGGTCGAACTCCTCGAAGGCCGCGTACAGCGCGGCCGCCGTCGGGCCGTTGACCGCGTTACGCGCCCCCGGCCGGTCGATGATCACCGTGGTCACCTGGCCGTTGCGCTCGACGCGCACCGGATCGCTCATCTCGCCTCCGCACCTAGTGGTTCGCGCCGCTGCAGCAGCTCAGCGGCGAAGTCGTGGTAGGCCGCCCGCAGCCGGGCCCCGGGCCAGTCGGCCGGCAGCAGTTCGTCGGGCAGGACCGGGTCGGTGAGCAGGTGCCGGACCGTCGCCGCGGCCACCACGAATCGGCCGGGAATGTCCGGCGCGGCGGCCATTTCGTCGAGCAACCGGTGCCCGACCTGCGCCCAGCCGGGCAGGTCCCACAGCCGCGCGGCCAGCTCGGCGGGGTCACCGTCGCGCGCCCACAGCACCCGGACCCTGGCCGTGACGTCGGGGCCGAGCTGCGCGTCGATGTTGTCCGGACGCATCCACACCCCCTCGCGCAACTCTCCGAAGCGCTTGTCGTGCATGGCCGTTCGCAGCGCGGCGCGGGTGCGGGCGTCGTCTCCCACGCTGGTCACGATGAGCGTGATCCACTCCCCGCGCCAGGGCCGCACGCGCGGGTCGATGGCATCGTCCTGGCGCCGCTGGCGGGCGAGCAGTCGATCCGAGAGCCGGTAGCCGTCGGCGTTGCGGACCAGGTCGCCCGCACCGACCATCCGGGTCAGCGCCACTCGCAGCGTCGACTCCTTGATGCCGAAATCGGAAGTGAGCCTGACCAATTCGCTGGCGCGGGCGTGCGCCGGGTGGGCGCCGAGCAACACGCTGAGCACCACCGACCGGGCCGTCATGTCCGGCATGGCTACACTCCGGACGCCCGGCGGCCGTGGTCGCCGAACGGTTCGTCGCGATGCCGCACCGCCTCGCGGAATCCGTGCTCGACCGCGTCGGCGACGAACGCGTGGCCCTCGGGCGTGTGCCGGGCGACGCCGTCGAACACCGTGCTGACCATCCTGCTGGTGGCCACACCCTGTTGCAGCAGAGCGGAATTCAGTGCGAGCTTGACCATGATCAGCTGGTTGACCGGCACCGCGGCGATCCGCTCGACCAGCCGCTCGGTACGCTCGTCGAGGTCCGCGGGATCCGGTGCCTCGACCGCCCATCCCCACTCGGCGGCCTGGGCGCCGGTGATGCAATCGCCGGTGAACAGCAGCCGTTTGGCGCGCTGATCGCCGAGGCGGTGCGCCCACAGTCCGGCGGCCGGCACGCCCCACACCCGGGTCGGCGGGTACCCGATCTTGGCGTCGGCGGCGGCGATCACCTGGTCGGCATGCAGCGCGATGTCGGTGCCCCCGGCCACGCAGTACCCGTGGATCTTGACCACCGTGGGCTTGTCGGCGTGCATCAGGCTGGAAAAGCCCCGCACGAAGCGGCTCATCATCTGGTAGTCGATCATCGGGTCCCACGGCTGATCTGCCAGATGGTTGACCGCCTGGGTCTTTCCGTCCAGCACGGTACCCGCGTACGCGCCGGTGCCGCCGGCCGATCCCGTGCGGTCGGCGTAGGCGCTCAGGTCGAATCCGGCGCAGAACCCCTCGCCGCGACCGGACACCAAGATGACATGGACGTGGGGGTCGAGATCGGCCCGCTCGACCAGCGCCGAGAGTTCCAGCGGCGTGTCCGCGACGATCGCGTTGCCCTTGTCGGGCCGGTTGAACGTGATGCGCGCAACCCGATCGGTGACCTCATAGGTCATCGTCTTGAGGTTGTCGAAGTCGACCGGCCTGATCGCGTGCGTCATCCCTTTACTAGAGCACGCTCGAGGATCGGCGCGAGGTCGAGCCCGTCCGGCATGGTGCCGAACGCGCCGCCCCACCGGCGGTCGAGCCGGGTCGTCAGGAATGCCTCGGCGACGGCCGGGTGCCCGTGGCGCACCAGCAGCGAGCCCTGCAGCGCCAGGCAGATGTCCTCGGCGACCTTGCGGCCGCGGTAGGCGATGGTCTCCAGGTCGGCCAGGTCGGCGCGCAGCCGCCCGACATGGTTGCCCAGGCGCGGGTCCTGACCCGCGCTCTCGGCGATCTCGTCGAACAGCACGTCGACGCATTCGGGGCGAGTCGCCATGGCGCGCAACGTATCCAGCGCGCTGACGTTGCCCGAGCCCTCCCAGATGCCCATCAGCGGCGCCTCCCGGTACAGCCGCGGCATGCCGGAGTCCTCGACGTAGCCGTTGCCGCCCAGGCATTCCAGCGCCTCGGCGGCGTGCGGGGTGGAGCGCTTGCACACCCAGTACTTGCTGGCGGCCAGTCCGATTCGGCGCAGCAGCGCCTCGGTCTCGTCGCCGCGCACGGCCCTGTCGGTGGCGCCGGCCATCCGCATCGCGACCATGGTGGCCGCCTCGGCCTCGACGGCCAGGTCGGCCAGCACGTTGCGCATCAGCGGCTGGTCAATGAGGTAGGCGCCGAAGGCCTTTCGGTGCTGGGCATGGTAGATGGCGCGGGTCAGACCGGTGCGCATGCTGGTGGCGCTGCCCAGGGTGCAGTCCAGCCGGGTGAGGTTGACCATCTCGATGATGGTCGGCACACCGCGGCCCTCCTCCCCCACCAGCCAGGCGATCGCGCCGTCGTATTCGACCTCGCTGGACGCGTTGGCGTGGTTGCCCAGTTTGTCCTTGAGCCGCTGCAAGAACATCCGGTTGCGGGTGCCGTCGGGCAGCACGCGCGGCAGCATGAAGCACGAAAGCCCTTGTGGTGCCTGCGCGAGCACCAGGAAGATGTCGCACATCGGCGCCGAGGTGAACCACTTGTGGCCGGTCAGGCTGTAGGTCCCGTCGGCGTTCGGGGTGGCCTGGGTGGTGCCGGCGCGCACGTCGGAGCCGCCCTGCTTCTCGGTCATCGACATGCCCGCGGTGATGCCCGGTTTGCTGGTGGCCGGCTTGAGGTCCGGGTCGTATTCGCGGGTAGTCAGCAACGGCTCGTAGATACTGGCCAGCTCGGGGTTGTAGCGCAGCGCGGGCACCACGGCATACGTCATCGAGATCGGACAGATGTGCCCCGGCTCGACCGTCCACACCGAGGTCTTGGCGGCCCGGACGACGTGCGCGCCGGGCCGATCGTCGGCCCAGGGCGCGGCGTGCATACCGTGGGAGATCGCCGCGCGCATCAGTTCGTGGTACGCCGGGTCGTATTCGACCTCGTCGACGCGGTGGCCGTTGCGGTCGTGGGTGTGCAGGATGGGCCGGTTGCGGTCGGCGAGCTCGCCCCATCGCTGCGCTTCGCGGCTGGCCGACAGCGCGCCGACCTCGTTCACCTCGTCCAGGCCCCACTCGCCGCCCTCGCGGATCAGGGCCTCGGTGAGCACCGCCGAAGTGGCGGGGTTGTGGTCCTCCAGGGGCGGGACCTGGTTGGTGACGACGTGGGTATCCGACATGCCACCAATGTTACATTTTTCCGACAGTCGCACAAGAGGTGTAATGATCAGCGGGGGTGGGCGGCGAAGAAGTCCCACAGCTCTCGCGTCGCGAAGTCCGGCCACTCGTGGTCGCCCCGGTCCACCGTGACGAGCACGACTCCGCGCCCCTCGGCGCACCCCGCGGTCGACGTGGTAATCAGGCCGTCGGTGGCGGTGGATGGGGCGCCGCACTGATCGACGTTGCGCCAGAACGCATTCACGTTCGGCACCGGCGGTCCGTTGATCACGCTGTACCCCGGCCCGCCGCCGTAGGGCACCAGCTGATCGGCCGTGCCGTGAATGTGCATGACCGACATCGGACGCGGCGACCGGCACGCGTTCAGCTGCGTGCCCGCGACCGGGCCGATCGCCGCGAAGATCTCGGTGGTGCACGCCAGCGTGTAGGACATGATGCCGCCGTTGCTCATGCCGGTGGCGTAGACCTTGGCGGTGTCGATGCCGACGTTCTTGGCGACGTCAGCGACGGCCGCCCTGATGAAACCGACGTCGTCGACGCCCTCGCGTCCAGACCGGCCGCAGCAGGTCTGCCCGTCGACGTTCCAGGCGTGGTCGAGGCCATCCGGGTAGGCGACGACGAACTTGCCCGCATCGGCCAATCCGTCCCACCGGTAGTCTCTTTCGGCTTCCCTGGCGCTGCCCGACACGCCGTGCATCATGACCACCAGCGGGGCCGAGTCCGGCACTCCCGCGGGCTTGTACAGCCGATAGCTGCGATCGAGATCGCCGACCTTGAGGTGGTGGACGCTGGTGCCGGTGACGAAGCCCGACGGCAGGTGGGCGAATCCCGGGAAGCAGCCCGCGACCACCAGGACAACACCCAAGATCGCGGGCAGGCGGCGCAGCATGGATCAAAGGTAAACGCCGGCCCGCCCTCAGCCGCTTGTTTTCTCGCGCAGGAACGCGATGTCGTCCTTGCGGCCCTCGTCGGCGGTTTCGCAGATGACCGGCGCGCCGGCGGCCTTGACCACCGCGGCGAGCAGTTCGGGATCGATCTGCCCGGTGCCGAAGTTGGCGTGCCGGTCGGCGCCCGAGCCCGCCGCGTCCCTGGAGTCGTTGCAGTGCACCAGGTCGATGCGGCCGGTCAGCGCCTTGATCCGGTCGACCGCGTCGATCAGCTGCTCGCCCGCGGCCCAGGCGTGACAGGTGTCCAGGCAGAAGCCAATTCCCTTGTCGCCGATGTGATCCCACAGCCGGCCGATGGTGTCGAAGTGGCGGGCCATCGCGTGGTCGCCGCCGGCGGTGTTCTCCAGGTAGACCTGCACGTCGGTTTCCAGGTAGTCCAGGGCCTTGACCCACCGCTCGAAGCCGGCGTCCATGTCGTTGTCGTCGGCGTGGCCGCCGTGCACGATCACCGCCGTCGCGTTGATCGCCGCGGCCGCGTCGCAGGTGTCCTGCAGAATCTTGCGCGACGGGATGCGGATGCGGTTGTTGGCCGACGCCACGTTGATCAGGTACGGCGCGTGGACATAGAGCGGAATAGTCGACGCCTTCAGCGCCTCGGCGTCGTCACGCGGCTTGGGCTTCTTCCAGCTTTGCGGGTTGCCGAGGAAGAACTGCACCACGTCGGCGCCGTCAGCCTGCGCGGCGGCCAGCGGGTCGTCTTGGTGGACATGCGAACCGATGAGCACGGTGGCCAGTGTAGTGAGGGGTGACGACGCCGGCGAGAGTACGGCTGGCCGCACACTCGAGTCCGAAGGTGAAGCTAGCCGCACACTCGTCGCAACGAAAAAGCCCCGGGCGAAACCCGGGGCTTTTTCGTCGTCGGACTAGCGGTAGTCGCTGTAGCCGTAGTCGTCCAGCGGCACCGCGGCGCCGGTGGCCTGGCCGAAGTCCGGGCTGTAGTACTGATCCTCGTAGGACGGGATCGTGTACGCGGCGGCCCGGGCCTCCTCGGTCGGCTGCACCTGGATGTTGCGGTAGCGGTTGATGCCGGTACCGGCCGGGATCAGCTTTCCGATGATCACGTTCTCCTTCAGACCGTTGAGCTTGTCGCTGCGGCAGTTGATCGCCGCATCGGTCAGCACTCGCGTGGTCTCCTGGAACGACGCCGCCGACAGCCACGAGTCGGTGGCCAGCGACGCCTTCGTGATGCCCATCAGCACCGGACGGCCGGCGGCGGGTTCGCCGCCCTCGGCCACCACCCGGCGGTTCTCCGCCTCGAACTCCGCACGGTCGATCAGCGAGCCGGGCAGGAACTCCGTCGAGCCCGAATCGATGATGGTGACGCGGCGCAGCATCTGGCGGACGATCACCTCGATGTGCTTGTCGTGGATCGACACACCCTGCGCGCGGTAGACCTCCTGGACCTCGCGGACCAGGTGGATCTGCACCTCGCGGGGGCCCTGCACGCGCAGCACCTCGTGCGGGTCGGCCGAGCCTTCCATCAGCTGCTGGCCCACCTCGACGTGGTCGTTGTCGGAGAGCACCCGCTCGGAACCGTCTTCGTGCTTGAACACCCGCAGCCGCTGCCGCTTGGAGAGCTTGTCGTACACGACCTCCTCGCTCCCGTCGTCGGGAACGATGGTGATCTTGTAGAAGCGCTCACCTTCCTCGAGGCGGACCCGCCCGGTGACGTCGGCGATCGGCGCCTTACCGCGCGGGATGCGGGCCTCGAACAGCTCCTGCACCCGGGGCAGACCGCCGGTGATGTCCTCACCGACACCACCCTGGTGGAACGTCCGCATGGTCAGCTGGGTGCCGGGCTCACCGATGGACTGGGCCGCGACGATACCGACGGCCTCGCCGATGTCGACCAGCTTTCCGGTGGCCATGGACCGCCCGTAACAGGTCGCGCACACCCCGGTGCCGGTGGTGCACGTCAGCACCGAGCGCACCTTGATCTGCGTGATACCCGCGGCCAGCAGGGCCTCGATCGACGGGTCACCCAGGTCCTCACCGCGCGCCACGACCACGTTGCCCGCCTCGTCGACCGCGTCGGCGCCCAAAGTCCGTGCGTACGCCGAGGTTTCGATGTACGGGTCGCGGATCAGGGTGCCGTCGGGCTGGCGCTCGGCCAGCTCGACGATGATGCCGCGCTCGGTCTCGCAGTCGTGCTCGCGGACGATGACGTCCTGGCTCACGTCCACCAGACGACGGGTCAGGTACCCGGAGTCGGCGGTACGCAACGCGGTGTCCGCCAAGCCCTTTCGGGCGCCGTGGGTGTTGATGAAGTACTCCAGCACGGTCAGGCCCTCGCGGAACGACGACTTGACCGGACGCGGGATGAACTCACCCTTCGGGTTGGTCACCAGACCCTTCATGCCGGCCAGCGTTCGGGTCTGGGTGAAGTTACCCGTGGCGCCCGAGTCGACGATCGTGATGATCGGGTTGTCGGCCGGGTAGTGCTCACGCAGCGCCTGACCGACCTCGTCGGTGGCTTCCTTCCAGATCTCCACCAGCGCCTCGTTGCGCTCGTCGTGGTTCAAAGCACCACGCTGGAACTGCTTTTCGACCTTTTCGGCCCGCTCCTCGTACTGGTCGAGGATCTCCTTCTTGCGCGGCGGCACGAGCACGTCGGCCATCGACACGGTGACGCCGCTGCGGGTCGCCCAGTAGAAGCCGGCGTCCTTGAGCTTGTCCACGGTCTGCGCGACCACGATCATCGGGTAGCGCTCGGCCAGGTCGTTGATGATCGCGGCCTGCACCTTCTTGTGCATCTGCTTGTTCACGAACGGATAGCCCACCGGCAGCAGCTCGTTGAACAGCACCCGGCCCAACGTGGTCTCGGCCATCCAGGCGTCCCCCGGCTGCCAGCCGTTGGCGCCGAACAGCTCGGCCTCGATCTCGGCGGGCGGGCGCAGCTGGGTCAGCCGCACCTTGATCTTGGCCCGCACCGACAGCACGCCGCGGTCGGAAGCCATGATCGCCTCGGCCGGCGAGGAGTACACCCCGACCTCGGGCTCATCCTTGGCGGCCGCCTTGTATTCGCCCAAGGCAGCGTCGACCTCGGTGGTCAGGTAGTACAGACCGGTCACCATGTCCAGACGCGGCATGGCCAGCGGACGGCCCGACGCGGGCGACAGGATGTTGTTACTCGACAGCATCAGGATGCGGGCCTCGGCCTGCGCCTCGGCGGACAGCGGCAGGTGCACCGCCATCTGGTCACCGTCGAAGTCGGCGTTGAACGCCTCACACACCAGCGGGTGCAGCTGAATTGCCTTGCCTTCCACCAGCATTGGCTCGAAGGCCTGAATGCCCAGCCGGTGCAGGGTGGGGGCGCGGTTCAGCAGCACCGGGTGCTCGGCGATGACCTCTTCGAGGACATCCCACACCTGGGGACGCTGACGCTCCACCATGCGCTTGGCGCTCTTGATGTTCTGCGCGTGGTTGAGGTCGACCAGCCGCTTCATCACGAACGGCTTGAACAGCTCCAGCGCCATCAGCTTGGGCAGACCGCACTGGTGCAGCTTGAGCTGCGGACCGACCACGATGACCGAACGGCCCGAGTAGTCGACGCGCTTACCGAGCAGGTTCTGCCGGAACCGGCCCTGCTTACCCTTGAGCAGATCACTCAGCGACTTCAGCGGGCGGTTACCCGGCCCGGTGACCGGGCGGCCGCGACGGCCGTTGTCGAACAACGCGTCCACGGACTCCTGCAACATCCGCTTCTCGTTGTTGACGATGATCTCGGGCGCGCCGAGGTCGATCAGCCTCTTGAGGCGGTTGTTCCGGTTGATCACGCGGCGGTACAGGTCGTTGAGGTCGCTGGTGGCGAACCGGCCACCGTCGAGCTGAACCATCGGGCGCAGTTCCGGCGGAATCACCGGGACCGCGTCGAGCACCATGCCCATCGGGGAGTTGCCCGACTGCTGGAAGGCGGCGACCACCTTGAGCCGCTTGAGGGCGCGAATTTTCTTCTGCCCCTTGCCGTTCCGGATGACGTCACGCAGGATCTCGGCCTCGGCGTCGATGTCGAAGTTCTCGATCAGCTTCTGGATCGACTCCGCACCCATGGCGCCGGTGAAGTACTCGCCGAAGCGGTCGATCAGCTCGCGGTAGAGGTTCTCGTCGACGATCAGCTGCTTGGGGGCCAGCTTGGTGAAGGTCGTCCAGATCTCCTCGAGCCGGTCCAGCTCACGCTGGGCCCGGTCGCGCAGCTGACGCATCTCACGCTCGCCACCGTCCCGAACCTTCCGCCGTGCGTCCGCTTTCGCGCCCTCGGCCTCCAGCTCGGCCAGGTCGGCCTCGAGCTTTTGGGCGCGGGCCTCCAGGTCGGCGTCGCGCTGGTCCTCAATGGCCTTGCGCTCCACCATCATTTCGGCCTCGAGCGTCGAGAGCTCGTTGTGGCGCATCTCCTCGTCGACCGAGGTGATGACGTAGGCGGCGAAGTAGATGATCTTCTCGAGATCCTTCGGCGCCAGGTCGAGCAGGTACCCCAGCCGCGACGGCACGCCCTTGAAGTACCAGATGTGCGTGACGGGCGCGGCCAGCTCGATGTGGCCCATCCGCTCGCGACGCACCTTGGCGCGGGTCACCTCGACGCCGCAGCGCTCACAGATGATGCCCTTGAACCGGACCCGCTTGTACTTGCCGCAGTAGCACTCCCAGTCGCGAGTCGGTCCGAAGATCTTCTCGCAGAACAGGCCGTCCTTCTCGGGCTTCAGCGTGCGGTAGTTGATCGTCTCCGGCTTCTTGACCTCGCCGTAAGACCATTGCCTGATGTCCTCCGCGGTGGCCAGACCGATTCGGAGTTCATCGAAGAAGTTGACGTCGAGCACGTAACTCCCTTTCCCCTTGCGGGTTTAGTAACTGAAAACGTTTGTTAGGCGAGGTCCTCAACGGACGCAGATTCGTTGCGGGACAAGTTGATTCCCAGGTTCGCCGCGGCCCGTTCGAGGTCCTCGTCCTCGCCTTCGCGCAACTCGATCGCCGCGCCGTCCGAGGAGAGCACCTCCACGTTGAGGCACAGCGACTGCAGTTCCTTGAGCAACACCTTGAAGGATTCGGGGATGCCCGGCTCCGGGATGTTCTCGCCCTTGACGATCGCCTCGTACACCTTGACCCGGCCGACGGTGTCGTCGGACTTGATGGTCAACAGCTCCTGCAGCGTGTACGCCGCGCCGTAGGCCTGCATGGCCCAGCACTCCATCTCACCGAAGCGCTGGCCACCGAACTGCGCCTTACCGCCCAGCGGCTGCTGGGTGATCATCGAGTACGGGCCGGTGGAGCGGGCGTGGATCTTGTCGTCCACCAGGTGGTGCAGCTTCATGATGTACATGTAGCCGACGGTCACCGGGTACGGGAACGGCTCGCCGCTGCGGCCGTCGAACAGCACCGACTTGCCGTCGCCGTCCACCATGACCTCGCCGTCGCGGTTGGGCAGCGTGCAGGACAGCATGCCCTGCAGCTCCTCCTCCTTGGCGCCGTCGAACACCGGCGTCGACACGATCTGATCCGGCTGCGCGTGCCGCAGCTCCTCGGGCAGGTTCACCGCCCAGTCGGGTGAACCGTCGATGTTCCAGCCGGACTTGGCGACCCAACCGAGGTGGGTCTCCAGGATCTGGCCGATGTTCATCCGTCGCGGCACCCCGTGGGTGTTCAGGATGATGTCCACCGGCGTGCCGTCCGGCAGGAACGGCATGTCCTCCTGCGGCAGGATCTTGCCGATCACGCCCTTGTTGCCGTGCCGTCCGGCCAGCTTGTCGCCGTCGGAGATCTTCCGCTTCTGGGCCACGTAGACGCGCACCAGCTCGTTGACACCGGCCGGCAGCTCGTCGTCGTCCTCGCGGGAGAACACCCGGATGCCGATGACCTTCCCGGACTCGCCGTGCGGCACCTTGAGCGAGGTGTCGCGGACCTCGCGGGCCTTCTCACCGAAGATCGCCCGCAGCAGCCGCTCCTCCGGCGTCAGCTCGGTTTCACCCTTCGGGGTCACCTTGCCGACCAGGATGTCGCCGTCGCGAACCTCGGCACCGATGCGCACGATGCCGCGCTCGTCGAGGTCGGCCAGCACCTCGTCGGAGACGTTCGGGATGTCCCGGGTGATCTCCTCGGCGCCCAGCTTGGTGTCGCGGGCGTCGATCTCGTGTTCCTCGATGTGGATCGAGGTGAGCACGTCCTCCTCGACCAGCCGGTTGGAGAGGATGATCGCGTCCTCGTAGTTGTGGCCCTCCCACGGCATGATCGCCACGAGCAGGTTCTTGCCCAGCGCCATCTCGCCGTTCTCGGTGCAGGGACCGTCGGCGATCACCTGGCCGGCCTCGACGCGGTCACCCGCGTCGACGATCGGCGACTGGTTGGCGCAGGTGCCGTGGTTGGACCGCTCGAACTTGCGCATCCGGTAGGTGTGGCGGGTGCCGTCGTCGGCCATCACGGTGATGTAGTCGGCGGAGACCTCCTCGATCACCCCGGCCTTCTCCGCGACGACGACATCGCCGGCGTCGATCGCCGCGCGCAGCTCCATGCCGGTGCCCACCAGCGGCGCCTCGCTGCGCACCAG
Organism: Mycobacterium sp. NTMscope_MAC_12; assembly: GCF_976985675.1. Taxonomy (NCBI): domain Bacteria; kingdom Bacillati; phylum Actinomycetota; class Actinomycetes; order Mycobacteriales; family Mycobacteriaceae; genus Mycobacterium; species Mycobacterium sp. NTMscope_MAC_12. Next base: position 4,532,183 of record NZ_CDRJYY010000001.1, read on the forward strand.
CGGAACCGCCTGGCGCTGCATGTTGGCGCCCATCAGGGCACGGTTGGCGTCGTCGTGCTCGAGGAACGGGATCATCGCGGTGGCCACCGACACCATCTGGCGCGGCGACACGTCCATGTAGTCCACCTCGGACGACGGCACGTACTCGACCTCGCCCGCCTTCCGGCGGACCAGGACGCGCGACTCCTCGAACCGGCCCTTGCCGTCGATCGGCGAGTTCGCCTGCGCCACGACGTGGCGGTCCTCCTCGTCGGCCGTCAGGTAGTGGATCTCGTCGGTGACCACACCGTCGACCACCTTGCGGTACGGGGTCTCGATGAAGCCGAACGGGTTCACCCGCGCGTACACCGACAGCGAGCCGATCAGACCGATGTTGGGACCCTCCGGGGTCTCGATCGGGCACATGCGGCCGTAGTGCGACGGGTGGACGTCACGGACCTCCAGGCCGGCGCGCTCACGGGACAGACCGCCGGGGCCCAGCGCCGAGAGGCGGCGCTTGTGGGTCAGCCCGGACAGCGGGTTGTTCTGGTCCATGAACTGGCTCAGCTGGCTGGTGCCGAAGAACTCCTTGATCGCGGCGACGACCGGCCGGATGTTAATCAGCGTCTGCGGCGTGATGGCCTCGACGTCCTGCGTGGTCATCCGCTCGCGGACGACGCGCTCCATCCGCGACATGCCGACCCGGATCTGGTTCTGGATCAGCTCACCGACGGTGCGCAGGCGGCGGTTACCGAAGTGGTCGATGTCGTCGGTCTCCACCGGCACCTCGATGCCGCCGGGGACGGTCATCGTCGGCTGACCCTCGTGCAGGCGCACCAGGTATTCGATGGTCGCGACGACGTCTTCCTCGGTCAGCGTCGAGCTGGTGATCGGCTCGCCGGCGTGCAGGCCGAGCTTCTTGTTGACCTTGTAGCGGCCGACACGGGCCAGGTCGTAGCGCTTCTCCTTGAAGAACAGGTTCTCCAGCAGGGTCTGCGCGGACTCCTTGGTCGGCGGCTCGCCCGGACGCAGCTTGCGGTAGATGTCCAGCAGCGCCTCGTCGGTGCCGGCGGTGTTGTCCTTCTCCAGCGTCGACATCATGATCTCGGAGAAGCCGAAGCGCTCGGTGATCTGCTCGTTGCTCCAGCCCAGCGCCTTGAGCAGCACGGTGACCGGCTGGCGGCGCTTGCGGTCGATGCGCACGCCGACGGTGTCGCGCTTGTCGACGTCGAACTCGAGCCACGCGCCGCGGCTGGGGATCACCTTGACGCTGTGCAGCAGCTTCTCGGTCGACTTGTCGATGGTCTCGTCGAAGTACACACCGGGCGAGCGGACCAGCTGGCTGACCACGACGCGCTCGGTGCCGTTGATGATGAAGGTGCCCTTCTCGGTCATCATCGGGAAGTCACCCATGAACACCGTCTGGCTCTTGATCTCGCCGGTGTTGTTGTTGATGAACTCGGCCGTGACGAACAGCGGGGCCGCGTACGTCATGTCCTTGTCTTTGCACTCGTCGACCGGGGCCTTGACCTCGTCGAAGCGCGGGTCGGAGAACGACAGCGACATCGAGCCGGAGAAGTCCTCGATGGGCGAGAGCTCCAAGAGCACCTCTTCCAGGCCGCCCACCGGGGTGACCCCCGGCTTGCCCCCGTCACGGGCGGCGGCGGCCTCACGCCAGCGCGGCGCGCCGATCAACCACTCGAAGGAGTCGATCTGCACGTCAAGCAGGCCCGGAACCTCGAGGGGCTCGCGGAGCTTGGCGAAGGAAACTCGGTTAGGCGCTCCGGGCACGGAGCCGTTCGACGAACTTCCGTTAGAGGAATTTTGTGGGCGATCCGTCTTGCTCTGGCGGAAATCAGCCAAGATGCATCCTTCCAGCACCTCGTGCGACTCACGAAGGCCGGGACCACCGGCCAGCTCGCCGCGAAATTGTGTCGGTTCGGCCGGCGAACGATCTGTCCGGGTCTCACGCGCAACTAAAGAACTAAGCCACGTAAGGGGGCTCAGGCTTAGACCACGGTGTCAGGTGGCGGGTGAGGTGGGCAGGAGGTAGCCAGCGCAACGTCCAACAATAGCGCAGGACTGCGCATTCCTCAACTTCCCAGCCCTGGGGGTCCAAGGACATCGGCGCTGGCTGGCGATCTCGACTTCCCTCGGACAGTTCAGGTACATGCTGCCCAACAGACTGGCTCGTTTGGAGCCCGTCGTCAAGAGGGCGGGCCGGGAGTGTTACGCGGAGTTAGCGCGGAACCCGCCGGCGCGGGCGCCCTAGCCGCCGAACTCGTTCGCGCGGAACCTGTGAGTGCCCTCGAGGTCGTCGAGGATGGCCGCCTGAGCGTTCTTGGGCAGCGTGTGCAGGATCTCGCGCACCCGGGCCTGGCGCCGCGCGACGGCCTTGCGCTCGGGCATCCCCGGTGTCGCGACGATCTGCGGCGGCACACCCTCGATCTCCTCGACACCGCCGGCGTGGTGACCGGCGTCGATCATCGCCTGCTCTTCGGCCATGGTCGCCTCGTCCTTTTCCTCGGACATGCCGATCGGCCCGATGCGGCGCCCGTTGAGGAACTGCCGCACGACCGGCTCGTCGCTGGTCAGCAGCACCTCGCGCGGGCCGAACATGACCAGCTTGCGGCGAAACAGCATGCCCATGTTGTCCGGCACGGTGCGGGCGATGTTGATGTTGTGCGTCACGATCAACACCGTGGCGTCGATCTGGGCGTTGATGTCGAGGATCAGCTGGCTCAGGTAGGCGGTACGAACCGGGTCCAGACCGGAGTCGGGCTCGTCGCACAGGATGATCTGCGGGTCCATCACCAGCGCGCGGGCCAGGCTGGCGCGCTTGCGCATACCGCCGGAGATCTCACCGGGGAACTTCTTCTCGTCGCCGCCGAGCCCGACCAGGGTCAGCTTCTCCATGACGATGTCACGGATCTCGCCTTCCTTCTTCTTGGTGTGCTCGCGCAGCGGGAAGGCCGCGTTGTCGAAGAGGTTCATCGAACCGAACAGCGCGCCGTCCTGGAACATCACGCCGAACAGCGTGCGGATCTCGTAGAGCTCCTTGGCCGAACACTGCAGGATGTCCGTGCCGTCGATGACGACCGAGCCGCGCTCCGGGCGCAACAGCCCGATCAATGACTTCAGGAAAACCGATTTGCCGGTACCCGACGGTCCCAGCAGGACGCTGACCTCCCCGGCGGGGATTTCCAACGTCACGTCTTCCCAGATTCTCGAGGAACCGAAGGACTTGGTAAGTCCATTCACCTCGATTGCGACGCCCATGGGAAATCCTTCCGTCGACACTCGTGCCTGCCACCTGCCCTTTTGTGTGGCATGAGTCACTGTAGCGCACTGCTGCCACACGGCATCAGGGTTGCGGAACACAGCGGGGAAAAATTGGCCTTCCCGAGATCAGGCGGAAGCCCCCATGGCGCAACTTATTTGACGCACGTGTTAGCCAGCGGGCGCCCAATTGCCGTGGAATCCCATCGGCACCCGCTGCGGCAGATGCACGGTGGCGACGTGCTCGAGCGTCTGCGCGTCCAGTAACACCAGCTGCCCTTCGGCGCGGTCGCGGTGATACCCGAAGCCCATCAGGACGCCGTCGTCCTCGGCGCGCGCCGCGGGGCCGGGCACAAAACACATCTCGCCCAACAAAAGTCCGGCATCGAGGGGGGCCGTGGTGCTGGAGCCGCTCGCGTAGTCGTGCTTGTACACGGCGGTGGACATCTCGGATTCCCCGCCCGACAGGTACCCGCCGTCGGTCCCGATGGTGTAGCCGAACCGGTGCCGCCCGCCCAGCAAGCTCTGGTTGATCCGCGGGAACTCCTGCGGGCGCTCGTCGCGGCGTTCGCTGGTCACCGCCCCGGTGGCCAGGTTGACGGTCCAGCGGTCCAGCGTCGGCCGGCTGTCGCCGGGACCGCGCAGGTCACGGTCGAACATCCGCGAGTAGCGCACCACGTCGAGCACCAAAACCTCTGCCCCGCCGCGCATCTCGGAGTAGGCGTTGAGCGGGTGGTAGACGTAGCAGGGCTCGATGTCGAACCAGCGCACGTCGCGGTTACCGCCCTCTCGCGGCATCACCCCGATGCGCGCCGGGTAGTTGTCATCCCACCGGTAGGGCATCCGATTGATCGGCTGCCGATTCCGATTGATCGCCATCGTCATCGGGCTGGGCAGCCGCACGCGCCCGATGAGCGACTGCATCACCAGCCGGGCCGGCAAACTCAGCCAGCGGGGCACGTTCGCCGGCATCACCTGGACGGCGTCGAACGTGACCGGCAGGTCGTAGATCACCACGTACTTGTCGGTCAGCGAGAAGTCGTGCATCATCGGCGACCCGCCCACCTCGATGTCGACGGTGCGCCGGGCCCGGCCCTGGGTATCGATGACCGAGTACTGCACCGTGCGCCCGCGGGTGAACGAGTAGGACACCGCGTGCAATTCGCCGGTCCGCGGGTCGGCGTGCGGGTGGGCGGTGTATCCGCCGAACAGGCCTCCGTCGAAGTCGCAGGGCCCCTCGGTGTCCAGCTCGTCGGTCAGGCGGTAATTCGCCCCGCCGCCCTCGACGAGCGCGAGCGTGTGTCCGGCGTGGCTGAGCACATTGGTGTTGGGGCCGACGGAGAGCATGCCCGCCCGCGGGTCCAGCCCGGCGGGCGCGGGCTCGCCGAGAGCGGCGCAGACGTGGGCGGTGCGCACCCACCGGTTGCGGTACCAGCGGGCCTCGCCCCCGCGCAGCGCCACCCCGTGCACCATGCCGTCGCCGCTGAACCAGTGGTAGACCGCCGGGTCCACCTCGGCAACCGGGTTCGGCCCGTTGCGCAGGTAGCGCCCGTCGAGGTATTCGGGGATGCACCCGGTGACCTCGAGGTCGGTGGCGGTGACCTCCGCGCTCACCGGCGCCAGGACGTCTTCGAGGTAGGGATTGGCGGGCTTGGCGGTTGTCGTGGTCGCCATGGCTGAACTCCTATAACATTGTTATTTCAGCGTTATTGGCACCGTACGCCCCCGATGAGAAGATGGCAACGATGACTTCAGACGTTCAGCGCAGCGTTCGCCAGGACATGCTGTTCGCGGCGGTCGACCTGCTGCACGAACACGGCCCCGACGCGCTGCAGACCCGCAAGGTGGCCGGCGCCGCGGGCACCTCGACGATGGCGCTGTACACGCACTTCGGCGGGATGGGTGGGCTGATCGCGGAGGTGGCCGAGGAGGGCCTGCGGCAGTTCGACGCCGCGCTGGCCGCACCCGAGACCGGCGACCCGGTCGCCGACCTGTTCGTCATCGGCGCCGCCTACCGGCGCTACGCGATCAAGCGCCCGCACATGTACCGGCTGATGTTCGGCAGCACCAGCGCGCACGGCATCAACGCGCCCGCCCACAACGTCCTGACGCTGACGATCGGCGAGATCGAGCGCGGCTACCCCAGTTTCGCGCACGTCGTGCGCGCGGTGCACCGATGCGTGCAGGCCGGGCGCATCGGTGCCGGCGCGGCCGATGACGACGCGGCGGTGGTGGCGATAGCCGCCCAGTTCTGGGCGTCGATCCACGGCTTCGTCATGCTGGAGCTGGCCGGCTATTACGGCCAGGACAGCTCGGCCGTCGTCCCGGTGCTGGGTTCGATGACGTCGAACCTGCTTGTGGCCCTTGGGGATGCACCCGAGCGGGTGGCGCGCTCGCTGCAGACGGCGAGGGACGCCCACTGAGCACACGAAACCCCCGGGGTGGTGACCCCGGGGGTTTACGCGCGCCTGACTTACTTGACGGTGACGGTGGCGCCGGCGGCCTCGAGCTTGGTCTTGGCCTCGTCGGCGGCCTCCTTGGCGACCTTCTCCAGCAGCGGCTTGGGCGCGCCGTCGACCAGGTCCTTGGCCTCCTTGAGGCCCAAGCCGGAGACGATCTCGCGGACCACCTTGATGACGCCGATCTTCTTGTCGCCGGCGGACTCGAGGATCACGTCGAATTCCGACTGCTCCTCGGCGGCCTCGGCGGGCGCACCACCGGCGGCCGGGCCGGCCGCGGCAACGGCGACCGGGGCGGCCGCGGTGACCTCGAAGGTCTCCTCGAACTTCTTGACGAAGTCCGAGAGCTCCAGCAGCGTCATTTCCTTGAACGCGTCGAGCAGGTCGTCAGTAGACATCTTTGCCATGGGTGTGGGTCCTTCCTTGTTTTTCCAGGTTCCGGGTTGGGTTTTTATTCGGCTTCGGCCGGGGTTTCCGCAGCCTCAGCGGGTGCTTCGGAGGCTGCTTCCGGGGCGGGCTCCGCGGCGGCGGGCTCGGCGGAAGCTGCTGGTCCCTCTGCGGTTTTCTTCTCTTGCAACGCGGCCGCGAGCCGGGCGACCTGCGACGCCGGGGCGTTGAACAGCCCGGCCGCCTTGGCGAGGTTGCCCTTCATCGCGCCGGCCAGCTTGGCCAGCAGCACCTCGCGCGACTCGAGGTCGGCGATGCGCTCGACTTCGGCGACGGTCAGCGCGCGGCCGTCCATGTAGCCGCCCTTGATGACCAGCGCCTTGTGCTCCTTGGCGAAGGTCTTGATGGCCTTGGCGGCGTCGACCGGCTCGCCGGTGATGAACGCGATGGCCGTCGGGCCGGCGAAGAGTTCGTCGAGGCCGTCGAGCCCGGCTTCCGAAGCAGCCCGCTTGACCAGCGTGTTCTTGGCCACCGAGTAGGTGGCCGACGCGCCCAGCGAGCGCCGCAGCTCGGCCAGATTGGCGACCGTCAGACCGCGGTACTCGGTGACCAGGGCCGCGGTCGATTCCTTGAACTGCTCGGCGATGTCCGCGACGGCGGTGGCCTTGTCAGCCCTGGCCATGCCTACCTCCTGAAGTGAAGTCATGCGACGTGTCGTCTCGATTCCCCGAAAAACGACGAACGCCCCGGCGCAGGAAGCGGCCGGGGCGTACAAACACGCCGGCGCGAGCCGGCGCTGATGCCTCGTCCTCCTGCGTGGGCCGCCGGGATACTCCCGGACCTTCAACCGATTGCTCGGTGACCGACGGTCTTCGGTGGAACGGCTAACACAATAGCGTGGCCTGCGCGGTCAGCCAAAACGGCGACTCAGCCGCCGGCTCGGGTGACGCCGAGGGCCAGCAGGACGAACACCGCCACCAGCAGGGCCACCCGCAGCCGGTGCAGCCGATCCCACCGGGCCGCGAGGTCGCGCGAGAGCTCACCGGTGGCCGGCCATTTGGCGATGCGGTTGTTGATCGGCAGCAGCAGGATGACCGTCAGCAGGACGACCAACGCCATCAGGCCGCCGGCGACGCCGTACAGCCAGTCGCGCGACGCGCCCCGCTCCTTGATGGCGAGCGCCGCCAACAGCAACAGGCTCAGCGCGTACCAGAACGGCATCGTCGTGCCCAGCGCCCGGGCGGCGCCGCCGCGGGCCGCCCGGAAGGCGTCGTCGGGCAGCCGCGCGATGAGCGGGTTGAAGAACACCGCGACCGCCAGCTCCACGCCCACCAACAGGCCGGTGATCACGACCGCGAGCGCGTCGATGCTGTGGTTCATGCCAGTCAGCGTAAGGAGCCGCCTCCGGCGGCCTGCGTCAGCCGAGGGCCGCGAGCCGGGCCGCGCCGATCAGACCGGCCGCACCGCCCAGCTCGCCGGGCACCACACGCAGCCCGGACAGGAAGCCCAGCCCGGCGTAGTCGGCCAGCTTCGCCCGCAGCGGGTCGAAGAGCAGCGACCCGGATTTGGACACCCCTCCCCCGATCACGACGAGGTCCAGATCGCAGACCGCGCCGACCGAGGCGATCATCGCGGCGAGCGCGTTCGCCGATCGGCGAAAGGCCCGCTGGGCCAACGGGTCTCCGGCCGCCGCCGCGGCGGCCAGGTCCCTGGCGCCCGCGCCGGGCGGCGCCGCCCACCCGTTATCCCGCGCCCAGCGCACCATCCACGGCCCGGACGCCACCGTCTCCACGCAGCCGCGGCCGCCGCAGGCGCACGGCGGCCCGTCCAGTTCGACCACGATGTGCCCGACGTGACCGGCGTTGCCGGTGCGCCCGGCGTAGGGGACGCCGTCGAGCACCAGGCCGCCGCCCACCCCGGTGGAGACCACCATGCCCAGCAGGAATCGGGCGTCGGGACCCGCGCTGCGGCCCGCGCCGATCCAGTGCTCCCCCAACGCCATGCACAGGCCGTCGCCGCCCAGCACCACCGGCACCCCGGGCACCGCGGCGGCGACCCTGTCGCGCAGCGGGAAACGGTCCCAGCCCGCGATGTTGATCGGGCTGACCGACCCGGTGTGCAGGTCGATCGGCCCGGCCGAGCCGATGCCGACGGCGGTGATCGGGCCCTCGGCGGCCCGCACCGCGTCGGCGATCATCGCCTCGACGACGGCCCACACGTCGCCGGCGGCGGCCGCGGCCGGGGTGGGGCGGATCGCGGTGTACATCAGCGCGCCGCCCGAATCGGCCAGTGCGGCCGCGATTTTGGTGCCGCCGATGTCCAGACAGAGGGTGGCCATGGCGCTCAGTGCCGGTGGGTGTTGTCGGGTTGGCGCGGGTCGCCGGGATGCTCGTAGCCCGGCGCGAGCCGCACCAGCTCGGCGCGGCGCGCGTGCAGCCACAGCCGGAAGGCGCGCCGCCGCGCGGCGCCGCGCAGATGCTCGGCGATCACCGGCCGCACCTCGTCCAGCGGTGGAGCGACCGACACCGTTGTGCGCCAGCCGTTTTCACCCTGCGCGGCCGCGGCGAACCGCAGCGGGTTGCGGGCGTGATAGGCGGCCACCTCGTCGTCGGTGACGGTCACCGCGGCGGTGACGTCGGCGAACAGAGCCCGGGCGAGCGGATCGGCCAGCACGGCCGCGGCGACGCTGCCGATCTCCAGCCGCGCGGTCACGTCGGGCAGCAGCTCCGCCTCGGGGGGCGCTGCGCGCGAGCTCAGCCCGCGCGCGGCCGCCTCGGCGGCGACCACCCGTTCGGTCACGATGAGCTGGGTCAGCCAGCGCCGCAGTTGGCGGCCCTCGCTGGTGCCGGCGGTCGGCAGCGCGCCCGCCCCCCGCGCGGCCCGCAGCCGCGTTTCGGCCGCGTCGATCTCGCCGGACGACACGGGGATGCCGGCGACGGTCGCGATCGGGTGCCCGCTCATGTCACCGTCACCCGCGCCGCGGGCGAGTAGACCAGCCGCCCGGCGCAGCCGATGCGCACCAGCGCCCACCACTCGCCGGGTTCCAGCCAGGCCGGCGGGGCCACTCGGAAGCCGAGGTCGACGGTGCCGCGGGCGGGCAGGACCGCGCCGATCGCGGCGGGGCCCATCCATTCCCACGTGCCCCAGGGGCTGATCAGGTGCGCCTCGAGCGCCAGGTCGGCCCGGGCGTGGGTGCCGACGGTGACGGTCAGGTCGCCCGCTTCGCCCGGCCGCAGCGTGACCTCGGTGGGCCCGTCGGCAAGGTAGACCAGCTCGCCGGGGTCCACCGGTGCGCCGCCCACCGCGACCACGCACACGTCCTCGACCCCCTGCCGCCAGGCGGCGGGGATCTCCTCCCCGGTGAGGCGCAACTCGGCCCGGACCGGGTAGAGGCCCGGTTCCGCCCCCGGCGGGATCGACACCACCACGTCGGCCTCCAGGTGGCCGCCGCTGCCCAGGGTGAAGGGCAGCTCGGCGGGCGCGGCCGACCAGCCGTCGGGGCACGCGAGCACAACCCCGCCGCGCAGCGTGGCGTCGCTGCAGTCGCTGACCGCGGTGACGCGCAGCGCCACCTCGCCGCCGGGCTGCGCGTTGACCAGCGGCGGGTGCAGGTGGGCGACCGCCGGCAGGCCGCCGAGCGGTGCGGGGCCCCGGTTGTGCAGCCAATAACGGGCGTAGAGCGGCTGGGCGGCCTCGGCGTACGGCGCCAGCGCGGCGGGGCCCGACGGCGTCGCGGGCAGCTCGATCCGGGCCAGCACGGTCGCCACCTGGTAGCCGTGCAGGTCGACCGAATCCAGCCGCTCGGCGGGAGTCTCGAGAAGATCGGCGCGCCGCAGGTCGCCGAACGCCGCGACGTCCGAGCCGAGGACCACGCGCGCGCCCGCCCCGGTCGTTTCCACCAACCGCAGGGCGACCGCGTTCGGGTCGAGCGGCGCGGCGCTGCCCGCGGTCAACGGGTTGCCGGCCGCCTTGAGGGCAGCCAGGTGGACCGAGTCGGCGGGCTCGACGCGCAGCAGTGCACCCGCGGGCGGCAGCGCACCGGGCCGCCGGCCCCCGGCGACGGCGAGCAGCGGCTGCGAGAACTGCGCGCTGCGGGTGGGGATGTCCGCGCGCCGCCAGTCGCCGTCGCCGCTGACCAGCGCGTAGTCGAAGTCGTGGGTCCAGTGCTGCAGCTGGAAGTTGGAGCCGTCCGGCGCGGTGCGGCGCGGGTCGTCGATCCAGATGCCCGACGGCCAGCCGGTGCACGAGCGCATCAGAGCGGTGTGCAGGGTGCCCTCGGTGTCGACGGCGAAGCTGGGCACCCCCCGGTTGAGCAGGGCGACGGTGCGGTCGTCGAACGCGTCGGTTCCCGACGCGGGCTGCTGCGCGACGACGATCTCGGCATCGCCGAGGTCCTCGGCCAGCGCGGCGATCTCGGCCCGCAGGTCCTCCTCGTCGCGGCCGTCGATCACCAGCACCGGCAGCGCCCCCAGCGGACGGAGGTCGGCGCCCGGCACCCACACCGCGGCCAGCGGCGCCTCGGCCGGCACCCACACCCGCGCCCGGCCGGTCGCCGCCAGCTGGCGGTCCAGCTCTTTGGCGTACACCGGATCGGCGTGGTCCAGCACCGCGGCGGCGAAGGCGTTGCGGCCCGGGCCGCCCAGCGCGATCCGCACGTCGGGCAGGTTGGAATCCACCGCGAGGTGGCCGTAGCGCGGCTTATCCGCGGCGCTGCAGGTGGCCGTGACTCCGGCGCGGACCAGCGCCACCATCAACTCGCGCGCCAGCGGCCCGGACACCGTCTCCGCCGGCGACACCACCTCGGCGACCGAGATCGCCCGCGCGCCGGCCCCCGACACCCGGACCCGGGCCGCCGAGGACAGGCCGAACCAGCCGTACGCCGGGTTGTCCAACGTCCAGAGGTGCCGGGCGGCGTCCACGGCGCGCGACCCGTCGTGCAGCAGGGCGAAACCCCGGCCGACGACGGCGTCGCCCACGTCGCTGACCGGCATGGCGCCCGGCACCGGGCACGGCCAGCGCAGCCGCACCAGCTGATCGGCGCCGGTGAAGTCGTCGATCGTGGTGCGGCAGTCGACCCGCGCGACGCCGCGCCACAGCGTCAGGGTCTGGGTGTAACGCAGCAGCGTGCCGATCCGGCCGCGCACCACCACCCGCTGACCGAGGGGCCCGTGAAAGGCCTGCACCCGCGCCGGCGCTTCCGACGAGCACACCACCGGGCCCTTGGGCAGCAGATGCCACGGGCCCTCGCCCTGCGTCGGGTGCGACGGGTATTCCTCGTAGACGGCGAGCTCGTTGCCGACCCGCCCGTCGGCGATCAGCTCGCGGTCCCCCTGGCCGGACAAGCCGATCAGCGACGCGACCGCCCCGCCGCGGGCCGCGTCGACCTCGACCCGGTAGTGCTCGTTGGCGATCACCGCTCCCGGCACCGGCTCCCAGCCGGGCGCCCGGTTGTCGGTGGGAACCAGCCGGTAGGCCCGCCAGCCCAGCGACCCGACGTCGCGGGCCAGCCAGCTGACCGAGCTCCCGTCGTGCTCGACCAGGGCGGGCACCTCGGCGCCGTCGGCGTCCAGCACCCGCACGCCCGCGCGCAGCGGCGGATCGACCCGGGCGGTGACGACGTCGGTGCGCCGGTGGGCCAGCGGGTTCCACACGACGACGTCGCCGTCGATCGCCCCGGACAAAAGCGCCAGCGACGTGTCCCGGGCCGCGCGGCCCAGCTCCCACGCGTCGCGCCAGCCGGTCAACAGGTCGAGGTAGACCTGGTCGGATTCCGAGCCGGTAATCGCGTCGTGGTGCGCGCCGTAGGCCAGCTGCACCCACGCCTTGGCCAAGGCCGCATGCGGGTAGTCGGCGCCGGTCATCAGCGCCGCGAAGACCGCGAACCGCTCGGCCGCCAGCACGGCGTGCTCGGCGGCCCGGTTGGCTTGTTTGGTGTCGATGTAGGACACGTCCTTGCCCGTGTAGATCGGGTTCATGTCCCGGGTCTGCGGCGACGGTTCCCGGGGCGCGCCGCGCCCGTGCGCCAGCTCGGCGCGCACCGCCGCGAAGAACTCGCGCGGCAGCGCGCACACGAATCGCGGCCAGGTGTAGCGGGCCGCCCAGTCGCGATGGATCGCGGTGACCCACGTGTTGGGCGGGGTGTAGTCGGTGCCGACGGGCAGCAGCACGTTGCGGGTCAGCGCCACCGTTTTGAGCTGATCGAACAACTCGTAGGTGGCGTCGGAGGCCTCACTGAGCGACGCGGCGGAGTCCATCCACCACCCGGCCGAGTAATGCGCGGGCATGTAGTGGGTGAGCAGGCCGCGGCCCGACGGGGAGATCCACTCGAACTCGCTGCAGAACTGCATGCCGCCCAGACCGCCGTCGCTGTGCGCCGGACCCCACTGGTGATGCGGTCCCCGGGCCCACGAACTCGACGTCAGCCCGGCGTCGGCGGCCAGCCCCGGGAACTGCGGGTCGTGGCCGAACACGTCCAGCTGCCACGCGGTCGCCGGGTCAGCACCCAGGACGTGGCGCTGAAAACCCATGCCGTGCACCAGGTTTCGGATGGTTGTTTCCGGGCTGGTGAGGTTGGTGTTGGGTTCGTTGTAGGTGCCGCCCATCACCTCGACGCGGCCCTGCGCGATGAACCGGCGCAGGTCGGCGCGGTCCTCGGGCCGGGTGTCCCAATACGGCTTGAGGTAATCCACCTCGGCGAGCACGAACTTGTACTCGGGCTCCCGGCGCGCCATCTCCAGATGGGCGTGCACGAGTCCGAAGCCGTTGGTCTGCCGGGCACGCCCTGGCGGGTCCTCGGTCCATTCGCTGGTGTAGGCGCCCTGGGTGTTCCACCACACCGGGTCGTAGTGGAAATGACTGACCATGAACATGGTCCAGCCGGGCTCGGCGACCGTGAAGTCGAACGGCAGGTGCGCGCGGCCGGCGTGCACCCGCGCCGACCGGCGTTCGCCGACGACCGGGCGGTCCACGGTGACCGGGACCTCGACGAGCCCGTCGCCGATATCGGCGACCGCCTCCCCGCTCAGGCCGTCCCCGTCGATGCGGACCCGCGTCGGCTCGCGCACCCCGGCGACGGTGACGCGCGCCAGCTGCAGCGGGTCTTCCGGCGGCCCGACGAAAAGCTCCGTGGACTCCGCCGAAACCAGCTGCATCCCCGCACTTTACGGCGGCGCGGCGAACCGAGAAACCCGTCGCCTGACCACGAACCTGTCCCATTGGTGGAAAGCTCGGTGCCATGGCGGATCTGACCACCCAACTGGCCGACCAGCTCGACTGGCACTGGCGCAACCAGTTGCGCCCTCGCCTGGGCGGCATGACCGACGACGAGTACTTTTGGCAGCCGGTGCCCCACTGCTGGACCGTGCACCCGGACGGGTCGATCGACTTCGCGTTCCCGGCGCCCAGCCCGGCGCCGTTCACCACGATCGCGTGGCGCATGGCGCACGTCATTGTCGGTGTGTTCGCGATGCGTGCCCATCATCATTTCGGTGGACCGTCCGCCGATTACCAGAGTTGGAACTACGCCACCACCGCCGCCACCGCCCTGCGGCAACTGGACGAGACGTACGCGGTGTGGATCAACGGTGTACGGTCGCTGTCCGCCGCCGACCTGACCCGCCGCTGCGGCGCGGCCGAAGGGCCGTACGCCGACTACCCGCTGAGCGAGCTGGACTTGCACATCAATCGGGAAGCGATCCACCATGGCGCCGAAATCGCTTGTCTGCGCGACCTTTACGTTCACAACAGGATGGATTGACAATGCCCGCCCTCGCCCCGCCGGTGGCCGACGAACGCAGCGCCCTGCGCGAATTCCTCGCGTTCCACCAGAGCGCGTATTTCGCCGTGTCGTACGGCCTCACCGACGAACAGGCCCGCTCGACGCCCTCGGTCAGCGCGCTGTCGATCGGCGGGCTGGTCAAGCACGCCACCGGGATGCAGCGCAGCTGGATGGCGCGCGTCGCCGCCGCGCCGGACGCGCCGCCGAAAGACACCCGCCCGTTCGAGCAGATCAGCAAGGAGTTCGCCGACCAGCACGTGATGCGGGCCGACGAGACGCTGGACGGGATGCTGCGCGCCTTCGAGGCCCAGAACGCGGAATCGCTTCGGCTGGTCGAGACCGCGGACCTCGATGCCGCGGTGCCCGTCCCGCGGGACATCCCGTGGTTCCCCAAGGACCAGCGGGCCTGGTCGGTGCGCTGGGTGATCCTGCACGTGATCAACGAGCTGGCCCGGCACGCCGGGCATGCCGACATCATCCGGGAGGCGATCGACGGCGCCACCATGTACGAGCTGATCGCCGGGCTCGAAGGCTGGGCGATCCAGGGGTGGGTGCAGCCGTGGCGGGGTGGGGATCGCCCCCGGTAGAGATTGGGACTTGCCAGCACCGGTTTGGCAGACTGCTGGAATGAGCTCTACCAAACATCGAGAGGTGGCCAAGCTCGACCGGGTGCCGTTGCCGGTCGAAGCGGCCCGGGTAGCGGTGACCGGTTGGCAGGTCACCCGCTCCGCCGCTCGCATCGTCACCAAGCTGCCGGGCAGGGGCCCGTGGCAGCAGAAGGTGATCAAGCAACTCCCCCAGACCTTCGCCGACCTGGGACCGACGTACGTCAAGTTCGGGCAGATCATCGCGTCGAGCCCGGGCGCGTTCGGCGAGTCGCTGTCCCGGGAGTTCCGCGGCCTGCTGGACCGGGTGCCCCCCGCCGACTCCGGCGAGGTACACAAGCTGTTCATCGAGGAGCTCGGCGCCGACCCGTCCGAACTGTTCGCCAGCTGGGACGAGGAGCCGTTCGCGTCGGCCTCCATCGCCCAGGTGCACTACGCGACCCTGCACAGCGGCGAGGAGGTCGTCGTCAAGATCCAGCGGCCGGGCATCCGCCGCCGGGTCGCCGCCGACCTGCAGATCCTCAAACGCTTCGCCCAGGCCGTCGAGGTGGCCAAGCTGGGCCGGCGGCTGTCCGCGCAGGACGTCGTCGCCGACTTCTCGGACAACCTGGCCGAGGAGCTCAATTTCCGGCTGGAGGCGCAGTCGATGGAGGCGTGGGTGTCGCACCTGCACACCTCCCCGCTGGGCCGCAACATCCGGGTGCCGCAGGTGTATTGGGACTTCACCAGCGACCGGGTGCTGACGATGGAGCGGGTGTCGGGCATCCGCATCGACGACGTCGCCGCCATCCGCAAGGCCGGTTTCGACGGCGTCGAGCTGGTGAAGGCGCTGCTGTTCTCGCTATTCGAAGGCGGGCTGAGGCACGGGCTGTTCCACGGCGACCTGCACGCGGGCAACCTCTATGTGGACGACCAGGGCCGCATCGTGTTCTTCGACTTCGGCATCATGGGCCGCATCGATCCCCGGACCCGCTGGCTGCTGCGCGAATTGGTGTACGCGCTGCTGGTCAAGAAGGACCACGCCGCGGCGGGCAAGATCGTGGTGCTGATGGGCGCGGTCGGCACCATGAAGCCCGAAGCCGAGGCCGCCAAGGACCTGGAAAAGTTCGCCACCCCGCTGACCATGCAGACGCTGGGCGACATGTCGTATGCCGACATCGGCCGGCAGCTGTCCGCCCTGGCCGACGCCTACGACGTCAAGCTGCCCCGCGAGCTGGTGCTGATCGGCAAACAGTTCCTCTACGTCGAGCGCTACATGAAGCTGCTGGCGCCGAAATGGCAAATGATGTCGGATCCGCAATTGACCGGGTATTTCGCGAACTTCATGGTCGAAGTCAGCCGCGAACACTCCTCCGACGTCGAGGTTTAGGAGCGCCGCGGTGCAGGTGCGCACGGGATACGCCCTATCAGGCGACCTGAAGCTGTACTACGAGGACATGGGCGACGTCGACGACCCGCCCGTCCTGCTGATCATGGGACTGGGAGCCCAGCTGGTGTTGTGGCGCACCGCGTTCTGCGAAAAGCTGGTCGACCGGGGTCTGCGCGTCATCCGGTACGACAACCGCGACGTCGGCCTGTCCAGCAAGACCCGGTACGGCAGCTCGGGGCAGCCGCTGGCCACGCGGTTGGCCCGGTCCTGGCTGGGCCTGCCCAGCAACGCGGTCTACAAGCTCGAGGACATGGCCGACGACGCCGCGGCCGTGCTCGATCACCTGGGCATCGAGCGCGCCCACGTCGTCGGCGCGTCGATGGGCGGCATGATCGCCCAGATCTTCGCCGCGCGCTTCCGCGAGCGGACCCGAACCCTGGCGATCATCTTCTCCAGCAACAACGCGGCCCTGCTGCCGCCGCCGGCGCCGCGCGCGTTGCTGGCGCTGCTGAAAGGGCCGCCGCCGGACTCGCCGCGGGAGGTGATCATCGACAACGCGGTGCGCGTCGGCAAGATCATCGGAAGCCCGCGCTACCGGGTGCCCGACGAACAGGCCCGCGCCGAGGCCGCCGAGGGGTACGACCGCAACTACTACCCGCAGGGCGTGGCGCGGCACTTCGCCGCCGTGCTGGGCAGCGGGAGCCTGCGGCGCTACAACCGGGGCACCGTCGCTCCCACCGTGGTGATCCACGGCCGGGCGGACAAGTTGATGCGGCCCTTCGGGGGCCGCGCGGTGGCCCGCGCCATCGACGGCGCCCGATTGGTGTTATTCGACGGGATGGGTCATGATCTGCCACAGCAGTTGTGGGACCAGGTGGTCGGCGTGCTGACAAACAATTTCGCTAGGGCGTGCTGAGCCAAAAAGCATTCTGCCGAAACGTTTCCCCGCATTTTCAGTCCAAGGCGGCGGGTTGTACGGTTGTCGAAGGAGGATGGGTGTAGCGATGGTCAAGCTGGAGCCGTATTACGAAGAGTCGCAGGCGACCTACGACATTTCGGACGACTTCTTCGCGTTGTTCCTCGACCCCAACATGGTGTACACCTGCGCCTATTTCAAAGACGATGACATGACGCTGGCCGAGGCGCAGCTCGCCAAGCTGGACCTGGGGCTGGACAAGCTGAACCTGGAGCCGGGCATGACGGTGCTCGACGTCGGGTGCGGCTGGGGTGGGGCCGTGGTCCGGGCGCTGGAGAAATACGACGTGAATGTCATCGGCATCACGCTCAGCCGCAACCACTACGCGCGCACCAAGGCCAGGCTGGCCGAGATCCCGACGACGCGGCGGGCCGAGGCCCGGCTGCAGGGGTGGGAAGAGTTCGACGAGCACGTCGACCGGATCATCAGCTTCGAGGCCTTCGACGCGTTCAAAAAGGAACGCTGGCCCGCGTTCTGGGACTGGGCCTACGAAACCCTCCCCAACGACAGCCGGATGCTGATGCACAGCATCTTCACCTACCCGCAATCGCACTGGAAAGAAGTCGGCATCAAAATCACGATGTCGGACCTGCGTTTCCTGCACTTCCTCGGCAAGGAAATCTTTCCCGGCGGGCAGATGTGCGGCGAAGCCGACATCGTCGACCTTTCGCGAGCCAGCGGGTTCACCCTCGAGCAGGCGCAATACCTGCAGCCGCACTACGCCCGGACGCTGGACACGTGGGCGGCCAACCTCGAGGCCAATCGCGAGCGCGCGATCGCCCTGCAGTCCCAAGAGGTCTACGACCGGTTCATGCGCTACCTGACGGGCTGCGCGAACCTCTTCCGCAAAGGGATCTCCAACGTGGCCCAGTACACGCTCACCAAGTAGCGTCGGCGGAAAGTAGAGTTTGGCTGCGCGGTCGGGCCCGCGACGCGCGCTCGCACCCTTAGGAGACGATGCCTCGCCGTTGGGTATCGTTGCTGCTCAACCGGACGCCTCGATGCGCGCGCAACCAGGGGCAGCGAACGTCATCCAGGAGAACAGGACGAAAATGGCTGAGCAACCGACTGGCCCGACGAAGACGCGGACGCGCTCGGAAGACATTCAGGCGCATTACGACGTCTCCGACGAGTTCTTCGGCCTGTTCCAGGATCCGTCGCGGATCTACAGTTGCGCCTACTTCGAGCGCGACGACATGACCCTGGAAGAGGCCCAGTACGCGAAGATCGACCTCAACCTCGACAAGCTTGACCTCAAGCCCGGCATGACCCTGCTCGACATCGGCTGCGGGTGGGGCAGCACCATGAAGCGCGCCGTCGAGCGGTTCGACGTCAACGTCATCGGCCTGACGCTGTCCAAGAACCAGCACGCCCGCGCCGAGGCGTTGCTCGGGTCCATCGACACCGGTCGCTCGCGGGAGGTGCGGCTGCAGAACTGGGAGGACTTCTCCGAGCCGGTCGACCGCATCGTGTCGATCGAGGCCTTCGAGCACTTCGGCCACGAGAACTACGACGACTTCTTCAAGCGGACCTACGAGATCATGCCCGCCGACGGCCGCATGACCGTCCAGAGCAGCGTCAGCTACCACCCGTACGACCTGGCCGCGCGGGGCAAGAAGCTGAGCTTCGAGACGGCGCGGTTCATCAAGTTCATCGTCACCGAGATCTTCCCCGGCGGCCGGCTGCCCTCCACCCAGATGATGGTCGATCACGGCGAGAAGGCCGGTTTCGTTGTGCCCGAACCTCTTTCGTTGCGGCCGCACTACATCAAGACCCTGCACATCTGGGGTGACACGCTCGAGTCGAACCGGGACAAGGCCATCGAGGTCACTTCCGAAGAGGTCTACAACCGCTACATCAAATACCTGCGCGGCTGCGAGCACTACTTCACCGAGGAGATGCTCGACGTCAGCCTGGTGACCTACCTCAAGCCCGGCGCGGCCGCCTGAATTCCGCGGCGCCTGTCGGATCGGCGCTGCGCGGTTCGTCGAGTAGGTAGAGAGTGGAGCAGACGGCTTCGCTCACTTACCGGAGGTGACGACCATGCAGTACTTCGCCTTGTTGATCAGCAAGGAGCAGGACCGTACGCCCGACGATGCCGCCGCCGCGATGGCGGCATTCGAGACCTTTCACGCCAAGGCCGGGCCGGCGATCAAGGCCGGTGACGCGCTGGCGCCCGCCGCGGCCGCAGTGGCCATCACCGGCGGTCCCGACGCGCCGACGGTCACCGACGGCCCCTTCGCCGAGGCCGCCGAGGTGGCATGCGGCTATTACATCTTCGAAGCCGAAAACCTCGACGAGGCGCTTGCGCTGGCGCGCGACGTCCCGGTCGCCGCGTTCGGGGCGGTGGAGCTGTGGCCGGTGGTCCACGCCGTCGAGCCGTCCCGCGCGCTCACCGGCAACGACTGGCTCGCACTGCTGCTGGAGCCCCCCGAATCCGCGCACACACCGGGCACCCCGGAGTGGGAGGCGGTGGCGGCCAAGCACGTCGATCTGCACGCCGCCGCCGGCGATCACGTGATCGGCGGCGCCGCGCTGCACGACCGGACCACGGCGACGACCGTGCGGGTGCGCGACGGCGAGGTCCTCATCACCGACGGGCCGTACGCGGAGGGCGCCGAAATCGCCACCGGGATCTACCTGTTGAGCGCCGCCGACCGTGACGAGGCCGTCAAGATCGGCTCGATGATCCCCGCCTCGGCAGTGCACCTGCGCCAGCTGGCGGGGGTCTCCGGCCTGTAGGCAGATGGCCGACCTGGACGGCGTCTTCCGCCGGGAGTGGGGCCCGGCCGTGGCCGCGCTCGCGCGGTGGTCGGGTGACCTCACCGTCGCCGAGGACGCCGTCCAGGAGGCCTGCGCCGAAGCGCTGCGCACCTGGCCGCGCGACGGGGTACCCGTCAACCCGGGCGGTTGGCTGGTGACCGTCGGCCGTAACCGCGCCCGCGATCGCCTGCGCCGCGAATCCGTGCGCCCCGGAAAGGAATTGGCCGCCGTGCTGGACGACATCAGGGCACGCACCGAGCACACCGACCCGCATCCGGTTCGCGATGACGAGTTGCGGATGATGTTCACCTGCGCGCACCCGGCGCTGGACCGGCAATCGCAACTGGCGCTGACGCTGCGGCTGGTGTCCGGCCTGACCGTCGTCGAAATCGCCCGCGCTCTGTTGCAGACCGAGGCGGCGATCGGCCAGCGAATCACGCGCGCCAAGAACAAGGTTCGGCACGCCAACATCCCGCTGCGCGTCCCGCCCGCCGAGCTGCTGCCCGAGCGCACCCCGCACGTGCTGGGTTGCGTGTATTCGGTGTTCACCGAGGGCTACTGGTCGACCGCGGGCCCGTCGGCCATCCGTGACGACCTGTGCGACGAAGGGATCCGGCTGGGCGGCGAGCTGTGCGCGCTGCTGCCCTCCGAGCCGGAGGCGCACGCGCTGTCCGCCCTGATGCTGCTGCACGATTCGCGACGCGCGACCCGGGTGGACGGGTCCGGGATGCTGGTGCCGCTCGAGGATCAGGACCGCCGCCGGTGGGACCGCGCCCGCATCGCCCGCGGGCTCGAGCGGTTGCGGCGGGCCCAGGGTTCGACGGGCGCCTATCTGCCCCAGGCGGTGATCGCCGCCCTGCATGCCACGGCCCCGTCCTGGGAGCACACGGACTGGAGCGCCATCTGCTCGGCCTATGACCGGCTGTGGCAGATCACCGGTTCGCCGGTGGTGGCCGCCAATCGCGCGCTGGCGATCGGGTTTCGCGACGGTCCCGACGCCGGGCTGGCGGCCCTGGACGCCGTGGCGGGCGATCCGCGGCTCGCCCGCTCGAACCTCGTCGCGACCGTGCGCGCCGACCTGTTGCGCCGCGCGGGCCGACCGGCCGATGCGCTCACCTGGTACCGAACGGCGTTGGAGTCCAACGGGTCTGAGCCGGGCCGGGCGTTCCTGCGTCGCCGCATCGCCGAGTGCGGGGGCTGACGCTCACCCGCGAGAAAAACTCAGGCCTCGGAGAAGTTGCGGGTGACCGCCGGGTCCACCGGAATGCCCGGGCCCGTCGTCGTCGACACCGTGATCTTCTTCAGGTAGCGGCCCTTCGACGCGGACGGCTTGAGCCGCAGCACCTCGTCGAGCGCGGCGCCGTAGTTCTCGGCCAGGGACTTCTCGTCGAAGGAGGCCTTGCCGATGACGAAGTGCAGGTTGGCCTGCTTGTCGATGCGGAAGTTGATCTTGCCGCCCTTGATGTCGGCCACGGCCTTGGCGACGTCGGGGGTGACGGTGCCGGTCTTGGGGTTCGGCATCAGGCCTCGCGGGCCGAGCACCCGCGCGATGCGACCGACCTTGGCCATCTGGTCCGGGGTCGCGATCGCGGCGTCGAATTCCAGCCAGCCGCCCTGGATCTTCTCGATCAGGTCGTCGCTGCCGACGATATCGGCGCCGGCGGCCTGCGCCTGCTCGGCCTTGCCGCCGACCGCGAACACCGCGACCCGGGCGGTCTTGCCGGTGCCGTGCGGCAGGTTCACCGTGCCGCGGACCATCTGGTCCGCCTTGCGCGGGTCGACGCCCAGCCGGATCGCCACCTCGACGGTGGCGTCCTGCTTGCTCGACGACGTTTCCTTGGCGAGCTTGGCCGCCTCCAGCGGGGAGTACAGGCTGTTGCGGTCCACCTTCTCGGCGGCGGCGCGGTATGCCTTGCTGTTCTTGCTCATTGATTCATCCAATCTGGTGTTGGGTCGTGGTTACCGAGCCGAAGCCAGCCCTCCCACGGGGTGATGCGGGGTACTACTCGACGGTGATGCCCATCGACCGGGCGGTGCCGGCGATGATCTTGGCGGCCGCGTCGATGTCGTTGGCGTTCAGGTCGGCCTTCTTGGTCTCGGCGATCTCCTTGACCTGATCCCAGCTGACCTTGGCGACCTTGGTCTTGTGCGGCTCGGCCGAGCCCTTGCCGACACCGGCGGCCTTGAGCAACAGCTTGGCGGCGGGCGGGGTCTTGAGCGCGAAGGTGAAGCTGCGGTCCTCGTAGACCGTGATCTCGACCGGGATGACCTGACCGCGCTGGTTCTCCGTGGCGGCGTTGTACGCCTTGCAGAACTCCATGATGTTGACGCCGTGCTGACCGAGCGCGGGCCCGACCGGCGGCGCCGGGTTGGCCTGCCCCGCCTGGATCTGAAGCTTGATCAGCCCGACGACTTTCTTCTTCGGGGCCATGAGATGTTGTTCGTTCCTTCCTGGTTTGTGCCCGGCGGATGCGCCGGTTTAGAGCTTGGAGACTTGGCTGAAGGTCAGTTCGACCGGCGTTTCGCGGCCGAAGATCGACACCAGCACCTTGAGCTTCTGCTGCTCGCCGTTGACCTCGCTGATCGTGGCGGGCAGCGTCGCGAACGGCCCGTCCATGACCGTCACCGATTCGCCGACCTCGTAGTCGACCTCGATGGTCGGACGTTCCAGCCCGCCGGCCTCGGCGGCGGTGGCGGTGGCCGCCGCGCCCTTGGCGGCCTTCTTCGTCGCGCCGCGCGGCAGCAGGAACTTGACCACGTCGTCGAGCGTCAGGGCCGACGGTCGCGAGGTCGCCCCGACGAACCCGGTGACCCCGGGGGTGTTGCGCACCGCGGCCCAGGAGTCGTCGGTCAAGTCCATGCGCACCAGGATGTAGCCGGGCAGCACCTTGCGATTGACCTGTTTGCGCTGGCCGTTCTTGATCTCGGTGACCTCTTCGGTGGGCACCTCCACCTGGAAGATGTAGTCCCCGACGTCGAGGTTCTGCACACGCGTTTCGAGGTTGGCTTTGACCTTGTTCTCGTATCCCGCGTAGGAGTGGATGACATACCAGTCGCCGGGCTTGCTGCGCAGTTCCGCCTTGAGCGCGACGGCCGGGTCGGCCTCTTCGGCCGGCTCGTCGGGCGCCCCGGCGGTGTCGGTGGTCTCGTCCGTGGTCGCGTCGGTGGCCCCGGAATCCGCCGAGGTGGCCGCGTCGCCCGAAACCTCAGCAGCCGCGGAAGCCTCGGCGGCTTCGGAGGCTTCGGTGGTCTCTTTCAGGTCGACCGCGTCACCCGCGGACGGGTCACCGTCGAAGGTAGTCACGGTGTGAGTCCTCTCTGTCACTTTGAAGGCGGCGTCACTTTTGAAAGCGGCGTCGCTCGCTCAGCCGAACACCAACAGCACCAGCTTGGTCAGGCCGAAATCCGCCAGGCCGACCAGCGCCACCATGAAGGCCAGGAAGGCCAGCACGACGGAGGTGTACGTGAGCATCTGCTTGCGGTTGGGCCAGATGACCTTCCGCATCTCCGCAACGACCTGCTTGAGGTAGTTGTAGACGAGCACGAACGGGTTGGCCCGACTGTCCGCGGACTTCTTCAGCTTGGCCGCTTTCTTGGCCCCGCCGGACTTGGAGGCGCCCTTCTTGGCCTTTTCCTTGCCGGAGACCTCGAGTTCGTCCGGCGACCCGGCGTCGGCGTCCTCGCCGGCGTCGGCCGCCTTCTGGCGGGACCGCTTACCGGTTGGGCGCTGTGGCCGCGCCACCACCGCCGTCCGGACGCCGCTCGCGCGGCCGTCCGTGGTGTCAGTGCCGTCGCTTGCGGCGTCGTTGGCAACGTCGCCTTCGTCGCTCACCGCACGCTCCTTTGTTTGCTAGTACCCCGAGAGCCGTCCCATCGGTGGCGGCACGTCTTCCAGTGTCCACCATGGCACAGTCCTGGTGTCCGGTTCCTCCTCAGGCCGCGGGCCTGCGTCGTCACCAGACGCTCGAATCCGGTGTCCCGTCCGTCTTCAGCAGGGGCGACAGGACTTGAACCTGCAACCTGCGGTTTTGGAGACCGCTGCTCTGCCAGTTGAGCTACGCCCCTTCGCGGTTGGCAGGCCAACCTGCGCTTACCTACCGGGGCTTACATGACACGCGCGCCTTCCGATTGCTCGACTCACGGAAAGCGCGCTGGTGCTGGGAAAACCCCGAGGTCCGAGTGTACATCGGACGAGGAGTCAGATACTAATTACGCCGTTCTGACGACCTGGCCGGAGTCCGGATCCCAGCGCAGGTTCGCGGAGTTGTCGGCGTACTGACCCATCAGCGTGGTGTATGCCTCCAGGACCACCTCGTCGTGCTCGTTGGTGCAGATGTTCTTGGTGACGACGATGTCGGCGCCGAACCGCTCGTCCACCGAAACGATGTCCATGCGGGCCCACAGCTTGTCGCCGGCCTTGATCGGCTTGGTGAACACGAACCGCTGATCGACCTGGACGATCACCAGCGTCTCCATGCCGATGTCGACGTGCCGGAAGAAATCCAGCTGAACCAGCTTGGCGAAGATGGTCCCGAAGGTCAGCGGCGCGACGATCGCGTCGTGGCCGAGATCGGCGGCGGCGTCTTCGTCGTAGTGGGCCGGGTGACGGTTTTTGATGGCCAGCGCGAACTGACGGAGTTGTTCCCGCCCCACGACGAAGTAGTCAGGGTAGCGCCAGATCATCCCCCTGATGTCTGTCTTGAGCGCCATGGGCCTACGCGAGTGTCGCGGACGCGATCGCCCTGCCGAAGATCTTCTTGCCGCCGGTGGTGGCCGTGAGCGCGATGGTCACTGACTTGGTCTCCGGGTCCGCCGACTTCACCCGGCCGCTGAAGACCAGCTCGGCGCCCTTGCCGTCGTTGGGCACCGGCACCACGGCGGTGAACCGCACGTTGTACTCGGTCACCGCGCCGGGGTCACCGATCCAGGCGGTGACGTAGCCGCCGCCGATGCCCATGGTCAGCATGCCGTGCGCGATCGCGGTGTCCAGGCCGACGACCTTGGCCATTTCGTCGTCCCAGTGGATGGGGTTCAAGTCGCCAGATACGCCCGCGTAATTGACCAGATCCTGCCGGGTCAGCGGGTAGGTCTTCTCCGGAAGCTGGTCACCCACCTTCACGGAGCTGAACTCACGCAGTGGCATCAGTAAATCCCTCTTCTCCATCTTCGCCGGCACGGCCCGCCAGGGTCGTGTAGGTCTCTTGCACGACGTCACCGGCAGCGTTGGTGATGACATTCTTGGTGACGATGATCTGGGTGCCGTGCGACACGCGCACCGAGTCCACGTAGACGTCGCAGTAGAGCTTGTCCCCGGCGACGAGTGGCGCGAAGAATTTCAGGACCTGGTCGACCTGAACGATCTGGGCGTCCTGGACGGCGACGTTGGCGTGCTTGAAGAACGCCGTCTGCGCCATGTAGCCGAACACGCAGACGAAGGTCAGGGGGGCCGGCAGCCCCTTGTAGCCGAGTTCGGCCGCCGCCTTCTCCTCGAAAAACGCCGGGTCGTCGTGTTTCACGGCGACCGCGTACTCGCGGACCTTCTCCCGCTCCACCTCGTAATGATCGGGGTAGCGGTAGTGCATCCCGACGATGCTTTCGGTTAACGCCACGATTCTTAAACTACCTAGTCAGTCGGAATAAACGCTGGCGGGGCGCCGCTAGCGTGTCTCCCGATGCGCCTGGTGCTTACCGCAGTTGGGGCAGAACTTCTTCAGCTCCAGTCGGTCCGGGTCGTTCCGGCGGTTTTTCTTGGTGATGTAGTTGCGGTGCTTGCACACCTCGCATGCCAAGGTGATCTTCGGCCGTACGTCGGTACTGGACGCCATGACGGTTCTCTCTCGATTCTTGAAAAGATCTGGTGCTGTTCTGTTGTAGCGATGGCCGGACTCGAACCGGCGACCTAACGATTATGAGTCGTTCGCTCTAACCGACTGAGCTACATCGCCTCTGGCCACCCCGTTTTGGGGTCGGGGCCGCCACGCCTGCTCGGCGTCCGCCGAGCCCCCTAACGGAATCGAACCGTTGACCTTTTCCTTACCATGGAAACGCTCTACCGACTGAGCTAAGGGGGCCGTTCACCCGAAGCGATCAGTCGCGCGGGCCTAAAAGAGGGTACAACCTGGCTCGCAGCGGCACCAAACCACGAGTACCGCAGCTCACCCGCTCTCGCCGGAGCGGCGGGGCTGCCACGCGTTGAGGTCGCTGAACTCGTCGTACTCGGCGTCCTCTTCGGCGGCAGCGCCCTCACGAAGCAGGGTGCGCAACGCGAGATTGACTGCCTCGCGCGCGTCGGCGACACGGAAGCGTTGGATCGCCTCATCGACCAGATCGAGGTCGACCTCGATCTCGACCTTCTTCTTCATGCGCCAACCATACCCACTGGAAACGAGCCCAACCCGGTGCTCAGAAGCGGTGTCGCGCCGAACCCGGGCGGCGCGAACGAAGCGGCGGCGGACTACCCGCGGCCCGCCGCGATCCGCGTCCTAGTCTGGTCACGTGTCAGATGACCGGCTGTACTTCCGTCAACTGCTCTCCGGCCGCGACTTCGCCGCCGGCGACATGTTCGCGACGCAGATGCGCAACTTCGCGTACCTGATCGGCGACCGGCAAACCGGGGATTGCGTGGTCGTCGACCCGGCCTACGCCGCCGGTGACCTGCTCGACACGCTCGAGGCCGACGGCATGCGCCTGTCCGGGGTGCTGGTGACCCACCACCACCCCGACCACGTGGGCGGATCGATGATGGGCTTCTCGCTGCAGGGCCTGGCCGAACTGCTGGAACGGGCACCCGTGCCGGTGCACGTCAATACCCATGAGGCGCTGTGGGTTTCGCGCGTCACCGGGATCGGTCTGGGCGACCTGACCGCGCACGAGAACCACGACAAGGTCAGCATCGGCGACATCGAGATCGAGTTGCTGCACACCCCCGGCCACACCCCGGGCAGCCAGTGTTTTCTGCTCGACGGCCGCCTGGTCGCCGGTGACACGTTGTTCTTGGAGGGCTGCGGGCGCACCGACTTCCCCGGCGGCGACTCCGACGAGATGTACCGCAGCCTGCAGCGGCTCGCGACCCTTCCCGGTGACCCGACGGTGTTTCCGGGGCATTGGTATTCGGCTGAGCCCAGTGCCGCGCTGTCGGACGTCAAGCGGTCCAACTATGTGTACCGGGCGGCAGACCTTGACCAATGGCGAATGCTGATGGGTGGCTGATCGCTCGATGGTGACCATTCGGCGTCCTGCCCTGTGATATAAGCGGAGGGTGTATGCCATGGGTTGGATCCAGGACAGCTGGCATGGGGTCACGCACGTCGGGTCCAGCACCTGGATAGCGTGGGCAGCGTGGGCGGCGATCGCCCTCGCCGTCGTCACCCTGGTCTTCACCAACCGCCAGATCAGCCGCAATCGCCGCGCGGCGGCGGAGCAAACCCGCCCGCACGTCGGGGTGTTCATGGAACCGCATCCCGCCGACTGGCACGTGATCGAGCTCGTGGTCCGCAATTTCGGCCAGACCGCCGCCTATGACATCGAGTTCTCGTTCGTCAATCCCCCGACGGTGGCCGAATACGAAAGCGCCACCGACGGCTACGCCGACGTCGTCGAACTGCGTCTGCCCCGTGAGCTGCCCGTGCTGGCGCCCGGCCAGGAATGGCGCCTGGTGTGGGACTCGGCGCTCGACCGCGCCGAAATCGGCAGCGGCATCGAATCGCGTTTCACCGGGACCGTCAGCTACTACGACCGCCCCGCCCAGCCGCGGCGGCGACTCTGGCAACGCGAGCGTTCGCCGCTGCACACCGAGGTGGTGCTGGACTGGGACGCCCTGCCACCCGTGCAGCGCATCGAGTTGATGACCACCCATGACCTCGCCAAGCGGGAGAAGGAAAAGCTGGAGCTGCTGCGCGGCCTGCTGACCTATTTCCACTACGCCAGCAAGGAGACCCGGCCCGAGGTCTTCCGCAGCGAGATCGAACGGATCAACGCCGCGGTTCGGGAAACCCAAGACCGATGGCGCACCCGCCAACTCGACGAACCCACCGATGTGAGCCTGCGCTGGAGTAACGCCGAAGACGATCTGGGCAGACACCACAACCAGTCCGCCTGACGGCGAGGAGCAGGAGCACCCATGACCGCCCCGGTCCACTACAGCACCAAGGACTCCATCGCCGTCATCAGGATGGACGACGGCAAGGTCAACGCGCTGGGCCCGACCATGCAGCAGGCCCTGGGCGACGCGATCGACCAGGCGGAGCGGGACAACGCCGGGGCGCTGGTGATCACCGGCAATGAGCGGGTGTTCAGCGGCGGCTTCGACCTGAAGATTCTCACCTCCGGCGAGGTGCAGCCCGCGATCGACATGCTGCGGGGCGGGTTCGAGTTGGCCTACCGGCTCCTGTCGTTTCCGAAGCCGGTGGTGATGGCGTGCACCGGCCACGCGATCGCGATGGGGGCGTTCCTGTTGTCGGCGGGCGATCACCGGGTGGCCGCCCACGCCTACAACATCCAGGCCAACGAGGTCGCGATCGGGATGGTCATCCCCTACGCCGCGCTGGAGATCATGAAGCTGCGGCTGACGCCGTCGGGGTATCAGCAGGCCGCGGGGTTGGCCAAGACGTTTTTCGGTGAAACCGCCCTTGCCGCAGGCTTTATCGATGAGATCGTGCTGCCCGAGATGGTGCTGGACCGCGCCGAGGAAGCCGCCACCGAATTCGCCGGCCTCAATCAGCGCGCGCATGCCGCCACCAAGTTGCGCACTCGCGCCGACGCCCTGGCCGCCATCCGCGCCGGAATCGACGGGATCGAAGCCGAATTCGGGCTCTGAGCCGCTGAGCGCGCCGGGCCCAGGTGGTTTCGCGGCCCGCTGCCGGGGAAGTCCTGGCCTGTGGCTATTGATCGCATCGCGGACCCCTGGGGCACGCGCACCCCATATGAGCCGGGCACCCGATGGCCGGACCGAGTCGACACCTACCTGGCCGACGGGATCACCGCCGAGTCGGTGGATCGCTGGGTGCAATCGGCGGCGGTGCTGCACTCCAACGGCGACGGTCTGGACATCGCCGTCAAGGACGGCCGGATCGTGGGCGTGCGCGGGCGCGCCGTCGACCGGGTCAACCATGGCCGGCTCGACCCCAAGGATTTGTTCGGCTGGCAGGCCAACGCCTCCGCCGACCGGCTCACCACCCCGATGATCAGGGAGCACGGCGAGCTCAAGCCGTGCGACTGGGACACCGCGATGCGGCGGATCGTCGACCGCAGCAAGCGGCTGCTCGACGGCTACGGCCCCAGCTCGATCGGCTTCTACACCTCCGGGCAGTTGTTCCTCGAGGCCTACTACACGCAGGGCGCCATCGCGCACGGGGCGATCGGCACCAACCACGTCGACGGCAACACCCGGCTGTGCACCGCGACGGCGGCCGAGGCGCTGAAGGAATCGTTCGGCTGCGACGGCCAGCCGGGGTCCTACACCGATGTCGACCATGCCGACGTCATCGCGTTGTTCGGGCACAACGTCGCCGAGACGCAGACCGTGCTGTGGGCGCGGATGCTGGACCGGCTGGACGGCGGCGCGCCGCCGGCGATCGTCTGCGTCGACCCGCGGCTGACGCCGGTCGCCCGGCGCGCCACCGTCCACCTGGCGCCGTTGCCGGGCACCAACGTCGCGTTGATGAACGGGCTGCTGCACGAGATCGTCGGCAACGGCTGGATCGACCAGGACTACATCGACTCGCACACAGTGGGTTTCGACGAGCTGCGCGGCCGCGTCGAAGGGTTCGGACCCGAGCGGGTCGCCGAGATCTGCGGCGTGCCCGCCGAGGACATCCGGCATGCCGCCCGGCTGCTGGGCACGGCGCAGCGGCTGCTGTCCACCGTGCTGCAGGGCTTCTACCAGTCGCACCAGGCCACCGCGGCGGCCGTGCAGGTCAACAACATTCACCTGGTGCGCGGCATGCTCGGCAAGCCCGGCTGCGGCGTGCTGCAGATGAACGGGCAGCCGACGGCGGAGAACACCCGCGAATGCGGCGCCGACGGGGATCTGGCCGGTTTCCGCAACTGGTCCAACGACTCTCACGTCGCCGAGTTGGCCGAGTTGTGGAACCTCGAGCCCCTGCAGATTCCGCACTACGCCCCGCCCACGCACGCCATGCAGATGTTCCGCTTCGCCGAGGAGGGGACGCTGCGGATGTTGTGGGTCACCGCCACCAATCCTCTGGTGTCGCTGCCGGAGCTGGCCCGCATCCGCGACATCTTCTCCCAGGAGCGACTCTTCCTCGTCGTGCAGGACATCTTCCTGACCGAAACCGCCGCGCTGGCCGACGTCGTGTTGCCCGCCGCGGCGTGGGCCGAGAAGACCGGCACGTTCACCAATGCCGACCGCACCGTGCACCTGTCCGAAAAGGCGGTCCAGGCACCGGGTTCCGCGCGCTCGGACCTCGACATCTTCCTGGACTACGCGCGCCGGATGGACTTCCGCGACAAGGACGGTCAACCCTTCCCGCCCTGGACCGATGCCGAGTCGGCGTTCGAGGCGTGGAAGAAATGCAGCGCGGGCCGG
This sequence comes from Mycobacterium sp. NTMscope_MAC_12, assembly GCF_976985675.1. Taxonomy (NCBI): domain Bacteria; kingdom Bacillati; phylum Actinomycetota; class Actinomycetes; order Mycobacteriales; family Mycobacteriaceae; genus Mycobacterium; species Mycobacterium sp. NTMscope_MAC_12. The sequence goes on from NZ_CDRJYY010000001.1 coordinate 4,562,323, forward strand.
CCGTGCGACTACACCGGCTTGAGTTACGAGAAGCTGCGCGGCGGCAGCGGCATCCAATGGCCCTGCAACGCCGAACATCCCGACGGCACCGAACGGCTCTACGCCGACGCGAAGTTCTGGGCGAAACCCGACTATTGCGAGGCGTACGGCAAGGACCTGATCACGGGCGCCCCGCTGCAGCCCGACGAATACCGCTCGATGAACCCCTACGGCAGGGCGATCATCAAGGCGGCCGAATACGTCCCTCCCCATGAGCCGACCAGCCCGGAGTTCCCGTTCGCGTTGATCACCGGCCGCACCGTCTACCACTTCCACACCCGCACGAAAACCGCACGGGCACAGCAACTTCAGCAGGCCGCACCCGAGGTGTGGGTCGAGGTGTCGCCGGGCGACGCGCGCCGGCTGGGCATCGCGGAGGGTGAGCTGGTCGAGGTGAGCACGCCGCGCGGCTGCGTCATGGGCCCCGCGCGCATCTGCGGCATCCGCGACGGCGTGCTGTTCGTGCCCTTCCATTACGGCTACTGGGACACCGGAGCAGGCGGTCATCACCGGGCCGGTAACGAGCTCACGATGACCGATTGGGATCCGGTGTCCAAGCAGCCGATCTACAAGACGGCCGCCGCCCGGCTGCGGAAAAGCCGGGTGCGGCGAGTAGGTGGGAACGGCGCCGCTGCCGCGCCGCCCGCGGCGGTTGCCGAAGCCCTGCCGATGGGGGGTCAGGCGTGAAGCTCAAAATGGCGCTGCGCGAACTGCACCGCTCCGAACGCAAACTGGCCCACGAACTCAACGTGGTCGCCGCGCGACACCACAGCGACCAGGACGTCTGCCACCTGGCGCAGGACCTGGCCGGGTGGTCACGCCATCACCTCGCCGAACTGGCGCAGCACGGCCGCCATTACGGCCTGCACCTGTCCGCCGATCCCCGCACCGGCGCGATCACGGGTTTTTGGCAATCCCGGCTCAGCGGGCTGCTGCGGCACCGGCCGGAGCCGGGCCTGGTGCTGCTCGCCGACCTGCGCCGGATTCACCGGCTGTCGGCGGGGGTGTCGCTGGATTGGGAGCTGCTGGCCCAGGGCGCCCAGGCGGCCAAGGATTCCGAACTGCTGGGCCTGGCCTCGCGCTGTCATCCCGAGACCCTGCGCCAGATGCGCTGGGCCAACGCGATGCTCAAAGAGCTTTCGCCGCAAGTGTTGATGAACTGAAACGGCGAACGCGGTGGCCACCATCAGCGGCCACCGCGTTCGTCTCGCCTCCTCGCCGCCAGTCTGGCACGTGCGCGCCGAGCCGTCACTTCACCCGGCGGGGCGACGGTTTACCCGGAACCGGTCCAGATATGCCGGCCAGTCCCACGTCGACAGGAACGCCTGCGCCGCGGCATAGCCGCTCTGGTACAGCTCTTCGAGGCGGCCCCTCGAGATGTCGAAGTCGAGCACGCCGACATCGGTCGATTCGACCGGGATCGCGCGCGCCGCGACCCACGGTTGGCTGAGATGGGTCTGGTCGTGGCCGGCCAGCATGGTGGTGACCAGGCTTTCCAGCAACGCCGTCTGTTCGAAGAAGCGCAACGGTTTCAGCGCCGGCATCACGGCGCCGATGCCTTCGGTGAGCCTCGGCAGGACCGTGACCCCGAACGTCGGCCAGCGCGGCGCCCTGCCGTCGGGCCGGTCGAAGGTGTCGATGGGGAAATTCGACAGCACGCCGCCGTCGACGAGGGTGGACGTCGTGCCGTCGGCGCCGGTGAGCTTGAGCGGGCGGTAAAAGAACGGAATCGCCATCGAGGCGCGCACCGCGTCGGCCACCGGCTGCTCGTCGGGGTCCAGGCCGTAGAGCCGTCGATAGTCCCACGGGAACCGCACCAGCTGGGCCGCGGTCAGGTCGGCGACGGTGACCACCAGCTTGTCGCGCCGCCCGTCGAGCAGGCCGTCGTCGTCGAGGTGCAGATCGCCGAAGCAGGTGACCCCGAAGTTCTTCAACTCGCTGCGAATCCAGTCGTGGGCCACGTCGCCGCGGTACATGCTCGAATCGGTGACCAGCCCCCAGGCCGCCCCGAGGTAGGGGACGGGCCCGGCGTCGCGCCACTTACGCAGGGGGACCGAGAAGGCGAGCTCCTTGACCTGCGCGCCGGTCAGTTGACCGTCGTTGGAGCCGGCCGCCAGGATCGCCGCGACCACCGAACCGGCCGAGACGCCGGACACCCGTTTGATCGAATACCCGGCATCCATCAGCGCGACGATCGCGCCCACCAGACCGATGAATTTGACGCCCCCGCCGGAAAGCACGAGATCAACGGGCTTCGGGTCGTCTGCCTCGGGTCCCATCTATTGCTCCGACGAAACCCATTGGTAGGGAAGGAATTTCCCGTCGAACGTGACCACGACGCGGTCACCGGACGGGTGCGACATCTTCTGCACGTCGACGCTGAAGTTGATCGCGCTCATGATCCCGTCGCCGAACTGTTCGGCAATCAGCTCCTTGAGGGCGCCGCCGTACACCTGCAGCGCCTCGTAGAAGCGGTAGACGGTCGGGTCGGTCGGCACCGAGGTGGGCAGGCCACCCCGCATGGGCGCCGCGGCCAGCACGGGCACCGCCGACTCGTCGAGGCCGAGCATCTCGGCCAGGACCTTGGCCTGCTCGACCGGGATCGGGTGCTGTCCGAGCAGCGCCGCCGTGGTCCACACCACCGGCCTGTCGACGGCGTCGGCCAGCTGTTGCCACGTCAGCCCCTTCGCCAGGCGCGCGACGACGATCTGTTCGGTGAGTTCGCTTCTCGTCATGGCTCCCAGCATGCACGCCGGCGCTCAGCCCGGTTTGGTCGCGGTGACCAGCCGCGTGGAGAACCACGGGCCGCCGTACCACATCCGCCAGCCGAGGTTGCGCCGCCGCACATTGCGCCAGCCCAGTTCGCGCAGCCGCTCGGCGTGCTGACGCGTCTCCCACAGGTCCGCGATCGCGAGCCGGCCGCCCGGCCGCAGCACGCGCACGGCTTCGTCGAGCGCCTGTCGCCGGCCGGCGTGGCCGTCGATGTTGTGGATGGCCAGGTTGCTCACGACCACATCGACGCTCTCGTCGGCCAGCGGCAGCGCGGTCATGTCGGCGGTGTGCACCTCGACGCGATCGGCGACGCCTTCGGCGACCGTGTTGGCCAGCGTGGCCTGCCGCGAGTTGTCCGTCTGGTCCGCCTGCCACAGATCGACACCGATCGCGCGGCCCCGCGGCAACCGCTTGGCCGCGGCCAGCAGCACCGCGCCACGCCCACACCCGAGGTCGAGCACCGTCTCGTCGCCGGCGAGCCGCAGATCGCGCAGAACCCGGTCCCACACAACGAATTTCCCGGACCGCGTCGCGTACATGTACAGGAGCGCGTTCCCCGCGATGCCGGCGCTCGACGCCGCGGCCAGCGCCGCCCTGAGCCGCTTCCCGCGCGCCCAGCTGATCCCCGCCCACACGGCCAGGGCGGCGGCCTGGGCGCCGATGCCTATCGCCTGGGTTCGTGCCGAGACTTTGTGAAAGGACCCGTCGACCCCGTAATCGCCCTGATGGTCATGCACGCCCCTCAGCTTACGACTGAGCAAGTCGCCGAGGGTTTTTCACGCTCTCACCACCGGCCGCGATGCACGACCTCGGAAAACGGCCGGCGATTCGGGGTGCGGATCGGGCGCAGCGGACGATCGGCGGGATAGCCCACCCCGAGCAGGAAAGCCACCAGGTGATCGTCGGGAACGCCCAGGATGGCGCGTGCTTTCTCCTGATCCCCCACCGACGAGTGACCGGTCCCGATCCCCAGGTCCGTGGCCGCGATCATCATCGCCATGGTGGCCTGGCCGATGTCGTAGTTGTCGGTGACCACCCGGCGCTCGTCGGGCGGCACCGGCGCCACGATCGCGATCGCGGCCGGCGCCGCCGCGATGTGGCCGGCGCCCCGCCAGACCGTGGACAGCTCCTGCAGCTGGGCGCGGTCGGTGACGATGACGAAGTCCCAGGGCTGACGGTTTTTGGCCGACGGCGCGCGCCAGCCGGCTTCGGCGATCCGGGTGAGGTCCTCGTCGGTGATCGCGCGCGGCTGATACTCGCGCACATTGCGGCGCGCGCAGATCGCGTCCCAAGCGTCCATCTGATCCCCTCCCGGTCGGCTGTTTTCCCCAGTATCGACGACGCTCGCCGAAGTTTGCGCACGGCCAAATCGGGAAAATCCTGGTGAACCACCCGGGCCTGCCGCTCGTGAACAACCGAATGCCCCCAAGTCAGAAAGGCGGGTAGCCGCCGTGGCAGACAACCTGACGCCGCACTTCGAAGAGGTCCAAGCCCACTACGACCTGTCGGACGACTTCTTCCGGTTGTTCCTCGACCCGACCATGACCTACAGCTGCGCATATTGGGACCGCGGCCGAGATATCACGCTGGAAGAGGCGCAGCTGCGCAAGATGGACCTCTCGCTGGGCAAGCTGGGACTGCGGCCGGGGATGACGCTGCTGGACGTGGGCTGCGGCTGGGGCGGCACCATGCGCCGCGCGATCGAGAAGTACGACGTCGACGTCATCGGGTTGACGCTGTCGGCCCACCAGGCCGCCCACGTGCAGAAGCTTTTCGACGCGATGGACACCGAACGCAGCAGGCGGGTACTGCTGCACGGCTGGGAGGAGTTCGACGAGCCGGTGGACCGGATCGTCTCCATCGGCGCCTTCGAGCACTTCGGGTACGACCGCTATGACGACTTCTTCGCGATGGCGCACCGCGTCCTGCCCGACGACGGGGTGATGCTGCTGCACACCATCACCATGCTGACCCCGCAGCAGATCGTCGAGCGCGGCCTGCCGATGACCGAGGAGCAGACCAGCTTCAACCAGTTCATCGCCACCGAGATCTTCCCCGGCGGCCAGTTGCCGGCGATCGAGATCGTCGAGTTCCACGCGTCGAAGATGGGTTTCAACCTGAAACGCCGGCAGTCGCTGCAGCTGCATTACGCCCGGACCCTCGACCACTGGGCCGAGGCGCTGCAGGCCCACCACAGCGAGGCCGTCGCGATCCAGTCCGAAGAGGTCTACCAGCGCTACATGCGCTACCTGACCGGGTGCGCCGACGCGTTCCGCACGGGCTACATCGACGTCAACCAGTTCACGCTGGCGAAGTAGGCGCCCGGCCCCGAGCGCCGGGGTTTATCGTGACAGCGCAATGCCGCTTCATCTGCACCGCGCCGAGCGCACCGATCTGTTGGCCGACGGCCTCGGCGCTCTGCTGGCCGATCCCCCGGCCGACCCGTTCGCCGCCGAGCTCGTCGTGGTCCCGGCGCGCGGGGTGGAGCGCTGGCTCAGCCAGCGGCTGTCGCATGTGCTCGGTGGCGCGCGCGGCGGCGGGGTTTCCGGCGGGGTGTGCGCCGGGGTTTCCTTCCGCAGTCCTGGCTCGCTGATCGCCGAAATCGCCGGCACCGCCGACGACGATCCGTGGTCGCCGGAGGCCATGGTGTGGCCCCTGCTGGAGGCGATCGATCACTCGCTGGACGAACCGTGGTGCCGCACGCTGGCAACCCATCTCGGTCACTTCCACACCGGCGCGGAGGCCGAGCTGCGCCGGGGCCGGCGCTACGAGGTGGCGCGCCGGTTGGCCGGGCTGTTCGCCTCCTACGCGCGGCAGCGCCCGCAACTGCTGATCGACTGGTCCGACGGCGGCTCCGGCGACCTCGACGAGGACCTGCGCTGGCAGCCGGAGCTGTGGCGGGCGCTGGTGTCGCGCGTCGCGGCCGATCCACCGCACATTCGCCACGCCAAGACCCTCGCGCGGCTGTCCGCGGCGCCCAGCGACCTGCCCGCGCGGCTGTCGCTGTTCGGGCACACCCGGCTGTCCCGCACCGACTCCGAGCTGCTGGCCGCCCTGGCCATCCACCACGAGCTGCACCTGTGGCTGCCGCACCCCAGCGACCGGCTCTGGCGCGCGCTGGCCGGCACGCGCGGGCCGATCCCCCGCCGCGAGGACACCAGCCACCGCGCCGTGAACCATCCGCTGCTCGCCACCCTGGGGCGGGACCTGCGCGAGCTGCAGCGCGGCCTGCCGGCGGACCCGCAGACCGACGAGTACCTGGCCGGGGAAGCGCGCCCGGACACGCTGCTCGGCTGGGTCCAGTCCGACATCGCCGCCAACGCCGTCCGACCGCAAGGCCGCTCGCTGGCCGTCGACGACCGATCGGTGCAGATCCACAACTGCCACGGCCCGGCCCGCCAGGTCGATGTGCTGCGCGAGGTGCTGCTCGGCCTGTTGGCCGACGACCCGACGCTCGAACCGCGCGACATCCTGGTGATGTGCCCGGACATCGAAACCTACGCGCCGCTGATCGTGGCCGACTTCGGCCTCGGCGACGTGGTGCACGGCGCGCACCCCGCCCACCAGCTCCGGGTGCGGCTGGCGGATCGCTCACTGATCCAGACCAATCCGCTGCTGGCTGTGGCCGCCCAACTGCTGGGGCTCGCCGGTGGCAGGGTGACCGCCAGCGAGGTGCTCAACCTGGCGCAGGCCGCGCCGGTGCGCGCCCGGTTCGGCTTCACCGACGACGATCTGGAGGCCATCACCCGCTGGGTGCGGCAGGCCAACATCCGGTGGGGACTCGACCAGGAGCATCGGCGGCCCTACCACGTCGACTTCGTGCACAACACATGGCGTTTCGGCATCGACCGGATATTGGCCGGCGTCGCGATGTCCGACGACTCGAACGCCTGGATCGACTCCACCCTGCCGCTCGACGACGTGAGCAGCAATCGCGTGCCCTTGGCCGGCCAGTTCGCCGAATTCGTCGCCCGGCTTCGGCACGTGGTCGACTCCCTCACCGGCACACGGACATTGACCGAGTGGCTGGCCACCCTCGCCGAGGCCACCACGCTGTTGACGCGGGTGCACGAGTCCGAGGAATGGCAGGCCGGTCAGGTGCGGCGGGAGTTCGCCGCCGTCCTGGGACAGGCCGGGCCACGAGGCGACACGGTGCTGCGGCTGCCCGACATTCGCGCGCTGCTGACCCGGCACCTGGCCGGGCGCCCGACGCGGGCCAACTTCCGCACCGGCACCCTCACGGTGTGCACCATGGTGCCGATGCGCTCGGTCCCCCACCGGGTGGTGTGCCTGGTCGGCCTGGACGACGGGCTGTTCCCGCGTCTCGGCGTCGCCGACGGGGACGACGCGCTGGCCCGGTGCCCGATGACCGGAGAGCGCGACATCCGTTCGGAGGACCGGCAATTGCTGCTCGACGCGATCGGCGCCGCCACCGAGAAACTGGTGATCACCTACACCGGCGCCAACGAATATTCGGGGCAGCCGCGCCCGCCCGCCGTGCCGCTGGCCGAATTGCTGGATACCCTCGACACCACCACGCCGGAGACGGTGCGCCACCGCGTCGCCGTCGAGCATCCCTTGCAGCCGTTCGACATTCGCAACGTCATCCCCGGCGAACTGGTGCCGGGGGTGCCGTTCAGTTTCGACCCCACGGTGCTGCGGGCGGCGCGGGCGGCCGCCGGCGAACACACCGAGCAACCCAGGTTCATCGCGGCGCCGCTGCCGCCCCCGCCGGCGGACGACGTCAACCTCGCCGACCTCGTCGGCTTCTTCAAAGACCCGGTGAAGGGCTTCTTCCGCGCCCTGGAATTCACGCTGCCCTACGACGTCGACGGTGTCCAGGACGCCATGCCGGTCGACATCAACGGCCTCGAAGAATGGACCGTCGGCGACCGGATGCTGGGCGACATCCTGCGCGGGATGAGCCCCGACGACGCGCGGCAAGCCGAGTGGCGCCGCGGCACACTGCCGCCGGGCCAGCTGGGATGGCGCAAGGTCACCGAGATCCGCGACCAGGCCGCGACGCTGGCGATCGAGGCGATCCGGCATCGGCAAGGCCGCCGCCAGGCCGGGGCCACCGCCTACGACGTCGACATCGACCTGGGCGCCGGGCGGCGACTCACCGGCACGGTGTCGCCGGTCTATGACGATGCGTTGGTCTCGGTGACCTATTCAAGGCTGGACGGCAAACACCTGCTCGAGTCGTGGATTCCGTTGCTGGCGTTGACCGCTCACGACCCCGGCCGCGACTGGTCGGCGGTGTGCATCGGCCGCATGCGCCGCGGCACCAGCATCCGGGTCGAGGGGCTGGGGCCGCCGGGCGCCGATCCCGTCGAGGTGCTGCGCGAGTTGGTGACGATCTACGACGCGGGACGACGAGAACCGATTCCGTTGCCCATCAAGACATCCTATGCGTGGGCGGCCGCCCGGCACGGCGGCGACGACCCGGCGGCCGAGGCGCGGCGCCGGTGGAAGTCCGGCGACCGCTTCCCCGGCGAGGACCAGGCGCCGGCGCACGTACGGGCGTGGGGACGCGGCGCTCAACTGGAAGACCTGATGCAGCCGGTGCGGCCGGGCGAGGAGTGCGACGGCGAGGACAACCGGCTCGGCGCCTACGCGGCCCGGCTGTGGCTGCCGATGCTGCGCGCGGAACGGAAGCTCATCTGATGGAACGCTTCGACCTGTTGGGCCCGCTGCCGGCCGAGCGCTCCACCACCGTGCTGGAGGCCAGCGCGGGCACCGGCAAGACGTTCGCGTTGGCCGGCCTGGTGACGCGGTACCTCGCCGACGGCGCGGCCAGCCTGGATCAGATGCTGCTCATCACGTTCGGCCGCGCCGCCAGCCAGGAGCTGAGGGAACGTGTCCGCTGCCAAATCGTCGATGCGGTAAGGGCTTTCGCCGACCCGTCGACGGTCGGCGACAACCAGCTGGTGGCGTACCTGCTGGACGGCACCGCCGATCAGGTCGAGGCGCGCCGGCAGCGCCTCCGCGACGCGCTGGCCGGCTTCGACGCGGCGACCATCGCCACCACCCACCAGTTTTGCCAGCTGGTGCTGCGCTCGCTCGGGGTGGCCGGCGACACCGCCGCGAGCGTGACCCTGCTCGACAACCTCGACGATCTGGTGACCGAGATCGTCGACGACTTGTACCTCGCGCACTTCGGGCAGGAACGCGACGACCCGGCGCTGCATTACTCCGAGGCGCTGCGGCTGGCCCGCGAGGCGGTCAACAACCCGTCGACCCAGCTGCGTCCGCGCGACCCGGACCCCGATTCGCGGGCCGCCGTCAGCCTCCGCTTCGCCAATGACGTTCTGGCCGAGCTCGATACGCGCAAGCGCCGCCTCGGCGTCCTCGGCTACGACGACCTGCTGACCCGGCTGGCCGAGGCGCTGGCCGCCGACCGCTCCCCCGCCCGGCTGCGCATGCATCAGCGTTGGCCGATCGTCATGGTCGACGAGTTCCAGGACACCGACCCGGTGCAATGGCAGGTGATCGACCGCGCGTTCACCGGGCGCTCGACCGTGATCCTGATCGGCGACCCCAAACAGGCGATCTATGCGTTCCGCGGGGGCGACATCGTGACCTACCTGCGGGCGGCGGCGACGGCGGGCCGGCGCATGACGCTGGACACCAACTGGCGCAGCGATTCCGCGCTGGTGGCGCGGCTGCAGGTGGTGCTACGCGGCGCCCAGCTCGGTGATTCCGCGATCGTGGTGCACGACGTCGGCGCGCGGCACCGGGGCCATCGGCTCGCCGGCGCGCCGCGCAACGATCCGTTTCGGCTGCGGGTCGTGTCGCGAAAGACCCTGGGCCGCCGCGGCATTCAGAACCTGCCCATCGACGAGTTGCGGGAACACATCGGCGCCGATCTCGCCGCCGACATCCGCGCCCTGCTCGCCGCCGGCGCCACGTTCGACGGTAAACCGCTGCAGGCCCGCGACATCGCCGTCATCGTGGAACGGCACCGGGACGCGCACGCCTGCTTCGAGGCCCTGTGCGCCGCGGGCGTTCCCGCGGTCTACACCGGCAACACCGACGTGTTCACCTCCGAGGCCGCCGAGGACTGGTTGTGCCTGCTGGAGGCCTTCGACCAACCGCACCGGCCCGGCATGGTGCGCGCCGCGGCGGCGACGATGTTCTTCGGCGAGACGGCCCAGACGCTGGCGGCCGGCGGGGACGCCCTCACGGACCGGATCGCAAAAACGCTGCGGGAGTGGGCCGGTCACGCGCGCGAACGCGGCGTCGCCGCCATCTTCGAAGCCGCCCAGCTGCTCGGGATGCGGGACCGCGTGCTCGGCTGGCGCGGCGGCGAGCGGCACATGACCGACCTGGCGCACGTCACCCAGCTGCTGCAGGACGTCGCGCACCGCGAGCATTACAGCCTGCCGGCGCTGCGCGACTGGCTGCGCCGGCAACGCGACGAGCGCGGCGGCGCCCCCGAACGCAACCGCCGGCTCGACAGCGACGCCGCCGCCGTCCAGATCATGACCGTCTTCGTCAGCAAGGGCCTGCAATACCCGATCGTGTACCTGCCGTTCGCGTTCAACCGCAACACCCAGGACAGCGATGTGGTGCTGTTCCACGACGAGGACGGCACGCGTTGCCTGCACGTCGGCGGCAAGGACAGCCCCGACTTCAAAACCGTTGAGCGGCTGGGCCGTAAAGAGGACGCCAGCGATGACAGCAGGCTGACCTACGTCGCGTTGACCCGGGCGCAGACCCAGGTGGTGGCGTGGTGGTCACCGGCGTACAACGAACCCAACGGCGGCCTGTCGCGGCTGCTGCGCGGCCGACGGCCCGGCGATCCGGTCGTTCCGGACCGATGTGAACCCGCGAAGGTCTCCGACGACGACGCCCTGGCCCGGTTGCGCGAGTGGGAGGCCGCCGGCGGGCCGGTCATCGAGGACTCGGTGGTGGCGCCCGCCCCGTCGCTGCCGCCGGCGCCGGTGCCCCGGCACCTGGACAGCCGCCACTTCCATCGTGCCATCGACACCACCTGGCGGCGCACCTCCTATTCCGGCCTGATCCGGCTGGCCCAGGCCAGCGGCGTCAGCAGCGAACCCGACGCCGCCGGACTCGACGACGAGGTCGGCGACATCCCGTTGACCTCCCCGGTCGCCGGGCCGGACGTGCCCTCGCCGATGGCAAACCTTCCGGCGGGCGCGACGTTCGGCTCCCTGGTGCACGCCGTGCTGGAGACGGCCGACCCGTCCGCCGCGGACCTGGCCGCCGAGCTGGAGGCGCACATCCGGGAGCATTCGGCGTGGTGGCCGGTCGCCGCGGCCCCCGAGGAGCTGGCGTCCGCGATGGTGCCGATGCACGACACACCGCTGGGGCCCCTGGCGGGTGGGCTGACGCTGCGCCACATCGGGCTGTCGGATCGGTTGCGGGAACTGGACTTCGAGCTGCCCCTGGCCGGCGGCGACCGGCCCTCGGCGGGGCCGCAGGCCCGGCTGGCGGATCTCGCGCCGCTGTTGCGCGAGCACCTGCCGGCCGACGATCCGCTGGCCTCCTATGCCGATCGGCTGACGGACCCCGCGCTCGGTGACCAAGCGTTGCGCGGGTACCTCACCGGCTCGATCGACGCGGTGCTCCGCGTTCCCGACGGCGCGGGGCACCGCTTCGTGGTGGTGGACTACAAGACCAACCGGCTCGGGGATCCGGAGCGGCCGCTGACGGCCGCCGATTATGACCGGCCACGGATGGCGGAGGCGATGCTGCATTCGGACTATCCGCTGCAGGCGCTGCTGTACTGCGCGGTGCTGCACCGGTTCTTGCGTTGGCGGGTAGGCGATTACGACCCGGGCCGGCACCTCGGTGGTGTCCTGTACCTGTTCGTGCGCGGCATGTGCGGCGCGGACACCCCGGTGCTCGACGGGCACCCGGCCGGCGTCTTCAGTTGGCGCCCGCCGCCGTCGTTGATCACGGCCCTGTCGGACCTGCTCGACGCCCGGGTGGTGCCCGCGTGACGGTGGAGGTGATGTACGCGACCGGGTTGCTGCGCACGTTCAGCGATGCCGGTGTGTTCGAGGCCACGGATGTCCATGTGGCGCAACGGCTCACCGCGCTGACCGGTGAATCCGACGAGCGGGTGGCGCTGGCGGTCGCGCTGGTGGTGCGCGCGCTGCGGGGCGGTTCGGTGTGCGTGGATCTGCGCGCGGCGCCCGCACAGGTCGGCGAGGCCGACCTGCCGTGGCCCGGCGCCGACGACTGGCTGGCGGCGGTGCGGGCCAGCGCGTTGCTGGGGCCGCCGCCGGTGCTGCGGTTCTTCGGCGATCTGCTGTACTTCGACCGGTATTGGCTCGAGGAGGAGCAGGTGTGCACCGACCTGCTGGCCCTTTCGGCCGCCCCCGTGATCGTCGAATCATCAAGCTATGACCGGCTTTTCGGCCCCGGGTTCGAAGAGCAGCGGGCGGCCGCCGAAATCGCGGTGTCGCAGGCGGTGACCGTGCTGACCGGCGGCCCCGGCACCGGGAAGACCACCACGATCGCCCGGCTGCTCGCGCTGCTGGTCGAGCACGCCGAGCGGGCCGGCCTGCCGCGACCCCGGATCGCGCTGGCGGCGCCGACCGGCAAGGCCGCCGCCCGGCTGGCCGAGGCGGTGGCCGCGGGAGCCGAAGGGCTAGGCGCGGTGGACCGGGCGCGCCTGGCCGACCTGCCGGGGACCACGCTGCACCGGCTGCTGGGTCCCCGGCCCGATACGTCGGTGCGGTTCAGGCACAATCGCGCCAATCGGCTGCCGCACGACGTCATCGTGGTCGACGAGACGTCGATGGTCTCGTTGACGATGATGGCCCGGCTGGTCGAGGCGGTGCGGCCGGATTCCCGGCTGATTCTGGTCGGCGACCCGGACCAGTTGGCGTCGGTGGAGGCGGGCGCCGTGCTGGCCGACCTGGTGGACGGGCTGGCCGCCCGCGACGACGTGCGGGTCGCCGCGCTGCGCACGCCGCACCGATTCGGCACGTCGATCGGCGCGCTGGCCGAAGCGATCCGGGTCGGCGACGCGGACCGGGTGGTGGAGCTGCTCGCGGCCGGCGGTGAGCATGTCGAGTGGGTGGATTCACCGCGCCCGGCCGACCGGCTGCGCGAGGTGCTGGTCGCGCACGCGCTGCGGCTACGGTCGGCCGCGCTGCTGGGCGCGACCCACGAGGCGTTGGCCACGCTCGACGAACACCGGCTGCTGTGCGCCCACCGGGAGGGGCCGTACGGGGCGGCGCACTGGAACACGCTGGTGCAGAAGTGGATTGCCGAGGCGACCGGACAGCCGGCGTGGTCGCAGTGGTACGCCGGGCGCCCGCTGCTGGTGACGGCGAACGACTACGGGCTGCGGCTCTACAACGGCGACACCGGGGTGGCGGTCGCCGGCGCGGAGGGCCTGCGGGCAGTCATCGCCGGCGCGGCCGGGCCGCTAGACTTCGCGACCAGCCGCCTCGGCGAGGTGGAGACGATGCACGCCATGACCATCCACAAGAGTCAGGGCAGCCAGGCCGATGAGGTGACCGTGTTGATACCGCCGGAGGATTCGCGGCTGCTGACGCGGGAACTGTTCTACACGGCCGTGACCCGGGCACAGACCAGGGTGCGGGTGGTGGGGCCCGAGGCCTCGGTGCGCGCGGCGATCGAGCGCCGGGCGATGCGGGCCACCGGATTGCGGCAGCGGCTGCGGGCCGACGCCGCCGCGACGTGACCGCCGGCGGGGACGACGGCGACGGTCCCGCCCCCACAACGCAACCCGTGTCGCGGCGCGGCCCCCTCGTGCGGCTCGCCGTGTTCGCGGCCTTTCTGGCCGTGGTGTTCTATCTGGTGGCCGTCGCGCACGTCATCGACATCGAGGAGATCCGGCGGGTGGTGTCGGCCACCGGGCCGGCCGCCCCGCTGACCTACGTCGTGGTCTCGGCCGTGGCCGGCGCGCTGTTCGTGCCGGGCTCGATCCTCGCCGCGGGCAGCGGGTTGTTGTTCGGTCCGCTACTGGGCGTGTTCGTGACGCTGGGCGCGACGGTGGGCACGGCGATCGTGGCGAGTTTCGCCGGCCGCCGGGCGGGCCGCGACAGCGCCCGCGCGCTGCTGGGCGCGCGGCGGGCCGACCGCGTCGACGCCCTGATCGGGCGCCGCGGACTGTGGGCGGTCGTCGGGCAGCGGTTCGTCCCCGGGATCTCGGATGCGCTGGCCTCGTACGCGTTCGGGGCGTTCGGAGTCCCGTTGTGGCAGATGGCCGTTGGCGCGTTCATCGGTTCGGTTCCGCGGGCATTCGTCTATACCGCGCTGGGCGCCTCGATCGGCAACCGGTCGTCGCCGCTGGCGTACGCGGCGATCGCGGTGTGGTGCGTGAGCGCCATCGTCGGCGCGTTCGCCGCGCATCGCGGGTACCGGAAATGGCGTGGGCACGGCCGCGAGCGCGACCACGCCTCGCGCCCGGATTCGTAACACCGGAACGCGCTCGCCGGTTTTCAGCGAGCCGGGCCCAGCATCGTCTTCCACCCCTCGTCGCCGACATTGGCCGAATTCGCAACGGAATAGACCACGCCGTCGGGACCCACGACTTTGCCGCTGCGCACGTCGTAAAGCGCCGTGGGCAGCGCGCTCGGCGTGTAGGTGCACGGGTTCGGCTGCTGCCCGTTGCACCAGACGGTGCCCGATCCCGGCCGCTGCAGCGGATCGCTGATCGGCGGCGGCGTGCCCGGCAGCCGATCCGCTGGCAAGGGGTTGAGGCCGTTGTTGACCGACGGCGCCGGAATCACCTGACCCGGTTTCACCGGTTGGTCACAACGCGCGCTGGGCGCGGGGCAGGTGAGGATCTGATCGGGGTCGCCGTACCAGGGGTTGGTGCCGAGCGGCGCATAGGGTTCGGGGCTGCGGCACTCGCGCGGGGTCGCCGCCCGTTTACCGGGCCGGTCCACGCAGGGGTAATTGCGCGCTCCGCGAACCACATTCGTCGCGTCCATCGGAATCTTGCAGTAGGTGCCCGCCGGCAGCGGCGCGGTGCCGGTATCCGCCGGCGACCGCCACTCCGATGCCGACAGGAAGCCGGTGAGGCACGGCGGCGGCTGGTTGAGTGAGATGGCGCCGACGCCGAGGGCGGCCTGGCCGGGAGACTGCGCAGTCACCGACTGGGCGATCGCGCCCGACTGCGGCAAGAACACCAGCGCCTGCTCAACACCGTTGTGGTAGCGCTTGAGCATGTCGATCACGACCTCGAGATTGGCCAGCGTCTGCGGCAACGACTCCCGCACGTCACCGAAGGTGGTGTTCACCTGCGCGGCCGTCGGCGCCGCGTTGGCCAGAATGCTTCGCACCGCCTGATCGTGCTGCGCGGTCTGCGCGGCCAGCGTGTTCAGATTGGCAGCCCAACGGCCGATCGTGTCAGCCGAATCGGCCTGGCTGTCGATGATGGGCGCCGAGCGTTCGATGATGTCGTCGACATCGTCGACGCTGCCGCGGAAGTCGTGGGCGATCGCCTGGGTGGCGTCCACCAGCCGTCGCAGCGACGGCCCCAGCCCCCCGAGGGCCTGCGACGTCTCGTAGAGCAGTGAGGCGATCTTGTCCTTCGGCAGCACCGCCAGCCCACGGTTGGCGGCATCGAGCGCGGGACCGATCTGGCTGGGAACCGTGCTCTTGCTGATCGTCTGACCATCGGCCAGGTACGGGCCCCGGTTGGCGCTCGATACCAGGTCGATGTATTGCTCCCCCACCGCCGAGACCGAATGCACATTGGCCGAAGCGTCGGCCGGTATCTGGTAGCCGTTCTCGATGCTCATCGTGGCGCGCGCGCCGCGCTCGGTCGGTGCGACGCCGGTGACCTTGCCGATGGTGATCCCCCGGTAGGTGACGTTGGCCGTTCGATACAGGCCCCCCGACTGCGGCAATTCGGCATACAGGGTGTACCGGCCGACACCGGCCAGGCTCGGTATCCGCAGGTAGTACCAGCCGAGAATTACCACCGCGGCCACCGCCACCGCCGTCAGGAGCGCCAGCTGGGTTTTGATCAAGCGGGGCAACATCTTTCATTCGCCCCTTTCGACCAGCGGCCCACCCGGGGCGTCGTTGGGGTTCGGCGTATAGCGGACGTCCGGGATCATGGTGTCCGGGTCCCGTCCCCACGACTGCTCGAGCGCCCGCAGCGCCCCGGACAGTCCGGTGCCGGTCAGCATCGTGTTGTCGATGGTGGAAAGCGTCAGGTCGAGCGCGGCGGAGACGTTGACGTAGTCGCCGCGGATCACCTGAGCGACGTCGTCGATGTTGAACGGCGCGGTGAGGCCCAATTTCAGCGCGCCGGCCAGGAACGGGGAGGCCAGGACGAGTTGGCCGAGCGGCCGCTGCAGCGACCGTAGGCTGCGGTGCAGGTTGGGCCTGGCGTCGGTCAAGGCGCGGTCGGCGGCGCTGCTGAACCGCCCCAGGGATTCGGTGGCGTCGGCGAACAGTTCGCGGGTGTCGGCGAAGTGCTGGATCAGCGGCGGGATGTCGGTCAGGACCCGGTCCAGCGTGTCCTTCCGGTTCGCGAAGATGGTCAGGAGTTGGTTGGTCGAATCGATCGCGCGGGTGAGGTCGTCGCGCTGGCGGTTCAATTCGGTGATGAAAGTGTCCAAGCGACCGAGGAATTCGCGAATCTGATCGGCGTGCCCATCGAGGACCTTGACGATCTCGGTTTGGATCGCGTCGAGGTTCGCGATGCCGCCGCCATTGAGGATCACCGCGACGCTCGCCAGCGTTCGTTCGACGGTCGGGTAGGCCGAGGAATTCTTCAGGGGAATGGTGTCGCCGCTCTTCAATTGCTGCGCGGACGGGTTTTTCGGCGCGGCCAGCTCGACGTGCTGGGTGCCCAGCAGACTGGTCTGGCCGATCCTGGCGGTCGCATTCGCGGGCAGCTTCACGCCGGGATCGAGGTCCAGCCGCAGGGTGGCGATCCAGTTCTTCAGGGTGATCGCACGCACCGTGCCGACCCAGACGTCGGCGACCCGCACCCGGCTATTGGTGTTCAGCGCCAGCGTGTCCGGCATCTGTACGTAAATCGTCACATGGTCGCCGCCGGTGCCGCGGCCGATCGGTAGCGGCACGTCGGCGATGCCCCGCCAATTGCAGGACGTCAACATCGCCGCCAGCAGGCAGACGAGGCCGCGGCGGCCGGCTCCGACCATGGCTCGCCGCAGTGGTGTTCTCATCGGCTTGTCGTTCGCGTTCACTGGCCGGGCCCCGGCTGTGCCGGCCGCGGAAACCACGGCGGGGGTGCGGGATTCGACTCGTCGTAGGCGTTCGGTGGTCCCGGCGCGGTGGCCCCCGCCGGCGGGGGCGGGGCGATGTCCTGACCGCCCATGAGCTCGGTCAGCGATTCGGGGGTGAGCATGCCGGCGGTGGCCGGCTGGACTTGCGTGCCCTGCATCCCGGGTGCGACCACCCAGCCCGGCTCGTGGTTGCCGTGCGAAAAGGGTGTGTCGCGCGAGAAGATCCCCGGGACGGTGGTGTCCTTGTATCCGGGCGGGGGGCGCAGTCGCTCTTCGGAATACGCCACCTCCTTGGGCAGGGTGGCCGCCGAGTTGAACAAGTTCAAGCTGGCCGGCGGGTAGTTGAATTTGATGGCGTCGAGCACCGGCGCCAGATACTGCGCGCACAGCTCGGCCGAGTCCTGATAACCCAGCCGGCTGCCGGCCTGAATGGCGCTGCAGATGAAATGAACGGGGTTGGCGAAGTTGGGGAACACGAACAGGCCCACCAGCGAGCTGTGTGCGGGTTCGTAGAGGTTGTTGAAGTTGCCCGCAAAGGTGGGCAGCACGTGCAAGGCGATTTCCAGGCCATCCCGCGGCTCGGGTTGCAGGATCGTGGTGGTCACGTCGGCGAGGTTGTCGACATCATGGGACAGCGTTGCCCCGTTGTCGCTCAGGAACTTTCGCGCGGCGTCGAGCACGTCGTCGAGATGGGTGATGGTGTCGCCGACGTCGTGGTCGGATTTGGTGAACCAGTCGGTGAACTGGGCCAGGTTGTCGTTGAGCGCGACGAACTGTTGCTTGTGCTGGTAGAGCGCGGTGACGAACTGGGCCAGGCTTTTGGTGATCGCGACGAAGTCGCCCCGGCCCTCGTTGAGGGCGGTCAGCGCCTGCGACAGGCTGTTCAGGGTTTCGTTGACCTGCCTGCCCCTGCCGGCCAGGTTGTCCGCGGCCGATTCGATGACATCGCCGAACGGCCCCGCCGGCTGCTGGGGTGTGGGCCCGAGCTGCCGCAGGATGCCGTTGATGGAGTCCCGCAGCTGATCCCACTCGACGGGCACCTGGGTGCGCTCTAGCGGGATGACCTCGCCGTCGGTCAGCACCGGGCCGCCGGTGTAGGGCGGTGACAACTGGATGGTGCGCGAGGCCACCAGGCTGGGGTTGAGGATCACGGCGGTGGCCTTGGCGGGCACCTTGTATTTGTTGTTGTAGTGCAACGTGATTCGCATCTTGTCGCCGGCCGGCTCGATCTTGTCGATCGAACCGACCCGCACGCCCATGATCTGAACCCTGTCGCCCGGGTACAGCGCCAGGGTCTCGGAAAAGTACGCGACGACAGTGGTGGTGGTCAGCTTCCGGTAGAGCTGCACCCCGGCGGCGGCGGCGACGAGGACGAAGATCGCCGCCAACGCCGCGCTGATCACGACCCGGGCAGACAGTCGGGGCAATCGCAGGCTGCGGATGTCGAAGATGGTGCTCACCGGTCGCTACCTCCCGTCCCGCCGGGCGCGACGGACGGCGCCGGGTTCAGATTCTCGGTGCGCGATCCCGGCGGGGCGTGCGCGGGAAGCGGCACCGGGGTGCCGGGAACGTCCGGCGGCGCCTCACCCGGGCGGCCCGCGGAGGGGATGCCGGGGCCCGGCGGGGGGCCGTAAGGGTTTGGCTGCGATGGCCCGACGTCCAGTGGCGCCGGAAAGCCGCCGGGGGCCGGGCCGAACGGGCCGTGCTCGGAAGCCGCGCAGGGCAACGGATTTCCGGGCCGGGGCGGGTTATCGGCCGCGGGGGTGTACGAACACGGCGATCCCGGCGGCACGGCCGGCCCCGGATGCTCCGGGGTGCCCTCCAGCACCGGCGGCGCCGGCGGCGGTGCGCCGTTGGGAAATCGGGTTCCGTTGGGGTCGGGCCAGCGGAACTCCGGCAACCCGGCGCTGCGCCAGAAGTTCTCCGGGTCGATGCCCCGCTTCTTGAACGCCGCGTCGACCCACGGCTGAAGGACTTGGTAGGGCAGCAGATTCGCCACGATCGCCTTGAAGAACGGCCCGGACGCGACCGCCTCGGTCAGGGAGGCGGTGTATCGGCTGACCAGCACGAGCACGTCGGACAGCTCCTTTTTGCGTTTGACCAACTCGTCGCTGACCGTGCCCAACTGCTGTAACACGTGGTGCGCGTTGGGGTTTTCCTTGATGAATCCGGACACCTGGGTGGACACCGCCGACACGTTGCTCAGCAGAACGCTCAGCGCCTGGCTGCGCTCGCGGAACGCGGAAAGCAGCGTGTTGGCGTTGACCAGCAGCCCGTCGACCTGTTGGCGGCGGTCGCCGATGACGCGAGTGATCTTGTCGGCGTTCGCCAGTAACTGCTTGATCTGGTCGTCCCGATTCCCGATGGTGCCCGAGAATTTGGCCACGCCGTCGAGGGCGGCCTTCAGGTGCGGCGCGGTCTGATCGAACGTCTCCGACAACACGTTCAGCGACCGCTTGACGACGTCGATGTTCCAGTCCGTCGCCGCCTTCGTGACATCGACGAACGCGTCGTAGATCTGATACGGCGTCGTGGTCTGGGCCGAGGGGATGATCCCGTTGGGCCGGAGCGGATCCGAGCCGCGGGGCTGTATCGCCATGTTTTTGCGCCCGAGGAAGGTGTCGGTGCGGATCGCGGCGCGGCTTTGCGCCCCGATCGTCTTGCCGGGCATCGAAAAGCCAACCAGGACACGGTCGCCGCGGATCTCCAGCGAGCGCACCAATCCGACGTTCACCCCGGCGATTTCCACCTTGTCGCCGGGGCTGATGCCACCGGTGTCTACGAATTGGGCGTAGTAGGTCGGCGTGGCGAACAGCATCGGCACGCTGGTGAAACTCTGTCCCACACCGACGACGAGCAGCGTCACCAGCGTGCCCATCAGACCGACGCGGGTGCGGTTGAACTCCGTCAGCGTCCTCATTGCGGCGTGCACCTCCCGGTCGGCTGCCCGAAGAGTTTGACCGTGCGTACCGGACCGCCGGGCTGTAACCCGTTGACCTTGACCGAAATGTCACACAGGTAGAAGTTGTAGAAGTCGCCGTAAATGCCGCCGGCGCGGCCGATCACGCGGAACGCGTTCGGCAGCTTGGCCAGCACGTCGTCGACCGTCGGCAGGTCGTTGATGAGCGATTGCTCGATGCCCTCGAGGTGTCCGAGCGTGTCGTGCAGCACCGGCCGTTCGTCGCGGAGCAGATCGGCCACGGTTCCCGCCGCGTCGCTGATGTGTGCCGCCGCCGCGGCCAGCGGATCGGCCCTGTTCTTCAATCCGGTGATGAGCAGTTCCAACTTGTCGACCGTTCGGTCGAATTCCTTCTCGTGCTTGACGGTGGTGGCCAGCACGGTATTCAGGTTGTTGATGACCTCACCGATCGCCTTGTCGCGGTCGGCCAGCGCCCCCGTCAGTGCGGCGGTCTGGTCGAGGATGTCGTTGATGGTCGCGCCCTGCCCACCGAACACGGTGATGATCGACTGGGCGATGCTGTTGACCTTGTTCGGATCCAAAGCCTTGAAAAGCGGGCGGAATCCTCCGATCAGCGCATCGAGATCCAGTGCCGGCTGGGTGCGCTCGAGCGGGATCAGGCCACCCGGGGGCAGCCGTTGGCCGCTGTTGCCGTGTTTGAGCTCCAGGTAGCGGTCGCCGATCAGGTTGAGGTAGCGGATCGACGCGGTCGTCGCCCGGTCCAGTGGCAGCGTGCGATCCACGTTGAACTCCACCAACACCCGCGTGTCCCGGTCGGTCAGCGTCACCTTGGAGACCTTGCCGACCTCGACCCCCGACGCGCGCACGAATTGCCCCGCCCGCAATCCGCTCGCGTCGGTGAAGGCCGCGACGTATCCGGTGGTGCGATCGAATCGCACCTGGCCGAACACGATGATGATCATCACGGTGAACATCGCCAGCACCAACCAGAAGATGCCGAGTTTGACTGCCGTATGAGTGGTCTTCATGGGTTGATCGTGTTCTCCCCGTATTGGCGTCCCCAGACGTATTCGGTGGCCAGCGGCTGACCGATCTCGAAGTGGTTGTAGGGCGCGACGCTGGCGCCGGTGTCCATGACCAGGTACGGGGCGGGCCAGAGTTCTCGGGTGATCTTCTGCCAGCAGCCGGGCCGCCCGCCCGGGCCCCCGCGGGCGTTCACCCGCGGCAGGTTGTCGGGATACACGTAGGGATTGGGCGCACCGATGATGGACCCGGCGGCCGCCAACGAATAGCCGTTGCCGCCGGCCGCTTTCGCGACTTCCGGGGCGGCGTCGTGGAAGTTGCGGACCATGCAGAACAGTTCGGGGCTGTAGGTGTCGAGGAGGTCGGCGGTGGGCACCAGATCGGCGGCGCCGCGCGCGAGATACGGCCCGCCCCTGGCGAAGATGTCTTCGCCGTTGTGCCCGACGCCCACCGCCGCCAACAGCGCGGCGTCCAGGTCCCCCTGTTGTCGGGTCAGGGTGCGCGCGGTGGTCACCGCGTTGCGCAGAAAGTCGAACAGGTCGGGTGAGGCCCTGGTGTATGCGTCGGCCAGGTCCGCCAACCGCCGCACGTCATGGCGGATCTGGGGCATCCGTGGATTCAACTGCGCCAGAATGGCATTCCCGTTGACGATGGATTCACCGAACCTGCCTCCCAGCCCGTCCAGCGCCTGCGCCAGCGCGGACAGCGTCGCGTTCAGCTCGATCGGATTCACTTTCTCGGCTATCGAGGTGACCGTCTCGAACAACGTGTTGAATTCGGTGGTCACCGACCGCGCGTCGATCACGTCATGCGGTGAGATGCGTCGCCCGGCGGCCTTTTCCGGTGCGATCGGCGATGTCAGTGACACGTACTTGTTGCCGAACAGGGTGGCCGCCTCGATGGTGGCCACCACGTTCGCCGGAATCAGGTCGATGGAGCGTGGATCCACGTCCAATGTCAGCTTGGCCGCCGGCGCGTCGTCGCGCTCGATCTCGGAGATGGCGGCCACCCGGCCGATCTCGACGCCGTTGTAGGTGACTTTGGAACCCGGCTCCATCACCAGGCCCGCCCGCGTGGCGACCATCGTGAGCTCGGTCTTGGGTGTGAACTCCCCCCGAAACTGCAGATATACCAGTAGCAAGACCAGCCCGCAGACCACGAGCAGGATCACGCCCTCGACGTACACCCACGCGCGTCGGCGATTCCGCGGCATCGGCGTCGTCATGGCGGCTACACCGTGAGATTGAAGTTCGGGTCGACGCCGTAGAGCGCCAACTGCGCGAGCAGGACCACGACCACCACCGAGACCAGTGAGAACCGCATCGAACGGCCAACGGCCTGGCCGACGCCCACCGGGCCGCCGCTGGCGGTATAGCCGTAGTAGCAGTGGGTGATCATCACGACCACCGCGATGATGACGACCTCGACAACCGACCAGCCCACGTCTTCGGGTCGCAGGAACGTGCGGAAGTAATGCTCGTAGGTACCGTTCGACTGGCCGTAGAACACCGTCGTGACGATCTGGCCCGAGGTGAACGCCATGTCGAGGGCAAGGGCGTACAGCGGCGTGATGACCGCCAGCCCACCCAGGATCCGGGTGGAGACCAGAAACGAAATCGATTTGATGCCCATGACTTCCAGCGCGTCGATCTCCTCGCTGATCCGCATGGCGCCCAGCTGCGCGGTGGCGCCGGCGCCGACCGTCGCGGCCAGCGTGACACCGGCGACGATCGGCGCGGCGACGCGCGTATTGGCCAGTGCGGCAAAGAACCCGGTGAACGCCTCGACCCCGATGTTGCCCAGCGACGCGAAGCCCTGGATGGCGATCAGCGAGCCACCGGACAGGGTCACGAACCCGATGATCGCGACCGTGCCGCCGACGACGGCCATCGCACCGGTGCCCATGCCGATCTCGGCGATGAGCCGCAGCGTCTCGCGCCGGTACCGGCGCAACGCCCAGCCGATCTGCCCGACGCTGATCCGGGCGAACCTGGCGAAAACCCCGATCCGCCAAAGCCTTCGGGCCGCGCCGCCGCCAAAGCGGTCGAGGCCGGCGGCCGTCCGCGGGTAGCGGGCGCGCAGCACGACCGTCGCGGCCATCAGCGCCCGGTCCCGAACCGCACGCCGATCGTGGTCAGCACCACGTTGACCGCGAACAACGCGATCACGCACAACACCAGCGTCTCGTTGACGGCGGTGCCGACACCTTTGGGGCCGCCCTTCGTGGTCAGGCCGCGGTAACAGCCGACCAGGCCGGCGATCGTTCCGAACGTGGCCGACTTGACCACCGAAATGATCACCTCGGGCAAGCCGGTGACCAAGGTGAGGGTGCCGACGTAGGCCCCGGCCGAGATGTGTTGGATGAAAACGCCGAACACGAATCCGCCGACCAGGCCGATGGTGATCACCGCGCCGTTGAGCAGCGTCGCCACGATGGTCGCGGCGACCACGCGGGGCACCACCAGCCGGTGAATCGGGTCGATGCCGAGCACTTCCATCGCGTCGATCTCCTCGCGGATGGTGCGCGCGCCCAGGTCCGCACAGATCGCGGTGGATCCCGCGCCCGCGATCACGAGCACGGTGGTCAGCGGCCCCAGCTGCGTGACCGCGCCCAGTGCCGCGCCGGCGCCCGAGATGTCGGCGGCACCGAACTCCGCCAGCAAGATGTTGAGCGTGAAGATGATCAACACGGTCAGCGGGATCGCGACCGCCAGGGTCGGCAACAACGAGACGCTGGTGATGAACCAGCCCTGCTCGATCGTCTCCCGCCACTGGAAGGGCCGACGAAACAGCGCCTTGCCGGCCAGCACGCAGGTCCGGAAGAAGCCGCCGACCGCGTCGACGCCGGGCTGAATCTGACCGCGCAGATAGGTGGTGATCACGGTGTGGCTGCTCACCGCGGCTCCCCCCGGCGGTCGAGCGCGGCCGTCATCGTGGCATTGGCGAGCTCGAGGACGTCGTGGGCGGCCTTCCGCGCCGCGGCGGCATCGCCGCCGCAGATGGCGCCGGCCAGTTTCCGGTACGCGTCCGCACGGTTGACCTCGGGGGTCATCGCGGTCGCCAGGGCGGCCAGCGCGCGCTCATAGGCGGCACGAAAGGCGTTGTACATCAACCGGAATACGATCGAACCGGAGCTGTCGACCAGATGATCCCAGAACGCGAGCGTGTCGAGTTGCCACTCGACCGGGTCCGCGCGGACCTCGAGGCCCGCCAGCGAATCCTCGAGCAGCGCGACCAGTTCGGGCCCGTGTTGTTCGGCTGCCAGCTCGGCGACCTTCGGTCCGATACGCAGCCGGGCCTCGAGAATGCTGCGGAAGACGACCGGGTCGAGTTCGCCGTTGCGAAACAGCAACTGGGGCAGCAGATCAAGGCCGGCGTGCCGCCGGAAATCGCGCACGGTGGTGACGCCGCCCTGGCGCACCTCGACCAGGCTGGCCGCCGAGAGCCGCTTGAGCGCCTCGCGGACGGCGGGCCGGGACACGCCGAAAACCTCCGCCAGCCGGCGCTCGCTGGGCAACGCAGCGCCCGGCCGCATCTCGCCGCTCAGCACATCGGTTGCGATCTGGTCGAAAACCGCTTCAGGCACCGATCTGCGAATTACCGGCTGCAGCGCCATGCGGCCAGTGTGGCGGGCCGAAAGCCAGTCAGGTGGTCAGACCACCGGCGTGTCGCGAATCTTGCAGATCTTTCCGGGGCGGCTAACGCGTGGTCCGCTGCGCGGCCACAAACAGATTGCCCGGCACGTAGTCCCGCACCTCCTTGGCCGCCGCTCGGCCGTAGCCGGCCATCAACTCGTCGGACGGTGTCACCGTCACGTCCCAGCCATGACGGCCGAACCACTCGCCGACGTCCTCGCGCTCCTCGAAGTACCACAGCTCGTCGGTCCTCGGCACCTGCCGGTCGGGATCGACCTCGGCCATCAGCGCTTGGATCCGGTCCATCCGCTCCCGGCGCCGCGCGCGAAGCTGCGGGTCGAGGAACTTGGGACCGAGCACCTCCACGGCGACCCGGCTGCCGGGGGCGGTGAGTCCCTGAACGCGGTCGAACAGCAGCTCCTGCGCGGCCGCCGGCAGATAAGGCATCAGCCCCTCGGCCGACCACACGCTGGGCGCGCTGGCGTCAAAACCCGCCTGCCGCAACGCCTCCGGCCAATCCTGGCGCAGGTCCACCGCAACAGGGACGCGGCGACAGGTGGGCTGCGCGCCGTGCTCGGCGAGCGTCGACGCCTTGAAGTCCAGCACCCGGGGCTGGTCGAGCTCGTAGACCGTCGTCCCCGCCGGCCAGGGCAACCGCCACGACCGCGCGTCCAGGCCGGCGGCCAGGATCACCGCCTGCCGGATGCCGGCGCCGGTCGCTTGAGTCGCATCGAGGAAGAAGTTGTCGAAAAACGCCGTGCGCGAGGCCATGTAGCCGACCATCGACTGCATCTGCAGCGGCAGACTCGGTTCGGCTTCGACGACCGCGTCAGGTAGTTGCCCCGCCGAATGCCAGTTCCACACGCCGTCGCCGGCGGCATCGAGGAAAACCTGGGCGAACGGATCGCTGATCAACGGGTTCTCTCCGCGGGTCTCGGCGGCGCGGGCCGCGGCCACACCGAGCGCGGTCGCCCCCACGCTCTCGGTGATCTCCCAGCTGTCGTTGTCGGTCCTGGCCACGCGCACGTCCTTCCCACTTCGCTAGCACGGCTACCTACCCGACCCTACGCGCGGCGGATGAGTGGGAGCTGTCCCCGAGTCCGGTATTCGGTTACCTTGTCGGCGAGCCCATCGGCAGGGCGAATCCGAAGGATCGTTGATACATGCGAGTTGACGGGCGCGACATCCCCGTTTCCGGCAGCCTGCTGCAGCCACTGACCCGGCGGACCAACGACATCCTGCGGCTGGCCCTGGCCGCGCTCTTTCTGGCGCTGGTGATCACGGGTTCGGTGATCACCCGCCCGCAGTGGATCGCGCTGGAGAAATCCATCTCGCAGATCGTCGGTGTCTTGTCGCCCACCCAATCCGATGTGGTGTACCTGGTGTACGGGCTGGCGATCGTGGCGCTGCCGTTCATGATCCTCATCGGCCTGATCGTCGCCGGGCAGTGGAAACTGCTGGGTGCCTACGCGACCGCGGGGCTGAGCGCGATCGTGCTGTTGTCGATCAGCGGCACCGGCCTGGCGGCGCCCCGATGGCACTTCGACGTCCACGACCGGCTGACCACGCTGCCGGCGCAGTTGCTCGACGACCCCCGCTGGATCGGGATGCTGGCGGCGGTGCTGACGGTGTCGGGCCCCTGGCTGCCGGCGCGCTGGCGGCACTGGTGGTGGGCCCTGCTGCTGGCCTTCGTGCCCATCCACCTCGTGATCAGCGCGGTCGTTCCGGCGCGGTCGCTGGTCGGCCTGGCGGTCGGGTGGGTGGTCGGCGCGCTGGTGGTGCTGGTCGTGGGCACCCCCGCGCTCGAGGTGCCGCTCGACACCGCGGTGCGCGCGATGGCCAAAGCCGGCTTCGTCGTCTCGCGGCTCACCGTGGTGCGGCCGGCCGGGCGCGGCCCGCTCATCCTTTCGGCCGACGGCGACGATTCCGGCCGCACGGCGCTGATCGAGTTGTACGGCCCGCACCAACGCAGCGGCGGCGCGCTGCGCCAGCTGTGGGGAAAGCTGAAGCTGCGCGACACCGAGACCGCCCCGCTGGTGACGTCCATGCGCCGCGCGGTGGAGCATCGCGCGTTGATGGCGATCGCCGTCGGTGACGCCGGCGTGGCCAACACCGCGACGGTCGCCCTCGCCCCGCTGGACCGGGGATGGATGCTGCACTCGCACAAGCCTGCTCGCGGCACGCCGATCGACCGCTGCGCGACGGCGACGCCCGTTCGCCGGCTGTGGGAATCACTGCGGATCCTCAACGACCGTCAGATCGCCCACGGCGACCTGCGCAGCCAGCACATCACGGTCGACGACGGCGCGGTGTTGTTCGGCAGCTTCGGCAGCGCCGAGTACGGCGCGACCGATGCCCAGCTTCAGTCGGATATCGCGCAGCTGCTGGTGACCACGTCGGCGCTGTATGACCCGAAGTCCGCGGTGCGCGCCGCGATCGACGTGTTCGGCGCGGACACCATTTTGTCGGCGTCCCGCCGGCTCACCAAAGTCGCTGTGCCGAGGTTCATTCGGCGCTCGGTGCCGGACGCCGGCACCCTCATCTCGGAGGCGCGCGCGGAGGTGAAGCGCCAAACCGGCGCCGATCAGATCAAGCCGCAAACCATCACGCGGTTCACCCGCAGCCAGATGATCCAGCTGGTGCTCTTCGGTGCGCTGGTCTATGTCGCGTATCCCTTCATCAGCACGGCACCGACGTTCTTCTCCGAGCTGAAGACGGCGAACTGGTCGTGGGCGCTGCTGGGTTTGCTGGTGTCGGCGCTCACCTACGTCGGCGCGGCCGCCGCGCTGTGGGCCTGCGCGGACGGCATGGTGAACTTCTGGACACTGTCAATCGCGCAGGTGGCCAACACTTTTGCCGCGACCACCACGCCCGCCGGGGTCGGCGGCCTGGCGCTGTCGACGCGGTTCCTGCAGAAGAGCGGCCTGTCGGCGATGCGGGCGACCGCGGCGGTGGCGCTACAGCAGTCGGTGCAGGTGATCGCGCATCTCGCGCTGCTGGTCGTGTTCAGCGCCGCCGCGGGCGCCTCGATGAATCTGCGGCATTTCGTGCCGAGCGCGACCCTGCTGTATCTGATCGCGGGTGTGGCGCTGGGCATCATCGGCACCTTCTTGTTCGTGCCCACGCTGCGCAAATGGCTGTCCACCGAGGTGCGCCCGAAGCTGAACGAGGTGGTCGGCGACCTGGTGAAGCTCGCCCGCGAGCCGCGGCGGCTGGCCCTGATCCTGCTGGGGTGCGCCGGCACCACCCTCGGCGCGGCGCTCGCGCTGTGGGCCAGCATCGAAGCTTTCGGCGGGGGCACGACATTCGTGGCCGTCACCGTGGTCACCATGGTCGGTGGGACGCTGGCCTCGGCCGCCCCGACCCCCGGCGGCGTCGGCGCCGTCGAGGCGGCGCTGATCGGTGGCCTGGCCGCCTTCGGCGTGCCCGCGGCCATCGGTGTGCCGTCGGTGCTGCTGTATCGGGTGCTGACCTGTTGGCTACCGGTATTCGTCGGGTGGCCGGTGATGCGATGGTTGACCAATAACGAGATGATCTGAGAGATCCCGCTTCAGGAGTTGCCGGATCCGGCCTGCGTGACCACGAAAACCGTTGATCTGCGCGCGTTTTGGCCCACTGTGGTGGTCAGATACACCAGGTGGTAGTCCTCGGGCACCGACTGCGCCACCGTGATCGGGACGGACACCGCGGCCGATCCCCCGTCGCCGAATCGGCCGGGCGTGGGCGCCACGGTGATCCCGGCATCGGACGACGTGCCGGAGACCGTGTAGCCGTCAGGGACGTCGGGGCCGTCGATCATCCGTTGCGCGTCGAGGGTGACCGTGCCGGTGTGCCCGGGCGCGATCGTCACGACGGGTTGGGCGACGTTGACGGTCAACGCCGAACTGCCCGCCCCGAACGACGGTGGCGCGTCCGCTTCGCCTGTGCCCCAACGCTTGTCGGGGTAGGCGGCGAGTGAGAACGCCAGCGAGGCGCCGGTCGTGATGGCCGACTCCGGCAGTGACGTGTGCTCGGTGGGCTGTCCGTCGATCTTCAGGCCGCTGATGTAGGTGAGGTGGTGCGGCCCCGACGCACCGGGGGCGGAGATCCGGAGGAATTTGTTTGCCGGCAGCGCGATGTCGATTCGATCGAACAGCGGTGCGGCCACGGTGAGGATCGGCGTGCCCGGGCTGGCCGGGTACAGGCCCAGCGCCGCCCACACGTACCAGGCGGCCAGCGCGCCCAGGTCGTCGTTGCCGGGTTCCCCGTCGGCGGTCGGCGCGAAGAGCCCACGCACCCGATCGACCGTGCGCTGGGTCTTCCACGGTTGACCGATGTAGTTGTACAGCCATGGCACACCGAAACTCGGCTCGTTGCCCGCCCACAGGTAGGGCTGGTTGGGGCCGACGTTGAGCTTCTCGGTGAAGCGATCGAGCCGGTCCGCCACGGCCGCGCGGCCGCCCAGCGCGGCCACCAGGCCCGCGACGTTTTGCGGCACCGACCAGACGTACTGCTCGGCGTTGCCCTCGTCGTACCCGACCTGACCGAAGTTGTCCGGGGACACCACGACCGCGGGGCCGGGGCGGAAGAACCCGCTCCAGCTGCGGGGCACCACCGACCGGGTGGTGGGATTGAACAGGTTCTGCCAATACTGCGAGCGATTCCGGAAATCCGCGGCGGTCGCGGCGTCCCCGAGTGAGTCGGCGAATCGGGAGATGGTGAAGTCGTCGATCGACCACTCCAGCGTGATCGAGGCGTCGGCGATCCAGCCGTTGCGGCCGAATTCCAGGGTGAACGGCGCGTAACCGAACCGCAGGTACGTGTCGATGCCCGGCCGCTCCACGTAACCGGCCAGCCCCACCCCGCCCTTGGTCGCCCCGTCCACCATGTAGCGCAACGCCGCGCGCACGTCGAAGTCCTTGGCCCCGAACGTGTTCAGGTTGACGATGAACGGCACCACGCTGTCCCCGGTCATCTCGCCGGTCGCGGCATTGGCGAACGCCCAGCGCGGCAGCGAGCCGCTCTGCTGTGCGTCGTTCACCAGCGATTGCGCCATGTCGCTGGCCCGGCCCGGAAACAGCAACGCCTGCAACGCCGCCAGGCACCGGTAGGTGTCCCAGTCGGAGAAGTTGGCGTACTGCGTGTGGCCCGCGGCCACGGTGCGGATGGCGCCGTCGAACCCGACGTAGCGCCCGTCGGCGTCGTTGAAGGTGTTGGGGTGCAACAGGGATCGGTACAGGGCGGTGTAGAAGGTCGTCAGATCGTCGCCGTTGCGGCCGGCCACCGTGATGCGGGACAGGGCGGCGTTCCATTCCCGCGAGGCCGCGGCGCGCACCTCGTCGAAGCCGGCCGCGTCCTCGGCCGCCAGGTTCGCCCGCGCCCCCTCGATGCCGACATAGGAGATCGCGGTCCGCACCTCGAGCACCGAGCCGGCCGGGAACTCCACGTAGCCGCCGCTGTAGGGCGCGTTCGCGCTGCGGGACCCGGCATAGACCGTGGCGCCGTCCCAGGACCCGTACGCGGTGAACGGCCGGCTGAACTTCATGGCGAAATACACCGTGTAGGCGTTCGGCTTGTCGCAGAACCCACCGCTGGTGGCCCACCCGGTGATGGTGGTGTTGTCCTCGCCGATCTGGATGGTCGCGCGGGAGTTGCCCGCCAGCGACGAGCCCGAGCGCACCTGCAGCAGGGCGGGGCGGCCGTTGCGCGGGTAGCTGAATCGCCCGACGCCCGTGTGCGCGGTGGCGGTCAGCTCGGCTTTCACCCCGCTCTCGGGGAACCGCACCGTGTAGTAGCCGGGCACACCCTGCTCGGTGTCGTCGTGGGCGATCGTCTCCCAGGCGTTCCAGGGCTGCGGGCCGACGCCACCGGTGACCGGAAGCATCGAGATATCCCCGAACGCAGCGCATCCCACCGACGCGTGGGTCATGCTGAACCCGGTCGAGCGCGGGTTGTCGTAGTTGTAGCCGGCGTAGTTGCCGACGGTGTCCGGCGAGTACTGCACCATCCCGAACGGCACGGTGGCGCCGGGGAAGTTGTTGATCTCGCCGACCGTCTCGCCGCCCGTGCCGGTGCCGATGAGCGTCGCGACGTGATCGACCGGATTCGCCACGAAGACGGGCGGGCCGTCATACCCCTTCGGCGGGGCCGCCGCGATGAAGGTCATGAAGACGGCCGACGCCGCGATGACCGCAATCAGCGCCCTTCGTGACCGCATAGAAGTCTCTTACTCCGATGACGACCGTTCAGCGGTGCATTGCGGGGGCGTTTCCGCCATGAATTGACTGACGAGCGGCCGGCGCGGCACGGGCAGCAAAATGTCTAAAAGATACCGGCAAACTTGCGGCACATTTCGGCTACTGTCATCCAGCGTGGCTGGCGATGGTATCGGCCCAATTCTCGGGAAAGCTTGGATAAATGAAACGCTTGCCCCTAGCAACCATCTCCTTGGCGCTGAGTTTTGCGCTTGTCGGTTGCGGCCACGACCACAAATCTGCTGACAAAACGACTGCGTCGACATCCACTTCCTCGGGGACCTCGTCGCAGACCAGCGCGGCACCGGCGGCGAAAGCCAACTACACGATCGCCGACTACGTCAAGGACAACAACATCTCGCAGACGCCCGTCCACCACGGCGATCCCGGTCCGAACGTCGACCTGCCGGTGCCCCCGGGCTGGCAACTCACCCAAGACTCCGGCACCTCGTATGGCGGCATCGTGCAAAGCCAGCCCGCCAATCCCTCCGATCCGCCCACCATCGCGACACTGTTCTCCAAGCTCACCGGCAACGTCGACCCGGCGAAGGTCCTCCAATACGCCCCGGGCGAGGTGCAGAATCTGCCCGGATACCAAGGCCAGGGTGGTGCTGGTTCCGCGTCCACGCTCGGCGGTTTCCAGGCCTGGCAGCTCGGCGGTACCTACCAAGAGGACGCCAACACCCGCGTCAGGGCGCAGAAAACGGTGGTGATCCCCGCCCAGGGGGCGGTCTATGTGCTCCTGCTCAAAGCCGATGGCCTTCAGAGCGATCAAGCCTCGTTGATCGACGCCGCCATGGTCATCGACGAAAAGACCACCATCACCGGCTGAGAAGTAGGCGGCGGCCCCGCGGGGCTCTACGGTAAACGCATGGCAGAGCAGTCATATGCGGTCGATGCCGGGCATCCACCGTCGGCGCTATTGCGTCTGATTAACCCGGTGATGGGGTTTTTGCTGCGCAGCCCCTTCGCCGGCGCGGCGCGCAAGCAATTCATGGTGCTGAGTTTCACCGGGCGCAAGACGGGACGTCCGTATTCAATTCCGTTGAGCGCGCACCTGATTGACGGCCAGCTTTACGCGCTGACCAGCGCGCCGTGGAAGCAGAACTTCCGCGACGGCGGCCCCGCCCACGTGGTGTACGACGGTGAGACGACCGCGATGCGCGGCGAGCTCATCCGCGACCGGGCCGTCGTTTCCGATCTCTTGGTGCGCGCCGCCGAGTCGTATGGCGTGGCGCGCGCGCAGCGCGTGATCGGATTGAAGTTCCGCGATCACCGCATGCCGACCCGCGACGAGTTCGCCGAGGCGGTCGACCGGCTCCACCTGGGGGCGGTCCGGCTGAGCGCGGCCGGCTAGCCGCTCAGCCGGTGGCGTCACCGGGATGACGATCGCCGCCGGGCGCCCGCAGGTGCGCGGCGCGCAGACACCGGTCGAAGCGCGAACGCGCGGTGATGACTTCCTTGCCCAGCGCCGTGAAGTCGTCGGCGATGCGTTGGGCGAGCAGCCCGAGCTTCGTGTTTTTCGATTGGGACAGCGTTTTGAGCATGGTGAAGGCGGCGTCCTCGTCGATGCCGTAGACCAGCATCAGCATCCCTTTGGTGCGGTCGATGACGCCGCGGCGCCCGGTGATCTCGGCGACCTTGGCGCTGATGGATTCCTCGCGGGTGCGGGTGGGCGGCGGCGTGACTTCGAGGTAGAAGCCGTGTGTCCCGACGACCTCGTCGTTGTCGTCGCAGAATCGGTCCCCCACCACGATGACGTGGTGGATGAGGCCGCGGGTGTCCACGATGCGATGCCGCACGCTGAACGCCTGACGACGCCTGATCATGTCGTTGATGCCGTCGACCACCTGGGGGCGGTCGGCCGGATGTTTGTGCGACAGCACCAGCTCGGTGGTCGGTGTCACGGTGCCCGGTTCGTACCCGTGCATGCGCTGGACCTGGTCGGACCATACCCAGCGGTGACCCTCGAAATAGAAGCGGAACCAGCCCACGCGCTGCGGGGTGGCGCCGGCCAAAGCGCGCTCGATCGCTGCCGCCTGGCTGTCTAATTCCCAAGCCACGGTGGTCGTTTCGCGTCGACGGCAAGTGGGCGGGCGGCAGCGGCCGTCGGCGATCCCGGATGGGTCGCTGACGCCCGGACGGGAAAGTCGGCACTGCACGCGCAGGAGTGGGCTACCCCCATGGCCGAGAGGTTACAGTTTCTGACCGGTGGTCACCGCGGAATCGAAAAATTGCCGGGCGAGTAAGTTTTGGCTCGCTCACTCGGCCAAACCCGCGCCGGCGGCCGCCCGGGTCCGGGTGACGATGGGTGGTTCGAAGCCGGCGTCGACCACGGCGCGCCGCACCGACTCGCCGACCGATTCGGCGTGCTCGATCGGCACCAGCGCGATCACACAGCCTCCGAATCCGCCGCCGGTCATCCGCGCCCCCAGCGCACCCGCGCGCACCGCGGCATCCGCGATCAGGTCGATGCGTTCGGTGGTGATGTCGAAGTCCTCGCGCATGGAGGCGTGTGAGGCGGTGAAGATCCGCCCCGCTTCGGGATAGTTCGAATCATTCAGCGCGGCAACGCAATCGATGACCCGCCGGTTTTCGGTGAGCACGTGACGGGCGCGACGGGCGTCGACCGGGTCACGCACGGCGGCCAGGTCGGCTGACGCGCGATCGCCCACCTCGCGCAGCGACGAGGCCCCCAGATCGGCGGCCGCGCGCTCGCACGACTGCCGGCGCGCCGCGTAGTCGCCGCCGGCATGGCTGTGACGCTCGCGGGAGTCGATGAGCAGCAGCGCCACGCCGGCGGCGTCGGGGTCGAAAGCCACCGGCGTGACTTCGAGGGCGGCGAAGTCGATCAGCACCGCCGTCGCCGGCCGGCCGAACAGCGACGCCAGCTGGTCGAGCAAACCCGTTGGGGCGCCGACATACTCGTTCTCGGCCCGCTGGGCGAGCCGGGCCTGTTCCTTGCGGTCGATGCGCACCCCCGCGGCCGAGGCGATCGCCCCCAGCGCCGCGCATTCCAGCGCCGCCGAGGAGGACAGGCCCGAGCCCATTTCCACGTCGCTGGTGATCGACATCGTGCCGCCGGGCACCGGGTGATTCGCCTGGCGCAGTGCCCACATCACCCCGGCCACATACGCCGCCCAGCCGGTCACCTCCCCGGGGGCGGTGCCGATCGCGATGCGCACCGGGGCGTCCGCGCGGTCACTGGTCACGGTGATCGCGTCGCCGGGGCCGGGCGTGAAGGTCGCCACCGTGCGCTGCGGCAGGGCGATCGGCAGCGAGAAACCCAGGTTGTAGTCGGTGTGCTCGCCGATCAGGTTGATCCGTCCCGGCGCGCCGTACCGCACCGTCACTGCAATTCCCGTAACCGCCGGGCCACGCTTTCGGGGGTGACGTCGCCGATGAAGGCGTCCATCGCCGATTCCGAGGCCGCCAGGTATTTGAGCTTGGTGGCGCTGCGCCGGATGGACATCAGTTCGACGTGGAAGTATCCGTCAGTCTGGTCCCCGGCACCGGAATACTGGTGCAGCGCCGAAATGTAGGGCAGCGGGGTGGAATACATCCGGTCGAAGCGCCGCAGTACGTCGAGATAGACGGCCACGAACCCGTCCACCTCGTCCTCGTCGAGGCCTAACACGTTGGGCACGAACCGGTTCGGGTAGATGTGCACCTCGACCGGCCAGCGCGCCGCGAACGGCACGAACGCGGTGAACACGTCATTGCGCGCGACGATGCGGCCACCGTCGGCGACCTCACGGGCCAACAGGTCGCCGAACAGGTTGCTGCCGTGCCGTTTTCGGTGTGCGCGCGCCTGCTCCAGCATGGCGGCCGTCCGCGGTGTCAGATAGGGATAGCCGTAGATCTGGCCGTGCGGATGGGTCAGCGTGACGCCGATCTCCTCGCCGCGGTTCTCGAAGCAGAACACCTGCTCGATGCCCGGTGCGGCCATGAGGTCGGCCGTGCGGTGGCGCCACGCGTCGACCACCAGCCGCGCGTGCGCCGGCGTCAACGCGACGAACGAGCCGGTGTGGTCGGCGGAAAAGCAGATCACCTCGCAGCGGCCAGGCGCCGGGGCCGACACGAAGCCGTCGGCGTCGCCGGGGTCGGGAAGCGGCGTCGCGGCGCCGGACAGGCTGGGAAAGCGGTTCTCGAACACGACGACGTCGTAGTCGGGGGCGGGCACCTCGCTGGTCAGCCCGGTCGGGCCCGGGCACAGGGGGCACGCCTCCGGCGGCGGTTTGTAGGTGCGGTCCTGGCGCAGGGCCGCGATGATCACCCATTGGCCGGTGGTCCGGTCGAACCGCAATTGCGACTGTTCGGCTGTGCGCGGCGGCAGGGGCCGGCGGTCCTCGACCGGCGCCGGACGATGCCCGGGCAACGAGAAGAACAGCAGGTCACGGCCGTCAGCCAGCTTCGCTCGCGTCGGCCCCGTCACGATGTCGAAGACTAGCGTGGTCAGGTATGTATCCCGGCGAGCAGACACAGAATCGCATGCAAGATGGCATGAGAGTGCGATTCTGCGTCTGCTCGCGGATATGAGGGGGTCCCCGATAACTGTCCTGTACGAACGCGCCCGCAACTGGGTGATCGGCTCCGATCCTGGCTTGCTTCGGCTGCGGATGGCGACTCGGACAACGGCCGCGCTGGGCCTTTCACTGCTGGTCCTTTTCGTCCTCACCAGGGCGACGGGACAACCCCTGACCGTCGCGCTGCTGGGCGTCGTCATCACGATGGTCGCGTCGCGATCCGTCAACGAGCCCGACCCCCGCCAGCAACGAATCACCATGGCGCTGTTGCCCGTCCCCGCCGCGGTGGCCATCACCGCCGCCGCGCTGCTGGCCCCGCACGTGGTGGCCAGCGACGCCGTCTTCGTGGCGATCGTGTTCACCGCGGCCTACATCCGCCGCTTCGGGGCGCGTGGCAGGGCCCTGGGGATGGTCGCGTTCATGTCGTACTTCTTCACGCTGTATCTGCGGGCCCGCGTCTCGGAGCTGCCCTGGATGATCGGCGCGGTCGCGGTGGGAACGGTGTGCACCTACGTGATGACCGCCTACGTGCTGCCCGACCGGCCCGAGCGGGTGCTGCGCGCGACCATCCGGGCGCTGCGGGCGCGGATGGCGATCGTCATCGACACCACCGCCGAGGCGGTGCGCACGGGCCGCCTCGACGAACGGCGGCGGCGCCGCATGCGGGCGCGCACCATCCGGCTCAACGAGACCGCCCTGCTGGTGCAAACCCAGGTCGAGGACAAAGCCGATCCCGGCGCGCTGTGGCCCGGCGTCACCGTCGAACAGCTGGCCCCGTGGCTGCTGGACGCCGAGCTGGCCATCGAATGGGTCGCCACCGCCGGTCGGCGGGCGGCCGCCGTGGCGGGCGAGGCCCCGGAATCCATCCCGCTGCCCACCCGGGTCGCGCTCGTCGACGCGCTCTCCCAGCTGGCGCGGGCGATCCGCCTGCCCGAACCCGAGGGGCTGCGGCGGGCCGCCGGCCGCGCGCAACGGCTGCTGGACGAGCGGCCCGGCGCCGCTGAAGCCGCGGCCGACGACGACCCGGGCGCCACCGCCGTCCGCCGCCTCGCCCTGGCGATCATCAACGCCGCGGGGGCGACGTCCGACGTGCGGGCGATCGTCGACCGGATGGCCGCCGGCGCCCCCCTCGACGACGCCGGCGGCGAGCGCCCGGCGGCGGCCGAGCGCACCGTGCCGGAGGAGGCCGCCGACGAAGTCCGTCCCGCCGGGCTGCTGCCGACCACCCGGCAGGCCATCCAGGTCTCCGTTGCCGCCTCGCTGGCCATCGTCACCGGCGAGCTGGTCTCGCCGGCGCGGTGGTATTGGGCGGTGATCGCGGCGTTCGTGATCTTCGCCGGCACCAACTCGTGGGGCGAGACCCTGACCAAGGGCTGGCAGCGCCTACTCGGCACCCTGCTCGGCGTGCCCGCCGGCGTGCTGGTGGCCACGCTGCTGACCGGACACGAAATCGTCGCTCTCGGCGGCATTTTCGTGTGCCTGTTCTGCGCCTTCTATTTCATGACGGTCACCTACAGCCTGATGACCTTCTGGATCACCACGATGCTGGCGCTGCTGTACGGGTTGCTCGGCCAGTTCTCCTTCGGCATGCTGATGCTGCGGATCGAAGAGACCGCGATCGGCGCCGTCATCGGGGCGACGGTGGCCGTCGTCGTGTTGCCGACGAACACCCGAACCGCGATCCGCGCCGACACCCGCGCCTTCCTGACGAGCCTGGCGGCGCTGATCGAGGTCTGCACCGCCACCATGTGCGGGGAGGACGCCGGCGCCAGCCCGTCCGAGCGGGCGCGTCAGGTCGATCGGGAACTGCAGCAGTTCCGGGTCACCGCCAAGCCGCTGTTGGCGGGGGTCGCCGGACTCGCGGGCCGGCGCAGCATCCGCCGCGCCCTGGGCATCTTCACCGCGTGCGACCAATACGGCCGCAGCCTGGCACGCAGCAGCGAGCAGTATCGGGCCCCGGTCGGGTCGCCGCTCGCGTCGAAGCGGGCCGAGGCGTTTTCGGCGGCCGCCGCCCAGACGCGGCGCAACATCGAGGCGTTGCAGGAGGCCATCGAGGGTGGTCACGCCCCGACCCTGGTCTCGGCGGCCGACGATCTCGACGCCGCGGAGACCCTAGCCCGGCACGAGGACGGCGACGGTCACGGCGGCGAATCCGGGCCCGACACCCGGCGATTCCTCACCGCGGTGCACGCGCTCCGCCAGATCGAGCGGGCCGTCATCACCGCGGCCACCAATCTCGGTGGCCGCGAACGTGTCCAGGCGGCCAGCCTCGCGTCGCGCTGACGCCTTTGCTACCGATCGCGCGCGCACGCGGCTACCATCTTGCTAACCGCCGCGGTCCGTAGCCACAGCCGAGGAGAAATCCCATGGCCACACCGAACCTTCCGCCGGGCTTTGATTTCACCGATCCCGACATCTACGCCCAGCGGTTGCCGGTGCAGGAGTTCGCCGAACTGCGCGCCACCGAACCGGTCTGGTGGAACGAGCAGGCGCCGGATCAGGGCGGGTTCGGTGACGGCGGCTACTGGGTGGTGACCAAGCACCGCGACATTCGCGACGTCTCGCTGCGCAGCGACGTGTTCTCGTCGGCCGCCAAGTCGATCGTGCCGCGTTACCGGGAAGACTTGGCGGCCGGGCAGATTGAGGCGGGCCGGGCGTCGATGATCATGATGGACGACCCCGAGCACAGCCGGTTGCGCAAGATCGTGTCGCGGGCGTTCACGCCGCGCGCGGTCGAGCGGCTGCGCGCCGAACTGTCCGAGCGGGCCCGGCGCATCGTCGCCGAGGCCGCCGCGGCGGGGTCGGGCGACTTCGTCCGCCAGGTGGCCTGCGAGTTGCCGCTGCAGGCGATCTCGGCCCTGCTCGGGGTTCCGCATGAGGACTACGACAAGCTGTTCGACTGGACCAACAACATGATCGGCAGCGACGACCCGGAGTTCGCCGGCAACGACGCGCTGACCTCGGCGGGCGAATTGATGTGGTACGCCATGCAATTGGCGGCCCACAAGGCCGAGGAGCCCTCCGAGGACATCGTCACCACGCTGATCCGCGCCGATGCCGAGGGCCAGCGCCTGTCGGAGGCCGAGTTCGGCATGTTCGTGGTGACGCTGGCCGTCGCCGGAAACGAGACGACCCGCAACTCGATCACGCAGGGAATGATGGCCTTCACCGACTATCCGGACCAGTGGGAGGTGTTCAAGGCGCAGCGGCCCAAGACCGCGGCCGACGAGATAATCCGTTGGGCCACACCGATTACCGCGTTTCAGCGCACCGCGCGCGAGGACACCGAGCTCGGTGGCGTGGCCATCACAAAGGGCCAGCGGGTGGTGCTGTTCTACCGCTCGGCCAACTTCGACGAAGAGGTCTTCGACGACCCGTTCACCTTCGATGTCCTGCGCAGCCCCAACCCGCACCTCGGTTTCGGCGGCACCGGGGCGCACTACTGCATCGGCGCCAATCTGGCCCGCATGACGATCGACCTGATGTTCAACGCGCTCGCCGATCGGCTGCCCGACCTGGCCCCGCTGGAAAACCCGGAGCGCCTGCGGTCGTCGTTCATCAACGGCATCAAGCACTGGCACGTCGACTACCAAGGCAGCCGCCCCGTCGCGTCATGAGAGTCGCCATCAGCGGTGCCGGCGTGGCCGGGGCGGCGCTCGCCCACTGGCTGCACCGCACCGGCCACACGCCGACGCTGATCGAGCAGGCCCCACGGTTTCGCACCGGCCGGCTACATGATCGATTTCTGGGGCGTCGGCTACCAGGTGGCCCAGCGGATGGGCATCGAAGGGCAGCTCCGCGCCGCCGGGTACGAGATGGAACGGCTGCGTTCGGTCGGCCCGCGCGGCGAGATCAAGGCCGACGTGGACGTCGACGTCTTTCGCCGGCTCCTGGGCGCCGACTTCACCAGCCTGCCGCGGGGCGATCTGGCCGCCGCGATCTACGCCACCATCGAGGACAAGGTCGAGACCATCTTCGGCGACAGCATCGCCACCGTCGACGAGCACGGTGACGGTGTCCGCAGCATCACCCTCGAGGGCGGCGGCGCGCGCGAATTCGACCTGCTGATCGGCGCCGACGGGCTGCACTCCAACGTGCGGCGCCTGGTCTTCGGGCCCGAGCGGGAATTCGAGCGCTACCTGGGCTGCAAGGTCGCGGCCTGCTTGGTCGACGGCTACCGGCCGCGCGACGAGCTGGCCTACGTCACCTACGCCACACCCGGGCGGCAGCTGGCGCGTTTCGCGCTGCGCGGCGATCGCACCACGTTCTTGTTCATCTTCCGCGCCGACCACGGCGACGCCGATCTTGCGCCAAAAGAGCAGCTGCGCAACATCTTTGACGGCTGCGGCTGGGAAGCCGACGACATGCTGGCCGCGCTCGACGACGTTGATGAGCTCTACTTCGACGTCGTCAGCCAGATCCACATGAACCGCTGGTCGCGGGGGCGGGTGCTGCTCATCGGGGATGCGGCCGGATGCATTTCGCCGCTCGGCGGTGAGGGCACCGGCCTGGCGATCACCGAGGCCTACGTGCTGGCCGGCGAACTCGCGCGCGCCGGGGGTGACCATCGCCGCGCGTTCGACGCCTACGAGGCGCGGCTGCGTCCGTTCATCGAGAGCAAGCAGGCCGGCGCGGCGCGGTTCATCGGGTTCTTCGCCACCCGGACCCGATTCGGGCTGTGGTTCCGCAACCTCGCGCTGCGCACCATGAATTTCTCCCCGATGACAAGGCTTCTCGCGGCCGACGTGCGCGACGACTTCGCGCTGCCCGACTACGGCATCTAGCGACCGATCACACGCTCGGCTGCCGACTTTCGGTGTCGCGGCGCTCGCCCGTGGCGATGAAGTCCTCGATCAGCTCCACCACCTGATCCGGCGCCTCCACCTGCGCGAAATGACCGACGTCGGGCAGGATTTCGAGCCTGGCGTCGGTACGAGCCTCGTGCGCGGCGTACGCATGATCGACGGGAATGATGCCGTCGCGCTC
This sequence comes from Mycobacterium sp. NTMscope_MAC_12, assembly GCF_976985675.1. Lineage (NCBI taxonomy): Bacteria > Bacillati > Actinomycetota > Actinomycetes > Mycobacteriales > Mycobacteriaceae > Mycobacterium > Mycobacterium sp. NTMscope_MAC_12. Next base: position 4,602,673 of record NZ_CDRJYY010000001.1, read on the forward strand.
CCCCCAGATCGCCATGACCGGCAGATCCTCACGCAGCGAGAGTCTGTTGAGCGCGCTGACCGCCTGGCCCCGGTAGTCGACCACCGACCTCAGCGTTCGCAGGAACGACTGCCGCGTCTGGCCATCCGACAACGACGAGTAGGCGCTCCACATCTCGGCCCCGCGCGGCGACTGGATGCCGGCGCTTCTCAGCAAGGACCTGAGCTTGTTGCCGACGGACAGGACGGGCGTGGGCGCGATGATCGGCAACACCAGCTCCGCCCCGGGCGCCGAGAGCAGCCGCAGCACCCATCCCACGTCGGGACCGAGGCCGCCGCTGCTGATCAGGATCAACCGCTCGGCGTAGTCGGGATGCTGATAGACGAACTGCATGGCGACACCGCCGCCGAGCGAATGACCGACCACGGTGGCCTGGCTGACACCGAGTTCGTCGAGGAAATCACGAAGCCAGACCGCAAACGCGCCCAGCGAGTAGTCGGTGCGGGGCTTCGCGGATTGGCCGTGGCCCAGCAGGTCGGGCGCGACGATCCGGAACTTCTTCGACAGCCGCGGTATCACGGATCGCCAGGTCTCCGAACTCCCCGCCATGCCGTGGATCAGCAGCAACACTTCGCCGTCACCCTCGTCCCGATAGGCGACGCGATCACCGTGCAGGTCCAGGAACTTCATCGCACAGGTCTACCCGCTCCGGCCGCGTTCACCGCAGAGTCGCGCCAAATCGTGACGAAAAACGCGTGCGACGCGGCCTGTGCTGGCCGACTCGGCAATGATCTAGTGCATGACCGAACCGGTTGCAGCCCGCGTGGCCGTCTACCTCGACTTCGACAACATCGTGATCTCGCGGTACGACCAGATTCACGGGCGGAATTCGTTCCAGAAGGACAAGGCCAAGGGGCTCGAGCAGCATTCCGATCGGTTGGGCCGGGCGACGGTCGACGTCGGAGCCATCCTCGACTTCGCGTCGTCGTTCGGCACCCTGGTCCTCACCCGCGCCTACGCGGACTGGTCGGCGGACATCAACGCCGGGTACCGCGGCCAGCTGGTGGCCCGCGCGGTCGACCTGGTGCAGCTGTTTCCCGCGGCGGCCTACGGCAAAAACGGCGCCGACATCCGGCTGGCCGTCGACGCCGTCGAGGACATGTTCCGGCTGCCCGACCTGACCCACGTGGTGATCGTGGCCGGCGACTCCGACTACATCCCGCTGGCCCAGCGCTGCAAGAGGCTGGGCCGGTACGTGGTGGGCATCGGGGTGGCCGGCGCGTCGAGCCGGGCGCTGGCGGCCGCGTGCGAGGAGTTCGTGGTGTACGACGCGTTACCGGGGGTCCCCGCCCTCGACCGCGAGCCGGCGCTGGCCGACGCCGACCCGCCGAAGCGGCGCGGCGGGCGCACCAAGGCGGCGCAGGCCGAGGAGCCGGAGCCGCCCGACGCGCAAGCCGCCGCCACCGCGCTGCTGACGCGCGCGCTGCAGATCGGCCTGGAAAAAGACGACGTCGACTGGCTGCACAACTCCGCGGTGAAGGCCCAGATGCGGCGCATGGATCCGTCGTTCAGCGAAAAGTCTTTGGGTTTCCGGTCATTCAGCGATTTCCTGCGTTCGCGCTCCGACGTGGTCGAGCTGGACGAGACGTCGACGACCCGGATGGTGCGGCTGCGCGCGCAGGACTGAGGGGCGCGGCCCCGCGTCGCGGCAGCCGATGCTCAGACGCTCCGGGCGTCGAGTGTGCGCTCAGGGATTCGCGTGTGAATCCACGGCGTGGAGTGGGCGCCCAGGGCGACGACACGCCGAGCGCGGCCACCGTGGCTTCACAGCGGAAGCCGTAGCTTCACACCGGACGCCACGGCTTCACACCGCCGCCACGGCTTCACACCGCCGCCAAGTCGCGGTGGCGTCGGGCCGGCTTTACGCTCCTGGGGTTACACGAACTTCACGGGGGTTTTCGATGCGTGCAACCTGGGGCCCGGCGGTCGCGGCGGTCGCCTGCCTGGCCCTGTCGTCCTGTTCGGAAACCGTGTCGGCGCCCCCGCTGACCCCCACCTCGCCGACGGCGGCGTCGAAGACCAGCACGCGTGCGGGACCCGCCCCGATCACGGGCCCGCTGGAAAAGGACTGGAAAAGCTACGGCGGCACGGCGTATTTCGGTTGCCCGCAGACTTTTTCGGCCGGCAAATCCGCACTCGACGACATCCGGCCGAAGATCTTCGACCCGAAGACGGGGCAGTACGTCGCGCCGGCCATCCCCACGATCCCCGCCGGGGAGAACCTCACCGGCGCCATGTGCGCGCTGACCGGCGCCGACGCCGACTTGAAGGTCGTCTACGTCGTCACGACCGCCAAGCCGGCCCGGGCCCCGGCACCCGAAACCTCAAGGACCACCGCGTATTCCTACGACCGGTCGTCGGGCCGGCAGGTCGCCACCAAAGAACTCCAGCCGCCTAGTCCCGGCCTGACGTTGACCGCGCCGAAGGAATGGGGACTAGCCCCGACCGCCTCGGGCGTGGCGTGGGTGAACGCCTTCACCGACGGGCACGCCGCCGCGTCGCCGCCCCGGACCGTGGTCCTGTCCGGCGCCGACCTGTCGATCATGTGGGACGACCCCCAGCCCGCCCGGGCATGGCAGGACGTCCTTGCGTTTCAACGCAACACCGAGCCCGCCAAGACGTCGGGAGCCGAGCTGCGCCGCCCCAACGGGGAGGCGATCTATCAGGACAACGACGTGCAATCCGTGGACGCCGAATTGCGCGACGGCCCCGACACACTGGTGAAGCTCACCAGCCGGGATGCGCACAACCCCCGGGCGATGTCGACGATGTTCTACGACCTCAACGCCAAATCCCTGATCAGGATCGGCGATTCGGATCGGATTTCCGGCGGGGGGCTGAGCGCGGTCTTGTCCGACGGGAAACTGTTTGTCGACGGGCACAATTCGGACGACTCCTCGTTCGGCTTCGGAGTATGGAACCTGCGCAGCCAACAGTGGGACTTCCTCAAGAGCCGGGACGACGCCAAGAAGCTGTCGATTTCGAGGCTGGCGTTCTTCGAAGACCACCTGTACCTCACCGGCACCGGCGGGACGTTCTCGGTAATCGCCCTGCCCGCAACGGATCCCGTCGCGTCCGGCTGGTCGACGCGTCCGTTCGAGCGGTTATCCGGGTGGACGCTGGTGTGCCGCGGCGAGACCGCGCCGTCGTCCAACGGCGAGTGCAAGGAGATCGTCATGGTGCAAGACCAGGACGGCCACTACCCCGGGCCCTGGTTCTGAGTTCGGCCGCGCTCAGAACCAGCCGAGCGCCTGCGGAACCATGTACAGGCCGAAGCCGATGGTCACGAAGCACAGCGCGCGGGTGACGTATTTGTGCAGCCCGCGCATGCGCCACCGCTCGGGCAGCGCCCGGGCTTCCAGCGCCAGCAACAGGCCCAGCACGATCGGCAGCAGCAACGCGTTCATGACCTCGACGTCCACGGCCAGATTGACCAAATCGACGCTGGCCAGCACCAGCACCGCGCCCACGATGTGGGCCAGCGAGTACGTGATGTAGAACTTGGCGGTGGCGCGGTTGGGCCGCTCGTTGAGCGTGTGCTTCCAGCCGAACACCTCCGAGAGTCCCCACGCGCCCGCGAGCGAGGCGACGATCGCGGCCACCAGCGCCGCGCCGAGCATGCCCAGGCCGAACAGCACCGTGCCGCCCACACGGCCGAGGTAGGGGGTGAGCGACTGGGCGATCTGGCCGACGGTCTCCAGTTCCGCGCCGCCGCCGTGTTTTCCAATCGTGGAGGCCATGGTGACCACCACCGCGATCATGATCACCTGCGTCAGCACCGCTCCGAAGGCGGTGTCGTAACGGGCCTGCCGAATCGTGTTCTCCGACAAGCGCTTATCGACCACCGCGCCCTGCTGGTAGAAGATCATCCACGGCATGATGACCGCGCCGACGTTGGCCGCGACCAGAAGCAGGTATGACGAGTTGCCCAGCGGCATCGATGACAGCCCGTCCACGAGTGCTTTCGGGTCGGGCCGGGCCATGACCATCGCCACCAGGAACGCCAGTTCGGCCGCGCCGACGACCAGGCCGATGCGCTCGACGCGCCGGTAGCTGCCGGTCAGGGCCAGCGCCAGCAGCGCGACGGTCGCGACCGGAATGCTCACCCACCGCGAGACGCCGAAGAGTTCACCCACCCCGGCCACCCCGGCGAACTCCGTCAGCAGCGCCCCGATCGCCGAGGCGAACAACGTGAACGCCGACAGCCACGCCCAGCCGCGACCGAACCGCTCCCGGATTAGCGAGCCGTGGCCGCGCCCGGTGACGATGCCCAGTCGCACGGTCATTTCCTGCACGACGTAGAGCACGGGCATCAGGATCAGCTGCGGCAGCACCATCCGGTAGCCGCGCCGGATTGCGACCCACCGCAGCCAGCGGCCGCGCGTACGCAGCGGTACCGACGGCCGATCCTCGAATTCGTCCGCCACCGGGTGCGTGGTCGTATCGGCCACCCGTGGATCCTAGCTAAGGGTCGCCTTACCAGGGGCGTTTGGCCGGAGAGCGCCATTGGCCAAAAATGCGGTGCCATTCTCGAAAATGCGATAGGCCTTCTCGAATTGCGAGAGTACGTTTCCGAGGTATGCAAACGGTGCGTAGCTTCTGCCGCGTCTGCACCTCCGTCTGCGGCATCCTCGTCGACGTCGACGGCGACGAGGTGATCCGCGTGCGCGGCGATCAGGACCATCCCTTCTCGCGCGGCTACACCTGCCCCAAGGGCCGGGCCCTGACGCTGCTGCACCACCACCCCGACCGGCTCGAGCGCCCCAGGATGCGGGTGGACGGCCGGCTGTGCGACACCACCTGGGACGCCTGCCTGGACGACCTGGGCACGCGGCTGAAGGACATCATCGACCGGCATGGGCCCGAGTCGGTCGCGTTCTACTTCTCCACCATGGAAAGCGCCGGCTTCCGCATGGCCGAGGCCCTGCACGCCGCGATCGGCACCCCGGCCAAGTTCAGCCCGCTGACCATCGACGGCACCGCCAAACCCCTGGTCTCGGATCTGGTCGGCGGATTCATGGGGCTCTCCGGCCGGACCGACCTGGACAACGCCGACTTCCTGATGCTCGTCGGCGTCAATCCCGTTGTGTCGCACGGGCATGCGATCTCGATGCCCAATCCCACCGGCACGGTGCGCGAGATCGCGCGGCGCGGGCAGGTGTGGGTGATCGATCCGCGCCGCACCGAGACCGCCCGGCTGGCGACCGGCCATCTGGCACCGCGCCCCAGCACCGACCACGCGGTGCTCGCCTATCTGGTGCGCGAGATCCTGCGCGACGGAATGAAATCCGACGTCCCCGTGCAGGGCATCGACGAGCTGGCGCTCGCGGTCGAGCCGTTCACGCTCGAACACACCGCGAAGCTCGCCGATGTCGCCGAAGCCGATCTGTCCCGGTTGTGCGCCGGGGTGCGCGCCGCCAAGTGCGTCGCGGTCGAAACGGGCACCGGTGTCACGATGACCGCCGAGCGCGCCAACGTCACGCAGTGGCTCGCGTGGGTGCTGATGATCCTCACCGGCGCGATGAACCGGCCCGGCGGGACGTGGTTTCATCCCGGATTCGCCTACCAGCTCGAGACTTTCGGCGAGTTTCTGCCCGTCACACCGATCGAGGGATCCTTCGGCCCGGGACCGCGCAGCCGCCCCGAGGCGCGGGCGTTCATCAACGAGTGGCCCTGCGCGGCGCTGCCCGACGAGATCGCCGCCGGCAACATCCGCGCCCTGATCAACGTCGGCGGCAGCCTGGTCACCAGCTTTCCCGAAACCGGCAAGCTCGTGCCCGCCCTGCAGCAACTCGAGCTGTTCGCCACCACCGAGATCATCAACAACGAGACCACCGAGCTGGCCACCCACGTCCTGCCCACCAAAGATCCGTTGGAACGCCCCGACATCACCATCCACGACATCCTGAGTTCGCATGTGTCCGTGCAATACAGCCCGGCCGTCGTCGAGCCGGTCGGCGAACGGCGCTCGATGTGGTGGGTGTTCGCCGAACTCGGCCGCCGGCTCGGCTACGAGCTCGGCAACCTCGGGGACCCCGAGACCAGCACCGACGACGACGTGCTCGCCGTCCTATTGGCCGGCGCCCGAACGGGATTCGACGAGGTGGCGGCCGTGGGGTGGGCCGAGGCCCCGCGCGAGCTGCCGGCGCCGTGGGTCGACGAGCACGTCGCGCGGATGGGCGGCTGGCGGCTGGCGCCACCGCTGCTGGTGGACCAGCTCGCGGCCCTGGAACCGCCCGCGCCGCTGGTGATGGTGCCGCGCCGGCAGCGCCGAAAGCTCAACGGGCAGCTCGATTTTCTCGGCGAGGCCCCCGAGATCCTCATCCATCCCCAGGACGGCGCCGATGCGGGAGTCGCCAACGGGCAGAAGGTGACGGTCCGCAGCGCGAACGGCGAACTGACCGGCATCGCGAAAGTCGACGACTCCATTCGCCGTGGGGCGGTGTCGATCCCGCACGGCCACCACGTCGCCAACGTCAACCACCTGACCAGCAAGGACGACATCGACGTGGTGACCGGCATGGTGCGCTACTCGGGGATACCCGTCAGCTTGCATCCGGCCTGAAACGCGCACTCCCCGTAGGGCAAAGGACACCCTCCCGGTCGATGGGTTGGAGGAGTCGAACCGAGAGGGTGCCTGCTTTTTCGGGCGCCAGCTACGTGGCGCCCGCGTCGCCCTGCACGACGAACCAGAGGCGGTCAGCGAAACTGATGTCATCGGCCAGCCGCTCGGCCAGCTGGGTCGCGCGAGCCTGGCGGACACCGGACAGCCCGGTCGCGGCCGACAGGATCGATTGGCGGGCGGCGGCGAGCGCGGTGCGACAGTCGCGGAGCGCGGCGAGGGTATCGGGAGAAATGGTCATGCTCGCCCCCCTGGTGACGCTGTGCTGGAGGAGTTCCCCCCGGAAATGCCCGCGAACCGGGCTTCACCGAATTGTTACAACAGTTCTCGTAGAAATTGCGCACGTGTCGCACAACGGGCAACGATCCGACCCAGCAACCGGCGGAGTGAGGAGGCGGGCATCCCGGACCGGACCGAAGCAACGCGCCTCGACCAGGAAAAGCCTTGGTGGCAGGTACAGGATTCGAACCTGTGAAGCTTTCGCGACGGATTTACAGTCCGCTCCCATTGGCCGCTCGGGCAACCTGCCGCCAGACAGGTTACAACGAGCGAGTAGACAAAGCACAAACGCCTATCACCGGATGAAGGGACGGAATGCATGGCGGACTCATCGTTCGACATCGTCAGCAAAGTGGATCGCCAGGAGGTCGACAACGCGCTCAACCAGGCCGCCAAGGAGCTGGCCACCCGGTTCGACTTCCGCGGCACCGACACGACGATCGCCTGGAAGGGCGACGAGGCTATCGAGCTGACGTCGTCCACCGAGGAACGCGTCAAGGCGGCCGTCGACGTCTTCAAGGAGAAGCTGATCCGCCGCGACATCTCCATGAAGGCCTTCGACGCCGGCGAGCCGCAGGCCTCGGGCAAGACCTACAAGGTCGGCGGGACCCTCAAGCAGGGCATCAGCAGCGAGAACGCCAAGAAGATCACCAAGCTGATCCGCGACGACGGCCCCAAGTCCGTCAAGACCCAGATCCAGGGCGACGAGATCCGCGTCAGCAGCAAAAAGCGTGACGATCTGCAGGCCGTTCAAGCGCTGCTCAAGCAGGCCGACCTGGACGTGGCGCTGCAGTTCGTCAACTACCGGTAACCCCCGGGGCGCGACCGTAACGGCACGGCGATTTCCCACGCGTTTTTTCGCGGTGACGTTACGCTCGCGGTCGTTACTAGCCCGACCAACCGGTGGGTCTCTACGCTAGTGACGAGTCCCACAATTTGAGCGAGGTTCACGATGACCGTGACTCCCCAGGAGGCCGCCGGCCACGGCGCGACCGAGGCCGACTACTCCGACGTCATCATCGTCGGCGCCGGCATCTCCGGCATCGACGCGGCCTACCGGATCAGCGAACGCAATCCCCAGCTGACGTACACCGTGCTGGAGCGGCGCGCGCAGATCGGCGGGACGTGGGACCTGTTCCGCTACCCCGGGGTGCGCTCGGACAGCAGCATCTTCACGCTGTCCTTCCCGTTCGAGCCGTGGACCCGCGAAGAGGGCGTGGCTGACGGCGTGCACATCCGCGAGTACCTGGCCGCCACCGCGCGCAAGTACGGCATCGACCGCCACATCCGGTTCAACACCCACGTGCGCTCGGCGGACTGGGACTCGGCGACCGACACGTGGACGGTCACCGTCGAGCAGGACGGGGAGCGCAGGCTCTACCGCGGTCGCTTCCTGTTCTTCGGCAGCGGCTACTACAACTACGACGAGGGCTACACCCCCGAGTTCCCGGGCATCGAGGAGTTCAAGGGCACGGTGGTGCACCCCCAGCACTGGCCCGAGGACCTGGATTACACCGGGAAGAAGGTGGTGGTGATCGGCAGCGGCGCGACCGCGGTGACGCTGCTGCCGTCGCTGTCGGACCGCGCCGCCCGGGTGACCATGTTGCAGCGCTCGCCCACCTATCTCATCTCGGCGTCCAAGTACGGCACGGTGGCCGCCGTCGCTCGAAAAGTGCTGCCGCGCAGGCCCGCTCATCTCGTCGTCCGCATGTACAGCGCACTCACCGAGGCGGTGTTCTTCGCGTTGTCCCGCAAGGCGCCGGGGTTCGTGCGGTGGCTGCTGCGGCGCAAGGCGATCAACAGCCTGCCGGCAGGCTACGACGTCGACGTCCACTTCAAGCCGCGATACAACCCGTGGGACCAGCGGATGTGCCTGATCCCCGACGCCGACCTCTACGAGGCCATCAGCGCCGGACGCGCCGACGTGGTCACCGACCACATCGACCATTTCGACGCGACCGGCATCGCGCTCAAATCCGGCGGGCACCTCGACGCCGACGTCATCGTCACCGCCACCGGCCTGCAGCTGCAGGCGCTCGGCGGGGCGACGATCAGCCTGGACGGCAACGAGATCAAGACCAGCGACCGCTTCGTCTACAAAGCGCACATGCTCGAGGACGTGCCCAACCTGTTCTGGTGTGTGGGCTACACCAACGCGTCGTGGACGCTGCGGGCCGACATCACCGCCCGGGCGACGGCAAAACTCATGGAGCACATGGCCTCTCACGGCTACACGCGCGCCGCCCCGCACCGCGGCAACGAGCCGATGACCGAGAAGCCGTCGTGGGACATCAACGCCGGCTACGTGCTGCGCTCGGTGCACGCGCTGCCCAAGTCGGGCACCAAGCGGCCGTGGAACGTGCGGCAGAACTATCTCGCCGACGCCATCGACTACCGCTTCGACCGCATCGAAGAGGCCATGGTGTTCGGCCGCGTCGCCGACCGCACCGCGCTGGCCGGCTAGCCGCACCGGAGTTCGTGAACTGCTTCTCAATCGCAGATGTCCGCAATACGCTGATCGCCATGGCATCTGAGAAGCGCGAACCCAGAGTCGTTGTCCTCGGTGGCGGTTCCTGGGGCACCACCGTGGCCTCAATCTGCGCGCGCCGCGGGCCGACGCTGCAGTGGGTGCGCTCCGAGGAGACCGCCGCCGACATCAACGAGAACCACCGCAACAGCCGCTACCTCGGCAACGACGTCATGCTCAGCGACACCCTGCGCGCCACCACCGACTTCGCCGAGGCGGCGAACTCGGCCGACGTCGTCGTCATGGGCGTGCCCTCGCACGGCTTCCGCGGGGTGCTCACCGAGCTGGCCAGGGAGCTGCGGCCGTGGGTGCCGGTGGTGTCGCTGGTCAAAGGGCTCGAGCAGGGCACCAACATGCGGATGTCCCAGATCGTCGAGGAGGTGCTGCCGGGACACCCCGCGGGCATCCTGGCCGGGCCGAACATCGCGCGCGAGGTGGCCGAGGGTTACGCCGCCGCCGCGGTGCTGGCCATGCCCGACCAGCATCTGGCGACGCGGCTGTCCGGACTGTTCCGCACCCGGCGCTTCCGCGTGTACACGACCGACGACGTCATCGGCGCGGAGATGGCGGGGGCCCTGAAGAACGTGTTCGCCATCGCCGTCGGCATGGGGTATTCGCTGGGCATCGGCGAAAACACGCGCGCGCTGGTGATCGCCCGCGCGTTGCGGGAAATGACCAAACTCGGCGTCGCGGTGGGCGGGCAGCCCGACACCTTCCCGGGGCTGGCTGGGCTGGGCGACCTGATCGTCACCTGTACCAGCCAGCGCAGCCGCAACCGTCACGTCGGTGAACAGCTGGGGGCGGGCAAGCCGATCGACGAGATCATCGCCTCGATGAACCAGGTCGCCGAGGGGGTCAAGGCCGCCAGCGTGATCATGGAGTTTGCCAACGAGTTCGGCCTCACCATGCCGATCGCCCGCGAAGTCGACGCCGTGATCAACCACGGCTCGTCGGTCGAGGAGGCCTACCGCGGCCTGATCGCCGAGGTGCCCGGCCACGAGGTGCACGGCGCGGGCTTCTGAGCTGGGCGCGCCCGGCTGGCCAAATTCAAATCTTTGCGTTCTCTATGGGCCGGTCACGTCGGCTTGACCCCTGTTTGCCAGCAAAATACCGTCAGACCAGGTAGTCAGTGGTTTTCCGGGTGCGATCCTGCGGGTCATCCGGTTGTAATCTGCTGCACGCCAACAGGTTACGAAGACATAACCGACCGCAGGATGGGGCCGATATCGGAACATCCCCCGCAAACTTCCGACGAGGGACGGGACCGATGCAAGACATTGAACGGGCGGTCGATCGGGCCCCCACCGCGTCCCGCGCCGACCGGTTGCGCGGCATCATCCGGCATGACCTGCCCTCCTCGCTGGTGGTCTTCCTGGTCGCGCTCCCGCTGTCGCTGGGGATCGCGATCGCTTCGGGCGCCCCGGTGCTCGCCGGGCTGATCGCCGCGATCGTCGGGGGCATCGTCGTCGGCAGCCTGGGTGGGTCACCGCTGCAAGTCAGCGGCCCCGCGGCCGGGCTGACCGTCATCGTCGCCGGCCTCGTTTCCGAGTTCGGTTGGGGCATCACGTGTTTGATCACCGTCGCCGCCGGAACCCTGCAGGTCCTGCTGGGGCTCAGCCGCGTGGCGCGCGCCGCGCTGGCGATTTCGCCGGTCGTCGTGCACGCCATGCTGGCCGGCATCGGCATCACGATCGCCCTGCAGCAGGCGCACGTGTTGCTGGGCGGAAAGTCCAAGAGCACGGCCTGGCACAACCTGATCGGCCTGCCGGGGCAGATCGTCGGTGCGCACCGGCCCGGCGTGATCCTGGGCGTACTGGTCATCGTCATCCTGGTCGCCTGGCGGTGGGTGCCCGCCACGGCGCGCCGCGTTCCGGGTCCCCTGGTCGCCATCGTGGCGGTCACGGTGATCTCGGTGATCTTCCCGTTTCACGTGCGCCGGATCGACCTCGAGGGGTCACCGCTGGACGCGCTGCGGCTGCCCGACCTTCCCCACGGCAACTGGGGCGCGTTCGCCGTCGGGGTGATCACCGTCGCGCTCATCGCCAGCGTCGAGAGCCTGCTGTCAGCGGTGTCGGTCGACCGGATGCACAACGGGCCACGCACCGACTTCAACCGCGAGCTGGTGGGGCAGGGCGCCGCCAACATCATCTCGGGGACGGTCGGCGGGCTGCCGATCACCGGGGTCATCGTCCGCAGCTCCACAAATGTCAACGCGGGCGCCAAATCCCGGGCGTCCTCGATCATGCACGGTGTCTGGATCCTGCTGTTCACCATCCCGTTCGCCGGCCTGGTCGAAGAGATCCCCACCGCCGCGCTCGCCGGCCTGCTCATCGTCATCGGCATGCAGCTGCTGAAGCCGGCCCACATCGAAACCGCAACGAAGCACGGCGATCTCGCGGTGTACGTGGTGACGGCCGTGAGCGTCATCTTTCTCAACCTGCTGCACGGCGTGCTCATCGGGCTGGCACTGGCCATCGCGCTGACCGGATGGCGGGTGATCCGGGCCAAGATCGAGGCCGAGGCGGTCGACGACGAATGGCGGGTGGTCATCGAGGGTGCGGCCTGCACCTTCCTGGCGCTCCCGCGACTGACGCGGATGCTGACGTCGGTTCCGCAGGGCGCGACGGCGACGGTGGTCATCTCGGTGCACTACCTCGATCACGCTGCGCACCAAGCGATTACCGATTGGCAGCGCCAGCACGAGGCGACGGGCGGGACGGTTCACATCCGGGGTGGGGTCGAGACGGGTCGGCGCGACACGCCGCCACCGATGGTCGAGGCCCAAAGCCCCGGGGCCGCCGCGTAATTGCGCCGGGCGCCGTCCGCGCAGGGTCGGTCAGTCGACGTCGATCCTGATGTGCAGCCGCTTGCCGCACACCTCCGCCAGGCGCTGCAGCACGTCCACGCGCGGGACCTCGTCCCCGCTCTCCCACGCGGCGACCTCCGCCCGGGTGGTGCCGAGTGCCTGCGCCAGTTGGTCCTGGTTCATATCGGCACCGGCACGTGTTTCGAAAATCAGGTCGGGCAGGTTCAGCGCCAGCCCGGCTTCGTGAATATCGATCGAATGAGAGTCCGACATCGCAATCACCGCTTTCATTAACGGCAGCCCAAGGACTACAGCTACATCCGATGTTACGTGCGGTTCGGGCGGTGTGCACGCGGCGTTGCGCCGCCGTTTGCTACCGCCCGGCCATCTGCTCGAGCCGGCGGATGCGGTCCTCGATCGGGGGGTGCGTCGAAAACAGCGACCCGATCCGCTCGCCGGCCCGAAATGGGCTGGCGATCATCAGGTGTGCCTGACTGGCAAGCTGGGGCTCGGGCGGCAGCGGGGCCGCCTGGACCCCGCCGGAGATCTTGCGCAGGGCCGACGCCAGCGCCAGCGGGTCACCGGTCAACACCGCGCCCGATTCGTCCGCCTGGTATTCGCGCGACCGGGACACCGCCAGGCGCACGACCGTCGCCGCGATCGGGCCCAGCAACGAAACCAGCAGCAGCGCAAAGGGATTTTCGCCATCGCGGTTGTTACCGCCGAACATGCCGGCGAACATCGCCATGTTGGCGAGCGCGGTGATGACCGACGCCATCGCGCCGGCGACGCACGAGATCAGGATGTCGCGGTTGTAGACGTGCGAAAGTTCGTGTCCCAGCACGGCACGCAGCTCGCGCTCGGTGAGGATGTCCAAAATGCCGGTGGTGCAACACACCGCGGCGTTGCGCGGGTTGCGGCCGGTCGCAAACGCGTTGGGCGCGTTGGTGTCGCTGATGTACAGCCGGGGCATCGGCTGGTGTGCGGCCGTGGCCAGCTCGCGGACGATCCGGTACATCGCCGGCGCCTGCAGCTCGGAGACCGGCTGCGCATGCATGGCCCGCAGCGCCAGTTTGTCGCTGTTGTAGTACGTGTAGACGTTCATGCCGATGGCGAACAGCACCGCGAGGAACATCGCGGTCTTGCCGAACAGCGAGCCCACGAACACGATCAACGCGGACATGCCGACCAACAGGGCGAAGGTCTTGAACCTGTTGGCATGCGGATGCCAGGTCATCGATGTCCTCCTAGGACATTCCGGAGCACTCGTTCATTGTCGACTATTGAACGCCCGAGACGGCCCGGGGAGTTCCGCGACGCGCTAGCCGTGCCGGCTGATGGTGTAGTCGACCAGCGTCTGCAGCGCGCGCCGGCCGGCCACGTCGGGCAGCAGCGCCAGCTCCTGGTGTGCCTGCGCCGCGTAATCCTGCAGCGACCGCTTGGCCTTGGCCATGCCCGGCGACGCCCGCAGCAGCGCCAGCGCCTCGGCCACCGCCTCGTCGTCGTCGATGGGCCCGACCAGCAGCTCGCGCAGCCGCGCCGCGTCGGGACCGGGTTCGCGCAGCGCGTAAACCATCGGCAGGGTGTGCACGCCCTCGCGCACGTCGGTGCCGGGCAGTTTGCCGGACTCGTGGGAGTCGCTGTCGATGTCGATGATGTCGTCGGAAATCTGGAAGGCGGTGCCCACGATGCCGCCGAGGCGGCTCAGCCGCTCCACCTGGTCGGCGTCGGCGCCCGAGAACATCGCGCCGAACCGGCCCGCCGCGGCGATCAGGCACGCGGTCTTCTCGTACACCACCTTCAGGTAGTGCTCGATCGGGTCCGCCCCTTCGGCCGCCCCGGTCAGGCCGCGGGTCTCGCGCATCTGCCCGGTGACCAGCTGGGCGAACGTCTCGGCGATGAGCCGCACCGCCTCGGGCCCCAGCCGGGAGACCAGCCGCGACGCGGTGGCGAACAGATAGTCGCCGGCGAGGATCGCGACGTTGTTGCCCCAGCGCACGTTCGCGGTGGGGGTGCCGCGGCGCACCTCGGCCTCGTCCATCACGTCGTCGTGATACAGCGTGGCCAGGTGCACCAGTTCGATCACAGCGCCGGCGATCGTCACGTCCGCGGCGTCGGGATGGGGCCCGAGCTGTGCCGACAGCACGGTGAACAGCGGCCGGAACCGCTTGCCGCCGGCCTTGAACAGGTGGGTCAGCGACTCGGTCATGATCTCGTCGGCGCTGCGCAACTCGGTGTCCATGAGCTGCTCGATCCGCCCGACACCGTCGCGCACCGTCGCCGCGAAGGCCGCGTCACCGAGATCAACGCCCGCCACCACCGTCGCCGGAGTATTCACGGGACCAAACATACTGGTGTGCATGAAGACGGGAGCGACCCGAGCCCACGTGGTGGTCGTCGGCGCCGGACCCGCCGGTTCGGCGGCGGCGGCGTGGGCCGCGCGCGCGGGCAACGAGGTCCTGGTCATCGATTCGGCGAGCTTTCCCCGCGACAAGGCCTGCGGCGACGGGCTGACCCCGCGCGCGGTCGCCGAGCTGGAGCGCCTGGGGCTCGGGGACTGGCTGGACACCCGCATCCGGCACCGGGGGCTGCGGATGAGCGGGTTCGGCGGCGAGCTGGAAATCGACTGGCCCGGCCCGTCCTTCCCGTCGACCGGCAGCGCGGTGGCCCGCGTCGAGCTGGACGACCGGATCCGCAAAGTCGCCGAGGACTCCGGGGCGCGGATGCTGCTCGGAACCAAAGCCGTTGGCGTGCAACATGACTCATCCGGCCGGGTGACCTCGGTGACACTGGCCGACGGCACCGAGGTCGGGTGCCGCCAGTTGATCGTGGCCGACGGCGCCCGGTCGTCGCTGGGGCGCAAGCTGGGCCGACGGTGGCACCAGGAGACGGTGTACGGCGTCGCCGCCCGGGGGTATCTGAGCACGCCGCGCGCCGATGATCCCTGGCTGACCTCGCATCTGGAACTGCGCGGACCCGACGGCCCCAAGGACAAAGTGCTGCCCGGCTACGGCTGGATTTTCCCGCTCGGCAACGGCGAGGTGAACATCGGCGTCGGGGCCTTGTCGACGTCGAAGCGGCCCGCGGATCTGGCGCTGCGGCCGCTGATCGATTACTACACCGACCTGCGCCGCGACGAGTGGGGCTTTGTCGGCCCGCCCCGGGCGGTGTCGTCGGCGCTGCTGCCGATGGGCGGCGCGGTGTCCGGGGTGGCCGGCGCCAACTGGATGCTGATCGGCGATGCCGCGGCGTGCGTGAACCCGCTCAACGGCGAAGGCATCGACTACGGACTGGAGACGGGCCGGCTGGCCTCTGAAATGCTCGCGCTGCTGGATGGCCGCGACCTGTCGCAGGTGTGGCCGTCCCTGCTGCGGCAGCACTACGGTCGTGGCTTCTCGGTGGCGCGCCGGCTGGCGCTGCTGCTGACCTTTCAGCGGTTCCTGCCCGCGACCGGGCCGCTCGCGATGCGCTCGACGGCGCTGATGACCATCGCCGTGAGGGTGATGGCCAACCTGGTCACCGACGAGGACGCGGACTGGGTGGCGCGCGCCTGGCGCGGCGGTGGCCGGCTGTCGCGGCTGATCGACCGCCGCACACCGTTCAGCTGAGCGGCGGCCGCATCGCCGCTGGTCGGCGGGCACGGCGGCGCTGCTGGGGCGCTCGATCGGCGCTCGCCGTTTGTCGGCGCGCCGGGAACCGGGCGTGTATAGTCCAGCTAATGAAGGGAACGATGCTGGCTACTATCGGTGCCGCTGCCGCTGCCGTTGCTGCTTTCACGCTGGGCGCGCCGGCGCAGCTCTCCGCGCCGGCGCAGGCGGATCCGCCGCCGACGGCGCCGTACCCGACCCCGCGGACGCCGTCGCCCCCGAGCGACTACGACGCGCCGTTCAAGAACACCGTCAACGGCTTCGGCATCTACCAGCCGCAGGACCAGCTGGCGTGGCTGGGCAAGATCACCTGCGATCGGATTGATCACGGCGTCGACCACGACGCGCACCAGTCCGCGACGTTCATCCAGCGCAACCTGCCGCGCGGCACCACCGAGGGCCAGTCGCTGCAGTTCCTCGGCGCGGCGGTCGACCACTACTGCCCGGAGCACGTCGACGTCGTCCAAGCGGCGGGCAATCACTAGCACCGCCTCTAGCGCGGGGGCAGGTACCCCGCGTGCAGGGCGACGATGCCGCCCGTCAGGTTGCGCCACCGCACCCCCACCCAGCCGGCCTGGGTCAGCTGCTGCGCCAATCCCTCCTGATCGGGCCACGCCCTGATCGACTCCGCCAGGTACACGTAGGCCTCGGGGTTGCTCGACACCGCCCGCGCCACCCGCGGCAGCGCCCGCATCAGGTACTCCTTGTAGACGGTTGCGAACGGACCGTTGGTGGGCGTGGAGAACTCGCACACCACCAGCCGGCCGCCCGGACGCGTGACGCGCGCCATCTCGCGCAGCGCGGCCTGGGTGTCGACGACGTTGCGCAACCCGAAACTGATTGTGACAGCATCGAATACGTCGTCGGCGAACGGCAGCCTGGTGGCGTCGCCGGCGACCTTCGGCACATCGCGGGCCGCCCCCGCGGCCAGCATGCCGACCGAGAAGTCGGCGGCCACACACCATGCCCCGGATTTCTTCAGCTCAACGGTCGATACCGCGGTGCCCGCGGCGAGGTCCAGCACCCGCTGGCCCGGCCCGATCTCCAGCGCCGCCCGGGTGGCCTTGCGCCAGTACCGGTCCTGGCCCATCGACAGCACGGTGTTGGTCAGGTCGTAGCGCCGGGCGACGCCGTCGAACATCGACGCGACGTCGCGGGGGTCCTTGTCCAACTCGGCGCGGCTCACCACACGGACGGTACCCCTTGGGAATTACGCGGCGACAGCAGCGTTGCAACTCTGCGTGACTGACAAAGTGTGGTTTATCACCGGTACATCGCGCGGTTTCGGACGGGCGTGGGCGATCGCGGCGCTGGAGCGGGGCGACAGGGTTGCCGCCACGGCGCGCGATACGGCGTCGCTGGACGACCTGGCGCGCAAGTACGGCGACGCGCTGTTGCCGATTCGTCTGGACGTCACCGACCGCGACGCGGACTTTGCGGCGGTCAAGCAGGCGCACGACCACTTCGGTCGGCTCGACATCGTGGTGAACAACGCGGGCTACGGGCAGTTCGGGTTCGTCGAGGAACTCTCCGAGCGGGACGCCCGCGACCAGTTGGAGACCAATGTCTTTGGCGCGCTGTGGATCACCCAGGCCGCGCTGCCCTACCTGCGCGAGCAGGGCAGCGGCCACATCATCCAGGTGTCCTCGATCGGGGGCATCACCGCGTTCCCGTTGGTCGGCATCTACCACGCGTCGAAGTGGGCGCTGGAAGGCTTTTCACAGGCGCTGGCCCAGGAGGTCGCCCCGTTCGGCGTGCACGTCACGCTGATCGAGCCGGGCGGCTTCGACACCGACTGGGCCGGCCCCTCGGCCAGGCACGCCGAGCCGCTGCCGCCCTATGACGACATTCGCGCCGCCGTTGATGCCGAACGCAGCCGGCGGTGGGCCAGCCCAGGTGACCCGGCCGCCTCGGCGGCCGCGCTACTGAAGGTGGTCGACGCCGAAAAGCCGCCGCTGCGCGTCTTTTTCGGATCCTCCCCCCTGGAGACGGCCAAGGCCGACTACGAGAGCCGGCTTCGTAATTGGGAGGAATGGCAGCCGGTCGCCGAGCTGGCGCAGGGCTGATCGCGCCGGTCACTCCCCCTGCGCGTACCGCCGCGCGAACAACCGGCGCCGCTCGAACGGCGAGAGCACGGCCTCGTAGTGGCCGAGCAGCTCGTCGCAGATGACCGGCCAGCTGCGGCCGACCACGCTGCGCCGGGCGGCCGGCGCGTAGCGCGCCCGTTCGGCGATCAGGTGCGCGACGGCCTCGGGCAGCCGCGCCTCGAACTCGTTGACCCCCAACAGCAGACCCGTCCGCCAGGGTGTAACGAGGTCGCGTGGGCCGCCGGCGTCGGGGGCGATGACCGGCAACCCCGACGCCAGCGCTTCTTGCACGACCTGACAAAACGTCTCGTGCTCACCGGGATGCACGAACACGTCCATGCTGGCGTACGCCGCGGCGAGCTCGTCGCCGTAGAGCGCACCCGTGAAAACCGCTGTCGGCATTGCCGATTGCAGCTTGGCGCGGTCGACGCCGTCGCCCACGATGACGAGCTGGACCGCGCCGCCGGCGGCCAGCCCGGCGAGCCGCTCGACATGCTTCTCGGGCGCGAGCCGGCCCACGAACCCGACGACGGGCTTGCCGTGCGGCGACCACCGTCGCCGCAGCGCCTCGTCGCGCGCCGACGGCGCGAACCGCAGCACGTCGACGCCGCGCGCCCACCGGTGTACCCGCGGGAAGCGGTGGGCGACAAGCGCTTCCATCGTCACGCTGGACGGGGCAAGGGTGCGGTCGGCGAGGCCGTGCAGGTGCCGGAACCACGCCCACGCGGCCCGTGCAGTCATCGGGATGCCATAGCTCGCCGCGAAACCCGGGACGTCGGTTTGGTACACCGCGACCGTCGGCACCCGCAGCCACCGCGCCGCGCGCACCCCGCCATAACCCAGCAGCGCCGGCGACGCCAGATGCACGACGTGCGGGTCGAATCCGCGCAGGACGCTCACCAGCCGGGGTGTCGGCACGCCCAGCGGCAGCGTGGTCACCTTCGGGAACATGCGTGACGGCACCCGGTGGACGCGGATGCCGTCGTGGATGCGCTCCGCCCGGGGTTCGCCGGGAGGCGTGTCGGGGGCGATGACGAGGGCCTCGTGGCCCGTGCGGCGCAGGTGCTCGAGCACCCGGATCACCGAGTTGCTGACACCGTTGACTTCCGGCAGGAAAGATTCCGCGACGATGGCAACGCGCACCTCACCACCGTGTCAGCGCCGCCTGTCGACAAGGTTGCCTGCGGGCATCCGTCACGCGAAATTTGCAGGTTCGGCGCTTGCGGCGCGGCGATCCAGCCACTTGTCCAGCAGCGCCAGCAGCGCCAGCAGCGCCGCCGCCCCCAGCCAGCCCACCACCGCGATCGATCCGGCCGGGATGATCGCCAGGCCGGCGTTGCGATGCTGCACGCGGACCAGGTTGGGGTCGTTCTTGTTGTACTCCACGTAGATCCGCATCCCGGTGGCCAGGTGGGACGGGTAGAGCACACCGAGTTCGGGACGGTAGGTGACCCGCTCGGGGGTGACGAATTCGATGGTGGAGCGGCGCGGCCCGGCGCTGAGCACCTCCGCCTGCGCGACGCCCATGTTGTGGCTGATCGCCAGGTCGTTGCGCCACGCGCCGGCCACCAGAAGCACCGACTGCAGCGTGACCAGGCCGGCGACGATCAGCACCGCGATCCGGGCCCACCGCAACGCGACCTTGGCACGGGTTTTCGGAGGTTCGTCACTGCGTCCGTGAATCAGTATGTGCAGCAGAACCTTTGGGGATCTCGCCATCTATGCGCGCCTCACAGCGCCGCCTTGATGGCGGCGTGCAGCTGCCGCAGCGAGGAGCGGTCCGCCTTGACTTCCAGCACCCGCATCCCGGCGCCGGGTTCGTCGAGCGCGGCGTGCAATTCGTCGACCTCGATCTGCCGGCTCTCCACGTGATACGCGCGGCACAACGCCCCCACGTCGACGTCGTGCGGTGTTCCGAACACCCGCGACGACACGTCGGAGAACCGCGGGTCGCCCTGCTCGAGCAGTTCGAAGATGCCGCCGCCGTTGTCGTTGGAGACCACGATGGTCAGGTGGCGTGGGGTGGGTTCGGTGGGGCCGATCAGCAGCCCGGAGCTGTCGTGCACGAAGGTCAGATCGCCGATCAGCGCGACGGTCCGCGCCGGGCTGTCCGGGTCGCCCTCGCGTTCGTGGGCGAGCGCCGCCCCGATCGCGGTGGAGACGGTGCCGTCGATGCCGGCGACCCCGCGGTTGGAGCGCACCCGGATGCCGTGGGTGTCCAGGCCGACCAGCGCCGCGTCGCGGACCGGGTTGGACGCCCCGAGCACCAGCTGGTCGCCGGGCCGCAGCGCGTCGGCCACCGCCGCCGCGACGTGCAGGCCGGTGGTCAGGGGGTGCGCCGCGAGCTGGCCGCGCACCGCGTCGTTGGCGTGCCGGTTCGTCTCCGCGCAGCGGTGCAGCCACGCCGGGTTCGGCGCCCCGGTGGTGACCGCCCGCGTGCCCGTGGCCTGCGAGTTTCCCGAGACGTCGGGCCAGCGGGGGCCGGTGGTCAGCGCGTACACCGGCACCAGGGGGTCGGCCAGTAGCGCCGACACCGGGCGGTGCAGGGTGGGGCGGCCGAGCATGATCACCTGCTTGGGCCGCAGCAACGGAAGCGCCAGCGGGTGCAGCGGGTTCTCCGGCGGCGGAGCGGTCGGTTCGGCCACGGTGGGCAGCTCGGCGAGGGCGGGGTGGGCGCCGGCGCCGTGGCCGGCGATGACGACCGTGTCGGGCGTGAGGTCGATTTCGAGCGGCTGGTCGAAGCTGACCGGCGGGGTGTAGGTCCACGGCCGCCCGCCCGGGCGGCCCTGCGGCATCACCGCGCCGCGCGGTTCGGGATCCGGCACCAGGGGTTCGCGCAGGGGGATGTCGAACTGGACGGGGCCGGCGTTGGCGGTGCGAGACCCGGTGGCGGCCGCCAGGACCCGGCAGGTGGCCGAGCGCCAGGTGGCGTTGTGCGCGTCCAGCCGTTCGGGGGCGTCCTCGGCGAGGCCGAGGCTGATGGTGGCGCGGACCTGGGTGCCGAAGTAGCCCAGCTGCTCCATGGTCTGGTTGGCCCCGGTGCCCAGCAGTTCGTAGGGCCGGTTGGCCGACAGCACGATCAGCGGGACCCGGGCATAGTTGGCCTCCACCACGGCCGGGCCCAGGTTGGCGACGGCGGTGCCGGACGTCATGGCGACGCACACCGGCGCGCCGGCGGCGATCGCCAGGCCGATGGCCAGGTAGCCGGCGGTGCGCTCGTCGATGCGGACGTGCAGGCGGATCCGGCCGGACCGGTCGGCGTCCTGCAGCGCGAAGGCGAGCGGGGCGTTGCGCGAACCCGGGCACAGCACCACGTCGCGGACACCGCCGCGAATCAGCTCGTCAACGACGACGCGAGCCTGAGTCGTCGAGGGGTTCACTCCTACAGGGTGTCACAGCCCGCCGATCGCACGCCGAGCGTGGAGTGGTTGCGGCGGATCGCCGTGATCTCGCGCAACAAGTCGACGCTGGGCTGCTAGCGGGGCTCGGCGAAGAACTTGAGCATGGCGGCGTTGACGGCGTCGGGCCGTTCGAAGAACCCGAGGTGCCCGGTGTCGGGTATTTGCATGTAGCGGCCGTTGGGCAGCGCGTCGGCGACCTCCCGGCCCAGATACGGCGGCGTCAGGACGTCGTCGGAGAAGCCGATCACCAGCACCGGCGTCGCGATGCTGCGGTAGGCCGACAACCGGCTGGTGTAGGGCGCGACATCCAGCTGGGCGCGCATGCCCGGGGTGGACTTGACGGGCCAGGTGGAAAACATGGCGATCCAGTCGGCGACCGCGGTGTCGTCGTTGAGCGTCTTGCGGGAAAAGTTTTCCAGCAGGCGGATTTTCGCCTCGTAGGCGGCCGGCAGTGCGACGCCGGCGTCGGACAGCTCGGCCTCGGCGTCGCGGAAGAACTGTCGCGCACGGTCCATGCGGCCGCGGGTGCCCATCAGGACCGCCGCGCTCACCAGATCGGGCCGGGTGAGCATGAGTTCCTGGGTGATGAAGGCGCCCATCGACATTCCGACGATGCGGGCGGGGGCCGCGTTCAGCCCTTCGATCAGCGCCACGGTGTCGGCGACCATGGTTTGCGTCGAGAAGCCCTCGGCGTTCTCCGTGGCGCCGATCCCGCGGTTGTCGAAGGTGATGACGCGGTATCCGGCCGCCAGGAAAGCGGGGACTTGATAGGGGTGCCAGGTCCGTCCGGCGCCGCCGTGGCCGGCGATAAAGACCACGGGCTCACCGGAGCCGCGGTCGTCGTAAGCCAGGTTGATCACCCGGACGACGGTACAAGCAGCCGATGGCACGCCTTGACCCGGTCGATCCACCACTGCCGCCGCTCGGGCGGTGCCGCCAGCGTGCGCAGCCGCGCCGGATCCGGCGTCACCGGGCCGACGGCCAGGTTCCCGTCGACGGGTGCGGCGGTCTCGGCGACGTCCTCGACGAACAGCCCGCCGGTGCCCAGCCCGCAGGCGTGCCGCAGCCGCGGCAGGGCCGCGGCGGCGGTCAGCCCGGCGGCGATCCCGACCGCGGAGTCCAGCGCGCTGGAGACCACGACGGGGATGTCGATCTGGTCGGCGATGGCGAGCATGGCCGAAATCCCGCCCAGCGGAGCGACTTTGAGCACCGCGATGTCGGCGGCGCCGGCGCGGACCACGGCCAGCGGGTCGTCGGCCTTGCGGATGCTTTCGTCGGCGGCGATCGGCACGTCGACGCGGCGCCGCAGCTCGGCGAGTTCGCCGACCGTCGCGCAGGGCTGTTCGAGGTACTCCAGCGGGCCGTCGGCGGTCAACGCTCCAGCCGCCTCGGCCGCCTGCTCGACGCTCCAGCCGCCGTTGGCGTCCACCCGCACGGTCGCCACCAGGTCGCGCACCGCGTTGACCCGGGCGACGTCGTCGGCCAGCGTCTGGCCGGGCTCGGCGACCTTCACCTTGGCCGTCCCGGCGCCGGGAAAGCGGGCCAGCACCTCGCCCACCTGCGCGGCCGGCACGGCCGGCACCGTGGCGTTGATCGGGATGCGCTCCCGTCGTACCGGCGGCGGCTGCCGGTAGGCGGCCTCGATGCCGGAGGCCAGCCAGTGCGCGGCCTCGGGCGGCTGGTATTCGAGGAAAGCCCCGAACTCCCCCCAACCGGCCGGGCCCTCGATCAGCGCGACTTCGCGGGTGGTGATTCCGCGGAACCGCACCCGCATGGGCAGCGCCACCACGTGCAGGCGGTCCAGCAGATCCTCGAGGGGCGGCCTCACGCGCTGTAGACCTGGCGGCCCGCCAGATACGTCGCCCGCACGTCGAGGTCGGCGATGCGCTCGGGCGGCACCATGCGCGGGTCGGCCGAGAGCACGACCAGGTCGGCGTACTTGCCGACCTCCAGCGAGCCGATCACGTCGTCGGAGAACAGCTGCCACGCGGCGTCGATGGTCTGGGCGCGGATGGCCTGCTCGACCGTCAGCCGCTCCTCGGGCCCGAGCACCCGGCCGCTGGGCGCCGTCCGGGTCACGGCCACGCTGATGTTGCGCAGCGGCTCCTCGGGCGTGACCGGCGGGTCGTTGTGCAGCGAGATCCGCATCCCGGTGGCCACCGCGGATCCCGCTGGCATCCAACGGGTTCCGCGCTCCTCGCCGAACAGGCCGTCGACGATGACGTCGCCCCAGTAGTGGATCTGGTCGACGAAGATGCTGCAGGTGACGCCGAGGTCGTGGGCGCGCCGCAGCTGCTCGGGCCGGATGGCGCCGACGTGCTCGAGCCGCAGCCGGTGATCGTCGCGCGGATGGCGTTGCAGGGCCTCCTCGTAGACGTCGAGGATGGTGTCGACGCCGGCGTCGCCCTGCACGTGGCAGGCCATCGGCCAGCCGAGCGGGAAGTAGGCGCCGACGATCTCGTGCAGCTGCTCTTTCGTGTAGTTGGCGCAGCCGCACGAACCCGGTGCGACGCCGATGATGCGGGTGGCCTCGGTGTCCAGGTAGGGGAACGAGAGGTCGATGTTGCCGATCCAGGGCGAGCCGTCGACCCAGATCTTGATGCCGACCTGGCGGAGCATGTCGTCGCCCTGCCCTGGGGTGGCGTCGGTGGACATCTGCGGGTTGGAGATCTCGTAGGTCCGCAGCCGCACCGTCAGCCGCGCGCGTAACTCTTCGACCAGTGGCCGGAACCCGGGGTCGAACGCCATCTCCGAACAGGTGGTCAGCCCGGCGCGGTTGAGCCGGGCACACTCGGCGAGCAGCATCCGCGGGTAGTCGGCGAAGTCGATGACCCCGCCCAGCAGCGGGAACACCGCGCCGGTCTCCTCGGCCGTGCCGTCGAGTTCACCGTTGGCGTCGCGGCCATACTTGGCGCCCTTGGGGTCCGGGGTGTCGCGGTTCAGTCCGTGCAGCTGGGCGGCGGTCGAATTGAAATACGCCTTGTGCCCGGAGTTGTGCATGATCACCAGCGGGCCGTCGGGCGCGATGCCGTCGAGCCAGCTCAGCGTCGGTTCCGGAAGACCGTTCTGCAGCAGCGGATCCCAGCCGTTGAGGTAGGCGCCGTCGGATCCGCGCCGCGCGACCTCGGAGCGCACCGCGGCGACGACGTCGTCGGCGCCGCGCATGGTGACCGGTCGGATGTCGACCAGACGGTCCGACAACGCGACCGCCTCCATCAGCGGATGGCCGTGGGCCTCAACGAATCCCGGCATGACGCAGCCGTCACCGACGTCGACGGTCTCGGTGTCGGGCCCGATGGCGTCGGCGACCTCGGCACGAGTCCCGACGGCGACGATCCGGCCGTCGGCCACCGCGAGCGCCTCGGCGGTGGGCCGGGCCTCGTCGACGGTCAGGATGGTTCCGGTCACGACGAGATCTGCCTGCCCCATGGGGAGCGATCCTAGTGGCGATCGCGAGAGCGGCGGAGCCGATCGAAGCGGGTCGGCACACAGTTAGACCTAGTGGCGATCGCGAGAGCGGCGGAGCCGATCGAAGCGGGTCGGCGCGGGTCAGGCCTAGTGGCGATCGCGAGAGCGGCGGAGCCGATCGAAGCGGGTCGGCACGGGTCAGGCCTAGATCCGCGGGGTGATCGAGGGCGCGGCAGACCCAAATTGCAACACGTTCTAGTCTTGCTCATTGAGTCGCGTCCGCGACGATGGCAGAGCGAAGCGATGAGGAGGAGCGGCGCCATGACGGACGAGCTGCTGCGCAACCCGACCCATAACGGCCACCTGCTCGTGGGCGCCCTCAAGCGCCACAAGAACAAGCCGGTGCTGTTCCTCGGCGACACCACGCTGACCGGTGGTCAGATGGCCGAGCGGATCAGCCAGTACATCCAGGCGTTCGAGGCGCTGGGCGCGGGCACCGGTGTCGCGGTCGGCCTGCTGTCGCTCAACCGTCCCGAGGTGCTGCTGATCATCGGCGCCGGCCAGACCCGCGGCTACCGGCGCACCGCCCTGCACCCGCTGGGCTCGCTGGACGACCACGCGTACGTGCTCAACGATGCCGGCATCAGCTCGCTGATCATCGATCCCAACCCGATGTTCGTCGAGCGTGCGCTGGCCCTGCTGGAGAAGGTGCCGGGGCTCAGGCAGATCCTGACGATCGGCCCGGTGCCCGAGGCTTTGAACGGGGTGGCGGTCGACCTGGCGGCCGAGGCGGCCAAGTACGACCCGCAGCCGCTGGCAGCCGCGGACCTGCCGCCGGATCAGGTCATCGGCCTGACCTACACCGGCGGCACCACCGGCAAGCCCAAGGGCGTGATGGGCACCGCGCAGTCGATCTCGTCGATGACCCAGATCCAGCTCTCGGAGTGGGAGTGGCCGGAGGAGCCGCGGTTCTTGATGATCACGCCGCTGTCGCACGCCGGCGCGGCGTATTTCCTGCCCACCCTGATCAAGGGCGGCGAGATGCACGTGCTGCCCAAATTCGACCCGGCCGATGTGCTGAAAACCATTGAAGAAAAGCGCATTACGGCAACCTTCCTGGTGCCGTCGATGCTGTATGCGTTGATGGATCACCCGGATTCGCACACCCGCGACCTGTCGTCGCTGCAGACCGTCTATTACGGGGCCTCGGCGATCAACCCGGTGCGGCTGGCCGAGGCGATCCGGCGGTTCGGCAAGATCTTCGCCCAGAACTACGGGCAGTCCGAGGCGCCGATGGCGATCACCTACCTGGCCAAGAACGAGCACGACGAGAAGCGGCTCACCTCCTGCGGGCGCCCGACGCTGTTCGCGCGGGTCGCGCTGCTCGGCGAGGACGGCAAGCCGGTTCCGCAGGGCGAGCCGGGCGAAATCTGTGTCAGCGGACCGCTTTTGGCCGGCGGCTACTGGAACCTGCCGGAGGCGACGGCCGAGACGTTCAAGGACGGCTGGTTGCACACCGGCGACATGGCCCGCGAGGACGAGGACGGCTTCTACTTCATCGTCGACCGGGTAAAGGACATGATCGTCACCGGTGGCTTCAACGTGTTCCCCCGCGAGGTCGAGGACGTGGTCGCCGAGCACCCGGCGATCGCCCAGGTGTGCGTGGTCGGCGCGCCGGACGAGAAGTGGGGCGAGGCCGTCACCGCGGTGGTGGTGCTGCGCGCCGACGCGCCCCGCGACGACGCGGCGATCGAGAAGATGACCGCCGAGATCCAGGCCGCGGTCAAGGACCGCAAGGGCTCGGTGCAGTCGCCTAAGCGCGTGGTGCTGGCCGACTCGCTGCCGCTGACCGGGCTGGGCAAGCCGGACAAGAAGGCCGTCCGCGCGCAGTTCTGGGAGGGCGCCGAGCGCTCCGTGGGCTAGAGGCTCGCCCAACGTGCGGCCGGCCGCACACTCGAGGCCGAACGTGAAGCTGGCCGCACGCTCGGCGGGCAGTCGGCAAGCTAGGCCGTCACCCCGGCCACCAGCAGGTCGAGCATGCGGCCGGTCTGCTCCGGTGAACCGCTGGCCACGAAGATGCCGATGAGGCTGGACACCACATCGTCGGCGCGCACGTCGGCGCGCAGGCTGCCGTCGTTGGCGCCGGCCCGCAACAGCGAAGCGACGGCGCCGACGATGCTGTCGCGAGTCTGGCTCGGCTCCATGGCGCCGGAGTCGAAGATCGCGTGCAGGGACTCGGCCATGCCGCGCTTGGCGGCCACGAAGCCCGCGTAACGGTCCATCCAGCGCCGCAACGCGGTCTTGGGCGGATGCAGCTCGAGCAGCCGCTCGGCGGCCGCGGCCACCTCGGCGAGCTCGGCGCGGTAGATCGCCTCGACCAGCGCCTCGCGGTTCGGGAAATGGCGGTAGAGCGTGCCGATCCCCACCCCCGCGTCGCGGGCGATGGACTCGA
Organism: Mycobacterium sp. NTMscope_MAC_12; assembly: GCF_976985675.1. Lineage (NCBI taxonomy): Bacteria > Bacillati > Actinomycetota > Actinomycetes > Mycobacteriales > Mycobacteriaceae > Mycobacterium > Mycobacterium sp. NTMscope_MAC_12. Next base: position 4,629,941 of record NZ_CDRJYY010000001.1, read on the forward strand.
GCGACACCGAGCCGCCGTGCTCGGTGAATGCCGCGGTGGCCGCCTCCAGCAGCCGTTCGCGATTGCGGCGCGCATCCGATCTTCCGACCAAAGCGGAGGCTCCTCCGGTTCTGCTACTCTGACGAAAGCGGAGGACCCTCCGCATTCTCCAGTCTCTCACGATCAAGGGAGCACCATGACAGACCAACCCCGGCCCGGCGGCATCGGCACTCTCGGCACGGCGGACGTCGCCCGGATGGGCTACGGCGCCATGCAACTGTTCGAGGCGTCCCCGCAGGACGCGGCCGCCGTGCTGCGGCGCGCGATCGAACTCGGCGTCAACCACATCGACACCGCGTCGTTCTACGGCCCCGGCGAGGTGGACCGCCGGATCCGCGCGGCGCTGGCGCCCTACCCGGACGACCTCGTCATCGTCAGCAAGGTCGGCGCCCGCTATACCGGCGACCAACCCATTCCGCTGGCCGCCGCCCAGAAGCCGGCCGAGCTGCGCGCCGCCGTGGAAGACGACCTGCGCCAACTCGGTCTGGACCGGATTCCGGTGGTCAACCTGCGCCGGCTCGATCTCGGTCCGGGACTGGCCGCCGAGGGCGACCAGGTCGTCGACCTCGATGACCAACTCGCCGAGATGATCGCCCTGCGCGACGAGGGCAAGATCGGCGGGATCGGGATCAGCGCCGTGCCGCTCGAGGTGGTGCAGCGCGCGCTGCCCGCCGGAATCGTCTGCGTGCAGAACGCCTACAGCCTGCTGGACCGCTCGCAAGAAGCGACGCTCGAGCTGTGCAAGGCCGAGGGCATCGCGTGGGTGCCGTACTTCCCGCTCGGTTCGGCCTTCCCGGGATTCCCGAAGGTCGGCGACGATCCGGTGGTGGCCGGCATCGCCGGGGAGTTGGGCGTCACCGGCGCCCAGGTCGGGTTGGCCTGGATCCTGGCGCACGCGCCGAACACGTTGCTGATCCCCGGCACCCGGTCGATCACCCACCTCGAGGAGAACCTCGGCGCGGCCGACGTGTCCCTGGACGCCGACGCGCTGGCACGGCTCGACGCCGTGGGCGCGACGGAGCCCCAGCCTCATGGCGTCGAGCCCTTCCAGAGGTAACGTCGCTGCCTATGGGAAGCGCCAACCGTGTCCGGCCGCCGTGGTGGCTGAAGCCGGCCAACAAGGTCTTCATCGGAATGTCTCGGCTGGGAATGCGTTTCGGCGGTGAGAGTCCGGTCGTCTTGACCGTGCCCGGCCGCACCTCCGGCGCCGCGCGGTCGACCCCGGTGACCCCGATGACCCTCGACGGCGAGCGGTACGTCGTCGCCGGATTCCCCGGCGCCGACTGGGTGGCCAACGTGCGGGCGGCAGGCGAGGCGACGATCGCCCGCGGCCGGCACGTCGAGCGGGTGCGGATGGCCGAGTTGTCCCCCGAGGACGCGCGGCCCATCCTGCGGGCCTTCCCCACCGAGGTGCCCACCGGCGTCGGTTTCATGAAGCGGGCCGGCCTGGTCACCGACGGGCGCCCCGAAGAGTTCGAGGCGCTGGCCGGCCGCTGCGCCGCGTTCCGCCTGGACCCGGCATAGGAGTTCAAAACCCTTGAGCGACAACCCCTTTGATGCGCAGGCGTGGCGTCCCGTCAACGGCTTCGACGACCTGACCGACATCACCTACCACCGGCACGTCGACGACGCGACGGTGCGGGTGGCGTTCAACCGGCCCGAGGTGCGCAACGCGTTCCGGCCGCACACCGTCGACGAGCTCTACCGGGTGCTCGACCACGCCCGGATGTCCCCCGACGTGGGCGTGGTGTTGCTGACCGGCAACGGCCCCTCCCCCAAGGACGGCGGCTGGGCGTTCTGCTCCGGCGGGGATCAGCGCATCCGCGGGCGCAGCGGCTACCAGTACGCCAGCGGCGAGACCGCCGACACCGTCGACCCCGCCCGCGCAGGCCGGCTGCACATCCTCGAGGTGCAGCGGCTGATCCGGTTCATGCCCAAGGTGGTCATCTGCCTGGTCAACGGGTGGGCGGCTGGCGGCGGGCACAGCCTGCACGTGGTCTGCGACCTCACCCTGGCCAGCCGCGAGCACGCCCGGTTCAAGCAGACCGACGCCGACGTGGGCAGCTTCGACGGCGGCTACGGCAGCGCGTATCTGGCCCGCCAGGTGGGCCAGAAGTTCGCCCGCGAGGTCTTCTTTCTCGGCCGGGTCTACACCGCCGAGCAGATGCATCACATGGGCGCGGTCAACGCCGTCGTCGACCATGCGGAGCTGGAGTCGGAAGCGATCCAGTGGGCGCGCGAGATCAACGCCAAATCCCCTCAGGCGCAACGCATGCTGAAGTTCGCGTTCAACCTGCTCGACGACGGCCTGGTGGGCCAGCAGCTGTTCGCGGGCGAGGCCACCCGGCTGGCGTACATGACCGACGAGGCCGTCGAGGGCCGCGACGCCTTCTTAGAAAAGCGGGACCCCGACTGGAGCCGGTTTCCCCGGTACTTCTGAGGCCGCCCGCCCGCCTAGACTCGCGTCCCGTGAGTAAGAGTCCGCTACGCCGGTTCGCCGACCAGCTGGTGCTGGCCACCATGCGACCGCCCATGGCCCCGCAGGTGCTGGTCAACCGGCCGCTGATCAAGCCGATCGACCTGGCGGGCAAGCGCATCGTGCTCACCGGGGCGTCGTCGGGGATCGGCGAGGCCGCGGCCGAGCAGTTCGCCCGCGAGGGCGCCACGGTGGTGGTCGTCGCCCGGCGCCAGGAGCTGCTGGACGCGCTGGCCGCGCGGATCACCGCGGCCGGCGGTGAGGCCACGGCGATCGCGTGCGACGTCTCGGACATGGACGCCGTCGACGCGCTCGTCGCCGACGTCGAGAAGCGGCTCGGCGGCGTCGACATCCTGATCAACAACGCCGGCCGCTCCATCCGCCGGCCGCTGGCCGAGTCGCTGGAACGCTGGCACGACGTCGAACGCACCATGGTGCTCAACTACTACGCGCCGTTGCGGCTGATTCGCGGCCTGGCGCCGGGGATGATCGAGCGCGGCGACGGCCACATCATCAACGTCTCGACGTGGGGGGTGCTCTCGGAGGCCTCACCGCTGTTCTCGGTGTACAACGCGTCGAAGGCGGCGCTGTCGACGGTGAGCCGGGTCGTCGAAACCGAGTGGGGCGAGCGGGGTGTGCACTCCACGACGCTGTACTACCCGCTGGTGGCCACCCCGATGATCGCGCCGACGAAGGCCTACGAGGGCATGCCGGCGCTGACGCCGGAGGAGGCCGGCGAGTGGATGATCACCGCCGCCCGCACCCGGCCGGTGCGCATCGCACCGCGGATGGCGATCGCGGCCAAGGCGCTGGACACCTTCGGCCCCCGCTGGGTCAACGCCATGCTGCAACGCCAGCGAATCCAGCCCAATCGCACGGGCGACAGCTGAGCCGACCGGGCTCGATCAGGCTGTGTGATAGACACGAGGCTATGGAGATCCTGGCCAGCCGGATGCTGCTCCGGCCGGCGGACTATCAGCAGTCGCTGGCCTTCTACCGCGACCAGATCGGCCTGGCGATAGCCCGTGAATACGGCGGCGGCACAGTATTTTTCGCGGGGCAGTCGCTGCTGGAGCTGGCCGGATACGGCTCCCCGGACCACTCCCGCGGCCCGTTCCCCGGCGCGCTGTGGCTGCAGGTCCGCGACCTCGAGGCGACCCAGGCCGAGCTGCGCGGTCGCGGCGTGTCGATCGCCCGCGAGGCACGCCAGGAACCCTGGGGCCTGCACGAGATGCACGTGCTCGACCCCGACGGGATCACGCTCATTTTCCTTCAGATCCCCGCGGACCACCCGCTGCGCCGCGACACCCGAGGTGAACGGCAGGGAAACGTCGGTTAACTGAGAGGTAACATCTGGCGACGACTCAAGGTCAACCCGCGTTTCAGGTCATGCCGCATTCGACAATGGATTGCCCCTACCACCAGAATCAGGCCCTGTGAACATCCAATTGTTCCTCTTGATCATCGTCGTAATCACGGCACTGGCTTTCGATTTCACCAACGGCTTCCACGACACGGGCAACGCGATGGCGACCTCCATCGCCAGTGGAGCGCTCAAGCCCAAAACGGCGGTTCTGCTCTCGGCGGTACTGAATCTGGTGGGCGCGTTCATGTCCACCGCGGTGGCCGCGACGATCGCCAAGGGCCTCATCGACGCCAACATCGTGACGCTGGAACTCGTGTTCGCCGGCCTGGTCGGCGGCGTCGTCTGGAACCTGCTGACCTGGCTCCTCGGTATCCCCTCGAGTTCGTCGCACGCCTTGATTGGCGGCATCGTCGGCGCCACGATCGCCGCCGTCGGCGCGCACGGGGTGATCTGGAAGGGCGTGATCTCCAAGGCCATCATCCCGGCCGTCGTGTCGGCGATTTTGGCGATCGCGATCGGCGCGGTCGCCACCTGGCTGGTCTACCGGATCACCCGCGGCGTCCCGAAGGCGCGCACCGAAGCGGGCTTCCGGCGCGGCCAGATCGGGTCGGCGTCGCTCGTCTCGCTGGCGCACGGCACCAACGACGCCCAGAAGACGATGGGCATCATCTTCCTGGCGCTGATCTCCTACGGCTCGGTCAGCAAGACCGCCACCATGCCGCCGCTGTGGGTCATCGTCAGCTGCGCGCTGGCGATGGCGACCGGCACCTACCTCGGCGGGTGGCGCATCATCCGCACCCTGGGCAAGGGCCTGGTCGAGATCCAGTCGCCGCAGGGCATGGCCGCCGAGTCCTCCTCGGCCGCGGTGATCCTGCTGTCGGCCCACTTCGGCTACGCGCTGTCGACCACTCAGGTGTGCACCGGCTCGGTGCTGGGCAGCGGGCTGGGCAAGCCCGGCGGCGAGGTCCGCTGGGGCGTCGCCGGCCGCATGGGGGTCGCCTGGCTGGTCACCCTCCCGCTGGCCGGGCTGGTCGGCGCCTTCACCTACGAGATCGTGCACCTGATCGGCGGCTACCCCGGCGCGATCGTCGGTTTCGCGCTGCTGGTCGCGGTCTCGGCCACCATCTACATCCGGTCGCGCAAGGTCAAGGTCGACCACCACAACGTCAACGCCGAATGGAAGGGCGATCTGACCAGCGGGCTGGACACGGCCGACGACCGGCGCCCGCCCACCCACACCGGGCCCCCGTTCGGCGACATGTCCACCCGGTACGACTCCGACGACCCGTCGCTGAAAGCGAACGCCTCATGAGCCACATCGGCGACTGGTTCAACTACCAGGCCAGCCTGAAGATTCTGCTCTTCGCCATGCTGGCCGGCGCCGCCCTGCCGGGGTTGTTCGCCCTCGGGATCCGGCTGCAGTCCGCGGGTGCCGGCGACATCAATCTGGACGGCGCCAGCAACGGCTCGGCCCCGAGGCGCAACCCGATGCTGACCGCACTGGCGTGGACCATCTACGCGCTGGTCATCGCGGTGATCGTGCTGGCCTTGCTCTACATTGCCCGGGACTTCATCGCCCATCACACTGGCTATCCGCTACTCGGAGCGAAACCCAAGTAGCATCGTTCAATGCCCACCGAGTTGCCCACCGAGTTGGCGAACCGGACGCCGGGGAGAGCTGTATCCGCGTGAATGGATTTCTCAATTCCATCGTTTCGTGGCTCCGCGCGGGTTACCCCGACGGCGTGCCACCCACCGACACGTTCCCGGTGCTCGCGCTGCTGGCCCGCCGGTTGTCCAACGGCGAAGCCAAGGCCGTGGCTTGCGAGCTGGTTCGGCGCGGCGAGTTCGACGACGTCGACATCGGCGTGCTGATCACCCAGATCACCGACGAGCTGCCCTCGCCCGAGGACGTCGAGCGGGTGCGGGTGCGGTTGGCGGCCCAGGGCTGGCCGTTCGACGACGCCGACCAGGCCGGGGACCCCGCATAGCCGTACTGCGCGCGCTGCACGTCCCGCCGGGCTCGGCGGTCGGGACGCTGGTACCCGCCTTGGAAGGCGTGCTGGAGGGACGCGACCCCGCGCTGGTGGCCGTCGGTGACGACCGCGAGTCGGAAGCGCTGCGGGCGGGGCTGCGGGTCGGGGAGGCGATCGACGACGACGTCGCCTTGGTGGCGGCCACGTCGGGAACCACCGGCACCCCGAAGGGCGCCCTGCTGACCGCCGCCGCGCTGCGGGCCAGCGCCGCGGCCACCCACGACCGTCTCGGCGGGCCGGGCAGCTGGCTGCTCGCCTTGCCGCCACACCACATCGCCGGGGTGCAGGTGCTGGTCCGCAGCCTGCTCGCCGGAACGACGCCGGTCGAGGTGGACGTCTCCGCAGGATTTGATGTCGCCGAATTGCCCAGGGCCATCGGCGCTTTGGGCCCCGGCCGGCGATACACCTCGCTGGTCGCCGCGCAGTTGGCCAAGGCGCTCACCGACCCGGCGTCCGCGGCGGCCCTCGCCGAACTGGACGCCGTGCTGCTCGGCGGCGGGCCCGCCCCGCGACCGGTCCTGGACGCCGCGGCCGCGGCCGGCATCACCGTGGTGCGCACCTACGGCATGAGCGAGACCGCCGGCGGGTGCGTGTACGACGGCGTCCCGCTCGCCGGGGTGCGGCTGAAGGTGGCCGACGGGCGCATCGTCATCGGCGGCGCGACGGTGGCCAAGGGCTACCGCAATCCCGTCGACCCGGACCCGTTCGCCGAGCCCGGCTGGTTCGCGACCGGCGACCTCGGCGCCCTCGACGGCGCGGGCGTGCTGACCGTCCTGGGCCGCGCCGACGACGCGATCAGCACCGGCGGGCTGACCGTGCTGCCGCAACCCGTCGAGGCGGCGCTGTGCCGCCACCCCGCCGTGAGCGAGTGCGCGGTGTTCGGGCTGCCCGACGAACGCCTGGGGCAACGGGTGGTCGCCGCGATCGTGCTGAAGGACGGCTGCGTGCCGCCGACCCTGGACGCGCTGCGCGCCCACGTGACACGCACCCTGGACGCCACCGCCGCGCCGCGCGAGGTGCACTTGGTCGACGCGCTGCCGCGCCGCGGCATCGGCAAGGTCGACCGCGCGGCGTTGGTGCGCCGCTTCGCCGGCGCGAGCGATCAATAGGCTGTGCGTCCGTGAGGCTCGCTCGACGGGAGGCAGTGCGGGACGCCGTCGCGGCCGTGGCCGGGGCGGCGCTGGTGGCGGCGGCGTTCCTGCTGCCGCGGATGAACCCGGGGGTGCGGCCGCGCCTCGACGTCGGGCGGGAACAGTTCGCCACCCACGCCGGCGCCGCGCCGATCTTCGGCGAATGGCTGATCCACGCCGGCTGGGGAACCGGCCCGGCCATCGCCCTGGCCGTCGCCGCCGTCGCGTGGGGACCGATTCTGGCGCAACGGCTTTCGTGGCGCGCGTTGACGCTGGGCAGCTGGGCGCTCGCCGGCGGGTGGGCGTTCGCGCTGGCGATGATCGACGGCTGGCAGCGCGGCTTCGCCGGCCGGCTGACCACCCGCGACGAATACCTGTCGCAGGTGCCGGGCATCACCGACATTCCAGCCACACTGCGCACGTTCGCCAGCCGGATCGTGGACTACCAACCGCATTCGTGGACCACCCACGTGTCGGGGCATCCGCCCGGCGCGTTGCTGACGTTCGTCTGGCTGGACCGCATGGGTTTGCACGGCGGCGCCTGGGCCGGGCTGCTGTGCCTGCTGGTCGGCTCCAGCGCCGCCGCCGCGGTGGTGATCGCGGTGCGCGCGCTGGCGGACGAGGCGACCGCGCGGCGGGCCGCCCCGTTCGTGGCGCTGGCACCGACGGCGATCTGGGTGGCCGTCTCCGCCGACGGATACTTCGCCGGGGTGGCCGCGTGGGGTATCGCGCTCCTGGCCGTGGCGGTGCACCGCCCGGTCCGGTTCCCCGCCCTGACCGCCGCGGCCGCCGGGCTGCTGCTGGGCTGGGGCGTGTTCTGCAACTACGGCCTGATGCTGATGGGCCTGCCGGCGGCGGCGGTGTTGGCCTCCGCGGCGGACTGGAGGGCGATCCTGCGGGCGCTCGGCCCGGCGGCCCTGGCCGCGATCGGGGTGGCGGTGGCCTTCGCCGTCGCGGGGTTCTACTGGTTCGACGGCTATCACCTTGTGCAGCAACGCTATTGGCAGGGCATCGCCAAGGACCGGCCTTTTCAGTATTGGAGCTGGGCCAACCTGGCGTGCGTGGTCTGCGCGATCGGCTTGGGCGGTGTCGCCGGCCTCGGGCGGGTGTTCGACGGGGACGCCATCCGTCGCCGCTCCGGGTTTCACCTGGTGCTGTTGGGCGTGCTGGCCGCGATAGTGTGCGCGGACCTGAGCATGCTCAGCAAGGCCGAGGTGGAACGCATCTGGCTGCCGTTCACCATCTGGCTCACCGCGGCCGCCGCGCTGCTGCCGGTCCGGTCGCACCGGATCTGGCTGGCGCTCAACGCCGTCGGCGCCGTGGCGCTCAACACGATCATCTTGACGAACTGGTAGGGGCGGTTACAGCCCGGCCGCGCGGGTGACCCGCGCGAAGCGGCTGTCGGGCCCGCAGGCCTCGCGCACCGCCGCGACATCGTCGACGATGTCGACGTCCGCCAGCATCTGCACCGTCGCGGCGTCAATACCGTTGTTGCGCAATGCCTTCAGCGTCAGCTCCCCGGTGTCGGGCGTCGACATCGGAACGGTGCGCAGGCATTGGGCCATCGCCGGGGCGCCCACGCCCAGCACCCACCAACCGCCGTCGCGGGCCGGCCCGAGCACGGCCGGGACCTCGAGCAGCCGGCGCGCGCAGCCGGTCAACAACTCGGCGGTGACCTGGGGAGTGTCCATCCCGATCTGCAGCACCGGCAGGCCGTCCGACGACGCGTCGGCGTGCGCGTTGGCGAGCCTTGCGGCGAAATCGTCGCCGCGCTGGGCGATCACGGTGAAGGACGCCAGTCGTCGCCGGATGTCGGCGGCGCTCGCGGCGCGGTCCAGGTCGCCGGTGAGCGCGACAACCCGCGCCGCCACCGGCGCGGCGGCCACCGCGTCCAGCGTGTCGAGCAATGCGGCGGCGGCGATCTCGGCGGCCACCCGGTCCCCGACGCTCGCCGCGAGCCGCGTCTTGGCCCGGCCCGGCTCGGGCGCTTTGGCGACCACCAGCAGGGTCACCGGCAGGGCGGTCACGAGATCACCTTCCAGAAGTCGAGGATCGCGGTGATGCTGCCGCGCAGCGATCCGCTGACCTTCGACTTGCCGCCCGTGCGCGGGCCGTAGCTGACGTCGAGTTCGACGACGCGCCAGCCGGCGGCCGCGGCGCGCACCAAGAGTTCCAGCGGATAACCCGATCGGCGGTCGGCGACGCCCAGCCCCAACAGCGCCTCGCGCCGGGCGACCCGCATGGGCGCGACGTCGTGCACCGGCAGGCCATGGCGGGTGCGCAGCCGCCAGCTCATGACGACGGTGCCCACGCGGGCCACCCACGGCCAGTGCAGCCCGGGCACCGGCCGGCGCCGGCCGGTCACCAGGTCGGCGCCCTGCTCGAGCGCGGCGACCAGCCGTGGCAGGTCGCCGCCGTCCATCGAGCCGTCGGCGTCGATGACCGCCACGATCGGGGTCGTCGCGGCCACGACGCCCGCGTGCACGGCCGAGCCGTACCCGGCCCGCGGTTCGGTGACGACCCGGGCGCCGTGGCGCGCGGCGACCCCGGCGGTGTCGTCCGTGCTGTTGTTGTCGACCACCAGCGCCCGGTATCCGGCCGGGATGGCGGCCAGCACGGCCGGCAGCGACTCCTCCTCGTTGAGGCAGGGCAGGACCACCGTGACCAGGTCGCCGGTGTCAGGCACGCGTCAGAACCCGCGGCGGGGGCGGGGTTCCTGCGGGAACAGCGGCTGCTGCGAGTGCGTCGGCGGTGCGGTCTGCTGGGTGTGCGTCTGCACCGGCGGTTGGGTGGTTGCCTTGGTGCTCGGCGGCGCGTACGTGGTCGTCGGAGGCGAATACGTCGTCGTCGGGGGCGAATACGTCGTCGTCGGGGGCGAATACGTCGTCGTCGGGGGCGAGTACGTGGTGGTCGGGGGCGAGTAGGTGGTGGTGGGCGGTTCGTACGTCGTCGTCGGAGGCGAATACGTCGTCGTCGGAGGCGAATACGTGGTCGTCGGAGGCTGGGACGGCGTGGTGGTCGGCGGCGTGTAGGGCGTCGTCGGGTTATACGGCGGGTTGTAGGGCGGTTGCCACCCCGGGATCGGAATGGGAATCGGAATGGGAACCGGCACAATGGGATTCGGGCGCGGCGCCCAACCCGGATCGGGGTTGGGCACGACACCGGGGTTGCTCGGCGCCTCGGGAACCGGAGCGACCTGCGGGCCCCCTCCGGACGGGGGCGCCACGTGCTCGGGAGCCGGGACGGTGCCGCCCTGGAACCCGGCGTTGGGCGCCTCGGCCGGCGGCGGGGGCAGCGGCGCCTGCTGCTGGCTCGGCAGGATCGGCATGAACTTGCCCGGAGTGCCGTTCTGCACACCCACCACCGGCTGCCGGCTGGCGGTCGGTTCAACGGCGACGGCGATCGCGGTGGCCAGCGACGCCAATCCGATGACCGCGAAGGCGATCACGGCGTTGCCGATCACCAGCGATCGCCGCGACAGCTTGGTCGGCGCGGCCTCATCGACATCGGCGTCCTCGCCGAAGTCCTCGCCGAAGTCGTAGTCGTCGAATTCGGGGTCGTACTCGTCCATCTCGCCCGGATAGACCCCGCCCTCGTCGGCCATCGAATACGCAAGCTGCGGCTCCTCGGCGTCCGGCGCGGGCACGACCGTCGTCTCATCCCCGGTGAGGCCCGCCGCGGGGGCCATCGCGGTGGCATCCCCGACCGCGGGCGCCATCGCGGTGGCGTCACCGGTCAGGCCGACCGCCGGCGCCATGGCCGTCGCGTCCCCCGCGGACGCCGCCGCCGCGGCGATCGCGGCGCCGCGCGCGAGCGCGAACGTGGGGTCCTCGGCGACCTGCACCCGCATGGTGGACGCGTCGCGCAATTCGTCGGCGACGCGGTTGAGGTCGGGCGAGGCGCCCATCAGATACACCTCGCCCGGCGCATCGGGATGCGTGCCGAGGTTCGCCATCATCGTCTGGAACGCGGCGGTGGCGTCTGGGCCCGCGGCGCCGGTCAGCGGCTGGCTGGCCAACACGGTCGGCGGCGCGTCGGGATCGCCGGTGTCCGGGCCGACCACCGACAGGGTGGCAGTCGCGTCGTCCATCACCAGCGCGGCGCCGGGCCGCCCGGCCGCGCGCATCAGGGCGGCCACCGCCTGCGACTCGGAGAGCACCGCGACGTTGTGCACGCCGGAATCCTCCAGCGCCCGCCGCAACTGGTCGGCCCGGGGATCGTCGGACCAGCACAGCCGGGTGCCGACCAGCCGGTGGTTCTCGTCGGCCAACAAGCGATTGGTGCCGACCACGGTCTCGGTGAGCGTGTCGAGCGGATTGTCCGCGAGATCGATGACGGATTGGTCGATCACGTCGGTGCCCTGGGCGCCCGGCCCTAGGAGCGCCAAGCGGGCGACGGGACCGGTGACCGCGACCCCCAAAACCACGTCCATCCCGCTTCTCCTTCACCCTGGCCACCCCGCGGCCAGCAATGTCCCGGCATCATTACACTTGCGATACCGTCGGCAGTGTCAGTCATTCGGCGACAAGGTTCGCCTACTAGCGCAGCGTAACCAGCTTTTCGAATGACAGGACGGTCGCCGCGGAATCGCCTCCGCGCCGCGGCCGGTCCCCGCCACCGCCACGGCAGCCGAACGGAGAATATGTTCGCAAGCGAGCAGTGCAGGCGGCTCGGCAGGGTATTCCCCCGCCGGACACCGGCAACTGCGCCGAAATTGGTTGTCCTTGAATCCCGGGGGGCATGGTGAGCCAGAGCAGCGACGACACGCCAACCGGCCCCATCGGGGCCCGGGCCCAGCAGGCGCCCGCGCCCCGCATCATCCGCCCGCACGCCACGGGCGCCACGGCGCCCGCCGCCGGGGGGACGGGACGGCGCCGGGCCATCGTCAGCGACGCGACCGCGGCGGTGCTGCTGGTCGTCGCCGTGTTCCTGCCCTGGAATCTGTACTTCGGCGTCGGGATTCCCGACAGCAATCCGGCCCTGTTCGCGCTGCTGCTCGCCGTCACGGTGCTGGCCGTCGCCGCCCTCGCGGTGGCCGGGTCGTGGAGGTCGTCCGGCGCGCGGCCCGGGGCGCGGCTTCGGCTGGCGCTCAACGTCCCCTATCTGCTGCTGGTGCTCGGATTCGTCGTGTTCGACGCGTACGAGACCGTGCGGTTCGGGGGCACGGTCACCGTGCCAGGTGGCGTGGGGCCGGGGGCGTGGGTCGGCGTCGCCGGCGCGTTGTTGAGTGCCCAAGCGGTGCCGGCGGTCCCGGCGGGTGACGAGTACACCGGTTGGCACCGGTCCGCCCGGATCATCGGCGCGGTGTCGATGCTCGCGGCGGTGCTCAGCTTCGGTTTCAACCTGTACTGGCGGGTGCGCTACGCGCTGCAAAGCACCAGCGGCGCGGCCGAATTCGGCAAGCAGAACGTCGCGGTGATCGCCACCGCGGTGGTGTACGGGGTGGTGGCGCTGGTCGCGGTCCTGGTCGCCTCGAGGTGGCTGCTGCAGCGCACCCGCGCGAGCCGGCTGACCACCGTCGCGCTCGGCGCGTCGACGTTAATCGCGGGGATTCTGGTGTGGATCCTGCCCGCCGGTCGCGACCTCGACGCGTTCCACGGCATCGCGCAGAACACCTCGACCGCCGGCGTCGGGTTCGAGGGCTACCTGGCGTGGGCCGCCGGCGCGGCCATCTTCGCGCCGCGGGCCCTGTTCGGTCAGCGAAACCCGTCGCCGACGGAGGAATCCGCGTGGCGCGCGGCGACCCGAAACGGCTTGCTGCTCATCGCCGTTTGGGCCGTGGGGTCGATCGCGATGCGGCTCACCGACCTCGTTGTCGGCATCGTCCTGAACTATCCGTTCTCCCGGTACGACAGCGTCGTGCTGGCCGTCTTCGATCTGGTGACCGCGGCCCTGGCGATCTGGCTGCGCCGCAGCCTGGCCAACCTCTCCGCGCGACTGGTCACGTCGCTGTGCGGGCTGGTCGTCGCCCTCAGCGTCGCCCGCGTGATCGTCGGCGTCGCGCTGGCGCCGCGGTTCGCGGAATCGCCCAATTCGCCTGCGCGGCACCCGGTCTACGGCAACGATCTCGCCCAGCAGATCACCAGCACCTTCGACGTGACGCTGTGCGGCCTGGCGCTGGGCATCCTGGCGGCCGCCGTCGTGGCCGGGCAACTGCGCGGGCGACGGCTGGCTCGCCGCGCCGCCCGCAGGCGCGCGGCCGACGCCAATGCGGCGGCACCGACGACCCGGGTGCGGGTGGGCCAGGCCGCCGCGCCGTCGGCCGCGGCCACTACCCGCATCCCCACCGGGGGCCCCGAGAGCGACCCGCCCACCGCGGAGATACCGCCGCTGGCCGGCTCGCCCAGGATCTTTCGCGGCGACGACTCCGGCACGCGGCAGATACCGGTTCCGAAGCCGCAGATCTACCGCCCGCCGCAGGCGTAGCGGTTCAGCGCAGCGGCGCGAACGCGAATTCGCGTAACCCGTCGCGCGGTAGGACGGCCGCGCGAAACCCCAGCACCTCGGCGGCCCGGGACGGGTCGGCGACGATGTGGCGCACGTCGCCGCTGCGGTACTGGCCGGTGATCACCGGGGACAGCGAACCGCCCCGCGCCTCGCACAGCGCGGCGGCCACCTCCAAGATCGAAATGGGTTGCCCCGAGCAGACATTGGCCGCGAGAAAACCCTCGTCATGTTGCAGCGCCGCGACGTTGGCGGCGGCCACGTCATCGACGTGCACGAAGTCGCGCATCTGACCGCCGTCCTCGAAAACCCTTGGCGGATCGCCCTTTTCCAGCGATGACCGGAAGATCGCCGCCACCCCCGAATACGGGGTGTCGCGGGGCATGCCGGGGCCGTAGACGTTGTGGTAGCGCAGCGCCACCACCGAGCCGCCGGTGGCCTCCGACCAGGCCAGCGCGTAATGCTCCTGCGCGGTCTTGCTGGCCGCGTACAGGCTGCGCGGCCGCAGGCAGGCGTCTTCGCCGACGAGGCGCCAGGCCAGCTCCCCCCCGCCGACCGGGCACCGGTGCTCGAAGGTCCCGGCGTCGAGGTCCGCGCGCCGCCGCGGCAGCGGCTCCACGCGTCCGTGCCGCTGGCAGTGATAACTCCCCTGCCCGTACACCACCATCGACGACGCCAGCACCAGGCGCCGCACCCCGGCGGCGAACATCTGCGCCAGCAGCACCGTGGTGGCCAGATCGTTGTGGCCGCCGTAGGCGGGCGCATCGGCGGCGTCCACCCCCGCGCCCACCATCGCCGCCTGATGACACACCACGTCCACGCCGTCCAGCAGCGGGGCCAGCGCGTCGGCGTCGCGCACGTCGACCCGGTGACATCCCTTCGGCAGCACCGGATTTGGGCCGTGCGCGGCGGGCAGCAGAATATCGACGGCGACGACGTCGTGGCCGGCGGCGCGCAGCGCGGCGCCCACCCGCGAGCCGATGAACCCGGCCGCGCCGGTCAACAGCACCCTCACGGCAGCTCGATGGGCAGCGTCACGCCGGTGTGCGGCAGGCAGTGCGTGCAGGTGCGGTCGGCGGCGACCCGGCCGATGGCCGCGCGCACCAGCGCCTTGAAGGGTCCGATGTTGCGTTCGAATTCGGCGAACACGTCGACGGTCCGCACGCCCTCGCCGGCGCTCACGCCGGCGTCCAGGTCTGTGACCAAAGCGATTGCCGCGTAACAGATTTCGAGCTCCCTGGCGAGCACCGCCTCCGGGTATCCGGTCATGTTCACCAGCGCGAACCCGGCCGAGGCGAACCACCGGCTTTCGGCGCGGGTGGAAAAGCGCGGGCCCTGGATCACCACCATGGTGCCGCCGTCGACCACGTCGGGGACCTCGGTGACCGCGCCGCGCAGCGTCGGGCAGTACGGATCGGCGAAGTCGACGTGGATGCCGCCGGAGTCGAAATAGGTGTCGGCGCGGCCCCGGGTGCGATCGACCAGCTGATCGGGCACCACGATGGAGCCCGGGCCGAGTTCGGGTTTGAGGCTGCCGACCGCGCACGGCGCGAGCACCCGCCGCACGCCGAGTTTGCGCAGGGCCCACATGTTGGCCCGGTACGGCACGGTGTGCGCGGAGAATTCGTGCTTGGCGCCGTGACGGGGCAGGAACGCGACGTCGTGTCCCTCGACGGCGCCGACGGTGACCGGGGCGCTGGGCGCTCCGTAGGGGGTGTCGACCGTGACGTCCTCGGCGTCGGATCCGAAGAAGGTGTAAAAGCCGCTGCCGCCGATGACTCCGAGCATCCGACCATTGTGGGCCATGACGTCGGCGTGACCGCGGGTGCGGGGCGCGCGGCCGCGCGGCCCGCACCCTGGCAGGATGGCGTTGTGGCCAATCTCGGGCAATGGGTTTCCGGTGCGCGGCCGCGGACGTTGCCCAACGCGGTGGCGCCGGTCGTCGCCGGCACCGGCGCCGCGGCCTGGCTGGGATCCGCGGTGTGGTGGAAGGCGCTGCTGGCGCTGGCCGTCGCGCTCGCACTGACCGTTGGCGTCAACTACGCCAACGACTACTCCGACGGCATCCGCGGCACCGATGACGACCGGGCCGGCCCGGTGCGCCTGGTCGGCTCCCGGCTCGCGGCCCCGCGCGCGGTGCTGGGCGCCGCCGTCGCGAGCCTGACGATCGGGGCGCTCGCCGGGTTAGCGCTGGCGCTGTGCAGCGCGCCGTGGCTGATCGCGGTCGGCGCCGCCTGCATCGCCGGGGCGTGGCTGTACACCGGCGGCTCGAAACCCTACGGCTACGCCGGTTTTGGCGAGGTCGCGGTGTTCCTGTTCTTCGGCCTCGTCGCCGTGCTCGGCACCCAGTACACGCAGGCGCTGCGGGTGGACTGGGTGGGCCTGCTGCTGGCGGTGTCGATCGGGGCGCTGTCCTCGTCGGTGCTGGTGGCCAACAACCTGCGCGACATCCCCACCGACGCGCGGTCGGGCAAGGTCACCCTCGCGGTGCGGTTGGGCGATGCCCGCACCCGCATCCTGTATCAGGCGCTGCTGGGCACCGCCGCAGTGCTGACCCTGGTGCTCGTGGTGGCCACGCCGTGGTGCGCCGTGGGGCTGGTGGCCACGCCCCTGGCCCTGCGCGCCATGGCCCCGGTGCGATCCGGCCGCGGCGGCCCGGAGCTGATCCCGGTGCTGCGCGATACCGGCCTGGCGATGGTGGTGTGGGCGATCGCGGTGGCGGCGGCGCTGGCTATGGGTACCTAGAGTGCGAGCAGACGTAAAGGCACCCGAAAACCGCGCTTTTGCGGTACTTTTGCGTCTGCCCCGGGGATAGCGAAGGACCGCAATGAAGCAGATTTCCGCGACCAGCGGGCCCACCAACATCGGCTTGCTCAGCGTCGGGTCATACCGCCCCGAACGCGTGGTGACAAACGACGAGCTCTGCGAAAACATCGACTCCTCCGACGAGTGGATCTATTCGCGCACCGGGATCAAGACGCGCCGGTTCGCCGCGCGCGACGAATCCGCCGCCTCGATGGCGACCGAGGCCGGGCGGGAGGCGATCGCCAAGGCGTCCCTCGAGGCGTCCGACATCGACTGCGTCATCGTGGCCACCAGCACCCATCTCCTGCAGACCCCCGCATGCGCCCCCGCGGTCGCGGCGGCGTTGGGCGCCACCGGGGTGCCCGCCTTCGACATCTCGGCGGGCTGCGCCGGGTTCGGGTACGCGCTGGGCGTCGCGGCCGACATGATCCGCGGTGGGACCGCCGCCAGGGTGCTGGTCCTGGGCTCGGAGAAGCTGTCCCCCACGATCGACATGCAAGACCGGAGCAACTGCTTCATCTTCGCCGACGGCGCGGCCGGCGTGGTGGTGGGCGAGACGCCCACGCAGGGCATCGGGCCGACCGTCTGGGGTAGTGACGGCAACCAGGCCAGCGCCATCCGCCAGGACATCGACTGGCTCGACTACCTGGAGAATCCCACCGGCCCGCGCCCCTTCCTGCGGCTCGAGGGCAGCGCGGTCTTCCGCTGGGCGGCTTTCGAGATGGGCAAGGTCGGCCAGCAGGCCATGGACGCGGCGGGGATCCGGCCCGACGAGATCGACGTCTTCGTGCCGCACCAGGCCAACAGCCGAATCAACGAGATTTTGGCCAAGAGCCTCGAGTTGCGGCCGGACGCGGTGATCGCCAACGACATCGAGCACACCGGCAACACCTCGGCGGCGTCCATCCCGTTGGCCATGGCCGAGGTGCTGGCGACCGGGGCCGCCAAGGCCGGCGACCTGGCCCTGCTGATCGGTTACGGCGCCGGCCTGAGCTATGCCGCCCAGGTCGTCCGGCTGCCCAACGGCTGACCCGTCACCCGTCGTCGCGCGGCTCGTCGGGCGTTGCGTCCCCGTGCAGCCGGGCCTGCAGCAGCTCGCGCTCCCGTCGGCGCCGTTCACCGGCGACCGCCAGCGCCGCGGTGGCGCGTCGGCGCAGCGGCCCGAACACCCAGATGCCCAACGGCATCGCGATGACCAGGGCGAACAGCGCCGCCACCACGAGGGGGAATTGCGTGATGCCCGCCAGCCGCGCGACGCCGTAGATCACGGCGGTGAGCACGACCGCCAGCAGCAACCGCGCCGCCATGTATGCCAAAACGGGGACGACGACGTGGTTCTCGGCGCTCTCGCCGCCGCCGTCGTTGCCCGGGCCCCCAGTGCTGTTGTCGCTACCTTCTTGTGACACAGCCAAAGCCTACGGCGCGGGTATATTCGCCCGAAGGAGGTGTTGTGTGCTCTACCTGCTGCTCGTCGTGATTTTGGGAACGCTGATCTACGTCGGATGGCGTGCGGCGCGGTCCCAGGCCAATCGACCGAAGACCCGCGTCATCGGGCCCGACGACGATCCGGATTTCCTGCGGCGGTTGGGCCACGGCGACAACAACCCGCGCTAGCTCAGATGGCGGCGGCCCGCTAGCCCAGGACGCCCGGGTTGCGCTGGTCGCCGGGGAAGCCGTCGGCGACGATCGCGGCCAGCTCGGTGAGCGCCTCGCGGGTCGGACGCCGCAACCGCTCCAGGTCGATCTCGGCGCCCTCCTCCAGGTGCGGGTCGAACGGCACCAGCTGGACCGCGCGGCAGCGCCGGGAGAAGTGGTCGATCACCTTGTTCATGTCGACCTTGCCGGGGCGCGGGCGCACCCCGTTGATCACCGCGATCGAATTGCGGACCAGGTCTTCGTGGCCGTGGGCGTCCAGCCAGTCCAGCGTGGCCGACGCGCTGCGCGCGCCGTCGATGGAGGCCGAGCTGACCACGACCAGGGCGTCGGCCTTGTCCAGCACCGACTTCATCACCGAGTGCAACAGGCCGGGGCCGCAGTCGGTGAGCACCAGGCCGTAGAACCGTTCCAGGATGTCCAGGATCCGCGCGTAGTCCTCGGCGCTGAACGCCTCCGAGATGGCGGGGTCCGTCTCCGACGCGAGCACCTCCAGACCGCTGGGCCCCTTCGAGGTGTAGCGGCGCACGTCGCTGTAGCGCTCGATGGTTCCGGCGTCGTGCAGCAGCTGACGCACGGTCGCGGCCGTCTCCAGCGGGATCTTCTGGCTCAGCGTGCCGCGGTCGGGGTTGGCGTCCACGGCCACCACCCGGTCACCGCGGATGGAGGCGAAGGTGGCGCCCAGCGTCGCGGCGATCGTTGTCTTGCCGACGCCGCCCTTCAGCGACAGGAACGCCACCCGATACGAGCCCCGCAACGGCCGGTTCACCTGGGCGACCAGGTTGTTGTAGCGGCTGGCGCGGGGGCTTTCGCCCAGGTTGATCAGCCCGCCGGAGGCCTTGTACAGCAGCAGGCGCCACCCGTCGGACGGCGGCGGCTGGACGGGCCGCAGCAGCATGCCGGTGGACAGCTCCGGGTACGGCGTGTGCGGGAGGTGCTCGGGGCGCTGCGGCGCCCCCTGCATCTGGGTGGGCGGAGCGTCGGGCCCGGCGTAATAGGCGCCGTAGGCCGTCGGGTCGACGCGCGGGATGCCGGTGACCGGGGTGGAGTCCCACGGCGGCATGGCGCCGGGCCGGGGCGCCGTCGGCGGGGCCGCCTCCTGGTGGTGCTCGGGGCCGGGGACGCGGCGTTCGGTGCGGAATCCGGTGAAGGCGCGAGTCGGGGCGTCGGCACCCGGGCCGCCCGACTCCGACGGCGGTTGGGCCGCGTCCTGCTGGCCGGCCGCCGGTGACGTCTGTGGGGGAATTTGCGTGGTTGGTTGGTCGGGCGCCCCCACGCCCGCCGTTGGATGCTCGGACACTGCATTCCCCCTTGTTGTGCGCTTGGTTGTGCGCTATTCCGTTGTGTGCGCTGGTCGGGGCGCCTGTTCGGCTAGTTCGGTCTCACCCCACGCCCGCATAAGAATGCAGGCCGACAGTCACCAGATTAACGAAGAACAAATTGAAGACCATCGCCACGAACCCCGCGACGTTGATCCAGGCGGCCTTGCGGTCCCGCCACCCGGCGGTCGACCTGGCGTGCAGGTAGGCGGCGTAAATCACCCACGCGACGAAGGACACGGTCTCTTTGGGGTCCCAGCCCCAATACCTGCCCCAGGCTTCCTCGGCCCAGATGGCCCCGAAGATGACACCGAAGCCGAACACCGGGAACGCGAAGATCGTGGTGCGGTAGGCGATGCGGTCCAGGGTTTCCGCGTCCGGGAAGCGCCGCACCAGCCGGGCCGGAGCGCTGTCGGTGTCGGGATCACCGAGCCGCGAGGTGCGCAGCAGGAACAGGATGCTGGCGATCCCGGCGACCAGGAACACGCCGGATCCCAGGCTGACCACCGACACGTGGATGGGCAGCCAGTAGGACTGCAGCGCGGGCATCACCGGCGCGGCGTTGGTGTAGAGCCAGCGTCCGGACACCGTGAGCAGGATCAGCACCGGCAGCAGCAGAAAGACCCACAGCGGGCGGTATTGGGGGCGGCGTAGCACGACCGCCCCGGCGATCAACCCGCACAGGCAGGTCAGGTTGATGAATTCGTACATGTTGCCCCACGGCACCCGCACCGTGGCCAGGCCGCGCAGCACCAGGCAGGCCAGCAGCAGGCCGGTGCCCAGGTACACCACGGACAACCCGGCGCGCCCGACGCGCTCGTCGAGCGGGCGCTGGGTGGTCTGTTCGACCACGCCGGGGGTGGCGGAGTCGGCGCTGACCGCGCCGGCCAGCACCCGGTCGCGCTGGTCGGCTCGGCGCCCGCCGGCGTACGCCAGCTCGAAGGCCAGCAGCAGCAGCGCGATGACGAGCGCGACGACGGCCGACGTGAACGCCCAGTCGGAGTAGCGCGCCAGCTCGATGTTGACGTGCAGCGTGTTCATGTGACGTCCACCTGAGAACTCCTTTGGGACGCGGGGGGCGTCTCGGCGCGGCCGGCCTCCAGTCCGTCCAGCAACCGCTCGGTCAATCGCTCGAACTCGTCGCCCCACCCGGAGTTGTCGGTGCGCGCCAGCCCGCCCAGCTCGACGTTCACCGTACCGGGTGCCCCGCCGGCGTCGGGCGTCAGACGGACCCACACCCGGCGGCGGCGCACCAGCAGCGACACCAGCAGGCCGCCCATCATGGTGATCGCGAAGACGAGCACCCAGGTCTGGCCCGGGTCGTGGGAAACCTGGAGGTTGACGAACGGGACGGCGCCGACGAAGCGGATCTCGGTGCCCGCCGCCGGCCCCTGGTCGATCCGGACCGCCTGGCCCGCGCGCAGGTTGACCCGCTTCTCCTTGGTCAGCCGGCCCTGCTCGATCAGCCGGGGATCCAGGGTGAACAGCGACTGGGGGCGTCCGGTGTCCAGGCCGGTGTCGCCGCGGTAGATGTCGACGGCCACCGCGGGCGCGTCCAGGGCCGGGAACCGCGACGACAGCAACGTGCCGTCCAGCTGCTCGGTCGGCGCCAGCAGGCCCTGGATGGCGATCTGGTGCTGGCGGCGCTCGGTCGCGTTGGGGTAGGTGCCGGCCGGCGGATCGATGCGCGCCACGCCCGACGAGAGCAGGGTCTGCGGATTGTCGGGCCGCCACTGCACGGTCGACATGCGGACCTGACCGTCCGGGAACGTGACGCTGAAGGTGGGCGCGTAGCCGTGCCCCTGCAGGTACACGCGGTCACCGCCGAGCCGCAGCGGATGGTTGACCTCCAGCCGGTAATGCCGCCAGCTGTTGGCGGACAGGTCGGTGCCGGACTGGTAGGCGATGTTCGCGGCGAACGACGTGGCCTGCCCCGACGGCAGGTAGTGCGCGACGAAGTCGTCGACGCGGATGCACAGCGGGTGCAGCGAGGTGCCGTCGACGGTGTTGCCGGCCCGGAACGAGTCGAACGCGGCCGGCGAGGCGGAACAGAAGCCGGGGCCGGCGTCGGCGATGACGATCACGTTGCCCTCGTAGCCGAACAGCTTGCCGACGGCCACCGCGACCAGCAGGCCCAGCAGCGAGAAGTGGAAGACGATGTTGCCGAATTCGCGGAGGTAGCCCTTTTCCGCCGACACCTCCACGACGTCCGACGCCGCGCCGTCTTCGTGGCGGATGGCGGTGCGCCAGCCGCGCAGCCGTCCGGCGATCGCGTTCGCCAGGGTATTGAGCTCCTCGGCGCCGGCCTGGATCCGGCGGCTGGCGTGCTTGGGCAGCCGGGCCAGGTTGCGCGGGGCGGCGACGGGGGTGGACCGCAGGCTGCGGGCGTGCTCGACCATCCGCGGGGTGAGGCAGCCGACCAGGGACACGAACAGCAGCACATAAATGGCGGTGAACCAGAAGCTGGAGAACACGTTGAAGGCCTGCAACCGGTCCAGCCAGGGCCCGATCACCGGGTGCGCCTTCAGGTAGCCGTCGACCTTGCCGGCGTTGAGGCTGCGCTGCGGCAACAGCGCGCCGGGGATCGCGCCGAGCGCGAGCAGGAACAGCAGCACCAGCGCGGTGCCCATCGAGGTCAGCGCGCGCCACGTGTTGCGCGCTTTCTGCGCGAGCAGCTCTACGGGCGCGCTCAAATCGGGAGCCTCACGTCGGACACGAACGCGTCGCGCAGCCAGGAGACGAAGTCGTTCCACATCCCGGTGATCAGCAGGGCGCCGACCGTGATCAGCAGCATGCCACCGAACACCTGGATGGCCCGGGTGTGGCGGCGCAGCCAGCCCAGGCCCGCCACCGCGCCGGCCGAGCCGAATGCCAACAGCACGAACGGGATTCCCAGGCCCAGGCAGTACGCGATCACCAACACGATGCCGCGCGCCACGCTGGCGCCGTCGGTGGCCGAGGCGACGGTGATCACGCCGGCCAGCGTCGGCCCCAGGCACGGTGTCCAGCCCAACGCAAAGACCGCGCCCAGCACCGGGGCCCCGGCGACCGTGGTCAGCTGCCGCGGGCTGAACCGGGCCTGGCGTTGCAGGGCCGGGATGAGCCCGACGAACACCAGCCCCATCACGATGGTCAGCACGCCGCCGGCCCGCTGCAGCAGCAGCTGGTTGGTGATCAGCGTGGTCGTCATGCCGAGGACGGCGACGGTGCCGAGGGTGAACACCGTGGTGAACCCGGCGACGAACAGCGCCGCCGACCCGGCGACCCGCCACCGCGCCCCCGGCGGGGGTTTGAGCGCCCCCGGGGGCGGCTGTTCGTCCACGCCGACGACCGCGGCCAGATACGACAGGTAGCCGGGAACCAGCGGCACCACGCACGGCGACGCGAACGACACCAGCCCCGCCAGCAGGCACGCGCCGAGCGCCACCAGGAGCGGTCCGGCGGCGGCGATCTGGGTGAAGCCGGTCATTCGTGGGCCATCCGCTGCACCACGGGTTGTAGGTCGGACGCCAGCATCTCGCGCAAGAAGACCGCCGCGACGCGGTGCTGGCGGTCCAGGACCAGCGTGGACGGGATCACGGTGGTGGGGTATCTGCCGCCGAACGCGATCAGGGTGCGCATGGCCGGGTCGTAGATCGACGGGAACGTGACCTGGCGGTCGTTGACGAAGTCCAGCGCCGCCTGCCGGTTGTTGTCGCGGACGTCGATGCCCAGAAACGACACCCCGGCGCCACGGGTGGCGTCATACACCTGCTGGAGCTGGGTGACCTCGGCGCGGCACGGTCCGCACCACTGCCCCCAGATGTTGATGACCACGACCCGGCCGGCGAAGATCGGATCGTCCAGCGACATGGTGTGCGCGGGGTCGGCCAGGTCGGGGCCCGACAGCGGGCCGGGGCGGCCGCGGCTGGACGGCGGGTCGTAGTAGATGTCGGTCTTGCCGCCGGGCGAGACGAATTCGAAGGTGCCGCCCTGGGCGACCGCGTCGTGGCCGGAGGAACAGCCGGCGAGCAGGCCGGAAACCAGGGCCGCCAGCGCGGCCCCGGTCATCGCCAGCCCTCGTATGTTCAAGGGGCCGCCGGCTCGGAGTACTCGACGCCGGCCAGCCGGTCGCCGTCGTAGACCAGGGTGGTCACCGACGCGAGGCCGCATTGCCGCCGCCGCGGGTCGTGCCACAGCCGCTGACCGGTCAGGTGCAGGCGCAGCGTCCACACCGGCAGCTGGTGGCTGACGCACACCACCTCGTGGCCGGTGCCGCGGGCGCGGGCCTTGTCCACCGCCGTCTCCATCCGGGCCGCGATCTCGGTGTAGGGCTCGCCCCAGGACGGCCGGAACGGGCTGCGCAGCTGCCACCACACCCGCGGGTCGCGCCAGGCGCCGTCGCCGGGGCTGACGCGGCGGCCCTGGAAGAAGTTGGCGGACTCGATCAGGTCCGGGTCGCTGTCGACGGGAAGGCCGTGCTCGGCGGCGATGGGCGCGGCCGTTTCCTGGGCGCGCTGCAGGGGCGAGGCGATCACCGCGACGATGTCGCGGTGAGCGAGCGCGTCGGCCACCGCGGCGGCCTGCGCCCGGCCCGCGTCGGACAGGTGAAACCCGGGCAGGCGCCCGTAGAGGATGCCGCTCGGGTTGTACACCTCGCCGTGCCGCACGACGTGCACCCGGGTTTGCTCGGCCATCAGGATTTCCCCTCCTCGGCTTCGGCGGCGGCCCGCGCCGCGGCCGGCAGGGACCCGGCGATCCGGTCGAAGGCGTCGTCGTCCAGCGCGGTCGAGACGAACCACGCCTCGAAGGCGCTGCACGGCGGGTAGACGCCCGCGTCCAGCAGCGCGTGAAAGAACGGTGGATAACGCCAGGTCTGGCTGGCCCGCGCGGACGCGAAGTCCGTGATCGGCGTGTCCGAGAAGAACACGCTGAGCATGTTGCCGGCCCGCGGAATCTGGTGCGCCACACCGGCCTTCGTCAACGCCTCGGAGAACAGCCCGGCCAGGCGGTCGGCGTTGGCGTCCAGCGTCGCGTAGGCGGCGGCGTCGGCGTTGCGCAGCGTCGCCAGCCCGGCGGCCATCGCGACCGGGTTCCCCGACAGGGTGCCGGCCTGATAGACCGGACCCAGCGGCGCCAGCCGCTCCATCACCTCGGCCCGCCCGCCGAAGGCGGCGGCCGGCAACCCGCCGCTCATCACCTTGCCGAAGGTGAACAGGTCGGCATCGACGGGATCGATTCCATACCAACCACTTCGGCTGACCCGGAAGCCCGTCATCACCTCGTCGATGATCAGCAGCGCGCCGTGTTCGGCGGTGATCGTCCGCAGCGCCGCGTTGTAGCCGGCCGCGGGGGGCACCACCCCCATGTTGCCGGGGCTGGCTTCGGTGATCACGGCGGCGATCTGGTCGCCGAACCGGGCGAAGGTCTGGTGTACGGCGTCGATGTCGTTGTAGGGCAACACGATGGTGTCGGCCGCCGTCGCCCCGGTGACGCCCGGTGAGGACGGCAGCCCCAGCGTGGCCACCCCGGAGCCGGCGTCGGCGAGCAGCGCGTCGACATGGCCGTGGTAGCAGCCGGAGAACTTGATGACCTTGGCCCGGCCGGTGAAGCCGCGGGCCAGCCGCACCGCGCTCATGGTGGCCTCGGTGCCGGAGTTGACCAGCCGGATCCGCTCGACCGGGGCCACCCGCGCGATCATCTCGGCGGCCAGTTCGCTCTCGGCCGGGGTGGGCGCCCCGAACGACAGGCCCGAGGCGGCGGCCTTGGCGACGGCGTCGACCACGGCGGGGTGGGCGTGGCCCAGGATCATCGGGCCCCACGAGCAGACCAGGTCCACGTAGCGGTTGCCGTCGGCGTCGGTCAGCCAGCACCCGCGTGCCTGGGTAATGAACGGCGGTGTCCCGCCGACCGCCGTGAACGCTCGCACGGGAGAGTTGACGCCGCCGGGGATGACGGCGCAGGCATCCTCGAACAGCCGCGCCGACACCGCCGTGGCCCGGGGGCTTCCGGTGGCGTGCGCGGTCGCCCGATCACTGCTTCCCATGACGACCAGTGTCCCAGCCTTCGCGGGCCGTCCAACTACAGGGTGTAGCAGGACGGGAACTCTCGGGGTTGTCCTGGCCTCAGGCGTGCGAGTTGGATGGGAGGATGCAACTCCCCCAAGGACTTGCCCGGTTCAACCGTCATGTCACCAACCCGATTCAGCGGATGTGGGCCGGTTGGCTCCCGTCCTTCGGCATCGTCGAGCATGTCGGGCGGCGCTCGGGCAAGCCGTACCGCACACCCGTGAACGTCTTCCGCACCGAGGTCGACGGCAAACCCGGGGTGGCGATCCTGCTGACGTATGGCCCCGACCGGGATTGGTTGAAGAATCTGTCCGCGGCGGGCGGCGGCCGGCTGCGCAGCCGGGGCAAAACCATCGGCGTCGCCGATCCGCGGGTCGTCTCCAAGGCCGAGGCGGCGGCCCACCTCACGCCCGCGGCGCGACGGGTTTTCGCCAGGCTGCCGTTCGAGCAGGCGGTATTGCTCACCCGGACGTCCTGACCGCCGGGTGATGCGGATCGCGGCGATCGTCGAGCGGGCGGTCGGCCTCGACAGCGGGCGGCGCGGCGGGCCCGCCAACGCGATGGTCAACTTCTCGCACCACACCGTCTCCTTGGTCGCGGTGATCACCGACGTGATCCGGCACGGGCGACCCGTGGCGGGCGTGGCTTTCAACTCGATCGGGCGGTTTGCGCAGAGCGGGATCCTGCGCGACCGGATGATTC
This sequence comes from Mycobacterium sp. NTMscope_MAC_12, assembly GCF_976985675.1. NCBI lineage: Bacteria > Bacillati > Actinomycetota > Actinomycetes > Mycobacteriales > Mycobacteriaceae > Mycobacterium > Mycobacterium sp. NTMscope_MAC_12. Next base: position 4,655,958 of record NZ_CDRJYY010000001.1, read on the forward strand.
CGCGGGTGCTCGCCGCGCCCCCCGACGCGCTGCTGGATGCGTCCGGGTTCCTCGACCCGGCCGCGGTGGTGGCGTGCGCGCTGACCGACGAGAAACCCGGCGGTCATGGGGACCGGGCGGCCGCGGCGGGCGCGCTGGAACTGGCGTGCTGGGACCTCAACGCCAAACTGCGCGACGAGCCCGCCTGCGTGACCGTCGCCCGCCACGCCGGGCGGGACCCCGCGCCGGACGTGCCGGTGTATGCCGCCGGCGGCTACTACTACGCCGAGGGCGGCGTCAACCAGCTGCGCCGCGAAATGCACGGGTACCTCGACCTCGGCTATGACGCGGTCAAGATGAAGATCGGCGGCGCCCCGCTGGGCGAGGACCTGGCGCGGATCGAGGCGGTCGTCGACATCGTCGGCGACGGCGGACGGGTCGCGGTCGACGCGAACGGCCGCTTCGACCGGCAGGGGGCCACCCGCTGGGCGGCCGCGTTGGCCCCCTACGGCCTGCGCTGGTACGAGGAGCCGGGCGATCCGTTGGATTACGCGCTGCACCACGCGGTGGCGGACTGCTACGACGGCGCGGTGGCCACCGGCGAAAACCTGTTCTCGGTGCCGGACGTGACAAATCTGGTGCGCTACGGGGGCATGCGGCCGAATCGTGATGTCTTCCAGATGGATCCGGGCCTGAGCTATGGGCTGGGCGAGTACCTGCGGATGCTCGGCGTCCTGGAAGCCCATGGTTTCGATCGCCGCTTCGCGTTTCCGCACGGCGGGCACCTGATCAACCTGCACGTCGCCGCCGGGCTCGGCCTGGGCGGATGTGAGGCTTACCCGGGAGTGTTCGCGCCGCTCGGCGGCTATTCGGAGGCCTGCGTGGTTTCGGGGGGCCGGATCGCGCCAACGGACGCGGCCGGGTTCGGGCTCGAGGAGAAGGCGGGCCTGGCCGAACTGATCGCGGAGCTGACCGGAGGGTGCGGATGAAGATCGCGGTAATCGGTTGCGGGGCAATGGGTTCCATTTACGCCGCCAGGCTGGCGACCGCGGGTAACGACGTGCTCGCCATCGACCGCCACGAGCCCAGCATCGAACGGATCAGCCGCGACGGCCTGCAGGTCACCGGCCCGGGCTACGACCGGGTGGTGCCGCTGCGGGCGAGCACCACCGCGCCCGACGAGCCGATGGATCTGGTCGTGCTGGCGGTCAAGGCGGCCGACGTGACAGTCGGTGCGCGGCAAGCCCTTCCGATGCTGAGCCCGGCCACGCCGGTGCTGACCATCCAGAACGGATTGGGGTCGGCGGAGACGGTCGCGGGCATCGTCGGCGCCGAGCGGGTCGCCGTCGGGATCGCCAGCGGCTTCGGGGCGTCCCGGGTGGCCCCCGGCCACGTGCATCACAACGCCATGAAAGCCATGCGCTTCGGCGCCTACTCGTCGCTGCCGCACGAGACGGTCGAAGCGATCGCGCGGGCCTGGACCGACGCCGGATTCGACGCCGCCGCGGTCACCGACATCGCCGCCATGCAGTGGGAGAAGCTCATCTGCAACGCCGCCTACAGCGCGCCGTGCGCGCTGACCGGCATGACCGTCGGCCAGGTGATGGACGACCCGGAGATGGGTCCGGTCAGCCAGGCCGCCGCGACCGAAGCGTGGACCGTCGCCCGCGCGTCCGGCATCGCGGTCGCCGTCACCGACCCCGTCGCCCACGCTCGCGCCTTCGGCGCGCAGATGCCCGACGCCAAACCGTCGGCGCTGCTGGACCACGAGGCCCGCCGCGTCAGCGAGATCGACGTCATCAACGGCGCGGTGCCACGCCAAGGCGCCCGCGTCGGCGTGTCGGCGCCGGTGAACGCGACGCTGACCGCCCTGATCAAGTCGATCGAACGGCGGTGGGGCTGACCGGCCTCCGCTAGAACGGGCCAGGGCGGGTATACGGCACCGGCATGCGCCGCGATGAGAGGAAGCCGCCGATGACCGACACCATCACCGACTCGGGCCGCGAGCAGCGTCTGACCGAGCGCGTCGAACAGCTGTACGCCAACGACCCGCAGTTTCGGGCCGCCGCGCCCTCGCCGGAAGTGACCGAAGCCGCGCACCGCGCGGGACTGCGGCTGGCCGAGGTCGTCGACATCTACCTGAGCGGCTATGCCGACCGGCCCGCGCTCGGCCAGCGCGCCTGCGAGGTGGTGCGCGATCCGGCGACCGGGCGCGCGGCGACGACCCTGCTGTCCGGATTCGAGACCATCACCTACCGCGAACTGGGTGACCGGGTCGCGGCGCTGGCAGCCGCGTGGCACACCAGCCTGCCCGGCGGCTTGCGCCCGGGCGACTTCGTCGGCGTCTTGGGCTTCACCAGCATTGACTACGTCGTGCACTACCTGGCGTGCATCCGGCTGGGCGCGGTGTTCGTGCCGCTGCAGACCAGTTCGACGGCGGCCCAGCTCGCCCCGATCGTCGCCGAGACGGCGCCACGCACCCTGGCCGTCAGCGTCGAGTCCCTCGGCACCGCAGTCGATGTCGTCCTCGAGGCACCGTCGATCCAACGGCTGGTGGTGTTCGATTACACCAGCGACGACGACCACCAGCGGAACCGCTACGACGGCGCCCGCGCGCGCCTGCGCGAGGCCGGGCACCGCGCCGAGGTGGTGTCGCTTTCCGCCGAGCTCTCGTCGGGTCGCAGCCTCCCGGCACCTGAGGCGTCCGTTCCGAGCGCGGGCGAAAACCCGCTGGCCACACTGATTTACACCTCCGGCAGCACCGGCACCCCGAAAGGGGCGATGTACACCGCAGACATGATGACCCGGATCTGGCAGCGTCCGCACAGCCCCTCGGTGGACATCGGCCGGGTGGTACCGGCCATCCACCTGCAATACATGCCGCTGTCGCACGTGTACGGGCTGGAGTGGCTGATCGCCACCCTGTCCTCCGGCGGCATCGGCTACTTCGCCGCCAAAAGCGACATGTCCACCCTTTTCGATGACATCGGCTTGGTGCGGCCCACCGCCTTGAACCTCGTGCCCCGGGTGTGCGACATGTTCTTTCGCCGCTACCGCAAAGAGCTCGACCAACGAGCCGGCGACGACCTCACCGCCGAACAGCGCGACGACGAGGTGAAAGCCGAACTGCGGCAAGACTTCATCGGCGGGCGGGTCGTTTCGGCGATGTGCGGCAGCGCGCCGCTGTCCAAGCAGATGCACGCCTTCATGGAGTCGCTGCTCGACGTCACGGTGGCCGACGGCTACGGCGCCACCGAGACCGGCGGCGGCATCATGCGCAGCGGCAGGATCAGGCGCCCACCGGTGACGGACTACAAACTCGTCGACGTCCCCGAGCTGGGCTACCTCACCACCGACAAACCGTACCCGCGCGGCGAGCTACATCTGAAGGCCAGCAACGTGATTCCCGGGTATTTCAAGCACCCGGAGCTGTCGGAGCAGATCTTCGACGACGAGGGGTTCTACAAGACCGGCGACATCATGGCCGAGCTGGGACCCGACCACCTGATGTATCTGGACCGCAGCAACAACGTCATCAAACTCTCGCAGGGCGAGTTCGTCGCCGTCTCCCAGTTGGAGGCCACCTTCTCGACCAGCCCCTACATCCGGCAGATTTTCCTGTACGGCAGCAGCGAGCAACCGTTCCTACTCGCGGTGATCGTGCCGAACGCCGACGCCATCGGCGGCGGGGATGCGCACGCGCTGATCGCGGACTCGCTGCAACAGATCGCCGCCGACTCCCACCTGCACCCGTATGAGATTCCGCGCGACTTCCTGCTGGAGTCCGAGCGTTTCACCCGGGACAACGGCCTGCTGTCCGGGGTGGGAAAGCTGCTGCGTCCGGCCCTCAAGGCCCGTTACGGTGAGCGTCTCGACGCCATGTACGACGAGATCGAGGCCAGCCACGGCAACCAGCTCGACGAGCTGCGCTCCGCGAGCCGCGACCTGCCCACCATCGACACGGTGCGGCGGGCGGCCGCCGCAACCCTGGGCCTGCCGGCGGACGCCGCGCTGCGCGGCGATGCGAAGTTCATTGAGCTGGGCGGAGATTCGCTGTCCGCGTTCTCCTTCGCCACGCTGCTGTCGGAGATCTTCCACATCGACGTGCCCGTGCAGACCATCGTCAGCCCGACGGCGACCCTGACCTCCGTCGCGAACTACGTCGACGGCGAACGGACGTCGGAATCGACACGGCCGACCTTCGCCTCGGTGCACGGCCGCGGTGCCACCGTGGCCCGCGCCGCGGACCTGACGCTGGACAAGTTCATCGACGACGACACGTTGGCCGCCGCACCACGCCTTCCGGCGCCGGCCGGCGCCGTCAACACCGTGCTGCTGACCGGGGCCAACGGCTACCTCGGGCGCTTCCTGTGCCTGGATTGGCTCGAGCGCCTGGCGCAGACGGGGGGAACGGTGATCTGTCTGGCCCGCGGGGCGGACCGGACCGCCGGGCGTCAGCGCATCGAGGCGGCGATCGACAGCGGCGACGCCGAATTGTCGCAGCGTTTCCGGCAATTGGCCGACCAGCATCTGCAGGTGCTCGTCGGTGACGTGGGCGCGGCCAACCTCGGGCTGGACACCCCCACCTACGAGCGCCTCGCGCAATCGGTGGACCTCGTCGTGCATTCGGCCGCCCTGGTCAACCATGTGCTGCCCTACAGCCAGCTGTTCGGCCCGAACGTGGTGGGCACCGCCGAGATCGTCAAGCTGGCAATCAGCAAGCGGCTCAAGCCGATCAACTACATCTCCACCGTCGCGGTGACGACCCTGCCGGATGGCAGCTTCATCGGCGAGGATGCCGACGTGCGTTCGGCCAGCCCGTCGCGGTCCCTCGACGAGTCGTATGCCAGCGGGTACGCGACCAGCAAGTGGGCGGGCGAGGTGCTGCTGCGCGAGGCCCACGACTTGTGCGGGGTGCCGGTGGCGGTCTTCCGTTCCGACATGATCCTGGCGCACAGCCACTTCGCCGGTCAGCTGAACGTGCCGGACATGTTCACCCGTCTGCTCTTGAGCCTGGTGGCCACCGGGATCGCGCCGCGCTCCTTCTATCAGCTTGACGCGTCCGGCAACCCGCAGCGCGCCCATTACGACGGGCTGCCGGCCGATTTCACCGCGGAGGCCATCACCACGCTGGGCGCGAGCGCCCGCCAGGGCTACCACACCTACAACGTGCTCAACACCCATGACGACGGCGTCTCGTTGGACACCTTCGTGGACTGGCTCATCGCCGACGGGCACAAGATCGAACGGGTCGACGACTACGACGAGTGGCTGGCCAGATTCACCGCGGCGATGAAGTCGCTTCCGGACAACCAACGGAAGAGTTCCCTGCTGCCGCTGATGAACGCCTACGCCAAGCCGGGCCAGCCGACTCACGGCACCGGCATGCCCGCCGAAAAGTTCCGTGCGGCAGTGCAATCCGCGGGCATCGGCGCCACCCGCGACGTTCCGCACGTGACGGAGGCGTTGATCGACAAATACGTCACCGATCTGCAGCGCCTGGGTCTGCTGCGGACCCGCGCCGGAGCGCACGCGGGATGAGGGATCGCCCGTCCGTGTGTGCTCAGTCGCCGGAAGCGACACCGACGCGGCCGCGCAGCCGGGCGACGAAGTAGAACGCGACCACCACCGCCCAGGACAGCAGGCTGAGCCACAGCTGACTACGCGCCGCGCGATCGAACGCCATCTGCACCAGCACCGCGGTGATTCCGGTCAGGGTGAGGATCGACAGCACCGGGAAGAACCACATCTTCACCGTCAGTTTTTCGGCAGGCGTGCGGCGGCGCAGGATGATCTGCGACAGCGCGATCAGCCAGTAGACGAACAAGATGACGGCGCCAGATGAGTTGAGCAGGAACAGGAATACCGTGTGCGGCGCGACCCACGCCATGAGGACGCACCCGAAACCGACGGCCGACGAGCACAGGATCGCGAGATCGGGAACGCCGCGCCCGCTCAGCTTGACCAACCGCATCGGCGCCTCGCCCCGCTCGGCGAGCACGAACAGCATGCGCGACGCCGTGTAAAGCCCGGAGTTCAAGCAGGACAGCACCGCGGTGAGCACGACAGCGTTCATCACCTGATCCGCTCCGGGCAGGCCCATGTGCTTGAGCGCGGCCACGTACGGCGAGGCGCCGCGTTGTACGGAGTCCCACGGCAGGATCACGACGAGCAGAAAGACCGAGCCGACGAAGAAGATGCCGATGCGCGCCACGACCGACCTGGTCGCCTTTTGGACCGCGAGCTCGGGGTCGCGGCTTTCCGCCGCGGCGACGGTGACGATCTCGGCTCCCACCATGGAGAAGATCACCACCACGATGGCGGCGAACACCGCGCCCACACCGTGCGGAAAGAATCCGCCGTGTGCATGCAGGTTGGCCAGGCCCCCGTGATGACCCGGCATCAACCCCAGGACATACGCCGCCCCGGTGGCGAGGAAAACCGCGATCGCCGCGACTTTGATTCCGGCGAACCAGAATTCGAACTCCCCGAAGGACGAGACCGAGAACAGGTTGGTCGCGGTCATCAACACCATCAGGCCCAGCGACAGCACCCACAGGGGCGCGTGAAACCAGTAGGTGAGGACCCTTCCGCCGGCGACCGCCTCGAAGCCCACCACGATCACCCAGAAGTACCAATACAGCCAGGCGACCGAAAACCCCGCCCAGCGGCCCAGGGCGGTGGCAGCGTAGTCGGCGAACGATCCGGTCGACGGGTTCGCGGCCGCCATTTCACCCAGCATCCGCATGACCAGGACGACGAGTAGACCGCACAGGGCGTAGGTGAGGAATGCGGCCGGTCCGGTGCCTTTGATCACCACGCCCGATCCCACGAACAAGCCGGCACCGATCACGCCGCCGAGGGCGATCATGCTGAGTTGCCGCTGCGACAGCCCTTGGCGCAGTTGCGAAGTGCTGGCCATGGCGAGCCACCTCCTGCGCGCATCCCGGTGTTGGTTATCAACCACAGCACATCGGGCGCGGGGACACCAGCCGGGGCGCGATCAGAGCGCTTCGATGCGACCGGCGAGCAGCGCCGTCCATTCCGCGAGATACCGGTCGTCCGCTACGCGGCCCTCCGGCTGGTGAAACAGTCTGGATGGCAAGCGCGCTCCGAGGATGCCGTTGACGCCGAGCGCGGCCAGCACTGAGCAGTCTTCTTGGGTCAGCATCGGCGCCCAGGCGGCGATCCAGTCGGCCAGTTCCGCATTGAGCCCGTCGATGAGCGCGGCATAGGCGGTGTCGAGTCGGGCCGACTGCCCGGCAGGTGTGCGGGCCGCGATCTGGAGCAGTTGGATCTCTTCGTCGACCACGCTGAGCAGGTAACGGCCTAATACGGTCAGTTCGGCGCGCAGGTCACCCAGCCCGGCGAACAACGAGCGGATATCGCGCATTGCGCTGCGACGGTCCAATTGCCGGTCGATGCCCGCGTCGAGCAGTGCGTCCTTGGATTTGAAATGGCGGTACAACGCTCCTGATCCCGGCGCCAGCCCGGCCGCGGCTTCGATCTGCGACACGCTGGTCGCCTCAAATCCCTTGGCGCCGAACAGCCGCATCGCTTCGATGACCAGCCGTTCCCGGGTACGCGCCGGTGTAGTCATTGACCTCTCCAAAGTGATCACTTACATTTAGCAAGAGCATACTTTACTACGGGCCTAGGCCGCATGGGAGGACTGGATGTCGCAGCACGACGGCTCGGTGCCACGCGGCCGCATCAGGCGAACCATGCCGCTGGCCGGCTTCACCGCCCGTGCGGCCGGTGGGCGGCTGGTGGCCGGGTTACGGGAAAAGGCCGGTGACGATTGCGCGGTCGAACGATTCCACGAGCGCACGGCCGAGCGTTATGCCGAACTGCTGGGCCGCTCCAAGGGCGTGCTGATGAAAGCCGGCCAGATTCTGTCGATGGTCGACGCACGGGCGCTGGGCACCGGAGGCTATTGGCCGTATCAAAAGGCCTTGGCCCGGCTGCAAGCCGATGCACCGCCGATGCATGCCACGCTGGTCCGCAAAGTCCTGCACGACGAACTGGGTTCTGCTGTCCGGCATTTCGCCGAGTTCTCCGAGGAGCCGATGGCCGCCGCTTCGGTCGGTCAGGTGCACCGCGCAGTGCTGCGGGACGGCCGCGAGGTCGTCGTGAAGATTCAATATCCCGGTGTGGCTCAGGCGATCCGAGACGACCTCGCCAATACTGAGCTTGTCGCCACGTTTATGCGGTTTGTGGTTGCGGCGTCGGGAATGAAGGTCGACATCCGGGCCCTCGCGCGCGAAGCGTCAGCGCGGATTGCCGAAGAGGTTGACTACCGTCACGAAGCCGACATGATCACCGCCTTCAGTGACCTGTATCGCGGTCATCCGTTCATCCGAGTCCCCGACGTCGTATCCGAAGCATCCGGTGACCGCGTGCTGACCATGACCTATCTCGACGGATGGGACTACCCGACAGCGCAACAGGCCGACCAAGACCTCAAAAACACCTGGGCCGAGGTGATGACAAGATTTATGAACGGCAACTTCCGGCACGCCAACTTGGTGCACGCCGATCCGCATCCTGGGAATTACCGATTCAACCGCGACGGTACCGTCGGCTTTCTCGACTACGGTTGCGCATCGATCTTCCCCGAAACGCAGCGCTGGCTATGGGTTTCGTTTCTGCGCACTGCGGTCGAGGAGCGCACGAGGAACAGCCACGAATTGCTGACCAAACTCCGCTTTATCACTCCTGAGACAGGTCTGACCGACGACGAACTGCGGGAATGGATCTCGTACACGAACTATCCGATGACCCAAGCGCAACCGGTTACGTTCACGTCCGATGCCGTCGCGCGGGTCGTCGGCGGGTTCTTCGACGTTCGCGACCGCGATCACCCGGTCGCAAAGATCGCTGTGCCGCCAGAACATGTCTTCACTTCTCGGATCGTTCTCGCCTTCAACAGTGTCGCCGCGGGCTTGCAAGCGACTCTGCCCATCCGGGCCATCTTCGACGACATGGACGGTGTGACCGAACCCATCACCGAACTGGGCAAGCTGCACCACGCCTGGGTCCGCGAGCGCGGCCTACCCGGCGCATTGGACCACCATGACCACCCCTGACACCCAAGCCACCGCACGCCTACCGTGGGCTCCCGCCGACCCTTACCCGTTCTACGAAGCATGCCGCCGCGAAGGGGATGTGATCTGGAACGACACCGCCGCAGCATGGCTTGTCCTCGGCTACCATCCCGCGCGGCAGATCCTCGGCGGAACAGGCTGGACCAGCGACCCGCTGGCGAACTCGAACGCCCCGCTCGGCACCTTGGCCGCCGATCCAGACATGCTGCGACGCAACATGTTGTTCGCTGACGGCGCGAGCCATGACCGGCTACGCGGCGCAGTTCGCGACGTCTTCACCCGATCATTCATCACCGGACTCCAAGAGGGTGTCGATGCCATCGCCGCCCAGACGATCGACCTTCTTCCCGCCAGAGAAGACTTCGACTTCATGGCCCGGATCGCGTTGCCGTTGCCCATCGCGATCGCGGCGGCGTGGCTCGGACTGGACGTTGACTCAACGCGACTCCTACGTGCGGAGTCGCCCGCGATCAGCCGAATGTTGGGTGATTTCAACGATGTCGATGCCATCGAATCGGGAACCGCCGCCTTCGCGACCCTGCTGACCGAATTTCTTCCGCTGGCCGCCGACCGTCGCCGCCATCCCGGCGACGACCTGTTGAGTTTCATCAGCGCAGACCCCAATCTAGAGCTCGACGACGTCGTCATCACCGCGATCGTGATCGCCATAGCCGGCCACGAAACTACGGCAAACCTATTGGGCTCGGCCATGGTTCGGCTCCTGACTCCCACTGCGGACGGCGTTAGACCGATCGACACCATCGACTCTGTCAACGACGTCCTTGTCACGGAGCTGCTACGCCTCGAGGGTCCCGTGCAGGCCGTCACACGCACCGCCACCCAGGACCACATCATCGACAACATCGCGGTTCGCGCGGGCGAACCGGCGCTCGTCGTGCTCGCCGCCGCCAATCGAGACCCGGTCGTCTACAACGAGGCCAACCAATTCCAGGCCGACCGGCGAGGGCCGGCGCCACTCGCCTTCGGCTACGGCGCGCACTATTGCGTCGGTGCAGCACTTGCCCGACTTGAAATGGTCATCGCGTTACGACATATCCTGGCGCGCCGGCCGGAGCTGTGCGGGGCACCGATTTGGCGGGACAACCCGGCCATCCGCGGACCCCAAACACTCCGCTGCGTTTTCAGCGTCCGTTAAAGATACAAGTCGCGCTCGCGGATCAGCGCGGTGGCGATCACGCTAATGACCGCTGTCGCAACCAAATACCCGCACGCCAGCCACGGCGCCCCGCCGAGGGCGACGATCAGCGCCGTCAGGATCATCGGGGTGACCCCGGACGCGTAGATTCCCGAGACCTGGTAGACGAACGACAGGCCCGTGTAGCGGGTGTTCGTGGGGTACAGCGCGGAGTACAGCGTGCCCTGCGCCCCGTAGAAAAGGGCGTGCACGACGCCGAAGACGATGATCATCGCTAGGCCGAACCACAGCAGCTTCCTGGTGCCGAACAGGGCGAAGGCGGGAAAGGCCGTCAGGCCGTAGCAGGCGATGCCGACCAGGTACACCCGTCGCGCACCGAAGCGCTCGGTCAATCGTCCCGAAATCGGCAGCAGCACAGCCATCAACAACGCGGCGATGGTCACGGCGACCAGGACCGAGACCCGATTCAGTCCCAGCGCTCCCGTCGCGTAGCTGATCGCGAAAACGCCCCAGGTGTTGAACGCCGAGCCTTCCGCCCACCGCGACAGCAACCCGAGCAGCGTGTTGCGCCGCGAGCGGGGCTCGCGAACGATGTCGCGGATCGGCACGGTGGACGCGGCCTGCAAATCTTGCAGCTCCCGGAATGCCGGAGTCTCGTCGACCCGCAACCGCACCACGATGCCGATCACGACCAACAACAGACTCAGCAGGAAGCCGATGCGCCAGCCGTACGCGAGGAATCGGCTCGGCCCCAACACAATCTGCAAGAACGCGAAGATGCCGGTGCCCATGGCCAGTCCGAGCGCCAGCCCAACCTGTGGGATGGCCCCATAGCGGCCGCGCCGGTCGTCGGGGCTGTGCTCGACGGCCAGCAGCACCGCGCCGCCCCACTCGCCGCCGAGCGCGAAACCCTGCAGGACGCGCAACACCAGCAGCAGCACCGGTGCCCACGCCCCGATCTGCGCGGCGGTCGGCAACAGCCCGATCAACGCCGTCGCGCCGCCCATGATGAGCATCGTCAAGGCCAGGCTGCGTTTGCGACCGATCCGGTCACCGATGTGACCGAACACCACGCCCCCGATGGGCCGCATGACAAACCCGACGGCGAAGGTCGCGAACGCCAATAGTGTTCCCACCAAAGAACTCTCATTCGGAAAGAACACCCTGTTGAAGACCAGTCCGGCCGCGGTCGCGTACAGGAAGAAGTCGTACCACTCGACCGTGGTGCCCAACAGGCTCGCCGCGACGACGATGCGCAACCGCCGGCGCTGCTGCTCGGAGCTTTCACCGACTGGATGCGCGTCGGCTGATCCGGCGGCGGGTGGCGCCGCGGGCAACGTGGCTGCCATGACCCTCAGTGCGCCGACGCGACCGCGAAAGGTGTCGCCCCGGACGGGTGCGTCTGGCGGTTGGGGTGGCGCCACAATCCCATCCGCTCCAGAATCGGCAACACGCCCTCGCCGAACCAGTAGGCCTCTTCCAGATGCGGATAACCCGAAAGGATGAAGTGGGTGATACCCAATTTGGCGTATTCGGCCAGCCGCTCGGCGACCTCGGCGTGCGACCCGACCAGGGCGGTGCCGGCTCCCCCACGCACCAGGCCCACGCCGGCCCACAGGTTCGGCGCGACCAGCAACTTGCTGCTGTCACCGCCGTGCAGCTCCCGCATGCGGCGCTGGCCCTCGGATTCGCTGCGCGCCAAGCTGTCCTGGACCCGTGCGATGTCGGCCGGGTCGATCGCCGCCAGCAACCGGTCGGCCTCCGCCCACGCTTCGGCGGCCGTATCACGGCTGATCACGTGAATCCGCAAGCCGTACCGGAGAATTCGGCCGGCGTCGACAGCCAGCCCACGGACCCAGTCCAGCTTCTCGGCGACCGCCGGGAGCGGCTCGCCCCAGGTGAGATACACGTCGGAGTGCTTGGCCGCGACCGGCCCCGCGGCCGCCGACGACCCGCCGAAGAACACCCGCGGTATCGGGTTGGGCGGGTTGTTCAGTTGCGCGCCTTCGACCCGGATGTGCTCGCCGGAAAAGGTGACCGGCTCGTTGGAGGTCCACAGTTGCCGCACCACATGCAAGAACTCGGCGGTGCGGGCGTAGCGCGCCTCTTTGTCCAGGAAATCCCCGTGGGCCCGTTGCTCGTGCGGTTCACCACCGGTGACGACATTGAGCAGCAGCCGTCCGTCCGAGTGTCGCTGGAAGGTCCCGGCCATCTGGGCCGCCAGGGTGGGACTGAGCAGCCCGGGCCGAAACGCGACCAAAAACTTCAGGGTCTCGGTCGATTCGACCAGCATCGCCGTCGTCAACCACGCGTCCTCACACCACAATCCGGTGGGGGTGAGAACCGCCTCGAACCCGTTGTCTTCGGCGGCCGTACAGATCTGGTGCAGATACCGCAGCGTGGCGGGCCGGCCGCCGGACATCGGCGTGCCGTGCCCGCCCGCGACCAGATTCCGCGAATCGCCGTAGGTCGGCAGAAACCAATGAAACGCGAGACTCACGTCACAATCCTCTTTCGCCCCTGTGCACAGAAAGCTCCATCCTTCGCAATCCACGGCCGTCGGGCGAGGGTTGAAACCTTCGAGATTGCATTCCCGGCACGGGGGTCTGCCGCTGCGCCAGAAGGCAATACGATCGCAATGTTTCCGGTGGTGGCAAGCCGCGTCGCCACCGCTACGATGTGAGCCGACGCCGCAACCGGGCGCGAAGGGTGACCGCGCCGGATCAAGGCCCGACGCCCGTAAAGATCACCGCATCGTGACCGAAAGGTCACGCCAGATAACACAATGCTTCCAATACGGCGTGGCTCGGCGGGTAATCCCCGCTGCGGGCGGCATCATTGCGATCATGCCTGACCTCACACGCCGGGCGGTGCTCCGGATGGGCGCCGGTGCCAGCCTCGGAGCCGCCGGCGTGTACGCGTTCAGCTCGCTGCTGGCCGCGGAGACGTCGCAGGCCGCGACGCTGCCCCAAGCTCCCGCCCCGTTCGAGCCGCCGACGGCGGGCAGCGCCCTGCCGAACAGACTCACCGGGTCGTTCGTGTCGGCCGCCCGTGGGGGGATCAAGACCAACTACGTGATCGCCATGCCGCCCGGCCAGAGCAAGATGTTGCGTCCGGTGATCGCGCTGCACGGTGTGGACGGCGACGCCAACCAGATGATCGACATGGGCGTGCCCGACGGGCTGGCCCGGCTGGCCAAGGAGGGCAAGCCGCCGTTCGCGGTCGTCGGCGTCGACGGCGGCAACACCTACTGGCACAAAAGGACTTCCGGCGAGGACTCGGGCGCGATGGTGCTCGACGAGCTGCTGCCCATGCTGTCCACGATGGGTTTCGACACGTCCCGGGTCGGCTTCATGGGCTGGTCGATGGGCGGATACGGGGCGCTTCGTCTGGGCGCCAAGTTGGGCCCGTCCCGGACCGCCGGAATCTGCGCCATCAGCCCGGCCCTGTACACGTCGTACGCGACGAGCGCCCCCGGCGCATTCGACAGCAACGAGGACTTCGTGCAGAACAGCGTGATGGGTTTGCCGGCGCTGAATTCCATTCCGCTGCGCGTGGATTGCGGCAACTTCGACCGCTTCTATTTCGCCACAAAGCAATTCGTCTACCAGTTGAAGACGCCACCGGCGGGCAGCTTCTCGCTCGGCGGCCACGACGTCGCCTACTGGCGCAGCCAACTACCCGGCGAACTGGCCTGGATGGCGACCTGAGCCAACGATGACACTTCGGGAGGAATCAGTCGCCGGCAGCCCACACCGCGTGGGGCGGCGGACTTCCCGAAGGGGATTCCGGCCCGACATCGAAGGACTGCGCGCCGTCGCGGTGATCGCCGTCGTGCTCTACCACGCCGGCATCCCCGGGGTCAGCGGCGGCTACATCGGGGTGGACGTCTTCTTCGTCATCTCCGGCTTCCTCATCACCGGGCTGCTCTTTCGGGAAGCGGCCACCACGAATACCGTTGCGCTGGGCCGGTTTTACGGTGCGCGCGCCCGACGGCTGCTGCCGGCCGCGGCCATCGTCGGCACCGTCACCGCGATCGCCGCCGCCGCGGTGCTGCCGCCGCTGCAGGCCCGCAGCGTGTTCCTCGACGGCATCGCCAGCGCGCTGTACGTCGGCAACTACCGATTCGCCCTGCACGGCACCGACTACCTGACCACCGACGCGCCGTCGCCGTTCCAGCACTATTGGTCGCTGGGCGTTGAGGAGCAGTTCTACCTGGTGTGGCCGGTGCTGATCATCGCCACCGCGTGGTTGGTCCAGCGCGTCCCGCTCCTGCGCGGCACCGCGAAGCGCGCGGCGCCGTACGCGGCGGTCCTCGCGGTGGTGGCCGCCGCGTCGCTGACGGCCGGCGCGCTGTGGACCCACACGTCGCCGTCGTGGGCGTTCTTCTCGCTGCCGACCCGGGCCTGGGAACTGTCGGCCGGCGGCCTGGTGGCGCTGTCGATCGAGCAGTGGCGCCGCCTGTCGCTGCTGACCGCGTCGATCGTCGGCTGGGGCGGTTTGGCGTTGATCCTGCTGACCTGCACCCAACTCAACGCCCACACCCCCTACCCCGGAACCGAGGCGCTGCTGCCCGTGCTGGGCACCGCGCTGATCATCGGCGGCGGCGCCGTCACCGGCGGACTCGGGCCCGGCCGGCTGCTGTGCCGCCCCGCGATGCGCGCCATCGGCCGAATCTCCTACTCGTGGTACCTGTGGCACTGGCCGGTGCTGCTGCTGATGCCGGCGCTGCTCGGCGAGCCGGCGGGGCTACCGGCCCGGCTGAGCGCGACGGCCGTGTCCGCCGGACTGGCCGTCATCACCCTGCATCTGGTGGAAAACCCCGGCCGCTTCGCCGCCGCCCTGCGCCGATCGGCGAAAGTCAGCCTGGTCGTGGCGGGGGGCGCCAGCGCCGCCACCGCGTGCGCATGCATGCTGCTGCTCAACGTGATCCCCGCGCCCGTGGGCCATGGGGTTGCGGCGCCGCGGGCCAACATCGTCGCGGCGCCCCCGGCCGGCGTCCCCGCCGTCAGCCCGCAGGAAGCCGCGGTCCGTCAGGCCTTCGACCAGGCGCACGTCATCCTCGCGGGGGCCGCCGGCCTGCGCGCCGTCCCGTCGAACCTCGACCCGCCCCTGGACAAGGCGCCGGCCGACAAGGCCGCGGTGTTCGTCAACGGCTGTGTGCGGTCCTGGCGTGACGTCGGCCAAAGCGAATGCGCGACCGGTGACACCGGCTCGCCGACGACCGTGGCCCTGATCGGCGACTCGCACGCCGCCATGTGGAACCCCGCGTTCGAGCAGCTCGCCGAGCAACGGCACTGGCGGCTGGAGACGCTGGCCAAGGTGACCTGCCCGCTGCAGGACCTGCACATCATGAGCCCGTATCTGGGCCGCGAGTACACCGAATGCGAACAGTGGCGCGCCCAGATCATGGCCCGGATGAACGCCGAACACCCGCGGCTGGTGGTGCTGGACATGAGTCGGCGCTACGGCGGGGACTTCGGCTTCACCTCCTACGACCCGGCGTGGATCGACACCCTGGGACGCACCGTGGCGCAATTGCGCGGCACCGGCGCCACCGTCCTGGTGCTGGGGCCCGCCGCCGATCCGCATTCGTCCGGGCCGACCTGCCTGTCCGCGCACCTCGATGACGCAACCGCTTGTGCGCCAACGCGATCCGCGGCCGTCAACGACGACGGGATCGCCGCCGAGCGCGACGCGACCGTCGGCAACGGCGGGCACTACGCCGACCTGACCGACCTGTTCTGCGCCCCCGACCGCTGCCCGCTGATCGTCGGCAACACCCTGGTGTTCCGCGATGACAACCACGTGACGACCGAGTACGCGCGGCTGCTGGCGCCCGTGATGGGTGTGCTGGTGGACCGCGCCGTGGCGGACGGGTGAACGGCAATGAACTACTCGCGGCGGACGAACGTCAGATCAGTGAAGGGTTCTTGGAGGTTTTAGATGATGTCTCCACTGCTGCTGGTCTGCATCGCAGTCGCTGCGCCCTTCGCCGGAGTCGGCCTGCTCCACCTGCAGGATCGCCTGGAGCGGTGGGACTACGAGCGCCACGCGGAAGACTAGAACGCCCGTAGCAAAGTAACGTTGCGGGTAAATCGGCATGGATCAGGTCGAGTTCTACGCGTTTGTGCTGATGTTTTGCACCCCTCACGCCCGCATGCTGGCTAACATGATCAGCATTGATCCGCCGGCGGACATGCCGCTGCTGAACTGGAGCGAGCTGAGCGTGAGCGAGCTGCCCACTGGAACCGTGACGTTGCTGCTCGCCGACGTCGAGGGCTCGACGCGATTGTGGGAAACCCAGTCCGACACGATGACAACCGCGCTGGAACAGCTCAACCACACCGTGAACGATCTGGTCGCCAGCTACGGCGGCGTGCGGCCCGTCGAACAGGGTGAGGGCGACAGCTTCGTGGTCGCGTTCGCGCGCGCCAGCGACGCCGTCGCGTGCGCACTGGAGTTGCAGCTAACCGTGCAGCCGCCGATCCGCATCCGCATCGGCCTGCACACCGGGGAGATCCAACTGCGCGACGCCGGCAACTACGCCGGGCCCACCATCAACCGGACCGCACGGCTGCGCGACCTCGCCCACGGGGGGCAGACCGTGCTGTCCGGCGCGACCGAGCCGTTGGTGATCGACCGACTACCCCCCGATGCCTGGCTGACCGAGCTGGGCGAGCACCCACTGCGGGATCTGCCGCGGCCAGAACGGGTCGTACAACTCAACCATCCCGGTCTGCGCAACGACTTCCCCCCGTTGCGATCGGCGAATGACGTTGCCAGTTCCCGTCTTCCGAGCCAGTTGACCACCTTCGTCGGCCGCAGCACCCAGATCAGTGACATCGGGCAGATCTTGCGGGCCAACAGGCTGGTGACCCTGACCGGGGCGGGCGGTGTCGGAAAGACACGGCTGGCGGTACAGGTCGCCGACCTGATCGCCGGCGAGTTCGACTGCGGCGCTTGGTTTGTCGATCTTGCCCCGGTGACCAATCCCCTCGTCGTACCCGTGACGGTGGCGCGGACCTTGGGGCTGCCCGACCAGCCGGGCCGCTCCACCATGGAGACGCTGTCGAGGTTCGTCCGCAACCGAAAGATGTTGCTGATCCTCGATAATTGCGAGCACCTGCTCGATGCCAGCGCGGCCCTGGCCATCGCCCTCCTCGATGCTGGCCCGGATGTCACCGTGCTAGCGACCAGCCGGGAGCCGATCGGCATCGCCGGAGAACTGACGTGGCGCGTGCCGTCGCTGTCGGTGGATGGTGAAGCCGTCGATCTGTTCGTCGACCGGGCCCGACGTACGCGTCCGGATTTCCGTCTCACCGAAGATAATTCGGCCGCGATCGTTGAGATCTGCCGGCGTCTGGACGGCATGCCGCTGGCGATCGAGCTCGCCGCGGCGCGTATCCGCACGCTGTCGCTGTCCCAGATCGTCGACGGGCTGCATCACAACTTTCGCCTGCTCGCCGGAGGCGCGCGCACCGCGGTCCGCCGTCAACAGACGCTGCGCGCCTCCATCGACTGGTCGCACGCCATGCTCACCGAGCCCGAGCGCATCCTGTTTCGCCGCCTGGCCGTGTTCATGGGCGGCTTCGATCTCGATGCCGCCCACGCGGTGGGCGCCGACGCGGACGTCGAGCACTTTCAGCTCGTCGATCAGCTCGGACTGCTCGTCGACAAATCGCTGATCGTCACCGAGGAAGTCGACGGCATGATGCGCTACCGCCTGCTGGAGACCGTCCGTCAGTACGGTTTGGAAAAGCTGGCGGAGTCGGGCGAAGCCGAGGCGGTGCGGACCCGGCACCGCGACCACTACACCGCGGCCGCCGTGGCGCTGGCGTCGCAGACGCGCGGCGACGGCACGCCGTTGGTCCCCTGGGCCGAACTCGAGATGGATAACCTGCGGGCGGCGCACGGGTGGAGTTGCGACGCCGGAGAATTCGGGCCGGCGCTGCGGTTGGTGTCGGCGCTGCAGCGGCTATGGGTGTCGCGCGGACGGTTCCGCGAGGGCGTGGCCGGGTTCGCCGCCGTGTTCGACGACGAGCGCTACCGCGACGCGGACGTCGCCGCCGAGGTCTGGATACGGGCGGTCGCCGACGCCGGACTACTGGGTGTCTGGTTCTCCGTCCCGTTCAGCCTGCAACGAGCGGAGGAGGCACTGGCCTCGGCGCGCGCACTCGGCGACCAAGCGCTCGTCGCACATTGCCTGATCACCTGCGGCATGCTGGCGGTCAACAACACCGAGCTGGCAGAACCGTATCTCGCCGAGGGCGTACACCTGGCTCGTGCCTCGAAAGATGCTGCGGCGCTTTGCCACCTGCGCGCCTATCAGAGTTTCGCCGAGGGCGTCGCCGGAAATCCCATCGCTGGGCAGGCGGCCGGCGAGGAGGGGCGTATCCTCGCCGACGCGCTCGGCGAGAGCTTCATGTCGCGGTATAGCCGCACGTTCCTAGGGAGTGCACTAGCAGTACAGGGCAAGCTGGCCGAGGCGCTCCTCGTATTCCGTTCGCTGGTCGAAGAGGCGCGCGCCGCGGCGGACCGCCCAATGGAGACCTTCGGTCTCATCACGATGGCGCAGGCCCTCGCGTACACCGATCCTGGCGCGGCGCGCGCGGCGGCCGAAGCCGGCCTGGAGATTGGCGCCACCCTGGGCGGTTTTCATGAGGACTCGACCTACGTCTCCCTGGCCATTGCCGCACTGGCCGCCGGCGACGCCGCCGCCGCCAAACAGGCCTGCGACGCCGCGTGGCGGCACACGTACCCGCTGAAGGAGCTGTTGACCCGGAGCACGGTGCCGATGGCCGAGGCCGCCATGGGATGCGGCGATCTGGTTGGCGCCCGCCGCTGGGCCGACGATGCCATCGCGGTCGTTCCCGGGAGTTTTCGCGCGTGGGCGCTTCTCGCACGAGGGCGGGTCGCCATTGCCCAGGGTGAGCCGCAGCGGGCCGAACGCGACCTGCACGACGCGATCGAGGTCGCCGAGCGCACCGGCGGGCACCTGCGCCTGCCTGAAGCACTCGAATGCCTCGCCGCCCTGGCCGCCGACACCAACGCCGAGCATGCCGCGCGGCTCCTCGGCGCCGCCGAGGGCATGCGGCAGCGCCATCGCGAAATACGGCTCAGAGTGTTTCAAGCGGATTACGATGCTTCGCTGGCTGCTATACGAGAAGCATTGGGGCAGGAGGAGTTTGAATCCGCCTGGTCCGAGGGCAACGCCCTGTCCACCTCCGAGGCCATCGCCTACGCGCAGCGCGGCCGCGGCACGCGCAGCCGCCCGGCCAGCGGATGGGAGTCACTCACGCCGACCGAGCGCGACGTCGTCCGGCTCGTCAGCGAAGGGTTGCCCAACAAGGACATTGCGACGCGGCTGTTCGTCTCACCACGCACCGTGCAGACCCACCTGACGCACGTCTACGCCAAACTTGCCGTGTCATCGCGGGTCCAGCTCGCCCGGGAGGCGGCCCGTCACGTCGAGAGCTGAGTACGGATGAGCGGTGCGATCTTGTCCGCCATGTACTGATGCCCCGCGTCGTTCGGGTGCACGCCGTCGGGGCCGATCAGGTCGGGCCTGCCGACGAACCAGTGTTCGGCGATCGGGTCGATGAACGTCGCCCCGGCGGCCCCTGCCGCACCGCCGAGGATGTCGCGAATCAGGAACATCGACGGCGGAACGTCGGCGGTCGGCCACGGCGGCCCGATCACCAGCAAACGCGCGGCCGGGGCGAATCGGCGCGCCAGATCCAAAGCGGCGTGGGTCTTTTCGGTCAGCAGCAGAGGATCGATATCCTGGTCGTTGCGGGAGCCGAAGAACACCACCAGCGCGTCATCGGGGTGGACGGCCCTGGCGGTCAGGTCCTCGAAGGTACTGCCGTGGTCGCCGGGCGCGGCGTAACCGGCGCGGCCCTCGGCCGCCACATCGGCCGAAACCCGCGAACCCCGCGCGCCGAGCGTCTGCCACGCCCGCGACGGCCATGACCGCGCGCCCAGGCCGCCTTCATCGGTGCCGGTGGTGTACGAATCCCCGATGACTGCCAGGTGATTGAGCCGGAAGTCCAGCGTCAGCGTCTCGTAAGTGCGCACCTGCGGCGGGTATGCGATGCCCACGCCCCCCAGAAAACTCACCCCAATGAGAAAGGTGGCCAGACGACTCACTCTTACCTCCACTGTCAACGGCATGGTCGGGTGCCGCCATGTACTCATCGAATACTGCCCGCGAATCACGGCCGGGCGCAAAAGCAGCCATCACACCGCGCGGACCGAAATCGCTTCCAGCGGACGGTCGATCGGATGCGGCTTGCCGTTCGTTGACTCACCGGGATCACTTCTCGCGTTCACGGCCCTGACATCGACCATCTTGCGCATCCAACGGCGGGCGGGCTCTTCGACGCCGTGATACAACACGATCGACAGGACCACGGCAATCGCGAGCAGGCCGATGACGTTCCATTTCCACGGGTTGTCCTGCGTTGCGAGCTCGAATTGTTCCACGGCCCAACCCCAGGACGTGTGCACCAATTCGTGAACCATGTACAGGCAGAACGAGATCTGACCGCCGTACACCATCGCCCGCGTCGACAACACCCTCGGTAGGCTCCCCAGGCCGACGGCCAGGGAGATCACCAGCGGAACGAACAACACGTCGACGACGCCGCCGCTGTCGTTTTCCACCACTCCGGATATCGGGTGTGCGCCAAACCAATACAGGACGCCCACCATGGCGGCCAGCAGAAGCAGGGAGATGTACCCCGCGACGCGGCGGCCACGGTCGGTCAGCCGCAGTCTGCGCACGGCGGCACAGGCCAGGGCACCCGCGGTGAACTGCGTGACGATCCGCGGCAGCCAGCTCCACGGCGTGTAGAAGTGGCCGCTGGCCAGCAGCATCACCACCGGGGGCAACGACGCCGCGAACGCCAGCACCATCAGGCTGCGCGCCCGCGTCGCCTGCTTCATCCGCAACAGCACCAACACCAGCAGGGCGAAGAGGACGTACGCCAGCCATTCCGCACTGATCGACCAGGCCGGCCCGTCCCAACTCGAGTCATCGAAGAACGGCACAAACCACAACTGCACCAACAGGATCTGGCGCACGTAGCTGATCGCGGTGAGCGAAGCGGCGTCCGGCGAGGGCACGTGACCGACATGCAGCGTGAAGATCACCCACAGGGCGGCCAGGTGCAACGTGACCAGATACACCGGCCATACCCGGGCCAGCCGCAGCCACAGGAAGTGCAGGGTGGCGCGGGTCGACCAGGACCGGCCCATCCGGTCGAGATAGTTGTACGTCAGGACGAATCCACTGAGGATGAAGAAGAGGTCGACGCCCTGGGCGCCGCAATTGAGGACGGGGGCCAGCGCATCGCGGAAGTCGGGCGACGCATCCCCGAGCATCGGCCGGAAGTGAAAGAGCACCACCCAGACCGCGGCGACGATACGGAGTCCCGTCAGGGCCTTGATTTCGCCCCGGATCTCTCCGCCCCGCACGCTGCTCTTCCCGTCTGGATCCTGCCGTTCCGTTCTCCCGCTATCGGCTGAGGCGGGCGATCTCGCCATTTCGCAAGCCCCCCGACTGGCAACCGGCAGCCATGGCAGCCTAGCAGCGCAATCGCCGGCATGCGTGGACGGTTGTGGTGTGGCACACGGCCTTCAGCGCCGCCCGGAGCGCCCACGGCGAATTTCGGAGGTTTGCTCCGCCCGGAAACCTCATTCGCTTCTTAGCAAAGAGTTAGGCGTGGCTACCGGTCTCCTTAGGCTTGCGGCCTAGCGTTTAAGGCGGCTTTGGTGAGCGGGGAGGCGCCCTCCAAGGCCGGCGCGAGCGGCACGGAGAGTGAGGGGTCCTCATGACGAGCGCAGGCACCGGGAGTCACCAGGACAACTGCGTCTTTGAGTGCGAGGGCGCTCAGGTGCGCGCGCACTATCGGCACCTGGCGACCGTGGTGCATATTCGCGGCGAAATCAATGACGCGAATGTCGACCGCGTCAGTCACCACATTCGGCGTTTCACGCTCGGGGAAAACCCTTTGGTACTCGACGTCGCCGATCTCAGCCAGTTTGCTGAGGCCGCTATCTCGCTCTTATACGCGTTCGACGCCGATTGTCGCGCCGCCGGCGTTGATTGGACGCTGGTGGCCAGCTCGGCGGTCACCGAGGTGCTCGAGGACACCGGTCACGACGTCAGCTTCCCGCTGATGCGCTCTGTTCAGGAGGCGCTGCGCGATCGGGCCGACGCGATCAGGATCCGCCGCCGGATGGCGTTGCCGCTGGTCAGGAAGACGCCGTAGCGCCCGAACGGGAACGCCGCAGCCTGGCTGCTCCGACGACCGCCAGCACGCCGGCGCACGTCAACAGCACCAGCGTCAGCAGCAACAGCTGCGGGTCGTAAACCACCGACGTGGTGAAGGGCTGCCCCTCGGCGATGGGCGCGACGGCCACGGTGTGATGCGAGCGCGTCCAGCTGATTCCCGAGCCCGCCAGGGCGGCAACCGCCACGACGAGCTCGACCACCGCCCGGTAGCTGGCGATCATTGCGCGGGCCCGGCCTGGTCATCAGGGAGGTCGTCCCTTTCGTCGTCGATGACATCGGTCCCGGTGGGCTCCACCCGCTCTTGGACCAGGGGCGTCAGGGCCGCCCGCAGCTGACGATGACGACGCGCCCACGCCTGGGCGGTGCGGCCGTTGGTGAGCTTGAGGCCGATACCGATCCGCCCGCGCGGCACCCCGACCAGCTCGCCGAGCGCCCGCGCCGACTGCCATCGCGCCAGCTCCTTGCCGGAGGCTTCGTGGTTCTCGGGCTCGGGATAGACCCTGACGATTTCGCGCACCAAGATCGTCTCGGTGCCCTGGCGCAGGGCGTCTTCGGTCAGCTCGACCGAGACGTGGATCCGTGCCGCCTTCACCTGCAACCCCACGAAGGCCGACACCAGGACCAAGAAGATCACGGGGACCACGAACGACACCTTGGCACCGCTCCAGATTTCGATCAGGACCATGGCCCCCGCCGCGGCGGGGCCCGACGCCACCCACCACCAACTGGCGCCGGGTTCGTAGAACAACGGCTTCGGTTGGGTGTCGCTTCTGGTCGTCTCTGATGTCAAAGCAAGCCCCGTCTCACGAAAGCCACCCTGCCGCATCCGCGGCCCAATAGGTGAGAACGATATCGGCTCCGGCGCGGCGGATGCTCGTCAATGATTCCAGGGCCGCGGCGCGCTCGTCGATCCAATTGTTCGCGGCGGCAGCGCAAATCATCGCGTACTCCCCCGACACCTGGTAGGCGGCCACCGGCACCGGCGAAATCGAGGCCGCCGCGGACACTACGTCCAGATAACCCAATGCCGGCTTCACCATCACGATGTCGGCGCCCTCGTCCAGATCGAGCCGTATTTCGCGGAGCGCCTCGCGGGAATTGCCAGGCTCCTGCTGATAGGTGCGCCGGTCTCCGGACAGGCTGGAACTGACCGCCTCGCGGAACGGGCCGTAGAACGCCGAGGCGAACTTGGCGGCATAGGCCAGGATCGCCACGTCGGTGTGGCCGGCGGCATCCAGCCCGTCGCGAATCGCGCCGACCTGACCATCCATCATCCCGCTCGGACCCACCACATGAGCGCCCGATTCCGCTTGCGCCACAGCAAGTTTCACGTAGCGCGCCACGGTCGCGTCGTTGTCGACCCGGCCGCGGTCGTCGAGGACGCCGCAGTGGCCGTGGTCGGTGAACTCGTCCAGGCAGGTGTCGGCCATCAACACGGTGGCGTCGCCGAGGTCCTTGGCCAAGTCGCGCAGGGCGACGTTGAGGACGCCGTCGGGGTCGGTACCGGCCGACCCCACCGAGTCCTTGTCCTCATCACCCGGCACCCCGAACAGCATCAGCCCGCCCACCCCGGCGGCGACGGCACTGGCGGCCGCGCTGCGCAACGAGTCGCGGGTGTGTTGCACCACCCCCGGCATGGAGGCGATCGGCCGGGGTTCGTCGATGCCGTCGGCGACGAACATCGGCAGCACCAAATGCCTTGGCTCCAGGGACGTTTGCGCGACCAAACGGCGCAACGCCGGGGTTGAGCGGAGCCGACGCGGACGCTGCCGCGGGTAGGACACTAGCGCCTGCGGCTCTTTTTGCGCGGCGGTGGGAGCGCGCCCTCGGCGCGCAACCGCGCGGCGTGTTCGGCCAAAGCGTCGACCAGCGGACCGACCGCGGCCGTCTCGGGCTGGACGTCCACCCGCAGCCCGAACTCGGCGGCGGTCTCGGCGGTCTTGGGACCGATGCAGGCGATGATCGTCCGCGCGTGCGGCTTGCCGGCGATACCGACCAGGTTGCGCACCGTGGAGCTGGACGTGAAGCACACCGCGTCGAACCCGCCGGTCTTGATCATTTCCCGCGTCTCCGCCGGCGGCGGCGCGGCCCGCACCGTCCGGTAGGCGGTGACATCCTCGATCTCCCAACCGCGTTCGCGCAGTCCCTCGGCCAGCGTCTCGGTGGCGATGTCCGCCCGCGGCAGCAAGACCCGGTTGACCGGATCGAAAACGCTGTCGTAGGGCGGGAAGTCGTCGAGCAGACCGAGCGAGGACTGCTCGCCGGCAGGCACCAGCTCGGGGCTGATCCCGAACGCCCGGACCCGGTCGGCGGTCGACTCGCCCACGCAGGCGATCTTCACCCCGGAGAACGCGCGTGCGTCCAGACCGAACTCGCCGAACTTCTCCCACACCGCGCGCACCGCATTGGTGGAGGTGAACACCACCCACTGGAATCGGCCGTCGACCAATCCCTTGACGGCCCGCTCCATCTGCGCGGGGCTGCGTGGCGGCTCGACGGCGATGGTCGGCACCTCGATCGGCAGCGCCCCATAGGACGTCAGCCGCTCGCTCATCTCGCCGGCCTGGTCCTTGGTGCGGGGCACCAACACGGTCCAGCCGTACAGGGCGCGGCTCTCCCACCAGTTCAGCTTCGCCCGGCTGGACACCGTCTTGCCGATGGTCACCACCAGCGGACCGGTCAGCGGACCCGCCGGGTCGGTGCCGCCCAGCACGGCCGAGTCGGTCAGCCCGTGCAGCGTCGTCTCGATGGAACGCTGCTGGCAGGTGGTGCCCTGGGCGGTCACCACGCACGGCGTGTTCTCGGCGAGCTCATGGTCGATCAGGGTGCGCGCCGCGTCGGCCAGATGCGACGACGTGGCCTGCAGAATCAGCGGTCCGGGCGCCGCGGCCAACGCGTCCCAATCCACCTGCGGGTCACGCACGTCGGCCACCGTGTGCGACGAGCCCAGCGGCAGCCCCGCATACGTCGGGACGGCGTTGGCGGGCGCCAGGCCCGGCACGATCTCGATGTGCAGGTGGCTCCGCGCGATCGCGTTGACCTCGGTGATGACGGCGTCGACCGTCAGCGGGTCACCGGCCACCAGCCGCACCACGTCGACGCCCGTCCGCGCCTCGTGGGTCAACGTCTTGGCAACCTCGGCGGGGTCACCCAGCGCCGGGCGGATGTCGGGGCCGCCGGAGATCACCGCCGCCTGCGTCTGGCCTTGGTCGGCGCCGTCGCCGTTGGAGGCGGCCGGGTCGGCGGGGGCCGGGCCGGACACCGGCGGCAGGTCTTTACCGATCAACGCCAGCACCGGCTCGGGCACGTCAGGGTCGGTGAACACCAGAGCGGCGTTCGTCAGCACCGTGGCGGCCCGGGCCGTCAACAGTCCGGGATCACCGGGGCCGGAGCCCACGTACGTGATGCGGCCGGGTGTCGGCTTACGCCCTCGCGTCGTCATTGTCGCTCCCACGTAACTCGCACTTAATTTCCTCGCGTCGGGTCTTCCCGCGCTCCGCGCATCAGCTCTCGGGCACCTAGCTCGAACAGCTCCGCGGCGACCGAAAGCCCGAGCTCTCGTGCCCGACCGGGAGTGCCGATGCCGGATGCGCGGATCACGTCGGACCCGTCCAGCGCCGCCACGCAACCACGCAGCGACAGCTCTTCGAAGATCCGGCCTTCCTCATCGATGGACTCGACCACTTCAGCGATCGCGCCCACCGGTGCGGAGCAGCCGGCCTCCAGTTCGGCCAACAGGGCTCGCTCCGCGGTGACCGACGCACGCGTGTCGGCGTCGTCCAACTCCGCCAGCACTGCCGCCAACCGGCTGTCACCGGCGCGGCATTCGACGGCGAGCGCGCCCTGAGCCGGTGCTGGCAACATCTGCACCGGCTCTAGCGTCTCGGTGACGTCATCAAGGCGCCCAATTCGGGCCAGGCCCGCCCGGGCCACCACGATCGCGTCAAGATCACCACTGCTTACCCTGTTCAACCTGGTATCTAGGTTGCCTCGTAGGGGGCGGATTTCCAAACCGAGACCCAGTGCTCTAAGCTGTGCCGCCCGGCGCGGCGAGGAGGTGCCCACCAGCGAACCCGGCGGCAACTCCCCGAGCACCAGCCCGTCCCGGGCTACCACCGCGTCACGGGGATCGTTGCGCACGGGTATGGCCGCCACAGCAAACCTCGGATCGTCGGCCGTCGGCAGGTCCTTATGGGAGTGCACCGCGGCGTCCACGCGGCCCTCGTCCATGGCCTCGCGCAGGGCAGTGGTGAAGACACCCACTCCGAGGGATTCGATGGGCCCCGACGACCGGTCCCCGGCGGTGGTGATGGTCACCAGTTCCGCCGGGTGCCCCAGAGCGATGAGGGCGTCTCTGACGATCCCGGCCTGGGTGGTGGCCAGCAGGCTGCCCCGGGTGCCTATCCGGATCACGTTCGCCAATCGGTTACTCGGCCGGTTGCTGCGGTGTGCCCGCGTCGAAACCGTTTGCGATGACTGGCAATTCGCCCGCGGCGACGGCGTCGACGGCGGTCTGGTCGAGTTCGAAAAGCTCGCGCAACGCCTCGGCGTAGCTGTCGCCGCCGGGGGCGCTGGCGAGCTGCTTGATGCGCACCGTCGGCGCGTGCAGCAGCTTGTCCACCACCCGCCGCACGGTGCGCGCGACCTCTTCACGCTGCGCGCTGGCGAGCCCGGGAAGCCGGTTGTCCAGGCGCAGGAGCTCCGCTTCGACCACATCGGCGGCGCGCTGGCGCAGCGCCGTGACCGTCGGCGTGACCTCGGCCATCCGCTGTCCGGCCAGGTAGGCGGCAACCTCGGTGGCCACGATGGTGCGGGCGGCGTTGACGTCGGCCGCGGCCGCGTGGGCCGAGGGCTCATGCTGGACGCGGTCCACATCGACGACCCACACGCCGGGCAGCCCGGCCACCGCCGGGTCGACGTCGCGCGGCATGCCCAAGTCGCAGATCACCAGCGGGTCGGTGGTCTCGTCTCGGTTCGCGGCGGCGAGCGCGTGGTGCACGTCGGCCAGGGAGACCACCGGGCTCACCGCCCCGGTACAACTGACGACGACGTCGGCACCCGCCAGGACGTCGGTGAGCCGTTCCAGCGGCAGCGCGTCGGCCCGCACACCGGTTTCGCGGATCTTGCGGACCAGGCGCTGCGCCCGCGACAGCGACCGGTTGAGCACGTGGACCTGGGCGATGCCGGCGCGGGACAGGTGCGCCGCGGCCAGGGCGCCCATCGCCCCGGCGCCGACCAGCACGGCGGTGCGCCCCGACAGCCCGCCCAGCCGGCGTTCGGCCATGTTCAGGGCGACCGACACCACCGAGGCGCCGGCCGCGTCGATGGCGGTCTCGGAATGCACCCGCTTGCCGACCGACAGCGCCCGCTGGGCCAGCTCGTGCAGGACCCGGCCGACCGTGCGGTTCGTCTCGGCCGTGGCGTACGCGCGACGCACCTGACCGAGCACCTGCTGCTCGCCGATCACCGCCGAATCCAGGCCGCTGGCCACGGCGAACAGGTGCTCGACGGCGGCCTCGCTGTATCGGACGTAGGCGTATTTGGTGATGTCGGTCATCGACATCCCGGAATGTTCCGACAGCACCTGCCCGATCACCGCGAGCCCGCCGTGGAACGCGTCCACCACGGCATAGACCTCGACCCGGTTGCATGTCGACAGCACCATCGCCTCGGTCACCAGCGGCGACTGCAACACCCGGTCGACGATCTTGCCTTGATCGGACTCGTCGATGCTGAGTTGTTCCAGGACGGAGACCGGCGCACTGCGGTGCGAAACCCCGAAGAGCAAGACGCTCACGGCAGCATCACCTGGCCAGCTCCCTTGCATCCTCCAGTAACTGAACTGCTGTCCACGGTAAACGTTTATCAGCTGGGCTACCAAATAATTGCCCGGCGCCCAGCCGGCCGCCCTGTCAGCGGGCGAGATCCGCGCGCAACCGGGGCTCGTCAAGCTCCCAGTAGCTGTGTTCGCGGCCGTCGAGCAGGACCACCGGCAGCCGGTCACCGAACTCGGCCCGCAGCGCGGGGTTGCCCTCCGCGGCCGCGGCGTCGACGTCAGTCGTCGCCAGATCGAAGCCCAGTTCACCGGCCAAAACGACCAGCCGGGCGTGGAGGCGCTCGCAGATGGTGCACCCGTCGCGGGTCAACAACTCCACCTGCGGCCGGCCGGGCGCTTGAGTCATGGGCATCAGTGTGTCATTAGCGACTTGTGGGGCCGCCTACCAGGAGTTATGTTCCGGCTATGGCCGACAACACGGTGCGGGTCGATCCGGTGGTGATGCAGGGCGCCGCCGTCTCCCTGAGCGGTGCGGCCGAGCATCTTTCGGCTCAACTGTCGCAGCTCGACGATCAGATCGGCCAGATGCTGGGCGGTTGGCAGGGCGCGGCCGGGGGTGCCTACGCCTCGGCGTGGGAGCTGTGGCACAAGGGCGCGCGCGAGGTCGAGCTCGGGTTGTCGATGCTGGCGCATCTGGTGGGCCAGGCCGGCGGGGCGTATCAGAGCAACGAGGCCGGGTCCGCCCAGGCCGAGCGGGCGGTGCGCGATGGCTGAGGCATTTCGGGTGGATCCGCAGGCGTTGGCCGACGCGGTGCAGCGGATGGCGGCGTTTCAACGGTATGCCGAAGATATGATCGCCGAAATCGATTCTCGCGTAACGCGTTTGCACGCGACATGGTCGGGAGATGCCGCCGCGGCCCACGCCGAGGCGCATCAGCACTGGGTGCGCGGTGAGGCGATGATGCGCGAGGCGCTGGCGCAGCTCGAGAAGGTCGCCACGACCGCGCACGGCAACTACACCGGCGCGATGTCGACGAATCTCGGTATGTGGTCGTGACTGCATGGCGCCGCTGGCGTGTGACCCGACTGCCCTAGATCGCGCCGGCGCGACGGTACTTTCCACCGGTGTCTCGTTGGGATCGGTGATCTCGACGTTGACCACGGCGCTCGCCGGCAGTGCGGGCATGGCCGGTGACGATCCGGTCGGTGCGTCGCTGGGCCGCGCTTACAACGGTGCGGCGGCCAAGGTGATCGAGGCGATGACCAGTACCCGCAATGGGCTGTGCAGCATCGGCGACGGCGTGCGGATGTCGGCCCACAACTATGCGCTGGCCGAGGCGATGTCGGATGTGACGGGCCGCGCCGGCGGCTTGCCGACGCCGCCGGTGACCGCGCCGCTGGCCGCGGCGTCTCATCCGCCGTCGGCCGTGGGTGCCGGCAGCGGCGCCCCGGCGGGCTGGAGCTGGGTCGCGCCGTATATCGGAATGATCTGGCCCACTGGCGATTCGGCGAAGTTGCGCGCGGCCGCGGCGGCGTGGACGACTGCGGGCGTCAACTTCATGACGACCGAGATCGCGGCCGGTGGCGGCACGATGGCTGCCATTGCCGCGCAGCAGATTCCCGAGGCCGCCGCCATCAACAAAGCGTTGGCTGATGCGTCTGGCGCCACCAACAGCGTTGCGCGGCAATGCCAAACGATCGCCGCGCAGCTCAACAGCTACGCGGCCAAGATCGACCAGGTCCACGCGGCGATCCTGGATCTGCTGTCCCGCATTTGTGATCCGCTGACCGGGATCAAAGAGGTGTGGGATCTGCTGACCGATGAAGACGAAGACGAGATCAAGAGGATCGCCGACGACATCAAAACAGTGGTCAACAGCTTTTCCCATGAAGCCGTAACGCTGGGCGGCCAGATCGAGGCCACCATGTCAGCGGCCGCCACCGCGGCAGAAGATATGGCCCACTGGGCGGGTAAGGAGTGGGACCACTTTTTGCACGGGACGCCGGTCGGCAGGGCACTCAACCAGGTCGGCCAGACCCTCAAAGGCGTCGGCATCGAGGGCTACGACTTTCTCGAGCAGCTCGCGAAGTTCAGCCCGAACCGGCTTCAGACCGATCCGATCGGTTACGCCAAAGACGTGTACGGCATGGCCTCCGGGGCCGCGCCACTGGTCGGCTTGGGCCCCGACGGTGGGCCCGGAGTCGCCGACTCGTGGAAAGCGCTCGGAAAGGACGTCACCCATTGGGACGAGTGGGGCAAAAACCCGGCCGAGGCTCTCGGAAAATCGCTCTTCGATGTGGCAACGCTGGCCTTGCCGGGCGGACCACTTTCCAAGGTGGGCAAAGCGGGCAGCCGGGCGGCCGATGTGCTGAAGGGTTTGAAGAAACCGCCCGAGATTCCCAAGCCTCCGGAGGTCAAGCCGCCGGAGGTGAAACCGCCGGAGGTGAAACCGCCGGAGGTCAAGCCGCCGGAGGTCAAGCCGCCGGAACCGGGCCATCCCGCGCCAGCTCCTTCGGGCAAGCCGGCACCGGGCCCCGCCGACGGCCCTCTGCCGCACAGCCCCACCGAATCCAAGCCGCCGGTCGGCGGGACACCTCACAGCGGCGAACCGAAACCGATTGCGGTCCCACCAGAATCGGGGGGCAAGCCACCGGTATCGGCCCCCGCAGAAGCCACACCATCGCCCTATCCGCAGCCGCACGAGCCTGCCACGCGGGTACCACCCACGGTGCCGCCAGCGGCCGCGCCCGCCGCTTCAACCCCGGCAGCCTCGATGCCGGCGGCCTCGGCTCCTTCGATGCCATCGATGCCGTCTTTGCCGGAGCCGCCGTCGGTTCCCTCTGTCCCCGCGGGCGGCCTCCCCGCCGAAACGCCTCCCGGCCTCGGGGAGGTGCCTCACGGCGGGGAACCCGCTGCACATCCGCCCGAACCGCGTAGCGCCGGTCCACATCCACCCGGCGACGGCAACGCACCTCACCTTCCCGGTGATGGGGCGCCGCCGTCGGACTCCTTTCCCAAGGAAACCCCAAAGGAGATACCACCAAGCGATGGCCAGCCACCTGATCAAGGTGAGCACCAACCAGGGGAACTCCCCGGTCACGGGATTCCACATGACGAGATGCCGCAAGGCGAGAAGCACACAATAAGCGGACATGGAAGTTACGATCCCGGCGACGGCTTCTTTACTGTGCCGAAAGGCTCGAGTATTACGACTTTTGCCGAGCACGGCTCGACTATTACTGACTCACTGGGCAATCTTATCGAGACCGGCGGAGACACCTCCGGCGTTTATTCCAAGACTTTTAAACCAGGCGAGCTTATACCCAACTATACAATCCATCCACCGGATGGGTTAAACATTCTAGGCTCACCGCTAACTGTAACGAGTCCGACGCTCATTAGTAAGCTTATCCACGAAAACATGGGCCTTGTCGATTTAGCTGTATGTACTTTCGATCCAACTTCGCCGACGGGCAAGATATACCACGTAAACGGAATATATGATAAATTCAATGAAAAGTTCACGCCTTACGAAAGGTATAAACGTTGACGGCACCCCACAACGCCGGAATCGACGAATTGATTGATTTCGCTGCCCAACAAAAGTCGCCGGAGACAGATCGACGTCTTTTTTCGGCACTTCGTGGTGTCGAATTATTTTTTCCTCGAACGACCGTTGAACATGAGGGAAAGCAGCTCAATGCTACCCCCTTGCTGCGATTGCCCGACGGAACAAATGCCATGATGCTGTACACATCGGAAGACCACCCAGATCTACCCAACACCTTCGCCGGTGGCGCCTTCGAAGATGCGCTTGCCGCAGCGCTCTCCATGCCGGACCTCGACTGGGTGATCGTCTGCAATCGCACGTCGCAGTGGGTAGCAATTAATAAACAACAAATAACCGAAGTTCTCGATGTTCTGCAGTCTAGAGAAAATCGCTCAAATGAACTCTCTGAACCTCCGCCGAATAGTGATAACGCGGTTGAAGATCTAATAACACGCGCTCTTCACACGCCGCCGGAGAAACTTTCGCCGTCGATCGGATCTGTGCTCCGAGGACGCGAGATATTCATTGAGCTTGCGAAAGTGCAAAGCGAAGAGGGCCAACCGATTATGAAAACGTTCGCTGTCCAGCACATGCCGCGCGTGATACGCGCTTACACGACGCGAACACGTCCAGGGATCAGATATGGGGGCATGAAGTGGGAGGCACTCAAAGATATGCTGACGACCACCACCGAGCTCGACGGCGTCCAGATTGTCAACAACGCCGATGACTGGGTGATTTTCGATCGTGAATCATTGACCGCCAGTGGAACTGACGAATCATAATCGTCGTTGCAGCAGACGCGTCCAAATAACGATCAGCAAACCGGGTTTGGCCCTGGGTGTGATCGGTGTGGTCATGCTCGGCGTCGAACGTGACGCCAGCGTCGCGTTCGGGTGCAGCCGGCAGTGCGGACACGTCAACTCCCCCACGCCATCTGACCCGATAGCCGCCGCCTGTTTCGACGTGCACGACACGTGGCGCAGAGCTCCTCGGCGTGCATTTCAGCCACGTGCTGGCCTCGCGTAACTACTTCACCTACCGACATCCTCGGATTCTTCTATCGCCAAGCCGAGTTTCGGCGCTCGGGCAGTTAGGACGTTTATCGGAATGATTCAACGCCGACTATCTGTTCCGCGCGCACCTTCTCGTCATGACGGGAGTTCCCAATGAGCAAAAAGATTGCCGGTAAGACTTTTTCGACGCCAGAAGAAGCTGGCGTTACCGCGCCAACGGCAGAAGAATTAGCGCGCGCAAGGAAGGGCTTCGATGAATTTCAGGCCAGAGTCGACGCGGTTGCGTCCGAAGACCGCAAAACAGACGTCTCGCCGAAATTTTGGGATGACACATCCGGTACCGAGTTCGATCCCGACAAGAAAGCTTAGGCTCGTTTCCTGAACCGACGCCCACGGACAAGTCTTATCGCGCCCCGACCAAATGGGCCCGCCGAGCCACGAGTGTGACGCTGCAGTCACACTCGGCGTCGAACGTGACTGCAGCGTCACGTTCGGCAGCCGGCAGCCCGAGGCATCAGCCCGGCAGCCGGACAGCCGGGTAGCCGACGACCCAGCCATACCCGCCCCCTCGTCATCTGCCCGATAGGGTTGTGTATCGGGCACCCGCTGGGTCACCAGGCAACACAGCGATCTAGGAGGTTGGGCGATGACTTCCTTTGACCCGGTCAACGCAGACCACACCGGCTACGTCGACCTGGAGTCGCTGGGCGCGGACGCCAGCGCGGCCCGCGCGATCGAGGGCATGCAGGAAGCCGCCGCCAGCCAGGACCGTCCGCAACCCCCGATCGACCTCACCGCCGCCGCCTTCTTCGATGTCGACAACACCCTGGTGCAGGGCTCCTCGGCGGTGCACTTCGGCCGTGGGTTAGCCACGCGCAACTACTTCACCTATCGCGATGTCCTCGGATTCATCTACGCCCAGGCCAAGTTTCAGGTCCTCGGCAAGGAGAACAGCAACGACGTCGCCGCGGGCCGGCGCAAGGCGCTCGCCTTCATCGAGGGCAGGTCGGTCGAGCAGCTGGTGGCCTTGGGCGAGGAGATCTACGACGAGATCATCGCCGACAAGATCTGGCCCGGCACCCGCGAGCTGACGCAAATGCATCTGGACGCCGGCCAGCAGGTGTGGCTGATCACCGCCACCCCCTACGAGCTCGCCGCGACCATCGCGCGACGCCTCGGCCTGACCGGCGCGCTGGGCACCGTCGCGGAATCGGTCGACGGGGTCTTCACCGGCAGGCTGGTCGGTGACATCCTGCACGGCGCCGGCAAGGCGCACGCGGTGCGCTCGCTGGCAATTCGCGAGGGGCTCAACCTGAAACGCTGCACCGCCTACTCCGACAGCTACAACGATGTGCCCATGCTGTCGCTGGTGGGGACCGCGGTCGCCATCAATCCCGACGCCCGCCTGCGCGCCCTGGCCCGGGAGCGCGGATGGGAGATTCGCGACTTCCGCACCGCCCGCAAGGCGGCGCGGATCGGGGTGCCGTCGGCGTTGGCGCTGGGCGCGGCCGGGGGTGCGCTGGCCGCGGTGGCCTCTCGGCGGCAATCACGCTGATAGGCTGCGCCGCTGAGACATCTTCGAGCGGAGAGCACAGCGGCATGACAGTCCCCAAAGAAGCCGAAGGACTTATCGGCAGCCATTACCGCGCACCGGACTACTTCGAGGTCGGTCGCGAAAAGATCCGTGAGTTCGCCCAGGCGATCAAAGACGACCACCCGGCGCATTTCGACGAGAATGAATCCCGGAAGGCGGGGTACACCGAGATGGTGGCGCCGCTGACGTTCCTCGCGATTGCCGGGCGCCGCGTGCAGTTGGAGATCTTCACCAAGTTCAGCATCCCCATCAACATCGCCAGGGTCATCCACCGCGACCAGAAGTTCAAGTTCTACCGCCCGATCCTGGCTCACGATAGGCTTTACTTCGACACCTACCTAGACTCGGTCATTGAGTCCCACGGCACCGTGCTGGCGGAGATCCGCAGCGAAGTGACCGATGCCGATGGAAAGCCGATCGTCACCAGCGTTGTCACAATGCTGGGGGAAGCCGCAAACCAGGCCGACACCGAAGCAACCGCCGCGGCAGTTGCATCAATATCCGCAGGAAAGATAGGGGCGTCGTAAATGTCACCACAGGGGGAAACGGGAACGCAGCTGCATCCGCCGGTCGAGGCCGTGCGATCCCACTACGACAAGTCGAACGAATTCTTCAAGCTGTGGCTTGACCCCTCGATGACGTACAGCTGTGGCTACTTTGACGAGAATCCCGATCCGCAGAATCTGACCAAGACGCTGGAAGAGGCGCAGTACGCCAAGCGCAAGCTCGCTCTGGACAAGCTGAACCTCGAGCCCGGCATGACGCTGCTCGACATCGGCAGCGGCTGGGGCTCGACGATGCGGCACGCGGTGGCCGAATACGACGTCAACGTGATCGGGTTGACGCTGAGCGAGAACCAGTACGCCCACTGCGTCGCCGAGTTCGAAAAGATGGACAGCCCCCGCCGTAAAGAGGTGCGGATCCAGGGCTGGGAGGAATTCCCCGGCGACGTGCCGATCGACCGGATCGTGTCGCTGGGCGCGTTCGAGCACTTCGCCGACGGCGCCGGTGACGCCGGGTACGAGCGCTACGCCACCTTCTTCAAGAAGTACTACGACCTGCTGCCCGACGACGGCCGCATGCTGCTGCACTCGATCGTGGTCCCCAGCCGCGAAGAGGGCAACGCGATGGGGTTGAAGGTCAACATGACCCTGCTCCGGTTCATCAGCTTCATCTTGAAGGAGATCTACCCGGGCGGAAAGTTGCCCCAGGTCGACCTGGTCGACAGGTACGCGACGGACGCGGGTTTCAAGATCGAGCGGCACCACTTCATCGGCAAGAACTACGTGCCGACGCTGACCGCCTGGGGCGATGCGCTCGAGGCGCACAAGGAAGAGGCGATTGCCCTGAAGGGGCAGGAGACCTACGACATCTACTTGAAGTACTTGCGGGGCTGCTCGGACCTGTTCCGCGACGGCTACACGAACGTCTGCCAGTTCACCATGGTGAAGTAGCCGACGTCTTCAAAGGTCAACGCCACCACGGATTTCCGTGGTGGCGTTTCCTTTTGGCCCCCGCGGCTCAGCGGGAAAAGGCTCAGCCGAAGAAGATGTTGCGACGGCCGGCCAGCAACCGGTACAGCGTCTGCTGGATGGTCTCGCGCACCTGATCGGTCAGCTCGAAGGTGACCATCGGGTCGTCGGCGTCGGAGGCCGCATAGTCGTCGGTGTAAATCGGCTCACCGAACGCGATGTGCCATTTCGACGGCAGCGGCACCAGGCCCACGGGCCCGGCCAACGGGAACAGCGGCGTGATCGGGAAGTACGGCAGCCCGAACAGCCGCGCCAGCAGCTTGACGTCCGTCAGCATCGGGTAGATCTCTTCGGACCCGATGATCGAGCAGGGGATGATCGGCGCCTTGGTCCGCAGCGCGGCGGTGACGAACCCGCCGCGGCCGAACCGCTGCAGCCGGTAGCGGTCCTCGAACCGCTTCCCCAGCCCCTTGTAGCCCTCCGGGAACACGGCGGTGAGCTCGCCGGCGGCGAGCAGTCGGTGCGCGTCCGTCGTGCAGGCCATGGTGTGGCCGGCCTTGCGGGCCGCCTCGCCCACCACGGGCAGGTCGAACACCATGTCGGCGGCGAGCAGCCGCAGCTCACGATGCGCGCGATGCTCGTCGTGCACCGCCACCGACAACATCAACCCGTCGAACGGCAACACCCCGGCGTGATTGGCGACCACCAACGCGGCGCCGTCGGCGGGCAGGTTCTCGATCCCGCTCACCTCGACCCGGAACCAGGACCGGAAGAACAGCCGCAGCAGCGGCCGGACGATCGCGCTGTTGAAGTGCGGATCGAAGCCGAACTCGTCGACACTGTAGTCACCCGTCAGCCGCTGGCGCAGGAATCCGGCGACCGACGCGACGCGCTGCGCCAGCTCATTCAGCGGCGCCTCGCCGGACGATGCCCCCGTGGCACGGCGGTGCTCGTCGATTTCGCGAACCACCGCGGCGATCTGCTCCGCCGACGCGCGGCCGCTCGGATCGGTCAACAACGACGGGTGCTGGCGGGCTGACTCTGCTCGTTGATCGGCTCTCCGGCGCGCTGCTACCCGGCCCCGATTCGTATGCAGTGGAATGACATTCGCTCTGGTTTCACCCGCCACGATACCTACCTGACCCCACCCCACGGAATTGGATTTCGGCTACCCCAGCGCTGGGCTAGAGATATGGCGCGACCTTCCAAGGAGCGTACCCGATCTGGGTCGATTATGGGAGTCAGGCCTCGGCCGCGAACGTAGTCGTCGAAGGCCTCCGCCGTCGTCCATTTCGGCTGGTAGTTGAGTTCTGAGCGCATCCGGCTGGTGTCCATGACGCGGCCGTAACTCAAATAATCAAACTGATCGCGGCTGATCTCGTTGTAGCGGTTGGCGCGGCGCAGCGAATCCAGCGCCCAAACGCCGAAACCCGGTACGGGCAAAGGGATCCGGCCCGCCCGACGGATCGCCTGCGACAGCATGATGATGCCGTCGGCGCCGATGTTGAACGTGCCCGCCTTGCCGGCCATGGCCGCGCGCTCGAGCGCACCGAGGGCGTCCTGCTCGTGCAGCAACTGCAGCCGGGCGCCGCGGCCGAACATCGTCGGCACCAAAGGCCCGGCGAGATAACGCGACAACGTCGTGTCCATCGCCGGACCGATCATGTTGGCCAGCCGCAAGATCGTCACGGCGATGTCGGGCCGGCGCCGCCCCAATCCGCGCGCATAGGCTTCGATGTCGAGGCTGTCCTTGGCGAAACCGTCGCGGAAGGGCCGACGGCTGGTGCTGTCCTCGGTGAACATCACAGGATCGTGGGCGCTCGAGCCGTACACCTCCGACGTCGACTTGAGCACCACGCGGCGCACCGAGGGGGCCTTTTGACAGGCCGCGAACAGCTGCATCGCGCCCATCACGTTGATCTCTTTGAGCGCCGCGGTGCCGCCGGAGCGCGGCGCGTACGACGCGGCCGCCGCGTGCACCACCGTGTCGACGTCGCCGTTGCGAATCACCTTGGCAATAAAGGGATTACGGATGTCAGCGCGGACGAACTCGGCGCGTCCCATGCGGCGCAGCATGTCTTTGCTGGGGGCGATCGCGTCCACCGCGATGACGCCTTTGATCATCGGGTTCTGCGCGAGCCGAGCCGTCAGGTAGCCGCCCAGAAACCGGCAGGCACCGGTGACCAGCACGATTTTGGGGTAATGCGCCGCATTGCCGGAGGTGTCGTCCGGCCCGGTGTTCTCCCCATTCGACGCATCCACCCGAACAGCCTAGCCGTCGGCGAGACGGCCGCACTATGGCGCGTTGCGACCAGTTAGGGCCTTTTTACGGTGGCCTTATGACGGCCTTAGGAAGGCCGCAGCGGGGGTTACTTGCCGAGTTTTCTGCGCTGCACCCGGGTGCGACGCAGCAGCTTGCGGTGCTTCTTCTTCGACATACGCTTGCGCCGCTTCTTGATTACTGAACCCATGAACTCCGCTATCTAGACCGAGACCTGCTTCAAAGATTGGACCCGGTCACTTTACCCAGCCGGACGCACCCAACGCCAAACCGGCGTCGCCTGATCGCCGCGCAACCGCGAAGCCAGCAGCCGCCCGAAAGCGGCCACCGGTTCGGGTCAGCCGGCGTCGAAGTAGGACGTCTCGAGCATGTCGTGGACGGCCTTGGCGTGCACCCGGAAGGACCGGCCCACCCGAACCGCGGGCAGTTCACCGTTGTGCACCAACCGGTAGACCGTCATCTTGGACACCCGCATCAACGCCGCCACCTCGGCGACGGTGAGGAATTGCGTCCTGCCCTGCTGGCCATCGACGGAACTGGTATCCCGTGGCTTACCTGCAGAATCTCGCGTTGATGGCCCATTCGTAGACGTCATCGCAACCCAATCGTGTCAGGCACGCGCATGCCAGCGGCTTCCCCTCCGCTGGCACCCACACGTGCTTACAAAGAGGAGAATAGCGGGACTGATGGGGTTACTGGTACTGGTGGGGGACAATCAGTTCAAAAAACTTGGATTACTCTGATGTAATTCTTAGCTGCTCAGAGCGCATTTTCGCGGCCTGAACCGCCGCGTCGACGGCCGCTCGCAGGCCTCCCCGTTCCAGCTCGCGCAGCGCCGCCGCCGTGGTCCCGCCGGGCGAGGTCACCGTCGCCCGCAGCTGCGTCGCGGTGGCGTCCACCCGCATGCCGGGCGCCTCGAGCTCGCCGAGCCGACGGTCGGCGTCCATCCGTTCCAGCAGCATCGCCGCCGCGCCGGCCATGGTCTGCGCGGTCAAGTCGCCGGCCACCTCGCGGCTCAGGCCCGCCGCGACGCCGGCGTCGATGAGGGCCTCGACCATCAGGAAGAAATACGCCGGACCGGAGCCCGACAGCGCCGTGACGGCGTCCATTTGGCCCTCGGGAACGTTCAGCACCCCGCCCACGGAGTCGAACAGGGCCGAGACGCCCTCCAGCTGCGGCGGGGTGACGAACCTGCCCTTGGCCAGGGCCGTGACCCCCGCGCCCACCAGCGCCGCCGTATTCGGCATGGCCCGCACCACCGGGGTCCCGGCCGGGAGTTTGGATTCGAAGTAGGCGATGGTGACGCCGGCCGCGACCGTGACGAACACCTGCTCGGCGGTATCGCTCTCCGCCGCGCCGGCCGCCCGCGCGACCTCCGACATCACCGACTCGATGTCGGCGGGCTTCACCGCGACCACGACGAACGACGCGTTTTCCACCGCCTCGGCCACCGAGGTGATCAGCACCGAATAGGTATCGGCCAGATACTTGGCACGCTCGGGCACCCGCTCGACCACCACCAGGTCCTTGACCTGCCGGCCGGCGCGCAGCAGACCCGACAGCAGTGCCTCCCCGATGCTGCCGCCACCGATGATCGCGATTCTTGCCATGCCCGACAGCATCGCAGACACCGGCCGCTAGCGAGCGGCAGGGACCAACGCCAGCTGGCGGGCCTGCACCACCAGGCGCCCCAGGCTGTCGACGACCGTGTGGTCCTCGTCGAACCAGTCGTGCCCGATCTCGGTGCAGGTCGCGATGATGCGCAGCCACCCGTCGGCCGGCAACCCCCGCAGAAAGGCCGTGAGCTGGATGGTGGGCGCCCAGCCGGTGCGGTCCACCGCGAAGGTCACCGGCGCCGACAAATCGCCGCACATGAGCGCAAACAGCGCGTCCGGGGCCACGCCGCGGGGGCGCGCCCACATCTGGATCACCGGCGGGCGCCCGTCGTCGCGGACCTGCATGGTCGACAACACCGGCCGCACATCGCAGCCCTCGCCCAGGTGCACCAGGCCGGCCAGCGGATGCCCGGGGCCGATCGGCTCGATGTCGTCGGGCGGTTCGGGCGCCATCAGGTCCAGCACCGGGTTGGCCGACAGCAGCGGCTTCACGGCGCCGTCGGGAGGGTAATGCTCGGGCTCGCCGAGGTTGACCACGGCGTGCACCGCGGTGCGGTCACCCTGGGTGAGCTCGACGTCCACGACGCTGATCCGGCGGCCGCGCTTGCGGATCGACGTGACCAACTGCACCGGCCCCGGATCGGGCGCCCACAGGAAGCTCGCCGACACTGCGACCGGCTGCAGGACCGGCCCGGCCGACGGCCCGCCGCAGGCGGTGCGCGCGGCGTTGGCGCACAGGGCCAGCATCGCGCCGCCGTGCACCTTGGGACCGATGGTCCAGCGCTTGTCGAGCTCTCCTTCGTAGACGCCGGAACCGGCCTCCCGCAACGACATTGCGGTGGTGAATAACGCGCTCATGGACTTTCGCGGGTCTCCTGAATGATCAGCGCAGCAGATGCGTGCGGGCGAACTGCAGCGACTCGGCGAGCATGGCTTCGCGCTCATTGGCCGAACGCGCGCCGGACGTCGACACCTCCAGGATGACGTGCCCGGCGAAATGGCTGGCGGCCAGCATCTGGCACAGCTCGACGGTGGGTTGTGTGCCGCGTCCCGGCACCAGATGCTCGTCGGCGGGCAGCCCGTTGCCGTCGCACAGGTGCAGATGCACCAGCCCCGCCCCCATCCGCTGCGCCATGTCCAGGGAATCGGTGCCTGCGGTCGCGGTGTGGGACAGGTCCAGCGTGTAGTGGGCGTGGTTGCCGTCGAGCGGGTCGTAGGAGGGCGCGAACGCGGAAATCGCCGCACCGGGGCCGCCGCCGCGCCGGCGCATCCGTTCCAGCGACTGACCGGCCCCAAAAAGCCGGTCCGCCCGGAACGGGAACATGTTCTCGACCGCGACCATCACGTCGCTCGACGCTTCCAGTTTGGCCACCTGGTCGCTGAACCCCTCGGCGTAGCGCCGCTGCCAGCGAAACGGCGGATGCACGACGACGGTCTGCGCGCCCAGCTGTTCGGCGACGCGCACGCTGCGGTCCAGCTTGGGGATCGGATTGGGACCCCACACCCGTTGCGAGATCAGCAGGCACGGCGCGTGCACCGACAACACGGGGACGCGATAGCGCCGGGACAGCTTCTTGACGGCCGCGACGTCCTGGCTCGCCGACTCGGCCCAGACCATCAGCTCGACGCCGTCATACCCCAGCCGGGCCGCGTACTCGAACGCGGCCTCGGCCCGCAACGGGTACACCGAAGCCGTGGAGAGGCCGACTTTGATGGCTGGGCGCACTGGCTGTGGGCGCCGCTAGCCCGACTGCAACGACAGCGCCAGCGGCCCCAGGGTGATCAGCGCACCCACCGCGACCGCGATCAACGTGCTGGCGATGTCCTCGGTCTTGCGGACCACCCGCACCCCCACCACCAGGCCGAGGATGACCAGCACCGAGAGCACCAACGCCACGATGCTGTTCCAGCGCCACAGCTGGTCGAAGGCCACGAACAACCCGCCGCCGAATGCGACCGCCAGGATCGACTGGAGCACCACCACGGCGCCCCGCCACAGCGAGTCGAGCCTGCCCGGCGCCGGGTGAGCGTCCGCGCCCTCGACGTGCCCGTCTTCGCCCTCGAGGTGCTCCTCGTCGCCGAGCAGTCCGGCGGTCAGCGACCCCGCGCCGGCGGCGTCCTCGTCCTCCTCCAACGAGCCCGAGGATTGCAGGTAGGAGCGCACGTAGGCGGAGTCCTCCAGCGCGGGTTCGGCTTCGCGGACGTCGGAGTCCATCACGTCGACGGGGATGTCGGCGTAGTGGTCCATCGGGTCAAAGCTCATGTCCTCGGCGCCAGAGGGTTCGCCGGGCTTGACGGTCCCGTTGGCCAACGGCCGGGGGTATTCGCTGCGCTCGGGGCCCGGCGTCCGCTTGGGCTGCGGCGGCGACTTGGGCCAGCGCGGCTCGGGCTCGGACCAGTAGGCGGTCTTGGGCTTGTCTTCGGTCACCGGCTCGACGACGCCGTTCTCGGTGTCGTCGGCGGGTTCGGCGGGTTGGGCGGCCTCGATCGTGTCGGTGGCGCCGTGTTCGACGTCGTCGTCGTCACTCACCACGGGGATTTCGCCGGTGAGCTCGGCGACGGTCACCGCGTCGCTGTCACCGCGGCGACGGCGGCGCCGACGGGTGACCGCCGGGGCGCCGATGGTTCCGTTTCTGGCCAGCAATTCGGCCACCGAGATCGGCCGAGTGCCCGGGCTTTCGGTCTCGGAGTGCGGTCCGGTCATGGTTTGTCGCCTCTCGATCGGTGCTGATTCCGATCAACTACCTGACCTCCAGCATTACGCACCGACGGGCCCATGAGGGCAGTTCCGTCGGCTTCACTGTCGAGTTTGCGCAGAATGAGACCTTCCCGTAATGCCCACGGGCAAATATCCACCACTTCAATCGACAGCGCTCGCATGCTCGCCTCCGCCACCAGCGCACCCGCCACAATCTGCGGGGCGCGCTCGGCGCTCACTCCTTCCAGTTCCGCCCGGTCAGCGGTCGTCATCCTAGAGATGAAAGATATGAGTTGCCTGAGGCCGTTTGCTGTCAGCGTCCTCTTGACCCGCGGCCCGGCCCCCGACGGGGCCGCGCCGGTGAGCCGCGCGAGCGAGCGGAACGTCTTCGACGTCGCCACCGCCAGGTCGGGACTGCCGGCATCGAGGATCTTCGCGCTGGCTTCCGCGAGCTCGGCGTCCAGCCAATCCCGCAGCATCGCCACCCGGCGCCGCCCGGGTGGGTCGTCGGGCAGCCATTCGCGGGTCAGCCGGCCGGCGCCCAGCGGCAGCGACATCGCGACCTCGGGCTCCTCGTCCAGGCCGCTGGACATCTCCAGCGAACCGCCACCGATGTCGAGGTTGATGATCCGTCCCGCGCTCCAGCCGTACCAGCGCCGCACCGCCAAGAAGGTCAGCCGCGACTCGTCGACACCGGTCAGCACCCGCAACTCGACGCCGGTCTCCTTGCGCACCCGGCTCAGCACGTCCTCGGAGTTGCCGGCGTCCCGGACCGCCGAGGTGGCGAAGGCCATCAGCTCCTCGCAGCCCGAACTGTCGGCGATCTTGGCGAATTCGTCGATGGTGGAGATCAGCTTTTCGGCGCCACGTTTGGTGATCTTGCCGGCGCTGTCGGTGGCCTCGGCCAGCCGCAGGGTGGCCTTCGTCGAACTCATCGGCGTCGGATGACCGCCCCGGTGGGCATCGACCACCAGGAGATGCACCGTGTTGCTGCCCACGTCGAGAACGCCCAATCGCACGTAGACAACCTAACCGGGCCTGGCCGCCGGGCTCTTGCGCGACCCGGTTAACCCACCGTGATCACGGCCATACGGGCGCGAGTGTCAGCGGCTCGGCTGCGCCGAAATGTGGTCTAACGTGGACTCCGTGGCGAATTCGCACCCGGAACCGGTAGCGCCGGGCCAAGAGGTCGAACTGGATTTCGCCCGCGAATGGGTGGAGTTCTACGACCCCGACAACCCCGAGCATCTGATCGCCGCCGACCTGACCTGGCTGCTCTCGCGGTGGACGTGCGTGTTCGGCACTCCGGCCTGCCGGGGCACGGTGGAGGGCCGCCCGGACGACGGGTGCTGCTCGCACGGCGCGTTCCTGTCCGACGACGACGACCGCGCCCGCCTGGACGACGCGGTGAAAAAGCTGACCGCCGCCGACTGGCAGTACCGCGAAAAAGGCTTGGGCCGCAAGGGATATCTGGAGCTCGACGAGCACGAGGGCCAACCGCAGTACCGCACCCGCAAGCACAAGGATGCGTGCATCTTCCTGAACCGCCCCGGTTTCGCGGGCGGGGTCGGCTGCGCGCTGCACAGCAAGGCGCTCAAGCTCGGTGTGCCGCCGCTGACCATGAAGCCGGATGTCTGCTGGCAGTTGCCGATCCGCCGCAGCCAGGAGTGGGTGACCCGGCCCGACGGCACCGAGATCCTCAAGACCTGGGTCACCGAATACGACCGCCGCGGCTGGGGTTCCGGGGGCGCCGACCTACACTGGTACTGCACCGGCGACCCGGCCGCTCACGTCGGCGCCAAGCAGGTGTGGGAAAGCCTGGCCGACGAACTCACCGAGCTGCTGGGCAGCAAGGCCTACGCGGAGCTGGCCGCAATGTGCAAGCGCCGCAGCAAGTTAGGGCTTATCGCGGTGCACCCGGCGACTCGCATCGCCGAGTAGCCGCTAGCCTTCCAGCTTGTAGCCCAGGCCCCGCACCGTCACCAGGTGCACCGGGTTGGCCGGGTCGGCTTCGATCTTGGACCGCAGGCGCTTGACGTGGACGTCGAGCGTCTTGGTGTCGCCGACGTAGTCCGCACCCCACACCCGATCGATCAGCTGCCCGCGGGTCAGCACCCGGCCGCTGTTGCGCATCAGGTACTCGAGCAAGTCGAATTCCTTGAGCGGCAAGGTGATCGCGTCACCGTTGACCGACACGACGTGGCGTTCGACATCCATCCGCACCGGGCCGGACTCGAGCACGCCGTCGCTGATCTCGGACTCGTCGTCGCCGCCGCGGCGTAGCACCGCCCGGATCCGCGCGATCAGCTCACGCGCCGAATAGGGCTTGGTCACATAGTCATCCGCGCCCAACTCGAGACCGACGACCTTGTCGATCTCACTGTCGCGGGCGGTCACCATGATCACCGGCACGCTGGAACGCGCGCGCAGCTGCTTGCAGACGTC
The DNA here is from genome assembly GCF_976985675.1 of Mycobacterium sp. NTMscope_MAC_12. Classification (NCBI taxonomy): domain Bacteria; kingdom Bacillati; phylum Actinomycetota; class Actinomycetes; order Mycobacteriales; family Mycobacteriaceae; genus Mycobacterium; species Mycobacterium sp. NTMscope_MAC_12. The sequence continues at coordinate 4,700,950 of NZ_CDRJYY010000001.1, forward strand.
GGTGCCCGACATTCCGGGCAGCATGAGGTCGAGCAGCACGATGTCGGCGCCGGCTCGGTCGAACTCGGCGAGCGCCGCCGACCCGTCGGTCACCACGGTGGCCTCGAAGCCCTCCTTGCGGAGCAGGAACGCCAGCGGATCGGCCAGCGACTCCTCGTCCTCCACGATCAGCACACTGGTCATGAGCGCGATTCCTCCTCATCGCTACGCTCGGCATCGTCATACGCGCGGGTCATGAGCGCAACTCCTCGGCATCGTCGTACGCGCGGGTCATCGACTTAGTTCTTCCTCTCTTTGGGACCGGTCGGGCCGCACGTCGCGGCCCTGCGGTTGCTCGGATTCGCCCTCGTCTCGAGTTGACGGCTTGGCCGCCGGAATGGACAGGGTGAATGTCGATCCGGTTCCCGGCTTGCTCCACACGCCGATGGTGCCGTTGTGGTTGGCCGCGACGTGTTTGACGATCGCCAGGCCCAGGCCGCTGCCGCCGGTGGCCCGTGAGCGGGCCTTGTCGCCCCGGAAGAACCGCTCGAAGACCCGCTCCTGGTCTTCCAGGGCGATCCCGATCCCGCGATCCGTGACGGCGATCTCGACGTTCTCGCCGCGGCGGCGACGGCTGATCGACACCGGCGAACCCGGCGGCGAATAGGCGATCGCGTTGGAGACCAGGTTGGCCAGCGCGGTGATCAACAGCGTTTCGTCGCCGAGCACCCGCAAACCGCTGGGAGAGTCGGTGCGGACCGCGATGTTGGTGTTGTCGGCCGCCACCTTGTGGCGCGAAATCGCTTCGCTCACAACCCTGTCCACGTTGACCTCGACGACGTCGGGCAGCGGCTCGGCGCCTTGGAGCCGGGACAGCTCGATCAGCTCGGCGACCATGTCCCCCAGGCGGTTGGCTTCGACGAGCACCTTCTCGGCGAACCTTCGCACGGTTTCGGAGTCGTCGGCTGAGGCGAGCAGGGCCTCGGCGAGCAGGGCCATCGCACCCACCGGGGTCTTGAGCTCGTGGCTGACATTGGCCACGAAGTCGCGCCGGGTAGCTTCCATCCGCGCATAGTCGGACTGGTCGTGGGCGAAGACCACGGCGAACCGGCGGTCCTCTTCGCTGAGCAACCGGGCCTGCCCGTGCACCGACAGCCCGGACCGGCCGCCCGCCCGTTTCGCCGGCTGCAGGTCGAACTCGACGTCGACACCGGTCAGCGCCTGCTGCGCCGCCTCCCAGGCCTGGTCATCGAGCTGGCGGTCGCGCACCAGGCCCAGCTCCTTGGCCCGATTGTTGAGGTAGACGACGTCGCGATGGACGTCCACCACCGCCGCGCCCACCGGCATCAGCGACACGATGCATTCCAGCATCTGCCCGACGGTGATCCCGGTCCACTCGGTGCTCGCCCGCTGGCGGCGCTGCACCGCGCGCGGAGACAGCCGGGCCCCGACCGCCACACCTGCGGCCAGTGCCAGCACGGACAACACCCCGGCGAGCAACAGCGCCGAGAACACAGTCACATAGCAAATCCTACAAATCTTCCTGAACGCTGCCCTAGCAGAACGAGGCCAAAATCGGACAAGTCACACCTTGCGTCACAGGTGTTCCGCTCCCGTTCACGTGGTGTTTGGCTAACGGGGCGTTCGCGCGCCATATCGCGCCGGGGCGCAAACCTCAGCCGCGGCCCTGGCCGGCGACCGCGGCGGCACCGGCGGCGGCCGCTTCGGGGTCCAGATAGGTGCCGCCGGGCACCACCGGCCGCAGGTCGGCGTCCAGGTCGTAGCGCAGCGGGATGCCGGTCGGGATGTTCAGGCCCACGATGTCGTCGTCGGACATCTGATCGAGGTGCTTGACCAGGGCCCGCAGCGAGTTGCCGTGCGCGACGATCAGCACCGTCTTGCCGCTGCGCAGGTCCGGGACGATGACGTCGGTGAAATACGGCAGGAAGCGGACAACCACGTCGGCGAGGCACTCGGTCAGCGGCCCGCCGCCGATGTCGGCGTACCGGGGATCGGCGTCCTGGCTGTAGGTGCTGCCCTGCTCGATCGGCGGGGGCGGCGTGTCGTAGCTGCGTCGCCAGGCCATGAACTGGTCGTCGCCGTAGCGCGCCTTGGTCTCGGCCTTGTCCAGGCCCTGCAGCGCCCCGTAATGGCGTTCGTTGAGCCGCCAGGTGCGCCGCACCGGAATCCACAGCCGGTCGGCGGCGTCCAGCGCCAGGTGCGCGGTGGAGATGGCCCGGCGCAGCAGCGACGTGTAGAGGATGTCGGGCAACAGGTTGTGCTCGGCGAGCAGCTCGCCGCTGCGCACCGCCTCGGTGCGGCCCTTGTCGGTCAGCCCGACGTCCACCCAGCCGGTAAACAGGTTCAGCGAATTCCATTCGCTCTCGCCGTGGCGGAGCAGCACCAGCGTGGCAGAGTCACCCATGCCGGTTAGTCTCTCACGCACTCATCGAGCCGCGCCGAGCGTACTAATCCGGGTCGTCTTCGTCGTCTTCGTCGATCAGGTGGGCGAAGGCCTGCAGGTTCTTCAGCGACTCGCCGCGCGACACCCGCCACTCCCACTCTTTCTGGATCGACGAGCGAAAACCCAACTCCAGCAACGTATTAAAGTCCGAGTCCACCGCTTCGAGCACCTGGCCGAGCACCCGGTCGATCTCGTCGGCGTCCACCGACGGCAGCGACATGCGGCCCACCAGGTAGATGTCGCCGACGTTGTCCAGCGTGTAGGCGACGCCGTAGAGCCGGCGATTGCGCTTGAGCAGGAATCGGTAGACGCCCTCGTGGTTCTCGTCGGGCTTGCGGCACACGAAGGCCTCGACCCGCACCGAATGCTCGCCGACGCTCAAGATGGTGTTGGTCTTGAGCTTGCGCTCGCCGGGCAGTTCCACCACCAAGCCGGGCGGACCGCCATGTGCGCCAGCGTGTTTCGAGTAGTTCAGCCCGCTGGCCCGCAGGGCATCCTCGATCACCCGGGTTACGGTGGAGGAACTCATGCGCCCACCCCGCGGCGCTCGGCGGTGTACTCGCCGATCGCGCGGCGATAGCTGGCCAGCAGCGCATCGGTGGTGTGGTCCCAGGAGAAGGTGGCCGCGTGGGCGGCGGCCGCGCGGCCCATCTCCGCGGCCTGCTCCGCCGGCCTGCGCAGCAGGCCGTCCAGCGCGGCCGCCCAGCGGTCGACGTCGTGCCCGGCGACCAGCGTGCCGGTGATCCCGTCGCGCACGGCCACCGGCAGCCCGCCGACCGCGGCCGCCGCCACCGGGGTGCCGCAGGCCTGCGCCTCGAGGGCGACCAGGCCGAACGACTCCGAATAGCTCGGCACCGCAACGACATCGGCGGCCTGGAACAACGTGGCCAGGTTCGGCCGGGACTGCGGGGGCAGGAAGGTCACCCGCGCGGTGATGCCCAGCTCGTCGGCCAGCCGGGCCAATCCGTCCGGGGAAGCCAGGCCGCTGCCCGACGGCCCGCCCGCGACCACGATCCGCGCCCCCGGCAGTTTCGCGGCGGCACGCAACACGATGTCGGGCGCCTTCAGCGGCTGGATCCGGCCGACGAACGCCACGATGCATTCGTCGGGCGGCAGGCCCAGCGCGGCCCGGGCGGCCCGGCGATCGCCGGGCCGGAACACGTCGAGGTCCACCCCGGGATGGACGACGTCGATCCGCGCCGGGTCGGCGTGGTGAATCGAGATCAGTTGCCTGGCCTCGTCGTCGGTGTTGACGATCAGGCGGTCCGCCTCGTCGACCACCTGCTGCTCCCCCACCGTGCGCAGCGGCGGCTCGGGCGAGTCCCCCTCGGCCAACGCCGCGTTCTTGACCGCGGCCAGGGTGTGCGCGGTGTGCACCAGCGGCACCGCCCAGCGGTCGCGGGCCAGCCAGCCCACCTGCCCGGACAGCCAATAGTGCGAGTGCACGATGTCGTAGTAGCCCGGCTCATGGGATGCCTCGGCGCGCAACACCCCCGCCGCGAACGCGCACAGCTGGGTGGGCAGGTCGTATTTGTCCAGCCCCTCGAACGGCCCCGCCACCACGTTGCGGACCAGCACCCCGGGCGCCACCCGCGCCACCGGCGGGTCGGCGGACGCGGTCGCCCGGGTGAAGATCTCCACCTCGATGCCCCGCCGCGCCAGGTGCAACGCGGTCTGCAGCACGTAGACGTTCATGCCGCCCGCGTCGCCGGTGCCGGGCTGGGCCAGTGGGGAGGTGTGGACCGCCAACACTGCAACGCGGCGCGGTTCGTTCAGCCGGAAAACGTCATCGTGCCGCACCCTGTCATCTTTACAGGACGGCTCGCCGGCGGCCGCACCCGCGCAGGACACGCGTCAGGCGGGCGACTCGTCCCGGGTGACGTCGTGCAACCGGGCGTCCAGCGCCCCGGCCCGCCGCATCGCACCCAGCGGGTCGGCGTACAGCCCGGACAGCGACACGGTCCCCGCACCGGCCTCCTGCACCCGGTTACCGAAGGCGGTGACGCGGATGTCGCGCGGCCCCAACACCGAGCGTGCGGCGAACGCCGCCTCCACCTGCTCCATCGCTTCGGGGTACTCCGTGAACGCCTGGCCACCGACCACCAGTTCGTCGGGGTTGAGCATGTCGCGCAGCAACGCCACCGCCTCGCCGAGCACCCGGCCCCGCTCGGCGAGCAGATCCTTGGCCTGCTGGTTGCCGGCGCGCGCCACCCGCAACAGGTCGGCGATGCCGGTGGCGGGCCCGTTGCCGCGGTTCGCGGGGGCGAACGGCAGGACGCGCTGCTGGCGGGCGGCGGCCACCACGGCTTCGTCGCTGACGGTGGATTCCAGCTGTCCGGTGCCGCCGAGCAGCTCGGAGTGGGCGGGCAGGCTCGCGATGGTGCCCGGCCCGCTGGACGGGCAGTGCACCCGCCCGCCGATCACCAGCGCGTAGCCCACGGTCTCGCGGGCGTAGACGTACAAGCTCGTCGGCGAGCTGGGCAGGAATCGCCGCATGCCCAGCAGCAGCTCGGCCCCGGCCATGGCGTCCACGTGCGAAGCCACCGAGACCGGCAGGCCCAGCGCGTCGGCCAGCACCTGTCCGACCGGCGCCTGCCGCCAGCCCAGCCGCGGGTGGTCGACCTGGCCGGTGGCGCCGTCGACGGTGCCGCCGATGGCGACCCCGACCCACAGCGGCCGCCGCCGATGCCAGCGCCGCAGGTACCGCCGGGCGCTGTCGGCCAGCGACGCCAGCGCGGGCCCGGCCGGGTTGCGCGGCGTCGGGGTCTCGACGGTGTCGAGGGTGCGGCCGAACAGGTCGGTGGCGACGATGCTGGTGGTGCGCGCACCGATGTGGATGCCCAGCGTCACGAACGGCTCGTGGTTGACCTCCACCGGCACGCGCGGGCGGCCGATCGCGCCGGAGACGGCCAGGTCGGCGCGCTCCCGCAGCAGGCCGGCCTCCAGCAGGGCGATGACCTGACGGTTGACCGTCGCGATGCTCAGCGAGGTGACGCCGGCGATGACGTCACGGCCGACTGGGCCGCGCAGCCGCACGGCCCGGAAGACGGAGGCCGCCGCCGAGTCGGGGATGTGCAACGCCGGCGGCACAATTTGCCGGCGCACCACGCGGTGGCCCTTTTGGCCGGAGTGGCCGGCGATGCGACTGGGCGAAAGATGGGTATGGGTAAGGATATTGGTGGGCACGAGCGTCCTTTGTCCGAATTTTGCTGGCCGTCTTGGCCACACCTGGCATGGGGTCAGGGGCGGCAAAGTGCGCAGCAACAACACGCACCCGCCGCGCACAGACACGCGGCGGTTGTGATGTTGGACAGGGCGCTGTGAAGCACACGGAAAATTTAGCACGTTCACTAAGGTTGTTTCGATGGTTAAAACTGGCAGGAATGAACGCGTCGCGGTGATCACGGGAGCCAGCTCCGGGATCGGGGCGGCGACCGCCCGCACCCTGGCTGCACAGGGCTTTCACGTCGTCGCGGTGGCGCGCCGGGCGGACCGGATCCGCGACCTGGCCGAGGAGATCGGCGGCACCGCGATTGTGGCCGATGTCACAGACGACGCCGCCGTCGACGCGCTGGCGGGCAAATTGAGCCGCGTCGACGTGCTGGTCAACAACGCCGGCGGCGCCCGCGGACTGGAACCCGTCAGCGATTCCGACCTCGAACACTGGCGGTGGATGTGGGAGACCAACGTGATCGGCACGCTGCGCGTCACCCGCGCGTTGCTGCCGAAGCTGATCGAATCCGGAGACGGGCTGATCGTCACCGTCACTTCCGTTGCGGCGCTTGAGGTTTACGACGGCGGTGCCGGCTACACGGCGGCCAAACACGGCCAGGGCGCGCTGCACCGCACCCTGCGGGGCGAACTACTGGGCAAACCGGTGCGGCTGACCGAGATCGCCCCGGGGGCCGTCGAAACGGAATTCTCGCTGGTGCGCTTCGACGGCGACCAACAGCGCGCGGACGCCGTCTACACCGGCATCACCCCGTTGGTGGCGGCCGATGTGGCCGAAGTGATCGGATTCGTCGCCTCGCGGCCCGCCCACGTCGACTTGGACCTGATCGTGATGAAGCCGCGCGACCAGGCGTCGGCCAGCCGCTTTAACCGCCGGAGGTAGCCGGGCCGGTGGTGGCGGGTGTCGTCGTGGTCGGGGTGCCCGACAGGGTCGGCGCGTTGGACGGCGTCACCGGGGCGGTGACCGGGATCTGCGTTGACGGCGGACGGGCGCTGGGCGGGGGCAACGCCGACATGGACACCCAGGTGTCCCAGTCCACGGCCCAGTCCCAGATGTCGCCGTCGGAGTAGGACAGCTGGATCGTGCTACCGGTCACTTCGACAGGGTCGCCGTAGATCGCCGACTGGTAGTACTGCTCGGCGTCGCTCGTGGACAGGTTGATGCAGCCGTTGGTGACGTTCGAATTGCCTTGTGCGCCAGAGCTTGCCGGGTTTGCGTGGATGAACTCGCCGTTGTTGGAGATCCGCACCGCCCAGCGTTCGTGGATGTGGTTGTAGCCCGCCGCCGGGTTGGACATGTAGAAGTCGGCGTACTTCTCGCTGACCACGTGGATGCCGTTGCGGGTGACGTTGCGCGCCTTGTCGGCCTCGCCGTAGCTGCACGGGAAATCCATGATGACGCCCTCGTCGCGGACCACCTGGATGCGGTGCGACGAGACCTCGGCCTTGACCACCTGCCGGCGGCCGATCTGGATGTTCAGCGAGATGTCCTCGGCGCCGTACGCGCTGTCGCCGAACGGCAGGCCGTACAGCTTGGCCTCGACGTTGACCGTGGTGCCCGCGGGGTAGTACTCGCGGGTGCGCCAGTGCGCGCGGGCGCCCTGCGCCTCGTCGGGCAGCCACGCCCAGCTGCCCTCGACGGGCGGATTGGTGGTGACGGTGAGCGCCTTTTCGACGGCGGCCTTGTCGGTGATCGGGGCGTCGAACTGCAGGATGATCGGCGCCGCGACGCCCACGGTCTGGCCGTCGGCCAGCTGGAACGCCCCACCGATCTTCTTGCTGGGCGACACCGTGGTGAACTTGCCCGCGACCGGAACGGCCTTGCCGTCGTGCCCGACGGCCGAGCCGCTCCACGTGTAGGTCATGTCATAGCCCAGGGGTTCGGAGGTCGTGTAGACGGTCCGGTCGTGGTTGAACGCGCCGGCGACGGCCTTGCCCGACGAATTCGACAGCGTGACGTGCTGGAACCACCCGTCGCTCACCTGGACGCTGACCGGGGCGATCGGCACCACGTTCTGGGTGGCGTCTGCGGGCTGGTACTTCAGCTGCAGCGAAGGCTGCTCTTTCTTCTCGGCTCGCTTCGCGGTCGTGCCACTGCATGCGGCCAGCGCATTGGGGGCGAGCACGCCGAGCCCGAGGGTCGCCAAAGCCACGCGCCGGTTGAACGGCCGCGGGGCACGGGACGGGGTCACGAAAATCAAAGATACCGGGGAAATCCGCCAACCCGCCCGCGACAAATCGGGGTCCGGCACGCGTCGGCAAAATTTTACGGCTACAGCCTGCACCCCAGCAGGACGGGCTCCGGGATCAGTGTGACACCAAACACAGCGCGAACGCCGTCGCGGATGACGCGGGCCAGCGCGATCACGTCGTCGGCGCTGGCGCCGCCCCGGTTGGTCAGCGCCAACGCGTGCTTGGTGGACAGCCGGCAGGGCGCTTCGCGGCCGCCCGGGCCCGGCTCCGGATAGCCCTTGGCGAAGCCGGCGCGCTCGACCAGCCAGCCGGCGGCCAGCTTGACGCCGCCGGGAGCCGGGTAGTTCGGGACGGGCCCGTCGACGGTGGCGGCCAGCCGCTCGTAGACGTCGGGGGCGACGACCGGATTGGTGAAGAACGAACCCACGCTCCAGGTGTCGTGATCGGCCGCATCGAGCACCATGCCCTTGCGCGCCCGCAGGGCCAGCACCGCCTCGCGCACCGCCCGCGGGTCGGCACGCTCGCCGCTGCCCGCGTTCAGCGCGGCCGCCAGCTCCCCGTAGCGCAGCGGCGCGCTGCGCCCCGACGCGTCCAGCGCGAACTCCACTTCCAGTACGACAGAAGGGATTTCGAACCCGCTGGCACCCCCGCGTTTGAACACGCTGGTGCGGTAGCCGAAGCCCAGCTCGCCGCCCGGCACCCAGCGCACCTCGCCGCTGCCACGATCGAGCACCCGGACCCGCGTGATGGTGTCGGACACTTCCGCACCGTAGGCCCCGACGTTCTGCACCGGGGTGGCCCCGGCCGAGCCCGGGATGCCGGACAGGCATTCCAGCCCGCCGAGGCCGTGCTCGATGGCGGTGACCACGACGTCGTCCCACACCGCGCCCGCCTGGGCGCGGACCAGGTTGCCGTCGACGGTGATGCCGTCGTTGGCCAGCCGCACGGCGGGCAGGTCCGCGCACGTGTCGGAGATCACCAGGTTGGAGCCGCCGGCGAACACCAGCACCGGGCCGCCTCGTCCGGCGCGCGTCTCGGCGTCCAGGTGCCCCAGCGCGGCGACGACCTGGTCGCTGTTCGTGCACGTGACGAGGCGCCGCGCGACCGGTCCGACCCGCAGGGTCGTCAGCGGCGCCAGCGGCACCGATTCGGCCACCGACGCGCCGGCGAACACCGAACCGGCACCGCTGGATTTCATGGCCCGTAACGGTAGCCTGACCTGCTATGCCGCGTTCATTCGACTTGTCGGCCGACTACGACGGCAGCGTTGACGAGGTGCACCGGGCCTTCACCGATGCGAACTACTGGCGGGCCAGGCTGGCCGAATCCGGGGTCGATGTCGCCACGCTGGAGTCGATGCGGGTCGGCGGGGAGTCCGGTGACGACGACACCGTCGAGGTCGTCACGCTGCAGGTGATCCGCAGCGACAAGCTGCCGGGGATGGTCACGCAGTTGCACAGCGGCGACCTGCGCATCCGGCGCGAGGAGACGTGGGGGCCGGTGACCGACGGCGCCGCGGCGGGGTCGGTCGTGGGCTCGATCGTGGGTGCGCCGGTGAATCTGGAGGGCACCGCCGTCCTGGAGCCGATCGGAAGGACCGGCGGCACCCGGCTGACGTTTCGGGCCACCGTGCAGGTGCGTGTCCCGATCATCGGCGGCAAGTTGGAGAACATCATCGGCGCCCGCCTGGCCGAACTGATCGCCGCCGAACAGCGCTTCACCACGGAGTGGATCGCCAAAACGGCCTGAGCCCCCGGGGTCGTCACGCTTTAAGCTGGCCCTCATGAGAATCGCCCTGGCGCAGATCCTCAGCGGCACCGACCCCGCAGCAAACCTGCAGCTGGTGCGCGAATACAGCCTTCGGGCCGCCGACGCGGGCGCGAAGCTGGTGGTGTTCCCGGAGGCCACCATGTGCCGGTTCGGCGTCCCGCTGGGCCCGGTCGCCGAGCCTGTCGACGGCCCCTGGGCCGACGGTGTGCGGCGCATCGCGGACGAATCTCAGATCACCGTCGTCGCCGGCATGTTCACCCCGGCCGGCGACGGGCGGGTGAAAAACACGCTGCTCGCGGCGGCCCCCGGCCTGCCGGGCGCCCACTACGACAAGATCCACCTCTACGACGCGTTCGGCTTCACCGAATCGCGGACGGTCGCGCCGGGACACGAGCCGGTGGTGATCACGGTCGACGGCGTCGGGGTCGGGTTGACCGTTTGCTACGACATCCGTTTCCCGGAGCTCTACACCGAGTTGGCCCGCCGCGGCGCCCAGGTGATCGCCGTCTGCGCGTCCTGGGGCGCGGGCCCGGGCAAACTCGACCAGTGGACGCTGCTGGCCCGCGCCCGCGCGCTCGACTCGATGAGCTACGTCGCCGCCGCCGGTCAGGCGGACCCCGGTGCCGCGCAGGCGGAATCCGGATCGGGCGCACCGACCGGGGTCGGAGGCAGCCTGGTCGTTTCGCCGCTGGGCGAGGTCATCGCGTCGGCCGGCGCGGACCCGCAGCTCGTGGTGGCCGACGTCGACGTCGACAGGGTCGCCGAGGCGCGCAAAGCCGTCGCGGTCCTCAGCAACCGCTCGGCCTTTGCTCAGATTGATAGGGCAGAATCAGTACGGTGACGAACCCACAAGGACCCCCGAACCCGGACCCGTCGAAGTGGGCCCGTCCCTCCAACCAGGGACCGTTCGGCCAGCCCCCCACGGAACGGCCGACCGAGCGGATCAGCACCGGCGGCCCAGGTCAGATGCGGCCGCCACCGCCACCACCGCCGCCCACCCATGCTCCCCCGCCGGGTCAGACCGAGCGATTCGGGACGCCCCAGCCGAACATGCAGCAACGCGGCTACCCGCCGCCGCCCACGCCGCCCACCGGACCGACGGAGCGGCTGGCCACTCAGCCCGGCGATGACGCCACCCCGGAGAAGAAGAAGCGCCGCTTCGGCCGTGACCCTGTCTCCGTGCTGCTGATCTTCATCATCGTGTTCGCGCTGATCATCGCCGGGCTCATCGGGGCCGAGCTGTACGTGCGCCACGTCGCGGACACCAAGGTCGCCCAAGCGGTGGCTTGCGAGGTCAAGGACCAGGCGACCGCGTCCTTCGGGGTGACGCCGCTGATGCTGTGGCAGCAGGCGACCAAGCACTACACCAACATCTCTGTGCAGACCGCCGGCAACAACATCCGCGACGCCAAGGGCATGAAGCTCTCGATCAACATCAACGACGTGCGGCTCAAGGACACGGCCAACTCGAAGGGCACCATCGGCTCACTGGACGCCACCATCAGCTGGACCAGTGACGGCATCAAGGAGTCGGTGCAGAGCGCGATCCCGGTGCTGGGCCCGTTCGTCACCAACACCGTGACCACCCGTCCCGCCGACGGCACCATCGAGCTGAAGGGCATGTTGGACAACATCACCGCCAAGCCGGTGGTGGAGGGCACCGGGCTGAAGCTGCAGATCGTCAGTTTCAACGCGCTCGGCTTCACGATGCCCAAGGAATCCGTGCAGTCGACGCTCGACGACTTCACCTCGAACCTGACCAAGAACTACCCGCTGGGCATCCGCGCCGACAGCGTGCAGGTCACCGACAAGGGTGTGACCAGCCACTTCTCGACGCGGAACGCCAGCATCCCCACCGGCAACAACAACGATCCCTGCTTCGCCAACCTCTGACGGTTCAGTCCCTTCGGCCGAGCCCGTCGAGCACTGTCCGGGTGCCCGAGAGGCCCAGCCGGGTCGCGCCGGCATCCAGCATCGCGAGCGCGTCCGCGGCGGTGCGGATGCCGCCGCTGGCCTTCACGCCCAGCCGGCCACCGACCGTGTCGGCCATCAGGGCGACCGCCCGCACAGAGGCGCCCCCGGTCGGGTGAAACCCGGTCGAGGTCTTGACGAAGTCGGCGCCGGCGTCTTCGGCGGCGCGGCACACCTGCGTCAGCGTGCGCTCGTCGGCCATCGCCAGCAACGCTGACGATTCCACGATCACCTTGAGCACGGCGCCGCCGACGGCGTTCCGCACGGCCGCGATGTCGGAGCGCACCGCGTCGACGTCGCCCGCCAGCGCCGCGCCGACGTCGATGACCAGGTCGACTTCGCAGGCGCCGGACGCCACGGCCAGGGCGGCCTCGTGGGCCTTGACCGCCGAAACATGCTTGCCCGACGGAAATCCCGCCACGCTGGCCACCCGCACGCCGGGGACGGCGTGCACCGCGACGGGAACCATGGGCGGCGAGACGCAGACCGCGTACACGCCCAGTTCGGCCGCCTCGGCGACCAGGGCGGTCACGTCGGCGGCGGTGGCTTCGGGTTTGAGCAGGGTGTGGTCGACGTAGGCCGCCAACTGTGCCCGGGTGGGGTGGCTGATCATCCGAACGATTCTTCCCGACCGCCCGGATTGCAGTCGGAGGCAACCATTTCCGCGTCGTCGACGACCGGGCGCCACGGCTCCAGGTTCCAGCTGGTCTTGCCGGGCCGAGCCAGTTCGGCGAACTGCCAGTGGCACAGGAACTGGGCCTGCATCCCGGGAGTGTCGGCATCGGGCGCCAGGGCGAGCACCTCGGCCCAGGCCTCGTCGGCCCACGCCGGGGACGCGGGGGTGCGGGAGGCGGCCCGGCCGGCCGCCGACGGGAAGACCCGCAGGCTGCTGCGGCCCTGCCACTGCGCCCACTCGGTGCGCTCGACAAAGGGCGGCGACAGCGCGGGCGGGTTCGGCCCCCCGGTGCCGGGGTCGGGATCGGGCGCGGCGATCGCGTGCGGTGTCGGGCAGCACACGGCGACGAGCGCGGCGGTCGCCGCCGTCAGCAGCACCCTCATCGCGCTAGCGCGACTTGCCCTGTATTTCCAGGAGTTTGGGCCGCACGTCGACCAGGTAGACACCGGCCGCGCAGGCCGCGATCGCCATGCCGAGCACGCCGAAGACGAAGCCCAGGATCGATGTCAGGGCGACGGCGCCGGCCAGGATCAGCAACCACACGGGCTTGGTCAGCTTGTCGGCGGCGGTATAGGCGTCGGGTCGCTGCAGCGCGGCATGCACGAACGCGTAGATCGCCGTGACCAAGACGGCGATCTGCAAAACCAGCATGACGGTACCCACGAGGTGGTTCACGCCTTCAAGCGTAGGCGGGCACCGTCGAAAACGTCGACTCCGAGTCACCCGGAGGCGACTCGGAGCCGAACGTCGTGCGAGTGTCGTACTACTTCTGGGTGACCTTCTTGGCCGCCGCCTTCTTGGCGGGAGCCTTCTTGGCCGGAGCCTTCTTGGCGGGGGCCTTCTTCGCGGGCGCCTTGCCGACGGCCTTCTGGGCCTTCTTGGCGGTCGCTTCGGCCTTGCCGGGCAGCTCGATGCCGACCAGCTTGGCGGCGCGCTCGCCGACGGCGCGGGTCTGCGACGCGACGGTGCCCAGCGCCTCCTGGGTCAGCTCGACGGCCTGGTCGACGTAGCCCTCGGCACGCGCCGAGGCGTCCTCGAACGCCGTCTGGCTGCGCAGCCGCTGCAGGGCCGCCTCGCCGCGCTCGACGAGTTCGTTGTACCGGCTGGTCGCCGCCTCGAGGTAGCCCTCGGCGGCTTTGCGCAGCTCTTCGGTGGTGAATTTGTCGCGCAGCTCGGTGAACTGCTCGGGCAGGTCCTCCTGAAGCTTGGTCAGGCGAGCGCGACGCTCTTCGACCCGGGTGCGGGTCTCGACGCGGGTCTCTTCGGCGCGCTCCCGCAGGCTGGCGATCAGGTCGTTAACCGTGGCCAGGGCCAGGTCGGCCGCGCCCAGGGCGGCGAGCAAAGGGGCCCGCAAGTCTTCGATGTTGGTGTTTTCCGCCATGGTTTTTCCTTTCATGGAGTTGTTGGCTTTGGCGTTTTGTTGTCAGGTGTCTGGTCGGAAAGCTAGGTGCAAACGTCTCCTTCGCAACTGGGGCCGCCAGAACCCGGGGTAGTCGTCCAGCGCTGAGCTGGAATCGGTAGATCCCTCCGTGTGGGGTAACCCCGGCGGCCGGTCGTCTATACATCACCAACCCGAAGCGCCTGTTCACTCGGTGTCGGGTTCGGTCGGACACTCCTCATCGGTGGATTCGTTTTGCTGGGTGAACGATGCGTAGATGTCGAGCAGGATCTGCTTTTGGCGCTCGGTGATCGCAGTGTCGGTGACGATCGCGTCCCGCACCTGACTCTTGTCGGTGGGTTCGAGGATCCCGGCGCGCACGTAGAGAACCTCGGCAGAAACCCGTAGGGCCTTCGCGATCTGGTTCAGGACGTCGGCGGAGGGTTTACGCAATCCACGCTCCACCTGGCTCAAATATGGATTGCTGACCCCGGACTTCTCGGCGAGCTGGCGCACCGAAACCTGCGCGAGTTCACGCTGGCTGCGGATGAAGCTGCCGATGTCAGAGGCCATGTCGGAGGCAGCGTTGGACACCTTGGCGGAGAGCTTCTCCTCGGGTGACATGGCGTGCTCCTGGTCGGGCGGTCGATCTTGACGCCACCAGGGTACAACAAGTGCTTGCTATTGCAAGCACTTGTTAGCACTGCTAGAAAAGCAGCTGCGCGACGGCGTAGATGACCAGGCCCGCCAACGAGCCGACCACCGTTCCGTTGATCCGGATGAATTGCAGGTCACGGCCCACGTGCAGTTCGATGCGCCGGCTGGCCTCCTCGGCGTCCCAGCGTTCGATGGTGTCGGTGATGATCGCTGTGATCTCCACCCCATATTGCGAGACCAGGTGCTGGGCCGCCCGAACGAGCCAGTTGTCGACCTTGTCGCGCAGGTCGACGTCGTCGCGCAGCGACTCCCCGATGCGGACGACCGTGTCGGCGATCCGCGTGCGCAGCGTGCTGGACGGGTCGTCCACACCCTCGAGCACCAGTCGTTTCAGCGTCGTCCACGCGGTCGCGGCGGCGTTGGCGATCTCGTCGCGCGCCATGAGCTGCTCCTTGATGGCGTCGGCACGCGCGATGGTGTCCGGGTCGTGCTGCAGGTCGTCGGCGAATTCGAACAGGAAACGGGTCGCCGACCGGCGCAGTTCGTGCTCGGGGTTGCGGCGCACCTTGTCGGTGAAGTCCATCAGCTCGCGGTGGATGCGATCGCCCACGAGGTGGTCGACGAAGCGCGGCGACCAGGTCGGCGAGTCACGCTCGACCACCCGCTGGATGACCTCGCCCGCGTTCAGCGACCACTGAAAGGCCCGGTCGGCCAGCAACTGGATCAGCGCCTCCTGCCGGTTCTCGGCCAGCAGGGTCGCCAGCACCCGGCCGACGGGCGGGCCCCATTGGGGTTCGGCGATGCGGCGCACGATCATCCGGTCGATCACCTGCTGGACGTCTTCGTCGCGCAGCAGCTCGACCAGCACGCGCAGCACCGTGGCCGTCTCGCTCGCCACCCGCTCGGCATGGGCGGCTTCCGACAGCCATTTCCCGAGCCGCCCGGACACCTCGGCGTCGCGCAGCTTGGTTTCCACCACCTCGGCCGACAGGAAGTTCTCCCGCACGAACGCGCCCAGACCCTCGCCCAGCTGGTCTTTCTTGCGTTTGATGATCGCGGTGTGCGGGATGGGTATGCCCAGCGGGTGCCTGAAGAGCGCGGTCACGGCGAACCAGTCCGCCAGCGCGCCCACCATCCCGGCCTCCGCGGCGGCACCGACGTAACCGACCCAGACGCCCACGCCGGCGTGCGCCTGGGCCCACCGGCAGGCGAGGAACACGCCGGTGGCGCCGATGAGGAAGCTCAGCGCCACCATCTTCATCCGGCGCAGCGCCACCCGTCGCTGCGCGTCGGCCTCTCGATCGGCGCCCGCGAAGGATTCGGCAAAAGAGGTGCGACCCCGGCCCCCGGCCGTCAACGGCGTCGCCGAAGGGGGCCTCGCCGTCGGCGGGCCGGACGCGTCGCCTCGCACCGAGGCTCTGTGTGCCACCACTTCATCATCTATGTTCCCGGCGATTGGTGTGACGACACTGGTTGCAGCCCCGACTTCGAGGCCACTTCACGCCCGGCCAGGACCACAAACCGGCCCGCCCACGCCGTAGTATCAAGGGCGTCTAGGGAATGGGAAATCGGCGATAGTGACAGAGCAAATCACGGTTGCGCACGCCAAAATGGATGGGCGCAAGCGGCGCTGGCATCAGCACAAGGTGGAGCGTCGTAACGAACTCGTTGACGGCACGATCGACGCGATCCGCCGGCTGGGCGGAACGCTGAGCATGGATGAGATCGCGGCAGAGATCGGCGTCTCCAAGACGGTGCTCTACCGCTACTTCGTCGACAAGAACGACCTCACCACCGCGGTGATGATGCGGTTCACCCAGACGACCCTGATTCCCAATATGGCTGCGGCGCTGACGTCCAACCTGGACGGCTTCGACCTGACCCGCGAGGTCATCCGGGTGTACGTCGAAACCGTCGCGAACGAACCGGAGCCGTACCGCTTCGTGATGGCCAACAGTTCCGCCAGCAAGAGCAAGGTCATCGCCGACTCCGAGCGGATCATCGCCCGCATGCTCGCGGTGTTGATGCGCCGTCGCATGCAGCAGGCGGGCATGGATACCGGCGGCGCGGAGCCCTGGGCCTTCCTGATCGTCGGCGGCGTGCAGCTGGCCACCCACTCCTGGATGTCCTATCCGCGGATGAGTCGCGACGAGCTGATCGACTACCTGACGATGCTGAGCTGGAATGCGCTGAAAGGGATCGTCGAGGTCGGCGGATCGCTGGAAAAGTTCCGCGAAGAGCCGCACCCGTCGCCCATCGTCCCGCCCCGGGACCCCGACGACGGGCTCGGGCTCCCAGGCGTTTAAGGCCTGGCGGCGCCGCCGGCGGTTTTCGGAATCGCGCCCGCTTATGTGAGGCTGGCACGCGCCCCGGGGTCTACGACTTCATCAGATTCAGGCGCTAGCATGCAGGAGAGCGTCGGGGGACGAAGCGGGGTATCTGTTCGGCCGTTCGGCCCTGCCCCCCGCAACAAGAAAGGCCCATGACGACATGTCTGTGCAGCTCACGCCGCATTTCGGAAACGTGCAAGCCCATTATGACTTGTCTGACGATTTCTTCCGCCTATTCCTGGACCCCACCCAGACCTACAGCTGCGCCTACTTCGAACGCGACGACATGACCCTGGAAGAGGCGCAGCTCGCCAAGATCGATCTGGCGCTGGGCAAGCTGAAGCTCGAGCCCGGGATGACGCTGCTGGACATCGGTTGCGGCTGGGGTGCCACCATGCGGCGGGCCATCGAGCGCTACGACGTCAACGTCGTGGGCCTGACGCTGTCGGAGAACCAGGCCGAGCACGTGCAGAAGTCCTTCGACCAGATGGACACCACCCGCACCCGTCGGGTGCTGCTGGAGGGCTGGGAGAAGTTCCACGAGCCGGTGGACCGCATCGTCTCGATCGGCGCGTTCGAGCACTTCGGCCGCCAGCGCTACGGGCGCTTCTTCAAGATGGCCTACAACGCGCTGCCGCCCGGCGGAATCATGTTGCTGCACACCATCGTTCGGCCGTCCTTCAAGGATGCGCGGGCGAAGGGTCTGAACCTGACCCGCGAGATCGTCGAGTTCTCGAAATTCATCCTGGCCGAGATCTTCCCGGGGGGCTGGCTCCCGACGCCGCAGACCGTCGGCGAGTACGGGGTCACCGTGGGTTTCGAGCTCACCCGCGTCCAGTCGCTGCGGCTGCACTACGCGAGGACGCTGGACCTGTGGGCCGCGGCGCTCGAGGCGAATCGGGAGCAGGCGCTCGCCATCCAGTCCCAAGAGGTTTACGACCGGTATATGAAGTACCTGACCGGCTGCGCCGAGCTGTTCCGCGACGGGTACACCGACGTCAATCAGTTCACGATGGAGAAGTAACCCGATCGACGGAAACAATCAGCCCCGAACGGATCGCCGTTCGGGGCTGACTTGACTGTCCTATTTGACCAACGTGAATTGCCCCACGTTGCTGATGCCCTTGCGGAAGAAATTCTCGCACCCGGTCAGATAGTGCATGTATTTGTCGTAGACCTCTTGGGACTGGATGGCGATCGCCTTGTCCTTGTTGGCTTCCAGATTGGCCGCCCAGATGTTGAGGGTCCGCGCGTAATGCTGCTGCAGCAACTGCACCCGCTCGACCGAAAAGCCCGCCGCCTCGCCGAACTTGAAAATGTCTTCCTGCGCCGGCAGCTGCCCGCCGGGGAAGATCTCCTGGCCGATGAATCGCGCGAATCGAATATCGCTCATCGTCAACGTGACGCCGAGCTCGGGATATTGCTGCCACTGATACATCAGAATCGTGTGCAAAAGCATCCGGCCGTCGTCGGGAAGGACGTCGTAGGCGATGTCGAAAAATGCGGGATAGCGTTCCATTTTGAACGCCTCGAAGGCGCCGATCGTCACGATCCGGTCGACCTTGTCCTCGAACTCTTCCCAGCCCTGCAGGCGCACCTCGATGTTGCGGTCCGTCGGCAATCCGGACAGCAATTTTTTGCTGTACTCGAATTGGTTGCGGCTCAGCGTGATTCCGATGACGTTGACGTCGTATTTCTCGACGGCCCGTTTGAGCGCGCCGCCCCAACCGCAGCCGATGTCCAGCAGCGTCATCCCGGGCTCGAGGTTCAGCTTTCCCAGCGCCAAGTCGAATTTTGCAATCTGGGCCTCTTCGAGGGTCATGTCGTCGCGCTCGAAGTAGGCGCACGTGTAGCCCATGGTGGGGTCGAGAAACAATGCGAAAAATTCGTCCGAGACGTCGTAGATTGACTGCGACTCCTCGTAATACGGCTCGAGCCTCGTCATCCTCGGTACATACCTTTCGTCCTATTCAACGCGAGCATATTAGCCGACGGTTAGCAGCAGGCAGTGTCAGCCACCTCGCGGTATGCCATCGGATCGGTCAGTACCGGTAAAAGCCCTGACCCGTTTTCTTGCCCAGCCGGCCGGCCTCCACCATCCGCAGCAACAGCGGCGGCGGCCCATAGTGCGGCTCCTTGAACTCCTCGAACATCTTGTCGGCGATCAGTTTCAAGGTGTCCAGGCCGACCAGGTCGGACAGGCGCAACGGGCCCATCGGGTGTGACAGTCCGGCCACCACGGCTTTGTCCACGTCTTCGACGGTGGCGAAGCCAGCCTCCACCATACGGATCGCCGACAGCAGGTACGGCACCAGCAAGGCGTTCACCACGAATCCCGACCGGTCCGAGCAGCGCACCACCTGCTTGCCCAGGACCGCGCTCGCGAATTCCTCGGTGCGGGCGGCGGCGGCTTCGTCGGTGACCAGCGTGCTGACCAGCTCGACCAGCGGCAGCACCGGGACCGGGTTGAAAAAGTGCAGACCCAGCACGCGTTGCGGGTTCTTGGTGGCCGCGGCGATCTTCATGATCGGGATGCTCGAGGTGTTGGACGCCAGCACCGCGTCGGGATCGGTGATCACCCGGTCGAGTTCGGCGAAAACCTGCGCCTTGACGGCGTCGTCTTCGATGATCGCTTCGATGACCAGTTGACGGTCGGCGAGGTCCTTCAGGTCTGTGGTGAAGGTGAGCTTGCTCAGCGCGCGGTCGCGTTCGCGCTCGGTGACCTTGCCGGCGCTGACGCCGCGCTCGAGCGACTTGACGATGCGGTTGCGTCCCGCCGTGATGAGGGCCTCGGTGGTCTCGAACACCGTCACGTCGACGTCGGCGCGGACCGAAACCTCGGCGATGCCGGACCCCATCTGGCCGGCCCCGACTACCCCTACTCGCTGAATCGCTGCGTCACTCACTGAATTCTCTCCGGTTCTCTGCGGTGAACGTATCGCATTGCACCGCAATAGGCCCCGCCCAGGATTGGCTGGGCGGGGCCTACGCTACTTCATCTCATTCTCGGTACGACGAGCGTGTACTCAGCGCGAAAATTCGGCCGAATTCTCGCCACAGGTGCACGCTCGGCGCTTGCGGGCCGCTCAATCTCAGTGACTCGAGCCGTCGGTTTCACT
This sequence comes from Mycobacterium sp. NTMscope_MAC_12, assembly GCF_976985675.1. Taxonomy (NCBI): domain Bacteria; kingdom Bacillati; phylum Actinomycetota; class Actinomycetes; order Mycobacteriales; family Mycobacteriaceae; genus Mycobacterium; species Mycobacterium sp. NTMscope_MAC_12. The sequence continues at coordinate 4,720,718 of NZ_CDRJYY010000001.1, forward strand.
TCGTCCTCGCGGCATGCGCCGCTCAATCTCAGTGAAACTGGCCCTCTTCGGTGGAGCCGGTCAGCGCGGTGGTCGACGAGGTCGGGTCGACCGTGGTGGCGATGCGGTCGAAGTAACCGGCACCCACCTCGCGCTGGTGCTTGGTCGCGGTGTAGCCACGCTCCTCGGCGGCGAACTCGCGCTCCTGCAGCTCGACGTAGGCGCTCATCTGGTTGCGGGCGTAGCCGTAGGCCAGATCGAACATCGAGTAGTTCAGGGCGTGGAAGCCGGCCAGCGTGATGAACTGGAACTTGAATCCCATTGCGCCAAGCTCCTTTTGGAACTTCGCGATGGTGGAGTCGTCAAGGTGCTTCTTCCAGTTGAACGACGGCGAGCAGTTGTAGGCCAGCATCTGGTCGGGGAACTCGGACTTGACGCCCTCGGCGAACTTGGCGGCCAGCTCGAGATCCGGAGTACCGGTCTCCATCCAGATCAGGTCGGAGTACGGCGCATACGCCTTGGCCCGCGCGATGCAGGGCTCCAGGCCGTTGCGGACCCGGTAGAAGCCCTCCTTGGTGCGCTCACCGGTGATGAACGGCTGGTCGCGCTCGTCGACGTCGGAGGTGATCAGCGTGGCCGCCTCGGCGTCGGTCCGGGCGATGACGACGGTCGGAACGTCGCACACGTCGGCGGCCAGTCGGGCCGAGGTCAGGGTGCGGATGTGCTGCTGGGTCGGGATCAGCACCTTGCCGCCCAGGTGACCACACTTCTTCTCCGAAGCCAGCTGGTCCTCCCAGTGCGAGCCCGCGACACCGGCCGCGATCATGGCCTTCTGCAGCTCGTAGACGTTGAGCGCGCCACCGAAACCGGCCTCACCGTCGGCGACGATGGGCGCCAGCCAGTTCTTCACCGAGGTGTCGCCCTCGACCTTGGCGATCTCGTCGGCGCGCAGCAGCGCGTTGTTGATCCGGCGGACCACCTGCGGCACCGAGTTGGCCGGGTAGAGGCTCTGGTCGGGGTAGGTGTGCCCGGACAGGTTCGCGTCACCGGCGACCTGCCAACCGGACAGGTAGATGGCCTTGAGGCCGGCACGCACCTGCTGGACGGCCATGTTGCCGGTCAGCGCGCCGAGGGCGTTGATGTATTCGAGATCGTGGAGCTGCTCCCACAGCACCTCGGCGCCGCGGCGGGCCAGGGTGGCCTCCTCGACGACGGTGCCCTGCAGGGCGACGACGTCCTTGGCGCTGTAGGTGCGGGTGACATCCTTCCACCGCGGGTTGGTGTCCCAGTCCTTCTGGATCTGTTCGGCGCTCTTGGGGGTGCCAACGACAGACATTGGGCATGCTCCTTCACGATCTTCACTACTGAGTTGCTGAACGCCTCACCGGCGGTAGCTAGTGGCTCAACTTCACTGGTGTGCTAACTCGAAGATGGCACAGCTCAAGGGGGGCGGTCCACCCGTTTAAGTTGCCAATTTCAGTAACGGGAACGCGTGAATTTGCGAAGCTTGCTAAGTTGCTAACTAACTTAACCGTTTCAGAAGCTACCCGTCAGTAACCCCAAAGCCGCAGGTCACCGCGCAATTTAACCGGGACGCTTGTCCCGTTAGCGAGCAAAGATCGCGGCGACGGCTTTCGTCTCGTCACCGACGGCGTATGTGAGCGTTGTAACAGCGCGGTCGGCCAGGCCGGGACCGAATTGCTCGGTGGATCCGGCGGGGTGAACGTGCGAAATGATCTCCAGCTTGTCGCCCAGCGCCACCGGCGCCTCGTGCTCGATCGTGATGCGCAACGGCGCCCGCATCAGCTCGGTGTGCGAGGCCAGGTAGTCCTCGACCACGCTCCAGTACACCGAGTTGTTCATGTGGTCGAACAGGTCGATGTCGGTGACCCGGACGGGAAACTCGTGGATCTCGGTCGCGTCGTCCCGGCCGCCCGGCTTCAGATAGGACCTCCACCGCAACCGATCCACCGACGTCGTCTTGTGCAGGCCCGCCAGGAAGTCGTCGGCGATGCGCGAGGGCATCTGGGTTTCCCGGTTGATGTTGATCCAGAAGGCCTCGGACTCGATGAGCCCGCTGCTGCGCTTGCCGTCGATGCGGACCCGCATCTCGCACCACCGATTGGAGGTGCCCGAGCACCACCTGCGCATCCGCAGCATGTCGCTGAACTCGACCGGCCGGATCAGGTCGATCATGGTGCGCCGGACGATCCACAGCGGATGGGTCTCCTCGAAACCCATCTCGCGCAGCTGGTCCTGGCCGATGTCCTGGATGTGGCGGCACGCGGCGTCCAGCCGCAACCGGCCCGTGCGGTCGATATCGCCGACCCGCAACGGCCACTGGCGGTCGAAAACGTCAGGGTGACCGTCGGGCACCGGCATCAGTTGTTTATCCAGGCTCACGGCCACACTCCCCGCTGTTCCCCGTTTATTCCTCGGGGTTACCCCAGGTTAAGGCCCAGGGTCCCGGTCGAATAATGCCAACGAGGCGCGGCGAACACCAATCGCGACGCGCCAGGCCGGCTGCCAACTCTGCGAACCATGTCTTCACAAGGCCCGGTAACCTCGGTGAAGTGTCCAAGACGTTCGTCGGCTCGCGGGTCCGCCAGCTGCGCAACGAGCGCGGGTTTTCCCAGGCCGCGCTGGCTCAGATGCTGGAGATTTCCCCCAGCTACCTCAATCAGATCGAGCATGACGTTCGCCCGCTGACGGTGGCCGTGCTGCTGCGCATCAGCGAGGTGTTCGGGGTGGACGCCACGTTCTTCTCGTCGCAGGACGACACCCGGCTGGTCGCCGAGCTGCGCGAGGTCACCATGGACCGGGACCTGGACATCGACGTCGACCCGACCGAGGTCGCCGAGATGGTCAGCGCTCATCCCGGGTTGGCGCGGGCGGTGGTCAACCTGCACCGCCGCTACCGGATCACCACGGCGCAGCTGGCGGCCGCCACCGAGGAGCGGTACTCCGACGGCAGCGGCAGCGGGTCGATCACCATGCCGCACGAGGAAGTGCGCGACTACTTCTACCAACGGCAGAACTACCTGCACGAGCTGGACACCGCCGCCGAGGACCTCACCATCAAAATGCGGTTGCACCACGGCGATCTGGCCCGGGAGTTGACCCGCCGGCTCACCGAGGTACACGGGGTGCACATCAACCGGCGCATCGATCTCGGCGACACCGTGCTGCACCGCTACGACCCCGCCACCAAGACCCTGGAAATCAGCAACCACCTCTCGCTGGGGCAGCAGGTGTTCAAGATGGCCGCCGAACTGGCCTATCTCGAGTTCGGTGATCTGATCGATGACCTGGTCGCGCAGGGCAAGTTCACCAGCGACGAGTCGCACACGCTGGCCCGGCTCGGTCTGGCCAACTACTTCGCCGCGGCCGCCGTGCTCCCCTACCGCCAATTCCACGACGTCGCAGAGAATTTCCGCTATGACGTCGAGCGGTTGTCCTCGTTCTACTCGATCAGCTACGAGACCATCGCGCACCGGCTCTCGACGATGCAGCGCCCGTCAATGCGCGGGGTGCCGTTCTCGTTCGTCCGGGTCGACCGCGCCGGAAACATGTCAAAACGCCAGTCCGCCACCGGTTTTCACTTCTCCTCCAGCGGCGGCACCTGCCCGCTGTGGAACGTCTACGAGACGTTCGCCAACCCGGGCAAGATCCTGGTCCAGATCGCCCAGATGCCCGACGGCCGCAACTACATGTGGGTGGCCCGCACCGTGGAACGCCGCGCGGCCCGGTATGGTCAGCCCGGTAAGACCTTCGCGATCGGCTTGGGCTGCGAGCTTCGCCACGCGCACCGGCTCGTCTACTCGGAAGGACTCGACTTGTCGGGGGAAATCTCCACACCGATCGGCGCGGGCTGCCGGGTCTGCGAACGCGACAACTGCCCGCAGCGCGCCTTCCCGGCGCTCGGACGCGCGCTCGACCTCGACGAGCATCGCAGCACCGTGTCCCCCTACCTGGTGACGCAACCGTGAGCCACCCACCCGCCGAGGGCCGCATCCCGCCGGGACGATTCCGCCAACTGGGACCGATCAACTGGGTGATCGCGAAGCTGGGCGCGCGCACCGTGCGCGCCCCGGAGATGCACCTGTTCACCACCCTGGGCCAGCGCCAGTTGCTGTTCTGGACGTGGCTGGCCTACGGGGGCCGGCTGCTGCGCGGCAAGCTCCCGACCGTCGACACCGAGTTGGTGATCCTGCGGGTCGGGCACCTGCGGGGGTGCGAATACGAACTGCAGCACCATCGCCGGATGGCGCGGGCGGCCGGGCTGGACGCGGACGTGCAGGCCGCGATCTTCGCGTGGCCCGAGCGGCTGGACCCGGTCGAGGGGCGCCTGACCGTGCGTCAGCAGGCGCTGCTGGCGGCGACGGACGAGTTCGTCAAGGACCGGGCCGTCACCGACGCCACCTGGCGCCAGCTGGCGACCCACCTGGATCGGCGGCAGCTCATCGAATTCTGCTTGCTGGCAAGCCAATACGACGGGCTCGCCGCGACAATGGCCACGCTCGAGATTCCGTTGGACAATCCGCGCGAGCTATAGGTAGACGTCGGCGAGGATAGCCAGCGTCAGGACCACGGGAAGCACCGGCAGCGCGAAGGCGAACGCGGCCCGGGCCCGCCTCCCGCGCCGGCGCTGCCAGACGCCCCAGATGCCGGCGCCGATTCCCAGCACCACCGATGCGAGCAGCACCAGCGGGCCCCACTGGCCCGCCGTCGCGTTGTCCCCGGTCGAAATGCCCAGCAACCACACGACATAACCGGTCGCCAGGCCACCGAGGGCGCCCGCGATCGTCTGAGGCGTGACGGTGCGAATCATGCGCGACTCAGAAATTGATCATGTGTCCGGTCAGGCCGTGGAAGCATTCCTGCAGCGCCTCGGACATGGTCGGGTGGGTGTGCACGTTGCGGGCCAGCTCGGTGGCGGTCAGATCCCACTTCTGCGCCAGCGTCAGCTCCGGCAGCAGCTCGGAGACGTCGTGGCCCACCAGGTGTCCGCCCAGCAGCTCACCGTATTTGGAGTCGGCGATCAGCTTGACGAACCCGCTGGGGTCGCCCACACCGTGGGCCTTGGCGTTCGCGGTGAACGGGAACTTCGCCACCACCACGTCGTAGCCTTCGTCGCGGGCCTGCTCCTCGGTGAGGCCGAAGCTGGCGACGTTGGGCTGGCAGAACGTCGCGCGCGGCATCATCCGGTAGTCGCCGAGCGCCAAAGTCTCTGCGCCGGCGATGGTTTCGGCCGCCACCACGCCCTGGGCCTCGGCCACGTGGGCCAGCTGCAGCTTGCCGGTGACGTCGCCGATGGCGTAGATGTGCTCGATGTTGGTGCGCATGTAGTCGGTGATGCCGATGGCCTTGCGGTCGGTCAGCGCGACCCCGGCCGCCTCCAGGCCGAAGCCCTCGACGTTGGGCGCAAACCCGATGGCCTGCAACACCTTCGCGGCCTTGAGCTCTTGGGTGTTGCCGTCCTTGCTGACGACCACCGTCACTTCGGCACCGTTGTCGGAGATCGACTCGACCTTGGTTCCGGTGAGGATCTTGACGCCCAGCTTCTTGAACTGCTTCTCGATTTCCTTGGACACCTCGGCGTCCTCGTTGGGCAGCGCGCGCGGCAGGAACTCCACGATGGTCACCTCGACGCCGTAGTTGCGCAGCACGTAGCCGAACTCCATGCCGATGGCACCGGCGCCGGCGATAACGATCGACTCCGGCAGCTCGCGGGACAGGATCTGCTCTTCGTAGGTGACCACGTTGGCCGACAGCGAGGTGCCCGGAACCAGCCGGGTGCTGCTGCCGGTCGCGATGATGGCGTTGTCGAACGTGACGGTCTCGGTGCCGCCGTCGTTGAGCTCGACCGACATGGTGTTGGCGTCGGTGAACCGGCCGTAGCCGTGAATCTCGGTGATCTTGTTCTTCTTCATCAGGAAGTGCACGCCGGCGACGCGGCCCTCGGCCACCTTGCGGCTGCGGTCGAAGGCGACCCCGTAGTCGAAGGTCGCCTCGCCGCTGATGCCAAAGGTCTTGGCCTCTTTGGTGAAGATGTGCGCGAGCTCGGCATTGCGCAGCAGCGCCTTGGACGGAATGCAGCCGACGTTGAGGCAGACCCCACCCCAGTACTTCGGCTCGACAACCGCGGTGGAAAGCCCCAGTTGTGCGGCGCGAATGGCCGCGACATATCCGCCTGGACCGGCCCCGAGGACGACGACGTCATAGTGAGAAGTCACGAGCCCACCCTAGTGGGCCAGGGCCCCTGGTGGCCGCCCGGGCGAGGCCTCAATAGGGAATGACGCCGACGAGACAGTGGCCCACTCGCTCGCAGTAGTAATAGCCGTACAACGGCGCCGCGCCGGCCACGGCGGCGAACGGCCCGGACAGCACCGCCACCGACAGCGCCGAAACCAGTGGCCTGCCGTGCACCATCGCGAGCATCACGGCGCCGACCACGCACAGCGACACGTAGACCAGCACCGCGAACAGCGCCGGGGTCTTGTCGACCGAGTTGTACCACCACGAGAACAGACCCAGCCCGACCACGGCCGCGGCGGCCCAGACACCGAGGAGCAGCAGGGCCAACTTCCACCACTTGACGTAGAGGTAGCGACCGGGGACGGTCACCGACTGCACCGGGCCGACGGGCCCCGCGGGAACCTCGGGTTCGGGCTCCTCGGACTCGGGTTCGGTTGCGGCGGGCCGCCCGCCGGTGTCCTCGGCCTCCTCGTCGGAGTCGGAGTCGGAATCGAAGTCGGGGACCCACGATTGCGTGCCGGTGTCCTCGGCCTGGTCGTCATCGTCGGAGAAGTCCGGCACGAAGGCCTCGGTCCCGGGGCTCGCCGCGTCCTTGTCGTCAGGCACCGGCGGTCACCCGCAACGCGACGAGCACACCGAACCAGCCCGGCGCCACCGCCAGGATGAACGCCCCCAGTGCGGTGACCCAGCGGCGCCCGGAAAACAGGATCATCGTCAGCCCGACGACGCCGGGGACGCCGACCACCGACGCGATCGCGATGTCCGGGCGGACGCTGGCGTGGACCACCACGGTGTACGCCACGCACGCCAGTGCCCCGACCGCGCTTCCGATCAGCATGGCGCCGGCCAGTAACCAGGGACGGGGCAGGGGAATCACTTTCTCGACTGTACTGCGGTTACCGAGGCTCAGGGCATGTCTGCGCGCCCGCGTCGGCCACCACCGGACCCCGTGTCGCAGGGCGTTCACCACGCTCGTAACCCGCGCCCGTGATGACCGGCACGCCGGCCAAAGACGCCTGTTCTGCTGCCGTGAAAACGCGACCGCGGGACAGGAACCGGACGCCGTCGGGCGCCTCGAGACTGAACCCGCCACCGCGACCGGGCACCACGTCGATCACCAACTGGGTGTGCTTGTCGCGATAGTGGGCGGCGTATTGCGGGCCCGAAATCCACACCGGCACCCCGTCGGACCCGACGTCGAGCACGCCCAGCAGGACGTCGCGATCGCCGACGAGGAAGTCGCCGAGCGGATAACACATCGGCGACGACCCGTCGCAGCAGCCGCCGGACTGGTGAAACATCACCGGCCCGTGCGCCGCCTGCAGCCGCGTGAGCACCTCGGCGGCCGGGGCGGTGATGGCCACTCCTGGTGGCGCGAGACCCTTGGCGCCGCTCCTCCTCATCGCTTCGCTCTGCATCGTCGCCGGCGCGTCAGAAGAACCCTTGCGCCTTTTCGGAGTAGGACACCAGCATGTTCTTGGTCTGCTGGTAGTGGTCGAGCATCATCTTGTGGTTCTCCCGGCCGATGCCGGACTGCTTGTAGCCGCCGAACGCCGCGTGGGCGGGATAGACGTGGTAGCAGTTCACCCACACCCGGCCGGCCTGGATGTCGCGGCCGGCCCGGTAGGCGGTGTTGCCGTCGCGGCTCCACACCCCCGCGCCCAGGCCGTAGAGGGTGTCGTTGGCGATCGAGATGGCGTCGTCGTAATCGGAGAACGACGTCACCGCCACCACCGGCCCGAAGATCTCCTCCTGGAAGACGCGCATCGTGTTATCGCCGCCCAGGATCGTGGGTTGCATGTAGAAGCCGCCGGACAGGTCACCGCCGAGCTCGGCGCGCTCGCCGCCGGTGATCACCTTGGCGCCCTCGTCCTTGCCGATTTCGATGTAGGACAACACCTTTTCGAGCTGGTCGTTGGACGCCTGCGATCCCAGCATGGTCTCGGAGTCCAGCGGGTCGCCCTGCCGGACCGCCTTGGTGCGGATCGCGGCCAGCTCCAGGAATTCGTCGTAGATGTCGGCCTGGACCAGGCTGCGCGACGGGCAGGTGCACACCTCGCCCTGGTTGAGGGCGAACATCGTGAAGCCCTCCAGCGCCTTGTCCTGATAGTCGTCGGCCTTGGCCATCACGTCGGCGAAGAAGATGTTGGGGCTCTTGCCCCCGAGTTCCAGGGTGACCGGGATCAGGTTCTGCGACGCGTACTGCATGATCAGTCGCCCGGTGGTGGTCTCGCCGGTGAACGCGATCTTGGCGATCCGGTTGCTCGACGCCAGCGGCTTGCCGGCCTCGGCGCCGAACCCGCTGACGACGTTGATCACCCCGGGCGGCAGCAGGTCGCCGATCAGCGACATCAGGTAGAGCACCGAAACCGGTGTCTGCTCAGCGGGTTTGAGCACCACCGCGTTGCCCGCCGCCAGCGCGGGCGCCAGTTTCCAGGCACCCATCAGGATGGGGAAGTTCCACGGGATGATCTGCCCGACCACGCCGAGCGGCTCGTGGAAGTGGTAGGCGACGGTGTCGTCGTCGATCTGGCTCAGCGAGCCCTCCTGCGCGCGCAGCGCCGCGGCGAAATACCGGAAGTGGTCGGCCGCCAAGGGAATGTCGGCGGCCAGCGCCTCGCGGATCGGCTTGCCGTTGTCCCAGACCTCGGCCACCGCCAGCGCGGCGGTGTGTTCGTCGATGCGGTCGGCGATCTTGTTCAGGATCGCGGCCCGCTCGGCCGGCGCCGTCTTGCCCCACGCCGGCGCGGCCGCGTGGGCGGCGTCGAGCGCCTTGTCGACGTCGGCCTCATCCGAGCGGGCGACCTCGCAGAACGTCTGGCCGGTGACCGGTGTCGGGTTCTCGAAGTAGCGCCCCCGCGCCGGCGGAACCCACTGCCCCCCGATGAAGTTCTCGTAGCGAGACTCATACGACATCAACGCCCCGGCAGAACCTGGACGTGCGAAAACAGTCATCTGCTCTCACTCCTCATTCGGCTGTGTAATACACCTCACAGTACCGCCGCGGCCACAATGGCTTCCATGGCTTCCATCACGCCGCAAGCGCGCACCGACCCGCAAGACGGCCAAGACCCCTACCTCTGGCTCGAGGACGTCACCGGTGACGACGCGCTGGATTGGGTGCGCGCGCGCAACGAGCCGACGCTCGCGCGCTTCCGCGACACCGATTTCGAGCGGATGCGCACCGAGGCGCTCGAGGTGCTCGACACCGACGCCCGCATCCCCTACGTGGTGCGCCGCGGCGAGTACCTCTACAACTTCTGGCGCGACGCCGCCAACCCCCGCGGGCTGTGGCGGCGCACCACGCTGGACAGTTACCGCACCGACGCCCCCGAGTGGGACGTGCTGATCGACGTCGACGAACTGGGCCGGGCCGACGGCGAGAAATGGGTGTGGGCCGGCGCCGCCGTCATCTACCCCGAGTACACCCGGGCGCTGATCAGCCTCTCCCGCGGCGGTTCGGACGCCTCCATCGTGCGCGAATTCGATATGCTGACAAGGGAATTCGTGAAAGACGGCTTCGACCTGCCGGAAGCCAAGTCGCAGGTCAGCTGGGAGGATCCCGACACCGTCCTGGTCGGCACCGACTTCGGCGCAGACAGCCTCACCGAGTCCGGCTATCCGCGGGTGGTCAAGCGGTGGCGCCGAGGCACGCCCCTGGCCGAGGCCGAAACCGTCTTCGAGGGCGCCCGTTCCGACGTGAACGTGGCGGCCAGCGCCAGCCGGATTCCCGGTTTCGAACGCACCCTGATCGGCCGGGCCCTGGACTTCTGGAACGAAGAGCTCTACGAGCTGCGCGGCCCGGAACTCATCCGCATCGACACCCCCACCGACGCCAGCGTCAGCCTGCACCGCGAATGGCTGCTGGTCGAGTTGCGCAGTGACTGGTTCTTCGGCGACACGACCTATCGCGCCGGATCGCTGCTGGCCGCCGACTACGAGGAATTCCTCGCCGGCACAGCGCAATTGCAAGTCGTCTTCGAACCCGACGAGCACACCGCGCTCAACCACTACGCGTGGACCCGCGACCGGCTGTTGATCGTCTCGCTCCTCGACGTGGCCAGCCGCGTCGAGATCGCCACGCCGCCATCGCGTGACGACCCGCTGCGCCCGGCTCCGCCGCGCTTGCGATCGTCACGGGGGGGCTGGCGCCGCGAACCGGTGGCCGGGATTCCCGCCGCCACCAACACCGTCGTCGTCTCCGCCGACGACACCGGCGACGAGTTCTTCCTGGATTCCAGCGGATTCGACTCTCCGTCCCGGCTGATGCGGGGCACCGACGACGGGGCCCTCGAGCCGCTCAAGTCCGCCCCGGCGTTCTTCGACGCCGAAAACATCTCCGTGGCACAGCATTTCGTGAAGTCGCAGGACGGCACGCCGATCCCCTACTTCGTGGTGCGGCCCGGCGGCCCGGCGTCCGATGCGCCGGCGCCCACCCTGCTCTACGGCTACGGCGGATTCGAATCGTCGAACACTCCCGGTTACAGCGGCGTGCTCGGCAGGCTGTGGCTGGCCCGCGGCGGCACGTACGTGCTGGCCAACATCCGCGGCGGCGGCGAATACGGTCCCGGCTGGCACACCCAGGCGATACGCGAGGGGCGGCACAAGGTTGCCGAGGACTTCGCCGCCGTGGCAACCGATTTGGTGGACCGCGGCATCACCACGGTCGAGCAGCTCGGGGCGCAGGGCGGCAGCAACGGCGGCCTGCTGATGGGCATCATGCTGACCCGGTACCCGGAGAAATTCGGCGCGCTGGTGTGCAGCGTGCCGCTGCTGGACATGAAGCGCTATCACCTGTTGCTCGCCGGCGCCTCGTGGGTGGCCGAATACGGGGACCCGGACAATCCCGACGACTGGGAGTTCATCGCCGAATACTCGCCGTACCAAAACATTTCGGCGACGCGCCGGTACCCGCCGGTGCTGATCACCACGTCGACCCGCGATGACCGGGTGCACCCGGGCCACGCCCGCAAGATGACGGCGGCGCTCGAGGCGGCGGGCCAGCCGGTGTTCTACTACGAGAACATCGAGGGCGGCCACGCCGGCGCCGCCGACAACGAGCAGGTCGCGTTCAAGTCGGCGCTGACCTACTCGTTCCTGTGGCAAATGCTCGCGCGGCCATAGGATCGTCGACGTGTCAGCGATCCAACGCATCGAACTCACCCTGCTGGCGACGGGACTGATCTTCATCCTGGCCTCGGCGGCGCAGGCGCGGTACCGCTTCGTAAAGCATCGCCGCGCCGGCCGGAGGTTTTACTGGGCGACCGCGATCATCGGCATCGTCTGCTTCGCGATCGGGACCGGTCAGCTGTGGCCCAACGGCGTCGTCGTGGCGGCGATCTTCTCGGCCATCGTCGCGTTCTCGGCCTACCTCACCACCCCGTACCTGAAGATCGGCGGGCGGATCTACGCCTCCTCGCCGGAAAACCGCGAGGCCGACCCGCCCACCGAGGAGGGCTAGCGATGCCCGACTTCGAGACAGTCCTGTACAAGGCGGACGGCCCGGTCGCCACCATCACGCTGAACCGGCCCGAGCAGCTGAACACGATCGTGCCGCCCATGCCCGACGAGATCGAGGCCGCCGTCGGCCTGGCCGAGCGGGACCCGTCCGTCAAGGTCATCGTGCTGCGCGGGGCGGGCCGGGCGTTTTCCGGCGGCTACGACTTCGGCGGCGGATTCCAGCACTGGGGCGAGTCCATGATGAGCGACGGGAAATGGGACCCCGGCAAGGACTTCGCGATGGTCAGCTCCCGCGAGACCGGACCGACGCAAAAGTTCATGGCCATCTGGCGGGCGTCAAAACTGGTGATCGCCCAGGTGCACGGCTGGTGCGTGGGCGGGGCCAGCGACTACGCGCTGTGCGCCGATCTCGTCATCGCCAGCGAGGACGCCGTGATCGGCACCCCCTACAGCAGGATGTGGGGCGCGTACCTGACCGGGATGTGGCTCTACCGGCTGAGCCTGGCCAAGGTGAAGTGGCACTCGCTGACCGGCCGGCCCCTGACCGGCGTGCAGGCCGCCGAGATCGAGTTGATCAACGAGGCGGTGCCCTTCGAGCGCCTCGAAGCGCGGGTGGCCGAGATCGCCGCCGAGCTGGCGCAGATCCCCTTGTCGCAGCTGCAGGCGCAGAAGCTGATCGTCAACCAGGCCTACGAGAACATGGGCCTGGCCTCTACCCAGACGCTCGGCGGCATCCTCGACGGCCTGATGCGCAATACGCCCGAGGCCCTGGGCTTCATCAAGGCCGCCGAGACAGAGGGCGTGCGGGCCGCCGTCGCGCGCCGCGACGGCCCGTTCGGGGACTACAGCCAGGCCCCGCCGGAGCTGCGGCCAGACCCCTCGCACGTCATCGTCCCTGATCGGGACTGATACTGAGCCAGGCTAGGGATCCGCTGGCAGTGAGCTGGGAAATATCCGCGTCGGGCCAAAAAGTGCTACCGTAACGGCTATGTCTCGGCTGAGTACTGGCCTGCGTGCAGGCGCCGCGTTCCTTGCTCTGGGTGTTACCGCTGCGATCTTCCCGTCGACCGCGGTAGCCGACTCCACGGAGGATTTCCCGATCCCCCGCCGAATGATCAACACCACGTGCGACGCCGAGCAGATCCTGGCGGCAACCCGGGACACCAGCCCGGTGTACTACCAGCGCTACATGATCGACTTCAACAACCACCCCAACGTGAACCAGGCCGCCATCGACAAGGCCCACTGGTTCTACGCGTTGTCACCGGCGGACCGCCGGAACTACTCCGAGAACTTCTATGCGCCACAGTCCGATCCGCTGTGGCTGGCCTGGCCCAACCACATGAAGATCTTCTGGAACAACAAGGGCGTGGTCGCCAAGGCCACCGACATCTGCAACACATACCCGCCCGGCGACATGTCGGTGTGGAACTGGTCGTAATCCACATGGCCGCCTGACGGCCCGCGAGACTGCAACTGCCGACGCGTTTCCCACGAGGAAGGCGTCGGCAGTTACATTTTCGCGAAATGTGAACCGGCGGCCCCGTCAGCGCGGCTGTACCAGTCCGCCCGCCGGGTGCTCCTCGACGTCGTTGAGGATCAGCTCGCGCACGGCACGACGCGGCCCGTACGGGCGCAGCATGGTGCTGGCCGGCCGTGGCCGCACGTGCTGCGGCCACCAGAACCAACGCCCGAGCAGGGTGGCCAGCGACGGTGTCATGAACGACCGCACGATCAAGGTGTCGAACAGGAGACCCAGCGCGATCGTCGTACCCACCTGGGCCATCACCAGCAGCGGGCTGAACATGAACGTGGCCATGGTGGCGGCGAACACCAGGCCGGCGGAGGTCACCACCGAGCCCGAACCGGCCATCGCGCGGATCGTCCCGGTTTTGAGCCCGGCGTGGATTTCCTCTTTGAACCGCGATATCAGCAGCAGGTTGTAGTCCGAGCCGACCGCCAGCAGCAGGATGACCGCCATCGCCAGCACCATCCAGTGCAATTTCATACCCAGGATGTACTGCCATAAGAGCACGGAGAGTCCGAATGAGGCGCCCAGCGACAGCAACACCGTCCCGACGATCACGACGGCCGCCACGACGCTTCGGGTGATCACCAGCATGATGACGAAAATCAAAGTGGCCGCGGCGATTCCGGCGATCAGCAGGTCGATGTCGGAGCCGTCGTGCATGTCCTTGTACGTCGCGGCGGTGCCGCCGAGGTAAACCTTGGCGCCCTCCCAGGGCGTGCCCTTGATCGCCTCGTGCACGGCCTGCTTGATCGGCTCGATGTGGTTGATGCCTTCCGGAGTCGCCGGGTCGCCTTCATGGGAGATGATCAGCCGGACGGCGTGCCCGTTCGGCGAGATGAACTGTTTGAGACCCCGCGCGAAATCCGGGCTCTTGAACGCCTCCGGCGGAAGGTAGAACGTGTCGTCGTTCTTCGCTTTGTCGAAGGCGTCGCCCTGCGCGGTGGCGTTGTCGGACTGCGCTTTCGCCTGTTCGTTTAGACCCTGGGTGATCGCATAGTTCGACATGATGGTGTCGAGGTTGCGCTGCTGGCTCTCGATCTGCGGCGGTATCAGCGCCACCAGCTTGGGCTGAATCTTGTCCAGCTTGTCGAGGTTCGCGCTCAGGTTCACGATGTTCTGGGCCACCTGGTCGATGCCGTCGAGCGCGTTGAAAACCGACCGGAGTGCCCAGCACGCCGGGATGTCGTAACAGTGCTTCTCCCAGTAGAAGTAGCTGCGGATCGGCCGGAGGAAGTCGTCGAAGTTGGCGATGTCGTCGCGCAACCTCTCGGTGATCTCCACGGTTTCTTTGGTGAGCTTGGTGGTCTCGTGTGTCGTGTTGCTGAGATCCTGGGTCACCTGCATCTGCTCATGCAGCGTCGCCATCGTCTTGTGCAGCTCGTCCGCCTGCTTGAGCAGATTGTTCGCCTGCTCCTCTTGGTAGTGCTGGGTCTGGATCCGCCCCGCGGCCTGCGCGCCCATCTGGAAACCGAGGGTGCTGTGGTCGAGCGGCGTGCCCAACGGCCGGGTGATGGTCTGCACCCTGCCGATACCGGGGATGTGGAAGACCGCCTTGGCGACCTTGTCCAGGACGATGAAGTCGGCCGGGTTACGCAGGTCGTGATCGGTCTCGATCATCAACAGCTCCGGATTGAGCCGAGCCTGGTCGAAGTGCCGGTCCGCGGCGGCATAACCGACATTGGCCGGGGTGTCCGCCGGCAAAAAGTGGCGGTTGTCGTAGTCCGTCTTGTAACCGGGCAGGGCGAGCAGACCCACCAACGCGACCGCGATGGTCACCGCGAGTACCGGTGCGGGCCAGCGGACGACCGCGGTGCCCATCCGACGCCAGCCCCGGGTCTGCAGGCTGCGCTTCGGGTCCATGAGCTTGAAGAACGACGCCACCGTCAGTATCGCCGGAGCCAGCGTCAACGCCGCGAGCACCGCGACCAGCATGCCGACCGCGCACGGCACCCCCAGCGACTGGAAGTACGGCAGCCGGGTGAAGCTCAGGCAGTACATCGCGCCGGCGATGGTCAGCCCCGATCCCAGCACGACATGCGCGGTGCTGTGGAACATGGTGTAGAACGCCTGTTCGCGGGTCTCGCCCAGACCGCGGGCCTCGTGATAGCGGCCGACCACGAAGATCGCGTAATCCGTCCCGGCGGCGATCGCCATCAGCACCAGCATGTTGTTGGCGAACGTCGACAGCCCCATGACGCCGTAGTTACCGAGCGTCGCGACGACACCGCGGGCCGCTGCCAGCTCGATGAACACCATGGCCAGCATGATCAGCACGGTGCTCACCGACCGGTACACGAACAGCAGCATCAGGATGATCACCAGGAAGGTGACGAGCGTGACCTTCGCGACGCCCTTCTCACCCGCGTGGGACTGATCGGCGAACAGCGGACCCGCGCCGGTGACATATGCCTTGATTCCCGGCGGCGCGGGCACCGAGTCCACGATCTTGCGGAGGGCCGCGGCGGACTCGTTCGCCAGCCCGCCGCCCATGTTGCCGGCGAGGTAAACCTGGACGTACGCGGCCTTTTGATCGTGGCTCTGGGAACCCGCCGCCGTCAGCGGATCACTCCAGAAATCCTGGACGTGCTGAACGTGTTTCTTGTCCTGCTCGATGCGCCTGACGATCTCGTCGTAGTAGCGGTGCGCGTCGGCCCCGAGTGGCTTGTCGCCCTCCAGCAAGATCATGGCGGAGTTGTCGGAGTTGAACTCTTTGAACGTCGATCCCACGCGCATCATCGACTGAAAGGATGCCGCGTCAGTCGGACTCATCGACACCGAGTGGGTTTTGGCGACGACCTCCAGCTGCGGGGCCACGGTGTTGGTGACGAACACGATGCCCAACCACACCAGGACGATCGGCAGGGCCAGCCGATGGATCATTCGCGGCAGGAACGGCGGGATCAGCGGCTGATCGACGCGCGGCGGAACCTCGCCCGGCTCGCTCATGCGGACTTGTCCAGGCAATAGACGAAGGCGTTCACGGTTTGGTTGGGATCTGAGCGGTTCGGAGTCTTGATGACGTCACCGCTCCCGTCGTGCTTGTTCACCACGAACTGGCAGGCGATCCAACTGCCGTCTCCTTGCGCCACCAGGTTTGCCGGGATGCCGGGTTTCGTTGAACTCAATACTTTGCTCCACGGCAAGGGCACGTTGAGGGCCTGCTGCGGATGGGAGTTTTCGTCGAGGTAGTTGATGGTTGCCGTGCTGCCCGGTGGGCCCCAGACCTGCAGCGTGATCGTCTTGGCGTTGAACTCGTCGAGGACCTCGCCCGAGGTGCCACCACCGAACGAACCGCGGTGAACGCCGAAGATGCCGTGCAATCGGTATACGACGAATCCCGACAGCGCGACGACAGCCGCGATCGTGAGGACCAGCCAGAAACGCGCCAAGAGCCCCTGTTTCCTGCCGCGCTGCGGAGCGACCTCTTTGCCCTCCCCGCCGGCGGAGCCCTGCTGCTGGAGCGGCTCCGTCCTTGACTCAGTCGTCGTCACTGGGCGCTCCAAGTCCTTCCCGTGTTCACCGGTTGCAGTTCGCCAAGCCACAGCGCTACCGGCCCCCTTCCTGAGTTCATGAGGCTTCCGCGATGAGCCCGATGCACGTGGCGGTCAGCAGGCGCGTCAGCGCGGTCGCAAAGTCCAGATTCCACTCCGGCGGAGCCACTTCCGGCTCCTCGGCGTAGACGTCGGTGAGATCGGCCGGTGGGTTCGCCACCTGCCACAGGGTGGCCGCCAGCGAGTACGCGGCCAGCAGGATGTCGAGCGACCCCGACCGCCCGAGTTCGGGCAGCGCCCTCTCGATGGAATCGGCGAGCGAGCGCGTGGCGGCGGTGCTGATGCGCTTGACCTCGATGACCCGCTCCGCGTCCACCTCGTGTTCCAGGTGCAGGTGCAGGTTGGCCAGCAGGTCGCAGAACAGCGGATCGTCGGCCAGGGCCTCGGCCAGCGTCCCGGCGATGTGCGACGGCGAGGAGGCGCCGGGCCGAGCCAGCTTGTCCGACACGGTATTCGACCATCGCACCCAGCCCTCGGCGGACAGGTGCAGCAGAACTTCCTTGTGCGAGCTGAAGTAGCGGCGCACCGCCGAATAGTGAATCCCGGCGCGGCTGGCGACCGCGGTGAGGGTGACCGACGCGACGCCCGTCTCCATCGCCAGCGAGCGTGCGGCTTCCACGAGGGCCTCCGCACGTTGGCGCTTCTTTTCCTCGGTGCGGGCGCGCTGGAATGTTAGTTGCGCCACCGGCCGAGCGTAACGCACGTTGTGTGATTTGTATAACGCACGTTGCGTGATTTGTGCGACGTCACTCTCGCCGGCGGCGCAAACGGGTAAAGGTGGAACCATGCTCACCGTCCGGCGCCCTTCGCGTCCTTGGAAGTAGCGCGTGCAGACCATCGCCCTGATCGGGTTTCTCGGCGGGCTGATCACCGGCATCTCGCCGTGCATCCTGCCGGTGCTCCCGGTGATTCTGCTGTCGAGTGCGGGCAGTAGCGGAGCCAGCAGACGAGCAGGTGCCCGCCGCGTGAGTTCCGTGGCCCGCCCGTATCTGGTGATCGCGGGGCTGGTGTGCAGTTTCAGCCTGGCCACGCTGCTCGGCTCCGCGCTACTGACGGCGCTGCACCTGCCGCAGGACGCGATTCGGTGGGCCGCCCTGGTGGTGTTGACCCTGATCGGCCTGGGCCTGATTTTCCCGCCGGTCCAACACCTGATCGAGCGGCCGTTCGCCTACCTCCCGCAGCGCCAAATCGGCGCCAACGCAGACGGTTTCGGGCTTGGCCTGACGTTGGGCGCGCTCTACGTGCCGTGCGCGGGTCCGGTGCTGGCGGCGATCGTGGTCGCGGGCGGAACGTCGTCGATCGGGCCCGGCGCGCTGGTGTTGACGGCGACGTTCGCCCTGGGAAATGCCTTGCCGCTGTTGGCCTTCGCGCTGGCGGGGCGTCGCGTCGCCGAGCGCGTCGCCGCGTTCCGCCGACGGCAGCGCGTGATTCAGATCGCCGGCGGGATCGCGATGATCGTGCTGGCCATGGCGCTGGTGTTCAACCTGCCGGCGATGCTGCAGCGCGTCGTCCCCGACTACACGACGGCGATGCAGAACAAGCTGGGAGCCAACGACATCGGGCGCAGCCTGAACCCCACCCCCACACAGCGGCCGAACCACGGCAGCGGGCTGCAGCTGAGCCCGCCCAGCACCACCGTCGACGGCGCCCTGAGTGACTGCTCCAGCGGCTCCGCCGAGCTGCAGCAGTGCGGGCCGGCGCCCGCCCTGACCGGCGTCACCGGGTGGCTCAACACCCCGGACGGCAAACCGCCGGGCCCCGCCGAAGTGCGCGGCAAGGTCGTATTGATCGACTTCTGGGCCTACTCGTGCATCAACTGCCAGCGCGCGATCCCACACGTAATCGATTGGTACAACAGGTATCGCGACAGCGGACTGCTCGTCATCGGGGTGCACACCCCCGAGTACGCGTTCGAGCGGGTTCCCCAGAACGTGGCCAGCGGCGCCGCCGACCTGCACATCCCCTACCCCATCGCCCTGGACAACGACTACGCGACGTGGAACAGCTACCAGAACCTGTACTGGCCGGCCGAATACCTGATCGACGCGGACGGGCAAGTGCGGCATACCAAATTCGGCGAGGGCGACTACGACGGCACCGAAAGACTGATCCGGCAGCTGCTCGTCGACGCCCACCCCGGCGCCCCGCTACCCGCACCGGCGAATTCGGCCGACACCACCCCGCAAACCCGGCTCACGCCCGAGACCTACCTCGGCGTCGACAGGACCGGAAACTACGGTGGCAGCGGGGATTACAAGTCCGGCGCCGTCACGCTGAGCTTCCCGCCGACCCTGGCCGACGACAAGTTCGCCCTGCGCGGCCGCTGGGCCCTGGACGACCAGGGCGCCACCGCCGAGGGCGAGGACTGCGCCATCCGGCTGAACTACACCGCGAAAAATGTCTACGCCGTCGTCGGCGGCACCGGCACCATCGCCGTGACGCGTGATGGCAAGACCACCACGACGACGATCGGCGGGGCACCCACCCTGCATCAGATCGTCGCCGACGACGGCGCGCACCGCGACCAGCTGGACATGCGGGTCAGCAAGGGCCTGCAGGTCTTCTCGTTCACGTTCGGGTAGCCGGGCGGCTCAGGATTTCTTCCAGAGGCTGCCCAGCATCGCGACGAGCATGCCCAGTCCCACCAGGGCGGCGCCCGCCAGCAACGTGACGTTGAGCCATTGGTGCAGACCGGCTTCGGCGTGTCCGACCATCACCTCGGCGACGCGCCGGATGTCGCCGGTGGTGCGGTTGAGCGCCTTGTCGATGTAGCGGCCGGCGACCTCAAGGCCGGCCCAGCCGGCCGCGCCGACGAGCAGGGCGGAAACCCCCAAGCTGCTCAGCGCCTTGCCGCGGCGGCGCGCAGCGGCCAGCGTGAGCAACGCGCACACGCCACACAACGCCGCCGCCCCCACGCTCACCCACGGGCCCCAGGTGGACAGTCCGCTCAGCCGCCCCTCGCGCATCGCTCGCGGCGCCGAAATCGTCAGCGGGACAGTCAGTTTCGCGGGAACGGTCACGTTGTATTGGTTCAGCAGCGGGCGGATCGAGTCATCCCTGAGCATCAGGGCCACGTCGACCGCCCATTGATTGCCGTCCCCGCCGGCCCCCGGGTCGCCGAACAGCCAACCGTGCGCCGCGCGGTTGGCCTGGGCGAACAGTGGCGGAAACGCCGGCCCGGCGGTGAAAGCGCTGGTGGCATCGTGCACGTCGGAACCGTCGACGGGATAGCGGCCCCCGCCGCGCTCGGCGGCCAGAGCCATTGCCCGCGTGGTCAGTTCGGCCGCCATGGCGGACTGCAGGGCCGGATCGGCCGCCGCCCCGCGCGCCATCGCGGCGTAGCCGTCGGCGTCGACGACATGCAGCTGGGTCCACGCCGCGGGGATCGTCACCGCCAGCGCGAGCGTGGTGATGAGCCACAACAGCACGCTCGCCGCGCATCGCACGCCTGCGAATCTACGCAATCCCCCGCACGTACGCGGCCTGCCCGAGATGCTGGGCGCAGTCGTCGATGATGCTCACCAGGCGCGCGCTCGCCGTCACCGGCGGATCCCAGTTGGTGTCCACGACGCGGGCCAACTCCTCGGCGGTCATGCCGGCGATGTAGTTGCACGTGAACTCGTGCACCGCGTGGTAGTAGCCGGACAGCAGGTCCGCGGGCGCCTTCACCTTGGCCACGTCGTCGGGCGAATGCCCGTAGCCCATGTCGTTCCGCGGCAGGTCGAGTCCGAACCGGTCCACCCAGCCGTCGCGCAGCCACACCTGCTCGACGCCGGCCACGTCGGCGAGCTGGATGTCCTGCACCCGCGCGCTGTGCCAGAGCAGCCAGGCGATGCTGTTGGCGTCCGGGGTCGGACGATAAGACGACACCTCCTCGGTCAGCCCGTCGGTGATCTCGTCGACGTGCTCGATCAACCGGGTGAACGCGTCGCGCAGGAGGACTCGGATTACGGCGGCATCGTCGGTGCTGGCCATACTCGCGACACTACGGGAGCGCCCCGTGGAAGACAGCCTCGACGTTGTTGCCGTCCGGGTCGCGCACGAACGCGCCGAAATAGCCGGGGTGGTATTCGGGCCACAGGCGCGGCGCGTGCAGCGGCTCGGCGCCCACCTCGACCGCCACCCGATAAAACTCGCGCACCGCGTCCTCGTCGGCGGCCTCGAACGCGAGGTGAACCTCCCGATTGGGGCCGGCCAGAGCGCCCGAGATCCAGAAGGTCGGTTTTCCCGCGCGCCCGTATCCGATGGCAGGGCCGACATCCAGCTGCCGCGAGAAGCCCAGCGTCCCCAGCACCGCGTCGTAGAACCGCTGCGATTTCGCGTAGTCGGCGCAGTTGATGCCCACGTGGTCGATCATGGGGAAGATCCTGGCACGACCCGCCGACACGGTCGTAGATTGTTTGAATGACTTACGACCTCATCATCCGCAACGGCACCATCGTCGACGGGCTGGGGGGCGAGCCGTACGTGGGGGACGTGGCGGTGGCCGACAACGTCATCAAGGCGGTCGGCTCCCTGAACGGGGCCACGGGCGAGCGGGAGATCGACGCCACCGGGCTGCTGGTCACGCCCGGCTTCGTCGACCTGCACACCCACTACGACGGCCAGTCCATCTGGTCGGAGCGGCTCACCCCGTCGTCCGCGCACGGGGTGACGACGGTGGTGATGGGCAACTGCGGGGTCGGCTTCGCCCCGTGCCGCCAGGCCGACCACAACGTCCTCGTCGACGTGATGGCCGGTGTCGAAGACATCCCCGGCGTGGTGATGACCGACGGCCTGCCGTGGACGTGGGAGACCTTCCCCGAATACCTGGACGCGCTCGACGCGGGCAGGCGCGACATCGATGTGGCCGCGTACCTGCCGCACTCGCCGCTGCGCGTGTACGTGATGGGGCAGCGCGGCGCCGACCGCGAACCGGCCACCGAGGACGACCTGGCCAAGATGAGGGCGCTCGCCAAGGAGGCGATCGAGGCCGGCGCGCTGGGCTTCGCGTCGTCGCGGTTGACCATCCACAAGACCGAAAGCGGTTCGCCCATACCGAGTTACGACGCCGCCCGCGAGGAGATCGAGGAGATCGCCCGCGGCGTCGTGGACGGCGGCGGCGGCCTGCTGCAGTTCGTCCCCGACATCCCGGCCGGCGGCTACCAGCCCGTGCTGCAGACGGTGTTCGATGTCGCCGAGGACGTCGGTCTGCCGCTCACCTTCACCCTGGTCGTCGGCAACTCCGGCGACCCGACGTGGCCGGACGCCATCACCATGATCGAGAAGGCCAACGCCGCCGGCGGTGATATCACCGCGCAGCTGTTGCCGCGTCCCATCGGGTTGATCATCGGGCTGCAATTGTCGGCGAACCCGTTCGTGCTCTACCCCAGCTATCGCGAGATCGCGCACCTGCCGCTGGCAGAGCGGGTCGCGCAGATGCGCAAGCCCGAGGTCCGCGCCCGCATCCTGGCCGACAAGCCCGGCCAGGGTCACCCGATCCTGTACGTCGCCCAGATGTGGGACTGGATCTACCCTCTCGGCGAGGACCCCGACTACGAGCCCGACCCGTCGACCAGCATCGGGGCCCGCGCCCGCGCCAAGGGGGTGGAGCCGATGGAGGAGGCCTACGACCGGCTGCTCGACGACGAGGGCCGGGCCATGCTGCTGGTCGCGACCAGCAACCTGCAGGGCAACTCGCTGGACACCGTCGGGGAGTTGCTGCACCGCGACGACGTGGTGCTGGGCCTCGGCGACGGCGGCGCGCACTACGGCATGATCTGCGACGCCAGCTACTCGACGTACTTCCTGACGCACTGGGCGCGGGACCGCAAGTCCGGGCGGTTCACGGTGCCCGAGGCGATTCGCGAACTCACCTCGGTGCCGGCGCGCGTCGCCGGGCTGAGTGATCGCGGCCGTATCGCCGTGGGCTACAAGGCCGATCTCAACGTCATCGACCACGCCGCCCTGCGCCTGCACAAGCCGGTCCTCAGCTACGACCTGCCCGCCGGCGGGCGGCGCCTGGACCAGACCGCGGACGGGTACGTCGCCACGATCGTGTCCGGGGAAATCATCGCTGAACACGGCGTGCCCACCGCGGCGCGTCCGGGCAAGTTGGTGCGCGGCCGTCAGCCCAGTCCGGCGCCCTTGCAATAACGCCACCAAAAGTGGCATATACCAGCTAAGTTGGGTCCCGTGACGAACCCGCATTTTGCGTGGTTGCCGCCGGAAGTCAACTCGGCACTAATTTTCTCCGGTCCTGGTCCCGGGCCGCTGCTTGCTGCCGCGGCGGCGTGGGACGGGCTGGCCGAGGAGCTGGCGTCGTCGGCGTCGTCGTTTTCTTCGGTGACGTCAGATCTGGCCAGCGGGTCATGGCAGGGCGCGTCATCGGCCGCCATGATGACCGTGGCCAGCCAGTATGTGAGTTGGCTTTCCGCGGCGGCCGCGCAGGCGGAAGAGGTGTCCCACCAGGCCTCGGCCATCGCGACCGCGTTCGAGGTGGCGCTCGCGGCCACGGTGCAGCCCGCGGTGGTGGCGGCCAACCGGGCCTTGGTGTCGGCGTTGGCGGCCAACAATCATCTGGGCCAGAACACCCCGGCGATCGCCGACATCGAGGCGGCCTACGACCAGATGTGGGCCTCGGACGTCGCGGCGATGTTCGGGTATCACGCCGACGCGTCGGCCGCCGTGGCCAAGTTGCCGCCCTGGAACGAGGTGCTGCAAAACCTCGGCTTCTCCAACACCAGCACCGCCGTCACGCGCCCGGCCACGTCCGGCGCCGTCGCCCGCGGCTACACGTCGCGCATCGCCGGCTTCCTCACGCCGCCGGCGCCGCAGTAGGGCGGGGCCGCACCGGTTCGCGCCTATCCTGGAACATCATGCGTAGCAAGAAGAAGGTAGATTTCGCGGCGCTGGCCGACGCGCTCCCCGATTACCCGTACGCGTACCTGATCACGGTCGACGATGACTACCGCTCGCACACCGTGACGGTCGAACCCGAGTTGCGCGGCGAGACCCTCGAGGTCGGTCTCATCGGCGGCCGCACGCAGCAGAACCTGGCCCGGCGCCGCGACGTCACCCTGCTGTGGCCCCCCGCCGAGCCCGGCGGCTACTCGCTGATCGTCGACGGCGCGGCCGAGGTGTCCGGTGAAAACCGAGCCGGCGACGCCGTCCGGCTCACGGTCGCGCCCACGCGCGCGCTGCTGCACCGCGACGCCGACTCCCCCGATGCGGCCAAGGGCTGCCTGCACGACTGCGTCGTGTTCTCGCTGCCATCGGCCTGACGTCGTACAGTCTCATCCGTGAGCCGCATCGCACCCCTCGCCCCGCCGTGGAGCGAAGAGGACGCCGCCGGCATCAACAGCTGGGGCCACCCGGACCGCACCTACGAGCCGCTGCTGTTGGTGCGTTGCCTGCAGCGCCATCCGGCGCTGGCCTCCCGGCTCCGCAAGCTTGGCGAATCCCTTTACACCGCAGCGCTTTTGCCGCCCCGGACGCGGACGATCGCCATCCTTCGCATCTGCGCGCTGCTGCGCTGCGCCTACGAGTGGGGCGGCCAGGCCGCCTTCTGGGGTCCGATCGCCGGTGTCAGCGACGACGAGTGCGACGCGCTGGTATTGGCAGGCCCCGATGACCCGCGGTGGGGCGCGGCCGAGCGGACGCTGATCGCGGCCGTGGACGAGTGCGAGCGCACCGGCTCGTGGTCGGAGGAGACGTGGGAAGCGCTGGGCGGCTTTCTCGATGACGAGCAGCGGATCGAATTGCTCACGGCCGTCGGCTGGTACCGCACGATCTGCACGCTGTGCAATGCGCTCGCCCTTCCGGTGGAGGGCTGGATGCGGCGCTGGCCGCTAGCCGACTGAGCGGTCCCTGCGCAGGCTCGGATGCTGGTTCTTCAAGAGCGGCAACAACATTCGCCGCGGCATGAACTGAAACAGGCGGGTGCTGATCTGGCTCGGCAGCCCGGGGATCACGGTTCCGCGGTCGTGGTCCAGCGCGTCGATTCCGGCGCGGGCCACCTCACGCGACGGCTTCCACATGAACTTCGGGAACGCGTCCGCGAAGTCCCGCTCGTCCATGCCGGCGCTCTTCACGAATTCGGTGCGCACCGGCCCCGGGCACAGCACCGCGACGGTGACGCCGGTGCCGGCGAGTTCGCCGCGCAGCCCCTGGGTGTAGTTGTTGACGAACGCCTTGGTGGCCGCGTACCCGACCTGTCCCGGGAAGGGTTGGTAGCCCGCAGTGGAGCCAACGTTGAGGATCGCGCCGCGGCCGCGCAGCACCATCTGCTGGACCGCCCGGGTCGTCAGGTCGATGACGGCCTCGACATTGACCCGCACCTGCGCGATCTCGTCGGCGACGGGAATTTTCGTCACCGAGCCCATGGTGCCGATGCCGGCGTTGTTGACCAGGATGTCGACGGTCAGCCCGCGGCGCGCGACCTCGTCGAACAGGTCGGCGCGGGCGGTAACGTCCGCGACGTCGCAGGCGATCACCTCGACACGGACGCGGCCGGCGAGTTCGTCGGCCAAGGTCCGCAGCCGCTCCTCGCGGCGGGCGACGAGCGTCACGCCGTGGCCGCGGTCGGCCAGCTCGCGCGCGATGTCGGCGCCGATGCCCGACGAGGCGCCGGTCACGACGGCGGTGCTGGTGGGTGAGGGAGTCGGAAGCGCCACGCGTTCACCCTAGAGCGCCGAGTGTGAAGCCTGCGCGCCGAGCGTGAAACCAGGGCGGAAAGATCGCGAAATTCCCGCCGTGAGTTCACGCTCGGCGCGCACGAAAAAGCCCGGCCCCCAACGGGACCGGGCTTCTTCGTTGACTTCTTAGAAGTCCATACCGCCCATGCCACCGGTCGGGTCGCCGGCAGGTGCGGCGGCCTTCTCCGGCTTGTCAGCGACGACGGCCTCGGTGGTCAGGAACAGGCCCGCGATGGACGCCGCGTTCTGCAGCGCCGAACGGGTCACCTTCACCGGGTCGGCGACGCCGGCCTTGAGCAGGTCCTCGTACTCACCGGTGGCGGCGTTCAGGCCGGTACCGGGGGGCGAGTTGCGGACCTTCTCGGCCACCACGCCAGGCTCCAGACCACCGTTGAAGGCGATCTGCTTCAGCGGAGCCTCGAGCGCCACGCGGACGATGTTGGCGCCGGTCGCCTCGTCACCGGTGAGCTTCAGCTCGTCCAGCGACGGGGTGGCGTGCAGCAGGGCCACGCCACCACCGGCGACGATGCCCTCCTCGACGGCCGCCTTGGCGTTGCGCACGGCGTCCTCGATGCGGTGCTTGCGCTCCTTGAGCTCGACCTCGGTCGCGGCCCCGGCCTTGATCACCGCAACACCGCCGGCCAGCTTGGCCAGGCGCTCCTGCAGCTTCTCGCGGTCGTAGTCGGAGTCGCTGTTCTCGATCTCGCTGCGGATCTGGGCCACCCGGCCGGCGATGGCGTCGGAGTCACCGGCGCCCTCGACGATGGTGGTCTCGTCCTTGGTGACGACGACCTTGCGGGCCTTACCCAGCAGGGCGACGTCGGCGCTCTCCAGCGACAGGCCGACCTCTTCGCTGATGACCTGACCACCGGTGAGGATGGCCATGTCCTGCAGCATCGCCTTGCGGCGGTCACCGAAGCCGGGGGCCTTGACGGCCACCGACTTGAAGGTGCCGCGGATCTTGTTGACGACCAGGGTGCTCAGAGCCTCGCCCTCGACGTCCTCGGCGATGATCAGCAGCGGCTTGCCGGCCTGGATGACCTTCTCCAGCAGCGGGAGCAGGTCCTTGACGGTCGACACCTTGGAGCTGACCAGCAGGATGAAGGGGTCCTCGAGGACCGCTTCCTGACGCTCGGCGTCGGTGACGAAGTAGCCCGAGATGTAGCCCTTGTCGAACCGCATGCCCTCGGTGAGCTCGAGCTGCAGGCCGAAGGTGTTGGACTCCTCGACGGTGATGACGCCCTCGTTGCCGACCTTGTCCATCGCCTCGGCGATCAGGTCACCGATCGACTGGTCGCCCGCCGAAATCGCCGCGGTGGCAGCGATCTGGTCCTTGGTCTCGACCTCCTTGGCCGACTTGAGCAGGGTCTCGGTGACCTTCTCGACGGCCTTCTCGATGCCGCGCTTGAGACCCAGCGGGTTGGCGCCGGCGGCGACGTTACGCAGGCCCTCGCGGACCAACGCCTGCGCCAGCACCGTGGCCGTCGTCGTGCCGTCACCGGCAACGTCGTCGGTCTTCTTGGCGACTTCCTTGACCAGCTCGGCGCCGATCTTCTCGTACGGGTCCTCCAGCTCGATCTCCTTGGCGATGGACACACCATCGTTGGTGATCGTGGGGGCACCCCACTTCTTCTCCAGGACGACGTTGCGACCCTTGGGGCCCAACGTCACCTTTACCGCGTCGGCGAGGGCGTTGAGCCCCCGCTCGAGGCCGCGACGGGCCTCTTCGTCGTACGCAATTGTCTTGGCCATTGCGAAGTGATTCCTCCGAAATATGGGGTGACACACGGGGCGACCGTTTGTCGGGTCGCCCCATTGGACGCTGTGGCCGGGTGCAGTGCCCGCGACGGACGGCTCTGGGTGTCCCCGCTGACGCGGCCCAGGCCTCACCGTCCCGACCTAGCACTCACTGGTCGCGAGTGCCAAGTCATTCTTAGCACTCGCCTATGCCGAGTGCAAGAAGAAGGCCCGAGGAAGCGGCCCGCTCAGGGCAGGTCGAGCAGCTGCTCGTAGAAGCCGCCGAAGCCGCGCGGGCGGTCGACGAGATGGATCTCGAGAATCCAGTGGCAGACGCGGCCGCGCGGGTCGGTGCGGCGCATCCGCTTGTCCGAGCCGGGCATGACGTACCACTCGATGCCGGGGCCGGCGATCTTCTTGTGCGGGAACTCCCCCACCAGGTGACCGGCGATGCGGCTGGCCCATTCGAAGCCCTCCGCGCGGGCCACCCCGACCACGACGTCGAACAGCTCGGCGCCGGTGACGTCGGGATGGCCGGCGAAGTAGTCGCGCCCGGCCTGCCACACCCGGGGCAGCGCATCGCGGACGGCCTTCTTGTGCGGGTCGTCGCCCAGCAGGAAGGTCCGGCCGAAGTCGGCCTCCCACTCCTCGAAGATGGGCCCCAGGTCCAGGAAGACGATGTCGTCGTCGACGATCAGCCTGTCCGGCGGACGCTCGTGGAACGGTTGCAGCGTGTTCTCCCCGGCGCGCACGATCCGCCGATGCCAGTGCCGGGTCACGCCGAACATCTCTCCGGCGAGATCGTGGATCTCGTCGGAGAGCTGCTTCTCCCCGATCCCGGGGCGGATCATGGCCCGCCGCTCGATCTCGTCGAACAGTTGCGCCGCCTTGCACTCGGCGTCCAGCAGCCGTTGCACGCGCACTTCTTCTGCGGCCTCCATTACGGCGATGCTATGCGCACACTGGAACCATGTCCCTCGTCGTGCCGCCCTACCCGCCGGCCCGCTACACCCAGCAAGAGCCGGAGATCAGCGCCTGGCTCAAGCGAGCCGACGAACCCCCCGACTACGAGACCTCCGGGGTCGCCTACCACTACCTGGCCAACCAACGAGACACCGCCGGCGACTACGGGCTGTACCGGGTCGACATCGCCCCGGCCGGCGGCGGACCCCCGGCCCACTTCCACCGGGCCATGTCGGAGGCCTTCTTCGTGCTCTCCGGGACGATGAAGCTCTACGACGGCACCGAGTGGACCGACGGCCACCAGGGCGACTTCCTCTACGTCCCGCCCGGCGGCGTCCACGGCTTCCGCAACGAGGCCGACGAGCCCGCGTCGATCCTCATGCTGTTCGCGCCCGGCGCTCCCCGCGAGGCCTACTTCGAAGGGTTCGCGGCGCTGGCCGATATGACCGACGAGGAACGCCGGGATTGGTTCGTCCGCCACGACAACTACTGGGTCTGACTCGTGAGTATGTTTTGGGCCATGGCTTCCAACGACAAAGACAACCGCGCCTGGTCGGAGGGTGACGTCCCGGATCAGAGCGGCCGCGTCGTCGTCATCACCGGCGCCAACACCGGCATCGGGTATGAAGCGGCCGCCGTGCTGGCCCACCGCGGCGCCCACGTCGTGCTCGCGGTGCGCAACCTCGAGAAGGGCAACGCGGCCCTGTCGCGCATCGTCGCCGCCGGGGGCCAAGGCGACCGAAAAGTCGATGTCACGCTGCAGCAGCTGGATCTGACGTCGCTGGACGCGGTGCGGTCGGCCGCCGACGCGCTGCGCGCGGCCTACCCGCGCATCGATCTGCTGATCAACAACGCGGGCGTGATGTGGACGCCCAAGCAGGTCACCGCGGACGGATTCGAATTGCAGTTCGGCACCAACCATCTGGGCCACTTCGCGCTGACCGGGTTGCTGCTCGACCACCTGCTCGCCGTGCCGGACTCGCGGGTGGTGACCATCAGCAGCCTGGGTCACCGGCTGCGGGCCGCGATCCACTTCGACGACCTGCAGTGGGAACGCCGGTACGACCGGATCGCCGCCTACGGGCAATCCAAGCTGGCCAACCTGCTGTTCACCTACGAGCTGCAGCGCCGGCTGGCGGCCACGCCCGACGCGAAGACCATCGCCGTCGCCGCGCACCCCGGCGGCTCCAACACCGAGCTGACCCGCAACCTGCCGGCGATCTTGCGGCCCGCCGCCGCGGCGCTGGGCCCGGTGCTGTTCCAAAGCGCGGCCATGGGTGCGCTGCCGACGCTGCGGGCCGCCACCGATCCTGCCGTCCAGGGCGGACAGTACTTCGGCCCCGACGGCTTCCTCGAGCAGCGCGGCCACCCGAAGCTCGTCAAGTCCAGCGCCCAGTCCCACGACGCGGAACTGCAACGCCGGCTGTGGGCCGTCTCCGAAGAACTCACCGGCGTTAGCTTCCCGATCTGACGCGCGGATAATGGCCCCGATGCGATCAGTCGCGGAACATCAGCGTGTTGTCACCGATTTGATCCGTTCCCGGCCGCCGGCTTCGGTCGCGCTGGCCGACGCCCAGGGTCTGGTGCTGGCCGAGGACGTGGTCGCCCAGTTGGCGCTGCCGGTCTTCGACAACTCCGCGATGGACGGGTACGCGGTGCGCGCCGAGGACACGTCGTCCGCCACGCCGGAAAACCCGGTGGTGTTGCCGGTCGCCGAGGACATTCCGGCCGGGCGCACCGACGAACTGACGCTGCAACCCGGTACGGCGCACCGGATCATGACGGGCGCCCCGCTGCCGGCGGGGGCGACGGCGATCGTCCCGGTCGAGGCCACCGACGGCGGGGTGGACGTCGTGTCGATCCGCGAACCCCGCGAGGCCGGCAAGCACATCCGGCGGGCGGGTGAGGACGTCGCCCCCGGCACCACCGTGTTGCGTCGGGGCCAGGTCGTGACGCCGGCCGTGCTGGGGTTGGCCGCGGCGCTGGGGATCGCGGAGTTGCCGGTGATCCCGCGCCAGCGGGTGCTGGTGATCTCGACCGGATCGGAGCTGGTGACGCCGGGCACCGCGCTGCGGCCGGGGCAGATCTACGAGTCCAACTCGATCATGCTGGCAGGGGCGGTTCGGGACGCGGGCGCCGAACTGGTCGCCGTCGCGACCGCCGAAGACGATGTGGCCCAATTCAGTTCGATCATCGACCGGTACGCGGCCGACTCCGACCTGATCATCACCAGCGGCGGCGTCAGCGCCGGCGCCTACGAGGTGGTCAAGGACGCCTTCGGGCGCGAGGGCGACCAGGGCGTGGAATTCGTCAAGGTGGCCATGCAGCCCGGCATGCCGCAGGGCGTGGGCCGGGTGGCCGGCGCGACGATCGTCACGCTGCCCGGCAACCCGGTCAGCGCGCTGGTGTCCTTCGAGGTGTTCATCCGGCCCGCGCTGCGCACGGCGATGGGCCTGCCGGACCCGGAACGCCCGCACCGGTCCGCCGTCCTCGCCGAGTCGCTGACCTCGCCGCGCGGCAAGCGGCAGTTCCGGCGCGCGGTGCTCAGCGACGACGCCAGCTCGGTCACCAGTTACGGCCCGCCGGCATCGCACCACCTGCGCTGGCTGGCGTCGGCGAACGGGCTGCTCGACATCCCCGAAGACGTCGTCGAGGTGCCCGAGGGAACCCGGCTGCAGGTCTGGGATCTGCGCTAGCCGGCGGGTGTGGCCACGTCCCGGTGGAATTCGTCGGCCTTGTCGAACGCCGGGGTGTAGCGGATCGCGATGGCGACGATCGACATCATCACCGGGATGGCGACCAGCGCCGCCGACAGCCCCACCCAGCCGGACAGGTGACCGATCAACGGCGGGCCGAGCAGGTAGCCCAGCCAACCGGTCGCCGCCACGATGGCGATCGCCGATCCCGCTTCGCTCGCGCCGTAGGCCGCGCTGAACGCGGTGGGCACCAGCAGCGCCACCCCGACGCCCAACGCGGCGAAACCCAGCACGCTCACGCCGGCGTTGGCGGTCGCCAGCGTCACGCCCATGCCCGCGACGGCCACCACCGCCAGGGCCGGAAGCAGCCGGCGACTGGGCACCCGCGCGTGCAGCCGGGGCGCGCCGAACCGGGTGATCACCATCGTCAGCGTGTAGGCCGCGTAGCTCAACGCGGCGACGCTCGGGCCGGCACCGACGACGTTGCGCAGGTAGTTGGCCGACCAGTCGGTGGCCGCACCCTCGCACAGAAACGACGCGAACGAGACCGCGGCCAGGATCGCGACCGTCGGCGTCATCCAGGCCCGTCCGCCCCGGGTACGTCCCGGCGACGCCTTGGCGTCATCGGCCGCATCGGGCATCAGGCGACGGGTGAGCACCCCCACCACGACCAGCACGACCGCCCCGAGGACCGTCAGCTGCGCGGTCAGCCCGATGCCCGCGCCCACGCAGGCCGCGCCGACCACCGCCCCCACCAGCGTCCCGACGCTCCACATGCCGTGAAACCGCGCCATGATCGGCGCCCGCGCGGCCCGCTCGACCGTCGCGGCCTGGGTGTTCATCGCGACGTCCAACGCCCCCTGGAACGTCCCCCACAACGCCAGCGCCCCGAACAGCGCGGGACCGGACCGGGCCAGCCCCACCGTCGTCCCCGCGGCCGCATAGCCGGCGACCATGACCGGGATCAGCCGGTGGCTGCCCCAGCGGCGCAGCGCCCAGTGGCTTGCCAGCGTGGCCACGACCGATCCCAGCGGCGCGCCGAACAGCGCCGTTCCCAGCGCCGCGTCGGACAGTCCCAGCTCGGCCTTGACCCGCGGAATGTGGGCGGCCCACGACGAAAACACCAGACCGTGGGCGATGAATGCGGCGGTGACACCGCGTTTCGCCCGACGCACCGGCGTCGCCCACCGGTCGGCACTGTGCGGTTGCATGTCGAAGGTCAACGTTCCCTCTGCGGGCGTCCACGAATCAACCGCGGGCTCCGTAAGATGGCCGCGTGGCACGACGCCCCCGCACTATCGGCCCCACCGCTTCGGACCCGGGCTTCAGCCCCCAACACGCGCTGGAGCTGGTGCGCTCCGCCATTCCGCCGGTGCACCCGGCCGGACGCCCGTTCATCGGCGCCGGGCTGGCGCTGGCCCTGGCCGGCCGCCGTCACCGCTGGGTGCGACGGGCGGGCCTGCTGGCGGCGGGCGCCTGCGCGGGGTTCTTCCGCCACCCCTCACGGGTGCCGCCCACCCGGCCCGGGGCCGTCGTCGCCCCCGCCGACGGCGAGATCTGCGTGATCGACTTCGCCACGCCGCCCGCGGAACTGAGCATGGGCGACGCCGCGCTACCGCGCATCAGCATCTTCCTTTCGCTGCTGGACGCCCATGTGCAGCGCGCACCGGTCAGTGGCGAGGTGGTCGCCGTGCAGCACCGGCCGGGCCGCTTCGGGTCGGCCGACCTGGCAGCCGCCAGCACCGAAAACGAACGCACCAGCCTGCGCATCCGCACCCCGAGCGGGGCCGACGTGGTCGCGGTGCAGGTCGCCGGGCTGCTGGCCCGGCGGATCATCTGCGACGCACACGTCGGGGACAAGGTGTCGATCGGCGACACCTACGGGCTGATCCGGTTCGGCTCCCGACTCGACACCTACCTGCCGGCGGGCTCCGAACCGCTGGTGAAAGTCGGCCAGCGCGCGATCGCCGGCGAGACCGTGTTGGCCGAGCTGCCATGATCAGCAAGCCGCGCGGACGGGCGGTCAATCTGCAGATCCTGCCCAGCGCGATGACGGTGCTGTCGGTGTGCGCGGGATTGACCTCGATCCGGTTCGCCCTCGAACACCAGCCCAAGGCCGCGATGGCGCTGATCGCGGCGGCGGCCATCCTGGACGGCCTGGACGGGCGGGTGGCCCGCATCCTGGACGCCCAGTCGCGGATGGGCGAGGAGATCGACTCGCTGGCCGACGCGGTGAACTTCGGCGTGACCCCCGCGATCGTGCTCTACGTGACGCTGCTGACCAACTCGCCGGCCGGCTGGGTGGTGATCCTGCTCTACGCCGTCTGCGTCGTGTTGCGGCTGGCGCGGTTCAACGCGCTGCAGGACGACGGCAGCCAGCCCGCCTACACGCACGAATTCTTCGTCGGCATGCCCGCGCCGGCCGGGGCGATCTCGATGATCGGCCTGATCGGGCTCAAGCTGCAGTTCGGTGACGGCTGGTGGACCTCGCCGCTGTTCCTGTGCATCTGGATCACCGGGACCTCGATCCTGATGGTCAGCAAGATCCCGATGCGCAAGATGCACGCGGTCGCGGTGCCGCCGAGTTGGGCCGCCCCACTGCTGGCGATCCTGGCGATCTGCGCAGCGGCGGCGGTGCTGGCGCCCTACGTGTTGATCTGGGTGATCATCATCGCCTACCTGTGCCACGTGCCGTTCGCCATCCGCAACCAGCGCTGGCTGGCCGCCCACCCCGAGGCATGGGACGACGAACCCAAGCAGCGTCGCGCCGCGCGCCGCGCGATCCGCCGGGCGCAGCCCAACCGCCGGTCGGTGGCGCGGCTGGGCCTGCGCAAGCCGGGCAGGCGCGTGCCGTGACGGCCGGCGGCTCCGGCGACGATGCGGGCCGCTCCGGGCCGCTGAGGAGCGGAGCCATCAATCCCGCGTCCCGTCAGCTCACCTTGACGGCTCGGCTGAACACCTCGGCCGTCGACTCCCGTCGCGGCGTCGTCCGGTTGCATCCGAGTGCCGTTGCCGCACTGGGGATTCGGGAATGGGACGCCGTTTCGCTGATCGGCTCGCGGACCACGGCGGCGGTCGCGGGCCTCGCCGGCCCGGACACGCCGTTCGGCACGGCGCTGCTCGACGACGTGACGCTGTCGAACGCGGGGCTGCGGGAGGGGTCCGCGGTGGTCGTCGGCGCGGTCACGGTCTACGGCGCGCGATCGGTGACGCTGTCCGGCTCGACGCTGGCCACCCAGTCGATCACGCCGGTCACGCTGCGCCAGGCCCTGCTCGGCAAGGTCGTCATGGTGGGCGACGCCGTGTCGCTGCTGCCCCGCGACCTGGGACCCGGCACGTCCACCTCGGCCGCCACCCGGGCGCTGGCCACCGCCGTGGGCATCAGCTGGACCTCGGAGCTGTTGACCGTCACCGGTGTCGACCCCGCGGGGCC
The DNA here is from genome assembly GCF_976985675.1 of Mycobacterium sp. NTMscope_MAC_12. Classification (NCBI taxonomy): domain Bacteria; kingdom Bacillati; phylum Actinomycetota; class Actinomycetes; order Mycobacteriales; family Mycobacteriaceae; genus Mycobacterium; species Mycobacterium sp. NTMscope_MAC_12. The sequence goes on from NZ_CDRJYY010000001.1 coordinate 4,755,001, forward strand.
GGTCAGCGTGCAGCCCAACTCGCTGGTCACCTGGGGCGCCGGCGATGTCGCGGCCGGCGCGATGACGTCGTCGCGGATCTCGGTCGAAGTCGCCCGGCCGGAGATGGTCGTCGAGGAACTCAAAGGCACCCAGCCGCAGGCCGCCAAGCTCGTCGAATGGCTCAAGCTCGCGCTCGACGAACCGCACCTGCTCAAGACTTTGGGCGCCGGCACCAACCTCGGCGTGCTGGTGTCGGGCCCCGCCGGCGTGGGCAAGGTGACCCTGGTCCGCGCGGTCTGCGGCGACCGCAGGCTGGTCACGCTGGACGGCCCGGAGGCCGGCGCGCTGGCCGCCGAAGAACGGCTCAAGGCGGTGGCCTCCGCGGTGCAGACGGTGCGCGACGGCGGCGGCGTCCTGCTGATCACCGACGTCGACGCCCTCCTGCCGGCCGCCGCCGACCCGGTGGCCTCGTTGATCCTGGGCGAGCTGCGTACCGCGGTGGCCAGCGAGGGCGTCGCCCTGATCGCCACCTCCGCGCGGCCCGACCAGCTCGATGCCCGGCTCCGGGCCCCCGACCTGTGTGACCGCGAGCTGGGCCTGCCGCTGCCCGACGCCGCCACCCGCAAAGCGCTGCTGGAATCGCTGCTCAAAAACGTCCCCGCCAGCGACCTGGATCTCGACGAGATCGCCTCACGCACACCGGGTTTCGTCGTCGCCGACCTGGCCGCGCTGGTGCGGGAGGCGGCGCTGCGCGCGGCGTCGCGGGCCAGCGCCGACGGCCGTCCCCCCGAGCTCAACCAGGAGGACCTGGTCGGCGCGCTGACCGTCATCAGGCCGCTGTCCCGCTCGGGCAGCGAGGAAGTGAGCGTCGGCGACATCACCCTCGACGACGTCGGCGACATGGCCGAGGCCCGGCAAGCGCTGACCGAGGCCGTGTTGTGGCCGCTGCAGCATCCCGACACCTTCGCCCGGCTGGGCGTCGACCCGCCGCGCGGGGTGCTGCTGTACGGGCCGCCCGGCTGCGGCAAGACCTTCGTCGTGCGCGCGCTGGCCAGCACCGGGCAGCTGTCCGTGCACGCCGTCAAGGGCTCCGAGCTGATGGACAAGTGGGTGGGCAGTTCGGAAAAGGCTGTGCGCGAGCTGTTTCGGCGCGCCCGGGACTCGGCGCCCTCGCTGGTCTTCCTCGACGAGGTCGACGCGCTGGCGCCGCGGCGCGGGCAGAGCTTCGACTCGGGCGTCACCGATCGGGTGGTGGCCGCGCTGCTGACCGAGCTCGACGGCGTCGATCCGCTGCGCGACGTCGTCGTCCTGGGCGCCACCAACCGGCCGGATCTCATCGACCCCGCGCTGTTGCGCCCGGGCCGGCTCGAGCGGCTGGTCTTTGTCGAACCGCCCGACGCGGAGGCCCGCCGCGAAATCCTGCGCACCGCAGGCAAATCGGTTCCGCTGAGCGCCGACGTCGACCTCGACGAGGTGGCCGCCCGGCTCGACGGCTACAGCGCCGCCGATTGCGTGGCGCTGCTGCGGGAGGCCGCACTGACCGCCATGCGCCGATCCATCGACGCCACCGACGTGACGGCGGCCGACCTCGCGGCCGCGTGCGAAACCGTCCGTCCCTCTTTGGATCCCGCGCAGGTCGAGTCGCTAAGGGGTTTCGCCAAAGCTCTTTAGCACCGCCAACGCCGAGGCCGCGACGTCCTTTTCGAGCCACGACGGCATCGGATCGTCATGGGCGTGGCGCCGCACCACCGCGTAGGGCAGGTCGGCGACCGCGCGCGCGACGGCGTCGACGGAACGCGGCCTGGCGTTCCCGTACAGCTGCCGGGCCAACGCCGCGATCCGCTCGGTCAGCGGGGCGTTCATCGCGGCAAGCGTCTGCCGGAAGGCCGCGTCGGGTTCGTCGTCGAGCAGGTCGCCCGGCCGGATCGTCAACAACAGCCGGGCATCCTCGGGCAGGGCGCGCGCGAAGCCGACGGCGGCCACCGCCATCGCCACGGCAGTGTCTGCCGGCGTCTCCCCGTCGGCGGCCAGCGCCCGGGCCTGGAAGCGTTCCAGCGCGCGCAGCCACGCCGCCGTCAGGATGCCGTCGCGGTTCCCGAACCGGTGATACAGCGTGCCCGCCGGCGCACCACTGGTTTTCGCGATCGCGGCCACGCTGGCCGCGCGCGGTCCGCCGCCGAGCACCAGCGCCCGGGCGGCGTCGAGGATCACATCGGTTTCATGCTTCCGCGGAGGCGCCATGATCTAGTACAGTCCTTCTATATGGAACGGTTACCCTATATCGACGAGCATGCCATAACGATCGACGCACACCGCGCAGACACGTGGTCGGCGCTGCTGCGGGTGATGTGCCGCGACCCGCAGGACCCGACGACCGTGCCGGTCGGCTTCGTCCTGGACGAAGCGCGCGCACCGGCGCGGTTCGCACTGAAGGGCCGCCACTGGTTCGCGGTCTACCGGTGGGTGTTCGAGCTGGACGAGCTCGACGGACGCACCCGGCTGCGCGCGGCGACCTGGGCGGCCTTCCCGGGCATTTACGGGAAGGCGTATCGGGCGCTCGTCATCGGCACCGGCGCGCACCGCGTCGTCGTGCGGCGCACGCTGAAACGCATTGCGGCGAAGGCCAGTTCACGCAGGGCGTCGGTCCCGTGACACCGGGCCTGGCGTGGGGGGTCAGGCCCGGGGAGCGAACGACACCACTGCCCTGCGACGGTCTCCTGCCCTCGGCCGGCGTCCGGGCGGACCGCGCGATCAGCATCGCCGCGCCACCGTCGATCGTGTTCGGTTGGTTGTGCCAGTTGCGTGTGGCGCCGTACAGCTACGACAGCCTGGATAATCTCGGCCGCCGCAGCCCACGCCGACGCGACCCGGAGCTGACGCGCCTCGAAGTCGGGCAGCGATTCATGACCATCTTTGTGTTGCGGTCGTTTCTCGGCGGCCGGCAGATCACGTTGCGGTCCAAGGGTGTCGCCGTCACGTATGCGATCCGGCCCGACGGGGCGGGCTCGCGGCTGCATGCGCGCGTGTTGTTCGCCGGGCCTCGGCTGTTCGCTCACGCCCTGGCGCTGGGGGACCTGGTGATGATGCGCAAGCAGTTGCTCACCCTGAAGTCACTGTCCGAGACCGAAGCTGACCGCCGCCGGTTTCCCTCTCTCACACCAGCGCGCTCCCATCCCAGAACGGGCTCAACCCGCTCCAGACGCGGTTGGTGATGTGGGAGTCGAGGGTCCGCGTCGCATCGATGAGTGGGTGGTCCTCGCCGAGCACACGAACACCGTCATCGATGAGCTTTCGGGTACGCGCGGCGGCCGGGTCGAATTCGTGGCCGTTCCATAGCCACCAGGCGAGGTAGTACCTCCATTGCAAGGTTTCGATGTGATCGTTCCCCAGCGTGCGGGCGCTGCGGGCGAGCGCCCGTTTCACTTCCACCGCGTGTTCCATGAGGTCTTCGCGCTCCGAGCGTTGTTCGTCGGCGTCTTCGGCGACTTTGGCCAGGGCGTCGTCGTCGAGATTGCCCGGGTTCATCCAGTCCCGGCCGGGCACGACATCGATGTCGCGGTCTTCGGATTCGGCGTCGACGAACAGATCGAAAGCAATGTTGCGCGTCTCGTTGACGCTGTCTTCCCATTCGGCGCGGGCTGCTCCGAGTTTTTCGCCGGCACCCGTTGCCATTGGATGCTGTTCACCGAGAACACGCACGAGATCCTCAGCCAGGACCTCCCATTCGGAAATTCGCTCGATTTCGTTGGCCGTCTCCGGCGTCCATGCAGCGCGGTTGTAGCGGGCGATCAGCGTGTGCTCGTGGTCGTGACCGAGCGTGTTTTGCAGGGCGACGATCAGCGCATCGAACTCGTTGAGGGTGTGAGCGTTGATACCCTCGGCCTCACCCAGCCACGTCAGCCGCGACAGTTGCGCGGCCAGGGTGTGGGGATGGTGTTCGCCGAGCAGTCGCCGGCGGTAGCCGACGACAATCAGCGCGTCGGTGCTGGCCCCGAAGGGGTCCCCGAGGTCGTGGCGGGCCAGGGCCACCCCGTAGGCGGCGGACAAGGCTAATTCGTTACGGGGGCCGAAGACCCGTGTCTCGGCACCGCATAACTGCACCCAGCGCAGCAGCCGACCGGCGGGATCACCGCCGGCATCCTCGGCCGTGGCCAATGTGTGGGTAGCCCATAACGTGTCCGCGTGCTCGACGCCGAGTACCCGCGTCATCACCGGGACGAGCTCGCGCAGCTCATCGACGCTGCCCTCGTCCCCGCGGTGGTAGCGCCAGATCGCGACCAGCCCCGCCACGCCAAGGGTGGAGGGATGTTCGTCTCCGAGTGTTTCGCGCCTGACGGCCAGTACCTGGCTCGCGTCGTGGACGGCACCGAGGCTGTCCCCGGCCGTCCAGCGCGCCGACGCCAGCGCGAGCAGCGCGGTCAGGGTTGACTCGTGATGGGGCCCGAATGTGGCAAGCGCCGAGCGCCATTCCGTGTTGGCGCGTACCACGGGATCGCCCGCGTCGGCGGGTTGATCTGGGCCGTCAGTCATGTGCACTCCTTTTCGTCATGCCAGTCTCCGGCTCCCGTGCCCGCGCCGCCAGTCACCGGCGGTTAAGATTTTGCAGCCGCGAACAAGCCACGGCGATAGGTTGGTCCGCATGACCGAGCGTCCAACGGCCCTGCAGATCGTCGAGGGAATCGACCTGTCCGGCAAGACATGTGTGATCACCGGGGCGTCGTCGGGGCTGGGCCGCGAGTCGGCGCGGGCGCTGGCCGCCGCGGGGGCACACGTCATCCTGGCCGCCCGCAACCCCGACGCGCTGGCGGAGACCGCCCGGTGGATCGCGGCCGAGGTTCCGGCCGCCCGGACGTCGACGGTCTCGCTCGACCTCACCGACCTGTCCAGCGTGCGTGCGGCGGCCAGCGCGATCGCCGACATCACGCCGATCGTCGACGTGTTGATGAACAACGCCGGCGTCATGTTCACGCCATTTGGCCGGACCCGGGACGGCTTCGAACTGCAAATCGGGACAAATCATTTCGGGCATTTCGAGCTCACCCGGCTGCTCGTCCCCCGCCTTGCCGCCGCCGACGGCGCCCGGGTGGTGATCCTGTCCTCCGGCGGCCACGTGATGGGTGACGTCGACGTCGACGACCCCAACTGGGAGCGTCGCGAATACGACAAGTTCGCCGCCTACGGCGCCTCCAAGACGGCGAACGTCCTGCACGCGGTCGAAGCCGACCGGCGCCTGCGCGACGCGGGAATCCGCGCCTACGCCGTGCATCCGGGCACCGTGGCCACCTCGCTCGCGCGGTACATGTCGCGCGCGGACTTCTCGCGGCTGCGCCGCCTCGTCGCCGAAACCAGCCGCGAACCCTCCGACGGCTTCCTCGATTTCGTCATGCCCGAACACGGCGCGGCGACGCAGGTGTGGGCCGCGGTCAGCCCCGAGCTGGCCGGGCGGGGCGGCCTCTACCTGGAAGACTGCGGGATCGGGGAGGCCGCGCCGCATGCCCGCGACGGGCGGCGCGCGGCCCAACTGTGGGGACTCTCCGAAAGACTTTGCGCCACACGGTGACTCGGTCACGGATCGGGAAGCGGCAACCAATCCCGCGACAGCCGCGCGGTGAAATTCGGTGGGCGGCGCTCCAGGAAGGCGGCGACACCCTCGCCGGCGTCGGCGCCGCCCATCACCCGTTCGTGCAACCGGGTTTCCAGCGCGGCGACCTGCCGCGGTGTGTAGTGATGGATCGCGCTGTCCCACAGCAGGCGTTTACACAGCGCGGCCGACATCGGCGCCACGTTGACCGCGATGTCGCGGGCCACCGTCAGCGCGTGCTCGAGCACCCGCTCGGCGGGCAGGGCCCGCGTGGCGACCCCGAGCGTCACGGCCTCGGCCCCGCCGAACGTCCGCCCGGTGAGCAGGATGTCGGCGGCCACCCCCAGGGTGGTCAGCTGGGTGAGCGTCCAGTGCGCCATGCAGTCGGGGATCACGCCCCGGCGGACCTGCACCACACCGTATTTGGCGTCCTCGGCGACGACGCGAATGTCGGCCTGCAACGCGATCGTCAGCCCGATTCCGATGGCGTGCCCGTTGACCGCGGCGATCACCGGCTTACGCAATTCGAACGCGGCCGGGGTGATCGGCGACGCCGAGAACGTGCCGTCGGCGGCGGGCGCGTCAAACGGGCTTGCGGCGGTGGAAAAGTCCGCGCCGGCGCAGAAAGCGCGTCCCGCTCCGGTCACCACGATGGCCCGCACGTCGTCGTCGCCGTCGCAATCCCGATAAGCCCGGCTCAGCAGCGCGCCCATCTCGGCGGTGTAGGCGTTGAGATGATCGGGCCGGTTGAGCGTGAGTATCGCCACGCCCGAGTCGATTTCGACCGTCAGGTCATCGCTCATGGCAGGGCCGGCGCCCGCTGCACGGCGCCGATCAGGTCGGCGATGTCGGCGTCGCGCGGGGTGTAGCCGGGGAAGTAGCAGCACACCTCCCCGGCGTGCCGGCCGAACCGCGCGGCGATCTGTTGTGCGCATTCCTCGGGCGTGCCGACGATCCCGATCCGGGCCACCATTTCGTCGCTGATCAGCCGGCGCATCTCGGCGAAGCGGCCCTGCTTGGACAGCGCGTTGAGCTCCGGCTGGACGTCGGCCCAGCCCTCGACCTGCAGCACGGGCAGGTAGGCCGGCGTCGACCCGTAGAACGCGATGAGGGTCGCCACCCCGTTGACCGCGGCCGCCAGATCGGCCTCGTCGCGGCCGACGGCGACCATGGCCTGGGCGATGATGGTGAACTCGCCGGACTCCCGCCCCGAACGGCGCAGCCCCTCGCCGATCGCGGGAACGGTGCGTTCGGCGAAGTGGCGGGCGCTGTTGAACGGCATCATTAACAGACCGTCGGCGACCTCGGCCGCGGTGCGGGTCATCACCGGGCCCAGCGCGCCCAGCAGCACCGGCGGCGGGCCGAACGGGTTGGGGCCGGGGTTGAAGTTCGGCGCCATCACGGTGTGCGTGTAGAACTCGCCACGAAAGTCCAAGCGGCCCTGGCCTTCCCAGGCGTCGAAGATGGCCTTGATCGCCGCAATGGCCTCGGCCATCCGGGCCGCGGGACTGTCCCACTTACTGCCGTAACGCTTTTCGATGTGCACCTTGATCTGTGAGCCGAGGCCGAGGCGGAACCGCCCGCCGCTGTAGCACTGCAGATCGTAGGCGGCGTGCGCCAGGTGCAACGGGCTGCGCGGCGGGGCGATCGCCACGTTCGTCATCAGGTCCAGGCCGGTCGCGCCGGCGGCGAGGAGCAGCGGGAAGAAGACATCGTGCTGGCCTTCGAACGTGAACAGGCCATCCGCACCCGTCGCGGCGATGTCGGCGGCGCTTGCCGCCGCGCCCGCCGGTGAACCGTCCACCTGGAGGTGAACCTTCATCGTATGCTCCTGTCGCGCAGTATTATTCGGAGAGCTGAAACTCGACCACCTCGGCGATCGCGTCGACAGCTTCGCGCAGCGCGGCGAGGCGTTCGGCGGCCGTCGGGGCCGCGAGCACCGTGTAGCGGTCGGCCGTGCCGATCGGGATGCGCGAGGCCAACGCGAACAGGCGCTCCCCCGCCGGGCGCCCCGCGCGCTGACCCAACAGCACCTCGCGACCCGGCAGGGTGATCCCGCGCGCCTGCGCGATCCGCTCGAACAAGGCCACCGCGCGGTCTTCGACGTCGAGCAGTTGGGCCGGCGAAACCTCGGGCCCCGGTTCGTCGGGCCACGGCGTGATCCGCGCCCGCGGGTAGGGATCGTCGGGCAGCCATTCGCGCACCCGGATCCGGTCCCCGGTCCGGCAATGCAGCGCGTACCGGCCCGCGCCCTGGTCGACGCATTCGGTGATCCGCGACATCACGCCGACGTCGCAACGCGCATCACCGCCGCCCACCTCGCGCCCCCGCGAGATCAGCACCACCCCGAACGGGTCGCCGGTTGCCATGCAGTGCCGCACCAGCGCGCCGTAGCGGGGCTCGAAGATCCGCAGCGGCAGCTCCTGGTCGGGCAACAGCGCCGACTCGAGCGGAAACATCGCCAGCTCAACGGGTTCCGTCATCAGATCTCCAGCTCGGACACCAACGCGTCGACGACCGCGCGCAGGTCGCCGTCGTGTTCCTCGGCCACCCGGCGCTGCCGCTGGTAGGAGGCGCCCTGCCGGGGGATCTCCGCCACCGCGGTCAGCTCGTCGACGCAGTTCAACTTCTTCGCGACCGGCTCCAGCCGGGTCAGCACGTCATCGAGATCCTCGGTGACCAACCGCTCGTTGCTGTCGGCGTCCAGGATGATCACCGCGTCCAGGCCGTAGCGCGCCGCGCGCCACTTGTTCTCCTGGTTGTGCCACGGCGGCATGCTGGGCAACGACTCGTCGGCTTCGAGCCTGCGGTCCAAATCGACCACCAGGCAATGGGTTAGCGCGACCAGCGCGCCCAGCTCCCGCAGGTTGGACACGCCGTCGCAGATCCGCATCTCGATGGTGCCCAGGTGCGGGGAAGGCCTGATGTCCCAACGGACTTCGTCGACGTGGTCGATGATGCCGGTCTTCTTCTGGTCGTAGACGAACCCCTCGAACTCCGACCAGGTCTGGAACTGGAACGGCAGCCCGGCGGTGGGCAGCTGCTGAAACATCATGGCCCGGTTGCTGGCGTAGCCGGTGTCCACGCCGGTCCACCACGGTGAGGACGCCGACAGCGCCAACAGGTGCGGGTAGTAGTTCAGCAGCGACGTCATGATCGGCATCACCTTGTTCGGCGAGGAAATCCCGACGTGCACGTGCACACCCCAGATCAGCATCTGCCGTCCCCACCACTGGGTGCGCTTGATCAGCTCGGCATAGCGCGCGCCGGCGGTGAGCTTCTGGGTGGTCCACTGCGCGAACGGATGTGCGCCGGCGCAGAACAGCTCCATGCCCCGATCCCGCACGATGCGGCGCGCGGGGCCGAGGGTTTGGCGCAGGTCTTCCATCGCCTCGCCGGCGGACTGGCAGATGCCGGTGACCACTTCGACGGTGTTGCGTAGCAATTCCTTGTGCACGCGCGGGTTTTCGCCGATCTCGGCGATCACCGCGGTGGCCTCGTTGCTCAGGTCGCGGGTCTGCGCGTCGACGAGCGCGAACTCCCACTCCACCCCGATGGTCGGCCGCGACGACCGGGCGAAATCGATGCGCGCGTCACGCCTTCTAGCCGGCACCGATGACACCGCAGGCCACCCGCTTGCCGGCGTCACCGGTGCTCATCGTCATGTCGTCCGGGCCCGGTGTTCCGTTGGTCTGGTTGTAGCGCTCCGCCGGGATGTTGGCGAAGTTGTCCGCGCCGGCGTGAATGATGATCACGGTCTTCTGCCCGGTGAGCAGGTCCTCCATGGCGAACGCGTCGGTGGTGGTCACCAATGTCCCGGAGCCGTCCTTGCGGACCTGCAGCGAGGTCAGGTCTCCGCTGGCGGGTTCGGCGGCGTGTCCGGGAACCTGGAAGTGGCCACCCGCGGACAGGAAGTCCCCGGGCGCACCGCCGTTCGGGGCGACGGAGTTGGGCTCACACTTGCCCACCTTGTGGATGTGCACGCCGTGAAAGCCGGGCGCGAGCACACCGTTGGCGGTCGTCTCGATGGTGACCGTCGCGTAGCCGTTGTTGAATTCGAATTTCGCGATCGCGACCTGGGTGCCGTCCGGCGCCTTCAGATGCGTGGTGACGGTCGGCACCTCCGCGGGCCTGGCCTCCGCGCCTTTGGCGCCCGACGGCGACGGCGACCCGGTCCAGATCGCGGGCGTGGTGCCCGGAACCGACGCGGCGTGCTCGGGCGACGAACAGGCACCCAGCAGCGCGACACATCCGGCCAGAACCAGAGGGGGAGGCAGCTTCGGCATAGCCAGCAGCCTAGCCCGGTGACGATGCGAGCCGGAACGGCTCGCTGAGGAGGCGGGCAATCAAACCCGGCGCGTACTCAGCCCGCGACGAGGACGATGACACCCGGCGGCTCTGAGCTCAGCGCGGGAATTCGCGGTTCGACGGGCGCGCCCAGGTTCTTGCCGACCGCGTCGGCGGTGGCGCGCTCGTCGTCGGCGTCGGTGTAGTAGACCGTGGTGGACGAGACGTCGGGCACGGCCATGTTGTCGACCTTGGTGACCTTGAATCCGGCGGACGTCAGCTGGTCTCGGGTGCGCGCGGCGACGCCCTCTTTCGAGGAGATGTTGTAGACCTGCACGTCGGCCTGGGCGGCCGCCGGCTTGCTGCTCGTCGACGTGGCGGACGTGGTGGCGGTCGAACTGGGTACCGGCGACGCCGAATCGTCGTCAGAGCTCCCGGAGGTGCCGAGGGCCTGCCAACCGAGCAGCAGGAAAATGACGCCGAGGAACAACAGCACCATCACCATCGCCCGGAGGGGCAGCCCAGTGGAGTCGGGAACTCGTTCTTTCATCGAGCCCTACTGTAACGAGTCAGGTCACCTCGAAGCCGAGACGCCGCGCCGCACGTGCCTTCTGCCTGCTGGCGCGCAGCCGGCGCAGCCGTTTCACCAGCATCGGGTCGGCCGCCAGCGCCTCAGGCCGGTCCACGAGCGCGTTGAGCACCTGGTAGTACCGCGTCGCCGACATCGAGAACAACTCCTTGATGGCGTCTTCCTTCACACCGGCGAACTTCCACCACTGGCGTTCGAAGGCCAGGATGTCGTGCTCGCGGCGGGTAAGGCCATCGGCGATCTCAGAATCGTCCCCCGATCGATTTGCCCGCGCCATGGCGCTGTCCATATTGATTCCCCTGGACCCTTTCGGCGAATTCCGAACTGCTCGAATGACTTGACTTAGCTAAGCGCGTCTTTCGGCGAATATTGAAACACGCCCCAAACCCTCAAGCCGTCATCCAGACCCGCGAGTCGGCCGATTGACCGAATTGCCCACCCCCGAAGATCGGCGGCTGAACAGCCCACGGGCGTGCGGTAGCTTAGCCGACCATGGCAGTCGTTCCGATCCGCATTGTGGGAGATCCCGTCCTGCATACCCCGACGAAACCGGTGCCCGTCGCTGCCGACGGTTCGCTGCCCGCGGAGCTGTCCGCGTTGATCGCCGACCTGTACGACACCATGGACGCCGCGCACGGGGTGGGGCTGGCGGCCAACCAGATCGGGGTCGGCTTGCGGGTCTTCGTCTACGACTGCGCCGACGAACGAGGGCGCACCGAGCGCCGGCGCGGCGTCGTCGTCAACCCGGTCCTGGAAACCTCCGAAGTACCCGAGACCATGCCCGACCCGGATAACGACGACGAGGGCTGCCTGTCCGTCCCCGGCGAGTCCTTTCCCACCGGCCGGGCCAAGTGGGCCCGGGTCACCGGGCTCGACGCCGACGGCAGCCCGGTCACCCTCGAGGGCAACGACCTGTTCGCCCGGATGCTGCAACACGAGACCGGGCACCTGGACGGGTTCCTGTACCTGGACCGCCTCGTCGGCCGGCACGCCCGCAGCGCGAAACGGGCCGTCAAATCCCACAACTGGGGCGTTCCCGGCCTCTCCTGGATGCCCGGCGAGGGACCGGACCCGTTCGGCCACTGATGATCTCGTGGCCGGCCCTGGGTACCCGGGTGATGGTTCGTTACCGGCGCGCGCAGGGGTCGGTGCCGCCGTTGACCGACGCGGTGGGACACCTGCTGGCGGTCGACCCGGTGGTGCGGCTGCGGACGAAAACGGGTGCGGTCGTCGAATGTTCGCCCGCCGATGTGGTCATGCTGCGGGTGCTGACCTTCGCCCCGGTGCGCACCTCGGATATCCGGGCGCTCGAGCACGCGGCGGCCATGGCCTGGCCCGGCGTCGAGCACGCCTGGCTTCAGGGGTGGCTGCTGCGGGCAGGCCCCCCAACCGGCAAGGGCACCGAACTCACCGCCAATTCGGCGGTGCCGCTGGACCTTTCGGCCCGCCTGAGTTCCGTGCCCGCGATCGTGGACTGGTATGAGCGCCGCGGCCTGTCACCGCGACTGGCCATACCCGATCGCCTGTTGTCGGTGCCGACCGGTTCGACGGGTGAGCAGCCCGAGAGCGTCCTGGTGCGCGACGTGTCCGACCTGGCGGCGCGCGAACCCGACGCGTCCGTCGCCCTGTCGGCGCGCCCGGACGACGCCTGGCTGCGGGCATACGGGCGCGACGTCGACGTCGACGTGCTCACCGCGATCAGCGACGGCGAACTCATGTTCGGGACCCTGGACGGCGCGGCGGTCGCGCGTGCCGCGATGACCGATGCGCCCGACGGCGCGCGCTGGGTCGGGCTGTCGGCGATCCGCGGCGACGACGACCGGGCCGCAACGGCCGTGTGCGAAGCGCTGCTGGTGTGGGGCGCCGGTCGCGGCGCGACGCGCGGCTACGTCGCCGTCCCCGACGCCGAGGCCGACACCGGGTGGCTGGGTTTCCGGTTGCACCATCACCGCCGCTACTTCCCGGTCCGACGGGGCACCTGAGATACCGTCTGATCCCATGCCCGATGCGGTTGATGACGGCGACCTGGTCGATGGCGGCGACCCGCTGCGCCCGGCTTCGCCGCCCTTGCGATCGCCGCGCCTGCGGCTTGCCACCTGGAACGTGAATTCGATCCGCTCCCGCCTGCCCCGCGTCGTCGACTGGCTGGCCCGCGCCGACGTCGACGTGCTGGCCATGCAGGAGACCAAATGCTCCGACAGCCAGTTCCCGACCCTGCCGTTCTTCGAACTCGGCTACGAGGTCGCCCATGTCGGTTTCAACCAGTGGAACGGCGTGGCGATCGTCTCACGCGTCGGCCTCGACGACGTGCAGATCGGATTCGACGGCCAGCCGACCTGGAGCGGCAAGCCGGAGGTCGCCGCCGTCGCGGAGGCCCGCGCCCTCGCCGCCACCTGCGGCGGCGTGCGGCTGTGGAGCCTCTACGTTCCCAACGGCCGCGCGCTGGGCGATCCCCACTACGCCTATAAGCTCGATTGGCTTGCTGCCCTGCGTGATTCGGCGCAACGGTGGCTACGCGACGATCCCGCCGCCGCGATCGCGCTGGCCGGCGACTGGAATATCGCCCCGCAGGACGACGACGTGTGGAGCATGGAGTTCTATGCCGGCGCCACCCACGTCTCCGCGCCGGAGCGCCGCGCGTTCAACGCCATCGTCGAGGCGCAATTCACCGACGTCGTACGGCCTTTCGCGCCGGGGCCCGGCGTCTACACGTATTGGGACTACACCCGGCTACGATTCCCGAAGCGGCAGGGCATGCGCATCGACTTCATCCTGGGCTCACCGGCATTGGCGAGTCGCGTGACCGACGCGCGGATCGACCGCGAGGAACGCAAGGGAAAAGCCGCGAGCGATCACGCGCCCGTGCTCGTCGATGTGCGCGTCGACTGACGCTGCGACCCGGCGTAGGCTAACTGGCAGCGCAATTCCGTAGATCCCCTCTACTGTGCGATCCACGGTATACATGAAAACAGCGAACGCGAATTGCATGAATACGAAATTGGGCCAGGGAGTCAACATGGGTGTCGTCGACGGAGCGGTTCGCAGCGTGGGGCGAACACTGAATCGTGCGGCATCGGTCACCACCTCCACCGCCGGCGCGGTCGGCGGCGCGGCGGTGAACGGTGTCGTCGGCGGCATCAAGGGCGCCGCGGACGGCATTCAGCAGGGCATCAGCAAGGGCAGCAAATCGACGACGGCCGCCGCGGTGGGCCTGGGAGCGCTCGGCGCCATCGGCCTGATCGAGTGGCCGGTGCTGCTGGCGGTCGGCGGCGGCGCGCTGGTGTTGCAGCGCATCGCCCGCCAACAGAAGGAGTCGGCCCCGCCGGCCAGGGCAAAGCTGACGACGGTGCCGACCAAGCCCGAACCCGCGCCCCAGACGCAAAAATCGCCGCCGCAAAAGGCCCCCACCAAACGGGCGGCCGCCAGAAAACCGGCCAAGAAGGCCACCGGCCGCCGCGCCGGCAGCGCCACGCTGCGCAGCACCAACTGACACGGAATCCTTACTGAACTCTTGAGTATCACAATGTCTCTGCGACGGTCGTTGCCGTCGCGAATGATTTCTGCGGGCCTACAGGCGACAACCGGACTGGCGCGAGCCGGCATCGAAACCGGTATCGAAGTCGCGACGATCCCCTTGCGCGAGGGAGCCAAGGTGCTCTCCGGCGAACTCTCCCGCGCCACGTTGCGCCGGCATTGCTGGCGCGGCAACGGCCGCGCGTGGATCGAAGTGCGCGGCCTGTCCGGCGCGCCCGACGGCCGACTCGGCCCGGCCGTGCTCGAGGCGATCCTGGCCCATCCCGGCGTGGCTTCAGCAAAGCTGAATCATCCCCTGTCGCGGGTGGTCGTGGACCTCGACGACCCGGACACTTCGCTGAGCGACCTCTGCCGCATCGTCGAGGAATCCGAAAACCGTTGTGCGCCAACATACGACGCCGACCAAACCGTGACAACGTCGGCGAGCCTGCCAGGCGACGGCCTGGTGCTGGCGACCAGGGCGCTCACCGTGGCCGCCAATGCCGCCGGGTTGGGCGTGGCGCTCTTCGGCCGGGCGACGCGGTTGCCCCGGCTGCCGGTCACCATCGCCGCGAGCATCACGTTCTTCGACTATCAGCCCTGGCTGCGCCGCCGGCTCGAAGACCGGATCGGCGGCCCCGCCACCGACACCGTGATGACGCTGGTTCAGGCGACCAGTCAGACGCTTTCCCAGTCGCCGACGTCGCTGTCGCTGGGGCTGACGATGCAGTCGCTGAAGGTCGCCGAGTGCCGTGCCGAGGCGCGAGCGTGGGAGCAGCATGAACCCGAGCTGGCGCGCCACGCCGACCAACCGCTGACCCCCCGGTCGCCGCGGCCGCAGCCGTCGAGGGGCATGGAACGTGCTCCCAATCGTTTCGCCCTCCTCCAGGCGCTCAGCGCCGGCGCGATCGGCGCCGGCACCCGCAACCTGAACATGGCCGCCACCGCGGTGCAGGTGACCACCCCCAAAGCCAACCGGACCACCCCCGAGGCGTTCGCGGCGACGCTGGGCCGCGGCCTGGCCGAGCGACACTCGGTGTTGCCGTTGCGGCCGGAAAGCCTGCGCCGGCTGAACAAGGTCGACACGATCGTCATCGACCCCCGCGTGTTGTGTACCGACACGTTGCGGGTGGCCCGCATCCGCGGCGCGGACGACAGCGAGCTGCCCGCGGCGTGGAGTCGCGCCCAGCTCATGCTGGAGAACAGCGGCCTGCGCCCCGGCTGGCGCAAGGTGCCCGGGATTTCGGGCAGGCGGCCCGACGCGCCGGTCGAGGCGTTGTTCCTGCCCGCCCACGATCCGCTGGCCTCAGCCGTGGTCGGCGAGGCCAACCGCGCCGGGGCGCAACTGGTGTCGGTCGACCACGAGTCGCTCGACGAGTTGCGACCGGCGTTCGACGACGTCCGGCCGCTGAAGAGCGGGACCGACAAATCCATCGACGACGCGCTGGCCGCCGCGGTGGGCGACCTGCAGGAGGCCGGCCGCACGGTGGCCGTGCTGTCATCGTCTGCGGCACAAGCCATTTCGTTGGCACACCTGGCGCTGGGCGTGCTGCCCGCGCGCGGCGGCGCCCCGCTGTGGAACGCCGATCTGCTGTTGCCGGACCTGGCGGCCGTCTGGCGGGTGGTGCACGCGCTGCCCGCGGCCAACGCCGCGATCCAGCGCGGCATCGGGATTTCGGCGGGCGCGACCGCGATGGGGTCGCTGTTCATGATCCCGGGTGTGCGGGGCAACCTCGGATCCGAAACGGTGAACGTCGGCGCGGCGGCCGGTCTGCTCTCGGGGTATCTGCTCGCCCGCGGGGTCCTGGGCGCGGACACCCCGCGGCCGGCGGCCACGCACGAATGGCATGCGATGTCGGTCGAGCAGGTCCGAAACACCTTGCCCGCGCAGGATTCCGCGCCGCCCGTCCCGACGGAGCGAGACACCCCCGCCGCCCTGCGGCTGGCGGAGACGCCCGCGCAGGCGGTCTGGCAGCTCGCCAAGGCGGTGCGCGCCGAATTGTCCGACCCGCTGACGCCGGTGATGGCGCTCGGCTCGGCGGCCAGCGCGGTGCTCGGCTCGCCGGTCGATGCGATGTTGGTCGGGACCGTGTTGACCGGAAACTCGATACTGGCCGCCGCGCAGCGGCTGCGCGCCGAGAAGCGGTTGAGTTACCTACTGGCCCAACAGACTCCGCCCGCCCGAAAGGTCGTCACCGGCCCGGACGGCGCGCGGACGTACACGCTCGTCGACGCCGCGCGACTGCGGCCCGGCGACGTCATCGAGGTGCGCACCCATGAGGTGGTGCCCGCCGACGCCCGCGTCATCGAAGAGGTCGACGTCGAGGTCGACGAGTCGAGCCTCACCGGCGAATCGCTGTCGGTGGAAAAGCAGGTCGAGGCGACGCCCGGGGCGCCGCTCGCCGAGCGGCGCTGCATGGTGTTCGCCGGGACCACCGTGGTGGCGGGCACCGCGGTGGCGCTGGTGACCGCGGTCGGGCCCGACACCCAGCAGCGCCGCGCCGCCGACCTCATCTCGGGCGAGCTGTCCTCCGACATCGGCCTGCAGCACCAACTCGGCCAGCTCACCACCAAGGCACTT
Organism: Mycobacterium sp. NTMscope_MAC_12; assembly: GCF_976985675.1. Taxonomy (NCBI): domain Bacteria; kingdom Bacillati; phylum Actinomycetota; class Actinomycetes; order Mycobacteriales; family Mycobacteriaceae; genus Mycobacterium; species Mycobacterium sp. NTMscope_MAC_12. The sequence continues at coordinate 4,771,532 of NZ_CDRJYY010000001.1, forward strand.
CCGGTGAGCATCACCGGCGGCGCGCTGGTCGGTGCGCTCGGGCTGTTGCGCCGCCTCCCCCTGCAGCACGCGGTGGGCAGCGCCATCGCCATCGCGGTCGCCGCGGTTCCCGAGGGAATGCCGCTGGTGGCCACGCTGGCCCAGGCGTCGTCGGCGCGACGGCTGACGAAATTCGGTGCGCTGGTGCGGGTTCCGCGCTCGGTGGAGGCGCTCGGCCGCATCGAGGTGGTGTGCTTCGACAAGACCGGGACGCTCAGCGAAAACCGCCTCCGCGTCTCGCAGGTCCATCCCGCGGCCGGGTACTCGCGCGAGGAGGTGCTGCGCTGCGCCGTGCACGCCGCACCGGTGACGAACGGCGCCACCCAGGTGCACGCCACCGATGTCGCCATCGTCGAGGCCGGTGCGGACGTCGACGGCTCGCCGTCCACACCGCCGACCGCGCACCTGCCGTTCCGCTCCGGCAGGTCGTTCTCCGCCTCGGTGACCGGCACCGAGCTGACCGTCAAGGGCGCGCCCGAAGTGGTCCTGGCCGCCTGCGGGGAGAGCGGCGCGATGGAAGGCACGGTCGCCGAACTCGCCGCCGGCGGCCTGCGCGTCATCGCGGTGGCGCGCCGCGAGCTGACCGCCCAACAGGCCCGGGCGATCGCGGAAAACCCCGATGACATCGCCGAGTACTGCACCAGCGGGCTGACGTTGACCGGCTTCCTCGGCCTGTCCGACACCCCGCGCGCCGAGGCCGCGAAATTGCTCGCCGACCTCGGCGGCCTCGGGGTGGGCGTGAAGCTGATCACCGGTGACCATCCGATCACCGCCAAGGCCATCGCCGCCGAGCTGGGGCTCAACGTGACCGCCGATCAGGTCATCAGCGGCGCCGAATGGGAGGCCTTGTCGCGCAAGGACCAGGAGCGCGTCGCGGCGGAGCGGGTGATCTTCGCCCGCATGACGCCGGAGAACAAGGTTCAGGTTGTCCAAGCGCTCGAGAACGCGGACGTGCGGACGGCGATGGTCGGCGACGGGGCCAACGACGCGGCCGCCATCCGGGCCGCCACGGTCGGCATCGGCGTGGTCGCCCATGGCAGCGATCCGGCGCACCTGGTCGCCGACGTGGTGCTGGTCGACGGCCGGATCGACGCGCTCATGGAGGCCATCCGGGAAGGCCACCAGCTGTGGCGGCGGGTGCAGGCGGCGGTGTCGGTGCTGCTCGGCGGCAACGCCGGCGAGGTGATCTTCGCGATCATCGGCAGCGCGATCACCGGCACGTCGCCCCTGAACACGCGCCAGCTGCTGCTGGTCAACACGATGACCGACGCGCTGCCGGCCGCCGCGCTCGCGGTCAGTAAGCCCAGCGGCCCGATCGACCCGCGGTTGCGCGGCGCGGATCAGGCCGCGTTGTGGCAGGCGGTCGCCATTCGCGGCGTCACCACGGCGGCGGCGACGACGGCCGCGTGGGCGATGGCGGGCCTGACCGGTCCGCTGAGTAGTCCGCAACGCGCCTCGACCGTCGCGCTGGTCGCGCTGGTGGGGACCGAACTGGGCCAGACGCTGGTCGAGTCTCAGGCCCCGCTGGTGGTGCTCACCGCGCTCGGTTCGCTCGGGCTGGTGGGGGTCCTGATCAGCACGCCGGGCGTCAGCCAGCTGCTCGGGTGTACGCCGCTCGGACCGTTCGGCTGGGCCCAGGGCCTGGGCGCCGCCGCGGTGGCGACGGTCGCGACCGGCGTGCTGTCGCGTGCGCTGACGGGTCCGGACAAATCAGACCCCGAGCCGCCGGCGGATCTCGCCGAGCCTCCCGCTCAGGGTTTCGAATCTCGACCACCCCGACGCGCCACAACAGCGCATAGAGTTCCAGTAACGGCACCCTGAGCACCGAAGCAATCGACGAAACTAGCGGATCGCCCCCGGTGTCGGTCATCGTCGACATAGGTCCGACGTTGTACGCGCGAACCGGCGAGGCGGGAAACCCTTCGTTACTGAAAGGCAAATGATGGCGGAAAAGAAGTCGCGGCGCGAGACGTCCCAGCGCGATGCGGTGGACAAGATCCGCGAGGGCGAAACCTTTGTGGTGAACCTGCCGGCGATCGGCCAGGTGGAGATCCCCCGGCCCGAGCAGCTGGCCTACTTCGGGGGGCTGGCCGCCCTGGCGGCCCTCGAACTCATCGACTGGCCGGTGGCCGTGGTGATCGCCGCCGGACACCTGCTGGCGAGCAATCACCACAACAAGCTCCTCGAGGAGCTCGGCGAGGCGATGGAGGAGGTCTAGCCTCGTAACGCCGCCGACAAGTTCGTGCCTTTCGCCGACGTCGAGATCCTAGTCAGCGGGCTCGGGCGAAATCCTTTCGTGCACGGTCAGCAGCAAATGATCGAACTGGCTTTGCATCGCGCCCGGCGGCGCCGGCAGGGTGGCCATCTCGTCGAGCAGCTGCTTGGCCAGCGCACGCAGTTTCACGTTGGTGTCTTGCGAGCGCCACTGCAGCACGCGGAAGGCCTGTTGCGCGCTGATCCGGTAGACGGACATCAGCACGCCTTTGGCCTGTTCGATGGCCGCGCGGCTCTCGACCAGATCCGGCAGCGCCTCGTCGAGCACCTCTTGCCGGGCCTCGTCGAGCGTGTCGGTGAGGTCGATGTAATAGCCCTCGGTGCCCAGCACGGCGCCCGACTCGTCCACCATGCGGTCGGCGACGACGATCGCGTCGTGCACCGTGCCCGCGGTGTCGAGGAATCGGTGCCGGCTCGAGAACGACCCTTCCGACCGCAGGGCGTAGTCCAGCAACTCCTGGACATGCGCGCGGTCCTCGGGATGCTTGTGCGACAACAACAGTTGAGTCGTCGGCTCCACGTCCTGCGGTTCATAGCCGTGCATGCGGGCCACCTCGTCGGACCATTCCCAGCGTTGGCCCACGAACCAGAACCGGAAGGTGCCGATATTCAGGTATTCGCCCGGCCCACCGGATCGCGCGCCCTCGCCGTTGGTGGACGGCTCTCCAGCTTGCACGTTTGCATCCTTCCACTCGGGGACGTCCTCGGCTACCGCCCCGGAAGAAGGGCCGTCGCCCTGCCATGCGGTCCGGGGTGGGGGTAACGTCGCGTGCGGACCCATCCATCAACGCGGGAGCGCATGCCGAGTGCGCTGAGAGGACGGCTCGGGGCCGTCGACCGTACGAACCTGACCGGGTAATGCCGGCGTAGGGAGATGAAAAATGACCGAGACCCTATCGGGAACCGCTGCACCGTCCGTGACCACCGGCCCGATTGCGGGCAGCCACAAGATCTATCGCGATGTGGCCGGCGGACGGGTTCCGTTCCGCCGGGTGGACCTGTCCAATGGCGATCACTTCGATCTTTACGACACTTCGGGCCCCTACACCGATCCGGACGCGACGATCGACCTGACGGCCGGGCTGCCGGCGCGGCCGGGGGTGGTGCGCGATCGCGGCACCCAGTCGCAGCGCGCCCGTGCGGGCGAGATCACCGCGGAGATGGCGTTCATCGCCGCGCGCGAGGGCATGCCCGCCGAGTTGGTGCGCGACGAGGTCGCCCGAGGGCGCGCGGTGATCCCGGCCAACCACAACCACCCCGAGATCGAGCCGATGATCATCGGCAAGGCGTTTGCGACCAAGGTCAACGCGAACATCGGCAACTCGGCGGTGACGTCGTCGATCGCCGAGGAGGTCGACAAGATGGTGTGGGCGACCCGGTGGGGCGCGGACACCATCATGGACCTGTCCACCGGCAAGAACATCCACGAAACCCGCGAGTGGATCATGCGCAACTCGCCGGTGCCCGTCGGCACCGTGCCGATCTACCAGGCGCTGGAAAAGGTCAAGGGCGACCCGACCGAGCTGACGTGGGAGATCTACCGCGACACCGTGATCGAGCAGTGCGAGCAGGGTGTGGACTACATGACCGTGCACGCCGGTGTGCTGCTGCGCTACGTGCCGCTGACCGCCAAGCGTGTCACCGGCATCGTGTCCCGCGGCGGCTCGATCATGGCGGCATGGTGCCTGGCTCATCACCGGGAATCGTTCCTGTACACCAACTTCGACGAACTCTGCGAGATCTTCGCCCGCTACGACGTCACGTTCTCCCTTGGCGACGGGCTGCGGCCGGGCTCGATCGCCGACGCCAACGACGCCGCGCAGTTCGCCGAGCTGCGCACCCTCGGCGAGCTGACCAAGATCGCGAAATCCCATGGCGTGCAAGTGATGATCGAGGGCCCGGGCCATGTCCCGATGCACAAGATCGTCGAGAACGTGCGGCTGGAAGAGGAGTGGTGCGAGGAGGCCCCGTTCTACACGCTGGGCCCGCTGGCCACCGACATCGCGCCGGCCTACGACCACATCACCTCGGCGATCGGCGCGGCCATCATCGCCCAGGCCGGCACCGCGATGCTGTGCTACGTGACGCCCAAGGAGCACCTGGGCCTGCCGGACCGCAAGGACGTCAAGGACGGGGTGATCGCCTACAAGATCGCCGCGCACGCCGGCGATCTGGCCAAGGGACACCCGCACGCCCAGGAGCGCGACAACGCCCTGAGCACGGCGCGCTTCGAGTTCCGCTGGAACGACCAGTTCGCCCTGTCACTGGATCCCGACACCGCGCGGGAATACCACGACGAGACGCTGCCCGCCGAACCCGCCAAGACCGCGCACTTCTGCTCGATGTGCGGGCCGAAGTTCTGCTCGATGCGCATCACCCAGGACGTCCGCGACTACGCCGCCAAGCACGGCCTGGACAGCGAGGAAGCGATCGAGGCGGCCGTGTCCGAGGGCATGGCGGAGAAGTCTCGCGAGTTCGCGGAGCACGGCAACCGGGTGTATCTGCCGCTGGCACAGCAGTGACCGCAACCGCGGACGCGGCGATCGCAAGCGCGGCGGTGGCGATCGCAAGCGCGGCGAAGCCGGGCGCAGCGGGTCGCCGCCAACTGGCACAGCCGGGCGCAGCGGGTCGCCGCCAACTGGCACAGCCGGGCGCAGCGGGTCGCCACCAACTGGCACAGCCGGGCGCAGCGGGTCGCCACCATCCAGAACAGTGAGTTTCCTGCCGCTGCCCGCGCCGGGCACGACACCCCTGCGGGTGTTGTCGATCGCCGGGTCGGACTCCGGGGGCGGCGCGGGCATCCAAGCCGATATGCGCACCATGGCGCTGTTGGGTGTGCATGCTTGCGTCGCCGTGACCGCGGTGACCGTGCAGAACACCGTGGGAGTCAAGAGCTTTCACGAGATTCCCGATGACGTCGTCGCCGGCCAGATCGAGGCGGTGGTCGGCGACATCGGCATCCAGGCCGCCAAGACCGGGATGCTCGCGTCGCCACGCATCATCGACACCGTCGCCACCGCCTGGCGCCGGCTCGGACTGACCGTCCCGCTCGTCGTCGACCCGGTGGCGGCCTCCATGCACGGCGACGCGCTCATGGCGCCGGCGGCCCTGGATTCGCTTCGGAATCAATTGTTTCCGTTGGCCACGCTGGTGACGCCGAACCTCGACGAGGTAAGGCTGCTGGTGGACATCGACGTCGTGGACCCGGCGTCGCAGCGGGTGGCGGCCAAGGCCCTGCATGCGCTCGGCCCGCGGTGGGTGTTGGTCAAGGGCGGCCACCTGCGCTCGTCGGACCGCAGCTGTGACCTGCTCTATGACGGCACCTCCTATCACGAGTTCGACGCGGAGCGGATCGCGACCGGCAACGACCACGGCGGCGGGGACACACTGGCCAGCGCGGCGGCTTGCGCACTCGCGCACGGCCTCACCGTGCCGGAAGCGGTCGGTTTCGGGAAGCGGTGGGTCACGGAATCTCTGCGTGCCTCCTATCCCCTGGGCCACGGCCACGGCCCCGTCTCGCCGCTGTTTAGGCTGTCATGATGGCTCGCCCCCTCGATCAGATCGCGGGCATCGCGCACGAACCGGACGATGCAAGTCGCCCAGAAGGGGTCGTGGTTCTGACCCACGGCGCCGGTGGTAACCGGGATTCTCCACTGCTGCAACAGGTTTGCGACGAATGGGCCCAACGGGGCTGGCTGGCGGTGCGCTATAACCTGCCCTACCGGCGCCGGCGCCCCACCGGCCCGCCATCCGGGTCGGCCGCCACCGATCGCGCCGGCATCGTCGAGGCGATCACGATGTGCCGCGACCTCGCCCCCGGGCCGCTGATCGCCGGCGGGCATTCCTACGGCGGCCGGCAGACATCCATGGTGGTTGCCGCCGGCGAGGCCCCGGTGGACGTGCTGACGCTGTTCTCCTACCCGCTGCACCCGCCCGGCAAGCCGGAGCGCCTGCGCACCGAGCATCTGCCTGACATCACGGTGCCGACGGTGTTCACCCACGGAACCTCGGATCCCTTCGGCACGCCCGACGAGCTGCGCACCGCGGCCGCGCTGATCGGCGGAACGACCGCCGTCGTCGAGATCGCCAGCGCCCGACACGATCTGCGGTCCAAGACGCTGAACGTCCCGGCCCTGGCCGTCGATGCCGCGCTACAGCTGCTCGGACGGGAATAGACAGTCCGAACTGGACAGTTTTGACTGTCTAATTTAGAGTGGTGCCGTGGATGGCATCAGCGACTCCGCGGCAGCGGCGGCACGCGATATCCGGGTGGTGTTCAGCCGGCTGCGGCGCCGGCTGAAGGACGTCGCGGTCGACGGTTTGACACCGTCGCAGACGGCGGTGCTCACGCGGCTTTGGAAGGAGGGGCCGTCGTCGGCCAGCGCATTGGCCGGCGCGGAACAGGTGCGTCCCCAGTCGATGGCCACCATCCTGGCCGGATTGGGGCAGCGGGGGCTCATCGAACGCTCCCCGGACCCGAATGATGGTCGGCGACAGGTGGTCTCGCTGACCCCGGCGGGGAGAAAGCGCGCCGAGAGCGACCGTCGGGCCCGGGAGGAATGGCTGGCCCGGACCATCCAGGAGCGCTACACCGAGGCGGAGCGGCGCGTCATCGTCGACGCGCTGTCGCTACTCGAGCGCTTGACCGAACACTGAGAAAGGGGCGTCATCGCAATGGAATTGGGATTGCACTTCATCGACTTTCTACCCGGAGACCCGGCGCGACTGGGCCCGACGCTGGCCGACGCGGCCAAGGCCGCCGAGCAGGGCGGCGCCACGTTGTTCACCCTGGCCGATCACTTCTTCCAAATGGAACAGCTTGGCCCCGCCCAGGACCCGTACCTCGAGGGCTACACGTCGCTGGGGTTCTTGGCCGCCCAGACCGCCACCATCGACCTGACCCTGCTGGTCACCGGGGTCACCTACCGCCACCCGGGCGTGTTGGCCAAAACGGTCACCACCCTGGACGTGTTGTCGCAAGGCCGATCGATGCTGGGGCTGGGTGCGGCCTGGTACGAGCGTGAGCACACCGCGCTGGGCATTCCGTATCCGCCGCTGAGCGCGCGCTTCGAAATGCTCGAGGAGACGTTGCAGATCTGTCGGCAGATGTGGAGTGACGACGACGGCCCGTATGAAGGCGCCCACTATCGCCTGGCCGAGACGATCTGTGTGCCGCAACCGATTCGGCGTCCCCCGATCCTGATCGGCGGGGACGGCGAGAAGAAGACGCTTCGCCTGGTCGCGCAGTATGCCGACATCTGGAACAGCATGTCGAATGACGTCGAGGAGCTCGAGCACAAGATCGACGTGTTGCACCGGCACTGCGACGCGGTGGGCAGGAACCCCGCCGACATTCGCAAGACGTCCGGCGGTCTCGCGACGACGGACCCGTTCGAGAACATCGACGAGTACCTGAAGACCGTGGAACGCTACGCCAGGCTCGGTGTGGACATGATCAATGTCGGCCCGCTGCCGGGCAATCCGGACCCGGTCGGGTTCGTCCGACGCCTGGGTGACGAGGTGATTCCCCGGCTGGCCGAAATAGGCTGATCCGCGGGGTCTTTCGTTATCCCGGATAACGAGAGTAACATGCGTCCGCGTTGCCGGTCACGCCACCACGGAACGCGGCAATGCGGGTGAAGCCGGCGGGGACGCTGGTGCCGTCCGCGTCGCTGGCCACCAGGTGATTGGTGAGCAGCCCGGCGACCGCTTCGTCGAGATCGCCGGCGGTGAGCTGCAATTGGTTGTGCGAGGGCAGCTCGATGGGTTCGGCCATCTTGCGGTGCGCCACGCCGGTCAGGCATGCGGTGCGCAGCGCGGTCCACGGGCTCTGCATCGGCAGGCCGCGCTCATGCTGCACCGCCAGTGCGTATCTCGACATCACGAGGGACAGGGCCGTGTCGTCGCCTTGCGGCAGGGACTGCTCGCTCTCGTCGGCGACCCTGCCCATGACGGCGAGCTTGGGCAGGTCGACCGCGATGGTGTTGGTGCCCGGACAGTAGGAGGCCGGCGGGGTGGGTTTGGCGTCCGGGCAATTCGCGGGCTGGTAGGTCAGCACCGGCGGATTGGCCGGGCCGAAGATCTTTCCCAGCAGTTCCATCAGGGTCGACAGGGTGTCCTGGTTGATCGGGACCTCGCCGGTCTCCGGCGTTCCGGTGGTGGAGTCGACCCGCAAGGCGTTCGGCAGATCGCCGCGGCGCTGCTCGATTTCCCGGCGGTCGATGGCCGCACACGCCGAGGCGCCGTTGATGAAACCCATTTGGAAGGCGCTGATCCGGTCCAGGGCCGAGCCGTGGGCGTCGTCGTTGTCGGTCTCGCTGTCCATGACCGGGTCGCGCGTGGTGATGATGCCCGCCAGCACGTGGTCGAGCCCGTCGGCGGTGCTCAGCGTGAAGCGCGGCGACTTGCCGTCGGCGACCCAGAACAGATAGACGCCGGCGAAGCAGTCGGCCTGCTGTTCGTGGACGATGGTCGGGTCCCGTCTGGTCACCAGCTTGGCCATCTGCTGCAGCGCGTGCCCGAATTCGTGTGCGAGCACTCCGGTGACGGACATGTCGCCGAAGTACTTTTGCGCGACGGGCATGAACACGCCGCGGTCCCAGGCGATCAGGTGGCAGCGCGACGTGTAGAAGGCGTTGACGAGTTTGTACGTGTCGTTGTGGCACACGATCGGGCTGCTCGGGTCGTTGGAGTCGTAGGACACCACCTTGCTGACGGGAACGAACTTGCCCTTCAGCGATTGGCTGTACGCCGACTGCCAATAGTCCTCGATGTCGTTGACCGAGAGCAGCGCCAACCTGTCGATGGGTCCGTTGTCGGTGTTGAGCACCTTGCCCGTGGGTCTGGGCGCGTTCGAACGAATCCCGCTGGGCCCGTTGGTCGCGGGCAACCCGCCAACCAGGTAGGGGTCGTTGAGCATCGACAGCCCGCGCCCGTCGACAAACGTTGTGCAGCCGGCCACCACGAGCACCGCCGCCGCCCAGACCAGTGCCGACCTGAGCGCATGGCTATTCATGACCAACCTCATCCCGACCGGCGACACGGCAGCACCAAGGGGACTCATTCTAAGGTGCCGTCCGGCCGCGGCTGCGCGAGAAAAGCGGTGGCTCGCCGTCGCCTTCGCCCCGGGGGTCCGCATGCGTTACCTGCGCGGCTAACCGTGTTTGGCGGTGGTGGCGGCGTTGGGATCGGGTCGCCCGAACTTGTCGGTGGTGGCTGCGATGATGAGGTCATGTTGTCGACCGCATGCGCTGACGCCGGGGTGGTCACTGCGAGTGACCGTCTTGAGGTGTTGTTCGGAGAGTTGGCGGAGTTGAGCGGTCAGCGCAATGCGATTGATGGGCGCATTGTGGAGATCGTCGCCGAGATCGATCGTGACCAATTGTGTGGTGTGACCGGGGCGCGGTCGGTGCCGGCGTTGGTGGCCTGGAAGCTGGGCTGCTCGTCGGCAAACGCGCACACGCTCAGCGCCATTGCGGGCAGGCTGCAGGAGTTTCCGCGCTGTGTTCAGGGTCTGCGGGAGGGTCGGTTGTCGGCCGATCAGGTCGGGGTGATCGCCGCACGCGCGGGCGAGGGATCTGATGAGCATTACGCGCAGCTGGCCGCGGTCGCCACGGTCGGCCAGCTGCGTACGGCGGTCAAGCTGGAGCCGCGACTCGAACCCGAACCTCGGTCCGAGTCCGAGTCCGAGTCCGAGTCCGAACCACGGCCCGCCCCCGAGCGCGAGCGTTCGATCACCGCGACCGCCACTGAGTGGGGCGCCTGTTATCGGATCATGCTGGGCCACTTGGATGCCGCGAAGTTCGATGCCGCGTTGGCCTCGCATCGTGAGGCGCTGATCGCCGAGTGGAAACACGACCACGGCGAGGGCGGGGGCGGTTCGGATCAGCGGCCGCCGTTGCCGAGCACCGTCGAGGCGTTAATGCGGCTGGTGGAGGCGGGCTGGGACGCCGAGGCCACCCGCCGGCCCCACGGGCAGCACACCACCGTGGTGGCCCACCTCGACGTCGAGCGGCGCGCGGCGGCCCTGCATTTGGGTCCGCTGCTGTCCGACGCCGAACGCCGCTACCTGACCTGTGATGCCACCTGTGAAGTCTGGTTTGAACGTGAGGGGCGGGTTATCGGTGCCGGGCGGGCGACGCGGGTGATCAACCGGCGGCTTCGCCGCGCGCTGGAATACCGCGACCGCACGTGCGCGGTGCCTGGCTGTGGGGCCACCCGGGGCCTGCACGCCCATCACATCTGGCACTGGGAAGACGGAGGCCCCACCGAGTTGGCCAACCTGGTGCTGGTCTGCCCGTACCATCACCGGTTGCATCATCGGGGTGTTATCACCATCACCGGACCCGCCGACGCCCTCACCGTGACCGACGACACCGGCCGAATCCTGAGCCCGGGATCACTGGCGCGCCCACCCACCGGGCCCCCACCCGCAGTGCCACCGTATCCGGGACCGACCGGCGAGCGCGCCGACTGGTGGTGGTATGACCCCTTCCAACCCCAACCACCACCGACAAACAACTAGCTCGGTTCGTGGTACTGCCGCCGATCAAACACTTTGCAGCATAGAGGAATTCGATGCATGCCAGCACACTCTCGGGGTCTGGGTTGTGCCGACGGGAAACCGCCACTACGGCATCCGGGTGCGATGCCTCTTGTCGTGTGAGGGCACGCCGTTGACCCCGCCGATGGACTCGGCGTAGCTGCCGACCGCGAACCCGACGCCAGAACCCATGATCCCCAAGGCTTCCCGGTTGATGTTGTCGACGGTGTCGCGCGGGCTCTGGAAGTTCGGATCGAACGGCAGGCCCGCCTGGCCGCCCCACAACCGTGCCTGCACGGTGGTTTTCAGCTGCGAGGAACCGGTCGTCAGGCCCCCGATCGGCACGCCCGCAACCATGAAGGGGTGATAGTCGGCCCGGGAATTCAGCGGCATGTCCGCGGGGCGCTTGCCGGCCAGGTTCAGATAGCCGGCCAGAGTGCGCTCGATGCCCGCTGAGCCTTCGGGGACATCCGCGGCGAAGACGCCGGGCCCGGGCGGGCCGGATTGGTCGCCGTCGTCGGTGAAGAAGCCGGCGTTGGGCGACCCCAGCGCGGTGAAATTCAGATAGAGCGCGATGTCGTTGAGCTGATCACGGCCCATGCCGAACACGTAATCCATGACCCCGTTGAGCCCCTCGGATTCGGCGCCCCAGAACACGAACCGCACCGCGTTGTTCACCGGGGCCAGCGGGCCCAGCTGGCGCGCCGCCTCCAGCACCGCGGCCACCCCGGAGCCGTCGTCGTTGATGCCGGGTCCGGCGCGCGAACCGTCGAGCTGCGCACCCACCACGACGACCTCGTGGGGCGACCCGGACTTGGTCTGTGCCACGACATTTCGGGATGTAATCTTGGTGTTGACGGCATCCAGCACCAAGCGGATCGGCGCGGTCGCACCGGTCAGTGCGGCGGCACCGTTGGGGTTGACGACGGCGACCGGAACGGTCAGTTGCTTGAAGTAACCGGGGCTGAACAACGTGGGCGGAGCTCCGCGCCCGTTGGGGGCGCTCAGCACGATCAGCGCGCTCGCCCCCTTGGCCAGCGCGCTGTTCTGTTTGTCGACCACCGAGCAGCGGGTGTCGTCGACGACGGCGATCGCGCCCTTGGGCACCGCGGCCGGGTAGTCGTGGGCCGCGCAACCCGACGGCTGGGACGGCCGGATCGGTTGCCCCGTCAGGCCGCCGGGCGGTGTCTGGACCAGCAGCGAGGCCTGGTCGACGGGATAGGTGCGGCCCGCGACGATCAGTGACGGCTTACCCATAGACACGGTGTACAGCCGATCGAATTGCGGCGTCTGTACGTCAAAACCCTTGTCGCGCAACGCCTTGGCCACGTAATCCACGCTGGCGTCGAAGCCCGGCGTGCCGTCGGCACGGTTGCCGCCGTGGGCGTTGGCGATGTCCTGCAGGGCGCGCAGGTGGGTGACCATGCCGTCGACGGTGATCTTCTTGGCCAGGCCGTGCCCGAGATCGGGTGTCGCGGTGGGCGAGCCGGGCCGCGCCGGCGAGCACCCGGCCACCAGCGCCGTGATCAGCAACAGCGTTGCGCACAGGCGGGAACTCATGACTTGGTGAGGACGTGCCGGGTGCGGTCCTCCATGGCGGGGACACCGTTGTGTCCGCTGAGGTCTTGAGCGTAGAGCCCGACCGCGTAGGCCACCCCGCTGCCGTTGATTCCCAGCGCGGTGCGGTCGATGTGATCGAGAGTGTCGCCCTTTTGGTGGTAGTTGGGGTCGAACGGTTGGTCGGCGGTCCCGCCCCACAGCTTCGCCTGGTCCGCGGACATCTTCCCCTCGGCGCCCGAGAACAGGCCGCCGGCGGGGATGCCCGCCAGGGTGAATCCGTCGTAGTCGGACCGGCCGTCAAAGGAGGTGTCCTGTGCGGTCTTGCCGGCCGACTTCAGGTAGGCGGCCAGCGTGCGCTCGATGCCGGCCGAACCTTCGGGGACCACCGGGCGGCCGCGGGCGTCCATGGGCAGCGATTGGTCCCCGTCGTAGGTGAAATAGCCGGGGTTCGGCGACGCCAGCATGTCGAAGTTGAGGTACAGCGCAATGTTTTTGAGCGCGGCCAAGTCCAGCGACTCGACGTAGTTCCGCGACCCGATGAGCCCGAGTTCTTCCGCACCCCAGAAGCCGAATCGCAGCCTGTTGTGCACGGCGGGCGAACTGCCCAGCTGCACAGCGGTTTCCAGCACCGCGGCCACTCCCGATCCGTTGTCGTTGATCCCCGGACCCTCCGGGACGCTATCCAGGTGCGCCCCCGCCATCACCACGTTGGCGTCCGAACCGGTTTTGGTCTGCGCGATCACATTGCGGGCCTTGAAACTTTGCGCGCTGGCATCGAGCTTGATGGTGGTGGGCCCCGGCTGGCCGCGCAATTGCGCCCCGGTGGACTTCGTCACGCTGAGCACCGGGATCTTCACCTCGGTGGTCGGGCCGAGCGTGCCGCCCATCTGCTCCTCGTCGACATTGTCGGCGATGATCATCGCCACGGCCCCTCGCTGCGCCGCGACGTCCTCCTTCTGCGCGAACGGGCAGGTGCCGCGATCGACGAGCACCACCGCGCCCCGCACCGGGAGATCGCCGTAGTCGGAGGCCGCGCACCCCAAGGTGTTCGCCGGCGCGGCGACCAGCGGCCCGCTCACCCCGCCCGGCGGGGTCCCCAGGCTGAAGTCCAGCGCGCGCGCCTCCACCGGCTTGCCGGCGACGGTCATCTCCGGCTTCTCGGCGTGGAACACCCGCGCCGAAAACTCGGGCGTTTGCACGTCAAATCCCTTGTCGCGCAGGGTTTTCACCACGTAGTCGACGCTGGCGTCGTAACCTGGGGTCCCCACTGCCCGGGTGCCGTTGCTGGCATTGGCAATGTCTTGCAGCTTGGACAGGTGGGCCATCATCGCATCGGTCGTCACCTTGCCGCGCAACGCGGACGCGAACTCGTCCGCGCCCATCGTCTGCTCCGAGCCGGACCGCTGCGAGCAACCGGTTGAGAATGCGGTCAGGGCGATCACGGCGAGCGCCGCCGGCAACGTCGTGAGTTTTTTCACCATCGCGCCCCAGGTTAGACCGCGGGCCAAGCGGGCGGGATCAGGACACGTCGGGATCAGACATACAGCGCTGTGAAGGGCGCAAAGGGGATGTTGCGCACCACGAACCATGCCAGGACCAATGACAGTGTGACGAGGGCGGCCCAGCGGCGGTGTTGCCAACTGCGGACCCGCCGCCCCACCACGTGCCCGTAGGTCCAGGCCAGGTACGCCCACACCAACAGCACGACCGCCGCCAGGCCCAGTGCGTTGTACCTGGCGGCCGCCAACACGTTGCCGTGCATGAGGGAATACAGCATGCGCAGGCTGCCGCATCCGGGACAGTCGATCCCCAACAACGCCTTGGTGGGGCATACCGGCAGCGGGCTGTTCGGGGTGGTCGGGTCACCCGCCCAGATGGCGGCGCACATCAACGTCGTGGATGCGGCCACCACCAGTGGTGCACCCAGGCCCGCGTGCGCCGCCCCCCGGCGGGTCACCATCTCGAGACCCTCGCTTTAGTACATCGCGGCAAGCGCCGCGTTGGTGTCCGTGTTCAGCGCGCCGACCGACATCAAGATGACGTAGATGATGCCGACGACGACACCGATGGCCGCCGACCAGATCGCCCATTTCTTGGCGCTCTCGGCCGATGCCTGCGCCTCGGCGTAGCGACCCTGCGCCCACAACCCGTTGACCTGGCTGGATTTGACGATCGCCACGATCCCGAACGGAAGACAGCAGAACAGCGTCACCAAAATCGACCACACCAGATAGTTATTCGGCGCTTGGGCGGCCGGCTGCTGCGGCGGGTACCCGGGAGGCGGCGGGGGCGGCGGTTGTGTCATGGATTCTCCAGTCAAGGGAAGTTAGCTGGCGTAAAGCGGTGCTAACCATACCCGCTCATCCCCGCGTCGGCACTAGCAATGAAAAAATCTGATCCGGGCTACGGTTGTGGCGCCGCATCGACGGCTCCGCCATATCGGCGCGAAGGCCCGATTAACGCCCGGCCTCAACGTCATTCGATATCCGCCGCGGCGAAATGCGCGCCGCCACCGTTGCCCTGGGCCTTTGCGGCCGATAACCGGAAACGATGCCCAGACAGACAATTGCCGCCGGAACGTGTTGCATTACCACGACATAGCCCTACTATCCGTGTTAGCAACGGCCGTTAAGGAGCCATTCATGTCTGATTTCAGCAACGCGCTGAAGGCGGCGATGGCGACGGCGTTCACGGGCTTGTTCGCGTTAGCGGGCAGCGTCGCGGCGGCCGCGGACCCGGCCGGCACCGGCAACCCGTCCGACATCAACACACTGGCGGCCACGCTGTCGAAGGGCTACGGCCTGAACAACTGCACCGCCCAGAACATCGACCGCGGCAGGCAGTTGGCCGTATTGGCGTGCGGACAGAGCCCCGACCCGAAAGGACCGGCACAGGCCAAGTACGTCCTGTTCACCAGCGCCGACAACCTGGCCACCGCGTTTCGGGCGACCATCAAGGAGGACGTCCTGAGGCCGTGCGGGGACGCCAACCAGTCGCCGTCCAGCTGGCACAAGGACGGTTCGGGCGCCAGCGCCGGGCAGGCGGCGTGCGGCACGTACCAAAACGCCGCCGAGATCATCTGGACGACGGACGCCAAAAACACGCTGAGCTACCTGCGCGCGTCCAACACCGACGTCAACGCGCTCTACCAGTGGTGGCGCGCCAACGGTTGACAATCTTCTTGGGGGGCAAGGGGTTTCTGCACTAACCACCAACAACCGCAGGGAGTCAACATGTCACATCTGATCACCGCGCTGCGAGCTATGTCGGCCGCAGCTTTCACAGGCGGTTTGGTTCTCGCGGGCAGCGCCACCGCGGTCGCCGAACCCAATACCGGTAGCGCGACGGACATGAACACGCTGGCCGCTTCGCTGTCGAAGGGCTACGGCCTGAACAACTGCAAGCCGCAAGAGCTCACCGAAACCGGTGAACTCGCCGAACTCCTGTGCGGGCAGAGCCCCGACGCGGGCGGTCCCGGTTCCGGTGTCTACGCGCTGTTCTCCAACAGCACGAACCTGGGCTCGGCCTTCAGTTCCACCATCAAGGACGTGTCCCTGGCCGCGTGCGGGGACGCCGGGCAGTCACCGGGAACGTGGAAGCAGAACGGCCAGACCGGCGGCCAGATCGCCTGCGGCACTTACAAGAACTACGCGACGTTGACCTGGACCACCGACGCCAAGAACGTGCTGGGTCACCTGACCGCGGCCAACGCCGACGTCAACGCGCTCTACCAGTGGTGGCGCACGAACGGCTGACGTTTACAGTTGAGCCGCAATCAAATCCGCTACCGCGCACATCCCGGCGGGGTTCGGGTGCAACGGTGCGGGGCGACCCGGTAGCGGAACACCGTAACGCGCCGGCAGCGTCGTCCAGGGCTCTGCCGACCAGGCGTGGTGCTCGCGGCTGGCCGCGGCGGCGTGGATGATTCCGCAGCCGGTCGCCGCGGCGGCGTCGGCCGTCATCCTTTCCAGCGTGTCGGCGACGTGCCGGCCCAGGTCGGCGTCGGCGGGCGACAACGGTGGAGCCGGCGCGCCCGCGGGCGGCAGCATCGTCAGGTAGTCGACGAAAAAGATCCGCGCGCCGGCGGATCGCTGACGCACCGCGCGGCCGACAGCACACAGCGATTCGAACACCGCGTCAAGGGCCTGATTTCGCGCGTCGGTGTCGAGCAGTTCGCGGATGCGGTCGCCCAGCAGCGGCACGCGACGCAGCGGGCGCGGCAGCGAGGCCGCCATCAACAGCGGTACGTAGCCGACGTCGTTGCCGCCGATGGTGACGGTGACCAGACTCTCCGAGCCGTCCAGCGCGTCGATTTGCGGCGGCGCGCCGCGTTGACGCTCGGCGAGGACGTTCGCGGTGGTCGCACCGGAGAAGGTCACGTCGACCAGGTCGTAGTCGTATCGCCCGGCGATCAGGTGCGCATAGTTGCGCGCGGAGCGGCCCGACCACCGCGGGGCTCGCGCGGCGCGCGGCCGGATGCCCGGACCGGCGGCCATCGAACTGCCCAGCGCGACATAGCGTTTCATCGGCTCAGGCTCAATTGCGCGGCTCCTCAGCGGCCCGCATCGTCGCCGTGCCAGGGCTCGATGCCTGCGCCCAGAACCGCTTCGGGATCCGCCCGGCCCGCCGGGCCAGATAGCCGGCGGTGACGGCGGCCGACATCGCGGCGGCCATCGCGGCGGGATCGGCGGCGCGGGTCACCGCGGAAGCCAACAGCACGGCGTCGCAACCCAATTCCATGGCCAGCGCGGCGTCGCTGGCGGTGCCGATGCCGGCGTCGAGCACCACCGGAACATGGGCCCCGGCGACGATCATCTCGATGTTGTGCGGATTGGTGATGCCCAGCCCGGTCCCGATCGGCGAGCCCAGCGGCATGACCGCCGCGCATCCGGCGTCCTCGAGCCGGCGCGCCAGCACCGGGTCATCGTTGGTGTAGGGCAGGACGACGAACTCGTCGTCGACCAATTGCTCTGCGGCCCGCACCAATTCGATCGCATCGGGCAGCAGAGTGCGCTCGTCGGCGATCACTTCGAGCTTGATCCAGTTGGTGTTCAACGCCTCGCGCGCCAGCTGCGCGCTGAGCACCGCCTCGGCGGCGCCGCGGCACCCCGCGGTGTTGGGCAGCGGCGTGATGCCCAGCCGGTTGAGCAGATCGAGCAATCCGGTGCCACCCTCGGCGTCCACCCGGCGGATCGCGACGGTGGTCAGTTCCGTACCCGACGCGACCAGCGCCTCTTCCAGCACCGCCAGGTTGCTCGCTCCCCCGGTCCCCATGATGAGCCGCGAGGCGAAGCTGCGGTCCGCGATCGTCAGTTTCGAGTCAGCCACCTTGCACCGCCGTCACCACCTCGAGCCGCACGGGAGCGCCGGGAAGCTCCGAAAGCTCTGTCGCCCAGCGCGATCGCGGCAGCACGGCGTCGTCCATCGCCACGGCGATGCCGCGCTCGCCGAAGCCCAGGGAGTCGAGCAGCGCGGACACCGTGGTGTGCGGGTCGACGTCGACCTCTTTCTCGTTGACCAGTACGATCATTGCGCCGCTCCTCCTCATCGCTTCGCTCTGCATCGTCGCAACGCGGACCATCATTGCGCCGCTGCTACCGGGGCCAGTTCGGAAACGATCTGTTCTGCCGTCCAGGGTGCCAGCAGGAACCCCGACCGGCCGTGGCCCGCCGCGACCAGCGTGCGCGCGTCCAGGCGATGCACCAGCGGCAGATTGTCGGGTGTCATCGGGCGCAGCCCGGCGCCGCACTCGGCCAGCTCGTATTCGCCCAGGGCCGGCAGCACCGCGCAGGCGTCGTCGAGGAGGTCACGCACCCCCGAGACGACCGGGGCGGTGTCGCGCCCGTGTTCGTATTGGGTGGCGCCGACCACGACCCCGTCCGCGCGCGGCACCAGGTAGACCTGCCGCCCGTGCACGCGGGCGCGAATGACCCGCCGCGGCAACGGCATACAGCCCTTCCTCCACCGCAGCCGCAACACCTCGCCCTTGACCGGGCGCACCGGCAGCCCGGGCCACAACGCCGGTGCGTCGATGCCGTTGGCGATCACCACCGCGTCGGCCTCGACCGCCGACAGGTCGTGCACCGGCGGCGCCCACCGCACCCCGAGACGCTCGCACTCCGTCTCCAGCGCGTCGAGCACCGCCCGGTTGTCGACGGCCAGCTCGGTGGGCGCCCGAAAGCCGTGCCGGATGCCCTGCGCCAGTAGGGGTTCCACGTCGCGGGCGGCCGACTCCCAGACCACGGGATGCCCCTGCGCGGACAACCAGTCCGCGACCGTGCGCAGGTCGGCGGCGTCGGCGCGGTCGACGGCCACCACCAGCGACTCGCGAGCGGTGACCACCCCCGCCGGCAGGCCGTCGAGGAAACCGCCCTCGCGCCACAGCCGCAGGGATTCCAGGCCCAGCCGCAACAACCGCTCTTCACCGGGCCAGCCTTCGCTGTGCGGCGCCAGCATGCCGCCGGCAACCCAGGATGCGCCCCGCTCCCCGCTGCGGTGCACCCGCACCGACCAGCCGGCCTGCGCGGCGCGGCGCGCCACCGCCAGCCCGATGACGCCGCCGCCGATGACGGCCAGCGACCCCAGCGGTGGCCCGGAGGGCATCCCGGTCATTGTCGAGCCTCCCTTCGCCGGCATGATCCGGATCAGGTGTGACGGTAAGGGCAGGTCCTCGCGGCTGTGCCCACTCTCAGCCCCGCTCCCGGGACTCCCGTGTCTGGTGGTTCTTCGCGCTCCACGCTAGCGCGCTAGCGTCTCGGTGTGCAGCGTCCCGTGGATAGCCGACCCTCCGCTCTGGCCACCGCGCGGCTGTACCTGTGCACCGACGCGCGCCGCGAGCGCGGCGATCTGGCCGAGTTCGCCGACGCCGCGCTGGCCGGCGGGGTGGACATCATCCAGCTGCGCGACAAGGGATCCGTCGGCGAGCAGCGGTTCGGGCCGCTCGAGGCGCGCGAGGAGCTGGCCGCGTGCCAGATCCTGGCCGACGCCGCCCGTAGGCACGGCGCCCTGTTCGCGGTCAACGACCGCGCCGACATCGCCCGCGCGGCCGGCGCCGACGTGCTGCACCTCGGACAGGGCGACCTGCCGCTGGACGTCGCCCGCGACATCGTCGGGCCGGACGTGCTGCTCGGGCTGTCCAGCCACAGCGTCGCGCAGGCGACCGCGGCGGCAACCAGCGAAGCGGACTACTTCTGCGTCGGCCCCTGCTGGCCGACGCCCACCAAGCCGGACCGCGAGGCCCCGGGCCTGGGACTGGTCCGCGCCGCCGCCGAGCTCGGGACCGGCAAGCCGTGGTTCGCGATCGGCGGCATCGACGCGCAGCGGCTGCCCGAGGTGATCGACTCCGGGGCCCGCCGCGTCGTGGTGGTGCGCGCGATCACCGCGGCCCCCGACCCGCGGGCGGCGGCGCGGCGGCTCAGTTCGGCGCTGGCAGCAGCGAGCTGATCCGGCGGCTCAGCTGCGACGGCGCTTGGTCGGCGTCACCGGGCATGCACCACACGAAGACGCCGTCCTCGACCTCGATCGTGCGGGGCAGATACTGCCGGCGTTCGTCGCCGTGGCCCAGCGGCAACAGCGCCGGCGCGGTGCGCAGCCGTTGCCAGCTGGCCGCGAAGCCCGGGTGCAGCGGCAGGTCGGCCACCTCGTCCTCGGCGACCCAGCGCATCTCCGCGCTCTCCCGGTTGGGCACGGTGTGCAGCAACTCGTCGGCGTCGGCGACGACGGTGGTGTAGCTCCATCGGGTGCCGCCGATCCCGGCGACCTCGGCGGTGACCAGCGTCGCGCGCACGTTGAGCCGCTCGGCGAGCAGCCCGGCCTCCTCGTTCGCTTCGCGGACCGCCGTCTGCTCGGGCGTTTCGTGGCTGTCCCGGGCCCCGCCCGGCAACCCCCACGTCCCGCCCTGATGGCTCCACACCGCGCGGTGTTGCAGCAGCACCGCGGGCATGCCGTCGGGCCGCGGGGCGCGCAGCAGCAGACCGGCGGCGCCGTACCGGCCCCAATAATGGGCGCCGCGCTCCGAGATCACCCAGCCGTCGCCGTCGCCCTGCACGGATCAAGGATAGGCAGACTTGGTTCTCGGCGGTCTTCGGCGCGTCGGCAATTGCGTCGGCCTCCACCCATCCACCCGAACATGCTCTTAGACTTCGCTTATAGAGGTCCGTGCAGCGAAATCCAGTGGCCAAGAGATGAGGGCTGATCAGACGTGACGGTTGAGCTGGCGCACCCGTCGACCGAGCCGCAGGGATCGCGGTCACCGGCCGAACCAGCCCACCCACGCTGGTGGTTCATCTCGACGACGCCGGGCCGCATCCTGACCATCGGCATCGTCCTGGCGGCCCTCGGCGGGATCAGCGCCTTCGCCACCTCGACCACCATCAACCACCGGCAACAGGTGCTCACCACGGTGCTCAACCACACCGAGCCGCTGTCGTTCGCCGCCGGCCGGCTCTACACCACCCTGTCGGTGGCCGACGCCGCGGCCGCCACCGCGTTCATCGCCGAAGCCGAACCGCCGCCGGTGCGGCAGCGCTACGAGCAGGCCATCACCGACGCGGCCGTGGCCGTGACCAGGGCGTCCAGCGGGCTCACCGACGAGCCGCAGGTGCAGCTCCTGGGCCGGATCAACGCCCAGCTGGCCGTCTACACCGGCCTGATCGAAATCGCGCGAACCAACAACCGGGCGGGCAACCCGGTCGGCTCGTCGTACCTGTCGGAGGCATCGGGGCTGATGCAGTCGACGATCCTGCCCGACGCGGCACGGCTTTACCGGGCCACCTCGGAGCGGGTGGACGTGGAAACCACCGCGTCGACCCAGATCCCGGCGCCGGTGATCATGGTCGTCGGCGCCACCGTGGTCTTCGGCGCGTTCTCCCATCGCTGGCTGGCCCGGCGCACCCGGCGCCGCATCAACCCCGGCCTGGTCGTGGGCGCGCTCGCTATTCTCGTCATGGTGGTATGGGTCGGGACTGCGCTAACCATCTCTACGACGGCCAGTCGTAGCGCGAAGGACACCGCCGCGGAGTCCCTCAAGACCGTCACCAACGTCGCGATCACCGCCCAGCAGGCGCGCGCCGACGAGACGCTGTCGCTGATCCGCCGCGGGGACGAAGAGAAGCGCAAGCAGTCGTTCTATCAGCGCATCGATTCGATGCACCGCCAGCTCGACCAGTACATGTCCCGCAGCGACGCCGTAGACAAACCCGACCTGGAAGGCGCCGACCAGCTGCTGCTGCGCTGGCGGCAGGCCAACGACCGGATCACCTCGTACATCTCGGTGGGGAACTACCGCGCCGCCACCCAGGTCGCGCTGGGCAGCAGCGAAGAGGATTCCACCCCGGCGTTCGACAAACTGGAAGACGAGCTGGTCAAGGCCATGGACCAGGGCCGCATCCACCTGCGCAACGACGTGATCAACGCGCGCAGCGGGCTGTCCGGCGCCCAGGTTGGCGGCGTGGTGCTCAGCCTCGGGGCGGCCATCGCGGTGGCGCTGGGCCTGTGGCCGCGGCTGAAAGAGTATCGATAATGACCCGCCTGCCTCTGCTGCGCCGGGCGCGCACCGTGGCCGCCACGGTGGCGGTAGCGGTCGCGGCGGCGGGCTGCGGGCATACGGAATCGCTGCACGTGGCCAGCGTCCCGACGCTGCCGCCGCCCACCCCGGTCGGCATGGAGCAACTGCCGCCGCAGCCACCGCTGCCGCCCGACGGCCCCCATCAGGACTGCGACCTGACGGCCAGCCTGCGGCCCTTCCCCACCAAGGCCGAGGCCGACGCCGCCGTCGCCGACATCCGCGCGCGGGGCAGGCTGATCGTCGGGCTCGACATCGGCAGCAACCTGTTCAGCTTCCGCGACCCGATCACCGGCGAGATCACCGGCTTCGACGTCGACATGGCCGGCGAGATCGCCCGCGACATCTTCGGCGCCCCGTCCCACGTCGAGTACCGGATCCTGTCGTCAGACGAGCGCGTCACCGCCCTGCAACGCGGCGAGGTCGACATCGTGGTCAAGACCATGACGATCACCTGCGACCGGCGCAAGCTGGTCAACTTCTCCACCGTCTACCTCGACGCCAACCAGCGCATCCTCACCCCGCGCGACTCGTCGATCGTCAAGGTGAGCGACCTGTCCGGCAAACGCGTGTGCGTGGCCAAGGGCACCACCTCGCTGCATCGCATCCGGCAGATCGACCCGCCGCCGGTGGTGGTGTCGGTGGTCAACTGGGCCGACTGCCTGGTCGCGATGCAGCAGCGCGAGATCGACGCCGTCAGCACCGACGACTCGATCCTGGCCGGGCTCGTCGAAGAGGACCCCTACCTGCACATCGTCGGACCCAACATGGCCACCCAGCCCTACGGCATCGGCATCAACCTGAACAACACCCCCCTGGTGCGGTTCGTCAACGGGACCCTGGAAAGGATCCGCCGCGACGGCACGTGGAACACGTTGTACCGCAAGTGGTTGACCGTGCTGGGCCCCGCGCCGGCCCCGCCCACACCGAGGTATCTGGACTGATGGCCGAGCCGGATAAGCAGTCCGAGCAGCCGGAACCCGGCTCTGGAGACGTGGACGACGTGAACCCCGGCACCCAGCCGGCGGACGTCCAGACCGGCGCCTCGACGGGGCGGCTGCAGGCCACGCAGGCGCTGTTTCGGCCCGACTTCGACGATGACGACGACGACTTTCCGCACATCTCGCTGGGCGCCCTGGACACCGACACCGGCGACCGCATGACGGTGGCGACGCGGTCGCTGCCGGCGGTCCGACAGCTCGGCGGTGGGCTCGTCGAGATTCCACGGGGACGCGACATCGACCCGCGCGAAGCGCTGATGACCAACCCGGTGGTCCCCGAGTCCAAGCGCTTCTGCTGGAACTGCGGGAAGCCGGTGGGCCGGTCCAGCAAGAAGAGCAAGGGCACGTCGGAGGGTTGGTGCCCGGCCTGCGGCAGCCCGTATTCGTTTCTGCCGCAACTCAATCCGGGGGACATCGTCGCCGGCCAGTACGAGGTCAAGGGTTGCATCGCGCACGGCGGGCTGGGCTGGGTGTATCTGGCCGTCGACAAAAACGTCAACGACCGGCCGGTCGTGCTCAAAGGCCTGGTCCACTCCGGCGATGCGGAGGCGCAGGCGATCGCGATGGCCGAACGGCAGTTTCTGGCCGAGGTCGTCCACCCGCAGATCGTGCAGATCTTCAACTTCGTCGAACACAAGGACCAGCACGGCAATCCGGTCGGCTACATCGTCATGGAGTACGTCGGCGGGCAGTCGCTCAAGCACGGGAAGGGCGAGAAGCTTCCCGTCGCCGAGGCCATCGCCTACCTGCTGGAAATCCTGCCCGCGCTGAGCTATCTGCACTCCATCGGCCTGGTCTACAACGACCTGAAGCCGGAGAACATCATGCTCACCGAGGAGCAGCTCAAGCTGATCGACCTGGGCGCGGTGTCGCGGATCAATTCGTTCGGATACCTTTATGGCACACCGGGTTTCCAGGCTCCGGAGATCGTGCGGACCGGCCCGACGGTCGCCACCGACATCTACACGGTGGGGCGCACGCTGGCGGCGCTCACGCTCAACCTGCGCACCCGCAACGGCCGCTACGTCGACGGCCTGCCCGAGCACGACCCGGTGCTGAGCACCTACGACTCGTTCCACCGGTTGCTGCGCCGCGCCACCGATCCCGACCCGCGCCGGCGGTTCGCCAACACCGAGGAGATGTCCGCGCAGTTGATCGGCGTGCTGCGCGAAGTCGTCGCCCACGACAGCGGGGTGCCCCGGCCCGGCCTGTCGACGATCTTTTCGCCCAGCCGCTCGACGTTCGGGGTGGACCTGCTGGTCGCGCACACCGACGTCTACCTGGACGGGCAGGTCCATTCGGAGAAGCTGACGGCCCGCGAAATCGTCACCGCGCTGCAAGTGCCGCTGGTCGATCCGGCCGACGTCGCCGCATCGGTGCTACAGGCGACGGTGTTGTCGCAGCCGGTGCAGACTCTGGACTCGTTGCGCGCGGCCCGGCACGGGACCCTGGACGCCGACGGTGCCGAGCTGTCCGAGTCGGTCGAGCTGCCGATGATGGAGGTGCGCGCGCTGCTGGATCTCGGCGACGTCGCCAAGGCCACCCGCAAGCTCGACGACCTGGCCGCGCGGGTCGGCTGGCAATGGCGGCTGGTGTGGTACAAGGCCGTCGCCGAGTTGCTCACCGGCGATTACGATTCGTCCACAACGCATTTCACCGAGGTACTGGATACCTTCCCGGGCGAGCTGGCGCCCAAGCTGGCGTTGGCCGCCACCGCCGAGTTGGCCGGCGACGCCGACGAGCACAAGTACTACGAGACGGTGTGGAAGACCAACGACGGCGTGATCTCGGCGGCGTTCGGGTTGGCCAGATCGCTGTCCGCCCAAGGTGATCGGGCCGCCGCGGTGCGCACGCTGGACGAGGTGCCGGCCACGTCGCGCCACTTCACCACCGCGCGCCTGACCAGCGCGGTGACGCTGTTGTCCGGCCGGACCAAGAGCGAGATCACCGAAGAGGACATTAGGGACGCGGCGCGGCGGGTGGAGGCGCTGCCGCCCACCGAGCCCCGCGTGCTGCAGATCCGCGCGCTGGTGCTGGGCTGCGCGATGGACTGGCTGGAGGACAACAAGGCCAGCACCAATCACATCCTGGGCTTCCCGTTCACCGAGCACGGGCTGCGGCTGGGCGTCGAGGCGGCGCTGCGCAATCTGGCCCGCGTCGCACCCACGCAGCGGCACCGCTACGAGCTGGTCGACATGGCCAACCGGGTGCGGCCGACCAGCACGTTCTGAGCTGTTGCACGCCTTACGGTGTCGAGAGTGAAACCTGGGCGTTGAGTGTGAAACCTGGGCTTTCGGCGTGAACACTGGGCGACGACACGCCGACAAACCTCGCCGTGGGCTCACACGCAAAGCCCAAGATTCACAGTCGATTTCGCCAGCGCCTCTCGCACCCGGCGGATGATACTGGCCGGGCGGTCCTCCGCGACGACGCGGACGACGACCCAGCCCCTCTCCTCGAGCATCTCCATGCGCTGAATGTCTCCTCATGCCGCGCACCATCACACGTCGACCGCGAGCCATGCGCTCGGCTATTCACAGCCCGGATTCACAGCGAGAACATAGGTATATGCCGCACAGTTGACACATGGCAGGCCAGTCCACGGCGTGGGTCAGTACGGCCCGCATGCTGCGCCGGGCCGGGTTCGGGGTGACAGGGCCCGAGGTCGACGCGGCCGTAGCGCGGGACTGGTCCGGCTACGTGGACGCGCTGCTGGGCGCCGATCCCGACGTCGACCCCGGCGCGGTTGCCACCCCGATGCCCAGCCTGCCGACGCCCAGCCCGCCCGGTAAGCGCGCCACCCCGGCCGCCCACAAGCAGTACAACCAGCAGGTGTCGGAACAGCTGGGCGTGCTGTCGAATTGGTGGGTGCGGCGCATGGTCGCCGTGCGACAGCCGCTCCACGAGAAGCTAACCCTGCTGTGGCACAACCACTTCGCCACCTCGGCGCAGAAGGTGCGGGTAGCGGCATACATGGCCGCGCAGAATCACAAATTGCGCACCGGATCGTTGGGCGATTTCCGCACCCTGGCCTACGGGATGCTGACCGACGCCGCGATGCTGCGCTGGCTCGACGCACAAAGCAGCACCGCCGGGGCACCCAACGAAAACCTTGCCCGCGAATTCATGGAGCTGTTCGCGTTGGGACACGGCAACGGCTACACCGAAAGCGACGTGCGCAACGGCGCGCGGGCCCTGACGGGATGGGTGATCGGCGTCGGGGGTGACACCTCGATGGTCCCCAAACGTCATGACGGGACCGCCAAGACGCTGTTCGGGCAAACCCGCAACTTCGACGCCGCCGGGTTCTGCGACATTGTGCTGGCGCAACCCAGATCGGCGGAATACATCGCGGGACGTCTGTGGCAGCAATTGGCGTCCGACGATCCAGCGCCACGCCAGGTGCTCGACCGGCTGGTCGGCGCCTACGGCCCCAACCGCGACCTGCGCGCGCTGACCCGCGCGATCCTGACCGACACCGCGTTCACCGGCAGCCGTGCCGCGGTCGTCAATACCCCTACCGAGTGGCTCATCGGCGTGATCCGGGCGCTGCGCGTGCCGGTCGACAATCCCAAGCGTCTCAAGATGATCGACGCGACGTTGCGTACGCTGGGTCAACGACCGTTCTACCCGCCCAGCGTCGGCGGCTGGCCCAGCGGCCAGGTGTGGCTTTCCACCGCCAGTGCTGGGGCCAGGCTGCGCGCGGCGGCAGAGCTGGCACACGCCGGCGACCTCTCAAGCGTCGAGGGAACCCCCGCCGGTGACCGCATCGATGCGGTCGGCTACCTGATCGGCGTCGGCGCCTGGTCGGACCGCACCGCCCAGGCGCTGCGACCGCTGGTGCGCCAACCGCCGCAGTTGGTCGCGGCCGCCGTCAACACTCCCGAATACTTGACGTCGTAGGGGATCAGCAGCCATGGCCGAGATGAACCGTCGCAGATTCCTGATCGCCAGCGCGGGTGTGGGGGCGGCGGGGTTGCTGTCGGGAACGGTGGCGGTCAGTTGGCCCGACCTGATGCGCGCCGCCTCCGACCGGCCGCTGGCCGAAGGAAGCGGCGTCCTGGTGATCGCCACGCTCTACGGCGGCAACGACGGGATCAACACCCTGATCCCCTACGCGGACAACGCCTACCACGACGCCCGTCCCGAACTCGCCTATTCCCCCGGCGATGTCTTGCACCTCGACGCGCAGCTGGGCCTCAATCCGGCTCTGAAGAACATGGCCGGTCTGTGGAACCAGCGGCACCTCGCCGTTGTGCGCGGCGCCGGCTACCCGAAGCCCGACCACAGCCACTTTCGCTCCATGGACATCTGGCAGACGGCGTCACCCGCCGAGCCGGTTTCGACCGGCTGGATCGGCCGCTGGCTCGACGCCACCGGCGATGACCCGTTGCGTGCGGTCAACATCGGGGCGGTCCTGCCACCACTGGCCATCGGCGCAAAGTGCACAGCGGCAGCGCTTTCGCCGAACGGGGCGCCGGCCGAGGCGGAGAGATTCGACGGGATCATGACCGCGCTGGGTAACGACGACCCCGATGACACTCCCGCGATGGCCGCGGTGTGCAAGGCCTACCGTGCGGCGCACACCGCCAACACAACCTTCGCGTCGGTCAAACCTGCTATCACGGAACGCAATTCACTGGCCACTCAGCTGAGCATGGTTGCCCAGGCCATCAAGGCCCGCGTCCCGACGCGGGTGTATACGGTGCAGTTGGGCGGCTTCGACACCCATGCCGGCGAACGTGGGACCCAGCAACGGTTACTGCAGACATTCGACGAGGCGGTGGCCGCGTTCATTCAGGAGATGGCCGGACGAGACGTGGTCCTGATGGCGTATTCGGAGTTCGGGCGTCGAGTGCGTGCCAATGCGTCCCAAGGCACCGATCACGGTACGGCGGGGCCCGTTTTCATCGCGGGTGCGCCCGTGAAGGGCGGCTTCTACGGCGAGGAGCCCAGCCTCACCGACCTCGACAACGGAGACCTGAAGTACACCACCGATTTTCGTGACATCTACTTCGAGCTGCTGGCGCAAACCGTCAAAACCGATCCCACACCCTCGGTCGGCACGGGACGAAAGAGCCTGGGATTCTTATCCGTCTAGCACGTTCACGCAGTCGCGGGCGATGGCCAGCTCCTCGTTGGTCGGGATCACCAGCACGGTGATCGGTGAATCGTCGGCGGAGATCTGTCGTGCACCCTTGCCCCCGCCGAGGTTCCGCCGCTCGTCGAGCACGATGCCCAGCTCCTCCATGCCCGCGACCGCGTCCCGCCGCACGGCCGCGTCGTTCTCGCCGATCCCGGCGGTGAAGCTGATGACATCGGTGTGCCCCAGCACCGCCAGGTAGGCGCCGACGTATTTGCGCAGCCGGTGCGTGAACACGCTATACGCCAATTGCGCTGACTCGTCGCGGGATTCGATCATTGCCCGCAACCGGCGAAAGTCACGCTCGCCGGACAGACCCCACACCCCGGACCGCTGGTTGAGCATCGT